>CAVTVC010000001.1:0-1718123 GCA_963738085.1 uncultured Acidobacteriaceae bacterium
CAAGTTCTGGGGGACTCGACGGTGCAGATCCCCGATGGCAAATGGACGAACACAATTAGCAGACTCCGTTTCCCTCTAGTTAGTTTGCTAACCAATACACTCCGCACAGAGAACCGGGTTCTTCATTCTCTCAATCTTCTCCCCTCGCGTTGGGCAGAACGGTTAAACAAATCCGATGTAGATGTCATTCACCTGCACTGGGTCGCCGACGAAATGATGTCGGTCGCGGAAATTGGCAATCTGCGTGAGCCCATAGTGTGGACATTGCATGATATGTGGGGCATTTGCGGCGCAGAACATTTCACCGAAGACTATCGATGGCGAGATGGGTATACCCGACATAATCGGCCCGTTTACGAATCAGGCTTAGATCTCAATCGCTGACTTGGCGACGGAAGTTGGAGCACTGGAAGCGGCCCATGCATATCGTTGCACCTAGCCAATGGCTGGCCAATTGTGTCCAGAAGAGCGTGATGATGCGGGGTTGGCCCGTGACGAGGTCCAACGCCATCGATACAGAGGTCTGGCGGCCAATCGATAAGGGTTTAGCACGCAGAATACTGGGCTTGCCGGATGATAAACTCTTGCTGCTTTTCGGGTCAATGTACGGCACGCGCGATTCTCGCAAAGGGTTTGACTTGTTGACGTCGGCCCTTGAGCATCTGCGTGGTAATATGCCCGGGTTGGAATTAATCATCTTGGGCGGGCTTGCTCCCACCCCCCAAATCTCGGCTTCCAAATCCACTACGCTGGAGAACTCCACGACGATATCAGCTTATGCTTGTTCAATAGCGCGGCGGATGCGGTGGTGGTTCCCTCGCGCCAGGACAATCTACCTAATTCTGGCGTAGAGGCTCACGCGTGCGGTACGCCTGTAATAGCATTTGACATCTGCGGCTTGCCCGATATTGTAGATCATGGGAAAACTGGCTACTTAGCCAAGCCGTTCGATACCGAAGACATGGCTGCGGGAATAAAGTGGGTGCTGAGCGACGCCTGGAATGACGGCAACTGTTGAGCAGTCAATCGCGGCAGGCTGCGGTGACACGGTTTTCATTTCCAGTTGTTGCCGAGCAGTATTTGAAGGTATACAACGCCGCTATTGATGCTGCCCGAGTCTGATCTATCATCAGGGATCCCTGTCTTAACTACACCGGCTATTGGTGCGTCGGCTTCCGGTTGACCTGCCCCCGATTTCTCACCCATTCATAACTGGAGATACTCGTTTATGACCCGACCCGCATATTAAGCCAGAAGCCATTAGAGATTTCGGCATGCGTGGTTCGGTTCGGCCCGTGTTGACGGGCGGATTTGCAGTTACTGTAGCTCAAGTGAGTGCCTCAAGCAAGGACCTTGAGAGGGATCGTGTTGCGTAGGCCGGAGCTAGCTCCGGCCTACGCAACACGGCGGCAGTGGCACAGGTAGCGGCGAACTCAGCCGGTGTTCGGTCGGCCAGCGCCGAGTGCGGACGATGGTGGTTGTAGTCGTGCCGCCAGAGTATAGCTTGCGCCGAGCATCGGCCAGGGTGAAGAACACCTCCACGTTCAGACACTCGTCGCGCAGCTTCCCGTTAAAGCTCTCGATGTAGCCGTTCTCGACCGGCCGGCCTGGCCGGATGAAGTCCAGATGCACGCCGTTCTTGTAGGCCCAAAGATCCATGGCTTTCGACTGGAGAATTCGGTTCCGTTGTCCACGGTGATCGACTGCGGCGCACCGCGCTCGGCAACGACCTTGTCCAGTGCCACTGCGACCTTCTCTCCGCTCAGAGCTGTGTCGGCAGCAGCGTCAGACACTCGCGCGTGTACTGATCGACGACCGTCAGCACGCGGATCCAGCGCCCATCCGCCAGTCGCTGAGCGACGAAATCCATGCTCCACGTCTGATTCGGCCGCACCGCCGATCCCTGCGCCACGCGCTGCCGTTGCGCTCGCTCCTTGCGCTTCTTGGTGCGCACGATCAGACCTTCTTCGGTGTACAGCCGATAGATGCGCTTGGCGTTCACCTCCCAGCCTTCGCGCTTCAGCAACACCGTCAGTCGGCGATAGCCATAGCGCACCCGGCTGCCGGCCAGCTCTCGCAGACGCACCCGCAAGGCCTCCTGCGGGTCGCGATGATGTTCGTAGCGCAGCGTCATCCGGTCGATCGGGATCAGCCCCGCCACCCGCCGCTGGCTGAACTGGTGGACATGCTGCGCCCACTCCGCCAGCTCGCGCCGCGCACGAGGCCTTACAGCTTTTTTGCGACGATCTCCTGCAGGATATGGCGGTCCAGACTCAGATCGGCCACCAGACGCTTCAGCTTGGCGTTCTCGTCGCGCAGCTGCCGCAACTCCCGCAACTCGCTCAGCCCCAGGCCGGCGTACTTCTTCTTCCACAGATAAAACGTCTGCTGGCTGATGCCCATGCTTGCGGCAGATCTCCACCACCGTCTCCCCAGACTCCGCCTCCCGCAACACCCGCAGAATCTCCTCTTCGCTGTGACCACGCTTGCCCATATCAGGCTCTCCTCTCGCTTCCAGAGAACCATCACAAGCGAAAATCCTCAACTTCAACTTGGCTTAGTTTTTGGGTTTTGGGTCACTGTTCCGTGTATCGAGCGGGTCACTGTGTCCGAGGTGTAGTGCGAGATCAGAGATATCTTGGAGCATGTCTTATACAAAGCCAGTTCGGAGAAGACCATCCCTGGGTGAGGCTGCAAAATCCTGATTCTGTTTGCATTCCGGGTGCGGGCACTGAAGGGCCGTTTCTTCCTTGCACAAGATCCAAGTCTCCACAGCATGGCCAGTGAAGGCTGATTCCAATGGATTTGATCAACAGAAAGATGCCACCCATACATCGGGAGCACGCATCAGAGATGGGCTTTTTCTTTCCGGCCGACGATCCAGAAGCCCCTAGCCGCGGCTATGATGGCTGCGTACAATGGATGACATGAGGAAGGTGTGCCCATGCGAGACGCAGCTAGCGGCCGCTTTCTGGATCGGCAGCGCGAATACGCGAAAGCCTATCTCCAAATTGTCCAGCGAGCGTTAGCGCAGAAGATTTCTTCACTCTGATTGGCAGTAACCGCGTATTTGACAGGATTTTTCAATGCAAATCGATGTAGCATCCAAATGCGGCGGAAAACGGTTCGAGAAGCGCTTAGACAGAAGCCGCCTACACTCCCCCGTCTTCACCGTAGTAACCGTTATTTTTAATGGCGCTCAAGATGTGGAGCGAACAATCCTTAGCGTCATAAATCAGAGTTACGATGACGTGGAGTACATAATTATCGACGGTGGATCAACAGATGGAACTCTCGACATCCTCCGCAAATATGAGTATGCGATCGACTACTGGATAAGCGAACCTGACAAAGGTATTTACGACGCTTTCAACAAAGCATGTCGTCTAATTACGGGTCAATGGACGATATTCCTTGGCGCAGGAGATGTATTCCATGATACCGAGATCCTAGCGAAAATCTACAAGACGGTACAGCGTGTAGGCATGGATACAGAAATCATTTACGGAAAAGTATCTCTTACTAATGATAGGAATATACCTATTAAAACTTTGAATCGGCCATGGGATCAAATGTTTAACCGATGGCGGGGCGGCAGGCCGATGCTACCGCATCACCAAGGGATCTTTCATCGAAAAACAATCCTTTCATACGAAGAACCATTCGACACAAATTACAGGATCGCTGCTGACAGCAAGTTGGTCTATAAGAGCATCAAGAGAGTCGACCCCGTTTTTGCTGGCGTCATTGTCGCCACCGTCCCGCTAGGTGGTTTAAGCACCGAACCAAAATATTTTCTGACTATGGCGAACGAGATCCTTCGGATCAACCATGAATTCGGGTTTACCAATTATCCTCATCAGATTTGGTTTTACCTCAAGGCGGTCTCCAAGTTGGCTATATCTAACTTCGCAGGCGATACCGTCTCTAAACGTTGCATCGACAAATATCGACGATTGACAGGCCGCACAAGCAAGTGGAACATATGAATTGAATGATGCATTCAAACATGAAACGAGACAGCCGATTTATAAGGCAATTGAAGATAATTCTCATATGGACGTATAATATTGTCTATAATTTATTTCCATTCTTTGTATTGAAGAATACCCTATTACGGCTGACGGGAATAAGTATCGGCTCGCGGAGCGTAATCCATTCTCCCGTTCGATTCCTCGGCATGGGTTCGATTAGCATAGGCTCAAACTCCGTGATTGGTTCGCGATGCTATCTTGACAATCGAGTGAGTATAGGAATCGGCAACAACGTCTCAATTGCTCATGGTACAAAAATATATACGTTGGGTCACGATGTTGACGATCCGTATTTTGCGGTGACAAGAGGTAGGGTCGAGATAGCTGACTACGTGTGTATATTCTCCAACGTCCTCATTATGCCCGGGGTAAAATTAGGTAAGGGATCGGTTGTATTCCCCGGTTCAGTAGTCACCAAAGATGTCGACGATTATGCGGTAGTAGGCGGAAATCCGGCGCGCTTTATTCGTTATCGCTCAAAAGATCTACGCTACAAAATCGAATATGACTACTGGCTTGCTTTCTAGTTATGAAAGCAACTCTCGGCAAACATAGCAGAATCTTCACGACGATTCTGATCTGCTTCATCATAGTCATGCCGCTCAACAACTGCTATGAAGTTCTTGCGATGCTCAATGGCACTCTTGTACCTCCTGTGCCGGGTATGAGCCTCATGGTCAGTTGTACTCACGCCAATCTATATAAAAGGTTTGAAAGACGTCTTCCTATGCTTAACCGTACTATTGCTTATTGCAAGCTATCTCAGGTCGCCAGCAAACAGGAAGATTTTCTTTACCGAGCCTTTCATTATCTTGAATACATTCGGCCTTTTGCTTATTTTGAGTGCTCTGTATTCATTGACCTTTATGCCCGCGAATATTGTCTTCATGGGCATTCGGGGATATTGGTCAGTTGCCTTCGTCTATGCCGGAGCAATGTATTGGGATTACAGCGAACGTAGAATCTATCCGTACGTCCTAGCAGTTTTCTTTCTTCATTTTATCCTCCAGATAATACAACGCATCACAGGGGCCGGTCAGGATGTCTATTTTGAATTCAGAAGCGCCGGCCTGTTCATGATCCCGTCCACTGCTGGGCTATTCGCGCTTCTAGTGCATTATTTTTCAATCAGATTCAAAAGTCTGCCCCTGAAATTATTAACGCTTGTATCTCTTGTGCTATCGAACAGTACAGGTGGGCTACTTATTTTTATTACGTACTATATCTATGCCTACCGAAACAAAATAAAGACCCAAAGTAATTTATTATCCGCTATATGTAGTCGCAGTTTCAGTACTATGCTACGGTGTGATTTCCCATCTTGGAGAACTGACGGGCCGGGCTCTGCCGCTTCCGGATCTGCCCTCACTAGACTTGGCATCATATATCTTGCCCTAACCAATTGGACAAGTCTATTCTTTGGGATGGGAATGGGTATTGCAACGTCACAGGCATATCTGTCTGGCTATAGCAATGCGATCATTGCAGACAACACCTTTATCGGAATACTCTATAACGCTGGCATGGTACCTGCTCTACTCATGTTAGGGTTTTTCGTTCGATCGTTTCGATATTTCAACAACAAACTTTTGGCTCTAATGCTTCTGGGATACTCAATGACGACCGTTATCTTTGAGATTAATCCTGTCATTCAAGTCATGCTGATTCTGCTGGGATCTGACATCGGACGAAAATATGCAGCAGCTAAAAAGGAAATCGTGCCGCGGAAACGTAAGAGTATGTTCCGGCTAGGTCTCTCCTCTTTGAAGCCACCCAACTTGACTCGTTCGACGCGTTGAACCAGAGAGACATAAACCTGCTCGCAGAGAGTAATATCCAAGTTCCGCATGCTTCGCAGGTAGAATAACGGCGATGAAGGTTCTGCTGATTACGGGCTCCTATCCTCCAGATATTTGTGGGGTCGCCGACTACACTGCCCGGCTGGAAGAGAGCCTTCAAAAGGCAGGAGCGGAGGTAACGGTATATACAGGCAGACGCTGGGGCCTAAGAAATTCACTTGATATTGCGAGAGAAATTTCAGGTATTGGTGCGGACATCCTCCACATCCAGTACCCCGCGACAGGCTATGGATGGAAATTGGGACCGCAGCTAATTGGCTTGTTGCGCCCGCTGGTAGTAACCCTCCACGAATGCAGCCAGGCACACGTGCTTCGCCAGCTATCCCTTTATCCGTTCTCTTTACGCTCGCCAAGAATTATTTTTACAAATGAATACGAGCGGGGATATGCCCAGCGCTTTGCACCGTGGATCGAATCCCGGAGCATTCTAATTCCGATCGGTAGCAACATCCCATTCGCGGCGAGTCAACCGAAGCGCTCCGGCAAAATAGTGACCTATTTCGGACTGATTCGACCGCAAAAGGGGATCGAACAATTGCTGGCTTTGGCGCGCATCATGAAAACACAGAGAAAAGGGTTCAGCATGCGTATCATAGGCACGGTGATGCCCGGTTATGAACAGTACTACGACTACCTGCGAAGTGAAGCACATGATCTGCCCGTCCAATGGATTCTGGGCCTGGCAAACGACGAACTGGCACGAACCCTGGCCGAGACCGAGGTGGCCTACCTTCCGTTCGAAGACGGCGCATCGGGAAGGCGAGGCAGTTTGATTGCGATGCTCACTAACAGAGCTGCAGTGATTACAACTCGTGGACGTCATACGCCCTCCGCAATGATGGGAGTCGTCCTCCTAGCGAATTCACCAGATCAAGCGATGGTACTTGCTGAAGACTTGTACGATAATCCAGACAGAAGGGCTGCGCTGCAGGTTAAGGCAGCTACCTACGCTGATAAATTTGCATGGGACAATATTGCTGCCGACCACATAGCCACTTATCAAGAATTGATGTCGGCTAGGTCATAAATAATTTTATGCCTATTGCCAGAATCCAGGCATTCCTGGCAAAGGATATCTGACTATGAGTGTTCCCCGCCTGAAGGCTGCGGGAAACGACTTCTCTTCAAATTCTTCACGGCATCCGTTAGAACGACCCAGAATGCCCCCAAAGTCAATCCCACGAATAAACTCGCCAGAACCAGCAGTGTTCGATGCGGACCCGATTTCTTGTCCGGAACAATCGCTTTGTCGACAACCTGCAATAAAGGGGTTTCACGCGATTCATCAAGTCTGGCCTGCTCATACTGCCGCGCCAATAATTGAAACAGGGTTTCGTGGTATTTGACCTCACGCTGCTTGCGGACATATTCCAGAGCGAATTCAGGGACCTTCGCCGTGGGAGCCTGCACACTCCCCGGACTCCTTCGAGAAGAATCGCTCTCCATCTTTCGCAACTGCGACTGTAGATTCTCAATCTCGGTCTGGGTGCGAACCACTGCGGGATTTTGATTGGTAGCTCCCTGTTGCAGGACGCTGAGCTCCACCTGTCGACTCGTAATCTGAGCTCGCAGTTGCTGTATCGCCTCGATTGCCATTTCGGCCTGCCCCACAGGAGCAATCATTCCTGTTTGCTCTTCTGTTCTTTTCAATTCCACTTCAGCGTCCGCTAAGGCGTCTTTTTCATGTGCAAGTTGTTGCTCGAAAAAAACTCGCCGTTGACCCGCCTCTGTCAGCGCTAACCTCCCGTTCTGCTCGTATAAAGCATCTAGATATCCATTTGCCAGGTTTGCGGCGCGGCGCGGGTCGCTATCCACAACGCTAATGACGACCAGTGAATCTTTGCCGTAGACGAATTTAGTGTTTTCCTTCAACGCCTTCTCGGTATCGCTCAGTCTCTTCGTCTCGTAAACACTCTGTAAATCAAATCGCTGGATGAGCGTGTCGGCTATGGTGCGGCTACCGAGAATGCCAATATAAACATCCCCTGGACTTTTGAGCCCACCGAGAGCACCGATCGCTCCGAGTGACCCCAGTTGACCCGCCAACTGACTCATCGTGCTTCCGGGCGGGGATTGTGGGGGTAAAAAAACAGTGTTTGCGGTGTATGTTGGCTTCAACACGAAGAACACGATCCCTGCGGTCAGGACCGCTGTCGCAACCGTGAAGCGCAAGATCGTCTTCTTATTTCGCCAAAGTAGCAAAACAACCTGAATCAGCTGGAGCCCATCCTCGGCCGAAGTTTCGTCAAACTGCCGTGATTTGTTCTCTGCTTGAGAAGCACCTTCGGAAGCGCTTATGTGGAGTTTCGAGCTGCATTCTGCGTCTCCCTTAGAAGCACAATTGTGGCGGCCGTAATGGCTCGAACAAATTGTCTGAAAGTTTCGGCAATCGACAATATTGCGAAGCGTTGTTCCCTTGTCCAGGGTGAGAGGGATTCACAATCGTTTTCCCACGAAAGACACGGATTGACCGAGATAACCATCTCTCCGCAACGAATGGTAAGTCTAGCCCGATTAAGAGACTTGTCCGTGCGCGATTACCGCAAGAGAAGCTTCTCTCCAAGAACGAACATAACCAACAAAGGACGACTTCGGAACGAACTACAACCCATACTCAGGTTACCCTCAATGCGCTTCTTAGAGCTGCTGCGTTCTTCCAGCATACAACGACGACCTCTTCCACAGCCCGTTCTCGGTTTCCATCTTTATCAAATTTCAGCCGTTCCTACGAAGGAAGGTGGAAAATGATCCGAGAGGTCCGTGTCTCCTAACTTGCAGTCCGGGCTCACAACCTCGCGAAGGAAGGTGACTCGGCATCGGTATCGCGGATCGTCAAATTCCTCGAGTGTCATTCCATCCGAAAGAGCGTTGGCCAATTCCTTTCCTGTTTTACTATGGATGCTGAATCGCCTCATATTTGGCGGTTCTCGGAAGGGGCGGGCATCTCGCCGAGGCTCCGCTGAAACTTGCTTCGATTTTTTCAGAAAAATCCATATCCCGGGGCGTAGAGGAATAATGTCGGATCAATTTACACACAAGAGATTTGTGCCGCGCACCTGCAACCTTACGATTCTTTGCCTATCAGCATTCTTCATCGCGGCCAGCCTTCCTTTAGCCGCAGGCGGGCAAGAAAAGGAGGCGAAACCGGATTCTCCGTTCAGTGGAATTCAATTTCGACAGATCGGGCCCTTTCGCGGTGGACGCTCCGGCGCAGTCACGGGAGTTCAGTCCGAACCACTTACCTTCTACTTCGGGGCCACAGGCGGAGGCATCTTCAAGACCGTAGATGGCGGCAACCACTGGGTTCCCGTCGCCGACGATCAGCTCAAACTCGGCTCGGTGGGAGCCATCGCCGTTGCCGACTCCGATCCCAACGTCGTCTATGCGGGAATGGGCGAGGGAGATATTCGTGGAAACGCCTCCCATGGCGACGGCGTTTATAAATCGACCGATGCCGGCCACACCTGGACCCATGTCGGTTTAACGGACACGCAACAGATTGGTGCCCTGCGCATCGATCCAAAAAATCCCGACATCGCCTACGTCGCTGCTCTCGGTCACATGGCTGGACCAAACGAGGAGCGCGGTGTCTTTCGCACAAAGGACGGCGGCAAGACCTGGCAGAAGGTTCTGTTCAAGAGCAACGTTGCCGGAGCCATCGACGTCGCAATCGATCCCACAAATTCTCGAGTCCTCTACGCCAGCATCTGGCAGGTCATTCGAAAGCCCTGGACCTTCGAGAGCGGCGGACCAGACAGCGGACTCTATAAGTCGACCGATGGCGGAGACACCTGGAAGGAGATCACCCGCAACTCCGGTCTGCCGAAAGGTATCCTCGGCAGAATCGGCATTGCGGTGTCGCCGGTCAAGTCCGGCAGCCTCTGGGTCATCGTCGAAGCCGAAGAGGGTGGCATCTTTCACTCCGACGACGCCGGCGCAACCTGGACCAAAGTCAACGATCAGCGAGACGTCAAGCAGCGGGCCTGGTACTACTCGCGCATCTTCGCAGACCCTAAAAATGCCGACACGGTCTATGCGCTCAATACCAGCTTCTATCGCTCCATCGACGGCGGGCGCACCTTCAAATCCATCCCCACTGGCCACGGCGATAACCACGACCTGTGGATCGCGAACGACGACCCAAACCGCATGATCGAATCGAATGACGGCGGAGCCAACATTACTTTCGATGGCGGCAAGAGCTTCAGCACCGTCATGAATCAGCCAACCGCCCAGTTCTATCGTGTCGTGACCGACCAGGACTTCCCCTACCACATCTACGGGGCCCAGCAGGACAACACGACCGTTGAGATCTCCAGCCGTTCCAATAATGGCTCAATCACCGAGCAGGATTGGCATGAAGTCGGCGGCGGCGAAAGCGGTTGGATCGCCCCTGATCCAGCGGACTCGCGGTATGTGTATGCCGGCTCCTACGACGGCCTGCTAACCCGGTACGACGACAAGACTGGAGCACTCCGAAATGTGACGGTCTGGCCCGACAACCCGATGGGCTCCGGAGTCGAGGCGATGAAATATCGCTTCCAGTGGAGCTACCCACTCCTCTTCTCCCCATGGAATTCGAAGCTTCTGTACGCAGGCGCAAACGTTCTCATGGCCACAGAGGATGAGGGGCAGCACTGGAAGGCAATCAGCCCTGACCTCACGCGAGATGACAAGTCAAAACAGGGCCCCGTCGGCGGTCCCATCACCAAAGACAACACCGCCGTCGAGTACTACGACACCATCTTCACCATCGATGAGTCGACGGTCGAGAAAGGCGTGATTTGGGTTGGCTCCGATGACGGATTAATTCATCTGACGAGAGATGGGGGCAAGAACTGGACAAACGTCACCCCGAAGGATTTTCCCGACTTTATTCGCGTCAACTGCATCGCCGCCTCCCCGCTCGACGCGGCCACAGCCTACGTCGCAGGGACGATGTATCTCTCTGACGACTTCCGCCCCTTCCTCTATAAGACCAACGACTACGGCAAAACATGGAAGAAGATCACCAACGGAATTCCCGCCGACGATTTCACTCGAACGATCCGCGCCGACACGAAGATGAAGGGCCTTCTTTTTGCTGGAACTGAAGCTCATCTCTACGTCTCCTACAATGACGGCGACAACTGGATTCCGTTCCAGCTCAATCTCCCCAGTGTCCCAATGACCGATCTCGCGATTCAGAAACGCGAAGACGATCTGGTCGTTGCGACCCAGGGCCGAAGCTTCTACGTCCTTGACGATCTCCCCCTGATCCGCGAACTAGCGCCCGGCAAGCTGCCGGAAGGTTCCGTCCATCTCTTCGAACCCAAGCCCGCATACCGCTACGCAGGGGGTGGAGGCTTCGAGAGACCACAGCCTGCAACCGGAAAGAATCCACCGAATGGCATAGTCCTCTATTACTCGCTGAAGACCAAGCCAACCTCCGACGTAGTCCTCAAATTCATGGACCCATCGGGCAAGCTGATTCGCGAGGTCTCGTCGAAGGCCGAGCCCAAGGAAGCTCCGTCCATGGAAGATGACGAGAGACCTGCAGCACCGAAACCTACCGCCAAAGTAGGTCTCAATCGGTTCGCCTGGGATCTGCACTACACAGATGCCACACGCTTTCCTGGGATCATTCTGTGGGCTGCAAGTCTTCGTGGACCGCAAGTCGTCCCCGGAACGTATACCCTTCAGCTGATTGTCGACGGCCACACCGAGACCCAGAAGTTCGTCGTCAAGAAGGATCCAAGAACTTCCACGACTCCAGACGACTTCAACAAGCAGCTTGAACTCGCCTTGCAGATCCGCGACCGTGTCTCGGAGGCAAATCAGGCTGTCATCGATATCCGCGCGGCGCGCCACCAGCTCGACGAGTACGCGAAGAGCAGCGATGCGAAGATATCCTCCTCAGCGAAGGCGATTCTCGGCAAGCTCGACCCGATCGAGAACGCTATCTACCAGACAAAGCTTCGGGCAAACGAAGACGCGCTCAACTTTCCCATCAAGCTTAACAACAAGCTGGCCTCGCTCCTTTCGACCGTAACCGAGACAGACATAGCGCCAACGTCTCAAAGTTACGAAGTCTTCAAGGAGCTTTCCGCGCAGCTGCAAGTCCAGTTAGACCAGCTGAAACAGGTGCAGACGCACGACATAGCGGAGTTCAACAAGGTGGTGCGGGATCAGAACATCCCCGCTATACCGATGAAGCCCTCCGAATAACTGCGAGGAGTGCGTAACCCGGATCAGGCGCCCCGTTCGACAGCGCCTGATCCATAACCTGATCCAATAACAGATGGGAGCGATGGATCTAGTTGACCTAAGCGCTTATGCAGGCCTGGCGGCCGTTGCCCTGGCAACGCTAAACCTGCTCATTGGGCTATCGATGGCAGTTCGCTACAGTCCGGTAAAGTACTGGCCGCACCGTCACTTCAATCTCTTCTACGCTCACCGAATCACCGCTTACGCAACCATTACGCTCACCCTGATTCATCCGATCATCCTCCTCTTTGTACGGCGTGTTCCTTTTCGTGTGCTGGATATCGTGCTGCCGATCCGGTCGCCACTGCAGCCGGTGCAGAATACGCTTGGGGCAATCGCTCTTTATGTGCTGATTATTGTCGTCGTAACCTCTCTGTATCGCCTGCGGATTGGGCGAAAATGGTGGAAGCGGACCCATCTTCTCGTTTATCCCGCCGCCGTTTTGCTGTTCATTCACGGAGTGTTTACTGACTCGGAGCTTAAGACAGGCCGCGCCGATCTCCTCGACGGAGAAAAAGTCTTCGTCGAAATCTGCTTCCTGTTGATCCTGGTTGCGTCACTTGCTTCCCTCCGGATTCGCCGCAGGCGCATAATCAGCACAACAGTAGAACCCATCTCGTCATGACAGATTCACGCAGGTCCAGAAATCCGTTCAAACTCCTTCTTCTCGGTTCACTGGAACGCGAGGTGTTGGACCTCGTCTGCGAAACCGGAGGTGGAACCGTGCGCGAAATCTGCAATCAATTGAGCCGCCCCCTCGCCTACACCACCGTAATGACAACGCTGGATAGGCTATATAAGAAGGATCTTCTCCTCCGGCAGAAGGAAGGGCGCGGGTATCGCTATGCCCATCGGACCGTAGGACAAAACGATCAAAGCCGAAGGTCGACGAACCTCTCCGGAAGATCGAATTCCGTGTCTCCGATCCCCTTGGTCTCCTACCTTCTAGACTCCGTTGGAACTTATGACGAGGAGCTTCTGCAGGAATTGGAAAAGAAGATTGCGTCAAGACGAAAACAGTTTGAGCATAAGGAAAAGCTATGATTGCGACCTACTCCGTGCGGCTGGCCATTCTCTGCTTCGCATCCTTCTTTCTGATCCAGCTTTCTCTTGGGCTGCTGAGCCATGGATTCTTCCCTTGGCTAACCGGCGCTTCTCAGTCGCTGCGGCCTCAGCAGGTCTCGAGAATTTCGCTCCTCCTGAGACTTGCTCCCGCGGGTCTATCGATTTTGTTCGTACTGGCCGTTTGCGTCCCAAGCTACGTTCAATACGAGGGAAACGGAGCTACTGAAGAAATTGGTTGGCTGTGTCTCGTGCCCGCGGGCCTCGGTTTCCTGATCTGTCTAATCGCGATCGCAAGAGCAGTGCGCGCGATGGTTCAGTCCACTTTGTTGACCCAAAAACTCCAGATTGGCGAAGGCTTAGGATCCTGGTATCTCAACAAAGAAGTGGATGAATTTCCATCCATGGGCCTTGTTGGCCTCTTCAGATCCAGGGTAGTCGTCTCGCCGTCCGTGTTGAATACTCTGACCCCAGAACAGCTTCAGGCTGCCCTCGATCACGAACAAGCCCATCGGTCTTCTGGCGACAATCTCAAACGCCTGCTGATGCTTCTTGCTCCCGATCTGTTCCCCTTCACACGCAGCTTCCAGGCAGTCGAGGATCTTTGGGAAAGATCCGCTGAGCTATCGGCGGACGATCTTGCGACACGAGGCCAGCCGCTCCGCTCTATCGCGCTCGCCGAAGCACTGATCAAATTAGCTCGACTGGAACGCAGCCAGACATCGGCTCCTCTGGTAAGCGGACTCTTTGCGGCTCCGGAGGGTCTCACCGTTCGAGTAGAACGCCTCTTGCAACAACCCGATCCGACCACAGGAATTTCCCCATCGTTCAGGGTGCTCTTCTGGCTTGGACTATCTCTCCTGCTCATCGTCTCTGCTTTTGTGCTTTTTCAACTTCAGGTCGTGCACAGCATCTATCCTCTGTTGGAATCACTCCTCCAATAAGACTGTCGCTTCCCTTCGACATCCTTTCCCCTCCGCTGTTCCTGTGGCCAAAGCCATCTACTACCGCTGGTAGTACTTCGCTGGATGTCGTATCCGTATATCTATCCACCCGTCTGTCAACGACTTGAGTTAGCGTTATCCTCGATAAACCGCCATCTACAGTAGGACTTCCTTGGGAGGGTCATGTCCAAGCTTTCATCTTTGCTCCTTGCTGTTCTCGTCTCCGGTACCTTAGCCCTCCCCGCACAGACACCGGATACTGCCACCCTCCACGGCAGAGTCGTCGACCAGACAAACGGGGGCATTCCAAATGCTGAGATCACAATCGTTAACTCCCTGACCGGCCTCCAACAGGTCGCGAAGACCGACGCATCCGGCAACTTCTATCTGGGAGCCCTTCCAGTTGCAGGAACCTATACTGCTTCCGCCTCCAAGGCGAACTTTGCGCCAACAAAGATCGAAGGCATCGCATTGTCCGGCGGCAGTACCGCCAACGTCGAAATGCATCTGAGCGTTGCCGGCGGAAAGACTGAGGTCACCGTCACCGGAGCGCTCGGGGAAGTCAGAACCGACGAGCCGCAACTCGGTATCTACCTCAATGCCGCAAAAATTGCGGACACCCCCCTCTATGGCCGGAAGATCACCTACCTTCCTCTTCTCAGCGCAGCTAACCGTCCCGCCGTGAATCAGGGCGACATCTTCATGAATCAGAATCTATTCACAACCAACGGATCGGGCCGCCGCCAGACCTGGTTTGAAGTAGATGGCGCCAATGCGATCGACAGTTGGGGACGACAGACGATCTTCACAAATATCCCTCTGTTCTCCGTCGACGAGATGTCTGTTCTTACAAACAGCTTTTCTGCTGAATACGGCTGGAGTACGGGAAGCGTCGTTAACATCGTCACCAAAAGCGGCGGAAATCAATACCACGGCGATGTACTGGAGCTATGGCGTCCCTCAGGCACAGAAGCTGCGCTCTCCGGATTCAACTCCGGAAATGCCAACAGCGGAAACGACCTTACCAACGACACGCTGGGTCAGACCGCTGCAGCGATCTCCGGCCCGATAGGATCGAAAAAGCTGACGCACTTCGCTGCAAGCGCAGAATACAGCCGGCAAGATCGTGCTTCCCCAGTTACTTCACCGCTCGCCCCAGGTAACTTCATCGGACACTACCGCGACTGGCTCGCAACCCTACGCCTGGATCACAAGCTGTCTTCAAACAACAATATCTTTTGGCGCGGAAGCGCAGATGACTTCTACGACACCAACCCCAACGGCATCGTCGGCGGAAGCAGCCTCCCCACTGTCGCTCGCACATTCCGCAGAAAGACCTACTCCGTCGAACTCGGAGACACAGCAGTTCTCAGCCCGACGATGGTCAACAGTGCCAGGCTGCAGTTCCAACTCGGATCGCCCATCACAGAGTTTGACCCCGCCGTCTACGGCACGCAGTTCGTTGTTCCCATCTCTTCCGGAGGAACGTTCACCTCAGGAACATCGCAGTCCGCGCTTCTGATGAACCGCCAGTATGAAATCTCCGAGACACTCTCCGTTGCGAAGGGAAGACATCAATTGAAGTTTGGGGGCGACGCAATCTACGCCCACAACGGCGGAGACAGCAAAGAGTTTGGGGGGCCCATCTACCTCGGCAAATTTACCTACAACACCTGCACACAAAGCGCAGCGTTCTGCGAGAGTTCCGCCTATCTCAACAACATCGCGAACGTAGCCAACTACCAGCAGAGCTACGGAAACGCCAGCTACACCGTCGACGACACCTTGTGGTCGCTGTTCGCGCAGGACGACTACCGCGTCTCCAACAATCTCACCATCAATCTTGGAATCCGTTATGATCAGCAAACCTTCACCGACTCCCGTGGCAATGTGGCTCCTCGTGTCGGCTTTGCCTACGACGTCAACGGCACAGGCAAGATCGTTCTCAGAGGCGGTTTCGGTCTCTATTACTCTCAGGTCGTTGACAACTCCCAGGCAAATTACTCCCTGACCGGCCCAACCGGAGTCTTCAACTATACGGCGACGCCGGGGCAGATCGGCTTTCCTGCCTCCATTGCCGCCGCTCCTCTGCCTGCCTTTCCTCCAGGTGCCCCGGTTCCCCTGCGGAGCCTCTACATCCGCCCCGGCCAAAACGCATACCTCAATCAGTTTTTTCCCACGTCCACTCTGGTCGGTTATCCGAGCAAACTTCTGAATCCCTACTCCGAGCAGTGGACGCTCGGCTTCGAGGAACAACTCGTGCCAACATGGGTCCTCTCGGTCGATTACGTCGGCGCGCACACTCTCCACGTCAACCGGCCGTTAGATGTGGACTCACCCTCGCCATTCGTTCGCACAGCGCCCAACCAGATCCGCACAGCGCAGGCAGCAAACTGCACCCGCCCGTATTGGATTTACTGGTACGCACAGGCGAACAAGACCTGCAGCGCTACAACGGCCAGCAATCCACAGCCACCTTACAGCGTTATTCAGTCTGACGTGAACAACGGGTACTCCTACTACGAAGCGCTCGACGTCAACCTCAATCACACCTTCAACCACGGACTCTCACTGCTGGCCAGCTACACATGGTCCCACGCCATCGACAACGTAGACCCCGACATCCCAAGCCAGAATCCCAATGACACGAACTTCACCGGTCAGGCCGAGGTCGGTAACGCCATCTTCGACCAGCGCAATCGCTTCGTCCTAAGCGGCACCTATATCGCGCCCCTCAAGATTCGCATCGGGGGCTTCATGACGCTGGCAAGCGGGCTTCCTTATAACATCGTTACCGGCACCACAAACAGCGGTAACACTGGAGCCACCACAGATCGCCCCGTCATAAACGGAGCCGTCGTAGGACGCAACACCGGCCGAGGCGGAGACATCTACGAAGTAAATCCCTTCATCGCCCGAAACTTCTTCCTCATTCACGAACGACTTCAACTCGATCTCCGCGCCGAGTCATTTAACATACTGAATCACGCCAACTTCGTCGGATACAGTGGCACATGGGGCAATGGTGCAACCGCGGGAGTAGGCTTTGGCCTTCCCCTCCTGGGAATCACCAACCAATTGCCTGCGCGCTCATTCCAGTTCTCGGCCAAGGTTGCGTTCTAATGAAGTCGAAAATCGCCACGGCCCTTTTTCTTGCAACTACTGTTCTTCTAGCGAGCACCTCCAACGCCTTCGCTCAAACCAATACTGCGTCCATTCGCGGCTCCGTGACCGATCCCCAAAACCGCCCGGTAGCTGGCGCGATCGTAACCGTCAGCAACACCGACCTATCCTCCAAACGCACAACCACCACTGATTCCCAGGGTTCATTCGTCATCTCCAACCTCGTCCCCGGCGCGGTCACGGTCGAGGCCACTGGCAAGGGCCTTGTCACTCGTCGACCAGTGCGGCTGACTATCAGCCTCGGAAGCACAATCCAGGTAATGGTCAAGCTGAGCACAGCCACCGTCTCGCAGAGCACCACCGTCACCGCACGCCGCCCAACATCCGAGGGAAACACCGTAGCGCCGCCAGTCAACACCGACGACGCTGCCGCCAAAATCTTCTTTCCCGGCATGGAGGTCACTTACCTCCCGAACCGCGACCGCGACTTCAACCAGTTTGGCCAACTCGCTCCCGGAGTGAAGGAGGACGCCTATAGCAACGGCGTCATCGTCGCGGGTCAACGCTCCTCCGCCATCATCACTCAAGTCGACGGCGTGAACTTCAACGATCCTCTGCTCGGCGGCCGCCGCGGTGCGAACGACGGAACATTCTTTCTCCCCCAGACCGTCGTGCGCGAATTCCAGATCGTCCGCGCTGGGGTAAGCGCCGAAACCGGAGGCACCAACGCAGGCTTCATCAACGTAGTAACAAAAGAGGGAAGCAGCAAATATCACGGAGAAGCCTTCTACACCGGCCGTCCCTCTGCGCTCACCTCTGCCGACGCCTTTGGCAACTCGCTCGACAACGTGCAGAACACTTTCGGAGGCTCGGTCGGCGGCCCGATTCGCGGCACCCACGCCTTCTTCTACACGGGCCTCGAGCAGGACTTTCTTCACGCTCCCTACTGGTCTCAGTTTCAAGCTCAGGCTCCCGGCATCGCCGTTCCAGGCTCTCTCTCGGGCCTGCAGGGCCAGGTGATCGAGAAGAACAGCCCCACCGCGTTCTTAGGACGTATCGATGAGGTCGTAAATTCCGCAAACACCCTCAACCTGCAGCTTGCTCTGAACCGAGTGCGTTCCTCTGACGTGGGCGATGGCTCGACGCGTAGCATCGGCACCATCGACAACGCCTCATCACTCGGCGGTCAAAGCATTTGGAGCAAAGCGGCATGGACCCGCGTCCTCGGCAGCCGCAGCGTCAATGAGGCCCTGGTCTCCTGGTCGCAGGACCACCGAAACCTCACTCCCAATTCCATCGCACCTGAGATCAATATCAACGGCTTCGGTATCCTCGGAGGCGACAGCCTCGGGCAACATCTCTACACGTCCGAACAACTCCAACTAAGTGACAACGTTTCCATCAGCCGCGGCTCGACGCTCTTCACGCTGGGGGGCACCTTCGCCTACGATCCCGCTCATGAGCAGCGCGAGGCCAACCTCAACGCACGCTTCGACTACAACTCGCTGACCGACTATCTCGCTTTTCACCCTCGCCGCTTTCAACAGACCTTCATCACAGGCAATACCCTCTACAGCGGATCGGTTCGCGAACTCGGGCTCTTCGCCAACACGAAGATAACTGTTCGCCCACGATTGACTCTGACCGCCGGTCTTCGTTGGGCTGGCCAGTGGAATCCGCAGCCGCCCAACCCCAACCCATAGTCGCCCAGACGCAATTCATCCCTAACGATCTAACCCAATGGCAGCCGCGCCTCGGTCTCGCATGGACACCAACAGCGAAGACTATCGTTCGCACTTCAGGAGGCCTCTACTCCGCACCAACTCCCGCAACCTTCTTCCACCGAGTCTTCGCAGACAACGGGCTCCAAACTGTAGTTGCCGATACCTACTTCGACCCGCAGGTCCTCGCGCTGACCGGCGCACTCACCGGAACGCCTCATGCTTTGTCCGCGCCCCCTGCAGGCCTGACAACACCCCACGCCTTCATTGCCGGAATCGACTCGAACTTTCGCAATCCAATGTCGTTCCAGGCTGCCGTAGACATCGAGCGCGACATCACCGCGAAACTGAATCTCGCCGCAGGTTATGTTCACAACAGCACCTGGCATCTGCAGCGCGAGATCGACCAGAACCTCAGTCCACCAACGAACAATAGCGTCGGTATCCCCGTATTTCCTTCAACGCGCCCAAATCCGGCAATCGGCCGGCTCATGGCTAACCAGTCTTCCGCACACTCTTCCTACGACGGCTTGCTGATAACTGCGACCTCACAGATATCCCGTCGCACCCAAATAACAGCGAACTATACGCTTTCGAAGACCCAGGATGACGACTCGAACCTCGGCCCATATAGCATCGCCTCGGCTCTGAACCCATACGACCTGAAAGCAGAGCGCTCCGACTCGCTTCTGGATGTGCGAAACAACTTCAACCTGAGTGCAGTAATCAACCTGCCTGTGGGTTTCAAGTTCAACCCGATCCTGGTCGCGCGCTCCGGCCAGCCTTACACGCCCCTCATCGGCTTCGACACACAGAACGACGCTAACGATTGGAATGACCGCGCTATCCTCGGCGGCACAGAGGTCGCACGCAACAGCATGCGGCAATCATCTTTAGCGAACCTCGACCTTCGCATTGTCAAAGACTTTACCCTCAAGGGGGTCGGCCATCACCTCGACCTGTTCATGGACGTCTTCAACGTAACCGGAACAGGGAATCGCAACTTTGGCCCTGAAGGCATCAGCTTGTTTGGCCTGCCCAGTTCGCCAGTCTTCACGGCGGGTCAAGCATTGTTCGCTCCCAACGTCGCCCACCTGGGAGGTCCGCGGGAGGTACAGTTTACCGCCCGCCTCGTAGCCTTCTAGGTCCAACCTTCCTTACCTGCGACGTTCTAACACCCTCAGCCCTCATGCCGCCTAAGAATGGTCGCCGGCCTCTCTATTCGCATGATCGACGGGCGTAGGGCGCGGATCCGGTTTGACGGTCACCGGCTGTGTGTACGTCTTGCCGTCAACCGTAAGCCGAACCGTGTAGTCGCCCGGTTCGAGCGCCGACGGACCGCGCTGGCCGCGAGCCCGCGGAGCCGCAGACGGAGTCGGCGTACCTGCCGGGGGCGAACAGGCGTCGCGAACAGGGGGGGCACTTCGCGGCCCCTCGCCAAATCGCGGTGCAGCCACGTTGAGAGCCACGCGATGCATACCAGCCTCTGCGGAAGGTGGCGAAGCAGGCTGCTGCCAGATTGCCTGGACATTGATCGCCTCGGTATCAACGGGGCGAACCGGAGTGTCGCTCGCCGCGCAGGCGCGAACCGTTCCCTTGCTGTCGAGAAGCTCGATCTTCGAAGGTCCGGCTGGCGCCGTCTTGAGCCAGTAGTAGGCCACAACGCCTGCCGGAGGGTTCAGCTCCTGAGGTTCCTCATGGGGCAGCGGAGTGCCATTCATGCTCCCGGGACGAACAGCGAATGTCTCGCCAGGCTGAAACAGATAGACACTCGCCGATTCAATCTGTCCGCCATTCGCAGCGATCTGCCGCAGAGCCGCCATCTGGTCCATCACCCAGAACCCGCGGCCGTGAGTGGCAACTGCAAGGTCATCGCCGTGCACGACAATATCCCGGACGCTCGTAACCGGCATGTTGTTCTGCAGCGGCTGCCACCTCTCCCCGTCATCAAACGAAACATAAACGCGAAGCTCCGTTGCCGCGTACAGCAGCCCCTTCGTCTTCGTGTCTTCCTTCACCGAATTGACGTAAGCTCCCTCGGGAATCCCTGCGACGACATTTTTCCAGGTCTTCCCGCCATCGTGGGTGCGGTAGATGTACGGCTTATTGTCCGCCAGGCGATGACGATCCACCGACGCATACGCCGTTTCGACATCGAAATGTCCGGCATCCATCTGCGACACCTTGCTCCACGCTGTCATTGCGGCAGGCGTCACATCCGTCCAATTCCTCCCGTCGTCGCGAGTGACATGAATCAGACCATCGTCAGTCCCCACCCACACCGTCGTTGCGCTAAGAGGCGAAGGGCTGATGGTGTAGACCACACCAAACCGTGACGTCATCGGCTGGTCGACGTCCTTAGCCGTGACGGGATCAAGGTTCGCAGGAAGTGCAGGGTTCATGCGACTCAGGTCCGGACTGATCTTCTGCCAGGTTCGTCCTCGATCACGCGTTCGCATCACAAACTGATTCGCATAGTAGAGAGCCTCATCGGCCTCCGAGAAAACCTGGGGCAGCGTCCACGTCTTCCGGTTCGGATTATCCGGATCAGCTGCCGGAAGCTGCCCGCCAAGCGAAGCAGGAATATTCAGAGTCTGGTCGCATCGGCCTGCTCCCGCCCCATACAGAATGTTGCCATCCTTTGGGTCGGGAAGCACGGTATCGCTCTCACCCGCAAGACAGGTCGGCTCCCAGTTACGGAACGAAAGCACTCCCTCGCGCGACCACGTGCTCACCCCAACCCCGCCGCTATCCTGCTGCGCTCCATAAAGCCAATAGGGGAAGCGATTGTCCGCCGCTACATGATAGATCTCCGCTGTAGGCTGGTTGTACCAGGTGCTCCAGCTCTTCGCGCCATCCACGCTCACCACGGTCCCCTGATCGCTCGACAGAACCATGCGGTTCGGATCGTGCGGATTTACCCAGATCTGGTGATAGTCATCCCCACCCGGCGCACCTTTCACCGGCACAAAGGTCTTGCCGGCGTCGGTCGTCATATAAGTAGCGGTGTTGATCACGTACGCCTTGTCAGGATTCACCGGATCCACCGTGACCGACTCGAAGTACCAGCCCCGACCCCACAGCCGAGTCTCGGAGTTCACCAGTCGCCACGTCGCTCCCGCATCGTCCGAGAGATAAACTCCACCGCCCGTTTTGGGCTCCGATCCGTTCGCTGCGGCACCTCCACCAGCGGGAGGACGAGCGACTGGCGCGCCAATGTCATCCACCACCGCCCAAAGCCGCTTCGGATTGGTCGGCGACACTGCGATTCCGATCTTCCCGACAAACTCATCGTTCGGCAGACTGCCAGTAAGCTGCTTCCACGTCTCCCCTCCGTCGACAGACTTATACAACCCGCTTCCGGGCATATACGAGGGCGCATAGACCGACCACGGTGGACGACGCGTAGCCCACAACGACGCATAGACAACACGCGGATTCTTCGGATCGATCGCGACATCGATCGCGCCGACATTGTCGGGGTCCGAGGCTTTGAAAAGAACTTTCTTCCAGTGCGCCCCGCCATCCGTCGAGCGATAGAGCCCCCGGTCAGGATTCGCATCGTAAACATGGCCCAAAGCTGCGACGAAGACACGTTCGGGATTGGTCGGATCCACGGCGATCCGGCCAATGTGTTCAGTTTTCTCCAGTCCAATATGCGTCCACGTCTTCCCCTCGTCGATCGATTTGTACATCCCAATCCCGTAAGAGTGCTGGCTGCGGATATCAGGCTCCCCCGTCCCGACATAGACCACGCTGGAGCTGCTCGGAGCCACCGCAATCGCCCCTATCGATCCAATCGGTATTCCCTCGTCCGAGATCGGAAACCAAGTGCGCCCGGCATTGACCGTCTTCCAGACCCCTCCGCCCACCGAGCCGAAATAAAACGTATCCGGCTGGCTCGGACTGCCCGCAACCCCGTACGACCGTCCCCCACGCATCGGCCCAACATCGCGCCAATGGAGTCCCGACAGAAGCGCATCGGAGTACTGGCCGCCCGATCCGGCAGTTTGCTGCGCTGGCAGCGCTACGTTCAAGGCAGGAAGTAGAAAAAGGAGCGAGACGATAATTCTTCGACGGCAGAACAAGGACATGGCGTATCCTCCTTCGAGGGCGATGCGGAATTCAAACAGCAAACTGATTGTTTTGTGTCATTGTAACGACGGATCAACCCATCCGCAGGACGCGTCCTTAGTCGGCAAACTGAGACTTTCTTCCCTTTCGGTTCGTTTCCCATACACTACTTAGAAATTCCTCCAACCGAGATACTCCGGTCTGCAACCCCGGAACCGCGTACCTCGCATCCATCAGGAGCCAACGTGACGATGAACGGCCGCAGTCTCTTTCTCTCCGCTCTGCTTGGATTCGGTGCTGCTGTGAGCGCTTTCGCTCAAAGCGGTGCATATTCCCCTCAGCTCTTCTCCGACATGCGCTGGCGTCAGATCGGCCCCATGCGCGCCGGCAGAACCCGCGCCCTCGCCGGAGTTCCAAGCCAGCCCGCGACTTTCTACCTCGGAGCAGTCAACGGCGGCGTCTGGAAGACCACCGACGCCGGAGCCACATGGCACAGCGTCTGGGACAACCAGCCCTCCGGCTCCATCGGCACCATCGCCGTATCTGACAGCGACCCCGAGACCCTCTACGTAGGCAGTGGCGAAGGGCTTCAGCGTCCCGACCTCTCCACCGGCGACGGCGTCTACAAATCCACCGACGGCGGCAAAACCTGGTCCCATCTCGGCCTCGGCAGCGGCCAGCAGATCGGCCAGATCGCCATCGATCCGGGCGACGCCAACCGCGTCTTCGTCGCCGTCACCGGCCATCCCTACGGCCCCAACGAAGAGCGTGGCCTCTATCGGTCCACCGACGGCGGAAAAACCTGGAAGCGCGTCCTCTTCACCAACGACCGCACCGGTGCCTCCGAAGTTCAGATCGATCCCAAAGATCCCAAAGTTGTCTTCTGCGGCATGTGGCAGCGTCAGGAGGCCCCATGGGAGAACGGCTCCTGGACCGGCGCCGAAGGCGGTCTCTACAAATCCACCGACGGCGGCGACACCTGGAACAAACTCACCGGCAATGGTCTCCCCGACGACATCCTTCAGGTCCAGATGTCCATCTCCCCCACCGATCCCAAGCGCATCTACGCCGCGATCGCCACCACTCACAACACCGTAGGCATCTATCGCTCCGACGACGAAGGCGTCAACTGGGTCCACACTCCCGACAACGATAGTCGCCCCGAAGCCCGCATCGGCGGCGGTGACGTTCCCGTCCCTAAAGTCGACCCCAAAGATCCCGACACCGTCTACGTAGCCAGCGTCGTCACCTGGCGCTCCACGGACAAGGGCCGCACCTGGTTCGGTCTTCGCGGCGCCCCCGGCGGCGACGATTACCAGAACGTCTTCATCAACCCCAACAATACAAAGATCATCGCCCTCGCGAGCGACCAGGGCGTCATCATCTCACAGAACGGCGGCGAGACCTGGACCCAGTGGTATAACCAGGGCACCGCGCAGATGTACCACGCCACCGCCGACAACGCCTTCCCCTATCGCGTCTGCGGAGGGCAGCAGGACAGCGGCAGCGCCTGCGTCCCCAGCCGCAGCGACGATGGACGCATCACCTTCCACGACTGGCATCCCGTCGGCATCGAAGAATACGGCTACGCCGCGCCCGATCCCCTAAATCCCGACATCGTCTACGGCGGCAAAGTAACGAAGTACGACCGCCGCACCGGCCAGATTCAGGACGTCGAGCCCAAGCCTCTTCGCACCTATCGCGTCCTCCGCACCCAGCCGCTCCAGTTCTCGCCAGCCGATCCACACAACCTCTACTTAGCCACCAACACCCTTTGGCTCACCAAGGACGGCGGAAAAAGCTGGAACGAGATCAGCCCCGACCTAAGCCGCGAGACCTGGGAGATTCCGCCGGTCATCGGCACCTATAAAGACACCCCAGCCGCACAACCTACCCGTCGCGGAGTCATCTACGCCCTAGGCCTCTCCCCGCTCGACGTTAATCGCCTCTGGGCCGGCACGGACGATGGCCTCATCTGGACCACAGCCGACGGTGGCGCACACTGGGCCAACGTCACCCCACCTGAGCTGAAGCCCTTCTGGAAGGTCTTCAACATGGACGCCGGCCACTTCGACGCCCTCACCGACTACGCAGCCGTCAACACTCTCCGCCTCGACGACATGCGGCCCCATCTCTTCCGCACCCACGACGGCGGCAAGACCTGGAAAGAGATCAACAACGGCATCCCCGACGGAGCAGCCACCAGCGCCATCCGCGAAGATCCAAAACGCAAAGGCCTGCTCTACGCCGGCTCCGAAACCCAGGTCTACGTCTCCTTTGACGACGGCGACCACTGGCAATCCCTCCGTCTCAACATGCCCGCCAGCTCCGTCCGCGACCTCGAAGTCAAAGACGACGACCTCATCGCGGCAACTCACGGTCGCGGATACCTCATCCTCGACAACGTAACTCCACTCCGTCAGGCCGCGGAAAAAACAGCCGCCGCCAACGCGCATCTCTACGCACCGCAAACCGCCATCCGCATCCGCAACAACATGAACCCGCCAACCCCCTGGCCGCCCGACATGGCCGCTGGAGAAAATCCTCCCGTCGGCGCCATGATCGACTACTACATCGGTCCGAAGTTCAAAGGCGTAGTCACGCTCGAGATCCTCGACAGCAAAGGCGAGAGCGTAGCTCGCTTCAACAGCACCGATCCCGTTCCGCCGCTCGATCCTCGCTATCCTGACCCAACCCTCTGGGCGCGGCCACCTCGCATCGTGGAAAGCGAGCCGGGACATCATCGCTACCTCTGGGATATGCGTTATCCCGCCGTCCCGGGAATGTCCACTGGCCCCGACGCAAGCGAAGCCGTACCCCACAACACACCCTCTGTGCCGACGTCGCCCTGGATCATGCCCGGTGACTACACCGTTCGCCTGATCGCCGGCACCGAAACCCTGTCGCAGCCACTCAAGGTCATGATGGACCCGCGCGTCAAGACCTCCATGACCGACCTCCAGCAGCAGTTCACCGTCTCGAAGTCCATGTACGACGACATGCTCAGGACCACCGTGGCAATTCACGAGATCACCGTACTTCGCGATCAGATGAAGTCGCAAGGCTCCGCCATTCCCGGCACCGACGCTCAGGCACTCAAGGCGAAGCTGGACGCCATCGCAGGCAGTGATCAGGGAGGCTTTCGCCGCGGCGGTGGTGGCGGACCTGCAACGCTCACCTCGCTGCGCCTGCAGCTCTCACGGCTCGAGCACTCGGTCCAGAACGCAGACGCTGCTCCCACAACCGCACAGATCGAGGCCGGTCAAATCGCATCCAAACCGCTCGCCGATCTCTTGCAAAAGTGGGACGCAGTAAAGAAAACCGACCTCAAAGCCATGAACGATCAGTTGCGCCTAAAGCATCTGCCTCTGCTCACACTCGACACCCACAAGATCGATCACGACGTCGAAGACCAGATCGAACTCGGCGATGATCAGTGATGATAGTCACGATCAGTAACGACGATGAAGCCATTGGTTTCAGTAATTAGAATGCTCTAAGCCCTTCAGCACGAAATAGCGCGCAGGCGTGCTCAACCGCTTCAGAAGTTGGTGGCTGAGCATCGTTGAGCTTGTAGTCAAGCTTGAGATCTTTCCATTTGAATCTGCCCATTTGATGAAACGGCAGGACGTCGACACGTTCTACGTTTCCCAAGCCGGCAACAAATTTCGCAATCCGGGTGATGTTGTCATCGCTATCGGTGAGCCCAGGGACCAGCACAAATCGCAGCCACACTGCCTTCTTACGCTCGGCCAGCCTGCGCGCAAAATCCAGAGTGGGGGCGTTGTCCATCCCGGTGAGATGACGATGGCGCTCCGAATCCCACGTCTTGATGTCCAACAATACGAGATCGATTTGCTCGAGTTCAGCGTCGCTGAGACGACCGCCGAAAGCGCCATTCGTGTCCAACGCAGTATGGATCCCCATCGCTTTCGCTGAGGTGAACAGTTTGACTGCAAACCGGTCCTGCATGAGAGGCTCGCCACCGCTCAACGTGAATCCGCCGGACATGATTTTTAGCCCCTGACGATACTTGCGAAGCTCCTCTGTTGCCCGAGTTAACGTGACGGGGATGCCGTTGCTCATCGTCCAGGTGTCCGGGTTATGGCAGTACAAGCATCGAAACTGACATCCAGCCGTCCACGCAACGACGCGAACGCCGGGTCCATCTACGGCTGAGCCGCTGGTAAATGAGTGCAAAAATCCCATGTCTCCGGTGGCAAGTGCGGTGCGCACATCGGACTCCGGCACTCCGTTGCCCAGATCCACTCGCAACTCAAAAGGGTTCTTCGCTTCCAATGAAATCAAACGCGTTTCACTCATATCCTCGCCTAGGCCCCATGGAATGTGCGGCTGATCACATCCATTTGTTGCTCGCGAGTCAGCCGCACGAAGTTGACGGCGTATCCCGAGACACGGATGGTCAGATGTGGATAGTTTTCCGGATGGTCCATCGCGTCCAGAAGGGTATCGCGGTTTAACACATTCACGTTCATGTGAAAACCCGTGGAGCCAAAGAATGCATCCAGCATGCTGCGCAAGTTGATGATGCGATCCTCGGCAACTCTACCGAGGCCTTCGGGGATTAATGTGGTAGTGAGAGAAATGCCATCGGCGGCATCCCGATACGGAATCTTCGCGACAGACGCAGCGGATGCATGGATACCATGCGTGTCGCGTCCGTGCATCGGATTGGCGCCCGGCGCGAACGGCTCGCCGCGACGCCTTCCATCAGGAGTATTGCCGGTACTCTTGCCGTACACGACGTTGGAGGTGATGGTCAGGATTGATTGTGTGTGGGTGGCATTGCGATACGTCGGATATTTTCTCAGCTTGCCCATGAACGTGTTGACAAGCCAGGAAGCCAGGTGATCCACGCGATTATCATTGTTGCCGAAGACAGGAAACTCACCTTCAATCGCATAGTCCGTTATCAGTCCGGACGCGTCACGAATTACGCGAACCTTTGCGTAACGCATTGCCGACAGGCTGTCGGCAACGACCGACATACCAGCCATGCCGAAGGCCATGGTTCGCAGTGGAGAGTAATCGTGGAGTGCCATTTCAATGCGCTCGTAGGCATACTTGTCGTGCATGTAGTGGATGATGTTCATGGCGTTGACGTAGACGTCTGCGAGCCAACCCATCATATTTTCGAACTTGTCGATTACGTCTTCGTAGTCAAGGTATTCCCCCTGGACCGCCTCGCGAACTGGCGCGACCTGCTCGCCTGTGATCTCATCCCTGCCGCCGTTGATGGCGTAGAGCAAACACTTGGCGAGGTTAGCTCGAGCGCCAAAAAACTGCATCTGTTTGCCAATCAGCATTGGAGACACACAACAGGCAATAGCTCCGTCATCTCCCCAGGAGCGGCGCATGATTTCGTCGCTCTCGAATTGAATCGAGCTGGTGTCGATAGCCACTTTTGCGGAGAAACTACGAAAGCCATCAGGCAGACGTGGGGAATACCAGATGGTCAGGTTTGGCTCTGGAGCCGGGCCGAGGTTGTAGAGCGTCTGAAGAAAACGAAAGCTGGTCCTGGTGACAAGCGGCCGCCCATCATCTCCCATGCCTGCGATCGATTCGGTAACCCATGTGGGGTCGCCGGCAAAGAGATCATCGTATTCCGGTGTGCGAAGAAATCGAACAATACGCAGCTTGATGACGAAGTCGTCGATGATCTCCTGAGCTTGTTGTTCGGTAATTGCGCCTGCTGCGAGATCCCGCTCGAGGTAGATGTCCAGAAAAGTCGAAACCCGGCCCAGCGACATTGCGGCTCCGTTTTGTTCTTTCACCGCAGCCAGGTAGCCGAAGTACAGCCATTGCACCGCCTCACGCGCGCTGCGGGCAGGCCCCGAGATATCGAAGCCATAGTTTGAGGCCATCTGCTGCAACTCATTGAGCGCGCGAATCTGTTCACTGAGTTCCTCGCGATCGCGGATGATGTTTTCGGTCGACATCGCTGAGTCGAGGCTGAGCTTTTCTGCTTGTTTGTGTTTGACGAGTCGGGACACTCCATACAGCACAACTCGGCGATAGTCTCCGATGATGCGACCGCGGCCATAGGCGTCCGGCAGGCCGGTCAGAATGTGAGAACTGCGACACCGCCTCACGTCCGCGGTATAGGCGTCGAAGACTCCTTCGTTGTGAGTCTTGCGGTGCTTCGAGAAGATCTCGACGACGTGCGGATCGGGGACGTACCCATAGGCCTTCAGTGCAGTGACCACCATACGAAAGCCGCCGTTCGGCATGATCGCTCGCTTCAATGGAGCTTCCGTCTGAAGGCCCACGATGATTTCATTCTCGCGATCGATATAACCCGGGCCATGCGCAGTGATGGAGCTTGGAATCTGGGAGATGTCGAGCACTCCTTTCTTGCGCTCCTCCACAAATAGCTTGTTCAGGCGAGCCCATAGGTTTTTGGTCCGTTCGGTAGCCGGCGCGAGGAAGGATTCGTCCCCCTCGTAGGGCTCATAGTTTTGTTGAATAAAGTCGCGAACGTTGATTTCCTTCTCCCATTGGCCCGTCATGAAGCCCTGCCATGGGGAGGTCGCTGCCTCTGGTGCGGTCTGGTGAGAGGAAGCAATTGTCATATAGAGTTCTCCTGTTTCCGCCGGTTAGGAAGCGGGCTGCATCAATCCAAGTAACGACCAAGTGTGGCGGGCAATCATGAGTTCCTCATTGGTCGGAATCACCCACGCTGAGACCTTGCTCTGTGGAGTCGATATCCGCGGACCCCGATTGGCGTTGGCTTCCGGGTCCAACTCCACGCCTAACCATGCGCATGCCTCACAAATTCGGCTTCGGATTTCAGCCGAATTCTCACCAATCCCTGCAGTGAAAACCAAGCCATCGATGCCGCCCAAAACGGCAGCCAACGCGGCGATCTCCTTTGCAGCGCGGTAGATGAAGTAATCCACCGCCAGGCGGGCTTCGGGTTCGCTTCTGCCAAGCAGATCGCGCATGTCATTGCTGATACCGGAGATCCCCAGCAAACCGGATTGCTTGTAAAGGATGGTCTCCACTTCTTTAGTGGAGAGTGCGAGGTTTTGGAAAAGATACAAGACCACGCCGGGATCAATGGCGCCCGGTCTGGTCCCCATGCACAGTCCATCCAGTGCAGTGAAACCAAAACTGCTGTCTATGCTTTTCCCATCTTTCATGGCGCATAGACTTGCGCCACTCCCCAGATGTGCGACGATGACACGGCCCTTGGCAATCTCGGGGGCGACATCGGGCAACACAGACGCGATGAACTCATAAGACAAGCCATGGAATCCGTAACGTTGCAGGCCCGATTGACAAAGGCTTCTCGGCAGCGGCACCAGGCTCGCCAGTTGTGGATGACCAGCATGAAAGCCGGTGTCGAAGCAAGCCACCTGCGGCACATCCGGCAGACGATTAAAGATAGCCTCAATAGCTGCGAGATTGTAAGGCTGATGCAGCGGGGCAAGGGGAATGAGTTCAGACAGATCCTTCAGAATCTGACGCGTCAAGACAACCGGCTGCGCAAATCGCACTCCTCCGTGGACGACACGATGGCCGACACCCAGCACTCTGGCGCCTGCCCACTTGGATCGCAGCCAGGACCCCAACGCTTCAATGGCGGCGTTTCCATCAGCAACTTCGGCACCCAGACTCTGCTTTACGAGCGTTTCGCCCTGATCGCTCTTCGCTGAAAGCTGTGGCGAGGTTCCGATGCCCTCGATCTGACCGCGCGCCGCAACTTCCCACTTCTTTTCGCGGGCGCGCTGGAAGACACAGAATTTCAGGCTTGATGAGCCTGCATTGAGCACGAGAGTGTAGTCGTCCATAGAGATCCTCTACATCTGTTTTCGACGAGCATGGGCGGCCAGCATGGCGACTCCACAGCTTGCAATGCGTGACCGCACACTGTCGGCGCGACTGGTGAGGATGATTGGAACTCTTGCGCCCAGCACCAATCCCGCACTGTCTGCATTGGCCAGGAAGCTCAGTTGCTTGGCCAGAATGTTCGCGGCTTCGAGATCCGGCGCCAGAAGGATATCCGGGTCACCAGCGACAGCAGAACGTATACCTTTTGTCTCTGCGGCCTGCTTACTGATTGCGTTGTCGAAGGCGAGAGGGCCATCCAGCAGGGCGTTTTTAATTTGACCCCGTTCCGCCATCTTGCAAAGACACGCGGCATCGATGGTCGCCTGCATCTTCGAGTTCACTGTTTCAACCGCTGCCAGAATTGCGACCTTAGGTTTCTTAATCCCGAGCGCGACGATGAGATCGATTGCGTTCTGACAGATGTCTACCTTGTCCTCCAGTGTGGGTGCGATATTGATGGCGCCATCCGTTACGAACAGCACCTTGTGATAGGTGGGAACATCCATCACAAAGACGTGGCTGATGCGGCGGCCTGTACGCATCCCTCCTTCGCGTGAGACAACCGCGGCCATCAACTCGTCGGTATGAAGGCTGCCTTTCATCAGGAGTTCCGCTTTAGCTTCACGCAGCAGTTCGACCGCTTTGACCGCAGATGCGGCGCTGTGGGGAGCGTCCACGATCTCAAATCCACTTATGTCAACTCCTGCGGACCTGGCAGTGGCTTCGATCTTGTCCCGCGGCCCGACAAGGATTGGAACGATCAGTCCCAGATTTGCCGCTTCAATCGCACCCGTCAGCGCAGACTCCTCGCAGGGATGCGCCACTGCAGTGGGAATCGGTGTCAGATGCTTGCACTTCGTTAACATCTGTTCGTATTTACCAGTCCCGGTTGGTTGACTCATTCGAAGCTCCTATACCTCGGTTGAGGGCCTGGCGGCCGGCCCTGTTTCCTTCAATAGAAAGCACAGCCCGATGGCGGCGGCTACACCAAGCAGCAGTGGCGCAAAAGCTGCCTGGTAGTGTTCTCTTTGCATCACGCCGGAGGTTCCGGAGATGTGTAGAAGGAGCCATCCGAAGACCGGACCAAGAAGAGCACTGAACGTGAAGTTAAGGAAATTGATCACCCCGGTCGCGGTCCCGCCAAATTGGGGAGGGTTAGCTTCCTTGATCACGGTATAGGGCAGCATGGCGGCTCCGGACGCTATTCCTGCTACAAGGCCGATCACGTAGGGAGGAAAGACGCCGGTGCTGCCAAAGAGTATCCAGGCGAGGCTGAGCAGAAGAATCGCTGCGCCGCCGATGATGACAGGCTTTCGTCGACCGAGCCGATCTGAAATGAAACCCAGCAGCGGACAGCCGATGATCCAACCGAAGGGAACCGCTGCCGAGCGCATAACTGCTGAGGCATAGTCGAGACCGTGAGCCTCCTGAAGGTAACGTACGCCCCAAACCATGTCGAAAATTGTGGTTGGAATGAAAAGCAGCCCTGCGATCAAGCCGCACAAGATTGACTGCGGATTTCCGAAGACGACGCCGAACGGTTTGACCATGCTGCGCCACGAGCTGGCGGGTTGCTCTGATGGTTTTTCTTTAGGCAATAAGATGAGAAGAAGAGCGCTAAGCCCTAAACCTGCGATGCCCATACCAATCCAGAAACGATCCCATGCGAGGCCGCGCCCGATCATTGGTCCAACTACGAATTGCCCGGCCGACCCTCCGGCCATTCCGAACATCTGCGTCGCGCCGACGAGCGTAGCTGCCCTGGAAGCCGGAAAGTTTTTCGTGGCGATGTAGATGGCGCCCACTAACGCAAAGACCCCTCCCGCGCCCTGCAGCACTCTGCCCGCACTTGCGGCACCGCTGCTGCCTGTAGCGAACAACAGAGCGCCAACGCCGACCACTGCACAGGCAATCGGGAGAACCTTCCTTGTTCCCAGTCGATCCATCGCAGCGCCAGCGACCAGGCTGAACGGCGAATATCCGTAGTAGAAAAGACCCACGACCGAAGCTATGCCAAGCGTGTTGAGCCCAAAGGCTTCTGACAACTGAGGCATCATCACCGAGGGCGCCGAACGGAGCGCGTATTGATAGAAGTAGTAGACCGCGGCCAATACCCATGCGCCTGCAGCCATCCTAAGGCTGTTAGCGGCTGCGGTCCCTGTCTCCAAAGCTGTTTTTGTGTGATTCATACGTACTCTGCGCTAACCATTGTTGCTGGGGGCATACTCAGCAGAGCGTCACAGAAAGTGCGAGTCCGCCTTCGCTGGTTTCCTTGTACTTGCTGTTCATTTCTTTGGCGGTCTGGGCCATGGCGGTTATGGTTTCATCCAAACCCACTCTGTGCCTCGACTCGATTTCGTTACTTGCAATGGCCCACGCTGTCCACGCCTTAACAGCGCCGAATGCACACCTCTCAATGCAAGGTACCTGCACGTATCCGGCGACCGGGTCACAGGTCATTCCGAGATGATGCTCCAGTGCCGATTCTGCGGCGTTTTCGAGGACGCGAGGCGGAGCATCGTATGCAGCCGCGATTAGTGCGGCAGCCATCGACGAGGCTACGCCGATCTCGGCCTGACAGCCGCCCTCGGCAGCGGATAGTGTGGCGTTGTGTTTGCAGAGGTAGCCGATAGCGGCTGCGGCGAGCATGCCTTCGCGTATCTTCTGTTGTGGAAGCTTGCGGCCGCCTTCTCCCAGCCCGTAGACAAGTGCGGGCATAACGCCTGCTGAACCTCCTGTCGGGGCGGTGACGACGAGGTGACCCCGCCCATTCTCTTCGGACCCGGCCAAAGCATAGGCTGCCAGCGTGCCGATTCCCCGGTCCGACTGGAAGGCATCATCCTGGGCGCGCTTGTAGACGGTTGCCGCCTTGGAGTGAAGTTTGATGGGCCCGGGCAAAACGTCGTCCTCTATGCTGAGCCCCGATTTTACGATCGCCACCATTGCGCCTGTGATCTTGTCGATGAAAGCGTAGACCTCTTCCTGGCTTCTGCCTGGAATCGCCATTTCGTTAGCCAAAATAACTTGTGGGATCGTCAGATTATTCTGCTCGGCGTGTTGCCGCAATTCCTTCATCGTGGCGAACGGGTATTTCGGAGGATTCTTCTTAGGAGGCGTATACCCTTTCCATTCGATAAACCCGCCACCCACCGAATAGTACTCCTGCTCGAGGAGCACCTTGTCTCCGGCCATGAGCATAACCTTCATCGTGTTGGGGTGAGGGAAGTCGCCCTTGGTTGCATCAAAGACCACATCTTTGAGCGAAACGTTCACCGACTTTGACCCGAGCTGCACGGGAAAAGTCTGGTCAGGTTTGTCCCGCAGGCCGTCGAGAAACAGCGGATCGACTGTCGCCGGCTCCTTGCCAATCAGCCCTGCGAGCGAAGCCCGTTCCGTTCCGTGTCCCTTTCCGGTGGCGCTCAGACTGCCGTACAAGTGAACCTTGAGTGCCGTCGCTTTGCTGAGCTGGTCGGGTGGCAGTTTTGTACAACGCTGGTAAAAGTCGTATGTAATGCGCATTGGACCGATCGTATGGGAGCTCGACGGGCCGGGACCCACCTTGTAAAACTCGTCCAGGAGGGTCATCACTGGCCCCTTTTGGTCCTTCACAACAGCCAGATCAGGTGAGAGCGCCGGCTGAGGTGGGCCTCCCGATACTCCCTTCGGTTTGGAGCTTGGTATTTGGGCGATTGCACGACGTCCCGTGATAACAGCCATGGCGCCAATCAAGGCGCTCCTCATTAAAAATGCGCGGCGATCTATGCCGGGAGAAATCTCCTGTCTGATTAGATTTTCGAGAAAGGATCCTAGCGGATCCTGGTTGCTCTCTTGGATGTGTGGATCAATTGTTTTGTTGAACATGTTCGTCGCTTCCTTTCTCCCCAAACCCGGCTTTAAACTCTCTGGACCAAACCTGACAGCATCTGGGAGTTAGAGAGTTTTGACAAGCCATAGTGGTCTTGCATAAGTGGTCGCGAAACTAGGGAAACACCTAGTTTCGCCTTCGTTGTAATGCCTCTACAGTTTGTCGGTATTGAGGGTGTTTCAAGTCAGCGGAAGAGCCTCCGTCGATCCCTGGTCGTGGTGGCCGGAGCGCCTCGACTTCAGTGTTATCAAGACAAATGCATATCGTCCATCCAATCACGCGGAAAACTAGTCACCGCACTCAGGAGGGGGTTCGCGGTAATGCTTTTCGTCCTTACTGCGACTCAGCTGCAGTGGCGTCACCTTGAAGAATGCCCGTGGGCAGCACTGTGGCCGAACCTGCTCGCGCTGGTCGGGTTTGCGATTTTGCTCTTCTCGTTTAGCGCATGGCGATTCCGCAATCAGTAGAAGGGAGTCTTATGGCAACGAAAAAACAGACACAGCCTCGCGCTCAAAATTCGAAGCTGACAGGAAAAGAATATGCGAAAGAATTACGCCGTCTCCAGGTTCAACTTTGCCTGCTACAGGAATCGGTGAAAAAACAGGGGCAGCGTGTTGTCATCATCTTTGAAGGACGCGACGGGGCAGGTAAGGGCGGCACGATACGGGCCATTACAGAGCGAGTAAGCACGCGAGTCTTCCGCGTTGTAGCCCTTCCCGCTCCCTCAGATCGCGAGAAGACTCAACTTTATATGCAGCGCTATATCACGCATTTTCCGGCGGCTGGTGAAATTGTGATCTTTGACCGCAGTTGGTACAACCGCGCCGGTGTGGAACATGTGATGGGCTTTTGCACGAAGGAACAGCGCGATCGATTTCTCGAATTATGCCCACTTGTTGAAAAGTATTTTATAGAAACCGGGATTATCTTAATCAAGTTCTGGTTAGAAGTGAGCAACGATGAACAGGAGCGACGGTTTGCGGCTCGCATAGAAGATCCGCTGCGTCAATGGAAGCTCAGCCCGGTGGATTTACCTTCCCGTGAGCGCTGGTATGACTACTCGCGGGCGCGCGATCAGATGCTGAACGCCACCGATACCAAGGATGCCCCCTGGTACATTGCGCGATCCGACGACAAGAAACGGGTGCGCCTCAACTGCATCACACATCTCCTAAGCCTGATCCCGTATAAGAAGTTCCCGCGGGAGAAGATCAAACTACCTAAGCGTTCAATGAAGCGAGCCTACGATGATCAGGCGACGCTCGAAGGACGCAGATTCGTACCCGAAAAGTACTGATCAAGGAGAGATAAATCTATATGACGCCCGTCGCAGAAGCGAAACCTTTAAAGAAAGCCATCAAGAATGAAACCGTCAGCAATCCTCTGAGCGCATTCGGACCAGCCAGAGCCACGGTGTCAGGAAAGCCGCTCAGCGCCGACGAATTGCGTAAGGTGCATGCCTATTGGAATGCATGTAACTACCTGTCGCTGGGCATGATCTATCTTCAGGACAATCCCCTTCTCAGGGAACCTCTCAAGGCAGAGCACATCAAGAATAGGCTTCTGGGCCATTGGGGCTCGAGTCCGGGATTATCGTTTATCTACCTTCACCTCAACCGGCTCATCAAGAAACACGATTTAGACATGATTTTTCTTGCGGGGCCCGGGCACGGGGCACCAGGGGTTCTCGGCCCGGTCTATCTGGAAGGCTCCTATTCCGAGATCTATACCGACAAGAGCGAAGACGAACAAGGTATGCATGCGTTTTTCAAGCAATTCTCGTTTCCGGGCGGCATCGGTAGTCATTGCACGCCTGAGACTCCCGGCTCGATCCACGAAGGGGGGGAACTCGGATACGTCCTTTCACATGCTTGTGGCGCCGCCTTTGACAATCCAGATCTGATTGTCGCTGCTGTCGTGGGGGACGGTGAAGCAGAAACCGGGGCACTCGCGACATCGTGGCACATCAACAAATTTATCAATCCGATTCGGGACGGAGCTGTGCTGCCGATACTGCATCTTAATGGCTACAAGATCAACAATCCAACCTTGCTTGCGCGAATCAGTCACCAGGAGCTGGAAGAATTTTTCCGCGGTTGCGGTTGGGCGCCGTACTTTGTGGAAGGGTCTGAACCCGAGAGCATGCACCAGGCGATGGCGGCCACCGTGGAGCACTGCGTTTCGGAGATTCGCAAAAATCAACAGACGGCACGAAAGACGGGGAAGGCTGAGCGTTTCCGGTGGCCGATGATTGTTCTGCGCAGCCCCAAAGGCTGGAGTGCTCCCGGAGAAGTTAATGGCCACAAGCTAGAAGGCTACTGGCGTTCGCACCAGGTGCCGATGGCAGACGTTAAGAGCAATCCCAAGCGTTTGCTTGAGCTCGAAGCGTGGATGCGTAGCTGCAAGCCAGACGAGCTCTTTGATAAAAAAGGAACCCTGATCCCCGAGCTTAAGGAACTTGCACCGACAGGAGCCCGGCGCATGGGAGCTAACCCTCACACCAACGGGGGGCATACTAAAAAGGCTCTCCGTCTTCCAGACTTCCGGGATTACGCCATAAAGTTCGATGCTCCCGCGACCATCGAAGCAGAAAACACTCGTCCGTTGGGCGCGTTCCTCCGGGATGTGATGAAGTCCAACATGAAAAACTTCCGGGTCTTCGGGCCTGATGAGAATTCGTCGAACAAGTTGCAGGATATCTACGAGGTAAGCAAGAAATTCTGGATTGAAGAGTACTTTCCCGAAGATGCGGACGGCGGTGAGCTCAGTCCAGACGGCCGGGTTTTAGAAATGCTGAGTGAGCACACTGTGGAGGGAATGCTCGAGGGCTATCTGCTTACAGGACGCCATGGTTTCATTTCGTCCTACGAAGCGTTTATCCATGTCATCGATTCCATGTTCAACCAGCACGCCAAGTGGCTTACCATCACCAACCATCTCCCGTGGCGCGACAAGATTGCGTCTCTCAACATCCTGGTCACCTCCACCGTGTGGCGGCAAGACCATAATGGTTTCACTCATCAGGATCCCGGCTTCCTGGACGTGGTCCTGAACAAGAGCTCCGCAGTGGTGCGAATTTACCTGCCTCCTGACGTCAATAGCCTATTGTCTGTCGCCGACCATTGCCTGAGGAGTGAGAACTACGTCAACGTCATCGTCTGTGACAAGCAAAAACACCTTCAATATCTCACCATGGATCAGGCCATCACCCATTGCACCAAGGGAATCGGCAGGTGGGAACCGGCGTGCAATGACCAGGGCGTCGAACCCGACCTGGTAATGGCCTCAGCCGGCGACATCCCCACGCAGGAAACTCTGGCAGCCATCATGATGCTGCGCGAAGCGTTTCCTGACCTCAAGATTCGATACATCAATGTGGTTGATCTTCTCAGGTTGCAACCCAGAACAGACCATCCTCACGGTCTGTCGGACATAGATTTCGATCTGCTCTTCACCACGGATAAGCCAATTATTTTTAATTTTCACGGATATCCCTGGCTCATTCATCGTCTGACTTACAGCCGCACCAACCATCAAAACCTGCACGCTCACGGCTATCGGGAAAAAGGAAACATCAATACTCCTTTTGAGCTGGCGATCGAGAATGAGATCGACCGCTATACCTTGGCGATGGACGCGATCAAGTACGTTCCCATGTTGCGGAAAATCGGAAGCGCGGCGTCGGATAGATTCCGCAACGAGCAGATTGCTTGCCGGGATTACGCGTTCAAGCACGGTATTGACAGACCCGATATTGCCGGTTGGACGTGGCCGCACGAAAAAGCACGCAAAGCCTCATAGCTGAAATCGGTGGACAAGAAGTTCGATCGGCGCTTTGGAAGGAGAGATTCCGATGAGTGCAGTCTCGCAACAAGATGCGACCAAACTCCTCAAGCAGTACGGTTGCGGGCCCATTCAGTTTGCCGGCGCGGATGGATTGTACGATCGGCACCTCCTCTTCGACAATGTAAAGGATCTTGATGCAGTTGGTGCCCGTGAGCAATACGAAGCATTCGCGCGCTCGGTTCGAGACGTTCTCTCCCAACGATGGCTGCTCACGGAGAAGACCTACGAACGCGAAAATCCCAAACGCGTCTATTACCTTTCCATGGAGTTTCTCCTTGGCCGCTCGCTGGCCAACAATGTCATCAACCTCAGACTAGACCCGCTTGTGAGCCACGCCGCGAAGCAAAATAAGGTTGATCTGCTCTCGCTGCTGGAGCAGGAGCCGGATGCAGGTTTGGGAAATGGGGGACTCGGCCGCCTTGCCGCTTGCTTTCTTGATTCAATGGCCACCTTGCAACTTCCGGTAATGGGTTACGGTTTGCAGTATGAATATGGCATTTTTAAGCAAACGATCGAGGATGGTTGGCAGCACGAACAGGGGGATAATTGGCTGCGTCGTCCTGACCCCTGGGAGGTTCTTCGTCCTGATGAAGGGGTAGAAGTAAAACTGAATTGCTCTTTTCGATTGCATGGAGGGACGTTCCAGTTGGTGCGTGGCCAGCCGTCAACCTTGCTCGGCATTGCCCATGACCGGCCGGTTGTCGCGTACGGTGGAAACACGATCAATACCCTCCGGCTTTGGTCCGCGTCCGCGTCCAATTATTTCGACTTTCAGGAGTTCAGCAGCGGAGTCTTCGCAGAGGCTCTGGCCGACACGCTTGCGGCGGAGTCTCTGACAAGAGTCCTTTATCCGGACGACTCTACAAGCCAGGGTCAGGTCCTGCGTTTCCTGCAGGAGTATTTCCTTGTCTCCTGCTCGCTGTCCGATCTTGTCCGCCGCTTCCGGCGCACGAACGATGACTGGGCTACGTTTGCGGATAAAGTGGCCATCCAGCTCAATGACACCCATCCGGCAATGTCTGTACCCGAACTGATGCGAATCTTGCTTGATGAAGCCAACCTGGGATGGGACGAGGCCTGGAACCTGACGCAGCGAGCCTTGGCGTATACCAATCACACGTTGCTGCCGGAAGCTCTGGAAAAATGGCCGCTCGATTGGTTCGAAGCGATCATTCCTCGCAATCTTGAGATCATTTGCGAGATCAACCGCCGTTTTCTGTTTGAGGTCCAGAGACGCGTCCCGGCCGACAAACAGTATCTCGAGCGAGTCAGCTTGATCGAAGAGGGGGGCCAGCGAAAGATTCGCATGGCAAATCTGGCGATCGTAGGAACGCACAGCACCAATGGCGTCGCGGGAATTCACTCCGAGCTATTGCGGAAAACGACGGTCAGAGAGCTGGCTGAGCTGTTTCCCGAGCGTTTCAACAACAAGACCAACGGCGTCACGCCACGACGCTGGCTGCTGCTCGCGAATCCGGCACTGGCTCATGTGATTACTGAGGCCATCGGTGACACATGGGTGCGGGACCTTGATCAACTCAAGAGATTAAAGCCCTTGGCCGAGGACAAGGGCTTTCGTGACTCTTTCCGAGAGGCGAAGCGCAAAGCTAAGTCTCGATTTGCCGACTGGGTCAAGACCAATTCCGGCCAAGTAGTCGATCCGGATAGCATCTTCGATTCGCAAGTGAAACGCATTCACGAATACAAGCGACAACTGCTCAACGGACTGCGTGTGGTAGTGCTGTACAACCGGCTGCGCGAAAATCCGGACCTTGAGATGACGCCTCGCACATTCTTCTTCGCGGGCAAGGCGGCGCCAGCATACCACTTGGCCAAACTGATCATTAAGTTCCTCAATAACCTTGCCGGAACCATCGATGGCGATCCGATTGTGCGTGGACGCCTGAAAGTACTGTTCCTGCCCGAATACTGCGTCTCTCTTGCTGAGCAGTTGATTCCGGGAAGCGATGTTTCGAATCAGATCTCCACCGCAGGTTACGAAGCCAGCGGAACAAGCAACATGAAGTTCATGATGAACGGTGCTTTGACAATCGGCACGCGCGATGGCGCGACTATCGAAATGGCGGAAGAAGCAGGCGAGGATAATTTCTTCCTCTTCGGTCTGACGGCCGACCAGGTGGTAGGGAGCCGGGCGTGGTATAGCCCGTACTGGCACTATGAACATGAGCCGGAGACGCGGGCAGCGCTGGATTTGATCTTCTCGGACTACTTTAGCCGCAACGAGCCACATGTCTTCGAACCTCTTCGCGACGTGCTTTTGACACACGGAGACTTCTACCTGCACCTTGCGGATTTGAAAGCTTACCTTGAAGCTGACCGGCGAATGACGGACCTCTATGACCGTCCGGACGATTGGGCGCGCAAGGCAATTTTGAATGTTGCTGGTTCGGGGAAGTTTTCAAGCGATCGGACCATCCGGGAATATGCCTCCGAAATATGGAACGCGAAACCATGTCCCGTGGAGTAGGGCGCCAAAGTGGCAGCTACGGTATCGTGGCGGCGTGGCCATGAGTGGATGATGACTGGATGATGATCGAAGACCAGCATGGCATGGCAAATGGAGCAGGTTATGTCGCTAGCAGACGATAAAAAAGAGCCCGCAACAGAATCTGCCCGTCAGCCCAATTTTGTAAGCCTCTCCGCCAATGCGGGTAGAAGCGCGCCTCTCGGAGCTACAGTGTGGTCCGGAGGCGTGAATTTCAGTTTGTACTCACGCGATGCTTCGGGTGTCGAGCTACTGCTCTTCGATCGGGACGATGATCCTCGGCCTGCTCGTGTGATCGCTTTGGATCCGATTATCAACCGCACTTACCACTATTGGCACACATTTGTTCCCGGGCTCAAGGCAGGACAGCTCTATGGCTATCGCGTTGATGGAGCGTTTGACCCAAACAAGGGGATGCGCTTCGATGGGGCCAAGGTTCTACTCGACCCCTATGGGCGCGGTGTCGCTGTGCCCGGGGGCTACTCTCGTGATGCAGCTTCCAACGCAGGCGATACCGCGTCGACAGCGATGAAGAGCGTGGTTGTAGACACACGGTTGTATGACTGGGAAGGCGATGGTCCCCTTCACCATCCGTCCTCCCAGTCAGTTATCTATGAAATGCATATCAAGGGATTGACCATGCATCCCAACTCAGGTGTTCCTGAAGGGACGCGCGGCACCTTCCGCGGGGTCATCGAGAAAATTCCATATCTTCGAGACCTGGGAATCACAGCCGTCGAACTGCTTCCTATATTTCAGTTCGACTCACAGGATTGCCCCAGGGGCCTCGTCAACTACTGGGGCTATGCACCTGTCTCTTTCTTCGCACCCCACCAGGCGTATAGCTCTCGGCAGGATCGTGGTGCTCCCGTAGATGAGTTTCGCGACATGGTCAAAGCGCTACATCGCGCAGGGATCGAGGTCATCCTAGATGTCGTGTTCAATCACACGGCCGAAGGCGACGACAGCGGACCAACACTCTGTTTTCGGGGAATTGATAACGGCGCGTACTACATTCTCGAACCAGACCGATCACGGTATGCCAACTACTCCGGCACTGGAAACACACTCAACGCCAATCACCCGATCGTCCGGCGAATGATCGTGGACAGCTTGCGCTATTGGGTTGAAGAGATGCACGTGGATGGTTTCAGGTTTGATCTCGCGTCAATCCTTGCTCGCGATTCAAGCGGCTCTGTCATGTCGAGTCCACCTATTCTTTGGGAGATTGAATCCGATCCAGCGCTGGCGGGGACCAAATTGATTGCTGAAGCCTGGGACGCCGCAGGACTCTATCAGGTCGGCAGCTTCGTTGGCGATAGCTGGAAGGAATGGAATGGGCGCTTCCGCGACGATGTGCGAAGCTTCATACGTAGTGAGAATGGTTCGGTGGTCAATTTCGCTGATCGCCTGGCTGGCAGTTACGAGGTCTATCAGCACGAGGAGCGCGAAGCGGAGCAGAGCGTTAATTTCGTGACCTGTCACGACGGATTCACCCTCAATGATCTGGTCTCTTACGATCAGAAGCACAACGAGGCCAATAAGGAACAGAACCGAGACGGCGCGAACGACAATCGAAGCTGGAACTGTGGTGCCGAAGGGCCTACCGATGATTCTGCCGTTGAGGAAATCCGAAACCGTCAAGTAAAGAATTTCCTGACCGTAACTCTGATGTCGTTAGGCCTGCCGATGCTCGCGATGGGCGATGAAGTGCGCCGAACGCAGCACGGTAACAACAACGCCTACTGTTTTGACGATGATAGTAATTGGTTCGATTGGTCTTTACTCGTGAAGCACGCCGATGTGCATCGCTTTGCGAAATTGCTGATTGCCAGACGGGTGCAGCGAGACGTGGGTCCGGAACAGAAGCGGATGACCTTAACTCAGTTGATCAGCGCGGGGATCAAGGGCTGGCACGGCGTAAACCTTCACCAGCCAGACTGGAGCGACCACTCCCACAGCATCGCTCTAAGCGTCGAACTTCCCAATCAGGCCATGTATTTCTACTTAATCTTCAATGCCTATTGGGAACCATTGGAATTCGAACTTCCACGTACAGGAGATGGGACCGAAGTGCCATGGAGGCGATGGATCGACACCTTCTTAGAAGCGCCCCAGGACATAGTGCCGTGGGAAGAAGCGCCCGCTGTTCCTGGGTATAGCTATCGAACTGGTCCTCGGTCTGTGATTTTGCTTTGGCGCAGCCGCTAAAACTCAGAATGACTCGAATTAGTTGTCTGGATGCACGGTTGGCCGATGCATTTACAATCATGAAGCTGGCCGGTCATTCCAGCGTGACAGTTTAGCCAGCGTTACGGACATCCGACGCTGGAGTCTGTGGAACGAGCTTTTGACCGGCTGGAGACGCTCAATCGCAAGGCTCTGGAACGATCAAGTGGCGCGCACTTCCCCACAAAATCCCCCACAGCTCGTTCTTAAAGCGTCACAAGTCATTGAAGGGCCTGTAGCTCAACGGTTAGAGCAGGGGACTCATAATCCCTTGGTTGGGGGTTCAAATCCCTCCGGGCCCACCATTCCTCTACCACCTGCGGCTGGGCTCCGGACATCCTTAATCACAGATGTGCTCCTCAAGTCCTGCGCTAGAACCGAACCGTATACTTGACCCGGAGCCTGCCATCCTAAGGAGCTTTGCGCCCGTGAAACTCGATGTCGTTGTGCCGACCTACAATCGCAGCGGACTGCTTCAGATTACGATCTCCAGTCTTCTGCGGGCGCCCATTCCCCCGGGCCTCGAAGTCACGATCATCATTGCCGATAACAACAGCAAGGACGACACCGAAGAGGTGGTCCGCAGAATACAGGCCGAATCCGAGCGTCCCATCGTCTATGTCAAGGAGACGAAGCAGGGATCGTCCTATGCGCGCAACGCAGGCATCGCCGCGAGTACAGGCGATCTGGTCGGGTTCATCGACGACGACGAAGAGATCGATGCCCAGTGGTACACCGTCGTCGCACGTGAGTTTGCCGACCCTGCGACTCAGTTCATCGGCGGTCCTTACTTCGCCAACTGCCAGACCCCGATGCCGCCATGGCTGCCGCCGGGCTACAACGGCGTCATCGGCGTCATGCAGCCCAAACCGCGCTCGCTGATGGACGCCTCCTATCCGGGAAATCTGCAGGGAGGAAATGCGGTTCTTCGAAGAGGCGTCTTCGATAAGGTGGGCCTTTACGATGGAAACCTTGGCCGCAGCGATAGGGGACTTCTCTCGGAAGAAGATGCCGAGTTCTACGGACGAGTGAAGGGCGCCGGGATCCGGGGATGGCAGGTCCCCGATCTGATCATCTACCACTACATTCCGGCCTCGCGCCTGACCCGCAGCTACTACCGGCGATGGTGCTATTGGCGCGGCGTCTCGCAGGGACTAGTGGACAAAGAGAAGAGAGAGCCCGTCGCCTATATCCTTGGCCTGCCGCGGCACCGTATTCGCCAGGGCATTCAAGGGCTTGCCTCGCTGCCGCTGAACCTTTCTCCAACCCGAGGCAGCGGGACTCCTTTCGCGCAGGAGCTGCACTTATGGAGCCTGATGGGATTTATCTACGGCAAATTCTTCATCAACATCGAAAAATACTACGCCGGGAAAAAATAGCTCAACTCGAAGTGTTGACCAATCGGCCGGCGGGCTCATCGAAGGTTGTGTACACGGCCTCATCTTGTAACGCATCGAATCGACTCAACTCTATGCCATGATTGCGCAGGAAGGTCACCGCTTCTTTTCGCGCTTCATGTCCGCAGTACGCATCTCCAACCGGACGGAGATGACTGACCGGCGTGCCATCGATGATGCCGATTCGGTAGCCATGGGACATGGCCTTTTCTGACCATGCGAGGTCATCTCCCCACGCCCAGCGAAGCTCCGGAAAGGGCAGGACAAGAGGAAACATCTCGCGCCGGAAGGCTGTAATCGGTCCGCTCTCCACATAGTGCGTCACACGGACCAGGCTGTTCCAGCGCCGCTGCGTAATTGCATAGGACTGATACGAACGGAACTTATGCGCGGGTTGGCAGACTTTCAACTCAGCCTTCTCCGCAAAGTAGAGGAACCTGTCCAAAAAATTCGGGGGCAAAGCCACATCATCGTCGACTACGATCAGCCAATCGAATTGATTGATATCAACTTCATCCAACGCATAGTTGATGTTCTGAAATTTGCCCTTTCCTTCATGAAGGCTGGCAATCCTCTTCTCCGCCCGGTGATGGACCGAAGACATCGACCTGAACAGGCGTTCGAGATCGCGTGCCCTTGCCGGAACCTTCACTGCCATGATCAGGACGTTGAGCGGAGGTGCGCCAGCCATTGCTGTTGCAAGCCCGCGGCTGGTTCGATTCATCGCCAGGCGCGCGCTGAAGAAGGGATCAACAAACCGGCCCATGTCCCGCTTACGCCAGAACGGCAAATCCGCATAGTTGCCATATTGTGATTCAAAGAAATCTGAAGTCATTTTTGCTCCTCAGGTCGCTCTGGGTCTTGCAACCAAAAAATTCTTGATGTGCGGCAAAATATAGACACCGAACGATTTTCGGTAAATTAATGCAATGATGCTCAAGAAAATCGGCAAAATAGCCAACGTCTGAACCATAAACATCAGTATGTTGCGCGGCGGAAAATACTTATCCAATTCATAGGACGCGAGGGCGAACGGTACGGCTCCGAGGAACATCGGCGCCCAAACACGCAGAAAAACATCTGATAGTTTGATGCCGCAAAGCTCGTTGATGAATGGCGGCCAGATAATTAATTGCACAAAGAGGCTTGGGATCAACGTTCCGAGCGCTACTCCGTAGATTCCAAACCAGTGCACAAGCGTAATGCTCAGCGTGAGATTTGCGACCCCTTCGATAATCGACCAGATCGCAACCTTCTTATGCTTTCCCATGCCGAAGGCGATCGAAGGAGTGATCCGGTTTGCATAGGCAAACAAGAGCGGGACCACCAGGATCATCAGAATATTCCCCGCCACCTGCGCGTACTCCCGTCCCATCCAGAGTCCGATAAAAGTGTGGCCGCGTGTCAGCAGCGTAATCAGAACGGGAAATGCAAGTGCCATCGTGCCAAAGCTGCCAGCGTAGTACAGCCTCCGGAGACCCTCTGTCTCGCCAGCCGCCTCATAACTGCTTGCTGCAGGAACAAAGGTCTGCGCCAGCGCGCTGGCAAACTGGTCCGTATACCGGCAAAGCGAGTTGCCGATGGAATAGAACGTTACGGCTGTAGCTGAGATAAATGTTCCTACAACGAGATTGTCCGTCTGGTAGACCAGTTGAACGGCGATCGTTGTCACGAACGCATAAAAGCTATAGACCCACATGTCTCGAAGAATGTCGGACTTCGGTTTTGCAATACGAAGACGAAGCTGAGGATAGATTCGCAGTGCCAGCCACGCCAGAAGAACATTGCCCACAAGCGCAGCAGCGAACTCACAGAGTGCGATAGCGACGATGCCGCGGCCTGACCGCAGGACGAGGACAACACCAATCACGCGGATGGCAAGCTGCACCAGGGTCACCACGCCCTGCAGGTCATAACGGTTCAGTCCTGAAATCACTCCGCCAAAGGTGCCGAGCGACATGTAGACCATCAACGAGGCGCCGATGATGAGGACCGCATACTGCGCCTCGTGCCCAAGCTCCGCCGGCACTTTAAAGATGTGTGGGAAGGCTGCGGCAAGGCCGAGGGAAAACAGCATCACCACGCCGCTAACTTGCAGACGGACCCAGAGTGCGGCGGAGAGCGACTCCGAAGCGAGTTCATGGTCGCCCACGGCGTGCCCCTTGGAGATAAACCGCAGCACCGAACTCCGCATGCCAAGGTCAAGCAGGCTGAGGTAGTTCACCGAACTGACTGCGAGCACCCACACGCCGTAAGCGGCATTTCCCAGTCTATGAACAATGAACGGCGCGAGAAAAAATCCCACAGCCATATTGGCGGCGGTCACAAACCAGTTGGAAAAAACATTCCGTGCGATATGTCTCAAACGCAACTGCACGTAGGATCTCCAGTAAGGGTCGCAACACTATGTTTCAGTCGGAGGGAAGGTTGCTTCTAGTCTCAAGCCGACGTAATGCCCGCAGGTCGAGGGCCTGCTCCAGTATAAGTCAGCACACCCACCGCTTCGCCGCCCTTTCCGGTTGCCCAATGCAACATTAGTCGTACTGCAATATATGAGGAGCGGGCTCCGTCAGCGTGCCATCCTTGCGTTCGTACCACATAAAAAGCTTGTGGTCGCCATTCACTCGCACCGCAACAATGATCCCGCTTCCGAACGCCCCCTTTCCATCCGTCTTCGAGATATCGACATGATGCGAGACAATCGGCCCATGCACTGGGCTTTCCGTCGTCCAGTCCTCGGTAAACCGCTTCTGTGTGTACTCGTACTTCTCCGGATGCTGCTTCCAGTTCTCATCATTCATCCAGATCGCATAAGCCTTGTCGTAGTCCTTGGCCTCAAGCGCGGTGAAGAAGCTGCCTACCCTGTGCTCCGCGGGCAAGTTCGAAAAGAACCACCCATGCCCCACCAGGAATCCACCCATCCCAACGACGATCGCCAGCACGATAAACACCCCGGCAGCAATCAACAAGTTGCGGTTCCGTCTGTCGCGGCGGCCATCGTACTGAGGTGCATTCAGCAGAGTCATCGTTCCTTATCCTCTTCGACCAAATGTATTAGACACCGGCGGGGCCTGATTCGGTTGCTACCCCCGCGTCTCGCCGGTAATCCCAAGCCACAACCTCATTGCGCGAAGGTGATGCTCCATATGCGCGACATAGTCTTCGATCAGAAATCCCAGCGTCAAAGCCTCTCCTGAAACCACACCAGTGTTCGCCAGGCTCGCCCGTCCCACATGCCCGATCGTCCACGCCACCTGCTCATTCAGCGCAAACCACAGCCCCAGTATCTGCGGCCACTCTCGCTCGGCGTAGTGCTGCAGACGCACCCAGGCCATCTGCTCATATCCGGGCAGACTTTGGCCGGACTCAATCTGCATCCGCACAATCCGGCCCAGGTTATTCACCGCCGAATCGATTAGGTGCCCCATCACCTGTTTGGCACTCCACTTTCCTTCACGCTCCGGCACGCTGGCCTCAGCGTCGGACAATGTCAGCAGCCACGGCATCGCGCCACGCAGCACCGCAGCCAGCCGTTCGCTCAACTCAGCCGGATCAAGCCGCACAACCTCCGTCTCGTTCGCGTACCTCACCATCCAAACGCTCCTCGATACAGATCGAATTCGACCCCCGCCGCAAGCAAGTATACCGATACCACATCGAACCGCACCGGCACGTCTGCTCTAAGCTTCTCCGGAAACCCTCGCAGGTAAGCTCGCCCCATCCGACGCAGCATATCCTGCTTCTCGTGATCCACGGCCACCTCTGCGCGTATGGCATCCCTCCCGCTTCGAGTCTTCACCTCGATAAAACATAGCCACTTGCCATCCCATCCGATCAGATCGATATCGCCCCACAACTTCGCGCTCTTCCAGCGACGGGCGACTACCGTATACCCCAGCTTCCGCAGGTGAAACAAAGCCTCCCGCTCGCCGCGCTCTCCGATCGCCAGATGCGCAGGCCCCGCGCTGACACGTGTTCGTCGCTCTGCCAGGGCATCCATCCTTCGCATCACCCAAGCCTGAAAATCGATCCACGCCCTGCTCACCGTTCGCACGTCATCGATAATTTCATCCGCCACCCCGGCAAAGCAACCGCTGTAGCATGGACGCATGAAGGTAATTCTCTTCGGTGCGACGGGTATGGTCGGCCAGGGCGTCTTGCGCGAGTGCCTCCTCGACCCCGGCGTGCAGCAGGTCCTCTCCATCGTTCGCACTCCAACCCACGAGCAGCACCCCAAACTCCGCGAACTTGTCCACGCCGATTTCTTCGACTACTCCACCATCGAGCCCGACCTTACCGGCTACGACGCCTGCTTCTTCTCCCTCGGCGTCTCTTCCGCCGGCATGGACGAGTCCAAATACAAGCACCTCACGTACGACCTCACCCTCGCCGCAGCCACGACGCTGGCAAAACTCAACCCCGCCATGACCTTCCTCTACGTCTCAGGAGCCGGAACGGACTCCACCGAACGCGGCCGCATCATGTGGGCACGCGTCAAAGGCAAAACCGAGAACGACCTCCTCAAACTCCCCTTCCGCGCTGCTTACATGTTCCGCCCCGGCCTCATTCAGCCACTCCACGGCATCAGGTCAAAGACCCGCGTCTACCAGATCTTCTACAACGTCCTCAATCCCATCTTTCCCCTCGTCAAAGCCGCCTTCCCCAAATCCGTCACCACAACCGAGCAGGTCGGCCGCGCCATGTTGCAGATCGCCGGACATGGCTTCCCAAAACCCATCCTCGAATCCAAAGACATCAACAGCCTCTAAGCCCCGGTAGGCTTTTCCTAAAAAATCTCGTCAATGAAGACGAAGGCCGCCGGGCGGCCACCACCCACCAAGGCACGACAGAAGCCAAACCGAAGCCAAATCAATTGTTTGGGATTCTACGGATGGGTGATTGTGAAGTCCGCACTCCGGCTCGGATGATGGAGAGGATCGTTTGCGAAATCAGTCCCTCATGATCGCTAATGTGGCAGCCGATATAGAGATTCACAGCGGAACCTATTAGTTATGCCTAGCTTGCGCACTTCAGGCCACTTGCTCCTGACAACCTTGCTGATTACAACGCTCGGGACGCACGCGCTCGCGCAGTCTCTGTTTCCCACCGGAGTTCCGCTAATCCGATCCACACCTCCCACACAGCTCTCCCCTTCTGGCCTCTCCGAGACGGAAAAGCTGCCCGAAGCACCCCGCACCACCGCTCCAACAACGGCCACCGTGCAATCCGGCGGCAGCATCCTCGGCACCGTCCTCGACCCTAACGGAGCCGAGATCCCCGGCGCGGTCATCACTCTCGAAAACACAATCTCCAGGGTCGAGCGCACCCTCACCACCGACGGCACCGGCTTCTTCAAATTCGATGCCGTTGAGCCCGGAGTCTTCACTGTCACCGTTACCTCCACAGGATTTGACACCTGGGTCGCCAACAGTCTCGCCCTGCACGCTGACCAAAGCCTCGACATCCCCGCGGTCGAGCTCCACGTCGCCTCGGCAACCTCAGAAGTCATCATCACCGCCACCCGTTACGACATCGCCGAAGACGAGATGCACCTTGCCGAGAAGCAGCGCGTCCTCGGAGTCTTCCCAAACTTCTACGCCTCCTACGTCTGGAACGCCGCTCCGCTCAGCTCCGGCCAGAAGTTCCGGCTCGCGCTGCGAACCACCACCGACCCAGTCTCCATTGCCATCCCCGCCCTCATCGCCGGCACCGAGATGGCCCAGGACAACTTTCCCGGCTACGGTGTCGGTGCCCGCGGTTTCGCCCTACGCTTCGGAGCGTCCTACACCGATGCCTTCACCAGCACCTTGTTCGGCGGCGCCATCCTCCCCTCGCTCCTCCACCAGGACCCCCGATACTTCTACAAAGGCACTGGCAGCATCACTGCCCGCGCCCTCTACGCCATCTCCGCCGTCGTCATATGCAAAGGAGACAACGGCAAATGGCAGCCGAACTACTCCAATGTCTTCGGCAACCTCGCCTCTGCCGGGCTCTCCAACGCCTACTACCCCTCCGGCAACCGTGGAGCCATGCTCACCATCAACAACTGGCTCATCGGCACCGGATCCGGCGCCATCGGTAACCTCTTCCAGGAGTTCGTCGTCAAGAAGATGACCCGCGGCATCCACTACGAACCCGCCTCCCTGAAGACTCCAGCTGCCATCGCGTACCAGCCGATCCGCACCAACATCCACTAAAAAGTCAACCCATTGCCTCTATCGCCCGACCCTGCGATACTTAATCGTGCACACCACGCACAAACTTCCAATGCATTTAAAGAGGTCGCGGAAATGTCTGCCAAGTACATCTTCGTAACGGGCGGCGTTGTGTCTTCGTTAGGAAAAGGTCTCGCCGCAGCCTCCATCGGCTGCCTGCTCGAGGCTCGCGGACTCCGCGTCAACCTCATGAAGTTTGACCCCTACCTCAACGTAGACCCCGGCACCATGTCGCCCTTCCAGCACGGTGAAGTCTTCGTCACCGACGACGGCGCCGAGACCGACCTCGACCTCGGCCACTACGAGCGTTTCACTCACGCCCACCTCTCCCGCGACAACAACCTCACCACCGGCCGCATCTACGAGCAGATCATCACCAAGGAACGCCGCGGCGACTACCTCGGCAAGACCGTCCAGGTCATCCCCCACGTCACCAACGAGATCAAAAACGCCATGCGTAAGGTCGCCGCCGCTGACTGCGACGTAGCCATCGTAGAAATCGGCGGCACCGTCGGCGACATCGAATCCCTTCCCTTCCTCGAAGCCATCCGCCAGATGCGTCAGGATCTCGGCCGCGAAAACACCTGCTTCGTCCACGTGACATTGATCCCGTGGATCGCCGCAGCCCAGGAGCTCAAGACCAAACCCACCCAGCACTCTGTTAAAGAGATGCTCTCCATCGGCATCCAGCCCGACATCCTGCTTTGCCGCTCCGACCGCGCCGTCCCCCGCGAGATGCGCCAGAAGATCGCCCTCTTCTGCAATGTTGAAGAGCCCGCAGTCATCGCCGCTCGCGACGTCGCCAGCATCTACGAAGTCCCCCTCACCTTCGCGGCCGAAGGCGTCGACACCCTCGCCCTGAAATATCTCCGCATCGAGACCAAAGCCCCCGACCTCTCGCGCTGGCAGGACATCGTCCACCGCGCCTACAACCCCAAAGACGAAGTCTCCATCGCCATCGTCGGCAAATACGTCGAGTACGAAGACTCTTACAAGTCGCTCAAGGAAGCTCTCGTCCACGGCGCTCTCGCCCACAACCTCAAACTCCGCGTTACGTGGCTCGAAGCCGAAGGGCTCGAAACCCGCGATGAGGAAGGAAGACTCACCCTCGAATATGCCTCCCAACTCCAGGGCTTCGACGGCATCCTCGTCCCCGGCGGCTTCGGCAAGCGCGGCATCGAGGGCATGCTCAACGCCATCCGCTTCGCCCGCGAGACCGGCACTCCTTATTTCGGCATCTGCCTCGGCATGCAGACGGCGTGCATCGAGTACGCCCGCAACGTCTGCGGCCTCAAAGAGGCCAACTCCTCCGAGTTCGACCCCGCCACCCCATACCGCATCATCTACAAACTCCGCGAACTCACCGGCGTCGAAGAGATGGGCGGCACCATGCGCCTCGGAGCCTGGGACTGCGTTCTCGAGCCCGATTCTCTAGCCTCGCAAGCCTACGGTGCCACCGAGATCAGCGAACGTCACCGCCACCGCTACGAGTTCAATCGCGAGTACGAGGCCGTCCTCACCGGAGCAGGACTCCGCATCACCGGCACCACACCCGACTCGACCTACGTCGAGATCGTCGAGATCCCCACCCACCCCTTCTTCCTCGGCTGCCAGTTCCACCCTGAATTCAAGTCCAAGCCGCTTGAGCCCCACCCTATCTTCCGCGACTTCATCGCCGCCAGCTACCGCCACCGCGTAGGCCAGCCTATCTCGACGCCAGCCATCTCCGAGAGCCTTACGGAGTAGAGGTTGATCTCGCGCCACTGAATAGATATTCACAATTTGTGGATTTTTCCTTTGCCTGCCCGAACGGACTCCAATTTACCAACCCATATATAACTGATATACAACCATTTACAATCCAAATTTAAAATATGAATGGAAATTCATTTTTCTGTTGCGTTCCCCCTCAATCCTTCGTAGATTGGTCTGGTCCAAGCCATTGATTCCGTTGCACCGGGCCAGAATCGCACGTTGTTTACGTCGGTGTTGAGAGGTAGACATGCCGCAAGACAAGGCTGCCTGGATTCGATTTGGTATCTACGAGCTGAACTCCTCCGAACGAGCGATCCTGCGAAAAGGTGTCAAACTTCGTCTGCAGGACAAGCCGTTCTCTCTCCTTGATCTGCTGATCCAGAACTCAGGACAACTCGTCGACCGGGAAGAACTCAGACGCAGACTTTGGCCGACGGGGACTAACGTCGACTTCGAACACGGCGTACGAGTCGCCATGCATAAGCTGCGGACCGCTCTCGATGACACCGCAGAAGATCCGAGATATATCGAGACCGTAACCGGCCATGGATACCGCTTTATCGCGCCCATCATGCATCAATCGAATCCCCAGGTTAGCTTCCCCGTCGTTATCGTTCTTCCGGTTGTCGGGCTCTCCTCAGGAACGGAGATAGGTTACCTTGCCGATGGTTTTACCGAAGAGATGACTGCACAGCTCAGCAACGCCAGGCCAGGACGCCTCAGCGTGATCGGGCGGACCACCGCCATGTGCTACAAGGGCGTAGCCAAGAGCATCGCCACAATCGGCAGAGAGATTAACGTCGATTATGTTCTCGAAAGCAGCGTCCGCGCCCACCAGGGGATCTTGCGCCTCACCGTGCAGTTGATACGAGTCTCCGATCAGAGCCACCTCTGGACTGAATCTGTGCAGGGTGAAGGCTCGAATCCCGTTCAGGCACAAATCACTCTCTCCGAACAGATTGTCAGAGCTCTTACAACCTTCCTGTTCCCCGGCGAACAGGCAATGTCACAGATGACCCCTTCTTATCAACCCCAGGGAGGTCGGTTCCGCCGTTACAGAAGACGCGTCTCCTCAATCCCCAGAGCCACCTCACGGCTTGTGCTCCGCTTGATTGCGCCGACAACCCGGCGTCTGAGGGCGAAGGCACACCTATCCCGCTGAAGATTGTCAGTCTCCACTAAATCTCTAAACCGTTCCTCCCCGCTCTTAAGCAAGCGTTGCCTCTCCGTCTGATCGCCGCGGAGTCATCCCGGTTTTCTCCGGCTAATGCTAGGTTTGTGGGAGGAAAATGAAGAACTTTGCCCTGATTCATCCGGCTATCGGGAAATCCGAAAAGGAATACTCTCAATCCAACTTGTTCACAATCATGCCCTTAGTTGTTAACTAACGGATGATTTGCATTCCTTCCTTCTTGACCCCATGCTCATCTCCGCAACGCACCTCCCCATCAACAGGGCCACGGAATTCAATGCGAAAACGGAGAGCTTTATATGAAATCAAGACAATCAGCCTTACTGGTTTGCGCGATCTTTGCATGCCTCATCCTCTTACCCTTTTCAGCGCAAGCTGCAACCCCCCACTTCAGCGCAGTCTACGTCTTCGGCGATAGCTACTGCGACGTCGGCAACCTGTACGCAATCATCGGCGCGCCTGGGGCTCCCTACCTTCCCGGCCGCCGCTCCAACGGCCCTCTCTGGGTCGAACACGTCGCCAACGCCTGGGGACTCCCAATGACCCCTTCCCTTGCGGGTGGAAACGACTACGCCTGGGCAGGCGCTGAAGTCGTCAACCCAATTCCCGAACCGGGATTCTCCATCCCCAACGTGCCCCAGCAGATCGCCAAGTACCTCAGCGATCACGGCGGCAAGGCCGATCCCAACGCCCTCTACATCCTCGAAGGCGGAGGCAATGACATTATCGATGCCCACGGATCCGGCAACCCCCAGTCTCTCGGATTCCAGATCGCCCTCGGCCTTGCCAGTGCTGAACTCGCGCTCCGTCACGCTGGCGCAAGAAACTTTCTCGTGCCCATCCTCTTTGACGTAGGCCTCCTGCCCGCGGCGAGCCCTAACAACGCCTTCGCCACGCAGGCCAGCCTCGCCACCAACAAATACCTCGGCGATCTAATCAAGCTTGAAGAGCTGCTCCAGGGCATCGACATTCGCCGCCCCGACATCTTCAGCCTCATGCAGGCCGTCGTCAGCGATCCGAACCACTTCGGCTTTACTGACATCACCCACCCCTGCCTCACCGACACCATATGCGCAGATCCTGACCATACCTTCTTCTGGGACACCTATCACCCAACCACCTTTGGCCACTCCTTCTTGGCTGTCTCCACCATAGCGGTCTACAGTCAGCACTGACGCAACAATTCAACCCTGACGCAGAGGCCCGCACCGCCAGAAAAATGGCATGTGCGGGTCTTTTTTGCTTCAGTTGCCAAGTCACACAAAACAAGCTTGATACCAGCTAACTTACGCTATTTCTTCACTTAGCAGCAAAAAATGCTATAATCAATGCATCGCGCCACCCCCACTGAACATCTATTCAGTAGAAAGGTTCCTAAAACATTCCTATGCGTAATTCTCTGCTTGGTCTCGTCCTCGCTCTGTCTGTTGCTGCGCCTGTTGCCAGCCATGCAGACACCATTACCTATAACTTCACCTTGGTTCAGCAAAGCGGACAAGGGGCATTCGGCCCGGACAACGGACAGGTCGTCGGCACGGGTTCCTTTACTCTCGTCAGCACCACGACGACTCCTGGCCTCGAGTACAAAGCCATCGATCAGAACAACAAGACGCCGACGAACTACATCTCGGCGATTGACTTCATGATCGACGATCTCGACTTCAACCTGGCCGACGCCGGTTCCAATTTTGGCAACCCGGATCCCACCAAAGGGACCAACTCGACGGATATCAAGTTCAATAACGTCGGCACTCTCACCGATATCCTCTACACGAGCAACCAGGCAGCGGTTGGTATCAACATCAACTTCAACGGCAACGGCGGCTTGAACTACACCTTCAGCGACGGCCAGGATCACAACGGCTCCAACGGAAAAGTCTATGCCACGATGGTATCCCCGAACGCAGTAGCCCAGACCCCGGAGCCGACCTCCCTCTTTCTCTTCGGGACCGGAGCACTCGCGCTCGCAGCCTTTTCGCGTAAACGCTTTGCCTGAACTTCGGTTGTGAAGATCCAACCAATGGGGAGAGAACTCGGTTCTCTCCCCATTTTTTAATCCGCAGCCAGCAATCTGCGTTGAATTCCCCATGAACTATTACGGAGACAAGAGACTTATCGTCGCGTAGAATCTCAGCCCACCAACCACCGGGGCCCCTGAACTCAATCTAAAAAAGGGAGATCACAATGTCGATCCGGCAAGTCTTCTTCGCGTGTACTGTCCTTATTTGCCTCGTTCTCTCACCCATCGCGGTGCAGGCAGCCAACCCGCACTTCTCCGCAATCTACGTCTTCGGCGACAGCTACTGCGACGCCGGCAACCTCTTCCTTGCCGATGGCGGAACATACCCCATCAGTCCTCCTTACTACAAAGGCCACTTTTCCAACGGGCCCGTCTGGGCAGAACGTGTCGCCGGCGCATGGGGCTTGCCTCTCGCACCTTCCCTCGCCGGCGGAACTGACTACGCAGTTGGCGGCGCCTTCGTTACCGCCGACCAGCCTCTTGGCGGCGGAGCCGTCATACCCAGCGTCCCTCACCAGGTTGAGCTCTATCTCCTCCAGCATGGTGGCAAAGCCGACCCTAACGCACTCTACGTCCTTGAAGGCGGAGGCAACGACATCATCGATGCCACCGGAGGATCGCCCCAGCAGTTAGCCCTGCAAATCGCCGCAGGCACTGCCGCCGAAGAACTCCTCCTGCGCCGTGCAGGTGCCAGAAACTTCCTCATCCCCGAACTCTTCGATCTCGCGACCGTGCCCGAAGGAAAAGCCAACGCCGCCTTCAACACCGCAGCATCTCTGACCACCAACAAATACCTCAACGACTTTCTCCTGCTCGAGTCATTCTTCCCCGGAGTCCACATCACCGTCCTGAACTCATACGATCTCTTCAAGTCTGTCGAAACCGAACCCAGTCACTTCGGCTTCACCAACGTCACCGACGCCTGCGCAGTCCCCACCAGTGCGACCACCTTCAACATCTGCAGCGACCCAACCCACTACATGTTCTGGGACGACATCCATCCCACAGTCTTCATGCACTCCTTCATCGCCGTCTCAGTCCTGACTCTCTACTCTCACTAATTAGCAAAGCCACAAACCATCTGGCGATCAGCTATACCTGATCGCCAGTTTCCATGTGTAGATTCTCCTGTTATTTTGAGCACGAAAGAGTAAGTCTCCATTGCTACAGAGGTAGCGAAAGGCGGAAACCAATCAAATAACTTAGGTATAAAACTATATTTTTATGCAACTAGTATGCGTGGCTAAAGGCTGGGAAGATAGTAAAACTTCTCCGACGCAGAGCACTCTGGATTCCCACCGGTGCAGAAGGGCCTTTAGTCATTGCATCATAGGCTTTATGTTTGGACCAGGATATTCTCCTGTGTAACCCTCACGACATGCCTTTTGCTATATGTGATCGGTACATGGGATTGGCCACTAATTGGGGATGCTGGACTGATTCACTAAGTTGTCTTCCTTATGGATCACGGTCTGGCGCCCTATCGAGACATCGTCGATCCCAACATGCCAACCACATTCTTGATTCAAGGCGCAGTGATCCACCTTTTTGGCGGTGACTCCCTAACGTGGCGACTGTTCGATTTCTCTCTTTTGGCCATAACAGCAATTGCGATGGTCGTTATTTCAAAACCCTACGGGCGATTTGCTGGAATCTTTGCTGCAAGTCTCTTTGCTCTCATTCATGGCCGAGATGGTGTAATACAGCTCGGGCAACGGGATCTGGAAATGACGGCATTTTTGATTATCGGATATGCCTTCCTGTTTGAAGGACTTAGAGTCCTACCACCTGAAGAGACTAAGGTTTGGACCACTGCAGTTTTCGGATTCTGCTGCGGAGTCGGAGCGACGATCAAACCGTCTGTTCTCTTTCTGGCTCCTACCGTTCTGTTGGCGGTGGCGGTAACTCTAAAGCACAAAGGAAGACCATTTCGTTTTCACGTTACTTGTGGATTTTTGGGTATGCTCATCCCTTTGCTGTCGGTCCTTGGATATGTAATACACAAACATGTTCTCCATGCATTCCTCGAAACGCTCTTCAACCTGATCCCTTACTTTGTTCATTTAGGGACACGCTCTATAAGCCATCTTGTATTACATAGCATCTCTTCGGTTGTTTTACCCTTGGTGCTGATATGGCTATTAATTGTGCTACTGATGAAGCAATGGCTAACTTGGGAACGCGCCGCACTTTTGATAGGAGCTCTGTTTGGACTGCTCTCTTTTTACATACAGAGAAAAGGGTTTCCCTATCATCGTTATCCTTCGGAGGCGTTTTTTTTGCTGCTCATTGGAATTGATTTCAAAACTGTCCTTCGAGCGAACAGAAAGGTTCAGCATCCTGCTTTACATCGTCTTGCGCTAGCCGGGGTACTGATAGGCGTATTAGTTGTGGGCGTCGGGTCGACGATACATGCGCTTAGGCAAGATGGACATAATCGTGAATTTGAAGCGCTTCTTCAAGCGGACCTAAACCGTTTGGGTGGGGGTATTTTAGAGAACCATGTTCAATGTTTGGATATGGCAGACGGCTGTATCCCAACTCTATATGACATGAAACTTGTACAAGCAACAGGTTTCCTCTACGACTGTTACATGTTTTCATCAGTCACAGGTCCAGAACGAGAGCGCTATCGCGAAGCGTTCTGGACCGCAATCCAGAAAAACCCTCCGACTGTCTTTGTTGTCTCGAGCAATGATTGTGAAGTCTATCCGGAAAAACCATCCTACAACTTCACGAAGATAAGCCGCTGGCTGCGCTTGAATGATTATCTGCGGCAGAACTATTATTTTGCTGTGCAACGAATACCACCCCATATGGTCAACTGGGGAAGCAGTCCTTCCAAACCACTCGGATACAGAATATATCTGAGAAAAAATATTCTAAGGGCTCTCGCCGCCGATCGAAACGATAGATGAGGCATGACCTTCCCGTATCGATAAGTCCTAGCTTGGCTTTTCTTCACTGGCAGGGTGGCCCATTCGTACAGCTTCATCGTATGAGTGGCAATTCTCTCTTCTAATTCTGCCAACTCACATTCACCGACCCCACCCCACTGGCAGGCACCGTGTACGAGTGATTCGCCCCACCCTCCCACGTCACCGTCCCATCCCCAGCAATCCTCAAAAACTTAAACTGAATCACCTGCCCCGCCGGCACCGACACGTTCAGAAACCAGTTTGGGAAATTCGGATCCAGCATCGGCCCCACCGCGGTATCGAACGTCGTCCCCCACTGCCCCAGCTCCACCGTATTGCCGGAGAGAAAAATATAATCCCCCGGCTTCGTCGGCGTAGCATTGTTCAACGTAAACGTAACCGGCACGAGCTTCGCCGTCAGCACCGTAAATTGAATCGCATTCGCTGCCACGCCATTCTTCGACGTCAACTGCGCCTGGTAAATCCCACCCGCCATCTTCGGCACTGTAAAAGTCACCGCAGTATTCGTCCACGACTTAATCGCCGCCTTCACGCCAGCGCTGCCAGCAGCCCCGATCCCCACACTCCCGGCACCAGCCCCAAAGTTATCTCCTGCAATCGTCACCACCATCCCCGGTTGCCCCACGGTCGGCCCAATCGACCCCACCGACGGCCCCGGCTCTCCCCCCGCCACCTGCCACACCGAAACCGAGTTCGCCCCCACCGTCACCGCACTCGCAGGATTGTTCCCACCCGACCCAGCCGACACCGTCAACCCAGTCCCATGCAGCACTCCACCCAGAAAATCCGCATAAGTCCCTGCCGGCAAAGCAGTGTTCAGATTCGAAATCACCGCACCATTCGCAGTGTTCTTATTGATCGCCACCAGAACGACATTGTTGTAGAACTGCCGCTCATACACATACACATCGTTATTGATCCACCGTTGCTTCGTCGTCCCATAAGCGATCGCATCATTCCTCTGCCGCAGCCCGCTCAACACCCCAATCACCTTATAGGCAGTCGAGTCCGTAGCAAACGACACCATCTGCGGTCGGTTCTTCGGATCGCTCCCCGGGCCATTCCCCCCCGGCGTATCGTCATGCAGATACTGTTCGTCCCCATAATAGATAACCGGAATCCCGCGCGTCGTCAGCTGAAACGCCAGCGCCTCATTCAACCGGTCGTTGTTATTGTTCAACGTCAACACCCGCTGCAAATCCTGGCTATCCACAAACGTCACCAGATCGTTCTGCCACACAAAGTCGGCATTCTCCTGCGCCAGCACCCCATCGATCTCCGCAAAGTTCTTATCCCACGCAAACACATCCCGCATCGCCGTATTCAGCGGAAAATCCAGCAGATTGATCCCGCTCTTCGCCGCAAACTTCCTCGCATCCCGATACAGCGGATCCCCCGTATCCGTCATCATCCACTCGCCAAACAGAAAACTCGGCGCATTGGAAAACACCGTATTCGCCATCGAATACTCCCACCCCCATGTCACATGCTTCACCGCATCCAGACGAAACCCATCCACATGATGGCTCTGCAACTGCACCATCGCCTTCTTCAGATACGCATCAATATCCGGATGCTCCTGGTTCAGATCTGCCAGCCCCGACAGGTTGTCGTACTGCACCTGGTACCGGTCCCCATAGTCCCCAATCCCCGGATTGTGATGAAAATATCCCTTCGGATCGTTGTCATACGCCGCCATAAACACGCCGTTGTCATACAGCGATCCCTTCTCCCCCGCATCCTGCGGATTCGAATGGTTCGCCGCAAAGTCCACAATCACCTTGATCCCACTCGCATGCGCCGCCGTCACCAAACCATCGAACGCCGTCCACCCGTTATTCGCCGCGCCAAAGTGCTCCTCGATCCGTTGAAAGTCCCGCGCCCAGTACCCGTGATACCCCGCGCTCGGATTCTTCGCATCGCCCGAGAGATTCAGATTCGCATTGTCCACCGGCGGCGAGATCCAGATCGCCGTGATCCCCATCCCCTTCAGGTAAGCCATCTTCGACTGAACCCCAGCCAGATCCCCACCCCAGTAAGCCTGCCAGTCCTTCGCGGTCGAGTCATACAATCCAGCACTCTGTGCAGGATTGTCATTCGTACGATCCCCATCCACAAACCGATCCACAATAATCTCGTAGATCACCTGCTTCTTGAAGTCCTGCCCGCGCACCACCACCGCACAAAGCAAGACCAGAAAGGCAAAAGCCCTTGCAGACGACAAACCACAAAATTTCATGACGGCCTCCATGTGCGTTCGGGGCCCTGTCCCAATTTCGCTGGAAGTCCTCTTATGATGCATCAATTCGGGAAACTCTGCTCAATCCAAATCAACGAGGGAACAAAGCTGTTTCCGCTGATGCGAAGGCGAAGTACACTTCAGCAGTTCATCCCCTGTACGAATGGCAAGAAGACTTGGATTCAATCCTTAGGGCTGAGCTTCCGCATCACGTCGTCCAGGTTGAAGCTGGCTGGCTTGGCTCGAATGGGATATTCCTTGAAGCTCTCGAGCCACTGAGCGACAACCACTTGAGCAGGAACCTGCACGAAGGCCCTACGCATCATCCAGTCGTTATAGAAGATTGATTCAGGACCACGTTCGAAGGGATCTGCCCGCAGGTTATAGAGCATCGGAAGGCGAAGCTTGGTGTAATCGTTTTGCCATACTCCGATACCCGTGTGGTACTGCTCGTAGAAGCTTATCTTCCAATCCTTGATGCGAATCGCGAAGAGATCTCCGTCGTCGCTCCAGTAGAGAAACTCATTCCTCGGCGACTCCTTCACGTCTCCTTTGAAGAACGGCATCAGATTATAGCCGTCAAGATGGACGTGAAACGACTTGCTTCCCAATTTGCAGGTCTTCATGCACTGAGCAACGATATCCGGATTGCCTCCAGCGGCGGCAAAGGTAGGGATGAAGTCTTCGTGAGCGAAGAACTGGTTGAAGACGGTTCCCGGCTTGACAACTCCGGGCCACCGGATGAGCGTAGGAACGCGAAAACCGCCCTCCCAGCCCGTGGCTTTCTCGCCGTGGTAGGGTGTGGACCCACCGTCGGGCCAGCTCATCACTTCCGTACCGTTGTCTGAGGTGTAGACAACGATCGTATTGTCCGCTACGCCAAGGTCATCCAACGTCTTCAGCAGTCGGCCCACAAGGGCGTCGTGCTCCACCATGCCGTCGGCTTCGAGCCCGATCCCCGTCTTGCCGACGGATGCAGGTTTGAGATGCGTAAAGACGTGCATTCGCGTGGAGTTGAAGTAGCAGAAGAACGGTTTGTTCGCCTTGGCCTGCTTGTCCATCCATGCGATGGCAGCATCGGCGAACTCGTCATCTACCGTCTCCATGCGCTTAACCGTCAACGGGCCGGTGTCCTCGATCTTTCCGTCAGCGTAGGAATGAATAACTCCTCGCGGGCCAAACCTCTTTGCGAATGCGGGATCCTTGGGATAGTCGGGGTTCTCCGGCTCCTCCTCTGCGTTGAGGTGGTAGAGATTACCGAAGAACTCGTCAAAGCCGTGATTGGTGGGAAGCATCTCATCACGGTCTCCGAGATGGTTCTTGCCGAACTGGCCCGTCGCGTAGCCGAGTGGCTTTAGAACCTCGGCGACTGTGGGGTCCTGGGGCTGAAGACCTTGCGGGGCTCCGGGCAGTCCAACCTTAGTGAGTCCGGTGCGAATAGGAGATTGGCCAGTGATGAAGGCCGCACGACCGGCGGTACAGCTTTGTTGACCGTACCAGGAGAGAAATAGACCGCCTTCTTTGCCGATGCGGTCGATGTTCGGCGTCTGGTATCCCATGTCGCCGCGGTTATAGATACTGGTGTTGTACCAACCGATGTCGTCACCCATGATGACGAGGATGTTGGGCTTCTTGGCTTGTGCGGTTGCTCTCTGAGAAGACAGCAGCGTTCCCGCGATGCAAAAGATAATGACGCTCCACGACGTAATCTTGCGAGCAGATCCCATAAAGTCTTCTCCTTTGGTGAGAGCCGGGGTTGCAATCAGCCACGATGGAAACAAGAACTGGGATGTCAAACGCTCAAGCTTACAGGGATCTTGAAACGGCGATTCGTCGTTGCCACATAATTCTAGACCGACTGTGCTAATCGTCGCTGAGGTGGGCATTCGCGCCACACGCGAACCAGGCTTTCCCACCGCGTTACCGATTACTTTGCTGCCGCTCTTGTGTTCAATGCTGAACCCATCCTCCAAATTTATTTTTTGCGTTTTCCGCCCAAAAATCGCATGTCAAGCCCCAAAACCACCCAACTCACTGATTCACATCGAGATCCGCGTGGCATGTTCCCCCTACTCCAACCGCTATACTTAAAAAGTAGAGGGGAAATTCACGCGGAATTCCCTCGGAAGCGGTGGCGGAAGAACGACAAGATCGCGTCAAACACAATAGAATGAGGACTTTGCCAGTAAAGTATCTGAAATCAAGGTTTTGGCATCTTAGTCCAAGCCTAAAGCCTTTCTTTGGGAGACTTTAGCAAAAAAGCACCGGGGAGGGGTACCCACCTCTAGCCCTGCCAAACGCTGTCGGAAGCATCGAACCGAAGAGGAGCATCAGCCCAGCATGACCACTCAATACCGATCAGGCCGCGGTCCCTCCGGCACCCTCATCCTCGTTCTCTTTTCACTCATCCTCGGAGCAGCCGCCGTAGTCGTCTTCGTCCGCCAGGCCACCACCGGCATCATGGGCCGCATCTCCGCCGCCATCACCGGACGAACCACCACGTTTGACACCTCAGTCCCCGCCGTCGTCGACCACATCAAGCGCCTCGCCCGGCTCGAAACCGTCGTCTACTCCTTGGACACCGTCGTCGAAGGCGCCAAAACCAACCCCGTCCTCCCCGATCTCCTCACCGGCGACCGCCTCCTCCTCGTCGTCCACGGCCAGTCCATCGCCGGCATCGACCTCGCCCAGCTCAAACCCGAGGACGTCCGTATCGAAGACAAGGACGGCGGCCAGTCCATCCACGTCACCCTCCCACCCTCCCAGCTCTTCCTCACCACCCTCGACAACCAGCACACCCGCGTCTACTCCCGCACCACCGGCCTCCTCGTTCCAGCTGACCAGAACCTCGAGTCCGACACCCGAGCCAAAGCTGAACAGCAACTCCAGCAGGCCGCACTCGCCGATGGCATCCTCGACACCGCCAGCAAAAACGCCCGCTCCACCGTCACCACCCTCCTCTACAGCCTCGGCTTCAAAAGCGTGGACGTGACATAAATGAGACATTCACACCCGGAGCGCTCCGCATCAACCGCATCTGCATCACATAAAGTGCAACCTTTCTCATCCTCTCGCGTCAAAATGCCGATGACACAAAAGCAGCATTCAACGAAACAACAGATCTCAACCAACTGAAACATTCGTGAGCTATCATCCTTAATATGAAGTCCAGCTCCACAAACCGCGACGCAGACTCCTCCATCGAGGACATCTCTGCCGATGCGCTTTCCTCTCGAAAGCAATCGCAGGAGTGCGAAGAGGAAGAGGAAACGACTCTCATCAAAACCGTAGGCTGGATCTCTGCCGGCCTCGGAGCAGTCGCTCTCGGCCTCTTCATCGGACGCGAACTACGCCAGCGCTACCAGTTCAATCGCCAGACCCCCTACGACCTCTACGCCCACTCCGGCGACGAGCAGGACGTAGACTTCGGCCTTGGCATCTAGCCCAATCGAAAATCGATTCGACCACAGAGAACACGAATAAAGACGATCAGGCCGGATCTGAAAATCCGCGAAAATCCGCGGTCGCCCTCTGTCATTTACGATAAGTCTCGATGACAAAACTAGCCTTCCTCTTCCCCGGTCAAGGATCGCAATCCGTCGGAATGGGCCGCGATCTCTACGATCAATTTCCCTCGGCACGCGTCATCTTCGACGACGCCGACGAAGCACTCGGATTCCCGCTCTCAAGGCTCATCTTCGAGGGCCCCGAAGACCAGCTTAAGCTAACCGAGCACACGCAACCCGCAATCCTCACCGTCTCCGTCGCCGCAACGCGAGTCCTCGCAGAACGCGGCATCCGACCCGCCTTCGCCGCCGGACACTCCCTGGGCGAATACTCGGCTCACGTCGCCGCCGGAACCCTCACCTTCGCCGACGCCGTCCGCACCGTCTGCGCCCGCGGCCAATACATGCAGCAAGCCGTCCCCGCCGGCGTAGGAGCAATGGCCGCCATCCTCGCCCTCGATGCCACCCTGATCCAGACCATCTGCGATCAGGTCACCGACCAACTCACCCCACTCCCCACCACCCCCGAAGCCAGAACCTTCAACCCCAACACCGCCGTGGTCTCGCCAGCCAACCTCAACTCCCCGGACCAGACCGTCATCTCCGGAGCAGCGGCCGCGGTCGAACGCGCCGCCGACCTGTGCAAGCAGGCCGGAGCCAAGCGCACCGTGATGCTCCAGGTCAGCGCCCCTTTCCACTGCGCCCTCATGCAACCCGCCCAGGACACCCTCGCCCGCGACCTCGCAACCCTCACCTTTAGCGACCCCCACCTCCCTGTAGCCTCGAACGTCGACGCCCGCCTCCTCACCAAAGCCGCCGAAGTCCCCGACTGCCTCACCCGCCAGGTCACCGGCCCCGTCCGCTGGGTCGAGTGCGTCCAACTCCTCATCGCCCGGGGTGCCACCCACTTTATCGAAGTAGGCCCCGGCAAAGTCCTCTCCGGTCTCATGCGCCAGATCGACCGCAATCAAAAAGCATTACACGTCGAGGACTCCGCCTCCCTCGAAAAAACCATCGCTACCCTCACCGCAAACTAACGCCGTCAGTTCCCGATATTAACCGTCAGCTGGAATCGTCTGAATCACCGTAGCGCTCTTCGCAGTAACACGCCGCAAAGGCGGTTTGATGAGCCTCGGCCAAAACAAATCCCGCACGCCCTGAGGCACCGCGCAAAAAAATGCCCGCTCCCTGTAAAGTCGGAGAATTGACAAAACCTGATCGACCCCACGAGGAACCAATGCAAATCAACGACATCGTAGAAAACTTCACCCTGCAGAATCAGGACGGCAAGTCCGTCTCACTCTCCGATTTCAAGGGCAAACCCGTCGTCCTCTTCTTCTATCCTCGCGCCGACACCCCCGGCTGCACCATCGAATCCTGCGGCTTTCGCGACGCCTTCGAAAAGTTCCAAAAGGCAGGCATCGTCGTCCTTGGCATCTCCCGCGACACCGTGAAAGACCAGAAGAAGTTCAAAGACAAGTACGACCTTCCCTATGATCTCCTCGCCGACCCCGACATGGAGCTCATCAACCGCTACGACCTCGTCAAACCAAAAAACATGTACGGCAAGCTCGTCAAAGGCGTGAAGCGAACTACTTACCTCATCGGATCAGACCAGCGTCTCATCCACATCTTCGAAGAGGTCAAGCCCGAAGGCCACGCCGAAGAGGTTCTGGCTCTCTTGAAAAAGCACGCAAAAAAATAGACGCCCACAACTCGATTCCCACCAATTGGACCCGGCAGGGAGCGTTTGGTCATATATAACACCACGTTTACGGCTCTTTCATCGCACGTTAATAAATTCGCTGAAAGCTTGTTTCATGCGAAAAAAAATATTTTCAATAGCACCTCTACTCCTGGTGGCCGCCCTGTTCTTCCTCCTTTGCTCCCAGCTCCAGGCTCAGTATGAAAATGGAAGCGTTGTCGGAACCATTCGCGACGCAAGCGGCGCAGCGGTCTCCGGCGCGGTCGTCACCATCACCAACAATGCAACGGCCGCCACCGTAAAGTCCACGACCAATGGCGAAGGCGACTACGAAGTCCCCTCACTCCACGTCGGCGTCTATACAATTTCGGCCACCGCGCAGGGCTTTACCGCTGCGGTCGCCAATAACATCACGATCTCCGTCGCCGGACGCCAGCGCATCGACCTGTCTCTGAAAATCGGTGCAACCGAGACCACCGTCGAAGTCTCGGACGTCGCCCTGCAGCTCGAAACCGAGACCAGTGAGCGCGGCCAAACCATCACGAATTACCAGAGCGCAGCATTTCCTCTCGTCACCCGCAACTACTCCGACCTGCTGGGTCTGATTCCCGGCTCGCGCCAGGCGCCCACCGCCGCAACCACCAGCTCCATCAACTCGCTTGTCCGCGCCGGCTCCTATAACGTCAACGGTCAGCGCAGCATGTTCAACAATTTCCTCCTCGATGGCCTGGACAACAACGCCTATGGCGAGAGCAATCAGGGATTCGATAACCAGATCATCGCCGTCCCGCCTGACTCCGTCGCCCAGTTCCAGGTCGTAACCGACAACGAGAGCGCCGAGTACGGTCGCTCCTCCGGCGCAACCGTCAATGTCGCCTCTCAGAGCGGAACCAACCGCTTCCACGCCACGGTCTACGAGTTCATCCGCAACACGGACCTCAACGCAGCAGGCTTCTTCAAGCCCACACTCGTCGGAAACACCGGAATCAGCGTCCCTTTCAAAAAGCCCACCTTCAACCGCAACCAGTTCGGCGTGAACTTCGGCGGCCGCATCCTCAAGGACAAGCTCTTCTACTTCGTCGATTACGAAGGGTTCCGCCAGGTCCTTAAGCCTCTCAACGTGCTCACCCTCCCGACGCAAAATGAGCTGAACGGTATCCTCGTGACTCCCGTAAAGAACGCCACAACCGGCGTCATATATCCAGCCAACACTCCAATTCCAGCAAACGCGATCAATCCTCTCTCCGCCCAGATTATTAGCTACTTCAAGCAGATCCCCGGCCTGCCAATCTCCGGACTCACAACTGGCGCAACGCCCACCGGTCTTGCGCAGAATGACTACGCCGTTCAGGTTCCCTTCACCGACAACGCCGATAAGGGCGACCTTCGCCTCGACTGGCAGATCAACCCCAAAAGCTCCGCGTTCCTCCGCATCAGTGACCGCAAGGAAAACGGAGTCAACTACCCCAGCATTCCCATTCCGCTCGACGGACAGACGAACGGCAACATCCGAATCCTCGACCAGCAGGTCGCCCTCGGGTACACCTACCTGCTCGGTGCAAACCGGGTCTTCGATGCCAGGCTGGGCCTCGATCGCACGAAGGCTGGCAAGTTCAACCTCTCCATCGGCAACACCGCGTTCTCCACTCCCGGACAGCCCGGCTTCATCCCCGGCCTCCCCAGCAATGCGGTAGTAGCCGGCGGTCTGCCATCCATCGGCATCACTGGCTTCAGTGGCTTCGGTCGCCAAAGTACCAATCCACAGTGGCAGGATCCTGCTCTCCTCGACCCCAAGGTCAACTTCACCTGGATCAAGGGCAAACATTCGATGAAGTTCGGTTACGAATATGAGCGCGTCTGGATGGCCGTCAACGACAACAACCCGCTCTATGGCTCCTTCACCTACGGCAGTGGCTTCTCCAACGCCGGTGGCTCGACCGTCAGCGATACCTACTGGGCAGACTTCCTCTTCGGCACCACCACCGCTTACTCGCTGGCAAACTACTACGTGGCGCACCTCACGCAGAACATGCACAACCTCTACGCGCAGGATGACTGGCATGCTCTGCCCAACCTGACCCTCAACATTGGTCTCCGCTGGGAGTACGGTTCACCCTACGCCGATCTCTACAACCGCATCTCGAACTTTGATCCGGTCTCCCAAACCGTTCTCACCACGACGCCCGGAGCAGTCGCCGGCAACGGCATCACTCCTTATTCCGGCGGTGGAACCTACGGCAAGACCCTGGTCAATCCCGACTACACCGACTTCGGCCCACGCGTCGGCTTCGCCTACTCAGTCGATCCCAAGACAGCAATTCGTGGAGGCTTCGGAATCAGCTACGCTCACTACTCGCGTGCAGGTTCCGGCGACATTCTGGGTATCAACGCACCGCAGGCTCAGTTCGCCTCCGTCACCCAGATCGCCCCAACGATCACAAATCACTGCTCCACCCCGCTCCCTGCCCAGATCATCGCGATCGGCGCCACGACACCGTCGTGCTTCGCCACCGCAGACCAGGGCTATCCGAGCGGCCTCGTAACCAGCTTCAACAAAGCAACCGACAACATCACCTACATCCCCAAGGACAGCAAGGATAGCTATGTCGAGAGCTACTTCCTCAGCGTCCAGCGCACTCTGGCCAAGAACACCTTGATCGACATCGCTTACGTCGGCAATCACGGCGTCAAACTCCAGGGCTTTCTCAACGCCAATCAAAAGAACCCCTCACTCGGCTTCGCCCGTCCGTACGCGAACTGGCCATCCGACATCACAGCCTCCATCAAGGAGTTCTACTCGAACTTCAATTCGCTTCAGGTCAAATACGAGCAGCAGTTCGTCGGCGGTCTCACGCTGCTCAACACCTTTACCTGGGAGCACTCCCTCGACAACGCCAGCGCGTCGCTCGAAGGCAACACGCCCTCGCCGCAGGACGCCAACAACATCCGCGCCGACTACAGCCAGTCGGACTACAACCTGCCCGTCGCCAACATCACCAGCCTCGTCTATGAGCTTCCCTTCGGACGCGGCCGTCGCTTCGCCAACTCCAGCAATGGATTCGTCGACAGCGTCATCGGCGGTTGGCAGGTAAGCGGCATCAACACCATGCAGGCCGGAACGCCCTTCAACATCACTTATGGCCCCAACGGCGCACAGGCAGTCTCGCCTCAGATCTCTGCAACCTATCGCGGAGCCAATGAGTATCGCCCCAACTACGTACCCGGCCAGAAGGTAACCCAGGGACGCAGCAGCCGTGCAGCCAACACGGGCTACGTCAACTACATCAACCTCAACGCCTTCGTTCTGCCTCCAATCAAGGATGCTGCCGGCAATGTGCTCTCGCCCTTCGGCAATGCCAGCCGCAACCCAGGCAGAAGCCCGGCTTTCTACCAGACCGACCTAGCACTCAACAAAAAGTTCAGCACGCCTGTTGAGAGCCTCAAGGTCGAGTTCCGCACCGAGTTCTACAACCTCTTCAACCACACCAACCTCTACCTTCCCGGCGGCATCAGCGGATCACAGGGAACAACAACATCCACCATCGGGACCGGCGGAACTGCCGCTCCCGGCAGCATCGTCGGCGGTGCTCTCACCGGCGGTGGCCAGGTCACCAGTACCTTCGAGCCGCGCATCATCCAGTTCGGCCTGAAGATCCTCTACTAAACCAATCACAAAGCCTCATCTCCCAAAAAGCCCTGCGCCAACCAGCGCGGGGCTTTTTCACGCAGCAAAGCCCGCTATCACGCAGCCAGTTTCGCGCTGGCTCTAAACTTGATACAGCGATGAGCCCTACTCTCACCCCCGCCGCCATCACCCTCACCGGAACCGCAGTCGCAGGCACTCTCGCCTACGCCGCCCTCTCCGCACAATCTCAACTCTTCGGCAAAACCCTCATCGCCCCCTCCAATCCAAACGAAATCGCCCTCACCTACGACGACGGCCCCAATGACATCGTCACTGAGCGCCTCCTCGACCTGCTCGCCCACCACAATGTCCGCGCGTCCTTCTTTCTCATCGGTAACTTCGTCCGACAGCGCCCGCAGATCGTCCGAGCCATCGCCGCATCCGGCCATCTCATCGGCAACCATTCCATGACCCACCCCTGGCTCGCTTGGCAATCAAACACTCGTATCCGCCAGGAACTCGCAGGCTGCAACGCCCTCCTTGAAGACACTCTCGGCGCTCCCATCCGCTACTTCCGCGCACCCCACGGAGCCCGCCGCCCCGCCGTCCTTCACATCGCGCACGACCTAGGTCTCGCACCAGTCCAGTGGAACATTCTCCCCGGCGACTGGAAGCCCATCGGAGCCGAAGCGATCGCCGCTCGCACCATCCGCGCCATCACTCGCAATCAACAGCAAAACCGCGCCTCGAACATTGTCCTCCATGACGGCGGCCACGCCGGTCTCGGCCAACCCCGCCTTCCCACCGTCGACGCCACGAAACTCATCCTCGAAAAATACAACACCGAATCCGAAGTCTCAACCAAAACAACCTTCGTCACTGTAGATTCCTGGATGAACGAAACGATGAATGAAACGACGCACGAACCACCGGAGCCAAAGTGCTAAAGTAGCAACGCCGCATCCGCGCTCAGGAGGCCGTTGTGAAACGCTTTGCCCTCACTCTCACCCTCTGTCTGACCATCTCCATCACGCACGCGCAGAGTCCCGTCCCCGAGATCCCCTACGACTCCGTCCCCAACTTCCTTAAGCTTCCCTCCGACCTCTATCTCGGCGAGACCGCAGGCGTCGCCGTCAACTCCAAGGGTCACATCTTCGTCTTCACCCGCGGCAACTCCACTGGCCCGGCCTATGGAGCAGCGGCCGCCCAGCTTCTCGAGTTCGCCCCCGACGGCGCCTACCTCCGCGAGATCGGCCACAATCTCTACGCCTGGTCCTATGCCCACGCCGTACGCGTCGACCCCGCCGACAACATCTGGGTCACCGACAAAGGCTCCGACATGGTCATCAAGTTCAATCCCGCAGGCCACGTCGAGATGGTCTTCGGCCGCAAGCAGGAAGCCTCCGACGAGTCCGCGGGACCGCTCAAACATCCGCACCCGCCGCTCCCACCCGTCGACGGCCAGTTCCGTCAGGTCACCGACATCGCCTGGGACCCCGCCGGAAACACCTATATCAGCGACGGCTACATCAACTCCCGCGTCGCCAAGGTCAACCCCAACGGCAAATGGCTAATGTCCTTCGGGGAACCCGGCGACAAGCCCGGCCAGTTCAACACCCCACACAGCATCGCTGCTGACGCGCAAGGAAACATCTACGTCGCCGACCGTGGCAACCGCCGCATCCAGGTCTTCGACACCGACGGCAAATTTCTCCGTCAGATCACCATCGACGTCCCCTTCGACTACGGCAGCGCAACCCCGGCCATCGGCAAAAAACCCGCGCCTGACGCCACCGGTTCGCAGGCCCCCGGCTCACCGTGGGCCATCTGCATCACACCCGGTCCCAATCAGGTCATGTATGCCTCCGACGCCTTCCCCGGCCGCATCTACAAACTAAGCCTCGACGGAAAGGTCCTCGGAGTCCTTGGCGAAACCGGCAAACAACTCAAGCAATTCGGTTGGATCCACGAGATCGCCTGCCCCACCGAAAATACCCTTTTCGTCGCAGAACTCCTCAACTGGCGCGTCCAGAAACTCATCCTGCATCCAAAGAAATAACTCAAACAAGTCTTCACTCTCGATCGCACCCTGGAGAAGAATGGTTCGTATTCCATTTGCGGAGATGCAACGCATCATCAAATCGGCATTCGTTAACGCCGGCATGAACGAACACGACGCCGGGATCTGTGCACGCATTCATACAGAATCGACCTGCGACGGCGTGAACTCCCACGGCCTCAATCGAGTTTCGCGTTTCGTCGACTACATCAAAAAGGGATGGGTCAGACTCGAAGGAAAGCCGTCCCTGGTCAGGCAACTTAGCTCCATTGAAATCTACGATGGCAACCGCGGACCAGGCATCCTCAATGCACTCTTCGCCACCGACCGCGCGATGCACCTCGCAGCCAGTCAGGGCGTAGGAATCGTGGCTCTGCGCAATACAACCCACTGGATGCGCGGGGGAGCCTACGGCTGGCACGCGGCAAACCACGGATACATCGCCATCAGTTGGACCAACACCGAGTCCTGCATGCCTGCATGGGGAGGAAGAGACACGCGCCTCGGCAACAATCCGTTCGTCATCGCAGTACCGCGCGAGAGTGGCAACATCGTTCTCGACATGGCGATGTCGCAATTCTCCTACGGCAAGCTCCAGGTAACGCGCCTCAAGGGCAGAAACATGCCCTTCCCCGCCGGCTTCGACAGCAGCGGCGTTCTCACCAACGAGCCCGGACCGATCGAAGCATCGATGCGCATTCTTCCCATGGGCTATTGGAAAGGCTCCGGCTTCGCCATCATGCTCGATCTCCTCGCTGCAGTCTTGTCAGAGGGCCTGCCAACAAACGCCATCGATCAGGTCAAGGAAGGAAGCTGCACCGGCTGCTCGCAGGTACTCCTCCTCATCGACCCGCGCCAGCTTGGCGGCGAAGCCTTCACGAACCAGATTGCAGACAGTGTCGTCGACTACCTGCACGCTTCCACGCTGGCCGAAGACAGCAAAGAAGTTCTGTATCCAGGAGAAAGCGCGCTTCGCACAAGAAACGACCAGCTTGCCAATGGCATCGCCGTAGATGAAGGTGTCTGGAACGAGGTCGTCGCGCTGGCCAAACCGCAGTCGTAACCGAAAACAAATCAGCCGAGGAGATCAATATGTTCGCAGCCGTACTTCATGGCCCAAAGAACATCGTTCTGGAACAACAAGAAATCCCGCAGCCTCCTCCTGGATACGTTCAGGTGCGCGTACGGGCAGGCGGCATCTGCGGATCGGACCTCTCGTACTACTTCAAAGGCAAGAGCGGCGACTTCGCCATGCGCGAACCCTTCGTCCTCGGCCATGAATCGGCTGGGGAGATAACTGCACTCGGCGAGGACGTTACCGGACTTCAAATTGGCCAGCGAGTCGCCGTCAATCCTGCACTCAGCTGCGGAACCTGCCGCTTCTGCGCCAAAGGAATGGCAAACCACTGCCTCAACATGCGCTTCATGGGCAGCGCCTCGATCTTTCCCCACATGCAAGGCATGTTTCGCGAGTTCATATGCGTAGACTCAAGCCAGTGCGTCGCCGTGCCCGATACACTCGACTTCGCCCAGGCTGCAATGGCCGAGCCGCTCGCTGTCGTATTGCACGCTGTGCGCCACGCAGGATCACTCGTCGGGGCGCGCGTATTGATCGTAGGATGCGGACCGATAGGCTGCATCCTGGTCGTCTCCGCAAAGCGTGCAGGCGCTCACCAACTTGTCGCAATCGACCTGGCGCAGAAGGCGCTGACGATGGCAGCCCAACTAGGCGCTGACGAAACGGTCTTAGCCAGCGATCAATCCAGGATCGACCAATGGCCCCAAAACCGTGGCACCTTCGATGTTGTTATCGAAGCATCAGGAAGCCCCGCGGGACTGGATACAAGTCTTCGTGCCGTTCGAGCCGGAGGCACGGTCGTTCAGGTCGGCAATCTGCCCGCAGGCCAGTCCGCGGTTGCGGCCAATCTGGTTATGGCTAAGGAGGTGCGCTATCAGGGCTCCTTCCGCTTCGCAGAGGAGTACTCCATCGCCGTGGAGGAGATCGTCTCCAACAAGATCGACCTCCGTCCACTGATGACTCACACATTCCCTCTCGCCGACGCGAATCACGCCTTCGAAGTGGCGTTGGATCGCAGCAATTCGATGAAGGTCCATCTCAACCTCGATTGACCACCGCTTCGCTGTCACGATGGTTCGAAGAGGCCGTCGCCGAATGATATAGTTTCCCCACACTTTCCCATGCCCAACCTTGGTCGGGCCCAACAGGAACCAAGAGGAAAACGATGACCTCACTTCGCCGTGTTGCCGTTAGCGGACTAGCTTTTGCCGCATTCGCCTTACCATCCGTGGCCCAGGAAAAACCCGTCGCAAACGATATTCCAGACTCGTTTACCGTCCCTAAAAGAACGGTCTACCAGCCGCCCAAACCTGAGCTCGACTACGTAAAGCGCGTCGTCATGGTCCCGATGCGCGACGGTACGAAACTCTACACCGTGATCGTCATTCCGAAGGGCGCAAAGAACGCTCCCATCGTGCTGACGCGCACCTGCTACAACGCCGCCGCCCGCGCCTCAGCCTCGCGTTCCACCGCCGGAAACGCTCCTGCAGGCCCTCCCGCCGCTCCAGCAGGAAGTGGCGCAGCCGCTCGCACCGAATCGCCGCATATGCTCGATGAACTCGGTCTCTCCGACGAAGTCTTCGTCAAGGCAGGCTACATCCGCATCTACCAGGACGTTCGCGGCAAGTACGGATCAGAAGGCGCCTACCTCATGACTCCGCCTCCCGTTGGTCCCTTCAATCCCACCGGAGCAGACGACACGACCGACGCCTACGACACCATCGATTGGCTGGTAAAAAACGTACCCGAAACCAACGGTCGCGTCGGCATGATCGGTTCGTCCTACGAGGGCTTCACCGTAGTGATGGCCCTGTTGAATCCGCATCCGGCACTCAAGGTCGCCGTTCCCGAGAGCCCTATGGTCGACGGCTGGATGGGCGACGACTGGTTCCACTACGGAGCCTTCCGCCAGACCAACCTCGACTACTTCGTCGGACAGACCTCAGCTCGCGGAGAGGGTGCACACATCGCTCACGGTGGCCGCGACGACTACTCGAACTTCCTCGCCCACGGCTCGACTGGAGACTTCGCGCGCTGGATGGGCGAAGACCAGCTCCCCTACTGGAAGACCGTCGAAGCTCATCCCGCCTATGACGGCTTCTGGCAGAGCCAGGCCCTCGACAAGCTCATCGGCAAGACCGCGCTCACCGTCCCGACCATGTGGCTGCAGGGGCTGTGGGACCAGGAGGACATGTACGGCGCGAACCACGCGTACAAGCTCTGGGAGTCGAAGGACACCAACAACGACATGAACTTCCTCGTGATGGGGCCGTGGTTCCATAGCCAGATCAACCGCGAAGGCCACGTGATGGGGCCTTTTATCTGGGATGGCGACACGACCGCCGATGTGCGCGAAGACATCTTCATGCCTTTCTTCAACCAGTATCTCGTTGAGGGTTCGCCCAAAGCCGCCACACCGCCGGTGCTCATCTACAACACCGCCGAGAACCATTGGGACAAGCTGAAGTCGTGGCCGCTGAGCTGCGAGGCGGGCTGCCCCGCCAAGTCGAAACCACTTTACCTGACCGCTGACAGCGCCCTGTCCTTTACCCCGCCCGCAGGCTCAGGAGAAAAGTTCGACGAATACATCTCCGACCCCAGGAAGCCCGTGCCCTATCTTCCGCGGCCTGTTGAAGGTGCAGGATGGCGGACATGGCTGGTTCAGGACCAGCGCTTCGCCGACGGAAGGCCTGATGTCCTCACCTACATGACCGAACCGCTCACAGCGCCAGTCCGCGTCAGCGGTGTCCCCGAAGTCAATCTCTACGCCTCCACCACCGGCACCGACAGCGACTGGGTCGTCAAACTCATCGACGTCTACCCCGACGACCCCACACCTCCCGCCACCATGAGCGGCTACCAGCTCTCCATCTCGCTCGATATCTTCCGCGGCCGTTACCGCAAGAGCTTCGAACATCCCGAAGCCCTCAAACCCAACGAGTCGCTGCTCTTCAAATTCGACCTGCCCAACGTTAACCACGTCTTCCAACCCGGACACCGCATCATGGTCCAGGTCCAATCCACGCTTTTTCCCCTCTACGACCGCAACCCTCAGACCTTCGTGCCCAACATCTTCGACGCGAAGCCTGCCGACTACCAGAAGGCAATGCAGCGCATCTGGCACACCTCCGGCAACGAGAGCTTCATCAACCTGCCCGTCGTGCCTTAACCACCTGCCTTTTAGGCATAAGATTGCTGCTTATCCCCCCATGGATCCAGCAGGTCAGACTGGACCCGCTTGATCCATGAGGGGTTAACGTAAGCTGTCGCATACAGTTTCGTTGGCAAGCGGAAGATCGTACGAAGGAGTTAACTAGGCGATTGTCTGCCAATCGTCAATGGCCTCTGTTCCGCCGGAAACACTGGTTATATCAATCTTCTGAAAGTCAAACGAGATGGTTTGGCGGTCGCGTGAGTCAACAGCTGGCCCACTCGCCTGTCCGTTTTGCAGAGACTGCTCTACTTCAATAATGGTGGCGTTAGTCAGCTTGATGGTGTGATCGAGAACCTCTTTTCCGTCAGTCGTTAGAGTGATGAAATCGAAGTTGACGCTTGTGAGGATTTCGTTCGTGAAGGCAGCCTGATAGAACTGAGGCGACGAGGCACCCCATTCCTTGGTGAAGCGAACTGGCTGATGTTGGCGCTTGCCAGTAGGCAAGCCACTATTTGGGTCGTGAGGCACCAGAACGCCACAACTAAACGCGACGCCAGGGATCTTGCCCTTTTCGAGACCCGCCTGCGTGCCTTCAGACTTGAAGGTTCCCTGCCTGGCCCCTATTACAGTCGCATAAACTCGCACAGCCATAGATCCTCCTATGATTTATCAGCATTGCTTGAAAAGCACTTACAACTCCGGAATCAACTGCCGCAGACTGTTGGTACACGAATTCGCCATGTTCTTCCTCCAATGCGTCGCAGGCTCACCCCTCGAGGAGCTGCTGGCCGCCACCAATGTCTTCATTTCGGCAGCTCTTTGCCGGACTGTTCGTTCACCATGTACTCGGCGTACCAATCCGGCCAGTTCTCATCACGCTGCCCGCCAGTACGTTTCTCGTGCTCGCCGTGGGCCACCGAAGCACGCCGCATCGCGCTCGCCAGATCGCTCGCCGACGCAAAGCTTGTCACCGCGGAGTCGATGCGACCCGGCAGCCGCGTCGTGATCTCCTGGAACAGCCAGCCATTGCCATCCGGATCACTAAACGAGGCAAACGAGCGGTAGCTCTGATGCTCGGGATCCGGACCGCTTACCCGGGCCCGCCCGAACAGGTAGGGCTCATCTGGGCCAGCGTACACGCCCTCATTGTGGAACACCTCACTGATCGTGACACCGCGACCGAGCAGCGCCTCGCGGGCAGCTACAAGGTCGGAGACGATCAGGTACAGACCCTGCGCCGAGCCGGGTGCTGCCCCGGTCACGTTCTTGCCGAAGATGACTGAGCATCCCGAGCCAGGCGACGTGAACTGGATCACCCGAAAATCCTTACCGTTATCGTAGTCAGCGTCGAGCCGCCACCCGAGCCGCCCGTAAAACTCCTTCGCGCGGTCGACATCCGAAACCGGGATGACGACGATTTCAAACTTCATATCAATATTTGCCATGTTCTTTCTCCTGGCGCATGCACATCAATTGAAAGTCAAGAGTGGTTAAATACCAGCGTCAACCCAGCCGAATTATGTTGCCCGTAGGCGGGACGTTCGATCCCCTTTGCGGGATCGGGAATTTCGCGCTCTACGATCTGAAGACTAACTCCGCCAAATAGCAGGATGGCTGCTTACACCAAGGGTGTCCATTCTACTTAAATATTGGGTTTTTGCGTCATTCTGGCGTCGACGCCCCTCTCAACGGTCCCGGTAGGGACGCTCATCACTGAGCGCCCCCCGGACGGATCCGTACGTGCGCGTCTACGCATACGGCTCTTATGAAGCATGAGTGGCGTTGAAGCGGGCGTGAGGGTAGGGATGCAAGATTCGGGGTATGGGTATCCACCTGTTGAAGACCGGGGTCAGTGATTCCCACTTCTTCTTTGCGCGTTGGCTGCGACGGACCAGAACGTTCCGCCAGAGCCGATTGATGCGCTGTCTGAAGGTGCGCAACTGACCGATATTCCCGGGAACAGCATGGTATTGGTAGTAGCCAGTGACCACCTTCCGAAGCCATGCACCAACCTGACTGATACGATCATGCTTCCGGCGGAGAAGCTCAACCTTGATGGTCTTCAGCTTCGCAACCATTCGCTGTTTCGATGTAATCCGCCAGACGGTGAAGGTATCGGTCTTGTGGCGTCGCCCGCAGTAGTGGGTGAAGCCCAAGAACGTGAAGGTCTCCGGTTTCCCTTTGCCCCACTGTTTCCGTTTGTGGGCCGCATAGCGCCCGAACTCGATCAGCCGGGTCTTTTCCGGGTGGAGTTCCAAGCCGAACTTCGCCAGCCGTTCCTTGAACTCTTCAAGGAACCGCACTGCTTCGGCTCGATGCTGGAAGCCCATCACAAGATCGTCGGCATAACGAACGATGATGACATCGCCCGTTGCCACTTTCCTGCGCCAGGCATCCGCCCATAGGTCGAACACGTAGTAGAGATACACATTAGCGAGCAGCGGTGAGACCACTGCTCCTTGCGGTGTACCCTGCTTCGTTTCCAACCACTGGCCATCCTCCGATACTCCCGCCTTGAGCCATTTCCGGATCAAGCGAAGTATGCGGCGATCGGCCACCCTATGCTCGATGAACCTAGTCGTCCATTCGTGGCTCATGTTATCGAAGAAGCCACGGATGTCCGCATCCAGCACCCAGTTCACCTTCTTCCGCTCCAGTCCAACCACGAGCGCATCGAGCGCTTGATGAGGACTGCGGCCCGGACGGAACCCGTAGGAGAAGCCCCTGAAGTCGACCTCATAAATCTGATTGAGGATCGTCACCACGGCCTGCTGGACGATTTTGTCTTCCAGTGCCGCGACGCCCAACGGACGTTGCCGCCCATCGGCCTTCGGTATATAGACTCGCCTTGAAGGCTGCGCCCGGAACGTTCCACGGTGAACCCGGCTGTGAAGATCGACGAGCCGACCCTCCAGTCCAGATTCATACTCCTGCCACCGGACACCATCGACTCCCGGCGAAGCCTGACGCTTGAGAGCGTAAAAGCTATCGCGCAACAGCGATGTTGTCACGTGGTGGAGCAAGGAGGTGAACCGTTCCTGCTTCCTTTCCCTTGCTGCCTTTCGCACACCGTCCAGCCCCTGGGACATGCGGTTCCCGCTCTGCGTCGGGAGCATGCGTGACTGACCGATGTTCTCCTTCATCTGCGCCCTTCCCTCCCCCGCCTCCGCCGCGGCTATCGCCGCTTTGTTCGGCTGGTTCACAGGTACTACGGCACAGTCCGACTTCTCCAGCACGTGCATGTCCGCCGTTCGGCCTGAGGCCTTCGCGGACCGGCCTTCGCCAAGAGGCGAAGGCGCACTGGAGATCTCCCGGTTCTCGTGCATGTTGTTTCTCAGCGTGCGCGGGCTCTCACGACTACGCAGGACCGGACAGTTACTCGCGGATATCGCAACTGCCGTTTTGCCTTCCTCCAGCTCACTAGGGAGTCGGCATCCTGATCTGCGATTTTTCGAAGCTCAATCACCCCGCCCACCGATGCCTCCGGCCTACGCTTCACGAAACACCTCGCGATGTCCCATGCAAAACTAGAGGTCAGGATGGAGTCGCTACTTCCTTTCCTGCAGGGGACTTGCACCCCCTACAACATGCCGGTTTATCCCGGCGCACAGTGATAAATCGCCGAGTCGATCCCATCCATCGCGAAATTACTCACGCCGCTCGCCATCTAAGAATAATCCGCCCTTAGCCCAATACCACGATTGGGATAAGGGCGGAATCAGACGATCAGTGGTGGTGATCATCGCCATCACACGGCTTCTGCCCATGAGGTTGACATGGGCCCGGGTGGTTGGCCCACGGCATCATGGTCTTCAACCCGCCATAGTACATGTCATAGGTGCCCGCGTGGAGATAAGGGTCCGTGGTCAGCTGCGTTTGCACAGCTGGAGCCAGCGGCGTACCAAACAGAACAAAGTTTGCGAAGTTGACAATATGCGTCGCCTGCGCCGGTGTCAGACCATGGCCCGTGTTCCCCATGTCGAGATCCAGTGCCACATTCTGCGGTGCGCCAAGAAAGCCATAGATCGGCTTTGCGCCTTCATAACCGATGGCATCGCCCTCGGCATTGTCTGCGTAGTCATTATTCGTCGCATCGATCAGTACAGCTCGTGGAGCGATCAGCTCAACCTCTTCGTGGTGGTCATAGGGAAGACGCTCGCCATATCCCCACGTATAGGTCTGATACATTCGTGGCTCAACAGCAGCCGGAACGATATCGCTTAGAAAACGGCGAATCATCTCATTGGAGTTGTGGGTTTGATGCCGTACATGATCTCCCATCGTCTCCGCACCTGTCGAACGGCCCCATGGATACAGGTTTCCGAAGGGTGCGCTACGGAACGGCACGTTGCCGAAAGAGTCATAGCGATACGGAGTGGCGCCGCCACTACCCGATCCTCCCGGAGCAGTCAGGAGAAAACGGTCATCCATCGCGCCTGCTAGCAACGCCGCTTTTCCATAACGCGAATATCCGGTGACAACGAGCTTGTTCAGATTGAGCAGCCCCGCATAAGTAGGATCATGCGCGCTCAGATACTGCAGTGCATCCGCACCGCGGCTCGCGCCCCATGCCCAGGCCAGCAGGACACCGTGGTCATCCCCGGCTGTATCCAGCTTGTAGGGATATAGCTTGAAGAACGTACCCGTATGATTGCCATCGTCGCTTGCAATACCTGGAATCCCAAACGCCGGAAAATCCGACGTCGGTATGCTAAGGACCGCGTATCCGCCACTGGTGAAGGCCGAATTAGGAGGCGCGAAGAGTGGATTCGCAAAGAAATCCTCTTCCACGATAACCGGATAGGGAGGAGTCCCCGTCGTCGGCAGATAAAGAATCGGCGTAAACGATGCACTGTTTCCCTTGTCCTGAATCGTAACCGCGATTGATTTGTAGCTGAGCGCTCCACTGGTCGCCGACGTCGACACTGCCGTCAAAGATTGCGGCGCATCCGGCATATAGCCGAACTCGTAGTACTGCATCAGGTCCTTCAGCTCCTCGCGCCGTGCAGCCCAGTCGTCAAGCGATCGCACCTTTCTGCCATCGAAGAATGTGAACGGGTCAGGCAGGTTGTTGACCGTCCGTAGCTCATACGGGTCCGGATACTTGCCCTTCCTGCGAAGCTCTCTCAGGGCGCGGTCAAGGTTTAGGTCGGCAAGGTCGATCTCCCACTGTGACTTCGCATTGGTCAGTGCAAAGTTCGCCACCTTCAGCGAGAAGTCAATATCACTCTCATCAACCCAGATCCCGCGCACAAGACCCGACGTGGAATCCGGAGCAGGAGTCGCCTTCGCGATATTGGTCTTCAGCATGAACGTGTTGAGTTGCATCGGCTGCCAGAAATCATGACCTGCCAGCACTACCGTGCCCCACATCGTATTGCTGTTCAACCCCTGGTTATTGCCGCTGCTCCAATAGATCTGATATTGGTTGGTGTTCGTAGCGCTCGAAGCCGCATTGATAACAAATTCCATCCCCAGCTTCGTACCGTTGATCAACGGTCGATCGCCGATGTACCACCCGATCTCAACGTTGTAGCCAATCTTGTTGTTACTCGAATCATAGCGATACGCGGCCGCATAGGACTGTAGGTGGTAAAACCACGTCGTCGGATAATATTTCAGTCCGGCATTCGTGTTGTTCCCGGTCTGCTGCCCCGCGGCACTGACCAGGATGTCTCCGTCGTCTTCCTCAAACTTAGGAAACTTGTCGTTATATTGATCGGTATAAATCTGCACGCTGGACCGATTGGTGTCCGTGCTTGAGGCCGTAGTTATATCCGGGTCGGTGAGGGTAAAGAAGAGGTAAAGTAGCGGGCCGTTCCACATCGCCTGAACGGTCCCTGAGGCTTTGCAATTCGTAAGTTGCTGCGTCAAAGTGGGGTTCATGCAAATGGCAATGTTTTGTGCGGGGGCATTTTTCCAGGCTGCCTCCGCGATGCCATCCACCGTAATGGGGGTCGACGTGAATTGTGCATTCAAAGCGGCTCCCTGCGCCAGAACCTGAAGACTGGCGGTGAGCATAAGAGACGCGAGTAGTGGGATTGCGAGGCGAACAGACTTCTTCATGGGGAGGCTCCTCTTCTTATTGCATCTGCTACGTTTAGTTCGTCAGAGAGAACAGAACATAACGGCCAGGCACAGGAAGCCTCGTTGCGCCGTTGCAACCGTTCTCAGGCAAGAGCGACCAGAGCAGGCCCGGGGGGCACGCAACATTCGTTCTCTCTCCGGTCTTCTATCAAGGCGTACGGGGGGGCCGGCCGGTATTTTCGAAACCTGATGGTTATAGGAAGGCACGACAGGAACAGGCAGACTGTGACGGTTTATGACGGTCACAGATGACGCATTTGGCGGAGATTCAAGCACTTTTCCCCCTCCTCTCCGAGTCGGAATGCTTGATTTCACCGATGTCGAGTACCATAGACACACCCCACATGAGCACGACTTCCCCCAACCCGGCCCCAGCCGAGTCGATCCCGAACCCACCCATCGACCCGGAACTCCCCGCGCCGCTCTCAATGGGCGATGTCATGCGCATCCCCATGATGCGCCGCCTCTGGTACGCCCAGACCATCTCCGTCTTCGGAGACTTCCTCGCACTCTTCGCCGTCATCGCCATCCTCACCTTCAGGCTCCACGCCACCGCCCAGCAGGTTACCGGCATCCAGATCGCGTACATGCTCCCCATCGCCATCCTGGGCATCCTCGCCGGAGTTTTCGTCGACCGCTGGCCCCTGAAGCCCACCATGGTCGCAAGCGACAGTATCCGCGCGGTTCTCTGTCTTTTGCTCCTTGTCTGCACCCAGGTCTGGCACTTCTACGTGGCCTTGGCCGCCATCAGCGTCGTCTCCAGCTTCTTCTCGCCCGCCCAGGGGGTCGCCATCCGCTCCGCCGTCCCCCTCCACGGCCTCCGCTCCGCGAATGCGCTCATCCAGCAGGTCATGTTCGGCATGCGCATCGTCGGCCCTGCCATCGCCGCGTTCATGGTCGCCTACCTCGGACCCAAAAGCTGCTACATCTTCGACTCGCTTAGCTTCGTCGCCTCCGCGTGCCTCATCGCCTCCCTGGCCCTGGTCAGAACCGTACCTAAACCCGCCGCAACCCATGCCGAAGACGCCTCCGCCCTCCACAAAATCTGGCTCGACATGAAGCAGGGCTTCAGCTTCATCGTCCACCACGCCGCGCTGTTCTTCGTCATCCTCGCCATGGCCGCAGGAATGTTTGTCCTCGGCTGCTTCGGTCCGCTCATCGCCATCTACGTGCGCGACTCGCTCCACGCCTCCACCAAGATGTTCGGCATCGTCTCCCCGATGATCGGCCTCGGCATGCTCCTCGGCATCAACGGGCTCAACACCTTCGGCAAGAAACTGAGCAACACCCTGCTCGTCTACTGCGGACTGCTCGGCATCGCGGTCGGACTCGTCATTCTCACGCTCCTTCCGCACGTCTGGTCAACCCTGGTCGGCAACTTCATCATCGGCGGCGCCGTCGCTGGCATCATCGTTCCGGCCCAGACCCTCTTTCAGCAGGCCACTCCGCCTGAACTGATGGGACGCGTCGGCTCAACCTTCATGTCCATCGTCTTCGGAGCACAGATCGGCGGACTCGTCCTCTCTGGTGTCCTGACCCAGCACATCGGCGTCCGTCAGGTCTTCGCCCTCTGCGCTGCCATGCTGGTCGTCCTGGCCATCGTCGGAAAACTCTGGATGGAGCCGAAAAAGGCGACCGCTTAGCTCGAAGATCTGCGGATTTTTTTCTGGCCGGATGGTCGCGAAAAAACCAGCGTCGTTGCTGGTGTTTTTAAGTGGGGTTGCGGAATTTGTGGTGAAAATTGATGGTCATTTGTGGTCATTTGTGGTCGTTAGGTGGACATAAGCTGGTTCTTATGGTCAGGTTGTTCGACGCTGAAAATTTTCCTGACTTTTGAATTTATTTTTCCACAGCGCGAGGCTTAGACGAGGGCAGCACGCGCGGCTTCGAGGATTTCGCCAACCTCGGCTTCGCCGTGCGCGGTGGAGACGAAGGCGGCTTCGAACTGGCTCGGCGGCAGCCAGACTCCAGCGTCGAGCATAGCTCGATGGAAGCGTCCGAAGGAAACTGTGTCCGAAGTTGCTGCGCCGGTGAAGTCGCTGACGTTTTGATCCGTGAAGAACCACGTGAACATGGAGCCTAGCCGGTTGGTCGTGAGAGGGATGCCTTGTTCGTGGGCGATGCGGGCTACTCCTTCTGCGATACGAGCGGTTGTGTCGTCGAGGCCGTTGTAGACGTCTTCTTCGTGGTCGATCAGGTGGCGGAGGGTGGCGATGCCTGCGGCCATGGCCAGCGGATTACCGCTGAGCGTTCCGGCTTGATAGACCGGGCCCAGGGGAGCGAGTTGGTTCATGATGTCGGCACGTCCGCCGAAGGCGCCGCAGGGGAGACCTCCGCCGACGATCTTGCCGAGTGTCGTCAGGTCCGGCCTGATGCTGTAGATCTGCTGAGCGCCACCGAGTGAGAGGCGGAAGCCGGTCATGACCTCATCGAGGATTAGAAGAGCTCCGTGCGCTGCGGTAATCTCGCGTAGACCTTCGAGGTATCCCTTCGCAGGAGGAATGGTTCCGGCGTTGCCGACGACTGGTTCGACGATGACACAGGCGATCTCGTGAGGCCGTGCGGCGAAGACTGCGCTGACTGCATCGAGATCGTTGAATGGGAGCGCGAGGGTATGCATCGCGGTCTCTGCGGGAACTCCTGCGGAGCCGGGGATTCCCAGCGTTGCGACTCCGCTGCCTGCTTTGACCAGCATGGCGTCGGAGTGGCCGTGGTAGCAGCCTTCGAATTTGACGACGAAGTTGCGGCCGGTGAATCCGCGAGCGAGACGGATGGCCGACATGCACGCTTCTGTCCCGGAGGAGACGAAGCGAAGTTTTTCGACTGACGGGAAGCAGCGGGTGACGAGTTCGGCGAGGTCGGCTTCCGCTGCGATGGAGGCACCGAAGCTCGCTCCTCTGGCCGCCGCCTGCTGGATGGCTTCGACGATCGGCGGAAAGGCGTGGCCGAGGATCATGGGGCCCCAGGAGCCGAAGAGGTCGAGGTAACGGTTGCCATCGGCGTCGAAGAGATAGGCACCCTGGGCGTGGGTGACGAAGGGTGGGTCGCCGCCTACGGCACGGAAGGCTCGAACGGGAGAGTCGACGCCTCCGGGAAGAAACTTTTCGGCGCGTTGCTGCAGATGGCGGGAGCGATCGAGGCTGCGGGGCATGCTTCCAGTATAGGAGTTTGGCTGTCTCTTTTCGGAAGGCTGCATATTGCCCCGGATTTGGAATCTCCAGAGCCAGAACTCCCTGCTTACAAAGCTCGTGGTCGAATTACAAGCAGAAACGCCAAGGCCGCCGACTGAGGTCTAGCCGGCGGCTTAAATGGATGCGCGAGGTGGTGTTACGGGATGCGGACGACAGTGCGAATCTGGAATGACGAGCTGTTGGCAAGGACGTAGTGGCCATCCACCGTACGCCATTCGTAACCGCGCGGCGGGGCGCTGAGATGATTGTGGTGGTAGTCGACCTTATCGCCGCGATCCCAGTCTTCGTGTCTTATTGGAGCACCTTTCTTCCATTCCTTGTGCTCGACGTATGCGTGGTTGTCGTGATGGTCCTGGGCAAGGGCGATACCGCCCGAAAGGCTTGAGGAAAGGATTGCAAGAGCCAAAACAGTATGCAGCTTTTTCATTAGAAACTCCTGTTTAATTTGGATGCCCACGAACCAGTTCGTGTTGTTCGTGTTCGGACGGACAATCGACGACTCGAAAGTAACCCTCAGTTGAGCGCTACAGGGCAATACGCTCCTCGAGCTTTGGCCTACAACGAGGATTAGTCCTCATAAACTGACTTCTGTTTACTTATTAGCTCAAGTTCCGGCAAAGTCGCGTTTCTATGAGCAGGTCACTGGAGTCAAGTGTTTTTTGTCTTTTTGTTCATAGCGTCTTTTCCTTTGTTGTTGTTTGTTGTGGTTGTTCCGCGTTGTTGCCTCTCCACCGTGTTTCTATTCGCACTTTGAGTGAGCCGTTCGTGGCTCTGTGACGGGTTGGGGTCAGACGGAGAAGTCGATGCTGCCAGTTTTCGGCCGGCCTTGTGAAGGCCCAACGCGACACGCAGTCACCGGGGCGCGGGGTTTAGCAACAGAGAGCATGATTTGGATCCTTAGGCAACTACTGCGTAGAACGGGATGTACGGCTCTTGCGTGACCCAGATGCGGTGAAGCAGGACGGCTAGCTTGCGAGCAACGGCGACGATGGCCCGATTGTGGGACTGCTTGCCTCCACGCGAGGCCAGATGCAGGCCCCACTGTCGTAACGTTGAGTCTCTTCCACGCGGCCCGAGCACATGGTTGGCGCACTCAACCAGGAGAGATCTGAGGTAGATGTTTCCAGCCTTGGTAATACCAAGTTGCGGGTCGCGGTCCCCGGACTGGCTGCGTCTCGGCCGCAGGCCGAGGTAACAGCCCACATCGCGACTTCGCTTGAAACGTTCTTTGCTTCCCAGAGTCAGCACATACGTCAACGCAGTGAGTTGGCCGACGCCGTAGACCTGAAGCAGCGCCTGCGTCTCCGATTACTGTGCGAGATCGCCCGCAGCTCGCGCACGTTGGCCACAATCACCTCGTGCCCCATCTCCAGCAGATGTTCGCTGACCCAGATCGAGTGGGTTCCCGTCTCCATCGCGACCCGTGCTCTGGGCACATCGGTAAACCACTTCCCGACTCCCGAGGGCGTCGTTCGAAACCGTCCCCGATCAACCACTTCTCCATCTTCGTTGAGCGTGCAGTAATGGCTCCAGACGTCCCCAAGATCGATACCGAATCGTCATCCTAGCCTTGGCGACGCTGCGTGGAACTTCCGCGATGAGGTGTTTCGATGGCTTCTTCATGGGCAATAGTCTCTCCGATCCGAGAAACCTGCTCCCTCGAAAATACCTACCGAGCTTGTGGTTGCAGCGTGACACTGACGCCAAGGCTCTCTAGCCTCTTCACCAGATGTCGCTTGAGCCTTTCCGCGTGAAGTTGATCGAAGTAGTCGCCGCCGAGTTCCTGATAGACGCAGCCTTTACTCTGAAGGTGGTAGCCGATGACCAACAAGCTGTGGGCCACAGCGATAAGGGCCCTCTTACTGCCTCGTCGCGCGGCCAGTCGTTTGAACTGAGCGGAAAGGTAACAGTTCTTCGTCCTTACCGCTGCCCACGCGGACTGACAGGCCATGCGGCGCAACCATGGACTGCCCTTGCGGCTCTTGCCGCTGAGCCGTTTGCCTGCGCTCTCATGGTTGCCGGGACATAGCCCTGCCCAGCTTGCCAGGTGTGACGCGCTCGGGAAAGCTGCCATGTCCGATCCGATCTCGGCAACCAGACTCCAGGCTGCCACCCGCTCGACACCGGGCACCGTGATCCAGCGGGCCACCGCGTCAGCCAGTTGCTGGTGTTGCTCGCCGAGCTGCTCCAGCCGGGCGTCAAGCGACTGGATCTCCGCTTCGAGGAAGCGATACTGGCGGAGCAGGCTATCCAACAGGAACCGGTGGTGATCGCGAATGCGACCGTCCAGCGCGAGTTGGAGCTGCGGGATCTTGCTGCGCAGCTTACCCAGGGCGAGACCGGCCAGTCGCTCTGGACTGTCCTCGCCACTGACGATCGCGTCCAGCATCGCTCGCCCGCTCTTGCCCATGGTGTGGGTCACGGTGCTGGCAAGCTTGATGTTGGCGCTCTCCAGCAGCTTCTGGATGCGGCTGCTGATGCCCGACTGCTCCTGCGAGAGCGTGGCCCGGGTTCGCGTTAGATCCCGCAGGTCGCGGATCACCGGAGACGGAACATAGCTGCCACGCAGCAGACCATGTCGGAGCAACTCGGCGATCCACTGACAGTCCATCATGTCGGTCTTACGGCCTGGAACCGCCTTGATGTGCTGCGCGTTGGCAAGCACCATATGGAAGTGCTCTTCCAACACGTTCCAGACAGGCTTCCAATAGACGCCTGTCGACTCCATGGCGACATGTCGAACGTCAAAGCTTCTGAGCCACTCAGCGAGCTCACGCAGGTCTCGCGTCGTGCAACCAAAGCGGCGAAGATGCTTCTGGGGCTTACGCCCTTGATCGAGCAGAATACACACCGCAACCGACGACTTGTGTACATCGATACCGCAACACCTCTCATAGAGCACTTCCATCCTTGCCTCCTCTGCCGTGCTCGCAAGGATGCAGAGTGCGAGAGTCTCCCTCGCGTGCTCTTCCGTGAGGAAGGCTACAGTCCGTTGTTCCTGAACGCATCCAGGGTCAAACTCATCAGCGGGTTCGAGACGCCAATGCAGGTCACGACCTCGTGCGGGCACGACCACAACAGCCTAACCCCATTTTCATCCGTCGTTGTGACCAAAGGTCATGAACAACTCATCCCATTTTTCGGCAAGTTCGGCTTAGGTAGCAAATAATCCCGTTTCAGGGAGCTACCTCTTAACTGCAGAATGACAGATCGCGTGTCCAGTTTCGGACGGCATCGCTCGCGATTGGACACGGCAACTCGGAACGAGAGTGCTAAGTCGCTCATAAGTCAGGCGTCGCTCTCCCTGCGTTTTGGTCGGTGGCTTGCTCTCTTTCTAATGAATTTTACCGATCGACCCCTCTGGAGACGGACCATGACTACCTTCGTTCAGGACGTGCAGTATGCGCTGCGACAGTTGCGCAAGACTCCGGGCTTTACAGTTACTGTGCTGCTGACTCTGGCGCTGGGGATTGGGGCGAATGCTGCGATCTTCACTCTGGTGAATGCTGTGCTGCTGAAGAAGCTGCCTGTGGCGGATCCGAAGACACTGGTGCGGCTGGGCAACAACGATGACTGCTGCGTGACCGGCGGGACAAAGAATGATGGGAACTATGGGATGTTTTCGACGGATACCTATCAGCAGCTGAAGAAGAATCTTCCGGAGTTTGAAGAGCTGGCGGGAATTCAGGCAGGCTTCCATTTTCGTCCGGTGACGGTGCGGCGGGATGGAACGAGGGTTGAGCCGAAGAGCGTGATGGGAGAGTTTGTTTCGGGCAACTACTTCCGGACGTTCGGACTGAGACCGGAGAGGGGCCGGCTGCTGGGCGATGCAGATGATGTGCAAGGTGCTCCGGCCGCTGCGGTGATGAGTTATGAGGCGTGGCAGCGGGAGTATGCGGGCGATCCTTCCGTGATTGGGAGCACGTTCTGGGTGAACACGAAGGCGGTGACCGTAGTGGGGATTGCGCCGCTGGGATTTTATGGCGACCGGATGTCGAACACACCGCCGGATTATTATCTGCCGATCGAGTCGATGCCGGTGTTGGCGGGTGTCTCGTATGTTCACGAGCCGAACTCAAGCTGGCTGTACATTGTCGGGCGGTTGAAGCCCGGCGTGGCATTGGCTCCCCTGCAGGATAAGGTGAATGCGCTGCTGAAGCAGATTTATGCACACCGGTTTACGGCGTCGAAACACGATCAGGATCAGCTGGCGAAGACTCATGCAACGCTGACGCCGGGCGGGGCGGGGATTCAGGCGCTGCAGGATGAGTATGCGTCGCATCTGCGGCTGCTGATGTGGATCGCAGGGCTGGTGTTGCTGATTGCATGCGCGAATATTGCGAATCTCCTTCTGGTACGCGGTATGGGACGGCGCGCGGAGATGTCCGTGCGGACGGCGCTGGGAGCGATGCGAGGAAGGATTATTCGCCAGTTGCTGACAGAGAGTCTTGTGCTTTCGGTGATGGGCGGCCTGATGGGGTTGGCAGTGGCTTATGCGGGCACGCGCATGCTGCTGATGATGGCGTTTCCGGGAGACCAGAATGTTCCAATTCATGCCAACCCGTCGCTCGAGGTGATCGGGTTTGCGTTTGCGTTGTCGGTAGTGACGGGAATTCTGTTTGGCGTGGCGCCGGCATGGATTACGGCGAGTGCGAATCCTGCGGATGCGTTGCGCGGGACACGTACGACGTCAACAGGGGCTTCGCTGCTGCAGCGCGGGCTGGTGGTGCTGCAGGCGGCGCTGTCGCTGGTGCTGCTGGTGGGTGCGGGATTGTTTGCACAGAGCTTGAACAAGTTGCAGAGCAAGGATATGAAGCTGGATGCGAGGAACCGGTACATCGTCCATATCAATCCGCAGGCTGCGGGGTACTCGCAGATGCAGGTCGAAGCACTTTACCGAACGATCGAAGATCGGTTCCACATGCTGCCGGGGGTGACAAAGGTTGGGATCGCGACCTATACGCCGATGGAAGACAATAACTGGGGAACTGGTGTTACTGTCCAGGGACAACCACCTGTCGGCGGGTTCGGGGCCTCGTTTGTGAAGGCGAATGCCGAGTTCTTCGATTCGGTAGGGACGCGTGTCGTGATGGGGCGGGGAATCGGTGTGCAGGATACAGCGGCGGCTCCGACCGTTGCCGTGGTCAACGAGGCGTTTGCGAATCATTATCTGAAGGGCCTCAATCCGATTGGGCAGCACTTCGGCGGGGGTGGGCCAGAGTCAGCCGGAGACTTTGAGGTTGTCGGCGTTGTGCAGGACACGGCCTATGAGAGCGTGAGATGGAACGACCACTACATGTACTTTGTGCCGATGATGCAGCGTCCGGCAAGCGACAAAGATCCCATCGAGAAGGACGAGGGGCTTTATGCGGGAGCGGTTTCAATTTCTACGGATCGGCCGATGAACGATATGGAGACGCTGGCACGACGGACGCTGTCGGGGATCAATCCGAACCTGGCGGTGGCGAAGTTCCAGACGTTTGAGGACCAGATCGGTGACCGTTTCAGCGAGGAGAAGATGATCTCGCGGCTGACGATGTTGTTTGGGGCGCTGGCGTTGTTGCTGGCGACGATCGGGCTCTATGGCGTGACGGCGTACACGGTTGCGGGAAGGACTTCGGAGATCGGCATCCGCATGGCACTGGGAGCCAAGCGCGGCAGCGTGGTTGCCATGATTATGCGTTCGGCAACCATTCAGACTGTGCTGGGGCTGGCGATTGGCGTTCCGGTCGCGGTGCTTTGTGTGCGTTTTGTGAAGACACAGCTGTACGAGATCACGAAAGCGGATACGACGGTGATGGCCGCTGCTATTGTGACGCTGGCAGTGGCGGCGTGTGTTGCGGGATTGATTCCGGCACGACGGGCGGCTTCGATTGATCCTGCCCAGGCTCTGCGGATGGAGTAAGCGCGAGAGCGCGGGGATTGATTTCTCCGCGTCTGTGAAGTTGTGAGTGATCAGGCTTTCATGGATGGTGCGAGGTAGCCCTCTGCGGCGAGGTGTTGTCCCATCCTGGCGTACATCGCGGGATCTTCCGGTTGCCAGGTGGCGAGGCCATCGACGTAGCGGTTGAACATGCTGAAGGCAGCTGCGATCAGCACGGTGTCGTGAATCTCGAGATCGGTGGCGCCTAGTTCGCGGGCGAGGGCTACGTCTTCCGCGGTGACCTGCTTGCCTCCCTGTTGCACTTTGCCGGCGATCGTAAGAAGAGCCTTCAGCTTGTCGGAGACTTCGGCTTGTTGAAAGTCACGTTTGACCTGATCGACAAGGCCCCAGTCGTTGCCCATGTGTGCGGCAGCAGCTGCGCCGTGGCTGGTCTGGCAGAAGAAGCAGTCGTTTCTGCTGGAGACGTAGGTTGCGATGAGCTCGCGCTCTCCGGGAGTCAACGTGCTGGGGCCATGAAGCAGAACGTGGGCCAGCTCCCGCATCGGCTTGGCTGTCTCGGGACGGAAGACGAAACCGCTGGTGATTCCGGGAAATCCTTCGGGCAATGAGATGTGTGGCATGGGAGCTCCTTTTTGAGTTAGCGTGCGGTTTCGGCGGGAAGATATTCCTTGCTGACGTTGACGTAGCCTTCGCGCGCGATCCACTTGCCGCGCTCGCGATACATTGCCTCGTCGCGAGGCTGCGTTGTGCCCAGGCCGTCGACGTAGCGGTTGAACATGCAGAAGGCTGCTGCGATTAATACGGTGTCGTGGATTTCGATGTCAGTGGCTCCGGCTGTGCGCGCCTCGGCGACGTCCTGGGCGGTGACGTGTTTGCCACCCTGTTGTACTTTGCCTGCGATGGTCAGCAGGGTCTTCAACTTGTCCGAGATATCGGCGTTGTGGAAGTCGTATTTCACCTGCTTCACCAGGTCCTCGTCGCCGTTGAGGCTGGCTGCGGCTATGGCTCCGTGGATCGTCTGGCAGTAATAACAGTCGTTTTGCGAGGAGACGTAGGTTGCGATCAGCTCGCGTTCGCCGGGGGTGAGCGAGTTGGGGCCGTGAAGAAGAATCTCGACGAGATCGTTCAAAGGACGGGCAGTCTCTGGGCGAAAGGCCATTGCGCCGCGGATGCCGGGGAGATTTTCGGGAAGTTGGATGTGGGCCATTGGGTAGAGTGGGTCCTTTCAGGATGCGATTTGTTGAGGCAGTGCAGGGGAGGAAGTGCTGCCAGCTTTGGAGAAGAAGATACGGCGGACCGGGTCGCCGCAGAGCACGATGGCCAAGCCGATGAGCGCCGGAATGGGATCGTGCATGAGGATCATCAGGTCGATGGCGAGGCATCCGATGAGAAACACAATTGGCGCAGCGGGAAACCACCAGCGGCGGACAGGCTGGGGCAGGCGAAACAGCGTCGTTACAGAGAGGGCGAGAAAGCAGATTGCCGAAAAGATGATGAAGGAGAGGATGCGATCAAAGGCTCCGAAGCTGAGGACGAGCAGCGCCAGCGCTGTCTGAAGCAGGATTGCGTTTGCGGGTGTGCGGAAGCGTGGATGCAGCTTGCCGAATGGGGCGAAGAATGCTCCATCCATGGCCATGGCGTAGTAGACGCGGGGAGTCGCCATGGTCATGGCCATCAGTCCGCCGAGGACGGAGAGCAGAACGCAGGCGGATAAGACCTTACCGCCAATCGAGCCGAAGAGCGCTTCACCAAACTGCGCCACGAATGCGGTATTGGAGACGATTCGTTCGAGCGGAACCACCGAGAGGAATGCGAAGCTCACCAGCAGATAGACCGCTGTTACGAGGAGAACGCCACAGGTGAAGGCCAAGGGCATGTTGCGCTTTGGATTGCGTACTTCGCCGGCGACCTTGCCTGCCTCCCACCAGCCGCCGAAGCTGAAGAAGGCGCTGACGGTGGCTCCTGCGACGGCGGCAAAGATCGGCTCCGAGCCGGGACGACGCTCTGCGAGCGGAAGAAGGTGCGCCGTTGTTGCGTGACCTGAGATCCACGCCCACGCCACCAGCGATACCAGCACGGCGATCTTGAGCAGATTCGCGGTCGCCATGACGCCTCGGGTCAGCCTGGTGCCGACGTAGTTCAGCGCGGCAAGAGCGAGGAGGATGATCACGGGTATCCCTACCTGGGCCTTGGCGGAGAGGCCGAAGAGCGAAAGGACGTAGGGCGTCGCACCTACAGCGAGTGCAGCGACGAGGCCGGGATCCATGACTGCGGCGGACATCCATCCGTATAGAAAGGCAATGCGGCCACCGTAACCTTCGCGCAAGTAGACGTATTCGCCGCCGGTGACGGGATATTGGACGGCGAGCTGGGAGTAGCAGAGCGCTCCGCAAAGCGTGATCAGGCCCATGCCGCACCATACAGCTGCCAGCAGAGCGGGAGATCCCAGCGAGCGCGCCATGGCTGCGGGAGTGAGGAAGATGCCGAGCGCGATCGATTCTCCTGTTACCACGGCGATTGTGGCCGCCAGCCCCATTTGCCTGCGCTGTTCCCTTTGTTCCATTCGCGCCAATCGTACGCGTGCAGCGCGGAGTAGGCATCCACCGAAAGATGGATATCGCCGTTTCCTTCGAAACGGGCGTGGCGGAGGGTATCGGATTGGGACCGGATGCGGCTTGTACGAATAACTTCTGCTTTATGAGGTTGTGACGGTCGTCCTGCTAGACTGAGAGTCTTCGTTAAGCACACGACATGGAGCACTGCCTTGCCGGATGAGACCTTCCCAAAGCACGATTCGACCCCGACAGATGACACCGCGATACCGCAACCCTCATTGCGGATAGTTGCTGCGCAGAAGAACGCCGGCCTGAAACAGAGTACGAAGAATGCAGCGGGAGCTGCGGGCTCCGGCAAGAGCATGAGCTACGCGGACGCGGGTGTGGACATCACCTCGGCTGAGAAGAGCAAACAGCGGATCAAGATGCTGGCGCGAAAGACGTTCAACCGGCAGGTGCTGTCAGAGATAGGCGGCTTTGGCGGACTGTTTGCGCTGGACCTGGAGAAGTTTCCCAATCCTGTGCTGGTTTCTTCGGCCGATGGCGTGGGAACGAAGCTGAAGGTGGCGTTTGAGCTGGGGATTCACCATACGGTGGGACAGGACCTGGTGAACCACTGCGTCAACGACATCGCTGTGCAGGGCGCAACGCCGCTGTTTTTTCTGGACTATCTGGCGACGGGGAAGCTGGAGAACGACATCGTGGAGACGGTGGTGCAGGGTCTGAGCGAGGCCTGCCGGGCGAATGGCTGCGCGCTGATCGGTGGCGAGACGGCGCAGATGCCGGGGTTCTACGCCGATGGCGAGTACGATCTGGCGGGGACGATTATCGGGGCGGTGAGCCGGGACAAGATTGTGACCGGCGACGGGATTCAGGTGGGGGATGTGCTGGTGGGTCTGCCGTCGAATGGATTGCATACGAATGGCTACTCGCTGGCGCGGAAGCTGCTGTTTGAAGTGGCGAAGTATGGGCCGGATCAGTATGTGAATGAGCTGAAGGACAAGACCGGCGCGGCGTTGATGCGGACGCATCGCAGCTATCTTTCGGTGATCAAGAAACTGACCGGGGCCGAGGTTGTCAGCGGCATGGCTCACATTACGGGTGGAGGAATTACGGAGAATCTGCCGCGGATTCTGCCGAAGGGAATGGGCGCGCTGGTGGATCTTGCTTCGTGGACAGTGCCGCCGCTGTTTGAGCATCTGCAGCAACTGGGAAATGTGGCGCAGGATGAGATGCTGCGGACGTTCAACATGGGAATCGGGCTGATTGCAGTGATTCCGGCGGAGAAGATCAAGAAGGCGAAGGCTGTGCTGAATCGCGCGAACGAGCGGCATTGCATTATCGGCCGGGTGGTGCGTGGGGAGCGTAAGGTCAGCTACAACTAACAGCCTGTTCGCCGGAGCGAAGCTACCAAAGATTGAGCTTCGGATGCAGCATCCGAGGAAACAGTGCAAGGTAGCGAGGCTGAAATAGCGCCATATCGAGGGCGAAAAAGCCCATCGTTGCGGCGGAAGCGAGAAGAAGCCGGACAGCGTCTGTCCATTGCTTGTCAGTCCTACGGAGATACACGACAGCGCACCCGAGAATCACAAGCAGATTGCCGAGCCATGCGAGGACCGCAATGAGTTGATCAGGGCGGGCAACATGGCCGGTATGAAGCAGCCCGATAATTTCGTGTAAACCATTTTTCAGGAAGCTGTTGACGAATAGAGCGGTGTAGTTCCAGAGAGCGGCGGCGCCAAAGCCAATGAACAGACCCCATTTGTTTCCCGCCCTGACCAGAACAATCGTGGCGAGGTACATCCATGCCTGAAAAAAATGGAGCCAGCGAATGTCAGCCTGCCAGACGGCGGAGACAAACAGAATTAAAATGAAGAGAGTAGCGCCTAGATTGACCATCCAGACACCTTTTGGTGGCTTGGTTTGTCCCATAGCCGCGAATACGCAAGCACACATCGCTAGGTTCACGAAAATGACGGTGAGACAGAGTGAGGTTTACTTGTCTTTGGGGTGCTTGCCTGCTGCGATGGCGAGATCTTCTTTTACGTTGGGGTCGTAGTCTTTGAGTTCGGCGAAGAGGCCTTCGTCGGAGAGGTCGAGCGGGTGGGAGTTGGCCCAGTCTTCCTTGAGGGTCTTGTGGATGCGGGCGATGATCTCCGGATCGTCGACCTCGATGGCGAGCTCGCGGCGGCTGTCGAAGCTGCCGGGGGCGAGGTTGATGGAGCCTATGATGGCGCGAGCGTTGTCGGCGAGGATCAGCTTGGCGTGGAGCTTGATGTGCTGCAGCTTGTGAATCTTGGCACCGATGTCCTGAAGGGAGCGCAGGCCGCTGACGCCTTCGATCAGCTTCTCCTTCTTGAGCTTGTGCGGCGGGCGGGCCATGATGTGGATCTTGACGCCGCGGGTATGGGCACGGATGAGGTGCTCGATGATGACGGGGTCCTGGTAGCGCTCGTTCTGCAGCCACAGGGAGTGGGTTGCGCTGTCGATAAGCTGGCCGAGGCGCTGGCGGCCGTTGCCGATGCACCAGATGAGATGCTTCCCATCGTTCGCGTCGAACTTGTCGCGGTTCCAGTCGGCGTCGAAGCACTGGGCGATCTCGCTGACCTCGTGTTTGTGAGATGTGACGATGGCGTAGTCGCGGGTGGAGGTGAGGTTTTCGGTCTCCCAGTTGAGGGACTGGACGAAGGCGATGGCGTCGTCAATGACCATGGATTTTTCGTGTGTGAGGTCAAAGGCCGGGTTGCTGTCGATGACCTTGATGCCATCCTCGGTGAACGATTTGCGGCAGTCGACGTTTTCTTCTTTGCCGTCGCGGCGGGCCGGATTGAGCATGATGCGGACGTCGACGCCGCGATGGTGGGCGTCGTGAACCGCCTGAAGGAGCGCGGGGTCGGAGAAGACGAACATCTTGATGCGAATGGATTTTTTTGCCTGAGCGATTGCGTCGAGAATTGGCTGGCCGGAGTCGTCGGGCAGCACGATGAGGGAACGAGACATGATTTTTTCCTTCGTTTGCCGGGCCGGATTCCAGGAGTGCCAATCAGGACAGCTCGGGCACTGTTTCTGAGATAACTTTATCCGAACCGGCGTCGAACTGGGTTCGGTGGAGCTCGGCGTAGAGGCCGTTGCGGGCCATGAGCTCGTCGTGGGTGCCGTTTTCGGCGACGACTCCGCCCTTGAGGACAGCGATCTGGCTGGCGTCGCGGATGGTGCTGAGACGATGGGCGATGGCAATGACGGTCTTGCCTTTCATGAGCTTTTCGAGGGCGTCGATGACGAGTTTCTCTGATTCGCTGTCGAGGGCGGCGGTGGGTTCGTCGAGCAGGAGGATGGGGCTGTTGCGAATCATGACGCGGGCGATGCCGATGCGCTGGCGCTGGCCGCCGGAGAGCGTGAGGCCGCGGTCGCCGACGGGAGTGTCGTAGCCCAGTGGCATGGCCATGATGAAGTCGTGGGCGTTGGCGAGCTTCGCGGCGGCGATGACGTCTTCCTGGGTGGCTCCGGGGCGGCCGAAGGCGATGTTCTCGAAGATGGTGCCGCGAAAGAGGACGGTGTCCTGGAGGACGTAGCCAATCTGGTCGCGGAGGTTCTTGAGTTTGTATTTGCGGACGTCCTGGCCATCGATGCGGACCGTACCGGATTGAACGTCATAAAAGCGCGGGATGAGACTGACGACGGTGGATTTTCCGCCGCCGGTGGGGCCGACGATGCCGACGAACTGGCCGGGCTCGATGATCAGGTTGAGATCGGTGAGGATTGGGTTTGCCGGATCGTAGCCGAACTTGATGTGGTCGAAGTGAATGGCGCCGTTGAGGGTTGTGGGTTCGAGACCGTCGGGGTCGTCGGGAATGATGGTGTCGGTGTCTAGGATGAGACGGATGCGTTCGACACCGACTGCAGCCTGGGCGACGGCGTTGGAGGTGGTGGCGAGGTCTTTGACGGGCTTGAAGAATTTGGTGAGGTAGGCCAGGTAAACGGTGAGTTCACCGACGGTCATGGTGTGGGCGACGATGAGGACCGCGCCGCGCCAGAGGACGATGGCGGTGCAGATGGCGACGGCGACGTTGACAACAGGAGAGAGGAGAGCTTTGATGCTGCGGGCTTTGAGCGCTGCTCCGACGGTCGCCTGGCTAACGTTGAAGAGAAGGTTCTCCTGAGTCTTCTCCTGGCCGAAGGCTTTGACGAGCTGCATGGATTCGAGACCCTGCTGGGCTACAGCGACGATCTTGCTTTGTTCCTTGCGGACCTCCTTCGTTGCGGCTTTAACTGCTTTCTTGAACCTGCCGACGAAGAGAAGCAGGAACGGCGTGATGGCGACGGCGATGAGGGTGAAGTCCCAGTTGAGCCAGAACATGAGGCCAAGCATGCAGACGATAGTGAGGAGATCGACCATGATGCCGAGCGTGGAGGAGGAGGCGAAGCCCTGGATGGTCTGGATGTCGGTGGTGAGTGTGCTGAGGATGGTTCCGGTATCGTGCGTGCCGTAGTAGCCCAGGGAGAGGCGCTGCAGATGGTGGTATAGGCGCATGCGCAGATCGTGAGCGACCCATTGGCCGACGTTTTCGGTGTAGTAGCTGTCGAAGTAGGAGGCTATAGCGCCGATGACCGCGATGAGGACGAAGGCCGAAGCGGCGAGGATGGCGACGTGCAGCCGTGCAGCGTCGTCGTTGAGCGGGCCGATGAATCGTTCGAGCCATGGGGTGAGTTTGTGGTGGCTGACGACACTATCGAGGATGATCTTGAGCGGCCAGGGTGAGGCGAGACTCATTGCGGTCTCGACGAGCATGGCGCAAAAAATACCGATCAGAGTGGTGCGGTAGGGCCGGATTAGACTGCCGATAAATCGAAGCATGAGTCAGATCCCAGCGACGTAATGCGATTCCCGTGTTCTTGCGTTACCAATCGTATCGTGAAGACGGTGTTTCTTGCGGTGGGCCGGCGCCGGCTCGGAGGTGGCTATGTTCTTATAGGAGGAGTTAGTTCCCTTGAAGGATGCTATGAAGAGACGCACCGCGTATGCAGGTCGTTTGGGACGTTTTCTGGTTCTGGTTGCGGTTTTCAGCGGTTGGGCGAGCGTGCAGGGAGCCAGTCCCGCGAGCGCGAAGGCGGCGGCGATGAATCGGGACCTGATGGAGGTCACCGTCCCTCAGCTGGAGGAGATGTACCGGAGCCACAAGTACACGGTGACGCAAGTCGTTCAGTGGTATCTGGCGCGGATTTCGAAGTACAACGGCATCTATCGAGCGGTGGAGTATGTCGACCTGAGAGGCGCGCTAGAGACTGCGGCGCAGGAGGACGCGGCAGCAAAGAGCGGCGGGAAAAGCTACCAGCGTGGGCCGCTGTGGGGAGTGCCGATCGTGACGAAGGAGAACACAAGCATCCAAGGACTGGTGACCTCGGATGGATGGAAGGGCTATGTCATTCCGGGACACGAGCTGATCGCACCGAAGGACGCGACCATCGTGGCGAAGCTGCGCGCGGCGGGAGCGGTGATCATCGGCCAGACCAACATGCCGGACTTTGCGGCGAGCGATACGAATCGCAGCACAGCGTACGGACGCACGGGTAATGCGTATGACGTTCGTTTCAGTCCCGGAGGATCTTCGGGTGGAACCGTAACTGTCGTGACAGCGAATATGGCGGTGCTGGGCAATGGGACCGATACAGGCAACTCGATTCGTATGCCTTCGTCAACCAGCTCGGTGGTTGGGGTGTTTCCTACGCGCGGATTGGTGAGCATTGCGGGGATTGCGCCGCTGGACTGGCTGCTCGATAACACGGGGCCGATTGCGCGCAATGTGACTGACGCTGCGATTGCGCTGAGTGTGATGGCTGGGGAGGATGCAGGTGATCCGCGGACGATTGGCTCTGCTGCCAAAGCGCAGGCAGGGCCTTATACGCAGTATCTGAAGGCGGATTCGCTGAAGGGCAAACGCTTCGGTGTGCCGGCGTTTGTGCTCTCGGGCGCGGGGATTCCGTTTCAGGGTATTCCCTCTTCGACAGCTCCGGCAGAGGTAGCGAGGTTGACTGCGGATTCGGTGGAGCGGCTGCGGCCGGAGACGCGCGAGGCTTTTATGAAGGCGATTGAAGGGCTGCGCGCTGCGGGGGCAACGGTGGTGTTCGATGATTCAATCCTGCCTGATAGCTTTGCAGTAACTGTCGCTCGTGTAGGCACGACGCCTTACATTCGCGAGGGGACGGAGAAGTTTCTTGCGGAGTATGGACCGGCGCAGTATCACTCTTCCGCGGAGTATCAGAAGGCTGTGGGATCGCCTCTGCCCCAAACGATTATCGGCGGCGGCGGCGTTGAGGGCAGGGATCGCCCGGCGGTGAAGCAGGCTTTGATCGAGAGCGACCCTGCGGCCAATGCGAATGTTTTCACGCCGCGGCAGAAGGCGATTGATGCTTACAATGCAACGCTGGACCGGCTGCATCTGGACGGATATGTGTATCCGGCGGCGCAGATGCCTCCGCCCGATGAGACGATGGCGCAGGAAGGCCGCCTCAGCGAAGGGCCGCACAGTGCAACGGGATGGGTCAACATGATCGGCGTGCCTGCGGTGGTGGTTCCGGGTGGATTTTATCCGAACGGGCTGCCGTTCGGACTGGAGATCTCAGCGCGGCATTGGAGGGATGGGGATTTGCTGGGCTGGGCGTACGCCTATGAACAGGCTACCAGGCATCGGCGGCCTCCGGTGCTGGTGGAACGAGGTTTGCTGCCTGATGCGCGATGATGTATTTCAGTTGAGGCTGATCGCGGCGACTGAAGATCGAGATTGAATTACGCTGGTTGAGGAAGGGTTTTTTCATGCATCGGCTAGGCATTCTTCTTTCAGGCAGAGGATCGAACTTTCTCGCAATCGCGAAGGCAATCAGCGAAGGACGTCTTCCGGGAGCAGAGATCGCGGTTGTGCTCTCCAATGTGGAGGGCGCGCTCGGCCTGGCCGCTGCCCATGCACTGCAGCTGCCGGCGTTCGCGGTTCCTTCGGCGGGACGCAAACGGGCTGAGCACGATGCGGAGATGATTGCGCGGCTGCATCAGCATAAGGTGGATCTGGTCTGTCTTGCGGGGTATATGCGGATCATCTCGCCGGCGTTCGTTGCGGCGTTTCCGAACCGGATTCTGAATGTTCATCCTTCGCTGCTGCCTGCGTTTCCGGGGCTCGACGCGCAACAGCAGGCGTTCGACTATGGAGCCAAAGTGGCTGGCTGCACAGTTCACTTTGTCGACGAGGCGGTCGATCACGGAGTTATCATTTTGCAAAAGACGGTGGCGGTGAACGACGACGATACCGCCGCTACTCTTTCAGTGAGAGTGCTTGAACAGGAGCACCTGGCCTACCCCGAAGCGATCGCCCGCGTGCTCGGCGGCAGTTTTGTGATTCGGGGACGGCGCTATGTACGCGGTGACGCGTAGCTACGACGGCTGGCGGATCAAGCAACTTTTCCTGTTACAAATTTTGACTAACTTACCCGTTCCTGCTTTTCGGTTGCGTCGCTGAGCTTCACCTTCACGTCCATCTTGCGGCGTCCGCGGAATACCGTAAGCGTCACTTCATCGCCCGTCTGGTGAGCGTTCATGGCGGCGGCCAGGTCCTGCAGGTTGGTGATGTCCTGGCCGTCCATGGCGATGATGAGGTCGCCCCCGGTCATGACGGGGAGGTTTCCGAGGTAGCCTGCTCGCTGGGTCCCGCCGCGAAGGCCGGCTTTTTCGGCTGCTCCACCGGGCAGGACGCGCTGGATGAGAACACCATAGTCGGCGGCGAGTCCGATCTGTTCGGCGATGTCAGGACCGATGGCCAGCGACGCGATGTCGAGCGAGGGCCTGCGTACGCGGCCGTACTTGGCAAAGTCGGCGATGACGGCCTTCGCGGTGTTGACCGGAATCGCGAAGCCGATGCCCGAGGATTGATCGGCGCCGTTGTTCGCGATGAGGGTTGTAATGCCGATAACCTCGCCGCGCGAGTTGAGCAGCGGGCCACCGGAGTTGCCGGGGTTGACGGCAGCGTCGGTCTGAATTGCGTCCTCGATGGGATTGTTGTTGGGTCCGCGAATCGACCGGATGGCCGAGATGATACCGCGCGTCATGGTGCCGGAGAGGCCGAAGGGATTGCCGATCGCGTAAACTCGCTGGCCGACGGTGAGGCTGGTGGATTCAGAGAGCGTCGCCGGTTGCAGGTTGTTGGCGTTGTTGATCTGCAGGAGCGCGAGATCGTGTCCGCGATCGACGCCGACGACGGTGGCCTTGTATTTCTTTTTATCGTAGAGGGTGACTTCGACGCGTTGCGCGTTGTCGATGACGTGATTGTTGGTGAGGATGTGGCCCTGGGGGTCGAGGATGAAACCTGAGCCCTGCCCCTGTTGCGGAACCGCCCCGTAGAAGAAGTCAAACCCCACGGCGGTCGAAGTGATGTTGACCACGGATGGCAGGGCCTTTTTGTAGACGGCGATGTTCTGCTGCTCTTCTGTATCGTAGGCGGGAGCGGCGGCGGCCTCGGTAAGCTGGAAGGTGTTCATGGGCCCGGTGACGCTAGCGGAGGTAGTGGCGGGTTGGACAGCCGCGGGCACTACGGCGCGATGCACCCAGGGTGCGCTCGACGAGCCGACATGGGTCGTCAGATAGTAGAAGCCAGAGAGAATAAGAATGACAAGAAGAACGGGACGCAGTTTCATCGTGAGCACGACCTGATCGGGTTAAATGGCAGACGTCGCCTGCCGACAGTACGATTGTATCGAGCTATGGGTTCCCCAGTCTGCCTGTCGGCTGTAAGTGACCTTACATCAACATGACTGACCTCAGGCTGCGGCCTTCAGAATCGGCCAGAGCTGGTCGACCTGCCACTCCAACTCTTTGAGGGGGCCGCCATTGGTCAGGACATAGTCGCATAGGGCGGTCTTCTGGTCGTCGGAGATCTGCTGCTCGAGGCGGCGACGGGCCTCTGCCTCAAGGTCAGCGCGCCTGTCTGCGGTGATGGGGACTGCCTCCGCTGTGCGAGCCACGAATCTTGCAATCTTCACCTCTTCGGGAGCAATGACGAGGATCAACTTGTCGAAGCGGCTGTGCCAGGGCTTGCCGGTTTCGTCTTTTGATGCGTGGTACTTTGTCTCGAAGATCAGGGCCGACTCGACGATGACGACAGCGTGGGGATCGTGCGCGGCGATGGCTTCGCTGAGCGCGGCCTGGCGTGCAATGACCGCTGGGTGAACGATCGCGTTTAACTCTTCGACGCGACCGTCCGCAAAAGCTATCTTCGCAAGCGCGGCGCGGTCGAGGTTGCCGCCGGGCAGGACCACTGCTTTGCCGAAGTGATCAACGATCGCAGCGTAGACGGATTGGCCGGGCTCCATCAGCTCGCGGCCGATGGCGTCGGACTGCAGAACGTGCGCTCCAAGAGCTCCAAACAGCCTTGCGGCGGTGGATTTGCCGCTTCCGAGCCCGCCGGTCAGACCAACGCGCAGCATGGCGGTTATTTTTTCTCCACGGAGATGCCGCGACGCAGCCTGGCCGCAGTCACCGTGTTCTGCATTAGAAGCGCGATGGTGAGGGCGCCGACGCCACCGGGAACCGGCGTGTACGCTCCGGAACGGGCGAAGGCCGCGGGATGAATGTCTCCGACCACGACGGAGCCGCGTTTGGCGAAGGTGGCGGCGCGGCCGGGGTCACCGGGGAAGAACTCTTCTACCTCGGCGGGGTCGGTGATGCGGTTGATGCCAACGTCGATCAGGGTTGCGCCCGGTTTAACCATATCGGCGGTAACGAAGCCGGGGCGGCCGATGGCTGCAACCAGAAGATCGGCGGCCCGGGTGAACTTCGAAAGATCGGCGGTCTTGCTGTGGCAGATGGTTACGGTGGCCGAGGCGTTGAGAAGCATCATCGCTGCGGGTTTGCCTACGATGTCCGAGCGACCGAGAACGACGGCGTTCTGGCCTGCGACGGGAAGGTGGCTGCGCCGCAGAATCTCCATAATGCCGGCAGGAGTGCACGGCGCGAGTCCGGGTTGTCCGCTCTGCAGGCGGCCTACGTTGACGGGATGGAAGCCGTCGACGTCCTTGTCGGGCGCGACTGCCTCGAGGAGACTCTTGGTGTCGACGTGTTTGGGCAGAGGCAGTTGAATAAGGATGCCATCGATGTCTTCGCGGGCGTTGAGCTCGGCTACGAGGGCCAGCATCTGGTTGGTGGTGATGCTCTCGGGCGGCGTGATCAGCTCGCTGAAGATGCCGAGTTCGCCGCAGGTCTTTACCTTGCTGCGAACATAGATCTGCGAGGCAGGGACCTCGCCCACAAGGACTACGGCGAGTCCGGGAGTGATGCCGCTGGCGGCGAGCGTCCGGACCTCGGCGGCGACTTCGGACTTGATCTGTGCGGCAATTGCTATGCCGTCCAGGATTTTTGGGGAATTCGTCATCTCCTTTCCATGGTATCGCGGTCTTCCACAGCAATTGTTACCGCAGTTGGATAAGATGGGAGCCATGAGTGCGCGCCTACCCACGGCTGAGGATTTGCGGTGGGTGGTCTGTCCCGTCTGTCGTCAGCCGCTGGGGCTGGAGGCGGACGTTATCGTTTGCCAGGGATGCAGTCGCCGCTATCCTTCAGTCGACGGCATTCCGGTCCTGCTGGCGGATCGCGCGTATTAGGCCACTCGCCTTAGGCCACGTCTCTTAGGCCACGTCTCTTAGGCCACTTCAGTCCACCGGGAGTGCGGGTCTCGATCAGGCTTTGAATGTTGTCGAATTCCTCGTCTTCGGAGTCTTTTTTTGCGGATGCGCGGGATGTCTCAATTCTGGTTAGACTTCGAACGAGGCTTGCGCGTCTAACCACTGGAAACAGCCACACGCGAGTGCGCTTTGAGTAGGAGCGGCTGATGTCAAAGGGTAGAACTGCGATGGTCGAACGATTCGCCGATGCCGATCTCAACGGCTTGCGCGAAGACCTGATGAAGTCCGGCCTCGACTCGTGGCAGGCTGCCGATCTGATCAGCAGCTTTCTTTCCGTCCGCGGCTACGGCGTGTCCACGCAGGCCGCGCGCAGGGCGGCCTTTCGGATGGAGTCGATCACATGCTCGATACGATGCCTGCAGGAAGAGTTGGAGAAGATCGCGCAGGTGATGTAAGGGTGACTGCGGTTCCAATGACTAATTTTTGGGGTTAGTTTGGGGAGTAATTTTTGGTGCGAGAATTTTCATCTCGCCCGGCTCGCAGGTGGATTAGGCTGTTCGCATGCACGCCGATCGCCTGTGTAGTGCTTCAGCTACGTTTCTGCGAGCTTTGCTGTTGGCGTCTTCTGCTCTCACGACTCAGCAACCTGAACCGCAACAGCCGGAGAAGACTGCGCTCGTCGAAGGAATCGACCGTTTGGCGGGTCTGGAGCCGACCTCCCGCATCCAGTATGTCCGCCTGATCCTCTCCGGATCGCTTCTCTCCGTGGTTCCGGGAAGCTCTGCGGTACCCCCGCCCATGCTGATCGCCCAGTGCACTCATAGACCCAACGGTAATTCTTACTTCGAACTCTTCGCCAACTTCGGCGGAGCGACCGATCTGGCGTTCTACCCTCCGTGGACGCCGACTTCCAAAGAAGACCTCTTCCCTCCCGGCACCGAAAAGGTGACGCTCACGATGGACTTCCTGGGGTATACCCACGTCAAACCTGTTCATCGCCAGTGGGAGATCCCAGTGCAGACGCCCGGACAATACCGCTACAACCCTCCCGGAGGGGGCTCGTCCAATCTGGAAGAGATTACATACTATCTGCGATATCTGGTGGCTCTTCCTACGCTGCGGCTTACGCTTGCCAATCGCTTGGCAGAGTTTATGACGGCTCCGCTGCTTGCCGCGATTCGGAAGGAGCCAGTCTGCCGCGCCTCCGGATTGTGAGTGGGGCTGCTTCACACAGCTTTTCGATGCGATGTGCCGTTGCGAAGGTGCAGTGCATAATCAAGTAATGTCGTCTCTTTGGACCCCAACTGACTGGCGTCAGCGTCTCGCGGAACTACAGGCCTCCCGCGGCGAGTTGAAAGAAGCGCCTCTGCGCCGCGACGTGCGCTCGCTGGGTATGTTACTGGGCGAGGTGCTTCGCGAGCAGGCTGGTGGCGCTCTTTTCGAAGCGGTGGAAGCGCTGCGCCGCACTGCGATTGCCCGGCGCGAGGCGGAAGCCCCGCAGCGCAAGGCGGTCGATGCTGTCTCTGCTACGCCTCACCTCCAGCAGGCTCTTGATCGGGTCTGCGCACTGGATCTCGCTGGGGCGTATCAACTGACGCGGGCCTTCGGCTTCTACTTCGAACTGATTAACCTGGCCGAAACCAATCACCGCAAGCGGCGGCGTCTTGCCCATCAACTGAATGAGAGCGCGGGCGAGGGGTCGATGCAGCGCGGCGACCTGCGTGGCACGCTCCGGCGACTGAGAGAATCGGGCTTCTCCGCAGAGGAGGCGCGGAAGCTGCTTGGTCGCATCTGCGTCTCGCCGGTCTTCACGGCACATCCGACGGAGGTCGCGCGGCGCAGTGTGATGTTCAAGCGCCGGCGGATCTCCGATCTGCTGGAACAACTCGACCGGATTCCCGTGCCGGAGACTCAGCTTGAATCGCTGGAGCGCGACCTTACGGCGGAGATTACTGCGTTGTGGCAGACCGATGAGGTGCGCAGCGCGCGGCCGACTGTACGCGACGAGATCCGAATGGCGCTCGATTACTACGAGGCGAGCCTCTTCGATACGCTCCCTGTGCTCTATGGCGAGGTTGCGGCTGCTTTTGCCGCGGAGTATGCGCCTCAACAAAAAACTAAACCGGTTACAAATATCTGTGATCTTCCCCAGCTCATCCGTTTCGGCTCATGGATCGGCGGGGACCGCGACGGCAACCCGTTTGTTACTCCAGAGACCACGCGCGATGCGCTTGCGATGGCCCACTCTCTGCTGCTCACCCACTACCGTCGCCGGATGCAGAACGTCTTTGAGCAACTGGCCAGCTCAACCCAGCAGGTTCCGGTCTCCGCCGAGCTTTCCGCGCTGCTCGACCGTTATCTCACGCAGCTTCGCACGGCGGGTCAGAATGCTCTTGAAGAACGCTTCCCGAATGAATCGGTCCGATTGCTGATCGCCTGCATCATGATGCGTCTGGGCGCGACTCCGCAGTCTGCTGTTCCTGTTCCCGCCAATCCTGCACTGACTCCGTACACGCGGGCGGCGGATCTTCTGAGCGACCTCGACACGCTGCGCAATTCGCTGGAGGAACATCAGGGTCACCGTCTCGCAGAGATGTTGATCGATCCATTGTTGATGGAGGTTCGGACGTATGGCCTGCACCTGCAGACGCTGGACATTCGCCAGCATGCGCGCGTCCATGCCGCCGCTGTCGCTGAGATCTCGGCGTGGCAGCCTACGAAATCGGACAAGCCGCTGTCTCTTCCGCCTGCTCTGAGCGAACAGACGGGTGAGGTGCTGGACCTGTTTCGCACCATCGCGGAGCTGAAGCGAAGTTACGCGCCCGAATCCATCCGCCAGTACGTCATTAGCGGCGCGACCAGCGCAGAAGACGTGTTGCATGTCCTGTGGTTGGGCCGGCTCGGCGGAGTTCGTCTGGAAGCCAGCGGGGATGATCCCGGTCTTCAACCAGTTCCGCTGTTCGAGTCCATCGAGGATCTGCAGAATGCGCCCGCGATCATGCGCGAGCTTTGGCAGAGTGATGCGTACCAGCCGCTGCTCAAATCATGGGGCCGCCAGCAGGAGGTGATGCTGGGCTACTCCGACTCCAACAAGGATGGCGGCATGATCACGAGCACGTGGGAGATCTACAAGGCTCACCGCGCGCTGCATGAGGTTGCACGCGAGTGCGGCGTTAGGCTTCGGCTCTTCCATGGCCGGGGTGGCACCGTTGGCCGCGGCGGTGGTCCGACGCATCGAGCGATCTTTGCGCAGCCGATGGATAGCTTCGATGGCGAACTTCGCATCACCGAACAAGGCGAGGTGCTGAACTGGAAGTATTCTGACGTGATTCTTGCCGAGCGCAATCTGGAGTTGATGATCGCGGCGTCGCTTGATGCGCTCGCCCGCCCCGATGCCATCCTGCAGCGTGGCGTCGGCACACCACACCTGACCGGAGAGATTCTTCCCGTATGGGAGGCGATTCTCGACCAGTTGTCGGCGACCTCGTACGAGTTCTATCGCAGGCATATCGTCGACGATCCTGAGGCCTTCACTTACTTCGAACAGGCGACGCCGGTCGCGGAGCTGGAACATGCGCGTCTTGGCTCGCGGCCGGCAAAACGCACCGGCAAAAAGTCGATGGCCGATCTTCGCGCCATCCCCTGGGTCTTCGGCTGGATGCAGTCGCGGCAGCTTGTTCCTGCGTACTTCGGCGTCGGTCATGCGCTTCATGAGTTTGTGCGGTCAACACCCGACGGCATGTTGCAGCTTCAGACGATGGCTCGGGACTTCCCGCTGTTCCTCGACATTATCCGCAACGTCGAGATGGCGTTGGCAAAGGCAGATTTCGGCATCGCACGCCTGTATGCATCGCTTGTTGAAGACGAGGCGCTGCGCAACCGCGTCTTCACCACGCTTGAGACCGAGTTCAACCTGACCCATCGCATGATTCTCGAGATTACCCGGCAGAAGACGCTGCTTGAGAGCAATCCCGTGCTCAATCACTCGATCAGGCTGCGGAATCCGTACGTTGATCCTATGTCGCTTATCCAGGTGGAGCTGATTCGCCGTAAACGAGTTGCCGCTGCAAAGGGGGAGCCTGACTCTGCTGAACTGAATCGGGCCATCTCCGCAACGATCAACGGGATTAGCGCTGGTTTGCGCAATACCGGCTGATGGTTGCATAACCTGTGCGGATATAGAAGGCTCTGGTACGCTCATTGCAACCCGTTTTTAGCCTGAAGGACGAATCCAGAATGCGCCTGCTTACCCTCGCCACGCTTGTCAGCATCACCGTTTCCGCAATTGCCCAGGGCCCTCGTCCGCAACTGACGCCCGAACAGACCAAAGCCCTCATCGAAAAGCGCGAGGCAATCGAGAAACAGCTTGAGGACGTCGCGATCATCGACCGCAAGGTGATGGTGCCGATGAAGGATGGCGCGCGCGTGGCAGCCGACATCTACCGCCCTAAGGAAACGAGCAAAAAGTATCCGATCATCTTCAGCCGCACGCCGTACAACTTCAACTTCTGGGATGTGCGCCTCGGCACCTATCGCGACATGTCCACCGAGCTCGACGCCGTCAAACGCGGCTATGTTCTGGTTGAGATGAACGAGCGCGGGCATTTCTTTTCTGAGGGCAACTACGACATTCTCGGCGCGCCGCTCTCGGACGCCGATGACCAGTTCACGTGGATGGCGACACAACCATGGTCGAGACGGAAAGATCGGCCTCATCGGCTGCTCGTCCACAGCGGAGTGGCAGCTTGCCGCGGCCTCGCTCGGCAACAAGGCGCTGACGACGATTATTCCGCAGAGCTTCGGCGCGGGAGTCGGCAAAGTTGGTCCGTACAACGAGCAGGGCAACTGGTATCGCGGCGGGGCGGTGCAGATGCTCTTTATCGACTGGCTCTACGGCGAGCAGAATCAGGTTCGCCCGATGTTTCCGAAGGATACTTCGCAGGCGGATCTGATCAAGGCCTCGAAGATGTTCGACCTTGCGGCGCAGATGCCCCCAGTCGACTGGGCCAAGGCGTTCCAGCATCTTCCGGAGAAGGATATTTTCGCTGCGATCGATGGACCGAAAGGCATCTTCAGCGACAAGATGCCCAACACGACCGGCGGCGCGATGATCGAGCGGACACCCAACGATCCAGCCTGGCTCAAGGGCGGCATCTGGCAGTCGGACACGATGCCGATCAACGTGCCCGGCTTCTGGTTCATGACCTGGTACGACGTCTCCACCGGGCCGAATCTTGCTGCGTATAACTTCGTCCGCTCGACTGCCAAGGGTGAAGCGGCGAACCAGCAGTACGCGGTCATCGCGCCGACGCTGCACTGCGGCTACAAACGCGCTACCGAGAACACGATCGTCGGCGAGCGCAGCATGGGCGATGCGCGGCTCGACTACGACGCTCTCACCTATGCGTGGTTCGATCACTTCCTCAAGGGTGAAGACAACGGCTTCCTTCAGAAGCAGCCTAAGGTGACCTACTTCACGATGGGCAGCAACAAGTGGCAGCACTCGGAGTCGTGGCCGCCCGAAGGCGCAAAGAACGTAACGCTGCAGCTTACCAGTGCCGGCCACGCCAACACTCTCCACGGCGATGGCGAGCTTATCGCCAGTTCCGCTGGCTCTCCGTTGCTTAAATTCTCGCGCCCCACGATTGCGTCGAACACGAAGACAGACCTTCCCGACACCTTTACTTACGATCCGATGCATCCCACACCAAGCTACGGTGGCAACGTCTGCTGCGCGGCCAACACCATCCCGGGTAATGGCGGTGCGCTCGACCAGCGCAAGATGGAGGAGCGGGACGACATCCTGGTCTACACCTCGGAGCCTTTGGCGGAAGGTGTCGAGGTCAGCGGCCCGATCACCGCGACTCTCTACGTCTCCTCCGACGTGAAGGACACCGACGTTACCGTGAAGGTCATCGACGTGCTACCTGATGGTACGGCGTATAACCTCGACGAGACCATCCAGCGGCTGCGTTATCGCGACGGCGACGACAAGACAGTCTGGATGGAGTCGGGCAAGGTCTATAAGGTCACGCTGACGCCGATGAACACCAGCAACTTCTTCGACGCGGGCCACAGGATTCGTGTTGAAGTCGCCGGTTCGAACTTTCCGCGCTTCGACCGCAATCTGAACACCGGCGGCAATAACTACGACGAGACCACCGGCGTTGTTGCTCACACAGCGATCCACCATTCTGCGCAATATCCGAGCACGCTTACGATCTCGGTGGTGAAGCACTGATCTGGCCAGAGTCAATTTAGAGGTCATGAATTGGAAATCGTGGTTTAGAGGTCATGAATTCGATGCAGGAAAAGAGCTGGTTTAGACGACTGCGGCTGCTGGTAAGCGCAACGGCAGTCGTAGCGATTGCCGTTTCGGCGCGAGCGCAACAGCTTGCCTTTACCTGGGACGACCTGCCATCCCACAGTGCGCTGCCGCCGGGCGAGACCAGAGTCGAGATTGGAAGAAAGCTCATCGCGGCGATGAAGGAGGCGCATATGCCTCCGGTGTACGGCTTTGTGAATGGCATTCATACTGAAGACGAGCCGCTCTCCACGCCTATGCTGAAGGAGTGGCGCGACGCCGGACTTCCGTTGGGCAACCATACGTGGTCGCACACCAACCTCAACCAGAAGCCGCTCGCCGAGTGGGAGGCGGACACTCTAAAGAACGAAGCGGTGTTGAAGTCGTACATGAGCGGCGAGGACTGGCACTGGATTCGCTATCCGAACCTGGCCGAGGGCGATACGCCGCAAAAGCGCGAGGATGCGCGTAAGTTTCTGGGTGAGCATGGATACAAGATCGCAGGTGTCACGATGAGCTTCGGCGATTACCTTTACAACGGTCCGTATGCGCGATGCGTTGCGAAGAAGGATGCAACCTCGATTGCGCAGTTGGAGGCGAGCTATCTCGCTGCGGCCGATGCCACCATCGATTACACCCGTGGCATGTCGAAGGCGTTATATGGCCACGATATTCCTTACGTGCTGCTCATGCATGTTGGTGCGCTCGATGCCCGGATGCTGCCTCGCCTCCTGAAGCTTTATCGCGATAAGGGATTTACCTTCGTCAGCATGCAGGACGCGGAGAAGGATCCGTTCTACAAGAACGATCTGGATCTATCGCTGCCATCCGTCCCCGACACCCTGGAGGAGGCGATGCGAGCACGCAATCTTCCTCTTCCAGCGCGCCCTGCGCCGACCGTGGACCTGAACCTTATCTGCCGGTAGGTTCTTTCTCTGGGCTCTTTCGCCGGGCTAGAATCCCTGGTCTGGCCTGAACGCTGTCACTTTGTTCTTCACAAACGTTACGGCCATCGGATGGCCAAGATTCGCAAAGACCACCATGCGATTGCCGTAGTCGGTGCTTGTGCTCTTTGACACCTGGCCCAGCGACAACTCCACCTGCCGCTCGTTCATCCCAAGAATGACCTGATGGGCATCCACGGCCTTCCATATCTCCGGCCCCCAGTGCTTGTAGAGCTCATGGGGATCGTCGTAGAAGAGAATCTCGTCGGTATAAAAGGTGTACTGCCCGTCCTGCTTGTAACCGACCGGCACTGCATACTGCTTTGTGTCATTCGGCTTCGTGAAGACCAGCAGCACCTGCTTGTCTCCGCCGGGAATCCGAAAAGTCGCAGACTTCGGAGCCACCTGTTCCGCGGCTTGCTTCACATTGAGCGGCTCTGCGCCGAGCAGGGTTCCTGCGCTCTTGCCGTATTGCACCGCATGCCCCGCATACGGATAAAAGTCGAGTTGTCCCCCAGCCGACACCCACACGGTCGAGCCGTCGAGCTCCTTCATATCCTTCAGTGAGTCCGGACGCTTCTTCTTCAGAAAGACGAGGTCGTCGTCGGCAATGACCTCTCGCTCGGGCGCTTTCACCACCATCGGTTTGTTCCGCTCATGATGCAGCCATGCCAGCTCTCCCCCAATTGCAATGCCCGCAACCAATGTTGCCCCAATTGCCGCCTTTACCGCGCCGTTCATTCATCCTCCATCCGGTCGAACACTGGATAAAGTTATAGCGGCTTTGTGGAGTTTCCGCCAATTCATTGATTCTTTAGCGTTTCAGTCTGGACAGCCGGAGTTCTAATTCACCGGCTCCGCGACGCTCAGCTCCCGTTCCGCGCCAAGCAACGACTCGGCGGTCAGAGCGTCTGCACGCCGCAACTGGGGAAACAGCCCTGCGGCCGAAGCAGTCACAGCCATCGATGCGATCCCGCCGATCACAACAGCGGAGACCGCGCCCCACCATTGCGCCGTCACGCCGCTCTCAAACTCGCCGAACTCGTTCGACGCTCCGATGAACAGCCAGTTCACGGCGCTCACCCGTCCGCGCATCTCGGGCGGCGTGGCCAACTGCAGCAGGCTTGAGCGCACCACAACGCTGACCATGTCGCTGGCTCCTACGATGACCAGCGCCGCCGCGCTGAGCCAGATGCTCTTCGACAAGCCGAAGACGACGGTTGCCGCGCCAAAGATTCCAACGCAGATCAGCATTGTCATTCCGGCACGTCGCTTGATCGGCTTAACCAGCATCATCAACGATACGACGAGAGCGCCCACTGAAGGCATAGCACGCAGCAATCCCAGTCCACGCGGGCCGGCGTGGAGAATATCGGTCGCAAAGATCGGCAGAAGCGCGGTTGCGCCACCCAGCAAGACTGCGAAGAGATCCAGCGAGATTGATCCGAGCAGAAGCTTCGCGCGCCAGACGTATTCAAGGCCAGCCAACACGGTCTTCATGCTGAAGGCCTTCTTCTCCGTCATCACCATCCTGGCGCGAATCATGCTGACCAGCACAATGAAACCCATCAGCATCACGAGCGTAAAGGCGTAGACAACGGGCGCGCCGTTCCAACTCGAGGCTGCACCTGTAAGGGACAGCGTGAACAGAAGCCCTCCCACCGCGGGCCCCGACATGTTCGCAATCTGAAAAACAGTAGCGCCCCACGTTACAGCGTTGACGAAGTCTTCCTTCGGGACAAGACTGGGAAGCATCGCGCTCGCTGCCGGCCCGCTGAATGCTCTACCAAGACCGATCCCCACCAGGACGGCATAGATCGGCCAGATCCGCCCGTCTTTCAATGCGGTCGCACTCATCGACAACCACAGCAGGACGGCAGTACAACAAGCCTGCAGTCCGTAACAGAGAAGAATGATCCTCCTGCGGTCGAAGCGGTCCGCCGCATGGCCAGCGGCAAGCATAACAAAGACGCCGGGGAGAAATAAGGCGAGTCCGGTGTATCCCAGGTCGAGCGCCGAGTGGGTAAGCGCATAAACCTGCCACGCCACCGCGACCGACTGCGCCTCCGCACCCAGAATCACCATCAATCGCGCTATTTGATAGAGCCGAAAGTCCCGTGACTTAAACGCCGAGCGGAAATCGCTCTTTTTTGCCAGCTCCACTCGTTGCGAACCATCCGCCATATCCTATGCTTTCACACTTCGGTTACGAGGATGTCATTGCCTAAGAACCATGGCCTGACGCTACCGTCCCAAAACTACCTTCCCAGATAGACCTTGTACTGCGATTCCACTACGCCGGTGTTCCGCGCCAGCGTCAGCTTGGACTGGTTGTACTGATATAGCGTCTGGACCAGCCGGCTCTGCGCCTGGGCCAACACGGCCTGTGCCTGAATGACCGGAAGATTGTCATCGACGCCAGCCTTGAATCGGTCGCTCGCGTCCTGTACTTCCTGGGTTGCGAGGTCGACGTTGCTCTTCGCCACCTTGACCAGTTCGTTCGACGACTGTACATCCAGCATCGCAGAGCGTATCTGCCACTCGATCGACACCCGCAGCGAATCGATCTGCTGACGAAGTGCGGTGACCTGCGCCAGCGCGATCTCGTTCTCGCCGCGCAGTTGCCCCTCTTGAAATACCGGCACGCTGACCTTGCCCGTAGCTGCAAAGACGCCGTGGAACAGGCCGCCGATCTCGCCGAGCACGCCGTAGTATCCATCGAACGCCAGAGTCGGCAATCTCTCGGATCTCACCGCTTTGTGGGCCTGGGTTGCCACTTCAAGCTGCGCCTGAAGACCCAACAGGTCCTTGCGGCGCTGAAACGCAAGCCGCATCGCGTCGTCGAGAGGGAGCTGCGCGAACTCGGCGTAGGGAGCCGTATCGGTCAGGGTAATCTCCTGGTCCGCAGGCAGTCCGATAATCCGGTTCAGCGAGATCTTGTCCTTCGCGAATGCATTCTCATCGTTGATCACGGCCTGCTGCTGTGTCTGCAACTGCACGCGAGCACGCAAGACATCAAGATTTGTGCCAACACCGGCGTCATGCGAGTCCTTCGCCTGCTGGTAGGCCACCTGATCGGCCTTCTCGAGAGCGCGGCCGTTCTCAATCTCAGCGGCGTCCGCGAGAGCCAGCAAATACTGTGTTCCTACTGCGAGGGTCACGCCGCCACGGACATTCAATGTCGAATAATTTGCCGCCGAGGCGGATTTCTGCGCGGCCCGGTACAGATAGTAAGCCGGTACATTGAACAGCTGCTGGTTCAGGCTGATCTGCGCACCGGCAGTATTGACCTTCACAATCGTTGGAAATGTGCCCGGACTGATGCCGAAGGCCACCAGTGAGCCAGGCCTGAATCCTAACGCTGCAAGGTCGATCTGCTGCGCCTCGATGTCCCCTTTGACCGTCAGGCTTGGAAGCAGGCTGTTCTCCACGGTCAGCAGTTCGCCGTGGACCATCCGCTCGTTCTGCTGGACCAGCAGCATCTGCAGGTTGTGCCTCTCGCCGCGGTCGATCGCCTCGTCGAGGCTCAACGGCAGCGCGCCCGGAGTTGCGCGATCCACCACCACGCCACCCGGCAGCTTCGTGACGCTGGGAACCGGCGCCGCCGGCAGCTCCGTCTTCTCCTGCGCGTTTACGGACGCGACGAATCCCCAGCAGACAACCGCTGCAGCCCACAGGCCTGCTCTTTTCACACAATTGCCCAATGAATCTGTAATCCTCAAGTTAATTAGAGTCTACTGTGACCGGATCGGTTGCGAATTCTTCTTCGCCAAAGCCCGATAAAAATCAGCTACTTGGATGGCTAACCGGGAAAGCCGTGAAACACGCGCATTACAGGTATTTTACCAAGCCGCTTAAGATGGCGGTTCCCCGCTCGTCAACCGATCCTCGCCTCGACGCCTACATTCTGCCGCCCATCGCAGCCCTCTCAGATAAAATACGAAGGACAACCTTTATGCGTCCAATATCAATGAACCGCATTACCCTCGCCGCCGCCCTGCTTCTTGTGCTTCCTGCCAGCGTCCCAGCCCTCGCCCAGACGGGCGCGTACCGTGACACTTCGATGCTGCGCGCACCTGCAGGAACTCCCGTTGCTATCTACGAGTTCGAAGACCTCGAATGCCCGGCGTGCGCCCACGCCTTTCCGATCGTTCACGCTGCGGTGGACAAGTACAAGATTCCGCTGATCCGGCGCGACTTCCCCCTGAAGATGCATATCTGGAGCTTCGATGCAGCCGTCATCGCACGCTACATCCAGGACAAGATCTCGCCCCAGGCTGCCGAAGAGTACCGCCGCGCCGTCTTTGCCAGCCAAGCTTCCATCGCCTCAAAGGAAGACCTCAACGCGTTCACGCAGAAATACTTTCAGTCGCATGGACGCACGATGCCGTTCGTCGTCGACCCCAACGGCCTCTTCACCGCTGAGGTTCGCTCCGACCAGACTCTTGGCGAGAGAATCAACCTGCATCAGACGCCAAGCATCTTTATCGTCACCCAGAAGGGCTACACCGAAGTGACCGACGTCACGCAGCTTTATTCGATGCTCGATACGGCGATCGCTGAGAACCCCGCGCCCAAGGCCGCTGCGGCAAAGCCGAAGACAACAGCGCACAAATAGTCTGTCGCACCAAAGAAAAAAGGCCCGGGCACGTTGCCTGGGCCTTTTTATTTTGAACGACTCGTACCGTTATTTGGTTCCAGTCTCCGTCCACAGGAATGACATCTCATCGGCGTAGTCCTGCACCAGCTGTGTCTGCGAGACACCCGCGCTATGCCCGCCTTTCAGGCTGTAGTGCAGCAGGATTGGCCTTCCGCTTGTGCTGGAGGTCTGCATCAACGGCGTCATCTTGCGCGCATTCATCGGATCGACGCGCGTATCTCCATCGCCGGTAAAGAAGAAGATCGCCGGATACTTCGTTCCCGCCTTCACATTCTGATACGGCGAGTACTTCAGGATGTACGGGTAGTCCTTCGCGTTCTCTGCCGATCCGTACTCGGTCGTCCACGTACGTCCCATCTCGAACATCTGATACCGCAGCATGTCGAGCAGTGGATAGCCGCACCAGATCGCTCCGAACAGATCTGGCCGTTGCGTCATCGAGGCGCCCATGAGTAATCCGCCGTTCGAGCGTCCGCGAATGGCGAACCGCTCCGCCGTGGTGTACTTGTTCGCGATCAGATACTCCGCCGCCGCAAACCAGTCATCGAAGACGTTCTGCTTCTTCTCGAACATCGCGGCTTTGTGCCACACCTCGCCATACTCGTTGCCTCCACGCAGATTCGGCAGCGCAAACCAACCGCCCTGCTGCATCCACCACGCATACTCGGGGTTCCACACCGGCGTCTCGCTCAACGCAAATCCGCCGTAACCGGTCATCAACAGCCGCTCGCTCCCATCGCGCTTCAACCCCTTCTTCCCGGCGATGAACATGGGCACCTTCGTTCCATCCTTCGACGTATAGAAGACCTGCTTCACCTCGTACTGCGTCGAGTCGAACGGCACCTTGTCGCTGTAGAACACCTCCGATCGCCCGGTCTTCGTGTCGTAGTGGAAGATCGTCGGTGGTGTAATGATCGATTGAAACGTGTAGAAACCGTCGCTATCCACGGCGCGGCCAAGCAACCCCGAACCCGCGCCAATGCCCGGAAAATCGATGTGTCCTTCCACCTTTCCTTCCATAGAATAGATCGTCACGTCCGACTTCACATCCTTCAGCCGCAGCACATACATCTTGCCGCCGACGACGTTCACCGACTCCAGCACATCCTTACCCTCGGGGATGATCACCGGCCACTCATCGGGTCCGTTGCCCTGCACAACCTTCAGTACACGTCCGTTAGGAGCCTTGTAGTCGGTGCGCATGTAGAACGTGTCACCGACATTGAACTCGCCGAAGCGGCTGTCGATTCCGTACACCAGCGGCACGATCGGCGAATCCGGTACCCGCAGATCTTTGATCAAAACATCCTCGCGAGTGGCTGGCACGCCTCTACCAATCCGAAAGACGAGATAGTGTCCATTCGCCGTCGCCCGTACGCCGACGCCGTCGATCTCTCCAAGCTTCTCTCCGCGATACTCCTTGCCTAGAATCATCGCGTCGCTGTCCAGTGGCGTTCCGAACTTGTGATAAAAGACCCGGTTTCCTTCATGCGGAAAGAGTTTCGAGTAATACACGCCAGCCTTGTCCGGCGCGATGTCGACACCCGAGTAACGCGCCCGCGGCATCACATCGCCGGTGTCCTTTCGGGCGACAACGTCAAGAAAGTGCACCTCCACCTCGTCCGCGCCGCCCACGCGAACCCCGTACGCCATCATCGATCCATCTTCCGTCAGGTTCAGCGTATTCACCGAGGTGTTCTGGTCCGTACTCAGCGTGCTCGCATCAATCAGCTTCTCATCGGCTCCATGCAGCCCCACCCGCATATAAATGGACGCCTGGTTCTCATCCGCCAGCCGTTTGGAGAAGAAGTAGCGGTCGCCGCGCCGGGTCGGCACGCCTACAAAATCCGTCTTCAGCAGTTTGCCCATCTGCTCGACCACCTGCGGCAGCATCTTAACCTGCGTAAAGTACTGCGCCGTGTAGGCGTTCTGCGCTGCGATATAGCCCCGCGTCTCCGGGCTGCGCGCGTCTTCGAGCCAACGGTAAGGATCTGTAACCTTGACCGGAACATTTGGATCCGTACTCTTGTACTCGTCCACAACCGGCTCGGTCTTCACCGAAGGCGGGGTCGGTAGAGTGATCCCCTCCTTGCCACGAATCTGTGCCTGTCCCACTGCCGCACTCACCAAAACAGCTGCCGCCACAAAAAACACGTTGCTTCGCATAGCTTCTCCCAATCGCCTGATGGCCGTGATATCTCAAGATAGCCGAGAATGCCTGGCGAGAGCGGAATTTCTATACGCAACTCGCACCTGTCGCTAAAACAGGCTACGTGGCTTAACACGCTGCGTGCTTAACGAACTTCAAAGATCAGGAAATAATCCTGCCCATCCGCCTTGGTGAAGTCGTAGGTCCCGGCCAGCTTAAAACCAGCCGCGCCCATCTCTTTGACCACCACATCATGATCCAGCCCATGGTTCGCGCCATTTCCATTGCGGTCGATGATCCCCACCTTCGCCCCTGCACGCAGCGCAGGCTTCAGCGCCCGCAGAAATGCCGCCGGATGCGCGATCTCGTGATACACCTTCAGCATCAGCACGGCATCGACGCTTCCCGAAGGCAGCCTCGGATCGTCCGGTGCGCCCAGCACGGTCCGCACATTTGAAAGATCGTCCTTGACTACCCGCTTGCCGATGGCCTCGATCGCCAGCGGATTGATGTCTTCCGCCAGCACTGCTCCCGTTGCGCCTACCCGCTTTGCCGCCCTCACGGTAAACCAGCCCGACCCGGCGCCGATATCCGCAACGTTCTTACCCGCTGTGATTCCTAATAGGTCCATCACCCGATCAATCTGCAGCTTCTTATCGCGGTCGGGATACTCGAAGATCGAAAGATCACCGGTATAGGGGTTGCTCGTCGGTCTCTGTGAAGGCGGCGCCTGCTGCTGCGACGGCGCCTTATCCTGACTGCCCAGTGCCGGACGGACACCCACCGCAGAGACCACCGTAAGCGGCATCACGATGTAAAGCAGAATCCATCGCCGTGCTTGAGTCAGAGAAAGACAAGTCATGCCCTCACGATCAACTATTCAACGGAGGATTGGCAAGGCCTCGCCTCACTTCACAGCCTTGCGCAACAATTTCCGCCAAAGAAAAAGGGAGCCATCTCTGGCTCCCGATTCCTTTCTTGTGCGATTCTTACCGCGCTCCACCGCTGGCCGTTATCAACTCACCTGTCAGCCAGTAGGCATCGTCCGATGCGAGGAACGCCGCGACTGGCGCGATGTCCTTTGTCTGGCCGATGCGGCCAAGCGGAGTCGTCGACTCAGCCCATTTCTGGAAGTCGCTTCCGATGAAGCCTGCGGTATGTGTTCCCTCGGTTTCGACCATACCCGGATTGATGGAGTTGACCCGGATATTCTTTGGGCCCAACTCCTTCGCAAGCACGCGCGTCACAGAGTCCACCGCAGCTTTCGTCGCCGTGTAGACGCTCGAGGTCGGAGGATTGAGCGAGGTCACTGCGGAGCCCACGTTGATGATGCTTCCACCCTCAGGCCCGAAGTTCTTCGCCGCTTCCTTTGAGGCGAGAATAAGTCCGAGCACGTTGAGATTGAACAGCGTATGAAAGTGCTCCTCGGTGATTTGATCGAGAGGAGAAAACGCATAGACTCCGGCATTGTTCACCAGCGTATCCAGCCGTCCAAAGGCTTTCTTCGTCTCCGCGAACACCTTGGCGATGTCTTCCTGCTTGGAGAAGTCTCCCTGGATGGCGACCGCCTTGCCGCCCTGACTCTTGATCTCCGAGACAACCTTATCCGCACCCTCTTTGCTTGAGGAGTAGTTCACAACGACCGAAGCGCCCTCGGCCGCAAGGCTTTTTGCAATCGCTGCGCCGATGCCCTTTGAAGCACCGGTGACCAACGCTACCTTATTCGCAAGCTTTCCCATTTCCGTGCTCCCTCAAAATCCTATGTCTTATCGTTAGATATTTCGATAAGCATCTAATTGATGAGAGCTGAGGAATAAAGATTCATGGAAAGTGTCAATGGGTTTGCAGTGGATTGGGACAGCTACGCTAGATCTTCGCCAGCTGGTCGGTATAGGCCTTCAGCACATCCCGCTGCAACGTATAGGAAGCATACTTCCCTTCGCGGGTCACCCGGACCAGCCCAGCGGTCTCAAGCTCTTTCATGTGATGGGACAGCGTCGCCGGGCTGATCGGATGGCAGTCTCGAATCGTGGAGCACTGCGAGGGCTCCTTGCAGCTTCCGATCTGCCGCAGCAGCTCCAGCCGACGGGGATCGGCCAGTGCTTTCGCAATCAGATGGACCTGTTCCTCCGCAAGCTCCACTCGCTTAACCCCACTCATTCTTGAAACCGCTAACGAATCTGTACCAACTCCGCGCCCGCGCCGTGCCCGGATGCGCCAGGCGTAACCGACGAGGTCTGCGGTGCGCGCCAGTGGTCGATATAGCTGACCTGATGCACACAGCTGATGGTGCAGTTTGGCGCACAACTCTTCTCCGTCAGGAACTCCCGCTTCACATCCGCCGTCTGATAGTGCGCCAGCGGAACCCCCGGATAACCGCGCTGCTGGCTGCAGTAGTGCACCAGCCCGTTCTCGCAGATATAGAGATATCGCCCGCCTGCGCGACAACGCCAGTCGTTCGTCTTCCCATTGGCAATCGCCTCCTGGAAGTGATTGAACCGCGAGTAGCTTCTCCGCGTCAGGTTCCGCACCTTGTCCCACACGGTGCGCTCGGCCTCGCCCAACGGCTTCAACTGACCGCTGCCGTCGTGGATGATTCCGATCGTTGAACTGAACCCGAGTCCAAGCGCTCTCTCACTCACGGTCAAAGCATCGTTGGGATTCGCAATCCCACCGCCGACCACGGAGTTGATGTTTACGTGAAAATCCGCGTGCTCAGCGAGCATCTGCAGCTTCTTGTCCAGCACCTTCAGGCTCTTCTTCGAGACCTCGTCCGGCATCACATTATCGATCGAGATCTGCATGTGATCGAGCCCGGCCTTGTTCAACCGCTGGATCCGGTCCGGCATCAGCAGATACCCGTTTGTGATCATTCCGGCGATGGCGCCCGTCTTGCGAATTCGTGCAATGATCTCGTCTAACTCAGGATGCAGCAGGGGCTCGCCGCCCGAGATCGTAATGACCGAGGTCCCAAGCCGTCCAAGATGGTCGATCCGGCGCAGCATCTCGTCGATCGGCACGGGATCGGAAAAATCGTCGAACTCATTGCAGTAGGTACACGCAAGATTGCATCGCCGCATCGGCACAATGTGCGCCATGTACGGGTGTCCGGTCGACAGCAACGCCGATCCGATCGAACTCAGTTCGCGCAGTTTGCGGGTCACTGCCTTCCGGCGGCGACGTGCAGGCATCGGCCGTCTGCCGGGCGCAGAAGCAGTAGTAGAAGCAGAAGACATATCACTTCTAAGTATATCGAAACCCTTGTTCTGCCGGATGAAATCGCGAACCTAGGGGCTTCCGTTACGACTCCCGATAGTCCAGCAGAACCAGCCCGACCAGAATCAGGCAAATTGGCCAAATGTAGGAGGCGAAACGGGATTGCTTCGAGCCGGGCAGGCGCAGTTCGAGCCATCGGCCCCAGCCTGCGGTGGCTCCCAGCAACGCGATTGGCGTGTGGCTCATCTCCGCCAGAAGCTCCTCTTTCACATTCCCGACGGTGTGGTTGTGGGTGAGCAACAGTGCCCCACCGCCAGCACAGAGCAACGGGAAGACCATGGACGCCCAGCGCGCATGCCACCGTCCGGTCTGATTGCCCCATTCAAACACCGCAAACGCGAGGATCAGCAGAGCATAAAAACGGTGCTGCATTATGTCCGGCACGACCATGCTCGCCCAGAAGGGCCGCGTCCCCAGCGGCCAGCACTCGGGGTCGCCGCGCAGCAGAATAAACACTGCCAGTGCTATAAACACCAACGGCCAGTTCCGCGCCCAGCGTGCCTTCGGCAGCCGGCTCAACAGCGCGAGCAAACCTGCCGCCAGCACAATCAGCCCCGACCAGTGATGGTTGTACTCGGACCAGGCTCTGCCATTCGCATCGCTAGGCGGAGCTGCCACATTAAACTGTGTCTGCTTGACCGCAACATCCAGCGGAACTGTCGGCGCCAGTGCCGCATACACTGGGCTGGTCATGCGAGGAACCACGGGATGAAATCGTTCGACGATCTCAGGCAGGCTTGCCCGGCCAGTCTGGAGATCGATCGCTGGCGGCTGCGAGGTCATCGAAGCGGCTGCCAACACTGCCATAAAGCCAAAGCCGATCTCCGCCTCGCCAAATCGCCGGAGTCTCGTCAGCAGGCTGACGGGCGCAGTGTCGATGCGCCGCAGCAGGAAAAAATTTCCCGCGCCCATCGCAGTCACGACGAGAAACAGGTAGACCTTGGAGAGCATCATCACTCCATAGGCAGTCCCGTATACGCTGCTCAACGATTTATCGGTGGAGACACCAAGGTAAAGCCATCCCATGCCCAGACCGCCCAGCAACAGCGTTCCCGCGCCAACCAGAGCCAGAGGAGAGAAGCGCAGCAGCAGTCTCTTTGCCTCCTCGCGGTCTTGAGACCGCTTCAACGAGATCAGCAGAAAAGGCATCGCCCCGATCCACAACGCCGCACCCAGTTGATGCGCGCCAGTCAACACGGTGAGCAGGATTCGATGGTCCATTCGGGAGACCGAGTGGCTGGTGGAGACAACCGCCAGCAGGACAAGCGCGGCCAAGGGGATCAAAGCATACGCTGATGTACGACTATCCCGACTGCTCCGGGCTCTCCACCAAGTGCAAACAACAATGGCGGACGCCGCAATCGCGGCACACGCGCCAGCGAGAAAATATCGCGCGCCAACCACGTCGCCGAAGCTCAGCGATGAGCTTCCCATCAAAATGGCGCTGTCGCACGCGACGTAGCAGAGTTCAACGATCGCAAAGCCTGCGGCCGACCAGCGAATCGCCCGCCAGCAGGCGGCGATGACAGATTCTCCTGCTCGCGCGGGCATGGCGACGATCAGCAAATAGGCGACCGCGCCGAGCGTCAACAACTCCAGCCCCAGGGTCAGCGCCCTAAGGACCACGGACAGGAAATCAAAGTCTCCCAAAAGCCAGATCAAAGGTTTAATCCTCGGAATCTCGGAATAGATGGAGCCTGGGGGGTTTACATGGAATGGAAAGCCGCACGATCTTTGTCGTTAGCGGCAGCTACTGGGGAGTGCGGCATCTCTCGCATCTGATGGCAGGTTTCACCTCCGGATGATTGCAAAGTAATCGAGTCAGCCTGGCCTTGCGACTAGGGAAAAGCCTAGTGCGCTATTTCACGTGAAACTGTATTTGCCCGCGGGTGACATGGCCGTCGGTAGCCAGTACCTGCCATTGAATTGCGTATTGACCTGGGAGTAGATGGGTTGCGTGTGCGGTCAGGGTGTCGGGCGAGCCTTGTTGCTCGATCGCCAGTGATCTGGACTGACCATCTGGGGTACTCAGCGTCAAGGTTGATCGCGCACCATCGACACGCGAGCTGAACTTGATCGTGACCGGCACATCCGGTCCCTGGACGGTCGCGTTGATCGCAGGCGACGACTGCACTAGAACCGCATGGGCCGAGGCAGCACGAGTAGCCAGCAGAAGCGTCAGTGCGACAGCCACACCAATGCCGACCCGAAACACATCGGAAATGAGGAAGTTGGGGAGTGATCTCTTCACACCCTATTGGATACACCTTCCCCCCAAAGGGATACCTTAAAAAGTAGCCTTCTTTGCGGAAAAGAGGGTGAGGCGTTCGTGCAGTTACCTGACCGCCACCTACTTGCCCACAACCATGATCGAAAACGTTCCCGGCACCATCTGGCCTCGTGCCGGACGTTCTCCCGGCGGCGGTGCCGGAGGCGGCGTGAACTCCGCCGTAATCAGCAGCAACCGGCCGCTCTTGCGATCCAGCGTCAGCGTCTTCGCGCGCGGAGCGGTCTGCAGCGTCTGCTCCACAACAAAACTTGTCGGGCTGTTCTCCTTCACGATCGTCAAGGTCCCGTCGCCCTGCGAGCTGAACGCCTCCATCGTCTTCGGATTGAACACGGCACCGTCGCTGCCTGCGCCGATTGGCAGTGTCTCCAGAATCTTGCCGTCGCCTGCGTTCAGAATCACCATCGTCTGCGGACTGCGGCACGACGCAAACAGAATATCGTTCTTCACGTCCATTGCCAGCCCGGCGCATGTGCCGCCCTTACCCTGCAGGTCGTAGGTAGCCGTCACCTTCAGCGTCTTCGCATCCACTACAGCGATGCTGCCTTTGTCTTCGATGTCCACATAAACGTGTCCTTTGCCATCGGAGACTGCCTGCTCTGGCGCACCGCCCAGGTCAATTGTTCCCACGATCGATCCATCCTTCGCATCGATCACCGTCGCGTTCGGCGCGCTATGGCTCAAGATGTAAATCCGTCCATCGGACGCATCGCCCAGGATGCCATCCGGCCCGCCCTGCACATCGATCGTCTTGATCGTCGCCAGCGTCTTCGCATCCCACATCACGACCGGCTTGCTGCTGCCAAACCCGTGCTGCGACTTCGCATCGACCGCGGCTCCATGCGCGCTGGCATTGGCCACTTCGCCCAACGGCTTCAGCGTATCCAGATCGAAGACCGTAATGCGGCCCGCAGGTCCACTGCGCGGAACGTACAGTTTGCGTCCGGCGTCGTCGGCGTACACATAGTCGAAGCCGCCATCCCCGCCAACCTTCTCGGTTTGCAAAACCTTATACGGCCCCGCTTGTTGCGCCCAACCTGAGAAGGGCACCATCGCCACAACAGCCAGCACCAGCAAAACTCGTTGCATGAACCACTACCTCGTGCAACTGAGCGTATCTGAATATGCTTTGCCTGCAAAGCAACAAAAGCGGCCGCAAAGGCCGCTCATCCACCACGTGGTCGCCGGAACTACAACTTAGCCAGCAACTGCCTGGTCTGCTGCGAGGTCTGCTGGAAAAAATCTTCCAGTCCCAGCCCCTGCCACAGCGACCGCTTCTTTCCATCCGGCGTCAACGTCAGCGTCTGCTCATGCTTGTCCCGCAGCACCACGACCGGCACAGGCTTTCCTCGATTGTCGTGCACTGTCTTCGTCCAGTCGTTTCCATTGGCCACGGCGACCGAGTTGATCTTCACCACAACATCTCCGGCCTTCATCCCTGCTTCTTCGGCAGGACTGTTTCCATCCACGCTCCGCACCAGCAGTCCTGAACCGCCCGCTGCGCCAAAAAACTCTGCAAGCTGCGGCCCCATCAACTCCAGCTTCGCCCCGGTAAACGACGAACTGAGAACGATGTCTTCCGTGCCCAGCAGATCCTTATGATCCTTTTGCGGTGGCGCCGGCTTCGGATTGTTGTCCGGCGCGTAGATCCCGCTACGAACAAACCCAGAGGGCCCGGGCGCAGGCACCGAATAGTGCTGCTCCCACGCATGCAGGCCGATCGTCTTGCGATCCGCCGTCGTCATCGTCAGAGTCTGGGTCTGACCGTCGCGGCTGATCACGAAGCTAACGGTCTTTCCAATCCCAAGCTCGCGGAACATGCGCCGCACCTGCTCTTCGCTCTCGACCGCCTGTCCGTTCATCTGAAGGATGACGTCGTGCATCTTCATTCCTGCCTTGCAGGCGGGGCCATCGTGGTCAAGAGCCGTGACCTCCGCGCCCTTCGCATCCTTCAGTCGAAGCATCCCCACCTGTTCATCGCTGACATCGCGCGTCTCGATGCCGATGTAGCCCTGCACAGCATGGTGCGTCTCACCCATCGCCGCCGCAAACATCTGTGGCCCGCCAATCACGGCCATCGCCATTGCATGCGCCTGCGGTCCTCCCAGAACGGCGACTCCGGTCACCAGCGCCACGACTCCGAACGATCTGCGATATTTCTTCTGCATCATCTCGAACCAACTCTTCTCTTCTTTAGCATGAAAGTGTAGCGGCAAAATCAATCCCGAACCTTACTGAATATCGGCAGCGCTCTGCAAAGCGTTGTACGAAGCAGTCCGGATGAAGGGATTGGCATCCTGCGCTGCAACCGTGCGCAAGACCTGGCGCACGCTCGAGTCCGACTGCACCGGCTCCAGCACACCGATCGCCGTCCGTCGCACCTGCGCATCCGCATCGTGCATCACCGCCTCCAGCACAGCGTCCCGCACCTGCTGGTCCTGCCCGACATACTCCTGCAAACCTTCGAGCGCCTTCATACGCACACCAGCGTCCTGGTCATAGCGCAGCGATACCATCAGCGCGTGGCGGATGTCCTTGCCATCGACAGCCGTCGCCTGGCACGCATGTCCAGCCTTGCACTCACTCGTCAACAGAGAAACCGAGTTCATTCTTACCCGGTCGGTCGCGGCCGCCGTCGTCCCTACAAGCAGCAGATTTCGAATCTCCGGACTGTCCAGCGAACCTTCCATCGACTCCGGAACAAGCTTGTTGTAGTTCACCTGCACCAACTCCGAGTTCGGCGTCTGAACCACGCTCGTCACATTCGCAATCACACCCTCCGTGGGATGGTTGACCGTAACAACGGTCTTGTCCTTCGGCTTCGGCGCATTGGCAACCTGATATCGGTGGGTGAAGTTGCCTGTAAGAAATCCAACACCCAGCAGCAGAGTAGCCAGGGCAGGCGCGCTCTGGATATTTCCAATCCACCGATAAACATTGATTCGCAGCTGGGTCAGGAAGCCATGCGGCGGAATCATGTCCAGCGCATCGTCGAGCCGCATGCGCGACTGTGCCAGCAGATTCGGAGAAGGCTCAAGCACCGGCAGCACCGCCAGGCGCTCCTCAAAACTCCGGAACGACTCCAACTCCTCGCGGCAACCCTCGCAATCAGCCAGATGCAGTTCCAGTACTCCGGCAAGCTCATCCGGCAGCTCGCCATAATTCAACAACACGATGCAGTCTCTTGCGCTCTGACACTTCATTGTCCTACCTCAACCAGCCTCAAAATTTGCCTGCTGCCATGGGTCTTTGCTATCGCCCTTTGTATCCATACATCGTCAACACGTGTGCTTCAGCTTCGAAGCTCCGACAGATTCGCCCGCAGCTTCCGCGTGGCCCGGAACAGCGTATTCTTCGCCGTCTCTTCCGTCGTACTCAACATTTCGCCAATCGTCCTCAGCTTCAGTCCCTGGTAGTGTTTCAGCTCAAACACGGTTCGCTCGCGCGGCGTCAACTTGCCCAGCGCCTCGCTGATCCGTTCATTCATCACCTTCCGGTCGAGCTCTCGCGCCGGGTTCGCCATCGCCCGTTCGTCGGAGATGTTTGCCATCAGGTCCATTTCGTCGCCACTGGCATCCAGTACCGTTGCCGGATCTTCCCTGCGGCTCTTACGCCGCCTCAACTGGTCCAGGCAGAGGTTTGTGACAATCCGATACAGCCATGTATAAAAGCTGCACTCGAACCGGAAGTTCCCCAGGTGCCGGTACGCCTTGATAAAGGCCTCCTGGTGGACATCCTGTGCATCCTGCTCATTTCCAAGCATATGCAGCGCCAGCCGGAGAACCGACTGATCATACCGCCGCACCAGGGCATCGAAGGAAGCGCGCTGGCCCTTTTGGGCTTCGCGGATAAGCTCATCGTCCTCAGTCCGCTGCTGTGCCCTCGCGTCCAGCTGAGCCTGCGTCAGCTTGCCGCCACTCCTGGTCCCGGATTGGGCCGCAGCCTTTGCCATCGCTGGCAACGATTCTACAGCCGAGGAGCCCAATAGTCCCATGGCAAACGGGCTGACATGCCGTTTTTGCGCCACTACCGCCAACGGAGCCGACAACTCCCCGCCCAAATCCATCCCAGCTGCATCTGCGTTCATCGACTGACTCCGGAGGTCAGAAAAATCGAATAACACTCAGATAGACCCTGCTCCTATAGAAAGGTGAGCGGCCCGGTTCGCCCGTTTTCTTGACACCTTCGGGTTACACTCACCCCATGCCGTCCCGCCCCACCCCCGCACTCAGCCTCTTTTCCGACGCCCCCTCTCTCAAAACACCCCACTCCACCCAGTCATCCTGGATCAACGCCCACTGCGACGGCGGTGCCCGTGGCAACCCGGGCCCAGCCGGCTTCGGGGCCGTTCTTCAGGACGAAAATGGCGCGGTCCTCGCCGAACTGAGTGAGTTCCTCGGTGTCCGCACTAACAACTACGCCGAGTACTCCGGCCTCCTCGCCTGCCTCCAGTACGCCCTCGATCACCACCACCCGCGTCTCCGTGTCGTCTCGGACTCGGAGCTGATGGTCAAGCAGATTCAGGGCAAATACAAGGTCAACTCCCCCGACCTGCGACCCCTGTGGCAGGAGGCGCGTAATCGCATCGCAAAACTCGAAGCATTTGAGATCTCCCACGCGCTCCGTCACAAGAACAAAGACGCCGACCGTCTCGCCAACGATGCCATGGACCGCGGCATGAAGCGGGGCCAGAGCAGCGAGACTCGCCCCCAAGCCTCCGGCCAGCCCGCTCCACTCAAAGCCACTCCTTATCCAGCCAAATCCGAAGCCCCGCCAAACCCCTACGACAAAGCCAGCACCATGCTCCGCGGCTTCACCAAGGACGGCGTCGTCCACATCCTCGGCAACGCCACTCTTCCCGACGGCGTCTTCGTCAAAATCATCCGAGAATAAAGCTATTCGCTTAGGACGGTCGCGCTGGAATCGCTTGCGTATTCGATGGTGAAGTCGATGTGGACTGCTTTTTCCAGCATCTTCGAGACCGAACAATACTTATTCTTCGAGAGCCCGACTGCGTCTTCGACGGCCTTCTTTGAAACAGCACCACCAATGAGGTAGGTCAGCCTGATCCTTGTAAAGACACGCGGCGGCACAGCGGCCTGTTCAGCGGTTGCAGATACAGTAAGGCTCATCAGCGGCTCGCGCTTCTTTTTGAGAATCGAGACAACGTCGGCGGACGTGCACGCGCAAAGAGCCATCAGTACCGCTTCCATTGGGGTAGGGCCGTTAGCGTGCCCAGTGCCGGCGTCGAAAACAAGCGTATGGCCACTTTCGGACTGGCCATCAAATTCCATCTCCTTTTGCCAAACTGTTTTGGCAATCATAGGTCGTCTCCTCCTGGATTCATTATCCAGAAGACATAGCTGCTCCATCCAAACACCACAATTCTAGCGCGCAAAAAAGGCCCGGCTCTCCGCTGAGGAGAGCCGGGCAAGGTTGAATTGCAAACGGCTAAAGACCAGACCTTAGCAGTTGGTTCCGCCCGGTCCACCGAAGAAGAGCGTCTCATTCCACGGCGGGTTGAACTTGGTCACAGTTGCTGTGTAGCACTGCGGCCACTGCTGCGACGGAGTCAGCGACGCGATCACCGCGCCACCAGTGGTTGGGAAGGACTCGATGTCCCGTTGATAGGACGCCTTCTGCCATCCCTGGTTGGCAAAGTGACCGCTTCCCATCCCGGGCCAGCTCGTCGTTCCGACGGTCTCGCCACCGTAGTCGATCTCGACGGCGTGGGTTGCCATCGTTCCCGACCCATACTGCGACGCCTTGTAATAGCCGATCGCATTTGCGGCGGCGCCACCACCCACATAGAACCACCAGAGTCCACCGGAGAGGTAGTAGGCCAGAAACAACTCATACTGTTGGCCGCCGTAGATGCTGATCGGACCGACCGCGCCGCCAAGCGTCCAGTTCTTATTCGTCTGGGTAAACGCGTTGCAGCTCAGGTTATAGCAGCCCGTCTTGTTGTACCCGTCAGCGGTCCAATAGATAAAGAGGCATGGATGAGTGTTTCCATAAAGCCCTGGATACACCTGCAGTCCGCACTCAGCTGTCTGCGTTCCCGCACTGCTGCTTCCCACATACCAGTGTTGAGACAGAGAGAAGATCTGGTTCGCACCGATGGCCGGATCCCAGACGTTCAGGTAGCTATGCCCGCCAAGGTTGTTCACGTTTTGGAACGCGTGAGCCCAGCGGTGAGTTGCAACGGTAGGCTTCTCTATCTTCGGAGGAGTCACCTCATTCCCTACTGGGCTCTTTTGAAAAAACTGATGAAGATTTTCAAACCGCGACATATCTTCCAGCCTCAGGCGTCGCAGCGGAATCGTCCCATCCGGACACTCCATCGCGTTGCCCAGCGAGTCCTTCTTTCCCGCGCCCAGCGGAGCCTCGATCTGCTTCGCCTTCCGGTCGTCCGTGGCTCCCGCTGGCTGCTTATCCATCGGAAGATCAGGAGCTTTCGCCGGCGCGCCCTTCCCTTGCAGCGATGGTTGCTGTTCCACTGGTACGCAATCAAATACTGATCCGTTCGCGTCGACGAACGAGTGTTGTACTTCAACACCCTTGTAGTGGCTCAGGATGTGATTTCGCATCTCTTCGAGCGACGAGGACTCCTTTACCTTGGTCGCTGCGTGCGGTGCCAGCGTATCCAGCTTTGCTTTACTGACGTCATCCAAAAATTCCTTAAACGGTTTGATAGCCATGACAAATATCCTCTCAATCCTTCTATAGGTGGGTTCTCCCGCGCCTTCGCCCTGCGGGGAGGAACAAGCTGTTCGATCGGCCGCACAATCCAGCGCGGCACACGACTTGAATAACTATCCTTTTCTGTATCTTTTTGGGGGGCGATTAACGCTACCCAAGGGGGCCCGGGGAAGGTACAGGTAGCCTCGCTCCGTTGGAGTCAGTCGTAATTGAAAACAGGGAGATACGACGACTCGCGATGCCAGCTTTTTACGCCCCGCGACGCCCCTTGTCAAACGAGTACTTAATTCTCATCCCACGTGGGACTGGCCATCCTCGATAAACTACCGTCCGCTCTTTTTTCATTCTTTACGCGCAACGCAATCTCCCACGCGGGCTTCCTGCATCTATTGGGAAAGAGGTTTTCAGTATGAAATTCACGGAGTTCTATCACGGACAATCGATCCAGATCGAAACGCAACAGAAACCCGATGGCACATGGACAGCTTCGGCTCAACTCCCCGCGCAACCTGGTGCTGAAGCCGCAACTCTCTCTCAGCCGTCGGTTGGACAAACCGAAGATCAGGCAAAACAAGCCGCGCTCTCCGCTGCTGCCGGTGCACTCGACCAAAGAAGAATTCACACCGGAAAGCCCTGAGGCTCCCTCGCATCGGCGATCAGCTTCAGGCTGGCGTCAACGTCCGCCGGGCTTGCTCGCCTGCGCTACCCGCGCACACAGCTTCTCCACCGCTGACATCTGTTCGAGCATCGCCGCCAGCCGCGAAACCCCGATCCCCTCTTCAAACCGCCGCTGCATCCGGTCCAGAATTCCCACCACCCTGACCGCACGCTTTTTTCCTTGCGGCCGCAACACAAGCTGCAACGCTCGCGCATCCGCCGGATCGATCCGCCGCTCCACCAGCTCCTTGGCCTCCAGCGATGAGATGCAGTGACTCACATTGCTTCGCGTCGTTTCAAACGCCGCTGCCAGCGCTGATGGAGTAATCTCTCCGCGCTTCTCAAAAAAGATCGCCGCCAGTACAAGAGCTTCAAACGTCGTCACTCCCTCGCTCTCCAGCACCTTGTTCAGCGACGCATCCATCCGCCGCGCAATTCGGCTCGTCTGAAAAGCAGGACTCTGTCGCAGGAACGCCTCAATTCGCATCAAGCCCTCACAAGGTTATGGTTTACTAGCTCAACTATTTATAACAAAACAAAACTACCCTCTTACTTCCTCCAGTCCGGAGCATGATAGTTACAGCGCAACTCGCAATTAATATGAAGATCCCAACAACAGTGTCTCTCTCGCTCTCGTTTCTCTGCCTCGCCACCGCCCTCGCGCAATCTTCTCAGCCACCCACTCCCTCCGACTCCGCGACTTCGCAAACGAAACAGACAAAGCCGGCAACGGCCGCCGAAAGCATCACCGTCACCACCACCGTCGAACCACTTCCCCTCGCCGAGAGCAATCGCTCCGTCAACCTCATCTCCCCCCGCGATCAACCCCTCGTCTCAAACTCCGTCGTCGACTACCTTCGCCAGGACTCCTCCCTCAATCTGCAGGCCCGCGCCCCAGCTGGCGTTCAGGCCGACCTCTCCCTTCGTGGCACAACCTTCGAGCAATCCCTCATCCTTCTCAACGGCCTCCGCGTCAACGACCCCGAGACGGGCCACCTCAATCTCGACATCTCCGTTCCCCTCGACGCCGTCACCAGAATCGACATCCTCCACGGATCGGGATCCACGTTTTATGGCTCTGACGCTATCGGCGGAGCAGTCAACCTTCTCACCCAGCAACCAGAGCCCGGCTTAACAATCGTCGGCAGCATCGGAGCAGGCAGCTTCTACTCAATCGAACAACATCTCCGCGCCTCTTACATGCAAGGCTCCTTCGCCGAACAGCTCACCGGTAGCCGCGACACCTCCGACGGCTTCATCCCTGACCGCAACTATTCGAGCAACGCTCTGGCCTCCGAGACCTGGCTCACCACAAAACCGGGCACAACCGATATCCTTCTCGCCACCAGCGACCGGCCCTACGGGGCCAACCAGTTCTACGGCCCGTACCCGTCATGGGAGCGCACCAAAGGCTGGTTCGCCAGCATCCGGCAGCAACTCGGCCAGCAAACCGCCACCAGCTTCGGCTACCGCCGCCACTCCGACCTCTTCGTCCTCTTCGTCGACCAGCCCGACCTCTATGAAAACAACCACATCACCACCAGCTACGAGGGAGCACTCCGCCGCGCCGACAACTTCGGTGCGAACACGACCCTCTCGTACGGCGTCGAAGCCGACGGCGACACGATCCACTCGAACTCCCTCGGCCAGCACTCGCGAAATCAAGGCGCAGGCTACGCAAACCTCAGCCTCCGAGCCCTCAAACGTTTCTCCCTCTCTCTCGGAGTCCGCGACGAGATCCTCTCCGGCGACAGCAACAACAACGTCTTCTCACCATCAGTCGCCGCCGCCTACACCCTCACCCACACAACGCGCCTCCGAGCCTCCGCCGGCCACGGCTTCCGCCTCCCCACCTACGTCGACCTCTACTACGCCGACCCCACCACCATCGGCAACCCGAACCTCAAACCCGAGTCCTCCTGGAGCTACGAAGCTGGAATCGACTGGACTCCCACCAGCAGCCGCATCACCCTCAACGCCACTGCCTTCCGCCTCCAGCAAAAAGACACCATCGACTACGCCAAGACCATCCTGGCCACCCCAACCCTCACCGCATCTGAACCCTGGCAAGCCATCAACATCCAAAACCTAAACATCACGGGAGCCGAAGCGACTGTCCATCTCCGGCTGACGTCAACGCAACAACTCCAGTTCAGCTACACCGCCGCCCACGCCGCATCCCCGCCACCCAACCTGCTCTCAGAGTACGCCTACAACTACGCCGCCCAGAATGCCCTCTTCGCATGGAGCGGAACGCTACCCAGCAAAATCGGCCACCAAATCAACACCAACACACAAGTGAACGTAGTCCAGAAAACCCAGCACACCGCCTACCCTCTCTGGGACATCTCCCTCTCCCGCAACACCGGCCACCTGCGACCCTATCTGCGAGCCTTAAACCTAAGCAACACCGGCTATCAGGAGATCCCGCAAGTCCCCCTGCAAGGCAGAACCATCATGGCAGGTATGGAGTTCAACTGGTCCCGCACTGGCCATTAACCATCCCAAATAACAGCACTCAGTACTCTATCCGAGTCGAATCTTGGAGGTCCGGCATGACGACGAAAGAAGGCGCTCGACGTTTGGGAGAAGTGCAAACGCGCTGATGACCCTTAGCCTGCTCTCGATCGTATATTTTGGTTTAAAGCGAGCGTGATTCTCTTCGCAGCGAGCTGGGCACTCTACGGAACCGCTTGGGTTATCGATGGGTTTTCGACATCGAACGAACAGACCGCCACCAAGTGAGTTCTTCAACTTGACAGGACGTTGATTCGGGCTCTACTTCGCCAACTCCGCCTTCACAATCTCGCGCCCCAGCTTTCTAAAGAAGATTCTCGAAATCTCGCGCGCCATGCACCACATCGATCACCTGAACGATCAGCTCTTCGGCGATGTACCGATAGAACACAAAATGACGTGGAAATCCTTCCACAGCCACACGTCGCACATCATGCAGCTTTGCCGAAGGAAACCCGCACCTCGCGCCGCGCTCCGGCATGGAAGCTACGGAAAGGATTGTATTCGCTACCGCGTTTTGCCATCTCTCATCAAGCCTGGAATCAGGCGACTGCTCCTGATAGTACAAAGCCTGACTCGCGATCGCCTGTGTCGCGCCGTCTCGAATTTGTAGCTTCGAACCATGCCTTCGTGTCATATTTCAGCGATCACCCACGCAGAACAGGACACTTCGGCTATCTCTTTTTCCTGGGACGGGCAGATATCTTCTCCTGAAGTAAAGCAAGCAACGGGCGCTTCTTCAGTTCATCTACTTCGATCGTGACGTAATCCGACTCCAGCGCTCGCAACAGTCTCTTCTCCAGCTTCGCGAGTTGAGTCTCCTTGTCCCGCCTTATCAACTCACGCACATATTCGCTCGGGGTTCCATACTCCCCAAGCGAAACTTGAGATTCGACGTATTTCTTCAGAGGTTGGGGCAGAGAGATGTTTAACCATGCCATAGCCATAATCTGTCATTATATGTCATTTTATGAAGGTCCTACTTCGCCAGCTCCGCCTTCACGATCTCGCTCACTATCTTGCCATCCGCACGCAGACCATCGGCCGCGATCTTCTGTTGCACGGCCTTCATCACCGCGCCCATATCCTTCTGTCCCGGCCGCTTTCCATCCACCGTCATAGAGTCGATCGCACTCGTCACCACTCCTCGAATCACATCCTCGCCCGCGGCCTTCGGCAGGTAGCCTTCGATCATTCCAATCTCCGACTCCTCTTTTGCTGCAAGCTCCAACCGGCCGCCCTTCGTAAACGACTCCACCGACTCCTTCCGCTGTTTAATTAGCGTCGTCAAAATCTGTGACTCCTCCGCATCCGTCAGCTTCTCGCGCTTATCGATCTCCTTGTTCTTCAGTGCCGACTTCACCATCCGCAGCGTCGTCAGCTTATGTTCATCCCGAGCCTTCATCGCCACCACAATATCCGCCTGCACCTTCTCGCCAATCGTCATTCCAAACCTCATCTCTCAAGTCCATCCATTATAGAAACACATCCCGAACACAGATATCGGAGTCCTATCCGCCTTGATCCGTGTCCTCTGCGCCAATCCGTGTTGAGCCTTCGCTCCCACGCCGCCAACCCCTACCGGACTAGCTACAATAACTTCATGATTCGTAAAACTCGTCTCTTCACGCCTGGTCCGACGCCTCTTCTCCCCGCCGCGCAGTTTGCCATGGCGGCCGCCGACATTCATCACCGCACCCCCGAGTTCCGCGCCCTCTACACCCGCGTCCTTTCGCAGCTCAAAGACTTCGTCGGCACAAAAAACGACGTCATCATCCTCTCCGCCTCCGGCACTGGAGCCATGGAAGCCTCCGTCTCGAACCTGACGTCACCGGGAGATCGTGTCCTGGTGCTGACAGCCGGCAAGTTCGGCGAGCGCTGGGCGTCTCTCGTCAAATCCTTCGGCTGTCACGCCGACGTCATCGAAAAACCCTACGGCGAAACCTTCACCCTCGACGAAGTCAAGGCCGCCCTCAAGCTCGAGACCCGCGCCGTCTTCGTTCAGGCCACCGAGTCCTCCACCGGCGTCCGCCACGACATCGAAGGCATCGCCAAGCTTCTCAAATCCGAAAACTCCGAGGCCCTCCTGATCGTCGACGGCATCACCGGCCTCGGCACCACGCACCTCGACATGGATGGCTGGGGCATCGACGTCCTCATCGGCGGTTCTCAAAAAGCCGTCATGATGCCTCCCGGCCTCAGCTACCTCGCCGTCAGCCCGCGCGCCTGGGACCGCATGGAGTCCACCTACAACCCGCGCTACTACTTCGACCTCCGCAAGGAGCGCAAGAACGCCGCCAAGGGCGAGTCCGCCTACACGCCATCAGTAGCACTCATCGCAGCGCTAGGAGCGGCGCTCGACTACATCGCCGGACAAGCCGCCACTGCCGACAACCCAAAAGGCGATCTGGCAGAAGGCCGCAAAAAGTTAGTCGACAACGCCGAAACCTGCGCCGCCATGACTCGTGCCGCAGCCACCGCGCTAGGCTTCAAACTCTTCGCCCCCAAAGGAGCAGAAGCTGCAGCAGCCACCGCCATCGTAGCCCCCGAAAGCACTGACTCTGGAGTCCTCGTCAAAGGCCTCAAATCCCAATTCGCCGCCATCGTCACAGACGGTCAGGGTGAGATGAAGGGCCAACTCTTCCGCATAGCCCATATCGGCTTCTTCGACTATATGGACACCATCGCCATCATCGGAGCCCTCGAACAAGTGATCCACAAAACCAAAACCCCACTCCCAGGTTTCGAATTCGGCAAAGGCCTGATCGCCGCTCAAAACTTCTTCGCCAGCCACGCCAAATAACACAAGCCAACAGACCCGGGTGCCCCCATCCTTAGCGACGGTCTCATCGCGCTAAGGTGGGTCATTCGTCGAAGCGAACCCCAGGATTTCATCTTACAAACCACCACCAACCGGTCGAATGCGAGTCCTGAAACCGGCTATAACAAAGCGATCCATGAAACGCTGACTGGTCCTCATCTCGATCTCTTCATCTGCCTTTCCGCCTCATCCACCTTCTCGAAATTGAAGATCGATCGCTCTGACAACTTCCGCAAGTCGGTGCAATTCAAAGCGCCTACGCCGACCTCTTCCAATCGATGAATACGCTCGCAGTACGAAGCGAAATGGCGTAATTCCATGCCTCCAAAAAGATGTGGCCTCGCGATTTCTACTCTCACACGCTCGAAAATGCACAGAAGCAAGCACCCGCAAACAAGGAACTCGGGGTCTTCACCGGACTCGTCGCCCATCTCGCCAACAACCTGGACATTGAAGAAGCATACGAGAATGCCATGAAACTCCTTCAGGCACAGGCGATCGAGTACTTCCGCGCAGCATCGTTCCTTGGAATCCATGCAGTCAATCCAACAACGCCGTCGGCGGCATGCAGCAACTCCTGCGTGTCGAAACATCCTCCGCATCGCTTCCCGGAGCGTTCTGGCAGGACTACGCCAACTGCGCCATCCGTCACAAGCATGCCAGCACAAGCAGTCCGCGCCTACGACAACGTCGAACAAGTCCATGACGGGACACCCATCATGTACAAGTTGAGCATATCGCACGCAGTCCATCAAGCAGAGGATCGAGCGCCTCCAAATGCATCCAGACAAGTTGATGCCGCAGAGCAATCATGGCGTCGTAGACCTGCTTTACTAGCACCCTGTGTGGAGAATCCTTATCGCCAAAGCAAACTCCCCTGTCAGTATTAACACATATCAAAAGGCTCGTGTACTGTCATCGGGACATCGAAGAAATATCCCACTCGCACCGGCTATGCCACGGCTAGTTTGCTTGTCCTGACCCAAAGACCCCACGATGCTCGAATCACTTGTAAGCCGACTCAAACGTATGTTGAACGGCCGCTGGAGGAATACTAGGTAAGAGCTCTCAAGGAAGTGCTGCTTCCCGGTCGCAAACTTCACAGCGCAATCGAAATCGAAACCAAACTCTGTAGAAATGGCGCATGCATCAATCGCACCGCTGTCTTCTACCAAGAGAGTTTCATCCGAAGCCGGACCGTTTGAACAGCTCCACAAGCGCAGATGCAGAAAGCCTGGGCGGATCACGTCAAAACAATTATACCGGGCATAGGCAATCCTAGCGTACCCACCTTTCGCCTTTTGATTCGAAACTAATGTCCCGCCTGATACCCTTATCCAACTCCGCATGCGCCGTTCAACCCAAGTCGCCGCTCCACTCCTCGCCGCAACCGCCCTCTCCATCCTCACCGGCTGTCGCAAGCCCGAGATGCAGCGCTGCGTCGACGAACAAAACCACGTAGTCGACGACAACCTCTGCGGCAACCAGCCCCCGCCGCCCAGCAACGCCCCGACGGTCATGGCGGATTCATCCCCATCATCATCCCCTACCGTTACTACTATGGCGGCTGGGGAGGCTACGGCCTCGGCAGCGTCGTTGGCGGAGGCGGTTACGCCCCTGCAGCCGGTCGCAGCTATACCACCCGCTCCGGCGTAACTACCCGCGGAGGCTTCGGCAGCAGCTTCTCCGAAGGCGGCAGTCACGGCAGCTCCAGTAGCGGGAGCGCAGGAGAATAATGCAGCGCATACCCCTCACCCCACGCGAAAACTGGCAGCAGACCGTCGAGTCCGAAGGCCTCACCTTCCACACCCTCGAAAATGGCACCCCCTACTGGGACGAGTCCGCCGCCTACCAGTTCACCGCCGCCGAGATCGACACCCTCGAAGCCGCAGGCAATCAACTGCAAGAGATGTGCCTCGCCGCCGCCCAGCACATCATCGACGAAAAGCGTTACGCCGAACTCGACATCCCCGACTTCGCCATCGAAGCCATCGAGTGGGCCTGGAACAACGAGCCACCCGCCCTCTATGGTCGCTTCGACATCAGCTGGGCAGGCGCCACCAGCGGCCAGGCCCCCAAACTCCTCGAGTACAACGCCGACACCCCCACCTCGCTCCTCGAAGCCGCTGTCATCCAGTGGAACTGGCTCGAAGCGATGCCCCACTCGCTCGTCTCCGCCAAGCCCGACCAGTTCAATTCCATCCACGAGAAGCTCATCGCCAAGTGGCGCGACATTGACCCCTACCTCTCCAAGCCCATCTACTTCGCTGCTCTCGAAAACGAAAGCAATCCTGAAGACCAGCTCACCGTCACCTATCTCCGCGACACCGCGCAACAGGCTGGCCTCGACACACGCCAACTCGCCATGCACCAGATCGGCTGGGATGACTCCCAGCATTCCTTTGTCGACCTCGACGACCACCCCATCTTCTCCATCTTCAAGCTCTACCCGTGGGAGGCCATGCTCAACGAAGAGTTCGCCCCACAAACCCTCGACACCTACACCGCCGTCCGCTGGATCGAGCCCATCTGGAAGATGCTTCTCTCGAACAAAGGCATCCTGCCCATCCTCTGGCAGCTCTACCCCAACCACGAACTCCTGCTTGAATCCCACTTCGTCCAGGACGGCACCGCACCGCCGGGCACTCTAAAAGACTACGTCCGCAAACCGCTTCTCTCTCGTGAGGGCGCCAACATCACCCTCATCCGCGACAACGCGACCGTCGTCTCCACCGAAGGCCCATACAACGGCAAACAAATCGTGCAAGCCCTCGCCCCACCAGCCGTTTTCGACAATCGCCACACCGTCCTCGGCCTCTGGATGATCGACCAGGACTGCTGCGGCATGGGCGTTCGCGAGTCTTTCAGCCCCATCACCGGCAACCTGAGCTCCTTCGTCCCGCACTTTTTTATCTAGGCGTCTCGCCTCTACGCCTTTAGACTTGTCGCCATAACGACAACTGTGTCTGAGCCCCACTCCATCCCGACGCCGGAGCAGCCTCTCTCCGTGCCTGACCAAACCTCCGCGCCAAAACTGGAGCACCCAACCCCCATGCTCGACGTCCACCCGCCACACCACGCCGCCAGCACCTGGCGAGACTTCTTCATCCACATCGCCACCATCGTCATCGGCCTCCTCATCGCCGTAGGCCTCGAACAGACAGTCGAGTACTTCCACCACCGTCACCTCGCGCACCAGGCTCGCGAACAACTCCTCATCGAGCGCACACAAAACGAGACCTCCAACGAGTTCAACATCTTTGCCACCCAGCGCCACCAGATGCACCTCAAACGTGATCTGGCTATCCTGCGCGCCATACGAAGTCACACCTCCGTACCCCCCGGCCCATTCATCCTGCGCCACGCCCGCTACCTCTATCTTGAGGACGAGTGGAGAAAGATCCATCAGTCCGGTACTGTCAATTACCTCAACGAAAATCTTGGGCCTGTCGACTATCGCTACAACAATCAGGATGCCTTTATGGCTCGCTCCGATCGAAGCGTGGAGGATCTCTACCGCGCTGCCGCAGTCCTTCGCACCGAAAACGACCCGGTCACCGCAACGATGGACAGCTCCCTTGATTTCACCAAATTCACCAAGGCGATCGCGGACAGCCACGAAACCCTGAGCGATGAGGCCGCGGAGCAAGGATTTGCGGCTGTCGCCGAACACGGCGATCTGTCCCGATTGACCCCGCCCCAGATTGACGCCCTCGAGCACGCCATTCAGGTCGCACTTGTCGACGACGACGCTCTGTTGACCTACTGCTTCAACATCAAGCGAAACCTCAAAAACAATCCTGCCCTCTGACCGACAGGAGACTCGCACAACAGGAGACCAACACCCGTGCTCGACGTCCACCCGCCACACCACGCCGCCAACACCTGGCGCGACTTCTTCATCCACATCGCCACCATTGTCATCGGTCTGCTCATCGCCGTCGGACTCGAACAAACCGTCGAGCGCATCCATCACAGTCATGAACGGTCTGAGCTCCGCGAAACCCTTCACCACGAATCCGAGCAGATATTGAAGGACTCGCGCGGCACCGCCGCCGCCCTCAACTATCACCAGGCCTGGCTAACCCATCGCATCGATCAGGTGAAGGCCGCCGTCTGGCAGCATCAGCCGCTTGCCGAACAACCGGCCTATGCAATCGCCGTCTTCGATTACCCTGACGACCCCCTCTGGCGCTCCGCAAAGATCAGCGGCCTGGTCGAACTCCTCAGCTCCGACGAACTCAACGCCTACTCCGAAGTAGAACTCCTCTCTAACAAAGTCGACATCTTCTACGACGCATGGAGAGCTGCCCAAAGCAAACGGCTACAGTTCGAACAAATGTATCCGCACTCAGCGAACAAAACAGACTTCGCCAAAGCCTCCGCCGAAGACCTGCGCACCTACCTGAGCCTGCTGACGGCAGAGGCCGAGGCAACGCGAACTCTTCGCGAATGGGACCACAACATCATTGGCGCGGAAGAAACCATCCTCACCGGAAATCTGCGCCTGGAAGATATCTTCGCCGCCGAGAAAGCAGCCGCTCCCAGCTCCGTCACGCAACACTAGCCTTCAAGACCCCACTCCGGAGCCCACGTATGCTCGACGTCCACCCGCCTCACCACGCCGCCAATACATGGCGCGACTTCTTCATCCACATCGCCACCATCGTCCTCGGCCTCCTCATAGCCATCGGCCTCGAACAAACCGTCGAGCGCATCCACCAGCATTACCAGCTGCGCGAGACCCGCGAAGCCCTCGAGCAGGAGCGCAAAGCCAACGAAACAGACTGGAGCCGCAATGAAAGCGGCTGGCGCGAAGTCTTTGTCGAGCTGAAGAACAACCTCATCGTGCTCGAGTACATCCGGCAACATCCCGGAGTTCCCCAGACAGCCCTGCCCGGCGACCTCCAGTGGACTCAGGGTCCATTGATCTGGAAGCACGCCGTCTGGGACGCCGCGCAACAGAAAGGGGTCGTCCAACTGATCGTCGAGGAAGCGAACGCCTACCAGCAGTACTACTTCCACCTGACCATGATGAGCCAGCAATCCCTGGAGGCGTGGAACGCCATCAACGACGCCGCCCGCTTCAATCTCCTCGAGCCCGACCCAACTCATCTCTCCCCGCAGCAGCTTGACAGCGTCATCCAGCTAACCTTGACCGCTCTCACGAAGCACCTCCTCTTCGGATACTCCTTCGGACTCTACGCCAACAGATACCCAAACAGCCCCCACACCATCACCTGGGATGTCATCGCCAAACTCAGGCCGGAGCCCTCAGTCCTCGATCCGCAAGGCATGGCAGCTCCACATCAGAAGACCATGGCTCGCATCAAGGCCGCCAACAGCGGACCCGATGGTACCAGCATCGCCCCACACGCATTGAAGTAATACTCTCGCCCCGACTTAACCCATCGGCCACGCTCGAACTCGTTCCATTCGCTACAATGGGTCAGGCACATTTGCGAGTGCGTCCCATGATAGGGACAACTCCAATGATTCGAAGACTTTGCGCGGAAATCCACCGGAAAACTCCCGGATAAGCCCCTAAGTCCAAACCTAAGTCTTTTTTTACGAAGACTTTGCACACTTTAGGTAGGTGTGGGGGTACCTCCCACCGCAACCCCAGCCATGGAAGGTTTCTGCCAATGAAGATCGTTCTCGCCGAAAAAGTCTCCCCCGCCACCCTCGCCATCTTTCAGGAAGAACCCGGATGGCAGGTCGTCACCCCCGACCAGATTAAAGACGGTCTTGCCGCCGAATTAGCCGACGCCGACGCCCTCGTCGTCCGCTCCGCCGTTCAGGCCGACGCGAAACTCCTCGAGGCCGCTCCCAAACTCCGCGTCATAGGCCGCGCAGGCGTAGGGGTCGACAACATCGACACCGACGCCGCCACCCATCGCGGCATCGTCGTCATGAACACCCCCGGCGCCAACGCCGTAGCTGTAGCCGAACTTACCCTCGGTCTCATGATCTCGCTCGCCCGCGCCATTCCCCGCGCCAACTCGACGATGCACGCCGCAAAGTGGGAGAAAAAATCCCTTCAGGGCTCCGAGCTTCGCGGCAAAACCCTCGGCATCGTGGGCCTGGGCCGCATCGGCCTCGAAGTCGCCCGCCGCGCCTCGGCCTTCGGCATGCACCTCATCGGCTACGACCCCTTCGTCGCCCCCGTCATCGCCCGCGAAAACAACGTAGCCCTCGTCCCCATCGACGAGATCTTCAAATCCTCCGACTACCTCACCCTCCACGTCGGTCTCACCACCCAGACCGAAGGCCTCATCAACCAGACCTCCATCCGCATCATGAAGAAGGGCATCCGCATCATCAACTGCGCTCGCGGTGAGCTCATCGTCGAACAGGCCCTCGCCGACGCCATCAAATCCGGTCACGTCGGCGGAGCCGCCCTCGACGTCTTCCACCAGGAGCCCCTCAAAAACTCCCCCTTCTTCGACCTCGACAACGTTCTGCTCTCCCCGCACATCGCCGGCGCCACCGACGAAGCCCAGGAAGCTATCGGCATCCAGCTCGCCATGCAGGTTCGCGACTACCTCAAGCTCGGAGTTGTGCAGAACGCCGTCAACCTCCCCTCCCTCTCCCACGAGGAGTACATCGAGGTCGCCCCCTACATTGAGATGGCCGAACGCCTCGGCCACTTCCTCTCCCATGCCACCCCCGGCAATCTCGAAAACATCCAGATCACTTACACCGGACGCATGGCCTCCGGCAAAACCGACCTCATCCGCAACGCCGCCATCGCCGGTATCTTCAACGGCACTGACGGCGAAGGTGCCAGCGCGAACCGCATCAACGCAGCCTCCGTCGCTCACGAGCGCGGCATCCGCATTCAGGAAGACAAGAAGGAGTACGCCACTGGCGGCGTAGGCTCCGCCCTGAAGCTCGTCCTTCACTCCTCCGATGGCGATACCAGCGCCTCGGCCACTGTGCTCCATGGAAACTCCCCACGCCTGCTGAGCTACGACGGTATCGACATTGAAGCCCCCCTCCACGGCACCCTCGTCGCCATCCGCAACCACGACGTCCCCGGTGTCATCGGGCGGATCGGCACCATCCTCGGCGACCACGGGCTCAATATCGCCAACTTCGCCCTGGGCCGCGCCGCCGATCTCACTCGTGCGCACTCACAACGCGTTCCCCAGGGGCAGGCCCTGGCAGTCGTCCAGATCGATGTCAAAAATGCCGCCTCCGCCACTGCGGCCATCGAAGCACTGCGCAAGGTCGAAGCGATCGCCAGTGTCCGCCTCATCGAACTAGGCAAACTTTAGCGATCTCAGCACCGGACGAAGCGTGAAATCGCATCTTCACGCTTCATCCCGCATCACAATAGACTAGAAACGAAGAAAGAACTCATGCCGCTCTACGAATACAAATGCTCCGCCTGCCACAAGCACACAGAAAAGATCCAGAAGTTTTCTGATCCCGAGATCACCGTCTGCCCACACTGCGGCGGCCACCTCGAGCGCGTTCTCTCTGCGCCTGCCATTAGCTTCAAGGGCGGCGGCTGGTATGCCGACGGTTACGGCAACGCCAAACCCAAATCCTCAGGCGATACCAGTAAAGCCTCCAGTGACTCCAAGCCGGCCACCGACTCAAAATCGAGCAGCGATTCGAAGTCCAGCAAGGACAGCGCTCCCGCCGCGGCATCTGCAGCCCCCGCCGCCGCGCCTGCAACAGCATCCACGTCATCCTCGTCATCCTCGTCATCCTCGGATAAAAAATAGCCCGGCCCTCGGCTGCTTCATCGAGGCGATAAAGTTCCGCTTCGCCCAGAATCGATCTTCAGCTATGCTCTGACTAACTCCAACGTCATCGAGCCCCGTTGCATCAGCCAAATCAATCGGCTCAGAACACCCATACTCGTGTACCCCAAACAGACCTCAGCACAAGAGGAGACCGCCCATGGAGCAAGCTCTCGCCCCAAAAGCCGAAGCGCCCGCCGGCCTGCGCGCGAACATCCTCTCGCCAATGGAGACGCTGGCACAATCCATCTCCACCATCGCTCCCACAACCTCTCCCACCATGACCGTTCCACTGGTCTTCGCCCTGGCCGGCAACGGAACATGGCTCGCCTACCTCTTCGCCACCATCGCAATCCTCCTCATCGCGCTTTGCCTCAGCCGTTTCGCCCGCTACACCTCCTGCTCAGGAGCCCTCTACACCTACGCCACCTCCTCTCTTCCGCCCGTCGCAGGCAGCGTCGCCGGCTGGGCTCTCTTCCTCGCTTACATCACCACTGGAGCAGCCGTCGTCGGAGGCTTCATCAACTACGCCAACGTCTTCCTGGCCCTCTTCTTGGGCCGCACCATACCCGCAGCTCTTCTAGGACTCCTCTGTGCCGTGATCGCCGCAGCCATTGCCTATCGCGACGTCCAGATCTCTGCCCGGCTCATGCTCTGGATCGAAGCTGCCTCGGTCCTCTCTATTGCCGCTGTCATCGCTCTCGTCCTCTGGCACAACGGCCCGCACATCCATCAACCCCAACTCCACCTCACCGGTGTCACTCCCTCCGCCGTTCGCCTCGGCGTCGTCATGGCTCTTTTCAGCTTCGTCGGCTTCGAGAGCGCCACCACGCTCGGCCATGAAGCTATCAACCCGCTCCGCACGATTCCGCGCGCCCTCATCCAGTCTGCTATCTTCTGCGGTCTCTTCTTCATCCTCTGCGCCTACGTAGAAACCATGGGCATGGCCGGCGCCCATCAAGACCTCGGCACTTCAATCGCGCCGCTCAGCATCCTCGCGAACCTTGTTGGCGTTCGCCCGCTAGGGCCGCTCATCGACTTCGGCGCACTCGTCAGCATGTTCGCCTGCACTCTGGCCTGCATCACCGCCGCCGCCCGAGTCCTCATGCGCATGGCCCACAACGGTCTCGCCCACCGCAGCCTCAGCATCGCTCACAAGAAGAACGCCACCCCCGGATCCGCAGTCCTTGTCTCCGGTTTGCTTACCGCGCTTCCCGCCTGCGTCCTCGCAGCACGCGGAATCTCCGGCGTCGACATCTACGGCTGGCTGGGCTCCCTCTCGGTCTACGGATTCATGACCACCTACGCCCTCGCTGCGATTGGGCTGCCCCTCTACCTCAGGCGCAACCACCATCCCACAACCGGTGCCACCGCACTCGCTGCTGCAGCCACCCTGGCCACTCTCCTCACACTCGCCGGAACCCTCTACCCCGTCCCGGCCGCGCCATTGAACTGGCTCCCCTATATTTACCTCGCCTACATCCTTTGCGGAGTGATGTGGTTCTTCCTCTCGACGCACAAACAAACGACACGCAGGCAAACTCAGCCGAGTTAGTCCTCGCCGATATCTTCGTTCCAAATCTCAGGATGCTCAGCGATAAATCCTGTCAGCAGATCCGAGCACTCCTGAGAATCCAGATCGATCACCTTCACGCCAAGCGATCGAAGCCAATCCAGTCCACCCGCAAAGTTGCGACTCTCGCCCACCACCAGCGTTCGAATCCCAAACTGACGAATCAACCCACTGCAATACCAGCAGGGCGCCAGAGTCGTCACCATAATCTTGTCGCGATAGGATCTCTGCCGTCCCGCCCGCCGAAACGCATCCGTCTCACCATGCACCGACGGATCGTTCTGCTGCACTCTGCGGTTTCGTCCTGAGGCGAGCAGCTTTCCCTCTCCATCGAACATCGCCGCACCGATCGGAACACCACCTTCGGTCCTGCCAATGCGGGCCTGCTCCAGCGCAACCTCCAGCATTGCGCGATACTGCTCGATCTCGGACATCCTATCCCTTCTTCGGCGGCTGAGGAACCTTCTTGCCTTCTTTGCGCGCCTCCGATAAACCAATCGCAATTGCCTGCTTCGGATTGGTCACTGTCTTTCCACTGCGACCGCTCTTCAGCTTACCTTGTTTCATTGCCTTCATCTCGCGTTCGACGTCTTTGCTCGCGGATGGGCTATATTTGCGCGAGGAGCTTGGCTTCTTCGCACTACTCTTCTTTGGTGCAGATTTCTTTGCCGCCTTCTTGGTCGCCATAGTGATTCTCCCAGTGCTATAGGAAGCCTCAACTCACGGACGAGTTGCATTGGCAACAATGCCAGTCGCGAGCTATTTCCTCGCCCGCCTTCGCCTCCACACGACGATCCCCGCGAGCGCCACCAGCACCGCAGCGCCGACCAACCGCAACGTCATCTTCTGCACCCACGAGCGCGTCCGCTCCAGCGATCCATCTTTCCACGCCGCATAAACTGTATCCAGATCAGCGGTCATTCCGGGAATCGTCACCTGTCGAAAGTCCGTCGTCGGAATCGATCCGAAGATTCTCTCCGGCGCCGGAGGAGCCCCATTCCTGTCCTTCGGGATCGCCAGCATCAACGCATTAATCTCGGCATCGCGCGGATCATCGAACAGCTCACCATCCGCCGTATTCGGAAACAGCGTGCCACTCCCCGTCATCTTCTTCTCAATCGCCGCCACACCGTCCTGACAAACTCCCAGCGAGTAGTACCCGCCAAACGGCAGATTCGGCCGCCGCTGATGCTGATGCAGATACGCAACCGTCATCTTCCCAATCAGCCGCGTCACCTCCACAGCATCGGCGTCGCGGTACTCATGCGCGTGACGCCCCAGCACCCACGCCTGGTCCAACGTGTCCATCGTGCGGAACTCCGCCTTGCCATCGATCCCGAAGTACCAACTCACATTAGCGTTCACCTTCGGTCCGCGAATCTCCAACTCATACTCCGCATGGCTCACAGGAGACATCAGCGAGCGGCTTGTTCCCGGAATCGCAATCTGGGAGTCGATAAAGAACGGCATCATCACATCCTGACCCTTGAAATGAAAGTGCCCGAAGTTCGCGAAGTACCGCCCATCAGCCACCAACACCGAATGCCCCGTCGCCATCAGCGCCTGAATCAAGCTCTCCGGAGTCGTAGCCGTCTTTCCACCCACCTCCGCCGTCACCGTCGGCGCTCCTTCCAGTGCATTCAGCCCCAGCCGGTTCAGCACATCCGCTAATCGCTGGCTCTCCGGATGCATGGGAGCAAGCTTTGGATTCCCCAAATCTCCACGCACCACGCCTGCGCCCAGCTCGCTCACCAGATTCTTATCCGAAAGCCCTAGCAACGTTGACGGGTTATCCAAACTCACCGTCTCTGTCTTCTCCGGCGAATAGCTTCCCAAATCCAGATACTCGGTGATCACGTTCGAACCGCTCGCAGGTAAAGCTTCATTCGGCGCCCCCGAAGGAGTTCCCACTGCCGTCTCCGGTTGTTTTTTCGCCGCCGCCCGTGTAATCACCCCCACGGTCGGGTTCACGGCCTGCATCGTCCATCCCGGGAACCGGTCCAACCCCTGCCAATCTTTTCCCAGAATCAGCTCACGCAACCTCTTCATCAGGGCCGGAGTCATCAGCGCCGGCCCCTTCTTCGCCCCCTGATCAAGATGTGCCAGCAGCGCGTCCGTAAATCCGGGAGTAGCCGACAGCTCCCGCATCATCTGCGACAGCAGGATCGTGTTCGGAGGCATCGGCTCCTCCGGCACGACGTAAGGAGCCTCGGCGCTGCACCCAAAAAGAACCAGAAAAACACCGGCGCAAATCCCGCGACAGACAGTCCTGGACAAGAAGACGCGCATAAACATCCGCCCATTAAACGCTAAACCGGATACTCTGCCACCTGCGTATTTAGCTAGTCGGCTACTGAGATTTACTGCGCATCCAGCTTCTTCGCGACCAACTCGTTCAGCAGCGCAGGATTCGCCTGCCCCTTCGACAGACGCATCACATTTCCCACAAAGAACGCGGCCACTGTCTTCTTGCCGCCACGATACTGTTCGACCTGCTTCGGATTCGCTGCAATCACTTCGTCGATCATCTTCTCAATCGCGCCAGTATCGGAGATCTGCTGCGGCTTCTCCCGCTCATACACTGCGGGAAAGTCCTCGCGCTTCTCAAAGGAGATATCCAGCAACTGCTTCAGCATCTTGCTCGACAGCTCCCCCGACTCCGCCAGATCCGCCGCCATCACAATTCCCGCCATCGAAACCGGAGACTGCTCCAGCTCAAGCCCCGCCAGTCGCAGCCGCATCGTCAACTCGCTTGTCAGTAGTGAAGCTACCCTACGAGGACTCTTCGCTTTCTTCGCTGCCGCCTCAAAGCTGTCCGCAAACTCACGCGTCGCTGTCAGCGTCGCCGCATCCTGCGCAGAGATCTCGTACTCTGCGATCATCCGCGCCCGCCGGGCCTCAGGCAGCTCCGGCAACAGCTTCAGAATCTCAGCCTGCCACTCCGCACCGACCACCAGCGGCGGCAAATCAGGCTCAGGGAAATAACGGTAGTCATGCGCCTGTTCCTTGGAGCGCATCGAATATGTCCGGCCCTCCCCACTGTTCCAAAGCCGGGACTCCTGCACCACCCGCCCACCGTCCTCGATCACGCCAATCTGCCGCTCAATCTCGTACTGCACCGCGGAGCGAATGTACCGGAAGCTATTGACATTCTTTACCTCGGCCTTGGTGCCGAACTCCTTCGCACCCTTGAGCATCACGCTGACATTGGCATCGCAACGCAGCGATCCTTCTTCCATGTTGCAATCGCTGACGCCGGTATAAAGCAGGATCTCCTTCAGCTTCGTCAGATACTCAAACACCTCGTCCGGCGTTCGCAGGTCCGGCTCACTCACAATCTCTACCAACGGAGTCCCGCATCGATTCAGGTCGATATACGTCTTCGAAACCGAATCGGCAAACCCATCGTGCAGACTCTTACCTGCGTCCTCTTCCATATGCAGCCTAGTCACGCCGATCCGCTTCGTGATCGCCGCCCCACTTTCGTCAAACGCAGGCACTTCAATCCACCCATGCTCCGCAATAGGTTTATCGAACTGCGAAATCTGGTAGCCCTTCGGCGAATCCGGATAAAAGTAATTCTTCCGCGAAAAAATACTCATCTCGCGAATCTCGCAGTTGATCGCCTTCGCCGCGAGCACCGCAAACTCCACCGCCTTGCGGTTCAACACCGGCAGAGCCCCGGGCAACCCCAGACAGGTCGGACACGTATGGGTATTCGGCTCGCCGCCATACTTGTTGACGCAGCCGCAAAACGCCTTTGTCTCCGTCAAAAGCTGAACATGAACCTCCAACCCGATCACAGGCTGGTACTTGGCAAGAATCTCTGGCGAAATTGCGGTCATTGTAGACATCGGCACCTCGATTCTACCAAGCGTCCGCCTTACCTTGTAGCCGTCGGCCTACTCCACTCCGTCGGGTGTGAGAAAATCCGCTCAACCCGAAAGAGCCAGTTGAACCAGAATGAAAGAAAAGCCTCCCCCAAAGACGCGCAGCTAAGGAGTCGACTCCCGGCACGTGCTTCCCATGTTCCGCGATCTTGTTGAACTGGCGACCGTTCGTCTTGCGAGTCGAAAGACCCGCAATCACGTCGTCCAGCTCGGCCGCGACGTCCGCCGACATGCCTTCGACGACGCCGATCCTTTCCCGATCCTCGAGGACCGCAACCTAGCCGCCTTCATCCGGGAACCGAAATTGCCAAATAAGCTAACCTCTCAACAGGCATCGACGAAGAACTATGGAACCTATAACCCACCTGATGACCGGAGCCTGTCTCGCCCGCGCCGGGTTCAACCGGAAGGCGGCCTACGCCACCGTCACCATGGTGCTCGCCGCCCAGGCGCCCGATCTGGACACCCTCTGGTCGATCGACGGCCCCATCGCTGCGTTTCAGCACCATCGCGGATGGACCCACACCTTCCTCGGCTTGCCGTTCGAAGCAGCGATACTCGTAGGCTCGGTCTGGCTCTTCCATCGCTGGAGACAGCGAAAGAGAACTCCCGGCAAACCTCTGCGCGCCCCGGTTCGCTGGGGACTGCTCTACTGCTTCTCCCTGATCGCGCTGCTGAGTCATCTTCTGCTGGACTGGACCAACAACTACGGCCTCCGCCCCTTCTTCCCGTTCAATCCCCGGTGGTACGCTGGCTCCTTTGTCTTCATCTTTGAACCTGTCCTCTTTCTTCTTCTCCTGATCGCACTCGTCGCTCCATCCCTCTTCGGCCTCATCAACAGCGAAGTAGGGGCGCGCAGGCCGTCATTCCGGGGACGAGGCTGGGCCATCGCCGCTTTGCTTGGCGCGACTGCGCTGTGGACGTTCCGCTACCTTCAGCACGAGAAGGCGACTCAGATTGCCGGGTCTGGCGACTATAACGGGGCGCCGGTCCTACGAGTCGCCGCCGATCCCTACCCGATCAACCCTTTCCACTGGCAGACCGTCGTCGAGACTCCGCAGTCATTCCTTATCTCCAACGTAAATACGCTCAACAGCGACGTCGCCACCACCGATCGGGCACAGATCATCTACAAACCGCCCACCACCCTGGCGACGCTGGTTGCCAAACGCAGCTGGCTCGGCCAGGTCTATCTCGACTGGTCGCAATACCCGATCGTCGCTGATACCGGCGCCGATCCCGACGGGATCACCACCGTGACCTTCCGTGACCTCCGATTCGTGTCGGATATACCGTTCTTTCCCGCAGGAGACAAGGCCCCGCTCTCAGGCGCGGTCTACGTCAATGACGACCGCCGCGTCGTTCGTATGGAGATTTCAGGGCACGTCCAGCACTGACTCGCGCTGCATAGCACCGCAGCGGCTACTCTTCTTCGACTGGAAGCGGAGTTCCGCGCCGGCGATCGAACACCTTGCGCAGAACATAGACCACGAGGGCAACGATAAGGATTCCGGAGATACCCAGCACGTAACTGTGGTGTTCCCGGAGTGCCTTGGCGATCGTGCCCAGAATCTGAGGCCCATAAGTAATCGTGATGATCGCCCAGATCAGAAACCGGAAAAACTTACCCACCAGAATCGCGCTGAAAAACCACAAAGGCTTCATCTCGAAGACACCCGCGGCAAACTCGAACAACTTGACCGGCATTGGAGGGGGCATCATCGCGGGAACCATGATCGCCAGAAACTCCTGCTTCTCAAAACGGTCCCGCATCTGCTCATATCGCTGCCGGTTGATCCGCTTCAGCAGAAACAGCTCTCCGCCCGCGCGTCCAAGGTAGTAGGGCAGGAGGCTGCCCACAGCGGACCCCAGCGCAGCCATAAAGCAGTACAGCAAAAATCGCTTATGGTCGTTCGCAACATAATCAATCAAAAGGGCATCAATCGGAACCGGGATGGCAGCCGAATCAATAACGGCCAGTGCGCCGATGCCCCAGACGCCAAGCGGCTTCAGGGCCGCAAGCATCATAACGTTCCATTTATTCAAGAGTGCAACAGGATGGATCTTCACGGGGTATGTCTTATTCTACCTGTCCGCTACCCGTCAGCAGAGCCGACCATATTAATTCCCATCAGTAGCCGCAGGGTGCTCCGTCCGCCCGGCCAGCAGATCGAGCGCGTGCGGCAGCAACGGCAGAATCGCAGTGAGCGAACTCTTCGCTCCGGCGGGACTACCCGGCAGATTGACGATCAACGTGCTCCCCAAGGCTCCACAGACGGCTCGGCTAAGGGCGGCAAACGGAGTATGCAGCAGTCCATCGGCGCGCATCTTCTCTGACAATCCGTCAACCATGCGTTCGCAGACCTGCCTTGTCGCCTCCGGAGTCACATCCCGAGGCCCCAGCCCGGTTCCCCCCGTGGTGACGATAAGGCTCGCGCTCTCGGCATGGCGCCGCAGCGCTTCGGCAATCTGATCCAACTCATCGGGCAGGGTCTGCGCCGTGACCATACTGATCCCGGCAGACTCCAGCGACTGGCTGACCGCGGGTCCGGAGAGGTCGGCCTGTTCGCCCCGCCAGCAGCGGTCGCTGATAGTCAGGACGACGGCACGAACATCGGAAGCAAAACTTTCATTCACCGTCCCAGTTTACGGGTTTTGCTAAAGGGTGCAGAAACCCTGACATAAAAGGCCGCTACCATCAGGAGCCTCAAAAATGAGAAAATAGGAGTACCTATGTACGCCGGGGCACCTGACCGGAACTATGCGGTCTATTTCCCAAAGAAACTTTCGCCCCCGATAATCGTCAGAACTTAGAGCCCATGCCCTCCCTCGAGACTCCGCCCAACTCCGCGCCCCCCACTCAGCCCGTCAAGGTGCGCACCGGCCGCTACGGCGAACTCGATGAGCATGAGCTGATTCATCTGCTCGACTCACTCGACGATGAGCGCTCCAAGGCACGGTTCCGCGAGTCCATCTACATCTCGGTCATCGTTTACCTGGCGATCGTCTGGTTCCTCTTCTACGGCCCCCGCGTTCTCTTTCACCAGCCACGGCTGATCAGCCCCGTCGAGGTCCTGAAAGAGCGCGAAAAACAGCTGACCTTCCTCGATTCGCCGAAGAACCTCCCAAGGCCAACACCCAAGGCCAATAAGGCCATACCCGAGAAAAACCAACCTCAGCGGCTCGATCAAAAGACCCTGGACCAGTTGCAGGCCATGCGTAAGGCCGAACCGCCTCCGGCGCCCGCCCCCATCCAGCCGGCGCCCACCCAGGCCACACCGACTGCGCCCACACCGCAACCACCGCCGCCCGCTCCCCAGCCAAATCCGCAGGCTCTGGTGGAAGCTCCCAAACCTGCACCTACGCGGCCAAACTTCGGCAACCCCAACCAGAGTCCAGGTGACGCGATCCGCAAAGCAGCGCAGGACGCAGCCCGAGACCGCGGCGGAGACTACAACGCCCCGTCTGGCGGCCGTCAGGGAATGGGCGAAGGCGCCGAGATCCTCTCCGACACCCAGGGCGTTGACTTCGGCCCGTACATCCGCAGAATCCTCGAGGACATCCGGCGCAACTGGTATCCACTCATCCCCGAAGAGGCCCGCCCGCCGCTCAACAAGCAGGGCGAGACCCTCATCCGCTTCACCATCAACCGCGACGGAACCATATCCGCCATGAACCTTGACGGCTCCAGCCAGGACACCGCCATCGACCGCGCATGCTGGGGCGGAATCACTGGTGTCGGACAGTTTCCTCCGTTGCCCGCCCAATTCAAGGGTCCTAATCTCGAACTTCGCGTCGACTTCTTTACCAATAAACCACTCCCATAACCCCTCGCGCGATCCTCGACTCTCCTGCCACAGAATCAGCGATAGTCTGCTATTTTGAATCCCATGCCGCAACCATCTCCTTCTGGAACAGTTCGCAGGCAGGCGGAACGCCGTCGCCAGGTACGCGGACTCCTGCTGCTGGGTCTGGCCATTCTTCTCTTCAGCCTGCTCCGGGCTGGACTGCATCACGTCTTCGTTCCGGCCGGATGGTGGCGTCTATGGTGATTGTGAGGCCGTTTTCATGGTGACGCCTCCCGGCGATCCCCTGGTCGTCCTCGTCGGCCCTACGGCCAGCGGCAAGACCGCTCTCGCCCTGCGTCTCGCCGAACAATTCAACGGCGAGATCATCAGCTGCGACTCGGTCTCTGTCTACCGCGAGATGGAGATCGGAACGGCGAAGCCCTCCCGCGAGGAACGTGCCCTCATCCAGCACCATATGATCGACATCGCCTGGCCCGACGAAGCCTGCACTGCAGGCGACTACAGCCGCCAAGCCCGTGAAGCCCTCACTGCCATCACCGAACGGGGCCATCTTCCGATCGTCGCCGGCGGCACTGGCCTCTACCTGCGAGCCCTCATCGACGGCCTCTTTCCCGCGCCACCGCAAAAAGCAGGCCGCCGCGAACGCCTCCGCCAACTCGCCGAAACCCGCGGCCCCGCCTATCTCCATCGCCTGCTCACCCGCCTGGACCCAACCGCAGCGGAAGCCATCCACGTCAACGACATCCCCAAGGTAATCCGTGCCATCGAGGTCTCACTCGCCGCAGATCAACCACTCACCCAGCAATGGCAGAGGGGACGCGACACCCTCACCGGCTACAACATTCTTCGCCTCGGCCTCAACCCACCCCGAGCGCGCCTCTACGAGCGAATCAATCAACGCGCTTCCGCCATGTTCGACCGCGGCCTTATCCAAGAGACCGAGCGCCTCATCGCGCGCTACGGCGAAGCCTGCCGCCCACTAACCTCTTTGGGATACGCCGAAGCCAGTGCCGTCCTCAAGAACGAACTAACCCGCGAACAAGCCATAGCCCAGGCCCAGCAAGGCCACCGCAACTACGCCAAGCGCCAGTTTAACCTGGTTTCGCCGCGAAACCGACATGCATTGGTTGGAAGGCTGCGGCGGCGACGAAGACATCACAGACCAAGCCCTCCAACTAGTAAAAACACACCTAAAACAGAGCCGCGAGTCCTAAGAACATTCACATCAATCAAAATTATCCGTACTTATCTGCAAAATCAGCGGTCGCCAGTAATCAATCGGTGGCATCGGGCAAATCGCGGTTAAGCCCTCATCCCACCTCATACCGCTCATCACGCCTCGGGCAAACAACCTCCAGCTTGTACATCTTCTCGATCTCCGCCTTCAAAGCCTGCTGAGCATCGGGTTCACCATGCACCAGAAAGACCTTCTTCAGCGTAGGCACCACCGGCTCCATCCATTGCAAAAGCTCCCTCTGATCCGCATGCCCGCTCAACTCACCGATTGAATCCACCTCGGCACGCAAGCGCATCGGCTCGCCGAAGATCTTGACCTCCGGCTGCCTCTGCACAATCGCGCGGCCAAGCGTATGCTCCGCCTGAAAACCCGTAATCAACACCAGGTTCTTCGGGTCCTCCACGCTGTTCTTCAGATGGTGCAGCACCCTCCCCGCCTCGCACATCCCCGAAGCCGCAATCACGATGAACGGCATGTGCAGCCCATTCAATGTCTTGCTCTCCTCCACTGTGCGGATATACCGCAGCCGCTTCCACCCAAATGGGTCCTCATGCAGATCAGCAAATGCGCGCGCACCCTCATCCCACTCCTCTTCATGCTTGCGAAACACATCCGTCACATTCACCGCCAGCGGACTATCCACAAAGATCGGAATATCCGGAATCGCTTTCTCGTCGATCAGTTCATGCAACAACAGCACCACCTGCTGCGTCCGCCCGACGGCAAACGCCGGCATCACAATGTGCCCCCCGCGCTGCGCCGTACGATTCACCAGGTTCGCCAGCTTCTTTTTCACCGGGCCAATCGGCTGGTGAAGCCGGTTCCCATACGTGCTCTCCATGATGAGGTAATCCGCGGCGGGAGCAGCCTCCGGATCTTTGATGATCGGCAACCCCTTCCGCCCTACATCGCCTGAAAACAAAAGCCGCGTCGTCTGCCCCTTCTCGCGAGCCTCAATCAGCACGCAAGTCGAGCCCAGCATGTGCCCTGCATCGAACGTCGTCGAAGTAAATCCCGCATCCGCCGTCGAACCCGCGAGCAGCTGCGGCGTATGCATCGTCACCGCCTTGAACTGCTGCATCACCTGCACCGCGTCCTCCTGCGTGTAGAGCGGCTTCACCGCGTCCGCATCCGCCTCAATACCGATCGACCGTCTCCGATGCGATCTCCGATTCACAAACTCCGCATCTGACTCCTGGATATGCGCACTGTCCTTCAGCATCTTCTCGCAAAGATCCACCGTCGACGGCGTCGTATAAATCGGGCCGCGATACCCTTTCTTCGCGAGCAGCGGGAGATCGCCGCTATGGTCGATATGTGCATGTGACAGGACAACCGCGTTCAACTGCTCCATAGGTAAAGCCAGATGTTCATTGATCTCACGTGCTTGCTGCCTGTGGCCTTGAAACAACCCGCAGTCAAGCAATACATTTTGCCCAGCGCATTCCAGATGGTGCGAAGAACCGGTGACTGTCTGTGCCGCACCCCAGAAATGCAATCGAATCGCCATGCAAAATCCTCCTCAAGCCCAAACCATCCTAACTGAAAGCGACCACGCTATTGGCGCGCAGCAAAAAGCCCATCCGTCAGGATGGGCTTTCGTGTTCAGGGATAATCGATCACACAGGCTGAACCACAAGATTATCCGCGAGCTTGAAGCGAACGATCGACTCAGCAGGAATCTCAATATCCCGATTTCCCGTCAAGCCGCCCAGTGCGGTTCCTCCACCTGCACCAACAAGGCCGCCAACCAGTAAGCCGACTCCTCCGCTGGCCACGCCGCCGACAAGCATGCCAAGCCCACTCCCGCCGCCGATAAACGCAGCGGATCGCTTGCCCTTGCCCTTCTTTGTCTGCGTGAGGTCTTGCGTATCAAGAGCGTAGCGCGTGCCATTCAGCGTCAGATAAGTCAGCCGCAGTTCGAGAATCGAGCTGCCCTTGAAGTGTCCGCGCCGATGGGAAGCAACCACAACTCCGCTCACCGGAGCGCCCTTCGGAATCACAACACGATCATTGTCCCCGACCACAGGATCGACTACCTCACCATCAAATCGATCTCCCACATGGCTCGTCTTCACACTGATGTGTTGATTAATCCGAATCGTCAGATTCGTTCCTGCGGCAACATTCACATCCGCTGGCCGAATCAACCGGAGCCGCACCCGGAGCAGGCGCTGTCACCGGCTGACCGGAAGCATCAACCTGCCCAGCAACCGCTGGCGTCGTCGCGGGAGTATTCGCCGCCATAGCAGGAGTCACCGTCGTTGTCACAGCCTGCGTCGTCTGTCCCGGCGCTGGCGGTTGAACCGTCGTGGTTGTCACATTGCCATTCTTGTCGGTGGAAACCACCTGCTGCGCCTGACCCGTAGCCGCAGCCTGCTTTTTAGCCTGATCAATCGCTGCATCTTGTTTTGATTGGCAACCAGCCAGCATCGCAAACGCGATCAAACTCGTAGCCAAAAAAATCTTTCCTGGGAATCGCAAGGTCATCATCATAGGTCCTCATTGTCTTTGCCGAAGTCATCGCCTCATACGAATCAAGGCGATACAGTTCTATCTCTCGTAAGATGCCGATTCGGCCCCAAAGACTACCTCGCCCATAAAGGTTTAATATGATTTCCATGACCTCTGCAGCGACTACCGCAGCCGCAAAACGCCCCCAGCTCGCCCATCTCACCGCCCAGCTCGATGACCTCCGCCAGCGCGGCACCTTCTTCAAACTGCGCGAGCTCGATGATCAGCAAGGCCCCGTCTGCACCTACGACGGTAAGCGAGTGATCAACCTCGCCTCTAACAACTACCTTGGTCTCTGCAACCACCCCAAGCTTGAAGAGGCCGCCATCGCTGCTACTAAAAAATACGGCGTTGGCTCTGGAGCCGTCCGCACCATCGCAGGTACCATGCACATCCACATGGAGCTCGAGGAAAAAATCGCCGCCTTTAAAGGTGTCGAAGCCTGCGTCGTCTTCCAGTCCGGATTCACTGCCAACGCCGGCACCGTCTCCAGCATCCTCGGCAAAGAAGACTTCATCCTCTCCGATGAACTCAACCACGCGAGCATCATCGACGGAGCCCGTCTCTCCCGCGCAAAAATAAAAGTCTTCCGCCACAAAGACGTCGCCCACGCCGAAGAGCTTCTCAAGGAAGTCAAGAACGAACCGGGCCACAAGCTCCTCATCACCGACGGCGTCTTCTCCATGGACGGCGACATCGGCCCCGTCGACAAACTAGCCCACCTCGCCGAAAAATACGGAGCCATCATGATGGTCGACGACGCCCACGCATCGGGAGTATTAGGTCGCAACGGCCGAGGCTCAGTCGATCACTTCCACGTCACCGACAAGGTCGACGTCCAGGTCGGTACCCTATCCAAAGCCATCGGAGCTCTCGGAGGCTACGTCTGCGGCAGCCGCGACCTCATCGATTATCTCTACCATCGCGCGCGTCCCTTCCTCTTCTCCACATCGCATCCACCTTCAGTCGCAGCAACTTGCATCGCCGCCTTCGACATCCTTGAAAACGAGCCCGACCGCATTCAGCGCCTCTGGGACAACACCAACTACTTCAAACAACAGCTCACCAACGCCGGCCTCGACGTCGGCGGCAACTCCACACCCAAAAGCGAAACCCCCATTACGCCAATCATCATCGGGGACGGCCGCCGTACCATGGACTTCTCCCGCGCTCTCTTCGAAGCCGGCGTCATGGCCACCGGCATCGCCTTCCCTACTGTCCCTGAAGGTAAAGCCCGCATTCGCACCATTATGACCAGCGAACATACCCGCGCCGAAATCGATCAGGCACTAGAGGTCTTCACTGCCGTAGCGAAAAAGATGGGAATACTTCAACACTGATGGCTTATTGTCGAGCCGCATGCTCCCTCAAAATGAGCCTCTATTTTCATAGAGAACACATCGTAGCGAGTCTATTCTTTGAAAGATGCGTCTTATCCTTATGCCTCTTCGCAATCCTCACCGATTCGGGAAGATTGACCTGACGCTAGGCACCCTTCTTTTTATTTCCACCTTCGTAACACCACTCACTCTTAGCGCACAGCTGAACCCCAGCTCCACCACAAGCTCTTCCAGCGAGTCTGCATCCCTCACGTCGCAACCGGTATCTGATCTTCCTGAAGCACCCAGCGCTCTGCTCTACCAGCAGTCCGGCCAGACAACCACGCCACCACCGCAAAAGCCGGCTGACAATCCCGACGCCGTAAGCGCCAACGGCACCCAGCAGACCAAACGCGTCCTCGGTATCATTCCCAATTTCAGCTCGGTCTCCGCAGACACAAAGCTTCCGCCCCAGAAACCAAAGGAAAAGTTAATCCTCGCTGCCAAGAACAGCTTCGACTACTCCTCCTTCCTCGTCGCCGGTATTCAGGCCGGCTTTGCCATGAACAGTAATTCCTACCCAGAGTTCCATCAGGGTGCCGCTGGCTACGGCCGCTACTTCTGGCACACCCTCGCAGACACAGCCGACGAAAACTTCATGGTCGGCGGCATTGGTCCGATCCTCTTTCATCAGGACAACCGCTTCTACACCCTCGGCCACGGCGGCTTCAAAAAGCGCACATGGTATGCCGTCACTCGTGTCCTCGTGACACGTCAGGACGACGGAAGCAAGATGTTCAACTTCTCAGAGGTCGTCGGCTCAGGCGCCGCAGCCGGTGTCTCCACTCTCTATTACCCCAAGAAGTATCAGACCTGGACCAAGGTCGGTCAGAAGTGGCTCACCAGCGACCTCATTGACTGCTTCAACTTCTTCTGGAAAGAGTACTGGCCGGACGTCAACAAGAAGATCTTTCACACCCACTGATCTCATAATCAATTGACCCCTGCCGCCCTCTAGTTCTATCGTTGTTCGTCCTTGGGGAGGCCAGGTTTTCGGTCTCTACCTGCTCCGCAAACCAGTTCGCGGCGGCGCGGATGGAGGAATCAGCGACACGCGTGAGGACAACCATGCCTAATCTAAAGATCGTTTACCTCGAACTGCCTGCTCACGATGTATCCGCGAGCAAGACCTTCTACGCCAATCTCTTCGGCTGGACCTTCCAGGACTACGGTCCCACGTACGCCGCATTCTCAGAGAGCGGCACCGAAGGTGGCTTCAACGCGGACCCTGCCGAACGTACAAAAGCTCCGCTCGCCGTCATTGAATCAACCGACCTGGAACAGACCGAACAAAGTATTGTGAAGGCCGGCGGAAAAATCACGCTACCTATCTTCAGCTTCTCGGGTGGCCGCCGCTTCCACTTCACCGATCCCGCAGGCAACGAACTAGCCGTCATGCAACGCGAATAATCATCCGCATTATCCCTTGAAGACGATGCGCCCTTCGCTCAACGTATACGCCACTCTACCGAGCATGGGCGCGCCGTCAAACGGTGTGTTCCGCGACTTCGACTTTGACCTCTTCGCCTCAAAGCTCCACTCCGCCGCCGGATCGAACACCACCACATCCGCAAAACTTCCCACCTTCAGCGTTCCCCTGCCTTCCAAAGAAACAATCGACGCTGGCTGCGCACTCATCAACTCAATCACGCGCGCGACCGTCATCCCGTGGCCCTTATGCAGCACGCGTAACGCCAACCCAAGCGCCGTCTCCAACCCGGTAATCCCATTCGGAGCCCGCTCAAACTCCTGCTCCTTCTCAAACAGCGCGTGCGGAGCATGATCGGTAGCAATGCAGTCCACCGTCCCATCCAGCAATCCCGCGACCATCGCCAGCCTGTCTGCCTCTTTCCGCAGCGGAGGATTCATCTTCGCATTCGTGTCGTAGTCCCCAATCGCCTCATCCGTCAGCGTGAAGTGATGCGGCGCCACCTCGCAGGTCACATGCAACCCCTCAGCCTTCGCATCGCGTATCAACAACATCGCCCGCGCCGTCGACACATGCTGCACATGCAGATGCGGCCGCAGACCATCCACTCGCTCAATGTCTCGAAGCAACCGAATATCGCGCTCCACAATCCGGGCCTCGGCCTCCACCGTCATCCCGCGCAGACCAAGTCGAAACGCCACCGGTCCCGCGTTCATGCTGCAACCACCTGTCAACCTTGTATCCTCAGCATGCTGTGACACCGGAACGCCAATCCCCGCCGCAGCCACCAGCGCTTCACGCATCACAGCATCATGGAGCACCGGCTTCCCATCATCCGTAAAACCAACCGCCCCTGCGCGCTGCAGTTGATGAAAATCGGTAATCTCTTCGCCCATGCTGCCAAACGTCGCCGCCGGCATCGCAAACAGCTTCACACAAGCCCCGCGCCCCGCGTCAAGCATCCACTCGAGGCCACCTACCGAATCATTCACTGGTACGGTATTCGGCATCGCCACCACACTCGTAAATCCACCGGCAGCGGCAGCAGCTGTTCCCGTCGCAATTGATTCCTTGTACGTCTGTCCCGGCTCACGCAGATGCACATGAACATCCACCAAACCGGGAGCGACGATCATCCCGCGTGCATCGATCGTCTCCTTCGCCTTCACATCGCGCAATCCGCCCGGCACTTCAACAGCGGCTACCCGCCCGTGTCGCAGCAATACATCCCGCTCCGCATCCACACCACTCGCCGGATCGATCAGCCGCCCGTTCAAGATCAATACGTCACTCATACAGTTACACTCTCAAATCCACCCTTACCCAGCGCTCGTGCCAGCAGGGCCACTCTCACGGCCAACCCATGCCGCACCTGCTCCTCAATCGCCGAGTTCGCCCCATCCGCCACCTCATCGGCGATCTCCAGTCCGCGAATCATCGGCCCGGGATGCATCACCAGGGCGTGTGGCGCGCTAGCCGCCAGTCGCTCCCGGTCCAACTGGTACCGCGCAATATAGTCCGCCAGATTCAGCTCCAGCCCCGCCAGCCGCTCCCGCTGAATCCGCAGCATCATCGCCACATCAGCCCGTCTCAGAGCCTTATCGAAATCGCGTTCAATCTCCACGCCGCCGCCGTTGAGAGAGCCCAGCCCCAAGGCATCCTCCGGCAGAAGCTCCTTCGGCCCGCACAGCACCACCTTTGCACCCAGGCGCGGCAGCAGCATCGCATTCGACCGCGCTACACGGCTATGCAGAATATCGCCTGTAATCACCACCGTCACGCCTGCAAGCGTCTTCGCGTCAACCTTCCCCGCGTTCACCCCGGGCAGCCTCATCAACATCGTCCGCAGATCCAGCAGCGCTTGCGAAGGATGCTCATGCGTTCCATCGCCCGCATTCAGCACCGGCAGCCCCGTCGCTCTCGCCAACACATACGGCGCACCCGAGTTCGTATGCCGCAGGATGATGCACTCCGCACCGAGCGCCCGCAAAGTAAGCCCCGTGTCCTTCAGACTCTCACCCTTTTCAATCGAAGAAGACTTATCGCTTACCAGCGTCGTCATCGCACCCAGCGACTTCGCCGCCAGCTCAAACGATGTCCTGGTCCGAGTACTCGACTCATAGAACAGTAGCGCGATTCTTCGCCCCGCAAGAATCCATGCTCGATCAGCGGCAGACATCCTCTCAATGCGGTCCGTTGCCGCCAGAATCGTAGCGACCTCCGTTACCGTCAGGTCCGATACCGTCAGCAACGAACCGGCAGCATAGCCAGTCTCTTTAAGCGCACCGTTGGCTTGAGAGTTCATCGAAGGGTCGTCAGTCCACCAGCTCAACCAGCAGCACCTGCTCCTGCCCGTCCACCTCGTTCAGCTTCACTTCGATGATCTCGCGCCTCGATGTCGGAATCGTTCGCCCAACATAGGTCGCCTCAATCGGCAGTTCCCGATGTCCGCGATCGATCAGCACCAGCAGCCGAACGCTCTTCGGTCGCCCATGATCAAACAGCGCATCGAGCGCTGCCCGTATCGTACGCCCCGTATACAGCACATCGTCCATCAGGATGATGTCCCGGCCGTTGACATCGAACCCGATCGCACCCGGCACAACATTCGGCCGCGGCCCATCGGTAGAAAGGTCGTCACGGTAGAAGCTGATGTCCAGCACTCCCGTGTCCACCGGATGTTTCTCAATCTTCTCAATCAGCACGCCCAGCCGCTGGGCGAGGGGAACGCCTCTGCGTTTGATCCCGATCAGCCCGACATTCTTGCTGCCATCGTGCTTTTCTACGATCTCGTGCGCCAACCGAACCAGCGTGCGCTCGATCTCCGAAGCCGACATCAGCCGGCCCTTTTCGCGTAACTTCGGCTTGGGTGTTTCTTTAGTTTCACTCATAACAGGCTGCGCTCGATGATATCAAGGATGTCCCATCTCCGGCAGAAAGGGCCCTCGACCGGCTCTCTCCGACCTGTCGACACGATCTCCAGAAGTGTCCGAGTAAGACCGTCCGAAATGTGCTAGACGGAAGCCTTCCGTCGCGTCCGCATAAATCCCCCGACAGCTCCGCCGACAGTCGACCACACAAGCAGGATGGCCGCAATCATGCCAAATCCAAACAGCATCATCCCCGCCCGAAACTCCGGTGAGAACCAAAGTCGCCGTACCTCTGGAGGTTGCGGTGCCATCGCGACTGTCCTGTCGAACTGAGCCTGCAACTGCATGGTCAGCTGCGCATCAAACCCGGCCATGCTATGAAGCCCATACCGTGCCACCAGCCCGTTGATCGCTATTGCGACCCCTAAACAAGCCACCAGCGCCAGCCCAACCACCACGCCAATCCGTGCTCCGACTCCAGCGTCCATCCACGCCGTGGGGCGCCGCCGCTGATAAAGCGCCAACGTGATCATCGATCCGCTGATCGTCCATAACAGACTCATGAAAAACAACTGCTCCACCCGGCTCGTCACCAGGCCCAGCACAGCGGCTATCCCCGCTACCAGCACCGCACAACGGATCGCTGTCTTCCACTCCACGCGTTGTGCCTTTGCCGCAGAGACGACGGCGCCCAGCTCCGCTTCGGCTCCTCCGGTCTGCTGTTCATAATCCGGTAGATAGAGCTGCGGCGAACCGCAATGCGAACAGAATGGCGATGCGTTTTCCCTGGCAGGAAGCTCACCGCCGCAACGGTGACAAGACTCGTTCATAGTTATGAAGCTATCCCACCCAGCAGAGCGCGGCAAGCCGCATCCCAGCTCACAGACATACCGATGCCCGGCTACCCCGGCCATCCTACCCTACTGCTTGTGTTGAGTGTCGCCTTCGCCAATCGTCAGGTGCCCCGGCAAATCCAGCATCACCAGCCCGAACTTCGTTCCGTTGCCTTCCGGATCGATCGCAACAATGTGCTGATGCAGCTTCGAGCCTGCCTTCAACTGCAGCTTGCCGGACTCATCGTCGTTGACATAAACATGGTTCTCTTTCTCGTTATCGCAGGTCAGCCCTTCCGTGGTGCGTGTCGGCGTGCCCACCGGCTTATCGTTACGGCACTCAATCACATCGCCGTATCGTCCCAGAGCCTTGTCGTAGAACGCCTTCACCTGATCCGGACTATCCAGTGTCCGATAGCTCGCCGCCTTCACTCTCAGCTGAAAGCTGCCGAAGCTCATATTCACATCGGCTGCTCCATTGTGCTTGTCCTTCTTCACCAGCTCCGCCCCTGGATACACCGGTACCCCCAATCCCTCCGCAACATCATCGTTCGTCTTGACCGTCATCCCCCCAAAGGGTGTGGCAATCTTCACGTTATCGTTGCCATTTCGTTTGTCTGATTCGATCCGGCAGCCGGTCATCAACGCCGCAGCAGCAATCAAGACCGCCACTCCTGCAATTTGGTTGTTCTGCATCTTCTGCCTCCCCATCTTCAAAAAACAATACGCCATTCTCGGCCCTCCGGTTCCATCTCGCTCGCTGGCACCCCCAGAAACTAACCCCCCTTCTCCTCAAGAAAAATTCCGGACCATCCATGATTCGGTGGCCTATACTGACAAAAACCGGACGACGGGCCACCGTCCGGCACAGTCGTATCGGAGTTCCTGGCATGGCGCAGCACCAGCAAATCCGCAAAACCCTCTCCAACTCCGGGTCTGACATCCCGGACAAACTCTACTTCCGCATCGGCGAAGTCGCCAGGCTCTGCGACGTTCCCGCCTATGTCCTCCGCTTCTGGGAGAGCGAGTTCCCTCAACTGAAGCCACACAAGGGCGGTACAGGCCAACGTCTCTATCGCCGCCGCGATGTCGAGATGGCCCTGCGCATCAAAAGTCTCCTCTACAACGAGGGCTACACCATCCCCGGCGCCCGGCAGGTCTTCAAAGCCGAGCTCAGACACAAGGAACCGCAACTCGCCCTGGCCATCGACAACGCACCTGCAAGCGTCGATACACGCCAGCTCCGCAAGCTTCAGAAGGACCTTAGCGATCTTCACGCCCTGCTCTCAAAACCTGCTGCCACTCGTCCGGCTGTTCACCCCATCCGTACGCCTCGCAACCAAAGCGTGCCCCGCCGCACCCCGGAAAAGCTCTTCGATCTCCCACCTCTCCCGGATACTAACCGCTGAATGAAATTCAAGAACGAATTCGAGCACACTCACAGAAGACGAGACCGCCCTCACTCCCCCCACAGTCAGACCCCGTATCTGGGTTTAGACCCTTACAACGGCGTCCCGATCCAGTGTCAGTTCTGCTCCGGCCAGAGCTTCCGCCGCTCTACCCTGCGCAGCGACGATATCGGCCAGATTCTGCTCATGCGCTATCCCGTTCGCTGTCTCCGCTGCGGCCAGCGCCAGATGGTCAGCTACACCATCGCGAGCCTTGCCATCTCTTCGAAGGTCAAACCGCGCCGCAGACACCGCGCCGTCGATCCGTCCAAGCGCTGGATAGACTTCACCAGGCACCCAGATGCCCCCAATCCTCTCGCCCCCACCTCATCCGAAGAGGAATCGCACTCCAGCCGCTAAGCCACCTACAACCCAATCCATCCAACATGAATTGCCCAAAGCGACAGACTAGCCACGACAATCCAAAGCGCGACGCCCTGCACCAGCGGCCGAATCCCCACTTCCTTCAACGTATTCCGAGTAATTCCCGTCCCAATCAAAAAGAGCACCACGGTCAAAGCCGCACGTCCTAACCGGTACAGTCCGGAAAACAATTCCGTCGATTGCGGAACATAGTGCGGCACATAGCTCGCCAGCACCGCCGCAACGCAAAAATACAGGATGAACCAGGGCCAACTCACCTTCGCCTTACTCTTCTTCAACATCGCCGTCGCAATCGCCAGAGGCACAATCCACAACGCCCTCGCCAGCTTTACCGTCGTTCCTACCGCCAACGCTGTCGCCCCATACTTCGCAGAAGCCCCAACAACCGAACTCGTATCATGAATTGCCAGCGCCGCCCAAAGCCCAAACTGCGTCTGCGAAAATTGCATCACGTGACCAATCAGCGGAAACAACAACAGCGCAATGGAATTCAACACAAACACAGTCCCCAGCGAGACCGCCATCTCCTCGTCATTTGCCTCCAGCACCGGCCCCATCGCCGCAATCGCGCTGCCCCCGCAGATCGCAGTTCCAAAACTGATCAGCAGCGACTGCGTTTTGCCCACCTGCAGCATCTTGCCCAGCAATACCCCAAGGCTCAGCGCAAAAGCAATGCTGATCGCCGTATACATAAAGCCCGACGCACCCGCATGCACTACCTCTTTCAGATTCATCCCGAATCCCAGGCAAACCACCGCAGCCTGCAGCAGAAACTTCGAGAGCTTCCTACCCTCCGCATGAAAGGTGTGCTCTGTACTTAATCCAAACGCCAGCCCTGCTGCCAGCGCCAGCGGCGGCCCAATCAATCCGCTGGCGGAAATAATAATTCCAATATAGAAAAGGTTCTTCTTCCACATGCATTAAGCATGCGCGCACTCAAACACTCAGTCGAGACGTACTTTCGAATTACCGATAAGAATTACTTATCACCCAAATCAGCGATCGAATCAGCTATCTCGCAACCGCTCCACCCATTGCAAACCGTTGAAACGCCGCCGCAGCCCCGGCAGCCTCCGCGCCTGCCAGCCTCACAAAACTGAAATCCCTCAGAATCTCAAGCCCCTCCACCCTGACAACCTTCACCGATCCCAACTTCAACACTTTATTCACCGCATACCGCGACACAAACCCCACCCCCAGCTCTGCCTCCACACCCGAAATAATCGCCTCCGTCGAGTCCAGTTCCATCGTCACCTTCAGCGATCGCAGCGGCAGCCCCATCTTCTTCAGCGCTCTCTCCACCACGCGCCTCGACCCCGATCCCCGCTCCCGCAGCAGCAGCGGCACCTTCGCCAGCTCCCCCGGAGCGACCGCCGCTCCCGTGCGCGCTGCCCATGCATGATTAGGGCTCACAATCAGCACCATCTCATCCTGCACCATGCGCTCCGTCTTCACATCCCGCCGCATCGCAGGCCCTTCAATAATCCCCAGTTCCACCTGCTCTTCCGCTACCGCCTCTACAATCCGTTCCGTATTCCCGCTCACCAGAGAAAGCTTCACCTGCGGATATTGCCGCAAAAACGCCCCCAGAATCCGTGGCAAAACGTACTGCGCCACTGTCGTCGAGGCTCCCAGCCGAAGCTCGCCTATAGCCTCATCATTCAAAGCCGCCAGTGCCCGCCGAGCCTCAACCATCGTCTCGGCTGCCGTCTTCGCATACCCCAGCAACACCCGTCCCGCTTCGGTCAGCGAGATCTGGCTGCCATGCCCCTCCCCCCTCGCACGATCGAACAGCCGCACCCCGGCCTCCTCTTCCAGAGCCCGGATATGCTGACTCACCGCCGGCTGGCTAAGATGCAGCACCTCCGCCGCTTTCCGAAAGCTCATCGCCTCCGCCACCGCGCGAAACACCCTCAGTCGAAAGTTTTCCAAGCCAACTCCTGCCACCGAACCAGCCACGCCATCCTCCAGCATAAGCCTTACCGATAAAATCAAATAAGCAACCTTCGTGACCATCAACAAAGACGCCAATCCGATCACTCCCCCACGCCGTCGCGGGCCCTTTGCTTTTCTTCACCCTTCGCACAACCACACGGCGACATCGGCAACCCTGCTTCTCACCCTCTCAGCGCTCGCCTCCCGAGTCATCGGTCTCGTACGCGAACAGTTCATCGCCTACCGCTTCGGAGCCGGCCCCCAAACCGACGCCTACAACGTAGCTTTTTACCTTCCCGAACTCATCAACTACCTCCTCGTCGGCGGCGCAGCCTCCATCACCTTCGTCACGATCCTCGACCGCTACCGCGCCAACAACGACGAGATGGAAGGCGAGCGAGCCCTCTCCATCATCCTGAACACCATGGTCCTCGTCCTGGGCGCAGCCATCATCATCGCCGAGATCTTCACTCCCTATTACATCCGTCTCTATTTCGATCCCGCCTCACCAGAAGGAATCCTCTGCACCCACATCACCCGCATCCTCCTGCCCGGCCAGCTCTTCTTCTTTTGCGGCGGAGTCCTCACCTCCGTCCTCCTCGTCCGCAAACAATTCTCCTTCCAGGCGCTCTCTCCTCTCGTCTATAACCTCTGCATCATCGCCGGCGGAGTCCTCTTCGCCAACCGAATGGGTGTATCCGCGCTAGGCTTCGGCGCACTCGCGGGAGCTTACCTCGGCCCCTTTCTCCTCAACGCCTACGGAGCCTACCGCGTCGGCATGCGATACCAGCCGCTGCTCGACTTCAGGCATCCTGGCCTGCGCGAGTGGGTTCGTCTCTCTCTTCCTCTCATGCTCGGCGTCACCATCATCACTCTCGACAGCCAGATCCTCGGCTACTTCGCCAAGCACGGCGCCGGAGACATCACCCGACTCACCTACGCCAAGCGTCTCTTCACTGCTCCAATGGCCATCATCGGCCAGGCCGCCGGAGCCGCTTCCATGCCCTTCTTCGCCTCACTCTTCGGCCGCAAGCAGTTCGCCAGCTTCGCCGCAGCGGTCAACCGCTCCGTCACCAGCCTCATCGCCTTCTCGCTCCTCGGCTCCGCGGTCATGATCGCTCTCGCTCATCCTGCCGTCGACATCATCTTCCGCCGCGGCTCCTTCCACGCAGCAGACGCCTCCGCCACCGCCGCCTACTTCGGCATCTTTGCCATCTCGCTCGCTCTCTGGACCGCGCAATCCATCTACGCCCGCGCCTTCTACGCCGCCGGCGAAACCTTCGCCCCCATGCTCGCCGGAACCATCATCACCATCGCGAGCATCCCCATCTACTGGCAGCTCCACGAGCGCTTCGGCATCATCGGCCTGGCCTGGGCCTCCAACATCGCCATCCTTCTTCAGACCGGAACCCTCGCCACTCTGGCGCACCGCCACTCTTTAGTTCCGCTCTACGGCCCCAAAGGCACTCCGTACGCCGGTCCGGATCGCACGGAGATCGCCCGTGCCGCCTTCGCCGGCGTCGTCAGCCTCGCCGGAGCCGTTCTCGTTCTTCACCTCATCCCCCAACCCCAAACCTACCGCGGCGACATCACCGCCCTCGCCCTCGGCGGCATAACCTGGGCCATCCTCGCAGCCGCCACCCTCCACCTCACCGGCTCCAAAGCTACTCACTCAACTCCGCGCCCGCTTCGGCTGACACCCGCCGCACCGGCGCAGCCGCAAACCGACGCCACCACGGCAACAGATCGCTTCCCACCAGATGCAGCGCAACCCAAAGCGTGAACCATTCGGGAGCCAACCACACCGACGCCCAGCCCAGCGCACTCACATGCGCCACAGCATATCCCCCGCCCAGAAACGCAACATTAACACCGACAATCGTCACAGGCTGTGTCAGCCAACTCCGTCCAGCGGCATAAAAATAGCTGCTCAGGTAATGAAAGAAACTAGCGCCCGCAACATGAAACACATAGACCCCAACTCGAAACCCCGGCGACATATACGGTCCGTAGGCAGTCCAGACCAGCGTCTCACCCAGCAGGAACAACGTGAACACCGGCAACTTCGTCGGGCCCTCCGCCAGAGCTTTCCAGTCCCCTGCAAGCAACAGCACAGCAGCAAGTAATAGCGAGCCGCCAATAGCGACCGCTGGCCTTCCCATCGGCCCAACCTGGAACAGCACAAGCGTGAACCAGGCAAAAGCAACGACCGGCGAATAATAGTTATTTCGTCCGTGTGCACCAGCGAAGAACGCCTCGGCCTTAATAAAATGCGCGATGTTATACACCCACGCCAACAGGCTGAAGACAGCAACCCCCAACCAACTCCGTGCGACCACCAACAACGCCAGAGCCACCAGCACAAATCCCCAATAAAGAACTCGTCTGCCCGGAGCAAGTTTGCCACTGGCCTTCCCCTGCCCCTGCCACGCATAAAAAAAGTGGGCCCACCCAAGAAACGCCACCAGCGCATACAGATTTAGAACCTCCGGCGCGAGCTCACCTTCCCACATCCCCGCTGGAAACCTCGCAACCAGTGGCCACGGATTTGCGTAGCCCGCGCCAATCAAAAGAAAAGTAAGTCCCAAAGCCAGATAAGGGCGGCTAGTCGCTGCAGTCTGTCCGTTAGATCCCATGTCGCCGCCATTCTATCCGCACGGCACCTCGAGAAATGATTCCAAGTCCGATTGTTTGCTCGTTGTCCGGCGAGACATCGTCCACATTCTACCTTACATCTCCGATTGCTCCCCTACTTCGCGTCCTCCCACTCTTCATTCCAGGCCATCTGGATCGCCTCCAGAATCCCCTCATTCGACTTCGCCGGATCTCCGACAAATCCCGGCAACGCCGTCACATATTGATGCAGATCGGTAAACCGAACCGTATATGGCTCAATCTCCGGATACTTCTCCTGCAGCAAAATCCCAATCTCCTCAGCATCGGTCCAGTCAATCTCCCGCGCCATCGCATCCTCCTCACTAAAATGATCTTCAACGGTACAAACCCGCTCACTCAAAGACTACAAGAACTGCCGCAATTTTATGTCTCAACCAACCTCCCCATCATGGTCCGCCTCTCTCCTACGCCGCGATCTACACGCAAGAGCGCATCATCTGGCCCGCACCCAAAATCTACTCCACGAAATCTCCCCAGGCTCAGACCCCGCAGTCATCTTCGGCCGCGATGAGCAAGGCTGCCACGGCAACTTCCATCCCGACTCCTACGCCAACATCTGCGCCAACCCTGCATGGCTCCATCGCCTCTCCAAACCACACACCGCCTCCCGCCGTTCCCGGGCCCGCAAAGACTGGCAGTGGATGGAGCTCGACTCTGCCAACAGCTCCGACGCCCTTCTCATGAACATCTTCTGCCACCCCGGAGTCTTCAACGGCCAAACCCTGGCTCCAGCCGTAGCCAACCTCCTCAACGTCGAACCCACCGCCCAACCCTGCTTCGGTATCAACCCAGGAGTCCCTCTTCTCAACCAACGAAAAGGCCGCACCAAACTCCCCCTCGGTCTAACAGACCGCACCGAGATTGACCTCCACATCGACAATCTCTTCCTCGAAGCCAAGCTCACCGAATCCAGCTTCCAGACCGCAGCCCCCCGCCTCATCGAACGCTACCGCGACCTCGAAACTGTCTTCGACGTCACGCGCCTTCCTCGAAAAACCCTCCATATCCCAGCAATCCATCCACCAGTTGAAGACTTCTCCCAACTCGAAGAACCCACCCAATCTCGTCCAACATCAAACCCAGCGTCCAAACCAAACCGAACAGTAATCGAAGGCTACCAACTCATTCGCAACGTACTAGCCGCCTACGCATCCAACGCATCGTTCTGCGTCCTATGCGACGCCCGCCGTCACGACCTCATCGAAATCTGGTACAGCATACTCTCCGCCGTCCACAGCCCCACCTTCGCCACGCGCCTCAAACTTCTAACCTGGCAGGAACTAGCCGCAGCTCTCCCCAAAGATCTCCAACACTTCCTCGAAGCAAAATACGGCATCAATCCTTGAGACTGACCTTGAGACTCCGAAGGTTCTAGCTCCCCGGCCCATGCGCAGGCTTCCCTTCCTGCACATAATTCCGATTCCACTTCGGAATCTCCACCACATAAGTTCCCGGCTTCTCAATCACCGCCTGACACCCCAGCCGCGAGTTCAATTGCACATCCGCCGCCGTCTCCATCCGGTCTAATTCCTTATCCTCTGCCTCGCTAATTCCGCTCGCGCCCTCCTTCACATGGATGTGGCACGTCGTGCACGCACAGACTCCGCCACAAGCATGGTCGAGAAAGATATCGTAGTTCTCCGCCACATCCAGAAACGACATCGGCTCGCCGTGCCCTTCATAGGGCAGCGTGTCGAACTCAAACTCGACGGTCTTCCCTTCAGGCAAAAACGTTACCCGAACCATCCCCTCGCCCGCAGGCGTTGCCATCTCTTCGGCACTCAAAAGTCTCTTCGCTTCACTCATAGTTCAATCTTCCGTCGACTCTCCGGCCGTAGCCTCATCTTTCGTTGCATCTTCAATCTTCTTCTTCGCTTCGGCATCCGTCTTCCCCGTCTCGCGAATCACCTGCGCCTTGGCAAACGGATGCGGCGCCGTGGGCCCCTCACCCAGTTTCTCACCTGCGGCCTCCATCGTCTTGCCGCCGATAGCACCAGCAACCGCGTTATCCATCATCAACTCCGCAAATCGCCGCGTAGCCTTATCCAGTCGCTCGATCCCGTCACGAATTACACGATGATTTCCACCCGGCACCGCCGCCTGCAGAAACGACTCTGCCTGTTCAATCTTTTCGATCTCATTGCTCGAAAGCATCTGCCACGCCTCATGATGCCTGCCCTTCTTCACCGCAGTCAGAATCGTCTCCGCTTCGTTCCTCGCCTCCATCGACTGGCGCTCGCGAATATCATCTTCCGCGTTATCAAACGAATCCAGAATCATCGTCTCAACCTGCTCATCCGTCAGCCCATAGGTCGGCTTCACCTCAACCTCTGCCTCTTTCCCGCTCCTCTGCTCCCGGGCACTCACATGCAGAATTCCATTCGCATCGATCAGGAACTTCACCTCAATCCGCGGCAGCCCAGCCACCATCGGAGGAATTCCCTTCAGATCGAACCGAGCCAACGACCGGCAATCCTTCGCCATCTCCCGCTCACCCTGCACCACATGGATCGCCACATTCGTCTGCCCATCCACACCCGTCGTAAAGTGCTCCGTCGCACTAGCCGGTATCGTCGAGTTCCGCTGAATAATCTTCGCCACCACCCCACCCAGCGCCTCAATCCCCAGCGACAGCGGCGTCACATCCAGCAGCAGCAAATCCTCAAGCCCAGACCCCGCAACCGCTCCACCCGCCAAAATCTGCGCCTGCACCGCCGCACCCAACGCCACCACCTCATCCGGATTCAGCTCCGTGTGCGGTTTCTTCCCCCGCGCCCCCAACGCAAACAAATCATCCACCAGAGCCCGCACCGCAGGAATCCGCGTCGACCCGCCCACCAGCACAACCTCATCGATCGCGCCGCCATCAACCCTGCGTCCTTCAGCGCCTGCCTGCAAGGCCCCGCCGTCCGCGCAATCACACCCGCAGTCAATTCATCAAACTGCGCCCGCGAAATCTCTCGCAGATATCTCTTGCCCGAGGGCAGCGCAACTTCGAGCGTCGCCTTCTCAGCCGTCGACAGCAGAATCTTCGCCTCAATCACCGCCTTGCGAACCGCCTGCACCGCCTCGCCATTTCCGCGAACATCTTCAGCCAGATCCCCGGCAATATCATCCAGCGCAATCGCAATCAGCAGGTTATCGATATCGTCCCCGCCCAGGTGCGTATCTCCACCCGTAGCCATCACCTCAAAGATCCCCTCATGCAGCTTCAGAATCGAAACATCAAACGTCCCGCCACCAAAGTCATAAACCGCAATCAACCCATCCTTGTTCTTATCCAGCCCATAGGCCAACGCCGCCGCCGTAGGCTCATTCACCAGCCGCAGTACCTCCAGCCCGGCAATCCGCCCGGCATCCTTCGTGGCCTGCCGCTGAGCGTCATTGAAGTAAGCCGGAACCGTAATCACAGCCTTCGTCACCGGCCCGCCAAAAAACCGCTCCGCATTCTTCTTCAACTGCAGCAGCACATACGCCGAGATCTCCGGCGGCGTCAGCATCAAACCGCCCACACTCACCTTCAAAACCTCGCCCGGCTGCAACCCCTCCGCCAGCTTGAACGGAAACAGCTTCAGCTCCTCCTGCACATCCTCAATATCGCGCCCCATCAACCGCTTAGCCGAATAAACCGCGCTCGCCGAATCCGACATCAACGTCCCCCGCGCCGCATTCCCCACCGCAACCCCATCATCCGTCCAGGCCACCACCGACGGCACCAGCCGCTCGCCATCCTCACCCGGAATCACCACCGGCGTATCCACCCTGCATAAACGCCACCAGCGAATTCGTCGTCCCCAAGATCAATCCCAACCTACGCGCTCATCTGCCATCAGCAATTCAAATCCTCTGTTACGTCCATCTTCTATTGTCCTACAATCGCATCAGCAGCGCCGCACCGCGCAGCCGCAGCGATTCAGATGCCGCCCAGCACGGAGGCCGATGCATGCTCTACCTCGAGCGCAGCCCTCATCCCGCCCTCCGCCCTTACATCAAAACCTTCTGGTACGCCTGCGACCCAGCCGCCACGCACCGCCACGAGCGCGTCCTGCCCAACGGCCACGCCCAGGTCGTCATCTCCCTCGCCCGCGACTACCTCACCGACGCCAACCACCCCACAGACCCTCTCCAGCACACACCCGCAGCCATCTTCCTCGGCCTCTACTCCCGCTACCAGCACATCGACACCATCGACCTCGCCGAACTCATCGGCATCATCCTTCCATCCCGGCGGCACTCTGCCCTTCTTCCCCGACAACACACATCTCTTCACCAACTGCGAAACCTCCCTCGAAGACTCTCTGGGGCAACGCCGCCGCCAACCTTCGCAACGATCTCCGCGAAGCTCAATACGCCCTCGCACAAATTCGATCTCCTCGACTTCGCCCTCCGTCATCGCCTGGGCGAAAGCAAACACCCGCGCCGCGATCCCCATCCTCGACTACGCCCTGACCCACCTCCACCGAGCCCCCGGCACCACCACCATCGCCGAACTCACCCGCGACATCGGCCTCAGCCCTCGTCGCCTCTCCCAACTCTTCCGCGAACAGATCGGCGTCTCACCCAAGCTCTACTGCCGCATCCAGCGCTTCCAGCAAGCCGTCCAGCAGATGCACCGAGGCGCTGACATCCACTGGGCCGAGCTAGCCCTCGCCTGCGGCTACTACGACCAGTCCCACTTCTCCAACGACTTCCACGCCTTCTCCGGCCTCAGCCCCACCGACTACTCCGCCACTCAACGCCGCTGGAGCAACCACATCCCCCTCAACTGAAATCCGTTCATCTCCGTTCTGCCCGGGAACTGCATGCAGCAAAGCGAATTTATTACTCAGGACTGAGACTGGGCCGCCAGACTGAGCCTGAAGAACGCTACATCGGATAAAGGATTTTCGTTATATCGCTCCGTCGGTTCGAACCCCATCGCACCATACAGCCGATTGGCGTCTGGCATAGCCGCAGGAACCGTATCCAGATACATCGTCTTGAATCCCATCCGCTTCGCCCACGCAATGGCCTCATGCACCAATCGCCGCCCCAGTCCATAGCCACGAAACCCTGTATCCACCCAGAGCCTCTTCATCTCACAACCGGACTCGTCCCTCGCAACCCGTCGCAAAGCGACACAACCCGCAGACGCACCATCCACGGTCGCGAGCAGCAAAGCAAAATACGGCCCAGGCAGTCCCTCCAACTCCTGTGCATATCCCTCAAGACAAATATTCGCCGCTCCAGTCGGATTCGCCGCCAGATAATCGCCATAGGCCTGCATCAACCCGCGCACCGTGGCAACATCGTCAGCCCCCACCGCCTCCCGCACCACGATCTCAGCCATAACACTCGAATCCTCTACCCACTCCTCAACCGATTCGCTACCTTCCCGTCAACTCTCTCCGAATCAATCCTCGCAACCACATCTCATACTGCTCCCCTGACCAACCCCGCTCCCGCACAAGCATCCGATACATCTCCCGGCTCGTCAGCGACCACAACACAGCACGTGCCGCATCACGGCTCAACCCCGCACACAACAACTTCGCCCTCTCCAGCCCGGCAATCAACATCTCCTGCGAGTCATAACGGTGGCAGTCGCGCTCCTGCTCAACCGCGGCCAGTTCGGGAGCCAACATTCCCGCTCCACGCAATAGATTCTCCACCGGCACCTCCGACTCATAAATCTGCCGCGCAAATCGCGCCGGAAACACCAGTCGCTCCAACGGATCGGTCACCTCATTCACCTGCGCCAGCAGCGCCTGATAAGCCTCCCCGAACCGCGCCGCATCCAGCAGCTCAGACACAATCCCCTTCTTCGACCCGAAGATCGAATACACTGTCGGCACCGCCACTCCCGCAGCCTTCGCCACCGCAGGAATCGTCATCCCCGCATAGCCCGTCTCCTCCAACGTTTTTGTGAGCTATGTGTGCAATATTTTACAGATATCGATATGCCGTAAATCCATTAATCAAAGTGGTTTACGCGCGGCAATACGGGGAGGGAGTACCCCATCTCCACCGCGCCGTTTTTTCCAAGACACTCACCCAACCGGAATGACACTCTAAACCCATGACCAGCTCAACGAACAACCAAGCCCGCTCTGCCATCATCCCCAGCCTCCGCTACCGTAACGCCCTCGCCGCCATCGACTGGCTCATCCGAGCCTTCGGCTTCGAAAAACAAGCCGTTTACATTGGCCCGGACAATCACCGTCATGCACGCCCAGCTAACCTTCGACAACGGAATGATCATGCTTGGCTCCGTCGACAACGGCAGCGCATACAGCAAACTCATCGTCCAGCCCGACGAGATCGGTCTCCGTGAGACCAAAAGCATCTACCTCGTCGTCCCTGACGCCGACGCCGTCCACGCCACCGCCAAAGCCGCTGGCGCCGAGATGGTCCTCGACATCCGCGACATGGACTACGGCGGCCGTGCCTTCACCTGCCGAGACCTCGAAGGTCACCTCTGGAGCATCGGAACCTACGACCCCTGGGCGACCTAGCGGTCACCTAGACGAAACTATAGCTCGATCTCACTCGCCGTGGTACCGTCTCCTAATGGAGCTAAACCCGTACGCGAACTATCTGAACGGTCAGGATCCAATCCCCGTCCTCACCGCGACAGCCGACCAACATTCGCACCCTCACCGCCACCTCCGCGGCCCAGATCGACCCCGCCCCACGCCCCGCAAATGGAGCATCCGTGAGATCACCGCCCACCTCGCGGACTGTGAGAGTCGTCTTCTCCTTCCGCCTTCGTCAAACCCTGCCCCGCGTCACCAGCCCCACGCCATCATCCAGCCCTTCGACCAGGACGCCTGGGCCAAACGCTACCAGGCCTACCCTTTCGAATCGGCACTCGCCCTCTTCCAGGCCGCCCGCAACTGGAATCTCCTCTTCCTCGCAACCGTCTCCGCTCAGGATCGCCGCCGCCCCACCACCCACCCCGAACGCGGCACCATGCCCTTCTGGACCATCGTCGAAACCATGGGTGGACACGACATCAACCACCTGCAACAGATCGAACGCCTGGCCGCACCTCCACCCTGACGTAACGCCAGTCTGGCCTTTAGTTATCGATAACAAATCCGTGAAGATCCGCAGCCGAAAACTTACAGCCCAAGCGCCTCATTGACATCACGAACCAGATTCCGCAGATAGCTCCGCTTATTCAGCAACTCCACCATCGCATCCTTAGCCCTGGACTTTACCGCCGCATCGCCCGCATCGACGCCCGCGTCCCAGGCTGACCAAAGTCCATCAAGCTCCGCCTGCGTCTCCACCATCTTCGCGTCGAACGCATCCTTCGCCGTCATCAGATCACGCCGCAGCTCCGGCTCATCCTCACCCATCTGCTTCGCCGCTCGCATCTCCTGCAGTTGCATATTCAGCTCAAAGACCTCCTCCAGCAACTCCGGAGGAACGATCTGCTTCTTCGATATCCCCGAAGCCCGAGCCGCCTCAGTCGCCGCCTTCGACTGCTCCTCCAACTCCACCCCCTCAAGCTTCAGCAGATACTGAGTCCGCAGTATCGGATCCTTCAACGTACGGTACGCATCATTCAGCAGCGACGACCTCTCCAGCGCCGCCTCCTGCTCAGCTAGCGGCTTCCCGCAAACCGATCCGGATGCAGCTTCCGGCTCAACGTATAGAACTGTTTCTCCAGCGCAACCGTATCAATCACAAGCTTGGGCGGAAGCGAAAATACGTCAAAGTAAGTCATCACTAGCTATTGTGGACTAGAACGGCCCATGAGTCTTCACTCGGGCAATGACTTCCTCGAGCGGTGCCGTCTGCTTCTTGTACGCCGCCAGAATGCAAGCCCTATCCGTGCCGCATTGATCGCGTACCGCGGGAAACGCCAACTGCGAATCCTGTAGATTGCCACGCGTCCCCATCGCAACAAACTGCGTCGCGATCTCAAAATACGCGGTCATTCGCGTATCGGCCTGCAACAGCGAAGGCGTTCCGCAAATAGTACGTTCCGTTGCGCTCGTAACTTTCGCACAATTGATTGGAGAAACCGCATACGCGCTCAGTGAAGCGGTCGCGAGCAGAATCAAGCTCATCTTTATCATCTCCATCGCCAACCTCCGGAAGATCCTTCGCAAGCACGACGAAACCACTGTCTGCAGAAGCGCTCTGACAAAAGGTAGAATACGGCATGTTTCGAGAGGCCATTCTCACCCTCATTGCCGCCTCTGCTCTGTCGCAGCCAATCTTGGCGCACAGTCTTCAAGCTCCCTCCGGCACTCCGCCATCCGAAACCAAACAAACACCGGCATGGCAAACCGCAATTGTGGCCCGGCACAACGAACTCGTTCAGACGAACGGCCCTGGCACGGACGCTGCCCTCCGCGATCGACTCATCAAGATGGGCGACGAAGATCAGGCGGTTCGAGGATTCGCGCACGGCAGGCAGGTCTCAGGCACGACGAAAGAGATGCTTCAGAAGATCCCGCAGACCGATGCCCGCCTCACAGCAGAGCTCCAGCAGATCGTAAAAGCGAGTGGCTGGCCAACCATTGCATTAGTCGGAATCGAAGCGTCCAACGCAGCGATGCTCATCCTCACCCACACCCCAGACCACGCTTGGCAGCGCCAGTTACTGCCTGAACTCCAGACGCTTGCCGATGCCGGCAAGATTGATGGTTCAGGCTTCGCCCTGGTCGTCGATAAAGAGTTGGTAGCGGAGGGCAAACTGCAGCGCTACGGCTCTCAGTTCAAGTTCATCAATGGCGCAATGGCCATGTATGCAGTCGAGAGCCCGTCAGGCCTCGACGAGCGCCGAGCCAAAGCGCTCCTGCCGCCGATGGATGTCTACAAAGAGCAGCTATCGCAGATATATCACTTGAAAGCTACGGATGATGTCGTGATGGCAACCGCGCCGGGAAGGTAGGAGCTAAGCTGAAAAGCTCGAGCCGCACCCGCAGCTCTTCGTCGAGTTCGGATTGATGAAGTTGAACCCCTGTCGCATCAGCGTCTCTTCAAAGTCCAGCACCATCCCAGCCAGATAAAGAAAGCTCTTCGGATCAACAAAAAGACGAATCGCCTTGCTCCCTGACGGATCATTCGGCGTTTCGATACCTTCGCCAAAGACGAAGACACGGTCGCGCTCTCGAGGCTGTGAGTCGAAGCGAATGTTGTAGCTCAGACCGGAACATCCACCACCCTGAATCCCCACACGCAGGCCGCCCTGCTCCGGAGACACGCCCTCCTTCGCCATCGCCACGCGAATCCGCTTCAGCGCATTCTTCGTGATCTCGATAGCTGCCTTCGCACGTGGCTGCTGCCCCTCGGCCGTCAACAGCGTCATCCCCGCAAGGGGATCTTTAGGCTGTTGCTCCGCGGCTGCTGTAACCTCGCGCGAGGTTGTCGGTTGTAATGTCACCATCGCCATAATTGTTTGTCCTGCCAGTAACCTCTACTTGGCCCAAGGTTTCAGTCCTGGCGAAATGCAGATGCAAAAATGCGGGGCCTCAGCTCCTGGGTGCGCCTTCTTCCAAGGGCGTCCCACAAGCCAGTCCCCGCATGAACTCTTAGTGAGCCGTTGCAACCGTCGCCGTCTCGGCAACACTGTTCTTCTTCTTCCAGTCGCCGATGGCTGCACGAATCGCATCTTCCGCGAGCACCGAGCAGTGAATCTTAACCGGAGGAAGCGCCAGCTCCTTGACGATATCCGTGTTCGTGATCGCCATTGCCTCGTCGATCGTCTTGCCCTTCACCCATTCGGTGGCAAGGGAAGAAGAGGCGATTGCCGAACCGCAGCCGAAGGTTTTGAACTTGGCATCTTCGATCACGTTCGTCTCGGGATTCACGCGAATCTGCAGACGCATCACGTCGCCGCACTCCGGCGCGCCGACCAAACCTGTTCCAACCTCGGCCGCGCTCTTGTCCAGCGTACCGACGTTCCGGGGATTGTTGTAATGGTCTACTACCTTGTCGCTATATGCCATGATCTGTTCCTCGTCTCTTCGTTAGATGATACTCCCCTGTTTTGGGGTTCGCTATTCGTTAGTGCGCCGCCCACTCAATCTTCGAGAGGTCGATCCCTTCCTTCACCATCTCGTACAACGGGCTCAACTCCCGCAGCTTCGAGACCACATCGATAATCTTGTTCGCAACATAGTCCACTTCAGCCTTGGTGTTGAAACGTCCCAGACCAAACCGGATCGAGCTGTGTGCCACATCATCGCCCAAACCCAGCGCCTTCAGAACATAGCTTGGCTCCAGCGTAGCCGAAGTGCAGGCCGAACCCGACGAGACGGCAACATCATTGATGCCCATCAACAGGCTCTCCCCCTCGACGTACACAAAGCTCATGTTCAGGTTCCCCGGCAGATGATGTTCCATGTTGCCGTTGACGTGAACATAGTCGAGCGCCTTTTCAAACTTTGCCTTCAGATAGTCGCGCAGCTCCATCTCACGCTTCGCCTCGGTCGCCATCTCTTCACGGCATATCTCGCACGCCGCGCCCAGGCCAACGATCCCGGGCACATTCAGAGTGCCCGAACGCATCCCGCGCTCATGCCCGCCGCCGTTGATCTGCTCCGAGATCTGCACCCGAGGATTCCGCCGGCGCACATACAGCGCACCCACGCCCTTCGGACCGTAGATCTTGTGGCCGCTCAACGAGAGAACATCGATGTTGTCTTTCTGCACATCGACCGGAATCTTCCCCACCGCCTGGACCGCATCGGTGTGGAACAGAATTCCTTTCTCGTGACAAAGCTTCCCGATCTCTGCGATCGGCTGTACCACGCCAATCTCGTTGTTCGCATACATGATCGAGACCAGAATCGTCTTGTCATCCATCGCGCGCTTCAAATCTTCCAGATCAATCAGACCATCTGCCTGGACCGGCAAATACGTCACGCGGTAGCCCTGCTTCTCCAGTTTCTTGCACGTGTCCAGCACAGCCTTGTGCTCGGTCACCTGCGTGATGATGTGGTTGCCGCGCTCGCGGTACATCTCTGCAATCCCCTTCAGCGCCAGGTTGTTCGATTCAGTTGCACCAGACGTAAAGATAATCTCCTTCGAGGTCGCGCCGATCAGCTTCGCAATCTGTTCCCGCGCTGCCTCCACGGCCTTCTCCGCCTCCCACCCAAACGAGTGGTTGCGACTCGCTGCGTTCCCAAAGGTCGACGTAAAGTACGGCATCATGGCCGCGAGCACGCGTGGATCCAGCGGCGTTGTCGCGTGATTGTCCATGTAGATCGGCAGATGCACTCCCGCCGGAAGGGGTGTTGTGGACTCGCTGATCACTACGCCGTTATTGCTCATATCATTGCTCATCGTCTCTCCAGAAACCTGTGCCTCAAAACCAAGCACGTTGAAAAAATCACTCATCGCCAATCAGCAATTGCTAGATCGCAATGCTTACAAGGCCCCCGCCCACTGGGGCACCCGTCATGTTTTGCTCTCCATCCGCCTCGACCAGATCGGCAATATGGATGCCACTCAACAAATCCTTGATGCTGTCGTTCACCTTACGTAATGGTTCTTTGATGGTGCAGGTGCTCGTCAGGTCGCAAGCTCCGTGAATCGTAATGCAGCTCGTAATGAACAGCGGTCCGTCAATCGCCCGAATCACCTCAAACGCAGTAATCTCTGTCGCCGAACGCGAAAGCGCATACCCACCATTTGTCCCGGCATGTGAAACCAATATCCCAGCCTTCGCCAGCGTCTGAAGAATCTTCGCCAGCAGCTGCGGAGGAATATGGTAGGCCTCGGCGATATCCTTGGCGCTGTGCGCACTACCGCCCGTCTGCTCTGCCAGATACTTCAGAGCCATCAAACCGTAATCGGCTTTTTTGGTTAGACGTAGCATCTAATTTGGAAGCTCCCGCACCGGAAATTTGCTGAAAATCAGACAATTCCAGTCCTACATAGTGTACGTCCGTAGCTGTGCGCTTGCAACCACGTTTACTCCAGCATTCCGCCACAGCTTCACTCATCAATTGACCACGAATTTCACCGTAAAACAGGTCAATTCTCAGTTGACAAGGTGGGCCGATAGAGGCAAAATCCATAACATTCGCAATATCCTCCCCAAATGATGCCCAAGTGCAAACATCCAATCGTCAAAATCGTCGCCCGCGAGGAGGACGCCGAATTTGTTGAGTGCCAAACATGCGGTGAAGTCTTTGATTCAGCAGAGTTTAGCGATATCGCCATCGAAGAGGAAGAGGCTCTCGCCGAGAGCCCAACCGAAGACTAGACTCCTCTAAACTGGCGTCTCCTCCGGCGCTGCATTCATCCTTCGAAACACAATCCAGGCATATTGTGCTGCTGAAAGTGGCGCCATCACTGCAACTGTCTTCAACAAAACATCCCGAAGCATCGTCAATTGCCCGGAAACAAAGATCTTCTGACAAAGCACGGCAATCAGCGCCACGATTTGCGCCAAAGTATTTAGCTTTCCAAGCAGGCTCGGCCGGAAGTCCCGCAATGCATTGGTCACGTACAGCAGCGTAGAAATCAGCAAAATCCCCACATCCCGGCTGAAGACCAATACCGTCACATATCGTGGGATCAACTCCACGTGAGTCAGAACCACGAAAAGCGTACTGAGCAACAGCTTGTCCGCAATTGGGTCAAGATACAGCCCCAGCGTCGTTTTCTGGCTTAACAAGCGTGCCAAAAGGCCATCTAACGCATCGCTCACTCCAGCCAGAATGAAGAGGGTAAACGCCAAACGATAGTTCCCGTCCAGAATCTCGATCACGAGAAAAGGAATAATGAACAGCCGCATCAGCGTAAGTAGATTGGGAGCAGCGCGAAATTGGCTTAAGATGGGCACCGTGCGGGGTAAGTCAATCGTAACCTAAGTCCCCCGCATGTTGCTCCCAGTCTCTGTTCCATTTAGACTAAGAGAACGCGCAGGCGCGTAGCTCAGTTGGTTAGAGCGCTACCTTGACACGGTAGAGGTCAGCGGTTCGAATCCGCTCGTGCCTACCACTTCTAGACCTCACAAAAATCATCAATTGTGAGCTGGTCGGTTACTAAGCGAATCGATCAAACAAGAGCTCTAAAAGAGCACACTCCTACATAATCTTCCGTCAAGAGTTCAGCAGTAAGGCCCCCTCCTATGGAGAAGGCCTTACTGTTGGAGGGCCTTTTGTTGTAAGAGTAGCTCGCCTTCGATCGACCAGGAAAAGATTACTTGGCCGGAAAACGCTATCGGCTAGAAGGTTATTCGCCCACCTAGCTGAACGAGTCGCGGGAAGCCGAGGGTGCTGGTGATCGCGCCAGCAGACGTGGAATCCGCCGCAAGATTAGGACCGTTGAACTGCGGCGTGTTGAAGGCATTCAGGGCTTCCGCGCGGAACTCTGCATGAACGCGCTCCGTCACCCGAAAATCTTTGTTGAGGGAGAGGTCCGTGTTGATATAACCCGGACCATAGCAGTTGCTGGCGCGTGGTTGGTTGCCGTAGCTGTAGATGGGGGTTTTGGTGAAGGCGGCGGGGTTGAAGTAGTGAGCGAGGCGGTCCTGAGGTCGTCCTGAGTAGCAGGGATTGACGCCAGGAACAACCATTGGACGTGTGGTCGCATTCCCAAACGCGGAGTTGACATTGGTCTGTGTAATCGCAAGCGGGCCGCCGTTCTGGACGATCATGATGTCGTTGAACCTCCAACCACCCACGATCAGATCGAGCCACCGGCTGGAATTTGAAAGGAGCGTCTTGCCCCTTCCGAAGGGAAGTTCATAGGTCCCAGCGAGTGTGAAACGGTTTGGAATGTCATCGGTGGCGCGTGCATACTCCTTCGAGATGTCGTAGACATCCTGAGGCCCATTGTTCCCGGGGTTGAGCGTATTGGAGGACCCGTAAGCTCCCCAGATGTTGTCCCAGTTGGACGACCAGGTATATCCAGCGAGAATGGTTAGTCCATGGCCCGTACGCTTCTGGACTTTGATGTCAAGTGCGTTGTAGTCGGAGCGCCCATCGCTAACCGAATCGGTGATTCCCTGGTATTGGGGGAAGGGCAGCAGTGTCTGATACTTGTTGACCGTGCCAGTGCCGAAGTTGCCGTAACCAGCGAACTTGTTCGCTACTTTGGTTGTGAGCGCCGTGCCCTGCGAGTACTGATTATCCGGAAGCTGATTGATGTTGTAACTGTTCGGAAGGTTACGACCATGGCCTCCGACATATCCAACCTTCATTGCAAAGCCCATCGGGAACTGGTGTTCTACGCCGAACGAATACGACTCGAAGATAGGAGCGCTCCGGTGCTGATCGATGATGCTCAAACTTGTTCCGATATTTTGGCTGAGGCCATTTGAATTGCCCACCGCCTGTGTCTGAATGTTTGGAAATGGGTTGCTCAAACTAATAGTCGGCACACCGCTTTGTCCTGGAATACTATTGGTGAGGACATACCCTGGAGCAAATGCTGGCGACGTGCTGTAGACCAGCGGCGCATAGAAAACGCCCGCTCCGCCGCGGATTACTGTGTTGGAATCCAGCAAGTAGGCGAATCCTGCGCGCGGAGAAAATTTGCTGCCCGACTGACCGGTGGTCGTCGGATATCCGTTTTGACCCGCAAATTCGACACCGCCGGTTGCCGAAGGTCCGGTGCCGAAGACGTTATAGGTGGCGTTGCGATCGAAGCCCACGGCATAGTGGTTGTTGCGCTCATGTACACCGGGCTCGTACTCGTAGCGGAAACCCAGATTGAAAGTAAGCTTCGAATTGAGCCTCCAGTCATCCTGAAGGTAGGTCGCCTGATAGCCCGTGGTAATTGCGAGTTTGGCGGGGATGACCAGGGAACCACTCGTCGGATAGCCCAGCAGGAGATCTGCCGCTGTTGCGCCCGAGAGAGTATTGTCGAATGCGAATGTTCCGTTCCCGTTGCTGACGTTGGTAAAGGTAACGCTGATGGCGCGATATTCGTAGCCTGTCTTCAAGCTATGTTTGCCAAGGCTCTTGGAGAGGCCGACGATGAAGTTGCGTGAGAAGTACACAGCAGGACCTGAGTTCGCGGTACCTTCTGGCGAGAGTCCCGAGTCCGTGGTGATCTGTGGGAAGGCAGGCTTTGTGATGGCAGCCGTGTAGTTCGAGGGGAAACCCAGGCTGGCCTGATTGAAGCCACTGCTAATGTCGAGCGTGTTGTTGGGGAAGCGGTTGAAGCCGAAGCCCACCGTCAGCAGGGTAGTTGGAGTCAACGTAATCGTGTTCTGAATGCTGGTGGCGTCGACTTTGCGGTAGAGCAGATACGAACTCGAACTGCCAGGAGCATTGCCGAGCGAATTACCACCCGGCTCCTTACTACCGTAGTGAAGATAGTAGAAGTCAGCGAGCCAGCGAGCGCCAAACTGATGAGTCAGCTTGCTTGTAAACTCATCAGCTCGATCGCCAAGAGTGTCGTGGCCGTTGAAGTTCGTGGCACCGTATGCGACAACAGTCGTGTTCGCATGCGGATAGGTGTTGAGGATGGCCTGGCCGACAGGATTGATAAATCCAGCGATGTTGTTGTTCGCAAAGTACGCGCCGGTAAGCGGATTCTTGATGCATACTCCAGAGGTGCATGCTCCGGCTGTGACCGTACCAATCTCGGAGAAGTCGCCTGCGCGCTGTCTATCCGTGGGAACGATGAAAGCATTCGTGGTGATGGGAGAGCGCTGCCGGTAACCTTCTTCAGCGACCCAGAAAAATGTCTTATCCTTGCCACCCAAGAACTTGGGCAGAGGAATAGGGCCGCCAATCGCGCCGACATAGCTGTAAAACTCTGCCGCACCGCGCGGCGTGTTTGTCCGGTTGTTAAAGAAGAGGTTCGCTCCCCAGTTGGTCTGCCGTGTCTCTCCCTGCAGAACACCATGCAGTGTGCTCGACCCGGATCTCAGTGTCGTATTAAACATGCCACCGCTTGTGCGACCGATCTCGGCGTCATAGGTGTTCGCCTGAACCTTGACCTCCTCGACGGCTTCAATGCTCGGAATAATAACGGCGCGATTACTGAAGTCGGTAATAGGAACGCCATCGATAGAGTAGTTATTCGAACTCATCGGCGCGCCCGCAATGGAGATTGTGGAGGACCCGCTCTGATCCTGAAAGCGTACGAAGCGGGGATCACCTACCGGCGTCACATTGTTGTCGAGCTTTGAAAAGAGAAACGGATTACGGCCAGGATTAGGCAGATTCTGGAGTTTTTGCGAGTCGATGAGTTGCCCGTTGTACGAGGTGCCGTTATTGACGACTTCTTCGGTCGCGCTTACTTCGACAGTCTCTGTCGTTGAGCCAACCTGCAGTCTGAAGTCGTGAGGAATGGTATTTCCAGCGTCCACCACGATGTTATTACTCTGTTCGATCTTGAACCCCTTCATCGTCACATTGAGGGCATACTTTCCCGGCTCCACAGCGTTGAAGACATATTCGCCTGAGCCGTTCGTGACTGTCGTACGAGAGATCTTCGTAGCCTCAGAAGTAAGCGTGACGACGGAGTTCGAAAGCGTCGCGCCTACCCAATCGGTGACAATACCGCGCACAGCGCCATAGTTCGACTGGGCGAGAGAAGTGGCTGTGGAGAAGATCACGATCGCAGAGAGAGACAGAAGACGAGAGAGTCGATTGAGCATGAACATTTTGCCTCCAAGTAGAACTGTCGGAATGCATTGCTGGGCGCAGGTACGCGAATGCGTGGCCACCTGCTTTGCGGCGACGCCACCTGATAGTTTCGATTGAGTAATTCTTGAATGCCCAGTTGAAGCGCTGAAAACGGTAACAACTCCCCAATGCTCAGTGCCGAGGGGGTCGAACAGTGTTAGTCAAATTTGAGAAACAACTCAACTATCAGAAAACCTGCGTGAAACGCGGTTATCCGCTATGCAGCCACTTACTAAGGTAGGTCTTGAATACACTTCGTCTAACTGAAGACAGAAAATGAGACAGCTTCAGAACAACAGATGAGGCGTTTCGGGTGAATTCCCAGAGATTACAGTCGGACACTTATGCTGTCAATCAAAATCAACAACAGCGATCATGTTTTAAGCATGTGCTTACTTCCTGGTGAGCTACGTTGAGCGCTCAACAGAGAACAACCCAGGCCACATGAGAAGAATTATTGCTTCTGCGTCGCGGCATCGTAGATGGCTTTGCCTATCCGGGCGATAACCCTTTTCCGAGCGGCTTCATCAGCAGTGGAATCGGTAACGAAAACAGCGACTGCAAGCTGCCTTCCATCCGGCAAAGCGATCAAGCCGATGTCATTGGTCGCGTGAGCCACTCCATTGTCCACGTCCGAGCTTCCGCTTTTGTGAGCCACACTGGTCCCTGCTGGGAGATCTCCATCGAGACGTCCTGTCGGAACAGAAGGCCGCATCCAATCCAGCACCAACGCGGTGTGCTCCGCGCTAAGTGGCGAATGATCGCTGATTTTCCGAAGAAGCTGGACCGCTCCCCGTGGCTCAAACCAATTCCGATATTGCAGGGATGTCTCGCGATGCAGCGCGCGCTCTCCATCCCGAAGATGAAACCCCGTGATACCGAGGGAGGCAACATATTCGCTGACGACGTTTGTACCACCGGCAAGACGCAACAGGATATCCGCCGCTGTGTTGTCACTGAGCGAAACGGTCATCTGCAGAAGCGTCCGCAAAGGCACGTCAACACCAGCATCCGGATACTTGTCCTGCAAGGGGCTATACGGTTTGGGCAGAATCCGGTCCTCAGGGCGGAAGCGTATCGACTGATCTAGCGAAAACTTTTTTTGTTCCACCTGATGCAGGATCGTCACCACCAACGGCAATTTGAAGACAGACTGCATTGGAGGATGCGCTGTTGAATTGAAATCGCAGTTGAGAGCCGTCCCGGGCAACGAGCAAGCCACTGATACCTTTCCGTGAGCATCCGCCGCAATATTCTGAATCTGTTGTTGGAGAAGTTGCTGAGCGACTGCAGGGCTTACAAAGAGAATAAGAAGCAAGATTAGACGCATGAATGTAGCTTAGAAAACGCACCCACGTTAGGCAATCACAACTTCATTGCATAAAACGTATTTTGTTCGTATCTATATCGAGTAGCAGCCTTGTCGTGTGCGCTTTGCGGCCATGGCAGATAGTATTATCCCGACGGGAGACAGCGATGGAACCGAAAGACCCCAAACTACCAACCGAAGCCATAGAGCTTTACAACGATTTCATACACGGTGAGATTACTCGCCGCGCGTTTATGGAAGGCGTGCAGAAACTGGCTGGCGGTCTGGCAGCTGCCTCGGTTATCAGCGCGTTGATGCCGAATTACGCTCAGGGCCAGCAGGTATCGCGCACGGATGACCGGATCAAGGCCACATATGAAACCGTACCCTCACCGAAGGGCAACGGAAGTATCAAGGGATATCTCGTGCGGCCCATCAGCGCCGATACACGATCCGAGACGGCAACGAAGCTGCCGGGCGTGATCGTGGTCCATGAGAATCGTGGGCTTAACCCGCATATCGAGGACATTGCAAGGCGGTTTGCGCTAGCCAACTTCATGGCGTTTGCGCCGGATGGCCTTACCTCGTTGGGCGGTTATCCCGGCGACGACTATAAAGGCGGCCAGCTCTTCAACAAGGTCGACAAGACCAAGATGGCCGAGGATATGGTGGCTGCGGCGATGTGGCTGAAGGCGCGTCCAGACTGCTCGGGAAAGATCGGCGCCACGGGATTTTGCTATGGAGGCTCGACCGCCAATATGCTTGCGGTGCGGTTGGGAGGCGACCTGGCAGCAGCGGCTCCGTTTTATGGTGGTCCTCCCGCTACGGAGGACATCCCGAAGATCAAGGCGGCGATTCTGGTGCATCACGGTGAACTCGATACGCGACTGGCGTCGACGTGGCCCGCGTACAGCCAGGCCCTCGAAGCGGCGCATGTTCCACATGATGGGTATATCTATCCGGGCTGCGTGCACGGCTTCAACTGCGACGCAACGCCGGAACGGTATAACAAGGCCGCGGCCGATCTGGCCTGGCAGCGCACAATCGACTGGTTCAACAAATACGGGCGTGGCTAACTACTGCAGAAGCCGACTTGGCATTGAAGACACATTGTTAACGCCAGTTGTAATTTCAGTTCCGCCGCTCAATAAACTGCAAAAGTTACTCAAGCATCATCTTTGCTAATTTTGGGTAATCGTTTTCTCAATTTGCTTTATTGTGACTATACTGAACCGTGCTTGCAACCATCGGGGCACGTGTGGCCAGGAAACGTGTACCTCCGAGAAGGATAGGATAGGCATGAAAACGAGAATCAATCTTGTGCTCACACTTGCGCTCACGTTGTTTGGCGCCACAGTGATGACGGCGCAACAGTCTGGCGCAGGACACAAAGTTGCTCTCCCAAGACCGAAAGGTCCATGTGACATCTACGCCTCAGCGGGCGACCCTTGCGTGGCGGCCCATAGCACTACGCGCGCGCTGTACGCCTCCTACAACGGCCCGCTCTACCAGGTGCTGCGCCAGTCGGACGGCAAAACCCTGGATATCGGAGTCATCCAGCCTGTCGCGTCGGCGTCGGATGAGGGCGGATACGCGAACGCAGCCGCGCAGGATACGTTCTGCGCCAATACGTACTGCTGGATCAGCAAGATCTACGATCAGTCTCCCAAGCACAACGACCTTACTCAGGCACCCCGCGGCGGATTCAGCGGCCCGGCCATGGGTGGGTCGAACAATCTTCCGATCGCCGACATGGCGCCAATCACGATCTCAGGCCACAAGGTCTACGGTGTGTTCATCGCACCGGGCATGGGCCTTCGCCAGAACGATGTGAAGGGAACCGCAGTCGACGATCTGGCAGAGGGGCAGTACTGGGTTATTAACGGCCTGCATTTCAACTCCGGCTGCTGCTTCGACTACGGCAATGCCGAGATCGACAGCCGCGACGACGGCAACGGCACCATGGAAACCACCTACTACGGCGACACCCTGCCCTGGTATCACGGGAACCCCCCTGGCCCGTGGGTCATGACTGATCAGGAGAACAACCTTGTCGGCTGCGTCAACCCGGATGGATCCAAGCTCTGCGCCAACCTGCCCAACATTACCTGGCGATTCGTGACTGCGATCGCCAAGGGCGAGCCACACCACTGGACCTCCATGGGCGGTGACTCGCAGCGAGGTGATTTGTCGGTCATGTTCGACGGACCGCGCGTCAACCTCAGCTATGACCCCATGCGCAAACAGGGGGCAATCCTCCTCGGCAACGGCGGCGACAACAGCAACGGCTCGCAGGGAACCTTTTACGAAGGTGCCATGACGGCCGCAGGCACGTTCCCGACCGATGCCACCGATCAGCTTGTGCAGGCCAATGTAGTGGCTGCCAAATACGCCGTGCAGCTGGTGAGCCTGGCGCCGGCCTCAGCAACTGCCACTCCTCCAGGACTACAGACGTTTTCCCCAGGGTCCTCGCAGGACACTACCGTCACATTTACGAATACGACAGCGGCCCCCGCCGCAGGCGTTAAGTTGAGCATCTCCCTGCCCAACAAACAGTGGACCGCCTTTGTTGCGGGCACAACCGACACCTCAAAGACGTTCGCTGACGCAGTCGCGCCGGGTACGAGCGTGAGCGCGACATTCAAGGTCACCTCAGGACCGGCAGCCTTCAACGGCGACCTGATAGGAAACGCCTCATGGACCAACGCGACGAGCGGCGGGAAGCACTCCGAGACAATAGCCGAGAAGGTACGAAACGTCAGCCCGATCAAGATCAACGAATTCCGTGTGAGCACGAGTTCTCCCGCCAATCCGACGAACTCGTTCATCGAACTCTATAACGCCGGAGCCAGTGACGTTGATATCTCCAACTGGACTCTGACCGAGCACCCGACCCAGCAGGCCATCTTTTCGACAGTTAAGATCCCCGCAGGGAAGAAGCTTGCGGCTGGAGGCTTCTACCTGCTCGGCCTCTCCGACTCCGGTTTGGTGACCTCCACGCACGCGGGCGATATAAACCTCAACGTCAGAAGCACGACTGGCATGACGGTCGGCGATACGATCAGCATCGACGCGGGCTCCAACGTGGAGACTCGCAAGATCACAAAGGTTGGGACGGCAGCCAGCAATAGTACGACGCTATGGCAGCCCGTTCCCGAGGGTCCGGTGATCACTATCCCCGTCGGCTCGACCAACGTGCCAGTCACGAGTACGTCCGGCTTCGTGGCCGGCGAGAAGATCGCGCTCGGCTACGGCGCTACCTACCCCACCGCCGCAAAAACCGTAGAGCGGTACGAGGTGGCCACGGTCACCGCCGTTGGCAAGCCCGGCACACAAGCCTTCCTGGGTGTGGACGCGCGCGTTGGCTCGACCAACATCAAGGTGACGTCCGTCAGCAACATCTCCGTCGGTGACAAGATCAGGTTGGACATCGACAGTGTCGGCCACGGAATTGAGACAGTCACTGTCACGAAAGTTGGAACACAGGCGAACCGCACGACGCTCGCGGCAAATGCGGACGCTGGCGCGACCAATATCAAAGTGCGCAGCGTGAATGGATTCGCTGCGGGCGACAAGGTCATCCTCGGCACTCCAGCCAACCAGAAGACATACACCATTACCGCAGTCGGCAGGCAGGGTCCAACTGGCACCGGCATCGACTTTACACCCGCCTTCGCCGAGGCGCACTCCGACGGTGAGGACGTGGTAAATCCGGGCACGGGACTCGACCTCGCTGCCCCGCTGCGGTTCGGCCATACGGCAAACCTCCCCTTCAGCAATCGCGGAACCGGAATCAGCTTTACACCGGCGACAGCCTTTGCCCACTCGAGCAACGAACCCGTTCAAGCGCTCGGTACCGGCATCACGGTCGACAGCCCTCTGGCCAAAGGCCACGCGATCGACGCGGTTGTGCGTGACGCCACGGTCACAACGGCAGGATATCAAGGGACGCCGGAACCCAACCAGTGGTTCGGGGGCCCCGAGCTCTCGTCTATGAGTGCCAGCAGCTTCGGGGGCCGACCACCCACCCTCATCGCAGGCAACATGGTGCTGCGTGACGCCGCCGGACTGGTTGTGGACAGCCTCAACTACGGTGGCCTCGTCGATCCCTGGGCAGCCGAGGGTTACCAGGCTACCTCCGGAGCCGAGCACAATGGCTGCTACGTGCCTGCGCCGGGCTCGGCCAGTGGCGCCGGTACGAGCGCGGGGCGCTTCCCGGACGGTCTCGACGCCGACAGCAACTGCACCGACTTCCTCGCAGAGTCTGCTACCGCTCTGGCGACCGCTTCGGACGCCGGTGCGACCAATATCAAAGTCGCCAGCGTGGCAGGCTTTGGCGTAGGCCAGACGATCAGGATTGATGTAGGTGCGAACCTTGAGACCGCGGTCATCGCATCGGTTGGCACGGCAGGCGCCACCACAGTGGGGACCGCCACTGAAGTCGGCGTAACCGTTATCCCTGTCGCCAGCATAATGGGCTTTAGGGTCGGCCAGACCATCGCCATTGGCAGTGGCGCGAACTCTGAGACGGCGAATGTCGTCTCCATCAACAGATTCGGCACCACAATCTCCGTCGCCGTGCCGCTAACTTTGGCTCACGCGGTCGGGGCACAGGTCTCCGGCACTGGTATCACTCTCACCTCGGCATTAATGCAGGCGCATGCCAGCGCGGCACAGGTCGCCGGAAGCGCCTCCACACCCGGTGCGCCCAACCACTATTACAGGAAGAACCAGTAAGGGCGCCGTAGACAGAATTGGACAGTTGTCATCGATTGCGGGTTCGAAAAACAAAGGCCCTCCTGAAAAGGAGGGTTCGCTTTTGCTCGGCTCGCTGTGTTGGACGAGAAAACGACATTCACGTGCAATCGGCGGAGAACCAAATCAATGGCATTTCAGTCTCAGCTCATCGGATGGGATCGATCAGAGTCGCGGACACATCAAGATGTCCGAATCTCCGGAAGCTTCCATTCCCCTGAAAATCCATTCCTGACAGCGGGATACTGTCTCCATCTGAATCGGACACAGAGTCCCACCCGAAACAAAATAGGAGTGGTTTTTTGTAAAGGCTTGCCTCTATCTCAGGCTCACCGTAGAATCCGGTGGCTCGATATTTCGCATGTGCCCGGGCGTTGAAAACCATGGGCCTTCTTGGGGAGACGTCAATGAGGCAGTCTTTCAGTGTAGGTATCGGAGGTGCCGCTGGTCAGGGTGTTGCCACGCCAGGTGACATCTTCGCGAAGATCTTCAGCCGCCGTGGGCTTCATCTAAACGCCTATAACGCCTATCAATCCATCATTCGCGGCGGCCACACCTTCCTGACAATTCGCACCGGCGCGGACAAGATCGCCACGACAGACGGCAAACTCGACCTTCTGATCCCACTCAATCAGGATACTGCGGATCGCCACCTTCGCCTGCTCTCTGCTGGTGCGGCTTGCCTCTACAATGCCGACCTCATCAAGCCGGGTACCCCCGCTGACGGCGTGCAACTCTGTCCTATCCCCGTATCGAAGCTGGCTGATATCAGCCGCAACAAGATCGCGCAGAATACTCTCGCGATTGGCGCGGGCATTAGCATGATGGGCATCGGATTTTCTGCATTGGAGAGTGTGCTCGAAGAGCAGTTCCGCAAGAAAGAAAAGGCGGTGATTGAGGAGAACGTAAACCTCGCCCGCGCCGGCTATGACTACGCTGCCCAGAATTTCAAGCCATTCGCATGGCCACTTCCGATGACAGATACAAAGTACGCTGTGCTAAGCGGTAACGCAGCCTTGGCGATGGGAGGTGCCGCTGCAGGCGTAAAGTTCTACTGCGCCTACCCAATGAGCCCATCCACCGGCGTGCTGCACTGGATGGCGGAGCACGCGCGCAAAGCAAATATCATGGTTCGCCAGGTCGAGGATGAGATCGGCGTCATCAACATGGCAATTGGTGCCGCGCATGCAGGTGTTCGATCCATGTGTGCTACGTCAGGCGGTGGTTTTGCACTCATGACCGAAGGCCTTGGCCTGTCCGCACAGGCAGAGATTCCGGTCGTGGTCATCGACTGTCAGCGTGCGGGCCCGTCCACAGGCGTTCCAACCAAAACCGAGCAAGGCGATCTCTGGCAGATGCTGGGAGCTGCCTTCGGCGACTACCCCAGGGTTATCGCCGCACCCCTCGACATCGCCGACTGTTTCAAACTGATGCCCGAAATCTTCAACATCACCGACCGCTTCCAATGCCCAGGAATCGTACTCTGCGATCTTCTGCTATCCGAGGGGCGCCTCAGCGTGGATCCCGGCGAACTAAACTTCCATCCCCACATCGATCGCGGCGAACTGATCACATCCAACGGATCGGGCGAACACGAACCTTATCTGCGGTACAAAATCACCGAGAGCGGTGTCTCCCCCCGCGTCATACCCGGCGTGCCCGGTCACACCCACACCGTCTCAAGCGACGAACACGACGAGGATGGCGTGTTGATCAGCGATGAGTACACAAACTCGGCCAAGCGCCGCGCCATGATGGAAAAGCGCATGCGCAAGGAGGTTGGCATCGCAGCTGCCGTTCCCCCTCCTCAGTTACTAGGCCCTTCTGACGCCGAAGTCACACTGATCGGATGGGGCTCGACATATGGGGTAATCGACGAGGCATGCGAACTCTTGCGGGACGCTGGCATCTCAGTGAATCATCTCCCAATCCGCTGGCTGGTTCCTTTACATGGAGATACGATCCTCGGCCTGCTCAAGGGTGCGCGGCACACAATCATCGTCGAGAACAACTACAGCGGTCAGTTCGCACGCTATCTGCGCAGCGAAACCAGCTTTGTAGCCAACGGACACATTCGTAAGTACGATGGCGAGCCATTCCTGCCCCACCATATCGTCGAAGCAGTGAAAGAACAGCTTGCAGGCAAGACTAATCTCTCCATACCAGCGCACGAAATCATGGTTTAGCACTCCCGCACCGTAGCAATTGCATCCTCCCATTTCAAGGAGAACCAAAGATGGCGACTGACGTTGTAACTCCCAAAGCAATGGTGATGGCCGACCTCAAGGGCAAGGTCGACCCCGACTGGTGTCCTGGGTGCGGGGACTTCGGAGTGCTCGCCGCCGTGCAAAAAGCGCTTGTCGAGTTGCAGATTCCCAAGCATGAGGTTGCCACAATCAGTGGTATTGGCTGTTCGTCAAACTTTCCCGGCTTCATCGATACCTATGGCATGCATACCCTGCACGGCCGTTCTCTTCCCGTCGCCACTGGCATGAAGATGGCGAATCACGCTATGACCGTGCTGGTCACAGGGGGTGATGGAGACGGCTTCGGCATCGGCTGTGGCCACTTTGTCCACACCACCCGCCGCAACGTCGACCTTCTCTACCTCGTTATGGACAACCAGATCTACGGGCTCACCACCGGCCAGACTTCGCCCACCAGCCGCATCGGAATGAAGACCAAGAGCATGCCTTTTGGCAGCATCGAGTCACCGCTGAATCCCGTCTCTCTCGCTTTGGCTGCAGGAGCAACCTTCGTCGCACGCGGTTTCAGCGCAGAGCAAAAGCATCTCACCGAGCTAATCAAGCAAGGTATCGAACATAAAGGCTTCTCATTTATTGATGTATTTAGCCCTTGCGTCACTTACAACCACGACAACACCTTCCAGTGGTTCCGCCCGCGCGTAAAGAAACTCGAGGACAACCCGGAGTACGATTCCACCGATTGGGGAGCAGCGATGCAGAAATCTCTGATGTGGGGCGAAGAGATCCCAATCGGAAAATTCTTCGAGCGAAACGACCTGCCCTCACTTCACGAAGCCGAACCGGTCTTGAAGAGTGGCCCGCTGGTCAAACAGGACAATCGCATCCCCGCCAATATCGCGAATTCCTTCATCGAGGAATTGATGTAACAACCTGGTGGAAATGCCAACCCCATAGCCACTGCTGCAATAAATTCGGCGCGCAGCCAAATAGGACTACGCCCAGCGCAATCAGGCCCACAATCGCCTGCCGTAAAGTCGAAATACGAATCGGAGGAGCTCCCGCTGGGGGGTCGATCACATACATCGACTTCAACACCTTCAGATAGTAGTAGAGGGAGACTGCGCTCATCGCGATCGCCAAAACCACCGCCCAGAGAAGCCCCAGTGAACCTGTTGTGGAACCGAGCACCGCCGCAAAGAGATAAAACTTTCCGAAGAATCCGGCCAGCGGTGGAATGCCGGCCAGAGAAAGCAGGAATATCAGCATGCAAAACGACGCCACTGGCGCCCGCCTGCTGAAACCTGCGAAATTCGAGAAACCATCACCACCAGTCTCCTCTTCCACCATGGCCACAACACCGAAAGCCCCAAGTACCGTCAGCGCATAGGTGATGGCGTAATAGAACAGGGCCTGCTCGCTCAGGTCTGTGCGGGCTACGACACCCAACAACATGTAGCCAGTATGCCCGACGGCGGAGTACGCAAGTAGTCGGCGCACGCTTTTCTGCATAATGGCTACGAGATTGCCCAGGATCATCGACAGCGCAGCGACGAAAGCAACAACGGGGGCCCATCCGGCAGAATAACCGTGCCACTCGGCGCTGCCAGTCGCCTCGCCAAAGCCGATGACCATCACCACGTAAAAAATGAAGATGCCGGCGACCTTGGAGCTCGAAGCAACAAACGCTGCACTGGGAGCAGGTGCTCCCTGATACACATCTGGCGCCCAGAAATGGAACGGAACGGCCGCTACTTTAAAACCAAGGCCGATGATCGTCATCACGAGCGCAACGATCAACAGCGGATCCAGAAAATCTCCGCCGACCTGATCCCGGATAACAGAAAGACTCAGTGAGTTGGTCACACCATACAAAAGACTGAATCCAAACAGCAGAAACGCAGCCGAAATTCCCCCGAAGACAAAATACTTCAATGCAGCCTCAGCCGACCGAGAGCTACGCTTGTCAAAGGCCACAAGAATATAGAGCGATAGACTAAGAAGTTCAAGCGACAGAAAGATCAACAAAAGGTTCTCGGTACTGACAAGGAACATCATGCTGACTGTCGCCAGCAGAATGAGAGATAAATATTCGCTGACATGTTGAGTAAAGGTCGATCCGATAAAGGTCAGGATCGTCAGCATGGTAAGAATGAGCAACACGATCTGCATTCTTTGCGTAAGAGGGCTCAACATCACCATTCCCTCAAAAGCATTTACCGCTTGAGCCGTCGGCGAATGCAATATCCAGGCAATAGACACCGCGCATCCAGCAAGAGATACCATCGCCCCAACGAAGCCTCGCAGGCGCGTCTCCGATGCACGCAGAAACATCAAATCCACCAGCAGAACGCAAAATGCAGCGATAACCACAATCACTTGAGGCAGGAGCAGATGAAGCAACTCAAGATAGTTGAAGTCGGTCACTGCAATCTCCCTTTCAACAAGCCGTCAAACAGTGGCGAACGCAGTGCCGGGATAATGATGCGCAAAAGCACTTGCGGGTAGAGTCCGATAACTACACTCGTGCCAATCAGGAGCAGTGCCCCAATCCGCTCGGGTGGAGATATCGGCGGCAGTGAAGTTGCCTTGGCCGTACCAGAATCATCCGGTGTGCCAAAAAACGCCTTCTGCATCGCGCGCCACGTATACGCAATGCCGATCACAATCCCTAATCCAGCCAGAAGCGTAAACAGCGGAAAGGACTGCCAGGATCCGAGGAGCACTTGGAGTTCTGCGACGAAACCGCTAAAGCCCGGGAGGCCGATAGAAGCCATGCCACCAACGACAAACGTTGCCGCCGCAAATGGAAGTGTCTTGCTCAGATGCATCGTCTCTAACTCAGATAGATCCCGGGTGTGCGTGCGGTCGTAGATCATGCGACCGACCACGGCAAACAGCAATCCGGCGAGAATCCCGTGCGAGAACATCTGCAACACAGCGCCGTTCAAACCTAGTTGCCGCAAGGTCATCAGCCCAAGGAGCACAAAACCCATGTGGCTAATGCTCGAATAGCCGATAACAAACTTGAAATCCCTTTGCACAAGCGCGACCATCGCCCCATAGACGATGCCGACGAGTGCAAGCAACGCGAACACCTCGCGCCACGATCCAAAGCCAAGCACATGGAAACCCCAGGGATCCAAGCCACGCGGGAATAGCATCATGGCGACCCGCAAGCATCCGTAAGCTCCCAGCTTCATTACAACCCCAGCGAGCAGCATAGAGGCTGCAGTCGGCGCAGCAACGTGGCCTGTAGGGGCCCAGGTGTGGAACGGCCAAAGGCCGGCAAGAATCCCAAAACCAATAAACGTCAGCGGAAATGCCCACATCTGGAAATGGACCGAAAATGGTACCTGGGCGAGTTGTGCGAGGTCCATCGTTCTGGTCCCTGCCACTACATACGCCGCAATCAATCCAATCAATACCATCGCGCTGCCAACAAACGAGTAGAGCGCGAGCTTCATGGCAGCATACTCGCGTCGCGTGGAACCCCAGATCGCTATCAGAAAATACTTTGGAATGATGGCAATCTCATAAAAAATAAAAAGCAACAAGAAATCGAAACTCAGAAATACCCCGTACACCCCACCGATCAGCGCCAGATAGAACGCAAAGAACTCTTTGGCTCGATAGTCAACATTCCACGAAAACAGAACCCCGGCGATCGCAACGATTCCCGTGAGCAGCAACAAGGTCAGGCTGATGCCGTCCGCCGCAAGGTAAAACTCGATGCCGAGCGATGGAACCCAGGGTATTCGCGCAACCGTCACCAGTTCGCCCGATCGCTGCGTCGCAAAGCCACATAGAGTTACGGCGAATCCGGCAACTACCGTCAGTAGTGCGAGAACGCTCGCCGCGCGCACAGACTTCTTCGGCAGAAGCAGCAGCAACAAAACGCCGAGAAACGAAATGTAAATAGTCCACGCCAGCATAATTAAAGTGCCATCGGATGAGCGGGCATATCAGCACAACATACCCGTCCTGCTATACCGAATTTGTCGTTATCTGTGTACATCTTTCTAAAACCTCACGGCCTGAACCATATGCATAGCGGTACTGTTTACTACGCCAAGGATGACCTGCGGATAAACCCCCAAAACAAACATCAGCAGAATTACCGGCAACAAGGCGAACCGTTCACCCGTTGTAAGGTCGGGCATCTGTGACCATTTTTCTCTTAACGGTCCGGAGAACACGCGCTGCAATATCGTCAAGATAAAGACCGCAGTCAGAAGAAGGCCCAGAAGAGATATCGCTGCCGGCCAGATCGCAAGCGGAAATGTGCCTTTGAAGATTAGGAACTCACCGACGAAGCCGTTGAGTCCGGGCAGTCCCAGCGATGAAAATAACGCGATGCCCATCAGACCGCAAAACACGGGGATGACTTTGCGCAAGCCGCCAAAATCGTTCAGGCCCCTTAATCCTCCACTTCGTTTTTCCAGCAGAGCTACAAACCAGAACAACGTGGCAGCGGTCAGACCGTGATTGAACATCTGCAAAAAAACGCCGTCGAGCGCTGCGGCCTTTTCCGTTGCCAAACCAGGATCATTCCCCGTAAAGCTCAGGATTGAAAAAATGCCAAGCATGCAGTAACCGAGATGATTGATGGAGGAATAGGCAAAGATGCGTTTAAGATCGTTTCGCGCGAGGGCAGCGTAGGCCGAGAGAACAATCGTTCCCACTGCAAGCCATAACAAAGGCGTCCGTACTAATCGCAGTTGCACATAAAAGATCGGGAGAAGTATTCGAAGAAAACCATAGACACCCATCTTCGACATCGTTCCGGTGAGCAACATGGTCACACTTGTGGGCGCCTCTGCGTACGTGGCAGGAAGCCATGTATGGAAAGGAACAAGTGGGACCTTTACAGCAAAGCCGAGAAACACGCCGAAACAGAGTAGTAGCGCAATCTTTTCCGCAGCGAATCTGTGCCAGTCCAGAGCCGCAGTAAACGATGAAACGAGCTGTCCACTCCTTGTAAGCTCGGCAAGCTCCATGAAATCAAATTTTCCCGTGTACAAGAAGATCGCCAGAAATGCCAGCAGCAAGGCTACGCTTCCGACCATCGTGTAAAGAAAAAACTGAGTCGCTGCAGTAGCACGCTCTGGACCTCCCCAGAGTCGAATCAGGAAGAACGCTGGGATTAGGCTGAGTTCCCAGAAAAGAAACCAATGAAAAAAATTGAGCGCAGTGAAGGTGCCGAACAGTCCTGCTTCGAGCATCAACACGAGTGAGAAGTAAAGTGGGCCGTTCTCCCGAATCTGGCCTGAAGCTCCCAGCGCCATCAGAACTACGATGGCTGAGAGAAGCAACATCAACAGGCCAAGACCATCGATACCCAAATGGTATTGCACGCCGAGTACGGGAATCCATGAGTGCAACTCTTCAAACTGAAGAGTCCCCGAAGCCGGGTTGAAGCAATGCCACAATAAGAGAACAATCGCAAGACTCAAGAAAGCAAACACAAACGCTAAGTTGCGTGCCACCTTTTGGCTCTTGGCGAACGCAAGGATAACTATCGCTCCTGCAATTGGCGTCGCCGTCAGGCAGGAGATCAGTGGAGGAAGAGTCATCGCGCTCCACTCCAGATCAAAAATAGAGCCAGCGCTGCGAACGCAATGCCGACGAGGCGAAGATAATTTTGCGTTCGGCCATTTTGCAGACGCGCAAGAATCTTCCCTCCAACAGTTACTGAGTCGCAGCCTCGGTCAAACCCCGGATTCACGATATAGGCATCCGCCGATCGCGCAAGCAGCGAAAGACCGAGCACCACATGCGACACACTCCATACCGCGCCATTCCATATCCAACGATCAAACCAGTCACTGACTCTCGCCAGCAATTCGTTGCAGCGGACGAAGGTGGCTTGATAGAACTCATCCACATAAAACTTGTGGCGCAAAAGATTGAAAAGATGCGGTAGCGAACGTTCCAACACATCTGGAGCTTCTGCGTTGGTAATTGGTTTTCGTCCGTAAAGCCACCATCCCAGCTCAAGCCCGGCGAAGAAGATCAACGAGGAGAAAAGCATCACAGGCAGAATGCCGTTTTCAAAAAAGCCAGTGAAATCTAGCTTTGCGGCCTCACCATTCAAAAAGGAATCAAACCAGGGCCACGCCGGCGTACCAATCACACCCAAAACGATTGCAGCCGTGGCAAGAATCGTTAGCGGTATGGTCATCACAGCTGGACTCTCGTGTGGCGCAACCGACAAGACATGCTCCTCATGTTCGACATCTGCATCAGAAGATTGAGTCTGATTCCCCGCCAACCGTGATGCACCAAAGAATACGTAGCACATCTGACGAGTCATGTAGAACGCCGTCAGCAGGGCACCAAACGCTCCAAGATAGAACGGCACTCGCGAGATGTCCCACATGCGCGCGGCATGCAGGATAGCGTCCTTGCTCCAGAAACCGGAGAGTAATGGAAATCCGCAAAGTGCCAGCATCCCAATGGCGTAAGTGCCAAAGGTTACCGGCATGAACTTCTTTAATCCGCCCATGCGGCGGATGTCTTGTTCTTCATGACAGCCGTGAATGACTGATCCCGCTCCAAGAAAGAGTAGCGCTTTGAAGAAAGCGTGCGTTATCAGATGAAACATTCCTATCGCTACGCCACCAACACCCAAACCCATCATCATGTAACCCAACTGCGAAATGGTGGAGTAGGCAAGGATGCGCTTGATGTCATCCTGCGCGACGGCGATCAGTGCCGCAAAGACCGCGGTGATGGCGCCAATCCATGTAACTACCTGAAGTGGCACGGTCGATTGAAGCGTGAGATTTGCACCGTGCACTGACATTAGCGGATAGACGCGTGCAACCAGAAACACACCTGCAGCCACCATGGTTGCTGCGTGAATCAGGGCGCTGACAGGCGTCGGTCCTTCCATTGCATCCGGCAACCAGACATGCAGCGGCACTTGGCCTGACTTGCCAACCGCACCGGCAAAGATCAGCAGCGAGATACCGGTGGACGCTGCCATTCCAAACGATGTACTCTGCGCAACTAAACGTGTAAGGGACGAATATTCCAGGCAGCCAGCGCCATGATCATAAAAAAGCAGCGTACCTGCCTGTGAGAACAACCAAACCATCCCAAGCAAAAAAGCCAGGTCCCCGATTCGAGTTGTAAGGAAAGCCTTTTTAGCTGCTGCTGCTGCTGAGGGTTTCTGATACCAGAACCCGATAAGCAGGTACGAGGTCAGGCCGACCAACTCCCAACACATAAAAAGCAGAAGGAGGCTATTTGCAATCACCACTCCCAGCATTGCAGCCGCAAAGAGCGATAAAAAGCAGAAGAAGCGTGTGAAGTTTTCGTCATCGGCCATATAAGCCGTGCTGTAGATAAAGATCAGCAGGCCAACAAACGTAACCATCACAAGCATCACCGCAGTGAGCGGATCGAGCATCCACCCTAGTTTCAACCACTCGCCACCATACTGGAGCCATGGGAAATTGAAGACCTGCCTCGTCACCTGTGCCTCGCCACCGAACGAAAGCGTACGGACCAACGCGCAGAGGGACAGAAGAAAGGAGACCACCATGGAGGCAATGGCAACCGACGACGCGAACCTGCGATTTCGCTGCCTGGCAAGAGCACTCATGCCCGCCGCAAGGGCGGGGAGGATGGGAATTAGCCAAAGATTTCGAACTATCCAGCTCATGTCGTCTCAAAAATATCGCGGGTTATTGAAGATTTCTGATTCTCCGTATCTTAAAAACGAAAGCCGTTCATCGGCGGTCTTCAAGCTTTCGTCACCTTACCCTTGCAATGAATTCGCCTCCTCAATATTTGTAGTTTTGGTATACCGATAGAGCGAGATAATCAGCGCAAGTCCAACCGCTGCTTCTGCTGCTGCAACTCCGATGGAGAAAATTACAAATATCATCCCAGTCAACGCTTCGGGATGTTGGCCATACCGCCAGAATGCAATGAAATTTAGATTCGCAGAGTTAAGCATCAACTCAATCCCGATCAGCACAAGGATTGCGTTGCGGCGCATCAATGCACCGGCCAGACCGATGGCAAAGAGCAAGGCTGAAAGAAGGAGGCAACTCGTGAGCGGACTCATCGCCTCTCTTTCTTTTCTTGCAGAGCGATAGTGACTGCTCCAATCAGGGCTACCGTCAGCAATAAACCGATAATCTCCAACGGAAGACCGAATCTCAGCATCAGGCCATTGCCGATCTGCTGCATAGAGACTAGAGGCTGCGACGGCATCGTACGTTGGGATATGGAACTGCGGTGGAGGGCCCAGGCCAAAACCATGAACACGGCAAGAGCAACCCCGACGCCTTGCTTCCAGGAGCTCACGAAGATCGATTGAGGTGTCGCCGTCTTATCTCGTGTAAGAAGAATAGCGAAGACCACAAGAATCGCGACGGCCCCTATATAGACCAGGACCTGCGCGAACCCAACGAATTGTGCGCCGAGTTGGAGATACACTGCAGCCAGACCGGCAAAAGCCACAGTGAGCGCCAATACTGAGTGGACGAGCTGGCGGAGACTCATCGCCGCCACAGCTCCTGCCACTGTCAATATCGCGAAGATCGTAAACAGCAAGCTGATCCTTTCGTCTTCACCATCTCTGGCTATTCAGCAAATTGATAAACCCGTTTCTCCAGCTTCCATCCCTGCGTTAAGCCACGACCCAGCAGAACATAAGAGACGACCACAAGAACACTGCAGACAATCCACCGCAAGATGCCTTGCGGTAAAAAATGCCAGACTCCGGCGGTAACAAGATTGATTAGCGACATCGGCAGCATAAACTTCCACGCAAAGTTCATCAATTGATCCATTCGCAGCCGCGGCAGCGTGCCACGAATCCATATAAACATGACAATCATGGCAAGTAGCTTTGCAAAGAACCAAAGATACGATGGAACCCATGTCAGAAAAGAAAACGGCGCGGCCCATCCACCAAGAAACAAGGTGATTCCCAGCCCGCTAATGGCAAACATTCCGAGGTATTCCCCCAAAAAGAACAAGGCAAACTTGAACCCGGAGTACTCGGTAAAATAACCCGCGATAATCTCCGATTCTCCTTCCGGCAGATCGAAAGGAGAACGATTGGACTCCGCGGTTGCTGCGATCATAAAAAGAAAAAATCCGGCGAAGCCCCATGGCGTGAAGACAAACCAGTGAGGCATAATTCCGGTATATCCTGCCTGCTTTTCAACGATCTCGACGGTTGACAAGGAACCAGTAGCCATAATGACTGTCACCGACGCAAGGATCAAAGGAACTTCATAGCTGACCATCTGCGCGATGGCGCGCATCGCGCCCAACAACGAATACTTATTGCGGCTCGACCACCCGGCCATAAAGATTGTGAGCTCCATCACCGAGCTGATCGCAAAGAAGAAAAGCACTCCAGCATCCAGGTTGGCCAACACCATGTTCCGACCCAAAGGCAGGACAGAAAAAAGCGTGAAGGCAGCCAGGACTAACAGGATCGGCGCCAAAAGGTGCACGCCCTTATCTGCCGTCCGAGGCACAATATCTTCTTTGGTCAGCGACTTGATCCCGTCCGCGAGTGGTTGCAGAAAGCCAAACGGGCCCACGCGGTTCGGACCGTAACGATTCTGAATGCGCCCCAGCCCCTTGCGTTCGAGAACCGTGGTGACCGCGAACAAAGACGCAAACACACCAAGAATGGCAACCACCGCGAGCACATCGGAGAGGATAGGCCGAAGGCTCGCAGGCGCGTAGCCTACGATCCGGTGTTGCAGAATCACGAAGATCTGATCTGCCGTTTCACCCATAGCTCTGCACCGTGTTGGAGGACGAGTAAATCATCATGCGGATGGAACTCCAGAACCTGCCACAGGCGCAGTGGGGGGCGGAGTATTTGCCTTGGCCTCTGTCGCCGCCTTTGCTTTAGCTTCCATCTTGGCCTTCTCTTCCGCGAGCAGCGCATCCGACACCGCCGCATCCGTCGGATGGATCTTCTGATAATGCGCGTTTGGCTTGGACAACCGAGCCTTATCCCAAAGCAGACCTCCAAACCGATCATCCGTGCTCAACTCAAACTCCGTATCCATCTTGATCGCTTCAAACGGACAGACCTCGACGCAGATCTGGCAGCTCATGCAGACGGAAACATCAATATTGAAGACTGCGGGGTAAAACTGCGCCTTACCTAATGCGTCCGGCTTCTTGTCCTTGCTCTTTTCAATGTAGATGCATTTGGGCGGGCATTCTTTTTCGCATATCTGGCACGCCACGCAGCGCATCCCACCCTTCCAATCGTCCCCGTCATAGACGAGAAAAGGAAAATCCCGCGTCGCCTCAATCTGGGGTAGACGGTCCTCAGGGTATTGCACGGTTGTCAAGCGGTCCGTGCTGACGTAACTGCCAAAAAAATTCCTGGCCGTCTCGACAAGACCTTTTACGATGCCTTCACCCAGCATGATGCAAGCCCTTCAAGTCGCGATCCACCACATTCTTACAACGTAGAAATTCAGCTTAACTGCCGCACCGGAAGTCTACCGATCCACTTCGCCCAGCACAATATCAATCGTGCCAAAGATGACAATGACGTCCGACACGTTGGAGCCAAGACACATGTCTTCCAGAACCGTAAGGTTGATCAGGCTCGGTGGTCGCACCCGGTATCGATAAGGATTAGGCGATCCGTCACTGATTAAGAAGAACCCAAGCTCGCCTTTGGCTGACTCAATTCGACCGTAAGCCTCTCCGGCCTTGGGCCGAAAACCCCGAATCTTGGTCTTCGCATCCATGATCGGCCCTTCAGGAATGTCCTGCAGTGCCTGGTTCAAAATCTTCACCGACTCGCGCATCTCAAGCATGCGAACCATGTATCGGTCGTAAACGTCGCCATGTTCCCCGACTGGCACCCTGAAATCAAATCTGTCGTAGATACCGTATCGATCCACCTTCCGAATGTCGTAATTCACGCCAGACGCGCGAAGGATCGGCCCGGTAATCCCGCCCTGAATCGCAAGCTCCCGCGATAGCACCCCCACACCCTGGGTGCGAGCCAGAAGGATCTCGTTGCCAGTAAGCAGGCGCTCAAATTCATCAAGAAAACGGGGAAAACCGGCGACAAGCTTTCTTGTCTGCTCAAGCCACCCCGCAGGCAAGTCAACGCGACAGCCGCCGAAACGCATGTAATTACACATCATGCGCGAGCCGGTCAGCGCTTCGAACAGATCGAGAATCTTTTCGCGTTCGCGGAAGGAGTACATCAGCGGGGACCCGCTTGCGCCCATCTCCTGCGTCAAAAACCCGATCGTCGAGGCGTGGTTCTGGAGGCGTGTCAGTTCCGCGGTAATGACGCGAATATACTCAGCGCGCTCGGGCACTTGGATCCCAGCCAACTTCTCGACAGCCAGCGCATAGGCCCAGTTATTCGTAAGCGATCCAATGTAATCCAGCCGGTCGGTATACGGCATCGAAGCCAGGTAGGAAGCCGACTCGGCAATCTTTTCGTGGTTCCGGTGCAGATATCCGAAGACCGGTTTGAGCTTCATGACTCGCTCGCCATCAAGCGTAACGTCCATCCGAAACACACCATGAGTCGACGGATGATGTGGACCAAGCGAGATTTCAAGCAGCGCGTCTTCCTCGGCCACCGCTTGATTAAGTATCGATTCCGGAACTTGGTTTGCGATCATTTCTATTCCTGGGCCCATGGCAAACAGCGAATCATTGTTGTCCCTCTATCGCGCGGGCCTGCTTCGCTTTCTCCAGCACGGCGTCATGCGGCGTCGGCTCATATTCGTAATCGCTGGGTTCCACATAATCCTTGCGCATGGGATGGTCTTCGAACTCATCCCACATCAGGATGCGGCGCAGATCCGGATGTCCCTCAAAGACGATGCCATACAAATCGAAGATCTCGCGTTCCTGAAACTCCGCGCTCCGCCAAACAGGGGTAAGCGACGGCAAAGCAACCTCCCCAGTACGGTCTCCTGTGCGCAACCGCAACACAAGTGGCCCATGCTTCTTCTCCATCGAATACAGGTGGTAAACCGCCTCGAGATAGCCCGGAGTTCGTATCTTCCGCACCTCTTCGACCTCTTGTTCCTGACCATCCACAAGCCGCTTTACCTTCACCTTCTCCGAAGTCTCCGCATCCAGCCAGTCCACGCCAGTAGCGTTCGAGCAGTAGTCGAAACGCAACTCCGGGTCGTCCCGCAGAAACTTCGCGACCTCCACAGCCTTCTCCCGATCGATCAGCAGTGAATGTTGCGCACACGAACTTCCGTTAAGCACAATCTGCAGGCGGCAGCCCGCAACAGCTGTTTCGATCCCCGACTTAATCTTTTCCAGATCCATCGTCACCCGTTGCGCTCGGCCCACTAGCACTGGGCTTGAAGATGATATTCCACAATTTAACGTTCTTCGGCGGCTCCAGATCATGCGCACCGTACTCCGGAACAACAAATTCACTTGGCTCATCTGGATTCAAATAACGTGGTCTGTCCGTTCCCGTGAGACTCTGTGCATCAATCTTCTTCTGCAGCGTGATAAACGCATCCATCAGCGCCTCCGGGCGAGGAGGGCACCCAGGAATATGAACGTCGACCGGAATATAACGGTCGATCCCCTTCAACACGTTATATCCCTGCTTGAATGGGCCGCCGGAGATCGCGCAAGCTCCCATCGCAATAACATACTTGGGCTCCGGCATCTGGTTGTAGAGTCGCACCACCTGGGGAGCCATCTTCTTCGTTACAGTGCCGGCGACAATCATCAGATCTGCTTGCCGCGGCGACGGTCGGAATACCTCAGCACCAAACCGGGCCAGATCGTAGCGCGCCATTGTCGTCGCGATCATCTCGATCGCGCAGCAGGCAAGTCCGAAGGTAAGCGGCCAAACGGAGCTCTTGCGGCCCCAGTTGTAAACCTCTTCAAGCGTCGTTGTGAAGATTCCCTGTCTGCTTAACTCGTTCTTCATCTGTGGGTCCATTGTCATACCCAGATTAGAACCCCCTTTCGCCACATCCAGACCAGCCCCTCGATGAGCAGCAGGAGGAAGATCAACATGACAATCGATGCACTCACCGTCAAGCCTGTAAACGCCACTGCGAACGGCAACAGGAAGATTGCTTCCACGTCAAAGATCAGAAAGACAATGGCATACAGGTAATACTCGGGTCTGAACTGAATCAATACATTATCTTTCGACTCGAGTCCGCACTCGTAAACAGAGTTCTTCACGGGACCTGGTTTGTGGATAGAAAATCTCTTCGCCCAAAGCCAGGCTATCGCCAGAGGAGTAATGGCGAAGCCGACTGCCGCAATCATAAGAACGGCGATGGGCCCGTAGATCTGCGCGAAAGATGAATTCATAGATAATCGGCTGCTTTATGCTCTCTTTGTCTGGCAACAGCTTACGCCACCCTGAAGCAATTGGCATCTCAAATTCAATAAGAGTAAACTCGTTCCTCTCAGCCAACCTAACAGCGCGTGCTACTGTCAAACCCTCTGTCTGCACCTGAAACGCAGGAGAATAGCATGGTACAACCCGTAATAGCTCGTCCCGACGAAGGAATGCGCAAAGGTGCAGTGGAAGACGACACGCCACACCCGGAAACCGGACGCCGCCCCCAGCATGGCTCCCTCTCAGGCCAACTGGGCCATCGCGACCAGGACGAAATGCTAAAGGACAGCGACACCGATTTCCCGGAACCGGATGCTGAAGCCGAACATACCGGAAGATAAGAACTCTGCACCTCCGCAAACAGGAAAGCCCCGGACAAATGGTCCGGGGCTTCGGCATGTCGCGATGTTTCTCCGCTTACATCAAGCGCTGCATAACGTCATCCAGCACTTCCCGGCTTGGCCTTACCCGTTCGTCTGCCAACGTTCCTAACGGCTCATCCACAAGATTCAACAGCTCCGTAAAGCTGGGCTTCTGAGTATCGACGTAAAAGACGCCCGTAAGCACCTCGCCCTTGGCATGCGAAGTCATAAGGGATGTCGTTGCCGCCACGCGGTCGGTCGGATCGTAGCTCTCATGCAGTTTGCGGAGTCGCAAATGGCTCCCATCATGCATCTGCACGTTGATCGTCGTACCCGGATCGTATTCGACGTCAATCTCCTGAAAATGAGGCACAAAGCCAACCTCAGAGATGGCCTCCTCATGCTCCTGCATGTACTTGTAGCTTTTCGTAGAACCCTCATGGTCGTTGAACGTAACGCATGGCGAGATCACATCCAGAAGCACCGTGCCGTTATGGGCGATGGCCGCCTTCAGCATGGCAAGCAATTGCTTCTTGTCGCCGGAAAAAGACCGGCCGACGAACGTCGCCCCCAATTGAATCGCTAATGAGCAGATATCAATCGCCGGCAGATCGTTGATCACGCCCGTCTTCAGCTTGGACCCAATATCGGCCGTCGCCGAAAACTGTCCTTTGGTCAACCCATACACGCCGTTATCTTCGACAACGTAGATCATTGGCAAGTTGCGGCGCAGCAGATGAACGAACTGACCCATGCCGATCGAAGCGGTGTCGCCATCGCCGCTCACGCCAAGCGCCTTCATCGTGTGGTTAGCCAGCAAAGCGCCCGTCGCCACCGATGGCATGCGTCCATGCACGCTGTTGAAAGAGTGCGAACGGCTCATAAAGTAAGCCGGACTCTTCGACGAGCAGCCGATACCCGACAGCTTCATCACTCGTTCCGGCTGAACGCCCATCTCATAAAATGCATCGATAATGCGCTCAGAAATTGCATTGTGCCCACATCCGGCGCAGAGAGTCGTCTTACCGCCGCGGTAGTCCAGCACCTGAAGCCCAATACGGTTCGTCTTCACCGCTGCCTTCGGAGCATCCACAGGAGTAGTAGTTGTAACCGGTGTCGTTCCCATTTAGATTCCTTCCTGTGTGACAAGTTCATCAGTAACGGACCGCGCGTCAATCGGCAATCCATTGAAGTGGCGAATGCTTCGCAGCTTCACAATCTCCTCCGCCGGCAGATCCAGCTTCAACAGGCTTAGCATCTGCGCATCGCGATTCTGCTCAATGACATACACTCGGTCATGCGAAGCCACAAAATCATGCACTTCGCGTGAGAACGGATAGGCGCGAAGCCTCAAATAATCCGTGTCCAGCTTATATTCCTTGTTCAACTGCTCCCGGCTCTCACGCGTCGCAAAATCGGAGGTTCCAAAAGCAACGAAGCCGATCTTGGCGTTGCCGGTCTGCACAACCTCCGGACGTGGCACCAGCGAGCGGGCCGTCTCAAACTTCTTGCTCAGCCGCTCCATATTGTTGAAATAATCATCAGGTCGCTCGGTATACTGCGCCTTCTCGTTATGGCCCGAGCCACGCGTGAAGTAAGCCGCCAGCGGATGTTCCGTACCCGGCAGCGTACGATAACCCACGCCGTCGCCGTCCACATCTTTATAGCGAGCAAACCCGCCAAGTCTCGTCAGATCCTCAGCGCTCAACACCTTGCCGCGATTCAGCGGCTTGTCCGGATAAGCAAACGGCTCCGACATCCAGTTATTCATACCCAGATCGAGATCGGACATCACGAAGACCGGTGTCTGCAGCTGCTCCGTCAGGTCGAACGCAGCCTGCGCCATCTCGAAGCATTCCTTAACACTGCCCGGAATCAGCATGACGTGCTTCGTATCTCCATGCGAAAGAAACGCGACAGAGAGCAGATCGCCCTGCTGATTACGCGTCGGCATACCGGTCGAAGGCCCCGTACGCTGTACATCGAAAATCACTCCTGGCAACTCCGCGTAGTACCCAAGTCCGGCGAACTCCGCCATCAGCGAGATGCCAGGCCCCGACGTCGCCGTCATCGCGCGCGCGCCAGCCCAACCCGCTCCAAACACCGCTCCAATAGCGGCCAATTCATCCTCCGCCTGCACAATGGCAAAGGTAGCCTTGCCATCTTTTTCGATGCGATACCGCTTGGCGTAGTCGATAAAGTTCTCCACCAGCGACGAGGACGGCGTAATCGGATACCACATCGCCACGGTACAGCCGGCAAAGATACAGCCCAACGCCGCCGCGGCATTTCCGTCAATGATGATCTTGCCTGCGGTCTCGTTCATCACTTCAAGCACAAAAGGATCCTGCTTGGTCAGCGTCGTCGAGGCGTAATCGTAACCCGCCTGCACAGCCGCCCAGTTCAGGTCAGCGGCCTTCACCTTCTTGGCAAACTGCTTGCGCAAGGCGGCTTCCACCGCCGACATATCCATCTTCAAAAGCTGCGCGGCAACGCCAACATAGATCATGTTCTTGACCAGCTTGCGCAACTTCGCCTCAGGGCAAACCGCAGCCGTCAGTTTGTCGAAGGGAACCGGATAACATGCCACATCGTCGCGATATTGCGCCAGGTTGGCCGACTCTTCATAGATCGCCGCGGCGCCGGGAGGCAACGACAACATGTCCTCTTTCATCGTCTCCGGATTCATCGCAATCAGAAGGTCGATCTCCTTCTTGCGGGCAACATAACCGTCCTTACTGGCGCGGATGGTGTACCACGTCGGCAAACCGGCAATATTGGAAGGAAAGAGGTTCTTGCCACTGACCGGAATACCCATCCGGAAGATCGACCTCAGCAGAACCGAGTTCGCTGACTGCGATCCCGATCCGTTAACGGTCGCAATCTGAATACTGAAGTCGTTGACAATGTTGGCCTTCGAAGGCTGCTGCGTGTCTGACTTAACCGAGGTACCTTCACCGGCAGCCAGCGCGACGTGTTCTGTCGCCATGAGTTGTACTCCCCCTGCGTGAACCTGAGCTTCACGAACGAAATGACATGCCTAATTATTCTAACGCCAGCAGAAGCCCACCTGTCGAAGCGGGCAACTAAAACGCCGAAATACCGGTGATGCTTTGCCCAATGATCAGGGTGTGAATGTCATGGGTCCCTTCATAGGTCTTAACCGACTCAAGATTCATCATGTGCCGCATGATCGGATACTCGTCGGAGATGCCCGCAGCCCCAAGAATATCGCGAGCCATTCGCGCGCACTCCAGAGCCATCCACACATTATTCTTCTTCGCCATCGAAATATGCTGGAAACCTGCCCTCCCCTGGTCCTTCAATCGGCCCACCTGCAACGACAGCAGCTGCGCCTTTGTAATCTCGGTAATCATCCACGCCAGTTTTTCCTGAACCAGCTGATGGCTCGCAATCGGCTGATCCCGAAACTGCTTGCGCTCTTTGGAATACTGCAATGCCATGTCATAACAGGCCATCGCCGCCCCAATCGCTCCCCAGCTGATGCCGTAGCGCGCCTGGCTCAGGCACATCAGCGGAGACTTCAGCCCATCGGACTTCGGCAGCAGATTCGCCGCAGGAATCCTCACCTCCTGCATCGAGAGCCCAGACGTCACCGATGCCCGAAGCGACCACTTGCCATGGACATCATGAGCCGTAAACCCCGCACGATCCGTCTCCACCAGAAAACCGCGAACGCGCCAATTTTCCGCCGAGACGCCGGGCTCCTCCAGCTTCGCCCAGATCACAGCAACGTCAGCGATGCTGCCTGACGTAATCCACATCTTTTCGCCGTTCAGAACGTACCCATCACCATCCTTGCGAGCGCGGGTACGCATTCCGCCGGGATTGGAGCCGAAATCAGGTTCAGTAAGCCCGAAGCACCCAAGCTTCTCCCCGGTCGCCATCTTTGGGAGCCAGAAGTCCTTCTGCTCCTCGGATCCAAACGCGTAAATCGGGTACATCACCAACGCGGACTGCACGCTAACGAAGCTTCGGATGCCCGAATCGCCGCGCTCAAGCTCCTGCGTCATCAGCCCATATTCGACATTGTTGATACCCGCGCAACCGTAGCCGTCCAGGGTAGCCCCAAAGTACCCCTGCTCGCCCATCGGCCCCACCAGCTCACGCGGGAACCGCCCCTCGCGATTGCACGATTCAATAATCGGAATCAGCTTTGCTTCAATAAAGGCGCGGGTGCTGTTGCGAACGAGAAGTTCATTTTCCGAAAGCAGGGAGTCGAACTCGAGGAAGTCAACACCTTGAAACTTGAATGCCATAGTTGCCCGATTCTAGATCATCAACAAACTTAATTCACCGTGCAACAAATCGACTCTCCCATCATTTATCTCCCGGACTTCCTTGACTGGCAGAATCAGAAGGCACAGCCTCTTCATTCCAGGAAGGCGTCTCCTGACCCAACAAATTGTGCACGAAGAAGTCCTGCAGCTTCCGCTGGCCATAGGCCCCTCCTGCGCCGTGGCCTCCGCCCGGCACATAAAGCAAATCGAACGTCTTATTTGCTTTCTCCAAACGATCGGCCACCTGGAAGGTCGACGACGGATCAACATTCTTGTCCATCTCGCCTACCACCAGCATCAGCTTGCCCTGCAAACGCCACGCATTATCGACATTCGACGACTCCGAGTACTGCGGACCGATCGGCCAGCCCATCCACTGCTCATTCCACCAGATCTTGTCCATGCGATTGTCGTGACAGCCGCTGTTGGACACCGCAACCTTGTAAAACTCTGGATGAAAGAGCAACGCACCCATCGAGTTCTGCCCTCCGGCTGACGTCCCGAAGATCCCAACCCGGGTAATGTCATACCACGAATGGCTGGCTGCATAAGCCTTGTGCCACGCGATCCGATCCGGAAAACCCGCGTCCTTCAGGTTGTGCCACGCCACATCATGAAACGCCTTCGAGCGATTGTTCGTCCCCATTCCATCAATCTGAACCACGACAAAGCCCAGCTCCGTCAGCGCCTCCGCCCGCGTGCTAAAGATCTTCGGTACGAAGGAGCCCTGCGGTCCTGCGTAGATATTCTCGACCACCGGATACTTCTTCTTCGGATCGAAATTCGCCGGCTTCCACACAACTCCCCAGATATCCGTCTTCCCATCGCGGCCCTTCGCCACAAACGGCTCTGGAGCATGCCAGCCCGCCGCCTTCAGCTTGTCGATATTGCCGCGTTCCAACTCGGCGACTTTCGCATTGCCCTCTGTCCGATAGAGCGTCAGCACCGGCGCTGTATCGATCGTGCTCACCAGATCGACGTAGTATTTTCCATCGCCCGAAAACTCCACATGATGATTACCGGCAGCTTCGGTCAACGGCGTCAGTCCGCTACCGTCAAAATTGATCCGGTACGCGTGCACGAAATAAGGATCTTCTCCTGAATTCATGCCACTCGCTTCAAACCATATCTGCCGTTTCTCTTCATCCACGCGATTGACCGCGCGCACCACCCAATCCCCTTTTGTGATCTGCTGCTTAAACTTTCCCGTTGCGCCGTCAACCAGATAAAGATGTTCCCATCCGCCGCGCTCCGAACCCCAGATGATCTCCTTGCCATCCGCAACGTCATAGCGATACTTCTTGCCCGTGTCTGTCTGGCTCATGATCAGCGATCTGTAGTCGACAAACGCTTCACTCTTCTCCTCAATCAACGTACGTGCCGCGCCTGTCTTGCCATCAACTTCAATCACACGGTAATCCTGATGCCCCCGCTGGTTGTACTCAAACGTCACTCCACGCCCATCCTTCCACCACACCATCCGCGACAGATCGAAGGGGTTAGGAAATAACTCATTGCTGACCCAGATCTCGCGCTTCCCCTCAACATCGAACACCACAGGCTGTTGTAAATCCAGCTCATCTCCTGGCTTCGTATACTCCACTTCGGAATAAATCGGCTGCAACTGCGTCGCAGGCGACGACTCAACGTAATGCACCATCCTCTTATAACCGGGCCGCACGCGATACACCGCCAGCCGTGTCGAATCCGGCGACCACGCAATCGAATTCAATAGATAGTGATCACCCTCCGAGCCATCCGTACTCAGCACAAAGCGCTGCTTGCGGTCTGGCGATCGAACCACTACGTTATAGTTCTCGATCACGGCCTCCCACTTCTTGTCCGGTGACGGCTTCGACCGCACAAGACTGTTCAGGTCAGCCGCCTCGACGCCGTGATCATCCCGCGATCGTCCCTCGCCATTCGTAGCCTCCGCACAGTGATAGCTCTGCAGATCGCACCGCCATCGTTTTTGCTCCGCCCCGAACTCAATAGCCGAGCGGTGATCGACAAACTGCACTCGCACAAAAGGAAGCTTATCCGGCTTGAAATCCGTGTGAGCTGCACTGTTCAGCGCTGCAGCCAGCCGAACCTGATCAAATGCAGGCTGCTTCGTCCCACTGTTCGCATCGACAACAACAAATTCGTGCCCGGTCCACACATTCTTGCTGTAGACCATCGCATCTTCGCCTTCGATCCAGGTCGGAACATCTGCGATATTCTCCGTCAGGTCCCGATACTTCGCCGTGAGCCCCGCCGCACGAGCATAATCAGCTTTGGTCACCTGCGCATTGGCCATACCGGCACACATCACTGCGGCCAAGCCAGCCACATACCTCAATCCCTTGCTGCGCGTCATACACCTCTCCTCGCCTTCTGTGCTCTCGCCCCGCGCTTACCCAATCTAAGGATGGGTCGGATGCTCCCCGTAGTACATCCAGCTTGTCTTGAAGTCCTTCGTCAGCTTCTGCCGCTCCATATCTGCCCGCAACATCTCGATCGGCATCGAATTCTCATGCAGGACCGTGTCGGCAAACTCCCGATCCGTCATCTTCTTCGAATCCACCAGCTCGTGATGCAGCGCGCGGAACTGCAACGCGCCCATCAAATAAGCAATCTGATACAACGGTCCCACTGAGCCATCGAAGGATCGCCGAACCTCGCCCGTAGCATTGTCCGGCTCAAAGCCCACGTTGTCGATCAGCGACTGTACGCACTGTTGTGGGGTCCATTTGCCCAGATGGAAGTTCATCGTAAAGATCACACGCGCCGAACGATGCATCCGCCAGACCAAAGCCCCAACTCGTTCCTCAGGAGTCTTGTTGTACCCCCTGTCCCAAAACAGCATCTCCCACCAGAACGCATTCCCTTCGTGCCAGAACGGAGTCGAAAAACTCCGGCGATAGGTGTTGTACCTCGATGACATATAGAACTGCAGAAAATGTCCCGGAATCATCTCGTGGAATGCTGTCGCATGCGACAACGCAGTACTATTACCGCGCATGCTCATCTCACGCTGTTCGAAGGTCATCGTATCCGTCGGATACGAAACGCTCAGCTCATTTCCCCCGGTAAAGAACGGGTTCACCAACTGCCGCTGCGGCGTCATCATGATCATGTACCAGGTCTCATCGGCCAGCGGAGGCACCGTCACCAGGTTGTTATTCACCACAAAGTCCCGCCCCTCCAACACCAACTTGCGGATCACCTCCGGCTGCTCCCCTGGCGGAACGTGCGTCTGCTTCACCTTTTCCACCGCCGCATGCCAGTCATCGCCGAAGCCCATCTCCCGCGACGCCTTGAGCATCTCGCGCATACACCAGTCGTACTCCGTCTGCGCAATCGCAATCAGCTCCTCCGGCGTGTACGGAATCATCTCCTCCTGCAGTCCATCCATCAGCGCGTCGCGCCCGACCGGGTCACCGATGATCGTCGTCTTGTCATCTGGAGCGATCCCAACTAGCTTCTCTTTCAGAAAAGCCACATAGCCTGTCAGCGCCTTGTCTGCATCCTTATACGGTTGATCCACCCACCAGGTGAACGTTGGATCATAGCCGTTGTACTGCCCAAACCATTCTTTCAGCGCAGCAGTCAATTGGCCCGTAGCGTTCACCGCTCTGTTGGCAACAGCCGGATTGGTCTTTGGCTTTTCCTCGCCGCCATTCCCATGCTCCTTCGGATCCAACTGCTTCCGCACAACTTCCATCTGTTTCACCATCTCGGTCAGCGCTGATGCGACCTTCTCGGCATCAGGGCGTTTCATCTCACGTTTGCTGTCCAGCAGGCCTTCGATGGTCTTCGCAAAAGGAAGCAGGGACGACATTTCCTCAACCTGTTTTTTCTCCATCGCAAGATAATGCAAGTCAGCGGTCAGGCGGTTCTTCAGTAAGAGGTAGTCGATCTGGTCCTCCGGCGACAATTTGTCAAAGTCCATTGCCGCCAGCGTCACCAACGTATCGTTATCGAACTTCTCAAAGCGCGCCATTCGCGCCGTCGCGATCGTAACCGGATAAATGCGATTCAGGCTCATGCGATCGGCAGCAAACTGTTCAATCACCTGGGGCATTAGTCGCGCTCCCGTAGTCGGCGTAGTCGCAGCAAATCCTCCGGTGCAGCAGAGAATTCCGATAGCAAGGATCCATCTGCTGATTCGAACGCCCGGTCGTTTCCGTGTCTGCATTGGGTCTTCTCCTGATCTAACCTGCGCAGAAACGGGAGCGATCTGGATTCAACAGAATCCGTTACGATCTCCTCGAGTTTCGGCTGGTAGCAAATTTATACAGCAGCGCAGAATTGTTGTATACAAATCGGTATTTATTGAAGGAAAAGAGAACTCCCTCTCGATTCACCACTCCCGCGCCTGCGAAAATCGATACCTTGCCGCCCTGGCCTTGAAACCCGGACGATCAGCACCCTCCGATTAGGATAGATAAGGAGAGAGCCGCCAACCTTACGCGTGTCAGACAACTTCGCCCAACTCGTTAAGCAACAAGCTGACATCGTCCGCATCATCGGCGACTACCTCAAGCTCCGCAAATCCGGAGCCCAGAACTATACCGGTCTCTGCCCCTTCCACAAAGAAAAAACCGGCTCCTTCTCCGTCAACGCGACCCATGGCTACTTCTACTGCTTCGGCTGTCACGAAAAGGGTGACGTCTTCACATTCGTCATGAAGATGGAGAACATCAGTTTCCCAGAGGCCATCCGCGCCGTCGCCACCAAATGCGGCATCCCCCTCCCAAAGCGCGAATTCAGCTCCCCCGAAGAGGCCCAGGAAGCCGGCCTCCGCCGCCAACTCATTGACATCCACGAAGCTGCCACCCAGTACTTCGAAGCCGCGCTCAAAGCCCCTGAGGCCGCCCGCGCCCGCGAATACCTCACCAGCCGCGGCGTCACTCCGGACACCATCACAAAATTTCGCATCGGTTACGCGCCCGACGACTTCAACCACATGCGCGAGCAGCTGGCCAAACACTTCCCCGACCCAATTCTCCGAGCCAGCGGTCTCTTCAGCTCCAAGGAGCAGGCCGACGGAAGTCAGGGCCAGCTCTACGCCCGCTTCCGCAAACGCATCACCTTCCCCATCGCCAACGAGCAAGGCAAAACCATCGCCTTCACCGGCCGCGCCCTCGACGCACAGGACGAAAAGGGCCGAGACATAGCGAAGTATCTCAACTCTCCCGAAACCGCTCTCTACAGCAAGGGTCAAATTCTCTTCAACCTCGACAAAGCCAAAGCCGACATCCGCACCCTGGGCTTCGCCCTGCTCGTCGAAGGCCAGATGGACTGCATCTCCGTCTACATGGCGGGCATAAAAAACGTCATCGCCACCTCAGGCACAGCGTTCACGGAGATGCAGATCCGCCTCCTTAAACGCTTCGCCAACCGGGTCATCGTCAACTTTGACCCCGACACCGCCGGCATCGCCGCCACAGAAAAATCCATAGCCCTCCTTACCGAAGAAGACTTCGAAGTCAAAATCGTCACCCTCGAAGGCGGCCTGGACCCCGATCGATTCATCCGCCAGCAAGGCGTCCAGTCCTACATGGCCGCCCTGCGCAGCGCCAAGCGTCACTCCGACTACCTCATCGACCACGCCCGCGAGCAGTTTCCCGGCCGCACCGCCGACGCCAAAGTCAAAGCCCTCAACTTCCTCCTTCCTCACATTCGCCGCATGCCCAACCGCATCCAGCGCGACGAATTCGCCGCCGACGCCGCACAAAAACTCGGCATCGACTCCGCCATCCTTCGGCAGGAACTCAAACAAGCCGCAGCCCAACGCGTCGAAAGCGTCCGCGCCCACACCCACGATCCCGCCAGCGAGACCGAGCGCATCCTCCTCCGCGCCTTGGTCCTTCCCGAAAGCGACCCAGCCCGCAATCTCGCCGCCGAACAACTCTCCCACCATCCCGAGTGGTACGATAGCCTTCCCTCCGCCGCTCTCCTCGAAGCTCTCTCGAACGCCCCGGCACCGCAGAACCCGCTCGATGTCGCGCAAGATCAGCACAGCCACGTCCTTCTCGCCCGCGCCTTACAACATGAAGCCGACCCCGCATCGTCATCCAACACACAATCCATGACTGAGCAGGTCGAAAATGCCCTCCACGCTCTCAATCGTCGCCACCTTGAGCATCGCCAACGCGAACTGCGCACCCTCATCGCCGAAGCCGACCGTCGCGGCGATCAGGAAATGCTGAAAAAACTCACCACAGAAAAACTCCAGATCGACCGCAAGCTACGCGAAGACTAGTCACCATTGGCACCGCTTAAGCCATAGGCGCGCACACTATCCAGCCATTAGACTTGCCCCAGCACCTCGCAACACACCTCAGCATGAGCATGGATGGTCACACAAAGCGGCGGCTCCTCCTTGGCTTTATCGTCAACTGGATCGGAAGGCTCGCCTCCACCATCATTCAGCTCATCCAGGTGCCCGTCTTCCTCCACTTCTGGAACACGCCTCTCTTCGGCGAGTGGCTCATCCTCAACTCCATCCCCTCGTATCTCAACTTCAGCAGCATAGGGTTCGGCAACGTTGCAGGCAACGAGATGACCATGATGGTCGCACGCAACGACCGCGAAGACGCCCTCCGCGTCTTCCAAAGCTGCTGGTGGCTCATCGTCCTCATCTGCTCCACCGTCCTCGTTCTACTCGTCGGAGCGCTTTACTTTCTTCCCGCCGCCCACCTTCTGAAGCTGACGTACATCAGCCAACACGACACCAAGTGGATCATCTTCTACCTCGGCATCTCCGTCCTTTTTGGACAACTCGAACAACTCCTGCAATCCGCCTATCGCTGCATTGGACGCTACCCTTACGGCACCGCCCTCAAAACCATCATCTCGTTCACGGCATTCGGCAGCATGATCGCCGCCGTTGCACTCGGCAGTGGTCCCCGCACAACCGCCCTCGTCTTTGCCGCTACAAACATCGCCGGCACACTCGCCCTCTGCCTCTTCACCTACCACGACATCCCTTGGATCCGGTTCGGATGGAGCCACGCCAGCCGCTCCGAAATTCGCAGACTAACCCCAATGGCCATCGCCTTTATGGGCTTTCCAGCGGGCAATGCTCTCAACCTTCAGGGGACCCTCCTTGCCGTCGGTTACGCGCTCGGCCCCGTCGCCGTCGTCATCTTCGGAACCGCACGCACTGTCTCCCGCGTCGCCCTCCAGATGGTCCAGATGATCAACACCACCTTCGAGCCCGAGATGTCGATCGCCTACGGAGCCCGCAACTACGACCTCATCCGCACCCTGCTCCGCCGCGCCTGTCAGCTCGCCCTCTTCGTCGCGGTCATCGTCGTCCTCGCCATGATGATCTTCGGTCCCTGGTTCCTCACCCACTGGACCTCAGGCCACGTCCCGCCGAGCCGCCGCCTCCTCGGCATGCTCCTTTTGGTCGTCATCTTCTACGCGCTCTGGTCCACCAGCGCAACGCTCATCACCTCCACCAATCAGCATCAGAAACTCGCGACCTACTACGTCCTCGGCACTAGCCTCACCTGCATCGCCTGTTACTTCTTCGCGCGCACCTGGGGCCTCTATGGCGCAGCCGCCTCTCTGCTCATCTCCGAAACGGTCATGAACCTTTACGTCGTTCCAGCCAGCCTGGGCATCGCGCACGATACCCTGCCTGCCTTCGTCGCCAGCCTGGTTCACTACCCTCCGTCGCTACGTCCCGCGGTACTACTCACCCGCATCCGCCGCTCGAGACCAGGCTTCGAAAGCTAGTCTCTACCGCCCAAACGCGATCTGCCCCAGAAGAACAACATTCAGCGTCAAAATAACCCCCACCGCACACCATCCTGCCACCCGCGTTCGCCCCGCACTTACAAAACTCCGCATCACCGAAGCTCGATTCGTCAGCACCAGCAGCGGAATCAGCGCAAACGGCAACGTAAAGCTCAGCACTACCTGCGACAAAATAAGAATCTTCAGCGGGTCGAGGCCCACGGCAATCACGACCAACGCAGGAATGATAGTAATCAGCCGCCGCAGAAAGATAGAAAACTTAATGTCCAGAAACCCTTCAATGATCACCTGCCCGGCCATCACGCCAACCGTCGAAGACGACAACCCCGAACATAACAACGCCACGGCAAAAACCGTAGCCGCAGCCGATCCCAGCAATGGCCCCAGCGTTCGATGTGCATCCTCAATCGTCGTCACCGGATTTGAAAGATGTCCAAACGCTACCGCCGCCATCACAATCATCGCCGAATTAATCAGCCACGCCCCATTCATCGCGACAAACACATCAACCAGCTCAAACCGCAGAAAACTCCGCCGTCGCGAAGCGCCCGGAACGATCGGCTGCTTCACCATCTCCAGCCGTCGCGGCTGCACCAGTGCCGAGTGCAGATACACCACATGCGGCATCACCGTCGCTCCCAGCATTCCTACCGCAACGTACAGGCTCCCATGCAGGTCCTTGGGATCAAGCGTAGGCACCAGCGTACGAAAGGCCGCCAACTTCCAGTCCGGATGCACCAGAAAAATCTCAAACCCATAGCAAAGCCCGATCACCCCCACAAACGCCATGATCCCGCGCTCAAGCCACTGATACCCAGCCAGATCCAGCGCAAGAATCAGGAACACCCCCACCGCAGAGACCAGCGCTGCAGCAAACAACGTCTCCGTCCGCGACCATCCATGCGCCAGCAGAGCGGGGCCGAACAACAAATAAAGCCCCAGTGCAGCCCCAAGAAACTCAGCCAAATCGGTCGCAATCGCCGAAACCTCTGCTGCAACCCACAGGAAAAACGTCATCGGCCTTGAAAAATGCTTCCTGCAGTTCTGCGGCAGCGTAAGCCCCGTCACAATTCCAAGCTTCGCCGAAAGATACTGAATCAAAATGGCCATCGCATTCGACCACAGCAATACCCACAGCAGGCGATACCCAAACCTGCTCCCACCCTCAATATTGGTCGCAAAATTCCCCGGATCGATATACGCGACCGACGCGACGAACGCGGGACCAAAGTAGGTCCACATCTCGTTCCGTCTGAATCGGGGGCCAAAGGATGGCTTTTCTTCTCCCACGGCAACATTAGCCATACCTAAATATTACTTTAATGCTAAGCTAAGTCAACTTGTAACCATGGCAAATTCTTCTTCCAGGCCAACGCATGTGATCGACAAGAGAAACTCACCCTACGGCAGTGAAGCGATCGACGATTACCTCAAAGCCATCTTTCAGTTGAGCGGACGTCTGGAGCGTCAGGTCTCCAGCACCGAGATCGCCCTTCATCTGTCCATCACCGCAGCCTCGGTCACAAACATGCTGCAAAAGCTTGCTGCACAGGAACCTCCCCTTGTCCTGTACAAAAAGCACCACGGCGTCAAGCTTGCAAAGGCAGGAAAGAAGCGCGCACTCGAGATCATTCGTCATCACCGCCTCATCGAAACCTTCCTCCATAAGATCCTCGACTATCCCTGGGACGAGGTTCATCAGGAGGCTGAGCGTCTCGAACACTTCATCTCCGAGCGATTCGAAGAACGCATCGCCGCCAAACTCGGTCACCCCGAGTTCGACCCCCACGGACACGCCATCCCGGCACTCGACGGCTCGCTCCCAACCCATAACAGCGAGGAACCGCAATCTCTCTCGCAACTCCGCCCTGGCCAATCCGCCAAGGTCTCCTGCGTCTCAGACAACGATCCCGAGATGCTCCGTTACCTCGCCTCGCAGGGCATCCGCCCCGGCGTGCGCCTCACCCTCAGCGAGCAACTTCCCTTCCAGGGCGCCTACCAGGTCCGCATCGGCACCGCCGCAAAACCCGCCCTTCTGAGTCACTCCCTCGCTGAAGCCATCTCCGTCGCCATCAAATAACCCCACGGTTTGACTTCATCTTCCCTGACACCTAGCCTCGAAGACGGAATATAAATCGAGCAGACAACAGGAGTAAGTCAACGGATGAAGGTTCTGGTAATCGGTGGGGGAGGGCGTGAGCACGCTATAGTCTGGGCGCTCCGAAGATCACCTCAAATCACGGAGGTTATTTGCGCACCCGGTAACGCTGGCATCGCCCAGTTCGCACGCTGTGTCCCGGTCGACCCCGGCAACCTCCACGAGATGGTCAACATCGTCGTCATCGAGCAGCCAGCACTCACCGTCATCGGCCCCGAACTCCCTCTCTCCGTCGGCCTCGTCGACGAGCTCACCAAACGCGACTATCGCGTCTTTGGCCCCACCCAGGACGCTGCTCAGCTCGAAACAAGCAAAGCTTTCGCCAAAGAGTTTATGCAGCGCCACGACATCCCCACCGCGGCCCACGCCATCTGCACAACTCTCGAAGAGGTCCGCGAAGAACTCTCCCGCTTCACCGCCCCCGTCGTCGTCAAAGCCTCCGGCCTCGCCGCAGGCAAAGGCGTAGTCATCTGCAACACCCACCTCGAAGCCGAAGAAGCCGCGGCCCAGATGTTTAGCGGCACTCTCCTGGGCACCATCGAAACAGAAGTGGTCCTCGAAGAATTCCTCACGGGCGAAGAGCTCTCCTTTTTCGCTCTCTGCGACGGCACACACGCCATCGAGATCGCCTCCGCCCAGGACCACAAACGCATAGGCGAAGGCGACACCGGCCCCAACACCGGCGGCATGGGCGCCTACTCCACCGACGGCATCGCGACCCCAGCCATGCGCCAGTGGCTCCTGCGCAACATCGCGCAAAAAGTAGTCGACGGCATGCGCTCCGAAGGCATCCCCTTCAAAGGCATCCTCTTCTGCGGCATCATGATGACACCACGCGGCCCCATGGTCCTCGAGTTCAACACCCGCTTCGGCGACCCTGAGACCGAAGCCATCCTCCTCCGCCTCGAAACCGACATCGTCGATCTCTTCAACGCCTCCATCGACGGCACCGCCAACCACCTCACCATCCGAATGCGCCCGGGAGCCAGCGTCTGCATCATCGCAGCCAGCGGCGGCTACCCCGGTAAATACACCTCAGGCAAACCCATCACCGGCCTACCTGCAAATAGGACCCAAACCCAGGACGTGGTCGTCTTCCACTCCGGCACCGCCATCCAAGACGGCCAACTCGTCACCGCCGGTGGCCGCGTCCTCGCCATCTCCGCTGTTGCACCCGATCTGCAAACCGCTCTCGACAAAGCCTACGCCGAACTGGCAAAGATCTCCTTCGAAGGCATGCAATTCCGCCGCGACATAGGCCACCGCGCCCTGAAAGGAAAATAGCTCCATGAGCCAACCAATCCTCTCCGCCGAAGACATCATCGCTTGGAACGAGAATACGACGCAAAACTGGCGCAAGCTCCTGTCCAATCATCACCAGCTTCTCGATAAGGCCTGCGACATAACAGGCACAAAGACCGTTGCAGAGCTTCTCCAGCACATCGTCGCAGTCGAGCTCCGTTACGCCCAGCGCATCGCCGATCTGCCTATCTCCGACTATGCCGAAATACCCCTCGACTCCGTCGACTCGATCTTCGCCACTCACACTCGCGCCATCGCGCTCTTTCAACAGTCACTCGCTGCCGATACAGACTGGGATGAGGAGATTGAATTTCCAACCCGCACTGCAGGCCGGCTCCGGTCCAATCGAAAGACCATCCTCTTCCATGCCCTCCTGCACAGCATCCGTCACTTCGCTCAACTCGCCACTCTCGTCCGGCAGCACGGCGTTAAACCCGACTGGCAAATGGACTACCTCTCCATGCACATGGAGCAGATTCCATAGCAGATCGCATCAACTAGACATTTCTTCTTTTGACCACACTAAATCCGTCCACTAGAGTAGAGGGCCTATGCGAAGACTTAGCCCTCTGCTTCTGCTCTTTACCGCCTTCTCTTTCGGACAAACCCCACAACGTCCAGCTATCACAGGTGTAGCCTTCTTTCGCGGCTACGCAGCCGATCCCGCCGCGTCCGCAGCCTTCTACGGCAAAACCCTCGGCCTCCCCAGTAAAGAAACCGATGGCATCACCTACTACACCGTCAATAGCTCGCAGTGGCTCGAAGTCAAACCGCTTCCTACTCCGCCTCCGGCTTCACGCATGGAGGCCGTAGCCTTCACTACTCGCGACGCCGCAGCCCTCGAGCGCTACCTCAAGGCCCACAACATCCCCATCGACCAGCCGCTCCAACACGGCACCTTCGGCGTCCACGACCCCGAAGGCAATCTCGTCCTCTTCGTCCAGCAGGGCGCCAAACCCACAGCCCTGCCCAAGCCATCCCCCGACGCGCCTTCTCATCGCATCATCCACGCCGGCTTCATGGTCACCGACCGGGCAAAGGAAGACGCCTTCTGGCGCGGCATCCTCGGCTTTCGCCCCTACTGGTACGGCGGCCCCAAACCCGACACCATCAACTGGGTCAGCCTCCAGGTCCCCGATGGCACCGACTGGATCGAGTACATGCTCAACAATCCACCCAATCCCACGCTCCAACACATCGGCGTCATGGATCACTTCTCCCTCGGCGTCGTCAACATGAAAGACACTGTCGCGAAGCTTGCAGCGAATCACTGTGAGGGGCCCAACTGCACGAAATCTCAGATGGGCCGCGACGGCAAGATCCAGCTCAACCTCTACGACCCCGACCTCACCCGCGTCGAATTCATGGAATTCCAACCCGCCGAAAAACCCTGCTGCTCCGAATTCACCGCCAAGCACCCCAGCGAGACCGAAGCCCACTAGACCACTAACCACCGACGCCGTAGGCTCACTATCGACAGGCGCTCGCGTCATCTGGCACACACCGCCTGCAATCCGTGCAGAACGTGTGGTTCATCCGGTGTGCCCAGATCATCAGAGCGCTCCCAGTCATCGTCACCGCAACCTCATATCCATGCGATGGCAGACGGTCACCATAGAATGCTCCCGCAAAAATAAAACCCAGGCCAAACGTCATCAACCCAAGAATTCGCCGGCGTCCATGTGTCCGAAACCCCTTGACCAGTGCAATCGCGCCCAGCGCCGCAACGCCCACCGCCAGAGTACGATGCGTCTTCTCCTCACCGGGAACAAGGTGCGCAAAGACCGCAGACACGGAGATCAAAATCGGCGTCACGATGCAGTGCACCACGCAAAGTGCAGACGCCCAGATTCCAAGATTGTCCGCTGAAAGCTCTGAGACGCGCGGATAACTGCTCATGAATAAAACTCTCCAATTGAAGTTAGGAAGAACGAAGCGCCCACCGCTCTTCGCTATCGCAATTCTGTCTACCGAGCATCAGACCTTAGACCGCCGCAACCGCCGGCAGAATCTCTGACACATCCACCCACTGCGTCGGATAGTCCCCCGTGTAGCAAGCCGTGCAAAAATCCCCAGGAGATAGCCCCTCCGCCGGCTCCCCCGTCGTGCACGCATGCGTCAACCCGACCAGCGACAGATACGCCAGCGAATCCGCCTCAATGTACTGCCGAATCTCTTCAATGGTCTGGTTCGCCGCAATCAAATCCTTCTTACTCGGCGTATCCACCCCATAAAAACAAGGCGAGATCGTCGGAGGACACGAGATCCGCAAATGCACCTCTTTCGCGCCCGCTGCCCGCACCATGCGCACAATCTTCCGCGAAGTCGTCCCACGAATAATCGAGTCATCGATCAGGATCACTCGCTTGCCCTCAAGCAGCGATCGCACCGGATTCAGCTTCATTCTCACCCCGAAGTCGCGCACCCTCTGCTCCGGCTGAATAAACGTACGCCCGACATAATGATTACGAATCAGCCCCAGATTAAACGGAATCCCCGACTCCGCCGCATACCCCAACGCTGCCGTCACACCCGAGTCAGGCACCGGAACCACAAGATCCGCCGCAACATGAGACTCACGAGCAAGCTGCCGCCCCATCTCCTCACGGCTCTTCTGCACCCACCGTCCATAAATCTTCGAGTCTGGCCGCGCAAAATAAACATGCTCAAAAATACAACTCGCCTGCCGCGTCGTAGTGTCGAAATACCGTGAAGTAACGCCCTCCTCCGACACCATCACCAGTTCACCCGGCTTCACATCGCGCTCATACTTCGCATGCAGCAGATCGAACGCGCACGTCTCGCTCGCAAACACAAACGTATCCGGAGCCCCATCCACACCCGCAATCCGGCCCATCGACAGCGGCCGAAATCCGTGCGGATCACGCGCCGCGAAAATCCTGTTTCGCGTCATCATCACAATCGAAAACGCGCCCTCAACCTGCCCCAGCGACTCCGCAATGCAATCCACCAGCGTCGACCGCTTCGAGTGCGCAATCAACTGAATGATGATCTCCGAGTCACTCGTCGTCTGAAACACAGCACCATCGCGCTCCAGCCGCTCCTTCGAGTTCCCCAGGTTGACGAGGTTGCCGTTATGCGCAATCGCAATCAAACCCTTTGTCGACTCCACCGAAATCGGCTGCGCATTCAACAGCGCCGAGTCTCCCGTCGTCGAATACCGCGTATGCCCAATCGCCATATGCCCCGGCAGGCGGGCCAGCACCTCATCGGTAAAGATCTCCGACACCAATCCCATCCCCTTGATGTCGTTCACCTGCTGCCCATCCGCGCTCGCAATCCCCGCCGACTCCTGCCCGCGATGCTGCAACGCATACAGCCCCCAGTAAGTCATCCGTGCCGCATCCGGATGGTTATAAACCGCCATAACCCCACACTCTTCGCGCAGCTTATCGAACGGCGTACCGTCTTCCTCGTCGACCTCTATCTCCGCATCAGTCTCGGAAGGCATCATCCTCAGTGAAGCGAAGGATCCCTGCATATCTTCCTGTGCCGCCAACGATTTTTCGCGCAGATCGCTCATGCCGTGACCACCTCACCGGCCAACTGCTCCTCCAGCGCGCCCGACCACGAAGCCTTCAGTTCACTAACAGGTGAATCGATAACCGTCTTCTCATTAATCACAATCTGAAAACGCCCCTTGGTTACTTCTCCCAGAGGAAACACCCACACCCCAGGACAATCACGAAGCACCGCTTGAATCTCCTCCACCTTCGCTCGGATCGGCAGTCGCAATTACCGAAGAACCGATCTCGCTAAACAAACGCTCCTTGATCGCAAACGGATCGTCAGAGTTAAGCCGCATCGAAATCTGCACTCCAAACTCCTTCGGGAAACCAGCCTTCGCAAAAGCCGCAGCACAGCCACCATCCGAAAGATCAGTCGCTGAAACCAGCAGCTTCTTCTCAGCAAGCGCTCCAAGCGCTCTGTGTAACGCCGCCTCTTCCTGCAAATTCAGCACTGGAGGAACGCCCCACAACTCACCCATCACACTCTTCGCATAATCGGTCGAACCAAAATCCTGCTTTGCCTGACGCCCCCCGCCCTGGAAGGCAGAAAGAAACAAAACCGCATCACCAGCCTTCTGAAACGCCGCAGGAACAGCCTTCGTCACATCCTCGATAATTCCCACAACCCCCAGCACCGGAGTCGGATAAATCCCCTCACCCTTCGTCTCGTTATATAGCGAAACATTCCCACCCGTAACCGGAGTTCCCAACGCGGTACACGCCTCTGCAATTCCATCAATCGCCGCTGAAAGCTGAGCCATAATCTCCGGCTTCTCCGGATTCCCAAAGTTCAAACAATTCGTAGCCGAAACCGGAGTAGCCCCCGTACAAGCCACCTTCCGCGCCGCCTCAGCCACGGCATGCATCGAGCCCAGCTTCGGATCGAGATAAGTCCAACGACCATTCCCCGCCAGCGCCATCGCCAAACCGCGATCACCCTTCACGGTATTCGAAAACTCATGCGAAGAATCTGGCGCAACCACCGGGTTCGCGGCGTCTTGATTATTGGTCGCGAGAGTCGCCTCGCCCTTAGGAGTCGAAGAGGCCACCAGTCCTGCCAGAGTACCCAGAACTCCGGGATGACGCGCGGCACCCGAGCTCTTCCCGGTCCCCTTAATCCGCATCACACCAGCCTCACCACCCGGGCCCTGCACAGTATTCGTCTGCACCATCGAGTCATACTGCTCAAATACCCACCGTTTATCGCAGATATTCGCACTCGCCAGCAGCTTCTTCAGATCAGCCGTATAGTCCCGCGGCTTATTCAACTCCTCCAGCACCCGGGCCGGCGGATCCAGCGGCACCGGAGCCTTCCACACACCAACAGGCCGGTGGTATAGCGGGGCATCATCCGTCAGCGCTTGATTCGGAATATCCGCGACCAGCACCCCATGCTGAGTGATCACCATATGGGGCTTCTCCGTCACCTCGCCAACGATCGAAGCATCCAGCCCCCACTTCGAAAACACATCCAGCACTTCAATCGCACGCGCTTTATCAGCCACCAGCAGCATCCGCTCCTGCGACTCCGACAGCATAATCTCGTAGCTCGTCATGCCCGTCTCACGCTGCGGCACTCGATCAAGCTCCACAGTCAATCCCAGCCCGCCACGCGCCCCCATCTCACAAGTCGAACAAGTCAACCCAGCCGCGCCCATGTCCTGAATCCCGAGCACTGCGCCGGTAGCCATCGCCTCGAGACAAGCCTCCAGCAGCAACTTCTCCATAAACGGATCGCCCATCTGCACATTAGGCCGCTTCTGCTCCGAGCCCTCAGTAAACTCCTCGCTCGCCATCGTGGCCCCATGGATCCCATCGCGCCCAGTCTTCGCGCCAACGTAGATCACCGGATTCCCCACACCAACGGCCTTCGCGTAGAAGATCTCATCCTTTCGCACCAGCCCCAGCGCAAACGCATTCAGCAGCGGATTCCCCGAATAGCAGTTCTCAAACCGAGTCTCGCCACCAAGATTCGGAACCCCAAAACAATTCCCATACCCAGCGACTCCATGCACTACACCCGTCGCAATCTGGTGATTCCTCCGCCGTAGCGCCTCATCCGGCTCCGCATCATCCAGCGGGCCAAACCGCAGCGAATCCATCACCGCCAGTGGCCGCGCATTCATCGTAAAAATATCCCGCAGAATCCCACCAACCCCAGTAGCCGCGCCCTGATAAGGCTCGATATAGCTCGGATGATTGTGCGACTCAATCTTGAACGCACAAGCCCACCCATCCCCCACATCGATGATCCCGGCGTTCTCCCCCGGCCCCTGCACCACGCTCCCGGGTCCGGTCCTCCGCTCGCCGCGAGTCGGCAGCCGCTTCAGATGCACCCTCGAAGACTTATACGAGCAATGCTCCGACCACATCACCGAAAAAATCCCCAGCTCTGTTAGCGAAGGCACCCGCCCCAACGCCTCCTCAATCCGCGCGTATTCATCCACGGTGATGCTGTGCTGCTTGAGCAGCGCGGGGGTAATCTGCGCTGGAGAGGGGGTTTGTACCAGAGGCTGAACGTGCGTATTGGACATAGCTCGCTATTAAGATTGTTGCACGTTAAATCCACATCTCAATCATTCGAAACCTCACCGCCGCTCCAGCGCCGCCCTGTCCCACTTCGCCGAATCCGCCGCCGCTGCATACGCGCTCTCCACAAACTCCTTCAGCGCGCCTGCCGGATCATCCAGCGTCCGCATCGCCTCGTACTTAAACATGAACTCCCCCAACGCCTTATCCCACCCCGCACCAGCAGGCCGAACCATCTTCTCGCTCAATCCCTCCGGCACCGGAGCCGCATAGCAATAAAACGCCGCCGCCCCGTACCCTCCATTGCCCGGCCAGAACCCCGCCGAGATCACCTCATGCGAGTAGGCCTCCCGCTGAATCAAATCCGCACCCTCCCGCGGCGGAGCCACCCTCCCGGAAAACCGAGTCACTGCCAGATCGAAACTCCCCCAGAAGAAATGCACCGGACTAACCTTTCCCAGAAACCCAGTCCCAAACGCCCGAAACACTTTCTCAGCCCCCACCAGCACCCGCCAGAACCGATGCGCATACTCCGGGTCATACGACCTATGCTCCATATCCAGATCGAACCGCACTGGATTCGCCACCTCCACCGGCATCGGCCATATCTCCACCGACACCCCAAGCTCTTTAAGACAATCCATATACTCACCATAAAATTCCGCCACCGTCTGCGCCCGCAGCGGCAGCACATGGTCCCTCCCCGACCCCAGCCGCAGATGCAGCACATGCGCCACAAAATCAAACTCCACATCCAGCACATCATCCCCACACGCCATCGCCGACGTCCCCAACCCACGCGCAGTCACGTAGAGCGGCACATTCCACCAGTGGTTCTGCAGTGGAGTCAGAGCCAACCTTGTCTTCCCCACAATCTGCGTCCACATATGCAGCGTATTCGCCGTATCCGCCCACTCCTCCCACGGCAACGCAGGCCACTGCATCCCATTCCCGGCAACCTGACTCATAGCGTCTCCTCAAAGCTGACTGCCACAAAGCATACGCCCCGTTACTTTGCACTCCATACGCGGAGTAACGTAGAAACGTTGATACGTTGCAGTCTTGATCGGAGTTATCGGTGTAAATCAGTGTTAAGCCGCCTACGAATCCACACCATCGAGACAAAGTCTCAGCGCCCCGTACTCCCAAACCCCGCCGCACCCCGCGAAGCCTCCACTAACTCACTCACCTCTTCAAACTTCGCCTCAATCCGCCGCACTATTCTTAGCTGCGCAATCCGGTCCCCGGCCTTGATCTCCACCGCCGCCGCGCTCAGATTCGTCATCACTACCTTGATCTCTCCCCGATACCCCGGATCAATCACTCCCGCCAGCGTAGTGACTCCCCGCACCGCCAGTCCGGACCGATCCTCCACCAGCGCCCCATGCGTTGCCGGAAACTCCATCGCTACTCCCGTCGCAACCGGCATCGTCGCTCCTGCCGCCAGAGTAGCTCCTGCAACTGCGTACAAATCAGCCGCCAGATCCCCAAACGGTCCCGTATGCGCATACCTCGGCAACTGCGCAGCCCCATCCAGCTTCAACACCTTGATCCGTACTCCATCCCCATCGTTCTGCTCCATCCAGCCTCCAAAATTCGCTTACTCCCCTATTCTCGCCGAACACGAGGAGCTCGTAGAAAGCCAATACAACTTCGATATACAGATAAGTCCTTCATTTCCACAACCCCCATAAAAGTTGCCCGCTAGACATACCACCTTCGGGGGAGAACCGAACGTTTCGAAACGAGACTTTTCCTCCCCTTTCCAGCGTCCAATAGGAACACGAACGTAAGCCGTGCCTCAGGAGAATCGTATCGTGGCTATCGGTGTTGAACTTCCGAACTCCATCTCGCCATACCGCCCCACCGAACCCGCCCCCAGCTCTCGCCTCCAACAACTTATTGACACCGGCACTGTCTATGTCGCGCAGAATCTGACCCTTACACAGTTCGCAACCTTGCAGGCCATCGCCTCTCTCATCTTGCATCCGAGAGGAAGAAACGTTGCGGCCCGGCTGGATGCCACCCTTTCAAACAGCGTCAGCGAAGCCCGCACCTTCGCTCAGCGCCCTGCTCTCATCTGTGACTTCCAGCTCGGTCTCGACGAACTCGACACCATCGCTCGAACACGCACCGGCTATGCCTTCGCCGAGCTGCCCGATGAAATTCAGGACGCCATCCTCGGCCTCATCGCCTCTCGCGACCTCACCACCCGCAAGCTCGACCTGGCCCTCTGGCTCGAAGACCTCCACACCAAGACCGCAGCGCTCTAACGCGCTCCCGCGCCCTGTCCCACTCCTTGCATCTGCCCCTGAACCGCATCCATATTCACCATCCGAAAACCACTCGGGGGATGAAACAACTGAGCGTCAGGCTCCCCCTGGTTGATCGCTGTCACATAAAAGTTCTGCACCGCCGAAGCCCGCGGATCAAACCGTTTCGTCGTCACGTTAATACCAAGTCGCGGCGAGTACCAGAACTCCTTCACCACCGGCTGCTCCTTCTCATTCCCAATTGCGCCCACTGGAACCGTCATCACCTCATGCGATCCCACGACCTCAACACTGTCGATCGTCTGTCGCCCAAGGTCCTCCCACTTCGTCCCATTCGCGCCACTCTGCGCAGCTGGTGGCCTGGCCTGAGACAGAGTCGTCGGCCAGTTGTGCGTGTAGACAGAACATACTCGCGTCCTCACCGTGCACATAATCAACTGATGCAACGTCGGGTCCTTGTAGTCCATCTGCTCAAGCATCGTCATCTGCTTATCGCCATCTGGTGAGAAGTAGCGCCGTTCCTCGAACACCCGCCCCACGCTGTCCCGCGCCACCGTCCTGTGGTTCTTCATCAACGCGGTGCTGCCGTCCGGCAGAATCCGAGTCCATTCGGTCACCACGACAGCTGAAAATGGAGCATTCGTGATCGTCGGAATATCGATGCTCTGAATCCGCTGAACTGTCCCGCCATCCGGAGCATGTTCTGGAACGCTCTGACCTAGCACCAACATCCCGGCCACAACGAATAACCCAACTAAAACCGCAGCAGAAACAAAGAAACTCCTCATCGGACTCGACCTCAGCACCAACAGTCTGCCACAACCACACAGCCCCGTCAGCCACTTAACGGTATCTGCCCATGAAATTCATGCCTTACTAAAAAACAGGCGATGGAGCTATATCTCCACCGCCTTTGCAGCACCGCACAAGCCAACGCCGTTAGAAGTCCACCCGCAGCGCGGCCTGTCCTGTCCTGTTCCCCGCATTCTCTGCCGTCTGCGGCCCAATCAACGCGCCGAACGTCGACGGACTATCCACCGCCGTCGCCGGCGGAGCAAAGTTTGTATGGTTCAGCACATTAGTAAACGTCGTCTCAAATCGTCCATGCACCTTCTCCGTAATCGCAAACGTCTTCGCCACACCCAGGCTGACTGCCGCCGTGCCAGGTCCCTCCAGAATGCCGACGCCGGCATTCCCAAAGCGCCCCGCACCCGCCGGGGTCGCCGAGAAGGCCGCCAGGTTGAAGTACTGCGCCCGCGACTGACCCGCATAGTAGTGGCTCGACACAGCATCCGGCCGCAGAATCGCACCCCGGTTCGCCACATTCGTATTCGATTGGTCGTTCCCGCCCGCACTAATGCTCGGCGTCTGCCACGGCCCCGTCTCCAGCAAAGTCACCGTCGTCAGATCCCAGCCACCCAGCACCCTGTCCGTCCATCCACGACCCGTCATGAACTGCCGCCCTGCTCCGAATGGCATCTGGTACACCCCGGTCAACAGCACCCGGTGGCGCCGAGTCCCCTGCACATTCCCATAATCCTGCGACACGTGGAAACGATCCGCAATCGGAATCCCGTAGTTCACCTCACCCGCGAAGCTGCCCGGCGCATCACCCTGGTTGTCCGCCTCGTTCTTCGCAAACGTATAGTTCCCGTCGAAGTAGAGTCCATGCGCCATCCTCCGCGTCGCCTCCAACTCCAACGCGCTGTAGTTCGCCTTCCCCGCATTGAACGTACTGTAGAGTGTCGTCCAGTTCGGATACGCAGCTCGCGGATCAACATAAGGACTAGCCGCCGTTGTCGCATACGGAGTCGTGCTCGCCGCAATCTGGTTCAAATCCTCCGTCACACTCAACCGGTACGTATGCATCCCCACATAACTCGCCCGCAGCGAAGTCCAAGCACCAACCTGCCGCTCGACCGTCACACTCCACTGGTTCGCCTGCGGATCACGATAGTTCGGATCCACGCCCTGATCCAGCCCGCCTCCGCCATATTGCACTCCCACCGTCGGCGGAGCCGTCTGCGGAAACTGAATCAGCGGATGTGTCCCGCTCGCACCCGTCACATTCCCATTCGAATACGTATGCAGATTCGAAGTAGGATTGCCGCTGTTATTGAACGAGAGCGGCCCAAGGTTCGTCATCGTATAAATCCCGAATCCCGCACGCACCACCGTCTTCGTATCGTTGAATGGCCGATAAGCCACCGAAACGCGCGGCTGAAAGTTTCCTTTGTAACTATTGCGCAAACTCTGCGGCAGCCCATCCTGGCTCGCCGTCACATACTTCGTGCAAGGCAGAGCGGTGAAGCTCAGATTGCACGCATCGAACGACTGCTGAAACGCCAGATTAGACGCAGTTAGATTGTTGCCCGCCAGATACCCTGCCAGCTCATCCGGCACAACGATCGAATTGTTCTTCTGATCGAAGTTCGCCAGGTTCCCGCCATCCTCATGGAATCCCGGCAACACCTGCCAACGCAGCCCATAGCTCAGCGTCAACCGGCTGTTCACCTGAAACTCATCCTGCGCAAACAGACTCCACTGCGTCGCCGTTCCACCCACATCCGGGCTCGACACCGCAAAGAACAAGGTCGTAGGCGTTCCCTCCAGAAAATCTCCAAACGCGTTTCCCGTAAACGTCGGTTGGAACGTAAACGACCCAAAGTCATCCGACGGCAGAAACAGCTCCACATCGAAGTACCGCACACGCCGCGCATCCAACCCGGCCTTGAACGTATGCTTGCCTAGCGTGAACGTAATGTTGTCACTGAACTGCATGGTCTTCGACTGCGTCACTCCCGTCTTGTCCCTCTCAATCGGAGTAAAGCCCGTTCCGGAGCTGAAATTGAACGTAGGAAACGCATGCGTCGTCGGATGCTGGCTGATATCCACCCCCTGCAGATCAAGCTGCTGCAACGCCGTCGCCCCTAATATCGGAAACCCCACGCTCGTCGTCACATTCGTAAACCCAAATCGAAACTCATTCAGTAGCCTAGGCGTAATAGCATATGTATGCGACACCAGTAGACTCCGGTTATGCACGCTGTCCGAATCGTTCGGCAGCAGCGGATTCGCAAACTCCGAAGTAATATTCTTCCGGCTGAATCGCGCATACACCGACTGCTTCGAACTGATCGTCTGGTCCAGCCGCACGTCCGCGCCATCCGTCCGCGCCGGTGTCGACTGAAAATTCTCATAATTGAAGCCGCTCTGTCCCGCGACATTCGGCAGCGGATAGTAGTTCAGCAGGGCCTTGGCCGTCGCACTGATACTCGCCTGCGGAATTACAACATCCGTCCCCAGCCCACTCAAATCCCCGTTTCGTTCCGCCTGCGTCGGCACCAGAAACTGCTGCGCCACCGCCGTCGTCCGCCGATTCCCTTCATAATCCACAAAGAAAAACGTCCGGTCATGCCCTCTATAAAGATGTGGCAGCTCTACCGGCCCGCTCAGCGATCCGCCAAACGTATTGAACTTCTTCGGAGCCTTCCCCGAAAACCCATAAGGGCTCGCATCCAGTGCTTGGTTCTGCAGATACTCGAACAAACTCCCATGCCAGTTGTTCGTTCCGTTCTTCGTCGTGAAGGTCACATCGCCAACCTGCGAAAACTCCGCACTATTGTTGAACGCCGTAACCTTCACACCCGAGATCCCTTCCTGCGATGGATACGCATCCTGCAACGCGCCATTCTGTCTCACATTCGCAGTCGAAATCCCGTCCACCGAAAAATTCACCATCGATGAAGTAGCCCCGCCCAACGCAATATTTCCCTGACTGTCCTGCTGCACATTCGGCGACAGACCGAGCGATCCCAGTGGACTCGTCGTCGTCGCCCGGTTATTCAGTGGCAACTGCGTCATCGCAAGGTTGTCCTTCAAGTCGCTGATTGCCGCATTCTCGCTGTTGATCTGGTCCGCACCTGCATTCACCTCAACAGTTGAGCTCTGCCCCGCCACCTGCAGAGTCAACGTCAGCCGCACATCCTGACGCGCCTCAACCGTCACACCGTTAATCACCGACTCGGCAAATCCATCATGCTCGCCCCGAACTGTGTACCGCCCGGCCTTCACATTCTCCAGCGTGAAGTTACCGTCGGTGTCCGTCTTTACCTGATGGTCCGTATTCTCATCAAGCGAGTGCAGCGTCACCAGCGTATCGGGCAAAATCGCGCCCGTACCATCCTGCGCCACACCGCGAACACTCCCAAACGTCGACTGCGCCAACGCTGATCCGGACGTCATCATTGCGAGAGCGAGCAAAACCACCGCCGCCACCCACCACGCGACATACACACCTTCACCACTAACCTCAACACGGTTCAATCTCTCGTTCATGGCTTGTCCAGTCTGCTTCCGGTTCAAACACCGGCCAGCAAACACATAACATCAGCCAACAGGTAAAAGAGCCGTATCGTATCCATAAAGGTTTCGTACGAATCCCATAAAAATTTCGTAATCCCCACCACACCTCACAGGTCTTATCGGGAACGTAAAACGTATATCTTGAATACCGAGTCCGAGATACGAACCCGAAAGCAGGAACGCATGACGAACAGCTCCAACAGCAACTCCCCGGCACGCCGCCTCTTCCTCAAAACCTCAGCCAGGCTCCTCGCAGCACGCGCCATCGCTACGCTCAACACTCTCGCTCTCGCAGAACTATTGGCCAAACCACCATCGAAACCCAAGCCCGCCACTCCAGCGCCGCCCAAATCCTCAAACCTGACCCTCAACATCCGCGACTACGGGGCCACCGGCGACGGCGCCACCAAAGACACCGCTGCCATTCAGCAGACCATCGACCGCTGCGCCGTCCTCGGCGGCGGCGAAGTCCTCATCCCCGCAGGAAACTACCTCACCGGAGCCATCCAGCTCCGCACCCGCACCCTCCTCCGTCTCACCGAAGGCGCAACCATCACCGGCACAGCAGACATGAACGACTACCCAGTAGCCCAGGTCCGTTGGGAAGGCCGCTGGATCCCCGGCCACACCGCTCTCATCTACGCCAACGAAGCATCCGACACCGGCATAATAGGCCCGGGAAAAATCATCGGCGCAGACTCCCTCGGCGGCCGCCCCCGCCCCGACTCGCCCCTCCGCCACCCCGCATTAATCGAGCCCATCAACTGCGCCAATCTCCGCTTCGAAGACTTCTCCACCAGCTACCACCTCATGTGGTCCCTCCACCCCACGCTCTGCCGCAACGTCACCATCAAAAATCTCACCATCCGCTCCACCGGCGGCAACGGCGACGGCATCGACATCGACTCCTGCCAGCACGTCCTCATCGACCACTGCGACATCGCCACCGGCGACGACTGCATCTCCCTCAAATCCGGCCGCGGAGCCGAAGCCGCCATCACAAATCGGCATCAACCCTCTCATCACCACCGAAGACGTCACCATCACCAACTGCACCTTCGCCGACAGTATCTTCGCCTGCATCGGCATCGGCAGCGAAACCTCTGGCGGAATCCGCAACGTCCGCATCTCCGATTGCAAGTTCACCGCCGCCAAAACCTTCGCCATCTACATCAAATCCCGCCCCGGCCGCGGAGCCTTCATCGAAGACATCTCCTGCAACAACCTCGAGGTCTCCGGCACAACCGGCGGCTTCCTCCGCTTCAACATCCTCAACTCCGGCCTCATGGGCGAAGACCCAGTCCCCGGCGACGAAGGCATCCCCACAGTAAAAAACTTCCGCTTCACCAACGTTCACGTAACCGACGCGCCCATCCTGGTAGAAGGCACCGGAATCCACCCCCACAAACAGCTCGATGGCTTAACCCTCGCCAACATCACCGGTACGTGCGCGAAAGGCATCTTCCTCGCAAACGTAAAAAACGCCGACATCAAAAACATTAGAGTCACCGGCTTCGCGAGCAGTCTACTCAACACCACCAACGTAACCGGCAAAGGCCTGACCGGAGCCACACAAATCGACCCACCCAAACTCCCCGACCCCATCCCCACACCGACCACACCCTACAAACTCCACTGAAACGAAATGGCGTTGCAGGGCCAACCTGCAACGCCTCGAAAATCACACCGCTAAAAGATCGTTAGTGCATTCCGCCGTGATGCCCAAATCGATACTGCAGGCTGATCGTCGGCTCGCTCGTTACCGTGAAGTACTTGGTTGTAGGGATAGGCGTAATCACAGCTCCGAAGTCCGGGTTCTTATAAAGAAGTCCTCGATACTCCGCACGTAATCCCAGGCTTGCGCTCAATCTGTAATCAACCCCGCCTCCAAAAAGAAACGTAGCCCGATAACTCGAGTGACCTTCAAACGGAGCAGTCGTCGGATCAAAGATCAGCACGCCGCCCCCCGCTTCAGCAAACGGTTGAAACCGACTCCCATACTGAGGCCGCTTCACCGTATAAGCGCCGCTGATCTCAAACACGTTCGCCGGAACAGAGCCGCGTGTAAACGAGCCCGTCGTCACTGCAGGAGATACAGCGAAGTTGCCCGAGTCAGCCTGATAATTTTCGGTCAGCTTCGTATATCCAAAGTTCACGTCGTACCCCAGCAGGGGCCGGATCTGCTGTTGAAACGTAGCAAGGAATCCAGCGGAGGGAGTCGTCCCAATTATGTGTTGCAGGTCCGAAAATTGAGTCACCGTTCGCGTCGCCGTCAACTGAGCCGTTACACCCACTGCCAAAGTAAACTCCGACACATTAACCTTCTTCGTCTTACTCGTCTGCCCTCCTCCTCCTTCCCCTATTGATTCCGGCGCATCCGGCAACTCACTATCTGCCGAAGATGACGTCTTCGGGCTGGAGAAAAGCTCCTGACCACGGGCCTGCACTGCGACTCCCGGGAAACCAAGTGCTCCGAGCATGAGAGCGGAAATTGGAGCACACAACCTCACCGTTTTAAACAAAACAACCTCCTTGAGGTGACACGCACCTCAGTGTTGCGGCAAAAAAATCTACAGTTTTGGTTAAGGCGCGCAGCACTCAGCGTGACGTGCTGCGCCCCAATAAGAAGTTTTCTTTTGGACGAGTCTGAATGTATTTCGTCTTTCGAAAGCCGATTACTTTCTTGATCTTCGGGACAAATTTGTAACTAAATTTGTAGTTGTTCCATCAAGCAATTCACGAACCATTTCGCCGACAATTCAAAAGCACAAGCGGTGTTACACAAAAAAATAGTCCGGCGTGTCCTCGTCGACGAATCGCATTCGCAAACCGCTCACCCCAAAAAGCAAAATTGCCCCCGAAAAGAATCATCCACCGGGATGAACAGCCTTCTGCTGGCTCACAACCATGCCGTCCTCGCGCTTCAAGCTGCCAAAGACAGTCGTTGAAAGGATCGTCAACACTCCCAGCGACAAAAGCGCCTTGTGCAGGCCATCAATCATCAAAGCCGGGTTTGACTGAGCATGCTCAGGAATAAAAAATGCCGTAGCCAATCCCGCAGTCGCCACACCGAAGCTGATCGCCATCTGCTGCACCGTGCTGAAGATGGTGTTCGCCGCACTGGTCTCCTCCTCTGTCGTATCCGCGTAGACCAGCGTGTTCATGCTCGTGTACTGCAGCGAACTGTAAGCCCCATACAAAAACGCCAGCGCAACAATCACCCAGATCGGCGTATGAACTCCAATCGTCGCAAACAGAAGAAGCAGCACACCGATAATGATCGTATTTGTGACCAGCACGCCACGATAGCCGAAGCGCGCCAGAAGGCGAAGTATCACCCAATTCACGCAGATAGCCGCCAGCGCCTGCGGCATAAGCAGTAATCCGGACTGAATCGGCGTAAAGCCCAGACCGACCTGGTAAAGAAGGGGCAGAAGAAAAGGCACACCGCCAATTCCCAGTCGCGTAAACAAGCCGCCGCCAACCGCCGCCCGGAAGGTGCGTATCCGGAACAAGCTAAGTTGCAGCAGCGGAAACTCAAGCGTCTTGGCATGGACCCAATACCCCGCAAGCAGCGCAATCGATACCAGCAGCAGCCCCGTGATCTCGCGCACGCCCAGCGTATGCTCGCCAAACACTTCCAGCACATACGACAGCAAAGCGATTCCCGAGCCAAACAAAATAAGCCCGACAACATCCAGAGGAGGCGTCTTGTCCTCTCGATAATCCGGCAGGTGCAGATACACCAGCACCAATCCCGCCAGCCCGATCGGAATATTCACAAAAAAGATAAACCGCCAGTGAAGATAACCCACGATCAGGCCGCCCGCAATCGGCCCAAGCATCGGAGCAACCAGCGCAGGTATCGAAACAAAGCTCATCGCGCGAAGCAGGTCCGACTTCGCAAACGTCCGCACCAGCGTCATCCTTCCCACCGGCACCATCATCGACCCGCCCACGCCCTGCAAAACACGGCACGCGACCAGCGCATCGATACTGGTCGAAATTCCGCAAAGAAGCGACCCCAGCGTAAACAATCCGATCGCAGCGGCAAAGACCCGGCGCGTTCCAAACCGGTCCGCCACCCACCCGCTGATCGGAATAAAAACCGCGAGGCTCAGCGTATAGCTGGCCAGCACCGCCTTCATACTCAGAGGCGTCACATGCAGCGCCCCAGAGATCGCAGGGACCGCCGTATTCAAAATGGTGGTATCCAGCGACTCCATAAAAAACGCAACCGCAACCAGCCACGGCAGCAGACGCTTCGCTGCCTCCGAGGGCACTTGGGAAGAATCAACAACCGGCAGATTCGAAGCATTCATAATCGATTGAGGTGACAATTCGCGAGCAACTCCCACGCGACTCCCTCACAATATCTTCGCACCGATAAAGAGTTCAGCGAGACCTCCATGCCTTCCCGGTAACTCAACTGGCAGCCAGCAACAGTCGGCGTATACTGGCCGACTATGGTTTCCGGCAATGTAGCCATTGTGACCGGCTCAGGCGGCGCCGGATGCGGACGCGCAATCGCACGGCGATTCGCAAAGGACGGAGCAACACTCGTCGTCTCCAACATCAACGAGCAAGGCGGAAATGAAACCGTACAACTCATTCAGGCCGCCGGAAGCCATAGCGTCTTCTTCCCCGCCGATGTACGCGAGGAGCGGCAGGTCCGCGACCTCGTCGCGTTCGCGGAGCACACCTTCGGCCGCGTCACCACACTCATCAACAACGCCTCCGGACCCTTCCGCCCCGACGAAGCACCGGAATACTGGGCCGACACAGTTCAAACCGAATTCCTCGGCGCTTTACATGCCACACGTTACGCTATCGAATCCATGCGTCGTTCAGCGGCGGCGCCATCGTGAACATCACATCCATCTCAGGTCTCTGGCACGGTCGCCGATTCCCCACACGCGCACCAGCCTACGACGCCGCGAAAGAAGGCATCTTACGCCTCACCACCACGCTTCAATTTCTAGCCGCCACCGACAACATCCGCGTGAACTGCCTCGCTCCAGGATGGATCACCACCGACGGCCCGCGCCAATACTGGGAATCCCTGACCCCCGCAGAACGCATCGAGCGCGGAGTCCCCTCCAGTCTCTTGTCCCTCGATGACATCGCGAATGCAGTAACGCGTCTCGCTACCGACCAAATTCTAGCCGGCCGCGTCCTCGTCTGGTGGTCCGAAGATCCACCTCACATAATCAAGTGGGGCGACCGTGGCTACCGAGACACCGAAGAGATCACCCTTTAGGGAATAGCAGCTCCTACCGCTTCTTCATCCGCAAACTCTGCCAACTCCCGTCGCTGGTCCACCCACCATCCACCACCAGCGTATGCCCATTCACAAACCCACTCCGCTCGGGCTCCGCCAGAAACAGAATCGCCTGCGCAATGTCCTCCGGCGTTGCAAACCGACCCATCGGATTCACGCCCTCAATATCCGCATCGTTATACGTGCCATGCGCAGCCTGATCCGCAACATCCATCTCCGTCTTCACCCACCCCGGACACACCGCATTCACCCGAACCCCCCGCCCACCCCACTCCGCCGCCAGCGTTCGAGTCAACCCGACCAACCCATGCTTCGAAGCGTTATAAGCCGACCTGTCCGCCACTCCCACCAACCCGGCGATCGAAGCCACATTCACAATGCTCCCGCTCTTCTGTTCCAGCATCATCGCCCCAAAACCCTGCATCAGCAAAAACGGAGCCAGCAAATTCACCTCCAGCACCCGCCGGAACTGCACCGACTTCACCTCTTCCGCAGGACCAATAAAGCTGATCCCCGCGTTATTCACCAGCACATCCACACGCCCCCACCTCGAACGCGCCGCCTCTACTCCCTGCGCCACGACTGTCTCCTCGGTGAGGTCCCCCACCACCTCCTCGAACTCCACTCCCGAAGCCTTCATAGCGTTTGTCGTCGCCAGACAGGGCTGCATATCCATCAGGAGCAACGCATACCCTGCCCCCGCCAAAACCTCCGCCGTCCTCCGCCCAATCCCTTGCGCCGCCCCGGTAACAATCGCAATCTTCATGCCTTACAGCCTACTTGAGCACTCCACCCGGCAATTTCCACAGATTTATTTTCAAAAGTTGGCATGTTTCTCGCCACCACAAAACGACCACAGATTAGCCACGTTCTACCAACAACAAACCACGTTTTTGCACCTGAGAACCCTCAAAAACGCCCATTTTCTTCAAAACCCCCTTTAAAACCACCGCAATTAAAAGGTAGCGAACACGAGGAATCATTGACCCCGCCTCCGGAACGCGATACACTCATTAAGTTTGGCGCTGCAGCCCATTGTGCCTTCATCTCAAGGGCTGCGGGAACCACAAGTCCACGCGCCCCATGCAGCACAATCCATTGGAAGAAAGCGGTCAGCGCACCACAGCGCACGCTTGAGGTTTTAGCCATGTACGCAGTCATCCGCACCGGCGGCAAACAGTACCTCGTCTCTCCCGGCGAGCAGTTGAAGATCGAAACCACTGCCCACAAAGACGGCCAGGTCGAATTCTCAGACATCCTCGCTGTCAGCGGCGAAGAGGGCAAGTTCGAGTCTGACCTCAAGGGAGCCAAGGTTCTCGCCTCTGTCGTTGGAGAAGGCCGTGGCGACAAGATCCTTGTCTTCAAGCTCAAGCGCAAAAAGCAGTACAAGAAGATGCAGGGACACCGTCAGAACTTCGTCGAGGTCAAGATCAACGAGATCCTCGTCAACGGCAAAAGCTTTAAGGCATAGAAAGTTTCTCAGCAAAGTAGCTTTTGTTTTTCAGTTTCCAAACCAAGCGCCGTGCCTTGGGGCCGCGCAAAAGAGGCAATCGAAATGGCACATAAAAAAGGTTTAGGTTCTTCCAAAAACGGTCGCGACTCAAACGCCCAGCGGCTCGGCGTCAAGGTATTCGGCGGTCAGACCATCCTCGGCGGTGGCATCATCGTCCGTCAGCGCGGAACCCCGCTCAAGCCCGGAGCCAACGTTGGCCGCGGTAAAGACGACACCCTCTTCGCCAAGGTCGACGGCATTGTCCGCTTCCAGGATCGTGGCCAGCACGGTCGCTTCGTCAACGTCGATCCAGCGGAACTCACCTCGGTTCCCGTCTAAACTCGGGCCTGCCGCCTCCGTATCACGCAAGAAAGCCCTGCTAAGCAGGGCTTTTCTTCATTGCCTTCATCGAACTTACACCCGCCCAGCAAACTCTCCGTTCTCCGTCGACACCTTCACCTTTTCCCCTTCCTTGATGAAGGGCGGAACGCGAATCTCCAAGCCGGTCTCCAGCTTTGCCATCTTGGTCCCGCTGCCGCTCGAAAAATCACCCCGGGCCGCCGGCTCCGCCTCAACCACATCCAACTCAACAAACATCGGCAGTTGCAGCCCGATCGGGTTGCCGTTGTACTTGTGCAGCTGAATCAACGTGCCCTCAATCAGAAAATCCAGAGCATTCCCCATCATCCCTTCGTTCAGCGTAAGCGTCTCATAGCTCTCCTGATCCAGAAAATGCGAGCCATCGCCGTCGCTATACAGATAGGACGCCGGCACCAGTTGCAGGTCTGGCTCTTTGAACTTGTCATTCGCTTTGAATGTCTTTTCAAAGACCGCGCTCGTCAGCAGATTCCGCATCTTCAGGCGCACCAGCGTCTGCCCGCCGCGTGCGGTCGGAGTAGTAATGTCCGAATCAAGACAGGCATACGGAGCGTTTTCGAACTCAAACAATATCTTGCGCTTAACGTGAATCGCTTCAATAAGTACGGCCATGAACTCCTCAAAGGCAGGTCGCATCGAAACCCGATACCCACCTGGTCAATCTTTCAAGTATAAGGTGCACGGCCATCCTTAGCTTTCTGGCACCTGCGACAGCGGGAGCACTTCAATAGATTGCGCCGTGGCTTACTCCTCTCGCAACGTCCTGGCAGGATCGATCCCTGCAATCCGCAGCGTCGGCACAGTGGCGGCAGCGTTACAAATGCGAGCATGACAACGACGGTCAGAATCGTCGGCACGTCATAGACGCCAACCCCATAGAGCACGCTATGCATAGCCCGCAAAGCCCCTGCACATAAGATCAAGCCCAGACCAGTCCCATTGCCGAGGCTCGTCACTCCCGGCGCTCCAATATGGACCATGGCCTGACGAATAGTAGAGCCCAGAGCGATGCGGATACCGATCTCGCGTGTCTTCTGCGCCACAATATTCGCGACCAGCGCGAAGATTCCGACAGCACTCAACAGCAGAGCCAGAGCCGCCATCGCACTCAGCAGCGCCACTTCCACACGCTGAGTCGCCAGAGTCTTCGCCAGCAGGTCGCGCATACTGTAAAAGCCTGAAAACGGCAGGTTGGGATCGGCACTCGCCAGCGCGCGTTGCATCTGCGCGGTCAGACCCTCGACCGGGCCGGCGGTGCGGACAATCCAACTCGGCTGAAACCACACATGCACAAGCGAGAGCAGCTTGCCCTCCATCTGCGTGGCAGGAACATACATGGCTTCTTCGCCGGTGAGAGGAGCAGTGGGATCCAACCCGGGCGCGATGGCCACATCCTCCACCATCCCCACAATCTCGTATCTTTATCAACATAGCGGCCGAGCGGGTTCGTCCCATGAAAAAATTTGCGCGCGAACGTCTGGTTCACGATCGCCACGTGCTGCGCATCCGGCCCATCCGCATCGGTGAAAGTCTCGCCCATGCCAAAACCGGAATCTGCAATGCGGCGAAGTAGTCAGGCGTTACATACACCTCGCCCGTCATGACCTGTTGTCCTGCTTCTTTGCCATCGCTGAGGATTCCCCCCATATTCAGTGCACGCTCATACGGCAGACTCAGGCCAACAGCGGCATGTTGCACGCCGGGAATCTGCCGCATCGCCGAAGTGCTTTCATCCAGCAGCTTTCGAAACGCGGCCGGATCGTGATATCGCACATCATCCAGCGACGCCTTCGCCGTCATCACGCCGGTCGGGTTGAATCCCGCAGGCAGAGTCTGCAGGTGGATCAGGGTACGAATCAGCAGGCCCGAAGCGGCCAGCAACACCACCGTCAGGGCAACCTCGCCCACAATCAACGCCTGCCGCAGCCGCAAACGGTCGCCGCCAGTTGCGGCTCGACTGGCAATAGCCGAGCGCAGATCGAGCCTTCGCGTTACAAGCGCAGGAAGCATGCCGAAAAGCACACTGGTCAGCAGCGAGATGAGAAGCGTAAATCCCAGCACGCGGCTATCGAGCGGCACACTCGCTACTGGCAGAAAGTGTTCCGGCAGAAGCAGCAGCAACCCGCGCAAAGCGACGAAACCCACCGCCACGCCCGCCGCTCCGCCCACGAATGCCAGCAGGAGATTCTCGACCCAGAGTTGCTTTTGAATCTGCCAGCGCGAGGCGCCCAGCGCCATCCGCGTCGCAATTTCTGGCGTGCGCCGCAGCATGCGCACCAGCGTCAGACCGGCCAGATTGGCGCACGCAATCAGCAGGATGAATCCCGCCGCCAGCATCAGCGTCAAAACCTGCGGACGCAGCGTAGCCGTCTCACCCTTCTGCAGCGGCACGGAATAGTACGTCACCTGCGCGCCGGGGTTGTTCTCTAATTCATAGCGCTGAGAGCGGTGCGACCACGCACGATTGATCTCGGCATCCGCCTCCTGCCAGGTCGCGCCATCGCGCAGCCGCGTAATCGCGTCAAAGTTTGTTCCCCCTCCTTCGCCGTCGCGGCTCGGCTGAAGCGCCGTATACAGATCGGCGTTCAGCGGAGTCGTCGCGCCCTCAGGCAGCACCCCGATCACCGTGTACGGCTCGCCCTTCAGCAGAATCGCCTGCCCGAGAATATTGGGATTGGAGCCGAAGCGTATTCCGCCACAAGCCATAGCTCAGGATGACAGTCTTCGGCCCATGCGGACGGTCTTCTACATCCGAGAAGTTGCGCCCGACAACCGGACGGACCCCCAGCACATCCAGATAATGCGCAGAGATGCGTCCCGCCTGAAGATACTGCACCTGCGATCCTGCCTGGAGATTGATGCCCGAAGTTCGCGCACTGGAAACAGCCGAGATCAGCGCGGGAACATTGTCGCGCAGCAACTCCCATTGTTCGCCGTTCAGATGGTGCCGCTCATCGGATGACCTGGAGCCGGTGATCCGCGTATAAATCGTGCCCATCCGCTCAGGATGCGAATAGGGAAGGCTCTTCAGCATCAGCGCATTCACGATGGAAAAAATCGCGGTGTTTGCGCCAATCGAAAGCGCCAGCGTAAGAATCACCGTCACAGTGAAACCAGGATTGCGCCACAACTGTCGCAATCCGTAGCGCGCATCCTGCCAGAGAAGCTCTAGCCCTGGCGCCGGCGCGGTGTATCGCGGACCGCCTGCTTTACCTGCTCAACGCCGCCAAACTCAGCCAGCGCAGTGCGGCGGGCTTCGGAGCGAGACATTCCAGCCGCGATCCTTTCTTCCGTCACCAGATCCACATAGGCGTGAATCTCCTCGTCGAGCTGGCTCTCCACTTGCTGCTTCCGGAAGAGATTGCGCACGGCACTCTTGAGATGCGGTACCAGAAGTTCATCGTTCGTCTCCTAAGTCGCCGTCAAGGCATTGGTCATGGCGAGGACAACCCTTGTCCATTGTTCTGTTTCGACTTCGAGCTGGCCTTTTCCTGCCTTGGTGAGGCGGTAGAATTTCGCGCGACGGTTGTTTTCTGATTCCCCCAGAAGGAACTCAGCCAACCTGCTTCCTCCATCCGGTGAAGAGCGGGAAACAGCGAACCGGGTTTGACAAGAAATGTCCCCTGCGTGATCTGCTCGATGCGGCGCGAAATACCCAGACCATGAAGCTCTCCCGGGCCGAGCGCCTTGAGAATCAGCAGATCGAGCGTGCCTTGGAGGAGATTTGTCTGCTTTGAGCTCATCGATCGATTCCTATCGAATGGCTATACGAGGATGAGACTTCTCCCTATAGATTGTCAATAGGAGAGCCGGATTCTTTCGCCCGTGCTCGTTCCTGTCTTTTGCTGTTGCCTGTTCTCCACGCCCCCAAATTAGAGAACCGTCATCCGATCGAAGCGTTGCGCCTTTGTGGGGAAATGGAGAAAAACCCTACTCCACCACCACCAGCACGTCCCCTGATCCCACCGTATCCCCGACACCCACACCAACCCGCACCACTCGCCCCACCTTGGGCGACTTCAGCTCATTCTGCATCTTCATCGCCTCAATCACCACCACACCCTGCCCCTCTCCAACCTCATCGCCCACCTCCACCAGCAGCCGCACCACCCGTCCCGGCATGGGAGCCTTCACCGGCCGAGGCCCCTCCGTGCCCCCACCGCTACCGCGACGTCCCTGCAGTGACCGCGGATCATCCACCTCAAAACCATACTTGCGCCCGCCGATCACGACTCCGTCACCATCAAAAACGCACCGGTACTGCCGCCCATTCACCAGAAGAGACATCACCCCCGGCTCCAGTAGCCGCACATCTGCGCTCACCGCAACGCCATCGACCGAACACTCCAGCAGCCCGCCACTCGCGCCGGCCGGCAACTCCACCCGTCGCTTCTTCCCGCCAATCTCAATCCAGACCGTCACAGCCGCAGCCCCTCTCGCCGTCCTGCCTCCGCCCATCGGCTCTCCGCAACAGCATCGGCCACCACCGCGTCCTGACGCTGCGCAGAGGCAGCAAAGAGTGCCGCAGCCAGAGCCACAACAACATCCTCCGAAACAGCCTCTTCAACAGCAGCAGGCCCCGCAGCGAGTAATCGCTCCAGATATCCCGTATCGATCCGCGCCGCGCGAAAATCCTCATCCGTCAAAATCCGCCGGAACAGAATAATATTCGTCTTGATCCCCCCGATCACGTACTCTTCAAGCGCACGCAGCATCCGGTCGATCGCCATCTCCCGCGTCGGTGCAAACGCCACCAGCTTCGACAGCATCGGATCGTAATCCAGCGGCACCGTCCACCCCGCAAACACCGCGCAGTCTTCGCGAATCCCCGGTCCACCCGGTTGCACCAGCCGTGTAATCAGCCCCGGCGACGGAAAGAAATTATTCTCCGGATCCTCCGCATAGATCCTGCACTCAATCGCATGCCCGCGCAGCAGCACATCCTCCTGCTTGATCGGCAAAGGCTCACCCATCGCCACCCGAAGCTGCAAATGGACCAGGTCAAGTCCAGTCACCATCTCCGTCACAGGATGCTCGACCTGCAGCCGTGTATTCATCTCGAGAAAATAAAATTTCTCGTCGGCATCCACGAGAAACTCGACCGTCCCCGCGTTCACATACCCCGCCGAGAGCGCCAGCCGAACCGCAGCCTCGCCCATTCTTCGCCGCAGATCGGCATTCACCACTGCCGAAGGAGCCTCTTCAATCACCTTCTGATGCCGCCGCTGCACCGAGCACTCCCGCTCGCCAAGATACACGCACCCGCCATGCTCATCCGCCATCAACTGGATCTCGATATGCCGCGGCCGTTCGATCAGCTTCTCCAGGTACACCTCGCCCGATCCGAAGCTCCTCTCCGCCTCGCTGCTCGCCGCCGTAAACGCCGCTCCAAGCTCCTCCGGCTTCGATACCGCGCGCATACCCTTGCCGCCGCCCCCCGCCGCAGCCTTCAGCATCACCGGATACCCAATCCCCGCAGCTACGCGAACCGCTTCCTCAACGCCTGCGAGCCCAGTCACGCTGCCCGGAACACGTGGCATCCCCGCAGCATCCGCCGCCTGTCTCGCCTTTGTCTTCGACCCCAGCATCCGCATCGCGCTTGCTGGCGGCCCGATAAAAATCACCCCAGCCGCCGCGCATGCGTCAGCGAACTCCGCGTTCTCCGACAGAAACCCATAACCGGGGTGCACAGCATCGGCTCCTGCCTGTCGTGCTATCTCCAGGATCAGATCCCCCCGCAGATAGCTCTCCGCCGCCGGCGCAGGTCCCAGCCGATACGCTTCATCCGCGTGCAAAACATGCAGTGCGCCGCGGTCAGCATCCGAGTAAACGGCCACTGTCGCCATCCCCATCTCACGGCAGGCGCGAATCACCCGCAACGCAATCTCGCCGCGGTTGGCAATCAGCACTTTTTTTATCGTTCGTCGCAAGTTAACCCGTCGCAAGCGGCAATTCTACCGTATGGCTACAGCTCGAAACAGAAATGCCGCACAACGAAAGAGGCCTCCCAGTCAGGGAGGCCTCCGGTATCGCAAGCAATCGCGACTACTGCATCGTCACGCCGCCCTGGGTCGCCTTTTCTTTCTTCAGCTCATTGGCCTTACGTGCGCCCATTGACTTCTGAACCCACATATCGACCTGCGCCATATCGGCCTTGCGAGCCGGCTCATCGCCGCACTCCAGATCAGCCTTACGCCGATACGTCAGCTGCAGATAGTCCATTGCCTCCGAATAGTTCGGATTCAACTCGATAGCCTTGTTGAGATACTGAATCCCTTCATTCACTAGGTCCGTATTCGCAGCCTTCAGCTTCTCGCACGCACCCTTGCTCTTCTTCGGATTGCCATCGCCGACATCGGTCAATCCATCGGCGGCAAGAATCGTCGTCGCATTCTTGTAAGCCAGAACCCAGTCCACAAACGCAACGGTGTAATAAGCCTCGGGATCGTTCGGAGCAATCGCAATAACCTTCTTCTCGTACTCCTTCGCGAGATCAAACTTCTTGATGTTGCGATTAATCGAAGCGATCTGCTTCAGGGCCGTCAGGTCGTTCGGATTCTTTGCCAGAACTTCGTTGAAACCGTCAATCGCCTTCTGAGCGATCGCCAGGTTCTCCGGCGTATCCAGATTCGGGACAACCTGATACGAGTAAGCCGTGGCTAGGTACAGCTTAGCGTCCTCGTACTCCGGGTCGAGTGCAATCGATTGCTGGAAGTGGTTCACAGCTTCTTCGTAACGTGCGTTCTTGAATGCCTGCACACCCTTGGTCAGCTGGTCCCGAGCCTTCAGGCGATTACACCCGGTTGCAGTGATAAGCAGCAGCGCCAGCATGGCGGCCGTAACCGGAATCCGTGCGGTTAATTTCATTGGGCGAATCGTCTCCTTCAAAATGGGCGCGAGTTTGTTCTGCACAGAATGGCGAAGCTTTGAAGCAGGGTTCTCGGCTTTAGCTTTGATTGTAATGGTATACGTCCCAAAGTGACTAGTAGACTCACGCTTTCCCGTTTTGAAGAAAACTTTTACTCGTTTTGTGAAGGATTCCCAAAGTGGATCGCGCTCCAAGTTAGGATGCACGTTATCTGGAAAGCGCGAGCAGATTTGTCGAACAATTCTAGCTCTTTGACGATACACCCATCTCGCATTTTGACAACCCGCCGCCATACCCGGCTGTGTCAGAATCATGGGTAATCATCAAAATCGCCTGCCCCAGGCCATGATTCAAATCCTTCAGCAGTTTCAGCACAGCGGCTGAGCTTTTCGCTGTCCAGATGCGGTAGGCTTGCCCGCTGGCAGAATCGCAGGCGAATTCACTAGGCCGCTGCCAATCGCCACCGATTGTACTTCTGGAAAACGAAGCCGCGGTCTTGCGGAGATCCGTCCGCTCCGACTTTGGTCATGGCCGTCAGATCAAGTCCATTGATCCGCACCTCTCCAGAGCGCACCTATCTAGAAGTAGCCGGGGTCAGGCAGCTCAACACGTGAAGCAGCGTCGATTTGACCGAAACCGAGGCGCCTATAATTCACCTTTTCGTATCTCTGGGTCGCGGAGCGCATGAACAGGCACATCGCCTACTTGGGATGTTTTGGTCAGACCATTTACCTCGATCACCAGGGTTTCACTCATAGGATAGACCCTCCGTCACATCCTGCTTCACCGCTTTCACGCCGGGGACAACCGCACCCAGAAGAAGCGCCGAAATCGCTATGCCGGTAGCCCACTGCCTTTAGAACTGTGCGACTGTGGGGCCGCCGCACAGTCCGCAGTTATGGGTGGGACGCGACACTCCCTCACCAAGGTGTCTATTTCGTCTGAGACTGAACTCCTGGAGTCATTAATCCAATACTCTCGGCTCCGGCTGCCTTACCCGCATCGATCGCCTTCGCCACAACGCCGTAGTCCAGCCCGGCATCTGCCTTCAGCAGCATCTGCCGGGTCGCCCTGTTGGACATCAGCTCCAGCAGACGCCGAGCAAGCTGTGCCGTGTCGATCTCTGCACTGTCGACAAGGTATCGGGCGCCCGCCGGACCTTGCTCTACCTCGACCAGAACGGGCAACTCCGAACGTTCCAGAACCGCGCTCGCATCGGCGGAGGGCAAGACCGATCCCAGACCGTGAGGCACGACCGGCACAATCACCATAAAGATGATCAGCATAACCAGCAAGACATCGATCAGCGGAGTTATGTTGATCTCAGAAGAAGGGCCATCACCCTGAGAGCTTCCATTCGTTGAGAATGCCATCGCAATCGTCTCCCAATACAAAATTGGGAGTGAGCGAGCACTCCATCCTTATAGACACCAGGCGGCCACAAAAAGCTCCGGGCGGTGGGCCAATCGGCCACACCGCCCGTACAGAAGCTTCTAATCCTGCACCTTACTGTCCTGCTTCAACTCGCGGTGTAATCAAGCCGATATTGTCCACTTGAGCCTGGTGGCCAAAGTCGATGACTTCGGCGACCTTGCTGAAGTCGAGATCCTTGTCGCCTTTGACGAACATAACCTTCTCTTGGCGAGCTGCGAAGATCTCTGCAAGCTTCGGCTCAAGGTCGGCCTTGGCGAACGTCGTCTCATTGATCAGATAGGACGGAGCGCCTGCTCCATTCGACCGTATCTGCACAACGATCGTGCGGTCATTCTGAGGCTCTTCCTTGTGATCCTTGGGCGGCTGAGGAACCAGGGTCTCCAGTCCGCGAGGCGTCACAGGAACGATCACCATGAAGATAATCAGAAGCACCAGAAGAACGTCGATAAGCGGGGTTACGTTGATCTCAGAAACCGCTCCGCCAGTATTTCCTCCACCCATTCCCATAGCAAATCTCCTCTACCTCGTTAGCCGCCGCAGTCGTTCGCGAGCTGGCAGTTTACCCAATAATCGTTACTTCTTCGCTGGTGCCGAGCTCGTGCCGCTGTCGTCTACTCTCTCCGTCAGCAGGCCAAGCTGGCTTACGCCGGCAGAGCGAATTCCATCGACCGCGTCCATCACCTTACCGTAGTTCGCGCGCTGATCGGCGCGCATAAAAACCTCTTTGCTCAGCTTGTTCTCAAGCTTCGCTGCGACCTTGGGTCCAAGATCATCCAGTGTCACCTGATCGCCGCCGAGAAATGTCCTGCCATCCCGCGTGACCGCAACCACAATCGCGTCTTCCTTGTTCGCGTCTTCCATCACCACGGCAGCGTCAGCCTTCGGCAAGTCCACATTGACCTTGTTGTTCAGCATCGGCGTGATGACCATGAAGATGATCAGCAACACCAGCATCACGTCCACCATCGGTGTCACGTTGATGTTGGAATTGACCTTCTTGCCTTCATCCCGCTTATTGATACCCATAACGTTTTGCTCCGTCCGGTTTTGCTGTATTTGCTCTCCCTGCTAGCTGTCCGTCCCCCGGATGCCGTTCGCTTGTCGGCATCCGGAAGATCGGTCAGAACTGTGATTCTCGCAGGATTCTGCTGCTTGCTTTATGCTTCAGGACCGAAGCTTACCGATGGCTCTGCTTGATGAAGTAGTCCACCAACTCGCTGGAGCTGTTGTCCATCTCGACGTCGAACGCTTCAACCTTACCGGTGAAGTAGTTGAACGTCATAACGGCGGGGATGGCGACGAGAAGACCGAAAGCCGTCGTAACCAGGGCTTCCGAGATACCGCCGGCGACTGCGCCGATACCCGAGGTCTTCTGGGTTGCGATCTGCTGGAAGGCGTTCAAAATACCGACCACCGTTCCGAACAACCCGATAAATGGAGCCGTCGAACCGATCGTTGCCAGACCGCCAAGGCCGCGCTTCAGCTTGGCATGAACGATCGCCTCAGAGCGCTCGAGCGCACGCTTGGAGCTCTCAACCTGCTCCGGAGTGATGGACCCGCCGGAACCAAAGCTGCGGAACTCCTGCAGACCAGCGGTAACGACCTCCGCCAGATGGGACTTCTTGGAGCGGTCAGCCACCTTGATCGCCTCATCCAGACGGCCGTCCTTCAGTGCGCCGGCAACCTTCGGAGCGAACTCACGAGACTGCTTGCGCGCAGCCGAGAAATACAGGGCCCGATCAATGATCACAGCGAGAGACCAGATCGACATGATGAAGAGAAGAATAACGACGCAGCGCGCCAGCCAGCCCATGTTGGACCAAAGACCCATAACACTGAAGCTGACCTGGGCCTCCTCGAAGTACATGGCAAGCGTAGCTGGAACGTGAGCGAAGGTGGTTGCGAGATGAGCGAGAATCACTGGAATATTTCCTCCTGATAGAACTCTAACTTTCTGAATCTTTACCCGGTATCCCCCAAAAGTTCGACACTCTGGAAGAGATCACGAGAGACGATATTGAGCTTTCTGCCTTGGTCTAACCGCCGCCAAAATTGAAGTTGACAGTAATCTGTGTGTCCACTTCGGTCGGATCGCCGTTCAACAGATATGGCTTGTACCGCCAGCTCTGTACAGCTTCGAGCGCTGCAGACTTCAGCATCTCAGGACCACTGATCACCGTCAGATTCTTGATCGTGCCCTCTTTCGAGATGATGGCGTGCAGAACGACCGCACCGGACACGTGAGCAGCCTTGGCAATCGGCGGATAAACCGGAGTCGCTCCTGAAATCTTCGCGCCTTGCATGACACCGCTCGAAACGCGGGTGGGACCTTTGGGTGGAGCTACCTTCACAACTGGTGTCGGCGCGTTGCCAATTCCACCCATAACGCCGCCCAGAGCTCCGGTACCGCTGCCCATGCCGCTCATACCAGCGACGCCCATCGTCGGAGGAGGCGCAGCATCTTCCTTCAGCATCTTGATGTCTTTGGGAATCTTCGTCGGCGCATGCAGGCCGGCATCGATCTCAGAAACCATCTTGATCGGCTTCACGATCTGCTGCGGCGGAGGAGGCGGAGGTGGCGGAGGTGGTGGGGGTGGCGCCGTCAGCATCGCGGTCATTGCGTTCTTCGGCAACGCCTCGGGATTGATCAGCGGAATAATGATCATGGTCGCCAGAATCAAGCCGTTGAAAATAAATGTCCCAATCATCCAGTACTTGGACTTGGTCTTAATTTTGCCGCCGGATTCCATCAATGAGTCTTCGAACATAGGCCGCCTCGTAGAGAGCTATTTTTCTTTAGACACCACGTCGTTTCAAATTGTTCCCACTTCTTGTTCCCTGTTGATTCATTGCCACAAAACCATCGGTCCAGACTGACTAGACCTTGGCCCGTTTTCCCGCAGGAAGCGAGGCAACCTTCCCCCGCTTTGCCCGCCAATCCTGGTACGCCACCAACATCGGTGCCGCAACCGCAATCGAAGAGTACGTTCCAATCAGAATTCCGACCACGAGGGCAAACGAAAACCCGTGCAACACTTCACCGCCAAACAGATACAACGACAAAACCGTCAAAAACGTTAGCCCCGACGAGATCACCGTTCGGCTCAGCGTCTGATTGATACTCCGATTGACAACGTCATGTAACGACTCCTTCCGCGATAGCGCCAGGTTCTCGCGAATGCGGTCGAAGACGACAATCGTGTCGTTCATCGAATAACCAATCAATGTGAGGATAGCTGCGATTACGGTAAGCGTAATCTCCTGATTCGTCAAACTGAAGGCGCCTACCGTAATCAGCGTGTCGTGGAAAACCGCCACTACCGCCGCCACACCGTAGATCAACTCGAACCGGAACCACAGATAAATCAACATCCCGATCAGAGAATAGACCGTTGCCAGCGCGGCCTGCCTCTGCAACTGCTTACCCGCCGTCGGCCCGACAATCTCGATCTGCTCGATCGTGAAGTTCGAGTCATGATAGTTCGCACCCAGGGCGCTCTCGACACTCTGGCGTCCCGCGTCATGTGACTGGTCCGTGGCCGTCGACTCCGGCAGCGCAATGATGACCTTGTTCGCCGCATGGCCGCTCGGATCGCTCACCCGCTGAATCGTGAAGTCCCGCACGCCAGCCTTATCCATGGCCTGTCGCAGATGATCTTCGTTCGGCGTCTGATCGAAGGCCACGCGGATTTGCGTGCCGCCCTTGAAATCCACGCCGCGAGGAATGCCGTGCCAGAACAACATGCTCAACACACCGGCGACAGAAAAAATCAGCGAAAAGCCGAGGAAGTACCACTTCTTCCCAAGCCAATCGATATTCGTTGTACGAAATAGTTCCAGACTCACGCTTCAAACCCTCAGCGGTGGCTCTCAAGCCCCGCAATCTTTCAAAAATCTATATCGACAGCGCCGCGCCGCGTTCCTTCTTCTCAAGAACCGTATCGAAGATCAACCGCGACACGAACACAGCCGTAAACAGGTTCGCCAGCAAACCAAAGGTCAGCGTTACTGCAAATCCCTTCACTGGCCCCGTTCCAAACAGGAACAGAATCGCCGCCGAAACAATTGTCGTCACGTGGGTATCGACAATCGTCACCCACGCATGCGCAAATCCTTGTTGGACCGCAGCCGCCGCCGTCTTGCCTGCTCGCAGCTCTTCTCGGATTCGCTCAAAGATCAGTACGTTCGAGTCCACGCCCATACCGATCGTAAGAATCACGCCCGCAATCCCGGGCAACGTCAACGTTGCTCGGCTGAAGCCCATAAACCCAAGCAAGATAATCAGGTTCAACATCAAAGCTAGGTCAGCGTTGATGCCCGCGCCGCGGTAATAAATCAGCATGAACGCCATGACCGCCAGCATGCCGGCAATTGCCGCAACCACACCCTGCCGGATGGATGCCGCACCCAGGCTCGGCCCAACCGTGCGCGTCTCGGTATAGCTGATCGAAGCAGGCAGCGCGCCCGTCCGCAGCATCAGCGAAAGGTTGTCAACCTCCTGCTTGCTGAAGTTGCCCTCAATCTCACCGCGGTCGCGAATCGCCGAATTGATCGACGCCACCGAACGCACCTTGTTGGCCAGCACAATCGCCATCGACCCCGGGGACGCACTGTCCTTCGAGTGCGCCGAAGTGTACTTGTAGAACCGGTCGCCAGCCGCTGTGGTCAAGCTAAACGTCAGATTTGGACGGCCATTCACATCGGTTGACGCCTGCGCATCGCGAAAATCGGTACCTTCCACCTGGCTCGCCCGCTCCAGCAGCCAAACCTCGTCTGGACCTGTCGAAGTCGCACTCCCATGGACCAGCATGTCGTCCGCAGGAACCATACCGTTCAGCGCCGTCATTGCCGCCTGATCGTTCTCCCACGGCCCATTCACAACGGCATAGACTGCCAGCTTCGCCGTCGATTGGATCGCCTCTTCCACCTCAGCCGGATTCGAGATACCCGGCAACTCCACAAGAATCTGGTTCTCGCCCAGCCCATACTTCTGCACAATCGGCTCGCTCACACCCAGCGAGTTGATGCGCTCACTGATCGTCTCCATCGACGTGTCCAGTGTCCGCGCCTTCAGATCGTTGATCGCTCCCAACTTCATGGCCAGCGTCGCCGTACCGTCCGCCAGAGTCGCCACGTCATAGATTGAGTAGTCGTTCCCCTGCAGCACGGTGCGCGCATCGCTCACCTTCGCCGGAGGAATCCCCGACACCACAATCGTCTCCGGATGCGCAGGATCGGTCTTGCCGACAGATGCGGCTATCCCTGCCTCCTGAAACGCAGCCTTCAGCCGAGCCACGTCCCGGTCGGTCGCCGAGGTCACAGCCTCGTCCACATGCACCTGCAGAACCAGGTGCGTCCCGCCCTTCAGGTCAAGACCCAGGCGGATGTTGTCCGCCAGCAGTGACTTCAAGGACCCCAGCTTCGGCCCAGTGGAGCCGTACAGTATCCCGTAAACAAAAACGACTAGGACCGCTATGATTGATGCCGTTTTACCGGCGAGATTCTTGCCCATGATCTTTATTGAAGGGAGCAGCCGCGGTGTCTTGCCTCGTTCCCGCCGCCGCCATCCCTGCTTCTTCCTTATCCGTAGTTAACGGTTCAATCTCGACCTGCGTACATCTGAATTCAACCAACCAAACCAGCTTTCGCCTCAGGCAGCCTGTTCGTCCGTAGTCACTGCGGCAATCGCGCTCTTGACGAACTCCAGCTTCACACCATCCGGCTGAACCTTCAACACCACAACATCATCTTTAACAGTCAAAACCGTGCCTTTAATGCCGCCATTGGTCGTCACACGATCGCCCGACTTCAACTGGCTCAGCATCTCCTGCCACTTTTTCTGCTTCTTCTGGTTCGGCGCAATCATCAAAAAATAAAGCGCCACGAAGAACAGGATCGGTAGGGCAAGACTTCCCATACTCCCCAGTCCGCCACTAATCGCACTCTGCAACCACATCGCAAACATCCACGAACTCCATTTCACAGCGCAAATCAACTTCGATCAGCTGAAACAGGCTGCGAAAGGCGATCCCGCAGACACGTTCTGCAGGGCACACCTGCGCCCACAGCATAAAAGAGGCCTAGTCCCTAAGCATCGCGTAACCGGGAGGCAGTGTCAAGGAGCCGAGTTCAGCCCGCCTCGCCCTGCTTCAACCGACAAGATAGTAGACGTCCGTACGAATCCGCGACGGATCCGTATTCCACTCGTTCTGCCAGTGACCGTAGATCTCCCAATTTGGACCCGCAAGCCTGTGATTGTTGGCTTTGCACCACCGTCGAACGGCGTCGTGCGCAACGCCGAGGCCACCATAAGGCCCGAAATGCGTCGCTGACGCCACCGCACCCGCAGGTGTCGCCGAACAGACAACCTCCCCATCCTCGGCAAAGGGTCCAGCAAGCTCCACCCCCACCTCAAGCCGAATCTTGCCATCCCAGTAGACAGCCACATTGCGACCGGCCTTCGCTTCCTGCGCCCGCACGGCGTTCCACACCAGCCCACAACACTCCGGCACCACGCGCGACAGCTCGGACGAACTCACCTGTCGTCGAATGACTGCGAGAGGAACACTTTCAAGTTGCAGAAGTTGAACTGCGGAAGACGTCATAAAACCTCTCCCCGGCTGCGCTGCCATGCCTCCACTTTCGCTGTGAGTCTACCAGTTCGAATCGGTGGCATCAGCGTCGCCAGCCCGTCAGTTCAAGCAGTGGTCATGCTCTGTCCCGCACTAGTCAGGGCGCGGATAGCAGCCCCGGATCCGCGAACCATCCTGACGTAATCAAAGCATCGTCATCGCCTGATACCCTCCTCTTCAGAGGAACATAGCAATGCCCATCGCCGAAGACCTCATCACCATCACCCGCCAGGAATCCGAGCTCATCTTCCCCAAATTCGACTACGACACTGCCTGGCGCCTTGGCCTCACCCTCCGCGAACTCGCCCTCTCTCGCAATCAGTCCATTGTCATCGACATCCGCCGCTTCGGTCAGCCCCACCAGCCTCTCTTCTACACCGCATTAGGCGGCACTCCCGACAACGCCCGCTGGGTCCAACGCAAATCCAACGCCGTCGCCCGCTTCCACCGCAGCTCCTACGCCATCGGCCTCACCCTCGAACAGACCAATCGCACCTTCGCCGAGCGCTACAGCCTACCCGACGCCGACTACGCCGCCCACGGCGGCAGCTTCCCAATCCACGTCGAAACCGCCGGCATCATCGGTGCCGTCACCGTCTCCGGACTAACCCAGCGCGAAGATCACAACCTCGTCATCGAAGCCCTCTGCCTCGAACTCCGCCAGGACCACGCCTCCCTGCGCCTGTAACCCGATTCATCGGAGGCTGTCTGATTAACAGGTTTCTGCCTACAGATTTCGTCTACTTCACACGGCTTCATTCGTCCTGTACCGTATGAAAATGCGCCTTTTTGCCGGCTTTCTCGCAACCGTCCTGACCGCCTCCGCTCTCGCACAGCCCACCGCAACGCCGATTCCCGTCTCAACGGAAACCCACGCTGCCGTGAGCAGGCTCATCGGCGAAGTCCTGGTCGACGGCAAAGCCTACGACTACGACCACCACCTCGCCGACAATATCGGCCCACGCCTCACCGGCTCCGACAACTACGTTCACGCCGTCTCCTGGGCGCAGGACCAGTTCAAGTCCCTCGGCCTCAAGAACGTCCACACCGAGTCCTTCACCATGACCGCACTCTGGGAGCCCGAGACCCCCGCAACCGGAAACATCATCGAGCCGCGCAACCAGGCCCTCCACATCTACTCCGCCGGATGGAGCCCCTCCACTCCTGCCGAAGGCATTACCGGCAAGGTCACCTACATCTCAGAGTTCCTGCCCGCTGAAAAACTCAACGACCAGAAAGACAAGATCGCCGGCAGCATCGTTCTCATCGACAACGCGAGCTACGGTGAAAAAGCCGCCATCGGCGACCTCATTAAAGGTCTCGCTGCTCTGAACGAACTCCGGCCCCGGGCTGTCCTTCTCACTGGCAGCGCCAACGGAACGCAAAACGCCGGTTCGCTCACCTTCAAAGGCGAGATCTCCGCGATGCCCGTCGCACAGATCGGCCTCGAAGACGAGCTCCTCATCAAGCGTCTCCTCGCAGAAGGCCCCGTCACTATCCACTTCGCCTTCACCAACCGTATTCGCCCCACCACCGAAGTCAACAACGTAGTCGCCGAGATCCCAGGCAGAGAAGAGCCAAACTCCATCGTCATCGTCGGCGCGCACCTCGACTCCTGGCACCCCGCCACCGGCGCTCAGGACAACGGCACCGGGGTCGCCACGATCCTCGAAGTAGCCCGTGCCGTCCAGGCGCTCGGCCATCCACCCCGCCGCACGATGCGCTTCATCCTCTTCGGCGGCGAAGAAGAAGGCCTCATCGGCTCCAACGCTTATTCAAAGAAGCACGCCGCCGACATGGCTTCCATCGACGCCGTCCTCATCTCCGACACCGGATCCCAGCCCTCCAAAGGCTGGTACGTCATGGGCCGCGAAGATGAAAAGGAGGCGATTACCAACATCGAACCTCTTCTCGCCGGCCTTGGCTCCAACGCGACCAGCACCGTCACCGACTTCCTCTTCGAGACCGACCACGCCGGATTCGACGTCGCCGGTGTCCCCACACTCGTCCTCTGGAACAGCGTCGACAAGTACTTCAAACTCCACCACCAGGCCTCCGACAGCTTCGACTCCGTAGTCCAGGCCGATCTCACCCAGGGCGCAGCCACCACCGCCGCCACGGCCTACGCCATCGCCGACTCGGCCCAGCCCTTCGCCCCCCACGACACCCCCGCGCAAGTCGAAGACATGCTCAGGAAAGCCAACGAGTTCGACAACTACAAAGCCCTGAAAGCCGCCGGTTTCGTCCCATAGCAAATTCCCCAGCACCGTAACTCTATCTAGAAGCCTGGTGGTCAACCCACACCATCACGTCCCTCCCGCGCCTTCACCGCGAAAGCCCAGCTATCTCCCAAACAGAAGTTAATCATTGAGCAGCACAGAATCGCGACACAGCTCGAGATAAGCAGAGGCAGGCGCGTCTCACGCACCAGGATTCGCATCAACGCAAGATTCCCCAGCAGCGAAACCAACCCATTCGAAAGATGAAACCGTATCACCTGTGAAACCATCACCGGCGGATCGCGACGGTCGCGCCACGTGAAGTGCACGTGCCAAACAAAGTTATGCAGCACCGCGAGCTCTACCGCGACAGCGGAAGCATACAAATAGTGGCCTGCGATAAACCGGCTCAGAACAGCGAGCGAGGTAAGCTGCACCACCATACCCATCGCCCCCACCAAATTGAACTTCCACCAGCGAAGGAAGGTACTCACGGCAGCGGCTCCTGCCTGTAAAGTTCAGCCGTATGCCGCACGGTGATGAAGATCGCCGTCACAAACATACAGACCGCCGCGATCGTTCCTCCCAGATCAAATAGCAGCATCCTATACCCGAACAACGTCGAGTACGGACTGCGCAGCAGCGCCACGTTGCCAACAATCAGCAAGAGGCGAATCTCAGTCGGACCAAACAGTCCCTGCGAGAGTTGAAAACAAGACAACGTATAGGTAGCCAGATAGCTCTCGCTCGAAAGAACCAAAAACGCCACCAGCATCCCAACAGCTGTCTGCCAGTGCAGAAACCCGGAGAAGCCAAGCCCGTACATCAGCGCAACAGTCCCCAGAACATCAACCATGTGATCCACATAAAAGCCGTACCGCGGCCTCTGCTGCCCTCGCACGCGAGCCAGCGTCCCATCCAGACTGTCTCCCAGCCAGTTCAGCACGATGCACACAATCACCAGCAACAAAAAGCGGCGATCGTACCGCGAAAGGGCATAGCAAATTCCCGCGCCAATCTGCGCGCTCAGTCCCAGCACGGTGAGTTGGTCCGAAGTCACCCATCCCGGCGCACGTTCAGCCATTCTCAGCAAAGCGCGCTTCTCCACAGAAGCAGTCAGCGCCTGATTAACCCGGCGCGCCGTCCGAAAGACTGCTTCATCCTTTGTCGCTAAAGCCGCACTCATCTCCATATCCTTTCCTCTTCTACCTTTCACTCCCGCTTCGCAGCCCGTTAGCCGTGGAGCGCAGCGTGAACTCCAGCGACTCTCGCGGAACGCTCTCTACAAAAGGCTGAACCACCCATCCAAGACCACGCGGAATCGAACGTGTCAGCGAGACCGATTCGAGCTGCAGATAAAGACCGCCATCTCGCTCCTCATAGCTCCAGTACGTATTCAGCCGCCACAGAAAACCATGCTGCTCATCGGAACGAAGCTCACGCTCACGCCCAGTGCCAGGCGAATCAATCTCAGCGATCCGCGTACTACGCGAGACGCTGTAGCCGTGCCGCTCATCAAGTCGTCCAAACATGACATCGTAGGTCGTATCCATCACCACCGTGATCACGTGCCTCTGCCGCACCCGCATCACCGCCTGCAGACGATCATCCTTCTGCGTCAAAACTCTCGCCTGGAGCACCTGCGGCGAAAAGTATCGCGGAAAACCATTGAAATCCTTCATCAGCCGCTCGAAGTCCGCACCGGTAGCTCCCGGGGCAAACGCCGTGCCGCGCCAGTGATGCAGCATCGCGCCCGGCAAAGCCTTCCCCCCGGCAGGAGTAAGTTGCTCAACGACCAATTCCCCGCCATGAATCCGTACCCCGCTCTGAGGAGCCGAAGCCGCAGAAGCAAGGAAGCCCTCCGCCAACCGGTGCTGCTGACCAAGCCGCAACTCGATACCCCGAACATAAGAGTTGAACGCCGCGACCGCCTCCGGCGCAGGTCCCTCCGCAAAGCAGCCGGGAGCGGTCACAAGAACTAGCCAGCCGATCAGGAAAAATGTCCGTAAATCTAAATACCTGCACCCCGTCATGGAACTACCTTGCAACGCAAGGTCTCGAGAGACAATGCACTCTATCTCATCCATTCCTCATCGAATTCTCACTCAACAAGTAATTGCAAATACGATAGTTAGAGGAAATTATTCCTTAGATGAAGCCGGCGATCGGATCGGAGTTCTGTTAGCTTGTTCGCAAGAGAGAAGGAGTTTAATGGGTCGATTAGGACGGATGTTCTTTACCATGCTTCTTTTCATAGCAATCTTGTTCGCGGGGCTCTGCGGAGCTTTATTTGTGTTTCAGCGATCCCTGATCTATTTTCCGCAACCAAGGTCCAACCAGGTCGGCGCGACATTAATGACCCTCCAGGTTGGAACCGGATCAGTCTTGGTGTCGACGCGCCCCAACATCGGCTCCGACGCACTTATCTACTTTGGTGGAAACGCAGAAGATGTCTCGCGGAACATGCCGGATTTCTCCGCTGCATTTCCCAACGCTGCAATTTACTTGCTCCACTACCCAGGCTATGGCGGAAGCTCCGGCACTCCATCCGAGCAAGCCATCTTTGCAAGTGCCCTAGCGCTCTTTGACCGAGTGCATGCCGAATACAAAAACATCGTCGTCATCGGACGCAGTCTGGGGAGCGGCGTTGCAGTACACCTGGCTAGCGTGCGGCCCGTGGAGCGGCTTGTCCTGGTCACGCCTTACGACAGCCTGGGAGATATCGCAGCGCACAATTATCCCTATCTCCCTGTGCGCTGGCTATTGCGAGATAAGTTTGAATCCTGGAGATATGCGCCGGCGGTGACAGCCCCAACACGGATTATCGTGGCGGAACAAGACGAGGTAATTCCACGCGCAAGCACCGATCGACTGCAAACACGCTTCAGAAACGGAATCGTATCGTATGCAATCGTTGCTGGCGTGGGCCACAACACAATATCCGATAGTGCGGATTACTTGCCTCTTCTGAAGAATGAGTAACGCAATGGGGAACGAAACTGACCGTGTCGACGCTCGAATACACTTGGCATGAGACATGACCGACTCCCAGCCAAACCGGCGCTATCGCTTCGGAGTATTTGAAGCAGACACCACTCTGGGCGAGCTCCGCCGTCAGGGCGTCCGCATCAAGTTGAACGCGCAGCCCTTCCAGATCCTCCTCATGCTCCTCGAACGACCGGGCGAACTCCTCACCCGGGAAGAGATCTCCCGCGAGCTGTGGCCCGACGGAACCTTCGTCGACTACGAACACGGTGTGAACTCAGCGGTCAACCGCATCCGCGAAGCCCTCGGCGACGCAGCCGGCAATCCAAGATTCGTCGAGACCCTCCCCCGTCGAGGCTATCGCTTCGTGGCTTCAGTCGAGCGGATCACCCGCGACGAAGGCCCACCAGCCCCCACGCCCGAAACCACATCCGAGGCCCCGAGTGAGCCAATACCAAAGCCAGCAGAACCCGAAACCGGCCTTCTCAGCCGAATCCTGGCCTCTCCCGAAGACCTGCCCAAAACCTCATATCCAGTGGTACGAATGCTCTTCGTCCTCCTGCAACTCATGCACTTGAGCTTTTACATCGGAGCATTAGCAAATCTTGCAGAGATCGAAGACCTCTTCTCGCCCCTGCCGAGAGCAACCCTCATCCTCACCGTCCTGATCGTGACCGCCGCAATCATGATCCCCGTCCGCGCCTTCGTGCTCTCGATGATGCTCTTCCGCGCGCCCAGAGCACGCGGAAAATTCCTCAAGATCTGGCCATTCCTGCTTCTGCTTGACGAGCTATGGGCGCTCTCACCCTTCCTGCTCCTGCACCACATCAGCTTTGGACTGGCACTATCCTGCACAGCCCTTCTCGTCTACTCACCCTTCGCTCAAAGATCATTAGTCCTGATGGGCGCAAGCGGAGCCGGCCGTGAAATCTCAGCGACAGCCCGATAGCAAATTAATCCAGAAACAAATTGACACCGCTCTTTGCTTTTGATTTACTTTGCACTGTAAAGTTAGTTTCCTCATGAACGATCTTCACAAAGCGCTCGGCGACATCAGCACTATCCGCAGGGAAATGGCCCGCACTACGCAGTTTCGAGGCTATGGACCTGCAACGCTCGCCGCCACGGGTGTTTTCGCAGTTCTGGCTGCTGCAGGTCAGGCGGTGTGGTTGCCCGACCCGGCCACTCACATGCGAGGCTACCTAAGTATCTGGATCTCAACCGCCCTGTTCTCCGCTGCCTTGACCGGAGCGCAGATGTACACACGCAGCCGGCGCATTCATTCAGGCCTCTCCGACGAGATGATCCGCATGGCCGTTGAGCAGTTCCTGCCCTCCGTCGCCGCAGGAGCGCTGCTAACCATGGTGCTCGTGCATTACGTACCTTCCGTCCTGTGGCTGCTCCCTGGACTATGGCAGGTCGTCTTCAGCATCGGCGTCTTTTCGTCCTGCCGATTTCTGCCTCGTCCCATGATCGCCGCAGGCGTCTGGTACCTGTTCACAGGTCTGCTCTGCATCGCCCTCGGCGACACCCGAGCACTAGCTCCAGAAACGATGGGCCTCTCATTTGGAATTGGGCAATTGATAGTGGCCGCAATCCTCTTGATCGCCACGCCGGAGCCTGAAGATGAAAACTAGGGCTTCTGCAAGTGAGGGACGCTTCGCCTATGAGGGACTCGATCGAGTCATCCACGAGCGCGCCCGGCTCAGCGTACTTACCAGCCTCGTTACTAATCCCAAAGGGCTGCTCTTCAATGATCTGAAACAGCTTTGTTCTCTTACAGACGGCAATCTAAGTCGGCATCTGCGCGTGCTGGAGACAGAGAAGATGGTGCAGCTTGTTAAAGGACATGATCACAACCGTCCCCAGACGATCTGCCGGATTACGCCCGCTGGCCGCAAACGATACCTCGAATACCTTGCAACTTTGGAACAAGTAGTAAAGGATGCAGCGAAGATGACCAAAGATGAGCCTGCGCCCGGCATGCTGCGCGGTCTTACACCATCACGAGTTTGAGCTTTTTTTGAAAGATTACTTTACGATGCAAAGTTACCTCGCGTCCGCCGACAAGCTTTGCATTGCAAAGCCAATTGCAAGGTTTTTTCTCAAATTAATCTACTACCACGTATCGACAAAGGAGTTGCAATGAACCGTTCGTTAGGTGTGAAGCTGTTTGTAATTGGCCTGGTGACGCTCGTGACCTTGATTGCGCTGGCAATGGTCAATGGAACAATCGACGCTCGGCAGAAGTATCGCAACGATGCGGTGAAAAGCATCGAGGCAAGCTATGCAGGGCCGCAAACAATGATCGGACCTGTGCTCGTCAGGCCGTATACGCAGACGACCGTGACAATGGAAGACGGCGAGAAGGGCACGAAGAAGAGAGTGGAACATACCACTGCGCTGACGGCGACTTCGTTTCCCCATCAACTCGATGTGCGCGGTAACCTGACACCCACAGAGCGGCGACATGGCCTGTATAAGGTAACGGTATATGAGTTTGCCGGGCGCCTTAAAGGATCAATCGAGATCGTGCAGCCACAGACGACAGGAACAGTGGAGTGGGGTGAGCCGTATCTCGCCATGTCCGTCGCGGATGTGCGCGGAATCGTCGGAACGCCCAGGGTCGTAGTCAATGGAATACCCGAGATGATGTTTCAGGGGGCCGAGTCGACGATGGGTTGGCAACCCAATCTGCGCGTGCCGTTACGCGGCGTCAAGGAACTGAATGGCCATCTCGAGTTCACGATCGACATGAGTCTCGCAGGAACGGAGCAGTTGAGTGTTGCGCCAGTGGGCGATTCGAACCATGTGGAACTCACTTCGACATGGCGTTCTCCCCTCTTTGCCGGGCAGTTCTTGCCCAGGACGCGCGAGGTAAGCCGAAATGGGTTTACAGCAGCGTGGGATGTCTCCTCCCTGGCGACTGGGACGCAGGTGCAGATGCAGTCGAAACAGGAAAAGCCAATTGATCTGGTGAATGTAAGTTTGTTGACATCAATCGACCCCTATAAGTTGAGCGACCGTGCGACAAAATACGGAATTTTATTTATTGTCCTGACATTCGGCGGCTTTTTCCTCTTCGAGATCATGAAGGAACTGCCAATCCACCCGATTCAGTATCTACTCGTAGGTTTCGGGCTGGCGATCTTCTTTTTATTGCTGATCAGCTTCTCGGAGCATGCGCCGTTTGCTGTGGCTTACCTGATCGCAAGCGCGGCCTGTATCGGATTGCTGACCTTCTATCTCTCGTTTGTGCTTCGAAGCGCGACACGAGGCATAGGATTCGGCGGAATGCTGACAACGTTTTATGCGGCAGTGTACGGACTGCTGATAAGCGAAGACAACGCACTGATCCTGGGATCTCTCACTCTGTTCGCGCTGCTGGCCGTGGTTATGGTGATAACCAGAAAGGTGGATTGGTACAAGGGCCGTTCCGAGTTGACGAAAGCAGCCACAGCGCACCAGCCACCACATGGGTTGGGCTTGTAGATAGAAGCCTGACTCCGCTTCAAAACCAGCCTGGGGACTTCGCACGGTGTCGATTGAACCTAAGAAAAAGCCACGTCCGAAGTCCCTGCCAATTCGCCCCTGACCCTCTCCATCGTATCCAGATAAAACGCCAGATTATGCACCGAATTCAGCATCAACCCCAACGGCTCCCCCGCCACAAACAAATGCCGCAGATAACTCCGCGAATATCTCCGGCACACCATACATCCACAGGCAGCGTCGATCGGCCCCGAGTCCTCCGCATACTCCTTGCGCTTGATATTCATCCGCACGATGCTTCCGTCGGACTCCCGCGCAAACAACAATCCATGCCGCCCGGCCCGTGTTGGCAGAACGCAATCCATCATGTCGACGCCCATCTTCGCGTACTCTTCAATCTCGTCCGGATACCCCACTCCCATCACATACCGCGGCTTATCCTTCGGCAAAAACTCCAGCGTCCGGGCAATCATCTCCCGCGTCACCTCACGCGGCTCCCCAACAGCCAGCCCCCCAATCGCATACCCGGGCAGTTCCATCTCCACCAGCCGCTCCGCCGACTCCTTTCGCAAATCCGCGTACATCCCACCCTGCACAATCCCGAACAAACTCTGGGTAGCCCCGCCCAGCGCCTCAAACCAGGGCACTTGGGCTTTATGTAAAGCAAAATGATCTTTTGACCGCTGCGCCCACGCGTGCGTCAACGCCATCGACTCCCGTGTCCGCTCCCAGCTCGCTGGAGTCTCCACGCACTCATCAAACACCATCGCAATATCCGCCCCCAGCGCAATCTGTACATCCATCGAGTGCTCCGGCGAGAAAAAATGCTTACTCCCATCCAGGTGCGACCGGAACTCCACCCCATCCGCCGTCACCTTCCGCAGTTTGCTCAGGCTGAACACCTGAAACCCGCCCGAATCGGTCAGCATCGGCCGCTCCCAGCTCATAAACCGGTGCACCCCGCCCAGCCGCCGTACCAGCTCATGCCCCGGCCGCAGATAAAGATGGTACGTATTCGCAAGGATGATCTGCGCCCCTTTGCCTCCGGCGCCAATCGCCTCGAGCACCCCCTGCTCCACCGTCTTCACCGAGGCCGCAGTCCCCACCGGCATAAACACCGGTGTCTCCACAATTCCATGCGGAAGCGTCAACCGCCCCCTGCGCCCCCCACCCTCCGCGCTCTTATTCGCTTCAAAAGAAATTGCCATCTCTCAAATTGTATGGGCATACCGATCCGTATCGCCGCGTCGTCATCGCCGCAACGTGCAAGACCGAATATTCAACGATTGCAGTCATATTAATTCACCTGACGTTAAACTTCGGTTCACACAAAGCCCTATATCCAAGCCTAAAAATAAAGCGCAACGCATCTTCCCAACTTTTGAGGCCTCAAAAAATGATTCGGAAACTTCTTGCGCTTTCATTGTCCTCCCTTCTCATCCTCAGCGGTTGCGGCCAGGGCATCGTCAGCACGCCTCCCGGCAACGGCAACGGTAACACCACGCCACCGGTTGTCGTCACGCCCACGACCGCTTCCACGGCCATCAAGCACGTCGTTGTTATCTTCGGCGAGAATATCTCTTTCGACCACTACTTCGGCACCTACCCCATTGCAGCAAATACACCTGGCGAACCGCAGTTCACTGCCGCCTCCGGAACGCCAATTCCGAACAACTATGTCTCCAACCCCAGCCTGCTGACCCAGAACCCGAACCTGGCCATAAACGGCACAGCCAATACCGGGAATGGCGCTGGCGCTTCCAATCCCTTCCGCTTAGACCGTGCTCAGGCACTCACCGCCGATCAGGACCACAACTACCCTGACGAGCAAAAGGCCTTCGACGGCGGCAAAATGGATCTTTTTCCCGCCTCGGTCGGCAAGGGGAACAGTGGCCCACAACAAACCGCGACTGAAGCCCCGGCCATTGCCGCCACCACAGCCCTCACCATGGCCTACTACGACGGCAACACCGTCACCGCGCTCTGGAACTACGCCCAGCACTACGCCATGAACGATCACTCCTTCAGCACCGTCTTCGGCCCATCCACACCCGGCGCGATCAACGTTATCTCCGGCCAGACCAACGGCGTCATCAATACCGTCAACCCCGGCACCGCAGTCATCGCTGATGGATCCGGCGGACTCACCGATATCGGCGATGCCGACCCCACCGGCGATATCTGCTCCAGCACGACCTCATCCATCAGCCTCTCCGGCAAGACCGTCGGCGACCTGCTCAACACCGCCAATTTGACCTGGGGTTGGTTTGAAGGTGGCTTCGACCTCACCCTCACCAACCCGAACGGCACTACCGGATGCGCCCGTTCCACCGTCTCCGCCATCACCGGCACCCAGGCCGACTACTCGGCTCATCATCAGCCATTCCAGTACTATGCCAGCACTATCAACCCGAACCACACCCGGCCGACCTCTGTCGCCGCTATCGGAACCACGGACGCCGCCAAACACCAGTACGATATCCATGACTTCACCGATGCTCTGGCCGCAGGCAATTTGCCCGCAGTCAGCTTCCTGAAGGCTCCCCGCTACCAGGACGCTCACGCCGCGAACTCCGACCCACTCGATGAGCAGACCTTCGTCGTCAACACCATCAACGCAATCGAGAAGTCGTCCTTCTGGTCCAGCACCGCCATCATCATCGCCTACGATGACTCCGACGGCTGGTACGATCACGTCCTCAACCTCGTCAACGGCTCCGCCACCACCGCGGATTTCGTAAACGGAACTGGCATCTGCATCAGCGCGACCGCTGCCGCCGCCGCTCTGCCGGGCGTCAATCCGACGACGACACCCCACGCTCAGGGTCGTTGCGGCTACGGCCCCCGTCAGCCCTTCCTGGTCATCTCTCCGTGGGCGAAGAAGAACTTCATCGACACCACCGTCACCGACCAGGCTTCTGTCGTCCGCTTCATCGAGGACGTCTTCCTCAGCAGCCAGCGCATTGGCGGAGGTTCAGCCGACACCACTGCCGGATCGATCATGAGCATGTTCGACTTCAGCAACGGCGCTGCCCCACCCAACCCCAACGTGGTTCAACTGAACCCATCCACTGGTGTCGTCACGAGCGGCAACTAACCCAGATTCACGAAACCGTTACATTCTTTCCATAGCATCAAAGGCACGCATCCTCACCCCGTAAGTTGGGGACTTAGGATGCGTGCTATTTTTGCGGACCCCCGCCAACCGGAGCCCTTCCGTTGCCTTCGTCTCGACGTACCTTCCTGCACCAAGCCTCTGCTCTCAGTCTGCTCTACACCGCACAGCGAGCGCTGCCTCAGTCGTCCATGGACTCCATGCACATGTCAGACATGCAGAACCCCCACCAGATGCCTGTTGCACCCACCCCAAATCCTCCCCGCATCGGCCCCCGGATGCTCCCCACCCTCGCACTCGCGCCCTTCGTCGACGCCCTCCCGCTCCCGGAGATCCTCCGGCCCACTCTCCAAAACGGCCATCGCTCCCTCACCATCACCATGCAGGAGATCCACGCCAGGGTCCATCGCGACGTCCCCCCCACCCGCTGGTGGAGCTACGGCCCAAATCCCATGGCACCGCTCATCGAGGCCCGCTCAGGCGAACCCATCCAGATCCGCTGGGTCAACAACCTACCCACAAAACACTTCCTTCCCATCGACCACTCCCTTCACGGCTGCGGCCACGACGTTCCCGATGTCCGCACCACCACCCACCTTCACGGCGCCAAGACAGCCTCCAAGGACGATGGTTACCCCGAAGACTGGTTCATCCCCGGCCAATCCCGCGTCTGCACCTACCCGCTTCAACAGGACGCCACCGCCCTCTGGTACCACGATCACGCGATGGGCCTCACCCGCCTTAACACCTACGCCGGCCTCTTCGGCATGTTTCTCATCCGCGACAAGGTCGAAGATGCCCTTCACCTGCCCAGCGGCCAATACGAAGTGCCCCTCATCTTCTATGACCGCAACTTCGCCGTCGACGGCCAGATGTTTTACGACGTCTCCGGCGATCCCGAGAGCCCCTGGATCCCCGAGTTCAGCGCCGACGGCATCCTCATCAACGGAAAAATCCGCCCATACTTCGAGGTCGAGCCTCGCCTCTATCGCTTTCGCCTCCTCAACACCGCCAACAGCCGTTTCTTTCTCCTCTCCCTCTCAAACGGCCAGCCGCTGACTCAGATCGGCACCGACCAGGGTCTCCTCGCCTCGCCCGTCGAGGTCAAGCGCCTCGTCCTCGGATGCGCCGAACGCGCCGACATCCTCATCGACTTCAGCCAGTCCGCCGGCGAAACCCTCCACCTTCGCACCAGCGCCTTCGATATCCTCGAGTTCCGCGTGGCCAAACAGACCGCCGCACCCCTAACCCTCGCCGCCATCCCCAAAACTCTCCGCGCCATCGAACGCATCCCCGAGTCCGCCGCCACAACCACCCGCACCCTCGCTCTCTACGAATACAGAGACAACGCCCAACGTCCGATGGTCATGCTCATCAACCGCAAGCACTGGCACGAGCCTGTCACCGAGACCCCCAAACTCAACTCCACCGAAATATGGGAGTTCGTCAACCTCACCGAAGACACCCACCCCATGCATCTCCACCTGGTGCGCTTCCAGATTCTCGATCGCCGCCCCTTCTACACCAGCACCTACCGCCTCAACGAACCACCCCACTTCGTCGGCCCCGCAGCCCCACCCGAGCCTAACGAACTTGGCTGGAAAGACACCGTCCAGTGTCCCCCGGGCACCGTCACCCGCATCATCGTCCGCTTCGAGGGCTTCACCGGAAAATATCTCTACCACTGCCACATCCTCGAACACGAATCCAACGACATGATGCGCCCCTTCGAAGTAATCGCCTGATCGGTTTTGCTTCCCTTCGAATCGGCGTATCGTCTCTCCTTAAGGAGATCGCGCCATGCTAAGGAGAGACTTCCTCCGTCGTTCAGCCCGCACCCTGAGCGCTGCGATGCTCGCCGCAAACCCAGTGGCTCGCGCCGCGCTCATCGATCCCGAACCTCTCTCCAAAAAATTTCAGGCCACCGACGAGATCGTCCTCGGCCACACCGGCATCCGAACCAGTCGGTTAGCCATGGGAACCGGAACCGTCGGATTCGGCGGAGCCTCCAACCAAACCCGCCTCGGAACTTCTCCACTCACCCGCCTTCTCCTCGACGGTTACAACGAAAACGGCCTCCGCTTCTTCGACTCCGCCGACTCGTACGGCAGTCACCCATACATCGGAGCAGCGCTCAAGAAGATCCCGCGCGACAAAGTCACCGTCCTCACCAAGACTGACACTCGCGACCCCGCAGGAGTCCGCGAAGACCTCGACCGCTTCCGCAAAGAACTGGGCGTGGACTACATCGACGTCGTCCTCATCCACTGCGTCACCGAGTCCGACTGGACCACCCGCTATCGCGGAGTCATGGACGTCCTCTCCGAAGCAAAGCAAAAAGGAACCATCCGCGCACACGGCGTCTCCTGCCACAGCATCGGCGCGCTCCGTGCCGCCGCCGCTTCGCCATGGGTCGAAGTCGATCTCGTCCGCCTCAACCCCATCGGCTCCCATATGGACGCAGACCCCGACACAGTCATCAAGGTCATCAAGCAAATGCGCACGCAGGGAAAAGGCATCATCGGCATGAAGATTCTCGGCCAGGGAGATCTTCGCAGCAAACCCGCCGAAGCGATCCGCTACGCCCTCTCCACCGGAGTCCTCGACGCCTTCACCATCGGCGCCGAGTCGCCACAAGAGCAAAAAGACCTTATCCAGCGCATAGCCGCAGCCTGACCCCAGGACGCCGCACGCCTGATCAATTCAAATCGGTGTCATCGATGAAGATCCATGTTAAGTTCTCGCACCGACTCAGTTCGCAGGTGATGTCTTCGCCGCAGCAGCCGCAGGCTTGGCCTCAGGAGGCATCTCCAGATACTTCCCATACCAGTCAAACCAACGCTGATACCTATCACGAATAAAACTCGGCCGCGTGAATCCATGGAACTGCCCCGGATAAACGATCAACTCCGCGGTCGTCCCAACACTCTTCAGCGCCTGGTACATCTGCTCTCCGCCAACCAGCGTCACGTTGAAATCCTTCTCGCCACCCATAAACAAAGTCGGCGTCTTAATCTTGTCCGCGTGCAGAAACGGATAAGACAGCTTCAGATACGGCTCAACATTCTTCCACGGTGGCTGCAGTTCGTTGTCATACTGCAGAATGTACTGATCCACCCCATACATCCCCAGCAGATTCGCCGTGCCCGCCCCACTCGAAGCCGCTTTGAACCGCGTCGTCGAAGCAATCGTGTAATCCGTCAGAATCCCACCATAGCTCCAACCGCCAACCCCCATCCGCTCCGCATCGATCTTCCCCGTAGCCACCGCGCCATCCACAGCGCCCAGCAAATCCTTAACCTCCTTATCGCCCCAGTCCGCATTGATCGCATAGCTATACTCATGCCCGCGCCCCGTGCTCCCGCGGTAGTTCACCTGCAGCACCGCAAAACCACGCGCAGCCAGCAACTGCCTGTCCGCCGCAAACCTGTGCGAGTCCTGTGCCGTCGGCCCACCATGAATCCACAGCAGCATCGGAGCCTTCGCGCCCGCCGCATACCTCACCGGCATCGTCAGCAGACTATGCACATCATTCCCATCCGAAGCCTTCGCCGACAGATCCTCCGCCGCAACCAGATTCAATTGCGCCATCAACGCATCATTATGTGAAGTCAGCTTCCGCAGCGTCTTCCCTTCAAGAGCAAAGAGTTCCGGAGCTGCAACATCCGTAGTCCACAACACCGCCGTATGCCCGCCACTCGAAGAAAGCGACACAGCAGTACCCTTCTCCGCGATCAACCGATGCACGTCCGAACCCTTAAGCGGAACCTCCGCGACATAATCCACGCGGTCCTCGCCAATCGTCGTCAGCAGCGCCTTCCCATCCGCCGCAAACACCGGGGCCCCAGTCCCCATCTCCGCCGTTGCCGCCAACACCTCCGGCACACCACCCGCAACCGGCACCACCGCCAGCCGCTGCATGTCATAGATCGAGTACCGCGGCGAAACTCCCTGCCGGTACGCAATCGTCGAACTATCCGGACTCCACGCCAGCGGCCCCCCATCCACACCCGTAAAGCTCGTCAGCTTCTTCGCCGTCGAATTTCCCTTAGCCTCCACCACAAACACATCCGAGTTATTCGACCGATCCGGATCAGCCCCCTCCTGATTGCTCACAAAAGCAATCCACTTCCCATCCGGCGACCACTCCGCCTGACGCTCGTCGAACCTGTCCTCTGTCTTCTCATCCCCAATCACCCGCGTCAGCTTCTTCGTCGCCACATCGAACAGAAAAAGATGACTCCGCTTATCCGACAGATATCCCTGAATATCCTGCTTGAAGTGATACCGGTCGATCACGATCGGCTTCGGCGGCGCTGGCTTCGCACCCTCCTTCGGCTCGGGTTCCTCCTTCGCCTTCAGCGTCAACAGCATCTGCTTCGAATCCGGCGACCAGCGATAGTCCTCCAGATCATCCTTAACATCCGTCAGTTGATGCCCCTCGCCTCCGCGCCGGTCAAGCACCCACACCTGCGATCCCTTCGCCTTCCCCGGCCGCGACGAAGTAAACGCAAGCCAGTTCCCGTCCGGACTCCACCGCGGCGATCCCGCGCCCTCCGGCCCATAAGTCAGCTGCACATCTTGTTTGCCGTCCCAGCTCACCATCCAAAGCTCAGTGACGTTCTTATCCTCGCCAACATCCACATGCGAGGCCGTATACGCGATCCACTTCCCATCCGGCGAAACCTGCGGCCCACCTACATTCACCAGCTTCGCCAGGTCGTCGAGCACCATCGCCCGCTTCTGTCCAAATCCAAACGTTGTAAGGACACACAAACCCAACAAACTCAGCCCAATGCCACGCATCCTGATATTTCGCATGAAAGGCAGTCTAGCAGACAGATTTACTTCACCAGCAACGCCACCGCTTCAGCCACGCTGATGTTGTCCGACAGTCGTTTGAACTCGCTGTGCACCATATGTTCGTTCTTGCCAATCTCCTTAAACAGCATCGCCTTTCCTTCGACCGCCGTATTCACCATGGCATTCTTCCACTCGCCGCCAGGCTCCATCTCGTGCACCGTGCTGAAGCTGCTCCCCGCATGAATCGTACCCAGAATTCCATACCCCAGGCTCACATCCGCAGGAATCTTTCCTTCAACCTTGTGCAGCTGCAGTGTCCGCGCATCCACCAGCAGCGAGCCTGACATCGAATGCAGCACCTTCTCTTCCATCGTCTTCGGCTGATACGCCGGATCGGGTCGATACTCAATCCGCAGGTCCCCACCCTCCGGACGAGGCGCGTCAAACAAAAACGCCCTGTTCAGTAGCGCCAGCACCTCTTCAGCATGCTGTTCGTCGTTCTTCATCGACTGCTCGCGCTTCTGAAACTGATCAGGATGCGCGGCAATCTGCTGCAGCTTCACCCTCTCCCGATCCTGACGCTCCTTACTCAACGGCTGTCCATCCTCAGCCATCAGCAACCGAACCTTTCCCTGCGCCGTTTCCACCACCCGCTCCACCCAAAGATGCCCGCCTGTCCTGTCCGAACGCTCCTCCGACATATACATGTACCTATTGCGATGCTCTGCTGGATCACCCTCATGCGCCAGCATCGTCTCCACAATCCGTCGTGCCTCGCTCGAGCTCTGCGCCCGCACGCCACACGTCGTCAGCAGACTCAACATCACAATTGCCCATCGTCCAGCATGTATCAACTCATACTCCTGCCGCTATCTACACAGAGAGAATGGCGATTCACCCCGCATCGAAAAAGAAACACGATCCCCCGCGAGCCCAGCCCAGCCAACGGCCTTCAGTTGAGACGTACAGTAGCCTCTCAGGACTCATTCCAACATAAACTAACGCCGAAATCTCCATGAAACCATCACATCGCTCACGTAGACTACCTTCAATCAGCCACGGAACCACATGAATCATGCCCGACACCACTGAAAATCCGCCGCCACCCACCGCCACACCCAACCCGCTCCTCACGGAGCCCGAGCTCGTCGGCCTCAACCAGGCCCTCACTCCCCATCCACCCAAAGGCCGCCGCGCCGCAGCCACCTTCATCTTCTTCACCGTCACCCTCGACATGCTCGCCCTCGGCATGATCGCCCCAGTCCTCCCCCGCCTCATCGAAGGCTTTCTCCATGGCGACACTTCAAGCGCAGCAAAGATGCTCGGTCTCTTCGGCACCGTCTTCGCCGCCATGCAGTTCGTCTTCTCGCCCATCATCGGCTCGCTTTCCGATCGCTTCGGCCGCAGGCCCGTCGTTCTCCTATCCAACTTTGGCCTCGGCCTCGACTATCTCCTCATGGCCTGGGCCCCCGCGCTCAACTGGCTCTTCCTCGGACGCATCATCTCCGGCCTCACCTCGTCCTCGATCCCAACCGCCATGGCGTACATGGCCGACGTCACCCCGCGCGAGCGTCGCGCCGCTGCCTTCGGCCTGTTGAACTCCGCCTTCGGTGCAGGCTTTGTCCTCGGTCCCGCACTGGGCGGACTACTCGGCAACATCAACCCTCGCCTGCCCTTCTGGGTCGCCGGGGGCCTCTCGCTCGTCAACGGACTCTACGGCCTCTTCGTCCTGCCCGAATCTCTGTCCAAAGAAAACCGAAGCCCCTTCTCCTGGACTCGCGCCAACCCCATCGGCTCCCTCGCTATGCTTCGCCCACGCAACATGATCGGCATTGCCACGGTCCTCCAGCTCGGCTACATCGCTCAGCAGGTGCTCCTGAATGTCTACGTTATCTACGCAGACTACCGCTACCAGTGGACGAACCGAACCGTCGGTCTCTCTCTCGCCCTCGTAGGCATCTGCACCATCGTCTATGGAGCATTTCTCGTCAAACCCATCGTCGCCAAATTGGGCGAGCGCGGAGCCATGACCTTCGGCTTGATCGGCGGAGCCATCGGATACGCAATGATCGGCTCTTCAAAAACCGGCCTCCTCTTATGGCTCGGCATACCCTTCCTCAACATGATGACCTTCACCTGGCCCGCCGCCCAGAGTCTGCTCTCCCACAGAACCAGCCCCTCCGAACAAGGCCAACTGCAAGGTGCCATCAACAGCCTCCGCGGCCTCGCCGGACTCCTTGGCCCCGGGCTCTTCACCTACATCTTCAGCAAATCCATCGGCACCGGCATCCACATCCCCGGCAGCCCGTTCTACACCGCCGCAGCCATGCTCTTGCTCGCGCTCGCCCTCACCCAACTCGCCGCTCGCGCGACCGCGCCCGCCGTTTGATTACTTGCGCTTCCTTCGCATCGCGAAAAATATCACGATCATGCGAATCATCTCAGTCCGGTGGCAGTCTGTCGCGAACGCCTTCGCGATTCTCTACGAATCTTTGGGCTCGCATCTTTATGTTTCTTTGAATTCTCTTCTCCACCATATCTGACTCTCCCCTTCGGAGTACTCGGGCCATTCTTTCATCTGAACTTGAATCTCAATCTGCCTCGTTCGCATGATCTTCTCGCCACGGCATTCTCAGGAATCGCGGAAATTGCGGCCTACGCTTTGACTGGCTGGAATACCGGAGCAGTGCGACTTCGTCTTTCAATGCAATAGTCAAGTCTCTAGGCGGAATCGACGGAAAACACATCTCAATCATCAACGAAAATACCTCGCAAATTAGAAAGCCATCGGATTCTATGAAGCTTCCCAACCGATCATCGTTGCTTCTTCTCGCATTCTCAATCGCTCTGCTACTCCTCTTCGCGAAAGAACCCACAACTCCACCCAAATCACCCGCATGGGCTCAGCCCGGATCCGCAACCCACACTCAGGTCGCCCCACCAACCGACTTCCATCGCCCCACAAAAACCTTCGACACCCCCATCGGCATCTTCGAAGGACAATCCGACGTCGGAGGCCCACTCCTCCCTGGCAGCGCCAGCTACGATCCCGCCACAAAGCAATACACCATCAACTCCGCTGGCTACAACGTCTGGTATACCCGCGACGAGTTCCGCTATCTCTGGAAAAAAACCTCCGGCGACGTCTCTCTCGCCGCCGACATCGCCTTCCCCGACCCCAACGGTTACGGCGACCGCAAAGCCTTCCTCATCATCCGCCAGAGCCTCGACGACGACTCCAAAGAAGTCATCGTCGCCCTCCACGGAGCGGGCATGGCACATCTGGCCTGGCGTCCTGAAAAAAACACCCGCGTCAAAGACATGGAGTTCCGCATGGGAGGCCGAGGCCGCCCCGGCGGCTCCAGTCCCGACTCGTTAGTCCCCATCATCCCCAAACGCATCGGCCTCGAAAAACAAGGCGACAACTTCGCCATCTTCCTCAGCCTCGAAGGCGAACCCATGCACCAGTTCGGCCCACCCATCCCGCTCCACCTCGACGAGCCCTTCTACGTAGGCATCGGCTTCTGCTCCCACCTCCCCGACAAATCCGACACCGCAGTCCTCTCCAACGTCACCCTCGAAAACTCCGCCGGCAAAGTCCACTAGACATCGAATCACATTTGTAACTGTAGATGTTCTCATTCATTTCTCAGCACCTCCCCGCTTCGCCCGGACCTGGCTCTTCTTTGCCTTAGCCTTCTTCTTCACCACCTTCTTCCCAGTCTTCTTCAAAGACTGCACCAGCTGCTTCCAGTCCACCTCGGTCTGGTCCGCATACGCCTGCGCAAACGCCCCCACCGCCTCATCGAACCGCGTCGACCTCCCCAGATATCCGGAGATCATCGACGAATCCCCGGCCCGCGCATGTCCCCGAGCCAGCATCTCACCGCAGACAGCGGCATAATCCAACAACCCTGCCGCCCTTAAGCTCTCCAGCTGAATCGAAGCCTTGTGATCGTTCAACTGCCGCACCAGGTAGTCCCGGCCATTCAACGTCGTCCACCCCAGAAACGGATCCGACTGCAACTGCATCGCGCGCTCCCCGTACACAACCCTCCGGCCGTTATGTTGCCGCGTCACGCGATTCTTCGAGGCCACATAAGGCGCATACCCCGACTCTGTCTCCTCTTTGATCTGCAGAAACAGCGGGTCCTTCGCCCCATTTCCCTCCATCATCACCACATAATCCCGCAGCCCAACCGAGCCCGTCCCAACCACCTTGAACGCCACATCCACCGGCCTGTACTGCGCCAGAAAATGCCTCCGCTCCGGCTGCAGACTCTCCGCATACCTCGTCAGCGACTCCACCACTTGCTCCGCCAACTCCCCTTTCACCCTCGTCTGCGTCGGATGCAGCGTCTTGAACACCCGCTGCTGCATCGGCGCCGCACTCGCCTTCGTCTTTACCGCCCTCACACCCTTCCCCGCCACCGGAGCCTCTCCTTCCACCTCCGTCAGCGTCAACAGCGTATGCATCGGAGTCGCCCGCTCCGCCATCCGCAGAATCCCCTCCACCGACGTCACATTCTGCAATCGATGCACCTGATACCGCGCAACCTCCAGCACCGGCATCCGCGCGAACATCGCCATCGTCGTCCGGTAACGCTCAAGAAACACCGCCGCAGCCTCCCGGCAATGCAGATTCCTCACCCCGGCCCCGCGTCCCGCCAGCACAAGGCTCGTCGCCATCCGCTTCACATCCCACTCGAACGGCCCCACAATCGTCTCGTCAAAATCATTAATGTCAAAAACCAGCCGCCCATCCGGTGCCGCAAACGCCCCCAGGTTCCGTACATGCGCATCGCCGCAAAGCTGGTTACAGATCCCTGTATTCGCAATCAGCGACAGGTCATACGCCATCACCGGCACGGCCCCGCGAAAATACGCAAACGGCGACCCCGCCATCAACTGATTCTTCAGCGCCACCAGCTCCGGCACCCGCCCTCGCGTCGACGCATCCAGCAACTTCAGCGGACTCTCCCGGCGTTCCTTCACATTGCAAATCTTGTGGTCCATGCGCCGCATTTGTTTGCGGCACTCCTGCCCAAGCGCAACGCGTTCCTTTGCATCAAACAGTTTCGTTGTAGCCATCAATCCTCCAGACAGAGTCGCAGCGAAATCTATAGCCTACGCTCTTCTCCCACTGCCAGACACCCCTCATCCAGTACCGCTACCAAAACGCTTGCACGACGCGCCCACTCCAATTATGGGTGTAAATCTCAACCTTTTGGCCGACGACGATTGTGAAGTTGCACCAGTAGAGTGGTGGCTCATTCGTTAGCACTTTTTTTGCACCACGCAGGTGGTTTTTCGAGACCAGGACCGCGAGGATTGTTCATGAGAAACAGACTTCTATTCATCACATTCGCAGCAACAACATTCGCAGCAACAATCACGCTCGCCAACAACGCATTCGCTCAGGGATGCGTCGCCGCACACTCCAACCAGCGCCCCATGGACCAACTCATCAAGTCTGACGGCGGAGGCGCCTGGAACGGCTTCTCCATGCACAACCTCACCGTCGACATTGGCTATCGTGTCTTCAACTCCAACAAATATTTCATCGGTGATGAAGAGATCGCCCGGCCCACTGCCGTCGAGAACCACCAGAACATCTTCGATGTCGGCGTGGAATACCGCGTCTCACCGCGCTGGAGTGTCATCGCAGACATCCCTGTCTACGATGGCACCCGCAACCAGATCTACCCTCCCTCCGGCATCTTTCAGGTCAGCGGCATCGGCGACATGACCATCGGAGCTCAAGCCTGGATCTTCCGCCCACCCACTGAGAACGGCGGCAACGTCGCCGTCAGCCTCTCGCTCAAAATCCCTACTGGCATCGAAAATGCCACAGGCTCCGCACTCTACAAGGGACAGATCGTCAAAGCTACCGCAGACCCCTCCATGCAGCCCGGCGACGGTGGCTGGGGATTCGTCATCGCCTCTCAGGGCTACAAAACCCTCTGGCGCGGCGCAGACGCCTACGCTCAGGGACAGTACCTCTTCAATCCCCTGAATACCAACGGCGTCGCCAGCTTTCGCTCGCAGCCGGGACAAAGCGTCATCTCCGTCACTGACCAATATCTCTTTCGCACCGGCATAGCTCAGGCGCTACCCAGAGTGCGCAGCCTCGCCTTTAGCCTGGGCGTCCGCGCCGAAGGCGTTCCTGTACGCGATCTCATCGGCGACAGCGACGGCTTCCGCCGGCCCGGCGCCATCATCTCGCTCGACCCGGGGGTCATGTTCAACTTTCGCCGAACAGTCCTCACAGTCAACGGACCCTGGGCCCTCTATCGCAACCGGCCGCCCAGCGTCCCCGAGCTGGAAAACAACACGAAGAACGGTGACGCTTTCTTTGCCGACTACACCGTCATCGCCTCCATCTCGCATCAGTTCTAAGCCCCAGACTCGTCCCTCTCCAAACGGCGGCCTGAGTCGCGCACTCCGCGCACCTCAGGCCGCCGCTTGACCCATCACCCGGACTCCGCGTTCTCCCGCCCTCGCTACCAGTTCAATCGCTTTTTTACTTGATGTATCCTTGCCGCTACACAAGACTGTATTGATTAGTGTTCGCGAGGGCTTTATGTCTGGTAATCGAACCACCGAGCTTTCAAGGATAGGCCCATTTCTTGTGCTCGGGGTCATCATCCTCGTCCTTTACTTCGCCCGCGATCTCATCGTCCCCTTCGCCTTCGCTCTCACGCTCTCCTTTTTACTCGCTCCAGCCGTCACCCGCCTTGAATCGCGCCGCATTCCTCGCATCGTCTCCGTAGCGATCATCGGCGTCCTCGCCTCCACCATCGTCTGCGGCGTCGGATATATCGTCGTCCGCCAGCTCCTCGACGTAGCCCGCAACCTTCCCGCCTACCGCCTCGACATCCAGCAGAAGATAGCCTCCGTCCACCTCCCCGTCGAAAAGTCCCTCTCCAACGCTGTCACCGCGGTCGAGGACATCAGCAGTGACCTCGCCTCGACCACCGGCGCCACCACTCCCTCGCCCCAGGTGGCTCACGTCGAAGCCCAACCCGTCCGCGTCGTCGACCCCAACCGCACCCAGATCCAGGCCACCGCCGAACTCCTCATGCGCTTTCTCCACCCCATCGGAGTCGTCGGTGTCGTCATCGTCTTCACCATCTACCTCCTCATGAAGCGCGAGGATCTCCGCCACCGCATCCTCCTTCTCGCCGGCATGGGCCGCATCAGTCTCATGACCCAGGCCCTCCAGGACGCCGCCACTCGCATCAGTCAATACCTCCTCTTCCAGGCCGCCGTAAACGCAGCCTACGGAATCTCCTTCGGCTTCGGACTCTTCCTCATCGGCGTCCCCAACGCCACTCTGTGGGGAGTCCTGGCCGCCATCCTGCGCGTCGTCCCCTACGTCGGAACAGCCACCAGCCTCATCGTGCCCCTCCTCGTCTCCGTCGCCATCTCCTCCTCATGGTGGCCACCGCTGCTCATCGTCGGCCTCTTCCTCACCCTGGAGCTCACCTGCACCAACTTCGTCGAACCGTGGCTCTTCAGCTCCCGCACTGGAATCTCCTCCCTCGCGCTCCTTGCCATGGCCATCTTCTGGGCCTTGCTCTGGGGATGGCCCGGCCTCATCCTCTCCACTCCGCTCACCGTCTGCATCGTCGTCATGGGACGCTACGTCCCCCAGCTCTCCTTTCTCCACACCCTCCTCGGCACCGACGCCGAACTCTCCGCCGAAGCTCTCTACTACGAGCGCCTCCTCGCTATGGACCAGCAAGAGGCCCACAGCGTCGCCACCCGATTCCTCAAATCAAAATCCCTAGTCGAGCTCTACGACTCCGTCCTCATCCCTGCCCTCTTCCTCGTCGAACAGGACCGCCACCAGGGACTCCTCGACGACGTACGCTGCAACTTCTTCTTCCTCTCCATCGGCGAACTCATCGCCGAGCTCACCGACTATCGCGAACCCAGCGCCGATTCCGAATCATCCCTCCATCTCTCACCCTCCATCCGCAACGAGTTCGCCGTTGTCTGCATCTCCGCCAACGATCAGGCCGATGAACTCACCTCCCTCATGCTAGGCCAGCTCGTCGAGCGCACCTCCCACCAGACCCTCCTTCTCCCCGCCGCCTCTGTCTCCAGCGAAATCCTCGACACCCTCGCCCACGAGCCCAACACTGTCATCTTCATCAACGCCCTGCCGCCCTTCGCCTTCTCGCAGGCCCGATCCATCTGCCAGAGAGTCCGCACCCATCTCCCCTATAACCGCATCGTCATCGGCCTCTGGAACCCCGGCGAAGACCCCGACCAGGCCTCCGAGCTCACGATCGAGCGCTTCGGCTCAGGCAAACCCACCGTAGTCGTCAACTCGCTGGCCCAGGCCCTCCGCCAGGTCACTCACTGGTCCCAGCAACCCACCACCCAGTTCATCCACAAACCCTCGGCCCCCGATAGAAGAAAGAGCCAGACTCCTGTAAACGAGCCCACTAGCCAAAGTGGGCTTTAGCTCCGGGCCTTCCGTTCACAAGCCACAATCGTCCCGCATCACAATCGAAAACCCAAAAGGCAAAAGAAAAGGGGTCAGGCAATCCCTCGCCAGACCCGTCTTCGTTGAAAAATATTTCAATCGCAAAATCAAAATACAGGGTGACAATCGTCACCGCGGGAACAGAGCTTAGTTCGCAGCCAACCGCAGCCGCTCTACACCATCCAGAGCAACCCAAAGCGCCTTAGCCGCCCTCTCGCCCGCGACCAACGCAGCCTCCGCCGCCTCAGGCGAAGCTTCCAGCTCTTTATTAATCAACTCGCGCCACACACTCGCATGAGCGACATCCGCCGTCTGATGGATCGTGAAATACCGCGTCGCCACGCCCTCTGTCCCATAATGCGCAGCCAGCCCGTCCGCCTTGGTCGCAGCAATCGCCGGCACCTTCGACTCATACGCATACAGCGCCGCCATTGCCGAAGAGGCCTTCCCCGCCTGCATCAACTCACGAAACGCCGCTATCAGAGCCGCCATCTCCGGCTGCACCGCACGCCCCTCGACCGCCTCCCGCGAACCTCCCATCCCCACCGCAAAGTCCATCCAAAGATCGCTATGCGGACGAGCCATCCCCGAATCCACACCCTCCTCCTCCGCGAGGTTCCGCAAAACCTCACGACGCATCTCTCCATCCGGCAGCCGCGAGTGCAGCGCACTCAAATAGGTTGGAAACGCCGACACATGATGCCAATACTCCGCCGCATACTCCCGCAGGTCCTCACGCGTCAGCTCGCCCTTCGACCACGCCTGATAAAACGGGTGCTGTAACAGGTTGTACCGCGTAACGCGCTGCTCAAAAAGGCTCCAGAATCCAGCATTCATCGACATCATCAAACTCCATTCAGAAATTTCTCTGCGAATCGAAACCACGCCATCGCGCTGCATCGAGTTTATCGTTCTTTGCGGTTGAAGAGCGAGAAGCAAGGCCCCCTCCATGTCATCTATGCCGCCCACACGCCGCCATGCCAAACACAGGGTACCCATCCTCTTGCCTCCACCCAAAGATCGACAGAAAACCCGACCTTCCTATCCAAGACAGCCCATGATTGCGCACGTAAACTCCTCCAGACCAACGAATCATTTCATTTGCCGAAAGCAGCGAATCTCTGTCACGCGGCACCCGGTATCAGAACTCCCCATAGTTCTGTTGACAGCCGTCCATCCACCAACCCCGAGAAAGAAAGATCATGACTCCCCATCACTCCCCACCTCGCATTCCGAGCATGTTTTACAGGCACCCGGCACTCTTCATTCCCGCCGCACTCTGTTTATTCCTCGCACTACTCTGCCCGCCGCTTCACGCCCAAACCATCGACGACGGCATCATGCTCGCAAGAAGAACCCTCTGCGCCGGCGCCCTCTACTCCCATGACAGCTGGGACCACTACTGGGAGGGCACCAACGAACGCATTAACGGAAACATCGGAACCGTCACCACCCAAACTTTCACCATGGCGGCGAACTACGGCCTCACCAGCCGCTTGGACCTCATCATCAACGTGCCCTACGTGTGGACGAACGCCAGCGAGGGCGTCCTTCACGGCCAGGCAGGATTTCAGGATCTCGTGCTCGCCGCAAAATTCAAGTTCATCAGCATTCCCGTCAAAAAGTTCGGCGCAGTGCGTGGAATCGCCGTCCTGTCGGGCACTCTTCCCATGACGAATTACACTCCCGACCTCCAGCCACTCTCTCTCGGCACCAACAGCAAGACCATCAGCGGACGCATGACCCTGAACTACCTGGGAACCCGCGGCCTCTATCTCAACGGAACAGCCGCGTACACCTTGCGCGGCAACGTCACGCTCGACCGGCCTTACTACTTCACCAACAACCAGCTTTATCTCAGCAACGAAGTTGCGATGCCCAATCTCTTCAACTACGGAGTCAGCGCCGGCTACAGAAAGAACGACGTCTCGCTCCTCGGCGACTTCGCCGTCCAGCAGGCCCGCGGCGGTGGCGACATTCGCCCCCAGGACAATCCCTTCGTCTCCAACCGCACCAACTACTCCAAAGCCGGTGCGACCATCAAAGTCCCCGTTCCCAAAGTAAAGCGTCTCCAGTACTGGTTCATCTACTCCAACACATTCCAGGGCCGCAACGTCGGACAGTCCAACACCTTCACAACCGGCCTCATGTACACCCTCCCCTTCGAAAAGCGAGCCACACCATGATCAAAAACTTCCTCCGCCGCAGATCCCTCCCCATCGCAGTCTTCTTGGCCCTGGCAGTCGCAAGTTCCAGTTGCAGCAAAGACATCACTCCCACCGAAGTCCTCCCCGCAGTAACCCCCGCCAACGCCGACGCAACCGCTGGCTCATGGAAGATGATCGTCCTCACCGGCCCCACACAGATTCCCGTCACCGCGCCCGCACCCACCAACGACCCGAGCTACGTCGCAGAACTCGCCTCCATCAAATCCGCCCAGGCCAACATTACCGATGCGCAAAATACAGCTATCACCTACTGGAGCAGCGGCGGCGTCCTCCGCTGGAATGAAATCATGCGCGAACTCGTTGCGCGCTCCGACCTCCCGCCCTCTCCCAATCCCGACGGAAGCTACCCTGTCCCCAACCCTGCAAACCCCTTCGCCAATCCGCAATATCCCTTTAGCAACCCGCCCTACGCTGCGCGGGCCTACAGCTACGTCGCCATCGCGCAATACGAAGCCCTCAAGGTCGCCTGGTATTACAAGTTCCTCTACAACCGGCCATCCCCTTTCAAAGTTGACAGTTCTATCAAGTCCCTGCTGCCAAACAGCAGCATCCCCTCCTATCCATCCGAGGACGCCGTCGAAGCCGGAGTCAACCAGGCTCTCCTCACCCTCCTCTTCCCCACCTCCGTCGACGAGATCAACGCCAAAGCAACCGAACAGCAACAAACCGCCATCCTCGCTGGCCGGGCCACACCCAGCGACATCGCCGCCGGAATCGCTCTCGGCCACGCCGTCGCCGCTGTCTTTGCCACCCGCGCCGCCAACGACGGAATGAAGGCCGCCGGAGGCAACGCCACAATCTGGCAAGGGTTGGCTGACAGCGCCACCGCCCGTGGAGAGATCGCATGGATCAGTCAGGACGGTCCTCCTCGCCCACCCATGCTGCCCCTCTTCGGACAAGTCAAAGCATGGATGCTCTCCCCCACCGACATCATCAACGAGCGGGCCGCCCCGCCTCCATCCACTTCATCCGCCCAAATGAAGACCGAGACGGCCGAAGTCTTGAATACCGTCAACAACCTCACACGCGACCAACTCGCCACCGTCTACAAATGGGCCGACGGAGTCAGCACACCCACGCCATCGGGCCACTGGGACTCCATTGCCGCGCCCTACGTCAGCGCAGCGAGCTACAGCGAAGTGCGCGCCTCACGCGTCTACGCTCTGCTCAACATGGCTCTCCACGACGCCGCCGTCGCCTGCTGGGACACCAAGTATTTCTACTTCAATCCACGCCCATCGCAACTCGATCCCAACATCAAAACCCAGACCGGCCTCCCCAACTTCCCCTCCTACGTCTCCGGCCACTCCGATTTCTCCGCCGCCGGAGCCGACGTCTTGTCCTATCTCTTCCCCAGCGGCGCAACCTACTTCCAGCAACAGATGCAGGAGGCTGCCATGTCCCGCCTCTACGGAGGCATTCACTACCGCTCCGACATCACAGTCGGTATGGCTCAGGGCCAACGCATCGGCGAATACACAGTCCGCTTCGCAAAAACAGATGGAGCCAACTAGACCGATCCATAACCCTGCAACCCGCCATAGCGCCGCCTGGCACCATACCTCAGGTTCTCGCGGTTCTTCTCGCGGTTTCCATCGCGCGAAAGCGCGATCCCGGTGGGAGCGGGGGCCTCAAGGCCCCGCAATTAGCTCAAAAACGAAAAGGGGCATTTGCCCAGGGCCTCCTACGGCGGCTCAGCACAAACCGCCGCACATCAGCGCACGCCAAGCTGACTCTTTATCCCGGCAATTCGTTCTTTCAGAACCGCGATCGACTCGCCCCACGTCTTAAACGTCTCGGTCGTGTACCCGGCGTCAAACGTTCGCGGATGAGGCTCCTTTGCGGCCGACCTGCTCTGGGCCTCCCGCAACCGATCCTCGAAGTACGCCAGCCGCTCTTTCAGATTCTTATCGCTCACCAGGACAAGGCTACCACTCCGCGCGATCACTCTTCAGTAGCTCAATCATCGACTGCAGTCGCTGCTCCGACAGGTGGGCATAGTAACGAACCTGGTCTGGTCGATCCGCCTCTTCACAGATCAGATACGTCAGGTTACACAAACCATCGACGATATCGGAGGCTTTCTCAAGGAATATCTCCCTCACCCCGCACCTCCCGATTATTCGATTTGCGTACGGCTAGCAGCCCCGTGTAGTGCGATGCAATCCACCTAACCCAAGATGTACCTCTACTTAATCAGGAGTTAAGTCTAATGACCTCACGGCCGAATCGTTGCCTTGCCTCTGCCGTAAACCTCCGTTCAAAACGCTCTAACCCCCAACCCGCTCCAGCATCTCCCGAACCGTAATCCCCAGCACCGGATGCACCCACTCCGGCACAATCTCCGCCAGAGGCTCCAACACAAACCGCCGCCCCTGCATCCCCGGATGCGGCAACGTCAGCTCCGCTGTCTCCATCACCAGATCCCCATAAAACAACAAATCAAGATCGATCACTCGCGGTCCTTTCGCGATCGCCCCCTTCGCCACAGAACGCTCCCGCCCCATCGCTCTCTCAATCAGAAGCAACTCCCGTAGCAATGCCATCGGCTCCAACCTGGTCACAAGAACCAGCGCCCCATTCAAAAACCGCGGCTGCTCCAGAAACCCCACCGGCTCCGTGTCATAAAACGAAGAAACCGCCCGCACCTCACCCAGCCCCGCAACCCTCCGTACCGCCTCCCGCAGATTCGCCTCGCGCCCCCCGAACCTCGATTCCAGATTCGACCCCAGCGCGATCGCCGCCACCCCATCCCCGTAGCTGGGCTGCCAGACGCTTGACTTAAGGCTCCCCCCGCGCCCCCCCTCCATCACCTGAGCCCACCAATACTCATTCCGCTAACCACCACCGGCTTGCGCATAAGAACCACGTTATAACCGCGGATTTGCGCATAAGAACCGCCTTATGGCCACCAAAAACCACAAAATTACGACACAGTCACAGGTTCCAAATGCCCCAAAATAGGCTCCGGTTCGGCCACTTCATCATACCCATGAGCCAACACCCACGCCGACCGGTCCCGCATAAGTCGTTGCACAAGAGCAGTATGCATAGCATGCCCCGCCCTCTCCGCCACCACCCGGCCCTGTATCCGCCGCCCCGCAAGCGCCAGATCCCCGATCAAGTCCAGAACCTTATGCCGTACAAATTCATCCTCAAACCGAAGCGGCCCATTTTCAACACCTTGCGACGACAAAATGATCGCGCAATTAGCCGAAGCGCCCCGAATCAAACCCATATCCCGCAACTTACTCTCATCCTCTTTGAACCCAAAAGTCCGTGCCGGAGCGATAAAATTAACATAATCACCAGTCGCGAGGTCCCCCGTAAATCGTTCCACACCAATAGGTTGAGGGAAGTCGATCGTATACTGAATCCGGTACCCCGACCCCGGATACACCCCAATAAACTTCGATCCCTCCCGAACCTCAACCTCTTTTAAAATCTTCAGATACTCCCGCTTGCGCCTCTGCTGCTTCAATTCAACCCGTTCAAATGCTTGCACATACGGCAACGCACTCCCGTCCAGAATCGGCACCTCAAGGTTGTCCACCTCAACAATCACATTGTCCACACCACACCCAATTAAAGCGGACAAAAGGTGCTCAGTCGTTGATATCAAAACACTTTGCCGCATCAGACTCGTCGCATAGCTGACTTTAGCTACATTGCGACCCACCGCCGCAATTTCAAAGTTATCTAAGTCTGTGCGTCGAAAGACGATACCCGATCCTGCCGGTGCTGGAATCAATCGCATGAACACCGGTGCACCGCTGTGCAAGCCAACGCCGCTGAACTCTATCTCCGCCCGAATTGTCCGCTCAAAATGAGCTTCCAAGGCCACGAAACGACATCTCCAGTAAAGCCATCATCCAGCATAGGTGCGAGCCGGCAGCCCGACAATGTGGCAAATATGCCACAAATTCTCTCGCACTAACCACTTTTTTGCTGCGCAGCCACTGGAACTAATTCATTTGATTGCTATAACATCCGTTGAATGGATCCCAAAGCCATACTTCGCCACGTCGAAAAGCAACAGGAGTGGTTCCGGAAGACTCTCCGGAACCTCGTCTTGCAAGAATCGCCAAGTGAAGACCGGCAAGCAGTTAACGCCGCAATGGATTTGGTATCCCACTTGGCCAGCAAGCAAGGCGCTAAGGTCAAACGTCATCGCCAGAGAAAATTCGGAGACGTACTTGAACTCACCTTCGGCCCACGCAGCACATCGGTAAAACCTGTCCTTCTCCTCGGTCATCTCGACACAGTCTGGCCGTTAGGCACGCTAAGACAAATGCCTTGGCGCGAGGATGGAGGGCGCTGTTGGGGTCCGGGTGTGCTCGACATGAAGGCTGGAGTGGTGATGGCGCTTACAGCGCTCAACACACTGCGTGAATTGAAGTTAGCGCGTCCTGTGACATTACTGTTGAATAGTGAAGAAGAGGTAGGAAGCCCCATCTCCCGGGTGATTACGGAGCAATTAGCGATTAAGTCAGCCGCTGTGTTTGTTCTTGAGCCGGCTCAGGGTCTTGCTTATAAGACAGCCCGTAAAGGGGTAGGCTTTTATAATGTGGAGGTTACAGGGGTCGGAGCGCATAGTGGGGTTGACTTCGAACGTGGTCATTCCGCTGTCCTGGAACTCGCAAAGCTGATCCAGACCATCTCCAACTTCACCGATTTAGAGCGCAAATTGACGGTCAATTGTGGGGTTATTGCTGGTGGAACGCGGTCGAATGTGGTCGCTTCACAGGCCCACGCCGAGGTTGACGTTCGAATCGCCAAAGCTGGCGATGCAGCGCATGTAGAAAAACTATTTCGCCGGCTCAAAGTCTCAGACCCGGACTGCAAGCTCACAGTTACCGGCGGCATCAACCGTCCGCCGATGGAACGCAAGGCTGGAACCATAGCGCTGTTTAAGAAAGCGCGTGCGTTGGCTGCCGAACTGGGCTTTGCTCTCAATGAAGCAGCAACAGGAGGAGGCTCCGACGGCAACTTCACTGCTGCGCTCGGGGTACCAACCCTCGATGGGATGGGAGCGGTTGGCGACGGGGCGCATGCGGCTCACGAGTCGGTTGTGATTGAACATCTGGTTCCCAGAACCGCGCTCCTGGCAGCGATGATTGCCAGCATCGAGTAACCAGACTACCGGCTTAACGTCTTTAGCAAACCTAAAATCCTTCGGTCAAAGTCGAGGTTTCAGCTTCGGCCAGCAATGCAATCGTGCGTGCGATCGGCAAGCCGACGACATTGAAATAACATCCCTCGATCCGTGGAATCCACCTGGCGGCGTATCCCTGGATCGCGTATGCCCCAGCTTTGTCGAGCGGCTCTCCACTGGCAATGTACTGTGCGATCTCCCGGTCGATGAGCTGATGGAATGTCACATGGGTGATCTCAACGTCGCGCACGATCTTCCTACCTGTTACGACTGCTAGTCCAGTCATGACGGCGTGGGTGCGCCCGCTCAATAGGGCCAGCATCCGGCGAGCGTCCGCGGTGTCTGCGGGCTTGCCCAGGATCTGACCTTCCACGACTACCGAAGTATCCGCTCCCAGCACAATGAGTGGATCGTCAGGCGTGTCCAATGCTCTATGCGCATTCCACACCGCCTGAGCCTTTTCTTCCGCGAGCCGCTGCACGTAGGTGGCTGCGCTCTCGTCCAGAAGCAAGTCTTCGTTGAGATTTGCGGCAACCGTCTTAAACGTAAGGCCGGCCTGCAGGAGCAGTTCATGGCGGCGAGGCGAGGAGGAGGCTAGGATTAACATCTCACCTTGAGATTAGCGGCAGAAACGTCCGTTGAGCAAAACGGAGTCACCGGCCTGCTCGGAGGCAAGAAAAAATAGCTGGCCGATCGCTTCGCCTCATCTCATCTCTTCGCATCTTCCACGGAGACATGAGTCTCCATTACATGTTTTTCTCCAGGTGCGAGCGTGACCGTGTTTGCCGCAGCGTTTACCGTCTCGATGGCAATGAACTCATGCCATTCGGTCGGGTCCATATCGGGTAATTTCGCTGCGCCGGACTCCCATGGATTCCAGACAACGGTTGTGTTGGAGCCGGTCTTGGAAACGGCGATGCGGCGCTTGTTGCCATTGTCGTGAAGGATGCATGTACTAGTCGTGTCAAGGTAAACCCGATCCGATGGTTCGCTGATGGTAATTGCGCCACGTTGTTCTTTTGCCTGCAACTTGTCGTTCTTATCGAGATAAGTCACGCCTTCAAGGCCATTGACGCTAATCTCGTGGACGTCGGCCACGGCGTAGTAAGTGTGAAGCGCCTCCTCAAAGATCAGAGGTGTCGCCGCGTCATTAACGACAGTGAGTTGCATTGTGAGTGTACGACCAAACGTGAGTTGATACGCCAGGCGGAAGTTGTCGAAGCCAAGATTGCGGCTGACCTCCGTGGGTCCCAGCGTGAAGGTAATGTGCAGATCGTCACCAACCAGCGCAGCAAATGCCAGGGTCCAGTCCTGAATGCGAGCGAAGCCGTGGGATGGTCCGGTTTTGCCATCGTGTCGCGCGGCAAACCAGGGAAAGGCAATTGGAACGCCTCCGCGAATCGGCTTGCCCGGCGCGAATTCGCTCTTACGACTGAGGAAGATCACGGGTTGCCGGCCAGCCGGTTGCCATGCGGTCACATGCGCGCCTTGTAAATACACGGTCGCGGTTGCGTGCGGCGTGGTGATGCCAGCGTAAATTAGGCCGCTGGCTGTCTTATGAAAGACAAGGGCGCCAGGCAGGCCGAAGTGCTCGTTGAGTTGGGCAAGGTCCAAGTTTTATCTCCGCAGTTACTGCGTTCCAGTGTATGCGGAATATAGTTCCATCATCTTGCCAGAAGTAAAGGTGGGGCTTTCATTAGATTGATCAACGATTTGTTAAACCGCTCCAGATCGAGGTCCGTCTGCACGTGAACGATTTGGAGATCGAGGGAAGGCTTGTTGGCCGCGGTCCACGAGAGCGTATCTCCATAGAACGGACCGCGGTTGAGGTTTACGTCGATGTACAGTTCCTGCTCCTTAGTGATGATTGAAGGGTCGAGCCATGCGGCGGCGGCAAGCTCGTCCCAGCAGTAGGAGAAGCTGTCTGTGTAGGTTGCGAGATACTTCGCAGCAGGGCTCGACGAGCGCGCAATGTCGTCCAGCATTGCTTTCGTAAAGCTTGTTTTAACGGAGATATCGGTGGTGGTAAGGTCGATGCGCGGCCATTGAGCTCGAAGTGTAATATGCGCGGCCTCGGGATCGAACCAGAAGTTGAACTCGTGTCGCGGATTGTTAGCGAACTCCGGGTCGCTGGTCTGCGGGCTTAGACTGCCGCCCATGATGACGATCCCCTTTGTAAGCTCGGCGAAGTGCGGATCGATGGAGATAGCGAGCGCAACATTGGTTAGAGGCCCCGCAGCGTAGATCGTCACTTCATGTGGATGTGCGTGAATCTGTCTTACTAGAAAGTGAGCAGCGTCCTCGGGCAGAGGCTTGGTCGTCGGCTCACCTTCGACGAGTCTCGGGACGACGTATGGTCCGTGGTAGGGCTTCGCACCACTACTTTCCGGAGCAAGATCTGCCCAGGCCCCATACCAAGGGAAGGTGCCGTAAAGCTGTTGCAGGAGCTTTGATTCGTGTTGCGTGCGAACCAGAGGAAAGATCGCTCCAGGAACAACGGGGACGTCGGTTCGATGGATGAGTTCAAGCATACGAAGGGTATGCTGTAGCTCTTCCGGCTCCCAGGCATCGCCTGTGACCATCGTGATCCCTAGTACATCCGTTTGCGATGATTGCAGCAGGAGCATCATCGCCATCTGGTCGGTTCCCCCCGGCCCGGCACCGTCCTGATCGATGATTACCATCCGTCTGGTCTGCGCATTTCCAAACAAAGCAGTCATCGCAAGCAAGAACAGGCAGAGCGGCTTGAATCCTCGGATCATGGTGAAATCAGAGTAGCAGCCGGGGTGATTGATCGTTCGAGATAAAAGGCCGGCAGCCTTTATGCTTAAAGCATCATGCGTCAATTGTCTCTTCGACTGTTCGTCTCCGTTGCAATATTGCTTTCTGCTGCTCCCATTGCCTCGGCAATCGAGGTGAGAGTCTCGGCTCAGGCGCTGGAGCGCACCCTCCGTGCCCAGCTCTTCAATGGGCCACAGGGCCGCTACTACATCCGAGGGGCCGCCACGTCAGCCTGCTACGTCTACGCCGAGTCACCGCATGTAACATTCGTGCACGAACGTATCGTTGTACGCGTTCATGCCAAGGCGAAGCTTGGCACGACGGTGCATGGGACATGTGTTGGCGTATCACTTACTACCGACACGGATGTCTCGCTGATTCCGGAGGCACAGGAGGAGAGCATCGGCTTTCGCGATGCACGGATCGAACGGCTCAGCGAGTCCAGAGAGTTGAACTTCCTCCTAGAGCCTTTCCTGAGCCATAAACTTCCCGCTCAGATGAAGGTGAACGCAGCGGTCCTGATGCGACAGCTACTCAGCCGTTCTACCGAAACCACCGGTTACGCACTTACCTTGAGTTCGTTGAAGCTACACTCGCTTCTGGTCGAAGGAGATTCGCTGGTGATGGATGCCGACGCCACCCTGAAGGTCGATTGAGCGTCTACTGCGGGGTCGTTGGAGCCGGTAGAGGACGCCTGATCTCGGATGCTCCGGGCAGCGCTCCTGAAGTTGGAATGATGTTCTTGGTTTCGGGCGCTGCAGGAGACGATGGAGTTGTTGCCGCGTCTGCAGTTTTTGTCGCGTCTGCTCCCGGCACTATCTCCACGGTTGCGTCCTTCGGGGCCTTGAAGCGTCCGTCGGTCAGGTAGGCGACTATCAGACCCGCGGCAACCTCCGGCGACAGGACCGCTAGAGGCAGAACATATTTCTTCGACTTCACCACAGACTCCAGGACGCCGTCGATCGGATGGCTGCGTTTGATGCTTCCGGGTACCTGGGGAATCATGAATGTGGCGAAGGTCAGATCAGGATGATGATCGGCATACTTCGTTAGTGACCGGGCCACCTGCTTCGGCGTTGTGATGCCGAGATCCACGAAGAAGTTCCGGTGCACGCTGTGCGGATAGTAGACATTCAGCAACGTCCGCGAAAAATCGGCGCAGTTGTGAAAGAGCAGGTTAAAGTGGCCTTCGTTTCGACTGTCGTTGTACCGGTTCATAAACTGCATATCTTCGTCTGCAGTTGTCTGGATTTGAAACCCGTAGATTCTGCGGTCGTACGATGCACCAATCAGTTGTGTCCACTCCCCGCCGGGTGCCTCGCCCGCCTTTTTCCCTTGCGCAACATCGGGTGCGAATTCCAACAGATGATCGCGGCGGTAGCGGTCGCGCAGGCTGGCCTCGAGCGCTGCATCCGCGGTCACTGGCACGTCTTCCACTCGCTCCACCGCATAGAGGTAGGGCACCAGCGGAATCGCGAGCCAGTCGTAGCCATCGATTTTGTGATATCGGCTGATCACTGCGCCCGGTTCTCCCGGACGGCATGTCCGTAAACGCGTAGGGGACTCCGCGCAGACATGGTTCAGATAGATCGCTGCATGCCCCGTAGGATTGAAGGCGCCAAACTCTCCGTAAGGCTCTTCCATCAGGAGTGCGGCATCAGCCCTTGCTTTTAGGCCCGGGACCACTGAAAAAAACACCGCTAACGCGGTCAAAGCAAAGCGAATCTTTCGTGTCATTCCGACCTTTCCGAACGGGCACTCGCCAAAATTTTCAAGTCTCGCTAAAGATCACTCAATCTAATACTTATCTTCGCAGAGATGTCGCGCGGCGTTGCACAATTTGACGTAAGGCTCGCGGTCGGGACATAACAACAAAAATGCCTGTTAGTTGGATGGCAACTGGCAGGCGCTGCGTTGGTCCATGCTTGTTAAAACTAGAAGGAGATGCGGGCACCAAACTGGAACTGTCTTGGATCGTATGAGGCTGTCGGAGTGCCAGCCGCGGTGTAAAGGAGGTTTACGTCCAGCGTATTGTTTTTGTTAATCAAGTTGAAGATATCAGCGGTCATCTGTAATGCGATCTCGTGCGAGAAGGTAAAGCTGCGTGCGATGCGTAGATCGGTGAATACGGTAAAGGGTTTCACGCCGACATTTCGGCTGAGATTACCTGCATAGTAGCTGCTGGCAGGGCCAGCGCTGGCAGGGGCGTCGATATAGCAGGGCAGATTGAATGCTCCGGTGGGAGAGTATTTCGAAAGTACAGGAGCCGTGCCACAACCAGTGATTCCGCTGTTCGGAGCTACGGCGTTGGGCCGGTCAGTTAGAGGATTGAAGTCGAAGTTGTCGTCTGAGCCCGTCAGGATGTTGAACGGACGGCCGGACGAGATCTCGAAGATTGGCGCAACTGTAAATCCCGAGAAGACGGCCGGCACAAAGCCCGACCCGCCGATGTGGCCAGTATTGTAGACACCCGACAGAACCAGACGATGACGTTGGTCGAAGGTGGAGACGCTGCGTTCTGCGTTCGGCGCAAAGTTGCTCTGCGGAGAATCGGAGGTGGAGACCACATCAGTCGAGTCGTCGATGGCATGCGCCCATGTGTAGCTGACTAGAAATTCGTAGCCCTTCGTGAAGCGTTTTTTCAGATTCACACTAAGACCGTTGTAACCGGAGGTTCCGGTCGTAAGGTTCGGGGACATATCGCCAAAGGGAACTGGGAGCCCCTTGCCGAGACCATCCGCGAAGGCAATTTGGCTGGCGAGAGCAACGCATTGGCCTGCACCGACGGCAGGATTGGCCAGAAAAGTCGCAAGCGAAGTGTTCAGACCTGAGGGGCGGAAGAAGTTCAACAGCGGAGGAGCCACATAAGGTCCAGTCGGACCGATTCCGCAGGGATTCACTCCGCTCGCCGTAGCCACCGTTAGCGGGTTGGAGGTGGCACTGGCGGCCGCGGGTGGAGCGAGTCCAGCCTTTACAGCATTGACCGCGTTATGCCAATTCGCAATGAGAAGCTGCGGGTTGACCGGATTCACATTGATGGGGCGGTTGAGATGACGTCCACCGGTCGAGTTATACGCAATGTTCAGCGAGATGTCGTGGCCAAGGTCCTGTTCAATCCCGAACGATATCTGTTGCACGTATGGCGTTACGAAATTCAGGTCAGCGGGAAGTCCGGAAGGCAGGATGGCGAGAGGGAAGCCGGACGCAAGAAAGTTCTGATTGACGAAGACCGAATTTGAATTGTCGGGATCGAAGCGCTGTTGATTGGCGATGTAATTCACGCCGGCCGCACTGGCGCCGAGACAGTTGGCATTTCCGAGAGATCCCTGAAATGCATTTGTTGCATTGAGGTTGAGAGGACTCGCTCCGGTATTTGGCGCACCTGCAGCGCAGGGCGCGCCGCCGGCGAGAATCACGAGCGGAACCGCCGTCGAATTGAAAGCGATTGACTGCGATTCGAGATTGCCCGGTGCGCGGTCATAGAAGATGCCGTAATTGGCGCGAACAACGGTCTTGGAGTCGCCAAAGACGTCGTACGCGACGCCGATGCGCGGCGCGAAGTTGGTTTCCTGCAGCCGTATTCCCTGACGGATTCCGTACGCTCGCTCGGCGGCGTTGGTATTGGCGTTAAGCGCGAGCTTCGTTGGGAACGCTTCGATGTCATAGCGCAATCCTGCATTGATCGTGACCTTCTTCGAGGCGTGCCAACTATCCTGCAGAAAGGCGCCCAGCACCTTCAGGTCATATTTGGTGTGCGTATTCCCTATGCCCTGGGCAAACGACTGAGGAATCCCAAGTCCATAAGCCTGAATCGGAGAGAACCCCGGGAGACCGACGAGGGCCGATGAGAGGTCAGTGCTGTTCAGCGAGCCAAAGCTATAGTCGCCTCCTCCGTACAACTGACCCTGCAGAAGGTTGATCGGGATGTAGCGCAGATCGATGCCGGTCTTGAACGTATGCGCTCCGTGCGTGTAAGTGAAGTTGTCCTGTAACTGACTCTGGTCTTCGATGCGATTGACCACGGAGAACGGCGTCTTGCCAAAGTAAGCAAATCCGGGAATATTCACTGCGGTTCCAGCGCCACCAGGCGAGCTACTGTTCGCAAACAGCACAGGGTGCCGCGCGTACTGGAATCGCAGTTCATTCACCTTGTTGCTGCCGAAGATCATCGTGTGCTGCCCCGAGATAGCCCAGTCGTGGAGACTCTGCGTCGCAGTGCGCGAGTAGGAATTCTCACCGATGTTCTGGTTTGCCGCGCTCTCCTCAATTCCACTGACGAAGCTTGGGCTTGCACTTCCGTGCAGAGTCAACTGTTGATTAGCAGTCAGCTTGTGGTCGATCCGCAGCGAATAAACCTCGGTCCGCTCCGAGATGGGGAAGTTGCCGATCAGGTTGTTCAAGGGAACGAAGGATGCAGGCAACGTCTGTCCAGAAGTGATGAAGTTTTTCGATCCAATTATGCCGAACTGCTGAAAGAACGCGGGGTTCTGACCCGCTGTCGCAACTGCCGAACCTGAGCCAACCAGCGCGATGTATTGCTGTAATTCCGGGCGTGTTTGCGGGCAGCAGTGGATTTTGCAGAAACGCCTGCTGTTGCGGAGTTCCCTGCACTGTGAACGTTCCCGACGGCGCGCCAAAGAATCGGCTAACGTCGATACGGGTCAGGCCGAAGTTATTTGCGCCAATGTCCGAGAACCCCGTCTCTTGTCGCCGCGTGATCTCAGCCGAGAAAAAGTAGAAAGTTTTATCGGGGACAATCGCTCCGCCAATGGTGGCTCCAGCCTGCACTCGCGTATAGGCGGGTTGATAGACGGTCGAAAACGGGTTTGTCGCCTGGATATATCGGTTTCGTAAAAAGCCGTAAGCACTGCCGTGTGTCGCATCGGTACCCGACTTCGTGACGATGTTGACGACACCCCCTGAGGCGCGCCCATACTCGGCTGCGAAGCCGTTCGTGATGATCTGAAACTCCTGCACTGCGTCCTGCGACACCGTTGTGCGAGTGCCTCCAGAGATATAGTCTCCCGCATCTGCGCCATCAATGTTGATCGAGTTCGAACGGGCGCGCACACCGCCAAAATTCAGTCCCGATGTCGGAATCGCACCGATCGAAGGTGCAGCGTCCCGTGCAATCTGCGAGTTGGTAAGAGTAAAGCCAATGTAGTTTCGGCCATTCGTCGGCAGGTTCTCGATACGAAGCTGATCGACTGTGGTTGATTGCGAGCTGCGCTCGGTCTCGATAATGTCAGCGCCGGCGGTAACGCTTATTGTCTCGCTACCGTTGACAGAAAGCTGAAGGCGGAGCTCGGCTCGTTCTCCAACCGTCAGGACCACATTGCTCTCGTTCAACTTGGCGAATCCGGGAGCAGTTGCGGTGACCACATAGGTTCCGGGAGGCAGAAGAAGAAGCTGGTAATTGCCTTGCCCGTCACTGACGGTCGAGCGGGCGAAACCTTTAGAAGCATTCGCGATGGCGATGGCCGCATTGGGAATCACAGCGCCACTGGAGTCGCTGACCGTACCGTGAAGCTCAGCGGTAGAGATGTTCTGGGCCTGAAGGCCGGCGGAAAAGAGACACACCAGCGAAACGATTGCGGCAACGGCGAATTTGAAGGAATGCCGCGATACACGAGTCAACATGGAGGATGCTCCCTATGCAATTGCACCTGGCCGTCTTGGTTCGCAACGTCCCGGTGAATAACCTTTAACAAGGCGAAGTTCTACATGAATGACCATTCAGTGCGCAAGGGGCAGTGTTAGCGGTGTCCATTCGATGTCCATTCAAGGACCAGAACTCTGTCGATTACGTCCCGTTTGAGGGATTATCCCTGTTCGTCTCACGTCCGTTACCCGGACGGGGGCGATGTGCTGACTGACTCTGACCCATAGGGCAGATATCCAGCAGAGGGCATCCAGGACAGCGCGGATCGTGCACCGTGCAGGTGCGTTGGCCATGAATCTTGATCAGAGTGTGGTGCTCATCGAGCATTTCGGGCGACCATTCTCCAGGCGCCATCTCCATCAGCCGTGTCTCCGTCGCATGCGCATCCGTGCCCTTCGCCACGAATCCGAGCCGCTCCGTTACACGAAGATGATGGCTATCCACGCAAAGAGCTCGTCGACGCAGCGAACTGAAATTCACTACAGCGCCGCTGGTCTTCGAGCCGACGCCGTCGAAACGCTCGAGCCATGCCCGGATCTTGTCGGTGCGATAGCTTTTCAGAAAATCAAGCGACAACGACCCGTATCGCTGGCTAATTTGCTGTAAGGCCTGCTGCAGCTGCACTGCTTTCCGCTCGGAAAACGTAACCGAATGGATTGCCGCTTCGATCTCCGTAATCGGCGCGTCTCGCAACCTCTCCCAACTGCCGAAGTGCGATTCCAAATGCTCCACTACTTCATAGGTGACCTCGGTCCTGGTGCGCGAGGAGAGCAGGGAGTAGATGAACTGCTTCAGCGGGTCCCAAACCACTCGCTCCGGCGGCTTGCCGTAAAACGCAAGTAGTCGCCGATGAATCTCCTCGAGGCGTGTATCCGCAAACAGTAGCACCGTTCTTATTTTACGAGCCGCAGCCAGGTGAGAATGGAAAACAGGGTCAGTTGCGCGTCACACCAATCTGCACACCTGCTGATGTTCGCAGCCCCCATGCCATCCTTGGAGTATTGTGCGCCAGCCCGATCCGGCCGTCCGGGCCTAGCAAAATGATCCCACCATGACCGCCCAGCCTGCTGAAGAGATAGGCGATCGCCTCCTGTGCCGCCTGCTCCGGGCTCGCGCCAGCAGCGACGCGGTCCACAGCCCATTTGCCGAGCACCAGTTTCATGATCGGCTCGCCCCAACCCGTCAGGGATACGGCCGCCGTACGATTATCCGCGTAGCAGCCACAACCGATCAGCGAAGAGTCCCCGACGCGGCCGGGAGCCTTGTTCAAGGTCCCGCCCGTGCTTGTTCCTGCTGCAATATTTCCACCCGAGTCCAGCGCAACCGCCCCAACCGTGTCATGCGAATCAAGGCTGCCCGAGAATGTTTCGTCCGGCAATCCCGCCCTCTCAGCGGCCTGGGCTTTGTAGAGTCGCTCCTGTTCCCGCGGAATTACCAGTTCCATGTTGTCGCAAAGGGCCATCCCATGCTGACGCGCAAATCGCTCCGCACCTGCGCCGACGAAATACACGTGTGGTGATTTATCGAGCACCAACCGCGCCGCTCGAATCGGATTTCGAAGACGCTCCACGCAGGCCACCCCACCTGTACGGAGGTTCTCACCGTTCATCAGCAGGGCATCCAGTTGCACACGTCCGTCCTGCGTCAGAAAGGAGCCGCGCCCCGCATCGAAGGTTTCGTCGTCCTCCATCACGGCGACAGCGGCTTCCACCGCATCGACCGCACTCGCCCCTCGTTCCAGAAGCATGTATCCGGCGGCCAGGGCAGTGGCGATACCTGCTTCGTGGGCGGCAACGGCGTCGTCGGGCATAGCCCAGGCGCCGCCGTGAATCAGCAGAACAGGTTTCGTGTGCATCGCGTCTATCAGTTTACGGGAGGTAGCGGGCTGCCTGTAGGCCGCTCGCGGTCGGCATGCCAAGAGGGGCAACTTAGACTAGCTGGCGGGAGTCAATTTGCGCCGTTCTGTCTCCAGATACGTGTACCGGATTCTGTGGATCACCGTCAGCGTCGAAAAAAGCGCCAAAACCCACAGCGCGGGCGCCATCACACCCCACCGGTTACAGAGCGCTCCCAGAATCACGCAGACGATACGCTCTGGGCGCTCCATGAACCCAACCTTGCAAGTGCCGATCAGCGCTTCGGCCCGCGCACGGGTGTAGCTCACCATCACGCACGCTGTCATTACGAACGCCACCAGCCCGACGTAAAAGAGTCTGTTGCCTCGCGCATAGTAAATCAGCAGTCCGAAGAAGATCGCGACGTCTGAATAACGGTCCATCACGGAGTCGAAGAACGCACCGAATACCGACACCTGGTTCGTTTTCCTCGCCACCCGGCCATCCACCATGTCGAAGATTCCAGCGCCGATAATGATCAACCCCGCATACAGGAACATCCTGTTTGCGTTGTTGGCGCGCGCAAATCCAAAGAAACACGCTGCGATGATATTGATCACCAGCCCGATGAACGTCAGCATGTTCGGAGAGATTCGTGTCAGCGCAAGGCCGTTCACGATCTTTTGCAGCAGCCAGCCGCTACCTTTGCCGAATGCACTTGTCCAGGTCAAAAAACTTATCCTCTGGGGAAAACCCCGTTCTTGCCGGTTCGTTTGATATCGCCCGCGGGCGATGCCGCTAATTTTCCGGGGCGTCGTGGATGGTCAGCAGCTTGAGGATCTCCAACTCGCGTTTGCCGTTCGGTGTAATCACCGTCGCCATGTCGCCGACCTGTTTCCCCAGCAAAGAGCGGCCGATCGGCGAGGTCGTCGAAATCAACCCCTTCGACACATCCGACTCTTCGCTCGTCACCAGCTGATACTTGATCTCTTCGTCCTTGCTTGCGTCAAAAACGGTCACACGCGAGCCAAAACCGACTTTGTCGTTGGGAATATTGACCAGATTTACCATGGCCAGCTCGCCCATTCTCTTTTTCAGCTGTCCAAGGCGTGCATTTACAAATACCTGGCGCTGTTTGGCCATGTGGTATTCGGCGTTTTCGCTCAAGTCACCGAGGGCGACCGCCTTCTTTATCTCCGCGGGCAATTCGGTGGTTAACTCGTGTTCCAGCACTTTAATTTCTTCGGCGAGCCGTTTCATTACTTCTTCTGGCATTGGGGCCTTCCGGACATTACTAAGCACTTGCGCAGATAATCCTGCGGCAGCGCCTTGAGGTCAAAGAACGATTATACGATGGACGGACCTGAAAGATGCTCTGCGGGAACTACAGACCACACAAACGGAGCCGGCACGAGCTTCTAAATCAGCCTTCGGATCGTTCCCGCTGGTTCGCGCGAGCCTCCAGAAATGCCTGCAGGATCAGTACCGCCGCCACCTGGTCGATAATTCCCTTGCGCCCGATCGCGGCATGCCCCGCGTCGTCCAGATGGCGGTGCGCCTGAGTGGTCGTCAGGCGCTCGTCCCAAAGATGCACTGTGATCCCAAACTCGTTTCGCAGATCCTCGGCAAATGCCTGCGATTTTGCGGCCTGGGGGCTCTGGTCGCCGGACATGTACAGCGGATTTCCCACCACCACCTCGGTAACTCCATGCTTGCGAAGCACGCGTCCCACGGATTTCAGATCTGCCTTACGGCCCGCCCGGTGCAGCGTAAAGAGCGGCTGCGCCGTGTACCCCAACGGATCCGAGATCGCCAGGCCTATGCGGCGGTCCCCGACATCGAACCCCAGGATTCTGGGGACGACTTCAGAGCCTTCTTTGTTCTTGTCTTTCGCATCCGGGTTGAGCGAATCCGTCGTCACGGTTCTGAGTGTAATGGCCGCACCGTAAAATAGCCGCAGCGAAGTCGAATCGCGACTAAGCGAATGACCCTTCTCGACGACCGGAGGCAGTTTTGAAGTTTTTAGGGACCGTGGTATTGCTTCTTCTGCTCGCCGCTGCCGCAGCCGCCTATATCGTCTACGCTTCCTATGGTCCTTCGGTGGAAACCTTCGTGGACGTCCCTCCCGGCACTGGCGCGTCGGCGATCGCTACCCTATTGGAAAAGAAAGGGATCCTTCGTAGCCGATACTCGTTCCCGGTGCTGCGTCTCTCCCGCGGCGGTACCCTGAAGGCTGGCGAGTACCGGTTCGACCATGCGGTCCCGGCGCCTGAGGTCTACTCCCGCCTGGTGCAGGGAGACGTGTTCACCCAGGCTCTCACTATTCCGGAGGGCTACAACATCTTCGATATTGCGGCGGCGGTTGAGTCGGCGGGCTTCAGTCGGCGGGATGTCTTCCTTGCCGCGGAACGCCAGCACACGGAGCTCCTGGCGGATCTGCTGCCTCCTGGCACCCACCCTGCCTCGTTGGAAGGCTATCTGTTTCCTGATACTTACCGTTTTTCCCGTCACGCTACTCCGCTCCAGATGCTGACCACCATGGTTCACCGGTTCCGGCAGGCTGCCGCGCAGCTTGGATTGAACCCTGCAGACACTGGCCAGACGGTCATCATGGCATCGCTTATTGAAAAAGAGGTGGGTCAGGACGTGGAGCGTCCCCTCGTGGCTGGCGTCTTCGTCAACCGGCTGGCGAAGGGGATGCCGCTGGCTACCGACCCGACGGTTATCTACGCTGCGCTGCTTGAAGATCGCTGGCGAGGCACAATTTACCTTTCGGATCTGCAGTCGCTCTCGCCGTACAACACATACAAACATGCAGGGTTACCGCCGGGTCCGATCTCGAACCCAGGTATGGCGGCCCTGCGGGCTGCTCTGCAACCTGCACGAACCGATTACCTTTATTTCGTGAGCGATGCGGGTGGACATACACGGTTCTCCACCGGACTTAAAGAGCATGATGAGCAGGTTAAGGCCTACCGTGAGGCGATAAAGCGCTAGTTTTCTGGTGGGGAACCTGTATCAACCTCTCGCTTTTGTAAAAGTACCTCTCCCGAGCACAAAACTCCGCGAAACGCATTGGAACCCGAGTACATCCAACACGTATAGAAAAACCACATCGGATGGTTCACCTTGACGTGCCGCGGGAGGCGATCGGGGTTAGGGCGGATATACTTGAAGTTCGTGCTAATGAGGATGAGACAAGCTTTAGCGTTGGGGTTGATCGCGCTGGCTCCGGCTCTAACCGGGTGCCTGACCCATACCTACAAGGTTCAGAAGACGCGCACCGCCGACGTGGTGATGGACGCGACGCTTGACCAGCTCTTATCGCAGGTGGATACGCGATTTAAGCAGACCCAAAGCCTGAATGCCACGGTCGAGGTGGTCGCCTCGGAGGGCGGTTCGCGACAGGGTCAGGTCATCGTTCATACGGCTCTCAGCGGCTACATTTTCCTGCGAAAACCGGAGGATTTGCGGGTCCTTCTCCGGCTACCGATACTGGGCTCCCAGGCGCTTGATATGGTCAGCGACGGGAAGACGTGGAAGCTGTGGAGTCCGCCCGAACATCTTGCCATGACCGGCACAGGCGAAGTGGCGGACCCGTCGGCGCATGGGCTGTACACGCTGCGTCCCAAGATCATCTTTGACTCGCTGATGGTGCAGGGTTTGGGGCCGGACCAGATTGTGGTTCTGACCCAGGACTCGCGGATTTTTCCGGATCCGAAAAACAAGAAGGAGCTGATCGAGGAGCCGGACTACGATCTGTCCATCCTGGAGCCGCCGCACGGGCAGAGCGCTCACACGCTGCGTGTGATTCATATCGGGCGGTCGACGTTGCTGCCTTATGAACAAGATATCTATGGCGCGGACGGGAACATCGCTACCCGGGCGTACTACAGCAACTATCAGAAGTTCGGGGATACCCAGTTTCCAATGAAGATCGAGATCAAGCGGCCTCAGCAGCAGTATGGGCTCACGATTACGTTTACGAAGCTGACCCTGAATCAGAAGCTGGAAGATGATCAGTTCGAGCTGAATTTCCCCGAAGGCGTGCCTGTCAAAACCATGAAATAGTGCGGGTTTTTTCTGCGTGGGGATTGGTGTTTTTGCAGGGGGTTTTTCGATTTCCACACGGAAAATGGGTGGTTTTTAGATGGTTTTTTGTGGTCGTTAGGTGGACATAGCATGGTTCTTATGTGCACGTTTTCAATCGCTAAAAAGGTGCCACTTTTTGAAGATTATTTTTCGGTGGGGAAGAGCCGATCCATCCGGTAACGAATAAAACAGGCAACAGCAAAGACAAATGCGGGGATTCTTCCCCTTCGACAGGCTCAGGGTCAGAATGACGGCTTCCGGGGTAGAGAGGATGACGGCTTCAAGGTGGGCTCCGGCTCCGGTTCCGTCGCTGTCTCGTGGCGGTTCGTTAACTTGAAAGGCCGGTGCGTTGGGCGTGGGCGGCGATTGCCTGGTTGATCTCGAGGGCAAGGGCCAGGGCGGCGCGACCCTCTTCCACGGTGACCTGCGGGGTGGTGCGGGTTCTGACGGAGTGGAGGAAGGAGGCGATTTCGAGGCGGAGGGGTTCGCCTTGTTCTACTGTGATCTTTTTGAGGGACAGGCCGGCGGAGGGGTGTTGGCCTGACTGCTGCGCTAATTGTGCGAGTGCGGCCAGCTGGGCTGGGTCCATTTTGGCAGCAGCTGTGACGTCGATCATGAGCAGGTCCTGACGGGCGAAGTCCAGCGAGAGGTACTGGTGGGGCTGGAAGAAGCGGAGCTTACGGACTCGCTCGGTGCTGACGCGGCTGGCGGTGAAGTTGGCGACGCAGCCGTTTTCGAATTCGAGGCGGACGTTGGCGATGTCGACTTTGTTCGAGAGGACAGGGAGGCCTACGGCTCTTACTTCGCGGACCGGGGATGCGACGAAACTGAGGACGATGTCAAGGTCGTGGATCATGAGATCGAGGACTACGTCGACGTCGAGGGAGCGCGGGGTGAAGATGCTGAGGCGGTGCGACTCGAAGAACATGGGGTGGTGCAGGTGCTGGCGGGCGGCGGTGACGGCGGGATTGAAGCGCTCGAGGTGGCCGGGCTGGACGATGCGGTTGTGTTTGCGTGCCTGATCGAGGATGCGGTCGGCGTCAACGAGGCTGGCGGCGAGGGGTTTTTCGATGAGGAGGTCGACGCCTGCTGCGAGCAGCGGCTCGGCTGCGGAGGCGTGGTGGACGGTGGGGACGCAGATGGACGCAGCATCGAGCGGGCCTGCGGCTGCGAGGCAGGCTTGGATGGTTGGGAAGGCTGGGATGCTGAATGTTTCGGCAGCCTCTGCGGCGACTGCGGGGTTTGTGTCGACTAACGCGGCCAGCTGGACGGGTTCGCCGGCCTGCTCGAGTTCTCGGTAGACGCGGAGATGATTTCGACCGAAGGCTCCGGCTCCGATGACGGCGACGCGGAGTGGGTGCGAGGAGGACACTACTTCTTTTCGACCGCTTCGCGGCAGCGTGCGTAGAGTTCGAGCAGGTGGGTGACCTGATCGTCGGACTTTGCAGAGCCGGCGACTCCGAAGCCGGTGGCGCCGGCGCCCTTGGTTCCTACATTGGCCTGAGTTGCGACGAACTTGAGCAGATCGAGCGCGATGTCTTCGGTGCGACGCGCTGCGTTGTTGGATTCCATTGTTCCCTCTTTTCTTCTCTCGTGATGTTAATGGGCGCGGTGGGGTGGGAGCAAATGACAGGGAGCAGGGTCGATTGGAGGGCAGTTGGCTAGGCGATATGGAATGACCTCGTGTTCCGGGGAATTACGTGATGTTCCTCTATGGCCCGTTTTTGCGCCGAACCCGGGTGTCGTCTTCCTGAGTTCGGTCAGAACTCGGCTATGAACCGGAACCCGAATTATCGAAGATATTTTTTCACGGAAATATAAAGATTTACGGCTGGCTGGGAATGATTGGTGCGATTGTAAATAGAAAGGTTAGTTCCTTATAACCGACGGAAGCCCTTCCCTTTCAAGAAAGGCTCTCCGTCATTCCAGTCGAGTTTCAAGGAGCGTAAATGGGAAGCTGTGCGAAGCAAACTTTTTCCAACGTCACCGCTGCACAATTCACTTGTATCTGCCAACAAATTGAATCTCAGTTCGGAATAGCCCTTCCGGGTGATTCCGGTCAGATAACGCAGAGTGGTTTTACGGTCGAGTGGAATTACAACCGGCAGACAGAGGAGTTTGATGTGCAATGCCTCGACTCACCGATCTTCGTTTCATGCGGCCGCATCAATCAGGGGATTCACACCGTTGTGGATGGTTGTCCTCAATGAGTCAGCGGTGGTTTCGAAGTTCGCCGTGGTGGCGAACTTCGAAGAAGAGTACCTCAGCGGCTGAAGCCGAGCTGAATATCAGCGTTGTTTGCGGCACGGCTGAAGCCGTGCCCTTAAGCAAGACTTAGTTGCGGCGTGCATACCACTACGCTCAGGCAGGCGCTGAAGCTGTGGCCTTCAGCATGACCTAGTTGCGGCGTGCATACGACTTCGCTCAGAGCAGGCGCTGGAGCCGTGGCCTTCAGCAAGACCTATTGCGATACGACTTCGCTCAAGGGCTGGCGCTGAAGCCGTGCCCTTATTCTGAGTCAGGACTGAATGAGGCGTGCGGGTGGGTGGATGCCGCAGAGGATCTCGTAGGAGATGGTGTGGGCGAGGCGGGCGTGATCGTCGGCGGTGATGCCGTCTCCGAGGATGGTGGCTTCGTCGCCTGAAGTGATGGCTGGGATTTCGCTGACGTCGACGATGGTGAGGTTCATGGAGATGCGGCCTACGATGGGGGCTCGGTGGTTGTGGATGATGACCCATCCGCCGGGATTGGTGTTGGAGGCAGAGAGCTCGCGGCGGAGTCCGTCGGCGTATCCGATGGGGAGGAGGGCGAGGCGCATGGAGTGTCTGGCGGTAAAGGTGGCGTTGTAGCCTACGGTTTCTCCGGGTTGGATGTCGCGGAGGCTGAGGACGCGGGTCTTCCACGTCATGACGGGTTTGAGTTTGGGCTGAAGTGTTTGTTGCGGGGTTTGGGCTTCGTTGTTTGTCTCGATTGTCTCGATGGGAAGGCAGTAGCCATAGAGGGCTATGCCGGGGCGGACCATTGGTCTTGCTCCTATGGTTGCGGCGAGGGCTCGGAGCCATGCGAGATTTTCGTCTTCGCCTGAGCTTTGGTTGTCGAGAGTCGAGGAGCTGCCGACGTGGATCCAGCTGGGTTCGAAGCCGGTGGCGGCGACGGCGGCGACGGCTTCTTCGAAGCGCTTTCGCTGGATTGCGGTCTGGGATGAGTCCGCGGCCTCGGAAGATGCGAAGTGAGTGAGAACACCTTCAAGGCGGAGAGCTGGTTGGCGGGCCAGCCAGTGGAGGAGGGTATCGAGAGATTCGCCGGGGGCGATGCCTTGACGGGCCATGCCGGTGTCGATTTCGAGGTGGACCGGGTACGGAGTGATGTGGCCGCCGTGTTGGTGGACGGCTGCGGCTATGGCTTCGAGTTGCTGCTGGTTCCAGACTACGGGGGTTAGTCCGTTGCGAATGATGGATGGGGCTTCTTCGGGGAGTGGGCCGGACATGACCATGATGCTCGGGTGATGGTTGGGGGGGATTGCGGCTTTGGTGAGGGCTTCACGGATGGTTGCGCCCTCGGTGGCGTCGGTGACGCCCAGCCACTCGGCTCCTGAGCGGGCGAGGATGGGGGCGCAGAGGGCGGCTCCGTGGCCGTAGGCGTTGGCTTTGATGACGGCCAGAACAGCGGTGTCGTGGCCGGCTGCTTCGGCCAGTGCACTGTAGTTGGCTTTGAGGCGATGTTCGGAGATCTCCACCCAGGTCTTCACGATTTTTATTCTATGGTGGTTTTTTGTGAACAACGGGCAAGAGCGAAGGCGAACGCAAGGGCAAACGCAAACGCAAGAGCAAAAGCAGGTCCTCCGCCTTCGGCGTAGGATGACACAGCTAAAACGAGTGTGTTTCCTGTGGTGGGTTGGATGTGATACAAAGCTTGTCGCCATGAAAATGAACCGTCGTTCAGTCTGGGGTTTATCGGGTGTTTTGGCTTTGGGCTCTGGGCTTGCCGGAGTTTCGCTGGAGGGTTGTTCGAGTGGAAGCTCGAATCCTCTGGCGGCGGTTCAGGCTGCGCAGGCGAAGAATGTGGGGAATTTTTCGAATACGGTGTTTCTGGGCGACTCGCTGACGGCAGGGTTTCAGAGCGGCTCGCTGCTGGATACGCAGCAGGTGCATGGATGGGCTCCGGTGTTGGCGAAGCAGGCGAACTTCAATATTCTGCAGCCGCTGATTGCGTTTCCGGGTGCGCCGAATGTGATGCAACTGGTTTCTGTTGGGCCGCCGCCGACGTTTACGTATCCCGCGGGGACGACGACCGGGCGTGACAACTATGCGACGCAGGTGACGGATCTCGCGGTGCCGGGTGCGCTGCTGAACGATGTGGCGAATACGATTCCGCTGGTGAGCCCTACGACGGGGCAGCAGCAGTTGAATCAGTTGGTGCTGGGGTATCCGGGGTTGGGGTACGGAAAGGCGTTGAGTCAGCTGGCGCAGGCGATTCAGGCGCAGCCTACGACGATCTTTGTCTGGATTGGGAATAACGATGCGCTGGTTGCCGATGAGACGGGCATGCCGAGCAGCATGACTCCGGTGACTACGTTTACGACGCAGTACCAAGCGCTGATGTTGCAGTTGACGACGATGACTCCGGCGCATCTGGTGATTGGGAATATTCCGGATGTGACGGCGGTGCCGTATCTGACGCCTGCGGCCCTGGTGCTGGGTGAGGCTTCGCAGCAGAGTGGGCTGCCGACTTCGGTGTTGAGTGGGATTCTGGGGATTGTGCCGGGGGATCTGGTGAATCCTAACGGGACGGCGCAGGCTTCGGCGATTCTGCTGGGGCAGCAGAAGCCGCCGATTACGGATGCGGGTTTTTTGTCTGCAGCGGAGGTGGTGACGGTGCAGGCGCAGGTGACGGCATTCAACCAGGTGATTGCGCAATCGGCTACGGCTGCGGGAGCTACGCTGGTGGATATCAATGCGCTGTTCAAGCACGTGACGCAGTCGGGGCTGACGATCAATGGGTATACGGGGACGACGGCGTTTCTGGGAGGGTTCTTTTCGCTGGATGGGATTCATCCGACGAATACAGGGTATGCGGTGGTGGCGAATACGTTTATCGATACGATGAATTCGTCGATCAAGACGACGATTCCGGATGCTTCGCTGAGTGCGGTGGCGGCGGCTGATCCGCTTTGGCCGCCGAATCTGGCGCATACTGTTGGCGGGCACGCTTTGATGATGCCGTCGAGTGCGGGTAAGAGTCTGGATGTGTTGTTCGGGCGGTAGTTCGACTGTGAAGGGTGTCTGATGCAGTCAAGCTAGAGGTTCGGGGCGTTCCAGTGTTCCCTGCGGGTCGGAGGGTTTCTGTTTGCGCATCTGGTTTAGGTAGTCTTCGAGGCGTTGGCCTTTTTTCTGCGTGAACTCGCGGGGGAGGACTTCAACTTCTTCCATGCGGTCGATGCGGAAGGTTCGGAAGTCTTTGCGAAGTTCGCACCATGCGGCGAGGGTCCAGACGCCGCTCCAGAAGTAGAGGGCCAGGGGTCTGACGTCGCGCTGGCTGGTCTGGCCGTCTTCGCGGGTGTAAGCGAAGGAGAGGACGTGGCGGTCGGTGCAGGCTTCGTGGAGGTGATCGAGGCGCTCGCGGAGGTGCTGCGGCATGCGGGAGCCGGGGGCGTACATGAGGATGGAGTCGAGGCGCTCGCGGAGGTCGGGTGGGAGGACGGCTTCGATGCGCTGGAGGGCCTGATCGGCGGCGATGGTTGTGGCGGCTCCGCCCCAGGCGCGGACAAGACGTGCGCCGAGGACTAAGGCGGTGAGTTCGTCGCGAGTGAACATCAGTGGCGGGAGGTCGAGGTCGCGACGGAGGGTGTAGCCGACTCCGGCTTCGCCTTCGATGGGCATGCCGGAGGTCTGGAGATCGCTGACGTCGCGGTAGATGGTGCGCTCGGAGACTTCGAGTTTTTCGGCGAGCATCTTTGCTGTCTGCAGGCGGCCGCCGCGGAGGATACGTACGATTCGGAAGAGCCGGTCGGCGCGTCGCATGGACCTATCCTAGATTGCTCACTCGATTGCCGCCTCGATTGCTGCCGGGTTTGGCGTGTCAGGAACACTAGATAGCGGTGTGGAGGCCGACGTGGTTGCCCTCGGAGTCCTGGAGGCAGGCGTAGACTCCGTAAGCCGCCGGGGACGGGAGTGGGCTTGATGAGGATCTTGCCGCCGGCTCCGGGGACGCGGGCGATGGTGCCGTGGAGCTCGCCGTCGCAGTTGAGGTAGACCATGGTGCCGGTGGCTCCGGGTTGCTGGAAGGGCCGTTTGACGAGGGCTCCGGCTACGGCTCCGCGGGCTGCTGGGAAAGATGCACATGAGTTCGTTGGCTTCGCCGAAGCCGTCCTTTTTCATGCGGCAGCCGAGGATGGTTTCGTAGAAGCGTTGGGCGCGGTCCAGATCGGCACAGGGAATCTCGAACCATGGCTGCTGCGGATGCTAGCTGCTTTTCCATGTGTTCCTCCTGCGTGTACAAGAAGGAGGATACTGACAGGCTCCTGACAGCGTGGTGTCAGGAGGTTTTGGGAAACCAACAAAAACAACAGCAAGAACAAATACAGGAATTCTTCCCCTTCGCCAGGCTCAGGGTCAGAATGACGACTTCAACGACTAATAGTTGTCGCTGCCGGGCTGGAGGTTTTCGAAGCGAGTGTAGTCAGCGAGGTAGGCGAGATGGACTACGCCGGTGGGGCCGTTACGTTGTTTGGCGATGATGATCTCGGCTTTGCCCTTGAGGTCTTCGTTTTCGCGGTCGTAGTACTCCTCGCGGTGGATGAAGCAGACTACGTCGGCGTCCTGCTCGATGGAGCCGGATTCGCGGAGGTCGCTGAGGAGAGGCTTTTTGTCGCCGCCGCGCTGCTCGCTGGCTCGGGAGAGCTGCGAGAGGGCGACTACCGGGACTTTCATCTCTTTGGCGAGGGCTTTGAGGCCGCGGGAGATGGCGGAGACTTCCTGCGTCCGGTTCTCGAAGCCTTTTGCGTTGGAGTTGGAGCCGGTCATGAGTTGGAGATAGTCGATGACGATGAGGTCGAGGGTGCCCTGTTGTTGCTTGAGTCGGCGGGCTTTGGCTCGCATCTCGGCGAGGGTGATGCCGGGGGTGTCGTCGATGAAGATCTTCGACTCCATGAGTTTTTCGAGGCCGCTGATGAGCTTGGCGCGGTCGTCGCGCATGAGCATGCCGGTCTGGATGGCTTTGGAGTTGACGAGGGCCTGTGAAGCGAGCATGCGGCGCAGGAGGCTGGCTTTGCTCATTTCGAGCGAGAAGACAGCGACGACTTTGCCTCCGCGGACGGCGGCGTTTTCGGCGATGTTGATGGCCCAGGCGGTCTTGCCCATGGAGGGGCGGGCGGCGATGATGATGAGCTCGGATTCCTGGAGGCCGCTGGTCATGCGGTCGAACTCGATGTAGTGGGTGGCGAGGCCGGTGACTTCGCGGCCCTGCTCGTAGAGGGCATCGATGGAGCCGAAGGAATCTTTGACGATGGCGGTGATGTCAGAGAAGCCGCCGGTGACGGCGTGCTCGGAAATTTCGGTGAGGCGGCCGGTGACCTGGTTGAGGACGTCGAGGGCTTCGCGGCTTTGATCGGAGGCCTCGACCATGCCCATATCGCAGACGGCGAGAAGCTGGCGCATGAGGCTCTTGTCGCGGACGATGCGGACGTAGCTCTCGATGCTGAGTTTGCGGGGCAGGCCTTCGCTGAGGGAGGCGAGATAGGGCAGGCCGCCTACGGAGTCCAGCTCCTTTTTCTTCGTGAGGTGGTCAGTGACGGTGACGATGTCGACGCTGTGACCGACCTCTACCAGATGGAGCATGGCAGCGTAGATCCGGCGATGCGAGTCGAGGGCGAAGTCGTCGGTTTTGAGGAGCATGGTCGCGTCGATGATGGCGACGGGCTCGACCAGCATGGCGCCGAGGATGGTCATTTCGGCGTGGACGGAGGTGGGGCGTTCCTGCTCGCCGACGATGTGGGAGTATGCTGCCATGGAGTCCTAACGATATCGAATACCGGGCTGCGGATAGCCTGCTTTAATCTGTGCAAAAATCTGGCAAATCCCGCATGGGAGCTGGTCCGGTAGTCCCAGTTTACCTCCTGACTGACACATGGAATCCGTAACCGTTATAGGCTTAGGTATCGTTCGCATTTCCAGGTTGCTCAGAGGGGAAAATGGGTGTCGAGAAGGTTTTGAGTGTTCCGCCAGCGGCTCAGCGAGATAAGGCGTCGTTCGAGGTACTTCGGGTTTGGATTGCGGAGCAGGGGCAGCATGTGAGCATCCGCAGCGGGGCGTGGGAGGATCCATTTGCGTGGGGGATTGTGCTGGCTGATTTGGCCCGGCATATTGCGCATGCGCATGAGCTGCAGAAGGAAGGCGTCGATACAGATGCGTTTTTGCAGCGGCTGCTGGAGGGGTTTCAGGCGGAGATTGATAATCCTACGGATGAGCCTGAGGGTGAGGTTACGCAGTAGGGGGTTTGGGTGGGGTAGCGATAGCATCGGCAAAAGCAACCGCAGTTCCTTCGACTGCGCAGGATGACACTGTTATTGCGGCGAGTGGAGTAAAACAAGCAACCGCTAACGGCAACCGCAGATCCCCTTCGGGGATGACAAACAAGGCCAAGCAAGAAAAGCAAGAGCAACGGCAAAGACAACCGTACTATTTGTGTTTGTAGTCCTGGAAGAGCTCGGGGAATTGTTCTTTGAGGGCGGCTACTTTGGGGACGTCGCAGATCTGGATGTAGGGGTTGTTCGGGTTCTTCTCGGCGTAGTCCTGGTGGTAGTCTTCGCCGTCGTAGAAGGCCTTCAGCGGAGTAACTTCGGTGACGATTTTTTTCGGGAAGACATGCGCGCCATCGAGTTGCGCGATGTAGGCTTCGGCGATCTTCTTTTGTTCGGGGCTGGTGTAGAAGATGACGGAACGGTAAGAGGTGCCTACGTCCGGGCCCTGCCGGTTGAGCTGGGTGGGATCGTGAACGACGGAGAAGAAGACGCGGAGGAGCGTGCCGTAGGTGATCCGGTTGGGGTCGAAGACGATCTTGACGGATTCGGCGTGGCCTGTGGTCTCGGAGGAGACCTGATCGTAGGTCGCGTTTGCGGCTGAGCCTCCGGAGTAGCCTGCGGTGGTGGCGGTGACGCCCTTGATGCGCTGGAAGGTGGTCTGGACGCCCCAGAAACAGCCGCCGGCGAAGACTGCGGTCTCGTGCTTGGCACCGACGTTCGGCTCATCGACTGCGGGCGCGGGGATTGGCTCCTTGCGTGTGGCTTCTGCTCCCATTACGGTTCCCATGAACATTCTCCTGCCGTTCGTTGTGAGTATTGCAGCTACTGCGATTACTGCCAATCCGAGCAAGCCTGTCTTCATGCCAGCGGTCATTGTGTTTCCCCGTGTTTCTCCGATGCTTCTATTCGACGCTGCAATGGGGTTGGCGGTTACATGTTTTGTGCCGGTGCGGCGTCAGGCGACGCGTTCGCGGCCCTGGATTTCGATGTAGACGTGGATGAGGCTTATGGCTGCTGGAGTTACACCTGCTATGCGGCTGGCCTGGCCGAGGGTCTGCGGGCGTACGCGGGTGAGGGTTTGCTTCATCTCGGTGGAGAGGCCGCTGATGGTGGTGTAGTCGAACCAGATGGGGATCTGCTGGCGCTCGGCTTTGCGCATCTTTTCGATGGAACGGCGCTGCTGGTCGAGGTAGCCGGAGTACTTGATCTCGGTTTCGACGGTCTTCATCTCGTTGCGGACCCATGCGGGGAGTTTTTTGTTTTCGGTGTTGCTGATTGCCGTGACCCATGGTTTCAGCGCTGCGTCAGCATTGGCGATGCGGTCTTTCAGGATCGGGACAAGGGCTTCGACGGGAACTTCGGGGCGCTTGAGGAGCTGGGCGAAGGTTTGGCCGTTGAGTGTAGTTGCGTCGCCGTCGAGTTTGATAAGGAGGTCTGGCGGGAGTTCTTCGGTTCGTACCCGTGCTGAGCTGAGGAGTTTCTCGAAGGCTTCGGCGCGGGTCTGCTTGGCTTCGTAGTCTGACCAGGCTGCGTCGTCGATGAGACCGAGGCGGCGACCGTGGGGGGTGAGGCGGCGGTCGGCGTTGTCGATGCGGAGGTGCAGGCGGAACTCGGCGCGGGAGGTGAACATGCGGTAGGGCTCGTTAGTGCCCTTGCTGATGAGGTCGTCGATGAGGATGCCGGTGTAGGCCTCGGTGCGGTCTAACGTAAACGGCTCCGCGTTCGCTTCGCCGCGGTCGCGGCGGACTGCCAAGGCGGCGTTGATTCCGGCCATGAGGCCCTGGCAGGCGGCCTCTTCGTAGCCGCTGGTTCCGTTGATCTGGCCGGCGAGGTAGAGGCCGGCGAAGGATTTGACGCGGAGAGTGCGGTCGAGTTCGGTGGGGTCGATGGCGTCGTACTCGATGGCGTAGCCGGGGCGGAGCATCTCTGCGTTTTCGAGGCCCGGGATGGAGTGGACCATGGCGGCCTGGATCTCCATTGGAAGGCTGGTGCTCATGCCGTTGATGTAGACCTCGTGGGTGTTGAGGCCCTCGGGCTCGAGGAAGAACTGGTGGCGGGTCTTTTCGGGGAAGCGGACGATCTTGTCTTCGATGGACGGGCAGTAGCGGGGGCCGATGGCTTCGATCTGGCCGGTGTACATCGGGGAACGATGCACGTTTTCGCGGATGAGGCGGAGGGTTTCGGGCGTGGTGTGGGCGATGTGGCAGTTGATCTGGCGAAGTGGGATCTCGCGGGTGCGGAAACTGAACGGGGTGGGGTCTTCGTCGCCGGGCTGCTCTTGAAACTGCTTCCAATCTATTGTGCGGCCGTCGAGTCGTGGCGGGGTGCCGGTTTTTAGGCGGCACTCGCGGAGGCCGAGACGCTTGAGAGATTCGCCGAGGAGGACGGAGGCTGGTTCGCCGCTGCGGCCTGCAGTGTATTGTTGCTCGCCGCAGTGGATGAGGCCGTTGAGGAAGGTTCCGGTGGTGATGATGGTGGCGGCGGCGTGGATGGTGCGGCCGTCGCGGAGCTTGAGGCCGCGGACGGTGCGCGAGTTGCCGTCTTGCTCGATAAGGAGGTCGATAACTTCGGCTTGCTTGATGAAGAGGTTGGGCTGGGCTTCGAGGACTTCGCGCATTTTGACGCGGTAGAGGGCCTTGTCGCACTGGGCTCGGGGGGACCAGACGGCTGGGCCGCGCGAGGTGTTGAGGAGGCGGAACTGGATTCCGGTGGCGTCGGCTACTTCTCCCATGACTCCGCCGAGGGCGTCGACTTCGCGGACGAGATGGCCTTTGGCGATGCCGCCGATGGCTGGGTTGCAGGACATCTGGGCGATTAGGTCGAGGTTGAGGGTGAAGATGGCGGTGCGGAGGCCCATGCGCGCGGAGGCCATGGCTGCTTCGCACCCGGCGTGACCTGCTCCTACGACTACTACGTCGAATTGTTCGGTGAAAGACATTGCCTTTTCTATTTTACGGTTTTTGAGTTCAGGATCCGGCTATGCGGGTGGCTAACGGCTAATGGGCTAACGAGAGTGCTGAAAAAATCCGGTGGTGGGGACGAGGAAAAAACCAGGGGCTAAAGCCCACCTTACATAAGCACTTTGCGGCACGACTGAAGTCGTGCCCTGATACAGAACAGGTTTTTTTCCGCAGCCTATAACGGGCTAACTTGACCACTACCCAATCTTCTCTACAATCGCGGAATGTCCTTTCTTCTGAATGTTCGGGTCGCCGCCCTCTTCTGCGTTTGTTTTTGTTGCGTCTCAATGCCCGCACAACAGGTTCCAGCAGCTTTGACGACTGATCCTCCAGCGGACAAGGCTTATCCGGCGGCGATGGAGACGTTTCAGATTCCCAGTCATGGGGCGATGTTGAATGCTCTGGCTTATGTTGCGGAAGGTGCGGGGCCGCATCCGGTGGTGATTTTGCTGCATGGGTTTCCGGGGAATGAGAAGAATCTGGATCTGGCGCAGGCGATTCGGCGGAATGGGTGGGATGTGGTTTATTTCGACTATCGCGGGTCGTGGGGTTCGCCGGGGGATTTTTCGTTTACGCACTCGATTGAAGATACGCAGGCGGCGATTGCTTATCTGCGGGATGCTTCTCATGCGAAGAAGCTGCGGGCCGACTCCGGCTACCTTGTTTTGATTGGGCATAGCATGGGTGGTTTTATCGCGCGGTATGTGGGGGCGCAGGATCCGGCGATCAAGGCGGTTGGGCTGATCTCAGCTGCGGATATGGGTGTGGATCGGATGCAGGGACTTAAGCCGGAGTATGAGAGCCGGGCGGTTGCGGGGTTGGCGGCACACCTTGCGGATGAGGGGATGGCTCCGCTGGCCGGATGTACGCCGGAGAGTCTGGCGAAAGAGGTGTTTGCGAATGCGGCGGCGTGGAATGTGCCTAATCTGGCGCCTAAGCTGGTGGGGCGGCCTACGCTTGTGATTACTTCGGATGATGGGTTGGCGCCTTCGAACGATGCGTTTGTCGCGGCATTAAAGAAGGCGGGTGGGACGGCTACTACGGTTCATCTGACAACGGACCACTCTTATTCGGATAAGCGGATAGCCTTGACTGAGGGTGTGCTGGAGATGCTTGATTCTTTGCGGCACAGGTAGCCTGTGTGCCGACCACGACAAGGTTCCGCTATATTGGCTGACCATCGAGGTTACGACATGCTTTCCCAGAGCCCAATCATTGCTTTCATCCCAACCAGGGATGCAGCGCGTGCGCGTCCATTCTATGAAGGACTCGGCCTGAGTTTTGTGAGCGATGATTCCTTCGCGATCGTTATGGATGCCAATGGAATTATGGTCCGTATTGTCCGCGTTGAGGACTTCACTCCCTTCCCGTTCACACTGCTTGGCTGGCAGGTGAGCGACATTCACCAGACCGTCGCGGAGATGACGAGCAAGGGTGTGAAGTTCGCGCGTTACGCTTACTTTGAACAGAGTGGCGATGGCGTCTGGAGTGCTCCGGGAGGGGCCAAGGTGGCGTGGTTTACTGACCCTGATGGCAATACGCTCTCCGTCTCGCAACACTGAGTTTAGAACTCGACGCGGAGGCCTAGTTGGATTTGGCGTTCGAGGGATTGGCCTGTGGATGCGGCGGTGAAGGTGCCGAAGGGGCGGACGTTGAGGCCTTCGGCTGCTACTGTGGCTGCGTTCTGGAAGATGAGTTGGGTGAGTCCGTTGGCTTCGGTGCCGACGAGGAAGGCTCGCTGCGTGATGGCGGAGTAGTTGACGCGGTTAGTGAGGTTGAAGATCTCGAGGCTACCGCGCATGCGCAGTTTTTCGGTGATGCGGAGGGCCCGGCTGATGCGGAGATCGATGCGTGCGCTGTCGGGAAGGCGGAGGGTGTTGCGGCCTACGGTGGGGAGGTACGTGGCTCCGCCGGAGCCGTTGATGGTCTCGTGGCCACCGGCGAGGCGTGTGCCGCCGAAGATTTCGAGGCTGTAGGGGCGGCCGCTGGATTCGACGAAGAGCGGCGCGATGGTCCAGTTGTTTGCGGCGATGCGGAGCCATCGTTGTTCGGTGGCGAGCTCTGGTTCCCAGACTGCGCTGGCTTGAATTTTGTGTGGGAAGTTGAGAGCGGAGAGGCCTTTGTCGTAGAGGAGGTTGAAGGGGTCGAACTGCGCGTTGGTGCGGGGAGCGGCACCGCTCTGGTTGTTGTCGATTGCTTTCGACCATGTCCAACTGGCGCGAAATTCGAGTGCCCGGCGGGGACGGCGGCGGGCTTCGAGGACCAATGCGTTGTAAGTGGCGTCGGCGTTTGAGACGATGGCGGTGACGGGGCCGAAGCTTGTGTTGAGGCGTTGCGAGTAGAAGGGGACGACGAAGGTTTCGCTGTCGCGCACACCGGGTGCGCCGGTTCCGCCCCGAAACTGGAAGGTTTTGGCGGCGGTGGCGGGTGCGATGTTGACGTCGACTGAGTTGGGGAGCTGGCGGTCGAGGTTCATCAGCCAGGTTGCGCTGGCGATGATTCCGGATCTTATTTCCCGTTCTATGGTGAGACTTCCTTGTTGCACCATCGGCAGGCGGAAGCGGCGGTCGAAGAGCATTGCCGAAGTGGTTGCTGTAACTGCAGACGGTGGGGTTGTGAGATAGGTGCAAACGTAGCCGAAGCCCTGGCTGGAGACCTGTGGGCAATTTGTAACTGTGGCGGGCGTAATAAGGATGTGCCTTGTTGAGGTTGCCATTGCGGTATTCGTGAGCGCGCTTTGGATGGTTGCGCCGGGGACGCGTCCGTAGAAGAGGCCGTATCCGATGCGGATGAGGCCACGGCCTGAGCCGAAGGGCTCCCATGCGAGGCCGATGCGTGGAGCGAAGTTGTTTCGGTCTTCGGGGAAGATGCTGGTTGCGCCGACTGTGCCGAATGCCGCGTCGAGGGCTGCGTTTGGGTGCTGCGGCAGGGGCAGGAGCTCGTACTCGTAGCGGAGGCCCGCGTTGACCGTGAGGGTCGGGTTGACGCGCCATGCGTCCTGCGCGAACCCTTCCCATTCCTGGGTGTCGAAGGTGGTTGCCTGTTGGCCGAAGCTTTGGGTGAAGGAACGAAAGCAGAAGTCGTGGATGGGAGAGACGATGGAGGGACAGCCACCGTTGGGGTTGGAGTTGACGTTGAAGGTGTAGTCGGTGATCCAATCGACGAGACCTCCGGCGTGGCCGGAGGTGGTGGTGCTGTCGTAGTGAAATGCGCCCTGGGTGTTGGGGAGGGCGTTGATGTTGTCGTGGACGAAGCTTAGGTCGGCACCGAGCTGGAGCTGGTGGCGGCCGTGGGTCCAAGTGACGAGATCAACGAGTTGGAGTTTTTTTTCGTCGGGGAGGGCTCTGCGGCCGAGGGAGGGCGAGCTGCCGAAGGTGAATCCGTCGGGGCCGATGGCGATCTGGGGAACGATCTGGGGAGCGGAGCCGCCCGGCCCGATGGCTGGTTCTTGCGGGAGTGGTGATTGTGCCTGCTCATACTGCAGATCGCGGCCGTACTGGATGCGGATTTCGTTGCTCAGGACGGGTGTGGCGAGCCACGTCCAGCGGCCCAACAGGGCATCTATCTTTGTGTAGGTGCTGCCGAGGCTCGCGCGGCCTACATCGACCACGGGGGAGGAACGTGAGCCAGCTGGCGAGGAGGAGCGGGCGCGGTTGTATTGAAGGCTGAGACGATGTTGCGCGGTGGCTTGCCAGTCTAGCTTGGCGAAGTTGATTGTCTGGTTCTGGCGGCGGGCGATTGTTCCGGAGAGGCTGTTCAGATAGTTGAGCGCGGTATTTATTTTGGTGGAGGTTACACCGCGATTGCCGAGTAAGGCTTTTTGGGTTGGGGTGAGGGCGTAGAAGTTTGGATCGCCGGGAGTTGCGATTGCCGGGAAGTCGCGGGTTTGTTGATCGTAGGCGTAGAAGTAGAAGAGCTTGTCGCGGGCTGCGGCTCCGCCGACGCTGCCGCCGAACTGCTGGCGGAGGTCGTTGGGTTTTACGGTTGCGGCGGTGGTGACGCCATTGACATAGGTAGTGGCGATGGAGAATGGGTTGGTCGCGGCAAGGGCACTGGTGCGGAGGAGATAGAAGCCTGTGCCGTGGAGATCGTTGGTTCCGCTCTTTGAGACGGTGGTGATGATACCGCCGGCAGCGTGGCCGTAGAGTGCGGAGTAGTTCTGACTGCTGACGCGGAACTCCCGGACCGCTTCCTGCGAGAAGGTGTAGGCCATTCCTGAGTGACGGCCATAGCCTCCGCCGCCCGAGGCGGAACCGATGCTGATGCGGCTCGGAGTGCCTGCCTCGCTTGCATCTTCAAGCTCTGCTGCAGTGTTGATTCCGGTGCCGTGTGGGACGGAGCCGAAGCTTTGATCGTCGTCTCCGCCATCGATACGGCTGCTGTTTTGTGTGGAGGCTGCGCCGCGGAAGCTCAGGAGACCGTCGCCTTCGGGGTCGGCGTTGACTCCGGGCATCATGAGGGCGAAGGTCTGCCAGCGTCGGCCGTTGACGGGCAGGCGCTCGATCTCGCCGGGCGTGACTACGCCTCCGATAGAGGTGGAGGAGAGGTCATCCACGTTGACGGAGATTGATGGTTCGGGCTCTGCTTTGACGGTGATGGAGGTCTTTACGCTGTCTGGCTGGAGATGCGCTTCTACGGAGGTGACGCCTCCCAGCTCGACGAGGATGGGTTGGATGGTGAGGCGGGCGAAGAGCGCGTATTCCACGGCAACCAGGTATTCGCCGGGAGGGAGGTGAGCGACGGAGAACTCTCCTTTACTTCCGGTTGTGGTGCGATTCGATGGTCCGCCGGTGAGGTTCTGGATTTGAACTACCGCATCTGCGATGGCTGCTCCACGTGCGTCGAGGACGAAGCCGCTGATTGCGCCATCGACCGCCGTTTGCGCGGAGACGGGCGGGACGGTGATCGTGGTGGCCGCAAGGATCGCAGCGGCACAGCACCACACGAAGCAGGCCCGGAGAGACTTTTTTGCGGCCGCGCTAAGCTGCGCGGGTCTTTCCTGAAACGACATGCACTCTCCCCGAAGATTTGAATACTCTGCGTTGCAATTAGGGGAAGATCGAAAGATTGGGTGCTCTGTTTTCTGAGCATCCGAAAAACAGCTTAACAGGCACTCAGGGTGAATGCCAGAGAGCGATACTTTTAGTCGTGGGTCAATTTGAGAAGACGTACCTCAGCGGCTGAAGCCGCACTTGCTTCTCTCCGCTTTCGGCACGGCTAAAGCCGTGCCCTTAAGCACGACTAGTCTACGGTTAGGAGCCAGATCATGATGCTAATGGCGCCCCGAGTCACGATGCATCGGCAATTCGAACTGACCCACTTCGATAGTTGTTGCGAAGGTTAAGAACAAAGGGGCGGCAGCCGAAGCTACCGCCCCTTCGAGTTGAGTCAGGCTTCGATTAGAACTGCGCGCGGACTCCAATCTGAATCTGGCGCGGAGCATAGGAGAAGCCGCTGGTGTTGGTTGCGGTTGCCTGACCAAAGCCAGGGGAGGCTGTGGAGAAGGTAAGAGTGTTTGTTTTGCTGGCTGAGATATTGCCTACGGTATAGGCGGTCGCATTGATGCCGGTCACGTTCTGATGGTTCGCAATATTGAAGGCCTCACCGAGAAATTCCAGCTTGAGGCGTTCCGCAATTGTGAAGCGCTTGGACAGACGCAGATCGGACACGATGGTGTGCGGTTGCTCGATGCCATTGCGTTTGAAACCGGGCATACGGAAGGTTCCGTTTGAGCCGTTGACACCGCCAAAGCCGGCGATGAGAGCGCCTGACGGAGTGTATCCGGGGAGTGTTCCAGTGGTTGAGGTGAATCCGCCGGTTGTGCCGACCGAGTAGGGTAAGCCGCTCTGAATCTGAAGGCTTGGCGATGCCTCAAAGTCGTTCAACAGATAGCTGAGCCATCCAGTGTATTTCCAGGGAGAAGTGATGATGGCACCCATGACAAGACGATTGGGGATGTTTGTGATGGAGTTGCCGTATTCCTGCCGAATGTCCTGCGGATCGAAAAGGTTATTAACTGTTGTAGCGGTTTGATTGTTTTGTCCGTAGTCCAACGCATGGGACCAGGTGTAGTTCGCGTTGAACTGGAGATGGTTGGAGAAGCGATGATTGATCTGGCCGACGAGGCCGGAGTAGTTGGAGTTTACGCCGCTGAAGATGTCCGTCAGTGAACCGAAGTTGCAGTTAGGACGGGCACTGGTGCAGCCAGGAGTTGTGTTTCTTGGGTAGAACTTGCTCGAGATGACCGAACCAGCCGGCAACAGACCCTTACCGGCAGGATCAACGATGGTGTAGTTGATCGAAGTTGCAGGATTGAGATTGAGGTCGGTGAAGTTAGGCAGGCGACGGCCGAGTGTTCCGAGCCAGGTCACACCGATAACGGTGTTCCAGCCGAGATCCTGCTCGACGGTGAGGTCGGCCTGATTGATCCATGGAGCCCTGAAGTTGCGGTCGAAGAAGACCGAGTTCGGCGCGCCTGCGAGACTGCCGGACGCGATGACCTGAGGAAAGGCCGGGGTGGAGTTGACGGTGAACTGGCCGTTTGGCGATCCCGTATTGATGAGGGCGTTGTAGATGGTGCCGTTGAGGATGCGGGCGAAGAAGACTCCGTAGCCTCCACGCAGGACTGTCTTACCCGATCCGAAGACATCGTAGGCGAATCCGACTCGCGGACCGATGTTGGTTTTATTGGATGGCATGAAGGATGTCTGGGGCACAGCAGGAACAATGAGGGCGCTGAAGGGTGAGGGCAGTTGCTCGTACTCGTAACGGAGTCCCGCAGTAAGGGTCAGCCGCTTGTTAAATTTCCAGTTGTCCTCGACGAAGAAGCCGTAGTCGCCAGTCGTAAACTCGACACCGGGAATGCCGAACCCCTGGACGTAGGCGCTGGTGTAGTTCTTGGCTTTGCTTGCGGTTGCAGGGCTCTGGGAGAGGTAAAAGTCGGAGAAGTAGGCCGCGAGATTGGAGTAGGCGTAAACACCGAAGCCCGAAAAGAGATTATTGATGCGGTCGTCGGTATGAATGTAATCTCCGCCAAACTTGAAGTTGTGGCCGCCATGGATCCAATTGAAGGTATCGGCGAGTTGCCAACGGCGTTCATCCGGCAGCGCGGCGCGGTTGAGGAAGTTCGGGGTTCCAAACGAAAAGGCGTTCGTGATGCTTACGCTCGGTGGAGCGCCCAACGGGTTAGTGTATCCACCGCCGGTGGGGCCCATCAGATTTGTCTTCTCATAAGGAGTGGGCGACTGGCCGTATTCAAACTCGAAGTCTCGCCCGTACTGATAGCGGACTTCGTTGGAGAGGTTGTTCGTAATGACTGTATCCAGTTTGGCGATGCCGAAGGTGACGCGGACATAGTCGTTGCCAAAGCTGCTGACGCCATTGGCGACCGTTGCTGCGGTTTGAATTCCGGCTGGCGAGCCCCAGCGCAGACGATTGACCTCAAAGGAAGCATGGTTGCGCGAGTTGACCTGCCAATCGATTTTGGGAAAGAAAATTGTCTGAGTGCCTGTGCGCGGCACCGTTCCCAACATCGTGTTCAGTCCGGCTATGCCGTTGGTGTAATCCGTTGCAGCGGCTGCGTAGGTGGGAAGGGCAAGGTTTGTCTGCAGCGTGCAGGCCGCGGCGTCGATGGCACTAGGCGCGGATGCGCCGGTTGTTACACCGCAGACTTTGCCGGCTGGCAGGGTCGCATCAGGCAAGGTATAGAAGCTGGCCGGGCTGCTGGCAACTGCGACCGCAGGAAAGTTTCTCTGGAACCGGTCGCCAGCGAAGAAGAAGAAGAGTTTGTCGCGGAAGATAGGGCCACCGATGGCGCCGCCATACTGCTTACGGACGTCGGTTGGCTTGAAGTGCTGCGAGACAAAGGGACCGCCAGGCGCCGTCTGCACTGTCTGGACCGTTGTCGCAACCGATCCTGCCCATTCTGCGTCGCGATCGAAGAAATAGAGATCGCCGTGGAACTGATTGCCGCCGCTTTTGGTGATGGAGTTGACGACGCCGCCAGCGGAGCGACCATACTCCGTGGAGTAGTTGGAGGTGTTGACCTGGAACTCCTGAATGGAGGCTTTGGCAGTCGAGTATCCGGCGCGGGTGCGTCCGCGCTCTTCGGAGAAGTAGGCTTGATTGTCGTCGGCACCGTCTACGGTGACATTGTTCATCAGGGTGCTCTGACCGCGGAAGCTGAGAAGGCCAAAGCCACTGGAGTCGCCGACCACGCCAGGAGTGAGGAGGGCATAGGCTGACCAACGGTAGTTATTGACGGGGAGATCCTGAAGCTGGCGCTGGGTGATCAGTCCGCCGATCTCAGATGTGGAGGTGTTGATCTGCGGTGCTTCGCTGGTGACCTCGACTGTCTGCGATGCGCTTCCTACAGGGAGGTGGGGCGAGACGTCGGTGAAGAGGCCAACCTGAACGATGACCTCAGAGGACTTAAAGCTTTGAAAGCCCGCGGCTGTGATGGAGACGGTGTACGTTGATGGCTGCAGATGAATCGCGCGGAAGAAGCCGGCCGCGTCTGTCACTACCGTCTGGGTCGCATTGGTTGCGTTATTGAGGATTGTCACTTTTGCGTTGGGAATCGGCAGACCAGAGGAATCCTGCACGGTACCGCCGACGGCACCATCTACAGCGGACTGGGCGTATCCGTAGGACCCAACCACGAACAAAGTGGCGATCAACATGAATCGCACGACTGCCTTGAGTATCTTTTGCATTTCGGTCTCCTTAGAAAATTACAACCACCGCACACAGGTTCTTTTTTCTGGCCCGTTATTCGGTCATTGATCGGTTACGAGAAGGGTCGCACATATTGGTTAACAACCGGTTACATTACAAGCCTGCGCGTATAGCAAAGTCTAATACGTACGCGATAAAACGCCACCTGTAATTTGTGCCATACGCAACCACTCAAAGAGTCAACAACGTAGCTGTAAGTGCGCAAACTTGTACACTGGATATTGCATGTTCATTGATGAAGCACGGATCAGGATCAAGGCGGGCGACGGCGGCAACGGCTGCATGGCGTTCCGCCGCGAGAAGTTCGTCCCCAAGGGGGGGCCATCTGGTGGCGACGGCGGCCATGGCGGCGACGTGCTGATGTCGTCTTCGCTGAGCCACAATACGCTGGTGCACTTCCGGTTCAACCCGGAGCATAAGGCTCAGCGCGGCGGGCACGGACTGGGGTCGAACTGCTCGGGACAGGCCGGGGAACCTACGACTTTGAAGGTTCCTGTGGGCACGCTGCTGTATGACGACGCGACTGGCGAGCTGATTCATGACTTTGCGCATCCCGACGAGACGATCGTTATTGGCAGGGGTGGACGAGGCGGACGGGGTAATCAGCACTTCGCGACGAGTACACATCAGGCTCCGCGGGAGCATGAGCTTGGGCGCGCGGGAGAGGAGCGGGCTTACCGGCTTGAGCTTCGCCTTCTTGCGGATGCGGGTTTGGTTGGGTATCCGAATGTGGGGAAATCGACGTTGATCTCGCGGCTGTCGGCGGCTAAGCCGAAGATTGCTAATTACGCGTTTACGACGCTGGAGCCGAATCTTGGGGTGGTGCAGGTTGGCGAGTATCCGCATACCGAGTCGTACACGGTGGCGGACCTGCCGGGGTTGATCGAAGGCGCGCATCTTGGGCATGGCCTGGGTATTCAGTTTCTGAAACACATTGAGCGGACGAGCGTGATTGTGCATCTCGTGGATGTGTCGGATTCGAGCGATCGGACTGACCCGGTGCAGGACTACAAGGTGATTACCGAGGAGCTGAAGAGCTTCGATCCGGCGCTTGTGGCTAAGCCGACGATCCTGGTGGGGGCAAAGGCTGATGTGGCGAATCCGGAGAAGCTGAAGAAGCTTTCGGCGATGGCGAAGCGAAGGAAGATTCCCTTCTTTAAGATCTCTGCCGTCACCGGAGAGGGCGTCGATGCCTTGAAGTACGCGATCGCGGAGTTGGTGGCGGCCCACCGGCCGATTGAACTGGAACCGAAGCCGAAGGAGCCGGTGAAGCTGAAGCCGAACTATCCACCGCCTCCGAGTTCTGCGAGACGTCGAGGCTAGCATTGGTTTCTGCAACGGGGCTCGTCTCCAAATAAGGGATCCGTGATAAGTTTGTGCGCGGAGAACTCATGCGTAGATCCTTGCTATCAGCCCCCGCGACTTCCATTCTGGCGTTTTCTTTTCTCGCAACTTATGCCTATGCTGCCGATTCCCTGCGAGTTAAAACCGATAAAGGTGTGGTGGAGGGCACGCTGACGAATGGGCAGCAGGTTCGGGCGTTTAAGGGGATTCCCTTTGCGGCGCCGCCTGTCGGCGATCTGCGGTGGCAGCCTCCGCAGCCTGCTGCGGCGTGGAAGGGTGTGCGGCAGGCGAAGGATTTTGGGGCGCATTGCATTCAGTCGTCCGGGTATCCGGATATGATCTTTCACGATCCGGGGCCGAGTGAGGATTGCCTGACGCTGAATGTGTGGACTCCGGCGAAGATCAAGGGCAGCAAGCTGCCTGTGATGGTGTGGATCTTTGGCGGCGGCTTCGTCAGCGGGAGTACGTCGGAGAATCGGCAGGATGGGCAGTTTCTTGCCGGGCGCAATGTGGTTGTGGTTTCGATGAACTACAGGCTGGGCATCTTTGGATTCTTCGCTCATCCTGAGCTGAGCGCCGAATCGCCTCACCATGCCTCTGGCAACTATGGGCTGCTGGACCAGGCTGCTGCGCTGTGGTGGGTTAAAAGAATATCGCCGCGTTTGGTGGCGACCCGGATAATGTGACACTCTTTGGCGAGTCTGCGGGATCGATGTCCGTGAGTGCGCATATGGCTTCGCCGCTTTCGCGAGGCCTCTTCAACAAGGCGATAGGGGAGAGCGGCGGGGGATTTCCGGGCCCTGCTCCGAGGGAGGAGTCAGGCCGTGCGCTTGAGGAGCGCAATGTAGTGTTTGCCAAGGAGGCGTTTGGGACTTCGACGCTAGCGGATCTTCGGAAGCTTTCAGTGGATGAGATTCTTCGCGCGGCGACTGCGAAGACGACTCCGCCACCTCCACGTTTCTGGCCGATTGTGGATGGATATTTTCTTCCGGACTCGGTTGCGAATATTTATGCGAGGGGATCTGCGGCGAGGGTTCCTTTGCTGGCGGGATGGAACGCGGACGAGGCGCGTGGACAGGTGCTGTTAGCGAAGACCAAGACGACTTCGGAGAGTTTTGCTGCGACCGCGCAGGCGGATTTTGGCGATAACGCTCAGCGGTTTCTCGCGGTGTATCCGGCGAGCACAGACGATCAGGCTGTGACTTCGGCAGGTGACTATGCCGGCGATCACTTTATCGCCTACTCGACGTGGAAGTGGCTCGAAGCTCATGTGGCTACCGGCAAGGCTCCGGTGTTTCGTTATCGTCTGGACCTTGGATCTCCGGGCGACAAGAATCATCAGGCGATTCTTGGGGCGTTTCACTCGGACGATATTGAATATGTGTTTGGTTCGCTGGACTCGCGGCCTGAGGCGGTGTGGCGGCCGGAGGATCGGAAGCTTTCTGAGTTGATGGGAAGTTACTGGACAAATTTTGCGAAGACCGGGGATCCGAATGGCGCTGGGTTGCCTCACTGGCCGACGTATGGTGCGGCGGATCAGTGGCAGGTGATGCATCTTGATGCGGCTTCGGAGGCTAAACCGGATCGGCAGCGGGAGCGGTATCTCTTTCTCGATGAGGCCTGGGGTAAGCCGAAGGAATAGGGGTCTGAACTGACGCAGCCGCAGGACTTGCTACGGGGGGCTGAGGAGCGTAGGCTTTAAAGTGGCCCGGGAGATTGCCGGGACAGGTGGTATCCGGCCAAAGTCGTGCTTTGTCAGGGCGATACGCGGTGGAACTGCACTGGAGATTAGCGATGAGTTTGACTACGTTCTCTGCGGAACGAGCGGGTGCGCGTGCTGGGCGCGTGACCGAGATTCCCTCGAAGATAACTGTTCCCTCCTTATTGGAAAAGAAGACGCTGCGGCGGCCGATTGCGGCTGTGACAGCCTACGACTATGCGAGTGCCCGGTTGGTGGATGAGGCCGGGCTGGATGTGTTGCTGGTCGGCGACTCGCTGGCGATGGTGATGCAGGGCTACGAGAATACGCTGTCCGTGACGATGGACGAGATGCTGCTGTATACGCGCGGCGTCCGGCGGGCGGTGCGGCGGGCTTTGCTGGTGGCGGATATGCCGTTCGGGAGCTATACGGATGAGCGCGAGGGTGTGGCGAATGCGGTTCGGTTTGTGAAGGAAGCGGGCGCTGAAGCAGTGAAGCTGGAGGGTGGACGCGAGCGGAAGGATCTTGTGCGGCGGATGGTTGACGCGGAGATTCCTGTGATGGGGCATCTGGGACTGACTCCGCAGAGCGTGCATCGCATGGGCGGGTATAAGGTGCAGGGCAAGACGATGGAGGCGATTGACGAGCTGCGGACGGATGCGTTTGCGCTTGAAGAGGCTGGATGTTTTGCGCTGGTGCTGGAGGGGGTGCCGAGGGAGCTGGCGAGGATCATCACCGAGGAGGTGCAGATTCCTACGATCGGAATCGGCGCGGGCCCGGACTGCGATGGGCAGATCCTGGTGCTGCACGACATGATGACGATGACGTTTTCGACTCCCGCGAAGTTTGTGCGGCGGTATGCGGATGTGGCAGGTGTGATGCGCACCGCACTGGGCGAGTACAAGCGGGATGTCGAGGCGAGGACGTTTCCTTCGGATGCGGAGAGCTACCATCTGTCGCAGGAGATGCGAGGGTTGATGGGAGCTTCGGTCGAGGTTGCGAAGTAGGGCGGCCGGACGGATGGTGGCGTAAAACCGGATGCGAATTGTAGCCAGCGTGGTTGAGATGCAGGACGCGTGCCGCAGATTGCGGGACGGCGGCTCTGTTGTGGGGTTTATCCCGACGATGGGCGCTCTGCATGAGGGGCACCTGTCGCTGGTGCGTCGTGCTCGGGCGGAGTGCGGGGCGGTGGTGGCTTCGATCTTTGTGAATCCGTTGCAGTTTGGGCCGGGGGAGGATCTGGCGCGGTATCCGCGCACGTTCGAGGAGGACTGTAAACGGCTGGAGAGCGAGGGTGTTGCGGTTTTGTTTGCTCCGGAGGCGGGGAGATGTATCCGGAGGGAGCGGTGACGACGGTGACGGTGGCGGGGGTGGGGGACCGGCTGGATGGGGCTTCGCGGCCCGGGCACTTTACGGGTGTGGCTACGGTGGTGGCGAAGTTGTTTCACGTGGTGGGGCGGTGCCGGGCTTACTTCGGACAGAAGGATGCCGCTCAGGTGGCGGTGCTGCGCCGGATGGTGCGGGATCTGAACTTCGATGTGGAGCTGGTGGTCTGTGCGATTGTGCGGGATGCAGATGGGTTGGCGCTGAGCAGCAGGAACAAATATCTGAGCGCGGCGGAGCGGGTGCAGGCGTTGGTATTGCAACGGGTGTTGCGGGGGATGGAAGAGAAGATTGCAGCGGGGGAGCGGCGGAGTGCTGTGCTGATCGAGGATGTGATGCCGATGGTCGGCGAAGAGGCGGTCGTGAGGCTGGACTATCTGGCGGTTGTCGATGCAGAGACGCTGTTGCCGGTGCAGACTGCTGAGACGGGAGCACTGGTTGCGATTGCAGCGTGGGTTGGGAGGACGCGGCTGATCGATAATTTCCTGGTTGGATAATCTGCGGCGGCTGGTTGCTGCGTTGCACAGGAGGTTACCCCACTATCGGGTGACGGCTGTGAGGATTTTTGCATCACAGTATTTATCTGAGTATTTATCTGGACGAGTACGATTGAGTGAGCGACTCCTTTGTAACCATCTCTCCGTCTGCTCGACTGAAGAAAGATTGTTCACGCGCCGACAGAGGACAAAGAAGGGTATTGGAACACGGAATCAAGATGCCTGACACTTCAATCCATGAACTCGCGGTCGCCCAGATAGAGCGTCTTTTACGACGAGGATTCCAGCGGCTTGCGTTGCCGGAGCCTCTTGAAAGCGGCTTTGAGCAGTCGACGTTCGTTCAGCGCTCGAAGCGGCTCTGGATTGAAGGGCTGATTGCGATTGGCTTCTTCAATATTTACGTGATGGCGGATTACGTGATTCGGGGCGGCAGCTCCTGGTTTCCGTTGCAGATCCGTCTTTGCGTGGTTACGCCGATTGCTCTTCTGATCAATCTCAGCATGCGGTGGAGTCCGAACAAGATTTACCGCGAGACGAGCATTGCGGCGGCGAGTTGCCTGGTTGGGATATCGCATCTTTATCTCGAGAGCGGGATCAACGCGACTTCGTCGGCTTATGCGCAGGTTGGCCTGATCGCAACGGTGATCTTCGTGAACGTTGTGATGCGGCTTCAATTTATGTATGCCTTGAGCGCATCCGCTGTTTTGCTGGTTAGCGACCTGGTGTTCCTGTGGCAGGATCAGTTTCTGAATGCATCGGATAAGTTGCTGGGGATTACGCTGGCTGTGTGCGCGATCTCGATGACTGTGGTGGCCAACTACAACGCAGGGCGCGACGAGCGGCTGGGATACCTGATGAGGCTGCGCAGCGAGATACAGAGCAAGGAGCTTTCGTTCCTGAATGTCGAGCTGCAGAAGATCTCGTATATCGACAATCTGACGGGGCTGGCGAACCGGCATTCTTACGAAGTTCAGTTCGCGAAGCTGTGGGCAGAGGCGGCTGGTTCGAGTGGTTGCCTTTCGGCTATTTTGATTGACATCGATCGCTTCAAAATCACGAATGATACGCGCGGGCATCTCTATGGCGATCGCGTGCTGGTGCGTGTGGCGGCTCTGCTGTTGCAGAGCCTGCGGTGCACGGACGATTTTGCAGCGCGGTTTGGCGGGGAGGAGTTTGTGGTCCTGCTTCCTAGTACTAACCGCGAAGGAGCGCTGATCGTTGCGGAGCGAATCCGCAAACTTGTTGAGGTTGCCGGTTCGCCTGCGTTGCCGGAGCCGGGGGCCCATGCGCGGTTGTCTACGGTAAGTTGCGGCGTGGCGACGTGCTGGCCCGATGATTCCAATTGCCAGGAAGACCTTCTGGATGCTGCTGACAAGGCGCTCTATCAGGCCAAATCTTCGGGACGCAACCTCGTTGTCTGGGGTGAGCTGACGGTCTCTGCGAGAAAGCAGCCAGCGTCGGAGCGGCGTGTGCTGCGAGATCTGGCGAGGGGCGATGCCGGTCCGCTGGCGCGAGTAGACTAGCTGGTTTCTCATTCCTTGTCCGCGTATCTTTCCCGCGACACATTCGAGCGGGGGGTTCCTTTTTTTCCGGTTTCATTTAGGAGCCGGTAGCGGGTCAATTTGAGAAAGCGTACCTCAGCGGCTAAAGCCGCACTCGGTTTTCTCCCCTTTTCGGCACTGCTGAAGCCGTGCCCTTAAACAAAGACAAAGTCGACTGGACTTACTTCCTTGTCGGATTGACCACTGCGTTCGGCAGACCGTCCCATTAGTCAGGAATCCTGAGCCATGGGCTCGGTGTGGTAAATTTGCCGCTACTAACCAAAAAGCAATTCGCAGGTATCGGAGGACATCTTCCTTGGCATTGAAAATTACAGGTCTGTCGAAGACCTATCCCAACGGCGTACGAGCGCTTAAAGACCTGACATTGACCATTGGCAATCAAATGTTCGGGCTGCTAGGCCCTAACGGCGCGGGCAAGAGCACCCTGATGCGCACGGTCGCAACCCTGCAGGACCCCGACTCCGGCACGATTCAACTTGACGATCTTAATGTGCTGACCCAGAAGGAAGAGGTTCGCAGAGTGCTGGGGTATCTGCCGCAGGAGTTTGGCGTTTATCCGAAGCTTTCGGCGCTGGATATGCTGAACCACATCGCGATTTTGAAGGGCATCACGAATAAGACCGAGCGGACGCAGATGGTGGAGGCGCTGCTGAACCAGACCAATCTCTGGAACGCGCGCAAGAAGGCGCTCAGCACGTACTCCGGCGGCATGAAGCAACGGTTCGGCATCGCGCAGGCTTTGCTGGCTAATCCGAAGCTGATCATTGTGGACGAGCCGACGGCGGGGCTTGATCCGGCGGAGCGGAACCGGTTTTTGAATCTACTCAGCTCGATTGGGTCGAATGTGACGGTGATTCTTTCGACGCACATCGTGGACGACGTGCGCGAGTTGTGTCCGCGCATGGCGATTATTGCCGCTGGAGAGGTTTTGCTGGAAGGCGCGCCATCAGAGGCTCTTGACTCACTCAAAGGCAAGATCTGGTCCAAGGTTGTTGCAACCGACGACGAACTTAGCGCTCTGGAGAGCTCGCTCAAGGTTATCTCGACGCACCTCGTTGGCGGCCTGCATGAGGTTCGCATCTATGCCGACTCCAGTCCGGGCGACGGGTTCCACCCGGTCGACTCTGGTCTGGAAGATGTTTACTTCCTCAACCTCGCCAAAGGGGCGAAGAACTAACTTCGCGCGTAACGGAATGGAGACGCGGGGGAGAGCAGCGAAGATCAGAGGAGATCAATGGCACAGTTCTGGGAGCTTTTTACATTTGAATTGAAGTTCCGGGCGAAGAGTATCTCGACCTATGTTTACTTCGCGATGTTCTTTTTTCTTGCCTTCTTCTGCATTGCGGCGGAGGACTTCCTCAACACCGGCAATGACAAGGTTTTGCTTAACGGCCCCGTCGCTACCAGCATCATCTACATCATCTTCTGCCTTTTTGGCTCCATCGTCATGGCAGCGATCTTTGGCACTTCGATTCTGCGTGACTTTCAGCGCGACACCTATCAGTTGATCTTCACCAAGCCGATTACGAAATTCGCTTATCTTGGCGGCCGCTGGGCCGGTTCCTTTATCACTACTGTCTTTGTCTTCTTTGGCCTCGTCCTTGGTGAATTCGTCGGCACCCTGGCCCCCTGGGCGGATCACACACGCATTGCTCCGGGGCACGTCGGGTGGTATCTACACGCTTTTCTCATCGTTCCCGTTGTTCAGATCTTTTTTCTCGGTACGATCTTCTTTACGATCGCCGCGCTGACCCGCAAGCTTTTCATTGTCTATCTGCAGGGCGTTGTCTTTTTCGTTGTGTATCTGGTGGTCAATGCGATCTTCTCGGCTACTCGCTCGCTGGAACACTTCTGGTCGGCGATCTTCGATCCTGTTGGGTTACGCGCGTTCGACGCGGTGACTCGCTACTGGACTCCCGTGGAACAGAACACGCTGCAGCTTCCGTGGTCCGGCGTCTTTCTCTACAACCGCCTTGTGTGGACTGGCGTCGGCATCCTCGCGCTGATCACGGTCTATATTCTCTTTCCGCTGTCGGTTGAGGCTTTGACTGCGGTATCGCAAGGCCGCCGCGCTGCACGCGAGCGAGAGAACGAAGCGTCTGCCGTCAAGACTGTACGCTCGCTTGTGGCGAAGCGTCTGCCAGTTGTTCACCAGTTCTTTGGCAGCTCGACGACATGGGCACAGTTTTTCTCGCTCACTCGTATCCGTATTAAGAACATTCTGACCGAGCTGCCGTTCTGGGCCATCTTCGCCGTGATGGTGATGTACGCGATGCTTCTGGGCCACTTCGCTGGTCGCGTGGAAGACGGGAATGTTTATCCTGTCACGTACCTGATGGTCAACGCGGTTACGGGCAACGCGTTCGTCTTTTTTCTGATCATCGGCTCGATGTACGCGGGCGAGCTTATCTGGCGCGAGCGAGACACGCACTTCGACGGCATTCAGGATGCGCTCCCGATGCGCGAATCGACTGATTGGCTTTCGAAGCTTGCGGCACTTGCGATCGTCGAACTGATTCTGATCACTATCGTGATGTTCTGCGGCATTTTGAGCCAGATGTTTGCCGGGTATTTCAACTTTGAGATCCTGCAGTACGTCAAAGAGCTTTACGTTATTACTTTCCCCCAGGTTTTACTCTTCATCCTGGCTGCGCTTTTCCTCCAGACGATTCTTTCCAATAAATTTATCGGGCATGGCATCATCATCGGCGTCTTTCTGCTGAATGCCGTTCTTTCCCGCCACGGATGGGAGAATACGCTCTATCTCTTTGGGAATACGCCGAACTACACCTATTCGGATATGAACGGCTACGGCCACTTTGTGCCTGCGTTGTTCTGGTCGATCACTTACTGGCTCTCCATCGCGGCGTTCCTGGGCGTTGTGTCGATCGGATTCGCGTTGCGTGGATCGGATGATGCGTGGTCTTCGCGGATACGTCTGTTCCGTCAGCGATTGCCGCGCCTTGTCCCTGCCGCTGTGCTGTTCCTGCTGATCGCTATCGGGAGCGGGATCTGGTATTTCTACAACACGCACGTGCTGAATGAGTTCCTGAGTGCTCCCGCCCAGCGCGATCTTCAGGCCCAGTACGAGCGCGAATTCAAAAAATATCAGTTCCTGCCGCAGCCGAAGATCCTTACTGCCGATTCCAAGATTGACATCTTCCCTGAGCGACGCGCCTTCTCCGGAACGGGCCACTTTCTGCTTCAGAACAAGACTCCGACACCTATCACCGAGATCCACATCATCGATTCGAGGCAGGCGGTCTCGGACCTGCGCTTCGACCATCCCTTCCACAAAGTTTCGTCGAGCGCGCGCAATTTCTACACGATCTACGCCCTTGAGCAGCCGCTGGCTCCGGGCGAGAAGATCAACATGGACTTCACGGTCGCGTACGCGCCGCATGGCTTCCGCGATGGCGGTGAGAGGCCGGAGCTGGCTTACTCCGGCACATTCTTCGACAGCAGCTACTTTCCGTCGATCGGCTACGACACGAATAACGAACTCTCCGATCCTCGGAGGCGGAGAGAGCATAACCTTGGGCCGGTTACCGATCTGCCTCACCGCGGCGATCCCTACGGCAGCCGGACCAATCTCTTTACGGCAGACTCCGACTGGATCAGCTACAACACGGTGGTCAGCACGCGAGATGACCAGATCGCTCTTGCTCCCGGCTACCTTGAGCGCGACTGGCACGCGAATGGGCGTCATTACTATGCGTACAGCATGGGCGATGTGAAGATCCTGGATTTCTTCGCGTACGTCTCTGCACGCTATGACGTGAAGCGTGAGGTTTATCAGGGCGTCAATGGGCCGATTAATATTGAGGTCTACTCGGACTCGCATCATCCTTACGACGTCGCTGACATGATTGCGTCCTCGAAGGCTGGCCTCGATTACTACGAGAAGAATTACAGCCCGTTTCAGTTCAAGCAGTTTCGTATCCTCGAGTTTCCGCGCTACCGCTCTTTTGCGCAGTCTTTTCCGAACACGGTTCCCTATGCTGAAGCCGGATTTATCAGCCGTGTTGTGGACCCGAAGAAAGATATTGACCGCACCTATTTTGTTACCGCTCACGAGCTTGCGCACCAGTGGTGGGGCCATCAGCTGATTGGAGGGGCGGTTGAGGGCTCGAATATGTTGTCCGAGTCTCTTGCTGAATATTCCGCTCTCCGGGTTGCACAGAAGAAGTATGGCGACAACCAGATGCACAAGTTCCTGAAGCACGAGCTGGATGGGTATTTGCGCGGGCGCGCAGGCGAAGCTCACAAGGAGCCGCCGATTGTCCTGGTTCAGCGCGAGGCTTATGTCTGGTATCAAAAGGGATCGCTGGTGTTGTACGGGCTCTCCGATTACATCGGAGAGGATAAGGTGAATCTCGCGTTGCACAACTTCCTGATGCAGTACCGGTATGCGAATGCGAATGATTCGCAGAGTGGGCCTTATCCGGATACACGGCAGTTTGTGGATGCGCTGCGCGCGCAGACTCCGCCCGAACTGCAGTACTACATTACGGATGCGTTTGAATCGATCGTTCTGTACGACAATAAGGCGCTGACCGCGACGGTGGTCCAGATGCCGGATAAGAAGTACAAGGTCACGCTTACCGTACAGGCTAAAAAGCTGAAGTCGGATGGGAGTGGGAATGAGACCCCGATGACTCTGAACGACTATGTCGATATTGGTGTTTTTTCAGGAAAGAAAGATGAGGAGAAGCCACTTTATCTGAAGAAGGAAAAAATCAGTCAGGCTAAACAAACGTTTGAGATTGTGGTGGATGAGATGCCGGCGCGTGCGGGGATCGATCCTTATAACAAGCTGATCGATAGGATTCCTGACGATAATACGATCGATATCACCAAGCAATAGCAGGGGGTTACTGGTTTCGGGGCGCCCTTGGATAGTGAGTATGGCGATATCATTCGCGACTCGCATTCACGGGCGCCCTGTGCGTTTTGGTGGCGAGCCCGCCCGGCCACCAGTTCCAGTCGCCTGCAATACGAAGGAGCGCGGGACCGATCACAATACGAACGAGTGTCGCGTCAATGAACACGGCGACCGCCAAGGTAAATCCGATCATCTTGACCACCAGGAAATCTCCGAAGGTGAATGCCGCAAATACCACAATCATGATCGCGGCGGCGCTCGTAATCAGGCCTGCGGTTCTGGCCATGCCCTCCGGGATCGCATCCATTTCACTCAGCCCGCTCCTTCTGGCTTCGAGAACGCGTGCAACCAGAAATACCTCGTAATCCATGCTTAGTCCGAAGACGATGGCAAAGGTGACGATCGGAACGAGGGGAAAGACACTACCGGTTCCCCCAGGGACTCTCAGGAGGCTACTTCCGTGTCCGTTTTGGAAGACGTAAACCAAGGCTCCGAAGGACGCCGCCACTGAGAGCAGGTTGAGGGCTATGGCCTTTAGGGCAGCGAAGATCGATCGGAAGCCGCAGAGTAGGGCCAGGAGCGTCCCCCCTACTACCAACGCCATTACGGATGGAAAGCGGTCTCTGATAATGGTTTCATAATCGGCGTTGAGTGCCGGTATTCCCCCAACGAGAAGCGTTGCTCCAGGCACTCCGGTGAGAGCTGGCGCGCCGGTCTTCCGTAGTTCCCGCACCCAGTCGACCTGGTCGCGCAGGGAGACGGAACTCGCGGGTAACACCTCAAGCAGCGCCGCTCGTCCGTCACTGCTCAGAAACGTTCGGCGCGTCTCCCGGGAGAGGTCACGGAGGGAGGACCGGTTGCCCTCCGCAATGGAAGTGATAGAAATCACCCGCTCAGCGCGCGGGTCGCTGGCGAGGCGCCGGGTGAGTCGATCAAGCGCATCCCACCCCGCGTCGGTTTGCGCGATGGAATCCGTTGGAAGCTCGACAATGACGCGCAACGATTCGACAGCGCCGCTCCGATCCATCTGTTCCAGGGTATGGAGGGCATGGACTGATTCCGCCGTCTGCGGAAGCCAATCCCCGCGAGGGAGACTGGTGTCCAGTTGCCTGACCTGCCAGGCAAGCAGAAGCAAAGGAGTGCCCGCCAAAATGAGAGCAAGCCAGGGATGCGCAACAATCACCTTTCCCCATTGCCGCCAGCGCTTTCCCGTGCGCGCGGACCGATGCGCGTCCAACTTTGGAGTAAAGGGCAATCGGCCAAAATCAATCCGCGGGCCGAGCAATACCAGCACTGCCGGAACCAGGGTATTTGTGAGCAACACACTCATTCCTGCGACCAGGAATCCTGCAATCCCGATGGAGCGGATTTCGCTGATCGGAACCGTCAGGAGTGCCAGAAATCCGATGGCTACCGTTGAGGCTGATATCAAAAGCGTGCGACCTGCCTGACGTGCCGCGATGACCGAAGCCTTAGGTCCGTCGTGCCCTGCGGAGATCGCTTCCCTGAAGCGGCTTACCATGAGGAGTGCGTAGTCGATTCCCAGGCCGAGGCCAAGCATGGTGGCCAAATTCTGAACCAGAATGGACAAGTGCCATCGCTGGGCGAGAAATCCCGTAATCGCCAGAGTGGTAGCGATGGCAAGCTGGCCAACTGCCAATGGAATCAAGGCGGCGATCAGGCTCCCGAAGGCCACCAGCAGAAGCGCGAGGGTCGCGGGGATCACAAGGCTTTCGCCGCGTTGCACATCTTTCGCGCTCGCTTTTCGAATATCAAAGTTTAGTGGGATCTCGCCTGTGAGTTCGATCTTCACGGCCGGATAATGGCCGCGCAGTTGATCTTCAAGCGAACTTGCCAGTTGGTGGAGCGTGGGAACAAGCGATTCCACGGGACCGTCGGCCGAGGTAAGTCCCACGAGAACAAATGTTCCCCCTCTTGGACCCAGAAAAATCGTATCGCGCAAATCGAGATAGGAGACCACTCCCGAAATGCCGGGTTGATCCTTTAGCCCGTGCCACGATGGTTTCCAAGGCTTGGCCGCCTCCCTCAGAATCCGCAGGCGGAAGTCCCTGGATCACCAGGACCACACGATCTACGAACGGCGACCGAAAACGATCGGCCAGCTCCTGCCGGACAGTTTCTGCCTGGCTTCCTTCAACACGGGTTGCGGTCTCCAACTTGCGCTCTGCGTGAAAAGAAAACGGAAGCAGTGCGATGGTTCCTGCGAGGACGATCCCTGACACCCAAAGACGGCGCACATGCATGGCACTTATCATTTCATACGGGATTGTCATCGCTGGGACCGAAGAACCGTAGAAGCTATCTGAGTCTGCTAAGCTCTTCCCCATCGGCTAAGGAGGATCAATTCGTACCTTACTGTTGCTCGGACTGCTTGCCGCCTTCCAACCTGGAGCGGCAGACCCTCGCCTCGGCTCCTGGAAGCTCATCTCCGCGGAGTCGAAGCTGGATCCACCGAACCGGCTCTCCATTACACATCTGCACAACGACGTGCATGTCGTCATGTCCGGCGAGACTCATCTCGATTTCACGGTGCATGGAAATGCGCAGGAATCAGCCGCACCAGGCAATCTCGGGTTCAATCAAATCAAGCTGCGCCGGGTCGATAAGAAGCAGGCGGAGGTCACAGAAAAAAAGGACGGAGCTCTCGTAGCAACGATTCGCCAAAAACTTTCGAACGATGGGAGCGAGCTAACGACCACCACCGTAACCCGCGGCAGACCTGATCAGATCACACTGTGGACGCGAACCGGAGGTGCGAAGATCGCCAATGACTTGTTCGCGGGCGAGTGGACGCAGGACCTCAGCAAGACCCGTTTGCGGCAGGGTTTGACGCTCAAAATCGAGTCAGACGGGAGGGGGGCGATCCGTTTTCTGGGCGACTTCAGCTATACAGCCAGTTTTGATGGAAAGCAGCACGACCTAAAGAACTCGCGCAACGATACTGTGACGCTTGAGCTCGTCGATCCTCACACGGTGGATGCGATCTACCAGCGGGACAATCAAGTCGCTCAAAAGGACAGGTGGGTGGTCTCCGCAGATGGGCAGCAGATGACTCTCTCCACCGCTGGCACGTTGGAAACGGGCCAGCGGGTAACGGAGAAGCTCATATTTAAGAGGCAGTAGCGGATAGTGCAGCGGTGAGGTCAAGAAGCGGAACGCTCTCATTCGAGTCCAGAACGGGTAAGACCTCTTCGACCTCACGAGGCGCGACCGAAATGATCCCCTTGCGATGCATGAATTTCAGAATGCCGTTGACCGTATCTTCCAGAGACGGGTCCGGTTTGCCCCACACGGAGGCATCGCGGGCCATTTGATAGGAGGAGTTGTCATAGCGTTTGAACTCCATCGCGGAGATATTGTCGACAGAGCCGACCAGAAAATCCAGCAGCGGAAAAAGAAGATCCTCCTTCCGACATCTCCTGATCAGCTCGGGGACAAAATCGGGGAGACTGAACGCTTCGAATTGCCGGCCAGTCGCCTGGGTAATAAGCCCGGTAATATCCATCATGTTCGAATAATCGTCGCGCACAACATGGTAAGTCTTATTGGCCGTACCGGAGGTCGTCGAGATGGCAACGATGTTGTTCGCCACAATGTCAGCCGGAACAAAGCTGACCTGGTTGAGAGTATCGACACCAATGCCGTGATTCACCATGAAGGCAACAAGGCGAACGGCGATATCGAAGTTGTTACCTCCTCCCGTAACGGAAGGACTCACGAGAGCGGGACGGAAGACACGCGCTGAGAGTCCCTTGCTGCGCGCGTCGAAAACCACCTGTTCCGCTACCCATTTCGATTGGCTGTACCCAAAATCGAGACGCTCCATCTTGTCGTTCATGTCGGTCTCAAACAGGCTCGGTTTGACCGCCCAGCCGAAGACGAAGGTAGTCGAGACATAATTGAACTCTTTGGGCCTTCGCTCGAAGGCCAATCTTATGACCTCGTTGGTCCCCATCACGTTTGCGTCCCGCATCCGATCGTAGTTGAACAGGTAGTTCACGGTTGCGCCGTTATGGAAGACCGTGTCGATTTCACTCGCGAGGAAATCCCACATTTCCTGCGTCAGGCCCAGCTTTGGCTGTCCCAGGTCACCGCAGACGGGGATCACGCGGGCCTCGAACATCTCCATCAGCTCTGCCTCGCAGGGCCCCATCGACTCCATCGCAGCTCTCAGTCTCTGCCTGCCCTGCTTTTCGTCGGAGGACCTAACGAGAACATGGATCTTCGCCGGTGTCTGTTCCAACAGGCTCTTGATGAGGAATGGCCCTATGAAGCCGGTCCCGCCTGTGAGCAGCACCTGATTCAGCATCGGGATCTCCGGCAGGGGCGCAGGCACCGGAGGCTCGAAGAGGAGCTTCCGGTCGTTGCTCATCATCTCCTTCTCAGCGGCGGACTGCTCTTCACGGAAAGCCGCAAGCGCATGCCGCAGATAAATGAGTGCCTCTTCGGGAGCGCTCTCCAACTGGTCGGCTATTCCAAACAGCTCGGCTACGCTGACACGCTGAATGACGCCAATATCTACCTGCCTCGCCAGCATCTCGGCGCCTTTATCTTTCAGGAGCTCCTTGAGCTCATGCATGAACACAACAAGATCGAGGGAATCCAGGCCGGCTTCGATGAGGTTGTACGATTCCTGGCCTGTCAGGTTGTACCTGGCCTTCAATTCAGCGAAAGAGGAGTTCGGGTCGACATCGGACGCGCAGTTCCCGGCGTCCTTCTCCCGCGAAAAGTCGGAGAGAACTGTGAATTCACCTTGCAGCCACATCTGCTTGGTCTTATGGCGCATGATCTTCCCGGAACTCGTTCTCGGTATCGCACGAGGGGCGATGAGGGAGATCACCGCCACTTCCACATTGAGATAACTCCGGACCGCGGCAGCAATCTTTCGTGCTTCGGGAAGCGACCTGGGATTTTTGACTTCGGCGACGATTGCCAGCGCGGGTTCGGTGTCTTCCTGAATCTGGAACGCGGCGACGCAATTGTGTCGGATCAGACTGGATGATTTCTCCACGACGTTCTCAATGTCATGCGGGTAATAGTTTTGCCCACGGAGAATAATCATGTCCTTGATGCGGCTGCAGATGTAGAGTTCGGCGTCGTGGAAGAATCCGATATCGCCGGTCCGAAGGTAGCCGTCGTCGCAGGGATTGTCGTCCACAAGCTGCGCGCGAAACTGCTTCAGGGTCAATTCGGGATTATTCCAGTAACCCTGACACTTACCGCTTCCGGCGACCCAGATCTCGCCAATGCGCCCGGGCTTAAGAGCGAAATGGCCTTCCGGATCCACGATCTTCACATCGATGCCCGGGAGCGGGATTCCACAGCTAACAATCTGCGTGGCTCCGTCGATCTCCGAGACCTCTGTGGTCATACGGGCCTTCCCCAGCGTGAGGGCGCGCTTGTTGACGGAGACGATGTTGCGGCCGCCGAGTGAGACCGCCAGAGTATTCTCGGCCAGCCCGTAGGCGACATAGAAGCTCTCGGGCTTGAGTCCATAGGACTCAAACGCTTCCAGAAACCGGGTGTAGGTATCGGCCTTTACTGGCTCCGCGGCGCACATCAAGACGCGAAGCGAGCTGAGATCACAAGCCTCGAGGCTGTCCTTGGAGAGCCGCCCGGCACGAAGGCAATAGTCGTAAGCAAAGTTGGGGGCAGCCGTCGCGGTGGCTTGGTAGGTCGTTATTGCATCGAACCACAGGATCGGCCGCTGAATGAAGTCCACGGAAGCGAATCCGTACGTCGTGCCACCTTTCAGTGCTGGATAGAGGTAGCATCCGATCAGTCCCATATCGTGATACTGCGGAAGCCAGGAGACAACAACCGGCGACGGATGGTCGATTACGAGCGAATAAGTATTCAGGATGTTTTCATGCGTGACGATCACGCCCTTGGGCTCCATCGTCGAGCCGGACGTGTACTGGAGAAACAAGATATTCGAAGGCTCAGCAACCGATTGCCCCGAAATCGTGCCCACGAAATCTTCCGTTGCGATCCACGGAAGACCGGAGATGTAATCTACGTCGACGCCGGACGCCGAGACTCCACTTCTGGCGAGATTCGTCTTGAGGGATGCGTGGTAGTCCCTGCTCGGTTAAGATGCCAGCCGCCTGGCAATCCTTTGCGATGTGGACCATCTTGTAGAGGGCGCTCTGAAAGCCACGCGAACTGGGGGGATAGACCGGCACGGGGATCAATCCGGCGCGCACGCAACCAAAGAATGCGCAGATCATTTCGAGTCCCGGGGGGTAGGCGAGCAAAAGCCGGTCGCCCGCGGCGAAACGACCATCTTTCCGCAAATGTCCGGCGATCGCCTGCGCCCGATGGAGAAACGATGCGTAGGTGTAGCTTTCGATCGAATCGCCGTTTACGTCAAGGAACGAATAAAGGAGTTTGTCCGGGTGCTCATCTGCCAGCACATCCAGCTGGTCTAAAATTGACGCCATCATTTAATCAGCGATCCTCCAACGGTTGAATAGAACACAAGTCATTAAACGAAACTTTCCTCCCCAAACGAGCGAGGCGAGACACGATTGAGTCTCGAAGTGCGGACCTGAAAGGTTGGCCGACTGTGAGAATATACGCGTAATTTTTTCTCAGGATTAAGCGCCGTTTGACTCGCGAGGGAACCGACGTTCTCCTTTTGCCACGCAGGAAGCGAAGGGCACTTGCGGAGTTCCGCCGAGCTTCTATGACCGATGCAGGGGCCCCGTTCGTTATGACTCATTGGTGTCATATGTTAGCAGAGCCATTGCATAATGCCAGCATGGCACTCAGGCTTTGTCATTTCGAATTTTCTTGAAATTTTGATATGGGGCAATTGGCGGCGCAACGACAATTTCGCTGCGGGGGCAGGGCATCGATGCGACGAAGTGCGCCGTGCTCAATTACCATGATCACGGAGGCGGCCGATGAAACTCGAAATGGAAGCGGCGATCGCTCAAGAGCCGACAGATCTCGTGCCATCTGAAGACTCAGCCTCGGCAGTAGTCGAACAGGTTGGTGCGTCTTCCTTCCCGAAAGTTCTGCGTCGCCGTCTGGACAGGTTTTTTGCCGACCCGAACGTTTCTCCCAAAGCAGACGGTACGATGTGGGTCAAGATCGCTGTGGGGTTGGTGGTTTTGGCAGGCACCTGGATCGCTCTGTATACGCTGAAACCCGATTCGTGGAAGTTTGTTGCCCTGTACCTTCTGGGCGGATTCGCGCAGACATTCCTTCTGCTGAACATCGCCCATGACAGCAATCACAACGCCATCTCGACCCGGCCGTTCGTCAACAAAAGCCTGAACTACGCCTTCGATCTGTGCGGGATCAGCTCGTACATGTGGCGTATCCTCCATCATCGAGGCCATCACTCCTGCATTAATCTCCATGGCGAAGATGATGCGCTTTCAGGCCGCGGCATCTTTCGCTTTACGCCCCATGAACCCCATGCGTCTTGGCACCGATTCCAGCACATCTATGCGCTGTTCCTGTACGCCATGTTTTCTCTCGACTATGTGTTCGTCAGGGACTTCCAGCACTTCTTCTTCCCGACCCACGGCTATCTGATACGGACAAAACATCCCCTGCGCGAGTACATGGTTCTCTTTGCCGGCAAAGCCTTCTACCTCGTGTACATGCTTGTATTGCCAGTGCTGGTGCTGGGAAAATCGCCTTTGCTGGTCGTCGGCGCGTTTCTTCTGGTCCATTTGGTCATCGGTTTGAGCGTGACACTCGTCTTCCAGACGACACACACCATCGACAGCACCTTCTTCCCCTCGGACCGTGGTGAGTTTGACAACGGCGTGTATCACATCTTCGCTACAACAGCGGATTATGCGACGGAAAACCGGCTTGTCAGTTGGCTGGCGGGTGGGCTCAACCATCACATTGTCCACCATCTGTGCCCTTACGTGTGCCATACCCACTATGCTCCGCTGACCAGGATCGTCAAAGAGACCGCCGAAGAGTTTGGGATTCCTTACCGGCAGCATCCCACCATGACTCGGGCAATCTGGCATCACCTGATCCTTTTGAAGCAACTGGGAAGCGAGAACTGATTCTGCGTATGAACTCATCCACGTCCATCCCCGCAGTCTCCCGGTTTCGCTCCTTTGCGGATTCCCGCGTCATGTTTCGGAATCCCGTGCAGATTTTGGGCAAGTACCACGATGCCTTCGGCGACACCTTCAGGTTCTATCTGGGAGGTCTGAAGGAGGCTATCGTTACCATCGATCCCGCTGTCATTCAGCACGTGTTGAAGACCAATGCAGAGAACTACCAAAAATCCGAAATTCAGGTAAAGCGGATGGGCCACTTCCTGGGGAAAGGTCTTCTAACGACCCACGGAGAAGCCTGGCGCACGCAGCGGCGTCTCATCCAGAAGGGCTTCGATCGAAAACAACTCGATGCGTTGTCCTCCATCATGCAGGACTCCCTTGCCGAGTCGCTGCGGGATTTCGACAGACAGGTTCATGACGGCCCCGTCGATATCTACCCGCAATTGATGAAAATTACCTTCGCTATGGTCGCCCGATCGCTATTTGGCGCACGGTTGAAGGATGAAGACATCGATCTTGTCAGCCATACCATCTGCACCGTCCAGGAATTCATCGTCCGGCAAACGCTTCAGCCCTATCTGAATCCCTGGTTCGCCGCCTCAGGCGAACTGCGCAGACACGAGGAGATGCGAGCACGCGCGGACGCAATTCTGCTCGAATACATCAAAAAGCGTCGCAACGAACCGCCTGCCCAGGATCTGCTGCAGACCCTGATGGATGCTCGTTACAGCGATGGCGAAGGCATGAGCGACGAACTCGTCCTGAGCGAAAGCATGCAACTTCTGGTCGCCGGCCATGAAACATCGTCGAATGCGCTATCGTGGCTTCTTTATCTTTTGAGCTCGCGTCCGGATTGTCTCGAAAGAGTACGGCAGGAGTTTGATTCCGTGCTCGGCGAAGAGCCTCTGAATCATAGCCACGTTCCGAAATTCGAATTTGCGACTCAGGTGATTCAGGAGGCGCTCCGTCTCTATCCGCCGTTTTGGATGATCGACCGCATGGCCGTCGCGGACGACCGCGTAGGCGACATCGCCATACCCCGCGGATCGATGGTCATTGTGTATGTCTACGGTGCGCACCATGCTCCGCGCTACTGGCAGAATCCGGAGAACTTCGATACGGAGCGTTTCACCAAAGCGAACGACAAATTGCGCACGCCCTTCACCTACCTCCCCTTCGGGGGCGGGCCGCGAGGTTGTATCGGCGGAAATTACGCGATGCTGCAGATCCTCATGATTTTGAGCGATCTACTCAGAAAATACGATTTTCAACTGGCTCCGGGCCAAACGATCGAAGCTCGCCCGATGGTGATCCTGCGGCCCGAAGCACGGCATTCGGATGACGTTCACCGAGAGCATGGCGACTGCCCCCGGGCATCGCGTAAGCCGCGATCCGGTCGGAAACAAAGTTTAGGTTATAACGCTCCGGGAGAGCCCTAACTGAGTCCCTGGCCGTCATTTGCCTGAAAGCAAGGTATTTATAGACTTACTTGAGACTTCCTCGGACTTCAGAGCAAGGGGTCTACTTGCCGATGCAGAATTGGCTGAAGATCAGGTTCAGGATGTCGTCGGTGGTGGTGGTGCCGGTGAGGGTGTCGAGGGCGTGGAGGGCTTCGTAGAGATCGAGGAGAATCATCTCGTGGGGGATGGTTGTTTCTGCGGCTTTCTGGGCTTTGGTTAGGGTGTTAAGTGCTTTGGAAACAGCTTGTTGCTGGCGGAGGTTCGTTAGAATAGCTGTCTCTGCGGTGGGGGTTTCTTTGGTGAGGATGGAGAGGATGGCGTTGCGTAGTTCGGGGATGCCGGTTCCGGTGAGGGCGGAGGTTTCCAGGGTTGGGTGGGGGTAGGTTGCTGAGGTGGAGGCTAAGTCTTTCTTATTGATAACAATAAGGAACGGGCGGCCTGCGAGGGCGGCGATGGTCGCTTTGCTTTCGTCGTGGATGGGTTCGGTTGCGTCGAGGACGAGGAGGACTACGTCGGCTTCGGCCATGGCTTCGCGGGATTTGGCGATGCCGATGGACTCGGCTTCGTCGTTGGTGTCGCGAAGGCCTGCGGTATCAATAAGTTCGACGGGAATGCCGTTGAGGGAGACACGTTCGGTGACGAGGTCGCGGGTGGTTCCGGGGGTGGCGGTGACGATGGCCCGATCGCGTTCGATGAGGCGATTGAAGAGGGAGGATTTGCCGACGTTGGGACGGCCGATGATGGCTAAGGTGAAGCCTGTATTGAGGATACGGCCGTAGGCGGAGGTTTGCTCGAGGGCTTTGAGCGGGGTTTGGATGGATTGGATCTGGGTGATGATTTCGGTGGCAGGGAGGGTGTCGATGTCGTCTTCGGCGAAGTCGATGCCGGCTTCGAGGGTCGCGATGAGGGTTGTAAGTTGTTGTTTTATTGGAGTTATTTGACGTGAGAGGCTACCGCCCAGCTGTTGGGCGGCGATGCGGGCCTGGTGGAGGGTGGTGGCTTCGATGAGGTCGTGGACGGCTTCAGCCTGGGTGAGGTCTAAACGGCCTGAAATGAAGGCTCTCTGGGTGAATTCGCCGGGTTCGGCGAGGCGGGCGCCGGCGGTGAGACATTGGCGGAGGAGGTGATCGAGGAGGACGGGGGAGCCGTGGGCGGCGATTTCTACGATGTCTTCCGAGGTGTAGGAGTGAGGTTTTTCGAAGAAAGTGACCACTGCTTCATCCAGCGTTTCTCCTGTGTTGTCAAGGATTTCGGCGAAGCGGGCCTGGGCAGGGGCGAGGGGGTGGCGGAGTTTGAGGAGGGGTTCGGCGATGGTGCGGGCGGCGGGACCGGAGAGGCGGAGGATGCCGATGCCGCCGCATCCGGGTGGGGTGGAGATGGCGACGATGGTGTCGTCGTGTTCTGGCATTTTCTGATGGTAAATTGCCAATATTTTTTGGGATGGTTTTTGGGTGGAAATGGCGTTTTTACAAGGGGGTTGCGATTTTCACAAGCGAAAGAGCGTGGTTTTTTGGATGGTTTTTTGTGGTCGTTAGGTGGACTTAGCGTGGTTCTTATGTGCAGGTATTTGGGCGGCTAATTTTTTCCTCTTTTTTGAGATTTATTTTGCTGCTCCCTTCCTTCGCTGAATTTTTTACGGAACGTGGATGACACGGTCGCCGTATCGTTTGATCAGGGGGTTCATCCTATGAACCGCTTCGCTCTCTTTACAGTTGCCTTTCTCGTCGTCGTAGCCATCGGCTCCCAGCCCCGGCGCGCTGGAAGCTCGCTGAAGTCCATGTGCGTTTGCGTCCCGGCTCGAGCGGGATTGATCGTGAGGTCGGCGATTGCGAAGACGCAGGCACAGGTTCGGTCTGCCGAGCTACTTACGTCGAGAGCTACCGCTTCTGAGTAACGGGAACCGGCGCGACCGCCTTTTCTCCACATCCAGTTTGATAAAGATTGCCGCGCGACTTATCGAGCGCTGACAAGTAACAAGAAGCTTTGCTATCGATTGATCCGGGTGAAATGGGTGAAATGACTTGCGGGTTTTTCGCATCGCACACTGCGTCGCTTAGTCGATAAACAATTGCTGTCGAAGGTTCGCATGGTCCACGGAATGATCCTGAACAAATGTTTCTCCAAGGCTTTGCTTCGTCAGATTCTCATAGACCGCATAGCCCAGGCCGTACCCATCAGCCCAGCTAACCTCGTCCCCCACCTCAAGGTTCCAGTCGGACAGCAGTTCGACGATGGTGAAGCCATCGTCTTCAGTGGCAATCGCCACGATGCCGCGATTCAAGTTCATGGTGGCCACAGTTCCCGTTCGGCGCATGCGGTATCTCCCACAAGGAAACATGTCCCGGTTAGATGCCGGAATCACCGAAAACGTAGGCAGGGCTTCGCCCACAGCTACTCTTCAATTTGAAAGTTCAATTCAACTCTGGGCTCATACGTTATTTCGGGTCTGGTTTTGGTCGTCTCTGTTTGTACAGTCTGCTGGAACCTGCGAACCCTATGCCGGTTGAGGATTGTGTCACCCATCCGACAGACAATACAAAAGCTTCGTTGATAGAAAATTTCGAGCCTTTCGGCTTGTCCCGAATCCCACAAGCCTTCTCCCTCGCCTGTGGGATTCACCCCTTTCTTGCTAGCCACCTGAAACGGAGAAATAGCAAATGAATACCCCACCTTGTGATCCCCGGGCAACAGAGGTGACTCTGGGCTGCGGTGTCTCCGCGATGGCGATGGTCAGGAGCGAACCGCTTCGTGCCCCAACCAGCTCGCCAGCCGTGGACCCGTTCGCGTTCTCAAAATATTTCATCGACAGAGAGCAGGTGCGCATTTACCATTCGCAACATTGCGCACAACTTAGTTGGAGGTTTTTTTTGGCTGAAATGGCCCGTTTTGCCACCACGCACTGGCTTCGCTTCCCCGAGGTGATGACGCCGGATCAACTGGTGCTTTCCGGAAGTCCTGAAGGCTCGGTCAGCTGGAAGATCGGTCCATGCGGCCCAGTAGGGCCCGATGGCTTTCGTTTGCCCAGCAATGTCTGGTGCGCCGTGGGGCTGTTCACGGAGCGCGCTGCGGCTGCTGCGGCGATGGAACGCAGAGATACTTTTATGCCGTTTCTGTCCGGAACGACGGAGTCCTGGCACCAGTTGCTTTTCCCTTTCCGGCACCACGGGGAGTGCAATCATCTGCATCGTGACTGTCCGGGAGCAATTTTCGAGGCCATATCGCCAGATCCCGGGGGACCGTTGATGGTGCTTACTACCGCTGGTTACCAGTTTGGCCCGGAACTAAAGATGGAGCGAGTGATCGACTTTCGGCGCAAAGTCGATCTGGTGAACGATTGGTTCCGGACTCTCGAAGGGTGCGTGGCCGCTCAGCCGTTTACGCCGCACACGAAAGGGGACGATGGCTATACGTTGAGCGTTTGGAGAGATGAGGCTTCCATGCTGGATGCCACCTACCGGTCCGGCGTTCATCGAACGCAGATGGACCAGCACAAGCTCACGAGCTTATTTGATCGCTCCTCTTTCACGAGATGCCGCATCCTGGAATCGTGGGGCCAGTGGAATGGCGAGGATCCGATTGCATCCGAAGCGCGGTCGCCGGTTCGGTCGGCAGGGCTCGATTCCTAACTGTAGAGATTAATCGCATCCCTGTCCGCATTTGCGTTCTCCTTGGTTGGGTTCGATAATGAAGTTCCTTATGGAGATGACCGTCGAAGAAACAGGTCTTGAAGTCCTCGATTTGAGGAGTGATGCAGCGTTTGCTGCGAGACGACTTCATACCAGAGATATCGGGATGCAGATGGAGGGCCTGCAACGGCTCTCCCATGCTCTGCTGGAGAAGCCGGAGACGATCCTGCAGGAACTCGTGCATGCGGCGGTTGATTTGTGTAACGCCGATAGTGCAGGAATCAGTATCGAGAAACAAGGTGGAGGCGACGAGGACTTCTACCACTGGGTGGCTACAGCAGGAAACTATTCTGGATTTCTCGACGCAATTTTGCCTCGGTATCCAAGTGCGTGCGGCGTCTGCCTGGAACGAGGGAACGCGCAGCACTTTACCGTGTCTAAGAAATTCTTTGAGATTCTGGGAGTTGAGGCTCCGGTGGTCACGGATGGCATCCTGCTTCCGTGGAAGACCGAGGAGACACGCGGAACGATCTTCGTTATGGCTCACGGCCGCACGGAAGCCTTTGATGAAGGTGATGCTCGCCTGATGGGCATGCTGGCCGACTTTGCAGCTATGGGATTCAAACAACAAAGGCAGCACGCCCGGTTGGTCGCTCAGGAACGTGTAGCTGCCGCTGCCCAGATGGCGAACGAATTGGCGCATCAGATCAACAATCCACTGCAGAGCATGACGAACACTGCCTACCTGGTTGCGGAAGGTAGAGATGGACAGGATCCAAAGGCTCTGGGACGTGAGTTGGAGAACGATATCGGCCGCCTGTCGAGCCTTGTTAAGAAGCTTCTGTCTCTGCCCTTCGATCCACGAACCGACTCTTCGAAATGAGCCAGGGTGTCGATCGAACACCTGCCTGCGATTCCTAAATTTAGTTTCGATGTGGGGCTGATACCCGGGAGAGATCTTTCCGGACTCCTTGTCTCGAATCTTTGTTATGGAATGAACTGTTTTTCTGCGGAACCGGAGAGTCTGCGTTCTCGTACTGCAGAGCGGGGAGCCGGATTGGGTTCCTTACATTTCCGACAAATTTGAGGGATGAATGCTGACCGATTTGCGCGATGCGATTCGACAACTGCGGAAGGCGCCGGGGTTTGCGGCGACGGCGGTGATTACGCTGGCGCTGGGAATTGGAGCGACGACGGCGATCTTTACGCTGGTGCACCAGGTGATGCTGAAGTCGCTGCCGGTGACGAAGCCGGAGGAGTTGTGGCGGATCGGGGATAAGATTCGGTGCTGCAACTGGGGCGGGTATACCCAGGGGGAGGATGGGGATTTTTCGCTGTTCTCGTGGGAGGCTTACAAGCACTTTCGCTCGCACACTGCGGAGTTTACCGATCTGGCGGCACTGCAGGCGGGGAATGCGCCGCTTGGCGTGCGGAGAGCGGGATCGCAGGGGCAGGCAGATACGCGGAACGGCGAGTATGTGTCGGGAAATTTCTTCAGCACGCTGGGTGCGCAGCCGTGGATTGGCCGGCTGATGACGGATGCGGATGATCTGGAAGGCGCTCCGCCAGTGGCGGTGATGAGCTACCGGATCTGGCAGGAGAAGTATGGCTCTGATCCTTCGGTGGTTGGCGCAAGCTATCAGATTAATGGGCATCCATTCACGGTGATTGGGGTGACTGCGCCTGGATTTTACGGAGCGAAGATGGCCGGGTGGGGCATGCCGGATCTTTGGTTGCCGCTGACGTCGGAGCTAGTGATCGATGGAGCAACGGCGCGTTTGAAGAGGCCGAATGGCAACTTTCTGGACCTGATCGGGAGGGTGCGTCCGGGGGTTGATCCGAAGGCGCTTGAAGCGAAGCTGAAGGTTGAGTTCCACGATTGGCTGGCAAGCCACGTGCCGGATATGGAGCCGGGCGAGAAGCAACTGTGGCAGCAGCAAACGCTGCATCTGACTCCCGGTGGCGGCGGAGTAGCGGCTATGCGAGACCAGTATCAGGCTGGGCTGAAGCTGTTGCTCGTGGCGGCGGGATGTGTGCTGCTAGTGGCGTGCGGGAATCTGGCGAATCTGATGCTGGCGCGTGGATTGAAGGATCGGGCGCAGACGTCGATACGCGTGGCGCTTGGGGCTTCGCGACAGCGTTTGGTGAAGAAGGCGCTGGTGGAGTCGGTGATGCTGGCGGTGATTGGCGGAGCGTTCGGCGTGGGTGTGGCCTATGCGGGGACGAGGCTGATTCTGTATCTGGCCTTCCGGACTGGCGGCCAGGTTACCTATGTGCCGGTTGATGCGGCACCCTCGTGGCCGGTGCTGCTGTTTACGCTGGGCTTGTCGGCAGTGACCGGGATAATTTTCGGGATTGCGCCGGCGTGGATGACTTCGCATGCTGACCCGGTGGAAGCGTTGCGGGGGGCGAACCGTTCTGTGAGCGGAAGGCGCTCGTGGATGCAGCGATCGCTGGTGATCGGGCAGGCGGCGATGTCGCTGGTACTGCTTTCAGCAGCGGGGCTTCTCGGCCAGAGTCTCCGAAATCTGGAGCACCAGAACTTCGGATTCGAGACGCAGGACCGGTACATCGCGTGGATCAATCCGCTCCTGAGCAATTACAAGCCGGAACAGATGGAGCCGATGTTTGAGAAGATTGACGATCGGCTGCGTCAGATTCCGGGTGTGCGGATGGTCGCTCCGGCACTGTATGCGCCGATGACGGGGGACAGTTGGAATGACGGTATTCGCATTGCGGGCAGGCCGGAGCCTGGCGCGAAGGAAGATACGGGTTCGGGATGGGCGCGAATCATGCCGGGATTCTTTGAGACGCTGGGCGCGAAGATGGTGCTGGGCCGGGCCATCAATGAGGACGACACTGCGACGACACGCAAGGTGGCAGTCATCAACGAAGCGTTTGCGAAGAGATTCTTCAAAGACCAGAATCCCATTGGGCAACATTTTGGACCTGACAAAATCAAGTACGCTTCGACCTTCGAGATCATCGGCGTCGTGAAGGACATGCGGTATATGACCTACGACTACAAGGATCCGATACGGCCTATGTTCTGGCTGCCAGAGTCGCAGACCGTCGAGTACGACGATCCGGCCTATCGAAGCGGTGAGATCTGGTCTCGGTATCTGTACAACATCGTGATCTGGGCGCCGGGTAACCCGCCGGGGATGGAGGAGCGCGTGCGGAAGGCGCTGCTGAGTGTCGATCCAGATTTAGTGCTCTACGGGGTAAATCCGTATGCCAGAGTCGTGAGCTCGGACTTTCAGCAGGAGAACATGATTGCGACACTGACGTCGCTGTTTGGCGTGCTGGGATTAGTGCTGGCAGCGGTGGGGCTCTACGGCGTGATGGCATATATGGTGGAACAGCGGACGGGCGAGATTGGCGTTCGTATGGCGCTGGGGGCGAATCGCGGGCAGATCGTGAAGATGGTTTTGAACGGTGCGTTCTCGCAGGTGGGGATCGGACTGGCGATTGGCATTCCAGCCGCGATCGGGGCGGGAAAGCTGATGACCGATCAACTGTTCGGGGTTAAGCCGTGGGATCCGATTATGCTGACAATCGCTACGGTGCTGCTGGCGTTGACGGCTGTGCTGGCGTCGTTGATTCCGGCGCGGCGTGCCGCGAGCGTGGAGCCGATGGTGGCTCTGCGGAGTGAGTAGTCCGTTGGAGCAAAAGGCAGATCCTCCGCTTTGCGAAGGATGACAACCAGAACGACAAAGCAACGACTTTGAGCTGTGATGTGAGTCAGGCGTTGGCAGGGGTGATTGATGGGGCTTCTGGTTATTGGTCGAGTTGTGACGTTGGCTCTTGTGGGCTTGACGAGCCAGGCGCAGACGACGGACGCGTTCGAGGTTACTGCGATTCACCCTAACCAGAGCGGCGGCGTGAATACGCAGATCAGTTTGCCGAAGGGTGGGCGGTTGATTGTGGTCAATGCGTCAGTGAAGACGCTGATCCGGAATGCGTACGGGTTGCTGGCTTTCCAGTTCGCTGGAGGACCGTCATGGTTGGACGGCGATCGATTCGACATCAACGCGCAGACCGGGGGCGCTGAAGAGATTACACCTGAGAGGCTGAAGCCTCTGCTGCAGAATCTGCTTGCGGATCGGTTTCGGCTTCGAGTGCATTGGGAGACACGTGAGGAGCCGGTCTATGCTTTGGTGGCGGACAAGAATGGGCCGAAGTTTCAGACGCACAGCGATGCCTCGGGACAAGGCACGGGGCAAGGCTCGGGACATGGCTCGGGGCAAGGCTCGGGACATGGCATGAATACGCGAAAGCGCGCCGGAGATGCGCAGATGAGAGGAACAGACGTGCCTATGTCGGAGCTGGCGAGCAATCTTGGGAATCAGCTGGGCCGTTTTGTGACAGACCAGACCGGATTGGCTGGCCATTACGATTTCGTCCTGGACTGGGACCCAGATCAGGTGGTGGATTCGACCAAACCATCGCTGTTTACTGCTTTGAAGGAACAGCTTGGGCTGAAACTGGAATCGCGAAAGGGCCCGGTGCAGGTGCTGGTGATTGATAGTGTCGAAAGGCCTTCGGAGAATTGAGCAGGGTCAGCTCGGCGACGATTATTGGGTGTCGGCTTCTTCGAGCGTGGCGGCGAGGGGAATGACGGTGTCGACTTTGGTCATTCGGAATAGTTCGAGGACGCGTGGGGTTGCGCCGGCCGCGATCATGCGGATGCCCTTGCCTTTGCAGTGGACGAGGTGACTGACGATTCTGCCGAGGCCGGTGGAGTCCATGTAGGGGACGGCGGTGAGATCGAGGATGTTGAGGGTGGGCGGGTCTTCCAAGGTTTGATTGGAGGGCGACGACTGGAAGGTGAGGATGTTGTGAAGGGCGATGGGGGTTAAGGTGCCGAACATGTCGCGTGCGGTGAAGGGTCCGGAGAGACGGAAGATGACTGTGCCGGGAGCTTTGCCCTGCTTGCGCTCGGTGGTGAAGGGAGTGGGTTGCCAGATCTGAGGCTGACTCGTCTGCATGGTTGACTCTCCGTCTGGCGCGCCGTACGCGGCTGTTGGTGTTTTGAAGTCTGGGGCAATTCTATCTATTTCTTAATTTCGCCGGAGGTGCGGTGGCGATTTGAGTTGATGCTCAAGTGTCTGAATGGAAATGGGTAGTGTGCACGAGTGAGGCGATGACGAACATTGATCGGGCGATGTTGGTATTGTGGAGATGCGGGGGTGCTTGTTTTTATGGGGATCCTGCTCGGTTGGAAGCGCGGGCTGTTGCTGGTGTGTGTGATGCTGGCGGGCAGGGTGGCGTTTGGATGCGACCAACTGCCGGCAGGTCAGGCGCTGTGGATTCGACTGGCTGCTCCGGTTTCCACGTATACGGCCAAGACGGGCGATGTGGTTCATGCGGTGCTTACGCAGGAGCTGGTTTGCGATAAGGAAGTGGTGCTGCCGATGGGTGCGGCGGTGGATGGCGTGGTTCGCAGCAGGCGCAAGGTGGGATGGGGGATTCGACATGAGACGGCGGCGCTGGAGCTTGAGTTCACTCGAGCTACTGCGGAAGATGGTGCTGCGGTTGCGCTGACGGCTCGAGTGGAAGAGGTGGAGAATGCGCGGGAGATGGTTCGTAAGGGCGTGATTGAAGGGATACGGAGCTCCAATACATTTCAGGGAACCATCAACAGCAGGTTGATTCATCTGCCTACGTGGAATCCTTATTCGGATCCCGTGCTGCTTGCTTATAAGGCGGTGTTCCCGATCTTTCCGGAGCCGGAGATTTATTATCCGGCAGGGACAGATATCCGGTTGAGGACGACGACGGAGGTTTCTTGTGCTTCGATAGTGAGCGCGCATGAATCGACGTTGAATGATGCTGAGAAGCTGGATATGGACGAGCTCGTTGAGGAACTTCCGTGGCGTGTGACCAACAAGAAGAATGTTAACGCCGATGTTTTGAATATTGTGTTTCTGGGGACGCGAGATCAGGTGACTGCTGCGTTTCACGAAGCGGGGTGGAACAATGCCGATCACGTTTCGAAGCGTACGGTGATGAAGAATATGTATGCGCTGCTGAACAACAGCGGGTACGCCCAGGAGCCGATGATGACGTTCTATCTGAACGAGAGGCCGGAGGACATGAACTGGCAGAAGAGCCTGAATAGTTATGGGCGGCGGGATCATCTTCGGATCTGGCAGTGGGGGGAGGGAGAATCTGGAGGAGCGGCTGATTCGGTTTGGATAAGCTCGTCGACGCATGATACGGGTGCGGTGCTGGCGGTGAAGTATCACGGGTTTGTGCATCACATTGCGACGGATATCGATGAGGAGCGATCGACGGTGATTCGCGATTTGAACTTTGCGGGTTGTGTGCGATCGGTGAGCTACGTGTCGCGTCCGAGGATGCCGATTGCGACGCATAATGCGACGGGGGACGCGATGCATACGGATGGCTCTGTGGCTGTGATTGAGTTGCAGGACTGCCGGCCTGCCCATCATGAGCTCGATTCCACTTCGAAGAGTAGCTACAGGCCGGGGGGCTACACGTTCCGCTATATCCGGAAGGAGATTCTTACGTTCAAGAACGATATCTTTCGCGCCAACATTATCTATGGCGCTTATGATGCCGGTCGGATGACCGTGACGGCGCTGCGGCAGAGACGGCTGGCCGCTGCGGCCTATTGATGCGACCACATTTGTGAGACCTGTTTTAACGCGTTAATTCCGTGACAATTCTGATAGTTTGGACGCGGATGTTTTTTTGCACGCGTCCGTGACATTCAATTCTGACAGAGGCTGTGTGAGGTGAAGGTAATGATTTCGAGGGTGAGTGTGCTCGGTTGTCTGCTGGCGGGTTGCGTGGGGTTTGCTTCGGCGCAGAGTTCTCCGAATGCGCTGTTTACGGATTGGCCTGCGGGAGTGGCGCCTGCCGAGGTGGGGAAACATCTGGCGGAACACTTTGTGACGAGTCCGCATCAGTATACGAAGACGATTCACTATTCGGAGATTTGCTCGTGGTATGGAGCGCTGACGTTTGCGGAGCTGACGCATGACGATGCGCTGCGGGATGCTTTGATCAAGAGGTTTGAGCCGTTGATGCCGGGTGGCGTGGAGGCTGAGCGGAGACCGGTGCGGCGGCATGTGGATGACTCGATCTTTGGCGTGGCACCACTGGAGATTGCGCGGCAGACGAAGGATCCGAAGTTTTTGAAAGAGGGTTTGTGGTGGGCGGACAGACAGTGGGAGAATCCGCAGCCGGATGGTTTGTCGGCGGAGACGCGGTACTGGGTGGACGATATGTACATGCTGGTGATGCTGCAGCTTGAGGCGTATCGGGCGACGGGGGATAAGAAGTATCTGGATAGAGATGCGAAGGAGATGGTGTCGTATCTGGATAAACTGCAGCAGCCGAATGGGCTGTTTTTCCATGCTCCGGATGTGAAGTACTTCTGGGGGCGCGGGGATGGTTGGTTTGCGGCGGGGATGGCGGAGATGCTGCGGTCGTTGCCGGAGAATCATCCGGACCGGGCGCGGATACTGCAGGGGTACAGGCTGATGATGGCCGGGCTACTGAAGTATCAGGGCAAGGATGGCATGTGGCGGGAGCTGATCGATAAGGATGATGCGTGGCCGGAGAGCTCAAGCTCGGCGATGTTCAGCTTTGCGATAATCACGGGCGTGAAGCATGGATGGCTGGATGCCGCGACGTATGGGCCGGCGGCGAGAAAGAGCTGGATCGCGGTGGTTGGGTATGTGGATCAGAACTATGATGTGACGCAGGTGTGCGAGGGTACGGGGAAGAAGGATGATCTTGCTTACTACTATGCGCGGAAGCGGCGGACCGGGGATTTTCATGGGCAGGCTCCGGTGATGTGGGCTGCGAGTGCGCTGTTGCGGGATGAGAAGTAGTCAGGTGTTGGTGTGGGCAAGAGCGGATCGCTCCTGCCCTGGCCGCCCGCACGATCACGTAGTAAGGCTGGTCTTGCCCAGAGCTGCAAGGTAATACTGGCCATCGGGTTTGCGGCTCAAATCCCTGAGGTGCGTCTGGTAGATGCCGTCGAGCCAAACGCCTGCGTCTTCATCTACGGGTTTAGCAAATTCTTCTACACGCCCCACAAATAAGAGGACAAGAAGTTGTGCCCAGGTCAGTTGCTGGGAGATAGATGCGCAAACTTCGTCGTATGGTTCCCGATTCTGGCTGAGCCATGTTTTTACATATTCGTTACGTTCGTCGGTATCTTCCAAGGACTGGTAGTGAAAGACAAAGTCGAATGTCATTTTCAGAAATTGATCTGAGGGGTTCGTGACATTGAGGCTGTTCAGTTCGTCAAGAGCTTCCTGGAATTTTTTCTTTCCTGCGTTATCCAGAATCGTTATGTAGGGTGTCGAAATTACGGGATCCGTGAGCCTGGTTGATTCGTGTTCGAACGCGCCGACCTGTTCGACACTCCAACAGATCCAAAGTCGGACTGCCTCTGATAGTTTTTCTTTTTCGGCAGCTTCCCGTAGTCGTGCTCTGGATTTTTCCGGCAAGGAAATCCAGATGGAAAACATTCGGTAATACGCATCGTCCACCGTGGGTTCAAGGGAGACCTTGGGATTGTTATGCAGATCTCGCATGGCCGAGATTTTTGCCTGTTCGATATGACCCTCGATAAGGAGCGCCTTGGATTTAATACTGTGTGTTTCCCACGAAGGAAGTTTAATCTTCTCTAAAATTTTCAACGCTGGCTGCGTCTCGTTCTTACTGACCAGACGCGCCGCAAGTACGTGATAGTCCTCGTCCGTGCGTCTTAGACTCTCGGTGCCCTTGCTGACGACCGCGCGCAATAAGGCGGCGTACATGAGCAGGCCAAATAAGAGTGCCAGTTGATCGGCGTGAGCGGTTTTGGCCAGGTTATGCGCGTTGTTTGCCAGATTGCCTGACAAATAAAGTGCGGCTGTTTTTGGGGCACTCAGAAGTTGGCTCAGAATGACTTTGAGGTTTGCCAAACCAGTGCCGGTCCGGAGTATGTGGCCCTGGATTGTTGAAAGCGAAAGAGTCAGCGTCGTTAGATCAAGGCAGGTGATCAAGGCAAGCTTGATCGCAGGATTACCCTTGGTCTGCTTGAGTTCTTCGAGCATTCCGCGAGTGGAGACGATGAGTGTGACATGGCTTATGGCAGTCGCTGAGGCTATGAGGAACGCGAGGCGGGCCAGATAGAACGAAGGCTGCCTGGCAAGTGAAAACAACAAGATGGTGAAGAGAGCGCGATAGAGCTGGCTATCAAAGACGAAGCTGGCAGACTGCTGATGCCTGAGCGTATCGGCATCTGACCATTTTCCCCGTCTGACGACGACTGCTATGGCTACCCTGAAGAATTCTTTGAGGGCGAGGGGCCAACAGAGGGCGGAATGAATCTCAGCAAAGAATGTGCGAGAGTAGCCACGAACGCGAGCCCAGGAGGAGTCGGCGTCTGGTTCTCTGAGGCGTATGAGGGTAACCTGCCCCACGCGGGTCTTGCGCATCACGAGAGCGAAGAAAAGCACGGATACGACGTATAGGGCGATGCCTGAGATGTAAAAGAAATAGAACATTTTGACAGAGAAATAGTGGATTATCAGCGCTACCATGCCGCCGATGCAGAGAACGCCGAGAAGCGCGAAGATCCCCACCTTAATAGCTGTCTTCTTTTGCACCGGCGTCCTCCGCCAGAGAGTCAGGATGTGCTGCCGATTCTATATGAGAACGCTACAAAGGGCCTGCTTGCCTTGGTTCCAGTCCGGGCAGAGTCACCATGCGAGTTGGGTTTTTGTCTTCGAAGACGAGGGCTGTTGGTCCGTCGCGCTAAGCTGCGTTAATGATGATTTAGGTTGTCATGTCAACCTTTCATTGCTATGCTTCGGTTAATGATGTCTACCAAGCTGTTGTCTCCTCACGAACTTCGTGTCTGGCATGCCTTCAAACTGATGGGCGATGATGTTGTGAGCCGCGTGGGGCGTGATATTGCGGAAGCGACCGGACTTTCGGGGCCTGAGTTTGGAGTTTTGTCTCGCCTGGCTGCTCTCGGCAAAGGTGAGATGCGGCAGCAGAGGCTGGCGGAGATGATGGATTGGGATAAGAGCCGCCTCTCTCACCAATTGACACGGATGAAACAGCGAGGGTTGATCGAGCGCCGCTCCGCTGACAAGAGCACGGTTCTTGTGGTGCTTACGAAACATGGCAGGGAACGGCTGGAGGCTGCTCGGCCGATTCATGCGAAGTCGGTGCGACGGAATCTACTGTCACGGCTAAGCGAAGAACAGATCGCGACAATTGTGCGGGTGAGTAATCTTCTCGGTGAAGAGGATTAGTCCAAGTTTTCGAGTTAGTGAAGCATGTGGGCGCCGCTCCCGGTGTTGAGTGCGGCCCATGGATTAGTCAGGCGTTAGTTTTGGAAGTGCGGCACTGATGGCTGGGCGACGGCGAAGATTGCGTCCTTGAATCCTCTTGCGTCGTGGCGATCGATCTCGAGCTCTCGTGCAGTCTCGGAGAAGGTGTAGGTTTTTCCGGTGATGATTCCTCTGACTTCGATGGTTCCTTCGCCGAGGAAACGCAGCCGTATGGGCCGGGAGATCCTCGGTCTCTTAACTGCCTCGCGTCTCTTTCCACAACAACTCATGGGTATCTCCGGCGCTTTCGTCTTCAGTTTCGGTGATTTCGTTGAGCAGGCAGGCCGCGGCTGACAGGGCGAGCCACGCGGCGAACCGGTCTGCTGGTTTCTTTGCGGCGTAGAAGGCGAAGGGAGCTGCGACCCAGATGCTGGTGCAATAAAAACAGTCCATCAGTTCGCCGAACTGACTGTCACCTAGTTTTTCTCGCGCGCGGGCGATGACTTCGCCGGGGCCATCTTCCTTTGCGAGCAGGTGGGTGACGCGCCAGGTGGCGAGAGCAGCCACGCCGAAGCGCACCCACGGAATCATGGGTGACGCTCGGTCGCGACCGTTTTCCTGCCGTTGGCAAAGCGGTTGTTTTGCCCTCATTTGACGCAGAACGCAATGTAATCGGTGATCGGGCCGGGTGAATCACCGTCGCCGTCCGTGAGCAGAACAGTGACGGTAATTGTGACAACGTAGGCACAAGGCGTTGCGATGAGGGCAGGCGATGCAATGATCGTATTGAACCAGTTACCCGTCTGCGTGATGGGGGGCAAGGGGGCGAAGTCGAACGGAGCGCCGGGGCCGGTCAGGACGATATCGACGGTGGCGAGGTTGGGGTGAGATGCTGTGAAGAGAATGGTGAGCGATTGCTTGAGTCCCGCGCAACCTGCGCCCTTCAGCTCCGCGATATCGACCATGCAGACAGCGAGCTCATGGTTTCCTACGTGCGGGTTCCATTCCGGGTGGTAGTTCACGTTCTTGTAATAGCTGTTATCGATAGCCACAACGCTGCAGGTTCCGCCGTCGCTACTAGTTGCTGAACCTTTCTGACGTACGCGCATGCGGAGGCCAAAGTAGAGGTCGGTCGTCGTCTTCGCTGCTGCGCCTGCGGCGACGCCGGTTTCGTCAACGAGAGCGAACGCGGCGAGCTGCGTTGAGTCGAGGATGATGAGATTGTCGTTCATAGAGAAGTTGGATCCCTGTGGAACCTGAATCCAACCATCCAGAGTAAAGGGGGCATTTGCATCTCCCGCGTAGACCGGGACGAAGGAGACGAATGGGAAGACTGCGATAGGGATTTCCAATGTACCGATCTGTGTTGATGCGATCATAGTGGTCGGTACCTGCGTCCATGTACCGGTTCCAGCGGTTCCGGTGACGATGGTTGCGCCGACGATGGCCGGAGCGGCTGTGGTTCCCTTCGCCCCGCGCGTTACTGTCCACGTGGTTCCGGCAACCGCGGTGACGGTCATGATCTCGTAGCCTGCAGCCTGGGTGCCGATGACTACGTTGAATGGCCCGGCTGCGGGGAAGCCCGCAGTAGACGCGACCTTGATGGTGGTATCGCCGGCGCCGATTGCGACCGCCAATGTAGTGGAGGCAACGTTGAGCGGCATGTATTCGAAGTCGTACTCAAGCGGCTGGCCGCCGAGGGTTTGCGTGAGGACACCATTGAGCCTCAAGTTGCCGTAGAAGGCCTGGGTGGCACCGTTGGTGAGGCCTGTCGCAGGAAGGACGCTGTCGATCTGGGTGGCATAGACCAGATTGCCGATCTGGGTGAACTGCGGGATGAGCTCCGGTGGCGGGCAGACGCAGATGCAGAAGCGATTGCAGACTTCGTAGGAGACCCAGTGGCAGAGCTGGAAGCAGAATGGACCGATCTGCAGCTCTTCGACGAGAGATTGGTAGGCCTTCAGGTCAGAGAGCTCGATGGAGCTGAAGAGACGCTGATAGTTGCTGGCTCCGTCGGCGAGACGGCCTGAGAGCTGCGCGAACTGCCGCTCTTCGTCGATGATGTCCCTGGGGATTTCGAGGATGCGGCATGCCGGGGAGCAGACGTAAATGGAGCGCCAGCTGCAGATCCATCGGCAGAGGAGATAGCACTGCTCGAAACGGGCTGCGACGTCCTGGAGGTACTCGCAGTTCAACTTGATGGCGGCATCGATGACACTTCGGAGCTGAACGGGATCTTTGGCGAGTTGGGCGATGGCTTTTCCGGAGAGGACGAGTTGGTCGGCGAGGTCTCTCTCGGATACCTGGATGGCAGGGCCGCAGAGGATTTCGCAGATGAGGCCGAAGTGAATGCTGCAGGCCCAGTGGCAGACGAGGCGACAATATTCCTGCAGCTTCTGCTGTTTCACGAAGTCCGCGAAGCTTTGCGTGTCGCGGCGCTCGACGATATCGGCGAGGCGTTCCATCGCCTCCTGATTTGCGCTGACGCGGGCGATCTCAGCGGTTCCGGCTACGATCTGCTCGAGGGTGAGATCGAGTTTGGGAATGCCGCAGAGTTCGAGACACTCGAGGACACATTCTTTGCTGGCGAACCAGCGACAGATCTCTTCGCAGTACTGTGTGGCTTTGACGCGGGTAAGCAGACGGAGAAAGCTGTCTGTGTCTCCGGCACGAAAGGCGTCGACAGCAGCGCGAAAGATGACGTCATCGGTTGCGAGGCGTGCCACGGCTTGCCCGGTCTGTACGGCACGGGCAGCAAGATCCAGATTTTGCGTAGGGTCGCTCATGAACTTCTCCTGTGGATTTTGATTTGGAGGCCCGGAGGAATGGTGACTACACCAATGCAGACCAAAGGGATCCGTACAAAAGGAGCAAAGCAGACGACACAAGCGTCAGGCGAGCTTTCAGGAAGCGCTCTCTACGGTCGATGGGGAGTGGCCGAGAATTCCCAGGGGCGATGAATCTGACGAGGAAGATAGGCTTGTGCGTTTCGAATGTCAAATCAGGATTTATCAGGTTTCGAACGCAGAGAAGTTGCTGAAAAAGTTTGCAGGGAGAGAAGGAAAAAGACTTCCCGACGGGCTCTTTTCGGCTATGAGCGCGGCGTTGCCGGCGAGATACTTCCGGGAAAAAATCACTGTAGGATGGTAGCCAGTATCCCAAGACCCCAGGCCCTGTTGCGCGATTTTCTCCCCCCTGAGAGGGTGTCCTATGGCTCTGCTTCGTCTGACGCAATCGACTGCCGGCGTGGATCGATATCGAATTGAGGTTGCCCTGGAGCGCAGCGGGTATGCGCGACAGGCTGCGACTAGCGAGTTCAGTTTTGCGCTGACGGCGCAGGAACGCGAGGACATGCGCTGGTACCTCGAGGACTATCTGCAGTATCCGATTGATCCTGCGCCACAGATTGCCGCACGAATTGTGAAGCGGCTGGATGAGATCGGGCGAGAGCTGTTTCGCAGCATCTTCCACAGCAGCGATGATGCGCGTGATTTGTGGGCGACGGTGCGGTCGGAGATCGATCGGTACCGGGTGGAGGTGGTGACGGGAGTTCAGGAGGCCGCGAGTATTCCATGGGAGCTGATTCGCGACCCCAAGACAGATACTTCGCTGGCATTGCGGGCGGAGGCGTTTGTGCGATCGCATCCTGCTCCGGCGCAACAGGCGCGACTGGTGGAGCCAGGTGGAGGAGCGATTCGCGTTCTTCTGGTGATCTGCAGGCCGGGCGGGAGCGACGATGTTCCGTTCCGCTCGGTTGCGAGCCGACTGGTGAAGGGCTTGAAGGCGGAGGCGCGGCAGAGTTGCGAGCTTCGTGTGCTTCGGCCGCCGACGTTCGATCAGCTATCGAAGACGCTGCTGCGCGCGAAGCTGGATAAGAAGCCTTACCACATTGTGCATTTCGATGGGCACGGCGTGTTTGCCGATATCAAGCAGAACGGTGGTGGCGGTGGCGGGGAGAAGAGCAAGGTGATGCTCGCGCGGGCGCGTGAGGGCAAGCATGGATTTCTTCTGTTTGAGAGCGCGGCTGCGGGAAACCAGGAGCTGGTTGACGGGAGCCGTCTGGGTGGATTGCTTGCCGAGGCGCATGTTCCGCTGCTGGTGTTGAATGCGTGCCGCTCGGCGCATGCGGATCCGCCATCGCAACCGGAGGCGGCGAGCGATGCTGCGGCGGGCAATGGAACGGGCGGATTGAGCAATGGAGCTGGTGGAGCTCATGAGCAGGTTCGCGTGTTCGGTTCGCTGGCTCAGGAGGTGATGGACGCTGGTGTTTCGGGCGTTGTGGCTATGCGGTACAACGTGTATGTCATCACTGCGGCGCAGTTTGTGACGGAGCTTTACTCCTCGCTGGTGCAGGGGGATTCGGTGGGAGTTGCGGCGACGGCTGCGCGAAAGAATCTTGCGGCGCAACCGCTGCGGGAGATTGCGTTTGCTCCCTGTGCGCTTGAGGACTGGAGTGTTCCGGTGGTTTATGAGGCTGCGCCGATCACGCTGTTTCCGAAGATGGAGAGCCAGGGACTGACGATCTCGCTGGATGCAGGAAAGTTTGAGGGAGCGGCGCAGAGCAACGATGCTCTGCCGCCGCGACCGGATATTGGATTTTTTGGACGGGACGAGACGTTGCTGGCGCTTGACCGGGCGTTCGATACGCAGTCGATTGTGCTGCTGCACTCATATGCGGGAAGCGGAAAGACGTCGACTGCTGTGGAGTTTGTGCGCTGGTATATGGAGACGGGCGGGATCGGCAATTTTGTTTTGTTTACGAGCTTCGAACAGCATCTTCCGCTGGCCCGCGCGCTGGATCAGCTGGGCGAGCGGTTCTCTCCTGCGTTGAAGGCGAACAATATTCACTGGCTGGCGCTGTCGGACCAAGAGAGGAAAGAGGTTGCGCTGAGTATTCTGCAGCAGATTCCGGTGTTGTGGGTCTGGGACAATGTGGAGCTGATCGCTGGCTTTCCGACGGGCACGCCCTCTGCGTGGAGCGCGGAGGAGCAGAGGGAGCTGGTGGATTTTCTGCGCGCGGCAGGACAGACGCAGGCGAAGTTTCTGCTGACCTCGCGGCGTGATGAGCATCTGTGGCTTGGCGATCTTCCGCGACGGATCACTGTACCGGCGATGCCAATGCAGGAGCGGGTGCAACTGGCCAAGGGAGTGGCCGACCGGCAGGGACGCAAGCTGAACGAGGTGGAGGATTGGCGTCCGTTGCTGGAGTTCTCACGCGGAAATCCGTTCACGATTACGGTGCTGGTGGGCGAGGCGCTGCGGAATGGACTGAAGACGAGGAAGCAGATCGAAGGGTTCGTCCAGGAGTTGCGTGAAGGGACGGCTGATGTCGACGACGACGAGACGCAGGGTCGCGATCGCTCGCTGGGCGCTTCGGTGAGCTATGGGTTCAAGCACGGATTTACGGAGGCGGAGCGGCGGGTCTTTGCGCTGCTTCATCTGTTCCAGGGGATTGTGACGCCGGGGGCTCTGGTTGTTTTGTGCGATGCGGGGCGGAAGTATAGCGAAGAACTGCAAACGGTTTCGAGGGAAGAGGTCACCGTGATGCTGAATCGCGCGGCTGAGGTGGGTTTGCTCTCTGCTGTGGTTCCGGACGGGCAGTACACGATTCATCCTGCGATACCGTGGTACTTCAAGAAGCTGTTCGAGAGCTACTACACGGACCGTGCCGGGGTGACGCATGCGTTCGTCAGCACGGTTGTTGGCTTTGGCGAGTATATCGCGAAGAGATATGGCGACGGCGAGCGCGATCTGCTGTCCGCCATGATTGCGGATGAGCAGAACGTGCTTCATGCGCTGCGGCTGGCGAGAGCGCATGCATGGTGGGAAGAGGTGATCGGTCTGCTGCGAGTGATCAACAAGGTGTACTCGGAGACGGGCAGAAAGATGGAGTATGTTCGCGTACTGGAAGATGTGGTTCCAGACTTTCTCGATCCGATTACGAGTGATCCGCGTCCCGGGATGGAGGATTGGTGGTTTGAGTTCGCGGCTGTACGCGCGAGAGATATTCGACTAGGCAAGGATGGCGCGCTGAAGGCAGAACATATTTACCTGCGCCTGATGGCGTATGCAAGATTAGAGGTGGGGAAGGCTCCCGCGCCTGTCACTGGTAAGCCTGAAGGCAAGAGCCGAGTAGCGCTGTCGAACCTGGGGACGGTTCTGCAAAACTATGGGATTATGCAGTGGCTGGACGCCGATCCGAAGTGCATTCGTTCGCTGCAGGAGTCGCTGGATATCTCTGAGCTGCTGGAGGAACGGGATGGCATTGAATCTGCCGCGATGCATCTTGGGCATGCGTATGTGGACTTTCCGGAGATTCGCGATCTGGTGAAGGCAGAGCAGTTTTATCAGCGGATACTGGATCTGGCGACGGCGCGGCGTGACCCGTTTGCGGCGAGCCATGCGCTGCATGAGATTGGGCAGATCTACTATCACCGGTTTGTCGACGCAAAACTGAACGAGGAAGCCCTGCTTGAGAAGCTGGGAGAGGAAACCGCGATTGAGCATCTGAATATGCTGGTGAATACGGCTTTGAATTATGCGAGGAAAGGTGCGGAGCTGATTCCTCCGACGAATCCGTTTGCGTCGCAGATCCATCATCTGATCGGGAATATCTACGATGATGCCGGACAGCCTGATGTTGCTATCCAGAACTATGAGAGGTCGATTCAGATTGCCGATGCGTGCGGCGATGTTGGAGGAGCTTCGAAGGGACGGCGCGAGGTCGCTCGTGCGTACGCGAAGACAGGACGTCTGGAGAATGCGCTGGCCTATGCTGAAGCTGCGATGCACAACCTCGAAGGAGGTACTGGGCTGGATGTCGCGTCGGGAGATATGGCAGCTGCACAGGGGCTGGTTGCGGCGATCCGCTTGGCGATTGCACAGCAGCAGGGCGGGAGCAAGCGGGTTCAGTGAACGTGTTCTGAGGATTTTTTACGGAGACGCAAACTACGAAGGAGTTCGATACGATGGCGGATTTAATTCAATCGCTTGATGATGCGACGGCGCAATGGGTTCTTGGCAGGGTTGTGCGGCCAGGGCCAGCGGTGGCGGGCTCCGAGATGGCGTGGAGTCCGGAGGTGAAACAGGCGCTGGAGGAGGAGTTTCAGGTCTCCGAGGGTTCCGGTGCGGGGGATGGGATCTCGAAGGGCGAGCTGGCGCGGCAGGCACTTGCGGTTCTTGCGGAGGACCCGGAGAAGAAGGCTGCCATTGAACGGATCGTCGAGGCAGGGCCGCCGGCTCGGGCGTTCGACTTCGGCATTGGACTGACGCTGGCGGTTCTGCTGGTGCTGCAGACGCGGGTGCAGTTCTCAGTGGACTCGACTGGAAAGTGGAGCGTGAAGTTCGATAAGAAAGCAGCGGGGGCAACCGAGGTGAAGAGTCTTGTGCAGAAACTGGTTGGTTTTTTGGGGTAGGACTGCCGTGACTCCGCAGTCGAACAGTGTCACTTCTGCTGCCGACGTGGTTGGGTGTTGAGAGCTATGGATTGAGTGGCGGCGGCGATTGAATGTGCGCCGTGAGCGGGGTGGTAATGTTGCCGAGACCACCTGCTTTGAGACCTGCGAGGATCTGGGTCTGGAAGTCGTTGGCTGCTCCGGGATTGTTGGGGAGAAAGATGGTGCTGGAGCCACCCTTGGTGCCGATGTCGCGCAGGGTGTCGAAGTATTGGGTGAGGAGGACGAGGGCCATGACGTCCTCGGCAGTGGAACCGGGTACGGACTCGCGGAAGTTTTCGATGGAGGCGCGGAGACCGTCGATGATCGCCTGACGCTCGGCGGCGATGCCTTTGCCCTGAAGGGCTTTTGATTCGGCTTCGGCCTCAGCTTGTTTGACTTTGAGAATCTTGTCGGCTTCGCCTCGGGCTTGCGCGGCTACCTGTGCGCGTTGCGCGGCGTTGATGTCGTTCATGGCGTCTTTGACTTTGGCGTCGGGGACGATGTCCGTGACGAGCGCGTTGAGGATGTTGTAGCCGAAGCCGGACATGGTGGAGTCGAGCTCCGTTTTGACGGCGACGGAGATGCCGGATTGCTGTTCGAAGGTTTCGTCGAGGGAGAGTTTGGGAACGTGGCCGAGGATGGAGTTGAAGACGAAGGACTCGATCTGTTTTTGCGGAGAGCTGAGCTTGTAGAAGGCATCGAAGATCTTGTCGTCGAGGATCTGGTACTGGACGGAGACGGGGATCTGGACGAAGACGTTGTCGTGAGTCTTGGTCTCGACGGCGAACTCGGCTTGCTTGACCTGGAGGTCGACGAAGTAGACACGCTCGGCATAGGGGATGAGGACGTGGAGGCCCGGGCGGACGATGCGGTTGAACTTGCCGAATCGCTCGACGACCGCAGCGGTGTAGGTGCGAACGGTGTAGAGGGTCTTGAGGATCGTGATGAGAAGGATGATGGCGAAGATGAAGACGATGGCAGAAAGAAAGACGTTCATGGGTTCCATTGAGTTGTTTGGCCTTTGGTGATGAGGATACAGGAGGGGTTGATACGTAGGGCAAGTATTGTGAGTCTTAACATGTGTGACACCGATTTCGGATGTACGGTTCACCCTGGTTGAGGGTGACGACACAGCAACCTGACGACGATAGGATGGGTGCATGGCGACTTACTTTTCTGGCGAAGCGATGAAGTTTCTGCGGGGGTTGAAGCGGAATAATGACCGCGTGTGGTTTGAGGCTCGGCGTGGGGTTTTTGAGAAGGAGTTGAAGGAGCCGATGCTGGCGCTGATCGGCGAGGTGAATGAGGCGATGGCGGAGTTTGCGCCGATGCATGTAAGGCCCGCGCAGAAGATTATGATGCGGATTTACCGGGATATCCGGTTCAGTCCGAATAAACAGCCTTATAAGACGCACGTTTCGGCGTGGTGGGTTAGGGATGGGCTGGAGAAGACTTCCGGCGGTGGGTTTTATTTTCATGTGAGCCCGGAGGAGGTGTTTGTCGCGGCTGGTGTGTATATGCCGGAGCGGGAGCAGTTGCTGGCGATTCGGCGTTACCTGGCGGAGCATTATGCGGAGTTTCAGAAGTTGATGAAGGGTAAGAAGCTGAGGGGGCTGATGACGGGGAATGAGGGACATCCGCTGACACGTGCGCCGAAGGGTTTTGCGGAGGAGCATCCGGCGATTGATCTGCTGAAGAATCGGCAGTGGGGCGTGTCGGCTAGTTTGCCTGCGGACCGGGCTTTGAAGGCTTCGCTGGTGAAGGATGTGGTGGAGCGGTTTAAGGTGGCGGCTCCAGTGATTGATCTGTTGAATACGCCTTTGCTGGGGAAACCTAAGCGGCCGTTGTTTTGAACTGCAAACGCAGATCCTCCGCCTGCGGCGAAGGATGACAACAAAAAAAGCTCAGGGTAGGGCTTTGCGGATTTTGGGGGCTACTTTGGTGCCGAGGAGTTCGATGGCGTGGAGAAGATTGTCGTGGCGGAGGGCGGCTACGCTCATCTGGAAGCTTAGGCGTTCGATGCCGCCGAGGGAGTCGTTGAAGTGCAGGACTTTTTCGACTACGGTGTCGGGGTCGCTGACGATGAGGGCTCCGGTGGGGCGGCGGAGAGCTTCGAACTGGTTGCGAGTGACGGGGGGCCAGCCGCGCTCTTTGCCGATTTTGGTGAAGGCTTCGGCGTAGCCGGGGAAGAAGTCGTCGGAGGCTTGCTGGTCGGTGTCGGCTACGTAGCCGAGGGCGTGGATACCTACTTTTAGTTGGTCGGGTTTGTGGCCTGCGCGGTGGCCGGCCTCGCGGTAGAGATCGATGAGGGGGCGGAAGCGGTGGGGTTCGCCGCCGATGATGGCGACCATGAGCGGGAGGCCGAGGGCTCCGGCGCGGACGAAGGATTCGGGTGTGCCGCCTACTCCGAGCCAGACGGGGAGCGGGTTTTGCAGGGGACGAGGGAAGACGCCCTGTCCGGTGAGCGCTGGCCGATGTTTGCCAGACCATGTGACGTTGGTGGTTTGGCGGAGGGTGAGGAGGAGATCGAGTTTTTCGGCGAAGAGGTCGTCGTAGTCCTGGAGCTTGAGGCCGAAGAGGGGGAAGGACTCGATGAAGGAGCCGCGGCCGGCGACGATCTCGGCCCGGCCGTTGGAGAGGAGGTCGAGGGTGGCGAATTCCTGGAAGACCCGGACCGGGTCGGCTGCACTGAGGACAGTCACTGCGCTGGTGAGGCGGATGGTTGTGGTGCGGGCTGCGGCGGCGGCGAGGATGACGGCGGGAGCGGAGTCGAGGTACTCGCTGCGGTGATGCTCGCCGAGGCCGAAGACGTCGAGGCCTACTTTGTCGGCCAGCTCGATCTCTTCGAGGAGATGGGCGATGCGCTCCTGCGCCGTGACGGTGTGGCCGGTGATGGGGTCCGGGACTAGCGCTGCGAAGCTGTCGATGCCGATCTGCATTCTGGGTTCCTCTTGTTGATTGTTTCCTTAATCGTTCTCTTAGTGAAGGATGCGGTGGGGAGGGAATGGATTCATGCCCGTTCGCGCGTGGCACGAATGATCCATCCTTCGCGATGAGACTGCGAAGGATGGGCCACCAGTTGGCGTGTTCGTGATCAGGATTTGAAGAAGGCGAGGAGATCGGCGTTGATGGTGTCGGCGTGGATCTGGCACATGCCGTGGGGGAATGCGGGATAGGTTTTGAGGGTCGCGTTTTTGAGGATCTTCGCGGACGAGCGGCCCCCGGCGTCGATGGGGACGATCTGATCGTCTTCGCCGTGGAGGACGAGGACCGGGATACCGATTTTTTTCAGGTCTTCGGTAAAGTCGGTTTCTGAGAAGGCTTTGACGGTGTCGAACTGGCTCTTGTGGGAGCCGAGCATGCCGGCGAGCCAGAAGTTGTCGCGGACGCCTTCGGAGATCTTTGCGCCGGTGCGGTTGTAGCCGTAGAAGGGCAGAGTGAGATCTTTATAGAACTGCGAGCGATCGACGATCATGGCGGAGCGAATGTCGTCGAACGCGGATATGGGAAGGCCGAGAGGATTCTTTTCGGTTTTGAGCATGAGTGGCGGGACTGCGCCGATGAGGGCTGCTTTGGCTACGCGACCGGTTCCGTAACGGCCGAGGTAGCGAGCGACTTCTCCGCCGCCGGTGGAGTGGCCGACCATGATGGTGTTCTTGAGATCGAGGAAGTTCATGAGCTCGGCGAGATCGTCGGCGTAGTGGTCCATGTCGTTGCCGTCCCACGGTTGGCTGGAGCGGCCGTTGCCGCGGCGGTCGTGGGCGATGACACGGTATCCGAGATTGCCGAAGTAGAGCATCTGAGCGTCCCAGGCGTCGGCGGTGAGTGGCCAGCCGTGGGAGAAGGTGATGGGCTGTCCGGCGCCCCAATCTTTGTAGTAGATGGATGTGCCGTCTTTGGTGGTGATGGTGGGCATGGTTCTTTTCTCCTTTTAATTTTGTTAGTGTGAGAATGAGTCCTTATGCTTTGGCTGCGCGGCAGTGCCGTCGATTGAGCGGCGCCAGCGAATGGATGCTCAGCGTAGCATAGCCGATGCAGGTTTCTGCGGTCGTGCTGGTGCGGGTTAAAGATTGTCGCGGGTGGGGAGATTGGCGTGAGACGACGGCGATGACGAAGGGGAATTTCGTCATTTTGCTGTGATTTTTCGCGAAAAATGTATCTGAATAAGGTCAAACCCTAAAAAAACCTGAAAAAACCTGTGGAAACCCAAGAATTGGGATTGACAAAGCTCTCGGAAAGGGTGAAGGTGAATTGCGGTACAGTTCTCTGCACCCGCATAAACATTGATGATTTCGTATCTGAAACTGATGCGTTTCTCTCCGAGGTTAATGCAGGTAAGGTGAGTGGATCCTAAGAAATTACATTTATTCAAAGCAGAAGGAGCAAGACAAATGGCAAAAGGAATGACAAAGACAGCGCTGGTTCGCCACATGGCGGAGAAGCTCGAGATCACCAATAAGCAGGCCGCAGCGGGTCTTGAGCTGCTGGCAGAGACCGCAGTGAAAGAGACGAAGAAGAATGGCGAGTTCACCATTCCCGGCATCGGCAAGCTGGTGAAGGCGGAGCGCAAGGCGCGGCTGGGTCGCAATCCGCAGACCGGCGAGACGATCAAGATCAAGGCCAAGACCGTGGTGAAGTTCCGCGTGGCCAAGGTTGCGAAGGATACGATCGCTCCGCCAAAGAAGTAGTTTTTCTTCAGCGACTGCGATAGATGTTTGTGCCGTAACAGCCCTCCCAAACGATGCGCCTTAGCGTGGCGATTTGTTGAGGCGTAATGTACAAGGCAGCAAGAAGCCCGTTGTGTCCCTGATGTTATGGGTGCGACGGGCTTTTTGCTTTTGGGTTGTTGGATGGTGTTTGGGTTGGGTGAGGAAGGCTTAACACCGATCTGCACCGATGACACCGATTCAAGGCGATTCGGGGTGAGGCGTAACAGTGATCGGAAGGATAGAGACTGATACGAGGGATGGCTTGTCGTTCGTCAGGCTCGGGTGAGTTTGCGGCGGGCGATTTCTGCTATCGGGATTAGTCCGGTTAATAGGAGCGCCAGGGTGGCGGGCTCGGGTGTTTCGTGGCTTGTGACGTCGTAGGCGAGGTAGTTCTCTTCGGTTGAGCCTTCGGTCCAGGTGATGTCGCCGTAGGAATTGATCAGGAGAGTATGGGGGCTCGCGAGACCGTCGGAGTCCGGAAATTTTTGTACGTCCGTGTAGGGACCACCAGATATACCTCGATCGGGACCGACCGTGCTCACGTAATAGGCCTCGTAGCCGTTATTGCAGAAACCGAATGCGGCCAGCGGATTCGGGGAGCAGGGTGTGCCGTTGTCATAGTTGAAGGCTGGAAGGGCCTCGGTCGTGACTAGGGAGCCGAAGGGCTGAAAGACTGAGTAGCAACTGAGGGCGTTTAGCCCGCAGGCTACAAGGTTCCTGCGGATAAGAACGTCCCCTGCGTCGTCGATTCCGATAACTGGAGCTGCACCACTGTCCTCAACGAAGCTGAAGAGGATGTAGGTATCGGCGTGGGCCTGTGGGAGTGTGAACAGGGCTAAGAGAAGAGCGACGAACAGGAGGAGGGGGCGCTGTGTTTTATGGCTCATCACGTATTCGGAGCTCCTGTATCTTATGCTGCAGAATTTGATGCTTCGGTTGTCTCTGCGAGGGTAATTAGAATTCAGCCCGCGCGTGTTGAGAATGAATGAAAATTTGGCTATTGCTTCTTGGGTGCGGGGAGGAAGGCTCGGGCGATGAGAGAGACGCCGAGGGAGATGAGGACTCCTTTGGTGATGAGGAGGGCGTTGTAGTGCCAGCCCAGAACGGCGAACGAGAGGACTACGCCCCACATATAGATTTCGCCGAGGAAGGCTGTGGGCCAGCGTGGGTGCAGGGTGGATGGCGGGACTTGTGGCTTGAGAGATGGAAGGAAGCTCGGGACTTTGGCGCAGTAGGCGCGGTAGGGTTCGCCTAATTTTGCGGTGAGGAAGGATCGTTCTGCAGCGCTGAGACGGAGTTGGAAGATGCCGATAGTGAGAATGCAGAAGATGGCTCCGCTGGGCGGCATGAGGAGTGCCAGCGCGAAGGTGTGGAGAAAGATTCCGAGGTAGAGCGGGTTGCGGAGATGACGGTATGGGCCCGCGGCGACGACTCCTTCGCCGTGCATGGCCGAGTCCTGCACGATGGACGAGCCGATATAGGCTGCGGCCCAAGTGCGGAGAATGGCTGCGGCGAGAGCGAAGAGGATTCCGAGGATGAGGAGGTTGTTGAAGGCGGTGAGGATGTTTAGCTTCGCGAGGCCGAGTGTGGACAGCTTCGCGGCGAGGGTTCCCCAGAGGTGTGCGTTGGGGCCGGCGGAGTCGACGTGCAGCCAGTGGTTCCACGGGACGGTGAAGCCGAGGAGATAGATGACGGCGTGGATGAGGAAGCGGAAACGGAATTCGAAAGGGGATGCTTTCATGCGGATGTGATCAGTTTATCGTGCGCAGGAATTGGTCAAAAATGTGCGTACGTAACAAAAGCGTACCCCAGGGGCTAAAGCCCTTTTACAGACGACCCTTACGGCACGGCTAAAGCCGTGCCCTTAAGCGAGACGTTTTTTTCGACATCATTTTCATCAATGGCCGGATTTCATGACGAAAGGGACGTGCTGGAGATCTTGACGTGTTCGAGAGGACCCTTACGGCACGGCTAAAGCCGTGCCCTTAAGCGAGACGGTTTTTCGACATCATTTTCATCAACGGCAATTCCAGTATTACGGTTTGTGGGTTTCGTTTTTGTAGACTACGCCGGACTTCATGACGAAGTTCACGTGCTGGAGGATCTTGACGTCTTTGAGCGGGTCGCCGTCGATGGCGATGATATCGGCCCACTTGCCGGGTTCGATGGTGCCGACTTTGTCGGTCCAGCTCATGAGATCGGCGGCGTTGATCGTGCCTGTCTGTATGGCGGCGAGCGGGGACATGCCGAACTGGTTGACGTAGACGTCGACCTCATGGGCGTTGAGGCCGTGGGGGTAGACGGCGGCGTCGGTGCCCAGCGCGATTTTGACTCCGGCTTTGATTGCCTTGATGGCGTTTTGTTTTTCGACGGCGCTGACGTCTTTCATCTTTTGCTGGTAGATGGGAGGGAGGTTGCCGTATTGCTGCATCCAGTCGATGAGGTAGGCGGTGGGGACGAAGTAGGTTCCCTTCTTCTTCATCATGGCGATGCACTCGTCGTTGATGTAGGAGCCGTGCTCGATGGAGTCTACGCCTGCTTCGCTGGCCCAGAGGATTCCTTGCGCTCCGTGAGCGTGAGCGGCGACTTTGCGGCCGAGGCGGTGCGCGTCGGCGACGATGGCCTGCATCTCTTCGAGGGTGTACTGGCTGGCTTGCGGGTCGTCGCCTTTGGAGAGGACGCCGCCGGTGGCTCCGATCTTGATGAGGTCGGCTCCGTATTTGATGTTTTCGCGGACCTGATGCTGGACGGCGGGGATGCCGTCGGCTACGGCCTGGCCGTGGACGTGGTACTCGTACGGGAGAAGGTTCTCGTCCATGTGACCGCCGGTGATGCCGAGCGCGGGGCCTGAGACCTGCATGTGCGGGCCGGGGACGCGGCCGGCGTTGATCTCGTCGCGGAGGGCTACGTCGGTGTAGTCGTTGGCGCCGACGTTGCGGACGGTGGTGAATCCGGCTTCGAGGGTGACCTTGGCATTTTCGACTCCGATGATGGCCTCTTTGGCGGGAGTCATGGATAGCTCCCAGTAGGGGTCGAAGTTGTTGGCCATGGTGAGGTGAGTGTGCACGTCGATGAGGCCGGGCATGACGGTGTATTTGGTCAGGTCGATTTCAATGTCGCCGGATTGCTTGGGGGTGGATGCCGTCGGTGCGATGGCAGTGATGCGGTCGCCGGTGACGATGATCGTCTGGGCGGCGGGCTCCGAGCCGGTTTTTACGTCGAGGATATGGCCGGTGCGAATGAGGGTGCGCGTGGGGGCTTGTGCGGCCGCGATCTGCGTGAAGGCGGAGAAAACAGCAATTTGTAACAGGATCAGGAACATATATTTTGCGCAGCGATTCATGCGGGACATAAGGACGGTTCTCCTGGACGCGTTCTTTGAATGTATCGCCTCGGAGCGGAGTTTTAACTATTTTTTGGGATTGTTGCTGCCGTTCGAAAAATGCGAGGACTCTTCGCACCGCTCAGCATGACGATGGTTTCTCGTTCGTTTCTTATTCACCGCCGAGAGCGGTAAGGATGGCGTCGAAGTCTTCCAGGCCGGAGTACTCGATGATGACTCGGCCCTTTCCCTGCTTGTCCTCGATCTGGACTTTGAGGCCGAGGTGGCGGCGGAGACGGTCCTGGGCCTCGCGGACGTTGGGGTCTTCGGGTTGGATTGGCTTGGGGTCTTTTTTTGGCTTTGCTTCGGGGTTGATGAGGCCCTGGACGTAGCTTTCGGTCTGGCGGACAGAGAAATTGAGGGCCAGCACCTTTTGGGCTGCGGCGGTGATCGCTTCCGGAGTGTCCAGGGCGAGCAGAGTTCGGGCATGGCCGAAGGATAGATCGCCGGACTCGACTTTGTGCTGGATGGGTTCGGGTAAGCGTAACAAACGAAGGAAGTTGGATACGCTGGCGCGCTCTTTGCCGGTGCGCTGCGCCATCTGCTCCTGGGTGAGTTTGAAGTCCTGGCTAAGTCGTTGATAGGCTCGGGCTTGCTCCATGGGGTTGAGATCGGCGCGCTGGAGATTCTCGACGATGGTCATCTCAAGTGTTTGTTCATCAGACACTTGGCGAACGATGGCCGGGATGGTGGTCTTGTTGGCCTGGAAGCTGGCCAACCAGCGGCGCTCGCCGGTGATGAGTTGGAACTTGATTGGACCTTTTGGAGGGCTGAGCGGGCGGACTACGATGGGTTGGACGACGCCCGAGGCGGTGATGGACTCGGCCAGCTCTTTCAGCTGGGTCACGTCAAAGTGGGTGCGCGTCTGGTAAGGGTTGCGCTCGATCTGGTCGAGGGGGATCTCGAGCGGCTTGCCGGTGGGCTCGGCGGCGGCTGTGATTACCGGGACTGTGGCTGGCGCGGGGCGCGATGGGAGGAGGGATTCCAGGCCTTTGCCTAGGGCTCGGCGTTTTGGGTCTGTGGCTGTGGTCATTTTTTATGATCTCTTTTCTTTTTATGGCCTGCCGGCCGGGCCCACTGCGCGTGGGGCGGTCACTTCGTGACTTGTATACCGGTTTGGGTAATGCTTACTTTTTGGGTTCGGCCTTCGGCCGACTTTACTTTTCTTTGGTGGATGACCAGAAGCGTGGCTTCTTTTTCTCCGGGATCTGGAATGATTTAAGGGTGCTGGCTGCTGCCGCTGCTGCGGCTTTACGGCGCTTTGCTTCGGGGCTTTCGAGGTTGTTGCGGGTGAGAATCTCGAGAGCCAGCTCGCGGTAGGCTTCGGCCCCGCGGGACTTTGGGTCGTAGAGGGCCACGGGTTTTCCGTGGCTGGGAGCTTCGGCCAGCCGGATGTTGCGGGGGATGGTGGCCTTGAGGAGCTTGTCGTCGAAGAAGGCTTTGAGGTTTTCGTTGACCTGCTGGGAGAGGTTGGTGCGGTCGTCGTACATGGTGAGGAGGACGCCTTCGAGGGAGAGTGTGGGGTTGAAGGCCTGGGTGACGCGGTCGAGGGTGGACATGAGCTCGGAGATGCCCTCGAGGGCGAAGTACTCAGCCTGCATGGGGACCAGGAGGCCGTCGGCGGCGACGAGGGCGTTGAGAGTGAGGAGGTCGAGGGCCGGAGGGCAGTCGAGGAGGATGAAGGGATAGTCGGCGCGGAGGGGAGCGAGGGCTTCGCGGAGCTTGAATTCGCGGCCTTCTAGCCCTATGAGCTCGATTGTCGCGCCGATGAGATTCTTGCTGCTGGGGACGAGCTTGAGGTTGGGGATCTCGGTGGAGAGAAGCGCTTCGGCGAGGGTGGCGTGGCCTAGGAGGACGTCATAGGTGCTGAGGCGGGCTTCTTCTCCGTCGCGGGGGCGGGCGAAGCCGAGTCCTCCGGTGGAGTTGGCCTGGGGATCGCAGTCGATGAGCAGGGTGGGGAGGCCTTCGAGGGCGAGGGCGGCGGCCAGGTTGATTGCGGTGGTGGTTTTGCCGACTCCGCCTTTCTGGTTGACGACGGCGATGACCTTGGATGGCGTGGGAGCGGGGATTGGATTGGAGTCAGGCTGGGGGGTGATCATCGGCGTAAAAGAAGGGTATCGGGCGGATGGTTTGGAGGCAATGCGGATGTGGCTGTGCAGAAGTGGCGAGGGCTGTGGAGAACTTGTGGAAGGGTGATTTTCGGGCGGAATTGTGGGGGTTTTGGGGCGGGTGGTGTGGAAATCTTTTGTTCCACGTGGAACGTTTTTTGGGGGGAATTGAGGCTTGTGGGTTTTGGTTTGGAAGCGGCAGGAGCTCGAAGCGGTCTATAAGGACAGGATCCCTAGGGAAGAGTGTTCCACGTGGAACACTTTCGAATATTCCCGAAGGATGGCCTAGTTTGGATGGAGGTATCTCACGTCTGATGCAACGTCGAGATCCTTAGCCCAGCCGGGCTCTAGTGGCGGAGGCGAACGAAGAGGATGGTGCCGAAGACGACGGCCGTTATGAGGATCTCGGCGACGCGATAGTCAAGAATTCTCTGATACCCCTCAGAGGTATAGAAGAGGTTTGACTTTTCTTTGGCAGTCATCTCGAGAGGGGCAATCGGTTGGATCAGCATACCTAAGTTCTTTTCTACGTCCATGTAATTACTCCCTTGGCGGGACGCAGAGATTTCCTGCATCTTGCGCGGCCTATATTCGCGGGGAGTTCCCTGTTTCCAGGGGCAAGGTGTTTATAACAAAGGCTCGCTTACACTTACAACTATTTTCCGAATTATTTTGCAAATTGATCCCAAAATGGGATTGCGTATTACTTTAGTTTATGTTAGCGGGTTACCTAGGGTTGTCTGGAGATAGAGGATGGTGGACTGGGAGCCAGGGAGTGGGACGGTTTCGCCGTCTGCCGGTGCACTTGCGGCCGAGGTCAGGAGGACAAGCTGACCACCGCCGGCGATTCGTGTGATCGCCTCGGGGAGGGCGGCGTCCATGTTGTCGACGGCGCGGAGGGCGACTGCGTCGAATCGGCGGGTGGCGGGCATGGCTTCGACCCGATTGGACCAGACCTCTGTGGTGAGGTTAAGGGTGCGGACGGCTTCGCGGAGGAAGGTGGCCTTTTTATTCTGAGATTCGGCGAGGGTGACGGCGATTTCGGGGCGGAGGAGAGCGATGGGGAGGCCGGGGAAGCCGGCCCCGGAGCCGAAGTCGAGAAGGGTTTGGGTGCCGGGGGCTATGTGGCGGGCGGCGAAGAGGCTCTCGCCGAAGTGGCGGCGAACGATCTCTTCGGGATCGCGGATGGCGGTGAGGTTGGTGCGGGCGTTCCACTTGAGGAGGAGGTCGAGATAGGTGGAGAGTTGGAGAGGGAGGGCGGTGGGGATCTCGGGCAGGTAGGGGGTTAGCAGGTTGGTGATGGCGGATTCGGGGAGGGTGGGCATCTTGATTCTGCTTAGGAGGCCCAGTTTAGGGGCTGATGCCCCTTTTTGGGTTGACTGAGAGATTCTGACTGAGAGCTCTGACTGAGAGCCCCAAGGCTAAAGCTTTGAAGTGCCAGATGCAAGGCGCAAGCGCCAACGTAAGTGGCTAGTGCGAATGCCCATGTCAGCGACGATAAGACCGTCGCGAAGATGGGTCACCCGGCCTCGATTGAATGTCTTCTTTCTCTTTTGTACTGCATGGCACCTTTCTTTCGTGCTTCCCGCATTACTGGATACCGGCCAATTGATGCGGCACGGCCTCGATTTGAGGTACGGGAGGGCGTCATGACTCAAGAAACGATCCACACCATTATTACGGTTGGAGTTATCGCTGGTCTGTTTTCCTGGGTTCCGTTGGTTAATGTTGTCTGTCCCCCGGGATGGCGATCTGCAGAACGAGCTTCAGAACGAGATGCGGCGAAGAAGGAACGTAAGACGCGACAAGAGATACAGTCCCAAGGCGACGCCTCTCAGCCGACGATTACGGATCAGGCTGTTGAGCTGTCGTCTCTTTCTTCGCGAGGGCTTGCGGATAAGTCACGAGATCTCTTTCGTGCTCTTTCCGTTCGCGATGATCGGGAGATTGTCTCGTCTCCGTCAGCAGCGATGCGGGTTCCACGTGCGAAGGGGAGTTCGGTCGGGCGGAAAGAGATTGTTAAGACATGCGCCGAGTAGTTGCGCGTCAGAATGCGACCGAGGTATGGACCGGGCGTGGCTTCCAGGCTGCGGCTTCGGCGATGAATCGGTCGAAGAGTGCGCGTGAGGCGGGGCTGATGTCGTAGCTGCGCTCGGGATGCCACTGGATGCCGAGAACGAAGTGCGCGTTTGGATTGTGCGGGTCCTGACCGCCTTCGACGGCTTCGATGACGGCGTCCTGCGGGCAGCGGGCGGAGATGCGGAGACCGTCGCCGGGGATGCCGATGGCTTGATGGTGACTGGAGTTGATGGGGAGGCGGAGGAAGTCTTCTTGTTCGGGGGCTTCTTCCGCTGTGAGCATCGTGCCGAGGAGCGATTGGGGGGCGACGGCGGCAGAGTGGGCGACGGCGACTTTTCCGCCGGCGGAGTGATTGACCGGGAGCGGGGTGAGGTCCTGCACGAGAGTGCCGCCGCGCCAGGTGTTGAGGATCTGGACGCCGAAGCAGATGGCGAGGAGCGGTTTATAGAGATTGTGCGCGTCCTGGAGTAGGAGTTCGTCTACGTTTTCGCGGGCGGGGTCGGCGGGGGCGCACTCAGGGACGGGGTCGTGGCCGTATTTGTGGGGGTTCACGTCGGCTGGACTGCCAGGGAGTAGAACAGCCTGACAGGTGTTGATGAGGTTGATGGTCTCGACCGGAGTGGCGTCGAGCGGGATCGCGACGGGTTCGCCACCACTGCGTTCGACGCAGGAGGCGTACTGCGGCCAGGAGCGCTGGTTGTACTCGGCGTTGGCGCTGGTGGGTTGGGGGATGGCGATGCGGGGCTTCATGGCTGACTTAAATGATACGCGTGCGACCATGGATTGAATTGGGGAAGGAAGGCTTAACACCGCACCGATGACACCGATTCAATGCGATTCGGGTAATGCGTAACAGTGATCGGAAGGAACGGATCGAACGGATGGAATGACTGACAGGGATGAGACTAGAAGGCAGTGTCGGCGATGTAGGTGCCGGTCTTGTGGCCCTCGGGAGTATGGTCGAGAGCCAGCTTCTCACCCATGCGTTGGAAGGTGTACGCGGATTGATTGTTGATGTGGAAGGTGTGGGTGGCGGCGTCCCAGACTCCTTCGTAGTTGCTGAAGGGAACGCGAAGAGTTTCGGTGTTGTCGGCGGAGAAGATGAGGGTGGCGCTGGCCATCAGCTTTTGTTGCGAGGCGATGTTGGGATCGGTGCTGAGAGCTGCGGGGGGAGACGGCTTCCACTTGCCGAGAAGAGGATCGGTGGCGGAGGGCGCCGGGCCGATCCGAGTGAAGGTCTGCTCCGGGGAGTGCGGGGACCGGACGTGGAGCGTGGCGCCTTCGACACGGTAGGTCATCGGAATGGGAGAGCCTTTGATGTTGGTGGCGGGTGAGGTGAAGGTGTCCCCTGCGCGCGTGATACGCGAGGTGACGATAACGCCGATGTGCATGGTGAAGGTTCCGTCGGGATGGAAGTCCCACCAGGATCCGATGCCTTCTTTCGAAGGATGCTCGATGATCCATTCACCGACGGGCGAGCTGGTTGGGGCGATCGAGAGTATTTCCGAATGCGCTGGAGTTGCCGCAATTGAGAGGAGAAATAAGCCAACGCGCAGGACGCTCATCGATGGGTGATTGCTCTTCATTCCTGACCCTCTACTCGACTGTCTATCAAGCGATGGGTGATCGTCAGTAACCCGTTTGGGTGAGAGAGATTTTCAGAGAATGTACCGGTAATTGCTTACGGTTTGGCGCTAGAGGATGGGATCGGGGAGGTAGGTGTCGGTTTTCTTGTTGTCGGGCGGCTGGCCCAGGGTGAGTTTGGCTCCGCTGCGCTGATAACTGTAGGACGTGGCTACGTGTTCGAGTTGGAAGGTGTGAGTCGCTGCGGACCAGGTGCCTTCGGAGGAGGTGAGGGGGACGCGGAGGCTTTCGGTGTTATCGGCAAAGAAGGCCAGCGTTGCGTTCACCATTATCTTTTGCTGAGCGGCGACGTTGGGGTCGGTGCTGGGGGTCGCGGGTGGGAGTGGTTTCCATTTGCCGAGGAGTGGATCGGTGGGTGAGGGTGCGGGCCCGATGCGGGTGAAGGTCTGTTCCGGCACGTTTGGGGATTGGATGTGAAGGGTGTCGGCGTCGACGTGGTAGGTGACCGTGATGGGAGCGCCCGTGGTGGTGGCGGAAGGCGAGGTGAAGGTGTCTCCGGAGCGGGTGATGGGTGAGTTGACGATTGCTCCTATGTGCATGGTGAGGGTTCCGTCCGGGCGGAAGTCCCACCATGAGCCGATGCCGCCTAGTGAGGGATGTTCGGCGACCCAGTGGCCTACGGGTGAGGTGGGATCATCGGTTGGAGCCTGGGAGTGAGCGATGATTGCGGCGATGAAGAGTAGGAATAACCAACTAAGGCGAAAGAGACGAATTGGTTTTTTGGGCGTATTCATTCCATGTCCTCTCATCGACGATACCGTGATTCCTCGACTGGTGAGGGTGATCAGAAGTTTTGTGGTTCTCGATTCGAAGTTCATTTATTGTGAGTAGAGTTTCGTACCAATTTGTTTCACAAAAGCTGCCCTGGAGAATCATGGAAATAGAAGTTGCGATGACTTATGACGAGTACTTTGAGGGCAACCGGCTGTTTAATTTGAACACGACGACTTACCGGCGCGTGTGCTTTTACCTGATTTGGTACGGGTACCCGATTTTGGCCGCGGTATTTGCTTTGCTAACGGTTCTCATCTGGATCGGCGAGCGACGGTTCAGTAGTTCCTTTTTGATCGAGTTTGCCGTCTCCGTTTTTTTTCTGTGGGCCAGGTTTGCTTATCCGAGACGAGTTCGCAAGTTATACGAGCGTCAGGCCAAAAATCTGGTGGGAAAGATGACATTGAACCCGGCCGGACTGCGTTTTGAGAGAAAGAATGGCACGGCGAACGTCGAATATAGATGGAATGGTATTGAACGGTGGATAGAACGGCCCGAGATGTTTTTATTATTCCCCGGGCCAATTTCGTTTATTCGTATTCCGAAGGACAAGCTCACATCTGCAGAACAGGATGAATTGCGAGGGTGGATGTCTTCGGCTGTAATTGTCGCTTAGTTCGATGAGTTGTTCGGGTGATGCTGCATGTAGGTGGCTGAGATGGAGGCGTAGAGGCGCTGGGTGAGGGCGTCGGCGTCGCGGGTGGTGAGGCCGGTGGTTGGGATGGGATCGCCTACGATGATTTTGAGTGGGCGCGGGTGCAGGGCGTAGACGTGGATGGGCAGGAGCTCGTAGGTGCCGATGAGGGTGAGGGGGATGAGCGGGACCTGGGCTTTGATGGCCATGTAAGCGCAGCCGGACATCATGGATTGAAGGTGGCCGGTTGCGGTGCGGCCTCCTTCAGGGAACAGGACTAACGGGAGGCCATGTTTGAGGGTGGTCACGCCACGGTTGAGGCTGGCGACGAGCGAGCGAGGACTCTTCGTGTCGACGGGGACCTGGCCGGACCGGTTGAGGTACCAGCCGATGAAAGGGACCTTCCAGAGGCCTTGTTTGGCGAGGATGCGGAACTGGAAGGGCAGCCTGGCGAAGAGGACCGGGGTGTCCATGTAACTGAGGTGGTTGGAGGCGTAGACGGCGGTTTCGTGCTCGTGGAGCTTCTCGCGACCGATGATTTTGACGGGCGAGAGACTGATGAGCAGGAGGGTTCGGGCCCACAGGCTGGCGATGAAGTGCTGCTGGCGGCCGGATTTATCCCAGAGTCCGCAGAGGAGGGAGATGCAGCCGAAGCCAGCGGTTGCGAGGCCGACGAGAGGGACCAACAAGAGGTACGAGAGCCAGCGGAGGGCGAACGGGGGTTGTTTTGAGCTGGTGACGGGCGTGTCGGGTTCGGAGACGGAGAGGACGCCTTCTGCGTTTGGAGCCGGCTTGGCGGGAGTAGTGTTTTTGTCCGGCTGTTGCGTCAGATCGTCTGCCATCGGAGAGTTGTTCCTTCCTGCTCCGCGAGTTGGCGGATTACGCCTACGAGGTAGATGGAGCCGGTGGCGATGATGAGGCCGTCTTTGGGGGTGATGGCTCGGGCGCGGGCGAGGGCGGCGGCGAGATCCGGGGCCGCCTGGGCGGGAATGTCGAGAGCCTGGGCGGCCGCGAGGAGTTCTTCGAGGGTTGCGGCGCGGGGGTTGGGGATTGGGGCGAAGAGGATGTTGTCGTTGCTGCGTTCGGGGTCGCTGGTGGTTGAGTCAAAGAGGGGAAAGAGGATCTGGGAGATCTCTTTGAGGTCCTTGTCGCGGAGACAGCTGAAGAGGAGGGTTCGGGGCTGTGCTTCAGGAAGCTGGGCGATGGCGGCGCGGAGGGTCCAGGCGCCGGCGGGGTTGTGGGCTACGTCGAGGAGGAGGCCGGGGCCATCGGGGAAGGTGAGGAGCTCGAGGCGGCCTGGCCATTTGGTGTTGCGAATGCCTGTCTCTATTGCGGCATTGGTTATTTTGTAATCTATATGGTTACGTATTGCCTTATTTTGATCTAAATTGTAACTTTGCGGATTACGTAATTCGACTGCGGCCGCGATGGCAAGGGCGATGTTGCGCTGTTGGTGATGGCCGGGGAGTGGGGAGTCGATCTCGAGGGGCTCTCCAGCGAGAGTTACGGTGTAATGATTTCGCGGTAAGGTTTGCGATGCTTCGGGTTTGCCTTCGGAGGCGGAGGCCCGGACTGGAGAGTGCGGGATGAAGCTGGCGGCGCTGATGGCACGGACGTCGAGGGCGGTTGCGACCTCACCTATGGTCTGGTTGGCTTCGGGGTGTTGCGGGAGGGTGACCAGGGTGCCGCCCGGGCGGAGGATTCCGGCCTTTTCGCGGGCGATCTCGGCGATGGTGTTGCCGAGATAGTCCTGGTGATCGAGGGCGATGTCGGTGATGACCGAGATCAGAGGTTCGACGATGTTGGTGGCATCGAGACGGCCGCCCATGCCGACCTCGAGGACGGCGATATCGACGGGATGAGTTCCATCTGCCTCCTTTCCGGCAAAGTACAGGAGACCGAGGGCCGTGACGGTCTCGAAGAAGCTGGGGGGGTAAGGCAGGGCGCCTTCGCGAACGAGGCACTGGGCAGTGTCGTCGACGCGGAAGTAGAGGCGGGCGAAGTCTTCGTCGGAGATCTGGATGCCGTTGATCCGGATGCGCTCGTTGATTCGGGAGAGGTGGGGGGAGGTGTAGAGGCCGGTGCGGTATCCGGCGGCGTTGAGGATGCTGGCGAGGGTAGCGGCGGTGGAGCCCTTGCCGTTGGTTCCGGCGATGAGAATAGAAGGGAAGGCGGTTTGCGGGTCGCCGAGGGCTGCAGCAAGGACGCGCATGTGGGCGAGGTCGAACTTACGCCGGGGGGTGTCGGGGGATGGCGGAGCGAGCTCGTGGCCCAGGGCGTAGAGATGATCGACCGCTGCGCTGTAAGACATGCGGCTATTTTAGGCGAAGGCGTGGGTTTGGGTCGGTTTCTCAGGTGCGCGGAGCTGGAGTTTTGGACAGGCATGCCCCTAAAGTTCGGAGCATCCCCCAAAGGTGGGATATCGAGGGTGGTTCGGGCATCGGATAGTAGGGAATCAACAGTTGCAACATGCAATGTTTTGCAGCTTCACTGCCGGTTCAATCCCCGGGATAGGTGCAAGACCCAGGGAGAAAGGAGGAGGTTGAATGCATATCGCGTTAGGTATCTCGTTTGGAATGATTGCCGCTGCGCCGTTTGTTGGACGGTGGAGGGCTAACGTATGGCTGAAAAAGCACATGCATGCTGAGCGGTCGGTTAAGAGCATTCCAGAGATTGCATAAGATTACCGTGCCGCAACACAGCACAGGGCCGCTGCCGGGATGGCGCGGTCCTTTTTTTTGTTTGTGGGTGGATATGGCGGGCAGTTGTGAGCCTGCCCGCCGTCCTGAAGGACGCTTACCTGGCTGCTGCTGCCAGATCGACCTCGTGGATGAACTTCTCGAGGAAGACAGGGGCGTCGATCTGACCCTGGGCGACTTGATTGGTGCCTCCGGCGTGGATGACGGTGATGTCGGTGACACCGATGAAGCCGAAGACGACATTGAAGTACGGGCCTTCGAGGTTGTAGGACTCCAGGGGTGAACCTGCGGTGTATTCGCTACCGCTGGAGATGATGACAGTGACCTTCTTGCCGGCTGCGAGACCCTTGAGGCCCTCGGGGCCAAAGGAGAAGGTCTTGTTGAGGCGGACGATGTGATCGATCCAGGCCTTCAGGACGGCAGGAACGTTGAAGTTATACATAGGTGTGGTGATGACGATTTCGTCGGCGGACAGGAGCTCGGCGATAAACTCGTCGGAGATTTTGAGAGCGGCCTTGTGCTCGGCGGTGTGGGTGTCGGGAGAGCTAAAGGCTCCGGCGATCCAGGGTAGATCCACGTAAGGGATCTGGGTGGTGGCTAGGTCGCGGGTGATGATTTTGCCGCCAACGTGGTTGGACTGCCACTCGGTAGCGAAGTGATTGCCTAGCTTCCGCGAGATGGACTGTTCGCCTCGCGGGCTTACGTCGATTTTAAGAAGTGTAGACATCTTTTTCTCCTATGGGCGGCATGGAATGCCGGACACATAGTTCGATGTCCATCGAAGTGTTGTGGATTCACTCGATATCGAGATTTATTATTTCGTAGCAATTTCGAGTTAGAGGGCGTTGTCGAGCAGGCTGCCCAGGGCGCCGGAGGCGGAGAAGGGACCGGCTCCGGACCAGCTTGGGATCTTGAAGGGTCTGGTGGGGTGGGCGTTGGGTGAGTTGGAGCGGGAGGTGTGATGGGTACGAAGGGCGTGGCGGATAATGCGGCGGGTGGCGTCCTGCTCTACGAGCATGCCCTGGTCGGAGAAGATGAGAAAACTTTGGCCGCACACGGGGCAGCGGACCGCTGAGGAGAGCTTTGATTCCTGGCATACGTGCATTTGAACCTGCTTTCCGACTGCCTGAATTCTCTTTTTTCGCCCGAGTCTCCGACGCGGGGACGGACTGCGAGCGATTATGCGACTCTGCTGGCGACGCGGGAATGGTTCAGGATGGGAATGTGAGTGCAACGGATGTGGGATCGAAGTTGGTGCGGCAGGGGCAAAGGAAATATGCTGGTAGTTACGCATGAGCGAGCAAATGATCAAGATTCAGCTTCCGGATGGTTCTGTGCGCGAGGTTTCGCGCGGTACGACAGCGCATGATGTGGCGATGAGCATCTCGCCGCGCCTGGCAGCGGCGGTGGTGGTGGCGCGAATTCGTCCGCTGACGGCGGCGACTGCGGATTCCGGTGTTGAAGAAGAGGGCTCGGAGGCTGCGATGTATGGCGGGGCTTCGGGTGGAGAGCGGGTGGTGGATCTGGCGGCTCCTCTGAATGAGGATGTCGCGCTGGAGCTGCTGAAGGAGACGGATGAGGCTGCGCTGAAGGTGGTGCGGCACTCGGCTGCGCATGTGATGGCGACGGCGATTCTGGAGCTTTTTCCTGAGACGAAGCTGGGGCATGGGCCGGCGACGGACTCGGGGTTCTTCTATGACGTTTATCGCGAGACACCATTCTCCGAAGACGATCTGGCGGCAATCGAGAGGCGTATGGGCGAGGTTGTCGCGCGAGACGAGAAGTTTGTCCGCGAGATCGAGTCGCGGGATATGGGTCTGAAGGACTACTCCGAACATGGCGACTTCATGAAGGTGCACTTTATAGAGAAGTTCACGAAGCCGGGCGAGGAGATTTCGCTTTATCGCAACGGCGGGTTTGTGGACTTCTGCCGGGGACCGCATGTGCCTTCGACGGGCCGGGTAAAGGCGTTCAAGGTGACGTCGGTCGCGGGGGCCTACTGGCTGGGCGACGAGAAGAATCAGCAGTTACAGCGCATCTATGGAACTGCGTTTTTCAACACGAAGGATCTTGAGGCTCACTTTAAGCGCTTAGAGGAGATTAAGGCTCGCGATCATCGTGTGCTGGGCAAGCAGCTTGACCTGTTTTCGATTCAGGAAGTTGCGGGCGCGGGGTTGATCTTCTGGCATCCGAAGGGTGGTCTGATCCGGAAGGTGATGGAAGACTGGATGCGTGATGAATGTATCCGTCGCGGTTACAATATGGTGTTTACCCCGCATATTATGCGCCGGGAGTTGTGGAAGATCTCGGGGCATGAAGGGTTTTATTCGCAGAATATGTATCCGCCGATGGAACTGGATGACGCGGAGTACCGGCTGAAGCCGATGAATTGTCCGGGGCATATTTTGATTTATAAGAACTCTCCGAAGAGCTATCGTGATCTTCCGGTGCGGTATGCGGAGTTGGGGAATGTTTATCGGTATGAGCGGTCGGGGACGATGCATGGGTTGTTGCGGGTGAGAGGGTTTACGCAGGATGATGCGCATATCTTCTGTACACCGGGGCAGATCGTCAGCGAAATTGAAGCCTGCCTGGATTTTGCGGAGGCCGTGCTCAAGACTTTTGGCTTCAATGAGTATCGAGTTGAGCTCTCCATGCATGATCCAAATAAAGCGGGAGAGTTTGTCGGGAACGAGGCCGACTGGAATAACGCCGAGTCAGCCCTGAAAGATGTGCTGACGACGCGCGGTGTCCCCTTCAAGAGCATTCCTGGAGAAGGCGCGTTCTATGGGCCGAAGATCGATATCAAACTTGTGGATGTGCTGGGCCGTTTGTGGCAGCTTTCGACGGTGCAGTTCGATTTCAATCTGCCGGCGCGGTTTGAGCTGGAGTACACGGGCGAAGATGGCGAGAAGCATCAGCCTGTGATGGTGCATCGTGCGCTGTTCGGAAGCGTGGAGAGATTCTTTGGAGTGCTGATTGAGCATTACGCGGGAGCGTTTCCGATGTGGCTGGCTCCGGTGCAGGTTGGGCTGGTTCCGATCTCGGAGAAACATCTGGAGTATGCGGGTGCAGTGAAGGCGAAGCTGGAGGCCGCGGGGCTACGGGTGGAAGTGGATGCGCGGAACGAAAAGATGAACGCGAAGATACGGGAGTTTACGCTGCAGAAGGTGCCGTTTGTGCTGGTGATGGGAGATAAGGAGGCGGCTTCGGAGGCGGTGAGCGTTCGGACTCGAGGTAAAGGTGATGAGGGGAGTGTTTCGCTCGCTGATTTTATTGAGCGGGCGAAGGGATTGGTAGCGCAGATGAATCCAGTGTTGTAGCGACTCGTTGAGTAAGCAACTAAAAGACCAGTACAATTTTCACAGGAGCTCCTCCCTCAATGTTTACGATTGGCGACAGTATTTTTATTAACGCCCCGATCGAGAGATGTTTTCTTTTGTCGACCAATGTGGAACTAGTCGGACGCACGTATGGAATGAAGCCGATTGAGGGCAAGACCAGCGGACTGGTTGAAGCGGACGATATGTTGCTGTGGGCTGGGTGGAAGTTCGGGTTTCCCCAGATGCATGAGAGCGTGATCTCGCAGTATGAGAAGCCGAGCTTTTTTCAGGACACGATGACACGTGGACGTTTCAAGCGGTATCAGCATGACCACTACTTCTATGAGATGGACGGGCGGACGGTACTGAACGACAAGATCCGTTTTACGATGCCGCTGGGTGCGGTGGGGAGGCTGGTGGGTCAGTTTGTGATGGTGCCTTATCTGGCACGGCGACTGCGCCGGCGGCTAGTGCTGCTCCGGCGAGTGGCGGAAAACCAGAGGGAGTGGGAAAGATATCTGCCGAAAGAGGCTGTGTCGAAATCCTGAGCTTCCTGACCTCCTAAGTCTTCTGCGAACATTGGGTTGGAACTATCGGCATCAAGGACAGTAGAACCAGAGACTTATGGGGTTTATGCATTTGTTTGCATTTGTGTTGCAAATTGAGTATGCCTCCGCATAAATTGATGCATCTTATTGAGTAAGTCGAGGTGTCTTCAATGAGGGCTGTTCTCTTGCATAAGTATGGAGGACCGGAAGAGCTGGTTTATGAAGATGCTCCCGATCCGGTTGCGGGGGATGGCCAGCTGCTGGTGCGGATCGCCGCGAGCAGCGTGAATCCTATTGATTTCAAAATGCGAAGTGGATCGGCGAAGGATCGATTTCCCCTGGAGCTGCCGGCAATTCTAGGTAGAGACATCTCGGGAATCGTGCGGTCGGTCGGTGACCATGTGAGCGGATTCAAGCCGGGCGATAAGGTAATGGCCGTGGGGTGGAAGGCCTATGCCGAACTGGCGGTGGTTGATGCGGAGAATGTGGCGCTGGTGCCAGAAAAGCTGGACCTGGTGAAGGCTGCAGCGCTGCCTTTGGTGATTCTGACCGGCGAGCAGCTGATTACGCAGGGGACGAAGATTCAGGCTGGGCAGACGGTGCTGGTGAGTGGAGCCCTCGGAAGTGTGGGGCGTTCGGCGGTGTGGGCGGCGAAGAAGGCCGGCGCGGTGGTGATCGCAGGAGTCAGAAGATCCCAGGTGAACGAGGCGGCGGCGCTGGGGGCGGATCAGGTGTTGGCGCTGGATGATCCCTCGGCGATGGCGAGACTGGGGTTTATCGACGCGGTGGCCGATACTGTAAATGGGGAGACGGCGCAGATGTTGCTGGGCAAGGTGAAGCCAGGTGGTGTGTTTGCCTCAGTTGTGGGCGCTCCGGCCAATGCGAAGATGCACCCAACGGTGAGGATTGAAGCGATTATGTCGAAGCCGGATGCGGTAATGCTGCGAACGATGGCCGAAGATGTGGCGGAAGGACGACTGGAGATTCCGATCGACCGGATGGTTCCGCTTTCGGATGCCGGCACGGCACAAGCTGCGGCGGAGAAGGGTGCAGCCGGAAAGATACTTCTTCTCGCGTAACGGGTCTAACTCAATAGTAAGAAATGGGCCGGTTTAACTTATGGAAAAGATTCAGTTGGCGACATGGATTGATGCTCCGGTGGAGCGCTGCTTTCTGCTTGCATTGAGTATTGACCTTCACGTCTTCTCGGCACATAGGAGCGGAGAGAAGGCGATTGATGGAGTGACGAGCGGATTGATCAGCGAGGGCGAGACGGTTACGTTTCAAGGACGGCATTTCGGCCTTCGTTTTAAGCACAAGAGCCGGATCGAGGTCCTGCGTCCGTACAGCCACTTCCGCGATGTGATGGTGAAGGGGGCATTTCGGCGATTTGCACATGACCACCACTTTGCCGCGATGGATGACGGGACGAGGATGCGGGATGAGGTCCGATATGATGCGCCGTTGGGACCATTAGGGCGCATCGTGGCGCGGAAACGGCTTGTTCCTTTTCTGGAGGAACGGAACTGGGTGCTCAAACAAGTGGCTGAGTCGGAGGAGTGGAGGAAGTATCTGAACAGCAGCGTGGTGGGGCGAGTGGCATCGATATGGACTGCGCCGGCGCTTGGGTGGAACAGTATTGCGTTGTTGCGGGGCGCGGATGGGTTGGCTTTGCCGCCCCTCCCAAACGGGTAGGTAAGGGTTAGCGGCGGCGGAAGGTGTTGCGGATGGCTCGGGTGCGGTCTTCCGCTGAGGGTCCCTTCGGCTGAACCGGTTCGAGGCCTTCCGGATAGAGGACGACGAAGCGGCCGGGGCCTTCACCTGAAGAGGCGGTGGGAAGGCCGGATTTTGCCAGACCCATGTGAAGAATGCGGCGTTCGCGCGAGGTCATGGGCGCGAAGGAGAAGGGCCGGCCGGTGGCGCGAACCTTTTCGATGGCCATGTCGGCCATGAGGTCGAGTTCGCGGTTGCGGGTGGCCTTGAAGCCTTCGGCGTCAAAGTAGATCTGGTCGTGCTCTTCCGGTTCGAGGCGGAGAATCTTGGCGGCGACGTGCTCGATGGCGTGGAGGAGTTCGCCGTTCCTTGCCAACAGGAGTGAGGTATCAGGCCCGGTGAGTTCGACTGTGATCTTCGCCTGGTGCGCCGATTTGGGTTGCGCTTCGGATTGCGGCTCGACGTTGTGGGCGAGTATTTCGAACTTGAGATTCAAGCCGCCTGTCGTGCTGAGTGCTTTAAGGAAGCTCGCGATCTTCTTTGCTGCCTGGTCCGGGTCGTTCAATACATTTGTCATCGTCGTGGGAGGAACATTGCTGTTTCTTTTTCGGTGCGGGAACGAAGCTCTTCTATTGAAATATCATATATCAGCACAACTTGCTTTACCCGGACGAAGGATTTAACGCTAACAGAATCAGCGTTTTCCCTTGATAGTGACTCCGGTTCCTGCTTTTCTTCGTGCACGCTTGGCGGCCATCTCGCGCATCTCGCGGCCGATGCTGGTGCGGTTCATCACCATTTGCTGGATGATGCTAATGAAATTGCCGACCGCCCAGTACAGGGCCAGGCCCGAGCCGTAGGTCAAAGTGAAGTAGCCGGAGATGGCTGGCATCATGAAGGCCATCATCTTCTGCTGTTGGGGATCGACACCGGGTGAGGGCTGATAGTACTGCACCAGGAACATGCTGACGACCATGAAGATGGGCAGGAGATGCCACGGGTCCGGAGCCTGAAGGTCGGGCAGCCAGAGCCAGTGTGCCTGGCGAAGCTCAACGACGCGAGGCAGCATGGTGAAGAAGGCGTAGAGGAGCGGCAGGGTGATGAGCGTCGGGATGCAGCCGCCGAACATATTAACTCCGTTGTCCTTCTGGAGCTTCATGATCTCGGCGTTCATCTCGTTGCGCTTAGGGTCAGTGGCTTTGTATTTCTTGTACTTCTCCTTGATCTCGTTCATCTGCGGCTGGATACGCTGCATCTTCAGTGCGTTCTGCATGGTCTTGATGCGGAACGGCAGCATGAGGATATTGATCAGGATGGTGAGGATGATGATGGACCATCCCCAGGAGCCGGACCAGCCGGAGACGACATGCGTGTGGATGAACTGGAGAGAGAGGAAGAGATATTTGCCGATGGCTCCCCAGAAGCCGAACTCGAGAAGTGGCTCGAGAGTGACTTTAGGGTCGGCGGCGCGAACGGCTTTAAGGACGCTAATGGCTTTGGGGCCTACGTAGATGCGGGTCTGGGTGTGGCCGCTGGTGTCGCCGAGCGCGGCGCCGAGGATCGGCACCTCGATGGAGCCTTTTGCGGGTGAGCCGCTGCCGATACCAGTGCGGCGGATCGTCTTGGCCACATCGAGCTGGTTATGGAGGGTGGCGACGGTCGCGGTCTCGGGCCTGGCCGGCATAAAGATAGCAGCGAAGAAGGGGTCGCTGACTCCGACCCAGTCGAAGGGGCCGTTGAGGGTGTCGCCGCCTGAGACCTTCTTGGGAGCGACGTGGTCGTCCTTGCCGTTGCGGTAGTTGTCGAACTGCGCGCCGCTGTAGGCCTGGGCGTTGTCCTGATCGCCGAAGCCGCCGGGCCAGCTGAGGAGTGCACGAACGGGAGAGCCGTTGCGGGTGACCTGAACGTCGGCTTGGAGGACGTAGGTCTCGTCGAAAGAGAAAGTCTTGGTGACCTGAGTGTCGCCGTCGGAGTATTTGAAGGTGAGTGTGGCTGGGGCGGCAAGGTTGCCGGTGGCGGAGGGAACGTAGAGAGCCTTGTTGAGGCCGGTGGCGAGAGCGGGCTCGTAGGTGTAGAGGGAGAGAGGATATCCGAACTGGTCGGCTGCCTGGGTGTGAACGATGTTGAGGGGCTTGCCGTCGGAGTTCTGACAGGTGCAGGAGGGGGTTCGCTTGAGGATCCAGCTGGTGACCTGCGCTCCGCGATTAGTGAAGGTGATGCGGTAGAGCTCGTTTTCGATGACCGTGGTGGATTCAGCAGAAGCCTGGACGGTTGGGACCGTTGAGGCTGAAGGGCGCTGGCCGGACAGAGTCACGGCGGCGGCGGGGGCAGGCTGTGCTGAGCTTTGAGGGTTCTGAGCAACACTCTGAGCGGCGGGAGTTGCGTTGGGGGATGCTGTCTGCGGGTTCGACTTGCTGCGGAAGTATTGCAGGCCAAAGAAGACGGCGACAAGGACGAGCATCATGACGAGCAGGGACTTGTTGTCTCCGCCGCCTTGCTGATTTGGGTTTTTGAACTCTGCCAAGAGAGGGTTTCCTATTCTTTGCTGAAGCTGGGCTTGAAGCTGATTCGTGCGCTGATTCGGGCGCTAGCTCTATGGTAAATGGTTTGTTGAGATGGAGACGGGCGGGACGGGATCGGAGTTTCGCGGGGGGACGGGGTCCAGACCGCCTTTGGCGAAGGGGTGGCAGCGCGTGAACCGGCGCAGAGCCAGCCAGAGACCTTTGAGAACGCCGAAACGGACGAGCGCGATGTAGGCATATTCCGAACAGGTGGGGAGATAGAGGCACTCGGAGGGACTGAAGGCGTGGAGGACAGGCGAGAGAATGGACTTGTAGATCCAGTAGGTGCTGCGGATCGCGAAGCTGGGTTCGCTGGTCTGGCATTTCGGTCAGGAGGGACGGGATCGGGGAGCCGAGTTCAACTGCTTTTGCGCGGCGGTCTGGATTGCACGGAAGACGCTGGCGACTTCGCGCTCCAGTGTGGCGAACTCGAGATCGATAACGGCACGGCGCGGGTGAAGGACAACGTCGACCGGGGTGTTGAGCGCGGAGAGGTTACTGCGGACGGCCTCGCGCATGCGGCGCCGGATACGGTTGCGATCGACGGCCTTGCCCATGGCTTTGCTGATAGTGAGTCCAATGCGAGGAGTGACGGCGTCTGCTCCGCGCAATGGCGTGCCGTCGGGACCGAGCTGCGGGCGCAGAAGAAAGAAGTAGGTCATCTGCTTTGCAAACTGTTTGCGGCTGGCTTTGTAGACCCGCTGGAAGTCGGCGTGTTTGCGAAGACGGAAGGTGGCGGGATTGGCAGTCATACGGCTGGACTCGATGCGATGGATGTCGAGTCGCGCATGAACCTTATTTTACTCTGCGCAGCTGGCCGATGAGCGTTAAGAAGGCCCACCTCTTTCAGGTGGGCCTTGCGTGTGTCGAGTTGTCGCAGAGATTACTTCTTGTTGGCCGACTGATCGTGCTGGTCGTTGCTCTGCTGAGAGTTTTGGCCGGGCTTGTTCGGCATGGGGTTCGGTTGGCCGGGTTTATTGCCCTGCTGTGGATTCGGCTGATTTTGCTGTGTCATTTTTCAATTACTCCCTAGTATCAGCAGGCGCTTCATCGTGCGCTTGCAACGGTGCTGATAGTAGGTTCGAGTGATGTGGGGAGTGTAGGGTTGTCCGCGATTCCAGTGCGAAAAGCGGCGTCTGAGGCGCGATTTCAGCACATCGAAGAAAGGAAGAAGGTTACGGTGATTGCTGCGCGCTAAAAGTTTTTTGGGATGGGATTTCAGGAAGCGGAGCTTAGTTGCTCGGCGATGGAGCGGGTCATCGGAGTTTGTTCGGAGCCGGTGTGGAGGGTGGTTACGGTCTCGATGAGGGCGATCCAGGTCTCTTCGGCGGCAGAGGTGTTGTGACGGATGCCTCGGGGTACGACGAAGAACTCGCCGGGGCGAAGAGAGACAGGGCCGCCATCGGCTTCGGCTCGTCCGATGGTGAGGAGGCCACGGAGGACGAAGAACATCTCGTCCTCATGCTCGTGGGAGTGCCAGGGAAATTCGCCCTGAACCTTTGCCACCTTGATGTATTGGTTGTTGACCTGACCGACGACTCGCGGTGACCACAACTCGGAGAGAGCGGAACATGCGAGTTCCAGCGAGATGGGGGCTTTTTGCGCTTCGAATTTCGTGTTCGAAGGCATGGTGGCGAGAGACTAGTCGCGGTAACCGGCGCTGACGGCGATCTTGTGACGGCCCTTGGCGCGGCGGCGGTTGAGAACTGCGGCGCCAGCCTTGGTCTTCATGCGGCTGAGGAAGCCGTGGGTCTTGGCGCGGTGACGACGATTGGGTTGAAAGGTACGCTTCGGCATGACAAAAACTCCTGCGGCAGGAGACAGCTCCCGCTCAAACTTTTAGCTATAGCAGCAATCTCTGAGTATACCTGAGATGACGCGATTTTCACAGGGTTGAGTGAATGCGTCTTTTGGGTATGCGGAAGGCGCGACGCATCTATGTTTGTTTGAGATTTAGGATCAAGAGTTTGAGAATTCAGGATCAAGAAGAGGTATCCCTATGAGTCGTCGGATCTTTGCGCTGGCCCTTCTCCTCTCTCCGGCGATCTACGGCCAACAGGCAGCGAAAGAAAGCGCGGCGCCGCATCACACCTCGGGCAGCTTCGAGCCGGGGGTGAAGGTTTTGCCATCAGACTTTCCTGCGACACCATCGCTCGGCCGCATGACCATCAACAAGCAGTTGCACGGCGGCATTGAAGGGGTCAGCACCGGCCAGATGCTAACTGCTATGTCGGAGACGAAGGGCTCGGCTGGGTATGTCGCTGTCGAGGTGGTTACTGGCAAGGTCGACGGTCGCTCGGGCAACTTCTCGCTGATTCATCTGGGACTGATGGATCGCGGCAAGCCGACCCTCACCGTAACCGTTGTGCCTGACTCGGGCACAGGTGAACTCGCAGGGCTGGCTGGTACTTTTACCATCAACATCGCCGCCGACGGCAAGCACACGTACGATTTCGATTACACGCTGCCGGCTAAACCGTGAGTGTGTGTGCTTAACACCATTGGAGCTCGATGAGCGAAGGAATTTGGAAGATGCTGCATGAAATACCAGTGATAGAAAACTGTTGCGGGTGGTGTTCGAGTATCACAAGACGAAGCGAAGTTGTAGCGCAAAATGCGCCGGAGCTGCGAAATCTTTTCTTCCTGGAGAGCGCGAGAAAGTGTTCTTCACCGCGAATGGTGCAACTTAATTTTTTTGAAAGATCAGCTTGAAAAAGGCTCCGTTTTCCGTGCTACTATCGAACCCGTTTAGTAAGACGTTTTTCTGCAGGTCCAGCGGTTCCGCACTCTGCTTCAGTTGAACAACTCCTCTTCGCCGCCAGATCATCGGATCGGCATCCACGGAGAGACTTACTAGCAACTCGGGGGGGATTCCTCTTGTCCACAGGGGCAGGATCAGGCTCCTATTTGCTATTGCTGTTTTTTTACAAGTGCCATTGTCTGGGTTGAAACAGGAAACGAGACAAGGAAACTAAAGAATGTCATTCGTTCCGACGGCTACCGCCGTATTGAATTACTGGGTCCGTATCCTCGCGGCGCTTGAGAAGAAGATCAACCGCCAGTCGTACGAGACGTGGCTAAAACCGACTCGATTCTCCCATCTTGAGGGCAAGAGACTTTTTGTGCGGATTCCGTCCGCGGATTTTCAGCACATCGGAGATCGCTACGCCGACCTGATCCAGGAGGCGATCGATAATCTTGGGCTTGATGTGGAGTCGGTGACGTTCACGACTCCGGAGCAGGATCCTCGCACTCCGAAGGTGCGCGAGGATGGCGGGTTTGCGCCCGTGCCGAGCCATAGCCAGAGCGCGCCGCGGCAGCGGCTTGGCAGTCCAATGGGCGCTCCGCAGGGGCCGGCGCCGGAGCAGGCGCGGTTCGACTGGAGCGCGGCGTCGCAGTTGAATCCGCGGTACCAGTTCGATGCGTTTGTGATCGGAAGTGGGAACCAGTTTGCGATGGCTGCAGCTCAGGCTGTGGCGGAACGGCCTTCGAAGGCTTACAACCCGCTGTTCCTGTATGGCGGCGTGGGCATGGGCAAGACGCACCTGATGCATGCGATCGGCCATGACGTGAAGCGCAGGCAGCCGCATGCTTCCATCTCGTATGTCTCGGGCGAGAAGTTTACGAACGAGATGATCAACTCGGTGCGGTATGACAAGATGACCGGGTTTCGCGACAAGTTTCGCAATGTGGACGTGCTGCTGATCGACGATATTCAGTTTCTCGCGGGCAAGGAGCGGACGCAGGAGGAGTTCTTCCACACGTTCAACACGCTGCACGAGAGCATGAAGCAGATCGTGATTGCGAGTGACCGTCCTCCGAAAGAGCTACCGGACTTTGAAGACAGGTTGCGGTCGCGGTTTGAGTGGGGATTGATTGCGGATATTCAACCACCGGATCTGGAGACGAAGGTTGCGATTCTGCAGAAGAAGGCGGAGAGCGAACAGACGCAGTTGCCGACGGATGTGGCGATGTTCATCGCTTCGAACGTGCGGACGAATGTGCGTGAGCTTGAAGGCGCGCTGGTGCGGCTGATCGCGTGGTGCAGCATGCATGGCGTGGAGATTACTCTGCCCGTCACGCAACAGTGCCTGAAGCAGTTCATCGATACGCAGGTGCGGAAGATCACGATCGAGACGATTCAACGTTCCGTGGCGGAGCAGTTCGGGATGCGAGTTGCGGAGTTGAAGCAGAAGAATAACTCGCGGCAGATCGTGGTGCCTCGGCAGATTGCGATGTACCTGGCGAAGCAGTTGACGGAGGCTTCGCTGCCGGAGATTGGACGGCAGTTCGGGGGCAAGCACCATACGACGGTGATGCACTCGATTGCGAAGATCGATGAGCAGCGTCGGGCGGATAAGGATCTGAACCGGACGATCAATAAGTTGATGGAGACGTTAAGTTAGAGCGATCTTCAGGATGTGGGATGGGGCCAGCGACGATGCTGGCCTCTTTTCTTTTTAACCTCTTCTTTTATTCAGGCTGCATGTTGATTCGTCCTGTTCGCTCTTGTATTCACAGCTGGCGCAGGATAAGAAAAGGGTATGACGAACGAAAACGTACTCCGCCGTTTTGCTGTTCTCTTCCCTGTCTTCGCGTTTCTATTGGCCTGGTGTCCGGTGTCCAGCGTCGCGCAGGCTCCTGCCAAGCTCATTGTTCGCAATGCTTACATCTTCTCGATGGCTGCTGACCAGAAGACGCCTTTTCGCGGTTATCTGGTGATCGGGGAGGATGGGAGGATTGTGACGGTTGCGGCTGGAGAGCCTCCGGCTTCGCTGAAGGCTGCGACGGTTTGGAACGCGGAGGGGCGGTGGGTGATGCCGGGGTTTATCTCGGCGCATAGTCATCTATGGCAGAGCGCGTATCGTGGGCTGGCTTCGGATCAGACGCTGCTGGGGTGGATTGATGCTCTGTATGGCAAAGCTGTGAAGCAGGCCTCGGCGGAGGATCTGTACTGGTTCACGCTGGAGGGTGGATTGGATCATCTGCGGCATGGAATTACCGCAACGTACAGCTTCAACTATGGCGGGCACAGCAGGGATCAGAGTGAGGCGTTCAACGAGAATACGTTTCGCGGTGAGGCGGAGTCGGGTGTGAGATTTGTCCATGGGTGGGAGCCGGGTAAGTCCGGGCCCGCCTATACGACCGAGATTGCGGACCGCGAGTTGGGGAGTTTTCTTGCGTGGACGGAGAAGCAGCCGAGGACGAAGCTGCTTTCGGTGATGATCAACGGGGGCACTTCGTTTGACGGCACTCCCCAGCAGGCTGTGCTCGAGGCTGCGCTGATGAAGCACTATCACGTGAGCAATCAGAGCCACTATCTCGAGCAGCCGGAGACACAGGTGGCGGATCGGGAGCAGTTCAAGTGGTTCACCGACGCAGGGCTGCTGACGGACAAGATGATCTTCGGACACTTCATCCATACGGACGCGGGGATTCTTGCGGCGACCGGGCAGGCACATGCGGCGATGAGCTGGAATCCACTGTCGAATGGACGGCTGGCGTCAGGGGTTGCGGATATTCCTCAGTACCTGAAGGCCGGAGTGCGCGTGGGGATGGGCGTGGATGGCGAGGCGAGCGCAGATCTCGCGGATCCGTTTGAGAATTTGCGGACGGGACTTTATGCGATTCGCGATAAGTATGAGAACGCCGGCGTGATGAGTCCGTACGATGTGCTGCGGCTCCATACGAGGGGGAGTGCCGATGTGCTGGGCGTCGCGGATAAGCTGGGCAGCCTGGAGACGGGAAAGATGGCTGACTTTCTGGTGATCGATCCGAGCCGGTTCGGGCACGTCTTCGATCCTTACGCGACGCTGGTGTTTGTGACCAGCCAGGCGGATCTGGAACGCGTGTACGTGGGCGGAGAGCTGATGGTCGAGCGTGGCATACCGCTCAAGCAGAACATGATGAAGGTGCAGCGCGAGGTTGATCGACGCGTCGCGCTGCATGACAAGGGTGTGGGTGCGGCGAACTAACCTTAGCGTGCCTGGGATTTGAGCGGCAGGTACTTTGCCGGGATGGGTTTGGTTGGGGATTCGGCGTCCCAGAAGATGTTGACGACCCAGTAGCGGTCCCCGTCCTTGAGGAGCTGGAAGCTGTTGATGCCGCGGGCGAAGGGTGTGGGATCGTCGGCGTTGTGGCGCGACTCGTAGGTGCTCCAGATCTGAACGATGTTGCCGAACTGCTCCATCTCATTGTGGATGGAGCGCTCGAAGAATCCGGCGGAGGTGAGGCGCGCTCCGGAACGTTCAATGTAGCCATCGACCGAGAGCATGAGGGCATCGTTGTGTCCCTCCTGGCCTGCGATTGCGGGAATGAGGCGGGCGTCGGGGACGAAGAGAGAGCGCATGCGGTCCCAGTTACGTTGCTGGTCTTTTCCGCCGGAGATGACGTCGTAGACTGCGGCGACGATGGCCTCGGGAGATTTGACATCTTCCGGTTTGGCGACGGGCCAGCCGGGATGATTGGCGATGGAGCCCGCGGGTTTGGGAGAGGCGGGTTGTGCCGGTGGAGTTTGCGCGAACGCGGCTGCTGAGAGTGTGAGCGCGGCCAGGACGGCGATGCGGTTTACCTGCTTCATAGGGACTCCTTGAATACCAACTACTTTACCGTTCGGGAGGAGTGAATCGCGACTAACTGTTTGAGGGGCTATTCCAGTGGGTCTATCTGAATCTATCTGGATGCTCGTTTGTCTCCTGTCGTCGCGATGTAGTGCTTAGCTTCTGCGAGGTCCGGGTTGCCAGCATCGGCCGTCTTCCATATCGCGAGGAGTTGTTTGTACGTCGCGGCGGCGGCTGTTTTATCCCCTTCAGCCTCTTGCGCACGCGCGAGGCCAAGCAAGGACAGGGAGCGGTTGGGAGCGCGCTTCAGGGATGACTTGAAGGCTTCAGTTGCCTGTTTCGGTTTGCCATCTTTGAGGAGCAATTCCCCAAGCAGCTCCTGTGGTGGTTTGAGGATTGGAGGCGGTCCGAAGTCGAAGGCCATCTTGTCGTAGGTTGCAGCCGCATGCTGCACCAGTGCGATGGCAGCAGGCATATCGCCGCTCTTGCTGAAGATGAGGCCGCCGAGGTCGTCACCGAGAATATCGAGGTTGGCTGCGGTTTCCTGCTCTGCGGCGGGTCTGGCACGATACGTCAGCGATAACTGGCGAAGTTTTTTGAGCGCGTCCTGCGCGGTGGGAAGATCTCCTTGATGGGCCGCCGCGTATCCGGTGGTGAAGTCGTCCCAGCCAGCGTTCGAGGCAGCATCAGGGCTGAGTGACGCGGTGTCAACGATCATTGAGACCGCTGTGTTATTCGATTGCGGAGATTCGATGACAGCGGTTCCGCGCATCGTGATGAGGCTGGCATCAATGCGGTCGATGAGGCGCTGCCGGGCCTTTGGAGAGGAAGAGGGCTGCCCCGGATGGGCGTCCATCCAGGCCAGAGAGTCGTTGCCGGTAGTACGGCAGGCGGCCAGAAGGTCGTTCGCCTGTTGATGGCGTCCCTGCTGCTCGTACGCGTATTGCAGCCAAATTGCATAGTGTCCGCAGTCGAGCGTGGGTCGTCCCATTGCGCGATTGTGATCGTCTACGACATGCATCGCCTGGAGGTTGGCGTTAACAACAGCGTCCCACATGCCGAGGGCCATGAAGATGTGAGAGCACATGTGCTGTGCGTGGCCGGCATCAGGAGCGATCTTCGAAAGTGTGCGGGCAGCTACGAGCGCACCGGCGGCGTGATCGGGGTCGTCCATGCCGTGAATCCAGTAGTGCGCTGCGCCGGGGTGATTGGGGTTTCGTTCGTAGGCGGCCTTGGCGATTGCTGCGGCCTGCAGGTAGACCGGGACATCGCGCACGGATTCGCTGCGACCGAGAAGGGCCAGGCTATAGAAGAGCTGGGCTTCGTCATCCGAGGGGTAAGCCCTGGCGAGCTTCTCCATGGCGACTGCGTAGAGCGCGTCACGTTCGGGCTTGGTGCCTTTGCCGTCGTAGAGGATTTCGACTGTGGCGAGGAAGGCTCGCTGCCGGGGGTCGGCGATCAAGGCTGCGCGAGCTTCCGGAGTGGGAGCGAGTTTGTTGAGCGCTGCTTGTCCGGCGGGTACATCCAGCTCGTTCCATACGGGATGGTTATGAGTCATCGCCTCGCCCCAATAGGCCATCACGAAGGCAGGGTCGATCTTCTGGGCGGACTGGAAGGCCCTGGCTGCGTCGTCATACTCGAAGACATGCAGAAGAAGCAGGCCACGTATGAAGTCTGTCTGAGCCTCGGGGGAGCGTGTGGAGGTGGAAAAGGCTGCGGTGCCGAGGCCGGAGATGATCTGCGGACGAGCCGTCTGATTCGCAGCAGCTTTGGCGCAACAGATGGATGGGATCAAGAGGATCAGGAGGAGGCTAGAGAGCCTGCTGAGCTGGTTCATCGAAGTACCTCGTCTCGTGGTGCTCCGATGGTACTACCAGGAGACGTAGACCCCTTTGCGGATCCATTGGGGGTTGACGATCTGCTGCATCATGAAGTCGGCGACGTCGTGGCGGGAGATACGACTGGCGTTGGGAGGCAGCGCGTCGCCATCGACGCGATAGGTGTGGCGTGCGGCGCCGTCGGTGAGCATTGGGGGCATGACCATGGTCCAGTCGAGTTCGCTGCGGGAGAGGATTGCGTATTGCGCGACCTGTTCGGCTACGGGCCATTTGAGGAAGGTGTTGTAGACGATCTTCTGGACGAACCAGCGGCGCCAGGCGGGTTGTTTGTCGAGTGAGTCGGGCAGAGCGCCGGCCGAACCGAGGACGATGATGCGGCGGACTGGTTTGGACTCGTTGGATCGCGATGCAGTCTCTCGCATGGCTTCGACGATGCGCGGGAGGGCGCGAGGGAGGACGTTCTCATTGCGAAACGGGGAGCGGGCGCCAAGAGTAGAGAGGACTACATCGGCGCCTTCGATGGTCTCGGAGACCGGGGAGGGATCGAAGGCACTGCCGCGGACGACGCGAACTTTGTCGTGAAGGCGGAAGGTTTTCGGTCTGCGAAGGAGTGCCGTGACGGTATAGCCGGCTGCGAGACAGCGTTCGGTAAGGAGAGTTCCGGTTGCTCCAGCGGCGCCGAAGATGGCGATGTTCATTGGAGGGCTTCTCCTCCTCGGGACTGATTATCCTCTGGAGTGAGATGAAGATGTGAAAAAAGTGGTTGTGATAACTGCAGTATTTTGTTTTGTTTGGAGATTATTCCCACGATTGGTACAGGGTCTCCTTGGGGACTGTGGATGTGGGATGTTGAGAAGTGGGATAAATGGACCGTGAGGGATTGAATTGGAGAGAGGTCTTCCGAAGTGTTCGCATCCATGTGGATGGTTTTCTAAAACTAGCCAGTGGTTCAAGTTGAGGAATGAGAGGAGATGGGAGGGTTATCCACTTTTCAAACGACAACGACTACTGCTACTAGTATTTCTTCTCTTTTTATCTAGTTTCTTAGAAGCAGTAGCGGCTCACGCTGGGGAGCCACTTGGCAGATGCGATCCTCGTTGTTCTCACGGCCTTCGCGATCCTCACACACAGGAGCCAAGCTTTCCACAAAAAATCTATCGCGCGGGGGACCGGTTCGACCCTAGAATCAAGCAGACGCTGTTCGGCTGGACGTGCGCTGAGTAAGGGATTCGGTGTACAGTTTGGCCAGCAGCAAGGAATCGATTTTTCCGGAGAGAACGACCGTGACGAGTGCCACCCAGGAGCCCCAGATGTCCGAGACGACCGCAGCAGCAGCACCCACCGGCAACCTCGAGATCAGCGTTTCGCGCGCGGAGCTTCTGCGGGAGCTGACAGCCGCGCAGAGCGTCGTCGAGCGGAAGACGACGATTCCGATTCTCTCGAACTTTTTATTTGAGGCCAGTGACGACAAGCTGACGATTACGGCGACCGATCTCGACCAGAGCCTGCGGACGAGTTGCGCTGCGAAGGTGAAGAAGCCCGGGGCGTGCACGATTCCGGCGCGCAAGTTGTATGACTACATCAAGCTGCTGCCTGAAGGCGACATCTCGATCAAGCTGATGGATAACCACTGGGTGCAGATTCGTGCGGGCCGCTCGAACACGAAGATGGTTGGGATGGCGCGAGCGAACTTTCCGCAGGTGCCGGAGTTTCCAGCGAGCGGGGCGGTGAAGATCTCGGTTTCGTCGCTGCGGAACATGGTTTCGAAGACGATCTTCGCGATCTCGAACGAAGAGAGCCGCTACACGCTGAACGGCGCACTGATGGTTCTGAAGGCCGAGAGCATGGCGATGGTGGCGACGGATGGCCACCGGCTGGCGCACATCGAGAAGCAGGGCGAGTCGCTGGAGGGGGTGTCGGGTGAGAAGAAGACGCTGATTCCGCGCAAGGCGTTGAGCGAGCTTTCGTCGCTGCTGGGCTCGACCGAGGCGGAGACGCTGGAGTTTTCGGATGACGACCAGACGCTGTTCTTCAAGGTTGGCGGACGCGTTCTGACGAGCCGCAAGCTGACCGGGCAGTTCCCGAACTACGAGGCTGTGCTGCCGCGGGATAACAACAAGTTCGTGATCGTGCGCTCGGAGGATCTGATGGCTTCGATCCAGCGCGTGGCGCAGTTTGCGGACGAGCGCAGTGGCGCTATCAAGATTCGGCTGGAGCAGAATGAGCTGAAGCTTTCTTCGTCTTCGACCGATGCCGGCGAGTCGGAGGATACGATCGAGACTCCGTACAACTACGATCCGCTGGTGGTTGGTTTTAACAGCCAGTACCTGATCGATTTTCTGAAGGCGATCGGGAACACAGGCGAGGTTCGTCTGGAGTTCAAAGACGCGCAGAGCGCCGGGCAGATGCGGCCCGAGGATGCGAATGAGGATGTGAGATACCGGTACATCCTGATGCCAATGCGAATCTGAGCCGGGAGCTAGTTTTGTTGTTGTTGGTCGGCGGAGTCAGATTTTTTCTCGGTGTCCATCCGCAGCACGCCGATCGGAGCAGCCATGCTGGTTCCAGCTGATTCGACCGCAGCAAGCATCTTGAGGAGCAGGCCCTCCTGCTCGCCAAGAAAGACGTTCCAATTTGCACCCGATCTGGAGAAGTAAGCGAAGACCTCGATCTGTGGACCTGACGCAGTGAGATTGATCAGTCTTGCCCTTGCTGAGCTAGCGTCAATCTCCGGATGGCCTTTCAGAATTGCGATGATTCTGTCGATCACGATCTTGGTGACGTCGTGAGGCGTGTCGAATCGCAGGGTGAAGATCTGATGGATCCAGAACTGATCACGGAGAGCGAAGTTTTCAAGGTTGGCTTCCGCCACTTTTGAGTTGGGGATCGAGACGACGGAGCGGTCCTGAGTCCGGAGCCTCAGGGAGCTGATTCCGATGTCTTCAACGGTGCCGCTGATGCCTGCTATCTGACAGAAATCACCGACCCGGACTGCGCCACGCATGATGATGGAAAGGCCGCCGAAGAGGTCGGCCAGGGTTTTTTGCGCGGCGAGGGCAATGGCGACCCCGCCGATTCCCAAGCCGGTAATGAGAGCAGAGATATTGACGCCGGCCTGGGATAGCAGGGCGACGACGAGAATCAGTCCGACGAGGATCTTGAAGAGGCGCGCCAGCAGATTGACAAATGTAGCCCGCTCCACCTGCATTCGCAGCATCAATCGATTGCGATAGACGCCGCCGAGAATGTCTGCGATCCGTATCACCAGCCAGGCAAAACTTATCCAGGCAAGGATCAGCCCGGCTATCTTCCAGTAATGCTTGCCAAGTGCAGTGATGGCATACTCCCCTGCCACGCGTTCCAGAATCGCAACCGTCAGCAGGAAGACGGGGAACCTGAGCCTGATGACGGAGCCTTCCATTCCGATAGACAGCCTTTTTTCAAAGAGGCGTCGAAGCAGCCAAATCCCAGCTCTGCTCAAGAGTGAGGCGACGCCAAAGACGAGGATAAGACCGAGGAAAATAAACCCCCATCGCCATAGGGGAACGGAGAAAATATGAAAGCGAGAGGTCCATGCCGGAAACCAATCGTCGTAGTCGGTGTGCTGCATGCCTGCGTAGGCTTCCGGGACCCGATTGAGGGTCTCCTGCGAGAAGAGCCAGATTGAAGGTTGATCCTGACGCTTCACCAGGTCTAGGAGCACCTTGAGTTCCCCGGTCGGTGTGCTTAAGGTGCCGACCAGCTCTCGTGACATCCTCAGATTGTCCTCCAGATCTCCGGCGGGCAAGCGTGAGAGGCTGTCGATATTGGTGGACAATCCCTGGTCGAGCAGATACTTCAACTGAGACGCCAGGGTCTTTGCTTCCTCCGGGGATCGCTTTCCATCAAGATATTGTCCGGCTTTTTCGAAGTCCTTTGCCTCGGCTGCACGCAGAAAACCCAGAACGCAACCGTGTGGAGTAAGGCGTCCCAGAGGGTCTGGCACAGGTGCGGGGGGCGTCGGGGGTGGGGGCTGCGGGGTTGGCTCGGCCGTAGGCTCTGTTTGTGGGACGGTGTGTTTTGCCTTCGCCGGAGGGCCCTTTACCTGAGGGCTAGCCCAGACCGCGCCGAGTGAGAGCAGGGCGGCAAGTAGCACGCAGCGGAAGATTCCCAGCCGGCTTTGATGCAGGTAGCCTTTCAGAGCGACCCCCCATTTGCTGACTCGGCTTGCGTACAGCCAATTTGGCGTAGCGGATGGATGCCGTCCCGTTACTGGATCAACTGTAATCGGCCAGGGGGAGACAAGCAAAAAGGGAGAGAGTGGAAGTGCTTGCAAGAAGTACTTGACACCAAACACTGTTTGTCATACAGTGTGCTAGGTACAGTATGACTCTTGAGATCCAAAACGAACTGTTCGATTCGCTCCGGCTGGAACTTCGGCGCGGGTGCTTGATTTTGGCTGTGCTGGCGCAGCTTCGCGCGGAGCACTACGGCTACACCCTGAGGAAGGCACTGGCCGATCAGGGGCTGGAGATTGAAGAGAGCACGCTGTATCCGCTGCTGCGGCGGCTGGAGACGCAGGGCCTGCTGACCAGCGAGTGGCGCGAGGAGGAGAAGCGCAACAAACGCTTTTACCGGTTGTCGGCCCAGGGAGCGGAGATTCTGACGCAGTTGCTGGCGGAGTGGAACGGAATCAACGATTCGTTGCACAGGATTCTGAAGGACAAAAAGGAGCGGTAAAGTTATGGACCTATTGGAACGTTACTTACAAGCCGTGGGACAGTATCTGCCGGCCAAGGGCAAGACCGATACGCTTGCCGAGCTGCGCGCGAATCTGCTGGCCGAGATGGAAGGCCGTGAAGAGGAGATGGGACGTCCCTTGAACGAAGCCGAGGTCGCGGCCGTGCTCGCCCAGCACGGGCGGCCGGTGGTGGTGGCGTCGCGGTATCTGCCGCAGCATTTTTTGATTGGACCGGGATTGTTTCCTATCTACTGGTTCACGCTTCTGAAGAGCTTTCCTCTGGTATTGCTTGCCTATGCTGCGGCGCAGGGCGCGAACTTCGTCTTCGGAGGCAGAAGTGTTAATTTCGGGGCTGCGATAGGCCACCTGCCTTCTGTGCTGCTTACTTTTTGGGCGGTGGTGACGCTGGGTTTTGCGATCTTTGAGCTTGCCCAGGGCAGGTATTTCGAGCGGGTGAAATTCTGCCAGGAATGGAATCCGCTCGAGCTGCCGCCGCTGACGAAACAAAAGGGGCCCTCGCTTGTGAGCCGTGTGACGGACCTGATTGTGAGCTTGCTGGTTTATCTATGGCTTCTCGCTGTCCCGAACCACCCTTACCTGGTGCTGGGACCCGGCGGCTCTCTGCATGGGCTGCCATTCGGCCTTTCGCCGGAGTGGCATATCTTCTACACGCAGATCATGACCTTGCTTGGCCTGACGCTGGTAATCAAATCCGCTATTCTTCTTGTCCGGTCTCCCGGGTGGCGCAAGGGGCTCGAACTGACGACGCAGGCGATTTCGATCCTGGTGCTTGTGGTGATGGTGCAGGCGCGAACCTACTTTGCCCCCGTGTCCGTGGGTGACGGGATGCCAAGTCTGCAAACGCTGGCTTCGGTGAACTACTCGGTCAATCTTGGATTCAAGGTTGTTCTGGTCGTGAGTTTGGTGAAGTTCGCGTGGGATATCTGGCAGATGATCGCCAACTCACCCGCAAAGACGAACGGTTTTGTGCGGGCGCTTTAGGTGCAGCCTGGGTTGCTTGAAGTTGCCTGCAGGTGTGCTGAAGGAGAGCGGCGGAGTTCCCGAGTGATTCTTGTTTGGAACCACGTCTCTACCCCGCCGCTGTCTACAATGCACGAGGTGGTAACACTCAAAAAAAGAAGTCACGATATCGTGGGCGGTAAAGGCATAGAATTTCGTCAAGGGGCATTCTCGCGAGCATGCTAGAGTGTTAGCTCGTTGCCTAAAAAACTCTTTGTCCTTCCGGGAAATATTGCATAATGACCAACGAAGCCATCATTTTGAGCGTTGTCGTTCCTTGCTATAACGAGGAAGACGGGGTCATGGAATGCCATGAGCGTCTTACGAAGGTGTTAAAGACTCTCCATGAGCCCTACGAAATTCTTTATGTTGACGATGGCTCCAAAGACCGGACGGCGGAGCTGCTGCGTTCGATCCACGAGGGCGATCCCAATGTTGTGGTGCTGCGACTGTCGCGTAACTTTGGGCATCAACCGGCGGTGAGCGCGGGCCTTTCGGAGAGCCGCGGCCGTGCCGTGGTGATCATCGATGCAGATTTGCAGGATCCACCCGAGCTGATTCCGGAGATGATCGCAATCTGGCGATCCGGGTATCAGGTGGTCTATGGGGTGCGGTATTCCCGGAGCGGAGAATCTGGATTCAAGGTGTGGTCGGCGAAGCTGTTTTATCGTGTGATTAATCGTTTGTCGGATGTTGAGATCCCACTTGATACAGGCGACTTTCGCCTGATCGACCGGTGCGTGGTGGAGGCGTTCCAGCGAATGCCGGAACGGCATCGTCTTTTGCGAGGGATGGCCAGCTGGATTGGGTTCAGCCAGTTTGGGCTCAGGTACTCGCGGGACAAGAGATTCGCCGGAGAGACGAAGTATCCCCTGTCGAAGATGCTCAGCCTTGCTGTGGACGGGATCGTTTCATTTTCGACGGTTCCTCTAAGATTTGTAACCTTTCTTGGTTTCTGTTCTGCGGTGATTGCCTTTTCAGGCATCGTCTACTCGATCGTCGTCCGGCTTTTTACTCACTCGTGGGTGCGGGGTTGGGCGATGTCATTTATCGGAATGCTGTTTATGTCCGGGGTGCAGATGCTTTGCCTGGGAATTCTTGGAGAATACATTGGACGGATTTACACGGAGTCGAAGCAAAGGCCGCTCTTCTTACTGCGGGAGGTTCTGCGTGCAGGCACGACGAAGCGCGTCGAGGAATATTCGACACGAGACCGGTAGTTCCAACTTCGATTCGGGAATACGTCCATGACCCAATCCATGATCCAACCTCATCAGGCGGGGGCTCGCGAGAGTGTCTCGAAGAACAGGGTCTATCTTCTATTGCTGATCGGGATTACGGCCGCGTATTGCGTGTGGGTTCTATCGCTGCCGCTGTTTCCAACGTCGGATGGACCAATGCATCTGTATTACGTGCACGTTCTCCGCGCGCTGATTGGTAGAGCGCCGAGTGCTTATGGGCACTACTACTTCATCAAGCATCTGCTGCCGCCTTACTCGCTTTATTACTACTCCCAGATGTTGCTATCGATGGTAGTGCCTGAGCTGCTGGCAGAGAAGATCATCGTCTGTACGTACTTCATCTTGTTTGTGTTCGGCTTTCGGTATCTTGCAACGGCGATTGGCCCGGGCGGCGAACTGATGTCTCTGCTTGCGCCGTTGCTGCTGTTGAACTGGCCGCTGGGAATGGGGTTCGTCAACTTCTGCATCGCTGTGTCGCTTGCAATGTGGGCGATTGGCCTGTGGTGGCGGGTAGCAGGGAGAGTGAATTATTCAAAGAAGCTGCTGTTTCTGCTCATCGTTTATCTCACAATGATGACCCACCCTGTGCCTCTGCTGTTTATCCTTGGGTTCGGATATGCAGAGCTTGGCAGGCGGCTTCTGCGTAATCGCAAGGTCAAACCTTATCCAGATGTCCTGGTGCGGGACGCTGCCTTCCTTTTCCTCGCAACGGGAACTCTTCTGTATGTGAAGCTGTTCACGGTTTCCACGATTCTTCGACAGGCCGAGACGCCCAAAGTTACCATCCATACCTTTGCCAATAATGCGTGGGCTTATGTCTTTCAATACAGTCTCGATGTATTTCGTGGAGACGAGATCAGCGTCACGCTGTACCGGATCGCTCTGTGCCTGATCCTGATCGTTCCGCTGGGCCTGGCGCTGAAGGCGAGATTACGTTTCATCAGGTCAGGAGAGTTCACGACCGGAGATATGTGGCTGGGGCTAAGCATTCTGATGATTTTGGGTTTGCCGTTCGTTCCGCTTGAGCTCAACCACTCGTACTATTTCGCGTACCGGCTGGTGCTGGTTGTGTGGCTCGCGGGAATCGCCGCGGGGAGTTTGCGACAGGACAACTCACGAACGTTTGCCGCGGTTGTCGTTGTTTTTTCGCTGGCCTGCAATGTTTTGATCCTGAGCATGGCGCATGCGCGAATCAACCCTGTTGCGGACAATATTGCGCTGGCCGCACGTGCGTCAGCAGGAGATGAAGGCCGGGCCGGTCTTCTGCTCGATGAGTATCAAAAGCCGAAGACGCTGAACTACGATCCTTATGTGTGGGCGGGGGCGAATTATTTTCGCTCGAACGGTGCTATCGTTTACAACTCGCCGTGGCTGAACCTTCCGATTATCCCGTTGGGGGCAGATGCGTCGATGCCTAACGGACGAGTGGACGATATGGCGCTGGAACAACCTGTCTTTCTGCGCGATGAAATGAGCGAGTCACCTGCATCGCGTGACCTTGTCCTGTCGGATGTTGCTTTCGTGTTTGTCAATCGCAATGCTGGATCCAACACGAAGGTGATCGATGCCATTCTGGCTGGTGATTCGCAGAATCAGTGGAGCTGCGAGCGCCGAGAATGGTTTGACATCTGTCGGAAGCAGCAACGTTGACAATCACTGCCGTAGTTCGACCTCGGTTGCGCCTTGTCCACCCTGGTTGTGCGGCGGTTCGGTGACGGCTGTGACGTGGGGATGGCTGCGCAGGTATTCGCGGAGAGTGCGGCGGAGGACGCCCATGCCGGTGCCGTGGACGATGCGGATGCGCGGTAGTCCGGCGAGGAAGGCACGGTCAAGGAAGCGCTCGACCTCGTCGTGGGCCTCGTCTGCGGTGCGGCCGATGACATTGATCTCGGAGGGAATGTAGTCTGCGTCGCCGCTGCTTGTGGCCACGGTGATGCCTCCGCGTTTGCGTGCGGCTTCAAGCGGCGTAACCACTTTGACAGATTCGACCTCAGCGATGTCATCGATCGCGGCACGCATCTTCATCGGGCCCATGGAGACCTCGTAGGTCTTCGCGTCGATGACGCGTTCGACGCGCGCCTGACGGCCGAGGGATTTCAATTTGACGAGGTCGCCAACCTTGATGCCTTTGGGAATGTGAGGCTGCGCGGCGGGATCGTTTTTGTCGGCGCGGGTGGTGTGGGCGAGGACGGTGGAGTTGAACTGGCTGGAAAATTCGCGGCGAAGCGCAGCGATGCGTTGCTCGGAGTCCCGAGCGATCTTCTTTGCGACGGTCTTGTCGTCGATGGCTTTGACGGTCTCGCGGAGTTGGTAGGCGAAGTCTTCGATGAGCGAGTTGAGCTTCGCTTCAAGTTCTTTGGTGCGGGCTTTTTGTTCGGCGCGGCCTTCGATATCGAGGCGGACTTTTTCGCGGGCGAGCTCGCGCTCGCGCTGCTGCAGGGTCTCGCGCTCGACGGTGGCGGCGGTGAGCTGGTCGTGGAGCTGGTCGAGGAAGGCGCCGATGTCCGCGGTTTGTGTGGTCATCTGGGCACGAGCAGCGGCGATGATTTCGTGCTGCAGGCCGAGACGCTCGGCGATGTTGAGGCCTGCGGAGGCGCCCGGGACGCCGAGGCGCAGCTCATAGGTTGGGGTCAGGGTCTGCTGGTCGAAGCCTACAGCAGCGTTGAGTACGCCCGGATGGTTGGCGGCGTAGACCTTGAGCGAGGTCAGGTGCGTCGTGATGCAGCACCATGCTTTAAGTGTGAGGAAGTGCGTTGCAATGGCTACGGCGAGGGCCGCGCCTTCTTCGGGATCAGTGGCCGAGCCGAGTTCATCGAGCAGGACGAGAGAGTCTGGGGTGGCTTCGCGCGAGATGCGGTCCAGGTTGACGACATGCGCGGAGAAGCTGGAGAGATTGCGCTCGATTGATTGTGCGTCGCCGATATCGGCGTAGACGCTGGTGAAGAGCGGAAGCTTCGCCTCTTCAGCCGGAACTGGAATTCCCGATTGCGCCATCAGCGAGAGCAGACCGAGGGTCTTGAGCGAAACGGTTTTGCCTCCGGTGTTCGGGCCGCTGATGATCAGCTGTCTCGCGTCGAGCGGAAGGAGAATGGTTAACGGGACGGGCGTCTTTGCTTCGTCGCCAGTTGCGGCCGCAGCAGCGCGCATGCGGAGTTCAAGCAGAGGATGTCGTGCCGCGGTGAGGGCCAGTTCCTCTGTGAAGACGGGGCTCACGCAGTTAAGAGCGATGGCAAAACGGGCACGGGCGAAGTGGGATTCGACCTCAGCGAGGATGCTGGTGCCAAGGTGGATCGCAGAGGCGTTTTCGCCGAGCGCGTGAGTCATGACGACGAGGATGCGGTGAATCTCGGACTGCTCTTCGTCGAGGAGACGCACCAGCTCGTTGTTTTGTTCGATGGTTTCGAGCGGTTCGACGAATACGGTTTGACCGGAAGAGGAGGAGCCGTGGATGACGCCTGGAACCTTGCGCTTGAACTCGGCTTTGACGGGGATGACGAAGCGGTCGCCGCGAATAGTGATCAGCTCTTCCTGAGTGCTGCCGCCCTCGCTCAGACCGCGCAGTGATTTGCGAAGGCTCTCTTCGATGGCGCGGTGCTGGCGCTCCATAGCGCGCCGGATGCGGCGCAACTCGGGTGAGGCGTCGTCGTTGAGGCTGCCGTCGGGTTCGATCTTTCCGCGCAGAAGACGCAGGAGTGGGGACGGGTCGTAGTCGCGGAGCGGGGAGGAGAGTTCGGCGACCCCGGGCCACTCGTAGCGAGTGGCGTTTGGAGGCGGATTGAGCAGGTTGCGCCATGCGGCGATGCGTTCAACGATGGCGAGGAGGTCGCGGATCTCGATGGACTCGAGGGCGGCGCCTTCGATGCGGGCTTTATCGAGAAGGACCGTTGGATCGAAGAGGCCGTGAAATTCGAAGGTTCCACCACGGGTGAGCATTGTGCGGATCTCGGCTGTGCGTTGCTGCTGGCGTCCGATCCAGCCGAGGTCTGCGGAGGGTTCGAGCGCCAAAACCCAGGCGCGGCCCAGCGGCGAGTTGGTGCGTCCGGCGATGTGGTCGCGGAGACGCGGCCACTCCAGCGCGGCGGCGCTTATTTCGTGCAATGGCGAGGGGATGACCGGCGATAACTCTGGTACATTCATCCCTTTTATCGTACCCTCGCAGGGAACCCCCTACCGGCAACATGCGTAATAGATAGTGCAGGACCGGTGCCCAGGTTTTGGAGGTGTCAGATGGTCTGTCCGTCATGTGGAACTTCAATTGGAGAAGGTGTTCATTTCTGCCCGAAGTGCGGGACGCAGGTTACAGCGGCGCAACCGGTTTATGGCGCCTACCAGCAACCGCCGATGGGGATGTATATCCCGCGCGTACAACGAAATCTACAGACTCTTGGAATTCTGTGGTGTGTCCTCGGAGTGTACCGGTTCGTGACCGGAATGGTCGGGATGATCTTCCTGAAGGCGTTTACGACGCATAGGTTTGGCGACGACTGGGTCTTCGGTGGGCGCTGGCATGGAGGGTTTCCTCCGATGTGGTTCGGGAGCCTGTGGCCGATGGTGGCTGTGGCGACTGTATTCACCGCTGCCCTGGCGCTGATCGCCGGCTATGGTCTGTTGCAGCGAAAGCCATGGGGAAGAGTCGTGGCAATTGTCGCGGCCGTTCTGGCTCTAATCAAGTTTCCGTTTGGGACGGCGCTCGGTATCTACACGCTTTGGGTGTTGGCGCCTGGAGCTTCGGGGCTGGAGTATGACTCGATTGCGGACCGAACCTGAAAAATGGCCGACCACGGAATACGTGCAAAATCCGTGGCCGGTTTTATCCGGGTTGAGCGATAGCCGTAAACTACTGACATGAACTTTCCTGCTACGCGTTTGCGCCGCTTGCGCCGTACGGAGGCGATGCGCTCGCTTGTTCGCGAAACTCATTTGCACCCCGGAGCACTCCTCTACCCGCTTTTTATCTGTCCGGGCGAAGGGGTGCGGAAGAGTATCGGCTCCATGCCGGGAGTCTTCAATCTCTCGATCGACGAGGCTATCAAAGAGGCGGAGGCTTGCGTAGCACTGGGGATCGGCGGTCTGCTGCTGTTCGGATTGCCAGCGGAGAAAGACGAGCAGGCCACCGGAGCATGGTCGGACGATGGCATTGTTCAACAGGCTTTGCGGGAGATGAAGAAAGATCGGGCGCTGGATTCCCTGGTGACGATTGCGGATGTTTGTCTGTGCGAGTACACCTCGCATGGGCACTGCGGCGTGGTGGCGCGGGACGGCGATCATTACGAGATTGAGAACGATTCGAGCGTTGCGCTGATTGCAAAGACTGCTGCTTCGCTGGCGAAGGCGGGCGCGGATATAGTGGCTCCCTCCGACATGATGGATGGCCGCGTGGACGCAATTCGCGACGCTCTGGATTCGAGCGGGCATGAGCAGATTCCAGTGATGAGTTATGCGTCGAAGTTTGCGTCGGCGTTCTATGGGCCGTTCCGCGAGGCAGCGGACTCTGCGCCGCAGTTCGGCGACCGCCGGACTTATCAGATGGATGGTGCGAACCTGCGCGAAGCGATGCGCGAGATCGATCAGGACATCGCCGAGGGCGCGGATATGCTGCTGATGAAGCCGGCCATGCCGTATCTGGATGTGATTCGTGCGGCGCGGGAGCGATACGATCTGCCGATCGGCGCTTACCAGGTGTCGGGGGAGTACTCGATGCTGCATGCGGCGTTTGAGCGCGGTTGGCTGGAACCGGAACGCGCAATGATGGAGTCGCTGCTGTCGATCCGGCGTGCCGGCGCAGATTTTATCGTGACGTATTTTGCGAAGGACGCGGCGAAGGTGCTCGGCTAGACGGAATCGAAGGAAAGCAGACTCATGGCGCGGATTGCAATTGTTGGGGTTGGAGCAATTGGAGGGGTGACGGCTGCTTTGTTGCAGCAGGCTGGCGGGCACGAACTTGTTCTTTGCACGCGCCGCCCGATGTCAGGACTCGCGGTCGAGACGCCGGTTGGAGTGGTGGATGTTCAGGCGGTTTTTTTGACCGATTCTAACAAGGTGCCGGCCGTGGACTGGGTTCTCGTCGCGACGAAGGCCTACGACGTTGCCGGAGCAGCGAAGTGGCTGGAGAATCTTTGCTCGAAGGGCGCGCCGATTGCGGTGTTACAAAACGGAGTGGAGCACCGGGAGCGTTTTGCGCCTTATGTCGCAGCGGAAAAGATTCTGCCCGTGATGGTGGATTGTCCAGCGGAGCGTCAGTCTTCTGACAGGGTGCGGCAGCGTGGCGTGATGCATTTGAAAGTTCCGGATGTTGCTATCGGTGGCGGCTTCATCAAGCTGTTTGCAGGGTCTCCGGCAGACGCCTCGGTTGTTCCCGATTTTCTTAGCGTCGTCTGGCGGAAGCTTTGTTTCAACTCGGCGGGCGTGCTGTCGGCTCTGACGATGCAGCCGGCAGGCGTCGTGCGCGAAGAGGCGATGGGCGAGACGGCTCTGGAGATTATTCGTGAGTGTGCCGCTGTGGCGCGTGCTGAAGGCGCGCATCTCGAAGAGAATATTGCCGAAATCATCCTGGCGGCTCAGCGGGCTGCTCCGGCAGACTCGGTCAACTCGATGCTGGCCGACCGGCAGGCGGGCCGTCCGGTCGAGATCGAGGCGCGGAATGGCGTGATCGTCCGGTTGGGGCGGAAGCATTGGATAGCGACACCGGCCAACAGCATGGCTGTCGCGTTGATGGAGGCGTTGGTTCGCCAGGGATAGGTCGGCCTTGAGAACACCCGCCGCTTTTGCCGAATCCCCGCACGTCCGAGAGCCGGTTTCGGACCGGAATCCAAACCGCGGCGCAGGAATCGAATAAAATGGTGACTGTTGCTTTCCCCACATGGAGTGTTCCCCTTGGCAGATACGATTTTTGATGTAGTTGTGCTCGGCGGCGGCCCCGCTGGATATACGTGCGCGATCCGCGCCTCGCAGTACGGCCTGAAGGCCGCTTTGATTGACGCAAACGACCGTCTCGGCGGAACCTGCCTGCTCTGGGGCTGCATTCCGACCAAGGCGATGCTGTTTTCGGCGGAGCTGTGGGACCACCTGAAGCACGCCGACCGTTACGGCATCGACGGCGTTACGCCGCAGTTGAACTGGAAGGGCGTGCTGGCCCGCAAGGACGACGTGATCACGCGCCACGTCAAGGGCCTCGACTTCCTGATGAAGAAGAACAAGATCAACGCCATCAAGGGTTACGGCCGCCTGACCGGCCCGGCGAAGGACGGCGTACACACCATCGAGGTGAAGCTGGCCGACGGCAAGACCGACACTGTGAAGGCGAAGAAGGTCGTTCTGGCGACGGGTTCCGACGCCCGCATGCTGCCCGGCTATGCGTCAGACGACACGATTCTGACCAACTACGAGATCCTTGAAGATCGCCGAGGCGCCGAAGTCGCTGGTGGTGGTTGGTTCGGGCGCGGTGGGTGTGGAGTTCGCCTCGATCTTCAAAAGCTTCGGCGCAGAGGTGACGATACTTGAAGCGTTGCCGCGCATGGTGCCAGCCGAGGACGAGGACGTCAGCAAGGAGTTGCTGCGGCTCTTCAAGAAGCGCGGGATCGATGTGCATCTTGGCGCGAAGGTCGACAAGTTTGAGAAGAATAAGGACGGCGTGCTTGTTCACTTTACGAAGTCGGATGGCACAGCTGACACGAGGCAGGCAGAGAAAGTGCTGGTTGCCGTCGGCCGTGCGCCGCGTACCTACGACGTCGGCCTGGATAAGGTAAACATCGCTCCGGACCGTGGCTTCATCGTGACCAATGAGTGGATGGAGACGACCGAACCCGGCGTCTACGCGATCGGCGATATCGTCGCGGGGCTGCCGCAGCTGGCGCACGTCGGCAGCATGGCTGGGCTGGTCGTAGCTGCACGCATCGCGGGCAAATACGCCAAGGCCGTGAACCGTACCCGCATTCCCGGTTGCACCTATTGCGATCCGCAGATCGCCAGTGTCGGGCTTACCGAGGCGCAGGCGAAGGAGAAGGGCTTCCAGGTCAAGACTGGCAAGTTCCCCTTCGTCGGCAACTCAAAGGCAACGATCCTCGATGCGCATGATGGTTTCATCAAGGTCGTCGCGGATGCGAAACACGGCGAGATTCTGGGCGTGCACATCATTGGGCCGTATGCGACGGAGATTATCGCCGAGGCAGTCACTGCGATCGAGCTTGAGGCGACGATCGAAGAGATGATGTTCACGATCCATGCGCATCCAACAGTGGCCGAGGCTCTCCTGGATGGTTTCTCCAGCGTTGAGGGCATGGCGGTTAACGTTTAGGCGCTGGGAGTTTAGGGCTCGGGGTTTTGGGGTTGGGACACTTTGCCGATCAATTTATGGCATAATGTCCTCATGGCTCAGGCGGCTAAATCCCGGAATCCCGCAGCGCTACTCACCAGGCTGCACCTCGATCTCGAGAGCGTCGAGGCCGGAGTTCCCGTCGATACGATGACCAACTTCATCTCCGCCTCAGGCGTGGAGTTGAAGGACATCTACGATGTTGTCATTCCTGCGCGCACGCTCAAGCACCGCCGCTCCCGGCGCGAATCGCTCTCGTCCGATGAATCGGACAAACTCGCAAGACTGGTGCGCGTCTTCGATCATGCGGTGAGCGTCTTCGGCGATGCAGAACGTGCCCGCAACTGGCTGGGCGCCCCCAAGAAGAGATTTGATCAGCGCACGCCTCTGCAGATGCTCCGCACCGACCTTGGTGGACGCATGGTTGAGGAGATGCTCGGGCAGATCGAATATGGCATGTTCGCCTGATGCCCGAACCGGCACGCGAACTCTGGCGCATCAGCAATCATCGTTCGCTCACTGGGGAGGGAGGCCTGCGTTTCTCCGCTCGCTGGCACACCGCCGGACGGCCGATCGTGTACCTCGCAGCCTCTGCTGCAGGCGCGATGGTGGAGGTGTTGGTCCACCTCGAACTTCAGGAAGACGAACTACCTTCCTCGTACACGCTGCTCGGGATCGAAGTCCCGAAAGATCTGGCAGCAGAAGAGATCCGCGTTGGTGGGAGAGAGGACTGGAAGGACAACCTCGGCATGACCAGAAGGCTTGGAGACGGGTGGCTGGAGGGGGCAAAGACAGCGCTGGCCCGCGTTCCTTCGGCCATCCTGCCGAGCACCTTCAACTATCTGCTGAATCCGTTGCACCGCGACGCGAAGCAGGTACGGATTGTGACCGCAACCCAAGTCAAGTTCGATCCTCGTCTGCTACGCAACCTGCGAGGTTGATAATAGAGATGAGCCTCTGAGCGCCATGCACATCAACCTCCTTTATCTCGGCAGAGTTCCTTACGCGGAGGCTATGGCCATCCAGCAGCAGGTGGTCGCCGCGCGAAAGCAGGGACTGATCGACGACACGCTTCTGTTGCTGGAGCACCCGCCTGTGCTGACACTTGGCCGCAACGCTCATCGTTCTAATGTTTTAGCCAGCGATGAGCTACTTACCCGTCGCGGTGTGGAGATTCACGAGGTCAATCGCGGTGGAGACGTCACCTACCATGGTCCGGGCCAACTTATCGGGTATCCCATCGTCGATCTTCGAGGCGACCTTCCCGGCAAAAAAGGTCCATATCTTGGACCGGTCGACTACGTTCGCCTGCTGGAGGAGGCGCTGATCCGCACCTGCGGCGACTTCGGCGTGATGACCCAGCGGATCTGCAAACTCACCGGCGTGTGGACGATGGCGGGCGGGAGCATCCGCGAAAAAAAAATCGCCGCCATCGGCGTTCATGTCTCGCAGGGCATTACCTCCCACGGCTTTGCACTGAATGTAACGACGGACCTGCGCGACTTCGAATGGATCGTCCCCTGCGGCATTACGGATCGCCAGGTCACCAGCCTCGAGCTGGAAGCAGACCCCGGCCACCAGCCGACGATGGAGTCGGCGCTGCACACAACGGCCCGGAACTTCGGGCGCATCTTCGAGCGCCAGATGCTGTGGTGCGAATCGCTGGATCAATTGCTTAGCGCCTCCGTTCCCAGCTCCGCAGGCTAAACAGGGCCCTGCCGCTAAGTCGTTCGCTTACCGCACTGCTCGGGCATCGAGCGCACAACCGCCGTATAATCCAAAAGGTATCGTCCACGGAGAACCCGGCTGAAACGCGAGCTGGGTTTTTGTTGTCCCTAAGCGGACTGAGGGAGAAATAAGTTCATGCCGACCGACGTAGTCATGCCCCAGATGGGCGAATCCATCACCGAAGGCACCATCACCAAGTGGCTCAAAAAGCCAGGCGATGCCGTTCAACGCGACGAGCCCCTCTTCGAGATCTCGACCGACAAGGTCGACGCCGAGATTCCCTCTCCTGCCGCCGGCACTTTGACGGAGATCAAGATCGGCGAAGGAACGACCGTTCAGATCAACACGATTGTGGCCGTCATCGAAGCAACCGGCGCGGGTGCCGCGTCACCCGCAAAGAAGGAGACAGCAGCAACTCCCGCTGCCGATACGGTGACTCCTGCTCCTGCTGCGCCTCCCGCAGAAGCTGTCAGCTCTGGCGCGGGTACCGACGTTCTGATGCCGCAGATGGGTGAGTCCATCACGGAAGGCACAATCACTAAGTGGCTGAAGAAGGTCGGCGACACGGTTCAGCGCGACGAGCCCATCTTTGAGATCTCGACCGACAAGGTGGACGCGGAGATTCCGTCGCCGGTCGCCGGGGTTCTCTCCGAGATCAAAGTCGGTGAGGGCGCGACGGTCACGATCAACACTGTGGTTGCTGTTATCGGAGGCACGTCTGGAAAATCCGCGGCTCCCAAGACTGCCGCACCCGCGGCTGCACTGGCTTCTCCTGCGGCTGCCCCGGCTGCGACCTCGGCTCCAGCGGCTGCATCCGACGGCGAACGCGTCCGTTCTTCGCCGCTCGTCCGCAAGATCGCGAAGGACAACAACGTGGATCTGACCCAGGTTTCCGGCACCGGAGCCTCCGGTCGTATCACCAAGACGGATATCGTCAGCCATCTCGAATCAGGCCCCAAGCCGGCCGCTCCAACTCCTGCCTCTGCGCCTGTGGCAGCGCCCGCCGCTGCGAAGCCTGCAGCGCCTCAGCCGATGCCCGGCGAACTCGTTCCGATGTCGAAGATGCGTTCCATCATTGCGCAGCGCATGGTCGAGTCGAAGCGCACCAGTCCGCATGTCCACACTGTCTTCAAGGTGGATATGACGCGCATCGTCAGGCTGCGCGAGAAGGAAAAATCGAAGTACGAGCAGCGCAATGGCGTCAAGCTGACGTACATGCCCTTCATCACCCGCGCCGCGATTGTCGCGCTGCGCAAACACCCGATCGTCAATGGATCGATCGAGGCTGAAGCCATCCGCTACAACAAGAACATCAACATCGGCATCGCGGTCGCGCTGGACTGGGGCCTCATCGTCCCCGTCATCAAGCAAACGGAGGAGAAGAACTTCCTCGGCGTGGCACGAGCCATTGTCGATGTCGCCGAGCGCGCCCGTGGCAAGAAGCTGGCCCCGGATGAGATCTCGGGCGGTACCTTCACGCTGACCAACTCCGGCATCTTCGGCGAGCAGTTCGGCACGCCGATCATCAACCAGCCGCAGAGCGCGATTCTCGGCATCGGCGGCCTGAACAAGGAAGCCGAAGTCCTAACCGACAAGGACGGAAACGACTCCATCGCGATCCGTTCCATCCAGCGGTTTACCCTCGGCTTCGATCACCGCATCGTCGATGGTGCCGACGCCGGTAAGTTCATGTCCGACTTCAAGGCCTATCTCGAAAACTGGAATGAAGACATCGGGTAACTTACTAAGTTAAGAACCAAAACGCAGCGATCTCCATTCGAGACCGCTGCGTTTTTCTTTGCATAAAATAAATCGGCTAAAGCAAAGCCTTCGCACGCAGCACAAGTTCAACAGCCTCATCCGGCGTCGTGCCAACAGCCGAGAGATGTCCCATCTTCCGTCCTTTGCGCGGCTTGTGCTTTTCGTACAGATGCAATCGGACTCCGGGCACCGCCAGCGCTCGATCGAACCGGGGTTCACGCGCCGAGCCATCTGCATGGAGCCACAGATCTCCCAGCAGATTCGCAATCGCCGCGGGCCGCACGACCCCGACATCGCCCAGCGGCAGATTGCAAACCGCCCGCACCAGTTGTTCGAACTGCCCTGTTACGCAGGCCCGCACACTGGCGTGATAGCTGTTATGCGGCCGCGGAGCCAGCTCGTTCACGAGCAACTCGCCATCCTTCGTGCAGAACATCTCAACCGCCAGCACGCCTTCCAACTGAAACGTATCCGCAATCGCGGCGGCGATCTCCCGGGCTTCCTGCTCCATCTCGCTCGGAATCGGCGCAGGGATTACGCTCCACGCGAGAATCTGCTCTTCATGGTGATTCCACGCCGGCGGATAGACCTTCACCTCGCCGTTCGGAGCACGCGCCACCAGAACCGAGATCTCACGTTCCAGGTCGATAGCCTTCTCGGCCACGCCGGCCCGCTCACCCAGAGCTTCCCAGGCACCTCGTATCTCATCTTCGACGGATGCGCCGGGAGCAAACCCGACCTTGCCCTGTCCACGTCCGTCATAACCACCCGTGGCGCTCTTGCAAAAACATTTGCCGCCCAATGCAACGACAGCATCACGCAGCTCATCCAGCGACCGCACCGCGCGATAGTCCCCAACCGGAAATCCGTTCTTCCGCAGCCAGTCTTTCTGCTCGATCCTGTCCTGAATCACGGCCAGCATTGCGCCGCCTGGCCGCACCGGCGCATAACTTGCCGCGGCCTCCATGCTGGCTGGCGAAATCTGTTCGATCTCCAGAGTCACCACATCGCAGCCGCGCGCAAGATTCGCCGCCTCGCGCGAATCGTCCCACCCGGCCTCGATGCATCCGTCTACAACAAACCGCGCCGGACAGGCAGGGTCAGGGTCAAGCACAAGGATGCGGTATCCCATGCCGCGGGCTGCCATCGCCGTCATCCGGCCGAGCTGTCCTCCGCCGAAGATACCGATGGTTGCACCCGGCAGAATCGGCTTCGCAGTCGAAGAGCCCGAACTCACGCGTCAACCTCGTCTTCGCCAATTACCTGCGCGAGCACCTCATCGCGCCGCGCCGCACGCCACTCCTCTAATTTTTTCTGCAAGGCCGCGTCTGTAGTCGCGAGCATCGCAATAGCCAGCAGCCCGGCGTTCATCGCTCCCGACGCGCCAATCGCGAGCGTCCCCACAGGAACTCCCTTCGGCATCTGCACAATGCTCAACAGCGAATCCAACCCCTGGAGCGCAGTCGCCGGGATCGGGACGCCCAGAACCGGCACGACAGTTTTGGCTGCAATCATTCCCGGCAGATGCGCCGCGCCACCCGCGCCGGCGATGATGATCCGGAGACCGCGGCCAACAGCCGCATCGGCATATTCGAACAAAAGATCGGGCGTGCGGTGCGCCGAGACCACGCGCACCTCGTGCGCGATACCGAACTCTGCCAGCACCTCAGCGGCGCCTCGCATCACCGCATAGTCATTGCGGCTACCCATCACAACCCCAACCAGAATCTTGCCCTGCGGCGCGGCGTCCATTGCCCGATTATACGGTCTTCCCAACGGACGCCGTGTCGTCCCACCCCTCTAGTGGCTGGCCCAGAGACTCGCGTTGAGGCGCATATCTCAAATTTCCTCAACCGCAAACGCTCCCTCTCGCTCGAAGGGCTGGACCGTGTCCTCGCCTCGCAGAGCCTGACCATCGATCAGATCCTCCCGCTCGATCTCGCCGCCTCGCACTCTCCCACCCACTCCAGCGACCCCACCGAGATCGTCCCCGTCGTCTCCCCCTCCGCCGCCATGGACGAGGCCCGCATCTCCCCTTCCGCCATCATGGAAACCATCCAGGTCTCCGCCTCCCGTCTTCACGACAACCGCGCCCGCCCCTCCACCAAACACGCCCTACTGGCAGCGCTTCCTCGGCATCCGTGCCGACACACAGCAATCCGCCGCCATGGACCCACTCGTCGCTCCGGGAGCCATCGCCGTCCTCGATCGCCACTACAACTCCCTCGCCCCCTACCGCGCCCACCAGCCCACGCTCTACGCCGTTCGCTGCGGCGCCGCCCTCCTGCTCCGCTTCGTCGACTTCGACGAAGGCCGTCTCATCCTCCGCCCGTACTCCCGCGACTTCCCCGTCCAACTGCTCCCCCTGGCCACCCATGAAACCCCAGCCGACTACATCGTAGGCCGCGTCTGCCTGGTCTTCTCCGAACTCTAAATCCGCCGACTGCGCCGACAGGTGAGTACAGTTTTCATTGAGTAAGTTGGCGATTTGTTGCCACATTGACGTCATAGCTACTATCGTTTTTCCTAGTTGTAATCCTGTTCTCCCGGCCTATCGTTATTCGCAGAACCTGTTGGCGAACTTCTGTATATCCAAAGTCGGAGGTCAGAGTCATGATTCGGAGTGCATTCCCTCTAGCTCTTTTGCTTCTTATCGCATCGACCCTGAGTCGGGCTCAGAACCGCTGTCCCGAAGGATTCAGATACGTAGGAACCCTGTCCGGCCACGGTTCAAGCGTGGAAGCTTTCGACTCGAGACAGACGCTTACTTTACCGGCCAACGCTAACCTCGATGCGTCGTATCAGCAGAAACAGGTGCACGCCACCAACGGGAAGAACGGTGTTCAGTCGAGCATGCGTTCGCAAGATGTGCCAAAGGGCCTTCACCTCATTCCCTTTGGAAGAGACGAGCCGCTTTACGTACAGGGATGGGCGGTCAGCGACCCAGAACTCACAGCCCTCGCTCGAGACTCAAGCGGCAAGGTCACTCGATACGAGTTTGGAATGAAACTTCGCTGTAGTGCGCGCACTCCAGCAACCCAACGCGCTGCCGAATGCTCCGTGGCCGTGGATGTCTGCTACAGGCCATCGCCCTAGTTTTCAGAGCCATGTCCACGCGACGCGACCTTGCCTTTGACGGATAGCTTGGAAGAGAGAGCTGAAACGCGAGCGCGAACCAGTACCCGGATCAAGTCGGCTGGCAAGGGCCTATCGAATGGCAGATGAACGCTGCTCTTTGTCCGAGAGTAGGGTTCTAGTTCCTCCGCGAAGCTCTCTAAGAATGAGCCGCTGAAGGGAAATACGCTAAGGTGGTTCTTAAATACGGCATAGCCAAAGAATGGTTTCGGTAACGAAAAGGCAGGAATGCCATAGGAGATTACTTCGGAGGCTCCTGCTGGCACGACTGATCGAATGATTTCGCGAAGCTCGCGGAGCATAGTCTGGACGGGCTCAGGGACATTGGCTATGTAGGCTTCTACCGCTTCGCTCGATGGGGTCCGGGTTGAGTACTGTTTAGGTGCTGGCGCCTTTTGTATGTTGCCTATCTTAGACCTCAGTAGTCCGCACCGAAGCCCGCCAACAGAGCCGTCGCTGCGAACAGTAACGTATCCCCCACATAATTGATCCCCTCTACTGCAAGTGGAGAGTGGATCTCCATTATGAGAATGGGAACGTAGAAAAAAATCGTCAGCAGCAGAAGCACTGTGCCCGCGCAAGCGGCTGCCATTCGGCGAGTGCGGTCAAACATCAACCCAACCCCTCCGACGAGCAAAGTTGTCCCGACAAAGTACGCAAGCAGCGTCGGCGCTGGCACCCAAACCGGCATCATCTTTTCCAAAGGAACACCGGGCACGAAGAGCGGAAACATAAAGTGCTCGATCGCGTAAAAGACGAAGGTACATCCAACAAACAACCGGCCCAACAACATGAGCGCTCTGCCTGTCGATCTCCCGCGCGGCCACAAGCTGCCCGCCAGCACCATCGCTCCTCCGGCGAAGGCCATCTCGCGCACAGTGAGCGTCCAGAACAGCCGCTCATGCAGATGCTTCGGCAGGCTGCGCAAATCAACCGTCGCTACGATGATCAGGAACAGTAGCGCGAGCAGCAACGCCGACCAGCGCACATACCGCCACGCGATGAAGCTGATCGCCGCCGCCAGCAGAGCCGCGCCCACAAAATAAGTCCAGAAAAGAGCTCCCCCCGGTATCCAGCGTGGAACGATGGCCATCAGATCGCGCGCCGCCAAAAAATGTTCCGCGGCAAAGATCGCCAGCGCGGCGGCTTCAAAGACGGGCCCGAACACCAGAACTCTGCCGGCACCCGAAGCAGCCGCGAACCGCGCCCGGACAAGAATGAGTCCAGCCACCAGCGCGGTGATTCCCGCTCCAATCATCCCCCAGGTCTCTACTCCCATAGACCTCTCCTGCCATCGAGGACTCAACGGCGCCGAATCAGGGCTTGCCTCTAAGTCACCGTGGTCACACGTCGCATGAATTCAGAAGACATACTACAGCGGCGAAACGCAACATCGTAGTCGCTTGGGGCCCGGATGTACTACCCCGTAGAAAAACATGCCGAATGAGCTCCAACGAATTTCTTAAGCTGTTGTCTTAGGGTCAAATTATTCTCTGCGTCGTTGCCTTGTGTTTTCTCATCATCCGCAGACACCTCTGCGAAGCGAACCTCTCTCGTCGCCCCAAATGCGGAGCGAGGGAGTAGAATCGCTTTCCTACCCGCGGGGTGTTCTCGATAAGACTCTGCTCCGGCCCTACGACGATTCCTGCTTCGGGCTCCTTCCCATATTGCTCTTTCGGCCCCTGTGCTCTTTTTTTCATTTTTCCGAGAGGTGTGATGGTATGCATACGTTCATAGTTCGACGTGTCCTTAAGCGAGTCTGGGTTTCGCTAACCGTAGTGGCAATCGCTCTGGGCACGAGGGTGTCCAGACCAGCGATGGCCGGTGTTCTTCCCAGTGGCGTTGTAAAGATCATGAATGCACATAGCGGGTCTCTGCCGGAGGAGGCCGGGGCCTCAACGTCGAGATTGTGCAGTTCACCTGTGACGAGGACCCGTCGCCGTTATAAAACCTGACGTCCGTGGGAGGAAACGTCTACCAGATCATCAACGTCAACAGCGGGTTATGTCTGACGGTCGCAGGCGGAAGTACCGAAAGAAACGTCACTTCAGTCCAGTACACCTGCGATGCGGATCCATCGCGTAGGTGGCGTTACACAGAGCTGGATGGTGGCGCGACGTTCCGGTTTATCAATGTGCACAGTGGACTGTGCTTTACGGTAGCCGGTGGAGGAACCGACAGGAACCTTCAGGCCGTTCAGTTTCCCTGCGATGGAGATCCTTCGCGCAACTGGAAGACCATCGCTGGACGATAAGCCGATCGGCGGATAGAGCAGGCAAAGACTGTCGTCGAGATTCACGCAGTCGTGCGTCTTAGAGGGAAGTGCGAACAACAAGGAGCAAATATATGAAGAGAGTTGCCATAGCGGCTGCCTCCTGGGGCCCAAATCGCCTCGATATCTTTGGACTCAATACGAACAACGCAGTGCAACATAAGTGGTGGAACGGTTCATGGGGACCGTCGCAGACGGGTTGGGAATCACTGGGTGGAATACTCAACAGTGCCCCGATAGTGGTTTCCTGGGCTCCGCATCGGCTGGATCTCTTTGGACTGGGAACCGACAACGGCATGTATCACAAGTGGTGGGACGGGAGTTCGTGGCACCCTTCAACTACGGATTGGGAGTCGTTGGGCGGGATCTTCATCAGCCAACCTGTGGCGGTATCCTGGGGCCCGCACCGGCTGGATGTTTTTGGTCTTGGAACTGATGACGCGATGTGGCACAAGTGGTGGGATGGAAGTTCATGGCACCCGTCCGTGAAAGGTTGGGAGTCAATCGGTGGTGTCGGTGCTTTCCATGGTCAACCGGCGGTGGCCGCATGGGCGCCTAATCGCCTCGACGTCTTCGCTGTGATCAGGATAGGCGAGGTCTACCACAAATTTTGGACCCCCCAGCTTGGTTGGCAACCCACGCAGACGAATTGGGAGTCGCTGGGTGGAAACGTCATCAGCCCGCCTGCAGTTGTGGCCACGGCGGTCAATAGTCTTCAGGTCCTTGCCGTGGGAACGGCGAGCCACGACATGCTCACGAAGGGCTTCAATGGGACTTGGCAGCCATCGCAAACGACATTTTCGTCGCTTGGTGGTGTCTTCGACAGTCCCCCTGCAGTAGCCTTCTGGGACCCTTTCGATGTGCACATCTTCGGCCTGGGTACGGACGACCAGATGTACCACCGATCTGACTTTGGGCTGGCGGCCCTCACTTGGGAGGCGCTGGGAGGCGTATTTCACAGCGCACCTGTCGCGGTTTCTTGGGGAAGCGAACGCCTGGACATCTTTGGCCTCGGAACGGACAACCAGATGTATCACAAGCTCTGGATGCCCACCACAGGGTGGCGACCGTCCCAAACAGACTGGGAGGCGTTGGGCGGAGTCTTCAATCTCCCTCGTATACCGGGATAACCATGGAATGCGATTTGGGCTAGCGAAACCGCAAGCCACCGCGGTCCGCGGCGTGATCATTCACAAAAGCCGGTGATAGCCTTTCCAACAGATGAATCTCCGAATCGCCGCTATCCGTTCCGGCTCCGAACCCGTCCGCAAGCTCTCCACCGGCTCCTTCCAGCGCTGGCTGGAAACCCCGCTGGCCTGCCCCAAATGCGACGCCACCTACAACCTCGCCGTCGACTGGGATCAATCCAACGACCGCTGGTTCCACGAGACCTCACGCCCTCTCATCATTCTTCTCAAGAAGGCGATCATGATGGGCCACAGCACCGACCACCGCGTCACCCACTTTGAAACCGAGGGCGTCATCGTCGAGAGCGTCACAGCAAACAAGTCTTAGGCGCTACTGAACGAACACCATCCAAAGCCCATACAGTGCCAGCAACGCCAGCAGCAGGGAAATCGTAATACTCAAAGGCCACCGCGCAGCCTCTGGTTTCTGCCCTGCCCGCAGCTTCCGCAAAGCGGAAAAATGCGATACCGCAACCATCACCGTCGCTGCCACGCCGATCACGACCAGCGCCACGCCAAAGTGAATCGCTGCCTCATGCAGCCGCACGGTCTCCGGATTCTCATTTTGCATCCGTAGCGACCGGAAGAACCCAATCATTCCCAGCCCGAAACTCGACATCGTCAGCGTCGTGCGAATCCACGCCAGCGTCGTTCGATCCAGCGCCAGGCTAGTCCGGAACGACGCCATCCCCGTGCGCTCCTTCGCCAGTCCCACCCGCGGATCTTTATTGGTCTCGTCACTCATCGCGCTTCGGCCTCCGCACCCTGCCCAGAAGCCTACTCAACCGTCAACGCAACGTCCACCCATCACAGTCACTGCAAACCAGGAAGCAAACGCACAGACCTCTGGGAGAGGGTCCATCCACAAAACACGTCAGCCCCGTCGCGCCAGCCTTCGTATCAGCCGGCGGCGCATCTAGGCAACTGCCATTACACTCTCTGCCGCACGAACCCCATGCGTCGGCTTCCACTCACCAAGCGAGCGGCTCAACAGCGAAGCAGCGCATCCCTCTCCGCAAAGAATCACAATGTCGCTATTCATCGCGAGGCCCCAATCCCAGGGCATGAAAGTGATGCCATTCGGCGTAACCTTAGCCAGAACCCAATGGTTGCTGGTCTTCTTCTGCGTCCCGCAAACACACGTAAAAAGCATCTCGACCGCCATAATCTCCTCTTTCCTCCTTCGAACTCGTAAGGCATTCCTACATCTTGCATATATGCAACTTACGTGCCAGCCGAAGAACGAATCTTCCGCCCCCCTTTGTTTTCAGCGAAAAATTATTGGCTCCCCACCAGAATGCACCCGATTTCACAAAAAATCTGCAACAACTGTGAAAAAATTTTCCTACACTTCAAATCTGTTTTACCCAAAACCCACTTACTTTCGCGTAATTTTCGCCAGTACGGGAAGCCTTACCAAGTTTTGGCAGGATCCAGGATTGAACCACGGTCAATTTTGTCTGCAGCAGTGCGATCAGGTTGTCGCACTCCTCCGAAATCCGATTGCCATCATTCTGTTTGTCGATCACCGGAAGAGTGCGCCAAAGGTCTCGTCGATCTTCCGTCTCCTGTGTTATTTCGTCTCGAAGAGCTGTCTGAGGGGAAAGTACTGCCCTGCCGATGATATGAACCGAGGAAATAGTTAGGTAGCGTAGCTAACGCAAAAGCTGATCCTGGATGCAATTCAAATGATGGCCCACGGATCGCGCAGTCTGGCTTAAGCAGCAGAGCCACCGCTCCTCAAATCCGCTTCCGGGCGACTCTTCGGGAGCTTCAACACGAAAACAGTTTTGCCTGGACGAGACAGTTCAAGATAGACATCCCCGCCGTGTTCCTGTGCGACACACTTTGCAATGGTTAATCCGAGACCTACCCGGCGATTCTTTCCGGCTCTTGTGAATGGCCGGAACAATTCGTCCTGCATTTCGCACGGCACACCCGGCCCGTTATCCGTGATACGCACGAAGGTACCCCTCTTGTCATCATGCAGTGCAATGATCACTTCACGGTGGCCCAATGGGGCGGCGGCGGCCTGGCAGGCATTAAGAATTAGATTAAAGATCGCACTGCATAGCCTGTTGCCATCGACGCAGCCGAGGGCATCCGACTCAATCTGACTCCGAACAGAAACAGAATGCATCTCCGAATGGGGGTGAGCCATCTGGACTGCCTGCTCGATAACGCGAGCCAAAGATTGGCTGCGCGGGCGAAACGCATGTCCCGTCTCCGCGAAGAGGAGAAGCGACTCCAATTGGTCTGTCATGCAGTCCATGGCAAGTCGTATATCCGTCATGAAATCCGAGCCCTCCGAAGGATCGTTGCATTGCACGCTCATGAATTCAGAGTAGGCATAGATGGCGGATAGATGATGACGAAAATCGTGCGCCATCGTCTGGACGAAGCGGAGCAGACGATCAATGGGAATCGCCGTCGGGTGCTGCAATTCAGTCCTGTCACGGTGATCGGCAGGAGACCTGCCCGGGCTTCGAAGAGACTCGTCTAAAACGTGAATCCCGGGCGGCGGTTCTCTGTGCGTCATTAAGCGCGTTGCCATTCGATCTCCTTTCAAGGCGTCTAACCCTCTGCCGAACTCTCTCGAATAACGAATCAAAAGCGGACAGCTGACATGAAGACCGAGGTCGCCAGAGTGGTAGGCCTCGTGTGGACACCGCAGGCGGGTAGGGTTGCGATTTCGAGTAAAACTATCCCATCGACCGGCCTGCGCGCATAGTCTTCCCCAGGCGATTCTTAGCCCGAAGGAGGCGGGATTTGGTTGCAGCCGGCGAGATCCCCAGGATCTCCGCAGCCCCCTCTGTTGAACGTCCTCGAAAGAGTCTCTCCTGTACAACAGAGCGAAACGCGACAGGAAGACGCTCAATGGATCGCACGAGAATGGAATGGGCCTCTTGGCGACCGTAGAACTCTTCCGGGCCCGGCCGCGCGTCGATAAATTCCATTGAAAGACAGTTGCTCCCTGTTGCCGACGGGCCTTCGATCGAAAGCTCCCCGCGTCTTCGCCTCTTTCGCAGAATCATAAGAGATGAGTTAATCGCGATGCGCGTAATCCACGACTGGAATTGCGCTTCCCTGCGAAAGCTATTAAGGCCCCGATACGCTCGAAGAAACGTATCCTGCAGCGCATCCTCTGCGTCGCTATGGTTTCTGAGAATGGAGAGCGCTGTCCGAAATACAATTCCCGCATAGAGTCCGTGCAACTTCTCGAATGCTCCTCCACAACCTGCCTGTGCAGCGCTTATGAGTAAGTCGATTTGATCTGTTCCAGGGCCGCGTTCCGGGCTGGACCTAAGTCTGATTTGGCTCACCGTACCCTCCTAAGAACACTGAATGCGCGAAGTGAATTTGCAACAGGGCGGCAACATCGAATCTGTTGCCGCCCTGCGGCGGCTTACTGTTTCAATGCAACACGAATTGCCTCGCTGGCCTGTTTGAGCGCAGCCTGAACTCCCGGCACGTCATGGATGGCATTCAGCAGCACGAAGTCGTGGATCATCCCGTTGTAACGAGTCGCGGTTACGGCAACGCCAGCATCTTTGAGCTTGCGAGCATAAGCCTCGCCTTCGTCGCGAAGAGGATCATTTTCCGAAGTGATGACGAGAGCGGGCGGCAGTCCCCTGAGTTCCTCGGTGCTCGCGCGAAGCGGTGACACGTAAGGGTTGTTTCGCGTCTCCTCATCGGGAGCATAGAGATCCCAGCCGTACTTCATAAAAGCCCCCGCCAGGAACCGGCCCGTGCCAAACTCCTGATAAGACCCCGTATCGACGCTTGCATCGGTCGCCGGGATGAAGAGCACCTGCAGTTTGATCTTCGGGCCCTTCTTATCCTTCGCCATGAGTGCGAGCGCTGCACTCATGTTGCCGCCGACCGAGTTGCCCGCAATCGCGATCCGATTGCCGTCCGCGCCGTACTCATTCGCGTGTGCGGCGACCCATTGCAACGCGGCGTAGCTTTCTTCCAGCTGCGTTGGATACTTCGCCGCAGGAAGCGACGTGTATTCGACGAACACGCCAATCTGACCGGAGCCAACCACGAGGTCACGCAACAGGCGCTGATGGTTCTCAAAGTTGCCGACGATCCAAACACCGCCATGGATAAAGAGCAGCACTCCCGGTTTGCCGGTAACGTGCTCTGGCTTCATGATGTACAGCTTTACCGTCTGTCCGTCTTGCTTGATCGTTTTTTCGACTATGGTGACTCCCGTCATATCGACAGGCGTCTGGTTCTGAAGAGCCGTGAGGATATCCTGCGGCTTCGGTTGAGGCAACTCCCAAAAAGGACTGCTGTCCTTGTTCAGCTCTGAAAGAAAGGCGCGAATCTGTGGATCGATTCGAGGGTCAGTTGCTGCGTCCGGCGTTTGCGCTGCTGCGAGTTGCGACATGATGGCAATTCCTCCTAGGGTGAGAATGGCTAAATTTCTGAAGACTTTTATGGTGAGTTGACCTTTCGGGAAGATGGCCGATCTTGCCATTGCAGGATCGGCATTCCCTGTTTTTCCGCTGTTAGCTTGTTCAATCGAAGACATAGAACCTCCAGGCGCCACGTTGTCCAAATGTGTGTACGCTGTGGTCTCAGGATCTCCTTGGGAGGAGACGGGGGTCTTTCACAATCGCACCCGCTTTCCACATTTGTCCCCCCAAATTCTGCGCTGTCTCTCCGCGAGAATTGATGAGGCTCCCGATCCATTGGAGGATTGCTCAATGCTCCTGGAGCATTAACCGGAGATATTAACTCCCACCGGGACATGTCCAAGCGCACGCTTCATATGAGGTGAACTCTGTGCGGCGTTCGCTATAGTTAATGAGCGAGTGGGTGTCGTCTGAACAATATCGACCAGCCGGACTTGGGGATGATATGAACAAGCTGGAGAGCGTTCTGCACGGAGCTGTCGATTCGGGGCGAGTACCGTTCCTGATCGGAGCAGCCACATATCCCGGTCAATTGCAGTGGACTGGCTGCGCTACGCTATCTTCACTTCCCGAAGTCTCAGTCAGCTCCGTCTTACGAGTCGCGTCTATGTCCAAGGCAGTTGGTGTCACGGCTGCCCTGATTTTGGAAGAGCGTGGACTACTTGACTGGACAACGCGGGTTGAGGACGTCGTTCCGTCTTTCTCTGAGCTTGGCGTGATCGAGCGAGTGAGCGGCGGAGGATTTCGCACACGGGCGACGCGAACAAAGGCGACGCTCAAGCAACTCGCGATGCATACCTGCGGTCTGGGATATGACTTATGGAGCGAGGAGCTGACGCTCTACCATCGCGAACATGACATACCGCCCGTGTATTCCGGAAAGCTTGCTGCGCTCCAAAGCCCTTTGCTGGAAGAGCCAGGTGAGAGATGGAGGTATGGCTTGGGAATCGATTGGCTCGGGTTAGTGATCGAGGCTATTTCTGGTGAGACGATTGACCAGTTCTGCCGAAAAGAGATATTCGAGCCACTCGGGATGGAAAGCACTGGATTCACATTGTCGAATGCAATGACCGAACGCCTGGTTCCGGTCTTTGTGAGAGATGAGGAAGGCCTTTTTCAGGTGGCTCCGTTCAACTTCGATCCGCCAGGGAATCCAGAATTCTTTGGGCTAGGTTACGGGCTTTACTCCACTGCCTCCGATTATCTCCGGTTCCTTCAGATGTGGCTCAATGAAGGCATTCTGAATGGGGCTCGGATTCTGGAATCGAGGACCATCCGGCGCTCTCTGTTGAAGGATAGTGCTCTCCCGCCCGTAGGCGTGGAACGGTCAGTGATGCCGGCGGTTGTTGGCGATCTGAATCTGCTTCCCGGAGCAGTACAATCTCAGGCTTTACCCTTCATGCGGATCGATTGCGATCTCCCGCACCGCCGACGTGAGGGTTCATGCTTCTGGGCCGGACTCTTCAATACTCATTTCTGGTTTGACCCTAAGAGCGGCATCGCGGGTATTTTGATGACGCAGCTTGTGCCATTTCTGGATCCGGTTTTTATGGAAATCTATTCGGACTTTGAGCAGGCCGTATACCTTGATCGGAATATTCTCTCGAAGGCATCTCAGCCTTCCTGATGAGGCTCGACTGCATTTACAAAATACTAGGTAAATAGCCATCTAATCTTAGCTTCGGTTGTTCGCTGCGCCACCGCGCGGGACTTCCTCCGGCGTATTTCTTGAAGACTGTGCTGAAGTGAGTCTGACTCCGGAAGCCCAGGCTAAGCGCGACGTAGACGATAGATTCAGGAGATGTCAGGAGGAGATCCTGAGCACGTCCAATCTTCTGTCGCAATATATAGTCGTGAGGCGTAAATCCTGTAGCAGCGCGAAACTGGCTGGCGAATCGCATCCGGCTCAATCCCGCCACGTTGGCGAGTTCGGCCAGATAGATAGGCCGGTGCAGGTTGTGGCTGACGTAATCCATAACTCGTCTCAACCTAAATCCCGCCAGCGCTTCTCTGGCTAGTTTCGCCTTACCACTCTGGAGAGAATCGATCTGAATGAGGCGTGCGGCAACCGCCAGGCTGATGCCATCCACGAAAGATGGTACAAAGGGGGGTCCGCCCATATCCCACTCGTAGAGCAGATGCATGAGCTTTGCGATCGTCGCGTCGGCCGTCATCGACGGATCCGTGAGAGTGATTAGAGCCGGCGCCGGCCGTTGATGAACTTCTTCGAAGCACTCAGCCAACATGGCTTGGGGCAGATACATGCGAATGCCATCGAACGGCGCTTTTTGAATCGTACGGATAGCTTGGTAGGGTCCCGTCATAAGCAGGTTCTGGCGAGGCACATGTCCATGAAAGAATTCGCGTCCCCCGTAGGCTATCGTTGCGTTCGTTGGCTTGAGAGCGAATGTGATGACGTGGGAGTCGTCCAGACTTTTAGGATCCGATATCAACTCGACGGCACGCTCGATTTCTTTCAATGTCCAGCGAGAGATGACAACCTGACTGAGAGACCCATCGACGCTTTCAGGCTTTTTCCTGAACTCTCGCTCCTCAAGAATTAAACTTGCCGTTGACTCGGGGGCACGCTCGGAATCCCGCATTTTGGGATCGCGCTGAGCAAAGTTGGATATAGTTTTCACGTCTTCGGCGCTTCCTTCCGCGTTCCTTGGCTTGCTGCAACCGGCGGCGGCCTTGAGAAAACCTCTCGATGCTCAATGTCATGCTGAGATTCGCGTCATTTTACCTTAACGAAGCACGATACCGGCCCACTGCGCAGACCTGTTTGCAGAAGCAGTTTCAGTTGCTGGTCCTTAAATCCGCGTAATCCATGCAAATCCGTGTTTAGCCTTTCTCCCAAGCCTCAACTTGCTAAACTTGAACTAATGCTCTCCAAGCTCTACGCAAAGTGGATGTACGCCTGGGAAACCGCGCTCACCACCCGCGACACCAACCGAATCGTCCGTCCCCTCGAATGGGGATTCGACTGGCTGGAAGACTTCAGCCCTCTAGCCCGCCAACACGACGAAACAGCTTCCACACTCGACGACTACACCCGCATGACCGCCCTCAACCGCGACATCGTAGCCCGGGCGGACGAGTTTTACAGCTACGCCACACCCACCGACTTTCGGCTCGAACGCCGCCACCCCCAGCTCTTCCCCACCAACGTACGCCCCGAAACCCTTGAAGAAGATGCCGAACTACGCCGTCAGGCCGAGACCGGCGAGATCGAAGAAGCCGACTTCCTCCGCTTCACCTCACCCATCCGCACCCGCTACCCCGAGAACGACATCGTCAACGCCCGCTGGTATCCCGCCCACCCGGAAACGCAAAAAAAGGGCAAACCCAAACAGGCGATGATCGTCATGCCTCAATGGAACGCCGACGCCTTCTCCCACAACGCTCTCTGCACTCTCTTCAACAACTTCGGCATCTCCTGCCTCCGCCTCTCCAAGCCCTACCACGACGTCCGCCGTCCCGCCGAGCTCGAGCGCTCCGACTACGCCGTCAGCTCCAACGTCGGCCGCACCACCGAAGCCTGCCGTCAGGCCGTCGTCGACATCCGCAGTTGCCTCGACTGGCTCGAGTCTCAAGGCTACGAACAATTCGGCGTACTCGGAACCAGCCTCGGCAGTTGTTACGCCTTCATCGCCGCCGCCTTCGATCCGCGCCTGCAGGTCTGCGCCTTCAACCACGCCTCCACCTGGTTCGGCGACGTCGTCTGGACCGGCCAGAGCACCCGTCACATCCGCGCTTCCTTCGAGCAGGCCGGCCTCACCCAGGATCAGGTCCGCGAGATCTTCTCCATCATCAGTCCCATGTCCTACATGGAACGCTTCGCCACCAAACACCCCGGCAAACCGCGCCGCTCGCTCGTCATCCACGCCACATACGACCTCACCTTCCCCCTCGACTACTCCTTCGACGTCCACAAAAACTTCGACGCCCTCAAAATCGACTACGTCTCTAAAATCCTCCCCTGTGGCCACTACACCACCGGCGAGTTCCCCTACAAATATCTTGACGGCTGGTACCTCGGCCACTTCATCTACAGCTCATTCAAACGCCTCGTCCAACAACCTCGCTGATTACCCCGCAGGAAGCTGTCATTCCCGCCCTGAACAATTCAAAAAAGAGTGACATAAAATAACCAAATGCCCATCGACCTGAACGCCCCCCTGGCCGACCTCCGACCCCGAGATCGCCGCTCAGATTGAAAACGAGGTAAAGCGCCAGCACGAAGGCCTCGAGATGATCGCCTCCGAAAACTTCGTCAGCCGCGCTGTCCTCGAAGCTGCAGGCACCGTCTTCACCAACAAATACGCCGAAGGCTACCCCGGAAAGCGCTACTACGGCGGCTGCGAATACGCCGATATTGTCGAAGATCTCGCCAGAACCCGCGCCAAACGCCTCTTCAACGCCGACCACGTCAACGTCCAGCCCCACTCCGGCTCCCAGGCCAACGCCGCGGCCTACATGACCCTCCTCAATCCCGGCGACTGCATCCTCGGCCTCGACCTCGCTCACGGCGGCCACCTCACCCACGGCCACAAGCTCAACTTCTCAGGCAAACTCTACAGAATCGTCGGCTACCAGGTCCGCAAAGACACCGAAACCATCGACTATGACGAGCTCGAAGCCACCGCTCTGCGCGAAAAACCCAAGGTCATCGTAGGCGGAGGCAGTGCCTACCCTCGCCAGTTCGACTTCCCCCGCATGCGCGCTATTGCAGATAAAGTCGGTGCCTATCTCATGGTCGACATGGCTCACTTCGCCGGACTCGTCGCTGGCGGCGTCCACCCATCCCCGGTTCCACACGCCCACGTCGTCACAACGACAACCCACAAAACCCTCCGTGGCCCGCGCGCCGGACTCATCCTCTGCCAGCAGGAGTTCGCCGCCGGCATCGATCGCAGCGTCTTTCCCGGTCAGCAGGGCGGCCCGCTCATGCACATCGTCGCCGCAAAGGCCGTCGCCTTCAAAGAGGCGCTCGAGCCAGAGTTCGCCGCCTACGCCCAGCAGGTCGTCACCAACGCCAAGGTCCTGGCCGAAGCCATCGCAGCCGAAGGCTATCGCATCATCTCCGGCGGAACCGACACCCACGTCATGCTGATCGACGTCTTCCAAAAGGGAATGTTCGGCTCCGAGGCAGAGAACGCGCTGGGAGAAGCAGGCATCACCGTCAATAAGAACGCCATTCCCTACGACACGAATCCTCCAATGAAACCCAGCGGAATTCGTATCGGAACGCCTGCTCTGACCACCCGGGGAATGAAAGAACCCGAGATGCGCGTCATCGCAGGGTGGATCGCGCAGGCGCTCGAGCAAAGGAGCGACGAGGCAAAATTAAAGCAGATTCGCGGTCAGGTCATGGAGTTGGCCGAGAAGTTCCCGCTTTACGGTTGGTTGCGTAAGCGATAAGCTTGCCGCGAAGCCCCATCTCTCTGTTTCGGAGAACTGAACACGAATGGCAATGACGATCATGACATGGTTAATTGCCATTCCCCTTCTCGGGGTGGTGACGGGGATGCGCTCGATGACCGCCATGGCAGTCCTCTGCTGGTTTGCCTATCGCGGCGACCTGTCGCTCGATGACACTTGGGCCGCCTGGGCAGGAAAGCTCGTCACTGCCATCATCTTTACCGTGCTCGCGGTTGCCGAGCTCGTCGCAGACAAGCTGCCCAAAACGCCCAATCGCACCGCGCCCGGACCTCTCATCGCAAGGGTGCTCATTGGCGGTCTGGTCGGATCGATCGTCGCCGCAGGCCTCAACGGCTCAGAGTTCGAGGGAGTCATTCTCTGCGTCGGCGGCGCTTTAGTCGGTGCCTTTGGCGGATTTCTCATTCGGCGGGAGATTGTCCTGCAGTTGCACTCCAAGGATTGGCCGGTCGCCCTGGTCGAAGACATCAGCGCGATCCTGTGCGCTGTGCTCGCGATGGGCGTAGTAACCGGGTAGTAAACCTACAGCCTGATTCCTGGGAATTAATAGGCCAAAAAGCGAATCTTCCGCCAAAATTCACCAAAGGCTTGCCCTGAAGCCGCATGGTTGGAGTAGCATCTTGCCAAGACTGGCCAGTTAGCTTACGGCATCATAGATTGCTGAAGCGTGTGGCGGGGAGGCTGAATATGAGCAAAAGCATCCTTCGAATTGTGTTGACGATTCTAATGTATGCCGGAGTCGCCATCTTCCTGTTCCCCTACTTCACTGGCCGCATCATGACTGGATTCGGATTCATGATCGTCGGCCTCGGCTGTGCGATCGTCTGCGGGTTTTTGCGGTGCTACCTCACTGAAGGCGACTGTGGCCGTATTCCGCACCACAGTCGGGACTGGTAAAACTCCTCACCCGTCGCCACATCCCGCATCCTGAAAATCTCGATCGAACGCTAAATGGTTGTCCGCCCGCTCACGCATATTTTTGACTGCATAGCCACTAAACCCAGCAATCTTTTCGCATCTCACTATCCAGTCTTTTGGAAAGAGGAAGATGCCCCTATGCTTACGCCTGTCTTAATTAGCGTCATCGTTACCCTGATTGTCGTAGGTCTGTTGCTGTATCTCATCGGCTTGATTCCGATGGATGGAACCATCAAGCAGATCATTCGCGTGGTGGTCATCATCGCCGTCATCATCTGGCTCCTGCAGACGTTTGGGCTGCTGGGATCACTGGGGTTGCATCACTAAATCAAACGCTTGCTCTTGCTAGGCAGACTGCGTCGTCGCCGACCTCAACCAGCCTTCCATCACGCTATGATCGACGACTCCGGCCTGCTGAAGAACCAGCTTGCCTGCCGAGAAGACTGCGAAGTTCGGGATGCCCCGAACCGAGTACCTCGCCGCAAGCTGCTGGTTTTGATCCGTGTCGACCTTCAGCACCACGGCCTGGCCGGCCATATCCTTCGCCGTGCGCGCCACCTCCGGAGCTGCCGCGCGGCAAGGACCGCACCACTCCGCCCAGAAGTCAACAAGGATAGGAACACGCGAATTCTGAAGGATCTCATCAAAGAGCTGCGTGTCCACCACCAGCGGCTCGTCGAGCGGAGGCAGCGGATTCTTGCACGCGCCGCATCGCCCCGTATCCGCTAAATGATTCGCGGCGAGGCGGTTCTTTTGGCCACAGCTCTTGCAGCTTCGTATTGCGGGCATAGGCCGCTCCTGCGAAGTATTCCCCTCGCAAACGATTAGATTGCGTTTCCACCCTCAAGGTGCAAGCTGCCTTGAGGCTGCGGAAAAACTCTTGCTTTGTATCAGGCACGACTTTAGTCGTCCCGAAAGTGCCTTTCAGCACCCCTTAAGCGCGGCGACGGTAGCGAATCGCGAACTCGTAGCCGGGATTAGCTGGAAACAGCCGCGCAACTAGTCGCAGACGGTCGGCAAGCGCCTGCGGAGCGAGCAAAGGATACTCGCGCTCCCGCAGCTCCGAGTAATCAAAGTCAACCGACAGCGAAAGCTGGTAAATAGCCACCGCGTCCGAAAAGGCAGCTTCCAGAAAACTGTTCCGCGCCTTTTCGTCAACGACGGGCTTTGCATCGTTCTGGCTGGTGCCAAGCGCAAGCCCGCGACTCTCCCAGGCATCCTGGCTGGTCTCGCCGCGAACATCGGCAACCGCCTGCCCCCAGACCAGTTGATCGAAGGCCTCTGGAACGCCGATGACATCGACAAAGGCGTGCCCCACATTGATGAAGAACTCAAAAGCCAGGGCGAACCGGTCGCCCAGCAGCCGCGTCGAGATAAAAACACCCTCCGTGCCATCCTGGTTCACATTGCGGTGGCAAATCGCCTGATCCCCAAGCTCCGGCGTGTAGGCCGGAGCCACCAGGGTCGCTTCGCCGCCACGGCGATCGCTCAGCGCCAGCGGGACAAAGTAGTACGTCTTGCGGGTCAGAGCCCCGGCAATCGCAATTGGAACCGCCTGCACCATGCGTTCCAACTCACGCCCATCCAGGTTGTTATCCCCGAACGAAGCGTAGCGTATTCCATTCGACCCGAGCCGAACCTCTGCTTCCTGAATGACCTGCCCTGCCTGTACCAAGTCGCTTTGAACACCTTCTGCCATAAAGAAGTATTCTACTGGTATGGCGCACGTATCGCAGCACGGAAGCTCGATCTCTTCCCAAACAATTGGCTCAGGTTATCTCTTCGGGGTGCCTCTCGGCGATCTGGGCTGGTTCACCAGCCTGCTCATGAGCTTCGCGCTGGGGTTCGCCGCCTTCTTCGCGTCCACCTTCTTCGCAATCGTCGGCACCCTCATCTACAGCACAGCCACTCACCGCACGGTCGACTTCGCGTTGACGTACAAGCACGTCGGGCTACCCGTAGGCCTGCTGGTGCTCGTCGTCTCCCTCGCCTATCTCGGAACACTCTGGGTCCGCAGGATGCTTCGCAAAGCTTAAACAGGCTGCTCAGAAACTCTGTTCTGTGTCAGGGCACGACTTCAGTCGTGCCGCAAAGTGCTTGTATGCAGCGGGCTTCAGCCCCTGGTTTTCTCTTAGCTGGTTACTACCGAAATCTAGCTATATTCAGCATTCGGGCAGCCTTTCAAAGGCGGTGATTTGGGCCACAGGCGAAACAATAGTTGCCCGGAACACGTCTCTAGGGCATTCTGCTATTCTTCGTTTCTACGTAAAACCCTGGAGGACCACCCCGTATGTCATTTGTTCGTGCCTTTGTGCGTTTGGGCTGTTGTACAGCCGCAATCGCGAGCCTTGCTATCCCCTCTTACTCCGCTGACAAGAAAACCAAGGATGCTCCCGCCGCCGCCGAGACCGTACCTTCCTACTACGGCGCCCAGCCGGCGACCGAGAACGTCGATCTCACCATGTACGCGCGGATACGCGAAGAGGGCTTCCACCACTCGCACGTAATGGAGTTTGGCAGCGCGCTGGCAGATGGCATCGGACCACGGCTCACTGGTTCCCCGAATATGGCGAAGGCCAATGCATGGACACGCGACACCATGACCAAGATCGGCCTTGAGAACGCGCACCTCGAAGACTGGGGCGAGTTCGGCATGGGCTGGCAGCAGATCAACACCTGGGCGCGAATGGTCTCGCCCGATCCCGAACCACTCTGGTTGCAGGCAGCCCCGTGGTCTCCCTCGACGAACGGCCCCGTCACAGGCGAAGTAGTCTACATGGATCTCCAGACCGAAAAGGATCTCGACAAATTCAAGGGCAAGCTCTCCGGCAAGATCGTCATGCTCGGCGCAATGCGCGCCACCCCTGACATCACCGAGCCGCTCTTCCATCGCTACACAACCGCAGAGCTCGAGGAGATGGAGACCTATCCCTCCGGCGAAGGACGCCGCGGCCAACCGAATATCCAGCAGCTCATCGCTGACCGCCTCCGCCTCACCGCCCTCCGCACCGCAGCCGTCAAGATGATGAGCGAAGAACACGTCGTCGCAATCATCACCCCAAGCCGCGATGGTGGCGATGGCGGCGGAACCGGAATCATCTTCGACGACAACGGCGCCAACATCGCCCGGAACGCGCAGAAAAAAGAAAATGCCGTCACCATTCCCAACGCAGTCATGATGATCGAGCACTACAACCGCCTCGGTCGCCTCCTGCAGAATCACGTCCCCGTCACCCTCGAAGTCAACATCGACACCAAGTTCACCGGCGACCACGAACACGGCTTCGACACTGTCGCCGAAATTCCCGGCACCGATCCGAAGCTGAAGGATCAGGTCGTCATGGTCGGCGGACACCTCGATAGCTGGATCTCCGGCACCGGCGCAACCGATAACGGTGCAGGCTCCATCATGGCGATGGAAGCCATGCGCATCCTGAAGTCGCTGAACATCAAACCGAAGCGCACCATCCGCATCGCTCTCTGGTCGGGAGAAGAGCAGGGTCTCTGCGGCTCGCGCGGCTACGTCCATAACCACTTCGGCGGCCCCGAGGGTGCACCTCTACCCGTGTGTGGCGCTGCAGCAGGAGGCTTCGGCGCACCAGCCGCCGCTCAGCCCCCAATCAAAACCACCAAAGAGTGGGAGACGCTCGACGCCTACTACAACCTCGACAACGGCACTGGTAAGGTTCGCGGCGTGTACACGCAGGAAAACTACGCCGTCGCTCCCATCTTCCGCCAGTGGATCGCACCGCTCGCTGACCTCGGTGTAACCGCGATCTCCTACCGCAACACCGGTGGAACCGATCACCTCTCATTCGACGCCGTTGGCCTCCCGGGCTTCCAGTACATTCAGGATCCCATGGACTACGAGACCCGCACCCATCACTCCGACATGGACACCTACGACCGGCTCCACGCGCTCGATCTCGAGCAGGGCGCCATCCTCGAGGCGATCTTCCTCTACAACACCAGCGAGCGCGAGGCCATGATGCCGCGCAAGCCATTCCCACACCCCGAGTTGGAAAAGGATAAAACCGCGCCAATCGCGGGAATCTTCCCCAACTCAACCAGCGAACAGAAATAAACCTGCAAGAAAAAAGCAAAAGCGGCGAGAACAGTCATCTGCTCTCGCCGCTTTTGTCTTTACACTTGCCCACCAACGTCGTCATTCTGAGCGAAGCGAAGAATCCCCGCATTTGTCCTTGCAGTTGTCGTTGTCTGCTCTCATCTACCCACCAACTTTGTGACAAGCGCAGTGCGACCCTTCGAAACAGCCTTACGCCGAAAGCAATCCGCACTATGGTCATTCACAATGCCGGTAGCCTGCATCCACGCATAAACAATCACCGGCCCCACAAACTTGAACCCACGCTTCTTCAACGCCGCCGAAATCTCCTCCGACAGCGGAGTCTTCGCAGGCATCGGCCCAAGATTCTGGATTGGCTTACCACCCGCCATCCCCCACACCCACGCGGAGAAGTCCTCACCCGCATCCGCCATCGCAAGATAGATCCGCGCCCCGTTGATGGTCGCTTCAATCTTGGCACGCGAGCGAATGATCCCCTCGTTCTGAAGCAACCGTGCAATATCGGCCTCGCCCATACGAGCAACCTTCTTCGGATCGAACTTATAAAACGCCTTTCTGAAAGCCTCGCGCTTGCGAAGAACTGTGATCCAGGAGAGCCCTGCCTGAAACCCATCCAGCATCAGCGCCTCCCAAAGCGCCCGCCCATCGCGCTCAGGCATGCCCCACTCCTCATCGTGATAAGCCTGCATCAGCGGATCGCTGCCGGCCCATGCACAACGAGAATTCACCGCACCCTTTTTCGTCATCTTGTTCTCTCCGATTCCACACAGCCCTGCCTATCTAAACCCACGCACTCAGCAGCCGGGCAGCTGTACCCATCATCTTCAGATTATCCTTACGCCCCGCAAAGTAATGAGCATTGATCTCCGCAGACCCAATGTCCTCGATCTTCCGGAACGCCACTCCATTCGAAACCAGTTCCACTGCGAACTCGGCTGGCGTGAAGAACAGCTGAAAAGGCTCTCCCGCCAACTGAACTCGCTCAGCGAGCGAGTCATGAGCCAGCCTCTCCAGAAAAGGCAGCGCAGACCGAGGCTGACCGTAATCGAGCACCACGCCACTCCCGGCAGGCTGCGCTCCAATAAACGCAATCGTGGAGCGGAAAGCATCCAGCGTGAGATAAGGAACAACCCCGAGCCATGCAAAAAAAGTTGGAATCGCAGGATTGAACCCAACAGAAAGAAGCTGTTCAGGAAGCGACTGACACTCGAAATCAACCGGAGCATAAGTAAGGTTCGCAGGAGCAGGCAGTCCGCCCGTCTCAATTAGTTCGCGCTTCCACTGCTGCGTCGCCGGATGATCAACCTCAAACACCCGCACCTCCGGATAAGGATTCCGATGCGCAAACGTATCGAGTCCCGCACCCAGAAGAACGTACTGCGTCACGCCTCGCGCGACAGCATGGGCAAGCATGTCTTCCGCATACCGGCTGCGCCCAACAAGAAAAGCACGCAGCCCAACAGAAAATGGCCGATCAGGCCGCGTCGGAGTCCGGCGCAGCTCCTCACCATAAGTCTCACCAAGAATCGGAACAGCGACAGGGTCCTCAAAGACCAGTGGCGGCGCATCGTAAAGCTGGTGCGCGGCACGGCGAAGCGCAACGCGAAGAGCAGTTCTCGATGGCGTGGCCTGGTCCATGTGTCTTCAACAGCAGCGCTTCGTTAATAAATCCGTTTAATCGCGTTATCCCTGATCGCGCTTCAGGCAGTCTTCCGCTCACCCATCCACGTCAGCGCCTGCGAGAGATACTCCTTCATCTCCTTGCGCGGGACAATCGCATCGAGAAAGCCATGCTCCAGCAAAAACTCCGACCGTTGAAAGCCTTCAGGCAGCTTCTGCCGAGTCGTCTGTTCAATCACGCGCGGCCCGGCAAACCCGATCAGCGCATTCGGCTCAGCGATATTCAGGTCGCCAAGCATCGCGAAGCTCGCCGTCACTCCTCCCGTCGTCGGGTCGGTCATTACGGAAATGTATGGAATCTTCGCATCATCCATCCGCGCCAGCCCTGCGGAGATCTTCGCCAGCTGCATCAGCGACGCGATCCCCTCCATCATCCGCGCACCGCCCGAAGCAGCAACAATAATCAGCGGATGCCGCGAAGCCAGCGATCGGTCGACCGCACGCGCGATCGTCTCACCCACAACCGAACCCATGCTCCCGCCGATGAAGCTGTACTCCATCACACTCAGAACCACGTCATGCGGGCCAAGCTTCCCGACCGCGTTAATGATCGCGTCATTCAGCCCCGTCTTCCTCTGGGCCTCCGCAAGCCGCTTCTTGTAAGGCTTCAGGTCCGTAAACTGCAAAGGATCCGTCGACCGCAGGTTCAGATCAACCAGCTCATATCCCGGTTCCAGCAGATTCTCAATTCGTGTCCGTGCGTCAATTCGAAAGTGATGCCCGCAGTGCGGACAAACCTGCTGGTTGGACTCGAGCTCAGCCTTAAAGAGAATCTTTCCGCAGTCGGGGCATCGTATCCATAACCCCTCCGTCCGGACGGTCTTCTCCGAGTCGTTGACGATCTCGTGGTCTTCGCGCTTAAACCAACTCATGCTAATCAGGCCTTCCCAAGTGCTTCACAATGCCTTGACTATTGTAGCGGTGCCAGTGCGATTTACCGCAAAGCTTAGGCCTAAGCCATGTATTTGCCTCAGATGTGCCCTCAAGCAACCATAAAATAACCCATTTTCGCGCGATCCCTCAGTCAACAGCTCATCTTGTCAGTCTGCGACTTCCGCTGATCCTCCCTCGTCTTCTCATCGTGCACCCCGCTGCAACGACATTTTTTTCGAGACAACCTATAGCAAATGGCAGATGCGTTTTTTCTGATAAAACAATAAGTTAAGGCAGAATTGTTGCGTCTGCAGTGCTCTCCATGAAGCTGTCTTGGCTTAGCCCGAAGGGCCGGTATCAGCATCCAAGGTGACATGATGTCTGCTTACGCAAACAGTCTCCAGAAACCCGAAAGCTTCCAGTCCTACGTCAGAAAATTTCGTGTGATCTGTGTTATGCACGGCATCCAGGTCGGATCGCCTGCTTCCCTCCCCGCATTTCTCCAGAAGCTGATCAACGACAGACACCTCGCCATGGACTTCTGGGGATTTGTCGGCAAACTTAGTGATCGCGAAGGTGGCGAACTCTCCGATGACCAGCTGCTGGCTCTCGTCGTCGAAGGTGTCGCGAACAGCGAAGTAGACCCCGGCGACGCAAACCTCGCGCGAACGATTGACGATCTGCGTGCAATGATCGCCGGCGTCGATGTTCATGGTCCGGGCCAACTCGAGCCGGAGCCATTCTCGCAAAACGAAACATTCCCTCAACCTTTCAACGACCGGCCGCGGCCCGTAGAGACGCGAGCGGCCCAGGCGCCAATCTCCATCTCATCGCACACCCCGCCGCCACCCGCAGCCATTCCTCCTCAGCTGGACGAAGCGCTGCACCGCCTCGAACTAACAAACCTGGAGCTCAAACACCATCTCGAAGAGATCGACAAGCGGATGAGCCTCCTCGAACCCCATCCAGACCCGCATCCCGCACCGCCCGCTCCCGCACTCGTCGACGCAAAGGACGCAAAGCCCACAAACGATCCGAAGGACCGAATCCCCGTCGCACACGCAACCCTACCCGGACAGCCAGCCCCAGCCGAAAGAGAAGAGCTGACGTTCAAGCCCCTTAAGCCCGCAGCGCAACCGCGGCTCATCCTCGAACCGCGACCTCCCGCCGATCTGTCATTCTCAAGAAACAGCGAATCGCGCATCCCACTCGAGACCTATTCCCAGCCGCAAGGATACGGAAGAGCCGTCTCGATGCTTGCGCTTATCCTCATCCTGGCCGCAGCTTCCTATGCAGGCTACCGGTACCGTGCGCCATTGCAGAAAGAAATCTCTACGCTGCTCCAAAAACTCCAGCAAAAAACCGCAGCCACGCCGACAGTGCAAGTTGCTCCCCGTACAGCCGAAACAGCGCCCACACAGCCCGAGCCAATCCAGCCCGAGCCAATCCAGCCCCGGCCAATCCAGCTGGCTACGCTGCCGCCGGCACCTCAACACGCCGTAACCGCACCACCGAAGCATACAGTCGAAGTCACCCCATCAACCACCCCGGTACCATCAGACGCGATCCCCAACTCCGAGCTCGCCGGAGCAGTCCGCGTAGCCCCGTCCGTCATGGAATCGCTTCTCTATGTCTCAAGAGTGCCCGCCTATCCTGATGGCGCGAAGATTCAAGGTGTTCAGGGCTCCGTCATCATGCAGGCAATTATTTCCCGCGATGGAAGCGTCAAGCGTGTCCACGTCATTCAGGGAGACTCCCGCCTCCGCAGCGCAGCCACCGAAGCCGTCTACAAATGGCGATACCATCCCTACCTCATCAACGGCCAGCCCGTAGACGTAGCAACCACCATCACAGTCGCTTTCGATCTCGACCGCTGATTCTCCAGAAACCGCAACCTAAGCAAGCGTCAACTGCAGCACCGTCACGCTGGCCGCAGGGAAGGTATGAATAAGTCGGCCCACCGTCGGTTGACCCACCGTTGCAGCACGCGGACGCACCGCATCCGGATGATCGAAATCATTATGCGCATGCACATCGGGCTCATTCAGCACCGTCCCAGTCGCACTCGCAATGCTGGCGCCATGCACGACAACCTCCGTAGTCATGGCTTGATCAAGATGCGGATTCACCACCGTCAGCGTCATCTGTTTCCCATTGCCTGAGGGCGCCACCGAAGCCGAACCGCTAAGCCCCGCCAGCGTCTTCGACGCATCGAGCGATCCACGATAGCTGTTGCCCCCAGCAGGAATAGGTGTATTCGCCAGCGGATTCCGAATCGACGGCGCAGTAAACTCAGCACGAACCGCCTGCCCGCCACGATGCGGCAGATACATCTGAAACACATGGAACGTCGGCGTAACCGTGAACCTGTCTCCCTGTGCCAGCATCAGCGAGTGGATGCAGTTGATCGATTGCGCCACCGCAGCAACCGCAACCTTGTCCGCATGTCGCTGGAAGATGTCGAACGTAATGCCGGTCAGCAGCGCATCGCGCATGGTCGACTGCTGCGAGAGGTTGTACTCCGGCGCAAGCTCTGTGCCCTTGCCGTACCAGGCTCCCCACTCATCGACGACCAGCTTTACATTGGGCTGGCCCTCAGTAGTGCCCATCGCCCGCCAGTGATCCGTCACCACCCGTTCCATAATGCTGCCGCGTGTCAGCAGATCGTAATAGTCGTCGCTGTTGTAGTTCAGCGCGTCGCCCGCAGCAAACTTCGAAGGACTTCCCGAAGTGTAGTAGTGCACCGAAAGCCCCCAAAGGTGCCGCCGCTCTGGATTCGAGTACAAAGCCCTGAACAGCCGCGTCGTCCAGTCCACATCATCGCCATTCGGTCCCACCGCGACGAACCGCAGCGGAGTCTTGCTGTAGCTAGGCGTCCACGCCGTATAGCGGCGAAACTCCGCAGCGTACTCCTCCGGATTCAGATTCCCGCCGCAACCCCAGCTCTCATTCCCGACGCCCCACAGATCGACATTGAATGGCGCAGCGTCACCATTCGCCGAGCGCTGGGCCGCCAGCGCATTCGGCACCGCCCTCGCAGCCGAGTTCGAAGGAACATCACCCGCCGGCGCATTGCAGTACTCGATCTCCTGATAAAAATCGCGCGCCGGCAGCGATCGCAGATCCGCCGCAAGGTAAGGCTTGCAGCCAATCGCGCGACACGTCCTCATAAACTCGTGCAGACCGTACTGGTTCGAGTCCTGCTGGTCCCAGAAGCCCGCACGCGCCGGTCGCTTCGCCGCAGGTCCGATACCGTCGCGCCAGTCATAGCTATCGGCAAAACAGCCGCCCGGCCAGCGCAGCACCGGAGCCTTCACCGCGCGCATCGTATCTATAAACGCCTTGCGAATCCCGCCTTCATTCGCAATCTTCGACCCTTCGCCCACCCACACGCCGTCATAGACCACCGCGCCAAGCTGCTCAATGAAGTGCGAATAAATCTCCGGCGAGATCGTGCCGATAGGCTCGCCCGGAAGAATGTCGATCCGCGCGTCAGCCTGCGTGGACTGCGCCAGAAGATTCGTTCCGCGCAAAGCAACCGCAGACGCGGCAAGCGTAGAGGCTTTAAGAAAGGAGCGTCGAGTCGTCGAAGGAATAGACATTAAGTAAACGTTCTCCGTGAACGTCTGCAACGATATAGTTTTCACACCGCCTCGCGCAAGTGCTCTCCAGAAAATCTTCCTTACAAAGCCTCTCTCAACCCATCATCCAGAGACTAAAAGCAGGCAAACCCGGTCTATCTCCTAAGGTCTTAGTTGACATAATTCATAGAACCGGCATAATGTCCTAATCAGTTAGGAGATAAATAAAAATGGCCGAACGCGAAAAAGAGACCCTCACCAAGCTCGAACTGCAGATCATGCAGGTGATCTGGAAACACGGCACCAGCAATGTAGCCGCCGTGCAGGCCGCACTTGAGCAACCTCTGGCCTACACCACCGTTCAGACCATGCTCAATATCCTCGAACGCAAAGGAAAGCTCAAACGCCGACTCCGCGGCCGGGCCTACGAGTACAGCGCGAAGATGACCGAAGCCAAAGCGCTCCATCACGCCGTAACCGATCTAGTCGACAGAATGTTCGGCGGATCAAGCGAGCAACTCGTTATGAGCCTCATCAAGAGCCGTCAGATCGACGCCGCAAAGATTGCGAAGCTCAGCAAAAAACTGGACGAAGAAGGAGGCAACGAATGAACGCGTTCGAGCCGGCTTTTGGGTCGTCAGCCTTTGGATTATGGATGCTTGGCTACATGCTCAACTCGCTATGGCAGGTCCCCTTGGTCTTCGCCGCCGCCTGGTGCGTAGCGCATCTCGTAAAACAGCTCGGTCCCCGCATCGAGCATCGCGTCTGGGTCTCTGCCCTGTTCGTCCAAGTCACTCTTCCGGCGTGCTCTCTGCGCCTGGGAGAAATCTGGGACAAGCTGCATCGATTCGCACCATGGAGGCTGGGCACACATCCATCCGCAGGTCAGGTGCACGTCGCCATCGGCCCCGCCACCGGCCACGAAAGCGGAGTACTCCTCCTGCCCCTATCACTATTGGAGATCGTAGCCGCCGCATACGCAGCCACTCTGCTCTACTTCGCCGGGCGCCTGGCCTGGGGGCTATGGAGAACCCACGCACTGCGTCACCACGCCGAACCCCTCACCCCGACTGGCGCAGTCGCCGTCAGTTGGAACCGCTACTGCCGCCTCTTCGGAATCGCACCGGCAAGAGCAGAACTCGCAGCCTCCGCAAAGATCTCCGGCCCGGTAACCCTGGGATTTCGGCCTGGAATGTTGCTCATGCCCACAGGGCTTCTGAAAGACATAGACCAGACCGACCTGGACGCCATGTTCGCCCACGAATTCGCGCACATGGGCCGCCACGACTTCGCCAAGAACCTGATCTACGAACTCCTCTCCCTTCCCATTGCCTACCACCCGCTCCTCTGGCTCACACGCTCGCGTCTCGCCGAGAGCCGCGAGATGGTCTGCGACGCAATGGCCGCCGAGGCCGTCGCCGGAAGAGAAAACTACGCACGATCCCTCCTGCGGCTGGCCTCCATGCTTGCCAATCAAGCGCCAGTCAGAACACTCCACGCCATCGGAATCTTCGATGCCAACATCTTTGAGAGGAGAGTTATGAATCTGACCGAGAAGCGCAGCGAAATCAAAGGTGCCCGCCGGCTCGCAATCGCCGGAGCAATGACAGTCGTCGCTCTCGCAGCCTGTGCCTCCGCCCTGGCCTTACGCATCGAAGTAGCAGCCAGGGGTTCAGCACCGATCGCCAAGTCTGACAGTGCCCAGTCTGACAGCAGCCCGGCCCCCAGCGTCAGCCCCGCAATCATGGCCGGACAAAAAATCTCAGGGCCGAATCCCATCTACCCAGCGCAGGCAAAGGCCGACAAAGTCCAGGGCGCGGTCATCCTCTCCCTGAGGATCAACAAAGACGGCGAACCGATCGACATCCGCGTAAAGAAGAGCGTCCGCGCCGACCTCGACGAGAGCGCTCTCACCGCAGTTCAGCAATGGCGCTGGAAACCATACCTCCTCAACGGAAATCCTACCGAAGTCAAAACTAACGTAACCGTGACCTACCACCTCGAGCCCTAAGAAGAACTCCTACCGGAGAAAGAGAGGCAGGGCCGTCCTCCCTGCCTCTTCCCTTGGCGCAACTATATTGTTGGTCAATGACCTGAATGGTAGGGATGTCGAGCAAGAATCGTCAGCGCCCGGTAAATCTGTTCAGCCGCCACCGCTCGGGCAAGCTGGTGCGGCAGAGTGATGCGGCCCAGCGAGAGCAGGAGGCTGGCACGTTCACGTGCGGCTGCCGACCATCCATCTGCCGGCCCAATACCCACCACGAGCCGCTGCGTCCCCTCATCGCGTAGCCGTCCTACCCGTTCAGCAAACTCCTCGGAGCTTAACTGCCGCCCACTGCTATCCAGCAGAATGGCGTACGCCGGAGTACGGCCTCCCAGGCGCCCCAGCCAGTCAAGAAACGCCGCCTCCGAGTCGTACGTCTGCGACTCACAAGGCAGATACCGTGAGCCGCGCTCCAGATAGTCCGCAATCAGACGATCCGTCGCCTCCGATTTAGTGCGCGTAAGGCGCGGGGCAACAGCAGTAAGCGTGATCTTCATCAATCAGAAGTTCAAATTCGTAGATTTCATCTTTGAATTATCCAATATTTCATAGTAACCATAGTTAGCAACAGGAGAAGGCCTATAAATCTCTATAAATCCAGCGTTCCCGGTTTGGCCCTCTACTTGCTTCCTAGCCTAATCACAGTTTCAGCCTACTCTGTCATCGGAATGCCCGGGCAACTTTTTGCAACATGGAATTGGGCTTCCGCTTAGGCAGGTCTAGGGAATTATTCGAGGAGTTTGTCCATGCGCTTCAGAAGTTTCGCCATTGCTTTAATTCTCTCAGTCTTCGCCTTTACTTCCTTGGCTTTCTCTCAGACCTCCAATGGAACCATCTCAGGCGTTATTCGTGACGCCTCGGGAGCTGTTGTCAGCGGCGCTACGGTCGTGGTCACGAATGAGGCCACAGCCCAAAAGCGCACCTCCACAACTTCTTCCGAAGGCGCATTCCGTGTTGAATCGGTAGAGCCCGGTCTCTTTACGGTTCATGTTGATAGGGCAGGATTCAAGTCATTCGAACTCAAGCACCTCGATGTAAGACCCTCGATCATTACCTCGTCCGATGTCACGCTCGGCGTCGCAAGTGCCAATACAGAGGTCACCGTCGAGACAGCCAACACCGCAACGCTTGACCTCGAATCAGGCGGAATCGCCAGTACCATCGGTGAGCAGGAACTGAAGACCATCCCGATCTTTTCCATGAACCCGGTCGAACTGGTTCAGACTCTTCCCGGCGTGCAGTTGATCAACAACGGCGGCTTCAGCAACGGTATTAACGTCGCAGTTAACGGTTCCCGCCCCCGCGCAAACAACTACCTCATCGACGGCCAGGACGATAACGACAACAGCATCGGCGGACAGGCGCTCCAGTCCGCTATTCCCGACATTTACTCGAACGTCATCGCCCTCACCAACGCATTCTCGGCAGAGTATGGCCGTGGCGGCGGCGCAGTCGTCAACCTCATCACCAAGAGCGGCACCAACCAGTTCCACGGTTCGGTCTATGAGCTGTACTCCGGCTCTGGTTTGAATGCCATCGACGGTCAGCAGCGCGGAGCCGGCATTACAAAGACCCGCTTCAATCAACACCAGATGGCCTTCACCATCGGTGGACCGATCATCAAAAACAAGCTCTTCGCCTTCGGCGGAGCTCAGTACTCGCGCCTCTATGGCAAGGAAACGCCATCAGTTATCAGCCTTCCGACCGCTGCATCCTATGCGATCATCAAAGGCATCAATACGCCAAGCTCGAACCTGCTCACCCAGTACATCGGGGCGCTCAGCCAGTACAACCTGATCGGAACTACCACCACCAACGTCAACATCATCAACGAAACCGGATGCGCCTCTTGCACACTCAGTTTCACCAACTACATTCGTCCAAGCCAGCCCGAGCTAAACCCAGATACGCAGTGGACCTATAAGGTGGACTTTACCCCCACCCAAAAGGACACCTTCTCGGTTCGCTATCTGCATGACCGCACCTCGTTGTCCCCGGATTTCTTCAACTTCGGCGGCCAGTTGCCCGGCTTCGATACGCAGCAGGGCGGTCCCTCCGAGCAGGGCGCAGGTTCTTACGCTCACGTCTTCACTCCCAGGATCGTCAACGAATTCCGTGCCTCGGAGACGCGTCTCGAGTTCACCTTCGATCACACAGCTCAGACGAAGGCGAACCCTCTGTTCACTCTGCCGCCTCTCACGATCGCAAACACCGGCTTGCCAGCGTTGGGACCTCAATCCACTTCGCTCCCTCAGGGCCGCGGTCATGGTCTCTATCAGTTCCAGGACACCCTCAGCATCTCCAGGGGACGCCACACACTCCGTATTGGTGCAGACGTCGCTCGCGACATCATTCGCGACTTTATCCCATTCAACAACTTCGGCACGGTCAGCTACAGCAAGAGCGCAGCCTCCGCCTCTCTGGGGCTCCCGGCCTACACGGCACTCAACAACTTCTTTGACAACTTCCTCGGAACCACCGGTGCAGCTACCAGGGCTTTCGGCAGCAATCGAGTCGACGCTCATATATGGCAGATGGGATTCTTTGGTCAGGACGACATCAAGGTAAGTTCGGACCTCACCATCAACCTGGGACTTCGTTATGAGTACAACACCAATCCGGAAAATGCCGTAAAGTTTCCGGCAATCAATCCGACAACCGTCCTCACCGATCCCATCACGACCGTCTACCGCGTCAAGGAAGACAAGAACAACATCGCGCCTCGTATTGGATTCGCCTACAACCCCCACGGCGGCATGCCTATCCTGGCCGACGGTAAGACCGTCTACCATGGTGCGGTCGGCATCTTCTACGATGTGCTCTTCACCAACATCACAGACAACTCCCAGTCGACGGCTCCGAACGTTCAGTCGCCGAACCTGACCTCAGGCACGGGCCGTGGTCTTGCAAATGCCAGCGGCCTCGTTCCCTCGCTGGCGCCGCTCCCCACCATCTCGCCTCTGAACACGGTGGAGCTGACCAGCAACAACCTCGTCAATCCCCAGACCTTTCAGTGGAACCTGGGTCTCGAGCGTCAGCTTCCCGGCGAAATCAAGCTCACCATCAACTACGTCGCGGCACGTGGCGTAAAGCTGTTCTCCAACCAGCAGTACAACTACTACGCCCCCGGCACCCCGGGTGTTCGTATCAATCCGGCCCGTGGCGCAATCATCGCGCGCATCAACGGCGCGGACTCCGAGTATCAGAGTGCTCAGGTCGAGGTCTCGCATGACTTCCGCCATGGCCTCTTCGTTCGCGGAGCCTACACCTACGGCAAGAACCTGGACAACGGATCAGAGGTCTTCACCACCTTCGCAACGCCTACCTCGTACGCGGCCAATCTGGCTCCGGGTGGACGTAGCCGGGAGTGGGGTCCCTCCGCATACGACTTCCGCAACAACCTGAGCCTCAGCTACTCCTACACCATCCCGGGAGCGCCTCAGCTCAGCAGCGCCGTAGCGAATACTCTTGCCGGAATCTTTACGCGTAACTGGCAGTTCTCCGGTATCTCCTACTTCCAGTCTGGCCCCTCCAGCACCTTCAATGTCAACGGTCTGGACGTCAACAATGACAGCAGCTCATCCAACGACCGTCCTCTGGTCGGTAACCCCAAGGCTCCCTACGAAAGCGCAGCAGTCGCTGGTGGAGTTCTGGGCTGCCCCTCCGCGACGCTCTACTACGACATGGGCCAGAACAACACCAACGGAACCTGCGTCCAGGTCGATCCCACGACAACCCACTGGGTTGTTCCCTATCCCTACACCCAGGCGCAGATGCTCCAGGAGATTGGGCGTAACAGCTTCCGCAACCCTGGCTTCATCATGTTCAACTTCGCTCTGCAGAAGTCGTTTGATCTTCCAATCAAGCACCTCGAGCACAGCAACATTACTCTGCGGGCTGATGCGCAGAACGTGTTCAACCACAACAACGTCGGTCCCCTTCAGAACAATATCTTTGATATCTCTGTTCCCGGTACCCCCGACGATCCGTTCCTGAACAAAGCCGCTGCACGCTTCGATGACAATCGCATCGTTCGTCTGTGGGCGAAGTTCATCTTCTAACTATCAAACTGCAGAAAAGGCGCTCCGCAAGGAGCGCCTTTTCTTTTGCCTTTCGCAATCTGCAGATTGTCGATTCAGGTCTGCCTCTAAATCAGGCCTATCTCTTTTTTGCTTTCTTGGGAGTCACCTTGCGGCTGGCTGCTTTTGCCGTCGCCGTCTTCTTTGCTGCCGTCTTCTTCGGCGTCGCCGTCTTGGCAGCAGCCTTTGCTGGCGCCTTCTTGGCCGCTGTCTTCTTCGCGCGAGTCTTGGCGATCATCGCGCTCACATCGGCATTCAGCTCAGCCACACTCAACGTCGTAGCCGACTTCCTCAGTCTCTCCAGCCCATAAAACGCCCTCTTCTCCGCCGAGAAGACATGGACAATAAAGTCCACATAATCCATCAGGATCCACTCAGCCTGGCGGCGACCCTCGACAGAATTGGGATAAGTCCCAAACTCGCGCTTCAGACGCAGTTCGATCTCGTCGGTGATCGCGACGTTCTGCCGTTCATTCGTGCCGTTGCAGATCAGAAAATAATCGGTCAGGCCGCTCTCGGCCGGATCAAGCGCAAGGATGCGAATATCTTCCGCTTTCTTATCCTCGCAGGCCGCGGCAGCGGCAAGCAGCAGCTGGTTGCTTTCAATCGATGCCATGAGACTCCTTGATCTTCCATCGTAACGGGTTGCGACCCCGGAAGCCAGCGACCGCAGCCAGCGACCGCTAAACCTCACTCCGTGCCCCAACCGAACGCGGCTACTTCTTTTGCAGGTGAAGCATGATCCGTCCGTTCGCCAGCGTCAACTCATCAACTGTGGCGAAGTGCACGCCAAACGCCCCACGAAAAGCATCCTCAGTCAGGTGCGCATAAATGGTATCGCGTCCCCGCAACAGCTCCTGAAACTTAGGATCCGCAGTCGGCACCCACTCCAAAATCAGATGCTGCGTCGTCAGGCTGCTGCACAGCGCAGCGATACGATCCAGCGGAATCTGATTCCGCAGCATGAGATGATGCAGCACCGCCAGCATCATCACCGTGTCAAAGTGCCCGGCGCACCGGCCAAGAAACGAAGCGTACTCGCGATTCTCCCACCCGGCCGAGGGCGTTGGATGCGCAAGATCAACACACAGTGGAAGGATGTTCCTTCCACTATCCTTCAGGCTCGCGCACAACCGATCCACCGCCTGTACGTCAGTATCAATCGACACCACGGCAGCCCCCGCATCGGCCGCCAGATTCGAATACACCCCAGTATTGCAGCCCACATCCAGCACATTTGCGGGTCTCGCTGTCGCCAGAGCCCGCGTAACAAACGCCTTCTTCCGCGAATGGTCCTCTTCGCTGTAGTGCGTTGCGGTCTCCGCATAGTCCGACCAGGTCGACGAGCGACGCTCTGGCGCGACCTTATGCATCTGCGACTGCAGCCCCTTCAGCGTCTTCAGAAGAATCTGCCGTGCAAGCTCCGGCTCTTTCACAGCACGCGAAGCCACGCTCACGGCCCGCACCTTCCTTTTCGCCAACAGCGAAGGCAGTGTCACTGCCGAAAGCGCCGGCTGCCGCAACCGCGAACCCCAGCCAAGCGCCGAATAGATCTCCTCCGGCTCATATCCATCACGCCGTGTCAGCGAAGTCTGCAGCGGCCACCCCAGCCGCGAGTACGCAAGCATCGGCAACAAAAACGTCCGCACAAATTGTCCATACGCAAGCCAGATAGGCTTATGCGGATCCATCCGCTCAATCGAAAGCACATCGACGAACACAGGCCGAGTCCCCTCAAACAGAACGTTCAGCGGCGTAGCATCCTTCAATAACCAGCCCTGCGGAACCAGTTCACTGCAAAGGTTCAGCGTGAGGTCCGCTGCCGCCAGCCACAACGAGGGAGCCCACTCCCACGGAAACGACTGAAACGCAATACGAGGATGCCGCAGCACCAGCGTCTCCGCGCCCGCAGCCGACACCACCTCACTCCCAACCAGCCGCCCCTGCGCCACCAGCTCCGCAGCCACCGGCAGCGACAGAAACTCGAGAATATCCGCATCGAACGGAGCGCGGATGCTGCGATACGCGCCGTCACGGCGAACCTCGACGCTGCCAGCCGGATCGCGAAATGTTGGAAGTGCAGGCACTGCTAAAAGGTCAGCCATAAAAAAATCATGATCCTTCACGGCAAGGATCCACAGCAAGGATCGATCACTCTGCCGGAGTTAAGGTGGATGGGAGAGGAAAGGAGCAGGGAAACGTCGTCAAGTTAGAGACACTCTGCAACCCAAAAAGTTTCATCACACAGAAAAAGCTCAGGAATCACCGATATAGACGATGCTCCTCGATATAAGCCGACACCTCTGGAGCAAGCACATCCAGGCAGGGATCGCCTCCTTCGAGTCGCTCGCGCAGATCCGTGGCAGCAACATCTTCGTGCACCGTCTGCAGCAGGTGGACGCGCCCCCGCTGCTGCTCCGTCAAACCAAGTGCCGATAGATCAGCCAGTGCAAATCCCGGTCGGCTCACCACAATCCAGTCGGCAAGTTCGAGCAAACGCTCAGGTTCGCGCCACCGTCGCAAAGCAAGAAAGCTGTCCGCGCCCACAAGATTGAAGAGCTTCGCCTCGGGCATTCGTTCGCGCAGCGCAGCCAGTGTCTCAACCGTATAGTTCGGCGCGCCATCCGGCCGAGGCGCGTCCACTTCGGAGACGCAAAACCGCGCATCCACATTGCAGGCAAGCGCAACCATAGCCAGCCGATCCGCAAACGGAGCCGGTGCTCCCTCTGTCTTCAGAGGCTGGCGCCCCGCCGGCGCAAAAAAAATCCGCTCCAGGCCGAACGCATCGGCCGCAGCTGTCGCAATGGCGGTGTGGCCATGATGCGGTGGATCGAAGCTGCCGCCGAAGAGAGCTACGCGCATGGCAATTCTCTCGCTGGCTGTGCCGGTATTGCTAAGGAAGGTGGAAGACAAAGCCCATGCTGACCTGTTTGATCGGATAGTTGTGGCTATTCGTCCCAAACGGATTGAGACCTCCGTAGCCAAACTCAGCCACGCGCCAATCCATAATTGGAAGCAGCTTCAGGTCCAGCCCTGCCAGCCCCTGGTACTCGAAGTTGCTGTGAACCACAACCGGTGGACCAAGGCCATAATCCGAGCGCCCGAGCCCGACCGAGGCCTGAATATACGGCTTCAACGGTGCCACAGGAGTATGAAAAACCGCGCGAAGGCCGCCGAGAGCCGAATAGATGCGCGCTCCGCTGCCATCAACAGTCGGATACGCTCCCCGCTTGGTCGTCACAATAGACCCTCGGGCATCCACGCCAAGCCGCACGGGACCCAGCTTCATAAAGTCGTAGAACACTCCACCCGTCCCACCCAGGGGATTGACTGGTATCAGGCCGGAGTTCGGTTTCGCCAGCGGCGAAGAATCAATATTGCTTAACCTGTCAACCGTGAACATGCCGTAAACGCCGAATTGCGCGTGAGCGAATGTACTGGTGGCAATGGCTGTTGCGGCAAGAAGGAGAACTGCTTTACGGAGAATCATGTGGCTTTAGTTTACTAGTTCGGGCGGCAGGAGTGCAGCCCGAGGCCTCATTTCTGTCCCGATCGGATAAGAATCACCGCGCCCGAACATCAAACCCGCAGCTTCCCCACCTCATCCAGAATTCTCTCTGCCATGGCCGTCTTGCTCATCAGCGGAAGCTCCACCGACCCACCCCTTGTCAGAAAGCTTCCCGCATTCTCTTCCGAATCGAACCCAATCCCATCGACCGACACATCGTTAACCACAACCGCGTCCACGCCCTTGCCCGTCAGCTTCGCGCGTCCATTGGCCAGCGCATCCTGGGTCTCTGCCGCGAACCCCACCACAACCGTCCCAGCAACGCGCTGCGCCACTACCTCGCGCAGAATATCCTCCGTAGCCTCCAGCTCCAGCAACACCGCCCTCGCCGACTCGCGCTTGATCTTCTGTGCCGCCACGCTCCTCACGCGATAATCGCTCACCGCCGCCGCCATCACAACGATCGTCGCCTCGCGCAACCGCTTCATTACCGCCGCCGCCATCTCGTCGGCGCTCACCACTCGCACGACCTCAACTCCGTCCGGACAATCCAGCCCCGTAGGCGCCGAAATCAGGATCACCCGTGCCCCGCGTCGCCGCGCCGCTTCTGCTACCGCATACCCCATCCGCCCGCTCGAGCGGTTCCCGATATACCGCACCGGGTCAATCGCCTCGCGCGTCCCTCCTGCCGTAATCAGCACAGTCTCTCCCAGAAGATCGCGTACCTGCTCCGCAGCAGTAGAGCCGAGCGCCTCCCCTCCCGCATCGGCCGCGACCACAGCAGGTCCCAGCATCTCCGCCACCGTCGCAACAATTGCCGCAGGTTCAGCCAGCCGTCCTCCTCCGACCATCCCGCACGCCAGATAACCACTTCCCGGTTCAATCACCCTCACCCCGCGCCCTCGAAGCGTCTCCACATTCGCGCGCGTCGCCGGATGCTCCCACATATTCACGTTCATCGCCGGAGCAACCACCACAGGAGCCGTCGTCGCCAGAAACATCGTCGAAAGAAAATCATCCGCCAGCCCATGCGCAAACTTCGCCAGCGTATCCGCAGTCGCCGGAGCCACAATCAGCAGCTTCGTCGTCTGCGCTTCATGAATGTGCTCAATTGAGGATTCATCTCCCTCGGAGACGGCTCCCGCATCCGCACCCCAAAGGGAAGTAATCACCTTATGGCCCGAGATCGCGGCAAAGGTCAGCGGACGCACAAACTCCTCCGCCGCCCTCGTCATCACCACATGAGGATCGTATCCGGCATCCTGCAGCAGACGCACCAGCTCCACCGACTTATAAGCAGCAATTCCTCCACAAACCCCGACCGTAACTTTCATGCGTCCAGCGCTCATTCCTCATTCTTTATCAATCAAATGGTCTCACACGCGTCAATTTCCCCGCACCGTGGCTCCGGAAGAAGCCCTCACTCTATATAGATACGTCGTCTTCTCGGTTTTGACATTCCCGTAGATTCATCCGTAAATTCATATCCTTCAAGGGGTTCCAAGCATCCCATCTCGTTCAATTTAGGACGCCATTACTATGGCCCTTAACGTGCTTACAAGATATCAGTCAACCTTCAACTACTCGAATCATGCGTAGAGCGCGTGATATCGAATCCCACCGGTCTTATCCCCGAGATTGCGCAACATAACTAACCGAGGAGCTTCAAGATGTTTTCAAGAAAACTCGCATTCGCTCTCGTCACGGCAATCATCGTGTCGATGAGCGCAAGCTTCAGCTATGCCCAGACGACCAGCGGTGCTCTCGTTGGCATCGTCCGCGACCAGAGCGGAGCTGTCATCCCCAACGCAACCGTCGAGGCCACGAACGAAGCAACGAACGTCGTTTATAACGGTAAAACCGACGGCAACGGTCAGTACCGCATCTCCAATCTGCCCGAAGGCACCTACGATCTCCGCACAGCCAACGCAGGGTTCACCCCTTCTGTCGTTAAGGGTATCGCGGTCACCTCCACCAACGTTCAGACGAAAGACGTACTCCTTTCGATCGGACAGGGTACTACTACCGTCGAGGTCTCGACCGAATCCAACGTATCGATCGACACGACAACCGCTCAGATTGGCACCACCTTCTCCACCAAGGAAACCGAGGCGCTTCCTTCGGCAACAGTCGGTCTTGGCGTAATCAATCTTTCACTGCTCGCACCAGGCGTCACCAGCTCGGGCGGCATTGGCGCAGGCACCGGCCCATCCATCGCCGGCCAGCGGCCGCGCAACAACAACTTCAGCATCGACGGAACCGACAACAACAACAAGAGCGTCACCGGTCCGCTCCTCTATGTGCCCAATGACGCAACCTCGGAGTTCGTACTGCTTCAGAACATTTACTCCGCGCAGTACGGTCACTCTGCCGGCGGCCAGTTCAACACTCTCATTACCCCCGGAACCAATCACGTCCACGGCAGGCTGTACGAGTACTTCCAGAATCGCAATCTGAACGCCGTAACCTCCACTCAGGCCATTTCAAATGCCGCGAATCCTTTGGTTGCCAAGAACTTTCAGCCGCGCTTCGATTTCAACCGCTACGGCGGTCAGCTCGGTGGCCCGGTCCTCAAGGACAAGCTCTTCCTCTTCTCCAACTTCGAGCGTCAGACTCTCGGTCAATCCGCGCCGCCAACCACGTTCTGCACACCGACCGCTGCCGGAATCGCTGCTCTCAATTCCTTGAACCTCGCAAATAAGACCAACCTGTCGGTCTTCAAGAATTACTATCCCACCGCCGCGAACCAGGCAGCCGTCGGCGGAGGTTCCGCCTGCACCGACAGCAAACTGTCCTCGTCTGGCGCTACCATCGCGGTTACTCCCACCGGTGCAGCCAATCCAACGGCAATCCCAGTCGGCCCTGCTTCGTTCTCGCCCCCGACCTTTTACAACCACTACTACTCCACCACCTCGGGCGACTACACTATCTCGGCGAAAGACAGCCTTCGCGTTCGCTACGTCTACAACCGTGCCGACGGTACCGATACCTCCGCTACCTTCCCAGCCTTCTATCAGGGAACCCCGGCGCGCTATCACCTCGCCTCCATCGATGAGGTTCACGTCGTCTCGCCGACCATCAGCAACGAGTTCCGCCTTGGCTACACTCGCTTCTTCAGCCAGACACCCGTTCCGAACATCACCTTCCCTGGTCTCACGGTCTTCCCGAGCCTCTACTTCTACGACCTCGGAAAGAGCCCGTACCTCGGCCCCGACGCAAACGCCCCACAGGCAACCATCACCAACCTCTATCAGGCCATCGAGTCGTTCACCTGGGTCAAAGGCAGGCACACGCTGAACTTCGGTGGAGAAGGACGCAAGTCCATCTCGCCTCAGGTCTTCGTGCAGCGTCTCCGCGGCGACTACGAGTACTCCACCCTCAGCCTCTTCCTCAATGACATCAGCCCCGACAAAGTCGGACAGCGCAACGCAACGCCTCCCGGACTCAGCCCCACCTTCTACGGCGACCAGTCATCGATCTATGTCTATGCCAACGACGACTACCGCGCAACGCAGAAGCTGACCCTCAATCTCGGCCTTCGTTACGAGTTCACCTCGGTGCCCGCCAGCGAAAAGCAGCAGGCATTGAATATCGCGGCTAGCGTCCCAGGTCTCATCACCTTCGGCAAGCCTTCTCCGCAGTACAAGAACTTCGCCCCAAGGATCGGCCTCGCCTACGCACCCAATGAGAACACCTCGCTTCGTGCGGCGTTCGGTATCAACTACGATGTGCTCTACGACAACATCGGAACCACAACCGCTCCTCCACAGTTCCAGACCACCGAGAATGTCGTTCTCACCACCGCAACCCCGAACTTCCTCGCCAACGGTGGCCTGCCGCAAAACGCAACCTTTACAACTCTCGCTCAGCAGCGGGCGGCCACCGCAGCCTACGTCCCGGACCAGAAGCTGCCCTACTCCGAACAATGGACTCTCGGCGTTCAGCATGTCTTCCATCGCGACTATACCGCTGAAATCCGATACGTCGGCACACGCGGCGTCCACCTCGATGTTCAGGAGCAACTCAACTCGCAGTCGCCGGTCACCGCAGCCAATCAACTCCCGACATCACTCAACGGGGGATCGGTCGCACCGAATGGCTCGAGCACACTCGCACTCCTTCAGGGGCCCAACGCCAATGGTGCGCCGTACTACCGTACACCCGCCTACTACGCTGGCGGCCTTACCAACACCATCACTGCAGACATGCCGTTCGGTGGGTCAAACTACAACGGTCTTCAGACGCAGCTCACCCGCCGCTTCCAGAAGGGATGGTTGCTCAATGCGGCCTACACCTACAGCCGTACCTTCGATGACTCGACGGCCGACTTCAACTCAACCGCACTCAACCCTCGCCGTCCGCAGGACTCGCAAAATCTCCGCGCGGAATACTCTCGCTCCGCTCTGGATCGTCCGCATCGGCTCACCCTGGTTGTCCTTTACGATGTGCCGTACTTCAAGAACTCGAACTTCTTCCTGAAGAACTTCGTCGGCAATCTGCAAATTTCACCCGTCTACACCTTCCAGTCGCCCCAGTACACCTCAGTCCAGAGTGTCACCGACTCAAACCTCAACAACGACTCCGCCAGCGATCGCGTCTTCATCAATCCGAACGGCATCAAAGGAACCGGCACTGGTGTTGTTCCTCTCGTGAACTCTGCGATCTCTTGCCCAGCCGGTACTACGGCGAAAGGTGTCATCAATGGCACCTCAACGTTGGGGCTAAGCTGCGCAGCCAACACAATCGGCTACTCGGCCGGTTCACTCAGTGGCTCGGGGGCTGCCCAGACCTTCGTTCCTTCCAATGCCTATTACGTTCAGGGTGGGCCGGGTACTTCTCCGACCGCAAGTCGCAACACTCTGCCCACGGGACGCGAAAACAACCTGGATCTGACCGCCATCAAGCGGATCAGCATCACCGAGCGTTATAAGTTCGAGATTCAGGCGATCGCATTCAACGTCCTCAATCACTCACAGTACCTGCCGGGCTCGCTCAACACGGTGAACTCGATCGGCTCAACAGGTTCTGGAAACTTCGACTCCGTTGCGTCACCGCAGTTCAACCAGAAGCAGCTTACGTTCTCGAACAATGCTCGTAGTATGCAGCTCTCCGGAAAGATCTTTTTCTAGAAAGCGATACGCAGAAAAAGGGACTCCCGCTTGGGAGTCCCTTTTTCTTTGCTACAGCACTTCAAGTTCCACACTACCCGTGTAGCCCCAAAAGTTGTACCCACTATATTTCATCCCAATATTCGCAACTTCGCCGAAAACACTGTGTCTGAGCGGAAGGAAGGCCGAGAGGGAACCAAATCTCTCCGGTCGAAAAAACGTAATTCAGGCGATGACCCGAACGAACCGTACACGGGCATTCCCTCGGACCCCTGTATTTTCGCGCTGTTTTGCGAGGTTCAAGCCTTGCCGGCAACCGTCCCGCACGGATGCCTGGAGGTTCCTTGTCTTCGCAAGGGTTTCCCGGAGGAATTTGTTGAGTGGCAAAAGCCAGTTCAAAGTCCGTTCTCGATCGCTACGGCAACGCAGAAAAGGAAAGTGACCTTATGCTGTTACAAATCCATCGCAGAATCCTGACCACAATCCTCTCGTTACCCATCGCCGCAATATTTGCCATCGGCTGCAGTGGCACCAACACCACAACGACGACTCCCAATCCCGCTGCGGTCGTAGCCCCTGCCTTCGTCGTCGGCACCGACGCCCCGCTACCCAGCGTAACCTCCTTCTCCGTCCAGGTGCAGAGCGTCAACGCAATCGACGCCAGCGGCAACAGTATCTCCTTGCTCAGCGGCACACCCACCGTCGACTTCGCGCGCTTCAACGGCCTCCAGACCCTGCTCGACATGAACGACGTCCCCGTCGGCACCTACACCAAGGTCGCCATCACGCTTGGACCCGCCACCATCGGCTACCTCAGCACCACGGCCGGATCAGCGCCAACTATCCAGACTGAACCCGCGACCCTCACCTCCTCCACCGTCAACATCACGCTCGCCACACCGCTCGTCATCGCACAGACAGCGCCCGTTGGCCTGCATCTGGACTTCGATCTGCACAAATCCATTCAGGTCGACTCCAACGGCCAGATCACCGGCCAGGTCACCCCAACCTTCAACGTCAACGCCGTCGGCCCAAGCGACACCGGAGCCTACATCGATGAGTTCGACGCCGCCGTCGTCAGCGTCAACGCCACCGCGCAGTCCTTCGTCATCCAAGGACCGCATGGTCGCAACTTCACCGTCAACGTCAACGGTCAGACCGAGTGGGAGAACAACGAGAGCATCAGCGCTCTCACCACCAGCAGCATCGTCCAACTCTCCGGCACCCTCGACCGGGCCGATGCCACCATCGACGCAGACGACGTAGCCATCCTCTCGCAAAACGGCTTCTACGCCGCCGGCCAGGTCACCTACGTTACGCCGGCATCCGGAGTGGCCACCAGCTTCGACCTCTACGTCCGCGCTCTTCTGCCAACCACCACAGGCCTCTCCCTCGGTCAGATCGCACAGGTCAATCTCAGCGGCCAGGAGAAGTTCATCCTCTATCGCTGGCACAACCCGCTCACTGAATTCCTCTTCAACTCAAGCGCTCTGCTCCCCGGTCAGCGCGTCTCCATCGGTGGCCCTGCAACCGGCGCAGCCAATGCACAAGCTGTAACCGCCAACCGCGTCGTCCTCCGTCCCTGGGGCTTCAACGGAACGGTCGTAGCCGGAAGCGTCAATCAATCCGGCAACACCTTCCAGATGCAGATCAACGGCTTTGCCGGAATCCTCATCCCACAAACCGTCACCGTCTACATCGCAGGCCCAACAGTATTCCGCAACGGCCTCACAGGCATGAGCGCAATGCAGGGCAATGCAAACATCCGCGTAGTCGGCCTGCTCCTGAAAGACCCAATCTCAGGACAAACCGTCCTTCTGGCCCACTACGTAGACGCAATGAACTAAAAAACAATCGCCCCAACAAACCGCAAACGCCGGAGCCAAATCCAGACTCCGGCGTTAGCCTGTTAACAGGCTCCGCAACTCTGCCCTGTGTCAGGCACGACTTCAGTCGTGCCGCAAAGGTGCGTGTATGCAGCGAGCTTCAGCCCCGGGCCTTTCGTTCACCAAATCAATGTCCGCCAACGGACACTAATTCCAACTTCGGACAGCCCAAGCCTCACCCGCACACCCTACCTCCTTTCTCATCAACAGCTTGACCCTCTCCTCGATGGGCATCGAAATGCAATCATTCCTCACAGCCCGGAGGCCCGATGCAATCCCTTCTGCAAAATCTGCACTACGCCCTGCGACAACTGCGCAAATCACCCGGCTTCACCACCACGGTGATCCTCACCCTGGCTCTCGGCATCGGTGCCAACGCTGCGGTCTTCACCCTCTTCGATCAGGTCCTCCTCCGCATGCTCCCCGTCCAGCAGCCAAAGCAGCTCGTCCGCTTCGAGTGGACCGGAAGCTTCAGCGGCTCCGCCAGCAGCTTCGGCGGCGGCATCCCGAACTACTTCTCCTACCCGATGTACAAAGATCTCCGCGATAAAAATCAGGTCTTCTCCGGCATCCTCGCGGCCGATAAATCCAACGTCGGCGTCAGCTGGAATAACCAGGCCGAAAACGAAGATGCCGAAATCGTCACTGGAAATTACTTCGACCTCCTCGGCCTCAAGCCTGCGTTCGGTCGTCTACTCACCGCACAGGACGACACAGCCAAAAACGCCAACCCCCAGCTCGTTCTCAGCTACGCGTACTGGAAGGCGCACTTCGCCGCCTCCCCCGCCGTCATCGGTCAGATAGTCCACGTCAACGGCCATCCCTTCACCATCGTCGGCGTCGCGCCCGAAAACTTCCAGACCGCCATCGGCGGCTACAAACCCGGCCTCTTCATTCCCATGAGCATGTCCGACATCGCGATGCCCTGGATGGTCCCCCGCGACAACCTCAACAACCACCAGTCCCTCTGGCTCACTCTCGTCGCCCGCCTCAAACCAGGCGGCAACGCTACGCAGGCCGAGGCCAGTCTTGCGCCCCTCTGGCACGCCCTCCGCGCCCAGGAGCTCACCCTCTATAAAAATCGCACCGCCCGCTTCACCAAAGGCTTCCTCGACAACTCGCACCTTCAGGTCAAAGACGACTCTCGCGGCTTCTCCCCCGAACGCCTCGATCTCAAGACCCCGCTCATCCTTCTCATGAGCATGGCCGGCCTGCTCATCGCTATGTGCGCCATCAACGTAGCCACGCTTCTTCTCCTCCGCTCCTCCGCCCGCGCCCGCGAGATGTCCATGCGCTACGCTCTCGGAGCCAGCCGCTCCCGCATCATCTCCCAGCTCTTCGTCGAAGGCGGCATTCTCGGCATCGCCGGTGCAGCCGCAGGTCTGGCTCTCGCTCCCGTCGTCGCTAACACCCTGGTCCATCTCCTCACCCACGCCGACCCCGGCAGCGAGCCCTACTCTGCCACAATCGACTCCCGAGTCCTCCTCTTCACCATCGCCGTCTCCATCTTCGTCAGCCTTCTCTTCAGCCTTGCGCCTGTTCTGCACTTCATGCGGCCCAACCTCGCCGAAACCCTTCGCCAAAGCTCCGGCACCGCCTCCAAAGCCTCGCAGCGCTTCCGCAAATTCGCCGTCGGCGTCCAGATCGCACTCAGCGTTCTCCTCCTCGGCGCAGCTGGCCTCTTCGTTCGCACGCTCGACAATCTCCGTCACCAGTCCGTCGGCTTCGATATCAGTCGTCTCGCCACCTTCGGCCTCAATCCCACGAACTCCGGCTACGGCGAAGACCGCACACCGCAGGTCATCGCCAGCTCTCTCGACGCTGTTAGCCGCATCCCCGGCGTCTCCTCCGCCGCTGCCACCACCGATCCCGAGCTCTCCGGCGACACCAACAGCGACGGCTACACCATCGAAGGTCACAAACCCACCGAAGACGAAAACGACGACTTCGAATCCCCTTGGATCACGGCCGGCTACTTCGCCACCCTTCGCCAGCCCCTCCTCGTCGGTCGCGAGTTCACCGCTGCCGACACCAGCACAAGCGCACAAGTCGCCGTCGTCAATCTCGTCTTCGCCAAAAAATTCTTCGGTTCTCCCCAGAACGCACTGGGCCGCCTCATCACCGACAAAGGCGGCCCAAACGCCAAGCCCGACACCGCCATCATCGGAGTCGTCGGCAACACCCATCATGCCGATCTCCGCACCGAAACCGGTCCCGCCGTTTACCGCCCCTATCTCCAGATAAAGCACCCCGGCGGAGTGCAGGTCTACATCCAGACCACGCAACCACCCGAGGCCGTCCAAGCAGCCATACGCAGAACCATCCACGACCTCGACCCAACCCTCGTCGTCGATGGCCTCCGCACCATGGAAGCCCAGACCGCCATCATCTCCTCCGGCGAACAAGCCCTCGCTGTCCTCGCCGTAGGCTTCTCCATCCTCGCCCTCATCCTCGCTGCCGTAGGCTTGTACGGGGTACTGGCCTATTCCACCGAGCAGCGCACCCGCGAGATCGGCGTCCGCCTCGCCCTCGGATCTCCACGCAGCAGCATCGTCATCGCCGTTCTGCGCGAAATGGTTCTCATCTCAGCCATCGCAACAATCATCGCGCTACCATGCATAGGCATCCTCGCGCGCTACTTCCGAAGCCAGCTCTACGGCGTCGCCGTCTACGACCCCATCACCCTCGCAGCCTCCACCACTCTCATCATTGTCACAGTCCTCATAGCCGCAGCCCTGCCCGCGCGCCGAGCCGCCGGAGTCCAACCCATGCAAGCCCTCCGCACCGAATAGTCTGATCACCCGAGATTTTGCATCAAACATCAGATGCGTTATGCTAATAATTGATCAGGAAGATGCGGACAACTCTAACTATTGACGACGATGTGCTCGCAGCCGCAAAAGCTCTGGCTGACCTCCAGCACAAAACCACCGGCGAAGTCCTCTCCACGCTTGCCAGGCAGGCGCTTCAGCCAGTTGCTGAGCCACGTCGCTACCGGAATGGTGTGCCGCTTCTTGAAGTCAAGCCGAATGCAACTCTGGCGACTCTCGAATTGGTCAATCAACTGCGCGACGAACTTCCCTGATGACTTACCTTCTCGATGTCAACGTTCTAATCGCCTTGATTGACCCCGCACATATCGAGCACGACAGAGCTCACGAATGGTTTGATGCCATCGGGCGTCGTTCCTGGGCTACCTCGCCAATGACAGAGAATGGCGCTTTGCGTGTTCTCAGCAATCCGCGCTACCCAAACTCTCCGGGCTCGCCAGCTGTGGTCGCGCAGATCCTCGAGGAACTTCGAGCGCTTTCGGGACACACCTTCTGGCCGGATGACATCAGCATTCTCGATCAGCAATACCTCGACACAACACGCCTCCTCACAACGCGACAAATCACAGACAGCTACCTTCTTGCACTGGCCCTCTCACATAAAGGCATGTTGGCAACCTTCGATCGTCGGCTCATCCCCGATGCTGTTCGCGGAGGACACAAAGGGCTGCATCGAATCGCATCGTCCTTTCCACCGGCGTGAATCCGTTTGGATTGGCTGGTGTTTTCGGAACAGGCTGACCGCCCAGAACTCACCGGTCGAGTGACTGGAATTCGTTCTGGAATCAACCGCCGCCGGGAATCAAAATCACTGCTACTCAATCCGCAAAGCCTGCATAGGCTCGATCCTCGAGGCTCGAAGAGCCGGAAACACGCACGCAACGATTGCAGTCAACAGCAGACTGCCGATCATCGTCGCAAAAACCACTGGATCGAGCGGGCTGGTTCCATACAACACTGACCGGATCAACATTCCAGCCGTTGCTCCGCCCGCCAGCCCAATCACCAGGCCGATAACCACCGGACGCAGTCCATCGAGCAACACCAACCGCAACACCTCAGATCGTTGTGCCCCAAGCGCAATGCGTATCCCGATCTCCGTCACACGCTGCGTCACCAGATACGACAGCACCCCATACAGTCCAATCGCCGCGAGCAACAGAGACAGCACAGCAAACGCAAGCACAAGCGTCGCGCTGAAACTTTGGCTCGCCGTCTTGTTGCCCAGAATCTGCTGCATCGTCAGAACTTCGTACACAGGAATCGCCGGATCAAGCGCACCCACCTGCTTCTGAATCGGCAGGGACAGTGCAAGCGGATCGCCGTAAGTGCGCATCACAATCGTCGCTGCGCTCGCCTCGTTCGGGATGCCTGACAGAATAGGAAAGTACATCGTGGCCTTCGAAGGCTCAGTCACACTGTAGAGCGTGTCGCCGACGACCCCGATAATCTCATAGCTCCCCTGCGTGCTGCCCCACGCGAGCGTCAGATGATTGCCCAGCGGACTGCCACCAGAAAAAAACTCATTCGCAAATTGTTTGCTGACGATCACATAGTGATCGCGTGCAAGACGCTCCTGGCTGCTGAAGAAGCGGCCACTGATCAGCGGAATCTGCATCGCAGAGAAGTAGCCGGGATCAACCACGCGAGTCAACGCATCGTCCTGCAGGTTGAACTTCGCAGACGGGTGCTCCTGAATCGTAAAGACCCGATCATTCTCCCAGCCATCGCCCGGAGCCGTGGAGATCAACCCCGCAGAACGCACGCCCGGCAACCGCCGCAGGCGATCCAGCAACGACTCATGAAAGGCAACCACCTTTTCCCGCGTATCGTATTGCTTCTCCGGCAAGCCGTACTTAACCGTCAGCACTTGATCCGTCGCACACCCCAGATCCGCAGTACGCAGATGGAGGAAGCTTTTGAACAGCAGGCCCGCCGAGACAAGCAGGATCACCGTCAACGCGATCTCCGCAGTCAGAAGAACCTTTCGCAGCATGGCTCGCGATGCGCTGCCTCCAATACTCCGCGACGACTCCTGCAATGCCGCTAGCACTCCGCTGCCAGTCGATGAGATCGCCGGCAACAATCCCGCGAGTAGCGCCGTCAGAACAACCAGCCCGGCAGAGAAGGCCAGAACGCTTGTGTCGATACCGATCGCCTCCGCCCGTGGAAGTGCGCTCCAATGTCCTGCCAGCCACCGTGTCGCCAGCAGCGAGATCGCCACTCCTACCACTCCCCCCATCGTGCAGAGAAGCAGGCTTTCGATCATCTGTTCGCGAATCAGCGTCAGGCGGCTCCCGCCCAGTGCGCCCCGCACCGCAACCTCTTTGCGCCGCGACGCGCTCCGTGCGATAAGCAGGTTCGAGACATTAAGGCATGCAATCAGCAACATGCATCCCACCGCGCACAGCAGCACAATCAACGGCGTCTTCACGTCCCGCACCACATCGTCGATCATCGGTCGGAACACAGCATCCTCCGCCACCGGCTTCGATGCGTTCGCCTCATGCAACCGGAACTGCACCGCGCTCACTTCTTTAATAGCTGCGGCAACGCTCACATCGCGCCTCACCCGCGCAACCACATAACTTTGATGCCCATCGTGCACCGCATAACCTTCAGGCGAAAACGTCTGACCGTACGGCACCCAGAGCTGAACGCGAGGATTGGGATACGCAAACCAGCGGGGAAGCACGCCCACAACGGTGTACGGATTGGTGTCCAGCCGGATCGACTTCCCAACAATCGACGCGTCTCCTCCGAAGCGCCTTTGAAAGAGGCTCCACGACAGCAGAGCAACACGATTCGCACCCGGCTGATCCTCCTCCGGTGTAAAAGTCCGGCCAAGAACTGGCTGTATTCCCAGGATCGAAAACATATTCCACGATCCACCGATGGCGTACACGACCTCAGGCAGCTCCTGATGTTCTCCAGTGAGATTGAACCCATACTCACGCCACGCGGCCATCTCCTCGAAGCCATGCGTCTGGTCGCGCCAGTCCCGGAAGTCCCCCGGCGAAACCACATTCGTTTTATCGGCACCCGTAGAGGCCCGAAACTGCTCATACACCATCACCAGGTTGTCGGGGTCACGAAATGGCAACGGCTTCAGCAACACCGCGCGCACAATCGTAAACAGAGAAGTAGTCGCCCCAATGCCCAGCGCCATCACCAGCACGGCAATAACCGTAAACCCCGGCGAGCGTGAAAGAGTCCGGACCCCATATCGAACGTCGCGCAAACACGCCTCCAGCCAGCTCCAGCTCCACATGGAGCGCGCCTGATCGCGAACAACCGTTGGATTGCCAAACCTCCGCAGCGCCGCGGAACGAGCCTCTTGCGCGCTCATCCCAGCCGCCACATTCTCAGCCATCTGCTGCTCCAGATGAAACTGCAACTCATCATTCAGCCGCGCCGTCTCACTCTGGCGCCGAAACAACATCATCACGGCCATGCGAAATCGCTCGAACCAGCGCATAGATACCTCCCGCGTTTGCTAACTTGCCTCGACGACCATATTGATTGCGTTCGAGAGTCGGCTCCAGCTCTCCATCTCCCGTTCAAGCTGCGTGCGCCCAGCCGCAGTCAGTCCATAAAACTTAGCCTGACGCCCAGTCTCAGTCTCGCTCCACTTCGCACGTATCCACCCCTGCTGCTCCAGACGATGAAGCGCAGGATACAACGAGCCCTGCAGCACCTGCAGCACCTCATTCGAGATCTGCTGAATACGTTTCGCAATCGCCCAGCCATGCTTCGGCTCGAGCGAGATCGTTTTGAGAATCAGTAAATCAAGTGTGCCCTGCACCAGATCGTTCGGCTTGCCCATACTATGACTATCTACACTACCAATTGTAGATAGTCAACAATCCCTCTTTAGCGGAGCGCAAACAAGCCAGATAAGAGAGCGCAATCGGTTATCTGGCGCTGGCAAGGTTCATATACTCAGCCTGCGCTCGCTTTAGCACGGGTGTCTCAGGATCCGCTCCCTTCCACCTCACAAAGAACTCCTCATAAGAAGCTTTCGCCTTTGCGTTCTCCCCCGCTGATGCCAATGCTCTCCCAAGCTCTAAGTGCGCCAAAACACCAATCGGATCGCTGATAACAATTCCCCGATGATCCAGAATCTTCTGAAACTCTACGGCCGCCGCAGCTCCCTGGTTCTCCGCGAGATGAGCTTCGCCCCTCAAATAAACCGGATAGAACATTCCATAAAAACCAAAAAAACTGCTCGGTGGCTCCCCTTGTTCATAGGGCGCTGCGGTCTGCAGCAGTCCGATCGCCTTTGCCGGCTCATGCTGCTTAAGGGCGATCAGTGCACGCAGCTCCGGCACGTAAATAAACTTGACGGCGGTATCTTGTGGAAAGCGCTTCTCCAGATCGTCAGCGAGCACTTTAGTTCGGGACAGTTCCCCTGCAAGACCTAACGCGAACGCAGCCCCATATTCCACATCCCTTCCGTGCGAAAGCTTCAGTGCAGACTCTGCGCGTCGAATCGCACTCGCCTTATCGTCGAAGAATGCGTCTCGAATTGCCGCCCCGCTTTGAAAGGAGGCCACCCGCTCCGGCTGATTCCCATGCTCAGCAAGCTCAATCGCACGCTGCGACATCTTCGCCGCCTGCTCCATATGGCCGGAATACGCCAGCGCGGTCGACTGAAGGTGGGCGATCCAGTCTTCAGTTCCAGGCTCTCCCACGGCCGCAGACGCCACTCTATCCATTCCGGCCTGATCGTTCTTCAAAAAAGCGACCTGATATCGATCGACATCGAGATCAGCCATCTTCAGTTTGCGCTCACCGGCCTCTTGAAGAGCGCGCTCCGCACCCTTCAGATCGCCCGTAGCAATATCTGCCAGCGCAAGCAGGTTGTATCCATAGATAAAGTCGGGCTCGTACTCGATCATCTTTTTGGATCTCTCAATAGCCTGACCGTATCTCCCCTCCACCGGGTACATTGTTCCCGCCAGGAATCCGGAAGGCCTTACGTCGCGGGGATACATCCGCTCCCACGCTTCACACGTCTGCTGCGCCCTTTCCATATCCCCCGTCACCTGCATGTCATAGGTAGTCGCGATGAAAAATCTCTCCCAGTCACTCGTACGGTCCCTAAACTGCCACGCCTTGCTTGCGTTCTCGGCAGATTGGGCCGCGTCTCCTGTGTCGCCGTACACGCGACCCATCATGGCATAAGCCATCGCAAACTGCGGGTCGATCTCCACGGCGCGTCGGTAAAAAGGAGCAGCAGCCGAAGGACCAGTTGTCGATAAAACCTTCCAACCCAGACTGTAGGCCTTCAGTGCTTCCAGTGAGGATGTCGTCGCTTCAACCAGCGGAGTGTTATGTTGCTCGATCGTCGTTAGCGACTCGCCGACCCGCGTTCTGAACTTGCCCGCAATCTGTCCCAGCGCATTCAGTACATCCTCTTTTCGTGCGACCTGCACCTGTTCCTCATCGATCACCTGTCCGTTGCGGCAGTCTTTTGCACGCAGCCCAACAACGTACTGAGTTCCGAGCGGTGCAATCGAGCCTTCGAGAACCGCCGCGCCTCCGGTCCGCTCGCACACTTCACGAGCCACCGCCAGAGTAAGACGTGCATCCTCTGGCAGTCCCATCAAGCTCATCATCTTGTGAATACGCTCGTCCGAGACGAGACTCAGAAAAGGTGACTGTTCCAGCGCGATCGTCAGCCCCTGCCGAAGCGTCTCGTCAAACACGCCGTCGCCCGTTGAGTTGGCGAAATCCGCAAGCACGACCGTGTCCTTCTCAGCCAAAATCGCCCCTGCCATGGAAGTGGCTCGGCGATTGGCTCCGCGATGCACCATCCACCACGAAGTCCCCGCAGCCGCAAGCAACAGAAGTACCGCAGCCCCACCGACCCATTGCCAGGGCTTGGTCTCCTTCACCTCAACTTGCACCTTCTGGTGCGTTGCCGCAACAATCGAAACTTCCTGTTCCGGAACCAGGTGCACATTCTCGGCCAGCCGGTATCCTCGCCCGGGCACCGTAACGATGTACTTGTCCTGCGCCGTCTCTCCCAGCGCCTTCCGCAGCATAAAGATGTTGCGGCTCAGGTTGGCCTCTTCCACAAACGTGTCCGGCCACACCGTCTTCATCAAATCGTCTTTGGTCACCACCTCTTCTTTGTGGCGAATCAGCACCAGCAGAATTTGAAATGTCTTTGGCGTCAGCGGGACAGGTTCGCCCTCCCGCATCAAAATCTCCTTCTCCGGATCAACGCGAAACGGTCCGAACTCGTAGAGTTCCTTCGCTCTCTCGCCTCGGCTCGTGATCATCGGCGCCCACCACCTCACTCGCAACCTGATATCGGAGATCAAATCCTAGCACGCAACTGGCAGAAAGGCACTGTGGGCCCATTTTTGTAAGTATCTGAATTTACTAAGCTTATCGTCACTGCGAGAAAGTATCAGAAGTTTTCAGATCGTTTGCAAGGACTTATCGAGCCCTCTTCCGCCAAGCTCCACTCGTTTCCTCTACTCAGGATCGTTCGAAGAAGGGAAGGCGGGTCGCCATGTTCAGACAAACCAAGATCACCATCGAAACCGAATCCCTTCTGATCCTGCGCGGCAGGAACTTTCGACGGACGTGGTGCCCTCAATGCGCCGCCGAAGGCGAAGTCATCGCGCTCGAAGAAGTCGGCATCATCTCCAACCTCGATCGGTCTGCATTCGAGGAGTGGGTCAACTCAGGCGAACTGCATTGCTCAGAAACTCCCAACGGCACGACGCTCATCTGCCTGAACTCCCTGCTTGCCCGCGTGCAGAAACCAAAAATCATTTCACCCGTGTCGCAAAAAACAAAAGGAGAAACACAATGAATCGCAATCTGCTCGTCACCTCTTCAGCCAAGGGTCTGTTTGCTCTCGCGGCGATAACCGTAGGACTCGCTGCTCAGGCACAGCCAAACAAAGCCCCGCGCTACTCCCTCACTGACCTCGGCCCATCTGGCAACCCCTTCAGTCAGGCCGCAGGCGTAGCCGATACCGGTGTGGTCGCAGGCTTGGATACCGCCCCCGACGGCACATCTCACTCGATCCTCTGGTACAGGGGCCGGTCAATCGATATCAACGCATCGCTCGGCGGCCCCAACAGCGGAGCCGGCAGCGTCAACCTCCGGGATCAGGTCATGGGTCAGGCCGAAACCTCCACCAAAGATCCCAACAACGAAAACTTCTGCGCCTACTACACCGGCCTCCAGTGTCTGCCGTACGTCTGGCAATCCGGCGTCACCACGCCGCTCCCCACGCTCGGTGGCACCAACGCCAGCTTCGGAGCGATCAACAATCTAGGCGCCGTGTCTGGCTACGCGGAGAACAATCATCGCGACTCCGATTGCCGCCCCGGCGTAGCAGTCAATGGCACCGGCCCCCAGGTCCTCGACTTTGAACCCGTCATTTGGGGACCAAAGCCCGGCCATATCCGCCAGCTCAAACTGCTCCCCGGCGACACAGTCGGAATGGCCCTGGGGCTCAATGACCTTGGGCAGGCCGTCGGCACAACCGGCACCTGCGCAAACACCATGATCGCTCCTTTCCTGGGCGGTCCCCACGCCGTTCTATGGGATATCGACGGCTCCGTCCACAACCTCGGCAGCCTCGGCGGAACAATCGATAACACCGTGCTGGGTTCCGCAACGACAGCGATGTCAATCAACAATCTGGGTCAGGTAACAGGAGCGGCGGCCCTGCCCGGCAACCAGATCTTTCATCCCTTCATGTGGACCCGAAAGACCGGCATGGTAGACCTCGGCGTGCTCGACGGCGATGCGGACGGCGCAGGCCTCGCCATCAACATATGGGGCGATATCGTCGGAGCCTCCGTCACAGCTCCCGGACCGGCAACCGGCAACCCAAGAGCATTTCTGTGGCACAAAGGCCAACTCAGCGACCTCAACGCTCTCATCCCGGCAAACTCGTCCATGTATCTGCTCACAGCATTCAGCATCAACGACGCGGGACAGATAGCCGGCTTCGGCGTAGTCACCTCTGGCCCGGACGCCGGCACCCTCCACGGCTTCCTCGCCACTCCGAAGTTCTAACCCGCAGCCCCAAACCGCATGATGGGTAAGCGTTGGAACCTCCCTGACGCTTACCCACCACGCGAAAAACGTTGCGATTCTAAAGAAGTCTAAATTCCTTCTTGGTTCTTCAAGAATTTTCGAATTTCCCTGATTTCGATATAGATAGGAATCAAGAGGCAGACGATTACTGTTAGCAGCGTTCTTGAATCCCCTTATTTTTGCAGAAATTGATTAGATTCGGGATAGTCCACTCCTGAGCGCGGCCGGGAACATCAGCAAGCATCTTTGCATGGCAAATGCGAATTTTTCTAAGGTCGCTTCGCACGAATTTCCTAGTTTCAAAGGCAAGCCAGTCACAAGCTTGAAATTGGACATAATGTCCTTTACCGGGCTGAGGTTTACCGGGACGGCGAATGGGTTCGTTTAGTCCTTTATCCCGAAAAGCCTGCTGAATTTGACCTACTCCCTCATCACCTTCTTCAACGAAGAACTCAACATCGGTATGAAGCGGCTTATTTAGATTGAGCCAGCGTTTCATATCTAAAAGGGCGCTGGTACCACACAGCGCATATGCATTGAACTTTTGAGACAGTTCATATTTCTCGCATACATCTTCAAAATCCTTGATTTTTACTCCGGCCGCAGAAAATGCAGTCGCGTGACTTCTTATAATCCTTCCAGCATCGCTCAAAAAAGCTGCCATATATCCAGGATTGTTCCAGCGTTTTTCGTGAAAGGGTTTTTTACGAGCATGCAAGGCACTCATTTGGAGGTAAGGAATTTCATACTGTCTCAAAAGTTCATTCCATGAGTCTTCGAAATGTACCCAAGAAGCCGCAGTAGCGATAAATCCTGCGGCCACGATCACAGAATTATCTCCCTCATCCGCTTTGCCTGCGGCGTCCATATATGCGCTGAAGGTGCTCACAAAGGAGAAAGATACACTGTGCGTAGAGCTATTTAGGCAGCGGGATCGACACAGCCTGCCCTGCCCCCCGCTCGGCAATCCACAGAGTATCGCCCGCAGGTTCAACTCCGGTTGGAGTCTTCAGTCCTTCCTTCAGCACAGTCACGCTTGCCTTGTCTCCATTCACGCTGATGGCGGAGATCTTACCGCTGGCATTTTCGGCGACGATGAGCTTGCCATTCGCCGCACGCATCCCATCAGGCCCCTTCACAGGCTGATCCATCCAGATATCGACTGGCTCTCCCGCCTTGCCCGTTGCGTCGACCGGGATGCGGTAAAGCTTGTTGAAGAACACATTGTTCACGTACAGCGTGCCATTCAGAAAAGTGATGCCATCGACCCCCATCAGCGTCCGATGCTCGAGGAACACCTCTGCGGTCGAGGCGCCTGCCGCCAGCCTGTAGATCCTGCCGTTTGCCGTGTCCGTTATATAAAGCGCCTTATCTGGTCCAATCGCAAAGTCGTTGCAGGTATTGTTGTCCCCGGGCAGATTCCAGCGCATCTTCGGCGCGCCGGTGATGACGTCGAACCCTCTCAGGGCGGTATGTCGCCGCACTGGAGTAGTATCCGGCACCGGCGTCAACTGACACGTCCACAAGGTATTACTGGAAGCATCAGCTAACATCCCAAAGAAAAACGTTCCGGGACCTTCGCCACTCGCATCGATAAATTTCTCCGCCGTCGATGACCCGGCTCGCACCTTATAGACAAATGGCGAGCTCGCACTGCCGACGATCAGAACGCCACCCGGCCCCATCGTCAAACTCTCCGGCTGCGATTTTGCATCGCCGATCAAAATGTCAGCAGCGGAAGCGGTTTGCGCAAGGCCCATTACCAGGGCAATGCAGATGGCGAGGCGTCGAGCATTCGAAATACACATCGTCGAATCTCCTCAGAGTCGAATACAGCTCCGGCAGCCGTAAGAAGTACGGAAGCCATGTTGATTGCCGGTCCAGTATAGGGGGAGTGACAAGTTCTTATCTGGAAAGGTTGAAGCGTTCATTAAGAGAAGTCGCCAGCTACAATCACCAAAGCATGATCGCCCACCTCCGCGGACGCCTCCTCTCCAAAACTCCCAACCAGGCCATCGTCGACTGCGCCGGTGTAGGCTACGACGTCACCATCAGCGTAGCCACCTTCTCCGCGCTCCCTGCCGAAGGCGCCGAAGTCGCTCTCCACATCCACACCCACGTCCGCGAAGACCAGCTCGCCCTCTTCGGCTTCTCCGAAACGCAGGAGAAACGTCTCTTCGAAAAACTCCTCACCATCTCAGGCATCGGCCCCAAACTAGCCATCACGGTCCTCAGCGGCATCGATGCCACTCGCCTCGTCAACGCGATCCGCTCCGGCGACCACGCCACTCTCACCAGAATCCCCGGCATCGGCAAAAAAACCGCCGAGCGCGTCGTCCTCGAACTCAAAGACAAACTCGACGACCTCGCCAAAACCATCCCCACCACGGCAGGCGCCCAGCACCACGGAGCAGCCGGCGACGACGCCCTCTCCGCCCTCGTCAATCTGGGCTACCCACGCCCCGTCGCTCAAAAAGCCATCGAAACCGCAATCACCAAAGACCCCGAAGCCGCCCACGACTTCGAAACCCTATTCCGCGCCGCCATGGCCGCCATCCGCTAAATTCCACCGACCACCCCAAAAAAGCGCCATCCCGTTTCGGGAATTCCAAGGCGCTTCCCAAAAATAAACTTCAAAAAACTGCAAATTTTTCGACGCAAAAAACATGCACATAAGAACCACGCTATGTCCACCTAACGACCACAAAAACCATCCAAAAGCTACGTAATTTCCCTGTGGAAATTGAAAAACCCCCGCAAAAACACCAATCCAGCCACAAATAAAAAAACCCAAAAACCAGAAGGCCCCGAAATCGTTTAAGCGATTTCGAGGCCATAGGTTTGCAGACGGCCCGTAAGCCGAATTCTGTTTTAGACGATCATTCCTCTACGCGACGCATTACTGCGGCGCTTTAGCAACCTACCCGCAGGTTTTGGCTCCCATCCCCCATAAAATCATAAGGTTTGAGTCTCTCCGCCTGGGCGCATCGGGCCGATGCGCTCATCGCCGCCTGGAGAGAAGCGGCACGATCCCTGCCTATTTGGTCTTGCTCCGTGTGGGGTTTACCCTGCCGCGGACATTACTGCCCGCGCGGTGCGCTCTTACCGCACCTTTTCACCCTTACCCTAAGCCGCTTGCGGATTTACCTAAGTAAATCACCAACTTAGGGCGGTATATTCTCTGTTGCACTAGCCGTCCAGAGGTCTTGAAACCTCCGTCCCGGACGTTATCCGGCACACTGCCCTGCGGAGTTCGGACTTTCCTCCCCCGCTCTTTCGAACGGCAGCGATCATCCAGCCGCCTGCAATTACAAGTGTATCCCACCAATCGAACAAAACCCCGTCTAATTGCGTATCAGACAACAGCTTGAGCCTCGCTTTGCAGCCCACGCGCTGGTAGTCTCAAGGGTACTCAGGAAAGAAAAACAATGGAGTTCAAAGAAGCCGTAAAGATCGCGCTCCAGTCGCTATGGGCGAACAAGCTACGCTCGGTACTGACGCTGCTCGGTGTCGTCATCGGCGTGACCAGCGTGATCGCGGTTGTAACGCTGGTGAACGGCGCGAATACGTACGTTACGACCAAGTTTTCGCGCTACGGCGCAGACGTCTTCACGGTCTCAAAGATGCCCCAGATCATCACCAGCTCTGAGGATTACCAACGATTTCAGAAGCGCAAGAACATCCTGTTTCTCGACTACCAATACATCAAAGAAAACTGCAAGCTCTGCGTTGGAATCGGCGCTATGCAGAGCACAACTTCCAAGGTAGTAAACGGAACAGAGTCCACCACCGACACCAGCATCCGCGGCTACACCGCGCAGATGCCGTCGTTGCAAAATCTAAATATTGAGCAGGGACGCGACTTTACCGAGACCGATGAGGAGCACGCCTCGCGTGTCGCCATTATTGGCACAGATATTCAGGATCACCTCTTTGCGGGGGTTAATCCCATCGGTCAGGAACTTCGGGTCGGTGGAATGCCTTACACCGTTATTGGCGTCAGCGAAAAACAGGGCAGTACCTTCGGTGCAAGCCAGGACAACTGGGTAGCTGTGCCGCTGACGGCTTACCAGAAGACCTATGGCACCGCCAAAACGCTCATCGTGTACGTCAAGGCAGGAGCGGCGGGCCAGGCCTTGGACAACGCCGCCGACGAGGTGCGGGTCCTGGTGCGGTCGACGCGCCACGACGCCCCCGGTACCCCCGACGACTTCGAACTCGATGAGAACAACACGCTGGTCGGCTTCTTCACCACCATCACCGGGTACTTCGGAGCGGTGGCTGGTGGAATCGCCATGATCTCTCTGGTTGTGGGCGGCATCGTCATCATGAACATCATGCTGGTTAGCGTGACCGAGCGCACCCGCGAGATTGGCATTCGCAAAGCTCTCGGCGCCCGCCCAAAGGACATTCTCATGCAGTTCCTCATCGAGTCGGGAACGATGGCGCTGGTGGGCGGATTCTTTGGTGTCCTGGGCGGAATCCTCGTCGCACAATTGGTCACGGTTGTGGCGGGTTTCCCATCGACTGTCGCCTTTTGGAGCGTACTTGTGGGCTTGCTGATGGCCACTTCGACCGGCGTCTTCTTCGGTGTGTATCCGGCGCGCAAAGCTGCAATGCTGGATCCTATCGTGGCCTTGAGGGCCGATTAGAACAACAGGCAGAAGTTCAGAAAGGCTGTTTATGCGGATAGTCGATACAAAAGAGACCGTCAAGATGGCGCTGGACACGCTGCGAACGAACAAGCTACGCAGCGGGTTGACCATTCTCGGCATTGTGATCGGCGTAATGACCGTGATCATCATTTCGTCTGTCGTCAATGGGTTGAATAATAACGTTTCGAGCCTGGTGGAATCGCTTGGAACCAATGTGATCTGGGTGTTCAGATTTCCAGTGATTGCGACGCGGCCGACGACGGAGATGCTGACGCGGAAGCAGATGACTTACGACGACGCAATGGCGATGAAGGAACTGCCGCATGTGGTCGCGGTGACACCCGGGTTGCAATATCGGGACAATTCCGGTCAGCAGGGCACTGTGGCGGTCAAGTATGGGACGAAGAAGCTGGAAGGAACCACTCTCGAGGGCGACACCGCCAGCGTGAAGGATGTCTATGACCTCGACGTGAAGGAGGGCCGGTTCTTCACTGATGGCGACGTGGAGCGAGCCGCGAACGTGGTTGTCATTGGGAACGATACCGCTGAGGGTCTTTTTGGCACAGTGAGTGCCATCGGTAAGGATGTGACCATCGCGGGCATGGTGTTCACCGTGGTTGGCGTGATGGACAAACAGAAGCAGGCATTTGGCGGAGGGAAGAATCCGGAGGACAACAAAGCGTTCTTTCCCGTCACGACGTTCCATAAGGTCCATCCGGAGGTACTCGATTACTGGATCAGCCTGAAGTACGACGATCAGAAAAATAAGGCGCTGGTGCAGGATGAATTGACTGAACTGCTGCGCCGGCGCCGCAAGGTGCCAAACGCTGCGCCGGACAACTTCGCAATCTTCGGAACCGATTCTCTGACGCGGCTCTGGGATCAGATTACCTTCGGTCTCTTTGGGTTGATGCTTTCGCTCTCTGCTGTTGGTTTGCTGGTAGGGGGAGTCGGCGTGATGAACATCATGCTGGTCAGCGTGACAGAACGAACGCGCGAGATTGGCGTGAGGAAGGCCATAGGTGCGTCGAAACAGACGATTCTGGCACAGTTCACGCTGGAGGCGATTACGCTTTGCGCTGTCGGCGGGATTGCCGGTGTGACCTTCGGAAGCCTTGTTGCGCTGCTGGTGCGTCTCGTGTTTCCGTCGTTGCTTTCTCCTGTCTGGATGGCGGTGGCGTTTATCTGCTCGTGTGGGATTGGGCTTGTGTTCGGCATCTATCCGGCGTGGAAAGCGGCTAATCTGAATCCGATCGATGCGTTGCGATATGAGTAAAGGCTGAGGCCGCGGCTTCGGTTGGTAAACTTGTCTGATGGCCACGGCAATTGAGGCGATTACTGCACTGCTGGCTGTTGCCGGTCTGTTTTATTTGTTGTTGGTGCTGGTGGGGGCGCGCAACTTTGCGCATGACTCGCGGGCCAGGCAAGTGGATAGCGGGTTTGCGCCTGATGTGACCATCCTGAAGCCGGTGAAGGGTGTGGACCCGCGGATGTATGCGGGGCTGGTGAGTCATTGCCGGCAGGAGTATGCGGGAAGCTTCGAGATCGTCTTCGGCGTGAGCAGTCTGGATGATCCCGCTGTGGCGGAGATTGAGCGGCTGCAGGCGGAGTTTCCGTCCTGCGTGATCCGGCTGGTGGAGTGCCGCGAACGGCTGGGGACCTCGGGCAAGGTGAGCAACCTGGTGCAGATGCTGCGGGAGGCGCGGTACGAGTACGTGCTCATCAACGACAGCGATATCTTCGTTTCGCCGCGCTATCTGATGCGCGTTATGGCGTGTTTTGTCGATAAGAATGTCGGTTTGGTGACGGTTCCATACATTGGGCGGACGGCTGAGGCGCGACCGGCGATGACGGTGTGGGCACGGCTGGAGGCTTTGGGTATCTCGACCGATTTTTTGCCGGGGGTACTGGCTGCACGGCGGCTGGAGGGCGGAATTCGCTTCGGGTTGGGTTCGACGCTGGCGATGTCGAAGAGTGCGCTGACTGCGGCTGGAGGGCTGGAGCCGCTGGTGGAGTATCTCGCCGACGATTATGAGCTCGGAGAGCGCATTGCGAAGGCTGGTTATCGCGTGGAGCTTTGCCCGGAGGTGGTGGAGACGAGCGTTCCTGCTTATGATTTTCGCGGGTTTCGAGACCATCAGTTGCGGTGGGCGCGGTCGACGCGTGATTCGCGCAAGCTGGGGTATATGGGGCTTGGGATTACGTATGCGCTGCCCTGGACGATGATGACCTGCGTTGCAAGCGGGTTTGCGTTGTGGAGTTTTTCATTGTTGAGTGTGGTGGCACTGGCTCGGGTGGCGGTCGCGTTGTCGGTTGGGGTTGGGGTGCTGCGGGATGAGCAGGTCTTGCGCGATCTGTGGCTGCTGCCGCTGCGGGATTTTTTCGGGTTGTGGTTCTGGGCGTGGAGCTTCGCCGGGGATACGGTGGTCTGGCGCGGCGAACTTTTCCACCTGCGAGATGGGCGGATTACGCCGGTTGGGCAGGAACCTTCCTAGGGGGTCCCCCCTATTGCCCGGGCGTAAAATTGCCTGTATTCGTGGATTTACGACAGGGTGTTACCTGCAAAATGTTCATAACAAAGTGGTTGCGTCCATGGTACCTGAGCAGCTTCGCTCAGAACGACGACGTTGATGGCCATCGCCGTTTTTTGCGTTGTTGTGCGCTGTGAGAGGCGAACGGGTTTTCAGTTTATTTCTATTTTCCTGGAGGCGGCGGGTAGTTTTTGAGGAGCTTGGCGACGGCCTTGTTGAGATTTTTCTCCTGTTTCTCAGGTTTGGCCTTTGGGTCGAGGGTCTTACTGACGGTGCCTCGCCAGACGAGATCTTTATCAGCCGGTTTGTACATATCGAGAACGAGCTGGCCGACGTAGATCGTTGAGGTTGATCCGGTCGTCATTCCGCCTCCTCCGCCATACCATCCTCCGCCGTACCATCCTCCGCCGTAGCCCCAACCCGGACCCATTCCGCCGCTGCTGAAGGAGGTGAATTGCTTCTCTGTTCCGACGGCGGTTTGATAGGCGAGATAGAGATCGGCGTTATCGGTATCGACCGCGGTCAGGCCTTTCACCAGCAGCTGAGCATCGACAGTGGACTTGATCTGTTTGTCGACAATTTCGTTCGCTGTCTGCGCGTCTTTGATGACAACCCACTTATAGGTTTTGAACTTGGAAAAATCAGTGCCCTTGTCGTAGTTGTAACGGACGTCCTGAGAGAGCGCGGTGGTTGCGATCATCATCGCTAGGGCAATGCAGAGAAACGAAATCTTTTTCATGTGTTGTTCTCCAATGTCTCGATTCTTTGGGAAGAAAGGACTCCGAGAGAATGCTACGGGGCTGAATGTTTGACGGGAACTGGTTGTTTTGACAGTGGGCCGGCTGTGGCGCGATGGGGCGACCTGATGCGGGAACTACGACGGTCGGCGGGACTGAAAGCACCGGCCAATGCCGGTGTTCTTCGACTGCGTCGGCCGATTTAGTTGACGAGAGATAGGCCGGTTTTAGAGTGGGCGCCGGGTGCAGTTGCTGACGGAGGGAGGACGGGATTGATGGAGAGACATTCTGAAATGCGGCGGAGCATGTCGGTGGGGTGAATCGGTTTGGTGAGCGTCGTGAAGTCGTGGCCCTGGCTGCGCGCCTGTTCGAGCAGATCGACGGTAGCCGCCTGTCCGGAGAAGAGAAGAACCTTGCATGCTGGAATCATCTGCGTCATGGTGATGGCGAGGTCGATGCCGCTCATCTGTGGCATGACGACGTCAGAGATAAGGAGATCGGGTGCGAGTCTGCTCGCGAGCCCGATTGCAGTGGGTCCATCGTAGGCGGTCATGGTTTCGAAGCCGCTCTTGCTGAGGATCATGGAGAGAGTGTCTGCGATGATTTTTTCGTCGTCGACAACCAGCACGACGAGTTGACGCTTTTTCATCGGAATGGCGTCTTCCTTGGGGACTTCAGATAAGGAGACAACATCGAATTTCACTTTCGTAGCCATGACTGGTACCTCGTATCTTCACCGTAGACCTGTCCCGTCGATACGGGTTAACTCTTTTGTATCTAGCGGTTAAAGGTAGGTTTAGTTGCTGTTGAAATTTTTGTCTTGACACGTAGCTTGCGCGTCGGATTATTATTACGTTTGCGTCACGTTAGCGTTAGGTCAATTTAAGGAGAGAATTATGGGCAGCGACCGTGAAATTAACTCAGAACCGATGATGTTCGAGTCGGTACTACAAGCAAACGTTCCGAAGGGAAGGGACGGCAAGCATAAGGAGATCATCACGCAGTTGCTGAGCAATATTACGCGGCTTGCTCCGGGAAGTGCGTTGAAGATTCCTCTTGCCGAGCTTCCCGATACGAAGCAGAACATCCGGTCCGCTTTGAGCAGAGCTGCGAGTCAGCAGAAGGTCAATCTGGCTACTTCGAGTAACGATGAGTTTTTGTATGTGTGGAAGACGGATGAAGAGAAGGCCTAGAAGGAATTGGGCTGGTTGCTGAGGATCTCTTTGCCTCCGCTTTGCGCGATGAAGTAGATGTGGACCGGCAGGGCGGGGACGGGATCGTTGAGGTCCTGCCAGAGAAAGATGCGGCGTGGGCCGGTCCATTTGAGGCGAAGGGAAGCTTCGTCCTCGAAGATGCGTGGGGCATCCGGAAAGAAACTACCGTACCAAAGGTTGGAGCTGCGGCCGTTGAGGATGTGGATAGGTTCGGCGTCGGCGTCAGGCCGGTGGAGATAGAAGCCGAGGGTGCTGGCGGCTTCGTATTCGCCATGGATGATGATGAGGTCTGTGGGTTTGAGTGCAGGCTCGATGGCGGCGGCGAGCTGGCGCGAGGTGAGGACCGGCGAAAAGATCTGGAGACCGATGTGCGCTGCGAGCAGAAAGGCGAAGCTGGCTGCGAGGAGGCAGAGGTTCGCGGCGTGGGGTTTGTAGTTGCGGCGAAGAAACCAATTCGCGAGAGTGCCGCCGAAGAGCGCGATGACGGTCAGCAGGAGCGGCTCGCGGAAGGCAAACATGGCCTGAGTGTTGAGATCGAGGAAGTGGCCGAAGGAGAGGGCGTAGTCGGTGGGGTTTTGTTTGAGGAGCAGGGCAAGGTCGGTGTCCGGCGCCGGCGTGTGGGCGCGGAGTGCGAGGAAGGTTGCGAGGAGTGCTGCGATCGAACCGAGCACGAGAAGCAGGACTGCGATGCGCTGACCGGCGCGAGCGAGCGGGTTGGGTACGGTGAAAGCTTCGGCTTCGGTGGCTTCGTCGTTGATCCAGGCGGCGATTAAGAGGATGAGCGGTGGGAGTGCGGGGAGGACGTAGTACTCCTGCCGCGTGGAGAGCGAGAAGAAGAGTAAAGGAATTGTGGCCCAGAGTCCGAGGAGGAGGCGGGTGCTCTCCAGTGGTGTGAGGGTGCGTATGGAGCTGAGAGGGCGGATGGATTTGCGCCAGGGAACTGTGCGAATGGCGCGGAGGAGGTAGGCGCTCCAGGGCATGAGCCAGATGAGAAGGAGCCCCCAGAAGAGATAGAGGGGGACGGTGTCGTAGTCGCGGGGGACGCGGAGGTTGAGGTAGCGGAGAAGATGCTCGTTTATGAAGTAGAACCAGAGCCAGCCGTGGACGTTGCCGTCGGTGGGTAAGGGGACGGACCAATGGCCGTGAGTGAAGGTCAGGTTGCCGGGGTGACCCTGCGTGGGGTTAGCGAGGGCGATGAGGATATGCCATGGTGCGGCGATCGCGAGGAAGATCAGGGTGCTCGAGATGGGGTGGAGTTGCTTGATGCGGGCGAGGACCGCTGTTGCGTTGCGGCGAGTGAGTGCGAGGTGCGTGAGGACAATAAGGATGGGGAAGACGATGCCGATTAGACCCTTGGTTAGCACGTTGAGAGCGCAGGCAGCTGCGAATCCCCAGCAGAGGAACGGGTCGGGCTGGGCCTGCGATTCAGTTCGGCGGTAGTAGAACATTGCGGCGGCAAGCCAGAGGCAGACGATGACGTCTGGGATGAGGATGCGAGTGAAGATGAAGATGCCGAAGCTGGAGAGGAAGATGAGGCCGGCGTAGAGACCGGCGCGTGGACTTAGGAAGGTTCGGCGGCCGAGAGATTCGACGATGAGTGTCAGTGCCAGGGCTGCGAATGCAAGAGGGAGCCGCGCGGAGGCGATGTGAGGGCCGAAGAGTTTGAAGCTGACGGCCATGGACCAGTAGAGGAGCGGAGCTTTTTCGAGGTAGCGGATGCCGTTGGCGTAGAGGGTGACCCAGTCGTGGCGGAGGAGCATCTCGCGGGAGACCTCAGCGTGGACGGAGTCGGCGTCGTCGAGGAGTGGCGGGGTGAGCAGGGTGAAGCTGGTGTAGAAGAGGAACCAGATGGCGACGAGGATGAGGCGGTTGCGGCGCGTCTCGGAATTCGGGATCACTGGATCAGTGTAAAGAGCGACCGCGGATGAATGCGGAGTGGGACGGATAAAGGGTTAACACCGATTTCACCGAGTTTCACTGATAAAGAACGGATTAAGCTGGAGCCAATTTTAATTGGTGGTTGGTTTGTTGCTTTAGATCCGTGTCAATCGGTGTTATCTGTGTATATCGTGCTATCGGGGTCGGGTTTGGTTGGTGCTGGGCTGGTTTGTCGTAGACTCAGGCTGACTGATGATGCGTGAACTTGTTCAAGTGAATGGGGCTTCGGGGCCTCCGGCGGAACTGATCTTTGGGGATTGGTATCCGGCGGTGCGGACTGGGGAATTGCGCCGCGGCAAGACGGTGACGGCGCTGTTGTTGGGTGTGCCGCTGCTGGTGGGAAGGAAGAATGATGGGAAGATCTTTGCGATGCGGGATCTTTGTCCGCACCGGGGGATTCCACTATCGGCTGGATGGTTCGATGGGGAGACGGTGACCTGTAAATATCATGGGTGGCGGTTTGAACCCTGTTCGGGGCAGTGCCAGGAGATTCCCTCGCTGACGAGCCACGAGACGCTGAATGCGACGAAGATTTATGCGGGCGCGTATCCGTGTGAGGAGCGGGATGGGTTTGCGTGGGTGTATCTGCCAGAGGCGGGGTCGGGGCGGGCTTTGGGTGAGTTGCCTCCGGTGCCGGAGGTGCCTAAATTTTCGGGGCGGTTTCGTACGGCGCATCTGACGGCGGATCTGCCTTGCAATGTCGATCACGGGATTATCGGGTTGATGGATCCTGCGCATGGGCCGTTTGTCCACCAGGCGTGGTGGTGGCGAAGCAGGGCGAGTATCCATGAGAAGGAGAAGCATTTTGAGCCGCTGGAAGACGGCGAAAACCTTGGGAGGAATGCAGGGTTTCGAATGTCGGCCCATGCTCCCAGTGCGAACTCGGCGCCTTATCGGCTGCTGGGAGTTTATGGGGAGAAGATTACGACGCAGATTGATTTTGTGCTGCCGAATCGGCGGTATGAGACGATTCGCGCGGGAGAGAAGTGGTTCGCGAGTTTGACGACGGTGACGCCTGTGACGGCTTCGACCTGCCGGATCGATGTCTGCGCGGCGTGGAATGTTTTTTATCATGTTCCATTTGTAACTTCAATCGCTACATTTTTTGGAGCGCGGTTCGTGCGTCAGGATCAGGAGACGATGATCGAACAGGCGGAGGGTTTGAGGTTAACCCGGGGCTGATGCTGATCGATGACGCGGACAAGCCCGCGAAGTGGTACTTTGCGCTGAAGCAGGCGCGGCTGAAGGGGACTGGCGAGCATCCGCTGGCAGGTCCGGTAACACTGCATTGGCGAAGCTGATTTCGCCTTAAGTGTGGGTGGGCGGTGGGTTTCCGTGGGGAATATTGTGGCTGGGCTCTCGGGGTTAGCTAAAGAAAAAGATAGGCAAAATACTGCTATTTCAAGGGTGTTCTGTTATTTGATGCTGGGCTAGCCTTATTAGCATGTGGGCGCCAGAGCGCTCACGTATCAATCAAAGCTGCGAATGCGTAGAGTGTGTCGGATTGTTTGCAATCGACGATACGCGAACTCTCGCGAAGCAGTTTTTTGTGAAGCCCTCCATCCGATGAGCTCGGGGCTGTCAAAGCGAATTAGTCCAATGATTCGGAGGGGCGATGCGATCAGCATTGGTTTTTAAAGCACTTGCGTATGAATCGAACCGGTATCGACTGGTTCACTCGACTGCGAAGGGAACGCGGAAGTTGCACAGACCGTTCACGCGTCTGCAGGAGACGACGAACACGGTGCTTGAACGATTCGTTGATGAGGCGTCTCGAGCCAGAAAGATTAAGGCCGGGCGCGTCGAGACGGTGTGGCGGGAAGGCTCGCGCGCGGCCTAGGTGTCCCGATACTGCAAAAGGAGAATTGCGATGGATGCTTTACATGAGGTCAAAAGAGAGAGTGGCAGAGACTCTACCCGATGGGCTTTGTTGTTTTTCGACCATCTGGAGGAGTTCGCGCGACTGGCGTGGTATCTGGTTGCAGACGATGGGCTGGTCGAGAGCGCGATTCGGTGCACGATGATTCAGTTAAGCTGTATTCCATTTGATGCTTCTATTCCGGAGCTTGCGTATCACCAGGCCCGGGAGACGATCATTCAGCAGTCGATCGCGGTGCTGCATTTGGAAGACGACCGGGGCGAAACCAGAGTGTTTTGGATGCAGCCGACTCTTGGCGAGCTGGCGACGCTTCCGCGGCTGGCGCTCATGCTGAAACTAGTTCTCCGTTCGCCGGACGCAAACGTGGCGAAGCTGCTGGATGTAACGCCGTCCAGAGTGCAAGAGCTGGTTCAGGATGCAATTACGAGTCTGAGCCTGCGCATGCCCGAGTCGGTTTTTTCCGGATGTTATGACGCCTAAGGCGCGCGCCCACTAACCGGGGTTCAGAGTGCTCGCCTACTTTTGCTTTCCGGTAGCGGACACAGGCGGGCAGACCGTACTCGCGCTTGAAGCTGCTTCCGATTCATAGCCAGCCTCAACCGCGATTTGAGCGACGCTGCAGTTGTGGGTTTGGTCCGATCTCGAACACCTTGTATCTGTCATCGAAACCGATGCCACGAGAAGCGTAGATCGTGTCAGAAGGCGATGACGCCTTCTTCGATGACTAGTTCGTCGACGGAGATGTTCATAGCGCGTCCTAGTTTTTTGAAATCTTCTTTCCATTCGGCGGTCCAGTAATTGGTGTCGCTGCGGCGGAGGAGATCGTTCCAGATGTTCTGGGCCTGCCAGATGTTGACTTCGAATGGCATCTTCTGGATGGTGTCGGCGACAATGAGCGCGGTGGCGAGCGCCCCGGAGGCGGTGGGGTCGCCTGCCACCGCCGCTTCGAGGCGAATCATGGCTCGCTTCATGCGCTGGCCTGCGGTGAAGCCGAGGATTGCGGTGTTGAGAGGGATCTGGTCGCTTTCGGCGCGGGCGAGGAGGGTCTCGATCTCAATGGGATCGAAGGCTTCGGCTTCAATAGCACGGCGAACGCTGGCGTTAATGGCGAATTGTGCGGCGGTGGCGAGGGCGGGGGGCGCGGCTACGCCGGTTTCGGTGAGGAAGTGCAGGAGGGACGCGTGGTCTTCATAGATCTTGCGGAGGGAGTCCTCCATCTCGGATAGGGTCTGGGTGAGGATCGTGTTGAGGATGCGATGCTGCTCGTCGGCGAAGAGCGAGGTGAGGGAGTAGGACATGTCGCCGAAGAAGCGGTCGATGAGACGGATGACTTCGGGGAGGTTGGCGCGGCGGATCGCGGTTCCGATCTCGGTGCTGAAGGCGTGGAAGGCCTCGATCTCCGCGGGGTCCTGGGAGTTGTAGGGCTTGACGGCGGCCGAGAGATTCTGGTCGCCGAGATGGAGGACGGCGAAGCAGATGTCCTCTGCCTCTTCGGTGATGCGGGAGTAGATGAGAGCGCGTCCGACGGCTACGCGGCCACGACCTGAGCTGAAGGTCTCCTGACTTTCGCGGTGGACGTCGAAGCAGAAGAGCTCACCGTGCTCGGGGTAGGCGCGAAAGATGGAACTGATGGCGTAGTGGGCGCCGACCTGTTCGAGGCCGATCTGCATGCTGTTGACGTAGCGGCGGTAGACTTCGGCTCCATCACCGATCTCGGGGAGATTGCTTTTGCCTTTGGCGAGGATATTGAGGAAGCCAGCTTCGAGGGCTGCTCCGGGTTCGCCGAAGAGCTTGCGCGCGAGCTGGAGGACGCGGCCGGCGTAGGCGATGACCTGGACGGTCTCGATGCCGGAGATCTCGTCGAAGAACCAGCCGCAGGAGGTGTACATGAGCTGGGTGTGACGTTCGAGCTCGAGGAGCTCGAGGGCGGCGATGCGTTCGATCTCGCTGAGCTGGCGGGTGGCCTGCTGCTCGAAGAACTTGATGATGGAGGCGGGTGAGCGGTTGAGGATGACCTGGATGTAGGCGTCGCGGGCGGCCCAGAGATCTTTGAGGAGAGGTTGGGCTAGCTGTTCGGCGAGAGGTGCGGTGCAGTCGCGAAGGTAGTCGAGCGCTTCGCGCAGAGGAGTGCGCCACTCCTGGTTCCAGCCAGGCTTGCTGCCGCTGTTGCAGCCGCAGTTGGAGCGCCAGCGTTCGATCCCGTGGAAGCAGGACCAGGAGGTGTCTTCGACGATTTCGGCCTCCCATTTGGGCGGGAATTTTTCGAGAAACTCGCCGTAGTTGGTGAGGTGGGCCTGGCCGCTGTCTTCGATCCAGTGCATGGCGTAGGAGAGTGCCATCTCACCGTGCTTGTGATGGTGGCCGTAGCTTTCGCCGTCGGTGGCGACGTGGGAGATCTGGGCGGCTTCGGGATCTTCGGGTGACGTGGGATGGAAGATGGTCAGGAGGCGTTTGGCGAAGTCTTCGCCGCTGTTGAGGAGGCCTTCGAAGGCGATGGCCCGAGAGCCGGGGCCGTCGTAGAAGAAGACGGCGATGGAGCGGCCTTCGTCGAGGCGGATAAGGCAGGGGTGAGTTGGGTCGACGGTGGCGTTGGGGGTTTCGGTCCAAGGGCGGGCGGCGGATTCGGATGCGGATGGAGAAGAAGCAGGTCCTCCGCCTTCGCTCGGGATGACACTTTCTTTATCTTGCGTGGCGAGGGGGCGGACGCGGGCGCACTGGACGGGCGCGAGAATGGTGAACTTGATACCTTCCTGGGCCATGAGGTCAAGGACGTTGCGGTTGGCGGCGGTTTCGGCAAGCCACATGCCTTCGGGTTTGCGGCTGTAGCGGGATTCGAAGTCGGCGATGCCCCAGCGGATCTGGGTGAGGGCGTCGCGGCGCGAGGCGAGGGGCATGATGATGTGGTTGTAGACCTGCGCCATGGCAGAGCCGTGTCCGCTGTAACGCTGGGCACTCACTTTGTCGGCGTCAAGGATCATGCGGTAGGTGCGGGGAGCTTTATCGTGGAGCCAGCTTAGGAGAGTAGGGCCGAAGTTGTAGCTCATCCGGGCGTAGTTGTTCATGATGCGGATGATTTCGTCTTCTTTATTGGTGATGCGGGAGGCGCCGTTGGGGGCGTAACACTCGGCGGTGATGCGGTCGTTCCAGTCATGGTAGGGCGCGGCGGAGTCCTGGACCTCGACGGTTTCCAGCCAGGGGTTTTCGCGTGGGGGCTGGTAGAAGTGACCGTGGACGCAGACGAAGCGGGGGGCTTCGGCAGTTGCTTGCGGCTTGGGAGATTTCGCAGCGCGAGTTTTGGCCATAACGGTCTTCAGTTAGAGGGTATCGCGTGTGACGGGGTTGGGTGAGGTGGATTTTGTGGAATGGTATGCGATGAAAAGATGATCCAATGCCGCGGCGAGTGTTACGCCGAGGATGTAGGCAGCGATGTCTTTAACGGAAAAGTAACGTCCGAGGAGGATTTGGCCAGCGAGGGTTTGGCGGAAGGTGTCGATGGGTGCGATGGGGATGAGGCGGGTTAGTTCGAGGAGGGTGGCGATGAGGATGGCGAGTGTGGCGATGGCCGGCGGGCGGAGTTTGGGAAGTAGTGCGGCTAGAAACCAATAGAGTGCCGCTGCCCAAAGGACGGAGCCAAGATATTTGTAGAGGAACCACGGGAGGTGGAGCGGGAGATAACGTATGGCAAGGCCGATTGGGATGATGATGACGAGAAGAAACGCGCAGATTGCGCTGCGACGAACTGGGCGTGAGTGAGTCCTGCTCTTCATCACAGATTTCCCAGTTTCTATTTCTTGATTACTGGTTTGGGTTTGGCCAGGTCGCAGGCTCGCCAGAGGTACCAGCTGGCTATGGAGCACCAGGGTTGCCATTTTTTTGCGCGGCGATGCATGACGTCGGGTTTGGGGAGGTCCATGGGGGTGACTTTGTCGGCGGGCTTGAGTTTGCCGAAGGTTAAGGCGAAGCCTTTGCGAACGCCGTAGTCGTCGACCGGGAGGATGTTGGGGCGGCCGAGGCGGAAGATGAGAAACATTTCTGTGGTCCAGCGTCCGATGCCTCGGACCTGGGTAAGGTGCTCGATGATGGCTTCGTCGGACATCCGGCGGATGTGTTTGAGGTCGGGGACGGTGCCATCGAGGGTTTTGGCGGCGAGGTCGCGAAGGGCGAGAGATTTGTTTTTTGAGAGGCCGGCGGCGCGGAGTTGTTCGTTGGGTGCGTCGAGGAGTTGCTGTGCGGCGAAGTGCTGGCCTTGGGTGGAGGCTCGGCCTTCGATGGAGAGGGGATAGAAGCTCTCGAGCAGGCGGCGGTGGATGGTGGCGGCGGCTTTGCCGTGGAGTTGCTGGTAGACGATGGCTTCGACGAGAGCTTCGAAGGGCGACTGAGAGTCGGCGATGCGCATTGTGAACGGGCCGGCGCGTTCGATGAGTTTGCCGAGTTTAGGGTCGGCGGAGGCGAGTTCGCGGCACGCGAGGGCGAAGTCGTAGCGCGGCTGCTTGGTCCGGGCAGGATGCGGCATGCCTTTGACGATATCGCAGGAGCGCTCGGAGTGGGTAAGGGTTAGTGCTGTATTTCGTAGATCAAAGAGACGCGACCTGAACGATAGATTTTGTGGCTGGAGAGTGTGAGTTTGGTCTGTTGTGCGGGAGGCGGGAGCAACTTCACTCCGGCTCCCAGCAGTACCGGCACGATGGATACCTCAACGGTGTCCACTTCGTTCATCTCCAGCAGGAGACGAAAGAGCTCGCCGCCGCCAAAGAGCCAGATGTCCTTGCCTTTTTGTGTGCGCAGCGATTGCAGATAGTCTCGGGTCAGTTCGGAGAGGATGGTTGCTTTGGGATGATCTGCCTGGCGCAGAGTGCGGGAGACGACGATTGTTTTTAATCTCTGCATAGAAGACTCACCCAGTCGCGCCATTGCAGCTTCGTAGGTGCGGCGGCCCATCAGTGAGGTGTCGAACTGTGCCCAGAGTTCTGCAAAGTTCATCTCGGGGTCGATGACGATCCAGTCGGCTTCACCGTTTGGCCCTGCGATATAGCCGTCGAGGCTCATCGCGACGCAATAGCGAATCTTTTTCATAAGGACACACTCTTGCTGATGAAGATATGCCCGGACAGGGCGAGTAGTTAAGGATTGCTCTGGTTCTATGCTCTGGGTTCGACGCTGGGAATTTCGAAATTGATGTGACGCACAATTCCAAATCGGTAGGACTTGCGAGGGATGGAGAATTCGGACTAGATTGGTTCGCATTTACAAGTGCGGTACATGTGCGGCAGGGTAGATGTAGTGGTGATTCGAACCGAGTGAAGCAGTGTGCACGAGATCTTGTGCAGGTGGATTCGGGCCGAGTTCGATAATCGGATGTTGCAGCTAAAAAATCAGTTGCAGGGGAATGCGCGTTGGTTCGATGGGTGTTTTCCACTGCTATACTCGATGTTTATTAGGGACGAAATTATGGGCAGACCAATGCGGACTCCCCAACCGCCGGCCTCGGAACGCCCGGCAACGCAGCAGGCAGTAACAACCATCGCAGTCAACTTCTCAACTTTTAGCCGAAGGTAAAGCCGAGGAAGCAGGAACGCACTCATGGCGCAAGTTTTTGACCGCAGTTCGAACGCGCTGGCCCGATTCAGCCTGGTATTGACCGGCGTCATCGTGATCGCGCTCGGTGTAGCACTGGATCAATTGCAACGATCGCCGTGGGTGACGCGGCAGGGGCAGCGGCCGGATCAACCCGTGCCGTTCAGCCACAAGCACCACGTGGAGGGGCTTGGCCTGCAGTGCCAGTACTGCCACACCTCCGTGGAGAAGAGTTCGTACGCGGGGATCCCGCCGACCAAGACTTGTATTAACTGCCATGCGCAGATCTGGACGAATGCCGATCTGCTGGAGCCGGTGCGGCAGAGCTGGGCGACGGGGGCGTCGATCCAGTGGATCCGGGTGCACGACCTTCCGGACTATGTTTATTTCAACCATGAGATTCATGTGAATAAGGGCATCGGGTGCGCGAGCTGTCATGGCCGCGTGGATGAGATGCCTTTGATGTATCAGCAGAACACGCTGCAGATGGAGTGGTGTTTGAACTGCCACAGGAATCCTGCGGTGAATCTGCGGCCGACCAGCGAGATTTACAACATGGCGTGGGGCGGGCCTTCGACGGATAAGCCGGTTTGGTGCACGAGCACGGACAAGGGCGGCGCTACGTCACAGAATGTGAGCTGTACGACGACCGATCCTTCGGGCAAGGGGCCTGAGGTGGCGATGATGCAGACCCCGGCTGAGTCGCAGGGCTCGACGGCGAGCGATGTTCCGCCGCTGGGTGGGATCACGATGCCGGCGAGCTACACGAAGTTCACGGACCAGATTGAGCTGGGCAAGTATCTGACGGCGCAGTACCACATCCGCAACCCGGAGCAGCTGTCAAGCTGCGAGACGTGCCACCGATGATGAAGACGACGGGGATTGGGACAGACGAGACGATGGCTGAGACGAAGGCAGCAGCACAACCCGTAGTGGTGACCGAGATTGCACCGGCGAAGATGACGCTGGCAGAGGTTCGCGCAAAGCTGGACGGCAAGACCGGGCGACGCTTCTGGAAGAACCTGGATGAACTGGGCGAGACCCCCGCGTTTCATGAGTTGATGCGCGAGGAGTTTCCGCGGCAGTCGACGGAGTGGGTTGATTCGGTTAGCCGACGCGGGTTTTTGAAGGTGATGGGCGCGTCGATGGCGCTGGCTGGGCTGGCTGGTTGCACGAAGCAGCCGGATGAGCCGATTTTTCCGTATGTGAAGCAGCCGGAAGACCTGGTGCTGGGCAAGTCGATGTATTTTGCGACGGTGTATCCGTTCCCGACAGGGGCGATTCCCGTGTTGATTAAGTCGGATTCATTCCGGCCGATCAAGGTGGATGGAAACCCGGAACATCCTATGTCGAAGGGCAAGTCGGACGCTTTTACGCAGGCGACGTTGCTGGATTTGTATGATCCGGACCGGTCCCAGCATGTGCTGCACCGCGGGCAGGCTTCGGCCTGGGGCGATTTCCAGCAGGAGTTTTCTTCTGCGGCGAAGAAGCTGAACGGCGGACAGGGACTGTATTTCCTGAGTGAGACGATTACTTCGCCGACGCTGGCTGCGCAGTGGAAGCAGGTACAGGCGGCTTATCCGAATGCGAAGTTTGTGCAGTGGGAGCCGGTGAATCAGGACTCTTCGCGCGCGGCTTCGAAAGCAGCGTTCGGCAGCTATACCGATGCTCAGTACAAGCTGGAAGATGCGGATGTGATTCTCTCGCTCGACGCGGATTTTCTGGGGGGCATTGCGCACCCGGGATTCCTGCCGCTGGCTGCCGGGTATGCTGAACGGCACCGATACGAAGAAGGCAAAACGATGAACCGGCTGTACGTGGTTGAGTCGATGCCTACGGTGACCGGATTCAAGGCGGAGCATCGGCTGGCGTTGAAGCCGAGTGAGATTTCCGGCTTTGCCAATGCGCTGGTGAATGGTGCTGCTCCACAGGGTGCGAGCGGTGATGCCCAGAAGTTCTTTGCAGCGTTGAGCGCCGATCTGAAGGGTGCAGGCGGGCGGTGCGTGGTGATTCCGGGCGAACAGGCTTCCCCGGCGGTTCATGCTGCCGCTTATGCGTTGAATTCGGCGCTAGGCGCGGTTGGCAAGACGGTCATCTATACCGAAACAGTGAATCCGATGCCGAGCGAGCAGGTTGCTGACCTGAAGTCGCTGGTTGCGGATATGAACGCCGGTAAGGTGCAGTGGCTCGTTATTCTGGGTGTGAATCCGATCTATTCGGCGCCGAGCGACATGCACTTCCAGGACGCGTTCGCGAAGATTCCGGTTACGGTGCATTTGGGCTCGCAGGTCGATGAGACAGGCGCGCTCGCGAACTGGCATATCAACAAAGCGCATTACCTTGAAAGCTGGTCGGATGCGCGGGCGTATGACGGGACGATCTCGATCATTCAGCCGATGATTGATCCGATGTACGGCGGCAAGAGCGCCCATGATGTGCTGCAGACGTTACTCGAGAATGCGCAGCTCTCGGCATATGACGTCGTGGTTGCCAATGCGAAGACTTACATTAAGGGTGACTTTGCTGGTGGGTGGCGCAAGGCGCTGCACGATGGATGGGTTGAGGGAACGGCATTTACGGCGAAGGCTGGTGGTGCAGGCAAGAGTGCGGTGGCTTCGTTCCCTGTTGCTGCTTCGAGTGGGCTCGAGATTTCGTTCCGTCCCGATCCCTCTCTTTATGATGGCCGGTTCTCCAACGTGGGCTGGATGCAGGAGTTGCCCAAGCAGGTGACGAACCTGAGCTGGGACAATGCGGCGATCATGAGCATGAACACGATGGGCGATCTGAAGCTGGAGCAGAACGATCCGGTGAAGATCTCGTTCGGTGGACGTGAGTGCATTGCTCCGGCGTTGATGGTGCCGGGTCATCCGGATGGCGTAATTACGGTTCATCTTGGATTTGGCCGTGGCGTGTTGGCTGGCCGCGTGGGCCAGGGCGTCGGGTTTGATGCGTATCAGATTCGTACTGCTGATGGAGCGCTATCCCTCTCAGGTGCAACCGCAGTGAAGGTTGCCGGGACTTACGACCTGTGCGTCACGAAGGTGCACAGTATCGAGCACCGCGGTAGCTTCGCGCAGCATGACCTGGAAAAGCCGCTGTCAGATAAGGATGGCGTTTATTCGCTTGCCGGGCATGAGGCGATGGAGCGATCGATTATCCGCTATGCCACGGTGGAAGAGGTCAAGAAGAATCCGAAGTTTGCGCATGAAGATGGAGCGAGCGGGACGCTGATCAATAAGGTTGGGTACTCGCCGCAGGGTGAGACGGTGCCGAAGGAGAACTCGTTCTTCCCGAATGCGTGGAATTACGAGAAGCAGGATCCCGCGACGCTGAAGATTCAGAATGCGTGGGGCATGGCGATCGACCTGAACAGCTGCATCGGCTGCAATGCGTGCATTGTGAGCTGCTATGCGGAGAACAATATTCCGGTGGTAGGTCGCGAACAGGTGAAGGTTGGACGCAACATGCAGTGGCTGCGGATCGATACTTATTTTGAAGGCGATCTGCATGCTCCCAAGGCGCACTTCCAGCCGATGGCTTGCCAGCATTGCGAGAATGCTGGCTGCGAGCAGGTCTGCCCGGTTGGCGCAACGGTGCACACGCCCGAGGGCATCAACACGATGGTTTACAACCGTTGCGTTGGGACCAGGTACTGCTCGAACAACTGCCCGTACAAGGTTCGCCGGTTCAACTTCCTGCTGTACTCGGATTATGACACGGAGAGCCTGAAGTTCATGCGCAACCCGGATGTCAGCGTGCGTTCGCGCGGCGTAATGGAGAAGTGCAGCTACTGCGTTCAGCGGATCGAAGCGGCGAAGATCACGGCCGATAAGGAAAACCGTGAGATCCGCGATGGCGAGATTGAGACGGCGTGCCAGCAGGCCTGCCCGACCAGCGCGATTACGTTCGGCAATATCAACGACAAGGCAAGCAAGGTGGCGAAGATGAAGGCTGAGGAGCGCGATTACCAAGTGCTCGCCGACCTCAACTTCCGTCCGCGCACGACCTATACGGCGGGAGTTATCAACCCGCATCCGGAGTTGGCATAAATGGCGACTAAAGGACCCATGCAGGACCCGAGCGTCGATCCCGTCATCGATCCCATGATCGACCCGCGTACAGGCGAGTATGCGGTGATCGCGCCAGGTCATACCTTCAAGTCGGTGACGCAGAAGATCGCCGGGATCGTGCTGACGTCGAACACGCCGCTGGGATGGTTCTTCGGCCTGACGGTTGGGGCTCTGGTTGCGCAGGGGCTGGTGATTGGTTGCACGTGGCTATTCCTGAAGGGCGTCGGCATCTGGGGCGTGACGATCCCAGGCGCGTGGGGATTCGCGATCATCAACTTTGTGTGGTGGATCGGTATCGGCCACGCCGGGACGCTGATTTCGGCGATTCTTCTGTTGTTCAAGCAGCAGTGGCGTAACTCGATCAATCGTTTTGCGGAGGCGATGACGATCTTCGCGGTCTGCTGCGCCGGCATCTTCCCGCTGATCCATGTGGGCCGTCCGTGGCTGGCCTACTGGCTGTTTCCTTATCCGAACACGATGAACGTTTGGCCGCAGTTCCGCTCGCCGCTGGCGTGGGACGTCTTCGCGGTTTCGACGTATGCGTCGATCTCGGTGATCTTCTGGTACATGGGAATGATTCCCGACTTCGGGACGCTGCGCGACCGTGCGACGATGCCGCTGGCGAAGTACTTCTACGGCATGCTGAGCCTGGGATGGCGCGGATCGACGCGGCACTGGATCCGATATGAGTCGGCTTCCCTGCTGCTGGCTGGGCTTTCGACGCCACTGGTGCTCTCGGTGCACACGGTCATCAGTTTCGACTTCGCAGTGGCGGCGCTGGCAGGGTGGCACACGACGATCTTCCCGCCTTACTTCGTGGCGGGCGCTATTTATTCGGGATTTGCGATGGTGATCACGCTGGCGATTCCGATTCGCAAGTTCTATCACCTGGAAGATCTGGTGACGCTGCGCCACCTGGACAACATGGCGAAGGTGATGCTCGGTACAGGTTTGATTGTTGGATACGGTTACGGCATGGAAGTGTTCATGTCATGGTATTCGGCGAGCCACTGGGAGTTCTTCATGATGTGGAACCGTATGTTCGGGCCGATGGGCTGGGCATACTGGATTCTGATTCTGACTAACCTTGCGATTCCGCTGACGACTTTATGGTCGCGCAAGTTGCGGGTGAACGTTGCGTACCTGTTCGTGCTGTCGTTCATCATCAACACGGGAATGTGGTTTGAGCGATTCGTGATCGTTGTGACGAGTCTTTATCGCGAGTATCTTCCGTCGAGCTGGGGTACCTATCGAGCGACCAAGTGGGACTACATGATTTATGTGGGAACGCTGGGCTTCTTCACGTTCCTGTTCTTCCTGTTTGTCCGCTTCCTGCCGATGATTCCGATGTCTGAGATTCGGATGATGCTGCCGCAGACCAAGGTGAAGCCTGGCGGAGCAAAAGCTGAAACCGTTGCCGAGGAGAGAGCCTGATGCCGCCGCGCGAAGGGATTTACGGATTGCTGGCTGAGTTCAACACGCCCAGCGAGTTGGTGCATGCAACGAAGGAGGCGCGTGCAGCCGGCTATCGCCGGATGGAGTGCTACACGCCGTATCCAGTGGAAGAGGCTGCGGAGGCGATGCACTTCCATAAGACGCGGGTTCCGCTGGTTTGCCTGCTTGGCGGGTTGATGGGTGTTACGACGGCGTTTCTGATGGAGACGTGGATCAACGTGTGGGCCTATCCGTTGAATATCGCTGGCCGGCCGCTGTTCTCCTGGCCTGCGTTCATTATCCCGGCTTACGAGTGGACAATTTTGTTCTCGGGATTCTCGGCATGCTTTGGGATGATCGCGCTGAACGGGCTGCCGCAGCTGTATCATCCGCTGTTCAACGCTCCGAATTTTAGAAACGGTGCGACGACGGACAAGTTTTTTCTCTGCCTTGAGGCAAACGACCCGATGTTTTCTCCGGCGGGGACGCGAGCTTTTCTTGAGCAGTTCTCTGCGGTCTCCGTGGTGGAGGTGGATCATTAATACGCAAGTGAGACAGATCGCACGGCGCGCCGCACTGATTCCTGCTGCAGTGGGGTTGATGTTTGTGCTTGGCTGCCGTCAGGATATGCACGACCAGCCGAAGTTTTTCCCGCAGCGCGGTACCGATTTTTATGCGGATGGGCGTTCGGTGCGTCCGCAGGTGGCGAATACGGTTGCGCGGAACCAGTTGCACGAAAATAGCTATTTCTATACCGGACTGGTGAATGAGAAGGAGGGGGACGGCATGCCGTTCCCGGTGACGATGGAGGTTCTGGAGCGCGGACAAGAGCGCTACAACGTGTACTGCACTCCATGTCATTCGCGCGTCGGTAACGGTGTCGGCATGATTGTTCAGCGTGGCTATTCGAAGGCTGGTAATTTCAATACGACAAGGCTTGAGACCGCGCCTCTGGGCCACTTCTTTCATGTGATCTCGAACGGTTATGGTTCGATGCCGGACTATTCGGCGCAGGTAACGCCCGAGGATCGCTGGGCTATCGTTGCCTATATTCGGGCTCTGCAGTTGAGCCAGAAGGCGAAGGAGGCGGATGTTCCGGCGGGCGTGCATGTCGAGTCGCTCTCAAGCATTGCGGAGCATGAGGGACTGCCTGCCTCGTTTGCCGATGACTGGGCGCTTCCGCCAACTGCGGTGACGGGAACGCCCGATAATGGCCTGTACATACTTCCTGCGCCCGGCGCGGCGCCTGCCGGTGGTGCGAATGTTGCACCGCCTCGCTCTAATTCAACGACTCCGGCTGGAACGCCTGCCGGGCAAACCGTACCGAAGCAGTAATCTCGGAAGCTTCCGAACGAAGGCTTGAAACGCATGTCATCTGGACACGAACATAACGGAGGATCGGGCGGGCATCACAACGATCATGGACCGCGCGTGCTGCCTGCATCGCTTGCTGCGCCGGAGATTGTCTCCGCATGGCGGATGCGTGCGCTGATCGTCTTTGTGGTTGCCACTCTTATATCGCTGCTCGCTTTTTCGTGGAGCCACGAAGGAAGGAACCACCTTCTTCGTGCCTATCTGCTGGGTTATATGATTTCGTTTAGCTTCGCGGGTGGCGGGCTGGCTCTGCTGATGCTGCAGTACGTCTCGGGCGGCAAGTGGGGGCTGCTGCTGCGGCGTCCGCTGGAGGCGATGTCGCGGACGATATGGGTCGTCGGGCTGATGTTTGTGCCGATCATCTTCCTGTGGAAGCACCTGTATCAGTGGGCCGCGTACCCGACCGCGGGTGCAGTGGCTGAGGCACTGTCGAATCACTGGGTCTCGCTGGAGCAGGCGATGACGCTGAATGCGAAGCGTGCCATGCTTAATCCCACCGCAGTGATCATTCAGACAGTGGCTGTGTTTGCGATCCTGTGGCTATTCCAATATTTGCTCAACAAATGGTCGTTGCAGCGCGACGCGGATCCGGAGCGCGGCACCGAGCCGAGCTTTGACCGCTGGCGCATCCGGCTGGAAAATCTGTCGGGTCCGGGCGTCCTGATCTACGTCATCCTGCTCACAGATGGCGCAATTATGTGGATCAAATCTCTGGATATCACCTGGTACTCGTCGATCTGGGGCTTGCAGTTCCTGGTTGGGCAAGGCTATGCGGTGCTTGCGCTGGGGATTCTGACGGTGATTCTGCTGTCGCGGTTTGAGCCGATGAAGACGATGCTGCGGGCAACGGAACAGCACGATCTGGGCAAGCTGGCATTTGCTTTTGTAATGCTGAACATCTATCTCTGCTTCGCGGAGTTCCTGATCATCTGGTCAGGCAATATTCCGGACGAGATTCCGTGGTACCTGAACCGGATTCACGGTGGATGGTGGTATGTCTGTTCGGCGGACTTCATCTGCCACTGGCTGATTCCCTTCGTCCTTCTGCTGTCGCGTGATCTGAAGCGGAACAAGCAGAAGATGATCTGGCTGACATCTTTTATGATCTTCGCGCGCTGCCTGGACATGTTCTGGCTGATTGAGCCGAACTTCGCCGACGCGGCGGGGAACCTGCATATCGTCGGCAATGTTGGAATTCTCGCCTACATTACGGTCCCTGCAGCTGTGCTCTCGCTGTGGGCCTGGTTCTACTTGAGAGAACTGCAATCGCGTCCGTTGATCAACGTGAACGATCCTCACGTTGAAGAGATGCTGGAGCCTGAACATGCCCACTAACGACCACGATTTGAATCAACCCGCTGCGCACGATCTGCATGTCCGTGACTCGGAGCACCCGGGGTACGAAGTCACGGACGTCAATACCAGCGGCATCGTCGTCTTCCTGGCTGGCCTGTTCGGCTCGGTACTGCTCTTCTTTCTCCTTTGCTACGGAATGGGCACTCTGATTAATGGCGGCATCAAAAAAGAGGATGGACCGGCGACGAAGTGGAACTCGACGAGCGCCTTTGCCGGCGCGGCTGACGGCAAACGTCAGGATCTTGCGAGCAATCCAGAGATGCAGCAACGAGAGTTCCAGCAGATGACGTCAACCTTTCCTGAACCTCGTCTCGACATCGACGACGGGAATCAGGCGACGGCCGATCTGCATGCACGCGAAGATCTTCTGCTCAACAACTACAGCACGGCAGAGGGCGGCTCGGTTCGGATTCCTATCTCGCGTGCCATGGAGTTGATCGCGCAGCGTGGCTTACCGGTGAATGCACAGACGGGCGTTGCCGTGGTTGTGATGGTGGGCGACGAAAAGCCCACCGTGCAGGCGCCGTTGACTTCGGGATTTGCCCGCACCGGATATGAGCTCGAGACGATCGAGACACGCGAACAGAAGTTGATCTCCAGCAAGGCGCAGGCAGAGAACAAAGCAGAACTTACTCCAGTAAAGTAACCGATAAACGGACCAGATTTAAGATAGATAGAGACGTATGACAAGCAGACGGACAATACGAGGCGGGTGGCAGGCGGCAGTTCTTTGCTGTGCCCTGCTGAGTGCCCCTCTGTTCGCACAGGTCTCGAGCTATGGCGACAAGCAGACCGGCGAGAACACCGGCGATCAGCTGCCGCAGGTGCTGAAGCGGGTGGGCGTTTCGCAGCACCTGAACCAGCGGCTTCCGTTGGATGCGTCGTTTGTGGATGAGACCGGGAAGCCGGTGAAGTTAGGCGACTACTTCGGAAAGCATCCCGCTGTTGTTTCGCTGGTGTATTACACCTGCCCGATGCTTTGTTCGGAGGAGTTGAACGGGCTGACGAGTTCGCTGCAGATGGTGAAGCTTACGCCGGGCAAGGACTTCGACGTGGTGATCGTCAGCATCGATCCAAGTGACACGCCGGAGCAGGCAGCACGGTCGAAGGCCCTTTATGTGAAGCGCTATGGCAAGCCGGAGACAGCGGCGGGCTGGCATTTCCTGACGGGACAACGGCCGGCGATCGATGCAGTAACCGATGCGATTGGGTTTGGCTACGTCCGCGTTCCCGGGCCGGACGGAAAGATGACGCAGTTTGCGCATGCCAGTGCGATTGAGATTGTGACGCCTGAGGGCAAGCTTGCCCAGTACTACCTTGGCGTGGAGTACTCGCCCCGGGATATTTTGCTGGGACTGATTAATGCGTCGGGCAACCAGATTGGCTCGCCGGTTGCGAACATTCTGACGTATTGCTATCACTATGACCCGCAGACGAACAAACAGTCGCTGAGGATTGCGCGAGTGGTGCAAGTCGGGGGAATAGTGACGGTAGCCGGGCTTGGCGGATTCATGTTTCTGATGTTCCGGAGAGACATCAAACTTGGGCGCGAACACGACTTGACGAAGAAAGAGAATGGATAAAGGGTAACGATGCATATCAGTCCAGTCCTGTGGCAATTTTTGGTGAAGTGGCTTAACCACTCGGCGCTGTTTCCGCCCGAGGCCTCGACCATTGCGCCCTACGCCGATGCGCTTTACTTCTTTTTGCTGCTGATCACGGTGGTGGGTCTGGCGCTGGTTTGCATCCTTGTCTTCGGCTTCTCGATCCGGTATCGCAAGGAGAAGCACCCGGTTGCGGTTCCGATCGAAGGCTCGACGCTGCTCGAGGCGACCTGGACGATTATCCCGCTGGCGCTATTTCTGGTGGTGTTTGTCTGGGGCGCGCTGCTGTACTTCAGGATCTATAACCCTCCAACGAATGCGATGAACATCTATATCGTCGGCAAACAGTGGATGTGGAAGGCGGAACATCCGGGCGGGCAGCATGAGATCAATGCGCTGCACGTACCGGTTGGAAAAGCCGTCCAGTTGACGATGATCTCGCAGGATGTGTTCCATAGTTTTTCGATTCCGGACTTTCGCGTGAAGCGTGAAGTGATTCCGGGCCGCTACTCGACGGTGTGGTTCAACGCGACGACGCCTGGAACGTATCACATCTTTTGCACGCAGTATTGCGGGACGAATCACTCAGCGATGATCGGCGAGGTTACCGTGATGACCTCAGATGACTACCAAAAGTGGACGCAGCTTTCCACTAGCGGAATGTCGCTTGCCCAGAATGGCGAAAGGCTCTTTGCGAGCATGGGTTGCAACTCGTGCCACTCGGGTAGCGCGGCTGCTCGTGGACCGAATCTCGCGGGAGTTTACGGATCGAAGCTGCAGCTGACAAGTGGGGCGCAGGTTCTGGTGAACGACGCTTATCTTCGTGACGCGATTCTGAATCCGTCGCAGCATATCACCGCGGGCTATGCGCCGATTATGCCCACCTACCAGGGCCAGATCAGCGAAGACGGACTGATCGACCTCGTGGAGTACATCAAGTCCATGCAAACTAACTATCGTGTTCAGCAGACACTGACCACATCGGAGTCGAACCAAGCGGCGCCGACGACGCCGGGAGTGGTGAAGCCATGAGTGCAACGAGTTCTACAATTCTGAATCTTCCCGATCAGGCGACGGCGACGTTGCCTAAGCGGAGCTATATCAATAATGAGCACGGGCTTTTAAGCTGGCTGCTGACCGGGGACCACAAGCGCATTGCGATGATGTACCTGGTGTCGATCACCTTCTTCTTCTTTATCGGTGGGGCGTTTGCAGGCATTATCCGGCTCGAGTTGCTGACACCGCAGTCCGATCTGCTGACCTCGGACACCTATAACAAAGTGTTTTCCATGCACGGCATCGTGATGATCTTCCTGTTCCTGGTGCCGTCGGTTCCGGCGACGCTTGGGAATTTCCTGGTGCCGATCATGGTTGGTGCAAAGGATCTGGCATTTCCGAAGATTAATCTGCTGAGCTGGTACCTGTACTGGTTTGGCGGCATTGTGACCTTAGCGGCGCTGGTCATGGGCGGAGTGGATACGGGGTGGACGTTTACGACGCCGCTCTCGACGCATTACCTGAACACCCACGTCGTTACGGCAGCTACTGGTGTCTTCATTCTCGGCTTCTCGTCAATTTTTACAGGGCTGAACTTCATCGTAACGATCCATCGCATGCGCGCGCCTGGGATGACATGGTTCCGGCTCCCGTTGTTCTGCTGGTCGAACTATGCAGCTTCGATTCTGATGGTGCTGGGTACGCCGGTTCTGGCGATCACACTGGTGCTGGTCGCGCTTGAGCGCCTGGTAGGCATTGGAGTCTTCGATCCAAACAAGGGTGGAGATCCTCTGTTGTTCCAGCATCTGTTCTGGTTTTATTCTCACCCTGCTGTGTACATCATGATTTTGCCGGGGATGGGAGTGATCTCCGAGGTCATCAGCACGTTTAGCCGGAAGCGCGTGTTTGGATATACGGCAGTTGCGTTTTCGTCAGTGGCGATTGCTCTCTTCGGGTTCTTCGTTTGGGCGCACCATATGTTCATCATGGGCGTTTCGAACTACTCGGCGCTTGTGTTCTCCCTGCTGACCATGCTGGTGGCGGTACCCTCCGCGATTAAGATCTTCAACTGGGCGTTCACGCTGCAGAAGGGTTCAATCACCTTCGAGACACCGATGCTTTATGCCTTCGGGTTTATGGGGCTGTTCACGATCGGTGGTCTTACGGGAGTCTTTCTGGGTTCGCTGGGGATGGATATCCATCTGACGGAGACATACTTCATCGTTGCGCACTTTCACTTTGTGATGGTGGGTGGAATGTTGATGGCGTTTCTCGCGGGTGTGCATTTCTGGTGGCCGAAGATGACGGGGCGCATGTATCCGGAGTCGCTGTCGAAGCTCGCAGCGGTGACGACGTTCATCGGGTTCAACCTGACCTTCCTGCCACAGTTCATTCTTGGATATCTCGGCATGCCACGACGGTATGCGGCGTATCCGCCGGAGTATCAGGTGCTGAATGTGCTGTCGACTGCGGGCGCGACGGTACTCGGCGTCGGCTACATGCTTCCGCTGCTGTACCTTGCGTGGTCGCTGAAGTATGGTGCGATTGCGGGTAATAATCCCTGGCAGGCGACCGGCCTTGAGTGGCAGATTCAGTCGCCGCCGTTGACTGAGAACTTTATCGAGATCCCGATTGTGGACCATGAGGCCTACGACTACGAGTGGCTCGAGCACAAGACAGCACACGAGGTGACTACCGTTGGATAACGCGATCACAGCAACGCATCCGCATACGCACGAGACCGCGGTTCCAGCGGAGCACGAGCACGTGATGCTGCCGCAGCACCGCCATCACTTCGAGACGCAGGAGCAGCAGCGCGAGGCGGGGACGTTCGGGATGTGGCTCTTCCTGCTGACCGAAATCATGTTCTTCGGCGGGCTGTTCTTTGCCTACCTTCTCTATCGCAACTGGTACAACCCGGCATTTGTAGCGGCGTCGAACCAGTTGAGCATTCCACTTGGGGCGGCGAATACAGCCATCCTGATCACGTCCGGATTTTTTATGGCGCTGGGCGTATGGGCAGCTGAGGTCAAGAAAAGGGGCCTGCTGGTTATTTTTCTGGTCCTCACAACCGTTTTCGGCGTGGCCTTTCTTGGCATCAAGTACGTCGAGTATCACGAGAAGTGGGAGAAGCACCACATTCCTGGCGCGAGCTTCGATGTCAGGGAGTTTGTTAACCCTCATGCGTATGGGCTGAACGAAAAGCCGCTAGCGCCGGATATGGCACAGAAGACCCAGGTCTTCTTCTTCCTTTATTTCGCGATGACCGGTATGCACGCGCTGCACATGATCATCGGTATCGGGTTACTATTCTGGCTGACGTGGAGGGCCAACCGAGGAGAATTCAGTGCAGGGTACGTCGCGCCAATTGAGAATTTCGGGTTGTATTGGCACTTTGTCGATATTGTGTGGTTGTTCCTGTTCCCCTTGCTCTACCTGATCAACCGGCATCCGGTTTAGGTGGAGTTGCAACGGGGCGATACTGACTGGAAGGAAAAGAGTATGAGTGAATATCACGATCCGTCGAACGTAGTGAATCCGGAGCATGCCGACCATCACATTGTGACGCCCGTTACCTACGCGATTGTCTTTGCCTCACTGCTGATAGGAACGGCAATTACCGTAGGCGCGGCCTACGTCGATCTACACATCTTTAATCCTATTGTGGCGCTGGCAATCGCCTGCACCAAGGCTGTGATCGTCATCCTGTTCTTCATGCATGTGAAGTATCAGTCGAAGCTGGTGAAGTTGACGGTCATCTCAGGGTTTTTTACCTTTCTCGTTTTGATCACGATGACGCTGACCGACTACATGAGCCGTGCGTGGGGTCTCTGGTAACACGACTGGTTTTGACAAGGATGCGGCCGGCGGGCCGCTTTTTTGTTGCCATAAAAGTTTACCTTTCTCACCCCATACACTTGGGGAATGGCTAAGGCACGGTCGGGAGTTTCTGAGCAGTTGGATCGCCTGTCTGACGATCCCCGCGTTACGATGCGCCGAGAAGGCGTCCCTGATCCGGACGGCAGCTGTATCGTTTACTGGATGCAACGGGCGCAACGCGGAGTCGATAATCATGCGGTCGATCTTGCGGTAAAGGCGGCGAATCTCCTTGGCTTGCCGCTGGTAGTGTATTTTGCGGGAATCTACAACTTTCCGCACGCGAACCTTCGGCACTATGCCTTTCTCAACCAGGGATTGCCGGACATTGAAGCCGACCTAGCGGCGCGAAACATCTCATTTGTCATGCGGTGTGCTCCACACGAATCGCACGAACAGTTTCTCGCTGACGTGCACGCGGCGTTCCTCGTGGGCGATGAGAATCCGATGCGCGAGCCAGAACGTTGGCGCAGGGCGCTTGCGTCCCGCATCAAGATTCCATTCTGGACAGTCGATTCGGATGTAGTGGTCCCGTCGAAGTTGATGGAGAAAGCGCAGTATGGGGCCTATACCATTCGCCCGCGACTTTATCGATTGTCGCCGGAGTATTTGCATCCGTTCGAGAATCCGAAGGCCGAGCATGAATGGAAGAGGCCGCGCGGACTTTACTCCGATTCGGTGCATGAGGACATCACACGCGGCTGGAAGGAACTCGATCGCAGTGTGGGTCCGGTTGAGGGGTGGGAGAGTGGCACCCATGCCGGACTCAAGCGACTGAAGATATTTATTGGTAGGATGCTTGAAGATTACGAGGCTCTGCGCAACCGCCCGGAGACGGATGGCACGTCGTGCCTGTCGCCTTATCTTCACCTTGGGCATTTGGGTCCGGTCACGATTGCGCTTGCGCTTGAAGCAGCGGTAAAGGCGAACCCGAAGCTTCGGGCCGCACGTGACAGCTATTTCAATGAACTGATCGTCTGGCGAGAACTCGCCGTGAACTTTGTCCGGTATACGCCGACCTATGATTCGGTCGGGTGTGCGGAGAGTTGGGCAAAGGCCACGATCGCCGAACATGCGCGTGACGAGCGCGAACATTTGTATACGCTACGGCAGCTTGAACAGGCGCAGACCCACGACGATCTTTGGAATGCGGGCCAGATCCAGATGGTGCGGCATGGCTGGATGCATAACTATCTGCGGATGTACTGGGCAAAGAAGATTCTGGAGTGGACGCCGAATGTTTCGACCGCGATGAAGTATGCGATCTATCTGAACGACAAATATTTTCTGGACGGCTGCGATCCTAATGGATATGCAGGGATTGCGTGGGCGATTCTGGGCAAGTTCGATCGGGCCTGGAGGGAGCGTCCCATCTTCGGAAAGATTCGTTACATGTCGGGCGCGTCTACTGGAAAGAAGTTCGATTCGAAGCGATACATCCAGCAGATGGGGCTTCTGCCGAAGCAAGGATCGCCTCCCCTTTAGAGCTGGCAAGTTTGTTTGGCAGTTCGGAAGGTTGAAGTGGCGTGCGGCGGATGATAGATTGAGGACGTCCCCGCGATAGATCGCTTTGCAGGATTCTTTGCGCGGACACGCTGAGAGAGGCCACAGAGTAATACCAACGATCACTCCAGCAATGGAGATGAGAGATTTCTCATCCCGTTGTGGAACTATCCGTCGTTCTTCTCCCGCTCTAGCGTTGACTCGTCCGACGTCAGCTTGCAGCATGAAGTTCAGCTGACTGCATGATTCGGATTGCACGCTATGGGCCTGACTGCATTCTTACAACTCGCACGTACTCGATATAGCTTCCGATGCAGTTTAATGGCGACTCTTTGCGTGGCGACCATTTTACCGGTTCTTACGTATGGTCAGTTGGTATCAACGCCGATTGCTTCGAAAGACGCTACATCAATTACACAAGCTCAATTCCAAAAGGCAAGGACGCGTCGCTTTCTTAGCGGCCGCAAGCTGGAAGGGAATGTTTCTGCGGCTGAAGCAATGGACGCAGCACGCCGGCAGCACGCAGCAATGCTGGCTCAGCAGGCCGCTTTGTCGCAACAATCAAGCTTGAGCGCGGCGTGGGAGCCAGTCGGCCCGAATCAGATTGCAAGTATCGCTTATGGAACCGTCACGGGCCGCATCACAGCGATTGCGATCGATCCGGCGGACCCGACGGGGAATACTGTGTATCTCGGAACGACCGGTGGAGGAGTCTGGAAGTCTACAAATGCGGCCGGTCCTGCGGTAAGCGTGACTTTCACGCCGCTTACCGACACGCTGCCGGTGTTTAGCGCGAATGCGGGAAGTTCGGCGATTCCTTCGCTCAGTATTGGTGCGATCAGCGTTCAGTCTGGCGTGGTTCTGGCGGGGACTGGAGATCCGAACGATGCGTCTGACTCGTTTTATGGCAGCGGATTGTTGCGATCGGCAGATGGCGGACTAACCTGGACATTGATTCAGAACTCCCGCGATGGCACTGCGGGCAATCACTCGTTTAACGGCCTTGGTTTTGCCGGCTTTGCCTGGAGCAGCGCAACGCCGGGTACAGTTGTCGCTGCTGTTTCGCAGTCTGCGGAGGGCGTCCTCGTCAATTCTCCGGATGCAACCAACAGTGTGATGGGGCTTTATTATTCGACCGATGCAGGCGTTACGTGGCAGATGTCGAGCATCATGGATGGCAGCCAGATTGTGCAGACTCCGCTGCCGACAGGGGGCGACCTGGGAGGAAGAGCAGCGACGGCAGTGGTTTGGAACCCTGTTCGTCAACGTTTCTACGCCGCGATTCGCTATCACGGCTACTATGAGTCGGCAGACGGCATCAGTTGGACGCGGATGCTGCATCAACCCGGTGTTGGGCTGACGATGAGCGCATGTCCTACGGCCCCCGGCACGATTGGAAGCGCGAGTTGCCCCATGTTCCGCGGAGCGCTCGCGGTGCAGCCGACGACCGGGGATACTTTTGCGCTTACGGTTGACAGCCACAATCTCGATCAGGGGTTGTGGCAGGACGTTTGTGCGATCTCGGGCACAAGTTGTTCGAATGCGACCGTCACCTTCGGCAATCAACTGACATCCGCCCCGATGGAGGTCGGCAACGGAAGCAGTCAGATTCCACAGGCCGACTACAATCTTGCATTGGCGGCTGTGCCGGTGGGTACGAGCGGCCCGACGCAAGATACGTTGATCTTTGCGGGTACGGTGGATCTCTATCGCTGCTCGCTGGCTGCGGGATGTGTGCTGCGTAACACGACGAATGCAGTGAACGGATGCGCCGCACCTGCTCAGGTGGCACCTGCTCAGCATGCCATCGCGACGTTGGCCGGGTCGCCGCAACCGCTGCTTTACCTCGGTAATGATGGGGGGCTCTGGCGGTCGACGGATGGCGTCAACCAGCAGTCGACGGCCTGCTCTGCCGATGACAGCGCACACTTTCAAAATCTGAATGGAGGCCTTGGCTCGCTGGCTGAGATCATCAGCTTCGCACAACATCCTACTAACGCAGATACGTTGCTGGTGGGATTAGGCGCGAACGGAACAGCTTCGACCGCAACCGTTTCCGCCACACCATGGTCGCAGATCACAACCGGTGAAGGCGGCATGGTGGCCATCGATCCGAACAATCCTCAGCTCTGGTATGTCTCGACTGCTGCGGGAGTCAGTATCCGGCAATGTACGAATGGCGCTGGTTGCAAGACTGCGGATTTTGCTGGAGCACCCACAATAGGATCAGCGCAGATCGCGGAAGATGATTCGCTGATTGATGCGCCATGGCTGTTGGATCCAGCTCTATCCTCCAACATTATTATCGGTACCTGCCGGGTGTGGCGCGGCTCCGCTTCGAACGGTGCCTCGTGGTCGACATCGAACGCCATCAGTAAACTTCTTGGCGGCCCACAGAATACGTCCTGCGCGAGTGCGAATCCGGCAGTGCGATCTCTCGCCGCGGGCGGCCCTTCCAAAAATGCAGGAGCTACGCAAAACGCTGGATCGGAGGTTCTCTACGCAGGGATTTCCGGTTCGCTGGATGGCGGGGGCACGTTCGGAGGTCACGTTTTTTCTATAACGACAGCGAATACGGCGAGCAGTGCGACGACGTGGAATGATCTCGCGGCTTCGCCGGTAACTAATGGCCAGGGCACCAGCTTCAATGTGGGAGGTTTTGATATTTCCTCTCTGGCAGCAGATCCTCATGATGCGACAGGAGCGACGATCTACGCGACGGTGATGGGCTTTGCCGGAAACGGTATCAATGCGGCGCATCTGTATCGTTCGGTCGATGGCGGTAGACATTGGAGCAACATCAGCAGCAATCTCCCTAACGCTCCCGCCAACAGCGTCATCGTCGATCCGAACGATGCCAACACTCTATACGTTGCGTTGGACACAGGTGTTTATGTAACGACACAGGTAACAACATGTGCCACGACCAACTGCTGGAGCATCTATGGGACGAGCCTTCCAAACGCTCCGATTATCCAACTCGCAGCAGCGGCGGCTATGCCGACCCGCGACGGACGAATCGGCGAACTGCGCGCTGCAAGCTACGGGCGCGGCTTGTGGCAGATTCCTTTGCTTACGGCATCCGCAGCCGCACAGCCTTCGATCGACCTGAATCCTGTTGCGCTTACCTACGGGAGCCAGTCAGTTGCTACGGAGAGCCCGGAGCAGACCGTCACAGTTACAAATACAGGCGCCGCACCGCTGGTGGTCAGCCTGGTTGTGACGACGGGAGACTTCAGCGAAACCGATACCTGCACAGCCGCGCCAATTACGGTGAATCAGATCTGCTCAATTCAGATTCGATTTCTGCCAACGACGACTGGGGTTCGCGGCGGCTTGCTCACAGTGTACGGAAATGTCTCCGGTGGGCAGGCGACCGCGACCCTTTCTGGGACCGGCGGTGCTGGGGCGGCTATTGTCTTGAACCCTGTCACGCTTACGTTTCCCGCTACACAGATTAGTGCGACAAGCCCAACGCAAAACATCACAATTTCGAATATCAGCGTATCTTCTATTGCTCTTCTGGCTGCGGTCATCAACGGTGTAGATTTCAGGATCATTGCGAATACCTGCGGAGCGAGCCTTGGCCCCGGTGTTGGATGCACGATTGGGGTTGCCTTCACCCCAACGGCGTCCGGACGTCGAAGCGACAGCTTGAGCATTACTGACGATGTGGGTACACAGGTTGCGTCGCTTAGCGGAACTGGAACGTCTCCCGCCACAGACGCGCTCTCCCCCCCGACGCTTACATTTGCTCCGCAGCAGATTACGACGGTGAGCGGAACTCAGCAAATTACGCTGACGAACTCCGGCGACCTGCCGTTGACGCTGATTGCGGCACAGATCACAAGCGGCGACTTTACCGCAGTCAATGCATGCGGCAACTCTCTCGGTGCACACTCCAGCTGCTCGATCAACGTAGCCTTCGTTCCGAAGAATGTTGGCGTGATTACCGGAGCGCTGGCCGTTTCGGATCAGTATCGATCGCAGACAGTGACGCTGAACGGCACTGGCGCCGCGCCGCCGGGAGTCTCTCTTTCGCCTTTCTCAACGATCACCTTCCCGGCTACAGGCGTCGGACTTACGGCTCCAGCGCAAACCGTCACGCTGACCAACAACGGCGGTGTCCCGCTTATTGTGCAGAGTATTGCCATTGCAGGAGACTTCGTAATCGTACCCGGAAGCAACACGTGCGTGGGCAGCGTCGCAGTCAATGCTGCGTGCACCCTGCAGATTGCATTTTCGCCGACTGCAGGAGGACCACGTTCCGGCGTGCTTACAGTCACCGACAAAGCTGGCAGTTCTCCGCAGACGCTGTCTTTGACTGGGATCGGCGTTGATTTCGCGCTTAATGCGGACGGAGGAACGAGCCTGGCCATCACCAATGGGCAGAACGCTGTCTACCCGTTACTGCTCACCTCCACCGCGAATGTTCCAGGTACGGTAACGTTCACATGCTCGGGAGCTCCTTCGAATTCCACCTGCAATATCACCCCTTCAAATGTGTCCCTGGGCAGTGCGACTACCGTTTCAGTAACTGTTCTCACGGGAGTTTCGAGCGCTGCTCTTCCCTTGCAGCCGCGTGCGATTCGATTCCACTTGTTCTGGGCTGGCATTCTGGCTCCCGCTGGGGCTTGTGACGACTCGCAAAATGCGAAGGCCGTACTTCTCCGGTTTTGCCCTGCTGTTTCTTCTTGCCGCGACCGGGTGCGGTGGCGGCCGCACCATTCCTCTGGAGAGCGGCTCGAATCCAAACCCGACCATTCCCGTTACGCCGGTGGGAACGTATAGCATATTGGCTTCGGCCAGCAGCGCGGGTCTCACACGTACGGTCACTCTCACGCTGGTTGTTCACTAGACTGCGAACGTTATACCGGCGAAAAGAACTACACTACTTGCCCTGCGCTGAATCCTGAAGCCCAGGCCCACTGGAAGTTGTATCCGCCCAGCCATCCGGTTACGTCGACGACTTCGCCGATGAAGTAGAGGCCGGGTACTTTGCGGGATTGCATTGTTCTGGCGTCGAGCTCCGAGGTGTCGACTCCGCCAGCGGTTACCTCTGCTTTAGCGTATCCCTCGGTTCCGGCGGGCACGATGCGCCATGCATGCACTTGCTGTTCCATGGCTTGCAACGATGGGTTCGTCCAATCCTGCGGTTCGTGAAGCGCGATCCACCGATCGGCCATACGGGCCGGCAGAATGGCACGCAAAGCTTGTACTGCTGACCCAGTGTCACGCCGGGCATTGCGTATCAGCAAAGGGGCCATTGCTTCGATATCAGGTGCAAGGTCAATTGCGATGGCCTTGCCGGGCTGCCAGTAGGATGACACCTGCAGGATCGCCGGGCCGCTTAGACCACGGTGCGTCACCAGCATCTTCTCTCGGAAGCTGCCACGTCTTTGTTTTGATCCAGCAGCTGCGACGACCGAGGTCGAGACACCTGCGAGATCGCACCACTGCTCGCGATCCTCCGCGCTGAACACCAGGGGCACGAGCCCGGGCCGGCACTCTACGATGCGGAGGCCGAACTGCTCCGCTACGCCATAGCCGAATCCGGTAGCGCCCATCTTCGGAATCGACAGTCCTCCCGTGGCGATGACGACAGCCTCTGCTTCGAAGATGCCTGAGGATGTGTCGACTCGAAAACGTTCCTCGCGCACGACTGAGTCGACGCGCGCGCCGACCACTGTCTTTACGCCTGCGTCGGAGCACTCGCGTTCCAGCATTGTGACGACGTCCTGGGCCGAACGATCGCAAAAGAGCTGGCCCAGTGTCTTTTCGTGGTAGCGGATGCCATGCTTTTCGATCATGGCAATCATGTCCGCCGGCGTGAAGCGAGCGAGAGCCGATTTAGCGAAGTGAGGATTCTGGGACAGAAAATTTTCCGGACGGCAATGGATGTTGGTGAAGTTGCAGCGACCGCCACCGGAGATCAGAATCTTCTTGCCGACGCGTTCCGCGTGGTCGAGCAACACCACGCGCCGGCCGCGCCGCCCGGCTTGCAGCGCGCACATCATGCCGGCCGCGCCAGCTCCCAGAATTACGACGTCAACTTTCTGCATCCATCCCCGCTCGCTCAATCTCTTTCTATTGATCATTACACTGGAGGGCCGGTGATTTATGCGACCATTGATTCATGGCAGGAAAAGCTGAGGATCGTGGGCCCCGTATCGTTGCGGCTCAACCGTTTGGGCCTGCGTCGGCGGTTACGCGGCGGGCGGCGGACCGGTTGCGAGCGGGTCATCTTTGGGTGTACCGATCGGATGTGGAGTCGCTGGTGCCGGCGGTCGGGGCAGATGGGATTGCCGGTGGGGCGCTGGTTACTGTAATGGATAGCCGTGGAATTCCATTGGGAACAGGTCTTTACAGCGCGGCGTCGCAGATTGCGGTGCGGATGGTTTCCGCCGAGGCTGCTCTCACTCGCGGTGCCTTTCTGGAACAGATGAGGCAGCGGGTCGTGGCTGCGTTGGCGCTGCGGGATGAAGTCTCACCCGAGTCGATGGAGAATGATGCTTGCCGGCTGATCTTCTCGGAGGCGGATGGTCTGCCGGGCATTGTGGCGGATCGTTATAACGACCTGGTGATTCTTCAGCTACTGGCCCAGGGGACGGCGCAGGATGATGTTCGCGCGGTGCTGGCTGACGTGATTGGCGAGAGATTGAAGCCGAAGACTATCGTGGAGCGGCCTGATCCGAAGATCCGTGAGTTGGAACAATTGGCCGCTCCCGCGCCGGGGCCGCTGTATTCCACTGGCGATTCGCCCCAGCTGACGAGTGTGTTCACGATCAATGGCCTGCGATTTCATTACGACGCGAGTTCGGGGCAGAAGACCGGGGCGTTTCTTGATCAGCGGCTGAATTATGCTGCCGCGGCGCGTTACGCGCGGGGTTCGGCGTTGGACGTTTGTACCTACCAGGGCGGATTTGCGATTCATCTGGCCGAACGATGCGACCGGGTGACCGGCGTGGATGCGAGTCGTGGAGCGCTGGAGGTGGCGGACCGGAATCTCGCGCTCAACTCCGAGCTTGCGGCAAAGGTGGGCTGGATTGAGGCGGACGCATTCGAGTTGCTGCGCGAATATGAGGCGAACGGCGACCGGTACGACACGATCGTGCTTGATCCGCCCGCATTTGCGAAGTCGAAGCGTGCCGCCGAGGGCGCGATGCGTGGGTACAAGGAGCTGAACCTGCGGGCGATGAAGATGCTTGCACCAGGTGGGACGCTGGTGACTTGTTCCTGTTCGCACCATGTTCCGCTGGAAGAGTTCACAGCTGTGGTTGCGGCTGCGGCGTCGGATGCAGGGCAGTGGGTTCAGGTGCTGGAGATTCGAGGAGCCGCACCTGATCACCCGGCGGTGCTGACACTGCCGGAGACGAGTTATTTGAAGTGTCTGATTTGCCGAGTAGGGTGAACCCTGCGTGCCGGGCGGATGCTACTTGGCTGCACTTGTTCGGCGATGTGATGAGGGCAAGTTTTCTTACCGGGGCCCCTGTTAGCAGAGAAGATTTAATGCGTGCTCATACGGTCAAAACTCGCACGATAAGATTGTCCCTGCCGGCTGCAGTTACTTGCACGTAAGTGTTGAGCTATCAATAAGAAATTCATACGACTGTCAAAAGCCTTTCGCGAATCGGAGGATAGTATCTTGACCATGACCTTCAACCGTTTTTCACCTCGCCTGTTTGTTGCGCTCGCTTTGTTTTTTTCTGCGTTGCTGTCGATGTCTGGATCGGCTATGGCCGCTCCCGGTGCCTCGGTGGTGATCTCGCAGTTGTACGGCGGGGGTGGAAATTCCGGGGCAACGTTCACCAACGACTTTATTGAGATATTCAATCCGACGCAGGGGCCTGTGTCGCTGGGTGGGTGGAGCGTACAGTACGCGAGCAGCACGGGAAGCTCGTGGCAGACGACGCTGTTGCCGTCGATTACGCTGCAGCCGGGACAGTATGCTTTGATTCAAGAGTCGCAGGGTGCGGCGGGAACGACTCCCCTGCCTACGCCGGACGCCACCGGCACAATTGCCATGAGCGCGACGGCGGCCAAGGTTGCGCTGGTCAGCAGTACTTCAGCGCTGACGGGTTCATGCCCAACGAGCGATCCCAATCTGCTGGATTTCGTCGGGTTCGGTTCGGCGGCCAACTGTTCTCTGGGATCACCAACTGTTACCTTGTCGAACACGACGGCGGCAATCCGGACCAATGCCTGCGCGAATACCAACAGCAATAGCGTGGACTTCAAGGCGCTCGTGCCGAATCCGCATAATACGGCGTCCACGCTGACAGCTTGCGCGCCTTCGACGATAAGCGCTCCTCCGATAGTGACGGGCTTGGCGATGCCCGCTTCGGCATTCGCAGGCGATCCGATTCTGCTGACGGCGACGGTGGTTCCGGGAACGCTGCCGACGAGCACAGGCATCCAGGTCAGTGGAAACCTGAGCGCGATTGGGGGCTCGGCGACGCAGAGCTTCTTTGACGACGGTACGCACGGAGACCTGACTGCCGGAGACAACATCTTCTCGTTTACGGTGACGACTTCGGCGATTGGGACGTTCTCTCTGCCGGTGACCGTGGTGGATTCGCAGTTGCGATCGGGTTCGGGCTCGATTGCGCTGACAGTGTTGACGCCGCCACAGTTCGTGACGATCGGGACGATTCAGGCGAACAAGCCTTCGACGTTTGCCACGCAGATGGTGACGACGAGCGGTATCGTGACCGGAGTACGATCGAACGGGTTCTACCTTGAGACGAAGAATGCGGATACAACTTCGGCGACGCCGCAGGGGATTCTGGTCTTCACAAGCTCGACGGTGCTCCCTTCGTTCGTGCAGGTGGGCGCCGAGGTTCAGGTAGCCGGCACCGTCAATACATTTCCGACGACGGGGCTGATTCGGGGAACGGAGATCGATGGGCCGCAGACGTTTACGCTGCTGTCAACGAGCAATCCGCTGCCTGCGCCGGTGCAGATCACGGCAGCGATGGACTCGCCTTCGGGAGGCGTCCAGCAGTTCTCGCGCCTCGAGAGCATGCGGGTCGCGATCGGCTCGGTGACGACGACGAGCGGTACGGATGCATCGCTGAACGAGTCAACGGAGACGAATACTTCGAATGGACAATTCTTCGGCGTCGTGACTGGAGTACCGAGGCCGTTTCGTGAGCCGGGAATTGCGGTGACGGACACAACATTCGGGCCGGTGCCTGCGGGTGTGCCGATCTGGGACTCGAATCCGGAGTTGCTGCTGTTCGACAGCAAGTCGTTCGGAGGGCCAGCGATTGACCTGACGAGCAATACGACGTTGACGGGTGTTTTGGGCGTGATGGATATGTCGTCGGGAACACCCGGGATTATTCTCGATAAGGCGACGCGACCGACGGTCGGCGCGCTGATGACTCCTGTGCCGGTTCCAGTGCAGGCCGCGAATGAGTTCACAGTGGCCAGCTTCAATATGGAGCGGTTCTACAACGATGTTGTGGATGCCGATAATCCGGGGAGCAGCGTGGTGAAGGTGACGACGGAGGCATATCAGCGGCGACTAACCAAGGGCTCGCTGGCGATCCGGAACATTCTGAACTTCCCGGACATTCTCGGGGTTCAGGAGATCGAGAACATCAACGTGCTGACGGATCTGGCCAACAAGATCAGCTCAGATGCGACGTCTGCAGGACAGGCCGATCCGGTGTATCTGCCATATCTTTTCCTTGCGACCGATGGTACGGGCATCAATACGGGCATGCTGGTGAAGAGCACGCGCGTGACGACGGTGAAGGCGGAACAGTTTGGGCTGACCACGACGTTCACGAACTCCAGCGGCAACCAGGCGGTGCTGAATGACCGGACGCCGCTGGTGTTGCATGCGGGCATCAAACGTGGTGGCGGGCAGCCAGACTATCCGGTGACGGTGATCTCGGTGCATCAGCGCTCGCTGATCAACGTGGACGATCCGACGAGCACGGGCGCCACAGTCCGGTTGAAGCGCGAGGCGCAGGCAGAATACCTGGCGACGTTGATCCAGGGTTACCAGGCGGCGGGCGAGCACGTGGTTACGGTGGGCGACTACAACGCGTTCGAGTTCTCGGATGGGTTTGTGGACTCGCTGGGCGTGGTTACGGGCACTCCAGTGCCATCGACACAGGTGGTGACGCCGCCGGTTGCGGGGCTTGTGAATCCTCCGCTGGTGGATCTGGTGACTCTGCTGCCGGCATCGGAACGGCAGAGCTATGTGGAGACCGGCAGCGCACAGGTGCTGGACCATGTTGTGGTGACCAGCGATTTGGTTCCGACCGAGACGCGGCTGGTGTATGCGCATATCGATTCGGACTTCCCATTGGTGAACCTGAACGACGCGACGTTGCCAACGCGGATCAGCGATCATGACCCTGCTGTGGCGTACTTCACGGTGCCAGCGGCTCCGATTGTTCAGGGTACGGTGCAGCTGATTACGACCTCTGTGCTGAGCAAAATCTCAGGCGGCTACCAGGGTGTGGTCATGGTGAAGAACAACGGCACAGGAACGGCGCAAGCGGTGGTGTTGACCGGAGCTACGCTGGGCAGTGTAAGCGGCTCGGTGCTTCCACTGACGATCGGGAATATTGCGCCGGGTGGCTCGGCTACTGTGATGGTGACGTTCCCCGCGACGGCAGGGGCTTCGGGCGCTGCTGCGATAGATGGGTTCTCGGGTACGTATAGCGGCGCAACGTTTGGAGGGAGCTTACGGGTGAGGCTGCCCTAGTCGCTCTCCTATCGACTTCGCTTTTTTGGTGAGTTGCGTCATAGCCCAAGAGTTGGATCTCAAGGAAGTCGACCGTGATGAAAAAAATTATAGGAACCCTCTCAATGCTTGGCCTGTTAGTACTGCCAGCGGCTTTGTTGTCCTCTCCTCGTGCGTTTGCTGACACAATCAGCCTCAATCCGACCGCTCCCGTGCAGTCGGGCACAGCGGGATCGAAAGTTTCCTTTTCTGCGACGGTGGCGGCCCCTGACATAAATGGGGGACGGTATTCCTGAACGGGGACAGCTTCGACGTGACTTCACCGCTGGTATTTGACGACAGCGGATTTGGAGTTGTTCTCCTTTATGCTGCCTTTGGACCTTCCCGCAGGTCAATATATCGGATCGTTCGAGATATTGGGAGGCGCGGATGACGGAGCGTTCGACACGCTGAGCACGGTCAACTTTCAAGTGAATGTCGCTTCAATCGTCAGCGCCGTTCCGGAGCCGGAGAGCCTGATGTTGCTGGCAGCCGGACTGCCCGGTGTCGCTGTGCTGGCGCGGAGAAGGTGGCGGCAGCTTTCAGATTAGCAGGGCTTAACGGCTCATTTTTGAAAGGTGGAGAGGGGCTCCGGACAAGATCCGGAGTCCTTTTTTCGTGGAGTCAGGGGGCAACTCCGATGTTTTGGGTTTTGAGGCGGCTATACTTCGAGGTATCTGATCCTTTGAAGGAGTGATGCAGAATGAGAGTCGCGAAAGTGCTGTGTGTGGCAGGCGTTGGTTTGATGCTATGGGTGCCGGGTGTGCTGGCACAGAGCTCAGGGGGAAGTGACAAAAAGGACAGCGATAAGAAGAAGGATGAGAAGGTCGTCGTCAAAGGGACACCAGCGGCTGCAGAGGCGGAGTTGCCAGGGGACTCGACGACCGAGGGTTCTGTGACAGTGGGTGGACAGGTGATTGCATATAAAGCTGTCGCCGGGACGCTGACGGTGGGATCTACGGATGGCCAGGATGCGATGTTGGGGCTCGATGGGAAGTACCTGCCCGGGACCGGGGAGAAAGCACCCGATCCTGATAAGCCGGAAGAGGCTCCGGCGACCGCACGGATGTTCTACGTTGCGTACCTCAAAAAGGATGGCGGGCCGAACCGGCCGGTGACGTTTATGTACAACGGCGGACCCGGCTCGGCGACGATGTGGTTGCACATGGGGTCGTTCGGACCACGAAGAGTAGTGACGACGGATGCGCAGCACGACGAGGGAGCGCCTTACAAGATCGTCAACAACGACTACAGCCTGCTGGATGTAAGCGACATCGTCTTCATCGATGCGCCGGGGACCGGGTTCAGCCGGATCATGGGCAAGGATAAGGAGAAGGCGTTCTGGGGTGTAGACCCGGATGCTCATGCGTTCGAGCGATTCATTCGTAAGTTCCTGACGAAGTTCGACCGGTGGAACTCGCCGAAGTATCTTTTTGGCGAGAGCTACGGGACGCCGCGGAGTGCAGTGCTGTCGGCTGCTCTCGAGAATGTGGATCTGAACGGCATCATTCTGCTGTCGCAGATTCTGAGCTTCGATAACAGCGCGGATGGGCCGAAGTGGAATGCAGGCGTGGACCAGGCATACGCGCTGGCGCTGCCTACGTTCGCGGCCAGTGCGTTCTACCATCACAAGCTGCCCGCGCAGCCGGCGACGCTGGAGCCGTTTCTTGCCGAGGTCGAGCAGTATGCGTTGGGCGAGTATATGAGCGCTCTCCTGCAAGGCAGCGAGTTGGGGGAGGCACGCAAACAGGCGGTCGCGGAGAAGCTGCATGGGTATACCGGATTGCCGGTCGCGTTCCTGCTGAAGTCGAACCTCCGGGTGAGCGGCGGCGCGTTCAGCAAGAACCTGCAGCTGGATGATGAGACCACGACGGGACGGCTCGATACTCGATACAAAGGGCCGGATCTGAATCCGACGAGCGAAGAGGCAGAGTATGACCCGCAGAGCAATGCGATCTCATCCGCATATACGGCGGCAATCAACAAGTACATGCGGACGGATTTGAAGTATGGAGAGAACCAGACGTACAAGCCGGGTGCGTACGACAGCGATTTTTCATGGGATCTGCGGCATCAGCCTCCCGGAGGACCGCCCGCGGCGCAGTCGAGCTCGACGAACGTGATGCCGGATCTGGCGTACACCATGAAGTCGAATCCGAAGATGAAGGTGATGCTCGCGGGCGGGTACTACGACCTGGCGACCCCTTACTTTGAGGGTAAGTTCGAGATGCATCACCTGCCGATTCCGCAGAAGCTGCAAGCCAACATCAGCTACCACTACTACCAGAGCGGGCACATGGTCTATGTAAATGAGGATGTACTGAAGCAGTTCCACGCGGATGTGGCGGCGTTTATCAAGGGGACGGAGAGCGGCAAGTAAAGCGGCCCGTTTGTTTCAGGGATAATCATTCCGTTGGTGCGATTCCGTCTGTGCGCTGAATCGCACCAAAGGAGTGGAAAGCTACTCAGAATGCTTAGGGACGCTGGCCGTGGCTGATCGGCGACAAGGGTGTCGCAACTGGGGTGGCGATTCCGATGAACTCCGTGATGGAGTTAGCAGTAAAGTTGGTGAGCCAGATGTTGCCGGAGGCGTCGATGGCGATGCCTCGCGGGTTGCTAAGACCGGGGGCTTGATAGCCGTTGGCGGGCGAGATCGCCGCACCTGAGTTGGTGAAGGCAGAGAGCGAGCTGCCGTCGCGGTTGGCGACCCAGACTCGGTTGCTCCCGTCGATCGCGATCTGCGCCGGACCTTTAAGCCCGCCACCCATGTAGCCGTTTGCCGGGGAGACGAGAATTCCGTTCTTGTCGGAGACGCCGAGGAGACTGTTCTGGCTGCTGCCGTACCAGACGTTGTCGGCGGAGTCGATGGCGACGGAGGTGAGGTCGGATCCGGCTGCTGCTGTCGTGTTTTCCGCCGTAGAAGAGAGCGTTGCAGAGAGCCCGATCTTATAGAGGAGATGGGGTTGGCCAATCGACCAGCCGACGCCGGCTCTGTTGACGGCAACGCCTGAGTCGAAGGAGTTGGTGGCGAATTTCTTGAGGATCGACCCGTCAGCACGCAGGACGGTGAGGCGTTGGGAACCGGATATCCAGAGGTTCTGTGCGGCGTCCACAACGGGGAAGAAGCAGGCGGTGTCGCAGGGGACCGGCGAGCTGAGGATCGAGACGCCCGAAGGGGAGAATTTTGAGACGCTCGAGGTGCTCACGGGGCCGAAGTTAACGACCCAGGCGTTGTCCTGCCCATCGATGGCGACGGCGTAGGGGAGGTTGAGGCCGCCGCCGGTGAAGCCTTTGCTGCCGGAGAGAATATTGCCCGAGGGGTCAAGTTCGGTAAGCGTGTTATTCACGTAGTTCGGAACCCAGACGTTGCCGCGAGAGTCGACAGCGGGAAAATAGGGGCCGACCATACCGTCGGCGTTGTAGGTGATGGCAAGGGACCAGTCGTTAGGCGCAGTCGTGAGTGCCGGCTGGAACGGCGTGGTGAGCATGCTGGCGGCGAAGAGAGCCGGGACATTGGCCCCTGGATTATGGGCGATATTGATAATTGCGGTGACGGTGTCGGTGGGCAACACTCCGTCGCGGGAGGGTGCACTGGCGAAGAGCTGAGCGCAGTCCTTGGTTCCGTCCGAGTTGACGCAGTTGACGAGCAGGTTGGCCAGGGAGTTGATCTCGGCCTGAGGGACGGTGCCGTTGCCTGGGATGTTCTGGATACGTGCTACGCCGATGGCAGGATCGATGAGATTGTCGACGGTGATGAAGGCGTTGGCGATGCCCTGACTCGCGCCGGCGGAGGGAGCATACGCGAGGTGAGTGGTGTCGGCCATGTAGCCGGAGAGCCCGTAGGCGGCAGCGACGGTGGTGACCTCGTTGATAAAGACGAAGGGCACGGTGGTGGCAAAGTTGGTATAGCTTTCGGGGCAGCCGCCAAAGGCCGACATCAGAGCGAGTGCCGGATTTTCCTCGCCCGCGGGGAGGCCTGGGTTGCCGCCAAGAGCGAGAAGATAGACCTGTTGTCCGGCGGTGCACGAGTAGTCTCCGGAGATGCTGAAGTTGCCGTTGCCGTCGGTGAGGACGTAGCTGCCTAGAGCATCGGTGTGCACGGCAGGCTGGGCGGTGTTCAGGATCGAGACGCTGGGTGCGCCGTAGCCGGCGGGACTTCCTGCGAGGAGGTAGATGCGGGCACCGGTGACAGGTTGCTGACCGCCGTGAACGTTACCGGTGATCGGCGAGCCTGGGGTGACGGCAGGAGCGGGAGGAGCCGAGGGGGTATTGCTCGTGGCCGCAGAAGCGGCCTGTTGCTGCATAGAGCCGCAGCCGCTCAACAGGGCGGTGGCTGCGAGGGAAAACGCAAGACAGATCTGGAGTGACCGGGGCAAAAGGAGGATCTCCGGGAGTGCTGCAACTGAAGCAAGCGTAGCAGTTAGCCCGAGGCAGGCATGTACGACTTTCGCGTCAGAGTGGATGACGCAAGGGGGTCAACGGAGTTCAGTTCTGGGAGGATTGCCATCTTACGGCTGATGCGGAAGCGGTACTCTGAGACGGTTTGGATGGGTGTCTTTGGCTGGTTTCCACCGAAGGGCTCACATCAGGCTAAATTTCGTAAATGTGAGTGACTTACTATCAGATTACTGCATCTTGTTGGCATCGTTGAGCGTCTAATCCATTGAAACGCTGAAAATCAATGAGGAGACCGTAGTTATGGCGATCAAGTGGGATCGGTTGACGATGAAATCGCAGGAAGCGGTGCAGGCGGCCAGCGGACATACCGCCGAAAATGGCAATCCGGAGGTGCTGCCGCTGCATCTGATGGCGGCTCTGCTGGAAGACCGCGAGGGAGTGGTGATCCCGGTGCTGGAGAAGGTAGGGGTGCCTGCGGAGCAGCTGCTTGCGGGGGTGAATTCGGCGATTGCGAAGCTGCCGAAGGTTCAGGGCGGCGGCAATCCGGGGTTGAGCGCAGCGCTGCAAAAAGTTCTGGAGCAGGGATTTAAGGAAGCTGAGAACTTCAAGGACGATTATGTCTCCACGGAACATCTGCTGCTGGCATTGTCGAAGGCCAAAAATGACGCTGTGCAACTCGCGCTGGCGGCCTTGGGCGGTACCCATGAGGCAATCCTGAAGGCGTTGAGTGCTGTGCGTGGTTCGCAGCGGGTGACCGATCAGAATCCCGAAGGAAAATTCCAGGCTCTGGAGAAGTACGCCAAGGACCTCACCGATCTGGCGCGACGGGGAAAACTCGACCCGGTGATCGGGCGGGATGAAGAGATACGTCGCGTGGTGCAGGTGCTCTCGCGCAGGACGAAGAATAACCCGGTGCTGATTGGTGAGCCCGGGGTCGGCAAGACCGCGATTGTGGAAGGGCTGGCGCGCAGGATCTTTCTGGGAGATGTGCCGGAGATTCTAAGGAACAAGCGAGTGTGCTCGCTCGACCTGGGCGCGATGATCGCCGGGGCGAAGTTCCGCGGAGAGTTTGAAGACCGGCTGAAGGCCGTGCTGAAGGAGATCGAGGAGTCGAACGGTGAAGTGATTTTGTTCATCGATGAGTTGCATACTCTTGTCGGCGCGGGTGCGAGCGAAGGTGCGCTCGATGCGAGCAACATGCTCAAGCCTGCGCTGGCCCGCGGCGGTCTGCGGGCAATTGGAGCGACGACGCTGAATGAGTATCGGAAGTACATCGAAAAAGACGCTGCGTTGGAGCGGCGTTTTCAGATCGTGTACGTCGGCGAGCCGAATGTCGAAGATACAGTTGCGATTCTCCGCGGCTTGAAAGAGAAGTATGAGGCGCACCACAAGGTTCGGATCAAGGATTCGGCGATTGTGGCTGCGGCGACGTTGAGCCATCGTTATATCTCGGACCGTTTTCTGCCGGATAAGGCGATTGATCTTGTCGATGAGGCTGCGGCGGCGTTGGCGATTCAGATCGGCTCAGTGCCGGTAGAGATCGACGATCTTGAGCGGCGAGCTACTTCGCTCGAGATTGAGCGTGCTGCCCTGAAGCGAGAGAAGGACGCTGGTTCGAAGGATCGCCTGGAGATTGTGGAGCGCGAATTGGCCGAGGTGAAAGAGCAGTCGGCCGGGCTGCGTGCGCGTTGGCAGAAGGAGCGCGGAGCGATTGGCAGGATCGCGGAGTTGAAGGAGCAGCTGGAGGCGTTGCGGTTCCAGATGGGCGAAGAGACGCGCAAGGGAAACCTGCAGCGCGCCGCCGAGCTGCAATACGGCGAGATCCCGAAGCTCGAGGCAGAACTGCGTGAGCTGACGGCCGAGCAGGATGCCGCGGTTCGCGAGGATGCGGCGGAGGCAAAGACCGGTGTCGCGAAGAAACCGTCGCGGATGCTGAAGGAAGAGGTTGACGAAGAGGATGTCGCGGCAATCGTGTCCAAGTGGACCGGGATTCCGGTTGCGAAGATGCTCGAAGGCGAGATGCAGAAGCTGGTGCAGATGGAGGATCGTCTGCGCGAGCGAGTCGTTGGGCAGGATGAGGCGCTAAGCGCAGTGGCGAACGCAATCCGGCGCTCACGTGCGGGATTGAGTGATCCGAAGCGACCGATTGGCTCGTTTATCTTTCTTGGCCCAACCGGAGTTGGAAAGACCGAGACGGCTCGTGCGCTCGCTGAGTTCCTGTTTGATGACGAAGCTGCGATGGTGCGGATCGACATGAGCGAGTACATGGAAAAACATGCGGTATCGCGCTTGATTGGAGCGCCTCCGGGATACGTCGGCTATGACGAGGGCGGACAGTTGACGGAGGCTGTGCGTCGCCGGCCCTATGCGGTCATCCTGTTCGACGAGATCGAGAAAGCTCATCCGGATGTATTCAATGTGCTTCTACAGGTGCTCGACGATGGACGGCTCACGGATTCGAAGGGGCGGACGGTGGATTTCAAGAACACCGTGCTGATCATGACCTCAAATGTCGGCGCAGCCCAGTTGTCCACAGCGTGGGCGCAGGGTGAGGAAGGCTTTGAAGAGGCCAAGACCCGCGTGATGGACGAGCTGCGGAAGCACTTCAAGCCGGAGTTCATCAATCGCGTGGACGATATCGTGGTGTTCCGTCCGCTGGGCGACGAGCAGTTGACGCACATCGTCGACCTCCGGCTCAAGGATCTGGAGAAGCTGCTGGCCGATCGCAAGATCACGCTCGAGATAACCGACGGTGCGCGGCAGGCGATCTTCAAAGCCGGCTACGACCGGGCGTATGGAGCGCGGCCGTTGAAACGTGCGATTCAGCGCATGGTGCAGGACAAGCTGGCGGTGAAGATCCTCGACGGCACCGTGCTGCATGGAGATCATGTCATGGTGAAGGCCGGAAACACCGGTCTGGAGTTCGTCGTGAAGGATCGGACATAAACGATGAAACCTGTGCGCCTAAGACACTTTAGGCGCACAGGAGACTTCCGGGGGTTCTAGCGCGGGAGCGAGTCTGAGTTCGGCTTTTTGGCGTCTTGGGCTCATAAACGGCCGTTCAAAGATTACGTGGAACCCATAACTGGCTGCGACAGCTATCGGTGCAACCACAACTACCATGAACAACGCCATGTATCCGTGCAACTCAGCCAAACGACCGATGTCATGAGCGAGAATCCAGCGCTTTAGCGGCACCTGAAGAAAAGAGTGGACAAGATACAGGCTGTAGGAGAATGTTCCAATCCACGCCAGAGGCTTCCATCCCAACAACCTGTTGCCCCAGTGACTGCGGTTCTGGGTCAGATACGCCATCAAGAGAGATGTGCTCAAGCCGGTAAAGATATCTGTCACAACGTACGTGGGATAGAGCGAACAGAAACAATATCCCGCGAAGCTCAGCAACGTTGCCGGGCCTAGCCACATGCGGTAGCGCTCGGAATATGCCAGATCTGCGCCGAGCATGCCTTCGCCAAAGAGGAAGAGAAAGTTGGCGCTTCCTCCGTGGTGCGTCGCATACAAGAGGCTATGCGCGAGGATAAAAATAACAAATAGAGCAAGCCATCGACCGGTCCGGCGCCAGAGGATTACCAGGAGTGGAAAGAGAATGTATATCTGGCACTCCACCGCAATCGACCACAGCGGTCCATCGAGCGTATAGACCTGGCCGCGAACCCAGTTCTGCACCAGTAGAAGATGAGAGACGATCATTGACCAGCTGAGTGGCACACCAGCATAGTCCTGCGGATAGTCTTTATAGCTGTACGCCAACACGATTAGGAGCGCGATGGCAACGGTCGCATAATAGGGCGGCAGGATACGCCGCATTCGCTTCTGGTAAAAACGCCCGGCCTGCAGGTTCCAGTCACCGCGCTGAGCCAGCGGCAGCACAAGGCAAAAGCCTGAGATTGCAATAAAGACTGCGACCACATCGTGCCCACGCCCCATGTAGGCTAGGTTGCTGGGAAAATAGTCCGCGGCCTGAAGCGAGTGATGGACGACGATGTAGAGTGCTGCTGCCGCCCGGAGTCCGTCGATGAAATCGAGCTGCAACCGCTTTGGTGCGGTCATGAATGTCCTGGTGCGGTGATGGTGAGATCTCTCATAGATACTAAGGGATTTTGTAGAGGGTGGAGTCGCCTTGGTGGGCGACCAGAGTGAAGTGCGGAAGCATGTCGGCGAAGCCGCCGAGGTCGGTGTCATGCAGAGCGAAGAAGAGAGGGCTCTCCGAAAAATCGGCGTGAGCCTGAGGGATGGCTTGCTGGAGAAGATCCGGAGTCGCGACACCGCGAACGATGTGGCGGTCCGAGTAGTAGATGGGAACGGCAGACTCCGCTGGAGAGAGTGTCACGGCATCCGGCGGTGTGTTGCGCTGGATGAGGACGGAAAGGTCGTGAAACTCCGGTGTGTGTTCGGGAACCCTGGCGTCTCGAATGTTGATCAGGATTGGATACATCGTGATGAGGGGGAGAATCAGGATCATCATCCGGAGATAGTGGCGATTAATGGCTGCGGCGCTGAGAACCTCCCAGATTCGATTCAGGACAAAGCCGCTCGCAATTGCCAGAAACGGAGTGGCAAGGACAAGCGGAAAGGGATGGATCGCAACATAGTTGCGCATGATGACGAAAAAGAGGAGCCAGGGCAGGCAAAGGCCTCCGAGGATGTAGACGGCGATCGAATTCTCGCGGCGGTTGGACTGCAGCCAATTTGCAAGAAAGAGAAAACCAGCGAGTAGAGAGAAACTGCCGACCCCCGTAAAGATCCAGAGGAAGATATGCGAAAGAGTACCGAAGAAAGTAAGTTTTCCCCCGAGATAGTGGACCTGATCGACGATGGTGTGCAGGCGAGTGGACGAGGCGGCGTTGAAGTTGAGGCCGGCGCGATACGCAATGGTGGCGAACTGATTTTTGAAGAGCTGCGGGTACGCGAGGATGTAGTTGGCCTGAACGGAAATAAAGGTCGCGATACCGGCAAGCACATTAAAAGAAGCAAGACGAATAGCCTCGCGACGGCGGAGATAGATCGAAGAGAGAAGAAGGCCAAGTGGGATAAAGGCAGGATCCCACGCCGTCAGCATCGAGCAGACCGTGGCGACTACGCTCAGAGCCGCGAACAGACGCCGGCGTCCCTCCGTGAGTTGGACATCGACTGCGATGAGGAAGAAGAGGACAGTTGCAGAGCCGAAAAACATCGCGAGTGGCTGATGAAGAATGGCACGGCCGCCTTCAAACGTGGTGCGGAAGGTAAGAAAGAAGAAGCCGGCCAGAAAGGCTGTCTGGGCTCCGTAATATCGACGCGCGATGGCGCCTACGACAAAAGTTGTACCGAGCGTGATGACGAGTGCGAAGAGGCGGCCGGAAGATTCGTGATCGCCGAGAACGCTGGTGACAACCGAAAGTAGAAACGGAAAGAGCGGAGGCCAGTGGAGATAGACGTCAGGATCGGAGCCGAGCGGAAGGTTGTTCTGGATAGGAACAAAGTGAGTATGGAGCGCGCCGAGCTGGTTGAACGAGTGCGCCATGGTCATGCAACTGGCGCTGGCCCATCCCTGGTAGTCGCCGTCGAAGCTGAGATGGAGTAAGCGGGCGTAGAGAACGATGATGGCCAGAACAGCGATGCCGAACCAGAAGAAAGCGGGCTTCAGTAGACTGTCAGGTTTGGTTGCGATGGAAGAGGCCCTGGATTCGGTCAGGATTTCGGCTGGAGTCAAGCAGGATCTCCGGTTTGAAGCGATTAAAGGATGTTGGCAAAACACTTACCGACCGCGTTGACACTCGTCCCGGTAAAACATGACAAGAGTGTAGCAGCCAGTTGAACTCGAGAGAGATGCCGCGATGACTCGAACGGGGGAGATGCATCAGACTGGGCAACGCCTGTGTCTGGTGCCCTCAAAGACTCTACGTATACTGGCTGCAGTATCTTTTAGGAGCGGGTCTCTCGGTGAGCAAAATTGCGGTGATTATTGGGGCGGGTCCGGCTGGGTTGACGGCGGGGCTGGAGTTGCTGAGGCGGTCTGATGTAAAGCCGATTCTTCTGGAGGCGAGCTGGGAGATCGGCGGGATCTCGCGGACGATCAAGTACAAAGGCAACCGGATGGACATCGGTGGGCACCGCTTTTTTTCCAAGAGCGACCGCGTAATGCAGTGGTGGGTTGATCTGATGCCGCCTGATGTGGGTGATGCCGGCTCGGACGCGGAGATCAGCTACCAGGGAAAGACGCGAGTAGTTGCCGTACCGGCGCATCTGCACGAAGAGCCCGTGCTGCGAGGAGCAGGACCTATTGATCCCCACGCAGCAGACGATCTTGAAGCAGCCGAGTTGGAGGACGATGCCGGAAGATACCGACATTCTGATCACCGTCGCTCCGCACGACCCGGATCTGGTCATGCTGATTCGTCCGCGAAAAAGCAGAATCTACTACCTGCGGAAGTTCTTCGACTATCCGATCACGCTGACCGGGACGACGCTGAAGAATCTCGGGCTCACGAGAACGTTTCGCGTGGGGACGAGCTACATGTTGTCGCGAGTCAGCCAGATCGCCCCGGAGAAGAGCCTCGAAGATTTTCTGATCAACCGGTTTGGGCGGCAACTCTATCTGACCTTCTTCAAGAGCTACACAGAGAAAGTGTGGGGGACGCCGTGCAATGAGATTTCGGCCGAGTGGGGTGCACAGCGTATTAAAGGGCTGAGCCTGACAACAGCGGTGAAGCATTTTGTGAAGAAGGCGTTCAGCGGGAAATCAAAAGGGGCGGGCGACCTGGCGCAGAAGGGAACAGATACTAGCCTGATTGAGCGGTTCATGTATCCAAAGCTTGGCCCGGGGCAGTTGTGGGAGCATGTGGCGGATCAGATTCGCGAGAAGGGCGGCGAGATTCACATGGGGTGGAGGGTGGATCGGATTCACTGCCAGGGCAATAAGGTGATTTCGATTGACGCCGTGAACGAGAAAGGCGAGCGGCAGACATTTGCGGGCGATTATTTCTTCTCGACGATGCCGATGCGCGAGTTGGTGGAGGCGATGGACGCCCCGGTTCCGGAGAATGTGCGTGAAGTAAGCGCAGGGCTGCAGTACCGTGACTTTATCACCGTCGGACTGCTGGTGGACCGGTTGAAGGTGAAGGAACCAGACGGCGGCCTGCTGAAAGATACGTGGATCTACGTGCAGGAGCCGGATGTGATCCTCGGGACGGTTACAAATCTTCAACAACTGGAGCCCTTACCTCGTGGCCGATCCAACGAAGGTATGGATCGGGCTGGAGTATTTCTGCTACGACACGGATGATCTGTGGAAGATGCCGGACGAAGATTTGAAGAAATTCGCGATCGCCGAGGTGGCCAAGATCGGAATTCTGAATGCCGAGGATGTCTCGGACGCGCACGTGGTGCGGGTGCCCAAGACCTACCCGGCTTACTTCGGAACCTATGACCGGTTTCGAGGAGTTGCGCGAATTTACCGATGGATTCGAAAACCTGTTTCTGGTGGGCAGAAATGGAATGCACAAGTACAACAACCAGGATCACAGCATGTTGACCGCGATGACCGCGGTCGATGGGATCGTAGCCGGGCACGTGGATAAAGCCGCGCTCTGGGGGATCAATACGGAGCAGGAGTACCACGAGGAGAAGAAATAAGTTTGAAGAAGATTCTTATCGTTGGGACACTTCTGCTTGTCATCTTTGCGGCAGTATTTCGACAGCGGATCTTTGTGCGTGATCCCCTGGGGAACGTGGAACGGAATGGAGTTGCGCAGGATGGGGCGCGGCTCTTTATCAACTACTCGAACGATGTGCTGATCGAGGATGCGCCGCGGCACCAGTTTGTGCTGGTGCAAGGATGGAGCGCGCTCCCTGGAGTTCCGAAGCACTTGTTCTGCTTTACGGGGCTGATGTGCTGGACGGATGCCGATCGAGCGGCGGTGGATCCCCTGGAGGGCGTGGGTGGCAGGACACCGGCGGTGATGAGCGCAAAGGAGGTTACGTTCGTCGATGGCTCTGGTGACAGGGTGAAGGTTGCGCTGCGGTAACGCCCGTTCAGTGCGCAAAATGGGAGTAACCCAAGAAGATAAATCCAATCTAACGGTTCGGACGATACTTGAGTACAGACTTTTTTGCGCGAAGGCGCAGGACGGGAGCTCAAATGCCAGAAGATCCGATGGATAGAAGTGGGCACGTCGAGCCGGCCAGGCCCGTTGAGTCGACTGCTGCGTCTACTACCGAAACAAGTGGGCCGACTCCGAAGGCAGCGCCTGACCCTGAAGGCAAAGCTGATTCCATACCCATCCTTGCGGCAACCATCATGCTCGATGTAACCGAGGCGGAGGCGGAACCGCCTGTCGTGGCGACAATACGGTTAGAAAAGAAGCATCCGCTGGCAATTCGCTGGATGCACTGGGTGAACTTTCCTGTGCTGTTCACGATGATATGGAGCGGGTTGCTGATCTATTGGAACGACTCCGACAATGCATATCAGCATCCGCATGCGGTATATCGTGTCGGCCTGGGGTCGGTGACGCTGGTACGGTTGTTTCCACCGTGGTTCTGGAAGACAATCAATGCACCTTACCGTGTAACGGAGGGGTTGGGATACCACTTCTTCTTCATGTGGCTCTTTGCAATCAACGGAATCCTGTACGTGACATACCTGTTGATCTCCGGCGAATGGCGGGTGCTGGTCCCCGAGCGCAGATCGATCCGAGATGCGATTCAGGTGACGCTGGTTGATCTGCATCTGCGCAAAGGCCTGCCGCCGCAGAAGAAATACAACGGAGCGCAGAGAATCGCATACACAGCGGTGATCCTGATGGGGTTTGGTGCGCTGGTTACCGGGCTTTCGATCTACAAGCCGACACAGGTGCATTGGATGACGACGCTGCTCGGCGGCTACGAGATGGCGCGATGGGAGCACTTCTGGCTGACGATCGGCTTCTGCGGTTTCTTCGTCGTACACGTAATGCAGGTAGTGCTGGCGGGGTGGAACAACTTCAGGTCGATGCTCAGCGGATATGAGATAGTGGCCGCGGCAAAGGCACCGCTTGAAGAAGAGAGGAGTGCGCGATGAGCGATGGACGAGAGGAGCGCAAGGAGCAGGAGGAGCGACGCAAGTGGGACGAGGAGCGCAAGAAGCGCGACGATGACCGTGATCGCGATTGGGAGAGAGAGGGGGATAGAGAACGGAGAGATTCGCGGGCAGTTGAAGTGCTGGATGCCGCGGTGCGTGCGGACTCGGGCCGGCGAACGCGGCGAAGTTTTTTGATTGCGGCAGCTGCAGCGGCGAGTGGATATGGGTTTTATCGGTGGATCGATCGCAGCCCCGGCGATCAGCTCATTCCTCGTCCGCTGCGAAAGACACTGGATTTTAATGCCAGACTGGCGCGCAGACTATTCGATGAACGCGGGTTAGCGCCGACGTACCCGGTCAGCAAGTCAATGGAGCTACGCACAAACGGAAACTATGGGTTGAAGATGGATCTGGTTCCGGAGAGCTACCGGCTTCAAATGGTGGGAGTCGATAACGCGAAACGGTTCCGTCAGTATGTCGACGACGTGACAGCCTGGGAGTACAAATACGCCGCGATGAAGCGATCTGGCCCGACGCTGCACGATACGAAGGTTGCGCCCAAAGATGAGGCGAAGATTGATGCAAACAGCGATGCCGGCGCTGGCGAGGGCCCGATGATGGAGGGTGGCGCGGCAAGCACGATGGTCAGCGGCAGCGGCAAGCAGGAAACTAAGTTGCCGCCCGCCTTCGAGGCTGCCCTTGCAGAGCTGAAGAAGGCGCAGGGAAACAAACCGCCGCGTGGACAGGAGGAGGCAGGCATGTCGGACAACACGCTCGATGCCGGGACGCCGGGTCTACTGCTCACCATGAGCGATGTCACGAGCCTGCCGCACCAAGAACTCGTGACGGAGTTCAAGTGCATCGAAGGCTGGAGTCAGATTGCGCACTGGGGTGGTTACAGGCTGGCGGATTTGATTGCACAGTATCCGCCAGCACGCGGTGCCGACGGCTCGCTGCCAAAATATGTTTACATGGAAACCCCGGACGGTGATTACTACTGCGGATTCAGTCTGCAGGCATGTATGCATCCTCAGAGCCTGTTAGCGACTGAAATGGCGGGGCGTCCACTGACCCAGTGGCACGGCGCACCGATACGGTTACATATGGCGATCAAATACGGTTACAAACAGATCAAGCGCATCGGGCTGATCGCCTATACGGATGTGCGGCCGGACGACTACTGGACGAAGCTCGGCTACGACTGGTACGCAGGCCTTTAGCGAAACACTACTCGCGGCCTGGATCTCTCCGTTCAAGCAGCGAGAGTGCCTTGGTGGAAGTAGAGTTGCCAGCGGTTGTCGCGGAAGATCCATAAGGACGAGCGGTGCGAGACGACAAGCGCCGTCGTGGCGCGATAGGTTGAGAGCGCTGCATTCTCCGCAAGGGGTGCGACGTTGTAGTTGCTGATCGTCGCCGGGCGCGGTTCGCTCTTCAGCAGGGCGTCGATGACCTGCTGGCGATTGAAGATACGGCCGGAGATACAGTACTCCTTGAATTCGTCGGCGAAGAACGGGATAAGAGCAGAGCGGTCACCCTCGCGGTCGGGGTGGAGGAGGCGTTCTTCGAGGGAGTGGAGATGATCTTGAAGCTGAGGGTTCGTCATACCAAAGGGGCTCCAACTGTTATACGAACGGCCGGGCCTCGGGTTTCAGCCGAGACCCGGACGTTGAGAAATTTTATCCAATCGCGGCGGCGCTGGGTGCCTTTTGAGCGAGGGCGACACGGGCAATCTGTTGCAGATCGTTGATAAACGAGACATTATTCCACCCTGAAAGCAGGGCGGTCAGGGCTTCCTGTTGATCGTGGCCGATCTCCAGGGCGAGCAGGCCACCCGGTTTCAGCGCGTTGTAGGACTGGGGGATTAGGCGGCGATAGACGTCGAGGCCAGTGCCGCCCGCGAAGAGCGCGGTCGCGGGCTCGTAGTCGCGGACCTCCGGGTGGAGAGTGTCTCGATCACCCTCGGAGACGTAGGGAGGATTGCTGACGACCGCATCAAAAAGACTGCGAGGTGCCGCAGCGAGGAGATCAGAGTATAGAAATCGGATGCGGTCGGCTACATGATGGGTCTCGGCGTTTCGTCGCGCTACGCTGATGGCATCGGTAGAGATGTCGAATGCGGTGATTTGCGCGTGAGGAAGGTGTAGAGCCAGAGTGACGGCAAGGATGCCAGAGCCGGTGCCGACGTCTGCGATCTCCAGAGGTTCTTTCGATGGCAGGAGGTTCAGGACGGCTTCGACGAGGTGTTCGGTCTCGGGCCGAGGAATGAGGACGGCAGGGCTAACCTGGAAGTTCAGTCCATAGAACTCCTGCTGGCCAGTGATGTATTGGATGGGTTCGTTGACGGCGCGACGGGAGATGTTTTTCCAATAAAGGAGCCCGTCTTCTTCGGTTAACTTGCGGTCAGGATTCGCAAAAAACTGGGCGCGTGTGATGTGCAGAGTGTGGAGCAGAAGGAGCTCGGCATCCCGCAAGGCCTGCCCTTTAAGGTGTTGATTGATGGACAACTGGGCGGTAGCGGCGGTGAGGGCTTCACGGAGCGTGATGGCACGAGGGTGTTCCGGCGTATCGCCCATCCAGAAAGAGTACCGGATCGGGCTCGTGGTGCTACAGAGACGAGTGATCGAGGAACTTGCCTGTTAGCTGGAGAACGACGGACTGCCGACAGCTTCGGCCCTTCGTGGAGGGATCACTGGTTTGGGTGGATTTCGGCCAACCGGAATGTGTAGGAAGGGGCCTTCGAAGTAGCGATAGGAGACTCCGGCGAGTACAACGGTGCTGATAAGAAAGGTGCTTAACTGCAGCGCTTTGGGCAAGTGGAGATGGGTGCACAAACTGAGTAGGAAGGGATGAAACATATACATCCCAAAGGCGTACTTCTTGCCGCCGAGAGCGAAGAACTTTGACCCAAGGACGCGAGTGATCCATGAGGCAGGCTGCATCGCAGTGGCAATGAACGCGGCACACAGGAGTCCGACGAGTTCCAGGCCGACGACAGAGCCGACGGGAGCGAAGAAGTCCAGACCGTACCACATCCAGACTGCTGTGATGATGCTGAGCGGAAGGAGCGACCTGAGGAACAGCGGAGTCAGGAAAGTCTTTTCGCGGCGCTCCAGCGCGATGAGGGCGCCCAGGCACATGGTTCCTGCGCGGGCGGGAAGCGAGCGGCCCATCAACTCAGGCGTAATGGCTGGATGCAGGATGGCGATGCGCACAAGGACCGTGAGCACAATGCCCGCATAGCAGAGATAACGCATCTGTTTATCGGTCTTGCATCTCCAGAGCAGCAGCGGCCAGATGACGTAGAACTGATCCTGCACCGCGATCGTCCAGAGATGGTAAGTGTTCATCACGCTGCCGGTCTGTGCTGCGACATTGGGGAAGATGTTTTGCAGAAAGAACGCGAAGACCCAGAAATTACGCGGCGGCGCGCCTTTCACGACCCATGTGGCAATGAAGGCGGCGGCGAGATAGGTGAAGTAGAGCGGAAAGATGCGAAGAACGCGGCGAAGCAGAAAGTTGCGGTAACGGTTCTCGGTGTCGCGGGCATCGATGATGACGGTGGTCAGCAGAGCGCCCGAGAGCACGAAGAAGAGCGGAGGCCCAAGGCCGTTGCCGCGCTGAAGTCCAATGAGATGAAGGAAGACCGAGGAGTGTGTGCCGCTGGTGATGTGGTGGAGGATCACCAGACCAACCGCGAGGAGTCGGACGCCGTCAAGTGCGGGCAGGTGCTTGGGCCGGGTACTGGTCTGTACCGAAGTCGAACTCAAAAGGTCAATCACTTTCCCAAGGGTCGGCGAATATCGAATCCGCACTCGTGGCTACTGTGTAACTTTAGTTAGTTATCTCTCAGGTCGTCACTCCCTCTAAAGTAGCAATTGTCAGCGGGTTGGAGGATTACGTTCTTGAGTCCTCTGGTCGGTTTTTGTCGTGTTTCTCGGAATTTTCCAGCATCTTAGCCGAATATCGATCCCGTTCAGCGAGTCTCGAGCAGGAGGGTATTGCCGTCGGGGTCGGTGACGGTGAGCGTGGCGCCGTTCTTGACCGCGGCGACTCCTTCTTTGTGGAGATGACGGGCGGCTTTCGCCAGGTTATCCGTTCCCAGTGCAAGGGCCGCCTTTGTGCCGAAGGCAGCAGACACAATCTCGACCTCCTGTCCGGACTCGCCCGGCATATGCATAAACATCTGGTCGCCGGCGATGGGCTTGAAGTGGAGTTGGTTGATGTAGAAGTCGCGAGCACCGGCGGTGTCCTTCATCGAAAGGGCGACGGCGATCAGTCTGGTCGCGATACGGTCGGCGCCGAGGTGTTTGCCTTCATCGTTGGAGTGGAGCGAGCCTGGCATGTACTGGGTGTACTCGATATTCTGCGGGCCCGATGGCTGCAGCGGACCGGCCATGGTGAACAGCAGGTTGCCTGCGCCAGCCTTGCGAACAGGAGTGGGCGTAAGCCCGCGGCTGAGGTAGTCGTCGTGGATCACGTTGAGATCGGCGCCTTCGAAGCAAAGATGCAGGAAGCCGATGGCGGGGTCCTTCTCAGTCGCCGGGTAGAGTTCGATGAACTGCGTGTCGTTGATCTTGATGAACGACTCGTAGGGAACATTGTCTTTGCGCAGGTCGAAGGCCTGTTCGAAGCCAAGCTTTTCGTAGAAGGCGATGGAGGCCGCAAGATCTTTGACGCGGATCGCGACGTGAGCGATTCCGTTGAAGGCCGGTGGAGGAGGGCCATCGGGCTGAGCGAAAGAGACGGCAGTGAGAAGAGTGAGGAGTGCGACGCATAGAGTGCGCATGGATATCTTGCTGACGAGCGGGGCCGGTTTCGAAGTCATTCTCAATTTCCTCTGTATAGGCGTTTCTGATTTTCCGGCAAGTATAGAGCCTGCGCCCGCAGGCCGGATGTGAGGGGATACCCCATCCCCATCGAAAGTTGTCAAAGTCTTCATTTCATTTGAGATAACCCCGGACATCCAAGCTAAAGTCCTGAATCGATATGGGTTACGTTTAAAGCATTTATTTCTAATAAGATAGGCTCTGACGTTGCTGTCCGTCGTTGCGGAAGGCCTCTTGGCTGGTGCCCACATGTCAAACCGGGACGGTTCGTGACGTAGAAGAGATTGCCTGTAACGTATAGCTCAAACCGAATTGTCAGGAGTGAAGAGATGGGCAGACTCGTGAATAGCATTGGCTCGAACTTGGGCTTTCTTCTTGTGTGCGGAATGATTTTTGGCTCTTCCCTTCCTGCGCAGACTGGTGCTGTTGCCAGCGGGCCAACGGTCGAGGTTACCTCCGCACTTGGACGCAAACTTTACGCTCTGCCCGATGATGCAAGCGTAACAACGGCACGCGCGAGGCTTGCAGCCGACCCAAAGGATGCCGCGCTTGCTCTCGCTCTCTCCAAAGCCGAGGCTGGGCGACGGCAATACAGGGAGGCCGTGGCAACCTGCACGAAGGCGCTATTGCTTACTCCTGACGATGCCGATCTCTTGCTGGAACGCGGCCACCGCGAGCTTGGTCTACGCGAGTTCAAGGCAGCGCAGCAGGATCTTACCCGCGCGGCTGCACTGGCGCCGGGAAATCTGGATGTGTTTTATCACCTCGGCTTGTCGTACTACTTTCAGGGAGCGTTCGGCGAGGCGGCCTCTTCGTTCGAGAAGGCGCGCGCTTTGGCGAAGAGTAACGACAGTCTGATCGACACCTCGAATTGGCTTTTCGTTTCGCTGCGCCGTGCAGGCCAGGAGGCGAAGGCGGCCGAGGTGCTGACCCGGATTACGCCTGAGGTGAAGAATACGGAGCCTCATCTGTTTTTCTATCTGAGCCTGCTGCACTTCTATCAGGGAAAGATTGCGGAAAATGATGTGCTGCCACATCCGCCAGCGGGGCCGAATGACGTGGAAGGGGAGCTCTCGTTCAACACAGTGAGTTATGGCGTGGGCAACTGGCATCTTTACCACCACGAGACGCCTCAGGCGATGAGTCTGTTCACCGAGGTCGTCAAGGGCGAAGCGTGGAATTCGTGGGGGTTTGTCGGCTCTGAGGTGGAACTGTCTCGCATGAAGAAGTAGCTAACAGCCTTCCTTTTCTTCACCCACAATGCAAGCAAGCTTCGGCGGAGGCTGCCTTAACCCTCCAGAATCTGCGGCTTTTTCACACCGGAAAAACATTCTCTTTTCCCTGGAGATTCTCGCATCCTGTCGCTTAGACAGACATCAAACTATCGCGTTCCGAAATTGAAAGCAGGTTATCGTGAACAACGAAGAACTCCTCGGCCTTACGGCCCTCAATTCATGGAAGCTTGTCATCAGCCGCCTGGACCAGAATCTTGCGGCGCTCACCGAGGAGCAGCTGCAAAAGCAGATTGCTCCCGGCAAAAACCGCCTGTTCTACCTCGTAGGTCACCTGACCGCCGTACATGATCGCCTGTTTCCAATGCTCGGCATCGGCGAGCGGTTGCATCCTGAGTTGGACGAGCCCTTCTTCACGAAGCCCGACAGAGCGCTTCCTGATTCGATTGCGGCTTCCGACCTCAAGAAGGCCTGGGCTGAGGTCAATGGCAAACTCACCGCAGCCTTCGAAAAATTTACAACGGAAGACTGGCTGCAAAAGCACGCGGCTGTCTCCGATGAAGATTTTGCCAAAGATCCGACGCGCAACCGCCTTGCCGTCGTGGCGAGCCGCACCAACCACGCTTCCTTTCATTTGGGACAGGCCGTCCTCGCAAAATAGATTCGCAACGTTGGAAGCCATGTGACGACAGCCCCTTTCGCCTGTTGACTGCAGAGCCATGTCCTTACCCATCTGTAGTTGTTTCCATAAGACTACTTCCGGCCGTTTAGCGGCATGCTCGGTCAATCCTTTCAACTGGCGCACAGGAATAAACCCGATCCTGAAGGGTTATTCAGGGCGACAGAACGCAGTCTTGTCGCTTAGCGGAAGACCTGCGGGATCGGAAGGAAACAACGATGAAAATGGGTTTTGTGTGTATGCCCATGACGGGGCACTTGAATCCGATGACTGCGCTTGCACGAAAGCTTCAATCGCGCGGACACGAGGTAGTGTTTTTTGGCGCTCCCGATGCCGAAGCTATTGTTCGCGCGGCCAATCTGGATTTCATCCCCTTTGGTGAGAAGGAGTTTCCCGCAGGTTCCATGTCCGATAGCTATGCTGTCATGTCGAGACTGCGCGGCGTCGAGGTGTTGCGTTATGCGCTTCGCGAAATGCATCCCGGCCTCTGCCAGGTTGCGCTGGACCAACTGCCTGGAAAGCTGGCTCAAACAGGCGTGGAGGCGATGGTAATCGACACGATTCACTTCTTCGTCGAACTCGTGCCAATGAGTCTTGGCATACCTTACGTGCACGTCTGGAACACACTCCACCTGGATCGCTCGGGATCGACCCCACCCTATTCCTTCACTTGGCCCTACGAGACGACCCCCGGGGCTCTCGCCAGAAACAAGGAGGCATTGAAAAACCGTCGCGATCTTTTTGCTGCGGTCTTTGCGGTCGCGAAACCCTGGGCTGAAAAATACGGGCTGACGATTAATTGGAGCGATCCCTCCGCAACAGTCTCCAAACTCGCGGTGATCTCGCAGACGCCGAAGGAGTTTGACTTCCCAATCTCGACCTTGTCTCCTCAGTTTCACTATGCGGGACCTTTTCACGATGGAGAGGGACGAGAACCGATACCGTTTCCATGGGAGAAGTTAACGGGGGAGCCACTGATCTATGCTTCTATGGGAACGCAGGTGAATGGTCTCGATCAGGTGTACCGCACCATCCTTGGGGCGGCCGGGAGGCTTCCCGGAACGCAGCTCGTGCTCTCGGTGGGAAGTAATGTCAGTGCCGATGATCTGGGATCAATTCCATCGAATGCAATTGTCGTCGCCAGGGCTCCTCAAATTGAATTGCTGAAGCGTGCCGCACTTTGCATCACGCATGCAGGGCTGAATACAACGCTGGAGTCGCTGTCGCTGGGGGTGCCCTTGGTGGCGATCCCGATCACATTCGATCAACCGGGCGTAGCTGCCAGGATCGCGCATCACAAGGTGGGCGAATTTGTGGAGGTCGCAGATCTGACGGTCGAACGCCTCCTGGAGTTGATTCAGACGGTATTGAATCCGAACTACCGCATGAGAGCACGCTACTTCCAGAGGGTGATTGCGGAGACCGACGGGTTGGACGTCGCGACCGACGCGATTGAGCGAGCGTTTGGAGGGGTGCAGCCGATGGGTTTGGGAAAGCGCTACACGACGTTGTCGTACTCCTGAGATTTATTCTTCCGCGGTGTTGAGGCGAGCGCGGGTTAGGCAGCTTGCGTTTCTGCCTTGAGTTTCTCAGCGGTGTAGTGCGCGATCAGCGCGTCGACGGTCGGTTGGAGCATGCCTTCCATCACCATGTTGAGCTGATGGTTGGTGAGTCCAATGCGGTGGTCAGTGAGACGGTTCTGCGGGAAGTTGTAGGTGCGAATCTTCTCACTGCGGTCGCCGGAGCCGATCTGCTGCTTGCGATCCTTGGCCTGCTCCTGATGGATACGCTCGGCTTCCATCTCGTAGAGGCGGGCGCGGAGGACGCGCATTCCCTTCTCGCGATTCTTGATCTGCGATTTCTCGTCCTGACAGCTGACAACGGTGTTGGTTGGCAGGTGTGTGATGCGAACAGCCGAGTATGTCGTGTTGACCGACTGGCCGCCGGGGCCCGACGAGCAGAAGGTGTCGATGCGGAGGTCCTTCGCTTCGATCTTGATATCGACCTCTTCGGCCTCGGGAAGCACGGCTACCGTGATGGCGGAGGTGTGGACGCGGCCCTGCGTCTCCGTCGCGGGAACGCGCTGCACGCGATGCACTCCGGACTCATACTTAAGCTGCGAGTAGACGTTGTCCCCTTCGATGATGGCGGTGACGTCCTTGAGGCCGTGGCCGATGCCCGACTCAGTCTGGGAGAGGATTTCTACCTTCCACTTGTGCTGCTCGGCGAAGCGGAGATACATGCGGAAGACCTCGGCGACAAAAAGCGCAGCCTCGTCTCCGCCGGTGCCCGCGCGCAGCTCGAGGATGACGTTCTTCTCGTCGTTGGGGTCCTTGGGCAGCAGAAGGACCTTGAGCTCTTCTTCGACAGGGGAAAGACGGGGCTCAAGCGTGTTGAGCTCCTCCTGGGCCATCGCCTTCACATCGGGGTCAGGATCGGCGAGCATGGCCTTGGCTTCGGCAATGCCTTCCTTGATCTTTCGGTATTCACGGAACTTATCGACCGTCGGCTCCATGGTGCGGTGCTGCTTGGCGATGGCCTGAAACTTCTTCTGGTCCTGGACCAGGGTGGGGTCGGACATCTGCCGGCCGAGATCTTCGTAGCGGGCTTCGAGTTGGTCGAGGCGGTCGAACATGACTACTCCATTAAGAAAACAGTGATTAGGATTGGTTGAATCGGAGTCAGAGCGGGAGAACGCAGCTAGGCAAAGTCGTGACGGTCGGGAGACTCAGTCACGCGGGCAGCAATCACCGGATTTGTAGCCGTATTCATCTCTTATTTGATGTTACTCCTGATCGAAGCGATGCGGAATGCATCTTTTAGTGAGGGAGTAGCGACCGTCAGTTTCGTTTGAGAAAGGGATCAGCGCGGAATGGCTCTATTTGCAGCAGTTGCGGCATTGGCGGAGGAGTTGGCGCGCGAGCCGGGCAAGCTGAAAAAGCGGGCAGCGATCGCAGAGGCCATCTCGGCTGTGTACGCCGCTGCTCCGGAGAGCGAGGACGCCGGGTTGTTTGCGCTGTATCTCGCGGGAACGCCGTTTGCGGAGGCAGATTCACGGAAGTTAAACGCGGGTGGAGCTTTGCTGTCGAAGGTGCTGTTGGCGGTAAGCGGTGCGACGGCGATTGATTTGACCGTGGCTTACCGCCAGCACGGCGATATGGGCGGCGCAGCGTTCGATCTGTTGAATGGCCTCTCCGGACTTCGCTAACAAGACCGCCGAGTTGACGTTAACGGAGGTGGCCGATGCCTTTGCTGCGATTGCCGTGGCGAAGACGACGGCGATTCGCGCCGCACTGGTTGATGGAATGCTGCGAAGGGCAACTCCCCTGGATGCGATGTATCTCCTCAAGCTGATGCTGGGCGACATGCGGATCGGCGTGAAGCAAAGTCTCGTCGAAGAGGCGATTGCGGTGGCAGCGGGGGCACCGGTGGAGGCGGTGCGGCGAGCCGTGATGCTGGAAGCCGATCTTGCGGGTGCGGTACGACGGGCGTTTGCAGGGACACTGTCCGACGCGAAGATGCGGCTGTTTCATCCGCTGGGATTCATGCTCGCCTCGCCAGTGGAGACGCCGGAAGAGGCGGTGGAGCGGTTTGCAGAGAAACCAGTGGATTCGGAATCGCTCCACATTGAGGCATTTCTTGAGGACAAGTACGACGGGATGCGGGCGCAGCTCCATTGCGGGGATAGAGGGCAGCCGGGGCGAGTGGCGATCTACTCCCGCAACAAGGAGGATGTGACGGAGAGCTTTCCAGAGCTTGAGGAGGCGTTTGCGCGGGTAGATACAGAGCACGAGGACGCTCCGGGTGGTCTGGGCGGTCTGATATTCGATGGGGAAATTCTCGGTTGGGACTTCGAGCAGGCGCGGGCTCTTCCGTTTGCGGTGCTGGGGCAGAGAATCGGTCGCAAGCGCGTTTCCAACGAGTGGAGACAGCAGGTGCCGGTAGTGTTTATGGCGTTCGACCTCATGTTTGCCGATGGCGAGCTGCTGCTGGAACTGCCCCTGCGCGAGCGCCGCAACCGGCTGGAAGCAGTTGTCGAGAAGATGGTGGCGCGAACCGTGTCGCCGATGCTTGTAGACGAGCGCGCGCGGGACGCGCAGGCAGTGTTGTTCGCCGCGGAAGAGAGTGCTGCCGTGGAGAGGTTGATCCTCTCGCCGGCGCGGCTGGTCGAGAGCGCCGAGGACATCGATCGCGCCTATTTCGACGCACGGGCGCGGGCTAACGAGGGCGTGATGCTGAAGGCGGCGGGGTCGGTCTATCAGCCTGGACGGCGCGGCATCGCGTGGGTGAAGCTGAAGCGCGAACTTGCAACGCTCGATGTGGTGGTGACTGGCGCGGAGTTTGGGCACGGCAGGCGCGCCGGAATTTTGAGCGACTATACGTTTGCTGTGCGAAGTGAAAACGGCGAGTTGTTGAATGTGGGAAAGGCTTATTCAGGCCTGACGGACGGCGAAATCGCGGAGATGAGCACCTGGATGATGGAGCATACGCTCGACGACCGGGGATTCTTCCGCACAGTCGAACCGCTGAGGGTGCTCGAAGTCGCATTCAACAACATCATGCGCAGCGGGCGTCATGCAAGCGGCTTCGCGCTCAGGTTCCCGCGGATTTTGCGCATTCGCACAGACAAGCCGGTGAGCGAGATCGATACGGTTGAGCGCGTTGAAGAGGTCTATCAATCGCAGGTGGACAAGCCGTCGGAGTCCGGAGTTGATTCTCCTGACTCCGACTGATATTGATGTGTCACAAGGCGACTGGCGTTTGAGCGGAAGTTCGGAATTTTCCAGCGAAGGGTCCGTACCAGACACAATGCGCCCGCTGATCCACTATCTGGCTATATCCTCAATCTATTGCCAAAGGAGCCTCAGCCGTGCGAACTCTTCGCTTTCTTGCAGTGATCGTGTTAGCTCTACCGTCTATTCTCTTTGCACAGAGTGCCGGGCCTCAGGCACAGGCCATCCGCTCTGTGTTGGATAAGCAGGTCGTCGACTGGAACCGAGGGGATCTGGAGTCCTTCGCCACAGGCTACAAGAACTCGCCCGACATTCTTTTCATGGGCTCGAAGATCTCGCGAGGCTATGCCCAGATGCTGGAGACCTACCGCAAGGGCTACTCCACCAAAGAAAAGATGGGAACGCTCAACTTCGCAAATCTTGAAGTGCAGCCGCTCGATGAACACTTCGCCACGGTTACCGGCAACTTTCACCTCGAGCGCACCGAGGCAGGAGGCGGCAATGCCGACGGATATTTTCTGCTCGTGGTGGAGAAGACGCCGAATGGATGGAAGATCGTGCGCGACTCCACGACTGTTCCACCCAGAAAAGCCGTTCAATAGCGGTCTGTCGCCGGGCAAGTGGACCGCATTGCGGTTACGTCCGATTCACGAGTAATTGATGCACCTCCACGACTGCGGTAGCATCTGATGCACCATGGAATATAGACAGCTGGGTAAGTCAGGTTTGAAGGTGCCGGAGCTATGCTTCGGTGCAGGGACGTTCGGCGGCGGCAGCGAGTTCTTCAACGCGTGGGGCGCCACCGACGACATTGACGAGGCGAAGAAGATCGTCGACATCTGTATGGACGCCGGAATCAATATGTTTGATACGGCCGACATCTACTCCGATGGACAAAGCGAGCTTGTACTCGGCAAGGCTCTCGCTCATTTGAATCGCGAGGATGTGTTGATCTCGACCAAGGCAACCTTCCGGATCGGCAAGGGTCCGAACGATGTTGGATCGTCGCGCTATCACCTCATTCAATCGGCTGAGCGATCGCTGAAGCGCCTGGGGACGGACTACATCGATCTCTACCATCTGCACGGGTTCGACGCGACGTCTCCAGTGGAGGAGACGTTGCGGGCGCTGGATGATCTGGTGCGCGAGGGCAAGATACGCTATATCGCCTGCTCGAACTTCTCCGGATGGCACCTGATGAAGTCGCTGAGCGTCAGCGAACGGTATGGATGGTCGCGGTATGTCGCGCAACAGTCGTACTACTCCCTTGTCGGCCGCGACTTCGAGTGGGAGTTGATGCCGCTCGGTCTTGACCAGGGGGTGGGCACGCTGGTCTGGTCGCCGCTCGGCTGGGGACGTTTGACGGGGAAGATCCGGCGGGGTGCTTCGCTACCGGCTGAGAGCCGACTGCATAAAGCAGCCGCGGAGGGACCGCAGGTAAACGAAGAATATCTGTACAAAGTCGTGGATGCGATTGATGAAGTCGCGAAGGATACCGGAAAGACGGTGCCGCAGATCGCGCTGAACTGGTTGCTGCGGCGGCCCAGCGTGTCGACTCTGATCATTGGCGCACGCAATCAGGAACAGTTAAAGCAGAACCTGGGCGCGATTGGCTGGGAGCTAACCAAAGAACAGATCGCGAAGCTGGATGCGGCAAGCGAACTCCCGCTGGCCTATCCCTACTGGCACCAGAGGCAGTTTGAGGAGCGCAATCCGCGGCCTGTCTAATGCTTCGGTACGCTTGGAAAAAAAAGAGTCAGAATCGATAACCGCGATTGGCGTCGTAGCTGAAGTGCACGAGGCTGTCGCGGTAGTCGATCGTCATTGTGGTCTGGCCGATTGCCGTTGCGCCGATCAGTCCGGAGATCTCTGTGCCTTCATGCTTCGAGAGATCGGAGAAGTCGATGGCGACGACATCGTGGACCTCCTGCTGCAGATTGGCAAATTTGAAAGTGATCCTATCCGCGCTGTAGACCTTGTCGACCTCGCCGCTGATGCCCTTGACTCTGACGCTGCTGTCGGCGTGAACTTTCGTGACTTCGCGAGCGACGGTGGGTGAGATGGTTGTGGTGAAGGCCCCGGTATCGAGAATGAAAAGCTTAGGGCTGTGGCTGTTGAGCGTTGCCCGGACGAGAAGCATGTGGCCAATGCGATAGACGGGTGTCCAGTCTTTCATCTCCGGAGCGATATATCGATCTTGCGGGCCGCGTGGCGCGGTCTTTGTTTCGGCTTTCGCTGTGCCGGCAGAGGCGGTGTCGGGATTATTTGAGTCTTCATAGGGTGAGCCTGCGGTTTGCAGCGTCGGCTTGGCTGCTGCCGTCTCATCCGGTCGCGGTGGCAGCGGGCCGAGAATCAGGTTGCGCATCGGGTAGTCGAGGGTGACGAGGAAACTAGAAAATACATCCATGCCGATGAGACCGTCGCTGTCGACGACGTTGCGCTGATCGACGACCTCGACCTCGCAGTCGCGGAACTCGAGAGCGCCGATCTTGATGCTGTCGGCGTAGGCGATGTAGGAAGACCTGTCACCTTTGTCGCCGACGCCTGCAGCGACGCTTCTTGAGAACTCCTCAAGGCCGGCACGGTTGGCAACGGAGCGACTGATCACGAGGCCGCCAGCGCCGGTGTCAATCTGCAGCCGAGCGTTGTGGTCATTCAGTTTGACGTCGAGACCGTAGGCCCGAACCTGGGTGGCGTCATGCATGATGCGGGCGAAGGGGATGGTGGTGGTTGCGGTGTCGGAGACGAGATGGCAGGCCTTGTGGGGTTCGTCGGACTCCTTCTTGAGGAAGCCGAGGTAAAGACGAAGATGCTTGAGGTCTTCGGGATCGTCGCCTGTGGCAGTGGACAGATAGCTCTCGAGCTCGGCCATACGTTGTGCTGGAGGTAAGGTATAGAGCCACCGGAGACGAGTGCGCGGATCGTGAGGATCCAGCGTGTGCGCCGTGCCGATCTCCTTTGCGGCCGAGCCGTAGTAGGAGTTGAGCCTCTGGATGCGGGATTTGAGGAGATGGGCCGCCGGATAACAGACATCGTTAGCCAAAGCGTTGTCCACAGAGACCGCCGCGAGCCACGGTGTCCCTTCGCGGTACTGAACCTCCCCCAGCGCAGTGAGCAGAATTGCGGATTTGGGTTCGTTGGCCAGTGCTTTCTGAACGGTGTCTTCTGCTTCCTTCACCTTCTGTTGCATGAGTAAAACCTGAACCACGCTTGCGATTAGAGCAGGATCGCCGGGCTTCTGCTGGAGCTGCGCCCGGTAAAGCGTGATCGCACGATCGTAGTCGCTGTGCAGGAAGGCTTGATCTGCTTCGGAGGGGGAATAGTCCATAATCTTGCAGCTGACAGCATGCGCTGAGCAGGCTCCGCCACAGGCCGCGAGAAGGAATGCAATGGTCAGGCATCGACGCAAGGAAGAAGAAGGCAGAGTGCAGATCAACGTTGAGTCTCCGTAGGTCTTCGGCTTTACCTTGCCAGCATATCGAGAAATCGACGTAACCGGAAAGAGCGACTGTCGATTAGTGGATTGCGATGCCAAAAATGGAAAGGCCCGCAGGAGGATGATCCTGCGGGCCTTTGGTTGGACAACGTCTTTCCGGTTAGAACTTCACCAGGAAGGCCCCGGTGATGCGGTTCTCGCTGTTGCGAAGATCCGGACTCCATCCGGGCACAAGCGATCCCGGAGCCCCGGTGTTCCCTCCGGGAGGTGTTACGCCTCCGGGTCCGCTGAAATACGGAACGTTCGCAGCCCGGTGGTTGTACTCCAGCCGATAGGTGAAGTACTGGCTTGGCATGTAGTCCCCGGTGACGGAGACATCCCACGCTTTGAACGGATCGCCGGGGTTCTCGGTAAAGTAGGGCGTCCCCGAAGCGGCGGTCGCTCCGTTGATCGGCGGCAGCAGGACGAGGTAGCGTCCCGGATTGTTGATGCGTCCTCCGCCGATTGTCATGGCGTACTTGTCGCGATCGAACCAGAGCCTGTTGTAGACCATGAAGCCGAGGAAGCTCTGCTTCGGCCCTGTCTTGCCGTTGCCGAAACAGCTAACGCCGCCGCCGCTCTCACAACCCGCGTCGCCGGTAAGCGTGACAGCGCCTTTGCTGATGAAGGACATGGGACGGTCGTAGTACTTGTACTCGACGCTGTCGTCGGTGTGGTAGCGCGTGCGGCTTGAAATGCCAAGCGCATCCTCACCGTAGCCGTACTGGTTGCCGAGGATCGACCACTTCCCGTTAGGACGATAAAGAATCTGTCCGCCGAGGCCGGGCCGATTGTTGAACCTGCCATAAGACTGCCAGCCGTTGATGAACCACGGCTCGATCTTCAGTTTCGCCGTCGGAAACCACTGCACGCGCACGCCATTGAAGAACCAGGGCGTGTTCGACGAGACATACGACGGCTGGTATGCCCAGTTATCGAACTGGTAGTAGGAAAACAGGCCGACGTAGGACATGAAGATGCCGGCATCGACGTTGACGCCGTGTTGAATATTGAAGTGATAGCCCCCGTAGGCTTCGGAGATGTAGCGATACGCATCGGCAAGATTCCACTGGCCGCGCGCCGGGCTTGCATCGTTGCGCGGCGTGGTCTCGGAATAGAGTCCGAATTGCGTCATCAGGCGAGCGCGCACGTTGTCATAGTGGAAGTCGCCGCCGACCCCGAGCTGCGTCACCTGCACTTCGTTTGAGCGGAAGATCTCGCTCGATCCACTGATCGTATCGTCCTGCGGATGCCGGTAGTCGTAGGTGTAGTTGACGTCGGAACGAATCTCCGGCGTGAAGAACTCCGTCGCGTAGGGTGTGTCCTTGGTGCGGGCGTTGCCGTTCAGCCAGGTGAAGTCGGCGAAGGCGAACGGCTCGGCCTTCCGATTGGATGGATCGGTAATCTCGCGCGCCACCGTCGCGTGGGACGCGGGCGGGGCCGAGGCCTTGACTGTAGTTGTTGTGTGGGGCTCGGTGGCGACACGGTTGGCTTGCTTCAGCTCCATTAACTCTTTCTGAATCTCCTCAAGTTTTTCCTCAAGCCGCTGAATCTTCTGGTCCTGCGGCGTCTGGGTGCCCTCGACCGCTGTCTGCAGATTTGGTGCCGAGGTTTGCCCGTGCAGGTACCCTCCGCCGAGCGTAAGCCCCACAATACAAGCGGACACTCTAAGGCAGAGTCTCCGAATGCGTGACTGAATATTCGTTTTCACTTCTGCTTCTCCATTCCTCGCAGCCTCTGGGGCAGTGCAAGGAATTGCCAAGCCAGAAGACGCTGATGTCCTGAGGTTAACGAGAGGTCCATAAGGAGTTCGTCAAGAAGTCATAACGAATCCGTAAAGGCCGGAGTGGAGAAGAGATTGCGAAGCGGAAGTAGTTGTTTTAGTGGCCGGCAGAGGGGCTCGCATGCTTCGGCGGGCGCGGAATGAAGAAGAGCATCGGGATCATGCACGCGCAGAAGACAGCAAGGTACTGGATGATGTCGAGGTACGAGAGCATCGTGGCCTGACGGTGCAGCTGGTTGTAGATATAGGCCTGGGCCGTATGCGAACCGGCTCCGGTCATTGGGTTTCCGCCGCCATGACCGCCGAACATACCCTTCAGCTTTGAAACCTGATTCACGAAGGCGGGATTCCCGGAGCTGAGATTGCGGACCATGTTGTTCTCATGCGCTGCCGTGCAGCGCGTGAGCATCGTAGCCAGAAACGCAGTTCCGCACGAACCGCCGATGTTGCGCGCGAGATTGGTCAAGCCCGAGACGTCGTTATTCTCCGATTGCTTCACGCCGATGTAAGCGATGGTGTTGATCGGGATGAACAGGAACGCAAGGCCCGAAGCCTGGAAGCAGCGCACGAAGACAAGATAACCGTAGCTGACGCCAAGATTCAGAGTGTGCATCTCCATCAGGGAAGAGGTCAGGAGAAAGAATCCGAAGGCAATAAGCTTACGCGGGTCGACGCGGCCGACAAGGAAACCGACGACCGGCATCATGCACATCATCATCAGCCCGGCAGGCGAAAGCACAAGACCGGCAAGCTCGGCAGTGTAGCCAAGCAGCGTCTGCACAAGCTGCGGAATGAGCACCGTTGTGCCATACAGCGCGAAGCCGAGCACGAACATCAGCAAAAAGCTGATGGAGAAGTTGCGGCGTTTGAACAGGGTGAGGTTCAGGATCGGACGGTGGCCGATTCGGAGTTGCCGCAGCTCCCACCAGATCATCGCAATAAACGCGACGACGCAGGTGATGGTGAAGAAGGTAATGAGATGCGAGGAGAACCAGTCGTCTTCCTGGCCCTTGTCTAGGATGAACTCAAGAGAGCCGAAGGTAAGGCCAAGGAGGCCGAAGCCGAGGAAGTCGAGCTTGATGCCACCCTTCTGCGAGGCCTCAACCTGCTTCTTGACCCATGGAGGATCTTCGACGATGCGCGAGGTAAGAAACAGCGAGAGAATGCAAACGGGAATATTGAGGAAGAAGATCCAGCGCCAGTCGAAGCGGTCGGTGATGTAGCCGCCCAGCGTAGGGCCGATGGCAGGCGCGCAGACCACGGCAAGGCCATACATAGCAAAGGCCTGCCCTCGCTTCGCCGGAGGGAACGTGTCGGCGAGGATGGCCTGTTCGGAGGGCGCGAGTCCGCCGCCGCCGATACCCTGCAAAATGCGGAAGAAAACCAGAAGCGGCAGCGTAGGAGCGAGTCCGCACATCGCAGAGCTGATACCGAACAGCGCAACGCAGATCATGTAGAACTTCTTGCGCCCGATGAAGGTCGTCATGTACGCGCCGGCCGGAAGAATAATGGCGTTGGCGACAAGATACGACGTCAGCACCCAGGTGGCTTCATCCTGTGTGGCGCCGAGGCCTCCGGCGATGTGCGGCAGCGCAACGTTGGCGATGGAGGAGTCGAGCACCTCCATGAACGTAGCGAGCGTGACCGTCATGGCGACGATCCACGGATTAATGCGCGGGCGCCATGGCTGCTCTACGGTAGTAGGGGCCGAGGGCGCGTCAGGAAGTTGCGCGCTGGGTAAGTCAAGGGTAGTAGCTGCCATGCGTTTTAATTTGATTGTAACGAGATGAACCCGGATTCAGTGTTTTTGACCACAGCCCTGCTTTTCTCCGCTCTGTATTTTTCTGCGGAATCGATCCCCAGAATGGGTGATAGGTTCGTTATCTGAGCCTTTTCGAGGAGTTCGCATGTATATCCCCCGGGCAAATAAAGAAGATCGCATCCCTGTCCTCCACAAGTTGATGGAAGATCAGCCATTTGCCTCTCTCGTCACCATGGGATCGTCGGGCCTCTTTGCCTCGCATATTCCCATAGTGTTGGAGCAGAACGGCGCCATGGGGCGTCTGAAGTGTCACCTCTCGCGGGCGAATACGCAGTGGCGGGACTACACCCCGTCGATTCAGGCGCTGGCGATATTTTCCGGCCCGCAGCACTACATCACGCCCACCTGGTACCCGGAAAAGCAGGAGACCGGGAAGGTTGTCCCGACCTGGAACTACGTGGTCGTTCACGCCTACGGCAACTTGAAGAATCATCGAGGACAGCGACTGGCTGATGGCTCATCTTGCGACGCTGGTCGGGATTCATGAGGCCGAATCGGCCCTTCCGTGGAAGATCAGTGATGCTCCGGCCGACTATATCGCTTCGCAGATCAAGGGGATCGTCGGCCTGGAGATGGAGATTGAGCGCCTGGAAGGCAAGTGGAAGGTCAGCCAGAACCGCCCCGCGCGGGATCGCCTCGGAGTCGCTTATGGCTTGGGCGAGTTGAACACAGCAGAGAGCCTTGCGATGAAGGCGCTCGTCGAAGAAGGAATTTGACCCACTGCGCAAATCAGAGGAATCGAGATAGGCTGGTTCCAATGCAAAATCTCGGTATTTACCATCGGCAACTCTGCGTTCTTGTTCTTCTGGCCTGCAGTGCGATCTCTCCCGCGCAAACGTCTCAATCTGCCACAGCCACGGCTACGCCACAGACGGCCAAAGAGCCGACCCATTCCGATCTTCTGATGGGAGCATACGGGCCGTATCGCGCCAATAACGATCTGCTCTTCTACCACCTCGATCTCCGCGTCGATCCCGACAAGAAGTTCCTTAGCGGAACGAACACCGTCCGCTTCAGGATGCTGCAGGACGGCACACGCATCCAGCTCGAACTCTACCCCACGCTCACCATCGACAAAGTCGCCATGGGTGCGACGACGTTGAAGTACGAGCGCGACGGAGGCACCTTCTTTGTCGACTTCCCGAAGACGTTGACTGCCGGCCACACCTACTCTATCGACGTGCACTACTCGGGAAGCCCTACGGAGACAGGGCGGTTCGGCTGTTTCACCTTCAAGAAGGATCCGTCAGGCCACCCGTGGATCAACACGGCATGCGAAGGCACAGGCGCCTACGTCTGGTGGCCGAACAAGGAGCAGTGGCGCGACGAACCGCAGGAGGGCATGCTCATCACGGTCGCCGTGCCGAACGGCCTGATGGATGTCTCAAACGGAAAGTTCGTCGGCAAGAAGGATCTCGGCGACGGATACACGCGATGGGACTGGCGCGTCCACTATCCGATCAACAACTACGACGTCGCGCTGAACATCGGCAACTACGTTCACTTCGACGATAAATTTCAAGGCCTGCCGCTCGACTACTACGTATTGCCTGAAGATCTTGAAGGAGCGAAGCGGCAGTTCGCCCAGGTCCCCGGCATGATGAAGGCCTACTACCACTACCTTGGCGAATATCCGTTCAAGAAGGATGGTTACAAGCTCGTTGACGTGCCCTACTCGGGCATGGAGCACCAGAGCGCCGTGGCTTACGGCAACCACTTCGCCAACGGCTATCTCAACCGAGATTGGACCGGCGTCGGCATCAGTCCGCGCTTCGACTTCATCATCATCCACGAGAGCGGACACGAGTGGTTCGGCAACGCGATCACCGCAGCCGACAAGTCCGATATGTGGATTCACGAGGGCTGGACAACGTACCTCGAAAGCCTCTACGTCGAGTACACCTACGGCTACGACGACGCCATGAAGTACATCAACGCCTATAAGAAAAAGGTAAAGAACGACCGTCCCATCATCGCGCCGCGTGGCGTCAACGACGAGCCATCGCAGGATCAGTATTTCAAGGGCGCTCTCTTCATCAATACGCTACGCGGCATCGTGAACGACGATGCGAAGTGGTGGCCGATGCTCCGCGGCTACTACCAGAAGTACAAGTACCAGAACATCATGACCGAGGACATCGTCCAATACTTCAACCAGCAGACCGGGATGAACCTCACACCGGTCTTCGATCAATATCTGCGCCACACGACGATCCCCACGCTGGAGCTGAAGTTTGACGAGGCCGCTGGCACAGTGCAATTCCGCTGGGTTGCTGACGAGAAAGCATTTGCCATGCCCATCCGCGTTGGCGCAAAAGAACATTGGGAGACCATCCACCCCACAACAGAGTGGCAGACGATGAAGGCGCCGCTGACGAAAGACCAGTTCGACGTGGCGACGGATCTCTACTACATCAACGTCAACAGGATGTAAGGCGTATCTTTAAGGAATCACGGCGGCCGTTCGCTACGACGCGAAACGGAAGGAGACACGTAGGATGCATCCGGATCTTGAGAAGTTGATTGTGTTGCAGGGCCACGATGTGGAAGCCAAACGGCTTCGCGACGAGATGGTTGCTCTGCCGAAGCAAGTCGCGGCGCTCGAGACGAAGGCGAAAGCGGTGGCAGGGACAACGAGCCGTCGTCATCGACCTGATCGCCAAAGAAGAGGCGCTGCGTCGGCGTCAGGAGTCCGACGTCAAAGATCATCAGGCAAAGATCGCGCGCATCCGCAAGCAGCTGGATCTTGCAACGACAACGGTTCAGGTGACAGCCTTCGAGCATGAAATTGCCTTTGCCCAGTCCGAGATCAGCCGGCTTGAGGACGCAGAGATCGAGAGCATGGAGCGCAGCGAAGAGCTGGACGCGCAGAAGAAGCTTGCCGATGAGGCCGTAACGGATGCGACCGCGACCCTGGAACGCGAACGCGTGCGAGCGGCCGAGACGGTTGCACAGGATAAGACTCTTCTCGCTGCTGTCGAAGAAAAACGCAAGGCGGAACGAGCGGAGATCGGCGAGAGTGCTCTCTCCACTTACGATCGCATCGTCAAGGCCAAAGGTACAGCCGTTGCCGAGGCCCTCAATCAGAAATGCATGGCCTGCCAGATGATGGTGCGGCCGCAGCGCTGGAACGATCTGCGCGACCGCAGCCTCGAGGAGACGATGATGACCTGCGAGAGCTGCGGCCGCCTGCTGTACTACGATCCGGCGCGCGATTCCCCGCAACGCAAGACGGTCCCCGTGGAGAGCATCGCTGCCTCCATCATCCGCTCTCTTTGAAGCGCTAACTATAGTCAGGAAGAGTTCGAGTGAAGCGACTTTGCGTAGATATGGATGAGGTGATGGCGGATGCGCTGGGCGAGCATCTGCTGCGTTACAACCAGCACTTCGGCGAGGAGATTACGCTCCAGGATCTGCAGGGAAAGTGGCTCTGGGACGTGGTCTCGGTCGATCGCCATGCCGTGCTCGAGGCCTATCTGCGGTCGGAGGACTTCTTCGACGTACTCGCCGTGATGCCGGAGTCGCAGCGGGTCCTGCGCCGGCTGCAGATGAACTACGACGTCTTCATCGCAACAGCAGCGATGGAGGTTCCGACCTCGTTTCAGGCGAAGTACCGCTGGCTGGCGAAGCACTTCCCGTTTATCCCCGCCTCGCACATCGTTTATTGCGGCGACAAAAGCATCCTGTTGGCCGACTACTTGATCGACGACAATCCCCGGCAGCTCCAGCGCTTCAGGGGCGAAGGCGTTCTCTACACCTCGCCGCACAACGTTGGCGTCACCGGCTACAAGCGAGTCAACGACTGGCTCGAAGTGGAAGAGATGTTTCTCGGTTAGTCGCGTACGAACTCCGTACTCGCGGTGCGTGTTTTCTCTTTGCAAAACTCTCTCTGGCGACGGTTGCGATGGCTTCCACGATGGCACGGTCTTCGCTGGTGCGGTAAGCGAGTTCGATATCACTTTCAATCGTGGCGCCCCGCAGGCTCAAACATACAACGTTCGGTGTGGCGACCTGTTTGACGCACGCCGGCGCGATAGTGACGCCTAGGCCCGCTCCCACGAGACGCATGATCGTCAGCCACTGCGGCGCCTCCTGCACGACACCAGGGCGAAAGCCATGCTCTTCGCAGAGGGAAACGGTCTTTTCATAGGCGAGCGCTCCGGCTGCAGGGGTGAAGAGGACAAACGGCTCGTCGCGAAGCGCCCTGGCCGAGATGGTCTTATGTTGAGCGAGCGGATGCTTTTTCGGCAGCACGGCGATGAATGGCTCGGAGAAGAGCCTTTCGATCTCGAGGCCGGGCGCGTGGCCGCCGTCGCGCAGAAACCCCGCATCCAGTTCGCCCTTGAGAAGTTTTTGCACAACGATGGAGGTATGAGACTCGTTTAGTTGCAGGTTCACCTTGGGGTACAGCCTGCGATATCGTCCCAGCATCGCCGGTAGCGTGGTAAGCATTGCGGAGCCGATAAATCCCACTCTGAAAAAACCTTCCTCGCCGCGACCGACACTGCGCGCTTCCTCAATGTCCTCCTGCACATTGCGGAGGGTTCTCCGGGCTCGCTCGAGAAAGACCTCTCCGGCGCTGGTGAGTTTTACAGCACGCGATGTTCTGAGAAAGAGTTGATATCCAAGGATCTCCTCGAGCTTTCGTATCTGCTGCGAGAGTGGAGGCTGGGCAAGGTGAAGGCGCAGGGCGGCGCGTCCAAAGTGCAACTCCTCGGCGACCGCTACGAAGTAGCGCAGATGACGAAGCTCGATATCTCCATCCATATTCCAAACATCATAATAGGAACGAACAAGATATTGGACGTATCGGAAAGGCGAGCTTAAGTTTTTATCAGAGGTGAATCGACCATGACTGAGACCGCGGTTCGTACGGCTTTTGCCCTCGAGGCGTATTCGATGCCGGAGATTAAGTTTCGCCTGTTTCAATACGGCGATGCGGGTGCCTTTCGCGAGTTGAACGAAGCCTGGATCTCGCGGCACTTCTCCTTGGAGGCACACGATCTCATCCAGCTCAGAGAGCCGGAACACAATATTCTCCGGGCTGGCGGGCAGATCGTGATGGCGGTCGCAGGTGCGGAAAAGATCGGCTGCTGTGCGCTGATCTTTGTAAGGCCGGGCGTCTTCGAAGTCGCCAAGATGGCAGTCCTGGAGCGCTACCGGGGTCAGGGCATAGGCCGCCGGTTGCTCGAATACACCATCGCGCAAGCCCGGTTGCTTGGCGCTCACACGCTGGAGCTGGCCAGTAACGCCAAGCTTGTCAACGCGGTTCATCTCTACGAGACGTTCGGTTTCAAGCATCTGCCTTTAGAGCGGATCAAGCCCTCTCCCTATGCGCGAGCGAACGTATTCATGGAGCTTCGCCTGTCTTCTGAATAGACATTTCAGGCATAGAGCGACGATTCGAAGCGCTCAAACACCGCATCGGACCACGCATGTGTCGCCTTGTACCATCGATCGCCCGGCTCTTCCCGAAAGTTGGGGAAGTCCATGCGGCAATAGCCCCGGCGTGCCTTAAAGTCGAATAGCGCCTGCGGAGTCCCGTCAAGATAGAGCACAGCCTGCATCCCGTCGCGTGACCAATCCACCGACGCGATACGCTGCGGCTCAGGACGCTGATTCTCAGCGTCACTCTTGGCCAGCGCCGCGACGTTGTAGATCAGCATCGCATCCATAATGCTGTGTTCGTGCTTCTCCTGCGAGCGATCGCAGGCATAGAAGTACCCAGCGACTCCCTCATCTTCGAAGACAACAGTCCAGGGAACGAGCGTGGAGTTGACGGAGAGGAAAGCGCGGCCGGGGATAAAGGAAAGCGACTGCATATTCTCACGATACACTCGAAGATGAGGCTTTAGCTTGTTCACTGTACGGTGTAGCTTCATGAAGCGGCCCGCTCGATAAAAACGTCAGGTGCGAAACATAAGAAATGACAGATAAAGGCCGGCATCACACCGCATGAAGCTTCCTCGCATCAAGCTTGGCCGCCCACAGCAACTCGCTGCGTTGCTCCTGCTGGTCTTTCTGGCGGAGTGCCTCTGGGTCGTGAACCATCAACAGCTTTCGCAACAGGACTATCGCTACGCCGACTGCGGCCGCGAGATGTGGATGCGCCCCTCGGCGCTGCCGGGCTACTTCACGACATGCGGCAACCTGAACGGCGATGGCACCTTTGCTTATCGCGTCGCTGGACTGCCCCTCACGGTGCAGCGGGTGGTAATGCTGAGCGCAGACAAACTGCGCAAGCCGGAGAACAGGCTGTACGCTGAGGGCACGCTGCGTGGCTCTACGTGGGAGGCCCGCCACCAGCTCTTCAGCGTGAAGTACCTGCTGCACCTGCCATTCATCTTCTTTGCGATCTGGCTCGGCGCCGGACTATGGTGGGTCGCGCGACGGCTCTTCGGCAATGAGGGCGGCTTCTTCGCGCTGGGCCTCTACTGCTTTTGCCCGGCCATCGTGCGCTCGGCCGTGACGCCGAACAACGAAGTGCTGGCGATGTGGGGACTCTACGGCGTCGTCTACACGGCGATGGGTGTCGCTCACGCGATGCAAAGCCCGCGACGTAAATGGAGGCCACGCATCGCGTTGTTGACCCTGGCCTTGGGACTGACCGCAGCGGCGCATCTGCTGGCGGCAATCCTGGGCTTCATCATGGGGCTGGTGTGGATGTTGTACCTTGCGGAGCGCAAGCGCAGTTACGTGATGCAGATCATGATCTTCTCCGCCGTCGGTGCTCTGATCATCCTGTTCGCGTTCTACGGCTTCCGGCTGCAGCCGTTCAGCTATGTGTTTACCGGTGGAGGAGCGCGTTTCTGGTTTGCACTCGACGGAGCAAGCCACTTCTTATCGAACCTGGCGAACGGGCCGATCGTAATAGCGACCCTGGTCGCTCTGGTGCTGTATGCCGCGGTGCGCCGCTGCCGCTACTTCGGCAACACCGCGCCTCTGGTCATGGTCATTCTTCTGCTGCCGCTGGTAACGACGCAGACCGTCTCGACACCTTGGCTCTGGTCTATCCCGTTCCTGCTCACCTTCGTAGGCGGAGTATTCGCAGACGCCTTCGAAACCCCCCAGCGAAAGTTGTTTCTCGGGCTTTCCGGGGGAATCCTTCTTACCCAGGCCCTGCTCTGCCTCAGGCTTCTGCCGGAGATCGCGCGCTAGTCTGCCCCTGAAACGCCCGGCCGCCCCCGGTCGCGGGGTTTTCCTCGAAAGCACAAAAAATTCCTGCATAATAAGTCGTCACCGCTGTGAAAACGAGTTTTACCCCCGAAGGATGGTCCGGTCGTAATGATCAAAGTTTCCCAGCGTTCCGTCTCTACTGCGTGCGTTCTTACCGCTCTTCTCCTCGTTAGTGGCTGCCACCGTCATCGCAAGTCGAAGTCCGCGCCCAATACGGACGCCTACTCCGACAACCTGCATCAGTTGGTCGAGAAGAAGGCGCTTCCCCCGGAGAAGGTCGACACAAAGAAAGTTCCCGACCTGCGCTGGCCCAACTTTTCCGACTACCAGACGATCATCCAGACCTTCTACGACGACCGCAACTACGAAGTTGCATGGACGCGCGACGGTGTACCCACCGCAACGGCTACGGCGTTCATGCTGCAGTTCCAGGACGCCGCGGCGAAGGGCCTGATCCCCGACGACTACGACGCACCGCGATGGGCCGAGCGCGTGCACGCCCTCAACGACAAGTCGTCTGACGCCATCTCGCTCTTCGACGTGGCCATGACCGTCAATGTCATGCGCTACATCTCCGACCTGCGCATCGGTCGCGTGAATCCGCAGCACTTCAACTTCGACATCGACGTCGCGGACAAGAAATACGATCTTGCCGAGTTCGTCTCGGACAACGTCGTCGACGCAACCGATGTCCCAAAGCTGATCGCCGGCGTAGAACCGGATTCAGACGACTATCGCAAGACGGAACAGGCCCTCGCGCACTATGTTGACCTCGTGAAGCAGCAGGAACAGGCCGCTGCGGACCCGCTACCCGCGGTTACGAAGCCCCTAGCGGTAGGAGAATCATATCCAGCGGCTGCTGCTCTGCTGACGCGCTTGCAGTTGGAGGGAGACGCCCCGGCCAACGCGATGATCGATTCGTCCGCTGAAAATACCTACAGCGCGGGTCTGTCCGACGCGGTGAAGAACTATCAGCATCGCCACGGATTCACCGAGGACGGCAAACTGACGCCGCAGACGGTCAAGTCGTTGAATGTTCCCCTCTCCACTCGCGTGGCGCAGTTGCAGGATTCGCTCGAGCGCTGGCGCTGGCTGCCCGACCCTTACCTCCACGCGCGGCTGATGGTTAACCTGCCGGAGTTTGTCTTGCGCGGCTACAACCCCGACCACAAGCTCGACTTCACGATGCGCGTCGTCGTCGGCAAGGTCGTCGGAGAGCATGAGACGCCAGTCTTCACTCACATGATGAAGTACCTCGTCTTCCGCCCGTACTGGAATGTCCCCGTCGATATTGCACGCAAGGAGCTGGCCCCGCACATCGCGACAAACCATGGCTACCTTGCGAGCAAAAACTTCGAGGTGACCAACAGCAAAGGAACCGTGCTGACCGATTACACCGTAAAAGATGTCTCGCAGGGCGGAGTCATGGTGCGCGAACGTCCCGGGCCGAAGAACTCTCTCGGCCTGGTGAAGTTCATGTTTCCCAACCAGTACGACATCTATCTCCACTCCACGCCCGCAGTGTCCCTGTTCGAGCAGACCCGCCGCGACTTCAGCCACGGCTGCATCCGAGTGCAGAAGCCTGCCGACCTCGCCGCATGGGTGCTGCAGGGGCAAGGCGGCGACTGGGACCTCGCGAAGGTTCAAACCGCGATGAACAGTGGCGGGGACAATCGCACCGTCAGCCTGAAGACTCCGCTGCCAATCGTCATCTTTTACCTGACTGCGAGGGTCGAAGAAGACGGGAAGGTCGACTTCTTCGACGACATCTATGGCTACGATTCTTCCATGCAGAAGGTCGTCACCAAGGGACCGCCGTACCCGGTCAAACCATATCCATCAACGCCGAAGCCCAAACCGGGAGACACCGCGTAGCGGCGGTTGTAAACTGCTTTCGTGAAAAATACGGCATCCAATCTCCAGCTCAATCCGAAGGTCGACGCCTACATCGCGAAGTCGCAACCCTTCGCGCAACCGATCCTCACGCATATCCGCGGTCTCGTCCACAAGGCCTGCCCAGAGGTTGAAGAAGTCATCAAGTGGAGCATGCCGTTCTTTCAGGTACGTGGCGTGATCCTAGGCCACATGGCGGCATTCAAGCAGCACTGCGCGCTCGGCCTGTGGGGCCCGGAGATGAACGCAATCCTGAACGCCGACGGGCTCCACTCCGAGAACGGAATGGGATCCCTCGGAAAGATCACCAGCCTGAAGGATCTGCCCCCCGACAAAAAAGTGCTGACCTACTACCGTCACGCCGCGGACCTTATTCTCACTGGACAGCGCACCACATCTCTCGTCCGCCCAAAAGAAAAGAGACCCAAACCCGCGCTCGAGGTCCCCGCCGAACTCACTGCCGCACTCAAAAAGAACAAGACAGCAGCCAAGGTCTTCGCCGGCTTCTCCCCCTCCTGTCAGCGCGAGTACGCCGACTGGATCATCGAAGCCAAGCGTCCCGAAACCAAAGAGAAACGTATTGTCCAGGCAATCGAATGGATTGCAGAAGGCAAGCAGCGCAACTGGAAGTATCAGAACTGCTGAAGCCAGGCATCATGCTTTGATCGGCGGACCAACAAACCTCATATCGTATTTGCTGAAAATAGCCGCGTCCATCGCTGGTCCATTGGGCACTGCCAAATCGTGAAAGAACTGTTCCATCTTTCCCGCCGGAGTAAACGCAATCAGCATCTTTCCGGGCTTGGGACCTACAGCCGTGAAGGCATGTGGAACCATACGGGGTGCAAGCAGGGAGTCACCTGCCTTCAGTTTGATCCGCTTCTCGCCAACCTGAAAAAGCACCTCACCCTCCATCACGTAAAACCACTCTTCCTGCTCCAGGTGCAGGTGCAACGGGGGGCCTCCGGGCAGCAGGTTGCTGTGTTCGATGACAAATAGGTTTCCACCGGTATCGGCAGTCGACGTTTTGAACCGGATGACGCTAAAGCCCAGGGAGTGGGTCTCGCCGAAGCGGTCCTCGCCCGAGGGGACGACGTGAGCTTCTTTCGTGGGTGAGTCCGACGGCTCCAGAGCGAGCGCGAAAGGCTGAGTAAGCGCAATGGGGAAGAAAGAGGCGGCAGAGGTGAGAAAGTTGCGTCGTTTCAAAGAATCTCCTGACTTGCATGGCCCGACTTTGCCCAAGTGTATCCCATCGGAAAAGTTTTCAATGGGTACTTGCATCAACAGGGCAGGTCGGGATTAGAATGTCTGGTAATTCGAAGTAGTTATTCGTGTAGGGGTGGCGAGGGCACGGGCGATGCAGAATACCGCAGGCTCGACTGATCCCTCTCCACCCTTTTATCTGGGAGTGCGTTCCTGCACATTCAGGCAGGCACAGGCATCGCACTACCGGCAGGGTGAGAAAGACGCCGCGCAAAATCCAGAAACACCAGCGCAGCCGGAGAATAGCCGCTGGGATCGGCCTGCGTAAAATCACCGGTAATCGGATCCATCTGCTGACGAAACTCCGTGTGGCGACTAATGGCCTCGCACCATTGCTGCATCATGTGGTTCAGCTCCGTCTGTTTGCCGTAGTAGGGCATCCACCGCGGAGCGCGCAGCGCGGTCAGCGCCTGGGTCGCTCCCCCCCAGCTATTGCGCGGAATGGGCCGCACAAACGCCGGGTCATCCATCGCAATCGACGTCAGCGGATACGGCGCCCAGAACGCCTTGGCGTTATGAATCTGCTTGGTCCACACAGCGTCGAAGATGGCTTTATCCTTCGCGTCGTAGCGTTTCAACACATGCTCGCCCAGCACCCTGCTAATCGCATCGGATCGCACGCGGACGAAGTTGTTCTGCGCATCGAGATCGTAAAACGCCGCGTCCTTGGCGTCGTAGAGCTTCTCAATAATCAGCAGGCGAATCTTCTCTGCGTCATCGTGCCAGCGGCTGGCCTCGTCGCCTTTCCCAAGCGCCGTAGCCATATGCGCCAGCGCCATCCGCGCACCGAAGACCGTCGCCGAGAGATCCGGGCACAGCCGCGGCATCGTCGCCATCGGCGGGCACTTGCGCGCATCGCTATCCGGACAGCGGTTTGGAATGCCGGCCCAGCGCGGGCTGTTGTCATGACCCGTGTCGTACGTGCAGAAACCCTCAACCAGGCCGGTCTTGCGCGTATCACGGTACTCGCGAAGCCACGCGTCCCAGCGGCTGCACGCATCGTAGGCCGTCACCAGCAATTCATCGTCACCGGTAAGCTGCGACAACTCCCAGGCAGTCGATGCAATCGGCACCACCATCTGAATCTGGCCGTAGCCGACATCCGACAACTTGATGGAGGCAGGGATCTGTCCCGCTGATTCATGCCCGGCAGGCCGTTGCAGGGCAAAGAAAGCCATGTGATTGTTGCGCGCGATCTGCAGCGGTGTAGGCGTCTTCTCCGGCGCGGCGATGTAGGACGCGAGAGTGCCATACACAAGGCCTTCGTGCGGGCCGCACTCCTGCCAGATGCCGGTGTAGACAGCCCCTTCGAACAAAACCGGACGCTCATAGCCAGGAACCGTCTTCACATTTCCGGCGAGAGCAGCCAGCGCTGCGTCCCATGTACGCTGCCAGCGAGGATCGCTGCCCGGAAATGCAGGGCGTCCCGCCGCTGCCGGCTTGGTCTGCGAAGGAGGCTGCAACGGAGACTGCGAAGGCAGCACCATCGCGCCGGCGGCCAGCGCGCTGAGTTTCAGAAAATCCCTCCTGTCTCGTTTAGGCAGAGGGCTCGCGTTGAAGCTCGGCATGAATTGATTTTCCGGGAGCATCGTCGTGATCCAGTGTAGTCCTTACGGAATAGAGATAGACTTGCAGCGATGACCTCTCCCGTTGAGTCGGCGAGCGCCGGCGAAGAGCACAAGCAACAGCCTTTGCCTGAAGCCAAGCTGGATACGGCTAACTTTCGGCGCAAGCTCATGAGCTGGTATCGCAGCCATGCGCGCGAGTTGCCCTGGCGCGGAGTCAGCGACCCTTACCGGACATGGCTCTCAGAGGTGATGTTGCAGCAGACCCGCGTTGCCGCTGTCATCGAACACTACGACGCCTTCCTGCGAAAGTTTCCGACTATGCTTGCGCTTGCGCTTGCCCCCGAGTCCGAGGTCCTCGCTGTCTGGTCCGGACTGGGTTACTACCGGCGCGCTCGCCTGTTGCACAAGACAGCCCAGGTTCTTATCCGCGAGCGCAACGGCGTGCTTCCGTCCACGGCGGCGGAGTTGCGCACCCTCCCGGGCATCGGCGAATACACCAGCGCGGCCATCGCCAGCATCGCCTTCGGCGAGAGCATCGCTGTCGTCGACGGCAACGTCGAGCGCGTCCTCCTGCGTCTCACGGGACGGCCGGAGAGCAAGACCGCTGCGGGTCGCGCCTTCGTGCAAAAAAAGGCAAGCACCCTGGTGCCGAGGAAGCACATCGAAGACGGTGTCAACGCCGCCGGAGATCACAATCAAGCCATGATGGAGCTTGGAGCCACGATCTGCCTGCCGCGAGCGCCGCTTTGCCTGCACTGCCCCGTCTACTCCATGTGCAGGACCCGCGGCGAGCACATCACCGCTCCCCGTGCCGCTCAGCTTAGCCGGCAGGCTGCGTATCTGCTGAGCCTGCGGAAACACGGTACCGGCACCGAAGTGCTGCTGGAGCTTCGCGCCGAAGACGCCAGCCTGATGCCGGGCATGTACGAGCTGCCTCCCGTCCCTGCGGACGCAGTGCAGGGGCGCGAGCCTCTCCTCCGGCTGCGCCACGCCATCACCAATACGAACTACTATGTCCAGATCTTCGCGGCGCACGGCCATCAAGACAGCGGTCTCCGCCGTGCCATCCCTGCTTCAACGGCAGACCTGCATTGGGTGCTGACCAAACGCCTCGGTTCCCTGCCCCTCACCGGACTGACTCGAAAAGCCCTGCAGCGTCTGGACGTGATGGCCGTCAATCTCCCCAGCCTGCCCTCTGAAGCTGGCGAATAGACGATCTACTGCATTCGCTCAGAATTTTTCTTGGCAATCACCGTCGCGGGTAAGATCCCTGTCGGAACAACTCGTACCTTTCCACCTGCGTGCATGGACCGCGCGCCCATCTGCAGCATCAGGGGATGTTGCAGGGTCACGATAACTGCGGTCGCGGGCGTTCTGCCGGTACAGAGATAGCTGTGAATGGTGTTCGCGTCAAAGTAGACTGCGTCGCCTGCCTCGATGTGGTGCGTAGAGTCGCCATGCCGAACATCAAGCGAGCCGGAGAGCAGATAAAGAAACTCGCAGCCCGCATGTTGATGCGCACGCGGCACGCGTCCTTCCTTCGCCGGCAGAAACTCTGCATAGTAGGGGTCGAGCTGCCGGTCTGGAACGTGATAACCCAGGCTCTCGAAGAAGTACGTTGGATCATCCGCTCCCGTCTGTGGCAGGCGAACGCGCTCGTTGCGGCGATGCACGCGAAACAGCGTCTGCGGCTCCGGATCGAAGAAGTAGCTCAGGTCCTTCGAGAACACCATGGCGATGCGGGCAAGATTCCGCAGCGTCGGCACCACGCGTCCCGTCTCTAGCTGCGATAAGAAGCTGGCGGAGAGCCCGGTATGGCGGCCCAGCTCTACCAGTCCCATCGACTTCTTGATGCGGAGATGCTTAATGCGTTCGCCGATGCGCTTTTCCGCGATGAACGATTCCGCTGCTTCGCCATCTACTTGATGAGTGCGATAGCTCTCCGCTCCGTCGCCGGATAAAACGCTCTGCGGAGGCTGCGGACTTATCGGGGAGACCATACTGCTTGGGGAGGTGATATTTTTGGTCATAGGAGTCGTTCGCTAGCCCAACAGATGTTTAAATGGCATCAAAAGTTGTCCGAGCCGCCTGTGCTGTGTCAATTTGGATGCGCTTTTCCGGCTCCAGAGAGGTCCTCGGAAGCCCTCAATCCTATAGACCAACCTATGATCAAGGACGAATGACCCCTTCGCTCATCTCAGGCTCCTCGCGATGGCTGCCAGCACTTGCTGCTGCTCTCCTCATCGGCTGTGTTGCCGGATGCGCCAGCCCCGGCCAACCTCGCCCGCCGTCACTCAATCTTCCTGAGACCGCAAAAGACCTCGTCGCCGAACGCGTCGGAGACGAGGTCAGGCTCCACTGGACCACTCCAGAAAAGACGACGGACCGCATCGCGATCAAAAACTCGATGACCGCGAATATCTGTCGCATCTCGACCCCGCCATCCACGGTCTGCACGCCGGTGAAACAGTTGCCGGTCCAATCCGGCCCGAGTCAGGCAATCGACGTTCTACCTCCATCTCTGACCGCTGATCCGCCTGCTCTCCTCGCATACCGTGTAGAGATTCTGAACTCCAGCGGCCGCTCCGCCGGCCCCTCGCCTGAAGCCTTCGCCGCCGGGGGTGTCGCCCCCCCTCCGGTCGAACATCTCCAGGCAACACCAACCCCAGACGGCGCCATGCTCGAGTGGCAGCAGCGCAGCAACCCCGCCACAGTAGAACTCGACCGCCTTCCCCTCGGCCCGGACGGAGCCCCCATCCAACCCACGCCCCCAAAATCCGCCAAAAAATCCCCCAAGCCGGTCCTGAAGCCCACCACGAAGCCCGTCAGCAAGACTCACGCAGACCAGGCAGCAAAGCCGTCCCAACCCTCTCCAGTCAAATCCCCCTTGACCTCTTCCTCCGCTCCCATCGAGGTCAAGCTGCAGACACCGGACCAGCCCACCGACGCCGGCGGAACCATTGACCGCACCGCGCAGATGGGCGAATCCTACCAATACACCGCCCAGCGAGTTCGTTCTGTCTCGCTCGCTGGCCACACCCTCGAACTCCGCAGTGCCGTCTCGCCCGCCGTAACCATCGCGATGCGGAAAACCTTTCCTCCGCATGCTCCAACTGGCCTCGAAGCCATTCCCGGAGGCGCCACCGCCGCTGACCGTTCCATCGATCTCTCTTGGGACCCCAACACCGACGCCGACATCGCCGGGTATAACGTGTATCGTCAAGATGTTGACTCCAAAGGCGTAGCTGCGGGAACAGCAGCGCGTCTGAACCAAACTCCGGTCGTCGGTCCTGCCTACCGAGACCAAACCGCAATGGCCGGCCGCCGCTACGCCTATCGTGTCGCTGCTGTCGATTCAGCAGGCAACGAGAGTGCGCCCAGCGCCGACGTCCAGGAAATCCTAAGGGAGCAATAGCAATGCGTTACTGCAAGTATCTGTCGTCGGAAAACGGTGCCACTCTCTCCCGCTACGCTTTTGTAGAGAAGCGCAACGGCGTCCTCTGGGCCACGCTTCCCATGCAGGCTCCGCAGGAGGACCTGTCCGCGCGCATCCTCGGCGGCCTGCCCGTTCCAACCACTGCCACCAACTTTGAGCCCACGCCCATCTCCGGCCTGCATCTCCTCCCGCCCGTCACGCCGTCGAAGATTCTCTGCGTCGGACGCAACTACCGCGACCATGCCGCCGAGCTCGGCAACGAAGTTCCTAAGGAACCTCTGCTCTTCTTCAAACCACCCTCTTCCCTGCTCGCGCCCAAAGGCGTCGTCCGCATCCCGGCCATCTCCACTCGCGTCGACTTCGAGGGCGAGCTAGGCATCGTCATCGGCCGCCGCTGCTACAGGATCGGCCCCGACGAAGACGTTCGCCCCTACATTCGCGGCTATGTCATCGTCAACGACGTCACAGCCCGCGACATCCAGAAGTCCGACGGCCAGTGGACCCGCGGCAAGGGCTTCGACACCTTCTGCCCCGTCGGCCCCATCCTCTCCGACGAGATCGATCCCGCTGGTGGCGCGCCAGTTACCGTCATCACCCGGCTCAACGGAACAGTCAAACAGAACGCCTCCACCCGCGATTTCATCTTCCCTATCGCCGAGGTGCTCCGCTACATCACCCAAACGATGACGCTTGAGCCCGGAGACCTCATCCCCACCGGAACCCCTGCAGGCGTGGGAGCCGTCCAGCCCGGCGACCGCATCCAAGTAGAGATCGACGGCCTCGGCATCCTGGAAAACGAATTCGCAGCCGGATAGAACAACTCACCACCGATTGCACAGATAAAAGGATTACCCGGATAGAAAACAGGATTTTAAAAAACACAAGACGCAAACGAAAGATCAACACTGACAATCAGTTCCGTCACATTGCAACTCATCCTTTGTCTGTTCTTTGATCCGTGTCATCGGTGTCAATCGGTGTTAAGTTTTCATCCGTTCTTATCCCTGAAAATCCGCGGTCGCCCAATACTCTTGATAAAATCAGCATGAACAGCGAAGGAGAGCACACCATGGCATCATTTCTCGAACAGCTTCGTGGGTACACCACCGTCGTCTCTGACAGCGGAGACTTCAACGCCATAGAGCAGTTCCGCCCGCAGGATGCGACCACGAATCCATCTCTGATTGCCGCCGCCGCCGAGAAGGCCGAATATCAGTCCGTCGTCGACGATGTGCTGAAGCAGGTGCGCAAGGACGCTGGCCCCGGGGCCTCGGATAAGGACATCGCCGCCCAGGCCTTCCGCCCCCTCGAAGTCGCCTTCGGCCGCAAGATCCTCGCCATCATCCCCGGCCGCGTCTCCACCGAGGTCGATGCCCGGCTCTCCTACGACATTGACAAGTCTGTTGCCGAAGCTCGGGCGATCATGGCTTTGTACGACAAGGCTGGCATCTCTCGCGATCGCATTCTCGTCAAGCTCGCGTCCACATGGGAGGGCATTAAGGCGGCTGAGATCCTCGAAAAAGAGGGTATTCACTGCAACATGACGCTCCTCTTCGGTCTCCATCAGGCGATCGCATCTGCCGAAGCGAAAGCTACCCTCATCTCGCCCTTCGTCGGACGCATTCTCGACTGGTACAAGAAGAACGAGCCCAACGGCAACCACGACGGCCCCGACGACCCCGGCGTCCAGTCGGTTACCACCATCTACAACTACTACAAGAAATTCGGCTACAAGACAGTCGTCATGGGCGCCAGCTTCCGCAACACCAGCGAGATTAAAGAGCTTGCCGGCTGCGATCTGCTCACCATCGCACCCAAGCTCCTTGAAGAGCTCTCCACCACCGACGGCGATCTCCCACGCAAGCTCGATCCCGCCAACGCGCAAAAGCTGGACATCCAGAAGATCACCGTCGACAAGGCGACCTTCGACAAGATGCACGCCGCCGATCATATGGCCACGGACAAGCTGAAGGAAGGCATCGATGGCTTCTCCAAAGCGATCGTCGATCTTGAAGTCCTGCTCGAAAAGCGCCTCAGCGAGATCAGCGAACCTGCCGGAGCAGCTCGCTGACAACTCTTCACACGCGATAGAAATGTAACCGCGCCGATCAGGCGCGGTTACATTTTTTGCAGCCCGGCTCCGGCTTCCAAAACCTTTCTAATCGCGGCATTATCGTTCCACCAAAATCTTCTTTATGTTGCTAGGCAACCTTTCTAAAACAGGCTCTCCAAAACATCTGTAATAACTGACAGTCGACGCACAACTCTTCCATAACCATCTTTCTCTAACGCTGGAGAGGTGAAAAACATGCGTGGCTTTAAATTTCTTGCACCACTTGCACTCGCAGGTCTGTGTCTCACAATCGCAACTCCCAAAACAGCAGAAGCACAGATATCCGTTAGCGTCGGCGTAGCCCCCGCGTGCCCCTACGGCTACTACGATGCTGCGCCCTACCGTTGTGCACCCTACGGCTACTACGGTCCCGAATGGTTCAACGGTGGTGTCTTTATCGGAGCGGGCCCATGGTTCCATGGTCCCGAGCACTTCTCCGGCCACGTTGACAACCACTATCACCCTGAGCACGGCTACCACGGCGAGTATCCTCACGCTGGCGATAAGCCCCGCGAAGGATGGAACGGTCACGTGGAAAACTTCCACGGCAACGAAAAGCGTGAAGGACACCCTCGCGGTCACTAAGCCACTGCAGTCTTTACCAATCCAGATTGACTTGCCCCAAACAAGTAAGAGGGACTCGCGGAGGGGTCCCTCTTTCTTGCGTCAACTTCTTTTCAGGGATGCTGCCGTTACTGCTGACCACCCACTACCGCAATCGTCGACGAATCCACCACAGCGGGCTTCGCGCCCTTCGGTGAAAACTCCGGTCTCCGTTTCAACGAGTACATGCGCTGGTCTGCTATTCGCAGCAGCTTGATCGAGTCGTCGGCATCATCGGGATAGATCGCCATGCCCATGCTTGCTGAGACGATCATCGAGTGCCCGTCCACCAGAATCGGATGATCCAGCGCACCCCGCACCGACTCCATGAAATGATCCAGCGACTGGCCGACATCAAGATCCGTCGCAACGATGATGAACTCGTCGCCGCCAAGCCGCGCCAGCGTATCCGAGGCACGCACGCTTCTCCGCAGATGCGACGCGACCTCGCGCAACACCTGGTCGCCCGCCTGATGACCCATCGTGTCGTTGATGTTCTTGAAGCCGTTCATGTCCAGGATCAACAGGGCAAGCCTGCTCTGCGCACGGTCGGCGCGGTCAATTGCAGTCGTAAGCCGGTCGGCGAACAGCCGCCGGTTGGGCAGGCCGGTCAGCTCATCATGCAGTGCGAGCCACTCGTTGCTCGAAACCTGCTCTTCCAGCATCACCAGAATCATTCCAATCGAGATCAGCGACTTCTGCATGTTCCAGATGTGCGACGCGATGTCGGCATAAGCACGGTACTGTACGATCCAGGGATGCAGCAGCAGGCAAAGCGCCCAGATGACAAATCCGGTCACGATCGCCAGCTTGCCGGTACTGTGATGGGCGAGGCGGCGCTGAAAGTTGACCGCAGCGATCGTGTACACGCAGCACAGGGCCCAGTACACTCCATTTCGGTACTCGCCGCGATGAATCAGGTATCCCATTGTCAGCCAGCCGCAGACGTGCAGCGCCGCAAATTTCCAGTTGTGACGCAGATAAAGCGAGCTCGAGACACCAATCACCAGACCGGCGGCTATCGACGCAAAGAACGCTACCGCCGAATAGATGTGCAAACCGTACAGCGTCGTGATCGCCACCAGCGGCAGGGTGTTCAGCGTCAGGTACATCAGTTCGGAGTTTCTCGAAAACGGATATCCGCCGGAAGCCCAGACAAAGACCACACCAGCAGCCAGATAACAATCCATTACGATCACGTGCAGCCCTCTGGGCGGCAGACCATTTTGCGGATAAAACGTATGAGCGACCGCTTCAACCAGAGTGAAGAAAAGACCCAGCAGCCACACATCTGCCCGTCCCTGCGGATGCCGCCGTCGCAGCAGCAACAGGATGACGATCAGAATCGCCAGCGCCATTAGGTCGGGTAAAAACGAAAAATTCATCAGGCTCCATGAATCTCAACGTTGGAATTGGCCAGAATCGGCCCGTGAGACACACCTTGCCGGCGACTCAACCAAATCCTGTCGCCATGAATCATGAGAAAAAAAAACTCTCGTTCGCCGTCTGCGCCGGCCCGCACATTGAGCGTTTCGGAAACTATCCGGAAAAACTACGAACCGGAATTAGCTAAGTAAGCCAGAGGTGCAATCCTCTACCCGCCAGACCCGCCTCGTCTTGATGAATCCAAGCCGATCACGGAAGACTGGTTGCCACCATCTCTAAGGCGTCGGGCGTCTACTATGCCTCAATTATCCAACATCAAGCAAGAACCCTGCATGAAAAATCCAAGCCGATTGCACTCTCGAAGGGTATGTAACACGCAATCCGTGGCCACTTAGGGTTTAAGCGTTTAACCTTCGGTTATTCACCGGAGTTGCTCACGTCCAACATCGCTCGATGCAGCATAGGCCTGTGTTGACGCGGTAAACATCACCATAGAGTTCCATCGGACCGCACCATCTGTTGATCTCAATCCCCCTTGGCCGGATACACAAACCGGGCACGAGGATGCGGAGACGGAGACCCTCAGGGCTCAAAGCATCTCTCAAAAATAAACAAAAAAATTACAAAAAAGTTGTTATTTTTTTCGCAGGTTCCGCCATGGCAATAAGAACCACGCTATGTCCACCTAACGACCACGATTTACCATGTATCAACCACGCTTTTTCACGGTGGAAAACGCAAACCACCCTGAAAAAACGCGGCTTCTACATGCCAAAAAAAATTACAAGATATACCGCGAGAGATCCTGATCTTTCACGATAGAGGCAACCTGCTGCCGCACATACTCTGGATCGACCACGATCACCTTCTCCACTCCCGTGGCAGTCTGCCGCTCGATTACTGGCAGCGGCGGCGAGGGCACCTGCGGCTCAGACGTAAGCGGAGCAGAGGCATGAACTTCGCCCACAACGCCCTCTTCTGTAATCTCTGCTCGAGGACTCTTGAACAAATCCGGAGCCTGGAAGCTGATCTCATCCAGCACTCTTTCAAGAATCGTGTGAAGTCTGCGAGCACCAATGTTTTCCGTAGTTTCGTTCACCCGGAAGGCAAACTGTGCCATCTCCGCAATCGCCTCTTTCGAGAACTCAAGCTTCAAACCTTCCGTCTCCAGCAACGCGGTAGACTGCTTGACCAGCGAAGACTTAGGCTCGGTCAGGATGCGAATAAAATCGTTCACCGTCAACGAGTTAAGCTCTACCCGAATCGGAAATCTGCCCTGCAGTTCCGGGATCAGATCGCTCGGTTTGGAGACATGAAACGCACCAGCCGCAATGAACAAAATATGGTCGGTCGAAACCATCCCATACTTCGTGTTAACCGTAGTCCCTTCAACAATCGGCAGAATGTCGCGCTGCACTCCTTCGCGCGAGACATCCGGTCCATGACCCCCTTCGCGGCCGGCGATCTTGTCGATCTCATCGAGAAACACAATCCCTGAATCTTCAACACGTTCCACGGCAAGCCGGGTCACTTGGTCCATGTCGATGAGGCGGTTCTCCTCCTCCTGCACGAGGTAGTCGAAAGCCTCAGCCACCTTCATCTTGCGCTTCTTCGTGCGCTGTCCGAAGAGTCCCGGGAGCATGTCCTTGAGATTGATATCCATCTCCTCCGAACCCTGATTGGAGATCACTTCAAAGCTTGGCTGATTGCGGTCGCGAACATCTAATTCGACGATGCGCTCATCGAGCTTCCCCTCACGAAACTGCTGCCGCAGCTTGTCTCTGGTCCGCTGTTCCCGCTCGCCCGGTTTGTCCTCAGAGTCGGTCGCCGCAGGAAGCTGGATGACGTTACTTTCTGCCTCTGGCGCGGCTGTCACGGATGGCGTTGGCGGAAGCAGGAGATCGAGAAGACGGTCTTCCGCGGCCAACTCTGCCTTGTCTTCCACCTCTTCCATTTTTTCTTCGCGAACCATGTCGATGGAGATCTCCACCAGGTCGCGGACGATTGACTCAACGTCGCGTCCGACATAACCAACTTCAGTAAACTTTGAGGCTTCGACCTTGAGGAAGGGCGAGTTGGTCAATTTGGCGAGACGGCGCGCAATCTCAGTTTTTCCTACGCCGGTCGGTCCGATCATGATGATGTTCTTGGGCATGATCTCATCGGCGAGTTCAGGCGAAAGCTTCTGCCGGCGCATGCGGTTGCGCAGAGCGATGGCGACGGCGCGCTTGGCTGCATGTTGTCCAACGACATACTTGTCCAATTCCGCGACGATCTCGCGCGGTGTCATCTCATCGAGTGCGAGCGCCTGGTCTTCAGCGGCTCCGGGGAGAAAGATTGCCATGGTGCGGTGCTCCTTGTCGCGATCGGTTGCGGCGAATCTTGAGGTTCTACGAAGAATGGATGCTATTGGTTCGCTGGGGTCTCGGACTTCAGCTCTTCAATCGTCATCTGACTGTTGGTGTAGATGCAGATATCGCCGGCGATCTTCAAGCTTTTGGTCGCAATCTCGCGAGCGTTGAGATTCGTATTCTCCATCAGCGCGCGGGCACTGGCCAGGGCGTAGCTGCCGCCGCTGCCTATGGTGGCGATGCCCTCGTCGGGATCGATCACGTCGCCCGTGCCCGAGAGCAGAAACGTCTGCTTCGCATCACACACAATCAAGAGAGCTTCGAGTTGACGCAGCATCTTGTCGGTGCGCCAGTCTTTGGCGAGCTCGACGGCGGCGCGGCCGAGATTGCCGGCATACTGCTCCAGCTTGACCTCGAACCGTGCGAACAGTGAGAAGGCGTCCGCAGTGGATCCGGCAAATCCGGCCAGAACCTTGTCCTGATAGAGTCGGCGGATCTTTTTTGCCGAGCCCTTCATGATGGTTGCGCCAATGGAGACCTGGCCATCGGCTGCCATAACGACAGAGTCGCCGCGGCGGACACAGATAACGGTGGTCGAGCGGATGCGACGGCCGTTGGCCAGATCCAGCGGATGCGCGAGATCGGACGGCAGGGTCGGAGTGATTTTTACGGAGGCAGCTGACTTTGCAGAGCGAGAAAAAGGCGGCTTCATGGGCAACTTCCAGTATATCGCCAACCGTCTATCGGCTCGCGGTGCGGAGTTGCCATTTTACCGCGACGAGGCAAGGTTACTCAGGCAGTACCTCTTTCTGCCGAATCGCCTGTTATCGAATATGCTTTTGCACAGGTGAATGTGTTCTTGCTGACTTCAATTCCTTTGTCGTTCTCTCTGCGTTCTCCGCGGGTCATCACGGCGATCAGCGTCGGAGTTGTGGCCGTGGGCGGGGTACTCACCTACGTCTTTACGCGTCGGAAGCCAACCGCGGAAGAGATTGAGCGGGAGCGCCGTGAGCTGCTTGCCCGTTCCGGACGGATTACGGACGGTACGATTATGGACACGATGATTACAGAGGCCCGCAACGGCGGGCTGAGCGTTGCGGAGGCGTCATCGCCGCTCGATGCTTCGATTCCGACGCCTCAGATTATTGTCTATAACTACCGGATTGCCGGGGTCACCTATGAGTGTGCCCAGGATGTGACTTCGCTGGCAGAGTATGTCCACGGCATACGGACGGATCTGCCGGTACAAGTACGGTACCTGCCGCAGAATCCGGCGAACAGCATCGTTGTTGCAGAGTCGTGGAGTGGGCTGCGACTTAGTTCCTCGAATCCGCACAACGGCGATTGAACGCTGCTGTTGCGCAGACTACACTTGATTCATGCATATGGTCGCCACCCCGAACGGCAAGATGCAGCGGGTGCTGCAGGTTTCGATGGTGCTTACGCTCGCCTATGTGGGCGCAACTTTCTACTTTGGGTTGCGCGCGCATTCTCTGGCACTCATCTCTGAAGCCGGACATAACGTCAGCGACCTCCTGGCGATTGCGCTTTCCTTTGTGGCTGTCTACTTCCAGGCACGGCCGGCGACTGATCAGAAGACCTTTGGGTATCAGCGGGCTGGTGTGCTGGCTGCTTTCGTCAATGCTTCGACTCTCGTCGTGCTGTCGATGTGGATCGCGATTGAGGCGGTCCATCGGCTTAGCGCTCCCGTAGCGGTTCAGCCTAGGCTGATGATGTATGTTGCTGCGGCTGGTGTGCTGATGAATGGCACCATCGCGACCCTGCTCTGGCGTTTTTCCGGCGACGTCAATATTCGCAGCGTCTTCTTGCATATGCTGGGCGATACGCTGTCGACGGCTGCTGTCATTGCAGGCGGCGCGGCGATTCTATTCACCGGCATGGCGTGGATCGATCCGGTTTTATCGATCGTTATTGCCGGGATGATTCTGTGGAGTTCAGCTGGGATTATTCGCGAGACGTTGAATATTCTGCTGGAAGGGACCCCTCGGAATCTTCAGTTGGGTGAGATTCGTGCGGCGATGGCTTCCGTCGACGGCGTTCTGGATGTGCACGATCTGCATGTGTGGAGCCTGGGTTCGCAGTCGCATGCTCTGGCGAGCCACGTCACGATTGCCGAGATGCCGATGTCAGAGTGCGGCGATATCCTGACCGGAATCAACTGCGCCTTGCGTGATCGCTTTCACATTACGCATACGACGATTCAGTTTGAGACGACGGGCTGCGAGACCACCCATGGGTGCAGTGCGCCTCCGGAGCTTGAGGCCGTGGGGGCGCATGGCCATCATCATGGGCATGACCATCACGGCCATGCCCACTAGAGGGTTGCGCGATTAGAGCAGGGTTGCGTCGAGGGTGATTTGGGCGGCTTTGAGGACGCGGGAGACGGGGCAACCAACTTCGGCGTTGTGAGCGAGTTCGTCGAACTTCGCTTTGTCGATGCCGGGGATACTGGCCTTGGTCGTCAGGTGGATTTTGGTGATGGTGGGCTTCTCGCCGTGCAGGTCGAGGGTGAGGAGTGCGGTGGTCTCGATGGAGTCCGGGGTGAGGCCTGCCTTGGTGACTTCGGCGCTAAGAGCCATGGTGAAGCAGCCGGCGTGTGCGGCGGCGATCAACTCTTCGGGATTGGTGCCAACGCCGTCGGCGAAGCGGGCCTTGAAGCTGTACTGTGTCTCTTTCAGTGTGCCGCTCTGGGTTGAAATTGTTCCGCTGCCCTCTTTGAGGCTGCCGTGCCAGACTGCTGATGCGCTGCGATCCATCGTGTATCTCCTGTTTGTCTTTCGTATTGACCCTACCTGATAACGGTACCTCCTTCGATGCGTTGGTGGAGGTAAAGGACGTTGAAAATTGACTTTCTGCGCTAGGATTTTCTGATGCAGATTCCATCCACGCCCAACGTCGCGACAGAACCGATTCCCGCGGAGTGTTCACTTTCTTTGGAGCACCACTCGCGGTTCTGTCCGACTTGCAGTTCGCGGCTGGAGGATAGCCGATGCAAGCTGGTATGCCGGACGTGTGGGTATTTTCTGAGCTGTGCCGATTTCTATTAGCACTCACTCAGGAAGTTCCTCCCTGCATGGGAGTAACCCCCATTGCCAGGGCATAACTATCCTGTATTCATTGGTTTGAGGAGTTCGACTGTCTGCTAAAAATCTGATAATAAAAGGGTTAGCTCCAAATATTTCCAAACAAACGAGTTAGCCCCGGAGGATGGTCCGGGGTTTTGTTTTTGATCTATATATCCAGTATGGCGAGTTCAACCTAACTAAATTCCACGTGGATATTGTTGATTTGTAAATGGGCTAGTCGTTTTGAGACTTGACAAGAGATTTTCTTTGCCGTTTTGATGAAATATTTTTTTCGCCAGCCGTAAGAGAAAGAAAATAAGAAGGTTTTGAGCTTTGGATTCGAAAGTAAACGAGGCAATGGGGAAAAATGGAGAAGACGAATAGGAAAGGCCCCTTTTTCCTTGGCCTATTTTCAGGAGCCTGAGGGCCCTAAGTGTCCCCGCTTTTAGCGGATGATTACAACTTCGAGTGTCTTGGCGGTCGAAAACATCACACAGAATGATGAAGATTTCTGTTGGGAGGCATAGCCGGAGCGGGCTACAATCCGGCAGCGCCCAAAAAAGTTATTTTTTGCAACGCAGGAAAGCCGCGCGAGGAGAATTTATGAGTGACGTCGTTGCTGTGGAAGGACAGGCTTCTGGACGGGGATTGAGCCAGGTCGAGCGAGTCGTCGATGTATTTGTTGCTCCGAGCAAGACGTTTAAGGACATCCTGCGGAGCACAGCGTGGTGGCTGCCGTTTTTGCTGATGGTGCTGGTGACGGTGGCGTCAAGCGTTGTGGTGGAGAAACAGGTGGGTTGGGACCGGGTGTCGGAAAATCAGGTCCACCAGAGTCCGAAGACGGAAGAGAGGCTGGCGAGCCTGACGCCGGAACAAAGAACCGCCCAGATGCGTCTCTCGGCGACTATTACCCGCTATGCGAGTTATTGTGCGTTCGTTTTTATCCTGGTGTTCGTGGCGATCTTCGCGCTGATCTACTGGGCCAGCTTTAACTTTGGGCTGGGGGCGAAGACGACGTTTGGCCAGATGTTCGCGGTGTGCATGTATGCTGGACTTCCCAGACTGCTAACGGGGTTATTGTCGATACTGACTCTGCTGTTCGGCAACAGCGCTGAATCTTACGATGCCAGGAACCCGGTGGGGACGAACCTGGCTTACTTTATGCCTGACTCGGGACCGGCGTTGAAGGCGGCTCTGACCTTCTTCGACGTGATCGGCTTGTGGAACCTGGTGCTGCTGATCATTGGGACTGCTATTGTGGCGAAGGTATCGATGGGGAAGGCTGCTGCCGTGGTGGTGGGATGGTGGGTGCTGGGTCTGCTGATTTATGTGGGATTTACTGCGGCTACAAGCTAGAAGGCGTTTTCAAGCGACGTCGTTCTGATGCGAGAAAAATCCCAGGTTTCAATGACCTGGGATTTTCTTTTTTGAGATCAGTTGCGGCTGCGTGGGTGTGGCGTTTCGCTAAGGTGCCGATGCGGGCTGGAAGGATGTGAAGGTTGAGGCGGGGAGTCCGGTTCCGTTGTATAGGTTCGCCTTGGGGAAGTTTGGCCAGGCGTAGCGGACGTATTGGGGGCTGGGGACGGTGAGGCTTTCGACTGTTACGGTTTCGCCGTCGATGTGGGCGTTGGCGGGGACGAAGACGCCGTCGCGGCCAGCTACTTCGAAGCCCGCGGGAGTGCCGCGGAACTGGAGTCCGGCTGCGTTGTCGAACCAGACGTGCATGGCTCCTGCGCTGGGGTAAGCGAGGCGGAAGAGAGGGCCGGAGGAGAAGATGTTCTCTCCGAAGGCGACGTGGCGGGCCAGGAGTGAGAGGCGTTCGCCGACGGTCTGTTTGTTGGAGGGGTGAACGTTGTGCTCGTCGCCGATGTCGATGGTGACGGCCATGCCTGTGTTGGCGAGGGAGAGGGTTCTGCGTTGCGCGTCGCGGAGGAGGCCCCAGTTTTCTTTTGGCGTGCTGGCGAAGGCGGAGATCTGCGCGTAGAGGAAGGGGAAGTTGCCCTGATGCCATTGGGTGCGCCAGTCCTTGATCATGGTGGAGAAGATGCGGTTGTAGAGGGCGGCGTAGCTTGAGTTGGATTCGCCCTGGTACCAGATGACTCCGCGGATGGGCAGTGGGGTGAAGGGTGCGACCATGGCGTTGTAGAGTGCGGCGGGACGCCAGGATTCGGGGTTGGGGTGCCAGTCGCGGTTCGGAGTGGGTGGGCGGCCTTGTTCGCGAGCTAGCTTGTCGGCCTGGTCGAGGCGGTTCTCGGTGGCTTCGTGGTCCATGTGCTCGGCGCGGGTGGCGAAGACGGGCATGAGCGCAGGATCAGCGCCGAGAGCGTCGAGGCTGGCCCAGGCTTCGGCGGGAGTGCCTCCCCAGGTGGAGTCGATCAGGCCGATGGGGATAGGTTGTTTGCCAGGGAGCGCCTTTTGCAGATCGCGCGCGAAGAAGTACGCGACGGCGGAGAAGTCTTTGGCGGTATCCGGAGTGCAGGTTGACCATCCGGTTGCGGCTTTGACGTCTTCGAGCGGGTAGTCGGCTGCGTCTCTATCGATGCGGAGGAGGCGGATGTTGGGGTAGTTGGCGGCGGCGATCTCTTTGTCGGCATCCTGAACGACGGCGTTGCCGGGGAAGCCAGAGAGAGGCATCTCCATGTTGGATTGGCCGGAGGCAAACCAGAGGTCGCCGAGGAGAATGTCGTCGAGCTGGACGGTGTTGCTGCCGCGGATGACGAGAGTGAAGGGACCGCCTGCGGGCTGGGCGGGGAGGTAGATGCTCCAGCGGCCGATGCTGTCGGCTGTGGTGGATGCGGTGAGGCCATGAAACTCGGCGGTGATCTTTTCTTCGGCGGTGGCGTTTCCCCAGAGGTGGATGGGCATGTCGCGCTGGAGAACCATGTGGCCGGAGAAGAGTTTGGGGAGAGAGACTTCTGCATAGGCGGTGATGGTGAGGGCGATGAGGGCGAGGGCCATGCGCAATTTCATGATGAGGATTCTCCTGAGTGCCTGCGGGAACCTTTATATCGATATTTTGGGAAGAGATTTCGGAGACGAGTGGCTTTAAGGGCAAAGACCGCCCCGAGAGACGGTCTTTCTGTTCGGTGCTTCTATTTTGTTGATGAACTTTTGTGAGAGGAGGATTTGCGGAGAAGCATTCCTGGAGTTGATGCGCAGCGAGCCTGCCGTTGTGTTAAAGCTATCGAAGGTGGAAGCAGATGCCGTTCCTGTAATGGGGCCGATCGAGGTCAAGCACGAGTAGCTGCCGAAGACGGAGTCATTGGTCTAAAGGATAGAAGTAAGGTGAGGCGATGGGCTATTCGGTCCAGCGTTTGAAGACGAGGGAGCCGTTGGTGCCGCCGAAGCCGAAGGAGTTGGACAGGGCGTAGTCGATTTTTGCGGCCTGGGGCTTGTTGGGCACGTAGTTCAGGCGGCATTGCGGATCGAGTTCAACGATGTTCATCGTTGGAGGCGCGGTCTGCTCAAGCATGGCCATGACGGTGATGCCGGCTTCGAGGCCGCCTGCTCCGCCAAGAAGATGCCCGGTCATGGATTTGGTCGAGCTGACCAGGAGCTTATGGTTGATAGCGCGCTCGCCGAAGACAGTTTCGATGGCCTTGGATTCCAGCGCGTCGCCGAGAGGCGTCGAAGTGGCGTGGGCATTGACATAGTCGATCTGATCGGGTGAGACGCCGGCAACCTTGAGGGCATGGGTCATGGAGCGGGCGCAGCCTTCGCCTTCGGGGGCCATGCCCGTCATGTGGAAGGCGTCGGCGGAGAGGCCGTAGCCGACGATCTCGGCGAGGATCTTTGCGCCACGGGCTTTGGCGAACTCGAGTTCTTCGAGGATCAGGATGCCTGCGCCTTCGCCGACGACGAAGCCATCGCGATCCTTGTCGAACGGACGGCTGGCGTGCTGGGGATCTTCGTTCCGTGTGGAGAGGGCACGCATGGCGGCGAATCCCGCTACGCCGAGGGGGGTGATGGAGGCTTCGGTGCCGCCTGCGATCATCGCGTCGGCATCGCCGCGCTGGATAAGACGAAAGGCGTCGCCGATGGCATGGGCGGAGGTGGTGCAGGCGGTTGCGGTGGCTTCGTTGGGGCCGCGCGCGCCGTATTTGATGGAGACGTGGCCGGCGGCGAGGTTAATGATGGCGCCGGGGATAAAGAATGGCGAGACCTTGCGTGGACCACCGTTGAGCAGGTTGATGTGTTCGCGCTCGATGACGTCGAAGCCACCGATGCCTGAGCCGATATGAACGCCGATACGGTCGTGGTTTTGGTCGGTGACCTTGAGGCCGGAGTTCTCCATTGCCTCGGCCGAGGCAGCCAGGGCGAAGTGGATGAAGCGGCCCATCTTGCGGGCCTCTTTTTTGTCCACGAAGACGAGGGGGTCAAAGTTCTTGACCTCTGCGGCGAAGCGGACAGGATGGCCGGTGAGATCAAAGGCTTTGATCTCGGCCATACCACTGTGGCCTGCCAGGAGGCCCTTCCAGACCTCAGGCGCTGTATTACCGACCCCGCAGAGAAGCCCGAGGCCGGTTACGACGACACGACGTTGCTCCATTTTTTACTTTGCCGCCTTCTGATTCTTTTCGATGTAATCGACGGCGTCTTTGACAGTCTTAATCTTCTCGGCGTCCTCGTCGGGAATCTGAATGTCAAAGGCCTCTTCGAACTGCATGACGAGTTCCACGACGTCGAGGGAGTCGGCCCCTAGATCTTCCTGAAAGCTTGCGCCAGGTGTGACCTCAGCCTCGTCAACCTGGAGTTGCTCGACAATAATCTGCTTAACTTTTTCGTCTACTGCTGCCATTTCGTTCTCCTGTTTACCTCTGGAATCAAACTTGGAATTCGTGCGCGCAAGCCTGCACAGCCAACATCAAGCATACTGAGCGCCTAGGTGAGTGTAAAGCAAAGCGGGGTTCGGTGTAATACCGAGAAATCAGTCCTGTCAATCGTCCTCGCCTGAGGCGGCGAGGAGAGGGGCTACCCCGTCGAAGCCGAGGACGTTCCCCGGGCTTGTGTCGGTCTCGCTGACGTCGCGGAGAGTGCGGTTAATGGCGCGGGTACGCACGCCGAGCTTCTGGATCGTGTTCTGGACGGTGCCAACCTGCTTTTCCATCGAGGTCATCAAATCGCCGAACTTGTCGAATTCTGTGCGAGTCGAGGCGAGAACCTTCCACACCTCATCGCCTTTTTTCTGGAGGTTGAGCATATGGAAGCCCATCTGGAAGCTAATGAGGATGCAGGAGAGGGTGCTAGGGCCTGCGATGGTGACGTGATAGTTGCGCTGGAGGTCGGCCTGGAGGCCGTCGCGGCGAACAATCTCGGCGAAGAGGTTCTCGGTAGGCAGGAACATGATGGCGTGAGGAGTAGTGATGGGCTCGTTGATGTACTTGTTGGAGATAAGTTTGGCTTGGGTGCGGATGGCTGTCTCAAACGCTTTGCCGGTCGAGGCGATATCTTCCTGAACGCCGGACTCGAGCGCGGATTCCAGCCGCTCCCAATCTTCGCGGGGAAACTTGGCATCGATGGGTAGTAAAGTCTCGCCGGTCGTGCCTGGAAAACGAACGGCGTATTCGACAACTTCCTGGGTTCCGGGCTTGACTTGGGCGTTATGAAGATACTGAGATGGGGCCAGGGTCTGCGCGAGCAGGCTGCCGAGCATGACTTCGGCGATACCGCCGCGAGATTTCACGTTAGAGAACATGCGGTTGAGATCGTTGACGCCGGAGGTGAGCAGGGTCATCTCGCCAAGACCAGTGTGGACTTTAATGAGCTGATCACTAACAGCGCCGAACGATTCGGTAAGACGAGTCTGCAGGGTGGCATGAAGCTTTTCATCGACGGTGACTCGCATCTCTTCGAGCTTGGCGGCATTGTCTTCGTTGAGTTTGGTCAGACGGTCTTCGACGGTGAAGCGGAGTTTTTCCTGCTGGCTTGATGTTTCGCCGGAGATTTCGTTGAGGCGGGTGTGCAAGGCCTCGCGCGCCTCGATCAGGCTGCGATTGACCTCGCCAATGAAGTAGGTGAGACGCTGGGCGATGGAGTCGAGATTCTGCTGGACTGCGGTTCGGAGAGTTTCGTCGGAGGTTTTGTTGTCGGCGCTGAAGGCGTTGAGGCTGGTTTGAAGGAGATTGCTTAGTTCGGCGATGGTTCGGGTGATCTCGCCGCGGAGGTTGCTGAAGTCGGCTGCGGCGGATTCGCGAGTGCGATGCGCCTCGGCTGCGGCGTCAGCGCGAAGCTGAGTCAGCTCGCTGCGGACGTGATGATCGAGGCCTTCGAAACGGGCGTCCAGACGGGTGAGTTGCGACGGGAGCGTGTCGGCTAACTGATTGAGGCGCGGGTCCTGCACGGGTGCCGAGGTTTTGCGCAGCAGAAGGAACAGGACGACCAGAGTGACGATCTGGAGCGCGGCAAGGATAAGGATTACAGTAGTCAATTCGTCTTTCCTTCGCCTAAGAATAGCACCGATACCAGCGTCCGTCTTGAGGATTCGCGTGGTGGCAGATGGGTACCCGGGTAAGGTCTAGGATGATACGGAGGAGGAGGCACTATGCCGATTGCGAACTACAGTGTTTTGGCGGGTGATCCGGTTTCGGGGAAGGTCGTCTCTGGAGCGAGTGCGCACTATCAGATCACGATGAATGCGCCGCGTGGGCCGTTTACGGTTGCGGTGAATATTCAGTCGGTGGATCGGTCGGAGGTGCTTTATGCGATTGAAGAAGGATTTACGCCTCCGAATTTAGCGGGGCTAATCGCGCTTCCGATGGGGATGACAACGTTACAGAGTGCGCCGGATGGGTTGGCTCTGGACTTTGTGCGGAGTACGGTGGGCGGGGTGCCGATGATTACGAAGGCTCAGATGACGTTGCTGCCGATGGCGAGTGCACAGACGAAGGGTGCAAGCGCAGAGGCGCAGGCGATTCAGCAGGCTAAGGCGAAGGCTCTCGAAAACGCTGTGGTGACGCTGCTGAATATGACGATTGCGGATAAGGATGGCGTGATCTATGCGTTTGGCAGCGCGTTTTCCGATTCCGGGAAGGTGGATGGGATTCACGATATCCATATGAACCAGGGGAATCCTCTTAACAACCATGGTGGGGATAATGGCATTTGGCAGGATGGGGCGCTGATGATTCATCTGCCTGCGAAGAATGCGTGGACTGCGGTGTTTATTGCTTTTCAGACGGAGAGCTGGAATACGGATTCGGCGGGGAATCCGGTTTAGTGGCAAAAAAGCTTCACCGATTTACACAGATGACACCGAATAAAACTTTGATCTGAGTCTTGTGGAGTGTTTTATTTCTTATCCGCTTTATCCGCTTGATCTGTGTACAGCCGTGTTGAGATTTTTTTCTGTTTTGGCACGAACGGCTAAAGGGCTGTGAGGATGCGGTCGGCGATGGTTGCGGCTTCGACGGCGGGGCGGACGTCATGGGTGCGGATGATGTGGGCTCCGGCCAGGATGGCGGCTACGTTGGCGGCGGTGGTGGCGTTGAGGCGGTCTACGGTCGAGGGTGTGGCACCGCTGAGCAGGATCGACAGCGACGGGTGCTGGGTGAGGGTGTGGGCGAGGAATCCTTTGCGGGAGACTCCAGCCAGGATGGGCAGTTTTAGTTTGTGCAGCTGGTCCAGGTGTGTGAGGAGTGGATAGTTTTCGTCGAGGCGTTTGCCGAAGCCGAAGCCGGGGTCGAGTGCGATTTTGTTGCGTCGGATGCCGACGCTGGTGGCGGCTTCGAGGCGTTCGGTCAGACCGGTGAGTACTACGGGAAGGACTTCTTCGGGTGCCAGTGGAGGGAGGGTTGGCCATTCCTGTGGGCGGCCTCTGGTGTGCATGAGGATGACTCCGCAGTTGAGGTCGGCGCAGGTTTTGGACATGGCTGTGTCCCAGAGGTGGCCGCTGACGTCGTTGACGATTTCAGCTCCGGATTCAATGGCCGCGCGGGCGGTGGAGGCGTGGAAGGTATCCACAGAAATGATGGGGTCGAGGACGCTTTCGGGTTTTTGTTTGAGGATGGCTTCGATCACGGGGAGGATGCGGGATTGCTCTTCGTCCGCTGAGAGCGGTGTGGCGTTGGGGCGGGTGGATTCGCCGCCGATGTCGAGGATGTCGGCGCCTTCGTTGAGCATCGTGAGGGCCTGGGCGAGGGCTCGTTCGGGGGCGTGGCCGGGTGCGTAGAAGAGGCCGGCGTCGGAGAAGGAGTCGGGCGTGACGTTGAGAATGCCCATGATGAGGGTTCGGCGACCGAGGGGAAGGGTGCGGGTGCGGAGGTGCCAGTCGTGTTGGCTGCGTGCGGCGAAGGGCATTGAGGGATTTTAGTCTCGCTGGATGTTCGTGGCCGATGGCTGGTGCTAGACTGCGCGGATGGTGAGGCTAGCTACGAGTTGCCTGGTTGCGTTGGTGTGCGTGCCGTTGGGATGGGCACAGATGACGAATGTTGGGTGCGATGGTGCCGTGGTGTTGAAGGCTGGCAGGAGTGGGCCTTGTACGGAGTTGGCTCGGTCGATTGCTGGGCTATTGGGTGAGCCTGGTGTCGTTCGTGATCACTGGGGGATTACGGTGACGCAGATGGATGGCTCGCCGATTTATTCGCTGAATGAAGGGCAGCTTTTTCAGCCAGCTAGTAATGCGAAGTTGTTTACTACGGCTGCGGCGGTGGCTCTGCTGGGGCCTGACACTACGTTCGAGACGAAGATCATTGCAAAGGGCGTGATGGATGGGACAACTGCGTTGAAGGGCGACCTGGTGCTGGTGGGCGGTGGTGACGCGAATCTTTCGGGGCGGGAGATTCCTTATGTCGCTCCGGCTTTGAGGCCGAAGGTGGAGAAGGGCGCTGCGCCTTTGCCGGAGGTTAATCCGCTGCGGTATCTGGAGGCGATGGCGGACCAGGTGGCGGCCACGGGGTTGAAAGTCGTGAACGGGGATGTGGTGGGGGACGATACGCTGTTTCCGTGGGAGCCTTATGCGCAGGATTGGTCGATTGATGATGCGGTGTGGGGGTATGGGGCTCCGGTGTCGGCGTTGACGATCAATGACAATCAGATGAAGGTTACGGTGACGCCGAGTGTAACTGCTGGTAGCCCTGCGACGGTGGTGATTGATCCTTTAGTGCCTGCATATTACACGCTGGATGTTTCGGTAACGACGAGTGAGAAGAAGAGCGGGAGCCACGTGCAGATGGAACGTGCCCTGGGTTCGAAGGTGCTGCGGGTGTATGGGTCGATTGCGGTGGATGCGCAGCCTGATGATGAGGAGGTCGCGATTCATGATCCGGCTGAGTATGCGGCGACAGCTTTGAAGGAGATGCTGGAGGCTCGTGGGATTGTGGTGACGGGAGTGGCGCATGCATTGCACCGAGTTCCCACGGATGCGGAGGGTTTCCTGGCGAAGATGAAAGAACCAGGCCAAGAGCAAGCTGAGGTGAGCGGTGGGTTGGAAGGTGGCTCCTGTTTGATGAATCCACCACCTCTGGAAGGCAGAGAGAGGACCCTGGCGAGGCATCGGTCGTCGACGTTGTTGGAGGACGTGGTTGTTACGAACAAGGTGAGCCAGAATCTGCATGCAGAGTTGTGGCTGCATCATTTAGGGAAGAGGGTTTGGTGTAGCAAAGGATCGACGGTTGAAGGGGCGAGACTGGTGCGTGCGTTTCTTGAGCATGCCGGGATCGATAAGGATGATTTTGTGTTTTTCGACGGGTCGGGGTTGAGTGGGCATGATCTGGTGACGCCTCGGGCTACGGTGCGGTTGTTGCAGTATGCGTCGATGCAGCCATGGTTTGGGAAGTGGAAGACGAGTTTGCCGGTGGGTGGGGAGGATGGGTCGCTGCAGTCGCGGTTTGCGAAGGCTCCGCTGAAAGATCATGTGTTTGCGAAGACAGGGACGCTGGGAGAGGCTCGGGCTTTGAGTGGCTATCTGGAGTGCGCGAGTGGGCGGGCGGTGATCTTTTCGATCATGGTGGGGAATCATCCGCCGGGTACGAGCGAGGATCGTGAGGCGATGGATAAGATCGTGGCGGCGATCGCTGCAGCGAATTAGATTGACGAAGAGTTTTCGGACAGGAACGAATTTGTAACCCCTACTGTTCTGATAGAAACAATCGAGCGAAGCCGCAGTCGCAGAATCTTGGTAATGCTTGGGTTCATGCTGTGGTGGTGGGGTATAGGTGCATAAGGTTACGAGGTGGATGCGAGAATGGTTAGGTGAGGAAATTCAGAGTTTTTTTTATGGGCATCGCTGTTGCGGCGATGGTGGGGTGTAAGTCGGCGCCGCCGCCTATGCCCCTTGAGCAGTTGAATGCGCAGCAGATGCAGGGACATGCGGTGTTTCAAGCGCGTTGTGCGCAGTGCCACTACGATCGGAAGGACAAACCGCTGCATGGGCCTCCGATGCTCGGTGTGTTCAAACGGCCGACGCTGCCGAGTGGAGCTCGGGCGAATGATGAGCGCGTGACGGGGACGATTCTGCATGGGCATGGGCTGATGCCGGCGATGGGGAATACCATGAACCGGCAGGATATTGAGGATCTGCTGACGTATCTGCATACCTTATGAGTGAGACGGACGGGATCAAGAGAGACGACGTAAAAAAACTTGAGGCGCGGGCGCACGGAATGTTGCCGGGTGTTGCGGGGATATGCCTGTTTTTGCTTTTTTTTACGATGGTGAACGTGTATGGTGCGCTCCGGGGTGCGTATGGGAGCGGCGTCGGTAAGTATGGAGTGCTGACGATCTGTACGCTGCTGGCGGCGGGGATCTTTGGGCTGCTGCGGTTGTACCGGTGGGGTTGGGCGCTGGTGCTGGCAGGGTGTCTGCTGGTGGCCACGGGGGACATGTACTTTTACAGCAAGACGCACGTTGCCTTCTTCGTGATTCGGGGATTGTTTGAGCTGGTGTTCTTTCTGTACCTGGTGCGGCCTGAGGTGCGGGATCGGTTGCGATGACGCGTTGCCCGGTTTGTTAGGATGGGCGCATGCTGAGTCGAAGGGTCTTCGTGAAGCAGGTAGCCGCAGCTTCTGCGGTGTGGGTGACTGCGTCCAGTGGGCTGATGGGCCAGGTGTGGCCGGAATCGAGATCTGCGGCTGAGGCGGCTGGGCCACAGTTTTCTGTCATGATGTGGGCGCTGAATAAGCGGGGCAGCTTCGAGGAGAACCTGGAGCGCGTTGCCGAGGCGGGATACGGGCATGTCGAGTTGGTGGGTGAGTTTGCGCGGTGGTCTGAGGAGGACTGGCGCCGCATCCTTGCGCGCATGAAGGCGCTGAATATTACTGTGGACGCGACGTCGGGGATGAAGCTGGGGTTTGCCGATCCTGCGGGTGGGGATGGGTTTATCGCGGAGCTAAAGGCACTGATTCCGATGGTGCAGCGATTGGGGTGCGCGCAGATCATTCTTTTGTCGGGAAAGCGGATAGACGGAGTTGCGCCGGGAGCACAGCGAGCGGCTTCGATAGCGACGCTGAAACGTGCCGCGGAGGTTTTGGGTGCTGTCGGCCTGACGGGCGTGATTGAACCGATTGACCGGTTGGAGAATCCGTCGATCTATCTTGATGGCGTTACTGAGGCATTTGAGATTGTGCGGGCAGTGGGGAGCTCGAAGATGAAGGTGCTGTACGACCTGTACCACGAGCAACGCGGGATGGGAAATCTGATTGAAAAGCTGGAGAAGAATATTGATGAGATTGGGTTGATTCATGTGGCCGATGTGCCCGGGCGGCATGAGCCGGGGACCGGAGAGGTGAACTACGTCAATATCTACCGGAGGTTGGCGGAGTTGCGGTATGGGGGTGTGATTGCGATGGAGTTTTATCCGACCGGGGATGTGGTGGAGACGCTGCGGCGGGCCCGGGAAGAGGCGATACAATCAAAGAGATGACTCCGCCAGTTGCATCGCCAATTTCCCAGCTCAGTGAGGGGCTGGTCCAGATTGATCTGACGCCGAGGAAGCCCGCGCCGAAGCCGGCGTGGCTGAAGGCGAAGGCTCCGATGGGGGAGACCTTTCACAATCTGAAGAAGATGGCGCGGGAGCTGAATCTGCATACGGTTTGCGAGAGCGCTCAGTGCCCGAATATTGGGGAGTGCTGGAACCAGAAGTCGGCTACGTTCATGATGCTGGGGAACCTTTGCACGCGACGGTGCGGGTTTTGCGCTGTGCCGAAGGGGAAGCCAGAGCCGATCGATTTTGATGAGCCCCGGCGGGTGGCGTATGCGGTGGCGCAGCTGGGGTTAGCGCATGCGGTGATCACGAGCGTGAACCGCGATGATGATAATGTGGGCGCGGCGCGGGCGTTTGTGAGTGTGATTGAGGAGATTCGGCTGCAGGCTCCGGGGTGCAGGGTTGAGGTGCTGACGCCGGACTTCCAGGGCGTGGAAGAGGCGCTGCGACTGGTGGTGGCGGCTCGGCCGGAGATTTTGAATCACAATATCGAGACGGTGCCGCGGCTGTATCGCGTGGCGAAGAGCGGCGGGCGGTATGAGCGTTCGCTTGGATTTTTGGCTGGTGCGAAGACGATTGCGGCGGAGATGTTTTCGGATCGGGATGGCGATCAGATTGTGACGAAGACGGGCATCATCGTTGGGATGGGCGAGGAGATGCACGAGCTTTTGAGTGTGTTTCGCGACCTGGCGGATAGGCGCGTGGACATTTTGACGATCGGTCAGTATCTGCGGCCTTCGCGGGATCATCTGCCTATGGCGCGGTACTACACGCCGGATGAGTTTGCTTTCCTGAAGCATGAGGCGCTGGGGATGGGCTTCAGGCATGTGGAGAGTGGGCCGCTGGTGCGGAGTAGTTATCACGCGCAGGAGCAGGCGGAGTCTACTGGGCTGGCTGTCAAAATGAACCCTAATTTGTACTGAACAACGCTAGTTTGTATCAGTACAAATTAGGGTTTAATCTGACAGTCGTTACGTATTCGAACCGCCATGGGATTTTTGTTTCGGCCTGCTTTCGGAAAGCGGCGCCATCGACGCGTGTCCTGTGGTAGATTTGTCCCCCATCGGTGCGTTGTTGTTTTCTCCCTCGGCCCAAACTCCCAGGCTAGTCGTTGAACAGAAGTAGGTTTGGCGTGTCCGCTTAGTCACTTCGTGATGGCGCGGCAGGCTACGACGACTTTGTATTGCATGCCCTAGTCGGGCAGCGGCCCCTGCAGCTATTTGGAACGTGGTTGTGGCGACGCGTGTCACAAATGGTCTCCGACGCGGTCGGTAGAACCCAAAACTTATTTTCAAGAGAGAGGAAGCGCTATGAGCGTGAATAAGAGTCGGTTTATCAAGATGACGTTGGCGGTTGCGGTGTGTCTGCTGGCCCGCGGAGGCGCGGTTGTGCAGGCGGCCAGTGACGGCAACGGCGGACAGGCGTCGTGCAATCAACTGCCCTCGCATGATGCGTTGCGAACGGCGTTGGTTTCGGCTCGATTGGCGATGAATGGAGGTTTCAACCTCGATATGTGGGGTACGGTCGTGAATCGGGATGGGTTTGTTTGCGCAGTGGCGTTTACGGGCACCGATCGCGGATCGCAGTGGCCGGGCAGTCGGGCGATTTCGGCACAGAAGGCGAATACGGCCAATGCGTTTAGCCTGCCGGGGTTGGCGCTTTCAACGGCGGATCTCTACAGTGCGACACAGCCGGGCGGGAGCCTGTACGGTTTGCAGGCGAGCAATCCTGTTAGTACGGATGTGGCGTATCGGGGCGATCCGTCTGACTATGGACAGTGGGATGATCCGATGGTTGGCGGGAGAATCGGCGGAGTGAATGTGTTCGGCGGCGGACTGGCACTCTACAACTCCAAGAAACAGTTGATTGGAGCGGTTGGGGTGAGCGGCGATTCGTCGTGTGCGGACCACAATATTGCATGGCGCACGCGTAACGGCCTGAAGCTGGATTATGTTCCGGGAGGAGTTGGCCCTGATACGACACGCCCTGACAATATTGTGTACGACATCACAACGCAGCCTGGATTCGCTATCGGGGTGAGCTCGAGTGGATGGGGACATCCGGCTTGCAGTCCGGCGGCGACGTCTATTTCGCTGACGTTGCCTGTGGTTCGAATTCCTTCGTAGAGAGAGCTAGGCAAAAGGGCACGGCTGCGGCTGTGCCCTTTTGCTGCCCACTTCGGGTTTCCTTGATTGCGGAAGTGGAGCCGCGGCTGCGTGTGGACGTAAGATGACGTAGACGCTGGATCGGGAGTGGCGTGCCTATGGGACAGATCGAAATGGCTTCGGGACAAGGGTTGGGATTGAGCGAGTTGGCGCCCGGCGTGGTGCAGTCGGAGATTCGCGCGATGACGCAGGAGTGCGACCGGATTGGCGGGGTGAATCTGGCGCAGGGAGTTTGCGATACCGAGGTGCCGGAGGTGGTGGCTGAGGGGGCGATTGCGGCGATTCGGAAGGGGTTGAATATTTACACGCGAATGGATGGGATTGAACGGCTGCGTGTGGCGATTGTCGGGAAGGCGGAGAGGACTCTTGGCCTGACAGTTGATCCTGATCGTGAGGTTCTGGTTACGAACGGGGTGACCGGTGCGTTTCAGGCGGCGGGGATGGCGCTTCTGAATCCGGGTGATGAGGTTTTGTTGTTTGAGCCGTTCTATGGGTATCACGCGAGTACGCTGCGCTCGATTCGTGCGGTTCCTGTGCCGGTTGCGCTGACGGCTCCCGATTGGGGATTGGATTTGGGTGCCGTGCGGGCGGCGATTACGCCGAGGACGCGAGCCATGGTGATCAATACGCCGTCGAATCCGGCGGGGAAGGTTTTTACGCTCGGGGAGCTTGAGAGGCTGGCGGAGATTGCCGAAGAGTTTGATCTGTTTGTGTTCACGGACGAGATCTATGAGCACTTTATTTATGGCGGGGCGAAGCATGTGAGCCCTGCTACGCTGCCGGGGATGCGGGAGCGGACGATTTTGATGTCGGGGTTTTCGAAGACGTTTTCGGTAACGGGGTGGAGGGTCGGGTATCTGATCGCCGATGCGAAGTGGATTCCTTCGATTGGGTACTTTCACGATCTGACGTATGTGTGTGCGCCGGCTCCGATGCAGCAGGGATGTGCGGACGGGGTGGAGAAGCTGGGGACGGATTTTTATGAGGGGTTGGCGCGGGAGCATGAGGTGAAGCGCGCGATGATTGTGGATGCGCTAAGAGATGCGGGGATGCGGCCGCATGTTCCGGATGGGGCGTATTACGTGCTGGCTTCGGCTGGGGACTTGCCTGGGGCTACGGCGGCGGAGAAGGCGCGGGCGTTGCTGGCGAAGACGGGTGTGGCTTCGGTGGCGGGGTCGGCGTTCTTCAGGCCGGGGAAGGGTGAGGATTTGCTGCGGTTTTGTTTTGCGAAGAAGGACAAGGACCTGGCGGAGGCTTGCAGACGGCTGCGAGCGCTGAGGAGTTAGTGTGTCTCGATTTTCCGAAGTGAACCGGATTGAGGCTGCCATCAAGAACAAGAGCGCGAAGGAATTGGAATGGTCGCTTTGGCACTGCCAGATGCGACAGGCGATTCCGTCGGCGCAGCCCGGCGAGGTGAAGTACTGGCGTGGGATTGAGGCCCTGGTGAAGGAGGCCATGGCTCCAACCGTGGCGGCTAAGGTGTATCCGTCGAAGAAGAAGAAGCCGAACCGCGGGCTTGGTTTAGGGCCAGTCGAGAGTGAACCGGAAGCCGACGAATCTTAGGTTTGGGGCTTTTTCGGGCTCGCCTCGCACGGTTGGTTGCGTCTCTGTAAAATATCGATTGCGTTGGAGGAGACAGTATGGCATCAGCGATGGCAGGGATTGAGGCATTGAAGGGTCTGCACCAGCAACTGAAGAGCAAGATGGAGAGCTCGGTTGAGGATTTTCGCGGGCATCTGCTGGCAGCACGGACGGGGCGGGCGAATGTGCATATGCTCGACCAGGTGAAGGTGGACTACTACGGCACGGATACTCCGGTGTCTCAGATGGGGCAGGTGAGTACGCCGGAGCCGACGCTGATTCTGGTGCAGCCCTATGACATGGGGATGGTGTCGGCGATCGAGAAGGCGATTCGGACTTCGGGGACGGGGCTGAATCCGATGTCGGATGGCAAGGTGATTCGCGTGCCTGTTCCGCCGATGACCGAGGAGCGGCGGAAAGAGGTCGTCAAGCAGTTGAACAAGACGCTGGAGGATCATAAGACGGCGATTCGGAATATCCGGCGGGATGGGAATGACCATATCAAGAAGGCTGCGAAGGATAAGCTGATCTCGGCCGATGATGAGAAGCGGGCGGGTGAAGAGGTGCAGCAGTTGACTGATGCGGAGATCAAGCGGATTGAGGATCTTTGCAAGGCTAAGGAAAAAGAGATTATGACGATTTGAGTGCTGCGCGGCGAAGGGCGCCTTCGGCGCAAAAGAACGGGGTCGAGCTGGATTGCTCGGCCCTTTTGTTCTGTTGGGATTCGAGCGAAATGCGGGGATTCTTCGCTCCGCTCAGAATGACGACGATTTTGTTCAGGGATGTTCTAGATGCCTTGGTAGACGTAGCCGATGAAGGCGGCGGGTTTTTGCCCCCACTTTTCGTCGAACGCGGCCGTGGGTTTGGCGGCGACGGTTTCTTCGAGGGACTTGCCTTCTTTTTTTAGTTTGGCTACGTTGTCGCGGGTGGTGACGAGCATGTCGTGGAATTCGGTTAGCTGGGCTTTGTTGCCGATGGGGCCATGGCCAGGAATGATGATGGTGTTGGCGGTGACGGTGTCGAGGTTGACCTGGGTGGCGGCGATCATGCCGTTGATGCTGCCTCCGGTGGAGTAGTCGATGAAGGGATAGGTGCCATTGAACCAGGTGTCTCCAGTGTGGAAGATGTCGGCTTCGGTGAAGTAGACAGAGAGGTCGGTGTCGGTGTGGGCGGGCTCGTAGTGGGTTAGTTTGACGGTGTTGATGGAGTCGGACAGGGTGCGGTAACTGTTGAAGAGGATGGTAGGAAGGGCGCCGTTGGGAACGGGTGGAAAGGTGGCGTCCACGGCTGCGACGTGCTGGATTGAGGTGAGGCGATACCGGGTATTCTCGTGGGCCCAGATGGTGGCGCCGGCGCTGTGCATCCAAAGGTTGCCGTCGGTGTGATCGAGGTGCCAGTGGGTGTTGATGAGGACCTTGATAGGATCGGCGCTGATGGCGGCGAGGGCGGCGGTGAGCTGGGGCTGGCAGGAGGCGTAGCCGGAGTCGACGATGAGCTTGCCTTCTTTGCCGGTGAGGACGGCGATGTTGCCGCCGGCTCCGCGGAGGAAGGTGACGTTGCGGCGGAGCAAGGTGGGGGTGATCTTGTTGTTCGCGTTGGAGGCGCGGGAGCGGGTGATGAAGTCCTGGATTGGCTGAGGGATTGGTTGGGAGGCTTGTTGGGCGAGGAGCGTGGCTTTGAGACAGAGAGCGGCGGTTGCCGCTGTTCCGGTGATGAGGAAGTGTCGGCGGGAGAGAGTGGGCGGGGAGCTGAGCATGGGATTTATCCTTTGCATCGTCGAAGATACATTGGCGGTTGGTTGAGGGAAAGAGGAAGCGCGTGCGGAGGTTAAGTTTTTTGAGGTTTCGCCGATGACAGGGTAGAGGGTTTTGCGTTGAAGGGACTGAGATGGCTGAACTTGAGTCAGGTGTAGACGAGATTGAGGGGCGGCGGGAGAGGCGTCGGACTGCTTTGGAAGGTCTCGTTGAGCGGAGAAACCATCCGCGCTATGCGGTAGACGCCTGGGCTGAGGTGATGGTGCAGGACGGAAGGATGCTGTTTCGAGGTCGACTTCTGGATATCAGCGCAGGTGGGTGCTACGTCGAGACCGAGGCGCGGCTTCGATTGGCGCCGGGAACGCCTGTGGAGATGGTGTTTCGGGCGGATGATGCTGTGTTTCGGTGTGAAGCTACGATCAGGATGGTGAGAACCAGGGGGGCGGGATTTTTGTTTTCGAACCTGGATGCGAATCTACGGGTGGAGCTGGAGCAGTTGATCCGGCAGGTGAGTGAGGCCGGTTCGTAAGCTTATGTGGTGTGGTCGACGACGATCTTCCAACCGGTGTCGGTGTTTTCAAAGACCAGGGAGAAGAGGCCTTCAACGTTGCCGCCGTCTTTTTTGCCTCGTTCTACGTGGTATTTGCCGATGACGATGGCGAAGTTTTCATCGAGAGGATGAACTTCGAGGTCGGAGTAGGTCAGGGTGCCCATGGCGGCTTTGCTGGGGTAGTCGTGTTTGTATTCGTCGACCAGACCGGCGAAGCCGCGAAGGACCTGATGGGTGATGAAGAGGGTGTCGGGCGAGTCTTTGAATCCGCTGGCGAAGGCGACGAGGTCCCCTTTATTCCAGGCGTTCTCCTGGGCGATGAGGACCTTGATGATGTTGAGCTCCTGGCGGGTGGCGGTGTGGAGGGGGTTCGGTTCCTGTGCGGGCAGAAGGGCCGGTGCTATGAAGGTGAGGAGGAGAGCGGCGAGGCGGAGGAGGGAGGAACGAAGCGTCATAGGAAGTCTCGGATGAGGTCTGGTTAGTTCGGCGTTACTGTCTCATAGGACGTACATAAGGTTCGGTCGGATTGATAGTAGCCGATCGGGCAACATGGCGCGAGACAAAAGGATGGTGCGGCGGCGGCAAGGGCAGCCAGGGTGGCCTAGTTGCGTTCGTTGCGAGGATGCTCCGCGGCGCGAGGCTTGATGCCGGTGGTGGGGGTGATCCAGATGATGGTGACGAAGGCGACGAGGCCGAGGGCTACGTGCGGATGCTGGAAGGCGAGCGGGATCGCCACAGCGTAGACGAAGAGCGAGAGATAGTTTTTGCGTTCGACTGCCTTGTCCTCTTCCTCAAATTTGCCAGCGTGGCGCAGACGGCGGGCGATGGCGAGGCGCAGGAGGAGAAAGCTGAACCCGGTGAGGATCATCGATCCGATGTAGATGGCAACCGAGAAGGAGTCCATCTTCTTTTCGAGGACGTAGGAGGTGAAGAAGGGTAGCAGGGAGAGACAGAAGAGGAAGCCGAGGTTGGCGTAGAGGATGAGCTCGTCCGCCTCTTCGGTGCGGTGAATGAGATGGTGATGGTTGACCCAGTAGATCGCGGTGAAGGCGAAGGAGATGAGGTAGAGGCATAGCGTGGGGAGAACGGCGAGGAGGCCAGCGAGGCCGTCCTGGTGGGGGACCTTGAGCTCGAGCACCATGATGGTGATGATGACGGCGATAACTCCGTCGGAGAAGGCCTCAAGGCGGCCGGGGCTGGAGACGTGTTGAGGCATGGGTGTACTTGGCAGCAGCATACAACGCGAATCGCGAGGTTGAGGGCGCTCTCGTGAACTAGAATCAAGGTATGGGCCTCGAATCCACAGAGACGGGCGCGCCTTTTGACGCGACGAAGGTGGTGCATGCGGTCTGTTCGCATGACTGTCCAGACTCGTGCGGCGTGCTGGTCACAGTGGATGAGCTGACCGGGCGGGCCGTGAAGCTGCAGGGCGATCCTTCGCATCCGGTTACACGAGGATTTTTGTGCGGGAAGGTGGCGAAGTATCTGGACCGCGTGTATTCGCCGGACCGGCTGCTTTATCCGATGCGGCGAAGGGCCGGTGTGCCGAAAGGGCCGCTGGTGCAGGGGCAAGAGGCAGAGGCGTTTGAGCGGATATCGTGGGATGAGGCGCTCGATGAGGTTGCGGCGAAGCTAACGAAGATCGCGGCGGAGTTCGGACCGGAGAGCGTGCTGCCGTACAGCTACGCCGGGACGATAGGGAAGCTGGGCTATGGATCGATGGACCGGCGGTTCTTTCACCGGCTGGGTGCATCGCAGCTGGACCGGACGATCTGCTCGACTGCAGGGGGCCTGGCGCTAACGAGTGTTTATGGGGTGAAGCTAGGTACGGCTCCGCAGGACTTTGCTCATGCAGGGCTGATTATTGCGTGGGGCGCGAACGTGCATGGCAACAACATCCATCTGTGGCCCTTTATTGAAGAGGCTCGGCGGAATGGTGCGAAGCTGGTGGTGATTGATCCTTACCGGACGAGGACGGCTGCGTTGGCGGACGAACATCTGGCGATCAATCCGGGGACTGATACGGCGCTGGCGCTTGGGCTGATGTACGTGATCCTAAGCATGGGGCTCGAAGATCACGAATATATTGAGCAATGCACGACTGGTTTTGCCGAGCTGAAAGTCCATGCGCTGAAGTCAGAGCATTCTCCCGAGAAAGTAGCTGCGGTTACGGGCATCTCTGCCGAGACGATTGTGCGGTTGGCCCGGGCGTATGCCTCAGCAGGGCGTTCTGCTGCAAAAGGTCCGGCTGTGATTCGATTGAACTACGGGATTCAGCGGAGTGAAAACGGCGGCACCGCAGCGCGTGCTGTTTGCATGCTGCCGTTGTTGACTGGAGCATGGAAGTACAAGGGTGGCGGCTTGCAGCTTTCGACTTCGGGATCGTTTCCGTTCAATGACAAGGCGCTGCAGATGCCTGAGTTGATGAACTCAAGTCCGTTGAGGCGACCGTCGCGGGTGGTGAATATGAGTCTGCTGGGGCAGGCGTTGACCACGTTGGGGAGTAAGGATGGGGACGGGGCTGGTTCGGAAGGCCCGAGGGTGAAGGCGATGTTTGTGTATAACTCGAATCCGGCGTCGATTGCTCCGAACCAGAATGATGTGCTGCGCGGACTGATGCGAGAGGACCTGTTCACTGTGGTTCATGAGCAGTTCTTTACCGATACGGCGGATTACGCGGATGTGCTGCTGCCTGCACCAACGTTTCTTGAAGTGAAGGATGTTCAGGGAGCCTATGGACATCTGTTCGCGCAGCTGAACGACCGTGCGATCGCCCCGCTGGGAGAGGCGAGGAGCAATGTTGCTTTGTTTGGAGAGCTCGCGCGGCGAGTGGGGTTTACGGAGGCTTGCTTTGATGATCGGGAGGATGAGCTGATCGACCAGGCGTTGACGACGGACGACCCATGGTTTGCGGGGATTACGCGGGAGCGGCTGGAGCGGGAGGGTCACGTTGGATTGCGGTTGCCGAAGAATGCAGCCGGTGAGGTGTTGCCGTTCAGTACGGAAGAGTGGTTTCGTACGCCTAGTGGACGGGGCGAGTTGGTTCCGGTTCCGGTATTTATCGCGCCGGCTGAGTCTCGGGCGCATGCTGCGGAAGGAGCCTACCCGCTGGAGTTTCTCCCGCGGAAGGCTGACAACTATATGAATTCGACGTTTGCGAATCTACCGCCGCACCAACGGATGGAGGCGCGGACGGCTGGTGTGCTTGAGATGCATCGGACAGATGCTGCAGCGCGAGCGATTGAAACCGGCGATGAGATAGAAGTGTTCAATGGACGAGGCCGCGTTGAATTGAAGGCGTTGGTGAATACGCAGGTCGCGGCGGGGGTCGTGGCGGCGCGGCTGGATTGGAACAAGCTGTCGGATGGAGGCCGCAATGTGAATGCACTGACCTCGGAGACGTTGACCGATATTGGTGGCGGGCCGACTTTTTACTCGACGTTGGTTGAGGTGCGGAAGGTTGCGAGGGGTGCATGATTCGTCAGGTAGCGACTCGCGAATATAAGGGGATGGGATGGACGCATTGCTGCCGGGCTTGAGTGAGATTGAAAGTGCTGCCCAGTTGATCTACAGAAGCATGCCGGCGACGCCACAATACAGTTGGCCGCTGGTGAATGCGCGAGTGGGCGCTGAGGTCTGGGTGAAGCATGAGAACCATACTCCTGTGGGAGCGTTCAAGGTTCGGGGCGGACTTGTCTACATGGACTGGCTGCGACGAGAGCGGCCGGAGGTGAAGACGGTGGTCTCCGCCACGCGCGGCAACCATGGGCAATCGGTTGCGTACGCGGCGGCACAGCACGGAATTCGAGTAGTGATTGTTGTGCCGTTTGGCAACAGCGTAGAGAAGAATAGGGCAATGCAGGCTCTGGGCGCTGAGTTGCTAGAGTTTGGCGAAGACTTTCAGGCGGCAAGCGAACATGCAGAGCGGCTGGAGCAGGAGAACGGCTGGCACAGGGTGCCAAACCTGGACCCGCGGATCGTGACCGGTGTATCGACCTACGCGCTGGAGCTATTTTCGGTTTGCCGTGAACTGGAGACGATGTATGTGCCGATCGGCATGGGGTCGGGCGTTTGCGGGACGATTGCTGCGAGGAATGCTTTAGGGTTGGCAACCAAGGTGGTTGGTGTTGTATCGAGTCACGCGCCTGCCTATGCTCTCTCTTTTGCTTCCGGAGAGATTAGGGAGCATGAGGCTCGAACTGCGATCGCCGATGGGATGGCTTGCCGGAAACCGGATCCAGTTGCGCTGCAGATTATGAAGTCCGGGATGGATCGCATCATCAGCGTGGACGACGATGAAGTAAAGACTGCCATGCGAGCCTACTTCGCGGATACGCATAACGTGGCGGAGGGATCGGGGGCTGCCGGACTGGCGGCCTTGTGGAAAGATCAAGGTGCTGGCGGCGCACGCGTGGGGACCGTGCTTACCGGCGGTAATGTAAACAGTGAGATATTTGCCGATGTGCTGGAGGGTGGGCGAATCGCCTGGGCGTAAGTGTGTTGAGGACTGCCTGGTCTCCTGCCAGCCGAATTTTCGGCGAGGACTGTGCGGCCGGTTCACGCGGCGGGTTCTAGGAGAGTTAACGTTAATCTGCGGTTCCGACGCCTTTGTCTCTCATGGTTCGTCAAAAAAGAAGAACAAAGCCTGAAATCAGACGGGTTAGGCGTTGAAACGCCGGACCTAAACGGAGGGGCGAACTCGCTATCGGCTGTCCGCTCCCATATAATCAAAACTTCGCTTGATGTGCTGGCGGAGCGTCATTTTTAGAGCAGTGAGGGTGTGCGTATCTTTACCGTGAATCGAGAGAGCGGAAGCTCCCTGAAATGCAAGGCCAAACCTGTGTGCACGCGCTCCAGCCGCTCCCGCATTGCTTATGCCGCGTCCTTCCTTGCCGTTGCGATGGCAGCTGTCTCGCCGCTGGTTGCCCAGGCGAACCGGGGCATCGCGACTGCCGCAGTCGTCGCAGGGAGTGGAAACTCTTTGCCAGCCGCAGGTTATCGGTAACAGGCGAATTCCGAAGGAGTCGGTGCTTTCGCGACTGTTCAGCCGTCAGAACGATCTGTACGACCCGCGGTGGTGGAGCGGGACTTCAACTCGCTTTGGAATACCGGATACTTCGAAAATATCCAGATTGAGCGTGTGGACACGCCCAAATGCGTGCAGCTGGTGATTGTGGTGAGCGAGAAGCCGACCATCCGCGAGATCAACTACAAGGGTCTTAATGCGGTAACTCATCTCGGATGTTCTGGAGCGCTACAAAAAGGCTAAGGTTGGGGTTTCGGTTGAGAGCCAGTACGACCCGACGAAGATTGCGCGAGCCGATGTTGTCCTGAAGGACCTGCTGGCGGAGCATGGACACCAGTTTGCGACGATCACGCCGGAGGTCAAGAAGATTCCGCCAGCGGCTGTGGCGATTACGTTCAATATCAAAGAAGGTCCGACGGTGAAGGTGGGCAAGATTGCGTTTCAGGGCAACAACAGCCTGAACGACCGCACGCTGCGTGGTGCGATGAAGAACCTGAAGCCGATTGGGGTACCGCACTCGATCATTCTGGAGAATCTGTTTGCGCGGACCTTCGACGCGAGCAAGCTGGATGAGGATACGGAACGGGTGCGTCAGGCGTACCGCGACCGCGGCTACTTCAAGGCTCAGACCAGCGATGCCGACGACCCATGTTCGCGACGCGGCGGGTTGAATCCGTTTACGCTGCGGCCTTCGAAGGGCAAGCGGATCGATATTCTGATGCCCGTCGAAGAGGGTGAGCGCTACAGGTTGGCGGGAATTACCTTCACTGGAACAAGCGCATGTGCCGAATGTGAGAGGCGTTGCGAGCGCAGTTTGCTCAGAAGGACGGCGAGTGGTTCAACGCGACCATGTTCAGCAAGGGGCTGGACGAACTGCGCAAAGCAGTATGGCGCGCTTGGCTATATCAACATGGCCGGCACTCCGAGCCCGAAGGTCGACGAGGTGAAGAAGACCATCTACGCTGAATATCGACATCGACGAAGGCAAGCCGTTCTATGTTTCGCGGATCGAGTTTACGGGCAACACGATTACTCGCGACAAGGTGATTCGGCGCGAGCTGCTGCTGGAAGAAGGGCAGATCTACAACAGCCAGTTGTGGGAGCTGTCGATTCTGCGGTTGAACCAGCTGAACTACTTCGAGACGCTGAAGGCGGACCAGGACTCGGAGAGCCGCCAGAATGCGGACGAGTGCGACGGTCGATCTGCTGTTGAAGCTGAAGGAGAAGGGCAAGAACTCGATTGGCTTGAACGGCGGTATCAGCGGCCTGTCCGGAACGTTTATTGGGGTGAACTATGAGACCAACAACTTCCTTGGACTGGGCGAGACGCTGTCCGTGCAGGCGAATGTCGGCGACCTGTCGCGCACGGTGAGCTTTGGATTTACAGAGCCGTATCTGCGGGACAAGCCGATCTCGGTTGGGCGCGCAGGTATTTGCGACGAAGTACGACTTCAATCCTTCGAAGAGCCAGTCGACGACGGGAGCGACCGGGAATCTGTCGGCTGCGCAGCAGTCGCTGCTGACGAACTACAACACGTCGACGACCGGACTGACGTTGTCGGCCAGCGAGCCGCTGCGGCATCTCTTCGCCAAGACGGGTGTGACGCGCGTTGGAGTGTCCTATTCGCTGTCGCGGTCGACGGTAACGACATTCAACCAGAATACGACGCAACGTCTTTCAGTCGCTTGCGTTCCGGTCGGGAGTTGCGGGGCAGAATCAGCTGAACTGGAATTGTCACTTCCGTGGTCACGCCTAGCTTCACGTTCTCGAGCCTCGATCGCGCGGTCGGTCCGCACCACGGCAAGGACTTCAACGTTTCGATGCAGGTTGCCGGTGTTGGCGGAAACGTAAAGTACATCTCTCCGATCGCCAGCTATCGGCAGTTCTTCCCAATGAAGGGGCTGAAGGTAAGCCGCGAGGGCCATAACGTTCTGGGCTACCGTATTCAGTTGGCCCATACGACTGGTTTTGCGCGGAGAGGTTGCTCCGCCGACGCATCGTTTCTACAGCGGCGGCGAGCAGGATCTTCGCGGGTTCGACACGCGGTCGGTCTCGCCATACACATTTATTCCGAACAAGATCGAGTTCACTCTGACGAACCCGGACGGGACGGCGGTTCCGCTGGATCCTGCCAATCCGGCGCTGGGCAATGTGCAGATCCCACTGCCGATCTACCGGATGGTGTCGATCGGCGGCGATACGCAACTGGTGACCAACCTGGAATATCGCATTCCGATCATCAGCCAGGTGACGTTTGCGTTCTTTACCGACTTCGGAATGACGTTCGACGCACAGCCGGGGCAGTTGCGGCAGAGCACGGCCGGGCAATCGTTGATCAGCGGTGCCCAGTATGGGTGCCCGACCATTGTGAATGGAGCTTGCTTTGGCGGCAGCGCAGTCAAGTTCCCAGACACGCTGGCGATCGTTCCTGGCACGAACTACGTGCCGCGCATGTCGAACGGCGCCGAGCTGCAGGTGATTTTGCCGATCATCAACGCTCCGTTCCGTATCTTCTACGCGTACAACTCGCTGCGGCTTTATGAGGACGTTGCGCAGAAGCTTGCGGTTCCGAACACCGGACCGGACGCAGTTAACGTGTTCAAGGGCTACTTCCCGACCAACGGAGCTGGACAGTATAGCTACCAGCAGGCGCTGCAGTTCTATGGTGCCGACTACATCCTGCGGGAGCCGCGAAAGACGTTCCGGTTGACGGTTAGCACAACCTTCTAGCTGCTGTGGAAGAGGCGGATGCCGGCGATGCCAGCCGCTCCCGCTGCGAGGCACGCCGGGGCGTTTTCGAGGGTGACACCTCCAAGTGCGTAAACTGGGATGGGATGCGCCGCGAGGCATGCGGCGCGTAGTTGTTCGAGGCCCTGGCCCGGCATGCTTCCGTGATCGGCGCTCTTTTTTTCGAAGACTGGTGCAAACAGGATCGCGTCGGCTCTGTTTTGACGGGCGCGCGTTACGGCTTCGAGACTGTGGCAGGAGACCGTGACGATGGGTGTGGGCAGATTGGCCGCGGCGTAGAGGCTGCGGACCTGAGCAGGCTGGAGCCCGTCGGGATCATCGGCAAGGTGGACACCGTGCGCCCCGGTCGCTATCGCGATATCGGCGCAGGAGTTGATCAGCAACTTCGTGGGGCTGGGTGTTTGAGCGATGGCTCTGAGTATCTCTTTGGCCAGCCGGGCAAGGGATGAGGCGGGGAGATCCTTTTCGCGGAGTTGAATCAGGCCAATGCCATCTGCTGCCCAGCGGGAGACCTCCTGAATCAACGCGGCCTCTTTTTGAACCTCATCGCCTGGATATTGGGCACGACTGGTGATTGCGTAGCAGAGCATGGCTGTCTAAGTGTATGTTGTCAGCCGGAGGTAGAGGCATCAACGCTGGTGTGGTAGTTTCAAAACAGCAAGGCGACTTCGCGCAGATGAAGAGAATGGCCCCTCACTAATTGGTGAATTCGGGCCGATAACGGGACTGGATCCGGCTATGCGTTTGAGGCAGAGGGTTCGTGAGCATGTGCCACTATGAGTAGCGTTTACGATCTGATTGTCATTGGGTCAGGACCGGCCGGGCAACGGGCCGCGATCTATGCATCGAAGCTGGGCAAGAAAGTTGCATTGGTGGAGATGCGAGAGGTCGTTGGGGGCGCCTGCATCAGTACCGGCACTATTCCTTCGAAGACGATGCGCGAGGCGGTGCTGCATCTCTCGGGCTACAACTACAAGTCCATCTACGGGATGAATTACCGCGTGAAGGAACGGATCACGATGGCGGATCTGGCCTTCCGGGTGCAGCATGTGATCAAGACCGAGATCGACGTGACCGAGGCGCAGCTATCGCGCAACAACATCGAGATGCTGGTGGGCGTGGGGAGCTTTGAAGACGCAACGCACATCAAGGTTACGAACTCGCGTGGATCCTCTGTCTACGAGGCGAAGAATATTCTGATTGGCACGGGAACCAAGCCGGCGTGCTCGCCGAAGGTACCGATTAACGGGCGCAGCATCATCAACAGTGATCTGGTGCTGGAGTTGGTGAACCTGCCGAAGACGATGATCATTGTAGGCGGCGGCGTGATCGGGGTGGAGTATACCTGCATGTTTTCGGCGCTTGGCGTGAGGGTGACGCTGATTGAACGGAGACCGCGGTTGTTGGAGTTTGCGGACCAGGAGATTGTTGAGGCGTTGAGCTACCATCTGCGTGATTCACGCGTGACGATGCGGCTGAATGAAGAGGTGGAGTCGGTCGAAGAGATGCCGGATGGCACTGTGGTGGCCAACCTCGAGAGCAAGAAGAAGGTTCAGGGCGATGCTTTGCTGTATGCGGTCGGAAGACAGGGAAATGTGGATGAACTGAATCTCCCGGCAGTTGGGATCGATGCGGATTCGCGTGGGCGTATCCCCGTAGACAAGGATTTCAGGACGAAGGTGCCGTCGATCTTTGCGGTGGGAGATGTGATCGGGTTTCCATCGCTGGCTTCGGTCTCGATGGAGCAGGGGCGAGTGGCGGCTGCGCGAGCGTTTGGAGACGATAAGCTGCTGTCAAATCCCGGGCTGTACCCATACGGGATTTATACGATTCCGGAGATCAGTTTTATTGGTAAGACTGAAGAGCAGCTCACGGAAGAAGACGTGCCCTATGAAGTGGGTGTAGCGTATTATCGCGAGATCGCTCGCGGTCAGATTCGCGGCGACACGACGGGACGGCTGAAGATCATCTTTCACCGGCTAACGCATGCCATTCTTGGAGTGCACATTATCGGTGAGGGCGCCAGTGAGCTACTGCACATCGGACAGGCGGTCATGGCCCTGGGTGGGAAGCTGGAATATTTCGTAGATACCGTTTTCAACTATCCAACGCTCGCAGAATGTTATAAAGTTGCGGCTTTCAATGGATTGAACCGCGTGAGCAAGTTCGAGTAGAGACGCTGGCGGGGGACGGAGCAGGCAGGAGTCATGGCAAAGACAATCGGTGTCATACTATCGGACCGAATCGTGGCTGGGCTGGTGGTAGATCACAAGCTATCGGGAGAGATGCAGCGATTTCCTGAGGGGCATGAGGACGAAGATGCGCTGGTTGAACTGCACACCGACGCTCTGGTCGAGACGATCAGCAAGCTAGTGGAACAGGTGGCTGATGGAGCAAAAGATCTGGCCGCGATTGGGATTGCACTGCCCGGGCTGGTGAAGAATGGCGTGGTGGAAGAGGCCCCTAACCTTCCCCAGTTGAAGGGTGCTCGAATCCAGGAACTGCTGGCGGCGGAACTCCATAACCATGGAATCGATGCCCCGGTAACAGCACTGAACGACGCCGATGGGATGGCTGCCGGTCTGGCTTCGGCGCACGGCAAACTGGATAGCATGATTCGGGTGTGGACGCTGGGCGTGGGAATTGGGTATGGCCGGTATCCGTTTGCTCCGGGTGTGTGGGAGGGCGGCCATACGGTGGTTTCGATGGATGAGAAGGAGCGATTTTGCGGGTGTGGCGGTCGCGGTCACATGGAAGGAATCATGGGACATCGCGCGATGCGGCTGCGGTTTCTTGATATGGAGCCGGAGGAGGTCTTTGAGGAGGCCAGGAACGGTGATGCCCGGTGTATGGATTTTAAGCGGCTTTGGCATAAGGCGCTTGCTGCAGCTTCCGCAACGACGATTCACATGGCGGGCCCGGGCAAGATCTTTCTGTCGGGCTTCAATGTGCGCTTTGTCGATCTGCCAATGCTTCGAGACTATTTGCAGCAGATGGTGAAGATGAGCCCGTTGCAGAGCTATTCGCTGGAGATCGTTGAAGACTCGCCCGAGTTGAGGGTGATCGGGGCTGCGGTTGCGGCGGAGCAGGCTGTGGCACGGTAAGGAATGCGACCGCGGATTTCGCGGAGGCGCAGATTACAACAAAACGAAAGCAAGATTGAACAAAACCCCGTCTGGCTTGTTCTATCGTCTTTTATCCGTCTTTTCTCAATCCGTATCATCCGCGAAAATCCGTGGTCGCTTCTTAGTGCTGGCAGGTAGGGCAGTAGTGGGTGCTGCGGCCGCCGATGACGACTCGTTTGATTGGGGTGGCACAGATTCGGCAGGGCTGGCCGGTGCGCGAGTAGACGTGGTGGTGAAGTTGGAAGAAGCCGGCGACTCCGTCTGCGTCGACGTAGTCGGAGACGGAGGATCCGCCTAGCTTAATGGCTTCCGTGAGCACCTTGATGAGGGCGGCGCGAAGTCGGGTGAGTTCGGCGTGGGTGAGGCGACCGGCGTGGCGAGTGGGACGGATGCCAGCGTGAAAGAGGGCTTCGTCAGCGTAGATGTTGCCAACACCGTGGAGTAACGACTGATTGAGCAGCGCGGCCTTGATTGGCGTCTTGCGGTTACGGAAGAGCCCGATGAAGTCCTCGAGCGGGACGGTCAGGGGCTCCGCGCCGGGGCCTTGATATTTCGTGTTTGGTGCTACGACGGAGAGGCGTCCGAAACGCCGGGCATCGACGAAGCGAAGCTCCTTGCCGCTGCTGAGAGTGAGGATGGCATGGGTGTGTGCGGGGATTGGGGTATCGGAGGTGGAGACGAGGAGGCGGCCCGTCATGCCGAGGTGGACGAGAAACTGGCCTGTTTCCTTTTTGCGGCTCAGGTCGACGACGATTGTTTTGCCGACGCGGTGGACCCGCTCGATGCGGCTGCCTGTGAGCGCGTCGATGATCTCATCGGACGGGGATTTGAAGGTCTGCGGCTTGTTACTAGTCCAGACTGAGCGGATGGTCTGCCCGTGAACACGGGCGTGGACGCCATTGGCTACGGTTTCGACTTCGGGGAGTTCGGGCATGACTTCTTGCAAGTATAGGTGGAGTTGTGCCGGTGCTTTGCGGACGACAGTTGCAAGGATAGGGTTGAAAGACGCCGCATGCGCTAATGAGCGGCCAACTGCACGATGGGTAGCAGGCTGGAGTAGTCATCGGTCCAGGGACGTAATCGAGGTGTGACAGGTGTCTTCGAGATGGCTGGAGCAACCTCCGGGCGGCTGAAGAACGTGGCGCTGTCGGAGAGTAACACCCAGGTGGAGCGATAAGTTCCGGTTGCGTCATCACTTGCGGTTTCGACCAGCTTTGATTGCATGCCGGCGGCGATGGCAAGCTGCGCGATCTCGGGCGCGAGGTTTAGATATTGGTTCGAGATGTGAAAGGCGACGATGCCATCGGGAGCAAGATGCTTTTTGTAGAGCGCCACGGCCTCCGTGGTCAGTAGATGCAGGGGAATGGCGTCGCCCGAGAAGGCGTCTACGGCGAGCACATCGAAGTTTTGCGGGCCCTCGCGGGTGAGCGAGGTGCGGGCGTCGCCGTCGGCGAAGGTGATTGTTGCGGGGGAGTCTCTCAGATAGGTAAATAGATTTTGCGCGATAGGGCGGACCAGCGGATTGATCTCGTAGAAGCGGATACGGTCGCCGAAGTGGCCATAGGCTGCCAGCGTGCCCGTGCCGAGGCCGATGACTCCGATGTTGCGTGCGCGTGGAACATCGGTGTCCGGAGTGTTGCAGCAGAAGCGTAGGGCGAGCCCGATGCCAGAATCGATCGCGTAGTAAGTGGTTGGTGTGCGGCTAAGGCCGTTACCGAAGATCTGCGTTCCGTGCTGAATGGTTCCGTTGAGCAACGTCCGTTCGGGATCGGCTCGGGCGGTGTTCGTTTGCTTTACGCGGAGGGTGCCGTAGAAATTGCGAACCTCGAGGATGGCGTCGCGGGCGTAAGCCTTGTGCAGCATGATGGCGAAGAAAAACAGGAGCGCGCTTGCCGTGGTCCAGAGCATACGCTGGGGCCACCCATCACGCCAGGTGACTGCGACGGCGACAACAGCGGTGAAGAAGAAGGAGATGGCAAGGTCGTAGTTGGCAACGAAGATAAGTGGGCTGGCGATGCCGATGAAGAAGGTTCCGCATGCTCCGCCAGCTGCGATGAGCAGGTAGAAGAGAGTCGTCTCGGAGGCGCGCTGCGGGCGCAGGGCGTAGGCCTCTGAGTGACAGAAGAGCCCCGCGATGAAGCATTCGGCGAGAAAAAAAAGGATAGCGACGCCAATGGGGAGGCTAACGTCGGTCTTCGAGATGGCATATCCCAGACTGGCAAGCAAGACGACGAGAAGACGAACGACGATGCCGCGCCGATAGAGTTCGGGGAACTCGAAGGCGAGGATGAAGGTGAGTAGATAGGCTGCTAGAGGGAGCATCCAGAGTAGGGGAATTGCGGCAATATTGACGGTAAGGTGTGCGGTGACGGCGCTCAGCTGCATCGCGGCTGCCATTGGAAGGAGAAACCAGAGCCACTTTGTTGCGATGCTGGTTCTCGCGGCAGGCGGGGATTTATGCGGCATGTCCGGCTTTGCTGCCGATTGCGTTTGCAGAGCGAGTGCGATGCAGAGAGCGGCGTAAATGACGAAGCCGAAAGCCCAGAGTGTTCGCTGGAGCTTGAGCGTCAGGTTTGGTTCGACGAGCGTAGGGTAGGCGATCAACGCGAGGAGCGATCCAACATTAGAGAGCGCAAAGAGGTGGTATGGGATGCTTCCGCCTTCGGTGCGAAGAAACCATATCTGTAGCAGAGGGCTTGTCGCGCCGAGTAGGAGAAATGGCATGCCGATGGTCAGTGCGAGGGTCTGAAAGATTGTCGTTACGGGATGCTCGGAGCCTTGGATGAAAGCTGGGTGAAGCCATTGGACGGCCAATAGCAGGACGGCCGCGACGAGAGAGACCAGGTAGAACCGCTGTCTCCATTCGGGGGTGCTGTCTCGGGTAAGCCAGTGCGCATACAAATAACCGAGCAGTAGAGTGATCTGAAAGAAGACAAGGCATGTGATCCAGACCGCGGAGGAGCCACCCAGGGTTGGGAGGAGTTGTTTGGCGGCCATCGGCTCGACCAGGAAGAGCAGGAATGCGCCGAGGAAGATGGTCGTGCCGTAAAGCAGGCGGGATGTGGGCATAGTCGATTTGAGTCGAAGGAACGCAGTAGGAGGATATCGAGAGATTTGTGATTTGCGCTATTAAAAATGTTCAATGGAGCGGAACGTTGCGTGATTACGCATTATTGAAGAGAATGTACGGGGTGTTTTGAAGTAGTCCAGTGAAACTAACGCAGTAACTGGTCCGTCTTGATAGGGCCGGATTTGCACGTGCGTTTTCCAATCTTCATTGCTCTCGTGGTTCGCGGAATGAAATCTTTTCGAGGTAAATAAATGAACAGGTTGTCTTGTGCCGGAATGGTTCTCACTAGTCTTTTGTACTTATCGCTGCCCGCATTCGCACAGCAGCAGTTGGTTTCATCGTCGCCAGTAACGCAACAACCGGCTTCTCCGACCGATGGCGCAAAAAATCAACTTGTTCTCGATATCGTTGTCACTGATAAATCGGGAACGCCGATCAAAGGGCTTGAGGAGAAGAATTTTTCAGTTCGCGACAAAGGGCAGCCAGCAAAGATCGTCTCGTTCCATGCGGTCGATACGCTCTCGACGACTGGTTCTGCCGATAATTTGCCTGTAAAAATCATTTTGTTTATCGATGAACTCAATACTTCTTTCAACAGGCTGGCATCGGAACGCATCGAACTCGAAAGGTTCCTGCAGCAAAACGGCGGCAAACTGCCGCATCCTGTGGCGATGTACTTCTTTTCCCAAACGGGGCTGGAAAAACAGAACGATTTTACGACTGATGGGAATGCCCTAAAGACTCTTCTCGATAAGCATGTTACAGAGTTGCGCACGGACCAGCGAGCGCAGGGTTTCTACGGCGATCAACAGAGGTTCCAACGCTCGCTGAACGCATTAAATGCAATCGCCGGGAGCGAGGTGAACGAACCCGGACGGAAGATCATGATCTGGGTCAGTCCGGGTTGGCCAATTCTTGCCGGTGCCAATGTCACTATAAGTGCCAACGACCAGAAAGCTTTGCTCACCTCGATTATTGCGGTCTCGACTGCGTTGCGTGCAGCCCGAATGACGGTGGATATGGTCGATCCCCTTGGTGCACGCGATCAAAAAGATGTGCAACAGCAAGGGGTGAATTATTACGAGGAATTCCTGAAGCCGGTGACGGATGCAAAGAGCGTTGAGGCCGGCCACCTGGCGTTGCAGGTGATTGCAGTGCATAGCGGAGGCTTGGTCCTTAACGTAAACAACGACATCTCGGGAGAACTGAATCGCTGTATTGCGGATGGCAGTACGTATTACACGTTTACCTTGGACAAAAGTTCGACTGATAAGCCAGATACCTATCACGCGATCGAAGTGAAGGTCGACACGCCCAAGGTGACGGCCCGCACTCTCCGCGGATACTATACGAGGCCTTGATGGGACGTCCTTCTGGCGGCATCTGAGTACATCTGTGCGGGACGCGATATGATGGATATTGTGTGCATTTGAATGCTGCGGTGCGCATCAACCGGCCAATAACCATCCTTGGAGAACATATCCGTCGTGAATCAACGCAAATCAGCGGTCATTTTGGGTGCCCAGTGGGGCGATGAGGGCAAAGGCAAGATCGTGGACGTGCTCTCGGAGAAGTTCTCCGTCGTGGCACGGTACGCGGGCGGACACAACGCCGGGCACACCGTCATCATTCATGGTAAGAAGTTTGTGCTGCAGCTGATTCCGTGCGGTGTGCTGAGGCCGGAGTGCAAGGGCGTAATCGGCAACGGGGTGGTGCTGGACCCGATGGCGTTTTTGAACGAGGTGAAAAAGCTCAAAGATGCTGGACTCCCCGTGGATGGCCAGCTTTTCGTGTCGAATCGTGCGCAGGTGATCCTGCCCTATCACCGCATGATCGAGTTGGCGGCGGAGAACGCACCGGGACGAACTAAGATCGGCACGACCAGTCGCGGTATTGGTCCCGCGTACGAAGACAAGATGCATCGCAGCGGGCTTAGGGTGGTGGATCTGCTGAACTCAGCGCTTCTGAGGACGCATATCGAGAACGCCTGCCACGAGAAAAATACGATCGCTCATGCTCTCTTCGGTACGGCGCCGCTTGATCCCAAGACCATGTATGAGGAGTATGCACGGGCGGCCGAACAGGTCGCACCCTTCGTCACGGACACCGCTGTCATGCTGAACCAGGCGCTCGACAACGGCGAAAAGGTGATGTTCGAGGGTGCGCAGGGTGCGCTGCTGGATATAGACCATGGCACGTATCCGTTTGTGACCTCATCGTCTTCGACGGCGGGTGGAGCGGTGACCGGGACGGGTGTCGGGCCGACCCGGATCGGCATGGTGATCGGTGTGACGAAGGCGTATGTCACGCGTGTCGGCGAAGGACCCTTCCCGACGGAGATCCACGACTCGACCAGCGACCTGCTGCGGGCGCGCGGACAGGAGTATGGAGCGGTGACAGGACGTCCGCGACGTTGCGGCTGGCTCGACCTGCCGCTATTGCGCTACAGCAACATGATCAACGGGACCGAGTGGCTGGTGGTTACCAAGATGGATGTTCTGGATGAGTGCGAAGAGATCCCAATCTGCACAGGCTACAAGATTTAACGGCAAGCTGACCGACGTGATTCCGGCCGACATGCCCGGCTATAACGCGATTGAGCCGGTGTACACGAAGCTGAAGGGATGGAAAACTTCGACCGAAGGCATTACCGAGTTTGATAAGCTGCCGCAGCCGGCCCAGGATTATCTGAAATTTGTTGAGAAGGAGTCGGGCGCCAAGATAGGAATGGTTTCAACCGGGCCAGACCGCGACCAGACGATGACGCTCCCGGCGTTTGATGAAGCGCTGAAGGCTTAAGGAGTAGTCCATGTTTAGCTTTACCGTACGAATGACATTTGACCAGGCGGACCGGGATAGCATCGAAGAGATCCTGCGCCACCTGAGCGCAGCGTCGCGCCAGGAGCCGGGTTGCGTCAGCTATATTCCCCATTTTGTCGAGGGGGAGGCTTGTACCGTGCTGATTTATGAGCAATATCTGGACGAAGCGGCTTTGGAACACCATCGCGGATCGCCGCATTTTCATCAATATGCAATTGGGGGCCTGTATCAGAAGATGAGGGAACGTCAGGTCGAGAATCTGTTGGCGATTTACTGAAAGATCCTCTGGACTTTTTGGGCGATTCCTACGTCTTATGGTACCAATGGGGCATACGACTAAAGTAGTTTTGACTGTCCCCGCTAGATCGGTCTAGTATCCGGTACGCAAATGCCGTTAAGTGGTCGTCCAATTCGCCGTACGCTGATACCTTCCACTCTCCTGCTAATGGCCGTGGTCCTGGGAGGGTCTGTGCCAGCGTTTTGCGCCGCCTGGAACCAGCCGCTGCACGAAAAGAAACACGCAGCTAAGCAGCAGGTCGAGGCTTTGGAAGAGCAGTGGCGACAGGCCCAGTTGGGGGGCGATGTTGCCACGATGGATAAGCTCTTGTCGGACGACTACATCGGCATCTCGATGACCGGCCAGGTGAATACCAAGACTCAGCAACTGGATCGTATGCGGTTGCATAAGGTTGCGCTGACGAAACTTGATCTTGGAGAGCGCCAGGTCAAGTTGATCGGCTCCATCGCGATTGTGACCTCGCGCGCCGAGGTGGAGGGCACCAACGAAGGGGCTTCGGTAAAGGGGACCTATCGCTACACGCGTGTCTATCAGCGACTGCCATCCGGCGTATGGAAGATTACGAGCTTTGAGGCGACCCGGGTTCCGGGTCCAAGAAATTCAACGCGCAATAGCACTGGCGAACCAGAACCCAAAGCTACAGCGAGCGTCCCGCACCCAGGGCCATCCTAGAAATCTCATCTTTCCACCTTCAAAGTAAAAAGACCTTGCTCTTTCCGAGCGAGGTCTTAGGCTTGCGGTGGAATATCCTTCAGCAGATCGACTCGTTAAGTTCTCCGAGGTCGAGTCAGGCAATTCTGGTATCAACCACTGTAAAACGCACTTCAGAGACCTCTCGAAGGTCTGTGGCTTCAACGCGGGCCACTGGACGAGGGAGATTCAAGGCCAGCAAGCGGCGGTAGAGCGAGCGGGTTGTGCCGGTGATGCGGGCGTCCTCTGATTCATGGGGAAAGAGGGGAAAAAACTGCCGAGTCGTTGCTACGGTCTGACGCGCCGCAACGATAGATCTGCGTGGAGGGACGGGAACAAGATAGGGACGACGGTCGGTCGCCGGAATACCGCGATTTTCCTGCGGAACAGCGGGGCCGAAGCGGACGGATGCGGGCAGATTCTGAAAGTTTGCCATGGGGAGATCCTCGATAGCTCGATAGGGGAAGAAGAGGCTTGCACTTCTGTCTGCTATACAAACTTGGATTGATATGGCGCGAACTTAGTTGTCTTAAATTTTGAAAAGGGGCCGGAGTCTCACCCATGTTATATCCAGAGTTTCAGGAAGTACACGAGTTTCTGCGGTCACTGTCATGAAATTTGTGTCACCGGTCCAACGTGGCAGCACGTGCAGGTGGATGTGGTCGGCGATGCCCGCACCGGCAGCCTCGCCTAGATTAAGGCCCATGTTCAGGCCGCCTGGCTTGTAGGCGTCACGTAGGACGGACTCGGTGCGTTGTGCCAGTTGCATCAGCTCGTTCGCGTCGTCTGTGGGAAGCGCGGCGAGCGAGGAAAGGTGTCCATAGGGAACAATCATCACGTGGCCGGTGGAGTAGGGATACGCGTTAAGGCACACAAAGCAATGCAAACCACGATGGACGATGCGAGCAGCCTTTTCAGCCTCGTCGCGGGGCATCCCATGGGCGATTGCGTAATCGACGGCGGCAATCATGTTGCAGAAGACGCAGCGTTTGTCGTCGGCGTCGGTTGGTGGCCACGCTGCGAGGGCAGCAGGAACCCCTGTGCGAGCCTCAGGATCTACACGAGTAATGTAGTTGTAGCGCCAGGGCGTCCAGAGGCGATCCATTGGGCGAGTATAGCGGGGAGGACTCCGCTTCAGTTGTCAGGAGTCGCCCAAAAACAGGTTATTTTCGTCAGGATGGACTCTTCTGCGCGGTTCAAGCATCTAAAGGTCATACGATCCGATACGTTTGCAGTTCTGCGTGGATGACATAGTGATGAAAATGCAGGGAGAGAACCCGGCTTTTGTTGACGGACCGTATGCAAAGTTCTATTCTTTATCTAACGGGCTATTGTGTGTGGGATCCAAGTGCAATAGCTCCTCTGTATCACCTGATTCCTTCCATCCTGCCGAAGCAGTTGCGGGGAGAGAAAGAGCAGCGGCATTTCTTCCGAAATGCTGATTGTTCGCACCCCACACGCCGCTGAGAGGAAGGGTTCCTTGGATCCCGGAGTCCGCAATCACCATGGTAGAAAACCACAATCCCAACACTAACGAGAGCAAACCCCTGACCACCGAAACGGAAGTCCTGGCGCCCGAAGCGACAGCCGATCATACCGGACTGTCATCTGAATCCACCTCAACCCAACCGCATGAGACCGCCCACGAAGCGTCGAGTGTTGCCGCCCAGCATGCTGTATCTGCCGGCGCAGCTCACAAGTCTGCCGATCACGGCACCGTTGCTACGGTGACCGCAGCAGCCGACGAGTCTGAAGATGACTTGAACTACGACGCAGCTGATTTCGCTGCAGCACTCGCCAATTTTGACCGCGAGCAGGCTGCTGAGTCCGCTGCTGCCCAGAACCTGACCGTCGAAGAGGTCATCGTTACAGGCACCGTCGTGAAAGTCACCGACAAGCATGTTGTTGTCGACATTGGGCTCAAGTCGGAAGGTCTTATCCCTCTGGAACAGGTTCTGGACATCAATGGCGTGTCCAAGTTCCAGGCAGGTGACACGGTTGAGGTCGTGGTTGAGCGGGAAGAGCCGGAAGGCGGCTATCTGGTCAGCTATGAGAAGGCTCTGCGCCATAAGGTTTGGGACAAGCTGGAGCAGGCCGCGAACGACAAGACACCAGTCAAGGGCATGGTTCTTGGCCGCGTCAAAGGTGGCCTGACCGTTGATATTGGCATCAAGGCGTTTCTCCCCGGTTCGCAGGTCGAGGTTCGTCCCGTTCGCAACCTGGACGGCTACATCGGCACCGAGATTGAAGTCCGCGTCATCAAGCTGAATAAAAAGCGCGGAAACGTCGTGATCAGCCGCAAGGAACTTCTCGAAGAAGAGCAGAACGCGAAGAAGTCCGTTACGCTTTCGACTCTCGAAGAGGGCAGCATTCTGACCGGAACGGTCAAGAACCTCACGGATTACGGCGCATTCGTCGATCTGGGCGGCCTTGATGGCCTGCTCCACATTACCGACATGAGCTGGGGGCGGCTGACTCATCCCCGCGACCTCGTCAATGTTGGCGATGAGATTCAGGTGAAGGTGCTGAAGTTCGATAAGGACAAGCAGCGCGTCTCCCTCGGTTTCAAGCAGCTCACGCCTGACCCGTGGCTTGATGCAACCGAGCGCTATCCAATCGGCGCACAGGTTCGCGGCCGCGTTCTCTCGGTGACCGACTATGGTGCTTTCATTGAGCTCGAGCAGGGCATCGAAGGTCTCGTCCACGTCTCCGAGATGACTTGGTCCAAGAGGATGAAGCATCCGTCGAAGATGGTCAAGCCCGGCGATGAGGTCGACACCATCATCCTAAGCGTGAACCCGAACGATCGCCGCATCTCGCTCGGCATGAAGCAGCTCCAGGATAATCCCTGGGAGCAACTCGAAGACAAGTACCCGACCGGCGCGATCATTGAAGGCCGCGTTCGCAACCTCACCGACTTCGGTGCCTTCATCGAGATCGAGGACGGAATCGACGGCTTGGTGCACGTCTCGAACCTGAGTTGGACCAAGCGGATCAAACATCCCTCCGAGGTCCTGAAGAAGGGCGAGAAGGTTCGTGCGATCGTACTGGGCGTTGAGCCTGAGAACCGCCGTCTGTCGCTGGGTGTCAAACAGCTGCAGCCGGATGTCTGGGACACGTTCTTCGCGCAGCATCGCGTTGGTGACGTCATCAAGGGCAAGATTCTGCGCACAGCGCAGTTTGGAGCCTTTGTAGAGATCGCAGAAGGAGTCGAGGGTCTTTGCCATGTCTCCGAGGCGATCGGTCCAGATGGGAAGCCCGTGGCGATGGATGTGGACTCGGAGCACGAGTTCAAGATCGTAAAAATGAACCAGGATGAGAAAAAGGTCGGCTTGAGCATCCGCGCTGTTGGTGAAGAAGCCAGCCGCGCCGAGGTCGAGAGCTACAAGGAGCGCGAGAAGTCGCCCAAGGGCAACAACTCGAGTTCGTCCTCGTCTTCCTCTGGCAACAGCAGCAGCACAACGCTGGGCGATCTCATCAATTGGAAGCGCTCTGAGTCGGAACGAGATTAAGCTCAGGGGCCAATAACAATTGAAGGCCGTCCCCATGCGGGACGGCCTTCTTCTTTTGCCGTAAGCAGCGCGTGCGAAGATGAGGCTTGTCAGGACGGAATATCTGGGACCTCAGGGTCCTGGTTGCGTCTGAGCTACGGCTTGCATTCTTAAAGCGCGGATTTCTTTAACCAAACAAAATGGCCGTCCCATTGGGACGGCCATTTCAGCTTCGGGCTTGGAACTGTGTTTACGCGGACAACGAGCGCATCGCAGATTGCGGTTCGATGGCTGGAATCATCTTCGCTGAGGCTCGACGCATGACCTCAAGCTCCGCGGGAGCAAAGAGCTCAGGTGGAACGCCGCCCACCGCCACATAGCCAGGATCGTCGCCAAGAGCCATCGAAATCTGGTTCCAGCGAAGGAAGGGTGAGGTGGTGGGAAGCACGATGATGCGGCGTTTGGGCTCCGGAAAAGCAAAATAGGCCGACCAGGTCAGCAGCGTCAGAACGACGGCAAGCCCGTTAACCACGCTAAACAAGGAATACATATTGGGACTGTGAGCTATCCATGCTGAGTTGACCAGATTGATCGTCGCAAGAAAACCAAGCCCGAGACTGACGCCAAAGATGCGGCTGCGGAACGTGAGACCCATCGGCCGAATCGCGAAGCAGACAAACAAAAGCAGGCAAAGCGTCAGGATGCTCGACGTCTGCTGAAGTTGCGTGATCATCTGCGTCATAAAATGGATTCCAGATTGATGCGGTGATACGGCAACGCCGATCGCAACTGCCACAGAGATAGCTGCTACCCAGCGGAATACCAGCATTCCGAGGGTCTGAAGTCCCTTCAAGGGAGCCATCGCTAGTCTGAAGATGCCATAAATAACGAGCAGCGAGAGAATTGCCTCGAGCGCAAAACTCGTCCAATAGACGTAAAAATAGAGCTGGTAGGCGAGGTGCCGCTCAATGCCATGTCCACCGAAGGTATTCAGTGGAATGCATATGAACGAGCACACAAGTCTTACGCATAGCAAAGCGAAGAGATAGACGAACTGGCGAACAGCCTTCGCTCGTACCAAAAAGTAAACGAGCAAACCGCAAACGATCGGCTCAACGTATTGAAGCTGCGAGAATAAGCTCGAGAGAGATGCCGTCATAGTCGTCCATACCGGTAAGGCAAATTCAGCCTAGCTTATTCCAGGTACGGACACAACAATTTATTACGCGATAGTGCAAAAAATTGCTAACTGTAAAGTAACGTGTCGGTTAGCGGCCAAGACCCATACCGCAGGCGTTCGGATCGTCCGGAGGGCAGGTGGGAACAGGAAGCATGCTGACGCGGGCGGCTGTGACCTTATTCTGGGTGGAGGCGGAGGAGGTCTGGGTGGTGGCAGCAGCGCCAGTGAGAACGAGGACGACGACGAAAGCGCGGACGATGATCTTCATGGAATTAGTTTCCTTCTGTAGTTGTAAATTCGCTGAATAAGAACGAGTTAGAGAGCAAAACTGTTGCGACTAGCGACCAAGACCCATACCGCAGGCGTTCGGATCATCCGGAGGGCAGGTGGGAACAGGAAGCATGCTGACGCGGGCGGCTGTGACCTTATTCTGGGTGGAGGCGGAGGAGGTCTGAGTGGTGGCAGCGGCGCCAGTGAGAACGAGGGCGACGACGAAGGCGCGAACGATATGTTTCATAATGAGATACCCCGAAAGTTGTATTTGCTAAAAAAGTTTTCTCTGGACAACCAGATGAGGTAACAATAGGATACATAATGAAATAAGTCTAATAGAATCAGTTATATACTGAAGTATGCACTATGTTTGATTACTAAAGTACCCAAAATCGCCTGAATGAGCAAATTGTTGCGTCCTTCAATCCCCCCAAATATGTAAAACTCTCGGTTGAGAGTGATGCCCCGGGAGGCTCTATATGCCTTTGCTGCCTTTGTGGGGAGTTGGCTTTATTCCAAAGAAAAGGCTGGAGATTGTGGTCTGAGTGGATTAACAGCAATTTCAGGGACTCAACACGAGTTGTGTCCACATAACAAATGGAGCGCCAAAGAAATGGAGCTCAACAATTTGTTATCTGAAAGTTACTAGCAACACCATTAACCGGAGTGTGAAAGACTCTGCGCATCGGCCGATGCCCAGAAATTGAGGCGAAATGGGGTATTCTTTTGCCTATTAAACGGTCACTGATGCAGGGGGAAGCGTGGGCTTGGAGTTGGTTGTCGGGGATGAATCGGACTTTTTGGGGGCCGCTTCGGACTTCTTTGATGGGGCCAGAATCGCGTGAAGGGTGGTGCCCTCCATTCGCGGCATGAACTCAACCAGGCCTGCATCGCCAATGTCGAGGATCAGGCGGTTAATGATCTTGTAGCCCAAATCGCGGTGGGCCATCTGACGCCCTTTGAAGCGCAGCGACGCCTTCACTTTGTCCCCGTCACCTAGAAACCGGACAGCCTGATTCTTTTTTGTCTGATAGTCGTGCTCGTCGACGGTCACGGAGAACTTGACCTCTTTGATGGTGATGATCTTCTGCTTCTTCCTGGCTGCGCGTTCGCTTTTGTCCTTCTCGTAAAGGTACTTGCCGTAGTCCTGAATCTTGCAGACCGGCGGAACGGCATTGGGCGAAATCTCTACGAGGTCGAGCGAGCGCTCACGGGCCATTTTGAGGGCCTCAAAGGGTGGCATGACGCCAAGCTGTTCGCCGTTTTCATCGATGACGCGAATTTCGCGGGCGCGAATACGTTCGTTGGTGCGGATAAAAGACTTCGCGGAGCGTTTATCAATTGGTGGAATAAGTCGCCTCCATAGCGGTTTTTCTCACTCGCTATGCATTGTTTAGGGATTAGATGCAACTCTTGGAGAAGGTTGCACGGTAACGTCAAGTATAGCACTACGAGTGACATGGCCTCGAGGTTCCGTTACTGATTTCGACTTCCCCCGACAGGCGAAGAAGGTCATACAAGCCTATCCTGACTCGCTGCTTCAGGGAAACCTCAGTGTAAAGAATGCGACGCGGTTTTGGCATCGGCCCTCGGATAATGTATGTTTGCTCGGAAGCTGTTAAAGAGGAACCCGAATGAGACGTCGTATTCTGCTGGTCGATGATGAAGTCGCCGTGTTGCTGACACTCAAGGCTGTGCTGGAGATCAGCGGATTCGATGTGGACACGGCCGCCTCCGCCCGCGAAGGGGTATCGAAACTCCATACCCGCGAATATCAGATGCTCATCACGGATATGCGCATGGAGCACGACGTTGCCGGTGTTGAAGTGATCAAAGCCGCGCGTTCAGCGAACTATCATCCTGCCGTGGCGCTGTTGACGGCGTTTCCTGTGGCCGAGGAAGACTGGCAGGAGATGGGTGCCGATAGGTTGCTCGTGAAGCCGATGCATACACGGGTTCTGCTGCAACAGATCGAGGATCTGATCGCTTCGCATGAGCGCAAACTGGCAGCTCAAGGCACTTCGTCTACTCATGTGGCGCAGAAAGCGCCGGTAAAGAAGGCTGTTGCCAGGCCCGTAAAGAAGGGACTTGCCGGTAAGTCCGCCATTGCGAAAAAGGCCGCGAAGAAAGCGCCAGCCAAGCCGGTTGCGAAGAAGACTCCGGCGAAGAAAACCGCAAGGAAGCGTGTCAAGGCAAAATCTGCTGCGAAGAAGGCGACAAAGTCCTCCGGCCGACGCAAGGCCCGCTGACGCGGCAGGGATCTCATAGGTCTGTGCCAGATTCGCTAAATTGAGGTGTGTTCCTTGATGTAGTTGCGAAGTTCAAGGTTAAGGCTCATTGCCTTTTGCACGCCATCGTCCAGCATCCTTAGCCAATCAGACGCCGGTTCCTTCATCTCGATGGTGCTGAGCAGATAGCTAGTCTGGATAATGATCTCCAGCGCATTGCTCAGGTCATGGGCGATCCTGCGCATTTCAACCGAGAGGTCTTCGGGAATCTTTTCGACGTTCAACGGGGCCTGGGAGAGATGTTTTTTCTGTTCAGTCATGAGTGAAAAGGTAGTGTCCTCCCAAGTAGACGCTCTTTTTCACCATAAGTCTGCCTGATCGTAGTGTGAAAGTGCCGGTATTTCAATCATTCTTCTGTGGTCAGAGGTCATGATCCGTCAGTGCTCGCTTACCGCGCGCACGCCCGGGAATTGACAGGCGTCGCTGCGTTTGTAAGACTTGAAGAGTCGCGGTTAGCGTGCTCCGGCTATTCAGGTCGCAGCGTTAAACACCGTGCCGTAGTGGCGGAATTGGCAGACGCGCATGGTTCAGGTCCATGTACTCGCAAGGGTGTGGGGGTTCGAGTCCCCCCTTCGGCACCAAAAGTTTTCAGCCTCTCTGTGAGGCGGCGGCAAGTGATCGCTGGCTCTAATTGAGTGTGGTGTGCTCAGGCTCCTCGAAGTGAAGCCGCTTTACCTCCTGAGCGAGATTACAAGGGACTATGCCCACACACCTCGATCAAATTCTTGCGCATACGAAGTTGCAGACAAAGGCCCGCAAGGAAGTTGCCGATCACAAACTTCTCGAACTTCAGGCAGCCGCCCACACACCTCGAGGATTTACTGGAGCACTGCGTACGGTGCCTGCCGCCGGCCCCGCCATTATCGCGGAGATCAAAAAAGCCTCACCATCCAAGGGACTTATCCGCAGCGACTTTCATCCTGCGACACTTGCCCACACCTTTGAATCTGCTGGCGCGGCCGCACTCTCTGTGCTCACCGACGAAGAGTTCTTCCAGGGCTCACTTGCGTTCCTTCACGAGGCCTCCAGCGTCGTGAAAATTCCCTGTCTCCGCAAGGACTTTATCGTCGACCCTTTTCAGATCCTTGAGGCCCGCGCCGCTGGAGCCGACGCCATCCTGCTCATCGTCGCGGTCCACACGGATGCGGCTCTTAGCCATCTTCGCGATGAAGCTCGCGGCATGGGACTCGACGTACTCTGCGAGACCCACGATCGCAGCGAGATGGAGCGCGCTGCTGCGTTGGGCTTTGACCTTATCGGCGTCAACAGCCGGGACTTGCGCACATTCTCGGTGCGTACCGAGTTATTTGCAGAACTCGCTCCGTCGATGCCCAGAGACGCAGTCATGGTTGCAGAGAGCGGCATTCGCACCGCCGGCGACATCTCCCAGCTGCGCGAAGCGGGATATGGTGCCTTCCTCGTCGGGGAGATGCTGATGCGACAGCCCGATCCTGGCGCAGCTCTGGCTTTGCTGCTAGATCGCGAATTCTCCTCCAACATCTAATCGGCAATGTGGATTAAAATCTGTGCGAACACCAACCTCGACGATGCACAACTTGCCGCCGAGCTAGGCGCAGATGCAGTCGGCTTTGTCTTCTCGCCGAGTACACGACAAGTGACGGCGGCCCAGGTGGCCGACATCACGCCGCATCTGCCAACGAGCGTCGAGCGCGTCGGGGTCTTCCCTGCCCTTGCTGCTGAAGAGATCGCCCAGGCTGCTCAGGAGGCCGGTCTTACCGCAGTCCAGCTTCACGGTGGTTTCAACCAGGCGCTGGTGCGCCAACTCCACGGGATATTCGGTGGGCGAGTGAAGCTGATTCAGACCCTCCACTGGCAGGTTGACAAGGACGGTGCGAACGCGGGGGTGGCGCAGCAACTCAAAGCGCTTGCGTCCGAAGGGCTCGTCGATCGTGTTCTGATCGATTCCAAGGTGGGATCAGCGACAGGAGGAACTGGTGTTTCCTTCGATTGGAGCGCCGCTCGGGAAGCTCTCGCGGAAGCGACCGCTGGATTAAAGCTAATCGTGGCCGGCGGCCTGCGGCAGGATAACGTGGCTGAAGCAATTCGAAGACTGGATCCGTGGGGTGTCGATGTTGCCAGCGGTGTGGAAGCAGAGCCACGCCGGAAAAGCCGCGAAAAACTATCTGCGTTTATCCGAGCAGCACGTAACTCCCACATTTGACCTCTGAGCACAAGAGAAAACCCCCTGAGTTAGGGGGCTGCTCACAGCTGAAAGTCTTCTTTGGCGGCCGGGGGTGGCGCTGATTTCGGTGGACGTAACCGCGCCTCGTGCTGGCGCGCCTCATGGAGGCGAGCCCTGGGAGCACGGTCGCGGAATAACTGTGGCCGCATGTGCGACGACGCCGTCTTCGGCTTGGCAAACGCCAGTGACGGAGCCAATGCCAACAGCAACGCAATTGAAATTCGCAGCTTCATAAAGCAACCTTTTCAACCCTCACACATACGACGCACGGAACGGTGGTCCGGATTCAAATTTGCGCCCACTAGTACACCAAAGCACCATTTCTGGGTATACAACTACCGGGGAATGCGTGAAGTATCGACGAACGCCCGCCAAATGTCACATTAATTCATTCCCCAGGTGCCCAGATTCCTACGTCTGGAGGCCTTTCTTAGTCTTTCCCTATAGACATTTGCAATTCTCTAGCCATAAAAGCGTACTGGTCCACCGTGGCCTCAATCCGTTTGCTGAGCGGCATGCCTGCACCGTGTCCTGCCCGGCGTTCGACGCGAATCAGCATTGGATTCGGCCCGGTCTGCGACGCCTGGAGGGCAGCCGTGTACTTGAAGCTATGGGCCGGAAAGACGCGGTCGTCGTGGTCGCCGGTGGTAATCAGCGTGGCGGGGTAACTTACACCCTGCCTTATGTTATGCAGGGGGGAGTATTCGTAAATAGCTGCAAATTCAGCAGCATCCTCCGACGGAGAACCGTACTCCTCCTTCCACCCCCAGCCGACGGTAAACTTGTCGAATCGCAGCATATCCATTACCCCGACCTGCGCCACCACTGCTGCGAAAAGTTCGGGACGCTGTAATTGGCACGCGGCTACCAGCAGGCCGCCATTGCTTCCTCCGGAGATAGCAAGCTTCTTTGGCGATGTGTACTGATTAGCTATTAACCATTTTGCTAAGGAAATAAAGTCGTCAAATACGTTTTGTTTTCTCACCCGTGTTCCTGCGTCGTGCCAAGCCTCACCGTACTCACCTCCGCCGCGAAGGCTGGCCTGAGCGTAGACGCCACCCATCTCCATCCACATCACGTGCGAGGGAGAAAACTCTGGCATCAGTGAAATGTTGAATCCGCCATACCCATACAGAAGGGTCGGGGCCGTACCGTCAAGCGTCAAACCCCTTTTGTGGGTGATAAACATCGGTACGCGGGTGCCGTCTTTGCTCTCGGCAAAGATCTGCTTCGTCTCATAGAGCGCGGGATCGAAGAGCAGCTTTGGCTGCCGGTAGAGCATGGATTTGCGCGTTTTCATATCCAGGCGGTAGGTCGTGCCAGGCGACGTGAAGTTAGTGAACTGATAAAAAGTCTCGGTGTCCTCGCGCAGACCGCTGAAGCCATACGCTGTGCCGATCGCTGGCAGGGCAAGCCGTTCGATCAAACTGCCGTCCAGCCGACGCAACTCCACTAAGCTCTGCGCGTCCGCGAGGTAGTTCGCAATGAAGGTGTTGTCGATGATCGAGATATCGCTTAGCTTGTTGGTACTTTCGGGAATAACTGTCTTCCAGTTCTCACGCTTCGGATGGTTCAAGTCGATAGCGATTACCTTGCCGTTCGGTGCATCGAGTGTCGTAAGCAGCCAGAACAGGCTGCCGTCGTTGTTGATAGGCGCATAGGTGGCGTCGGGGATTTCAATCAGCCGCTGCAATGGTCCATCAGGATCATGCAGGTCCTGCACCGCCAGCTCGTTATTGGGACTGGTGCCCTTGCTTTGGTGGAAGACAAGGTAGCGGCCATCGTCCGTCACCTGGGCGAAGATATAGATCTCCCCGTCATCCGGGCGGTGAAAGATCAGCTTGTCTTCGCTCTGTGGCGTCCCAAGCTTGTGGAAGTAGACCTTGTGAAAGTAGTTCGCTGTCTTCAGGGCTTCGGCATCGGATGCGTCGGTTGCAGTCTCGTCGTAGCGGGCGTAGAAGAATCCGCTGCCGTCCTTCATCCACGCAGCCCCGCTGAACTTGGACCACTCGACGATATCAGGCAGATCTTCGCCTGTCGTCACGTTGCGAATGTGCCACTTCACCCAATCGCTGCCCGCTTCGGCAATTGAGTAGGCTGCTAGTGAACCGTCGTCGGTGATGTTCGTGCTGCTGATGGCTACAGTTCCATCGGCTGAGAAGGTGTTCGGGTCGAGTAGAACCTTTGGCTCACCGGTGAGGCCTTCCTGCCAGTAGAGGACGTTCTGGTTCTGGAGGCCGGAGTTGTGGGAGTAGAAGTAGCGCGTGCCTCGTCGCGACGGCGCCGTGTATCGCTCGAAGTTGATCAGCTCGGTGAGGCGGCGCTGCATCGTCTCGCGGAGGGGAATCTGCGCCAGATATCGCTGGGTGAGCTCGTTCTCGGCGTCGATCCATGCCTTGACTTCGGGTGAATCGACGTCCTCCATCCAGCGATAGGGGTCGGCAACCGTGGTGCCGAAGTAGTCGTCGGTCTGGTCGACCTTGTGAGCTGCGGGATAGGTGAGTTCGAGTGGTGTCGCGGGCGCAGTCGACTTCATCGGGTATCTTTCAGATGCTTCGCGGGGATGGGAGATGCTCTTCGGACTATAACGCAGATGAGGCGTCCGGTTAGACTTGAGACATGCGGGCTCTCGTCAGCGTGTTTCTTCTGAGTACTATTGCTGTGGCGCAGAATCCTCCGGCAACCGGCGACCAGAACTACACGCTCCGAACGCAGTCGAACATCGTGCTGGTTCCGACGACGATCCAGACGAAGCATGGGGATGTGCTCTACGGGCTTAAGGAGAACCAGTTCGTCGTGGAGGACAACGGAGTTCCGCAGACGGTTCATCTGGACGTCGATACGGATTCGCTGGGGCTGTCGCTGGTTGTGGTGGTGCAGTGCAGCCGTGCGGCGGGTTGGGAGTTTCCCAAGCTGAGTGGACTTGGGACGATGATCGACGCGATTACGGGCGATGCTCCGCGCGAGGTGGCGATCGTGACTTATGCGTCGGCTCCTCTGCTGCTGGGAAAATTCTCGAACAATATGGACTCGACAATGCGTGCGCTCGGGCAGCTTGCGCCTTGCGACGACGATCCGGACGCCGCGACGCTCGATGCTGTGGACTATGCGGCGAGGCTGCTCGATGCGCGGAAGAATCACTATCGGCATGCGATTCTGCTGATCAGCGAGACACGCGATCATGGCAGCCTGAAGAAGCCAGCGCAGGTGGTTGCGGCGCTGGGACGGACGAATACTGTGGTCGACTCAGTTGCGTTTGGGCCAGGGAAGACGGAGGTTCTGAACGATCTGAAGTATGGCGGAGGAAGCGGACCGATCGGGTTGCTGGTGATGGCGGTGAATGCGCTGAAGAGGAATGCGGCGAAGGAGCTGGCTGCGCTTTCGGGAGGGGAATATATCAACTTCACGACGCAGAAGGGCTTTGATGGAGGGCTGCATCAGCTCTCGAATCATGTTCACAACTACTATTTACTGAGCTTTCAGCCGCATGCTGAAGCGAATGGCGAGCCAGCCCCGGGAATGCACCGGATTATCGTAAGGATTCCGGACTATCCTGATGCCCGCGTCCGTTTTCGCGCGAGCTATTTTGCGGGCGAACTGGATTCGGCGGCGGCGGCGAGCGCGAATTGAGCGATCTGACAGCGAAAGGACAGGTCCGACATTTGTGAAGGCCTATCCGTTCGCTGATTTCTTCAGAATTGATCGGGACTAACGGTCGGACCTAACGATTGTGGTGATCGTCGTGCCCGCGATCGTGATCGTGATGATCGTCGTGGTGGTCGCCATGGTCCTCGCGATCCCAGTGGCCTTCGTGCATCTGCCAGCCTTGCTGGTAGTGGTCGTAGTGCGGATGGCTCCAGTAGGCGCCGGCGTACGGCGGCCGTTGCCAAACGCCTGGAACCCAGACATAATGATTGCCGCGAACTCCCCAGTAGCCATCGACCCAAGCGTAGCCTTCTCCGGGCAGGGGCGGCCTGACTTCATAGCGGACGGCTGGCGGTGGGGGGCCGATATAGACCTGGATCTGGCTGAATGCCGGGACTGTCAAAGTCGAAGCTGCGACGATACTGCATAACCATCTTGCGCTCAATTAGTTCTCCGTTCTTATCCTTACTGAGTCTGATGCAAATGGTTGTCGTGTGACAACACACGTTAGTTGTACGGTTGTATTCAGCGAGTTTTGGCGGCAGTTCTGGAGGCGAGAAGTTTTTTTCGTTCGGCGATGAGTTTCCTTTGCTGGGTGGGGGGTAGGGCCAGAATGGCGCGGACGCGGGGCGTGAGCTTGTTGAAGGTTAGCTTGTGCGCGGTGCGGAGCTCCTGTTCCCATTCGGCGGTGCGGAAGACGTTCCAGCGCTCGATGGCTACCCAGAAGATGCGGGCGACGTAGGGAGCGGGGAAGATGCCATCAATCTCGACGAGTTCGGCGTAGCGCTCGGGTCCGGCGGCGAAAGAGATGACGCGGGTGCGGCTCTCGTTGTGTTCGAGGCGCATCCAGGCGAACATTTTTCCGCCGATGGCCTTGTCGCCAACCCAGAAGACCAGGCCCCCAAACTGTACGGTTTCAATGACATGCGGAAGAGTGAGTAGATACGTTCTGACTCGATCGAGGTCCATTTCTTCTCCTTGATGGTGGTCGTTACGTGGCAGTTAGGGGCATTTTTGCGGTCGTTAGCTGGTTCTTATGTGCAGTTCTCTATCGGAGTCGGAGGCGGATGGCGCCTTTCGCTGCGACGGGGTCGACGACCTGGTTGTGCTGGGTGATGACGATCTTGTTCTGGGTGACCAGGCGACGGGCGGCGGCTCGGGCGGGTTCGACCAGGGCCTCCCAATCGCGGCGAGTGGATTTTTCTTTCTCACGGGCGTCGCCGGCTACTAGCTTAGCGGCTTCGGAGGGGCAGATGGTTTTGGTCTTGTCGCCGTCTGCCGTGTGTTCGGCGAGGAGAGTGAGGATGGCTTGCTCGAGTTCGGTGGTGGAGGAGGTAGCTTTTTGGTTGCGGCAGGCTTCGCTGCAGAACTTCACGATATCCCAGTCCTGAGCCCATTTTTTCTGGAAGGCGAAGGCGCGGCCGCAGGTCTTGCAGATTTTTTCTTTGCGTGGGGAGGGGCGGTCGGGTTTGGGTTTGCGATCGGGCATGAAGGAATGGTGGATTATTTTCAGAGCCTCATTGGCATGGCTCTGGTTGTAGTTGGAATGATCGCTGACGTGGCAACGACGTAGTCGCAGATGAGGATGGTGAGGTCGTCGTTAGGTGTGTGTGACCAGGTTTGCAGGGAAGAGATGATGTGATCAGCGGCTTCTTCGGCGGACAGGCGTGCACTGCTTTGCAGCAGGACGGAGAGACGTTGTGGGCCGAACTCTTCGCCGGTTGCGCTGGCGGCTTCGAGAACGCCGTCGGTGTAGAGGATCAGGCGGTCTCCGGATTCAAGAGGGTGTTCTACGGTGGAATAGGTGGCGAAAGAAAAAGCCGCGAGCATGAGGCCGTTTTCTTCTATGGGGATAATCTCTCCGTTGCGTAACAAGAGCATGGGCGGATGCGCTGCGGCCGAGTAACGGAACGTCGAGGATTGTGCGTCGAGGTAGACGTAGGCGGCGGTGACAAACTGGCTCTGAGTGTTGCCGCAGAGAACGGAGTTCATTCCAGATAAAAGGGCTGCGGGGTCAGATGAGTTGGTGCGCTGCGAGGTGGCGGCGAGTTTGACCATGGAGGCGATGAGCGCGGCGGGGACGCCGTGGCCGGATACGTCGGCGATGAGGAGGCCGGCTTGTTTGCTGTCGGTGAGGAGGAAGTCGTAGAAGTCGCCGGCGACGGAGGTCATCGGGACGTAGCGCGCGGCGACTGTGAAGTGATCGGAATGGGGATAGGCGGTGGGGAGGATGTCGGTCTGGATGCGGCGGGCAATCTCGAGCTCTTTCTGGATCTCGCTGAATTGATGGTCTCGCTGGAGAGTGCGCTTTGCGGCGACGTAGCCGAGGATTCCGTAGGAAGATGGCGAAGCCGATGGGCTCTTTGAACGGGCGAAGCCCGAAGGCTACCACGGCGATGTTGTCGAAGAGAGCGAAGGCGACGAAGATTGCGATGCCCCAGCGGACGATTCTGAAGTCTTCGTCGACGGATTTTCGCCGGATAGATTCGATTGAAAGTGCGATGAGGCTGAGGACGACGATGAGGTTATTTATGAAATCGAAGTAACTTTTGTAGCCGAGTACGAGAGTTCCGACGAAGATGCAGAGAAACGGCAGGGTAAGGGCTGTTGCGATCTTTCGACCGTATTGACCGAGAAATCCTGCGGCTTGAAAGTAGAAGAATGCGGGAATAGGGACGAGATAGTTGCTGGCACTGCGCAGGCGAAGAAAGAGGGCCGGGGAGCCAAGTATCAGGGAGATTGTGCCTAACTGGAGCCACAGACGGAGACCATAGACGATGGCAAAGAGGGCGAGCCAGAGAAGCATGGGGTCGAATTTGCGCCGCAGGAGAGAGAACGTCGCAGAGATGAGTCCAAGCGTCGTGAAGGCGGCGCCGAGGAACAGATAAAACGTGTCGTAGCGCAGGATGCCGAGGACATGGTCGACTGCCGGCTGCGGATCGCTTGCGTACATACGAGCGAATGATAACTGATGAAGCGGGTGGGTTATTTGCTGAATATTTCGGCGATGGTGGAGTTGCGATGGTGACGGTGGTCCCGATTAGCGATGAAACCGTCTCGAAGAGTGGGGCACGGGATTCGTAGCTGGCCACCTGCTTTTGGAGTTTAGGTCCAGCCTCCGTCGATGGCGTAGCTTTGGTTGGTGATGGCGCTGCTGTCGTCTGCAGCGAGAAAGAGTGCGAGGCGGGCTACCTCTTCCGGGATGAGGAGGCGTTTGAGTGCCTGCCGGCTTAGGACTTCGGCGATATAGGCTTCGGTGAACCAGAGTTTTTTCTGGCGCTCGGTGAGGATTGCGCCGGGCAGGATGCAGTTGACGCGGATGCCGTGGGGGCCCAGCTCGTGGGCGAGGGTGCGTGTCAGGCCGACGATGGCGGCTTTTGCCGTGACGTAGACGGGAAGGCCTGTGGAGGGGATGGCCCAGGCGATGGAGCTCATGTTGATGATGGAGCCGCGCTGGCGTTGCTTCATGCCGGGTGCGATGGCCTGGGTGACGAAGAACTGGTGCTTGAGGTTGATCGCCATCGTGCGGTCCCAGAGGTCGGAGGTGACTTCTTCCAGGGTGTGACGGGTGTCGTTGCCTGCGTTATTGATCAGGACGTCGATCTCGAAGCGGGCCTGGATTGTTTGAAGGCAGTTTTTTAGTGAAGCGGTGTCGATCAGGTCGCAGGAAAAGTAGGTGGGGATGGGTGCGCCTTGGTGTTGCAGGCGATGGATGAGCGCGTGGGCGGCTTCGTCCTGGATGTCGAGGAAGATGACTTGCGCGGATTGCGCAGCAAAGGCTTCGACCAGCTTTTCGCCGATTCCGCTGGCTCCGCCGGTGATGAGGACGGTGCGGTTGCTCAGGCTGGGATAGGTAGCGAAGTTTGGGTCTTTGGTCATCGGCATTCCGGAGGGGCGAGGTTCGGTGGTCGACTTTCTTTATACCCGAAGGGGGCTGCAGCCGTAAGCGAAGTTGGAAGGGCGGCGAAATGCTCCTTCTTGAAATTTTTATTACTAAGCGTAATAATACGTTCCGTAATGAAAGATTATTCCATTCTCGGCTATGCGCTCCTGGGCCTGATTTATCAGCAACCGCTTTCGGGCTACGACGTTAAGAGAATCTTCGCGTTTAGTCCGATCGCTGGGTTTAGCGATAGCCCGGGCGCGATCTATCCTGCGTTGCGCAAGCTGGAGCAGTTGGGTTTTGTGCGGAGCGAGGTGCAGCAGTTGGCCGGATTGCGGAGACGGCGCGTGTTCGAGATCACGTCCAAGGGAGTGACTTCTCTGAAGGCCTGGCAGAGCAAGCCGATTGTTGAGGAAGACCTGGTGCGTGGCATTGCAGAGCTGATGCTGCGCTTTGCCTTCATGGATGAGACGCTGGGCACGGAGCGCTCGGTGGCATTTTTGCAGGAGTTTGCGGGGAAGCTGGCTTTGTATATACCGACACTCCGCGAGTATCTGGATGCGTATGGGGGTGCGATGAGCACGTCCGGGCGGCTGGCGCTGGAGAGTGGGATTCAAGAGTATGAGGCGCGGCTGGCGTGGGCGAAGAGTTCGATTGGGCGGTATCGGCGAAGGAGGAAAGAGCGATGAGTATGACGATGCGGATTGTTCTCTACTGTTTGCTGGGCGGGTTGTCTCTTACGATCGCGGCTGCTGGCGCGGGGCACTTTGGATGGTGGTGGTTGTCCGGAGTGGCCCTGGCAGCGGCGTTTGTGCCGGTGGCGCGGTTTGGGCCTCGGGCCTGGTGGATCCAGGTTGGCGTTATCCTGCCGTGTCTGTTTGTGGTGGGATCGGTGTGCACGGAGTCGGAGGTGGCGCTCTTTTTCCCAGCCTTGAGAGGGAGGGTGGGGCGGGATACCGCGGGGGGACTTGTGATGTACCTGATTGTTGCGCTGGTGTTGGCGTCGCTGGCGCGACTACTGCGACTGACCGATGAGCCAGATGTGGTGCCTGAGCACCGGAGGGCGTGGGCTGGTGGCGCGATGGTTTTGCTGAGCGGCTTTGCCTACGTTGTGTATTACCTGATCTTCGGGTCAATTACTTATACGATGTTTACCCGGCAGTATTATCCGGAGGGCGAGAGCATCGCCCGAGCCTTGGGTCTCGAATTTTGGTTGATTGAGCTGGCGCGGGGGGTCTTGATGACGCTTGCGGTGGTTCCGGCGATTTATACGCTTCGGATGCGGCGCTGGCAGGCGGCGGTAGCGATTGGGATTTTGTTGTGGGTTGTGGGTGGGGCTGCTCCGTTGCTTGTTCCTAATGGATTGATGGGGTCGACACAGCGCTATATCCACATTGTGGAGATTTTTACCCAGAACTTCTTGCTTGGGGTTACAGCAGTATTGTTGTTGCGCCCGGCTCGCGGCAGTCACGCGTCGACCGAATTGGCGCCGGTCCGTTAGGCCACGGCTCGAAAACAATATACTTATGGACGACATGTCTTTTCCATCCATTGAAGAACAGCTTGATTTGATTACGAAGGGTGCGGCGGAGATTGTTCCGCTGGAGGCGCTGAAGGAGCGCATTGCGAAGTCGATTGCTTCGGGTGTGCCGATGCGGATCAAGGCTGGGTTCGATCCTACGGCGCCGGATCTGCATCTGGGGCATACCGTGTTGCTGCGGAAGCTGAAGCACTTTCAGGATCTTGGGCATACGGTGATCTTTTTAATTGGGGATTCTACGGCGCTGATTGGGGATCCTACCGGGCGCAATGTGACGCGGAAGCCGCTGACGCCAGCGGAGATTGCGGCGAATGCGGAGACTTATAAGGCGCAGGTTTTTAAGATTCTCGATCCGGTGAAGACGGAGGTTCGGTACAACTCCGAGTGGCTGGATAAGCTGAGCTACTACGACATGGTGAAGCTGATGGCGCAGTTTACTGTGTCGCAGATGCTGGAGCGCGAGGACTTTCATAAGAGGTTCAACGAGGAGCAGCCAATTGCGCTGCATGAGCTGATCTATCCGATTGCGCAGGGATATGACTCGGTCGCGCTGGAGTGCGATGTAGAGCTAGGAGGGACGGATCAGAAGTTTAATCTGATGCGGGGGCGCGATCTGCAGAAACACTATGGGCAGCCACAGCAAATTGTGCTGATGATGCCGATTATCGAAGGGCTGGACGGCGTGCAGAAGATGTCGAAGTCGCTGGGAAATGCGATTGGTGTGCATGAGCCGGCGGGGGAGATGTATGGGAAGTTGATGTCGGTGTCAGATGAGCTGATGTGGCGGTACTGGACGCTGCTGACGGATCTGCGTGGGTCGGAGATTGCCGCGATGCAGGCGGATGTTGCCAGTGGTGCGTTGCATCCGATGCAGGCTAAGAAGAATCTGGCCCGGACGATTACGAAGGGGTTCCACTCGGAGGCTGAGGCGGCTGCTGCAGCTGAGGGGTGGGCGAAGATGTTTCAGCAGCGTGGGGTGAGCGAGGATGTCCCGGTGGTGAAGGTGTCGCTGGCGGAGGAAGGATTGATGGCCGCAGCTGCCGATGGTGGCGCGGAGGTTCGCGTGCCTAAGTTGCTGGTGCTGGCAGGGCTGACGAGTTCGGCGGGTGAGGCTACGCGAAAGCTGGCGGAGAATGCGGTGAGTTTGAATGGAGAGAAGATCGCTGTCCGGACGGTGAGGAAGGAAGCGATGGGCGAGTCTCCGATTTTGCGGTTGGGAAAGAAGAGTGTTCGGGTAGAGTGGGTGAAGTGATTGGCAGCAGATGCTCGTTGACTGAGCAATCTGCATCTTACTTGACGGGTTCTATGGCTTTGACGATTGCAGGTGTGGTTGCGATGGGACTCTCTCTGGTGGCAGTGCCCGGGTGGGGTTCGTTGCAGGAGAATGTCGGGGACGCGAGGGCAATCGTCCAGGCGGCAGTGAAGGCGGAACTGGCCGCAGATGACAACGACCATTCGCGATGGCGGTATCGCGACCAGATGAAGGACGCGAATAACAGCGTGTCGATTGTGGTGGAGACGGATCACGGTTCGGTGAAGCGTCTGGTCAGCCGGGGTGGACAGGCTCTGAGCGCGGAGGAGGCCAGGGCCGAGGATGCGCGGGTGCAGGAGTTTATTCACGATCCGGCGAAGCTGGCGAGGCAGCATAAGGATGCGACACAGGATGACAAGAACGCTCGCGAGCTGATGACGATGCTGCCGGATGCGTTCCGGTGGAAGATCGAGGGCGAGGATGCGGATAAGGTGACGCTGCACTTTGAGCCGAATCCCGGATTTAATCCGCCGGATATGCAGTCGCGTGTGCTGGGCAGAATGGCGGGGAAGCTGGTGGTGGATAAGAAGCAGCACCGGGTTATCACGATGAGTGGGCGACTGACAGAGGACGTGATGATCGGATGGGGCCTGCTGGGACGACTGCGTGGGGGTGGAACGTTTCAGGTGGAGCGACGAGAGGTGGCTCCGGGGCTTTGGCAGATAACGGAGACGCACGTGCACATCGAGGGCAAGGCCTTGTTCTTTAAGAGCATTGGGCAGCAGCAGGATGAGGTGCAGACAGAGTTTATGCAGGTGCAGGGAAGCACGACTCTGGAGAAGGCGGCGGAGATGTCGAAGTCTGGTAAGTAGATTGTCCTGCGGGGACGGGTTCACTGCGCGCGGGGCGGGCACTTCGTGCCTTGTGTACCTTTCTGCGTACGGGATAGGTCTGGGTCCTCCCTTTGGTCGGGATGAACTTCTTCTGGGTCGATACGGTCCTTTGGTTTTCTGTATGCTCTGAGAGGAATGGCACGGACTCCTTATCCGCGGACCGATCGCGAGTTGATGCGGCTGATCGAACGCTCGCCGGGACATCGGGCGGGATATAAACAACTGATTCGTGAGCTTGGGTTGGGTGGAGGGCGCGAGCGGCGGTTGCTGCTGGAGCAGCTTGCCCGGATGACTGCACGTGGCGAACTGGTGAAGACGGAGAGTGAGCAGTGGAGTCTGCCTTCGGCTGCGCCGGAGAAGACAAAACGCGTTCGGAGTGGCGAGGCGGAGGCGGCGAGTGGATTGCGCGCTACGCGGGACCGGCTGTTGGCGGGGCGGCTGGATCTCCATCGCGATGGGTATGGGTTTGTGCGGCCAAATGGAAGCACGGATCGCGAGGATGACCTGTTTATTCCGCCGAATGAGTTGAACGGCGCGATGCAGGGCGATGAGGTGTTGGTGGATGAGGCTCCGCCGGGACGGGATGGCAGGCGGTCGGGGCGGGTTGCGCGGGTGCTGACGCGGCGGAACCCTACGGTGGTAGGGATCTTTCATTATGCGAGGACGCATCGGCGGAGCGCGTGGGACGACGGGCCGCTAATTGACGGCAATTACATTACGCCGTTGGATGAGCGAATGACGCAGGCGATTCTGATTCCTGAAGGCGCGGAGGTGGCGGCGATACCGAAGGAGACGCCGCATCGTGTGCTGGGGGAAGAGGCTCGGGCTTCGCAAGTGCATTGGTCGGATGAGGTTGACCCGCATCGACCGCTCGAGGGGCTGGCGGTTGATGTGGAGATTACGGGTTTTCCGACGGTAGGCCGGCCGGCGCGTGGGCGTGTGATCGAGGTGCTTGGGCCGCCGGATGCGTTTGGCGTGGATGTGGAGATTATTATTCGCAAGCATCATCTGCCGCATGTGTTTCCGGCGAATGTGCTGGCGGAGGCGACGGATTCGGCTGCGCAGACTGTTGATACGCTGGCGGCGGGGGAGCTGGGAAGGCGGCGGGATTTTCGTGGGTTGTCGATTGTGACGATCGATGGCGAGACGGCGCGGGACTTTGATGATGCTGTGCTGGTGAGGCCGCTCGCAAACGGAAACTGGGAGCTGCAGGTTCATATTGCGGATGTGAGCCACTATGTGCGGCCGGGGACTTCGTTGGATCTTGAGGCGCGGCTGCGCGGGACGAGTGTTTATTTTCCGGATCGCGCGATTCCGATGCTACCGCCGCAGCTTTCGAGCGGAATGTGCAGTCTGCGTCCGGATGAGGATCGGCTGGTGCTGAGCTGCGTGATGGAGATCGATGGGCGCGGCGAGGTGCTGAGGTATGAAGTGTGCGAGGGGATTATCCGTAGCGCGCGGCGAATGACGTATACGCAGGTGCAGGCGATTCTTGATGGCGATGCTGCGACGCGCGCTGAGTTTGCGGGGCTGGTACCGGAGTTTGAGCGGATGTATGAGCTTGCGCTGAAGCTGAATGCGAAACGGCATCGGCGCGGATCGATCGATTTCGATCTGCCGGAGCCGGTGATTCAGTTCGATCCGGATGGAAATATGGAGGCGATTGTGCGGTCGGAGCGCGGGTGGTCGCACCGACTGATCGAAGAGTTCATGTTGAGCGCGAATGAGTGCGTGGCGACATGGATTGAATCGCAGGGTGTGCCGAGTATGTTTCGCATTCATGAGACTCCTGATCCGAAGCGCATTGTTGATTTTGAGGAGACTGCGAGTCAGTTTGGTTATTCATTGGGGTTCAGCAGTCTGCCGGTGACGCGGATTCAGACGAAGGGCGACAGGCGCGATGTTCGCGGGACGAATCGCCAGGCGAAGACGCATGAGGTTGCGGAGTCGATTCCTGTGACGCCGCAGATGTATCAGAGGCTGACAGCGAGGATTGCGGGGAAGCCGGAGGAGCGGATTCTGGCGTTCCTGATGCTGCGGTCGTTGAAGCAGGCTCGGTATAGCGAGCAGAATGTCGGGCACTTTGCGCTGGCTTCGCCGAGTTATACGCATTTCACCTCGCCGATACGGCGTTATCCGGATTTGATTGTGCACCGGCTGCTAAGGGAGTTGATTCAGAGTGGTGCGAATCCGGAGGGTGCGGCAATCTTGTCGGATGCGCCTCAGCCCTGGGGGGAGAAGGCGGCTGGGAAGGGGCGATCGGAGAGGCATGAGAGGGCTGCTTTGATGGGGCCGATCCCGGAGGCGGAGCTGGGGTCGATCGGTACGGAGTCGAGCCAGAGCGAGCGGCGGGCCGATGATGCAGAACGCGAGCTGATCGAGTGGAAGAAGATCAAGTTCATGCAGGATCGCGTTGGCGAGGACTTCCAAGGAATCATTCTGTCGTGCACGAAGTATGGGTTTTTCGTGGAATTGAACGATCTGTTTATTGAGGGGCTGGTGCCGCTGAGTTCTTTCCAAGATGATCGGTACTTCTTTCGCGATACGGATCGGCAGATTGTGGGCGCACGCAGTGGGCGGGTCTTCAGGATGGGGCAACAGGTGCATGTGCTGCTGGATCGGATCGACCGGCAGCAGAGAAGGTTGCAGTTTGCGCTGCTGCCGTCTGAGGAAGATGCGACTGTTGTGCCACGGTCACTGCGTCGATCGAAGACTGCGGCGACGGCCAGTGGGGAGCGGCCGCATTCGAGTCCGAACCGGTCGGGTAAGAAAGGGAAGACTAAGTCCAAGGCTCGGGAGCGGAATAAGAAGTCGAAGGGAAAGCGGCGTTAGTGGATGGGTGTGATTCCGCCGAGCAGTCCTGTCATGAGCAGCACGACGGCCAGGAGCAAGAGCTCTACTCGGATGCGGTGCAGCTTATCCCAGCGGCAGCGATCTTCGAGCCAGGTTGGGTAGGGTTGGTGGGGATTCATTCTGGCGATGCGATTGTTGATAGGCACGAGCATCGTCACACTCAAGACGATAGTGGCCATCCAAAGGATGGCGGCGGATGAGATGAGTAGTCCGGGTGCGGTTGCGATGGGGCGATGCTCGTAGGCCGCGCCAAGGATGAGAGCGAGAGCGAGACCGTACCAGAGCGGCATTGCTTTGCCCAGCGAGGCTGCCAGAGGAGCAGCGGCCTGCGCGTGAGTTGGAGAGGCTAGCTTCCGCAGTTGAGGATGGACGAAAGCCGCTACGGCGAGCTCATTTCCTGCCATGGTCGCCGCTACTGTTGCGGTCAAGACATCGTAGGCAATCGACATGAGGATTGGATGCGGCGTAATGCCCCGGGGCGTCGTAAAATGAAGACTCCAAGGAGTTCACACGCGATGGCACATATGGTTTTCGACACGAGATTCAAAGCTGAGATGGAAGGGCTGGATGAGCCCCCATTCGACTCGGACTTTGGGCAGAAGATCTTTAAGAATGTTTCCAAGAAATCGTGGGGGGAGTGGGTGGAACGGCAGAAGATGCTGCTGAATGAGTATCGTCTGCAGCCCTGGACGCGTGAGGCGCAGGAGTTTCTCGTGGAACAGATGAACGAGTTTTTCTTTGGAGAAGGTGGTTCGCTGCCAAAGGAATTTGTGGCGCCGACGAAGTAGACGGCGGGCCTCTGAACTACGGGATTCGTGTACACTTAAGGCTGCAGGATACCCCGCCGTCGCCCGCCTGGGCGACGTGCCAACCAATAGTCGGGACGTGGCTCAGCCTGGTAGAGCGCACCCTTGGGGTGGGTGAGGTCGCTAGTTCGAATCTAGTCGTCCCGACCATTTACTTCCTCTATTTTCAATTTCAATTACACGTTCAAGTTCTGCCATCAGATTCATTTTTACGCATCTAGCTGATTTGTTTAGGATTGATCTTTTCTCCTGATCAAAAGCTGATGTATCAATTACCGCATAGTTTGAGCGGTAATCGCACAGGCTTTGTTGTTGCAGAAAGCATTTATCGTCCCCTAGCCTTGGACCGTTTGCGTAGACTTCTGCGATAGTGACGGATCGTATTTTCACGGGAACCAGTTCTCTGAGAACCCGAAGACTGCTCATCCCATTCGTCATTCTGATATTCATTAGCTGGGTCGATCGCGCAGAAACCCTTGTCCGTTTCACGGAGCAACGTTAGAGTGGTGCGTAGGTGAATCGATGCTACGCCGCGAGACTATTTCGAAATGACCCGCGTCGGCGCGATTTTTCTTCTGGGCCTGATCGGTTTGCTTTCTCCTACAATTCAAGCCAAGAAACCGGAATCGCCCGCATTCGCCGCACGGGCGGATGGCTCAAGTCAACTGGAGGCCGACTCCGGACGGGCTAACTACGTGGGCGATGCGGCCTGTGTCTCTTGCCACAAGAAACAGGGTCTGTCTTACCTGCACACGTCGCACTTTCTTACCTCGCAGCGGGCGAATAAGGAGTCGGTGCTTGGTTCGTTCCAGGAAGGATCAAATGTCCTGGCGATCGCCGACCCGACCACAACGGCAGAGCCTGTCCTCTATTTCAAGATGGAAGAAAAGGGCGGCACCTACTATGAAACCGCTGTGACCGGCTGGGGCAAGCAGGTGCAAACTCGAACCGAGCCAATAGAGATAGTCACTGGCTCTGGGGTCAGGGGAGCGACGTACCTTTATTGGCAAGGCAACGAATTGTATGAGCTTCCGGTAAGCTACTGGACGGACGGGCGTCAGTGGATTAATAGCCCTGGCTACGAAAATGGTTCCGTTGACTTCTCGCGGCCAGTCAACCCCGGTTGCCTGGAGTGCCACGCAACTTACATTCGACCGCTCTCGCAGGATCCGGCCACGAATCGTTATGACAGGAACAGCTTGGTGACCGGAATTTCGTGCGAGAGATGCCATGGTCCGGGCGCTAAGCATGTGACAAGGCATAAGGGCGGTTCAGGTTCCGCGGTATCGACCGGGGAGGCAATCCTGAACCCGGCGAAGTTTTCTCGAGATCGGCAGGTAGATCTGTGTGCGCTGTGCCACAACGGTATCCAGCGTGAAGCGACTGCGGCAGCATTTTCCTATATACCCGGCAAGCCGCTGAGTGATTACTTTAAGCCCCTGCCTGTGGCAACAGCAGAGCATCCAGATGTGCATGGCAATCAGGTGGGTTTGTTGCAGCGAAGCCACTGTTACCGGTCGTCGCCGGACATGACCTGTTCGACGTGCCACGACGTGCATGCAAAAGAGCAACCAGCCGCAGCGTATTCGGCTAAATGCCTGAACTGCCATCAGTGGCAGAGCTGCGGCGTCTCAAAAACTCTGGGGCATTCTATTGCGAATAACTGCATTGATTGCCACATGCCAGTTGAGCCAACAACCGTGATCGTCTCAGAGACTGCGGATAAGCTCGTTCGAGCGACGATGCGGAATCACTGGATCAAGGTCTATCCGGGCACGGGTAAACGATGAGACAACACTCAGGCAGAGTAGAGAAGAAGAGATCTACTGCTGCGGTGTCTGGCGAGTTGCAGCGAGCTTCTGATAGAGGGTCTGACTTGCCTCAAGCGATTCTTTGTTCATCGCGCCGGCCTTGGCAAATTCAGCTTTAGCCTCCTCTTTTCTTCCCGTGGATTGATACAATTTCGCGAGCCGCCAGTGCGGGGCCACGTCTTTCGGATCGAGCGCAATCGCTTTCTGAAGTTCGTTGATTGCTTCGTCCTTTCGGCCTTCTTCCGCGTATACAATTCCGAGATCGCGGTGCACAAGGGCAAAGGACGGATCGGCGGCAACTGCCTTTTCCAACTCCGGTTTCGCGTTTGCGTAGTCGTTTAGCTGAACGTAGGAATCCCCAAGATAGGCTCGCGCCTGGAGATGCTGGGGATCATTATCGAGTTCAGCCTGAAACTCTTTGGCTGCTTCCGCAAAGTGGCTTTGAGTCCAGAGGAGATAGGCCAGCCCGAAGTGTGCGTTAGGCTCTTTCGGATTGGATCGAACGGCCGCGCGAAACTGCTCGGTGGCTCCCGCCTTGTCGCCTTTTTCGTCGAGTGCTTCGCCAGCCAGCATGTCGGCCTCTGCGGATTCCGCGTTCAGTGCGAGGATCTCCTTATAGACATCGAGAACGCACTGATACTGCTTGCTCCACAGGCAACTGTGGGCAAGCGTCAGGCGCAGGGGCAGGCTCTGCAGATCTCTTTCCGCTGCTTTTTTTAGATAAGGGATCGCCACAAAATAGTCACCCATCCCGTAATGCGCCATGCCAAGCAGGATGGTCAGGCGTTGGTCGTCAGGATGTTTCTTGAGCTCAGCAGTAAAGGGCTTGACGGAGTCTTTGAAGTCTTTGGCCTTGAAGAGTGTGAGGCCAAGATTCATCTGAAGCCCGGGCAGCGCAGGGTCTAGTGCGAGCGCTTTACGATAATCAGCAATGGCCTCGTCAAAATGCTCCTCACGGGCTTCGATCAAGCCAAGATGCGCGAAAGCCTCTGCGTTCTGCGGATTTGCCGTCGCAATGGACCGCCAGGCTTTTTCAGCCTCCACGTTATTACCCTGCTGTTCCAATTGGAGCGCCTGTTGACGGCTGGCCTGCGCATACAGAGGAACCATTCCGGCAAGAGCCATCCAAACCATTCCTGCGCTCAGGCACCGACGATCCAACCTCAACTCATACCTCCCATCCGACTGTGACTACCGTACGCGTCCACTGTTGCACCTGACAAGAAGTATGCCAAATGAAAATGGCGCGGCAGGTATAACCTGCCGCGCCAGTAAGTACGAATGGTTGTTAGAAGGAGAGTTTGCCACCTAGTTGAAGGGTGCGTGGATCCCAAGTGCTGGTGACCTGGCCAAAGTTTCCGTTGCCGAAACTGTTGCCCACTCCGTTGAACTGCGTGTGGTTGAACGTATTGAACGACTCGGCGCGGAATTCGAAATGCACCCGCTCCGTGAACGCAAACGTCTTGTAGAGCGAAGTATTGAAATTCACTCGACCGGGACCGACAATCGAGTCCTTGCCAGCATTGCCGAAGCCCTGGTTCAAATTACCTGCCCATGCCGCAGTTGGTGCAGAGAATACCGACGGATCGAACCACTTCTGCTGCGTCTTGGTGTAATGCATTTTGCCGTTGATATTCGGACGGTTCGTGTAGCCGCCGCCCAATCCGACCGGGTCGTAACTGATACTGAGGCCCGGCCCCTGATTTGCAATGATCGTACCTGTCTCCCATACCATGGTTCCGGCGAGTTCCCAACCGCCAAGGATCGCGTGCATGAGAGTTGAAGACTTAGTGAAAATTGGCAGCTGGTAGATGTAATTGGCGTTGAAGATATGACGACGATCAAGCGCGCCTGATCCTTTGTCATACTTCAGGTTGAAGGGGTTGCTGATGCCATTGTCGTCGTAGCTGGTGAGATCGATCTCGTGCGACCAGGTGTAATTGACTTCGCCGCTAAAACCCCAGCGATTCTGCACGCGAACGCCGGTCTGGAAGCCGTTGTAGTTGCCGTTCGTCGTGTTCTCCTGCTGATTGAGACCGCCCCAGCCCTGATAAGTGCGATAAAGATCCGCGTTTGCCAACGAGTGACCCCCGGGATTGGTACCAGAGTTATTACTTGCATCACCCGAATTGGCACGGATGCTGAGCGCGGTGTTGAGAGGATACGTATTGATATTGCGCCGTATGTTCTGATGCCATGCCAGATTGCCAACATATTGAACGACTGCAAGCACAGACGGAGCGATTTGGTGTTGAACACCCAGGCTGAACTGCGTCACTCCAGGCGCCGGGTAGTGGAGAGCCAATGTGGTTGCCGATTGAGCAAAGAACGGCTGTGCCGCCGTTGCACCGGTAACGTAGCTTGTGCTCGGATTGGTGAGATAGACGGCCGATGCAGAAGGATAGTTGAAGAAGGGAACAGTGGTAGCGGCGTCATATATATTGTTGCCCTGCAAGCGCTCGTAGAAAGAGCCGAAGCCGCCGCGCAGGATAGTCTTTCCGGTCCCGAAGAGATCTTCAGAGAAACCGACGCGAGGCTGCAATGTACCGTAATCGTTGTTGACCAGACCTCTCGGGTGGCCATTCTGTCCGGCGATGTAGATGCCATTCAGGTAGAAACGCTGACCGTTTACGGTAGCAAATCCCGGTCCAGTGGGATCAAGCTGACTGGTCGGGTTGCCATTACTATCCAGAATATAAGCGGGCGCCAGGCTGCTCAGATACTGGCTTGGATCAAAGTTGGAGACGTTATTGCCACGCTCCGTTGCGAACGGTAGAGCATCGTAACGAAGTCCGAGCTGAAGGCTCAGGCGAGGCGTTACGTGCCAGTTATCCATTGCATACACAGAGGTCGTCTGATTGACATAGTGACGGATTGGCAAGGCCTGTGCCTGCTGGTACTTGCTTGCCAGGCCGAGCATCATGTCTACCATGGAATCGCCGGAGTAGGTTGTTGATAGATGGGTTACTGGATCGACATACGTTCCGCCGGTCAAGGTACCAAAGCTGATATCCCCGCCCGGGTTGCCGAAGAGTTGCTGGTTCTTGGTATAGCGGTTATAGCCCAGGCCAAACTTCATGGCATGTTTGCCCGACAGGTAGGAGACGTCCAACTTGGGGTAGTAGTCCTGTGCAGCGTTATGCCACGGCGCGGATCCGGGGTTCTCCTGCGTGTTATACGGCGTTGAGAAGTGCATGTTCGGCGTGTTGGTAGAGCCATTGTTGAAGAACCTGTTGATCTTCACGCCGGAGGGCAATTGCGAGTTCGCGCTGTTCGTGATGTTGATGACGTTGCCGTCATAGTTCATGCTGACTTCGGCGAGCAGGTTTGGCGTGATGCTTCCCGTTAGCTTGATCGTTGCGCTATTGGAAGGATTGGAGAGTGTGCTGGTAATTGTGTTGTAGTCTGCACCCGACCATCCGAGCATCGGCTGAGCGTAGGCCTGCGTTACTGAGTCGTGCATGTAGTGGCCTAGGATCTGCCACTTATCCGTAATCCGATGGTCGATGCGAATAATGTCGTCGCGAACATCGATAGGCTGATTGGCCTGGCTGACAATCTGGTCATTAGCAAGGTTTGGCTTTGGAATGACACCCGAGCCGAGGTAAGCAACAGCGTTTGGGTCAATCAAAGCAGCGGGGATCGTGTTGTTAGGGAAAGGCGATCCAGGCGTCAGTCCCAGCGAGGCCAGCTTGGCCAGATAGGCTGGATCGCTGACGGCGTTAGGAACGAGAATCTTGGAAGAGGACGCGTAGCCGGGTGCAACGTATTTCAGAGCCTGCCCAGCAGTCGGGAAGTCAGCAAGGGGCAATGTATTTTTGACGGCAGGCGAGCTTCCCTGGATAATTTTGCGCCACTCTTCGTTCCAGAAGAAGAAGGTCTTCTGCCGGCCAGTGTTGTAGAGGCCCGGAATCATCACAGGGCCGCCGACGTTGAATCCGAAGATGTTGTAGTTCAGTTTCTGTCGCGGAGAGTTGCTTTGATTATTGAAGTAGTTGTTTGCGTTGTAGACCGTGTTGCGGTTGAATTCCCATAGCGATCCGTGGAAGTTGCGGGTACCGCTCTTGAGGCTGAGGCTGATCGTCGCTCCCGAAGAGATACCGTAGTCCGGTGGGTAATTGCTCGACAGCATCTCGAATTGAGAAATTGCGTCCTGCGAAGGCATGATACTCATGCCGCCGGCGCCGCCTCGATCGTCCGCCTCGCCGCCATCGATTAACCAAATGTTGTGGCTCTGCCGCAGACCGTTGACGCTGATGGTGAAGTTCGCGGCGACCGAGGTCGGCGTATTGTTGTCGGGAAGCGCGGAACTGACGCCGAGACCGAGAGCTGCGAGTGCGGCGAAGTTGCGGTTTTGCGTCGCAATTTTAGCGATTTGTTCGGAGCTGATCAGCGTACTGATAACGTTCGAATCGGTCTGGACCGCAAGCCCATTTGCCTCCACGGTAACCGTCTCGCTAACGCTGCCGACGGACAAACCCACGTCGTGTCGTAAAGTTTGGGAGACATTCAGCTCCAGTCCCTTGGCCACAAAGGTCTGAAAGCCCTTCATACTGACCTTCAGTTCGTAAGTGCCCACATTCAACCCTGGAATGCTGAATAGTCCGGCAGAGTTGGTTTTGGTGCTACTGACGAATCCTGTTGCGACAGAAGTGACCGTTACTTCCGCATCGGAAACTGCTGCCCCTGCGCTATCGGTTACTTCTCCGGTTATGACCGAGTTCTGCTGTGCATAGGTAACTGCGCAGGCGAACAATAAGAACATCACTAGCGTGAGTATTCTGCTTTTTCCAAAATTCATTTCGACTACCTCCTCAAAAACCTGCAATTTCGTGATTTGCTGCCGTTCCAACGAACTAAGTCATCCTGAAATGTTTCCCCGTGAGATTTCTTGAGCGTCAGCTGAGATTGGGGCCCTGCCCAGCTTGAATTCCTTTGTTTTGGCGCCTGCAGAAATCCCAGTAAGTCTGTTCAGACCCTCTCATTGAGGAGCTCTGGCAGGCACTTTCGGGGTAAAAAATCGATTTAGCAAGGACGAGCGAAACGATAGGGGTAAATGCAATACAGTGTCAAGAGAATTCTTTCCCCACGAACAAAGGCTGTCCTTATCTATTTGGGATATTCAGGAGCACTGAATCTCAATGGGGCAGAGATCCATCCAGTCTGGCGAACCATCCACAAATTGGACCTACCAGATTACTCCGGAAACTATCCCCAGGGGAGGAAATGGATAGTTTGCTTTGAGCTCAATTACGTTGGGAGCCGCACGACAAGACCGCCTATCTCCCGCTGTGACGAGTTGTTCCTCCTCCTTGAGGGCGCGGCCGTCTCCGCCTACCCAGGTGGTGGTCCAACGTTTGGAGACGATGCGCATAAGGATGAGGATCGAGAGGGCGAGAGCGGCGTAGAGGATGAATCTCGCAGCGTAGAAACCGGTGCGCTGGCGGGATTGGCCGAGGAGGTTGGGCAGGATGGAGCCGCCGAGTGCGCCGATCTCTCCGATCATGCCTCCGGCGACCGCAGTGGTGATAGGCCAGCGGAGGGGGACGAGTTGGAAAGTCGCTCCATTGCCTGCGCCGGGTGCGGCAAAACAGAGCATGAAGAGAAGCGTGGTGACGAGCAAGGAGGGTGTGGTCATAAGGCCGAAGAGCCCGGCGATGGCGATGAGGAAGACGACGGAGAGGGTGGTGATTCCGCCGATGAGGTCTGCAAAGCAGCCGCCGAGTACGCGGGTGAGGCTGCCGGTGAGTGTGGCGAGTACGGTAAGAGCGTCGGCGGGGTTCCTCTCGAGCCAGGCGCTGGGGACCATGCTGTCGAGCATCTCTACCTGCGCGGTTTTGGGTCGGGTGTGCCAGTGCTCTACGGTGCGAGCGGTGTTGAGGATGAAGGAGAATCCCTTGTTGGGCTGCTCGATGAAGGGGAGAAGCGCGATGTCGCTGCGGGGTTTCACGGGTGGGACGGGGTATTACGGGATGGGTGGCTGAGCATCGCGAGCCGGTGGCAATTGCTTCCGGCGTATGGAACGATCCGCGATTTATGATCTTCCGCAACCTGCCGGAGGATCATATTGAGGCGATTCTGTGCACGCCGATTCCATTTCCCTTCAAGTCACAAACAGCGTTTCAGGGCCTATAGTTATTGAGCCAGGAATTTAGGTTGGACAAATCCAAAGGGCGGCTGAACAGGTATCCTTGGGCTGCATCGCAATTGCCCGATGCAAGGAATTCAAATTCCTCTTCCGTCTCGACTCCTTCTGCTGTAACGCGCATGCCTAATTCGTGCCCTATCTCAATTGTCTTTTCCACCATTACTCGATCGCTTTGGCTCACACTCGAGTTATGAACGAACGATTTATCAATTTTGATTTCGGTTGCAGGAATATTCCGCAGTTGCTGCATGACTGCGTAGCCAGTGCCGAAGTCATCGATCGATAGATTGATGTGTCGCATACGCAGTCGGATGAGTACATCCAATGTGCTTGCGAGATCGTTGATCAGTCCGCTCTCTGTAATTTCGAGAACCAGTTTTTCCGGTGGCACATTCATGGAGTTCGCGCTTGAAAGAAGCGTATCCGGGAACTGAAGATCATGGAGAGATAAGACCGAAGCGTTAAAAGACAAAAGCGGTTGTGTGCCAGACGCCAAACTGATAGAGCTCCAATCAGACAAGGCGAGTCGGACGACCTCCCAGGTCATTGCGGTGATGAGACCAAGAGACTCCGCTTGTGAGATGAATGCATCGGGAAAAACCAGGCCATAGTGCGGATGCTGCCAACGCACCAGCGCCTCGACTCCGACAACTTGTCTGCTCGCAATCTCGATCTGTGGCTGGTAGTGAAGAACCAGCTCTCCCTGATCTATAGCCTTTCGAAGCTCGACCTCACTTGCAATCCAGCCCGTGTCTTGAGGGGATTCATGGTGAATCTCTTCCTGTCTGGACGCCGACAGTATGTCTTCCAGCTCTTGAAGCTCAAATGGCTTTTGCAGGTGACCGGCAACCGACAGGTCCAACGCTTGAGCAAGTTTGTCTGCAGTTTCAATAATCCGCTTGCCAACACCACTCATCAAAACGATCCGCGACCGCGATTGTCGTTGACTCAGCCCACGAAGCAATTCGATACCGTCAATCTTCGGGATTACAAGGTCAAGAAAAATAAACTCAGGATCAAGAGAGAGTTTCTCTAAAAAATCGGCAGGATCGGTTGTCACCACGCATTCCCATCCCAGCGGTTCTGCGACTGCGACGACGATTTCGCCGATCTCCGGATTGTCGTCAATGAGCAAAATTTTCCTGTTCGCCATCGGATTGCACTCTCTCTCCTCAGCTCGAGTTCAGGTTTCCTCGAGTGCCTGTACGACGATGGATTCGAAGTCAGCTCTCTGATACGGTTTCGGCAGCAAGTATCCGTCAACAAGGGTCCGGTTACGTTTGACTAAGGCATCCGCTGAAAACCCTGAGGAATAGATGACCTTGATGTTCGGGATGACCTTCCGTATTTGTTGTACGAGTTCAACTCCGTTCATGCCCCCAGGCATGATGACGTCGGTTATCACAAGGTCCAGGTCTGGGTTCGACAATGCAAGATCAAGAGCCTGTTTTCCATCCATGGCGCGCAGGGTTACACATCCCACTTCGGTGAGGTAAGCATCAGCTACCTCAAGGAGTTCCAATTCATCGTCAACTATGAGCACTTTATTGCCATAACTAACCTTGATGCGGGTTCGATTCACTACAGGCTTGGTCACATCTGCATCGCTTATCGCCGTTGGGAGGAATAAGGTCACGGTTGTGCCGTGGTCAAGCTCACTGTAGATCAGGACTGCTCCGTTGGATTGCTTGACAAAGCCGTACACCATGGGTAGACCAAGGCCTGTGCCCTTGTCACGAGATTTTGTTGTGAAGAAAGGTTCGAACACGCGGTCCTGTGTCTCTCTCGACATACCCGTTCCTGTGTCAGCTACAGAGATGCACGCATAAGTTCCCGGCTTCAGCTCGCCGGCTCTGAAAGCTGAATAATCCGCGTCCAGATATTTGACCTGCGTGGAGATCGTGAGGCTGCCACCCTTGGGCATGGCATCGCGCGCATTGACGGCAAGATTCAGCAGTGCAGCCTCGAGGCCGGCTGCATCTGCGAAAGCTATAGGCGTCGTCGGATCGAGATGTGTCGCGACGTGTATCTCTGGACCTAAAACTCGTGCCGCAAGCTCGATCATATTTTGGACCGACGAGTTCACGTTTACGTTTTTAGGGCGAAGTTGCTCATTGCTGGAAAACGTAAGAAGCCTGCGAATTAGATCGGCTCCTCGTGCGGAAGCCTTCTGAGCGCTTTGAAGCCTCTTAAGAATCGCGTCGTTTCCGCGCGCCAAACGTTCGATCAGACTTAGATTGCCGACGATCACCGCTAAAAGATTATTGAAATCATGCGCGATGCCCCCAGTAAGCTGCCCAATAGCCTCCATTTTTTGACTTTGAAAAAGTTGCCGTTCGAGCCTCTTGCGGTTGGTGATATCGCGCGCCGTCTTTGAGGCACCCACTACACGTTTCATCTCGTCCAATATCGGAGAGATCGTCAGGGACACGTAGATCAGCTTTCCATCTTTCCGGAACCTGATGGTTTCTACATGATCGATAGTTACTCCTTGTTGCAGGCGCGAAATAATTTCCTTCTCTTCGTTTTGGCGGTCCGGAGGCACAAGACGCATGATGGACTCGCCCAACATCTCTTCTGCTGTATAGCCGAAGATTCTCTCCGCCGCTGCATTCCAGCTTCGGATTATTCCGTTCATGCCTGTCCCAATAATTGCGTCTTGAGACGAATCCACGATCGCTGCCAACCGGGCACGATTCTCATTGCTTTTCAGTCGTTCCGTTATGTCGTGATAGCTGACGATAACTTGATTTATGTTGTACTGCTCATCGCGAATTGGCGAAGTGGTAATTTCGGCTACAATCGCCGTTTCCTCACTTTTACGCCATATTTCAAACTTTTCTCGAACCATGAAATCGCCGCGAAGTGCCCGCCTCATGGGCCAATCTCGAGGAGCTATCGCCACCCCCCAGGAGTTCGAAACCCGAATACTTCGGCCGGATCCTTTATGGCAGCAGTAAGCTCTTCTCCCTTCACGCCAAGCACCCGATAGAATGCCGGGTTTGCACGAACCAGGTTCAGATCGCGATCCACTACAGCAATAGGATCGATCATGTTGTCGAAAATGGTCTGAAGCTGCATCTCATTGGCGGCAATCTGATGTTTCTGCGAATGAAACCGACGATCGAAAGCCGATGCCATCGTTACAAAACTCAAAAGCATAAAGATCATCAATGCGATGCTTGCCAGCCCCACGCCGGAAACAGCGATGGCGTTTGAACTGGACATCGGAATGTCATTTCTGGAGGTAAACGTGACCGCTGCCATACCAACGTAGTGCATCGTCGGTATGGTGAGTCCCAGCAGAAACGCCGCAAGAAACTTTTGGGATGTCCACAAATTTAGTTCGGTACGAAAGGTGAATGCGACACGAATTCCGGCGAATGAGATCGAACCAGCCAGAATTATCGAGACTGCGACCAGCACAGGAGAATAATGGTGATCCGCAGAAGGCGCATCGCCGCCATACCAATGTAATGCATCGCGGCTATGCCGCCGCCCATACAAAGGCTTCCCAAAATGGTGCGCCCAAATGTCAGGAGAGGACCGCCAATAACATACAGGGCTACTTGAGCCCCTCCAATGGCGACGAGCCAGGACAGCAAAACAGTAGGCCAGTCATAGAGAACCGGAATGGGTAGCTCAAGAGCCTCCATGCCGAAGTAGTGCATAGCCCAGATACCGCTTCCGAGGGCAAATGCGCCACCGGAAAGCCAGATCTGGCGTAATCGTCCTTGTGAAAAAGTGATCCGGCCGGCAAGATCGAGAGTAGCGTGCGCCGCTACGATAGCAATCAACACAGATAATACAACCAACGAAGGGTTGTAGTGTCCAGCGATCGGCATTCCAACCAACATCGATGCCCCCATGTAGGCGCCGGCTGGCGTGAATCGTCAGTCGCTATCGCCGGCACACCTTCAATCTGCTCTGCAAGGTGCGGCACGCTTGAAAGACAGAATTATAATGGCAAAACTCTCGACACACCTACCACTCTCCCAGAGGTGATTGGTTCGATCGTTGAGCAATCAGCGTTATCGGCTACGGGTCACATAAGACCTTCAAAACGAGAGGAACGTTCGAAGATCGTCTACCGGGACTGACCATTCACCTTCAATCACGTAGGCTTACAATGGACCCATTGCCTGAACGCCACACCACCTGGTAGACCTCACGATTTTTCTTTGAGCAGGAAATCATTCGCTGTTTTTCTAGAAAATATAAATACAAAGGCAGGTGCTAATGCGTCTCTGGCTGAGGTTTGGGTTGACCTTCAGTATGGTTGCGGGTGTCGTCGTCTCAGCTGGTGCACAACAACATCGTCCCCCTGCAGTTCCGCTTGCAACGAACGACCCTTACTTTAGTCTCTGGTCGATGAGCGACAATCTCACCGATTCGCCGACGAAGCACTGGTCCGAAGCGGCGCAACCCATGATCGGACTTGTGCGCATCGATGGGCAGACGTTCCGCTGGATGGGAGCACCTACGCGCGGTTTTCGCCTTCCTGCAGTTGATGTCATGCACCAGGTTGCAGTTGAGGTCACGCCTTTACATTCGAGATATAGCTTCAGCGCGGCTGGAATCGAGCTTCGCGTCACGTTCTTCACGCCGCTCTTTCCCCAGGATATGGATATACTCTCGCGTCCAGTTACCTATCTGACATGGAGAGCTGTCTCCACGGATGGAAAACCGCATCAGGTCGATCTCTTGCTGGATATCGACCCCACCATCGCAGTGAATGACGCTGCACAACCTGTGACGTGGTCCCGGTCTCATACCAGCGGACTCACTGTGCTCAACGTGGGTTCACGAGACCAGGCAATTCTCAACCGCTCCGGAGATCGCATTCGTATTGATTGGGGCTACTTTCATATTGCGATGCCTGACTCTGAGCAAGCTGAAAGCGAGCTTTCAACTGAAGCTGTCACCCAGTTTATCAATGACGGAGCTCTTCACGATGCGGACGATCTTGCTACGCCGCGCCCGGCGGGAGGTTCCAGCCGCGCAGCGCATCTTGCGTTCAAGATCCCCTTTGGACAGGTTGCAGCAGCAGGTGTCGAACGTCACGCTCTACTCGCCTACACCGAGACGTACGATATCGAATATCTCGGACGCCGACTGCGAGGTTACTGGCAACGCAATGGCATGACGGAGGCCGAGCTTCTCGCAATCGCAGAGCGGGATTATCCCTCGCTCGAGGCTCGTGGCGTCAAGTTTGACGCCGATCTTACTGCAGACATGCGCAAGGTTGGAGGGGGCGACTATGCTTATCTGGCCTCTCTCCTCTTCCGCCAGACCATCGCCGCTCACAAGCTGGTGGCCGATGTCGACGGTACACCAATGTTCTTTTCCAAAGAGAACGACAGCAACGGCTGCATTGATACGGTCGACGTCACTTATCCGTCCTCCCCATTCTTTCTCCTGTTCAATCCGCAGCTGCTGAAAGCTCAGCTCGAACCCTTGATGCGTTATGCGGCTTTACCGCGATGGCGTTTTCCCTTTGCTCCGCATGATCTTGGTACTTATCCCTTAGCCAACGGCCAGGTCTACGGCGGCGGCGAAGTGAATGAAGAGAATCAAATGCCGGTAGAGGAGAGTGGAAATTTATTACTTATGATTGCTGCACTCGGCCGCGCTGAAGGCAATTGGGACTTCGCTCGCCGCTACATGCCCGAGCTCACCAAGTGGGCCGCGTATCTTGAAACCAAGGGTATGGATCCTGAGAACCAGCTCAGCACGGATGACTTCGCCGGACATCTTGCGCACAACACGAATCTTTCGATCAAGGCTATCGAAGCGCTAGGTGCGTTCGTGCAAATCGCGCGAGGCGTCGGAGATACTCAACTTGCGGATCGCTATGAAAGAGTCGTTAAACAACTTCCCGCGCAGTGGGAGCGCATGGCCATCGATGGAGACCACTACAAACTAGCGTTCGATCAGCGAGACACCTGGAGTCAGAAATACAACCTCGTCTGGGATAACATCCTCGATCTTCACTTGTTTCCGAACAAGGTGATGCAGACGGAGTGGTCTTTTTATTCAAAACAGATGCAAATCTACGGTTTACCGCTCGACAACCGTAAAACGATCACCAAGCTTGATTGGGAGGTGTGGACAGCAACGCTTGCTCCCGACGACGGGCAATATCGAGATCTCATCCATCGCCTCGTCGTCTGGGCGGATGCGACTCCTTCACGCGTGCCTACAACCGACTACTACGACACCGTCAACGGCAAACAGATGGGCTTTCAAGCAAGATCGGTGGTCGGCGGCGTCTTTATCAAAGCGCTTATGGATCCTGAAGTTGTTAAACGCTGGCGACCGGCTCCGCCTAAGTAAATGAAAAATTTAATGTCAGACGCTTTGGACAGTCATCGTCGCATGTTCTGACTGGATGAGTCTGAGGGGATTCCAGTTGTAAAGGAATACATTTTTCTTGGGCTACCTCAACTACTATAGGCAAAACGCTTATGCCAACCTTTTCACGACGGGAACTTCTAAGACTCGCAGCAAGTGGTGCGATGGGAGTTGCTTTTACCAGCAAATCTTACCCAGAGCCGCGTTCTCTCTCGGATTCTCCTCCTGAGTTGGCGCCGACTGCTTTCCGCATGCTGCCAGTTGGCGATATTCGTCCGGCTGGTTGGCTTCTTCGGCAGCTTCGTATCCAGGCAGACGGCCTGAGCGGCCACCTGGATGAGTTTTGGCCTGATGTGGGGCCAAACAGCGGCTGGCTCGGCGGCAGCGGGGAGAGTTGGGAACGTGGGCCCTATTATCTCGATGGCTTGATTCCCCTGGCATACCTTCTCGACGACAAAGTTCTGAAAGCCAAAGCACAGAAGTTCATCGAATGGACACTCGCAAACCAACAACCGAGCGGAATGATTGGGCCAGCCTCGAACGTTGATTGGTGGCCGCGTATGGTTATGGTTAAGGCGTTAGCACAGTACTACGAGGCCACACGAGACGCCCGAATTTTGCCACTGCTAACACGCTATTTTCACTTTCAGCTTGCCGAAATGCTGCAGCGGCCCTTGCAGTCGTGGGGCCGATACAGGTGGCAGGACGAAGCGTTGGTCGTGGAGTGGCTTTACGAAAGAACTCAAGATGGTTCTCTGCTACAGCTTATTGATTTGCTGAAACGTCAAGGCTACGATTGGCAGTCTCAGTTTGTGAGCTTCTCTTATACGGGCCCAACTCCCAGGAGCTATCTCAAAGGCGGTCTGTCAGACGATGCTATGCAGACACATGGCGTCAATAATGCGCAGGCGCTGAAGGTCTCGGCGGTGCAGTACCGTGTTTCCGGCGCGGCAACCGAACGTGCCGCCTTCTTCCGGCAATTGGCGGCGCTCGACCTCTACCATGGCGTGCCGAACGGCATGTTCTCCTGCGACGAACACCTCGCCGGCCTGGAGCCACAGCACGGTACAGAATTGTGCAGCGTCGTAGAAACCATGTTCTCTCTTGAAGTCGCGCTGGCCACATTTGGTGACGCAACGATCGCTGACCGCCTCGAAACGATTGCTTTCAATGCACTGCCCGGTACGTTTAGTGACGATATGTGGTCGCATCAGTACGATCAGCAATCAAATCAGGTGCAAGTCGGATTGCTGTCGAAACCCTGGACGACAAATGGCCCCGAGTCCAACCTCTATGGTCTGGAGCCTAACTTTGGTTGTTGCACCGCAAACTTCCATCAGGGCTGGCCAAAGTTTGCAACCAGCTTATGGATGCGAACTAAAAACGATGGTTTGGCAGCCACCCTGTTCGCACCGAGCGAAGTTCGCACATCCGTAGGCGGAACTGCTGTTCATGTGCTGGAAGAAACGGACTATCCATTCCGAGGCGTGGTTCGTTTTACCGTAACTCCCGAAAGGCCGGTGTCCTTTACGTTGTCGTTTCGCATTCCGGGATGGGTCCAGGATGCTGGCGTTAAGATCAATGGCAAAACCGTTGCACTTTCCATCAAACCAGCGACATTTGCGGAGTTGGACCGTGTCTGGCGTGCAGGTGACGTTGTCGAACTCACTTTCCCAATGATCCCTCGCGTCTCACGCTGGTTTAATCGTTCTATCTCGCTGGAGCGAGGCCCACTCATCTTCTCGCTGGACCCGGGTGAGAGTTGGGTTAAGCTGCGCGACCGCGGTTTGACAGCCGATTGGCAGGTCTTTCCTACCGGCCAGTGGAACTACGCTCTGGATGTTGACGAGACAAATGTCGCGGCGCTTCCCGTGATCGAAGAACCGGTCGGAGTTCGACCGTTTGCGAACACCGAGGCGGCGGTCAAGATGAAGGTGCAGGCAAGGCGACTGGACAACTGGCGTTCGGAAGATGGTGTCGCTGAGGCCCCGCCACAAAGTCCGGTGACCACCAACAAACCGAAGGAGACGCTTACGCTTGTTCCTTATGCCTGCGCCAAGCTGCGAATCACGGCATTTCCCTCGCTTATTTCCAGAGCGGCGCATGGTTGAGGAATGGTGAATAATCTTCGCTGGTCCGCGAACCTATTCGATCGATCTTGCGCAGCGAAAACCCTGGTGCGACGAAGAACTATCCGGCGTGTTGGAACTTCTTGCTGCAACACGGTAGCGATTGCAGTAAGACCGGTGACAAAGGAAAGAGCCGCCCTTCATGACCCGGCTCGAACCCTCCGGTGGTCCTGACGGATCCCGGGCTTCGTTTTGCGAGTGATCGGTACCAAACCAATCGGCGCACCACTCCCAGGTGTTTCCTGAAGTCGAATAAATTCCGAAATCGTTTGCGGGAAATGCGTCAACCGGGCACGTGCCGGAGTATCCATCCTCGGCCGTATCAACCATCGGGAACTCGCCCTGCCAGATATTGCACTGGTGCTCGCCTGCAATGCGGAGCGTATTTCCCCAGGGATAGACCTGCTGGTCGCGTCCACCACGAGCGCCATATTCCCACTCACCCTCTGTCGGAAGCCGCAGTCCCGCCCAGCGACAGTAAGCTTCCGCGTCATGCCATGACACATGAACAACCGGATGATCGCTACGTGCGGTTACGTCGGAACCTGGACCCTCAGGCGCATTCCAGGACGCTCTCGGCACTTTGCACCACCATGGTGTTGCGGCGATAGTATCTTCTACCAGCTCATTAAATCGATTTTTCGGAATATGCAACCAGAATACGAACGACCAGCCGAAGCGTTCCGCTTCGGTTAGGTATCCGGTGGCTGCTACGAACTCACTAAAAAGCCGATTCGTAACCGGGAAACGGTCCAGCTCAAAGGGAGAGAGTGTGACATTGCGCACCGGACCCTCCCCGTCATCAGGAAAAGCCTCCGCATAGTCTGTCCCCATGCGAAAAGAGCCTCCAGGCAAGTGCAGCAAACCACGAAACACATCGTCCGAGGGAAGGCGGTGTTGTCCCCCCGCAGGCACTGCTTTCAGTTGGGTCCTTCTGATTGCCAGCGGTCCGCAGCACGGCTTTTTTGCCTGCGGTGCAAAAGTATTAATTGGCGCAGAGCCACCCATGCTCGAAGAGAGCTGGTCTGGGTGATCATTCGCTGCCATCTTCGCTTCCTAGTGTCCCGATATATTCTCGCCTATTCGGGCGAGGCTTCCATTGAGTGGTGCATGCCGACGCTGCGGGCTATACGGCGAAAAGCTGCCTGGGAGAGTCTGAGATAAGTGCCCGGCCGGAAGATATCGGCCATGTTCGGTTCGGTGTCATCCCACTGAAAGTTCATTTGACGAAACAGCCACCTGTCTCCGTCGCGTGTGAGGATTGCCGTAAACCGAATGGGCCGTTCCCCTCCCTCGGAGTGAACCTTTCCAACGGTCACAAGCCAGGCGACGTCTCCCGAGGACCAGATGAGGGAATGGTCGACGTTGAGCCGGAGATCTCCCCAAACCACCCAATCTCGTCGAATGAAGTTGGTCGCTTCAGAGTAGTCGCGCGCCCACTCTGAAGCGCTGCCTTCGGTCCCCAGGAGCAGGATCTGGCCGTCCGTCGGGAAGAGTTCTTTCATAAAGGAGTCGACGTCTGCAGGGTTGCGCTTGACGTATCCCGCCTGAAAGGCTCGCAACGAAGTCAGCACCTGTGCGCGCACTTCGGGAGTCGCATCTCCTGCCTCAAGCAGTTGACGCTCGCGGATCTCACTGGAGACGGGCCGCTTCAAATGAAGACAGCTGACGAAACCGAGTGCGAAGGCACAAAAAGCGAAAACCATGATTACCAATGCGCACAGTAATCTCCTGCGAGTCAGTCCGAATGGCACCTTCGTTTACCTCATGGCTGAAAGAATCAATGTATCAGAGCCATGCCGGGCTATCATACGGGAACGGAGAGAGGTGGATGTTTGCAAGTCGTATCGAAGCTTCCGCGGAGAGACAGACTCTTTGTCTGTGGTATGCGTATCCTGACGATCTGTTAGCGGAGGGGGCGGTTGAGGCGTGTGCATCCCTGATGACCGAGGATGAGCGTGTACGCTGGCAGAGCTTTCATTTTGATCGGAATCGCCGTGAATACCTGGCGACGCGCGTTCTGGTGCGCACCGCGCTGTCTCACGTGCTTCCGCATCGGACTGCGACGTGGCGCTTCTCCCGCAACGCCTACGGAAAACCCACGGTTGATCCTGAGTGCGGCTTCAGCTTCAGCTTGTCCAACTCTCTCGGACTGGTGGCTTGTTTGATTGGCGAGAGCGTTGAGGTTGGTCTGGATGTAGAGTCTTACGGCCGCGCACAGGAGATCACTGAACTTGCCGCTGAAGTGTTTTCGCCCTTGGAGCTGGCACAACTTGAGGAATTGCGCGGTCCTGAGAGATTGGACCGAGCCTTGTCGTTGTGGACGCTCAAAGAGGCCTACATCAAAGCGACGGGCATGGGGCTCTCGCTGCCGTTGCAGCAGTTCTCCTTCGTGTTTGGTGGCGTGGAGGGAGTTCGGCTTGAACTCGATCCGTGTCTGGGCGATGAAGCGGCACGTTGGCGGTTTTGTCTGCTGGAGCACGCCGGGCATCGCATTGCGCTGATGATCGGGCAGACGAAAACTCCTACCCTGCAGCTATGGGAGGCGCGACCTCTGTTGTCGACTCCTAAGCGACTGGCTGTTGGTCGGCAACCTTGGTTTCCGTCTTCGACAGAATCTTGCTGATTTCTTCGGCAACCGTCAGGACATGGGGCTCGCGCAACATGTTTCCGTGTTCGCCGGGAACATCGTAGATATCCAACTCGCCCATAGCAAGATTTCCCCAACCCAGAAGCGGATCCTCGCGCGCGCCCAAAACTTCCATGCCTGAGTAGCCGCGCTCGACGGCCCGCATCAGCGCGATCTTGCCTGGATACGTCTGGATCTTGTAAGCCATCAGAGCACGCCAATGAGCTTGTTGTGCCTGGTGGTAGCGAAGGCTAAGTGGTATCTTCCGGTTCGCCATTCGGTAATACAAGCCTGCCGCGTTCTGACGTCGTATGAGGATCCTCTCCCATACATCTTCGCCCTTCAGCGCGATCTTCCGCATCAGGTAAGAGACGCCCTGAGCTCGAAATCTACTCCAGAAAGCCTGCATCTTCTCTGCCGTCTCGACACGCTGTACACTTCCGGGCGCAGACGTGTCGAACAAGATGAGCAACGTCGGCTCAGCGCCTTGGGCGCGTAGTTGCTGAGCCATCTCAAAGGCAATAATTCCTCCGAGGGATCCTCCGCCCAGCAGATAGGGTCCCTGAGGATAAAAATCTTTCAATTCCTTGACGTAAATGGCCGCCAGTTCTTCTATGCTCGTCTCGATGATTTCATTTCGAGTTATATGCGGAGACCGGAACCCGTAGAAGGGCTGTTGGATCCCGAGAGCTCTCGCGAGTGGCTGATAGTTCAGAACATCTCCTCCAACTGCGTGGACGAAGAAGAGTGGAATGCGCGAACCGGTGGACTGAATAGGAACTAACGAGGACCAGACTCGTTCTTCCGCTGCCGTGGCGGCAGGCTGTTGAGCCTTATGAATTAAGTCCGCAAGCTGGCGCACCGTCCGTGCTTCAAAGAGGACGGCAAGCTGGAGGTCAACCTGGTAGACCTTCTTGATCTTGGCAAAGAGGCGGACGCCCACCAGCGAATGGCCACCGAGAGCAAAAAAGTCGTCATCGAGTCCAACGGGTTCCACGCCGAGCAACTCCTCGCACCACGAGGCAAGAGTTCCTTCCACACCTTCATTGGACGGTGCGGCTTTGGGCGATTCGGCGGGCCGCGACGGTGCTGCAGTGTTACGACTCGAATCCTCGAGAGGCCGTGAGACGGCGATCACGGCCGTTGGAGACGCGGTAGAGAGAATTCGCGTCAGGGCCCGCACGCCATCGACCGGCATAATTCCGGCGCGCTCGACTATGTCGATCGGTCGTTCGCCGCCTGCATGGGGAGCGTTGCGCACGTTCTCCTGCGAGGCCTTCGCAAAATCGGCGATGCGGCGCATGGTGAAGCTTTCGATCTCTACTAAAACTTCACCTTGCTCATCGAAGAGTGTTATATCGAAACTCGCAACTTCACCTCGCGACTGATTCTCGCTTCGCGGGCGGATGTGACTGAACACTTTGGTCGGCAAGGAACGATAGAGGCGCAGCCGTTTGTACGAAAACGGGAGATAAAGCGCATCGGTTTCCTCGTAACCATCCGTCAGATACAGCGAGCAACCAGTCGCCATATCCAGCAGCGCAGGGTGCATGCGATAGGAGGAAGCATCTCCGGATAATCTCTCGTCCAACTCGAGCTCAGCCAAACCCTCCATCCTGCCAACGCGCAGGCGTTTGAGAGAGCGCCAACGCGAGCCGAAGTCGAAATAATGCTCCTGCCGGGTGCGGTGTTGTTCGTCGAATATGATTTCACGCTCCCGGCAACGCGCCAGGATGGCAGAGCGATCGACCCTTGACGCAGTCTGCGAGCACGGTGCGATGTGGCCTGTCGCGTGTTCCACCCACTCGCCGGGCCGCGTGAACACAGAGAACCGGAAGGCCCCTTTCTCCGGCCCCGAATCCTGTTCGCTTCGGAGCTGAATCCGCACTTCCTTCGATTCTGAGCCGTCGACGGTTAGTGGTGCGAGAAAAAACACGTCTTGGAATTCGATTGCGCCGCGAGATGAGCCGCGCGCGAAGGCTCCGGCCGCCATCTCCAGATATCCCGTTCCCGGGAGAAGCGCCGTGCCGGCCTTCAATCGGTGCTCGGAGAGCAACCACTGCTTCTCAATCGAAAACTGGCTCGCGCTCACGATCTCTCGAGGCGTTTCGAGCAGACGCTGTTCCAGCAGAGGGTGCAGAGCGGAGGAGTGAGCGGCCATTCCGACTTCGCGCCAGGCTCCCCAGTTCACGACAGTTACCACGTCTTTGCGGCTTAGCGCGAATGCATCGAGAAAGGCGTTGGCAGCCGCGTAGTCCACCTGGCCGGCTGGCGGAAGGATGGAGCTGATAGAAGAGAACAGAACAAAACATTTCAGCCGCACGTCGCGGAGCGCCTCTTCCAGAACAAGCGTTCCTCGCACCTTCGGATCGAGCACCTTCGCAGCCGCTTCGGCAGTCTTCAGCATCAGGGGCCCGTCGTCGAGAACCCCCGCGGCATGAAAGACGCCATCGATCTTTCCGTATTGCTTTTGCGCCTGCGCAACAACGGTGCGCATCTGAGCCAGATTGGTAACGTCTGCCGCAGCGACTAGAAGCCCGCCCGAAGCGGCACGGATTTCGATAAGTTTTCGAATCCTCTGCTTGTCGGCCGCTGACAACCGGATGTCGTTCAGAGAGGCCTCCCATTGTGCTTCGGGAGGCAGTGGGGAGCGGCTCACAAGAACAAGGTGAGCTTTGAACTCACGCGCCAAATGCTCGGCGACGACCAATCCCAATCCACCAACTCCGCCGGTAATGAGATAGACGCCTCCGCGCTCCAGGCGGCTTCGCTCGGGCGTAGCCGCAAGACTGAGAGGATCAAGGGCTTCTACAAATCTCTCTGCACCGCGATACGCGACGGTAGCGTTCTCGCGTCTGAAGGTCATCTCGGTAATGAGTTGGGCAGCGCACACCTTAATCTCACTGCCTTCGAGATCCAGATCGATGGCACGGCAGGAGATGCCAGGAAGCTCCCTGGGCATGACGCGCGCCGGACCCAGAAGCACAGCTCGAGCGGGACTACGCACTGGCTCGTCGGAGACTTGTTGCATGCTATTGGAGACCAACGCGATGTCGATATTGGAGAGGTCCTGAGCAGCGAGCGCCTGTGCGAGAAAGAGTGGACTATAAAAGCTTCGATCGAGGGTGTCTTCCAACGGGGCATCTTTACCCGCCCGTGCAACGGACCAGAGGTGGAGGATTCTCTTCGGTGAGTAGCCATTTTTGAGTACATCGGCGATCAGGAAATCGTAGTCTTCGCGAACACCCGGTCTAATCGTGTACGTGTTTCTTTTCGATTGTTGATACCGTGGCCCAGCGACGACCAAAATCGCATCTTGTTTGTCGGCGCTGAGTTTGGCGTCGATTGCGTCGCTCAGACCGAGCTCATCACGAAAGATGATCCAGCAACCTTGTTCGTTCGCAGAAGCTGGAAGAGCGGGTGCTGACTTCCAGATGCGTCGATAAAAGGAGGTCACTTCACTTGTTGCGGATTGTTCTGCTGATGCCGGGACAGGAATGGCGCCGGGATGAGCCTTGTCCGGTTCGATCCAGAACTTCTGGTGTTCAAACGGGTACGTCGGCAGGGAGATTCTCTGCGCGGATCCGGGCTTGTGACGCTTCGTCCAGTCGATGTCTACCCCAGAAACCCAAAGCTGGCCCATGGTGTGGAGCGCGCAGCGAAGGTCGGAGACGGTCTCGCGGGGATGCGGCAGAGACTGGAAGACCTTCGCAGATCCGCCGCCCTGCTGGCGAGCCAGCGACGTGAGCGCATTGCCGGGTCCAGCCTCGATCAGAATCTGGTTCGGCTTTCGAAAGAGTTCCGCAAGACCATCCGAGAAGTGCACCGTACTGCGAATGTGGCGCGCCCAGTAGGCGGGGTCGGTCGCTTCTTCGGCCTTGATCCAGGTTCCGGTGACATTGGAGAGATACGGAACTCGCGGCGGATGGAACGCGATGCCGCGTAACCGCTCTTCGAAGGCGCCGAGAATAGGGTCCATCATCGCCGAGTGGAAGGCATGCGATGTCAGCAGACGGCGACACGCGATTGACTTCTCGGCGAGTCTCTCTTCGAGAGCTACGATATGATCCGTTGGCCCGGAGACCGCGCAGAGGCTGGGATTGTTGATAGCAGCCAGCGAGAGCTTGTCTCCGAGAGGAATCTCGTCCGGGGCGAGTGGCACAGCGAGCATCGAGCCGGACGGAAGGTCGTAGATCACTTGGCCACGGAAGGCAGTAATTGCCAGCGCATCCTCGAGAGAAAAGACTCCGGCGAGGCAGGCAGCCACATATTCGCCGATGCTGTGGCCAAGCATGGCCGCAGGCTTCACACCAAACGACATCCACCACTTCGCAAGGGAGTACTCGATGGAGAAGAGAGCGGGCTGCGTGAGCCATGTCTGATTTAACTTCTCGGAAGCAGCTGCCTTTTCTTCTTCCGGGGGGTAGAGGGCACTGAGCAGATCGATTCCGGAGAGTCCTTTGAGATGTTGAGCGCAGAGATCGAGAGCCTCGCGGAAGACCGGCTCGTGCGCGTACAGTTCGCGGCCCATATTGACGTACTGGGAGCCTTGCCCGGAGAACATGAACACAACCTGCGGCGTGGTCGTGGCTGCCGTGCCGGAGGCAAACTGCCTGGGCTCCACCGTCGCGAGAGCTGCGATACCCTCGGGTGTGTCCTCGACAACCAGTGCGCGGCGATGGGTAAAGACGTGACGTCCAAGCTGACACGTGAAGGCCGCATCGGCAAGCTGCAACTCCGAGTGCGCCTGGAGATGCGCAGCGAGATTGGTGAAGGCTTGCTGGGCGGCGGAGTCAGTTTTGGCGGAGCACTGTCAGCAGTTGGTACGGCGCTGCTTGTCGCGACGTGATTGGCCGTGGTGCTTCTTCAAGCACCACATGCGCGTTCGTGCCGCCGATGCCTAACGACGTGACGCCGGCGCGTCTAAGGGATCCGTTGGAAGGCCAATCCTTGAGCTGGTTGTTAACAAAGAACGGGCTGTCTTTCAATTCGATATGCGGATTCAGGTTTTGAAAATGAAGGCTCGCAGGCAGTTGTGCGTGCTCAAGTGCGAGAACGGTTTTGATAACACCCGTTACGCCAGCTGCCGCATCGAGATGACCCACGTTCGATTTCACTGACCCGATTCCGCAGTAGCCGCTGCGATCGGTCGATTGGCGGAAGGCCTGGGTAAGCGCTCGTACCTCGATGGGGTCGCCCACTACGGTCCCGGTTCCATGCGTCTCGACGTACGAGATGTCTGCGGCGGTGACGCCGGCGAAGTCCAGCGCCTCGGCGATAACCTCAGCCTGACCTTCGACGCTGGGCGCCAGATAACCTACCTTGCGCGCGCCATCATTATTAATTGCAGATCCGAGAATGACGGCGCGTATCTGGTCGTGGTCTTCAAGCGCGTCCTCAAGACGGCGCAACACGACAACTCCCAGACCGCTTCCGAAGACTGTGCCGCTTGAAGCCGCGTCGAAGGAACGGCAGTGTCCGTCGCGCGAAAGAATCTCTCCCTCGCGGTAAAGGTACCCCAGGCCGTGCGGGATTTCGATGGTCACTCCACCGGCCAGTGCCAGATCACACTCGTTATTGAGCAGGCTTTGACACGCAAGATGAATCGCTACCAGAGACGTAGAGCACGCAGTCTGCACGTTGATGCTGGGACCGCGCAGATCAAACTGGTAGGAGACGCGCGTGGCGAGCACATCCTTGTCGTTGCCTGTCTGCTTGAGCTGAAACAAGCCCGCAGATTCAAGTAGACGCCGGTTAGCCAGCAGATTGTGGATCAGATAGGTGTTCATGCCCGACCCGGCAAAGACACCGATCGATCCCTCGAAACGCTGAGGAGGATGCCCGGCATCTTCGAGCGCTTCCCAGGCGCATTCGAGAAAATGACGGTGCTGCGGATCCATGATGGAGGCATCCCTTGGGCTGAAGCCGAAGAAGGATGCATCGAACATCGGAACATCTTCGAAGACGGAAGCCCGTTTTACGTATTCAGCACTTGCCAGTTCCTCCGGCGTTGCGCCTGCGCCGAGCAGTTCGGCGTCCGAGCGATCGAGAATGGACTCGACGCCATCGTGCAAATTCTCCCAGAACCGTGAGGGATTACGAGCTCCGGGGAAACGCCCTGCCATGCCGACGATCGCGATTTTGGAATGGTTCAAGACGCTCCTTTCAGCGCAGCCTCGCCATCTTACGGCGCTGCGCGCGGTCTGAAAGCTGCCCACGCGAGTGAGTCCCGGCAAGGTGAGCAGCTAGCGTACGGACGGTGGGGAATTGAAACAAATCAAGCAGAACAATCTCTCGTCCGAGTACATCCTGCAGCCTGACCTGCACCTCGGCGACTGTGAGGGAGTGGGCTCCGAGATCGAAGAAGTTATCGTTCATGCCAACACTCTCGACTCCCAATGCTTCTTGCCAGACGCGAGCCACGATGCCTTCCATTTCGTTGGCGGGTTCGCCGTGATGATTTGAGTCTGTGGCGGCGGCGAGACTTGGCGACGGTAGATTGAGCAGGGCCTTACGGTCGATTTTACCGTTGTGCGTCAGCGGCAACGCGGGAAGAAAGACGAAGTGGGCGGGCACCATGTAATCGGGCAACTTCGACACCAGGGTGGCGCGCAGAACATCGGCGGCTTCGGCTGCCGCGGATTCGGCCACAAGATAGGCAACCAGGCGCTTGTCGCCCTCGCGGTCTTCGCGAACCACGATGACAGCTTGCCGGACTCCGGAGCATTGTTCGAGGACGGCTTCGATCTCCCCCGGCTCAATACGATGACCACGCAGTTTGACCTGGAAGTCGGCGCGGCCCAGAAACTCGATGTTCCCGTCGGCCAGAAAGCGAGCCAGGTCACCTGTCCGGTAGATGCGCTGCGGCGCGATGTGCGGGAGGGTCAAAAAGCGCTCGCCGGTTAATTCCGGCCGGTTCCAATAGCCACGCGCCACGCCATCTCCGCCCAAAAACATCTCTCCGACTTCGCCCATCGGGACAGGCTGCAACTCCGTGTCGAGCAGATGGACCTGTGTGTTGGCGATGGGCCGGCCAATCGAAACGAAGCTGCCCGGTTCTTCGACGTGGCAAGTGGTAGACCAGATCGTGGTCTCGGTTGGTCCGTACATATTATGAATCTCGCCCTTGAAGACCTGGCGAAGATGATGGATGAGAGCAGACGGCACAGCCTCTCCTCCCAGCAAGATCTGCCTGAGCGAACTCAATGCGGCGAACGCACGCTGATCCAGCGTCAACATGCGCGCCAGCGATGGCGTCATCTGAAGATGCGTAACGCCGTGATCGGCGATCTCGTCAGCAATCGTGCCTGTTCCTTCGTCGCCGTGAACGACTACCGTGAACCCACGAGTCAGCGTCCACAGAAGCTCCAACACCGAGATATCAAAAGAGACACTGGTAACAGCAAGCCAGACTCCGGGTCCAGAGCCGATAGCCAGGTCCATGCCGGTAAAGAAATTGACGACGTTGCGGTTCTCAACCATGACGCCCTTGGGCTTCCCGGTTGAACCAGAGGTGTAGATGACATAGGCCAGATTGCTACTGACCGTCTCTGTACGAACGCCTTGCGGGCTTTGAAGCATAATCGCCGGATCGTTGACGTCAAGAACAGTCAGATGGCTGTGACTCGTGGAGAGCCGATCGTGCGCTTCGGCGGTCGTTAGAAGCACGGACATCCCGGAGTCTTCGATAATCCAGGTCAGGCGTTCCTGAGGATGGCTGAGGTCCAGGGGAACATAGGCCCCGCCTGCCTTGAGTACGGCAAGCAGACTGAGGACGAGGGTCTCCGAACGTCCCATCGCGACGCCAACCAAGGTGTCAGGCTCAATGCCGAGGCTCTGGAGATGACGTGCAAGGCGATTGGATCGTTCCTCGAGTTCGCGATAACTCAGTTCACGGCCTTTTGCGATTACGGCAACGGCATCCGGAGTCTGGGCAGCCTGCCGCGAGAACAATTCAGCGATGGTGCTGTCGCGTGAATACTCGACCTCTGTCCGATTCCATTCATGTAGTTGAACGGATAACATGGAAGTTCTCCAGGAATAGAAACTCGATGTCCGTCCCGAGAAAGGTCTCGATTGCCTCTTCGGGCGTGTTTACGATCGGCTGTCCTTTCACATTAAAACTGGTGTTGAGCACCATCTGCCGGCCCGTGGTTTTGCCAACGGCTAGAAGAAGCGCATGAAAATCCGGATTATCCTCTGCCGATACGGTTTGCAGACGAGCGGAACCGTTCACGTGCGTGATCGCTGGAAGCAGGGAGCGAGCCTCGGGACGAACATCCACCACGCTGATCATGTAGGGCAGTTGCGTGCCGGGAGCCACGTCAAACCAGCGATGAGCCTCTTCCGCGGAGCAGGCTGGAGCAAAAGGACGGAACGCCTCACGCTTCTTGACCATCGCATTGATGCGATCGCGCATCTCCGGGTGCCCGGGATCCGCCAGAATACTTCGATTGCCGAGTGCGCGGGGACCGTACTCCATGCGGCCTCGATGCCACGCGATGACGCGTCCGTCTGCGATAAGTTGGGCCGCGCAGGCACACGTAGCTTCGCGGGTGTCAAAATGCTGCCATCGGATCTTTCCGCTGAAGCGCTGAAGAGCGGATTCAATCGACTCTGTGGAGTATTGCGGCCCAAAGAGTGGAACAGGCAGCCGGCGATTCGAAATCTTCTGGGCTAGCGAAGTGCGATACAGCGCGGCTCCGAGGGCCACTCCATCGTCGCCTGCCACGGGCTGCACGTAGACTTCGTCGAAGAGGCCGGAGCGATCCAGCTTTCCATTGGTCGTGCAGTTCAACGCGACGCCGCCAGCGAGAGCAAGTCGTCCCAATCCAGTCTGCTCTCCGAAATGTCCGCAGACATGCATCACCACACGCTCCAGGCATTCCTGCAGAGCTGCCGCAACGTCTTCATGGATGGACTCTACCGGTTGAGTTTGGAGTCTGCGCGGGATCAGATGCTCATCGAGAAAAGCGCGCGTTGCAAGATAGCTTTCTCGTTCTTCGCGGGAGTGGTTCAATTTCAGCATTGGAATTCGGATAGAGCCATCGTCGCGAAGCTCCACCGCTTGTTCGAAAAAGCGCCGGAAGCGGGCCGGGTTGCCATAGGGAGCCAGGCCCATGATCTTATATTCATCGGAATTGAAATCGAAGCCGAGATGCAGGGTCACCAGCGAATAGAGAATGCCGATGGAGTCGTTCGCCCCAATCGTGTGGATCTTCTCGAGTTCTCCATCATGAAAATCGTAGACGCTCAGGCTCTCAACTTCGCCCATTGCGTCATTCACCACCACCAGACACTCGTCCCAGCCCGAGGTATAAGCCGCACTGGCGGCATGCGCAAGATGGTGGCCAACTTGAAACACCTTGTCTTCAGGAAACCCGGGAAGGTCCCGGCGCACCTGTGCCAACAGCGCGTCCCGGGAAAAGACTTGCCGGTAGAGTTCAGCGGATCGTTCCTCCCTCAGGTAAAGTTCGCGGAAGGGGGCGTAGTCAAATCCAAAGGCGATCTCGTCAATGTCATCGATCGAACAGCCGGCTTCGGCAAGACAAAAACGGATTGCGTCGATAGGGAAGTCACCGGTGTGTTTCTTCCGGCTGAAGCGCTCCTGCTCGGCGGCCGCGACCAGTTTGCCGTCAATCACCAGCGCGGCGGCCGCGTCCATCCCCTGCGCAATTCTATATTCACGCTCTTCCAAGCCGGGCCAGTGGGCCTGCTTGAATGGCATCGAGTTCTCCAGTCCGCTAATCCCCAATATTTTCAATAGCGGTCCCTTTCGATCAGGCCAATGACACATATCCCCTAGAACGTCTCAAGTCCACTAATCACAAGGGGATAACTCGAGGAAGGGTAGACGTTCCAGAGCATGAAGTCAATGATTTCTTCTGATTGCCTGGTGAGGGGGTAAGACAGTAACGTTCATCGTCACAGCATCTTCCGTCCCGGAAATCGTTTCGTCAGAAGCCCGGGTTACAAATAGGATGATCCGATGAGTCGATCCTTTTTGCAAGCGCTGTCTTTGTCTCTTCTTATCGCGAGAGTTGCCACGCCGGCATTCGCAGGTTCCTTCAAGGACACGTACAAGGGGACCCCTTACAAGGACAGCCGTCAGAAAGGCGTGGCCCAGAGAATCCCCGGGAGGGTGCAGTGTGCCTACTACGACCTTGGCGGAGAGGGAGTTGCTTATCATGACAGCGACACCAAAAATAACGGGAGCGGAACGCTCAACCCAGCCGATGGAAGCTATCTGAATCAATTTCGGATGAATGAGGGTGTCGATACTTCCTACACGAAGTTTCATGATCAGATCGACAACAGCCCTTACGAGCAGGTCCAGCCAGAGGAGGGCCTTCTTTACGTGGGATGGACCGAGCCCGGAGAGTGGTTCAATATCACGGTGGAAGTGGCCAAATCGGGTGTGTATACTGCCGATCTTCTGTATACCTCGAACCGCGGCGGAACAATCTCAGTCGGTGTGAACGGAAAGGATGCGATCGGCCCGCTAGTCATCCAGTCCACTTACAACGCGTCCGATCCTGTTGCCTGGCGGCAGTGGCATCATTGGAATATCGCGCGAAATATTCTGAAGTTGCGACTGCCTGCAGGCAAAAATGTCCTGACAGTACACATCCTGAGTCAGGGCAACATGAACCTCGCTTACTTCGACTTCAAGAAAAAACCATAAAAGTTTTAGGACGTATACGTTTACTGAACTGACGTCTACATGAGGTCTTTGTCTGATCGGTCATGTCGTCGATCATTCCATCGCGTTCTCTTATGCCGTTGAATTGACGGTCCTCTTCGTAATTCTCCAGGTGATTCTTCGCTTCCAGTCCTGTCACTGACGAAGATCTCTCTCGCTCTTTAATTCGTTGCGTGGAGAAATATTTTTTCGATTTCCTGTCGATCAAAAGATGGAGATTTATCTACAAAATCTCTCTGAAAAAGGCTTGACAACGTAATTTGCCCAGGAGCATAGTGTCTGGCGCAACCTTTTGGTTTTACAAGACAAACGCTTATCTTTCAAATCTAAAGCGTTTTAGTCATTTCAAAAGACTTACGCAAAGAAGCGTAAAGCTGGCGAAAGTGGGCAGACCAATTTACGGAGGCAATATGCTGAAATTCAGATGGGTAACGATGATGCTCACAGTCCTCTTGTGGGCCGGAATTTCCAATACAGTGCTCGCTCAGAGCACCAACTCAGGTGATATCAGTGGTGTTGTGACTGACAACACAGGCGCTCCGATACCTGGCGCCACTGTGACGGTACTGAACACTGCAACGGGTGTATCGAAGGATCTCATTACAAATGATTCTGGTGTTTACGACACGTCTTCAATCGTGGCCGGAATTTACAAGATCACCTTCGCGAAACAGGGATTTTCAACGCTGGTGCGATCTTCCATTACGCTCGAAGCGCGAAATCAGAACGTCAACGCACAGCTCGCGATCGGATCGGTGTCACAGGAAGTGGTAGTCACTACGGATGTTCCGTTACTGAGCACCGAAAATGGCGAACAGACGATGACACTTACCGCTGAAAACCTGCAGCAGTTTCCACAAGTGGGCCAGGACTGGTCGAGCTTCGATATTCTGCAGCCCGGAGCAGCTGGTGCTTCCATGGGCGCACAAGGATCGCTGGGCACAGGTACCTCCAACGGCACGATGCTCGCTGTTAACGGCAATCTTCCATTTAGCACAGTGCTTTCAGACGGGGCGGAGACGACACTCCCGGCAAGCGCGAACTCGGACATTCTCACTCAGGAGACGGTGCAAGAGGTTCGGATTAGTTCCTCGGCGTTTTCTGCACAATACGGTGTCGGTGGCATTCTGTACAACCAGATCAGTAAGGGCGGCTCAAATAGATTCCACGGCGCGGCGTATGAATACTTTCAAAACGATGCGCTGAATGCCGACAGCTACAATTTCGGCGGCGCTCCGCAGAAGCCGCGTCTGCGCTACAACAACTTCGGCGGTTCAGTCGGCGGTCCGATTCTCAGGGACAAGCTATTCTTTTACTTCAACTACGATCAGATCATCCAGCACGGAGGCACCTCTCCGAGCTACTACTCTGTTCCTACCTCTGCCTTCCTCAACGGAGACTTTACCGGAGCGAATACGATCTATGATCCGAGTACGACCACCGTCGTTGGCGGTGTCGTCCATCGGACTTCGTTTGCAGCAGAGTATGGCAACGGCAACAAAATCCCGGCTGGTCGGATCGACGCAGTTGCTAAAGCTCTTCAGGCGTATTTTCCTGCTCCTAACGCCGCGGGCGGAATTCCGGCGAACGGGATCGTCCCGAATAATTACGTCTATACTTCGCCCTCTTCAAATCCGTTCAAGAGATATTTTGGACGAGCTGACTACCAGGTTACGAGAAACAATCGCATCACTATCTCGGATAGTGCGGGAGACAACCCAGGTCAGAACTTCGGCGCCGGCATCTGTCCTATCGGTTGCCAAACCGGAGACGTCAGCAAACAAAATGCTCAAGTTACAGATGTCTGGGCGATTAGTCCGCGGATAACCAACGAAGTACGACTGGGATACACCAATCAGTTGAATTTCTTTCAACCGTTGACGATAAACAAGGGATTTCCGGCCAAACTGGGCTGGCAGTTCGCCAAGTATGACAACTTCCCCGATATTCAGATCAATGGTTTTAATCAGGGTTGCAACGGCAGCACGGTGTTGTGCTCTCAGTCGAACGCAGTTTATAAGGAGCACGCCTTCGACCCGTCAGACGTGGTTACTCTCGTAGTCGGCAAACACATTCTGCACTTCGGGGGCGAGTTCCTGATCTATCAGAACAACTCCACCGCATGGGGCAACCTGAATGCCGGCGAAATGAGTTACACCGGCGTTTACACACAATCCACACAGGGCGACAGTTCATCTGGTAATCCCTACGCAGACTTCCTGCTGGGACAGTCGCAAAGCTGGCAAGCGAACGAAACGCCCGAATATGGTGGACGTCTCAAACTTCCACAGATTTTTGTGCAGGATGATTACAAGCTCCGTCCAAATCTAACGGTAAATCTTGGCCTGCGCTATCAGATCCAGACCGGTTGGAGCGAAGTCCACGGCAATGAGCTTTCCTTCGATCCGACCATTCAAAACACCCTTGCTGGCAAGCCTGGTGCAATGTGGTACGGCGCTACGAAGGCGAACGGTCGTGGCCGCATCCAGAACGGCGTTTACAACACTCTCCTTCCACGGCTTGGGTTCGCCTATCAATTGGATTCCAATACGGTGCTTCGAGGCGGATTCGGCTTATATGCCTACAACTGGAGCAACGACACCTACAACGGCGCCGACAATTGCAACTGCACTGGCATCATGGGTGGGGCCTTCGGCTCCAAAGGAAATGTCAGCGACACGACCAACGGCGTAACACCGGTCGTTGTTCTTTCGGGAACCGGATCGAATCTTCCGTACATTGGAGCATCGACCGATCCGACCGCTTACAACGGTTCGGCCGTAGGCTATGCACAGTACCATCAACCGGTCGGCGGCTCTTATCAATGGAACTTACAGATGCAACGCCAGGTGAACTCGAACCTGGTCGCTTCGATTGGATATGTGGCGAGCCATGGTCACGATCTTCCCTTCCAGGTCGACATCAATCAGGTGCCTGTAGGTAAGCTTTCGCCGAACGATCAGCAATTCAGGCCTTATCCGCAATACCAGACAATTGGCGTGGCTGGAGCGGCACCGAACGAGAATGTAATTTCAAACTACAATTCGCTCCAGGCCATCATCGAAGAGCGCTTCTCTCACGGTCTCTACTTCACCTTTAACTACGTATGGTCTCACTTCTTGAACGATTGGGATTCAGCAGGTTGGGGAAGCCACGCGGGCAGCACCTACTATCAGAACGCCTACGTCCCATCGGCGAACTATGGAAACTCTAACTTTGACGTGCGGAATGCGTTCAAAGGCGCCATTGTCTATGAGTTGCCATTTGGCCGCGGCAGGCAATTCGTGAACAACAACGCAATCCTCGACGAAGTAATTGGAGGATGGCAACTCTCAAGCACGATTGTTGTGCAAAGTGGACAGCCCTTCACTCCAATCCTCAGCGTGGACAACTCGTACTCGTTGGCCGGCAGCAACTTTGCGTGGCTTCCAAATCCAATTGGAAATCCCGTCCTCTCGAACCGTAACCCCCATCAGTGGTTCAACGAAGCAGCCTTCGCTGTTCCCACCGCCGGGACATTCGGGACTGAGGGAAGAAATCAACTGACCGGTCCTGGACTCAGCAGGGTGAACCTCTCGCTGGGCAAGACATTTGCCATCTGGGAGCAGGTCCGCATGCAGATCCGTGCCGACGCCAACAACATATTCAATCATCCGAGCTTCGGATTGCCCGCTAACCAACTCACGGTCAATTCGAGCGGAACGATCAACACAGGCACTTCAACTATCAACAGCGTGACGGTTCCAAGCCGCACGATGTCTGTCAGTGCGCGCATTACCTTCTGATAAACTCCATGGGGATGGCGGAACTCCGTCATCCCCATTTTTCTTTAAAAAGACGGCCCTCCTGGGTCGGATGGTTGTTAATGAGGGCATATTTCCTTATCGTCCTATTGGCGCTGGGAGGGACTGGTTCCGTCGCGGCGCAATCAGATGGCGGCTCCAAAGCGCAGCAAATTCAGATGCATGAGCAGAGAGCGCGTGACTTCATCAATCAGAAGAAGCCGGAGCTTGCAGCCAAAGAATATGCAGCCGTCGTCTCTCTCGATCCCAAAAACCTGGATGCTCAGGCGAATCTAGGCGTTCTTCTCTACTTTCAGAAAGATTACGCTGGTGCCGAGCCTCATCTCCGCAGCGCGCTCGACCAGCAGGCAGATCTGATCAAGATTCGCTTTTTATTAGGCATGTGCGAGCGTCGCCTGGCAAAAACGGAGGGCGCACGCACCGAATTTGAAGCTGTGCTTGCTCAGCCTAAAGAGCCAAATCAGCGGCTCGAAGCTGGATTGCAACTAATCGAGATCTATGCGGCGACTGACGATTTAGTCGACGCGGCAAGAGTTGCTGCGATCTTGCGCCAAGGCGCGCCGACCGATCCTCGCATTCTCTATGCGGCCTATCGAATCTACACCGACTTGGCGGGGGAAGCGCTTTTGGCTATGTCAATCGCCGCTCCGGACTCCGGTCAATTGCATCAAGCCATGGCGCACGAGTTGGGAAGAGTGGGCGATCTCAACGGTGCGATCGCGGACTATCGTGCAGCACTCGCGGCTGATCCTCAGCTTCCCGGCATCCATTTCGAACTCGCAGAAGCCTTGCATCTCTCACCCGAGACCAGGCTCAAAGAAGAAGCGGAACAGGAGTATCGAGTCGCGGTGGCCAAGAATGCGCTCGACGAAAAAGCTTTGTCCCGGCTGGGAGATGTTGTCCTCGAAAAGGGCAATCTTGACGAAGCGGAGAAGTATTACAAGCAGGCGCTGACGATAGTTCCAGGTGATGTCGACGCGGGAGTCGGATTGGCGTCTGTCTATATCCAGAAAAGCGATATGACCTCAGCGCTTCCGCTCTTGGAGAGTGCCGTCAAAGCTGATCCCGGCAACATTCTGGCTCATTACCGATTGAGTACGGTCTACCGCTCGTTACATCGACCAGAAGACGCGAAGCGCGAATTAGCCGAGTATAAAAAATACAAGGACCTGAAAGAGAAGCTCCGCACAATCTACAAAGATATGAAGATTGATTCTCCACAGGCTGTACCGGACAAATAAAGGAATTGTTGAGTGCAGGTGTTGCAGCATAGATATGCGTGTGAGCTGATCCGGCAGTGCTTTGCGCCGATGCTTTTCTGCGCGTCTCTGCTGCTGTGCGGCACGATCATTCTTCACGGCCAAACAGGAGTTGCGCCTCCTGCCAAACAGAAAAGTCAGCAAGAGAAGACCGCCGCTAATGAAGCCGCAGAGAAGGGCCCCCCGGCGGCTCTTGTCCCAAAGCTGATTGATCTGACCGCCTCGACAGGGATCAACTTTCAGCACCTCTCGAGTCCGGAACAAAAATACATCGTGGAATCCATGAGCGGTGGCGTCGCGCTGATCGACTACGACGGCGACGGCTGGCTCGATATCTACTTCACGAATGCGCCGAGTGTTTCTATGGCACTCGCGGGCAAAAAAGCAAAGAGCGCGCTGTACCACAATAACCACGACGGCACTTTTACCGATGTCACGGACAAAGCGGGTGTCGGCTATCCCTGTTGGGCGATGGGCGCTGCAGTAGGAGACTACAACAACGATGGCCTGCCGGATCTGATCGTGAGTTGTTTCGGAGGCGTCGTTCTGTACCGCAACAATGGGAACGGCACGTTTACCGATGTAACCAAAACCGCTGGACTCGACAAAGATGTTGGATGGGCGACCGGCGTTGCGTTTGGCGACTACGACGGCGATGGAAACCCCGATCTCTTCGTGGCCCACTATGTGGATCTCGACTTGAATGATCTGCCTTCGTTCGGCTCGCGAAAGACTTGTCAGTACCACGATATTGCTGTTCAGTGCGGCCCCAGGGGGCTCAAGGGATCGCCTGACACGCTGTATCACAACAACGGCGATGGCACCTTCACCGAGATCGCTAAGCAAGCCGGCGTAGACGATGCCAATCGCTTCTTCGGCCTGGGTGTCGTCTGGTCTGACTTTGACAACGATGGCAAGCTCGATCTGTTCGTTGCGAATGATGGCGAACCGAACTATCTATACCGCAATCTGGGCAACGGGCGATTCCAGGACGTCGCTTTGGATGCGGGCGTCGCGGTAAGTGAAGAGGGCGTGGAACAGGCGAACATGGGGGTTGCTCTCGGCGACTATCTCCACACAGGTTGGATGAGCATCTTAATCACGCACTTCAGCGATGAATACGCAACGTTGTACCGAAACGATGGCGCGCTGAGTTTCACAGATGTTTCGCACGTAGCCGGAATCGCGCGGCCAACAGTACCTTTCGTCGGATGGGGCGACTCCTTTCTCGACCTGGATAACTCTGGCTGGCTGGACCTCATTCTGGTTAACGGTCATGTCTATCCGCAAGTCGATGATGCAAAAATGAATACCGCCTACCGTGAGCCGAAGCTCGTATTCCAGAATCAACGCGACGGGACGTTTACGAATGTGAGCGCGCAGACCGGATCGGCCGTCACCGTACCTCAGGTAAGTCGCGGACTTGCTGTAGGAGATCTCTTCAACCGCGGCAGTCTCGACATTGTCATCGAGAATCTGACAGGTAGTCCTATGATTCTCGAGACGGCGAGCAATCCTTCTCACCACTGGGTCAATTTTCACCTTGAGGGTAGTCCGGCCAATCGGCTCGCATTGAACGCACGCGTGCGTGTTACGACAGGGAAGCTTCAACAGTTGGGCGAAGTGCGAAGCGGCGGCAGTTATCTGTCGCAGAATGATCTGCGGCTTCACTTCGGATTAGGAGACTCTGCGCGAATCGACAAAGTCGAAGTCACCTGGCCAAATGGCAAGGTGCAGGTCTTTCAGGATGTTCCTTCGGACCACTTCTATCACCTCAGGCAAGGTGGAACCCTGACTCACTAGCAGCGAATCCAACACTTGCTGCTGTTCCTGCATCCGATGAAAGGGCTATCTCATGTGATGCCTCATTCTCTTTGCGGCTCACTTTAGGAGCGGTTTGAAAGAGCCTGTGAATGCTGAAAATCCATGGCGCGAACGTCTGCGCGCACTTCGAAACATGCCTCCCGTACTCCGTATCCTCTGGGAGTCGGGTCGGGCAGTTGTGTCATGGGGGCTCGGGCTTCGAGTCATCGTAGCGGTTCTTCCGTTCGCCGTCGCCAAAGTAGCGCAGTACATCATCACCGACATCGCCGGAGTGTTGCGCGGCACGGCTCTCCCCCCGAACTTCTGGGTGTTGGTCGCTACCGAGGTTGCCCTTAATGTCTTTTTAGGTCTGATCACGCGCGCCATTGACTATTCGGACTCGTTGCTCGCGAATCGTTACACTCAATACGTCAGCGTGCGCGTCATGGAACAGGCCGCTCGTCTCGACCTGACAACCTACGAAAACCCTGTCTTCTATGACCGCCTCGAGCGAGCGCGTGTGCAGGCGACTGATCGTCTCGGGATGATCCAGCAGATGGGTCGTTTGATCCAGCAGGTCATCACAACAGTGGTCTTTTCCGCCGCGTTGGCGTGGGCCTCCCCCTGGCTGGTGCTTCTGCTTGCAGTTGGTGTCCTTCCGTCCTTCCTCGGAGAAACGCACTACGCCTTTCTCGGCTATGCGAAGAACTTTCGTCAGACGCCCGTGAAGCGGCAAATGGATTATCTGCGACAAGTTGCCGGCAGCCGCGAAGGCGCAAAGGAAGTAAAACTCTTCGGGCTCAACAGGTTTTTCACCGCCAGGTTCCAATCACTCGCAAACCAGATCTACGTGGAAGACGTCTCCCTCTCCCGATCGAAGCTAATCGTCGGAGGCCTGCTGGGCATCGTCGGAACGCTGGGGTACTACAGCGCTTATATTTACGTCATCTGGCGAACGCTGGACGGCGCCTACGATATCGGGCAGTTCACATTTCTGACCGCTGCCATTCAGCAGGCAAGCTCCAACCTGCAGCAGGTGTTCTCGACTACATCCGGCATCGCCGATCAGGCGCTTTTTCTCACCGATTTGATCGCTTTCTTCGACATGCAACCCACCGTCAAGTCCAAACCAGACGGCCTTCCCACGCCGAAGAAGATACAACAGGGTTTCGAGTTCCAGAATGTCTCCTTCGCCTATCCCGGAACGAAGCGGTCGGTTTTGAAAAACTTCAACCTAACTCTTTCGCCTGGAGAAAGAATCGCGCTGATTGGAGAAAACGGTCAGGGCAAGACGACCGTCGTCAAGCTGATCACACGTCTCTACGATCCAACCGAGGGGAAGATATTGTTAGACGGTATCGATCTGCGCGAGTACTCGCTCGAAGATCTTCACCGGCATATCGGCGTCATCTTTCAGGACTTCATGCGTTTTGAGATGACTGCGCGCGAAAACATCGCGATAGGCCGCGTCGATCAACCGCATCAACAGAGCGACATCGAACTTGCAGCCCACAAAAGCCTGGCCGACACTGTGGTAAGCAAGCTTGCCGGCGGCTACGATCAGATGCTTGGCCGGCGATTCGAAGGAGGCGTGGAACTCTCCGGTGGAGAGTGGCAGAAGATGGCTCTTGCCCGGGCCTATCTTCGCGACGCACAGCTGCTCATCCTGGACGAGCCGACGGCAGCGCTCGACGCACGCAGTGAGCTTGAGGTCTTCGAGAGGTTTGCCGAGTTGACTGAAGGCAAGATGGCCTTGTTGATCTCGCACCGCTTCTCTACGGTGCGAATGGCCGACCGCATCGTCGTCCTCTCAGGCGGCCGTCTGATTGAAGAAGGGAGCCATCAGGAGTTGATGGCCAGAAGCGGACTCTACGCCAGCATGTTTGAGATGCAGGCTGCAAGCTACAGGTAGGCGAAGTCGCGCATCTTACCTTGCAGCACCAAATCAAGGTTGACCGAACCGCGTATGTGATTCGCGAACAAATGATATCGAGAAAGACATCATGGCACCGTTCTCCGAGGATCGAGTGACTTCAGAACACACGTTGCCACCAACGGCGCCCACATTAGAGTTGCCTACCGCCGGCTTGCCTGAAAGACCATCTGTTTCGGACGCCGATCTGCAGCAGCGTGCCGAAGCTCTAAGCAGGCAATGGCAGTTGGTGCCGCCCAGTGCGCATGGAGGCGGATTATCAGCACGGCTCGTCCAGCTAAAAGAGCGCCTAACGGAGGTCTTGCACCTCTGTAGCAAGACAGCCTCTCGCCATGAACTCACTCCACAGCTTGAACTGCTGGAAAGCAAGCGCATGCTGGAATCGGTGTTAGTTGCTACAGAGGATACCGCGGCTGCCTTCGCCAAACTTCCACAAGTGCGCGTTGATGGCGACAAAAATTTGCCGCGCGCAGTAAATCTGACGGAAGTTTATCTCACCGCAGTTCGGGGAATCTGGTCGCCCGAGTCCTTCTCCCTCTTTGTTCAACAAGCACAACAGCGCGACGCGCTCCTGCTCCACGAAGTCGGAATTCTGCCGCAGGCGCTCAAACTGGCGCAGTTGGAATACATCGTGGATCGGGCGGAGGAGGCCTTTCGCGCAGGAGAACTGCCGCCGATCGAGCAATCGCCGTTCTCTGCAATCCTCCATAGCATGCGACGTCAGAGCCAGTTCGAATGGCGAACAGTTCTTGAGCCTCTAATCGCGTTTGACCGCATTCTTCGCCAGGATCCATGCGGCGTCTTTGCACAAATGGAGGATGAGACCCGCCACACGTATCACACGCGGGTAGCAGAGTTGGCGCGGCATGCCAACGCAAACGAAGTTGAAACTGCGCAGATTGCTCTCGAACTCGCCCGCCAGGCTGCTCAAACCAACGACCCGGATCCCCGAAACGCAAGCCGGACCGCTCATATCGGCTACTACCTGTTTGCTGAGGGCTTGCCCCTGCTCGCTCGCAGGATTGAGTATCACGCGCCGGCCATCGAACGTGTGCGCAACTTTCTTCGCCGGTGGAAAGAGGACTTCTACATCCTCGGCATCTTCACGTTATCCTGCCTTCTCATCGTCGCGATCATCGCGCCTCTGGTGCCGCATCACGCGTTCTGGCCCGTCATGGGAGCGCTCCTGCTGGCGCTCCTACCTGCGTCCCAGGGAGCGGTTGATCTGGTGAATAACGCGGTCACTACGTTGATGAAGGCGAATTCGCTTCCGAAGCTTGATTTTTCAAAAGGCATTCCCGCTGAAGCAAGCACCCTCGTCGTCGTGCCAACTCTGTTATTTAGCGAGGCGCAGGTTCAGGAGCTGTTCGATCAGCTTGAAGCTCGTTACCTGTCCAATCAGGATCAGAATATCCACTTCGGCCTTCTTACCGACCTTCCGGATGCAAGAGTAAGGCAACTGGACGAGAGCTCCAATCCGCTGGCGCAATTCGCCGTACGGTGCGTCAACAATCTGAATGCGAAGTACCGCAGCGAGAAGGGAGGCTCTTTTTCCTCCTGCATCGTCATCGCATCTTCAACTCCCGCCAGGGAGTTTGGATGGGCTGGGAGCGCAAACGTGGGAAGCTACTCGACCTCAATAAACTTTTGTTGCGTCAGTACGACAGCTTTCCGCTCAAAGCAGGTCCTCTGGAGATTCTGGATCGAGTCCGTTACATCATCACATTGGACTCCGACACGCAGCTTCCTCGCGGGACTGCCGCACGCATGATCGGCACGATGGCGCATCCTTTGAATCAAGCCATCGTCGATCCCAGGCTTCGCATCGTCACGAAGGGCTATGGCATCCTGCAGCCCCGCGTGGGCGTTAGCGTATCTTCTGCATCACGGTCGCGCCTCGCATCGCTCTACTCGGGCGAAACCGGTTTCGACATCTATACTCGCGCAGTCTCCGACGTCTATCAGGATCTCTTTGGCGAAGGCATCTTTACCGGCAAGGGCATCTATGAGGTCCGCATCTTGCATGAGGTGTTAGATCGCCGATTCCCCCGAGATGCTCTTCTGTCCCACGACCTGATCGAAGGATCCTACGTTCGGGCCGGTCTCGTCACTGACATTGAAATCATCGACGACTACCCGTCGCACTACTCTGCTCACACCCGCCGGAAGCATCGCTGGGTCCGCGGCGATTGGCAGATCGTGCAATGGCTCTTCGGCCGCGTGCCGGATGAGTCTGGAAACCTTGTTGCAAATCCTCTCAGCACGATCTCGCGCTGGAAGATACTGGACAATCTACGCCGCAGCCTGGTTGAGCCGATCACCCTTCTCTTGTTCCTGCTGGGATGGTTCGTCTTGCCGGGCGGAGTTCGTTACTGGACCATCGCCGGTCTTGTCCTTCTGCTTCTTCCGGTCTTCGTTCAACTCGCTTTCAACCTCAGCCGTGCCGCATGGAAACTTAGTCTTGTGGCAACACGCGAGGCTATCACCACTTTTGCAGCTTCCTTCGGGTTTGCGATCCTCAATCTCATCTTCCTGCCCCATCACATGTTTCTCTCCCTCGATGCGATCATCCGGTCCTTCAGCCGGAGACTGGTTTCAGGAAAACATCTGCTCGAGTGGGAGACTGCTGCCCAGGCCGAACATGCCGAATCCAAAAAGCCACTGGATATCTATCTGCAACTCTCACCAGTCGTGGCTCTGATCATCGCTCTTCTTTTGGGATTTATTCATCTCGGATCGTTATTTGCAGCCGGACCCGTTCTCCTGCTGTGGGCCATCGCACCGCTCGTCGCTATATGGCTCAACTCTCCGCCTCGCCAGGAGCAGGGGCCGCTGACCGCACAGGATCGGCTGTTTCTCCAACAACAAGCCTTTTCCATCTGGGGATATTTTCGCGACTTCGGCGACGAAAAAAATCACTGGCTCATCCCGGACAATGTCGAAGAAGAGAACATGCTGCAGGTGCGGAAGTTGTCCCCGACAAATCTCGGCATGCTTCTCAACGCTCGCCAGGCAGCGTATGAATTTGGTTTTCTGACACTTCCGGAATTTGCCGAGGCAACGCTCGGAACTCTGACAACTTACGACCGGCTCGAAAAGCAGCGCGGCCACATGTACAACTGGTACGACATCGAGACGCTGCGGCCGCTCGCCCCGTTGATCGTCTCAACCGTCGATAGCGGTAATCTAACGGCGTCTCTCTATACCCTGCACACCGGAGCGCTCGATCTGCTCAAGCGCCCACTATTGGAAGTCGAGAGACTCGCAGGTCTTGAAGACCTGGAAGGACCATCTCCCGAAGCAGATCCCAGGACAACCCAGCCAGAAGATTCATGCGCAACGATACGAGTTCGGATACGGTCGATTCTCCAGCAGTCGCCCACGCCACCGCCCTCTTCCACCGAACGAACCCGTTGCCGCTCAACCTTGTCGAACTTCCTCCAGAAGTACGTACCCTGGCTCCTTCCTGAATTTGAAAGCCTCTTCGGGCTCCCGCAACTTAGCGCGTTCAACGACAAATGCATCCCGTCCTTGCAGCAGGCAGACGACTATGTAGCCGAATTAAAGATGAAACTCTCGGACGCGCTTCCTTCGCTGCCGCCGGATTCTCCGCTCGCAGCCATAGCCGCATCGTTGCAGGCCCTGCTCTCGGAAGCGTCAACGCGTCTGATTCAATTGAAGACTGACATTGCCACGATTGCAGCAGAGGCCGAACGTCATGCGAACGCGATGAGCTACGGATTTCTCTTCATGGAATCGCGCCAGCTTCTTTCAATCGGCTATGACGGAACCACCGGAGAATTGCATCCCGCATGCTACGATCTGCTTGCCTCGGAGGCGCGTATCGCCTCATTCATCGCGATCGCTAAGGGAGATATTCCGCAACAGTCATGGTTTCATCTCGATCGTTCTCACGTCCTCGTAAAGGGCCGTGCCGCTCTTCTCTCCTGGACCGGAACGATGTTCGAATACATGATGCCCGCCTTGTGGATGCGCACCTTCCCCAACACGCTCATTGCGCGTTCGCTCGAATCCGCCGCTCGGATCCAGCGTGACCACGTGCGAGACATTCCCTGGGGAATCTCGGAGTCAGCCTTTGCAAAGACCGACCCTCAAGGCAGATATCAATATCAGGCCTGGGGAATTCCCGCGCTTGCTCTGAAATATGGAGCGGAAGACGGGCCCGTCATCTCGCCCTATTCCTCGTTCCTCGCTGTCTCGGTTCTTCGCAAGGAGGCTATCGCCAACCTTCGACGTATGGCCCAACTGAACTGGATTGGCGATTACGGCTTCTACGAAGCGGTTGACTACACCCAGGCCGAACGGTCGGTGTTGGTGCGGACCTGGATGGCCCACCACCAGGGGATGTGCCTTCTGGTACTCGCCAATTTACTGAAGAGCAATATCGTCCAACATTGGTTCCACAACACCCCACGCATTCGTGCAGCGGAGCTCCTCTTACAGGAGAAACCCTTAAGCAAGGAAACGTTGAATGAGCTCGAGAATCAATCGAAATTGCACCGCCCGAAATGAAGCCCGGTCGAACACTCAATGCACAGATTCTATTTACTGTTTGGTGGACCAGCCGACGACGCAGCAGGCCTTGGTTGCCGATCACTGTGGAAACCGCAGGCTTTCATAGCTGCGACGGGCTCGGGATTCTGCATAAACGTCTCCCACACGAACGCCGTCCGCAGATTCTCCGCCATCAACAAGCCGATCCCAAGATCAATTCCAATCACCTCCGGGTCATACCAGTGCAGATCCGGATGGAAAGCATCGCAAAACCCATAGCGTCCCCACGCATCCTTGCCGAAGTTGTCCCGAAGCGCCCGCAAGACATGAACGCATTCGCGAGGAAGAAACGGAAGTGATCCCGCAGTAGCGCAGGGAACGACAGACCCGTCGACTGGCCCCATCAGCGGTGGCCCGCCCCACGCAGTATAGCCATGCTCCCAGTCCGACGCGCTGACGCCCCAATACTCGTCGGTGTATCCTCGCTTGAGGCCAAGGCAAAATGCCTTGTGTGCCCTCGTAGCGGTAATCGAGTTGACGAAATAATCCGCATAAGCATCGCGTTGCCTCGCAAAATCAAACCACGCGTGCGAATACTGGTGAACGAACAGCGGATCTCGCCCGCTGATATAGGTGTAGGGACCGAACGTCATCGGCGGCCGTGTCCAGGCATTCCACGAATCGGCCGAAATCGGATGCGTCGGCGACCCGATAGCCAGGAGGTACAGCATCATTAACTCCGAATAGTGGTCCCATCGAGTCGAAATAAACCCGGACTCGGGCCGCCACCCCATCGATAAAGTCTTTCCGCCGTTCATCATCCACGGCCAATCCACGCGGTGATACAGCTGCGTGGCAAGGTCAGCTATCCTCGTGTCGCCGAAATAAGTTCGAGCAGTCAGAACACCGCACAACAGAATCGCCGTATCGATCGAAGACACCTCGCTGTTGATCAGCGGCTTGCCTGTCTTCACGTCGTTGAAGTGATAGAAAAAACCATGCTCGTTCGGCATCTTGTTAAGGTGAAAGTCCAGCGTGGCAATCACCTGCTTCTTCAGCCGGTCGGTGGGGAAGTAACCGCGTCTGTCCGAGATGCACAACGCGGTCAGACCAAAGCCGGTCGCAGCAATACTCGAGACGAAGCGAGAATCGAATTCGCCCGTGGGATTTTTATTGATGGCACGATCGAGAACCTGCCCGGTGGAAGGGTCCGCCTGTTCGCAGAAAAACAGACACGCACGATGCTGCATGTCTTCTAGAAAAGCTAGATCTTCGTCACTGAGTAATCTGGAAGGGGTAGCCTGCTGCACTTCGGCTTGCGCCCATGCAAAAGGCGCGCCAGCGACGCTCGAAAGAAGAGCTCCGCCCAGCAACTTCGTCGCACTGCGTCGCGTGATCTGAGGCGAAGTCAAAGAGCCGACACTCATGAGCTATATCGTACGTTTAAGCACTGCATCAGACTCAGAAGATGAGACAAAGTTTAGCGAGCAGCATGGTTGGCGATCGTAAGCAGGACGAGTCCCTGTGGAGGAACCCCAATCGTAAAGCTACCTTCTTTGAGTAGTGTGTTCTGTGGTGGGGATGCCTTGCCTGCCGCACGAAGCTGAACAATCTGGTCGCGTGTTGGGAAGGCTGGCCGGCCCATCGCATCAAAAGCTTGGAGGACGTTTCCGTGTCCGGCGTCGAGACGCAGAATCTGCACTGGAGCCTCGCGCGAAACTCCACCGACTTTTACCGTAAATGTCTTTTCTGCCCCCCGTGTTTCAGGAGGTGGGGTATACGCCGCGCCAGTTCCAAACGGTGGCGCGTAGTTCCAGAGCGCAACGACAATCGTGCCGTCACTGCGCCGCGTCGCAAGCGCAGCATCCGAGTCAACTTTAAGCCGGCGATCGCCAAGCTGATGCAGCATGGCAAACGCGTTGAAGACTGGTTTGGGAATTCCATCTTCGGCAAGCAGGCCGAAACCTCCATAGAACGGCGTTTTGATCACGCCCTGTTCTTCGAAGACATCCGAAAAGGTCCAGTAGCTCATCGCTTCCGTAAGGCCATCGCACTGGCTGATCGTACCCGCGAGCCACGGTCCCATGTAGACGCTGTCGGTGACGTCGGGTTCGTTAGAGTAGCTGGCGTTGTATTCGCTGAAGATGAGCGGCGTATTCGGAAATGGCGAAGCCGCAATCTCATCGTGCACCTTGCGCACTGCACGGCAGACCATCCGGTCACGCGGAATCTCTTCGTTGGTTCCGAAGACATCCTTGGCCGTGTCGTTGGCGTATACGTGCGCCGTTACGAAGTCCACCGGTACATGGTTCTGCTTACAGTGTTCCAGAAAAGCGGCAACCCAGGCAGCCTGCGCGGTAGAAGGTCCACCGACGCGGATGCGGTTGCTGATCTTTTAATCGCGAGCGCCGTGTGGTCATACAGCTCAAAATAAGTAGCCTGCGCTGGCTTACCAACCCAGAAATCGATATTGGGTTCGTTCCATACCTCGAAGCGCCATTTCGAGACCTCATCCAGGCCATACCGATCGACAAGATGCTGCGTAAAGGCACCGATCATCGCGTCCCACACCGCATAGTCCTTCGGAGGCGAAACGTTCTGCTTGTACCAGAAGGCATGCAGTGCTGCAGGGTCGGAGGCCATCTTCTTCGGCATGAAACTCAGCTCGACAAAGGGACGAACATGATTGGCGAGTACCCCATCGTAAATCTGATCGACGTAGGAAAAATTGTAGGGCGATTGTCCACGTGTAGCCTGCGCCGCTTGCCCTGGATTCTGCGTATAGGCGTTCGGGTCGTAGAGTCCCACGTCGTCCATAAAGATGCCGTGGAAGCGCACCTCGGCGAAATCCGTCACACTTTTTACAGCGCGTAGATCATCGCGATAGCTCTCTCGCAGCGAGAGAATCGCACGACCGGAGCCAAAAATCTGCTCCCAGAAATGAGGAAAAGGAGTGCCGGCCTCTCTTGCATCGATCGTGATCACTACAGGTTGCGATTGGGCGCTTGGTTGTCCACGAAGACCATAAGACAGAGCAAAGCAAAAAAACAATGCGACATAACGGTAGCGGCTTTTTGTTGGCATTCGTACGCTCCAAGGGCGTCAACTGTTCAAGAGTAAATGTGACAGGTGACTATCGTCGCGCTGCGTTTCCAACGCCTATAGTCACCGGCCCTTCAGAACTGGAATCGAGCTATAAATTCAATTTGACGGCCGGCAGCCGCTCCCTGCGCAAATCCAAAATATTGGTTCTGAATGTTAGCGCCGTTGTTGGCATTGCCATTCGTGATGGGAAGCAGTTGCAGTTTGTTGAACGCGTTATAGAAGTTCGCCTGGAAGCGCAGCCGAGCCTGATGGTCCAACGCGCTAAACGTAAACTCCTTTGCCACGCTCATGTCCAAGTCAAAGTAACACGGACCCTGGAAGCTGTTACGGCCGATACCGGGCTGATAGCTGAAAGTTGGCGGCAACGTGGTTGAGAAATAATTCTCACCGCCGGGGTTGGCAGACGTCCGATTGGGAAAGTTCGAACCCGTAAGCCACGCGCCGTTCGAGCAGCTATTGCCCGCCTGCCCGTTATACGAGAGGGGACGAACAGGACCCGCAGGAGCCGCGCCGATCTGGTTCGGGACCGTCTGCAGATTGAAAGTGACCGGAGTCCAGGGAAATCCAGTGTGATAGGTCATAATGCCATTGACCTGCCAGCCATTCGCCACAGTCTTAACCAGGAAATTGTCAGAGTGAACATGCGGTAGCTCGTAGACTCCGGACACCGTCACTCGGTGCCGGGTGTCATAGTCGGACGGCCCCCACTCACTCGAATTGTTGGCCGGATTGGTCTGGTTCGCATTGGAATCGGCTCCATCACCATTGGACACCTGATCGAGCGACTTCGAGTACGAGTAGTAAGCCGCGAGGGTAAGGCCGTTGCTCATGCGACGCACAAGTTGCAGGTTCAACGCGTTATAGCTCTGGTTCGAATCAGTTTGCGCAAAGTAGGATGCGTAGACCGGAGTCTTTACATTCGTGCCATTGCAGTTCACCGTCGCCGGAAAACATTGGTTGTAGAGGAAGTTTTGATTGACGAGACGAGCATAGTGGTGGCCGATGCTGCCCGCATAGCCAATGGTCGCGGTCAGTTGATAAGGCAACTCATACTGCGTTTCAAGAGAGTAGAGGTAGCTCAGAGGGTAGTGGATATTGGACGGAGCGCCATAGATCTCGACGCCTTCACTCTGTGCGGCTCCGCCAACCTGTAGCGGAAACCCGTTCGGCCCGATGCCGGTCTTGAGCGCGGGATTCGCGGGATAGCTGCTCGGCGAGTTTGTGCTTCCTGTGGCATAGATAATCCCTGCTGTACTGCTATTGCTTCCGCAGCATAGCCCAAAGCTTGCGACGTCTGGGCCATTCTCCAGAGCCCCGTTGAACAAGGCGATGTCGAGATGGTTGTAGGCCATGGCGAATCCGCCACGAATGACGGCCTTGTGATTGAACCGGTCAGGCACATAGGCGAAGCCGAACTTCGGAGCAAAGTTAAAGGGTTTTGCATCCCACAGATGGTTCCTCGGCTGAAGAGTGACGTCGACAAGTTCACGTCCCGGTGTCGTTCCCAGAACTGGATAGTTGATCAAAAAGCCTTTGTTCCGCAGCGGAGTAAAGTCCTCCCAGCGAAGCCCCATGTTCAGCGTCAGATTGGGAGTCGCCTTCCAGTCGTACTGGAAATAGGCCGCAATGTTGTTCGACCGGAAGTAGCGTTGGGTCAGAGGAGTTCCTCCGGTAAGAGGATTCGCTGCCACCTGCTCAAAGACGGCAGCATCGTTCGCTAAAGCCCAGAGGCCCTGCATCGCATACGTAGGACGCTGCTGGCCATTCAGGTTATCGTTGTCCTGCTCAAAGCGTATCTCTCCACCCATCCGAATGGTATGCGATCCCCAGGTGTGGGTGACCATGTCTCGCACCTCGTACGTGTTTTCCGCAAAGACCGCAGGCGACGTGGAAGAGAAGTTAACTCCATACTGAATGGGAAAAGGCAGAGTCTGAACATTGATAAAAGGTATGCCGTAGTTCACCGTGTTTCCCGCATCGTTCAGAGCATTCTCTGCAAACCGTGTGCCGTTTCCGCGAAGCTCGTTCAGCCACGCTGGCGAGAACGTGTGGATATAGATCAAAGTACCCGCCGAGTTCAGTGGCTTAAACGGCAGATCCGCCTGCGGACGCGATCCAGCGGTGCCGGAGATGCCGTAGTTGTCCAGCTTTGTGAAGTAAACGCTGCCGGCGATTAAATCCTTTTGACTAAGGTTGTAGTCCACGCGCCCATTGAACTGATTGCCGCGACTATGAGCAGGCACAAAGAGTTGAACGTTCTCTACATCAGCGATGCCGTCCAGTCCACCACCATAGGGAGCGCCCGGAAATACTCCAAGTTGTGAGGCCCCGCCCGGCGTAAGCGAGCCAATATCCAGACCTCCGCTAACTACCTGGCAGGTCGGCTGCGCCTGAGGGGCTGGATTTCCAGTTGTTGCCGGAGGAGTGTAGGAATTAAAGCCACTGCAGTTGGGCGCAATGATCGCTCGAATGCGTGATGCGACAGCTGGATCGGCAAGGATTTTGGCACTCACTCCACCCGGCCGATTGCTGATCACTGAACTGCGGTAACCCGGAGTCTCAACATACGCTGTCGTGCTGTTATTATTCGCCAGCGTGAAGCCTTGGTACGAGGTGAAGAGAAACAGCTTGTTCTTGATGATCGGGCCGCCCAGAGACGCCGCATAGCTTCGCTGTTTGTTGGTCACCTTGACCGGCAATGTCCCAGGTGCCGGACCGCCGAACTTGTTAAACGCATTCAAACCGGGCTCATCGTACAGAAAGAAAAGGGAGCCGTGCAGATCATTGGTTCCGCTCTTCGTGACGAGCTTCACCTGGGCGCCGGAGTTACGTCCATCGGAGGCATCGTACGATGTGGAGACGACGGTGATCTGGCCCACCGCCTCCTCATTCGGAGTTACCACCGCCGACCCGCCATGCGTGAGCGAATTGACACTGACGCCATCGACCATGAAATTATTATCGGCCTGGCGTTGCCCGTCCGCGGAGATCTGAACCTGGTTCTCCGTTTGGAACACCCCAGTGTTGGAGCCCCCCGGACCGGCACCGTTCGGCAGAAAAACAGCGCTGCCCGTACCACTGCGCGCTCCATCTCCTGTGATGCCGGGGCTGAGGCGAAGAACCTCAAATGGATCGGCGCCAATGGTCGGAAGCCTCTGAATGGTTTCGCTGTCGATCGTCGTCTGGATGCTGGCGTCACTCGTCTGCAGCACAGGCGTTTCATTGGCGTTCACAGTGACGGTGTCAGTCTCCCCGCCTACACTCAGTTTGATATCCAGGTCGCGAGAGGTTTCGGCTGCGAGGGAGATATCGTCGTAACTGGAGTTCTTAAAACCCGTCGCAGCAACCACGAGTTTGTAATGAGCCGGAGCCAGCTCGCTGAACCGGTAAAAACCCGCTGCGCTTGTGATGGCTATTTGCGTCTGCTGTGTCCCCAGATTCGTTAGGGTTACGGTCGCCTTGGGAACGATAGCCCCACTGGTATCCTGGACCGTCCCCTCCAGGCTCGCGCTGAATTGGGCGTAGGCGCATGCCGATACAGAGAACGCGAATGCAAGAACTGTCCACTGGACAATTGAAGAAGCTTTTGTACTCACAGTAACCTCCAAAAAATCTGCAGTTCTTCTTTTCAGCGATTCGTGCATGCCAAAAGAACGCGTTGGCTGTCGTGTATCCGCAGGCAACTGCGCCCCCTTTCGCTGGTGGGGGTGTCATGGCAATCGGTTTGTCGCTTTTATAAGCGTGCTCTTAGAGCAGATTCAAAGGTGCGTCGAACAACTCGATACACCGAATCCTCTCGGCAACGCCGGCTCCGCCCGAACGGGAGCTTGGGCCAATAAAGATTATGTTGCCTTCAGGCCATCCGGGGTTGTCTGGTAGCGTGACGCGCGGTGAAACGTCTCCCCTTGGCCTAACCCCGGCCATTCTCGCTTTGGGTTTACAATTCTCGTTCCACCAGGGATCCTGTAGGCATACATTAGCCGAGGTGAGTCATGAAGGTGTCGCGATACGTAAGCCTTGCAAAAGGATGGTGTTTCGGGATGCTTGCCTGCGCAACTCCCCTGCTGTTCTCGCTCAATGCAACGGCGCAGGAGAGCGTATCCACAAGCCAGGACACGCATAAAATCTCATTTAGTCTCGGCGAGATGTTTACCTTCTTTTTCCTGATGCTTGGTCCGCTGAAGATCCTCGGACCCTTCGTCCAGATCACTGGCAAAGGAGACGCAAAGTTCGGCCGCCGCCTCGCGATCCGGGCGTTTCTCGTCTCCTGTGTCTCGCTTATACTCGCTGCGCTCATCGGAGAGAACTCCATTCGCAGATATCACATTCGCGTTGCCGTTCTTGCGATAGCTGGCGGTATCCTCCTGTTTCTTGTTGCATTGCGAACCGTGATGGAGCAGTTCGACACTGGAAACAATGCGAGCCCGAAGGAGTATGAGCCGGACATGCGTTTGGCAGTCGCCCCTCTTGCTTTTCCAACCATAGTCACGCCCTACGGAGTGGCCGCTGTCATCATCTTCATGGCATTGACCCCGGAGTTCGGCGCGAAAAGCGTGATATATCTCGCCTTGCTCATACTGATGGGGCTCAACCTCTTCGCGATGCTGGCCGCAAAACCGATACTGAAGTACCTAGGCATGCCCCTGCTTCTTCTGGGCACTGTCCTTGGAGTCATCCAGGTTGCGCTGGGACTCAGCATCATCTTTAGAGGGCTGCAGGCACTCGGAATCGGCACCGGCAACTGAGATGCGCTGCTTGGAAAGGAGAGAGGGACCACCACAGTCCCCCCTCTTTCGTTCACTTATAAGCAACAACAAGACGACTGATGCCGATCTCCGCTGGCACAAGCTCAACGCGAGCGAAGCCGGCATTCTTCGAGAAATCCTCAAGTTCCGCGAAGGTATAGGCGTCGCCTGTCGGTGTGCTGATCAGCATCGTCATGCTGAACCCCGCTGCGTTGGGTGGTGAAATGCGGTCAGGGTTGGGAACGAACTCAACAATTGCAGCGCGGCCCCCTGGCGCCAGGGCGGCATATACCTTGCGCATGAACGCGATGCAGGTTGCTGGATTGAAGTGATGAAGGAAATTCGGGATCAATACGAGGTCATAGCTGCTCCCAAAATCCGTCTCGAAGGCGTTGCCGGGAATCAGGTGGTAGCGATCGGCGATTCCCATCGCCTCCGCATTCTTCGTCGCGACCTCCAGCACATTCTTCCAGTCCGCAGCATAAATCTGCGCGCTGGGATTCTGCTTGGCAACAGAGATTCCAAAGATGCCGTGGCTGGCGGCGATATCGAGAACCTTGTGCACCTCTCCGCCCTTACGCAGTTCAGCAGCGATCATCTCCGATGGCATATACATCATCGGCATCATGGCCTGCGCGAACTTTACCCAATCGGGATTTTCTTGCTCAAGCGTCCCTTCACCCAGCGCAGTGCCTCCCCGGCGCACGGCCTCGGTCATGCGCGCATTGCCTTCGCGTATACGCGCGGTCAGCAGAAATTCAGTCGTGCCGCCCAAATAAGCTGGAGAGTGACGGTTAAGGAAAATGGCCGAATCCTGCGAGAGACCGTAGGCGGATCCCTCCTTGGTCAGAAAGCCATGAATGGTCAGGTAATCACACAGGATGCGCACGCCGCGTTCTGCGGCCTGACAACGTGTGGCAAGCGCCTCGGTCGTCGTGTTGCCTTCGGCGATGGCGGTGAAGAGTTCCAGTTCAATGGCAGTCTTCAGTGCCTCAGTCTGCTGATAGGCCTGTAAAGCTTCGAAAAAACGCCCCGGATTAGGCGGATGGGATGCTGTAGTCGTCAATTGGTTCTCCTCAGTCAAAAAAGTAGCAGGGTATGGAATCAAACCTTCAAAGGTTACTACGCCTTAGATTGCGCCGTGCAGGTACTTCCTCAATTAGTAACGCAGATAGGAAGGTCATCAGCCTATTTCGGTCGAACCAATAACATCAAAACGGTCTGTCGATAAACGTTCGCAATCCAATCGCTCCCATCTCATGTTTCGGAGTATAAATTCATCAAATGAATGTCTATAAGTAGATCGCTGGCAAATAATTCCGTGCCAATTCGATCTCGGAGCATTGACTATTAGGTAAATTGATCTGGCAAATTCTAATTTCTTGATTGATGCTGGCGAACCAATCCCCCTGGACTTCCCCCGTTCTGGAAAAAGCTCTTCGGTTCGACAGCCAAGGCACTGCACCTTACCCTCGTGATTCATTAATCACGACACTACTTCGCTGCAGTGGTCTCTTTGACGGTCGCGCCGGGCCACGCAGCAAGCCCCTCGGGCGACCAGCTCTGAATAATCGCGCGTGCAAGCTTCGCGATCGTTAGCTCGCCCTCCTGTTCGGCGCCCCAGGATTGATCTTTATTGTTGAAGGTGAAGGCCGAGAGAATAACGATCCCGTTCTTTGTCGACACAGCCGCAACATCATTTCTGACCGCGTTCAACGATCCCGTCTTATTCGCGATCGAGTCGCCCGTCGCTCCTGGCGTTCCATCCAGGTAGCGCGGTATCGCACTCCGGTAAAACTGCACGTGCAGCATCTTGAGAGCCACATCGCACAAAGCCGCATCGTCCGGTTTCGCCGGACTGCCGGGCTCAGCAAGCTCGCAACGCACAATCTTCGTCATCAACGCCGCCATCTCGCGTGCCGTGGTCTTGCCTAGCCCAAACTTTTTCTGGTCGGCCGGCATCACCATACCTGCGGGAGCGGGAGTAAAAATCTTCTTGTAGAGATACGTATCCTTCAGGCCAAGCTTCGCAATCCGCGCGTCAACATTCGGGATACCCAAATGATCCATCGCCAGATTCGACGCTGAGTTATCGCTCATCACAATCATCATGGTGAGCACATCCTTCAAAGTCAGTGTCAACGGCGCATCAAAAAAAAGCAGAACGCCGGAGCCCTGAACCTGGTCAGTCTTCGTCAACGTAATCTTGTCGTCGAAGTGAGCTTTGCCGCTCCGAACCTGCTCAAGCGCCTCATACAGAATCGCAAGTTTGATCACCGAAGCGGTCTGCACCACCGTATCCGCAGAGATCGCCACCGTCTCATGCGTCTTCAGATTCTCGGCAAACAACGCAACATCCCCATGATGCTGTGCGGCGATAGCCTGTACCTGTTCCTGAAGCGATGACGATGCCCCTTGTGCGAAAGCTGCGCCAACGCAAAGCGCGGTCGCAAACAACCCGTAACCGCGCATAAAACTAACTCCGTACTTCCTCATAAATCACTCCATGAATCAATCTGCTGCTGATGAATTCTAAGGGCTCACCAACAAAACAGCGTCTCCCTTGACTAAGGAAGACGCTGTTCTGTTTACCGATATTGCTGATTAGAAGGTGATCTTTCCAGCGACTTGCAGGATGCGGTTGTCACGCGCACTCGACACGGCACCCAGAGCGGATGAGGTTCCTGTGGTGCCGACCGCCTGGAAGTTAGTGTGGTTCACTACGTTGAACGCCTCGCCACGCAGTTGGAAGTTGATACCTTCATGAATTTTGAAGTTTCTGAAGAGGCCGATGTCGAGATGATTGAAGCCCGGCCCATTGATTGCGCCGCGCTTCTCATTGCCAACCTGAACCGCTGCCGCAGTCGGAGAGACGAATGCAGGTCGATAAAACCAGTTCAGGCGGGTGTGAATCTTTTGGCCGTAGCCATTGTTTGGATTCAGCACCTGATTTGGTCGCAACGACGCCGGATCGGGACTGTTCATAATGCCCAGTCCTCCCGAGTCATTGACCTGGCCGCCATTCGCTAGCCCAAGCACGCTGGTTTGGCTCGCCCCAGTGGAGGCAACACAGACGTAACAGATTGTGCCGCCACCGGAGCTCAACGTAACAGTAAGCGGCAGGCCGCTGTCGATCGAATAAATGCCGGTGAGCTCCCATCCACCGACAAGATGACCCACAAGACCCTTCTGATCTCTGTACCACGGGACCTCGTAGACGCCGTCAAAAGTGAGAATGTTCGTGCGGTCATACACTGCGCGGCCATAGTCGCCGTTGATGTTGTAGACATTCTGCGGGGCAGTGCTGTAGTCGTTGATCGCATTGGTCAACGCACGGCTCCAGGTATAGTTTGCGTCGATGTAGGTTTGACCGCTGAATCTCTTCGTCGTCTTTACCTGCAGGCCGTTGTAGTTCGCCGTGAAGATCGTCGAGGTGATATTCACGTTCAGATAACCGGGGTAGGGGCGGATCTGATTCAACTGCTGCTCGCAGGTCGTCGTGGTGAAGCCGGTGGAGCACACGGTGTACTGCGAGAGCCCCTTGGAGAGGAACGCCCCAGGCTGCAGTGTGTTCCTGTCAACCACGCCTTGGAGGTGACGGCTCATCGAGCCGAAGTAGCCTACATCCAGGCTAAAGGTTGGAGTGACTGCCTGTTGAACATCCAGCGAGTACTGCATCGTGTACGGCGTCTGGTAGTTCGTAGAGAAGCCTTGGACGCTTGGCAGCGCCGTGCTGACAGAGGCTATACCTCCTGCAGGGTTATCGAACGTTGTCAAGGGAATGGTCGGTACGTTCACAAACGGCAGATTGCTGAAGCCGACGTTCTCATAGGGGTGAACCTGCGACTGGTCATAGGCCATACCGAAGCCACCCCGAAGTGCCGTCTTGCCATCGCCAAAGACGTCATACGCGAAGCCGAGACGCGGACCAAAATTGCCCTTTTGCGCACTGGCCACAGACGATCCAAAGCTGGACGCGTGACCAAAGCTGCCTGGCGTCCCCAGGATGATGCCGTTGATCGGATCGCCGCTCGGATTTGCGTGTCCCAGATTCAGTCCGTTCGTGTTCGCGCACGCCGCCACTGTCGGCAGGCATAGCACGCCAGTCGATGAGACGGTCATCGCGTTTGCCGAGTTGAACGTCTTCGGATCGAAGTTGCTCAGGAGATGGTTGCTGTCGGTCGGCTGAGCAAAGTAGCTGTAGCGTACCCCCAGATTCAGAGTCAGGCGCGGCGTGACCTTCCAATCGTCCTGGATATAGCCTTCAATCGAGTTCTGGATGATGTTTACCGTTAGTGCCGCCGATCCCTGCGTGAAGCTGTTGTTCACGTTACCCAGGAGGAAGTTTGCCAATGAAGCGTCTACCTGCGACGGAACGGCACCCCCGGCAGCAGTAGCCTGCGCCAGAGTTGGTGTTGCGGCCAGCGTGCTCGTGAAACCGAAGTTACCCTGCTGATAGGGGCTTCCATTACCAAGTGCATTTTCATGCTTTATATAGTGGTTGTAGGTGAAGCCCGCCTTGAACGTGTGTCGGCCAAGCGTTTTAGTCACTGATCCATACACATTATGGTTATGGTCTGTATCGTCGTACACGCCGGTGTTGGTGACTCCAGTCAGCCCGGCGATTGTGACGGTAGGAATGATGCCCATCGCGGTTGACGACGGGATGCCTGAGGTCGGGAACGGCAGTGTCGGCTTGATGTCGGGCGAGTTAGAGAGCGCGCCCAGTCCGATCGGGGTGCTTAACACCGCGCCATAGCTGTAAGCGTAACCAACGTCGGCCAGCAGCGTAGGCGTAAAGGTGTAGGTCGCATGGCCGAGTTGCTGGGTACCCGGAGACCGCGTATTCGTCGTTGGAACGAGGGGGAGAGGACTCGAGTTAAACAAACCGCCCGCTTCCTGGGAAGGCAGGCTGTCGTGTAGGAAGCGGTAGTAAAAAGACAACTTCCCGAAGCTCTGATCAATGCGAACAACCTCTTGATTGTCATTGAAGATGTTTCGCTGGTTATAGATGTAGGAATGCGGATCGATGCCGGCAGCCAAGTTAGCCGCGACATTCGGCTGTGGCAATTTACCGTAGATGTCTTTGATATACCCCTGCGCCAGCGGTGAAATATTGGTCACCTTCGTGCCGTACCCGCAGGTGTAGGTTCCATTCGCCTGGTTTTGTGTGTACGACGTACAGACAGCCACAGTTCCCGGAGTATTCGTCGTCCCGTAGCCCTGCGTAAAGTCACCGTTCAGTTCGGCAGTCGTAGGAATTAACGCTGTCGCGGTGCTGTAGTTGATCACACGCCGAAACTCCTGCGAGAAGAAGAAAAACGTCTTGTCTCGCCCGTCATATACGTGTGGAATCCATACAGGTCCGCCAATTGTGTATCCGAAGTCGTTGTACCGCAGCAAAGGGCGGGCCACAAGCGTCGACACTTTGTTGAAATATGAGTTTGCATTGAAGATGTTATTGCGGAAGAACTCATACGCGGTGCCATGAAATGCATTCGCACCCGAACGCGTGATGACGTCAATCTGGCCCGAGGCATTGCGGCCGAACTCCGCCAGATACGTCCCGCGCAGTGTCTTAAACTCTGCAATTGCATCCACCGACGGATAGGACAGGAGTGTCAGGTTCGCGCCGCGGTCTACGTTGTCGGCGCCATCGATCGTCCAGTTGTTGGAAGTCGGGCGAGAGCCATTGATCGAGAACGCCACCTGCGCGGAGGAACCGCCGGGCAGTGAGGTGCCGATGTAGATCTGATCGGTTGCTCCGCCGTACGATACTCCCGGTTGCAGTAGCAGCAGCTGCTCATAGTTACGGCTGTTCAGCACCAGCTCGCGGATCTGTGTTCCGTTGATAAGGCCCTGGCTCATGCCATTTTCCAGATTGAGTTGCACCTGGTCGGCCGTAACAGTCACGGTTTCGGTCGCATTGCCGACGATCAACGCTCGGTTCACGGTCAGCGCGTCGTTCGCGTGCAGCACCAGCCCGGTCACTACTTCGCCCTTGAAGCCACCAGCAGTCACCTTGACTGTGTAGGTCCCCAATGGCAGAGATGTCGCCGCATAGAAGCCGGCAGAGTTCGTCGTCAAAGTGCGCACGTCCTGCCCACGGTCTGTGTTCGTCAGCGTCACGATGGCACCCTTCACGATCGCGCCGCTGGAGTCGGTGATTGTTCCGCTGATACTGCCTGTCGTCTCCTGACCGCTCGCGATGACGGAAAACACCGTCAACAGAGCCACCAACACCAAGGTGGGTATGCGAAGTCCAAATCTTGTCATTGCCTGATCTCCTGAAAAGTTAAATGCGTTTTTCGCCGAACTAAAGTCGGCTTGTTCAGAAATTTCTCTATCGAATGGATGCGTGCTAACAACGGGCCCGTGTAAACCTTTGCACCGGAACGTAAATCGACGTGGTCAAAAATGAACGTAACGTGAACCAGTACATCGCCCTATACAGGTGTTGTCAATCGAAAAGTGACCAGCCGGTTGTTTGTGCGCCCTGCAGGCCATCTGCTAAGAGCGGGAGACGGTCAAAGCCGCGTACTCTCTCTTCGCAGTCAGCAGGAGAGGGAAGTCCTTATCGGCATCCTTCCAGAGAGCGAAGAGCTTCTCATACTCCGTTCTGCTGCCTTGGATGTTACCGGCGTGCGCCTCAGCCCGCCCCAGCCAGAGATGCGCCAGCGGAAGCATCGGAGACAGTGGATTGAGTCCCCGATGGGCGAGGATATTCGTATATTCGATAGCGGCATTCTGGTCCTGACCGGCTCTTTGATACGCCTCGCCGCGTTGTGCGTACGCGATCAGGCCGCCGGCAAGCTCATAAGGCGCAGCCGGCTCCAATGCCGCAATTGCATCAAGCGGCTTGTTCTGCTGCAGGGCGATCTCCGCACGAAGACGGGGAGCATAGGCATAGCGGACCAAGGTGCCCGGATGTTCCGTCGTGGAGTTTTGCTCCAGAAAGTGCTCGGCGAACGAGATATCGCCCAGTTGCGCCTCGAGCAGCGCAAAGTCAGGATTGTCGGTGTCCTCTTGCTTCACATGGCCCAACGTTGCCCGAGCCGCGGCAGGCATGCCCGACGCAATCTCCACTGACGCCTGATCGATAAGAATATCGTCGGCGGATTCAAACAGGTTCTCGTGTTCCGCGATTCCGTGGGCACGACGAAAGAGTTGTTCGGCCTCTCTGTACCTGCCCCCGGCGGCAGCGGCAAACGCCTGCACCTCAAGTGCTCGCCACTCGCTTGGCAGGCCATGCGTCGAGACCACTTCGTGCGCCATACCGGCCTGGTTGCCTTCCAGAAACGCCAGCTCAAACAGGACGCAATGAAGATCACTGGAATCTTTGCCGACCGCCGTAGCCTTCAGAACCGTCGCTTTGGCATCGGCGTAGCGGTTGACGTGCATATACGCTCGAGCCAGCACGCTATAGTTGATGGCCCGGTTCGCATCCAATCGCAGTGCTTGTTCGCCCGCCATAACGGCAGCAGCATGCTGTCCCGTTTGCGTGTACAACTTGGCGATATTAACCCACGGGCCCCAGTCGCGCGGATAAGTCTCTGCCCACAGCCGATACTCTTTTACCCCTTGTTCCAGGTCGTTCTTGCTGTCGGCGTAATAATGCGCCCGGATGTACAGCCTCTCCTTTTCGCTTACCCGGCCGCTAAGATCGAAGGCTTTCTGGTAGAACGGCTGCGCCAGCCTCGGCTCCTTCAGGTTGTAGTAGTCCGTGGCAATCGCGGCGTTGGCCATCGCAAAATCAGGATCAAGCTCTACCGCTCGCTGAAATACGGGAAGCGTCTCCGTCTCGTCCTTGCCGACTCTTCCCACCATATCTTCGCCGATAGAGTAGGCTTTCAGCGCTTCCAGCGAAGAAGTACTTGCCTGCGCAATCGAAACCTGAAATCGCTCCACGGATCTCGCCGACTCGCCCAGGCCGTGCCGAAGCCTATCCGCGCTCGAGTCCAGGGCCGCAAGCACACCCTCCTTGCTGGCAGCCTCGGCCTTGGCCTCGGTAAGTTTCTTGCCCGAGACACAATCGATCGCTTCCAGTGTCAACAGATATTCGCGGCCAAGATTGGTGATCGTGCCCGTAACCAAAACCTGACGGTTACTGCGCTGACATATCTCCTTCGCCGTATCCGGAGTCAGCGCTACATCGATCTTGCGGCCCATCAACCCTAGCATGTCGACCGTCGCCTGCTCGCTCATCACATCTAAATAAGGCGACTGCGCAAGGTCGATCTCCAGCGCCTTCTTCAACACATCATCGAAGGTTCCGTCGCCCGTATTGTTCTCGAAATCTGCCAGGACAAGTGTCTGACTCGAGGGCATATTTCTATGATTTCTCCACCAGAAAAACGAAATCGCCACCAATCCCAAAAGCAAAACCCCGGCGAGTGCCGGCAACCTCCATCTCTGCTGAGGAGCAAAAACGGGTTGAGCGTGGCTGGCTTCGTCTACCGACGCCGGAGCTTCAGCGTCACTAGTCGCTCCATTAGGAGATCCCGCATCATCGATAGCCTCTTCTTTCTGATCGGCTTCTTTCTGATCGACCGGACCAGTCGCTGAGGAAACAGCGTCAGCCACCGAATGGGTCCCGTTCGACACAGACGAGTGGTTGACTACCTCAACCAACTCAACCACTGTAGCCAGCTGATAACCGCGCCCGGGAAGCGTAACGATATAGCGAACGTCGTCCCGCCCGATCGCCAGAGCCTTGCGCAGCAGAAAAATATTCTGGGTGAGATTGCCTTCCTCGACGAAGCTGTCCGGCCACACTGCTCGAAGCAGTTCTTCTTTGTTGATAGGCCGCATTGGGTTTTGGACGAGGTAAAGCAGCAGGTCAAAAGCCTTGGGTGGGAGAGCAATCTTCGTGCCATCGCGCCGAACCAATCGTTGTTCGGCATCAAGATCGAAAGGCCCAAAGCGGAATAAGTGCCTCGGCAGCATGGACATACGGATCCTGATAAATCCTGATACGGAATGAGCTGATTCTTGAGGACGTAGGAACCCAGTTAGTTGATGATGACCGTCGAACTTCGCAAGATCAGTTCAAGAGGCCGACCGGCAGCCTATAGGGAGATAGGCTGCCGTTCGTCTTCTGAGTGGAAATCTACCAGCCCGAAATGCCCTCTGCAAGAAAACGACTCATTTTTTTATCGTGCTCTCAAGTTTTCGCGAAATTCCCCGCAAGTCCAAACCTGCAAACAGTTGCAACTCGACCGCACAACCCAAACAGCCCAGGGTTTCGCCCAATCCAACACCAGGGCGATCGCTGTTCGCGCCAACCGCTCCAGCCGTCTCCCCAACCAACAGTTCCTTCAACGGCAATTTATTCGAGACCAGTATGATCTCGCAGACAATCCAACACGCCTTTCGCAGCATCCATCCTGGCAAACAGCCAAAGCAAACATCTGCCCCCAGGATGCATCTCTCTGAAAAGAACGTAGCCTCCTTGGAATCAAAACTTGGGCACGACGAGTTCCGGACTAGCATGGGAGCAGAACCATGCATCTGAAGATCTGGGTAATATGAAACCTGTCGAAGGCCGGAAACGCGTTGTAATCGAAGAGGTTCAGCCGCAGGTTGATTGCGGCCGCTATCCGGTTAGAAGAATCCTCGGCGATGTGGTCACCGTGACCGCTGCCGTCTTTGGCGACGGACACGACCACGTTGCTGGCCGCCTCCTTTACCGGCACTCCAGCGAAGACGAGTGGTACTCGGCGCCCCTCGTCCCCCTCACGAACGATCTCTGGTCTGCCGCCTTCACCGTCGAAAAACTCGGCGACTGGATCTTCACCCTTGAGGCATGGGTCGATCACTTCGCAACCTGGACAGCCGATCTGCGAAAACGCCTGACCGCCGCCCAGCTATCCGCCGACAATGCGAACGACAAGCCGAACCCTGCCGACTCGGACATCTATCTAGCCTTTCTCACCGGTGCGCTCCTCCTCCAGCAAGCTGCACAGCGCAGCAAAGGCCCCGGCCGCAAGATTCTCTCTGACGCCGCAGCCAATCTGAACCGGCTCGCCGATAGCGACGTCATAACCTACGAGTTCCCCCTGAGCGCCGATGTCCTCGCACTCGCCGCGCAGTCTCCCGATCTCAGTCTCGCAACTCGCTACCCGCAGAATATGCATCTCTGGGTCGACCGCGAGCGCGCCCGCTACTCCACTTGGTACGAGCTATTTCCGCGGTCCGCCTCTCTCGATCCCGCCAGGCACGGCACCTTCACCGACGTTCAAGCGCTTTTGCCTTCCATCGCAGCCATGGGATTCGACGTGCTCTACATGCCGCCTATCCATCCCATCGGCACCGCGTTTCGCAAAGGGCGCAACAACACCGTAACCCCGGCGGAAGACGATCCAGGCAGCCCCTGGGCTATCGGATCCAAAGACGGCGGACACAAAACCATCAACCGCCAGCTCGGCACGCAGCGCAACTTCGATTCGCTCACAGCAACCGCTCACGAGCTAGGCATGGAGCTGGCGCTCGACATCGCTTTCCAATGCTCACCCGATCATCCGTGGGTTACAGAACATCCCGACTGGTTCATCATCCGCCCCGACGGCTCCATCCAGTACGCGGAGAATCCCCCCAAGAAGTATCAGGACATCTATCCCCTCAACTTCGAGTCCGCCGACTGGCGAAGCCTGTGGGAGGCACTGCGCGATGTCTTTACGTATTGGATCCGCCGCAGCGTGCGCATCTTCCGCGTCGACAATCCCCACACCAAAGCGCTGCCCTTCTGGGAGTGGTGCATCGCCGAGATTCACAAGAAATATCCGGACGTAATCTTTCTCGCCGAGGCCTTTACCCGCCCGCACGTCATGTACTCGCTCGCCAAGGCCGGATTCACCCAGTCCTACACCTACTTCACCTGGCGCAACACCGCCGCCGAGTTGCAGGAGTACTTCGAAGAGATCACCCAGCCACCAATCTCCGACTTCTTCCATCCCAATCTCTGGCCCAACACTCCCGACATCCTTCACGCCACGCTCCAGACCGGAGGCCGCCCGGCATTCATGCAGCGTCTCATTCTCGCCGCCACCCTCGGCCCTAACTACGGCATCTACGGCCCTGCCTTCGAGCTCTGTGAGAACGTTCCAATCAGGCAGGGAAGTGAAGAGTACCTCAACAGCGAAAAATACGAGATCCGCCACTGGGACCGCCACGCATCTCACAGCCTCGCTCCCCTGATTGCTCAAGTTTAACAAGATCCGCCGTGAAAATCCCGCCCTGCAAAGCGACGGTTCGCTCCACTTTCATCCCGTCGATAATCCCAACATCCTCTGCTACAGCAAATCGAGCAAAAGCAATCGAATTCTCGTCGCCATCAACCTCGATCCCGCGCAGGAACAGTCCGGCTGGATTGACCTCGACCTCAAGCAGCTCGCGATTCCCCACAACGAAAACTTTGAAATCGAAGATCTGCTTACAGGAATCCGCTACAACTGGCACGATCGCAGCAATTACGTCGCGCTGCGCCCGGACGTCATGCCCGCGCATATCTTCCGCCTGATCCCTTCACCTGCCGTAGAAGCAACACCCGATCCCGCCGCAACAGCGACAGCAGCGCCAACCGCGAAGCCGGAGGACAACGAGTGAAGAAAGCCGGCAGCGCCACCGATCCACTCTGGTACAAAGACGCGATCATCTACGAGATCCACGTCCGCGCCTTCATGGACTCGAACGCCGACGGCATCGGCGATTTTCCCGGACTGCTCTCGCGTCTCGACTACCTTCAGGACCTCGGAGTCACCTGTCTCTGGCTGCTTCCATTCTTCCCCTCGCCCCTGCGCGACGACGGCTACGACATCGCCAACTACGTCGATGTCAACCCCAGCTATGGAACACTGAACGACTTCAAGCAGTTCCTCGACGCGGCTCACCAGCGCGGCATGCAGGTGATGATCGAGCTGGTCATCAATCACACCAGCGACCAGCATCCATGGTTCAAAGCCGCTCGCCTCGCCCCAAAAGGCTCCCCCGATCGCGACATGTACGTCTGGAGCGACACCGACAAGCTCTTCGACGGTGTTCGCATCATCTTCACCGACACCGAAAAATCCAATTGGACCTGGGATGAGGTCGCGCACCAATACTATTGGCATCGCTTCTTTTCGCATCAACCCGATCTCAACTTCGACAACCCGCGCGTCATGGAAGAGGTCCTCACAGCCATGCGCTTCTGGCTCGATCTCGGAGTCGACGCCCTGCGCCTCGATGCAATTCCTTACCTGATCGAACGCGATGGAACCAGTTGCGAAAACGTGCCCGAGACGCACGTCAAGATCAAGGAAATCCGCGCAGTCATTGATGCGGAATACGAAAACCGCCTCATCCTTGCCGAGGCCAATATGTGGCCCGCAGACGTCCGCCCCTACTTCGGCGATGGCGACGAGTGTCACATGGCCTTCCACTTCCCGCTAATGCCGCGCATCTACATGGCGCTCCGCCAGGAAGACCGCCTTCCCATCACCGACATCATGGCGCAGACTCCCGGCATTCCCGACAACTGCCAGTGGGGACTCTTCCTCCGCAATCACGACGAGCTCACTCTCGAGATGGTCACCAACGACGAGCGCGACTACATGTACCTCGCCTACTCGGCCGATCCGCGCATGCGCATCAACGTTGGCATCCGCCGCCGTCTCGCGCCTCTCGTCGACAACAACCGCCGCCGCATCGAACTGCTCAACTCGCTTTTACTCAGCTTCCCCGGCACGCCCATTCTCTACTACGGCGACGAGATCGGCATGGGCGACAACATCTACCTCGGCGACCGCAACGGCGTCCGCACGCCCATGCAGTGGAACTCCGACCGCAACGCAGGCTTCTCCAAAGCGGTTCCTGCGCAACTTTATTTCCCGGTCATCATGGACCCCGTCTGGGGCTATCAGTCCATCAACGTCGAAGCTCAGCAGTCCGATCAGTCCTCACTGCTGCACTGGACCCGCAACATGATCGCGCTGCGGAAGCTCTTCCACGTCTTCGGCCGCGGCACGCAGGAGTTCCTCAACCCCGACAACAGAAAAATCCTCGCCTACCTCCGTAAATACGAGGAAGACGGCAACAGCGAAACCGTCCTCTGCGTCGCGAACCTCTCACGCTTCTCGCAACCCGTCTCACTCGACCTCGCCCGCTTCGTTGGACGAGTCCCCGTCGAGATGCTCGGCTATGTCACCTTTCCCTCCATCACCACGCAGGCGTATCCGCTCACACTCGCGCCATACTCGTTCCTGTGGCTCGAACTGCAACCTGCGGCCGCTGTCCCCGAGCCCGCGCAGATTCCCGAAGACGAGCCCATCGTCAACCTATTCAGCCACGGCATCGAAGGACTCCTCTCCGCGCCGGGCCTCTCGCTGCTTCAGGATCTGCTCAAAAAGTATCTCCCGCAGCAACGCTGGTTCGGTGCAAAATCGCGAACTATCAAGAACATCGCGATCCAGAACTCCACCGAGCTTCCGGGCCTCAACACCCTGCTCCTCTTCCTCCAGCTCACCTACGACGACGACAGCACCAACGTCTATCATCTCGCCCTGACCATCTCCACAGGCGAAACCGCAGACACAATACGTGCCTCTGACCCCGCAAGCATCGTCGCCACCGTCGCAACCCCAAATGGCCCCGCCATTCTGCACGATGCCATCACCCGCGAAGACGCCCGTCAAGCTATCCTCAGCCTCATCGAAACCAACGGCGAACTCGCCACCCACAACGGCGTTCTCATTGGCCGTAAGAGCACGGCCTTCACCGAAGCTCGAGGCACCGAGCCACTCCCCGCGCGTACCGGCTCAGCCGAACAATCCAACACATCAGTCCTCTACGACTCCAAACTCATCCTCAAACTCTTCCGTCGCCTCCAGCCCGGCGAAAATCCCGACACTGAGATCGGCCGCTTCCTCACCGAGACCGCACACTTCCCGCGCATCGCCCCATTTCTCGGCGACATCACACTCAAATCGAAAGATGGCGAGACCACCACCATCGCCATGCTCCAGGGCCTTGTCGAAAACGAAGGCGACGGCTGGCAGGGAACACTCGACGAACTCTCCCGCTACTACGACAACGTCGCGATCCTTCCCGCACCGCAAGATCTCGGAACTCCTCCATCGCTTACGTCGGAAAACGCATCTCCGGCAGCGGCCCGCGACCACGCTGCGCTCTCTCTCGATGCCGCCGCCCTGCTGGGCCGACGCACTGCAGAGATACACCTCGCGCTCGCAACGCCAACTCATAACTCAGCCTTCCTGGCCGAGGGGTTCACCACCGCCGATCTCGTCGCCGACGCCGATCGCATCGGCGCGCAGCTATCCCTCACCCTCGCCGCGGTCCGTCGCAGCATGTCTAATCTTCCCGAGACCACAGTCGACACCGCCGCCCTCCTTCTCAGCCGCCGCGTCGAACTCTTCGCCCGCGCCCACGCCATCGCCTCTGCCACACCAGCCGCAGCAGGCCAGCGCATCCGCATCCACGGCGACTATCATCTCGGCCAGGTCCTCCGATCGCACAACGACTACGTCATCCTCGACTTCGAAGGCGAACCAGCACGCAGCCTCGAGCAGCGCCGCGCCAAACAATCCCCACTCAAAGACGTCGCAGGCATGTTGCGATCCTTCTCCTACGCCGCCTTCGCCGCACTCAACACCTTCGCCCAGCGAAGGCCCGACGACGCAAAGAACATCGAGCCCTGGGCCACCCTCTGGCAAAACGCCGTCTCCAACGAGTTTCTGCGCACCTATCGAGACACAATAGCCGCAGCCAACCCGGATCTTATCCCGCAACCCGCACAGTCACAGCTCCTGCTCAACGCCTACCTTCTCGAGAAGTCCCTCTACGAGCTCCTCTACGAGCTCGACAACCGTCCCGCGTGGGTCCGCATCCCTCTCGCCGGCATCCTCGCGCTCCTGAAGTAGCCTTTTCTAAATCATCGCGGCTCGCAGGTAAAATTGTCACTCTGACCATGCGATCCAATCCCTCTCCCCTCCAGTCTCTACGCGACGAGCTAGCATCATCCTCATCGGCCGCGTCCGCGATTGCAGAACGTTTCGCCGCGAAGGCAAACCAGAACGCCTCGCACAACACCTACCTGATCAACTACGAAGAAGAATCGCGTCGCCGCGCAGAACAGCTTCTCGCAATCTTTCCTGACGCACAAAAACGTCCGCCACTCTACGGCATCCCCGTCTCCATCAAGGACTGCTTCGACGTAGCAGGCAGCACCACAACCTGCGGCTCACGCTTTTACGAGCAGCACAATCCGCCAGCCGAAAAGAACTCCTGGGTCGCACAACGCCTCCTCGACGCCGGAGCCATCCTCACCGGCAAAACGCACCTCCACCAGCTCGCCTACGGCATCACCGGAGAGAACGCCGACTACGGCGACTGCCTCCAGCCCCGCGACAAAACCCTGCTCACCGGCGGCTCCTCCAGCGGTGCTGCCGCCAGTGTGCAGGAAGGTTCCGCACTCTTCGCCATCGGCACCGACACAGGAGGCTCCGTCCGCATCCCCTCCGCACTGTGCGGACTAGCTGGCTACCGCTCCTCCCACGGTGTCAGCCTTGGCGAAACCCGCTGGGCAGGCGGCTATCATCTCGCCAAAACCTTCGACACCATCGGCCTTCTCTTCCGCGGTCTCCGCGACGCCGCGACTCTCGCGAACGCCGTCTTCGACATCGCACCTGTCACGACACCCAACAAAATCCGCATCGGCTACCTCCCCGACGACTTCCTCCACGACTGCGAACCCGGGGTCCTCGACGCCTATGCAGCCTGGAAGCAACACCTCAACGATCACGGAGCGACACTCACCCCGTTTGACGCAACCTTCTGGAACGAAAGTCCGCAGATCTACTCGCCCATCGTCGCCGCTGAGGCCGCAGCCATCCACCAGGGCTACTTCCAGCACTTCGAACCCATCATCGCCGAGCGCATGACCTACGGAGCCTCGATCCCCGCCGCCGAAATTCAAAATCTTTACCAACGCCTGCAGTCCTTCCGCGCAAAGATGTCCGCACTCTTCGAAAGCCACGATCTTCTCCTCGCCCCATGCGCCCCGGTCAGCAAACTACAAGCCGGCCACGACCACACCGAATCCCGCAAAGCCATCCTCCGCTACACCACCCCGGCAAGCCTCGCCGGAATCCCCGCAGTCACGCTCCCCGGCGAGCACATCGGCGCCCCCTTCGGCACCGGAATGCAACTCCTCGCACCTGCCATGGGCGACGCATCCCTGCTGGCTTTCGCCTCCTCGCTCACGCCGAAGTAGAAAACCCTGCCTCTGGCCATTGACGAACTGCATCCATCCCCGTCGCCCGCCCGGACCAGCACCGCAAAGCCTGACTAAAATAGTCCTACTGCTTCGGAGAGCAGCGCCTCTCTATGTCCACCTCCCCTTTCGTCCTTCTCCCGAGCTCCCACGCTCGCGCCCGCGATATCTTCCCCGAGTCAGAAAAACTCGAGCGCCAACTCCGCGAGCAGATCCGCGGCGAGGTCCGCTTCGAACGTCTCCGACAAAGCTCTCTACGCCACCGACGCCTCAAACTACCGCCACATTCCCATCGGCGTAGTCATCCCCCGCGATGAAGACTGACGTCATCGCCACCGTCGCCATCTGCCGCAGCCTGAATGCCCCATCTGCTCTCGCGCGGAGCAGGCACCTCACTCGCCGGCCAGGGCTGCAACGCCGCCGTCATCCTCGACTTCTCCAAATACATGAACGGCATGGGAGCTATCGACCCCATCGCAAAGACCGTCCACGTCCAACCCGGCATCGTCCTCGACCGTGTCCGCGACGCCGCGGAGAAATTCAACCTCACCTTCGCACCCGACCCCGCAACCCACAGCCGCTGCACCATCGGCGGCATGATCGGCAACAACTCCTGCGGCGTCCACGCACTCATGGGCGGCAAGACCGTCGACAACATCCTCTCGCTCGATCTCCTTCTCTACGACGGAACCCGCCTCACGGTCGGACCCACCACCGATGCCGAGCTCGAAGCGCACATCCAATCCGGCGGTCGCATCGGCGAGATCTACGCTGCCCTCAAACGCATCCGCGACACTTATGCCAACCAGGTCCGCGCAAAATTCCCTCGCATTCCCCGCCGCGTCTCCGGCTTTAACCTCGACGAGCTCCTCCCCGAAAACAACTTCAACGTCGCCCGCGCCCTCGTCGGCAGCGAAGGCACCTGCGCCGTCATCCTCGGAGCAACTCTTCAACTCGTCGAATCCCCACCCTGTCGTACCCTCGTCGGCCTGGGCTTTCCTCTCGTCTTTCTCGCCGCCGACCACGTCCCTCAAATCCTCGAACACAAGCCCATCGGCCTCGAAGGCGTAGACGGCTACCTCCTCGAAGCTCTCCGCAGCAAACAGAAATATCTCTCCGACCTCGAACTTCTTCCTCCCGGCGACGGCTTCCTCATTGTCGAATTCGGCGCCTCCACCCAATCCGACGCCAACGCCAAAGCCCGCGCCTTCGTCGCCTCCATGAAGGCTCTTCCAGCGCAACCCACCTGCCGCATCTACACCTCCGACGAAGCCAAGCGGGTCTGGCACATCCGCGAGTCCGGTCTCGGAGCCACCGCTCACATGCCCACCAGCGACGGAAAAAACACCGAAGGCTGGGAGGGCTGGGAGGACGCCGCCGTCGATCCCACGCAACTCGGCTCCTATCTCCGCGCTATCCGCGCCCTTCTGACGGAGTACAACTACTCCAGCGCCATGTACGGACACTTCGGCCAGGGATGCGTCCACATGCGCATCAACTTCGACCTCGAAACCGGCCCGGGCATCCTCAAGTTTCGCGAGTTTATGGATCGCGCCGCCGACGTTGTCCTCGCCCTCGGCGGCTCGCTCTCCGGAGAACACGGCGACGGCCAGTCCCGCGCCGCACTCTACCCCAAAATGTTCGGCGAAGACCTCATGCAGGCCTTCCGCCAGTTCAAGCACATCTTCGATCCCACCAACCGCATGAACCCCAACAAGCTCATCGACGCCCACGAGATCCACGAAGATCTCCGCCTCGGCGCCGACTACAAACCCTGGCAACCCAAAACCCACTTCGCCTACGCCGAAGATAACGGCAGCCTGGCCTCCGCGACCCTTCGTTGCGTCGGAGTAGGAGCCTGCCGCAAAACCGACGCCGGAACCATGTGTCCCAGCTTCATGGCCACCGGCGAAGAACTCCACTCCACACGCGGCCGCGCGCACATGCTATGGGAGCTGATGCAGGGAGAAGTCCTCCCCAACCAATGGAAGAACCAGCAGGTCAAAGAGTCGCTCGACCTCTGCCTCTCCTGCAAAGCCTGCAAGTCCGAGTGCCCCGTCTCCGTCGACCTGGCCACCTACAAGGCTGAATTCCTCGCCCATCACTACGAAGGCGAGTCCCGCCCACTCGCCCACTACGCCTTCGGCCGCATCGACCGCTTCGCGCAACTGGCATCCTTCGCACCGAATCTCATCAACGCGTTCAACAATGCCCCGATCGTCCGCACAATCATCAAGAAGATCCTGCACATCCATCCGCAGCGAACCTTCCCGCGCTTCTCGAAACCCTTCACCCCCGACCGCCGCCTCGCCCGCGACGCACGCCGCCGCCGCGACCGCCGCCCCGCACTCCCCGACACCGCCCCCGAAGTCTTCCTCTGGGCCGACACCTTCAACAACTACTTCCACCCGGCCACTCTGCGCGCCGCCCACAAGGTCCTCACCTCCGCGGGCTTCCGCGTCACTGTCCCCACGCAACATCTCTGCTGCGGACGCCCACTCTATGACTTCGGCATGTTAGACACAGCCAGGGACTACCTGCTCAAAACCCTCAACGCCCTGACAGCGCAACTCAAAGCCGGAACCCCCATCGTCGTCCTCGAACCAAGCTGCGCCTCCGTCTTCCGCGACGAACTAACCAACCTGCTCCCCAACGATCCACGCGCCGCCCAACTCCGCGACCAGACCTTCCTCCTCAGCGAGTTCCTCATCAAACACGCACCCAACTATAAGCCCCCGCAACTCGACGAAAAGATCATCGTCCACGGCCACTGCCATCATCGCGCCACCATGGGCATGCACGACGAGATCGCTCTCCTTCGTCTCACCGGAGCCGACGTCGAACTCCTCGACTCAGGCTGCTGCGGCATGGCGGGACCATTCGGCTTCGAAAAAGAAAAATTCGACCTCTCGCAAAAACTAGGCGAGCGCGTCCTCCTCCCCGCCGTCCGCAACAACACCAAAGCCATCATCGTCAGCGACGGCTTCAGCTGCTGCGAACAAATCACCCAAAACACGAACGCGAGACCCAAACACCTCGCCGAACTCCTCGCCCAGCCCCCTAAACTCTGACAACTCTTCCTTGTTACTCGCTTTTGTTTGGTAGTCGCCCAGTTTGAAATGGCAATCGCGTTATAGCCGAACACTGGCACGTTTCCTGCTATCGAGTAGCAGACGCCTCAGATACCCGCATACCACGCATAACCAGCTTCAGGCGAGGCAGAGCCCAGACCTTTGCCGAAGCGTTTGAGAGAATCGGTGACTGTCAGACGGGTTATGTACTTCACGCTCTTGTAGCCAAGCTGCCGTGGCACGCGCATGCGCAGAGGGCCGCCAAACCCCACCGGAAGATTGTCATCATTCATTCCCCAGGTCAGCAGTGTCTGCGGATGCAGAGCGTCGCCCATATCGATGCTGTCCCACCACTCGCTGTCGATTGAGAAGTAGACGACATAGCGTGCCTCAGGCAGAGGACCGACGGCGTTCAAAACATCAGCCAGGGGCGTTCCAATCCACTCGGCGATATACGACCAGCCCTCTTCGCACGCTACCTCGGTAATCTGGCTGCGCCTGGCAAGACCCTTGAGGTCGGCGAGAGAAAAAGATCCCGGCCGCGCAACCATTCCGTCCACCGCAAGCCGCCAGTCCGAGAACCCGCCGGCCTGAAGGTGTTTGAACGCCTCGTTGGGAGGCGCGGTCGCATTCGCGAAAGGCGCCTTCGAAATCATGCTGCGAGGGAACTCGCGCGCCAGCGAATGTCTTGTGAGAAGCCGCTGTGCGGCATAGGTCAGCGTCTCGCCTGCACCGTAGAGCCCACGACAATCAGGCGGGATCAAGCCGTAGGAATGCGCCAGCCGGTCGGCTACCGCGAGACCCGCCAAACCCGCAGTGGCGGCGAGACCAGTGGTGATGAGGTTGCGACGAGAGATCTTGCTCATGGGCGCTCCTCGCTTTCAGCGGCGCGACCTGTGATCATCGCCCGCATGCGACTCCTGAATCCTGAAAGAGAAACCATCACAACATGGACCACGACGAACAACAGCAGCGCTCCCGAGACGAAGAAATGCAGCGTACGCGCGGACTGCCTCCCGCCCAGCGCGTTGACAGCAATCGGAACCGCAGAGTTAAAGGCAGGAGACAACGCAAGCCCCGTCCAGATCACCAGCGGAACCAGAATAAAGGTCACCACCAGGTAAGCGGTTCGTTGAACGGCGTTATACGAGTGAGCTTCCGCTGCATCCGGCGACTCGCGGCGAATATACCTGCCAATCACGGCCGAGAACGCCCGCCAGGTCCGATCCGCGCGCGCCAGGAGCAGATCTTTTCGGAAGTGGCCCGTACGCAGGCTTGAGATCCCGTACACCAGTCCCGTCAGCACCAAAGCCCATGCCGCCTCAAAGTGCAGATACCGGCTCCAGCCATTCTGGTCGGGCATCACGAAGCCGTAGCCGGTTGGAACTGTACTCCTCGATGAGGGAATCGGCAGCGTGAACAGCGGACGTGTCATCACATTCCCCACCTCGCCCCAATAGAACCGTGGGTGAGAGATCACGATCTCGGCGCCGGTGATGAGCAACGCAAAAAACGCAATCACCGTGATCCAGTGCGTCAAGCGCACCACCGCTGAGTGGCGGGGAATTCCCGGACTGGCGAGCGGACCGGCGGCTGACACACGCGCAGCATAGCACACCATGCGTGGCGTCGATGGAAGCCGCCGTTGACCTCGAGCCGCTGACCTTGATAGGAACGGCAAATCATTCCGCCCTTCCGAAGGTTGTAACCCGTTTCGCGCGAGTCATCGGCAATTCGAGCTTGCGCAGCCCGTCTCCGCCAATCTGATCCAGCCCACAAGTCAACCAGTTAAAGGCAAGAGAGGAAGTAATCTTTGGGAGCAGTTTCGCCCAGACGAATTGCCACCCCGCACCCAAAACCTCTACCCTAACGACGTGCCAACCAAATCCCTACAGACCGAAGTCACCGAAATCCTCTCCAGCCTCGGCGTCACCCCACAGCCCGAAGGCCCCCTCACCGTTCACACCCCCCTCACAGGCGAAATCCTCGCCCACCTTCCCATCACGGCCAATGCAGAACCAGCTATAGCCGCAGCCCACAAAGCCTTCCTCAAGTGGCGCCTCGTCCCCGCCCCCAAGCGAGGCGAGCTCGTCCGCCTGCTCGGCGAAGAACTCCGCGCCAACCTCGAATCCTTGGGCCGTCTCGTCACCATCGAATCCGGCAAGATCCTCTCCGAAGGCCTCGGCGAGGTGCAGGAGATGATCGACATCTGCATCTTCGCCGCCGGCCTCTCACGCCAGCTCGCCGGTCTCACCATTCCCTCCGAACGCGCCAGGCACCGCATGATGGAGACCTGGCACCCACTCGGAGTCGTCGGCGTCATCTCCGCCTTCAACTTCCCCGTCGCCGTCTGGAGCTGGAACGCCGCACTCGCCCTCGTCTGCGGCAACTCCGTCGTCTGGAAACCCAGCGAAAAGACTCCTTTGACCGCCCTCGCCGTCCAGGCCATCTTCGAAAAAGCAGTGGCCAAATTCGGTGCTGCTCCCAGAAACCTCTCCAACCTCCTCATCGGCGACGCCACCATCGGCCAGCAGCTCGTCGACTCGCCACTCGTTCCGCTCGTCTCCGCAACCGGAAGCACCGCGATGGGCCGCGCCGTCGCCCCACGCCTCGCCGCCCGCTTCGCACGCGCCATCCTCGAGCTAGGCGGCAACAACGCAGCTATCGTCGCCCCCACCGCCGACCTCGATCTCACTCTCCGCGCCATCGCCTTCTCAGCCATGGGAACCGCAGGTCAGCGCTGCACCACCCTCCGCCGCCTCATCGTTCACCAAGACGTCTACGACACCCTTGTCCCGCAGCTCAAAAAGGTCTACGCCTCCGTCAGCATCGGCGACCCGCTCGAACCCAACACCCTCGTCGGCCCGCTCATCGACGAACACGCCTACGCCGCAATGCAAAGAGCATTAGCCAACTCCCGGACTGCAGGAGCCATCATCACCGGCGGCGAGCGCACCGACGGCAACACCAGCCCCGAAGCCTTCTACGTCCGCCCCGCCCTCGTCGAAATCTCCACCCAAACCGACACCGTCAAACACGAGACCTTCGCCCCCATCCTCTACGTCCTCAAATACAAAACCTTCGAAGAAGCCCTCGCCCTCCACAACGACGTCCCGCAGGGTCTCTCCTCCAGCATCTTCACCATGAACCTCCGCGAAGCCGAGCAGTTCCTCTCCGCCATCGGCTCCGACTGCGGCATCGCCAACGTCAACATCGGCACCTCAGGCGCGGAGATAGGCGGAGCCTTCGGCGGCGAAAAAGAGACTGGAGGCGGCCGCGAATCCGGCTCCGATGCGTGGAAGCAATACATGCGCCGCGCTACCAACACCATCAACTACGGCACTGACCTCCCGCTCGCCCAGGGGGTCAGCTTCGACATCGGCTGAGAGAAAAAATGAAGACTTCAACCGCACGGCCAATCAAAACCATCGCCACGCTCTGCCTACTTCTCACCGGAACGCTCCTCGCACAAGCGCCAGTCCAGCGCCCGAAGATTCTCGGCATCTCCCACGCCGGCTACTTCGTCTCCGATCTCCCGAAAGCACTCAACTTCTGGCACGGCCTCCTCGGCTACGACGAACCCTACGACCTGAAGAATCCCGACGGCACCGTCCACATCGCCTTTATCAAGATCAACGACCACCAGCACATCGAACTCTTCAACCAGCAGCCGCCCGCTGGCTCCGGCTATCTCAGCCACATCGCCTTCATCGTCTCCAACGCCGAGCAGATGCGAGCCTACCTCGCCTCCCGAGGCATCCCCGTTGGCAGCAAAGTAGGCAAAGGCAAAACCGGCGACCTCAACTTCGAGATCAAAGATCCCGACGGCACCCTCGTCGAGTTCGTCGAGCCCCAGCCCGACGGCATGGAAGCAAAAAACGCAGGCAAGTTCCTTCCTGCCACTCGCATCTCCGACGGGATCTACCACCTCGGCTTCCTAGTCGGCAACAGCGCAAAATCCATCGCCTTCTATGGCGACCTCCTCGGCTTCCGCGAGTTCTGGCGCGGCAGTTCCAAAGGTACAGTCCTCAGTTGGATCGACATGCGCGTCCCTGATGGCAACGACTACGGCGAGTTCATGCTCTACAGCGACCTTCCCGCACCTGACAAGCGCGGTGGCCAGGAGCACACCTCGCTCTCGGTTCCTGACCTCAACAAATCCATCACCACCCTCGAAGCCAGACCCGCTTACAAAACATACGCCAGACCTCTCGAGTCCCACACCGGCGTCAACGGCCAGCGCCAGGTCAATCTCTTCGACCCCGATGGCACCCGCGTCGAACTAATGGAACCATTCACCGCCTCAGGTAAATCAGTCCCACCCTCCAACGCCCCACCTCCGCACTAGCATGAAACAAGCACGCCGAGTGTGCGCATGCCATCGACGGAAGTTAGGTATGTCTACTCCGTCGGCGCAGACTTCCTTCCCGCCAGCCGTCCATCCATATCCGCCAGCACGTACGTCACCACCGACAACATCGCCGCGTTCTTCCGGAACTCCACCGGATCAACCTTATCCAGCGTGTCCGCCTCCGTATGGTGCCAGTCGAAGTAGTGAGCCTCCGCCGTACGCGGACTCAGCGCAGGAACCCCATCGGCCACGATCGCCTCAATATCCGACCCGCCACCCCCGGCCGAAACAGAGTCAGTCCCAATCGGCCCCAGCATCGAAACAATATCCTGCAGAGCCACAACCGACTGCTTCACCTCGGCCGGCATCGCATCCGCAGCACCCGCCGGAGCAGCCCCCGCAGCCCCACGCGGCCGTCTCGGTCCACCCATCGTTCCATACCCGATCCCCATCGGCTTCTCCGCGCCGCCATCCATCTCAATCGCCGCTACCTGATCGCCGATCTTGTCGCCGATCATCTTGCGGTAAGCCCGTCCACCCGCTCCGCCATTCTCTTCATTCACCCAGAAGACAAGCCGAATCGTCCGCTTCGGCTTCAGCCCAAGCTTATGGATCAGTGTCACAGCCTGGAACGCCGCCATAATTCCCGAGCCATCATCCTGCGCCCCCTGGCCCACATCCCACGAGTCGATGTGCCCGCCAATCGCGACCACCTGCTCCGGATGCTCACTCCCTACAATCTCGCCCATCACGTTGCCCGCTTCGACATCGGCCTCCATGTGCGCCTCCATCTGCAGATGCACCGTCACCGGCCCCTCCTTGCACAGCCGCTCGATCATCAGCGCATCTTCCACCGTGATCGCCGCCGCCGGAATCTTCGGCTGCTTCGCGTCATACACCAGCGTCCCCGTATGCGGAATCTGCATCGCCAGCCCCGTCGCCGAGCGCACCAGCATGCCGACCGCGCCCTTTGCCGCAGCCCTCGATGCGCCAAACGTCCTGTACTGGGTATTCACTCCATACCCATGCCAGCCCGGGTTGTAGACAACAATCTTCCCCTTCACCTGCTCTGGAGTCATCGCATCCAGCGCGTCGAAGCTAGGCACAAACACCACCGGAGCAGTAATCCCGCCAGCCGGAGTCCCCACACTCATCCCCAGTCCAAGCATATGCAGCGATCTGTTCACAGCGCCCGGTCCCGTTGTGATCATCGTCCCCGACTCGCTCCCTCGCACCCATCGCGGAACCATCACCGGCTGCACCGTCACATTCTGTAGCCCCGCCTTGCGCATCAAATCCGCGCCCCACTCAATCGCCGTGTTCAACTGCGGCGATCCGCTCACCCGCTTGCCCACGTGATAGCACAAATAAGTCAGCGCCTCATACCCATCGTCATCGGTCTCCCCGGCCTTCAGGATTCGTGCCGCGTCGGCCCCGTACTTCGCCGCCAGCGGACCTGCAACTCCCGGCATCCCCGGTGCTGGCGCAGCGCCCGGAGCACCCATCTGCGCAAAAGCTGTTTGTGCTGCTAGCAAAGCAGCACCCGTCAATAGAGTGGCAAAGCGATTCATGCAGGTCTCCTGTTTTTTCTTTGAAGCCTTGAGCCTACCAGACGAAACTCAGGAACAAAAATCATTCTCACCGAGGCACGAGGCAACGAGGAGATGCCCATCGCTTCCGAACCCTCCGGCAGGCAACCAGTCCTAGCCGCTCCTCAGACAAAAGCCAATATCGCCCGCCCCAGCACTCCCGTCATCTGGTCCTGCGCAGCAAGCGCCACCTGCTGCCCCCCATCGTCCAGTCTCCGCAGATGATTGGCAAACCCCCAGGCCAGATCACGCGCACTGCATATATTCCAGAACGCCAGAATCCGTCCGGTCTTCCCCGTATCCTGCGCCAACTCTCCCAGAACCCCCACCGCCAGCATCTGCAAAGCCGAAGGCATCACCGCATTCAGCAGACCGTTCACCGCTTCGTAGTCCACATGTTGCGGACTTGTGTAACTCGGCTCAACATTCCTCTGCTCATCGGTCGCCAGCAACGCCAGCGAAAGATCGTGGTTGATGTGCGCATTCATCCCTGCCAGCGCAAACTGAATACGATCGATTCCCGCCGTGTGCCGCGCACTCAGCATTGCACTCCAGGAGCTTGGAACCCCGGAGTCTCCCTCCAAAAAATCAGCTACAGCTCTGAAGTAAAAACCGGCAAACAGAACATCCAGAAGAAGCAGCCACTCCGCATCCTTCCATCCGCCCTCCGGAGGACTCATGTCCACCTCTCGCGTCACCATCAGGTAGAGACGATTGAACCACTTCAATCCATCTGCATCAGGCAGCAGCGCGTCAATGTTCTCCATCACCTTCACGACATCATCGATGGTTGTCGGCGCAGCCCCGCTCACAAGCTCATACAATGGCAAATCCCCGGCCGCAACAGGCATAGAACACTCCTTCGATGTTTTCTCGCGATTGCGAAAGTATAGCCCCGAGCCTCTGAGGGAACATCCTTGCTCAACCCGCACCCATCGCTCGGCCAAACTCGCGTAGCATCTCAATAACGAGTGATGATCATGCCGACTCCCCGCCGACTCCTCACCCTCTGTCTGGCTTGCGCCATCGCCGCGCCGGCTCTGCCTCAAACCCTCGCGCGCCCCGGCTGGGTAGGTTCAGGCCTCAACACCGACGTCTGGTGGAAGCATCCCGTCGTCTACCAGGTCAATGCCGCCAACTTCAGCCTAACCGACGGCAGCAGCGGTCTCCACGGTGTCATCCAGCGTCTCGATTACATCCATTCTCTCGGCGCCGACGGACTTCTCCTGACCTCAATTCAACCCGACGCCACCCACGCACAGTCCATCGATCCCGCATACGGCACCCTCGACGATCTCGACGAGCTGATCCACGAGGCCAGCCGCCGCAACATCCGCGTCCTGCTCGACCTCGACCCTCAAATTCCCGCCGCCGACCTGCCCAGCGTCGCACGCTTCTGGCTTAACCGCGGCATAGCCGGCTTCCACATCATCGGCGCCACTCCCGAAGCACACGCCCAGGCCGCCGAACTCCGCAAAGCCGCAGGCAGCTATCTCGGCCAGCGCGTGCTCATCGGCGACGTCGACGCAAACCTCCCGTCCTCTCCGCAGCAACGACCCAACAAAGCCCCCGATACGCAAACCACCCAGCTTCTGCTCGATTCGAGCCTGGGTGCGGTGACTCCGCTCAACCCCGCCGCCATTCGCTCCGCCATCGAATCCACCGAAAACATTGCGCTCGCCGGGCACGCTATTCCCCTGATCGCTTCCGACGGACCCAGCTTTCAGCGCAGCATGAGCCGCTACGCCGACGGCCAGCACAACCTCGCCATCGCCAAACTGCTCGCCACGATCCTCTTCACCACCCGCGCCCAGCCGCTTCTCTACTCCGGCCAGGAGCTCGGTGTCACGGCCGCGCAATCATCTGACTCCACCCCGGTCAGCCCTGCCATCGTTTGGGACGCACCACCCCCGCCACCCAGGGGAAAACCCACGCCGCCACCCGAGCCCGAAGCAGGCAACGTACCGCCGAACGCGGCACTGGAAGATGCGGACCCCGACTCACTCCTCAACTGGTACCGCAAGCTCATCGAGCTCCATCACAGCAACGCCACCCTCAACTCGGGCGAATACCTCACTGTCAATCGCGACGATCAGAACGTCCTCGTCATCATCCGCAAGCCGAAGGTCGTCTCGCCAACCAGCCCGATCCTCGTCATTCTGTGCAACCTCTCCGGCAAGCCTGCGCAGCTCTCCATCAAGGCCGACATCACGAAACTCCACCTGCGTGGCAGCTTCCTCCGCACCGTCCTCCGTTCGGACAACGGCATGGGCACGATGCATCTCGAATCCATGACGCTCGCCCCCTACGCTGCCTACATCGGCGCGATGCGTTTCTAAGCCTGTCTCGCCGTTCGCTGGACTACTCCGCCCGCAACGCCTGCGTTAGCTCGACAGTCGCAGCACGGCGAGCCGGCAGCAGCGAAGCAGCCAGCGTCAGCACCAGCAGCACAACCGCGGCCAGCGCCAAAACCAGCGGATCCAGCGCACGCACACCAAATAGAAACGACTGCAACAGATGCGACGCACCCCACGCTCCCACAAGCCCAATCGCGCACCCTGCCAGTGCAAGCTTCAGACCGGAGGCCACGATCAACCGCACAATGCCCGTCCGCTGCGAGCCCAACGCCATGCGAATCGCCATCTCCTGCACCCGCTGCGCAACCGAAAACGCGATCACGCTGTAGATGCCAAGCACCGCCAGCAGCACCGCAATCGCCGCAAACGACGAGATCAGCGCCGTATTGAACCGTCGTGGAGCTTCGCTCTCCGAGATCGCATGTTCCATCGTCTGCACCTGCGCCAGCGGCAACCGCACATCGATCGACCGCACCGTCTGAAGCAGCAAATTCTCCATCTGCTCCGGTGGCATCGCTGTGCGTACGGCAATGTATCCGCCGTTGCCGTTCAAATCCGTCGGCGACGCCAGCGATCCCGCCATCGCGTTCGCCTGGGAGACCGTTACGTAATACTGTTGCTTCTCCGGAGAATCTGGCCCGCCTTCCTTCACATTCGCCACTTCCCCAACAACCGTCGCCCACGGCGTCTGCATCGTCGGCGTGCCCACCCGCAGCCGCTTGCCGATCGGGTCTTGCCCCGGCCACGATTGCTCCGCAAACTTCTGGTTCACAATCGCCACAAGCTGCGAACCAACCTTGTCGTCTGCTGTGAAGAATCGCCCCTTCAATAAGGGAACTCCCATCGCCTGCAGGTAGTCGCCCTCCACCTGGATAGTCGTGGCAAGATCCATTCCCGCATCTTTGAGAGGCACATAACCCTCCGCCACAAACACGCTATTCGTATTGTTGCCCGAAGCTGGAAGAAACGAGGTCATCCCCATGCTCTTAACGCCCGGCAGTTGCTGCAGCCGCCGCTGCAGCTCATGATTGAACTCATCGACCATCGCCTGGGTCGAATACTGATTTCGCGGCAGATTATAAGACGCAACCAGCGTGTGATCGGGCCGGTAGCCAAGATCGACCTCGCGCATCTTCTCAAAGCTGCGCAGCAGCAGGCCGGACGCAGCCAGCAAAACCAGCGCAACCGCAATCTCCATAATCACCAGTGCCGACCGGAGCCGCGCATGGCCTCCTCCCGCTGTGCCGGTGCGTCCACCTTCCTTCAACGTATCGTTCACATTCGTACGAATGGCAGCAAAGGCCGGAACAAGACCACAGGCCACACCTGTCAGCACCGCCAGGCCAAGTGCAAACCCTACGACGGGCCAATCCATACCGATCTCGTTGACACGCGGCAGCGTCTCCGGCAGCAGTCTTACTCCCACCCGCAACAGCGCTGAAGCAAACACCAGGCCCACAACACCGCCGGTAAAGCTCAACACCAGGCTCTCCAGCAGAGTCTGCCGAAGCAGCGCAGCAGTGCTGGCTCCCAGCGCAAGACGAACCGCTATTTCGCGCCGGCTCCGAATTGCGCGTACCAACAGCAGACCCGCAAGGTTCGCGCACGCAATCAACAGCACCACCGCAACCGCAAAAAACAGCGTACGGACCAGCGGACGTGCATCCTCTACCGTCTCTTCCTGCAGCGGCCTCACCACGGGATGCATGCTGAATCCCGCAAGAAACGGCGGAAAATTGCGAACCGTCTCTTTGGCCACTTGCCCGGCATCGTTTACCGCCTGTGCGGCGGTGACACCCGGCTTCAATCGGCCCACCATGCTGTAGCTCCAGTTGGCCGCGCTCGCCGGCGACACCTCCGCCGCAGTGAAGCTCATCGGAACCCACAGTTCGCTCCTGTTCAAATGTCCCGGCACCAGCGGAAACTCAAAGTTGCGCGGCATCACTCCGACCACCACATAAGGCTTGCGGTCGAGAAGGATCTTCTTACCCAGAACATTCTGGTCGCCCTGAAAGCGCGTCTGCCATGTCGCATAGCTCAGCACTGCCACCTGCTGGTGCTTGTCGTCCTCGTCTTGCGTGAAGACGCGCCCCATCAGCGGCTGCACTCCGAGCGCCGGCAAAACTCCGCCGCTCATGCGGGTCGCATTGATCGAGGCCGGCTCGCCCATGCCGGAGAGCTCGTAGCTCGTCCCCTGATATCCCCCCAGGTTGCTGAAGCTGTGCGTATCGCGCATGTAGTTGCGAATGTCAGGAACCGTCACGCCGGCCTCGCCATTGCCGCCAACCTTCGCACCCTCCAGAATGTCCGATACGACGATCAGCCGCCCCGGCTCAGGGAAGGGAAGTGGACGCAGTAGGACCCCTTCGACGATCGAAAAAATCGCCGAAGTGGCGCCAATGCCCAGCGCCAGCATCAATACGGCAGTCACCGCAAAGCCGGGAGACTTCATCAGGTGGCGAACGGCAATCTTCAAATCTCGATAGAGCGACATGGCAAATCCTCACAGGTAGTCTGCTACTTCTTCAGCAAGTCCTCTGCCACAGACGCATCGCAGAAAAACCCGAGAATTCAGGACGTTAGCCCCAACATCTCACACGCATCTGTCCACAATCGGAGAAAACTGTCCAAAGACGGACACCCGAAACTCCACAGCACAACCTGAAAGGGGAAGAGAGCAAGAAGATCGATTAAGTTCTCTGCAAAGTCTCATACCCCGCATACACTCGATCGAAGACCGCATCCCAACTGCACCCCAGCGCATACTCCCGAGCCTTCACCCGCATCTCTTCCAGTCGTGCACGATCTCTCACCAGGTCTGCAACCGCACAGGCAAATTGATCATCTTCGGTTACAAATCCGGTCTCGCCATCGCGCACAATGAACTTCGGTCCTCCATCCGGTGTCACCACGGCAGGAACACCGCTCGCCAGCGCCTCGAGCACGACATTCCCGAACGTATCCGTATGCGAAGGAAACACCAGGACGTCCATATTCGCGTAAGCCTCAGCCAGCGCCTGCCCGCGCAACACCCCGGCGAACTCTGCTTCCTTCAAATCCCTGCGCAGCGCAGCCTCTTCGCTGCCATGCCCCACGATCAAAAAGCGCACTCCGCCCAGCCCCGACGCCGCCAGTTCCCGCTCCACTCGCGCCAGCAGGGCCACATTCTTCTCCACGGAAAGCCGCCCGACATACCCCAGCACCACAGTCCTGTCAGCAGCCTCCCGCGTGCGATGTGCCGGCGAAAACCACTCCGTATCGACACCTCGCTGCATCAGGAAACACGGCCTTCCCGTCGTCTTCTCCAGCATTCGGCAAAGCTCATTGTTCGGCGCAAACAAAACCTTCGCCAGCTTGTAAAACTGCGAAGTGGCCCACAGCGTGCTCGCCTCGACACCGCCCTCGATCGCCGCGCCACGCCTCTCGGAGAGCCGCCCCGTCAGCCAACCCATCCTCCGCGCCGCATATTCGTGAACATTCGTATGCCACGAAGCCGCCAGCGGCACCCCCATCTCCCACGCAAAATATGCCCCAAAGAGGCCCAACTCGCTCGGCCCTGTAATGTGAATCACATCCGGCCGAAAGCGCTCCAACTCCCGTCGTATCGACTCGTCATGCCGCCAGAACAGCGTATCGAACTCCAGGTCCTTCTCCATCCGCACCGAACCGCGGCTCCGTCTCAACTCCAGCGTCCGCAACTCGCCCACCTGTTCAAGCGAAATCTCCCGCACACCCGCCCTCACGCAAAGAAACGGCAATCCATGCCGCTGTGCGTAAGCCACAAAGTTGCGGCTGGTATGTGCGACGCCGTTTACCTCGTGGAACGAATCCGGAAAGTAGGCAACACGCGGCACCCGCATCGATTTAGACTACCCCGCGTTCCGTCTCCGCGAAACATCAACGAGAGCCAACTTAAAGCTGTCCAAGCGTCGCCCGCATCTCGCCACTATCGTTCCACGCCAGCCGCAACCCGCTCGACACGGGTCCAGCTCCCATCACGCGAACCATCGACAGCGCTGCTATGCAGAAAGCCGGAGCCTTTCCCGTCGTCCACAACTGCGTCAGCGGCTGCATCACCCCATTCGCATCTGGGTGATACACCCGCTCATCCCACGACCGTGATCCCTCCGGGAAGTCCGGGTAATTCCGTATCGCAGCCAGCGTCGACTGTAGGATCCGGTGCTTCCACGGCTCCGCATACTGCGGCATAAACAGCACATGGCTCTGCCGCTCCCGCCTCACCTCATTCACAAACTCCGTAAAGCTCTGGGCGTGCGTCAAATTAACATTCGCATTCGGCTCAATCCCATGCCGGTCACCCCCGCTGATCACCAGCTGATTCCATTTACCCGCCAGCGTCGAGGCCTCGCGGTTCTCCTTCCAGTCCCGCAGCCCGTTCAACTCCAGCGCGTGGACATACTGCCCATTCACCGCGAGAAACTCATTCACCAACACCTCGTGCTTGTCCTTGCCCACGCGGTACAGATCCCACAGCGGATGGTTGAACACCGTCAACACACCGGGCAGCTCATGCAACTCCGCCAGAGTCTCGGTCAGCAGCTTGGGAGCGCGCGTAGCCACCGGCATCGCCGTAAACGCCGCCAGCCGCTCCATCCATTCCACCCCTGTCGCGCTCGGCAGGTTATGAATCCCCAGATGAAACGCGGTCTCAACAAACGGCACCGTCCACTCAACCGACACCGGAATATGCCGCGACGACGGAACCGTCCGCAACAGCATCGGTGCCTGAATATCATCATGGTCCGTGATCGAAACCAGCCCGGGAATCTGCAGCTTGTCTTCAATCTGCCGCCGCTCCAGGTCGTAGGCCAGGCTCGGTGTCAGCGGCGGAGTCCAGTAGCTCCGCGCATAGTTCGGATCGATGCCCGTCAGCCGCCGGCAGCGCTGCTCCGCCCACCGCATCACCGGCTGTAACACCTTCCAATCCTTCGACATCTCCGAGATAAAATCCAAGGTCTCTTTCGACTGATTGGTATGGCTATGCAGCGATACGCCCGTCGTAAAGCCCTTCGCCGCCTCAGGTTCGCGCCACAGGTAAGAGATACTTGACTGGCCCATCGGTTACCTCCATTCAGGCTGCTACCGACGCCAGTATGGAGGGGTTACGTGACTGCCATGTAACTGCACCAACAATGGAGCTTCAAAATCGATAAGTCCATTGACTGCAATGGTTCCTCAAAAAAATTGTAGAAGGCGAGAATATTTCCGCCGCTGGCGTGTCATTCCAAACACACCCTCGTTCTGGTCCGGACAAGCAGCATTCCCGGCCCTGAGGTTTGTCATTTTCTCAACCTGGAACTAGGCCAGTGTCAGTCTCAGCCCAAAAAATACTACTCCGGAGCTCTCGAATCGATGCTGTCTCCCACAAGGCTTTACCAGTCCCCCCTCAACGAAGAACTTGCGGGGCCGGTCTCCACACTCTCTCCCACAACCGCTCCCAACCGAATCTCCGGCATCGACGTCCTCCGTGGCGTTGCCCTCCTTGGTATTCTCGTCCTCAACATCGACGACTTCGGCAACCCCAGCCCACTCTTCGGCTTTCCCATCGGGACCCCGATCGACAACTTCGCCGGTCCTCACGCCCACCTCAATCTCACTCTTCTGGTCATCAAGTGGATGTTCTTCGAAGGCAAAATGCGTGGCCTCTTCTCCATGCTCTTCGGAGCCGGAGTCATTCTGCTCACCAGCCGCGCGGAGCGACGCGGCAACAGCAACATCGCCGACATCTACACCCGCCGCAACCTTTTGCTATTGTGCTTCGGGGTCATCCACGCCTGTTTCATCTGGTGGGGGGACATCCTCTTCGACTACGGCTTCCAGGCTCTTCTTTTCCTCTATCCCGCAAGAAGGCTCAAGGCGAAGACGCTTCTCTGGGTAGGTTCTCTCCTGTCGTTGGTCGTCGCAACCGCGGGGTCATTCTTGTTCCTGGGAGCTGCCCACGACTATAGTCTGAGCCGGAAGGCTGCCTCCATTCAGGTCCAGCAAAAAGCGGGAGCTCCTCTCACGGCTCAACAGAAGGAAGTGCTTCATCAGTGGAAAGACCGTGTCGACTCCCAAACCTTCACGCCTGAAAAAACCAGACAGGCCGTTCAGGAAGCCATGCTCAGTTATCCTGCCAGTGTCATCGATCGCGCTCAGGCCTTTCAGGGCGGCTTCTATGTCATCCACATCAATCTCCTCTTCGACACGGTCTCCGCGATGCTCATCGGTATGGGCCTCATGAAGTTAGGCTTCTTCTCTGGCGAGCTCTCCTATGCCAGCTACTGGTGGACTGCTTTGGTCGGCTTCGGCATCTCCACTCCCATCTACGCCATCGGCATCCTCAAAGCCTATGCCAGCGGCTTCTACTTCCTTGAAGTGGAGAAGTGGGTCTGGCTTCCGTACTACTTCACCCGTGAGGCGGCCTCGCTCGCCATAGCGGCCATCGTGATTCTCCTCGTCAAAAGCGGTTTCCTCAAATTTCCGCAACGCCTGCTGGCCGCCGTCGGAAGAACCGCCTTTAGCAACTACATCCTCACCAGCCTCATCTGTCAGACCATCTTCATCTGGGGTCCATGGAAACTCTACGGCAAGCTGGAGTACTACCAGCTCATGTACGTCGTCTTTGGCGTCTGGATCGTCAACCTGATCATCAGCCCGCTCTGGTTAAAGAAGTTCGCCTTCGGTCCGCTCGAATGGCTCTGGCGTTCGTTGACCTACGGCGCTCTGCAACCCATGCGCCTCAAAACCAAGGTCTAAGGTGTATCAACATTGTGTGGCGCGTCATATCTATTCTATGAAGTTCCATAAAATAGGGTGGCGCGCAACACTATGAGAAACTCTCTCAAAACCTATTTCAGCTATTCGACGAAGTTCGAAAGAGAGAGCCTGATGCCCGAAGAACCAGCTCCAAGACGCCTCACCCTCGACATTGAGCGTAAAGACGACGTAACCATCATCCGATGCCACGGCCAACTGGTCTCCGGGCTCACCGACACCCTCTACTCCAACGTCCGGCCAATGATCCCAACCACCAAACGAATCGTACTGGACCTGTCCGACCTCACCTGGATGGACAGCATGGGACTCGGCACACTCGTGGCCCTCTTCACATCAGCGAAAGCCGCAGGCTGCGAGTTACAGCTGCTCAACATTGGCAAGCGGATTAAGGAACTCCTCGGCCTCACTCATCTCTTATCCGTCTTCACCATCATCGGGGAACACGGCGTCAGGCTCTGACGCATTCCTATCGCCTGCGGCTAAAATAAATCTACTTTTTTTGTCGATTACGTGTGGCCTCCTTCGTTATTGGCCTGGAAGTATCAATCAAGAAGAGGAGAAATTCGATGCCTAACTACGTGCTTTTATTGCGTGATAACCGGGATGTCGTGCGAGTCAACTTGAGTCCGGAAGAGACTCAGAAGATAGTCGAGAGGTATCTGGCCTGGCGGAAGAGGCCTTTTGTTGTCGATGGCGCCGGACTGGTTCAGAAGACGGGGCGTGTCGTCCAAAAGAAAAACGGCAGCGTAGGCGTGACGGAGGGACCATTCACTGAGTCGGCCGAGGTGATGGGTGGCTTCTACACAATCGAAGCGGCAAACTACGAGGAAGCGGTTAAGCTTCTCGCTCGATAATCCGCATGTCGACTTCGGGACGATTGAAATCCGCGAAGTAATGGTCTACAACTCCAACGCCTGAACCAGGATCTCCAATGGAAGAGGCAAGCAGCCCCGTGTTGCTCGAGCACCTGTTCCGCAGGGAAGCGGGAAGGATCGTCTCCTGGCTCATCGGGCTGCTTGGCTCGCGCCATCTCCAACTCGCGGAAGATGCAGTGCAGGAGTCCATGCTTCGCGCCACCCAAATGTGGCCGTTTCAGGGCATTCCCGAAAAACCGGAGGCATGGCTCTTTCGTGTCGCGCATAACTACGCAATCTCTGCGCTTCGACGGGACACAAATTTTGGAGACAAGACCGATGAGTTGATCGCGTTGCTCGAATCCCGTACACAATACGTTGAAGATCTGGATGCGGAAGAGAATTTGCGCGACGACGAGTTGCGCATGATCTTTATGTGCTGCCATCCACAGCTTGCCCAGGAGGCACAGGTTGCCTTGAGCCTGAAGCTGGTAAGCGGCTTCAGCGTGGGCGAGATTGCGCGCACCTTCCTTGCCGAAGAAAAGACGATCGCGCAGCGGGTGGTCCGGGCAAAGCGGCTGATCCGTGAGCACAACCTTCCATTAATCATGCCTCGCAAGGCCGAGTTGCAGAAACGGCTTAACTCGGTCCTCGACGTGATTTACCTGATGTTCAGCGGCGGCTACGCAGCACATACCGGAGAGGAGCTGATTCGGCGCGATGTCTGTCTGGAGGCTCTGCGGTTGGGTCGCTTGATTGCTGACTCGTCGATGGCTGCGCCGCGCGTGGATGCTCTGGTTGCGCTAATGGCCTTACAGGCTGCACGCCTTCCCGCACGCACCGACGCCGCAGGAGATCTTGTCTTGCTCGAAGAACAGGACCGCAGTCTTTGGGATGATGCTCTGATCGCACTCGGATTCTCTTACTTCGACAAGTCAATCGCTGGCGACGAAATCTCCGCGTGGCACATACAGGCTGCAATCGCAGCGACCTATGCCAGCGCTGAAAGTTCGGAGACGATCGACTGGCGGGCGATCCTCGAGCACTACGACCAACTGCTTGAGCTGGCTCCTTCGCCGGTCGTCGCGCTCAATCGTGCCGTCGTCGTAATGAAGGTGCATGGCGCAGAGGCATCGCTCACTGCGCTAGCACCTCTGGAAAAAGACGAGGCTCTACGGAGATATCATCTGCTTCCCGCGGTGCGCGCCCGTGTCCTGGCAGAACTCGGAAGACTTGCTGAAGCTGAGGTCGCATTTTCTGCCGCGCTGGAATGCGACTGCACGAACCCGGAAAAGAGATTCCTGCAACGGCAGTTGGAGACGGTGCGGACCCTGCAATTAGTCGGCAACCCTACCGCGTCTTCGTAATATCCGGCCCCAGGGCTTCCTGCGCATTCGGTGCCGGCTCTATCGGAACTCCCGCCTCACGTTCCAGCCGTCTCTGCTCGCGCTCGTACTCCGACTCCAGATGGTTCTCCGTCAACCCAGCCTTCAGGATCGCAAACGCCTCCATCGGCGTATCCGCGAACTGAAACAGATCCAAATCCCCCACGCCAATCGCGCCCTTCTCCGCCAGCAGCTCCAGATTGATCACATTCTTCCAGTACGAAGATCCGTAGATCACCACCGTGATCTTCTTCGCCAGCTTCCTCGTCTGCGCCAGCGTCAGCACCTCGAACATCTCATCCAGCGTCCCGAATCCACCCGGAAACACGACCAAAGCCTTCGCCAGATAAGCAAACCAGTACTTCCGCATGAAGAAGTAATGAAAGTCGAAGCTCAATCCCGGCGTGATGTACGGGTTCGGATGCTGTTCGAACGGCAGCTTGATATTCAGTCCTATCGTCTTCGCTCCCGCCTCATACGCTCCGCGGTTCGCCGCCTCCATAATCCCCGGCCCGCCGCCCGAAGTCACCACAAACCGGTGCCGCCGTCCCGGCAACTCCTTCGCCCACGTAGCCATCATCGACGCCAGATCGCGGGCATCCTCATAGTAGTGAGCCATCTCCACGGCAGCCTCTGCTCGCTTCAACTGAAGCCGGTTCGCCTCGCCACTCTCAATCTCCTGAACGCTCGCCGGCTGTTCCTTCCTGGGCGCAAGCTCCGCCGAACCCGTATTCGCCAGCAATTCCAGCTCCGAGTTCGCCACATCCAGCGCATGAAATCGCGCCGACCCAAAGAACACCACCGTGTCCTGAATTCGCTCCCGCCGGAACCGCGACATCGGCTCCTGATACTCCGCCAGAATCCGCAGGATCCTTCCGTCCGGCGAATTCAAAAACTCCGGGTTCTCATAAGCTAGCGGAGACTCTTCCGCAATCTCGGGTCCCGTAGGCTCCACCTTCACTTCGTCCTGTTTACCCACGGTAGTCGCGATAGTGCACCGCCTCCGAGATCCCAATCCATATATCCAGCAGCCCCAGCCCGGAGATCATTCCTCGCACCGCCCCGTTATGCAGCACAGCAGCCAGCCACGGACGCGCCAGAATAAATGCGTTCCGGTCCCAGATCCGCGTCCACCACGGCAGCACCATCACCAGCACGCCCAGGTACACACAGAAAAGTACCAGCACGAAAAGCGACAGCCGTTGCAGCCAGACCGGCGCAGTCCGCTTTGAGCTCTCGTTGCCGTTGGACGGCGTCTGCTCTGCGGCCGGCTCAGGGCCTGTATAAAGTTGTGGCTGTCCGGACATCAAACTCCGTAAAACTACTCCTGAAAACTCTCAAGATTGACAGTAGCAGAGCGCCCCTCCGTTGTCTCTCCAACCGAAGCACCACACACGGCACCCCACTCATTTCGGAAGACTTGTCAGCCCTTGCGGAGCATGCGTGTCATGCGGAAAATCCAGCCGCAGATCATACGTCGACCCCTTCCCCGTCACCTTGATCGGGAGCTCCACCCCCGCCCCGTTTTTCTTCAGCAACTTGTCGAACGGCCCCAGCAGCAGACTCTTCCACCCCGTCGTCATCTGCGACACCGTCGCCTGCGTCCTCACCTTCCCGCGAAACTCAAACGTGCTTCCCACCAGTTGCACATGCCCGTCCATCTCCGCCTGCGCCCCCGGAATTTTAAAATTCAACTCGCTCACATCCAGCACCGCATTCGCCTGCGAAAACTTCCCCGCCACCGACGCCCCCACCACCTCCGCATCCCGTACATTCGCCAGCTTCGGCTTCCCCTGCGCCCGCATGCTCATCGAATCCAGTTGCGCCTGCATCTTCGCATCGTTCAAAAGCGCGTCGTGGATCGCAAACGTCCCCTCAATTCGCATCTTCCGCGACACGCTCACCGGCCCCGGAGGAATCTTGACATGCGTCTTCGTCGTCAGCGCCCCCCGCATCAGCGTCGGACTCCCCTTCATCGAAAGCGCCAGCATGTCCTCGACCCGTCCCTTCTCCATCACTACATACAGATCCGTATCATGCCCTGGCACACCTGCCCCGCGAGTCACCGCACCACTCGCCGTAAGTTCGGACCGCCCCACCCGCGCCCAAACCTTATCCAGCCGCGTATCGCCGTTCGTCCCGTCCACCACCGCGAGAAACTCCGTTCGCAGCGGCAGCGCATGATCACTTATATCCAGCCGAAACGCCGGAACTTCCGCCGACCCCTCGACCGAAATCTCTCCCAGCGTCCCGTTGAACCTCCCCGCCGACGACAAAATTCCTCCAATCCCATGGATCGACGACAGATCCGCATGAGTAAACTCATAGCTTCCATCCATCGGCGTGTCCCGCGGATTGTCGTTCTGCCACGGTCCAAAGTGCCCTGTCGAATGCACATCGCCAACGGGCTGCGGATTCACCAGCACAGCCTCATAATTAAACGGCTTCTTCAGTCCCACATCCGTCAGCGTCAGGCTACTGATCGCGAACTCCAGCGGAACCTTCCCCGGCTTGCTCGTCTCAATCACCACCTTCGCATCCGTGCACTCGATCGTGTCCACCGCAATCCCCAGCGCAGGCTGTCCTCTCCGGTCCGGGTCATCCGGCATCTGGTCCATGCGCTCCTCCTTCGGCGGGATATTCACCTGAAGTCCGCGCACCTTCACTGACACCACCCGCGTCGTCGCCCGCAGCAACTCCCTCCAGCCCGTACTGAACTCAAAATCTTCCACTGTCAGCATCGGCGGCGCATTCGGTCTCGCATCCGGCTTCGTCGGACCCGCCAGATAAAGAATTCGCAAACCTCCACCCCGCACCACCACGCCTCTGCGCATCGAAAGCTCCAGCCGGTCCAGCTCCACCGGACTATGGAACCGCGCCGAAAGCGTCTCCACCACCTTCCGCTTCAACATCGGCTGCACCTGCCGTAGCCCCCACATCACCGCCAGAGCTCCGGCAAACCCCACCACCAAAAACACAGAAACGGTCCACATAAACCATCGTCTCTTCCACCACTGCGGCCCACCCGCCGACTCTATACTCGTCCCATCCAAAATCAGGCTCCTGCACTCTTGGACGCTCCCACTGCCGCCAAAAGCAGTAACCCAATCGCCAAATAGACAGCAAGAGTTCAACTTTCTTGCCGCAACGCAAAAAAAGCACAGCCACGCGCAAAATCACAGCCGTCACCCACAACAGCCGCAATCTCTCACAGAAAGACCTCACCCACTCCACACAAACCCAAATAAGCCCCGAATGAGGCTGCCGGCTATCTGGAAAGCTCTCGGCCCCGCGCCAACCCCTGCTGCAGCCGTCTCCAGTCCTCGCTCGAAAACATACGCGGACCCGCCTCAATCAATCGCGGCATCATATTGAAGACGGCGATCCGGTTCCATGGCTTGCCATCCCGCATCCGAAAACCCTTCTCATTCAAATCGCTGACGATGCTCGAGTAAGAAAAATCCTGCCCCAGCAACTCCATCATCAGCATCATCGCCCGGTTCTCGGTCGGCTCGACCTCCAGCCGGGTGCAATCATCCGAGATCCGCAACCCATAAGGAATATCTTCGCCGAACGCACCGTGGGTCGGAGCCTCGCCATCCGGCAGTTCCCGCCGCCACTCGATCGACACCATCTGCCATCCCGCAGCCGCCCGCTGCCCTAGGATCTCCGCATTAAATGGCCCTGAAATCACATCGCGAATCCGTTCGAAATACGCCATGACCAGCCTCCGAGAGTTGTTTGTGCCCAGAACAATATGCACTTGGCATGCCAAAAAATCCAACCTCCCGGAATCCCCCAAGTGGTTCCCAGCATTGCGATTCCGTGCTGCACATAGGCTTCGCGCCAGCACCCAGACCGTCCACAATCACAAACCGCTGTTCGCTTCCGGACGTCCCACCGTCCCTGCATCACCCATCAGCAGCGATCTTCCCAGCGAACGGAGGCAGCACCTGCAGCGGTTGGCCCACCGCCGCAGACGCCATCGCTCGAAGCTACTTCCCGGTTCCTTCGCCAACCAGATGCGTTGCATGAGTCACAGCCGCTCCGGCCCGTAGCGCCGCTGCCACCAGCGCCGTCTCTGCAATCTCCTCTGGTGTCGCTCCCGCCTTGACCGCATTGCCTCGGTGAATCTCCAGGCAATACGGACACTGCGTCGTCAACGCCACCGCCAGCGCAATCAGCTCCTTATACTTCTTCGGAACTGCGCCCTCGGTCATCGCCGCTTTATCGAACGCCCAGAAAGCATCCATCGCTGCTGGAGCGCCTTCGCCCAGAGTCTTCAACTTCTTCAGGTTCGCCATGTCATACATCAAGCAGTTCTCCTTTGTACAAATATCTCGAATAGAGGACATCAACCACTCCAACAACTCCGATGCCCGAGGCTCTAGTCTTCAGTCTCCAGTCTCAATGACTGACCCAGTATTTGTCGACGCAAAGTTTTATTTGGATGCAGGAAGATCGTCCTCCTCCTCCTCCTCCTCCAGCAGATCGCCCAGTCGGTCGAACCGCCGCTCCCACATCGACCGCCGTTCGCCGATCCATCGCTCGGCCGCCGAAAACCCCGCAGTCTCAATCCGGCACGTCCGCACTCTCCCGATCTTGGTCGTCCGCACTAGCCCGCTCTTCTCCAGGATCTGTAGATGTTGCACCACAGCCGCCACCGTAATAGCCAGCGGCCCCGCCAGGTGGGAAGTCGCGACGGGCCCTTCGCTCAGTCTCTCTACAATCGCCCGTCGCGTCGGATCGCCAAGCGCATGAAACACCCGGTCGATACTGATCTTCTGTTTAGCCATGGGTTCGAGCCTCTCTGGAAAGATCGTTCACGAGCCCGCCAGCTCTCTCTCCAGTCGTTCGAAGATCGTGCTCCAGCCCGCCTTACGGATCTCTGCACCGTCCGAGCCCTCGAAGAACGCCGCCTGCTCCGTATAAATGAAGTCCGTACCTCTCCCCGTCGGCAACAGCTCAATCGTCACCAGCGAAGTCGAGATGCGTCTCCCGGCCACGCTCATCGTGTACGCAAAGACGATCCGCTGATTCGGCACAATATCGTGATAACTGGTGTCGTTCGCCAGCGGCGTGCCATCCGGCATTTTGAATCTGGACTGTTCGATTCCTCCAACCCGAAAGTCCATCTCGAACTCCCTCACGGCGAAACCGTCGCTCTCCGCAAACCAGCGGCGCTTCTTTGCCGGATCGGCGAAGGCGGCGAACACGCGCTCGGGCGCCTTGGGAAAACTGCGCTCAATCACAAAACTGCTATGCGTAACGGACTGCTTTTCCATAATCATGATCCCTCCGGGTTACTGATAGTTTAGTACATACTTAACTATTATCCCAAGCTCGAAATTTGTCAAGTGAATACTTAAAGTATCCCGTTCCCCAACGATCCGCGGTCGCTTCAGATGAGAAAATACAAGGAGCATGCTCCAACTCTCCTCCGCCGGCAAACGCTTCGGCCAAAAACTACTCTTCGAAGACGCCAACTGGCTCATCACGCCGGACGAGCGCACCGGCCTCGTCGGCGGCAACGGCACCGGCAAATCCACGCTCCTCAAAATCCTCGGCGGCATCGAAACCCTCGACTACGGCCAGCTGACCCGTGTCAAAGGCATGACCCTCGGCTATCTCCCGCAGGATGGCCTCGCCCTCCGCGGCAAAACCGTCTTCGCCGAGTGCCTCTCCGTCTTCGATCATCTGCACGCCCTCGAGCGCGAAGCCGAAGACCTCACCCACACCCTCTCCACGGTGGACCCAAAATCGAAAGAGTATATGGCCGCTGCGGAGCGCTACTCCGACATCGCCGACCAGCTCCACGTCCACGACATCTACACCCTCGACGCACAGGTAGGCGCCGTCCTCGGCGGCCTCGGCTTCTCCAAAGAAGACTGGGAGCGCAAAACCGAAGAGTTCTCCGGCGGCTGGCAGATGCGCATAGCGCTGGCAAAATTGCTCTTACAAAAACCCAGCCTCTTGCTCCTCGACGAGCCAACCAATCACTTGGACCTCGAATCCCGCAACTGGCTCGAAAAATATCTCCACGACTACCCCAACGCCTACATTCTCATCTCGCACGACCGCTACTTTCTCGACGTCACGGTGAATAAAACCATCGAACTATGGAACAAGCGCATGCACGTCTACCACGGCAACTACGAAAAGTACGTCGCCCAAAAAGAAGAGCGCCGCACGCAGCTGATGAACGCCTACAAAAACCAGCGCGACCGCATCGAAGCCCTCGAAGCCTTCATCAACCGCTTCCGCTATCAGGCGACGAAGGCGAAACAAGTCCAGTCCCGCATCAAAGAACTCGAAAAGATCGAGCGCATCGAAGTCCCTGAAGAAGAAGCGACCATCCACTTCTCCATTCCGCAGCCCCCGCCCAGCGGCCGCACTGTCCTCGAAGTCAACGACCTCAAAAAGGTCTACCCCATGCCCCCGGTCGATGGAAAACCAGCGGCGGAAAAACTCATCTTCGAAGGACTCAACTTCACCATCGAGCGCGGCGACCGCATCGCTCTTGTAGGCGCGAACGGCGCAGGCAAATCCACGCTCATCCGCCTCCTCAGCCGCCAGGAAGAACCCACCGGCGGCACCATCCGCGAAGGCCATAACGTCCTCACCGACTTCTTCGCCCAGGACCAGTACAAAGTCCTCGACCCCGCCGCCGGCATGCTCGACGACATCAGCGGAGCCGCCCCAAAAGTCCCCGTAGTCGAGCTGCGAAGCTTATTAGGCTGCTTCATGTTCTCCGGCGACGACGTCTTCAAAAAACTAGGCGTCCTCTCCGGAGGCGAACGCAACCGCTACGCCATGGCCAAAATGCTCGTCTCCCCCAGCAACTTCCTCCTTCTCGACGAGCCCACCAACCACCTCGACCTCCGCGCCAAAGACGTCCTCCTCGACGCCATCCGCAACTTCACCGGCACGGTCCTCTTCGTCTCCCACGACCGCTACTTCATCGACGGACTTGCCACCCGAGTCTTCGAAGTCGAAGACCGCCGCCTCCACATCTACCCCGGCAACTACGAAGACTACCTCTGGCGCAAACAGGGCGGCCCCGAGAAAGTAACCGAACAAATTACAAACTCGCTCACTCAAACCTCCGCTGCCCAACCCTTGGCCGGAGCCACGGCCTCGAGAACCGGCAATACAACGGGTGCCCCAGGTCTCGATTCTGGGACCTGGGTTTTCGAAGCGGCAACCAAACCATTCCCCGAACCATCCATCCTCATCAAACGCCTGAACCCAATCAAACTCAAGCAACTCGAAGAGCGCCTCCGCCACGCAGAAGAAGAGATTCCTCACCTGGAATCGCTTATCGCCGAAGTCGAAGCACGCCTCGGCAACTTCACCTCCGCCGACCAATCCCAAAAGGACGCCGCCGAACTAGACGATCTCCGCACAAAACGCACAACCCTCCTCGCCGAATGGGAAGAACTCTCCCTAACCCTCGAAGAACAACAAACCGCCTAGCTGATTCCAGCCATCCGTCCTTCTGCAAACATCGTCATCGAGTCGCTGCGCTGTGTGACCGGTTTCAGCGTCACGCGTTCCACGACGGCACCGTGCGGACCATATTCCACATCATCTGATCAATCGCAGTATCGATTTCATTCGACGGCTGAGTGCGCGTATTAGCCAGAGCGGCCCAGCAGAAGCCCGTCGGGGTGCGAACCATAATGGTCGTGCTCCCGGGGAGACTGCCGTTGTGCCACCAGTTGCCGGCTCCGTTATTCCGAACCATCCATCCGCGTGCGTAGCGCGCGTCTCCTTGCGGATAGGCAGGCGCAGGAGTTGTCATCATTTTAATGGTTGCCGGCTTCAACAGCGCCAGGATGCCGGGCGCGCCAGCGACATGGTTGAGAAACTGGACAAGTTCCGTTGACGAGGCGATCCATCCTCCGTGCGAATCCATGCGCGTGACGTTCAGTTTGTAGGGGTCTTCGGAGTACTGGCCAACATAGACCACCTCATTGTTGGCGCGCTGGCTCTCTTTGTTCTTTGCGATCTGCATCGTGGAGATGCCGCAGGGGCCGAGGATGTTGGTCTGGACGTAGGACTCATAGGGCTGGCCCGTAACCTGCTCAATAACCCGGCCGAGCACGCAGTAGCCAAAGTTGGAATAGGCCCAGTGCGTGCCCGGAGGATAAGTGATGGGAACCTTGGCGATTGTCTCCGTGATCAGCTTCGTCTGATCCGAGCCAGGGTTGTGCATCATCGGATCCGTGTCGTCATTGGGCCAGCCGCCGGACGTGTGCGTCAGCAGGTGGTCCACCGTGATGTCAGTGATGTATTGCTGATACGGCGGCTTGCCATACTTGACCCCAAGAACTCCGGAAGGGCCGAAGACCTTATCCGTAAGGTTGAGCTTGCCCTGTTCGATGAGAGAGAAGATCGTAACTGACGTGATGGGCTTAGTCACGGAGGCGATGCGGAAGAGACTGTCCTGCTGTACCTGCGTCATGTGCGCGCGGTCGGCCATGCCGATCGCCTCGTCGTAAACGAATTGGCAGTTGCGGGAGATTGCGATCGACGTGGCAGGCACAGAGAATTGGCGCCGAAACGCTCCGGCGAGTCGCCCCATCTCGCCGCGTTGCTGGCCAGTGGAGCCGCCGTATTGCCCTTGAGCAAATGCGCTCGAAAGCGGCAGAGCAGAGCCCGCAGCGCTCAATGCAAAATTTCGCAGCAGAGCACGGCGCGTGACACGTTGGCGGAAGAGACTTTGACCTGGTGCTTTCGACATAAACCGCACATCTCCTTTTTCGAGGACGTTTCGGAGCTGGGAGTCTTTGGGAATTGACCAAAATTCTATCTCGGTCCCGTCTCATTGTCTTACGATCTCCCGTTCGCTTTCCGCTCCGCTCTCTTAAAGGATGAAAGAATTCAGAGACTCCTGTAGATTTTGCTATACCGTGGCTTTACTCGGAGAGGATCAGATGAATAGATTTTGGACACAGGGTCTGCGCGTCTGTTTGGCTTTGCCCATCGTCACCGCCACCTTTGCCTTCGCGCAGCAACCGCCCCAACAACAACTTCCCGCCAGTGTCGCGGGCAACTGGACTTTGTACTGCAAAGACCCGAACGGATCAACCTCTTCCAAGTTCCTTGACCTTCAGCAGAAGGGAACTGTGATCTCGGGCCACTTCAAAGGGCCGAATCAGTCGGGTGGCGTAGAAGGCACAATCGACATCCAGCATCTCGTAGTTCGTACCAAGACGCGCGACGTTCTAACCTTCCGCGGACGGGTAGAGGGGCCACGTGTCGACGGCGTGATTCAGGCCAATACGTTCGACGGCACCTTCCACGATCGCGGAGGAACAGGATCGTTCCAGGGAGTTCGGTCGAATTAGGCGTATGAGTTGTCGTCGTCTTTCCGCTGCCTCATCGAGCAAGCATAAAATGGTACACAGGGGTACCGAAATGCTCTATCGCAAGATCAACATGGAACTCATCGTCATCGAAGACGAGGCCGAGTCAGTAGTCGAAGAGCTGAACGCAACACTCGACCGCCTCGAAGAAGGGCACACCATCTTCGGCGGAGAAATCGAGTCTGCTCCGGTCGAACACACCGGAACACAAAAGAGATCGGCGCTCAGGCACACCATCGCTGCGGGCGAAACAACCGCCAGCGCCATCAAGGCAGCAGGCGAAAAAGTCGCCAGCGCGCTCCGCAAAGTCATCTGATCGAACATCCCGGACTAGCTCTCGAAAACCAACAAACCGCCTGAGCCCCGTCGCCCGTCGCCTCCATCCTCGAGCGCGAGCAGATGCGCTTTCACCTCAAGTCCACCCGCGAAGCCTGTAAGTTTGCCCGAAGACCCAATTACCCGATGGCAAGGCACAATGATCGACACCGGGTTCCGTCCATTCGCCGCGCCTACCGCCCGTGTTGCTCGAGGATTCCCTAGTTGTCTCGCAAGCTGCCCATAGCTTCGTGTCTCCCCGAACGGTATCGCAAGCAACGCCTCCCACACATCCCTCTGAAATCGAGTGCCTCTCATATCCAGAGCGACGGAAAACTCATTTCGCTCCCCAGCGAAGTACTCCCCCAACTGCCGTTCCGTCTCAACCAGAACAGGGTGACGTCTATCCTCCACCATCTCGTTCAGGCGCACACGATGCGGACGGTCGTTCTCCCATAAGATAGCCACCAAACCCATATCACTGCCGACTAATTTCAGCCTTCCGACAGGCGATTCCATCATCTTGTAAGCAAGACTCATACTCATAATCCTCTCCGATTTGAAGAACACCTCAACTCAAAACATGCGCCTGACTCGCCACAGTACTTCCGTCTGCAGCCCAAAGATGTTGCGCCGCATAGGCACGCCACGGCCTCCACGATTCCGCACGACTCAATAGATTGGCAGCCGTTATCTTCTCCCCATCCATCGAAGCCATGCTGCGGAGCAGCCCAACGTCGGTCGCCGGGAACGCGTCCGCCTCACGAAGAGCGCGCAGCGCAATATACTGCGCGGTCCATTCGCCAACCCCGGGAACCTCTCGCAACCGCGCAACCGTCTCCTCGATGCTCCCCAATGGATGGAACAAATTCGGATCAGTCAACGCAGCCTCCGCCATTGCCTTCAACGCCGCCAAACGCGCACCCGGCATGCCCAGCCCGATCGAGGCAGTCTCCGCCAGCCGCTTCGCCGTCGGAAACGCACGAGACAAATCCGGATGAATCAGAAAAGGCTTCGGCACACCGCGGCCATGCAGAGCGACAAGCTTGCCCAGCCAATCCACGCGCTGCAACAACACTAATCTGCTGTCCCAGAACAGCCCGCACCGCGATCTCGAAGCCATCCCACCCACCGGGAGCCCGCAACCCCGGCCGCTGCGCCACTAAAGCAGCGAGCACCGGATCGCCCGAAAGATGATCGTCGATCGTCTCAATATCCGCTCCAAGATCGAACAGCCGCCGCACCCGCGCAACAATAGCAGGCAACAGCCGCACATCAGGAAAGCGAATACACACTCCAAGGCTCTGTCGATCCGGCTGATGAGTCACCTCAATGCTTCCCATCACACCATTCACCTCAACCGTGCGCAGGTAGCGGCTGCCGTCAACAACTTCAACGCCATCAATCGCACGCGCTCGCAAAAACCCAAGCATGCAATCCCAGTCATAAGGCGGACGGTAGCGAAGCCGAAGGGAAACCCCCTTCTCCTCATTCCTCGCCGAGCTCTTCCTGCGCAAAGCGCTCGGTGGCCGATGGAACAGGTTCAGAAACGTCTCATTAAATCGCCGCAAACTCCCAAACCCAGCCGCCATCGCAACTTCGGTCATCGGCATCTGCGTCTCATGAATCAGCTGCTTCGCAAACAGCACCCGCCGCGTCTGCGCAACCGAGATCGGCGACGCACCAAGGTGCTGAAGGAACAGACGTCGCAACTGACGTTCCCCCAGACCCAGCCGTCCAGCCATCTTTTCGACACTGTTCCCATCGCCATCCAGAGCGCCTTCAGCGATCAGAGCCAAAGCCCGCGAAACCGTATTCGAAGTTCCCCGCCACGAAGCCATGTCAGGAGCTGTCTCCGGACGGCAGCGAAGACAAGGACGAAACCCCGCATCCTGCGCAGCCGCCGCCGAACCAAAGAACCTGCAATTCTCACGCTTGGCCGTACGCGCAGGACACACAGGTCGGCAATAAATCCCCGTCGACGTGATGCCGACGAACAACAAGCCGTCAAAACGTGCGTCCCGGCTCTGCAGCGCGCGATAACAAACCTCAAGACCGGGCAGTTCCATGACTGAATTCTCGCACCGGCGCTGGACACAAACTAGCGGTTTTCGGACACGGTCATCTACCCATCTTCAGCCAGCCACAACAACCGTCAGGCCTGGTAAACAACCCTGCCGCCGACCACGGTCTGAACGATTCGGATGTCCTTGATCGCATTCGGCGCAACCGTATGCGGATCATCCGCGAGAACAACAAAGTCGGCTACCTTTCCCGGGCTGATCGATCCCTTGATCTTCTCTTCGCGAGAGTTGTAAGCCCCATTAATCGTATTCACCTGGATCGCCTCTTCGACCGTAATGCGTTGGTTCCCACCCCATGTCTCTCCATTCCAGCCTGTCCGCGTCACCATGGCCTGTATCGCCATCAGAGGGGAGAAAGGCCCGGGGCTGAAGTCCGACCCGGCGCCGGGAGTGATACCCGCGTCGATCAAACTCCGATAAGGAGTCATATGCTTCATCAGGTCTTCGCCGTAGAAGTGGAACTTATCGCTGTTGTAGTAGGCATAAGTGCTGAACTCGGCCGGAACAACATCCATCGCCTTCATACGCGCAATCAAACTATCGTTGAGCAGGCTGCAGTGAGTAATTTTCGGCCGGGCATCCCGCCGCGGATAGAGTTTAAGTGCGCGCTCATACGCAGTCAGCACACGATCGATCGCAACGTCGCCGTTAGCATGACAGTTCAGCCGAATCCCCGCGCGGTGAACTCTCTCAGCCCATGCATTCAGATCATCCTGACTCTCAGTCAGATTGCCGTAATACGGAGGAGTAATGTCCTTGAACGGCGTGCTGATCGCCATCGTTCGCTCGGAGAATGAGCCGTCCACAAGATGTTCGGCGGTGGCACCAAGAGAGAGGAACTCGTCGCCAAAGCCGCTCTCGATGCCGCTCTGAATCATCGTTTCGAGCAGATCGTCATATGGTTCATAGCTGACGCGGTGTAAAAGCTTCCCATTCGCGCGCTGCTCCTGCATTGCGTTCAAAACGCCACGTCCATGCTCGTTGTGATGCACAGTGGTAAGGCCATACTGGACGAACTTTTGCGACATGAACGCGACCCCTTCGAGCACCCGCCTGCTCTGCTCTGCCGCATCGAAGCTCTCACGGGTCCCTGCCTTATTGATCACCTGCATCGCGAGATCAGTAACACGGCCGTTCAGTTCACCGTGTTCGTCCTTATCAAACGTGCCGCCAAACGGGTTCGGTGTAGCCCGGGTAACACCCGCGAGTTGGAATGCCTTGCTGTTACAGAACACAGTGTGACCGCCACGATGGTGAACCCCGACCGGGTGCTCGGTCGAGACCCTGTCCAGATCCTTCACATTCAGCGCGCGCTTATCTTTCACCTTCGTGTCATCGTGAAAATATCCTTCAACCCAGGTCCCTGGCGGCAACGTACGTGCCCGCGCCTGCAGCTTCTCAACAATACTGTCGATCGTCACAAACTCCACGTCGTACGGGTTGCCCACCAGTACGTTGTAGAGCAGCCCCTCGCCTCCGCCATGATTGTGCGTATCGACGAACCCGGGCAACACAATCATCCCCTTCGCATCGTAGCTCTGCGTCTTCTTGCCGGCCAATCCCTTGATCTCGTCCGACGTGCCGATGGCCGCGAATCTGCCGTTCCTGACCGCGAACGCCTGGGCACTCGGCTTCCCGCGGTCCACCGTGTAGACCTTCGCGTTATAGACAATAAGATCGATCTCTTCCGACGGCACCCGATCGTATTGGCCAAACGCACTCGAAGGAACCAAACCGGCAAGACCCGCACCTCCGGCAACCGCAAGAAATTCGCGACGGCTAAGTCGATCGCGCCGCCGAACGTTTTGACTATCCATCGTTTCGCATCCTCAGGTGAGTTGGCACACACAGAAGCCCCATACAAACAGAACCCGGCTAAGAACTTGCCAGGTCTTGCGAAGATTGCTTCTGAATGAGTTTCACAATACTACCTCACCCAATGTCGCTGGCCCTCGACCTTCCTTCCTCAGGCGCACAAACCCGAAAAACGTCTCGCATCGGACCAGCAACGCACCCGCAAGGCCCAGCCAGCCCGGCTGCTACAGGTTTACCGGCGTACCGCCCCAGCTCTCCGGTTCTATGTCCGCGAGGGTTTCAGTAAAGTCCCATCGGTGTCCGTAAAAATCTTCAACGTTATATTGCCGTTCGCCATAGTTGTGATCGACCGGTTCCGTCAGAATCTTGGCGCCGGCAAGGCGGGCTCGTTCGCAGTGCTCCCGGGCGCCTTCGATACGTACCTGGACACCACAACATTGGTTAGGAATTACATTGCCTTCGGCAATGGTGAAACAGCCCTCGCCCGCTCGCATCTGGATGCGATGGTTGGCAATGCGCAGCCTCACCGTAAAGCCAAAGGCCCGCTCGAGCCACTCAGCCGCGAAACTCGGATCGGGATAGCGGAGAACGGGAATTACAGCGCATGGAGGAACAGATCGGTTGTATCGCATTGTCGATCTCCTGCTGGCTAAACCTAACCTACCGCCGCGGGCATAATCGGGCCAAAGAGAACATCTTCAATCTCAATCCCGAAAATCGAGCGGTTCTTTAACGAAAGCGACCATCCCGCTATCCCAATAGGATGTGTCTCGAAAGTCAGCCAGAACCAATGATACCTTTGAGCGAATTGTAGGATTCATTGTGCTTGCCGCATCGTTTGAGGGAACAATTTATATGGTAATTAAGGGTTATTTGGACGAAAGCGAAGATGATGAATGGTTCACGTTTGGTGGCATCTTTAGCACTGGCATGGGCTGGACTTGGCTGAATACAGATTGGCAAAACTGTTTAGAGCGCTGGAACAAAAAGCTAAACGCTCAAGGCCGCAAAAAAATTAGAAGGTTTCACAGCACAGATTGGGCTACCGGGAACGAAGACTTCGAGGGATGGAGCCTTGATGAGAAATCAGCCTTCAGAGATGAACTTCATCAAATCATCGAAGGCACGGGTGCTATTCATTCTGTTTCATTTAGCTTGCGCCCTGCCGAACTTATGGAAGTCTTCAAAATAACCGATCACAATAGGAAAAAAAGAGCCTGCTATCAAGTTCTACTTCAATATCTGATGCTTCAATTTGGATCTGAAATTCATAGCAGAAATCCAGGATATGAAAAAACCACAGTTGTACTGGTTCACGATCACACTAAGTTCTACGATGAAGCTCTCAATAGAGCATTCTATGAATACAAAGAAGATCCAGGATTTCGCTATTCACGATACTTCACCACAATCTCCCCGATGACTTGGGAAGATTGCGTTCCTCTCCAGCCCGCCGACATGGTTATATACGAAACCAGGAAACAGACCCTGCGGAACCAAGCTGGATTTGGTCTAGAGGGAGAAATTAAGAAGCTATTAGACCTTCCCTCTTTTGGGGGAAGCGCTTTCTATTTCAGGAAAGACAACCTCGAAGAACTAAGGGTTCTGCTTGATGAAATTAAGTACGAGCTTGGGACGGTTCCTCCCACCCCAAAGAAAAAGAAATAGCAGTTAGTCAGTCAAGTAAAACTGTGTCAAAAATATTTGACATCAACCCATCTCTTTTGTACAGTCATCCTGTCAAATATTTTTGACACGGAGAAAGCGCATGTCGCGTTTTGGTTTTCAGGAAAAGATGCTCTGGGCTCAGCTTGCCGGCATCCTCGTCGTAGTCGGGTTCTACGCGCGCTTCCTGGTCCACTCTGGCCCGGGACACCACTATTTCCATGCGGTCCTCATAGGACTACTTTTCCTCTTCGTGTTCATTCGGACCTTTGTCCGTCGAGGCTCCGGCAACGTCGTTGAAGACGAGCGCGATCGCGCCGTCGCTTCGATTGGCACCCGCTGGAGCAACCTCATTCTCTGGATAGGTCTTGTTCTTATCCTCGTCCTGTACTGGGATCACGGCAGCATGCGCTCAGCCAATTTCCTCATAGGCATGCTCTTCCACCTGCTTATCCTCGCCGGGTCGGCTCGCATAATCCGCGAGCTCGTCGCCTATCGGATGTCCGCATGACATCCTCACGCATCACCGTCAACTATCGGCACAAGGGTCAGCGAGTGAAACAACCGTGAAGTCTGCAATCAGCAACACCATCCGTGAACTCCGCGCCGCCCGCTCCATGACACAGCAGGAGCTCGCCGACCTCGTCTTCGTCACTCGTCAAACCGTCAACGCGATTGAGGGGGATAAATACTCGCCCTCTCTTGAAGTAGCTTTCCGCATCGCGCACGTCTTCGGTGTTCCCCTGGAGCAGGCATTCCAATACGAGCCACCCCGTACTCAAAGAAAATAATTTGCTGGAGCGAGAACTTGCCGCACAAGCTTAGACCCAACTACTCCGCAACCTCCACCACAACCTTCCCCAAAGCCTTCCCACTCTCAACCAGCGCATGCGCGTCCATCGCCGTCTCCAGCGAAAACCGCCGCTCATCCACCAGCGGCACCAGCTTGCCCGCCTCTGCCAACTGAGTAGCGTCGCGCATAATCTCCCCATGATGCTCCCGGCCCTTCCCGGTCAACATAGGCAACAGCGTAAACACGCCCGAATAAGTAGCCCCGCGAAACGAAAGCGGAGCCAGCTTATGCGTTCCCCACCCCAGACAACTCACCACATGACCCGTATAAACCTTCGCCGCAACAAACGAGTCATCCAGCACAGCTCCGCCCACCGTGTCATAGATCACATCGAACCCGGCGCCACCTGTATGCGGCGCAACGTACTCCTCAACCTTCATTGCCCGATAATCAATCGGCACAGCCTCATACCCCTCCACAATCGCCCTCTTCTCCGCGGACACTGTAGCAAACACCTTCGCCCCGCGTGCCTTCGCAATCTGCACCACCACATGCCCCACGCCACCCGCACCGGCATGCACAAGCACCGTCTGCCCCGCACGAACCGCAGCGCGATCGACCAATCCCTCCCATGCCGTAATAAACGAGAGAGGAACTCCCGCCGCCTGCCGCATCGTCAGGTTCGCAGGCTTCTTCGCAACAAGCTCCGCATCGACCGCCGCAAACTCCGCCAGTGTTCCCTGCAGCCCGCCGATCCCGCCAGCCATTCCATAAACCTCGTCCCCCACGCGAAAGCCAGAGACGCCGCTCCCCACCTCTTCCACGACTCCAGCCAGATCCATGCCAAGAACAGCAGGCGGAGTCTGCCTCGCATGCCCACCATTCCCCGTTCGAATCTTCGTGTCGAGAGGATTCACTCCACTGGCCATGATGCGCACCAGCACCTGGCCCACGCCCACCGTTGGCCGCGCGATCTCCATCAAACGAAGAGGCGAGTTGTACGCCTCCAGCACCATCGCACGCATGGTCGAAAGATTCGTCATATCCTGATTCCTGGAAAGGGTCATTCTATCCACGTCCGATTTCCACAGATTTATTTTCAAAAAGTGGCATGTTTTTCGCACCGCAAAAAAAGCCACCTAAAAACCACGTTTTTGCGCATAAGAACCACGCTATGTTCACCTAAGAACCGCGTTTTTCCCCCGAAAATTGCAGAACCCCACCCAAAAACAGCCTTTAAAAGATTAACGTCCTTCGCGCAGCCGGGCCGCCAGCCGCTCCGGCAACCCAGCCATCAGAATCCGCCCCTGCGCAGCCTGCACCTCATACGGAACGCGATGATAGATCATCTCCTGCGCCACCGAGTCGTAGATGACAAACGCCGCACGCCAGTCACAATCCCGCGGCTGCCCCACAGCCCCCGGATTGATCAGATGCCGCGTCCCCTCAGGAATCTCCATCACCCAGCTATCAGCCTCATTCTTCGTACGATACTGCGGCTTGATCTCATGCCACTCATGCTCCTTCTGCGAGAACCCACCCTGCAGATGCGTATGTCCAAAGAACGTAATAGCCGTCCCCATCTGCTGCAGCGGAGCCCACGCATCCCGCATGCTCAAGATATATTGATCCTCATTCAACGGCGACCCATGCACACAAGTCACTCCCGGCTCCTCCGGCTGAATCGGCCCCGCCGGCACTCCCTTCAGCCACGCTAAATTCTCTGGAGTCAACTCTTTATTCGTCCAGTTCGCCGCCGCCCGTGCCACCGGATTGAAACCCAGCGCCGAGGTCAGCCCCGCACAAACCCGGTCATGATTCCCACGCACATTGATCTGCGCCTTAGTCCGCATCAGGTCGATGACCTCATTCGGACTACCTCCATACCCCACCATATCTCCAAGATTCCACAGCGCATCATACGGCTCTGCCGCCGCCAGAACAGCAGTCAGTGCTTCAAGATTCCCGTGAATATCCGAAAGTATGAGCGCGCGCATCGCAGTGGAAAAAGCGAATCGACCAATTCCCTAGTCTATAGACATTCCTCCGCAATGAAAACCTGGCCGTATCAACGCGGAGTCTCAGTTCTTTTCGGCTCGGGCTTTCAGCCATCAAGGTACGTAGTGAGTAAAGACAAGGTCGGTCGCTTTGGCCTTCTCGTGGCAGGGGAAGCAGCTTTTCATAAACGCCGCGTCGCCATGTTTGCCGTTTGCGAAGTGACCGAACCCCCAGCCACCGGTTGCGGCGTACTTTTTTGAGTCCTTGACCATGAATTGAATGTTCGTGGGGGCCCCGGGAATGAAAGATTGAACTTTGCCAAAGACTTGGTTGTTTTCCTCTGACGGCACGTAACTGTAATGCAAAGCAGCAAGGATCGCGCCGTCCGGGAACGGAAGCTTACCATCCCGGTAGGCCTTGATCGCTGCATCGTTGCCCAGGACGGCACCTAAGCTATTGAGATTGCCTATTTCATGGGTTGAGGAGATCCATCTCCAGTCGCGGTACCCGTGAGGGACTTCGGTAACGAAGGCCGGGGCGGATTCCCCGCTTGCGTGTCCTGGTGCAGGGGCAATGAGGACAACTAGGCCGCCCATTGTTGCAACTGCAAATAGGAAGAAGAGTGTGAACTGTTTCATAGGTTCCTCCATCCGATGTGCTTTTATGCCTAGATGAACTATGCCTCGAGGAACCGAAATCACCCGTCCTGACTATCTAGCTTTTAGAGGCGATGTCGATGCCTTTTCGACCGCCGGGAGCTTAGGCGGAACTCACGCGCGACAATAATACAGGAGACCCTGCCCCCACCTCCCTTGTACTGGCGACGTTCCTCGAAAGTCGTTTTTTCGGAAACCTCAGCCATTACACCAAACTGACCCATTACCGCATCAACCCACGGAAGCCAACGGTCTCAACCGGTCCGTCGTCATCGTAGGCGCCGAAGCCAGCAGCCTGCGAGTGTACTCATGCTGCGGCGCGCGAAAGATCTCCCGCACCCCACCCGTCTCGACAATCTCGCCACGCCGCATCACCACCACCCTGTCCGCAACCTGCGCGACAACCGCCAGGTCATGCGAGATAAACAACATTGCCAGCTTGTGCTCTCGCCGCAAGTCATTCAAAAGCCCAAGAATCTGCGCCTGCACCGTCACATCCAGCGCCGTGGTGGGTTCATCGGCAATTAGCAGCCGCGGCCGGTTCACAATAGCCATCGCAATCAGAATCCTCTGCCGCTGTCCTCCTGAAAACTGGTGCGGATAGTCCTTCGCCCGCCTCTCCACATCTTCCAGCCCCACCGCCTCCATGGCCGAAAACACCTTGGCCTTGACGACCCGTCCGGCCAGTTCGGGATGATGCGCCCTGACGGCTTCCCCAATCTGCTCCCCTACCTCCATGACAGGATTAAGCGCAGTCATTGGCTCCTGGAAGATCATCGCAATCTCACGCCCGCGCCGCCGCCGCATCGCCTCTTCAGGCACGCCCAGCAACTCCTCGCCATCAAACAACACCGATCCCGAAACCCCGGCAGAAACAGGTAGCAGCCGCAACACAGCCAGCGAAGCCGCCGACTTCCCCGACCCCGACTCGCCCACCAGCCCCAGCGTCTCCCCGGCGTTGATCCCGAAAGAGATACCCCGCACTGCTTCACGCTCACCAAACGCAATCGACAAATCCTTCACATCCAGCAGCGGCGAACCCTGTTTCATAATCCGAATACTAGCCGAAATCCCTCGCCCCGCCCGCTCGCCCATGAAGGGCAGAACAATCTCGTACAAATAGCGTCTAAACTCCTTAGCAGAGACCCTTGAGCATCATGAAAAGCGCCTTCCATCCCATCCTCGTCGCCGCCGCAACCCTCGCAGCGTCTGTGGCCTCCGCCCAGACGCACAAGGTCGCCAAGACCGAGCAGGTCGTCCGCGCCGTCGGTGTCTACGAGTGGACCGGCGACTTCGCCAAACCGACTGCCAGCCGTCTCATCCCCGTCTCCCTCTTCATCGAGAGCAAGTTCCAGGACGCCGGCGTTTATATCGCCCGACCCATCCCCTTCGCTCTACTCCCTGGTAACCTGTACATCCTGCAGGCCGCCGGCATAGACAAGGGCACACTTGATCTTTCGTATGCGAAGCATCTGCAGGGTGTTGAGGCAACTGGTGACTCTGCCTTCGACGATGGCTGGTTTGGCTACGGCAGTGTCAAGCCTCTAGCCGCACCAAGGAGGACGGCCACTGCTTTGAAGTCGTCCAAAACTCTGCCAGTAATTACGGCCGCCTCGACAGACCCGAACCGCCCCCACCTCGTCACAAAGACGAGTGGAGAGGCAGCACCCGCTACCACCAACGACCAGAGCAAGCCAGCAACAACGCAGACAAACGGCAAAACCGACTCGACGACATCCGGCACAGCAAGCCAGGCGTCCAGCGACGATTCAGATCGTCCAACAATGAAGCGCCGAGATAACTCCACGCCCGCATCCAGTACGTCGCCGAGCGCAGGCTCAACCAACGGCAGTACCTCGTCGCCACCGGATGATCCCGACCGGCCAACAATGAAGCGTCACGCACCCGACACCACGGCTGGCGGCGATTCCACCACCACAACTGCATCGACCCAAACGGGTACCAGTCCAGCGGACGACCCCGACCGGCCCACAATGCAGCGTCGAGCTCCCGGTGACACCCCTCCTGACGCTGCATCCACGTCCGCAAACGGTTCTTCGCCGGCAGACGATCCGGATCGGCCAACCCTGAAGCGCCGTACAGCGGAAGATGCAAGGAAAGCCGGCAACGGGGCCAATAACACCGGGGCAGTCAGCGGTGTTGGATCGCTGAACGATGATCCCGATCGTCCGAATCTCCATCACGGCAAGCCCGCCAGTGCTATGACAGAGGCTGATCTGCCGAAGCTCGCAGGCATCCCGCCCAATCTGCACCAGATGGTCGCCGTCTCGGACGCGGCCAATCGTGACCCACATCCATATGCTCTCGACTGGGACGATGAGGCGCAGCACAAGGAGATCCTCGAGAAAGTCCAGAGCATGGCCAGGGCGCAACTGGCTTCCTACGGATCGCCCTCAAAAACAACTGCCACCCCAGCGCCGACAGCGAAGAAACCTGCCACTGCTCCTCCTGTCAGGTCGCGTCGTCCAACCCCCGTCCCTCCCCCTCAGCCCTTACTGGACGAGGAGTTGAAAGCCTACACACTCAGTTATGGAGGTGCGGCAACCTACGTCTATTCTGCGCATACCGAGGGTACTGGCGCCGCCCTGCATTACGTCACGATCGTGGCTCAGGCAGACGGTCTCGGCGACGTCAAACCAGTTATCCAGAGCGTCACCGATGCGGCCCATCTTGATAGAACTCCAAAGATGCAGTTCGTTGATGTTGTTGATGCTGACGGCAGTAATCGGGCGAGTCTCTTGTTTGAGTTGCGCAGCCAAAACGTTCGTCAGTTCGCTCTCTACCGTGTCATCGCAGTACATCCCGAGCAGATATTCCTCACTGGCACCACGCAATAACCTGACTGTAGGACGGTTGAACACTCCCACAGCACAAGCGTAAGCTGGAGGCCTTGGGAGGTCCTTCATGCGCAGACTCTCCGTTTCGCTCCTCTTCCTCGCCTGTACTCTGGCATCTGGGCAATCAGCCATTGAGAAAAACCTTGTAGATAACACCATTGCCTCGGGAAGGGGAGTCGTCGCCCGCCCCATCCTCTCAGACAACTCTGGATGTCCAGTAGGTTTCTTCGCCAGCCGTCAGGCTGGAAGCCAGATGTTGTACGCCAATGATGGAAGACAACCTGGCTTCAGACAGGGACTCCATTTCATACTCGACCAACTCGCCCAGCCGGCTATCGACAGCATCGAAGTCACCGTCTACGCCACCTCCATGAAGGGAATTGTCCTTCCTGCCAACTTTTCTGCCTCTCAGGACAGCATCTCAAAGAGCTTCAAGCTTGAACGTCGACCTGGGAGCAACGGACTCAATGAGGCCGATGTTTGGATGCAACAGGTCGGGTCCGTCCGCTGGGCGGATCTCATCTCCGTTACCTTCACTGACGGCACCATGTGGCGCTCAACAGAAAACTTAAAATGCCGTGCCGTCCCATCCGACTTTCTCCTTGTCGGCCGCAGATAATTCGTTGCTAATGTGTCAGCGTCGTTTCAACGCTTCGAGCTCATCAAGCGTACGTGGCCAGTCCGAGCCCAGGAGCCGGGACAAACTGCGATCTGCCAGCACTCTTCCGCCGGTTTGGCATCGCGCGCAGTAGTTGGTCTCGTTATCCGCATAACGAATTCGCTGGATTTTTTCACCGCATCTTGGACAGGGCTGCTCGTACCGCCCATGGACCGCCATATCTTTACGAAAAGCGGTCACCTTCTCAGGAAACGCGCTCTGAGCTTCCGCTCGCAGCCGGTTGATCCAAAGTTCGAGTGTGTTGCGTGTCTCCGCGTGGAGTCTTTCCCACTCCTGCGCTTGCAGCTTGTGAGTTTGCGTGATCGGTGAGAGCTGCGCTGCGTGCAGTATCTCATCGGAGTAGGCGTTGCCGATTCCGCTGACCAGCCGCGGATCGGTGAGCGCTCTCTTGAGGGTTCGGTTTTCTGCTGTAAGTGCCGCACGAAAGCTGGCGACATCGCTGGAGAGGACATCAATTCCTCCCGGATCAATCGATTTCAGTTCCTGCTCTCCAGCAACGACATGCAGCGATGCTCGACGCTTTGTACCAGCTTCCGTAAGCACCAGAGAACCATTGGGAAAGTCGAAGGCTGCCAGATTGTTTCGGCCATGAAGCTTAGCTTCAGCCGGTCGCCAATGCAGTCGTCCGGCGATCATTAAATGGAGGACAAGCCAGAGATCGCCTTCTACTCCAATTGCGATTCGTTTACCGATTCGTCGTAGCTCGCGCACAACGCGACCTTCCACAGTTGCAAGAGGAGGTTGTGCGGTACGAAGCAGAAAAGCGCTCGCAATTCTCACGCTCTGGAGCGGTTGGCCGACGATTCGCGGCTCCAGCGCGCTGATATAAGCGGCTATGTCCGGCAGTTCGGGCATGGATATCAGCTTGCACGTTGCTTCGCGACTTTGCAACTTAGCTTCTGATCTTGCAGCTGGCTCGCAGTCTGGAGTCCTCGTTTGTTGAGTAAATCTGCTGCTAAGGAGGTCTGCAGTTCTGTGCGGCGGCCTTTCAGCCGCCAGGCCTGATAAAACCCATGGACGACGCACAATTCCAGGCCTTCGGAAAAGATCTCATCACGAATGATTTGCGCGACAAAAAAGGTGTGGCTTCCGATACTGTGCACCTTCTTGATCTCCATCTCCCTCACGCGTTGCGCGAAAACAGGGATCGGAATGCCAAAGCTGCACGACAACTTAGTTTCGAAGGGAAGTTGATCCCACGCAATGAACTCTTTGGTGTGGTTCACAGCGAGCTGGTACGCCAGGGGAGCCTGGGACAGCGGTAAACTGCTTACTGCAATGCGTCCAACCCGTTCAACGAGATGCGCTGCCCGTCGCGAGTCCTTCAGCGCAAAGCCAAAATATCCGCCACCCAGATCCCCCATGATATTCATTGGGAATATGTTGCCGCCGGCATCATCAGAAAGACTCACAAGCGAAACGGGGTGAGGGCAAATGAACATCACCATGGCAGCGCGTCTTTCGAGGAATGACATCTTCATTCCGGGAGTATCCGCTTTCCCCCGGTTCAGGTAGGAGTGAAGCAAATAGTGAGCCCAGAGGCGTATCGTCGGCAGACAGTAATTGGTTGATTTTCTCGCCTCAAAAAAGGTTAGTTCCCTAACGCCAATTGAGATCGTTGTGATCAGCTTGAGGCCAATCTCTCCCAATGTTTGCTTCTGCCCATCTCTCTCGCAAAATCTCAGTGACAAATCTCCAAAGTCTTTGGCGTTCTGCCTTTTGTCTCCGTCAAGGGCTAGGCAGACAGTGAATGGCGCGGCACAGGCCATCGAGTGAAGGCAAGTTACATCGACGGGGTTACACATTCCATGCAGCCATACAGCGATCTCTGGCTGAGGATCTGGCATACCGAGAAAAAATTCCTGCGGAAGAAGTGTGGTCCCGAATGCAAGCTCCCGGATCGCTGAACGGCATTGTCCGGCTATCGACATACGATCATCCTTTCGGGAGTCCTTATCGTGAGGGAGAAGATGCGAAACGGCTGCGTTCCGTCTCGCGTAATCGACCCTAATTGGTTGTTACGTTGCAACTCATTGCTGGTTGGCAATCTCGTCTCCTTCGCCCGGAGCCAGAAAAAGATTGGTCTCAAGCCCGTACTGGCGGCTGTAGAGGTCGTAGTAGCGGCTCTGTAAACGGTAGAGAGTCTCGTGTGTGCCGCGTTCAACAATCGTCCCGTTCTCGACGACCAAAATCTGGTCGGCACTACGGATGGTTGAAAGGCGGTGAGCAATAACGAAGGTTGTCCGCCCCGTCATCAGAAAGTTGAGACCGCTCTGAATCAGCGCCTCTGATTCGGAGTCGAGCGAGCTCGTTGCTTCGTCAAGGATAAGAATGCGAGGGTCAGCCAGGATGGCGCGCGCTATGGAGATACGTTGGCGCTGTCCGCCGGATAGCCTGATTCCACGCTCGCCTACAACTGTGTCGTATCTTGCCGGAAAGCGTTCTGCGAATTCGTCGACACGTGCGATGCGGCAGGCTTCTATCACCTGCTCTTCAGTAGCACATGGGCGACTGAAGAGAACATTCTCGCGAATCGTGCCGTCGAACAGAAAGGTCTCCTGCAGAACAACACCAAGTTGCTGCCGGAAGCTGCTGAGCCGGATCGTGCTGAGATCCACGCCGTCGATCAAGACCTCGCCACCGATAGCAGTGTGAAAACCACAGATGAGCGAGATGATGGTTGACTTCCCTGAACCAGAGGAACCGACGAGAGCTGTAACAGTTCCAGGCTTGGATTGGAAGCTGATGCCATGGAGAACGGGCTTTTCGGGCGAATAGGCGAAGGTGACGTCCTTGAAGGCAACACCCCCCAGGATTGCGTCAATCCCTCGCGTGCGGTTCAACCCGCCATCCTCTTCGGGTTCGTTCAGGATCTCCGCCGTGCGCTCGAGACCAGCCAGTGCCTCGTTGAGTTGAGTCCCAACGGAGACCAATAGCGCGACGGGAGCAACCATGAAGGCCAGTAGGAGGATATATTCGACAAAGCCCCCCACGTCGAGACGATGCGCCATAGTCTCCCTTGCTCCCAGATACATAATGAGCGCGCCGACAATTCCAAGGACCATGGTGGAGCAAAGAGACATGAAAGCCTGAGCTGTGATGGATCGAGTGACGTTATGCAGGAGGCGGTTGACACCTTTCGCGAAGACGCGAGCCTCGCTTTTTTCAGCATGGTATCCCTTGACGACTCGCACCGCCGCGAGCGATTCCGTGAGTCGCCCGGTAACCTCGGCATTAATTCTCGTGCGCTCGCGAAAAATAGGACGCGTTACGCCGAACACCTTCTTTAGAAACCATGCGAAGGTGATGAGGATGCCGAAGGTAAGAACCGTCATCAGTGTGCTTATCCGGACGAGGATGGCAAACGCAATGATGGCAGTAAACACTCCTCCGACAAAGTCCAGAAAACCCGCGCCTACCAGGTTGCGGACCCCTTCCACGTCAGTCATGATGCGCGCAACCAGAGTGCCGATTCGGTTTTGATCGTAGAAGGAGATGGGCAAGCGGCCAATGTGCTCTTGGACCTTCATGCGCAGCTCTGCAATCAGGCGTTGACCTGTGACCGCGAGGTACCGATCCAGAATGTAAGTAGTAATGGCCTGAATAGAAGTTGCACCTGCGACGACGCCGATGATGAGAGCCAGCTTTTCAACCTGGTGTTGGTACATCACGTTATTGATCAGGTAACGCGAAGAGACCGGGACGGCGAAGCTGCAAAAGCGGTTGAGGATTATCAGAAGACAACAGCCCGCGAGAGGCCAACGGCGTGACCGTACAAGTTTCCAGATCTCAGGCAACACCTTGGTAAGGTTTGGTCTGACGTGGGATGGGGGGTGTGCAGCCGTGGCGTTGGCAGTAGCCCCTGTGGGAGGGTTGGCAGTCGTCACGTCGTCACCCAAACCCGACGAACTGGAAGAGAAAGCCATCGGCAAGAAAGATGCTAGTGATTAGAAGTTGGGTAGTTATCTGGCTTTTGTCATTAAATTGTCAAATCCCATTCAGGCCAAGGCGTGACCGGTGACAGCAGCGACGTCAAGGTAGATCATTAAATAGAAATATTCTTCTCGAGTAAGATGCTGGTCAACTCAGAACTGCTATCTCAAGTATGTCCGCGCAATAGATTCACGAGCTAAAGAAGGAAGATAACCATGCCGTCCGTCTCAGAGCGTATTGTTGATTGCGATTCTGAAGTCTTCAAGAAAAACTTCAATCGCCTGCCGCACGAGGTTCAGCACACGCTGGCATCCGATCCTCTTTTTCAGCTTCCCGCGCTTGCTGAGCTTGCGCAGCGAGTTTCAGAGCGCAAGGACCCGCACCATCCAAAGGGGGACGTTTATTTCGACCAGGGAACCGGTAATTCGAATCGCGGCACTGCAAAAATCGATTTCGCCGAGATAGTCGCTGGGATTGAAAATGGAGCGACCTGGATGATTCTGAAGCACATTGAACGTGAGCCCCGGTATCGCGAAGTCTTCGAGAACTGCGTTTTGAATCTTTTGGACCTTGCAGGCAAGGACATAGTAAAAAATATTAAATGGTTTGAAGCCATCCTCTTTATTACTTCTCCCAATCGGGTCACTGAATACCACATCGACCGCGAGTGTTCCTGGTTACTTCAGATTCAGGGCAATAAAGATATTCACTTCTTCGACCGCTCCGATAAAGAAGTGCTTCCAGACGACGAACTTGAACGCTATTGGGCAGTCGACAATCTCTCCGCGGTCTATAAGCCACAATATGAATCGCGAGCGATGGTCTTTCACATGCGACCCGGCACCGGGGTGCATAGTCCCGTGAATACCCCGCATTGGCTGCAGAACGGTAATAACGTTTCGGTCAGCCTTAACATTAATTTCCAATTTCACGAATCGGAATGGGAGAACCTATTCAAGGCGAATTATTATCTTCGCCGGGCAGGAGTGACCCCGGCACCCCCGGGCAAGCATCCCCTCGCAGATCACGTCAAACGCCGCGCCTATACGGCTGTCCAGGGCATACGTCGAACCGTTAAAGGTCTCCCGAGTGTCCCATCCAACGAAGCGCGCCAGCACTACCACCGCATCGTAGATATCCTGGGCTCTCGATCATCCTGCTCGCAAGCGAAGTAAATTGAAACCAGTTTGTTGCCTTGCTAAGGTATGACTCTGCGTCGGCAGAGCGCCGACAACCAGAGGCCTCTTCCACAATCGCTCGCATAAACCAATGTTTTGGAATCTGCTTCCCAGGCTGGCTCCGTATCATTGCATTCTGCGTGTGTGAGCCTGTCGGTTTGCTCATTGCTCAAATCGCGTACCCACAAATTCCAATTCCCGCTTTGTAGCTTGCTGTAGGCAAGCCAGCGCCCGTCTGGCGACACGGTGGGATATCGAGCCTCGTTTATTCCGAGAGTGTGAATGCTACCGTCAGACTCTGTAACGTACAGAGAAGAATACCCCGTGGCATTCGCGGAAAAGATCAAAGAGCCATTGGGAAGAAATGACAGCTCAAGCACGTCGAACTCGGGCGGAGTAACCAGCCTTGCTGGTGTGTCTTCCCGATCCAGAGCGCGAACCCAAATTCGTGCACGGCCGCGATCCTCCCTGAGGAATGCTATCCACCGGCTGTCGAACGAAATCACAGGCGATTCACCCGGTCGAATATCATCTCTCGCCGAAAGCGCGGACCGAACGACGGAGGTCTTCTTCGCCTGTTCTACCCATTGTTCGTTTGTGTTGGCGGTGATCGCAAGATGATCGCCGTCACTCTTGTCGCTAAATGTGACAGTCTTTCCATGGACGACTGCTGAATGATAGCCGTCGCTCAGCAGCGCGATAAACAGAGTGGAATCGTTCCCAATAGCCGGGTGACTCGCGCTCAGGATCTCTGGCGATTCTACGATTCTCCACTTATAGCCAGCATAGAGATCATGCTGGTGGCGAAGACTGGTTGCGAGACTGAGCGTCAGAAATATAAGCAGAGCAAAAAGCCACACAGGCCGATGGGCCTTTGACTCTTTGAATGGGGACTCTTCAAGCAAAGTCAGATAGCTAAGGACGCCAAGCAAAATAAGCGCGTATAACCTCGGGACCTCAACTAATGCGAACCAACCATTCGCCCCGCCATTTCTTCCTCCCAAAAAGCCAGCTGCAACATACAGCAATAACAGGACAGCAACCCGGAACCACTGTTTCTTCTCCTGAAGAAAACCCAACATCAGTGCGACCGGCAATATCAACATGGTGAACAGATAGGAGGCAGGAGATGTCGAGATCGCCAGGCTGGCAAACAGAACCGAAGCCCACTCGAGTTGAATTCGACGGGGACGAGAGTCAGAAGGTACTGCCAGAAGAATTGCTGGCGCCATCACCGCCGTTAGTAACAGAGGATGAAGGAGGGAGAACATCCATGGGAGATTGGCAGCGGGGTTTGGATTCAGCTGCGGTTCATAGACGAAGAGTCGATGCAGCAGCGAAGAGAGAGAGGCAGCCTGAAGGTTATAAGGAGCAAGAGCTTCGCCGCGAAATGTTGCTGGTAATACCTGGGTAGCGTAGATGCGGCTAAGCGCCGAGCCAAACACGAGGATAGAGACTGCAAGACTGCTCAGGGAAGCGGCCACTCCACCTGCAAACGCTCTCCAGTCTTTTTTTCGAACGAAATATACGAGATACACAATTGGAAATATCTTCAATCCAGCCGCAAGCCCGACGGCAACTCCCGCCATGAATCGGCGTTGACGGAGGTATAACCAGCAGGCCAGGGTCAGCAGGAAAAGCAGCAGGACGTAGTATTGGCCGAGCAGGAAGTTTACGCGCAATGGAAAGCTTAGGGCCGTGATAAATAAAACTCGACGCCACGATAATCCTGTCAATGACTGTAGGAGCCAGAGGGTAGCCAGCAGTAGCCCAAGGTTGACGATGAGCCAACAATGCTTTGCGGCCAAAGCAGGCATCGAGGCGACTGGATAGAGGACAAGCGTCGAAAATGACGTGATGGGCACCATGCCGACCGTCGATTGATCTATCTCGCGGTGATCCTTCTGGCGCTGCAACCATACCCACTCATAGATGCGCGAGGTATCGAAGTGTTCGCGCACCAAACGAGCAGTTAAGTAGTAATTGGGAAAATCACTATTTAGCGACTGCCATGCCCTCGGTGCTGTGCGAAGACCAATCTGTGCAGTTAAGAGTGCAAGCAATATCCACTCAGCAGCTGCGAGCCATTTGCGTGATATCGATATAGGTCCAATGTCGATAACACCAGGGGGTAAGGGCGGCATCAGTTTTGACGTAGCCATGGCTCCCGCGGCTTTCATAGTCTTTTCATCGCAGTACGCACCTCGCATCCAACGGGTTCTATTGACGGCGGGTAGTAAGTTCGCGCCAATGGAAAGCGAGGTCGGGAATCAGCACAGCCATGAAAGTGATCACAAGGATCTCCATGGCAAAGCCCGCTTCGCTGTGCCGATTCCATGCGGGAATGGGCTGCAGAACCCGCGTGCCAACGAAGGTGAAGGTCATGGCATAGGAGCGCACCATCCATTCGCGGTGCTGTTGGATATATCGATTACGTGCAGTGAGAAAGGCAGCGGTCGTCGTAACAATCCAGGTTCCAGCCTGCACAGACGTTGCGGCTACGAAGTGGATGGCGTGGGGATCATGACGGTGGTTGGACATTACAACGGCAAGCGGAGCTGCAATGAAAACGGAGCCCACATAAACCCGTCCAAGGATTCTGTGAAACTTAGGATTTCGGCGGCGAAGTCGGCCAGAGAATTGAATCGGGCCAATTATTAGCGCTGCGATTCCACCAACAACGTGTGGAACGATCAACCAGGGGATTGTGCTCAGGTAATCTCGCTCCTTTGCCTGGCGCAAAAGAGGAACTTCGCTATAAAAAATTACCGAAATCGTCGTTGCAGCCAATACTGCCCAAAGCGCCAGTTTTAGCCTATGTGTCGCATTGGCCGAAGAGGATACCTGAGGTGGAGTGGACGTGATCGGCATCAGATTGAACTCTCTAAAGGGGTATTGAGCTATGCGGTGTGCCTCGTTTATTGAAGAGGTCATTCGCCAATGAGGTCTTTAGTTCTTCGCGATTCCCCTTGAGCCGCCACGCCTGATAAAAGCCATGGATGATAGATAGCCCAACAGCGTCAGCAGATCGCTCAGTGCCAACGATACGACCTACAAAAAATGTATGACTTCCCAAATCGCGGATTGTCTCGACTTCTATCTCTCTTACCCTATGAGTGAAAGTCGGAACCCGGAATTTAAATTGCGGCGATAACTTTGTAGCGAAAGGAAGCCGGTCCCAGTCAACGGATGATTTTCCGTGATTTACCCCCAGCCGATAAGCGAGGGACGTCTGTGACAATGGAACGTCGCTTAACACCACGCGTCGAGCGCGCTCCACAAGACGTGCTGCGATCCTTGAGTTTTTCAGTGCAAAGGCGAGATAGTCACGATTGAGACTACCCATGATATTCATAGGAAAAATATTTCCGCCGCCATCACCATCAAGGCTCACGAGCACCACCGGATGAGGTCGTATAAACATAACCATCACCGCCCGCCTCTCCAGGAAAGACATTTTTATACCGGCACTGTCGGCTTTTTTCCATAGTGAATGTCTCTGAAGCAAATAGTGGACCCAGATGCGTGCCTTCGGCAGGCAATAGTTTGAGGAGCGTCGTGCTTCGAACAACATGAGCTGTAATCCGATTGCGGGGATAACGGCTATCCTCTTGCTATCGAGGTGGATCTCTCCCAGCGTTCGCCTCCCACCATCTCGTTCACAAAACTTTATCGACAAGTCCCGAAGATTGGCTTCGGGGAGCTTTTCCTCATTATTGAAAGCAATGCAGACAGTAAATGGATCGGCACATGCCATAGAGTGGCGATCAGTTATGTCGATCGGCGTCCCCATTCCCTGTAGCCACACTGTTATTTCCGTCTGCGGATCCTCTAATCCAATGGTGAATGCCTGCGGAATCAAAGTGCCGCCGCAGACCAGTCTTTGGATCGTACCGCGGCATTGCCCAACGATCGACATCTGGCCTTCTCCGTACAGCGTGACGGGCAGGGTTGTTAATCCTCCAAACGAATCCCGGGTAGCAGCTAATTTGCTAAGGGTGCCAACTCATTCTGAGGAACGGAAACGCGTGTGTAACATTGCTCAAACATCGTGGAGGCTGCACGACCTGCCGCCCCACCCACGCCCGCTCCAGAAACTTTGTGGCTATGCCAACCGGAGGAGCGCGTCGAGGTCAGACGAAACGAATCGTAGCTATTACTTACGAGATCAGAGATTGATTTGCTGGCCCTGCTGTTTCCGATATACAAAAACGCAGATCGTGTCATGCGAGCGACGTTTTTCACGTATTCCGCTATCGCTTCAGACGAGAGATCCGCCATCGCATGAGAGCTAAAAGCCACATCAATGCTTTCAGCAGCCATGGTTGCTAATTCAAAGGTGGGCATCAGCACGACGTCCGCCGCGTCGATCGACTCCCTGGTCAGTGCTTGTTCGCCGTAAAGCAGAAACCTCGAATGAGGAAACGCCTTCATAAGGTAGTAGGAAGCGAGCGCGATGCTCTCTGGAAGATCAAATCCGCAATAGGTAATGTTCGCGCGATCACGGAGGAGATAGTAAGCCATTCCGCCAAAACCTCCCCCAATCTCTGCGACGGAGGATCTCTCCAAACCAATCAGGGAATCTACCTGTTGGGCGCAACAATGGGCATAGTCGGCTCCCACTCTTACAAAGGTGCCGTCGATTCGAACACCAAAAGGGTTTCCGATCTCCGGACCCGCCAGGTCACGCAATTCAAAGCGATTGTTCGTCTGAGTCTTCCAATAGTCGAGACGATACAGAGCATGGCTTAAATAAAAGCGACGATGAAAATCACTAATCTGGCCACCGAAATACGCCTTTGCCATACCGTAAGGCACTCCCAGCAAGCCTGCGGAACAGGAATCACGGAAGAAATTGCGGTACATCCTGCGCAGCGAGTCGATATCCCGTGTCTCCAGCGCTCGCGTCACCGGTCCAAGACTCCGCTGTCGAACGAGCTGCCACCACTCTGTGGCTGCATAGGCATTTGAAGTGAACCGTTGCTGATCGACAGCTTTGACATAAGCGTCGCAGATTCTCTCCAATAGCTCGGTATCGTCATTTGAATCATCAATTCGAGATGCAAATCCATCACTGACACTCTGTAGATTGAAGCGAGGATCAAGTCTGAAACGTCGCGCACCGTGAGTTGCAAACGTCCACATATTCAGCCGCGCCGCGAGCATCTCCTTTGCGGTATTCGCGGTTTGAAGCGGATGGCGTAGATGTTTGAGTTTCACCATAAGACAGATCGCGCTTCAAACTTATCGCGCGACGGTCGCAAGTGTGTCACTAAATAATCTGAAGAGTGTCAATATATTGTCACGTTCGACTCCGCTCCTGGCTGAGTAAGGTGCATCGTAGTAGCTTGGGAAACGACAGGACCTCCTCAACCATGCGTTTCGCAATAGCCCTATGCTCTGGCCTCATTCTTGTCGGTTGCTCAAAGACTCGGATGACCGTGACCTCGACGGCGCAATCATCACCAGTTTCTGTCACATCGTCCGCTTCTACAGGCTCCTCACAGAAATTGACAGCAACATTCCAGGATCCCAACGGCGGTCCGCACATTAAGGAAGTCACTGTATCAATCATGTCGGACAAGGCTGTGCCAGGAGAAAGATCGCGATGGTCCTCGAAGGAATGTCTGCTCCGCTATGACATTGCGACCAATGCAATCTGGTTGGTTCCAGACCTGGGTGGGACATGGGGCTCTCACCCGATTATTGCGGGGTCTTCGTCCTCGTTCAGCAACTCCCAATGCACAGTACTGGCTTCTGGTTCGTCGGTAAATGTCTCAGGAAATATCGTCACAGTTACGGTCGAAGTGATGTTTACCCCTCGGTTCGCCGGACTAAAACACCTTTACCTGGGATGCGCTGACGTGAATGGAAACTGGAGCACCAACTACCAGCAGCAATTCGGTACCTTGATGGTTGAGGCTGCCCGTGCACCATAGAGCTTCTCGCATACAGCGCTACATGAATTGGATTCCTGTGAGGTCTTCGCAGACCTGCCATAGACGAGCGGCGGCGGAAGTATCGAGAGCCTGCCGAGCCACTTTGGCCGGTTCAACCTCGGCGCCGCGCATCTCCTGGAAGCCCTGTGGGCCATAATAGCCTCCGCTCTCTGCATCGTGTGCGGTTGCAGCATACAGCGTGGGGAGCGCTCCCTCCGCGTCCGTATTCAGGACCAGGCTGATAGCGTGACCCACAACGTTACGAATCGTCTTCTCAAAGGAAGAATAATCGCCAGTCTGGAAGAGGTTAGTGCTGGCGACTCCGGGATGAGCCGCAACGGACATAATGCGGGAGTTTGCAGCGCGCAGACGGCGGTCGAGTTCGAAGGCAATCATCAGATCGGCGAGTTTTGACTGTTGGTAAGCCCGCATCGGGCCGTAGTTTTTCTTTGATTGCAGATCGTCGAAGTTGAGCTGGCCTCGTTTGTGCGCAATCGACGCGATCGTGACGACGCGCGGCCGGTCAGGGGATTCAGCCGCAGCCTGCTCAAGTGCCGGCATCAACAGCGCGGTCAGGGCAAAGTGGCCAAGGACGTTCGTGCCGAACTGCAACTCGAAACCGTCCACTGTCTCAAGTCGTTTGGGTGGCGCCATGACACCTGCGTTGTTGATGAGGATGTCGAGCGGGCGTTGTCGCGCCAGTTCTTTCTCCGCAAAACTGTGCACTGAGGCAAGAGAAGCAAGGTCGAGGATTACCAACTCGGTATGGGCGCTGGGCGCGTCAGCGTCGAGACGTGCGAGAGCCACTTCCCCACGTTGGCGATCGCGACAGGCAAGCATCACGTATGCCCCTTTGCGAGCAAGCTTCAACGCCGCGTGGTATCCGATGCCGCTGTTTGCGCCTGTAATCAGAATGCGCTTGCCGGCCAGGAACGGAATGTCTGCTGCTTTCCACTTCTCGCTCATATCGATATTGGACGCACCATCGTAACGGTTAAGACTCGGCTATTCTGCTTTTATTGCTTCTTGTCAGGGTTGACTCAGAAACGCATCGACCACCTTCACATATTTGTCAGGCTCTTCGTAGGACGGCAAGTGTCCGCTCTTCTCAAAGACGACGAACTTCGCGCCGGGGATGGCCTTGTAGATGTTCCACGCGGTGAGAGGGGCAACATTCATGTCATATCGGCCTGTAATGACCAGGGTGGGAAACTTGAACTTCGGGAGTTCCGGCGTGAGGTCCAGAGTGCGGGTTGCCTTTTGCACCGCAGCACCGACCTTCGGGGTGGCGCCGAGGTCTTTGGCGCCAGCGAGATAGGCATCGCGATTGGCTTCACTGTAAAAGAGCATAAGGAAGTGATTGCGGATGCCTTCATCGGGATCGGTACGGGGGGAGGAGTTCTTCTGGCTCGCTGCGATCTGTTCCATCACGTCAGGAAAGACGTCGGGAAGAATATGCACGATGTCCTTCCACGCTGGGGCAGCGGAGTCGCTGAGGATCATCTTTTCGATATGTTCGGGGTGGGCGGCGGCATAGGCCATCGCGAGCAAGCCTCCGTAGGAGTCGCCGACCAGGTCGAACTTCTGAAAGCCGAACCTGGCTCGGATGGCCTCCATGTCGGCAATCTGGGCGTCCATTCCAAAGGGCGCATCCGGCGAGACACGCTGCGACTTGCCGGTGCCGCGCTGATCGTAGAAGACGATCAGGCGATTACGCGAGAGACGCGTCCATACGTCGTTCTGCAGCATATAGATGTGCGACAATCCGGGACCACCATTGGCGATGATGACGGGGGTAGCGGGGCTTGCGGCGCCGTAGGTTTCATAGGCCAGGTCGACGTCGGGGGTTGTGACACTTCCGGTTGTCGTCGGTGTCTGTTGCGCAAGAGCGGAGGCGGAGAGGAGCATAAGCGCTGCTAAGATGCGGTGCATAGTTGGTCCTGATGTGGCGAGGATTCGGTGAACTCATTCGGTTTATAGAACAGTGAGTCAGGTTGACTGGCTTTGCATTAGAGCACGATTGCGGAAGCTCTGGCCGTGTATCAGGGCACGACTTCAGTCGTGCCGCAAGTGCCAGTTTGCACCGGGCTTCAGCCCCTGGTTTTCTCTTCGCGGGTCACAAAATCCAACAGTCTCATTAGCACCGCCCACTACCGTTGATAGCACCGGTTGAACACCTGAAGATCAGTTACTTGATCTGTGCCGGGAACCTGCTAACCTTAATAGGTGCTGATTACCCCTGTCCAACTCGTCGATGAGCCGCTTGAGTTCAACGAAGTCATCGCTCCCGGGGTATTGGACTATGCCTCGGACATCCGGCAGGTCGGTCCGTTGCCGGTTAACGGTGTGGCCGATCTCTTGATCGAGCATCGTAGCTCGAACTCCCATGTAAACGATATCCGGCTGCGGGCCCACTATGACGCCGATTTCGAGATTTTATGCGCAAGATGCGTCATTCCGGTCGCTGTCCCCCTGGAAGGCGATTTTGACCTCATTTTCAGGCCGGAGGCCGCCGATGCGGACGCCGGCGAGCGGTCAATTACCCCGGATGAGACCGAAATCGGGTATTATCAAGAGAGCGGTCTTTTGCTGGAAGATGTGGTGCGCGAGCAGGTGTTGCTCTCCCTGCCAAGTCGCACCCTCTGTACGGCGGACTGTAAGGGGCTTTGCCCGCGCTGTGGTCAGAATCTGAATCAAGCAAAGTGTTCCTGCGACGAGGCCCCGGCCGATCCGCGATGGAATGCGCTTGCGGGTCTGGCTGACAAGCTCGAGTTAAAGCACTGAAATCAAGTTTTTGCCTCGCCGCTCTAATGTTTTCGCTCGCGTGTTTCGCTCGCGTAAACGCCAGGGCCGATCGAAAGGGATACTGCAATGCCTAATCCGAAACGGCGCCACTCAAAACAACGGACTGCCAAGCGCCGCAGCCATGATTTTTTGACCCCCACCGGCCTCTCTGAGTGCCCGAACTGCCATGAGCGCAAACTGCCCCATCGTGCCTGCAAGAAGTGCGGCACATACAAGGGCCGCGACGTTCTCGTGACCAAAGAAGCCAGTTAGCTCTCTCAATCCAACCCCTGCTCTTTCCTGCTGATGCCAACTGACATCGTTGTAGACGCAATGGGTTCCGATAAATCCCCCGAACCAGAGGTTCGGGGGGCTGTGCTTGCTGCCAGGCAGTACGACGTGCGGGTGCACCTCGTCGGGCCGGAGGACAAACTGCGTCCAATTCTGCGCCACGCGTTGCGTGGGCAGCGTCTGCCAGTGTTCATTGCGCCTGCTTCCGAGTGGATCACCATGGACGACAAGGCTGCGCAGGCAGTCAGGTCCAAACGCGACTCCACAATGCGGGTTGGGCTGAAGATGGTCCGCGAAGGGCGCGCTGCCGGGTTCTTCACTGCGGGCAATACCGGTGCGGCGATGGCCACCGCAAAGATGGTTCTCGGAATGCTTTCGGGCGTTGACCGTCCTGCTCTCGCTACGATTCTTCCTACGATCAAGGGTGTTCCTTCCTTGCTGCTCGACGTGGGCGCGAATGTGGACTGCGACCCGGACAACCTGGTTCAGTTCGCTGTGATGGGCCACATGTACGCGAAGAACGTGCTGCGGATAAATAATCCTCGCGTTGGATTGCTGTCGATCGGCGAGGAGGAGTCCAAGGGCAACTCGCTGACACGCGATACGCTCCCGATGCTGCGCGCGCTCACCAATATCAACTTCACGGGAAACGTCGAGGGACGCGATCTTTTCAACGGCCAAAGCGATGTCGCGGTTTGCGATGGCTTTGTTGGCAACGTAGCGTTGAAGTCGATTGAAGGGACGGCCCAGTTGCTGAGCGCTTCCCTGCGCCAGTCGCTGAAGTCGACGGTGACCTCCCAGGTCGGGGCGCTGCTGTCAAGGAAGGCGTTTGCCGAATTCAAGAAGCGGCTTGACTACTCCGAGTACGGTGGCGCGGTGCTGCTGGGTGTGCGCGGGGTTTGCATCATCGGTCATGGATCGTCGAATGAGAAGGCGATCATGAACGGAGTTCGGGTGGCCGCAGAGTTCGCTCAGGCCGAGGTGAACTCGGGGATTGAAGCGGCAATGCAGTCGTCGTAACCAAGGTTGACCCCACCCTGTGGAAAAATAAAGTCAAAAAGCTGGCACGTTTTTCAGCGTTCAGAACGCCGCCATAAGAACCAGCCTATGGCCACTTAACGACCACAAAACACCACGAAATTACCATCAATTTTCACCAAAATTTTCGCAAACCCCCTCAAAAAACACCAGCAAAGACGCCCGTTTTCTCCTGCACACCACGCTCGAAAAAAAAATGTGGCCTATTTTGAGTTGAGGCTGGCTTTGCGAACTGCTTCGAATTCGTCCTTAGGGAGCCAGTTGACGGTGGTGGGAGCGGTGAGGGCCTGCCAGCCCAAATCCATGCCGAAGCGGACTAGTTTGGCGTTGCCCGCGAAGTCCCATTCAGCGTGATAGTTGTCGGAGAAGTTGTGATAATCGTGCGCAGTGAAGTCTTCGTGCTGCTTCTTGCCCCACGCTGCATCGTGATCCTCGTAGAGGTTGCCAGTTTCAATGGAGAAGGCGGGGATGCCGACGCGGGAGAGCGAGAAGTGGTCGGAGCGGTAGTAGCTGCCGGCTGAGGGACGCGGATCGGGAACGATGGCGAGGTTAAAACGCTTCGCAGTGGCTTCGACGGCAGGGAAGAAGGTAGTGCGCTGGGCTCCGTTGACGTTGGTTTCGAGGGGCACGCCGATTGGGAGAATCATGTCGTAGTTGATGTCGAGGGCGATCTGTCCAGCAGGGACGGGTGGGTGCTGGCCGAGGTATTCGCTGCCAAGGAGACCCTGCTCTTCCGCAGTGACGGCGGAGAAGATGACGGAGTGCGGGAGCTTGGTGCTGGACGCGAGTTGGGACCAGACACGGGCGAGTTCAAGGATCATCCCGCATCCGGTGGCGTTGTCGGCAGCGCCGTTGTAGATGTTGTCGCCAGACTTGTTGGGGACGAAGCCGAGGTGGTCGAAGTGGGCGGTGTAGAGGACGGCCTGGTCTTTTGCGGAGGGACTGGCTGCGGGAAGAATGCCGACAACGTTCGGAGACTGGAAGGGGCGGACGGTGCTTTCGACGTGGGCGTGGAGGCGCACGGGGAGTTCGACGGCTTTGAAGCCTCGTTTGCCTGCGGCTTCAATCTCGGCGTCGGGGTCGAGGTTGGAAGATTTGAAGATCTGTTTGGCAACGTCAAGCTGGATCCAACTCGCGGCTTCGAGTTGCGGGTCTTTGTTGTCGCGGAGGTAGGTCTTTTCGCTGGTGTTGGAGTTTTTGACAACGTCCCAGCCGTAGCTGGCGAGGTCGGTGCGGTGGATGATGAGGGCGCCGACGGCTCCCATGCGGGCGGCTTGTTCGAATTTGTAGGTCCAGCGGCCGTAGTACGTGAGGGCGTCGCCGCCGAAGAACGCGGGGTCTTTGGAGGGTGGGTCGCCTACGATGCAGAGGATGACTTTGCCTTTGACGTCGATGTTGGCGTAGTCGTTCCAGTTGAACTCGGGCGCGGTGATGCCATAGCCGACGAAGACGATGGGGGCGTCGACGTCGACGGTGGGGGTGAGGGTGCGGTTGGAGACGGTGTAGTCGTCACCGTACCTGAGATCGATGGAGTACAGGGTGATGGCCATCTGGCCTTCGGGGCGCTTGGGGACGAGCGAGAAGGTGGTCTTGAAGGGGATGGCGTTCATGCCAACCATGTTGATCTGCTGGAGGTAGGTGCCGTTGTCACCGCCGGGTCTGAGGCCGTAGAGGGCGAATTGGGTGGCGATGTACTGGGCGGCGATCTCGCTGCCGCGGAGGCCGGGACCGCGGCCCTCGAGCAGGTCGTCTGCGAGGAATTTGACGTGGGAACGGATGTTTTCGGGGTTGATAGAAGCCTCTGCGGCTTTAACGGCGGGCGGGATTTGTTGGGCCGGAATGGCGGTGGAGATGGCGAGAAGAGAAACAGCGAGAGCGACAGCAGAGCGGGGGCTGGCCAATTCGTTACTCCTGAAGACTTTATTGCGTCCAGTCTAAACGGATTCGTGTTGGATCGGGCCTTCAACCCCCGGTCTTGGCGCGTTTCCTGGACGACGCTTCAAAACTTGCGATCGATATGGCCTTATTCGCGTGTGGATGCATCTTGTTGAGTAGACGCAAACTTGACCTGATCTCCGTGTTGGACTGCTGCCGGATGCGATGGAGCGACTTTGGTATGTTGGTTCGCATGGGATTAAGGCGCCTTAGTGTTGCGGCTGTGGTGTTGCTTGCGGCTCTTGCGGCGGCGGGCGCCGAAGACAAGCTGGCTTCTACGCCCCCGATGGGGTGGAATAGCTGGGACTCGTACGGGCTGACGATTAATGAGAGTCAGTTTCGAGCCAATATGTTGGTGATGGGGGCGCAGCTGAAGGAGTTTGGGTGGCAGTATGTGGTGGTGGATGAAGGGTGGTATCTGCAGAATCCGGAGATTGCGTCGATGCCGGAGAAGCTGCGCTACACCATGAATGCGGGGGGGCAATATGAGCCGGCGCTGAACCGGTTTCCTTCGTCGAAGGATGGGGCCGGGTTCAAGCCGCTGAGCGATGCGGTGCATGAGAATGGGCTGAAGTTCGGGATTCATATCATTCGCGGAATTCCGAAGCAGACGGTGATGGCGAATACGCTGATCGGGAGAACGAAGTATCGCGCGGCGCTGGCTGCGGATACGACGGATAAGTGTCCCTGGAACCCGGACAACTTTGGCGTGAAGGCGAATGCAGCGGGGCAGGCCTGGTATGACGCGCTGATGAAGCAGTATGCGGGTTGGGGCGTGGACTATGTGAAGGTGGATTGCATTGCTTCGCATCCGTACAAAGAGGCAGAGATTCAGATGATTCATAAGGCGATTGGGCGATCGGGGAGGGTGATGGTGTTAAGCCTTTCGCCGGGGCCGACGGCGCTGGAAAATGCGGTGGAGGTGGGGAAGAATGCGCAGTTGTGGAGGATCTCAGACGATGTGTGGGATCGCTGGGAGAAGGGGAAAGAGTGGTCGCAGAGTGTGAAGGGACAGTTCCCAGTGATTGCGAGCTGGGCGAAGTATGGGCGGCCAGGCAACTGGCCCGATGCGGATATGTTGCCGATTGGACAACTGGCGCCGACGCCTGGGGATGGCAAGGCGAGGGCTTCTCGGCTAACGGAAGATGAGCAGAGGACGATGATCACACTGTGGGCGATGGCGCGATCGCCGCTGTTTATCGGGGGGAATCTGACGGAGATGGACGATGCGATGAAGTCGCTGCTGACAGACCCGGGGGTGATTGAGGTGGACCAGCACTCGATGGATGGGCATTTATTGGGGCAGGACGGGGATGTAGTGGCGTGGGCAGCGGTATCGGTGAACCGGGACAAGAGCTATCTTGCACTGTTCAACGTGGGGGACGCGCCGGTGCACGTGGACAAGACGTTTGCGGAGTATGGGTTTGTGGATCGCGCGCAATACAACGTGAGGGACTTGTGGATGCGGAAGGAGCTGGGGCCGTTGAATGCGGTGACGGTGGAGCTTCCGGCGCATGGGTCGGTTATGTTTTCGCTGCGGCCATAGGTGTGGTGTTGCTTCGCGCGTGGCTTCGCCTTAGTATCGCCCTGAGTGGACACTTTAAGAACAAGACGAAGATGGATCTGGATCGGGAGAAGTCGGCCGAGGCGGAGCGGCTGGTTTCGGCGGGCCGGGTTGAAGATGATGCTGCGTTTGAGTTGAAGTTGCGGCCTTCGCGGTTGAACGAATTTATTGGGCAGACAAAGGCGAAGGAGCAGCTGGCGATTGCGCTGGAGGCGGCGAAATCGCGTGGGGAGGCTCTGGATCATGTTCTGCTGTTCGGGCCGCCGGGGCTTGGGAAGACGACGCTGGCGACGATTATTGCGAATGAGCTGGAGGTGGGATACCAGCAGACGAGTGGGCCGGCACTACAGATTCAAGGGGATTTGACAGCGATTCTGACGAATCTGCGGGAGAAGCAGGTTCTGTTTCTGGATGAGATTCACCGCTTGCAGCCGGTGCTGGAGGAGAAGCTATATACGGCGCTTGAGGACTATAAGCTCGACATCATTATTGGGCAGGGGCCAGCAGCGCGGACGCATGTGATGGAGATTCGGCCGTTTACGTTTGTTGCGGCGACGACGCGGCCTGGGCTGCTTTCCTCGCCGCTGCGCTCGCGGTTTGGGATCTTGTTGCGGCTGGAGTTTTATACAGACGATGAGCTAAGGTTTGTGGTGGAGCGTAGCGCGGAGGTGCTGGGAGTGCCGATCGATCGCGATGGCGCGGCGGAGATTGCGATGCGTTCGCGGGGTACGCCGAGGATTGCGAATCGCCTGTTGCGGCGCGTGCGGGACTATGCGCAGGTGCGGGCGCAGGGCGTGATTGACAGGGCTACGGCGCAGGCGGCGCTGGAGTTGCTGGAGGTGGATGCGCATGGTTTTGATGAGTTGGACAGGCGGCTTTTGCGGACGATTATTGAGAAGTATGATGGCGGGCCGGTGGGGTTGAATACGCTGGCCGCGGCTCTGGCGGAGGAGCAGGATGCGCTGGAGGAGGTTTATGAGCCGTTTCTGATTCAGATCGGATTTCTGGATCGAACGCCGCGGGGACGAGTGGCGACACGGCTGGCTTATGAGCATCTGGGCATTGAAATGCCGCGGAAGCTGAGTTTGTTTTAGGGATTTTTTTCTGGCGTTGGTTGCGAGAGGAAATGGGCCGTCTTTGCTGGGCTTTTTTGAGGGGGAGTCCCTGAAATTTGTGTGAAAATTGATGGTTATTTTGTGGTGATTTGTGGTCGTTAGATGGACATAAGCTGGTTCTTATGCGCAGTGATTCGGGCGGCAAAAAAATTGCACCTTTTGAAAATATTTCTGTGGATTTCTTTCCGGGGTTTGTATGAAGAGTCTTCGTGAGTTGCTTGCGGTGTCGGGTTTGGTCTTTGCGGCGCTTGTGGTGTCGGATTTTTATTCGCGACTACCGGAACGGATTGCGACGCACTTTGATGCGATGGGAGTGGCGAACGGGTATGGAGCGCGGTCGACGCTTTGGGTGCTGGTGGGGATAGCTTCGTTGCTGTATGCGGCGTTATCGGTGATCAGCATAGTGCCGCGAAGGATGAGTCTGCGACGACAGCTTTCTCCAGAGAGGGAGAAGGAGGTTTGGGCGGCTACGATGGCGATGGTGGGATGGATCAAGGCGGAGATGTGCTGGATGTTTGCTTATCTTTGCCTGGCGATGGTGCGGAGCGGGATGGGATTGCAGATTGGGTTAGGGTGGTGGCTGCTTCCGGTGATGCTGGTGGTGGTGTTGGGGACGTGTGCGATTTTTATGGTGAGGATCTTCACTAACGTCCGGGAGTATTGAGCAAGGACGTTGTGGAAGGCAGGAACGGCAAAAGCGACGGCAATATTCCCGTCGCTTCGCCCTTCGGGCTTCGCTCCAGCCTTCGGCAGAGTGGTGGCGCCTGTCGGCGCGGGCTTTATTCACAAAGCAAGAAACAGCAGCGACCGACTACGACACCGGTGCAGAGGATGCATCGCGATTCGCCAGGCACAATCACTCATGGAGAAACGCGCGCGTCGTAAAGCAAAAAAGGAAGGGTTCAAAAACAGGTAATTCCAGAGAGATGATTGTAGAGATAATAACTATCGTGACAGGGCTAGGAGTTTTGACAGGTGTTATTGAATCAATAGGTTGCTACTGTCTCCTAAGCAAACAGACCTGGGAGGGGGCCCTTAATCGGGCCCCCATTTTTTTGCCCTCTGGTGTTTGCATGAGGCGCATCAACTTGAAGTTGACATGACAACCCTAAAAGAGCTAAGTTGGTTGACATGTCAACCGCGGTAAGCGATGTATTGCATCTGAGAAAAACCGAGTGCCACCAAGATCTGCAGGATTTCCTCTGCGGCCTGGAGGACGATCCTTATCTTTTTCAGTCAGAGCGACTGCAAGAACGCCTGGTTGCGCTCGATCGGCTCGATGCCGGATTTGGAGACTTCGATTCAGGGGTGTTTCCAAATGGAACCAGTGCTCGGATTCATGGCCGTGCGAAAGCACTCCGGACACGGCTTGAGGCCGCCAACGCAGAGCTCTACCAGTCGGTCCGGACCGAGATTGTTCGCGGAGGTCGACCAGGCGCACTTCTTCAGCGGATCCAGAGTTCAGCGGGCCAGAACAGATCGGAAAGCCCGCTGCCGGGCCCGGGCTTCGACTGGCGGGACGAGTTGGTGAGCGGCATTCTTCAGTTCCGCGAGCCAAGCGAACCGGGTCACCGATTGCCGGAGATGGTTCCTTATCAGCCGACGCCGGTGCGCCATATTCTCCAGTTGATCGCGGCGAGTTGTTTGTCGGAAGACGATGTCTTTGTGGATCTCGGATCCGGACTAGGTCATGTGCCGCTGCTGGTGTCTATGCTGACAGGAGTTCGAAGCGTTGGTATTGAGGTTCAGGCAGCTTACGTAGCCAGTGCGCTGGAATGCGCTCAAAGCCTGCGTCTGAGTCGGGTACGGTTCGTCGCGCAGGACGCGAGAACGGCAGACCTCTCCGGCGGCACGGTGTTCTACCTGTATTCGCCTTTTACGGGCTCGATTCTGGCAGATGTGCTGAGCACATTGCGAAGGAAGAGTACGCGCAGGCTAATAAAAATTTGTTCACTCGGGCCTTGCACAAGCACGGTTGCAAACGAGACATGGCTGAAGACGAGCGGACTGCCGGATAAGTGGAGGATTGCCGTTTTTAACTCTCGATGAGCGCGTAATCGCCGAGTCAACTATGGTAACGCTCGTTATTGAGCGGGGTGGGGTGGCGTGGGTTGGCGGAGAACGGCGGGAACGAAGGGACTGCTGAGGCTGGATGGGGCGCCGGTGAGGTAGTAGGTGGGGATTTTGGGGAACTGCTCTTCGACGAGGATGAGGGTGCGGAAGTCGAAGCTCTGGACCTCGGCGCGGGACTCCATGTGGTTGCGGGTGATGGCTCCGCAGAGGGTGGTGACGAAGGTTTGCGGATCGACGGTGTGGTTGGTGGTGGGCTCGCGGTGCTCAGGGAGCGCAGGCGGCGGGCCGGCGAGGTCGTCGGGGAATGGCGTGATCTTGGTTTCGAGGTTGAAGCGGACGGTGCGGGCGTTGGCGGCTCGGGCTGCGGAGTCGGGGTGCGATTTGCCCGGGCCGCTGGTGTAGTAGTCGGCGTAGAAGGCGGCGAAGTGGAAGAGCTGCTCGGCGTGGGTGGGGACGTACGGGTTGATGAGGTGTTCTTGCTTTGCGAAGGCTACTGCTACGGGAGAGAGCGCGAGGTCGTTTTTCTGCTCGGGGAATTGCGCGTGGAGTTTGTCGCAGATGAAGGTGCTCTGGGCTTCGGCGAGGGAGAGTTCGCGGATGTAGACGCGCTGGTCGCGGGTGTAGGGCTTGCCGTCGACGCGGCGGCAGGACTCGGGGTTGAGGAACTGGTCGTGCCAGATGAGGGAGACGTGGTCGGTGGTGACGCCGGTGTCGGTTTCGAGCTCGCGGACGAGGTGGTCGAGGCCGTTTTCGAAGGAGGGGAGAGTGTTTTCGGGGCGGAGACCGCGGCCTCCGCGATGGGCGGAGGAGATGAAGGATGCGAAGTAGGCGGCTTCGCCGGGATGCGCGGCTTTTTCTTCGGCGAGGACTTTCTGGAGGCGGTCGGGGTAGTCGGAGATGAGGCCGTCGACGCGGAGGTTGATGAGGGCGCGGATTTTTTCGGGGTCGTTGGTGGTCCAGGGGATGACACGGAAGCCGGCTTTCTGGAGCTCGGCGACGTGGACCGTGGCGTTGGGTCCGAGGACCGTGGCGTCGACCGGCGAGAGGACCGGAGGCTGGGCGTTGTGTGCCTTAATGTGGGCGGCGGCGGTGGTGAGGAGTCCGAGGTAGGGGTCTTGAGCTTGCATGGCGGGGGCGGGGGCGATGCCGGTGATAAGCAGAACGGTGGTTAGGGCGTGCGTTTGGATGGAGGTTAGCATGACCGTCGATGTTATCGGTGTGATGTTGCTTAGATGTGAATGGGTTCAGTTAGTGAGGATGTACTCTGTTGGCCATGATGAAGAAGTTCGAATCGTGGCGCGCAATGGGTGCGGGTTTTGCTTTGGGCTGGTTTGCGATTGTGATGCCTGGCGCGATTGCCTTGTTTGGCTCCGCTCTGGGTGTGGCTATGGGTGTGGCTATGGCTCAAACGCCTGGTAGTTCTTCGGTGGCGATTTTACCTGTTTATCGTCGAGCCGATGCGCCGCTGGAAGGACGGGTTGACGACCTGGTTCGGCGAATGACGGTGCCGGAGAAGGTGCGTCAGCTGGATCTCTACTCTGGCGCGACGGCGTTGGTGGATAAGCAGAGTGATGAGACTCATGCTGCGCGGGGGTCGGTTTTTCTGCCGGATAAGGCGCTGGCGCTCTTTGGCACGGTTGGGGTTGGCGGCATTCATGATCTGCATGCTACGCCGGAGCAGGCGAATCAGATTCAGCAATGGGTGATTGGGCATAACCGGCTGGGGATTCCGGCGCTGTTTATCGAGGAGGCGCTGCACGGATATGACGATGGCACGGTGTTTCCAGCGCCTATTGGACTTGCGGCGACGTGGGATCCGGAGATTGCGCGGAAGACGGCTGAGTCGATTGCGGCGGAGGCTCGGGCGAACGGTGTCCACATGATATTGGCGCCTGTGCTTGATCTGGCGCGCGATCCGCGATGGGGGCGAGTGGAGGAGGACTTTGGGGAAGATCCTTATCTGACGGGACGGCTGGGGCTTGCATACGTTCGTGGGGCACAGGGTGAGAGTTTGCGCAGCGATCATAGCGTTGTGGCAGAGCCGAAGCATTTTGCGGGGCATGGGTCGCCGGAAGGCGGGACGAATATGTCACCGGTGCATATCGGCGAGCGTGAGTTGCGGAGTGTGATGCTGAAGTCGTTTGAACCTGCGTTTCGCGAAGGCCATGCGATGGCGACGATGGCGGCGTATCACGAGATCGATGGGATTCCAGTTACCGCGGACCCGCTGCTGTTTCAGAAAATTCTGCGCGATGAGTGGCACTTCGATGGTTTTGTGTTGTCTGACCTGGGGGCGATCCGGCGGTTGTACGAGGTTCACCATGTGGCGGCTTCGCCGAAGGGGGCAGCGTGCCTGGCGATTCGTTCCGGGGTTGACATGCAGTTTTACGACTTCTCGCATGAGGTCTTTCAGCAGGCTCTTGCTGAGTGCGTGCACGATGGCACGTTGCCGATGAAGGATCTTGATCGTGCGGTTCGCGGAGTGCTTCGGGTTAAGTTCATGCTCGGATTGTTCGATCTTGGATTGTCCGACCATCCGATGGTGGACGTGGGGTTGAAAGGAAAGGTCTATCGCTCGCAAGAGCATCTTGATGTGTCGCTGCAGTCGGCGCGGGAGTCGATGACGTTGTTGAAGAACGAAGGCGGGCTGTTGCCGCTGTCGAAGTCCTTGTCGAGTGTCGCCGTAATTGGGCCGAACGCCGACGTAGCTCGCTATGGGGACTATGAACAGGAAGAGAACGGTCTGCACATAAGCCTGCTGGATGGAGTGAGGAAGGAGATTCCGGGAGCGCGGATTGAGTTCGACAAGGGTAAGGATGTCGCCGTAGCTGTTGGAAAGGCGCGTCAGGCTGAGGTTGTGATTCTTGGTCTCGGGGAACGGCAGGGAATCTCGGGTGAGGGCTTTGATCGATCGAATCTGGATTTGCCAGAGGATCAGGAACAGCTGCTGGAAGCGGTTTTTGCTACGGGCAAGCCAGTGGTGCTGGTGCTGGAGAATGGGCGCCCGCTGACGATCGGGTGGGCGAAGGAGCATGTGCCGGCGATTCTTGAGGCGTGGTATCCGGGGGAGTTTGGCGGACGGGCGATTGCTGAGACTCTGTTTGGAGACAATAATCCAGCGGGCCGGCTGACGATCAGCTTTCCGCGTAGTACCGGGCAGCTTCCTGACTTTTACAACCGAGATCCGTCGCGGAAGGTGAAGTATGTCGACGGCGACGGCGAGCCACTTTTTCCGTTCGGCTTCGGACTGAGTTACATCGCGTTGCGGTATGAGCATCTCTCTGTGCAGACGCCTGCGGCGGGGAGTAAGGCGGATGTCCGCGTAACGGTGGATGTCACCAACACTGGCGAGCGGGAGGGGGATGACGTTGTTCAGCTTTATGAACATGAGGACACGACGAGCGTGGAGACGCCGGAACGATCGTTGTGCGGCTTCTCGCGGATTCATCTTCGGCCGCACGAGACCAGGACGGTGACATTTGCGGTGCCCCAGTCGCAGCTTGCGGTGTGGAATGCCGAGAGGCGATGGGTAGTGGAACCGGGTAGTTTCACGGTGTGGGCCGGGGGAGATTCGCGTGCTGTTCTGAGTACAACATTTACGTTGAGGCCGTAAGGCTTTCGAAGCAGCGCGATGGGGTGCTGCTTTGGAATGCCCGATCAGATGTGCGAAGATTGCTGGCTGTATGGGCTTTCTCAGGAAATCCTTATTCACGGGATTCGGTTTTCTACTACTCTGGCTGGTGGCGGATTCAGTTTCTCCTGCCGGGGCGAAGGCCGTGGCTTCGAAGGTGATCTTCGATACGGATATCGGGGACGACATCGACGACGCTTATGCCCTGGGGCTTTTGTTGCGGAGTCCCGAGGTTCAGGTGCTGGGGGTGACGACTGCGTTTGAAGATACGCACCTGCGGGCGCGGCTTGCGGCGCGATTCCTGAGTGCGGCAGGGCGTGGGGACGTTCCGGTGTATGAAGGGCCTAAGACGGCTGCTGCTGCACATTTCACGCAGAGGGAGTGGGCGGAGGGAACGGCTGACCGGACATTTCCGGATGCGGTTGAGTTTGTGCTGGATACGATTCGTAAGAATCCCGGAGAGATCACGTTGGTGGCGGTGGCTCCGCTGACGAATGTGGGGGAGCTGATCAGGAGGGATCCGGAGACTTTTCGGAAGCTCAAACGGGTTGTGCTGATGGGTGGATCGGTTGTGCTTGGATATGGCGGCAAGAAGGAGCCTGAGGTGGAGTGGAATATCTTGAACGATGTTGCGGGGGCTAAGGCGTTGTTTGGCGCGGGTGTGCCGCTGTATGTGATGCCGCTGGATTCGACGCAGATTCTGCTGGAGCCGGAGCGGCAGACGCAGTTGTTTGCGAAGAAGACGGGAATGACGAAGGCTTTGGAGGAGTTGACGACGGAGTGGAGTGTGACGACGAAACATACTTCGCCGATTCTGTTCGATGTTGTTGCGGCGGCTTATGCGGTGAGGCCGGGGGTTTGTCCGATGACTCGGATGCGGATTGAGGTCGATGACAAGGGGTTTACGCGACGGGTGAGCGGGGCTGCGAATGCGAATGTTTGTCTTGAGTCAAAGACGAGTGAGTTCTTTGATCTGTTTTCAGGGCGAGTGCACTAGCAGCGGTTCGTTTTCCGTTTCGGAATGGGGCAGCTGAGGTGCGTTTGTGTTGTTTGCACCGAACTTCGGCTTGATCGCTGTTGGATGTAGGATGTGTCTGATAGAAGATCCTCGAATCAGCGGGGGATTCCCATGAAAAAGCCTCAAACGCCGGGAAAAGCTGTTATGTCCAGGTCGGGTCGGGCTCCTATCGATGTCCTGATCGATCCCTTCACGCGCTTTGCCGAGATGGAGGCATCGGGCGGCATTCTGCTGCTGGCCGCAACCGTCATTGCACTGGTCTGGGCCAACTCGCCGTGGGAACACAGCTACCACGCACTCTGGGAGACGGAGGTTACGGCAGGGCTGGGCCGAACTGTGCTTACCTGGAGCCGGCATCTTTGGGTTAACGACGGACTGATGTCGATCTTCTTTTTCCTGGTCGGCCTGGAGATCAAGCGCGAGCTGTTGATTGGCGAGCTTTCGTCCTTCAAACGGGCTGCATTTCCGTTTATGGCGGCGGTGGGCGGGTGTGTGTTGCCCGCTGCACTTTACCTCGCCATCAATCATGGCACTCCTGAGGCAAATGGATGGGGCATTCCGATGGCGACCGACATTGCATTTGCTCTCGGCGTCCTTGCCCTGCTGGGCAGTCGCGTGCCCGTCTCACTGAAGCTGTTTGTCGCCGCCCTGGCGATTGCCGACGACATCATCGCAGTGCTGGTGATTGCGATCTTCTATACGGCGCATCTGAGTTTCTTGTATCTGGCAATCGGTGCGATCGGACTCGGCCTCGCCTATGCAGCGAACAAAGCTGGGATACGAAATCCCTGGGTGTACGTCTTCATCGGAATCCTGGTGTGGTTCTCGGTCATGCAATCGGGAGTGCATGCGACGATCGCTGGGGTGATGCTTGCTTTTACGATTCCCTGTACGAGTTCAACTGACAAGCCGGAGTTCGTAGCGAAGGTACAACGACTACTCGAGCGATTTGAAGCGGCGGTGGCGGACTCAACTGAGGCGCAAGCAGCACTGCACGCGATGGAAGAGCAGTGCGCCAAGATGGAGTCGCCTCTGCATCGTATCGAGCACGGGCTTCAACCGTGGGTAAGCTTCCTGATCATGCCGCTGTTCGCGCTCTCGAATGCAGGCGTCCATATACTGGGTAATTTAGTCGCCGCCGCGAAGCATCCCGTCACACTTGGTGTGACGCTTGGACTTCTTGTGGGCAAGCCTGTTGGAATTACGGCATGTGCGTGGATCGCTGAAAAGGTCGAGTTGGCGGCGCGTCCTGCGGGCGTGAACTGGATGCAGATTTTCGCGGCGGGATGGGTCTGCGGTATCGGCTTTACTATGTCTTTGTTTATCGCCACACTCGCTCTGCCGGAAGGGGGTTTTCTGGAGTCTGCGAAGATTGGAATACTGGGAGCCTCGATCATCGCGGGCTGCGTCGGATGTCTTCTGTTGCTGAGGTCCCCACGCGATCATGGGGATACGCGTGTGGCTGAGGACGAGTGAGAGCGTGGCGGATTTAGCGAGTTTGGTGAAGGAGGGCAGAGAGGTTGCCGTGGTGGACGGCTAGTCTGGCTTCGGCGGTGGGGCGGTCGAGCGAAAGTTTTTGCATTACTATGGCGGTTTTTACGTTGCCGGAATTTTCAAGGAGAGTTGCGGCTGTCGGTTGGTCAATGCCTGTGGCGGCCATGATGATGCGCTGGGCGCGGTCGATGAGTTTGGCGTTGGTCGGTGCGAGGTTGACCATGAGGTTGCCGTAGACGGCTCCGATTTTGATCATGACTCCGGTGGAGAGCATGTTGAGGACGAGCTTGGTGGCAGTTCCGGCTTTGAGACGTGTGCTGCCGGTGAGGACTTCAGGGCCGGTGAGCGGAGTGATGGCGATGTCGGCGGCTGCAGCCATGGGAGAGTTGGGGACGCAGGTGAGTGCGATGGTAAGAGCGCCGAGGGGATTGGCATGGGCGAGAGCTCCGAGAACGTAGGGGGTGCGACCGCTGGCGGCGATGCCTACGAGGGCGTCCTGACCCGTGAAGCCTGCAGCGGCGAGGTCGGCTGCACCCTGCTCGGGGGAGTCTTCTGAGGATTCGCTCGATTTGCGGAGGGCGGAGTCTCCGCCGGCGATGAGGCCTTGCACGAGAGTTGCCGGGACGGAGAAGGTTGGGGGAATCTCGCTGGCGTCGAGGACGCCGAGGCGACCGCTGGTGCCTGCTCCGATGTAGAAGAGGCGGCCCCCGTCTTCGATGCGCTGCGCTATCTCGTCGACGGCTTTGGCGATGTTGGGGAGGTCGGCGGCGACGGCGGCGGCGACCCTGGCGTCTTCTTCGTTGATGACGCGGAGCATGTCGAGAGTGGAAAGTTCGTCGATGTGCTCGGTTGCGGGGTTGCGGGATTCGGTGAGGAGAGCGGAGAGATTCATGTTGGTTCCATGATAATGACGACCGCGGATTTGGACGGAGGATCGCGGATTTTTGACCGGTAAATCGTTGGTGGACGATGCCAGTTCGGTTGCCGTCGGCGTAAAATCTGTGCGGAGTCTGTTGGGGTCGAGGAGGGCAGAATGAAGATGCGTGTGCCGACTGTGTTGATGGCGGGACTGCTGATGGCGGTGCCTGCGGTGGCGAAGGACAAGGACAAGATTCTGCCGGCGTATATTCTGCAGGCGCATACGGTGGTGGTGATCATTGACCCAGATGCGGGCGTCGATGTTCAGGATCCCCGTGCGAACCAGGTGGCGCAGAAGGATGTTGAGGCCGCGTTGATGAAGTGGGGAAGGTTTGAACTGCTGAATGGCTCGCAGAAGGCGGATCTGGTTGTTGTGATTCGCCGTGGGCATAAGCGAGCGACGGACATGACGGTCAGCGATCCGGCGCAGAATAATCGAGTGGGAGTGACTGCGACTGACAACGGGATGGGTGCTGGCGCGCAGAATGGGAGGGCGCCGGTGGTTGGGGGGTATCCGGATAGCCCGTCGGCGCGCGCGGCGCAGGCCCAGATTCCGGCACCGCAGGCAGAGATCGGATTCACGGAGGATTCTCTTGTGGTGTATTCGGGGGTCTCGGAACGCCCTTTGGATAGTGCTCCAGGGTGGAGGTATCTGGGGCAGGAGGGGCTTCACCCGCATGGTGTTCCGGCAGTGGAGGAGTTCAGGAAGGCTGTAGCTGCGGCGGATAAGGCCGCTGCGGCGAAGAAGCCTTAGGGTGCACCTTCGAGGAGAAATTTAAAGCATTTTTTTTGCTGTCTGCGTACTGCCTGTATCATCGAAAAAGTTTTGATACTTCAGCCAACGCAGAGATTGCATGAAGAGTCGTACGGGCCCCTCGAAGATAGTAAGTGACAACCGGTTCGTGGTTCTGATCTTTTTGGGGATCGCCGCGATATTTCTTTACCTGCGGGCTTTCCTTCTTCCGGCTACGCCGATTGATGCCAGCGGGGATGAGGTGCACTACTTTCTTTATGGGATTCGTATTCTTCGCGGACTAGTTCCGTATCGAGATTTTTATACGTTCGTCCCTCCTGGAAAGGATTTGTTGTATGCGGGTATCTTTCGGCTCTTTGGCGTCCATCAGTGGGTATCAGCAAGCATCGGCGTTGTTCTCGGATTGCTTCTCACCGCGTCCATCATATGGGTTTCCAGCAGTGTTTTGAGAGGGGCACTGATTTTTCTGCCTGGGCTGCTGTTCCTCGTCTTTGACTACACCAACTCGTTTGATGCAACCCACCATTGGTGGAGCACGTTGTCGCTTGTGGCTGCGGTGGGGATTCTTCTGGACGGAGTGAGTGACCGCAGGATCTTTGCCGCGGGTACACTGTGCGGTGTAGCTACGCTCTTTACTCAGACGCAGGGGGGACTGGGTCTGGCGGCGATTGCTCTTCATGTGATTCTGAGCACCCCGCGAGAAGCAGAAGAATGAGGTGTGGCGCAGGCTGGCTTTGCTTTTTTTGCCTTTTGCGATTCTCGTCTTCGGCTTTGCAGCGTACTATGCGAGCCGGGCCGGGCTTTCTACGCTGGCTTACTGGACGATCTACTTCCCAGTCGTATTTTTTCCTGCGCAGGCTAATAACACCCCGCTTCGCATTCTTTTCGAGATGCCGCTGCTGCATGGGGTGAGCGATCTTCCGTCGTTTTTCGGTCACTTGCTTATACGTGTCATGACTCCACTTGCTCCTCTGAGCTGCTTGATTCGGATCGCAAGAAGACGAGGCAATTTGGAAGAGCCGGAGCGGAAGAAGATTCTGCTGATCAGCTTCGTGGGTCTTGCATTGTTTGTGTCGGTGATGACCAGGGCTACTCCCGAGCGGCTGTGCGAGGTCGCACCGCTCGCGGTCGTTCTGCTGGTCTGGTATTTGAGTGGACCCCTTCCGTTCGCGCGGTGGGTGCGCACAGCTTTATGGACGTTGGGTGTGATCCTGGTTGTGGGTCTTCCGATCAAGCGGCAGCTCCAGCCGCGCGTCTATCTCGATCTACCCACCGGACGGGCAGGGTTCGTCAATCCACATGAATATGCGAAGTTGCAGTGGCTGGCGCAACGGACCCACCGGGGGGAGACTTTCTTTGGCGATCCTCTTATCGCATTTTGTCTCGGTTTAAAGAGTCCGGGCCCTATGGATTTAATCACTCCTACTGACGAAACTCGTCCCGAACAAGTGGCTTTGCTCCTTCAAGATTTGACTGCTTATCGTACCCGGTACGTTTATATGCGCACGGAACTCTTTGTTATCGATTCTCCAAAAGATAATCTGGGGCCGTTTTGGAAGTATCTTTCTTTGAACTATCACGTGGCTACGAAAGATGCCGAGGGGCAGGTGTGGGAGCGGAACTGATGCGAGGATCGGAACAGCAGATCCGCCTTCGACAAGCTCAGGGCAGGTTCTTCGGGGACCACAGAAAGACAGCATTTTTACTCTTGCCGCATTTTGACGTCGCTCAGTACTGGCCGTAGCGGCCTTTGATGGAGTCGAAGAGTTTGGCGGAGTCGTAGCCGACTCCGTCTTTGAAGACGATTTCGACTTTCTCGATGTCGTTGATGTTGGCGGCGGGGTTGCCGTTGATGACGACGAGGTCGGCGTTTTTGCCGGGGGCGATGCTGCCGATAGTGGCTTGTTTGCCTTCGTACGTTGCGCCGTTGAGGGTGGCTATTTTGATGGCTTCGAGCGGGGTGAAGCCGCCGGAGTCTACGAGGAGTTCTACCTCGCGCTGGTCGCCAAAACCGGGGAGGGTGCCGCCGTCGCCGGTGGGGTCGAGTCCGGCGATGAGGAGGCCACCGGCTGCGACGAATTTGTGTTCGAGCTTGGCGCCGTGGTCGTAGGCGCGGGCGCGGGCGGGGTCTTGCGGGCGGCTTAGCTCGAGGTTGCGGGTGTAGAGGTAGGCTTCGCGCGCGGGCGGGGACATGGCGTCGAGGACGCGGTTTTGCAGGTGAAGGTGTGTGGGGACGAAGCTTTCGAAGACGGGTAGGGTGCTGGTGATGGCGACGTGGTGGTCGACGAGTAGCTTGATGAGAGCTGCGGCGTCGGCTCCGTCTGGGTCCATGGCGGCGAGAGTTGGGTTGCCGGAGGAGCGCGGGCAGAGGTCAGGCTGTTTGCCGGGGTCGTTTTGAGTGTTGACGAAGAAGCCGTGCTCGAGGTCGTCGATGCCTGCTTCGACGGCTTCGGGGTAGGTGACGGCGCAGAGGTGGCCGGTGATTTTGAGGCCGTGCTTATGAGCGGCGTCGGCTGCGGCTTTGAGCTCGGCGCGGGTGATGTTCATGTAGGCCTTGTAGCTGGTGGTTCCCAGAGCGGCCCAGTAATCGACGAAGTTGCGGGCGTCGTCGGGGCCGGTGAGGTTGTGCATCTGGATGAAGGAGCTGTTGGGGCCTTCGAGGTAGGGCGCGGTGACGTCGAGGTGCGGGCCGGGAAGGTGGCCGGCGTCGATCTCGCGGCGGAGGTTGAGGTCGACGTAGGGTTCGACGCTGCCTGTGGTGCGGATGGTGGTGACTCCTGCGGCGAGGTACATGCGTGGAGCGCTGAAGGACATCTGCGGGCCGATGAGGGGCGGCTCGGAGGAGCCGTCGGCGGCTTCGTCCTCGCGACCGATGTAGAAGAGGTGGTCGTGCATGCCGACGAGGCCGGGGATGACGGTGTGTCCTTTGAGGTCGACGACGGCGACGTCTGGTGCAGCGGTGGTTTGTTTGGAGATGCTGGCGATCTTGCCGTTCTCGATGAGGATGGATTGATCTTCGAACGGGGCCGCTCCGGTGCCGTCGATGACGCGGACGTGGGTGAGCAGGACCTTGGGGGCGTTGACTTTGACGTACTTGAGGACGTCGGGGGAGAGTTGGGGGGATTGGGCCTGAGTTGCGGCGGTGAGCATTGCAAGTAGGGACGCAGCTAGAGTGATGCCTGGGCGCATGGGTTTCTCCGATGGAATGAGTTTACCCCGAGCTAACTCGTTCTTACACTTGCACAAACAGCCAGTGAAGAACCTCCATTTTCTCAGCAGTTCCATCCGTAAAACCCAAAATCAGAGGCGCAAGGTTGTTCGTGCTTTAGTAGGCAGAGAGAGTGCCGAAGATGAGGCACAGGCTGAAGGGATGGGAGAATTTTGTTGGGGAAATAAAAAACCGGAAGCCGATGGCGGCTTCCGGTTTGGTGGTGAGTCGAATTACCTGGCGCTGACGTAGCGACGGGTGATGCCGAGGAGGCCAAAGACGCCGGTTCCGAAGAGGGCGAGGCTGTACGGCTCGGGTACGGACGACGCGCCGACAGGGGCGTCTATCTCGCCTGAGAAGTCGAGACCTTCGTCAACTCCGTCGACCTGCTTGACGTCGAATTCCAGGGTGTTGAGCCCCGCCTTGAGACCGGTGAAGGTAAAGGTGAGCGGGGTTTCGCAGTTGGGTCCGACGTTGGAGCATTCGGTGTAAGGGTTAATTGCGCTCATGGGGCCGGCCGCCTGGAGGATAAGGGAGTTATTGAGGAAGACGGCGACGGTGTCATCGGCCAGAACGGTTAGGGTGCCGGTGTCGCCAGCTACGGTTGCGGGGAGGGTGAAGGTGGTGGTGTAGATGTAGTCTCCGTTGGGAACAACGAAATTCGTCATTGGTCCGGTTGACGAGTTGAAGGAGACATAGCTGGAGTTTCCGGTCGGGGCATGCCAGACGGTGCCTGGGCTGATGTTGAAGGTTGTCGTGGATCCGTTGTTCACCGTGGAATCGCCTGAATCATAGGCCACGGCGGTGTTGTCGACTCCGGGATTGAGAGCATTGGTGCCATAACTGCCGAGGAAAAGGATGGGAGAGGCATTGGCGGAGACGATACCGCCGAAGACGAGCGCAAAAAGATTGAGAAACCTGAAGCAGTTTTTCACGGGAGAACTCCGAGCAAACATAATTTAAGTGCGGTCGTACATCGAGATAGGATGCATGTCGACTGCCATTTAGGTAGCCGCACATAAGGGGAATCGGCGCTCTCAGGACAGGAGTTAGAGCTTTGTGACAGGACGGGATGGGCGAAGTATCGAAAGAATGGGAGGATGAGGGGAAATTCCTTCCATTAATGGGTTATTTTGTGTGCCTAAGTCTTTTTATATCAGTAATTAGATTGTAAGCAGGATGAAAACAGACCACGTAAAAATTTCGTCTCGCGATACAACCTTACCGTGGCTGTTTCCATCGCCTCGCAGGCCGTAAAATGGAAGGGATTATCGACAAAGAAAAGGACAACTAGGCAGATGGGCATGGGAACGCAGGAAGTATTGGCAGCACAGATGGGAGCAGCTGCAAAGGCGGCTGGATTAGTTGTGGTCTCGAGCGCGGCCGGGCAGGATTTTTCCGGGAACGCGACGACGCGGTTTACGCTGGGACTGGCTGAGGATCATGCGAAGACACAGGTTCTGGAGCTGAGCGATAAGTTTGACTTTAGCCGGACGGATCTGCTGGACGAGGTAGGGACTTACCTGGCGGCGGCGGCGAAGCGGCTGAAGAATCCGCGGCCGGACTGCTACCTGACGCTGCATGGTTTGCCGTTGAGCTTCCAGAAGTTTGCGTGGCCGTTCCATGCGTCGACTTCGGGCGCGGATACGTTTCTGGTGCATGGCGAGGCCTGGCTGGCGAATGGCGAGGAGAGCCCGCTGCATGCGAAGGTGGCCGCTTCGATGACGGTGACGTTTGCAGAGATTGTGAAGGCTCCGGAGCAGCCGTTTGCGGAGGAGTTTATTTATAACGCGGTGCGGAAGACGATGGACCAGGGGCAGCTCGAGTTGGTTAAGAGCGGCAACCGGCAGCCGGTTCCGGTGACGACGCGGTTTTATAGCCCGTGGAAGAAGCGGTTCAGCTTCAACGATACGACGGAGGCGCAGCGGCAGGAGTACCTGGCGGCGAAGGTGTTCTGGCTGTCGGGTGTGCTGGGTGCCGGGAAGCCGGTATGGGTGCTCGATCCGCGTGATGCGCAGTATCTGAACACGACGGTGGAGGAGTTGAAGAAGAACGTAACGGCGCTGGCGGGCGAAGGCATCGTGCGATTGGCTGCGGATACCGAGTATGCGATTCCGACGGAGGCGCTGATGGGGCATCGCTCGCAGTATGTGGCCGAGGTTACGGGCGCGCTTGAGTTCATCAAGCCGACGTTCAATGAAGAGATGCGCGGCGGCCATACAAATATGTAGGGTTTACCGGTGTTGGCGGAGTGGATTCTCTCAATTTGCCAGCGATTTGCCAATAAATAGCGAGTTCTGATAGCGTCCTTTTGGCCTTCAGGTGCGTCTATTGGCCTGGAAGGAAAGAGGACACAATGAAACACGTAATTCGAATTGCAACACCACTGCTTGCAGTGGCACTTATGAGCGGTGCGCCACTTTTCGCGCATGCGCAGAATCAACAGGCAACCACGACAGAGACCCAGAGCTGGAATACACCTCCCCCGGGTACGGAACAGGAACAGTCTGCCTATCGGGATGGCGTGCAATCGGCGCTGGCGGACGCGCTGGCAAAGCGTAAGGTCGAAGCCAAAGCGTCCAATCTGTACGTTCATCCTCCGGTGAGAAAAGAGCTTCGTGAGTCGTACCGCGATCACTTTGTCGCTGGATACGAAGCTGCGATGAAGCATAGCGCTGGCGAGTAAGTGGCCGCGGTAGATTCATCTGCTAAGGAGCATTGAAGATCGATAAGTGAGAGAGGGCTCCTGAGGAGCCCTCTCTGCTGCGCTGCGATCGGAGCTATGGAATTTAATTTCCGAGCGCGGCTGACTAAGAAATAGGCAGGTTTTACACGGGTTAGCGGACTGGTTGCTGCGATTTTGCCAGTGTTTATCGGGTTGTGATAACGTCCCTTTGGCCGTGAGGTGAGTTTTGATCTGACGGCAACGGAGGGAATTAATGAAAAAGACAATTCGAATGGCAGCACCACTGATTGCAGTGGCACTTATGAGCGGTGCGCCACTTTTCGCGCATGCGCAGAATCAACAGGCAACTACGACTGAGAGCCAGAGCTGGAATACTCCTCCTCCGGGAACGGAGCAGGCACAGGCGGCTTATCGTGACGGAATCGAAGGCGCCAAGCTGGACAAGGCGGCTCATCGCAAGATTGAGGCGACGTCGTCTTATCTGTATCTTCACCCGCCGGTGAAGGGCGCGGCTCGCGACGAGTATCGTGCGAACTTTGTCGCGGGATACAACGCCGCGGTGAAGCATAGTTCAGGCGAGTAATTGCCGGGACTCTCTGCGAGAGTTCTGTGAAGGAAACGAGAAAGGGCCCCTTGCGGAGCCCTTTTCTCTGCATTGCAGAGTTGTGTGGCGGGTTTTGTTTGGTGGGTTAGTGTGCGGGTTGGGTATTAAGTGCAGAGTGGTCGACTGTGGAGCCGCAGTGGTTGCAGAAGACAGCGGTGGGGTCGATGGTATTGCCGCAGGCAGCGCAGCGGGGGATGACGGTCGCCTGCTGAGGGGTTCCGAGGATCTGGCTAGCGATGTAGGTGGCCTGCATGGCGTTGTAGCGGCGGACGCGCGAGGGCATGACGAAGGCTTCGAAGACGCCGATGATGGCAGGGATGCCGGTCCAAAAGAAGATGAGATAGAAGACGCCGAGGCCGTCGCGGCGCAGATAGAAGTGATGGACGCCGAAGCCGCCGAGAAAGACGGCGAGGAGGACGCCGACAACCTCGTCCTTACGGGCACGTTCGTATTCGGCGTAGAACCAGGCACGTTGATGGTCGTTCATGTTGACGGTGTAGATGGGATCGATAGCGTACATATGCGGTCCTCGGGAAGCAGTGTAAAGCTATACGAGGAAAGGCATGTGGCGGTTCCCGTCTTCTCCGCGACTCAATTGGTGCAATTTACAAGGGTTTTGGTTATGGCGTAGAGTTTCGGCATTGTGACCGGGAAGTCGCGGCTACAAGGCAACGCAACGTTGTGGCGATGAGTCAGATGGAGTAAAAGAGGAGGTTGTTATGCAGGCAGTTCATAGTGGGCAATGTGGACTTTGCAATCACTTTGGCGAGCACCACAAGAGCCAGGTCCTGGTGACTATCCTTTCGAGCAAGAAGGCGGATGAGTCGCTACTGGATGAGTGCGGACATCCGAAACATGCGTCGCTGCATTTGAAGGTGTCGCCGATTAGTGGGTGCGACGGGTTTGTGGCGGCTGCACAGGCGTAAGCACCGGGCTCTGAGTTAGATGGAATTGTGAAGCGGCTAAATCCCGTTTGGGCTTAGCCGCTTTCGTTTGCTAACGGCGGTTCATGCCTAGGAGGCTGAGGAAGAAGCTTCCGAAGATGGCTTCGACGCCGAGCATGAAGCAGGTTGCCGAGGGTAGCGTGAGGCGCAGCATGTATTGCGGCGAGAGGTTGCCGAATCCGGCGCCGTGCCAGACGTGCAGGGCAAAGCCGAGGATGCAGAAACCGATCAGCAGGAGCATGCCACCGAAGACGAGTCCTACTTCGAGGTTGATGTAGTTGAAGATACGCTCGAACTTCGGGTTGGGGGGCAGGAAGCCTTCCTGGGTGCCGAAGACGCGGGCGCTGACGGCGAAGACGGAGATGTGGGCTCCGATGAGGACGAGGCCCAGCGAGTAGGTGAGGGTGTCGACGTCGAAGGTCCAGCGGCCGACGGTCTGCGGGCCGGGCAGTAGCCAGAGCGAGACGATGAGGCCAAAGAAGAACGCGACGATGCCGGGATAGAAGGAAGAGCCAGCGCGGGCTGAAGAGAAGAAGGAAGCGGAGGTGACGCCAGCCGTCGCGCCAGGTGCGGAGGTGCGGTGCGCGGGTGCGGCCGTCAGGAGCGAGGGTGGCGGGGACCTCGGCGAGGCGGAGGTTGCCGAGAGCGGATTTGACGACCATCTCGCTGGCGAACTCCATGCCTGTTGTGCGGAGGTTGAGGCCGAGCATGGCGTCGCGGCGCAAGGCGCGGATGCCGCAGTGGAAGTCGCGCGACGGGGATCTTGAAGAAGAGTCGGCCGATGAAGCTGAGGACGGGGTTGCCGAGGTATTTGTGAAGCGGAGGCATGGCTCCGGGCTTGATCTCGCCGCTGAAGCGATTGCCCATGACGAGGTCGTTGCCCTCTTCGAGTTTGGCGAGGAAGCGGGGAGCTGGCCGAAGTCGTAGCTGGCATCGGCGTCTGCCATCAGGACGTATTTTCCGCGCGCGGCTTCGATGCCGGCCATGAGTGCGGCTCCGTAGCCGCGGACGGGGACGGCGAACGACGCGGGCGCCTTCGTCGGGTGGCGATCTGCTGGGAGCCGTCGGTGCTGCCGTTGTCGGCGACGAGGACCTCGCCGGGGACGTTGTTGTCGTGAAGGGCGGCGACGGCCTGGCGGACGCAGAAAGCGAGCGTTTCTGCTTCGTTGAGGCAGGGCATAAGAAGGGTGACGGCAGCTCGCTCATTGTTTGGATGCTACCAAAATGATTTGTAGTGTCCTGCACGGGTTATGGATGGGGGGTCTCTGTGGTTACGGGTGCGGGTTCGGTGGGGAGGTTAAGCGGAAGCGCGTAGAACGGAGTTCCGTCGAGTTCGCGCCATCCGGTGCCGGCCGGGCTCGCGGTGTTCATGGTGCCAGGTTCGAAGTAACCGATAAGGACTTTGGCTCCTTCGCGGCGAAGAGCGTCATAGGCCTGATTGCGGTTGGATTCTGCGGCGAGGGCTGGAAAGAGCGGTGCGTCGGGCTGGTAGATCTCGTTGAGGATGCGGACTCCGGCGAGACGCGCCCAGTAGTGATCGTAGAGACAGGCGCGTGTGCCGATACAGGCGATTGTGTCGCCGGGGCCGACGCCGAGGTCGTTGAGTGCGTGGGCGGCGCGGAAGGTGTCACGGTCATACCAGCCGGCTGGATATTTGATGAAGACAAGATCGCGGCGGAGTTGTCCTACGATGCGGGCGGATTCTCCGATGGCGATGATGGCGAGGAGTGCTATTGCAGCGGCGGCTGCTGTGCGGGTAGCTGCGGTGTGGGTTGGGTTGTTCTCTGTCGAGCGCGAGATGCGCGCTGCGGCGAAGACGGGAAGCAGGATGAGGAAGAACGACGCAGAGAGGTAGCGGTCTTCGACGTTGACGATGCCGTAGATGCAGAGAGTGGCGACGCCGAGAAGAAAAGGCACTAGCCAAAAGGCATTGGCTGAAGGCTGCCAGCGGGCGCGCAGGCTTGCTCCGGCAAGAAGCAGCAGGATGAGGAGAGCCCAGGCCTCGGGGTGGTTGGCGATGTAGCGGAGGGTGCGCACGAGGCAGCCTCGGATGACCGTGATTTGGCGATGCAGGTCGAGGCGGGATTTGATGTGATCGTTGAAGTAGGAGGCGTCGAACCAGACGGGGTAGGTGCCGTAAGGAAACGGTTTGTAGCTATAGGTGGCGGGGGCGTTGAGGAGACGTGTCTCGGGATGCTTGAGATTGACGTCAGCGGATCCGAAGCTGGAGGTCATGTCCTGCTGGAGGTGCATCTTCTCGGTGCCGGAGACGAACCAGAGGTAGTTGAGACTGCCGGAGTCGCCGAAGTCGAGACGTCCTTTTTGTTTGGAGAGCGCGGCGATGTATGGGCCGGCGAGGATGGAGAAGCAGAGGAGAGCGAGGAGCGCGGAGGCTGCGACTCGGGTGGCGGCTTGACGCTGCCAGACGAGGCGGAAGATGACGAGCGCCAGGATGCAGAGCAGGGTGAAGGGGAAGGCGAAGGATTTTGTGAGATAGGCGAGGCCGAGGGCAATACCCATGAGGGCGGCGTAGCCGAGATTGCTGGTCGCGAAGTGCCGGAGTAGAGCCGTTACGCCGAAGATGAGGAATGCGAGGAGGAGAGCGTCGGGGCGGACCTTGCCCATGCTGAGTTCGCGTTGTGCGCAGATGACGAGGATGGCGACGCCGAGGTAACGGAGAGTGTAGCAGTCGAGAAGGAATGGGAGTGAGGTGTTGGTTGCAGTCTCGCGAAGCTTGATGAGAGCGTCGGTGAAGGCGATGACGGCGAGCATCTCGAGGAGGAAGATGCCGAAGTTGACGAGGTAGTAGGCGTGGAGCTCGGTGTAGCGGGTGGGATGGAAGATGGTTTGGCCGATGGCCAGGAAGGCGGGGTAGAGCGGGTTCCAGTAGCCGTCGATGATGGCGTGCCAGTTGTGGGCGCGGATGAGATCGGCGATGTCCATGTAGGCTACGGCGTCGCCGTCGATCTGATATCCGTCGTAGAGGGCGTAACCGAAGGTGGCGAGGGCGGCGAGGAAGCAGTAAAGGGGCCAAAGCCGGCGCAACCAGTGGGAGAGTAAAGTAGGCTCCGGCGTGTTGACATTCATGAAGTGAGGAAGTCCTCCGGGGAAGTTTTTACCATCTTCGCAGATGAACGGGGATGGCCCAGAGAATTTGCAATGGAGAGACGTAACGGTTAAGGTGAGTGCGATGTTGATGAAGGTAGTCGTCTTCTTTTGGCGTGAGCGGACGAGAACTGAAATTTTTTATCGAATAAGTCGTTTTCCTTGTGATCGTTACGTGGCGGCGGGATTATGTTTTGCACGATCTTCGAGGCTTGAGGAATTCGGTGCCGTTCACGGAAGTGTCGTATAACGCTGAGATGATATATGGCTGGTCGCGATCTTTAGATTAACCACTCGATTGAGTGCAAAGGAGATTGTTATGGCGAAGATGCGTGCAGTACAGGTTTCGAAGGCAGGCGGCGAGTGGGAGATGGTAGAGCGGGAAATTCCGGAGCCGGGGCCGGGAAAGGTTCGCGTGAAGGTGCAGGCATGCGGGATTTGTCACAGCGATTCTGTAACCAAGGAAGGATTGTTTCCGGGGATTCAGTATCCACGAGTGCCGGGGCACGAGATTGTCGGAGTTGTGGACAAGGTGGGCGAGGGTGCAAAGGGATGGAAGGTTGGGCAGCGTGTTGGCATCGGGTGGCACGGCGGCAACTGCGGATACTGCCACAACTGCCGTCGCGGGAACTTCTTTGCGTGTACGAACGATCTGCAGGCGACGGGCGTGACCTTCGATGGAGGCTATGCGGAGTACGTTGTGGCTCAGGCAATAGCATTGGCAGAGATGCCGGAGGGATTGAGCGCGGTGGAGGCCGCTCCGCTGATGTGCGCAGGGGTGACAACGTTTAATTGCCTGAGGAATGCAGGGGCGCGGCCGGGTGATGTGGTTGCGGTGCTGGGGTTAGGCGGGCTGGGGCATCTGGGTGTGCAGTACGCGGCGAAGATGGGATTTAGAACGGTTGCAATTGCACGAGGTGCGGACAAGGCTGCGCTGGCGAAGAAACTTGGTGCAGACGTGTATATCGACAACCAGGCGCAGGACCCTTCGGCGGAGCTGCAGAAGCTGGGGGGAGCGAAGGTTGTGCTGGCTACGGTTACAAATGCAGATGCCATGGCGTCGGCGATGGGCGGCCTGGGAGTGAAGGGGACGTTCATGATTGTGGGCGCGGTGCCGAAGGTGGAGGTGCCGGCGCTGCAGATGCTGCTGAACTCGCAGGCGGTGCAGGGGTGGTATTCGGGGACATCGATCGACTCGGAGGATACGTTGAACTTCAGTCTGCTTGAGGGAGTTCGGCCGATGAACGAGGTGATTAAGTTCGAGCAATACAAAGAAGGATATGACCGGATGATGAGCGGGAATGCCCGGTTTCGTGTCGTGATGACGATGGAGTGACGGCTGCGGATTTAATTTTGCGTCTTGATGAAAGTTTGGGGTGTGCCGTCTGTGGGATTGACGAAGTGGACGTCTTCCGGAGGCCGCCGCGGCGTGTCGATAGCAAGCACGGTGAAGGGATGCTCGAGGATCTGCGGCAGAGCGTGGATGGTGCTTTTTTTGAAGAAGACTAGTTCGCCGGGGTGGATTTCGCGGGGTGCATCGTCGGTGATGGCGATCTGTGCGGCTCCGGAGAGGACGTAGAGGTACTCGTCGCAGCTGGTGTGAAAGTGCGCGGGCACGGGTCGATAGACGCGAAAGACGCGGCAGCTTGCTGCCTCTCCATCGGTAAGGCGGAGGTCGGTGAGCATCGTCTGTGCGGATTCGGGGAGCGTGCGGGCGAGAGCCGTTATATTGAAGAACTTGCTTTCGGAGGTCATAGGCGTCGGAACGTCATTCGGGAATGAGGTATAGACTCAAATTACAACGATAGTTTGATGGCGATGGCCTTCAAATGGTCCAGATCCAGCAGTTCACCTGCGACTTCATACGACATACAGTCTGATGCGCCGTAAAAATATATCGGAGAGACCTATGCGTTCAGAAGCTATTTTCCGCGCCAAAGAGATTATCGATAACAAATATCAGCTTTGCCAGACGGTATCGAAGACCACCCGCCTGATCCATGTCGCGTCGAAAGATACGCAGGAGACGATCAGCAATGCCTTTAAGAAGATTGCCGGGGATACGAAGGGTTCTTTTGCCGCTCCTGTCGCGGCTTGATTTCACATCATATTCTCATGCGATGAAGATTCATGAGTTGGGCATGTGAAAAAGGCCGCGATCGCTCGCGGCCTCTCTTGCTTATCTAAAGGTTGATTACATCTCTTTGACGCCGTCGACGAAGGCCTTGAGCTTGCGGCTGCGGCTTGGGTGACGGAGCTTGCGGAGGGCTTTGGCCTCTATCTGGCGGATGCGCTCGCGGGTGACCTGGAAGGACTGGCCGACCTCTTCGAGGGTGTGTTCGCTGCCGTCCTCGAGGCCGAAGCGCATCTTGATCACACGCTCTTCTCTCGGCGTTAGCGTTCGCAGTACTTGGGACGTGTACTCCTTGAGGTTGACGCTGATTACTGCGTCAGCCGGCGAGACAGCCATGCGGTCTTCGATGAAGTCGCCAAGGTGCGAATCTTCCTCTTCTCCGATGGGAGTTTCGAGGGAGATGGGCTCCTGGGCGATCTTGAGGACCTTGCGGACCTTCGCGACGGGGATGTCCATGCGCCGTGCGATTTCTTCTGACGACGCTTCGCGGCCAAGCTCCTGCACGAGCTGACGGCTGGTGCGGATGAGCTTGTTGATGGTCTCGATCATGTGCACTGGGATGCGGATGGTGCGGGCCTGGTCCGCGATGGCGCGGGTGATGGCCTGACGGATCCACCAGGTGGCGTAGGTCGAGAATTTGTAACCGCGACGGTACTCGAACTTGTCGACGGCCTTCATGAGGCCGATGTTGCCCTCCTGAATAAGGTCGAGGAACTGGAGACCGCGGTTGGTGTACTTCTTCGCGATGGAGACGACGAGTCGAAGGTTGGCCTCGATGAGCTCGCGCTTGGCGCGCTCGGCGTCCATGTCGCCCTGGATCATCTCGCGCTGGGTGCGCTTGAGATCGGCGATGGAGATTCCGGCGTCGGCTTCGACGCGCTCGAGGTCGGTGCGGCAGTTTTTCTGCTGACGCTTGTACTCTTTGCGCAGCTCTTCGGACTTCGAGGCTTCGAACTTGGTCTCGAGGGTCTTGATCTGGCGCTCGAGGGTGCGCATCGCGTCGACGGTCTTGTTGACCTTGTCGAGGAGGCGCTTCTTCTCGGAGTTGGTGTACTTGAGCTCGCGCACGATGCGGTTGATGTAGACGTGCTCGCGGCCGATGAGCCAGCGGGTCTTGCGGGAGTCTTTGGCTTTCGCCTTGGCGTCTTTGCCGTGCGGTGCGGCGAGCTTTTCTTCAAGCCCGTGAATTTTCTTCTGGTGCTTGAGGATGACGTCGATGCGGCCGGCGGTGGCGCGGACCCGGGCCTGCAGGATCTCTTCGGTGAGCTCTTCTTCGTCGAAGGTAACGACTTCCTTGATGTTGCGGACGCCGCGGCGCAGGTCTTCGCCGAGACCGACGATCTCGCGAATGACGATGGGCGAGCGCGAGATGGCCTTCATGACGCGCATCTGGCCGCGCTCAATGCGCTTGGCAATTTCGACTTCACCCTCGCGGGTGAGCAGGGGAACGGTGCCCATCTCGCGGAGGTACATGCGGACGGGGTCGTTGGTCTTCTCGAGGGTTCCGGGAGAGAGATCGAGTTCTACATCCTCGGACTCTTCGCCGGCTTCGGGCTCGTACTTCTCGCGGTCACCGGAGAACTTGTCGTTCGAGAGGACATCGATGCCCTGCGTGTTGATGGTGGTGAGAAGGTCATCAAGGTCGTCGGGCGTGGTAAGGTCGCCTGGGAGGAGGTCGTTGACCTCTCCGAAGGTCAGGTAGCCTTTTTCTTTCCCTGTGTCGATGAGCTTGTCTATGTCGTCTTCGTATTTGTCAATTTCTTCAGCCACGGCTGTGCGCACTCCTGCGAAAGATTCAGATGATTGGGAACCGCTTTTTCACACTTAAGTGATTTTTTGGCGGAAGTATCCCGGGGTTGTTTCGTAATGGGCAGGGAGCAGATTGCGGTTTAGACCGCGTTGGCAAGCCCAGATGACCAGAAGGTCAGGGCATTCGAAGGCACACGTCCCCAGCGAATCACAGAATACCACATAATTTAGACGCCTGGAATGAGGAAAAAGATTCCGATGTTGCGGGATTTATAGGGGGGTGGCGTGCTTTTCGAACCAGGCGGTCAGGTCGTCCTCGCTGAGGGACCCGTCGGCCAAGTGGAGGAAGGTGAGGTATTTCTCTTCCGGCGATGAGACGACTTTGAGGCCATTCAACAGCAGGAAGCCTTCGGAAACGACCAAGGCAGTGCGCTTGTTGCCATCTATGAAGGCGTGATTCCGGGCGATTCCAAAGGCGTACGAGGCAGCGAGACGTGGAAGTGTCACGGATTCGGCGTAAGCAAAGTGCGGCTTGGCGAGTGCTGAATCGAGGAGAGATTCATCGCGAAGGCCGTCGGAGCCGCCGTGTTCCGCCAACTGCATGGAATGAGCTATGAGGACTTCAGGCTTATCGATCCAGATTGGTTCGTTCATCACTCAGCGAGTTTCTTGAGGACATCACGGTTTTCACGCATGACTTGCTTGAATGCGTCCAGTTTGCGGCCTAAATCGACGTTGTACGGAGAAAGTTGAACACCATCAGGTGATTCGGTGATGTAGAGGCTATCGCCTTTTTCTACGTGGAGGTGGTTAAGGATCTCTTTGGGCAGGACGATGCCTACGGAGTTGCCGATTGTGGTGATTTTGACTGTCGTGGCCATGGGGTCTGCCTCCCTGTCTTTCTTTATTATAACGTAGGTTATAACTCTCTAATGCTCCTCGCGGGGTAGGATGTTGCTGCCATTGTTGTTCCTTATTCAGTGGTTTTGAATGGATTGGAGGGGGGATGAGACTTGCTGGATTTGGGTTGGGAGCCGTGGTTGTGGGAGGGGTGATGGTGGTGGGTTCTTTGGCTTTGGCAGCCAGTTCGTCCCTTCCTCAGCCAGTGTCGATGGATACGGGGTGGCAGCTGCAGGATGCGGCCAAGATTTCGGGAGACGGTGCGGCGGTCTCGGCGTCGAGCTTTAAGCCGCAGGGGTGGTACGCCGCCACGGTTCCGGGGACGGTGCTGACGAGCCTCGTGAAGAACGGGGTGTATCCGGAGCCTTTGTATGGGGAGAACAATCGGCCGGACAAGATACCGGACAGCTTGTCGCGAATGCCTTTCTGGTATCGGACTGTGGTGAAGGTTCCGAAGAGTTATGCGGGGAAGCATGTCTGGCTGAATTTTGAGGGAATAAATTTTTCTGCGCAGATTTGGGTGAACGGGCGGCAGGTTGGTGCGATGAAGGGGGCGTTCAGCCGGGGGATCTTTGACATTTCGGCCGATGTGAAGCCGGGAAAGAGTGCGGTGTTGGCGGTGATGGTTTCTCCGCAGCCGCATCCGGGTGATCCGCATGAGCATACGATTCGCAATGGTATGGGGCCGAACGGAGGGATTACGGCGATTGACGGGCCGACGTTTCTTTCGACGATCGGGTGGGACTGGCTGCCGGCGATTCGCGATCGCAATACGGGGATATGGCAGAGGGTGTTTCTCTCGGCTAGCGGGCCGGTGGTGGTGAAATATCCGCTGGTGACGACGGATCTTCCGTTGCCGAAGACGGATTCGGCGGATGTTGCGGTTAAGGCGAGGGTCGAGAATGTCAGCGATGTGGCGCAGAAGGGCGTGCTGAAGGGGAGCTTTGGGGATGTGTCGTTCGAGCAGAGCGTGGAGATAGCGCCGCATAGCTCGCAAATGGTTTCGTTCGATGCGAAGACTACGGCGTCGCTGCATATAAGCAATCCGAAGCTATGGTGGCCGAACGGTTATGGGCCGCAGAATCTTTATGACCTTCATCTGAGCTTTGAGGTTGATGGCAAGGTTTCCGATAGCCGCGAGGTGAGCTTTGGGATTCGCAAGTTCAGCTATGCGGTGCCTGACTCGGAGAATCTGACGATTTCGGTGAATGGGGTGCGGGTTTTTATTCGTGGCGGAGACTGGGGTCTGGATGAAGGGATGAAGCGCAATCCGAAGGAGCGGCTGGAAGCGCAGATTCGGCTGCATAAGCTGGCAAATCTGAACATGATTCGCAACTGGGTGGGGCAGAGTACAAGCGAGGATTTCTACGAGTTATGCGACAAGTACGGGTTGCTGGTCTGGGATGAGTTTTTTCAGCCGAACCCTTCAGATGGGCCTGATCCAGATGACTTCGAGACGTACATGGCGAATGTGCGGGAGAAGATTCTGCGGTTTCGCAATCATGCTTCGATTGTGTTGTGGTGTGCGCGGAATGAGGGGGATCCACCGAAGGAGATTGACGATGCGCTGCGTACGTTGATGGCAGAGCTGGAGCCGACGCGGTTGTACCAGGCGAATTCGAATGATGGACGTGGGGTGAAGTCGGGTGGACCGTATCACTGGAGGACGCCGCGGGAGTTTTATGTGTTCAACGAGGCGTTCAAGACGGAGATCGGCAGCGTGTCGGTGCCGACGATTGAGTCGATTCACGGCATGATGCCGGAGAAAGATTGGGAGACGATCAACGAGGACTGGGCTGAGCATGACTTTGCCAGGGGTGCCTCGCAGAGCGATAGGTATCCGGCGATGATTGCGGCACGGTATGGCAAGGTGGCGAATCTTGCGGACTTTGTGAGGAAGTCCCAGCTGGCGAACTATGAGGCATATCGCGCGATGTATGAGGGACGGAACGCGAAGATGTTCCGGCCGACGACGGGGATTATGACCTGGATGAGTAATCCGGCGCAGCCTAGTTTTGTGTGGCAGTTGTACCACCATGACCTGGAGCCGAATGCGTCTCTGTTTGCGGTGAAGAAGGCTGCGGAGACAGTTCATGTTCAGTTGAATGAGAGCAATGGTGATGTTGAGGTGATTAATAATCTGCCGTTCGCGATCGAGGCAGCGCGGGCGCACCTTGCGATCTATAACCTCGATGGGACTGTTGCGACGCAGAAAGATTTTGAGGTGTCGGCTGCGGCGAGTGTGGCGACGAAAGTTGGTTCAGTGGAGTGGCCTGCGGGTTTGTCGGCGGTGCATTTTGTGAAGCTTGAGTTGCGCGATGCGGAAGGGAAGATGCTTTCGGAGAATTTTTATTGGAGGGCTTTGCCGGATCATCAGGATGATCTGACGGCGCTGGACCAGTTGCCGACGGTTGCGCTGGAGGTGATGGTGTCGCGGAAGGATTCCGGAGGCAAGAGTCTCTTGGATGTGACGCTGAAGAATCCGGGGACGCAGATTGCCCTGATGACGCATCTACAGTTGCGGAGGAAGCGTTCCGGTGAGCGGGTGCTGCCGGTGTACTACGGCGATAACTATGTGTCGCTGATGCCGGGAGAGACAAGGACGATCACGATTGAGGCGGCGACGGCGGATCTGAAGGGAGAGGATGCGCTGGTTCTGGTGGATGGATGGAATGTTGGAGTTGCGGCGTCGTCATTGGCAGCGGGTACCGTCGGAGTCAATACTGGAGCGCAGGTCGAACATTGGCCGGTGACGGGGTTGCCGATGATCTCGACGAAGTGAATTCCGGCCGTGGGTTGCGGGTGTGGGATGAGTGGTTTTTCTCTCCGCGAGCGATACAACCATCGGGGGATTATTGATCTTCTTTGCTGAGCCTACCTTACAAGGTGCGGAACTTCCTTGCCGGTTGCGTGTCTGTACAGAGGGAAGAGATGGACGGATGGTCATGATGCCATTCGATAAAAAGGCCGCAGCAGGCCACACCCAAGGTAGGCGTATGCAAGTGTCTAATTTAATCCGAAAAGTTTTTGTTGGCGCGATTCTTGCGCTTGTGCCTGCGGCTTCTTTTGCGGGGGTCTTTATTTCTGTGACGGTTGCGCCGCCGGTGCTGCCGGTTTATACGCAGCCGCTGTGCCCGGGCGAGGGCTATCTGTGGACGCCGGGCTACTGGGCTTATGGTGACGCGGGCTATTACTGGGTTCCGGGTGTTTGGGTTCGTCCGCCACAGGTTGGACTGTTGTGGACTCCGGGCTACTGGGGCTGGGGTGGCGGTGTGTACCTGTTCCACGCAGGCTACTGGGGGCCGCATGTCGGCTTCTATGGCGGAGTTAACTATGGGTTCGGTTATGGCGGAGCGGGATTCGTCGGCGGGCGTTGGGAGGGCGGAAGGTTTGCCTACAACACTGCCGTGGTGAATGTGAATACGACGATCGTTCACAATACGTATGTCGACCGGACCGTGATCAATCACAATGTTGGCGTTCGTACGAGCTTCAATGGCGGTGCAGGTGGTGTTCAGGCGCGTGCGAACGAGCGTGAGATGGCGTTTGAACACGAGAACCATGTCGCAGCCACTGCGGAACAGCAGAACCATATGCAGATGGCGCGGAACGATCGCAGCAACTTTGCTTCGGTGAATGGCGGGCGTCCTCAGAATGCAGCGTTCTCGCGGCCCGGAGTGAGGGCGGAGAATCAGCAGGGCCGCATTGCGCAAGGTGTTCACTCGGGACAGTTGACGGGCGGTGAGACACGGAACCTCGAGAACCGCGAGGCGAGCATTCACAACCAGGCTGCCGCGGATCGTGCTGCGAACGGCGGGCACCTGACTGGACAGGAACATCAGCAGATCAACCAGCGGCAGAACAATGTCAGCCGGTCAATCAATAACGATAAGCACAATGCCAACACGCAGGCTCATCCTCATGAAGAGGGTGGCGGGCATCCGAAGAAGTAGAAACGAACAAATTGAGCAAGCGGCCGGTCGATTTTTTGCCGGCCGTTTTTTTGTTGCGCCTAGAATCAAAGACGATGAAGCAGGAAGCGTTGGATCGAGTGGTCGTGGTGCTGGTGCGGGCACGCAACCCGAACAATATCGGCGCGGTGGCGCGGGCTATGCACGATTTTGGTTTTCGGCATCTGCGGGTGGTGAATGAGTATGCTGTGCCGTTTGAGACGGCACGGTCTGCGGTGGATGCTTCGGCAGTGCTGGCTGGAGCGGCGTCGTTTGCGAGTGTTGCGGAGGCGGTTGCGGACTGCACGCTGGTGGTGGGGACGACGGCGGTGGGGGAGAGGGCGTTGCAGCATCCGCTGCATGAGCTGGCCGAGGCAGGCGGGGTGATTGGGGCGGAGTTGGCGCGAGGCGGGGGGCGGGTTGCGTTGCTGTTCGGCTCGGAGAAGACCGGGTTGAGCAATGACGAGCTGAGCCACTGCCGGTGGTTGTTGACGATTCCAATGGCGGAGCATGACGAGGTGCGGCATCCCTCGATGAATCTTGGGCAGGCTGTGGCGGTTTGTTTGTATGAGTTAGTACGGCAGACGGGTGGTGTTGCGCCGGAGGGCAGGGGGGATGCGGCCGAGGCGGGTGAGGTGGAACGGCTGACTTCGCTGCTGACCGATGTGCTGGAGGAGACCGGTTATACGAAGCGGCATCCGGCGAATTGCGACGAAGGGCAGATCCGGCGGCTGGTGGTGAGGATGGGGCTGGGAGATGGCGATGTGCCGGTGTGGATGGGGATTTTGCGGCAGGTTTTGTGGAAGGTTCGCGGGCGCGGGGATTAGCTGCGGTTTTGTGACAAATTCAACTATCGCGAAGAGTGCGGCGAACTGTAGACTAAGCGTCATTCAGACATTTTGAACAGATTGGAAGTACGGAGGCTTGCAGCATGTTTGTGCGTAAAGGACTGTCGGCGGTTGCGGGGATTGTGTTGGGTTGTGTTTCGGCGAGTGGCCTGGGTCAGGGGAAGCAACTTACGACAGAGGACTATGCGCGTGCCGAGAAGTATATGGCGTACAACCTCAATTCGCTGGTTTATCACGGCGTGGCGAGACCGACGTGGATGGAGGATGGACGTTTCTGGTATCGCGACAACGGACCGGATGGTGTGACGTTTGTGGTGGTCGACCCGGCGAAGGGAACGAAGGGGGCGGCGTTCGATCAGACGAAGCTGGCTGCTGCGCTGACGGCGGCAACTGCCGGAAAGATGAAGGCGGATGCGAAGCACCTGATGATCTCGGAGATCGCGTTTTCGAATGGGGATAAGACGGTCGAGGTTGGAAACGGGTCGCGCAAGTTTCATTGCGATTTGAGTGGATCGGGCGTTTGTACGGAGGTCGTTGCTCCAGGTGCGAAGCCGACGGAGCAGGCAGCGGGCGGTGGCCGGGCGCGGAGTGCGTCGGATATTTCGCCCGATAAGAAGAAGGCTGCGTTTATTCGTAACTGGAATCTTTGGATTCGCGACCTGGCTACGGGCAACGAGACGCAGCTGACGACGGACGGCGTGAAGGACTTCGGGTACGCGACCGATAACGCGGGCTGGACGATGAGCGATAACCCGATCCTGGTGTGGTCGCCGGATTCGAAGAGAATTGCGACGTTTCAACAGGACCAGCGCAAAACGGGCGAGATGTACCTGGTTCCGGTGACGAATGGTCATCCGGCGATGCGGGCGTGGAAGTATCCGCTGGTGGGCGACAAGGATGTGACGATGATCGAGCGCGTTGTCATCGATCTCGACACGGCGAAGGTGATTCGGTTGAAGATGCCGCCGGACCAGCACCGGTCGACTTTGTGCGACGACATTAGTTGCCGCGGCGGAAGCGGATGGGATGATGTGCAGTGGAGCGAGGATAGCAAGCATCTGGCGTTTGTTTCGACTTCGCGCGACCATAAGGTGGAGACGATGCGCATTGCGGATGCAGCTACCGGCCAGATCCGCGATGTGATGGGAGAGACGACGGCGAAGTTTTATGAGAGCGGCAACGACAAGGTGAACTGGAAGTATCTGTCGAAGACGGAAGAGTTGATCTGGTTCAGCGAGAAAGATAACTGGGGCCAGCTTTATCTGTTCGACCTGCTTACGGGCAAGCTGAAGACGCAGATCACGCATGGGGATGGAAATGTTACGCAGGTTCTGCAGGTGAATGAGAAGACGCGAACGATCTATTTTCTCGGGGTGGGCAAAGAGGCGGGACGCGATCCTTATTTCCAGCACTACTACAGCGTTAAGTTTGACGGATCCGACATGAAGCTGCTGACTCCGGAGAATGCTGACCACGCGATCACGCCTTCACCTGATGGGCGCTACTTTGTGGATGTGTATTCGTCGGTCATCCAGCCGGAGACGGCAGTGGTTCGCGACAGCAACGGCAAGGTTGTGCTCGGTGTCGCGAAGCAGGATATTACGAAGCTGGTTGAGGCTGGGTGGGTCGCTCCGGTGCCGATCACGGTGAAGGCGCGCGATGGAAAGACCGATCTGTACGGCTTCATGTTCAAGCCGGCGGAGTTGGATCCGACGAAGAAGTATCCGATTGTGAACCATGTCTATCCGGGCCCGCAGACGGGTTCTTGCGGGGGGCGTGGCTTCGCCCCAGCGCATGGCGATATGCAATCGCTGGCGGAGCTCGGTTTCATTGTGGTGTGTATCGACGGGATGGGAACACCGTGGCGGTCGAAGGCGTTTCATGAGTTTTATTTCGGCGATCTAGGCGACAATACGATTCCCGATCAGATCTCAGGCATGAAGGATTTGGCAGCAAAGTATCCGTGGATCGACCTCGACCAGGCAGGTATCTATGGGCACTCTGGCGGCGGCAATGCGACGGCTGCGGCGATGTTCCACTACCCGGACTTCTTCAGGGTTGGGATTGCCGAGAGCGGCAACCACGACCAGCGCGATTACGAAGATGACTGGGCGGAGAAGTGGAACGGCTTGTTGGTGAAGAACGCGGATGGCACGACGAATTATGACAGCCAGGCCAACCAGAACTTTGTTAAGAATCTGAAGGGAAAGCTGCTGCTGGCGCATGGCTCGATGGATAACAATGTGCCGATGAACAACACGCTGCTTGTGGTTGAGGCGTTGATCAAGGCGAACAAGGACTTCGATCTGCTGATTATTCCAAATGTGGCGCATGGATACGGCGAGGCGTCGCAGTACATGGCGCGTCGGCGCTGGGACTACTTCGTGAGGAATCTCGCGGGGAACATTCCGCCGCATGAGTACGAGATGAAGTCGTATGCGGCGGCGATGGCGGCGATGCGCATGGGGCCTTCGGATGACGATCCTTACGATGTCCAATAGCTGAACGTGTCGTCGAACGAAAGTTCAGGCCGGTGGAGCGAAAGATGCTCTACCGGCCCTTTTGTTTTCGATGACGATGATTGCCGTTAGAGCCAGCCTTTGGCGCGGGCGATGCGAGCGGCGTCGACGCGATTGGAGGCCCCCAGCTTGGCGATGGCTTCGGAGAGGTAGTTGCGGACTGTGCCTTCGGAGAGGTGGAGCTCCTGGGCGATTTCGGTGCTGCTTCTGCCGTCGCCGGCGCGCTGCAGGATCTGGCGCTCGCGATCGGTGAGAGGGTCGAGTTCGGCGTTCCAGGCTTCGGTGGCGAGCGCGGGATCGACGACACGCAGGCCGCGGTGGACACGGCGAACAGCGTCGGCTAGTTCTGCGGCGGGGCGGTCTTTCAATAAATATCCGCGTGCGCCTGCGTCGAGTGCGCGGCGAAGATAGCCGGGGCGAGCGAAGGTGGTGAGAATGATAGTCCGTGTATTGGGATGGCTGGTGCGAAGGTTGGACGCGAGTTCCAGCCCAGTCATGATGGGCATTTCTATATCGGTGACGAGGACGTTGGGGGCGAGGTTGGCAACTGCGGTGAGAGCCTCGCGGCCGTTGGCAGCGCAGGCGACTACGGAGATGTCCGGCTCGAGCTCAAGCAGGGCGGAGAGAGCGCCGAGCACCATGGTCTGGTCTTCTGCCAGGACGACGCGGATGGAGGAGTTGGATGGGGTCACAGGGTCACGCATGGCGCCTGGAGCTGGCGCGGGGCTGTCTTTGGGAGTTCGATGAGTAGAGTCACGCCCGGATCGGTGGTGATTGAGATGCGGCCGCCGAGCGATTGCACGCGTTCGCGCATGCCGCGGAGGCCGTTGCCCTCCTGCAGATCCGGAGGATTGCCATCATCGGCGATGAGCAGGGAGTGGTAGCCGTCGTCGGAGGTGGCGAAGCGCAGGCGACAGTGCGTGGCGTGCGCGTGACGCACAATGTTGGTGACGGCTTCGCGAACGGCGAGGCAGAGGACGGTCTCCTCGGCGGCATTGAGTTGAGGCACGGGGGATTCGCAGGCCAAGGCAACGCCTGCGGCTTGCAGCGTGTTGCGCGCCAGTTCCATCTCAGCGTTCAGACCCTGGGAGCGGTAACCGCCGATCGCCTGACGGACTTCGCTGAGAGCCGTTCGCGCTGTTTTTTCGACGTCGCCGATCTCCAGTGCGGCACGTTGTGGGTCGCGCTCGATGAGGCGTCCGGCCAGCTCTGCCTTCAGGACGATGACGGAGAGAGTGTGGCCGAGGACGTCGTGCAGATCGCGCGCGATTCGCTCGCGTTCGGCGAGGGCGGCGAGCTGCTCGATCTCTTCGTGTGCCATTCGGAGCTTCGTGTCGGCGCGCTTTTGACGGGCGATGAAGGTATTGCTGGCTCCTACGATGAGCATGAGAGAGGTGGTCAGCAGAAGCGCGATGAAGTTGATATGCAGGAGCAGACCTTCGGCGAGAAGACCCGAGGCCTGTGCGAGGAAGATCGCGATGATGACGGGTACGGAGGCGATGGTGAAGGGGAGGAATGCGGCGCTGTAGATGAAGAAGCTGGATGCGCCGGTGTTGATCGGAAAACTGACTATGCCGAGGACGTAGAAGGCGATCAGGAGAAGGTGCCGCAGCCTGGTTGTCCGGGCCCTCATGTAGCTGATGTAGACGATGAGGAAGATGGCGTAGATGATGCCGGATTCGATCCACAGGCGCCGGCTGTGACTGAGGACCGGATCGATGAGGAAGAAGGCCGAGTAGGCAAGCCAGATGTAGCCAGAGTTGCTCTGGTTGCCGATGTCCGGCCCTTCTATCGATCTGTATGGCTTCGCGCTCATTGGCCGATTCCGAAAGTGTATCGCGTCAGGCATTCTGCTCTTTGCGGTGGAAGATGAGCCAGCTTAGTCCGAGCATCAGGAGGGTGAAGCCGATGAGCGCGTTCCAGTGCGTGGCAAGGGACATGGAGTCTCCGTAGCCGAAGATGCGGAGCATGAGTTGCGAGAGATGGTAGGTCGGGAGTGCGGGCGCGACTCGTCGCAGCCAGTGGGGCATGAATCTTATTGGGATCCATAGGCCGCTGAGGAAGGACATCGGGAGGTAGATGAGGTTGACGATGCCGGTCGCGGCGTTGGCGGGGACTAGCAGCGCAAGCAGAAGACCCATGCTGGCGAAGGCGACGGAGCCGACGATGGTCATGCCGAGCATCTTTACCAGTTCTATGGCGGTGAGCGAGACGCCACCGAATGTTGTCGCGATGAGGGTGAGAAAGCTCACGATGATAATGCCGAAGGCGACCGCGGAGGCGCACTTGGCGAAGAGGTAGGCGGAGGCAGGCATTGGGCTTGCACGTTTGAGCTCCAGCCATCCGGCGGCGATTTCGCCCGCGAGGCCGGCGCCGATGCCGAAGAGCGCGGCGCCGATGAGGCCGAAACAGGCATAACCGCCGAGCATGTATTTTGCGATGTGAATGCCACCGGAGAATGCACTGCGGTTGGCGATGCCGAAGAGCACGTAGAACATAACGGGAAAGCCGATGATAGCGAGCGAGAAGGAGCGCGTGCGCAGGAGTTTGAGGAACTCGTATTTGGTCTCCCCCCAGAAGATGGGGAGGAGCGGCGCGGAACTTGTTCTGGATGGGCGGAAGTGGGAGGTTGCAGCGGTTGCCATGATTTTTCTCCTGACTTGTTGCGTCGGTTGTTGGCGACTAATACAGCTATTAATTTTTTGTAAGGGCGAGAAATGCGTCTTCGAGGGCGGGGCTCGCGACTTCGAGACCGCTGAGGGTTTCGTCGCTCAGGAGCATCTGGCGAAGGACCGATTCTGCGTCTGACGTTGTGACGATCACGCCGCTTTCGTTCGATTCAACGCGAGTCACGTCGGGAAGTGAGCGCAGGAAATTTTCGGAAAGGACGGTCTGGCAGCGGATGGTGCGGCCGCCGCTGCTTCGCTTGATCTCGGTTGGAGTGCCTTCGCTGATGATGCGGCCTTTGTTGATGACGATGATGCGATGTGCGAGGAAGTCGGCCTCTTCGAGATAGTGGGTGGTGAGCAGGATGGTCTTTCCCAGTGCGGCGAGGGAACGGATCTGGTACCAGAGGGAGCGGCGGGCCTCGATGTCCATGCCTGCGGAGGGCTCGTCGAGGAAGATGAGGTCGGGATCGCCGCAGATGGCGAGAGCGAAGAGGACACGCTGTCTCTGGCCGCCGCTGAGCTGGCCGAAGAGGCGATCTTCGATGCCGTGAAGCTGCGCGATGCGAAGGATCTCCGGTAGGGGCAGCGGATTTGGGTAGTAGCTGCGGAAGAGGTCGAGGTGCTCGCGGACACGGAGCATCTCGCTGATGCGGGTGGCTTGCAGCATGGCACCGACGCGGGTGCGCGTGGCGGAGGTGCGTGGATCGCTGCCGAAGACTCGCACGACTCCGGAGGTTGGCGCGGCGAGGCCGAGAAGGATCTTGATCGCCGTGGATTTGCCTGCGCCGTTGGGGCCAAGGAGTGCGACGATCTCGCCGGGACGGAGAGCGAGGCTGAGGCCGTTGAGGGCAACGGTGGCGCCGTAGCGCTTGGTGATATTGACCAGTGTGGCGACTGGTTGGCTGGATTCGGCTGCAGGGATATTCGTGGAGGGCTCGGTCTCGTAGGCGACTGCGCTTAGCGGCATGATCTTCTCCTGATTGATTCCAGAATGATCATGCGCGGGTTTGCGTGGCGGGAGTAGTGTTGGGCGTCAGGAATCGGAGGTGACAGTTGTCATACGCCTGATGGCGTTTGCTGAGCTGCCATTTGGAGCGCTCAAAATCCGAATGCGTCGAACCTGCTTCTATTCGATCGTGAACTCTGGGTCGACGGGGATTTGAAGAGCAGTGGAGAGAACGTTGGTTTCGGAGGCCATGCCGATGACGGCGAGGAGTTCAGCGTGCTGCTGGTCTGTCATGCCTTTGGCGCGTGCTGCTGCTGTGTGGGAGTGGATGCAGTAGCTGCAGCTGTTGGTGACGGAGACGGCGATGTAGATCAGCTCTTTGGTGAGCGGGTCGAGTGCGCCGGGAGCGATCATGACCTGCTTGATGCTTTGCCAGGTGCGTTCGAGGAGGTCGGGCTGGTTGGCGAGGGCTCGCCAGAAGTTGTTGACGAAGTCGGATTTTCGAGTGGCGCGGATGTCGTCAAAGACTGCCTGGACGCGTGGGTTGGCGGAGACTTCGGCGTCGTTCCAGAGTTTTATGGTCGCCATGATAAACCTTTCGCTTTGTGGCAATTGGAATTCGGGTTTCGCTGATTCAACTAACCTAATCTAAGTCTCAAAGTGACGTTGTGATCTGGCGAAGTTAGAAGATTGCTGCGATCACGAGAAGAATAAGACTGGCGAGACCGGCAATTACTCGAATCACATGAAATTTGGTCCAACGATCGCGAACCTGCTGCCAGTTTCCAGGTAGTGTAGGAACCGTCCACGTCACAATTTTTTCAACAATGGGGACCTCGATAAATACAGTTACCACCAAAGCGATAATAAAGAGCGCGAGGGCAATGGCATTGAGATAGAAGATCCTTGGCTGTTCGTGGTAGGAGAGGAACAAAACCGGGGTGATCGACAACAATGTGGCCGGCATCAGTACGGTCATCACGGGGGCCATGTTGCGATTCATCCGGTCTACAATCGCCAGAAAGACATCAGGCGTGAAGGTCTTCATTGACCTGCTTAAAGCGACCCATGGCCCGTGGAACATTCCAGCCACGAAAGCCGAGAGGACGATGCTGATCAGTTCCCATGTTTTCATTGTGAACACCAATTCACCACCATCTCCCTCTGACGTCAAACTTTTTTGGAGTGGGTGATACGATTCCCAGACATTGGATTACAAGGCAGGTCGATCTTGTCTACGCTGGAATCGAAGGTAGTGGTGCGTGCGGCGTCTCCTGAAGACGCGGCGATTTGCGGTCAGATTTGCTACGATGCATTTTTCACGATCAGTCAGCGGCATGGCTTTCCGTGTGATCTTCCGGGGCCGGAGGTTGCGACCGGTCTGATGTCGATGATGTTTGCGAGCCCCGACTTCTACTGCGTGGTAGCTGAAACTGACGGCCGGGTCGTCGGTAGCAACTGTCTCGATGAGCGTTCCGTGATCTCAGGCGTGGGCCCGATCACCATCGATCCCGGCGCACAGAATCTTGGCGTCGGCCGGAAGCTGATGCATGCAGTGATGGATCGTTCGCGCCAACAAGGTGCTGCTGGGGTTCGACTAGTCCAGGCTGCGTTTCACAGTCGCTCGTTGTCTCTCTATGCAGGCCTCGGCTTCGATATCCGGGAACCGCTGGCGTGCCTGCAGGGGCGAATCGAGAAGGCTGAGGCTTCGGAGTGTTGCGTGCGATTGGCACGATCTGAGGATTTGGGGGCTTGCAATGCCGTGTCGCTGCAGGTGCATGGCTTCGATCGAGGCACGGAATTGGCGCAAGGCATCCAGCGGGGTACTGCCCGGGTGGTCGAGCGCGCAGGTCGCATTACCGGATACGCCAGCGATCTGGCATTTTTCGGCTACGCAACGGCAGAGAGCAACGCGGATCTGCAGTCACTGATTGCTTCCGCGGAGTCGTTCGGTGGGCCTGGCATCCTCGTGCCGACTCGAAATAGTGCCTTGTTCCGGTGGTGCCTGGCAAATGGGCTCCGCGTCGTACAGCCGATGACTTTGATGAGCATCGGGCTCTATAACGAGCCGTCGGGAGCATGGTTGCCGTCGGTTACGTTTTGAGCCCGCGCCGAGGTGGCGGCTGTGGGAGCGCGGGATGGGATCGATGAGACGTTCTCTGAGGCGGGACTCTCTCATATCCTTCAGCACATGCAAATGCGCCAAGGATAAGCGCGTGGATAAGTAAGAGAGGTACTACATGTAGTCGACGCCGTATTGGACTGGGATTTGGGTGAAGGCGATGCGGGTGGGGGCGGAGTCGCGGGCGGGGAGCATGCCCGCGAAGTGCAGTGTAGTATGGCCGTATTTCAGGTTGAGCTTGTCCATGGTGGTGGAGAGCTGGGCGCGGTTGGTGGGGTCGGCGAAGAGTTCTTCCTGATGCTCGTCTTCGGGGACCAGGTCGCGCATGGTGATGCCGACGAAGAAGGGGCGATTGAACTCGGACCCTTGCGGGCGCTGGGACCAGAGCGAGCGCAGGACTTCGAGAAGGGTGAGGGTGTCCTGGCAGTCGCGGAAGCGGGCCTCCATGCCCCAGCCCGAGTTCTTGATACCGGAGTAGTGACGCTTGACCTTGGAGTGCCCGGAACGGGCTTCGGCCTGTTCGCGAGTGAGCTGGTAGCGGATGGCGACGGCGAGGGAGCCGGTGTAGAAGTGCTCCATGCGGAGGCGCATGGCGGCCTTGTGGAGGAGCTTGTGCGCGACGGCCCAAGAGCCTTCGGGGGTGCGATGCTCCGGCGCGAGGACGTGGGAGTGGCCGAGGGATTTCTGAACCTCGGGCTGCGAGACGTTGTTGCCTGAGACGTCTTCGGTCTGGGCTCCGCGGAGCCAGTGGTACATGCGGTTGCCCCAGACGGAGTCGAAGAGTTTGCCCATCTGTTGATGATCGAGGGCGAGGAGCTGCTCCATGGTGGTGACGCCCTTGGCGTTGAGGCGGGCTTCGGTGCGTGCGCCTACGCCGGGGAGGTCGCGGAGGTCTAAATGCGCAATTGCTCTTGGCAATTGAGATGGCAGGAGGCCGATGAGGCCGTCGGGTTTCTGCATGTCGCTGGCGATCTTGGCGAGGTAGCGGTTGGGGGCCATGCCGATGGAGCAGCGGAGAGCGACGCCAACGTTCTTGTAGATGGATTGCTTGATCTCGAGGGCGATCTTGCGGGCGCGGGGCGGCTCCTGCTCGCGGCCCATGAGCTGGCAGACCATCTCGTCGATGGATGGGTTGTGAGAGACGGGGCAGGCGAGGTCGACGGCCTCGGAGATGGCGTGGGAGTACTTGGCGTATTCGGTGTGGCTGCCTTCGATGAGGATGATGCCGGGGCAGAGCTTTTTGGCTTCGCCAACCTGGGTTCCGGTCTTGACGCCGAAGGCTTTGGCCTCGTAGCTGGCGGCGATGCAGACGGTGGTGTCGGCCATGGTGGGGACGACGGCGAGAGGTTTGCCGCGGTATTCCTCGTGAAGCTGCTGCTCGACCGACGCGAAGAAGCTGTTGAGGTCAATGTGGAGGAAGGCGAAGCGGTCGGGATGGGCTGGGGTGGACATTAAGTTTGGTCGATCGCGGATTCGCGATGGGACGGATAAAAGATCGATTATCAGAACTGAGATGAGGGTATTCTATTCGCCTTTTGTTTGCCAAGTTGCCGGTGAGAATATGGGTTTTGTGTGCGAGAAACGATTAGATGCCTGCGCTGCTAGAATCTCGTTCTATGGCCACAGTCGAGCGCCCCGTTCCACAAACCGTTTCCGCAGAAAAGATCGATAGTCACGAACGCAATCTTGCGGAGCTTGCTGCACGGCATGCGATTGCCGAAGAGGGCGGCGGGGCGGAGCGGAGGGCCCGCGAGAAGAAGGCCGGAAAGCTATCGGCCCGGGAGCGGATTGATTTTCTTCTCGACGAAGGGACGTTCGAGGAGACGGACAAGTTTGTTACGCATCGTGCAACGGACTTTGGCATGGCGGAGCAGCGGGTTCCTGGGGATGGGTTTATTACCGGATATGGGCGCGTGCATGGGCGCGTGGTGTTTGTGTTTGCGCAGGACTTTACGGTTTTTGGCGGGTCGCTCTCGGAGGCGAATGCTGCGAAGATTGTGAAGATTATGGATATGGCGATGCGGGTAGGCGCGCCAATTGTGGGGTTGAACGATTCGGGCGGAGCGCGGATTCAGGAGGGCGTGGTTTCGCTGGCTGGGTATACGGATATTTTTTTGCGCAATACGCTGGCGAGTGGTGTGGTGCCACAGATCTCTGCGATTCTGGGGCCGTGTGCGGGTGGGGCGGTGTATTCGCCGGCGATTACGGACTTCACGCTGATGACGGAGAAGACCAGTTATATGTTCGTTACCGGGCCCGATGTGATCAAGACGGTGACGCATGAGGATGTGACGAAAGATGCGCTGGGTGGCGCGGTGACGCACAATGAGATCTCCGGTGTGGCGCATTTTATGGCGCATGACGATCAGGAGTGTCTCGCGATGGTGCGGGAGTTGTTGAGTTTTCTGCCTTCGAACAATCTGGATGATGCACCGCGGAAGGCCACGCAGGATGATCCGGCGCGGGCGGATGTTGCGCTGGACACGATTGTGCCGACGGAGAGCAATCAGCCTTATGACATGGTCGATGTGATTTCGCGTGTGGTGGATGATGGGTATTTCTTCCAGGTGCAGGAACACTTTGCGCGGAATATCGTGGTGGGGTTTGCGCGGATGGCTGGGCGTACGGTGGGGGTCGTGGCGAATCAGCCGGCGTTTCTTGCGGGAGTGCTGGATATCAATGCGAGCGTGAAGGGTGCGCGGTTTGTGCGGTTCTGCGATGCGTTCAACGTTCCTCTGATTACGTTTGAAGATGTTCCGGGCTTTATGCCGGGGATTCAGCAGGAGCATGGCGGGATTATTCGTCATGGCGCGAAGCTGCTGTATGCGTTTGCGGAGGCTACGGTGCCGAAGCTTACGGTGATTACTCGCAAGGCTTATGGCGGTGCGTACTGCGTGATGAGCTCGAAGCATCTGCGCACGGATGTGAATCTTGCGTGGCCGACGGCAGAGATTGCTGTGATGGGACCGGAGGGTGCGGTGAATATCGTTTATAGGCGCGAGCTGGACACGACCGTGCGGCGCGCGCAGGCGATGTGGCCACAGGGCAAAGTCTTTACCGAGGAAGAGAAGCTGGCCGTGCTGGCGGAGGCGCGTAAGGAGAAGGTCGAGGAGTTTCGCGAGCGGTTTGCGAATCCTTATGTGGCGGCTGAGCGCGGGTATATTGATGCGGTCATCCGGCCGAGCGAGACACGGCGCAGGTTGAATTCGGCGCTGGATATGCTGGCGACGAAGCGGGAGAAGAATCCCGCGAAGAAGCATGGGAATATTCCGCTGTAGCTGATGCGGATCAAATGTCCGCTGCCAGTGGTCTGCCCTTGGTCTCGGGAATCCATATCCAGAAGAAGGTTGCAAGTAAGAAGGAGAGCGCGCCGACTGCAAAGGCTGCTCCGAACCCGTGCTTTTGCGCGAGCGAGCCGACGGTGAAGGGTGCGACGGCGCTGGCCACGCGACCGGCGTTGTAGGTGAAGCCCTGTGCTGTGGAACGGATTCGCGTGTCGTAGATCTCCGCCGTGACCGCAGCGAAGCCGGTGTAGTAGCCGGTTCCGAAGAAGGCGACGAAGGGGCCGAGGATCAGCAAGAGCAGCGGAGAGCGCGTGGTTCCGTAGAGCAGCAAGAGAGCTGACGCGACCAGGAGATAGGTGATGTAGGTTCGTTTGCGGCCGACTGAGTCGCTGACGAAGCCGAAGGTGACGTAGCCGAACCACATTCCCACCTGCATGACGATGACGACGACGGACATCGCGGTGGAGGTGAGTCCGACGCCTCCCTGCGAGGTGGGGAGGGAGAGGTATGCGGGAACCCAGAGGTTGAAGCCCCACCATGCGAAGAGGCAGCAGGCGTTCATCAGGGTGAGGGCAACGGTGAGGGGCAGGAGCTTGCCACGAAAGAGTTCGGCGAACCCGCTGAAGGTTGAAGCCGCGGCGTTGCGGTTGTTCTTCCAGACTTCGGGCTCTTCGACGCTTCGTTGGATCCACAGGGTGAAGAAGGCGGGAAGGATGCCGACGAAGAAGACGGCGCGCCAGCCTCCGAGGGGCATGACAATGGCCGCTACGAGGGCTGCGAGAGCGTAGCCGATGGCCCAGGAGCTTTGCATGAAGCCGAGGGCTTTGCCGCGATGCTCGGCTGGCCAGGTCTCGGAGACCAGCGAGGCTCCGCTGGCCCACTCTCCGCCCATGCCGAGGCCGAGCAGGATGCGGAAGACGGCGAGCTGAACGAAGTTTTGCGCAAGGCCGCATGCGGCGGTGAAGATGGCGTAGATCAGGACGCTCGCCATGAGGGCGCGAGTGCGGCCGAATCGGTCTGCGATGATGCCGAAGGTAAGTCCGCCGGCTGCCGCTGCGAGCAATGTGATGGATCCGAGGATTCCTGCTGTGCCTTTGCTGAGGTGAAGGTCGTTCATCAGCGACGCGAGCACGAGCGAGTACAGCATCACGTCGAAGGAGTCGAGCATCCACCCGAAGGACGCCGCTACCAGCGCCTTCTTCGCCGAGCGGGGAGCGGCGTGCCACCATCCGAACGCAGAGGGGCGAACAGTCTGCGTGCGATCGGCGATCGGTGTGTTGTTCATTTAGGCAGGGCCTGATTTTACGGGGCCGAATCCGCCGCCACCCGGGGTTTCGATGCGGAGGCGATCGCCGGGAGAGAGCTCGACTCTGGCTTTCGACGGCAGGGACTCGACGGTACCGTCGGCGCGGATGATTGAGTTGCGGCCCGAACTGCCGGGATCGCCACCCTGAGCGCCGTAGGGGCGGCCGACGCGACGCTCGGTGAGGATGGTGGCGGAGGTATGGGTCAGTACTTCGTATTCGCGGATGAGGCCTTCGCCGCCCGGATACTGACCGGTTCCGCCACTGCCCTGACGAAGACTGTAGGTGCGAATCCGTACTGGCAGATGGTGCTCGAGGGCTTCGACGGGTGTGTTGCGGGTGTTGCTCATGTGGGTGTGCACGCCGTTGATTCCGGGGAGACCGTTGCGTCCGCCCATGCCGCCGCCTGCGGTTTCGTAGTAGGCGAAGGGTGCTCCGGTGCGAGGGTCGACACCGCCAAGGGTTACGTTGTTCATCGTGCCCTGACTCGCGGCTGGAATCATTTGCGGGAGAGCTTGCGAGAGAGCGCCGAGGACGACGTCGGTGATGCGCTGCGATGCTTCGACGTTTCCGCCGGCGACTGCCGAGGGATGCAGTGCGTTGACGACTGTGCCGGGTGGGGCGATAACGCGAATGGGACGCGAGATCCCGGAGTTGTAGAGGACGTCTTCGGTGACAAGGCAGCGGAAGGCGTAGAGCGATGCGGAGAGGGTGATGGCGAGATTGGCGTTGACTCCGCCGCTGGTCTGCGGGTCCGTTCCGGTGAAGTCCACCTCTGCCGAGTCGCCTTCGATTCGAATGGCGACTCGAATGAAGACGGGGTCAGGGCTGAAGCCATCGTTGTCGAGAAAATCTTCAAAGCGGTAGGTGCCGTCGGGGATATCGGCGATCGTTCGGCGCAGTACTCGTTCGGCGTAGTCCTGGGTGGCAGCGGCGTATCGCGCTACGCGTTTGTAGGTGTATTTTTTGCTGATCTCGCGAAGGCGCGACTCGCCTACACGGTTGGAGGCGATCTGCGCGGTGAGATCGCCTTCGCGCTCGTCGGGGGTGCGGACGTTCGCGAGGATGAAGGACATCAGCTCTTGATCGAGAACGCCGCGATTGACGAGCTTCAGAGGAGGGATGATGAGACCCTCCTGAAATACTTCGCGGGCGAGCGGCATCGAGCCGGGACTCATGCCGCCTACGTCGGAATGGTGGGCCCGATTCGCCACGTAGAAGGCGGGCGGCCCGGTTCGTTTGAGGAAGACCGGCGATACCAGCGTGATGTCGGGAAGATGGGTTCCGCCGCGGAATGGATCGTTGAGGATGACGGTATCGCCGGGCTCCATGTCGACGTGATCGATCGCCGCGCGCACCGACAGGGGCATTGCGCCGAGATGCACGGGAAGGTGATCTCCCTGGGCGATGGTTTGACCGGAGGTGTCGTAGATGGCGCAGGAGTAGTCGAGGCGTTCCTTAATGTTGGGAGAGAAGCCGGTGCGGCAGAGGGTCACCCCCATCTCCTCAGCGATGGAGACGAAGAGGTTTTTGAAGATTTCGAATTCGATTGGATCAAGACGCATCGATTGCTTCCAGTCTCCACGGTCCGTGCCAAAGTTCAAAGCGAAAAGATATGAAGCTATACTTCGCTGCTCTCCAACTGCTTCCGCGTCTTCGTTCTGCGAGATTCCTGGCGTGTGGCGACCAGTGTGCCGACACCATCGATTGAGAAGCGATAGTGCGATGGGATGACGGTCGTGGACTGTCCGCTGACGACGAGTGCGGGGCCGTGTCCCTGCATGCCCGGGGAGAGCAGTTCGCGATGGTAGATGGGCGTTGAGACGGCGCGTCGCCCGAAGTGCGTTGTCCGTACGGACGACGGTTCGGGGAGGTTGCGAGGTTCGGATTTTGCGTCGGGTAACGCGGGCTTGCTGGTGCGCCCGATTGCTTTTACCCGGAGGTGGACGATCTCGGTTGCCCGTGCGGGATTTGCGTAGCCGTAGAGCTGTTCGTGGCGACGGCTGAACTCGCCCTCGTAGCCCGTTGCGAAGGGAAGTGTGATCTCGTAGGCCTGGCCCTTGTAGCGCATGTCGAGGGAACATTCAATTGCGATGTCGGCATCTGCGAATCCTTCGGCGAGAAGATCGGCGTGGGCTGATGCCATGAGTGGCGCGAAGCGGGCACGCAGCTCCTCTTCTGTGACGGCTGCTGTGGGTTTGAGGATCGTGAGCGAATAGTCCTTCGTGGCATCCGCGAGCAACATGCCGAGGGCTGAGAGTACGCCACTATGCTCGGGAACGAGCACAGTAGCGATATCGAGCGAATCGGCGATGTCGCAGGCGTGAAGGCCACCGGCTCCGCCGAACGCGAGCAGGGCAAAGTCTCTTGGATCGTAGCCGCGACGTACCGAAACTACCCTGATTGCGGCCTCCATGTTAGCGTTGGCGATGCGGACGACGCCTTCGACCAGAGTGTTGACGGAGATGCCAAGTCGTTTCGCAAGATCCTTCGCGATGTTGCGCGCGCGGGAGAGATCGAGAGACATGCGGCCACCAAGAAAGTATTCAGGATCGAGCCGCCCGAGGAGGAGATTCGCATCGGTTACGGTTAACTCCGTCCCTTTGCCGTAGCAGGCTGGGCCGGGGTCCGCGCCTGCGCTTCGCGGGCCGACCCGCAGGGAGCCTCCCGAGTCGATGTAGACGATGGATCCCCCGCCCGCGCCGACGGTGTGGATGTCCAGGACGGGGAGGCGAACGGGAAAATCGCCGACGGTCGATTCGATGGTTGTGCCGATAACTCCGTTGATCAGGCTCACATCGGTGGAGGTGCCTCCCATGTCGAAGGTGATGAGGCGTGAGTAGCCGGATGCACTGCCGATGGCCTGTGCTCCCACGACTCCCGCGGCGGGTCCGGAGAGAATCGTCTGCACGGCGGCCGACTTGGCTCGCTGCGCAGAGATCGAGCCACCGTTCGACTGCATGATCTTCAGCGATTTCCCGCCCAGCCCATCTTCCAGCTTCGTCAGGTAGCGTGCCATCAGTGGAGTGACATAGGCATTCACCACAGTTGTGCTCCAGCGCTCGAACTCGCGGTACTCCGGCAAGACTTTGTGGGAGGCCGAGACGGCGAAACCGGCGTTCTGAAGTTGCTGAGCGATGCGGTCCTCATGGATGGGATTGGCGTAGGAATGAAGCAGGCAGACGGCTACCGAGTCAACGGTTTGCGCGTGGAGCGCTTCGATCAGTTTGCCAACCTCGGACTCGGCGAGCGGCTCGAGCACGCTTCCATCTGCATTCAAGCGTTCATTCACGCTGAAGATGAGACCATCAGCAAGCAAGGGGCGGCGTGCCTTCACCATGAAGTTGTAAAGCTCGGCCCTCGTCTGGCGGCCGATCTCCAGCACGTCTTCGAAGCCTTTGGTGGTGACGAGGGCGACCCGGGCGCCTTTACGCTCCAGCAAAGCATTCGTCGCTACGGTTGAGCCGTGGATCAGCTCGGTCCAGCCGGTGTTGCCGGCCAGTTCTTCGATTCCGGCAAAGATGGCTCGCGCCGGATCATCCGGAGTGGACCTTACTTTGTGCACCTTCATCCCGCTATCGTCGAGGCGCAGGAGGTCGGTAAACGTCCCGCCCGTGTCTATACCCAGTCGGATCATATGCTGCGCTTAGCCAATCGCTGTCCCTCTTTAAGACGATCTCCGGTGTTTCCGCATAGTTGCATGCTACTATCGTCGCATTCCTTTTAGCCTGCTTCTTCAGGAGATAGTCGCTGATGAGTCCTTCAATTCCCCTGTTTGCGCCCGTGTCTGCGGTAGCGGGTGCTTTTCTGATTTCCCTGGCTGCCGCAACGGCTGCCGGTCAGAGTGCGACGGCTCCCGCCGATCTGGTCATCAAGAATGCGACCGTGATGACAGCCTCGCATGGAACCATTCAACACGGCAGCGTGTGGCTGCATAACGGAAAGATCGCAGGGGTTGGCGCGACTGTGAACGCACCCGCGGGCGCGACCGTGATCGATGCGACGGGCAAGTACGTGACGCCGGGGATCATCGATCCGCACTCGCATTCTGCGTTGGGCGATGACGTGAACGAGGCGACGAGCCCGGTGACGCCCAGCATGATGATGATCGATGCTTTCGACAATCGCGACAAGGCGCTCTATCTGGCGCTTGCGGGTGGCGTGACCTCGGAGCTGTTGTTGCATGGGTCGGCGAACATGATCGGTGGACAGGCCGTTGTGATCAAGAATAAGTTCGGGCTGTCGAGGGAAGAGATGCTCTTTCCGAACGCGCCGCAGTCGATCAAGTTTGCCAGCGGTGAGAATCCCAAGCGGGTGTATGGCACGCGGAATCAGTTGCCGTCGACGCGGATGGGCAACTTCGAGGTGATGCGGCAGGCGTTTGAGGATGCGAAGGTCTACCGGCGGGACTGGGATGCATACAACGACAAGGTGGCGAAGGGCGACAAGGATGCTCGCGCGCCACATCGCGATCTGAAGCTGGAGGCGCTGGCGGATATTCTGCGCGGCAAGTTGCTGGTGCAGATCCACTGCTACCGGGCGGATGAGTTCCTGACCGAAGAGGCGATTGCCAAGGAGTATGGGTTCAAGATCAGGGCGTTCCATCATGCGCTGGAGATGTACAAGGTAGGCGGCAAGATTGCCGCGGATGGAACCGCGATTGCGACGTTCACGGACTGGTATGGCGGCAAGTATGAGATGTGGGACGGCATTCCGTGGAATGCCGTGATGTCGATGCGCGAGGGTGTTCGCGTGGCGCTGAAGAGCGACTCGAACGACCATATCCGGCGCCTTACGCAGGAGGCGGGTAAGATGGTTCACTATGGCGGAGCGACGGAGGACGAGGCGATCACGATGGTCACGCTGAATCCGGCGTGGATCATGGGGATCGACGATAAGACCGGGTCGCTTGATGTTGGCAAGGATGGCGATGTGGTGATCTGGAACGTGGATCCGCTTTCCACCTATGCGCGCGCCGAGAAGGTCTATATCGATGGGGATCTGTTCTTTGACAGCAGCCTGCCTGGATTTGGGACGCCTCACTTTACGGGCGTGATGCACGGAAGCGGGTTTGGCGCAGGGGAAGATGATGACGATGAGCAGGGGGGCAACTAAATGCTGAGGAATTTGTTTGCAGGTAGATGTGCTGCGCTTCGAACCGCTGCTGTAGCGGGTTCGCTGGTCTCGGGCTTTGTTGGGGCAGGTAGTGCACGGGCTCAGGCTCCGATGGTGGACATTACACCGCGGCCGGGAACGATCGCGATTACAGGCGGAAAGCTGTTGACGGTCTCGCATGGCGTGATCGAGAACGGCGTGGTCTTGATTGAGGGTGGAAAGATTACGGCGGTTGGAACGGCGGCCTCGGTGAAGGTGCCCAAGGGAGCGACGATTGTCGATGCCAAGGGGATGACGGTCTATCCCGGGCTGATCGATTCCGAGACGCAGCTTGGATCTGTCGGAGATCGGATCGGACCGCATCACGAATGACACAGTCGAGCCCAGCGACGAGATCTTTCCGCAGATGCACGTCTACGACGCGTTTCATGCGGAGAGCGAACATATTCCGGTTACGCGCTTCAACGGGATTACCAATGCGATTGTCGCTCCGGGCAATTCGGATACGATTCCGGGACAGGATAGCTTCATTCAACTCGCAGGCCGCGATCGAGACTCGATGCTGATGGTCAAGGATGTCGCACTGGCGATGAACTTTGGCGAAGCTCCGAAGCGGGGGGCGCGCGGTGACGCAGCGGGGCCAACGGGAGGCCGCTATCCTTCGACACGCATGGGCGAGATCACCCAAATGCGGCAGGCGCTGATCGATGCGCAGGAATACATGGCGCGTCGAGCTGATGGGGCGAAGAAGCCAGCGAGCGAGGACGGAGCGGCTACGCCTGCTGCGGGAGGCCGCGGCGGCGCGGGCGGATCGAATTTCAATCTCAGAAATGAGGCGCTGATTCCTTACCTCAAAGGCGAAAGGCCGGTCGTTTTGGGAGCCTATGACGGGCACGACATCGAGACGGCGATGGCCTTTGCGCAGGAGTTTCACCTGAAGGTGGTGCTGAGCCATGTGACCAGGGCAAACGACGTCCTCGACAAGATTGCGTCGTATCACGTGCCGGTGATTGTGGGACCGATCTACGATCTGCCCGGGCCGAATGACCGATACGACGCCGTCTATAAAGTTCCGGGCGAGCTTGCGAAACGTGGGGTGAAGGTGATTCTCGCTTCGTACAACGTAAGCAACTCGCGCAACCTGCCGTATTCTGCGGGTTTTGCAGTGGCGTATGGTCTGCCGTACGACGAGGCGATGAAGGCGATTACGCTGAACCCGGCGGAGGCCTTCGGGCTGGGCGATAAGCTGGGCTCGCTCGACGTTGGCAAGATTGCCAATGTGGTGATTGCCGATGGTGATCCGCTGGACGTTCGTACGAGCGTCAAGCAGGTTTACATCAACGGCGTCGCCATTCCGATGGAGACTCGGCAGACTCGGCTGCGGGATGAGTACTGGCCGAAGAAGTAGATGTGCGCTCGGGACTGCCTCTCGGTGAGGGGCAGTTCAAGCCCGATCAATCGCTGATTGTTGCTGTCAATCCCGCGAATTCTCTTTCACAGGCGCTGATCAGGAAGAGAGACGATTTTCTCCCCTCCGTAACATTTCATATATCAGGCATACACATTTTCCTCCTATGGTTGGCATAGACACCACTCCCATGTACTTTGCACGGGATTAATCGTTGCTCTATCTGTCAACAATTTTGGAGACCATGTGAAACGTTCTTTTCTAACTTTTCTGGCGATATGTCTTCTTGCGGTGTGTCCTGTGTTCCTGCAAGCACAGTTTGAAACCGCCTCTGTTCTCGGCTATGTGCGCGATTCTTCCGGTGCAGCCGTCACCGGCGCGACCGTCTCGCTGATTAATCAGGAGACCAAGGCGCAGGTAACCGTGCAGAGCAATTCTCAGGGAGCCTATCAGTTCACCGATGTGAAGATCGGCCAATATCAGGTGACGGCGCAGGCCAACGGCTTCGACAACACCACTACGGCGCCTTTTTCCGTGACGGTCAACGCCCGGCAGCGTGTGGACGTCTCGCTGAAGATCGGCTCGAATGCAGAGACTGTGACGGTCGACGCTGCTGCTGCGCTTCTCGAGACGGACAGCAGCGAACGTGGACAGGTGATCGGTACACGTGAGGTTGAAAATCTTCCACTGAACGGTCGCGCCTACGCCGATCTCGCCGCACTGGTTCCCGGTGTTCGCCGCAACATCCTCGAGAACAGCACCGACTCCAGCCGCGACGCTTCGTTCAACGTCAACGGACAGCGCAGCGAGTTCAACAACTTTCTTCTCGACGGCATCGACAACAATGCCTATGGAACCTCAAACCAAGGCTTTTCGAATCAGGCGATTCCTCCGTCGCCCGATGCAATCTCGGAGTTCCGCGTTGAGACGGACAACTACAGCGCAGAGTATGGGCGCTCTGCTGGTGCGGTGATCAACGTCAGCATCCGTAGCGGCACCAATCAGTTTCACGGCAACGCTTACGATTACCTGCGCAATACCGTGTTCAATGCCATCGGGCCGTTTACGCCTCCTACCAATCCACTCACTGGTGGCCCCCAGAAGCCGGTTCTCATTCGCAACCAGTTCGGTGGCACCTTCGGTGGCCCGATCTGGAAAGATCACACCTTCTTCTTCGGAGACTACGAAGGTACGCGGCAGGTTCAACATACACCCACTTCCGCGACCGTTCCCACCGGAAATCAGAACGGAACGAGCGCCCTCGCCAAAGCGAATGGCGGCTACACCTTCCTTGACGGCGCCACTGGTGAGACGGGTGGCCCCGTTCAACTGATCAACCCTCTTACCGGTCAGACTTACACCAATGGAGTTATCCCGTTCAGCGATCCGTCGGTTTCTTCCTTCGCCAAAGGCGTTCTGGCCGCCCTTCCCTCGCCGAATCTTCCCAGTGGAGCTTTCAGCAACAATTACGTCTCTCAACCTGCCGATGTTCTAAACGATTACAAGTTTGATACTCGCGTCGACCAGACCTTCAGCCAGCGCACGACTGCCTTCGTCCGTTACAGTCAGCACCAGGGTCAAATTCAGTCGCCACCAAACATTCAAGGACCCGCCGGCGGCAGCAGCAACGGCACGGTAAGGATCTTCAATCAGCAGATTGTGGGTGGCGTAACCCATATCTTCAACCAGAACTCGATTCTCGACGCCCGATTCGCATTTACCCGTACGGATGGTGGGAAGTTTCCTTATGGTCAGAGTCTGCCGAGCCTCATGGCCGGGATACCAGGACTGCCGACAGACCCGCAGATTGCCCGCAGTCTAAATGTTCAAAGCGTCAGCGGATTCAGCCAGTTCGGCAACCAGGGCAGCAATCCGCAATACCAGAACCCCTACATCTACAACCCGAAGATCAACTACACCCGTATCCACGGGCGAAGCACCTATAAGGTCGGCTACGAATATCAGGCTATCTTCACCACCATCGACGACTTCAACCCCACCTTCGGTCAGGACACGTACAACGGTGGCTTCAGCTTCAATGGTGTTGCCGCGACAAGTAGCGCACCTGCCAAACCCGCTACCTCAAGTCTTCTTAGTTCGTCACTTACTGGGACCAAAGAGGCTGTCGGACTCGCCGACTTTCTCTTCGGTGCACGCGATACTTATCAGTTGAACAACTTCGTCAACGTCCATCTCAATCAGCGGATGCATTATTTCTACTTCCAGGACGATATCCGGGTAAACTCGCGCCTTACCGTCAACGCAGGACTCCGCTACGAATTAGTAACGCCACAGTGGGAGTCAAGCAACCGCCTCTCGAACTATGATCCGGGCAGCCAGTCGCTCATTCGAGCCACGCTGGGTTCGCTCTACAACCGCGCGCTCGTCAACATGCCGCTGCTCGACTTTGCTCCACGCCTCGGGGTCGCGTACTCGCTCGATTCGAAGACAGTCGTCCGCGCCGGTTATGGCCTGGGCTTCGCCCAGTTCAATCGTGAGGGTGGAGAGAATCTGCTGGTTTACAACCTTCCCGCAATCGTCAACACCAACATTGTTCAGGGACCGCAGTTTGCTGCCTCAGGCGTTCTTGGTACTCAGAAGGCGTTGCCCACCTGTACGGCAGCCCAAGCCGGAGCCACGTTTAGCCCATCCATACCAAATCCCTGCTTCCGCACCACGAGTCAGGGATATCCAACCGGCTTCACCGACCCGGCAAACGTCACCGCCGCCAGCAACCTTAGCACGCAGGCTCGTTACATTCCCAAAGACACGCCCACCGGTTATGTACAGAGCTATCATCTGACGGTTCAGCGTCAACTCACGAACTCGATGACCTTTGAGGCTTCTTATGTCGGCGAGCATGGCGTCAAGCTTCAAGTGCTTGCCGACCTCAACCAGTCCGCCGCGAACGCTGTCACGGCCACCTGCAGCCCAACGGTCAACTCCGGTTGCCTCAGCGTCGCTGCGCGCCGGCCTATCCCAACCTTCACCACTATCGAAGAGAGCCTCTCGCAAGGTTTCCTAAACTACAACGGCATCCAGACGAAGCTCGAACACCGCACGGGACATGGGCTCTACCTGTTGAACTCTTTCACCTGGTCCCGAGCGATCGACAACGCCAGCGGCCACCTTGACACCCCGGGTGGAGACAACTCTCGCATCAACCTGGCCAATCCACTCGGCGAGCGCGGGCCCTCCGCCTACAACCAGCCACTGAATGACATTCTGTCGATCGTTTACGATCTGCCCTATGGCAAGGGTCGCAAGTTCGGCAGCGGCGCTCCCTTCGTGATGCAGGAGTTGCTCGGAGGCTGGCAGGTTACAGCGATCAATAGTGCCAGCAGCGGATTGCCGGTCAATATCACTTATTCGCCCAACAGCTTCCAGCAGACCAGTCCGTTGCTGGTTCAGCGACCCAACCTGGTCGGCAATCCTGTTATCCCCAAATCGAAGCGCATCAAGCTTCCGGGTAACCAGAACCTCGCCGCGCTGCAGAATCCGGTCTTCGGCCTCACGGGACCTGCAGTTCTCAGTCTGCCGGACGTGAATCATCCTTACGGAAACGCCGGACGCAACTCCGTTCGGTTCGATTCTTTTTACCAGCTTGACCTTGGTCTGCATAAGGCTTTCCGTCTCTATCCTGAGAGCGTCTCGTTCGATTTCCGGGCTGAGGCATTCAACGTTTTCAACCAGACGAACTACGCCTTTCCACAGGGAGGATATAGTCCAACATCGACAAGCTTTGGCGTAGTTGCTGCAGCATCTACCTTTCCAGCTCGTATCCTGCAGTTCGCCGGCAAGATTATCTTTTAGTCATCCAAAGGAGGGCATCGTATGGATCGCAGACAATTTGCTGCACTTGCAGGCGCGTCGCTAGGCAGCCTGCTCACCCGGAGACTCTGGGCAGAGCAGGCTCGGGCGACGGCCTCTCCGGACAAGTTCTATTTTGCGCTCGTCGCCGATACGCACATCATCGACGACTTCTACGTCAAAGGCAGCGAGAACGGCGTGGAGGACAACGAGAGCATTCTGGTTACGACGCCGCGGTATACATCCGCTCGCGATCTGATCAACAGCCTGAACCCTGCGATCGAACAGGTATTTCTGATCGGCGATTACTTCCACAACTATCCTTCTACCGACTACGACTTCTACTTCAAAAATAAAACTCGGCTCGACAACGCCAAGGCAATCACCGACGGCTTCAAGATGCCCGTTCATCTTGGCTTCGGCAACCATGACTATGACGTCAAACGGGTTCCGCGTGAGATGAGCCACCGTCTCTTCGAAGCCAAGTTCAACACGAAGCCGTACTCCGTTCTGGACTACAAGGGTTACAAATTCATCCACCTCAATAATTTCCTCGGCTCTACTCAGGACCACACTTCGTCCGACTTTGATCCCCGCATCGGTTCCCTCGGCGAAGAGCAGCTCCACTGGTTTGAAGCTCAGCTCCAGCAGCACAGACCGACGTTCGTCTTCATCCATTACCCGCTCATTCAGGACAAGCCAACCGAGTTCGCCGACTACGGCCTACATCCGCTCCTGCGCAAGTATCAGGGCACCATTCAGCTTGTCGTCTCCGGTCACCAGCACAAGTGGGTCGACTACCACCATGACTACGGTCCGCAACACTACATCATGGCCGCCACGCGCTACGATCCCAATGCCTACATGCTGATGGAGGTCGACACGAAACACGCGACCTGGCGTTTTATGAACGCGAGCCTCGTAGAGTGGTCCACGCACTATAGCAAACCTTACGTTGCATCGCTCGCCACTGGTTGATCTGCGCAGGCAAAGGTTCACACTCTCTCAAGCAAAGGACACAACTTGCCCTCTATTCCCCGTCGCATCCTCGCCGTTGCCGTAGCGACCGCAACTCTCACCGGCATTCTTCACGCGCAGGCAAACGACGGCGCTCTGAAGCTTAATCAGATTCAGGTGATTGGGACGCACAACAGTTATCACGCCGGTATTGCGCCCAATGAAAGCAAGATGTGGCAGGCAAAGTACGCGGATGCGTACAAGGGGCTGGACTATCAGCATCAACCGCTTCCTCAGCAGTTCGATAGCGGCGTACGTCAGATCGAGCTCGACATCTATGCCGATACGAAGGGTGGTCTTTATGCGCATCCTTCCGGCCCCTCGATGGTTGCTGCCGCGAAGCTTCCGCCCGATCCTGACTTTGATCCGAACGGCGTCATGAGCAAGCCCGGCTTCAAAGTCATGCACGTCCAGGACGTCGATTACCGCAGCACCTGCCAGCCCTTCATCGCTTGTCTCGAACAGATACGTCAATGGTCGCATGCTCATCCCGGGCACGTTCCAATCTTCATTCTCGTAGAGACGAAGCAGGGTGCGCCTCGCGCCGAACTTCATCTCACCACTCCGGAGCCCTTCACTTCAAGCACCTTCGACGCCCTCGACGCTGAGATACGCTCCGTCTTTTCGGCCAATGAAATAATCACTCCGGATGACGTGCGTGGCCACTACGATACGTTGAACGAAGCTGTGCTTGCCGGTAACTGGCCGACTCTCACGAGTTCGCGCGGCAAGGTCGTCTTTCTGATGGATCAGCGCGCGGTTGGCCCGGTCTACCTTGCCGGTCATCCCTCGCTGCGGGGCCGCGTCATCTTTACCGACGCCGAACCCGGTGAACCGGACGCCGCCTTTATCGAGCGAAATGGAGGCCCTGCTGCGGATATTTCCTCGCTCGTCCAAAAAGGCTATCTCATCCGGGCACGCACCGATTCGGACACCAAAGAAGCGCGTATCAATGACACGTCCGTTCGTGATGCCATGATCGACAGCGGTGCGCAGCTCCTCAGCACGGATTATCCCGTCAATGAACCGGCTCGATGGGCGGGCAATTTCGTAGTTGCGTTGCCCGGGAAAGTTGTCGCACGGTGCAATCCCATCAATGCACCCGCTGCGTGCAGCACAAAGCTTGCGGGCAGTTCCGGAAATTAGGGACTTTCAGGAAGCCCAAGTATTAGTTCGGATTTGTTGGCTGATCGACAATCCCGAAATGGCCATTGGCAAGTTGAGTAAATGCCGGACCATAAGCACCGATAAGTTGACGCTGCCACCACAGGCCCTCTGCCTGCTTTTGGTCCAACGTGCTGAACCAATATTGCCAAAGCACAGCGCGAACAAAACGTGGTGGCGCGGTGGGGAAGGGATTACTAGCAAAGAGGCTCAGGACGGCCTCATCGTTTTCGAGTAGAAGTTCTTCGGTGCGAGGAACGATGGGGTACTCCTGCCATGATCCTAGCGACGCGAACCAGAGGTTCCAGTCAAAGCGCGGTTGGTAAGGCGCATAGATGCGGGGCCGCTCGTTCAATTGCTGTGGCTTGTAACGGAAGGGATAAGCGACCCAATGCTCACCATCGTAGGATCCTTGAAACTCGATCTCATAGCGGTGCGGCGTCATGACGGCGAATAGACCGTATTCGTTGGCGATGCGGGATGGGTCCAGTGCCACCACCGGTATAACGAGAAGCGGTGCGTCGCGCCAGAACATCCTCACCATGGGCACGAGTGTGGCGTAGAAGACCCACGTCAGCATGAAGGCAATCAGGTTGAAGCGAAGGGACGCGAACCTCCGCGGTGTCGTTAGAGCTTGCGGTTCCTTACTGGACGCAGGTTGTTCCTCGGAACCTGGATCGCCGGAAGAGAGTTCGGCCAAATACGATTCCATCCTCCAGCGTGGCGGAACGAAACGTTGCAGGAAATCATCATCCAGTAAGAGGAATGCGAGTACAAGAACGAGATAGTTGAGAAAGGCGTAGTTTGCCGAGGCAATAACTCCAATCTGCCAGACGGTGACGATGAAAAAACAGACGATCCTCCAGCGGCGAGAAAGAAAAGCCATCCAGACGAGGCCAAGCTCCATCACAAGCGTCATCGCCGCTGTAGCCAGATGAAACCAGGGAGGAAGATGCTGCAGATACCAGCCGATCCAGGTGGGAAGGGGACCGTTCTGGTAGTACTCGTACATTGCCGTAAGATTCCGCCACGTGGGATCTCCGCTCGCCAGCTTCACCACTCCCGATTCAAAGTAGATTCGAAACCACTCCCATAAAAGCAGAAAGATTGCGGCCCTTATGGGTGGATCTTTGGCACCCCAGCCAGGCCGCATGCCAGAGGGTGCTAAGAAGATGGAGAGAAAGCCTGCTTCCAGCAGCATTCCGTCCGATTGATAGCCGGAGAAGTCCTGAGCCGCAGCTGCGAAGGAGAGAAAGCAGGCGAAGCAGACGAAGAGCATCGCGCGCGGCCAGATGTTAAGCACGAGGATCAGCGACCCGATCAGACCGATCCAGCAAAGAGCCATCAGCGTGCCGTCGCTGCTGCTAATCCAAAGAAGACTCGGTGCGTACCAGAACCGCACTACTCCAAGACTGGAGAGGGTTTGTAGATATTCACCGGCTGGAAGAATGCCTCGAGGTCCGATCAAGCCGCGCACCTGAAAGAGAAGCGATAAAAACGCCGAGAAGTAAATAAGTCCCAACGCTCGAAGGAAGAGCCAGCGTGCGATGAGATGATGAGAGCGATCCTGTGGGGACACGAACAGATAATCTAAGATCCGCCTGGTGTTCATAGGGAGCCTTCGTATACGTGGTTTGGATGCCGCGAACCTCGATTTCGGGTATCCGCGTACGCTCGTTCGCACGATCTGAATTGCTGGCAGAAGTACATTTGGTGACGTAACGCATCTAATTGCAAGAAGGCCGTAGATTTACATTGCCAACACGCTGTCGAACGCATCCCGTATGCCAACCGCCTCCATTATCGGCTCTGGTCCCAATGGTCTCGCTGCGGCTATTGCTCTCGCCTCCGCCGGTGTCGCTGTCACGGTATCGGAGCGCAACGCTCAGATCGGCGGTGCCTGTTCCACGGCGGAGACGACGTTGCCGGGTTTCCGTCACGACCTGGGCTCCTCTGTTTATCCGATGGGCATCGCGAGTCCATTTTTTCGCTCTCTTCTGATCGAATTTCCGTGGATCGAACCCCCCGCACCGTGTGCGCATCCACTCGACGATGGCACAGCAGTACTGCTCGAGCACTCCCTCGACGACACTGCCGCCAACCTGGACAGCACTGACAGCCGCAAGTACCGTTCGCTGGTTGAGCCGCTCGCCGATCGTTTTGCTGAGCTGGCAGTAGACCTGCTTGGTCCCATGCAGCACATTCCACGGCGTCCGATTCTTCTTGCACGCTTCGGTCTTTCGGCACTCCTGCCTGCCGCCTCGCTCGCGCGTTCCCGCTTCTCTGGAGTCCGCGCCCGCGCTCTCTTTGCAGGCATGGCGGCGCACTCGGTGATGCCGCTCGAAGCCCCGGCATCCGCCGCTGTCGGACTTGTTCTGATGGCGGCCGGACACGCGAGTGGCTGGCCGATTGTGCGAGGCGGAGCTCAAATGCTCACCGACGCTCTCGCTCATCACCTCGAATCTCTCAATGGCCGTATTGTGGTCGGCCATGAGGTGACTGAGATGCCGGAAGCGGATGTCATTCTCGCAGATGTGACTCCGCGTCAGCTTCTACGAATCGCGGGACCAGCTCTGCCGCAGGGATACCGTCGAGAGCTCGAGCGATTTCGCTACGGTGGAGGTGCCTTCAAGATCGACTATGCTCTCAATTCGCCAATCCCATGGACGGCGAATGAGTGCTCGCGTGCCGCAACGGTTCATCTTGGTGGCACAATGGAGGAGATCGTCGCGTCCGAGCGTGACTTTGACTCGTCGGCTCCGTTCGTCCTGCTCACACAGCCTTCGCTATTTGATCCAAGCCGCGCTCCTGCGGGACGGCACACTGCCTGGGCGTACTGTCACGTTCCCAACGGCAGTCCGGTCGATCGACTCGAAGCCATTGAACGACAGATTGAACGCTTTGCTCCAGGCTTTCGCGATTGCATTCTTGCGCGTTACGTCTCTCCTCCAGCTGAGCTTGAGCGCTGGAATCCGAATCTTGTCGGCGGCGATCTTTCGGGCGGCGCAATGACTCCCGGGCAGCTTTTCTTTCGTCCTACAGCTTCGCTGTATCGGACTCCTCTGTCCGGGTTGTTCCTCTGCGGCGCATCGACTCCTCCGGGCGGTGGCGTTCACGGTATGGCAGGATGGCACGCTGCTCAGGCCGCGTTGCGATATCTAGCCAGGTGACGCTCACTTTTCAACTAAGCAGTGATTGAAGAAAGAATCGCTGCGTCTCCATGCATCCCGCAGAACGAATGCTCTGCGAAAGAAGTGAATTTCGCCGGGATAGAAGGCCATGTCAAACGGTTTGCCGAGCTTTTCCAAAGAATCGATCACTTTGAGAGACTCCCAGAAGGGCACGTTGGCATCGTTCGTTCCCTGCAGGATCAGCAGCGGCGTTGCCAATTTGTCGAGGTGCTTGACGGGGGCTGAGCGATCGTAGAGTCCGGGGTCGGTGACAGGTGTTTCGCCGAGCCGGCCCAGAATCATGCCGCCCGTCGTCCAGGTCTCCCAGTCGCCTACTCCGGCTACGTCGATGGCACAGCGAAAAAGTTTAGGATCGGCCAGAATGGATTGCAGGGTCATGAAGCCGCCGTAGCTGAGACCCCAAATGCCGATCCGATCAGGATCGACGTAGGGAAGCGTCTTCAGATAATCGGCTCCTGCGTTGACATCCTGCGTCTCACCGCCGCCAAGATCACGGGACACGCCGGTCGCCCAGTCGCGACTGTAACCTGAGCTGCCGCGGTAATCGGGGGTGAGAATGACATAGCCCTGTTGCGCGAAATATTGCGAGATGGAGTAGTACATCCGATAAAAACCAGGGTGCCAGGCGAGGTAATTTTGATCTGCGCCTGAGCCGTGAATCCAAATAATGGCAGGGTGTTTTTTCGTGCGGTCCAGGTTCTTATCGACCATCAGGGTTGCCGGAACCGGCTTTTTGTCGGCGCGGCTGGGGTAGTGCACTGCAACGGGAGCAGTGAGGTCTCGAGGAAGCAAGCCTGGAGGGAGAGAATCTGTGAGGCGTGTCGGAGTTGCCCCAGCCTTCGCTGCTACGGAGTACACCTCCAGAGGGTGTTCGACCGCGCTTCGCTCGTAGACGAGTACCGAACCGTCTGGCGAGAATGAGGGATTGCGATTGACGCCACGAGCAATAACGATTGGCTCAATCTGGCCAGTCGAGATGGAGGCTATGGAGATGAATCGTTCCATCTGGTTGCCATCGGCGCTGTGTGCGTACGCGATTCGCTGGCTATCGGGTGACCATGCAGCATAACCATCTCCAAAATTTCCCTTGCTGATCTGTCTTGCCTGGGATTCAGAGGTCGCGTCGATCGGGATGACGTAGAGATGAGGCCATCCGCTTCGATCGCTGATGAAGGCGAGCCATCTTCCGTCGGGAGAGGTGACGTCCATCGCACCATCCGCAGGAGAGATCCAGGCTGGATCGTGATCCTTCCAGAGGGTGCGCGTCTCGCCGGAGAGGGAAGTGATCTTGATCTCAAGGTTCTGGTGATCGGGGGAGAACTCTTCGTGGACGATAGAAGGGCCTGCAGCCCACTGCATCTCGGTTGACCCGTAGTTGCGAGGAGATACCGGAATCCACATCGGCTCCTCTGCGTAACTGAAGACTGAAACGACGCCGATACGATCGTCCCAGCTCAAGCTGCGAAAGACTTTCACGAGATTCCCGTTATACGGTAACGGCTCTGGGACAGATTCATGACGCGCCGCGTCGAATGCGACATATTTCCCGTCAGGAGAGAACGAAGGGCGAGAAGCGTGAAGACCATCGGGCATATGCGTCAGGCGCCGCCTTGTCTTTGCCGCGAGAGACTCAACCCAGACGTCATTCTGCTGGACGAAAGCGATCTGTTTTTTGTCAGTGGAGAGGGAGAAGCTGGAAACACCTTGAAAGCCCGCGAGAGGCGCCGGCTTCGGAGAAGAGATCGCCACTGTCCAAAGCTGTCCTCCTTTACTGAAGATGATCTCTTCAGGAGAAGCCCATTCAAAATGGCCAATGTCTGAGAGAAGCATATCGGGGTCGACAGGAAAATCAGTCAGAGCGACAGGAGCGCTGCCCGGCCTGACCATGAATAGATCCTGCTTACCGGCGGCATCCCACAAAAAAGCGATGCTCTTTCCATCCGGAGACCATTGTTGCTCGCTGGGATACTTAATGTCTGCGATGCGATCGATCGTGATACTTCCGCGTGCGGCCTGTTGAGCAAAAGCTACAGGGATTAGACAGAGGCTAACTGCGAACAAGAAAAAAGCCGAACGAGATTTTATGCTCACGTTGGATATCTCCGAATTTCGTCAATCGAGATAGAGGCTGATAAAGCGAACTTTCATTTCGAACATTATGCAGCGCGCTGGCGATAATGATATCCATCATCGCCAGCGTGGCCGCATAATGTTCGCCCGAATCGTCAGAAACTAAAGCGCAGACCGAAGCGGGCAATAAAGGGATTGAGCTGATTTGTGGGTTGCCGGAAGCTGCTGCCTCCAGTTGGCACTTCACTAATCACCGTATTCGCGTTTGTAATGTTAAGAGATCTGCCATCGGCTCCAGGGTGAATCTCTCTCCTAAATGCGTCGGGCGAGAGAATCGCAGGTTGAAGATATTGACGTTGGGCAAGCGGATGTTTCCGATCTGTTCGCCGATAACAGCGATCTGCCCTTGATTGAGGCCCGAGACAATTGCTGTGGGCGGTCCATTATTCGGATCGAGTGGATAGCCCGTGTAGTGCTGAAAGTTGATGCCGACGTTGAATGATTTGGGAAAGGTATAGTTGCTCAACACTTTGAACATCTGTGTTGCGTCGTAGTTCAGGATGGCATTCTTGCGATTCACTTCGTTGTTTGGATTGTTGAAGTCATCGGTCAAGCCACGGCGATAGGTTCCTCTCTGTTGTTGTATCGTGTAGCCCGCCAGCACTTGCCAGCCTTTGCTCATGCGCTTTTGTACTGTGAATTCCACGCCGTTGTAATGATTCGTGTTGAGTTCAGGGATGTTGGTAATCAGAAAATCGGAGAGGCCGACATCAGCCGCGGCGAGGTTGTAGAGCGTAATGGGTTGGCCGGTTACGGAATTGATGAGCGGGTTGCCTTGATTGTCTACCGTAGTGCTGGTGTACGCAGTGGTGGGATTTGCAAGGTTGCGTTGGGCGTACTCGTTCTTGAGGTTGCGGAAGTAGTAGTTAACTCCGACCATGACAGAGGAGAAGAACTGTTGCTCGTAGCCGACGTTAACCTGGTTGGAGTATGGACGCCTGAGATTCGGATCGACCGTAGTCACGACTCCGCCTGAAGCCGCGAGCAGATTTGCCGGAAGCTTCCACTCGCCGGTCTGAGGAATACCGTCGTGGTTTGTATCGTTCCAGGTGTAGACCTGGGAACTCAGACCATTGGGGTTGATTTGTTCCGCCAACTCAGCGCCTTCGAGGACGTCGAACTGTCCGTAGAACGCGCGCAGAACGGACTTGCCCTGACCGGTCAGGTCGTACGCAGCTCCAATCCGCGGCCGAAACGTATTCCACGTCACGACGTTGGGAGACTGCGCGAAGGTTCGCTGAGGAAACAGATCAGGAAAGATCGCAGCCGGACTGGTCTGAGCCGGGTAGAAGGTGTTGAAGTGATCGTACCTGACCCCCAGATTGAGAGTCAGTTTCCGTTTGACGGTGACGGAGTCCTGCGCGTAGGCGGCCGTCTCGTGATAAATACTTCGCACGTTGACCGGCGTGTTGTACGCAATGACCTGCACTGGAGTGCCGTCGTTATAGATTGCGTTAATTCCCAGGTTTGCGGTGTAGTTGTATCCGTTCCTGTTGACCGATGTATCTACGCCAAACTTGAAGGAGTGAGAGCCTCCCCACAGATGTCCCTTATAGAAAGAGACGCCTTCTGCAAAAGAGAAGACGCTGGCAGGGTTAACAAAAGAGTATGGCGGAGCGCCAGTCTCGGTCGACAAAACGGAGTCCTGCCGATTGAGCGCTGTTACAGGTGTGCCCGGTTGGTTGCTGAGTGGAAAGACCTGATGCAGATAGCCAAAGCGCGTGTCAAAGAGAATCTTGTGGAAGGCGCTGGTCCACTCCCCCTGAAGAATGTACGCCGGCTCGATCTGACGCCAGGACGCATCGGCGCTTACAAATGCATACGAAGTATCACGGCGGAAAAAGCGATTTTGTTCGTTGAACCACCAGACAAAATCCACATGATTGTTTGGCGATATCTGATAGTCGCTGCGGAGTGTAACGTTGCTCTGATGGTTTGGATCCGTGATCGGCGTGCCGTCAGGATTTCGAACCGAAAGGATGCTCTCCTTCAGATTGTAGAGACGCCAGGAACCAAAGAGCCACCACTTGTCCTTGAGAAGCGGACCGCCCAGATTGGTTGCGATATCTCTCGCCATGATGAAAGGCGTACCTGCACTGACGGGAACACCGTTATAGATAGGATTGCTGATTGTCGCCTGTGTGCCCGCGGACTGATAGTAAAACGCAGCCAGGCCATGCATTGTGTTCGCGCCAGATTTGGGTACGAGGTTCATGTAGACGCCGCCGACCGCAACCTCTGCCTGCGCGCTGTCCGTAACGACCTGAAGCTCAGATAAGGAATCATTATCCACGTAAAACGACGTATAGCCCCCGGTCGATCCGGGCCAGTTGAGACGCAGGCCATTGAAGCTGTAGACCTGGTCTCCGGGAAGGCTGCCGTGAACCTGCATAACAGATTGCTGAAAGCTCTGGCTGCCGGCGATATCGAAGTCGCTCGTAGCGACTCCAGGCGCCTGCGCGACTGTTGAAAAAGTATCGCGGCCACTGGGAATGCCCTGCAGCAGAGCGTCGTCAAACGTTGTTGCTGTCGTGTTGTTGGTTGTATCGACGACTGGAGCCTCTGCTGAGACCTCCACCGATTGCTCTGCTGTGCCAAGCTGCAATTGAGGGCTGAGTGTTGCGGTAAAGCCCGGCGTGAGGGAGATATTTGACTGAATTTCGGTCTTGAATCCAGTCACGGTATAGGTAAGTTGATAAGTGCCTGGTGGCAGAGCATCGAATAAATAGCTACCCGATTCACTGGTAGTCGTCTTTCGCGGCGCCATCATTGCTGGGCTCTTAGCAGTGATGACTACATTCGGCAACGCGCCGCCTGAGGCATCTGTGACGACTCCGCGTATCTGTCCGGTGATCGCGACCTGGCCGAGCGTGAAGGATGAGCTGATGCCCAGGATGAACAGGAATAGTACAAATTTTCTCGCCATAACCTCTCCTTTGAGTGAAACGGTGATGCAGCAGACGGTAGATGCAGCGATGATGGATGCTCCGGGCTATCCTCAACTGAGCTTGATGCGGATGGGAAAGCCTGCTGAGACACGGCAGCGACGGCACTTTGATAAGACAAGGCCAAATTGTTCTGCATTTCGTCGATCAGGTGCAGGGCAGAAAAGATTGCAATAGCTAAATGAAACAGAGTCACTGCAAGAGTGCTGAGACTGCATGTTTCTTCTCTCTAATGGTCTAAAGAGAAGGGTGTTGCATGTGCCAGTCTGTGTGAGCCTGGTACAACCGAGCTGCACGTAGTACGACAGCGTCGTTCAAGGCACGCCCCATAATCTGCATGCCATACGGAAGTCGCTTGCTGCTGAATCCGCAAGGCACGCTGATTGCGGGCAGGCCGCAAAGGCTGGATACTCCGTCGGGCGCACGGCGATCCGTGCGAAACGTCCTTGGCGCTTTAGAAGCCCCAGGATCATCCGGGTCCTTCGCGTTCAACGGCTGAGCCGCAGTAGGTTGCGCAGGGGAGATAAGAACGGAGTATCGGTCGAACATCGAATCTGCGGTGCGTTGCAGTATCGTGCGCACGCGCTGTACATGAAGATAATCAGTCACCAAAAACTGCTCGCTGGCGTACCCATTGATGCGCCCCAGTGGGTCGGTGAGGTCCTTGCATCTTCCGGATTGAATCAGATGATCAAAGTAGCTCGCGGCTTCCATCAAAATCGTCAGTTCAGCAGCTTCTTCAAAAGGGCCGTCAGGAAATTCGCAGGATTCTACTTTGGCGCCTGCCGTCTCAAACACGCGACAGGCTTCGTCGACAGCTTTTTCGGCCTCAGCGTCGGGCTTCTCATAAACATTCGTCAGGCGCCCAATGCGGAGAGGCGCGCTCTGAGTCGGTTCCGTATCCTGATAGGCGAAAGCCGAAGTGCTGCTGCTGACTGAGTCGTGATCCAGAGGATCGTGGCCAGCAAGCACGTTGAGCACTAACGCACAATCGTCCGCCGTGCGAGCCATTGGCCCCAGCTTGTCCATGCTGTAAGCGATAGCCATCGATCCATAGCGACTGACGCGGCCGAAACTCGGACGCAGACCCGAAACGCCGCACCAGGAGGAAGGGCAGAGGATCGAACCGCGAGTATCCGAACCCAGAGCCCACGGCGCCAGACCAGCAGCAACGACGGCACCAGAACCGCTCGATGATCCGCAGGTCCAACATTCAGGGTTCCAGGGATTGCGCGCAGGCCCGGTTAGCGAGGCTGCTCCGGAGCTGTAACCGAGACCGCCGGCAAGCTCAATCATTGCTGCCTTGCCAAGCAGAACGGCGCCGGCCTCGTTCATTCGTTCAATCACTGTTGCGTTGAAATCGAAGCTCTGCTGAGCGTAGGGGACCGCTCCCCAGGTTGTCGGATAACCCTTGACGGCCACAAGGTCTTTTACCGCGTAAGGAACTCCATGCAGCGGGCCGCGATACTTGCCGGCCTTAATCTCGGCCTCAGCGTCACGGGCTTGGCGCAGTGCAAGCTCCGGAGTCAGCGTGGCGTAGGCATTCAGACGCTTACCAATAGTTCGGCCACGCTCAAGATAGCCTTCCGTCAGTTCGACGGGCGAGATACGTTGTTCGCGAATCGCTTCGCCAAGTGCACGAACTGACAGGAAGTAAGGGTCCGGTGTCGGCATGGGGTCCTGGATTGCTTGCGTCTATCGATGCGTATGCCAATGCCATTCTTACGATGGCTGGATAAATTTTGTTCCATGCAGCGGAATATACTTCAGGTCTGCAGCCGCAGCGTGCATGCAGATGGATCGCTATTCTGAACCTCAAAAGATCGAACAGAGACGAGCATGTGCTGGTTGGTCGTCAGGATAGCGATCAGTCTGTGCTTCTCTTCTGCAGACAGTCTTTTCCCATACACGCGCAACAGGTTCGAGTACTTCGCATGCACTTCGTCCCAATCTTCAACGGATAACCCTTCTGGTTTCACACCGAGTTCGCTTGCCTGACCGCTATTCGTCACTGCGTGCACGATGGGAGTCTGCAGCGCAGCTGTTGCCGCGGCAATGGTGTACTTGCCGAAGAGTCTCCGGCTCAAGGGTGAGGATTGTTTGGGATAAAAATTGTCTGTCATATCTCGTCTCGAGCAACTATTTGTGTTTCGGGAAGTCGAATGAACTCGCTGCTGTTAGCGACAATTTGCAGAGTGCAATTGTTAGGATTGTATAAACTCTTGTATACAATAATATAAACATTGTCAACTTTTTGATTTTCGATAAGGCTCAGTCTCCACAGGGGGCCGACGAAGAGCAGGGAAGTTCCAAGCACCAGCTTGTCCTCTCCTGAGGACCGGACATGTCATCGTCAGGCTCTTCTTGGCCCTTCTCCGAGCGAGATGACAAGTCTGGCCGACGACCACAGAAAGAATCGAGCGGCTTAGGAGCGATATCGCACACTGAAGCCGATCAACTGCGAACTGCCAGCCACGTCGGGTGGGCTGTCATCTCACGCGATCAGCATAAAATTGCAAGGAAGGAATTAGCCGACGCATATCGCAATTGGGCAGTGCTTCCCGACCAGATAAGAGCATCCTGCACCGCGTCACCGGGGCTTGGGTTTATCGCTCTCCGAGCAGGGGAGAATTGTGCGCAAACTTGGCCGATAAGCACGGAGGCAGTCTCACAAGTATGTCTCTCTGGATAGACATCTCGCGAATTTATCTCGAAAATCGGAGGGTTTCGAGATTGCACGATGCAGCAGGGGGAGAGGAGCTGACGAAATGGCGGAGAGGGTGAGGTTCGAACTCACGGAACCTTGCGGTTCGGCGGTTTTCAAGACCGCTGCAATCGACCACTCTGCCACCTCTCCGTATAACCATGGTAAACCACAAGCATTTCATGTGGTTTGATTTTGGCCGGAGCTATTGCCCTTCGATGGGCCTCGGGCTGCTGGAAAATTCCCTAAAATTCAGGTTTACAACCCACTTAGCTAACTTGCCTTGTTCTCTGGGAAGAGATGGTTAGCAGGAAACCCTGAACCGCTGCGATACTGGAAGGCGTCTAATCATTAATCGAGACGCTCCGATGGCCACCACGAATCTGCCCAAGCCGACCTCCTTCGACCGCACTCTCGCCAGTGCGCGCACTACCATGATGTTCAGCGAAGTTGCCGCGCTTGCTGTCGACAGCTTCCGCGCCAGCAAGACGCGATTCCTGCTCACCATGCTCGGTATGGTCATCGGTTCGGCGTCGATCATTCTGGTTGCGACCCTCGGCTCGACCGGAAAAGAATACGCTCTGGACCAGCTCAACAGCATCGGTCCCAACAAAGTTGAGCTTCAGTACGGCGGCGGCAGCGTCACTGGCCCGGACAACACCAGCACCCCGGACTATCTCACGCTCGACGATCTCAATGTGGTTCGCGACCAGGTGCCCGGCATCGTCGCCTCATCCCCCATGCTGGAGTTCCACGACAACGTCAGTCTCGGGGGCGGCGTCACGAAGCAAACGACCCTCCTCGGTGTCTCGCCGCAGTATCGAATTGTTCGCAATCTCATTGTGGTGTCCGGTCGCTTCTTTGATGATCAGGACTCGATGGCGCATGAAAAGGTAGCCGTCATCGTCGAGCCGTTTGCCATTACGCTCTACGGCAGTTCCAGCGCAGCCGTCGGCAGAACCATCAGCGTCAAAGGCATACCGTTCGTCATCATTGGCGTCTTCAAGGAGGCTTTCAACACCTACGGCCAATCGGAGATCAGCGAACATACGATGTTGGTCCCTTATCCCGTATTGCGTTACTTCACCGGAACCAACACGCTGAAAGAGATTTTCTTCACCATGCGCGACTCTTCGATGGTGGCGCCAGGCAGCGAGCGCATCCTTGCGATTATCCGTTCGCGCCACTATGCGACCTCGGTCTACAATGCCGCAACAATGACGGACATCCTCGTCAGCATGGCGAAGATCGCCGACATGTTGACCTACGTGCTTACCATCGGTGCCGGCATCACCCTCATCGTCAGCGGCGTCGGCATTATGAACAGCATGCTCGCCAACGTTCAGTCGAGGCTCAAGGAGATTGGCATCCGCAAGGCTCTTGGCGCGACCAGCCGCGAGATTCGGCTCCAGTTCCTCACCGAAGCAGTCTTTCTCTCGCTCAGTGGCGGAGTCGTGGGTACACTGATCGGCCTCGCCATTCCTTTCACGCTCGGTCAGGTGACGCCATTCAAAATCCCCATCAGTAACTGGTCCGCGGTGATCTCACTCACCACGTCGGTTCTCGTCGGTGTGCTCTTCGGAACCCTTCCGGCCAACCGCGCAGCCCGGCTCGACCCAGTGCAAACGCTGAAGTACGAATAAGCGCAACAAATAACTCCATACGATTAAAACAAAAGGCATCCGCCCCAGCAAAAGATTCGCCGGGGCGGATGCCGTTGTTGACTGCTGATTCGGTTAAGCGGTGGCGGTGGCTTCGACTTCTTCCTGATCGCCCTTCACTGTCACCTTAACGTGGCTGGTCACCTCGCGGTGCAGCTTGACGGGCACGTGATACTCGCCGATCGTCTTCAGCGGCTCATCGAGCGAGATCTTGCGGCGGTCGATGGTGAAGCCTTTGGCCTCAAGCTGATGAGCGATATCGCCTGACGTGACCGAACCGAACAGATGCTCGTTCTCGCCAACCTTGCGCTCAAACACCAGTTCAACCTCAGAGAGCTGCGCGGCCAACTGTTCGGCCCCAGTCTTCTCCTTGGCGGATTTGCGAACAGCCGAGGCTTTCATCTGATCGATAACAGCCTTATTCGCCGCATTCGCTTCAATGGCGAGCTTCTCGGGTAGCAGATAGTTGCGCCCGTAGCCATCGGCCACCTTGACCACGTCACCGCGATGGCCAAGCTTATTTACGTCTTCTTTCAAAATAACTTCCATTGCCGTATCTCCAATTTCCTGTCTGGCCATCGCTTTGGCCAGTCGTCTGATTCCACTAGGTCCGCGCACCGTTCACCGGGACGCGGAAAAATTAGAAGCGTGCCGCGAAGGCCAGCAGAGCGATGTTGCGCGACTGCTTGATGGCCAGGCTGAGGCGGCGCTGATGCCGTGTGCATACACCGGTCAGGCGGCGCGGAACGATCTTGCCGCGCTCGGCCACGAAGCCTTGCAGCAGGCGAACATCGCGGTAGGAGATGGCGTCGATCTTCTCGGTGCAGAACTTGCAAACCTTCTTGCGCCGGAAGAACTTGCGGCCACCAGGACCACCGCCGGGTCCGCCGGCAGGGCGTGGGGTGCGAGGACCGGCGCCAGGGCCGGAGTGTCCGCCGCTCGGGCGGGATGGAGCTGCGTGCTGCTCAGTCGATTGTGTGCTGTTGGTCTCGTCAGCCATGATATTTCCCTCTCAGATACGTTGTGCTTTCCTGCGCTCCAGACCCGCGTTGGAGTCTCTGAACATTCGACCGGTTAGCGTCGAGTGGAAGCGAAGTACAGCGATCGTGATACGTTGTGCGATGCGGATCGTAACCTCATCGCAAAATATTTAAGCGAAAAGCGCGAAGACTAAACCGCGGAGACTGCCTCGGCAGGCGCATGCTCGGCCGGGGCTGCTACGGGCTCTGCCTCAACCGCGGCTGCTTCGGCAACCGGTGCCTGCTGAACCTGTGCGATCGGCTGTGCGCTTCGCTTCACCTTGGTGTCGCGAAGAGCCTTGACCTTCGCCAGGCGCTTCTCTTCTTCGTCCATGCGCACGGTAATGAACTTGATCACCTGCTCAGACACGCGCAGACGGCGCTCGATCTCAGTGATCAGCGAACCGGCAGCGGCAACATTCAACAGAACGTAAAAGCCGTCGTTGAACTTGCGCACGGTGTAGGCGAGCCGGCGACGGCCCATCTTTTCGACGCTCTTCACCTCGCCGCCACCATCGGTGACGTTCTTCTGGAAGCCTTCAATCAGCTTGTCGAGGTCGGCTTCTTCAACGTCCGGCCGGACGATGAACATAATTTCGTAGGTACGATTCATTCGATTACTTCTTTCTGCGAAGTTCTGCTTCGCACCGTGCCGGCGTCTGTTCTGCCAACCCGGTTTGGAAAATCAACTGCGTTAACTTCCAACTACTCTCTTTACTTCCCCTTCGATTCATCCGCCTCATTCGTCCCGCTTTCAGGATCGTCTGGCCGACGGTTGAATCTGTTCATCGCAGCGCCAACCCCTTCGGTCAGCACTACCTCGACAGCACCTCTAACCCTGTCGAGCACCTCATCCAGCAACGCAAGCTCCTGCTTGCGCATCGGCGACAGCAGATAATCCCTGCCGCCAGCCTTGATCTCTCGCCCATCCTCCAGCGCAGGTTTCCCGACGCCGATGCGGATCCTCAACCATTCTTCCGTGCCCAGCACACCGGAGACCGACTTCACTCCGTTATGCCCGTTCGCCGAACCACGCTCGCGAATCCGAATCGTGCCCAGCGGAAGTGCAAGCTCGTCATAGAGAACGATCACATCCTCGGACGAAATCTCCAACTCCTGAATCAGTGCGGCCACCGAAAGCCCGCTCAGATTCATAAACGTCTCAGGCTTCGCCAGCAGAACGTCCTGTCCTGCAAGCTTCGCCCTGGCAGTCAACGCCTTGCCTCGGCGATTCGTAATCATCACGCCGCAATCCTCCGCGATGCGATCAACCGCCAGAAACCCCGCGTTATGCGGCGTGAACTGATACTCGATACCGGGGTTGCCGAGACCGACAATCAACTTCACGCTGCGTTCCCTCTCCAACCAAAATCAAGCGGCCTGCAGATCTCGAAAGATCAGACAGGCCGCGCAAATTACTTCTTCTTTGAATCCTTCGCATCGGCAGCCGGAGCAGCGGCAGGCGCAGCAGCGTCTGTCTTGCCCTTCTTGGCAACCTCAGGCTCAGCCGGAGCAACAGCCACATCCTCAACAGGAGCGACCTCTTCCTTGATAACCGTAACGTGCGCAACCGTCGCATTCTCGTCGCCCAGAAATTTGATGCTTCCCGAGTGCGGCAAGTCAGTGACGTGGATCACGCCATGCAGTTCAAGGCCCGAGACATCCACATCGAGGTGGCTCGGAATATCGCCCGGCAAGCACTCAATCTCAACCTCGCGCATCACGTGCTCGAGAATGCCACCCTGCGTCTTCACGCCAACCGGAACTCCGATCAGTTGGATCGGCACCGACACGCGCATCGCTTTATCCATCGCAATCCGCTTCAGGTCGATGTGCAGCAGCCTGCCCTTGAGCGGCTCATTCTGCCAGTCCACAATCATCGCCTTCACAACAGCCGAACCCTCGACGTTCAGGTCGAAGATCGTGTTGTGGCCGGAATCCGAATGCAGAATCCGCGTAATCACCTTAGGATCGACTGCAACTGCAACCGACTCCTGGCCTGCGCCGTAAACAACGGCGGGAATCTTGCCTGCGACGCGAACGCGGCGAGCCGCATTCTTGTTGAACTTGCCATCACGGGGAGTTGCGACGACTGCTTCAGTGTTCGTTGTTGCTGCCATGATTTCCATCTTCCTTTCGGGCACAGAGTTGAGCTCTGCTCCCTTTGCGGCAATGCCGCTTGAATTTGAACTGCTCGAAAACCAGAGTAGACAGCTTAGTTGAAAAGCGTGCTCACGCTGGTCTCCATATGAATGCTCTCGATAGCCCGGCCAAGCAGCCCTGCAATCGAAAGCACTTTAATCTTCTCCACCCCCAGCGCCTCTTCGCGCAGCGGGATTGTATTCGTCACGATCAACTGCTCCAACCGTGAGGTTGCAATGCGCTCAACAGCCGGTCCGGAAAGCACCGCATGCGTCGCGCACGCATAAACTTTTTCCGCGCCCTCGGCCAGCAGCGCATCTGCCGTCTTCACCAGCGTTCCCGCGGTGTCGATAATGTCGTCGAGGATCAGGCACGTCCGGCCCTGTACATCGCCGATCACGTTCATCACCTCAGTCACATTAATGTCGGTCCGCCGCTTATCCACGATGGCCAACGGTACTTCCAGCTTCTTGGCGAAGAATCTCGCCCTTTCCACACCGCCTGCATCCGGCGAAACCACCGTCAGATTCGGCAGGTTCAACTCCCGGAAGTAGCTCACCAGCACCGGGCTGGCAAACAGATGATCAACCGGAATATTGAAGAACCCTTGAATCTGTGCGGCATGCAGATCAACGAGTAGAGCGCGGTTTGCACCGGCGGTAGTCAGCAGATCGGCAACCAGCTTCGACGTAATGGCAACCCGCGGACGGTCTTTTCTGTCCTGCCGCGCATAGCCATAGTAGGGAATCACAACCGTGATTCGCCCGGCCGAGGCGCGCTTCAGCGCATCCATCATGATCAGCAGCTCAACAAGGTGCTGATCTACCGGGTAACACGTAGGCTGCACGAGAAATACATCCGCACCGCGAACGTTCTCGAGCAGCTGAAAATGAACCTCGCCGTCGGAGAATCTCTGCAACCGGGTCTCGCCCAGGGGCACACCGACGAACTTGCAGATCTCCTCGGCTAATGCCTTGTTGGACGATCCGCAAAAAATCTTCATGCGCTTGTTTTCACTGCGGCCCGGGCGCTTTTTTTCCGGAACCGGTAAATCTGATACGCGTGACCCTTGCGGGCCTTTGGTGCGTCCGCCATCCGTAGAGAGCGCGTTCGCAGGCTGGGAGCTCACTTCTGTCTCGTCAGCCTGCTCTGAAATAGGGGAAAGAACCGCAGTCGTGTCGTTTTTATTCACGTGAAACCCTCCGAGGTTGGTTGACCTTGAATGTTCCTGCTGTACTGTCTTGCGAAGCCTTGTTGCGGCCCCGTACTTCTTTTGAATCCTTGGTTGCGAATCCTAAAAAGCTAAAGACTTCGGTCTTTCAAACTTCTCACTTCTTTCTCCGCTCTGTTTCCGGCGGAGTCCAAAACGTCATACCTCTGCGGCAATTGTTGCCGCGAAATAACCCTAAATTTTTCCTTCGCATCTGGCGTCGACTTAGTGGTTGGGCGACTAGGATTCGAACCTAGACAAAGAGATTCAAAGTCTCTTGACCTACCGTTAGTCGATCGCCCAGTAATTCGCCGGTTACATCTCGATCTTACTATCGGACCCGGCGAGGTCACTCTGCGAACATCCGTTCCCAGTACTCGGCTCGTGGCAGGGTCTCCGTCAGGAGTGCCTGCACGCCAGAGGACTGGACGCGCTGCTGAGCCGCCTTTGCCTCCTGCTCGGACCGGTAAAGTCCAAACAGGGCAGAGCCGGAACCTGAAAGCGCCGCATAAATCGCACTGCGATCTACACCGGAGCCATCCGAATCATTACCCATCAATTGACGCTTGGTTATTCGCAAGGAGGGATACTGAGGAAAGACCACGTCTTCAAAGTCATTATGCAGACCCGAAAGACCGTCGCTTCCAATCCCGGTGCGGACAAGCGCGAGAAGGGTATTCTCGGCCAGATCATTCAGCGCATGTTCTTGACTTCCATCAAGCGAATCCCGTTGTTTCTCGGAACTCTGACTGCGAACGATACCGGAGGTGCCGGGCTTACGATCCCCAGTCTTCGCAGAAAGGGATGAGTAAGCAAGACTCAACTCCTCTAGCCTATCGGGTTTACCCCCGGAAGTCAACGGAGCCAGCTTCCCACCCCCTTCTAAACGCCCATGTGCACTGGCATTATCTGGTTTTGTTAAGGGCACGGCTTCAGCCGTGCCGTGGGGATTATCTTTAGAATGAGGGGCTTCAGCCCTTGAGGCGTTCGTCGCCACAAGCTCATCCCACGCCTTGAAAGCCGCCGGAGTCGAAACCCCTACCTGTGGCACCGCAACCACACACCAGGTCTTTGGCAAATCCGGCATCGGGACCACCTGCTCCCCCCGCCCCAGCCCCAGAACCGCCCCACCTAGCAGAAACAAAGGCACATCCGACCCAATCTCCGCAGCCAGTTTCAGCCTCTCCACCCCTGATAAGGCCACTCCCAACTCTCGCTCCAGCCCCAGCAACGCAGCCACCGCATTAGCTGACCCGGCCCCCATCCCCCCCTGCACAGGCAGCCGCTTATCAATATCAATCTCAACCTGAGCCTTAATGCCGAGCCGTTCCAGACACTGCTCCACCATTCGCCAGGCCGTATTGCGCCCGTCCCGAGGCACAAAAGGATGATTCGTCGTCAGCGAGATCGCCGTACGCTCAGCCGGACGAGCCGAAATCGTCACCAGATCATGCAGATCCAGCGTCTGATACAGCGTCGTCAGCCCATGAAGCCCATCGGCCCGCACCGGGCCAATCGCCAGCCCAAGGTTGATCTTCGAATACGAACGAACACGCGTAGCCATTACCCCTGATTCTAACTGCGTGCTCTATTAGGGCTTTGCCTTCAAAGGGAGAAACTCGATCCGCACATCCTGTTTCGCTGGCTTCGCGTCGAAGTCCGCGGTCACCAGAACATGCTCCGCAGAATCCCCAGCCAGATCGACTCCAAAGGCATCGGCATACGGAATCTTTCGATCATGCTTGATTACTGCGCTGTGCACTGCCCTCTCCGCGGTCACTGGAACGATCTCAAATCCAAAAGACGACAACCTCGAAAGGGCGGCGTGCATGCCGGCATCGCCATGCCGCTTCCGGATGATTCCGGCCACTTCGCCCCAGTGGATCGCCGAGATCGACACATAATTTCTCTCCGCGATATGTCCTTTGATTATCTGCTCGACTCGCCCGGCGCCAGATTCATTGTCCAGATAGCGCAACAGAGCGCTCGCATCCAGAACGTAAGTCACCATCTTTCGGCCCGTCGCTCTTTCTGAAGCTCATCTGCCATTGAAGACCCGCCAGCAAACATCCCACGAGTCTCCTCCACCAACCGTTCAGTGATCGGCCTCAGCAGAATCGCTCCATTCTCCAGAGTCAACGCAACCCGGTCCCCCGGTTCAATGCCAAGCGCATCGCGCATCTGGGACGGAATGACAAGCTGTCCTTTGGTGCTTACCGTCATGATTGAGCCATTCATGACTTACATCATACCGAAAAGTAAGAAAAATACAAAAAAGTAGGCCGAATCAAAATCAGAAAATCGTAAACGTCACCTCGATATTCATCTCCACCGTCACCGGCTTCCCGTTCTCCATCGCCGGCTTGAACCGGTACAGCTTCACTGCAGCCACGGCTCGCTCATCCAGCCCCATCCCAATTCCCTTAGCCACACGCACATGCAGAGGATTCCCCTTCTCATCCACCCAGAGACTCACCAGCACGTTTCCCCCAACCTTCGCCTTACGCGCCTCATCGGAGAATTCCGGGTCAACCCCATACAGCAGAACCGGCGCACTCACGCCACCGCCAATTTGCCTCACGCCACCGCCCACATTCCCGTCCGAGCCCGGTCCCAATCCCCGGCCCATTGCCACGTCCCAACCCGGCTCCCGACCCATCACCCATCGACATCCCCACCAGCGGAGAACTCGCCACGCCAATCTGCGGCAGACTGCTCGCCATCTTCACATCCTTCTGCACCTCAATCGTCGGCTCGATGTGAAGCTTCGGTTCAATCAACGGCGGAGCCGCAGGCGGAACAATCTGCTGCTCCGCAAACTTCGGGGGAGTCCCCTTCGTCACCGGAGTCGGCCCTCGCTGTCCACCACCTCCACCCATCGCCGTCGTCTTCGGCGAAGCCAGTGGTGGAACACTCAACTGCGCCACCTCCAGCGATCTCACCGGAGCAGCAAGATGGATCCTTGTCGTCGCCGCATAGCCAATCACCAGAACCGCGAACACATGCGCCAGCACCGCCCACCCAGTCGCACGATAGCTCTTCCCGCCCTCCATGCGATCGACCACCGCAACCGGCTGCGACTCTAGCGCCAGCGGCGGCAGCATTACCGGAGACACCAGCTCCAGCAAACCACTCCAAATCGAAACAAGAAGACCCTCCCGCCTCGGCTCCATAGCAAACAACCCGCCCGCTGCGTCCGTCTTCGCCACCACCTGCATCTCGAAAGCGCGCGCAGACGCCATCTCCATCCGCGCGATCAGCCGTTGCTTCAACCCGTTCATCGGCTCAGGATTCGCAACCTCGAGCAGCACCTCATCCAGCAGCATCTCGAACTCCATCGCGTCTCTCATCGCTGCCCCTCCGTCATCGCCACAAACCGCCGCCTCAACTCAGCTCTCGCCCGCATCACCCGGGTCCGCACTGTACCCTCAGGAATCCCCATCGCCTCCGCAACCTCGCGAGAAGTCATCTCCTCCACCGACGACAACACCAGCGGCTGCCGCAACTCCTCCGGCAACCCATCGATCAGCCGCCGTAACACCGCTCGCTCATCCTCATCCACCACATTCTGTTCCGGAGAACGGCCTGCCCCGCCTGTCGCCGCAAGCTCCATCTCCGCCACATCCGAGGTCCGCTCCGCCGCGCTTGGCAGATGATCCAGTGCCACCCGCCAAACCGTCCGCGCCAGAAAACCCTTCTCGTTCTCCATCCGCAGCCAGCCGTCAGTTCGGTACAACTTCAAGAACGCCTCCTGCACCGCATCCTCAGCGTCCTGTCGATTCCTCAACAACCCAAACGCCACCTGAAACATGAACCGCGCCTGCCGCACGACCATCTCTTCGAACCGTTCTTCCCGCCCCATTGTCTCGTCGCAACGCCGCTCATCCCGCCGATCCTCCAGATACTCCGCCAAGGCCTGAACCCGAACACCCATCTCGCCTCTTCCACGCGCCGTTCTGTCCTGCTCATGTCTAAGACCGTCGCCGCGGAAAAACCGTTCACATTTATCTGCGTCTCCTCACGCTCCAACCAGCTATCCTGTCCTGAAGCCCTACATCCAAACTTGCTGGAGCCCGCAACATGCCTCTCGGAACCCGTCTCGTCGCGACGACACTCGAACTCGCACTCCTTACCACCGCGCTCGCAGCCCAGACAACTTCCCAGACACCCGGCACCGAAGAGCCAACCCGCACGAAGCACGCCATGGTCGTCACCATCCAGCACAACGCCACCGACGCCGGCGTCGAAATCCTCAAGCAAGGCGGAAACGCCGTCGACGCAGCCGTAGCCGTAGGCTTTGCCCTCGCTGTCGTCTACCCCGCAGCAGGCAACATCGGCGGCGGAGGCTTCATGCTCATCCGCGACCATCACGGCAAAACTCACTTCCTCGACTACCGCGAAAAGGCTCCCGCCGCCGCCTCCCGCGACATGTACCTAGACGCCCAGGGCAACGTCGTCCCCGGCATGTCCCTCATCGGCTACAAAGCCAGCGGAGTCCCCGGCTCCGTAGCCGGCCTCACCTACGCGCAAAAACACTTCGGCAAACTCACTCTCGCGCAAGACATGGCCCCCGCCATCAAGCTGGCCAGCGAAGGCTACGTCCTCTCCGAAGCCGAAGCCCGCGGCCTGCAAAGTAAAAACCTCACACGCTTCCCATCCTCCGCAATGATCTTTCAACGCGACGGCAACTTCTATAAAGAGGGCGACACCTTCAAACAGCCGGAGCTGGCCGCCACCCTCACGCGCATCTCGAAAGACCCCGACGAGTTCTACAAGGGAGCGATGGCCCACCAGATCGCCGACTTCGAAAAAGCCGGCGGAGGACTCATCACCGCAGAAGACCTCGCCGCCTACCAGGTCAAAGACCGCGAACCCATCAAAGGCAAATACCACGGCTACGACCTCATCACCGCCCCACCCCCATCCTCCGGTGGCATCGTCCTCGTCGAGATCCTCAACATCCTCTCCACCTACAACCTGTCAAAACTCGGCCCAGACCGCAGCAACGCGCAGGTCCACATCATCACCGAAGCCTTCCGCCGAGCCTACATGGACCGCGGCGACTACCTCGGCGACCCCGACTTCAACACCTTGCCCCTGAAACAAATGGCAAACCTGAAATACGCCGCAGCCTGGCGAGGTTCCATCGACCCCACCAAGCCCACGCCAAGCAAAGACCTCATCCGCCCGGCAGGCTTCATGCCCCCGCCCCCGCAATCGACGCCAATCAAAGAGCCAACCGAAACCACGCACTTCTCCATCGTCGACGCTGAGGGCAACGCCGTCTCCAGCACCTACACCCTCAACGGCGGCTTCGGCTCCGGAGTCACCGTCGAAGGCCTCGGCTTTCTCATGAACAACGAAATGGACGACTTCACTTCCAAGATCGGCGTCCCCAACATGTTCGGCCTCATCCAAAGCTCCGCCAACTCCATCGCACCCGGCAAGCGCCCACTCTCCGCCATGACCCCGACCATCCTCACCACACCCGCTCACTGGTACAAACCGGGCAAGCTGGCCTTCGTCATGGGCACTCCCGGCGGCTCTACCATCATCACCACCGTAGCCAACGACATCATCAGCGCCATCGACAACGGCCTCAATATCCAGCAGACCGCCGACGCCCCGCGCTTCCATCACCAATACCTGCCCGACCGCATCGACCTCGAAAAGAAGTTCCCCATCGACGTAGCCGACCAGCTCAAAGCCATGGGCTACACCATCAACCGCCTCGCCGTAGCCGACGAGCACAACCCCGGCGTCTGGGGCGACAGCGAACTCATCGCCATCGACCCCAAAACCCACGAGCTTCTCGGCGGCCACGACAACCGCCGCGCCTTCGGCAAAGCGGCCGGTTATTGAATCACACTCCGCCTCACGAGAACCGCGTACCTTCGGCCATCGGTTATTAAGCGACGCTGATACGGCTCAAGGGAGTGGAGTGTCTGCGTAAGCGCATTATGAAGAACGTGATGCCGTTCCCGACGGAAGAAAAAGATGTCGGCGCGACAAGCACTTTTGCCAGTATCTTTCCCTCCCATGGCTCCCTAGCATCTCCTCAAGTGCCAGAAGGTTGGAATCGCTGCCGCCGGGCCTGATTAATAGCCTCCCATCCCGATGTCATCGAACCAGGAAAGGGAAAATCCATGAAGATGAGATATCTGGCGCTCCTGTCGCTGCTTACAGCAGCCACCTTGTTACCGTCCGCGCAGGCACAAGTTCCTGTCTTCAAAATTACACCGGGGCAGAGCACCATCAAGTTCTACGTCAAGGCCTCGGTCGAACTCCAGGGCAACTTCGACAAGTGGGATGCCACCCTGACATTTAAGTCTACGGACGTCACCACAGGCGTCCTCGACATTGAGATCCAGGCGGCGACCGTAAATACCGGAAGCGGTATGAAGGACGGCAAGCTAAAAAGCAAGGACTTCTTCGACGTCGAGCACAACCCATTGATCACCTTCAAATCAACTAAAGTCGTTCAAACCGGCCCAAACACCTTTGACGTTCCGGGGACCTTCACTATTCGCGGAGTCTCTAAACCCGAGACCCTTACTCTTACCGTCTCCGGCATCGGGACAGGCACAGGCGATATCAAGGGGACAATGGCCTTCGACCGCAAGCAGTACGGAATGGACAGCGGCATTCCCTTCATCAAAATAGCCGACCGCGTTGAGGTCAACATCAGTCTCCACGCCGAGCGCATCAGCGGCCCCAAACTCGCCCTGAAGCCACAGTGATCGGATCCTTCTGGCCGCCTTCGTTGCGTCAGTTCTTCATTTCAAGTCAATGTCGAGGACTTGGATCGAGTACATGGGAACACTGTGGGAAAAAGCAGCTCCCGCATTTGCAATGCTGCTCACGACCGGAACAATCCTCGTCGGCTCGCTGATCGAGTTCGTCTCCTGCGTCGTCCTGCCGCCAAGAGTCGTCACTGTCGCCTTGTTGGAGACACGAGCTGCGCCATTCAGTTTAATCGCAACCGTCTGCGCTGAAGAAGAAGCATTCACCAGCTTCAGATGCAGTCGATGGGTCTTCGAATCGTAAGTCGCCGACGCAAACACTCGCGGATTCGCCGCCTCCAGCTTCGAATCCAATATCTGATCGCCAAGATGCGTACTGAACATCACCTGCGCCCAGTAGCTCGGTGACCCATAGCTGTTCATCGCATCGTAGCCAATAAGATCGCTCGGCCACTGCATCCCGCCGGGATTCACGTTGACGAAGAGCGGAGCATACGACGCCATGACAACAATGTCGCTGTTGCGCTCAAGCCCACTCATCCAGGCCGCGTCACCCAAAGCCGCGCCCAGATTGGTAGTCGGCGAACCCTCACGCGTAGCCCATTCCCCTACAAGAATCTTCGGCCTGCTGCGATCGTACGTGTCATACCGGTGCGTATCCACAAAGAACTGCTGAGCCGTCCGGTAAAAATGCGTGTGCAGAGCATGATCGTTATCGTCGAGAATATCCGGACGCACCAGCGTCACCGGCGCCGCTGCAACCAGCTGCAGCTCAGGATGCTTCTGTTTGATTGCTTTGTAGAACTGTGCGAATCGAGCATCGTACGTACCCGATTCATCGTGGTACTCCTCATTGCCAATCTCCATGAACCTCAGGTGGAAAGGCGCAGGATGACCATCCTTCGCGCGCTCCGCTCCCCAGTGCGTGGAGATATCCCCGCTCACATACTCAATCTCGTCCAGTGCATCCTGAACATAAGGCTCCAGCTCTTTCCCCGCGGGCACATACTCCTGCCGCAGAGAGTACCCGGAGAACACAGCCAGCAGCGGCTCCATATGCAGGTCTTCACACCACGTCAGAAACTCAAGCAGACCCATGCCATCGGAAGAGCGATACGTCCACGGCGTCATATGAGTCGGACGATCAACCAGAGGCCCAATCGTCTTCTTCCACTCATAGTGCTCGTTCAGATGCTCTCCCTCCAGATAATTCCCTCCGGGAAAACGAAGAAAAGCCGGATGCATCGCGGCAAGCTTCTCCATCAGATCGATCCGCTTCCCGTTGGGCTCATTCTTGTACGTCGGCGGAAACAACGAGATCAGAGAAAACCACGCGCTTCCCGGATGCTGGACCAGAAACTCCAGATGATTATCGGCAGACGCAACCAGCACACCGGTCTTCAACGCAAACTCATACCTCTGCCATCCGCCGCCGAGCGAAGGGACAGCCGTCGTTGCAGCCACAGCTCCGGTCTTGTCGTTCACAAGACGAACAGTCAGGCTCCCGATTTCAGCGCCCTCTGTCTTCGCATAGAAGGAACCCTGATAAGTAGTCGAAGCCCGAAGAGGCATGCCCCAGAAACCGGTGTTATAAAACCCTGCTTCAGCCTGCGCACTAGCGGAGCTCACCGTGAACTTCAGGCTATGCGGAATCGCCGCGCTCGGCCCCGTCGTCTTATCGATCTCGATGTTGGCTCGCGAGTCGCCATTCTGAATCAGCGTCCAATGCTCGAGATTCGGCCCACGGCTCGTCTGGAACGTTCGGTTGTTCACCAGCTCGGCATACAAGCCGCCGTCGTACGAGTAATTGATCTCCTCGGTCATGATCCCGTAGAGCGTCGGACTGACTCTCGCTACGGGCTTGGCCGCGTCGATCGTGAGCGTGGCGCTGTTCTGGGCGACCGCGACAGAAGTAGCAGCGAAGAGCAGGGAAGCGTGAAGGGACAGACGCATGCGCTGCAGTCCTCAATTTCAATGGTGGGGATAACGTTTACCCGAGTACGCCGTCACACTAGTGGAACCACCTTGCCCTCGTCAAGTTTGAGACATCCGGTCCCGTGCACCAGCCTCCGCGAACATCAAGGATCAGGCCACACTAGCCAATATCGCCAACAGCGGTAAACTAACCTCCACATCCGAGGTTCGTTGAGCATGTTGCTCGAACTCGTCAAACTCGGCAGTCCCACCGTGGCCAGTTCCACTATGGCCAAAGGCGAGCGCAGTCAACTCGCCAAAGCCTGGATCGCCCTCCAGACAACGCCGCAAAACTCACCTGAATACAACACGCTCTTCCGGTCCTTCGAGCAAACCTACAACCTCGTCCGCAAAGACCCGGGTGAAGCGTGGCAGCTTATCCTCACTATCTGGTCCTTCGACCAATCCCTGCCCACCCGGCAAGGTCTCTGCGCAGGTCCCATCGAAGAGCTCCTCTGCTACCACGGCGAATACATCATCCCCCACATCGAGCGGCAGGCCAGGACCGACCCCTCCTTCGCTAAACTGCTCGGTGGCCTGTGGCAGAACACCATGAGCGACGCCATCTGGAACCGCCTGCAGGACGTCTGGATCGCCCCCGACGGCCTTCCCTTCCTCAAGCGTTCCGACAAACTCCCCGCATCCGAGGTACTGCTGAGCGGCCTCGTCGAATTCGCCAAACTAGCCTCACTTCTTCTCTGCATGCTCTCCCTCTACAGCGTCTTCCGCTCTCTCTTCCTCACCTTCGAAGATCCGCGCACCATCCTCCTCCAGCCCCCCGAGGTCTTCTCCAAACGCCTCCTTGGCGCCCTCTTACTCATCGCTTTCTCCGCTGGCATCTCGCTCCTCGGCGCAGTTATCTTCCGCGAATCCGAGCCCAAACCCCAGCCCTCCCTCACCGCCACCCTGCCGCTTCAGATCTTCTCCTGGTCCACCAGTATCATGCTTACCCTCTTCTTCCTCGCCCGCTTCCTCGAGACCCACTACATCTTCACGCCCAAAGTCCACTGGTGAAGATAGGTCCCCTAAGCTCTTTTCCGAACCTTCCGGTGTTGGGATCGCATCTCTAAAGTCACATCCATGGACACCGCAACCTTAGACGCTCTCTTATCCTTTCCCCGGCAACTCGAGGCGCACTTCGCCGTCATTCCCGCACAATTCAGACAATGGGCTCCCACTTCATGGGAGGGCGTTCCCAGCGAACCATTCACTCCCATTGAACAGATCTGTCACGTGCGCGACATCGAACTCGCCTACCACGACCGTTTCGAGCGCACGCTGAACGAAGTCGATCCGACACTAGCCACCGTTGACGGCGAAGCTCTTGCGCATGAGCGCTCCTATGACGCTTCAAGCTCATCTGAAGTCTTCTCTGCGATCCGTGCAGCAAGGGCAAAGACCATTCAATTACTCTCCTCACTCACACCCGGGCAGTTCGCTCGAACCGCAACATTTGAAGGCTATGGCCCGCTAAGGCTCCGGAGCCTCGTGCACTATCTCTGCAGCCACGATCAGCAACACCTCGCGGGTCTGCAGTGGCTCCTCGGCAAAATCGAGGCCTCCCGTGTGGAAGCACAAGTTCGATGAAGAGCATCAAGAACCCGAGAAGCTCTCAGGTTTGTGAGAAACGCTACGGCTGAGTGCTACTTCCCGCTCAAAGCCTTATCAATCGCCGCCTGCGCCAGCGGGCTCATAATCGCATACCCGGCGGCATTCGGATGCACTCCATCAAAGCTGGTCCCGGCCTTCATTCCGCCATTCTCATCTACCAACGCGGAGTAATAATCCAGGTAAGTAACCGAGTGCGTTACACAATATCCCTTCAGCCAGTCATTCAGCGACTTGATCTTCGGAGCAGGCGCTAAACCCTTCCGCCACGGATAATCCGCCGCCGGAGTAATCGAAGCCACAATCACCCGAATCCCATTCACCTTCGCCAGATCCACCATCGACCGGAAGTTATCCTCCGTCATCTCCGGAGTCATAGGCCCCGTATTCCCCGCCACATCATTCGTCCCCGCCAGAATCACCACCGCCGCCGGATGCAGATCGATCACGTCCTGCCGAAACCGCACCACCATCTGCGGAGTCGTCTGCCCACTGATCCCGCGGTTCACATAAGGCTTCCCCGGGAAAAACGTTCCTGTATCGGGGCGCCTTCCCCAACCATCCGTAATCGAATCCCCATAAAACACCACTCGGCCGCTCTCTGCCGGCCCAAGCGTGGCATTCTCCGCTCGGTACCGCCCAAGTTGCGGCCAATCCGCCAGCTTCACCTCCATCGTCGCAATCTTCGCCGCATCCACCTGGGCAGTTGCTGGCGTCTGCGAACATCCTGCAACAGCCATCAAAGACACCCACCCCAGCAACACCGCATTCCGAAGGCTCGTCATCCAGTTCTTCTCCTCGTTAATCTCATGCTCAAGACTCGCAATCACGTTATCACCACGTCAGCCACAAACCGCCAAATCACCGTCTATCCCCGGATAGCCCGCATCGCAAAAACCAATGAAAATAAAGGGATAAACGCAAACTTCAATCAGGTCCTCCCATGCTATAAAAGTGCAGTTCCCAAAACAGGTGAAAACATGTCAGCTTCTTCACAAGACTTGCATGAGCCAAGCTATGTCCTGCGCACCGGAGCCACCGCAGCCGCGCGCCTCCGTCTGCTCGACGAAGTCTACGGTCCCGCCTCACGCCAGATGATGCTCGAAGCCGGACTCACCTCCGGCATGCGCGCCCTCGACGTCGCCTGCGGCATCGGACGGGTCTCCTGCTGGCTCTCCTCTCAAGTCGGCCCAACAGGTTCCGTCGTTGGAATCGACCTCAACAAAGATCAGCTCGACGAAGCCGAACTCGAGGCCAAGGCAACCTGCAACGAGAACAACATCGTCTTCCTCGAACGCAGTGCCTACGCCACAGGTCTCCCGTCCGAATCCTTCGACATCATCTTCTGCCGCTATCTCCTCTGCCACCTCACCGACCCCATGGACGTCCTCGCCGAGCTGTACCGGCTCCTCAAACCCGGAGGCTCCATCGTCTGTGTCGACATCGACGTAACAGCCATCTATTCTAACCCTCCATCGCAGGCCGTCGCGCGCTCCATCGAAGTCGCCATGGACGCAGGCAAAGCGCTCGGCGTCGATTACACCTTCGGCCGCAAACTCGCCTCCGCACTCCTGAAAAGCGGGTTCAACTCCGTAACCCCGCGCCTCGATCAACCTGTCTATCTCACAGGTCCCGGAAAACGCATGTGGGAACACACTTTCTACGAAGCTGGCCCCGGCATCGTCGCCACAGGAGCCTCCACCCAGGAGGAGATGGATCAACTCTGCCGTCAACTCTGTGAGCTCGCCCTGGATCCCGGCGTACTCATGACCCCGTGGGGCTCCATCGTCTGCCGTGCCATCAAGCCATAGTCACAACATCAACCACCAATCCCCCAACTGCTGTACTTTAAGAGGTGATGCAACCTGCCCTTTCCACCCATGTCTTTCTCCAGCAGCGCCTTCATCCCGGCCTGCTCGACGCCCTCCACAAATCCGGCGCCCAATCGGTCGAGCTCTTCGCCGCCCGCCACCACTTCGACTACACCGACCGCGCCGCTGTCCGCGACATCGCCACATGGTTCCGCAACACGGGTGTAGCGGCTACCCTGCACCAGCCTCTCTACCTCGCCGACCGCGGCAGCGGCCAATGGTCTCGCCACGTCGCCCCCAACATCAACCTCATCGACCCGGAAAAGACCCACCGCATCACCGCCATGGATGAGGTCAAGCGATCCCTCGAGTCCGCCGAGCAAATCCCCATCTCCGCCTGCGTCATCCACCTCGGCCACAAAGGCGACGCCTGGAACACCCGCGCCCTCGAGAACTCCCTCACCGCCATCGAACACCTCAAAGCCTTCGCCCACCCTCTCGGCGTACGCCTCCTCATCGAAAACCTGCAGAACGACATCACTACCCCCGAGCACATCCTCGAAATCCTCCGCGCCGGCCACTTCGACCGCGTAGGCGTCTGCCTCGATATAGGCCACGCTCACCTCGCCCAGCCGGAAAAAAACATAGGCGTCGACGAAGCCTTCGAACTCCTCAAGCCCCGCATCGCCCAGCTACACCTCCACGACAACCAAGGCACTAAAGACGACCACCTCTGGCCCGGCACGGCAACTATCGACTGGCAAAACGCAGTCAGACAAATCGCCACGCTCCCCGCCAACACTCCGGGGATCCTCGAAATCGCCCACGACCTCGAAGAGACCCCCGACTCCGTCTTGAAGAAAGCCACAGAGGCCTTGGACCTCCTCAAGCGATCGACCGAATAACTCCAATCTTCATAAACACCTGACGCAACCGCAGCCACACCGGCCATCTATTGGCCAAAATAAGTCCACAGGGCGTCATCTCCCGCGCAAGGTGTCATCTCCTGCGTATGATGGAACGCACTCCCCTTCCACAATTGAGTCGTTGTCTCAAAAAAATTCCGAAGGAAGAAACTGTAAATGAACGAACCGCAAATAGACCACATCATGCAGGTAGGCCTTGGCTTCTGGGCCTCGAAGACACTCCTCAGCGCAGTCGAAATGGAGCTCTTCACCGAGCTGGCAAAGCACCCCGAGACCTTAACCGACCTCAGCGCACGACTCCAATTGCATCCACGCTCCGCCCACGACTTTCTCGACACCCTCGTGGCCCTCAACTTTCTCGAGCGCCGCGACGCCACCTACTACAACACCCCCTCGACCGATTTCTTCCTCGACAAGCGCAAGCCCTCCTACGTCGGTGGCATTCTCGAGATGGCTAACAACCGTCTCTATCGTTTCTGGGGCAATCTCACTACGGCACTCCGGACCGGTGAGGCACAAAACGAAGTACGCCATGGCGAGGATGACGCCTTCCTGCAGCTCTATGCCGACCCCGAGCGCCTGCGCGGCTTTCTCCGTGCCATGACCGGCGTCAGCCACGGCGCGAACATGACCATCGCACAAAAATTCCCCTTCGCGGAATACAAATCCGTCGTCGACGTCGGTACCGCGCAAGGCGATCTCATCACCCAGGTTGCGCTTGCAAACCCGCACATCGCAGGCATCGGCTTTGACCTGCCAGTTGTCGCTCCCATCTTCGAGGACTACATCGCCGCCAACGGACTCTCCGGCCGCGTTCAGTTCCATCCGGGCAGCTTCTGGGACTCCCCCATCCCCCAGGCCGACGTCGTCATGATGGGCCACATCCTCCACGACTGGGACCTCGAGCAGAAGAAGACACTCATTCGCAAAGCCTACGACGCACTCCCCAAAGGCGGCGCGATGGTCGTCTACGAGGCCATCATCGACGACGACCGCTCCAAAAACGCCTTCGGCCTCATGATGAGCCTCAACATGCTCATCGAAACCCCCGGCGGCTTCGACTACACCGGCGCCGACTGCTGCGCGTGGATGAAAGAAGCCGGCTTCACCAACACCCGCGTCGAGCACCTCGTCGGCCCCGACTCCATGGTCATCGGCATCAAATAGCGTCAGGCCATAATGGTAGCCCATCCTTTTCGGCTTTATCGAAAAGGATGGGTTGCCGTAGTTGCCGACCTAAAGATCGGGTACTCTTGCAAACAACGCTTCTTTACACAAGAAAATGAAGGCCATACTCCCTCTATTTCTAGCTCTTCTACTCCATCAAGCAAACCCGTCTTCTTTGCCTGATGACATGATCGGAAACGTCAAAGTTGACCCTAATGGCACGGCCCTTCAGGTTCTCGAAACTGGCGACTTTCATGGCGATGAGGTTCACCTCACAACAAGAACTGGATGGATGGCACTCATCGAAACGCATAATCATTCAGTTCTCCGTTCAGTCCCGATTCACACTGTCCGCGAACACGATGAAGTCGTGGACGAAGACGATCTAAATGCGAAGTCTGGCCGTCGTATATGGATTGATGGTCCCAAGCCGATATTCCTCATACGTGGCCTTGAAGCCTCGAACCCTACAACGCTCGGCATAAATCGCGGGGGGGAATCAATGATTGGAGAGCGGACACTCTCCTTGGGCGACCGAAAATACCGTCTTCGGTTTGAAAACCCGCATTCCCCGGTCGACGGCAACTCCGTACCAGGTCCGGGTTCAAGCCTCGTTCTCGAATCCGGAGGAATCCTACAGACGCTCGCTCATTTCGAAAATGGTGGCGATCGTATCTCGATATTTTGGATTGGAGATCTGGATGGTGACGGAAAACTAGATCTGTACCTTGATATCTCCGGTCACTATAACGTTGCGAATAAGGTCCTCTTTCTCTCAAGCCGAGCTAAGTCAGGAAAACTTGTTCAAGCTGTTGCAGTGCTCACCACTTCCGGCTGCTGACACTGTCTTTTCGATACACTAAGAGAGTCATGGAAGAAATCTCCACCGCCCCTATCGCCACAATCGCAACTCTTGCCGCCCACGAAGGCCAAACCGTCACCCTCCGCGGCTGGCTCTACAACATCCGCTCCTCGGGCAAACTCCTCTTCCCCACCTTCCGCGATGGCACCGGCACCATTCAGGGCATCGTCCCAAAAGCCGCCGTCCCCGAAGAGGTCTTCAACACCCTCAAAGCCCTCACGCTCGAGTCCTCGCTCACCGTCACCGGCAAAGTCCGCGCCGACAGCCGCGCCCCCAGCGGCTACGAGCTCGACGTAGAAAACGTCGAAGTTCTCCAGAAAGTCCCAGAAGAAACCCCATTCCCCATCTCCCTCAAAGAGCACGGCGTCGACTTCCTCATGGAGCACCGCCACCTCTGGCTCCGCACCCCCCGCCAGTCCGCGATCCTCCGTGTCCGCGCCACCATCATGCGCGCCGCCGCAGAATACTTCGACACCAACGGCTTCATCCGCACCGATCCACCCATCCTCACGCCCAACGCCTGCGAAGGCACTAGTGAACTCTTCGAGATGGACTACTTCGACAACGACAAGGCTTACCTCACCCAATCCGGGCAGCTCTACGTCGAAGCCACCGCCCTCGCGCTGGGCAAGGTCTACAGCTTCGGCCCCACCTTCCGCGCCGAAAAATCCAAAACCCGCCGCCACCTCACCGAATTCTGGATGGTCGAACCCGAAGTAGCCTTCCTCGAACTCGACGGCCTCCTCGACCTCGCCGAAGCTTACATCACCCACATCGTCACCACGGTCCTCGCCCACCACCGCGCCGACCTCAAAGTCATCGGCAAAGACGTCACAAAACTGGAAGCGATCATCGCCCAATCATCCACACAACCTTCCGACTCCGTCATCCTGAGCGAGCGCAGCGAGTCGAAGGACCCCGAAGGGGCGAGCCCCGCCACCACCGCTGAGACCTTTTCGGCCACAAACCCAAACGCGTCCGGCCCTGCCACAAACCGCTTCCCCCGCCTAAGCTACGACGAAGCCCACGCCATGCTCGAGCAGGCCTTCGCAGAAGGCAAAATCGAAGCCCCCCATAAATACGGCGACGACTTCGGCTCACCCGACGAGACCTACATCTCCAGCCAGTTCGACAAGCCCGTCATGATCCACCGCTACCCCGCCGCCATCAAGGCCTTCTACATGCAGCCCGACCCGAAGGACCCGACGAAAGCCCTATGCGTCGACGTCCTTGCCCCCGAGGGCTACGGCGAAATCATCGGCGGCAGCCAGCGCGTAGACAGTTACGACCTCTTAAAATCCCGCATCGAAGAACACGGCTTACCCCTCGACGCCTTCCAGTGGTACCTCGACCTCCGCAAATACGGCAGCGTCCCCCACGCCGGATTCGGCATGGGCATAGAACGAGTAGTAGCCTGGATCTGCGGCCTCGACCACGTCCGCGAAACCATCCCCTTCGCCAGAACCCTCAACCGCATTTATCCGTAAGTGTTCGATTGTTGCCTGATTTAGCGATGAGAGCGTCCCGAATTTATCTGGTCGTCCCGAAACGTCTGAAGCTTACAAATGAGCTATATGTCGCCGCTCTGGACGTCCTGTCCTTTGAAGAATTTTTCCGGCTACACCTTGACCCAGCTATCAACGGTGGAAGGCCCAGCACGTTCCACCGTTCGACTAATAGAGATGAGTGGGCATTCGCGTCCCGCGCGAACCGCCCCCACCCCACCCCTAAAAACTAGCCCGCAACTCAAACAAATCCGCCACCGGCTCCACGATCTTCACCCGGCCATGCCCCGGATTGATCTCTTCCCGAGTCCGCACCACCCCATACTGTTCCAGCTTCGCCACATCCCTCCGCACCGACTTCGGGTCCCGCCCCAGCTTCTTCGCTAGCGCCGTCACCGAGTAGGGCTTCGTCCGCGCCACCTTCACCACCCGCAGCCGCTGCGCAGTCAGCACCTCGAACATCTGGATCGGCGACTCAAACGTCAAACCCTTCGAAGGTGTTATCCGTTCCCCGCGATCCAGCTTTTTCGCACGTTCAATGGAACGCTTTGCAAAACCTTCAAAACCGTCTGTATGAATCTTGAGTTTCATGGCTCTTCGCTCCTTAGAACCCTCACCTCATCCCGAAACAGAACGGCAAGGTCCTCATAACTCGTAACCGATATCTCTTCAACCGCACCGTAGAAGTGGCGATGAGGCCGCCCGTGGGCATTGTCGTATCCGAGGACTCGGCCATTGTCCGCCGCCATCATAAAGTGGTTGATGAAGGCAAGGTTGTAACGAACAACCTTTCCCGCATCGTCTTCCCAAACCTCTTCACGTACTAGCCCCGGACCGCTCTCGCAAGACACCAGCGCTTCCTCGTCAATCGTCTTCCGCAACCTTCTCTTAGGCGGCACACGCAAATCGTACCACAGCTAGGTCCCGGCGCGCCCTACCTGGAAAACGTACCTCAAACCCGATAAGATGGCCGAACCCACGCATCCCACCCGAAAAATCCTTCACATTCCGAGTCACCAGCTCCCGGCCAGCCGCAAACCGCCTTTTCGCTAGTGCCAGGCAGCATTCTTGAATCCCCCACGCAACAATCCTCATCCTTAGTCGGAGAGGCCTTCGCATGATCCGCCCGTGCACCCGCCAGGACTTCGATCAAATCCACGCCATCATCAACGACGGCGCCGAGGCCTACAAAGGCGTCATCCCCGCCGACCGCTTCCCCAACCCCTACATGTCCCACGACCACCTCCAACACGAGATCGACTCCGGCGTCATCTTCTACGGCTGTGAAAATCAACAAGACGCACAAAACTCCGCCACGCTAGCCGGAGTCATGGGCATCCAGCACGTCCACGACGTCACTCTCATCCGCCACGCCTATGTCCGCACCGCCAGCCAGAAGCAGGGAATCGGGGCAGTCCTGCTCTCGCACCTCCGAACCTTGTCACCCAAACCCATCCTCATCGGCACCTGGGCCGACGCCATCTGGGCCATTCGCTTCTACGAAAAGCACGGCTTCCGCACCGTCGATCCCCACACAAAGAACCGTCTGCTAAAAAAATACTGGACCGTCCCCGAGCGCCAGGTAGAAACCTCCGTAGTCCTGGCTGACGAGAGATGGCGCGAAACCCAGAAGACTCCACAGGAGACCGCATGACCGAACTCGAGCAAGCAATCCTTGGCGACAGTGCCGCAGCTCCCGCCACCCACATCCTCGAAGGCCTCACCGACGACCTCCTCCACAGGAAGCTCCCCAACGTCCCCCACACCATCTACGAAGAGCTCTGGCACCTCGTCTTCTGGCAACAGATCACTCTCGACTGGATCTCAGACGTCGAAACACCTTATCCCACCAAAGCCTCCGACGGCTTCCCCTCCAACACCACCGAAACCTTCGACCAACTTCGCAATCGCTTCTTCCGCAATGGCGAACTGGCCTGCTCTGTTGCACGCGATACCACTCGTCTCGACCGGCCCGTCCGCTGTCCCTCAAGCCCCGGCAATCCCATTCGCATCATGTCCGTCCACGATCAGCTCATCTCGCTGGCCACCCACAACGCCTACCACCTCGGCCGCATCGTCCTTCTGCGCCAACTCCTTCAGGCGTGGCCACCATCTTCAGGCGGCTCCACTTGGTAGACAAGGTAGAAAAGCAAATGCAAATCGTATCGGCCCACTGAAAAGGTCTCATATCTACCGGCTGGAAAACACAAACTCATTCCCATCCGGGTCCTTGAACTTCGCCATCGTTCCCCAGATCTCTTTTCTCGGCTCGGCCGTCAGCTCGACGCCCCTCTTCTTCATCTGTTCCGCTGTAGCAAACACATCATCGGTCCAAAACGTCATCGATTGAAATCCGCCGATGCGGTTTTCATGGCCATCCGGTGTAAACAACGCCAGATTCGTATCCGCCCCTGGAATCATCAGCTCGATCCACCGCTGCCCGCCTGGCGCCATCTCCTGGTCCGTCGCCACCTTGAATCCAAGTTTCTCCGTATAAAACTTCAGCGAAACGTCCTGGTTCCGCACCGGAATACTCACAATCTTCACGCCACGAATCATCTCTAGCCTCCATGTGCATTAGCACAAAAAGACAATAGCTCCCTCGTTCCATCACTGCAATCTGGTAGTAGTTGCTATATCATCCATCGGTATAGCCATGTACAAGCTCGATCCCTACATCACCGAAGTGCTCCTGCGCGACCTCGTCGGCCACGACCGCCGTCCCGCCAGCTTTCTCGTCTACATCTGGTTCACAGCCGAACAACAACGCCACGCAGGCCCCGTCAGCATCAGCTATCAGGACCTCGCTGAATCCATCGGCATCTCCAAGAGCTCCGCCCAGTCAGCCGTATCCTGGCTCGTCCGCCGCAAACTGCTCGCAGTCACCAAAACCACCGTCACCGCCACGCCTGCCTACAAAGCCCTCACACCCTGGACAAGCCGTACACCGGCTCCGCGCAAATAGGACGGTGTGTTGCTAAGGCATCACCGCCGCCCGCTGCGCCGTCAGATAAACCATCCTCTTCGCGACCGCATCCAATTCGTCAGAATTCTTAGCCGTCACCCTCTTCAAGGGAGTTCCCTCGTATCGGTCAAACGAAAATGACCCCGGCTTAGTCACCGTAACAAACTCCACCATCTTCACTTTCTCCGGAATATTCCCGCCAAACCATCGCGGGTCTTCCTGCTGGTTCCATGTCACCACCGACAAAACTGCGCCAACCGGATACGGCATCGCAGCACTCGTCCGCGCAGACTGCACCGCAACATCATTTCCGAACATCGTCGACATCGTCGAATCCCGCTTATCGATCCACGAAGTAATCACCCTGCCCTGAAACGGATTCGAAGGCATGTCGCCAGTCAACGACGCATCGAGATTCAATCGCGTAGCCACCCGCGGATTCACCTGATCCGAGCACCCAGCCAAACCCAGCACCGGCACAACGCCAAAAACAAACATCGCTCTCGCAGCAATTCGCGCAGCACTTCGCATAGCAATTCGCCCAGCAATTAGCATAGACCGCCTCACTCCTGTCCCCTGAACGGCATCGTGTACACAAAATCGTTCTTCCTCACCGGCTCATGACATCCAGTGCACTCATTCTGAAACGCTGCATCCTTCCCATAAGGCTTCAGCTCAGTTCCACGCCACCGCCCCCAGCCCCACCCATCGGTCGAAGCATACTTCTGGCTATCTTTGATCATCAGTTCGGTCTGCACAAACTTGCCCGTCTTCACCAAACCTTGCCCATCAGGAGCCGCTTGCGCCCAGGTCACCTTCGCAAACACCGTCCCGTCCGGCCAGGGATTGATATGCCCCTCAGCGATCGCCTTGAAAGCAACATCGTTGCCCAGAATCTCTCGCATCGTATGGTTGTCGAACCGGTCCGTATTGCTGATCACCTTCCAGTTCTTATAGTCCGGCATAAACCCCACACCATTGAACTCCGGCTGCACATTCATCCTCGGCCCGCTCGCCTGAACCCACTTGCTGTACTCCGCCTCCGCAGCGCTCGCATCGGCGGCTGCCATGTCGGCTGCCTTCGCCGGATCAACCGCAGGCGTCTGACCCAGATAATTCCGCAACACTGCCAAATCCTCCGGCGTCACCTTCGCATCCGGATGCACCTTTAGATAAGAAGGCAACGGCATCGCCCCCATCTGAATCATGTTCACCGCTTCAAACAAATACGCCCTCTGCTGAGCCGCCGGCAGCTTCCCAATCTCAGAAAAATTCAGATGCGCTCTCGCCGTCTTCACATCGCTCGCCACCAGCCAGTAAGCTGGCACTGCCTGATCGAACCAGGGCAGCTTCGTCTCATTCGAGTGGCAGCTATAGCACGACTTCCGCAACACCTGCTTCACCTCAGCAGGAGCCTGAATCTCCGCGGTCACCGGAGGATTAGTCAACTCCGGGCGAACAAACTGCAGGCACACAAAGATCCCGAACAATATCCCAGCCAAGATCCCACCAACCCGGAAAACTGCACGCAACGCAGTTCGTGATGCAGATGTCATGCTGTCCTTTCTTCTAGCGGCCAGGAAGCTGCACCATCGGCAAGCCTCCCTCGCAATAAAGAATGAGACGCACGCAAGCCTCTTTTCGTCGCAGGAACTTCATCCGCGCCCATACCGCGAGACTACTTCACGCCTTTATCCGGATCCCACACACCCTGCAGCTTCCGCACATACACCATCTGCCCAATGTGATACGCATTATGCGTCCCCACATGCGCAATCCGCGACGCCCACAACGCCACCTTCGCCTCGTCGGCCGCCTCCACTGCCTTCTCCCACTCCGTCATCACCGCGTCGAGATCCGCCACAGTCTTAGCCCAGCTCTTCTCATCAAATTTGTTGAAAGTTTCATCATTGTTCCCGTCAAACTTCTCCGGTTTGCCCCCTTGGAAGCTGATCAGGCTCTGCTTGTCCCAGAACCACAAGTGGTAGGCAAGCTGCCCCACGGAATGATTCCCACTTTTATCCGTCCAGTTCGCCTGCTGAGGAGTCAACCCTGCCGCCGCCGTATTCGCCGGCACAAACCACTCCGCCTTGTTATGCGTCGACCGCAGCTGCTCCAGCAAAATCTCTTTCAACGTCATCGTCCGGTTCTGCTGAGCCTGAGAGAAATGCGCCTGCGCAAAAATCGACGCCAACACTGCCACACCAACCAGAGCTCGCCTCATGAAGATCCTCTCCGAATCCATTCAATGATCAAATCAACAGTCGAATTGATCGACCGATCCTTGAAAGCTGGCCCACTTCAACAAATCATCTACGCCGCGACTTCGCCTATAACCCGGAGAAGATCTCCGAACCACGAAGCCGAAGTCCCTCAGGAATCCAACCGGCCGTTACTTCTCGCTGCTCGGCGGCACCAAACCCTTCAACCGCAGGTACATCGCCAGCGTCGAGTATTGCTCATTGTCATGCGACACCGTACCCCACATCAGCCCCGCGCGCGACCGCTTGTTCTGTCCCAGCGTAAACATCTCCGCAAAGTTCGCATCCGTCGTCGCCGCAAAAGCCTTGTCGCACTCCGCAAACGAAGCCTTCAATCCCGCGATGATGGCATCCTTATCCGCCGTATCTGAAGGCGTCTTCACCATATCGGCCTGAGCCGTGCCGTTCGCGACGCCGCAGCTTCGCGCCTGCGCCTCGGTCACATGATTCACCACCCGCGCAAACGTCCGCACCTCCGGCGTCGGCTTATACTGATACTGGTCAGCCGGCATCTTGTCTGCCGCCTTCAGCAGGTTGTTCTTCTGCGCAGCATAGCCACGCTGCACCTCACCCGCCGGTCCAGCCGGACCCGCAGGGGCAGCCGGAGCCGCTTGAGCAGCCGGCATCGCCATCTGTCCAAACGCCACACCCGAAACCGCCAACACCGCCGCTGCACTCATCAAAGCCAAACGCCGCATCGCACTCTCCTGGAAGATCAACACCAGCCTACGCTGGCACTTCCCCCGACCACAAGGCTTTTGTCAATGATTTGTGACGGATTCACTCAAATCGCCCGCCCAGTAATTGCTCCTCGCCGAAACCACCATCTCCGGATGATGTGCAAGCTGCACCTTGATCGTGTGCAATCCCGGCTTCGTCGAAGTCGGGGAGAAGCTCAGGAAATAGCTGTTACGAAGATGACTCCCCACACGACTTAACCCTTCGTCCAGCTCATTCTTATTGTCGAAGCTGATCGATTGCCCACCGGAGAGACTAGCCACCTCAGCCGAAAGGTTCTTCTGCATCGCTCCAAAAATTAGCCGCAGAGGAGCATCAAGGTTGAAATAGCCCTGGGTAGGGGTAGCCGGGTCGTTGACACCTTGGTTAGTACCGGTCGAGGGAGCTACTACAATCGGTGGATTCAAACGCGGTGGATCTTTGAATGCCTGTTTCACCGTTGTCTTCTCTGCGGAAAACGTAACGCTGTAGACCGCGGTATTCGCTTCACCCAAATCGCGCACGACCTCATTCAGCGGTGTTTTGCTGCCGTGATCATGCTCCTGGCCAATTAGCAGAATGGCGCGCCGGTTATTGGCCGGTTGCTTCTTCAGCAACTCCAGCCCAAACGCAATACTGTCCAGAATTGCCGCGCCGCTGTCCCCCGGCTCAGGATTATCGATCGCCTCACGCCATTGCTCAATATTCGTAGTAAACGGAGACACTCCCACCACGCGGCTGTCGAAGTTTACAATCGAAGCCTCATTCCGCCCCATGCTGCCAAGAATCTCTTCCAGCATCACTCCGAGGTTCTTGTAGTTTTGAAACTGGCCGCGCGCAATCCCTCCCGTCTGTATCAGCACAACAAGCGATAGCGGACGTTGACTCTCCTCTTCCAGAGTCACCTTCTGTCGAACGCCATTGTCACTCAGGATGAAATCATCGGCAGCTAACGAAAACACCAACTCCTTATCCTGCGTCTGTACCAGCGTCGGCACAACGACCAGAGTAGTAGTCGTATGCAGCGTCGTCTGCGCTGGAGCGATTCCGCTCAGCACAGCAAGGAGAAAGCCGGACTTGACGAGGCCGGGCTTCATAGGGTCTAGGTTAGACGAGGCCCGCTCCCCATGCGACACCAAAGACCGCGCAAAAAGGTATCCTGTTAACAGAAACCCACGCCGGAACACGCTCACACCAGAGCATCGCAAGAAGGAATCAACACACAATGCCATTGAACTGCGGAATCGTTGGCCTCCCCAACGTCGGAAAATCTACGATCTTCAACGCCCTCACCTCAGCCAAGGCGCAGGCCGCCAACTATCCCTTCTGCACCATTGATCCCAACACCGGCGTCGTCACCGTGCCCGATGAGCGCCTCGCCAAAATCTCCGAGCTCATCAAGCCCAAGTCCCTCGTCCCCACCTCCATGGAGTTCATCGACATCGCGGGCCTGGTCGAAGGCGCCAGCAAGGGCGAGGGCCTCGGCAACCAGTTCCTCGGTCACATACGCGCCACCGACGCCGTCTGCCACGTCGTCCGCTGCTTCGACGACCCCGAGGTTATCCACGTCGCCGGAGGCGTCAACCCCCTCCACGACATCGACATCATCAACACCGAGCTCCTCCTCGCCGACCTCGACACCGTCGACAAGCGCCACGCCAAAGTAGAAAAGCTCTGCAAGCCAGCCAACGCCGACCACAAGGTCAAGACCGAGTTCGCCGCCATGTCCAGGCTCAAAGAAGCCCTCGAAGCCGGCAAGCCCGCCCGCACGGTCGATCTCTCCGAAGAAGAAAAGCCCTTCCTCCGCGAACTCTTCTTAATCACCGCGAAGCCCCAGCTCTACGTCGCCAACGTCGACGAAGCCGCCCTCACCGCCGGAAACGCCTACACGGAAGCCGTAGAAAAACGCGCTGCCGAAGAAGGCAGTCAGGTCGTCCGCATCTGCGGAGCTCTCGAAGCCGAGATCGCCCAGCTCGAACCCGCCGAGCGCACCGAGTTTCTCGAATCCGTCGGCCTCAAAGAACCCGGCCTCAACCGCCTCATCCACTCCGCCTACGCGCTCCTCGACCTCATTACCTACTTCACCGCTGGAGTCCAGGAAGTCCGCGCCTGGACCATCAAGCGCGGCACCAAAGCCCCCGGAGCCGCCGGAGTCATCCATTCCGACTTCGAAAAGGGCTTCATCAAAGCCGACTGCTACGCCTCCGACGACCTCTTCAAATACGGCAGCGAACAAGCCGTCAAAGAAAAAGGCCTGCTCCGCTCCGAAGGCAAAGACTACGTAGTCAAAGACGGCGACATCCTCTTCTTCAAGTTCAACGTCTAGCACCACTCGCATAAGGACTGCATTCATCGCGTACCATTACGCGCATGGATTCCCAGTCCCTCACGCGCCGTGAATTTCTGCAGACCACCACAGCCGCAGGAGCGGCCCTCGCTCTTGCCCCAGCTCACCTCTGGGCTCAGAGTTCCACGACCATAGAAACCATCCCGACCTGGGCCTCTAAGCCGCAGCGCTGGGCCCAACTCACCCTGGTCGAAGACGACCCCGCACACTTCGATCTCAACTTCTGGCTCGACTACTTCAAGCGCACCCGCAGCGACGGAATCTGTCTCAGCGGCGGAGGCTGCGTCGCCTACTACCCCACCGACATCACCTTTCACCATCGCAGCGCCTGGCTTAACAACCGTGACGTCCTCGGCGAGCTCGTCACCGGCTGTCGCAAACAAAACATGTCCGTCCTCATCCGCACCGACCCCCACGCCACCTACGACGACGCCAAAGCCGCCCACCCCGACTGGATCGCCGTCGACGCCGAAGGCAATCCACGCCGCCACTGGTCTTCACCCGAGATGTGGGTCACCTGCGCCCTCGGCCCCTACAACTTCGACTTCATGACCTCAGTCCACAAAGAGATCATGTCGCGCACCGCCCCGACGCTCTCTTCTTCAATCGCTGGGACGGCTCCGGCGACTGCTTCTGTCAGCACTGCCGCGAAAACTTCAAATCCGCGACCGGCCTCGATCTCCCCCGCACCACCAACCCACAGAATCCCGCGCGCAAAGCCTACATCCAGTGGCGCTCGCAACGCCTCATCAGCCTTCTCGATCTCTGGAACACCGAAATCCGCAAGATCAATCCCGAAGCCAGCTCCATCCCCAACAACGGCAGCGGCGCACACAACCCGCTCGATGCCATCGAAGCCAGTCGCCGCGCTCCTATGCTCGTCGCCGACCGGCAGGCTCGCCGCGGCCTCCAGCCTCCATGGCTCATGGGCAAGACCGCCAAGGAATACCGGGCCACCATAGGCAACAAGCCCGTCATCGGCCTCTTCGGTGTCGGCCTCGAAGAGCCTTATCGCTGGAAAGACAGCGTCAACGCCCCCGCCGAGATCCGCATCTGGACCCTCGACGCCATCGCCAACGGCATGCGTCCCTGGTTCAGCAAATTCTCCGCCACCCTCCACGACGAGCGCTGGCTCAAAGGCGTCGAAGAGATCTATCTCTGGACCGAAAAGAACCAGCACTACCTGACCTGTAGAGTTCCAGGCACGAGTTCGCGAATCATCATGCCGCACGTATTGTTCTTGATGGAGTCAAGAAAGAGCTGCCTGCCCAAGGTAAGGCCACCTTGGTCGTGGTAGAACTCGAGGTCGATCTCGACACGGTCGGCCTACTCCTTAGCCTTCAACGAACTCTCATTCGCCGTGATAAACGCCTCGATCTCCGGAGCCATATCCAGAATCTTGCGCCACTGCTCCTTATACAGCGTCACCGGAAACCGCCCAACGCCATACAGCGACACTCCACCCTTCTCGCTTACCTTCAGGCTGAGCCCCCGCACACCTTTGTTCTTCAGCTTCTCATTCTCGGCCCGCAGCCGTTCAAGCTCAGCCCTTAGTTCTTCATCCGACATACGTGTGTTCTCCTCTTATGCCAGAGTAAACCACACCTATCCCCAATGACGGCCCAAGGACCGCTCGATGATCTGACCACCTGCGTTTGCTCGCCGCGCCTTACTTCGGACTGCGTGCCCCGGTACTCGGCGCAGCACCACCACCCGCTGACGGGCTGCTCATCGGTGCCGGACTACTCATCGGCTGAGAAGCGCCTCCACTCCGAGCCGCCGGAGCCTGCGCTCCCGACGCCCCACCAGAGCCACCATATCCACCCTGCCGCGAAGCCGAAGAAGCCCCGCGCTCGCCCATCGAGCCTTCAGGTCTTCCCATTCCTCCCTCAGCAGGCCGCAAAGTCGCAGGCCCGCGACTCGCTCCATGATCCACACCATGGTCCACGCCATGATTCGCGCCATTCATCCTTCCCTCAGGCGCAGCCGCATAAACCTCCATATTCGCCGACCCATGCCGCCCTACATCGTGCGAGATGTGGTTCAGATTCCCCAGAGACCCTCTCGGCACTCCCAGCCCAGCCGAATCCCGCTGAAACACAAAGTTCCCCGGCGTGCTTTCCTTCGACATCACGATCGGCCTCTCGCTCGAGAGCACCAGCGACTGCCTCACGGCCCCGGTAGCCGACGGAGCTTGCGGCATAACAGCGGCCCGCAGCGGCGAGTGCACCGGCTTCCCGCCAACCAACCCCGTTGTCCCCGTACCGGCCCCTGCTCCCACTCCCGCTACTCCGACAGGCTGACCGCCCGTGTAGGCAACATTGTTCAACCCATTCCACGCTCCGCCCGGCTGCCATCCCCACCCAAGGCCCGGAACAAACGACCACCCACCCGAGTGATACGGCAGCCATCCCCACGGATACGGCGAAACCCACGAATAGCCCGCGCCCGGATACATCGCCCAAACTCCATTTCCGTAAGGACTCCAGCCCGAGCCAACCAGATACGGTTGCCAGAAAGATCCATATCCCGGAACGTTGACAAAGTTTCCGTAATAATTCAAATCGCTCAGCCCGAACGAATTCCCTCCGCCCGCAAACGAATTCGCCCGCGAATAGGCTTCGTGATAATCCATCGACTGTTTATCCCACGCATCGTAGGATTCTTCAGCGATCTTCTTCGCGATCGTCATCTCGCCCGTGCTCAGCGAAAGCGTCTCTTTCTTATTCACCACTGAGGTATCCGAGCCGCGCTGTACCTGCACACTTCCCTTGAAGACCGAGAGCAGTGCGCTCTCTCCATCGAAATCCAGCCGCAGATGCGTCGAAGGTGGCACAGCGATCTTCGCCTGCCCAGCCTCCAGCAGAAACTCGTTATCTTTTGTGCTCTCCGTGGTTACATACACCGTCCCCTTCACCACGTTCATCGTCGAAGCCTTCGCGCCCGAGCTCCGCATCGCCAGCAGCGGAAAATCCACCTCAGAGTCCGGAGCCAGCCGCAGCGTGCTGTTGTCCTCGAACTCAACCTCGGCATACCCTGCCTCAGTCCGCAGCCTCTGGCCTTGGATGATCGGCATATTCTGCATCGTCTGCTCAAAACCCAGCCCGGTCTTCCGGTCCAGCGCCAGCGTTCCCTGTACTGAGCTCAGCCGCACAATCCTCACGTGCGAATCCCCGGGCATCGCTCCGTTGTCCATCGGCGCAGTCACCGCTCCAGGCGCCGCCCCCGCACCCGTCTCCTGAGCCTTCATCGAAACGCCCGCTGTGGCCATCACTCCCAGCCCCAGCACCCATACCATCAATTCAGACTTGGTTTTCATTGCAGCCTCCGGCTCTCGCAACCCCGCGAAAACCTACTGACCGGCAAAGTATACGCCCCATCGCCCTGCCGTGAATACGCCCACCCGCACTTTCCGCCAACAAGTTTAGCCCCCGGGTAACCTTCCTCCCGGCACCCAAGCCAGTTCAACCCACTCACCACCACTTTGCGTCTTCCGCCGCGGAGGCGGTCGTCTGTTCTAAGTCATCACGGAGATGTAGTTGCCTGCCCAGGTAGTCGTACTGCCCTTCGTTTCAAGCCGTCATCCTGAGCGCAGCGAAGGATCCCCACATTTCGTCCCTCGAAGCGCCCAGTTTTCCCACCCAGGTCTCAAACCAGAATCGCCGTCAGCGCGAAGTCCTGCGGCCCGGACGCCACATTCGAGGCAACTACATCAATGGTCCACGTACCTCCTGCGGCTGCCGTGATGTCGACGACCTCTACATTGTTTGTCGAATCGAGCCCAAGGCTTCCTCCGCTCGAGGCTTTCTGGTTGCCGGTATAGCGCGTGCCAGAGGGAGAGAAGACAACCAGATTCAGATTGTTAACCAGCGAATCGCCGGGGAAATCACTATAGGCCATCGCGACTCGAAGATTGCCCCCACGCGCGGGCACTGTGATCGTCGTCGTCGCCTTCTGCCCGGTCTGCAGTGGCTTTCCTTCGACCGTGCAGAGCGGATTCTTCAGGGAGCGATCAAGATTGACGCGCCCGAATCCCTGATCGCTATCAAGGATCGTCCCTGCAGGCGCGGTGTTAGGCAGACGCTGCGCGCCGGCAATCAAGGTGGCCTTCATCAGTGCCGCCGAGGGATTCGGGATACCCCGTTTCTTCCGCAGGAACTCGCGCACCAGGGCAACCGCTCCCGCAGTCAGTGGTGTCGCCATGCTCGTACCGCCCATGTAGAAATACTTCTTGTTCGCCGGGTACGCCTTCCACGCAAAGTTATTCGGTGCTATCTGCGTGGAACGTGTCGAGAGTATCCACGTACCGGGAGCGAGGATATCGGGCTTCACCCGGCTATCCTTCGTCGGACCTCGGCTGCTGAAGGCGACCACCTGATCCGGATTATTCGCCATCGGATCACTCTTCTCAGGGTTCACCGGGAAGTCCGTAGGCCACCATGAGCCATAGGTCTCGCTGTTGAACGCAGGGCGTTTGTTCTCGCACGCCCCAACAGTAATGCAATTCTTCGCCGTGCCCGGAGAGGTCACACTCCCTGCATTGATCTTGCCGTCACCATCGCTGTCCGAGCCATCGTTACCGGCGGCAATCACAAAGCAGAAATCCTTGTGATCCCACACAAACTGATCGAACTGCTTGCATTGATCGTCATAAGCACCCGGGTCTCCGCCACCCCATGAGTTGGAATGAATACGGGCTCCTTGGCTGTACGCATATTGAAAGAGCGGGCCCAGGTCAGCCGGAAGCCCTGCAAGCACGTACCGTTCGCCCGTCAGATTGGTCGGGGCGGTTGGCTTCCAGTTCATCTGTTGCTCGATAGCCTGGAAAACCAGCTTCGCTTTATAGGCATGACCGCGAATCAGGTCAGGACCGTTGGCTGACGCAGCACCATTCCCAAGGATCGAACCCGACACGTGAGTCCCGTGTCCCGAGTCGACATCCGACGGACCATCGTTGGCACCCGGATTCGTGATAATCGAGTTCCAGTCAGGCGCAATAGGATAGCTCTTGATGGCGACGATTCGAGACTTGAAGTCTGGATGGATCGTTGCCGGGTTTCCTGTGTCGATACCGGTGTCGCAGACAGCAATGATCTCACCGTCGCCCGCGAGTTGGAGACCGCTCGAAGATGTGGCGACGTACGTGTTTCCCATAACCCCGGTTGCGATGTTGTTCGATGGCCGCGGTATGGCGCGCTGGCGAATGAAGCGAACGCCATGCACCGCCGAAAGGTCCTGAAGCTGGCTCTTGCTGGCCGGTTCGCCATCTTCCGTTCCAAGTAAAATCACGCCCGCATCTGGCTCCTGTGACAGAACCTTGAACCCGATCTTGCGGGCCGCGCGCGAGATCGGGCCTGCCTCATGAGGCGCGAAGATCTCAACCCGGTAGGCTCCCGTCCGGATACGTCGGCGCGGCGTTGTCGTCTTCTTGCCGGAGAGTTCGGTGGAGATTCGATCGCTATGCGGCAAATGCCCAACCCAGCGTACAAAAGGAAGTTCGGAGATCTTCGGCAGCATCGGCTCCGTCGCCCGCACAACGTAGGCGAAGTTCCCCATCGGCTCGCGCAGGATGCCGCCGGTCTTGCGAACCTTCCCCAGCCACGATTGTTTAATCGGACCGATGAATTGCACGATGTAATGGTGCGGACCGGAACTAAGCTTGGCTTTTCCTTTGGCACCCTTAACGCTCTTGACAGCCTTGCCGACTGTGGAGGCTCGAGCACCAGTCGTCTTGATCGCACGATCTCCGAACTGAAGAGCGTACTCCTGCGAGATATCTTCTACAGGAAATTTCTTTGCAAGCCCGCGCGCCACACCTTCGCTGGCTTGGACTACCAGGAAAGCATCGTACTTTTCGATGAGCTTGGCAGATTTAAGAACAGTCGGCATTTCCTCTTTGTTGGCAAATACTTTGAAAGTCGGCATAAATTTTCTCCTCGGACGAAGTTTTTATCAGTACTCGGGAAGGGTCTGGATGCCCCTCACCAATTTGTTCGTTTTTCGGATGCTCGCGCGCATCACCGGTGCTCGATGGATACGCAGGTTGAGATAGATTCGGCGCAAGGTTCGCGTTAGGGGAGAACGCAGTCGTTCAACCTGGGCCGAATTGTGAACCAATCGTTTCGTGGCCCGGGGAACTGCAGTGGAGTAGACAACATGGCAAGAAATTTTGCAAGGCTGGAGAGAGTCGCACCTCCGGGTTGCAAAAAAAATCCACAGAAATATTTTCAAAAGTTGGCACATTTTTCGTCGCCGAAAAACGTGACCATAAGAACCACGCTATGTCCACCTACGAACCACAAATTGACCACAATTTGCCACCCGAAAACCACCCATAATTTGCAAAACCCCCCGCAAAATTACCCTTTTGCCTCTCAATTTTTTTTTGTTCCACTCCGCACCCCGAAACTGCGAGAAACTTGTAACTATCCATGACGAAGAAACCAGAAAAGAAGAAGTTACGCGTCGGAATCCTCTTCGGTGGCCGCTCCGGCGAGCACGAGGTCTCCCTCCTCTCCGCCAACTCCATCCTCAACGCCATCGACCGCGCCAAATACGAAGTAATCCCCATCGCCATCACCAAACAAGGTCAGTGGCTCACCTCGAACGAAGCGCAACTCCTCCTCGCAGGCGACGCAAAACCAGCGCCAGTCCTGCTCAAAACACCAAAATCAAAATCCATCCAGCTCCACGCGAGCGCGGACATCACCCAACAAAGCACCTCTCTCGCACAATCCCTCGACATCATCTTCCCCGTCCTGCACGGCACCTTCGGAGAAGACGGCACCATCCAGGGCCTCATGGAACTCGCTGATATAGCGTATGTTGGCTCCGGTGTCCTCGGCTCCGCCACCGGCATGGACAAGTCCGCCATGAAGCAGCTCTTCGCCGCCGCAGGCCTCCCGCAAACCCCACACATCAACCTCCTCCGCAGCGAATGGAAGTCCGATGCGAAGCGCTGCACGAAGCTCATCGAAAAAAATCTCACCTATCCAGTCTTCGTAAAACCCGCGAATCTAGGCTCTTCCGTAGGCATCAGCAAGGTCCACAACCGCAGCGAACTCCCCCCGGCAATGGACCTCGCCGCCAGCTACGACCGCAAGCTCGTCATCGAGCAAGGCGTAGGCGGCCCCGGCGCAAAGCCCCGCGAACTCGAAGTAGCCGTCCTCGGCAACGACAATCCTGAAGCCTCCGTAGTAGGCGAAATCATTCCCGGCGCCGAGTTCTACGACTACAACGCCAAGTACCACTCCGCCGCCAGCATCCCCATCATTCCCGCCAAACTCACCGAATCCGAAGCAAAACAGATCCGCAAAATGGCCATCGCCGCCTTCCGCGCCTGCGACTGTGCGGGCCTCGCCCGCGTCGACTTCCTCATGGAACCAGCGGCTGATCCCAAAAAGAAAAAGAAGTCGAAGCCCCGCATCTACCTCAACGAAATCAATACGATGCCAGGGTTCACCAGCATCAGCATGTACCCCAAGCTCTGGGAAGCCACCGGCATCCCCTACAAACAACTAATCGACCGCCTAATCACGCTCGCCGCCGAACGCCACCGCGAAAAGCAACAGACCACCTTCACCCGCGTCTAATCAACATCGCGCAACGTACTCATTACACAACTGCAGCACGGAGCATCAAGCATCGAAACCATAGGGAAACCCGTTGCAGCACCCACCCGCAGCTCCAAAGCCGCTGCGGTCTCGGCAGTTCTGCACTTGCTCGTGCTCGCAGCATTGATCCATCAGCGCGCCGCTTGGATAGCCCCAATTCGCCTACCCGGAAGCGAACACGGCAGCAATCTGATGATCACCTACCTGCCCGGCCGCGCTCCCATTGAGGCATCAACGCCCAACCCAAAGACCCAGCCCCAACTAGCCGCGACGAACACTCCGCTCCCCACACCACCCATCCGCAAGCTTGAAACCCACACCGCCTCACCCAACACCAACTCCCCAGCCAGTGCGAACCCGGACTCCACCACCGGGGCCGATTCTCTTGGCGCTGGGAACATCGACATCGCCCGCGCCAGCTTCTTCCCCACGCCGAAGCCTGATCTCTCCGTACTGCCCCGCGGCACAAAGGGCGACGTCATCCTCGACGTCGTCATCGACACGGCAGGAAAAATCGCCGACATCAAAATAGCCAGCGGCCTTGGCCACGGCATCGACGAGACAGTCATCGCCACCGTCCAGCAGTGGACTTTTCACCCCGCCACCCGAGACGGCCAGCCCATCGCCAGCGAGCAGGAACTCCACTTTCACTACGAAAAATCCTGATCCGGCCTGGTTTTCTAGAGCACCCGGCTATGTTTATAGCCCTCAGCCGTCAAGGCTGCCAGCAACTCCTCGACCTGCTCCCGTCCGCGCGTCTCCATCGTGATATCAATCACCGTATCCCCCAGATTCACGCCATAATACGCGCGATTGTGCAGCGTATCCACAATGTTCGCTCTGTGACTCGCGATAAGCCGCGTCAAATCCGCCAGCGCCCCAGGCTTATCCAGCAGATGAATCCTCAGACGAATGAGCCGCCCATCCTGGACCAAACCACGCTCAATAATCCGGCTCAGCAAAGTCACATCGATATTGCCCCCGCACACCATCACCGCCGTGTGTGCGCCGTTCAGCGAGGTCTTCTTCTGCAGCAAAGCTGCCAGAGCAGTCGCTCCAGCACCCTCAGCCAGCGTCTTCTCACGCTCCAGAAGCACGAGAATCGCCGAGGCAATCTCGTCCTCATCCACCGTTACAATCTCGTCGACATATCGCTCGACAACTGGCAGCGTCACATCACCAGCGCGCCGTACCGCGATACCATCTGCAATCGTCGTTGCCGGCTCCAAAGTTACCGGCCGGTGCGACTCGACAGCCGCTACCATCGAAGGCAGTCTCGACGTCTGCACGCCGATCACCCGAATCTCAGGTCGTGATTCTTTGATCGCGCATGCGACTCCGCCAATCAGCCCGCCACCGCCAATCGGCACGACCACGGCCTCCAACTGCGGAACCTGCTCCAGCAACTCCAGCCCAATCGTACCCTGTCCCGCCATCACCACGGCGTCGTCGAATGGATGAATAAACGTCATTCCCTCCGCCGCGCACAGCCGAGTCGCCTCCTCGCACGCCTCGTCGTAGTTGGCTCCGTGCAGCACAACCTCAGCGCCAAACCCACGTGTCGCCGTCACCTTCACCAGGGGCGTCGCCAGCGGCATCACAATCAACGAGCGAATTCCGCGCTTCGTCGCGTGATAAGCCACACCCTGGGCATGATTGCCCGCGCTCGCTGCTACCACGCCTCGCGCGGCCTGCTCCGGTGTCAGCGTTGCGATCCGGTTCAGCGCTCCTCGCTCTTTGAACGAACCCGTCATCTGCAGGTTCTCGAGCTTCAGATAAATCTGCTTGTCCTGTCAGCGTCGATAGCATCTGCGAATGCGGGCAAGGCGAATAGTAGATCGCGCCCCGCACCCGCTCCCGTGCGGCAACTACGTCGGCAAGACTGATGGCGGGATGATTTTTCGAATTACTCACGGGTATCACAAATCTCTTCCCTTGAAGGGGTCAATTCGTAGTGCTGATAATTCAGTCTGCGATCAACTTGCATTTCACCGCCGCTGCCGAAACCTGTTCGCCAGCGCAAACTCCTCCCGCAGCTCCGGCGTTCGCAGATTCTCACGCACGTGCTGCAGCCTCTGTTCCAGTGCCAGCAGCGTATCCGCAATCGGTTCGGTATTGGTCAACGCCACGTCCCGCCACATGCTGTACGGACTGGCTCCCAGCCGTGTCGTCTCTCTCAGCGCTCTTCCGCCAATCGCGGCAATCTCCGGCGCATCGCCAAATCTCTCCTCCAGAAGCGCCGCCAGCGCAGTCGACAACATCTGGGGAAGATGGCTTACCCACGCGCATAATTCATCATGTCGAGCCGCGTCCATATCCAGCGTTCTAGATCCGAAGCATGCGACCCAACCTCGCCACTCTTTCTCTATCGCCGTCATCTCGGGTCCTGTCGGCGTAAACAGCCACATTGCACCATCGAAGAGCCGAGCTTCCGCCAGCAATGCGCCACCTGACTCCTTGCCCGCCATCGGATGCCCCGGCAAAAAGCTCGCTGAGTTATCGCCCGCAAACATCTGGCGCGCAAGTTCTACGATCTCGAGCTTCGTGCTCCCCACATCAGTTACAAGCTGTCCCGCATGCAATACCGGAGACAGCTGACGCATCCAGTCTTTAATCGCCAACACAGGCACCGCCAGCACTATCACGTTCGCCAACCGGGCAAGTTCCATCGCATCCTCGCGACTGCCCGCTCTGCCGTCGATGGCGCCCATCTGCACCGCTGCACCCATCTCCAGCTGGCTCGTGTCCCAGCCGTCGATGCGACCGGCAAATCCCGCTGCGCGCAAGGCCAGGCCTGTCGAAGCTCCAATCAGCCCGGTCCCGACGATGAAAACGCGCTCCATCATGCCTCTATCCTTGCTTTACGCAATCGTTCTGCCCACGACGGGAGCCAGCAACCGTAGCTTTGCCATCAATTTTTCCAGCTGTTCCGGATACAAACTCTGGGCTCCATCGCTCATCGCTTTGTCGGGATTCGGATGCATCTCCATCAACAGTCCATCCGCCCCGCAGCCACGCTCGCCAGCGCCATCGGCGGCACCAGATCACGTATGCCCACGCCGTGCGACGGATCGCCCAGCACCGGCAGATGAGTTAGTTTCTTCAGCACCGGAATAGCCGAAATATCCATCGTGTTTCGCGTGTACGTCTCGAAGGTTCGCACGCCACGCTCACAGAGCATCAGGTTGTAGTTTCCGCCTGACAGAATATATTCCGCACTCAGCAAGACTTCCTCGATCGTCGCTGCAGATCCCGCGCTTCATCAGCACAGGTTTACGCACATGTCCCAGCTCTCGCAGCAGGTTGAAGTTCTGCATGTTTCGCGCGCCCACCTGGAAGCAATCGATATAAGGCAGCATCAGCTCGATCTGGGAGATCTCCATCACCTCGGTAATCACGAGCAGCCCGGTCTCGTCCGCAACCTCGCGCAACAGCTTCAATCCATCCAGGCCCATTCCCTGAAAGCTGTACGGCGAACTCCGCGGTTTGAACGCGCCACCCCGCAGAAACTTGGCGCCCGCTACCGCAACCAGCTTTGCGCTGCTCAAAATCTGTTCTCGCGACTCCACCGAGCACGGCCCGGCCATCACGACGATCTCTTCCGCACCAACAACGACGCCGTTGGGAAATTTAACCGTTGTCCCCTCGGGCCGAAAGCTTCTGCCGGCCAGCTTGTACGGCGAGGAGATCCGATACGCGTCATAAACGCCGGGCAGCACCTTGAACTCCGCCACCTCGAAGTGCTCCGGCGTTCCTACTCCCGCCAGAATTGTTTGTGCTGCACCAGTTGTCCGGTGGACATTGAAACCCAGCCCCACCATCCTCTCGATCACATGCTGAATATTTTCTTCCGTCGCCTGGCCATGCATCGCAACTATCATCGTCTTCGTTTCACTCTCTTTATCTAACTAACTTCATCACAAGTTTGCCGTTACTTCGGGTCCCGCCGCTGCAGCGTCCGCATCACATCGATAATTCGCTCATAGACATGCAGCAACTCCGCATCATCGAGAGGCCCGGGATTCGCCATACGCACGCGATCGAAGACTTCTTGCTCGCGCCGCGGCTCATACACAGGAAGGTCGGCGGTGCGCTTAATTTCTCCGATTGCACGCGCAGCCGTCGCACGTTCGCTGATAAGCCGAACGATCTCAATATCCAGCTCGTCGATCTTCTTTCTCCAGTCGGAGATGTCCATCCAGTTCCCTCATGGGCAAGCGGCGCTTTCTCGCAAGCGCCGCGCTGCGGAATTGTGTGTCCCTTTAATGATAAATGTCGGCTCACAGCGCGACAGGCAGTCTCATCTCGATCGAACCTCATACTCGCAACCCCGCGATGAACTGCCCTATCGCAGCCGCAGCTTCCTTCGGTGGAGTCTTTTCGATCAACGCCACTAACGCACTTCCAATCACCGCCGCATCCGCAAACTCGCCGACGGCCTTCACATGTTCTGCGTTCGAAATCCCAAACCCAACTGCGATTGGCAAAGTCGTAAACTGCCGGAGTCGCGCCACTAGCTGCGAGGCATCTCCGGCGACCTTCTGCTGCGTCCCTGTTATTCCCACCCGCGAGATCGCATACACAAACCCCTGCGACACTTCTGCAATCGCTTTCAATCGCACATCCGGGCTCGTAGGCGCAGCCAAAAAAACTGGAGCCAGCCTGTTCTCCCGCATCTCCTCGAGATACTCCCCGGCCTCTTCGACAATCATGTCTGTCAGCAACACGCCATCTGCACCGGCCTCAGCCGCTCGCGAGCAAAACGTCTTCATTCCCATCCGCACCACGGGGTTCAGATACGAGAACAAAACCAGCCCCGCCGAGGGCCGCGCCTTGCGCAACTCCGAAGCCAGGCTAAGAACATCAGTCAACCGCGTTCCCCGGGCCACTGCTCGCTCACTCGCCCTCTGAATCACCGGCCCATCCGCCAGCGGATCACTGAACGGCACACCAAGCTCGATCACATCCGCACCGTTATCAATCGCCGCGAGTGCAATCTCCCGCGTCGTCACCAGATCAGGATCGCCTGCAGTCAAATAAGCAACAATCCCCGGCTTCTTTCTAAACTCAATCGCCACAAACCCTCCGAACAAAACATCAGCTCTTAGCTGTTGGCTCTTAGCCTTTAGCTAGCGGCTAAAGCTAACAGCCGCAGTTCTAAGCACCCTTCAAATCCAGCTCCCGCGCCAAAATCCCCATATCCTTATCCCCGCGCCCCGACAGATTCACCAGTAAACCGCCGTCTTTGCCATCGTCGGAGCTAACCGGATCGCCTCAGCAACCGCATGAGCGCTCTCCAGTGCCGGCAAAATCCCTTCCGTCCGCGAGAGTGTCACTGTAGCCTTCAACGCCGCATCATCCGAGCACGAAACATACGTCGCCCGCCCCGAATCATGCAGCATCGCATGCTCGGGTCCCACACTCGCATAGTCCAGCCCTGCCGAGACCGAGTGTGTTGCGCTCACCTGCCCGGCATCATCCTGCAACACGTAGAGTAGGTGCCCTGCAGTACGCCCGGCAACCCTCCACCAATCTTCTGAAACCGTGCCGCATGCTCTCCCAGTGCAGTCCCGCGCCCACCTGCCTCTACGCCAATCAAATCGACATTCGCATCCGGCAAAAACTCATAAAACGCACCGATGGCATTGGACCCACCACCCACGCAGGCAATAATCGCCGTCGGCAAGCGACCCTCGCGCTCCAGCATCTGCGCCTTGGCTTCACGTCCGATCACTCGATGAAAATCCCGCACCATCGTCGGGTAGGGATGCGCCCCCAGCGCACTCCCGAGGATGTAATATGTCGTCCGAACATTCGTCACCCAGTCCCGCATCGCCTCATTGATCGCGTCCTTCAACGTGGCCGATCCACCCGAAACCCCGCGCACTTCAGCCCCCAGCAGACGCATCCGGTAGACATTCAGCTCCTGCCGCCGCATGTCCTCTTCCCCCATATAAATCACGCACTCAAGCCCAAACAGAGCACATACCGTAGCCGTCGCCACTCCATGCTGCCCTGCGCCCGTCTCTGCGATAATCCGCTTCTTTCCCATCCGTCGCGCCAGCAATCCCTGCCCCAGCGCGTTGTTGATCTTGTGTGCTCCGGTATGCAACAGGTCCTCGCGCTTCAGATAGATCTTCGCCCCGCCGCACTGCTCCGTCAGCCGTTTCGTAAAGTAAAGAGGAGTAGGCCGCCCGCAGTAATTTCGCAGAAGATCATCCAACTCCGCCTGAAACGCAGTGTCTTCTTTCGCTTCCGCGTAAGCATGTTCCAACTCCTCCAGCGCAGCCATCAGCGTCTCCGGAACATACCGTCCTCCGTACACGCCAAACCGCCCCGCCACCGATCGCACAGGTCCTGCCGGATTCACCATTGCTGCCGTCGTCGTCATAACTCTCCTCGCCGCAAACAAAAACCGCAACCTGGTCAGGTCGCGGCTCGTGTGGATGTCGATTTCAACTGAACCTTCAGCTATCTCTCAGATGAATCTACTCCGCCGATGCCGCTACCGTGCGCCAGTAGCGGTAAATAAAGCTAATTCGGCTGGAGAAATGAATCATCTTGCATTCCAAGATACATCTCTCTGGCCTGTGGGGCAAGTCCGGCATCCCTTATGTGCAACTCCATAAACGTCAGCTAGAGTGAATGAGTCCATTTGCTGTCCGGAAAGGTCATCGCTTCTATGAGCAGTCTCTCCCGCCGCGGGTTCCTCGGCACAACCTCCGCCCTCCTCGGAGATCTTTCCCTCCCCACACGTTTCTCAAGTGCTCTCGATAGGCCAGTTGCCCCCAACGACCTTACTCTCTGGTATGACAAACCCGCGGCCCAATGGATCGACGCTCTTCCCATCGGCAACGGCCGCCTCGGCGCGATGGTCTTCGGAGGCGGCGAAGCCGGCGCCTTTAACCAAGAACTCCTCCAATTCAACGAAGACACCTTATGGTCCGGTCAGCCACGCGACGGTAACAACCGGGACGCCAAAAAGTATCTCGCCGACATCCGCACTGCGGTCCTCGAAAAGCAGGACTATCACCAAGCCGACCAACTCTGCCGCAAGATGCAGGGTCTCTTCGCCGAAGCCTACCAACCTCTAGGAAATCTCCACCTCGATCTCACACACACTGGCCCATCGCAAAACTATCGCCGCCAACTCGACCTCGACACCGCCATCGCTACCACTACCTACGAAGTCGCCGGCGTCAGTTTCCAACGAGAAGCCTTCATCTCCGCGCCCGATCAGGTATTAGTTCTGCGAGTCACCGCCAGCCAACCGCATCTGCTCAACGCAATCCTCAAGCTTGACGGGCCCCTCCAGAAGGCAGTCACCGCCATCTCCGCCAACCGCCTCCAACTCATCGGCAAAGCCGCAGCCCACATCGCAGGGGCAGGCCATCCCAACAGCGAACAGCCCGTTACCCTCTCCGATGAACCCGGCGCAGGCATGTACTTCGCCTCGATCCTGCAAGTCAACATTGAAGGTGGAACCGCCACGGCAAACTCCACCGCCATCACCATCGCCAACGCAACCTCATTCACAGTTCTTCTCACCGCTGCAACCGGCTATCGCGGCTTTCAACTCAAACCCGACACTCCCATCGAAGAGATTATCGCCACGCTGCAAGGCGACAGCTCGCCGCCGCCGCAACCAAACCCTTTGCAACGCTCCGCACGCGCCACGTAGAAGACCACCAGCGCCTCTTCCGCCGAGTCTCCATCACGCTGGGCGCGTCGAATCTGACCAAACCGACAGACCAGCGCTTGCAAGACTTCGCCACCACTCCCGATCCCTCACTCCTCGCACTCTACTTCCAATACGGCCGTTATCTCCTTATCAGCAGCTCACGCCCCGGCTCCCAACCCGCCAACCTTCAGGGCATCTGGAACTACGAGGTGACGCCTCCCTGGAGCTCCAACTGGACCGCAAACATCAACATCCAGATGAACTACTGGCCAGCCGAGACCTGCAACTTATCCGAGTGCACCGGCCCACTCTTCGATCTCATCGAAGGTCTCAGCAAAACTGGAGCCGTCACCGCCCGGGAGACTTACGGCCTTCCCGGATGGTGCACCCACCACAACATCGACATCTGGCGAGCCGCAAATCCCGTCGGCGAAGGCGTCGGCTCGCCCACCTGGGCCAACTGGGGCATGAGCGGCCCATGGCTCTGCGCCCACCTCTACGAGCACTACCTCTTCACGCGCAACCGCGACTTCCTCCGCACTCGCGCCTATCCACTCATGAAGGGCTCCGCCGAATTCTGTGTCTCCTGGCTCATCGAAGACGACAAAGGCCACCTCACCACCTGCCCCTCCGAGTCCACCGAGAACAACTTCCTGGCACCTGACGGCAAACCCGCCTTCACCAGCGCTGGCTGCACCATGGACATGGCCCTCATCCGCGAACTCTTCGCCAACTGCAGCGCCGCCGCAAAAGAACTAGGCGTCGACGCCGACTTCGCTGCAAGGCTCGACGCAGCCGCCGCCCGTCTCATCCCCTACCAAATTGGTCGTCACGGCCAACTACAGGAGTGGTCCATCGATTTCGAAGAAGCTACTCCCGGCCAGCGCCACATGTCTCACATGTACCCGCTCTATCCTGGCAACCAGATCACTCCACGTGCAACGCCCGAACTCGCCCATGCCGCTCGCGTCTCCCTCGAACGCCGCCTCGCCAACGGCGGAGCCTACACCGGATGGAGCCGAGCCTGGGCCATCGCCTTCTGGACGCGCCTGCTCGACGGCGACAAAGCCTGGGAATCCCTCTCCATGCTCATGCAACACAGCACCAACATCAATCTCTTCGACACTCACCCCGCCGGCAAGACCTCCATCTTCCAGATCGACGGAAACTTCGGCACCACCGCAGCCATCGCCGAACTTCTCCTCCAAAGCCACACCGGATCGATCGACCTCCTGCCCGCACTCCCCGCCGCATGGCCCGAGGGCTCCGTAAAAGGTCTCCGCGCCCGAGGCGGCCTCGAAATCGACCTTCGCTGGACTGCAGGCAAACTCACCGACTGCACCATCCGCCCCGACGTCACCAGCGAATACACCCTGCGTACCCCGCAAGGGCAAACCATCGCTTCCATTAAATCTTCAGGCCAACCCGTTACCCACACGGCTCAGCCTGACGGAATCCACCGCACCCATCTCGAAGCCGGTCGCGCCTACCACCTCACCTTTGTGTAGCAAGCGGAAGGGAAGCTATAGCAAGAAAGCAACCGGGTATATACGCCACGAAGTGGCTGTTCTCCACGCAGGATGCCCGTCCGGCAGGGCTAGATCTTTTGCACGCGCTGCACATCCCGCACCCCCGGAACCTTGCGCAGATTCTGCACCAGCTTGTTCAGATGCCGCACATCGACCGTCTCCACCACAAAATCCACCACCATCGTCCCCTCGGGTGTCGGCTTCGTATCCACACTCCGAATATTCGTCCCATCATCCGCAATGATCGCAGTGAACTCCTTCAGCAACCCGGCCCTGTCATCGCAAATTACGGTTAGCTTCACCGGATAAGTCTGTGGCTTAGCCGTCCCGGGTTCCGTCGGCACCGGAGCCCACTCCACCTGAATCCTCCGGTCCGACTCATACAGCAGATTCTGCACATTCGGACAACTCCTTGCATGCACCGCCACACCCTTACCCCGCGTCACATACCCCACAATCTCCTCACCACGAATAGGGTTACAACAACGCGCACGGTACACCAGCAGATCATCCTGTCCCTCCACCTGCAGCGACTCCGAGCCTTTCCCAAAGAAGACGCGCTTCACCGCCTCCGACATCTGCCCGACGACGTTCCCCACTCCGGCCTCAGGAGGCGCCGCTTCCGCAGTCATCGTTGAACCAGGCTCCAGCTTATTCAGCACCTGCCGCGCCGAATACTTCCCAAACCCAACACCCGCAAGTAACTCCGCCTGAGTTCCTAACCCGTATTCACCGGCAACTTTGTCGTAATCCGATTCGCCGAACTTCGTCAGCGAAAGCTTGTACTTTCTCGCCTCACGGTCCAGTAGCTTCCGGCCAATCTCAATCGCCCGCTCTCGCTGATGCTCATTCAGCCAGTGCTTGATCTTGTTCCGTGCCCGCGAGCTCTTCGTGAAACTCAGCCAGTCGCGGCTCGGAGCGTGCCCCGTCTGCGTCGAAATCTCGACGATATCGCCGTTGCGCAGCTTCGTCCTCAGCGGAACGATCCGCCCATTCACCTTCGCCCCCACCGTCGTATTTCCCACCTCGGTATGAATCGTATAAGCAAAATCGATCGGACTCGCATCCTTCGGCAGCACCACGACCTTGCCCTTCGGAGTAAACGTGTAGACCTCCTCCGGATAAAGATCGATCTTCAGCGTCGACATGAACTCATTGGGATCGGTCATCTCCCGCTGCCATTCCATCAACTGCCGCACCCACGCCAGCCGCTGCTCATCTTTAGCACTCACATTGTCCGAGGCCTTATACTTCCAGTGCGCCGCGATTCCCTCCTCAGCGACGCGATGCATATCCTCCGTCCGAATCTGGACCTCAAACTGATGCCCACCCTCCGCAATCAGCGTCGTATGCAGCGACTGGTAAAGATTCGGCCGCGGCATCGCAATAAAGTCCTTGATTCTTCCAGGCACCGGTCGCCAGATTGAATGCAATAGCCCCAGCAGCGCATAGCAATCCTGCACCGTATTGCAGATCACCCGAATAGCCAGCAAATCATAAACCTGATCCACAGGAATCTTCTGGTCCTGCAGCTTCTGCTGAATCGAATACAGCCGCTTGATCCGCGACTCCACCCGCCCCTGAATCTTGAACTCCTTCAGCTTTGCCTCAAGCTGCTTCACAAGCTTGTCGAGAAACTTCTCGCCCGCCCCGCGCAGAGCATCTACTTCGTTCGACACCTGTTCATACGCATAAGGATCGGTATACCGAAAAGCCAGGTCCTCCAACTCGCCGCGTAGCTTGCCCATGCCCAGCCGGTGTGCCAGCGGAGCATAGATATCCAATGTCTCCCGCGCAATCTTCTGCTGCTTCTCCGGCTTCAGATGCTCCAGTGTCCGCATATTATGCAGCCGGTCCGCCAGCTTGATGATGACGACGCGCACATCGGTCACCATCGCCAACAGCATCTTGCGAATGTTCTCTGCCTGATGATCCTCGCGATTGGCGAACTTGATCTTTTCCAGCTTCGTCACACCCTCGACGATGTGTGCCACCTGATCCCCAAACTTCTTCGCAATCTCCGCCGATGTAACATCTGTATCTTCCACCGCGTCATGCAGCAGCCCCGCCGCAATCGCCGTCGAGTCCATCTTCAACTCGGCCAACACCTGCCCCACCTCCAGAGGATGGATGATGTAAGGCTCTCCGCTCGCTCGTTTCTGCCCCTCATGCTGCTGCAGGCAGAATGCCCACGCTTTCCGGATAATCTCCAGATCATCACCAGGCCGGTTCTCGTGCACTGTAGCCAGCAACCTCTGAAACTTCGCATCCACTGATTTAATATCCCGCGCCGAACTCCCCGCCAGATGGCTGGCCGATGACTCCGAAGTCTCATCCACCCCTACTATCACGAGCGGAGCAGAGCCCGACGACGCGTCCACCGCGTCCGCAGCACTGCTGCCATGTCTCTTTTTTCCGCGCGAGATCGTATCCGACACCACCGGCGAAGCCGCGGCAGGAGAAGCCACTTCCAGCTCCGTCCCCGCATCGATAGGTTTCTCCGGTAGATTCTTCGGTTTTTTGTTCGACTCTGGCTGCGGACCAACCTCCGAGGAGGCCGGATGAGCGGGTGCCATAGGTCATTATAGGCTGAACTCCTAACACAACGCCTGACCAGATAGAGTTATCGAAAACCCGATATTTCAGCTGCTCCAATGCTAGCTATGCAGAATCCATGAACTGCTCTATTCCAGGTTAGAAGTAGATCTAGTTCTCCATCTTGATCAGATATCTGCTTTCCTGCAGGTTTCGATGGAGGGTAGCCAAATGGAAGAGGTATTGCTTGAAGCCTGTTGCCATCAGGTTCATGATTCTTGCCCTCTTTCCCACCGCTGCCATCAGATAGCACTCTCGGCCCATCATTGAATAGAACTCAATGTTGTGCCGGTTCTTGTGTTGGCTCTGAAAGAAGCCTGCGTAAAGAAGGATGTGCGCGCCCGCAGACTCCATCCAGAGAGGGTTCTTCGCACTGGTGAGCTGGCGCATCATCATTTCAGCGATCTGGGTCAAATCCGCGAATTGTCGGAATTCGCCATCGCTCGGGCTGTAATCTGAAGAGAGGATCTCCCTCCGATCTACCGATTGCAGGCAAAAATGACCAAGCACACTAGCAAGATAAACACCTGTAGAGTCGCGAATCTGAGACCACTGCTCACTTCCTATCGTTTCGTGGAGGTGTGACGCCCAGAAGTCGAGCGCTCGCTCTTCTGTGACTCCATGTAACTCCTCGAAATAGTTAGTCGATGACATATACCTAACCGCCGACGATGGATTTACTTGCCTATTGTTATCCTGTCCCACCTTTGGCGCGGCAATGTTTTATTGGCCGCCGCATCCAGCTAGGTACATTTGACCCGATAAGATCGGTCTATGAGTGCGGCCATCCCATGCCGTCGCTTTAAACGCGTCTACACTGCAAATCATTGAATACAAGTATCCTTAAACCCGAAATCCCCCGAAGGGGATCCACTGGGTACTAGAAGCAACGCGTGTGATTGAACACCAGCTAATCCGACGCCTTCCCGGCCAGCTGACGCAGCACATACTGCAGAATCCCGCCATGCTGGTAATACAGAATCTCCTGCGGCGTATCGATCCTTACCGTCGCACAAAACTCCGTAGTCTTGCCCAGATCCGACTCGGCAAATACCGTCACCACCTTGCCATCGGCGAACTTGCTTTCGAGCATCGCCCGCAACTGACCCGGCGCATCTCCGATCGCGAACACCTCCTCGCCCGAAAGCCCTAGCGACTCTGCATTCTGCCCCGCGATAAACTGCAGCGGCAGAATTCCCATGCCCACCAGGTTCGACCGGTGAATCCGTTCATAGCTCTCTGCGACCACGAAACGAATCCCCAGCAGCCGCGGCCCCTTCGCTGCCCAATCCCGCGACGACCCCGATCCATACTCCTTGCCCGCAAGAATCACCAAAGGCGTCCCGCGCTTAGCATATTCCACGCTGGCGTCGTAGATCGACATCGGCACATCCTCCGGCAGCAGCCGAGTCACACCTCCCTCAGTCCCTGGGGCAAGCTTGTTCCTCAGCCGAACATTCGCAAACGTCCCGCGGACCATCACCTCATGGTTGCCGCGCCGCGAACCGTAGCTGTTGAAGTCCGAAGCCTTCACTCCATGCTCGATCAAATATTTGCCCGCAGGCCCGTTCAGCTTGATTGAGCCCGCCGGAGAAATATGATCAGTCGTCACCGAATCGCCGAGTACCGCCAGCACCCGCGCCCCATGGATGTCCTCCACCGGTGAAGGCGTCGCCGGCATTCCGTCAAAGTAAGGAGCCTTGCGAATGTAAGTCGAATCCGGCTCCCACCCGTATGTCTCCCCATCAGGAAACCTCAGGCTCTGCCAGTTGTTGTCGCCGTCTGAAACGGTACTGTACTGCTTGCGAAACATCTCTGAGCTGATCGAAGAGTTGACAACCGAAGCGACCTCTTCCTGCGTCGGCCAGATATCGCGCAGAAACACGGCATCGCCATTCTTCCCGTGCCCCAACGGCTCCGTGTCGAAGTTATGCCCAATATGCCCCGCCAACGCATAGGCAACTACCAGCGGCGGGCTCATCAGATAATTCGCCCGCACCTCCGGCGAAATTCTTCCCTCAAAGTTTCGGTTACCCGAAAGCACCGAAACCGCCACTAGTCCATGGTCCTCAATCGACTTCGAGACATCAGTCGGTAGCGGCCCCGAGTTCCCAATGCACGTCGTGCATCCGTATCCCACGACCTGAAACCGCAGCTTATCCAGATACGGCATCAGCCCCGCCTTGATGTAGTAGTCCGTCACCACGCGCGATCCCGGTGCCAGCGAAGTTTTTACCCAGGGTGGCGTGCTTAACCCCTTCTCGACAGCTTTCTTCGCCAGCAGTCCGGCCGCCATCATCACATAAGGATTCGATGTATTCGTGCAGGACGTAATAGCTGCAATCACAATCGATCCATGGTCGAGATACTTGTCCGGATCAACTCCAAAACGAGTACGAATCGAAACATGCGGAGCCTCAAGATGAGGCACTGGCTCATCTTGAATCGTAATCACCGGGACCGTCGGCTGTTCAACAACTGGTGCAGGAGCCCCTACGCTGTTCGTCAGATCACCCGAAGCGCTCGCGTGGCCGCCTTCACCCTCCCATCGCACCATCTGCCGAATCACCTGCCTGTTTCCATTCGGCCCCAGCAATGTCGGCAACTGCTCTTTGAAGCTCGCGCCCGCCTGCGACAGCTTTACCCGGTCCTGCGGCCGCTTCGGTCCCGCAACACTCGGTTCCACCGTCGCCAGATCCAGCGAAATCGTCGCCGAGTACACTGCCTCCTTTGCATCTGCCGTATGGAACATCCCCTGCTCGCGATAGTAGGCCTCCACCAGGGCGATCTGCTCCTCGCTACGCCCGGTCAATCGCAGATACCGCAGCGTCTCCGCATCGACCGGGAAGAAACCGCAAGTTGCCCCATACTCCGGAGCCATATTCGCAATCGTCGCGCGATCCGCCAGCGGCAGCTCGGCGATGCCGGGCCCATAGAACTCCACAAACTTGCCAACCACTCCGAGCTTCCGCAGCATCTCTGTCACGGTTAGCACCAGATCGGTCGCGGTCGTTCCCTCTTTCAGCTTGCCCGTCAGCTTGAACCCAACCACTTGCGGCACCAGCATCGACACCGGCTGCCCCAGCATTGCTGCCTCGGCCTCAATTCCGCCGACACCCCAACCCAGCACACCCAACCCATTCACCATCGTTGTGTGCGAGTCGGTCCCGACCAGCGTATCCGGATAGGCAAACGCATAAGTCTCCTCGACGCTCGCCTTGTGTCCCGCAACAGCAACCGCGTCAAGACTCCGCTTCGGAGAAGTCGTAAACACCACTCGTGCCAGATACTCAAGATTCACCTGGTGACAGATTCCCATTCCCGGTGGCACAGCCGAAAAATTATGGAACGCCGTCTGCCCCCACTTCAAAAACGCATACCGCTCTCTGTTCCGTTGAAACTCCAGCGCAGCATTCAGGTCATACGCCCGCACCGTGCCGAACTCATCCACCTGCACCGAGTGGTCGATCACCAGTTCTGCCGGTTGCAACGGATTGATCTTCTCCGGATCGCCTCCCAACGCCTTCATCGCATCGCGCATCGCAGCCAGATCGACGATCGCCGGTACACCGGTAAAGTCCTGCATCAGGACACGCGCCGGCATATAAGCAATCTCACGCGAAGGCTCCGCATGCGGATCCCAGCAAGCCAGAAACTTAATATCCTCTGCCGTAACGGTCCGTCCATCTTCATGCCGCAGCAGGTTCTCCAGCAGAATCCGTAGTGAGAAGGGAAGTCGTGCCAGGTCGACGCCGTTGCCTTCAAGCGCCTTCAGGCGAAACATGTTGTAGGTAATTGAGCCTGAGGTCAGCGTGGACAGGCTTTGGAACGAATCAGGATGCGATTGGGTCGCCATTTTGTCTTCTCCGAAGCGCATGGAAAGCGCGAGGTAGTAGGGCCGTGGTCGCGACTCCGGGCCGCGAAGGGCAACGGCTGAAGTCTAAAATTTTTCCAGGGAGGGAATAGTGTTAGCAGCGCCCGCGGTCAGGCCGACCGTGGCGAAAACGCTTCGTATTGGGAAGGCGTTCAACCATCCGCTTAATTTTACTGCGATTGGCCGCCTCGACGAAAGTCCTGCCGCCTGAAACTGAGACGCACTCCAAAACCGTAAGTTGCAGAAGAGAAATAAGGATCAGAACGCGAGGTCCGCTGCACTCGTCATGCAGTTGCCATCGTTACAATCGAAAGCACCACTAAACCTTCTATTTTCACTCCGCCGTCGTCTCTACAATAAAAACGCATCTCATTCAATAACTTTGGGTTAAAACACCCAGCAAGTACGAGGAGACAGGCTGTATGCACAAATTGGTTCCCAGGTTTCTCTTAGGTCTTTCACTCACTATGGCAACATTTCTTGGCGCAACTGGCTGTCATCGCGTGGATCCTGACGCCGCACCCGTCGCCGACAACTCAGGCGCAGACCCGGCAGATGCCAATTTGGCTCCCGTTGATAACACCCCGACCCAACTGGCTCCTGCACCAGCACCCGTACAGGGAAAGGTTCTCGCCGCTCGTTCACAGGCTGTGCCTCAACAAAGCGTCGAAGAGTACCCGCAGCAACCCGCGCCGGATCAGCCACAAGCGGCCCCGCCGCCGCCCGATCAGAGCCAGGCCTATCAGGACGCGCAAACTCTGGAGCAACTCGACGCCGAAGGTCAGCCGCAGCCCGTTGAATACGCCGACCAACCCCCGCCGCCCCTGCCCGAATACGACCAACCCGTGGCGCCTGCGCCAAACTACATCTGGACCCCCGGCTACTGGGGATGGGCTCCCCTCGGCTACTACTGGATCCCCGGCGCATGGTGTGCTCCGCCTTACTACGGAGCTCTTTGGACCCCCGGCTACTGGGGCTGGTACCACAACCGCTGGGGCTTTTATCGCGGCTACTGGGGTCTCCACATCGGCTTCTACGGCGGCATCAACTACGGCTTCGGTTACACCGGTTACGGCTATCACGGCGGTTACTGGAACGGAAACAACTTCTACTACAACCGCTCTGTCAACCGCGTCAACGTCAACATCACCCACGTCTATAACCGTACCGTCGTAGTCAACAACAACAACCGCGTCTCCTATAACGGGGGCCGAGGCGGCATCGCCGTTCGTCCGCAGGCCACCGAGATCGCAGCGTTCCGCGGGCCCCGCACTCCGCCCATGACCACCCAGATTCATAACCAGCGCGAGGCCGCCCAAAACCGCGAGCAGTTCTACAACGTCAACAAGGGCCGCCCGGCTATGGTCGCAGCTCCACGACCCATCGCTGCCCAGCCCGGCATCGCCCGTCCGAATCCCGGAACATCCCCAAATCGCCCCGGTGAGATCAACCGTCCAGCACAACCCGAGGTTCGTCCAACACAGCCCGGCGTTCGTCCCGCCGAGCCAAACAATCGGCCACAGATCCAACCAGTCCGTCCCGGCCAGTCTGAAAACCGCCCCGGCGAACCAAACAACCGCCCGCAGATTCAGCCGACTCGCCCCAACCAACCCGAGGTGAGACCCACGCAGCCGGAAGTTCGTCCCACTCAGCCGAACAACCGTCCGCAGATCCAGCCGACGCGACCTAACCAGCCTGAAACACGTCCGGTTCAACCCGACAACAGACCGAACCAGCCACAGGTTCGTCCTACGCAACCGGATAGCAGGCCATCCCAACCACAATATCGGCCACAACCAACTCCACAACCCCACCCTCAGCCGCAGCCGGAGGTTCGTCCGACTCAGCCACAGCCGCAATCTAGACCTACCCCGCAGCCGGAGTACCGTCCGGCCCCGCAACCTCAACCAAGGCCAACTCCCCAGCCGGAATACCGCCCAGCTCCGCAACCTCAATCAAGACCAACCCCACAACCCGAGTACCGCCCCGCTCCTCAGCCTCAGGCGAGACCTCAACCAGAATCGAGACCAGCCCCCCAACCGCAGTCACGGCCTCAACCCCACGCGTCCCACCAGCAGAAGCACTAGGGAGAAATAGCCAGCCAAACAAAAGGCCCGCTTCGTGCGGGTCTTTTGTTTGCTCACCAACGCCAGCCCGGTTTAAGCCTGGGAAACAGGCTCCTCCAGCCACATATGGCCGCACGCCTCACAAAGCCACTGATTCACAGGGTCTACAGACTCGAGCACAATCTCTTCACTCCCACAGGCAGGGCAGTGCGGAATATCGTACTCGGCCGAAGCCGCCGCTGTCTCATCCGTAAGCGCCTCACTCGGCGCCGCCGAAAAAATCTCCGACGCTCGCTCCGCATCCTTCGGTTTCACCACAACTCGCGGCCCGTTCGCGCGACTCGGCGAAACGACGATTGCCTCAATTCCTTCCGCAGTCAATGCGTAGTAAGCAGCCGAAGCTATCCGTTCGCTCTCGAAATCGAAGATGCACTCCGCCGGAGCCAGCTCAGCATAACTCCGCATATCCGCCAGATCATCCTCCGTCAGAATCCGCCGCACCTTTTCCGCTGGGGTAACTTTGAGTCCGCGCCGCGCCAACTCCCCCTTCAAAGCCTCCTGCGCCATCTGCGGTCAAATCATCCAGGCCACGCGCAAGCGACACCAGTTCCTCATCGCCATAGCTCGCATACAGAGCTACCAGATCCCGATACTCCGCAGCGTCTCCGATCATCTCTCTCCGATCAGTCTTCCGATCTACTCGACCAGCCGTTACTGCTGGATCGTCGTCTCCGATTTATCCAGCTTCTTGGAAACTTCAGCCGGAGTAGGCAGCTGTGTCCTGTCCCAGCCTCCGCCCAGCGCGCCGATCAGCTGTACCGACGCCGTCATCTCCTGCACATGCAGGTTGGCCAGCGTTTGTTGATTGTTCAGAAGCGTCGTCTGCGCCGTCACCACATCCAGGTACGGATCGACTCCCGTCTGATACCGCACCGTCTCCAGCGCCAAAACCTCCTCCGAAGACTTCACGGCCTGCTCCTGCTTTAGCATCTGTTGCGACAGAATCCGCACCGAAGCCAGCGAGTCCTCCACCTGCTGAAACGCGGTCAGCACTGTCTGCCGGTAGCTCGCAACGTCGGCGTTATACGTCGTGATGAACTGGTTCACCGTCGCGCGCCGCAGCCCGCCATCGTAAATCGTCTCGCTCACGGTAGGTCCGATCGACCACACACGGCTTGGCCAGTCGAACAAATGCTTCCACGTCGAGCTCTCGAAACCGCCGGACGCGCTCAACGTAAGAGTCGGATAGTACGCGGCGTAGGCTATTCCGATCTGCGCATTTGCAGCCGCCAGCTTTCGCTCCGCTCCCGCGATATCCGGTCGCCGTTCCAGCAGGACCGACGGCATCCCCAATGGAATCGCGGGAGGATTCGTCAGAAACGGCTTTACCGGAATCGAAAACTGCGACGGATTCGCCCCCACCAGCACCGCGATCGCATGTTCGAACTGCGCGCGAGCCACACCAAGGTTCGCCGCCTGCGACTGCACATTCGCCAGTGTCGCTTCGGCTTCGGCCACCGAGATCCTTGTGTCGATTCCGGTCTCATAGCGCGCGCGCGCCAGTTCCAGGGCCTTCTGATCTGCGGCCACGGTCTCGTCGAGCAGCTTCTGCAGCGCATCCTGTCCGCGTATCTCAAAGAAAAACTCCGCCAGGCTAGCCTCCTCGGTCAGCTTCTCGTTTTCAAGGTCTGCCGCGCTTAACTGCGCGTTGTACTGCTCCTCATGAATGGTGTTGCGAACCTTGCCCCACAGATCGGGCTCCCACGAAACATCGGCCGGCAGCGATGCCAGCGAGGACTCATGTCCTGGATTCGCGTTAGCCGAGGTTCCGAGATTCGCCGATGACCGCGAACGCGTATACGAAGGTCCGATCTGCACCGTCGGATAAAGCTGCGACCGAGCCTGCGCAATCAGCGACCGCGCCTCCAGAAAATTCTCAAAGAACTGCTGGATGTTCTGGTTGTCGATGGTCAGCTTCTCTTCAAGAGCGTTCAGCTCCGTATCGCCATAGACCTCCCACCACTTGCCGTGGAGCATCGCATCCGATGGTTGCGCCACCTTCCAGCCGTCCGTGTTAGGGAACTGCGTCGTCGATTCCTTGTACTCAGCCGGCGGAGCCACAGCTATTGCTTGCGGCGGATGATACTTCGGGCCAACCATGCATCCCGTCAGCAGGACCGTCGTCATCGCGGAACCTGCAGCTAATCTCATTCGAAAGTTCATCATAGTTTTTGACATTGCTAATTTACTCCGCACGGGCAGCCACCGGTCCATCGATAGGATGAAACGTATCGCGCTCTTTCCCCATAACTCGCAGGCGTAACCGGTCCAGCGCAAGATAAACAACAGGAGTCGTGTAAAGAGTGAGCAGCTGGCTCACAATCAGACCCCCGACAATCGTGATACCGAGCGGCCGCCGCAACTCAGACCCCGTTCCGTTTCCGAACGCCAGCGGTAACGCCCCAAATAGAGCCGCCATCGTCGTCATCAGAATCGGACGAAAACGCAACATGCACGCCTGGAAGATCGCATCTTCAGTATTCAACCCACCCTCGCGCTCGGCTTGCAACGCAAAGTCGATCATCATAATCGCATTCTTCTTCACAATGCCGATCAGCAGCACAATGCCGATGATCGAGATCACGTTCAGGTCCTCCTTGAAGACCATCAACGCGAGCATCGCTCCCACGCTCGCTGAGGGAAGCGTCGAAAGAATCGTGATCGGGTGCACCAGACTCTCATACAAAACGCCAAGCACAATGAAAATGGCAAGGATCGCGGTCACCACCAACAGCGGTTCCGTGCCCAGAGACTGCTGATAGGCCAACAGTGTCCCGGCAAAAAACCCATGCACCGTCGAGGGTGTCCCAATGCGTTGTTGCATCTGGCCGATCTCGAGCGTCGCATCGCTCAACGACATTCCCGGCGCAAGGTTGAACGACACCGTTACTGAAGGAAATAGCCCCGTGTGGTTCAGCGCCAGCGGTGTCGTGTTGGTCCTGTTTGTGGCGATAGTGGCCAGCGGAACATTGCCGCTGGCTGTCGCACTGCTCGTGCCCGACGGGTGAAAGTAGATATTCTTCAACCCCTCAGGTGTCTGCCAATACTCCGGCGCGACCTCCAGCACAACGTAATACTGATTCAGCTGCGTATAGATGATCGAGACCTCAGACTGCCCGAAAGCGCTGTATAGGGCCCGGTCGAGCGACTGCGCCGTCTGTCCCAGCTTCGCTGCGGTCACCCGATCGTAATGAAGCAGCTCATCCAGTCCGCCATTCTGCTGGTCAGAGCTCACATCCTGAAATCCTGGCAGTTTCGTCATCTCCGCCAGCAACTTCGGCCCCCACGTTCCGAGATCGGCTAGGTTGTCTGCCTGAATCGTGTACTGATAAAGTGCATTGCTTCCACGCCCGCCGATGCGGAGGTCCTGCGAAGCCTGCAGGAACGACGACGCGCCTGGCAGCCGGTTCAACTTGGGGCGAAGCCGGTTGATAACATCCGAGGCACTGATCTTGCGCTCATCCAATGGCTTCAACGCGACAAACATATTGGCGGTATTCGATGCGCCGCCCCCACCCGTAAACGAGATAGCATTCTGTACCGCAGGATCGCCTTTGACCACCTTCAATATCTGTTGAATCGACTGGTTCATCGAAAAGAACGAAGCGTCTTGTGGCCCGCGCACAGCTCCGCCAAGCGAGCCGGTGTCCTGTATGGGAAAGAACCCCTTCGGAATTTTGAGGACGATGGCAACGTTCAATGCAATCGTCAGGAACAAGACCGTAAGAATCAGCACCGGGTTTTCCAGCACCCAGTGCAGGCTGCGACGGTAAATCGACAGCACCCATTCGAAGACCGTGTCCGTGGCTCGGTACAGCCGGCCATGCTTTTCATCATGCGGATTCTTCAAAATATAGGCGCACATCATCGGCGTCGTGGTCAGAGAGATGACCATTGAAACCAGAATCGCAGTCGAAAGCGTGACCGCAAACTCCCGGAACAACCTGCCCACGATCCCGCCCATCATCAGCAAAGGAATGAACACAGCGATCAGTGACATGCTGATCGTAAAGACCGTAAACCCGATCTCTTTCGCACCCTTCAACGCCGCCTCGAAGGGTTCCATACCATCTTCAATATGCCGCGTGATGTTTTCCATCACGACGATTGCGTCATCCACGACAAAGCCCGTCGAGATCGTCAGCGCCATCAACGAAAGGTTGTCGAGGCTGTACCCGCACAGATACATCACCGCAAACGTGCCGATCAGAGACACGGGAACGGCAACTGCGGGAATCAGCGTAGCCCGCCCGCTGCGCAGAAAGACGAAGACGACCATGATCACCAGGGCGATCGACAGCATCAGCGTTCCTTCGACATTCTTCACGGAAGCGCGGATAGTCGTTGTGCGATCCAGAACGATCGTCGTATTGATCCCCTTGGGAATCGATGCTTCGACCGAAGGCATTGCCTCCCGAATCCGGTTGACCGTGTCGATAATATTGGCCCCGGGCTGGCGGAACACGATCAACTGGATCGCGCGCACGCCGTTCAGATATCCCGCAGCGCGTATATTCTGCGTCGAATCCACAACGTCCGCCACATCCGAAAGCCGCACCGCCGACCCTTTGTTATAGCCAACGATGATCGGCTTATAGTCTTCTGCGTGCGATATCTGGTCATTGGCCGTGATATCCGCCGAGATGTCCCCATTGGTAATCTGCCCCTTCGCAAGATTCGAATTCTGCAGGCTCAGCGTCGCCTGAAGATCTGACATCGCCAGCCCAAGAGAAGCCAGCTTCGTGGGATTTACCTCGACCCGCACCGAGGGCAACGCTCCGCCCCCCGCATTGACCTGACCCACACCCTGGATCTGCGAGATCCGTTGCTGAATGATCGTCGAGGCTTCGTCATATAGCTTGTCCGGGCCATACTTGTCCGAAGTCAGCCCGATGATCATGATCGGTGCATCCGCAGGATTTACTTTGCGGTACGTTGGGTTCGACGGCAGGTTCGCAGGCAAGTACGTCCGAGCCGCATTGATTGCCGCCTGCACATCCCGCGCTGCACCATCAATATTGCGGCTCAGATCAAACTGGATCGTGATCGACGTCGTTCCCAGGCTGCTCGAAGAAGTCATCTCTGAGACCCCGGCGATATGGCCGAACTGCCGCTCCAGCGGAGTCGCAACCGAGGACGCCATAATCTCTGCGCTTCCACCTGGCAGGCCCGCATTCACCGAAATCGTCGGAAAATCCACCTGCGGCAGCGGAGACACTGGAAGCACGGTAAACGCAATCGCTCCCGCGATGGCGATCGCCACCGTCAGAAGCGTAGTCGCCACCGGTCTGCGGATGAATGCCTCAGAGAGGTTCATAACGTCTCCGTTGCCTCAACCTTGCTGCCGTGCTGCTTCTTCTTCTTCGAGAACCGCGTCGCGATGTTGTCGAAGAAGATATAGATTACCGGCGTCGTATACAGCGTCAGAATCTGGCTCAGCAGCAACCCGCCAACCATCGAGATACCAAGGGGCCTGCGCAACTCGGAACCGATACCAGTCCCAAGCGCAAGTGGAATCCCGCCCAGCAGTGCCGCCATCGTCGTCATCATGATCGGACGGAAGCGAAGCAGGCAAGCCTGATAGATCGCCTCGGTCGCATCCATTCCCTGGTTACGCTCCGCATCCAAGGCGAAGTCGACCATCATAATGCCGTTCTTCTTCACAATTCCGATCAGCAGCACCAAGCCAATGATCGCCACCACGCTCAAGTCCTGATGAAAAAGGATCAGCGAGAGAAACGCACCCACTCCTGCTGAAGGCAAAGTCGAAAGGATCGTGATCGGATGAATAAAGCTCTCGTACAGCACGCCCAGCACGATATACACCGTCACAAGCGCAGCCAGAATCAGCAGCGGCATATTCGAGAGCGAATTCCGGAATGAAGCCGCAGTTCCCTGAAAATCCGCCTGCAGGCTCGCCGGCATATGCATGTCCTTCTGCACCTTCGTGATGTCATCGATCGCTCCGCCCAGCGCAGCGTTCGGCGCAAGATTGAACGACACCGTGATCGCCGGAAACTGTCCCTGATGCGTGATCGAGAGCGCCTCCGTCGTTGTCTCAAAATGAGAGAACGCGCTCAGCGGTACCGCGCCGCTCGATGCGGAACTGGGTGAACCTGCAGAGCCGGCTCCCGTGCTGGTAGTGATCGACTTCAGCGCATTGACCGGAGCCGACAGCGTATTGGCCGATGGCGAATACAGCACCGTACCCGTGAGCGCATTCGATCCCGCGGAACTAGAACCGCTGCTCGAGGAGGTCGCCGCAGCGCCGCTAGTTCCCGCCGCAGAATTAGCCCGTATATAAAGATGATTCAGCTTGTCCGGGTCAAGCTGAAACTGCGGCTCCGCCTCCAGAATCACGTGGTACTGATTGAGCTGCGTGTACATCGTATTGATCTGCCGCTGGCCAAACGCGTCGTACAGCGTATTGTCGATCGTTGTCGGCGCCACGCCAAGCCGCGAAGCCGTTGCGCGATCGATTACCAGCGACACCGCCAGCCCGCCCATCTGCTGGTCCGTCGCAACATCTTCAAGCCCCGGTAGCTCTTTCAGCTTTGCTACAAATTTGGTGGTCCACTCGTTCAGCTCATTCGGATCCGGATCCTCCAGCGTGTACTGGTATTGCGTGCGGCTTACCCGGTCATCCACTGTGATGTTCTGTACAGGCTGCATGAACACCTGGATATCCTGTACGTTCTTCAACTTCGACTGCAGCCTCCGCACGACATCCGATGCGTTCAGATCGCGCTGATCCAGCGGCTTCAGGTTGATCGACATTCTGCCGCTGTTCGTCGTCGTATTTGTGCCGTCCGCGCCGATAAACGATGACAGGCTCTCGACAGCAGGGTCCTGCAGGATCACCTTCGCAACCTCCTGCTGCTTCAACGCCATCGACTTGGAGCCAATCGTCTGCGAAGCCTGCGTGATGCCCTGAATCACGCCCGTATCCTGCACTGGAAAGAAGCCCTTTGGAATAATGATATACAGATAGATCGTCAGCAGCAGTGTCGCAACCGCCACGATCAACGTGATCGTCTGGTAGCGCAGCACAACCTTCAGCGTGCGCCCGTAGAAGGCAATCATTCCTTCAAAGACGCGCTCCGAAGCCTGATAAAAACGCCCCTGGTGCTCATGCGGATTGTGCTTCAGAATCCTCGACGCCATCATCGGCGTCAGCGTCAGCGAAACCACGGCGGAGACAATAATCGTCACCGCCAGCGTCACGGCAAACTCACGGAACAGCCGTCCAACCACATCGCCCATGAACAGCAAAGGAATCAGCACAGCGATCAGAGAGACAGTCAGCGACAGAATCGTGAAGCCAATCTGCTCTGCGCCCTTCAACGCCGCCTGCAGCGCAGGCTCGCCCTCTTCGAGGTAACGCGAGATATTCTCCACCATCACAATCGCGTCATCGACGACGAACCCCGTCGAGATGGTCAGCGCCATCAGCGACAGATTGTCGAGACTGTACCCCAGCATGTACATCGCCGCAAACGTCCCGATCAGCGACAGTGGGACCGCCACGCTCGGAATAATCGTCGCGTAGAGATTTCGCAGAAACAGGAAGATGACCATTACCACCAGGCCAACGGTCAGCATCAGCTCGAATTCAACGTCGTCCACCGATGCCTGGATCGGTGTCGTCAGATCGGTCAGCGTTGTAACCTCGATCCCCTTGGGAAGACTTGCCTCAAGCTGCGGCAGCAGTTGCTTGATGCTCTTCACCACGCTGATCGTGTTGCCTCCCGGCTGGCGCTGCACATTGAGAACGACCGCTGGTTCAAGCGACGCTCCTCTGGCAGGCTGCTCGTTGACGGCCGGTACTGCGGCATTGCCCATCCATGCAGCCTGCGTGGAGTTCTCTACTCCGTCTACGATCTTCGCAACATCCGTCAGCATTACCGGCGACCCGTTGCGATAAGCAACCACAACCTGTCGGTAGTCCTGGCTCGTCACCAGCTGATCGTTTGCGTCTATCTGGTAGTCCTGCCGTGGTCCGTCGAAGTTTCCCTTCGCCGCATTCACGCTGGCCTGCGTCACCGCTGTTCGCAGGTCCTCAAGATTGATCCCGTACGACGAGAGAGCTGTGGGATTCGCCTGAATGCGCACGGCAGGCTTCTGCCCACCGCTGATACTTACCAGTCCCACGCCGCTTAACTGCGAGATCTTCGGCGCCAACCGCGTATCGACCAGGTCTTCCACCTGCGACAACGGCATCGAATTCGACGTGATCGCCAGCGTCAGCACAGGAGCATCCGCAGGGTTCGTCTTGCTGTAGATCGGCGGTGCGGGCAGGTTCGCCGGAAGAAAACTCGACCCAGCATTGATTGCCGATTGAACCTCTTCCTCAGCCACGTCGATATTCAGGCTCAGGTTAAATTGCAGCACAATCACTGACGTGCCCCCCGAACTCGAGGACGTCATCTGGCTCAATCCCTGCAGTTGCCCGAACTGACGCTCCAGGGGAGCCGTCACTGTCGTCGCCACTACCTGCGGACTTGCCCCCGGATAGAACGTCAGTACCTGAATCGTCGGATAATCGACCTCAGGCAGCGCCGAGACAGGAAGCTGCGTGTAGCTCACGATTCCGACCAGCAGAATAGCCGCCATCAGCAGCGACGTTGCCACAGGGCGCAGAATAAACGGACGTGAAGGGCTCAAGGAGCATTACTCCCAAGGTTATTACTGCTTGGAATCGGCTGCTTCGAGACGACAATCTTCGACTTGTCCTGCAGTCTGTCGAAGCTGCTGTTAGCCAATACATCTCCAGGATCAATCCCAGTCACAGACGTGTTCGTTCCTTCGGTGACGCCTGTCTTCACAATTCGCATATGCGCCGTTTCGTCCTGGATCACATAGACGAACGCTACATTCCCGTTGTGCTGAATCGCCGAAGAGGGAACGATCGTCGCTCCCTGCAGCGTATTCACCAGCAGCCGCGTATTCACAAACTCATTCGGAAACAACGCGCCATCTCGGTTGTCGAACGATGCCCTTGCTTTTACTGTTCCGGTAGTCGTATCGATCTGGTTGTCCAGAGTCAGCAGCGTTCCGCTCGCGATTTTCTTCAGTGCACCGCGGTCATACACATCCACCGGAAGCTTCGCTCTCTGTCGCAGCCTCGGCTGCACCTGTCCAAGATGGTCTTCAGGAATTGTGAAGATAGCCGTAATCGGCTGCACCTGCGTAATCACCGTCAGCACCACCGATCCCGACGACTGCACCACGTTACCAGGGTCAACCAGCCGCAAACCCACCTTTCCCGCGATCGGAGCCGTAATGTGGCAGTAGCCAAGCTGTACCTGGTCGAACGCCACGGTCCCCTGATCGTTCTTCACGGTGCCTTGCTCTTGCAACACCAGCTTTTCCTGATCGTCCAGCGTCTGCTTCGGAATCGCATTCCGTGCCCACGCGTCGCGAAACCGGTCGCGATCCATAGCGGCCTGCGCCAACACCGCCTCATCGCGCTCCAAAGTCCCTTGTGCCTGCAACAGAGTCGCCTGGTAAGGCCGCGGATCGATATCTATCAGCGGATCCCCTTTGCTCACCATCTGTCCTTCCGTAAAGTGCACAGCCATCACCGGCCCTGTAGCCTGGCTCGTGATCGAAGCCGTATAAACCGGCGTCACCGTTCCGATCGCTTCAAGGTAGACGCCGATGTTCCCCTTCGTCGCCGTGGCTACGGTCAACGTAACTGGGCCACCGGCCGCGCCGCGTCGTCCTCCTCCGCCTCCGGGTGCATTTTTTGTAGTGTTATCGTGGTGCTGCAACACAAGCCAGAATCCCACCGCAAAGATCAGCAGCAGGGCAATCCACACCAGGATGCGGACAATCTTGCTCCCGGACGAGGGTGGAGGAGCCGGAAGTTGATGATCCGGCCCAATCGAGGGGTGTTCCTTAGAATCGGCTGGCAAACACGTCTCCCTTGCCACATCAAAAATTTGGACTCAGTTGTGCAACGCGGTCCGTTACCCTATCGACGCACGAGCACGTACTTAAAGACTCAGCAGTCCGTACTAAACCGTCAAAATTCAGCAACGTGAAACCTCTCCCGGCCATGGCGTGGCGCATGACTGCAAAGAGGGGTCAACTGACTGAGATGCATACCTCAACAATATCGCAACTCCACCAATTGAGCTCACTGCGACGGTAAACGGCATAGTTTTGCCTTGGTTTTTGCTGGTGGTAGAGCAAAAACAGCTATTGAATAGCCTTGAAACCAAGGCAGCGATCCGTAGCGGCAGCCACCGCGCCAATTGAGCCCGCAACCCCTTGCATGGTATGATGGAGCTATCAGCAGGCTACCCTCATCCGGTAGAGGTTGCGAGCTCGAATCTCCTCGCACCTGACTCTTCCACGGCATCGTTTTCAAGCGTCACTCACGCACGATCCCCAGGAATTCTCTGCGACTCAGGATCGGAGCAAGTCATGGCACAAAAATGTGATCTCTGCGGCAAAGGCCCGCAGTTCGGCAACAACATCTCGCACGCCCACAACACCACTCGCCGCCGCTGGAACGTTAACCTCCAGTCAGTCAAGGCCAAGGTCGACGGCGGCAGCAAGCGCGTCCGCGTCTGCACCAGCTGCATCAAGACCGGCAAAATCGTCAAGGGCTAAGCCCAGCAAAGACTCCAGAAACAGGTCGCCCCAGCCGCGTAATAGCCGGCTGGGGCTTTTCCTGCATGTCTAAATAAATCAGCGGATCGTTTTACTTCTTCTCAAATCCCAGCGAAGCACTATTGATGCAATACCGCATTCCGGTAGGCGTCGGCCCATCCGGAAAGACGTGCCCCAGGTGAGCGCCACAAGTGGCACACCGCACCTCAATCCGCTTCATCCCGTGCGAGTTGTCCTCGATAGCCTCAATCGCATCTGCTGAAACCGGATTCCAGAAGCTCGGCCATCCGCTCCCCGAATCAAACTTCTTATCCGAGGGAAACAGCGGAGCATTGCAACTCCCGCAGTGATAAATCCCATCCTCATGGTTGTTCACCAAAGCTCCGGTAAACGCCCTCTCGGTACCACCCTCGCGCATCACATGAAACTGTTCCGGGGTCAGCAACTCCCGCCACTCCGCCTCCGTCTTATGAACCTTCTTAACCTCTGTCTCGGCCATCACTCCAGCCTCCTCTTCTCAAAAGTAGATTCTGTCAATTAGATGTCGAACCGTCCGTTATGTTTCAAGCGCCCTAACCCTCAGAGGCATCCTTGGCAATCACCTCAATCTCCACCAGAGCATCCTTCGGCAATCCGGCCACCGCCACGGTCGACCGAGCCGGCGGCACCACGCCCTCCGGAGCCAGATACCGCGCGTAAACCTCATTCATCGCCGCAAAGTCGCCCATTGACTTCAAAAACACGGTCGTCTTCACCACGTGAACCATGCTCAAACCGGCCTTCGCCAACACAGCCTTCACATTTTCAAGCGCGCGAGTTGTTTGTTCAGTGATCCCGCCCGAAACCAACTGTCCCGTAGCTGGATCCAGCGCCACTTGTCCCGATGCAAACAACATATCTCCCACGCGAACCGCCTGGGAGTACGGCCCGATCGCAGCAGGAGCCTCTTTGGTAGAAATCGCAGTCTTACTCTGATCGCTCATAGCACCCAAGTCTATCTCGTTCGCAATCGGATGAGAATCACGGACGCCTTATTGCCGCAGGCAAATCCAAAAATTCTGCCAGGCCATAGACGCTCTGGCTTGCGACCCGAAAATCGAAGAGTCCTCGATTCAATGAAATATAAATCTCCGATTTTCCCTCTATGTCTATTGAAATCAGTTTGTGTTGCGTTCAGTTATGGGGCTAACTAAGTAAGGCTCCCGATAACACAGAAAAAATCATCTGGATCGCTGGCCCCGGATCGAACCACCGGACCGAAAACTGCCAGAAATCTCAGTTCCGCGCGACGCCGCTCCTCCGATAGCATCCACCCATGCGCATCCATCCAGTCTCGATCCTTTTGATCGCCCTCCTCGCCGCGCTTCTCCCCGCTTCAGCTCACGCCGCCGACAAGCTCAAGGGTTTCTACTCCGGCAGTGGGGGTTTCTCCGCCGACGTCCACCGTACCCTCCTCATCGAATTCGCTGCTGATGGCACGGCAATCCTCCAGCAGAAGTGGCACGACAAGGACCCGCAAACCTGGCATGCCCATTGGAAGCAGGACGGCAAGACCGTAACTCTCACCTACGAGCAGGCCAAAGACGCCCCTAATCCGCCTCCTCCATTACCCGATCCGCTCATCTTCACCTTCAAGCACGGCACCCTTACCGCGACTACATGGGATACAACCACCCTCGGCCCCCTCGGCCCGCCCAAACTCACTTCCTTTGGCGGCAAACAAAACCGCCAAGGCTCCAGCGTAGCGGCCTGCCAAAGCCTCAACACGCTGGATCCAAGAAGAGATTGCGTCACGTGGGGCTCCAAAGTGAGCTTTTAGCGTCTCCATCGCGCAAATATTCACCGTATCAACAATCGATTGAGGCATAGGAAATGGCCAAATTTTCACCTTTCCCTGCCCCAATCGCAGCGCATTCCGGCCTACGATAAGTGCGAGGTGAATCTTATGGGAATTATGGACATGATTCAGTCACTCGCCGGCCAAACCGGAGCCGCAGCCGGCACCGATCAGGCCAAAGTCGCAGGAGGCTTCATCGAAGCCCTCACCCAGCACCCCGAAGGGATTCAGGGTGTCCTCGATGCCTTCAAGAACAACGGCATGGCCAGTCACGTTGGAGCATGGGGCTCCGGACAAGCTGCCACAGCAACCCCAGAACAAGTTGGACAAGGGCTCAGCGGCACCGGCCTCATCGAAAAGACAGCAGAGAAGACTGGAGTCTCCCCGGCGATCGTATCCGCAGCCCTCGCCGCCGTCCTTCCCATGGTCATCCAGCATTTCGCTCCCAACGGACAAGCCACCCCTACCAGCGGCATGGGTGCCATGGCGGAACAACTGCTCGGCAAGCTCAAGGCTTCGTAGGCATCTCAACCGGAGTGGGCTTCTCCGGACAATCCGGATGGATAACCTGTCCCCCTTCGCCGCAGCCGGAGACCTGCTTTTGCTTTTTTTCGAACGACGAACACGGAACAATCACAGGTGGCCCATCCTCCGCAGTCCCAGCGCGAAGGGCGGGTTCGCCATCTTTCATTTCTGTGCGAATCAGCCCTTACAAGAGGTCTACCCAACCTCCATCTTCGCCGTAAAGATCCCGCGAAACGCCGGCCAGTAAGCCCAGATCAAAAACACCTCCAGCACCGTGCACACCAGTCCCGGAAGAATTCCCGGTGCCAGCGTAAGGTGAAATAGCAGAATGTTCACGAGGAACGGTCCAAGTATCACAAGCGCCACTGGGACATAGCGCCCCACCAGCAGTAGCACCGCTGCGATCAAATACAACAAGCTGTGGAATGTGATCCATCCGTGAGTAAACATGATCGTCGTCATGGTGCCCGCATCGCCAGGAATCGGTTGTATCGGGATGAAGTGAAAGAATGCGTTGGTCCCGAAGATAAGGAAGGGCAGTGCGAGCAGAACTCGCGCGATAACAACAGCGATCTTCATAAGCACTCAGCTCCTCATAAAGAATTCACAGCAGCTTGCGTCACGCAGGGCGTTTCGATAGCGTCGAGTATATGCCGAATCGCAACGACTCAGGTGTAGTCATGTCTCTCGAGGGCAAAGTCGCTCTCATCACCGGAGGCTCCCGCGGAATCGGTGCGGCCACCGTCCGCCTCTTCCACCAGGCAGGTGCCAAGGTCATCTTCAGCTATCAATCCGCCACCCAGCGGGCCGAGTCCCTGGTCGCGGAGTGCGGCGGCCCCGAACGCACCCGCGCCATCTGCCAAACTCTTTCCACACCCGAAGACGGCCAGGCCCTCGTCACCGCCGCCGTCGCAACATTTGGTCGCGTCGACTGCGCCATCCTCAATCACGGCATCTGGCCCTCCCATGACCAACCCATCGCCGCCATGACCACTGACCAGTGGCGCACCACCCTCAGTACCAACCTAGACAGCGTCTTCGGCGTCATCCGCGCCGCAGTAACCCAAATGCAATCCCAGCCCGAATTTTGTCATCCTTCGCGAACGGGGTCCCCGGCCAGCTTGCCGGCTGGGGCAGGAAGCGGAGGGCCTGCTTCTGCAGTTGTCGTCCCCAAAGGCCACATAGTCCTCGTAGCCTCCACCGCAGCCCAGCGAGGCGAAGCCTTCCACGCCGACTACGCCGCAAGCAAGGGTGCCCTGATCAGCCTCACCAAGAGCCTCTCCTCCGAACTCATCGCGCAGGGAATCTACGTCAACTGCGTCGCCCCCGGTTGGGTCGCCACCGAGATGTCTGTCGATGTCCTTAGCAATCCAGAAACGTCCAAAAAACTGCTGTCCCTCATCCCATTGGGCCGTCCAGCACATGTCGAAGAGATCGCCGCCCCTATACTCTTTCTCTGCACCCCCTTCGCCGGCTTCATCTCCGGCGAGATCTTCAACGTCAACGGCGGAGCAGTTCTCGTAGGCTAGAGCAGGCAGCTTACTGCCCAGGTTTTAAGTTGAGATTCTGAGCACAGCTCAGAATCTCCGTATTTTGGCTCTTCCTGTTCCTGTTTTCTGGTCATAGAAACTCTGAAACTGCTGAAAACGGAGTCTGAATGAAGCAACTCGCTCTCTCGATTGCCCTGGCTCTCCTTACCGTGCCGCATCTCCACGCTCAGGCCCGCGACATCCCGAGCGCCGCCCCCAAACAAGCCGCAGGAGAAAACGCCGACCAGCGCGGCCGCAAGCTCCTCGACCAAATGTTCGAAGCTCTCGGCGGAGACGCCTGGCTCCGCCGCCGCAACGTCCGCGAACTCGGCCACGCCGCACGCTTCTTCCGCGGCGCTCCCACCGGCATCGTCACCGACTTCACCACCATCCGCCAGTTCGCCGGCAACGAACGCCCCGACGCCCAGCGCATAGGCTTCATCACCGACAAGAGCATGATTCTCCCCGGCAAAAAGATCGACGTAGTGCAAATCTGGTCGAACGGAACCGGCCACGAAGTCACCTACAAGGGCAACGCCACTCTCCCAAAGGAACAGATCGAAGACTACTACCGCCGCCAGGATCACTCCATCGAGTCCATCTACCGCACCTGGCTCAAAGCTCCCGGCGTCATGGTCGTCGCCGAAGGCAGTACCATGGTCGAACGACGCCTCACCGAGCGCGTCTCTATCCTTAGTGCCAACAACGACGCCGTCACCATCGACATCGACGCCGAGACTCACCTCCCTCGCCGCCGTACCTTCGAGACCCGCAACCCCCAGTTCAAAGACATCGACGAAGACGCCGAAGAGTACGACGACTACCACACCATTCAGGGCCTGCCCACCTCCTTCACCATCACCCGCTATCACAACGGCGACATGGCCAGCCAAACCTTCTTCTCCAAAGTCGAGTACGACATAGAACTGCCCCCCGACTCCTTTAACCCAGACGTCCTCCTCAAGAAAAAGCAATAGACGCCATCGGCCCGTACAATCATTCGTCAGACGCCACCTGCAACGACGGGTCCCCAACGCCAACAACCTCAAGGAGTCACCCGGAATGAAACACGACAACATCCTCGGCACCGTCGGCAACACTCCCATCGTCCGAATCAATCACCTCGCCCCTGCCGGCATCAACCTCTATGTCAAAATCGAAGCCTTCAACCCACTAGGCTCAGTCAAAGACCGGCTCGCCCTCGGAGTCATCGAAGACGCCGAAAAGAAGGGCACCCTCAAGGCCGGCCAAACCGTCGTCGAAGCCACCAGCGGCAACACCGGCATCGGTCTCGCCATGGTCTGCGCCGCCAAAGGCTACCCTCTCGTCGTCACCATGGCCGAAACCTTCTCCATCGAGCGCCGCAAGCTCATGCGCTTTCTCGGCGCCAAAGTCGTCATCACGCCCGGCCCCGCCCGCGGGACTGGCATGGTGAAAAAAGCAGAAGAGCTAGCCGCCAAAAACGGCTGGTTCCTCACCCGCCAGTTCACCAACGAAGCCAACGCCGACTTCCACTCCCGCACCACCGCACAGGAGATCCTCCGCGACTTCGAAGGCGACCGGCTCGACTATTGGGTCACAGGCTTTGGAACCGGGGGCACCCTCAAAGGTGTCTCCCGCGTTCTCGCCGAAAAGCGTCCCGACACCAAGATCATCCTCTGCGAACCCGACGCCGCACCCATGGTCTCCAGCGGCCTCCCGCAACCCAACAATCCCGACGGAACCGCATCAGCCAGCCACCCGTCCTGGACCCCGCACCCCCAACAAGGCTGGAGCCCCGACTTCATCCCCAAGCTGGCTCAGGACGCCATCGACACTCGCCGCATCCACAAAATCCTCCGCATCGAAAACCCCGAAGCCATGCGGTGGAGCAGGGAACTAGCCCAGAAAGAAGGCATCTTCGTCGGCATAAGCTCCGGAGCAACCTTCGCCGGAGCCCTCAAAATAGCCGCCGAAGCCCCGCAAGGCTCCACCATTCTCGCCATGCTTCCCGACACCGGCGAACGCTACCTCAGCACCCCACTCTTCGCCGACGTCCCCGTAGACATGACCCCCGAAGAGCTCGAGCTCTCAAAATCCACACCGAGCGCTCAACTCCCTCCACCCGCTTAAACATAAATAGCCAGCGATCAGCAAGCTGTCTGATCGCTGGCTCCAATATCCAGTCAGCCTCTACTGCTTGTCATACGCTGCGACGCTCGACACCTTCTTCCCAGCCGCATCGGTTCCGTTCAAGCTCAGAGTGCGGGTCTTGCCGTCCGCCGACACAACAACCTGACCGGTCGAAACAACTTTGCCGCCCTTCATATTGCTCATCGCCCAGCGGCTGCTCCGGCAACCAACAACGCCAGACTTAGTAAGGCAGTTCCTGCGACTTGGCTTCATTCATCTTCCATCGACCCATCTGCGGGCTCTGGGCAAAACCTCTTGCTTTCATTTTTTTCTCCATGCTGAAGCGATTTTTTTTGGCTAGGAATCTACAGCAGTCGGCCACTATACACTCTTGGTGATGCTGTCTGCCGTTATTTTTCTTCCACTTCCGGCTACGCCATTCGCGCCACGCAAGCCGCGTCCCTCAGCGCAACAAATAACTCCCGCTAGAAGTCCAGATAAGCTGAGTCCGGATCACTTCAAGAGCTGACGAAACGCCTTCCGTTCGCCAACAAGGTCCGCCGTTTATACTCATCCTTGCCATGAGCGACATCCCTAACTCCCCCGACGAGCAATCCGCTTCGCCCAACAGGACGATGGACATCGTAGAAATCATGTCCCTCCTTCCTCACCGCTATCCATTCCTTCTGATTGACCGCGTTATCGAGATGGAGCCACGCAAGCGCATCGTCGCCATCAAGAACGTCACGATCAACGAAGAGTTCTTCCAGGGACACTTCCCCGGCTACCCCATCATGCCCGGCGTACTAATGGTCGAAGCCATCGCCCAGACCGGCGGCGCTCTTCTTCTCACCGAGCTCCCGGATCGTGAATCTAAACTCATGGTCTTCACCAGCATCGAAAACGCCCGTTTCCGCCGTCCTGTCACCCCTGGCGATCAGCTCCGTATCGAAGTCTCCGTCCTCAACTGGCGCACTCGCGTCGTCAAAATGGGTGGCACCATCACCGTCAACGGAAAACTAGTCTGCGACGCTACCGTCATGTGCCAGGTCGTCCCACGCGTCGCAAAGAGCACGGAAGCAAAGGTCGAAACTCCAGAGTGAGCATCCATCCCACAGCGATCGTCGCAGACGGTGCCAAGATCCCCGCATCTTGCACAGTCGGCCCCTATTGCATCATCGGCCCAGACGTCATCCTCGGCGAAGACAACGAACTCATCTCCCACGTCGTCCTCGATGGCCACCTGACGATGGGTTCCGGAAATAAAATCTCCCCTTTCGCAGCCATCGGCGTTGCTCCACAGGATCTCAAGTACGCCGGCGAGTCCACGAGCGTCCGTATTGGCAATCACAACACCATCCGCGAATACGTCACTATCTCCCGAGGCACCGCCGGCGGCGGCGGCCTCACCACCCTCGCCGACAACTGCCTCATCATGTGCTCCGGTCACATTGGCCACGACTCGCACGTCGGCAGCCACTGCGTCCTCGCCAACGCCGCCACCCTCGCCGGCCACGTCCACGTCGAAGACTACGCCGTCGTAGGAGCCTTCAGCGCGGTCCACCAGTTCTGCCGCGTCGGACGCCACGCCTACATTGGCGGAGCCACCATGGCCACGCAGGACGTCCTGCCCTACTCCCTCACCTCCGCCGAGCGCAACAACCGCTCCTATGGCCTCAATAAGGTAGGCCTCCAACGCCGCGGTTTCACCCCGGAACAGATCAAGCAACTCCGCGATGCCTACCGCCTTCTGCTTAACTCGAAGCTCAACACCGCCCAGGCCCTCGAAGCCATTCGCGAGTCCGCACCCGCAGGTGCTCTCGACGAACACGTCGCCTACCTCGCTGACTTCATCGCCAGCAACCAACGCGGCATCATCAAGTAAGCCTCTTCACCTCCCGGCAACACCAGGGCATCCATCAATGATCTCCTCCATCTCAACCCGGACCCTCGCCGCGTGCTTCCTCGCATCGATCTTCTTTGCCACTGAAAACGCGCAGGCGCAGACTGCCGCACCCATCCGGGTAGCCATCGTCGGTCTCGTCCACGGCCACGTGCAGGGCTTTCTCCACAATCTCCCCACGCACCCCGAGATCACCCTAGTCGGCATCTCCGAACCCGATGCAACTCTCCGCCAGCGATACATCGACCGCACCCATCTCCCCACAAACCTCTTCTTTCCTACCGAAGCCGCAATGCTTGCGAGCACTCACCCCCAAGCCATCCTCGTCTACACGTCCACCGCAGGCCACCGCGCAGCCATTGAACAAGCCGCTCCCCTGCACATCGCTGCCATGGTGGAAAAACCACTCGCCACGACAGTCGAAGACGCCGTGGCCATCCAACAGCTCGCGCAGAAGTACAACATTCCCGTCCTCACCAACTACGAAACCACCTGGTACAACTCAAACACCGCGGCAGTCAATCTTCTCAACGAAGGCAAAATCGGCGACCTCCGCAAACTCGTCATCCACGACGGCCACAACGGCCCCAAAGAGATCGGCGTCGGCCCCGAGTTCCTCGGCTGGCTCACCGACCCCAAACAAAACGGAGGCGGCGCACTCTTCGACTTCGGCTGCTACGGCGTCGATCTCGCCACATGGATCATGCACGGCGAGCTCCCCACCGCGGTCACAGCCGTCACATTGCGCCTCAAACCGCAGATCTACCCCAACGTCGACGACGACAGCACGATCATCCTCACCTATCCGCACTCACAGGCCATCATCCAGGGTTCATGGAACTGGCCCTTCTCGCGCAAAGATATGGAAATCTACGGCGCCACCGGCTACGTCGAAACCCTCTACGAGGACCATGCCCCCGGCGCAAAGCTCCGCATCCGCCTTCTCGGGGAACCCTCGGAACACACCGAAACCGCGCCTGAACTCTCGCCACCGCAAAACGAGTCGCTCAACTATCTCGCAGCAGTTCTCGGGGGAACTTTGAAGTCGCAACACGACCTCACCTCGCTGGACACAAATGTTACGGTTGTCCGCATCCTCGACGCCGCGCGTCGCTCCGCCCAGACGGGCCACACCGTCTATCTCGACTCACCCAAAGACAAGTAATCAATCCGCCTCGCTGAGTTCTCAAGGTAACGGCTCAACACGTCCAATCGCAATCGGCAACACTTCAAATCCATCCGATGGAGAGAACTGAAAGGCCGTCGGTCGCCCCGAAGCGTCTACCTTGAAATTGATGAAGCCCGACCCTACCCCCGTAGCGAACTGGCCAGCGCCGCTGCCCCTCGTATCGTTGAAGTGTGGCTGGTTCGCGGAATCGTACACACGAACCGTAAAGATACCGGATGCATCCACTGTCGGCGCCTCAGCCACGATGAGAACATGACCAGTATCATGCCCTTTCATCACCGTAGGGAAGCGCCACGCGATAAGGTCCCCCCTCTGCGCATCTCGCAGAAAATCGATCCGGTGCCAACCCCCCGTTGACTCCGGGGTCTGCATACTGAAGAAGACGTAGTACTCAAAAGCCCGAGGTCGAGATTGATCTTTCTCCTGCGGAATCATCCTGTAGTGGTCCGACGCGGAGCGCAGCATCACGAAACTGACGAAGCCATTGCAATCACAGTCGTAGACACCGCGATCGGGATCGATATTGTCCGGATGCTGGTAATACGTCTTCACCAGATTGTTGACGATGAACTCTGCTTGAGAGGCGATCTGGCCCGGAAGGGAAAGTTGCGGTGTAGGCATCGGCACGAGCCTCGCTGATCCTGTGGCGAGATCGCATTTGACGTGCCACCACTGGATCATACGCTCAAAATTCGCCGGCCCCTCCTATTGCGTCACTCCACCCGCGGGGACATGCTCTTCCAGATATCGAGCGATCAGGCTGTAGATATGAAACGAAGTCCCAGGCCCTTCACTGATGGAGTGGGTGCGGTTGGGATAGTCCATGAAGTCGAAAGGCTTGCCGAGTTCGATCAAGCGATTGATGAGCAATTCGGTCCCCTGAAAATGCACGTTGTCGTCGCCCGAGCCGTGGATGATCAGCAGGTGCCCGGTCAGACCTTCGGCGAAGTTGATCGGCGATCCATCGTGATACCCCTTCACATTCTCTTGGGGAAGTCCCATGTACCGTTCCTGATAAATCGTGTCGTAGTGGCTCTCGTCAGCGACGGGAGCCACCGCGATCCCTGCCTTATACAACCCCGGCGAGCGCAGCATCAGGTTCAGCGTATTCGATCCGCCGCCGCTCCATCCCCAGATTGCAAGCCGCGAGCTGTCGATGTATTTGCGCTCTTTCGCAAGCTCGCGAATCGCGTCTGCCTGCTGTGCGGCAGAGAGCACACCGACGCTGCCGTAAATCATCTTGCGCCACTCTCTTCCTTTCGGCGCGGGAGTCCCCTGGTTGTCAAAGCTCACGACAAGGTATCCTTCGCGCGCTATCAATGCGTGAAAAAGCCGCGTATTACCTTGCCAGGCATCCTTAACCGTCGTGCTCGCGGGCTCGCCGTACACGTAAACAAGGACGGGATACTTCTTCGCAGGATCGAAGTCTGGTGGCCGAATCATGTAGCCATCCAGGGTCACTCCACCGGACACGGGAACTTTGAAGAACTCGGTTGGCGTTGAGACCAGATCTTTCGCCTTACGTGCCAGAGCATCATTCGCCTGAAGCACCCGGACGACCTTGTGGTCTGGAAGATGAACAAGGTCAGTGACCACCGGCCGGTTGAACGTCGAGTAGCGATGGAAGCTCCACTGGCCGTCCGGCGAAATGTCGTAGAAGTGAGACCCAGGTTGATTCGGAGAGGTCACCCGTTCCGGCGATCCGCTGCCATCCAGCCGAGACCGGTAAAGGTAGGACTGCGTCGCATTGTCAGGGGAAGCCTCGAAATAAATCCACCCGTTCTTATCGTCCACTGTATTCACAGAGAGCACGTCACCGGCGAAATTGGTGATGAGCTGCGGCTGTCCGGTGGCTCGTGAAAAGACGTAGGCGTGCCGCCAGCCATCTCGCTCGCTCAGCCATACCAGCCCCTTGTCCTTCCCCACCCAATCGAACGAATGGACAATATCAACCCACGCCTTGTCCTGATCGGAGAACAGTACACGCGCATCCCCGGTCTGGGCATTCGCCAGGTAGAGTTCGTTGGTGTTCTGCAGACGGTTCAGGTATTCAAGCACCACCTCACTGGAGTCAACCGTCCAGCCAATCCGCGCAATGTAATGCTCGCGCGGATCTCCCGGAAGCTTCATCCAGCAGGTAGCTCCCCCCAGTGCCGAGACCACGCCCGCCCGCACGGCGGAGTTGGTCGTCCCAGGCTGCGGATACAGGTACCTCGTCGTAACGGGATACCGCTCGCTTGTGTCATTGATCAGCGTGTATTCGCCCACCCCAGTGGTATCGAACTGCCAGAAGGCGATCGACTGGCTATCAGGACTCCACGAGAACCCGTCGCGGATGCCGAGTTCCTCTTCGTTCACCCAGTCGGAGGTTCCGTTGATCAGCGTAGTCGATCCGTCCGTCGTCAAAGCGTGTACGGCATCGCTCGCCAGATCCTGCACATAAATATTGTTCGCACGCACAAAGGCGACGCTGCGCGCATCAGGCGAGAACTTGGCAAACATCAGCGACGACTCAGGAGCATCGCCGCCCAGCTTCTTCAGCTTTCCGCTGGCGAGATTCAGAACCCAGTAGTCGCCGCGCGTATTGAGTCGCCAGACCTTCTTGGAATTGGTAAAAACCAGAAGCAGGCGATTGTCATCCGACCAGGCATAGTCCTCAATGCCGAGCGGCTTCGCCCCGGGGGAAGGGATCAGCTTGGCCGCCGAGACCAGGACACTTCTCTTGCCCGTGGCCGTCTCGTACTGAACGATATCTTTGCCACCATCTGGAGTCGCCGCGGTCTTGGGAGCGTCGGCGGAGGGCTCGACGGTTGTGTACTCGGTGCCATCGTGCAGCCAGCGCGCTGGTCCGAACGACGCTGGCGCAAACTCCCTCTTGTTCATCATCCGGTCAAGAGTGCTGGTGAACTGCGGTGAAAGCTGCGCTGAGGCTACAGTCGTAAATAAAACCGCAAAGATGTTGAGGAGCGCCGTTCTGCCCAAGCGAAAGTTCAATTGCACTTCTCTCTCCTGATCACGAACACTAGCCACGAACCCTGGTAAAAAGATAGGTCCACGCATTAAAGTTGAATCACGTCGCGACAGCAATCCATTGTAGCCGCGCCCTTCCGCCAAAGCGTCTGAACCCAATCAATAAAAATTCGCTCCGTCAGTAAAATCGTTTTTTACCTGGTGCTAAGTTTTTCGTCGGCAGTTCCTCGACTCAGCCTTGTGCCAACATAAGCTAAAGTAAGCAGAATGCAGAAACTAGGCCTCATCGCCGGCAACGGACGTTTTCCCTTCCTCCTCCTCGACGCAGCACGCGGCCACGGCCTTCAGGTCGTCGTCGCAGCCATCAAGGAAGAAACAGACCCGGAGATCGACGCCCGCGCCGCCAACGACCCCAACATCCACGTCCACTGGCTTTCCCTCGGAGAGCTATCCCGTCTCATCGAAACCTTCCGCGCCGAAGGCGTCACCCGCGCCGTCATGGCCGGCCAGGTCAAGCACAAGCAGATCTTCTCCAGCATTCGTCCAGACTGGCGCCTCGCTAAGCTCCTCCTCAACCTCCGCACCCGCAACACCGACATGCTCCTCGGCGCCATCGCCAAAGTCCTCGCCGACGAAGGCATCGAACTTATCTCCTCCACTCAATATCTCGAACCCCTCCTCGCAAAACCCGGCGTCCTCACCCAACGCGTCCCCGACGAAGAAGAAGAAAAAGACATAGCTTACGGCCGCACTGTAGCCCAGGCCATCGCAACCTACGATCTTGGCCAGACCGTCGTTGTCGCCGCCCAAGCTTGCGTCGCCGTCGAAGCCATGGAAGGCACCGACGCGACCATCGCCCGCGCCGGCGACCTCTTCCGCACCCTCGACTTCGCAACCGAAACAAACGCGGAAACCACCCTTCGCCGTTCCCTCACCATCGTCAAGGTAGCCAAACCCAATCAGGACATGCGCTTCGACGTCCCCGTCATCGGTGTCGCCACCATCCATGCCATGCAGGCAGCGGGCGCAACCTGCCTCGCCATCGAAACAGGGAAGACCCTCCTTTTCGATCCCGCAGCCATCGTCGCTGCCGCAGATTCGGTAGGCATCGCCATCGTCTCCAGATAACAGATGAGGCGAAGGAAACGATGCAGCGATGTAAAGATATTGTCACAGCCATGTAAAGCTCGATCAGCGAGGAGTAAAATTGCATCGCGACAGCTTCGGGCCTGCGTCTTACGCGGCCTATACCCGTCTACATACAAGCTTCATTAAAGGGGAAACACATGCGCAAGGCAGTTTGGACCGCAGTAATTATTGGCGTCGTAGCAGCATGCGGCTTCGGCATCAAAGCCCATGCAGCAGCCGCGGCAGACACGCTACAGGTTGGAGCCACCGCGCCCAACTTTACTCTGCCCTCACAGGAAGACAAGCCAGTCAGCCTCAGCGACTTTAAGGGCAAGTGGGTTGTCCTCTACTTCTATCCCAAGGATCAGACCCAGGGCTGCACCATCGAGGCGCACAACTTCCAGCGCGATATGGACAAGTACAACGCTGCGAACGCGGTTGTCCTCGGCGTCAGCCTCGACACGGTCGAAGGCCACAAAGCATGGTGCGCGAAGGATACGTTCAGCTTCAAGCTCCTCGCCGACCCCGACCACAAAGTCGTCGATGCCTACGGTGTTCCGGTCAAAACTTTCGGAGACACGAAGATTGCTCTCCGCCAGACTTACCTCATCTCGCCCTCCGGCAAGATCGTCAAGTACTGGGAGAAGGTTGATCCCAACGTCCACAGTACCGACGTCCTGGCCGCGATTGCCGACGCCAAAAAGTAAGCTGCCAGCAACCAACAGACGCAAAAAGGCCCGGGCTCTCAATTGAGGAGTCCGGGCCTATTTGCTTGCCTTAGGAGTTGTTACTTCTTTTTTGCGGTCTTCTTTGCAGCTTTCTTTGCAGCCTTCTTTGCAGGTGCCTTCTTCGCTGCCTTCTTTACGGCCTTCTTTGCTGCTTTCTTAGTTGCCAAGGTGATACCTCTCTTTGTTGATTTTTTGCTGCTCTTACCAGCCGCCTTTTTACCAGCGGCCTTACCGCCGCGCAAAGCAATTGACTTCTTCGCGGCAGATTTCGATGCGACGGCCCTCTTCTTCGGAGCGGCCTTCTTCGCTATAACTTTTTTCGCTACAACTTTCTTTGTTGCAGCCTTGATTGCTTTTTTCTTCGGCGCCGGTTTGGCTGCTGGCTTTGCCTTCTTGGCCGCAACAACCTTCTTAGCCGCTATTGCTTTCTTCGCAGGCACAACCTTCTTTGCAGGTGCTGCAGCCTTCGTCGCTGAAGCGGGAATTGCTTTCTTGGCCTTCGGCTTCGTCACGGCCGCCGGTGGCGCGCTCACTGGAAGCCCGGAGGGCTTAGTCGCTGGCTGATAGCTCGTCACCGGCGACGGAGGCAGCGCGAAAATAGTCGCATCTTCCGAATGAGTCGAGTGCAGCGTCCCGTCGTCATCCAACTCAAGCTCCTCGTCATCGTCTGAGGTCATCGTCACTTCTTCTTCGTCATCTTCGAAGCGGTTGTGCATGTCGTCGTGGTCGTCCTCATCACCGTAAGCGTGGTCGTCATCGGCTGAGGCTGCGTAAACTTTGATCGTCTCATCGAACATCATTGTCATTTCCCTCACTGCTTTTACGTCTCACCACTTCAATCTCATGAGCGATGCACGGTAAATCATCTTTACGTCCTGGCACGAGATTCTAGCAACAGGATGCATCCAAGCGCTACCGAAGGCAAGTAATCTTTTTCATGAGGAAGCTTTTCCGGTAGCTTTTCATTTTGTTTTGGAAGGCGCATTTTGCTTCTTGGTCGAGGAACTCTTTTTCGTCGATGAAGAATTCGTGATCCCTTTTGGAGCGGAGTGTTGCACATTGCCGTGCGCAGAAGCCGCATGAACAGAGGATCCCGCAGCATGTGTGCCGCTCTTGCTGCGTGCGGATTTGCTCCGAACATGCGTCATCGGAGCAAGCTTCACCGGCTCTGCGACCGCAAGCGACATGCCCGGCTTCACGGCGTTCGATGATAAATGATTCCATCGCCGCAACTCTTCAACAGACACTCCAAAACGGTCGGCGACCGTAACCAGAGTGTCGCCGTGGCGCATTGCATACCGCTGCGGACCGGCGCTCGCGACAGCAATCGGTATTGCCAGTTCATCTCCCGCATCCAGGCCGTCGCTGATAGCAACGTCGTTGGTCGCGGCGATATCCTTCACATGGACATGGAAGGCACCCGCGATGCCATCCAGTGTCTCTCCGCTGTGCACGACATGAAACCGCCAACTACTGCGCTTGTCTTCGGGAATTGCTTTGATGCGTTCCGTAAAGACATCCCGCATGCCTGCGGGAAGATGCAGATCGAAGGACATGTCGCGGGGTGTCGTCATTCGTAACAGGCTCGGATTCAAGGCCACGATCTCAGGGAGAGACGAGTTAGTCACGTCGGCTACAAGGCGAAGATCGACCGCATAATCGACCGTTACGGTATCGGACACCACCGGCGCATCCGGCACAAGCTTATCCAGCCCATACTGCTCTGGATTCTTCGCCATGATGATCGCCGCGATAATTCCCGGCACATAATTTTTTGTCTCGCCCGGAAGAACATTACGCCGGTATAACTCCCAGAAATCCGCATAACCGGTACGCATCACAGCACGCTGCACGTTGCCGGGGCCCCAGTCATACGCCGCCATCGCCAGGTACCAGTCGCCAAATTGGTTGTATAGCGTCTTCATGTACTTCGCATAAGCAAGCGACGACTTCTCCGGATCGAACCGCTCATCGAACCACCCATTGCGAGCCAGTCCATACGCTCCAGTAGGCATAAACTGCCACATGCCCCCGGCGCCCGAGCGGGCGTTCAGAGCTTGCGGCTGAAATCCCGACTCCGCAACTGCGAGATAAATCAGATCCTGCGGTACACCCTGATCGCGCAGGTTTTCGAGATCATCTCTTTATACTTCCCGGCCCGCTCCAGCGAGCGCAGGAGATGCGCATGGCCTGCCGCAGAGTTCGAAAAGTAGCTAATGAATCCAGCGACATAGTCGTTCACCACCAGTGGAAAGTCGGACTGTGTCGTCTTCAACTCAGCCGTCACCTTCGCCGTCAACGCGGCGTTTGCAGGAAACGTGACCTCATTCGCAGCATCCAGCGGAGCGGCTTCGAGTGTCGGAGAAAACCCATTCCCCTGTTTCAGCGCCGCCATCTCCAGCGAGTTCACCGCATTCAACAACCGATCGAACTCATCCGCAAGCTGCGGGTCCGTCTTCAGATCCATGCCGCTGGTAAGCATTAAATCAACGGCTGAGTCGAAGTCCAGACGCGCCGTATCCAGATGCCCCGCGCGATAGTTGTCCACTCCGCTGCGATACGCTGCCTCAGCTTTGCTTATAAGTTCCTGAACCTTGGCCACCTTCGCAGCAGCGTCGGCTGTAGCTTGAGCCGAAGAGGCGGTAGACTGCCCCGCCTGCCCTGAGCCGCCACCTGGCTCACCTGCGACTTCGGCGCCGTCAACTGTGCAGATGCCTTGCCCGGAGCAGACGCTTGATCGCTGGGACAGCCCGTCAGCATCGCCAGTGGCACACATCCCACTGCCAGTGCCCACCGCCGCACTTTCTTTTCTAGAAGTCGTCGCGCCATCGTCCTCGCTAATTGTAAGACGCGCCACCCGTAAATGCGCTATCACACGATCGTTCGCGAGTTCCGTCAATGGTCCGAGCCCCTGTTGGCGTAAATTTCACTGCTGCTGTTTGCGGCTAACCTCGATAAGACTCGGCTTGTTCCCCTCCCATTCCCTTACGCAACGTCCAACCGCATCTTCCGATAACGCAAGGTGGGTGTGCTCAACGATTCTCTGACATCAGAAACGGAACACTGGCCCCACGGTCGTTCCCCAGTTAGTTGAATTGATGTAGTTATCATGCGACAGAAAGGAGAGCCACGGCGGCGTTCCGATTCCCGGTGGATCGCGAACCGTGCTTTTATAGCGGATCAACATTTGTTCTACCGACATCCTCACAGCAAAATGCTGCGTAAAGCGAATGTCTCCTTCAAGCGCAGCGACCGTAGAAAAGTTGAAGTTCCGCGTCGGTTTGGGATTTGGCTCAAACTCGGTCGGCGCAGGTTGACTCCTTGAGTAACTCGCAAACCCAGGCGCCAATGACACCTTCAACGCAAATCGTCCTCCGGAATAACCCGAGCGAACACCGAAGTTCGCCGTTACCAGGGAACCTCCTACGTTCAGCGATGATCCCGGACTCGCCCCCGGCTGTGCACTAACATCTGCGATCACGTCGAGATACTTTCGCCAGGCTATGCCCAGCCGCACGCCGGCCCCAGTTACCCTATTGCGGCAGTCGTAACAGGTGGCGGTATTTGTGCCCAGCGAGAACGCACTGTAGTGAAAATAGAGATCGCCCCCTTCTGTAGGCTTTTCCTCCATTGCGCTGTCGAGCCCTCGAACGACCGGCGACTGTGAGAGTGCAGGCTGCTCCTCGTCGCGGAACCACGGATAGTGGCCGCGCAAAATATTCGCAAGCGAGCGTGAAGGGTTCAGCCCGGTTCGGAGCAGCTTGTAATTGAAGTTATCGGGATGACGGTGTACCAGCGGATCCGAGACATACTTGTCGATCGTGTCTTCCCCTATCATCCATAGCATTCCGACCGTCGGCGTGATGATGAAATCCACCCATCCGGTATTGTTCGTGTACTTTGCCGTGGCCGTGCACGCAGGTTTGTCGCCGGGACAACCGATGGGATAGGTAAATCCTCCCTCATTGAAGACGGCGGCCTCGCCCATCGGCCCAATCTCCGATTGCGTCGAATACACAGTTGCCCAAAGGAACGCCCGTCCTACGCTCTTCCAATAAAGCGGACTGCGCGAGATCGTAAGGCCTCGCGCACGTGGATCGTTCTGCACTTCGATATATCCCGAAATAGCGCCATGCATTGAATGGCCGATGTAGTTAACCGGAATGCTGTCGCCGTCGTTCCAGCGCCTCATGTTGAACTGTTGCAGGGATGCCCAATAGTCAGACCAATAAGGTTTATTGAGCAAAATATGACGATCGTGCTGGTTTGCCGTTATGATGCGTACGCCATCCTCCAGCGAGATGAAAGCAAAAGATTGAAGCAGCAAGCCTTTCCAGTGATAGGGTTCGCGCTCCGAATCTGATTCCACAGCAGTCCTCGGTTTTGTCGGGCGCTCTGCTGACGCGAACATCTCGCTTGCCTTGAACGCTGGCACTCTGAAATCCACACTGGGACTCTCGGAAGATGGCAGATCTCGACGCAACGCGCTCGGAGCATTCGGCAGTTCGGTTGAATCATCACTGCTTTGTTTCGAGGATGCCTCGCCCCACACCTCGTCCGCAGTGACCATCTGTGGAAACCCATGCGCCAGCGGCATCATAAGAAGAAGTGCAAGAGCGAATCGAAACATCTCAGAATCCTGACGTTCGGAATACGACTTCCTTCTTTGAAGTTAGAGAGAAGCCGACGCCAAGGAAACTGACAAAAGGTACAGTCCGAAGCTCTTTAGATTTCTCCTTTGTGTTTCTCATGCGTGCGCGTGGCGGCGTCAGAATCTCGCCGGTGTTAACATGGATATTGAGGGCACCCAGCTACAAAATGGATCCAAGTCACATTCGCAACTTCGCGATAATCGCGCACATCGACCATGGCAAGTCCACCCTCTCTGACCGGCTCCTCGAGCTGACCGGCTCGCTCACCGCACGTGAGATGCAGGCCCAGGTGCTCGACGCCATGGATCTCGAGCGCGAGCGCGGAATCACTATCAAGGCCCACACCGTTCGCATGATCTATAAAGCGCACGATGGCGACACCTACCAGCTCAACCTCATCGACACCCCCGGGCACGTCGATTTCAGCTATGAGGTCTCCCGCTCCCTCGCCTCCTGCGAAGGCGCACTCCTCGTCGTAGATGCTTCGCAGGGTGTCGAAGCCCAGACCCTCGCCAACGCCTACCTCGCCATCTCGAACGGTCTTGAGATAATTCCGATCATCAACAAAATCGATCTCCCCAGCGCCGACATCGAGCGCACCAAGGCCATGATCGAAAAGTCCGTCGGCCTTCCCGCAGATGACGCCATCGCGGTCTCCGCCAAGACCGGCCTTAACGTAGAGAACATCCTCGAAGCAGTAGTCGCTCTCCTCCCGCCACCGCAGGGCGACCCCGAAGCCCCACTGCAAGCCCTCATCTTCGATAGCTGGTTCGACCCTTATAAAGGCGTCATCGTCCTCGCCCGCATCATCAACGGCAAGCTCCGCAAGGGCATGAAGATCAAGGTCATGTCCAACGACCGCCGCTTCGAAGTAGACTCCATGGGCGTCATGACCCCCAAGCCCGTAGAGATCCTCGAACTCACCGCCGGAGAAGTAGGCTTCTTCGTTGCCACCATCAAGAACGTAGCCGATACCAAGGTAGGGGACACCATTACTGAGGTCGAACGTCCCTGCGCTGAAGCTCTTCCCGGCTTCGAAGACATTAAGTCCATGGTCTTTGCCGGTCTCTACACGGTCGACTCGCATGCCCACGGCATGCTGCGCGACGCCCTCGAAAAGCTCCGTCTCAACGACTCCAGCTTCACCTTTGAGCCGGAATCTTCGGTGGCTCTGGGCTTCGGCTTCCGTTGCGGCTTCCTCGGCCTCCTCCACCTCGAAATCATCCAGGAGCGCCTCGAGCGCGAGTACGACCTCGACCTCATCACAACAGCCCCTGGCGTGCAGTACAAGATCACCCTCACAGACGGCTCCGTCTCCATCGTCGACAACCCATCGCGCTGGCCCGACCCCTCCGAGATCGAAATGATTGAAGAGCCCGTCATCACCGCCAAGATCCTCACCAACGAGGAGTACGTCGGCAACATCCTCAAACTCGTCGAAGACAAGCGTGGCCGCCAGCAGAACATCGAGTATGTCTCCGAGACCCGTGTCATGCTCACCTACGAACTCCCGCTCAACGAGATCGTTCTCGACTTCTACGACCGTCTCAAATCTGTCTCCCGCGGCTACGCATCACTCGACTACCACCTTGCCGGCTCCTGGGTCTCCCCCATGGTCAAGATGGACATTCTCATCAGCGGCGACCCTGTCGACGCGCTCTCCATCATCGTCCACAAGGACGCAGCTTACGACCGGGGCAAAGTTCTCGTAGAAAAAATGCGCGAACTCATCCCGCGCCAGATGTTCGAAGTCGCCATCCAGGCTGCCATTGGCTCCAAGATCATCGCGCGCTCTACAGTCACCGCCATCCGAAAAAACGTCATCGCGAAATGCTACGGCGGCGACATCAGCCGCAAGCGCAAACTCCTCGACAAGCAGAAGGAGGGCAAGAAGCGCATGAAGCGGATCGGAAAAGTCGACATTCCGCAGGAAGCCTTCCTTGCAGTCCTCAAGGTGGGCGAAGAATAGCCCATTAGCAGATCCGCCCGAAGAGAAAATGTTAACCTTTAGACAGTCGGAAATCACTGCTGAAAAGAAGGTTGTCGTCTTCATTCGCAGCTCGTTTCCGAGACTCTTGATTACTGCGATGCGCGAAATTGTAACCTGATCGTAACCCCGATCTGTGGAAACCCTTGAAATGCCTATACTTGCTGGCGTCCAGCGGGGAACCTGGAGTAAAACCCTCATATCAAATGGACAAGCCTATCATTTCCATTGGGTTAGCTCATGAGCCGGTCGTCGGGCAGCTAGCTGGAAATCCGCCCCGAATCACCATTCCACCTAAATGCTCACCGGCGATCCACAAGTTTTTCCACAGGTGCTCGGGCTTGCGACACGCACAGGAGCCCAAAAAAGAGGAAGAGACTCATGAAAGTCTCTTCCTCGCCGATCCGTCAAAGAACTTCGATCAGATGTTACTGTTTCGGTGTCTGAGGCTTTGCCGCAGCAGGAGCCGTCGGATGGGGATGAGCAGCGGCAGGTGCAGGAGCAACTGGTACCGGCGCAGCTATCCCAGAGGAAGCGTTGTACGCCATCACCACAGCCTCGGTCACATCAGTGCTCTGGTTGGCCCACAGCACATCGCTCTGTTGGCTGCCTACATCGAGCAGCAGCGTAAAACCGTTGTCGCTCACATACTGCTTCAGCGTCGCGGAAACCTTTGCCGCAACCTTGCCGCAAGACTCCTGGAGATCGGAGTTGTATGCAGTCTGGGCATCTTCCGCCTCACGGTTCAACTGCTTCTCTTTGGTATCGATCGCCTTAAGCTTGGTGGCGCGATCTGCATCTGACAGGGTTGCCGGCGCGCTTTGCAGTGTCTTCTTCAGCGAGTCGACCTCCTGCGAAAGAGCTTCAATATGGTCCTTCTTCGGCTTGTACTTCACCTGAATCTCCTGCACCGCTCGCTGGCATTCGTTTGTGGCGAAGACAGCCCGCTCAAAAGAAACCAAGGCAATCTTGGCCGGAATCGCTTGCGGCGCCACAGGCGCCGCTGCAGCAACTGCTGCGGGCTGAGAAGCTGGTGGTGTTGCTGCTGCCGGTGTCTGTGCCATCCCGGCTGCGGTCATCAATCCCGCGCTAAGGGCGGAGACAAGAACAAGAGTGCGGTTCATTCGGTTTGTGGTACTCCTTCGAGAGATCGTTGCAAATTTAGTTCTGACTTCCCAATAGCGCTTCTGGGCGTTCGGCCGGGCAGCAGTTCCCGTGGGTGCCGTCAAAGTCAAAAAATGGAAGCCAGGCGAACAGTGTTACTGCTTTGGTGCGGCCGGCTTCGGAGTGGTCGTCGTCGGACGGGGGCGGGCAGGAGAAGGCGCGGAAGGCACTGCAGGCGCTGCTACTCCAGAAGAAGCGTTGTACGCATCGACTACAGCCTGCGAGATATCCGTCGTCCCCGGCTGTGTCCAAAGCACCGCAAGGCCACCCTGCTGACCTGTGTTGTCCAACAGCATGGTGTACCCGCTGTCTTGGACGTACTTAATCACAATTGGTCCCATCTTCTTCGCAATTGCGCCGAGAGTATCCTGCAACTCGGCATTGAAAGCGTTCGTGGCGTCTTCGCCATCGCGCTGCAACTGCTTCTGCTTGGTGTCGATCGTTCGTGCCCGCGAGCTGCGCTCATCGTCCGTCATCGTGGGTGGCGCTCCCTGCAACTGCTTGGTCAGCGAGTCGATCTCGGCCTGCAGCGCCTGAAGCTGGTTCTTCTGCGGTTCATATTTTTTCTGCAAAACCTGGAGTGCGCGCTGGCCCTCGTTCGTTGCGGCAGTGGCCTGCTCATATTCGATCACAGCGATCTTCGCTTGAACGACCTGAACGGGAGCAGGGGCGGGTGCAGCAGTGGGAGCCGGTGCCGGTGTGCTGGCGGTCTGGGCCACTCCAGCAGCGGAAGTCAGTCCCGCGGCAAGGGCGGTGAGAAGAGCAAAATTGCGGTTCATGCGGTGTGTGGTACTCCTTCGGGGATTGTCCTGACTTATCCGGCCTTCGGCGCACCAGCGCGTGCCTTCTCAGCCGTTCTTGCACACTCGTGATTGACGCGCTTACAAAGCACGCCCACCATAGACCTCGACCCACCCGACTCCCGTACCAGCAAATCGGCAGCAAGCGAGAGAGCTGCCGGAACACATCAGATTATAGGACCCAGCCACGCAGGGGTCAATCGGACATTCTGCTCCCTTCCGCCTCCCGAAATACGGAGTCCTCCGTTCCCAGTCTCCTGTTTTCTAAACCATCATCCTGCGCACCCGGAGATTTGGCCGGGAAAAGGCCCAAATCATTTGGCGATCAGATTGCTCTCTCCTTAGGGACAGCGCGCGGGCGGAGTCGCAAAGTGTGTCGTTGTTTACCTTTGGCATGAAGAGAAGTTGCGCTCGAACGATGGCGCAGCCCGCCAGCCACAGGTTCGGCTTCCTCATCGGAAGCGTTTCGGAGGCCAGTGACTGGCCATTAACTAAGAACCGCTTCTACGGAAGCGGTTCTTCTTGTCTCACAGCGTAAATGCTGACCGGGAAGTCGTAGAAGAGAGTACTTGCCAATCGCTCTCTTTGCGCGTACCCTAAGAATTGCCTTGTGAAACGGCTGTGGGTGCCGATCTCTGTGAGAGTTGCCAGAAAGTTTCCCGTTAGGTACATTTGGGCAACACAAAAAACACAGGATTACAGTAGACCGAATTTGTCGGACTCTGTCGCGAACAGGTAGAGGGTGAAAATTTAAGGGTTCGCCGCTTTCAGGCGTTCCGGGGCTGCGCGTAGCCGGTAGATTACTGGTTCGGTTGCAGCCAATAGCAATAGAAGACGTCCGTTCGAGTACAACTTGAGACCGTTTCCTCCGACGCTGCAATACCGGTTTGGTTCTTCCTTCGTGATGCTTGCGAAGAAGACGACACCATTGTGCCGTGGGAGAGTGAACCGCTAATTGCGATCTAAAAGCAATAGGAAGTGGAAGCATGACTTCAGAGCAGAATGCACCCGAGGTGGAGTTCCACCAGGGTTCGACAATATCACCCGGCCAGCAGGACGGGGAGGCGCAGTTCACCCCGCACAACAGCGTCCAGCACGGCATGGGACAGTCCAAGAGCAGCCGCCGCCGTCGCCGCAAGCGCAAGAATAAGACCTTCGAGGCCGCACCCGGCCAGCAGGCCAGCGGCGAACCGGGCGCAGGACAGCCCGTCCCGTCCATCCAGGCCTCAGTTGCGCCTCAGGCCCCCCAGCAGCAGAGCTTCCAGTCAAACGCCGGCCAGCAGCAAAGCGGCTCCGGCGGCGGAAAACGCTGGAAGAAGAAGTTTCGCGACCGGGACCGTCAGCGCTCACCGGACAATCCAGGCAACGTCGCCAGCGGCAGCAATAGCGGCGGCTACAGCAACAACGGTGGCGGATTCCGCGACCGCGACAGCCACCAGCCCGGCAACAATGGCTTCAAGCGCAAGGGCGGCGGCGGTAAACAGCAGCAACGCGGCTCCCGCGGATTCGTTGGTCCCATGGATCACAGCTACCGCGCCGTCAGCGGCAACTTCGCCGAGACTCCGCCGTCCACCATCGAGGCTCACGGCAACGGCAACTACGGTCGCAGCAACGGTCACGCGCGAAGCTACCAGAGTGACTCTCAGCCCATCGACTACTCCCAGGGCCGCACCATCCCCATCCCGGAAAACGCACCCACCAAAATCTTCTTCTTCATCGAAGATCTCTTCTTCATCGCGAAGATTCAGGAGACCGCACGCAAGCTGGGAGTCAAGGTCGCCTTCGTCAAAAACGAGAAGGAGGCCGTGGCCAGTCTTACGGCAGGCGCGGAGGATGATCTGCCCGGCCTCATCGTCTTCGATCTCAACAACGCGAATGCCAAGCCTCTGACTCTGATCCCCAAGCTCAAGGCCAAGCTCAAGCGCAACACCTCCATCATCGGGTTCCTGTCGCACCTCCAGGGAGACCTGAAGGCCAAGGCCACCGAGGCCGGTTGCGACACGGTCATGCCGCGCGCCGCCTTCTCGCAGAACCTGCCAAACCTCCTCCGCCGCTACGGCATGGAAGAGGAAGAAGAGCCCAACTTCAACCAGTAGAGCTCACTCGCTCGAGCGGCTGTATTAAATTCCGCGGAAAGGCCCGGTAGAAGATCCTACCGGGCCTTTCTGTTCACAGAATCTCTCTCATAAACCTATCCCGGAGGCCATGTCATGTGCCGGCCGCCAAGCAGATGTAGGTGCAGATGGTGCACCGTCTGCCCGCCATCGTCTCCTGTGTTGACGACGATTCGGTAGCCGTCATCCAGCTTCTCAGCGCGTGCAATCCCAGCCGCAGCCGCCATCAGATGGCCCAGCAATGCGGTATCTTCGGCCTGCGCCTTCGCGATCGAGCCGATATGCTGCTTGGGGACAATCAACAGGTGAGTAGGGGATTGGGGATTGATGTCAGGAAACCCGATGCAGAGTTCGTCTTCGTACACCCGGTTGGCCGGGATAGTACCATCGACGATCTTGCAGAACAGGCAGTCGGAAGATGTCATATTGCTCAGCGGTATCTTCATGGTCGGAGATATCTTGGATGCTCTCCAGCCTTCCACGGGTTGTAAGCCGCTGCAAAGGCAGCGCGTTCGGCAGTCGAGGGATGGCTGAAAGTCCAGAACTCCACGAACGGATGTGGCGTCGGATCATCCAGTGAAGTCTCCCCAAGCCGCTGAAACCCCTGCTGGGTCGTGGCTTGAGGATCCGCGACGATCCCATGGATAGCCTCCTGCCCGTACACATCGGCCGCGTGTTCGATCGACCGGCTGACCCCGTTTTCAATCGGCTCCGAGAGGAAATTCAAAGCATTCAGCACCAGCACCAGCACCACTAGGCAGGCCCAGTCGTTCTGCGAACGAATATGCCACCGCGCCCCATAACGTGCGAGGAGCGACCATGCCGTCCGTTGCCCAACAAAAAAACCGGCAAGCAACATCACCGCACTTAGGAGCACTCCCAGCACGATGTGATTCAGTGCATAATGTCCCAGCTCATGCCCGAAGATTCCGGACAACTCATCCGCAGTCGACGCAGCGATCGTCGTATCCCACAGAACCAGCCGCTTCGATGGCCCAAAGCCCGTCACATACGCATTCAGGCTCGTCACCTTCTCGCTTGCCCGCATGTAGAACATCCGGTCCGGCGGCAGACTTACGCCGCTTCGGCCAGCGACCCGCTCCAACTGCTCCACCAGCGCCGGATTGCTCTGCGCCAGCGGCTCAAACTTGTTGAACATGGGATCGACCATGATCGGCGACGAGAAAAACCCCAAACAACACCGCTACCATCGTGGGAATCCAGAACCAGAACCACCAATGCCTGGGTGACTTCCGAATCACCCAGAACAAAATCATCACCAACAGCGACCCAACCAGCCACGCCAGCAGAAAACTCTTCGTCTTATCCCAAGCCCAACTGCTCCACCCCTGCACCGACAAGCCGTAAGCCACCGCAACATGGTGTCCATACACTCTCAGCGGAGCATTCAACAGCGTAATCGCCATCAGAAAGAGAAAAACGAACACGAAGCATTGCCACCAGCGATTCTTCGTAGTCTTCTCTGCAACATCGCGCATCCACGCCGGCAAGCCCAGCGCCAGCAGCAGTAGTAGCTGCAGAATCCCCCATCCCTCACCCGCGAAATGTAGCAGCGTCCGGGCCTGAAACAGGGCCTCAGCTTTCTTCAGCTTCTCCGGCGGCAAAACATAAGCGGTTCGATTCTGCGCCGCCTCCCGCAGAGCTCGTGCCTCAGTCGGAGTAGTGCCTTGCGCCCGTCCCGACCCTGCCAATACAGCGAAAAGAGCAACCAGCATAAACAACACACCACGCAAACGTATCAACGAGCGATCTCCGGATTCAATGAATCCAGTGTGCACGATTCATACCACCAGAGCAAAATTACCGTTGGCGTTGCGCTACCGGCGCGGAGTATCTCCGGGCGATTCCGCTCCAACCTCCAACCCGAAGCGCGACAACTCGCGCTTCTGGAGGTTGTAGTCGATAAAGAAGCCAATCCCGATCGCCAGCGGAATAAGCCCCGCCGCCGCCCCGGACAGTATCTCGCGCACGTGCAGAATCTCTGCCAGAACAAGGAAAAATAGAACCAGCCCAGCTCCGACCGAGACCAGAACAATGCCGGCACGCCGGGCATTTCCCAGGCTCTGCAGCGGGTCTTTCACCGCAGGCTTGTCCTCGCTACCTGCGCCCAGTATCTTTTCGATCTCGGCCAATGGCACTCCGCGCGCCAGCATCGCTAGCCGCTCCTCCGACTTAAGTCTCCGTTTGTGTCCATCCAGCCAGATCCCTGAAACGATTGCGATTGCTCCGACGGCACAACCTGCCACGGGCACAATAAGCGGGCTCATAAAGAAATCCATATCACTACCTCCCTTTCTGCCCGCGTTAGACCGGACCGACCTTGCAAAGTTTCACTCTCCTCCATGAAACTTTAGGTGCACTCTGAGGTCTAACTCTGCTTGAACGCCGATCTCACCTTCGAGCAAGTGGTGCATGACCACCAGGCAATGGTCTTCCGCACCCTCTTGCGCCTAACCGGTAGCCACGAGCACCTCGACGACCTCGCCCAGGACGTCTTCCTCCGCCTCTACCGTGCCCTTCCCAGCTTTCGCGGCGAAGCCCTCATCACTACCTACCTCTATCGCATCGCAGTCAACGTCGCCCAGGACGAATGGAAACGCCGCCGCCGCGACCGAGACACCCACGTCTCCCTCTCCGACGACACCTCCGCATGGGAAGAGCGTCTCGCCCACCCCGACCGCAACGCCGAGCAGCAGATCGAGGAGCGCGAGTTCCAGCAATCCGTCGAAGAGCAGCTTCAGCGTCTCAGCCAGATTGAGCGAACCATCCTCGTTCTCTATCATCAAGAGGAGCGGAGTTACGAGCAAATCGCGTACGCCCTCGGAATGCCCATCGGTACGATTCGAACCCATCTGCACAGGGGCCGCAAAAAGCTACGCGAAGCCCTTCAGCAACGTCAAACACACGAGAGGAGCGAGACATGCACGACCAGCCGCTAAATCAGGCGTTCGATCCATCAGACAAGCAAACTATGTCGCCGGAAGAAGTGGAGCATCTGGAGCAGCGGCTCACTCGCGCCCTCGAAACCGTGCCCATGCCCCATATCCCCGCTGACTTTGCCGCGCGTATCACCAGTCAGCTTCCCACAAAACGTCCTGAATCGCTCACGCCAACCCGGTACGGCCAGAGCGCCATGCGCATTGGTGTTGTGCTGACGCTGGCAACTCTCCTGGCACTCGCTTTGCGTGCCTCCGGCCGGCCTGTCTTCGGCCTCGCCGAGTCCTTCCTCCTGACCCTGTTCGTCGGTCTCGTCCTCTGGCTCAGCATCTGGCGCCATAGCCTTCGTTAGCGCTGTCAACTTAAAGCCGTCTCGCCCGTCCAATCCACCAGGCTACTGCAGCGATAGCTGCGTCGCATCGGACGGACCATCGGCACTTCCGATACACTCGGCAGCAAGCGTATTTTTGCAGGCGAAACGAGTTCTTGTACCCATGAGCAGACAAAAAGTGGCAGTTGCCGGCTTCGGTTTAGTCGGTCTTGCAGTTGTGGCCATCATCCCCGTCGGCCACATCGCAGTAGCAGCAACCTCAAATCCGGTGCCAAGTCCGACATCGGTCCTCATCGACACCATGGAGTCCGAATTGCATCGCGCGATGAACTCCCTCGGAAACAACCCTGCCGATGCCGCCCAGCAGCCCAAACCTTACTTCCTTAGCTATGCCGTCTCCGACTCCGACCGCATTGCCATGTCCGCGCAGTTTGGCGCCATCGTTGCTTCGAACGAGAGTCGCCGCCGCACCGCCGATGTCCAGGTTCGCCTCGGCACCTCAGCCGAGGACAACACCCACGGAGATCATCGCAACAGCGCACTCACCACCGTCCCGCTCCCCCTGACCGACGACGGAGCCGCCCTCGCTCGCAGTCTCTGGTTCGCCACCAACCGCGGCTACGCCAAAGCCATCGATGGCTACCTCAAGGTGAAGACCGAGCAGCAGGTCCGCGCAAAAGAAGAGGACAGTTCCGCAGACTTCTCCAATGAAAAGGCGGCCAATGATCTGCTCCCGCCCTCTCCTGTTCTCGTCGTCGACCGCGACTCCTGGCAGAATCGCATTCGCGAGCTCTCCAGCATCTTCAAACAATATCCCGAGGTCTTCTTCAACAACGTCGCCCTTGAGGCCTCCACCGAAACCGACTACTTCGTCTCCTCGGAAGGAACTAAAGTCGCCACACCCAGCCACGTCGCCCGTCTTGTCATCGTGGCCCGCACCCGCGCCGCCGACGGTATGGACCTCTTCCGCGCCGAGACCTTCGAGTCCGACGACGCAGCGCATCTCCCCGACCAGAAAACCCTCACCGACAAGACCATCGCGATGGCCAAAAATCTTGTCGCCCTCCGCGAAGCTCCCGTCACTGAGCCATTCAACGGCCCGGCAATTCTCAGCGGCCGCGCCTCCGCCGTTTTCTTTCACGAAGTCCTCGGCCACCGCCTCGAAGGCCAGCGTCAGCGCGGCGACGACGAAGGCCAGACCTTCACCAAACTCCTCGGCAAGCAGATCCTGCCCACCTTCCTCAGCGTCTCCGACGACCCAACCCTCGCCTCCTTCGACGGCGTCTCCCTCAGCGGCCACTATAGCTACGACGACGAAGGCCAGCCTGCGCGGCGCGTCGATCTCATTAAAGACGGCGTCCTCGACACCTTTCTCATGTCGCGCTTACCCATCGCCAGCTTCTCCACGTCAAACGGCCACGGCCGCTCCGAGGTAGGCCACATGCCTACCGGTCGCCAGGGCAACCTCATCGTCACCTCTTCCAAGACGGTGACCGACACTGAACTCCGCGAGATGCTAAAAGCCGAAGCCAAAAAACAAGGCAAAGCCTATGGCCTTTACTTTGAAGACATCTCCTCGGGCTTCGCCGTCACAACCCGCCGCTCACCACAGGCCTTCCAGGTCATCCCTCTCGTCGTCTACCGTGTCTATGTCGACGGCCGTCCCGACGAACTCGTCCGCGGCGTCAGCATCGTAGGCACCCCGCAGGCCGCGCTCAACCGTATCCTCGCCACCAACAACAAGCAGGACATCTTCAACGGTATCTGCGGGGCGGAATCCGGCAGCATCCCCGTCAGCGCGGTCGCCCCAGCCATGCTCGTCAGCGAGATCGAAACCCAGCGCCAGGCCCAGGGAACAGCTCGCCCACCCATCCTCCCGCCACCAGGAGCAGCAAATGCCGGCGGAAAGGGAGGCCAATAAATGAAATTCGTTCCTAAACAGACGCAAATCACGAAGCTCATCTCGGCAGCCATCTGCTCGGCAACTCTATTAGCCACCTTTTCAGTTACAAATAAAGCCATTGCCGATTCGCCCGCCCAGGTCAAGGACCCCCTCCTGATCGCAATGCAGCAGGAGCTCGATCGCGAAAAAGGACTCATGCTGCCCGGCATGCAGAAGCCATACTTCGTCGAATACCGCCTCGACGACATCGCCAGTTACGAGGCCGTCGCCAACTACGGCGCACTCACCCGCGAAGAATTCAGCCATCAGCGCATCATCCGTGTCACTGTTCGCATCGGCGACTATGCCCTCGACAGCAGCAGTACTCGCGGTGACGGCGCTATCGAACTAGCCCCCACCGACGACAACCCTCTCGCTCTCCAGTACGCGCTCTGGACTGCCACCGACGCAGCCTACAAAAGCGCTCTCCGCGCCTACTCCACCAAGCAAGCGGCGCTGAAGCAGTTTCAGTCTGCCCAGTCCCAGTCTGACTTTGCCCAGGCCAAGCCTGTCGTTCAGATTCAACCCGCTCGCCGTCCTCGAACTCGACCGGAACGAGTGGAAGAAGCGCATCGTGGAAGCCAGCGGCCTCTACGCCTCAGACCCCGAAACGCGTCCCTTCGCCGAGCACGTTCAGTACTCCATCGCCAATATCCGTGGCGTCGCCTTCAACCGCTACCTCGTCAACACCGAAGGCACCATGGTCCGCACCGGCTATACCGGATACAACGGAGCCATCAGCGTCGGCGGCCAGGCAGCCGATGGCATGCGACTCAGTCGCGACAACGGCACCGTCGGTGTGAACGCGAAAGACCTCGAAAGCGCCTCTGCATTTCGCAAGCGCGTCATCGAAGACCTCAAGAGCTTCGAAGAACTGCGCAACGCCCCCGTAATCTCAGCCGAGGACTACCATGGTCCCGTCCTCTTCAGCGGAGACGCCGTGGCTGACGTCTTCAACCGCGTCTTCGTCCCCAACGTTGAGGCCGACCGTCCCGAGATGGGCACCACCGCCAGAACGACCGGCGCCTACACCTCCAGCTTCAAATCACGCGTTCTTCCCGACATGCTCAACGTTACCGACGACCCCTTGCAGACAAAGCTCAACGGCAAGTCTCTCCTTGGTGCCTACACCATCGATGACGAAGGTGTTCCTGCGCAGTCGGTCGACATCGTCGTCCACGGCAAGCTCGAAAACTTCCTGATAGGCCGCGAACCCGTCAAGGACTTCGCCACCTCCAACGGTCACGGCCGCGCAGCCCCGGCACAAGCCCCACACTCCCGCTCCGGCGTCGTCCTGATCAAATCCGATCAGGCGCTCTCGAAAGACGAGCTCAACAAACGTCTGCTCGCCATGGCGAAAGAACTAGGTAAAGACGTCTACGCCGTAGAAACTCTCGGAGGCGAGCTCCTCCCGCGCCTGCTCTACCATGTCAAAGCCGACGGAACCCGTCAGCTCGTACGCGGTGCCGTCTTCGATGAACTCGACAACCGCAGCCTACGCTCAGGAATCGTAGCCGCAGGCAACGACGCCTACATATCCAACTCCCTCGGCCCCATCCCTCAGACCACCATTGCCCCCAGCCTTCTCTTTGAAGACATCGGCGTCAAGCGCGCCACCCTCGAGCAGCAAAAACTCCCCTACTACGCGCCGCCGCCTGTAAAGTAGAGAAACACACAAGGGGAAGTTAAGATGCATCTCGATCCCGCAACACTCCGCGCAATCGCCTTCGGCGTTGTGCTCCTCATTGTCTTCGGCAGTCGCTTCACCACTGGCTCCTCAAGACAGACCGCGGAAGGACTCGTCTTCGGCATCAAGCCGCTCATCGCCTGGACCCGCATCATCATCCTGCCGGCTCTCATCGCTCTGGTGATCTATTTTTGGATAGTCGGAAAGCAGCCGGTCGCGTGGTGGGTGCCCGTACTCTTCTTTGCAGCAATCGCCGTCATCCTTGCGCAGATGCCGGGCACCATCACCCTCACCCCCACGGCCATCACTCAGCGGTTCTGGTTTCAGCCGTCAAAGACGATCCAATACAACGAGGTCATGGCCATTCAGGCCGCGCAGGCCGGCCGGATCACCCGCGTTCTCGGGGACAATCGCGTCACCATCAACCACACCTCGAACCACTCCGCTGCCACCGAGTTTCGCCAGGAGCTCGAACGGCGCACCGGCAAACGCCTCATCGCATAAATCTCTTTCAGGCCTGCGCGGTAAAAAAAAGTTGTCATTCTGAGCGTAGCGAAGAATCCTCGCATTTCGTTCGAGGCGCTATAACCATACTCAGCCCGGCGCCGAAAAATGCTCTGACAGACTACACACACTAATCTGTCCGTATCAAATAAGGCTCCGCCGCCGGATCCTTCGGATGAATCCCATCGGCAACCTCAGTCGCGGTCCGCTTATCCGGAAACTTCGGATTGACCCGCACCCAATATCCCGTGGGCCCGGGAAACTCAATCACCTTCGCTGTCGCATATCGCCGCAACAGATCTTCCTTCAGCTTCACCGCATCCGATTCTCGCGAAAACGCCCCAATCTGCACACACCACCGTCCACCCGGATCCGCATTCGCCCGAACCGGCGCGGCAAACGCCTCCACCTTCACCTTCGCCACGCCGGCGCGATAGACTCCGGTCGCCTTCGCCGCAGCCAGCGAGAGATCGATAATCCGCCCTCGCACAAACGGCCCTCGGTCCGTAATCTTCACCACCGCCGACTGATTCGTACTCAGGTTCGTCACTCGGACCATGGTCCCCATCGGCAGTGTCAGGTGAGCAGCCGTCATCGCATTCTGGTCGTACACCGTCCCGTCGGCGCCCTTCCGTCCGGCATACGGAGGCCCATACCAACTCGCCAGCCCAATCTCAGCCGAGACGGGTTTTCCCAAGCTATTCGGCAGTGGAGCAGGGGAGGGAATCGTAGCAGTCGAAGCTGTCCCTGGGGTGGAAGGCCGCGAAACTCCGCTTTTCGCACTGGTATTGGTCGGCGGCGGTTGATAAGCAACAGTCGTCTTCCGGTGGCAACCCACAGCCATCAGAGCGAATGCCGACAGCGCAGCTGCGCAGCCATACCGCGTCCGCGTCACGGCTTTGGCGCATCCTTTGGTGGCGGAGGCGTCCGCGCGTAGTCGTCCATCCGCTGCGCCAGTCGATGCAACTCAACCGCCGCCGCCCGCAAAGCCTCAGAACCGTTCCGCCGAACCTCCGGCACCACTTCATCGTTGATGTACTTCACAACGTTCTTCAAATCTGCCTCGAGATGCGCCGTCGCATCCCGCAGTTGCTGTTCCCACGGTCGTCGTTGCTCCTCGGTCGGCATGCCACACCTCTTCCCCGTCGATTAGATGATGGGAAAAACCCATGGTCAACCGTCCGTTACACTCGATTCCGCGCCTGTGCCCCTCTGGTAACGATCGTTCTCCGCTAAACTTGCCGAAAAATCCCGAACGGAAAAATTCACGCCAATTGGGCCGATTTCGTCTCAGTATCAATACATTAGGCAACTTACAGTCGCAGTTATGCGTCCGAAGAAGAATAAATTGCGCATATACTGGCTTTTCATCGATAAGGCATAGTGCCGAGGTTCGCCTCCCCATTGCCAGACAGGTGCGTAAGAGTAACTATTGCGAGGTGATTATTTTGGGCACGATACGCATTCCAGGTTCTCTTCTCCTCCAGCCAAAACAACCTGCTTTCTGCTCGGTCGTCGCTCTGATGATCACTCTGACCCCCTTCGCCTTGGCTCAGGCGACGCTCACAGCCAAGCCCGCACCTGATGACCCAGGTACCGCAAATGCCCGTCTGGAACTTCCCGATTCACCCGGTGCACTTCTCAGCCCCTCGACCAGCTCTACCGCATCGAGCAGCTCGGTCGATGCTTCAGCCGACTGCGACGATCCCACCGAATTCTCCTTCGGTCAGGATCAAACCCGAACGGTACCCAAGGGTCAGGCAGCCCCAAAGGCCGCCCTCCACATGCAGATGGTGATTTCTCCTAAGGAAATTGCGGAGCCGATGTCCGTGCGCGACAAGGTTCTCGGCGGCATCAAATCCTCCGTATCTCTTTACTCCGCAGTCGGGTGGATAACGTCTGCTGGGTATGAGCATGTACTCAACAGCAGCCCCAACTATGGAACCAATAGTGAAGCCTTCGCCCAGCGATTCGGAGCAGCCGTTGCCCGCGGCTTTTCAGAAGGTGTCTTTAGCAACTCTCTGTTCGCTCCGCTCTTCCGCGAAGACCCTCGCTACTACATCATGGGTCCTGGTCACCCATTCTTTAAGCGGCTTGTTTACGCCGGAACCCGCTCCATCATCACCCGTACCGATAGCGGCAAAACCACACCCAACTTCTCACTCATCGCGGGCAACGCCGCAGGCTCCGCCCTCACCATCGTCTACTATCCCAGCATCAATACAACCACCACCGAGGTCCTCTCAACCTGGGGCACCTCTCTCGGCGGCTCCGCGCTGGGTTTTGTTGTCGATGAATTCATCGTCGATGTACTAATAGATCTTCACATCAAGAAAAAGCAGCCGTAGCCGTAGATTCCGCCGCGCACTATGGAGAGGAGCAGGGGGCCCTTAGAATGCGTCGGTTGCTAACAACCGGACTGCTGTTGTCCGCAATGACTGCATTCGCGCAGACACGGCCGCCAACCGTCCCCGAAACCCCGGCTCATCTCCCCGACTCGTCCTCAAACGATCTCCCTGACGCACCTGAGCCGGCTCAGTCAACCCAGGAAGATATCGTCGTCGCCGCGGAAGCTTCATTCAAGGTAACTGGCAACGGCGCTCACCACTGCGGCATGATCAGTGCCATGAAGGTCGTCTACGTCGACCCCAGCCACTACGACCAGGCGCCCAAGCCCTGCACCGAGCTCATTTATCCCTACCAGCGCTTCCTCACCAGCAACATCGTCATCCCCATGACTTGGCAGGAAAAGGGCTATCTGGCGCTCCACGAGCTCGTCGATCCCTCCAACGTCGGCACCATCCTCGGCATCTCCGCCATCACCATCGCAGCCGACTCGCACACAGCCTACGGCCCCGGTCTCAAAGGCTTCGGCAGGAGCGTCGGCGTCAGCCTCCTGCAGGACGCGACCCTTCAGTTCTTCGGAGCCTTCACCCTCCCAGTCGTCTTCCATCAGGACCCGCGTTACTTCCGCATGCCTCACGCCAAACTCACCCGGCGCATCGTCTACTCCATCTCCCGCACTGTCATCTCCCGCAGCGATAGCGGCAAATCGATGCCCAACTACTCCACACTGCTCGCCTACCCCATCAGCGCCGAGATCGACAATCTCTACGTCCCCGGCATCCACCCCGACGGCGCGTCCACCGTCACCCGCATCTTCACCAGCTACGGCCTCGATCCCGTCAACAACCTTCTCAACGAGTTCCTTCCTGACGTCGCCAGTCACGTCCAAATCCGCATCATCTTCGTCCAGCGCATCATCAACAACATCGCCAGCACCAACGGCCTCGCAGGAATCCCGTAACCGGACGTTCTGCTTTTGCACCTTTCTCTTGTCTTTTCCATTGCAGCGGTTAGAATGCCCGTACTCTCGATAACACAGGGCCCGGTGCTGCAAGAATGACACTTAATCTCCTGACGTACGAACCCCTCCCTGCCCTGGCTCCTACACAACCCGAAAACCGGCGCAACCCTGTCCTCGCGCTTCTACTCTCTTTCGTCTTCCCCGGATTTGGTCATCTCTACCTCCGCTTCTGGCGTCACGCCGCGTGGATCATTGGGTTCGAGCTACTGTGCCTCCTCGCCATCGCCGGCGGTGACGGACAGTTCCACGCATCAGCGCTCATCACCGCTCCTGCTCTCTATCTCTTCGCCATCGTTGATGCTTATTTCAGCGCACGAGAGTGGAATGCCGGTGTCACGGGATGGCTGATTGGCGCGAACCCCCGCACCACCGCTATCCTTAATCTGACGACCAAGGGCTTCGGCTACTTTTATCTCGGTGACCGCACGAAAGGCATCGTATGTTTTCTCGCGATGTGCGCAACCCAGGCGCTCCTCCTTCAACACACCAACGTCTGGACCCAGGTGCTGGCCATCTCCCTTCAGGTCGCCATCGCACTCGACGGATACCGAGTCGCCCGCGAACGCCTCTTCGCCGCACATTCCGAGTTGCGCTCAACCGTCGATCCCGAAGGCAACCATTCCGCAGACGTCGTCGAGCAGGCCAATCCAGGCAGGTTCAATCCGGCATTGGCCATGGGATTTTTTGGGCTGATCGGCGCCACCATGCTTATCCTCTACGCAATCTTGATGGCTCTCAATGGTCACGCCGTCCGAAGCAATGGAAACCTTGAGCAGGGGCCCACCGGCCTGACCTTCCGTGACTCGCACGAAGGCATCGAACTCACAGTTCCGGAAGGCTGGACTCCCTTCCACGCAGAAGACACCCTTGCCTCGTTGCGAGCCGATGGGGTCAGCGTCATGATCGAGGAGCAGTTTGCGACTTACTCCATCGATACCATGTTGAATCTCACCGAGAAAAATGTGAAGACCCGTCATCCTTCCTCTGCCTTCACCCCTGTCACTACCACCCTCGCCGGAAGGTTTGCCTCAGGCTTTGAGACTTCCTTTGATAACTCCGAAGGGGTAACTCTGCACCAGCGCGTCCTCGGGCTCCGTCGCGGCTACAAGATCTTTACCCTCATCGAGACCTGGACCCGCTCAGAAAATCGCACGACCTTGGCCGCCATCGAGCAGAGCGTCCGTCTTAACTAGCTTCGGTCGCTCCCTCGTAATCCCCATTCAATGCAAAATCTCGCCGTTCACTTGCCGATGCTTCGATTTGGCGTTTTATGTGCGTACTCTAATATCAGTGGATCTCAGAGGATCCACACCGCATCTTCATATAAAGAAGTCAGATACCTTGGTATCGGGAACCTCCCCCTTCAATGGGCATCCAGCGTCGAACTTATATCAGGAGAAATTAATGCCGAAGGCCAAATTGTTCGAGAAGTCTCTCACCTATGGAGCCAAAGCAGGCTGGGCAATCTTCAGCAGGCTGAATGCAATCAGCCCCAATAAGAGCTTCACCCCAAAATGGAGCGACAAGCCTCTTCTTAAGAGCTACCAGAAAGAGAAGCCGCCTCTCGGCTGGCCCCGTACCACCGACTCCCTCTGCCCCAGGTGCATCCCTGAGATCCGCCAGCAGATCGTCGACGGCAAACTCCCCCACGAGATCCTCCTCAACGAAAAGGTCGGCGAGATCAAGGCCCAGATCATTGAGCGCGACGGCCAGATCCTCATGATTAAGGACTGCCCCATCCACGGCCACTTCGAGGACGTCATGTCCATCGATCCCGCCATGATGAAGCATCTCGAAGACGTCTTCCCCGGCCGCGACATCCGCGCCCACAACGACGAGAAGCTCCACAACCACGGCACCTCGACCGTCACCCACGGCCGCGGCTCGGTCCTCACCATCGACCTCACCAACCGCTGCAACATGATGTGCGACCCATGCTTCATGGACGCCAACCAGGTCGGCTTCGTCCACGAACTCACCTGGGACGAGATCAAGACCATGCTCGACAACGCCATCACGATCAAGCCGCGTCGTCAGATGAGCGTGCAGTTCTCCGGTGGCGAGCCTACCCTTTCGCCCTACTTCCTCGACGCCGTCGCCTACGCGCGCAAACTCGGCTACGAATCCGTTCAGGCCGCGACCAACGGCATCGAGTTCGCCAAGTCCAAAGAATTCTCGAAGGCCGCCGCTGAAGCCGGCCTCCGTTACGCCTACCTCCAGTTCGACGGTATCGGCAACGCTGCCAACTCGCACCGCAAGGTCGGTAACGCATTCGACGTCAAACTCCAGGCCATCCACAATCTCCATGAGGCCGGCGTCGACATCGTGCCCGTCACCACCATCATCAACGGCATTAACAACGAGCAGGTCGGCAATATCATCCAGTTCGCGCTCGACAACCCGAAGAAGATCAACTTCCTCAGCTTCCAGCCCGTTAGCTTCACTGGCCGCGACGAAGAGGTCTCCGACGAGCGCCGCGCCGCCCAGCGTTACACCCTCTCGCACCTGGCCCACGACGTCAAGAATCAAACCGGCATCGGCGAGCCCGTCCGCGACTGGTTCCCCATCAGCTTCATCAGCACCTTCTCCGACTTCGCCGACCTCGTCCACGGACCCGATCGCGACTGGGGTCAGATCTCCTGCGGCTGCCACCCCAACTGCGGCATCGGCACCGCCATCATGATCGACAAAGAGACCAAGGAAGCTGTTCCCGTCACCGCTTTCCTCGATGCCGTCCAGCTCGCCAAAGACGTAGCCAAGGTCAATGACGCGGCCCGGGGCAAGACCCTCTCGCTCATCGGCATGACCCTTGCGCTGCTCAAGAACTACGACCCATCCAAAGCCCCGACGCACATGAAGATGAAGGACCTGTTGATGAAGTTCGACAAGTTCTCCGGCGCTACCAAGCGCAACTACGGCTCGGTCAAGGCTGACCGTACCAAGGAAGACATCGACAAGCGCCGCGCCGACCGCTGGAACTTCCTCTTCATCGCCGGCATGTGGTTCCAGGACCTCTTCAACTACGACTTCCGCCGCACAGAGCAGTGCATCATCCCCTACGCCACGCAAGAGGGTGAGATCAGCTTCTGCGCGTACAACACCGGCGTAGGCTGGCGCAACATCATCGAGAAGATGCACATGACCTCCACCCTCACCAAGTGGTACGAGGAGCACGGTCGTCACGAGATCTTCGCCGGCGGCAAGAAGGTCGGCCTCGAGAAGGAAGCCACCTACGACCTCGTCCTCAACGACGCTCACGTCAATGCCGCCGCCAACGACACCTTCGAGAAGTCCGGTGTCGCGAAGAACGCCCGCGAGGAAAAGATCCGCGCACGTGATGCAAAGATCAAACAGGACGCCGAAAACGCCCGCATGGCCAAGCTCTACCGCAAGGAGATCCTCCAGGAGCCCGACGCTCCGGCAGGCTTCATCTCCCTCGGCGAGATCAAGCCAGCACCCGCGAAGGTCGAGTCGGAAGAGACCGTCGCAGGCGACTAATCACTTCAACATAGAAATAAGAAGGGCCGCCCGAAGGGCGGCCCTTCTTATTGACATTTGTTCAACTGAACGACGAGGCCTGCCTGCACTACTCAACCAGTTCTACTTCCAGGCCAACCGAATCCGCCGTGTCAAGATCCCCGCACCAAGACTGCCGAGCCCAAGCAGCCCAACCAGCGGCCACTCGCTCCCGGTCTTTGGCAATGCGGTCGGAGGAGCTTCAGCGGAGGCCGTCGTCGTGGGCTGTTCTGGGCTCTCCACCAGCAGCGTCCCCACATCGTTCGGAACCTGGGCCTGGGGCTGAGGCTTAGGCGAAACTCCCGTCACCGACTTGCTCATCGAAGCCTCGATCACGGGTTCTTCCGTCACCACCGTCGCGTTCACATTCATCCCCTTCTTCAGTTGAAAGACCGTATCTTTCTGGCCGTTGATGTTGAATATCTGCCCCTTGGGAACGTTGTACTGCTTGTTCGTTCCATCGGGCAGTGTGAGGATCACCATGCTCGGCGCATTCACGTGCCAGACCTTTCCTTGAATCGTGCGTGTCGTGGTAATCGTCTTCGGAGTGGTATGGGTCGTAATCGTCTGCGTCAGGTGTGTCCCAGGCTTCAGATCAGCTATCGTCATCTGTTTGCCATCGACCGTAAACGTCTGAGTGGGGGATACAACGAAGTGTTCCGACGTACCGTCGTGTAATTTAACGAGAAGCTCATTGCCCGATACGTAAATGACCGTACCGCTCCTCACCGTTGTCTCGTACGTCGTCGGTCCTTTTTGGGTCGTCGTCGAACTGACGTCCTGTGCCCAGACACCTGTTGATACCACCACGCAGGCCAACGTGCACAGCGCTGCGCGGAAAATGGACATCCGTCTTCTGTTCAAATATGCATTTGCCATCTATTCCTCCTATGGGTTTGGCCGCGCACTTTGGCCTGCGGCTAGTTGTGAATCTGCTCTCAAAGACGCAGAGACGATATATCGCTCCGGCGCACTCCCCACAAAATAGAAGGGGAAACAAGTCACCAGAGTGATCGTGGAGATGGGCCTGGGTTGAAGAACCGAAACATCCTGCGGGGTCACTATCGTTATTTGATCGACAACATACGTTGCTTCTCCTTCAGGTAAAGCAAGCTTGATCTCGTCACCCGTCGTCACGTCTTTAAGTCCGCGGAAAAATCCATCCCTATGGCCCGCAACTCCAAGGTTCCCCGGCCGGCCGGGACGCGCCGTTCCTGTAATCCGCCCTACCCCCCGGTCCAGCGTCACGTCATCGGTGCCTTCAAACACCGGGACTTCAAGATGAATCTTCGGAATGGACAACACTGCCAGCGGCGCTCCAAACGCGTGGCTCAGACTCTCGTTGTAAGCGCGTATTCGCTTATCGCTCCACAGGCTCGTATCCAGGCCTGCCGGCCTCGTTATGCCGGACTCTGCACGCGATGGAACAAACCCGGCAGCAGCTTTCTGGTGAAATTCCGCAACGGCATAGCGCGAAGCAATCACACCATACAGGCGCGCAGCAAGGTAGGCACCAAGAAGGATCACTCCTGTGATCAACAGGATACGTTCCACCGAACGAAGTATTCGGGTCCTCGGGGATGTCGCCTTTACGGTCATTGAAACCGTCCTTGCGCGAAGCTGGTCGTCGAAATTACTCCGGCTCTCCTGCATCGGGAACCCATTTTTACTTGCCATTGGGGTGAAACATACTACTCTTGATCGGGCTTGGATACTGGTGGAACTCCTAGGTATCTGACCACTGAAAATCGACAGTGTGTACGATTGAACCCGGTCCCGAAGGACCACAACCCAGTTGACATTCTTAGCCCTGGAATAGTCCTACAAAGAAATTTAGGTTTAAGTCCGCGCCAGTTTACGCGCTTACTTAAACCTAAAGTCCAGACCTATCTAACCTGTTACGAAGACTTTGCACAGCTTCGAGTAGGAGGGGGATCTACCGAGACAAGCAGCTACTGTCCCGCAACGGCTCCCGAGCTATGGCTCGAATGCACTCGGCGTCGTGTCTGAGCAAGAATCGCTCGTTTCTGCTTGGATCCAAATACCCATTCCCGAACCGGCCCAACATCCACATGCACGAACTGGCTTACCGGATAATACCCGACCCCACCGGCCTGCAACGAAAGCGCCGCATCGCGTAATTGAGCGGTCGCCACTCCCGACACTCGAAGATCGATCGCATGCCCTTCCATATGCTGACTATGCTCTGCCACCCCGGTCTGCGGCGAATGGTGCCGCAAAGCTGAATTCGTCTCCGGAGTTCTGTACCCGCAAACTACACTGATCACGCTGTCGAGCTTCCCCAGCCGCGCCATCATGGCATGCAGTACATCGAATTCCTTCGGATCGTAGTTGCTCACATCCTGCGTATTATGGTCGCGCAAAAAGTAGTTCAGCTTCTCCAGCGCCTCTGGCACATACGTATTCCCGATCCGGTAGACAATATCCAGGCTCTCGCCCGTATGTAGATTGGTCATCTTGAGCTGATAAGGTTTTCCATCTTCCGGCACATCCGTTGAGGCCCCATCGGCTGCTATCTCTTCCGGCATTACCCCCGGAACGACCTCTTCCCCATGCATCATCGGAGAAGTTTTCAAATGCATCGAACTTTTAAGTCCCGCATGAACCCGTGTCTTCACCGTTCTGGCCCACGACGAACCGCTCACCCCAAATACCACCACCATCGCCGCCATCACGGCGACCCCTCGTAAACTCAATATCCGCATCCAAACTCCCTGGACCCACAAAATCTTTGCGAATGATCATCCTAAATGACATTTACCATTTGTCATTCGCTCATTAAAGTTTACTCATTTCATACTGTAATCGGCATCGTGAGAATGTAACTTTAGTGTGATAGTGGCGCCCAACTCGCAACTCTTGATCCTAAACAACTATGCTGCTATCACTTAGCTAAATTTGCCTCTGGCCCGAAGGCCCGGAAACAAGCTCATAAACCAGCTTTGCAGCCGCAATATCTTCAATCGCTATCCCCACAGACTTGAACACTACGGGCCTATCCCTCCGGTCCAATCCTGCCCCATTCAACAGCTCCCCGATTTCGGCGGTCACTGACGCCTTTGCCAGCAGAATATCCCCTGGTTCCTTCATTCCAGCTTCGCGCGACTCAACCAGCACCGTTCCCTGCATTGCCTCCTCATCCAATTCACGTCGTCCTGGCGTCACTGCCCCCACCGCACACACGATGGCATCTTTCTTCAGCCAACTTCCCTGCAAAACCGGTATAGGCGAACTCGTCAGGGTCAACACGACATCCGCACCCGCCACCGCCTCCTCCGCCGAAGTTACCCTCGCTCCAACCTCTTCGGCAAACCGTCGCGCATTCTCCTCGGTCCGGCTCCAGACGCGTATCTCCTCAAACTTCCGCACGTGCGCCAGCGCCTTCACATGCGATCGCGCCTGCACCCCGCTACCTAAAATCCCGAGCACCCTCGCCTCCGGTGCCGCCAGTAGATCCACCGCCACAGCGGACACGGCCGCCGTTCGCATCTCCGTAATCAGCCGTCCATCCATCACCGCCAACGGCTCTCCCGTGTCCGAGCGGAACAGCTGAATCATCGCCATATGCGTATGCTTCTGCAACTTCACGTTCCCCGGATAGAACGCTACCATCTTCGCGCCCATGACCCCGCCATACACTGCCGGCATCACAGCAAACCAGCCGCCATGCTCCTCCACGGACAGGATCGAACGTAAGGGCTGAACCGTTCTCCCCGCCGAAAAATCCATCAACGCCTGCCGGATTGCCGGGATCAACTCTTCATACGACAGCACTGCCGCCACCTGTTCCTCTGTCAGAAATAACAGTTTGTTCGTTTGCATAATGCCTTCATTATCATTCAGAACGAGCTGTGGCACCCTGTAGACATGCACCTCGACCCCATCCAACTCCGCGTCCTCGGCTCCCTTGTCGAAAAAGAGATCGCCACGCCCGAGAATTACCCCCTCAGTCTCAACGCTTTGCTCAACGCCTGCAACCAGCGCTCCAGCCGCGATCCCGTCCTTGATCTCAACGAAGAAGAGATCCGACAGGCTCTTCACTCGCTTGAAGATCTAGCCCTCGTCACCCCAGTTCGCGACTCACGCGTCCCCAAGTACGAACACCGCATCCGCACCGTACTCAACCTGCGCCGCGACGAAACCGCCATTCTTTGCCTCCTGATGCTCCGCGGTCCTCAAACCCCCGGAGAGCTCCGCAGCCGCGCCGATCGTCTCTACACCTTCGATGACCTCACCGCCGTCCAATCCACCCTCGAACGACTCGCAAACAGACCGACCGCCGGCGCAACCAATACCGAAACTATAGAAACCGGCCCCCTCACGATCGTCCTCCCCCGCCAATCCGGCTCCCGCGAGTCCCGATACGTCCATCTCCTCGGTGCGTCACCCGATCTGACCACTGCCGACATCAAACCGCAGACCGAAGCCGCGCAATCCGTCGCCACTACCACTCAGCGCCTCGCCCAAATGGAGGCCGAAATCGCCGCCCTCACCTCGGCTCTGAATTCCTTGCAGAATCGCGTGGAATTGCTTGAGTTATCTCCGGAACGCATGTTCAGATGACCTCCCCTGTAAGATGTACGCATTCTTGATAGGTTCCGCTCATGCCCACCTCGACCTCAACTAAACCCGACGCCACCACCAATCGACGCGGTGCAGGTCGGCGCGAATCCGACAGCCAGCATGAGCAACTAGCTCGGCTCTTGGGTCAGGTCAGAGAGGGTATCCTCTGCATCGATCACAACTGGATCGTCACCTTCGCCAATGAGGAGGCCTTTCGCCGCAGCCAAATCGTTCGGGAGGATATTAACCGAAACACCTTCTGGCAGATCTACCCCTACAACATCGGCACTGACCTCGATCGGGCCCTGCGGGGTGCCATGGAGACGGGGGAGGCAGCCAATATCGAATATTTCTGCCCTACCATCGGTATTTGGATCTATGTCCAGATCTGCCCGACGGACGAAGGCCTTGCCGTCTACTATCAGGACATTACAGAACGCAAGCATGCAGAAGCCTTGCGCGATACCTCCGTCCGCCAGCTTGAGCAGGTCCTTGAAGCCACCACCGACGCAGTCGTCAGCATTAGCCGCGAATGGAACTTTACCTTTCTGAACCGTCGCGCAAAGGAGCTACTCGCCGTAAACGGAGACCTCATCGGGAAAAATCTATGGGCGGAGTTTCCGATTACCCAGCAGGGGAGCTACCGCTACCACGCCGAGCGTGCCATGAACGAACGCATCTCTGGCGAGTTCGAAGCCTTTTATCCCGCACCGCTCTATCTTTGGCTATCCATTCAAACCAGGCCTTCCGACGATGGCATCGTCTTCTTCGTCCGCGACATCACCGCTCGCAAGGAATCCGAACTGCTCCTCAAGCAACAGCAGGAGCTCCTTGCTGTAGTTCAACGCGCCGCTCTCGTCGCAACCTGGGACATCGACCTTTCCACTGGCAAGGTCACCTTTGGTCCCGGCTCGTACTCGCTCGCCGGCTATGCCCCCGACGAAGTCTCCACCCTCGAGTCTTTCCTCAAGCTTGTTGAACCTTCCCACATCCCTCTCATCGAGCGCGCCATCTCGCAAACCGTCGCAACCGGGGAGACGATCGTGATGGACGTTCAGGTCGTCTTGCCTGATGGCAGCCTGATCTGGATTGAGAACCGTGGTAACGCTGTGGTGGAGGATGGGGTGCCCATTCGCCTGCACGGCTTGTCTATCGACATTACCGAACGCAAGAGAAACGAAGAGGCGCTGCGGACCAGCGAGGCACGCTATCGTGTCCTCGCAGATCTCAATCCCAACGCAATCTGGATGAGCGACCCTACCGGGCACACCACCTACGCCAATCACGGACTGCTCGACTACCTCGGCTCTGCGACCGAGAACCTCAGCACTCAAAATCTCCTTGAAGCCATACACCCGGATGATCGCCAGCGTATCGTCGAGACTTGGCAGCGCACTGCCGGCCAGGGACGCGATTTCGATATCGAAGCCCGCGTCGTACGCGCCTCAGATGGCAACACCCGCTGGTGGTGGATTCGTGCCCAGCCCATCCGCGATGAGTCCGGTGCCATTCTGAACTGGCTCGGAGTAGGTATCGATATTGACGACCGCAAGACCTTCGCCGACGCGCTACAGCAACGTCAGGAAGAGACCGAGAGCCAGCGCGTCGAGCTCGAAACCATCTATCAGACCGCACCCGTCGGCCTCTCTCTCTTCGACCCAGTCGAGTTCCGCTACATACGCATCAACGATCGCCAGTGCGAGACCCTCGGCCTGCCGCGAGAAAAGGTTCTTGGCCGGACAATTACCGAACTCGCACCTCTCAAAGGAATCCGCGAGATCTTCGAGCGCGTCGCTCAAGGCCATTTCGTCAGAAACCTTCTCCTTGAAGGCGAACTCCCCACCCGCCCTGGGGTACATCGCTACTGGAACGTCAGTTACTCACCCATCCGCGACGCCAATGGAGCCGTCAGGGCAATCATCGCTGTAGTCCTCGAAATCACTCACCAGAAAAAAGCCGAAGCCGCCCTCATTCAAAGCGAAAAGCTCGCAGCGGTCGGCCGCCTCGCTAGCTCCATCTCACACGAGATCAACAACCCCCTCGAGGCCATCACCAATCTCCTCTACCTCGTCGCGCTGTCCGACGATCTCCCCAATGGCATCCGTAACTACGTCCAGATCGCCCAGGCCGAGCTCGCCCGCGTCTGCCAGATCGCTACCCAGACCCTGCGCTTTCACCGTCAGGCCGTCCGAGCCACTCACGTCAGCGCCGCCGATCTCGTCGGCGCGGTCCTCAATCTCTACCAGGGCCGCCTCGCCAACTCCAGCATCATGGTTGAGGCCAGCTACGCCACCAAAACCACGATCCTCTGTTTCGAAAATGACATTCGCCAGGTTCTGAACAACCTCATCGCCAACGCCATCGACGCTATGCGTCACGGGGGCCGTCTCTTCGTCCGCGCTCACGATGCGATGAGCTACTCGGCCCAATATCCCGAAGGCCGTTCCGGTATCCGCATCTCCATCGCAGACACCGGCCACGGCATGTCCCCAGCCGTCCGCGCCCGCGTCTTCGAACCCTTCTACACAACCAAGGATCTCAACGGCACGGGACTAGGCCTTTGGATCTCGGCCGGAATCGTCAGCCGACACCACGGCCGCCTCACCTTTCGCAGCTCTCAGGACCCGAAATACCACGGCACCGTCTTCTCCCTCTTCCTCCCTCGCGTCGAAGTACCTATCCCCGTCGAGTTCTACTGATCCTCTTCGCAGACCACAGTTATCCCTATACAAATCCTATCCAAAGTCGCATCCTTGCAACCATGGTTGGCCGCTTCCCCATCATCGGCGAACTCCCCACACCGCCTCCACCAATCTCCGCGAACACCCCCACAGCAGTCACTGCGTTCATCGACTTCTTCAACTTCGGTCCCGCGGCCACTCCCACTCCAATCACCAGCTTTGTAGCCTTCCAGCAGACCTTCGGCGGCCTCGACCCACGCTGCGAAGCCAGCTACCAGATCCAGCAGTTCTTCAATACCGGTGGCCAGCAGGCCATCATCCTTCGTCTCTCAGCCGAGCCGTCAACAACTGCGTTTGCATCAGAGCTCAAGTCAGCTCTTACCAGTCTCACCATCCCCTTCAACCTCCTCTCGATTCCCGCTACCTCGAACCTCTCTCCTGCCGACATGCACGCCGTCATGCTCGCCGCTGGTTCCTTCTGCACTTCAAAGAACACCTTTTACCTCGCCGACATCCCACCCTCAACGATCGTCGCCAATCCTGCCGCAATGGGAGCCTGGTTCGCAAGTACGGGACTCACAGCAAACAGTCACGCAGCCATCTACTACCCACGCCTCACAGTCCCCGATCCACCACGTCAAAATTCACGCCGTGAGATCGGCAGCAGCGGAGCCGTCGCCGGCATCTACGCCAATACCGACAGCACACGCGGTGTTTGGAAAGCGCCTGCCGGAACCAACGCCATCATTCCGGGAGCAATTCCAGCCTTCTCCCTCAGCGATCTCGCTACCCAACAACTAACCTCAGTCGCCATCAACCCCATCCGCACCTTTCCCAATTACGGAACGGTGGTATGGGGAGCGCGCACCACCGCAGGAGCCAACGACCTGGACTATCAATACGTCAACGTCCGCCGCCTTACCACTTACATCGAACAAAGCATCTCTTCCGGCCTGCCATGGGTCGTCTTCCAGCCGAACAATTCGACGCTGTGGGCATCCATCCGCCTCGTGGCCAGCAACTTTCTCAACCGGCTCTGGCAACAAGGCGCTCTTATGGGCAGCCAGCCCCAGCAGGCCTACTTCGTCAAATGCGATGCCACGACGATGACTGAGATCGATATCTTGAACGGCCGAGTCAACGTCGTGATCGGCTTCGCCCCATCAAACCCGCTGAGTTCGTCGTCATCACCATCTGTCTAAGTACTGCAACCCTGCCGTAGCATCTGCACCCGTCAGGTTCCCCTCTTACCCGCATCGAGCAATTGTTCAAAGACCGAAGTATTATGTCTCCGGAGCGCTTTTCGCCTCTCACCCGCGCCGAACAAGGGCGCACCGCATCGGAGAACCCATGTCGCAAACTGCAACACGCCTCTTTCTCGCTGCTCTCCTCGTAGTCCCCGCCGTCCGCAATCTGCAAGCTCAGGCAACCACCACGCTCCTCGTGGACATCGATCATCGCCCTGTCACTTCCCTCAACGGCGACTGGCACGTCATCGTGGATCAGTACGCCACCGGCCTCTACGACTTCCACCAGAACCTACGCAAAGACGGCTTCTTCATGAACGCCCCCTTCGACCCCAACGGTCACCCGCAGGACTACAACTTCGCCAACGCTGGCACACTCAAGGTCCCCGGCGACTGGAACACCCAGCGCCCCGAGCTCTTCTACTACGAAGGTCCCATCTGGTATCAACGCGACTTCGAGCACACCGCCAAACCCAACACCCGCACCTTTCTCCACTTCGGCGCAACCAACTACCGCAGCTTCGTCTGGGTCAACACTAAGAAGGTTTGCGAGCACGAAGGCGGCTTCACGCCCTTCGACTGCGAGATCACCAGCGTACTCAAAGACGGAAAAAATTTCGTCGTCCTCTCGGTCGATAACACCCGCATCGCCGATGGCGTCCCCACGCTGCAGACCGATTGGTGGAACTACGGCGGCATCACCCGGGACGTCTCCCTCGTCGAACTCCCAACCCAACACATCGACGACTATGACCTCCATCTAAGCCGCACCGACCACTCCCTCATCGAAGGCTACGTTCACGTCGAAGGCGCACCTGCCGGAACGAAAGTCGCCGTCGCCATTCCCGAACTGAAAGCCTCGACCATGGCCACGGTAGACGCTAACTCTCGAGCTGCTATTAGCCTCTCTGCAAAATCCCTCAGCCTCTGGTCCCCCGAAAATCCGAAACTCTACAAAATCGAGCTCTCCTCCAGCACCGACAAACTCGAAGACGAAATCGGCTTCCGCACCATCGAAACCCGCGGCACCCAGATCCTCCTCAACGGCCAGCCCGTCTTCCTTCGCGGCATCTCCATTCACGCAGAAGCCCCCTATCGCACCGGCCGCGCCTATTCGCAAAAAGACGTCGACACCCTCCTCGGCTGGGCCAAAGAACTCGGCTGCAACTACGTCCGTCTCGCCCACTATCCCCACGACGAGCGCATGACGCGCACGGCCGACAAACTGGGCCTCATGGTCTGGTCCGAGATCCCCGACTACTGGGCCCTGCAGTTCGACAACCCCGCCGTCCTCGCCAAATCCAAACAGCAACTCGGCGAGATGATCCGCCGCGATCGCAACAAGGCATCCATCGTTCTCTGGTCCGTCGCCAACGAAACCCCCAACACCGAGGCTCGCACCAAATACCTCACCACCATGGTCGACCTCACCCACCAACTCGACCCCACGCGTCTCGTCACCGCAGCCCTCTTGGTCCGCACTGAAAAAAACCCCAACGGCCAGGGCACCACAAAAATCGTCGACGATCTCCTCGGCAAAGCCCTCGACGTAATCGGCACCAACGAGTACATCGGCTGGTACGAGCAGCACGCCGAAGGTGCCGACACCACCACCTGGGATATCCGCTACCAGAAGCCCCTCATCATGTCCGAGTGGGGCGGCGACGCCAAAGCTGGAAATCACGCCCCCGCCGGCAACACGAACCCCGCCCTCTGGACCGAGGAGTATCAAGCCGAGATCTACCGCCACCAGATCACAATGCTCAACAAGATTCCGCAACTTCGCGGCACCAGCCCTTGGCTCCTGATGGACTTCCGCTCCGCCCGCCGCGTCAACCCTGGCCTTCAGGACAACTTTAACCGCAAAGGCCTCATCTCCGATCAGGGGCAGAAAAAACAAGCTTTCTTCATCCTGCAAAAGGCTTATAAAGATAAAACCCTCGGTAAACCAGAATAGAGAGAAGATGAAACTCGGCCTGGCACTCTCCCTCGCACTCTCAGCCGCACCCGCGATCGCAGCCACCGCTGCCACGCCAGACTTCGGCCCCAACGTATTAATCTTCAGCCACACAACGCCTTCAGCCGACATCCAGTCTGCAATCGACAAGGTCTACGCCACCCAGCGCCGCAACGAGTTTGGCCCCGAGCGCAACGCCATCCTCTTCCTTCCCGGCGACTACAACGTCGACGTTCCCATCGGCTTCTACACCCAAATCCTCGGCCTCGGCGCCTCACCCGACGGCGTCCACATCACCGGCAACGTCCACTCCGACGCCGCCTCGCGCAACAACAACGCCACTACCACCTTCTGGCGGGCCACCGAAAACTTCTCCGTAGCCCCAACAGGCGGCGTGATGCAGTGGGCCGTCTCGCAGGCCGCTCCCTTCCGCCGCATGCACATCCAGGGCGACATCATTCTCCACCAGAACGGCGGATGGGCCAGCGGGGGCTGGATGTCCGACTCCGCTCATCGACGGCAACGTCGCCGCCGGCCCCCAGCAGCAATGGATCTCCCGCAACTCCGAGTGGCACAGTTGGACCGGCGCAAACTGGAACATGGTCTTCGTCGGCATCCCCAACCACCCGACGGCGAATGGCCCGAACCGCCTTACACCAAGATCGCGAAGACCCCCATCGTCCGCGAAAAGCCCTTCCTGCAGGTCGACGCCTCCGGCAACTACAGCGTCCGTGTCCCCAGCATTCGCACCAACAGCTCCGGCATCACCTGGCACGCAGGCATCCACACCCGGAAAGACCATCCCCATCGCGCAGTTCTACATCGCCCACCCCAACCGCGACAACGCGGCGACCATCAACACGCAACTCGCCAAGGGCAAAGACCTCATCCTCACTCCCGGCATCTACGAGCTCACCGAACCCATCCGCGTCACGCGACGCCAACACCGTCATCATGGGCCTCGGCTTCGCAACGCTCCGTTCCGTCAACGGCACCGCCGCCATGACTGCCGCTGATGCCGACGGCAGTCATCATCGCCGGCCTCCTCTTCGACGCGGCCGAAACAGATCTCCCGTCCTCCTGCAAATCGGCGCCGAGCGAAGCAAAGCCAGCCACGATAGAAATCCCATCTCCCTCCACGACGTCTTCTTCCGCGTAGGCGGAGCAGGCGTCGGTCGCACGTAGGTCAACCTCGACATCAACGCCAACGACACCATCATCGACCACACATGGATCTGGCGCGCCGACCACGGCGCAGGCGTCGGCTGGGACACCAACACCGCCGCCAACGGACTGGTCGTCAACGGCGACAATGTCACCGCCTACGGCCTCTTCGTCGAACACTACCAGGAGTATCAGGTGCTCTGGAACGGCAACAGCGGCCGCACCTACTTCTACCAGTCGGAGATCCCCTACGACCCACCCGACCAAGCCAAATACACCAGCGCCCCCGACATCAACGGATGGGCCTCCTACAAGGTCGCCGACACCGTCACCGACCATGAAGCATGTGGCCTCGGCATCTACAGCGTCTTCCGCCACCCTGACGTCGTTCTCACTCGAGCCATCGAGGTCCCCGACAGACCCCGACGTCCAGTTCCACCACATGATCACCGTCGCTCTCGGCAATCAACGGCGCAATCAGCAACGTCATCAACAACACCGGCGGCCCCACTGCCGTCGCACCCCACCGCGTCACCCCAAAAGTCACCAACTTCCCGTAGACCTCGCTCCCGAAAGGATGCGAGCGATTAATGCCCCGCTAAGACGCCTTCCATATATTCTGTCTCTATCAGTTCTTTAAAGTGATCTTCCGGCATCTTCCCCATTTTTGCGACGTTCGGCACTCGCTACAGGTGGCACCACTGAGCAGTCATCGCAATTCCGCACGCAACCAGACTGGGCAAGCCAGATTCCTCTGCATGCTTCTTCTTCTCGTAGCATCCGGCGCTGCAAAGCTCCCAGCCCAGCAACCTCCGCCAACTCCAGCCATACAACAACTCCCCGACGCACCCGGCACGTCCGTCCTCTCCGGCACAGTTACCGACACCGACGAAGCCATCATTTCCAATGCCAGCATCACCCTCGAGAACCCAGAAGACAAAACTACCCGAACGACGCAATCCGACACTAGCGGGGCCTTCTCGTTCTCAGCGATGCCGCCAGGCAAATACCTCGTAAGAATCAGCGCCCCCGGCTTCGCCTCGTGGAAGGTCGAAGACATCGTCATCCGCCCCAGGGGAAAATCTCGTGCTCCCACCAATCCTGCTCGGCGTCGAATCCATCAGCTCCACCGTCGATGCCATCACCCGCGAGGACCTCGCCGAGGAGCAGATCAGCGCCGAGGTCAAACAGCGCATCCTCGGCGTCCTCCCCAACTTCTACGTCAGCTACGTCTCCGACGCTGCGCCCTTAACCCGCAAGCAAAAATTCAAACTCGCCCTCAAGGTCACTATCGATCCCGTCACCTTCTTCACCACAGGCGTCACTGCAAGCATCGAGCAGTGGCAGGGTGACTTCTCCGGTTACGGCGAAGGCTTCAGCGGCTACGCCAAACGCTACGGCGCTACCTACGGAGATCGCATCTCCTCTACCTTCTTCGGAGCGGCTCTTCTGCCCTCGCTTCTCCATCAGGATCCGCGCTACTTCTACAAAGGCAAAGGGAAGATCATCAACCGCGCCCTCTACGCTATCTCCACCGTCGTCATCTGCAAGGGCGACAACGGCCACTGGCAGCCCAACTACTCCAACGTCTTCGGCAACCTCGCCGCCGGCGGCATCTCCAGCCTCTACTATCCCAACAGCGAGAAGCATGATGCTCAGGTCACCGTCGACAACATCCTGATCGGCATCGGCACCGGAGCCATCGGAACACTCTTCCAGGAGTTCCTGCTCAAACACCTCACCCACGGAGTCCCACCCGCCCCACCGTCTCAACCATAGCTGGCAATTACCTAGCTGTACCCATACACCGGCACAGCCGCACCGTGCACAACCGAAGCGCCATCGCTGCACAAAAACAAAATCACCCGCGCAATCTCCTCAGGCTTCGGCCACAGTGCAAAATCCGCATCCGGCATAGCCTTCCGGTTAACCTCCGTATCGATGATGCTTGGCAAAATCGAGTTCACCCTCACCCCGGTCCCCTTCAAATCCCCAGCCAGCGAATCCATCATCGCCACCGCAGCAGCCTTCGAAGCCGCATACGCAGACGCCCCTGCTCCATGATCGACCGCCGCCTTCGCCGCAACATTCACAATCGCCCCATGCTTCTGTGTCAGCATCGCCGGCAGCACCGCCCGCGACAACGCATACCCTGACCGCAAATTCAGCCCCAGCATCGCATCGAAAACCTTCGTCTCCAGATCCCACAGCTTCACCCCGCCGACATAACCGCCAACGGTATTCACAAGCACATCCACCCTGCCGTGCCGCGACAAAATCCCACCAACAAACTCGCTGGCAGCAAGTTCATCCGTCACATCGACCACGGCCCCTTCCAGCGACTCCGCCTTCGCACCGCCAGCCTGCTTCAGCGTGGCAAACTCATCCTCTTTGCGATACGTTACCACCACCTTCGCCCCTTCTTCCAGAAACGCACGACTCACCGCGCGTCCTAGCCCGCCCGTTCCACCAGCCACCAGCACAACCTTGCCTGAAAAGTTATTCTCCATAGTCCCTCCATCCTATATGTCCGAAATGACCAACCCAAACCAACACACCAGATCAAGAAGCCAACACCACAAGAAGACTCACAGAGCGGCGATCTTCTTCTCGACCACCGGCCCCAGAGCTTCCTGTGCCTCAGGCTCCATCGTCTTCACCACATTCATCGCTCGTCCATAAGCAACGCGAGCCTCATCCTTCCGCCCCACAGCAACCAGCGCATCTCCCAGAGTCACCTCCGGCTGATACTCATCCGGAGCGATCGTCACAGCCTGTTGCGCGGCCGTCACTGCACCCGCAAAATCCTTCTGTTTGGTCAAATGGCTGGCTTCCGCAACATAGCTTAAGGCCGAAGCCAGCCGCACTTCGAATGTCCCCTCAAACACCTGCACGCCGTTCTGAATTGAAGCAACCGGAGTGAGCTGCTGAAACTTACGATAGGGATTCAGCATGTTCGAGCCGAACTCGTATCCGGTCAGCGTTCCGTCACTGATGAACACCGGCCCCTCAATCACAACCGGAACCGGTCGCTGCACTTTCGTGAAGTAGGTATCAGGCGTCGGCAAGGCTTTGCATGGAATCCCATAATCTCCCGGGAGAAGAAACGGATCCGCAAAATACGCGAACCAGCACTCCTTGATGCCATGCTCGTCCGTATACCGCTTCACCGCCAGCAACTGCTGCGCCCAATCCGTACTCGAGTCGGTCAAATACTTGTAAGTCTGCGAAGGGCCGCCCCAAAACTCATTCGAGTAAGCCATGTAATCCGGATAAGCTCTCGCCGAAGACACCACCTGGCAAAGCAGCAACACACCAACCGCATAACTCCAGCCCCGGCTCTTCCAGCTCCAGCCGCGCTCTCCTCCACCAGCATCAATCCACGCCCAGCTTCCACCCGCCGCAAACACCGAGAGAAAAACATACACCGGCAAAATGTGTCTCGCACCAATATTGAGACTCGACCCCATCGCAACCCAGAAGTACACCACCGCAGGAAGCAGCAGAAACAAGATCTCTCTCCACCGCCGAAATCGCCCCGCAGCAATCGCCGCAAACGCAATCACCACCAATGCCAGAAATCCCAGCGTCGATTTAATCACCAGTACAGCCGGAAAGTAGAACCACACTCCGTGCTCATAAACCTGGCCAAAAATATACGAAGGCATCCCATTCGTCATCGCCCGCACATCCGCCAGTCCGTAAAGATAAGATTCCGGCAAAAGATGAAGTCGCGCCGTCAGCATGATCCCCTTCGCCTCGATCCCCTTCAAAGGACGCACATAATCCGCAAGCGAAGGATCAAGGCGCAACCCATCAGGCCGAGCTGCATAGCGAAATCCATAAAACGCCCACAATACTGCAACCGCGACCACCCCAATCAACGCCAGCGACCAGACCATCTGCAACGCACGCCTCCCCCGCGCATCGCCATTCAACCGAAACACCACCTCGCACCCAGCCAGTCCAACCAACATCGGCAGCAGAAGCACAGCAGAATGCTTCGTTGCCAACGCCAACCCTGCAGCCAATCCAGTCACCAGGAGCCGACCCACCGACCGCACCTTGCAGTACGTGTAAAACGCATACACCGCCGCAAAAAAGAAACACGAAACGCCCGTGTCCGTCGTGACAAAAGCGCCATGCGCGAGCACAGTAGGCTCAAACGTCAACAGCACCAGAGCCACAAACGCCGCACCGATGCCGAACATCTCACGCGCCGCCACAAACACCAGCAGACCAACCAGGATCGCCACAATCCCCGCTGCCATCCGCACTCGAAACGTCAGCGACTCCGCGCTATACTCCGGCGCGTTCCCAAACAGCAACTCGCGGCCGTCGTAATAAGCCTCATCTTTAAAGAAACGATGCTGCAGTTCCGGCACCTTCAGCGGAAGCCGAAGCAGCGGCACCGTTGCCAGCATCTTCATCAGCGGAGGATGTTCAGGGTTTAACCCAAAGTCACGCGTCTTCCATGACATGTACCCCGCAAAGATGTGATCCCCTTCGTCCCACGTCAGCGACTCCTGCCGCACCGTAGACGCAAGCTGCAACCCAAACAGCAGCAGCAAAAGACACACACCGGCGTTGATAGCGAAACGTTGCGACTCAATTTTCATAGGCCGCACCATTCTAGAATGACCCGTTACATCTCCGCCCAGCGTCGCAGAAGATTGTGATACACCCCGGTCAACTGCACGCCCACCGCATTTCCCGGCGACTCCACCGCCAGCCGCTGAATCGCCGTATCCAGGTCGTACAGCAGCGTCCGGTCGCCATCGCTCCGAATCATGCTCTGCACCCAGAAAAACGAAGCCACCCTCGCCCCTCGCGTTACAGGAGCCACCCGGTGCAGACTGGTCGCCGGATACAACACCATATGCCCCGCCGGCAGCTTCACGCTGTGCACGCCATACGTATCCTCTACCGATAACTCGCCCCCGTCGTACTCCTCCGGAGCCGAAAGAAACAACGTAGCCGAAACGTCTGTCCGTATCCTCTGACCCGTCGTTGCATTCGACCGTATCGCCGTATCCACATGCGTGCCAAAATGGCCGCCGCCCGTATACCGGTTGAACATCGGAGGAAACACCCGCAGCGGCAGCGCAGCCGACATAAACAGAGGAGATCGTGCCAGCGCCGCCAGCACCATCTCCCCCAGCTTCACCGTCACTGGATGACCCTCCGGCAGTTGCAGATTATCTTTCACCTTCTGCGCCTGGTATCCGGCCGTTACCTTACCATCCACCCACTCGGCAGCGTCCAGAGCAGCGCGCGCCTGCGCCACTTCGCCCACTGTCAAAACATCAGGAATCGTAATCAGCATTCACTCAACCTCAAATTTAGAACTTGTAATTAATCCCGATCAGCGCACTAGCCCCAGCACCCGGAATCAAATGGCTCGGATGCGGCAGGTCGATGAAGTATCGGTTCAGAATGTTATTCGCATTCACCTGCAGCTCCAGTCGCTCGGTGACCGGCCGCCGCAACATCGCATTGAACGCCCAGTATCCCGGCACCTGCTTCATCGCCACGCTTGTCACGACAAATCCAGCTCCATTCGGATTCGGCGTGAACCCAGTCGGAACATACGGTACAGTCGAACTCGCAGTCCGGCTCGCAACATAGTTTCCGCCCAGCCCTGCATTGAAGCGCCACGGCAACCGGTGCGTCACAAACAAATTGAACGTCTGCTTCGGAACATTCACCAGCGGATAACCTACCGAAGTCGGGAAGAACTTCGAAAAGATCACAGCGCTATCCAGGTACGCATAGCCCGCCACCAAGTCTGTCCCTTGCGGCAGCCTTCCTACTACGCTGAACTGCACACCCTTCACCAACTGATTGCCCGCTGCAACAATATTGTTCGCATTCGTCGGGTCCGTCTCGCGAGCGTTGTCCTTCTCCGTCCGGAACCACGCGCCCTCCGTCAGCAGCCGCTCATTCAGGAAGCTCCACTTCGCCCCCACCTCGTAGGTTTCGTTCTCCTCCGGCACAGCCGAGCTGTTCGCTAACCCAACACTTAAGCTAAGCGACGAAGCCGCCGGATCGAAGCTCGTTCCATAGTCGAAGTAAACGCTCCCATGGCTCGAAGGCTTGTACACAAACGCCGCACGATAACTCGGCTGCTCATCCACTCTGCTGATCGGTGCTACAGGAGCCGTCACCGTTCCACCCGCAGGCGGCTTCGGCTGCCACAAGTTGTAGCCAGTATCAAAGCGGTCGTACCGAATCCCTCCACTCAACTCGAACAGGCGCCCCAGCTTGATCGTATCGATAAAGTAAGCCCCAACACTCTCAGCCTTCGTATGCACGATCGACGTAATGTACCCCGTCCCCGAAAATGCCTGCTCCGTATTCGGGTTCAGCAGATTAGTCGAAGGCACAGTGTTCAGTCCGTTGATCGTGAAGCTCTTCCGAATCGGATTCGAGATCTCCTGCCCACCTTCAATTCCGGCAACGAACGCATGGCTCACCCCAAACGTTTTGAACCGCGTCGTCACCTCCGCCTGATCCCAAAGATCGCCCTCAACGCTGCTCACCACCAGTTGATTCCGGTTCACCAGAATTGTGCTCGGATCGCTCGCAGCCGTGTAGGGACAGGGAATCGAAGGATTCACCGCCGACGTCGGCAGCTTCGCCACAATCCCGCCTATCGGCACGCTCGCCGCCGCATTCGAGCAGATCTGCGGCTCCGTAATCTGTGCCTGTCGAGGATAGTTCGCCGCACGCGCAATCATGTGCACGTTCAGATTTGGCGAAAACTCATGTTCCACCTTCAGCGTAAGAATGTCGTCATTCGTATTCAGGAAATTCTCGTCGTGAAATCCATAATAGTTGTGTCGAATCGCACCCGGAGCCACCGTATTGTTCAGCCAAGGAATGCCATAATCCGGAGTGTCCTTATCCTGCAGATGAACATAGCTCAACGTCGCGCGCGTCTTCGTATTCAAGCCAACCGAAACCGACGGCGCAACACCAAACCGCCGCACCTCGGCAAACGGTCGTCCGGCAACTCCACTCTCCTGCCCCATCAGATTCAGTCGAAACGCAGTGCCACCCACTATATCCAGCTCACGGCTATTCAGATCGGCAGTAATTCTCCGCGTAGCATCCGTGCCAAGCTGTGCCTGCACATGCGCGAACTGCTGCACCGTCGGAGCCTTGCTCTCCTGGTTCACCACGCCGCCCGTCGATCCGCGTCCAAACTGAATTCCCGCGGGCCCCTCAAGAGCTTCCACCTGCTCATAGTTGAACGCGTCGCGGTAGTAGCTCCCGAAGTCGCGAACCCCATCCAGAAAAATATCGTTTCGCGCCGTAAACCCGCGAATTGTAAGGTTGTCCCCCTGCGCACCCGCCTCACCCGCCGCCAGGCTGATTCCCGGCACATTCCGCAGCGTATCCCGCAGCGTCGTCACACCCTCATCCTTCACAACAAACTGCGGAATCACGTTGATAGTCTGCGCCGTATTCAATAGCGGCTCAGTAAACTTATCCATCGAAACCGAATCTGTAACTGCGCTGGTCACAGATACCGTGTCTTTGGACTGCACGCCAACCACCATCGTCGCGGCATCCTCTGCGCGATAGTTCAGCCCCGTCCCCTCCAGCAGCAACCGGAGCGCTTCATCCTCGCGATAGAGCCCCACAACCCCCTTCGAGTTGAACCCCGCCAGCGTTCCCGACGGCAGCACGATCTTTACCGTCAGCCCGGTCGCTTTCTCATAAGCCTCGATCGCCCCATCCAGCGGCCCGGCAGCGATATCAAACCGCTTCAAAGGCAGCGTAGCTTCCGAGCCCGTCGTCCCCGAAGGATCAACCTTCTCCTTCGCCAAAGCCAGCGCAGACTTCGTTCCGCTCATCACTGCATACGCCGCCAGAGTTCCGGCTGCAATCCACCCGCGACTTCCGATAAACGCCGTCTTGCGCGCATTCGCCTTCTTTGTCACTGCTGTAATGGTCTTTCGCGTCATCTGCTTCATCTCGTTCTCCCGAAAAAAATCCCTGCTAAGTGAAAGCTGGTCGCGTCCTCTCACTTCCAGAACCGCGCCAACCTCACATTCACGCCTGAAGTCCAGGACTATCCGCGCACCCGCAAAATGGCATGCGTCGTCCTTGACCGCTTACTCCAGGTACTGAAGCGCCGAAGCGCCGCCGAACCTCGAGTTCCTGCTCAACTGCAATGGAGTTTTGAGCTTCAGGTTGAAGGAGTCGGAAACCGAACCCTATAATGCAACCAACCTGCAGTCATCGCTGGCTGTAGCTCCAGGTCCTCGCGGTCTCTGCCAGGAGATAGTTCCGCGGGGATCTGGCCTCATCACTCCCAGAAATTCCTATGAATTTCGCGTGTTTCCACGTGACAAGTTTGAATATACGACGTGAATAGTCCGAGATCAAGTGAATATGCGACAAATATAGTCTTCGATCCGATTATCGACTGACTAATCTGCGATCACCCTCAAAAAACACACGGAGAGAGGTGTTTTTGAAAGAGCGTGGCCTCAGTCGCCTCTCATGTGAAAAAGCCTCGCAAAACCAACAAGAACCTGCCCTGGTCCGTGGCCCCCACACCCGCGTCAAACCCTCTATAATAGAGCTATAAATCCATGGCAGACGATCAGAATCCAGAACTTCCCCTCACTCCCCCATCCCCTCAAGAAGCTGCCTCAAACGCCCCCCCGCCGGCTGGCTCTCCACCCGATGGCGGCAGTATCCCTGGCCGCGGCGCCGCCCACATGCTCTCTATCAATGTGGAAGAGGAGATGCGCCGGTCCTACCTCGACTACTCCATGTCGGTCATCATCGGCCGAGCCCTGCCCGACGTCCGTGACGGCCTCAAGCCCGTCCACCGCCGCATCCTCTACGGCATGCAGGAGATGGGTCTCCAGTTCAACAAGAAGTACACCAAGGCCTCCAAGGTCGTCGGCCACGTCATGGGCAACTTCCACCCTCACGGCGACTCCGCCATCTACGACACCATGGTCCGCCTCGCGCAGCCCTTCTCCATGCGCTACACCCTCGTAGACGGCCAGGGCAACTTCGGCTCTGTCGACGGCGATCCACCCGCCGCTATGCGGTACACCGAGTCCCGCCTCACCCGCATCGCCGGAGAAATGCTCACCGACATCGACTCCGACACCGTCGACTTCACCCCCAACTACGACGAGTCCACCCTCGAGCCCACCGTCCTCCCCGCGCGAGTTCCCAACCTCATCGTCAATGGCAGCGGCGGCATCGCCGTCGGCATGGCGACCAACATCCCGCCCCACAATCTCACCGAAGTCATCAACGCCTGCATCGCCGTTATCTCCAAAGACAAGGCCGAAACCCGCAGCGACCTCGATCTCGTCCTCGAGCACGTCAAGGGCCCCGACTTCCCCACCGGCGGATTCATCTTCGGCCGCAGTAACATTCGCAACGCCTACGCCACCGGCCGTGGCCGCTTCATGATGCGCGCCAAGTGCTCCATCGAAAAAATCTCCGGCGGCCGCGAAGCCATCATCGTCACCGAGATCCCCTACCAGGTCAACAAATCCAGGCTCATCGAGCGCATCGCCGACCTCGTCAACGAGGGCGTCATCACCGACATCGCCCGCGACGAGTTCCGCGACGAGTCCGACCGTGACGGCATGCGCATCGTCATCGGTCTCAAGCGCGGAGCCGAACACCAGATCGTACTTAACCAGCTCCACAAGCACACCTCCATGCAGGAGTCCTTCTCGATGATCTTCCTGGCCGTTCATAACGGTCAGCCCAAGGAACTCCCGCTCGACGCCGCCATCCGAGCCTTCCTCGAGCACCGAACTGAAGTCGTCCGCCGCCGCACCGCCTTTCTCCTCGGCAAGGCCCGCGACCGCGAGCACATCCTCCTCGGCTACCAGATCGCGCTCGACCACCTCGACAACGTCATCAAGAGCATCCGCCAGTCCGGCAGCCGCTCTGAAGCTCGCGAGAACCTCTTCCAGTACTTCTCCGGCAAGAAGATCAACCTCCGCGGCACCGAACTCAAAGGCATTACCCTCGACCCCGCCAAGTACGGCGTCGACATGACCTTTTCGACCACCGGCACCCTCATCCTCAGCTACAAGCAGATCGACGCCATCCTCGAACTGCAGCTTTACCGCCTTACCCAGCTCTCCATCGACGAGCTCCTCAAAGAACTCGCCGAGGTCCGCGACAACATCACCGAGTTCGAGTCCATCCTCGCCTCACCCGCGAAGCTCCGCAAACTCATTGTCAAGGAGCTCACCGAGATTCGCGACAAGTACGGCGATGTCCGCCGCACCGTCATCGTCGACGAGACCACCGACCTTCAGCTCGAAGATCTCATCGCTGACGAGCAGGTTGCCGTCACCGTCTCCAACACCGGCTACCTCAAGCGCACGCCCATCTCCACCTACCGCCAGCAGCGTCGCGGAGGCACCGGGCGTCTCGGCATGAAGACCCGAGAAGAGGACTTCGTCGCCCAGCTCATCATCGACTCGACCCACGCCTATCTCCTCTGCTTCACCAACACCGGCCGCGTCTACTGGCTCAAGGTCTACGAAGTCCCCGACATCGGCGCCGCCGGCAAGGGTAAGGCTATGGCCTCGCTCGTCGCCCTACAGCCCGGCGAAAAAGTCGTCACCATCCTCCCCGTCCGCGACCTCGAAGAAGAGTCCAAGTACGTCCTCTTCGCCACCCGCAACGGCACCGTCAAGAAGACCGCGCTCAAGGACTTCTCCAACGTCATGGCCCGCGGCATCATCGCCATCAACATCGAGAAGGACGACGAACTCATCGTCGCCCGCATCACCGACGGCCAGCAGGTCATCTTCCTCGCCACGCACGACGGCCAGGCCATCCGCTTCGCCGAGCAGGATCTCCGCCCCATGGGCCGGCCCGCCACCGGCAACCGCGGCATCATGCTCCGCAAAGGCGACTACCTCATCGGCGCCGCTGTCACCCCATCCAACGAAGCCCGCAACAAGCAGCGCCTCGAACGCGCCGCCGCCAAGGGCCTCACCAATCAGGTCGAGGCCGCCATCGACGAAGCAGCCGACTCCACCGCAGCCCAGCCCCTCGAACTCGCCGAACCCGGCGAACTCGCCGCTCCGGCGCTCTCCGCAGAGGCCCAGGCCAAACTCGCCAAACTCGACGAGAAACTCGGCCTCACCCCCTGCCTTATCCTCTCGGTCTCCGAGAACGGCTACGGCAAGCGCACCGACGTCGACCAGTACCGCCTCCAGTCCCGCGGCGGCAAGGGCGTCATCAACATGAAGACCACACCCAAGATCGGCAAGGTCACTGGCATCAACCTCGTCGACGACACTACCGAACTCATGGTCATCAGCCAGTTCGGCAAGATCATCCGCATCGACACGAAGTCGATCCGGGCGGCAGGCCGCAGCACGCAAGGCGTCAAGCTCCTCGACCTCGAAGACCAGGACAAAGTAGCTGCCGCCGTCGTCATCCCCCCAGAAGAAGCCAAGACCCAACCCGAAGAGGGAACGCTTTTGCAGTAATTTTTTCGGGGCTGGTTTACCCCGTTTTTTGCTGGGGTTCTTGGCAAAAACGGGTGGCAAAACGTGGCTTTTCGCTGGTTGTTAAGTGCAAATTTGTGGCTTTAACGTGGTTCTTATAGCCACGTTTTCGGACTCTATAATTTTTCCATTTTTGCTGAACTTATTTTGAGGGATTCCCATTTTGGGAATATTGGTGTTTTCTAGCCTACTCAGATTATGTTGAATCGACTTCTTCAACTGGGGGTTCGGTTCCTTTTCAATATGTTGGCGAAGAATAACCCGACTTTCCAACGTGTTCGTTAGCACCAGAATGTTAACGACTCTTATCCGAGTCTCTATATCTTTGCTTTCCAATGCCTCTTTTAGAGCTGGTTCGGCAGGTGTACCTATCTCATACAAAGCCCGTGCCACCGGGTCGGTCCGCAACTCATAATAACTAGTGCTTGTTACGTTGGGGTCATAGTTGAACCAACGTAGCAGTTGAATCAGGGGACGATATCGTACTCTCAATCCGAAGAGCGCCGGCCACATTGGCTTCACTCTCACAACTGGTACATTTTTTGTTTCTAATAACATCCCCGGAAGTTCTTGGGCAACCGTCTGCGAATTTCAGGCTGTGACCTCCCAAGAGTAATAAGACGAGTGGATGCGTCCACAGTAGTTACAGGATCTGCGAGCGCAGCCAGAAGAGTTGTTATATTGTCCTGGTTTTGGGCGGGAGATGGCATCGTACAAAGAGCGAGTACGCTAAGAGATAGAAATCGCATCGACACCTCGTTCGTTAGGACTTCCCAATGCTGCCACTGAAGCGGTTGGACTCAAGAGACCACCTGAGTTGACGACAAGTTTGACGTACCAAGATTGTGTCGAGCAGATGGACGTAATTACTGTGCTGCAGACTTTCATTGTGTAATTTTGGATCCAATTCAACGAATCGATGGGGTTGCCATCGTCCCCGAGGTTTCGTCTTCCCGGAGCATCAATCCAAAAGATCGTTTTGCTCCAGCTTGATTCTGCAAAAATGCGGCGTCGGGGCCGTCGGAGGGGATTTGTAAAAGTTAGTGTGTTCGAAAACGGGTGAAGGACGCCGTTAGCGTCTTTAGTGTTTCCGCTGTAAACGATAGAACTCTTCGTTTGATTGACTGTCCATTTGGACGCGTCATCGCTGACGGCAACAGTACCTTCGAGATTATAGAACCACCATTCAGCACCGGTATTACAGTCCTTCGGACCGAGCGTCTCTGAACAATTCGTTGAATTATTACTTAAAAAACTGAGATGATCCTGACTGTTCTTAACGGCACCGGGTGTAAAGTAAGCGTTATAGTCGCTTTGGGATAATTCTCGATAGCTTCGGTCATCCCAAGATCGATGTTGCTTAGTCCATCCCCGGTTTCGGGTCCCGGACCATACCAGTCGTAGTAATTCTCGTACGTGTTTAGGCCTTCTTCGATGAATGATTCGAGATTATATTCATCGTCGAATCCCATCTCAAGCGGTTCTCCCGGAGGATTATAGTTTGACGGGTGACCTATCTCCGTCCCCTGACGCTCCGGGCCTACAATCCTCCCATACCCTCGCAGCCGCTCCCGAAAAACAGGAGAGCCTCAAAATGACCGACAAGGATCCATCCGCCACCGGTTTCAAGCAGAAGGCTAAGGAGGAGTTCAAGGACTTCCTCGTGATCTCCATGTATCTCGCCTTCTTTTTCTGCGCCATTTCAACCTACACCCTCCTGCTCCTGAGACAGTACGGCGGCAGTTCGCTCACCTACGCTTTTGCCGTCATCAATGCTCTTGTCATCGGCAAAGTCATTCTCATCGGAAGAATGATGCGCCTTGGCGACCGCCACGAATCCAAACCGCCGTATCAGACGGTGCTCCTCAAGTCGCTCTTCTTCGGGCTGCTGGTTCTCGCCTTCCATTTTCTCGAGGAGTTCATCAAGCGCCTCATTCACCACGAGCCATTCGGAACCGTCTGGCACAACATCAACATGGGAGAGCTCACAGCCCGATCGATCATCGTATTCTGTGCCTTTGTTCCCCTTTTCGCCTTCCTTGAACTTCGCCACCTCGTGGGCGGAAAAGAATTCTACGCACTGTTTCTCAAACCAGCGGACACATACCCTGTACGGAAGAGCCCCGCTTAGTCCTCTGGCTATTTAGAGCGGGTGGCCCATCCTCACGGATGTTTGTATCACCTTACACTTACGCTCATCGACCTGCCCCGTTTGGGGAATTAAATTCTGATGCGACAAGCGTAATGTGTTTTCTGAGAGTTCAGGTTTGATTTTTGGTCATTTCCTGTGTGCTGTCCGGATCGCAAGCCGGACGCAGAACAGCTAAGACCAAGGGGGCAGACATGGTACGTTCGCTGTGGGAGTTGTGGTTACAGTAATTCTTCTCGTTGGCTTTGGTTTTTTCGCGACCGCTTCGTCCGGATGGTTCTTCAAATATCGGAAGTCCCACGATGTTCCCGTTTCGCCAGACAAGAACAATTGATACCGGGCTGATATCTGACAAGAACGGCCCGGCCATCGCATGAGTCGTTCCGAGGCGCAGGTTCCTCATAACGGCCGGAACGTAACCCTTTTCTTCTGTGCCGATCATCGTAGAGTCTCAGCAGCTCTATCGGGATTACTTGAACCCAACCACCATCGAATCCGGCCCCGCCAGATGCTCCACATACGCATCCTTGAATCCGGCCTCTTTCATCCACGCAATACACTCGCTACCGGTGTAATCAAACCCTCCGGAGGTCTCGATCAGCATATTCAAGCTCATCAGCAACCCAAACACATTCTTTGAACGGTCTTCATCGATGATCGCGTCATACACCACCAACGCCCCGCCCGGATTCAGCGCCTCATAAGCCTTCTTCACCAGTATCTTCTTCTGCTGCAGATTCCAGTCATGCAGAATATGACCCATCGTGATCACATCCATGCCGCTCGGCAGCGCCTCCGTAAAAAAATCTCCCGGCTGAAACTCAACCCGGTCACTCACTCCATTGGCGGCCACATACTCTTCGAAGATCGGGCCAACCGGAGCCAGATCAAATCCCGTCCCCTTCAGATGAGGATTCGCCAGCGCAATCTGCACCGCCAGATCGCCCTGTGCTGCTCCAATATCGACGAACGTCTTATACTTCGCCCACGGAGCGTTCTTCGCGATTGCCATATTCGCGCCGTGGCTCACTCCCGTCATCGCGCTCAGAAATATCTTCAGCTTCGCCGGGTCGGCATACACAATCGGAAAAAACGAAACAGTGGCATCATCTTTAGCCTCGCTCTGCTCTCGTCCCGTCCGCAGCGCCTCTGTCAAAGAGCTCCAGTGTCCATACAGCCGCACACTTGCCATCTCCAGTATCCCGCCGATATAGCCGGGCTTGTGCCGATCAAGAAATAGATCACACTCCGGCATATTCGAATACACTCCTTCCTCTCGCTTCAGAAAGCCCAGCGCCACCAGCGCATCCAGGAAATCATGTGCCGACCGTGGATGCAGCCCCGTCCGTCCTGCCAGGGAATCCAGCTTCTCCGGCCTACGCGCAAGCTCGGTGAAGACCCCTATCTCGACTGCACTTAGCAGAGTCTTGGAAGCCCAGAATCCAAGGCCTGTCAGCAAAATTCGTTCCGGCGAAAGAGCCGCACCATCACTCACGCATTGATCTCCACTCACAGATATTCCCTCTCTAATGCAGGAACCAGAAGAGGGGTATCTCATTAACCACGGACGGAGACACTTTATTCCATAATTTTCAAAATCCGATTGCCAAATCTTCAAGACGGCCTATCTTTGCCGAGGCGGGTGATCTTCGCGACAACGAAAAACCATCATCGCTGACGACCCTTCTCCCCCGCTTCCACACCACCCAAAGCCACAGCACACCAGGGCGCAAAAAACACCGCAACATAAATCAAATAGATCCAGGGAAACTGGCCAACATAAAAATCATGCGGGCTCAGCGAGATCGGATTCTTGATCAGCACGAACCCCACATAGTCCACGACGATGGCAGCGACCAACCAGAACGCTCCCAGCAAGAGAGCCTCCTCGCGTGGGGCGACCCGCCGCCGAAAATAAACCCAGGCAAACAATCCCCACACGATCAGGTTCAGTAGCGGAAGAAACCTCTCCGACAGCAGATAAGCCTGGTTCTGCATAGGCTCAGCCGTTTCAGGCATATGCCCGATCATCCCAATCAAGAGCGACAGCGCAATCGCCAAAATCGTCACCACGATATAAGTCGCGACAAACAGCCCGATTGCTCTTCCGTAATAAAGCCGATAACGTTCCCTTTGCGCCATTGATCCGCTCCTGTAGAAACAACCTCTCGAACACACAGGTATTCGTGAAACTACGGCTGAGTCCTATCGGAAGTTCCTGTAGAAGGCTATGGGTTAAGAGAAGCGCATACCAATATCTCCAGGGGCCCTCTGCCAAAAAGCTCAGTTATTGATTCAGATACGCTCCCGTAACCGAATCACCTTGAAGTCCGCTGCCAACGTAACTCACGCTAAACTTCCACCAATGAAGCAAACTTTCGCCTTTCTCATGCTCGCCGCGATGCTCACCCCGGCACTCGCCCAGGACCCCGCTCCTCCAACTCCCATCGGTACGGAACCCGACTTCATCTTCATCCAGGAGATCAACCTCTGGAGAGCCCTTCAGAACCACGACCTCGCCACCTTTCAGTCACGCCTCCTTCCCGACTTCCTTTACGTCGAAAAAGACATCCAGACGCGCGAGCAGATCATGGACAATCTCAACACCTGCACCCTCGCCAGGTTCAAGTTCCGCAACCATCAGCTCCGCATGATCACACCCGACATCGCTGTCCTTGCCTACACCGCCTCCAGCGAAACTACCTGTGGCGAATCCCGCCTATCCGGCAGCTACAACGCCACCACCACATGGGTCCGCCGCGACGGCAAATGGCTCGTTCAACTCCACACCGAGATCCCCATCAAGTCCTGAACGCAGCCCCAAAAAGACCGCAACTCGCACCCAAAAGCAAAGGGAAAACCTTGTCAAGCCCCAAAACGACCTAAATCTTTCAAACTCAGCCACATAGCCGTGGCATTTTAGTTTTCTCTCCTTCGCTATACTTAAATCAGTAGGAAAAAAGCAACCGAGTCCCGAAAATCCTCTCTGGGGCTTTACCTTTTCGGAATGAGGACTTTAGAAGCGCAGGATAATCAAATTCAATAAAATCAGGACTTTGCAACACAGCCGCAATCGAGGTCCAGACCTAACCTGAATGATTGGAAGACTTTCCGCACATTTTGGCGGGTGGGGCCCACTCGGAAGCATCGTGAAGCGAGGAGCGAGGATGAACCACGACAGAAATTAGCGGAACATGACGGGAAACACGACCTGCAGCAAACCATCTCACTCCTCGCTCGAAATCCCGCTGCACTCGATGCGCTTCTGCGCGATCTGCCCGAGGCGTGGACCTCTAAAACGGAAGGGCAAGACACCTGGACCGCATTCGATGTCGTCGGCCACCTGATCGACGGCGAGCGCGTGAACTGGATGCCGCGCGCCAAGATGATCCTCGAACGAGGCGACAGTCAGCCCTTCGAACCATTCGACCGCATGGGCCATCTCCGAGAGACCCAGGGCAAATCGCTCAACCAGCTCTTGGAGCAGTTCGCCCATCTGCGATCACAAAACCTCTCCGAACTCCAGTCGTTGAACCTGCAGCAGGAGGATCTCGAACGCACAGGACGACACCCAGCCTTCGGAGTGGTCACGCTATCCCAGCTCCTCGCCACCTGGGCCGTTCATGACCTGACCCATCTCCACCAGATCTCGCGAATCATGGCTCACCAATACCGCGACATTGTAGGTCCCTGGAGCACCTATCTCGGCGTGCTCAAGTGCACCGGCCACAGCTCCGCCTAAGTAACTGGCGGCTGGTGGTGTCTAAGTGATGGTGTAGAGAGGAGCAAATTCAGGGATACCGGCGGTCTGCCCGGCAATCCAGCGGAGCACGTAGACCTGGGTTGGGTCGGTAAGAGAGTTGTCGAGCTTGTTAGGAATGACCTCGAGGATAGTATGCGCGAGGAGGTCGCGGTAGTAGTCGATGTCGGGTTCCACCATGACACATTCGAGGCCGTCGATGACCTGCTTATCGCCCTCATGAAAGGTAAGTTGGACATTCGCTTCACCGAACTCGATCTGCTTCCAGCTTGAGGTGGCTCCAGGATGGAAGAGCCCCGGGTTAAGCTCGACGGCGAACTGACCGGGGGGCGCCGACTTGATCTGGTTGATCAACTCGGGATCGCACCAGGCAAAAAAGCGGTCCTGCGCAGGCGCGTTGGCTCCGTCCCAGATGAGTTGCTTGATGTAGGTGAGTGCGGTGCCCTGGTTCAATTGGATTTGGCTCATCGCTTCAGCAAGGTTCAGAAGGCAGGCGAGCGGCTTCTCCTGCTCGACGAGCTTGTCGTAGCGCGCTTCGCCGGTGGCGTTATCCGCACCGGCCGCAAGGAAGGGATAAGCAGCGCTTGCGGCGGGGAAGCGGGCATTCACGAAGCTGAAGCCCGGCGTGTCGCTGATCAGCATGATGTCGAGCGTTCGGGTGTAGGTGTTGGAGAGCTTGACGGGAGTGAAGCCAGCCTGTTGATAGCCCTTGGCCCAGACAACGACGGTGTAGAGATCGCCGAAGTTGTCGAAGAACGGGAGGTGGAACGTAATGTCGTTGTCCGTGTAAAACTGGCGAACCCGCTGGGTCTGGGTTCCGTCGGTGATGGTGATAAGGAACTGTGCGGCAGCCGCGAAGAGCTGGCGGGTTCCATCGAAGATACGGAGGCGGAGGGCGCTCGTGTCCGGCATGATTCACCTCGTTATGAGGTGACCAAGGTAGCACTTTCTGAGGGTAGGTTGATGCTCGGCTTTCATGAAAATTTCATTTCAGGCAACAACTCGAGGCTCTACTGCGCCGGGCCTCCCCGCAAGGGCTGCAGGTCATGGTCCAGCATCGCGGCGAGATCCTTCGCCAGATCGGCCTCCTTGACTGAAGTCTCCGTTCCGAGAGTTCCCTTCAGTTCTACGTCCGACTTCTTACCTCCAGCCTCGGACAGGCAAGGAGTCGCTGTCAGGTAGGACGTTGCAAACCCGATCGTCCCTCTGCCGGTTGTCAGCTTTTGGACGACCACATGCAGCACCCTGTCAGCCTGCCCCGCCGAATCCACCACATCAACCCCGCTCAGCGAGCCGACTGACTTCCGGATCTCCCCTGCAATTGACCCCGTCGGATCATCCCCGGCCATCGTCACCAGTACCCGAATCCTCCCCCCGGAAGTCGCCCCGCCAGTCGGACATGTCAGCACCTGTTTCTTCGGATCGATCCGAGCCGAAGTCATCAACGCGACCAGTTGCATCTTCGTCAGCTTGTCCAGTCCCTCGGCCTTGAAGTTCTCCGCCGTCACTCCCAGCGTCTGCTGCACATCCGACGACCACATTGCCATTCCGGGCTTCGCCGCGCTTACCGCTGCCTTCGGCTTCGCCGTCTGCCCAAACCCCGCCTGCCCCAGCGCCACAACTCCCGCCAACGAAAAAGCCCAGACTCGCCCCATAACGCCCATATTGGTCACATCCCCTCCAAATTGGTTACGGCAAAGCTACCAGTTAAGACGCTAAAAACAACCTCAACCTTCACAGAAAATCGAGCCAATTCCGAAAAACACCCAACAAATTTAGTCCAGAGTGATTTAGGCGGCACCTTGCAGCTCACCTGCTTATAGTAGAATTCGGAAGTTCTCAGACAGATAACTGGGCCATCATCCTGGCGAAGGCGACCTCTCCCCGTCCGCAGGCTCTTTCCCAAAGACTTCATCACCAAGACCCCGGGCAAAAATAACAAAGACTCGCATAGAGTCATTCCGTCGCGCGAAAGAGGTCTCATGTCCCTTCGCAACCGAATCCTCGCACTGGCAGCCATCCTGCTAACCCTCAACGGATGCGTCAATCTTGACGACGCAGCCGGCTTCTCCAAACTCGCCGACGAGTCCCGAGTCGCCCTTCCCAAAGTCTCCAACGACGTAGCCGGGACCTGCGTGCGCCAAAACACGCTCCTCGATAACACTCCCGCCCCTGAGCGCGACGCAAGCCAGCAACCACAGAACTGCGCGCCCTATCAGAACGTCGCGGATCACCTTGCGAAAGATGAAAGCGTCCTTGCGGACTACTTCGATGCGCTGGGCAAGCTCGCGTCTAACAAACCCCTGAGCTACGACGCCAACATCGACACGAATGTAGCGACCGTCGGCGGAAATACCGGTTTATCCGCCAACACGATTACAGCTACCAATGACGCTCAGGGCATCTTAAAGGCTCTCGCCGATGCCGCCACCAGAGGCTATCGCGAAAAGCAGCTCGGCCAGCTTATCCAGCAGAATGACGCTGCGATCCAATCTCTTACCCAGGCCCTCAAGAAGGTAATCACCGTCGATTACGCGCTGCTGCTCTCCAACGAAGAGACCACACTGGACAACTTTTATAAGGGGCCGATGGCTGCCGCCAAACCGAACGAACGTCTAGCCCTCATCCTCGTCCAGCGTCAGTATGCGCATGACAAGGCCGCGCTCCAATCCCGTAAAGATGGGATCACCGACTACGGCCAAGTGATGGACGACATCGCCGCTCTCCACGCCAAGCTGAAAGTGCAGGCAGGCCAGAAGATCAGCCTCGCGGAGCTCGCCAAACAAGCCGCGCCCATCATCCAATCGCTGCAGACAGCACTCTCCGACATTCGAGCGAGGTCGAACTAGCCATGACAACGAAAACAGCTAACGCAGCCAAGACAGCCAAACTCACCGCTGCCGCTCCCGCGGGCACCACAACACTCTCCGACGACCAGATGCAGGTATTGGCTCAGTCCTTTCATGACATAGCCGTGGAAGTTGGCCAGGTGCGCCTGAACGCCATTTCAGCAGGCGCCGCCCTTACCGATCCCGGCATCGTCCATCTGCAGGGCTTCGTCTTCTCGTTGATGAACGTCGCCGCCGGCTTTGCTCTGCAGGATGCGAACCTCACGCTAGACAACGCGGACCAGGCGATCAATCAGATCGCCCTCGCCACCAAAGCGGCAGATAAGGCACTGGCCAAACTCGCGAGCATCGATAAGGCCGTCAATATAGCTTCGTCCGTAATCGTTCTCGCCGCGGCCATCACGACCAAAGACCCGGGCCAGATCATCTCAGCGGCCAAGGGAGTCGCTGCGGCCGCTGGCCTCAGCCTGGGGAGCTGAGATGGGGGGATTGCTCCCCCCGCACTCAATCTACTTCTTGTGATAGTTCGGATAAGGCGGCTTTGCGGGCGTCTGCACAGGATGTTGCGCGAGCTGCTCCATCGCGACGCTCACCGCCTTCTCCAACTGCGGATCGTGCCCTTCGCTCACAGCCTTCGGATCCTGCTCAACGACGACATCCGGATCCGTGCCATGATTCTCAATCTGCCACTTGCCCTCCGGCGAAAAGTAGCCAAAGCTCGGTGAAGTCACATTGCCGCCATCCATCAGCACCGGAATCGCGCCGATACCCACCAGCCCGCCCCAGGTACGTTTTCCAACCAGCGTTCCAACCTTCTCCTGATGGAAGAGCCAGGGCATCGCATCTCCGCCCGACCCTGCAACTTCGTTGATGATCATCACCTTCGGTCCGGGAATCGATGCATTCGACGATATTTGAATCGCACCACTGCGATAAGCCCAATACCCTACGATCTTCCGTTGCATCGCTTCGATAACGTAGTCGGCAACCTGTCCGCCTCCGTTGAAGCGTTCATCAATCACCGCGCCCTGCTTGTCCAGTTGCGAAAAGTAGAACCGGTTGAAGTTTGTAAATCCGCCGTTGCCAGTATCGGGTAGATAAACATACGCCAGCTTGCCGCCAGACAGCTTGTCCACCTTGCGCTGGTTATCTTCAATCCACTCGCTGTTGCGCAAAGCGGCCTCACTGCGAATCGGAATCACGGTAATGTCGCGACCATTGCTTCCATCGGACGAAGCCACATGCAGGGTAATCGCGTGTCCAGCAGTGCCTTCCAGCAGCCGCTGAATATCGTCATCGCCCTTCACCTCTTCGCCGCCGACGGCCAGAATGCAATCTCCAGCGTGCACGTTCAGACCGGGAGCAGCCAGTGGTGCGGTCTCTTCCGGATTCCAATTGCCTCCGGTCAGAACCTTCGCCACGCAATAGTGCCCGTTCGTGATCGTGTAGTCGGCGCCCAGCAATCCGCCAGGCACACGCCTCGCCTCTGGAATGGTTCCGCCGGTGCCACGCAGGTGGCCAACAGAAAATCCGCTCAGCATCTCCTGGAAGATATAGTTCAGATCACTGCGGGCAGCAATGGACGCGACATACGGCTCAAACCTCTTCTCCTCCTCGACCGTGTTGACGCCGTGGAAGTTTGTATCGTAGAAGTAGGCCCGTTCTACTCTCCAAACCTCGTGGTACATCTGCTTCCACTCGGCCGCAGGATCGATGCGCACCTGCATATCTGCCAGCGACACCATCCCTTCACCCGGTTTGACGGGCACATTGGCGGGCACGATCACATAAGTGGGGCGCGCCGGGGCTCCGCCCGCACCGCGCCCTCCGCCGGCTCCTTCCGGGGCGAGGCCCAGCAGCATCTTTTCGCCATCGGCCGAGAGATCGAAGCTTGCCACCCGCTCCGCCAGTCTCTCCGTCTTCCGCGTATCGAAGACAAACCGGCTCACGGAAGACCCACGCTCACCGAAGCGATTGCCTCCACCGCCCTGTCGGAAGTACAGCACACCCGTCTTGCCTGCCACCAACTCCAAATAGTCGCCTGCCGGCAGCGGCAGCGCCACAATACGGTCTTCAATGCCCGTCAAATCAATCTTCACAGGCTTCGGCGGAGCAGCCGGTTTCGCCGCACCCTGTCTTCTCTCGCCTTCAGCCGGGGGCGCAGCATCAGCGTTCTCCTTCGTTTTCTCACGGGCCTCGGCTGGTGTTTTCTCGTCATCGCTCTCAGGTGCAATCGGCGAAGCCTGATCTGAAGCCAGCACAACCGCATAAAGACTGCGCGTTGGTGAAAGCAGATCGCTCGTCATATCGAGACCGGCAGAGGTTCCACCGGAGTTCGTGCTCGCCGAAAAGTACAGATACTTTCCATTGCGATCGAACGTAGGAAAACGCGAATCCGCAGACTCCCGCGTAAACTGCGTCGCCACACCCGTATCCACCGAGTACAGAAAGAGCGCGTGCAGATGGTTCTTCACGATCTGCGAATAAGCAAGCCACTTCGAGTCAGGGGACCACGCGATATCACGCTTGTCGGTCTGGTAATAATCATCTTCGCCAACATGCGTCAGCTTGCCGCTCGTCGTGTCCAGCATCCACAGCCGCAGCAGATTGTCGCGAAACGCCAGCAGCTTCGAGTCGGGCGACCACGCCGGATCGAAGTAAAACGCTGCTTCTTTGGCAAGCGAAAACTTCTTTACCGTCCCTGCTCCGGTCTGGCTTGCGACATGCATCGCGTACAACCCCGACTCATCGGAGAAATAAGCGATCGACTGACCATCCGGTGACCACACCGGGCTCCGCTCCATAACCCCGGGCGTATTCGTAATATCGCGGGTCGGTCCTTTCTTCGCTGGCACAGTCAAAATCTCACCGTGCGCTTCAAACACCGCCCGCAAACCCGTCGGCGAGATACCGACGTGATCGATCTGCGTGCTCACGTTCTCAATGCGAGCCCTTACCTCCGGCAGATCGCCCGACACATCGATCGAAACCTGGTGCGTCTGTGCCGAAGCCGTGTCGTAGAGATAGATCTCCCCCAGTTGATCGTAGACAAGTCCACCGGGCCCACCCGACAGCGAGTGAATATCCGGCTTGCCGGCATTCTTCAGGCTCTCTGTCACAGCTTTCGTCGCCGGATCATACTTGTACAGCGTCATCGGGCCATTGCGGTCGGATAGAAAATAAATCATCTTCCCGACCCACACTGGATCAAGATCAGAACCTGTCTCATGCGGAATCTGCGTGCTGTTAAGATCCTTCAGCCCTGTAATCCAAAGAGTGCTTGCGCGCCCGCCGCGATAATTTCCCCAAGCCACATACCGGTTGTAGTCAAAACTGAACGAAGGCCCGAGTGGGGAATAGGCAATGCTCGCGCCATCGCCGGAGATCTCGCCTTCATATGCCATTGGCAGCGGAAGCGCCCTGGCGAGTCCACCTGCGGCCGGAACTGTATAAAGCTGCGTATAACGGCTGTTTGCCTGACGATCCGAACGGAACACAATCTCTTTTCCATCCGGCGACCATCCCACTGCAGCATCGGCTGCAGGATGATAAGTCACGCGATGCGGAACACCGCCCGTTGCGGGAATCGTGAACACATCGGTGTTGCCGTCATACTCACCCGTAAACGCGATTGTGCTTCCATCCGGCGAGAACACCGGCGACGTTTCGACGCCAACTCCCACAGTCAGCCGCGTGGCATGACCTCCCTTGCGATCCACGCTCCATAGGTCGCCTGCGTAGTTGAAGACGATCTGTGTCTGGCTCAACGCCGGACGCTGCAGCAAATGGTATTTATCGGCGGAGGTGGCGGCCATGCACACGGTGGCTACTCCGGTGAGAGTCCAGGACGAGAGAAGGACGAGGGGCGAAGCAACGCGCAAGGGAAGTCTCCGTATCTAATGTGGGTTTAAATCGCGGTTCCGCAATCCTACACTCTCGGGTCGCTGGAGAAGAATCAAATACAACAAAATGTGTAGAGCGGCGTCTTCTGCGGAGGCGCGGCGTCTTTAGTGACACAGAAGATACAAAACCAGGACACCAAAAAGACAAACCCTACCGAAACTTTTCTACAGCTACCGCGTCTTCTACTCCTAGCGGGGTTGTCCTATGCAGACAGCCCTCCAGAGGGGACCTATGGCTCACAAGCTGAAATATTTTTCGATTACGGTGATGCTTCTTATTACGCTCAGTTTTACCTTTGAGCGTCAGGCCCATGCCTACGTTGATCCAGGCTCCGGGCTTTTGATCTTTCAAGGCATTAGCGCCGTCTTCTCCGGTGCGTTGTTCTATTTCCGCCGCCGCCTCCGGAATCTTTTCGTGAGATCCCCCAAAGGCATCCCTCAGTCCAGCCGTCCCTCCTAGCCGTCGTTGACATCAAACTGAAAGGCCTTATAGCCTCTTCTTGGAAGGCGCGCAGATCCTCGTGTCTGCGCCAATCCATATCTCAATCGCCGATCTGAAACGGCCGGTGCGCATGCTCGCATCCTGTTATCTCGTCTTGAAAGAAAGCAGGCTGTGAAGCCGCTCACTCACCCCATCACGGTCGCCTTTGGCCTCGCGAACCTGTATCTGCTCGATTTGACCGGGCCTCTCATCGCAACCGACCACGATCTTATCTACCACCTCGTCGGTTCGGCCTCGCCCGTCATCATCCCAATCATCGTCTACGTCATCGCCCTCTCTCTTCTTCTCACGGCGCTTCTGTTCCTCGCCGAAAAGCCCGGTGCTCTTCGTGTCATCATCTGGTCGGCGTTCATCCTCGCGCTGCCCTCCATCTTCCTCCACACCTTCGCCAACTTCTCCGGAGCCGAGATTCCAGACTGGCTCACCTACTCGGTCGTTGGCGTCTGCATCTTTACGCTCATTGCGATCTCCATCTTCTGGAAAAAATTTGTCCCTCGCTTTGAAAAAATTCAACGCTCTGCGGCTGTTCTCCTCGGCATCTTCGCCTTTACCGGACTACTGATCTTCGGGCAACTCATCTGGAGCTGCTGGCAGGCACGCAGCCTCAACCCAGCTCCCGACCTGCACAAACCGCAACTCGCCACATCGCCAGCGAAGCCCCACCCACGCATCATCTGGCTTCTGCTCGACGAGCTCTCCTACCAGCAGCTTTACGAGCGCAGATTCCCAGGCCTGGACCTTCCTGCCTTCGACAAACTCGCCGCTCAATCCACGATCTTCACGCACGTTGTCCCAGCAGGCGTCTACACCCGATACATTCTTCCTACCCTTTTCACCGGCATCCCCTCCAATGCCGTCGACATCTCCGCGCGCGGCCTACTCGTTTCGCTCAAGAATCCATCCACTGGCAAGTGGGCGGCCTTCCATCAGCATCAAACCGTATTCCAGGACGCCATCGATGCCGGCTACACCACCGGCATCGCCGGCTGGTACAACCCCTACTGCCGCATCATGCCTGAGGTCCTCGATCACTGCTTCTGGACCTATCGCGAATCCACTCCTGCGAACCTCTCGCCAAACCGCTCCCTCGCCGTCGATCTCCTGCGCCCCTTTCACTATCTCTGGCTCGACACAAAACACTTCTTCGGTCGCGGCCCGGGCTCGCCATCCGCCGAGCGCCGCGATATCCGCCAGCACTCCACTGACTATCGCAGGCTTCGCCAGGCCGGCGACGCCTTTCTCGCCGACCCCTCCATCAACTTTCTCTTCCTGCACATGCCCATCCCGCACCCGTATGGCTTCTACGACCGCAAGACGAAAGCCTTCAGCACTAAACACACCTCATACATCGACAACCTCGCACTCGCCGACCGCTACCTCGCTCACGTCCGCCAACTCCTCGAGCAGAAAAATCAGTGGGATCCAGCCATCATCATCGTCATGGGCGACCACTCCTGGCGAACCACCCAGATTTGGAAAGATTCCGTGACCTGGACCGACGAAGACGAATCCGCAAGCCGAGGCGAATTCGACCCGCGCCCGGCCTACGTCGTCAAACTTCCCAACCAGCAAACCTCAGCAACCATCGATCAACCGTTTTCAGCTGTCTCCACCCGCGCGTTGCTCGACGAGCTGATGCAAAACCATCTCCAGACCCCGGAGGACCTCCAAACATGGGTCGGTCGTCAAAAAATAACCTCAGACGTCGCAGGCAAATAGATGACACTATCTTCCAGCCGTTAACTGACAAGTACACAGAACCGACCTGATCACTTACCCCGTCTCCTGCCACGTAATAGGGTAGAAAATGCTCTGGCGTTCCGCGCCTCCGAAATCATGATGCGTGCGAACGCCCCAATCCCGGCCCTCCTGGCACTTGCAGCTCTGTACCTCTCTCCAGTCGACAGCCTGGCGAAGCCGAGCCACCGCCACGCTCCCAGGACAGTGCACGCCGCTGCAACTAAAAAACACGCCGCAGAGACTCCCCGCACCACTGCAAAATCCACTTCTTCCTCAACCGGCGGTCATCGCCAAAAAGCACTCGCACACCACCAGACTCACCGTATCCTCAACTCCCGGACTGCACCGGTCAGCGCTGTCCTAACGATCGCCCAAAAACCACAGCCTTCCAGTGTGGAAGAGGCAGCCACAACTCCCGTCATCCTGCCCAGTCTCTACAACAAGCGTGGCCGTCTCATCGTCCCCCCACCGCTCAAAGGCTCTCACGACATACTCGTCCACCAGAATCTTGTAGCCGACCGCGACGGCCTCGACCGCATCCAGAATGACGAAGATCTCCTCGACATGCGCAGGGACAGCCTCCTGGTCTCTCTCCCTGCGAGCACCGCCCTCGAGATCGATGACCGTCTGCCCGTGAACCGCCGCTACTGCCGTCCCTGGACCGCGCAGTTCCTCACCACGATGGCCCGCGCGTACTACGCGCACTTCCATACCCCGTTACAGGTTAACTCCGCTGTGCGAACCGCTGAATTCCAGCAGCATCTGATCCATATCAACGGAAATGCAGCTCCTGCCGAAGGGGACACGGCATCTCCTCATCTCACCGGTCAGGCCATCGACATCGCCAAACACGGCCTGTCCCTCTCGCAGATTGCATGGCTGCGCGGCTACCTCCTGCCTCTGGTCCAGCAGGGAAAGGTTGACGTCGAAGAAGAATTTCAGCAGGCCTGCTTCCACATCAGCGTCTATAAAAAATATCTTCCGCCGCCCATTGCCCCCGGCGAAAATCCTCCCGCACATCACCAAACCGGCACGACTGCGCTGGCGACTGCGCTGCGCTAAACGGCTACGCGCTGCCCGTTCCGCCAGCTTGCATAAGCGACATCGAGCGCCCTCATATTCCGCACGCCATCCGCACCCGAAGCTGGAAAGCTGCCCACACCGCGAAACGCCGATGCAAATCCATCCAGCATCCGCGTATACCCATCTCCATTTTCCACTGTAACCGTCTCAACAATTTCCCCGCCCCTGCGCAGAACAAGCTGCACCGGCCGGTCGACGGTCAGGCCATTCTCGGCGATCAGAACTCCGTCACTGCCCGTAACCTCAACCAGCGTTCGGTACGGGGCGCGCGCGTTTGCCGTTACGTTTGCATAGATCCCACCCGTCATCTCGAGTTGCAGCGAAGCGATCGCCTCAACTTCGCCTGAAGCATCGTCCTTGTGCGCCACGGTACTGATGCTCTTCACGTCCTCGCCCAGCACAAAACGAAGCGCATCGATGCAATGGACCCCAACATCTGCAATCGGCCCACCGCACGCGAGCGTCGGATCGGTAATCCACTTTCTCGGCGCCTGGTTCGCCGGATAAGCGTACTGCGCGTGGGCCAGTTGTGGCTTGCCGATGCGTCCCGCGGCGATCTGCTCCTTCATCCATTCAAGGCTGCGGTTAAACCGAAAATTCTGCGCTACGCCAAAGAGTCTTCCGGCAGCCTGGGCCGCACTTGCCATCTCTTCCGCCTCGGCAGCGTTCATCGCCAGGGGCTTCTCGCAGAGTACGGCCTTCCCATGCTGCAGAGCCAACAAGGTATCGTCACGATGCATCGCATCCGGCGACGTGATCAGCACAACATCGACCTCAGGCGAAGAGCACAACGCCTCGCGGGAAGGGAAGCAATGGGGAATCTTGTACTCGGCGCAGTTCTTCAGCGCATCCGCCTGGTTCCTTCGCCACATCCCGCTCAACGTCGCCTGGTCACACTTGGCAAAGGCAGGCAGAAGCCGTCGAACCGCATGGTGGCCAAAGCCCAGAATCGCGAAACGCACCCGTGACTGCGTCATGACCTCTCCAGATTGCCTGGGTTCTAGTGCGCGTCGTTCTTGAAGATCTCTTCCACGAAGAAGTTCTCAACCTTCGCCTGATTGTGCACCATCTCCAGATAAGCCGCCTTCAGCAACTGCGATCGGCCAAGCTGCTGCTGCTGCCGGATCGCCTGCTGCACGCGCGGATCATTCAGGTCCCGCTGTCCCGGCGGATCACGGGAGAGCAGCTTATAGATCGCATAACCTGCCGGCTTCTTCGTCTGTGGATCGATGATCGGGAGAATGTCGGTCACCTCGCCCGCCTTCAGTTTCGTGATCGTGTTGAAGATCGTTGGGTCCGCATGCATCTGCGACTCGCCCACAAAACCCATATCTCCGCCGTTCGGGGCCGTCTCAGGCTGCTCAGAGAAGTTCATCGCCAGCGTACCGAAGTCTTCGCCGCTGTCCAGTCGGTTCTTCAATGCCTGGATCTTCCTCTTGGCCTCTGCGTCGTTGGTCGCCTTGCTGTTCTGCAAATTGCCCGCTTGTGCGGACGGTTGACCCGTCACCTGAATCTGCGCCAGATGATACTGCGTCTCAATCAGGTTGAATTCGGCCTTGTTCGCTTTGTAGTAGTTCGCGACATCCGCGTCCGTCACCGTGATCTTCGAATTGATCTCTTTATTGATCAGCTTGTTGATCGTCAGAGTCTGTCGTATCAGATGCCTCAGGTCGTCCACCGTCTGATTGCTTGCCTTCAGACGCTCCTGGAACTGTTCGTCGGTGAAGGGAGCCTTCATCTCGTTCAGCTTCGCATCAACCTCTTCATTCGTCGCCGTCAGGTTCATTTTGGCGGCACGCTGCATCACAATCTCGTTGTCGATCATTCCGTGCAACACATTCAACCGCAGTGAATCCGCCTGCTCCTGCGGAAGCTGCCGCTGCTGAGGAGATTCGCCGAGCTGCGCCTGATAGGCCTTGTCCAGCTCCGTCCGCATGATCGCGTGCCCGTTGACCGTCGCAACGACATCGGCGCTGTGTCCACGATTGCAACCCGCAAGGGAAACGACGCTCACAGCCAGAACCAGCGCAAAAGGAAGAGAAACCTGGCGAAAAGCGTACATGGTGAAAGAACGATCGGTATCGGTCAACGCTGTTGGCACGTCCTGTATCTCCTGATTGCTTCCGCTAGTTGCCGGGCTTGGTCGCTGGCGTTGCCGCAGGCGGAGCCTGAACGGGTGTAGCCGGCGGTGGTGGTGGTGTCTGCCCCGAGGCAATCAACGCGTTATCGATCATACGGTATACATACTCCACAGGGAGAGCCCCTTCTACCTTTTCTCCATTGATAAATAAAGCAGGAGTCGAGTCCACTCCAAGAGATTCGCCCAGCTTGACTGAAGCCTTGATCGCCGTATCATCCTGCTTGGCCACGCACGCATTCAGGGCGTCCGCATTAACTTTCTGCCGCTTTCCCTCCTCGCGTGTCAGCGAATCCAACATATCGTTCGCCTTCGCAAGGTTTTTCTCCTCGCCGCCCACCTCTGCTGCATGCGCATGGATGTAGTCCACCAGGTTCCAGTATCCCGTCGAACTCTCCGCTCCAACGCAGTTCGCATCGATCGCCGCCCGCGTCGCCCACGGATGCTGATCCAGCGGAAAGTCCCGGTAGACAATATGAATCTGATCCTTATACCGCTCCATCAGCGCCGGGAACAGCTGAGCATGCATCTTCGCGCAGTACGGACACTCCAGGTCGTCGAAACCGACGATCAACACCGGAGCGTTTGCCGGGCCGCCTCGTGCCGGCCGCCCATCCCCGCTCACCAGTAGTTTCGGGTCCTTGCTGATGTCAAACTTGCTGAACTGAGCCAGCGTCTTGCCATCCGTTGAAAGTAGAAACACAACTGGCTTGCTTGTCTTTCCCTCTGTCATAAACGTTACGCTGATCTCATCGAAGTCCGGAACATTGCTCTTCGTCCGCGGGCCAATGTGGATGTCATAATCCGGCGTAACCGACGACTTCGAGCGGATCAGCACCTCGACTCGCCGAGCCAGCTCAGGAGAAAGCTGTTTCGGAGTCTCAGTCGGAGTCTGTGCGTGACAGCCAACAGCAGCCAGCGCAAGGGTAAAAATCAGGGCACGAAAGGGATTCACAACGGTAGGCACAATACCTCGATTATCTCATGCAGAGCCGGTCTATCAGGCCGAAGCCAACCGCAATCTCCACTGTTTTCCAGCTCAAAACAGACTCGCCGCTCGACGCAGATTCCCGGCCGTCCCGATATTCAACAGCGTAAAGTTGAAACGCTCCGACGTCTCATTGCGTACCGCCCCCAGCTCATACTTCCGAACCTCGATGCTGAACCCGCAGCAGTCCCAGTTATACGAGCCCTGCAACGCTCCATACTGCACCAGCCCCGAGTCTCCCGCCCGCAAATCCAGTCCTACATTCGCCGCTACGCCCAGCCCAGCCTTCGTCGGCGACCCATATCCCAGCAGCAGCCGCAACTGGTTGAAGTTCGATACCGAAGAACTTACTCCCTCAGTAAAAAACCGTCCCGGAGCATTCAACTTCGCATAACTCAACCCGGCAAAAATATTGTTCTCGTGCACATCCAGCAACAGGTTATTGGACGTAAACTTCTTCGCTCCGGTATCCAGGTCGAAGTCCCATTCCACATCCAGGTGCTCGGATGTCCGCCAGCGCAGCCGCGAAACCAGCGGTGAAATTGCGCGCGGCTCAGTCAAAAAGGCAATTCCCGAAAAATTCAACGTCGTATCAAAGATGTTGCGCCGCCCATTAATCACCGCGTTCCCGAAGTTCTGATCGAAAAAATACTTTTGTGTCAGTCGCCAGCTGATCAACTCGCGATTGCCGCACACCGGCCCACGGTCCTTCGAATCTTCGTCACGATCCTTCGCATACACCCGGCCGCCATCCTGATCCGGATCATCGATGTCGATTACTCGTTTTTCACTGCACGGACGATCCCTCATCGGCCGCAAAAACAACCTCTGCGTCACGCCGTACTCCAACTCATTCGTGTCGCTCGCAACATCCACATCATCAAAGCGGAGGACATTCAAAAAATTATCGATACCAGCGACGTACCGATACGTAACCTCCGGCTCGATCGTATGCTTCACGTCGTTGCCGCCGAAGAGTCTCTCCAATCCCGGCGCCGTAAACGTCCGCTCTACCACAGGCGCCCGCAGATCGACCTCAGCCTCCACGTCGGCTCGGTTGATCGGATTCGGCAGCTCAGTCGGCGCTGTTCCCGGCACATAAGGAGTCTTCCTGCTCCGGCTATAAACCGTCTCCCGCACCCCCACCGACGAGCGTAGCCGCCACCCGTCGAAGCTCAGCGGATACGCGATCTCCGGATGAATATCCACCCGTTGCGTCAGGCCGCCAGTCGAAAAATTGGGCTGCACTCGCGACAAGCCCGCAAACGAGCTGCCCAAACTCCACTGCAATCCACTCCTGCCGATCTCATGCTCCGTGCTGCTGAAGTCCACCGACGGCGCATGAAAGATTCGTACCTGTTCCTCCGGAATCGCAGGTGCCGTACCGCTCGCAGGCACCGCCGCCATCTTCAACCCCTGGTAGCGGTCCGCGCGCACAGCCTCCGAATATCCATTCGCCTCGTGCACCCCATATCCGATCGAAAGAATATCGCTCGACACGGCAAGGCTGAAGTTCTCCGCAAACGCCTGGCGATAGGCATATGAGCTCAAATACTCCGCATCCCCAACCAACCGCGTATGCGGGCCGAAATCATACCGCCCCGAGAACGTAACGTCCTCGCCGCCCTGGTTCAGATAAACCCCATTCGTCGTGATGCCGCGGTCAATCAATCCCGAATAGTGTGCCTTCGCAAACTTGTTTTCCAACCCCTTATAACGGAACGACGCCGACTGCTCCCATCCGCGCAACGAGTAGTACTGTGCCCCGATCGTCAGATCGGAACTCCGGTTGATCGCCCAGTAATAGGACTCGCCAAACGTAAATCCCTTCGTCGACGAGTACCCTGGCACCGGAATCAAAAAACCACTCTGCCTTTGCCCCGAATCAACCGGGTGCGTCACATAAGGCATAAACATCAGAGGAATGTTCATCAGCCGGAAGACGCTGTTCTGCGCCTTGGCCTTGCCGCCGTCCAGGTCCACCGTAAACTTTGCCGAGTTCAGCACCCAGTCAGGATCGGGAAGTTGGCACGTCGTCAGCGTCCCCTCATAGATCTCATACGTCTGCGGGCCCGTCCTCACCACCATCCGTCCCGTAAACAGAAACGGATTGCTGTTTGCGTACGTCGTCGTGCTCCTGCCGGCGTTCTTCAATCCCACAGAACCCGTTACATCGTAAAAGCGCCCCGTCTGTTGATTCAGATTCATCGTTCCGTGGCTGGCTGCAATATCCTCGTGGTTAGGCCCTCCGCTCACATGCAGATGTCCATTCGCTGTCAGCTCGCCCGTCTCGGTGTTGTACTCAATGTGGTCTGCCTTCACTAAACGGTCGCGGTACGCGATCACGACACCGCCATCCAGCACATAGTTGGTGCCCACCTTCGACTGAGTGTCCGACTCAATCGTCACCGCCGTCGTATCCTCCTCCGCAGGCAGCACCTTCGCTATGGGATACCGAACCGCCCCCGGCGCATCCGGCAGGCTCGCCTCAGGGGTAGCCTGAGTCGTTACCTCTTGCGCCATCAACTGTGGATGACTTGCCGCAGTCAAAGTGATAGTTATCAGAAGGTAAATAGCGCTGACGGAGCTCCGTACGAACCGTCTCCGGCCCCTGCTGCAAAAGGCATCACAAGGCGCGCGCAACTTGTTGTATCTGTTCGCGTCCGGCAGCAACTTCGGCAAAGGTAGTAGAGGCTGCCCCTCAGCGGGGTAACCTGGGTCGTTCGGTTTGAATCTTGTCAGACGCACCACATCTTTGAGGCTAAACGATTTTACGGAAGCGAGTTCGGAATTGAGCACGATGAGCGCGGCACAACGAGACCTGCTATCACTGGACGAACCGCCGGAAGAAACGGAAGCCGAAGAACGCGCTGCGTTCAACGAACCGTTTGCTCTCAAAGAGCAGGTAGCTCAGCGCCTCGCCGCCCACCGCGCCCGTCGTACCCAGCGGCCGGGCAACGCAGCGATCCCCATCGCCAACTTGGAGTCAGCGAACTCCCGCACCGCACGCATCGCCGCCGCCGTCGCCGAGCGCTATGCTCACTCCCAAAGCTACCGCGCCTTTCTCGCTGCTCAGGCCGAAACCGCCATCCGCGAAGCCCAGGCCGCCGCCGAGGTTGCCACCCTCAACGCTCAGGCCGTTGCCGACGCGCAGAACCAGCTCCTCGCCGAACTCGATCAGTGGGCGCTCACCCCCCTGGCTTCACCTTTGGCACCCACCATCGCCCCAAACGATTCCCCGCGGATCACCGAAGCTCAAATCTCAGCCGTCTCTGACGTATCGTCCCTCACCTCCGGACTTAGGGTCAGGCTCTACGACGAGGATCAGGTGGCCCGCATCTATCAGCCATCCGTCACCTCCAATCAAGCCAAGCCTACAGTCCTGCTCGACGACACCGAGGCTATGGCTCTCGAAGAAGAGATTGTCTTCCGCCAGTCGCCGGTCTTCGAAGATGAGAGCGCTCCCGCCGACATCGTCGCGAACCTCATTGAGTTTCCCCGCCAGCTCGTAGCTCCGCGTAAAGCTCGTCCCCGGCTGGCCGAAGGCCCCTTGCGCGACGACGCCAACCCGTCACCGAACCCAGATCCCGACAGAGCCCAACTCCGCATCTTCGAAGTCGAAGCTGACCAGATCTCGACTGCTCCGGCCGTCGATTCCCCCGCGCCCGAGTGGTCTTCCATCCTCCTCGCAGCTCACCCTCAATCCAATACCGCTCTCGTCGAAACTCCTGAAGCTCCATTCCAGCCCGTCTTCTCTCCACAGACCGCACCCTTTCGCCTGCGTCTCATGGCCGCTATCGTCGACGGCTGCATCGTCGCTGGCGCTCTGCTGGCCTTCATAGCGGTAGTCGCGCTCACGATCGGCAAACTCTCAGCTAGCCACCCGGTAGCAACCGGCACTCACCTCTCACCGCAGGCCGCCATCCTCGCAGCTGCGGCAACCTTCCTGTTCTTCACTCTGCTCTATCAGTTTCTCTTCTTCACCTTCGCGGAATCGACCCCCGGCATGCGCTACGCCCGCATCGGTCTTTGCACCTTCTCCGACGACAACCCCACGCGCCCAGCCATGCGGCGCCGCATCTTCGCCACCCTTCTTGCTGCATGCCCGGTCGGTATCGGTCTTCTCTGGGCCTGGCTCGACGACGACGGGCTCGGCTGGCACGATCGCCTCTCACGCATGTATCAACGCAGCTACTAGCCCGTATCTTCGAGCTGTATCCCACCCACCTCAAACGGTTCGTCAACCGAAGGAACATCTTCAAGTTTTTTGTGACCTGCCCAGGCAAATCGATGATTCAACGTGATTTACAGGCAGGTGTCTAACCGCGAGGGGTCATTTTCAGATGCAGCTCCCGCATCTGTTGATCGCTCACCGGAGTAGGGGCGTCGACCATCAGGTCGATCGCCTTCGCTGTCTTCGGAAACGCAATCACCTCACGGAGGCTCGATGCACCTGCCAGAATCATGACGATCCGATCCAGCCCCAGCGCGATTCCGCCATGCGGGGGCGTGCCGTACTCCAGCGCATCGAGAAAGAACCCAAACCGCTCCCTGGCCTCTTCATCCGACATACCAAGCGAACGGAAGATTTCCGCCTGCACGTCCTTCCGATGAATACGGATCGAGCCCGAACCAAGCTCCGTCCCGTTCAGCACGATGTCGTAGGCGAGCGCACGTACGGCGCCTTTGTCGCTGGTCAGGCGACCCGCCTTGATGTCGTCTTCGTGGGGCGAGGTAAACGGATGGTGCGCCGCGTTCCACACCTTGGTCTCCTCGTCCCACTCGTACATGGGGAAGTCGGTGACCCAGAGAAACTTGAAGTCGTTGGCGGTGCCGGTCTGCTCGTAGAGTTTGTGCTTGTCGGCGAACTTCTTTGCGAGTTCGAGACGCAGAGCCCCGGCCCGTTTCCAGATCCATTGCGGGTCGTAGTTCCACTTCTCGGGAGTGCCGAGTTTGGGTGTGATGACGACGATGAGGTCTTCAGGCGTGACTCCGCCTTCGAGCGTGGGCTCGGCGGCGAGCCTGGACTCGATGGCATTGGCAAGCGTGGCAAAGGCTGCGTTGGTCTTGAGGCGCGATACATCGAGCGAGTCGAGTCCGCAGTCGCCGAAGCTGGCGCGGATCTCTTCCGTCAGTGCGCGCCGCTGAGTTCCGCTGAGGCCGCCTGCCTTAGGGATAACGAACCCAATGATCGGAAGCTTCTGTTCAATCTTCAACTGCTCGCGCAGTTCGGGAGTGAGTTCGCCGGTGAGCTCAGTGAGCGCAGGAAGGCGCATGTCGGGCTTGTCGATCCCGTAGCGCCGGATGGCTTCGTCATAGGTCATCTGAATGAACGGCGGAGCGAGGTTGATGCCCGCGGCAGCGAACGCCGCTGTGAGGAAGCCTTCGACCACGCGGAAGACAATCTCCTGCTGCGGGAAGGTCATCTCGAGGTCGATCTGGGTGAACTCCGGCTGACGGTCTGCGCGCAGGTCTTCGTCGCGGAAGCAGCGCGCGATCTGGAAGTAGCGGTCGAAGCCGGAGATCATGAGAATTTGCTTGAAGATCTGCGGCGACTGCGGGAGCGCGTAGAAAGAGCCGGGGTGGACGCGGCTGGGGACGAGGTAGTCGCGTGCGCCTTCCGGGGTGGACCGAGTCATGAAAGGAGTTTCGATCTCAAGGAAGCCATGCTCGACAAGATAGTTCCGAATCGCCATCGCAACCCGGCTGCGCAGAGCAAAGTTGTGCTGCATCTCCGGCCGCCGCAGATCGAGATACCGATACTTGAGCCGCACCTCCTCGTTCGCAATCGCATCTTCTGCCGGAGAAAACGGCGGAGTCTTCGCCTCATTCAGCAGCAGCAGCTCGCTGGCAACAACCTCAATCTGCCCGGTCGTCATATTCGGGTTCTCGAGCCCGGCACCGCGGCGGCGGACCTTGCCCTTGACGGCAACAACATACTCCGAGCGTGCTGCCTCGGCCTTCGCATGGGCCTCGCCGGACACTTCTTTGTCGAGGACGATTTGCGTGATGCCGGTGCGGTCCCGGAGGTCGAGGAAGATGAGATTGCCGTGATCACGCCGCCGGTTCACCCAGCCCATCAGGACCACCGGTTGCCCATCCTGCTCCACGCGGAGCTCTCCGCACTTGTGTGTCCGCTGCAAATTTCCCAAGAAATCCAACATCATCCCATCCACTCTCTAATCGCTTGTCGTTCGTCGAAGAAAAAATCAACCGCGCAGAAAATCGGCCAGTTCGGCTCGAGGCATCTTCGTCTGCTCGCCTGCACTAAAGTGTTTAACCGTCAGAATACCCGACGAGACCTCGTCTTCACCCACAATCACCATCCGTCGAGCCAGTTTGTCCGCTGCCTCGAAAGACTTCTTCAGCCGGAAGCTACCATCTCCAACCTCGATCGAAAGTCCCGCAGCACGAAGCTCCTTTGCCAGAACGAGCGCAGCAGCATTCTGCGCAACTCCCATCGGAGCGACGAACGCATCAAGCTTGCGCTCCGTCGCAGCTTCTGCCTGTGCCTGCAAAGTGAGGATCAATCGATCCTCGCCAATCGCAAACCCGATGCCCGGAGCTTTCGGTCCGCCAAGCATCTCCGACAATCCGTCGTATCGTCCGCCGCCAAGCAGAGCGTTCTGCGTTCCCAATCCACTTCCATCCGGAACCGTGAACTCAAACGTCGTCCGCGTGTAGTAATCCAGTCCACGAACCAGCCGCGGATTCACTGTATAAGCAACGTCACAAGCATCGAGCGCCCCAAGCACCTGAGCAAAGTGCTCCTTACTCGCATCATCCAGAAAGTCCGCGATCTTCGGCAACCCGTCGATGATCTCCTGATCGCCAGCGTCTTTCGAATCCAGCACGCGCAACGGATTTGTTTCAGCCCGTCGCTGATTATCCGCACTCATCCGCGACTTCACCGGAACCAAAGCCTCACGCAGCGCCGCAATATACCGCGGACGATCCGTCGACGAACCAACCGAATTGACCTCGAGCTTCCAGCCCTTCACGCCGAGCTCATTCAGAAAGGTGGAGAGCATCTCCAACACCTCGGCGTCTCGCAGCGGACTATCCGAGCCCGACCACGCCGGACCGAGCACCTCAGCCCCAATCTGCCAGAACTGACGGTATCTTCCCCGCTGCGGCCGCTCGCGGCGAAACTGCGGCCCGATGTAGAACAGTTTCTGCAACATCCCGCTGTCAGCCAGCTTGTGCTCGATGTAAGCGCGAACGACGCCTGCCGTATTCTCCGGCCGAAGTGTCAGCGACTGCCCCGTCTCATTGTCGGCACGCGAACGATCCTCCCAGGTGTACATCTCCTTGGAGACGATATCGGTCTCTTCGCCAACACCACGCGCAAACAGCGTCGTATCTTCGAAGATCGGCGTGCGAATCTCACCGAAGCCATAGCGCGCGAAGACGGCACGAGCCGTAGCTTCCACACGGTTCCAAAGCGCAGTCTCCGGGGGCAACAGGTCCCGGGTGCCGCGTACTGCTTTCAAAGTGCCCATTACCTTCAGTGTAGCGAAAAACGCTTCAGGGATTCACGATCCAGAGGCTTCGCTGAGGTAGATAGCGGTGTAGTCGAGATAATTCTGGGCATATTTGAGGATCATCGCTCTGTCCTCATCGCCAAGAAGCCTGCGCACTTTGCCCGGGACGCCAGCCACCAGCGAGTTTGGTGGAATCACTGTCTGCTCCGGAATGACGGCGCCTGCAGCAATAATGGAGCCCTCTCCGATGCGAGCGTTGTTCAGAATGGTAGCTCCGATGCCCACGAGAACAGCATCCTCAAGCACGCATCCATGCACCGTGGCGTTATGGCCGATTGTGACCATCTCGCCGATGATGACGGGATACACGTAACGCATACCGTGCAATACTGCACAGTCTTGCACATTGCTCTTCGCCCCGATGCGTATGGAGTTAACATCGCCTCGAATGACTGCGTTCATCCAGACGCTGGCCTGTTCACCCAGAATGACGTCGCCGATAATCTGAGCAGAGGGATCGACGTAGCAGCTTGTTGGAATGACTGGAGTTATTCCCTGATAGGAGCGAATCATAAAAAAGATTTTACGCCGAAATAGCCGAAATAAAGTTGAGTTGCTGAAAGTGATTTTTCATCGCCTCATAAAGTTGAATCGCCGCCGATTTAATGTAATTTCGCAATCAAACTGGCGTATTCTTTAGGTATCCCGATTGGGAATGTTTGGAGGTGTATTTTTCTTGGCAGAGGTTCGAGTACAAGAAGGCGAACCCCTTGAGAACGCACTGCGGCGCTTCAAGCGCAAAGTGCAGACGGAAGACATCATCAAGGAAGTCAAGCGTCACTCTTTTTATCTGAAACCAGGTGAAAAGAAGCGCGTGAAAGAAGCGCTTGCTCGCAAGCGTAATCGTAAGAAGGTTCGTAAGGAGCAGGATTAGTACAAGCTCCGCAACCGTGGCAGGCCGTCTTCTCTTCATTTGGAGAGTTTAAAGAGGCGGCCGCCCTGACAGCCAGAGAGATGGACTCCCGCCATTGACTGGCACCAGCAGAGAGAGCCTGAACATCGGCTCACATTGACTGGCAAATTGAAATGTTTAACGCGTTTGCATCCCGGGCCCCTTCAAATCCAAGCAGTAACGATCATTAGCAAAGGTTGACGTCCAGAGTGTCACCAAGCTTGATTCGCTGGATGTTTCCTTTCGGTAATAACGGGAGAAGCGGTATGGAATTTGTGGATAGGCTCTTAACCTGTGCAGATTGTGGCGGCGAATTCATCTTCACCGCCGGGGAACAACTTTTCTTCTTCGACAAACAGTTTAAGAATGACCCGAAGCGCTGTAAGCCCTGCAAGTCCAAACGGTCCGGCGTGGGTGCAAAGGCCGGTACCGGGCCTGCTGCGGCTGGTCTTTCGCGAACCGAGACGCGCACGGAGTGTTCGGCGTGCGGCATCGAGACGACGGTGCCGTTTAAGCCGACACAGGGGCGGCCCGTGCTTTGCCGGCAGTGTTTTCAGAGTAAGCGCGTGCCTACGACCGGTGCCCTGGTTACTGCGGCAGCCACCGCTGAGATGGTTGCAAGCAAGACCGGAGATCCGGCTGCGGTAGGTATGGAGATGTTAGCCGCCGCGCAGATTCCCTAAGCCCAGGCAGCCTCTGGTTCGGCGTCTTCCTACACAGTAGGATGTGTGAGAGGACGGCGATGAACTCCAGCGACAGTGTAAGTGTGCTTGCCCCCAGAGAGCCAGCTTCGGCGCTGGATTTGGTTCGTGCGCGAACGCAACTTGGAGACTTCGAACTTACCGTTTGTACGGACGGAACGTACAAACTGGATGGCGGGGCCATGTTCGGCGTAGTGCCGAAGCCGCTGTGGGAGACGCGAATAGCCGCGGATGAGCAGAATCGCATTCAGCTTGGGCTGAATACGGTCGTGGTGCGCACTGGCCGGCAGACCGTGGTGATCGAGACCGGCATCGGCAACAAGCAGCCGCCGAAAATGCGCGAGATTCACTGCAACGAGGCGCTTTTGCCGCAGTCGCTGGCGGCCGCAGGTGTTCGGCCTGAGGAGGTGGATGTTGTGATCAACACACACCTTCACTTTGACCACTGTGGCTGGAACACGACGCTGCCCGCGAACGGTCCGGTGACGCCGACGTTTCCGAATGCTCGATACTTTGCTCATCGAGGTGAGGTGGAGCATGGGCGTCTCCAACTGGAGCGCGACAGTGTCAGCTATCTTGCGCCGAACTACGAGCCCCTGATCGGGTCGGGACAGATGACTTTGCTCGATAACGATTGGATCAGGACGAATCCGGAGATTTGCCCCGGAATCAGCGTCGAACTTTTTCCGGGGCATACGGCGCAGTTGATGGCGGTGCATATCGAGTCGAAGACGGCAGGCGGGATGGTAGAGCATGCCTGCTATATCTCCGATCTGATTCCGACGAGCGCACATCTCGACCCTGCCTGGGTAATGGGATATGACCTTGATCCGGTTGAGAGCATTGCGCAGCGGAAGCGGTTCTATCAGCGAGCGATACCGGAGAAGTGGCTGGTGCTTTTTACGCACGATCATGACACCCCGATGGCTCGGATCGGGCTGAATGAAAAGGGTAAGCCGGTGGTTCTTTAGCTTGTTCTCACTTCCATAGCAGAGAAGCTGCGGCTTAATTCATCCAGGTTTTGTCGTTCGGGTCTTTGCGGAGCTCGTCGGGGTCGACGTAGCGGCCGTCTTTGTCAAAGTGGACTTCGCGGTTCTGCTTGCGCATGTAAACCTCGAACTTACGGGCGGCGCGGCGGCGCTTCCAGCGATAGTAGTTGTTGCGAATGCCGTAATAGCTCTCGGTCAGGCTCAATGCGAAGCCTCTTCGGGGGGCGAATTTGACGTAGAGGAAGCCGCAGAGCGCGCCGGAGAGCTGGAGGAGAGCGCCGAAGCTGTTGGCTTGCTTGAGGAGCACGGCGACGGCAATGAGGATGTAGATCGCGACCATGTACTTGGCCTTGATGCGTACGAGGAACCAGAGGAGAAATTCCTGGTCGCCGAAGATCATTCCTATTGCGATAAGGAGACCGAAGATTCCGGACCAGCAACCGGCCTCGCCGACGTCGGGGCGCAAGCCCAGGATGTGGGTGAAGGAGATGGCGGAGGCGAGGATGGCTCCGCCGATGACGGAGGAGAAGTAGAGTTCCCCCAACCAGCGGCCGCCAAAGGAGGGTTCGAGGAGCGAACCGGTGAACCAGAGGGTGAGCATGCCGAAGAGAATGCCGAGGATGCTCTGCTCGAGGAAGGAGTAGGTGACGAGCTGCCAGATTTCGCCATGCGCGACGGCATGAGGCTCGAGGATGAGGTGGCCGAGTAGAAGTTCTGCGAGGTGAGGGGCGAGCCAGCGCAACAGGCCGAGCGCGAAGAAGACGGCGACGTTGGCCAGGATGAGTTTGCGGGTGACGCCTGCAAAAGCGGGAAGACTGAGCGAGATGGGGCCGGAGCGAGGCATAGCTGCTTTCTTATTTCATCATAGGCTCGGGGATCAGGTTGCTGTTGTATGTGAAATGTAATGAGGGAAAGACGTCTCACGTCGTGAGATAACCCACCCTTCGCGATTAGGCTGCAAAGGGATGGGTCAACCTTGTATCGATGTCCTTTTGATTGGGTTACGGTTAGTTTGCGGGCGGCGGCGTGGTTCCGGGAGTAGGCCTCCGGGCCGGTGCGACGGGATAGACGGCGGCGCTGCGGTGGCCGGCGGCGTCGACGGAGCGGACGCCGAAGATGACGTTGTCCTTGGAGATGGGCAGCGCGATGGTGGTGTCGGTGCCGGCGGAGACTACGGTCGTCCAAGTGGGCTGCTCGGTGTCGCGGTAGACGACTTCGAAGGTTGCGCCGTCGGGGAAGCCTGCGGGTTTCTCCCACTTGAGGACGGTGCGGACGTCGTAGGGTGGATTGAGGACTGCGACTTTTTGTGGCTGACCGGGTGCGGAGGCGAGTGTAGCGAGCGTGGCGGAGTTAAGGCGGGCGACGTTGGCGATGTAGTTGAAGTCGTCGTACTTGATGTCGTCGGCGTACTCGATTCCGTTTTCGGTGCGTGGGGTCTGGTGCTGGTGGTTGAAGTTTTCGAGCCACTCGGTGAAGCGGACGGCGGCGATGCCCTCGTTGGAGAAGCTGGTGTGATCGCCACCGCGGCCGAAGCGATCGCGACGGAAGATCATGACGGGATGGAAGGCGGGGATCATGCGCATGGCGTTGTTGCGTGGTTGGCCTTCGGGGGTTCCTGCGGCGAGGCGCTGCGAGCCGCTGCGGAAGTACGTGTGGTCGATTTCGACGATGGCGCGGGCGAGCTCGCGGGCGGGTGAGTCGTTTTCTGCGCCGACGGTCTGGATCTGGCGGAGCTGCTCGAGGGTGGCGGGGCCGGGGACGCCTTCGGAGAAGACGCGGACGGCGGATTTGTCGGCACCGACTGCGCCGGGGGTGGTGTCGCCACCGACGATGTCGTTGTTGAGGACCGCTTCGAGGTCCCACCCTTGCGATTTAACGTATTGCGCGAAGTGGCGGCTGCCGTTGAGTCCTTGTTCTTCGCCGGCTACGGTGAGGAAGATGATGGAGCTGGGGAATTTAAGTTTGGAAAGGACACGTGCGGACTCGATGGAGACTGCAGTTCCGCTGGCGTCGTCGTTGGCGCCGGGCGCGGGGTCGTGAGTGTTTTCGTTGGTGGAGTTGCGCGAGTCGTAGTGTCCGGTGACGAGAACGTAGCGGCCGGCCTGCGCGGGATCGCTGCCGCGGAGAATGGCATAGACGTTGGTGAGTTTGGTGGGTTTGGTGATGCGCGAGGCTGGAGCGCTGCTGCCGGGCTCGACGAACTCATCGCGTTTGACTTCGAGGCATCCTCCGCAGGCTTCGGAGTAGCGTTTGAATTCGGACTCGATCCAGTCGGCTGCGGCGTTGATGCCGGTGCCGGGAGGGAGATCGGTTTCCATGCTGGAGAGTGTGCTGCGATTTTTGAAGCTGACGAGTTTGGTGATAGTGGCTTTGATCTGATCGGGAGAGACTTGCGCGAGCGCCTTGGCGATGGCGGGGTCTGCTGGAGCGGGCCCGATGGGCTGGCCGGTTGCTGTGGAGGTTGGCGGGCCGCCGGGAGCGGGCTGCTGCGCCTGAAGAACGCCGAACGAGAGCAGAGACGAAGCGACGATAACGCGACTGAAATGAGTGAGGAAGCGTGGTCCGGCGTTCACGGGTATTTCTCCTTGTGGAAACCAAAAGTGTATTGCCATCGTACTGCTTGACGAATGGGCGGGAAGACCGCTAAATAAATAACGGGGGTTGTCCGCGAGTGTTGTTTCCATAATCCTATATGCGTAGCCGTATAGGCGGGTGGGCGAACCCAAAACTCTGGAGGCTCGATTATGGCTGTTGTATGTCCGGAATGCGATAACCCGATTGTTGTTGACGCCGACGAGGTAGAAGAAGGCGAGACGGTGCAGTGTGACGAGTGTGGGATGGATCTTGAGATTGTCTCCGTTGATCCGCTGGAGGTTGCCGCTGTCGACGAGAGCGGTTATGACGATGAGGATCCAATGCACACTGACGAAGAAGACGAGGAGTAATGGTGGAGTCTTTGATTTGAGGCCCTATACTGAACCTATGAAGTGTCTTTCTGCTCCGCTCCTGTCTTTTACCCGTAAAGTCATCTTTGCCTCGAGTTGCGTGGCGGTCGTTCCGTTGACCGTCGGAGGCACAAATGTGTTGGCGCAGGACCGTGCTCCTGCTCAGCGTGTCGTCCAAGGAAAGGTGACTGACAGCGCCAATGCTCCGATCAAAGGGGCGGTTGTTTATCTCAAGGACAGCCGCAGTCTGACGGTGAAGAGCTACTTCTCCGATGTCTCCGGGGATTACCGGTTCGGACAGCTTTCGCAGAATTCGGACTATGAGATCTGGGCCGAGAATAACGGCAAGAAGAGCGCCGTGAAGTCGATCAGCTCTTTTGATAGCAAGAGCCAGTTCAATATCAATTTGAAAATCGATAAATAATCTGATTTTTTGAAATGAAAAGGCGCCGGATCGGGTGATCCGGTGCCTTTGTTTTTTTGGATGGGATTAGTCGGCGATGCCGGGGTTGGGTGGGTCTATGCCGAGTGCAGTGGCGAGGGCGATGAGGTGGTCCTGCTCCTGCATGAGTATCTCGCGGATGGACTCACCGATGGCGAACTCGTTGAGTTCATCGCACTGCTTGATGCGGCGGCGATAGTTGCGGATGGTCTCCCTTTCGTTTTCGAGGTCGAAGCGGAGCATGTCCTCGTTCTTTTCGGAGGTCTTGACGAGCTTAGGCGTGACCGTGGGCATGCCGCCAAGGTAGTCGATGTGGTTGGCCAGCGCGATGGCGTGGGCGAGCTCTTCCGTGGCGTGGACTGCGAGCTCATCGGCGATGTTCATGTACTGCGCGCCTTTGAGGACCTGAGAGTAATTGACGTAGGCGATGATGGCCTGATATTCGCGAGCGAGATCTTCATTGAGAAGGTCGATGAGCTTCTCGCGGGTGAGCGGGGCGTTTGCAGCGCTTTTTTTCTTCGTAGCCATGTCTTCTCCAGTAATTTCTTCGGATGATGATCTCACGTTTGAGATGCTGGGATTCTAACCGGGGTTTGTGAGGGCTGTGTTGGATTTTGCGTGCCTAGCTCTCGAGCGCAGGGTAATCGGTGTAGCCCTCGGCTCCGTTGGCGTAGAAGGTAGCTGGGTTGGGGCGGTTGAGGGGAGTGTTTTTGCGGAAGCGTGCAGGCAGATCGGGATTTGCGATGAAGAGTTTGCCGTAGGCGACGGCGTCCGCTTTGCCCTCGTCGAGGAGTTGCTGGCCGATGGCCTGGTCGATGGCCTCATTCGCGACGAAGATGCCGCCGAATATTTGCTTGAGGGTAGGGCCGAGGCTGTCGGGGCCGACATGCTCACGGGCAGCGATAAACGCAAGTTTGCGCTTGCCGAGCGCGTGTGCGAGATAGGTGAAGGTAGCGTGCGGGTTGGAGTCGGAGATGCCGTGAGCGTCGCCGCGCGGAGCCAGGTGCATGCCTACGCGGCCGGGGCCGAAGACGGAGATGGCGGCTTCCGCGCATTCGAGATGGAGGCGCGCCCGGTTTTCGATGGATCCGCCGTATTCGTCGGTGCGGTGGTTGGAGCCGTCCTGGAGGAACTGGTCGAGGAGATAGCCGTTGGCTCCGTGGAGTTCGACGCCGTCGAAGCCTGCGAGCTGTGCGTTTTGGGCGCCGCGACGGAAGGCCTCGATGACGCCTTTGATCTCAGAGAGTTCGAGAGCGCGGGGGGTGATAAAGGGCCGTTGCGGACGGAGAAGGCTAACGTTGCCGGTGGCCGCGATGGCGCTGGGAGCAACAGGGATCTGGCCGTTGAGGAGTTCGGGATCGGAGATGCGGCCTACGTGCCAGATTTGCGCGAAGATATGGCCTCCGGCGTTGTGGATAGCTGCAGTGATAGGCTTCCATGCCTCGGTTTGTTCGCGCGACCAGAGGCCCGGGACGTTGGCGTAGCCGACACCGAACGGATCGATGGGAATGCCTTCGCTGAGGATGAGACCAGCGGTCGCTCGCTGCGTGTAGTAGTCGGCGATGATGGGAGTGGGAATGTGGTCCGGTGTGCCACGAAGGCGTGTGAGCGGAGCCATGAAGATGCGATTGGGAAGGTAGAGATCGCCTAGCTGTATTGGGTCGAAGAGAGTTGGCATGTCGATGGATTGGATGACGCCGATCCGACCGCGGATTCGATGGGCGAGATTAAGATTGAAGTGTGCTTCCGGATAAAAGATTCATAAAGAGAAGGCCTTGAGCCAGGCGCGGAAAGGCGGGCCAAGGTCGTTGCGCTTGAGGGCGAATTCGACTGTGGCTTTGAGGAAGCCGAGCTTGTCGCCGGCGTCGTGGCGCTTTCCCTCGTAGTGGAAGCCGTAGACCTTTTCGTATTTGAGTAAGGCTTTGATGGCGTCGGTGAGTTGGAATTCTCCGCCGGCACCGGGGGTGATGGTTTCGATCATCTCGAAGATGCGCGGAGTGAGGATGTAGCGGCCGATGATGGCGTTCTTTGAGGGAGCGTCTTCGAACTTTGGCTTTTCGACCATGCCGTTGACTCTAAGAAGGCGTGGGTTTTTGGGGTCGGGGACGCAGTCGAGGACGCCGTATGCGGAGATAGCAGGGCCTTCGATGACCTCGGAGGCCAGGATGCTGGACTGGGTTTCGTTGAAGGCTTCGACCATCTGCTTCATACAGGGGACGGAGGCGTCGACGATGTCGTCGGGAAGGAGGACAGCGAAGGGCTCGTCGCCAACGATCTCCTTGGCCTGGAGGACGGCGTGGCCGAGGCCGAGTGGTTCAGCCTGGCGCGTGTACGTGACGCGGGCGAGCTTCGAGACAGAACGAGCGATCTCAAGAAGAGCGGTTTTGTTCTTTGCGGCGAGGTTGGCTTCGAGTTCAGGGCTGCCGTCGAAGTGATCTTCCATGGTGGATTTGCCGCGCCCGGTGATGATGATGATCTCGTTGCAGCCAGCGGCTACGGCTTCTTCGACGCCGTACTGGATCAGAGGCTTGTCGACGAGGCAGAGCATCTCCTTGGGCATGGCCTTGGTTGCGGGGAGGAAGCGAGTGCCGAGGCCCGCGGCAGGGAAGACTGCTTTGCGAATTTTTTGGGGAGTCATTGAGTGGAGGTCTCTCGGATGCTGAAGTCTTCGGGTTAATCGTAACAAAGAGTTTAATTGCAGCTCAGCGAGGAACTGCAGGTCAAACGAGTAGAAATGTGCAGAGGCCCAATCTTACATTTCGAGTTATTTTGCGGGTTGATTTCCGAAGTATTTATAAAACGGGTCGTCTTGCTTTGAGAGCCATACTCTTCCAGAGGTATGGAATACGGCCTGACCCAAGGAACTCAACGTCGGTGAAGCCGGTTTCCTCAAGAACTGCCTCGAGGGTATGGCGCGACCAGAATTTGATGTGACCGTGGTCCCACAGGACGGTGAAGTGCTGGTCCATCTTGCCCGTGAGCGCGATCAGGAGATTTTTGAGATAGCCATGGTAGGGGGTGGTTAGCACGATAGTTCCTCCGGGCTTAAGCAACTCGTAACAGCTACGGATGAAACCGCGGGGGTCGTAAAGATGCTCGATCACTTCGGTGGAGATGACGACGTCGACGGGACCGATGGTGCTGAGGAAGTCTGCGTAGCGGGTCTGGCCGTCCGCAAGGAAAAAATTGATGTTCGGGAATGTCTTGCGGGCGATTTCAATGCCGGTGGGCGAAAGATCAGAGCCGTGGAGCTTCCAGTTTCGATCCTGGAAGAGAGCAATAAAGGAACCGTTGCCGCAACCGGCGTCCATGACAACTGAGCCGGGACCGACGTCCTGCAAGAGACGAGAAACCGATGGATAGAGATGCTGATGACTGGGCTCAGAGTTCGCAGCCCTGTACCGATACGAGATACCACCCATGCACTCATCATACCCTGACGCTTTGCGATCCCATTACGGTGATTGATCAGAGGACCGGTGAATCGTCGTGGAGCATGGCCTTGCGGATGATTTTGATGGGAGCGGCACCTTGGCGCATTAAGTTGTTATGAAAGTCTTCGAGGTTGAAGGCGGTGCCTTGTCTTTTCATCATGTCGGCCCGGAGCTTCATGATTTCGAGTTTGCCGAGCGTGTAGTAGAGGTAGGTGGCGTCGGCGGTGCCACGTTTGGTTTCGACAAGGCCGACGGAGCGGGACTGATAGCCGTCCGAGACGAAGAAGTTAACTGCTTGATCGAAGGTGAACTGGCCGGTGTGGAGCTTGATTGAGTTGACGAAGCGGGCATCTCGGAGGAGGGCGTCCTGGAGTTGGCCGAGGCGAATGAGCTTTGCTTCGCGTTCGTCTTTCGCACCGGCGCCGGGCTGGCCGTAGCCTTGATCGAGCATCATCTGCTCGGTGTAGTGTGCCCAGCCTTCGATGTTGGAGGCTGCTCCGAGGACTTTGCGAATGGTGCTGGGGAACTGAGGGGTCCAGAGGAACTGGACGTAGTGGCCGGGATAGGCCTCGTGAACGCTGGTTGAGATGACGGTTCCGACGTTGAAGGCGGCCATGTGCTCAGCGATGTGTTCGGACGTCCAGCCTTTTTCAGGAAGGGTTACGTTGAAGTAGGCCTTGGTCGAGTGAGTCTCAAATGGGCCGGGAGCGTCCATTGAGGCCTGCGTGGTGGCGCGCATGAATGGCGGAGTCTCTTCGAGGGTGGGCTCGACTTTGCTGGGGATGGTGATGATGTGGTGAGTGCTGATGAAGGTGATGAGGCTGGAGAAGGTGTCCTGAAATGCGCTGAGGAGTTGATCGGGCGCGGGGTGGATGCTGGCTAGCTCAGCGAGGACCTCTTGCGGGGTTTTGGTGGGATCCACCTCTTTGGCGATGCGGGCGAACTCTGCCTGGTTTTTGTGGAGGTCATCGAAGGCGATCTGGAGGAGTCGATCGAGAGGGATGTCGACCATCTCGTCGTAGCGAAGTTTTTTGGCGAAGGTGTCGGCACCGAGTTTGTAGTCGCCGTTGGAGCGGGGGAGGATGTTGGATTTGAGCCATGCGCCGTAGGATTTCAGGGCGTCAATGACGGCGGCGTTGGATTTGTCAAAGGCGGCTTTGGCTTCGGCGTCTGTGGCAGCATCGGGGCCTGAGAAGAACGCGGAGGGAACGTCGTTCTGGAAGAAGCTGATGTTGCCGTCGACCTGTTCGAGCGCGATCTCGGTGTAGATGCGCGGAGGGTTCTTCAGGTTCTTGCGGGCTTCGAGGAGGACCTGCGGCATGAGTTTTTCGCGCTCGATGGCGGCGCGAAGACGGGTGTTGGTGGAGGCGTAAGGGCGCTCCATGATGACGTAGACGGAGTTGGTGATGCCGGAAGAGTAGAGGTCGGGGTTCTTTTCGAGAGGTCGAATGACTTCGAGGGTGAGGAGTAAGCTGCGGATGTTGTTGAGGAGGATCTCGCGGTCGCCCGCTACGGAGGCATCGAGGGCAGAGGCGTCGATGGCTTCGATTTTCTTCTCGTAAGCGTGGAGAGCTGCGATTTGTTTTTGAGCGCTCGCGGCGGTGTAGTCTTCGAGTTGGGTGTCGTACTGGTGGAGGCCCGCGGACGTACCTGCGGTGGGAGCGAAGTGGAAGTAGACTTCGCTGAAAAACTGGTCCGCGACGTAGTTGAAGGTTTGGACACCGCCATCGGCGGAGAGGTGCTGGGCGTGGGCGGTTGGGATCGACATGGAGATTGCGAGGGCGGCTGAGACGGCGAGGCGGCTAAGGTACATGTTGTATGCAGTGTAAGCTCGCGCGGGCGAGCAAAGAAAGCTCCAGGAACCTTCAGGTTCAAGAAAGCTGTGGCGGAGGGATGATTGGCGACATGAGCCGGGTCCGACTCAAACCTGACTTGGGGCGAGGGGACCGGCGGGGGTGAGGTGTTGGTTGTTCGTGACGGGAACGATGCCATAGCGGCTCATCGTGGCGGCGATGCTGACGATGTCGGCGATTCCGTCCTGGGTATAGAGGCTGGCCATCTCCTGGTAGTACTCGGGGCCCATGATGCCTGGAGTTTGGAGGCAGAGGATGCGAGCAGGGGTGTGGTGGCGGTTTTCGTAGAAGTGAGGCACACCGCGCGGGATAAAGAGGACACTGCCTTTGCTGACAGGGTTGGGTTTATCGCGGAGGGTCCAGGTCATGTGGCCGTCGAGGCCAAAGATGGTCTCGTCGTGCTTACGATGGATGTGCGGTATGGCGACGTGGCCGAGGGGTGGGATTGTGAGTTCGAAGAGATCGAAGACGCCGCTGGTTTCGTGGCGAGTTTTGAGGAAGGTGACGCTCATGGCGCCGACGCGGATTGTTTCGTGCATTTCGTCCCCTCCTTCGGACAGGACGATGATACCGGATGGGGCCGGGGTGACAAGGGTTATTATTTTGTGTATTTCAAAGCATCGAGAAGAGCGCGGGTCTCTCCGAGGACGTCTTCGGCTTTGGCGGAGGGCAGAGGCCAGCGGAGAGTGCCCTGCGGAGTGAACTGGGCTCCTCGTTTGGAGTTGCGGCTAACCAGCTTCATTAGAGTGGCGGGGTCGACGGCAGCGCGAGCCAGGTCTTCGGGACTGGCGTTGACTGCGGCGAATTTGACGTGGAGCATCTCGACGAAGGTTTTGAGCGGATGCTTCTTGTTGCCGTTGGGATTTGGGAGTTCGACCTGGGTGCGTTTGCGGTCGAGCTGGGAGATGCCGAGTTGTTCGCATTGGAGACGGATGTCGGCGGCGGCCATGAGGTTCAGCACGGCTTCGGGTGGGGTGCCGTAGCGGTCTTGTAGTTCGGCGCGGACGTCGGCGAGTGTGGCCTGGTCTTCGGCTCCAGCAATGCGTTTGTACATGCGGAGGCGCTGGTTTTCTTCGGGGATATAGTCGCTGTCGATGCGAACGGAGATGCCGAGGTGGATGACAGTGGCGGCGTGGGCTGGTTTGTCCTCTTCGCCTTTGATCTTGCGGACGGCCTCTTCGAGCATGGTGGTGTACATCTCGAAGCCGATGGCTTCGATGTGGCCGGATTGCTCTCCGCCCAGCATGTTGCCTGCACCGCGTAGCTCGAGGTCGAGAGCAGCGATTTTGAATCCTGCGCCCAGATCGGAGAATTCTTTCAATGCGGCCAGGCGGCGGCGGGCGATTTCGGTTAATTCGGTTTCGGGTGGGATGAGGAGATACGAATAGGCTCGGCGGTTGCTGCGTCCTACGCGGCCTCTCAGTTGATAGAGTTCGCTGAGGCCGTGGCGGTCGGCGCGGTTGATGATGATGGTGTTGGCTAGTGGTATGTCGAGGCCGTTCTCGATGATGGAGGTTGCGACGAGGACGTCGTACTCGTGGTTCATGAAGGCGAGCATGACGCGCTCGAGCTCGGCTTCGGGGAGCTGGCCATGGCCTATGACGATGCGGGCGTGGGGGACGAGTTCGCGGATCTTTGTTGCGAGGTCGTAGATGGTTTCGACGCGGTTGTGGACGAAGTAGGTCTGGCCGCCTCGTTCGAGTTCCATTTCAATTGCGGTGCGGATGAGTTTCTCGTCGAACTTGGCGACGATGGTCTGGATGGCCATGCGGTCTTTGGGTGGGGTTTCAATGACAGACATGTCGCGGAGGCCGATGAGCGACATGTGGAGGGTGCGGGGTATCGGCGTGGCGGACATGGAGAGGACGTCGATGGCGGCGCGCATCTGCTTGAGGCGTTCTTTATGGCGGACGCCGAAGCGCTGCTCTTCGTCGACGACAAGGAGGCCGAGGTCCTGGAACTTTAAGTCTTTGGAGAGGATGCGGTGGGTGCCAATGAGGATGTCGATCTTACCTTGTTCGGCTTTTTCGAGAATAACTTTTTGCTCTTTCGCGGTACGGAAGCGGGAGATCATCTCGACATTGACGGGGAAGTTGGCGAAGCGGCGTTTGAAGGACTCGTAGTGCTGGAAGCTGAGGACCGTGGTCGGCGTGAGGACAGCGACTTGTTTTCCGTCCTGTACGGCTTTGAACGCGGCGCGCATTGCGACTTCGGTTTTGCCGTAGCCGACGTCGCCGCAGAGGAGGCGGTCCATGGGTTGGGTGGATTCCATGTCGGCCTTGATGTCGGCGATGGCGGTGAGCTGGTCGTCGGTCTCGTTGAAGTCGAAGGCGTCTTCGAACTCGCGCTGCATGTTGGTGTCGGGAGAGAAGGGCGTGCCTTGGGCGGCCTGGCGTTGCGCGTAGAGCTTGAGCAGCTCGGCCGTCATGTCGGCCATCGCTTTTTTTACGCGGGCTTTTGTTTTCTGCCAGCCTTGTGTGCCTAGTTTGTTTAATTCCGGAGGGGGGCCGGTTTCGGACGAGCGATATTTCTGGATGAGGTCGAGGCGGGTGAGTGGAACGTAGAGTTTGGCCTCGTCGGCGAACTCGAGGATCATGAGTTCGAGCGGGATACCGGAGTCTTCTTCGATGACGCGGAGGCCGCAGTAACGGGCGATGCCGTGTTCGACGTGAACGACGTAGTCGCCGACGGCGAGGTCGCGGAAGTCGGAGATGAAGGCGGAGGCTTTGGATTTTCCACGGCGGACGGGGCGGGCTGTGATGTCGGCGTCGTCGGAGAGATCCTGCGCGCCGAAGAGGATGAACTGGCTGGCAGTGGCTTTGTCGAGGTCGAGGACCTGAACTCCGGTAGCGATGGGGATCTTGACGATGACTGGGGTGCGGAGGTCTCCGGCCAGGTAGCTGGATTCGCTGTAGACATTGGAGCTGCCGGGGGCTTCACTACGCGAGCCGAGGCGATAGGGGACTTTGTACTCCTGCAGGAGGCCTGCGAGGCGTTCGACTTCGCCTTGATTCGGCGCGGTAAGGAGGATGCGGGCTTCCTGTTTGATGAGCGCATTGAGTGCATCGATCATCGCCGGGATGGAGCCGTGGAAGCGCATGGTCGGTCGAGTGGCGAAGTCGACTTCGGAGAGGTCGCTGCGGTCGGCTTCGAGGATGTCGACGGCGCCGAGTTGATCGAGTTCGAGGCCGGAGAAATGGCGAAGGCGGTCGTCGAGATCCCACGGCGAGAGATAGATGTCTTCGGGGCGAACGAGATTGCCGATTCCGGAACGGTCGTGACGCTGCTCAATCTTGTTCCACCAGCGTTCCCCCTGATTTTTGACCATTGCAGGCTCTTCGAGGAAGACTCTGGGTGCTGCGGAGCTGGAAGCGCTGATGAGATCGAAGAGGGTGTGGCTGGCTCCGGCGACGGGAGCGAAGAACTCCCAGCCGGGGAAGATGGTGGCTTCGCCTGTTCGAGTGGCGACGTGGGTTAGGAGTTCCGTGGGCTCTTCGCCGCCTTCGAGGGCTGCACCTGCGGTGCCGGCGCGGGTAAGGCGGGCGTTGATGGCGGTGAGGAGGCGGTCGGTGACAGGGGTCTCCGTGAGGGGAAGGAGAAGGGTGTGGTCGAGGGTTGAGGCGGAGCGCTGGGTCTCGGGATCGAAGCGGCGGATAGATTCGATCTCGTCACCGAAGAAGTCGATGCGGACGGGATAGTCCTGCTCTGGGGAGTAGACGTCGAGGATGCCGCCGCGGAGGGTGACCTGGCCGGGCATCTCGACGACGTCGACGCGGGTATAGCCGACGGAGAGGAGGTGCTCGACGAGCATGTCGGGGATGTACTCTTCGCCGAGCTGGAGCTTGAGGGCGAGGGCGCGGTAGAAGTCGCGCAGAAAGAGTTTCATACACGCGGCTTCGACAGGAGCGATGATCAGGCGAGCTTGCGCTGTCGCGATCTTCCAGAGGGTTGCGGCGCGGGTCTCCTGAATCTCGGGGTGAGGCGAGAGGTTTTCGAAGGGGAGGACGTCGTGGGCGGGGAGGCGGAGGACGGATTCGGGGGCGAGGGCCCCGGTGAGCTCGCAGGCGGAGAGGACGGCGGCGTGGAGGGCCTCGGCGGCTTTATTGTCGGCAACAACGATGACGCAGGGAGCGTTGGAGGCACGGACGAAGTATGGGAGGTAGAGGGCGCGGGCTGTGAAGGTGAGTCCGGACACACGACGGCGACCCGTGCCTCCGCTCAGGTGGCGGCGAACACGCTCGAAGGCTTCGGAGTGCTCCAGGTCCGCGAGGAGCTCGCGAACGAAGGGAAGAACCATGCTTGCTTCATTTTAGTTGAGCGGCGGTGTCAGAGCTCCTGCATTTGGAGTAATATCTGTTCCCCGTGGGAAACATAACCTGCGGTGCTGCCCGATTTAACGGGAGTGAGTTACTTCGGACAGAAGATTTCTGACTGGAGAGTGACCATGAGCAGGTTAAGCAAACGAGTTATTTTTGCGCTTCTTACAGGAGTGCTCTCGGTGCTTACGGGATGCACACGTCATAACAAAAGTGAACAGTATTATCTGATTGCTACGAACACGGCTGTGCCTTACTGGAAGGCGGCAGCGGATGGGTTTGCAGCGGCGGGGCTGCAGTATGGGGTCTCGGTCGATACGCGAGGACCGGCGGGGCTGAATCCGCAGGCAGAGGTGGATGAGTTCAAGGCGATGGTGGCCAGAAAGCCGGCGGGGATTCTGGTGTCGGTGGCAAACGCGAACCTGATGGGGCCGGAGATCGATGCGGCGATCGCCGCGGGAATTCCGGTGATTACGATTGACTCGGACGCTCCTGCAAGTAAGCGGCTTTACTTTATCGGGACCAATAACCTGGAGGCTGGGCGGCTGGGCGGAAGGCGTGTGGCCGCCAGGCTGAACGGCAAAGGTAATGTGGTGTTCTTTACCAATCCAGGACAGCCAAATCTGGATGAACGGTTGAAGGGCTATCAGGACATCTTTGCTGCTTTTCCAGGGATCAAGATCGTCGAGGTCTTCGATATCAAGGCGGATCCGGGTTCTGCTCTGGATCAGGCTGGCGTGTATCTTGCGAGAACAGGTGCGGCCAAGATCGACGCCTTCATCTCTTTGGATTCCAGGTCGGGTTCGAACGTGGCCGAGGCGTTAAAGCGGAGGAATATCACGGACCGTTTGCTGATAGCAATGGATGTGGACACCGATACGCTGCAGTTGGTCGGGGATGGAACGATTGATTCGACTATCTCGCAAAAACCGTACACGATGGCTTTTCTGGGGCTGAAAGCGCTGGATGAGATCTTTCACTATCCGGTGAAGCCGCTGGGAGCAGACTATGGGCTTGATCCGAGCTCTCCGTTTCCGGCGTTTGTCGATACGGGGGTTGCGCTGATCGATAAGACGAATCTGGATCCCATTCTGAAGAAACAGTTGGCTGCGAACAAATAGAGCCTGCGGCTGAAATCTCCAGGAGGGGGTTAGTCAGGCGCGATGCTTGCCCCTGTGCGTCTTTGTAAGGCAGAATAGCGTCTCAACAACATCAACAAAACTCAATAAGAGGTGTAGAGTGCGAAAGCTTGTCCTTGGTGCGCTGTTTGGTGTGACAACCGTTGGATGTTTGGGTGTGCAAGCAGTGTTGGCGCAGACAGCTTTGAAGTATCAGACGCCGCCTGCGCCGATCGAGCAGCTGCTGGAGGCGCCGCCTACGCCGGTGGTGCGGCTCTCGCCGGACCGCAAGATGATGCTGGTGGAACAGCCTGCGACGTTTCCAACGATTGCCGATGTGGCGCAGCCGCGTTACCGGCTGGCGGGGATTCGGTTCAATCCTTCGTCGAATGGACCGAGCGTGGAGCGGTACGACGTTTCGCTGCGATTGCAGGCCGTTGACGCGGCTGCGCCCAAGCCAATTACGGGTCTGCCGGCCAAGTTGAAGGCAGTGGACGCGATGTGGTCGCCGGATTCGAAGCATGCTGCGTTTGTAGCGCACGCGACTGCTCCGGCTACAGGGCTGGACCTTTGGGTGATTGATGTGGCGACTTCGCATGCGCATCGTGTGGGAGTGGTGAAGCTGAATGCTGTGCTGGGTTCTCCGTGCGCGTGGATGCCGGACAGTGCGTCGCTGCTGTGCAAGACGGTGCCGGCGAACCGTGGAGCTGCACCGAAGGTGAGCGACATCCCGGCGGGGCCGGATGTGGAGGAGAGCCTGGGCAAGGTGAGTCCTGCGCCGACCTATGAAGACATGCTGAAGACCACGACCGATGAAAACATCTTCGAGTATTACGCGTCGTCGGAGCTGGCGGTTGTTTCGCTGAGCGGGGTGATGAAGCCTCTGACGGCGAAGGGTTTGATCGAGCGAGCGGCGCCATCGCCCGATGGCCAGTATGCGCTGGTGGCGATCGTGCATCGGCCGTTCAGCTACACGTTTCCGTACGAGCGCTTTCCGTTGAAGACGGAGGTGGTGCCGGTGAAGGGCGCGGCTGGGGTGAAGCTGCTGTCCGATCGTGGCGCAGTGGATAATCTGCCGATCTCGCGGGACGCAGTGGAGCCGGGGCCGAGGGATTACCAGTGGCGCGCGGATGTTCCGGCGACAGTGGTTTGGGTTGAGGCCGCGGATGGCGGCGACCCGACGAAGCATGCCGCGATCGTCGATAAGGTGATGGCGCTGCCGGCTCCGTTCAGCGGGTCGGCGAGCACGATCCTGGAGCTTCCGATGCGTCTGGCGCGGGGCTTTGGACCGGCTGCGGCTCGTGGGATCGAGTGGGGCAACGACCATCTGGCGATTGTGTCAGTGGCGCGGTTCTCGGATCGCAAGTCGATGATGCTGGCGTTCGATCCGTCGACGGGGAAGACCAAGACGCTCTACTCAGGCTCTTCGCAGGACCGGTATCACAATCCTGGGCGGCCGATGACGGCGATGAATGCGACGGGGCAGATGGTGTTGAAGCTGACGGCGGACGGGACGGGCGTGTATTTCATCTCGCCAGGCGCCTCACCGAAGGGTGACCAGCCGTTTGTGGGGGTGATGCCGGTGGGCGGGGGAGAGGAGAAAATTCTCTATCGGTCGAGCGATCCTTACTACGATGAGCCGGTCGCGCTGCTGTCGGATTCGACGGTGATGATTCGCCGCGAGAGCCAGACAATGTCGCCAAACTACTTCTCGGCTCCGCTTGCTGGCGGAGAGCCGGTGCAGTTGACGCACTTTCCCGGGCGCTACGACAACATCAAGATGCCGACACGGCAGTTCCTGAAATACAAACGTGCGGATGGGGTCGACCTGACCGCGACGCTGTGGCTGCCAGCTGGGTATGACAAGAGTCAGGGTCCGCTGCCGACGCTGATGGAGGCGTATCCGGCGGAGTTCAAGACGCGGGATTCGGCCAGCCAGGTGAGCGGATCGCCGAATCGTTATCCGGTGTTTGGCGGAGGGTCGCATCTCTATCTGGTCCAGGCGGGGTATGCGATTCTCGACAACGCGACCATCCCGATCATCGGCGAGGAAAAGCAGGAGCCGAACGATACGTACGTCGAGCAACTGGTCGCCGGGGCGAAGGCTGCGATCGAAAAGGGTGCTTCGCTGGGCGTGGTCGATCCGAAGCGGGTTGCGGTGATGGGTCACAGCTATGGCGCGTTCATGACGGCGAATCTGCTGGCACATACGGATATCTTCCGTGCGGGCATTGCGGAGAGCGGCGCGTACAACCGCTCGCTTACTCCTTATGGATTCCAGAATGAGGAGCGGACTTACTGGCAGGATCCGAAGCTGTACTTCGATATGTCACCGTTCAGCTATGCGGACAAGATCAAGACACCGATCCTGCTGATTCACGGCGAGGCGGACGACAATACGGGCACCTATCCGATCCAGAGCGAGCGCTTTTACGCGGCGCTCAAGGGTCAGGGAGCGACGGTCCGGCTGGTCTTTCTGCCGCTGGAGCCGCATGCTTATGGAGCGCTTGAGACCAAGCAGCATGTGCTGTGGGAGATCGATCGCTGGATGGAGACGTATGTGAAACCGGAACAGCCGGTGGTTGCGGCGAGTGGCACGCGGGGAGCGAACTAAGGCTGAAATAAAAGCTGGCGATAGTGAGGGCGACACGATTGTGTCGTCCTCGTTTTCCAGGTGGGTCGCTTTTAAGCCGAGCGAATTTATCTGGCCTGCCTTGCAGCAGGCGTGCTAGGCTGCCGCCATGAATTTGGGAGTCAGATATGGGATCGTCGTCATCGCTCTCGCCTGTTCCACGGGAATGGTGTCGGCCGAAGATGCGCAGCTTCGCGCTCAGGCAGTCGCCATTATCAGTCGGGCTAAGATTGCGAGTTTGATAAAAGGTGGACCATACAATATCCGGACAGAGGTGGCATTTTCGACGAGCAGCGCGGACGGCAAGGCGGTATCGGGAAGCCTGAACCGATTGAAGGGGAGTAAAGGATATCTGCGGCAGAGCATTGTCTGGGGTGATTATCGAGCTTCGATGGTGGGCGTTAATATGCAGGTTGCGTCGGTAGGGCCCTGGGATCTTGAGCCTTATGCCGTGCGTCGATTGTTTTCCCTGGTACCGTTTAGCGTTGGCGAGTTTGACACTAAAGATGTTGTGCGCGCCATCCGAGATGGAGGAACTTCGACGTGCGTGGATTTTGAAACGATTGAAGGCGAGGCTCGAGCGACGGGGGACATCTGCTTTTCGAAGACAAACGGAACTATGGTCGAGGCGCGCGTCGGAGATAGGACGTACGACTACTCGGGCTACTACGAAATTGCAGGGGCCTGGTTGCCCGGTCATATCGAGTATCGCGAACAAAGCGGGTTTAGTCTGACAGCGAACATCGTGATGACAAAACTGGATACTCTCTCAGAGGATGCGTTCGCGTTTCCTGCCGGGGCTGAAGTAAGGACGCTGTGCCGGAAATTCTCCGAGCCAATTCCGATCTCTGTGCCGCAACCAGCCGGGAGGGATACCGGCACGGTGAACAAGGTGAGCGTGCAGGCGGAGGTCACCGCCGAGGGCGTGGTAGTGAATCCATTTGTCGTGCGATCGGACCGGCCTGAGTGGAATGCGGAAGCGTTGAAAACGGTGCAGGCATGGCGGTATGAGCCCGGAACCTGCGAGGGGAAACCTAATCAGATGCGAATCGATCTTGAGGTCCAGTTTCAAGGGCGATGAGCGTGGCAAATTCGGCTTCAGGCTTTGATCTCTTCTGATTTGGATTCTTCCTTGAGGATCGGTGCGATGGCTTCAGCTTCGGCGTCTTTGCCGTAGATGACCTGACCGTATTCGAGGAGAGTGACCATTCCAACACCGCCGCAGATGTTGCCGGCTACGGCGGGGATTAGCCAGGTAGGATAAGCGATCCAAGGTGCTTTGCCGGTAAGGATGGCGGTGAGGATCTCGCCGCTGGCGGCGATGCAGTGGGCGAAGTTTCCGAGGCCGACGACGAAGGTCAGCATCCAGATGATCATGACTGAGCCGGTGATGGAATGAGAGCCGGAGACGAGCCATGCGACTGTGGCGATGATCCATCCGCCCATGACGGCGCTCCAGAAGATGGTGGCGGGAGGGTTGTGGATGGCTTCAAGGCCGAGTTGAGCGAGCGATTGCACGACTTCGGGTTGGAGTGCGGTGGTGAGTGATGCAATGGCAGCGAAAGAGAGGGCTCCGAGGATGTTGCATGGCAGGACTACTCCCCAGAGGCGCATCGTCTTCCAGAAATGGCTCCTTTCGGCGAGGACCAGGGCTACCGGATAGAGAGTGTTTTCAGTAAAGAGCTGCGAGCGGCCAAGGATCACTACGATGAAGCCAAGTGGGTAAAATATCTTGCCGACAAAGAAGATGGTGTGTGTGGGAGCAGTGCCGGGCGAGGTGAGCAGGGCGATTGCGATGGCGTTGCCGAGTGCAGAGAGGCCCATGAAGATACCGCCTGCAAGGCCTGAGATGGCGAGGGAGACGCTGGAGCGGCCAAGTTCCTGGCGGGCGTTGTTGGCCACCTGTTCGTAGATGTCCTGAGCACTGGGGCGCTCGAGGTGCTTTTGCGCATCTTGCGTAGCTGGGGGCGGAGCCGGATAGCGACGGAGACGAAAGGGCATGCTTGTGAGATGCAGAATTTGGCGAACGAGCCCGATATGTGGTCTGAAAGCAAAAGAGTTCCTATCGCCGGGACCTCTTTATAATCCAGCCTATGACGCGGAAACTTACGCTTGAACAGGAGTTGCAGGAGCTACGTGATGAACTTCGGCATCATGAGTATCTGTATTACGTCGAGGATGCTCCTGAGTTGACGGATGCGCAGTACGACGTGCTGATGAATCGGCTGAAGAAGTTGGAGACGGAGCATCCGGAGTTGGTGACTCCGGACTCACCTTCGCAGCGAGTGGGGGGCAAGCCAAAGGATGGGTTTGCGAAGGTGGCTCATTCGCGGTCGATGCTTTCGCTCGATAACGCCTACAACGAGGAGGAGTTGCGGGCCTGGGAGCAGCGTGTTCGGGATGCGCTGCCCAGCACGGAGACAGTGCAGTATGTGTGCGAGTTGAAGCTGGATGGGTTGTCGCTCGCATTGCATTATGAGGCTGGGGCGGGAGGCTCGACCCATCTGGTGCGTGGGGTAACCCGGGGGGATGGCTCAATTGGCGAGGATGTGACGAGCAATGTGCGGACGATCAGGTCGGTGCCGCTGAGTGTTTCAGCGGCGAAGCTGAAGGCGGCGGGTTTGCCGCAGAGTTTTGAGGTGCGCGGGGAGGTGGTGCTTCCGCAGGCTGCGTTCGAAAAGATGAACGAGGAGCGAGTTGCGCAGGGTATGGCTCCGGCGGCGAATCCGCGGAATGCAGCGGCGGGGACGATACGGACGCTGGAGCCTAATATTGTTGCGCAACGGCGGCTGGATTTTTATGCGTATTTTTTGTTGCAGGATGGGGAGTTTCTGCTGCCTTTGCAATCGGCCACGCTGGATGCTCTGAAGACTTCAGGATTTCGCGTGAATAAGTACGCGAAGATGGTGAAGAACATCGATGAGGTGATCAAGTTCATTGCGGAGGCGGAGCCTCTGCGCGACACGCTTGGGTATGAGATTGATGGCGTGGTGATCAAGGTGGATGCGACGGCGCAGCAGCGCAGGCTGGGCTTTACAGGAAAGGCTCCGCGGTGGGCGATTGCTTATAAGTTTGCGGCGCGCGCAGGGATTACGAAGCTTGAGGATGTGCTGTTTCAGGTGGGACGGACGGGGAAGGTTACTCCTGTAGCTGCTCTGGTTCCGGTGCTGATTGGGGGCACGACGGTGACGCGGGCTACGCTGCACAATGCCGATGAGATTGCACGGCTGGGCGTTCGCATTGGGGATTTTGTCTCGGTGGAGCGTGGTGGCGATGTGATTCCGAAGATTGTGGAGGTGGTGGAGGATAAGACGCATCCGCGCGGGACGAAGGGGATCGTGTTTCCCGAGAAGTGTCCGATTTGCAAGACCGAGTTGATGAAGCTGGAGGGGGAGGTTGACTGGCGCTGCGTGAATAATTCGTGTCCGGCGCGAGTACGAGAGGAGTTGCTGCACTGGTCTTCGCGGGGCGTGATGAATATTGAAGGGCTCGGAGATGCGATGGTCGCGCAACTGCTAGGCCAGAGTGCGGAGTTGGGCGGTGAGGTTGAGCAGGCCGTCACGGAGACGGGCGAGCCTGTTGCGACTCGCAAACCGCTGATCCACACGATCGGTGATCTTTATCGGTTGAAGCGCGAGCAGTTGCTTGGCTTGGAGCGTGTGGGTGAGAAGACGGCAGATGCGTTGCTGGCTCAGATTGAACGCTCGAAGGAGGCGGGACTAGCGCGTGTGTTGCTGGGGTTGGGGATTCGGTTCGTCGGTGAGAGGACTGCACAGCTGCTGGCGGAGCAGTTTGGTTCCATGGAGGAATTGATGCGAGCGGCGACGCAGGAGTCGGAGCGGGCAGCGGGGGCGCTTGAGGCGGTGAATGAGGTGGGGCCGAAGGTGGCCCAGGCGATTGTCGAATTCTTTGCGGTGAAGAAGAATGTCCAACTTGTGGAAGATCTGGAATCGCTGAAGCTGAAGATGACAGCGGAGAAACGGGTGACGACCTCGATCCTTGAGGGGCTTACGTTTGTCCTGACCGGCACACTGCCGAATCTTACGCGGGAGGAAGCGAAGGATAGGATCGAGTCGGCGGGCGGCAGAGTTTCGGGAAGTGTGAGCAAGAAGACGAGTTACGTGGTGGCTGGGGAAGAGGCCGGCTCAAAGCTGGATAAGGCAACTTCATTAGGAGTTGCTGTGGTCGATGAGGCTGGGCTGCTCGAGCTGTTGGGACGTGGACCTGCATGATGCTGAAGGTGTGCTGTGGTGGCTCAGAAATCTTTTTATGTTGCTAAATAAATGGATAGACTTGAATTAATGGCTTGGCTTCCCGGGACTCAGATTGGTTCGTATCAGATCGTCGACACGCTGGGCGAAGGCGGGATGGGCGAGGTGTTCCGCGTCCGTCACTTGATCTCGGACCGTATCGAGGCGATGAAGGTTCTGCTGTCGGCTTCGTCGAGCAGCCAGGATATGCTGGACCGGTTTACGCGCGAGATCCGGGTACTTGCTGGACTTAATCATCCGAACATTGCGGCTCTTCATACGGCGTTTCGTCACGAGAACCAGCTTGTGATGATCATGGAGTACGTCGACGGTCAGGACCTGCGGCGGTGCCTGCAGAACGGAATTACGCCAGGTCAGGCGGTAGCGTATACGCAACAGGTGCTTGCGGCGCTGGACTACGCGCATTCGCAGAACGTGATTCATCGCGATATCAAACCGTCGAACATCATGCTGACGTCGGACGGACGAGTGAAGCTGCTGGATTTTGGAATTGCTCTGGCCACCCCGGATGCGAGACTTACGATGACCGGGTCAGTGGTGGGCTCGATGCATTACATTCCACCAGAACAGATCTACGGGGAACCACCGGACGCGCGCTCAGACCTATACGGCATGGGTGTGACGCTGTATGAGATGATCACAGGCCGGCTGCCGATTGAGGGAGCGCACTACGCCCAGGTGATTGCGGCGCATCTGCAACAACGTCCGGTGCCTCCGCACCTGGTCGATTCGCGGATACCCGAGGCGCTTTCGGCGGTCGTGATGAAGGCGCTGGACAAAGAGAAGGGAAGCCGATGGCAGAGCGCGAAGGAGTTTTCGGGTGCGCTCGGCCAGGCGTATCCGGGTACGGCGCCTCAGTTCAACGCTGCTGTCACTCTTCCGCTCAGTTCTCCAGTGCCGGCGCAGACTCCACCTCAGATGAGCGCGGTGGTTTCCGGGTCGAAGTATCAACCGGAGCAGCTAAGCGAGATCTCGCAGAAGCTGGCTGCGTATGTCGGGCCGATTGCGAGCGTGCTGGTGAAGCGGGCGTCGAGCAGCTCGAATAACCTGCGCGAACTCTGCGATCAGGTTGCCGCAGAGATCGAGTCTGCAGAGGCGCGGCAGAAGTTTCTGAACTCGGTTCGCGGCCAGCTTCGGAGTAGCGGTCTTCTCTAGCTTTCCAAGAGACTCTCTTTACGTCCTTTTAGCTGTCGAGCATGCGGAGGGCCTTGGTGACGGTCACGAAGAGACGGTTGAACGAGGCTGTGAGCTGGGCCATTTCATCTTTGCCCCTTACTGGAAGCTCCGCATTGTCGAACTGGCCCAGGCTTACGCGGTCTGCCACGGCTGATAGTCTGCGAACAGGCTTGAGGATGAGGAAGTAAAGCACGAGGTCCACCGCGAGGAGGATCGCCAAGAAGGTTGCGGACAGGGCGATCATTAGAGTGCGGAATGCCTTAGTGGCGATGCTGACCGGCAGTTCCATAGGGACAGAGACTATCTGTGCGGCGACGATCTCGTTGAGATTCCAACCGAAGCCATTGGCGGAGCCGTACTTATCGATCATGGTTTTTGGGGCTGCAGCGGGGGTGCTGTGGCACTCCAGGCAGCTTTGACCTGCGGCGATGGGGTGGGCGACATAGAGAGAAGTCCCGGTCGGCGTCATGCGTTGGCCGATGAGTTCTTTCTCGGCTGGGTTATTACGGAAGCTCTGGATGACATCGCTCTCCCAATCAGAGGCCCGGTCCTGGAGATTGGTTGGGTTTAAAGTTGCTTCCTTGTAGGTGTACTCGGGGAAGCTTTTTCTGAGGTGGTTGAAGGTGGTGGTGGCTCCATAGGCGGGGACGATCTGAGGAAGGAAGGTGTGATCGCGTGCCATGGTTCTGAGGAGCAGGGGCTTCAGTTCGTCGGTGGTGTACTTCCGGGTGGAACTGGCGCTGGTCATCATCAGCTCCGCTTGCTGCAGGACCTGATCTCTGGCGTTGTCGATGAGGAAGGAGTGGGCGATGGAGGATACGATGGCGAAGGCAATCGCGACGAGCGTGACGAGCAGCAGATTGAACTTCAGCAAAAGCTTCATGACTTCTCCACGGTAAGGGTACGGGGCCAGGCTGCGGTATCGATGACAAGCATGGTGCAGTCGTCAGAAGGCACCGCGCCGCCTGAGAAGCGATGCATGGAGGCGAAGACTGCGTGAATGGGATCTGGAGCCGCCAACTCCTGAGCGATCTCTGTGGAGCCGAACTGCGTACCCTCGGGATCTTCGGTCTCGGTGACACCGTCGCTGAGAAGCACGAGGCGGGTTCCGGGTGGTGGATTGAGTGGGAAGGACTCAAAGGTGGCGTCGCAGAGAAGGCCTACCGGCACATTGCTGCCGGGGATGGTTTCGATGCGTTGGTCGGAATGGATGAGCAGCGGTGCGACGTGTCCGCAGTTGATGATTTCCACGGCGCTGCCGTTTTGATAGCGAGCGGCCACGAGTGTGACGTACTTCTGGCCGGAGACGCGGGAGCAAAGGAAGGCATTGACGGCGGTGACCGCGTCGACGAGAGATGCGCAACTCTTGAGTTGGGCGTACATCATGCCCTGGATGACGGATGCGAGCAGAGCGGCGGAGACACCTTTGCCTGAGACGTCAGCGACGATAGCGACGAAGCCATCTTCTACCGGGATGACGTCGTAGAAATCGCCACCGACCTCGGTGCAGGGCACGGTCTTTGCCATGAGCTTCATCTCGGGGAACGAGGGAAGGTTGCTTGGGATGAGGCTTTGCTGGATGGAGGCTGCGATGGCGAGCTCGTTGCGCATAAGGTCTGCGGCGCGCTCAGCCTGAACCATGCGGGCATTTTCAACGAGATTGGCGGCTTCAGTCGCTATGGCGTGAAGGATATCGCGGCTGACGCGGTTGAGAGTGCCGGCGCGAAGACGACTGTCGAGATAGAGGAGGCCGAGGAGACGGTCGGAGTTGCGCCCGCGGAGGGGGATGGCGAGAACGCTGCGGAGCTCATGGGCGACGATGCTCTCGCGGCCGACGGGTTGGCCTTCGCCGCTGACGTCGCCGAGGATGTACTCCTGGCCGGACATGACTGCGTCACGGACGATGGAGTGAGAGATTTTCTTGTCGTCGATGATTCGCTGGCCTTCACGGTTGAGAGCACACTCGAGGGCGAGAGTGGCAGGACTGTCGCCGAGGAAGACGAAACCGCGTTCGGCACCGGTGAGGCGCAGAGTGTACTCGATCATGGTGCTGAGGATGTCTTCGAGCACACGGGTGCTGTTGAAGCTTTGTGCCGCCTGAAGGAAGAGGGAGAGCTTCTCGAGCTCGGAGCCAACGTCCGCTGAGGAGATCTGGGTCAAGATGGTTCGGGCGGTGGTGCGTTCCTCGGAGGTGACGAACAAGAGAGTGACTCCGGAGGCGCCGAGCTCGACGCGATCGCCTGAGTTGAGGCGGGCAGTAACCGCGCGGACACCATTGACAAGGGTCCCTTGACGGCTGCCTAGATCCTGAAGGAAGAAGCCATTGGCATCCTGGTGAATGATGGCGTGCTTACGGGAGATCTGCGCATTGGTGAGGTAAAGATTGGAGTCCGCCTGCCGGCCAATGGTGAAGGGCACAGAGTCGATGGTTACGGTCCTTGTCTGGTCTGCTTCACGCACTGCCAGGCGGGCTGTATGTTTCATGATCTCCATAACAGGACGGGCCGATCGAACGCTCTGCGGCAAGGGAATATGAGTGGATGAAGTCTAACATCAGGCTGTGGAGGGCGCTGGAAGAGGGGGCTGTCCCATTGAGGCTCAATTTCTTGTGTGATAGCATCCCTGTCTCTTCGGAATGGCTCCTGCGGTCGGTCTGAAATTGAGGTCCTAAGCAGTATGAGTACGTCAGGGGAGATCGTGACAAAAGATCGCCACGAGACATGGTTTCCTGGGGTCTCCATTGGATGAAGCGGACGGCAGACCGAGAAGGTCAGCATTACGAGGCTGGCCGGCACGACCTGAACGGCTTTGCCGCAACCCGATCCCTGCCTCACGTCGACAAAAGACTTTCGAATCTGCGGATGAAAAGTGCCGGAGGAATCTACCATGAAAACCTATCTGGGAAGTGAGATTCGCAACGCAGCTGTGGTTGGGCATGCGCATTGCGGGAAGACCACCTTAGTCTCCGCTTTGCTGCATGCCGCGAAGATGACACCAACGCGAGGCCGCGTAGAAGACGGATCGGCCGTCACCGCCTATGACGAAGAAGAGGTTGCACGTCGCACGACGATGTCGAATGCTGCTGCGTTTGCCGAATGGAACGGCGTGAAGATCAATCTGATCGATACGCCGGGCTTCCATATGTTCGTTCACGAGACACGTGCCGCGATGCTGCCAGTTGAGGTCGCTGTCGTTGTGGTGAATGCGCAGTGCGGCGCTGAGATGGTGACGGACAAGGTGTGGAAGTATGCGGCTGAGGTCAATCTGCCGCGGATCGTGGTGATGAATCAGGTCGATCATCCCAAGGCTGATAGCAGAGATGGCCGGCGGGCGATGGTCGAGCATCTGCAGTCGAAGTGGGGGCGGCAGGTGGTGCCGGTGCAACTGCCGATCGTCGATCAGCACGGTTTTCATGGGGTGGTGGACCTGGTGACGATGAAGGCGTATTTGTACAAGCCGGACGGCGACGGACGAGGCGAGATCGGCGCGATTCCTGAAGCTGTCAAGGCCGATGCCAAAGCAGCCCACGAGGCGCTGGTGGAGCTTGTGGCTGAAGGCAAAGATGAGTTGATGGAAGAGTTTTTTGCGGAGGGGACGATTCCGGAAGAGCATCTGATTGCGGCGCTGCACGAGGCGATCCGTGAGGACAGGATCTTTCCAGTGCTCTACGTGAGCGGTCTGAGAAATGTTGGGACCGATCATCTGCTGGATTTTCTGAAGATTTATGCCCCTGCGCCGACGGAGCGGGAGCCGGTGGCCGCGCATGGAATTCTGCACACGGTGCATGGGAAACCGAATGGCAGCGGAGCGCTGGAGACTCAGGATGAGATTGTGATGCGCAAAGTTACGGATGAGGAGCCGCTTGCACTTTATGTCTATAAGACGATGAGCGATCCGTTTGCGGGAAGGATCTCGTTCTTCAAGGTTCTGAGCGGGACGATGAAGACGGACAAGGCGGTGCTGAACTTCACTCGGCAAGAGCCGGAGAAGCTCTCACATCTTTCGATCATGCAGGGCCGGAAGGCTGTGGAAGTGACCGAGCTTCATGCGGGCGATCTGGGCGCTGTGGCAAAGCTGCGTGTGACGCTTACGGGAGACACTCTGGGCGATAAGTCGCATGAGATTTTTCTGGAACCGGTACCGATGCCCGAGCCGGCGATGACGTATGCGATCGAGCCGAAGTCTCGAGCCGATGAGGACAAGCTTGCGCCTGCGTTGCACAAGGTGATGGAAGAGGATGCGATGGTGAGGTTCTATCGTGATCCGCAGACGAACGAATTTCTGGTTGCGGGCGCAGGGCAGCAGCATATTGAGGCTGTTGTTGCGAAGCTGAAACGGCGCTATCACACGGATGTGACGTTGAAAGCGCCGAAGATCCCCTATCTGGAGACGGTTCGTGGACGCGCTGAGGCTCAGGGCCGGTACAAGAAGCAGACTGGTGGGCATGGTCAGTTTGGAGATTGCAAGATTCGCATGGAGGCTCTGCCACGCGGAGGCGGCGTGGTGTTTGCGAACGATATCTTTGGCGGCTCGATTCCGCGGCAGTATGTGCCTGCGGTCGAAAAAGGCGTTCGGGAGTCGGCTGCGCGAGGTTTCCTGGCAGGATATCCGGTGGTCGATATCAAGGTGACCGTTTTTGACGGCAGTTATCATGATGTGGACTCAAGCGAGATGTCGTTCAAGATGGCCGCTCGGCTTGCGTTTCGTAAATGCATGGAGCAGGCGAGGCCGGTTCTGCTCGAGCCGGTGATGCGAGTGGAGATCGACACTCCGGACGATTTTGCAGGTGCGTTGCTGGGTGATCTGAACTCTCGCCGTGGCCGCGTGCAGGGTATGGAGAGCGGAGGGGCGGGAACCATGGTTTGGGCAGAGGTTCCTATGGCCGAGATGTTGAGCTATGGAACGACGCTGACGTCGATTACGCAGGGCCGAGGGAGTTTCCGGATGGAGATGGACCACTACGACGTGGTGCCTCCAGTGCTGGCGGAAAAGATTCTGGCGAATGCGAAGCGGCCGAATCAGGAGGAACTGGAAGAGTAGTCTCCAGGTTCGGCGGGGGCGTTTCACAAGTAGGCGAGGTGGATCGAGACCCTTGATCCATGATGCTTGTTCTACAAACTGCAACGGGCGGCGAGAGTGGGGGTGCGCTTGCCAGCCCGGAGTGCGGTATTTTCTCAGTTCCCGAAGACCGGGGACGAACCGCTTATCAGCGAGAATCGCCGAGAATCGCCGGTGTTGATGAAGGTTGGGAAAATTCGCTTTTAGAAATTGACAATTTCATATATGCTCATGTTCATTCCGAGAAAAGCATCAAAACTGAATCTCTCCGGTTCCGAGTTTTGTACTCCTTAGCCTCATCTTTCTAATCGCTGCACGATCGCAAGTTGCATCGTCGCCTTCCTGTTTTTCCCATCAATTTTTACGTTCAGACGAAAAGCCGTATGTGACCTAATTTGAATCATTTATGGAGCCAGACCAATGATCAAGCGTTTCCGTCTCTCTACAGCTGTCGTCATTTTCCCAGTGCTTTGTCTCCTCCTTGCGGGTCCGGTTTTTGGACAGCAGACACTGGGCGGACTTACCGGAGTGGTCACTGACGTTCAAGGCGGGATTTTGCCAGGGGTTGTGATTACGATTGTGGGCGAGCAGACAGGCTTGCAGCGTTCGCAAACCTCGAGCAGCAACGGCTTCTATGAGTTTGCCAATCTTCCGATTGGCACCTACACCTTGACGTTTGCGAAGGAAGGGTTTGAGTCGCAGAAGATGCGCGCCCTTCAGGTGCAAAGCGACCGTACAGGGACGGTGAACGTACAGTTGAAGATTGGCGCGGTAAATACAGTGGTGAGTGTTGAGGCTGTACCGCTGCTGAACGCAGTGGATACGACCAATGGGTATGTCCTCGACAAGGCCCAGATTCAGTCGATTCCGCTGCCGACGGGAAGTTTTACAGGGTTGGCGATTCTATCGCCGGGCGTAAATGCGGAGTTGCCGGGCGGAAGCGGAACTCTCTCAGGTCTTGGGAATGCTCCAATTTGGGCTAATGGGCAGCGCGACACGAGCAATAGCTTCTCGTTGAACGGTGTGGATGCAAGCAATTTGTTCAACGGCAAGAGCACCAGTCAGGTCGCCTCCGCGCGCGTCATCAACAGCACAGGCGCTTCGACCAGCACAGGTGGTGGCGGCGTGATTCAAACTACGGCTTCTGTTTATCTCTCTATTGGCAATGCCATTCCGACTCCGGCGCCGGAGATGATCGAGGAGGTTCGTGTCAACGCGTCGATGTACGACGCGCAGCAGGGTTCAACGTCAGGCGCGCATATCGACATGAGCACCTCTTCCGGCACCAATGCATATCACGGTACGGTCTATGGGATGCGCGCGACGAACTGGCTGAATGCAGCGCCGTTCTTCTTCAAAAACGATCCGATTATTGCCGGCAATCCGAGGCTGGTGAATCCAGCCTTGCACCGATACCTTGTGGGCGGCACCTTCGGCGGACCCATTATCAAGAACAAGCTTTTTGGCTTCGTCGCGTATCAGCATCTGCAGGTCTCCGATCAGGAGATCGGGGACTCGTTCCTCACGGTGCCAGCCGGCCTTTCGGATACTAATCGCGGTGCAGGCGGATTTGCAGGCATTGTGAACAACAGCTTCTGTCCTGCCGAAGCAGCCGAGGATGGCGATTGCACGCCGCTTTTGCCAGGAAACATCGACAGGACCGCGCTCGCTCTATTCAATTCGCCTTCGCTTCCGGGCGAGCCCGGCAAGTGGCTCATCCCTAACGACAGTGGAACCGGCCTCACGCCGAGCCACCCTTTCAACGCCTTCATTCCCGGAACAGGCCGCTTCAAAGCCGAGATGGGAGTCGCCAACCTGGACTATAACGCGACTTTGAAAGACACCATCTCGCTGAAGTACTACTATCAGCACGATCCGACCATTGCGCCCTATGCTTATTCGAGTGTGCCGGGATTCACGGAGCACCTCGACTCTGGTGCGCAGGTCTTCTCGATCATCAACACCTACCTCGTCAAATCCAACCTCAGCACGACGCAGACCCTGGGCTTTATGCGAGAGAAGACCTGGGTTGATAATGAGCAGCCCTTTCGTCCGAGTGCGATCCCTGGCGGCTCGCAAGGGACGGTTTCGATCAACGAGTTCGGTTCGAATTACTTTCCCGGGGTTTCGATCGTAAACGTCCTGGGAGACACCGCGTACAACGCCGGTATCTCTACCGGCATCCTGAACATCGGTCCCAACGCCGAAGGTCAGGCTCCTAATACCGGAGCCTTCCAGAACCGCTGGCAGCCATCCGCGAACGCGATCTGGACTCTAGGCCGGCACACCGTCAGCTTTGGCTTGAATTACAGCTATACGCAGCTCAACACCATCGATAAACGCACCGGCACGGGCACTGTCGCGACCGATGACCTGAGCGCGTACGCGCAGGGGTATGTCACTCCGGGCAGTTCTTCTACGGCCTTCTATGTGAGCTCGTTCCTGCAGGGAAATGCGAGCCGCTACTACCGGGCGAATCAAATCGGAAGCTACGTTCAGGATAAATTTCAGGTCACCCCCACCCTTTCTCTCACCGCCGGCGTGCGCTACGACTGGAATGGTGGCCTCACCGAAAAAGAGGGGCGCATCTTCAACTTCGACCAGAGCCTCTACAGCTATAGCGCGGCGACAGACACTATTGTCAATCCCGGCTTCATCATCGCCGGTAACAACAAAAATGGCACGTCAGGCGTCAGTCCGACCACACTTACGGGCCGTCAATGGGGCATCGGTCCTCGTGTGGGAGCAGCATGGCAGCCTGAGATGTTTCATAGCAAAGTGGTCGTTCGCACGGGCTTCGGTATGTACTACGACCGGGGCGAGCTCTTCAGCTACTTCTCGCCCGGTTATGCGATCGGTACAGTTACCGGCGGCCCGTTTGGCGTCAATCAGCAACTTCCTTTCGTGACTGCGCAGAGCTGTCCCGTAGCTACTCTTTATAGCTATTACATTCCAACCTGCGGCGGACTGGAGGAGGGCGGCGATCCCTTCGCGCCTCCGACGATTGCGCCCACTGCTGCAACAGGGAACCTGGCCAACCCCTACACCAACGTGCAGAGCGCGCCACCCAGCAATCCGCAGTCCTCCGACCTCAGTAAGTATCTTCCGAATCTCGCGAGCATCGAGAATGGCGGCCAACCTATCTCGCTGGGCGTCTATGATCGCGGCAACAAGCTGCCTTACACCTACAACTACACGCTGGATATTCAGTGGCAGCCGCGCAACGACCTTGCCATCACACTTGGCTACGTCGGCAACATCGGCCGCCATCAGGTCGTTCCGGTTCCGTTCAACCAGCCGGGGATCGCCTCCCCCGCCCACAGCATTCACGGGGAGAAATACTCCTACGGGTATAACGTTCTCGGCGCTTCGTTGCCTGACGGCAACGACTACAGGGAAGACTATGAGGGCGGCAATGTGGATCATCGCGTTCCCTACATTGGCTACGCAGCGGAGTCTATCGACTACAGGGCCGCCGGTGTCGACGCCTACAACGCGCTGACTGCACACGTCGAAAAGCGCATGAGCCACGGGCTGCAGATTGCTGCGTCCTATACTTACTCCCACGCGTTGGATGAACAGAGCGGTCTGGGCCTCTTCTATAACGGCAACAATCCTTTGAACCTGCGCGATGGATATGCCTCAGCCGACTTCGACCGCACTCACGTTATCAACTTCAATTACATCTACAGGCTTCCAGATTTTATCCACGAGCACAATATCGCAAGCTATTTCACGAATGGCTGGTCCCTGGTCGGCCTAACCGTTCTGCAAAGCGGTCAGCCTTACAGCGTCATTGACTTCAGCGGCGCTGTGGCCAGCGTTTACTATGGCGTCAGCAACGGTATTACCAATCCCATCGTCCCTCTGGCGCCGGGCTGCACTCCGCAGAACGCCAAGACGGGTAAGTCGGGAGCGTTCGGAGACGAGGCTCTAAAGACATCGTGTTTCACGATTCCGCTGCTGTCCGCCGGTGGTCTGAGCGGCGCCATTCCCACCTCCGACCCCTACGAGACCGACTTCACCACCGGTCAGCGCAACATCTTCCGTCAAGCCTTCCAGAAACGGGCGGATGCCTCGCTGCTAAAAGAGACCAAGTTCACCGAGCGCTATAGCCTCAAGTACACGTTCGACGTCTACAACCTCACCAACACCAGCAGCTTCGACGTGCCGGGCAACGAGGTATCGCAGAACCAGAACTATAACGGGTTCCCGGAGGCAGGCACTCCGGTGCGTCCTACCTCTTGCGATGCGAACAATGCGGGTTTCTACAACTGCCCGTTTAGTCTCGGTACAGTTACCCACACGATCGGCAGCGCCCGGCAGATCCAGATGTCGTTGCGATTGTTGTTCTAGAACACTGCTAATCCCCAGCCCTTCGGCATCTTCGCTGAGGGGCTGTTTAGCGTTTGAGTGTTCAAAAACGGACAGATGTTTTCAATTGCGGACGATCCGAAGGTGATGGTGTGCGCTAAGTGATTGAAAGTTGGTGGCCTGGATTGGCCTTGCGCTTGCAATTTGATTCAGCGCAATGGACATCTCAAGACCAGATATCAAGAAGAAGAAGATGCGGCGGCAAGTGGTTATAGCTGCCTGCGCAGCTGTGGCATTGGTGGTTGTGGCGTTTTTCGTGACGCGACTGAAGCCTGCCGCTCCCGAGGTTGATCGAGCGACTGTGTGGACGGATGCAGTGAAGCGTGGACCGCTGCTACGTCAGGTGCGCGGGCCGGGGACGCTGGTGGCACGCGAGGACAAGATACGGGTTATCCCTGCGGAGACCGAGGCGACGATCTCGCGTATTCGCGTGCTTCCGGGTACGCAGGTGAAGGCCGACACAATCATTATGGACATGGTTGACCCAACGGTTGACCAGCAGATGATGGATGCGACCCTGGCTCTGAAGGGCGCGAAGGCTGACCTCGAAAACACACGCGCCACAGTGAATAGCAACATGATGGTGCTGCGCGCTGAGTCAGCTACGTTGGACGACGATACCCGGCAGGCTCTTCTGCAGGCCAAGACGGACAAGAGCCTGTACGATCTGGGCGTGGTAAGCGGCCTGACTTCGAGCGCTTCTGGTGGCAAGGCCGACGAGATGGGCAAACGCCAGCAGATCGAGATGCAGAAGCTGGAGATGAATCAGAGGGCCATCACAACACAGATTGGCGTGCAGGAGGCCAAGGTGCAGCAGGCCGAGGCTGTGTTGGCGTTGAAGCAGAGGCAGAAGGACGCTTTGACGGTGCGCGCGGGAATCGACGGAGTGCTGGAGGCTCCGGACGTGCCGTTGCAGGTGGGGCAGCATGTGGATCCCGGGACGATGCTGGCGAAGGTTGTTCAGCCAGATCAGCTGAAGGCCGCATTGAAGATCGCCGAGACGCAGGCGCGTGACATCCAGATCGGGCAGCCGGCTGAGGTCGATACCCACAACGGCGTGATCGAAGGCAAGGTAATGCGAATTGATCTCGCAGTAGTGAACGGAACGGTGACGGTTGACGTAGAGCTTTCTGGGGCCATGCCACTGGGCGCGCGCCCCGACCTGAGCGTAGATGGAACGATCGATCTGGACCGGATGGCGGACGTGCTCTTTGTAGGGCGGCCCGCGTTTGGAAATGAAAACAGCACGATTAGCCTGTTCAAGCTTGGACCTGATGGAAAGACCGCAGTGCGCGTGCCGGTAAAGGTAGGACGTGCGTCGGTCAACAGCATTCAGGTGCTGGAAGGATTGCAGGAAGGCGACACGGTCATTCTGTCGGACATGAGCCGATGGGACAACACGGACAGAATTCGTTTGGATTAGCACGAATTAGAAAAGGGAGAGGATTGATGACGACAGAGACGATTATTCAGATTGAGGACCTTACCAAGATTTTTTACACGGACGAGATTGAGACGCATGCGTTGTCAGGCGTGCACCTGAGCATCAATCGCGGCGAGTATGTGGCGATGTCGGGCCCTTCGGGCTGCGGAAAGTCGACGCTGCTTTCGATCATCGGCTTACTTGATACTCCCACGGGCGGCCGTTACTCGCTCAACGGCAAAGAGGTCGCGAATCTGAACTTCGCGGATCGTTCGCGGATTCGCAACCAGGAGATCGGATTCATCTTCCAGAGCTTCAACTTGATTGGCGATCTGACGGTTGCTGAGAACGTTGAGTTGCCGCTGACGTATCGCGCCGGGATGCCGTCAGTCGAGCGGAAGAAAAGAGTGCAGGAGTCGCTGGAGCGCGTGAACATGGCGCACCGGATGCGGCACTACCCAGCACAGCTCTCCGGAGGTCAGCAGCAGAGGGTAGCCGTGGCGAGAGCGCTCGCGGGTTCACCGTCGATCCTGCTGGCGGACGAGCCGACGGGAAACCTGGATTCGAAGAATGGTGAAGCGGTGATGAAGCTGCTGCAGGAGCTCCATCAGGAAGGCGCGACGATCTGTATGGTGACGCACGATCCGCGATTTGCGGCGCATGCGGAGCGGCAGGTTCATCTGTTCGATGGCAAAGTCGTGGCGGAAGGAGAACTCAACAAGCTGCTTGCGGAGGTAGAGGCATGATGACTCTGTTTGAGGATGTACGGCTCGCGTTGCGGCAGGTTTGCGGGTCAATAGGGCTGTCGCGCACTGCGACGACCGTGGTGCCGCTGGTTGTTCTGGGACTCGCGCTGAATGTTGCTGCGTTGAGTGTGACGGAATCGATGCGCCATGTAAGGCATCCGGCTCATCGGCAAGTTCGGACGGCGTGGAGGAGTGCGGCGCGGACTGAGATGAAGGTGATGAAAGCTGTCGTCACCTCGACGCTCAAGAAGATAGGCACGAATCAGAAGAAATTGTGCCGGGTCCAACAGTGGATGGTTGCTCGACGGACCCAGGTGACTGAGTACGACATCAAGGTTGGCGTTCTTTGGGCAGCTCCGGGTAATCAGGAAGGTTGCGACGTAACGATCGCCAGTAGCCCTGTCCGCAAAATAGCGATTGCCGTGGTGCAGTGCTAATGGCGCAGGGTAAAGGTAGCGTTGGTGGAGTGTCCTCCTTCGAGCGCGGCTAAAGCGCAAATACCTTCAGAGTGGTACTGGCCAGTATCGAGCCGGTGCGGAGCGCAACGGTCGCACCAGTGCGGCATTGCGAACAGGAGACGAGTCGGCGATTGCGACGCAGTTTGAATTTTCTTCCTTCAGTAACAATTTTGCGGATGGAACAGGAATAGAGAGCGAGAGACTCGGATGATGGGTTCGACGATGCAAGATCTTCGGTATGCGCTGCGTCAGCTGAGGAGGACGACGACATTTACGACGACAGCTGTCTTGACGCTGGCACTCGGAATTGGCGCTAACACGGCGATCTTCACAGTCTTCAACCAGGTGTTGTTGCGGAGGCTTCCGGTGCAGGAGCCGAACAAGTTGGTTCGGCTAAGCTATGTGGGCTCCAACACCGGTCGGATGAATGTCTTTGGCGGTAGCACCCACGATTATTTTTCTTATCCGATGTATCGCGAGCTGCGAGACAAGAACGCCGTGTTCGGCGGATTGCTGGCAAATAGCGAGACCCAGGTCGGAACAGTCTGGAAGAACCAGCCGGAATTGGTGGACGCCGAGTTGGTTAGCGGGAACTACTTCGACGTTCTGGGGGTTGGCGCGGTAGCAGGGAGAACACTGCTGCAGAGTGACGATCTGGTGAAAGAAGGCAGTCCGGTGACGGTGCTGAGCTACGACTACTGGAAGACGAAGTTCGCATCGTCGAGAGATGTTGTGAATCAGACACTGCTGATCAATGGGCATCCGTTTGTGATTGTAGGAGTGGCAGCGCAGGGCTTCGACAGTGCGATCAACGGATATAGGCCGAAGGTATTTGTTCCGATGATGATGAAGGCGCAGGTGACGCCCGGTTTGGACGATATCGACAATCCGCGGTCGATTTGGCTGAACGTTGTAGGCAGATTGAGGCCTGGGATGAGCTCGGCCACTGCGCAGGCAGCGATGACACCATTGTGGAAGAGTTTGCGTGCCGAAGAGTTGGGCAAGATCAGCACGGGGTCGGCATCGTTTCGCGAGGAGTTTGTAACGAAGTCAAGTATCGTGCTGATCGATGATGCAAAGGGTTTTTCCCCGCTGCGCGATGATCTTGAGACGCCGTTGATAATTTTGATGGGCATGGTGTTGCTGCTGGCGGCAATGACCTGCGTAAATCTAACAAGTCTGTTGCTGGTTCGAGCAGCGGCCAGGACCAGAGAGTTTTCGGTGCGTTACGCGCTGGGCGCAGCTCGAAAACGCATCCTGCGGCAGATGTTGCTCGAGGGACTGCTGCTTGGCTGTCTGGGGGGAGTCCTGGGCCTGCTCTTAGCGCCATTAGCAGCGACGTTTCTGGCAAGGCTGATTGCGGGAAGTAGCGGTGACACGCCGTTTTCTGCGTCACCAGACGGAGCGGTGCTTTGGTTCAATGTCGCGTTATCGGTGGGAATCAGCGTGTTGTTTAGCTTGGCGCCCGCGTGGCAGATGATGAGGCCTAACTTAGGGGAGGCGTTGCGACAGCAATCGGCAAGCACGCTGGGCGGAGCACAGCGCTTTCGCAGGGTCGCGATTGCCGTTCAGATTGGTCTTAGTGTTCTGCTGTTGAGCGGCGCGGGGCTGTTTTTGCGGACGCTTCATAACCTAAAGGTGCAGCAGATGGGCTTCACGACAGACCATCTGCTGGGGTTCGCAATAGATCCAACGTTAGCGGGTTATGCGCCGAAGGATTCGCTGGCAGTTCAGAATCGGGTGCTGGAGACGCTGGCGAGATTGCCAGGAGTGCGTTCGGTAGGAGGCACTACCGATCCGGTGCTGCAGGGGAATCAGTCGGTCAATGGAATGCAAATTGAGGGTTACCAGACACAAGCGGACGAATCGGAGAGCATAGAGTCCCCTGAGATTACACCTGGCTACTTCAAAACGATGGGAATCACGTTAGTTGGCGGACGGGATCTGACCGACGCGGATGGGGAAGCCACTCAGAAGGTGGGAGTCGTCAATCAAAGCTTCGCAGTGAAGTATTTTGGTTCGCCGGAAAAGGCGTTAGGCCACTACGCAACAAAGCATAGGAAGACTGCCATGCAAATTGTAGGAGTCGTAACGGATTCCAAGCATCGCAATGTGCGTGAAGGCGTGATTCCGATGTTCTATTCGCCGTTTGCTCAGGATCCAGAGGCTACTGGATTGCAGTTTTACGTGCGAACGACGCAGTCCCCGGAACTGGCGGAGAATACGGTTCGGGTAGCGCTACGTGGACTTGATTCGAAGCTCGTGATCGATTCCATGAAGACGATGGATGAGCAGATCGACGTCAGCGTCTCCAACGAACGGATGATTGCCCTGCTGGCAGTGAGCTTCGCGCTGGTTGCCCTGCTGACAACAGCGGTGGGCCTATACGGCGTATTGGCGTATGCGACGACACAGCGAACGCGTGAGATCGGCATAAGGATGGCACTAGGCGCACAGAGGTGGGGAGTAGTGCGGTTGGTACTGCAGGATATGGCGAAGGTCGCATTGATCGGGATTGCCGTCGCGCTGCCAGTGGCGGTGGTGATGGCGCGTTGGCTGCGGAGCCAATTGTTTGAGGTGCAGCCGTTCGATCCGGTGACTCTGATTGGTTGCGTCTTGGTGACGGCGGTAATGGTAGCAGCGGCTGCAGCGTTGCCTGCGCGAAGAGCAGCATCGGTAGAACCAACCCAGGCATTACGGACGGAGTAAGAACATGATTGAGATGAAGAGTTTAGAGCGTAGCTACAAGACCGGGCACACAGAGACTTGGGTATTGCGACGAATCAATCTCACGATTCGTCAGGGAGAATTTGTGACAGTTATGGGCCCCTCCGGAGCAGGCAAGTCGTCGCTGCTGAATGTGCTTGCGATGCTGGATGATCAATGGAAAGGCGAGTTCTATTTTGCCGACCATGCTGTTCATGCCATGAACCGTAAACAGAGGGCCGAACTGGCACGAAGGCAGATCGGGATGGTCTTTCAGAGCTATCACCTGCTGGATGATCTGACGGTGGCAGAAAATATTGACCTTCCGCTCTCCTATAAAGACATCCCGAAGGGGGAGCGCCAGGCGCTGGTGGCGGATACGCTGGACCGCTTCAACATCGTGGGCAAAAAAGATCTGTTTCCCAGCCAGCTTTCCGGCGGCCAGCAGCAGTTGGTGGGAATTGCTCGAGCTGTGATTCACAAGCCCGACCTGTTGCTCGCCGATGAACCGACAGGAAATCTGCATTCGGAGCAGGCAAAGGAGATTATGGAATTATTTCGAAGACTGAATGAGCAGGGAACGACGGTGGTGCAGGTGACGCATTCCGAAACGAACGCGGCATATGGCACGCGGACGATCGAGTTGCGAGATGGCTGGCAATATCGCGACACGGCGGGACTCGAAGCATCTGCCGGCGCGGAGGTGAAGGCGTGAGAAGCAGCTTTTCGTTATTTCGTTCTACTGTTGTAGTGATGCTGATGGCGATGCCCACTTTTGCCCAGATGCAGCAGGCAACGTTGACCCAGACGCCTGAGGCGCCTCCCCAGGCCGCGTTGCGTCTGGATATACCACATTCGAATAATCCATTTCGTGCCTACATGCCCACCCTGGTGTCGCAGCCCAATCTGGCGAACTCCCCACGGATCGATTCTCTGGTGAATAACGGCGTTCTAGAACTCAGCCTGAAGGATGCAATCTCGCTGGCTCTTGAAAACAACCTGGATATCGCGATCGCTCGTTACAATCTGCCGATCGCTGCAGCTGACGTACTTCGCACGCGAGCGGGAGGTTCGTTCCGCGGCGTCAATACCGGCGTGGTGCAGAATACGCCGGGTGGTGGCGTTGGCGGCTTTGGCACGGCATCAGCAGGCGCGGGGGCTGGTGGCACTTCAGGTGGCGCAGGCGGCGCGGGTTCGGGCGCATCGGGACTGGTGTCGTCGACGCTGGGCAGCGGAACCAACGTCTCGTCCTACGATCCAACGATCTCCGGACAGTTGAATAACGAGAAGTACACTCAGCCACTATCGAACATCACGATCTACGGAGTTCCCACGCTTCAAGAGAACACGACGAATGGAAATATCAACTACTCTCAGGCATTTCCCACAGGAACATCTTTTTCGGCGGTCTTTCAAAACAGTCGTGGCGCGACGAACAGCCCGAATAGTTTTCTGAATCCGACCCTGAACTCTTACTATCATGTGCTGGTGCAACAGCAACTGCTGGCCGGTTTCGGCCTTGGTCCAAACCTGCGCTATCTAAGGATCGCGAAGAACGACCTGAAAATCTCCGATGAATCATTCAAGCTGCAGGTGATTTCGACCATCACCCAGATTGCGAACATGTATTGGGACCTCGTTGCGGCTTATGACGACGAACAGGTGAAGAGCCGGTCGCTGGACTTTGCGAATCAAACACTGGAGAACGACCGGAAACAGCTTTCGCTGCAGGCAATTCCTGCAATGGATGTGATGAAGGCCGAGGGTGAGGTAGCCACTCGAGAACAAGACCTGACGGTTGCGAAGACGACGTTGCAGTTTCAAGAGCTCCTGATGAAAAATGCGCTGACGAAGAACCTTGACGATCCGACTCTGGAGGCAATGCCTGTGCATCCTACCGACCACAGCGGCGCCATGGACGCGGTGGCGCAAGGCCAGACGGAGGATATGATTGCGCGAGCTTTGCGGGATCGGATTGAGTTGAGGGAATCGGATCTCGATCTGGATAACAGACGGATCAGCCAGGCCGCGGCCCGAAATGCAGTCCTGCCGTCGGTGGCGTTGACGGGATTCTACGGCGGTACGGGACTTGCGGGCTTGCCAAACCCAGCGTCGGATATCGTATCGACGGCGCCGTCAGATTGGGGTGGTGCGGTTAAAACTCGCTTAACAATACCGCTCCCGACTACTATTTCGGCGTTTCCGTGAATATTCCAATTCGAAACCGGATTGCGAAGTCTGACCAGTATCGCGCGGAGTTGGAGACGAGGCAGTCGGAACTGCGGTTGCAACAATTGAAGAAACAGATCCGAATTGAGGTGCGAAACGCACAGTATGCCCTCGAGCAGAGTCGCGCGCGGGTGATTTCGGCAGGCAAGGCGCGTGACCTGGCGCAGAAGACTTTCGAGATTATGGGCAAGGAGCAAGAGCTTGGCGCCGGTTCAAGCTATCAGACTTTGACGGCGCAGCGCGACCTCGCAGTGGCGGAGTCCGCACTGGTTGCGGCGATGACGGCGTATCAGAAGGCCAAGATCGAATTGGACCGGTCGGTCGGCTCTTCTCTGGAGGCGAACGCTATTTCGATAGAATCGGCAAAGACGGGAATCGCCCCCAAGGCACAGTAGTACGGAAGCAGGTCAGCATGCTGGTGGAACGAACAGAGAAGGGAGCGTCGGCGGCCGGTGAGACCGAGTCGCCGTACAGACTTTTGATTGCAGATGACCAGCCACACATTCTGGAAGCGCTCCACCTGCTGTTGAAGCCTGAAGGTTATCAGCTCGAGATGGTGCGGATGCCTGCGCTGGTGCTGGAAGCATTAGCCCACGAGACCTTCGACGGCGTGCTGATCGATCTCAACTATACGCGCGATACGACTTCAGGCCAGGAAGGTTTGGACTTGGTGTCGCGAGTCAAACAGATAGATGGTCAGTTGCCGGTGGTTGTGATGACAGCGTGGGGAAATATTGACCTCGCGGTGGAAGCTATGCGACGTGGCGCCGGAGATTTTATCCAGAAGCCGTGGGAGAACGCGCGGCTATTGAGCATACTGCGAACCCAAATGGAACTGCACCGGAGTCAGAAGCGGACACAATGGCTGGAGGCCGAGAACCGCATCTTGCGAGCCGCCGGTGCGCGGGATTTCATCGCCTCGGCTCCTGCGATGAGGCCGGTGCTTGAGACGATGGCTCGAGTGGGGCCTTCGGATGCGAATGTGCTGATCACCGGGGAGCACGGAACCGGAAAAGAGGTCGTGGCGCAGACATTGCATCGGCTGTCGGCGCGAGCGGAGCGAACGCTGGTGGCCGTAAACACCGGCGCCCTGCCTGAGGGGACTTTCGAGAGTGAGCTATTTGGACATGTGAAGGGAGCTTTCACTGACGCTCATACAGACCGCATCGGGCGCTTCGAGCTGGCGAGTGGCGGTACGCTGTTCCTGGATGAGATTGCAAATATTCCGCTGCGTCAGCAAGCCAAGTTACTTCGCGTTCTCGAGACTGGCGAACTCGAGCGTGTGGGGTCCTCGAAGACCCAGAAAGTAAATGTGCGAATGCTCTCAGCGACTAATGCGGATTTGCACGCCGAATGCGCAGCAGGGCGATTTCGCGAAGATCTGTTGTTCCGCCTGAACACCGTGGAGATCAGCGTGCCTCCCCTGCGTGAACGGCGCGAGGATATTCCAGCGCTTGCCGCCCATTTTCTGGCGCGATATGCCGCACGATATCGAAGGCCTATCCAGGGCCTGGAGCCAGCCGCCCTTCAAACGATGCTGCAGTATGGCTGGCCAGGCAACGTGCGGGAGCTGGAACACACGATTGAACGTGCCGTCCTGATGGCGCGCGGAGAACGAATCGAGCCGGCGAACCTCGGACTGAATGCGCAGCGAGGGCCGACGCAGAGTATGGACGAGATGAGCCTGGAGGCAGTTGAGGCGATTCTGATTCGCAAGGCATTGGCCCGCGCGAATGGTAATGTGAGTCATGCCGCGGATGCGCTTGGACTGAGTCGTGGAGCGCTCTACCGTCGCATCGAAAAATATGGACTTTGAAGAAGCGAATGGCGCGATGACGCCCGGCAGTCTGCGGCGTACCCGTGTGCCTCTTGGGAGATCGTCGCGTCGGCTAAGCTTTGAGAGAAGGCTTCGGCTGTGGATGTATCTGCTGGGCTTGCCGATGGGAGCGCTGTGCTGGCTCCTTTTGCGGCGGTACGGCGTAGAGCCTCTGGAGCAATTCTTTGTTCTCCTGGCACTCACTCTCGGATGGGTGTTTGCTGTTTCGATCCTGATGGAGCAGATTATTCGCCCACTGCAGACGTTGGCGAACGTGGTCGCTGCTCTGCGAGAGGATGACTATTCCTTTCGCGCTCGCGGCGGACAAAGAAACGACGCGGTGGGCGACTTGGCTCTGGAGATTAACCGGCTCGCGGGCATGCTGCAGAGTCAGCGCGCGGGAGCCCTGGAGGCTATGGAACTTGTCGAACGCGTGATGCGGTCGATGCAGTCGCCGGTACTTGCCTTCGATCCAGAAGGCAGGTTGCGATTGCTGAATGTTGCGGGCGAGCGTGCCTTTGGCTTACGCGCGGGGACGGCGATTGGCAACTTCGCGGCTCAGTTGAAACTGGAGGAGTTGATCAATGTGCAAGGCGATGAGGTTCTTACGCTTGGCAGAGGACAACACGCGGCTCGCTGGGTTGTTAAGCGGACAAGCTTTCGACTACGTGGCGTGCCCCACACGCTTTTTGTACTCTCCGACGTCAGTGCAGCGTTGCGGGAGGAAGAACGGCTGGCCTGGGAGCGGCTTATTCGCGTACTCGGGCACGAGATCAACAACTCGCTGACGCCAATCAAATCGATCGCGGGCAGCCTTCGGGGAAGGCTTGCCGCGTTCAACGGAGTGTCGAGTGAAAAGGCCGATTTTGAGCGCGGGCTTGAGGTGATCGAGAACAGATCGGAGTCACTCAACCGTTTTCTGCAGGCCTATCGCCAATTGATGAGGTTGCCTGCACCGAAACTGGGCCCGGTCTCGCTCTCGTCTCTGGTGCAACGGGTTGCGCAGTTGGAGCGACGAGTCGTCGTGGCTGTGGAGGGGACCGCAGACGTGGAGTTGCAGATCGACGCTGATCATATCGAACAGGCGCTGATCAATCTGGTGCGCAACGCGGCGGATGCGGCGCTAAGTCCGGATGCGATGGATGGGGATGCGGCACTGGTTGAGATTTCATGGCAGATTATCGATGCGGACGTGGTTATTGCGGTGCTCGACAATGGGCCAGGATTGACCAACGCCGGCAATTTGTTTGTGCCGTTCTATACCACCAAGCCGGGTGGCACTGGTATCGGACTTGTGCTGGCGCAGCAGATCGCGCAGGCGCATCGAGGATCGGTGCAGCTGGCGAACCGCACGGACGGTCATCCGGGATGCAGGGCGGAGCTGAGATTGCCGTTAGTCGTATAACTCGTTAGAAGCGTCTCTCGCAAGGAGATCGCGTCTCGAAATCACTTCGACGGCTTGTCTTCGGGTTTTAACATCCGCGCGCGAACTAAGTGTGCCAAATAGGCGATCTTCCGTGCAGAATAGCTCAAGACCCCAACGAGGTGACCGATGGCTTGCAAGGCAGAAGATCTGAGGCAGATACCGCTGTTTGCGTTGCTCGACGACGATGAGATGGCTGTTTTGGCGGCGCAGGTTGAGATTAAGCAATTCGCTCCACGTCAGCGCATTTATAAGATCGGGGAACCCGGCAAGCATGCGTATGTGATGATGTCCGGCCTGGTACGGGTGACGACGGTCGACGAGGGCCATCAGGAGGTGTTGGTGGACGAGCCGCATGACGGTGACTTTTTTGGCTTCGCCTCGATGCTTGAGGATATTCCGCATCAGACGACGGCTCTAGCGATGGAAGAGACCACCTGTCTTGAGGTAAGCCGTGACGACATCGCTGCATTGGTGCAACAGAAGCCTATGGCGGGGATGGACATGCTGACAGTCGTTAGCCGGCAATTCCATGCTTCGCAGCAATTGGTGCGAATTCGCGCCAGCCGCAATTCGAACGACGTGATCGAAGAGGAGATGAGTTTTGGAGACCGCATTGCTGACTCTGTTGCGCGGTTCGGCGGTTCATGGTCCTTCATCATCCTATTTGGCGTCGTGCTCTTGACTTATTCCGGGATAAACATTCTTTTGAAGGGCAGGGCGTGGGACCCCTATCCCTTTATTCTGTTGAATCTATTCCTTTCGATGTTGGCCGCGATACAAGCTCCCGTGATCATGATGAGTCAGAACCGGCAAGATACGAAGGACCGTGTACGCGGCGAACTGGACTATGACGTGAATCTTCGCGCCGAGTCCGAGATCCAGGCTTTGTCGAACAAACTGAATCTGCTCAATGACAAGATTGGCGATGTCGACGATCTGCTGCGAGAGCATTTAAAGCTCGGCAGATAGCGTCGAAGGATGGTTTCTTATTGATTGGTCCTGATACGTCGCCGGTTTTTGGTCCTCGGGGGAACCTGGAAACATGGGACAAACAGCCAAGGGTAGGCCGTTAAATGAATCAGGACTTCAGCTTACGGTACTGAGCCTGCCCAGGTAAAAATAAACCATGATATTTCGGTCGTTTTTGACATGATTCGCTCAAAAAGGGAGCGTCACTTTCGGTAGGGGTTTTGCGTCTCCGTCAAAATGGCAACGTGCGCACAGGGAACCGAATTTTTTCCGTACTTGCGGGTTGTATTCGGCGTGAGCCACACTAAGATGATTGCAGCAACCCTTTACCTACTATGAGAATGATTCATCTGCAGTTTATCCTTGTCCCTGCGACAATGCTGTCGCTCGTCGTCTCTTCCGCCCCTGCTCAGACCGGTTTGAACGAGACGTTTGCCAGGGACAGCCGGCAACCCGTCGACCAGGCGTATACCGACCACATCCGCAAGTACACGACCGACCCGCAGTTTTCCTCGCATCTGGTGGATTACCTTCCTGCGTCGTCCACTGTTCCGACTCCGGCCAAGGTCCTGGGCGATGTCGCCGGTGCACCGGACATGCTTCCGTATGCCGAAGATGTCTATAAGTACTTTCGGATGCTTGAGACGGCTTCCCCGCGGGTGAAGGTGTTCTCGATCGGAAAGACAGAGGAGGGCCGCGAGATGATCGCCGCCGCCATCGCCGATCCCGCTCTGTTGCAGGGTGCAAAAGAGAACAACGAGCGTCTCGCGAAGCTGGCCGATCCGCGCACCATCGGGCTGGACGACAGCAAAGCGCAGCCTTTGATCGATCAGTCGTACCCGGTGTACTACATCACTGGCACGATCCACTCGAGCGAGACCGGCGCGCCGACCGCGCTGATGGAACTCGCCTATCGTCTTGCCGTCGATGACTCTCCCTACATTAAGTACATTCGCTCGCACATGATTGTGTTGATCACTCCTGTCGTCGAAGTCGACGGACGGGACCGCATGGTCGATATTTACAAATGGCACAAGGCGCATCCGGGTGAGAACTGGCCTCGGCTCGCCTACTGGGGCCACTATGTTGCGCACGATAACAATCGCGACGCAATGGGCATGACATTGAATCTGACTAATCATGTCCTGAATACTTATCTCGACTGGCACGCGCAAGTACTCCATGATCTTCATGAATCGGTTCCTTTTCTCTACGACAACACTGTCGGTGATGGGCCATATAACGCGTGGATCGATCCAACGCTTGCGGATGAGTGGGCCGAACTGGCGTGGAACAACGTTGCTCAGATGGAGTCGTTCGGCATGCCCGGAGTTTTTACGCATGGGGACTTCGATACGTGGAGCCCCGGCTACCTGATGTTTCTCGCCGGAATGCACAACGGGATTAGTCGTCTTTATGAGACTTTTGGCAACGGCGGCGCTGATACCGAAAAGCGAATTTTGCAACCGGAGGACTATTCACGTACCTGGTATCGTCAGAATCCTCCGCTGCCCGAGGTGATGTGGTCGCAGCGCAATAACAATAACTATGAGGAAAGTGCGCTGCTTTCCACGTTGGCGTACTTCTCTCGCAATACCCATCATTTTCTTGAGAACTACTACATCAAGAGCAAACGCTCAGTACAGAAGCCGACACTTGATGGACCCGCGGCGTACGTGCTGCCCGCGGACGCGGCGGAGTTGAATCGGCAATTGCAACTTCTCGATGTGTTGAAGCTGCAACATGTCGAGGTGCAGCAACTTTCAGGAGCCGCTACCAGTTCCATTCCTGCGGCGAAGCGCGGCGACCCACCTACATCTGTGACTTTTCCCGCGGGCAGCTATGTCATTCGGCTGGATCAACCGTTCTCGCGGGTAGCGGATGCGCTGCTGGACAAACAATATTGGGCTCCGGACGATCCCCAGAAGCACCCTTATGATGACACCGGCTGGTCGTTCAGCCAGCTCTTCAACGTGAAAGCCGTGCGGGTAACCGACGGTTCGATTCTGAAGGCTGCAATGACGCCAGCGGCTAATTTCGATAAGGCTTCCGGCAAGATCAGTGGCTCCGGATCGATCTATGTGATCGCCGACACCGGGCAGACTTCGCTCCTCTCGCTCGTTTACGCGTTGAAACAGGGACATGTCGACATCGCTGAAAAGGCGTTCGACGTTGAAGGCAAGCATTTCGCCGCGGGATCGCTGCTCGTAACTCAGGCTGATGATCAGGCAATTGCCGCAGCTTTAGGCAAGTTCTCGCTGGACGCCACCCGGCTGGCGGCACTGCCGTTGGTTACCACGCATCCCGCGCCTTCGCCGCGCATTGCCTTTATGCATACCTGGCTGGGCACGCAGACCGAAGGCTGGTGGCGGCTGGCCTTTGACAAGGCGGGTATTCCGTTCTCGTACGTAAGTACGCAGGCAATCGCCTCGGAAGCCGATCTTCGAAGCAAATATGACGTGATCGTCTTCGCACCCGTTGGCCGCTCGACCGCGCAGGACATTATCAACGGTATGCCGATGTGGGGCAATGCGCTTCCGTGGCAGAAGAGCGATCTTACTCCCAATCTGGGCTTGCTCGATTCGACCCCTGACATGCGTCCCGGCCTTGGCTACAGCGGTCTCGCGAATCTTAAGTCCTTCGTTGAAAAAGGGGGGCTGCTGATTACCTGTGAAGACACCGCGCAGTTCGCCATCGATACTGGGCTCGCGCCTGGAGTCAGCGTTGCGACGAATGATGCGCGCGTGGTCGGCAGTATTCTGACCAGCGTTGTCGTCTCGCCTGCGAGTCCGATCGCGAACGGTTATGGTTCGTCGCTCCCGGTGATCAGTGCCAATGGCATGATCTTCAACGTCAGTAATACTCTTGGGCGTCAGGGCGGACGCCTGTTGATGGATCCTTATGAACATCGTCCCACCGGCCGCGGCGGCCCTGATGAAAGCGACATCGATCAGGGACGGAAGCTTGTGGAACCTGACGTTATCCCGAAACAACAGGCGTGGCAGCCGAGACCGCTGAATGAAGACCAGATGCGCAATAACACTCAGGTAATTCCCGCGCAGTACCGTCCCGAGGTGATTCTGCGGTTCAGCGATCAGAAGACGTTGCTGCTGTCCGGTCTTTTGGACAAGGGTACTTCCATTGCGGAGCATGCCATTGTGGTCAACGCCCATCTGGGATCGGGCAATGTGGTGCTGTTTGCAAATAACCCCGTCTACCGAGGAGAGACTATCGGAAGCTATGGATTGGTGTTCAATGCAATCCTCAACTATGACCATCTGCGCCAGCCTGTTGCGGATCAGCCAAAGGCGAAGACCACGCCAGCAGAAAGATAATCTTTGAAACTGCTATTAATTGGATATGCTTGGGCATCCGATGTTCCCTGCTTCTGAAAGGGCCACATGTTGACCAATAAGCCGTCTTCGACGGAAGGGACCAGTCTGTCTGCTGCCGCGGAGGCTGGAGTTGTAAGCAATCACCGCGCCGCTGTGACAGCGGGATTCACGGGATGGCTCCTGGACGCCTTCGATTTCTTTCTCGTGACCTTCTGTCTCACTTCGATGGCGAAGGAGTTCCACAAGACCGACGCGCAGATCGCGCTGGTCATCACGATGACACTCGCCTTTCGGCCAGTTGGCGGATTCGTGTTTGGTCTGATGGCGGATCGCTATGGTCGCCGTATTCCGCTAATGATCAATATTGGCTTTTTTGCCGTGGCAGAGATTCTCACAGGGCTCGCACCCAATTACAAAGCGCTGCTAATTGTGCGCGGCCTCTTCGGAGTCGTGATGGGTGGGAACTGGGGAGTCGGCACATCGTTGGCCATGGAAGGAGCGCCCAAGGGCAAGCGTGGCATGCTCTCCGGCCTGTTACAGGAAGGGTACGCCGCGGGGAATGTGCTCGCGGCACTGTGTTTTCTATTCCTCTTCGGACGCGTCGGCTGGCGCCCCCTGTTTTTTCTGGGCAGTCTACCTGCGATTCTTCTGGTGTTGTTCATCCGGTTCCGGGTCAAAGAGTCGACGGTCTGGCAGAAGGCTCGCACCAGCGGCTGGGGCGAGCAGGGCCGCGAGGTGCTCTCGCACTGGAGGCTGTTTCTTTATCTTGTCGCCTTCATGACCATGATGTTGTTCGCTTCGCACGGTACGCAGGATATGTATCCGACCTTCCTGCAGCGAGAGTGGCACTTCACTCCTCAGCGTCGGGCGGTAGTTACTGCCATCGCCGGCGTCGGAGCTATTCTGGGCGGCATCATCTTCGGTCACTTTTCTGACCAATGGGGCCGCCGGCGAACGATCATCATCGCCTTCGTTCTAGGAGTTCTCGTCGTTCCGCTGTGGGCCTACGCCCCGAATCAGACTTTGCTAGTGGTGGGCGCCTTCCTCATGCAGTTCATGGTGCAGGGAGCCTGGGGGGTCATTCCGGCGCATCTGGCCGAGCTATCGCCCGACTCGGTACGTGGGCTGCTTCCCGGATTTGCCTATCAGACAGCAGGTATCATCGCCAGTTCGGTGGTCTATATCGAAGCTGTCTACGCACAGAAGACGAGCTACGCCACGGCAATGGCGCTCACCGCGATCAGCGTCTTTGCGCTGGCCTCGATCATGGCAGCAGTCGGACGCGAACGCCGTGGCCACACCTTCGGGAGCTAAAAAGCTTACAGCCTCTGCACTTCCTGCTAGGGCGCGCGATTAAGTGCAGGTCGCCGCGTCGCCGTGGAGACCTGCGCAGTCGACTCGCGCACGACCAGCTCCGGGTCTACCCTGATGGTCTCGGGAAGCTTCTCGTGGTTCAGCTTTTTGAGCAGGGAAGTGGCGGCCAATGCCCCCATCTCCTTGAGCGGCTGCCGGATCGTGGTTAGGCTCGGAACAATGTAAGAGGCAGCCTGAATGTCGTCAAATCCGAGCACCGAAACATCGGTGGGAACGCTTAATTCAGCATCATGCAGCGCACGGATACTCCCGATTGCGGAGATGTCGTTGAAGCAAAGGACCGCGGTAAAATCTCTGCGCCGCAACAAGAGCTGGTGAATTCCCGGATAACCGAGCTCTGGTGTGTTCAGGTCCTTGTCCAGCTGGATGATGAGGTCATTCGGGACTTCAAGAGAAAGCGCGCGCGCTACCTCCATGGTCGACTGCCACCGGGTATCCGAGTCAGAGCTGAAGGGCTGGCCACGCATGTAGGCGATCCTGCGGTGCCCAAGTCTGTACAGGTGGCCCAGTGCGAGCTCAGCCGCACGATAATGATCAAGAATGACATTAGTCACTCCCGGCAGTTCGGTGTGGCCACCAACAGAGACCGTGGGAGCTGGAAGTGTTCCCTCCAGGTGTGTGTCGATCGCCAGAATGCCATCCACTCCACGAGCCTGCAGGAGGCGTGGATACTCTGCAACCAGGTCTTTCCTGTGCCGGTGATGCGCTGTAAAGAAGAAGTATCCCTCCCGCATCAGCACGTCGGCGGCGCCACTGAGCACCTGAGAGTGGTAGCCCTCGCCGAGCTCTGGCAGCAGGATACCTATGGTTTGGGTCTTGAGCCCCTGGAGCGATCTCGCGATCAGACTGGGTTGATAGCCAAACTTCTTCGCCGCAGCTTTGACCCTCTCGCGTGTCGCCGGAGGAATGGACCGTCCCGGCGCGTTGTTCAGGACAAAAGAGACGGTCGCAGGGCTCAGATCAAGATACTCGGCCAGCATCTTCAGGCTGACGCGGCCCGACGCCGGTGGAACGGAAGAGGTCTTTCTTGGCATAAGGTTAGTCAACAATCAGTCTATTCGACACTTGCCTCAGGTAAAGCGCCAAGTATAGCTTTCCATGGAATCTTCGCCGACCATCGTGCCGGTAATTCGTCGCTAAAAAATGCAGGGAAAAATAACACTGGACATAAAGACAAGCGTTTGTCTACTATGGTTTCTCTCAATCCGGCGAAGAAAACGCGGTTGCTCTAGTGGACCGCACTAACCCAGTCTTCTCCCAATGAGGACGCAACCGTAATACGGAGCACTATGCTTTTTTCGCGCACCACTCGCGTTGATGTTCGGAACACTCTATTGAACTGCCTTGCGCTGGCGGCATTTTTCGGGGCTTTCTGCTCCCGCTCTCCGGGACAGAAACCGGTTGGTACCCTCACCGAGGATGCCCAGGCATCACGTTTCGTCGACGACCTTCTCGGCAAGATGACCCTTGAAGAAAAGCTCGGCCAGATGTCGCAGATTGCCTACAAGGAGAAGGATTCCGTCCCTCATGACGAGCGCGTTCGCAACGAACAGACTGGATCCTTGCTCTTCATCACCGATCCGGCCGAGATCAATCGCCTCCAGCACATCGCTGTCGAGCAGACGAGACTGCACATCCCGCTTCTGATCGGCTTCGATGTCATTCACGGCTTCCGCACAATCTATCCAATTCCTCTTGCGCTTGCGTCGTCCTGGGATCCTGCCGTCGCCGAGCACGCGCAGAGTATGGCTGCCAGAGAGGCAAGTTCGGTCGGCGTCAAGTGGACCTTTGCGCCAATGGTCGATATCGCCAGAGACCCGCGCTGGGGCCGCATCATGGAGGGTGCCGGTGAAGATCCTTATCTCGGTTCGCGGATGGCTGAGGCCCAGGTCCGGGGATTCCAGGGCGACGCCATCGGCAGTCCGGATCACATACTCGCCTGCGTAAAGCATTTTGCCGGCTATGGCGCCGCTGAAGGTGGTCGGGACTATGACTCTTCCAACATCTCTGACGAGCAGCTGTGGAATGTCTATCTTCCTCCCTTTCAAGCTGCCGTAAAGGCTGGCGTTGGATCTTTGATGAGCGGGTACATGGATTTGAACGGCGTGCCCGCCTCCGCCAACAGATTTCTTCTTCACGATGTTCTGCGCGAAAAGTGGGGCTTTCAAGGCTTCGTTGTCAGCGATTGGGGAACAGTACCGAGCCTCATCTCCCACGGCTTTGCCGCAGACGCTGATGATGCTGCAATCCGCTCAGCGAATGCCGGTCTAAACATGGAGATGACGACCCACGTCATGCGGGACAGCCTGGCTGCGGCCATCAAGAACGGCTCCGTCAAGCAGTCCACCATCGACGAGTCTGTGCGCGACATCCTGCTGATGAAGTATCGTCTGGGCCTCTTCGCCAATCCATACGTCTCGCTCGACCGAGCCAAGGCTGAGTTGGGTTCGACTGCCCAGCACGAGGCTGCGCGAGCCGCCGCCGAACGCAGCGCAGTGCTTCTGCGTAATCAGGACGGTCTGCTCCCGCTGAAAAAATCGCTCACCTCCTTTGCCATTGTCGGCCCGCTCGCAGACTCCAAGCCTGACATCATGGGCTCATGGAGTCTTGCCGGGCATCCTGACGACGCTGTCACGGTTCTTGACGGAATGCGCAGGAAATTGGGCTCATCCGTCACGATCAACTATGCCAAGGGGGTCGAGATCGATCGTGTTCAACCCTCGATCTTCGATGATCAGTTCCCCAGCCCGAAGCCTGTGTTGCTAACCGAGAAGGAGCGCAATGCAGAGTTCGAACATGCCGTTGACCAAGTGAGGAAATCGGATGTAGCGATTTTGGTCCTGGGCGAGGCCCAGACTATGAGTGGCGAAAGGGCTTCAAGAGCAACCCTGAACCTGCCGGGCCGCCAGCAGGAGTTGCTCGAAGCTGCTGTCGGCACCGGCAAGCCCGTTGTCCTCGTTCTAATCAACGGCCGTCCGCTTGATATCACGTGGGCTTCGCAGCATGTCCCTGCCATCCTCGAGGCTTGGTATCCGGGCACCGAAGGCGGCAACGCGATCGCGAACCTGCTCGCCGGGGATGCCATCCCGGGTGGCAAACTGCCACTGAGCTGGCCACGTAGCGTTGGGCAGATTCCGACTTACTACTCTCAGAATCTCACTCAGATTCCCGACGAGACCGATACCCGTTATTGGGATTCGTCGAGCGCCCCCCTCTATCCCTTCGGCTACGGACTCAGCTACGCAAACTTCCGCCTCTCCAACCTCAAGGTCGACTCCTCTACGATGCACCCCGATGGGTCATTGACCGCTGCCATGGAGGTGGAAAACACGGGCGCTGTAGCGGGCGACGAAGTAGTGCAGCTCTACATTCACCAGCGTGCAGGCAGTGCCTCCCGGCCCAGGAGGGAGCTGAAGGGGTTCACGCGAACACGTCTTGCTGCTGGCGAGAAGCGCACTGTAACTCTGACGTTGCATGCCAGCGATCTCGGCTTCTGGAGTCCCCAAACCCATCAATGGGCCGTGGAGCCGGGACATTTCGATTTATGGATGGGGGAGGACTCGATGGCCAAAGACCACGCTACCTTCTCTGTCGTTCCCTAGCCGTTGAGCCGGGGAGCTTCAAGATCTCGGGTGTGAAGCGTCTCATCCGAGGTAGCACTGCCTCCGCGCTGATCTGTGATGGGTCAGCGCTTTTTTTGCATAAACGTTTGTCGATGAAGGAACATATCGTACGAGGGACTTCAGGATGTGCAGACTCATCTTTGCCACGTTTCTTGCCGTATTTGTGATGTCGCCAGCGGCGCGAGCGCAGTTTGCGCATACCCAGGGTAAGGAAATCGTTGACGGCGCTGGAAAACCGCTGCTGCTTCGCGGTACGAACCTGGGCAACTGGCTTGTGCCGGAAGGTTACATGTGGCATCTGAACGAAGGCGGTCCCGAGTCCCCGCGAGAGATTGAAGCTCTTATCACTGAGCTGATCGGCCCGCAGAGGTCCCGTGAGTTCTGGCACACCTACCGCGAAAACTACATTACCAAGGCCGACATTCATCTGATTAAACAGTGCGGCTTCAACTCGATCCGCGTTCCTTTTCACTACAAGTTCTTCGAGACGGAGGACGCCGAAGGCTTCACTCTTCTCGATCGCGTTGTGCAATGGGCGCATGAGGAGAATCTCTACATCATTCTTGACATGCATGCAGCGCCCGGCGGCCAGACCGGAAAAAATATCGACGACAGCGACGGCTATCCTTGGCTATTCAGCGACCCCGGCGCCCAACAGCGCACCATCGATATATGGAAGCGCCTCGCCCGGCACTATCGTAACAATTCCACCGTGCTTGGCTACGATCTGCTCAACGAGCCGATTCCCAACTACACTGGGCTTGATCAGTTCAACGCAACCCTGGAGCCGCTTTACAAACGCATTGCGGCCGCCATCCGCGAAGTCGACAAACATCACATCCTCATTCTAGGCGGCGCTCAATGGGACACCAATTTTGGCGTCTTCGGACAGCCCTTCGACAAGAACACGATCTATACCTTCCATCGCTATCATGCCCCAGCCGAACAGATGACAGTCAAACCGTACGTCGACTTCCGCGAGAAGTACCAGGTTCCCGTCTGGCTGGGCGAGTCCGGAGAAAACTCGGATGAGTGGATTGCAAACTTCGTCTCTGTTCTGGAGAAAAATGATATCGGCTGGGCCTTCTGGCCGTACAAGAAGATGCAGGCGCCCACCTCGGTCGTAACCTTTGCGGCGCCTGAGGGCTGGGACAGAATCGTCCAGTTCTCTAAACTGCCGCGCGCAACTTCTGAGGAGTCCCCACGCCTTAAGGTTAGGCCGGAACAACCTGTCATTGACCGCGCTCTCGCAGGTATTTTGAAAAACATTCAACTCAGTGAGTGTACCCACAACAAAGGTTACATCCGGGCACTCCTGCCATCGTCGCCTGCCTTGGCTGAATCGAAATAGTTACCTCGCGAAGCAAACACTCGGGTTTTGGTCATCCGCTCCGAGTTCGATCTGGTGCAGGCCTTGAGCCTGTATCGGCAGCAGGAACTGGTGAGCCGATATCACTCCAGCATGCATGCCCGTAGACGCCATCTGCCGCGCAGCGGGCCCTCTCTGCGTTTATGACTTCTTTATGTGCTCTCTATGCCTTCTTTACGCATCGCCTGCTTGAATAGTAGAGGTCGCACCAGGAGGATCGCCATGTGGGACGTCGGATGTATAGGGGTAAGTGTGATATTTTTTGCGGTCGCGATTGCCTACACCATCGGATGTGAGCGGTTGGGGACAAAGGAGAAACAAGCATGATCGAGTCTTCCGTGCTCGGTCTGGTCACTGTGTTTCTGCTGGCCTATCTAGTGTATGCGCTGCTGCGCCCCGAAAGGTTTTAAGAGAGTAGTCATCATGACGGCGAACGGCTGGTTTCAAATCTCCTTCTTTTTTGCGTTGGTCCTACTTTGTGCGAAGCCACTTGGTGTTTATATGGCCCGCGTCTTTGAGCGGCAACGTGTTGCAACAGATCGCATCTTTCGTCCGATTGAGAGGCTCATCTACCGCCTGACAGGTATCGATGAGACGCACGAGATGGTTTGGACCGAGTACGCAGTAGTGATGCTGCTATTCAGCCTCGTGACCATGCTTGCAACTTATGCGATCGAGCGTCTTCAACACCTGTTGCCTCTCAACCCGCAGCATCTTGCGGCTGTGGCCCCTGATCTTGCCTTGAACACTGCCGCTTCGTTTACGACCAACACGAACTGGCAGTCCTACGTGCCCGAGACGACCATGAGCTATCTAACCCAGATGCTCACGCTCGCCTATCACAACTTCTTTTCCGCTGCGGCCGGAATGGCGCTGGCAGTGGCGCTTATCCGTGGCATCTCCCGTCGAGAGTCAAAGACGCTGGGTAATTTCTGGGTCGATACAACGCGCGCTTCACTGTGGGTATTACTGCCCGGTTGCCTCATCTATGCAATGTTGTTGGTATCGCAGGGAGTTGTCCAGAACTTTCGCCCCTACGATCAAGCCAGACTCGTCCAACCACAAACTGTAACGACGACAGGCGCAGATGGAAAAGTGGCGGTTCAAACCATCACTACACAAAACATCGCTCAGGGTCCGACGGCCTCGCAGGAGGCCATCAAGATGCTTGGCACTAACGGAGGCGGTTTCTTCAACGCGAACAGCGCGCATCCATTCGAAAATCCAACGCCCCTCACCAACCTGATGCAGATGTTTTCGATCTTTCTTATCCCGGCCGCATTGACGGTCACATTAGGCCGGATGACGCGTTCTCCGGGTCACGGTTGGGCTGTCTTTGCTGCGATGGCGGCACTCTTCTTTGTCGGTGTCTTCGTCGCTTACTATGCGGAGGCTCAGCCTAACCCACTTCTCCACTCGGTCGATCAGCACGTGACGGCATCGCAGGCCGGCGGCAACATGGAGGGCAAAGAAGTACGCTTCGGCATCGCCAACTCCGCGCTTTTCGCTACAGTGACGACAGACGCCAGCTGCGGTGCGGTCAACGCGATGCATGACTCATTCATGCCGTTAGGGGGGCTCGTTCCCCTTGTCAATATCATGCTCGGCGAGGTGATCTTCGGCGGCGTTGGTGCAGGCCTCTATGGCATGTTGATCTTTGTAGTGCTCGCGGTATTTATTGCTGGCCTGATGGTCGGGCGCACGCCGGAGTATCTCGGCAAGAAGATTGAATCGTATGACGTGAAGATGGCGATGCTCTATGTGCTCATCTTTCCGCTCTCCATTCTTGGTTTTTCGGCAATAACGTTGATGATGCCGAATCTCGGCCTCTCGGCGCTGGCAAACACAGGGCCGCATGGCCTCTCGGAGATTCTGTACGCCTACACTTCGGCAACGGGAAATAACGGATCAGCCTTCGCCGGATTAAGCGCGAATACTCACTGGTACAACTTGTCGCTCGCTGCCGCAGTGTTGACCGGTCGTTTCCTGATGATCGTTCCGATGCTGGCCATGGCAGGGAGTCTAGCCAGGAAGAAGCTGGTCCCGCCATCCCAGGGCACCTTTCCTGTACATACACCGTTGTTTACGGTGCTGCTTGCAGGCGTAATTCTCATCGTTGGCGCGCTCACGTTCTTCCCCGCTCTCTCGCTCGGTCCAATTCTTGAGCATCTCCTCATGCACGCCGGCAAAAGTTTTAACCCGGATAGAAAACAGAGAATCAAATGGTCAACACTCGCAAACGCTCTCTTTGGGACACAAAAATTGTTCGGCGCGCAATAGTCGATGCCCTGGTTAAGCTCAGTCCTCGGGCAATGATGAAAAATCCCGTCATGTTCGTGGTGGAGATTGGAAGCGTCATCACAAGCATCTACCTGCTCCGCGATATTCTGGCGCATCACGGCGCTCTTCGTTTCGATCTGCAGATTACCCTGTGGCTGTGGTTCACGGTCCTGTTCGCGAACTTTGCCGAAGCTATGGCGGAGGGCCGCGGCAAAGCCCAGGCCGATGCATTGCGACGCGCAAAATCCGAGACAATCGCCAGCCGGCTCCGCATTGACGGAACGACGGAAGAGGTGGCCAGCTCAGATTTGCGAGCCGGAGACACAGTCCTCGTCATCGCCGGCGGCATGATTCCGGGCGATGGTGACGTGATGGAAGGCGTTGCTTCGGTCGATGAGTCGGCGATTACCGGCGAGTCTGCTCCCGTGATTCGCGAGGCAGGTGGCGATCGTTCAGCGGTGACAGGTGGAACTCGAGTCCTATCGGATCAAATCAAGGTCCGAATCACCTCGAACCCTGGAGAGACCTTTCTCGACAGAATGATCGCATTGGTGGAGGGTGCCCAACGGCAGAAGACGCCGAACGAGATCGCACTAAATATTCTCCTTGCTGGGTTGACGATCATCTTCCTTTTGGCTGTCGTCACATTGCAGCCGATTGCCATTTATTCGACTGCGCCGCAATCCGTGTTCGTGCTGATCTCGTTGCTTGTCTGCCTGATTCCGACCACGATTGGCGGGCTCCTCTCAGCGATCGGCATCGCAGGAATGGACCGGCTGGTACAGCACAATGTGCTGGCGATGTCCGGGCGAGCAGTGGAGGCAGCAGGAGATGTGAACACGCTACTGCTCGATAAGACGGGAACCATCACTCTGGGAAATCGTCAGGCATCGGAGTTTATTCCTGCACCTGGCGTTAGCAAGGACCAGCTCGCGGATGCCGCGCAGCTGTCTTCGCTTCCGGATGAGACCCCTGAGGGACGCAGCATCGTGATTCTGGCCAAGGAGATGTACGGTCTTCGAGGTCGTGAGCTTAGCGAGTTGCAGGCGGAGTTCGTGCCGTTCAGTGCGCTGACACGAATGTCGGGAGTGAACCTCGACGGCCGCATAATTCGAAAAGGCTCGACCGACGCGATCGCCGCTTTCCTGAAGAGCAACGGCGGCGCCTTGCCTGAGGAGGTTCGTGCAGCAGTGGAGACCGTGGCACGCAGCGGGGGCACGCCGCTTGTCGTGGCCGAGAACCGGCAAGCATTGGGTGTGATTCACCTCAAGGACATCGTAAAAGGTGGAATGAAGGATCGCTTCGCTCAGTTGAGATCAATGGGCATTCGGACGATCATGATCACGGGAGACAATCCTCTTACCGCTGCTGCGATTGCTCGCGAAGCTGGCGTCGACGACTTCCTCGCCGAAGCAAAACCAAAGGACAAGATGGATCTGATCCGGCGCGAGCAGGCCGAAGGCAAGCTTGTCGCGATGACCGGCGACGGCACGAACGATGCTCCTGCATTGGCCCAGGCCGATGTGGGGGTTGCCATGAACACTGGCACGCAGGCGGCCAAGGAGGCCGGCAACATGGTCGACCTCGACTCGAATCCGACGAAGCTGATCGAGATCGTCGAGATCGGCAAACAGCTTTTGATGACACGGGGTGCATTGACCACCTTCTCGATAGCAAACGATGTTGCGAAGTACTTCGCGATTATTCCTGCTATGTTCGCGGCAACTTTTCCTGTTCTCAACGCTCTGAACATCATGCATTTGCAGACGCCGCAATCAGCCATTCTCTCCGCAGTCATCTTCAACGCGCTCATCATCGTGGGTCTGATTCCATTGGCGCTCCGTGGTGTAGGCTACAAGGCCATGTCCGCCGAAGCGCTCCTCCGCCGCAACCTCATTCTGTACGGTGTCGGCGGCATCGTTGCTCCGTTTCTCGGCATCAAGCTCATTGACATCATCATCACCGCCATTCATCTGGCATAGGATATTTATGCGTCGCAATCTGATCACCGCCGTGCGATTCACTATCGTAACTACGGTTATGTTTGGCCTCATCTACCCTCTCGCTGTTACCGGGTTAGCTCAACTGTTCTTTCATGACAAGGCGAACGGACAGCTTCTCTACAGGAACGGTGAGCTCGTCGGCTCCCGAATTATCGGGCAGCCATTTTCGGCTGCACAATACTTTCATTCACGACCATCGGCTGCCGGCAATGGATACGATGCTGCAAACTCCGGCGGCTCAAACTATGCCCCAACGAATAAGAAGCTGATCGATCGAGTGGAGGGCGACGTAGCCGCGCTGCAGGCTGATCATCCTGGGGCCTACATCCCTGTCGACCTGGTGACAGCATCTGGCTCAGGTCTCGATCCTGACATCACACCCGCCGCCGCCGAGTTTCAGGTAACCCGCATCGCTCGCGTGCGGCATCTTTCGGAAGATGCCGTTCGTAAACTCATCGCGAAAAACACGCTGGGACGCCAGCTCGGATTCCTTGGTGAGCCGCGTGTCAACGTGTTGCTGCTAAATATGGATCTCGATCGTGCGACTGGTCCGCAGTGACACCTTCACCCAGCCACGCAATGGCGCAATTACTCATATTGTTCCACTCGCCGCAGAAGCTCCAGCTTTCTGTTTGGTGGCAGAAAACTCGCCTCCACGGAGTTCGCCGCTAGCTCTCGCATCTGCTCCAGCGAAAACTCGAACCGCTCGTGCACTAGCACGTATTCCTCCAGCAGGTTGCTGCCGAACATCGGCGGGTCGTCCGAATTGATCGTTACCATCAACCCCGACTCGAAGTACATCTTCACCGGATGTTTATCGATGTCCTTGCAACAACCCGTGCGGAGGTTGCTTGTCACATTCAGCTCCAGCGGAATCTGTTTCTCTGCAAGAACGGCGAGCAGTTCCGGGTCATCCTGCGCCGAAAGTGCGTGGCCAATTCGCTCCGCTCCAATATTTATCGCCGCCCAGACACTCTCCGGCCCAATCGTCTCGCCGGCATGCGCCGTGAGCCTTAGCCCCGCAGCCTTTGCCTCGGCGTACGATTCTCGAAATAGTTCAGCGCCACCGCGTGCCTCATCGCCACCAATCCCAATCCCTACGATGTTCGGGTGCAGCTTCTGCAGCTCAGCGGCTTTGCGAAATACCTTAGTGGCCTCTTCCGCGCCGAAATGCCGCACCGCATCGATCAACCAATAGATCGTCGTGCCAAAATCCGCCTCTCCACGAACGCGCCCACGCTCGATTGCCTCAACGTACGGTTCAACATCAGCATTCTTCCAGTAATAGATAATCCCGAACGAGATATAAACCTCGGCATGCACCACACCCTGAGCCGCGAGCTCGCGAATCATGTCGTATGTAATCAACTCATAGTCGTCCGGGCCTTTCAGTCGAGCCGAAACCGCCTTGAACGAGTCCATAAATCCTGAAAAATTCTCGTAAACGTAAAGCTTCTTCGCAGCCTCGGGAGTCAACGGGTCTGCATCGTGACGCTGACTCAACTTCAGCAGTGTCTCCGGTTGAATGGTCCCTTCAAGATGGAGGTGTAACTCACACTTCGGCAGCCTGCGCAGCCAATCGACTACGTCAATTTCATCCTCTCGTCGCGCAGCCTTCTTCGCCATGATCCTATCCTAGGCCTCAGGCGAGTAAAACTCACTCCGCTTGCGGCTATAGAAGAAATAGACCACCAGCCCCACGATCAGCCACACGAAGAACCGCACCCAGGTGATCGCCGGCAGGCCAGCCATCAGCAATACGCAGAAGATTACCGACAAGATCGGAATCACCGGTCCGAACGGCACACGGAATCCGCGATGCCTCTCCGGCTCCTTGTATCGCAGAACAATCACGCCTAGCGAGACCAGCACAAACGCGAACAATGTCCCGATATTCGACATCGTCGCAAACGTTCCCACATCGAAGAGGCCTGCCGGAATCGCCACCAACACGCCCGCAACCCACGTCGCAAACGCCGGCGTCCGAAACCGCGGATGAATCCTGCTGAAGATATCGGGCAACAGCCGATCGCGCGACATAGCGAACCACACCCTCGCCTGTCCCAGCTGAAACACCAGAATCGACGAGATCATCCCCACCAGCGCGCCAACAAGTACCGCCAACTGCACCCAGTGCAGCCTGCCTCCACCCGGTTCCAGCGCTACCCGTTTCAGCGCATTGACCACCGGCGCCGCATCGTTCGCGACCGACTGCCAGGGCACAAGTCCGGTCAGCACCACCGCAACCCCGATATACAGCAGCGTGCAGATCAGCAGCGTCGCGAGGATTCCTATCGGCACATCGCGTTTAGGCCGCTTGCACTCTTCGCTCGCCGTCGACACCGAATCGAATCCGATATAGGTAAAGAAGATGATCGACCCGCCCGCCAGCACACCCGACCATCCGTTCGGCGAGAACGGCGTGTAGTTCGCCGGATGAATAAAGCTTAGCCCGAAGAAGATGAATAGCAGGATCGCCGCAATCTTCACCAGCACCATGACGTTGTTGGTCCGCGCCGACTCTCGGATTCCACGCACCAGTACGACCGTCAGAAGCAGCACAATCAGGAACGCCGGAATATTGAATCCCGCATGCCAGCCCACAGCGTAGATGTCCTTACCCTGCAGATCCTGCAACCCTTGCGGCAGATAAGCAGGCGAAAGCCACTTCGGCGACAACGGCAGCCCCATCCAATCCAGCAGCGCTACCACATGCGCCGCAAACCCGACGCTCACGCTCATATTGCTGAACGCATACTCCAGAATCAGGTCCCAGCCGATTATCCATGCAATCAACTCACCCAGCGTCGCATAGGTATAGGTGTACGCCGAACCTGCAATCGGGATCATCGATGCCAGCTCCGCATAGCAGAGCCCCGTCAGCGCGCAGACAATCGCTACCAGCACCAGCGAAACCGCCAGCGCAGGACCGGCTCCAGGCCGTCCAGCCACCGCACCATGGTGCAGGATGAGATCAATAACCGGCGAATCGCCGAACGAGGCCACTGCTGCGGGGCTGCCGCCAATTGCCACCCCAATAACAGTAAAGATCCCTGAGCCAATCACCGCACCGATCCCCAACGCAGTTAGAGAAACCGGACCCAGCGTCTTTTTCAACGCGTGTTCTGGTCTCTCCGATTCGGAGATCAGCTTGTCGATCGACTTGGTTCGAAAGATTTGCCTGGCCAGCGCGCTCGCTCCTGCTTACAGAAGAATTGGTGCGGGGCGTTTCAACTGCCGATGCGGTTTCAGAGTGTGCGAGATCACGGTTTCTTGCGGGTCAGAAGCGCTGAGTCAACCACAGCGCTTCTGGCTCAACAGGATAGACTACCGTTTGCTCTGGCCGCGTGAGGCCTTTTTAACCTTGGCTTTGTTTTCGCCACGGGCGCCGGCGCGTGGGCCCTTCGGTGCTGCCTTCTTACGTGCCGCGCGCTTAACCTTCTTGCGCTCTTCTTTGTCGGTGATGCTCTTGGTATTTGCCATGGTTCTTGCCAATCTTTCTATAGGTGCGATTTTCGAAACTCAGAGGCGTTCCAGCTGGGCGAACTTCTCTACCAGCTTCTTCACGCCGTGCTGTTGAAATTGTACTGTAATCTTCGCATCATCCCCATCGCCTTCACGGCGAAACACGGTTCCTTCCCCATACTTCGGATGCCGGACCCGCGATCCTTGCCTCAGCCCCGTCTTTCCGGTCGGAGCCTCTGCCTCCAGCTTGGGCCGAGTAATCTTCTGCCCCCGCGCCGCAAAGAAGCTCGCAATGTTATCGATCGATTGCCCCGGAGCCGCCGTCTTCCCCGCGTTTCCTGCGCGGTTATTCGGCCCCGAACGATTCGGCGACTGTTCGCCACCCTGGGCTGTCTGATCCTCATCCTCATAGCTGTAGTGCCGTTCTCCTTCGTCAGCGTTCTGGCGGCCATACCGATTCCCCTTCGGATAAGGCGTTGCATAAGCCCCGCCTGATCCCCAGTTCGAACCATATCCGGAGCCCGAAAACTGCGGTCTCGCTGGCGGACTGCCAAGGTCCTCCACCAGTCGCGCAGGCACCTCTTCCAGAAACCGCGAAGCAATACTCGACTCCGGCATATCGTTTCCATACCGCCGCCGATATCGAGCCCGCGTCATCACCAGAGTATCCATTGCCCGCGTCATGCCCACGTAGCAAAGGCGCCGCTCTTCCTCAAGCCCCACAGGGTCGGTCAGCGTCCGCGAGTTCAGGGAACAGCCCCTCTTCCATTCCGGTGAGAAACACGAGCGGAAACTCCAGACCTTTGGCAGCATGCAGTGTCATCAACGTCACCTTGGCCTCTTCGCTGTAACTGTCAGCATCGCTGACCAGAGCAGCATGATCCAGAAACTCATGCAGCGTCTCTCCCCGCTCCTGAGCATCCTGCGCTGCATTCGCCAGTTCCTTCAGGTTCTCAATTCGCGAGAACGACTCCGGCGTAGCCTCTTCCTCCAAGGCTCGGATATATCCGCTTCGATCATTCAGGAACTTAATCAACTCCGGAAGAGTCGCCGGATCTCCCGGCTTACGAAACGCAGGCTTTTCATCCTCCATCTTCATCTCAGCGGCGCGTTCCATCGTCGTCCCAGCAGACTTCTTCAACACCACCGGCGCAAATGGATTGAAACTCGTTGCGTCGATCCCATGGGCTTCATCGGAGTCCGCAGCATTTTCCGGCGCAAGCGTAGAGAACTCCTCACTCGGCCCAAAATCGAATCCAAAGTTGAAGCTTGTATCGAAAGCGGTATCCGCCCCGGCATCTTCATCCTCCGCCGCAACGGATGGGAGATCTTCCGACCTTCCAAAACCAAAGGAAACATCTTCTACCGCATCCGAAGGAAGGGAATCGCCTTCGTCCCCTGCCAAATCTCCAGTCAGCTTGTCGGCAAATCCGGGCCCCAGCATCGCTCTGGCATCCTCAATCAGGCGGCGGAAGGAACTCAGCGCCATCAGAGCCCGTGGCGGCAGCAGCTTATCCTTGATCGCCCGTCCAATCGCATCCCACGTGCTCATGCCGCTCGCGAGAGCCATTCTCTCCAGCGTCTCCATCGTGGTCTTGCCGATTCCGCGCGGTGGCGAGTTCACCACTCTCTGCAACGCGATCGAGTCGTGCACATTCTGCACCAGCTTCAGATAGCTCAGAATGTCCTTTACTTCGGCGCGATCGTAGAACGAAAACCCGCCGACCATGTGGTACTGGATCCCGTAGCGTCGCAGCGCCTCCTCCACCAGTCGCGACTGCGAGTTCGTCCGATACAACACCGCACACCGCGGAAGATCCTCCTGTCCGCCAGCTTCTCGCAGATACTTCCGCACGCGATCCGCCACAAAGAGTGCCTCGTTCTCTCCATCCGGCGCCTCGTAGTATCCAATCAGCGAACCTCCCTCACGCGCCGTCCACAGATTCTTGCCTTTGCGTTGCGTGTTCTGCGCCACCACCGCGCTTGCGCCCTCCAGAATCATCTGCGTCGAGCGATAATTCTGTTCCAGACGGATCGTCCTTGCACCAGGAAAATCCTTCTCAAATTCAAGAATGTTTTTGATATCCGCACCACGCCAGCTATAGATCGACTGGTCCTCATCGCCGACAACGCATACATTCCGATTCGGCCCAGCCAGCAGCTTCATCAACTCGTACTGCGGCCGGTTCGTATCCTGGTACTCGTCGATCAAAATATATTTGTAACGACGGTTGTATCTTTCTCGCGTCTCCGCAGACGACTTCAGCAGCCGCACCGTCTCCAGCAGAAGATCATCGAAGTCCAGAGCATTCGCCTTGAACAACTCCTTCTTATAGATCTCGAAGATGTGCGCAATCTTCTCCTCCATCGGGTTGGTGCTCGCAAGAAAATACTCCTGCGGATCGATCATGTGGTTCTTCGCCCACGAGATCCTTCCCAGCGCAACCCTCGGCTTCAGCGACTTGTCGTCGATGGCCAGCCGCTTCAAAGCCTGTTTCACGACAGCCTGCTGATCGGCCTCATCATATATAGCGAACGTCCGCGTCAATCCAACCCCGCCCACACGCAGAGCCTCGATATCACGTCGCAACACACGCACACAAAAACTATGAAACGTAGCCAGCGTGGGCTTAGCCAACGAGCTATGTCCGAGGATTTTGTCGACGCGCTCCGCCATCTCCTTCGCGGCTTTATTGGTAAACGTCACCGCAAGAATCGAATCCGCCGACACGCCACGCTCTTGGATCAGATAAGCAATGCGATGCGTGATGACTCGCGTCTTTCCTGATCCGGCTCCCGCCAGCAGAAGGACGGGCCCATCCACTGATTGGATTCCGTCCTGCTGTTGCGGATTCATATTCTCTAAAAGTCGACTCAACTCACGCACGCTCCATATCTATTTTAAGCTCTGTTCTTCTGTGCGCGCATATATACAGAAATTCATCGAAAACGCCTGTATCTGTCGTCCAATTGTGAACATCTTGTCCGCGCATGGACACGCAGCGAATCAATTAACGTTCGCGCAACAGCCGAACATCTAAATTCGTTTTCTTTGCGATAATCTGCCGAATATTTCGGAACTATCCACGTTAGTCATGCGTACCTGTTTGCACGACGAGCTTTTCTGAACCATGGCAGAAAAACTCCCGTCGAAACTTAGATCCATCGGGAGCTAACAAATGAAAGGTCTCAATCGTTTCACAATAGCAGTTGTCACCTGCTCTCTACTTGCAGCCCCGGCTATGTATGCGGCAACTACGGATATTTCGTCTCCAGTCCACGCAATGTTCGGAAAGACGAAGACGAGCATGGTCAAACTTAGTCTCCGCAACGACTCCGGTTCTCCGATGGAGATCAAAGTTGGTGAGAAGGTGATGACACTCGATCCAGGCAAACCAGTCAATCTCAACCTTGAGGTCGGCACCCGCATCGTCGCTAATACCACAACCCCGACTCACGCCGCAGGCTCTGTCATCGAAGAGGTCATCAGCGAGCACAACGGCGCCACCATCGTCATTCGCTAGATTCTCCTAAACGAGCTGTTCAACCACAGCCCTCCCATCCTCAGGCCGATCGCTCTGCTTAAGAGCGCGATCGGCCTCACCAATCCTTCCGATTCGATGAATCTCCTATAGCACCTGATATCCTCGCCCTCGCGCTTGGTATTCTCGTCTGTATGATTCGCAACATCGCTGTCTTCTGCGCCTCATCCAGCGGAACGCATCCCTCATATCAGGCAGCCGCTGAGCAACTGGGTCATGAGCTTGCCTCACGGGGCATCGGTCTGGTCTACGGCGGGTCCAACGTTGGACTTATGAAAGCCGTAGCCGAAGCATCCATGACTTCAGGTGGCAAGGTCGTCGGTGTCATTCCCGAGGTGCTCGTCGATCTCGAAGTCGCGCATCGCGGCATCACCGAGCTTCACATCACCAGCACCATGCACACACGTAAAGCGCTCATTGGAGAAAAAGCAGATGCCTTCGTCGCACTTCCTGGCGGCTTCGGAACCTTCGAGGAGCTCTTCGAAGTACTCGCCTGGCACACTCTGAGGCTTCACGCCAAACCCATCCTTCTGCTCAATACCAACGGCTTCTACGACAAACTTCTTGCCTTCCTCGATCACTGTGTAGCCGAAGGCTTGCTCAAGCCGAAGAACCGCGAACTTCTGCTTGTAGCGAATACCGTCGAGGAAGTTCTTACCCTGCTACAAATCGCCGCACCTCTCGCAACCTAGTGGAGGCAGAGGTCACACTGGCAGATCCTCCTCAGGTATTCCCACGAATAGATCCCACTCTCGTGACCATCATTCCATTTGAACTTCAGGGCATACTTACCTACTGGAGTTACTTCCAACGGCTTCACGGGCGCCTCATACATGACCAGCAGCTTCTGCTCCTTAGGCTTCGCCGCTCCCACAGGGCGTCCCGTCTTTTCCCGTTCCTCGTGGCAAGTAGCGCACGGACACGCGTTCCGCAGCCACGCAAAGCGCCATGCACTCTGGTGCCCGTCCTTCCAGTCGATCTCGACGCCCGTACCCTCCGTCTGCTTCACCCGCACCTTCTTCGGGGTTACTGCATCTGCCGGCAATTCTTTGTGCTCCTCATCCTCTTGCCGGGCCTGTTCCGAATTGACGATACGAATTCCCTCGTGACTCATTGCTCCTCTTTCGCGGATGTCCGTCCATACCGCACCTTCAGGTACAAAATGCTCAGAGACAGGCCTAGCGTCGCCGCATTCGACGCAATCACGGGCTTCGATCCGCTGTAGATACCGTAGAGCAACCAGAGAAAGATGCCGATCGAAAACAACAAAAACGTCCCCAGCGAGATCTCCCGCGCCGATCGAAGTTTCAGCACTCGCACCAACTGAGGAACAAAAGCGACCGTCGTACAGAAGGCCGCCACAAATCCGATATCGTCCACGGCCTGCGTACTCAATGTCATCATGCACCGCTCCCAAAAATCAAATGCCGCCCAACACCGGTGGTCAAGGCTGCTTCCAGAAGAAATATGCCGCCACTGCAATTCCTGTAACCACAACGATCGTTCGCAGCGCGTTAGCGTTCATGCGTCGTGCGTACTGTGCGCCAACATATCCGCCTGCTCCGGCAAACACCATCGAGATCAGACAGTAGTGCCAGATCACCGCTCCGCTGAACACAAACGTCAGCACAGCGCAAAGATTCGATAGGCAGGCCGCCAGCACCTTCAGCGAGTTCAGCGCATTCATCTCCTCCACGCCGAACAGCGCCAATGCGCTCATAATCAAAAAACCTGCTCCGGCCCCAAAATAGCCGATATAAAAACACACCGGCAGCAGAACGAGGAACAACGGCACCATCGCCGGTGCTTTCTTCACGTGAGGTTCAGCGGATCGCGCCCGCAGCCATCGCGACACTGGGCCGCTGATCCCGAACAGCAGCGATGCAACCAACAGCAGCCAAGGCACGATACGGAGAAACGTGATCTGTCGCGTATTCAACAGCACAATCGCTCCACTCACTCCGCCCAGAATCGAGGCGGCACAAACCACCGGCAGGAGATCGCGCCGCAGATCTCCCCGCAGGGCGGCCACAGAGGTCAACTGCCCCGGCCACAGAGCAACCGTATTGGTCGCGTTCGCCTGAATCGGTGCAACCCCCATCGCCAGCATCGCCGGAAACGAGACAAACGATCCGCCACCTGCCATCGCGTTCATCACGCCCGCAATCAACGAGGCGACGACCAGCCAGACATAGTGCCAATGCGTACTGAAGCTCGAGAGCATCCATCTTCCATTGTAGCGACTGCCGGAACACCATCCTCCCGCCTGCTGTTAAATCTGCGCCGGCATCTCCGGAGTCGCCGCGATCAATCTCCGCGTGTACTCCTCCTGTGGCGCATCGCACACCTGCTCACACTCCCCCAGTTCAATCAGCCGCCCCCGCTGCATTACCGCTACCCGGTCGCACAGATACCGCACAAGCGGCATCGAATGCGAGATAAACAGATACGTCAGCTCATACTCTCGCTGCAGCTCCCGCAGCAGGTTCACCACCTGCGCCCCCACGCTCACGTCCAGCGCACTCACGGGCTCATCCAGTATCAAAAACTCCGGCCGCAGCGCCAGCGCTCTCGCAATATTGATCCTCTGCCTCTGCCCGCCACTGAACTCATGCGGAAACCTCTGCAGCGCGGACCCGTCCAGCCCCACAGTTCGCAGCATCTCTCCAAGCCTTGTCGCAAGCCCTCCAGCCGGTCTCTCATTGTGAATCGCAAACGGCTCCGCCAAAACCTCCCGTATGCGCATTCTCGGATTCAGCGCTGCAAAGGGATCCTGAAAAACGATCTGCATCCGCCGCCGCATCTCGCGCATCTCTTGCGAACCTGCTCGCAGCAAATTGTTTCCGGAATACAGCACCTCGCCGTTAGTAGGCTCAACCAGTCGCAACAACATCCGTGCAACCGTGCTCTTCCCCGAACCCGATTCACCCACCAGCCCCAGCGTCTCTCCGCGCCGAATCGCAAACGAAACGTCGTCCACCACACGCCGCCCCGCGTTATATTCCTTCACCAATCCCCGAGCCTCAACCAGCACATCCGTCGACATAACTCAATCCAGCTTAGGATGCTGCAGTTGAAAACTCGTAGCATCCTGATAAGCCTTGGCGAACGCCGCCAGCCGAGCATCTGAGTACAAAGCCCCTAAGAACGTCAGGCTCCCCGGAGTCCCCGGTCCACCCGCATTCGCCAGCGCACCATCTTCCTCGTTCTCGCTCTTCGGCGCACCATTCCCGCGAATCCCATTCGGCACAATCACTGCCGGATGCCCCGTCAGATTCGTAGCCTGCAGCTGATTACCCTGCGAAGGGGTAACAATCACATCGACATCCGCAAACAGCTTCGCCATCGCAGCAATCGCCAGCGTCCGCGCTCGCATCGCCTGAACGTAATCCACCGCGGAGTAAAACCGCGCAATGCGAAACTGATTCGGCCAATCGAACGGCAACTGCCCCGTCAGCAATTTATCCCGCCCGCTCCGCGTCAGATCATCGAACGCCGCTGCGCCTTCCGCCTCCAGAACCGGCACAATCGCGCCAAACGGAAAATCCGGAATCTCCACCGGGATCAGCTTTACTCCCATATTCCGCAACTCATCCAGCGCCGTAGTCGCATACTTCGCGTCATAAACTCTCCGCGCAAAGCCTCTCTTTTGCGCCTCTGAAGCATCCGCTGCCGGGCCCGCCGGCACATCGAACGCGCTCTTGATATACCCCACCCGCAGCGCCTTCCAATTAAAGTTCGCATCCCAGTTGAACGCCGCCGGCTGCACCGAGAGATCATGCCCATCCTGCCCATAGATAGCCGAAAGCACCAGCGCGCAATCCTCCACCGCCCTGCATATCGGCCCAATCTTATCCATTGTCCAACTCAGAGCCATCGCACCCGTCTTCGGCACAAATCCAAACGTAGGCCGCAATCCCGTACATCCGCACCGAGTCGAAGGCGACGAAATCGACCCCAGCGTCTCCGTCCCTAACGCAAACCCCACACACCCCGAAGCCACCGCACTGGCGCTTCCCGCCGACGACCCACTCGACCCCTGGTGCTTATTCCAAGGATTCCGCGTCCGCGCACCAAACCACAAATCCCCCTGCGCCAGCGCACCCATCGAAAGCTTCGCAACCAAAATCGCGCCAGCCTCATCCAGCCGAGTCACCACCGTTGCGTCATAATCAAACTTCTGTTCCTCAAACCCAGCCGCACCCCACGTCGTCCGATAGCCCTTCACCGCCAGCAGGTCCTTCCCGCCCCACGGAATCCCATGTAGCGGTCCGCGATACTTACCCGCACTAATCTCTTTATCCGCAGCAGCAGCGAGACCCATTGCCCGCTCTTCGGTCAACGTAATCACGAAGTGCAGTTGCGGATCATACTTCTTCAGTCGCCCTAGATACATCTTCGTCAACTCAACCGAAGTCACCTTCCGCGTCTTCACCAACTCCGCCAGCTCTCTAACCGAAGCAAACGCCAACGCATCCGAAGTCCCTGCGACTCCGGCCGAAACCGCCCCAGCCAGCGCCTTCACATCCGGAGCCGCGCTCATCTTCAGCGGCTTCTTCAATGTATCCAGCATCATGTCGCCCGGCACCGGGTCGAACACAAAGGCCGGCGGAACACTATTCGGCATCTTCAAATCACGAATCGCGGTATACGACTTCCGCAGTTGCTCTAGTCCTTCGAGCATCATCTTCTTCTGCTCATCCGTCACGCTGATCCCGGCAATCGCTGCCGCCCCATCGATCATCTCCGGAGTAATCTTCGCCAGCGCGTCCGTACTGGCCTTCACCTCGCCGCCGCCCACAATCGGCGAACTTTGCGCCTTGGCCTGGGTCGCCAGCGTGAACAATGCTCCCGGCAGCAACGTCTGTCCCAGCCCCACCATGGAGCACACGCCAAGAAAACCCCGCCGGTCCAACCCAGAACCCTGTTCGCTCATTCCCGCATTATTGCATTATGTCGTTCCACAAGAAAGATTTAGAACGGGTCCGTCTACAGGAAACCGTCCTCCTCAAACCAATTCCGCCCTCCAACGCAATTTGAGAGAGCAGTCAGCCGACTCATTCGATTAGGGATTTCCCCAGTTGCGGGGACTGGACCTGCTACCTAGCATTGAGCCGTTAACCTAGGAGTCTTAGCTACAGTTTAATAGGCAGGTCGAGTGAGGCAGGAGAAAATTACATGCAAACTAACCTAAAAATTCGATACTTCACGAACGGAATCTCTCTCTTGCTTGGGCTGTTTATGATCGCTGGTGTCCACAGCTTTGGACAGCGGGGAAGTACCGAAACCATCGACGCAACAGCCTTTGGCACAAGCACTCAGATGGGGAGAAACTTCGGCGTGAAACTCATAATTTATGAGTTCTCGGCTCCCGAGGACAGAGACGTGCTCGTACAGGCATTTGCGAAAGGGCAGAACGAAGGACTGGTGAATGCTCTCGAAAAGATGAAAGCCGTGGGTCGGATAACGATCCCTGGCACACTTGGGTACGATGTCAGCTTCATTCGGGAAATCATAACGCCCACTGGCAGGACCATCCGTTTTGTTACCAATCGCAAGATCGCCTTCGGTGAAAGCTATTGGGATACCCAAACGAAGAGTTTCGGTCTCACTGCCGGTGAAATCATCTTGAATGACAGCGACAAGAGCAAGAGTGCCGGTACTCTTTTCCCCGCGGCGCAACTCATCGTCAATAAGGAAGGCGAGTTGCAGTTCGAGCTCAATCAGAATGCCTGGAGGCTGACTAACATCATCGAGTGGAAGTGAAATCGCGCAACGGTCTGAGTCATTGAAAAGGTTGCCAGACGCAAGACCCGGGCAGGTTGGACGTCTGGAAAGGCACGAACTATTCAGGAAGTGGTAGAGATGATCGCGGGGTAGGAATTGTGTCGTGAGATTTGCTTGAACACAACTTCCTGCGCGCCGCGACTAGGAGATATATCGATGACTATCAAAGCTCAACGACGATCCAGCACTCGTACTGCATTGCTCTTATCCACCTGCTTCGTTCTCATGACCGGGGAACTTGCACAGGCGAAGAGCAAATACGTATGTGAGCAAGAGCAGCCCGAGGCCCTCTGCAATGCGGCCAACACCTGCGGCTCTGCCTCGTCCCCATGCACGGTTAACATTACCCGGTCGAACAGCTCAGCCAACGTAAAGCCTGACATCCCGAACGCGAAGAACAATCAAATTTTCTGTATCAAGGCTGGCACAACGGTGGTGTGGATGAGTTCGAACAAGAACCACGGATTTACCGTCTCGTTCGGTACTGACTCGCCGTTTGACCCCGATGACCCGATCATGGGAGGCGGGAAAAAGCAGGTGACAACCAAAGCAAGTACCCCTGGCTGCTACAAATACGATGTCGGCGCGTTCCGTTCCGGGACAGTTTATGGAATGAGCGGCGGCACCAGGCCGGAATTAATCATTCTGCCCTGACCTGGTCAGTAGACATAAGAAATGGCTCGTTTCATCAGCCACTTAAATCATTGAAATGTAGAGTGTTATTGGTGCGCCGTCTGCCAATCCATTCTCGACATCGCTGAGATCTTAACCCCCAGAGGGAACGAGTTGCCTCTCCGGCACGCGCTCCGAACGCGACGTTGCAAAGCGACGGTTCATTCGTATCCTTCGACGTTTCCTGACTCAGCTCATCACGTGCGAAATCACCCAATTTTAGCGGCCGCCTGTGGCGCAGCAGTAGACGGCATTAGACGGTAAAGTCCCCATGCCGCGCTTTGCCGCTTGAAGGGCGCGCTCCACACGCCGCATTCTCACTCAACGGTCCGCACCCGGAGGCACCTTCTGGGTCATTTGAGCGCCAGCTTCCCCTAACTCGCCAGTACAAACCTATAAGTCCGGGAGAAGGATATTCTCCGAGCTAAACAACACACCGCCTACACCATGGAGATCAACCGAATGCGAACGATCAAGACAGCACTGCTTCTCGCTTTGGGATTGGGCGGAATGTTTGCCTCGTCCTCCGCTGGCGCTTCGACAATCACGGAGAACCTCAACTTCAATCTCACGGGCTTTCTCGATGTCGTCGGAAATGCACCGCCGCCGGACCTGGTAGTCACGGGCTCCATTACGATCACGTATGACCCCACCCTGACCTACGATAACAACACGACGGACATCGTCGTGCACTCGCTGACGGGGATCACGGTCGACTCACCACTAGGATTCACTTACCAAGGTGGGTTTCTGGAGTTCGGCGGTACCCAGACTGACTCCGACCTCGTTGCCTTTGGCACGAACGATATTGTTGTAGCGTTTAACGTCACCGATCCAACCAACCCGACCTTCACACCGTGCTCCACGCCTGGGTTCTCCTGCGGAAAATACACCGGGAACAGTGCGGTCGATGCTGCTGGGTACACCACCGCGGGTACAAACACCGCCTGGTTCTATGGCGCGCAGAGCACGGTTACTACAACAACCACCCCCGAACCCTCAAGCCTCCTGTTGCTTGCTACGGGGGTCGGAGCCTTCGCCAGGCAGTTGCATCGCTGGATGTAAAGCCCGCGACACCTTGATCTCGCGGCGCTCTCAGTGAAAGATAAAGACCTACTTACGCTTAAATCATAGCGGGACACGTCATCCACAGGTTGCTGGAAAGGTATTCCCACGTCCAAAGGGAAGCGAAGCGCACGGCGATGGAGTCCCTGGCAAAGAGCAGCAAAATGGGGATTATGACACGAAACCATGACGCACACGGTTCGCCTGTGACAGTTCTGACGAGCTAAGTTGTTGGGTTAATTGGTGGACCTGATCGGGATCGAACCGATGACCTCTTCCATGCCATGGAAGCGCGCTCCCAGCTGCGCCACAGGCCCACTCTTAGGAAGGACTCTATCTATTCTGGCTGACTGGAGCCCATTCGTCAATGTGGCCGGAAACTATGTCGGCGTCCAAGGGAACATATCCGGTATCTTCCGGTGTCTAAAGATATTAGAACGAGCGAGCGTTCGGTCGCCGGCGGCGCTGTTTTTGCTGAATCTCTGAGCTCTCGTCGCTCAGTCTTGCAACTTGCTTCACCAAAGTCGTACTGTAAGAGGTACCCCGTATGCAGGCGGGCACGATAGTGGGCAATCTAGCCAGTGCGATAGGCATCACCACCGAAGATGCTGCTCTTGTTGCCGACCTCAAAGCCGGCTCGGAGGAGGCATTTGCCGTCCTCATCGCGCAATATCATCAGCCGCTCTATTCGCTGATCGCGCGCAGTCTCAACGACCCTGCCGACGCCGCCGACATTACGCAGGAAGTCTTCATCAAAGTCTTTCGCAGCATCCGCGGCTTCCATGGCGAAGCTAGTCTGCGCACCTGGCTCTATCGCATCGCCCTTCGTGAGGCCTCCAACCAGCGACGCTGGTGGTCGCGCCACAAAAAGCAGGAGATCACCATCGACTCGCCCTACGAGTCAGACTCCGACGATGAGAGCAAAGGCCTTTGCCTCAGTGCAACCCTCGCCGACCGCTCCGATTCACCCTTCGACCACGCCGCTCAGACCGAGGTCCGCGAGCGCGTCGAAGCCGCTCTCCGACAGGTGCCCGAAGCCTTCCGCACCGTCGTCATTCTCCGCGAGATCGAAGGCTTTGCCTATGAGGAGATCGCCGAAATCCTCAGCGTCAACCTAGGTACCGTTAAGTCGCGGCTCACTCGTGGCCGCTCGGCACTCCGCACCTTGCTCAATTCGGACTCCGTTACTGCCCCCACAAACTCTGCGTCCCATCCTCTCGCAGAGACATCGAAAGAAGCGGTGGCTCAATGAGTTCTCCAATGTGTCGCAAGTACCAATCGTCTTTCTCCGCTTATCTTGACGGTGCCGTCAGCGGACGGCAGATGCAACAGATCGCCCTGCACCTGGAGACCTGCGCCGGTTGCGAACGCGAGTTTGCCTCCTTGCGCGCCATGCAGCGGACGCTCGCCGGTCTCGGCCCCGCCAAAGCGCCGACAGATCTTGGGCTCAAACTCAGGCTTGCCATTTCGCATGAACAGGCACGAAGAAAATCAACCTGGCTCGATTCCCTGAGCCTGAAATGGGACAACACTCTTCGTCCGATGCTCGTCCAGGTCTCCGCGGGTTTTGCTGGCGCCGTCCTTCTTATTGGCGGCATTGGACTTCTTCTCGGCATGGTCGCCGTGCCGGAGCCAGTGATGGCGAACGACGAACCTCTGGGAGCCATGACGTCCCCGCACTATCTCTACTCCACCGTCAATCCTGGCGCCATCGTCAGCGATCACGACTCCGTCATCGTCGTAGAGGCTTACGTCAACGAGCAGGGCCGTGTCTATGACTACAACATCGTCTCTGGGCCTGAAGATCCGGCGGTTCGCACCCAGGTTGTCGATCGGCTCCTGATGAGCGTCTATGAGCCTGCCAGCGTCTTTGGCGCTCCCGTTCGCGGCCGCGTAGTCCTCACCTTCTCCGGAATTTCGGTCCGCGGTTAGTTCGATGGAGAGGGAAACAATTCAGTCTGCGCACGTTCTCCTGGTCTCTGCTTACGAGCACTTCAATGCTCGCGATGTCGACTCCGTTTTGAAGAACATGCACAAGGATGTGGATTGGCCGAACGGGATGGAAGGCGGCCGGATCAACGGTCACGACGCTGTGCGTGAATATTGGACACGTCAGTGGAGCGTTCTCGATCCTCACGTCGAACCAGTCAGTTTTGCCGCCGAATCCGATGGTCGAACTGCCGTACAAGTCCATCAAACCGTTCGCGATCTGGCCGGCAATGTCATCTTGGACCAGATGGTCCAGCACGTTTACGTTATACAAAACGGCCTGATCCAAAGTATGGAGATTCGCGATGGCGCCCCTGAGCTATCCCCGCCGGGACCCGTTAGGTTGCCACTCCACCCTCTGCTCCCTTAAACTTCATAGGAGCGTCGAAACCCTATCGTGCCTTCTTTAACTAAGTCGTCTTTCCACCAGAATTCAGCGCTTTTCCTCTGCCTCGCCGCCCCTTTTCTCGTCAGTGCCTCCACACTACCCGCAAAAGCGCAGCAACCAGCCTCATCGAGCAGCAGCAGTAGTACCCCCGACACCCCGGCAGCCGACGTCCCTAGAAAACCACCCCCTCGTGTCGCGCAACCGGAGGCTGGCGGCTCCGCCATCACCCTCGAGACCAGCGAGCCCCTCTTCTACATCGCGGTAGCTCTGAACACTTGCGGCTACGATGCTGACCTCGCCGCCTCTGCTCCCGTGCGCCAAAAGATCCGCGAAGAGATTAACGCCGAAGTTGCGGTTTCCGCCGCCGCCCGCACAAGCCGCGACGCCCTCTGCAGTTACGTTCGCGAACACACCCTGAACGACGGCGGCCTCAACCTCGCCCAGTACATCTCGCTCGCCCTCTACCTCTCTCCGCCACCGGAGCTGACCCCCACCGTCGACGAAACCGAACTTCCCCCCGACTCCACCGCGGTCGTCAACATCCTTCCCAAACTCCGCACCTTCGCCGAGGACATCCATCTCAACGCCATCTGGATCGAACACCGCGCTGAGTACGAAATGCTCACCTCCCTCGTGCACGATCCGCTCACGAAGACGGTTCTCAACACCAACATCTATCTTCATCTTCCCGTCAGCAGCTACGACGGTCGCCGCTTCCTCGTCTTGCTCGAGCCCATGCTCGCTCCGGCATCTACCAACGCTCGCATCTACGCGAACGATTACATTGTCGTCGCCTCTCCTGCAGCAAACCCGCTCGGGGCCGTCCATATGGACGATATCCGCCATACGTACCTTCACTACGAGATTGAGCCGCTGGTCTACGCGCGCGCCCAGGCAATGGAGCGTCTCCAGCCCCTGCTCCGAGCCGTTCAGAACGCCCCTCTCGAGTACACCTACAAGACTGAGATCGTACCTTTCCTTACCGAGTGCCTCATCAAAGCCATCGAGACACGCACGATGGATGTCGGCCTCGCCAAACCTGTGCGTCCCGGTCCCACAGTGAAAGCACGCGCCGACCTCGAGCGTTACGACTCCGAAGTCAGCGCTTACGACCGCCAGGCCGAAGCAGTCCGGCGCAAAGCAGTCGATCTCGCCACGCGTCAGGGATGGGTCCTCGTTGACTACTTTTACGACCAGATCGGTTCCATGGAGAAGAACGGTGTCAGCCTCCGCGAATATATGGGTCAAATGGTCTACGGCATGGACGTCGATCGCGAGCGCCACAAGGACCAGCAGATCGCATTCCTGCCGAACGGCAGCCACGACGTCCTGCGCCGCGCTACAACACAGCTCTCCGGCCTACAGCTTGCCGAGCTGAAGCTCTTCAAGGGAGATCTCGACGGCGCCTCCGACATCGCTAACAAGGTTCTCTCCGATCCTGGCGGCGACTACGCCCAGGCCCACTACGTCCTCGCCCGCGTCAACCTGATGCAGCGTCAGCCCGGAGCCGCCATCGGCGACTTCCAAGCCGTCCTCGACACCTCGAAGAATCCCCGCACCCTCGCCTGGTCGCATATCTACCTCGGACGGCTCTATGACGTGATGCCCGACCGCGAAAAAGCCGTAGCCGAGTATCAGGCTGCTCTCACCGTCCGCGACGCTCAGCCAGACACCAAAGCCGCCGCCGAACAAGGCATCAAACAACCCTTCGTCGCCCCCAAAGTCGAGCACAAGACCCCGGACGACGCCGATGACGCTCCCCTGGACCCTAGCGGCAAAGCTGAGAAAGACGCATATCGTCCGCCACCCCCACACTAACCAGGTACTCTGACACGGGCGGTTCATCCGGTACAGTAAATCCAGAGGGGTTCGATGACGACGCGCCACAAAAAGGCCGCACAATCGAAGGCGAACGGTGCTCCTGCGCCTTTGTTCGGGCATCGCTTCCGGCAGCCCGAACTGCTCACCTGGGCCCTCACCCATCGCTCTCTTGCGTACGAGACCAAGCCCGAGTCCCTGCCCGACCCTGCCTCCGACAACGAACAACTCGAGTTTGTCGGCGACGCTGTGCTCGGCCTGGCTGTCGCCGAGTCTCTTTTTCGCCGCTTTCCATCCTCACGCGAGGGTGAACTTACCCGCCTCCGTGCCTCGCTCGTCAGCCGCCGTCATCTCGGTGAAGTCGCCGCCACCATCGGCCTCGGCGCTCATCTCCGCCTTGGCCGCGGCGAAGAACAAAGTGGCGGCCGCAGAAAGCCTGCACTCCTGGCCAATGCCCTCGAAGCCGTGATCGCCGCGCTCTATCTCGACGGAGGACTCGATGCCGCCCGCGATTTCATCGAAAAGCACATCATCGAGCCGACCCTTCCCGGCCTAAACGTAGCCTTGCAGGCTGGCGAGACCTTCAGCGGGGCCATTGGCGACCACAAATCCGCCCTCCAGGAGCATCTCCAGGCCACAGGGGCAGGTCAACCCCTATACGTCCTCACCGACCAGAGCGGCCCTGACCACCAAAAGCGTTTTCGCGTCGAAGTCCGCATCAACGACAAGCAGGGAGGTCTCCGCGCCCTCGCAGAATCTGAAGGAACCACCAAGAAGCAGGCACAGCAGGACGCCGCACGCCTCGCCTTCCAGCGCCTTCTCTCAGAAGCCCACCTTCGCATGGAAGCCGCCAAAGCGGAGGCAGCCAAATGACCCCCGCCGCTGACGTCAAATCCGGGCAAATTCAAGCGCAAACCGCAGCCCCAATCTTAAACCAGAGCGAAGTGCAGACCCATCTCCACCAGCAACAATCAGATCCTCCCGCGCACCAGTCGCTCACACCAGCCGATCAACACTCGCATCACCACCATCCGCACCACAGTCCTGGCGTTCTCACCTCGATGCAGTCGCTGGTCTACCTCATCGTCATCGCGATCTTCATCATTACCTTCTGTGCTCAACCCTTCCGCATTCCCTCTGAGTCGATGGAGTCCACCCTCCTCGTCGGCGACTTCCTCCTCGTCAACAAGCAGGCCGCGGCGACGACTCCGGGCGGCTCGTTCAGCCTCCTCCCCGCATCCACCATCCACCGCGGCGACATCATCGTCTTCCACGATCCGGTCGACTCTACCCTTCACCTCGTCAAGCGAGTCATCGGCCTGCCCGGCGACCATCTTCGCCTCCGCGCCGGCCGCGTCTACATCAACGGCCACGAACTCACCGAGCCCTATGCCGTCTACCGCCCCAGCCCGCCCGACAACTTCCGCGATAACTTCCCGCGCCTCCAAAGCGCTGATCCCGAGATCGATTCGCGATGGTGGATTCGCATGCGCTCCCTCATCGAAAACGGTGAGCTCATCATTCCCACCGGCAACTTCTTCGTCATGGGCGACAACCGCAACGACAGCGAAGACAGCCGCTACTGGGGCTTCGTCCCCAGCGAAGACATCGTAGGGAAACCTCTGGTCATCTATTTCTCTCTCCAGCAACATGACACCGACGACGCTCCAGCGCTCACCCAGGAAGCGCTCGCTGAAAACCAGCGTCGCCATCACCCCAGCAAGATCGACTCGCTCGTCGACTTCGCCCGCTGGGGCCGCACCTTCCAGGTCGTCCGCTAGAAATAGCCGCTGGTGACCAGCCCTGCTTCAGGGAACAAAACCTCCCATGACGGATCCAGATACAACCACCGCTGCGTGCTGAACCAACTCGTCGGCATCTCCGGAACGTGCAGCAAACCATGACCCCCAACACAGATAAGCTCTGTCCCGTTCCAGGCAAGAAATGTTCTCGATGGCTGACCGACCCTCGCAGGATGGGAGAGTTTCCCAAGGCACACCGGGCACCGTTGCCGCTGGTCGCGCAGCGTCCAGCGCAAACCAAACAGGCAGATCGAAAACGAAGCCACAAGCTGGATATACTCCGACGTAAATGGATCGATTGTCGTACGCAGATACGCCAGGTCCAGTGAGACGAAATACACAATCACCAGCAGCAGCGCCAACTTGCTACACAAAAACGTCCAACGGCGAACTCGCATCGACCACGAAAGCCTCCGCGAACTCAGCCTGTACTCACCCAGCGGCAGCGAGGTCGTAGCGGGCAGCGCGAGGCACGCTAGAAACACGGCAAAGAGAAAGATATCCCACGGTCCCTGCGTTCGCTGCGCCACAGAAGTGCATAGAAAATCATCCATTGAGCCATCGGGCGTCCGTGCCGACATATGCCCATTCTCGCTCCACAGATCGTGCCCCCCCAACGCCGTCGGCTGCGCCACAACGAATCCGGCGCTATCTGGAATCATCGCCTCATCGGTTTCAAGCAGCCATATATCCGCCTTCCCCGGAAGCCTCGAACCGGCGGCATTCGCAACTCCAGCCACCACCGCATACCGAGAACCTATCTTCACCCTTTGCCCAGCGACATCGGGTCTTCGTCCAAATTTTGTTCTCCACACTGCTTCGCTCAAAATGACTCTGGGCGCGCTATCGGTCGCGTTGCCCTCCGCAAAAGGAATTCGCAACGCCATACGAAGCAACTCAAAGAGATTTGCGCTCGCATGCGCGACACCCAGCGTAGTTTGCCCCTCCGGAACGCCGGCCACAACTTCTTGCCTGACCGTGTAAAACGCAAACCCATCAAAAAGCTGCTGCCTTCGGCGCCTCCAGGCCTCGAACTGCTCGGCCGAGATCGTGGGTGTCGAATCCTCGTTATACCGCGCATTGTGAATCAGAACCAAACCCGGCGCAATCGGGGAATGCGATGGCTCAAGAGTCGCGCGAACACCCGGCAACAGTAACCCGACGCCATAACTCACCGCGATCACCATCACCAGAAACTGCAGGCATTGCAGAGCCGATCCCTTCGTCGTCGCAAGAGGCACTCTCGCCGGCGCAGAGTCCCGCCTCAGCCAGAACGCATCCTGAAAAGCTCCCAAACAGAATCTCGTCACCTCCAACTCTGCTCCCCACGAGAAAGTCCCATCCGATGCGCATGCCTGCCGCACATGCCACAGCTCCGATTGCCACTCCAGCCGCCATTCGCCACGCAGTCGCATAGGAACCAGCAGGGAAGCGCACCAGAGCAGACACACATCAAGCTGACGAAAGATCAACTCTCCGCGCGGCGTCATATCGACTCCACCTGTTCCGACGGAATCAGCTTCGCCAGCAGTGGATACCGCTTCCGCGACGACTCGAGCGTCATCTTTCCAGCGCGCGTCAGCTTGTAATACTTTCGCGGTGGCCGTTGCTCGGCATCCGCAATCGACTGCTGCTCCCAGTTCGAACGGATCAGATCATCCCGTTCCAAGCGTCGCATCGCCGGATACACTGTGCCGCTCGGCAACCCCGTCATCTCCATCACGCTGAAGCCGTAGATATACCCGGCGTTCACCGCCTGAAGAATCATCGCTGCCGTATGCGAGAGCTTCGCCTCGGTTGCCATGGCAAAACTATACCTATGTAGCAAGCTACTTGACTAGTCCCTATTCCGAATGCTACATAGGGGTCAGCGAGGTTTCCCATGCTCGAGGTCAAAAGCACTCTGCAAAAGTTATCGCGGCCTTCCCGCAATCGATAAAGTCAGCTTCAGCCTCCGCGCCGGAGAGATCGTCGGCTATGTCGGCCCCAACGGCTCCGGCAAGTCCACCACCGTCAAAATCATCACCGGCCTCCTCGAGCCCAACCACGGCCAGGTACTCTTCGAAGGCCAAAGCATCCGTAACAATCTCCAGGCCTATCGCGCCTCCTTTGGCTACGTGCCGGAAGAGGCCCACGTCTACACCCACCTCTCCGGTCTTGAATACCTTCAGCTCGTCGGCCGTCTGCGCAACATGCCCGAATCCCTCATCGACCTCAAAGCTAACCGATTTCTCTCTCTCTTCGGCCTCGAATCCTGGCGCTATTCGCCCATCTCGCTCTACTCCAAGGGGATGAAGCAGCGCATCCTCATCTCTGCCGCCTTGCTGCACGATCCCAGGCTGCTCATCTTCGACGAACCGCTCTCCGGACTCGATGTCGTTACCGCCCGGTTATTCAAGGACCTTCTGCAGCAACTCGCCGCGCAGGGCAAGGCAATTCTCTACATCTCGCACGTCCTCGAGGTCGTCGAGCTGATCTGCGACCGCGTTATCGTCATCGCCAAAGGCAAAATCCTCGCCGACGCGCCACCCGCGGAGCTCAAAACCTCCCTAGCCCTCGCCAATCTCGAGAGCGTCTTCGCCCAGCTCGTCCAGCAGGAGGACACGCAGAGTGTAGCCCGTGAGTTCGTTGATGTCATGGCGGTGGCCCATGCCTGATCACGCCGGCCTCTTCCGTCCACCCAAACACCCAGTCCTCTCGTTAGCCGTCCAGGCCGACAATGTCGCTCCAGAACGCGTGCGGACCCAGTTCGAAGTCCTTGTCCGTCATCTTCTTGATCGCTTCTTTCACAACGAACTCCTCGCCACCGACGACGAGACCAAACGCGTCATGATCATCAGCTACGCCGTCGCTCTCCCCGGCATGATCGTCGCGCTCTTTCTCTTTCCCATGTATCACGCCTTTCCGCCCAACCCAATCCATCGCCCCTTCTGGTCACAGGCCTCCGATCACTACTTCTACGTCACGTACTCGCTTCTCGTCATGGCGGCTGCAACCGTCTATGAGTGGGATCTCCTCTTTCCCGATCTCCTCGACATCTTCGTCCTCTCGCCTCTTCCTATCGCCAGCCGCCGTCTCTTTCTTGCTCGCGTCCTCGCCCTTGCTATCTTCCTCGCGCTGGTTCTGCTCGGCACCAACGCGCTCGGCATGATCTTTCTCCCGCTGGCAGCCGAACGCCCCGATCTCTTCCGCCATTTCTTCTCGCACGCCATCGCCGTCATCATGAGCGGCTCCTTCGCAGCAACAGCCTTCCTCACGCTCCAGGGAATTCTCCTCAACACCGTCGGCGAGCGCATCTTTCGCAGGATCACGCCTCTGCTGCAGGGAGCATCCATCCTGCTCCTTCTCACTATCCTGCTCCTCCTTCCGACTATCTCCGGATCGCTTCGCCCCATGCTCCTCTCAGGCAGTCCGGCCGTCCTCTACTTTCCTCCCTTCTGGTTCCTCGGCATCTACGAACGCCTCTTGGCCGGCCCATCTGCGCTGCCTGTCTTCCACCAACTGGCCCGTATCGGCTGCTACGCTCTGCTCGTTACGCTTGCCTGCACCCTGCTCACCTATCCTCTCGCTTACCGCAGAAGGGTCCGCCAACTCATCGAGGGATCCAGTGCCTCTGCCACCCGCAGTCGCACCGCGATCCCGCTGCGCCGTCTCCTCCACGCCACCATCCTCCGCCGTCCTTCCCAGAGAGCCATCTTTCATTTCATCAGCCAGACCATCCTCCGCTCGCAACGTCAGCGAGTCTCCCTCGCAATGTTCGGCGGCCTCGCCATCTCCATCGCCCTGGCCGAGATGCTTGTCGTACGCGTCACAAACGGCCACATCCATCCCGCGCTCTTGCCACAGGGCATCCACTCCGCTGTCCCCATCATGGCCTTCTGGACCGTGATCGGCCTCCGCTCCGTCATCTCTGCGCCCGTCGATCGCCGTGGCTCCTGGATCTTCAGCGTGCTCATCGGACGCCCCGGCCCTACCCATCTCGCCGGCGCCCGCATCTGGATCACTCTCTGGGCCATCTTCATCACCGCTGCAACAGCATTATGTTTGCACGCCCTCTCCCCCGACTCCATGAAGACGCCCTTCATCCTGGCCGCGCAACTCGTCATCGCCATCGGCGTCTCGTTCCTGCTCACCGATCTCCTTCTCTTCGCCATCCGCACCATCCCGTTCACCCATCTTCACAAGAGCGCCATCACCGACCTGCCGTTTGCCGTCATCCGTTACTTCGTCGCCTTTCCCCTCTTCCTCAACATAGTCGTCCACTATGAGACATTCGCCGAGGCAAGCGCCCAGCATCTCGTCAAAATCCTGATCTTCCTCGCCACTGCTCATCTCCTCCTCCGAAAAGCGCAGATCCGCTCCCTGCAGGAATCTACCCTGAACACCACTCCGGACGAAACCGACGAATTCCCCCAAAGTCTGGGCTTGCGCGACACCTAAATCGAGCCCAGACCAATCTCCGCGCCTCCGCTTCGGATTCAGCCCCCATCAGCGATACACTGTTAGCTGCATCTCCGGAGACCCGTCTTGGCCGACACCGTAGCAACCGAATCGAACGAAGTTCAAGCAACCGGGCAGGATCAAACCGAGACCCCCCTCGAGTCCCTCGCCTCCATCTGCACCGTGCTCGCCATCGGCCTCTTCGTCATGACCTTCATCTTCCAGAACTTCGAGATACCGTCCGCCTCGATGGTCAAGACTCTCCTCATCGGCGACCACGTCCTCGTCGACCGCATCTCCCTCGCCCCACCCGCCAAATGGGCGCCGTTCACCTTCTACCGCGACGTCCGCCGCGGCGACATCATCGTCTTCTTCAAACCCGGCGAGCCTGATCTCTTCCTCGTCAAGCGCACGATCGGCATTCCCGGCGACCGCATCCACCTCCGCAACGGAATTGTCTACCTCAACGGCGTTGCACAGAACGAGCCTCAGGCCGCCATGCCCGTCGAAGACGGCAACCTGCAGCACTCCTTCAATGCCTACCGCGACGACTTCCCCGACGTCCCGCCCGGCCCCTACGATCAGGTCACTGCAAGCTGGGGCTACGAACTCCCCAGCCACATCGTCGACGGCGACCTCGTCGTTCCGCCCGGCAAAGTCTTCGCCATGGGCGACAACCGCACCGAAAGCCTCGACGGTCGTTTCTGGGGCTTCGTCCCTCGCGAAAACATCGTAGGCCGTCCCATGTTCGTCTACTGGTCCTTCGAAACCCCCGCCGACCAGATCAACAAGCAGAGCGTCGGCGAGCGCATAGGCTTCATGGGCCACATCCTCCTTCACATCTTCGATGAGACGCGCTGGAAGAGAACCTTCCACCTCATCAAATAGTTTTCCGATCTCAGTTCTCAGTAGCTGCTTTTCAGTCACTGAGAAACAAATGAAAAGCTGAGAGCGGGCAACAGACGACAGAGAACTCAAAAACTCATGCAGGAAATGGACCCCACCTTCGAGCCGGGCGAAGTCTTCGACGCCGATCTCCCGCCGACTATTAGCGCACGCACCCGCCGCCGTCTTCTTTATCTGGCTCTTGCCTGTCTCGCGGTCCTTCTTCTCATCCTCCTTCCGCCCCTCATCAGCCTCAACCGCTATCAAAAGCGCATCGCCACCAGCATCAGCGATAGCCTTGGGCGCCCCGTCCATCTCGGCAACATCAGCCTCAATCTCTTGCCGCTCCCCGGCTTCACCCTTGAAAACTTCGTCGTTGATGAGGATCCCGCCTTCGGCTCCGAGCCCGTTATTCGCGCAGCCTCCGTCCGTGCGACCCTCCGCATCAGCTCTCTCTGGCGTCGTCGCGTCGAAATCTCCACGATCAGCTTCAGTGACCCAAGCGTTAACGTGGTCCACCTCGCCAACGGCAAGTGGAACCTTCAGAGCATCTTCCTTCATGCCGCGCATGTCGACGCAGCGCCCACCGCGCAGAAAAAAGCCGGTCCGGCCCCACGCTTCCCCTACATCGAAGCCACCGGCGCCCGCCTCAATCTCAAGCTCGACGACGAAAAGACCCCCATCTCCCTCACCGAGGCCGACTTCGCCCTCTGGCTCCCCGATCCGCAGCACTGGCACCTCCGTCTCCAGGCTCATCCCGCCCGCACCGACATCAACGTCTCCGACACCGGCACTCTCCAGATCGAGGGCACCCTCAGCCGCGCAGCCTCCCTGGGCGAAGTCCCCCTTAGCCTCCGTGGCGAGTGGCGCAACGTCCCACTCGGCCAGGCCAGCCTCATCCTCTTCGGCCGCGACGCCGGTCTTCGCGGCAGCATGACCCTCTCCGCCAACGCGCAGGGAACCGTCAGCAACAGCGCCATCCAGGCTCATCTCCAACTCACAGGAGCGCGCCGTGCCGACTTCGTTCCCGCCCAATCCCTCGACGTCGATCTCCAGTGCCTCGGTACCGCCGCCGGCGACTTCCACAGCTTTCAGGACATCCACTGCAGTTGGCCACCCACCGGCTCTTCCGACCCACCCACCCTCGCCATAGCCGGAGCTATTCCCGACATCCGCAATCCCCAAGCCGCTACTGTCGAGATCGGCACCCCAGGTCTTCCCGCACCCACGCTACTCGACTGGTTCCGTATCGCCAGCTCTCGCGTTCCCCCTGACATAGCCGCTACCGGCACGCTCACCGGCACGCTCTCCTACCACCCCGAACTCCCCAACTCTACCCCATGGCAGGGAACGATGCAGATCGCCGACGCCAGCCTCACCAATCCCCATACGGGAAATGACTCCCTCATTTCCGGCGACGTCATCCTCCAATCAGCCGCTCCGCCCGCCCCGGACCCGCACCATAAAAACCGCCGTCCGCTCCCGCCTCCAGCCGGTTTCCAACTCGCCCCAACCTCGCTCGCTCTGGGTGGCAAAGACCCCGCAGTCCTCGACGGCCACTTCGACGCCACCGGCTCCACGCTCCATCTCGTCGGCATGGCATCCGTCGCTCGTCTTCATGCCCTCGCAACCGCCATCCCGCAACTGGGCGACGGCCTCGCAGACGTCCTCCCCGCGAACCGCGCCGCCGGTCCCTTCCACATCGACCTGACCGCCACACGCCCCTGGGGAGCAGCCCAGATCTGGACCGACAACACCGCCCGTCCCGCCTCAAAACCAAAAACACACACTCGCTCCTGACGACCCTCTCATCTGCAACTCGTCACAAAGATCTTGTCTCCTGTGGCACGGCCACATAAACTCGTGCCAAAATGCCGATGTGGCATTAACACAGGAGATCTCTTTGTCCCAGTCCAAGCTCGATCTGCTCCAGGGCACCCTTGATCTCATGGTGCTGCAAACCCTTGCCACCATGGGCTCTCTCCACGGTTACGGTATCGCCCGCCGCATCGAAGAAGTCTCTGGCGACGAAGTCCTTCTCAACCAGGGAACCATCTATGCTTCGCTCGTTCGCCTGCAGCAGCGCGGCTGGATCGCCGCCGAATGGGGCACGTCTGATAACAATCGCAAGGCGAAGTACTACGCCATCACTCTCGAAGGTCGCAAGCAGTGGGTCAAAGACACCGCCTACTGGAATCGCCTTTCCACTGTGATGGGTCGCGTGCTCGCCATGTCGACCGAAGGCGGCCTCTAGTGGGAGCAATCCGCGAGTTATCAAACCGTGTCCTGTCGTTTTTTTACAAGCAGCAGCGTGATTCCGAACTCGACGCCGAACTGCAGTCTCATCTCGAACTGGCAACCGAAGAAAATATGCGCAAGGGCATGCCGCGCGACGAAGCCCGTCGCCGAGCTCTCGTCCGCTTCGGTGGCGTGCAACAGGCAAAAGAGCAGCAGCGAGACGCACGAGGCCTCCCTTGGCTCGACGTCACCCTGCAAGATCTTCGCTACACCGTCCGCACTCTCGGCCGCAATAAAGTCTTTACCATCATCGCCGTCCTCATCCTTGCGCTCGGTATTGGCGCCAACATCGCCGTCTTCAGCGTAGTCAACACCCTCCTCCTGCGCCCGCTGCCTTTCTATGAGCCAAACCGTCTCGTCGTCATCGAGCCGCCAGACAACAGAGGTGGCCTCTCCGGCGCAACCTACTCCGCCGACGCCTATGACGACCTCCTCGCGCAAAACCGCTCCTACATCGACGTCACCGGCTACTACGCCTTCTCCACCTCCGACAACTCGAAGCTCACCGCACAAGGCGAACCCAAGCCTCTCACCAACCTCTCCGTCGCAGGGAATTTCTTTCACGTTCTCGGCGTCGATCCTGCGCTCGGCCGCTCCTTCACTGCGGCGGAGTCGATCAAAGGCGGCCCCAACGTCGTCATGCTGTCCTGGCCCTTCTGGCAACGCCAGTTTCACAGCGACCGGTCCATCGTAGGCAAGCCCATCACGCTCGATGGAGTCCCCGCGACCGTCGTCGGAGTTCTTCCCGAGACCTTCGACTTCGGCGCAGTCTTCTCTCCCGGAGCTAAGGTGGATCTCTTCAGCCCTGTCATCATGGACGACATCCGCATGCAGGGCAACACGCTCGCCTTATTCGCCCGCCTCAAGCCCGGAGTCACCCTCGCCCAGTCCCAGGCCGAAGCCGTCGATCTCTTCCCAAAGTTCTACTGGCGGAAAACCATCCCGTCCTCGAATCACAACTACACCGCCAGGCCGATTGAGCTGAAAGAGTACGTCAGCGGCAAACTTCGCCGCTCGCTCATTGTCCTCTGGTGCGCCGTCGGGCTCATACTGCTCATTGTCTGCGTCAACCTGTCAAACCTGCTGTTGGCACGTGCCGCCGCACGAAGCAAAGAGTTCGCCCTTCGCGGCGCTCTCGGCGCGGGCCGAGGTCGCCTCGTCCGACAACTCCTCACCGAAAGCCTCGTACTCTCCGCGATGGGAGCCGCGCTCGGACTCGGCCTCGCCTACGCCCTCGTCTCCTATCTCGCCCATCAGGGATCCATTGCCCTCCCGCTCCTTGGTAGCCTGCGAATCGACGGCACCGCGCTCGCATGGACTCTTCTCATCACCGTCACCACCGCAGTTCTCTTCGGTCTCCTCCCCGGACTTAAAATGTCCGGCAACAATCTGCAGGAAGCTCTCAAAGACGCAGGACCCAACATGGGCGACGGCAGAAAGCACGAGCGTCTTCGCTCCGCGCTCGTCATCTCCGAGGTCGCTCTCGCCTGCGTATTGCTCATCGGCGCTGGCCTTCTTCTGCGTAGCTTCATGCACGTCCTCGACATCGATCTTGGCTTCCAGCCCTCAACCGCCGCAGCCATGCAGGTCGACTACGACTACACCGCCAAGCTTGAGGCGTCCAATGCACACTTCGAGGACATGCTCACGCGTGTCCGCGCGCTGCCCGGCGTCGAAGCAGCAGGAATCTCAGACAACCTTCCCCTCGAGCGCAATCGTGGCTGGGGCGGCCCTCGTCTCAAAGGGAAAACCTATCGGCCCGGCGAAGTGAAAGGTGCCTTTGTCTACATCGTCTCTCCCGGATACATTTCTGCCATGGGAATGCGCTTGCGCGGCCGCGATTTCACCTGGCAGGATTCGATGAAGGGGGACAGTACCATCATCATCAACCAGACAGCGGCCAACAACCTCCTGCCCGGTGAGGATCCTATTGGACGGATCGTGTTGGTTGGTGGTAGCGAAGCCCGCATCATCGGCGTCGTCGCCGACGTCCACGAAACCAACGTGGAAGGAAAGCCCGGAGCGCAGATGTATCTGCCCATCATGCGATCCGAGTGGGGAGCCTCAGGTGCTTACCTCGTAGTGCGAACCAAAATCCCGCCCAATCAATTGTCCGGCAGCGTCCTGCGCACGCTCCGCCAACAAAATCCCAACCAGCCTGCAACCGAATTCCGCCCCATCCAGCAGATCGTCGACCACGCAACTTCGCCCCGCCGTTTCTTCATGATCCTCGTCTCTTCGTTCGCTCTCCTCGGTCTCTTCCTCGCCGCCCTCGGCATCTACGGAGTCATCTCCTACTCGGTCACCCAGCGAACCCAGGAGATCGGCATCCGCATGGCCCTCGGCGCAACCCTTGCCCGAGTCCAACTCGACGTCATCCGTTCCACTCTGCAACTTGCCGCGATAGGCATCGCCGTAGGAGCGATCGTTTCCATCGCAACCTCACGCCTCATCGCGTCCCTGCTCTTCGGAACCAATCCGGCCGACCCCATCACCTTCCTCGGCATGGTTCTAATCCTCGGCACAATCGCCCTCTTGGCGGGCTATATCCCAGCCCGCAGAGCCTCACGCATCAACCCCATGGTCGCCCTCCGCAACAACTGACCCGTCAGGGAATCGCCACGCGGAATTACTTGCACATAAGAACCACGTTACGACCACGTTTTTGCACGTAACCGCCGTGATTTGGCCACAAATTTCGCTCGTTTTTTGCCTGATTTGCCTACAGATTAAATAACTCTCGCAGCCGCTTCGTCTGTGCGCGGCTTACAGGAATCTCTGTCTTTTGAGCATCATCCATCCGCAGCTGATAGCTGGACTTGAACCACGGCACAACCTCTCGAATGTGTTGAATATTCACCAGATACGACCGGTGAGCCCGCCAGAACGTCTCCGGATCAAGCTGATCCATCAGCTCCTCCAGCGTCCTGCAGTTCGAGTGGCCCTCCAGCGTCCGCGTCACCACGCTGATCGTGCCCTCTTCAATCGAAGCAAAACAAATCTCACGTTGATCTACGAGGAGCAGCCGGTTCTGGGCTCTCACAACCACCTTCCCTGTATTCGTCTTCGGTGTCTGAGCCTGCTCCTCGACCAACCGCAGTAAAGCATCAAGCTTGGCCTCGCTGGTAGATTCAACCGGAGCCGCCAGCCGCGCCTGCGCCTTCTCGATCGTCTGCATCACCCGCTTCCGGTCAAACGGCTTCAGCAGATAGTCGACCGCATTCACCTCGAACGCGCGCACCGCATACTGATTGAACGCCGTAGCAAAGACCACCTGAGGCATCGGAACCTTGCGGTCCAGAAGCTTCTTCAACACACCAAACCCATCCAGGCCGGGCATCTGCACGTCCAGGAACACCAGATCCGGCTTATGAGCACGAATCAGCTCAACTGCCTCAATCCCATTGGTTCCCTGAGCTAAAACGTCTACCCCGCCAGCTCGTTCCAGCAGATACTGCAACTCCTGCCTTGCCAACGGTTCATCGTCGATGATGAGTGCAGTCAGTGACACAACTAGTCACTATATACGCGCAGCCGCGCCGGAGCATTGTCTTCGGCCAGGTCATGCCCGCACTGAGTGCAATACACATCTGTAATCTGTACCCCGCGGAAACACCGGCCACAGACCGGGGCCAGCTGGAACTGGCACTGCGGACAGAAATGCACGCTTGACGTTAACTCCGTGCTGCAGTGCGGACAAGGGGTCATTATCGGTTGCCGCAGCAGGAAGTACACTACAGCCCCAATGCCCCCGGGCATCACCACCACGATCAACATCCACAGGCCGGCCGGCATCCTGCGTCGGCGGACATCGCGGCTAACGTATCCAACTAGAAGGACATAGCTGGCAAATGCCGTCCCCCATGAATACCCCATCAGCAACCGCATCGGCAACAACTCAGCCCTATGGTGAGGGAGGACCCCATGGAACAGATATTGAACCGCGCCGAACACAATGATCGCCAGCACCACCGACCAGGTCGGAATCATGCTGAGCGTGTCCTCACCCCCCACCGGGGTATTCTGTGATTTATCCGGCCTCTGATTCAAAAATCTGGTCACCGAGCAACCTCACGCTTCCGAGCACGCTGAAACAATACCACTGCTAACAGCGCCATTGATACCGGAAGAAACCAAAAGCACAACACCAAAAACTGATTACCCGCATCCGGCACGCCTGGTGTCGCATCGTAGGCCTCCAAAGCACTCCACACCGCCGTACAAAGGATGACAAGGAGGGAGGAACAGACCGCCAGAGGGATCCATAGGCTGCGCACTTGGCTACGGCGCGCTGCTATCGTCTTCGCACGCTCCCGCACCACGCGGTGCGTACGATTGACCACCGACGCTCGCACTGGCGCAAGCACGTTGGAGTCTGGCGAAAGGGACTTATCGAAGGACTCGTTCACGCTCCCGCCTCCGCAACATGCCTTGACTCACGAAGCTGTTCCATCTGCGGCTTCAACGCCGCCAATCCGCGATAGAGCCTGGATTTTACTGTCGAGAGAGGCGCCTTGGTCACCGTAGCGATCTCTTCAAGTGAAAGCTCTTCATAGAACCGAAGAACAAGAACCTCTCTGTAAGTTGGCTCCAGCTTCAGCAGTACCTCGCCGACCTCGGCGCAATCCTCGCGGGATTGAAATTGCTCCAGCGGAGAAGGCCCTTCCATCGCAATTTCAAAAGGACGCTCATCCTCCCCCCGCTCACTCATCTCGTCGAGGCTGGCCATGGTCCGTTTTCTCGACAGGTCGATCACCAGATTGCGAGCGATGGTGAACAACCACGTGTCGAACCGCGCCTTGCCATTGTACTGCGCCCCTCGCAGGAGAACCCGCATCCAGGTCTCCTGGAAGAGATCCTCTGCAACCTCACGTTTCCCAGTAAGGAAGAGGAGATATCGCAAGAGCCGATGCTGATAAAGCTCGATCAGGTGATCCAACAACTCTGGATTCTGCTTCTTCAATCCATGGGCGATCGCTGCATTCTCACTCTGGACCTGATCGGCCAGAGCAGCGGTCAGTGAGATGGACCCAGTCTGCATGTAGGTTGAGACGTTGGTTTGACTGGAGAAGACTCGCTTTTTGATCGAATTATCCATGAAAAATGACAAGGTTTCCCCCGGGGAAAGCTTCGAAAGCGAGCCTCGGTGTGGATTCGGCGCCAAGAATGATTCTACGGCTTCAAGGCCATTTTGCCATTTAGAAAGTAAACTTGAGGGATGGAAGTTCTTTACGGTCTCCACCCTGTCGAGGAGGCCATCCGGTCTGGTTCAAGGCAGCTTGACCATGTTAGCGTGGCCCGGGAACGCAGAGACGACCGTCTGGAACGGCTAATCGAGCTCTGCCGAAAGGCCGGAGTCCGGGTGTCAATGGAGTCGCGGGACCAACTAACCCGGCTGGCTCGAACGGACGCCCATCAGGGCGTTTTGGCGGTCGTTCGGGAGCGAAGGTTCCTCGGGATTGAGGATCTTCTGGCGCCGGCGGAGGGCGGGCAACACCGGTTCTATCTGGCTCTTGATGGGATCGAGGACCCGCATAATCTGGGGGCACTCCTGCGAACGGCCGACGGTGCAGGCGTCGATGGAGTCATTTTGCCAGAACGCCGGTCAGCCCCAGTTACCGCTACTGTTGCCAAGACGTCTGCAGGAGCCTCCGAGCATGTGCGGATTGCGCGGGTTACGAATCTGGTTCGTGCGCTTGAGCAGATGAAGCAGAAGCACGTCTGGGTTCTGGGTTTGGACGAGCGCGGCACCCCAGACTACACCGAATATGACTTTAGGAGCGATTGTGTCCTGGTGTTGGGGCGAGAAGGTGCAGGGCTCCACGATCTGGTGAAGAAGACCTGTGATCATCTGCTGCGGATTCCAATGGCCGGACAGGTCTCGTCGCTGAATGTATCGGTTGCCGGAGCGATCGTCATGTACGAGGCGATGAGGCAGCGCCGCGAGGCCGCGGCTCCTCCGCCTCCGGCGAAACCTGCTAAAGAACGCAAGGGATTGGGATCTTGAAGAGAATGGCCATTCCGTTTGCATGTCGCCGCATATATCTGTTTTCCGCAGTCCTTTTCGTTGGCTCGGTCTTGATGGCACAGACGACGCCTCCTCCAACTCCCGATGCGACTGTGCCGCAGGGGAAGGTTCTTTTCAATCGGAATCAGGATTCTCCGGCGGTTGAGAATAAGGGGAAGATACCAGGCGAACAAAAGGCGGTTGGTGTCACTGATGCGGAGCGAGCTTCGCTCACTTTCACGGCTTATGACCTGGATGTTCATCTGGCTCCAGCCGAGTCTCATCTTGAGGTTCATGCTGGATTCACTGTGAAGAACTCCAGTAAAGCACCGTTATCAAGAGTCATCTTTCAGCTCTCGTCCCCGCTGCAGTGGGAGACCATTGGGATGCGCCGGGATGGACGGATTGTGTCCGTGCCGTTTACGACGCAAACCATCGATACGGATGCCGACCATTCGGGAAAGGCGACCGAGGCGGTTGTTTCTCTGCCTCAGCCGTTGCCACCGGGTGCGAGTCTCGAACTAACTGGTTTTTATTCGGGCGAGGTGAAGCAATCGGCGGAGCGACTGGAGCGTATTGGCGCTCCGTTGGATCAAGCTGCGAGTGCAGACTGGGATCAAGTTGGACCCGAGTGGACGGGTCTACGCGGTTTCGGAAACGTCCTCTGGTATCCGACTGCTGCACCACAGGTGTTTCTCGGTGATGGTGCGAAGCTCTTTCATAGTGTCGGGCAAATCAAGCTGCAGACGGCGGCTGCAACGGTTCATCTGCGATTGACGGTTGAGTATACGGGGGATGCGCCGGATGCCGCTTTTTTCTGCGGCCGGCGGGAGCAACTGAAAGCTGTACCCGAGAACCAGAACTTACCAGTGGCGGAGTCTAGTGGGGTAGCGACGGCTGAATTTTCTGAGCAGCCTCTGGGGTTTCGTACGCCAAATCTGTTTGTGACTGACCGGGCGGGCACCCTGACCGATAATAGCCTGATCTCGGCAGTAACAGACCACTATGACATGGTGCCGAGCTATTCGGCAGGAGCGGCTAAGGTGCAACCGCTGTTGCGGGACTGGCTGGGGGATGGGCCTTTGAGGGTGCTCTATCTGCTTGACCATGCTAGTCAGCCGTTCGAGGACGACGCGTTGCTGGTCGCACCGATGCGGGTTGCGACGGCGGATGTTCTGGCCACTCCCCTGGTGCATTCTCTGAGCCATGCCTGGTTCGGCTCGTCGCATGTGTGGTTGGACGAAGGTATGGCACAGTTTATGTCGCTGCTGTGGCTAGAGCAAACACAAGGGCGTGAGGTTGCGGTGCAACAGTTGCAGCAAGCGGCAAAGACGTTGGCGCTGGCGGAGCCGGTTCCGGCGGAGAACGCCAGCGCTGCTGAGGAGGGGCAGAGCCTGATCGTTGCGAAGGACGAGATCTACTACCGCACAAAAGCTGCGGCGGTACTCTGGATGCTGCGGTCCCTGGTGGGGGATGATGCGATGAAGCGTGCGCTGCGCACCTACCGTGATGACGGAATGGACAGCGATCCAAAGGAATTTCAGCGAGTTTTGGAACGGGTTGCGAAGCGGGATCTAAGTTGGTTTTTCGATGACTGGGTATACCGGGACCGTGGTCTGCCGGACTTGAGTATCGCCAGCGTGACTCCGCGTGCTTTGGATCAGATCGGAGACAAGGGGTCGGGTTGGCTTGTAGCGGTGGAGGTAAAGAACAATGGCGATGCGACGGCGGATATTCCCGTCACCGTGCGGTCCGGAACGTTGACGGCGACTGAGCGTTTACGGGTGCCAGGCCGATCCACTGCTTCGACTCGGATTGTGTTTGAAGGGATTCCAACAGAGGTGCTGGTCAACGACGGTAGCATTCCAGAGATGGCGTCGTCTGTGCATGTTCGGAAGGTGATTGAGCGTTAATCCCTCTTCGTCCGAGGCTCGATGCAACGAATTGCGGTACCTATAATTGACGTATGCAAAGTTTCATTGGCGATCTTCGTTTTGGCTTCCGCATGCTTTGGAAGAGTCCGGGATTTACGGTTGTAGCAATTGCTCTTCTGGCGTTAGGGATTGGTGCGAACGCGGCGATCTTCAGTGTGACCAATGCGCTGCTTCTACGGGCGCTTCCATATGAGGATCCGCAGCGGCTTGTGACCCTGAGTGTGAAGAACAAGACCACGGACTTTGGTGGCACTCTGCTGCGGTATGAGTTGATGCGCGATCACAGTCGGATGTTCAAGTCCGTGGCGGCATGGGCCAACGACAATTTAAATCTGACCGGCCACGGGGAGCCTGTACAGATTCCCGTGGCTCGCGTGTCGCCTAATTTTTTCTCCACGCTTGGAGTTCAGCCGCAGTTAGGACGCACGTTTAAGGAGGCGGAGGGCCGTCCCGAAGGGCCGCCCGTGGTGATGATCAGTAATTCGATGTGGCGTAGCCAGTTCGGCGGGGATCCGAATATTGTGGGCCGAACGATGACGCTGGATACTGTGCCGAACATCATTGTCGGAGTGTTGCCTGCGGGAGTTGAGTTTCCTTTTGTCGGTAAGGTCGATCTTTGGACGCCTCGCTACTTCGAATACACGTTGATGACTCCACAGCGGCTGCGGATGGGCGTGGGATATCTGGGTTATGTGGCCAGATTAAGAGCGGGGACGATGCCAGCTCACGCCGAGGAGCAGCTTGGCGCTCTTAATCAAGAGTACCGGAGGGAGAATCCAACGGCGCCGGATGCCGATCCTGGTGCGGTGATGACCTCTGCCCCGCTGCGCGACCTGATTGTGTCTGGTGTGCGCGGGAGGGTGTTGATGCTGTCGGGCGCTGTGGCTCTGGTGCTTCTGATTGCCTGCGCCAATGTGGCAAGTCTGTTACTTTCGCGGGCGCTAGCGCGGAGAAGAGAGATTGCGGTACGCGTGGCTCTGGGAGCGACCCGCAGCACCGTGGTGCGGCAACTTCTCGTTGAGAGCACGCTGCTGGCTGTGATTGCCGGCGTGCTGGGCGTTGGGCTGAGTTGGGTTGCGACTCGCGCGCTGGTGACGTGGGGAGCGAGCCAGCTTCCGCTCGGGCTTCCAATTGGAATTGATATGCGCGTGCTGTTGTTTACAGTTGTTGTTTCTTTACTGACAGGAATTATTTTTGGGGCTTTTCCTGCGCTGCAGCTCTCGCGAGTCGACCTGAATTCGGCGTTGCGCGATGAGGGCCGCGGTACTTCCGGCGGACGTGCACGGGCTCAGATGAGTCATTTGCTGGTTGTGGGACAGGTGGCGCTTTCGCTGGTGTTGCTGATCGGGGCTGGACTGCTGCTGCACGGCTTCCGGGAGCTTCTGCGGGTCGATCTAGGCTTTGATGCTCACAATGTGCTTTCGATGAATGTGTCACTGCCGACGGTGAAGTATGCCAAGCCGCAACAACAGATTGAGTTCTTCGACGAGATGTTGCGCAGGGTGTCGGCGCTGCCGGGTGTGCGCAACGCGGCGATTTCAGCGGCGCTGCCGCTGACCTGGAAGAGAATTACTCCGATGTTGCCAGAGGGGCAGGCGGAGGTGCCTTTGGCGCAGAGGCCATTTCTCGACATTGAGGCGGTGAGCCCGCAGTGGCGGCAGACGATGAGAGTGCCGTTGCGGCGCGGACGTGACTTTACGGCTGCTGACAATGCGCAGTCGCACAAGGTCGTGATCGTGAATGAGACGTTTGCGCATCACTTCTGGCCGAATGAGAACCCACTGGGGAAGACCGTGCTCGTGGGGCGCGGACCTGACCTGTCGGAGGTGGTCGGGGTGAGCGCGGATGTGAAGAACAAAGGGCTGACGCAGGCAACACAGGCGCAGCTTTATGTTCCATTCCCGCAGTTGCCGTGGGCAAATATGAATCTGCTAGTGAGGACGTCGATGTCGCCGGAGAGTGCGACTTCGGCCGTACGGGCGCAGATCTCTGCGGTCGATCCGGACCAGCCGGTCAACAGTGTTCAGACTGTCGAGGAACTGATTGATGGTTCGCGAGCGCAGCCTCGCTTCACGATGATGCTGCTGGGAGTTTTTTCGATTGCGGCATTGCTGCTGGCAATGATCGGAATCTATGGCGTGCTGGCCTACTCGGTGGCGGGGCGGCGGCAGGAGTTGGGAATTCGTATGGCTCTTGGGGCCAGACGAGAGGACATTCTGCTGTTGATTGTGCGACAGGGATTTTTGCTGGCGGCGGCGGGCATTGCGACTGGGCTGATCGCCGCGTTGCTACTGGCGAGGCTGATGTCGAGCCTGCTGTATAAGGTCGGCGTATATGACGTAACGACTTTTGTGGTGACTCCGATGGTGTTCCTGGGGATTGCGCTGCTTGCGAGTTACGTGCCGGCAAGACGCGCGACGAAGGTTGCTCCGGCTGAGGTACTGAAAGCGCGTTAAGCAGAGCTTGGCCTATTTGGCTTTGGGTTTCGTGGCTTGGCCTTGAACGATCAGATCGTTATCGACGCTGAAGGCGCCCGAGGTCGCGTTGGCCTGCATTCCTGCGATGGACGAGTCCATCTCATTGTTGACGACACCGTAGAGGATGACGTTTCCGTTTTTCACGATGATGTGAATGGCATGGAACCCCATAGGTGGACTGTTGGTGATGCCTCCAGCCATAAGGGCGACGTTCGGCTGTGGGCCAGTTGCCCGGCCGATGCCGCCTTGGTTGGCGTTGTATTTGCGGAGGCTGGGCTGAGTGTAGATGCGGTTATAGACCGCGGCGCGAATGCGATCGTCATTAGGGGAATTGGGTAGAACTTCGATCTGGTTATCGACGGACTCGACACCCGGGATTCCTTTGAGGGCATTGCTCGCATCGCTTTTAAGGATGGGACGGGAAGCATAGCCCTTCAGGACGACGGTCTTGCCATGGAAGCCAAAGGTAATCCAGTCGAAGACGCTAAAGTTGGTGAGGCGCCCGAGCTTCTTTTGGATCTCCTGAGCGACGCGAAGACCGTCCTGATCGGACCAGGTCTGTGTCGGCGTTGGGTTTTGGGCGATGAGTGTGCCTGCGGATAAGGTGAAGAGGAGGAGAGCAGCAAGGGCCTGGAATGGACGGCTGTGATGAGCTGTCATGAATTCACTCCGTAGCTGAAGGTCTTTTGCGTTCGGCCAAAGATACCCTATACCGGAGGGTGAGTCCAGGTGAGCGCGCTTCTCAGAGCCATTTTTCTATGTGCGTGAGGCCGAGGAGTCAGTGAACACTGGGCTGTCGGGTTATTGACGGTGGCGATGATGTGGGTTGAAGTCGAAGTTGTAGAGGACGCCCAGGGTAATGGCTGTGGGATAGAGGACGCCGGAGGTTGTTACTGGTGTATCCCAGTGCTGAAACTGCGCGTCAGCTTTGACCGCTATGCTGTGGGTAAGGTTGTAGTCGAGGCCTACACCGGCTGAATACACCAACGTATTCGTGCTGATGTAGCGGGTATTGCCGACGTCGAAGCCGGGGGCATGGTAATCGATTTCGCCACGGCCGATTAGGAAGTCGGCGTAGGGATGAAACCGGCCGATGGGGTACTCGACTTTTGGCCCGAGGAGGAAGTTTTTCTGGCTGCTGATGTGGCCACCATCGATGGGATAGGTGCCGCGAATCTCCAAGGAGGGACGAAAGAGGCGGAAGGTGAGAACCGTGAGATCGACACCGGCGGTGATGCCAAGATTTTTACCGCCTTCGAGGTCGGTGAAGGTTCCGGTGCCTCCCGCAAAAAGGGAAAACTGGAGATTCTGGGTTCCGGCGGGAACGGCTTGTGCGGTTGCGATGTGAGCCAGGGAGCAGATTGTGGCACAGAGGACCAACCTTACCAGTACGTGTTTAGCCTTCATTCAGTCCTCTGACTCCTTTTCGCCCCTAAAGTTAAGCCTACCTTAGATTGAGACTGCTCGACAGGATCCGGCTAATCGGTTGCCTGACTTGGAACTAGCGTAAAGCCAATCATTTGAATAAGAAGCTTCGTCGTACGGGCCAACGGTCATCAAGGATCTTCTTACGAAGAGAGTTATCGGCTTGTTTGCGGTTTTGCTTATTCTGTCTCTCCGAGTTCTGGCGCAGCACCGGGTGACGGAGGTTATCCAACTCCTGCCCATTACCACGGCTGGTATCTGGCCTATACGTGAGGCTGGGAACTTATGTGCACGTGCAATACTTCGGGTAATGGCTAAATGGGCAGGTAGCTTGGTTCGATTGGTGCTGGTGCTGGCCGTCATGTTTTGCGTGTTGTACGTGGGGGACTGGGTGGTGCTGCGGGTTCGGATCTCGCATGGAACGGGGTTTGGGGTGGTCCAGGTCAATCAGCTGCTTGCGACTCCGCTAAAGGGCAACAAGGTGGAGTATGACCTGATGGGGACGGTCCCGGTGACGTGCACGCGGTCGATCTTTCCGCAGCAAGGAGATCCGGCGTGCTGGTGGCTGGAGCGGCATCCGACGCAGTGGGAGGAGTAGTGCGTCAGAAGGGGAATCTCGGATTTTGATGTTTTTTCCATGCCTGGGTTGGGCATAATGGCTGTTCGTTACGCGGCTGTCTGCGTGGCGTCTGGAGCTATCTTCATGTTTGTTCCTACTACGTTTGCTGTGGCGCTTTTGATGACGGTGCTCAGCACGGTGTGCTGGGGTTCGTTTGCGAATACGTTTAAGGGCACACGGAACTACAGGTTCGAACTTTATTACTGGGACTACGGGCTGGGGATCTTTCTGATCTCGGTGGTGCTGGCGTTTACGATGGGCAGCTTTGCCGGCGGGCCGACTGCCTTTCTTGCGAACCTGCACTCGGCTGATGGGATCAATCTGTTTTATGCGGCGTTGGGTGGGTTCATCTTCAATATCGCAAATGTTCTGCTGGTGGCGGGGATTGAGATTGTCGGACTGGCGATTGCCTTTCCGATTTCGATTGGGATTGCGCTGGTTGAGGGTGTGGTGCTGAGCTATGCGTTGCAGCCCCGGGGTAATCCGATGTTGCTTGGGGCCGGGGTCTTTATGGCGCTGGTGGCGGTAGTGCTGGTGGGTAAGGCGTATGGGGCGATGCGTGCCACGGTAGTTTCACGCCGAGGCGTGGTGGTGTGCGTGATCTCGGGTTTACTGATGGGAATCTTTGCGCCATTTGTGACGCGGGCGATGACTCGGGGAAACACGCTGACTCCTTATACAACTGCAGTGTTTCTGACGCTGGGTGCATTTTTGTGCTGCTTTGTGTTCAATACGATTCTGATGCGAAGGCCGATCGTGGGTTCGCCACTGTCTGCGGAGGATTATTTTCGGGCGCCGAGGTCTTATCATGCGCTCGGTTTGCTGGGTGGAGCGATCTGGGGGATCGGGACAGTGTTCAACTTTGTCGCGGCGAGCCTGGTGGGCGTGGCAATTTCGTACGCGATCGGACAGGCTTCGCCGATGGTGGCTTGTTTGTGGGGGGTGTTTGTCTGGAAAGAGTTTCGAGGGGCGAATGCTCGGGCTAAGGGTTATCTTGGGGCGATGTTTGCGGCTTACTTGCTGGCGCTGGTGTTGATTGCGCGAGCTTACACAGGGTAATTTCTTTCAGTATTGTCCTCTCCCAGAATCGTGGTTCCCGGATTGTTGTACTAAGCAGGGTCTTCACGCATCGTGGAAGGAGGACAACCTGATCGGCGAAAGGAACGTCGCGGTGCGGTTTATGGCGTGGGGGAGACCTGCTCGACTCGGACTATCTTGCACTCGAGTTTTTTGTTTTCGACGGTCTTGATTTTAGCTTTGTTGCCGTCGATTTCGTATTTGATCTGACTGCCTACGACGAAATCGGTCGCGCTTGTGGAATCACCCGAATCGGTTCGGCAGGTATAGTCCTTGCCCGATGCAACGAAGGAGAGATCGTACGCCTGATGTTTGTGATTCTTATCGGTTGTGCCGGTGGGTTGGAAGTCCTTGAGCGTGGAAGAGCCTACGTCCTTCTTTGCCGATGCAGGGAGTGCGGTCAGGAGGATGAGGGCAGCAACGAGGACAAATTTATGCATGGTTCACCTCGGCTCTATTTTAGGCGCGGTTGAGGGAAGGCGCGCAATTTTTGGATTTTTAGTGTTGGCTAAGTGCAAAACCGATCGCGTCTGCGACGGTTCCTTGGAACTCGGCTACAGCCGAGGAGAAACCGAAGTTTGATGGGAGATCAAGGCGGGTGGTCGAAGGGAAAGCTTACAGTGTCGGTGGAGTAGAGATCGCTTTGAGGAATACTGCGTGGGAAAGTGGCTCCCGCTCAGGCGATACGTATGAGCAGGAGCCGGGGGAACGCGATGTTTAGCAGCCGCTGAAGGAAATGAAAGCTCCGAGAGGGTTGGGCAAGGTGGGATTGAAGGGCTCGAACGGGAAGGTCTGCAGGGTGTCGAAGCCTGCGGCCTTGGCCGCGTTGAAGTCCACGAAGGGAGTTAGGGCCTTGAGTGCCTGATCGATCGAAGTCCAGCAGAGTGTTCTTTCGTACCCGTTGTTGTTGGGTGGCGCGATGCTTTCTGCGACTCCCTGAATGCCTGTGATCGAGTTCATGGGACCGCCGAACTGCGGCGTAACGTCGCCGCCTACGACACGCGCCAGCGTGCGGTGATCACTCTCTATCCCCATGATGCGCGCTGCAGTGACTCGCAGATTGCGCGTCGTGAAGTTGCGCACACCGACGAGATAAGCCGCGATGAAGGCGTCTTCCAGTGTGACGAGAATGTTGAGAGTGGTCTGGGCATCGGTGAACATCTTGGGTGGATAGAAGAAAGAGGTGAAGGGAGTGAACTGGTCGGTGACCGACTGCTCGAGGAGATAGTGGGACATCTCTTCCTGGCGGGCACCGATGAGGTAACCCTGATCGTCGTCGGGGATTGTTTTGAAGAACGGAGAGGTGTTGATGATGTTGGTGTAGGTGGTAACGGCTAGCGCCTCTGCGATTTGTGCGGCGATAAGAATGTCACGATCACTTCTCTTGAGATGGTCGTGCTCGTACTTCATGCTTTCGGTATCTTCCTCCTGCTGCGCGGCTGAGGTTGTAGTGGCGAATGTGCCGAGAGTTGCGAGGGTGGCCCCAGTGACGGCGGCGTTTCTGAGGAAGGAGCGCCGCGAGGATCCTGTCTGATTGTCTTCTGGTGAACGAGTTATTTCGGTTTCGTTGGAAGCGTTGTGAATTGAAGCGGTCATAGCCTTGATCTCCTCTGCTGATTCCAGGAATGTCATCCACGGTCAATGTCTGGTCGGCAAAGAGGCAGGGAAACTTTCCTGGTTGGTTGGATAACGGGCAGAGGTCTGCGCTGGATTTGCAAGCGAAGATTAATTTTCAGACGAGGATCGACACGTGGAGTGGTCTGACAGTTGCGGAACGATTGGCTCATGGACCGCGGTTCGCCTTGCTGTGCTAAGCGAACGGTTCACTCATTGCATGAGCGAATCTAGTGTCAGCTGTCCTTGCGATAGAGGAGGTTGCGCATGGCCTGGCGCCGGGCTTCGTTCGCTTCTCTAGTGGTCTTACGTTCGTCAGTCGATATGCGACTCCTGGTCGCGGAGTCGGTTGCAGAGTCGCTGGCTTCCTCGCTGCACTGTGGGCAACGATTGGCGAAGCCAGGTTTGTCGGGTTTGAGTTCGAACTCTTCTTTGCAGATGGCGCAGGTCTTGATGGGGAAGGGCATTTCAGGCTCCAAGATTTATTTTAATCATGGGCGGTGCCCGGGTGAAGATCTGCGGGGGGTTTTGGCTGGCCGGTGGTGAGGAGAGTTATTCGTTGGCGATCATTTCGCGGATGGCGGCGATATGTTGTTTGATGCCGGCAATTTTGTCGGGCCAGTTGCCCCCGGTGGGATCGGGGTAAGGGACTCCTGCAACGTACTCGCGTTCGGCTTCGGCGAGATGGTCGAGCAGGATGTTGAGGCGGTCTTGCAGAGTCGGGCCAGCCATGACTAAAGGCTACCACTCGGGAAGGTGGCTCCGGCCTTGTGGCGACTACCTTGGTTTTCCTTTGGGTGTCTGTAGTCGTACACTTTGGGGAATGCGGCGTGCAAGCATCACAAGGAGGCGCAATGGCTCTTAGTTTTGCAAAAGATATCCGCCCTCTTTTCCGGGAAGAGGACATTGAGTGTATGAAGCCCATGGGGGTTGATCTTGATGATCCCGCGTGGATGTGTGTTATGGCCAACGCGAAGAGTGTCTACGGTACGGTTGCTGATGGCTCGATGCCTCCGGACGAACCCTGGGCGGCAGATCGTGTTTCAGTCTTCAAGCAGTGGATGGATGCAGGTTGTCCTGCGTAGATTTTCGCGTGCGGACGTTTGCCGATGAGTACCTCTACGGTAAAGCTGTAGATTTTTTTCCCTTCGTGAATTTGTCCTGATCGAATACTCTGGCGGAGGAAATTTCTTGATCCGGAGGGATTGTGCAGATTCGTCGTATGGGCTTCGTTGTTCTTACCTTCGTGCTTGCGGTGCCAGTTTTGAACAGTATGGCTCTGGATACACCAAAGAAAGATGCGCCTACGTCTACTTCCAAGACAAACTCTAAATCGTCGACTGCAACCGCGGGCGGAAGCAAGACCGACGCCAAGAAAGATACGAAGGTGCCTGCGACGAAGACCACGGCTCCTGCCAAGAATCCCAAATAAAACGAGAGCGGTCTGGGAAGAACGGTTTGCGCCTTGCGCGAGTTCCACATGAACTCTCCTTCTGTTCATGTGCCCCCTCTACCCTAATTAGCGCAAAGTCTTCGAACGAGAGACTTTAGGTCTGGACTTACGCTTTGTGCCCGGAGTTGATTGACTCGGCTGCGGGTTACACAAAGTGGGTTTTTGGGGTGGGATTTGTCAAGGTACGGTTTGTGCCTCCTGGGGCTTGATCCGCTACTTGCCGGGTGTCTCTTTCTGGGTTGTCTCGGCGGGATGGGGTACCAGGGTTGCGACTCGGGTGGCTGTGTTGAGTTGGTCGCCGGTCTGCAGGTAGTAGTAGCCCTTGTCGTCGTGGTCTTTTCCATCCCAGACGGCGACGCGCATCGGTCCGTTCACTGTGAGTATGTCTCCGTGGACTGTGATGGATGTGCTTTGGTCCAGGCCAAGACCCAGGAGATCGGGGTGGAGTTTGATGACGGGAGCGAGGTCGTATTGGCGGTGGCGGGTGTCCACATGCTGATCGATGGTGACGTTGGTGAAAAAGCCGAAGCCAATCTCGTGACCGGGGGCCATCATGATGGTGTTGTCGTCGGGGTTGGAGGAGCCTCGGACCATGTAGGAGCCCTGAACGGTTGCGCCGGCGGAGCCTCCGCCGATGACGCCTCCGCGATTGAGGAGGTTGAACATTTCGTTGAGGGTGCGGGTGCCGAGGTATGCGTTGGTAAGACGCCAGTGGCGGCCGCCTTCGATCCAGACTCCCGTGGCGGTAGTTAGGGGCGCGGCAAAGTCAACCGAGTTGGCGATGGTGCGGTCGGTACTGTGGAGGACGGTGCATTGCACTGCTGCGAAGGGGCTTTTGGGGCCGCAGTATTCTTCCAGGAGCTTGGCCGGGTCGGTTGGTTTAGTGACTGAGGCAGTCGGAATGACGACGATGTGGGCGTTCCTGCCCCCGGACATTTCGATGAAGCGCTGGAAATCGGGTGGCTGGGTTGCGCCTCCGGTGATGAGCAGGTATCCCCTTGCGGGGCCATGCGAGGGTTGTTGAGCCGCCGCGCTGGCGGCGAGTGTTCCGATTGTCAACATGAAGCATAAGAGACGTGCTACGGCGTTGCTATTCCTGAGGGTCATTTTCCTTCCCTGCATAGTGGCTGTGTCAGCAGTTTACATCGCACTCTTCGCAAGAGCGCGGTTCGGCGAACGCTCGTGGGGAAATAGGTGTAGCATTAGCGCCGTTCCGCTTTTCCGAGATGCAAAACGAGGAGGGTCATTCCATGTTCATTGTGGGTGTTAAGTTGAAGACGGGTGTTACTCCGCATCATTTGCAGTCGTTTCTTGATAAGAAGTGGGTTCCGGAGCTTTCGCGATCGACGCGCATCGGTTCGCTTACTTCCTTGACGCTATATGGTGTGAACCAGAATCCGCAGCTGGAATTTGTCCTGGCGATCGATGGATTCATGCAGGGTCCGCCGACCTTCGAACTCGAAGAGCTCTGCGACATCGTTTACAGCCTCTATGGTGAGGAGACGGGCAAGTGGCCTAAGAGTTCGACGGCGGCTGCCTAGCGGTTGCGATGTTCTTCGTTCGCAACGATCTCGCGGCCGTCGTGTTGCTTTTATGGTGGAAGTAGCGCCTACTCATGTGGGCCCGCCCCCTCCCCGTCACTTTTGTGCAAAGTCTAAGAACAAAGGGGGTTAGGTCTGGACTTACGCTTCGTTTCAAGATGAGGTGAGGGACCGGATGATGCGGGGTGAGGGTTTGGGGAGTCTGCCTTGTCAAGTCAGGTGCCTGATGTTGTGCCAAACCTCAGCTGGGCCAGCCTCGGGTAACGCATGCACACATCGCAGAATGATATGGGCAACCTTTTGGTTGGATGTCTGGGATGTCTGGCAGTTCGAAGTCGATTCCTTATCAGACCGACCCTGAGACGAGGTAGTTGCGTCGATCTGGTTTCTGGTTTTGGCGCCAGAGACGCGGGAGAGTCGATTTTATGGCTGGTGGTGGGATTTCAATCGGTTTAGTTTTTGTGTGGCCACCGACCCGATTAAGGAGCCGACGAGTCTAACTTACCGTCAATGCCTCACGGGCCAACAACACAGGTTGCGACACGTTTTTGTGATTTGGGGGTTGTTGATGAAACGATTTATGTGTGTCGCCATCCTTGCGTCAGCAGCTTTTTGTTTCGGACAAACTGCACACGTTAGCCAAAATGAGGAGACAGTCCGGAGGTTTATCGATGATTTTTCCGCCGCCTTTAGCCAGAATGACGCCGCCGCGCTCGACCGGATGACGGCATCCGACTATACGTTCGTTACTCCGACGGGAACGATTCAGAACAAGGAACAGCGGGTGGCACCGATACGATCCGGCGATCTGAAGTACGACTATGCCAAATACGATGAGATCCAAGTGAGAATTTATGGGGAGATGGCGATTGTGACGGCACATGTCACGGTCAAGAGTGAACTTAAGGGAGCATCCATCAATGGACAGTTCCGTTCTACTTTGACTTTGTTTAAGGTGAAAGGGATGTGGGAGCTCGTTGCCTCACAGGCAAGTGCGATTAATTGATCGAAACGGTCCATGTCTTCGTTCAGATAGGGGAAGCAGTGGTCGTGACCCTCGGTTTGAGAGGTTATTCGGAGGGGAGTTTGTTTTTGAGTGTTTGGGCTACGTCGTCGATGGAGGTGTGCTGGCTGAGTTGCTCGAGTTCCTTATCGTTGGCGACGCGTTGGAGGCCGACTTGTCCGGCAATCTTGCGGTCCATACCGAGTACGGCGGTGATCTCTTTTTCTGTTAGGAGGAGGATTTGAAGCATGAGGTGATCGCGTTCCTCGGCGCGGCGGCTCATGCGCGACTGGCGCATGAGGATGATGCTCGCCAGCAAAATGGCTTCGAGCGCTACGAGGGTGGCGAGAAGAGGGAACGGCGGTGGATCGAAGTGGTGGGCGCGGGTTGAGGGAGCTGCGTTGAAGATCATCCAGCCGGCGAAGACTGCCAGGTGGATGCAGACGAAGCCAAGACTACCTGCGAAACCGGCGATGGTGTCGCCGAGGCGTTCGGATGGGGTGCGACGAATGAGGAAGTCCTGTTCGTGTTTCGCGATGAGGTCGATGTGCTCTTCGATGTGGCTCTGGACATGTTCGAGAACTCGTTTTGAGGGGAGTGTGGGTGGGCTTTGGTTCCTTTTTAGACGCTGTCTCTCCCACCTGTTATGTAAGATGCAGGATGTTTGAGTTGGAGCGTCGGTCCGCCGCTAAGGGAAGATAGGTTCGCGCTTTTGCGCAAATGCCCACCTTAGCGACGATGAGACCGTCGCGAAGATGGGGCACCCAAAATTTGTTATCTGTCAGATGTGGCCCCCCCGCCGATTTGGTGGAAAGGGTTAGATGTAGCCACCCGACGGCCCATTCATGCGATGAAAGCCGCATGAATGGGGCACCCAAGGCATGGGTTAGCTATAAATTCTTCGATACTTTCCTGCGGAGGATTTGTGCCAGTCCAGCGAATCCAGTTCCGAAGAGAAGAAAGGTTGTCGGTTCTGGAGCGATATTTACTGGATTTTCGTTGATGGTAAAGGTCCCGCCATTCGGATTGAGTCCGTCGACAGCGAGATAAAGCTCGAACTGTCCATTATCCGCTTGATTAAAAGGAAGAGATATATCGACAAAATTGCTTCCGCTGCTGGCTGTGAGGTCCTGTGCAAAGGTGTAGCAATAGTTTCCTGGATTCGGATTCAGGCTGGGGCAGGAAGAGACTCCCGTAGAAGACGGTCCCGAAAAAGGGACTACTCCATAATCTGGAATGCCTTGTGGTGCAGGTGCCAGATACAGAGATGCTCCCGTAAGTGTCAGGTCGAGGTTAAGTCCGTCTGCTGAGGTTCCTGGGTAGGTCAGGATCAGACGATCTCCCGGACCCGTTGTCGAATAGTCAAAATCGAAGTTCGGTCCGTATGTGAACGTAATGCTGTTTTTGAAGCCGTCTTCGGTGATGCTGATTGGAATGATCGATGCGCCGACGATGCATGGATCGATGCCTCCGCAACCTCCTGAGGCGTTCCAGTTGGTGAAATCAACCTGGGCATTTGTGACAGAACCCACAGACACAAACCCAGATGAGGTCGCTGAGATGATGTCTGCGTGTGAGTTTGTTGTGAAGAGGAAGAGGAGAAAAAAGCCGAAAAAAGCGATAGATCGTTTCATGGGGTACGCCTCTCGGAAGAGCTAGTTTTGCGAAAGACTACTGTAGTTTGGATCGAGAGACTATTAAAAATTATTGCTCGCCTTCGAGCGAAGGCGGTGCGGGGTGCGGGGATGCCCCATCATGCGATCTTATTGCATGAGTTCCTATAGAGCCTTTGAGAAGACTGCGAAGCTGGTGGTAAAGAGTTACTGGTCGGAATTGCGGGGAATCATTGCTGGTCTGCCCTATCCACTTGGATTTTCCAATGGCTCGGATTCTCCGCTATTCGTCATGGTTAGCGCTGAGTTCAGATCAGACAACGCTACTCGACCGTTACAGACTTTGCCAGATTTCTTGGTTGGTCTACGTCGCAGCCTCGTCTTACGGCTATGTGGTAGGCGAGGAGTTGGAGGGGGACTACTTCGAGGAGGGGGAGAAGTAGTTCGGGGGCTTGCGGGATGTAGATGGTTTGCTCGACGAGCTGGCTGATCTCGTGGTCGCCTTCGGTGGCGATGGCGATGACGCGGCCGCTGCGTGCGGTTACCTCCTGAATATTGCTCAGGGTCTTTTCATACTTTAAGACGCTGCTCGGGTCGGTGGGGTCTTTGGTGGCGATGCAGACGACGGGGAGGGTCTCGTCGATGAGGGCGTTGGGGCCGTGCTTCATCTCGCCGGCTGGGTAGCCTTCGGCGTGGATGTAGGAGATCTCTTTTAATTTGAGTGCGCCTTCGAGGGCGATGGGGTAGTGGATGCCGCGGCCGAGGAAGAGGAAGTCGTTGGCGGTGTGGAAGAGGCGGGCGAGCTCTTCGCACTGGGTAGTGAGAGGCTTGCGGGCTCGGCTGCGGCGGTCGGGTATGGGAGTGGGTGTGGGAGCGGCGACTCCCTCGGAGGTTCCGGTGGCGTTGGGGTTGAGCATGGCGTCGAGCTTGCCGGGGATTTTGCTGAGCTCGTCGACGAGTTTGAGGGATTCGGCGTCGGAGATGGTGCCGCGGACCTGCGCGAGATGGAGCGCGAGGACGAAGAGCGCAGTGAGCTGGGCGGTGAAAGCCTTGGTGGAGGCGACGCCGATCTCGGGGCCGGCATTGGTGGTGATGGTGCCGTTGGCCTTGCGGGTGATGGCGGCACCGACGACGTTGCAGATGGCGAGGGTCTTGGAGCCTTTGGCGATGAGCTCGGCCTGGGCGGCGAGGGTGTCGGCGGTTTCGCCGGACTGGGTGATGAGGAGGCCGATGGCGTGCGGGTCGGCGATGGGGTCGCGGTAGCGGTACTCGGAGGCGTAGTCGACTTCGACGGGGAGGCGGGCGAGGCGCTCGATCATGAACTTGCCGGCGAGGCCAGCGTGCCAGGAGGTTCCGCAGGCGGCGATGGTGATCTGGCTGGCTTTGCGGATTTCCTCGTCGGTGATGTCGAGTTTTTCGAGGAAGACTTTGCCGGTGTCGAGGGAGACGCGGCCGAGGGTGGTGTCGCGGATGGCTCGGGGCTGCTCGTTAATTTCCTTGAGCATGAAGTGCTTGTAGCCGGCTTTTTCGGCCTGGATCGGGTCCCAGGTGATGCGCTGGACTTTGAGGGGGAGGGGTGCGCCTTCGAAGTCGGTCAGGGTTACGCCGTCTTTGGTGAGGATCGCGACTTCGCCGTCGGCGAGGAAGTGAATGTTGCGGGTGTGGTGGAGGATGCCGGGGACGTCGGAGGCGAGGAAGAATTCTCCGTCGCCGATGCCGATGACGGCGGGCGGGCCCATGCGGGCGGCGACGAGCTTGTTGGGCTCGTGGGCGGAGAGGACGCCGATGGCGAAGGCTCCGGTGATGCGCTTGACGGCGCGGCGGACAGCTTCTTCGAGGGGAATCGCCGGTTTTTTGAGAGTGAGGACGGCTTCGGCTGTGTTGGCTTCGGGCGCGGCCTTGCCGTTGGGTTTGGAGTGCGCGGCCTGGTTGAGTTCGTCTTCGATGAGGTGGGCGATGATCTCGGTGTCGGTCTCGGAGACGAACTTGTGGCCTTTGGCGATGAGGGCGTTCTTGAGGCTGAGGTAGTTTTCGACGATGCCATTGTGGACGACGACGAGGGTGCCGGAGCCGTCGCGGTGGGGATGGGCGTTTTCTTCTGTGGGGCGGCCGTGGGTGGCCCAGCGGGTGTGGCCGATGCCGAAGGAGCCATGGAGGGGCGAGTCGGCGATGGCTACTTCGAGGTTGCGGAGTTTGCCTGGGGCTCGGCGCAGGGCGAGACCTTCGGGTCCACCGGCTACAGCGATGCCGGCGGAGTCGTAGCCGCGGTATTCGAGGCGGCGAAGACCTTCAATGATGACGGGGACGACGGGCTGAGGCCCGATATAGCCAACTATTCCACACATAGATTGAGTTTAGTTGGAAATGGGGGATTGTGTGCGTTGGAGACTGTGTGACTTTTGGGGTAGGGAGGGGTGGCCCAGTTCAATCTGGTGTCCCGGATATTGCCCGACCTACAGGGCGCGCATAGATGTCGCAGTCGTTCGCATGGAGCACGTAGGTGTCGGGCATTCCTACCTGGCCGAGTAACTCGGGCAGCGAGGGATCGCTACGTCCGGTTGCGCACGCGACGACTGCAGCGATTTTATCGGGTCCCTGATTGCGAATTGCCTGGCGCAATCCAGGGCTGAGTGACGGTACGGTGGGTGCCATGATTGCCCGGCGGTGGCTTTGATAGGGAAGCTCCGAAGACCATTCGAGTCCTGTGATGAGAATGACATCGTTTGGCCCGGTTGTGCGGTCTACCAGGGCCGCTGTCTGCGCACGGCGCAGGGTGTTTTCGTGCTGAAGATCGTAGTACTCGAGCTTGTATCGAATGACACAGGTTCCGAGCATTACGGCCAGGAGCGCAACCCCTGTCCATGCAGCGCGGCCCGGGAGACCGACCATGGCGCCGAGTACGATTCCGACGGCGCCTACTATGAAGATGGCGTTTGAGTAGGCGTAGTATTCGTGGACGAAGTGCAGGTTGAAGAAGATCTCGATCGTAACGAGATACAGCGCAATGCAAATTGCCGCCGCCCAAAGCCAGCGCCGGCAAAGAAAGAACGCAATGATGAGAACGGCGACGGCCAGCCAACGACTGCCTACCATCACGTTCACGTTATAGAAGAAGCGAAAGTAGTTCCCGGGGTGTATCCGTTGCGCGAGGGTCCCGAAGTTCCACTGCTTTAGGGCGGCGCTCGTCTCCTGGATTCCAAGCGGATTCTGCGACTTCACTGCGTCCGCGAATTTGGTCCACAATGCGGTGAAGATTACGGGGAGGCCGAGGCAAAGCACTCCTACGGCAAGAGCGGGGCCGGTCTTCAGTCTTCCATGCTGGTACTCGCCCCAGAAGTGCCAAAGCAGCATGCAGCCGGCGAGGAGGAAGAATGGCGCGAGGGTGGTTACCTTCACTAATCCTGCGAGCACTCCGAATGACACCGCGCCGGTGATGTACCACAGTCTCCGCTTGTCGCCCTCGGGCGCCTGTACCAGCCTGAATATTTGATCGATGTACATCAACGATAGAAATAGTGCTGTTGACTCGATCATGAATAGGTGGGAAATAAAGTTGTAGAACGGACTGGCCGCAAACAGGGCGAGTGTGGGGATCCGCTGCATTCGTGTCAGACCACAATGCGCAAGGATTGCTGCCAGCGGGAAGAAGCAAAGGTAACGAAATAGTTCAGCCACAAACCGGCCTGTCTGGTCGAGCGGAGCTCCGAAGATTTTTGCCAGCAGAGCTACCAGGGCCTGGTACAGCGGAAACTCGAACGGTATCGACCAGGGCGGGCCAAAGACTGGAGTTTCGTAGCGCAGGATCGGACCGCCGTTGCGGATCGATTCTGCCGAGATCGCGGTTTGACCTTGTCTGAATCCGTGAAAGTCGAAGATGGTGTTATTCCAGCCCACGGTGGCTACCCAGAGACTGAAGACGAGGCTGAGACCGCACAGTATCCATAGGACCGTAGCCAAGGCCTGAGGTTGGTCCGGGTTGCTCTTTTCATTCCACATATGGAGTGAGTTTAGAGGAAGCAGATCGATTTTGTGCCGCTAAAAAGTGTGATTTTCTGGCTACGTGGGTTGTCTTGAGTGGATTTCGGGAGATGTTGTTCGTCGGTAAAGGAGGGTGATGAGCGGACGTTCGAGGTAAGTGTAGCTGAGGTAGCCAACGAACAAGACGGCTGCGATGCTAATGGCTGTGATGAGAAAGATCGCTGTGGGGCTGGGGAGAGATGTGACGATCAGGCGTGCCACGAGGTTTACGACGAGGACATGGGAGAGATAGATGGAGTACGACCAGTCGCCGATGGAGGCGAAAAAGGGGAGATAGCGGATGATGTGGGTGCGCTCGAGTTCCATGGCACCGAAGAGGAAGAGAGCGGAGAAGGAGCCGTAGAGGAGAGGGCGTCTCCAAGGCTGGTTGGCTATTGCGACCGGGTCGTTGCGGAGGACGATGACGATGAGCAGAAGAACGGAGGCGGCGATGAGAGCGATGCCTGCCGCGGGATGCAGTCGGGAGCGGCGGTAGATGTGGAAGAGCGCGTATCCGGCGAGGAACTCGAGGATGGAGGGGTTGATGAGCATATTGACGATGAGTGCGGGGGAGAGACCGATGTGAAGTTTAAGCGCCACCACGGCGATGCCCCATAACGCGAAGAGCCAGGGCGCTATGCGTTCGGGGACGAGAAGGAAGAGGGCGACTGCGAGGTAGAAATAAAGCTCGAAGCTAAGTGTCCAACCCTGGAAGAGTGGCATGGGGAGACTGGCTGGGATGAGAAGGTAGGACGGAAGGACACTGAAGGAGTGCTGGTGAGTGCCTGCCAATGGCGCAAGATGATTCGCAAGGAGTGAGAGGGTGTTGTAGATCCAGAAGATGGGGAAGATACGCGCGAAGCGATGATAGAGAAAGACGGCGGCGTTGCGTGGGCTGCCAAATTTTCCGGCAGTGACGGAGGCGATCACGATGCCGCTGATGACGAAGAAGAGATCGACGCCGATGTTGCCATAGCCGAAGAGGCGGAGATGGTTGGAGGCGAAGTGAGTTTTTTCGACGCCGTGGATGTGGGTAAGGACGACGAGGAGGGCGGCGAGTCCTCGGCAGACCTGGATGCTGACGATCTTCCTGGATTGCGGCTGCGGAAGCTGGGGCACTGCGCGCTCCTGTGGCACTACTGTATCAACCGATGGAGCAGGGATCTATTCAGGTGTGGTCTCCGCTTGATTCTTGCCGTCGGGTGAAGACGCCATCGACTGCGAGGAGGCGGCTGATATGGGGATCGCGGAGATTTGCCTCGAGATCCCAGAGATCGAAACCGTACGCAGACATTTTGGCGACCATCTGAGGCATGAGGAGTTCACCGTCGTAGAGCGGCACAATAGACATTTCGAGTTGTACGGCTAGTGCGCGACTAAGAAGCCTGGGAGCTCCTGCCAGGACCTGGGATTCATATCCCTGGACATCGAGTTTGAAGAGGATGTGACGGCTGGAATCGAGGTCGGGCAGAAGATCGTCGAGGCGGCGCACGGGAACCTTTTCTTTCTGGATATAACGGGAAGCGGGCGCGGCGGCGAGATGCGCATCGAGCATTGGGAGGATGGAACTGGACTGGGAGTTGGATGAGATGTTGATCTCGGCTTCTGCGGCGGCAGCGCCTAGGGCGACTCGGTCAGCGACGGTCCACAGGGGATCGGCTGAGGCTTTGGCGAGGAGCGTGGCGTGAGCGGCAGCGGCGGCTTCGAAGGAGATGATTTCTCCTCGGTAGCCGCAGGAGCGGCATTGGCGCGCGAACTGGCCGTGGTTGGCACCGGCGTCGAGGACTAGGTCGATCCGGAAGTGGGAGAGTAGATGGCGAAGGCGAAGGTTCTTCGAAGAATAGACATTGGTCTGCCTGATCTCAAGGCCAACAGTCTGGCCGAGGGAGCGCAGCTTTTCTCTAATGGATGAAATCGTGATCGGCATGCGGGTCGGGGGGAGTGTCCGGCGGCATCGGATGCGCCGCGACGGATTGAGCCGAGAGGAGAATGGAGAACATGGCCATGAGCCAGAGGGGGAACGAGAGGTCGAAGGGAAGAGTGTCCGCCAGTCCGTGAACGAGCGCAAAGACGAGAATGCTCGCGGCGAAGGTCTTAAGAGTGGAGCGAGGAGCACGACGGATCTGGCGGAATATCCCCCAATAGAGACCGATGACGAGAACAACGCCGAATGCGCCCAGCGCGAAGAAGTGCTGCAGGAGTTCGTTGTGGGCGTCGGTGGCCTCGAAGGTGCCGAAGTGAGGGATGACGACGCGGTAGGCATAAAAGCCATGGCCGAGGAGGGGTTTCTCGATTGCGAATTCAGCAGTCGTGGCCCATATCACGGTGCGGCCGGTAAGTGTGGAGGGGTCGAAGCTCTCGGTGTAGTTGTTGGCGTATTGCGCGAGCAGGCCCGTGAGTGAGGCCAGAATGACTAGTCCCGCGATGGTGATTTTAATCTTTGTGGCGCGCGTTAGAGCTACCTCCTTAAAGAGGTAGAAGATCATGGCAACGCAAAAAGCGGCGATGGAGGTTTTACTGATGGTTCGGATGAGAGTGAGGGTTAGCCAGAAGGCAGGCCAATGCCAGTTCGGCTCCTTGTGGGCGAGATAGAGGGCCATCAAAATTCCGAAGACGAAGGCCATGCTGATGAGGTTGGGATGGAAGAAGGTCTCTTCGCCGAGTCTGAGGTCCGGCAGTGCAGGCAGGCTCCAGGCGACGATGGCGACGACGGATGCGCCCCAGACATAGCCTTTCATGACGGCGGCGGCCTGGTCTTCGGGGCAACCGTCGCGCAGGATGAACCAGATGGTAGCGACGTCGGCGGCCCAGCCGGCCCAGTAGCTGGCGGCTGGCTCCAGTGGACCGGCGGTCCAGAGCAGACTGATGAGATTGAGCGCGAGGAAGGCGGCGATCCAGCGCAGAGTGGTGGTTCGGAAGCATGAGGTGGATATGGCGGGTTTGCTGCCGATGGTGGAGAGCGCGGCGGCGATGAACAGAATGAGGCTCAGCGCGACCGTGAGGGCGGACGCGCTTTCGGGTTCGTCCTGAAACCAGAGGACGGTGAGACAGATACGGAAGGCGAAGAGGAAACCGATGAGCCCGGGCAGAAGCAGAAAGTCACTGCGATGTTTCGCGTGCGTCGAATCTGATGGCTGCGGGAGGGTGGTCGTCATGGGGAAGGCCTGGCCGACATACGGGTTTTCGGTATAGCACGTGCGGTCTACGGCTCTGCGCTGCTGTGAGTTTATTGTTTGGCGCGGCGGCTTAGTTGAAGGATGGCGAGTCTGGTTTATCTTTTTACAAGCGCGAGACAACTACGCGACAAGGATGGGCGGGCGCGTGGTTTCACGTGGAATTTACTGGTGACCGCTGCGGCCGGTGTACTGTATTGAGAGCGAGATCGATCAGGTCACCTGCGTGCCAACAACTCTGGTTATTAACAGCGGATCTTCGTCGATTAAATTTTCTCTGTTCGACTCAGGGGCGGAGGGGCCGCGCTCGGTGGCTGAGGGTGAGGTGACCGGGATTGGCGGGGCGACAGTAAGGTTTAAGTTTCGCGGCGCGGATGAGCGAGATTTGAGCGGGGGATCTGTTGATGTGACCGCGAAGACCGCTGTTGAGGCGCTCGATTCGGTCGTGGATGCAGTGAGTGGAGCGGGGCTGTCGGGGTTTGAGGCGGTGGGATATCGGGTGGTGCATCCAGGGCCGAAGCTGAACAGGCATGTTCGGATCGATGACGCAGTGATGAAGGATCTTGAGGATGCGGTGGAGTTTGCGCCGCTGCATGATCCGGCGGTGATCGCAGTGATCAGGGAGATGATGGCGCGGTTTCCGAATGTAGGGCACTATGCGTGTTTCGATACGGTGTTTCACGAGACGATGCCGGAGGTGGCGACTACTTATCCGATTCCATTGGTGTATCGCCAGCGTGGCGTGCGACGGTATGGGTTTCATGGGCTGAGCTGCGAGTCGATTGTGAAGCAGTTGCGGGCGGACGACTTCATTCCGTTTCCTAAGCGGATGGTGATTGCGCACCTGGGGAGTGGATGCAGTGTGACAGCGGTAGTTGAGGGGTGTTCGGTGGACACGACGATGGGACTGACCCCGACGGGTGGTGTGGTGATGGGGACGCGACCGGGAGATCTCGATCCCGGGCTGGTGCTTTATTTGTTGCGGCAGATGGACGGGGATCGCGAGAGTGCGCTGGAGACGATGCTGAACCATGATGCGGGGATGGTGGCGTTGTCGGGTCTACCGAACGATATGAAGGCGGTTCGAGAGGCAGCAGAGAAGGGTGATTCGCGGGCGAAGCTGGCGGTGGAGATCTTTACGCGGAGCGTGAAGAAGGCGGTGGGAGGGTTCATCGCGCTGATGGGTGGGGTGGATGCCGTGGTGTTTGCGGGCGGGATTGGGGAAAATGATGCGCGGTCGCGGGCTGAGATTCTCGGTGGGTTGGGGAATTTTGGAATTTCGATTAATTCTGCGTTGAATGAGGCGACTGGAAATGCAATTCGGCGTCTAAATATACCTGACTCTATGCCAATGGTGCTTGTGGTTCCGGCAAAAGAGGACTGGATGATTGCCGTGCATGTCAGCCGCATGGCGCAATCCAGCGATTAGTTCATTTCCAGTTACATATTATCGACGGGTTCCGTTTCCGCTCACACTTTTACGCGAAGGAGTTGTCTATGAAGAGCGTGGCTAAGAGATCGACAAAGGAATTGCCGATGGAAAAGAGCCAGGGTGCGCAGGCGTTGTCGGCCGAAGAGCTGCGGAAGATGGATGCTTACTGGAGGGCGTGCAACTATCTTTCAGTGGGGATGCTTTACCTGGTTGAAAATCCGCTTCTGCTGCTGCCGCTGAAGGCAGAGCACATCAAGAATAGGTTGTTGGGGCATTGGGGATCGGATCCGGGGCAGTCGTTTACCTGGGTGCATCTGAACCGGCTGATCAAGAAGTATGACCTGAATGTGATCTTTCTTTCAGGGCCTGGGCATGGGGCTCCGGCGACGCTGTCGAACTGCTATCTGGAGGGTGTGTATTCGGAGGTGTATCCCGACAAGAGCGAGGATGAGGTTGGGCTGCAGAAGTTTTTCAAGCAATTCTCGTTTCCCGGGTGGGATCGGAAGCCACTGCACGCCTGAGACTCCTGGGTCGATTCATGAGGGTGGGGAGCTGGGATATAGCTTGTCGCATGGGTTTGGGGCGGCTTTTGATAATCCGGATTTGATTGTGACTGTGATGGTGGGTGATGGCGAGGCGGAGACTGGGCCGCTGGCCACGAGTTGGCATGCGAACAAGTTTTTGAACCCGGTGCGCGATGGCGCCGTGCTGCCGGTGTTGCATTTGAATGGATACAAAATCGCGAACCCTACGGTGCTGGCTCGAATTAGTGAGGAAGAGCTGGAATGGCTGCTGAAGGGTTATGGGTGGAAACCGTACGTCGTGGCGGGAGATGATCCGGCGACGATACATCGCTTGATGGCCGAGGTGATGGAGCGATGTGTGTTGGAGATTCGCGATATTCAGGCGAAGGCTCGTAAGGGTAGTGCGCCGAAGGCGGAGAGACCGCGGTGGCCGATGATTGTGCTGCGCACGCCGAAGGGATGGACGGGGCCTAAGGAGGTGGATGGGCACAAGGTGGAGGGATTCTGGAGAGCGCACCAGATTCCGCTGCCTGAGGTGAAGAAGAATCCGAAGCATTTGAAACAGCTTGAGCGATGGATGAAGAGCTATAAGCCGGAGGAGTTGTTTGACACGCAGGGCAGATTGATTGAAGAGTTGCGCGAGATGGCTCCGAAGGGGACGAAGAGGATTACCGGGAATCCGCATGCGAATGGAGGGGTGCTGCGAAAGCCGCTGGAAATGCCGGACTTTCGCAAGTATGCAGTTGAGGTAAAGAAGCCCGGGCAGGTGGAGGTTTCTCCGACGTTTGTGCTGGGCGGATTTTTGCGTGATGTGATGAAGAAGAATATGAGCAGCTTCCGGGTGTTTGGGCCGGATGAGACGGCTTCGAACCGACTGCAGGTGATCTATGAGGCGAGCGAGAAGACGTGGGTTTCGGAGATTCTGCCGGAGGACGCGGATGGGACGGAGATCACTCCAGACGGGCGCGTGATGGAGATGCTGAGCGAACACACGCTGGAGGGGTGGTTTGAAGGGTATGTGCTGACGGGGAGGCATGGCTTCTTCTCGACGTATGAGGCGTTTGTGCACATCATCGACTCGATGTTCAATCAGCATGCGAAGTGGCTGGAGAAGAGCAAGCTTGAGTTGCGATGGAGAGCGCCGATCTCTTCGATCAATCTGCTGATTACTTCGCTGGTGTGGCGGCAGGATCATAACGGATTCACGCACCAGGATCCTGGGTTTGTGGATGTGGTGTCGAATAAGAGTCCAGCGGTGACGCGGATCTATCTGCCTCCGGATGCGAACTGTCTGCTGAGCGTGGCGGATCACTGTTTGCGCAGTACGAACTATGTGAATGTGATCGTGGCGGATAAGGCTCCGCATCTGCAGTATTTGAATATGGATGAGGCGGTGAAACATTGCACGAAGGGCATCGGAATATGGGATTTTGCGAGCACCGATGCAGGGCAGGAGCCGGATGTGGTGATGGCTTGCGCGGGGGATATTCCAACGGCGGAGGCGCTGGCGGCAGTGGCGATTCTGCGTGAGCATTGCACGGATTTGAAGATTCGTTTTGTGAATGTGGTGGACCTGTTCCGGTTGATGCCGGAGGCGGAGCATCCGCATGGGTTGTCGGACCGAGAGTTTGACAGCCTGTTTACGCTGGACCGGCCGGTGATCTTCAACTTCCACGCGTATCCTTCGCTGATCCATAAATTTACTTACCGGCGGAAGAACCATAGCAACATCCATGTGCGCGGGTACAAGGAGAGGGGAAACATCAACACTCCGCTGGAACTGGCGATTCTGAACCAGATCGATCGATTTGACCTGGCAATCGATGTGATCGACCGAGTGCCGAGGCTTCAGTCGACGGCGGCTCACCTGAAGGAGTGGCTGAAGGACCAGATTATCGAGAGCGTGAACTATGCGCACGAGAACGGGATCGACCGGAAAGAGATTACCGACTGGAAGTGGCCGGTGTAAGTTTCGCCTGCCGATCGGCAACGGTAGGAAGAAAAGCAGGAAATCGTCGTCAAAGACTGGACTGGCCGCGGAGACAAAGGTAGGATTTGTGATGCTTTCATTAGCCGGAGAATCCGGCTGCTCGATTCACGGTTCAGATACCAGGCAGAATGAGGAGATGGACAATGATGATGAAAAAGCTTGCTTCTTTCCTGGCGGTTGGTCTTTTGGCCGCTCCCGCACTGGCCGCTCCCCAGACCTTCAACGATGTTTCCGTCGTCGATGTGGCTTGCTCAAAGACGGCCTCCGCAGATGCGGACAAGCATACGCGAGAGTGTGCCATTGGCTGTGAGAAGAGCGGCTTTGGAATCGTGACTGCGGACAGTAAGTTTCTGAAGTTCGATGCGAACGGCAATGCGAAGGTGCTCGCAGCACTGAAGGCTTCGGATAAGGCCGATCATTTGCGGGTGAATGTGACCGGCGAAGTGAAAGGCGACACAATCGAGGTTACATCGGTCAAATTGCTCTAGTTTCCTAACGCGGGCGCCCCATCCTCGAGGACTGCAAGGATGGGGCGTTTTTCTGTTTGTACGCGGTGGGTTAGAAGATGATTTTTACAGCGAATTGAGTGTTGAATGGTTCGCCGGCCCCGATGCCAGGAGCTCCGTTGTAGTCGCCGATGGTGTCGTTGAGGGTGAAGTTGCCGCCGACGGAGACGCCGCCGCCGCCGGGAGGAGCGTAGTTGACGCGGTTGAAGAGGTTGAACATCTCTGCGCGGAACTGGAGGGTCACGAACTCCTTGATCTTCGTGTCTTTGAAGAAGGAGAGATCGACATCAGAGTAGCCCGGACCGTAGTAACCGTTGCGACGGCTTGAGCCGAAGGTTCCGGTGGCGGGATCGGCAAAGGCCGCCGGGTCGATCCAGTTTGCATCGGGCTTTTGTCCCTGATAACCCTTGCGAACGGCTCCGATCTGTACGGCGCGATCGTTGCCTTCGTTGGTTCCGCTGATATCGCCTGATGCGTGGACGGTGAAGGGCTGGCCGCCGTGGAAGCTGAGCAGAGAGTTGACCTGCCAACCGTTGGTAAGCAATCGAGCGTGCGAGGAGCCGGGAATCGCATAGCTAAGGAAGCCAACAAAGGTGTTGCGAGTGTCGAAGTCCGTGTTGCCGTAGTCGCCCTTGAAGTTGAAGCTGTCCTGCGGGAGAGCGCCACGATAGGCGGTGACTTCGTCGAGGTTATGACTCCAGGTGTAGACGACGGAGCCGGAGAGGCGATGCCAACTCTGCAGGCGGATCTGAGTCTGGAGAGCGTTGTAGTTTGAGGTGCCGCCGCTCCGGACCTCGTTGATGTTGTTGTACTGCGGATAGGTTGACGCGTAGGGACGAGCTGTGGCGTGAGCATCAATATTGAGTTGGTTGATATCGATGAGGCTGAGAAGACGGCGTCCCTGGCTGCCGACGTAGCCGACTTGAGCGATGACGCTTGGTGAGAGTGTGTGTTCGACGTTCAGGCTGTAGTTCTGGTTGTAGGCCGAGCGGAAGTTGGGATTGATGGAGAAGACGCCGCAGGTTGACGTTGCATTGCAGGGGTAGCTCTGCGTGGTCGGGAAGATGGGGACATTCTTCACGATCGTTGTCTTTGCGCCGCCCGTGGGGGCGATGGTGTAGACAGGGTTGGGGCCACCGGGGTTTCCTTCTACGCCATTTGGAGCGGCGTTGCCGGGGCGGTTGTCGAGGAAGGGATTGAGATTTGGAGTGTCGAAGTAGAAGCCGTACGCAGCGCGGAGCACTGTCTTCTGATCGAGCGCATAGCTGCCTCCAAGACGCGGACTGAAACTCTTCCAGTAACGGTTATAGAGCGAGTCGACCTGCGATCCCTGAAACGCAAGGCCGTTGGTCGAGGTCAAAGCGGGACGGAAGACGGAGAGATCCTTGTTGCCGTTGTGGAGAGGTCCTTCGTAGTCGAAGCGGACACCGTAGTTGACGTTGAGTTTGGGGCTGACCTGGAAGGAGTCGCCGGCGTTCAGGAACCAGGTGTTGACGAAGACCTGACGCTCGGGATCGCCGATGGCGATGGAGGCATTGGAAGTAAATCCGGCAAGATAGTCAGCCAAGGCGTAGCGATAGCCGTCAAGTTGGTCGGGGTTGGGCGCGGGGAGAATAACGCCAGGGAGGGACTGAATGCGCGAGCCGTCAAAGCTAAAGCTGCCGGTGGCGTGACGGTGGTAGAACTCGTCGAGCTGGGCTTGACGATACTCGCCGCCAAAGCGGAGCTGATGTTTGCCGATGACCCAGGAGAGCTGATCGGTGAGGTGGCCTGTGATGTCGTTGCGTCCCTCGGGAGGTGTCTCGCCGACTGGATCAAAGTTCTTGATGACCATGTTGGGAGAGTTGGGGAAGGGCGCTGCTGTGATGAAGCCGAGAGCCTGAACGTTAGCGGGCGTCTTGTAGTCGTTGAAGACCTGGTTGAAGTAGTTGACGCCAACGAGGAGCTGGTTGGTCATTCGCGGCGAGATCACACGGTTGTAAACGATGGCGATGTTCTGGACGTGGATCGGGGCTTCTTCGTAGAAGGCGAGAAGCTGTGAGCCGACCGGAGCGACCTGATTGCCCTGGCCGACGAACCAGTGCGCGCTGAGAGTGTCTTTCGGAGAGATGGTCCAGTCGACTTTGCCGAGACCGTTCCAACTGTAGCCAAACTCGGGATCGGTGGAATGGTAGTTGTTGGCTACGCCCTTGGTATCGCCAGCGAGCGCGCTCGATGCCCAGAGCGCGTTGAGGACGTCCTGCATCACGGGGTTAACGGCGATGTGATTTGTGGCGAGGATGGCTTTCGCCTGATTCTGCCAGCCGACCGACGGTTCGGTCGCGGTGCCGGATTGGCCGATAACGAAACGCTGATGCTCAAAGGTGACAAAACCGAAGAGCTTGTCGTGGAGGAAAGGGCCGCCGAGCGAGAATCCGGTGTTGTAGTTGCGCACCTTCTGCTTTGTGTCGGAGAAAGGGCTCTTGGCGCCGAAAGCCTCGTTGCGGTTGAAGTAGTAGACGGTGCCGTGGAACTGGTTGGTGCCGGCGCGAAGTGTGAGGTTGACGGTGCCTCCGGGATTGCGGCCGCCTTCTGGGCCGGCCTGCGTCTGCGCGGAGAACTGATCGACGGCATCCAGCGGAAGAATAATTCCGGCGATGCCAGAGACGCCTCCCTGATTGACTGCAGGAATGTTGTGCCAAAGATCGTTGTTGTCGACGCCGTCGATCTGCCAGTTCATCTGGTTGGCGCGGGTTCCGTTAAGAGCGCCGTAACCGCCTCCGGTGTAACCGGCATATCCGGGCGTGAGGCCGATCATTTGAGTGAAGTCGCGACCATTGAGTGGAAGGTTGGAGACGGCCTTCGCGTCGAGGATTGTGGTCTGCGTGGTGCTTGTGGTGTCGAGCGCAACGCCGGCGGCATCGACTTCGACAGTGACTGACGAGGTGGAAAGCTGAAGGACTACCGGCAGGGTGTAGATGACTCCGGCCTGCACGGAGATTTTGTCGGTCTTGATGGTTTGAAATCCAGTGAAGCTAACGGTAACGCTGTACGTGCCGAGGGGAAGGTCTTGAAAGAGGTACTCTCCGGCGCTGGAGGATGTCGTTGTGTGGGAGATGTTTGTATCGGCTTGAACCGCGGTTACGGCCGCGTTCGCTATGGAGGCTCCGGTTTTGTCAGTTACGATGCCGTTGATGCCGCCGCGAAAGGTTTGGGCTTGAACGAACGTTGCGCTGATCAGGGTTAGGAGGATGGCGGCGAGGCTGCAGAGAGCAGCTCGTACGGTTCTGCGTGATGGTGGATGCATAGGACCCTCCAAAAAGGAAAACGGTTTCTTATTCGCCTTGAAGGCGTTTTTTTGTGGACAGCTTTAAACAACAGGTTGGCTTCGCAGCGGGATGCTGCTGGTTACGTCACCGTATTCCAAGGGCCAGACGGCTGATAGAAAGTGTGGCGAAAACTTGAATTTAAGAAAGAAGTGGGACAACACTATCCTTCTTTTGTGAAGATTGCAATATTTTTTTTGAGATATCACAGTGCGAGGTAGACGAGTTTTCATTCCTCGGTCTATGATTTTTCGTCTTGTTGCAGTGGTTTTGTACTTTCGATGTTGAGTCGATACATGGTTGTGATCGACGTGGCGTAGGATGAGTGCGCTGCAACCAACTATCAAGCGGCATCCCGCAGATTGCGGCGCGGCCTGGTGATTTGCGTGAAGAAAAATTGAATGGGAGAAGCGCCTTGCGGAAGAGGATGTGGGTTGTCGTGACTGCGTTGTTGCTGGGAGGGATAAGTGGGACGGCGGGTTGGCCACAGGATCGCAATGCGACATCGCATGTGGTCCTTGTGATGACGGACGGATTGCGGTGGCAGGAGGTATTTCGTGGCGCAGATGAAAACCTGCTTACACCGAAGCAGTACTTCAACGGACGAAGCGTGAAGGAGTTGAAGGAGAAGTATCTTGCGGCAACCGCAGAGGAACGCCGGGAGCGATTGATGCCGTTCTTGTGGAAGACGATGGTCTCGCAGGGACAGATGTATGGAGACAGAGACGCGCATTCCGATGCGTTCGTTACGAATGGATTTAATTTTTCGTATCCGGGTTACAACGAGACGTTGACAGGCCATGGAGACCCACGGATTAACTCGAATGACAATGTGCCAAATCCGAATGTGACGGTGCTGGAGTGGCTGAATCAGCAGCCTGGGTTGAAGGGGCAGGTGGCAGCGTTCGGCGCGTGGAATGTAATTTCGGCCATCGTGAATGCCGGCCGGTGTGGGTGCACGGTTAACGCAGGATATGACGCATTGATGATGACGCCGATGACTCCGCGTCTGGAGCTATTGAACTCGTGGAAGGCGGAGACGCCGCGGGAGTGGGACGACGAACCGTTTGATGCACCGGTGTTTTATACGGCGATGGAATACATCAAGGCGAAGAAGCCTCGGGTAGTCTTTCTTTCGCTCGGCGAGACCGACGACTGGGCCCATGCGGGGAACTATGGGGAGTATCTGAATGCGGCGAATCGGGTGGACAGCTATCTGGAGCAGCTGTGGACTGCGCTGCAGGCGATGCCGGAGTATCGGGGAACGACGACGCTGATCTTTCTTCCTGACCATGGGCGGGGAAGCAGCGCGAAGGATTGGACCAGTCACGGGCAGAAGCTTCCGGATTCGAAGTACATCTTTATGGACTTTATGGGGCCGGCGACTGCGCCGCTGGGAAATCGCGCGAATGTTTCTGCTGTGACTCAGAGCCAGGTGGCGGCTACGCTGGCGCGCTCTGTGGGATTTGATTGGAACGCCGCAGAGCTCAAGGCGGGAACGCCATTGATCGACGCGGTCCCGTGAGAGATTCACCTTGCGCGGAAGAGATAACGATGGGATACTCGGATATTTTCTGAGCAATTGATAGGTTAACGATGAACGTGAAGGTCGGGGTCTGGGTTGTTTTTCTGGTGGGCGCATGGGTAGCGTGGGGTCAGCAACAGCCTGATTTGCAACGACGGGATCAAGCGGAGAAACGTGAGACGATTCCTCCTCCTCCGCCGGCGATGAAGGCTCCTGAGAAACTGGAGCCGGCAAAGGCGGCGAACGCGAATACGCTGTACCAGGCACTGCGGGCACGGACGGCGAATGGGCCGTCGTTTACGGTGAAGAATTTTTCGCTGAAGCGGGACGCCGGCGTGTTTACGTTCAACGATGGAACGTTCTACCTGTATGGCGAGGTAGGCGGGGTGGTGACGGGCGCGGTGTTTCTGGGAAATGGAAAGTTGCACGTCGAGCCTCCGTCGGCGATGGAGCGCCGGCAGCTGAAGATCGTCATGAAGACGGAGTTGCTGGACCAGCCGTTTACCAGTGCAGTGTTTGAGTTTACGGATGGAACGGCGACGGAGCTGCAGAAAGGCTCGGTGGCGCAAGCTCCTGCGTCAGGCAGCGCGATGCAACAGGCGCAGGAGGCCCAGTCGCTGTTTCGCAGGAGCCTGAAGCATGATGTGGAGATTCGGCTGCTTGAGGATGTTGTCCGGCCCGGGGGTGGCGGGTTTTTTCTGGCGGATATGAAGGGGCCGATGTTTTCGAAACGGCTGATCTATGTTGTGGATCCGCACGGAGCGATGGGGGTTGCTCCAGAGGAAGTGGGGTTGCTGACGTCCAGTGATGAGGGTTTTGATGTGACGCTGGGCTTTCGTTCGGAGGAGCAGCGGAAGATAACCCTGGGAACGGCGAACGACGTGTTCCGCATTCCGCAGCAAACGATCGATATGACAATTGAGAAGAACGGGAAGATGACTGGGACGGTGGTCAGCGCTGTAGCCGCGGTGCGGGATGGGGTGAAGGTGATTCCGCTGCTGCTTGCGCCTACGTTGCGCGTGAGCGGCGTGTGGGGACCGGGCGGGGAGGCTCTTGATTTTATCCAGGAGGACAAGAATCATGATGCGGACTTTGCGGTGGTGCTGCAAAAGCCGCTGAAGGCGGGAGAGACGATTCAGATTACGACGAACTATGCGGGCAAGGACGTTGTGCTGGATATGGGGAGCGGCAACTACTATCTGGTTGCTCGGGAGAGCTGGTATCCGAATGTGGAGGGATCGCTGGGCAATTACGCGCATTACCAGATGACGTTTCATACGCCGAAGAGCGTGCAGGTGGTCGCGACCGGGAATCGGATTACAGAGAACGACGAGGGGTCGCAGAAGGTGAGTGTGTGGCAGACACAGGCTCCGATTGCGGTTGCGGGCTTCAACATGGGGGAGTTCAGAAGCGACCAGAGCGAGCGGAATAAAAATGTGCAGGTGGTGACGTATGCCAACACTGCGCTGGCGGACCATTTCAGCGGATTGACGGATCGCCCCGTCATGGCACTGGGTAATTTGTCGACGACGGGGATGCTGAAGGTGGCGACGTCGGAGGGAGATGCGGCGATCCAGATTTATACGGATTTTTTTGGGCCTCTGCCGTACGACCATGTGTCTCTGACTCAACAGACGGCGTGCAACTACGGCCAGAGTTGGCCTACGCTGGTTTACCTGCCGATCTGCTACTTCTGGGATGACACGATCAAACACCAACTGGGGCTACTCGATCACGATCCGTCCTACTGGAAGGTTGTGACAGCTCATGAGGTGGCGCATCAGTGGTGGGGACAGACGGTTGGATTTGGCAGCTATCGCGACCAGTGGATGAGCGAGGGGTTCGCGGATTTTTCGGCGTCGCTGTTCCTGATGGAGACGCGGAAAGATCAGAAAGAATATCGCGACTTCTGGGCATTGTTGCGGAGGCGGCTGCTGGAAAAGAACGCACAGGGCCTGCGGCCGGTGGACGTTGGGCCGGTGGTGATGGGGACTCGGGTGAGCACGTCGCGTTCGGGCGGGGATGTGTATCAAATGCTGATCTATCCGAAGGGTGCTTACATTCTGCACATGCTGGAGATGCTGTTCTGGACGTCGAAGTATGGAGAACAGCCGTTCAAAGTGGCGATGCACGACTTTGTGAAGAGCTACCAGAACAGGCCAGCGACGACGGAGGACTTCAAGGCAGTGATGGAGCGGGATATGCCGTCGTGGATGGATCTGGAGAAGAACCACAAGCTGGATTGGTTCTTCGATGCGTATGTTTATGGGACGGAGATTCCGAAGTACACCGTGACTTCGACATTTGAGAAGAAGGGTGAAGAGACGACGGCGCACTTTACGCTAACCCAGAGTGGAGTGTCGGACAACTTTACGATGAGCGTGCCGGTGTATATCGAGTTTGCGGACAAGCGAGTGTCGTTGCTGGGGCACGCGACGATGAAGGGTTCGCGTTCGATCGAGCAGACGGTGAATCTGGGCAAGTTGACTTCTGAGCCGAAGCGGATGGTTGCGAACTATAACTTCGATCTGCTGAGTGATTAGATTCCTGCGTGGGTTCAGGCGCCGCCGCGGCGGAGTTCTTTGGTCTTGAGGACGATAAGGTACTCGTAGAAGGATTGCAGCGTGGCGTAGGTGAGGCCGGCTGTGCCGTCGAGGATGGCTCCTCGGCCCAGGACCATGTAGAGCCACTTGATCAGGGGGCGGCCCGGGAGACGGTAGAAGATGGCCTTCTGGTGGAGACGGCGCGTGTGAAAGTCGGGGTCGCGCAGGGCTGTCTTGAGTGATGGGTTCTGCAGGCCCTGGTTGCGGACGATGAGCTCTGCCTCCATGGTCGAATAGAGGTTGTGCTTTTCGACCCAGCGAGCGATGCCCTTTGAGAATGGATAGTGATCGAGCGGATGGCTAAGGTCGGCGATAGGGCCGTTGACCTCGAGGACCTCGTTGATGGCGCGGGTGTAGCGCGCATGCTCGGGGCGCACGAGACGGATGTAGAACGGTGAGATCTGTGCGTGTTTGAGCCAGGTGTCAAAGAGGAAGTCTCGACGGCGTACGCGGAAGGCTGCTGTCTTCTGAGATGCGTTGAGGACCATCTGCTGCATCTCCTGGGAGAGTTCGGGTGTGGGGCGCTCATCTGCGTCGAGGAGGAAGACCCACGGATGTTTGAAGGGGACGGTAGCGAGCGCGGCGTTGCGATGAGTGGCGTAGTCGTCGAAGGTTCGGCTGTGGATTTGTGCGCCGGCAGCTTTTGCGATCTCTACAGTCGCATCGGTTGAGTAAGAGTCTAAGACGTGGATATCGTCGGACCAAGAGACGCTGGCGAGACAGGCAGGGAGATCGTGCTGCTCGTTGCGGGTGAGAATGAGGACGGAGATCATCTGCTGGCTATGGTATCGCGATGAGGCGCAAGGACCGGGCTGACAAGATTGAGTCGTTCCTTGAGTTAATCGGACGCTAGTATCATCAGCGTTGCAGTGGGGCGGAGAGTTATGCCGAACTTGCCTTGTGAAGAAGGGGTGATCCGCAGCGGGGTCGCGGCTCCGGCGAAGACGCGGGGCGGGGTTTGGGTGCTGGCAGCTACGATCCTTGGTTCTAGCATGGTCTTTATTGATGTAACGGTGGTGAATGTTGCACTGTCAGCGCTGCAGAAGGCTCTGAACGCCACGGTGACTGATGTTCAGTGGGTTGTTGAGGCTTATGCGCTGTTTCTAGCGGCGCTACTGTTGGTAGGTGGGTCGCTGGGTGATTTGTATGGGCGACGCAAGATTTTTCTGGTGGGCGTTGTGTTGTTTGCGGGGGCTTCGGCCTGGTGTGGATTTGCGCCGGATATACGGATGCTGATTGTGGCAAGGGGATTTCAAGGAATAGGTGGGGCTCTGCTGGTGCCGGGGAGCCTGGCATTGATCAGTTCGTCGTTCTGCGAGGAGGAGCGTGGACGTGCGATTGGGGCCTGGTCGGGGTTTACGTCAATAACGATGGCGGGAGGGCCGGTGCTTGGCGGCTGGTTGATTGAGCATCTTTCGTGGCGATGGGTGTTCTTTATCAATTTGCCGTTGGCTGCGTTGGTGGTGGTGATCTCAGCGAAGGTGCCGGAGAGCCGCGACGAGGAGAGGGTTCAGCGGCTGGATGGGTGGGGTGCAGCGCTGGCTACAGTTGCTCTGGGCGGGATCACGTTCGCATTGATTGAGGCGGGACGTGAGGCTGAGCGGGCTTTGATCGCAGGAGGAATCGGCGTGGCAGCGCTTGCGGGCTTTCTTGCGGTGGAGTCGCGATCGGATGCACCGATGTTGCCGCTGGATCTGTTTCGGTCGCGGACTTTCAGCGGGGCGAATCTGATGACCCTGTTTTTATATGGGGCGCTGGGTGGGGTGTTGTTTTTTCTGCCGCTGGATCTGATCCAGGTGCAGCGCTACTCGGCTACTGAGGCGGGGGCTGCGCTGCTGCCGCTGAGTTTGCTGGTTTTTATTCTGTCGCGTTGGTCGGGTGGGTTGATTGTTCGATATGGTGCGCGGTTGCCCCTGATTGCCGGGCCGCTGATTGCGGGGATTGGGTTTGGATTGTTCACGCGCGGCGGGATGAGGGGGTCTTATTGGTCGACTGTATTTCCGGCGGTGATGGTGCTTGGTCTGGGGCTGGCGGTGAGCGTGGCGCCGCTGACGACTACAGTGATGAGTTCCATCGATCAGAGCCGGGCTGGTTTGGCTTCGGGGATCAATAATGCTGTCTCGCGTGTTGCAGGTTTGCTGGCGGTTGCGGTGCTGGGGCTTGTATTTGCTACTGCGTTTAATGGTCGGTTGGCGCGGGGGCTGGATGATCTGCGACTGACGGCGGCGGAGCGCGAGAGCGTTGAGGCTCAGAGGGTGAAACTGGCGGCTGCGACGAGCGAGGATGTGCGGGTGCAGCGATTGATTCGTGAGTCGTTCGTTGGGGCTTACAGAGTGGTGTTGTGGATTGCTGCGGGGCTGTCGGTTGTGAGCGCGCTAAGTGCTGCGGTGCTGGTTGAGGCCAGGCCGCGGCCTGTTGAGTGAGTTGCTTTAGAAGCGGATGACGATTCCAGACGTGAGACTTTGCGGATGGCGGGTGATGTTGTTTTGGGTGATGCCGCCGCCGCCGTAGCTGTAGTCGAGGCGCCAGTCGGTGTGGGGGAAGATGGAGGTGTCAACGCCTCCGACCCAGCGGTAGGTGCCATCGGTGAAACTCCTTGGGCCTTCGTCTGTGATGCTGTAGGTGGAGACGCCGCCAAGGACCTCGAAGTAGGGCTTAATGGGAAAGTAGGGAAGCGCGAGAGCGATGCGGGGGCCGAAGAGAGCGCTGATCATGTTGCGTGAGAGGTCGCCGCGGCCGTCGGCGGAGATCGCGATGGGGCCGAGACGCGTGAAGCCGTAGTAGATGCCGAAGGTTCCGCCGATGGTCCAGGGCTCATTGCTGACGTCGGTTTTTTCGCCGCCAGCGGTGCCGTAGACGGCGAACTTGGCTTGTGCGTGGAGTCTGATGGGGACGAGAGCGAGCAGGATCAGGATAGAGGGGAGGAGCTGAACGCACCTTTTCGTCACGACTGTTGACATTGGGTCCCTTTCAGGGCGAGGTTTACCTTCTCCCTTAGAGACGCGCAACAGTCGATTGGGTTGTGTTCTTTTGTTATGCGAACGGGCGCAGGGCGAGGACGGCGTTGAGACCGCCGAAGGCGAGGGAGTTCGATAGGGCCAGCCTGGGTGCGGCCTCGCGGGGCGTGTTAATGATGGCGTCGAGATTGAGCGCAGGATCGACTCGCGTAACCCCGGCGTTGATCGGGAGGAGTTTTTCTTTGAGCGCGAGGATGGTGGCGAGGGCTTCCACGGCTCCGGTGGCTCCGATAGAGTGGCCGTGAAGAGCTTTTGTGGAACTGACAGGAATCTGGGAGGCGTAAGCCCCGAAGAGTTGGTGGATGGCGGCGGCTTCGGTTGCGTCGTTGGCCTGGGTGCCTGTGCCGTGCGCGTTGATGTAGCCGACCTCATCCGGAGAGGCGTTCGCGTCTTTGAGAGCCTTGCGCATTGCGGCTGCGGCCCCTTCGACGAGAGGCTGCGTAATGTGACTTGCGTCAGCGGACATGCCGAAGCCGACGATCTCTCCGAAGATGGCCGCGTTGCGGGCCTGAGCCGATTCCAGGGTCTCGATCGCGAAGATGGCGGCGCCCTCGCCAAGACTCATGCCGTCGCGGTCGGCGGCGAAGGGACGGCAGCGCGTGGGGGAGACGACGCGCATAGAGTCCCAAGCACGATAAAAGCCGAAGCTGAGTGGAGCTTCATGGCCGCCGGTGATAGCTGCAGTGACCATTCCGGAGCGGACCATATGGAAGGCCAGGCCGATGGCGTGGGTGCCAGAGGAGCAGGCGGTGGAGATATCGAGGGCGGGGCCGGTGATGCGGAGATCGATGGAGATGTTGCTGGCTCCGGAAGAGGCCATGGTGCGGACGATGGTGAGAGGATGGGCGCGGGCGTCGCGGGTGTAGAGCCCCATTACTTCGTGTTCCTCCGAAGAGCGGCCTCCGCAGGCGCAGCCCATGATGATGGCGATGTCGTCGGGGGCATGATGTTTGAGGAGGTCGGACTGCAGAGCGGCCTGACGAGCTGCGACGATCGCGAATTGGGCGTTGCGGTTGGTTGCGCTGATTGTGCCCGAGGAGAGATGCCTGGAGGGGTCGAAGTCGAGGACCTGGCCGGCTTGCGTGTAGCGGACTCCGGGGTTGCCGTTGGGAGCATCGGCTACGGCTGCGATGGGTGTGATGCCGGTGGTTCCAGCGAATAGCGAGGTTCGGAAGTCCTCTATTGTACTGCCGATGGGGGTGACGCAGCCCAAGCCGGTGACAACGACGCGATTCACTCTGGTTCCCTCGTGCTTCCAGCTCCAGTTATAACTCAGGCGGGCTGTGGGATTGTTGTCAGGAGGCTGCGGCGGGAGGTTGCGCGGAGGTTAATTTTGTCACGCCGTCGACCATGTCCCCTACGGTCTTGATGGTGCCGAGGGCTTCGTCCGGGATTTCGACGTTAAAAGCCTCCTCTACCTCGAAGCAGATGTTGATCTTGTCGAGGGAGTCGACGTTGAGCTGTTCGAACGTACTGGCCAGTGTGATCGTGTCGGAGGGGATGCTCTTCGATTTGGCGATGATTTCAATGCAGCGTGTGGCGATGTCACTCATGTTGGATCAAGTTCCTTAGAGGGTAGCCTCAACTTACAGGGAGGTGTGGGGTGCTGTAAAGGCGGGGCGGTTCGGAGAGGTCGTTTGCGCGGAATAGAGAGGTGTTATGGGCGATGCCTGTCAACTTGTGTAGTCAGCCTCAAGGAGGCTTTTTGTTCCAGAGGGAGGCAGAGGGGAGTGGCCGATGTGGACCCGGAGGAGGCGCTCGAAAAGTCCTGGGCTGTGGCGGAAGAGGCCGAGGGCGCTGTCGCGGAGGAGAGGCGAGCGATCCATCAGAAGCAGACTGCGGGACATGATTCCTGGGAGGCGCATGATGCGGCGATGGGCTTGCTGGTAGGCGGCTAGGTTGCCTGTCTTGACTGCGAGGGCGAGAGCCGCGGCCTGACGGAAGCTGAGGGCTATGCCTTCGCCGGTAATGGCGTCGACAGAGCCGGAGGCGTCGCCGATGAGAGCGATGTTGCCTGAGGTGACGCTCCGGAGGGTGCGTCCGAGGGTAATGGAGCCACGCGGGGTCCCGCTTGGTTGGGCTGCGACGAGATGGCGCTGGAGCGCAGGGAAGTGCCGGAGGGCCTGATCGGGGCTGACTGCCTTTTCGCGGGTGACGAAGGCGATACAGACCTCGCCAGGGGAGATGGGTGTGACGTAAGCCTGGCCATGGTTGCTCCAGTAGATCTCGACGAAGCGGCTCCAGGGAGTGACTGCGTAGTGCTGGCGAAGTCCGATACGGCGGGAGTGGGTGGTTCCTGGATCGAGCCCAGCGAAGGCGGCGACGCGGGAGTGGTGGCCGTCAGCGCCGATGAGATAGCGGGCGTGGAGCGTTTGATTGTCGGTGTGAACTGCGATGTTCTTGCCGGGCGAGATACTACGGAGAGTGTTCTCCCAATGGAAGCGAACGCCTAGGCTGGTTGCGCGGTCGAATAAAAGCTGATGGAGAGCGGTCCGGCGAATGCCTCGCCCGAGTGTCCCGGGGAAGGCGCATTGGATCGTGGTGAAGTGGTCCGAACAGGAGTTGCCAATGAACCTGACGCCGTGCAGGGAGACGCTTTCGGCAGGATCGAGACCGCTCCTCAGGTCGAAGCCGATGGCGGCGAGCGATTCGAGGGTGCCCGGAAGAAGGCCTTCGCCACAGGCTTTATCGAGCGGAGGTTTTCTGGCGTCGACGACTTCGACGTGCAGGCCATGTCGCGCGGCGGCGATGGCAGAGGCGAGGCCAGCAGGGCCTGAACCGATGATCAAGACATCCGAGTGGACCGAGCGAAGGGGCATAGGCGAGAGAAGCGTCCTATGTACTATGACGCTGCCCGATTGAAAGAAAACAGTTGCCGACAAGAAAACGACAAAACAAATAACTTCCGGTGACCGATGCCCGTTACAAAAGAATATTTGATCCGCTGCCGAAAAGGTTTGTTACCACTTGAGCAAAACGAGCTCCGAGCAGAAGGCTGGACCCATCGCAGCGAGGACGCTGTAGGTGCCCGGTTTGCCGGGAGAGTTGAGAAGAACATCCTCCAGAACGGCGAGAACTGAGGCTGCAGAGAGATTGCCCACCTCACGCAGGCTGCGCCAGGACGGTTCGAGCGCGTTGGGCGGCAGGTTAAGTGTCGTCTCCATCGCTTCGAGCACCTTCGGGCCGCCCGAGTGAAAGATGAAGCTCGAAATGTCATCAAGGCCGAGACCATTGTCACCGAGAAAGGATTCGACGTTTCCCTTGAGATGCTCGTGGACGATCTTGGGTACGTCCGGCGAGAGGACGATTTTGAAGCCCAGATCTCCGATCTCCCATCCCATGATGTGTTCGGTGTGCCGATAGAATGTGGAGCGCGTGTCGAGGATCCGAGGGCCTGCAAGACAGGTTGTGCAGCCTTCTCGCTTTGCGAGCGGCGTTTCACTTCCTGCGATGATGACGGCCGCGGCTCCGTCGCCGAAGAGGCCGCAGGAGATGAGATTGGCAATGGACTGATCGTTGTCCTGCCAGGTCAGGGAGCATAACTCAACCGAGAGAAGGAGCGCGTACTGGTTCGGGAAGGCGCGCACATAGTCTGAGGCGCGCGAGATGCCCGCGGCGCCGGCGACGCAGCCGAGGCCGAAGATTGGAGTGCGCTTGACGGACGTGGGAAAGGGCATGCGGTTGATGAGGCGGGCGTCGATGGTCGGGCTGGAGATACCAGTGACTGAGGCAAAGAAGATTGCCGAGATGTCCTCGGGGCCGAGGTTGATGCGAGCCAGAGCGTTGCAGACGGCTTTTTCGCCGAGCTCGAGAGCGGCGACGATCCATGCGTCGTTGGTGGGGCCAAAGCCGGAGAGATTGGCGTAGGTGGGGAGCGGAAAGACGAGGTTGCGAAACTCGACCCCACAATTAATAAAGAGGCGGTTGATGAGGCGAGGCTCTTCCATCCTGTCTTGCCAGCGGCCGGTAAGTGCTTGAGAGATTGCTGCCTGAGAGTAACGATGAGGCGGATAAGCAGTACCGACGGATGCAATGCGCATGCTGTTGAGAGCCCTTCTAACGACTTGGTTTGAATATTTTGAAGTGCGATGCGACGGCGGGATAGGGTTCAGAGCGGCCGGTCAACGCGCGAGCAGTCATCAATGAGTTAAAGGTACACGGAGTCTTCAGGATCAAGTGTCTTATTTCTGTTAGTGCTCTCCCCGCATCAGTGAAGTCGAGCGATCTGGCGCTGATACTGAGTGTTTTTGGGGAACTCCTGAGATAGACCGATGAGAATAGCTTTACCTTGCTGGATGCGGCCGTCGCGGAGCTCCCCTACCGCGAGCATCAGTTTGGCAAAGGGAGCCAGGTAGTGGCCTTGTTCCGCAGTGAGTTTGAGCAGGCGGACGCCCTCTTCTTTGCTGGTGCCGGCGCCGGTCATGCCAAGGAACCAGCGAATGGGAGCAGCCTTGAGGCTGAGCATGTAGTTTTCAATGCCCACGGCGAGGTTGGCGTCGTAGAGGGTGGGATTGAGAGCAAGGGCCTGCTTGGCATATTTGCTGGCGAGCTCGCTGTAGCGATAAGCGCCGAACTCGCGGCGGTCGATCAACGAGGACCAATCGGCGCGCATGCCGGAGGTAAGAGCTTTGACGTAGTAGGCGTTCGCGTCCTTTGGATTGCGCAGGAGAGCAGCATCGGCAAGGCGGTCAGCCTGGTCGGCCCGGTCGTAGAATCCCTTTTTGAGCTCGGGGTCGATCCCCGGGGGCTTGCGTGTGGTGAACCGGTCATCATCGGCGAAGAGCTGTATGTCAAGGACACCCAAACGGTCGAATTCGTCGAAGATATAAGCGGCTGCATCGGAGGCAGGACCGAGCGGGTCTTCTGGATGTGCCGTTATCCATTGCTGAATCAAAACGTGAGCTTCGGTGAAATTGAGGTTATACATCGCATAGTAAGCGTCGTTCAGGGGGGTGCCGCTGAGAAGGGGGGTGACAGCAAAGAGAGGGCTGGCAACGAGATACAGCAACAAGAAGGCTTTCGGAGGGAAGCCCCGGTGGGGAGGGGCAAGGGTTTTTGGAAGCGGGACCACCTGACTGGGAGCGCGCATTGTCTTACTTTTACCTCATCGGCGATGGACTCGTATCCTGAGCCAGGACGTTTGGTAGGATGCGCACCGATGACGGGTCGCCGAGCAAAGAGGTCAGATCATGTCCTTCGGTGGAAGTTTTGACCATTCTTATGCAATTTAAGAGCATTTAGCGGAAAGTTATTTCATATTGTCATAAAGAGTGTGAAATTATTTGCGCTTTACCTCAAGTTTTCCACAGCTAATTGCCTGATACCCCAATAAACCTGGTTTGGAAGTCCAGATGCAAGTGAGTAGGCCGTGAAGCTTGACTACTAGCGTCCTGAAGAGGGGACGTGTCCCACTCGAGGTGATCAGGCTTCTGTCACATTTTAGGCACCTTGGAAGCAAGAATTGGCATTGACCGCTCAAAAGCGGAACCTGGGAGGAAATATGAAGCTTTACTCAAAACTTGCTGCACTTGGAGCGACACTGGTGATCGCCAGTTCCTGTGCCTTGGCAGACGAATTCACTTCACCAATCTATAGCAGCAGTGGCACAACCTTTTTCGCCGGTTATCTGCCGACATTTGCTGTGCCGTCGACGCTCTCTTCGATGCCAGCTACGATCCCGCTCAGTGGCGTGGACAATAGCACTGGTACCAGCACGGTCTCCGGAATCTTGCCGGGAACGGTTTGGGCTCCGGCGCTGAGCGCCTCATTCCAAGGCGTCAACGCCAATTCTGAGTGGGTCTCCTATGATTCGAACTCAGGACCGACTGGCACCGAGAACGGCGGATCAAAGCCTTACGATGCCAACGGATTTTATTTCTATACGACGAGCTTCAACACTCCCGGCGGTGCTCTCCCTTATAGCGGAATTCTTGAAGTGGCGGCAGATGACACGGTCGCAGTTTACCTTAACGGCGTGCTTCTCGATGGAGAGGGTAATCTCGGTGGCGATGCGGAATGCTCCGATGGTATTCCCGACTGCCGTCCAGGTGGCTTTGAGACAATCCTGATCAACCAGTCGATGCTCAACACAGCTGGCAGTGGGTTCAACCAACTGGTGTTCGTTGTGGAGCAGAGCGGTTCGTTCGATCAGGGATTGGATTTCGCCGGTACGGTTGAGCCCACCCCTGAACCCAATACGCTCTTCCTGCTGGGAACTGGGTTGCTCGGCTCGGCCGGTGCATTGGTTCGCAGAAGGCGCGCGGCAGCGGCGTCCATTACGGAATAAACCTGAAGTGGGCACGCGTTGCGTTGCCCACCTCTCTAGCTTTTCGTTTGGCGAGCGTGAATGATCACGCTCGCTTTTGTTTTTTCGAATGCTTAGCGTTTGAGAGCTGCAGCGGGGTTCTTTTCGCGCTCTTCCAGATACCAGGCGACCGTTTTTCGAAGCCCTTCGTGAAAGTGGGCCTTGGGTTGGTACCCGAGTTCAGCGGTAGCTCGCGTGATGTCGGCCAGCGAGTGTTTGATGTCGCCCTCCCTCTCCGGGCCGTAGGTCGGCTTGGCGATAAAGCCGAGCTGATCGGCGATGGCGGAGTAGACCTCGTTGAGGGTGTGGCTCTTGCCCGTGCCGATGTTGAAGACACGGCCTGTTGCTACCTCGCCCGGAGCTAGACAGGCCAGCAGGTTTGCGCTGACGGCGTTGTCAATGTAGTTGAAGTCGCGGCTGGTGAGGCCGTCTCCGAAGATGGTGGGGGTTTCGCCGGCCATCATCTTGAAGGTGAACTGTGCGATGACACCAGAGTAGGGCGAGTCGGCAGCCTGGCGGGGGCCAAAGATGTTGAAGTAGCGCAGGCAGACGCCCTCAAGTCCATAAGCACGATAGAAGGCCTGGATGTAGTACTCGCAGGTGAGCTTCTGCACAGCGTAAGGCGAAAGGGGACGAGGAAGCATGTCCTCCTGCTTAGGCTGCGTTGGCTGATCTCCGTAAGCGGAGGAAGAGGCTGCGTAGACGATGCGGCGAACTTTGGCATCCCGGGCTGCTATGAGCAGATTCAACGTGCCATTGATATTGGATTCGTGTGAAGTGAGAGGATCCTTGACCGATCGCGGGACTGAGGCGAGGGCTCCCTGGTGGAGAATGTAGTCGATGCCTTCACAGGCGGTTTTGACGCCGGTGACGTCCTGAAGATCCATCTGCTGGAACGAGATTTTGTGGCGAATGTCGGCGAGATTATCGAGGTTTCCTGTCGAAAGATTGTCGATTCCGCTGACCTCGTGGCCCTGTTCTACGAGAGCATGGGCGAGCGATGAACCAATGAAACCGGCGATTCCGGTGATGAGATAACGAGCCATCTTTCCTCCCCCCGGAGCGGATTGCCGGGGTGTTTGCAAGGTGTATCGTGCGGGATGTCCTACCTATATCGGGAATCGCCATGCGAAAACCCAAAATGAACGCTGAGGGAGGAGCCTACGGGTTAGTTTGACAAGGTAAAGGGGAATGGTCAATGCGACTTTTGTGCACGCTGATGACGGAAGGGCAAATGCGATAATCGATACATGTCGACTACACATCAGGTTGTTTTGCCAAAGATCGCGCAGGAGCGCATGAATCGCCTTGAGAGCCGCACTGCGAAGATCGGAGTGATCGGGCTTGGATATGTTGGATTGCCGCTATCGCTGCTTCTGTCTGAAGCAGGTTTCCAGGTGACGGGCTTCGATATTGATGAAAAAAAAGTGACGGACCTGGCGGCGGGCAGGTCGTATATCTTCCGAATTCCCGCGGAAGAGATTCAGAGTGCGCGCAAGCAGGGATTTTCGGCTACGGTCGACTTCTCGGGGCTGTCTGGGCAGGATGCCATCATTTTGTGCGTACCGACTCCACTGACAGAACATCGTGAGCCGGACCTGAGCTATGTCGCGAATACAGCGAAGGCCGCCGCTCCGTGGCTCCGAGAAGGCCAGTTGGTGGTGCTGGAGAGCACGACCTATCCCGGCACTACAGAAGAGCTGATGATCCCGATTCTCGAAGAAGGAAACAAGCACGGATTGAAGGTGCAGGGTGCAGGATCCGCCGCGGAGAGCGGAGTGTTCTATGTCGCGTTTTCGCCGGAGCGCGAAGATCCGGGAAATACTACGGTAGCGCGACACAACATTCCAAAGGTTGTGGGCGGTCACGAAGAGATTGCGACGGAACTGGCGGCGGTGATGTATGAAGGCATCTTTACGCGGTCGGTGCGCGTGTCATCGACACGGGTGGCAGAGATGACGAAGCTGCTCGAGAATATCTATCGCTGCGTGAACATCGCATTGGTGAATGAGCTGAAGGTTCTATCGCTGCGGATGGGCATGGATATATGGGAAGTGATCGATGCGGCATCGACGAAGCCGTTTGGATTTCACCCGTTTTATCCGGGACCTGGGCTGGGCGGGCATTGCATTCCGATCGATCCGTTCTATTTGAGCTGGAAGGCGAAGGAGTACGACTTCAACACGCGGTTCATCGAATTGGCTGGTGAAGTTAACGAGGCGATGCCCGCACATGTCGTTCAGTATGTTGCGAAGGGGTTGAATCAGCATAAGAAGGCGGTGAACGGGGCGCGGATTCTGATGTTGGGCATGGCTTACAAAAAAGATATTGACGATCTGCGGGAGTCTCCTTCGCTGACGGTGATTGAATTGTTGCGCGAGCAGGGAGCGGAGGTTGTCTATAACGATCCTTACTTCCCCAGCGTCGGCAGGGGCCGCCACTACAACCTGAATATGACCTGCACGCCACTGGAAAATCTCGGACAGTACGACTGCGTGTTGATCATGACGGACCACTCTGACTATGACTACAACGCAATTGTGAATGAGTCGCAACTCGTGGTGGATTCACGGAATGCGACCAAAGGGATCAAGTCAGACAAGATCGTTCGCTGCTGAAGTGATTGGCACCGGATTCACAGGGATTTGCTGAATGCCGAAGGTCGATGTGATCATACCGGCGTATAACGCCGCGAAGTATCTGCCCGCCGCCATTGAGAGCGTTGTGGCGCAGACCTTCGACGGCTGGCGGATCCTGCTGATCGACGATGGGAGCACAGACAATACTGCTGAAGTTGTCGCCCCCTATATCGAGCAGCTTGGCGAGAAACTGAAGTATATCTACCAGCCAAATGCAGGCTTGCCCGCTGCCCGCAATACTGCAATCCGCAACTCTTCCGCGGAGTTTCTGGCTCTGCTGGATGCAGATGATCTATGGTTGCCGTGCCGTCTTGCGGAAACGGTGAAATGTTTTGACGATCGTCCGCGCGTCGGCCTGGCCTACGGTCTGATTTCGCGTATCGACGAGGAGGGCAAGCTTCTCGATACGTTCGGGGGCAATCCTACGCATGCCGAAGGGCAGATTGCACCCTACATATACAAACGCGAAGTACAGCTGCCTTGCCCAACGATGACCTTTCGGCGAAGCTGTGTTGATGAGGTTGGACTGTTCGACGAGACGATGCGGGCTACCGAAGACAGGGACATGTGGCTTCGCATCGCCTTGCGGCACGACGTAGCGCTTGCGCCGAAGGTGATTGCGCTTTACAGGATGTCGCAGGGGTCGATGTCGGCTGATCTCGACCGGATGGAGGCGGCACAGACACGATTTGTCGAAAAACACTATGGTGCTCCCGGCTGCGGGTGGGTCGCGCGCCGAGTTGCTCTGGCCCGGATCTACAGGGACAAAGCGGCGGCGCTGGCGGCTCGGGGAGATCGGGCCGCTGTGTTGAAGGACCTGCTGCGAGCTTCGATTACTTGTCCATGGGATCTGGATAATGTCAAAACGGCGGGGTCGTTTCTACTACGTGGAGCGGGCTTCAAGCGTTGAGCGGGGTTGCTGCAGGTTCGAGATGCAGCAGCCTCGAAGTTAGTATGGAAGCACTGCAAGGTAAAGGTGGAATGTGACCGACGCACACACAACGGATCTGCTTGAGCTTCGTCGCGAGACTGCTGCTGATGCTCTGGCAGCCAGAACGTCGAGCAAGCACAAACACTTGCCTGCACTCGACGGTGTGCGAGGTATCGCGGTTTTAATGGTGTTTCTGATTCACTATGGCGGCGGAGCAAAATCTTCGAACTTTGTTCTGCATACCATCGGCGTAAGTGTTCAGGCGGGTTGGACCGGTGTCACCTTCTTTTTTATCCTCTCAGGATTTTTGATCAGCGGAATTCTTTGGGATTCGCGCAATGAGCCGCACTTCTGGCGCAATTTCTATATGCGCCGAACTCTCCGTATCTTTCCTGTCTATTATGCGAGCCTGCTACTTGCGTTGATCGCCGCGGCAATAGCGGGAAATGCGCGATTCGCTCTGACACATGTTTATGTCTACGCTTTATATCTTCAGAATATGCCGCTTCCTTTCAACGCCGGGAATCTAGGGTCGCCACTGGAGATGTCCCACCTCTGGAGCCTCGCGGTTGAAGAGCAGTTTTACCTGCTCTGGCCCTTTCTGCTGACGCAGATGAAGACGCTGAAACGCGCGAAATGGCTATGTATCGGAATCTTCGTGTTTTCGGCAGTATTTCGGATCGTGGGTTGGTACCTGCTTCCCGCTGGACCAGATGCTGCCGGAGTTCCATCGCACCGGATCTTTCATAGCGGATATGGATTCCTTCTCTCGCGTGCCGGTGAGCTTGCGGCGGGTGCCTATCTTGCAATGAGCTTCCGCGATTCGGTCTTGTGGCCACGCCTCAGGAGGGTCGCTCCTTATCTATGCGCAGCTGGTCTTGCTGGATTCCTCATCGCGGCGAAGTACGGCGGCACGCTGACGTACGAATCTGCGGCCGGCTTTTTGATTGGACTGCCCTGTATCACGATCTGCCTTGCTGCAATCCTGGTAATGGCGCTCGGCGATGGCGTTGTCAACAGGCTATTTCGTCTCCGGCCGCTGCGCTGGCTGGGTGGAATCAGTTACGGCTTCTACATCTTCCACGTGCTGTTCACACCGGTCTTTTCGTGGATTGTGGAAAAGATTGCGCCGGACGCGAGTCGCAACGTGACGTTTGGGTTGACGTTCGTCGTTGCAGGGTCTCTTAGTGTGTTACTGGCCTGGTTCTCATTCCGGTTCTTCGAGTCTCGATTCCTTCGCCTCAGGACTCTCTTTCGAACGCCGCAAAATGGTTAGGAAAGTGACTAGGTGATCCGGCCAGACCGTATGATTCGCCACGTCACGCCGCAGGTTGCGAGGACGGCAACACCCACCGAGGTCCATATCGCTCCAGTGAGCTGGCTTTTATTTTTCGCTGGGGGTGGGGCTGAGGGGGTGGGTGGGATGGGCCGCGTCGGCTTTGTGTCCCCGAAGCCGTAGAGGTGCCAGGTCTGATCGGTGAGGTGAGGATCACCGCAGTAGGCGTCCTTCTCATGCAAATGTGTCGAGGGGCACGACCAGCCGCTCTTGGCGTGAAAGGTGGTGTTGTGATCGAAGGTGCTGTCCGGATTCTGGTAAGCCTTCAGGGCAACGTCGACAAACATCGGATTGGAGTAATCGCCTGTGCCATTAGGGTAGCCATTTTCCTTGTTGTTGCGGAACCCGATGAAGATGTTGCGCTGCTGACGCACAAGGCAGGTTGTCGTCACGCACGGGCCCGTCGGGACCACCTCAATCGCGGTGGCAGATGCGGAGTAGATGATGTTATCGGAGAACACAGCCGTGGTTCCATCGCCGACTGTGAAGACGACGCCAGTATCAGCCGCGCGGCAGAAATCGGAGAGGCGCTTGTTATAGCCCTCCGGCGTCCCGGGAATCGCCTCGCGCATGGCATTGCAGTTGGTGAAGATGATGTTATTTGTGGTGATTCCGCGAGTGCCACCTACCTTGATCTGCTGGCCCATGTTTCCATAGGCGAGGGTGTTGGTGATCGTCATCGACGACCCATTTCCTGTCAGGTGCAGCGCGTCCAGGCCGTCCTGCGTGTTGTAGTTCACCACGCCTTTATCGAAGTGCACCTGCCAGCCGCCGGGCCCGGCATCGACCGTGGCTGTTCCAAATCCGTCCCCGTAGCCGCCTCCATTGTCATCGGTGCAGTCGGAGTACGGAAGCTCGTGCGTGATCGGATATTCTTCTGCGCAGCCGTTCCATGAAATGCTGTAGTCCTGCACCAGGAGTGAGCCCAAACCTGTCTGCTTATTGCCTGCGTCGGCGTTCCATCCTGCACCCGCGTTGCCTACGATGTCGATGCGAGTCATCACGACTCCGTCTCCCGTCGGTCCGGCCATGCCCAGCGAGGCGAGGCCATGAATTCGAACATCGGTTACGGTGTCATGAGTGGATGAATTGTTCCAGCCGATGCCAGCTCCGGCGAAGTCTTCAATCGGGAAGTTTGTGTTGCATCCGTGTGCCTGGGTAGCGCGGCCGCACGAAGAGAAATCGGTGATATCGAAGCATGCCACGTCCACGTAAGAGGCGCCGCCCATGTTCAGTACAACCGAAACACCATACCCCCCGTGAAGCTGGGTGCGCGCCGACTGCGCTGAGCAATTTTCGTAGTTCTCGCCGAGGAACCGTGTGTGAGCGGTTGGCGTTCCCGAAGGCGGCGACGGAATCCCGGAGGAATACGGATCACCCGCCAGACCCAAGAAATCGCCGGGATTCGGTCCACTCTGCCCGATCCGGTAGGTGACGCCCGTACCGATCGAGCCGCGGACGATATAGGTGTCCCCTCCGTGGCCGATCCAGTGCCAACATCCTGAGTCTGGTCTGCTGTTCGTGCAGTAACTGCCGTCTGTCCAGAAGTAGCGAACATCGTTGAACGCACAGTGCTGGTTGCTGCCGGATCCCTTATAGTCGGCATCCGCTTTACCGTCGCACTGCCCTTTGTGGGCGTCTGCTGAAAATCGAGTTCCGCCGTGCGGCCGTACATACCAGGTTTCACCGAGCACAGGCAGGCAGGCTAGTCCTAGCAAGGACAAGCACAACGCCATGCAGAGTCGTTTCACTCGTTGTACGCTCCAATGTTCGGAGGGTTGCTCCGACCGTGACCAGTGTAATCGATTGGGATCGATGGTATCGCAACACCGGACCCTACGGCGGGAGAATTAGGCAGAGGCTGGACATTTCCGTAGTCGTAGAGGTGCCAGGTCTCATCCGTCAGATTGGGATCCACACAGAGCGCATTGGCCTCAGTGAGCCACTGCGCAGGGCATGACCAGCTGCTCTTGCCGTGATAGGTGATGTTGTTGGAGAAGACGCTGCCCGGGTTGGTAAATGGGTTGGTCGTGGACACGCCGAGGTAAATCGGATTGGAGTAGTCAGTTGTGCCACCACTCGGGTACCCGTTGGCCGCGTTGTTGAGGAATCCGAGGAAGATGTTGTTACGGAAGTCCACCAGGGTTGTGGAATCGCAGTTCCCCGTACAATCGACTTCAATTCCTGTAGAGGATGCCGAATAGATAGTGTTGAAATCAAAGGTAGTTGTCGTTCCTGAACCAACTGCCATTACCAGGCCGGCATCGGCAGCCCGGCAAAAGTCGCTGATGCGAGAGTTATAGCCTGCCGGAGTGCCCGGAATCGCCTGCCGCATGGCATTGCAGTTGGTAATCAGGATATTGTTGTTGGCCGTTCCGGCGCTGCCGCCGATCTTGATCTGCTGTCCCATGTTGCCGTAGGCAAGCACGCGGGTGATGGTCATCGACGATCCGCCACCAGTCAGGTGAAGCGCATCCAGACCATCCTGCGTGTTGTAGCTCACGACACCCTGATCGAACTGCATCTGCCACCCGCCGCTCGTGTTGTTGACGGTTGCCGTTCCAAACCCGTCGCCGTAGCCGCCGACGTTGTCGTCGGTGCAATCCTGATAAGGCAGAGGATCGACGATGGGATACTCTTCGGCGCAGCCGTTCCACGAGATGGAGAAGTTCTGCACCAGAGTGTGCCCGCGACCCAAAGCATCCTGATTTCCGGCGCCATTGTCCGCGTTCCACCCTGCTCCGGCGTTTCCTACGATATCGATGCCTGTCATCACCACGCCGTCGCCGGTCGGTCCGCTCATCCCGAGGGCCGCCATGCCATGAATCCTAACATCGGTAATCGTGTCGTTAGTGGAGGTATTGCTCCATCCGATGCCAGTGCCCGCATAGTCGTCGATCGGGAAGTTGGTATTGCAGCCATGCACCTGGTTCGATCGGCCGCACGCGGAGAAGTCGGTGATGTCGAAGCAGGCCACATCGACGTAGGAGGCACCGCTCATGTTCAGCACCACACTGACGCCATATCCGCCGTGGATCTGCGTTCTTGCCGATTGTGCCGAACAGCTGGCAAAGTTTTCCCCGAGAATCCTGGTGTGAGCGTTCGCAGTTCCGGAGTGCGGTGTCGGTATTCCGGCACCATAGGCATTCCCGGCCAGGCCAAACCAGTCGCCCGGGTTGGGTCCGCTCTGGCCAATCCTGTAGCTCACTCCCGTGGCGATGGAGCCGCGAATGATGTAGGTGTCTCCTCCCTGGCCGATCCATGTCCAGCAGCCTGAGGTTGGACTGCTGTTGGTGCAGTACGTGACTCCGTCTGTCCACAGATAACGGATATCGTTGAACGCGCAGTGCTGATTGACGCCCGAGCCCGGATAGGCTGCATCGCCCATGCCATCGCATTGACCTGTTGGGGCACCGTCTGAGAAACGCGTGCCACCGTCAGGCCGCACGTACCATGTCGTTTGCGCCCCGGCCGCAGCTGCGGAGGCGACCACGATTGAAGTTGCAATGGAGTTGGTCTGCACCGGCGAGCCATTGTCACTGACACTTGCGGTGAAGTTGTAGGTGCCGCTCGTTGATGGCGTTCCGTAGATAGCGCCGGTGGACGCAGCGAGATTGAGTCCGGGCGGGAGGCTGCCGACGCTGATCGACCAGGTGTAAGCCGGGGTTCCTCCAGTGGCTCCAACAGAGGTTGTATAAGCGGTGCCCACGGTGCCGGAGGGCAGCAGAGCGCTGATTGTCAATGCCGGTGGAGGTGCGATGCCAAGGCTAAAGGGAAGCGACTTGGTCTGTGCCGGAGTACTCGAGTCTCTGACCGTGACTGTGAAGTTCGCTGTTCCGCTTGCCGTAGGCGTGCCAGAGATGATGCCTGTGCCAGAGCCGAGAACGAGGCCTGCGGGAAGATTGCCGGCGATGGACCAGGTGTACGGCGCAGTCCCTCCGGTTGCGGTCAGCCCTCCGCTGTAGCTCAGACTCTGCGTTCCCCCTGGAAGAAGTGAGGAACTGATCGCGAGGGGAGTTCCTGAGGCGACGATCGAAACACTTACGGTGGCAGTTGTCGTCTGGGCGGGCGAGCCTGAGTCCTTGACTGTCACACCGAAGGAGAAGGTGCCGCTGGCCGTGGGTGTTCCAGTGACCACGCCGGTTGCCTGGGCAAAGGCGAGCCCGGCAGGAAGAGCTCCGGAGGAGATCGACCAGGTGTATTGGCCGGTGCCTCCGGTGGCCTGCAAGCCGCTCGCATAACTGGCGCTCTGAGTTCCGGAAGCAAGGGAAGAGGTGACGATCTTCAAAGAAATGGGTGCGATGACGATCGAGAGCGAGGCCGACGTTGTCTTCGCGGGGCTCCCTGCATCGCTGACCGAGGCCGTGAAGTTAAAAGTGCCGCTTGTAGTGGGTGTCCCTGAGATGGTCCCGGTGCCTGAAGCAAGGCTAAGTCCGGCGGGAAGGCCTGAGACGATCGACCACTTGTAAGGGGCGGCGCCTCCTGCAGCTTGAAGAATTGTTGAGTAGGACGAACTGATTGTGCCCGCGGGGAGGGACGACGAGTTAATCGTCAAGGTCGCTGGGTTGGTTGGTGTCGCAGCAACAGTCAGGGTGACGGTAGCGGTCGCGGACTGGGCTGCCGACGATGAATCAGAGACTGAGATGCCGAACGAGAAGCTGCCGCTGGCTGTGGGCGTGCCGGAGATAACTCCGGAAGCGGTCGCGAGAGCCAGCCCGGCAGGCAGTTGTCCGGATGCGAGGCTCCAAGTGTACGGCGCGGCTCCTCCAGTTGCGGCGAGGGTTCCGGTGTAGGGGGTACCGATCACACCCTGAGGCAGCGGCGCTATGGAGATTGTCAGGGGAGAGGGCGAACCCTGGGCGGCGATGATAACCTGCACCGCCTTTGACTCCTGCATAGTCTGGGTATTCTCGACCTGCAACTGAGCCGTTCCCGGGTTTGCGAGGCTGCTGCTTCCGATCGTGCCGGACAATGTGCTCGCATCAACGACGGTGGTCGCCACCGCCGACCCGTTCCAAAGAATGGCTGCCTGGGTTGGGAAGTTTGTTCCCGTGACCTTGAGCGTCATTGTTTGAGAACCCGCTTGGATGGTCTGCGGGGAAACCTGGCTGATACTGGGGGTTTCGGCGACTGGTTGTTGCGATGAGAGGTTCTGCGTCAAATTGGATCCACAGCCCAGACAATAGAGAAAAAGAGAAATGCAGCAACCGGTCGCGATTGTCTTGAAAGATCTTTTCAAAATACACCCCAGAGGAATCAAACTTGCCAACCGTACAGAGCTGAAGCCGGAAAAAAGTAGGCTTGCCTGACCACTCGGTTGAACGTTACAGGGAAAAATGGGTTACTACAGTTACCCAAAGGTGGGGCTGCAGATGCCACTTCCGTGGGAGCGGGTGCAGAATGTCTCAACCTTAGACACAAGAGTGCCTAAGCGCTGAAAGAGCGCAGGTAAACAGAGGAGCAAGGGGCGTTAGCTAAATCTGGCGTGGCTTACCAAAGTAACCCACGATAACAATATCGGCCTTGTCGCGAGGTTGGAACATACAACTTCATGGGTACGCGAGTTTACAGCCGCATTTCGATGGACTGAGCTGGTCTGTTCGGAGATCTTCCTGCCAACGAGGAAGCTTCCGTAGATTGCGAGATGAAGGACGGGAAGGGGAGTTGGTTCGGTATCGAATGAGTCTTTCCTGCCTGAATTAAAGATTGCTCGCGTGAGCGAATCTCCTAATTAATTAGAACCGGCAGAAAAAGACGACGACGTAAACGACGACCGTTCAAGTAAACGACAACTGATATTTTTTATATCACACAAACAAACGTTGTCTGGATGAAAAAACGCCGTCGATTCAAGCTCCATAAAGATCTCTGAAAAGCTGCACTACTTTTGATCACGTCGCTTTTCCCGGTCTCTTGCTGCCGATTCGTAGACGGCAAGGTAATCGGCTGTCATTCGTGCAGCAGAAAACTCATCTTCGACGAGCTTCCTGGCTGCCGCACCGAGGCGTTCTCGCAATCCGGAATCTCTGAGGAGATGGACGATCTCTGCTGCGATCAATTCGACGTTTTCGATAGGCACCAAAACTCCGGTGCGGCCATCGAGGACCACAGTCGGTACGTCGCCGACAGGAGTCGCCACCACGGCGAGCCTGCTGGCCATGCCCTCAAGGATGGTCATTGGAAGTCCTTCCAACCGGGAGGACGAGACCAGGATATCGAGCGAGGCGTAGACCGAAGGCATGTCGTCGCGGCGTCCCAACATCGAGACGCTCTCTCGAATCTTCAACTCGTCGATCAACAATTCGAGCTTTGCAAGGTCGGGCCCATCTCCTGCTATCACAAACTTCGCCGAGGGGAATTCCTTCAGCGCAACGGCCGCGGCGCGAAGAAAGATGTCGACTCCCTTTTCATGTCCGAGTCTTCCGACGAGGCCTATGGTTGGGAGATGCTCCGAGGATCTGCGGCTCCCCAGCAAAGGGGAGGGATTATCGAAGGGGCGAAGGTCGATGCCATTGCGAACCAGGCGAATCTTTTCTTCGCGCACACCCGCGTTCACCAGCCTTTGTTTCACCGCGCTGGAGACCGCAGCAATCGCCGCAAAGTTCCTCAGCACCAGGCGATCAGCCGTCCCGTACAAATTGGATATCAGGTCATCGTCGATCCAGTTGTGACAGGTCGAGACAAACGGAATCGCCGATCCGCGCATGGCAAAGTAGACATAGATATCTGCCTTGTAGCCGTGGGCATGCACGACATCCGCCTGGATGCTGGCAGCGAGTTCCCGGATGCCTGCAATTGCTGTCCTGTCGACCTGGCCCTGGCATGGGATTGGATGCGATTCAATGCCTTCTCTGGTAGCGGCGTTATGCAGCTGCAGATTCGGATTGGAGGAGTTGGAAAAGACTCCGAGAATGCTCGAATGCTGACCCTCGTTCAAGGTGCGCGACAGGTTCAGGATGACGGCCTCTGCGCCGTACATTCCGCTGCTACTGATGATGTGCAGAATCCTCATTGGCAGGAGCCTCTCATGCGTCAGCCTCAGGCTCTTGTCGGTTGAGGACCGCCCACAGCTTTGCGTACAGCCGATCTCCAAGCAGCGACTTTACAACTTCCTTTCGCTGATACTGCCGTTCCAGGCCGGATAGCACGCTGCATCCAGGTTGAAAGAGTTTTGAGAGCCACTCGAGCGACATGTCTCCGCGGATGTTCAGCCGGCCAATCGTCAGGCCTGCAGGTTCAGGTTCCGCTTTTGGAACCGAGGTGAATATCTGCTGATAGCCTGCCCCCCGGCACGCGGTCAGTACGCGCCGGTTGTAGCGGCCTCCGGGCAGGGACATCGTGGTGATGGGCGTTCCGAGTTTTTCTTCCAACGTCAGTCGTGCATCGGCGAGCTCGTGATGCAGCTCTTTCTCATTGCAGTGAGTGAGAAGGGTGTGAGTCCACCCGTGAGCGCCGATGATATGACCAGCCTGCTGGAGTTCCCGTAGCTGCTGCCAGCCCATGTAGCCGGGCCGTTCGCCCGTCCAGCCAACCGTGATGAAGAAGTGGGCCCTGATTGCGTGCGATTGAAGCGCAGCTGGAGCAATTTCAAAGTTGGAGATATGTCCGTCATCGAAGGTTATCTCGGGTCGTGGTACCGATCCGTCGCTCTCGCGAAGTTCACGAAACAAGTCGAGGTGCTTTTCAAACTCCTTGGTTTCGACGATGTAGGAGTAGCTGCTCTTGCCGGATCGCAACTCATGGTAGAGAAGGTAGAGCTTCTGCAGCGGCGTCTGCATCTGGTTTGTTTGATGCGGATTCGACAAACGAAAACTCACTTCCCGGGCATAGATATGCCGATGACGATAATTCAGCACAGCCGATCTGGATCACAGGATAAATGGTGCAGGCTATGAAAGATCATAAGTGCCTGAAGCAACTGCCTCCCGCAAGGAACGGCGGCCCGTCAATGCGCCAAAAACTGGTAAAGCCGCGTGTTTTCTTGGTTGCCAATACCACTTGGGGGGAAGAATGTCATCGATTGCCGAAGGCGGCCGCGGCGTATCATCGAATCGAATGGCGAAATCCGCGATTACCAGCGAATGACCGACTTCGATTCCAAATGGATCGTCCGTCTCGCTTCTGAAGGACGACGAAGATGGCCCGACGTCATGTTCGAGAACCGGAGAGAACAATGAAGGTTCTCTTCTGGCTCTCCCTGGCGCTGATAGGCTATGCCTACCTGGGTTATCTTGCCGTACTTGCGGTCTGGGTGCGGATTCGTCGCCGTCGGGTTTTGAAGCGAGAGTTTTTTCCAACGGTTTCGATCATCATGGCTGTTCGCAACGAAGAAAAAAACCTGCCTGCCAAGCTGCAAAACCTCCGCGAGTTGAAGTATCCGCAGGACCGGCTTCAGATCGTCATTGCTTCCGATGGGTCGACGGATCGGACGAGAGAGATTCTGGAAGGATGCGCGCCGTATGTTTCGCCGATCATCCTTGACGAGTCGAACGGCAAGGCAAATGCCTTGAATGAAGCAGTGAAGCACGCGCGAGGGGAGATTCTTGTCTTTCTCGATGCCCGCCAGACCGTGGAAGAACGGGCGGTCTCCGAGCTGGTCGCTTGCTTTGAGGACCCGGAGATAGGTGCAGTCAGCGGCGAACTTCTGCTGGAAAACACCACTGGTGACACGTCGGAAGAGGGCCTCGGAATCTACTGGAAGATTGAGAAGGCGGTTCGCAAGCTTGAATCCGCCTCTGGCTCAGTGGTGGGAGTGACCGGAGCGATTTACGCAATCCGACGCGAACTGTACGTCGAGATTCCTCCCGGGACGATTCTCGACGATGTCTTCGTTCCGATGAATGTGGCCCGCAAGGGACGGCGCGTGATCTTCGAGCCTGCCGCGATTGCGCGTGACCGCCTCTTCAGTGAAAAAGGGAAGGAGTTTTCCCGCAAGGTTCGTACGCTGACCGGCAACTATCAGTTGTTGCGCCTTGAACCGTGGCTGCTCTCGCCAGCGAACCCGCTTCTGTTTCGATTTATCAGCCATAAACTTTTACGGCTTCTTGTGCCCATGTTGCTGATTCTGATGCTGGTTGCGTCTGCGATGGCTGGAGGGCCGTTCTACCATGCGATCTTCTGGATGCAGGTGCTATTCTACGTTTTGGCTGTGCTTGGAACCGTGATTCCATCCATCAAACAGTTCAAGCCGGTTGGCATCGCCAGCACGTTTGTGATGCTCAATGCGGCCGCCGCGCTTGCGTTTTATAACTTCGCCGCTGGGCGAAAGAGGGTGTGGCTTTAGGGGGTTGATTGTGTCGGCTCGCACCAATGGATTTCCAGTCGATGCCATGGAGACAGGAACGTGGGACTAGGGCTCGTACATTATCTTCCGGTGGTTGCCTATATTGGCTTCTGGATCATGTGTATCGTCTCGCTGACGGGACGGCCTCTTCTCGGCCTCTACTACATGATCCCGTTTCTGCCCTATCGCGTCGTGCGGGAGTACTTGCTTCAGTATCCGCTAGGCGGCAACCAACTGACGATTCTGGTGTTCTCGGTTATCGTCGGCGCTCTGATGAAGGGCAAGCGTCTTCCGAAATCGAACATCTACGGAATATGGTTGGTCTTCGGGATCTACCTCTACATTTCCATGTGGTACGGATCAATGCTTGGCAATGCTCCGCCCCCATTGTGGGTTGACGACCCGAACTTTGCGATTTGGAAAGACTTCATGCTCATTCCGCTGACGTTCGTCGCCGCCGGTTTGGTTGTCGAAGATCGCCAGGCGGTGCGGAGAGTCATCCTGATCACAGCGATCGCTGTCTGTCTCGTAGATAGAAGCTGCATCCTCGAAAGCTTGTCGAGAACATGGAGCAGCTTCAATGAAGAGAAGCGATTCAGCGGACCATTATCCTTCGGCCCTAATGAAACCGCGGCATTTCTCGCGCAGTTTGCCATGTTCTTCTGGGGAATGGCCGTCTTTATGAAGAGGAGAAAGGTAAAGCTCATCTTCTACGGAATCGTGGCGGCTACGGTCTTTGCAACGATGTACACCTTCTCTCGCGGAGCCTATGTTGCTCTGGTTGTAAGCGTCTTTCTCCTGGGAGCGCTCAAAGACCGGAAGCTTCTTGTAGTGGGCGCTATCTTCCTTTTCACCTGGCAGGCGATTGTGCCTGGGGCGGTGCGGGAGCGGGTGATGATGACCCAATCCTCTGACGGAAAGCTCGAAGCCTCTGCGAATGAGAGAGTCAGATTGTGGGAAGATGCCGAGCAATCGATGCTGAGCAGCCCGATTATGGGCAACGGGTATGCTACCTATGCTCTCGTTGCACATGTAGACGGGCTGAGAGACACACATAACTGGTATGTCAAGGTCGTCGTCGAATCTGGCATCATCGGATTCATCCTTGCTGCCGCCATGTTTCAGCAGATATTCTCAATGTCTTATCGTCTGTTCAAGACAGCGAGGGATTCCCTTTATCAGGGGCTCGGCCTTGGTCTTTTGCTGGCGTTCTGCTCCTGTACGATAGCCAATTGTTTCGGCGATCGGTGGACGTCTATTGAAATCACGGGCATGCTTTGGGTGCTTGTCGGAACAGCGGTGCGAGCACTTGAGATGAAGGAATCAGACCCGGTAACAGAATCGGCGACGGCCAGCGCCGCTCTGGCAGTCAATCCGTATATCGCATATCGCTAGCAATCCAACTCCGTTTTCTGGATACTGAATGTCGACCCTATCTGCGTGTTGGAAAGCTTATCGATGAGTATGATTCGCTCACTTGAGCGTGACGTGGTAGAGGGTGAAGAGGCAAGGGATGCGTCGCTGCCTCATGTGCTGCTCGTGGTCGATCAATTCTCCAGAACTCTCGGAGGCGGAGAACGAATCGCGCTTAAACTTGCTGCACTTTTGCCAAAGTACGGATACCGCGCATCGATTCTCACCTTTTCCGTTGATCCTGAGAGCACGTTCCTAAAATCTCTGCCGTGTCCGTTTTATTTGCTGCCATTGCAACGCGTCTACGACATGAATGCACTTCGGGCCGCGTTTGAATTGAGGCGATTTCTAAAAGAAAAGCAGGTGCGTGTCGTCCAGACATTCTTCGAGACCTCCGATCTCTGGGGGGGATTCGTGGCTAAGGCAATGGCTGGCACGAAGTTGATCTGGTGTCGTCGAGACATGGGGATTCTTCGCGCCCGGAAACATCGTATTGCCTACAGGCTCTTCGCTGGTATCGGAGTTCCGGATACGGTCTTTGCTGTGTCCGAGCAGGTTCGTCAACATTGCATCAACATCGACCGGGTTGCTCCGGCCCGTGTCCTGACCGTGTACAACGGGTTGGATCTTGCCGGTTGGGACACAGCCGCTCGCCCTGCCAAGGCTTCAGGCAGATTCCTGGTATCGACTGTAGGGAATATTCGCAGGGTGAAAGGCCACGACATCTTCATCAGGGCTGCGGCCACAGTCACACAAAAATTTCCCAATGTTTCATTCAGTATTGTCGGCGAAGTATTGGAGCCTGACTATTTTGATGAGTTGAAAGAACTTGTCCGCGAACTGAAGCTCACGGGCAACTTTCGTTTTGACTCCGGTGTTACGAATTTGCAGGAGTATCTCTCTGCAGCGGATATCTTTGTTTTACCCTCCCGTAGCGAGGGGTTTTCCAACGCGATCATCGAAGCGATGGCGGCGTCGCTTCCCGTTGTAGCGACAAACGTCGGCGGAAACGCAGAAGCTGTCGAAGATGGAGTCAGTGGTTTCATCGTTCCGCCGGAGGATATCGTGGCGCTCTCCGACGCTATTCTTCGAATGCTGTCGAATCCAGCGAAGGCAGAGGAGATGGGAGCATCAGGAAGAGAGCGAGTGAAGGATAACTTCACGATCGACGCCATGATGCAACAGATCACCAATGTTTATGCGAGCCTTCTGAAGGCAGATGTATAGTTCAGGTAGGTATGGCCGTCTTCCTTATCTCGTGTGTGCTATTTCTGTCTGCATATGTTCTCTTCTTCGCGATTGCGGGACTGTTGACCTCCGCACCGGCCGGCGCGAGAGCAGCGGAAGCCGTAGAGACGGGACGCGCTCGCTTCCTGGTATTTGTTCCGGCTCATGACGAAGGCGAATATCTGCGGCCCACTTTGCGAAGCCTGCGCAAACTGGATTACCCTCCGGATCACTTTCATATTGTCGTGATCGCCGACAACTGCACGGACAATACCGCCGCCATTGCTGAACAGGAGGGCTGCGAAGCCTGGGTACGAACGAATCCTGATCTGCGCGGAAAGGGACACGCACTCACTTGGGCTTTCGAGCGGATTTCGGCGCTCCCGTTCGATGCCGTTGTCGTGGTGGACGCAGATACTGTTGGGAGCGCCAACCTTTTGCAGGCGTTTGATCGTGATCTGTCTCACGGATACCAGGCGATGCAGGCACGGGACAACCTCGAGTTTCCGCCGGAGACTCCCCCCTGGCTTCGACTCATCAGCCGCGCGACCAAGAATGCGCAGGATTGCTATGTCACAGGTCCGCGCTCAAGATTCAATCTGTATCAAGCGCTGCAGGGCACGGGTTTTTGCCTGAGCACTCAAACTCTCAAGGAAGTTCCCTGGCGCGCAAACTCAATCTGCGAAGACCTTGAATATGGGCTGGAACTGGCCCGCAGCGGGGTTTCCGTTCATTTTGTCGAAGACGCCAGCGTCTCCGCTACGATGACAGGGCAGGTAAAGCACGCCAGCGGCCAACGACAGCGATGGGCTGGCGGCAGCTATGCACTGATCGCCAAAAGTCTGCCCATATTTTTCGGACGATCTTTTGTCAAGGGCGACTGGAGAAGCTTTGAGCTTTGCTTCTATCTTGTAACGCTCAGTCGGATCCCGATGTTCTTTTTGACCGTGATCTCTGCTCTGGCGCTCGTGATTGAACGGCATAGTCTGCATCCCATCTGGTGGCTGCTATTCGGCATAGCTGTGGTGCTGCAAGGTATCTACGTGCTCGCCATCCTTTCAACGAACAGGAAAGAGAGCAGCCTTGGAAAGATGGTGATTGGACTCTTTGTCTATGCCTTCTGGATAGCTTTTCAACACATGGGCGCTCTGCTGAATCTCCGACACGCACGTTGGAACAGGACAGAACGCGGCTAGACGTGTAGTTCCCGAATGCGAATTCTTGTCATTGCCTTATCACCCCAGTAGCGCAAGCTCCTTGTCGGCATCTTTTGCGGTCTGGGTGTTTGGAGCCAGATCCGACGCCTTCTTCAGCTGGGTTTTAGCATCACTGCTGTTCGACAATTTAGCATACGTCATGCCCAGGTGATAGTGCATGGCAGCGTCGTTAGGTGCGATCTTGATTGCATCCTCCAGCAGATCTCGTGCAGAGAGGTAATTCCCCTTCTTGTAATAGATCCACGCCAGAGTATCGGCGGTGCTCGGCGAGTTGGGCGCGTTGCGACGGGCTACTTGTGCGAGAGAGAGAGCCACATCGAGATTCTGACCGCTGTCCACCATCAGATAGGCGAGATTGTTAGCGGCGACAGCCTGCTCCGGCTGAATGGCGAGCGCTTTCTTGTAGCTGTCCATGGCTCCAGTGCGATCACCCTGCGCCTCCTGCAGAGAGCCCAGAAGAGTGAACGCCCGCACGTCGGTAGGATGATCTTTAGTCCACTGCTGCCACTTCGCGATGGCCTTGGCGGGATCGCCGGAGCTGACCTCGGCGCGAGTATAGGCGATGACTGCTCCACTATCTGTCGGGCTGATCTGCATCGCCTTTTCGGACGAGGCGAGCGCTCCCTGGGGATCTCTCATCCCCAACTGAAGTTCGGAGAGCAGCGTGTACATATCGCCGTTTTGCGGTGATTTGGCGATCTGGGCCTGGACGCGGCTGACGGCCTGCGCGGGCTGCTTCTCGAACACAAGAGCGGAGGCCAGGAAACGCAGGGCCCGGGCCGAATTAGGGTTAAGGTCAAGCGTCTGCTCGAGGAGCGTCTTTGCCTCGGGAATCTTTTGCTGAAGCAGGCGGAGCTGCGCGAGTTCGAGGTAACCGGCGGGGTTTTTAGGATCGAGTTTGATGGCCTGCCGGAAATCCGCATCGGCCTTGTCCAAGGCCTTCTGGTTTCCCTCGGCCATACCGCGCCAGATGTACGCAGGAGCGAAGTTCGGGTTGATTCCCATTGCTGTATTGGCCACTTGTTCGAGCCCGGTGAAATCACGAGCATCGATAGAGACCTCGGCCAGACCTGACTGGGCCTCGAGACTTCTGGGGTTGATCTTGACTGCGTCGCGGAAGCTCTCCTGAGCGACTGTCGTCTCGCCCTTGGCTCGCGCGGTGCGGCCGAGCCAAAGCTTGACCACGAGATTGTCAGGATTAGCCTTGGCGGCCTTCTGAAGTTCGGAGTACGCCTCATTAACCTTGCCATCGTTGAGCAGAATCATGCCATTGAGAACTGCTACCTCAGGAACGTTAGGGTCCGTCTTCACCAGTTCAGCACCGACAGTCCTGGCCTTCGGGAGATCCCGGTTCAGGATCAGAAGGCGAAGATAGGCGACCTTCAGCGGGGTGCTCTTGGGATGCTTGGCGACGAGGTCGGCGTAGGCGGCTGCTCCGGGAACCAGCTGATTGATATGGATATAGTAGGTTGCTAGCATGCCTGCGCCACTCTCAGAGTCGGACAGGTCTTCTGCTGCCTGGCGAAGGGTCGCCTCCGCCTTTGCGTTGTCATTCTGGCGCGTGTAAAGGTCGGCCAGGCTGGCGCGTGCGGTGACGTTCTTGGGGTCGCCGACGATGGCCGCCTTGAGCTGCTCTTCAGCACCCGGAAGGTCCCCTTTTTTCTGTAGAAGCGCAGCCAGCACAAGATGCGCGGCTACATTCTTGTCGTCGAGCTTGACTGCCTTGCGGAGCTGCTCCTCGCCGGCGGCCGCGGTCGCGGGATCGCGGCTTTGAAGATAGCCGAGAGAGGCGTGGAAGCTGGCGCGATTCGGATCAATCTCCAGCGCCTTCTGAATCTGTGCGAGCGCTTCAACCGGATCTCCAGTAGTGGCCGCGACAGAGGAGAGCAGGGCGTGCGCATCAGCGTTATTTGGATCGATCGCCAATACGGCTTTGGCCTGCTCGGCGGCGCGCGCGGACTGTTTGCCGGCGACCAGAAGATTGCCAAGGTCGATTCGTGCCGGAACGTTGCCGGGCTGAAGATCGACGGTCCGCATCAATTCGCCGTAGGCAGGCATGATCGATCCCTGCTTCATCAGAGCTTTGGACAACTCATAATGGGCGTCGGCGAAGTTCCGGTCAACCTTGAGCGCATTGGCGAACTGAATGACAGCCTCTTTGTACTTGCCCTGGTCGGCGTAGCGTTTGCCGCTCTCAAGGTAGCGCTGTTTCTGCTTGACCGGATCTCGATGACAACCGACAGTCAGACCAAGTGCAAGCGATATACCCAGGACTGCTGTGACTCGAAGGGTTGCCGGGATTCGTGAGATTCTCATTGCCATGTCCTCAATTGTCTTCAGCTGGACGCTGCTTTTATATTGTGATGGTAGTGCTTTTTATCTAGCAGGGGACTGACACAACTTGTGTAGGGCCACCAGCTCTAATCGCTAGTTGGGAATAAACCGCGGCAGAGTGGGAGCCATCTGCTGTGTAAAGTGAACGGCGCGAGCCTCGGCGGATTCCAGAGACTCCGACGACATGACCTGAGTGATGACACGGACCAGAGCGCCATCGGTCCGGTTCATGCGGATAGCGTCTGTCACCATGTATCCCTTAGCCACGTACTCGTTGGGAATGCTGCGGCCGTGCGACTGATACCAGTAGATGACAAACTGTTTCACGTCGCCATTGCCAATAACGTACTCGCCTATGTTGATTTTTTTGCCGTCAGCGTCCTGAATGGTGGTGTAGTTCTTCGATTCAAAGTTCCAGCCGGCACCGGGGAGACAGTTCTGTGGGGAGTGCATCGTCTGTCCCGTTCTCTGGCTGGCAAAGTAGCCGATAAAGAGGCTGATCGGTGGTACAGAGGGCGATCCGGGAGTTTGCGCGACAGAATAGATGCGATTGAGGAAGTCGCCCTTCCCAAGCACGTCCAGGGTGTCCTGAGTGAGGGGGATGTCCACAGCTGTCCATGGACCGAAGCTTCGGGGCATAAGACTGAGTGGGTCGCTGGGAATCACTGTATCCACGTCCCCACGGCTTTGGAGAACGAAGATAGTCGAGAGGAGAAGAACGACGATGATCCAAAATCTGGGGGATTTCATGACGTTTTCGCCTTTACGGGGAGAATAAGCCGCATGGCGCGGTGAACCAGATAGAGACAGCCGAGTGAGATGACAAACATGACCCATCCCGAGAACTCATGAAAGAACCCGAGGGCCTTATCGGGGTCCCAGTATTGCACACAGAGGCCAGTGCCGACGATGCGCAGGGCGTTGGCAGTCACGGCGATCGGAATGCTGGCGAGAGCGAGGATGATGCGGCGGATGGTGGTCTTCTCCAGGAAGTAACCGTAGAAGACTGCAAGGGTGAAAAGGCTCATCAGCGAGCGGATGCCACTGCAGGCTTCGGCGACCTCAAGCGGCATCACCGGGAGACGAATAACGTTGCCTTCCAGGAGGACTGGAACGCCCAACAAAGGAAGAATCTGGCTGGCGATCTTTGAGGCGAAGAGTTGAAGAGGGAACGTGATCTGGTTGAAGACGATAGCTGGAAATGGGATGGCAAGTACGAGAACCATGAGCGGAAAACGAAGCTCGCGCAGCATGGCCGAGCCAAGGAGCGTCCAGATAATTCCGGTCAACAAAAGCACGAAAGAGATTCTGGCGGTAAACAGCTCGACGCCATAGACGCCGAGAATAAGAACCCCGATCGCAAAGACGACCAGGACGATCCCCGCCCAGGTGGGTTTGATTGGTGTTTCGGTGATCGCCTTTCTCTTGTCCCAGACGAGGAAGGCGGCGAACAAGGGCACCAGAAAACCATGCGAGTAATCGGGTAGCGTATACCAGTCATAAACCAACTTGATGATGACCCGGTAATACAAAACAGCCAAAAGTACAGCGATCGAAGCATACGGTAGCCAGGGCAGTCGCGAGGTTTTGATGGAATCGGCGGCAGGAGGGAGCCGGAGGTCCACTTCCTTGGCGGCGATATCCGGGGTGTAGGGCATGGTGTGAGGGGTCCCTCAAGAGGTCCGTAAGACGTTATACTTCACATGGAACATGTAAGCAATTAGCGTACCTCCCCGAGAGGCTGGTTTCCGCTTATTTGTGGTCTATCCTCACTAAACGAAAGTGGTAGAGAATATTCCCCTAAAGGGACAATCGTTTGACGAGTGGGCTGCTAATCTGCATACAGTTTGCGCCAAACATTGAAGACCCATATGGACCTTCCGCGTAATCCTGGCCACAAGTCGAGTCAGATCATGAATCTGCGGGTGATCGCATAAAAAATATTTACATGGGCGGGTTTGGCAGGTAGATTGCTTCAAATTATTGTAGCGAGATCAAATACCGCGGGAAGGCTTTTGGACGTATCCACTGAGGTTTATGGAATTACGACCATGGGAGACCTGATCGATAGACTAGTTTCTGGGGAGCAAGGACGTTTTCTTACACATTGAGATCGGCTGCATACAAACAACTTACGGAAAATTGAGTCCTAAGGATAGAAGAGATCTACCCAGATCAGTCATGGCAACAGGGAGTCATTCATGAAGGAGTTTTGCAAAAAATTGTCTGTGATGCTGGTGGCGGTTTCGGCAGCAGGTATGGCGCAGGCACCGAAGACAACAGCCGCACCGCCGGCGTCCACGCAGCCCGCGTCCACGCAGCCCGCGTCCCCACAGCCCGCGTCCCCACAGCCGGTGACCTCGTCGCCTGTCCCTGCTGAGCCGGCGTCTACCACCCCGGCCGCTCCGGTTCCAGACATCCAACCCGCCCCTTCATCGAATCGAGGGGGGCCAATCGATCCGGAGCGGTATGTGATCGGTGCAGAGGACTCGCTTCAGATTACGGTCTGGAAGGAACCCACACTCTCAGGCACTATTCCAGTCAGGCCGGATGGAATGATCTCGCTGGTTTTGGTCGGAGACCTGCGCGCGGCGGGCATGACGCCGATGGCGTTGTCAGCAGATATCAGTCAGAAGCTGAAGAAATATATGCAGGACCCCGTAGTAACGGTCGTCGTACTCGGGGTGAATAGCCAAAGAATCTTTATGGTGGGCGAGGTGAACAGGGTTGGTCCGCTTATGCTCACTCCCGGCATGACGCCATTGCAGGCGTTCGTCTCGGCGGGCGGCCTCAGTCAGTTTGCCAATTCGAAGCACATCTATATTTTGCGAACGGTGGACGGCAAACAACAGAAGATATCGTTCAACTACAAATTAGCGCTCAAGGGCGATATGCAGGGTGTCACGCTGATCCCCGGGGACACGATTGTCGTTCCATGAAGAACCTAACGAAAATCCGCTTTGCAGTGTCGGTGCTGGTCCTGACGGCAGGTTCTATCTGCTACGGTCAGGCTCTTCCAACGGCCAGCTCTCCCATGAGCCCCACCACGGGCCTTAATCTTTCGAGCCTTGACGGGATTCTTCACTACGCGGTCAGCGGATCCGAGGTCATCAATTTTGGTTATTTCGGCCAGGGCCAGGTCACCAATTCGTCAGTGATCTCCGGAGATGTCGCTTACACAGCAAAGAGCCAGGTACGACCGTTCAGCTTACTGTTTGCGGGTGGAGTTGTTCTGCCAAATCAATCCGAACAGAGCACAACCTACTTCTCAAGCGCGGCCGTGTCCCAGGGGCTTGTCACGCGGAGCTGGGTCTTCAATATCTCGGACTCGGTGAGCTTTCTGCCACAATCGCCAACGGTCGGTCTCTCTGGGATCCCTGGAGTCGGCGATCTTGGAGCAACTCCCGTGCAGGGGCCGATTGACGGCCCTGCTGGAGGGATTTTGTCCAATTCTGGCAACAGAATAGCTAACTCGTTGAGTGGAAGCGCAGAGCGGCAGATCAGCCACAACATGTCGATCAGCGGCGGTGGCAGTTGGTCTTTCCTCCATCTTCTCGAGGGCAACGATGGATTCGACTCAAGCACGGTCTCTGCATCGCTGGCGGCCAACCGTCGCCTGAATGCTCGAAGCTCGCTGAGCCTCAGTGGAGGCTATTCGACGTTTGACTATGGCAATAACGGCGGAGGCGGGACTGCTCCACCGACCATTCAAAACGAGAGCATAAGTTTGTCTTATCAGCGCACTCTCAGTCGAAGACTCAGCTTGTCGGTCTCTATCGGTCCACAGTGGGTATCCAGTTCGAACAGTTCGTTGGTTCCCTCGTCGCTCAGTGCGGGAGGCTCTGCGGGACTATCGTATTCGCGTGGCCTTACAGGCGCTTCCCTCAGTTACAGTCGCGGGATCAATGCAGGTACGGGAGTTCTGCCGGGCGCGGAGTCCCAGAACCTTGCCGCTTCCATAGGACATACGTACGGGAAAAAATGGATGACGTCTGCGTCCGCGTCGTATGGGCACTCCGACGGCCTGGCACGGTTTGCAGTTCAAGGGTCTGTCGTTGACGTTAACGAAGTTTTCGATACGGTCGTCGGCGGGTTGCAGTTAACGCGAGGGTTTGGCCCTCATTTCTCAGGCTTTGCAAGCTATTCAATAGCGCATCAATCGAACAAGAACTCTATCCCCGGGCTGAATGCTTTCGACGGCACCTCCCAGTCCATTGGCTTTGGAGTTTCGTTCGCTCCCCGTAGTACTCGAGTCGGTCAATTTTAAGGAGTCTTTATGCTTGGTCATCGTGCGTTGACGGTCCAGGACTACCTCACCATTCTGAAGCGGAGATGGTGGATCATTGCGATCCCGGCGATTATCTTTCCCATCGTTGGCTTCGGCATCACGTTTCTAGTGCAGCCGCAATACATCTCGCAAACTCTCGTATTGGTTGAACAGCAGAAGGTTCCGGAATCGTACGTCAGATCGGTTATCACCGAAGACCTGAGTGGTCGGCTGGCTACCATGAAGGAACAGATCCTGAGCCGGTCGCGGCTGCAGCCTATCATTGAGCGGTTCAACCTTTTTTCGGGCGGGAAGCTCTCAATGGACGATCGTATCGATCTGACCCGCAAGAATATTGGCATCACTCCGATTCAATCGGAGATCGCGAGAACCAACGGTTTGCCGGGGTTCTTCATCTCCTTCAAGGCGAGCGATGCGCGCACAGCCCAGTTGGTCTGCGGAGAGATTCAGTCGCTGTTCGTGAGCGAGAATATGAGCGACCGAACAGCATCGGCGGCAGGAACCACCGACTTCCTGAAGGGTCAGTTGGCGGACGCCAAGGCGAAGCTGGACGAGCAGGACGCAAGGCTGGCTAAGTTCCAACAGACCTACATGGGAAAGTTGCCCGGCGCAGAGGCTTCCAACATCAACATGTTATCGAGCCTGAACACGCAGCTGGATGCGGCGACCCAGGCGCTGGCGCGCATGGAGCAGGACAAGACCTACGTGGAATCGGTGTTGGCGATGCAACTGCAGAACCAGGCCTCGCAGAGCCCCGAGCATGGTGGCCTTGGACCTCAGGGAGAGCAACAGGAGTTGCAGCAACTGCTGGCGCAGGAGGCAGATCTGACCTCGCGCTATACCAACGATTATCCTGACGTGGTTGCCGTAAAGAGAAAGATTGCCGAGCTGCGTCAGAAGATAGCTAGCACCCCCCCTGCGCCTACAGTTGCGCTTGCGCCGTCGGTCCCGAAGACTCTCGAACCGATGGGAATCCAACAAATTCGCGCACAGATTCGCTCGATGGAACTGGCAATCGCGCAGAAGAAGCACGATCAGGCAGGGATCCAGACGCAACTGCACATTTATCAGGAGCGGGTCGCCTCCAGTCCTGCCATCGAGGAAGAGTACAAGAGCATTACACGGGACAATCAGACAGCGCAGCAGTTTTATGATGAACTTCTCAACAAGATGAACCAATCCAAGATGGCTGTAGATCTGGAGCGGCGTCAGCAGGGAGAACAGTTCCGGGTGATGGATGAGCCCAACCTTCCCGAAGCGCCTGCATTTCCGGTGCGACGGGTATTTGTCAGCGGAGGTCTTGGTGCAGGATTGGCGCTGGGCCTGCTCATCGTAGCATTGCTTGAGTATATGGACACCGCTGTGAGGAGCGAGCGCGATATCTGGGCGTTCACCAAGTTGCCGACGCTCGGTGTGATTGGTTTCAACGGAGAGCCGGAGCCCGCGCAAACGAAGCGGCGATGGTTCAAGCGTCGCGGTCAGGGCATCACGGCGGGAGCCAAGCCGCTGATGAATACAGGTGGCTGAGATGTATAAGAGTTTCTTCAAACTGCAAAGCAGCCCGTTTGGAACGAGCCCGGACCCCCGGTTCCTCTACATGATGCCGCATACGCGCGAAGCGCTTGCGTGCCTCGAGTATGGAATCTCGGCGAGGAAGGGTTTCACTGTGCTCACGGGTGAGGTGGGGACCGGGAAGACGACGTTGTTGCGACGAGCGTTGAGTTCGTTCAGCACCCGCAGGGTGTCAACGGCATTCGTCTTCAATCCTCGGCTGGATGTTCTGGACTTTCTCGAGTTTGTCCTGGCTGACTTCGGACTTGTGCCGCAGACGCGGACGAAGTCGGGCATGCTGCTGCAGTTGAACCGCTGGCTCATCGAACGCTTCCGCATGGAAGAGACCTGCGTGGTTGTAGTCGATGAGGCGCAGAACCTTTCGTGGGATCTGCTGGAAGAGATACGATTGCTGACCAATCTGGAAACCTCTTCGGAGAAGCTATTGCAGATTGTGCTGTCGGGCCAGCCCGAGCTTGAAGAAAAGCTGCGCCATCCGAGTGTGCGGCAGCTTCGGCAGAGGGTTTCGTTATGGTGCAGGACCCAGCCTCTTACCGAGAGCCAGACCCATGCTTATGTCGCCGAGCGTTTGCGGATTGCCGGGGCAAGCTGGCCGCTTTTCCCTGAGGAGACGCTCGACTTGATCCACCGCTTTAGCCGCGGGATTCCCCGCATCATCAATCTGCTGTGTGAACATGCGCTGATTCAGGCGTATGTCGACCAGATCCAGCAAGTGACCCCGGCGATTGTGGAGAACGTGGCTATTGACCTGGAATTGGAGGTACAGCCATTCATGCTCTCTTCCGCCGCTCTAGGCAGCGGGGGGCAGTTACCGTCGCGGTCGACAACGGAAGACAATTTTATTGCGGCTTTTGACAGAGAGAGTCCTGGAAGGCGAGATCGATGAGCCGAATTTACGAAGCACTTCAGAAGGCAGAATCCGAACGGAAATTAGAGCGGCGCGAAACCGAGTCCCGTGTCCCGGAGGAACCGGTCAGCTCACCTGCGATTGCGGCGACTGCGGTGGCCGAGCCCGAGGAGACGCTACACACCATACCGCTTGTGTATCGAGAGCCTTCGGTCCCGCAGACTGGCGGAGAGTCGCTGGATTTCAGCAAGATTGTTGAGCGACCCTGGGCTCCGTCGCTGGCTCTGTTGCCTTCGCTGGGGGAGCGTGGTCCGGCCGTGGAGCAGTTTCGAAGCCTGCGTTCCCGTATCTTTGAGCTTCGCGACATCAGCCCGCTCAAGACGATTCTGGTGAGCAGCGGTCTGCCGCAGGAGGGCAAGAGCTTCGTCTCGACGAATCTGGCGCTCAGTCTGGCTCGTCATAAAAACAGCAGGGTGCTGCTGATCGACGGTGACATGCGGCGGTATACGTTGCATCAGATTCTGGGATGCGAGTCGCATCCAGGACTGGCGGATTTTCTCGGAGGCAAGGCAAGTGCCGTTGAGGTGATGCAGCGTCCGGAGCACTCGCAGGCAGCGAATCCGGGAACTGGGCCTGTACTTCCAAACCTGACCTTCATTGCTGGCGGCAACGGCGGAGATAAGGCTGCCGATCTCTCGGGTAGCCCTCGTTTTGGCGAACTTATCCGCATGGCAACACCACACTTCGATTGGATCATTGTGGACTCATCGCCCGTACTGCCGGTCTCTGACGCAGTTAATCTTGCGCGGTCGTGCGATGGTGTATTACTGGTTGCGCGCGCTGGAGTAACGAAGTTTCCGGTGGCGCAACGCGCCCAGAGTGAATTGAAAGCCTCGCACATTCTGGGTTTCGTGCTCAATGCCGTGCTTGAGTCGCCCGAGGTTGGCGGATACTACGGCTACGACACCAAGGGCCAGTGAGGGAGCGACTGAACGATGATTCGGCTGTTTAACGTGTACTACCCGACCCGTACCATCGTTCTTCTGCTCTGCGAAGCTCTCATTGTCAGCGGGTGTTTCCTGTTGGCGACGGTGTTACGGCTAGGGCCGGATACTTATCTTGTTCTGAACTATGAATATGGTGGCCTGAAGATTCTCGGCCTAACCATCCTGACGCTCCTTTGTTCGTATTACTTCGATCTCTACGAACCGCAGCGCATCTCCGAACGCTGGGAGATCTACTTTCGGCTGTTGCTGGTTCTCGGATTTCTCTCTTTTCTGCTCTCCGCAATTGTTTATCTCTTTCCTGATGTCGATATCGCACACTACGTTCTACTGCTGGGGCTCATCTTTCTTACTGCAGCACTGGTGGCATGGCGCAGCGCGTATGAGTGGATCATCGGAAGGCAGATGTTTCGGGAACGTGTGTATGTTCTTGGCGCGGGACAACGTGCGCAGTCGATCGTTCAGTTGCTGGAAACGCGCAAGGATGCAGGTATGCACGTCGTCGGGTGGGATGGCACGCTAACCGACCGGACCGAACAAAGGGAAGCATTCAGTGCTGCACTCGGGCAGTTTGCCGGCCCAAGATCTCAGATCGATCGGGTCATTGTTGCTCTTGAAGACAGGCGCGGCATGTTTCCCATGAATGAACTGCTCAAGCTTCGATTCAACGGCGTGGTCATCGAAGAGGCGGGCAGCCTGCTCGAACGCTTGACGGGCAAACTGTATCTCGACGGACTTCACCCGAGCAGCTTCATCTACAGCGAAGGGTTCCGCGTAAAGCCATCGCAGCAGATCGCGAGGCGCATCGTCTCAACATTGACCGCAGCCGCGGGGCTGCTTATATTTCTGCCATTTTTTCCATTTGTCGTGCTGATGGTTCGTCTCTCTTCGCCGGGTCCAATCTTCTTCCGCCAGATCCGCGTGGGTCTTGGTGGAAAGAACTTTAACGTTTACAAGTTTCGGACCATGCGGACCGATGCCGAGGTGGCTGGAGCTAAGTGGGCGACAAAGGACGATCCACGCGTAACCCGCGTCGGAAATCTCATGCGGAAGACTCGGCTGGATGAAGTGCCACAGCTGTGGAACGTGCTCCGCGGCGATATGGGCTTTGTTGGTCCACGTCCCGAGCGACCCGAGTTTGTGCCGTGGCTCACCGAGCAGATTCCGTACTTCAACCTTCGTCACATGATTCGCCCAGGGCTGACCGGATGGGCGCAGGTGCGCTATGGGTACGGGGCGACCCTCGAACAGGCTCGCGAAAAACTCGAGTTCGATCTGTACTACATCAAGCACATGACCCTGGGACTCGATCTGCTGATCATGTTCGAGACGGTGAAGACGATCATACGGCGACAAGGGGCGCAATAAACACGCCCACCGTCGTTCGCAACTTCCGTATCAGATCCCAAAAAGCGGAGTTGCCAGGGATGCCGGCAACCCCACCGCGAACATTAGTAGATGCGGGTGCGCGAGGAGAGCGCAGGCTTTAGAGTACGTTCTTCTTTCTTCACGAGGTGGGGGATCCGAAGAGGCCGCGGTGGAACCTCCGGCATACCGACCTCGCTCAACTTATAGAGCAGCGACCGGTAGCTGATCTGGAGCCACTTTGCTGTCTTCTGTCGATTCCAGCTGTTCTCCTGAAGAACTTTCAGAATGATCTGGCGTTCGAGATCCTGGGTAGCCTTCTTGGTGATGTTCTTGAGAGAGACCGGTTCGCTCAGGTCGATCTCCGTGACGATCCCACGGGGCGATTCAGGCATCAATTCGGCAACCAGCGCCTCTTCACTGCCGATTAACACGTAGCTGCGGATGAGATTCTCGAGCTGGCGGACATTTCCTGGCCAGTGATAATTCTGCATCAGGCGTACCGCGCTCCTCGAGAGCAGCTCCGGCGTGTTGTGGAAAGTTTTTGCATAGTGATCGATAAAATAATCGATCAAAATCGGCAGATCGGCGATTCTTTGGCGCAGAGGCGGAAGATTGATGGTTACTGCATTGATGCGGAAGAGGAAGTCCAGACGAAACGTTCCATCTTCGACCTGGTTCCGAAGGTCGCTGTTGGAAGCCGAGACAAGCCGGGTCTGGATCGATCGGGGCTCATGGCCTCCTACGCGGATAAACGTGCCATCCTGCAATACCTGGAGGAGCTTGGACTGAACTGCCAGATCGAGGCTGCCAACCTCGTCCAGGAAGAGGGTACCGTTATGGGAGAGCTCTACCCGGCCGAGTTTGGTAGACATCGCACCCGTAAACGCCCCTTTTTCATAGCCAAAAAGCTCGGTTTCGAGCAAGGAATGAGGAATCGCCGGACAACTGACTTTAACCAGAGAACCCTGGCCACGCAAGGAGAAGGCGTGAAGCAGGCGGACGCAAAGTTCTTTGCCTGTACCACTTTCGCCTTGGATAAGGACGGGAACGTCGGTCTCGGCAACCCGCTCCAACTTGTTTCGGACAGCTTGCATTGCTGCCGTTTTGCCGAAAATAATATCTAGCGGTGGGAGATTGAGAGTAGCAGCGGATTCGGCATGGTGAACCAAGGTCATCTTTTCCTATTCGGGGTTTTTAGGCAGGCCCACAAAGTTTGCAATATGCTTCACAGCAGCACGTTGGTCGCCATTCTTGGGACGTCCTAGGGGAAATCCCACGATATTTTGACGTTGGCTAACGCTGAACCGTCCGGAAAACAGTTCGAAGTCAGGTCGAAATCCTGATTTTGTGTGTAATTCCGGGGTCTTCCGCATTCTACAACTAAAGTAACCCAGCGAAAAAATATCCCAATTTTCTCGTTCCACTGATGGAAACACCATGTAAGCTAGGCCTACTTGTGCTGAGGAGTGGAAAACGTTTATCTCTTTTGTCAGCAAAATTATTAACATTTTTGTGTCAAAGTCATTAGGGCAATCTAGAATTTCAAGAGTCAGCCGGCTGTGAAGACTCCCCACTTCCCAACCGATGTGATGGATGAATAAGTTAGGACCCGGCAACGGGTTAGATTGAGAATCGTCGCCAGGTCTGGGCAATCGAACCCATTTTTGGTGAAACAGGGGTATTTGTATGTCAGCTGCGCTTTCGTATCCTGTCTCTGCCTTGAAGTCGAGTTCCAGGTCGCGGTCCCAGATTTTGATTCTGGAGCCGGATCTAGCCGTACTTGACTATCTCCGATTGACGCTCGGGTCCCAGTATTCTCTCAGTCTCTTTTCAGAAGAACAGGCCCTGCTGGATCGTCTCGAAAAATCCGAGCAGCCCGATCTGCTCCTGTTGGCGTTACATACGAGCCGGGATCCTCTCCCCCTCCTAACGCACATTCGCTGCACAAAGCCGCACCTGCCAGTGATCGTTCTCTCGTGCTCGGCCGAGTTGCGGGATCTGGAGATGGTAATCCGCCTTGGCGTTCGGGGCATCGTGATGAAGCCGTTTACCGGCAGCGATGTGGAGCAGGCCATTGAAGAGCATCTGGCCTCGGCCGACAAGAACGTTCCGGCAGCGGATGCGTTGAAGGAGATTCCACTCAACGAGACACACTCCTTTGTTCGTTCGAGCAAGCGGATGCGCGATCTGGAGGCCCAGGCGGCCTTGGTAGCTCGCGCCGATATTCCACTCCTCATTCTTGGCGAAAGCGGCACCGGTAAGGAGATTCTTGCCCTGTACACCCACAAGATGTCCGCCCGCAGCCAGAACATCTTCCTCAAGGTCAACTGCGCAGCCGTGCCGGCAGATCTGCTGGAGAGCGAGTTGTTCGGTTACGAACAGGGCGCCTTCACTGGCGCGGTGAAGACGAAGCCCGGCAAGTTCGAGGTCTGCACCGGCGGAACGATCTTTCTCGACGAAATCGGCGAGATGCCCGCAATCCTGCAGGCCAAGCTGCTGCAGGTGTTGCAGGATGGGACGTTCTCCCGCCTGGGCAGCCGTTCTCCGATGAAGGTCGATGTGCGGGTCATCGCAGCGACCAACATCAATATGAAGGAGGCGATGGCGAATAAGACCTTCCGCGAAGATCTGTACTATCGCCTGAACGGATTTACCCTGAGCATTCCTCCGTTACGCGAACGCAGGGAGGAGATTCCGGTACTATCGGAGTACTTCATGCGCAAGGGCGCTAAAAAGTATGGCCGGGAGGCGCTTCCGTTCTCGGATAATCTGTTGAGGGTGTTCGGCGAGCATGCATGGCCGGGCAACCTGCGTGAGTTGGAGAACGTCGTCAACCGTTACCTGGTGCTCGGAGAAGAGAAGTCTATTGTTGAAGAGCTCTCGCCTTCCTCTGCTTACCAGGGAGCGTCGGCGGCTCCTCAGGAGGTACCGAACGGCGCTGGGCTCAAGGCGATGGTTCGTAACCTGAAGGGTGATGCGGAGTCGTTGGCGATTGCACAGGTGTTGGAGGGAGTTGGATGGAACAGGAAGGCCGCAGCAAACGATCTGCAAATAAGCTACAAGGCGCTCCTGTACAAGATCAAGCAGTACGACCTGCAGCCGCGGAATCACGCGTCATAGGTTCGAAGAAGGCTGAAAAAGAGCTCCCAGAGACCTATCGCATCATCATTCGATATGAGAAACATGCGGTGCGGGGCGTCATAGAGTCGAGTGAGCTAGGGTCGATTGATCAGTTGCTGCACAATGACCCGATGTATCCGCTGGATACGATTCGTTTGAAGCTGCAGGATTCGGGTCTGGTGGAAGATGTGTCTACGAAGGATGCCAAGGCGGTGTTCTTCGTCAAGACCTTCGATGGAGATCTTCGTCATCGAGCGCTGCATTTTCATGAACATGCGCCGACTGTGCCGGGTTTGTGGGTGAGGGTATACTTCTACGACGGCGAGATGATTGAAGGGCTGATCAGCAATACCAAGGATTTCGTGCTGGAGACGGGGTTCTTTCTCCGGCCGACGGATCCTAATGGAAACAATCGGCTCGTGTATGTGCTGAAGGCCGGATTGAAGGACTTCCATGTGCTGGGGATGCGGAATTTTTCCAAGAATCCTGCTTAAGTTCCGAAATAATTTCCAGGTAGCGTAGATGTGATTTCCTGGCGTATTGGCTGGTCTTTTTAAGGGTGGAAAAACTGCGTTTCTTAGCCGGTTTTTTGTGGCCATAGCGTGGTGGATCAGTGCAAATCCGCGGTTCTTAGCTGGCCGCGTTTTCCCAGCCGAAAAATACGCCAACTTTTCAGAAATATTTTTCAATCTCGCAAGAGCGGGCTGCAGCGCAGATGTATTGAGTAAGATTTCATATATCAAGCGTCGCAGGCAGCGTGTGCTGTAGAAAAGAGGGCATTCATCGTGTCAGAGGATCAGAGGCGGGATAAGGTGCAAGATCAGAGTCAGACTGAGGGGCGGGATCAGGAGAAGGGAAGTCTAACCCGGCGCAGGTTTTTGGAGGCTGGATCGGCCGTGCTGGTAGCCGCTGCGGGCATGCAGGCAGCGCAGGGACAGGAGAAGACGCCTATCCGATCTGCGGATCACCATCTGCCGAACGAGAGTGAGCCCGGGCCGAAGAATACAGTGCTCGATCAGCAAAATCCTTCCTCGGTGTGGGCTCCGGCCACGGATGCGGGCGGGCAGCAACCGTTCAAGTATCCATTCTCGTTCTCGCATAAACGGCTCGAAGAGGGCGGATGGACGCGGCAGGTGACGGTGCGCGATCTGCCGATCTCGAAAAAGATGGCCGGCGTGCAGATGCGGCTGATCAAAGGCGGTATTCGCGAACTGCACTGGCATGTCGGTGCGGAGTGGGCGTTCATGATCAACGGCTCGGCGCGGATCACGGCTGTGGATCAACAGGGACGCGCATTTGTCGAGGATGTGAATGAGGGTGATCTGTGGCTGTTTCCCGGAGGGATTCCGCACTCAATCCAGGGGCTCGGGCCGGATGGTGCGATGTTTCTGCTGGTGTTCGACGACGGGAACTTCAATGAGTTCGAGACATTTCTGCTGACGGACTGGCTGACGCATACGCCGCCGGAGGTGTTGGCGAAGAACTTCAACGTGCCGGCGGAGACGTTTAAGAATGTGCCGAAGAAGGAGCTGTTTATCTTCGAACGCGAGCTGCCGCGTCCCCTGGCTGAGGAGAAGCGCGATGCTGAAACTGGAACGGGCGTTGTGCCGAATACGTTTGCATTCTTTACAGAGAAGATGAAGCCGACGAAGGTTTCGGCGGGCGGCGAGGTGAAGATCGTCGACAAGAAGAATTTTCCTGCGACGAATATTGCCGCGGCGATTGTGACGTTGAAGCCGGGCGGCCTGCGCGAGCTGCACTGGCATCCGAATGAAGATGAGTGGCAGTACTATGTTCGGGGCAAGGGACGGATGACTGTATTTGCCGCGGGTGGAAGGGCGCGGACGATGGACTTCGAAGAGGGTGATGTGGGGTACATCGACAAGTCGGTGCCGCACTATATCGAGAACACGGGAGACACGGATCTGGTGTTTCTGGAGGTGTTCCCGACGGCGCACTACGAGGATATTTCGCTGGCGGAGTGGCTGGCGCATACGCCGCCGCGTCTGGTGAATCAGCATCTTGCTACTGGTGAGGACTTCTTGCGGAAGGTCGGCAAGAAAGAGACGATCATCGTGCCGGAGTAGGCGTTGAATTGTTGAGGGAGAGAGGCGGCCTTTGTGGCTGCCTTTTTTTGCGCGGGGCGATTGGGAGCGCCCATTTCTTTGGGAGGAGCAGGTTTGCAGTGCCCCTTGACAAAGAAGGGGAACGGCTCCACACTGGCATAGTCTAACTATGTAAGAAGACCGCAGAGGCTGGAGGCCCCTTGAGTCGCGACGAAATTCCTCCCGGAACGCTTTATCTTTTGATTCTTAAGACGCTGGCCCGCGCTGGTGAACTGCACGGTTATGAGATCGCGGATTCAATTCAGCGCGGCTCCGACGAAGTGCTCCAGGTTGAAGAAGGATCGCTCTATCCGGCGCTGCAGCGGATGTTGATCAAGGGGTGGGTGACGGCGGAGTGGGGTACAACCGCTGGCAACCGTCGGGCACGGTATTACAAGCTAACTGCAGCGGGGCGCAAGCAACTGGCGGTGGAGCTTTCGCAGTTTGAGCGTGTTATTGGTGCGATTACACGAGTCATTCGGACAGCGTAAGCGCTGAACCGGAGCTGAGGAGAAGATGGCAATGAGTTGGCCAGGAGAGATGGCGCGGCGAATCCGGATGCTGTTTCAGCGCGACCGGTTCGACGCCGAACTCGAAGAAGAGATGCAGCTGCATCTCGAACTGCGCCGGCAGCAGCAGATTGAAGCAGGTCTTCCGGCAGAGTCCGCACGCTCTGCCGCACTGCGTCAGTTTGGAAATGAAACTGCGATCAAGGAGAAGAGCCACATGAGTTGGGGATGGAACTGGCTGGAGTCTCTTCTGCAGGATGTTGTTTACGGTGTTAGGTCGATGCTGCGCAGTCCTGCGCTGGTTGTGGTGGCGTTGTTGTCGCTGGCTCTTGGCATCGGGGCGAATACGGCGATATTCAGCCTTCTGGATGCTGTGATGTTGCGTTCGCTTCCGGTGAACCAACCGTCGCAGCTTGTTCTGCTTGGGACGGGGAACGATGATGGCATCAGCGATGGGTTTGCGATTACGGAGCTTTATTCGTATCCGTTCTATCGGCAGATGCAGAAGAACAACGCGGTCTTCTCCGATGTTGCGGCGATCTTCAGCATGGAAAACAACGTCCACGGTTTTGTCGAAGGGCACGATGAGAGCGAGCCAATGAATGTTCAGCTTGTCTCGGGCACCTATTTCCCTACACTAGGCGTGAATGCAGTGATGGGTCGCATGCTGACCGATGAGGACGACAATAGCCAGGGGAATCATCCGGTTGCCGTGGTCAGTTATGCGTGGTGGAAGCGCGGCCTGGCGCAGGATCCTGCGGTGTTGAGCAAGAAGCTGAAGATTGGAGAGACGACCTACGACATCGTTGGAGTGGCGCCACCGGAGTTTTTCGGAACCAAGGTTGGCGTTGCGCCTGACATCTGGATTCCGCTTTCGATGATGGAGCAGGTGCCGCCTAACTGGAAGGGATATACAGACAATTTTGCAGAGGCGAACTACATTATTGGCCGGTTGAAACCAGGGATGACGCTGGATCAGGCCACGACGAATGTAAACCTGATCTATCAGCAGATTTTGCGCGGCTTTCCCGATTCCAAGTTAAGTCAGAAGAATCTGGATGCTTTGAATAAAGCGCACGTTCCGTTGACATCGATGACGACAGGGCTGTCTTCGTTGCGGCACCAATTCTCGGAGCCGCTGCAGATCCTGATGGCGGTGGTCGCGCTTGTTTTGCTGATTGCCTGCGCCAATATTGCGAACCTCTTGCTGGCCCGTTCGACGGCCAGGGCGCGGGAACTCGCGGTCCGACAGGCACTAGGAGCACGGCGGACGCGGCTGATTCGGCAACTGCTGACCGAGAGCTTGATCCTGGCGATCACTGGCGGGGCTCTCGGCATTTCGTTTGCGAGTGTGGGCGGCCGCATTCTGCTGCGGATGGTTTCAGAGCGGGCCCACGACAGTGCCTTTGGACGTGTCGATGAATCCAAGGCTGCTGGCTTTTACCTTGGCGGTGACGATTGCGACTGCGTTGCTCTTCGGAACACTACCGGCGTTTCGTGCGACGAAGCTCGAGCTGACGAAGGCCTTGAAGGATGGGAGCGGAGCGCGTGGTACAGGAACGAAGAATCCGCTTGCGAAGGCTCTCGTCATCTCACAGATTGTGCTATCGCTCGTTCTTCTAATCGGCGCGGGATTGTTTCTCCGCAGCCTGGTGAATCTGAACAATGTGGACACGGGCTTCAACAAGGAGAATGTGCTGCGCCTGCAGGTGGATGCCAGTTCCATCGGTTACAAGGCTGACGAGCCACGCCTGCCTATGCTCTACCAGGAGATCGAACGGCGCGTGAACGCGTTGCCAGGTATTCGTGCCGCCAGCTTTTCTTCCTTTACGTTTCATGAGGGCAGCTGGAACAACTCGATCACCGTACCGGGCTTCGAGGCTCATCCGGAGGTGGATGTTAAACACAACGTGATCGGCAACGGGTACTTTGCGACGATGCAGATTCCTCTGCTTGCGGGTCGCAACTTTGGCCCGCAGGATACGGCGAACTCGCAGAAGGTCGCCATTATCAGCGAACGAATGGCGCGGACCCTGTTTCCTCCCGGAAATCCAATTGGGCGGCACTACCTTATCGGCAACCCACAACGAAACAACGATCGCGAGGTGATCGGCATTGTCAAAGATGTAAAGTTTGGTGATCTGCAGGAGGATCCCGAGACGCTCGATTACATTCCGTACACGCAGCGTACGGACTACCTCTCGGACTTTGAGGTTCGCTATAAAGGAGATTTCAGTACGATCTCCTCAGCGGTCCAAAGAACCATTCATGACGTCAGTCGAACATTGCCGATTACTCGGGTGACGACGCTCGACGAGCAGGTGGCGCGTTCGATTACGGATCAACGCCTCGTTGCGCAGTTGTCGGCGTTCTTCGGGTTGCTTGCTGCCTTTCTCTGCTGCATCGGCATCTACGGGCTGATGGCGTACATGGTGGCGCGGCGTACGAATGAAATTGGTATTCGCATGGCGCTGGGAGCAGAGCGATCGATGGTGCGATGGCTGGTCATGCGAGAGGTGCTTGTACTGGTTGCGATCGGCGTGGGCATTGGACTTGCCGTGGCGCTGGCGGGAGGCAGGCTGATCTCCAATATGCTCTTTGGCGTGCGGGGCAGCGACCCGGCGAGCATGGTGATCGCCGTTACCGTGATGCTCGCTGTTGCTGTGATTGCCGGATATCTACCTGCGCGAAGAGCATCCCGGATAGAACCGATGGTCGCGTTGCGCTACGAGTGATTCCCTCGTCGAGGGGTGATTCCTTTACGACGCGGAGAGGTCTGCTAAGGATAAGCGAGGCGGTGGGCCGGAGACATTCTCCGGCCCACCGAGTTAGCGCGACTCGGTGTGCTCGAGTTCGCGGATGTAGTCGATGACGGCCTCGCTGAAGCCGTCGATGTGTACCCACTGTCCGTAGCCGACACCATTGCGTGCCGAGGCCACATTGATCACGTAACCCTTGCCACGCGGAGCGTCGATGCGGTCGTGCGACTGCTCGTCAGTAATGACGATGATGCGGTCGTATCGCTCTTCGACAGCGTCAAGGGCAGCACCGAGGTAGGTTGCCTGGTGCGGCTGGCTCGACTCCATCGCGTCGCGCAGAGCGAATCCACGTCGGGGCGGGATGCGCTTTGCCACGTTCGAGAAGGTGTAGACCGTCGCCTTCTCGGCGATCTCACGCAACAGCACGGCGAGTCCGTAAGCCGCGTCGGTGCGAAGCATCTGCGAGCGGCGCGACAGCGGAGCGACCATGCTGCCTGAGACGTCAACCAGCACCACCGTATGACCGGGCACCCGCTCCGTTCCTTCGAGCGAGCGGAACATTGCGCGTTCGAGTGCCTCTTCCAACTGGGGCGCATGTCGCGCGGCGGCAAGGAAGCGGAACGGTAGCACGCGGTCGGTTCGCATGGCGTCGAGTGCGGCGACAACCTGGACCTCGGGCACGTCTGCGACCTTCATGTTGCGAAGGTTACGCAGCAGAGCGAGTGCTCCGAGCTTTCGTTCAGAGAGCAAACGCTCCCAGTGCTCGCGCTTGTCGCCACCCGAGGAGAGAGCAACCTCCCAGGTGTCGGGCGTTGCGAGCTCGCCGGCGATGAGTCGCTTCCACAGCTCGGCCTGCACGGTGTCGCGAGGCTTTGCGTGCGTGAGGAAGAGCACGTCGCGAAGGCGAACGGCGCTGGCACGGTCGTACTTCGCGAGCGCGTACTCGTCGAAGTTTGTGAACGCTGCAGCGAGCCCCTTCTTCACCTGCGCGGAGAGCGGACGCCGACCCTCGGCCCAGTAGATGGCGAGGAACTCGGCGAGCTCGTCGGCACGCTGGATGACGCGGACGAGAGTCTCGGCCACGAGACCACGGTGGGTCGCGTGTCGCGCCATCTCGCGCACCAGAAGCAGAGGCGCATGACGAAGCTTCATCGCGGTGCGAGCCTCGACGGCAAGGGCCGCGACCTTTTCGGCGCCGACGGTCGGCACGAGCTCGCGAATACGGCTTGCGATGGTTACGCCGCTCTCGTAGAACTCGTTCTCCCAGAGCATGCAGGCGAGGACAGAGCGCCGCAGAGCCTGCTCGGGCGTGAGGACGGCCGCAGGAGCGCCTTCGTGGGTGCGAGGGCGCAGATGAGTGATGGGCCGAGCCAGATGACTCAGCCGGAGAATGTTCAGCTTCATGTTGTCGCACCTCCTTTTGTGCGGGTTGGTGAAAAAGTTCGCCGGGGAATAGCGACACGGCAGGCTACATGAGCTTTCGCTCAAGGCAGGAATCGAACCTGCTCCTCCGCTCTTGCGAGCGGCGCTCTCCCGATGAAGTAGCCGTTGTCTGCGCCACCGGCGAATCTGGTTTAGTCTTCGTCGTCGAACTCGTCTTCGTCGAGATCGACATTAACGCGAGTCTTCACTATCGTGCCCTCGTGAAAACCGACGCCGACCTTGAAACCTACTGGCTTGAGCGGCGCAGGCGTGACGTCGATCGCCAAGTCCTGCATCTGCCTGTAGCTCGGCCGATTCTTGTCGTAGTAGTTGCTGCAGGTGTTCACAGTGAACGGCAGCACGATGTTCGGATGCACATAGGTGCACATGGTCATCTGCTCCGACTCACGATAGCCGGTGAAGACAAGTGCGCTGGTGCAGGTTTTGCACAACGACTCCGTGCCGACCGGGGTTCCGTTTTTGATAAATGCCTTGCCCATGGCAAGCCTTTCTTTCTAATCCAGCGGTGCTGGATGGTTATGGCCGGGGAATAAACGACAACAGATCTATGAGGTGCTCTACCACTGAGCTACACGGAACTATTCCGCGACAGGAATTGAACCTGTGTCCACCCGGTTATGAGCCGAAGTAACTGTTATCTGCGCCACCGGTCGAACTTAGATAATTGCGACGATGCTTTGCCAGGGAATGAGCGAGAAGAGTTTCGGAGTAAGTGCAGCTATGGAACCCTCTAAGTCGAGGCTACGCCTCCGTCCCATAGTGTCTTTTGCTCCGGCAGGGATTTCCGTTCCCTGCTGCTCGTCAGGCGTGGAGGAAGTAACTCTTCTCTTTCGCCACTGGCGGTTACTCAGACAGACGCAGATTCGCGTCTGCGCGAGTGCGCATCGGTTCCTGAGGGATCAAGCGAGGTCAGTACGTAGCGATTACCGAGTCGAAGTAACTGGTCTCTTCGCCACTCAGGAAGTCAAATTTTGCGAGCGATTTGCGTAGGATCGAGCGCTATTGGCAATAGCCAGCGGTGAACCAGGCCCGGCGATCGCCTATGAGACTGACTCGTCCCAGCGACCTACGCATCGTATTGTGCGATTTGAAATTCATCGGGCTTCTCCTACGCAGAATGTACTTTGCCACAGGTAGTAGCTACTTAGCAAGGATTATCTCTAAAAATAAGTAATTATTTTTTTCAAATTTTAGTTGTCGTCGATTTTTAAAAAAAGAAATAGGTCAGATCACAATTATCTATCGGATGAATCTTACTTGCTGCGATTACCTTCAGGCTTTCGTGGATGGCCCCTTCGGGTGCCATGGCGAGATACCCCACAATGCCAGTGCTTCTTCCGCGATGACATCGGGCATCTCTTCGGGGAAGAACAGGTTTGCCTGTTCCAGCCTTCGTATGCCACGAGAACCGGGCAGCGTCCGGTCAAGCCACTCTGCCGACGCGACCGGGAAGATCGTATCCTTCAATCCCCACACCATGCGAGCTGGCCCCTTCCACTGGCGCAGGTTCTCGCGAATTGCGACGAGCTCATTCGTCCCCAGCGAAACTGTGTACTCGTTAAGCTGCGACCTCCTGAGCGGTGTTTCGACGAGTGGCCGGAGGTAGGTTTCGACTACCTCATCGGTAAGGTTGTCTGGATAGCTGTACGCCTGACCTCCCATTCCCTTCGCCGACCGCGCAAGCTGTTTGTCGTTCAAGTGCGGAACGATGAACATGTCGACGAGGGCGTCTTTTTTTGCCAGCGCAACGAAGGGAAGGAATTGAGGTGGCGGGTTGTTTTCGTCCACGTCACAGTTCGTCAGAAGCAGAGTCCGCACGCGATGAGGATATTTTGCGAGAAATAACTGCGATACCAGTCCTCCGCTGTCGTTCCCGACGAGGTCTACCGTTTCGATGTGCAGGGAGTCCAGCAGCATGGCGAGCATCTCCGCCTGAGTTTCAGGTGAGATCAGTTGCGTCTCCGGAGTTTGCGTGTGGCCCAGGCCCATAACATCCGGCGCGATGCATCTGCGATGTGACTGCAGCCTGTCGAGAGCACCGCGCCACTGGAATCCGTTCAGGGGATAACCGTGAACAAAGAGCGCCGCGAGTCCGTGACCACGCTCCACGTAGGCGACCCGGCTAATCGGGAGGTCGGCGAACTTCCGCGATTCGTGAAAAGCGGCTACGTCCATGGGCTTTGTCTCTGTGGCTTTTGCGTAGGGAGACGTCTGCGACAGAAGCGCAGCGCCTGTCGCCGCTGAAGAACCGTATAGAAAGTCTCTTCGTGTCATTGCCTCTTCTCCCTGCTCTGTGCTTTTGTCTTTCTTCGTCATGCACTCGATTGTCTCGATTGGGGGCAATCCAGTCGCGCACGTTCGGATGCAAAGGGACACATTCGGAGGGAAAAGCAGAGATATGGGATTAATTCGAATCGATCGACGGCGTATCCGCGAACAGCCGCTTCATTGCGCGCGGTGAGAGTCCTACGGAGCGGCGCATGTGGCGGGCCAGATGGCTCTGATGCGAGAAGCCGGTCGCCAATGCGATCTCCGCGATGGAGAGCTTACCTTGCATCAGCATGTCTTTCGCGCGTTCAATGCGGCGTTGAACGACGTACTGGTGCACGGGAACGCCGGTGGATTCGCGGAAGAGTGTCTTGAAGTGAGAAGGGCTGACGCCGGTGATCGAGGCAATGCGGGATAGCGACAGGTCTTCCGAGAGGCGATCTTCAATGTAAGCGAGTGTCTGTTTGAGCCTGCGACCGCCGAGGCCCCCGCGCTGCACCACCCGGCGTTGCGCGATGGAACTGTGGGTCGAGATCAGTCGCGATGCGACGGAGACGGCAAGGCTGTCCACGTAAAGACGGCCTGAGGGATAGTTGGATTCCATCTCGGCCTTCAACGCCCAGCAGATGTTCTCCAGTTGAGGGTCGCGTATCTGAAAGCGATTTCGTATCTCTACGCGCCGCGGATCAAATCCGTGTTCCTCTGAGACGCTATCGAGCAGTGACGTTGGAAGGGCGAGGATAAGAGCTGTGTCATTGTTGTCGTGAATCTCCCAGCGCGCATCAATGCGGGCGGGGATGATGTCGATATCGCCGTGCACAGCGGAGCCAGTGTGGCTCTCTCCTCCTCTGCGACAAGAGATTTTTGCCGCGGCACCTACGTGGATGGCCACGAGCACATTCTGCAATTCGGGAACTTCAAGGATGCCTGCGGGATCGGATCGGAGCTGAAGGAAGAGTCCACCGGGAGTCTCGCCGAAGGGCAGGACCCGCGGCGCGGTGAGGTTGGCTCCGATGTTCAGGGATGATCTGGATGAACTCATCTTTCCCCTTGTCTCTTTCCAAGTCTACGAAAGAAGACGGAACTTTGTTCCTTCCGTTCGTTTCTTCAATCGATGAAGATCAGATGCAGGTTGAGGATTGTTTGCTTCAATCAGATGGCAGGTGTTTTTGCGCGATTTCGGGTGCGGTAGAAGGTATAGCCGATGACATTGCTGATGAGGGTGGTGCCGAGAATCTTGGCGGCGTAGGCCCGGGGGTTCACAACGTCGACGAAGGGATAGGCGGAGATGAGGAAGCTGAAGAGAGTAGCGATGAAGCCCATGATGGAGGTCCATCGCAGCCAGCGCGGGAGACGGATACGGAGCGCTGCGCTTCCGACAAGTGGAACGGCGAACATCGCGAGATAGGCGATCTCGTAGTTGGTGATCGCAGCGTTGGAGAGGACCTGGAAGGCCTCCTGTGCGTGAACGCCGATGTTCGCAAGGATGAGGAGGAGAAGTACGAGCACGCAGGTGAACGCGACGGAGTTCACCGGCGTGCGATGGCGCGGGTGGAGTCTGGTGAACCAGACGGGGATGAGATGGTCCCAGCCAGCGACCATGGGGAGACGGGTGACTCCGGTGAAGATGAAGCTGGCTGCGGCGATGAGGCGAAACTGCACGAGAAGAATTGCCGTCATAGCGAAGAGGTTGGCCACGCCGGAGTTGCCAAGCGCGTTGCGGAGGGTCTGCGGGATTGGCGCGATGTAATCGATGTGTCCGCGGGAGAACGCGAGGACAGAGCTGGTGCCGGCGATGAACATCGCGCAGATGATCGGCGACGAAAAGACGACGGACTGGCCGATGGAGCGCGCAGCGTCGCGGCTCTCACCGGCGAGAATAGCAATGTATTCGAGGCCGCAGAGTGCGCCGAAGAGCATCTGGCCAAAGAGGGCGAGGGAGATCATGTTGAACTGCGGGAGTTGGAGAGGCAACGCTTCGTAATGAATGGGCTGATGGCGCGCGATCGCCCAGAACGGAAGAATGATGAGCGTGCTGTAGACCGTGATGATGGAGAGGCCGCCGATGTTGTGTATCCATTTGCCGAGATTGAGGCCGCGAACGGCGGCGGCGGTGATCGCCAGAACGACTGCGGCGACGATGACAAAGGAGACGAGGTGGTTTTCAGGGAGCCACGCGGCGGCGGGACCGATGAGGTAGGAGAGTTCGGTGGGGATGGGGTAGAGGATTGTGGCGGTGACGGCGATGCCGTAGAACCAGAGGTTCCACGCGGTCATGAAGCCGCCGAGATCGCCGAATGCGGTGCGAGCCCAGACGTAGAGGCCGCCTTCGAGGGGCATCTCGCGATTGAGATAGATGACCGAGACCGCCATCGGGAGATAGAAAAGGATCATGGCGGCGATCCAGGTAAGGGCCTGAGCGCGGCCAAGGCCAGCGGCGATGCCTACCCACGAACTACCCACGACGCAGAGAACCTGCGTCAGGACGAGGTCGCGCAGACGTAGCTGGCGGTGCAGGGAGTGCGAGCCATCTGCGGGTGGGGTCTGTACACTGGACGCGGCGGGGGGCATGTGTTGGCTATGGTCGCACAGAGTGGCCGCGGAGCAATCGGTTTTCTTGCATGACGCAGGGATTGCGCCGTCCGCTTCGTTTTGGAAGAGGGGAAGAGTATCTTTCAAGGCATGAAAATAAAGAAGAAAAGATGGAGTGTGGGGGCGATGGCTGGCTGGTTGCTGACCAGTAGTTTGGTTTTGGCGCAGGGTTCCTCTGATAACTCGCTGCTGGTCTTGTCGAAGCGCGACCATACTCTCGCGATGGTTGATCCATCGAGTTTGAAAGTGATGGCGAAGGCGCCGGTGGGAGACGATCCGCACGAGGTGATTGCGTCGGCGGACGGCCGCACGGCTTATGTCTCGAACTATGGCGGCGGCTCGCTGCATACGCTGGCGGTGATCGACCTTGTCGGGCAGAAGGCGCTTCCGTCGATCGATCTTGGACTGCTGCATGGGCCGCATGGTCTGACGTTTGTTGGCGGGAAGACGTGGTTCACGGCGGAGGGATCAAAGGTGATCGGGCGGTTCGATCCGGCGACACAGAAAATGGATTGGGTGTTAGGAACGGGACAGGACCGAACGCACATGATCTGGGTGTCGGAGGATGAGAAGAAGATTGTTACGGCGAATGTGGCTTCGGGGACGATGAGTTTGATGGAACTCGTAGTGCGAAGACAGGGGCCGGGCGGGCCACCACCTGGCGCGGGGCCGAGGCCTGCGGGTGCGCCGAACGGTCCTCCCCCCGGACCGCGCGCGCCGGATTGGGAGGAGACGGTGGTAAAGGTGGGGAGCGGGGCTGAGGGGTTCGATGTGCTCGGCGACGGGAAGACGATCTGGGTGGCGAATGCGCAGGATGGGACGGTGTCGGTGATCGACTTCGCGAGTAAGACGGTGACCGACACGCTGGCTCTGGATGTTAAGGGAGCGAACCGGCTGAAGTTTACACCGGATGGGAAGACGGCGCTGATCGCGTTGCTGGGTGGGCCGGATCTGGTGTTTGTGAATGTGGCTACACAGAAGGTTGTGAAGCGGTTGAAGATTGGAACGGGTGCGGCGGGGATTGAGATGCAGCCGGATGGAGCGCGGGCGTTCGTGGCCTGCACGCCGGATGATTACGTTGCGGTGATTGATCTGAAGACGATGGAGGTCGTCGGCAAGATCGACGCCGGTGGTGAGCCGGATGGAATGGCGTGGGCGGTGCGAAGGTAGCTTGTAGTGTCATCCCTTGTTTTGAAAAAAAGAGGCGACCCGGCTGGGCCGCCTCTTTTCATTGTGTTTTAGCAGTTACGGTGTTGGGTGGTCGGGGTGGAGGTATTTTGCGAGGAATTCGTAGACCTCTTTGCGTGACTGGATGGCGAACGGAGTGTCCATGCGATTGAAGTAGTGGCCGCCGGGGGCGTTCTCGTAGACCTTATAGTCGAACTTCTTGCCTTCGGCTTTCAGGGCCTGGATCAGGTGCTCGACCTCAAGGTAGTTGACGTCTTCGTCGTTGGTGTTGGTGTGGATGAGCAGCGGCGTGTCGAGCTCTTTGGCGTGCGTGTAGGGTGAGCGCTTGCGGTATTCTGCGATGTCGTCGTGCACGTCTTCGCCAAGGTGGTAAGGGGCGGAGTAAAGCTGGCGGTAGGTGTCGGGCTCGTATCCCATGCGGGCGACGAGATCGCTGACAGGAACTCCTGCGTATGCAACAGCGTAATCGTGCGGGTGGGCGAAGATGTTCATCAGAGTGATGAGGCCGCCGTGGCTCCAGCCTACGATGCCGACGCGTTTGGGATCGAGGAAGCTGAATCGCTCAAGCATGAACTTCATGCCCAGGTAGACGTCGTCGACCTCGCGGCCGCCGTAGTCGATCTCCTGGTAGAAGCCGTTGCCGTAGCCTGTGCTGCCGCGATAGTCGGTGGCGACTACGGAGTAGCCCTGCTCGATGAGCTCGCGGACGAGGTGGGCGTCTATAGTGGTGTCGAGCGAGGCGTGAACGCCCTGGTGGACGAAGACGATGAGCGGCTGCTTTTTGCTGCGGTCGAGTTTTTTGGGGATAAAGGTGTAGCAGTGGAGCAGGATGGGGTTGGTGGCGCCGGGGGCCTTCTTGTTCTTGACATGCTCGTTCGGCAGGCCGGTGTACTCGTCCTTGTCGATCTCGGCGATATCGCCTAGTTTCTGATACCACATCAGATCGTCAATGCGCTTGAGGACGACGTCGGAGCCGTCCCGGGGACCAGCGGCAGCGGCTGAGGCCTGGGCTGCTGTTCCGGTGCCAGCGGCTCCTCCTGCGCCAGCCCTTGCGGGGGCGGCGGGTTCTTGGGCGATGGTGAATGGGGCGAGCAGGAGCAGTGACGCGAAGAGTCGGAACGTCGTCAGAAGAGAACGGCGGGTGGCTGGGCTCAAGTGGAGCTCCTTTATCAGGGTGTGTGTCGAAGTGTACAGCAGGTGACGTTTCGATCCTTCGAATAGACGCAAAAGAACGAACTCGAGGACGCTCTCGCGACCAGAAGATGATGAAACCCTAAAGCAGGGTGGCGATAGTAGGAACGACCGAGCTGAGCGGCAAATAGCTGGCTTGGAACGAAACAACAATGCCTGTCCGGGCGAACAAGGCAAGGAGCGCTGCCGCGACTAGTGTAGTTGGCTTCGCAGCACTCCTTATTTTGGTGACTCGTTTTGGTGATTAGACTCCGACTGGCTCGGCGACCTTCACGTTGACTGGGGTCAGCCAGTTGTGGCGGTCAGGGCGCGTGCCGTTGACGATACCGAAGAACTCGTCGTGAATCGCCTTCGTGACCGGGCCCATGCTGCCGTTTCCGCCAACCAGAATGCGGTCGACCGAGCGGAGATGCGTGACTTCGGCGGCGGTTCCGGTGAAGAAGGCCTCGTCGCAGATGTAGAGCAGTTCGCGGGGCAGTGCCTGCTCGACGATCTCGATGCCAAGCTGGCGAGCGATGGTCAGGACGGAGTTACGCGTGATGCCGTTCAGTACGGAGTTGGCGAGCGGTGTGGTGTAGAGAACGCCGCCGCGTACCAGAAAGAGGTTTTCGCCAGACCCCTCGGAGAGGTAGCCGTTGGTGTCGAGCGCGATGCCCTCGGAGTAGCCGTTGATCTCGGCCTCCATACGGATCAGCTGCGAGTTCATGTAGTTCGCGCCGGCCTTCGCGAGCGAAGGCATCGTGTTCGGCGCGAGACGGCTCCAGCTCGAGACGCAAACGTCGGCGCCGGCGTCGCCGTGGACATATTTTCCCCAGGGGAAGTTGGCGATGTAGACCTCGACCGGCGACTTCAGCGGATTCACGCCCATCTCACCATAGCCGCGAAAGGCGATGGGACGGATGTAGCAGGGTGTTACTCCGTTGGCTTCAATCACGTCGACGACGGCAGCGCAGAGCTGCTCTGCGGTGTAAGGCAGCGGCATGCGATAGATCTTGGCGGAGTCGAGGAGGCGGGCCATGTGCTCGGGCAGGCGGAAGACGCCCGCGCCACCGGGCTGGTTGTAACAGCGGATGCCCTCGAAGACCGACGATCCGTAGTGGATGACGTGAGACATGACGTGGATCTGCGCCTTATCCCAGGGGATGAGCTTTCCGTTGTGCCAGATGTTGTTGGTGGTCTGCAGGGTCATTCGTGCGCTCCTAGGGCTGACGGGTCCATTATAACGAGTCAGCGGGTTAGCTCGTTAGCTGACGCACTCCTCGCCATGAAAGAATGAAGAGTGATCTTCGATCCCCATTCCGTCAGCCTTGCAGGGCTGAAGAGCTCGGCGTACGTGCGGTTTTCTGTGCTGGCGCTTAGCTCTATCTTCTTTCTGGTCGATCCGTTCGCAGCCTTGCCGACATTTCTTGCGGTGACTGCTGGGGCAAACGCGCAGCGGCGGCGGAAGATGGCGTGGAAGGCCTCGGTGACGGCGCTGGTGGTGCTCAGCGCGTTTGCCGTGGCAGGGCAGTACATCTTCAGGATGTTCGGGATAACGCTTCCGGCGTTCGAGATCGCCGGCGGAGTGATTCTTCTATTGATCGGATTGGACATGCTGGAGGCAAAGCGGTCGCCGACGCAGGAATCGACGGAAGAAGCGGCGGAGGCTGCACAGAAAGAGGACGCGGGCATCGTGCCGTTGGGGATTCCGATGCTGGCTGGGCCAGGTTCGATCACCAGTGTGATGGTGCTGGTAGGGCAGGCGCAGACGCGATGGCAGATGGTGGCTATCCTGGCGTCGATCTTCATCACGGCGGCGATCTGCTACCTGGTGCTGGGAAACTCCGACCGCGTGGCACGGGCGATGGGCGAGACTGGGGTGAGAATTCTGGTGCGCATCATGGGTTTGCTGCTGGTTGCGCTGGCGGTGCAGTATTTTGTGAACGGAATGGCTGACCTGGGCGTCATCGCAAGGCCGTAGGCGCTTTCGGATAAGATCGAAGCAGCCGGATCGTCGAAGCCGCCGGGCTGTAACTTTTCGGCAACTTCGAGGTCTCATAAGGCATCACAACTTCGTTCGCCATCTCTTCACCAAGGGAGAGAACTATGCCCACGACCACAGCTACAAACGCAACCTCTCTCCTCGCCCGGTACAAGGCGGTGCGTCAGGCGAGCCGGGATCTTACTGGCCCACTTTCCGCGGAAGACATGATGGTACAGTCCTGTCCGGAGGCGAGCCCGGTGAAGTGGCACCTTGCTCACACCAGCTGGTTCTTCGAGACCTTCGTTTTGCGTGAATTCGCCGCTGGCTATGAGCCTTTTCATCCTGATTTCCATTGGCTGTTCAACAGCTACTACAACTCGCTTGGCGACATGCCCGAGAAGAAGCTGCGCGCTTCGTTCTCGCGGCCACCGCTTGAGGCGATTCTGGCTTATCGCGCCCACGTCGATGCAGCGATGATTGCGCTCATGCAGCATCCGCTGGAGGACGAAGCTGCGCGGCGCATCGCACTGGGGCTGGAGCATGAGCAACAGCACCAGGAGTTGATCGCCACGGATGTCAAGCATGCGCTCTTCACCAATCCGCTGCATCCCCCGTATGTTGAGGCTGCGGCCCAACGGCGGTCAGAGACCATCGCGCCGCCGTTGGACTGGGTTGAATTTTCGCCCGGGCTGACAGAGATCGGCCTGACGCTGGACCCATCCGACTACGACAGTTTTGCCTTTGACAATGAGTCACCGCGTCACCAGGTCTATCTCCAGCCCTATCGGCTGGCGACGCGCCTGGTCACCTGCGCCGAATATCTCGCCTTCGTCGAGCAGAACGGCTACAACCGGCCCGAACTCTGGCTCTCCGAAGGCTGGACGACGATGCGAACTGAAGGCTGGCAGGCGCCGCTCTACTGGCAGCGCGACAACACTACCAACTCGGGATGGTGCATCTACACGATGCATGGATTCCGCTCGCTCGACGACCTGAGCGAGACGCCGGTCTGTCATCTGAGCTTCTTTGAGGCGGATGCTTACGCACGATGGGCCGGTTACCGCCTGCCGACGGAGTTTGAGTGGGAGCATGCGGCCAGCCAGCTTGGGCAGCTTCACAAAGAGGTAAACTCGCACCCTGCTCTGCTCATCTTTCCCAAGCCCGAGTCCGCAAAGAAACCGGGAGCTTTAGGCGCGACGAGGGCAAATCTGCTGGAGACCGCAAATCTTCATCCGGTGCCAGCCCAGGCTCTTTCCGGGCTGCAGCAGATGTTCGGCGATGTCTGGGAGTGGACAGCTAGCGGCTACACGGGCTATCCCGGCTACAAGCCGCTTCCTGGAGCGTTGGGCGAGTACAACGGTAAGTTCATGTCCTCGCAGATGGTCCTGCGCGGCGGGTCCTGCGTGACACCGGCAACGCACATCCGTACGACGTATCGCAACTTCTTTGGTCCCGCGACGCGTTGGCAGTTCTCCGGGCTGCGGCTCGCTAATTAGCGTTTTATCAATGAAAAGTTGTTTTTTTAGCGTGAGAGCAAGGCTAACCTAAGAGATCTCGCCTCGCTTGCGAAGAATAAGCTGCACAATATCTGCCGAAGATGCATCAAAATCAAACAGCGGTGGAGTTCTTGCCCTCGGGGTGCGTCTTCCGCTTGTTAAGCCGCAACCCAAAGGGGTCTGCCGTGTCCACATTCGCCGTTGCATCTGAAGCTATTTCGACCAGTACCACTGAGGCAGTATTTCGTGAAGCGCGCATCGGCCTTACTGCAACGCGGAAGACTCTCTCGCCGTGGCTCTTCTACGACGAAGCTGGTTCGCATCTCTTCGAGCAGATCACCGAGTTGCCGGAGTATTACCTCACACGCACCGAGCGGAGTATCTTCGCAGCTCATGCTGAGGAGATTCTTCGCGAAGCTGCCCATGGACAAGGGCCGGCGGGTAAGCTCACCCTGATCGAACTCGGCGCGGGAACGGCGACCAAGACAGGAATCCTGCTCGCTGCTGCGGTCCGCCAACAGGGAAGCGTGGTTTATCAGCCTGTCGATGTCTCGGAGACTGCGCTCGCCGAGGCCAGCGAAAACATTTTGACGAATATTCCCGGCGTCACCGTACGCTGTCAGGTCACCGATTACACCCGCGAGGAGTTGCCGCTCAACAGGCTACCCAACACGCGTACGCTGGCGCTCTACATCGGTTCAAGCATCGGCAACTTCACTCCCGACGCGGCAAAGGGAGTACTGCAGAACCTTCGCTCCCAGCTTCTTCCGGGCGACACGCTCCTGATCGGAACCGATCTGGTGCCAGGTGAGCACAAATCGGAAACGATGCTTCTCGCCGCGTACGACGATGCTGCCGGAACAACTGCAGCGTTTAACAGGAACGTTCTCCATCGCCTGAATCGCGATCTCGGCGCAGACTTCAACACGCAAAACTTCCGCCACAAAGCGCTTTGGAACGCGGCGGAGTCGCGCATCGAGATGCACCTTGAATCGACGGTGGCTCAGAGCGTGTGCATTCCCGGTGATGATGGTTCCACGTTTTCAATTAGCTTCGTTCCCGGCGAGACGATTCACACCGAAAACAGTTACAAATTCACTCCCGTCGCCGTGGAAACGCTGCTGGCCTCCGCGAACTTCAAGGTGACAAGATCGTGGCAGGACCCGCAACATCTCTTCACGGTGACACTCGCCACTGCGCTCTAAACCTGCTTCAGACAATCTCGCGACGGTACTCGCCGCTCTTGCCGCCGCTCTTGCGCATCAGTGCGACCTCGCGAATGCGAATTCCCTTGTCGAGCGCCTTCGTCATGTCGTAGACCGTCAGCGCCGCAATTGAAGCTGCCACCATCGCCTCCATCTCGACGCCGGTTCCCGCGACAGTGGCTGCGGTGGCTTCAATCGCTACGCCGCCTTCGACGACCTGCACCTGCACATCGACGAAGCTCAGCGCCAGTGGATGGCACATCGGAATCAGGTTCGAGGTTTGCTTTGCCGCCTGAATCCCGGCAAATCGCGCGACCTCCAACGGATTGCCTTTTGGATTTTGAGGCAACGCTTCCAGCACCGCATCCGACAGCTCGACGAACGCTGCTGCAGTCGCCTCGCGCCGAGTGGCGGTCTTCGCGCTTACATCAACCATGCAGGCCTGGCCGGTGTCGTCGTAGTGCGACAAGGTCGGTGTCGATGCATCGGGCAGACCATCTGCAACGTCGTCGACGATCAGCTCAGCCGAATAGATTGAGTCCTTCTTCTTCATAATTTAAGCCTACTACCGCAGCAGAATCGTTATCACGTCGCCGGCCGCAAATTGTTCCTTCTCTGGCGGCAGGACGGCGTAGCAGTTCGCGCGAGCATTGGCAGCCAGATCGCCCGACCCCTGCCAATTTACCAACCGTACCTCCGATCGAGCGAGGTTCGAGGTCAACCGGGCCGGCAGGATCTGCATCAACCCGGGCTTTCTCCTGACGTCCCCCGCAAGCGCGGCCTGGGCAAACCGCGGGCCATAGGTTGCCACTCCACTCATGGCACGCAGCAGCGGTTCGACAAAACAGTGAAACGTAACCTGCGTCGAGACGGGATTTCCCGGCAAGCCAAAGAAGAACTGTGCAGGCAGGTTGGCGGTGGCAGGCAGGCGGCCGAAGACGACCGGCTTCCCCGGCTGCATCCTCGCTCCGGTAAAGAAGAACTCCGCGCCGAGGGTCTGCAGCACCTCTTCGACCAGGTCATACTCTCCCATCGACACGCCGCCCGACAGCAGCATCAGGTCGCTGCTCCGCGCCCTTCCGATGATCTTCTCCAACCCCGGACGCTCGTCTCTCGCGATGGGCAGCCGTTCCGCAACGCCGCCGGCCCGCGCGACCAGAGCAGCCAGTCCGTAGCTGTTCGAGTTGCGAATCTGCATCGGCTCGGGTGCGGCATCGACCTCAACGAGCTCATCGCCGGTTGCCACAATCGCCACCCGCGGCTTTTCAAATACGCTCAAGGTGGAATAGCCACATGCGGCAGCCAGCGCGATCTCTGCGCCTCCAATCCCCGTTCCCACAGGCAGGACCGTTTCGCCCATTCTGGCCTCGGCGCCGCGGGGCACGATGTTCTCCCCTGAACGAATTGTCCGGCCGTCCCTCGCGCGGATCGCTTCGCCCGATCGCTCCACATGCTCGATCATGACGACCGCATCAGCTCCCTTGGGCACCGGCGCTCCGGTCATGATCTCGATCGCGGCGCCATACTCTAACGCTCCACCCTGCCATTGCTCTCCCGCGCGAACCTGTCCTGCAACTCGCAGGGCGCCAACACCGAAGTCAGAGGCGCGCACGGCAAATCCGTCGCGGGTCGAGCGGTCGAACGGCGGCTGATCCCGATCGGCCAACACTGCCTCGGACAAAACGCGATTGTCCGTGGCCAGCAAGGCCAGCACCTCCGTAGTCGGCGCTGCCAGATCAGCCGCATGACCCAGCACGATTCCAAGCGCTTCCTCGAAGCTGACAACTCCTCCGGCGGTCTTCGTCATCTTCTTCCTCTTCTCCAAACTGTGCCAACAACAGAAAAGCCCCGGACAGGATTGCCCGGGGCTCTCTTCTAGTCCACACCACTACTTTTCACGCCACTACTTCTTACCAGCCTTGAAGCCGCTCTTGATCTGCTCTCCAAGCTCGGTCAGCAGTCCCTTCATCTCGCCGGCGTAAGGCCCCGTAGGCGCAAGATCGAGGTAGGTGTTGGCAGCTTCGGCAAGTCCCGGAGGGCTAACGTACTTCCCATTGACTGTCGTGATGCTGGGCGCGAGCGCTTCCACCTTGATGTAGTAGGATTCCGGTTTCTTCGGATCGGCAGCAATGGCCTTATCAGCAGCGGCAACTGCCTCAGGCATCTTCTGCCCCTTGTAAAGCGTCACGGCCTCATTGTAGTAATAAGTGCCCGCGTTAGAAGGCAGGGCTTTGGCGGCCAGGTCGTATGCGTCCGCCGCGTCCTTGGCGTTCCCCTGCTTGGCATAGATCTGTCCCAGCTGGCTGTAGCCGACCCCGCCTACGTCGGCATTCGGCTTCTTCGAGGCGGCGTTCAAGTCGACGGCCTTCTTGTACGAAGCGGCCGCGTCCGTGTACTTCTGCTGGATAGCCGGATCCGTCGCCGGCGTTCCCGCGGCCTTGGCTGCCTTGACCGCTGCGTCGGCGCTCCCTTGCTGTGCATCGCCAAGTGCGATCCACAGAATCCCTTCGTCAGGCTTGGCGGCTGTTGCCTGCTGCATAGCGGTCATCGCGGCGTCGTAGTTGCCTGCCTTGTTGTCGGCACGAGCCTGGGTCAGCAGTGCATTCAGGTTCTGAACCTTGGCATTGCTCGCCACAATCTCGGCGTTCTTCTTTTTGTATTCTTCGAGCGCCTTCTTATCTTCCGGCGACATCTTCGCGATGTAGTCCGGACGTGACATGTCGAAGTTCACGAGTTTGTCTTCGCCGTTGGCGAACACCACGTTCTCATTGAAGTCCATGCTCTTGTCGTCCTGGTAGACGAAGACGATGTAGTTGCCGGGTGCGATTCCCGAGCCTTTGTAGTCTCCGTTCGAATCGACCGGAAATTTATAGGGGTATTTGCGGTCCTTGGCCTCGGAGGTCCGGTCGGTCGAGAGCCGCACCTCGCCTTTGTTCAATGCCATGCCGGCAGCATTCACGATGTGACCGTGGATGCTGGCGCTAGCGTCCTGGGCCATGGAGCGATTCGGATGAACCATTGCCAGGAGGACCAGCAGCGCGACCGCCAATGCGCCGCCTATCTTCTTTAGGTTCTTTGTCTTCTTTGTCTTCAATTCAATGTGTTTCATGCTTCATCTCTCCTGGCCCACGGATGCGGGCATAACTTGCATAACAACAGATTGCCAACGAAATTTGATGCTCAATGCAGCCCTTGCGCGACTGCATAGGGTATAGGATCGACCGCTCCGGCCTCGCGAAATGCCCTTAGTCGCAGAACACAGCTCTCGCAGACACCGCAGGCCTCGGTCTCACCGGCATAGCATGACCAACTTACATGGAACGGTGCGCCTAATTCAACTCCCAGCCTGACGATCTCATGCTTCCGCATGGCGATCAGGGGCTTTTCGATTCGAATATCGCCCTCTTTGGTGCCCATCCGGATCAGTTGGTTGAAGGCGTCATAGTAGGCCGGACGGCAGTCCGGATACCCGGAGCTGTCCTGTTCCACAGCCCCGATCATGACCGTCTTCGCGCCCAGAACCTCGGCCCAACTCACCGCTGCTGAAAGAAAATGCGCATTGCGGAAGGGGACGTAGGTCACAGGAATCTCACTGCCGATCTCGGCCTCATTCGGCGAAGCTTCAGGCACAGCTATCGCCAGGTCGGTCAGCGCCGATCCGCCAATCCGCCGAAACAGGTCGATCTTCAGGGTCAACAGCTCGCGGACGCCGGTCAGCCGAGAAATCTCCTGCGCCGACCGCAGTTCCCGCGTCTCCGTCCTTTGCCCATAGCTGAAGTGAACGGCATATGTCTCGTAGTCCCGTGCCGCAAGCGCAGCGCAGACGCAGGAGTCCATTCCGCCGGAGAGACAGACAACTGCGCGCGGACGTCCCGCGTCAGCCTTCCCCATCACCTGCCTCCAGCTCTCGTTGCTCCTCTTCCGTCAACTCATCCCCTTCAGCGCCGAGCAGCTCCCGGGCCGCCTCTTCATCCTGCTTATGCACCAGCAGCCGCGCCCGAAACGCCAGCGCCAGCAGGCTGTTGGCATTTTCCCCCTGCAGGAAACACTCGATCCCAGCGGACTCAAGCACACCCTTTGCCATCTGGGCGTTGGCGGGCTCGAGAAACTTGCCCACGGTGACGAACTTATCGCGGATCTACGGCCGAATCTGTCATGAAAGTTCCTTGCCCTACTTTTCTTCGTACGAGGTCAGCCGTGCCGTAATCGTTCCCCAGAAGAGACGTGCTCGAATCTGCACCGGCATGTGCCGCGCATCGTCCGTGTACCAGACCCAGATGTTTCCGCGATTTTTCACAACGCCCTCGTCCGCGGTAGGCTCAACGCGAATCGTCTGAAAGGTTCCCGCCGGCGTCTTGATCTCTTCCTTTGCCTCGACCTTCATGGTCACCGTGACAGTGCGCATCGAGTCGGCCAGGGGAAACCGGATCGTCTGTCCAACCACCATCGGTTGAGATGCTGCATAAAAGATCGCCGACAGCGAATCCGTCACGCATGCAGGAATCGAAGCCGTCTGTTCTTTGGACGTACCCTTCACCAGATTCTTCTCTACCTGCCGTTGCTTTCCCTGCGCATAGTCGAAGCTGAGTTCGCTTGAGACCCTCCGCCGGCCTTCCAGCAACTGCTTACTGAAGCCCGTCGAACAGCCGGTCTTGGTGTCGAACCCGGCCTGAAACTTGTCGATCACGGGAAAGAGCATGGTCACCGCTCCAATCGAACCTCCCGACGCATTGATCTTCTGCACTGTTCCATCCTGTTCCAACTCAATCACCGCCGTGCCCGCGGTAAACACGCGCCAGTCGACCGCGAAGTTCAGGGTCCGCTTCGCCGGGAAGGAGAACTCCGGCAAGGGCGGCTGCAGCGTTGGAATCACTACCGGAGCAGGCTTCGGTCCTAGGCCCAGCAGCTGAGCTCTCGCCGTGGGCGAGCCTCCGTAGCTCAAGAGCAACAGAATCAACACTGGGAGACGTTCATACTTCAGCAAAGGGCAGCACTCGCACAAGTTGATGTGTGGGCGGTTTCGCCCCAGCCTCCACGCTTCAGCGCAGACCCCTCATCACCTGGTGGTGATTGAGAAAAAGCCGGACCGCCAGCGCGAGATAAATCGCGCCGGCACCCATTAAAGCATTGTACTCGCGGTGATGACGCCACTGGTCAGCAGAAAACCTGCCCCCGCTGGCGTTTTCATTCGCCGGAAACTCAGCAGCCGTCAGGCGAGGCAGCAGCCGCGGCACCTTCGCCGCGTACTCGTCGAATCCCGCAAAGTGCTCTCGCAGATAGGCTTCTTCGCTCAGGATGGTCGGGATGTAGATCGCCGCAAACATGACAGCCAGCGCCACGAGGATAATCCAGCTTCCGGCCGCGACCGCAAAGCCAAAGGCAATCATCGTCGAGCCCAGGTACAGAGGATTTCTCGTGTAGGCGTAAGGCCCTGTCAGGGTCAACTCCCTGTTTTTTCGAACATATCCCGCTGCGTAGGCCCGCAACCACACGCCCGGCACCACCAGCAACAAGCTGAGAAGCATCGTCTTCCACGTAGGCTGCGCCAGCCACAAAAATACCCCGGCGAGGACAAATCCCAGCGGCACCCGGATGCGTCGAGCAATCTTCTGCCAGCTGGTTCTTTCACTCATACTTGTTCCTTTACACAACTACCTTACGTGATCGGTTCCCAACAACTCGAGCGCGGCCTCGACCACCTCGTCCGTCATAATCTGCATCAGTCCATTCTCTGTCTTTTGATGCCGCGAGTGGTCGTTCGCGCTCGAGCTATGCCGCAGAACCCGGGCCTCTGTGTCGTATGGCCCATTCCTCGCCGGATCCGTTGGCCCAAAGAGCCCGACAACCGGCCTTTCGAGCGCTGCAGCCAGATGCAGTGGGCCTGTATCGCCCGCAATGACGATGCTCGCCCGTCGCACCAGGGCGATCATCTGCCCCACGGAGCAGGGAACCAGAGTTGCCGCCCCATCGCTCGTCTCCACAACCCATCTGCCCACAGGATCGCCCGGCGAAGCTGCATTGACTAGCGTGTGGAACCCTTCTCGACGCAACGCCTGAGCCACAGCGCCGTACCGTTCCGCCGGCCACTGCTTGGCTCCCCATCCCGCCGTAGGCGCAACCACGGCAAACCGGGCTCCGGTGTCCTCCAGCAGAGCGTCGCACCAGCGCTCTGCTGGAGGACTCACCGGCAGCGTCACCTTCGCGGGCCGCAGTCTCTCTCCAACGGCAGCACCCAACAACTCGCATCCCTGTTCTACAACGTGAGTTGCACTCACCTTGATCTTTCGTCCGTAGAGCCATGCCGCCGGCGCCTCTCGCGGCTCTTGAGCCCCGGCAAACACACGCGCTCCTGCCATGCGGCCCACCATTGCGGATCGTATCGATCCCTGCATGTCCACGCAGAGGTCATATCCGTCTCCGCGCAGCTCTCGCCTTAGTCCGGCGATATCCCGCAATGTGTGCAGCGAGACGGGCCGCCTCTTCCACTCCCGCGTAGGAACCGAGGACCACAGATCGACCAGCGGCCTGCGTGCGTCGCGTCCCGAAGACTGCCACGCTATGTCGTGAATCTCACTCTCCGCCTGCAGCAACTCGCTCCATGCCGGTTCAATGGCCCACCCGATCCGCCAATCAGGATGTTGCATCCTCAGCGCCGCGACTGCAGGCATCGCGTGCAGCACATCGCCCATGGCGCCGATCCGCACAATCAAAACGCGAAGCGGACGATCTCCCGCGAGTGCGACAGTACCGTGTGAGAGAGTGTTTTCCGTGGCCAAGCATTAATTTTCTCACGCTGTTCTGTTCATGCGGGCCGATTTGCGCCGATAGAAATACCGCGGCAATTGAGGGATCGGCTGCCCATCAATGTCGATCAGTGCCTGCGGCGGTCCAGCCGCCCCACCATCCCGATCAGCTGCGCCAAAGAATCCTGCTCGTCGAGCAACTCCACGCTCAGCCGCACCACGATGATCGGTCCAAGCGTCTCGAGGTGATCCCGCATGAGCGGACTCAGCTTCACGGCGTCTTTCTCCGTCGTTACGAATCCGTTGGCCTCCACCTGTCTCGCGCGCTCCAGCAAACGGTGTACATCGCCGTCATCATACGCGTGGTGATCGGGGAAGATCATGGTGTCCATCGGCTGGTAGCCGTTCGCGGCCAGCATCGTGGTAAAGCCTTCAGGCCGCGCAATGCCGCAAAACGCAAAGGGCCTCGAGGGAAGCGTCACCTCGCCGCCTTCGCCCAGGCTCAGGCTTCGTCGAATCACCCAGATTGCAGCCGGCTTCTTCGATCGGCTCAATCCAGCGACCACGCCACGTAGTGAACTCGCTTCTTCCTCCCGCAACACGACGACATCCGCCTTCGACAACGCGGACAGCGGCTCGCGCAGGTTCCCAGCGGGCAGCAGAGTGTCCTCCACGTCCGCCTGAGTTAACAACACGATGTCGATATCGCGAACCAGCTTTCGATGCTGAAATCCGTCATCGAGCAGATGCACCACCATCTTCTGCGAGGGCTCGTTCTGCTCCGCCATCACACCGGCGAGATACCGATCCGAACCCTCATAGACCGGCACGCCCGATCGCTGCGCCAGCAACACCGGCTCGTCGCCATGCCACGCCGCGTCGTCGAACGGTTCCACCCGCGTCGTCACGCTGGAGTTCCGCTTGTATCCGCGTGTCAGAATTCGTACGGCATAACCGCGATGATTAAGTGCCTTGGCCAGCATCAGCACCATGGGCGTCTTGCCTGCGCCGCCCGCCGAGACGCTGCCGATGCTGATCACAGGGCTTTCAAGCCGATTTTGCTTCAGCCATCCCCACTGAAACAATCGCTCCTTCATCGCTAGCGCGGTGCTATAGAAAGGAGCCAGCGGCAGCAGCAGCGGCCTTCGTACACTCATCTTCCCACCGGCCTCTCCTTAAGCTGCTCTACTATGGCCCGTACTGTTCGCGATGTTGCTCCCGCCTGTGTTTCAAAGACAGCCCGCCCACGTCCGCCCAAAGTCCGTGCTTCTTCAGTATCGCGCATCAGCGCGATCAGCGAGTCCGCAAAAGTTTGCGGTGCAACAATTTGAATGGCATCTGCCGAACGCATGGCCTCCACGACCTCGCGAAAGTTCTCAAACGAAGGTCCCATCACGACTGGAACTCCAAACTGCGCAGGCTCGAGAGGATTGTGTCCCCCCTTGGCTACAAGGCTGCCACCCACAAACGCCACCGTCGCCAATCCATACATCGACGCAAGATCGCCGATGGTGTCGAGTAGCAGAATCGTCCCTCCAAAGATTGGCTCGGTCTCTAGCATCAGATGGCTGCATCGCAAGAATGGATACCCACTCTTGCGAATCAGTCCCAGCACCTCATCGAACCGCTCAGGATGCCGTGGCGCAATCAAAAGCGCCGCATCCGGAGTCACCTGCTGAACCGCAGGCCACGCCGCAAGCAGAGCCTCTTCTTCTCCGGGCGTCGTGCTTCCCGCGACAATCAGCCTTGCGCCGGAGAGCAGTGAGCCGACCCGCCGCGTCATGGGGCTCGCTTCCTTCGCCTGCACATCAAACTTCAGGTTCCCCATCACCTTGATCCGTTCCACGGGAGCGCCGATCGCAGCCAATCGCTCCGCCGTCTCTCTACTCTGTGCGAGAAACAGCGAAATCTTCTCCAGAAACGGACGCCACAATCGCCGCAGCCGCATATACCGAGGAAATGAACGGTCGGAGATCCGCGCATTCACCACAACCACCGGAATGCAAGCCTTTGCACATTCATCAATCAGCCGAGGCCACAGCTCGCTCTCCATCAGCACGAGTATTCTGGGTTGCAGCACCTGCAGATACCGCCGCACCGTGAACCGAAAGTCCAGTGGCAGATAAAACACTGGCGAGTCGGCCAGACGCTCTCTTGCCAGTTGCTGTCCGGTCGCGGTCGTCGTCGAAACGGCAACCACCCACCCTGGAAGCGCAGTCTTCAACTCGCGAATTAGTTGCGTCGCCGCCAGCACCTCGCCCACTGAAACCGCATGCACCCAAACCACATCGCAGCCGGCGACGGCGGTCCGCAGACCCTCGGGCACCCGTCCCAGCCGTCCGGGCAATCCTGCACGGTATCGTCCACTGGTCGCCATCCGAACCAGCCAGTATGGCGCACCCAGAACCAGGGCGGCTAGCAGCAGCGAACTATAAACGATCATCACTACTGCGTTTCCTCGCTTTACCTTGTGCGCCAGCGAAGATGATAATCAACTTGGCCATGAAGTCCCACCGGTTCCTGAAGATTTCGCTCCTGGTAGTAACGTCAACCTTCCTCATGGCGGTCAACTCCTTCGCCTCCGACAAACCCAGAAAAGCTCCGCCCGCGAAACCGGCTAATCAGTACGTCGTGTTCGAATCTCACTCCAAAGAGCAGGTCACCGTCGCCGCCGAGCCCTGCGACGATCCCAAAGACTGCGACTTCTTCCGCCTTCCTTACGTTCAGCACGGCTTCATCCCCGTTCGCGTCATCTTCACCAACGACAGCGACACCGCGATCACGCTCGACGACGCCCGCATCCAGTTCATCTCCGTCAACAACGACAAGATCCCAGCCGCCACCGACGACGACATACAGCGTCGCCTCTTCTCCACGAAGAGCACCAAGGGCCGCCAGGTGCCTCTGCCTCTGCCGCTTCCACCCATCACTCTCCACGACAAGCCTGTCGACAAGCAGATCACACAGGACGATAACGACTTCGGTTTCACCAGCACCACTGTCAAACCACACAGTACCCTCGCCGGTTACCTCTTCTACGACGTCCGCCCGCTGGACGTGGACAATCCGCTCAAAGGCGCGGAGCTCTTCGTCAAGATGGTCTACACAGTCGCCGATAAAGACGGCAACAAGAAGCAGCTTTTTGACTTCAATATTCCTTTCGACAAATGGATCGCCGCGCAACCCGGGGCGAGACCTGCCGACAAGTCAGCCGACAAACCCACCGAAGCTCCGCCCAAACTTTAGTCCCGAAAGAAACGTGCGATGAATCAGTCTTCCCCGCGCCCGAACGAGACCCTCAACCTGCGCCCGGCAACTCAGGCCGACGTTCCGCAGATTCTGCAATTCATCCGCGATCTCGCCGAGTATGAGCGCGAACCTGACGCCGTCCTCGCCACTGAGGCCGATCTGCTCCGCGACGGCTTCAACGAACCGAAGCGCTTCGATTGCCTCATCGCCGAACTAAGCGAATCCGGTGCGATCATCCCCGCGGGCTTCGCTCTCTACTTCCACAACTACTCCACCTGGAAGGGCCACGCCGGCATCTATCTCGAAGACCTCTACGTCAGCCCCGAGCATCGCGCGAAGGGAATCGGCAAAGCTCTGCTGACCCGCGTCGCGGCGATCGCCGTCGCCGAAGGCTGCCCTCGCTATGAATGGAGTGTCCTCGACTGGAACCAGCCCTCCATCGATTTCTACCAACAGATGGGCGCCGTCATGAAGTCGGAGTGGAAGGGAATGCAGGTCTCCGGCGATGCGCTCAAAGCCCTTGCGAACTCAAGCAAATAAGCAGCTGACTTGTTGCCGCTACCAGTAGCACCCACGGTATCCATACCAGTATCCGTGGTATCGCGCGCGCCAGTAGGGATCGTACGGAGAGTACGTTCCATACGGATACGGGTAAGGTCCGTAATAGTAGGGATGGTATCCGTAACCGCACCAGCAGCGGCGGCTCAACAAGAGAACGAGCAGAATCAGGCAAAGCATGACGATCCTCGTGTTCGGCGCGTAATCAGCAGCGTCCGCACGAGAATACGCATGTAGTCCCGCACCGGTTCCCAAAAATCGCATCGTTCAGAGAAGGGAAGGGAAGAATAGCTTCTTGCCGTCGGGTCCTGCCAATCAGTTCAGACGCCGAGGAATTTACCCATGGTTCCATAGGTGCGCTCAGGCTTCGAGTCATCCGCTTCCTGACGCCGCGTCGGTAGCTTGATGCTCGTAACTACCTGCGGGGCCTTGGCGTTCTGAGCCCAGTTCCCAATCATCGTCACGATGCGTGCCGCTGCCAGTCGCCGCGATCCCTGCTCGGTCTTGGTCCCGCCTTGAAGCTCACTAAGCACCTGCGGCTTATTGCCGTCTTCAAGCACCCGAAGCGTCCATGTATCGCCTTCCGTGGGGGACAACAGAAAGATGGCTCGCACCTTTCTGACCATAAACTCGACTGCGGCGACACCCTCATGAACATCAAAACGCGGTTCCAGCTCCAGCTTTTCTTTGCTGGTGAAGTCGAAGGCCTCCTCGACGCGCGTGCCAAGCTCCAGCAGCAGCTTCTCCCGCTCACTCTCCCGGCGACGTTCTTCTTCTTCTGCAATCTTTCGGTCAGCATCCGCAACCACTTTGCGGGCCTGCTCAAACACTTCCATCAGAGCCTGATCCATCGCGAAGACCTCAAAAGCCAGTATCACCCGCCCCGAAAGATCCCCCCACCCCACAAAAGGGGTATACCAGAAGAGGAATCCGGATCGCGTCTGGCAATGCCAAAAGGATCAGCTCCCAATCGCTAAAATGGAGGGCGATCATGTCAGTCGGGCCCACTCTCTTGGCTCAGATCGCTTGACGTCGCCGGTATAATGGAAAGTAGGGGGCAAGACCAGAATCCAGTCAATTTTGCTGCGATCCATCGCAGTTAAGTCCCATGTCTGGAAGACTTTGCGAGTTTGCCACCAGTAGAATCAAGATTTGCCGTTAAAGTCCAAAGCTAAATCCCTTGCTTGGAAGACTTTGACGCAAATAGGGGAGGAGGGGGAGGCCATGACAATCAAGCGCATCAGGATCATCGGCGGCGGCCTCGCCGGTCCCGAAGCGGCCCTTCAGGCAGCAAAACGCGGATGCCAGGTCGACCTCTACGAGATGCGCCCCACGCGCTCCACCGAAGCCCACCAGACCTCCGACTTCGCCGAACTCGTCTGCTCCAACTCCCTCAAGTCCGAGTCGGAGAACTCCGCCCCCTGGCTACTCAAGCAGGAGATGCGCCGCGCCGGCAGCATCCTTCTCGCCGAAGCCGACGCCACCGCCGTCCCAGCCGGCCACGCGCTGGCAGTTGACCGTGTCGAGTTCTCCAAACGCGTAGCCGAACGCATCGCAGCCGAACCCAACATCACCGTCCATCGCGAAGAGATCACGCAGCTCGACGAAAACGACACCGAAACTCTCACCATCCTCGCGAGCGGCCCGCTCACCAGCCCCTCATTAGCCGCCGAACTCCAGCGCCTCACTGGCTCCGACCACCTCGCCTTCTACGACTCCATCTCCCCGATCGTCGACGCCTCGACTATCGATATGGACAAGGTCTACTTCGCCGCCCGATGGGACAAGGGCACAGCCGACTACATCAACTGCCCCTTCACCAAAGAAGAGTACGACCACTTCATCGAAGCCCTCGCCACAGCCGAAGCTGTCCAGGCGAAAGACTGGGAGAAGTTCCCCGCCACCGGCACCGCCGAAAAACTCCAGTACTTCGAAGGCTGCCTCCCCATCGAAGAAACCGCCCGTCGCGGCCGCGACACCCTTCGCTTCGGCCCCATGAAGCCAGTCGGCCTCACCGACCCCAAAACCGGCCGTTGGCCCTACGCCGCCGTTCAACTTCGCCAGGAGAACCTTCGCGCCGACAGCTACAACCTCGTCGGGTTCCAGAATCACCTCAAGTATGGCGAACAGAACCGCGTCCTCAGGCTCATCCCCGGCCTCGAAAACGCAAAGTTCCTCCGCTACGGCCAGATCCACCGCAACACCTACATCAACGCGCCGTCGCTGCTCTCCGAAACCCTCCAGCTCAAGGCCCATCCCAACATCATGATCTCCGGCCAGCTCTCCGGCGTCGAAGGCTACACCGAATCCATCGCGAGCGGCATGCTTGCAGGCATCTACGCCGCAGCCATCGCGAATGGTAGCGTCCCAACACCTGCGCCGCGCCTCAGCGCCAACGGCTCACTCACTCACTACATCACCCACGCTGAATCCAAACGCTTCCAACCTGCGAACATCACCTTCGACCTCCTTCCCCCGCTCGAAGAGGACGTGCGCAAAAAGATTCGCGACAAAAAAGAGCGCCACAAACTCCAATGCGATCGCGCTCTTGAGGCGTGGAGTCTGTGGCTTGCCGATGCCGAACAATTTGCTGTTCGCAACGCTGAAGCTGCGGTACGCTCAGGGCACACGATATGAGACCGTTATCGGCTACCGAGGCTATTTCTCCTGCGATCGAACACACCAGGGCTCTCCTGCAACCCTTTTCTCTTAAGCTGTGGCTCAAACTCGGCCTGGTCGCAGGTATCGCCGAAGCCGGAGCACAATTCTTCTTCCCTCCCGTTGGAAACCACTCTCATACTTCTTCTTCATCCGGGATAGGCGTAGTCTCTGGAGGAATGACATCTGCGACGATCGGCATCTTTGTCGTCATCGCAATGATCGCAATCGTGATCGGCCTTGCGTTGTTCTATCTCTCTTCGCGCATGCAGCTTGTTCTGATGGACATTGTCGCTACCCGGACCACGCTCGTTGCTCCGGTATGGAATCGTACCGCTTCCCGTACCTGGCGCTGGATTGGCCTCAAGATCGTTGCATTCCTGACAGCGTTTCTCGTCTTAGGCGTCCTGTTTGCTCTACCCGCCTTCTATTTCTTCCACTCAGTACGGCCGGGAAACACGCAATCTCCGTCAGGCGCCTTTGTTGGCAGCTTCGCGCTCTTCTTCCTGATAGGTCTTGTGACCGTCTTCGTGATCCTGCTCCTCATCTGGGCGCTGCGCGACTTTGTGCTGCCGTTTCTCCTGTTTGAAGACGCGTCCATGGGCGACTCGATCCGGCGCGCGGTCGCTCTCGTGCGGCGGGAACCCGGAAGCTTCGCGTTCTATCTCTTGATGAAGTTTTTGTTGGCCCTGGTCGCTGGAATCGCTGCGGAGTTCGCCATCTTCATCTGCGTGCTGATTCTCTGCCTGCCGCTGGGAGGTGTCGCAGCGGCGCTATGGTTCCTGCTGCATCAGACGGGGCCATTCGGCAGTGCGGTGATGTACATCAGCTTTGCGTTGCTCGGCCTCATCTTTCTGGCAGCGTTTCTGGGCGCGATCATCTGCATCCTGTGCGCCGTCCTGACCTTCTATCAGGCTTACACGCTGTTCTTTCTTGGCGGCCGAATTCCAGTCATCGGCAACCTGCTGCAGCCACCTCCCATGCAGCCGCCACCCATGGCACCGCCCCCGGTCGGCCTTCCGCCGATGCCCGCGATCTCATAAGTCGCGCAAATTTTTCGACTACTCTTCCTTCTTCTTGTTGCGCGCCTTGATCTTGAACCAGATCGGACTTCCGATAAACCCAAAGTTCTCACGAATCTGATTCCCCAAAAAACGCTCGAAGGAGAAGTGCATCTTCACATCCTTATCGGTGAACAGCACAAACGTCGGAGGAGCCACAGCAGCCTGCGTCATGTAGTAGATCCTCACGCGCTTATTCATCGGCACGCTCGCTCTCTGGAAGTCCACCTTCTCCAGAAACCGGTTCATCTGTCCTGTCGTCACGCGCTTCCGCCGCTCGCGCGCCACCAACTCAACCTTCTTGAACACCTGCTCGACGTTCTTCCCGTCTGCTGCCGAGATAAACAGCAGCGGCGCATACTCCAGGTACTTCAGATGGTCCCGAACGTCCTCCTCGTAGACCTTCTGGTTCGCTGGAGGCTTGCCATCGAACACCCGCATTCCATCCTTGCCGGTCCTCGTCATCAGGTCCCACTTGTTGACCACGATAACGACGCTGCGTCCGCTCTCATGCGCATAGCCGCCGATGTTCGCATCGAGCGCGGTTACGCCTTCCGTCGCATCGATCACCAGCAGCGAGACATCCGCAGCCTCGAGATGCTTCCGCGCCATAATCACCGACAGCTTCTCCGCCATCAGCTTCGTCTTACCCTTCCTGCGAATACCGGCAGTATCGACAAACCGGAAAGCATGTCCGTCCCGCTCGACCACCTCGTCGACTGCATCACGAGTCGTCCCCGCAATCGGTGACACGATTGCCCGCTGTGTTCCCGTTAGAGCATTCAGCAGAGTGCTCTTGCCTACGTTCGGCCGTCCGATGATGGCGATCTTCGTCTCGCGGCTCTCGTACTCGCCATGCGACCGCAGCCTCCGGACTCGCTTCGCCGCCGGGTCGATCGAGTAGTCGGGACCACTCTCGTCCTCCGCAGCCTCGCCACTCTCGGTCAGCATCACCACGGGCTCTTCGATCACGCCCGATAACTCGGGCAGTACGTCGAACACCGCATCCAGCAGATCGCCAATGCCGGATCCATGCTCCGCGGAGATCGGCAGGACATTCCTGAACCCGAGCCGCCGGAAGTTCTCCGCCTGCACCTGCATCGCGTCGGTGTCCATCTTGTTCACCGCGAGGAACACAGGCTTTCCGCCGCGCAGTAACAGCCGCGCGAGCTCCATGTCAGGCGAAGCCAGCTCCGTCCGCCCATCCACAACCATCACAATGGCGTTCGCCTCTTCGAGTGCCACCTGAGCCTGCCGGAAGATCTCCGCCGGAATCAGCGCCTCATCATCCGGCACCACGCCGCCCGTATCAACGATCCTCGCCTCCCGCCCCATCCACTCGATCTCGCCGTAAATACGATCACGCGTGATCCCGGGCTCATCGCCGACAATGGATCGGCGCGACCCCGTCAACCGGTTGAACAAGGTACTCTTCCCCACGTTCGGCCGCCCACACACTGCGATCAGCGGCAGTTCCTGTGCCTCGGCACTCTCGGTATCGGTGACCATTTGCGAGGCCAGCAACTCAATATCACGCCAGTCGTCTTCTGCGATCCGCTCACGGCCACGGACGTTCTCCGAACGCGGAGTCTGCCTGCCCACAATCCCATCGGCCGGCCTCCCAGACTTCGGACGATCCCCCGCCGGCCCCTTCGTCGGAGTATCCGGACGAATCACTCGTCGCTTCTCTTTCTCCGGGGACTGCTTAGTTATCCGCGAAGCCTTATCTGCCTCTGCGCGCTTCGTCGAAATTACTTTTCTCTTTCGCGGATCGACTGCCCCGGTCGTGGGTGCGACCCGGGGTGCGCGTCCTTTCTTGGGACGGGTGCTTGCTTGCCGATGCTTCTTGCCTAACCGCTTTTTGCCATCTCGCTTGGCCACGGAATGTCCAACTTTCTCTCGCGCACCTTCGAGGCGGCCAGGTTCTTACGCTAATTCTTCGCTATCTTCTCTATTATAGAAATTGCGTCGCATCTGTGCCGCGAGAACTGCAGGCAATTCCAACATTGTCCACCACCGCGCCCATCTCGATCACGCCTGTTCCACCGGAGAATCTGCCGAATCTGCACGATTTCTTCGCCCAGGGTGGCGTTCTCTCGCGCTCATCGTTGTCCTTTGAATATCGCCGTGGCCAGTATGAAATGGCCCGCGCCATCGAGTCAGCCTTCAAGGATAAGCGCCATCTCATCGTTGAAGCCGGTACCGGCACGGGCAAGACGCTGGCCTATCTTTTGCCTGCTCTGCGGCTTGCGCGCGAGCGCCAGCAGCGCATCATCATCTCGACCGGCACAAAAAACCTGCAGGAACAACTCTTCTTCAAGGATGTGCCATTCCTCGAATCCCTGCTTGGTCCGCTGAAGGTGTGCTACATGAAGGGCCGCAGCAACTATCTCTGTCGGCACAAGCTCTATGCGCTGCGCGATAATCCGCTCCTTCACGGCCTTGAGGAGATCGACCAGTTCCACCATATCGCTACCTGGGAGAAGACAACCGAGACTGGTGACCGCGCCGAGATCGACGCTCTGCCCGAGTCTTCGCCGCTCTGGCAGAAGCTGGACGCACGTACCGAAGCCTGCCTGGGCCAGACTTGTCCGGATTGGGAGCGCTGTTTCATTACCACGATGCGTCGCAAGGCGCTCGAGTCCGACATTATCATCGTTAATCACCATCTTTTTTTTGCTGACTTAAGCATTAAGCAACAGGCCGCCAATGCGCCCGACGCAGGCATCCTCCCCGAAGCGGCTGCCGTGATCTTCGATGAGGCACACGAGCTTGAAGAGGTTGCCTCCAATTATTTCGGCATCGGCCTTTCGAATCAGCGCATCGATGAAGTTATCCGCGACGTCGATCTGATGCTGAAGGCGAAGAAATCCAGCACGTCAGCAATCGAAAGTGCCTGCGCTACTCTCAAAGAGCGTTCGCGCATGTTCTTCGCGATACTGCCGATGGAAACCTCCGGCCTTCCCGGTGGAGCAGGCCGCATGCCCTTTCATAACCGGGAAGCCTTCCTCGAAGAGAGCGGCGATTACTACACCGGCGTCCTCAACGCGCTCACTCGCCTCGAGGGCGAGCTCGAACATCTCAAGAACGTCGAAGAAGCTCCCGGCCTGCGAAAACGAGCCGCGGACATTCGCGCTCACCTAACCTTTCTTCTCGAATCACCGGACCGCAACACCGTCTTCTGGATCGAGCGCCGAACTGCTGGCGGCGTTCGCAATCTTGCGCGTGGCGCTGCTCACGCAGCTTTTCATACGCACTTACAGGCCACGCCGATCGATGTCTCGGAGCTTCTCACCTCAACCCTCTTCGATAGCTATAACTCCGTCATCCTCACCTCAGCGACGCTCACTGTCTCCGGAGGTTTCGATCACATTCGCCGCCGCCTCGGCCTCGCCACCACACGCGAACTCGTCGTTCCTTCGCACTTCGACTACGGAAAACAAGCTCTCTTGTATCTCCCGCCGAACATGCCTGATCCTCGCGAGCCGGACTTCCCTGAGAAAGCCGCTGAGCGCATCCGCCGAGTCCTCGAGATCACCAAAGGCCGCGCCTTCTGCCTCTTCACCAGCTACACGCAGATGCGTAACGCCCACGAACGTCTCCTCGCTGAACTTCCGTACCCACTGCTCCTCCATGGCACCGCGCCGCGTCACGTCCTGTTGCAGCAGTTCCGCGATACGCCAAGCGCCGTGCTCTTCGGCACTTCCAGCTTCTGGCAGGGAGTCGACGTGCAGGGCGAACAATTAAGTTGCGTCATCATCGACCGGCTGCCCTTCGCCGTTCCCAGCGACCCAGTGGTCGAAGCTCGCATGGAGGCGATCGAGGCACTCGGCGGCAAGCCCTTCTTCGACTATCAGGTTCCCAATGCGGTCATCACGCTCAAACAAGGTTTCGGCCGACTCATTCGCAGCCTCAACGACCGCGGCGTTCTGATGCTCCTCGATCCCCGCATCCAGCGCCAGCGCTACGGCCGAATCTTCCTCGAATCGCTCCCACCCTACCGCCTCACGCAGGACATTACCGACGTCGAGCGCTTCTTTGAAAAGCAATCCCAACTTTGAACTGCGGCCCGCTTCCAAAGAACCAATCCATGGCAATCAAGCCGGCCAGAAACGGCAGCATCCAGATCACCCGGCTCCCGTAGCGCTCATCCACCATCGACATTGTGCCGGTGACGAATGCATTGGCAATTACGATGAAGACAGCCACGATGCTGAGTCCGATGAGTTGCGGCGACAGATGACGCCGGACCAGCAGCAGGACGATCATGAGAACGAGGAATGAACGAACTACCCAAATCTGGAAAGCGGTGAATCCTTCAATATGCAGCGCATCTCTTGCCTGTCGACTCGCAAGATAATGAGCTCGCTCCGCAGGCAGCACTTCATCGAACTGATCGGCGACCCATGTGCTCGGATCGAGATCTTCGATGCCGAAGGTCTGCAGCTGCGTTAAGAAGGCTGTCATGGATTTGTAGAACTGTTCCCTTGGATAAGCACGTACCGTCGCCAGCACGAAAGGTATCTCTTCCCGTCGCATCTCCTCTTGTGCAGTGGGTGAAGCGCCTCCCCACCCTCCATCAGGGTCCCAGAGAAAATGGTCCGCGTCTCCGGCAATGTTCTGAACACGACTGCAAATTGTCCATCGAATTTCTCCGCAGTGTTGTTCCAGAAACCTCCTGCCTGTGCCGTCCGCGACGAGGCGCGCCATCAGATACGGAGGCCTCTCTCCATTGAGCGATGGTGTGCCAGAGATATACCCATATAGAGCCAGCTGGGCGACGCCAGCAATCACAAGAACAGCCCCCATCTCTTTGGCTGCTCTCACAAGTCGCAGCTTAGATTGTCGCTGGAAAAGCAGCACGAGCAACAGGACCACCCAGAGCGCGACACCCAGAATCATATGTGTCGCGTGAACTGTCACGGCCCAGCAGGCGATGCTGCTTACGGTCAGTCGCTCACGGTGGGAGAGCGTATCTCGCGCGAACACCAGCAGATAGAAAGAGAGATACAGAAGGGGTCCCAGGATGTCGGGCATGACGATGCTGACGTACCAACTTAAACTCGTCAGCATGCTCAGACCAGCGATCAGAATCAGGTAGCAGTTCACGGCCCGCTGAGGCAGGATCGACCGCACGACGAGCCAGAGCACGTACGCCGTCAAAAATGCCTGCGCTGCAATAATCGGCCAAGCGATGGCGTTCCAGTGAAACGGCAGAATGCCGAGGCTGTAGAAGAACGACCGCATACCGTAGTAGATCGACGATTGATGCAGGAATATCTTTCGCGCGAGGACCGGCCCATCGCCCAGGTATGTCATCGAATCCGGGTACAGCAACGGAAAACCGTTGTAGAGCGCGGGCCAGATCATCAGGAGCGCTCCTGCAAGGACACCCGTAAAAGCTGGCAGCGGTTGGCTCTTTTGCGCACGCACGACATCGAGTGCCACGGTTTGCGTGGATGTCATGGCGCAGGCCACCTTCGTACATGTTCGCAGTGGCTGCGCACAGTGCTCTCTTTCGTTCAACTATTTGGGGGAGTTGAAACATTCTACTTGGAAAGAGAAGAGTCGCAAGCCATAAAATAAAATAGAACCATCCCCATGGGACGCAACCTCTACATCCTCGCCGGCAGCCTTATCCTCTTCGCGCTGATCTCCTGCGGCATCGCCTACACCAACATTGCCCGGCAGCCCGGTTCGCCGGGAGATGTCGCACTCTGGCGCACCATGGGCCTTGGGCTCCTGGTCCTCGGCCTCCTCGTCGCGCTCGCGGGTATCCTGTCCTCGTTATTCGAACAGGCCGAGCGCCGCGCTGACGAAGCACGGCGGATCAGGCGCAAACGCTAAAGACTTGAAGAAAACGGTACAATCGAAATACGGGATAAGTTGAAACCGCGTCCCTACAACTCCTATCTAAACCAAAGACGCGGCAACCGAAGGGACCCAGAGTCATGTTTGAAGTAACCGTAGAAGCCGGCTTTTCTTCCGGCCACTACCTCCGCAACTATCGCGGCAAGTGCGAGAATCCGCACGGCCATAACTACAAGGTCTTCATCACCCTCGTCGGCGAAGAGTTGGACGAGGCAGGGCTCCTGCTGGACTTCAAACTCCTCAAACAGGTCATGCGTCCTGTCGTGGAATACCTCGATCACCAGATGATCAACGAACTCGAACCTTTTACTACGATCAACCCTTCGGCCGAAAATCTTGCCCGTTACTTTTACGAGAAAGCCAAGCTTCAACTCCATGAAATGACGGGAGGCCGCGTCAACGTGAAGGACTGCACCCTCTACGAAACCGACACCAGCTTCGCCCGCTACTACGAATAACGAGTCATCCGCAATGCACCTCATCGAACTCTATAAATCCGTTCAGGGCGAATCTTCCTTTGCCGGCCTCCCCTGTATCTTCGTCCGTCTCGCAGGCTGCAACCTGCGCTGCGCCTGGTGCGACTCGGAGTACACCTTCACCGGCGGGAAACCATTCACGCTCGACGAGATCGAGCAACAGATCAAAGCCCTTGCTCCTTGCACGCTCGTCGAGTTCACCGGTGGTGAGCCCATGCTGCAAGCCAAAGAACTTCTACCCCTCATGGATCGACTGCTGGCTCAGAACTACACGCTGATGATCGAAACCAGCGGCGAGCGCCCGTTAGCGGATGTTCCCCAAGCCGTCCATAAGATCGTCGACGTCAAATGTCCCGGTGCGGGTTCAGCTGCCAATACCTTCCGAATTGAAAATCTCGACGCCCTCAAGAAAAACGACGAGGTAAAATTCGTGATCACCAACCGCGAAGACTATGACTTCGCCCGCGACTTCATCCTTGCCCACGCTCTTCACGAAAAAGCGGGTCAGATCCTGCTTAGCCCGGCTTTACCAAGACTCCCGGCCCGCAGCGCACCGCCGACAATATGACACTGGACCCGCGAAAGTTGGTCGAGTGGATGCTAGCCGACGGCCTTCCTGCACGTCTCTCCCTGCAAATCCACAAGTTCATCTGGGAGCCGATGAAAAAGGGCGTCTGAACACCTTTCGGCGTGTGCGCAGGACATCTGTGTTGATAAACTACGCGCCAACATGGCAACCGTAGCCGAAGCCGTCACAATCAAACGCGTACGCCTCGAATCGGTCGATCTTCTTCGTGGCGTCGTCATGATCATTATGGCACTCGATCATACGCGCGATTTCTTCGGTCAACCCGGCTCCCCAACCAATCTTGCCACTGCCTCCGCCACGCTCTTTTTCACGCGCTGGATCACCAATATCTGCGCCCCCGTCTTCTTTCTACTCACCGGCACTGGTGCGTGGCTCTCATTGCGCCAACGATCCAAAACGGAGCTGTCGCGATTCCTCTTCACACGCGGCCTCTGGCTCATCTTCATGGATCTCGTTCTCTTCCGTTGCTTCGTAGTTCAGTTCAACTTCGATTACCAAACGACCGTCATCACCGTTCTATGGGCGCTGGGCTGGTCCATGATCGTGCTTTCGGCGCTCGTCCACCTGCCGCCATCCGTCGTCACTGCATTCGGCGTCGTCATGATCGCCACGCACAATCTGTTGGACCGCATCACCTCCTCCAACCCTATTTGGTCAGTCCTGCACTCTCCAAACATCATCTTCACTGCACCGGGACGTACCGTCTTTCTGGCCTATCCCCTTATTCCGTGGGTTGGGGTCACCGCCGCAGGCTACGGGCTCGGTCAAATCTACGCATGGGAGCCACCTCGCCGCAGAGCCTTTCTCCTGCGTCTCGGCTTCGGCCTCACCGTTGGCTTCGTCGTTCTACGAGCGATCAACATCTATGGAGATCCCTCACGCTGGACGACACAGCACTCCACCGCCTTTACCGTGCTTTCGTTTCTTAACACCACCAAATACCCACCATCACTTCTCTTCCTTCTCATGACTCTCGGCCCTGCGCTGCTCTTCCTCTGGGCAGTCGACACGAATACACCGCGCCTCCTCCAGCCTGCGCTCGTCATCGGGAAGGTCCCGATGTTCTATTACCTGCTGCACTTCGCGTTCATCCATCTCCTTGCGGTCGCCATTGTTACGTGCGTTACGGCCACATTCACTGGATGTTCGAGTCGCCCGACATCGCCGACTTTCCCGTCACTCAGCCGCCGGGATGGGGTCTCGCTCTGCCGTTGGTCTACCTCATCTGGGCGGTCGTTGTGCTCACGATGTATCCACTCTGCCGCGGGTACGCTGCATTGAAGCGCCGCAGCAAAAATCCCTGGCTAAGTTATTTGTAGCGTGCGCCACAACCACGAGACAAGTCGTAAGCCGCGTATGAGCTACCATTTCCTATGCGTTCCTTTTTTGTTCTGTTCCTGCTCGCAACTGTCTCATGCGCCTCTGCGCGGTCGCAGCAAAAGCCCACCGAAATCAAAGTCGTCGTCATCAACATGTTCGAGGTGGGTGCCGACACCGGCGACACTCCCGGCGAGCACCAGTACTGGGTTGAGCGCGAGCACCTTGATACTGTCCTGCCCTTTCCCGCGGGCTACCACGATCTCCATCTCAACCGGCAGACAGGAGTTCTCGGCGTCCTCACTGGAGTCGGAACCGCGCGCACTGCGGCCACTATCATGGCACTCGGCCTCGACCCGCGCTTCGATCTGACGCACGCCTATTTTCTTGTTGCCGGCATCGGCGGAATCGACCCGCAGATCGGCTCGCTCGCCTCCGCCGTCTGGTCCGATTACATTGTCGACGGCGATCTAGCCCACGAGATCGACGCCCGCGAGATGCCGAAAGACTGGAAGACTGGCTACGTTCCTCTCGGCAAATCGACGCCGTACGAAGTGCCTCGCACAGCGCGCTTCGGCGATGACGGAAACGTCTATCGCCTCAACGTTGCGCTAGTTGACTGGGCCTTTAACCTCACAAAAGACACCTCGTTGCCCGACACGCCGCAGATGAAAGAGCGTCGCATGCAGTACCCGGAGGAAGCAGCGCATCGCCCGCCCTTCGTTCTCCGCGGCGACAACCTCTCGGCCGCTACCTTCTGGCACGGCAAGCTCCTCAATCAATGGGCGCGCGACTGGGTCAAATACCAGACCGATGGCCAAGGCACTTACGCCATCTGCGGTATGGAGGACACCGGCACGCTGCAATCGCTCACCTGGCTCGCCAAAGCGAACAAGCTCGACATCAAACGTGTTCTCGTCCTCCGCACCGCGTCCAACTTCGACCAGCAGCGCACCGGGGTTACCGCTGCAGAGAGCCTGTCCGAGACGAAGGTCCGCCAATACAGCGCTTATCTGCCTGCGCTCGACTCCGCCTACCGGGTCGGCCACATCGTCGTCGACAATCTCGTCACAAATTGGGCTCAGACCCGCGATCACATCCCCGTAAAATAGCTTTGCAGTAAGCTCGGAGCCACACCCTGAAGATTCTCCTCCTCTCTCCGCACCGCGATGACGCGGCTTTTTCGCTCTCAATCGCCATCACCGGCTGGCTCACAGCGCGCCACACCGTCACTATCCTCAATGTCTTTACGCGCAGCCGCTATGCTCCATATTCGGATGCGGGTTTCGTTCACGAAAACGACGAGCTGTCCTATGTCTCGGGAATGCGCCTGCGCGAAGACGAGCACTTCATTCGCCGCATTACGCAGAATCTGCCGAAGGGCTTGAAGAACCACCTTCACATGGTGGACCTCAATTTGAAGGACGCGCCCATCCGACTCCGAATTCCGCTCGAAGAGCTAAGCGACACCCCCGTCAATCCCGAAGATCACGCCATCGAGAAGATTCGCAAAGCTCTCACGAAACAATCCGAAGCCGGAACGATGGAAGCTCTGGTTCTTCCTGCTGCACTTGGCAACCACATCGACCACCTCACCGTTCGCGAAGCCGCCCTGCCCGTCGCCGCAGGCCTGCCATGCGCCTTTTACGAGGACCTTCCCTACGCCACTACCCACCCAAGCGCCGCGACAGACCTCGAAGCGCTGCGTGAAGCCGCAGAACAGCGCGATGAACCTCTCAGCCCTGTTGTCTCCAGGATGGAGTTGGCAGTGGAGTACAAGCGCCGTCTCGTCCTTGGTTATGCTTCGCAAATTGACGACGAAGTCGGCACTCTTATCAGCAACTTTGCCACGCGCTACGAAGGAGGCGAGCGCCTCTGGGCCAACCGATCGTGGCTCACTGCCTTCGCTTCTTCTTAGGGTTGGAAGCCTACTCCAGCATCCTGCGCACCACGCGCCGCACTGTCTCGGTTACAACGCCATATACGACATGCGTGGCCATCTCGCTGGTATGCTCGCGAGTCGTCTGAGCCGCAGCGTCAGCCTCGAGCCCCATCGCGGGCAGCACTGTGCCATGGGTCAATGAACTCAAGGCCATCCCAAACCCAGCGCCGTTTTTTGCCGTTGCCGCGGGATAATACTCCACCAACGCTCCATAGGCTGCTCCAGCCGCGGCTCCAAAGCCCCATTGAATCGCTTCCGCCGAAACCTCTTTCTGTGTCCCAACCAACTCGTGTCCGGCAAACTTCTCCGCCAGTACTTCCGATGGCTCCGGTTCGCCGTGCGTCCGTGGCGGATAGACCTTCTCCACTATCGTCTTTCGCCGCTGTCGCAACCAAGCCGCCGATCAGCCCTGCCAGCAAGCCTTTCGTCAGCGACGGTTCGTAAGTCGCCACTTTCAATTCATCCTTTTTGCTCATTGATCCGCCTTAGCCAAAGCTGCTAGCCGTGAGATGCGTCGCAGTCGGGTTCCGTCGCTCCAGCAGTTTCTAGCCCTCATAGGCCTCTGCATCCGTAACATCGGTTCCGGCATCTACCCTCATCACACGAAACACCAAGGTCAACGCTGTAGAAACGGCCAGATTCAACACCAGCGCTGGTACTGCAGCATACATCGCATACGTCCCGCCCAGAAACGCAGGGAGATGCAGAGGATAGACCGAGCTCTTCAAACCCAGCGCCGCCGCCATCGCCGTTCCGCTTCCCATCCCGGCCAGCCATCCCGCGATGAGTGCCCACGGATGAAACCATCGGGTAAACACGCCCACGACAACCGAAGGAAACAGCTGTGTCATCCATATTCCGCCCAGCAACTGCATCTCGATGGCATACGTTGCCGGCAGCTTCAAAACAAACAACAGCGCGCCGAACTTCACTACCAGGGACACCACTTTAGCCATTCGCGACTCTTCTCCGGGCATCATCTTTCGCCGCAGCATGGCACCGTACAGATTCCGGGTAAAGAGATTCGAAGCTGCAATCGACATGATCGCCGCGGGCACCAATGCACCAATTGCCACGGCCGCCAAGCAGAACCCCGCAAACCACTCCGGAAACATCTTCAGGAACAGAAGTGGAACAGCCATGTTCGCATCTTTCGTCACCACACCTGCAGCCAGCGCCACATATCCGAGCAGGGCAACCAGGCCGAGCAGAAAGCTGTAAGCCGGCAGCATCGCGGCATTGCGTCGTACCACGTTGGCACTTTGCGCGCTCAGTACCGCCGTCGCCGTATGCGGATACAGCATCAACGCCGTAGCCGATCCTATCGCCAACGTTGAGTACCCGAGAAACTGTCCTTGCCTCAAATAAATCGTTCCTGCCGGTGAATGGGTCCCCAGCAACGTATTCGCTGCTTCAAACACCCGCGCATACCCACCAAGTCTCATCGGGATGTAAATCAGCGCTGCCAGCACCATGACATACAGCATCACGTCCTTCACGATGGCTATCACAGCCGGGGCCCGCAGCCCGCTTGAGTAGGTATACGCCGCCAGGATCACAAACGCCGCAGCCAGCGGCCATTCTCCCCGGATGCCCATCGCTCCGATCACGACCCTGATCCCCACCAGTTGCAGGGCAATGTACGGCATCAGCGCCAGCACCCCGGTCAGTGCAATCGCGATGGTCAGCCAGCGGTTTCCATATCGTCCATTGACAAAGTCAGCAAATGTTACGTAACCGTGGCGGTGACAAACTGTCCATAGCCGGGGCAGCACCAACATCATGTATGGGTATGCGATCACGGCATAAGGCACAGCAAAGAACCCCATCGCGCCGTTCCCATACAGCAACGCGGGAACCGCAATTACGGTGTAGGCGGTATAGAGATCTCCGCCGATCAGAAACCACGTTACCCAGGTCCCGAAGCTTCTCCCCGCAAGCCCCCATTCTTCGAGCGAGGCCATTCCCGTTTTCGGTCTGCGCCACCGGGCCGCCCAGAACCCCGCCAGCGTCACCATCGCAAAGAAAAAGCAAAAGACAACCAGTGCCGTCGTATGCAGTTGCAATCGTTCACCCATGTTCGAAAATTTGCCGTATGCAGAAGTATGAGCATCTTAGCGCAAGGACGCTCTCAAATGAGCTTCAGATCATTCCGAACAGCTGGCGTACCTTCGGAGAATCGAATCAGCTCCGGCCGCTATCGCTCCACTCATACACGACCACACCCAAATCGTTCAGTGTTTTGATCACGCTCTCCACATTCCGTCGTATCGCAGGCCGCGCACTCACCGGCACCTCGTGCGCCTCTTCCACGGCTACAACTCGACCATAGGGCCAGAAGTTCCGCGGAACAGCATTTAACGCAGTCGGCAGATCGCTCAGCCGTACATTCAGATCCTGCCTTCGCGCACCAACCGGTCGCAACATCCCACCCACGCCAAGCTCGCTCGTATTGGCGTCCGCCTGGACGACATGCAACGTCACCATACCGCCTTGCACTGTCAGGTACGGATTCTCCCATTGCGTCAGACTCTTCACAGCCATGTAGCGCGTCTTCGATGGCGGGGGAATCAACTCCATCTGTTGCCGCGCCAGATCGACTTCCTGCCGTGTCTGCGCCGCGATTGCCTTTGTCTCGGCCACGCTGGGCGCAGCAGTCTGCGTACAACCGGTTAGGGCCATCGGAAGCAAAACAGCGGGGAAGAGAAGCAGGTATTTACGCACGAATACCAGCATAACAAGCCTTCTTAGGCTTCAGGAATTCAAAAAATTACGTATACGGTCTGCTACCGCCCCTCCCACACCGCCGTCCGCTTCTCGAGAAAGGCTTTTGTTCCCTCTGCCTTATCCATCGTTCCGCAGAGCCGCCCGAAGATCTCCGCCTCTATATCGGTCGCTGCCGCCAGTCCCAGTTCGCCGCCCCACCGCACCGCTTCCATACAGCCTGCGACCGCCAGCGGAGCCATCCCGACGATTGCCTTCGCCAGTTCCACAGCGCGCTCCATAAGGCGGTTCGCGGGAACCACCTCGTCGACCAGTCCGATCCGCAGTGCCTCCGCCGCACCTATCATCTCGCCTGAAAGCATTAGTTTAAGCGCCATTGAGGCACCAACCAGACGCGCAAGCCGCTGTGTGCCGCCGTACCCTGGAATCAGCCCCAGCTTCACCTCCGGTTGCCCCATCCGTGCGGTTTCACTCGCCAGTCGTATCGTGCAGGCCATCGCCAGCTCGCACCCTCCACCCAGCGCAAATCCGTTAATGCATGCGATAACGGGCTTTCCGCAGATTTCGATCATTCGAAGGATCTCCTGCCCTCGTCGCGCCTTTGCCTCTCCTGTCGCTACATCCAGGCGTGCAACCTCGTTGATGTCGGCCCCGGCGGCAAACGCCTTCTCCCCCGCACCCGTCAACAGGATCACTCGGACGCTAACGTCTCCAGTCAGCCTCATAAAGACCTGTTCCAGCTCGTTGAAGACCTTTGAGTTCAGCGCATGGAGAACCTCCGGCCGATTCAGTGTCACCGTTGCAACCTGATCGTTCACCTCGCACAACAGCGTTTCGTAGTTCACAGTCATCTCCCCCTTGGCAGTCCAGTCCAACTCAGTTCGGCAGTCAGTACAGCAATCTCATACACTCCCAGACGATACAATCGAATCTATGATTAAGGGAATCACCTTCATCAGCGCCGTGGCCTCGGACGCTGAATTTGACCGCCTCGCCAGTCTTTTTGCCACTCTTGGCTTCGAGCCGGGCAAAGGCTGGAAAGACGCAGAAGGCCGCGGCAACGCCTTTCTTGCTCCCATCGGCAATCTTGAATTCATCACCGGACGCCTCCCCGGCAACGGCGCCGAAACGCCCCCCATTCTCATCGAAGCCACGCAACTCGACCACATCCACGCCATCGTCGAAAAATGGCTCCTTGCCAGCCATCGTACCGAGGCGATCGCAACTCTCCTGTCAGCAGTTGAGCCAACCCACTGGAACAGCCGTCTCTTCACCGTACAACTCGCGCCGGAGTTGAAGTTAGGCTTCTGGCAGTACGAAGACCCCCTCCACGGCCAGCCTGCGGCTATCGAAGGCGACCTCAGCGCCGCCAATATGCGTTTCGCCGTCGTCACAACCCGTTGGAACACCGTCATCACCGACCGTCTGCTCCAGGGCTCTCTCGATGCGCTCCACCGCAGCGGGGCGGCCAAAAAAGATATCGAGATCGTCCGCGTCCCCGGCGCCTGGGAGGTTCCCTCCGCCGCGCGCACACTAGCCGAATCGAAGAAATTCGACGCCATCATCACCCTTGGCTGCCTTCTTCGCGGCGAAACCGCCCACTACGAAGCCATCTATAACGAAGTCGCTCGAGGCATCGGTCAGTCCCAGCAAGAGACCGGCATTCCCCATGCCTTCGGCGTTCTCACCTGCGACACGCTGGAGCAGGCCCTCGACCGTGCCGGTCTCAAGGCCGGGAATAAAGGCTTCGAAGCCGCCACCGCTGCGATCGAGATGGTCTCAATCCAGCGCAAATTGGCCGCCGGGAATGGGCAGGTGAACAAATAATGGGAACACGTCGCAAGTCCCGCGAACTCGCTATGCAGATGCTCTTTCAGGGCGATCTGGGCAAACAGTCGCCCGAGCAGGTTCAAAAACTCTTCTGGGCCTCGGCCGCGGACGTTGAACCCGATACCCGTGGATTTACCGAAGACCTCTATCGAATCGCCACCACCCGCAGTGAAGAGATCGATCAACTCATCGAAACCCACGCTCAAAACTGGCGCATCGAGCGGATGGCGGTCGTTGACCGTAATCTTCTCCGCACTGCCGTCGCCGAGATGCTCGGCTATCCCAACACGCCTGCCGCCATCATCATCAACGAGTCCCTTGATATAGGCCGTCGCTACGCCGCACCTGAATCGGTCCCCTTCCTCAATGGAATCCTTGACGCCATAGCTCGCGACCTCCTGAAAAAACGACTCGCTTGATTCAAAGAAGATCGAATTTCTAAAGCAATTTTCGAAATCAGATTGCCCGGCTGCGCAGGACAAGATAGCTTATCAACACAATCGGATTAACGTTACAAGGAGGTCGTTTGACCATTCTCGTTTACGCTTTTCTTATAGGCATCATCGCTGGACTTCGTGCTTTGATGGCTCCTGCAATCGTAAGCTGGGGTGCTGGTCTGGGTTGGTTCAGCCTCGCCGGTACTCCTCTCAGCTTCATGAGCCACGTCGCCACGCGCTGGATCTTCACCGTGCTGGAACTCGGAGAGCTGGTCAACGACAAGCTGCCGAAGACCGCCAGCAGAAAGGTCCCCCCTCAATTCATAGCCCGCGTCGTCATGGGAGCCTTGGCTGGCGCAACCCTTGGCGCCGCCCACGATTCGCTGGTCGGTGGCCTCATCGCCGGAGCCATCGGCGCGGTCGTCGGTACTCTGGGCGGAGCATCGGTGCGTGGCGCTCTCGCCAAAGCCTTCGGCAAAGATCTTCCTGCCGCCTTACTCGAAGATGCTGTCGCCCTCTTGGGCGCTCTCTTTATCGTCTCTCGCGTTTAATGCTTACTTCTTTCGACTCCATCATCATCGGCGCAGGGCAGGCCGGTCCCACGCTGGCCGGACGTCTTACGCAGTCCGGCCGCCGTGTCGCGTTCGTTGAGCGCAAGCTCTTCGGCGGCACCTGCGTCAACACTGGCTGCACGCCGACCAAGGCGATGGTCGCAACCGCCTACGTCGCGCACAAGGCCCGCACCGCCGCAGCCTACGGAGTGACCATACCAGGAGCAGTCTCGGTGGACATGAAGGCGATCAAAGCACGCAAGGACCAGATCGTCTTCAACTCGCGGAACGGTCTCGAAACCTGGCTGCGCGGCATGAAGAACTGCACCGTCTTTACCGGCCACGCGAGCTTCGAGTCTCCAAATGAGGTACGGGTCGGTAACGACCTTCTCACCGCCAAAGAGATCTTCCTCAACGTAGGCGGGCGCGCTGTCGTACCGGACTTTCCTGGCGTCAATAACGTCCCCTGGATGGACAACGTTGGTATCCTCGAACTCGAAACCTTACCCAAACATCTCGTTGTCGTCGGCGGAAGCTACATCGGCCTCGAATTCGGCCAGATTTTTCGCCGCTTTGGCAGCGAAGTCACCATTATCGAAAAATCTTCCCGCCTGGTCTCGCGGGAAGATGAGGATGTTTCGGCTGCCATTAAAACCTTCCTCGAAAAAGAAGGCATCACCGCGCGATTGAACGCCGAGTGTATCCACCTCGAGCCTCACGGCAACGAGGTTGCAGTCGGCGTGAACTGCGACGAGGACGGAACCCCCAGCATCGGCTCTCACGTCCTCCTGGCGGTAGGCCGTCGCCCCAACACCGACGACCTCGGCCTCGAAAAAGCAGGTATCACACACAACGAGCACGGCTACATCACCGTAGACGACCAGCTCCGCACCAACGTCCCCGGTATCTGGGCCCTCGGCGACTGCAACGGACGCGGCGCCTTCACCCACACCGCCTATAACGACTTCGAGATTGCGGCGGCGAACCTCCTCGACAATGATCCTCGCCGCGTCTCCGACCGCATCCCCTGTTACGGCCTCTTCACCGACCCGCCCCTCGGTCGCGTCGGTCTCACCGAAGCCGAGGTCCGCAAATCCGGTAAGCCAGCGCTCATAGGAACTCGTCCCATGACCAAGGTCGGCCGCGCTGTCGAAAAGAGCGAGACCGAAGGCTTCATCAAGATCATTGTCGACGCAACCTCCAAACAAATCCTCGGCGCCTCTATCCTCGGAACAGGCGGCGACGAAGCGATCCACTGCATCCTCGACACCATGTACGCCCGCGCTCCCTACACGACCATGCAACGCGCCGTACACATCCACCCCACAGTCTCCGAACTCCTCCCCACGGTCCTCGGCGACCTGAAACCCCTGACCTGACATCTGCATTTGCGGTCGCCTGTTCTGTCTAGTTGTCATCCTTCGCCGAAGGCCAACACACTCCATCAAGCGCAATCCGGTATCATTCGCTCTGTCCAAAGAACAACCGGAGCCGCCCCATGTCTCAGTTTTCCCTCAAAGCCCTCGCACTTCTCCTCATAACACTGCCAGCCGCCGCCACCTCGGTCCATCTCCGCACCGACCACCTGACGAATCCCATAGGCATTGACACCAGACAACCCACCTTCGCCTGGCAATCCGACGCCACAACACCCAACTGGACACAATCGGCCTACCAGCTACTCGTCGCGACGAGCGAGCAAAACTTAGCCGCAGGCAAAGCAGACATCTGGGACTCAGGCCGCATCGCATCCTCCGACTCAATCAACATCCCCTACAGCGGCCCCGCTCTCAAACCGCGAACTCGCTACGTCTGGCTCGTGCGCGTCTGGGACAACAAAGGCGGCAACTCCGCCTCAACTCCAGCATCGTTCGAAACCGGCATGCTCTCTCCCTCCGACTGGCACGCCGAATGGATTCGGCGCGCCAACCCAGCCGCAGACCGCGAACTAGCCGCCGTCCGCTGGCTCTGGCTCCCCAGCGCCGACCCACAAAAAGTTACAGCCGGCACCACAGCCGAGTTCCGCTACACCTTGCATCTCGATGCTGCTCCCATCCGCGCCAGCCTGCACATCGTCAGCCCAGGCCAGTACATCGCCACGGTCAACAACAGCGTGACAGGCCAACACAAAGCATGGGGAGCCTTCGACTGGGAAGAGATTGGTCCACTCCTCAAACACGGCGACAACGAAATCCTCGTCAAGGTCGTAGCCGAAGCTAAGGTTTCCGCCTCAGTCGTTTCCACCGCTTTCGCAGCCTCAATTCGCATCACCCCACAAAACAGTCCTGAACACCGAATCCCCAGCGACAACACCTGGCAAGCTCGCGCCAACAGCGACGCTCAATGGCAACCCGCACGGGAGATCGGCCCCATTACCACGCCCCTCTCCATCGGTACCGATCGCCACTCCGAAGTCCCCGGCCCCAACCGCATCGCCACCGACGCCTCCCTCCTCCGCAAAGACTTCGCACTCCCCGCGAAAGTCCGGTCCGCACGCCTCACCATCACAGCTCTCGGAGCCTACCAGGCTTTTCTCAACGGCAAACCCATCGCCGCAAAAAATCTCCTCGACCCCGGCTTCACCGACTTCCATAAACGCGTCCTCTATCAGACCTACGATGTCACCGGCATGCTCACCACCGGCGACAACACTATCGCCGCAATCCTCGGCGCCGGATGGCACGGCTCTCCCATGACCTGGGCGGGCACTCGCGAATACCCCGAACCCGACGCCCTCCGCGCCCAACTCGACATCACCCTCACCGACGGCTCACACAGAACTATCGCCACCGACGAAACCTGGCGGACCGCCCCCGCACCCATACTCTTCTCCGAGATCTACGCTGGCGAAGTCTACGACGCACGTCTTGAAATTCCAGGCTGGAACGCTCCACACTTCACTGCGGCAAACTGGACTAACGCGGCAGTTGCCACGGTCTCGCCCGCAGTGCAACTCACCGCCCAACCCAACCTCTCCGTTGCTGTCTCTAACACTATTTACCCGATCTCGCTCAACCCTGCCAACGAAGCGCACCCCGCTGTCTATGACATGGGCCAGAACATGGTTGGCAACATTGTCCTCCACGTCCACGGCCCTCGTGGCACGCTCATCCGCATGCGTTTCGCCGAACGCCTCAACCCTGACGGCAGCATCTACACCGAAAACCTCCGGAACGCCACCGTCACCGACACCTACCTCCTCTCCGGCAACGGCGACGAAACCTATACCCCGACCTTCACCTTCCACGGCTTCCGCTACGTCGAGCTATCCGGCTACCCCGGCACACCCACACCGGCGAGCATCGAAGGCCTCGTCTATAACAGCCTCCCTGAAGCGCCCTCTATCCGCGTCCACAGCTCCAGCGATCTCCTCAACAACATGGGCCAGCTAGGCATCTGGGGCCAGCGCGGCAACTTTCTCTCCATCCCCACCGACTGCCCGCAGCGCGATGAACGTCTCGGCTGGATGGGGGACGCGGGCGTCTTCTGGCGCACTGGAACCTACAACTTCGACACCTCCAGCTTTACTCGCAAGTTCATGCTCGACATCGACGACGCCCAGACCGCTGACAACGCCTTCACCGACGTCTCGCCAAACCTCCTCGGACCGCAAGAAGGCGCACCCGGCTGGGCCGACGCTGGCATCCTCGTTCCGTATGCCGCGTGGCTCCAGTACGGAGACAAATCCCTCGTCGAAGCCTCCTGGTCAAACATGCAGCGCTACATGGACTTCATCCTGACCACCAACCCGGACTACCTCCGCCGTAACAAACTCGGCAACAACTACGCCGACTGGCTTGCCCCCGACCAGAACACACCTAAAGACCTCATCGCCACCGCCTACTGGGCCATCGTCGCCCGAGACATGCACGAGATGTCCCTCGCCCTCGGCCGCAAAGAGGACGCAGAAAAATATCAGACCCTCTACAACAACATCGCCGCCGCCTACCGCAAGCAATACATCCAGCCCGACGGCGGTGTCACCGGCAATACCCAAAGCGCCTACGTCGTCACGCTCTACTCCGGCATCGCTCCGGAAAGCCTCCGCCCCAACCTGACCGATCGCCTGGTCAAAGACATCGAAGCCCACAACAACCACCTCACCACTGGCTTCCTCGGCACACCCTTCCTTATGTTTGTCCTCGACGACAACAATCGCTCCGACCTCGCCTTCAAACTCCTCCTGCAGGACACCTACCCAAGCTGGGGATACATGGTCGCCAAAGGCGCCACCACCTGGTGGGAGCGATGGAACGGGGACACCGGCGACCCCTCCATGAACTCCTACAACCACTACGCCTTCGGATCCGTTATGGCCTGGGTCTTCCGCCGCGCTGCTGGAATCGACACCGACCCCTCAGGCCCAGGTTTCCACCACCTCACCATTGCCCCGCACATCGACCCCGCGCTGCCCACCCTCCACACCGAGTATGACTCCCCCTATGGCACCGTCACCACAGACTGGAATCATGCCACCCATCAATTCACCGTCACCACGCCACCCAACACCACTGCGACCATCACGCTCCCCAAAGGCAAACCCGTCAACACAGGTAGCGGCACACACACCTACTCAATCCCATAACCGGAATTCACTCAAACGCTATACTGAAACAAAGAGATACAAGGAAGCACCTTCATCGTGCACGAGCGCGATTGCTTGATATTAAGTAATTTAGTGGCGTCAGTATCTCGTGGACATCGTGACAAATGTGTTTGAGAAATAGGGATTCTGGCCCCCATACGTTCCCAAATTCTGAGGGGCCTTAGGAAAGAAATGTAATACCGTCAATCGACCTCATGGGCGGCCAAATCGTCCAGCTAGTTCAGGGCGAAAAGCTGGAACTAGCCTTCGATGACTTCGAATACTGGATCGAACGCTTCTCAAAGTACCCAATCGTCCAACTCATCGACCTCGACGCCGCAATGCGGCAGGGAAACAATCGCGCCCTCATCGAGATGATATGCAAACGCCTTCCCTGTCAGGTCGGAGGAGGCCTAAAAACCGCCGAAGACGGCCGCGCCCTCCTCGCAGCAGGCGCAAAACGAGTCATCTACGGCTCCAGCCTCTTCGGACCCTCCGAAGGACCCCGCCGCCACAAACTCATCCGTCTCGAATTCGCCGAAGAATTAAAGAAAACCCTCGGCGAAGAAACCCTGGTCTTCAGCGTAGACACAAAAGCTGGACGAGTCGCAGTCAAAGGCTGGAAGGACTCCGTCGATCTCACCCCGGAAGAAGCTATCACCTGGCTCGAAGACTCCTGCTCCGCCTTCCTCTACACCCACGTCGACACCGAAGGCACCATGCAGGGCTTCCCCATTAACGTAGCCGCCATTCTTCGAGCCTGCACAGCCAAACGATTAATCGTCGCGGGAGGAATCAAAGAGCGCGGCGAAATCGAAGCCCTCGACGCCATGGGAGTCGACGCAGTAGCAGGAATGGCCGTCTACTCCGGAGCGATGGAAGCCTAGCTTGAAATAAATCAAGATCTCGCCACAATCACGTCGCCGTCGATCTGCAAGTCAATTAATCCCATCGGAATCATTAACTTCGCTCCCTCTAAACGCATCCAGCTGATTCAGCATGGAAGCCGCACAGAAACACCCGCGTGCAACAGCTCACCCTTCAACTCCCGCGAATCCGTCACCCCAAAGTGAAAGATACTAGCTGCGAGCGCCGCGTCCGCTCGGCCCTCCCGAAAAACCTCAACAAAATGCCCAGCAGTTCCAGCCCCTCCCGAAGCAATCACCGGAATCTGTACCGCCGAACTCACCATTGCAGTCAACTCACAATCGAAACCCGACCGCATCCCATCGGTATCCATCGAAGTCAGCAGAATCTCCCCAGCCCCACGCGCCTCCGCCTCGCGAGCCCAATCCAACACACGCAAACCAGTAGCCTTGCGCCCTCCACTGACAAACACTTCAGCCGCCTCGACCGAAGCACCCACAACGCGCCGAGCATCGATCGCCACAATCACCGCCTGCGCCCCAAAACTCCCGCCAATCTCCCCAATCAACTCCGGCCGGGCAATCGCAGACGAGTTGATACTCACCTTATCTGCCCCCGCATCGAACACCGACGCCGCGTCCTCCGCGCTCCGAATTCCCCCGCCAACCGTAAACGGCACAAACAACCCCGCCGCCGCCCGCTTCACCGTATCGAGCAGCGTCCCGCGCCCCTCATGGGTAGCCGTAATATCCAACAGCACAATCTCATCCGCACCAGCAGCGGCATGACGATGCGCCAACTCAGCCGGGTCTCCCGCATCGACGATGTCCACAAACTGCACACCCTTCACCACCCGCCCATCACGAACATCGAGACACGCGATAATCCGCTTCGTCAGCATCTATCCCAGCCTCATCGGCACAGCCGCCGGTACTGCGATCTCTGTACCCTCGCACACAATCCGAGCCACCGAATCCATATTCTCGATCACCGCCCCATGTTCCACAAACCACTCCACCAGCAGCCCCTGCCTGGGAGCAGGCACATGAAACTCCATCGCCCCATCCGTCAGCGTACAAACGGCCTGTCCAGTTCCAACCAGCGACCCCGCCGGCACCAACTGCTGCACAAACGTGTACGAAGGCTCCTGAGCGGCGATCTTCAACTCATACATAAATGGCATAGCTACAACTCCACAAAGTTCTTCAAAACCTGTAAGCCCACTGCGCTCGACTTCTCCGGATGAAACTGCACCCCCATTACATTCTCCCGTTCAACAACCGCTGTAAACGCCCCACCATACTCCGTAACCGCAGCAGTGGCGCCTACAAGCGGAGCCCTCCACGAGTGCGTGTAATAAACAAACCCACCATCCTTCACTCCGCGCAACAAACGAGAATCCGCCCTTACCCCCTCCAACGAATTCCATCCCACATGCGGCGACTTCAATTCCGCTCCTTCAAACAGAGCAGGGAAGCGCTCACACATCCCCGCAAAGTGTCCCAACCCGGCAACTCCCGGAGCCTCCGTCGACCCCTCAAACAACCACTGCAACCCAACACAAATCCCCAGGAACAAAGCACCCTTCGCGACGCTCTCCCGCACGGCTTCCGTCAACCCCAACTCCCTAAGCAGCGAGGTAGCCTGAAAATGCCCCACACCCGGCAACACCATCTTCGAAGCCGAACGCACCACCTCCGGATCCTGCGTCACAAGCGTCTCCGTGCCAAGAAAATTCAGCGCCTTAACCACGCTGGTCAAATTCCCCGCCTTGTAATCGACGACTGCGATCACAGCAAACCCTTGGTACTAGGTAGCATCTCGCGCATACGCTCATCCCGCGAGCAAGCCCCCCGCAATGCCCGGGCGAACGCCTTGAAGATCGCCTCAATCTTGTGATGATTCGAACGCCCATACATCGTCTTTACATGGACATTTGCCTTAGCTCCGCGAGCGAACCCATCAAAGAAATCAGCCAGTAACTCACTCTGAAAATCCCCGACAAACTGCACCTTCACCTTGTCATCGACGACATACGCAACCCGTCCGCTCAAATCAACCGCCGCAACTGCCAGAGTCTCATCCATCGCCATCACAAAATACCCGGCGCGCATGATTCCCTTCTTATCCCCGAGAGCCTTTCCAAAAGCCTCTCCTAAAGCAATTCCCACATCCTCAACAGTATGGTGCTGATCGACATCCAGATCGCCAGTGCACTTCAACGACAGATCAAACCCGCCATGCCGCGTAAACAACTCCAGCATGTGATCAAAGAATCGAATCCCCGTCGAAACTTTATAGACACCCTGTCCATCCACAACCAGCTTCAACGCAATCTGAGTCTCTGTCGTATCCCGCTTGATTGTAGCGCTCCGAACAGCCGCATTCTTCCTCGCCATTACTCAAACTCCCGTGTCTCGTCGATGAGTTGCTGACCAGCCAACTCGCTTGCTTGGTCCTTCTTCCATCCAATCTCATCAAGAGACATCTTCAATGCCTCTAACCCTCGAGTCACATGCTCTTCCAGCCCAACCGTGATACGCACACAACCCTCACAACCGGGATCGGTCGATCGGTCTCGCAACAACACGCCGTGCGCACGCATCGCCATCACCAACTCCTTATGCTTAGGCCCAATCTTCATCAACACGAAGTTGGCATGGCTTGGAAAGAAGGGAACCCCTAAATCACGCAGACTATCCATCATCCGTGCGCGCCCCACCCGCACCTGCTCCGAATACCAAGAAACGTATTCTTCATCCGCAAGCGCCGCCTGCAGACAATCCAAGGCTGCACCGTTGACGTTATAAGGCGAGCACACCTTTCGGACATACTTCAACAGCTCCGCATTTCCGGCCAACATTCCAATCCGCAAATTTGCGAGCCCATAAGCCTTCGAAAACGTCCGTGCCACAACCAGATTCGGCACCGTCGCAAGATCCTCCATCACCGAGGCTCCATCAAAGTGGTAATAAGCCTCATCCACCATTAGCACGGCCTGCGGCGCTGCCGCCGCAATTGCCAGCAGATGCTCCCGGCTCACTACAGCGCCTGTGGGATTATTCGGCGAAGCAATGATAATCAGTTTCGTCCGCTCATTGATCGCTCCCATAAAACGCCCAAACGGAAACTCCAGCGTCTCGTCTGCTTGCACCTTGCGCAGATGAGGGGTCATCATCTGTATGTTCACGTCATACATAAAGAACGACGGAGTCGCGATCAGTGCCTCATCCGTCGCCTCCAAAAACGTGCAACACATCAGGTGAATTGCCTCATCCACACCATTGGTCAGCAAAATCTGATCACTCTGCAATCCAAAATGTTTCGCAACGATTCTTTCCACCGGCTCCCGTTCGGGGTACTTCGTCAGGCCGTCCGCGGTCACCGCCTTTAGTCTCTCTAACACTCGCGGAGAAGGGGCAAACGTATTTTCATTGAAATCCAACCGCAACGCAGTACGTCCTGCAAGCGGTGGGTGATACTCCGGCATCCCCAGCACTGCCTTACGCGGTTGTATAGCCTTCTGATTGGTAACAGTATCAGTTACGATCATTGCACCATCCTCCCGCGCACGCTCTCCGCGTGTCCGGTCAACCCTTCGGCCTCAGCCAGTGCAATCGCGTGCCGACCCAGGCTCTTCAGTCCCTGCCGTGTGTATTCCTGCACCGTAATCACCTTCAAAAAATCCATCACGCTCAGCCCGCCACGAACACGCCCAAACCGACCGGTCGGCAACACGTGGTTCGGTCCCGACACGTAGTCACCCATCGACTGCGGTGAATAGGCTCCGACAAACACTGACCCCGCGTTGCGAACCCAGCCCAGATCGCTCGCCGAATCCACCGTCAGATGCTCAGGCGCCAGACGATTCGTCAGCTCCCGTGCCTCGCGAACCGTAGCAGTTACAAATAGGAACCCCTGCGTCGCCAGCGATTGTTTAGCAATCGGGTTTGTCCTGGCTTGAAGCTTGACCTCAGCTGCGACCTCCCTCGCCAGTTTTTCCTTGCTCGTAATCAACACCGCCAACGCCTCAGGATCGTGCTCCGCCTGAGCGACAAGGTCGGCCGCAATTCCAGCCGCACTTCCTTTCTCACTGGTGATGACAATCTCCGTAGGCCCCGCCGGCATATCGATTCCGCACTCACGCGAAACCATCACCTTAGCTGCCGTCACAAACAGATTCCCCGGCCCCACAATCTTATCGACGCACCCAACGGTCGCCGTCCCATACGCCATCGCTGCAATCGCTTGCGCTCCGCCAACCCTATAAAACTCCGTCACTCCAGCCAGCCATGCCGCCGCCATCGTCTCCTTCGCTGGCTTAGGAGAGCAGACCACAATCCGTTCTACTCCCGCCACCTGTGCTGGCGTCACCGTCATCAATAACGTTGAAGGCAGCGGATACCGCCCTCCCGGCACATAGCAGCCTACGCTGCCCAGCGGTCGAACGATCTGCCCGGTCTTCACTCCCCTCCCGGGAGAGATAGTCCAGTCCCGTGGCAGCTGCGCTTCGGCGAACGCAAGAATATTGGCTCTCGCCACCATCATCGCCGCTTGCAACTTAGGCGACGTCGTCTCCCACGCAGCCTTCATCTCGTCACGAGAGACGAGCAGGCTCTCCCTCTTAGTCAGCCCATCGAACTGGGCAGCATACTTCACCAGCGCTCGGTCTCCGCTCTTACGAACCTCAGCAACAATCTGGCGAATTGCTGGCTCAACGCGAGCAGTGCTGACGGCGCCGCGTCGCTCCAGCGTCTCGATCAGAGCAGCCGCAGCCTTAGCCCCACGGCCGAATGTCTTGACCAACTTCATCCACTACTCCGTTCTTCCTACAGAACAACCTTACTCAACGGATACTCCACAATTCCCGTAGCTCCCGCATCCTTCAGCTTCGGAATCACTTCCCGCACCAGCGCCTCGTCGAGAATCGTATTCAGAGCTACCCACTCCGGGTCGCTCAATTGCGACACCGTGGGCGAGTTCAACGCAGGCAGTACCCCTGCCACCTTCTGCAGATCTACCTTGCGCGCGTTCAGCATCAGACCCACGCGACCCTGCGCTGCAATTGCCGCATTCAGCATCAGCGAAATATTATCGATCTTCTTCCGTTTCCACTCATCCCGGTAGGCACTCTTATTCGCAATCAACTGCGTCTCGCTCTCCATCAGCGTCTCGATAATTCGCAACCGGTTCGCGCGAAGCGACGATCCAGTCTCCGTTACCTCAACAATTGCATCCGCCAGCGTTGGCGGCTTTACCTCAGTCGCGCCCCAACTGAACTCCACCGTTACCGGAATATTCTTCCCCGCAAAATACCGCTTCGTAAACTCGACCAACTCCGTCGCGATAATCTTTCCCGCCAGATCTTCAGGCTTCTGAAACGGCGAATCCTCCGGGACGGCAAGCACCCACTTCACCTTCTGCCGGCTCTGCTTGGAGTACGTCAGGCTCGTCACATACTCTACGTCTGTCTGATTCTCCAGTACCCAATCGTTCCCAGTCAGCCCTGCATCAAGAGCGCCATGCTCAACATATCGCGCCATCTCCTGCGCCCGCACCAGCATGCACTCAATCTCGGTGTCGTCGATCGAAGGAAAATAACTTCTGCCGTTCGCGAAAATCCGCCAGCCTGCTCGCTCAAAAAGCGCAATCGTCGCATCCTGCAGACTTCCTTTAGGAATTCCCAGCTTCAACTTGGTCTCGCTCACTTCGCCTCCATAGAAATATTTTTCGTAAAGCAGCTCACGGTACCTTCGTGACACACCAGGCCATCGCCCTCTACTTCGACCTTGAACAGGAGAGCATCGTTGTCGCAGTCCGTCGCAGCTTCAATCACACGCAACCGGTTGCCGCTCGTCTCGCCTTTCATCCACAGTTTCTGCCGCGTCCGGCTCCAGAACGTGACGAACCCTGTCTCCAGCGTCTTCGCGTAGCTCATTTCATTCAGGAAGCCGAGCATCAACATCTCGCCGGTCTTCGCATCCTGGACGATGCCCGGAACCAGGCCGTCCATCTTTGCAAAATCAATCTTCACCATATTAATCATTCTCATCTCTCCTGAATTTATCGACACGCAAGAAAAAGCCCGCTCGCGGTATACGCGTTGGCGGGCTTTTCGAAATCCTGAGTAAGCGCTTGTTACTTCGCCACACCGGACACAGCCGCCAACACGCTCTTCGCGTGATGATGGTGATGCCCGTGATGGAGGTGCAGCCTGCTCATCTCCCATTCAGACTAGCTTCCATGCTTTGAGAAGTCAACCTTCCCCTCCTTGGAGGGCAGATCTCACGCGATTGTGAAGGCCGGATAAGCTCATTTGACGTGACTCGCTGGCTCTCGTACTCTTCCGCAGTAACGTATCCAACTCATAACAAGGAGCCAAGATGACCAATCTCCGTCGCACACTTTTTGCCGCCGCCCTCTTGTTCGCCGTTGCGCCTGGATGGAATATTGCTCAGGCACCCAAACTCCCGGCGGCAGCAACTGCTGCCACAGCTCCGCTGGACATCAACACAGCGACGGCCGATCAACTTAAAGCCTTCCCCGGCATAGGTGATGCCTACTCCAAACGCATCATCGACGGCCGGCCCTACACAGCCAAGAATCAGCTTGTCACTCGCGGCATTCTCCCCCAGGGCGTCTACGACAAGATTAAGGACAAGATCATCGCCACCCACCCCAAGAGCTAACCCTCGACAAACAAGGCTCAAAACTCCTGGCTGGCTGCTAAGATGCAGCCAGTCTTTCTTATGCCGCAGCGATCTGCCCGTCTCCAGTACGCGCTTCTCGCGCTCGTAACATTCTTCGCGCTCACGCACTTCTACGTGGGTGCATGGAGCAGCCTGGACAACCTTGCCCGTGGGAACGTCCGCGCCCGCTTCCCATTCTTTCTGGGGAGCCTCGGTCATGCGGTTCGACTGACAACTCCCGAAGCGGTTCAGGCGGGTCGTCGTCCTGGCGATACCGCAATTACCGTCACACTCGCCATGCCAGAGGCAGAAGCCGCCGGTCTGCATGTTGGCGATGCCGTACTCGACATCAATGGCCGTCCGTTTACCGGAAATAATGTCCTTCTTGATGAGTTGCTGAACACCAGGGCGGGTCAGCCGATGTCTCTCACAATCCTGCGCCCCGACGGGTCCGAAGCAACGATCAAGTTCCCTCTTTCTCCCCAGCGCTTTTTTATTCCCCCGATTTGGGCCTGGATCATTCAGTGCACTTTCCTCTTTCTGCCTTTCTTTTGCATGCTCGTGGGTTTGTATGCCGTCTTTGCCCGGCCTCTGAACCACCATGCATGGCTCATTCTAGGAGTCCTTGCCTATCTGCCCGCACTCTTACTACAGCAGAATCAATTTCACGGCCCACTCACTCCTATCGCGCTGATTTGGAACATTGTTGCTCAGACCGCGATGCCGATCTGCCTCATGCTGTTTGGCATTTACTTCCCTGAGCGGTCCATTTTGGACATCCGCGCACCCTGGGTCAAATGGGTTCTTAGTCTTCCGATCCTGGCGCTCGTTCCCACTGATTTTTTAAATAACTTCGGACACGCCTACGACTTCAATCTCGACGCTTTTCTTGATCCGTGGGAGTTCAGGATCAACACAATCGAGAACATCCTCAGCATCTTAGCCGTTTGCTACTTTTTCGCTGCTATCGGCTCAAAGATCCGCAGGGTTACTGGAGACGCCCGTCGCCGGTTGAAGATTCTTTACTATGGCGCTGCCGCCGGGCTTACCCCATTCTTCATTCTCCTCTTGATCTCCATTATCCGAAGTAAGGACGTGGGCCAGGGCATCCCACAATGGATCATCCTTCTCTCGTTTTTAATTCTTTTGCTCTTCCCGTTTTCCCTTGCCTACGCCGTTGTCGTGCACCGCGCCGTCGACGTCCGCATCCTCATCCGCCAGGGCACGCGCTACGCATTCGCTCGTCAGTCCATCAACATCATTCGAATCCTGCTTGCAGTTTGGCTTTCGCTCTCCATGATCGACTTCGTGCGGCACCCCGGCCATCAGCGCGCCGTCGACGTCGTCCGCATCTTCGGCATCATCGCCGTCTTCTTCGTCTTTCGATTCCGGCTCTCCAAACGCCTGCAGCAAAAAATCGATCAGCGTTTTTTCCGCGAAGCCTACTCCACCGAGCAGCTTCTTTCGGAGCTCTCAGACGAGGCTCGCAACTTCACCGAAGTCACTCCCCTCATCAACACCATCACCCAGCGTCTCGGGGAAACCCTCCACATAGAACGCATCGCTGTCTTCCTTCGCAGTGGCGACACCTTCCGCTTGCAACTTGCAACCGGGCCGCCACTTCTCCCAAACACAGCGGACGTCTTTTCTCTCCCCGCCGCCTCTACGACCATCACGACCCTTAGCCGCGCCAAGACTCCCGCCAACGTCTATCGCGACGACCCGTCCAGCTGGCTCGTTGACGCCACCGATGCCGAACGCAATGCACTCGCCGATCTCTCCACCGAGCTCCTCGTCCCACTCCCGGGGCGCAACCGTCTTGCGGGCGTCATCGCTCTTGGCCCCAAGCGTTCCGAGGAGCCATACACCAAAACTGACCGCCAGCTCCTACAAACCATTGCCTCGCAAACTGGCCTTGCCCTCGAAAACGCCGAGCTCCTCGAAAACCTCACCACCGAGATCACCCAGCGCGAACGCCTCTCCCGCGAAATAGAGATAGCCCGCGAAGTTCAGGAACGTCTCTTTCCTCAAAGCTATCCCGATTTCCCTGGCGTCAACCTCGCCGGATACTGTCGCCCCGCTCACGCCGTCGGCGGCGACTACTACGATTTTTTTGTCCTCGACGACGGAAGCCTCGCTCTCGCTCTGGGCGACATCTCCGGTAAAGGCATCTCCGCCGCACTCCTGATGGCGAGCCTCCGGGCAAGCCTTCGCAGTATTGCCTCCCTGCAGCAGAGCGATCTCGCCAGCCTCATCCACCGCGTCAATAACTTGGTCTACGAGTCCTCCACCGCCAACCGCTATGCGACTTTCTTCTACGCCGAGTACAACCCCAGCAGTGGCCTTCTCACCTTCGTCAACGCGGGCCACAACCCGCCCTATATCCTTCGAAAAGGGCAGGCGATTCCGCTCGAAGCCACCGGAACCGTTATCGGCCTTCTCCCCGATGCTGAATACGCGCAAGCCACTATCTCCATGCACTCCGGCGACGTTCTCCTCGCATTCACTGACGGCGTCTCCGAGGCCATGAATCATCAGGAAGAAGAATGGGGCGAAGACCATATGATTGCCACCGCCCAAAAGCTTCTCAAACCAGATTGCACCCACACTGCTCAGCAACTCCTCGACTCAATCATCGTGGCCGCCGACAGATTCACCTCTGGCGCCCCCCAGCACGACGATATGACTCTCCTCGTCTGTGCTATTCGCTAGTGCTGTTGGCTAAATCATTGCGACCGCATTCGCTATCTGGCCGCATCCCACAATTTAGCCATTGCCGCACTCGGTTCCGTCGACACGGATCGCCGCGAAATCGTTTAGAGTTGTGGAAGAGTCAGGTTTCCTCACCAGGCCAGCGAGTCGGCGAATCATGTTGACCAAGCCCTCCCATCACAACCGGCCCTTACCCCGCGTCATCGTGGCGCTCGCGATACTTGGGATGCTCGTCCTGACTGGTTGCCAGGCCATCGTCAGCACTGCACCGGAAGCACAGGTACGCATCATTCACGCGACTCCCGAAGCTCCCGGCCTCGATGTCTATCAAGGCTCAAACGCTCTCGCCTACAATCTTGGCTTCGGCACAGTCACCTCGTACATCCCGATTACTCCCGGCATCTACTCCATCCAAGCAGACGCCGCCGGAAGCCGGCAGACACTCTCCACCACCCGTACGGCCTTTGCGGCCTCCACCCAATACACCGTCCTGATCGGCAGCTCACTCGCGAATCAGCAGCAACTCACGCTCATCGATCAGAACCGCCCCACGCCTTCCGGTCAGATCGCATTGCGCTTCCTGAACCAGGCCACTCGCACCAGTGCAGTCGATATTTACGTTGTCCCCGCCGGCCAGAGGCTCACCGCAGTCAATCCTCTTGTCACGGGAATAGCACTCGGCGGCCACACCGGCTACCTCAATCTTCCCGCCAACACCTACAGCCTCATCATGCAGCCCGCCGGGACCGTCCCACCCAGTCCTTCCGTCGCCCTCTACGCTGGCCCGCAGATAACCTACTCCGCCGGTTCAGCGCGCACTATTGTCCTCATCGACCAGCCGTCCGTTACCACTCCTGGTCTTCAGGTCATTACCGCGAGCGACTTCGACCCTTCAGCTGCAATTAATTGAAAATCCGATCAACTCGGTTCGAATCCAGCTTCAGGCACCCGAGCGTAAACACAAAAGGGAAACCCTTATTCTCATCTCGTTTGTATGTGCCATCGAAGAACACAAACATCCTGCTCGAATCATGCTCCGCATATTGCACTAAAGGCTTCCACGGTCCCGCATGCCATCCTCGATCTTCTGCCGTCATAATCTGCACCGGCTTGCTCCAAAGAGCAGAATCCCCAGTCGGACTCGTCGCATGGCACCACCACAATCCCGTCTCCTCCGGCGACTGCCCTTCGCCAAGCCACACCCGTGAAAAGACTGCCTCATATCCGTCTGGCCGCGCAATTACACAGAAGTCAAAAACCTTCTCTTCCGGAGGAAAGAACACGCTGTGCTTAGTCCACCCGGTGCGGCCATCCTCACTCTCTGCGAAGCCTTGCACGATATAGTCTTCCTGGTTCGAGCCAGCGACATACCACATCTTCCATTTGCCATCGGCATAAATCAGGTTCGGCTCGTAGACACTCCCTCGCTCCCAATCCTCATTCGCCGCAAACACCGGTTCCGCTTGGTCCACCCATCGTTCGCCGTTCCACTCGAGATACCCGATCGTGTACGGTCCCCAGACCTTCTCGGCGCCGCCCGCATAGTAGATTCGCTCCACCCAGACGCGTCGCTGCGGATCCCAACCCTTCACATAAGAGGGACAATGCCGTCCTCCCTTCAGATCCCAATCCTTGCTATTCTCCTGACCGGCTAACATCGCGATCTTGGCCTCATCCTCAGGGTCAGAGACCAGCCTCCACCCCGTCGCTGCCAGCGGAGCACCCTTCGGAAGCGAAGCGCTGAAAAGCTGGATGCCTTCCCTGCCGAAAACCTTTCCTGCCAGGTACATCCACCACGTGTCGCCACGTTTCACCACCGACGAATCGGTCGCAACATACAAATCAGTAATCGGCCCAAAGCCGTCTGCCGGATCAAAGATCTTCGTCTCCGTCATCGAATCGTGCAACATCGCATCTCCAACCTCATCCGGAAATAGCTCAATGGAAACAGAAGAGCCCCGAACGTTTCGGGGCTCTTCTGTTTTTAGTCTGATTCGTTTAGTACCGGTAGTGATCCGCCTTGTAAGGCCCATCCACTGCCACACCAAGATAATCCGCCTGCTTCTTCGAGAGCGTCGTCAGTTTCACGCCAATCTTCTCCAGGTGCAGCCGTGCAACCTCTTCGTCGAGCTTCTTCGGCAGGATATAAATTCCAACCTTGTATGTGTCCTTGTTTTTCCAGAGATCGAGCTGGGCAAGTGTCTGGTTCGCAAAGCTGTTCGACATCACAAAGCTCGGATGGCCCGTTGCGCAACCCAGGTTCACCAGCCGGCCCTCGGCCAGAACGAAGATGCTGTTGCCGCTCTCGAACGTGTATTTGTCAACCTGTGGTTTGATATTCAGCTTCCTCACGCCTTTCAGAGCATTCAGCGGCTCCATCTGGATCTCGTTATCGAAGTGACCGATGTTGCACACAATCGCCTGATCCTTCATCAGCTTCATGTGCTCAACCGTGATGATGTCAACGTTTCCTGTGCAGGTCACATAGATATCCCCGCGACCGAGAGTCTCCTCAAGCGTCGTAACCTCGTATCCTTCCATGGAAGCCTGCAGCGCATTGATCGGATCGATCTCCGTTACGATCACGCGAGCCCCGAGCCCACGCAGCGAAGCAGCCGAACCTTTGCCCACATCGCCATACCCGCAAACCACAGCAACCTTACCGGCAACCATGACATCCGTCGCCCGCTTGATGCCGTCCATCAGCGACTCACGGCAACCGTACAGGTTATCGAACTTCGACTTCGTCACCGAGTCGTTCACATTGATGGCCGGCACCAGCAACTGGCCCTTCTCCAGCATCTGATACAGCCGATGCACGCCAGTGGTCGTCTCTTCGCTGACACCACGCCACTCTTTGGCAACATCCTGCCAACGCGTAGGGGCCTCCGCATGAACCGTCTTGAGCAGATCCTTAATCACCGACTCTTCATGCGAACCCGAAGGCGAATCGACCCACTTGTCGCCCTTCTCCAACTCCACGCCCTTATGAATCAAGAGCGTCACATCGCCGCCGTCATCGATAACCAACTCCGGCCCTTTGCCGCCCGGAAAGCTTAGCGCCTGCTTCGTGCACCACCAGTACTCCTCCAGCGTCTCGCCTTTCCACGCAAACACCGGCACGCCAGCCGCAGCAATCGCCGCCGCCGCATGATCCTGTGTCGAGAAGATGTTGCAACTCGCCCAGCGCACGTTCGCACCCAGCGCGACCATCGTCTCAATCAGCACGGCAGTTTGGATCGTCATATGCAGCGATCCCGTCACGCGAACGCCAGCCAACGGCTTACCCGCGGCATACTTATTCCGGATCGCCATCAGTCCCGGCATCTCCTGCTCGGCGATATCAATCTCCTTGCGTCCAAAATCCGCCAGGGTAATATCCGCTACCTTGTAATCTGCCGCTGCCGCTGCCTTATCGACCGTCGCTGTCGCCATTATTCAAACCTCAGAATGATGAATTTTTGCCTACTTCAGAATACCATCCGAAATCCACACTCACTCGAGCCAAAAAAGCCGCCTATAGAAATCAGGAGTATGCAACTATTCAGCACCTCTACGAGAATTTTTTCAAAATTAACGACAGGCGAAAATGACTGGACATCACTCCCAGACTGCTTGCCTCTGCCTGCCAGCGGCAACAAGCGCCAATCCAGCCGCACCCAAAGCCAGCGCCCCCATCAAATACAACCCACCTGCAAAACTATGGGTCGCATCGCGCAGCCGCCCCGTGAAATAAGGTCCTAGAAATCCCCCAAATCCACCCACGGTCGTAATCATCGCAACCCCACCGGCCGCCGCAGCCCCGCCGACCATACGCGTCGTCAGCGCCCAGAACGGCCCCATCGTGCTCCACAATCCAATCGCTGCCAGCGACAACGCACACAACGCCACCGGAATACTCTGTGACCGAGCGGCCCACGCAAAACCCACAGCCGCCAGTGCCATACAACCTGCAAGATGTCCTCGCCTCTCATTCCATCGATCCGAGCTCCACCCCACGACTACAGTAAAGATCGCCGCGAGCAGGTACGGTACCGTCGCATACCGCGCAATCAAACTAGCGTCCGCACTCCCATCCCCACGCGCCAGTCCGCTCAGGATCAGCGGCATCCACAGATTCACGATATACACCCCAATCTGAATCGCGATATACACGCCAGCCAGCACCCACACCGCAGGAAGCTTGAACGCATCAAGCAGATGGTGGTGCTCAGCCGCACCATACCGCTCTTCGTCTCGACGCAACTCACTTTTCAGCCACGTCCTTTCGTCCGCGGTCAACCACTCAGCCACCTCCGGCCCATCCTTCAGCACAAACAATACCGACACTCCTAGCAACACCGTCGGCACACCTTCGAACAAAAACAGCCACTGCCATCCACTCAACCCAGCCACGCCATCCAGGTGCAGCAGAGCGCTCGAAAGCGGCGCCCCAACCACTCCCGCCAGCGAAGTCGCCGTCATAAATTTCGCCACTGCCCGCGCCCGTTCATGCGAAGGAAACCAGAAGGTCAGATAAAGAAGCATCCCAGGCACAAAACCAGCCTCAGCCACTCCCAGCAGAAACCTCAAAAGATAAAACGACCCCGGCGACCTCACCAACACCATGCACGCCGAAACCACGCCCCACGAGATCATGATCCGCGCAATCCATACTCTCGTCCCAACCCATCGCAAAATCAGGCTGCTCGGCAGATCGCATAGCGCATACCCTAAAAAAAATATCCCCGCTCCAGTTCCGTATACCGTATTGCTGAAGTGCAGATCCCGCTGCATATCCATCGCAGCAAACCCAACATTCACGCGATCCACATACGCCACGATATACAGCAAAAACAGATAGGGAATCAACCGCCACGAGATCTTCGCGTACAGCGCGCGCCCATCCACTGTCATTCCGCTGACCGTCTCTGCCATCGCCTAACTCTACCCGCTGAATCGAGATCTCGTCAGCTTTTCTCGGCCTCCTCCAAAACTCACCTTTGTTCCAATCGCCACGGACAGCGCATCCGCTGCCCCCGACCAAGCGACCCCGGACCATCTATCCATCTCAGCCTCCAGCAGCTTGCGCTTCCGTTCCACTCCCCAGTGATACCCACCCAACCCACCGCCCTTAGCAACCGCACGATGACAAGGCACAACCACCGCCACCGGATTCGCCCCAATCGCCATCCCAACCGCCCGCGAAGCCTTCGGCACTCCAAGCTGCACTGCAAGTTCCGAATAGTATCGAGTCTCTCCCCGAGGAATTTCCTGCAGTGCCTTCCACACCCGTTGTTGAAACGCCGTCGCACGCACATCCAGCGGAAAAGTAGCCGCCAGCGGATGCTCGCTCAACTGACTTGCAACATACGCAACCGCATCCGCAAGCCAACCCGTATTCCCCTTAGCGGGTATCAGTTCCGCCTTCGAAAACCGCTTCCGCAGCTCCCCCAGCAACTCCTTATCATCCTTGCCAAACGCAATCGAGCAGATCCCGACATCCGTCGTCGCTACAAGCATCCGGCCCAGCGGACTCGCCGCAGTCGTGTAACGAATCAACAGCCCCAACCCACCCTCTCGCATCACGCGCGGCTTCATCCCCAGCGCAGCCGGACTCTTCTCATATAGCCTGCTGCTCGACCCAAACCCCGCCTCATAAATCGCATCGGTAATCGGAGCCTTTCCCTTCTTCGGCTCCCTTACCTTCTGCTTAAACTTCTCCAGCCGAGCTTCCTTCGCATACTGCCCCGGACTCACTCCCAACACCCGCTTGAACCCACGCAGAATCGTCAACCTGCCCACGCCGGTTGCCTTCGCCACATCCTCCAGCCGCGTCCGCTCCTCAGCGTGCTCCTTCAGATACTCAGTTACCGCGGCGATCACTCCAGCCTGCGGATCAGCCTTCGCTTCCGTCCGCTCTGGCTCGCATCGCTTGCATGCCCGATACCCAGCGGCCTCAGCCAGCGCCGGGGTAGGGAAGAAGCTCACCTGCTTTCGGCTAGGCCGCCTGCTGGCGCAACTAGGTTTGCAGTAAATCTTCGTCGACTTCACTGCATACACAAACTGTCCATCCGCCCGAGCATCTCTCTCCAGCACCTGCTGCCATTGCTTGCCGGGGAAATAACTCCGAACCGCCATCGCGCTTGTATTCACCTTTGCTGCACTCGTCATCGTCATTCCAGTATCCTCCCACCGGCCGCAACTCGGCACACTCCGTTTCGTTCACTCAAACTCGTGAAACCTGAGAGGTGTAAACTTGTCGCCGATGAAGCCCGGAACCCATCTCCCACTGATCCTCGCCGCGATGCTCTCAATTGCAGCAGCAGCAACCGCCCAATCTCCAACCGATCCGCCGCCCTCGCAACAGCCCATCCTCACCGCTACCGGCAAAGGTGTGCAGATCTATACCTGCCAGCAATCCTCCACCGGCCCACAGTGGATCTTTCAAGCCCCCGAAGCCACGCTGATCGACGATTCCGGCACCGACATCGGAACCCACGGCGCCGGCCCCATCTGGAAATCCAAAGACGGCAGTTCCGTCAAAGGCGAACTCCTCCAGAAAGCCGCCTCGCCCGAACCAACCGCAATCCCTTGGCTTCTCCTCAAAGCCGCCGGCGTATCGGGCACAGGAGTCATGACCCAGGTAAAATTCATCCGCCGCTCCGACACCCGCGGCGGCATCGCCCCGACCACAGGATGCGACGCACAACACCTCAACGCGACCAGTCGTGTTCCCTACACCGCGATCTATACCTTCTACTCAGCCAAACCCTGAGCGACTATACCCACGCCGCTATTCACTACCGGCACAACTGGCTCCTCCATCGCAATACCCGGCAAGGGGGCTACCTTCGTCCCATCCTCGAGCACCTCATAACTATCCACATAGAAGTTCGTCAGAATCGCATTCCCAAACGAGGTCGTAATCGCCACATCCGCCGCGTCGCGCCCCTTCGCCATCAATACCCGCCCGATTCGTGGATCATTGTGTCGAGCATCCATCGTCATCCAACGTCCATCAAGAAACACCTCATACCACGCGCTAAAATCACCCGCCCCGCTGTAACGTGAGCGAATATCTCCCAGATACCCCGTCACATACCGCGCAGGAATATTCTGGCACCGCGACAGCGTAATCGCCAGGTGCTGATAGTCTCGGCACACTCCTATCCGCTCCACAAAAACATCCATCGCCGTCTTCGTGGGCCGTGCCGCCTGGTAATTGAATGCCACCTTCTCATGCACCCAGTCGCGAATCGCCGAAGCCCGCGTCCACCCCGGCGTCATCCATCCAAACAAATCCTGTGCGATCGGACCAAACTGGTCCACCTGGCAGTAACGGCTGGGCAACAAAAACTGCACTACCTCAGACGGTAACTCCTCCACAGGAACCTGTTGAGCGTACGCTTGGATCGGATCGGCCAACCCTTCCATCTCAACGACGCTCATCCCGCTCAGCCGGATCGCGCCTGCAGGCGTCATAAATCGCGTGCAGCGGTTCCCAAACCCATCGTGATACTCCGAAGTCGGAACGTCGGTCGTCGTATCGCGGTCGACGTGTTCCACTTTCAATTCGTTGCCCGATCGCACGCTCGGCTCCAATGAAGGATGCAGATGCAGCATCGCCAGCATTGGCACCGGTATTTGAAGATGAAACTGAATATCGTATTCAGACTTAATAAGCATCAAAACCCTCTTCGTTACAGGGGTGTTGCTACATGAGATGCAATTTAGGCGAGTTCCAGCAGTCTAACCCCACCTTTCCTCAATCCACCAACAAAAGAAAGGGCAGGCCCAAGGCCTGCCTCTCTCTAATCTGTCTGACGAACTACTTCGTAGCAGCACTGCTTAAGCCCTGCCTGCTCAGCGAGCGCGGCAGCCTTGTCTGTCTTCTCCCAGGTAAAGCCTTCGCCCTTGCGTCCAAAGTGGCCATACGCCGCCGTCGCCTTAAAGATCGGCTTCCGCAGGTCCAGCCCCTCGATGATGCCCTTCGGCGTCAGCGAGAAGTTCTTCCGCACCAACTCCTCCAGCTTGGTCTCATCGACCTTGCCCGTGCCAAACGTATCCACCAGCACGCTCACCGGCTCGGCCACACCGATCGCGTAAGCCAACTGCACCTCGCAGCGGTCGGCCAGCCCAGCAGCAACAATGTTCTTAGCCACATACCGCGCCATATAAGCCGCCGAACGGTCGACCTTCGTCGCGTCCTTACCGCTGAAGGCTCCGCCGCCATGCCGCCCCATGCCGCCATACGTGTCGACGATGATCTTCCGTCCCGTCAACCCCGTATCGCCCATCGGCCCACCGACCACGAACCGCCCTGTCGGGTTGATGTGATACTTCGTGTCCTCGTCCAGCAGGTTCGCCGGAATAACAGCCTGAATCACATTCTTCAAAATATCCGCGCGCAGCTCCTCATTGCCCACGGTCTCTGCATGCTGCGTCGAAATTACCACTGCATCCACGCGCACCGGCTTGTGGTTCGAGTCGTACTCCACCGTCACCTGGCTCTTGCCATCCGGCCGCAGGTACGACATCAGCCCATTCTTGCGGACCTCACTCAACTTTTTCGCCAACTGATGTGCCAGCGAGATCGGCGTCGGCATCAGCTCAGGAGTCTCGTTCGTCGCATAGCCGAACATCATGCCCTGGTCGCCAGCTCCGCCCGTATCCACGCCCATAGCGATGTCGCCCGACTGCTTGTTAATCGTCGAGATCACGGCGCAAGTGTTCGAATCGAACCCGTACAGAGCATTGTCATAGCCAATCGCGGCGACCGTTCCACGTACCAGGCTCTGGAAGTCCACGTAAGCCTTCGTCGTGATCTCGCCCGCAATCACTACCAGTCCGGTGCAGGTCAGCGTCTCGCACGCCACACGGCTGTAGGGATCCTGCGCCAGGCAGGCATCAAGAATCGCATCGGAGATCTGATCGGCAATCTTATCCGGATGCCCCTCGGTTACAGACTCACTGGTAAACAAAAAACGGTCGCGTTTTGCCAAAACAAACTCCTTCACACGGTACAGAGTGACTGTTCAGACACTTCGTCCGAAACAGTATTGAACATCTTCCATTCTACCCGCCCATCTCCGACCGGGCAAAGTCATCCATTCACCCGCGTCTATCGGCTCTTCAACGGCAGTATCCTGCAGCGAATGGGAAACCAGACAACATTGCTATCCAACACAATCTATGGCACAAGCTTGTAAACAATAAAGTTGGCGACCTCAGTCTTTCGCTGGTAGTGCGACCACGCCTCAGCAAATTCCGGACTTTTGAGAAACCAGGCGAGCATATCGAAATCCCGCCCCTCCAACCCAATGCAGGCCTCTTCGCGATGGCACTCTTCGACCATGACAACCGAAGGGCGCCAATAGTTCAGATCCTCGGCCAATTCCGTACGCTGCAGATTCGCTAGCCTTGCAACTGTCTCAGGGGAAAGCTTCTTAAAGGGAGCCGCAGGGTCAACCGGGCCCAACTCGTTCTTGATGATAGCCGGGAGCATCCACAGGTGCGCAAAACGCCCTCCCCAACTCAGGCCATGATTGTAGGAAAACGCCAGTGGACTAACGCTGGTTGAAAGAGCATACACCGTCGTCGAAGGCTGATACTGGGCAAGATAGTCGTCCAGCGGAAATGCTCCTTGATGCGTTCCTTGCTTAAGCACCGCATCAGGTCGCAGCGCAAGTAAGAAAAGCGACCCGGCCATGAATCCTGAAACAACAAAAGCCATGCGTCGCAACAGCCGCGGCTCCGACGTGACTCTCACAAAGAGAGGATTGAAAAGATCCGCGATCAAGTACGCAACGGCAATCACGAAGAGTGCCTGATGTGGATAGGCGTGATACCACCAGTCATTGTGCTGCACATCGAAGGCGACGAAGGCAGCGATGCTGCACACAAGCAGCGCAAAAAAGCCCGCTCCGTCGCGCAGGGACCTGAGGAACAAAAGATAAGCCGCCAACGCGACAGGCACTTCGACCAGGTAATAGTGCAGATGAAGCGCCAGCGCTAAGGTGTTCATCGTGCCGAGTCCCCAGTAAGTGTCGAATAGAAGGGGCACGACCTTGAAATACAGAGGCGTCAGCAATCGGATCAGAAGCAAAACCAGCGATCCGGCTCCAACCAAACCCAGGAACTCCGGACTGGCTACTCGGCGAAGACTACGCGCACGCAGAGCGAGAAATACCTCGAGCCCCACAATAACAAGCGCGTCCTGAGGCTTGAACCAAATCGCAACTCCCGCGGCCACCCCCAGCGCAAATCTCTCCACTCCAGAAAAGCCCGAAACAGCGCCCATCGCACAAGCCAGAAGATATGGAACCATCAGGACGATCAGTAGTTCCTCGCGCTGCGAGAAGTTGTACGGCCCGATACAAAACTCACTGACGACTACCGCGAGAGCGACGAGGCCCACGCCAAGAGAACTCGCGATCGCCGGAACGCGACGCAATATTCTCACGCACCAGGAGACACTGCCAAAGATCAGAATCAGCAGGAGCATCCTGAGAAACAACATTGGAGGGGCATGCAACCACCGGGCCAACAGCACCGGCAGCGCCGAAAACCAGATGATAGTGGGAGGATTGGTGTCGGTGAGATGAGGGCCATACAACTCCAGGCCGGAAAGCATTCGCTCCGCTTCCAGAAAGTATGACGTCTGGTCGTGCCCCGGACGGGCCGTGAAATAAGGAGTCAGCGCACATCCGAAGATCACGCTCGCGGCGCAAACGGAAAAAAAAATAAGGAAAGACGTAGGAATTCGAAATCTCTGCGTCTGCATCGTTGAAGCTCCGTCGCCTGCCTTGTGTTCCCTCATTGCACCGATGGAATCATCGTCGCAAAACCTGGCTCACTTATCCGGATGCCTCTCGGTATCTCAGTAGTTGAATCTCGATTGTCTGCCGCGCGGTTCGTCATCATGCCGGTAAACGCACCGCCATCTCGCGCCCCAACCGGACACTCTCCGAGATTCCACGGTCCTCCGGATAGTAGAAACACGTATCCGCAATCTGGAGCCCGCCGATAGGAGTCTGTACCGGTGGAATCTTCGCCGCAAAACCCGGCTCGCAAACAGGCTGAGCATAACGAAGCCGCGCCACATGCTCGGCGATCACATCTTCGCGCGCCAACTTCGGATTGATTCGCTGCAAATATCCAAACGCCTCACCCAACAACTTCTCGTCACTCCATGTGAACTTGATATTGTCGTTCGGCATGTAGTACGGCACATAGACCACAGTCTCTCCACCAACAGGCCGCAGATTGGAAAACTCGATAATCCCGGGAACGGCCATATCGGGATCACTCACATTCACCCAGAAGTGGGGGCTTATCGACCGTTTCAGTTTGTAAACCAGGCAGCAGACCCCCATATTCACGATCGCTTCGTATTTCGCCTTCCAGGCAGCAGGCAGGTCCGGCACCATAGCCGAGACAAACGGCGTTGGCACCGTGCAGATTACCGCGTCCGCCGGCACGACTCCTTCCGCCGTCGCAACGCCCGTTACGTGGCCATCTTCAACAAGAACCTTTTGTGCCGCACATCGCGTGCGAATGCGTCCACCGCGCTCGCCAATAGCCGCGCAGAGCGCATCGACTAGCGTTTGGCTGCCACCCTCGATATAACCCAGCTCTTCCTGCATCATAGATCGTCGCGAACGGCCGATCCGCCTGATCCGCGTCCATATCCATGCAGCTGAAACATTGTCGGCGTACTGGTAAAACTTCAGTTCGAACAGTGGCTTCCAAAGCCGGTCATAGACCTCAGTCCCGCACCAACGCGTTATCCAGGAGCGCGCCGCCTCTGTCTCGATTGCATCCCACCTGTCGCGGCGCACCGACAAAAACGCGAATAGCCCATACCTCAATCGCGAGAGAAGGCTGATTTCGTTGAACTTTAACAAGGCAACAGGGGTTCCCCAATCGTGTAGTTGGCCGCCGGTGAAGATCCCCATGGTGGTGGTAGTCCAGCGCATCTTCTCGCCGATGCCCAACTCGTCCATCAACGCCATCGTGGGCGCATCGTTCCTGCAGACAAAGTGGTAAAAACGCTCGATCGACAGGCCAGCCAGATCAAAATGTGCTGCCATGCCTCCCGGCTCCGGGGCCGCCTCCAGAACTTCGACAGAATGTCCCGCTGCCAGAGCGTGATATGCCGCCGCCAAGCCCATTGCTCCGGATCCTATAACGACAACTTTAGCGATGAGACACCTCGGCAAAAGAATGTGAGTCGACATCTTCGAAGATATCAGGCGTTCGCCGCTTCAGACACTCTCCGATGTTTGCAACATGCTAAAAATCGAGCACAACTTTCGAATAGACAGGATCGCGAAAAGTCTTCTCCAGTGCTTCTTGCAGAGGTGTCGCCCGTACCCCGAAGATTCCTGGCCAATCAATGACCTCAAACACATCCGGCGTTACCAGGGCCTCGAGTTGCTTGCTCGTGAATGCAGGATTTTTGTCGAAGATGGCATTCATTTTTAGCATGGCCCGAAAAGCACTGTAGGGGATCTTTTGAATGCGGGCTTTCGATCCGGTGGCCTTCTTTACAGCGCGAATAAGGTCGATGTAGTCAATTCTTTCCTGCCCGGTAATGTTGTAGGCGCCTGTGATCTCCCTTTCAACACTCGAGGCAATGATGGCCGAGAAGTCGCCCGCATACAAAGGCTGTCGCAGATACTGACCGTTGCCAGGTATAGGAAACACTGGAGTCTTTTGCATAAAACGAGCAAGCCAGCCAACATGTTTTCGGTCGAACCACCCGAACATCAACGTGGGCCGTAAAACAACTTGCTTGATACCCGAGGCCGCAGTGAGCGCCTCCTGCGCCTTTTTGGTTTCGGTGTAATCATCCACAGCCATTGAGTTGACGACAGACGAGGAGATGCTAACCGCATACGGAACCCGATAGCGAACGGCAGCCTCCAGAAGCCGCTCCGTTGCCAGAATGTTGTTGCGTACAAACTCCTGCGGATAGAGACCGCCTATCTGGGCATGGCCGATCACAAGGTGAGTGCAGCCTTCGAGCTCAATCTGCCACGGACCCGTTTCGGCAATATCGGCCTCAACCACTCGGATCTCAGGATGAAGCCGGCGCAAGGTGGCCGTATTGGTCGGATGTTTATCAATCGCAACTATCCCACCAGTGCTGCCTCGTTTGAGTAGAGGAACAAGATTCTGTCCTACGAGGCCCGCGGCCCCGGTGATAACAATTTTCTTTTCAGACATAGATACACAGTATCGATGAGTTGTGGATTGTGTCTACCAGCATCGAAGTGCCTTTGAAATCGGACAGGCACACTTTATTGGCATCGCCTGCGAGACAGACGTACCCACACAAATCCTGATTCCTTAGAACAAACGTCCATGCAGGGCGAACTTCCATACGCTCCAGCCGAGCGCCGCGATCGATACCACCATCGCTCCAACCCCCATCCATCGAAGATCGGATCTGGACTCAGTCCCCACCCTGTTCCTGCGAACATTCTCAGCGAACTCACTCCAGTCATCGATGGCTTCTGCCCCGCCGCTCTCACGCAAGTTCGCCTCAAACCGCTCAATCCATGGAGTCGCTTCCAATCCGAGCGCCGTCACATAACTGCGGAAAATTCCTTTTCGGAAGACCCCGCCAGGCAACGAGCCGTACTCTCCAGCCTCCAGCGCGTTCAAATGCCGCACCGAGACCTTCGTCACGTCGCAGATCGTCTCAATCGAGATCTTGCGTCGTTCCCGTTCCCGCCGAAGTTCGTCGCAGAATCGTTCCATTCGCTCCGTCAACCTAGAGTCAGGACGGCTGCCCATTCGGCATTCCGCCACTGGCTGACCGCAGGATAGATGGGTTTATTTATCAAAGTCAAAAGACTTTCGGGTCATACCCATTCGTGGTATCCCTCGGAACCAGAGTAGTTAGGAGTGTTTCGCTGTACCTTTTAATACGCCTCTAACACCCGGCGAATCCCGCCCGCGTCAGAGATACAGCACAAAGTATCCACCACTTCCCAGGCGCTGCCACTCGGTCGGCGGCACATCCTGGCCAAAGTTGGCGACAATGGCCTTTGCCCCCGTGGAGCGCACCGTAGCCAGCGTCACTGTCTTGTCGGCTGCTTGCCACACCGCGAGTGGCGTCTCTTGATCCGCGAAGATCTCAGTCCGAATCTTGACTCCAGCCAATCGCGCCCAGTACGAATCGCCGCGGCAGGCCGCCTCTCCCAGACACGCTACCGTGTCGCCTGGCGCAATCCCGATGGCGCTCGCCAGGCTCTCTCCCGCGCTGAACGTAGCTAGGTTATAAGCCCCAATCGCTCTTCCCTCACTCCTCTCCGAGTTTTTCAAATTTTGCAGAGAGCCCGTGAACGAGCTGCAAAACAACATGCCGAGAAACAACGCCGCGCCCATCGCAGCAGCGTTCTGCCCGAACTCCGTTGAGGGAATGCGAACAAGAACCAGCAGTACGCTCAGGCAAAGGATCACCGCATTGGCGATATAACGTGGTTCGGTATAAACCATCACGTAAAGCCCCACTTGAACAAGTGCCAGCAACAAAACCGGCGCCGCGCCTCTGCGACTCAGGTCGCTCCGTTTCCAGCGTCCCCCCAGCATCGCGAGCACAACAAACAGAAGTAGATATTGCGGACGCAGTACAAAATACTGCACGACAATCCTAACGCCCGCCGTCACCTCCCGCACCTCTGCTCTGAGGTTGAAACGCGGCTTCAGTCCATCGTTCCAGTAAGAAGGATCCAACCACTGTGGCTCCGTCCCCGGCATCCCTCCAAAAAAATAAATTGGCGGACTCTTCAACAGTTGCACCGACGTATGCTTTAGCTCGCCCTTAGCTAGCCCATATCGCCACGGCTCATTTTTTTGCAGCTCAAACCGGTCCGCCCTGTCCACGTACCATGCATAGTTCAGCCCTCCGGAATCCCCCGCGGAAAACCTCCCCTTCTGTTTCGAAAGAAGCCCGATATACGGTCCGGCCAACGCAGCAAAGATCAGCCCAGCGACCGCAATTCCCTTGGCGGCATTCTTCAACGACGCACTATTCACAGCAAGCAGCAGGAGCGCCGCCAGAAACACCGGAAAGGCTACACTCTTGACCAGAAATCCCAGCCCGAAGCAGACCCCCAGCCCGGCGAACGATCGGAGGTCCCTGCGGGTCCCTGCTCGCATTAGAAAGGCTCCGCCCGAGATCAGTAGCGCAGCCACCAGCACATCCGGCCGCACCGACCGCGGACTTAACTCCCGCATCACGCTGATCAATGTAATGCTCGCAGCCGCAAGATCGAGCGTCTCAAGTCGAAGTGGCTCCATTCCCTTGCTGCCCACTCCGGAATCCAGGCTTTGCCTCAACTCCACAGCCGAGCGAAGCGCAAACCGAACGGCAAAAAACAGCAACACAGTAATTCCAAGATTGAGCAGGCGCGCCGCCAGCAACTCATGCTGAAGCGAACTTCCCAGCACCATCCGCGCCAACAGTAGAAGTGCCGGATAGCCCGGATGCCAATACGCATTCACTACCCAGTGCCACTGATGCGTATGAATCAGGTCCGCAAGGTCCAGGTAAGACACAGAATCCGCGTTCATGTCGTACGGAGAAAAGAGCGCTTCGAGCAAAAGACACAATGCCAGCATGGCAAACAAAGACCTGCGCACCACCGGCGATGAGAAGATTTTCATTTTTTGGTATCACTCTCCAAAGTGTCCAATCTCTCGCCATACTATCGTGCACGAAAACCAATCAAAAGAATCTTCTGCTTTCTCAACTGAGCCTTTCGGGGGATACCTTCCACCTCAAATTCTTTTGACGGTCTAGTCACCACCTACTATCATTGAGCCGAGAACGGTTCGGGCGACTGATGCTCCAGCCACGCAATTTCCTGCCAATGCAGGGTATTTTTCACGGCTCAACCAGTCCGTTTGCAGGAAGTGAAATTAAGTGCGCCTACCCTTCCCCGAACGCATTCCCCTCGACTACGCCTTCTATTTCGCCGGAATCCTTTGCATCATTCAGTTGATTCAGGGAACGAACGGGCTCTTTGCCCTCTGCTGTTTCCTCTATATTCTCGTTGCCGTTCTGGCTTTCAATTTAGCTGGCGGCTTCACAAGGCCTACCGGTTCCTACGTCTTCTTCTTCTCGACCCTGACTCTGATCGTTGGTATCTGCTGGAAGGCGGTTCTCGGAGAACCCGCAGATTCGAACCTCGAAGATCCGCTTCTCGGCATCGGCGTCTACCTTGGCTGCATCTCTTCCATGTGCGTTGCGGTCATCGTCAGTCGCCGTATTACGGCCAAACGCGCTTTCCTAAGGAATACAGTCACTGAAGCGAACATGCAGACAGCCACCGTAGGCTGCATGGTTACCGGTTTTCTGCTTTATTTCTCCGGCATACTCTTCCCCGAAAGCGGTGGAAATGGAACGGTTTTCAGCGCACTCGCTCAGATCAACCAGTTCTTCCCGTTGGCCATCATTTTGGGAACGATACATACCATCCGCCGGTCCGGGGGAACGCGCAGCATCAACCTGCCGGTATTCATATCCATCGCATTTTCTGTAGGCACCGGAATCTACGGCTTTTCGAAGCAGGGCATGATCTCTCCTTTTGTCTGCTGGCTCTTGGCCGCGGGTTCCCAGCGCTATAGGGTTACCAAAACGCAGATCGGAGTCGGACTCCTTGGGGCCTTCTTAATCTTTTACTACCTCGTTCCGTTCGCGCAATACGGCCGAGCTTACCGCAGCGAGACCTTCTCCGGAAATGTGACCGTCGTCGTTTCGATGCTCTCGGACCTCGGTACTGTACGCGAACTATATCTGCAGAACTCCCAGGGCGAGGAGGAGGCGTCTGGTTCCCATGGCTATTACGACACCTCTCAAGGCTTCTTCGATCGTTTGCAAGCCCTCGCCCTGGATGACGCTCTTATGGTTTACAAGCAGCGCAACGGATTCGATGGCCTGGCGCCGGTCATCTTCGCCTTCGAGAATCTCGTCCCTCACTTCATCTGGAAAGATAAGCCGCAATTCCATGGCGGCAATGGTTATGCGCATCAGGTCGGTATTCTCGCCGACGAGGACAACACGACCGGCGTCTCCTTCTCCGCCGCAGCCGATGCCTACGCCTTCATGGGAGTTACTGGCATCTTCATTCTGGCGCCCATTCTATGGATCATTCTCTTCACGCTTTTTGACTCGCTCTGTGGCGATTTGAGGCACGCACCGTGGGGACTCCTCGTCGCACTTGTTTACTCCCATCTTGGTCCGGAGGGCGGTCTGGGCGGAATCATCTACACCTACGGCTATGTCACAGCCGGAATTGTCTTCGCTGCAATCGTAGGCGCCTACCTGATGCCGATCATGGGAACCCTGTTCATTGGTCCTGAAGGCATCATCCTTCGCCGTGGGCCACAGATCAAAAGCATTCCCAATCGCCTCCGCCCCGCCTCTTCCAAGAGCTAACCTATGCTCTAGAATTGCGGGGTGAGTCCCTTAATCAGCAGGCTTTATCGTTTTTCCATCCCTGTCTTCTTCCTTTGGCTCGTCTTCTGGGCGATCCTCTCCTGGCCAGGAATGCAGGACGACGCCCTCATTCACCTTCGATATGCGGACAATCTCCTTCGAACCCATCAGATCACCTACGATGGTGTCCATTCGAACTACGGTGCCTCAAGCCTCTTATATGTCGGTCTGCTCTCCGTCCTGACCATCTTTTCTCACTCCCCCAATCTGCCTCGCCTGGTCTCAAGCTGCGCCCACATCCTGCTCTTCGCCGGATTGGCATTCCTCTTCCTTCGATTCGTTCCGTCTCGATCGAACCTCGCCCGCCTGTTGGGCCTCTCCATGCTCTTGATTCTTGTCTCGCCCTCGGCAGTTCGATGGCTCGACGACGGCATGGAAACCGGGATCGCTATGAGCTTCGTCGCCTTGATCTGCTGGATAGCATTCAGCGAGTCATCGCGAGACTCCATACCTCTCCTCAGTTATTTGACATTCACGGCCGTGGGATTTCTGGCCGTTCTCCTCAGAATCGAGCTTTTCCTGCTCTGCGGAATGAGCTTTGCCATATTGATCGCCACCAAATTCTTTGCTTCGGCCGACTCGCGAAACAAAGAACGGCTTCCCGTATCGCTCTTCCACAGCAGTCATCTTCTATGTGGCGGCGCACTCGCTCTCATCTTCATACGTGTCCAAATGCACTTCCTGCTCCCCGATACCGCACTGGCAAAATCGACCGGTATCCCGAACCTCCACAACGCCGTGAGTTCAACGGCAATCGTCCTTGCAGGCGCGCCAATCTTTGGCGCTGGCCTGTTTCTCTTCTGGATATTGACCTTAGTCCTCCTGCTGCGCGCCGGACTGTTTTCCATCACAACACTGCTCGCCAACTCAATCTTCCCCATCCTCTTCAGCATGGCCGTTCTCCGCGGACAGCTCATTCAGGGCAATCGCTACTTCGCTTGGACCTTTGTCTTCTCCATCCTCTGGAATATCCTTGCCCTTGGCCGCGCCTCCTCGGACACGCAACAGAAAAGCAAATCCAAATCCAAACATGGCCTGCCTACGTCTTCTTGGTGATCCTGATCATCCTATTGCCGATTGAGGTCAAGGCAATGTATCCCGTCCTTAGAGAGCGCGCAAATCTGGAGAACAAATTCGAAGGCCAATACCTGGAGATCTTCCAGGGCAAGCGTGGCATCGCACTCGACATTGGTTACATCGGATACTTCTCCCGAGCCGACATCTGTGATCTCGGCAACCTGGTCAACGGAAGAGACAAAGCCGGCCTGAACCTCGACACCCGGATGCAAACCTGCATCGCAGAAAATCCGGACTTCCTCTTCCTCAGCCCCGGTGTCCTCGATGAATTCAGCAAATACTCCTCCCTCGACGATTGGAAGATCTGCGATACCTACGATTTCCGCAACGTCCATTCGGTTGATTCCCACCACCTCCTGGTCCGATCCTCCGATCTTGAAGCCTGCAAAAAGGCAACGAACGAAAGCCTCAGATGATTTGGAAACAAGCCACTCTAGCTCCAAACGTTCATTCCGAACGCTCATTCCCATACACTGTTAACACATGAACAAACTTGTCGTCGGCAATCTCGTCCACCGTCCCCTGCGCTCGCTCATTAGCTGCCTCGCAATCGCCATCGAGGTCATTATGATTCTCTCCATCACGGCAATCCTGATGGGCAAGCTCAACGGTTTCAAGGACCGCACCAACGGCATCGGCATGGACATGTTCGTCCGCCCCAGCACCACCAATAACTTTATTGGCATGAGCCCCGCGGGGGCCTCCATCAAGGTCGCCGGCGTTCTCGAGCAGATTCCCCACATCAAGGTTGTCGCCCCGGTCAATATTCAGATCACCAGTTCCCTCGACAACATCTACGGCATCGACTTCAAAACCTATGATGGTCTCCTTCCCTTCGTCTTCCTCTCGGGAGGACCATTTCAGGGTCCGTACGACGTTATCGTTGACGATTACATCGGCACGGGCAAGAAGATAGGCGACAACCTTACTATCCTCAACCATCCCTTCAGAATCTGCGGAATCGTCGAGCACGGAAAGGGCGGCCGCAAGTTCATCCCCATCGATACCATGGGCACCCTTACCGGCACCGAAGGCAAAGCCACCGCCTTCTACCTCAAAACCGAGACCCCTCCCAAATACGAGGACGACGTCCGTAAAGCCATCCTCGCCACTCCCGGGATGGCCCAGTACAACCTCATCACCACGGACGACTATCTCGCCTCCATGACCCCAAACGCACTCCCCGGATTCAATATCGGCCTTCGCGTCGTCATCGGTATCGCCGTCGTCATCGGCTTTCTCGTCATCTTCCAGTCCATGTACACCGCCGTCATGGAGCGCACCCGCGAGATCGGCATCCTCAAGTCCATGGGAGCCTCCCGTGCCTACATCGTCGGCATAGTCCTCCGCGAGACCAGCGTTCTTGCCGTCGTCGGCATCATCGTTGGCATAGTCGCCAGCTTTGCTCTCAGCGCCGCACTTCAGGCCCGATTTCCTACGCTCGATTTCGTCATCAACGTTCCGTACGTCTGGAAAGCCACTCTCATCGCCTTCATTGGAGCAATCCTCGGCGCTCTTTACCCAGCCCTCAAAGCCGCCAGCAAGGATCCGATCGACGCGCTTTCCTATGAATAGGAAGTCGCCGCCTCCCGCAGGAGCGACAGAGAAGCTAAGCTAACCCGTTCAATGGCCGTAATTCCCGGCGATCACCCGGTGCGCCGCGCTGCAGGAGCAGAAAATAGCCTGCAACATTTCTGTAATACCTGGAACTCTTGCCATACACTTGCGTTTAATCCCAGTGACTCAATGAACCCGTTCCACCCCATTTCGGCTCGTATTCTCAAGCTCTTGGAGGCAACTCTCCTCCTCATAGCCGCTCTGTTTCTGGCTCTTCACGCCGTTCATCTCAACGCCGACTTCCCCAACCACTCCCCTTGGATGGACTGGGCCAAATACACCGACGAAGGATGGTACGGCGACGGCGCCATCCGCCACTTCCAACGCGGCCACTGGCACGTCCCCGGAGACTTCAACCCCGCCGCCGCACTTCCCGTGTGGCCTCTTGTTGAAGCCGCCCTCTTCCGCTTCACTGGCGTCAATCTTGCCGCTGCCCGTGCCCTTACAGTCACCATCTTCGGCCTCATTCTCGTAGCCTCCTACTTTCTGCTCCGTCGTTGGCAGCTTCTCTCCAGCGGAGAGAAATCCGAGACGTCCCTCGCTCCTGCCATCGGCGTGCTTCTCCTCGCCATAAGCCCCTTCTGTTACGTCTTCACCCGCATGGCAATCCTCGAGCCTCTCCTCATTCTCTTTGCCCTCCTTGCTCTACTTGCAGCGTCCTTTGCAACGCCACCGGGGCAGGGAACCGCTCCCGTCTCCCTCCAAATCCGTCTTCAGCGAATCCTGCCACCGCTCGCCCTTGGTCTCCTCGTTCCGTTGATGGTCCTCACCAAGACCACCGCCATCTTTCTCCTTCCCGCTATCCTCTGGCTTCTCTGGGCCCGCGCTGGACACCACCTGCGCACCTTCCTTCGTCTCTGTCTTCCTCCCGCTATCCTCGCAGTGGTCATCTGGCTCACCTACTACGCTCTCGTCGTCCGCCCACACTTCCTCCCTGATTACCGCTACCTCTTCAGCGCCAACTCCTACACCGGCCTCACCCCTTCCAATCTGCTCCTCGTCCTCGGGAACACCATCGCCGACGGCCTCTGGATCGGCAAAATCCTCTACCCGCTCGCACTCCTTGCCGCGCTCTCCGTCTTCCTTCTGCGACCCCGTCTTCTCCTCAATCCGCTCGTGCCCTCGCTTCTTCTCTGGGCTGTCGGATATGCCGCGTTTCTTGCCTATCACAACAATCTCCAGCCCCGCTATTACCTTGTCATCGCGGTACCCCTCACCCTGCTCGTGCCCATAGTCTTCTCCAGCCTATGGACCTCGAGCCCCCAACACCGCACCGCCGCTCAGACCTCGCTCAATCGTCTGGGCATCTCCTCCGTTGTTGCTGTCCTTGCCGTGTTAACTATCACCGACGCGCGCCAGACACTCCACTACGTCCGCACCCCCGACTACACCTTCACCAGAGCGGCCACCCAGATCCGCAACATCATCTCCGCCGACCGGACCCACAACCCGCTCATGCTCTCCATCAGCGGCTCCCAACTCTCGCTCATGACCGGCCTGCCCTCCATCTGCGACGACTTCGGCACCACCGATCTCGCCGTTCGCGTTCAGGCCTACCATCCCGGCTGGTACGTCACCTGGAACCAGGTCGAAGACGACAAAATGGACGCGCTCGCCTCCACGTATCACCTCCAGCGAATCGCGGCCTTTCCTGCATTCGACGATCCCGAGCGCAATCTCCTCATCCTTTATCGGCTTGACAGCGCCATCCCAACCCCACCATCTCCGCGCCGCCGCAAATCTACTATTCCCCTCCTGATCCGGACCAGCTTCGGCCAGCCGTCTGCTCCCCCGCGGCTCGAACCCCTGAAACCATCATTGCCATCAACGCCATCACCACAGATTTAACAATCCGTTGCTGATGTCTGATATACCATTGGGGCATTGACCGCCCTCCACGGGGCACGCTGAGAGGTACCCCGTTTCGATGGAGAGGAAGGTTCTGGACCTGTCTGCGCTGCAAGCGCTGCGTGAAGCTGCGGTTCATGGTCCCCGCATCTCTGCTCAATCTCTTGCCATTGGCCCCTCTATCTTCCTTGATATTGTGCGTCTCCTCGCCGCACTCACCGTAACTGTCGGCCATCTCTCCGAGGAAGCCTTTACTACTGGCTGGTCTCCGGCTCTTTTGAACTACGCCGAAGGCGCGGTCGCAGTCTTCTTCGTCCTCTCCGGCTTCATGATTCGCTACATCACCTCCGTAAAGTACGGTGACCTCCGTCGATACGCTGCCGACCGAATCGCCCGCATCTACTCTGTGGCTCTCCCAGCCGTTGCACTTACCATCCTGTTCGATCTCACGGCCGCTCGCATCAACCCGACCCTCTACGCAGCACGATTTGGAGACAACATCACACGGCCTCCCACACTGGTTCCCGTCCATGGGCTCTTCTCACAGACCTGGCTCTCAAAGATATGGCTCTCACAGACTTGGCTCTCGCAGATTTGGATCCGCGCGCTCTTCCGCATCGTCATCAGCCTCAGCATGCTCTCGCAGTCGTGGTTTCACGATTCCTCCCTGTTCTCCAACAGCCCCTGGTGGTCTCTCACTTACGAGTGCGTCTACTACGCTCTCTTCGGAATAGCTCTTTATCTCCGTGGCCGAAAGCGCATCGTCGCCTGCGTCGTCGTCTTCCTTCTTATCGGCCCTACAGTCTTCCTGATGTTTCCGCTGTGGCTACTCGGCTGCGCCGCCTACGATGCCTATCAGGACGGCACCCTCAAAAAGAAATCCCTCGCGAAACTCTTTCTCCTGAGCCTGCTCAGCATCGCTTGCATCCACGGAAGCCGCGCCCTCATCGAACACTTCCACGCTCGCTGGTTCTACATCGGACGCCTCGTCCCCTGGATGGACACCGTAGCCATCGCCACAGTCCTCCTCCTTCTCCCGGCCTGCATTGCTCTGCGCAACCTCGAAATCTCAGAGAACAACCTCGCCGTGCGCATCATCCGCAAAGTCGCCGCCGCAACCTTTCCCCTCTATCTCATTCACTTTCCCCTCTCCGTTTTGCTCGCCGCAGTCGTCCCGTACCCGCACGCCAGCCTCTGGGCCAAACTCGCACTTCTGGCCACCGCCCTCACTCTGAGCATCCTGCTAGCCGGTCTCTGCGACAACCTCAAGGACTATCTGCGCAATAAACTCCTTCCCCGCGAACTCCCCGGCCGTGCTCGGCAAACAGCCCTCAAAAATCTATCTACGACTCCACCGGATCACCCAGCGTCGACTGGGGAATTCGAGGTCTAAATTGCGGTGCCGTAATTTGGCAACTGTAAATCATTGATTCCCAAGCGGATTTACATCCGCAGCCGAGTCTGTTCCAGGCCGCCTGAAACAAGCCGAATCTCGAAGCAAGTCAAAACGAACTCGACCGATGTTCGCGGTCAAAAAAAGCATGAAAACCAGCCCTAACCACCGAACTTCATTGACTTCCGGCCGGAAGGTAGCTATCCTTGAATCTCGCGCAGTCTCGCGTCTGTACATCTGTGTCAGCACCGTTCCCAGGCCAAACAGGCACCCGAGACATCCGTGATGGATCCACTGGGGAGCAGCTTTACCATAGCCGCCCCTGAAGCACCCATCCCATAGGTTTGTGCGTAGCCCAGGTCAAGCGGTATCTCTCCGCGTGTTGTGAAGAGCGCATCTGTCTCTTCCTTCCCCCACGCCGCCCTGTTCTGGGAAAAATCAGTTTTTGCTTTTTCACGAAATACCAACTTGGCACCACATTCTTCATGGAACACGCCGAACACTGAAGACGGCAGAATCAAGGAGTAACAACGATGTCCACCACCATTCCTAGCGGCAAAGACATTAAGCGTAAGTGGTTCGTGCTCGATGCCAGCGGCAAAACGCTCGGCCGTCTCGCTACGCAGGCCGCCTCCATGCTTGCCGGCAAGCTCAACCCCCTCTACACCCCCTACATCGATATGGGCGATCACGTCGTTATCATCAACGCCGAAAAGATCGTACTGACCGGCCTCAAGTCTGACCAGAAGCTCTATCGCCGCTACACCGGCTTTCCAGGCGGCCTTCGCGAAGAGTCGTTCATCAAGCTCCTCGCCCGTCGCCCCGAAGCCATCGTCGAGCAGGCTGTCAAGGGTATGTTGCCCAAGTCCAAGATGGGCCGTCAGATGGCCACCAAGCTCAAGGTCTACAAGGGCGCACAGCATCCGCACCAGGCTCAGCAGCCCGTCGCCTTCGAGTTTCACGCCTCCAATGCGCCTAAGGCCCAAACGCTGGCAGGCTAAAAGTCGTACGCACGTCTTCGATCAGCGGGCACTCGTTAGCTGGCGAAAAAAGGTTTTTAGGATTACCAGTGGGCTTTAGCCCACTGAACAAAACGGGCCGACAAAGAGGGGCTTAGTCCCCGGCCTTTGAAAGAGTTCAAGGAGCACCATGGCAGATTTGATTCAGTACTACGGAACCGGCCGTCGCAAGTCCTCAATCGCACGCGTCTTCCTGCGTCCGGGCAGCGGCAAATTTACCGTCAACCGCAAAGAGTTTGACACCTACTTCGTCACCGCGCAGCAGCGCGCAGCCGCCAAGGTGTCCCTCGGCATCGCCGACATCGGCGAGACCTTCGACGTCATCACCACCGTCAAGGGTGGCGGCGTCATGGGCCAGGCCGACGCCGTCAAGCTCGGCATCGCCCGTGCACTGATGGAATTCAACCCCGAGCTCCGCAAGGCGCTCAAGGCGCAAGGCCTCGTTACCCGCGACTCGCGTGGTAAAGAGCGCAAGAAGTACGGCCAGAAGGGCGCTCGCGCTCGCTTCCAGTTCTCCAAACGCTAATCGTTGGAGCACGGAAGGCTGCTCGTACTTGGGCCAACACAGTTTGAATGGGTGCCGGAGTTTTTTCTCCGGCGCCTATCGCATCACCCTCACGTTTCGGCCTTCATCAGCCGCCGCCTGAGGCAGGAGTCAAATCTCCCGCGCCTGTCTCGTCAGGCAAAGGATCAATCCAGGCACCGATGCTCACACTCGGCCGCCTCAACCAAGGAGATACATTGGCAAACATCACTATGAAAGAACTGCTCGAAGCTGGCGTTCACTTCGGGCATCAGACCAAGCGCTGGAACCCAAAGATGAAGGAGTACATCTTCGGCGAGCGCAACGGCATTTACATCATCGACCTCCAGAAGACCCTCAAGATGTTCAAAGAGGCGTCCAAGTTCGTCACCGATCTCACCTCTACCGGTAAGCTTGTTCTCTTCGTCGGCACCAAGCGCCAGGCGCAGGATGCGATCGCCGAAGAAGCTACCCGCGCCGGCATGCCTTACATCAACAGCCGCTGGCTCGGCGGTCTCCTCACCAACTGGGTCACCGTGCAGAAGTCAGTGAAGCGCCTCACCGAACTCGACGATATGTCGACTGACGGCCGCTACGAGCTCCTCACCAAGAAGGAAGTCATCAAGCTCGAGCGCGAGCGCAAGCACCTGACCACCAATCTCGCCGGCATCAAGACCATGAAGCGCCTTCCCGACGCCATCTTCGTCGTTGACTCCAACAACGAAGCCATTGCCGTCGCCGAAGCCCGCAAGCTCGGCATCCCGGTCGTCGCCGTCGTCGACACCAACTGCGATCCCACCGTCGTCGACTACGTCATCCCCGGCAACGACGACGCCCTCCGCGCCATCCGCCTCTTCACCACGAAGATCGCTGATTCGGCCTACGAAGGCGTCCAGATGGTCTCCGACAAGGCCTTCGCCACTGAGGTAGCCGATGTCACCCCGGCCGAGATCTCCTCGTCCTACATCGGCGAAGACGGTGAGTACGAGCCCGGCGAGATTCACGCAGCCGCCGAGCCCGTAGAAGCCGCCCCCGAAGAAGACGAGACCGTCGACCTCGAGGCTGTCCTCGGCGGAAACATCCGCAAGGCTCCTGCTGCCTCCGAGCCCGATGCCGAGCCCGAGTCGATCTCGGCCCAGGCCGCCGTCTAAGGCAAGTCACGAACACCTGCCAGTGGAGCGTGGCTGCCCGCGAAAGCGAATTCGGCGCCACGCTCTTTCTGCGTCAACGACCTATTAACACCCACGCTGCATCATCAATAAAAGGATTGTGAATACCACCATGACCGACACACAGGTAAAGATCGACGCAAAACTCGTCAAGGAACTCCGCGAAAAGTCCGGCGCCCCCATGGGCGACTGCCTCAAGGCCCTTCAGGAAGCAAAAGGCGACATGGAAGACGCCTTCGTCGTCTTGCGCAAGCGCGGCATGGCCTCGGCTGCGAAGAAAGCCTCCCGCACTACCAACGAAGGCGCAGTCGGAACCTACATCCATGCAGGCGGCAAAATCGGCGTTCTCCTCGAGCTCAACTGCGAGTCCGATTTCGTAGCCCGCACCGACGACTTCCAGGAGCTGCTCCGCGACATCGCCATGCACATCGCCGCCGTCGACCCGCGCTTCGTCAGCCGCGAAGACGTCACCGCAGCCGACCTCGAGCGCGAGAAGGATGTCTATCGCGCCCAGGCCGCAGCCACCGGCAAGCCCGCCAACATCATCGAAAAGATGCTCGAGGGCAAGCTCGCCAAGTTCTACGAAGAGTTCTGCCTCCTCGACCAGCCTTTCATCAAGGAAGCATCGCAGACCATTGGCCAGCTCATCGCCTCCAAGGTCGCAAAGCTCGGCGAAAACATCAGTGTCCGCCGCTTCGCAAGATTTAAGGTAGGCGCACCCGACTGGACCGTAGCGCAGGCTAAGGCAGCGGGCACCGACGAAGCTTCTGCCTAATCGATTACTCAACAAAAGCCAAAAAGCCCGGGCCACAGCCCGGGCTTTCTGTCAGAAAATCCTGTTCATGGAGCCCATGAAAGAATTCGTCCCAGCGAAACAATCTTTTACTTTCCAAAAACTTAACTGCCGGCTCGCTTCGTCTTCGAATAAAATTCCAGACTTATTATCATGACAGTTCAAACCGCACAAAAGCGTATCAATACGCCCCGCCAGGTTCTCTTCGCCAGCTTGGTCGGGACGACCGTTGAGTTCTTCGACTTCTACATCTATGCCACCGCAGCGGTCCTGATCTTCCCGCACCTCTTCTTCCCGGCATCCGATCCCGCCTCCTCGACGCTTGCCTCGCTCGCCACCTTTGGCATCGCCTTCCTCGCACGCCCCATCGGCGCCGCACTCTTCGGGCACTTCGGCGATCGCATCGGCCGTAAGAAGACACTCGTTCTGGCCTTGTCAACGATGGGTCTCTCCACTTTCGTCATCGGTGCTCTACCCACCTATCAAAACATCGGCATCGCGGCCCCCTTGCTGCTCGCTCTCTGCCGCTTCGGCCAGGGCATCGGGCTCGGCGGCGAATGGGGAGGAGCTGTCCTTCTCGCCGTCGAAAACGCCCCACCAAACAAGCGAGCGCTCTACGGCATGTTTCCACAACTGGGCGCTCCCATTGGCTTCCTCTTCTCCGGCGGAACCTTTCTCCTGCTTTCGCGCTGTCTCACTGACAGGCAGTTCTTCGCCTTCGGATGGCGCCTGCCATTTCTCGCCAGCGCCGTGCTCGTCCTGCTGGGACTCTACGTCCGTCTCAAGATCACCGAAACGCCCATCTTCCAGGCCTCCGTCAAACGGTCCGAGCAGGTCAGCATCCCCATCCTCACCGTCCTGCGTCACCACAGCCACACTCTCGTGGCCGGCATCCTCGTCTGCCTCCAGAACTTCGTTCTCTTCTACCTGATGGTCGTCTTTGCGCTCTCCTGGGGAACTTCCGCTCTCAACTACAGCCGCGGAACCTTCCTGCTCATCCAGCTCTTCGGCATGCTCTTCTTCGCGCTCACCATTCCCATCTCTGCGTTGCTGGCCGAACGCGGCCGGCGTCGCCTGATGTTCGGAGTCACAGCGCTCATCGCCCTCTTTGGCCTTGTGCTCGCGCCGCTCTTCACCGCTGGCATCGCCGGAGTCGTCTGCATGATGGCCCTGGGCCTTGCGATCATGGGCTTTACCTACGGTCCGCTCGGCACCCTCGTCTCCGAGCTCTTCCCCACGCCGGTTCGCTACACGGGCAGTTCCCTCGCGTTCAGCATGGCCGGCATCCTGGGTGCGTCCGTTGCCCCCTACATCGCCACATGGCTCGCCAGGAACTACGGCCTGCAATACGTCGGCTACTACCTCACAGGCTCCGCCGCCCTCAGCTTCATCGGCCTGCTCCTCATTCGCGAAACGAAGGACAACGATCTCACCGTCTCGCGCACCTGATGGCCTACTGCTTCAAATAAGCAATCAAATCCCGACGTTCCTCCGCCTTCGAAACGCTGAAATCCATATTGTTATCCTTCACCACCAAATTCGGGTCGCTCAGCCACCGCTCCAGCGTCACCTCCGTCCAGGTTATGCCCGCGCCCTTCAATCCCGCAGAGTAATTAAAACCGGCCACTCCACCAGCCTTCCTGCCAAAAACTCCTTTCAGCCTTGGCCCTTCGCGATCCACATCCATCGCATGGCACCCGGTGCAGCGTCTTTCAAACAAGGCCTTGCCGCGAGCGGCGTCGCCCTCCCCTCCAAGCGCGGCTTCGCTCACGCCTTCACTTTTTCCCAACGTCGAAAGCGCCGCCACATCCTCCTTGGAAAGCCGCGCATCCCAATGCACCGCCAGGTACTGCAGCGGAGGCATATCGCCGCTCTTCGCCTCCTGCACAATCTTCGCCATCAACACCTGTTGTCTTTCCTCCGGCATCTCCTCCCATCGCGACAAGTCCATCTTCTTCCGAGCTTCGACAATGTCCCGTTCAATCAGCCAGGATCCCGGAGGGATCTGCGCATAGACCGGCCACCGCGTCTCGCTCGAGTGGCAGTCCCCGCACTTCCTCACCAACACGGTCTTCGCATCCAACGGCATCTTTGCACCCACCAGCAGCGTGCCGAGCCCCCTTGCAGGCTCGACACGCGGGTCCCCAAACGGATGCACAAACCCCAGACCCATCACTACGCCAACCACAACGAAAGCAATAATCCACGGACGCATCAAACACTCTCCGCTAGCGTGGAGTCGACCACGGCCAGATGATTCTGTCCGTGAACCACCTTCACCTTAGTCACGCCCAGCACGCTCTCCAGCTTGCCTGCGGGAACCATCATCGGCCCTGGATTCGGAGCCGTTCCCGGCGCGGGCTGCGGAAACGCAGTCGCCATTGCAGTATGAAAAGCCACATTTCCTTCGACCTTCTGTACTACCTGGTGAATGTGCCCATTCAAAACCGTCACTGACCCAAACGGCTTCAGCATTGCAAGTGCCTGCTCCCCATCCTTCGTTCCCCAGCCCCACTTCTCGTAAACCATCCACAGCGGAATATGCGCAAACACCACAATCGGCGTCGAGTGGCTCAACCCGCTCAGATCAGACTTCAACCATTTCAACTGGTCGTCGCCCATGTCTCCCATTGCATCAACCTGCACGCAGTTATTCAGTCCCACAAAGTGAACGCTCTTATGGTTGTAGCTGTACCACCCATTGCCAATCGTGCCTTTGCCGAAGCGCTGCTTATACTGTTCGCCATCGTCAATATAATCGTGCTCCCCCGGCACGTAGAACACCTCGCCGACCTTGGTGCTCTTGATCACCTGCATGGCCGTATCAAACTCCGCTGCCTTCGAGTTCTGCGTAATATCACCCGTGTGAATCATGAAGTCCGGCGCCTTCATACCCGATGGAACGGTGTTGATCTTGTTGATCGCCTTCGTCAGAGTGCCGGTTACATCCGGGTTCGCACCCTTGTTGAATCCGATGTGACTATCGCTGATCTGCACGAACGAAAAGTCCTCTACCGTCTTAGTCTTCGCGGCCATCGGGGCTCCGGTAGCTGCAAGTAACCTCGAAGTCGGTACACCCGCAACCATAGACCAGAGAAGCCCCGTACCCGCCCACGCCATACACTCAAGAAAATTCCTCCGGTCGATGCCGTCCCCGCCAACCGCTGGTGTTTCTTTCGCCACTTCAGCCATTTCATCGTTCCCCATCCGTCTCATCTCTCTCTCCATGCTCCACAGAGCGTTTTCTGCATCCCTAAACTGGCGTTCGCTCGTTTTATTCCGCGACACTCAAAAATAATTCGTGGAATAATCTTTCTGCGATTCGGTTTACGGTAAGGATGTTCGAAGCCCAGCGCCTTCCACTCTTCTTCGCCGTCTACCCGCGATCTCGAAACCTCAGTCCGGCCGAGGCAATCCTTACCATGCCGTCTGTCAGCACCCGCAGCGCCGAATTCGAGCAGCTTGCGCTCCCGCTCTTTCCCTCGCTCTACAACCACGCCCACTGGCTCACACGCGATCAAGCCGAAGCCGAAGACCTCGTGCAGGAGACATTCTCCAAATCCCTCCGCGCCTTCGACTCCTTCCAACCCGGCACCAACTTCAAGGCCTGGATCTTTCGCATCCTGCGCAATACCTTCCTCACCACCCGCACCGGAATCGCCGCTTCACGTACCGTCTTTCTCGAAGACGATCCCACCACCATCGACGTCGCCGGCACAGGCCCCACCCCCGAAGACATTCTCATCCGCCTCGATAACCAAGCCGTTCTCCACGCAGCGCTGGAGCAACTCCCACCACAGCTCCGCGAAATCCTGCTTCTCTGTGACGTCGAAGAGATCAAGTACAAAGACCTCGCTCTCATCCTTGACGTTCCCATGGGCACAGTCATGTCCCGCATCTCTCGTGCCCGTAGCACCCTTCGCCAACTCCTTCAGCCGCAGTTCGGGGAATCCCTATGAACCAGACACCGCAAACCTGTTCCTCACCCGGACACATCGATCCCGAAAAGCTCAACGCCTTCATCGACAACGAACTCTCACCCACCGAGCAACAGGGAATCGAGCAGCATCTCAGCGCCTGTCACTCGTGCACGCTCCGCATTGTCTCCATTACGCGACTAAAAGCCGCGACCGCACGCGCCGGCCAGCGGTTCATTCCACCACCTGAAGCCCTCGCCCGCCTCACCGCTCAACTCCACTCGCATACGCAATCGACACAACAGACACAGACAAAGACACCAGCGCGCATCGTCTCAATCCGGCCCGCAGCATGGGCGGCACTTGCCGCAGCCATCCTGCTCGCTGTTTCCCTCATTGGCTGGCGTCAGCTCCACCAAACCAACACCCTCGCCGCCGAACTCCTCGACCAGCATCTCGCCACTCTCTCCAGCGCCGCGACCCCGCAGGTTATCTCCACCGATCGCCACACCGTAAAACCCTGGTTCCAGGGCCGTCTTCCGTTCAGCTTCAACATCCCCGATGCCCAGGCCTTACCCCCCGACACCACCCTCAAAGGCGCAGACCTCACCTACCTCAACAACCAGCCCGCCGCCCTGCTTCTCTTCACCATCCACAAGCATGAGGTCTCCATCTTCCTGACCCAACGATCCACCGGCCCAACCCTCGCCACTCTGCCCAATACCCGGGAAGGCTTCACCCTCCGCACCGCAACCACTCAGGACCTGCGCATCGTGGCCGTCAGCGACGTCAACCCAGCCGAGCTCGACAATCTCTTAGCGGCATTGGTTCACGCACAGTAGCCCATACAAACTTGATCGGCCCCGGCAATTTTGGACCAGTTGAAATGTTAGTCTTCGGCAAAATCTGAGGAGGATTTTGCCATGAAGAAGAAGCGATTTTCTGTGGAGCAGATTGTGTCTGTGCTGAAGCAGGCGGAGCTGGGTGTCCCTGTGGCGGAGGTGATCCGCAAGGTTGGGATAAGTGAGCAGACCTTTTATCGATGGAAGAAGCAGTACGTTGGTATGGAGACCGACCAGGCCCGTCAGATGAAACAACTCCAGGAAGAGAACAGCCGGCTGAAACAGTTGGTCGCCGACCTGAGCCTGGATAAGACGATGCTTCAGGATGTGCTCAGAAAAAAGTTCTGAAGCCCTCGGAGCGCCGTCCGATGGTTGATCATTTGCGCGATCAATATCGGGCGAGCGAGCGGCATGCTTGCCAGGTTCTTCTGATGGTACGAGGTACCTATCGCTACCAGAGCCATCAGGAACCATGGACGGAGCTACGGATGCGGATACGAGAGATCGCACAGAGCAGGGTGCGCTACGGGTATCGCAAGATCCGCGTGCTGCTCAACCGCGAGGGCTGGAACGTGGGCAAGTACCTGGTGTACCGGTTGTACAAGGAAGAAGGTCTGGCCTTGAAGAAACGGCCAAAACACAAGAGGAAAGCGGTGCGGCATCGGGAAGAGCGCTTCATCGCGACGGCACCGAACCAGGCCTGGAGCACCGACTTCGTTGCCGATCAGCTTCAGGATGGAACGCGCTTCCGCGCGTTAACGATCTGGACGTTTACACGCGAGAAGCGGTTGCGATCGAAGTTCGGCAGAGCTTGAAGGGAGACGATGTGGTGCGGACGCTGAACCGGATGAAACAGGAACGTGGAGTGCCGAAGGTGTTGTTCTGTGACAATGGCAGCGAGTTCACCAGTCAGGCGATGGATCTATGGGCCTACCAGAATGGAATGAAGATCGACTTCTCCCGTCCTGGCAAACCAACCGACAACGCCTTCGTGGAGAGCTTCAACGGGACCTTCCGAAGCGAATGCCTGAACGTTCACTGGTTCATGAACCTAAAGGAGGTGATCGGCCCCGGCAATTTTGGACCAGTTGAAATGTTAGTCTTCGGCAAAATCTGAGGAGGATTTTGCCATGAAGAAGAAGCGATTTTCTGTGGAGCAGATTGTGTCTGTGCTGAAGCAGGCGGAGCTGGGTGTCCCTGTGGCGGAGGTGATCCGCAAGGTTGGGATAAGTCAGCAGACCTTTTATCGATGGAAGAAGCAGTACGTTGGTATGGAGACCGACCAGGCCCGTCAGATGAAACAACTCCAGGAAGAGAACAGCCGGCTGAAACAGTTGGTCGCCGACCTGAGCCTGGATAAGACGATGCTTCAGGATGTGCTCAGAAAAAAGTTCTGAAGCCCTCGGAGCGCCGTCCGATGGTTGATCATTTGCGCGATCAATATCGGGCGAGCGAGCGGCATGCTTGCCAGGTTCTTCTGATGGTACGAGGTACCTATCGCTACCAGAGCCATCAGGAACCATGGACGGAGCTACGGATGCGGATACGAGAGATCGCACACAGCAGGGTGCGCTACGGGTATCGCAAGATCCGCGTGCTGCTCAACCGCGAGGGCTGGACGTGGGCAAGTACCTGGTGTACCGGTTGTACAAGGAAGAAGGTCTGGCCTTGAAGAAACGGCCAAAACGCAAGAGGAAAGCGGTGCGGCATCGGGAAGAGCGCTTCATCGCGACGGCACCGAACCAGGCCTGGAGCACCGACTTCGTTGCCGATCAGCTTCAGGATGGAACGCGCTTCCGCGCGTTAACGATGCTGGACGTTTACACGCGAGAAGCGGTTGCGATCGAAGTTCGGCAGAGCTTGAAGGGAGACGATGTGGTGCGGACGCTGAACCGGATGAAACAGGAACGTGGAGTGCCGAAGGTGTTGTTCTGTGACAATGGCAGCGAGTTCACCAGTCAGGCGATGATCTATGGGCCTACCAGAATGGAATGAAGATCGACTTCTCCCGTCCTGGCAAACCAACCGACAACGCCTTCGTGGAGAGCTTCAACGGGACCTTCCGAAGCGAATGCCTGAACGTTCACTGGTTCATGAACCTAAAGGAGGCAAAGCAGCTGATCGAAGCCTGGAGGCAGGAATATAATGAGAGTCGTCCTCACCGATCTCTCAGTGACCGGACGCCGAACGAGTTCGCCAGTGAGTATGCGGCTAGCCGCATACTCACTGGCACCTAAACCAGCCGAAAACTAACTCTAGGCTTCGTACAAGAAAACTGGTCCGATCAGAGGCAAAGCAGCTGATCGAAGCCTGGAGGCAGGAATATAATGAGAGTCGTCCTCACCGATCTCTCAGTGACCGGACGCCGAACGAGTCGCCAGTGAGTATGCGGCTAGCCGCATATTCACTGGACTAAAACCAGCCGAAAACTAACTCTAGGCTTGGTACAAGAAAACTGGTCCGATCAAACTCAGAAATAGCTGCGTTACACTAACTCATCCAACGGCACAGAAGATCGGGCACTCCAGGCTCCGCACTGGAGTTGATGAAGTTGGCGACGCTATGCCTGACCCAAGCTGGCATGAACTACATAAGAGGAAGCGCCGAAAAAGAATCAGCATGACTCGTTCCCAATTCTCGCAGTTCATCTCTTTTCGGTTGATGAAGGTGAGAACCCCGCCCATGGTTGGTTGTCCTGCGCCAGGTTCAACGATTGTCAAGGATGTATAGGTAGTTTTGTCTTACCGGGAGCCATGTCTCATAGGCCACCGGAGAGAATTTCGAGGGTTTGAAGCAAATGTTCGGATCGTAAGAAAGATGTTTGGTCGAATGAATCGAAGGAGTGTATTGCCTGAACCATACGGCACAACTCCACGTTAGGTTAGGAGCAACCATGTTCTGCTACACCTTATCGCCATTCATATTGCGGACGTTCACGTAGCAAGTTCGTTCTAATTGTGTCTATCCGTTATATTCTGCGCCGACTCAGATCTTCGAAGTTGATCCAATCCATTTTGCCGTTGGTCGTTCTTCAATACGTAGATTCTGTATGCAAATCCCGCAGAGCTTCGAGTCACCTCCAATGAATATGCCGAGTCCAGAAAGGGGGCCAATTGAGGCCACTTACTGAGTTTTTTGAATGTGTATGGTCCGCACAGCCACATGTTGCTCAGGACGATGATTTTGGGCGGACTCTTTTGAAGACTGTCCCACATTCTATTCTGGTAATACTCCGATGGGGGACTATCGGGTGTCCCAAAGAACATGTAGTCGCCCATAACGGAGGTGTATGGAAGCAACTTCAATCGATAGAGAGTGCTGAAACAGCTCTCGATCATGTCAAAGCATTGCACCTGGTTCTGGAGACTGGACCCTCCCAGGCGAATGAGGTCACTTTTGAGTGCATCTGGCAGCTGATTCCTCGGAGAAGCTGAGGCGACACCGGAAACAAGGGATGGAACAAAACAAAAACACCCAAGACGAAGCAGGCCAGTCCAATAGCGCGTAGCCAACCCTTCTTCTGCCACGCCTTACCTAGTTCGATTGCAAACCAAAGCAAAGTGAGAACGATAAACGAATAGGCGTGATGCTCGAAGTTCTTACGTTGAACTACATAACAGGAAGCACCGAAGAGAATTCCTACCATCAGCGCGGCTCGCTCCCAATTCTCCCAGTCCAACTCTTTTCGGTTGATCAAGGTGAGGACCCCGCCTATGAATAACATGAGCCGGTATGGACGAGATATCAGGCCGTAAAGAAGGTCGCGTAGAGGTGCGTTCCCAATACTTGCATAGTACGGAATCAGGCGCTTCGAGATCGCAATGAAATCACCGAACGCGTGGTACTCATATAAAAATCCGAGGTTGATCAGGAATACGAGGATGAGTCCCAAAAACCCATAGGCAAGGTAAGGAGTCACTTTGGTACCTCTCGTCCTGAGGGCACGGGCCGCCATCAAGAGGAGGATCACGCCGAGTGGTGCAGCCGTTGGTTTCAGTGACGCAGCAAGACCGATAATGAGGCCAAACGGCAAAACAAGCAAAGGCTTCTGTCGGCGTAAAGCGGTAAACAGAAGGGCGTAGCCGACCATGACCAGCGTGATCATCGCCTGCTCCCGCTGCCCAGCGTTCCATGGGCCCTCCGCAGCATGAATGAGAAGAAATATTACTCCCGCAAAGAGCCCCGAGAACCAGTCATACGGTAAGGAGATGACAATCATTGATGCGATCATGACGCCAAGAAGGAAAAAGTCGTAGATCCGCCAACCAAGATCCCCGCCTCCGAAGATGTGCATCGCCCAGCCTTCCATAAAGTAGGCGCCTGGCAGATTGATGTCCACGATATCGCGATACGGAGCCAGTCCCCGATCGATGAGGAAATTGACGTAGTGCATGATCGACGGATCACCCATCAATTGCCAGTGAATCGATTTGTAAATGTAGAAACCTACAGCAGCGCACAGAACTAAAGTGAAGAGCAGCCGAAATGACGAAAGGTCTCGCCGGAGATCACTGACTTGTATATAGATACGTTCACCTCTTTGCAGTGAAGGATAACCTTTGTGCTTTCCATTGTTATAGGTCTGGAGTAGTGTTTCGTTTAGATAGTAGTCTTGTGCTCGGAATGTGTCGGGAGTTCGATATTCAGCAACTTTCTCGCAGCAGCGAGGATGCCGTCAACGCTTATCCCCTGTGTTGAGCGAAGCTGCTCCTGCGATCCCGACACCCGGATCGGATCACGACCCAAACGCAGGGCATAAAACGGCAGCGCGGCGCGGATCGATGCGAGCACCTCGGCGGTCATCGTACCCAATCCGCCGACACCATGTTCCTCGACGGTGATGATTGCCGCAGTATCATTGGCGGCAGCTCTGATCGCGTCGACGTCCAGCGGCACAAGGCTCGGCATACTAAGAAGTCGCGTAGAGCGGCCAGCAGCATCAAGTTTTCGTGCAGCCTCGATTGCAATGCCCAGCACCCCTCCGATACTGATGATGGTCAAATCGTGGCCGTCTTGCATCTGTATGGCGCGGCCAAGACGAAATGCGATGGGCTCCGTGTGCCAAGTTTTCTCTCCTGCCTTGCCCAGTCGCAGATAAGCAGGGCCGGGAGTTTTTGCCAGCGTCACGGTTGCAGCTCGCGCTTCCACCGGATCACCCGGCGCGACGACCGCCATATTGGGCATCGCGGCCATAATGGCCGGTCTTCGACACCGTGGTGTGTATAGCCGTGGCTACCGTAGGCGAGCCCTCCGCCAACCGAAACTACTTTCACATCCAGTTTGTGGTAACACACGTCATTGCGGATCTGCTCGAGACAGCGCATGATCGGGAAGTTAGCGATCGAATAGGTGAAGACTACCTTGCCCGAGCGCAAGCCCGGCAGCAATCCCCGTCATATTTTGTTCAGCCACACCGGCATTGAGATAACGCTTAGGAAAGCGCTCACTGAATGGCTCGAGGACCGAGTAGCCGAGGTCGCCGCAGACCAGCCAAACGCGCTCGTCCTGCTCGGCGACTGCAACCAGTTCTTCAATAAAAGCTGTTCTCACGGCGTAGCTCCGAGTTCCTTGAGGGCGAGCTCCACTTGTTCATCAGTAGGGCTTTTGTAGTGCCAGGCGAGACTGTTCTCCATGAAGCTGACACCCTTGCCCTTGACAGTATGTGCGATGATCGCAGTCGGTCGGTCGATCTCCTGTGGCAGTGAACCCAGAACTGCGACCAGCTCCCGCATATTGTGGCCATCTACTTCTCTCACTGCCCAGCGAAAGGCCCGGAACTTATCAGCGAGCGGATCGAGGTAAGGACATCCTTCACCAGGCCGAAACTTTGAATCTTGTTGTAGTCCACAATGACTATCAGGTTGTCGAGCTGGTGCTGCGGCGCGAAAAGGATCGACTCCCAGTTTGAGCCTTCGTCTAACTCGCCATCACTCAGCAACACAAAGGTTTGGTATGGCAACCCCTCACGCTTTGCCGCTAATGCCATGCCGCATCCCACTGGCAGTCCATGCCCCAAAGATCCAGAGGACAGCTCTACACCGGGAACTCCGCTCGTGGCATGGCCGGTGAGTAACGATCCAAATTGGCAGTACGTATCAAGGTCTTCCACTGGAAAAAACCCGCGCTCTGCAAGCGTCGCGTACAGAATCGCTGCGCCGTGCCCCTTACTAAGCAGAAAACGGTCGCGCTCTGCCCATGTGGAATTGGTCGGGTCAACACGAAGCGTGTTCCAGTAGAGGCATGCAACCAGGTCTGCCATAGAGAGGCAGCTTCCGAGATGCGATGCTTTGGAACGATGGATCATACGACCGCGTGGGCACGAAGTGTGCGCGCCCGGTTGCGTAGATTCAAAATCTGATCCGAGGCGACCTGCATTGACGTGTTCTGAGGAATCATCATCTCCGCTTTTTCAGGCAAATCGCACGGGTTAAGAAGTAACCTACGAATCTCATGACCTATTCCTGCATCCGACACGAGCGTTTAGTCAAATCAATCTATTCACCGAACACTGCCCAGGCACAGTAAGGTTGATGAGGAAAACGTCAAAGGGAAAGCTTATTCAAACCGATAACTTCATCTAGCGCTAAAGTTTCACCAGGAAAGTGCGGACAATTCAACTCGTCAAATACGAGAACCGAACCTTTCGTCAAACGTGGGACAAGTTTTTCGAGCACATCCTTCGTCGGTTTGTAAATATCCATATCGAAAATGGCCATGGCGACTATTGCGGCTGGATTATTTTTCAGCCAGCCATCGATGGTCAACGAGGCATCGCCTTTAATAAGCTCGGCTCTTTAACGTGGGAAATCGGCGAGAAAGACTCGTGGAGGGTAAGGATCTGCCAAGCGTTTCTTCATAACCCTTGGTAATCGCATAGTCGCGAACGTTTGAAAAGTTGCCGTCTTTCTTGTCGATAACGGGGAAACCTTCAAATGTGTCAAACCCAAAGATCGTGCGGCTATGGTTGAAAGGCTCGTAGATGCCACGCAAGTTTACCAATTGCGCTAACGTAGCTCCCCACTGCACGCCAAACTCACAGATCACGCCCGGGACCTCGATGATTTTTTTGTAAAGCTCGTTGTAGTAGATCAAACGGCTCAAACTCTGGCGCTTAAGCGTGACCATGTTATGTAGATTCCATTGATTTCCGTATGAAGGTAAAAGAAGTGAAGCGATGTCTAGCAATTGCTGATTTCTGGCTTGTTCGTCGGACGATTGGCGTGTAAGTTCTCCAGCAATCTTTGTCAGCCCGCTCGTTTGGCTCTCAGAAGATGTGTTTGTCTTGTTTGACATTATGACCTCTGTTAAATTGTCCAGCAATGCTGACTGCATCTTGTGTTGTGGTCATGCAGATTCCTTTCGCGTGGCGCCTTTCCTTAAAACTTTAGTGCACGAAGATCATGTTGAACCTTTATCCCCCACCCGTATCAATCCTTTATATCGAAAAACCTGGCTGAGCGTGAAGTCCTGCATGTCTGCCCCGCGTTGCCACGCCTGATACCAGTCCACTAGCCACTCCAATGCTGACTTGAGTCTCAACTGCGGGAGCCAGTGCAGTTCCGATCGCGCCTTGCTGGAATCAAGTTTAAAGATACCCGGCCTCGTGAACGGTCTCAGATTCGTCCGTTACCCAGCTTGCTCCGTTACCCCACCGAACCGCCATTTGGGTGGCAATTCGCCCAACCGGCCACGATCGTCATCCCACGGCAATCCTTAGACCTACGCATCAGCGAACGTAATGTCCGCTGCAAGCAGGCGTTCCCCTAACGCAAGATATCCAGCGATCGGCTCCAGTACATGCTGCCATGGCCGAATTGCCAATGGTCGCCGGATGAGGACAGGTTTACCCGACATAAAACCTCGTATAAGGTCTGGTAACAGACGATCCTCGGACCAATCGCCACCGCCGATGACGTTGCCGGCCCGCGCCGTCGCGAGAGCAACACCGTGGGTCGCAAACCTATCGGGCGGAAAGAAGGAGCTACGATAGGACGACATTAATATTTCAACACACGCTTTGCTGCTGCTGTACGGATCATATCCGCCAAGAGGGTCCGACTCGCAGCAGCCCCAATGCCATTCGCGATTTACGTAGCACTTATCCGTCGTAATAACGACGGCAGCTCGCACGGAAGTCAATGTGCGGATCGACTCCAGAACATTCGCCGTGCCAATGACATTGGTGCTGTAGGTTCCCACGGGATCGATGTAAGAATGCCGCACCAGCGGCTGGGCCGCAAGATGGAAGACGACCTCGGGTCGAAATTCGCGCATGGCACGATCCAGAGTGGATTGATCGCGCAGATCGCCACGGATATCCTCTATGACACTGCCAACGCGCGCGGCATTAAACAAACTTGGCTCTGTCGCCGGATCAAGCGCGTACCCTCGCACATCGGCGCCCAACTGCGCAAGCCACAAGGCTAGCCATCCTCCCTTAAAGCCTGTGTGGCCTGTGACTAAAACCTTCCGCCCTTGCCATACGTTTTTTACCAGGTCTTCCATGGCGCCTTTCCGGAGCTCCACAACTGTTCCAGAAGTTGTTTATCGCGCAGTGTATCCATGGATTGCCAAAATCCGGAATGATGATAAGCATGCAGATTACGTTCGCTGGCCAGAAACGCTCCAGTGGCTCACGCTCCCACATCGTCGCAGGATCATCCGGAATAGTCTCTAGCGCTTTAGGGGAGAGAACGAAGAAGCCTCCGTTCAGCCAGCCTTGGTCTTCGGTAGGTTTTTCCTTGAATGCGTGAATCTCCGCACCTTCAATTCCCAGAATGCCCGAAGCGGGCGACAGGTTGGACAGCCGTTAGCGTCGCAAGCTTACCGTGACTGCGATGGAACTTAATCGCCGCCGTAATGTCCACATCCGAGACGCCATCCCCGTAAGTCATGCAAAACGCATCGTCGCCGGAAACATGATTGGCTATCTTCCGCAACCTTCCGCCAGTTCCACTGTCTTCGCCTGTCTCCACCAACGTCACATGCCAGGGCTCTGTCGTGTTGCCATGCACCTCCATCCTGTTATCGGTCATGTGAAAGGTGACATCAGCTGTATGCAGAAAATAGTTTGCAAAATATTCTTTGATCACATATCCCTTATATCCAAGGCAGATCACGAAATCGAAGATGCCATGATGGGAGTACATCTTCAGGATGTGCCAGAGGATCGGACGACCGCCAATCTCCACCATGGGTTTTGGACGTACCGAGGTTTCGCTGATACGCGTTCCGAGACCACCGGCCAGAATAACCGCCTTCATGCTAACCTGTTTACTGATCCGTTTGCCGCAGTTATATTGAAAGCTTCTGTTCAGGAGCTACACTATAACAGGACGTGTGTGGGGTACGAAGTCAGCCCATTACTGACGCTGGGATGGCGATTTGGTGTCCTCAAGTTGCAGTATATCGGGCCACCTGGAGCAACCTGCTGTCCGCCCAGCACCATGTCACTGCTGAACCTGAAAGAGCCTACCCACGATGAGCCAACGTGCCGAACAGCTTCGTAAGCAAATTCTGGAGCTCACTGCTGAGTACCATGCCGCAGCGTTCCCCCAAAAGCACTTTGAACCGGGGCAGTCGCCTGGAACCCGGTCTCCGGAAAAGTCATCGACGGCCAGGATCTTAGTCAGTTGGTGGACTCCGCTCTCGACTGCTGGTTTACAACCGGGCGATTTGCCAAAGCCTTCGAAAAAAGACTGGCACGTTTTGTCGGTGTTCGAGGTTGTTCACTGGTCAACTCCGGCTCATCAGCAAATCTGGTCGCGTTCTCCGCTCTTACTTCCCCAAGCTAGGCGAGCGCCATTTAAGCCCGGCGACGAGGTGATCACCGCCGCCACCGGATTTCCGACAACGGTCAATCCGATCCTCCGCGCCCGCCTGGGTGCCGGTCTTCCTTGATGTCGCACTGCCGACCCTCAAAGTCGATTCCCGCAAGTCGCGAAAGCACTAAGCCCGAAGACCAAGCGCCATCGTCACCGCCCATACCCTGGGCAATCCCTTCGATCTGGACGGCGTCCACGAGCTCTGCGCGACAAGCACAAGCTCTGTGGCTCGTGGAAGATTGCTGCGACGCGCTGGGCTCGACCTATCCAAGGGCAGAAGGTCGGGACCTTCGGCGACATAGCCACCCTCAGCTTCTATCCCGGCCCATCACATCACCATCGGCGAAGGCGGGGCCGTATTGACCAATACCACGCCTTCTCCTGCGGCGACTTATCGAATCGTTCCGTGATCTGGGTCGGGACTGCTGCTGCGAGCCTGTAGTCGATAACACCTGCGGCAAACGGTTCGACTGGAAGATGGGACGCTGCCCAAGGGCTATGACCACAAGTACACCTACTCCCATATCGGCTATAACTTGAAAGCTACCGACATGCAGGCCGCCTTGGGCCTCTCGCAACTGGACAAGATTGAGCATTTCATTGAGATTCGCCGGGACAACTTTCGTTATCTTCGTCAGGCGCTCGAACCCTTGCAGGACGTCCTGATGCTGCCTGTCGCCACCGAAGGCGCAGATCCCAGTTGGTTTGGCTTCACTCTCGGCGTTCGCGAAAGCGCACCATTCACCCGCGATCAACTAGTGAAAAGCACTGGGAGGCCGCAAAAGATCGGTACGCGATTGATGTTTGCCGGAAATCTCTTACGCCAGGCTCGCCTATGAGGGAATCGAGGCTCGCAAGATTGGTGATCTGCCGAATACCGATTTCGTCATGAAAAACATCCTGTGGATCGGCGTATACCCCGGTCTCAACTTCGCGATGCTCGACCAGATCGTTCAGACCATTACGCAGTTTGCTTTGCAGACAAAGACACTGCCCGTGCTTTTAAAGCCGTAAGTCAATTCCCTTTCCGAGTTCACAGACGATGCCACCAATCGATTCACGCGATCTCGATGAAGTCTGTGAACAGACTGAGTCGCTCTGGAACGATATGCGAGGTCAGCGCATCTTCGTCACCGGAGGCACTGGCTTTTTCGGCTGCTGGCTGCTTGAGAGTTTTGCAGCGGCGAACCAGCGCTTTGCTCTAAACGCTGAAGTCATAGTTCTTTGCCGGTCGCCTGAAACGTTCACGCTCCGTTGCCCCCATCTCGCTGAAAATCCAGCCATCTCTCTGCTGCGCGGTGACGTACGGTCGTTTCGCTTTCCTGAGGGCGAATTTCCCTTTGTCATCCATGCCGCTGCTGACACCCGAGAAGCTCGCAACAGCCATGAAAAAGACGATGCCGTGAGAATGATCTCCAGCATCTTCGATGGGACGAGAAATACGCTCGAATTTGCCGCGTCGCATAAGACACGCAAGTTTCTGATGATCAGCTCGGGCGCGGTATATGGCGTTCAGCCTGCTGCTCTCTCTCATCTCCCCGAAAGCTATCAAGGCGGCCCGGATCCGTGTCGGCCCAGTAGTGCCTATGGAGAGGCCAAACGTGCAGCCGAAGCTCTCTGCGCGCTATGCGACGTCCTCCGGTCTTGAATGCAAGATCGCACGCTGCTTCGCTTTGGTGGGGCCGCATCTGCGTCTGGATGGGAGCTATGCGATCGGCAATTTCATTCAGAGTGTTCTCACGTCACAGGCGATCCGCATTCACGGCGACGGCACTCCGCTTCGCTCCTATCTCTACGCAACCGATCTGACCGTGTGGCTCTTGTCCGGGCTACTTAAAGCTCCTTCGTTGCAACCGATCAATATCGGATCCAGCCACGCCATCAGCATTCGCGAGCTGCGGCAGAGGTAAAAGCCTCGTTAAAGTCCAGCGTCGACATCGAGATACTCGGTAGACCTATACCCGGAGCGCCGACTGCGCAATATGTCCCCTCTGTACAGAGGGCATACGATGATCTGGGACTAAAACAGACTGTAGCATTGAGAGAAGCCATTCAGCGGACAGCAGAGTGGCATGGATGGAAAAGGCATTCAGGGGTGACCGGGTGAAGCTCATCAGTATTGTTAGCCCCTGCTATAACGAGCAGGACAACGTCGAGCAGCTCTACCTTCGCACGCGCCAGACGCTGGCGCTTTACCCTCAATATCGCTATGAGCATATTTTTATCGACAACGCCTCCACAGACAACACGGTCGAGATCCTGCGCGGGCTAGCCACCAAAGATGAGAACGTCAAAGTAATTGTGAATGCGCGGAACTTTGGCCATCTTCGCTCTCCGCAACACGCCATTCTCGGAGCCGAGGGCGATGCCGTAGCGATGCTGCTCTCCGATCTTCAGGATCCACCGGAGTTGATCGGCGAGATGATTAGGAATGGGAACGGGGAACGCCCATCGTCGTCGGCATCAAAAACACAAGTGAAGAAAGCGGGCTGATGTATGGGATTCGGACCCTCTACTACCGTACCGTGGCCGCATTAACCAATGTCCGCGTCCTTGAGCATTTCACCGGCTTCGGTCTCTATGATCGAAAAGTAGTGGACATCCTCCGGAGCCGTTTCCGCGATCCCTATCCTTATTTCCGCGGCATGATCGCGGAGATTGGCTTGCCGTACAAAGCCATCTACTACAACCAGAAGAGACGCGAACGCGGCATTACGAAGAATAACTTTTACACGCTCTACGATCTGGCAATGCTGGGCATCACGAACTTATCCAAAGTGCCGCTCCGCCTTGTCACCTTTACCGGATTTATCTTCGCCCTCTTGAGCGCGTTGATCGGCACCGGTTACCTGGTCGCGAAGCTCCTCTTCTGGAACTACTTTGACATAGGCATCGCTCCTGTGGTCGTGGGGTTGTTCTTCTTCGGTTCAGTGCAGTTGGTCGCCCTCGGAGTCATCGGCGAATACATCGGCTCGATTCACACCATGGTGCAGAACCGTCCTCTGGTCATCAAAAAGAACGCATAACTTCGAAGAGACGCCCCAGGGATGAGCAGTCTTTCGTCAGCTCCACAGCCGGCGAAGAGCGGCTTCGCCAAACACGATTCCACCGGCTCAGCTCTTTCGCTATCTGGTGGTCGGCGGATGGAACACGATCTTTGGCTACAGCTGTTTCTTTCTGCTTACTCGCTGGCTATCTCGCGTAATGCCCGTTTACTCGTACATCGCTGCTAATCTAGCCTCCAACCTAATCTGTATTACCGTGGCTTTTCTCGGCTATAAATGGTTTGTTTTCCGCACTAAAGGAAACTATCTTCGCGAGTGGATGCGTAGCTTGATCGTTTACAGTACGTTCTATTTTTCTCCACCGTCGCCTTGGCTCCTCTAGTCGGACTGATTCGACACACAACCCGCTATCAGACGCAGGCTCCGTACATCGCCGGCGCCTTGGTTGGATATTGACCGTCATCAGCAGCTTCTTTGGCCACAAGCATCTCTCATTTCGGCAGGTCTCCCTGCTTCCTGCGAAGGCGACCGGCCCATATAGGCCAGTGACAACCCTAGAGAAGAAACTAGAGAAGCAACGTTCACGTCCGCCAGCCGAAGGTATAACGATGGATTTTACAAGTGGTGGGTATTCCCAACAGAAACGGCGGTCCATCAAATTAGTCGAGTTTCTATGAGCAGGGCACTGGCGTGAAGGGGGGTATCGTTTTTCTTTCATAGTGGTCTTTGCCTTTGCTGTTATTTGTTCTCTATTGATCCGCGCCGTTGTTCTCCACAGTGTTTCTATTCGCACTCTGAGTGAGCCATTCGTGACTCTGTGCCTGTTGGGGTCAGAAGGAGAAGTCGATGCTGCCGGTTTTCGGACGGCCTTGTGAAGGCCCAAGCCCAACACGCAGTCACCGGGACGCGGGGTGTTGCGACGGTGAGCATGGTTTGGTCCTCAGACGGCTACTGCATAGAACGGGATAGAGGGTTCTTGCGTGACCCAGATGCGATGCCAGCTTGCGAGCGAAGCTCATAAACCCTGTCTCTCGGCGGCCTTCGGCATGTCATGGATGATGTAATGCGGCAGTGGCAGCGCATCCATGTCCTGAACAGTCGGTCCCCACCAAAGCGCGTTCTTCTCGTCGTACACAACGCACGCTTTAGGGTCTTTCTTCAGAAGATCGAGGATCTCCTGCTGCTCCTCGGCGCTCAAAGCTCTCATCCAGGCGCCAAAGGAACATCCCGTTAGGAGTGGGGACTCCGGACCAGAAATTTAGACTCCCCATCCCCGGAAGACTGAAAAGAACATCGCAGTTCGCCGCAACGTCGTTTGCCAGACACCGTCTTGGCTCTTCTTTTGCTCTGAACGCGATGCCGACCTTCAACATTCAGGCCGCCGCCACCCTCAGCGCATAATCATTTTGTGTATATGCCGTAACCCGCGCGCCCGTGCACCCCGGTGTCTCCCTCAGCGTACGGCCTCCACCCACGGCGAAGTTCGCTGCGGATGGACGTGGATCTCATAACCCTGTCTCTCGGCGACCTTCGGCATGTCATGGATGATGTGATGCGGCAGTGGCAGCGCATCCATGTCCTGAACAGTCGGTCCCCACCCAAGCGCAATCTTCTCGTTGTACACAACGCACGCTTTAGGGTCTTTCTTCAGAAGATCGAGGATCTCCTGCTGCTCCTCGGCGCTCAAAGCTCTCATCCAGGGGCCAAGCAACTTCCCGTTAGGAGTGGGGACTCCGGACCAGAAATTTAGACTCCCCATTCCAGGAAGACTGAAAAGAACATTGCAGTTCGCTTTGATATCGCCGGCGAGAGATTCATACGTAGCCTCCAAATCGGGCGTCGAGGTGCAGCGACGACGTGCCCTGCAAAGAGGAAGCAGGGTACGCATAACGCCCAGGCCACCCCGCTGCGCGCAACATCACGACCCCCAGGATGACAACGATGAGGCCGCCAACGGCCGATTCTCTTGAAGCAATCTTCCCAGGCCAGAACGCCAATACCGGCGCCAGACGGACGAGTCCGCCCAATCCGTCATGGATACACAGGAAAGTCCATAGCAGCAGCGGCGCGGCCGAGATATTCAGATGACTCCCGGCAACTGGATAAGGCTGTAGAAACTGCGTCGCAGCCAGGCCAGCAATAAACAGCCGTGGAAAATAATCCGCCGCCGTCCACTCACGGTCGCCTGTAGGGACCAATCCCAGCGGAAGAAACACCACAAGAGACGGAAGCTTGACAACAACATTCGAAGGATCCGGATCGGCGACCAGCTTCGCAAGAATGCACAGGGCCGCCACACAACGCACAGCATCAATCCAATCGGCGTAGGTCCGCCATCGGTCACGAAAGCGGTACAAGCTAAAGATGCCGGCAGTCACCAGTACGTCTGATAGCAGCGCCAGCTTCGATACATATTGCGGCACCTTGAATACGCCCGGATGCCTCAGTGGGAGTAGGACGACTCCATCCAGCAACGCGCTCAGCGGAATGCCCTGCATCATGACGCCGATGACAATGAGGGCCGCAGCCGACATCGCACCCGCAGCCACATACAAAACGCTGCGCATCGGCCTCACCGCAGCAGGCGTCGTCAGCAGTCCGGCCCAAAAAACCGGGACCCCGCACAAAACCGCCACCAGGCATTGCTTTGCAGCCGAACCTGGAACATCACGATGCATCAGCAGAAACGGACCGAAGCCCGCGTAGGCCAGCAGCAGTCCTCCACCAATGGTCCTGATACGCCCGCGCGGAAACTGGCACACGAGAACAAGGGCCACAGCGGCAAAATAAAATACGCCTACATTGATCTTGGTAAAGAACAACGCCGACCCCAGCGCGCCCAACCACAACAGGCCCATCGGCCCACTTGATGCCGCCGCACAGCAGGCGAGCATGAATATTGGGAAGATAATCTGTTGCGGGTGGTTCGGTTCGTTGGCCAGCACCCTCCCCAGCGACATGGCGGCCAGCACTGCCGCCGATGCCAGGACAGTATTCTTAGTGATCTTGTAGATGGACCACCCAGCCGCCCCCGCAGAAATCAGCCACAGAACCAGAGTGATCAGCCGGCCGGAATCATGCGTGACCGGCAGGTGCAGTAGCCGGAAAAAAGCGTCCTCGGCAAAGAAGAAAAACGGCCCGTACTCGGTGAACACCTCGGTATACAGGTGCCCTCCAGCCAAATGGTGGTAGAGCGACATCAGAACATACCCTTCGTCGTCCCAGGTGCGAAAATTGACCGCAAGGGCACGCCATCCAAAGAACAGTGACACTAGGAAGACCGCGAACACGATGCCCGTCTTCAGGATCTTTCTGGTTGGTCCCACTTGAGCTTGATCTCGACGAAGTTCCACACAACCTAAACTACCAGACCAGGCCGTCAAGGCAGTTTCTCTCGCTCCCGCAACCTGGCAGCGTTCTCCGCCTCACCCACCAGTGCCCAGTTCAGGAGCCTACGAAGACTTCATGACCGGCTTCGTCAACCCCGATGGAAACGCCGCCCGCACTTGACACAGCCGCCCTACCCAAAGAGAGCGCTCCAGGCCAAAGCCAGGCTAAGCAAGTTAAGGCTAAGTCCAGACTTAAAGTATCTACTTCGAAGACTTTGCACACTTTTGACGGGGAGGGGGATACTTGCCGCCGGAACCAATCGCAGCGCGTCACCGTATCCCGACATGCGATACTAACTTCAGACATGTACAAAAGAGTCCTCCTCAAACTCTCAGGCGAAGCTCTGGCCGCAGGTAAGGGCTTCGGCATTGACGCTGTATTTATCCATAAAATCGCCGCTGAAATCGCTGCCGTTCACGCCCTCGGCTGCCAGATCGGAATCGTCGTAGGCGGAGGCAACTTCTTCCGTGGAGTTGCGCAGCAGGCCATCGACATGGATCGCGTCGCCGCCGATCACATGGGCATGCTCTCCACCGTCATCAACGCCATTGCCCTGCAGGACGCCGTCGAGAAACTCGGCCTTCATTGCCGCGTCATGTCCGCCATCGAGATGCATGAGGTAGCCGAACCCTACATCCGCCGCCGCGCCATGCGCCACCTCGAAAAGGGCCGCATCGTCATCTTCGCCGCCGGTACCGGCAACCCCTTCTTCTCCACTGACACCGCCGCCAGCCTGCGCGCCATGGAGATCAAAGCCGACATCCTCCTCAAAGCCACCTCCGTCGACGGTATCTACACCGCCGACCCCAAAATCGACGACAAAGCCACCAAATTCGACCAGATCACCTACGCCGATATACTCCGCCTCAACCTCCGCGTTATGGACACCACCGCCGTCTCCCTCTGTAAAGACAACAACATGCCCATGATGGTCTTCAGCATGCGTGAGCAAGGCAACATCGTCCGCGTTGTCAGCGGAGAGAAGATCGGCTCTCTCGTCACAGCCTGATACTGGTCCCTCCCGGGTACGAGCAGGAAATTATGCGTCTTCGCTGCAAAATCGCACGTCTTATTCCGTGAAGTTGCGTTAGATAAAGCTGAGCCCGCATCTAACTAGCAGGACGAATCAGTGAACGCCAGCATTCTTGAAGTGGTTCCCAATCCTGTGACTGAGGAAAAGCAGTCCGCCCCTAAGCCAGCCTCCGCGCAGCGCAAGCCACCCTTGCCGGCACTGACAGGTATCCGCACCCTTCTCGCAATCTTCATCATTCTCTTTCACTTCACCCCGCCCCACCTTGGCCTGCTCTATCCCTTCATTGACAACGGCTACGTCTTCGTTGGTGTTTTCTTCCTCATCTCCGGTTACATCCTCACCTACAATTACGCAGACCGCGGCAAGGCTCTCGCCAAGCGCGAGTTCTGGCTGGCCCGCTTCTCCCGCCTGTATCCTGTCTATCTTCTTGTCCTGATCCTCTCCTTTAGTATGGTGCAGGACGAATGGCATGCGCGTTCTCACGCCGAGTTCTGGCAAGGCATCATCCTCACCCCCCTCGTCCTTCAGGGGTGGAGCCCCTCAGTTGCTACCTTCTGGAACACCGTCGCCTGGACACTTACCAGCGAGTGCCTTCTCTATGCCGCTTTCCCTTGGCTAATCCGTCTCCCGTGGCCCAAAACGGCCACCCGGCTCGTCGTTCTCCTGATCAGTCTCTGGATCATTGGTCTCGTTCCCCACTCTCTCTATCTTTACTTCAATCCCGACCACATCGTCGGCCCCGTTGATCGTTACAGTTCCAGTCAGCTCATACGTTTCCTCAAATACACGCCGCTCCCATACGTATGTACCTTTCTCTGTGGTGTCACCCTCGGCAAGCTGCAGCATGCCCTTGTGCTGACCGACCGCCAACGGCTGATCCTCTCAGCAATTAGCCTCACCGCCGTCGCCATCTTTTTCTACACCTTCGTTCTCCACACCCCGTACCTCCTCATCCACGGCGGCCTCATGACCCCAATCTTTGCGGCCCTGGTTGTCGGTCTTAGCGGCCCCCATCCCATCTCTGCTGTCTTCTCGTGGCGTCCCCTCCTTCTCATTGGCGAGAGCAGCTACTGCCTCTATCTCCTCCACTTCAACGTCTTCCAACTCCTCCACACCTACGAGGTGCCGGAGCGCCTGCACCTCGCTGCCCTGGATCCATGGCTCTCCTACGTAATTCTGATTTTGTTCGCTCTGGCCGTCTTCCACTTCGTCGAAATCCCTGCTCGTAAAGCTATCCTCCGGCGTTTCTCCGGCAAGCATCGCCCTCTACTCCCAGCTTCCTGAAGTGCGCAACTTCAGCCTCAACTATCCAGGCAGTTTGCGTGATTCGCCGCAAGACCGGTCAGGTCGTGCGCTGTTCAAGGTAAGAGAACGCTTCACATTTCACCGCACAGCAGAAAGCCCCGCAATCGCGGGGCTTTCTTTACATCCGGATTTGCAGCGTTCGAGAACTAGTCAACAATAATTTGCGTCGGGTGCGATCCGTTAGCCACCGAGACCGCGCATGTCGGCAAGCCGCTGGATGGGAACGGAGTATTCTGCACCTGCTTCAACCCGCCATTATGCGGATCCAGTTGCAGTGCCGACACCGTGCCCGCGAGGTTATTGGACGAATACAGATAAATTCCCAGTGCAGGCTCGACCGTGACGCACGTTGGCCCTGTATCGACCTGCGTCGAGGCAGAACCCACCGACCCTACTGGCGTTCCGGTCGCCGTATTGATCGCATACGCGCCCACAGACCCGGAAGTGTAGTTCGTGACATATAGGAACTGGCCTCGCGGATCGATCGTAATTCCAACCGGCAGAATACCTGTGGCAAACGGACTGTTGGTCATCGCCACCAGCGCACCGTTGCTTGACACAGTGTTGCCATACATCTGGTTGGTGGCTTCGTCCGTGATGTATACAAATCGCGCTGAAGGATCTTCAGCAATTGCGCTCGGTGTCGTTCCCGCTCCGTAGCCTTTCGCAACAGTCGGGGCGGTAGAGTCCGGCGTAATCGTGGTGCCTGGAGTCGGTGTCAGACCGCCATTGCTCGGATTTTGCTGAAAACCGAGAACCGTAGCATTATTCGGCGGAGTCTCTTGGTCCAGAACATAAACGAATACAGTCGATGTGCCCGGCGTAGGCCGGCTCACCACGATCCCAACCGGATTATTGCCGACCTTGACGGTCCGGGGAGATCCCAGCGAGCCGTCCGTAGCAGAGATCGGGAAGATCGTCACCCCACCCGGCCCGGGCGATGCCGGCGAATACAGTTGCTGCCCACCGGGACCCACCTGGTACTGGAAGGTGACGTACAGGAACGCGCCCGCCGAGTCGATCGCAATCGCCGTCGGATTGCTTCCCGTCACGTTCACGGTGCTTTGCAGATAGATCTTGCCATCAGTTCCGATCGAGTACACGCCAATCGTCGAGTCGTCATGATTTACGACATACAGATTCGTCCCTTTTGGAGAAGCCACCAGCGTGACCGGGTTAGTTCCCGCCTCGATTGGAGAATCCGCGAGCGGCGTCAATGAGCCGATCTGATAGTCCACCGCATACGCGTTAATGCCGCCATGCTTCGACGCACTTGTCAGGGGTTTCGCTGTCGTCACGTACACATACGCCAGCACATAGTCGCGGCTGCACGCCGTTACGCTCACCAACGCCAAAGACAATATCGAGGCCAATGTTCCACGGCCCAACTTATTCCACTTCATGCTTGCCTGACTCCGGGGCAAATCGTTTCCGCCCGCTGCTGCTATCCGATGCTCAGGATTCATACAGACCTCCTGTGTCTTGGTTCTCTAGCTGCCGTCCTGCCAACTAGTCTACGTTTCCGCTTACTGCAAGGCACGTCGCCTGTCCCACTGCCGTAAACTGCGACCCTCGTGTCAAATTCGAGAGCTGTCCCGACGGCGCAAACAGAACCTTGCCCGTCACCGTTCCATCGCCATTCGACGTATACAGATACTGGTTCGAGGGATCTTCCACCATGCAGACGGGACCTCCTCCTACAGGATAAGGATTGTTCGGTGGGTCTGGAATCTCCTGCAACGTCCCGTTCGACTGAATGTTGAACGCAGAAATCGAACTGTTCGGCGTGGTTGAATTCGTCGACGACTGATTCGCTACATAAAGGTACTTGTTCTTGCTGTCCACCAGTGTGTAGACCGGGTTGGACGCTGGCGAAAGATTCGCCGTAGGTCCACCTGTGATCGTATTCAGAGAGCATGTGGACCCTCCCACTGTGAACGGCAGGATCTGTCCCGGAGTGTTCGAGTTAGCCGGACCCGCATCCGTAATATAGACCGAGGTGCCGCCCGCGATGATCGAGGTTGCCCGAGCCGCTCCCGAGTTGATCGTCGAGTTCGTCGTCAGCGTCAGTTGGCCACCCGAACCAGTAAGGTAAGGGAAGACCGTCTGATTCGTATCTGAATTCAGTGTAAACAGGCACGAGCCAGCGAGTGCCATCATCTTCGGCATCTGTCCAACCGGGAAGTAAGTCAGTTGCAACCCGGTATTCGGGTCCTTGATCTGCTGGTTCAGCACTAAAGAAAGCCGCCCGGTATCCGGATCTACCGAGAACACAGTAATGTCCCCATAGCACGATGTTGCTGTCACTCCGGGGCCACTGCAGACCGCACCTGGTCCAACCTGGTCCAGAACATAAAGGAAGTTCCCAGTGCTATCGTGCGCCGCCCATACAGGGCTCGTGCCCTGACTCTGGAAGCATTGCTGGAACGTCAGTAAGCCCTGTCCGCCCACGGCGAACTCGGTGATCCCGCCGCCGGTCCCGCAGGGAAGAGACCCTGAAGCGCTGGAGGTCGCCCCGCCACCCTTGTTTATCACGTAGAGGTACCGGCCGCCTGGCTTCACTACAAGCGCAACCGGGTTCGATCCGCCCGAACTGAAGGGAGAGTGAGGAACCTGAGTCAGATTTCCCGTAAAGTCATCGATCTTGAAACCCGCGATCTGGTTATACTGCGTTCCCAGGACCCACATGAACCCGATCGTGCCGCCACCGCACGCCGTCATGCCCAGACCCATCGCTACGGACACTACCAAGGCCATTGAAACCCGGCCAATCCTGCTCAACTTCATGTGCTTCCTTAATCCTCGCCAATGGACGGTCTCCGTCCACCTTCTGCCGCGAGCAATTCTGTAGGGTACGATTCCTCTGCTTATTGTAGAAGCTGTTGCCAGTTTGTGCCACCTGCCCTGTGCATTCCGGGCAATCTAATTCCTTACTAATTCCTTTAGACCCATTCGTCATTCGATGGTCACCCCGCGCGCCGGAGGCTCCGGAAACAAAAAAGGCCCAGGCAAAACGCCCGGACCTTTGGTCAATCTTGCTTCTTTTTTACCAGACGCGGCAAGAGTAAACCGGCATCATCGGTTGGCCCACCTTGCAGCCAAACGCCTTGCCGAACTCGTCGAAGTTTTGTACGGTGCCCTTCGTACGCCACTCCCCGGTGCTATGAGGATTGGTCTTCGCCTGCATGCGCGCAGCCTGTTCCCTCTGGTTTTCACACCACACCTGGCCAAAGGTAATAAAAAATCTCTGCTCAGGTGAGTACCCGTCTTTCTTGCCATCCACATAGCCACGCTCGGCGTTCGACCCGTCCTTGGCCAGAACCTCCTGCAGCGCCTGGAACGCAATCCGGATGCCGCCATTGTCTGCCGTGTTCTCACCCAGTGTCAGATGGCCGTCCAGATTCTGCCCTTCAGCTACTTTGAAGCCGTCATATTCCTTGGCTTCGCATTCGGTCCGTTCTTTGAACTTCGTGAGGTCCTCTGTCGTGAACCATTGCTTCACATTGCCCTTGGGATCGTACTTTGATCCTTGGTCATCGAACCCGTGCGTCATCTCATGGCCAATCACCACGCCAATGCCGCCAAAGTTCACTGCTGGATCCATGCTGTTATCGAAGAACGGTGGTTGCAGAATCCCGGCAGGGAAGTTGATGTCATTATTTGGTGGATTGTAATAAGCATTCACGGTCGGCGGAGTCATCGTCCACTCTTTCTCGTCGACCGGCTTGCCTAGTCTGCTCAGATTGCGGCGGCGCTCAAACAACTGGCTCCGTGCGATGTTGCCCAGCGGATCATCGCGCTTCACAACCACGGTGCTGTAATCGCGCCAGTTCTCCGGATAGCCGATCTTGTTGCGGATTGCATCCAGCTTCGCCTTGGCCTCGACCTTGGTCGCATCACTCATCCATGGAAGCTGCTGGATATCCTCGCCCAGCGCCTTTTCAAGGGCCGCCACCAGTTTGTCCATATTCGCCTTGGCATCGGGCGGGAAGTTCTGCTTTACCCAATCCTGACCTACTGCCTCACCCAAAGCCGCGTCTGTCGCACGTGTGCAGCGCTTCCAACGAGGGGTCTGCTCCTTCTGCCCCTGCAGAGTGGCTGAGAAAAAGTTGAAGTTTTCATCCACGAACGGCTTCGACAGCGCCGGCGCAGCCGAACGAAGAGTATGCCACCGCAGGTAGCTCTTGATCGAATCGAGACTTGCTGAATCGAGCACAGCATTCATTGCGGAGAAATAAGTCGGCGTCGCTACATTCAGCGTCTTGAACTCGCCGATCTTGATGCCCTTCAAATACGCCATCCAATCGTAATCTGGAGACAGAGCCTGCAACTCCGCGACCGTCATGATGTGATACCGTTTCGCCGGGTCTCGCAGCTCCACTCGATCGATCGATCCCTTGGCCAGTGCCGTCTCGATCGACATCACGCTTTTGGCCTCTTCCGCCGCTTTCTCCGGCGAATCACCCAGCAATCCGAACATCTTCGTCATGTGGTCGACGTACTGATCGCGTAACTTCTGGCTACGCTCATCCTCGGCGATGTAGTACGAACGGTCCGGCAGAGTAATTCCGCCCTGTCCTGCATTCACAATCTGACTGCTCGAATCCTTTTGGTCCTGCTGTACGCCCAGCTGATAAAAGCTTCCCACGGCATATTTGGTCTGCAGCTCTGCCACCAGGGTCGATATCTGCTTCTTATCCTTGAGCGCAGCGATCGCTGTCATCGACGGCTCTACCGGCTTCGCACCAAGCTTGTCGGCCAGATCGACATCCATGCACGCGGCAAAGTAGTCTCCATACTTCTTCTGCAGCGGTGTCTTCGGAGCGGCGGCGGCAGCCTTCAACTCTTCATACAACAAATAGTTGTTCCGTTCCGATAACTCGTTGAACCGCCCCCATCGCGCCTGGTCCGCCGGAATCGGATTCTTCTTCAACCAATTTCCGCAAGCGTACTGATAAAAGTCCGTACAAGGGTCAGCCGTCTTATCGATTGCGGAAACATCGAAAATAATCGGCTTCTTCGGCTCCGTCGTTGGTCCGCCGGGAATATCGGCACTTACGATCGACTGTCCCACGCAAACACCCGTGGACAGAACCAGAAGACTAGCAAGACTCTTGAACATCGTGGCTCTCCTTGAAACCTAAGCTTGGTTAAAATCTTTCTCTATGGTCGTGACTGGGCTAAACCTCTTAGCCCAAAAAAACAGAGGATATTTCAGATATTAGGCAGACGAAACACCGTATCACAAAGTTTCGAGCACCCGCTAACGGAAAAACGGGCCCGGGCAGAAGCCGGAGCCCGTGGTGATCTTCTCTGCTGCCAGCCTAAAAAATCTTCAGATGGATGGTCAGATACTTCTTCGGGTCGCTCCGGATCGTCGTCACCAAATCCGTACTCGCCACCAATAGCTTGTTGAGGTTCGTATTAACCGAGTCGTCCGTCGCCAGCTTGCCCAGCGTACCTCGCCCTTCATTGATACCGGTTACCAGCGTATTCACCTGTGCGAGCGTACCGCTCAAATCCTGCCGGAACTTCGGATCCTTCAGCATCAACCCCAGTCCGCCCTTGCCCGCGTCAGCATCTGCCAGCAGTGAGTTCGCATGCGCCACGGTCGAATTCAGGTTCTTGTACAGGGCATCATCCTTCAACAGCATTCCCGCCGATCCCTTGCCTTTATCCAGCGACCCCGCGATATCTTGAAGCTTCGCCACCGTATCGTTCAACCGGTCGTAGAGCGAATCGTCCGTCAACAGCTTGCCGATTGAGCCGCGCCCGGAGTTCAGATTCTTCTCGAGCTTCAGTAACTCATCCACCATACTGTTCGCCTTGTTATAAAGGTCTGGATTGTTGATCAACTGCCCGATCGATCCCTTTCCGGACTGAATGTTATCGACGATCACATTCATCTTCGCCAGAATCACATTCAAGCTCTCAATCGTTCCCTGGCTGGCCTTCACCACGTCAGTTATGCTCGGCGTCTCCTGCGTCTTCAGAACATCGCCGTCCTGCAACCGCGGTCCCACCGCAAACTGGCTGTTGATATCCACCACCGTATCGCCCAGCACCCCTACTGTCGACAACGAAGCCTTCGAATCCTTCTTTAGTACCGTCCCATACTTATCGTCCAGCTTCATGACAATTTTAACCGGAGTCAGCTTGTGTTCCGGAGAGTTGTCGATCGTCACAGTCTTCACCGTGCCAATCGTAACTCCCTCCAGATTCACGGCCGCACCTGTCTTCAGCCCAGCCGAGTTCGCAAAGTACGTCGAAACCGTTAACTTGTGCGTCAGAATCCCCAGCCCCGAAGAACTCGTCATCAGAAAAAGCAATGTCACCAGGATGATGGTCGAAATCAAAACGATCACGCCAACCTTTAACTGCGACCATCGGACCTCCTGCTGACTCGGCATAGCTCTCCTTTAAGTAAGGCATCGTTCCGCAAGAATCCCGCAATACGGCGTCTCATCCGCCGCTCCTTCGCTACAAAGCGGAATGCTGGTAATTGAGAGGATACATTACCTCCCAACTTCTTCCGCCACAAAAACGGGGACAATCTTGTTGTGCCGAAAGCGCTTTGCTCTTCCGCAGGTGCGAAGATCCTCTAATAGTTTCAACCCCACCCAGTGTCGGCCTCGTCCTCTGCCACCACCACTGCCATCGCCAGGTCGCGGCTATGGGTCAGGCTCAATTGCATCCGTTTCACCCCGATCGTGTCAGCCATCTCCCGCGCCCGCCCCGTCACATGCAGTGTCGGCCGCCCGCTTGGCTCTCGCCGCACCTCAAACTCCTTCCAACTCACTCCCCGGCTGATTCCGGTCCCCAGAGCCTTCGCCCCCGCCTCTTTTGCCGCAAACCGTGCCGCAAAGCTCTCCGCAGCATTCTTCTTTCGCTGGCAGTAGGCAATCTCTCCAGCCGTAAAGATTCGCTCCAGAAACCGTTGACCGTGCCGGTCGATGCTCTCCTGCACTCTTCTGGTCTCAATCAAATCCGTCCCTAAACCCAGCACCATACCAACCTCGCAATCATCGTCCTATCCGGGATGTGAAAGCCGCAATCACAAACGGCGTCCATGCAATACGATATCCCGTCCGGCACATGACTACAGTACCCGTTCCAAACCCTCACGCTCGGCTCCTATCCTCCGATGAACACCCTAGCGGCAAGCAGCTGCCCAGAGGCCCACTACCCATGCAGTCGCTCGAAATCCAGGGCTTTAGCTATGAAGAACGTCACGGCCTCCTTCCCACCCTGACCACCGCCTTCGCCGAATGTGGTGGATGGATCATTGACCGAAAGACCCTCTCGCCCTCCACCATGGAGTTTCGCATCGAGATCCAGGTCCGTGCCGTTGTCGACCTCTACGGCTCCATCCTCGCCTCTGGCCTCGAACTCACCCGCGCCGGCCATCTCGCCCTCACCCATCTCTGTACCTGCCGCAAAAACCTCTCCAACCCCGCCGATCTCCGCCAGATCGTCGCCATTCGTCTCGAAATCAACTTCCTCGAAGAGGACACCCTCCATTCCATCTTTACCAGACCCCCAGCCTGATTGCCATTCCACCGACGCAGCAGAACTAGCGCCCCAGCATTACCACAGTCTTCTTATGCAACCAGCTGTCCGAATCCCCGATCACCAGAACACCCGGCTGCCATCGCCCATGCGTCAAAACCAGCCCCAATCCCTTCGCATCCGACGACACCTTAAATACAGGCTCACTCACCACAGACTCTCCTCCCGAAACCCTCGCCGTCAGCCCATTCCCATTCACACCGTGCGACTCCTCCCACAGCCGCCCCTGCGAATCCACCAGATAGGTCTGAATCAACCCCTCGCTTTGTGCCTTCCGCCCCTGATTGGCTACCTTCACCGAAACCCGGATCAGTCGGCGCTCATCCCGGATCAGGAATCCCGGCACCTCCTCCACCCCCGTCACGGTAAAACACATATCATCGAAGCACTGCGGCTCCCCAATCGCTAAAACCCGCTGTCGCTGCACCACGGAAACCCCACTCAGCACGCAAAGATAAACGGCCCAAATCCCCGCCATCCACGCAATCCCGCGCCGCACACGGCGTCTCTCCCCGCACCACTGCGACACCGCAATCCCGACCGCGCCGATCCCGGTCCACCCCACCAAACCCAACAGCAATAGCTCCGTTAGCTTCATCCGGGCTCCATTCACGGTAGACTTGAAGTATCTACATGTCCTCTTATTCTTCCACGTTACCCTCCTCGCCGAACCCGGACTCCGCAGCGCCCCCCATCATTCTGGCCAGCAACCTCGGCAAGACCTACCGCTCCGGCAAACTCGAGGTCCCTGCTCTTCGCAACGTCAACTTTGCCATTACTCCTGGCGAGTTCGTCGCCATCGTTGGCCCATCAGGCTCCGGAAAGTCCACCCTCTTCTACATCCTCGGCGGCCTTACCAACGCCACGACGGGCTCCGTCCTCATCGACGGCACCGACTTCGCCAAACTCACCGATGCCCAGCGCACCAAAATGCGCCGCGCCAAGATCGGCTTCATCTTCCAGCGCTTCAACCTTCTCCCCACGCTCTCCGCCATCGGCAACATCGAGATCGCCCACGATATCTCTAGCCTCGGCGCATCGGCGAAGCGGGAACTGGATAAACCGCTCCTCGATCACCTCACCGAAATGCTAGGGATCCAGGGTCGTCTTGACCACCGTCCCAACGAGCTCTCCGGCGGCGAGCAGCAGCGCGTCGCGATCGCTCGCGCTCTCATCAACCGCCCGGCCATCGTTCTCGCCGACGAGCCCACGGGCAATCTCGACACCAAAAACTCCGATGCTGTCCTGAAGATGCTCCGCAAGTCCAGCCGCGAACTCAACCAGACCGTCCTCATGATCACCCACAATCCCGAGGCCGCCCAGATCGCCGACCGCATCCTCCACATGCGCGACGGCGAAATAACCCACATCGAAGACGGCAAGGGCTAGCGACCAACGGATGCCGTGTCGGCTCACCTTTCAGCTGCTACCAAACGAGCGGAGTTCACCATGCCCTGGTATCAACTCGACGACGCCAACGACCCCAAACTCGACGAGCTAGCCCGCCAGTACAACCTTCATCCTCTCCACATCGAGGACGCCCGCACCGAAGACGAGAGTGTCAAAGTCGACACCGCCCCCCACTACACTTTCGCAGTCTTCAAACCCGTCCGCCTCGAACCTGACCCCGACAGCCCCAGCGAACAAATGCCCATCTTCACCCCCATAGACATCTTCGCCGGCAAAGACTTCCTCATCACCATCACCGACCCCACATGCCCCACAACCCAGCAAGCCCTCGACCGCGCCCGCCGCGACGGTGACGACGAGCATCCCGGCAAGCTCGTCTATCTCATCCTCGACACCATCGTCGATCTCTACTTTCCCGCAATCGATCACTTCGACGACCGCATCGACCAGCTTGAAGACAAGGTCTTCGACAACCCCTCACCCGAGGTCCTCGAATCGATCTTCGCCATCAAGCGCGAACTTATCGACCTCCGCCGCGTCCTCGTCAATACCCGCGACGCCTCGCTCCATCTCCAGCGCGATCCGAACACCATCATCGACGCTGACCGCCAACCTTACGTCCGCGACACTTACGACCACATTACCCGCCTGCTCGACTCCGTGGAAACCCAACGCGATCTCCTCAACAACACCCTCGAGATCTACCTCTCCTCAGTCGCCAACCGCACCAACCAGGTCATGAAGGTCCTCACCGTCCTCGGCACCATCGCCCTGCCCGCACTCGCCATCTCCGGTATCTACGGCATGAACCTCAAAGGTCTCCCCTTCGAAGATTCACCCTACGGAGCCGAGTGGGTAGCCGGCATGACAGTCATCGCAACCGCAATCCTGCTGTTCGTCCTGCGCAAACTAAAGTGGTTTTGATCTACCAGAGCACTCCGCCCACCGGAGTTACTGACTTCGGGAGTGCTGTCTCACCCAGCAACTGCCGTAAGTTGATCTCAATCGTCGTCGTAATCGAGGTCAGCGGCACATCATAGATTCTGTTCTCAAACGGGTTTTCCAGATCGCGCCCTATCTGATCCAGCGCCAGAAAAATAAAGCCAACCAGTGTCGATCCCAGCGGCGTAAACCAACCCATATTCGCCACCAGCGCCAGCGGAAGCAGAAGGCAATACATCTGCACAAACAAGTGCGGAAAATAATCGTACTGCCTGGGCATCGGCGTGTTCTTGATGCGTTCCGCCCCGCCCTGCGCATCTACCAGATCATCCAGGTTATTCTCCAGCGTCAGCCAATGTTCCCTGTCGATCCATCCGCGCACCTGGCACTCCCTTAGCAGCATGCCCATCTGCTGTTGGATCGCCAGCGGAACATTTTTCTGATCCCGTAGCTCTGCCATTTCTCGCTCGCTCAGAAGGGGCACCAGTTCTTCCCACGGTTCCAGCCTCCTCAAGTGCTGTCGCAGCGCAATCACATACGCAATCTGGTGATACACCAGCTGCCGCTGATATTTCTTCAACTCAGCAGCGTCAGAACCGTTCAACGGCATCATCACCGTCATCACCTGTCGGGCCCAGCTCCGCGAGTTATTTACCAGCGCGCCCCATATCGTCCGCGCCTCCCACCAACGCGCGTATGACGACTGGTTGCGAAATGCCACAATAAGCCCGATCGCCGACCCGAACAAGGTTAGCGGAATATGCGGCATCCCCACCGATTCCCAATGCACCACCTTATAAACCACTACCACCGACATGTCGTAGAGCACCAGTATCAGCAATGGCTTAGCCACATACGACAGCAGCAACAGTGCCTTTGCCTTCCACTCCCCTGTAACTCGAATTATCATGCGCCACCTTCGGTCGTCACCGGCCGAAACACCCGCCCCCCATCCTCCGAGATCCTCACCTCACCCATGCCGATGTCATATACCCACCCCGAGATAGTCAGCGCTTCCCGGGCCATCGCGCCAGCCACAGACGGATGCGTGCGCAGATGCTGAATCTGCAGCAAAACATTCTCCTCCGTCAGCCTGCGCATCAGGTCGATCGGCTTCTCATCCTGTTCAGCCAGTGAATTCGTTACGCTCAGTGCCGCATGCGCATTCTTCAACCAGCTCTTCACCGTCGGTACTTTCTCCAGGCTCTCTGGATTCAACAGCCCTTTCATCGCTCCACAATCCGAGTGCCCGCAAACAACAATGTGCTCGACCTTCAGCACGCTCACCGCATACTCGATCACCGCGCTTACGCCGCCCATCATCTCGCCGTATGCCGGCACCAGGTTTCCTACATTGCGTGTCACAAACAGATCCCCCGGCCTCGACTGGGTTATCAGTTCAGGATCGATCCGCGAATCCGCACAAGTAATAAACAGCGCATGCGGGCTCTGCGGCTCACTCACTGCCTTCAGATAGGTAGCTTCGTTCTCCGGATAAATCTCCGTCCGGAACTTTCGAATCCCCGCCTTCAACTCTTCGAGCACCGTGTCCACAGTCTCTCCTCACTCTGTTCTTTGTCCGAACCTGAGTCTACCGAAGCCCAACAACTCGCACCACCCAATTGCCATCCGTAGCCGTAGGCGGGGATATGCTTTTGCCCTGTCGCCTATTCCTTCCACTTGATATTGCATCCCACCGAGAACCGCTGATTGGGATCCGGCCGCTTCCCCGCGATCACCGCATCCATCGCCGCCCGCAGGTCCTTGCCCGTCACCGGAATATCATTTCCTCCGCCACTTGGACGTTGCGGACGCGAGTCATCCAGTTGCCCCCGATACACCAGCGTCATCTGCCCATCGAACAGAAAAATATCCGGTGTACAAGCCGCGTCATACGCCCGTGCCACCTCCTGCGTCTCGTCATATAGATATGGGAACCGGAACCCCAGCCGCTCCGCCTGTTTCTTCATCTCCTCCGGCCCATCCTGCGGATAGGCGTCCACATCATTCGATGAGATCGCCACAATGCCAATTTTTCCTTCGTAATCCCGCCCAACCCGCGCCAGCTCCTTCTCCACATGCACCACATACGGACAATGCACGCAGATAAACATCACCAGCAACCCATGGCATCCTGTCGTTGAGCAATTTGCCGCATCCGCTCGCGCATCCTGCGAAACCAACGCGAACACATCATCCCGCCCCACGGCTTTCCCGCTCACCACATCCACCAGCTCAAACGCCGGAGCCACACTCCCCAACGACACCATCGCCGACTGCGTCTTGGACATCGCAACCCTCCACTACCTTTCCGATCATAGCCAATGGGAACCCACTTCATCATCCCCAACTCATTCAAACCGGCTCTATTCTGAAAAAGCATGCTCCCCACCCGCAATCTCGCCAGCGGCCGAACCACGCGCCAAGCCCTCCCGCGCGGCCCCAATAACCTCCCTCTCTGTCGCTGGTGCGAACTCGAAATCCTCGCCAAACGCCGCCGCACCTTCTGCTCCGACTACTGCGTCCACCAGTGGCGTCTCCGCACCGACCCCGGCTATCTCCGCGACCAGGTCTTCGCCCGCGACCGCGGCATCTGCGCTGTCTGCCAAATCGACACCGTCGCCGCTTACAACGCCCTCAAACGAGCCCGCGGCCCAGCCCGCAAAGCGGGCCTTCATCTCTACCGAATGAAGTCCATCATCGCTCGCCGTAGCCTATGGGACGCCGACCACATCCGCCCCGTAGCCGAAGGCGGAGGCCAGTGTGACCTGGACAACCTACGCACCCTCTGCCTGCTCTGCCATCGCGAAGCCACTGCCCAACTCCGCAATCGCCTCCGTCTCGCCCGCGCATCTTAGCAAAAACTTCACCCATATCTCTCGTGCGTTCTCCAGAACTCAGGCCACGACATCCGCGGCGGCCCGCAAACAAAAATATCCGGGTGATATTTGCTCTCCTCGTTCCGCACGCCTTCCGAATTGCCGTTATGCCCCGCCAGTCGACACGATGTAAATGTCTTCTCCGCATCCTCCTGCGAGTATCCCAGCACAATCAAGGTCGAAGGCGGTGGCGCAGGATACCCCCGCAGCCACGCCGAATTCGTCATGCTGATCGGCATCGGCAAACCATAGGCCGGCCCCAGAATCTCCACCGCGCCTTGCTCCCCATAGTTCCCCACCAATACGCCAACATTGTTCCGTTGTTCCGCGGGAAGGGAATCGCGAACCCCCGCAATCGCTTTTACCATCTCATCCCACCCAAACTCTTCCCTTAGATCGCCATTGTTCTTCAACGCAAACTGCTTCAACGGCCCACTCGTAGCCAGAGGCACAATCAGCGCATAGACAAACACCGCCCACGCCACCAGAGCCGTGAAGAACACACCCTCAACAGCCAGTCGCCAGCCCCGCCGCATCGACCCAACCCAACGTTCCCCCACCACCGCACCCATCGCAAACAACATCGGATACGCCGGAGCAACGTAATATCCTCGTCCCTTTCCAAAGAAGAACAGCAGCACAGGAATTACGTACATCCATCCAAGCATCTTGTACCGGCGGCTCATCAGAAACGCCACAACTCCCGCAATCCAGATCGGTGCGGCAAACATATTCGTGCAGATCCAGAACTGATCCCGCCAGAATCCATTCGCCCGCCCCTCACCCACATCCCGCACATGGATGTGCTGCAGGAAGTGGTATGAGATGAACCCATGCCGAACCTGCCACAAAAAATTCGGCAAGAAGATCACCAGAGCCAGTGCAACTCCGACCCAGAACCACCCACTCAAAAAGAATCGCCGCGCACTCGTCAGCAACATCCCGCCCAGAATTCCTGCAATGAAAAAGCAGATCGAATACTTCGTCTGCAAACCCAACCCAATCGCCGCGCCAACCCCCAGCCACCACCTGGGATCTTCCGTCTTTAACAATCGAATCACAAAATAAGCTGCCGCCACCCACCACAGATAATCAAACGTCGAGTACTGAAACTCAGTCCCCTCGAACACCGGCAACCCCGAAGTTGCCACTACCAGCGCGGCCGTCACCTGCGCAAGCCGCCCACCTCCAAGCTCCCGCGTCATCATGCCCGTCACAACAATCGCCAGCGCCTGCGCGATCACCGAAAACAGCCGCAGCCCCACCAGCGAAACCCCAAACATCTGCAACCCAATCCGTTCCACAAGAGGCGTCAACGGCGGATAAGCCACAAACCCCCAATCCAAATGCCGAGCATCGCTCAAGAACTGCAACTCATCGCGATGGAGGCCATACCGCCCGTTGGTCATGAGATGAATCACCGCCACCGCGAGCGCAATCACGCCTACCAACCATGTACCAGTCCGCAAACCATACTCTCGCTGCACAGGACTCGCCGTCGAAACAATCCCTTCCATGCCAGTCTCCCGAAGTTGTGTCTTTCCCCGAACTCTACGCACCACGCTACACGCAAGTTCCGGGCCTGCTTACCAACATCCCTGGCCTCTGGCCATACCCCACCGAGGGCCGAACTGGTATGACCACGTCTTGACCTGCCTCCCGTCACGGTGTATCAAGGCAAGACGATGCGAACCCTTTACCTCGTCTCAGCGGCGACTCTTCTGACTTCAATCCTTTCCGCGCAAACGCCCGCTACAGCGCCTGCCAGACCCGACCCAAACAGCCCCTCCAACATTGGCCGCACGGAGCTCACGCAATACCTCGACGACATCGCCGCCAAAGAAGCTGCCGCGCGCCGAGCCACGATCTCCTCCATCACCACCCGAGCTCAGGCCGAAGCCCGCCAGCGCGAAGTCCGTGCCAAAATCCTTACCCTCATCGGCGGCCTCCCCGAAAAAACATCACTCAACGCCAAAGTCCTCGGCACCACGCAAGCCGACGGCTTCCGCATCGAGAAAATCCTCTACGAATCCCAGCCAAACTTCCCCGTCACCGCCCTTCTTTACCTCCCTGACGGCAAACCCGGAATATCGAACCAAAAACTCCCCGCAATCGTCGTTGCGCCCGGCCACGGCTTCACCGGCAAAGCCACCGACTACACGTTCGCCAGCACCTTCGCCCGAAACGGATTCGCAGTTCTCTCCTACGACCCGATCGGCCAGGGCGAGCGCCTCCAGTACCCCGACCCCTCTGACGCCTCCAAAACCCTCCTCAAGGCCTCTACCGGCGAGCACGGGGAAGCTGGCCTCCAGCCCACCCTCATCGGCGACGCCCTCGCCCGCACCTTCGCCTGGGATGGCATCCGCGCGGTCGACTACCTCACCAGCCGCGTGGAGATCGACCCCAGCCGCATCGGAGCCTTTGGCTGCTCCGGCGGCGGCACCATGACCGCCCTCCTCGGGGCCCTTGACGCCCGCGTCCAAGCCATCGCTGTAGCCTGCTATCTCACCAGCTTTGACACTCTCCTGCCTGCTCTCGGCCCCCAGGACTCCGAGCAATCCACCCCCAACTTCATCGCTTCCGGTCTAGACTTCCCCGACTGGGTCGAACTCGCCGCCCCGCGCCCCTACGCCATCATCTCCACTGCCCAGGACATGTTCCCCTACGCCGGAGCCCTCGCCACCGCCACCGAATCCCGCCGCTTCTACTCTCTCTTCGATCCCGCCAGCGCAGGCACGCCAACCAACAACCCGACTCCGGGCATCCCCACCGGCCCCACGCTCAATCCGGATACCTCCAACACCATTCCGGCCACAGCCAATCTGCAATGGATCACCGGCATAGGCCGCCACGGCAACCTTGGCCCCATCTCAGGACAGATCGTTTCGTTCTTTCTCACGCATCTAGCGCACTCGGACGCGCAGCCCATCCTTCCCCCGCCGTCAGCTCCAGGAACGAGTCCATTCGCGCTGCCTGCAAGTCTCCCCAAAGATGCCCTCCAGGTCACTCCGACGGGCCAGGTCTCCGTCAGCTATCCCGGCAGCGAAACCGTTCACACCCTAACCCTCAAGCGCTACGCAACCCTACCCAAACCGAGCCCTCTCACCGAACCGCAACTGCAACAGACCATCCGCGAAGTCACGCACGCCACCATAAAGCCCAGCGATCCTTCTCCCATCAATACGCAATCCCCATCACTAGTCTCACCGCCTGAAGGTGACGTCCATGTCCGCCACCGCTTCACCCTCGCCACCGCGCCGAGCATCAACATCCAGGCCGAGTTCTACCGCCCTGCCGATGGGAAACATCCTGTCCTGATTGTGCTCAAAGACTCGCTTGACCCGATTCTAGAGGCCTCGCGTGGTGATGAGATCAAGAGATTCCGCGCGCTTGCCGATGCCGGGACTGCGGTTCTTGTTGTTGCTCCACGTCCATCTCCTCCAGGTATCGAAGAGACCAAAGCCTCCACCCTTGGTCCCTTCTATCTCACTGAACTCCGTGCCGAGCTTGTCGGCAAAACCCTGCTGGGCCTGCGTGTTGACGATGTTATCGCAGCGGTCAACTTTACCTCTGGCGGCACTACTGTTGATGCGAATCAGATCAGCGCACAAGCAAGCGGTCACTTAGGCCTCGTCCTCCTCCACGCCGCCGTGCTCGATCCCCGCCTCAAACACATCACCATCGACCACACCTTGGAAAGCTATAAGAGCCTGCTCGAAGCGCCCATGCCCATCAACGCTCCCGAAGACATCCTCCCCGGCGTCCTTCGCCACTACGACATTCCCGACCTGATTAAAGCGCTCGGCTCCCGTGTCACCGTCACCAATTCTCAGCCGTAGGTGGTTATTTTTTATTTGTGACGGGGAGCGGCGTTTTTGCGGGGATTTTGCGATTTCCACAGTGGAAAAACGGGGTCGTTTGCTGGTTGTTAGTGCAATTTCGTGATCATTTTCATGGTTCTTATGCGCACATCTTTGGTCTCTATTCTTTTTGCTCTTTCTTCAGATTTATTTTTGGTTGGACCTATTTTGTCCCCGCCGGCTTCAGTTACTGGCAACGCGCAGAAAGGCCATCCCGAACCAGCCAAATCGGTAACGGACAGATTTCTGCGAGTCTCATTGCACAAACGGAACGGCCCCAATGCCAAACCCGCTCTGCCAGTGCGGTTCGGATGGGGGGACCAGCTTGACGTGATCAATGAGATTCTTAACACCCTGCAGATCCCCAATCGCTTCAGTCGCTGGAAACACTAATTGGGGAGCGGCATAGCCGCTCAGAGTAACAACGCCATCCTTCACGATTACAGAGATGGATCCGAAGCCAAAGCCGCCGAGTTTGCGTATGCGGTCACTGATCAGATTCTTGATCTGCCTGGTCAATTCCTCGTCAGGAACATTTGAACCTGAAACCTCAACTCGATCCCAAACGGACTTTACACCGGGAACTCCGCTCGTCAACTGATCTGCCAGAGATCTTGTACGGTAAAGGTCGACAGAGCCGATCAGGGTGACAATACCTCCCTGCACGGTCGAACGGATGGTCTTGATCGAGTAAGCGCTGAGAACCTTCTGAACGTTCGCCTGAATGTTTTCATCGTTCTGCCCGAACGAGGGCTGCGAAACAAGGCACACGGTAGCGGCTAGAAGAAGGCTCAATCTCATACGGATTGCCTCTCCAGGTTTAGACGTAACGAAAGGACACGAAGTTGCGATTGACCCAATCAAGACCGGGTTACTGGGTGGGTGGCGAGCTATCACCTTCAGTCGTTACCTTGGCCCTATTCGCCCCAACCGAAAAAATAGTTTTTCCATTGTTGCTGTACTATGTGTAATAGTACAGTAGTGATTCCTTTCAGCGTTCAATTCCGGCCTGGCCTCTCCATCTTCGAGCAGGTGGTCTACGCCGCGCAGAAGGCGATGATCTCCGGCCAGCTCCTTCCCGGAGACCCGTTCCCCTCCGTCCGGGTCCTCAGCCGCGAACTCAAGATCAACCCCAACACAGCCCATAAAATCGTCGGGCAACTCGTCACCGACGGCCTCCTTGAAACCCGCCCCGGCATTGGCAACGTCGTAGCTGCACGCCCTGATTCCACCCGCAAAGAGCGTACCCAACTCCTCGGCCGTGAGGTGGAGCAACTCGTCGTCGAAGCCAAGCGTCTCGGCATCGACCGCGACGACCTCCTCACCAGCCTCGCCCAGCACTGGAACCGGCTAAGCCCGGACGAAGACCAGAACCCTGGCGAAGATGAAGACGAAACAACTCCCGATGGAGGCCGCAGAAAGAAATGACCCCTGTAATCCAAACTCAGAACCTCTCTCGCAGCTACGGTCGCACCGACGCCCTCAAAGGCCTCGACCTCACCATTCCAAAGCAGGCCATCTATGCGCTCGTTGGCCCTAACGGCGCCGGCAAGACCACCATCATCAAGCTCCTGATGAACATCCTTCGCCCGACCACTGGCACCGCGCAGGTCCTCGGCCACCCGACCGCCAATGTCGCTGGCGATGTTTTTACTCACATCGGCTACGTCTCCGAAAATCAGGAACTCCCCGAGTGGATGACTGTCAGCTATTTTCTGGACTACGTGCGCCCCTTCTATCCCACCTGGGACGCAGCACTCGAACAGCATCTTCTCCGCCAGTTCGATCTTCCCCTCGATCGCAAGATCAAGAATCTCTCCCGCGGTATGAAGATGAAGGTCGCCCTCGCCAGCGTGCTCGCCTACCGCCCTGCGCTCATCGTCCTCGATGAACCGTTCTCCGGGCTCGATCCTCTGGTACGCGACGAACTTATCGAAGGCCTGCTCGAACGCGCTCCTGAGAGCACCATCCTGCTCTCCTCCCACGATCTCTCCGAGATCGAATCCTTCGCCACCCACGTAGGTTACCTCGATCGCGGCCGCCTCCTCTTCTCTGAAGAGATGGCTACGCTCACCAACCGCTTCCGTGAAGTCGAAATCACGCTCAACCAGCCCGAACCACTTCCCAAAACTATTCCCGCAACGTGGCTACTGCCTCAAACCGTGGGCACGGTGTTCCGCTTCACCCATACCGAAGCCGCCAACGGAGCCGCCGCCGCAGAACTCGCTCAAATCTTCCCCAACGCCCGCGATATCACCCTCACTCCCATGACCCTCCGATCGATCTTCCTTGCCATCGCCAAAAGCTCTTCCACGCACTCATCCACGCAGAAGGGAAGAGAAGCATGAACCAGATCCTGCATATTTTCAAAAAAGATGCGCGCCACCTCTGGCCAGAGATACTGGTCTCACTTGCTATAACCGTAGCTTTCGTCCGTATCACTTTCGAAACACGGTCAAATTTTATCGCCAGTCGTAGCCCCTATCTGCCAATTGTTGCGGCTCTAATTACCGCACTCGTGCCGGTTGCCTGGTGGGTGCTCGCCGCCCGCCTCATCTTCGACGAATCTCTGGTTGGGGAAGGCCAGTTCTGGATCACTCGCCCGTATCAATGGAAGAAACTCTTAGCGGCAAAGGCTCTCTTCCTCCTTGCGTTTCTCTACCTTCCGATCTTCATCGCTCAGGTAGTACTTCTTGCAGCGGCAGGTTTCCATCCCTTCGCCTATTTGCCAGGACTCTTCTACAACCTCATCCTGATCACAGGCGTTCTCATTCTTCCCATCGCTGCTATTGCCACCGTCACCTCAAACTTTTCTCGGCTCATCCTTACCGTGTTGGGTGTTGTTGTCTATCTTGCACTTATCCTCTGGATGCTGACGTTTTTCTCTCCCTCAGATCAGTTTGGTTTCGAAAACCCGTATGCAGGCAAGTTCACTTTCGCTCTTTCCTTTTTTATCTTCCTGCTGGTCATCGTTCTGCAATATGCGACGCGCCACACATGGCGTTCACGCTGGCTGCTTCTTGGTCTGCCATTCCTCGCTATCGCCTGTAACGTTGCATGGCCGATTCAAACCGTGGTCCGCCATCTTTACCCACCACTTACTGCCACCGCGCAGTCACCTGTCCAACTCACCTTCGATCCCCATCCCGAACGTCAGAATACCGTTGATCCCTCGCATGAGAGGTCGCGAGTCGACCTCTATCTCCCTCTCACTGTCTCCGGAGTCTCTCCAGGCTTTCTGATACGTAACCAAGCCGTTCAAGTCTCTATTGAGGCGCCAAATGGGCCACGGTGGACATCAAAATGGCAAAAAGTCTCGACTTACTATCGACCCGATAGATCACAGTCGTTCATTGATGTTCCTATTAATGAGAATTTTCTTGGCCTTATCAAGGCGACCCCGGTCATAGTCACTTTAAACTTCGCTCTCGTTGAGCTTCGTGCTGGCGCGACAGTTACCAATCAGGCCGGAAACCTGAATTTTTCCGCGGCCGGCGGAATATGTTCCGTCTCTGACGCCTTCGGCACATACCCCGAATGCCGCTTTGCCATGGGTGAACCCGGACTAACCTCTGTAAGCACCTACTGGACCGAAGGCCCGTGCTCTCAGTCGCCGCCATCTCCCACGTCCGGAACGTTGGGTAGTGTATGGATTGGCGACATCGACTCAAGTCCCGCAGAGATTGGCCTCGACCCCGTCAAGGTCAAACCGCTCCTCTTCTCGAACCAGCCGCAGGATATGCGCCATTCCAGTTTCATCTGCCGTGGCACTCCTGTCACCACCACTCCTTATTCCGTCGTCCGTCGTATCCAGACCACCTTGACGGTTCCGAACCTAGATCTAACGAAATACACCATCGATCGCCTGGATCGGACGATGACGGGAGGGTTCAGGGTGAGAACGCGCTAAAGCTGGGAAAAGAGTGCAACAACCGAATGGAGTTGATGCTGCCCCATTTCCCACATTTCCACCCCGATCCACACCTGTTGCACCACTCCTGCACCTTGCCCTTCTCACCCCTCCGCGCCTACCCTCAAACGATGCCCTATTACTGACCAGTAAACCCTATGAATTTCGCGCCTTCCGGCCGAAATCCACAGCAAAATCCCCCATTTTTCAACGTTCTAAGTCGTTTACGTCGCATTAATACGGGTATTCGCACAGGCAACACAACATGTTGTGCTTTATACTTGACAGACCCTATAGGGGGCGTTACTTTCACGACTGCAACACCCCAGACATTTCGTTTTCGACGTAAGCTTTTTTGCTCACCTGACGCCGACGCCTCCCCAGCCCGGCTCAACCTGCCAGCGCTGTGATGCAAAAAAGAGTTTCGAGAAACCGGTCCCAAGACTCACTGACCGTCGTGAGCCAAAAGTTATAGATTTTCATCAAATTAGAAGGAGTTTCACCATGGCGATCATCCCCAACCAGACTCAGGGCCAAACCCACAGCGCCGACTATCAGACCGCGCCCCCCTTCACCTCCCGCGCCCCTGGCCTGACCTTCGATCGCCACTTCACCCGCCCCGGCATCTCCCCTTACGACGAGATCATCTGGGAGCTCCGCGACGCCATCATCCAGGACTTCAAAGGCAAGATCATCTTCGAGCAGAAGAACGTCGAAGTCCCCGCCGACTGGTCCATGACCGCGACCAACATCGTCGCCTCGAAGTACCTCCACGGCCTCAACGGCACAGCCGAGCGCGAGTCCGGCGTCCGCGCCCTCATCACCCGCGTCGCCGAATCCATCCGCGACTGGGGCATCACTGCTGGCTACTTCGCTTCGCCCGAAGCCGCCGAGACCTTCTACGCCGAGCTCGCCCACCTTCTTCTCAACCAGAAGGTCGCCTTCAACTCTCCGGTCTGGTTCAACGTCGGCTGCGACCGCCTCGAGCCTAACTCCGACGCCCAGAACTGGCACTGGAACCCGCACTCCTGCGCCATCGAGTTCTCCGTCACCGGCTACCGCAAGCCCCAGTGCTCGGCCTGCTTCATCAACTCTGTCCAGGACTCCCTCGATTCCATCCTCACCCTCGCCAAGACCGAAGGCATGCTCTTCAAGTGGGGATCAGGTGCAGGCTCGAACCTGAGCAACATCCGTGGCAGCATGGAAACCCTCTCCGGCGGTGGCACCGCCTCCGGCCCACTCAGCTTCATGCGCGGCTTTGACGCCTTCGCGGGCGTCATCAAATCCGGCGGCAAGACCCGTCGCGCAGCCAAGATGGTGATCCTCAACGTCGATCACCCCGACATCGAAGACTTCATTCAGTGCAAGGTCAAGGAAGAGGAGAAGGCCTGGCATCTCGTTCAGGCCGGCTACGACGGCTCCAGCCCCGACTCCGAGGCCTACACCTCCATCTTCTTCCAGAACGCTAACAACTCCGTCCGTGTCACCGACGAGTTCATGCGCGCCGTAGAAACCGATGGCACCTTCTCCACCCGCACCGTCAAAGACAAGAAGCCCGTCAAGGAATTTCGTGCCCGCGACCTCATGCACACCATCGCCGAAGCCACTTGGCAGTGCGGCGACCCGGGCATGCAGTACGACACCACCATTAATCGTTGGCACACCAGTAAAAATACGGCACGCATCAACGCGTCCAATCCCTGCAGCGAGTACATGTTCCTCGACGACTCCGCCTGCAATCTTGCATCCTTCAATCTCCTGAAGTTCCTCACTCCGGGAGGCCAGTTCGACATTCCTGCGTACCGTCACGCCATCGGCATCGTCACCACTGCGATGGAGATCATCGTCGACGCCGCGGGTTATCCCACCGAGATGATCGCGAAGAACTCGCACGACTATCGCCCACTCGGTCTCGGCTACGCAAATCTCGGCGCGCTGCTGATGGCGTTCGGTCTGCCGTATGACTCGGATGCTGGCCGCGACTTTGCGGCTACACTCACCTCGATCCTTTGTGGTGATGCGTATTGGCAGTCTTCGCGCATCGCGGAGTCCTGCCCCGCCCTCGGAGCAGCCACTCCTCTCACGCAGCAGGCGCACATCGCCGGCGGAGCCTGCCCCGGCTTCTACGTCAACCGCGAGCCCTTCCTCGACGTCGTCCGAATGCACCGCGCCGAGGTCAACAACATTGGCAAGTCGAAGAACAGCAGTGAGCCGTTCGTCGTCCCGCAACTCGACCCCCTCATCGAAGCCAGCCGCAACGCCTGGGACGGCGCACTCGCCCATGGGGAAAAGCACGGCTTCCGCAACTCCCAGGTCACCGTCCTCGCTCCCACCGGCACCATCGGCTTCATGATGGACTGCGACACCACCGGCATCGAGCCCGATCTCGCCCTCGTCAAATACAAGAAACTCGTCGGCGGCGGCATGATCAAGATCGTCAACAACACCGTGCCGTCGGCGCTCATCAAGCTCGGCTATAACGAGGCTGAAGTGAACGCCATCGTCAGCTACATCGACGCCACCGGCACTATCGAAGGCGCTCCCGGCGTCAAGCCCGAGCACCTCGCCGTCTTCGACTGCTCCTTCAAGCCCGCCAAAGGCACGCGCAGCATCCACTACCTCGGCCACATCAAGATGATGGGTGCAACGCAGCCGTTTCTTTCGGGGGCGATCTCAAAGACTGTCAACCTCCCGCAGGACTGCTCGGTCGACGACATCGCCGAGGCCTACATGGAGAGCTGGCGCCAGGGTCTCAAAGCCGTCGCTATCTATCGCGACAACTCCAAAGGCACCCAGCCGCTCAACGTTAACGCGCAGACCGACGCCGACAAGAAGGGAACCAAGGCTATAGCCGCGGTCGCTCCCGCAGCCGCTGGCACCATCGAGATCGAGGAAGCCGTTGCCGCAGCCAAAGCCGCCGCGCAAGCCTCCATCGAGGCTGCCTACACCCGCGTCTCCGCCCTCGAGACCCAGCTTCGCCAGATCGCCGAAGCCGCGCTCAAGAACTCCGACTCTGCCGACGCCCAGGCCCCGCCTCGCGCCGTCCGTCACCGTCTCCCCGCCGAGCGCGCCAGCGTGACGCACAAATTTGGTTTGGCAGGTCATGAGGGCTACATCACTGTCGGCCTCTATCCCAACGGGCAACCTGGTGAGATCTTCATCAGGATGGCAAAGGAAGGCTCCACCGTCTCCGGGCTGATGGACTCTTTCGCCACGGCCGTTTCTCTCGCCCTCCAGCACGGCGTGCCACTGCGTGTCCTCTGCGAGAAGTTCGCCCACACCCGCTTCGAGCCCTCCGGCTGGACCGGCAACGAGCAGATCGGCTACGCCAAGTCGATCATGGACTACATCTTCCGCTGGATCCAGATCCGCTTCCTCTCCGGACACCAGCTCGACCTCTTCGCCGGACTCAGCCCTCAGGCCTCCATCCCCGTCGAAGGCACCGTCACCAGCCCCGGCAACACGATCGTTCCCGCGCTCAACGCCTCGTCATCCTCTGACGCGTCGTCCGCCACTCCCTTGTTGTCCTCCTTCCGCGAAGCGGGAGGATCTGCTGTTGTTTCCAGCCCGGACGACTACTACACCACCACGCCACCGCAGCAGGGAATCGCCCCTGACCTGAGCGCCCGCAGCGGCCTCGAACCCGGAATGCCCACGCTCGAAGACCGAGGCATCTACCACGCCGCCGACGCCATGAAGTCCATGTACGACATGGGCGACGCCCCAAGCTGCGCCACCTGCGGAGCCATCATGACCCGCAGCGGCTCCTGCTACCGATGCATGTGTTGCGGAAGCACAAGCGGCTGCAGCTAGGGAAGACCACGCAACACGGAGAAAGCGTTATGTCGGAAATGCAGGTAGCGAAGGAGCTTTTCAACGATTTCGAAGATTGTGCCAAGCAAAATGGCGTTAGGTATTGGGACGCTGTTGAGCTGATGACGCGGCTCGGATACACGAGCTATTTATCCTTTGCCAATGTTATTAACAAGGCGATTTCGTCTTGCGCGCAGCTTGGAATTCAGATCCCGGATGCCTTTATACAGACGACAGCCGTAATCGACGGAAAGACGATCTCGACTTATCGATTGACTCGATTCGCATGTTTTCTTACGACGATGCATGCTGATGACAAGAAGACGCAAGTGGCCGCCGCCAAGATTTATTTCTCGGCGATCGCTGCTAGCGTATTGGACCAAGCAGTGACCGATGATGATCTTCCTCGGATCGAGCTGCGCGAAGAAATCAAAATTGGCGAGAAGATGCTTAGCGGAGTAGCGAAGGCTGCAGGAATTCACGACGCTGGCTATGCCTTCTTCAAGGACGCGGGCATCCGCGGCATGTACAACATGAGTCTCCGTGATCTCAGAATTAAGAAGGGCGTCGGCGATGCCACGGTATTGTATGACTTCATGGGATCGACTGAACTGGCGGGCAACTATTTTCGAATCACTCAGACTGCTGAGCGAATCCGCGCTAAAAATATTCGCGGCCAGCAACCTCTTCAAGAAGCAGCGAAAAGCATTGGAAAACAGGTTCGATCTACTATGCTGCAGAATAGTGGGATCGCGCCAGAAAACCTTCCTATCTCTGAGGACGTGAATAAAGTAAAGACCCGACTGAAATCCGCAAATCGCCGAATGCTGAAGCTCGATTCGGCCCGCATTTTATCGACGAAAAATGCGTAGGCGGTTGGCCTAGGTCTGGGCGCAGTGACAACGAAATGACAAGCCCCGTCTTCGCGGGGCTTTGTCGTCTGTAATAATCAGTTGCTCGGAAATTCCTAACAACAGAAGTGACGGAGACTCACTCAAATGCCCAAGAGTAAATTTCGGCTCGATGACCTCTATAAGATGACCGCTCACATTTACAGCGAACAAAATGCGCACAGACCAGCAAGCGCCACCTTCTCCCATTTTGTCGAAGTATGTGGACTTCTGACGGTTCATGTCCGCAAAAAGAAACGTGAGAGCACAACAATCGAGGACGCTCTCTGCAAAGCTCTCGGATGGTATTTTCCACTTCTTGCGAAGTTCAAAGTCGCCAGTGTCGAAGAACTAATATTTCGAAAATTTCCGTACGCATGTCCATACTGCCGAGAGTGCCCTCACTCCGACGGAGTCTGTAAGACAGTTCGAGGAACCGAGCCGACTGTCAACCACACCGATCTTCAGAGGAAATACCATACCAACAAGGGTATGCGCCCCGTAGGTATTAATGAATGGCAACATATGTTCGACAAGATATATCCGAGAACTTTGGACGACAGGTCGAAAAGTATTTTTGGGCTATTTGAAGAATTAGGGGAATTGGCGGAAGCCGTGCGTGTGTTTGATCGATTCCCGAAATATTTCGCTGGAGAAGCAGCGGATGTTTTTTCATATTTTAATGGGCCTCGCGAATGAGTACAGTCTTCAACTTCAGCTGGATGATAAAGAGCCATTTGATTTTGAGTCGGAGTATTTGAAACGTTTCCCCGGCCTCTGTACTCAATGCGGCTATCCTATTTGCGTTTGTCCAATCGTTCCAGAATCAACGGTAGGAAGAATGGCGAAAGAGCTTGACGTTCAAGATTTCGATGGCCTGTTCGTTCCATCGTTTGAGGTTCTTAGAAGAGAATCCGCCACAATTTCCGAAAGAGTCCTAGACAGTTTGGGTGGTTATGTCGGGCTTGCCTCGAAATTCCCATTCGATAGAGGGGAAGCAAATCAGGAATTAGTTATGTTCTGTCTAAGGGCGGCCAATCAAATCGGAAATCCTGAGATTGCCGAGCGCCTGAGAAGCGCTGCAATCAAGATTTCAGATTCCGCAACGTTTGCGGGCAGCCGCGAACACCCGCAAGTTCTTGCTGAACTCAGAGGACCATTGACAGAGGCTCTTCGAAATGAAGATGCGACGACAAAGCGGTTGTCCGTCCTTGGGCAGACTAGATTTTCAAACACCGTTGGAAAAATCGTCATCAATGAACTGACATTAGGAGATAAATATGTTTCGGCAAATACCTTGACTCAAGGGCCTGCTTCCCAGGTATTTGGAACCGAATTCGCACTACAGTGGCAAGAGATAAAAGCCGACGTCGACCTAAACGAAGTAGCGTCTGAATTGTCCAAACTGAAGAGGCAAATCGACAGCTTGCCTGAAACGGCCGAAACCGTTGAAGCGCAAAATGCCTTGGCTTATGCTGAAAACGAAGCCAAAAATGGGCGAGGAGAAAAAGTTCTAGAGATTCTAGCTGGGCTCGGCAACTGGGTGAAGGACGTTGGTATCAAGCTCGGAACCGAAGTTGTGGTGGAATTGATCAAAAAGCATACGGGATGAAGATGTTTCGCCTTTCCTCATCAAGCTTAATTGTGGCTGGGTTACGATACGAATGAACCGGAATCAGCAAGTGAGCACGGTTTATCGGAATTGGAATCGCCAATGGACAGCGTACAAATCGGACAGAAGAGCGATGAGATGCCCCCGCGGGAGGGTTTCATCGTTCGCATTGGGAGGCACCCCAGGTTCAGGTAGCGAGAGGAGCATCCTATGAACTTGAGGAGACCACGCACATGACCGCGCCTGTCACGTCGAACACGCTTAGCGTGAACGTTTTTACCGCCCCGGGAAAGGCTATGGTCGGCGAGCGGCCAAGGCCCTTCGGCGAGCCGCTCGGCTTTGATCCGGCCACGTCGACGTTGATCTTCGGCGAGTACGACGCGGTACTGGTGGACGCCATGACCACGGTGGCTGAGGCCGAGGCGCTCGCGGACTGGATTGCGCTGCATAACCGGAACCTGGAGACCATCTATATAACGCATGCGCATTTCGACCACTTCTACGGTTTGAGCGTTCTGCTCGACCGTTTTCCACGCGCTCGGGCGATCGCAACGCCCAAGGCGGTGGAGGGCATACAGATGTATTTGTCTCCCGCAGTGCAGCAGTTAGCCCGCCGAATGTTTCCTGGGCAAGTGCCCACGAAGTTGGTTGGACCTGAGCCCTATGAGGGCGACACCTTCACGCTTGAGGGCCACGAATTGCGCATCATCGAGCAGGGCCGCACCGATTGTCCCGATTCGACGTCTCTATACGTTCCATCGATCGGCCTGATCGTCGCTGGCGACGTTGTGTACAACCAATGCCGCATGTACGTCGGCGACACCACCCCCGAGAGCCGACAGAATTGGATCGCGGCGCTGGACCGGTTAGCGGCGCTGAACCCGGCGATTGTTGTCGCCGGTCACAAGAAGCCTGGCGCGCCCGACTCTCCCTCGACGATCCAGGACACCAAGCGTTACCTGCAGGACTTTGATCGGCTACAGAAAACCGCGACGTCCGACCAGGAGCTGTTCGATCAGATGACGGAGCTATACCCGCATTGGGTAGCCAATCAGTCGTGGTTGATGTTCGGATTTCCGCAGTCATAATCCACATCAAGCGCGGCGCCCGCCCTTGCGCGTCCCGTCTGTCTCCAGTCTTAGTTCCGATTTCAGAGAGGAGAACAAAAATGGCAACAAAAGGAAAAGTCCTGGCACTGAGTCTCGAGCGGTCGCGGTTTGCCCTTGAAGGATGGCAAGGTTTATACCGGCGCCGGCTACTACCTCAACGAAGTGACGGTTCCGGTTCGCGCCCTGATGAAGGAGGGCTACGAAATCACCTTCGCCAACCCCAAAGGCAACACGCCCCAAGTGGATGTCCATTCCGAGGTCGTCGACTTTTTCGGCGGGGACGCGGCCAAGCTTCAGGACTACATGCTATTCCGCGACGGCTTGACTTGGGCTCAGAGATCCAACTCGCATCAGCGGATGTCATCGCATCGGGCCTGGATCAATATGACGCTGTTTTCGTTCCGGGCGGCCATGGCCCGATGATCGATCTTCTCGATGATCCCGACGCTGGCACCGTGATGAGACACTTTCATGAAACATCCAAGCCTACGGCTGTGCTCTGCCATGGCCCGATTTCACTCCTCTCGGCTCTTCCGAATTCGTGGGAGTTCGTCGCAGCGCTGGCAGCGGGCGATGTCGCCGGAGCGCACGCCAAGGCTCAAGGCTGGATCTATGCCGGATATAAGATGACGATCTTTGCGACGGCGGAAGAACAGCAGCGGGAGCCGCTTGAGATTGGTGGTAAGGTTCTGTTTTACCCGGACTTCGCCTTGCGTACGGCGGGCGGCGACGTTAGTGTGGTCGCTCCATGGGGGAGCTACGCCCTTCAAGATCGAGAGTTGATCTCGGGCCAGAACCCGTTCTCTGATGAAGCGGTTCTGAAACTTCTTCTACAGGCACTCAACGCGAAGAAAAAGTGAGCCGGTAAGTGGGGCTGGTTCCGTGGTTTCCCCGCCGGTAAGTCTATCCGGATTGGAGTCGTCAATGAGCAGCGTACAAATCGATCAGAAGAGCTATGAGATGCCCCCGAAGGAAGGGATCAGCATCGCGCATTTTCTCACCGTCGCCGACGTCGAGCGATCGGCTCGTTACTACGAAAAGGTCTTCGGCGCTCGCATTCTGACCATGGGTGACGGCAACGCGCCTCCGTACCTTCAGCTTGCGAATATCTGGATGATCCTGAACGTTGGGGGCGGGCCAACTCCGGATAAGCCGACGGTAACGCTCAGCGTCCCCGACCCGAATCACATCAACAGCTTTATGAACTTCCGGGTTGCGGATATTCAAGCCTGCTATGAGCTATGGAAGAGCCGAGGAGCGGAGTTCATCACGGAGCCGATCCCCAAGTACGGCGAGATCCGCTGCTACATCCGCGATCCTGACGGATATATTATCGAGGTCGGACAGAGCACAGACCTCACGTACGGTTGACGCTCTGATAGCGGAAGATTGTGAATTTATTGTGAGCAATCAACTATTGTTGTGTTCCTGCAGTAGAATCGGGGACCTCGCCCCCCCCCCCCCCCCCCCCCCCCCCCCCCCCCCCCCCCCCCCCCCCCCCCCCCCCCCCCCCCCCCCCCCCCCCCCCCCCCCCCCCCCCCCCCCCCCCCCCCCCCCCCCCCCCCCCCCCCCCCCCCCCCCCCCCCCCCCCCCCCCCCCCCCCCCCCCCCCCCCCAAAAAAAAAAAAAAAAAAAAAAAAAAAAAAAAAAAAAAAAAAAAAAAAAAAAAAAAAAAAAAAAAAAAAAAAAAAAAAAAAAAAAAAAAAAAAAAAAAAAAAAAAAAAAAAAAAAAAAAAAAAAAAAAAAAAAAAAAAAAAAAAAAAAAAAAAAAAAAAAAAAAAAAAAAAAAAAAAAAAAAAAAAAAAAAAAAAAAAAAAAAAAAAAAAAAAAAAAAAAAAAAAAAAAAAGGGAAGGGGTCCTTGAAAGTACAAGAGCCAGACCAGCCACCCCGAAAACCACCACTTTTTTTTTTTTTTTTTTTTTTTTAAAAAAAAAAAAAAAAAAAAAAAAAAAAAAAAAAAAAAAAAAAAAAAAAAAAAAAAAAAAAAAAAAAAAAAAAAAAAAAAAAAAAAAAAAAAAAAAAAAAAAAAAAAAAAAAAAAAAAAAAAAAAAAAAAAAAAAAAAAAAAAAAGTGAACTGGCCGTGTACCGCACCGCACCACACCTTTTTTTTTTTTTTTTTTTTTTTTTTTTTTAAAAAAAAAAAAAAAAAAAAAAAAAAAAAAAAAAAAAAAAAAAAAAAAAAAAAAAAAAAAAAAAAAAAAAAAAAAAAAAAAAAAAAAAAAAAAAAAAAAAAAAAAAAAAAAAAAAAAAAAAAAAAAAAAAAAAAAAAAAAAAAAAAAAAAAAAAAAAAAAAAAAAAAAAAATAAGGTTACACAGACTTAACCCATTTCATTTTCCGAGACTAAATTGAAAACTTTAGTAAGTGAAAAAAAAAAGCGGGGGAAGAGGGTTTTGTGGGGGACCCCGTCAAGGGGCTGGGTCATACGATCACCTCAGTAGCTTGCCAGCGATCCAGTAATCGACACTAAATTTTCCTGGACCGGAGCAGATCAGCCAGATAAAGAAGAGGACGTACAGGACTTCCGGAAGATAGAGGAGATCGTCGAGCCAGTTGACAGGTGAAAGTCTTTTAGGAAAGGTAGAAATCGCGCTGGTCAGGGTGGCGACAATCATGTGATCAATAAAGCTATGCAGGCGGGGCTCGAAAGAAATCCGATGGCTACCAGCGGTCCGCAAAAACCAACTCGACACTGGACACGAAATAAGCCATCTGGCGGGGAAACGGGATTTGGCCTTAACGAGCGTATCGTAAACAGGTTTCATGCCGCCGGCGACAAACAATTTGTTTGCCCCGGAGATGGCGAAGAAAGCCCGAAATTGAAACGCGTACCAGCAGAATGGCAAACTGCTCCAAATCACTGCTACCCAGCAGTGCGAACTGGATCAACCGTCTCCAATCCATCTCTCGTTCCTCCATCGGAGAATGTGCTGCAACGACGATACCCCATATCATGCCGCTCGCCTTCGGCGCTAACCGCGGGGGTATGATCGATGAGTCGGTTGAGCTTGGCATCTGGGTTGCCTCCACAACGTTTCCAGGGTCCGGGTTTCCAAGGGCCCGGGCAAGAAGGCTGAATTTCGCGGTCCCGCGATTCGGCGTCGGCTGCAATCCTGATCTTCATAGCGAAAGAGGAGACAGAACGTGAAAATTCTGATGGTTCTAACTTCACACGATCAACTCGGCAACACCGGTCTCAAAACCGGTTTCTGGCTGGAAGAATTTGCGGCTCCGTACTTCGTTTTCAAAGACGCCGGTGTCGAACTGACGCTTGCTTCTCCGAAGGGCGGGCAGCCACCGCTTGACCCAAAAAGCGACCAACCAGAAAATCAGACACCACCGATGGCGCGATTCAAAACGGATATGGCGGCGCAAGCTGTGCAGATATCAAGCTTGCGGATGTAAAGGCAGAGGATTACGACACGGTGTTTTATCCAGGCGGGCACGGTCCGATGTGGGACCTCGCGGAGAGCCCGGAGTCCATCGCTCTGCTCGAATCCTTCTACAATTCCGGCAAGCCAATTGCATTGGTTTGCCACTCGCCTGGGGTGCTTCGCCATGTTAAGTACAAGGGGCGAGCCGCTGGTAAGGGGAAGCATGTAGCGGGCTTTACGAATGGCGAGGAAGAAGAGATGAACCTGACGAAGGTTGTGCCGTTCCTCGTTGAAGATGAACTGCTGCGGCTCGGCGCCGTCTTTGAGAAAATGGCGAACTGGCAGCCTTTTTCCATCACGGATGGCCGCCTGATTACGGGGCAGAACCCCGCATCATCGACCTCCGCGGCTCAGGCACTTCTGAAGCTTATGGCTGCGCAAAGGGAAGCTTAGAATTTACACCCGTGAGTATTTGGCGGGTGCCCACATCTAAGCAAAGAAAGAGCCTCGCACCCGCGAGGCTCTCCGAACCACCGACACCAACCTAAGAAGCCCGCTTCCTCAACCCAGGAGCCGCTGCCTTCTCATCCTCGCGGCTCTTCTGCGCCGAGTACTTCTCCTTCGCGGACTTCGGTTTCTTCTTCTGCTCCGGCTCTTCAGAACTCTGCGTAAAGATCGAGCTAGCTGCATCGGAAATCTTCGCCGCCGCCGCCTTCTCTTCGTTCAGATTCTTAGTCAGCAAATCAATCACATCGTGCATCCCCAGCGTCGGCCATCGAAATCGACGCCTCATACCCGGCGATCTCATAGTGCTCAGTCCGTAGTGCAGCGCCGATCAGGCCGCTATCAAAGGATGCTCCCTCTTCATCCTTCTCCAACGCTGCGGTTTCCTCGACGATGCCCTCCATCCCATTGCAGTGCTCTCCGGTCGGCTTCTCGCCCAGATGGCCGAAGACTTCCTTCAACCGCTCTACCTGGCCTTTGGTCTCTTCCAGATGCGCCGTAAACAACGCCTTCAGCTTTGCGTCCTTCGCGCCCTTTGCAAGCTTGGGTAGCGCCTTCACCAACTGATTCTCAGCGCTGTACATATCGCGCAACTCATCCAGCAAAAACATCCTTAAGTGGCATATGAATCTCCTGTGTCGATCTATGATCCCCGGCCGTCGCTCGCCACTTTGCGAATCAGTGCATGAGAGTCGCATTCGCCAAAGGAAGTTGGCCACCCACCGCATAATCGGCATGCACTGGTCGCTGAAGCGTTCGAGAAGTGTTGCTCATTCCCGGCGCCCAACTTGTAGCTGAGACGTGGGCCCTCGCGAAAGTGAACCGCACCCAACCCCAGGCTATAATCTCAAGTCATAAAGGGTCGGCTTGACTAAACCCACCTCAGGCCGCGCAATCCATCCAAGCCTTCAGTCCTGCTATCGAATCAGTTCGACATGAAACGCCAACCGAAGTCCAAGCCTAAACCATTTCATCCGAAGACTTTGCGCGCTTTTTGACGGGGAGGGGGCACCGGAATGGCAGGTGCCCACGCCAACCACGAACCCATGCCTGGGGTGCCCTATTCATCGCGTCTTTGCGAGGAGTGGTGCCGCTCTGCCGAAGGCCGGAGCGAGGGCGAAGTCGCAGCTGATGCAATTGCTTCTCGTTCGAGCAACCTCAAATCTCAACAATTCATGGGGACTAAACTGACGCTGCAGGGCCCAAATTTGCCGGTCTCGTTTTCGGCCGGACAAATTTGAGCCCGCTCGGTGAAGTGGGATCGTCAGCAAGGACGTTGCGGTGGCTCGAACTGCTTGATCCGTGGAACTACAGGGGGATGCCATGATCCCTCATATCTCGTATGTTTCGACGGTGTGGCCGCGCTGGACTTCACGCTTCGCGTCGCCCCTTCCGGAAGCTGCGAAGGTGGCGCGGTCAATCCTGGTGCATGTCTATTGCTAAAAAAGTGACCCCACGCACATTCACGCAGTCACAGCATGCATCTGCAAACGCTTGCCCCAGGCCGTGGTGGTGGGAGCAACCACAGTGGGCGAAATTGCGCAGGGTCGCCTGCTGACCAACCAGACGATCATCGGCTTCACGTTCTTTGGTAGTTCCGGATTGATGGCCGTTGGCCTGGCTTGTGAGCCAGGAGAGGAACACCGAGTGGGCGCCGAACTGGGGCGACGCATCGCCGAAGCGCCCGGCCTGCGTAGCCGGAGTGCTGCTCCTCGCGACGACTGTGAGCATGGACGGAGTGTCCCTTCTCACGGGATTGGACTCGGTGGCCCTAAGCCTTCCGGTGTTTGGCGGCGGCGCCGCTGACTATTTCGGGATGGAGAACTCGCTGGTCTTCACCAGCACCGAGCTATTCAGTCGTGGGGCGGTCGTTATTGCAATGACCGGAGAGGATCTCCACGTCGAGACGCAGACCTACCTGGGTTGGCGCCCTCTCAGCAAGCCCATGCGCATCAGCGAGGTTGAGGGATTGCAGGTCAAGCGCATCGATGGTGCGCCTGCATTCGATATCTATAAACGCTACCTCGGCATCCCCAACGATCAGGACTTCTTCATGAATGCCATGGAGTTTCCCCTGCTCGTCGAACGCGAGGGTATGCTGGTGGCACGGACGCCTGCTTCCGGGACCGATGACGGGGGCCTGCAGTTCGCAGCCGATATCGCGGAAGGCGAGACATTTCGCATGGGCTATGGTGACCTGGATTTGATTGTCAACGACGCGAAGCAGGTCCATCGCGCGTTGACTGACTTCGGGTCGCAAGTCAATTTTCTGTACTCATGCTGCTGCCGTCGTTTTCTGATGCAGCGAGAAGCCGAACTGGAGACACTACCGTTTGAGACCAACGCGCCCACGTTCGGCTTCTATACCTATGGGCAATTTGCGGAACCAAGCGCGTGACCCTGCTGAACTCCACGATGGTTGCGGTCGGTCTGCGCGAAGGCGCTGCGCCGAACGGTACTGTCCTCGAAGATGGCGACCCGTCGACTCGGGTTGAGGGAATGTCTGACCCTTACGCCAATAAGCACTCCCGTATCGTCACACGCCTCGTGCATTTTATCGACGCCGTAACCTCAGAACTGGAAGACGCCAATCGTGAAATCACGCGGCTTTCGCTGACGGACCGGCTGACACAGTTGCCCAATAGGGCACGGCTTGATCAGGCCCTCTTTGACAACATTGAGTTGGCGGCACGGTATGGCAACGATTTTGCAGTCGTCCTTATTGACATCGATCACTTCAAGCAGGTCAACGACACGCACGGCCACTTGGTGGGAGACGCGGTGCTGATCGAGGTAGGCCAGGTTGCGATGCGACGCGGCGCACTGACATTGCAGGTCGATGGGGCGGCGAGGAATTCCTGATCGTCGCTCCGCAGACGTCGCTCGATCAAGCGGCAAGGTTGGCGGAGAAACTTCGGTCCAGCATCGCCAGCACAGACTTCACCGGAATTGGGCGTATGACCATCAGCCTCGGCGTAGCTGCCTACTCCCCTGGCGAGGACCTGGACAAGCTACTGGGCCGTGCGGACGCGGCTCTCTATCGGGTCAAGGGATCAGGTCGTGACCGCGTCGAAGGGCCGGAACGCCTTAAGGAAGGTTTGCACAACGCGACAACCAGCGCGATGCGCTCATGCTGACGCATCCGGTGCAGCAATCGATGATCGGCTGCACGTGTCCGCCGACTACACCGTGAAAACCCACTTAACATCCGTGTCGACCTTTCACGGCGTTTCACTGAGCTAGCCGTTTTCGACGCGCGACTTTATGTCCCGGTACGCCGTCTCGATGAGTTTGCTAAGGGCTGCGCCGTTTGTGAACGGCCCCGGTCTCAGCTTCACATGACGCATGAACTTGCCGGTGCCTTGCAACAAATGGGCCGGATCGGACAACGCTGCGCCCTGAAAGAACCCCACATTGACGTGCGAAGTGAATACATTGACGTAGCCGAAGGGCACATCCCCCAGACATGCGACCGGACAGCCGTCATGCAGGAGCTCTCGAACTTCGTCTCCGCACTTTCGCATCACCTCAAACCACTGCTGCGCGATGACTCCCAATTCGCCTTCATGCTCTTTCATCCATGCGTCGATGGAGTGATTCCGCTCCACAGCGCCATTAAGTCGCAGCAACTCCGTTCTCACCATTGCTCTACTCTCTGCTTTCGAGATCTACAGTAACCCGGTCCTCGGGAACGGTGGGTGGCCCACATCGGCTACGGATGGTTCGGAGGCGCAGCAGCATCCCCAAGCAAAACTCGCAATGGACTCAAAGGCCCCAGCGGCATCAACTCAAACTCCATCAGCTTGGCCTGGCCCAGCGGCAACGCCTCAAGCAGCGTATGTGCCTCTTCCACCGACGAGACATTCAGCAGAAAGACCACACCCTTCCCATCCTGGCGAACGTACCACTGATCGATCTTCCCCGATAAGTAGAGCCGAACTGTGTCCGGAACCTCCCTCGGCATGATCCCTCGCCTCTGTTCCGGCGTAAGCGGAGCGACCAAGTGCCCAATCGCCAGAATCTTCGTGGTTGGAACCGCAACCGGAGCCGACCCCGGAGCGCTCTGCGCGACCCCGGCAAAAGGAAGAAGCATGCATGCTGCGACGAGAGTCCGATAGAGAGAAGAGAGACGCAAGATAGAACTCCACGGTTATTAGCCGACTTTCGAGCGCAGGATGAAATGCCAAGTGACCCAAGTCTACCCCGTTACAAATCCCCGAGCGTCCCATGTCGGGCGATTGACAAAACCACCCCATGGCGAGCAACTAAACGCCCTCGACAATCCGAAAATCCCTCTCCATACCCGACCCAAGCGCAACCAGCGCCTTCTTATAATCCGCACTCTCATACGCTGCCAAAGCGATCTCGTAGCTATCGAACTCCACCACGACCGTCATCTGTTTCAATCCGGCCTCGTGAGCGGTAACCGCGCTCCCCGGCGCCACGACTGTGCGCGCCCCAAACTTCCCCAGTGCAGCAACAGCCAATGGCACGTAGTTGTTCATTGTCGTCTCAGCGCCGACCGTCCGGTAAGCAACCACCCAATAACCCTTCTTCATATCGTTTCCCCTCCCGAATCCCTTGACGCTGAATCGCGACTACGCAAACATAATGGTGCGTAGCAATTTCGAATCAGTTTATACGGGAACGAAGCCACCATTTCCAATCTAATCAATAGCCTTGCAGTCATAGCTGCTGGAAGTCTTCGTGCACGTCCAGTGGTATTCCGCAGTAATCGGCCCTGTCATCGTATCGGGTCGCGACAATCTGCCCCAGAACTTCACCTTCACTCCCACAGGCTCAACCTTCGGATTCTCTGAGCAAAACAGCGCAGTCAACCCATCGTCCGAGGACGGTTGCGTTCCGAGACATCTGCGCGCACTTCCCTTGGCCCAGTCCGCGTCTGCATACACGGCAACGATGCGCTTGTGATAAACCCACCCGGCACGATCGAGCTTCGAATAAACGCTCAGCCACAAGACCAGCAAAAGGAAAAGGAGGATGCTTCCAAAGCTGACGCCTTCTTTCGCCATAGGCCCACTCTCTCACCTCCTGTGTACCGTCATCAAATCCAGCCTGAAATATCAACCAAAGAAAAGCCCCAGCGAAAGCCAGGGCTCTTCATAAAAACTAACGCTGCCTCAACTCAACGCCCAAACGCCAATCCCTTCCTGCCAGAGATGCCAAACCAACCGGCCAACGCCGCGCCAGTAAAGAAAAGCACCCACGAAGAAGGCTCCGGTGTTACGGCGGCTGCAGGAGTCGAAACGACAACATCGTCCAGCAAAAACTCCCCGATGTCGTTCCCGAACGTGAGGCTAAGTGTCGTCGAACCGGATGTGGCGAGCGCAGTCCCTGTGAACAACGTGTACCCTTCAACGGGAACGTTCGCAAGGTTCTCAATCGTCGTCCCACCAAAGGTTACAAGCGCGGAATTGTGAACAGTGCCGGGACCAACAAGCTGCTGCGCAAGATAAAACGAGATGGTGTAGGTATCGCCGCCGATCGTTGCCAGCGTTTGCGAAAGGGTCGTAGGATCTGCAAATTGGTCAGAAAAATAGGCCTGGAAACTTCCACTATTAGGATTGGTTCCGGCGGGAATGGGAAAGGGGTCAACCCCCTCCACGCCGTAAAGATTATTCAGCTCTCCGGGAACATCATTGCCGGACAGCGTCCATCCGCTAAAAGTGCCGGTTTCAAATCCGCAATTGCCCACGACGTTGCCCGCCGCCGAACTGCAACTGACAGCTCTGGCCTGCGACGTAAAAAGAAGTAAACCAAAAGCAGCGCAAAGAAGTGCAAGAATCCTTCTCATGTTTCCTCCGGGATGACGTATAAATTGCATGGTTGAATCCAGATCAGATAAATGTCATTGAACTACGGTACAGGCCAGTTCATAACCAGGTTGAACGCGTTCACAGATCCAAGTCCGGTCGCAAAGTCCCAACCAGTAGTGGTTGAGTAGGCCAGTCCATCCGCAGCATTGTCGACCGAAAGAATACCGATCGTGCCGCTTGGCCGATAGCAGTTATGCAGCGTACTGCCGGTACGTGTGGATGTTGTGCAAGCGCCTACGATGTCGCCCTGAGTGATGTCATAAAAGACGCAACTGTTGGAAGTTTTATTGACCGTATTGGAATTACAAGAAGCTGCACCCGCGCCGGCGGCACCGAATTCCGCTTTGGCGATGGCGTAATAAGTTGTATTCGGGTTTCCCCACCGGCTGCCCGTCTTCTGATTCACAAGCGCTTGAATACCAGCCATGATCGGCGAGGAAACTGACGTTCCGCCAAACCCCGCCCAGGTGGAAGGCGCTCCCGTACAAGTAGCGCCGCCGCCGACGACGGTATCCGGATTCGACCAGCAAACGACGTAGTACGCATCCCAGAATCCGTTCGAGGCAAAAAGAGCAACGTCCGGAATGTCGCGGACACTGTCGTTGGGATTGCCGAAAACACCACTCTGGAAGGCGGGTTTGGCATATCCAGCGCACGTCCCGCTAACGACACCTCGGTTGGCGGCACCCGCAGCAACTGCACCTGTCGCGCAGCCACTTGGACCGCCGCTCCCACCAGTGGAATTCCTGAACCCATCGTTACTTGCCGTTGTGGTATTGCAAAACGCCTGTGGATCGGCAGGTGTGCCTAAAATCGGCGCCAGAAACGACGCTAAGAGTCCATTTCCGCAGGAATTATTCCAAGGAACTTCCTGAATGTAGGAAAGCGCTGAGCTGTAGGTATTGCTGTTGGTCGCGCTCCAATAGGTCGTCGGGTCAATACCGTTGGCGGTGTAGCCGAAATCCGTTCCACCCACGGCTACATTGTATGGCGTCGATGCGAAGCCGCTGATACCGATTCCGTGGATGGCATCGTTGCCGCCGTCGTCGCTCGCTGCAAGCTCGTCACCGGAAGAGACGAAGATCGAAACACCCTCGGCAACGGCTTGTTGATAAGCATTGTTGTATGCCAAATTGGCGGCGGCTCCGTTCGCCGCCTCCGCTTCGCCGTAACTGATGCTCACCACCGAAGGCAGATTCGCCGCGGGGCCATTGAGAGTGTTCTCAAGCGCGATCAGACCCCCAAACGCAGTTGTATCGGTGCAGGCGGCAAGAATAATCGTCGCATTAGGTGCAGCGGCCGTCGCCCACTCCACATCAATCGCCGCCTCGCCGTCGTCTCCATATCCTGGCTGGTTCGAATTCCCCTGGAAACCGGGATTGGTGCACGTCACAGCGCCGGTCGGACTCACTTGCGTCATCGTGCCATAAGGATACGGTCTGGTAAATCCGAAGGTCTTGCGGAAGATCGTGAAATCTGTAACCGAGTACAGATAAGTATCTTCAACCACCATGATCGACTGGCCCTTGCCCGTGTAACCCGCCTGAAACAGCGGCGACAGATTGTAGATCGTTGCCAGGTCGCCTGGAACAAGCGCATGGAAGATGTTATTGCCGGACGTGTAAGTGTATTCCCCCGTAACCTTCGCCTGTCTCTTCCGCACCAGTTGTGGCTTCGGGAAGAAGTTGTGAAGCGAAACAATCCCTGCCAGCGCCGGTTGCAACGCCGCAGGAATCATTGGATCACTCATATTGGCGAAGTGCTTCGCGCCGGCAACATCAAGGTTATGAATGTCCGTATGATAGGCGTTGTGCACCTGGACCGCCGTGCCGCTGAAATCGATCATCAGCCCGCTCGCCTGCACTCCATTCACCGTGAATCCATGCCCCTCCAGCCACGCAGTAACAGTCTGGACGTCCTGCGTCGAGGCTCCGTAGTTCTGCGCAAACTGATCAGGAGTCAGCCATTGATGGAAGAGAGGAGAATTGGGGTCTTGCTGATCCGCGATCAGTTTCACCAATGCAGCCTCGCTCTCGGGAGAGCGCTTCAATTGAAGCAGCATGTGATCCATCTCAAAGTCGTCGGCAACAGCACCACGATCATTGGCAGCATTCGCTTCTGGCCTCGTATTGTGTGACAGCCGGACGAGCTTCGATTCGTCGATCTTCTCCCGAATCATCTTCCGCTTAGTGCCGACTTCCTGCGCTGTCAGATTCGAAGACAGACCTAATGCAGCGACCATGGCGGCGCTACACACGAGTACTAATCCCTTGAGCATGGACGACTCCTTCTGGCAAGATTGGTCCCCAAAAAGGCTTGACAAATTCGAAAGTCTAGTGCAACACATAGTGCGGGTCAATCTGCATTCTTTTGCAATAAGATAGCCATTTTTTTTCCTGTTCAAAATGACGAAAAATCGCCCCTCTGCAGAGCTTTCCGCAAGCAGGTGTGGTCTGCCGCTAAGCCGTTCTTATATCAGCTTATGAAGGCATCTCAAGTTGAGTGGTCTTCGTGGTTTCTATGTCGCAACCGGAGCGAAGCGCGACCCGTTCAGGCTATCGACTTACCACAATCAGAGTCACCCCGTGCTTCTGGATCCTCGACGTCAACACACCCGAGCGATGCCCCAGATCCTCGTGCTTCCAAACATCCCGCACACTCCCGCCACTCTTGAATCCAATCTCCCCCAGATCAACCGAGACATCCCGCGTGCTCCAACTCCGGTTGAAAAGTCCCACAGCAACACGTCCCCCGCTCAGCGGTTTCGTCCACACATCTAAATCTCCACTCTCATACAAACGATCCCCCTGCCGCCCCAACTCATCCTGATCAATCGCAATCGCCTCTTTATTCATCAGAATGCTCTGGTCATCCGTCGACATCTTCGTCAAATCGTTCCCAGCTAATAACGGCGAAGCCAACAGCACCCACAAACTCATGTGAGTCTGGTACTCGGCCGTCGTCATCTTCCCATTCCCAACCTCCAGCATGTCCGGATCGTTCCAGTGCCCTGGAGCCGCATACTTCGACAGACCCGCCTGACTAAACCCGATCGCAATCATCCGCCCATATGTGTCATCAATATCATCCGTCGTCCGCCACATAGTCGCGCCTACTCCGGGCCCCCACTTCCACGGCTGATCCACTCCATACTGGCAAAGGCTATAGACAATCGGACGCCCTGTAGCCTTCAACGCATCTCCCATTTTTTGATAAGCCGCGATCATCAGATTCTTCGCCGCACTCGGATCATCCGGATGCTCCTTTTCCGCCTCATGCATATTGTCCTGAAACGAGCACAGATCGTACTTAAGGAAATCCACGCCCCACGCGGCATACATCGTCGCATCCTGCGCCTCATGCCCCAGGCTTCCCTCATACCGCCCACAAGTCTGCGCTCCGGGCGAAGAATAAATCCCAAATTTCAAGCCCTTGGAGTGGATGTAATCCCCTAGTGCCTTCATATCCGGAAAACGCTCATTCGGATGCAACACTCCCTGCGCATCGCGTTTTCCCTGCCATGTGTCGTCGACGTTCACATATACATAACCTGCATCACGCATCCCCGTGCTCACCAGCGAATCAGCCGCCGACCGCACGTCCACATCGGTCACGTGCTCCGCAAAATGATTCCAGCTGTTCCACCCCATAGGCGGCTTAGCGGCGACCTTCGTCTGACCGAACGCGGGAGCAACAGAGAGTAAAACCGTAAGGGACAGAACAGCGGAAGCAAGCATCATGAATCACTCCTTAGCAAACGGGACAACAAAAGCGTTCCAAGCATACAAGCCATCGCACAAAGCCGCCAGATTGAGTCCATCACCGTTCTCGGTTAGGATTTGAAAGTAGATAAGGAGAATCTCGCGATGAGCGCGTCAAGTGAATCACATTGGTTGGATCGTTGGTGGCCCCTGCTGGTCATCCTTTACGGAGTTCTCTTCGTCGCCATCCTGGTCTCGTTTTCCCCGACGACCTAAACAAGAGGCGCGGTGCCAGCCGTCCCTTGACTCGCCAGATGAAAAGTTAAAGAACCCGGCGCAACCCATGCCGAGCCGGAGTGTAAGTCGGGCAAAAAGATTGGCGTTCGTCGTGCGGATCGGATCTAACCGTAGCAAACGCGTGCGTCATCCTCAAGCGGCCTCGTCACGCCACGTAACATCGGTTGTCTGATAACTTGGCAGTGCTGCGCAGGAGGCTACTCGAATGTTCTTTTTCTCTAAAAGAGATCCCGTCATCCAGGACATGCAAAAGACTCTGCAGAATCTCCAGTCAAAGGACGCCGCAACTCTTCAGGCACTCGATGCGTACACCGAATCGGCGCTTGCAGGTCTCCCTCTGGAGCAAAAGCGCCAGCAGGCCGTCCTGGAACTGCAACAGTCGATAGGCTTCTCAAAGAAGGAATCAGATCCCGACGGACACACGTATCACTCCCGCGACGCTCTCACCGGGATCACGCAAACCCATCTCGCGACCAATAACATTGACCAACAACTTCAGGACAACGTTCTTCCCGAACTTCAGGCCTTTGGCCAGGGCAATCCCTTCGTCTGGATTCCCACTGGAATCGACGGCATCCTCGAACACTTCAAGCCCAAGGCAAAATTCAAAGTAGCCACCGCAGCCAAAAGCCAGATTCAGTTGCCTGACACCTGCAAGGTCGCTCTCCTCGCCGACTGGGGAGCCGACAATGAACATGCCAAAAAACTCGGCGACCTCGCCATCGCAAGAGGAGCGGATATCGTCATTCATCTCGGCGATATCTATTACTCGGGCTCGCAGGTAGAGTGTGAAACCTTCCTCAAAAACTGGCCACTCCGCGACGCTCAGGGAGATCCCGCAGCAGGGAAGAGTTTCGCCCTCAATGGCAATCACGAGATGTACTCTCTCGGCAGATACTACTTCACGACCGTGCTGGATGGCTTAGGTCAGGAAGCAAGCTACTTCACGCTATCGAACAGCTGGTGGCAGATTCAGGGTCTCGACACAGCGTATGTTCCCTTCAGCATCAGCGGAGGAACGACCGATACCAACATGCAGCCGCAATGGGACTGGCTGCTCAACAGTATTAAGGCGAATCCCGGGAAGAAAAATATCTTCCTCAGTCACAACCAGCCAGTCTCCGCGCACCTCCCCGAGTTCGAAGACTCCTTCCCGCTAAACCTCGAATATCGCCAACTGTTGCAGGCAACCAACTCCAAGGCGATCTTCGCGTGGTTCTTTGGTCACGAGCACCGATGCACAATCTACGACGATACAAAGACAGACTTCAAAGCCCGCCTGATCGGCAACGGCGCCATTCCACATCACCCGCAAGAGGAAGTTGAGTCGGACAAAGACGAAACGAATACCGCCTGCACTCCATTCGTTGCCGTCAACAAAGTCGCCATCGACGGGGGTCCCGTGGCGATCAGCACCTTCGCGCTGCTCTCATTCGACAAAGACGCCTGCTCTGTTGAATACATCAACGAGGACGGCACGCTGTTTTATCAAACAGAACACTGGTAGCTGCGGCCGCTAACCGGACATCTGTCAAGTATTACGTAACTCTTACCCACTCTCCGTAGCCAGCGGTCTGTGCATCGGAGTAGCTTCGACACAAAGGTGGGTATGAACATGGCAACTCTCGCAACACCATCCCAAAAAGCAGGCGCCACAGAAATAGTCGAGTTGGTGCAGGCTAAGTCGGATGAGATCAATTGGATATTTCTCATCGTCATTGCTGCGTTTCATCTCGGAGCCATAGCCGCGCTATTCACCTTCCATTGGTCGTCGATCATCGTGTTTTTCGTGATGTGGTTCTTTGGCCAGAACGTCGGCATCGCCATCAGCTATCATCGCCAGCTCACTCATCGTGGTTTCACTACGCCAAAGTGGCTGGAGTATTTCATGGCTATCTGCGGAAGCATGGCGCTACAGGGAAGCCCCACCTACTGGGTCGCAGTGCATCGCCTCCATCATCAGTACACCGATAAGCCCGGTGATCCGCACTCACCACGCGATGGCAAATGGTGGTCGCACATGGGCTGGATCATGCACGGCTCTCTTCACAGCGAAACCACCATGCTCTCCCGCTACGCGCCTGACCTGCAATCCGACCCTTTCTACCGGTGGCTGGCGGTGTGGCACTGGCTGCCGATCACGATTACCGGCATTGCTCTCCTTGGAGCTGGCACAGCGTTAGGCGGATGGAAGCTCGGCCTTTCCTGGGTACTCTGGGGCGTCTTTCTACGCATCGCCATTGGCTTCCACGTCACCTGGCTGGTCAACTCCGTCACGCACCTGTGGGGCTCGCGTCGATTCAAAACTCGCGATGACTCCACCAATAACTGGTGGGTTGCTCTCCTTACCGGAGGCGAAGGCTGGCACAACAATCACCATGCGCATCCCGTCTCTGCCCGTCATGGAATGACCTGGTGGGAAGTCGATTTCAACTACTGGGGCATTCAGTTGTTGGGCGTACTCGGCTTGGCAAAAAACATCAAAGTGATGCATCCACCGGCTGTCCCCAGAGAGTTGTGACAAGCCGAGCCTGACACTCCGCCGTGTTCCAAACGTCTCCTGCAGCCTTGCGTTCGATTGCCCCGCCGGTGAGGACTTATCATCGAGCCGCGCGCGACACCTTCGAAGCGTCACGAAAATGCCAATTAAAAAGTTCTTGCAAGAAATTCATATTGTGGTAATTTGAAACCACACCAACCGAACACCCCTCCGTCCGAGTAGGAAAGTCAAACGATTTTCCTGCTGGGAAAGCAGTCTATCCGTCAACAGCGCTAAGCCGTTACTGATTTAAGTCACTGCAGCATCCTTCTTATTTGAACCGCTTCAAGCAGTTGGCACTGCGAGACACAGGCCCAAGCAAACCTGTAGCTGTGGTCGCATCTTTAGAAGTCGAATCGCTATTTTCTTTCCTGTACCGGATCCAGATCTTTGGGTTGTCGGGACAAGTGTAGTTACAGCTTTTGCATTTACGAATAGAGCCAACGCCCCCCTCCGTATTTACGGGAGGTACAGCTATGTAGTTCCTTGATTGTGATCACCTGCTGCAGTTTGTGACGAATCGTTTTTTTGCACTGGGCTCTCTTCGAGAGCTGCAACATCGGAACCATCGATCGAAAAATTTTAAAGTGCCACAAAAGAACGATTTCGTTCTTCGAAGTGGCTTCCAGGAACACCGAACACCGGGGACTACGCCGGAGAGATTGAAACATTGCTAAGGAGACCACATGACACGCCTTTTCTCGCACTTACAGACGTTGACTGTTGTGATAACAATGCTTCTGGCTTCAGTGTTCTTGATCAGCTCGGCCGCTCTCGGGCAAGGCACGAACACCGGAACGATAACTGGAGTGGTGACTGATCCGACAGGAGCAGTCGTTCCAGGTGTAAGCATTACTTTGACGGACGCTACTACCGCCACGCGACTTACGACGGTCACCAATAGCGAAGGCCAGTATGTTCTCGTGAACGTTCAACCGGGAACATACAATCTCGCGTCCACCAAGGCCGGATTTTCCAAGGATGAAGTGAAAGCGGTGATTGTCAGCGTCGGCTCTCAGACGACAGTCAACTTCAAGATGCTTGTCGGTTCCGAGATGACCGTCGTCGAAGTGCAGGCGTCATCGTCAGACCTGCAGACTATGAATGCCTCCACCGGCACAACCGTCGACGCCTCCATGGTAGAGTCGCTTCCCGCCATCGGTCGCGACGTAGCCACCTTTACGACGCTGCAGCCTGGGGTTACACCTGGCGGCATGGTCGCCGGCACCACGCAGGACCAGGCGACCTTCCAGCTTGATGGCGGCACCAACTCAGCCGACATGGACGGTACACAGGGCGTCTACACCAGCAATAACGTCAACTCCAGCAATGGCGGTTTCTACGCAGCCGGACCTGGTGGTGTCGTTCCGATGCCGCAGGACAGCGTCGAAGAGTTCAAGGTTTCCACTACCGGTCAGACGGCCGACTTTAACAACTCTTCGGGCTCACAGTCGCAGATCGTCACCAAGCGCGGACGCGACAAAGTGCATGGAACGATTTACGAATACTACCTCGACAGCAATATCGGCGCGAACACCTGGCAAAACAACTTTCCGACCGCGTACACGCCAAAGCCCAGCTATCACTACAACCGTTTCGGCGCTTCTGCCGGTGGCCCCATCGCCCCCTACTTCTGGGGTGGCAAGACATACCTCTTCGCTAACTATGAAGGTTTCCGTTACCCTGCCGCCGCTACGTTGGAGCGCGCAGTCCCATCGTACGAGTTTCTGCAACTGGGTCAGATGACCTTTGGTTCCACTGTCGCTTCCAAAGCTCAACTGTTGGCCGCCGATCCGCGCCATATCGGCATGAACTCAACACTCACCAACGTCTACAAGACGCAACTCCCCAATGCGCCGATCGGGAATAACGGAGCAGTAAGCGGCCTGGTCGGCACCTTCGACAGTAGCTGCGGTGCGCTCTCCGGCGCGGTCTGCGACAGCATCAATGTCATCGGCTATAAAGCCAACGTTCTGATTCCACAGAGCAGCAACTTTCTCGCCACCCGTGCCGATCATGACTTCGGATCGAAGTGGCACCTCATGGCGAGCTATCGTTACTACAACCTCACCAACCTTACCTCCAACCAGGTCGATATCGGCGGTGTTCTTCCAGGCGACACCATGGGCGTCCCCAAGGCTCTAACTCCCCGCCCACAGCAGCCGTGGTTTTTCGTCATTGGCCTTACCACCAATATCTCTTCCACTCTTACCAACGACTTCCACTACAACTACCTGCGCAACTTCTGGCAATGGAAGGGCGCGAACGCTCCGGCCCAGGTCGCCGGCGCGGCGGGTGCGATTGAACCTCTTGGCGAGAAGCTTAACGACTGTTCTCTCTCCCTACAACGTAAATGCGCAGAACATCCGTACCCGCATCTGGAACGGCAAAGACAATTTCTTCAGCGACAACCTCACGAAGCTTGCGGGAAATCATCTCTTCCAGTTCGGTGGTCAGTATCAACACAACTACAACTACCACCAGCGTACCGACAACGGGGCCAGCATCAATTTCACTCCCACTTATCAGATCGGCGGCGATACAACGGGCGGCAATATCACGTATAACTCGACGAACGGAATCGGATCTGTGGCGAGCACCGGTGCCTATCGCCGTCTTGCGGATACCTACTACGGCTTCGTGACTGCGACACAGGTAGCGAATACCTATGCAAATTCGGGAGGTAACCTCTCGCTGAACCCGGCACTGACACCTATCGGCGCCAACACGACGATTCCTTATTACAACCTGTACGTTACCGACAGCTGGCACGCCAAGCCGAGCCTCAGCATCAACTACGGCATCAGCTGGGCTCTCGAGATGCCGCCCACCGAGCGAAATGGCAATCAGGTGATGTTTACCGATATCAACGGCAAGGCAATCCATATTGATGACTACCTTGCTAACCGTAAAGCCGCGGCCCTCGCAGGACAGGTCTACAACCCCGAGATTGGTTTCGCGCTCCTGAAAAATGTTTCAGGAGGCACCCGGAAATATATCTACGACCCGTATTACGCAGCCTTCAGCCCCCGTCTCTCTGCCGCCTGGAACCCCAAGTTCGAGAATCCGTCCCTGGCGAAGATATTTGGAAACGGTGCAACTGTTATCCGCGGTGGCTACGGACGAATCTATGGTCGCGTCAATGGCGACGTTCAGGTTCTCAATCCGCTTCTCAGCCCGGGCCTCATCCTCGCGACCCAGTGCAAATACGCGCAGTCACCCGTTACTGGTTCTGGTACCTGCACACAGACCAACTTCAATGAAACCACTGCGTACCGGTTCGGTTCGACCGCCAGCGGCCTGGACGGTTACGCCCCGGCCCTGACCAATGCTGCTCTGCCTGCAACTCTGGCGCAGCCCTACCATCCCGGATTTGACGGTCCCGGCGTCTCCATCGCCTCACCAGTTGACCCCACGCTGCGTCCGAACAGCGTTGACACCTTCAACCTGTCGATTCAGCGGCAGATCAACAACAAGATGCTGATTGAAGTTGGCTACATCGGCCGCCTCATTCATCACGAGTACACGATGAAAAACCCCAACGTCGTTCCTTACATGATGAGCCTGGGCGGTCAGAGTTTCGCCTCAGCCTATCTCGCAATCGAAGGAGAGTTCGGCTGCGTCACCTCTGCCAGCCTTTGCGCCAAGAGCACGACACCAACCGGCTCCGCTATCACTCCTCAACCCTTCTTTGAAACTGCACTCGCAGGCACCGGGTACTGCACCGGGTTCTCGAGCTGCACCGCTGCGGTCGTTTCTAAACAGGCCAGCAACTTCCGTTCCCAGAACGTCTTCACCATTTGGCAGGCGCTGGATAACAACACTGCCACAAACGGTTTCAATTTTTCCCGCAGCTTGATGGGCACGCCCACCTCCAATGCAACGTACGGCGGCGCGGGGCAGGTCGTGACCGGAATTAGCATCGGCACGTCGAGTGGTTATAGCAATTACCACGGTGGCTATGTTTCCTTCAAGACCAGCAACTTCCACGGTCTCACCTTGCAGGAGAATCTCACTATCAGCAAAGCACTTGGCCTGGCTGCCTATAACCAGTCAACCAGTTCGATTACTTCTGTGGACAGCTTCAATCTCCGTACGCAGTATGGCCGTCAGGGCTTCGATCAAAAGGCCATCTTCAACACCTTCATCGTCTATCAGATTCCCTATTACAGTGCGCAGAACGGTATCCTCGGCCGTCTCGCCGGCGGCTGGACGATCTCACCTGTTGTTACCGCAGGTACGGGTCAGCCCCTCCTCTGCACCACCAACAACAACGGTCAGAACTTTGGCGGAGAAGATGGCGCCACCTTTACTGACAACAATGAAAACTGCGTCTTCACCACGCCGCCTTCGCTCGGTCGTCCTCAGACCTATCGTGGAATTACAGGAGGCACCGATTCGAACAAAGTTGCAGTCGGAACTACCCCGAAGGGCAACGTCAACTTCTTCCAGGATCCCGTCGCCGTCTATAGTTCCGTTCGCCCCCTGCTGCTCGGCCTGGACACCAACAGCGGCGGAGCCGGCCGGATCAGCGGTCTCGGATACCTCAACGTCGATCTGAGCGTCAAGAAGAGGCTCGTTGTTTACGAAAAAGTAAGCTTGGAGTTCACGGGAGTCCTCAGCAACGTGATGAATCATCTTGATTTCGCTCAACCCAGCTTGAGCCTCCAGAGTACTTCCAACTGGGGCACCACCAAGACTCAGGGCAACACCCCTCGCCAGATTCAGATGGGTCTGCGCGCCAACTTCTAACTCAGTCCTAACCAACGTAGTTCAACCTGAAAAACCAAGCGGCTCTGAGAGAACCCTCTCAGAGCCGCTTCTGTTCGCCCACATATCTCACGTACCACGAATACCTTAAGAGACCCCACGCACCCCGAACATCTGCAGCAACGCATCTGTAGCCTCCTGCGCGTCACGAATCTTAAAGTCCGCCCCAAGCAACATCACCTTTGCCGTCGGAGCCAGCGCCGTCAGCGATCGCACCACGGTCTCAGTCGGCAGTTGCGGACTCCCCGGCCCCACCAGAATGTACTCCGTCCCATCCGTACTCAGCAGAATCTTCGCATCGCGAAACGAGCACGTCGATCTGACATCGAACCCATGCCGCGAAAGCACCGTCCTCACAAACACGCACAAGTCAGCCGACTCATCCACCATCATCACCCGCGGCCCTCGACGCGCCGTGGTTCCTTCCGCTGGACGCTCCTTCAGAAAAGAGACAATTGCCTCCTCCTCCGTTGCAAAGCTCGGCAATAACCCCGAAAGCTTCGTCATGTTCAGCAGATTTTGCACAAACGCCGGGGGCGTCGCCAGTCGCAATCCGCCTCCACGCTTGTTCATGCGTTCGGCATATCGCACCAGCAGCCCAATCGCAATGCTGTCCAGCCGGGAGACCTCGCTCAGGTCCACTACAAACCGCGTATACTCCCGCTCGCCTGTTTCGAACGCGGCCTCCAGCGCCTTCACCTCGTCGCCCAGAATCACTCGGCCCGTGCACCGGATGATGTAGACGTTCCCCACAAACCGCGTATTCAAACTGAGCGGCATCACACTCCCCCATTCATCTCTAGTTCTCCACGAGCCTATGGCACTAAACTACCCCAATGGCAGAGTGGAAGAAAGTAGACCACCCAAAAGCCGCCAGCAATCCCCCTCGCCGCATCGCCTCCATCCTCGGATCCGCCGCTTTTCTCATCCTCGCACCCGGAACCGTCGCCGGCTACATTCCCTGGCGCATCTCCCACTGGACTCTCCAGCCGGCCTTCCTGAACTTCGCTCCGTTTCGCATCATCGGAGTCATTCTCATTGCCGCAGGCGTCGCCATCGTACTCGAAGCCTTCACGCGCTTCGCCCTGCAAGGCATCGGCACGCCCGCACCCATCTTCCCTACGCAACACCTCGTCGTCCAGGGCTCCTACCGCTTCGTACGAAATCCCATGTACGTCGCGGTGACAGCGCTGATCCTCGGCCAAGCGCTCCTTCTGGGCAACACCCACCTCCTCGTCTACCCAATTGTTCCCTGGCTTGCAGCGCATCTCTTCGTGTTCTTTTACGAGGAACCCACGCTTCGCAAAACATTCGGTGCCGAATACGAGACCTACTGCGCTCACGTGCCGCGGTGGATCCCTCGTCTCACGCCATGGCGAGACGATAGCAAAATCTCCTGAGCCACGCCGCGCGTCCCGCCATCCTGAGCAAGACTCTCGCGCACTACACGCAGTTCGGAGCCTCCTACACCTACGGCCACGCGCTCGACGAGCAAAGCTACGTAGTCTCTTCTTCACCGGAGACAACCCCGACAAACTCCGTGACTCCTACGCCTCCGCAGACTTTAGTTCACGCACTATCGAGATGTCCCTCCACATCGTCCACTAACCAGCAAATACTCGCAGCAAAAAAAAGGGAAGGGTTTGCAGAAGCGCAAAGCGAACACTGCAACCCCTCTTTGCTTCATAAAGAAAATTAACGAGCCGTCCCACGCCCAGTCAACTCCCGAATCAGATCCACCTCGCGCTGCCGGTAAGGCGAGTCATCCTGCTTGAACACCTCATGAAACCATATAATCGGCTGCGTCCTCACATAAGGCCGCTCCCACGAGTCCCACGGCAGATACGTCTGCGTCTTTCCCGCCACCAACCCCCAGTTGATCGCCGCAACGTTATATCTCTTCGCCACCGGCAACACTGTATCGAACGTGCTCCCATTTCCTCTCGCCATATACTCCGTACAAATCAGCGGTCGTCCCAGCGGCTTCAACGACAGCACCCGCGCCTCAAATCCCTCCGGCCAATCGTAGTTGTGAAATGAAATCACATCCGACTCCGCCAGTTGAATCTTCGTCGTCTCGCTCTCCTTCGCCGCATCGCTCCAGTTTCCCATCCACACTCCGCTAGTCAGCGGTTGCACTGGCTTCACCGACCGCGCCCAGGCAAATGCCTTCGGCAGCAGTTCATTCACGCGAGCAATCTTCGCCGCCTCATCCTGAGTCGTATCGCCCCCGCGATTATCCGGCTCGTTCCAGATATCCCACCCCAACACTCTCTCGTCTTTCGCAAACGCCCCGACCACACCCTTCACATAAGCCTCAAGCTGCGACTCAACACTTCGATCCATCAGCCGAGCCTTCCCTGGACTCTGCACCCAACCCGAGTTATGCACTCCCGGAATCGGAGGATGCTGCGGCCCCAGATGCGGATTCGTCTCCCAGCAAGAATCGAACAGCACCAGCAGCGGCCGTATGTGATGCTTCGCCGCGATCCCGAGGAACGTATCCAACCGCTTCGTAAAACCCGCAGCGTCCTGCTGCCAAAGCTGATCATGCAGAAATACCCGCATCGTATTCATCCCGATGCCTTCCGCCATCCCCAACTCTTTATCAATCAGTGCCGGATTAAACGTCTCCGCCTGAAACATCTCAAGCTCATTGATCGCATCCGAAGGAATAAAGTTCGCTCCCACCAGCCACGGCTGCTTCGCATACCAGTCATTCGCCTGCTGCACGCTCCACCGCCCTCCCGCATCATCAGTGCTCTGCGCAATGAGTGCAATCGGTGCAGCAACGAGACCAGCAAACGCCAACAAAAACAGAGAAAGTCTCCGAATCATAATTTTTCCTTCGTCGAGTTGAGAAAACGTTAGCCAAAGCCGCCAATATACGGGCCACGACCAGGCAGTGCAACCGCCGTCAGCGGCACCCTCGGCGACACAGCCTCTCCTACGACACCAATGGCGTGCGAAGCAGGGCATTGGTGTCGTTGGCTAGAACGCAGGAAGAGAAGAAAGCCTCAAACTAGCATTTCTTTCTTGGCCATTCTCTTCGACTCCCCATGCGCTTCCACCGATTTCTCATCAGCAATCTTCGACATCGACCGGGCGCTTGCGGATTGTCTCTCCGCCGCCTCGTGGTCTCCGTCTTCGTGCCTGGCCGCAGCGACAATATGTTTACTCGCCGCCTCAATATGCTGCTGTGCCGCTTTTAAATGAGCCTGACGTGCCATCCTGGGAGAACCTCTCAACAAATCTGACACTCTCACCTCGATATAGTTTTGTCTATCTTTCTTTTGTTGTACATAAAACCCTTTTCAACTTTTTTGCATCGCTTCCGCGCCCAAAAAAGCGCAGGTCTGGGTTATAAGCCACCTAACTCATTACCTATCAAAGAGATCCGCTTTGCAATGGAGTCAGCTCCAATCCAGTAGGATTAAAGAAGACAGGCAATCGCCGCGGCAGCCCTTTGCACTTAACCGCCGTCTGACGACCACGCTCAAACGATTCAGTTCCAGAGAACTCCCCGCACAAGGCCGTCAGAACCACTCTTCAACCCACTCAAACGACAGCCTTCGTCCCAAATAAAGAAAACATAGGACCTTATTGATTGAAATCTGCCCACATCTGCTACCCTTACACTAACGGCGAAATATCGCCCGACGAAAGCAGGACGCATTATGGCAACAGGTACAGTGAAATGGTTCAACGACGCAAAAGGCTTTGGCTTCATCACACCGGAAGACGGTGGAGAAGACCTCTTCGCGCACTACTCCGCAATTAACTCCAGCGGCTTCAAGTCTCTTCAGGAAGGCCAGCGCGTAACGTTCGACATCACCACTGGTCCCAAAGGCAAGCAGGCTGCGAACATCCAGCCCGCCTAAGCTCTCCTGCAGTACGCGGTAGAAACACCATCCGCAGCGAAGCTCTGTTTTACAACCTCCTCACCCAACCAGGGGTTGCTGGCCACGTTATGTGTGCTGCAACCCCTTCGTTGCTTTAACACCTACAACTATCGAGTAATTCTGTACCCCTTCAGTAACTGTTACGGTAACCATCACTGCCGCTCCCCCGCAGTGAGGTCCAAGTATGACGATCCTTCAGAAGCTCTCCCTGGCAGCAACAATCGGCTCCACATCCCTCTCACTGGCCGCAGGCATCACCAAAGACCCAGCCAGGACGATCCAGCCCGACAACATCGTCCTCTGCGAGTCCAACGTTCCCTGCCAGACCAAAACACTCTACGGCCGCAACTACAAAGTCATCGCAATGCCTCGCTTTACCGTCATGGTCGCCATCTCCCACGAAGGGAACTACACCCGCGCCGACGTCAGTATCACCAATCACACCGATGCTCCGTTCGCCCTTACCCCCGACGATTTCCGCATCGAAGTCGTCACTCCCAAACCCAAAGTCCTGCTCTACGTCCCATCGGCAAACCTGGTCCTGCCGCCCCCGCCTGCGCCAACTCCGGCCCCCCAGTCGCCCGCGACTCAGTTGCCGACAACTCAGTCGCCGGTCAGTAACTCGTTCGTAACTCAGTCCCCAACACCCGTCGCCGCCGAAGCACCGAGTCCCTCCGAAATAGACTCGCCAATACCCGGCGAAAATAATAAGGATTTAGCCGGCAAGGCAGCCACAGAACAGAATCTGGAGGCTACCTCGATAGCTCCAAACCAGGAGATTCGCGGCAAGGTCTACTTCGAACGCGACAAACGAGCCCACCTCGTGAATGTCGTCCTCCCGATCGCCGGATTAGTCTGCGAGTTTCCCTACGCAATGAAGAAATAACTCCTAATCAGGCAACTATTTAGCAGGTCGAAATTCGGGGATCTCCACAACAACTTGGCCGCACAAACGCGCGTCTACATAGCTCAGTGTTGAATTGGCATCAGCCAACAACGATAAGGAGATTCCAAAAATGAAGAAATTCCTCCCAACTGTCGCCTGCGGGCTCTTACTTGTTGCAGGCATTGCACAAGCCCAGGTCGTGGTCAGAATCGGTCCTCCCCCGCCGCGTCCAGTCGAAGTGATCCCTGTCGCCCCTCACGAACACCCGGGCTGGGCCTGGCACGATGGCTACCATCGTTGGGACGGCCACGGCTACGTCTGGGTCCCCGGATCCTACGTCGAACCGCCCTACGCCCACGCCCACTGGGTCCCCGGTCACTGGAACGAGCACCACGGCGGCTACGTCTGGGTCGAAGGTCACTGGCGTCACTAGTCTGAAATCTCGTCGATACTCGGGCGCGTCATCTTCCATGACGCGCCCGAATCCATTCGCGGGCAAGTTATCATCGGAAAATGACCGCTGAATCCCGCGCTAAAAAGATAAAAATCCTCATCTTCGACGTAGACGGCGTCCTCACCGACGGCCAGATCTTCGTCATTCCCGACTCTGAAGGCAATGGCATTGAGGCTAAAGGCTTCGCCGCTCACGACGGCCTCGGCATCTCCCTCGGACGTCTCGGCGGCCTTCGTATCGGCATCATCACCAAGCGCAACTCCCGCACCGTAGCCATCCGCGCCCACGACCTCAAACTCGAGTTCATCTATCAGAGCCAGTCTCACAAGATGGACGCCATCCACGACATCCTCGCCAAAACCGGCGCAACCATCGATCAACTCTGCTACGTTGGCGACGACGTTATCGATCTCCCTGTCATGCGCCAGTGCGGCCTGTCGATCGCCACCGCCAACGCCCGCAAAGAAGCGAAGGCCGCCGCCCATTACGTCACTCCCAACCCCGGAGGCTTCGGAGCCGGTCGCGACGCCATCGACTTCATCCTCACTGCCCAGGGGACCCTCGAAAAAGTCATCGAACAATACCTGGACGAATCCAGCAACGCTGCCGCTTCGTCCGATGTAGGCACCGGCAACATGTAGAGAACAAAACGGCGAACAAACCACGAACAAAACCGCGCTACAATCAGCCCATGCCGGTTGAAATCCCCGAATCCCTCGCGTGGGCCCACCCCATCACCGCCGAGTGGTTTCTTACAAAATTCGGTAGCCCCACCGAACCGCAGACCCACGGCTGGCCCAGCATCGTCGCAGGCGATGCGACCCTCATCTCCGCCCCCACCGGCAGCGGCAAGACCCTCGCCGCATTCCTCGTCTGCATCGATCAACTCCTCCGCGCCTCCCTCTCCGGCCAACTCACGCCCTGCACGCAAGTCGTCTACGTCAGCCCGCTCAAAGCCCTTTCCAACGACGTCCAGAAAAATCTCGACGGTCCACTAGCGGAAATCCAGCGGCTAGCCATGCAACGCGGCTATCTCTGCCCCGAAATCCGCACCGGAGTCCGCACCGGCGACACCCTCCCCAAAGAGCGTGCCGCCATGCTCCGCACCCCCCCGCACATCCTCGTCACCACACCCGAGTCCCTCTACATCCTCCTCACCGCCGGCAAATCCCGCGAGCATCTCCGCCGAGTCCGCACCGTCATCGTCGACGAAATTCACGCCGTAGCCGACGATAAACGCGGCGCCCACCTCTCCCTCTCGCTCGAACGCCTCGACGCTCTGGTAACCGGCGAAAACAAGCTCTCACCCGGAGCATTCCTAACCGGCCTGGCAACACCGCCGCAAAGAATCGGCCTCTCCGCCACACAAAACCCCATCGAACTCGTCGCCGACTTCCTCACCGGCATCCATCCCGAGCGCAAGCCCGCCATCATCATCCAGGTAGGCCAACGGCGCCAACTCGACATTGCCATCGAAGTCCCCAGCGACGAACTCAGCTCCGTCACTAACACCGGCATGTGGGAAGAGATCTTCGACAAACTCGCCACCCACGCGCAAAACCATCGCTCCACTCTCGTCTTCGTCAATACCCGGCGCCTCGTAGAAAAGATCGCCTTCGAACTAGCCAACCGCATCGGCCCCGAAAATGTAGCCGCCCATCATGGCTCGCTCTCCCGCGTCCTTCGCCTCGACGCAGAGCAGCGCCTCAAAAATGGCGAAATAAAAATCCTCATTGCAACCGCCTCCTTAGAACTCGGCATCGACATCGGCGACATCGACCTCGTCTGCCAAATCAGCACCACCCGCGCCGTAGCCGTAGCCATGCAGCGCGTAGGCCGCGCCGGCCACTGGCGCGGAGCCATCCCCAAAGGACGCTTTTTCGCTACCACCCGCGACGACCTTATGGAGCAAGCGGCCCTCGTCCGCAAGATGCGCGCCGGCGAACTAGATCAGTTACAAATTCCGCCGCAACCCGCTGACGTTCTCATGCAGCAGATCGTCGCCGCCTGCGGAGCCGAGCCTTGGGAAGAAGACGCCCTCTTCCAAACCCTCCGCCGAGCCTACCCCTATCGCAACCTCACCCGCGAAGCCTTCAACCAACTCCTGACCCTCCTCACCGAAGGCATCGAATCCTCCCGCGGCCGCTATGGAGCCTATCTCCTCCGCGACGGCGTCCATCACCACCTTCACCCACGCCGCGGCGCACGCAGCATCGCCATCTCCAACGGCGGAGCCATCCCCGACGTCGCTCTCTACAACGTCATCCTCCAACCCGAAGGCGTCCAGATAGCCACCCTCGACGAGCACTTCGCCGTCGACTCCAGCCCCGGCGACGTCGTCCTCCTCGGCACCAGCAGTTGGCGCATCCAACGCATCGAAGCCACCGGCCGCGTCCTCGTCGAAGACGCCCACGGCGCTCCACCCACCTTGCCCTTCTGGGAAGGTGAAGCCCCGCAACGCACTGCCGTTCTTTCCTCCGGCGTCGGCGAACTCCGCGAACAAATCTCCGCCCGCGCCCCCAACGCAGTCCCCGGCTACATCTCTCCCGCTGACCCGGAGGTCGCAGCCGCCATCGCCTGGCTCATGGAAGAAAGCGGCGTATGCGAAAGCGGAGCAAAGCAACTCATCGCTTATATCGTCACTGGCCGTGCGGTCCTCGGAGCCGTTCCCTCCAAAACGACCATCATCGCCGAGCGTTTCTTCGACGACGGCGGCGGAATGCAACTCATCCTCCACGCCCCCTTCGGCGGCCGCGTCAACAAAGCCTTCGGCCTCGCCCTCCGCAAACGTTTCTGCCGCGGCTTCAACTTCGAGCTCCAGGCCGCCGCCACCGACAACGGCATCAACATCTCCCTCGCCGAGCAGCACAGCTTCCCGCTCTCCGACGTCTTCCACTTCCTCACCGAGCACACAGCAAAAGAGCTGTTGGAACAAGCCTCCATAGCGTCGCCGATCTTCAAAAACCGTTGGAGATGGGCTGCCTCCCGCAGCCTGCAACTCCTGCGCATGTCGAAGGGTAAACGCATCGCTCCGCAGATCCAGCGCACCCGCTCCGACGACCTCATGGCCTCCGTCTTTCCCCAGGCTGCAGCCTGCTTCGAGACCCTCGTAGGCGACATCCAGATTCCCGACCACCCTCTCGTCAACGAAGTCATGCAGGACACCCTGCAGGAAGCGATGGACCTCGAAGGCCTCATCGAACTTCTCCGCGGCATAAAAGATGGCACCATCCGCTGTCTCGCCATTGACACCCCCACCCCATCCGTCTTCGCCCACGAACTCCTCAATGCCAACCCCTACGCCTACCTCGACGAAGCCGGCCTCGAAGCCCGCCGCGCCCGCGCCACCAGCCTGGGCCGCACCCTGCCGGAAGAACCCGGAAAAATCGACCCCGCAGCAATCGCCGCCATCCGCAAAGAAATCTGGCCCGACCTCCGCGACGAAAACGAACTTCACGACCTCCTCCACTCCCTGATCGTCCTTCCGTCCCACGTCATCGACAGGGAAGAGGCACGCGACTGGCCTATCTTCTACGAACGCCTAACCCAAAAAGACCGCGCCAAAACGATCACTCTCAACGGAGCCTCCTGCTGGGTCGCCACCGAACGCCTAACCCACATCGCCGCTCTCTATCCTTCACGAAACACCGCCAACGTCGTCATCCTGAGCGAAGCGAAGCCTCCCCGCATTTTGCCCGAAGCTCCAGAACCCTCCGTAGAACAAGAAACCAACGCAGTTACAAAAGGGGAATCCCTCCAGAAATTAGTCCAGGGATGGTTACAAATACTAGGCCCCACCACCGCCGACAGACTGGCCCATACGTTAAATCTCGACCCGGCACCCATCTTCCAAACCTTCCTCACCATGGAGATGCAAGGCCTTCTCCTACGCGGAGCCTTCGAATATCCCGCCCCAGAGCCATCGGCAGAAGGTATTGCCGACCACGAAATCGAGTGGTGCGAACGCCGCATCCTGCAGCGCATCCATCGCCGCACTGTTGCCACCCTCCGCAAACAGGTCGAACCCGTCACCCCAGCCGTCTACATGCGCTGGCTCCTCAACTGGCAACACCTCGCCCCACAAACCCAACTCTCCGGCGAAGAAGGAGTCTTCGAAGCCCTCCGCCAGCTCGAAGGCTTCGAAGCCCCCGCGATTGAGTGGGAGCGCACCCTCCTTCCCGCCCGCGTCGCCAACTACGATCCCCGCTGGCTCGACGCGCTCTGCCTCTCCGGAGCAGTAGGCTGGGGCCGCATCTCCCCCCACCCGGCATGGTTTTCCGGAAATCAGTCGGATGGTGACGGAACCGCCCGCCCACGCCGTGTCATTCCCACCAACGCCGCCCCCATCACCTTCTACATCCGCGAATCAGCCGACTGGCTCCCTCACGCCCTCGCCCAGCAGTCCGTCGAAGAAGAAAAACTAACCGCCGCCCTCAGCCCCAACGCCCTGCAGGTCCGCACTTTACTCCAGCAGCGCGGAGCCTGCTTCGCCAACGACATCCAGCGCATCGCGAACCTCACCCGCCAACAGACGCAGCACGCCCTGTGGGAGCTTGCAACTGCAGGACTGGCCTCTGCCGACGGCTTCGACCAACTCCGCGCCTGCATGGATCCCCGTCGCAAATCCACCATCACTGAAAACCCAGGCAAACGTCCCATCCGCAACTCCGCCGGCCGTTGGTCGCTCCTCACCGAAGAGCTTCACGCCGCCCTAACCGCAATCGAACAAGCCCGCCGCACCGATGCCGCCCTAGAATCCTTCGCCCGCCAACTACTCTCTCGCTACGGAATCCTCTTCCGAGACGCACTCACCCGCGAATCCAACGCTCCCAAATGGCGCGACCTTCTCAACATCCTCCGCCGCCTCGAAGCTCGCGGCGAGATCCGCGGCGGCCGCTTCCTCTCTGGCTTCGCTGGCGAGCAATACGCGCTCCCCGAAGCCATGGAGTCTCTCCGCGTCTCGCGCAGCCGCGACTGCTCCGCCATCATCCCCGTCTCCGCCGCCGATCCCATGAACCTCATCGGCATCGTCATTCCGGGCGACCGCATCTCTGCCGTCCCTGGCAAACAGGTTCTCTACCGCAACGGCACCCTCAACTTCGAATCCACCACCATTTCGCCTGAAAAAATGCCGGCCGCACTTCCCCTGGCCCACCTCCCAGAGTCAGCACCCATACCGCTCGGCCTCTTCTAACAAAAAGCGTTTCGCTTCGACGCGTAAAGCGACTGATTTGCTGTTGCGCCTTTTTTCTGTTTTTGGCCTAGAAACCCCCGTCAAGTCCAAAACCATCTAACCCATTCCCCACCAACGACATCCATCTGGCATTTCAGTTACAGTCAGCCAGATATACTGAATATATAGATTTGAGCAAGCGGGCCCCGGAGTGATTAGATAGATGCCTTCGGGGTTAACTCATTTGTTATGAATATTTACAGGTATCAACGCCCCGTAAATTTCTGAATACAGAATAGTTGCACGCGCGCAATACGGGCCCTCTTTGGAGATCGGTCAGCGAGAGAGGAAAGGCTAGAGACGCAACTTTCACCACGGATTGACCATGGCGCAGCCGGATAATATCGACGATAAATCGCCTTCAGGACAGAAGGTGGAATCCACGGACGAGGAGCTTCGTCCCGAGGACTTTTACTACGAAGGCCCATACCTCGTCTTCACGGCGGCCTATCACCTCAGGCGCGGCTACTGCTGCAACTCAGATTGCCGTCACTGCCCCTACAAATAATTCAACTCAATTATTAGGCTGAACTGGAGGAAGCGTTGGTACCTTGCTCGCGGCGTCGTCGACAAGAACGTGACCGGTGCGAAGAGCGTGGGCATTCTTCACGAGCAAAATTACTCGCGGATCCTTACGGTAAGGCGACATCATGTTATCAGCACGCATCTCCTCCATCACGTCGAAGCCGCCCTCGCTGGCCATCTTAAGGTAGTGAAACATGTTGGTCTCGTCTCCAAGCTCAGCGTAGAGGCGAGCCATCTCGAAGCAGTACCGCGCATGGTCCTCCGGAGAAAGCAAATGCGCAGTCAGGCCCCCGGTACCGTCGTGGTGAGCCATGTCTGGATCGAGTTGCAGCGCGAGTTTGAACTGTTCCCGTGCGCTCTTGTAGTTCTTCTCTTCGAAAAGGGCCGTGGCCAGATTGGAGTGGTAGATGGCAGATGTCTTGTTCAACTTGATAGCACGTGCGTAATCAGAGATAGCCGTGGCAAATCGTCTGTCGATGTACTCAACCGCGCCCAGGTTATTCCACGCCACAGCGTCCTTTTTCTTCAGGCGGGTCGCACGTTCAAAGTAGGCGCGCGCCGCTGCAGTATGCCGAAGATCCAGCTGAGTCACGCCGAGCTTGTTCATCAGCAGGACCTCATTGCCGCCTCCGCGCCGCAACGCGTAGGTGTAGTAATCGAGCGCGTCCTCGGGGAATTTTCGCGCGCGCAGCACGTCACCGACAGTCTCCAGTTGTTGTTCGGTCGCTGTTGCCGGATCAGGAAGATGAGGCCTGACCATCTGCCATTGCGGATCCTCATGCCGCAACTCGCGAAGAGCGGCGTCAGTGGCGGTCGGGTTCTGCTGCATAGCCGCAGGGAATTCAGCAGTCGACCGGGATGGAACACTCAACAGTCCGAACAGAAGAATCAGAAAAGGGGAGCGAAGTGGGATACTCATGGGCGAACCTCACGAGATGATCACATATCATCCTCTCCGGATGAGCCTCTGTCAATAGTTCGATCTAAGCCGAATGTGGCGAGTTAGGGGGATACGGCCGCAGTGTTCCCCACCGCCGCCGGAGCTGGCGCCGAAACTGCGCCGGGCTGCACCAGCATCGCCATCCGCGGGAAGCTGAAACTGCCGCCCGCGTCGTCGATCACGTTGATTTGGCACACGTACGCGCCCGGCTTCAACTGGGCCAGGGGCACATCAAACTGAAACGCCACCGCCCCTCGCTCAGGCGTGTTGATCGTTTTAGCCTCCACCAGAGGCGTCTCGTAGACCTTAACTCCGTCGCTGAGGAACTCGATGCTGGTGAGCACCCGCACAGGACCGCCTTCGCGTCGGGTCAACCCGGGCGAACTGGCAGGTTCAGGTGCGCCCTTCTGTTTCGCGGGGTCGTACACCTCGTAGAGAAAATAGAGGTGCTGGTCCTGCCGGAAGACGTGGGCCACATTCGGGATCCATTCCACACCGTCGCGCACCAGCGGACTCACCGTCTTCTTCGCAGTATTGGGTACCCGCTGACTGGACAAGACGATCGAACTCAGCTTCATGGGACTCTTCTTCATATCGGGGACCTGTAGATCTGTTTCAAAGCTGCCCATGGCTCCCGTCTGGTTCTCCCGTACGACAAACTTCAGATGGTACTTGCCCGGAGCGAGTGTGAATCCGGTTGAGTATTGAATGTTTTTCCGTTGCACCTGCTGAGCGGCGTCGAGAGCGAGCTTCACATTGTCGCGCGACGTTGCCGACGATGATGCCCTGTGCGTTCTTCACCTGCCCGATGATGTCGATGTTTGCTTTGTCGCGGTCGCCGTTCTTGACGACGTGGATCTGCGATCCGGGAACGATCAGCGAGATGGGTACGAAGAACTTATTGTCCTCAAGACGGAAGTAGAGAGCCTGTAGATAGATTGCGACATCGGTAGCGGGCAGGTCACTTCGGATCTGATCGGTCAGGGCCTGCTCGCGATCTTCGGTCTTCTGATGCTGGAAGTCCGCAGGCGCGAAGTATCCCTGGCGATAGTCCAGTTTCGCGTCGGTGCGGTTGAGCTTCACGGTCAGGTGCCGGTAGCTGCCGTCGCGTGCGGTATTGGTGGAGTGAAATCCGAGGATGTAATACGCCTCTGTGTCGTGCTGCACTTGTTGAAACGCGGGGGCAAAGTCGTTCGAGTCGAAGAAGGCCTTGCCGCCGGTGTCGCTTGAGAGTGTGGCAAGGGTCTCCTGTGACGCGAAGTTCGAGTTGAGATTGCTCTGCATGGAGCCGCCGCTGTAAGCTGCGGTTCCGCGCAGGCTTCCCGTCGAAGCGTTTCCGACCGGAGGCAACGCTTCGAGTCCGCGCGAGTCGACGCTGTAGATCGCCATGTTCGCGCGTACAGCCTCATTGGTTGCGGCGCGCATGCTGGCCTGGTTTTCGATACCTTGCCGCGTCAGGCCGCCGCTGAAATAGAGCAGACTCTTCCGTTGGTCAACTCGCTCCAGAGACTTTGCGATAGTACGAATCGCGTAAAGTTCGCGATCGGTGTTGAGGCTGTTGTATTCGCTGTCATCAGCCGTGAAGCTTGAGGCGTCGTCGGCGGTGCCGGACGAGTCGCCGCCTTCGTTGCCGCCGGCAAATCCGGTGCCCTGGGTGCCGTTGTAGCGGCCCAGGCCTTTCAGTAAAGCGGCTTTATCTGCGGTAAAGTCCTGATCCATGCTGAGCGAAGTATCCAGACTGACGAGAGCGACGAGGTCGGCTGCGGCCATCTTCTTGTTGACATAGTCCTGCCCTGCCTGCACTGCGCGATCGATGTCCTCCGGCTGCATGCTGCTCAGGTCGAAGAACATGACGATCAGGCGATGGTCCTTCAATTCAGCTGGGTTCGCGGCAAAGTCGTTGTTCAGCAGTTCAGCAATAGTCGCCCTGCCGGATACCGTTGTATTCTCGCGGAGGACAGCGGCTTCATCGACATTCTGGTAGTCGAAGCTGGCGATGGCCTGCGGCTTTCCGTTTTCAAGGATGGTAAAGTCGGTGGCTTTCAGGTTTTTGATCACATCGCCCGTCTTTTTGTCACGGACAACCACGTTGGTGAGTACGATCTCGCTCTGTACTTTCAACGTAAAGGTTCCAGCCGGCTGCTGCTGTTGCGCAAAGCCCGGTGGCCCTGTCATCAACCCAACAAGCATCGCAGCCATCAATCGCCGTATCATTCGTTATCCCTCACAACTTCGTGCGTATTGCCGTCTAGAACCGATACTGCGCCATTACCGTAAGCGTCCGCATAGCGGCGGCGCCCGTAACCTGTCCGTATGTAGGCGAATTCAGCCTGGTGTCGATTCCAGAGAACTGAACGATATTCAAAGCGTTCGCTGCCATGACGCGCGCCTCGAACGACCGAGTTTCTCCTAAAGCCACGGTGCGCGAGAGGGAGACATCCACTACCTCTTTTCCCGGGCCTTCGATCGAGTTCCGGGACGCAGTTCCAAACTGTCCAGTAGCGGGAGTGGTAAACGCCATGGGGTTGAACCACTGATTAATCTTCTTCGGTCCGGCAATCGCTTCTGCAAAATTCCGGTTCGGACGCAACGAACTGCTCGAACCCGAGTTCGTCTCCTGCACGGTCAATTGATAGTTGGGTGTGTAGTAGGTTCCGGTTGCGAAGGTGAAATCGCCGGAGATGGAAAATCCGTCTAGCGCCTTGGACCAGAAGCCACCTCTCGACAACAAGGCTCGATTGGGTCCGAACGGAAGTTCGAAGACCCAGTTGCCTGTTACCTTATGGCGAACGTCGAAGGTACTGTTTCCTTCTTCTGCATTCAGATCGAGATCATTCTGAGCCACGCTCTGCGATGTTCCTCCGATCGACGATGCGTTATCGATTGAGTGTCCATACTGGTATGTGCCCTGGAGCGAGATTCCCTTCTGCATCCGCTTCCGCACATTGACTCGCAGCGCTTCGAATCGCGAATAACCGAGTGAATCCTCAAACGCAAACGGCTGTGCGTCCGAGTTCAGTACGCCAGTCGCTGTGCGGTTTGGGGCTCGCACCATGTCCAGTTCTCCACCCTTGGCCCCGTTGTAGCCGATGTTGGCAACGATCCCCATCGGAAGCGTCTTTTGAATATCGATATCCCAGATTTGCACGTGGCCCAAACGGTAGTTCAGGTTTGCGCTGAAATTGCTTTGTACGGCAGCGTTCGAACAGTTGTAGGCCCCTGCCAGCGTGAACTGCTCGAAGGTGCCGCAGCCCTGCTGTCCTGCGATGTTGGTCTGGGTGACGGCGAAAGGCTGCTGGTTGGCCAGTTGGCGCGCAATCGTCGCATACTGCCCGGTGTTGTAGTTGATTCCGTACCCGCCCCGGATCACGGTCTCCTTGAGGAACTTCAATTTCGGCCGGTAGGCGAAGCCGAATCGCGGAGAGTACATGGAGCGGTCGGGGTTGACGAGCGATCGGGGGAATCCGCCGCTGAAGGCGCCGGTCTGTCCTGGTTGAACCGCCTGCACTTCGGTGAAGCTCACGTTGTGATCGAGGTTCACCAGGCGATCGTCCTTCTCGACATACGGAGAGAAGTACTCGTAGCGCAGGCCGAAGTTCAGCGTGAGGTTGGCAGAGGTTCGCCAGTCATCCTGGGCATACCAGTCAAAGACATTGGCTCGCAGGTAGGTCTTCTCAAGGCCGGCCTGCACCGCTGCCTGCTGTGGCAGACCAAGCAGGAAGTCGGCAAATCCCGATCCGCTTGCTGGTACTACGGGGCAGGTTACGGATGCGGAAGCTGTGCAGTTTGCCGCCGGATTCTGTGTCGCATATCCGGTGAAGCTGAAAGCTCCCAGTGGAGTGCTCGGAGAGGCACCGAGAAGGTTCGTTTGCGCACCGCCGAGGGAGTCGGCGTGGACGCGCCTGAAGTCAAGCCCATAACGCATGTTATGGCGCTTGTGGCTGTAGCTGACAAAGTCGCTGAAGGAGATCGTCTGATTGGTCGTCTCGCTGGGCGAGGTATTTGTCATTCCGGTGAAGGCAGTCGAGCCGCCGAAAGAAAGAGAGGGAACACCATAGTAGAACGGGTTCGACTGAATCGTAGAGTTGCCCACAAGGACGCCTGCATCACTTGCAGGGTTGGTATCTCCGTTGGTGAAGTAGTTCTGAGTCATCGCATGGGAGCGGTTCCAGTTCACCGATGCGTTATTGGTCAGTCTTCCATAGCCGATCGTATAACCGGCAGTGATGCCGTAACCGGTACTGGTCGTCTTGCCGCCCAGCGGCAGAAAGATGTTCCGCATATCGGTTGCGGTGTGGGAGTAGCTTCCGTTGAAGTTGATGTTCTGCCGCAGAGTCTTGGGCGCATTCGCTGCTTGTTGCCGGCGACCGGCACCGCCGCCACCGCCCCGGCCAAAGGCATTCGCTTGCCCGAAGTTCCTAACGTATCGCAGCGACGCCTGGGTTCCATTCTGTCCCGCATTCGTAACCGTCTGGTAGTTGTTCAACGGACCGGCGTTCGGGACGTTTGGCGCTGGATAGAAGTTCAGTAAGGCGAGAGCTTGCGGCGAGATCGGAGTCTGCGCGTTTTTCAGGTTGTTGCCCGGAATCTGAAGGCCTGTCTTCGGGTCATAGAGTGTCTGTCCAAGTGCTGAAAAATCCCCGCTTCGTTCCGCGAGTGTTGGCACGGTTCCATTGAAGATCTGCGGATTGATGTTCTTCCGACCAGTGAAGTTGAAGAAGATGAACTGTTTCGTGTTCGGCTTTATCAGTCCCGGAATGTAGGGCGACCCGGTGAAGCTGACGCCGTACTGATTCGACATGGAGGACGGCTTGACCACCTGTGCCCCTGGCTCTCCGAGGGCAGCCGCTATGGAGTACGGAGCGGCATTTAACGCCCCGTTCCCGCCCTGATAGAAGACGGCTCCATGCGGTTGTGTTGGATTGAAGCCACGGAATCCGCCGCCTCTGCCACCGCCACCACCTCCGCCGCCTCTGCCTCCTCCTGCGCCTCCGGGACCGCCGCCACCCGGACCGCCAAACCCTCCTCCACCCATTAATCCACCGAGCATCCCCGCCACCTGGTTCGCCATATCGCCCACGGCTCCGCCCTGCCGTTGGGCCTGAGAGACTGCGTCTTGAATTCGCTGGCGTATGTCATCTTCGTTGTAACCCGCCAGCCCGTTGGTGGTTCCCATCGCGCCGCTTACTGTCACCGAATCGGTTCCTGCAGCCTCTCCGCCTAAGTTGCCGAGGGACGGCGTCTGCGTGCCGGTGTTATCAGAGGTCGGGGTCGCGGTTGCGTCGGCTGTCTCTGACGCATCGCCTGTAACACTGAGGGCCTGTACTCCCCGCGCAAGACCAGCATTTGTTGTGGCCGCTGCCTGAGCTTCCTGCGCCTGGACTCTTGAGGCCAACTGCAGACCGAAGTCCGCTACCTGTGCCGGTTTGCCGCCGTTCTCGCCTCGCTGCGTTAATCAGAATCTCTTTTGTCTCGGTGGCAAACGCCGCCAGCTCCGCTTTGACGACGTAGCGCCCGTTACGTGGAACCGCCATGGCAAACGATCCATTGACGTCGGTCGTTGTCGCATATTTTTTCCCTGTCAATGTATTCGTCGCGGTTACCCCGACACCCGGCAGCGGGATTGTTCCGGCTTTTACGATCCCCGTGATGGTGCCGCCGCTTGGTGCAACGGCAACGGTGGTTGCCGCCGCGGTGGGAGCCGTCGCCTGTGGCGTTGACTGTCCCGCGGATGCAGCTTGTCCCCAGATGGTCCCGGAGAGTATCAGGCTCATCGCCATCCATCGAATCGATCCCTGCACCTTGTCTTGCCTCACTCGATCAAAAAGTATGTGCGCTACTGAGGAGTTACGGGAGCGGCCGGGGTTGTCTGGACCTTCGGAGCGGCCGCAGCAGAAGGTGGAGTTGTGCCTGCCGGAGCGGCAACTGCGCCACCCCCGTCGGCTCCCCTGCGTCGTCGTTGCCCCATTGCTGCCGGATCCATCACACCCAGTTCCGAAGGGACGAACACGCCATTCTTGAGAGCGCCTCGGCCCGCAATTGAGTCCCCCACTTTTACATCCGCGAAGGTGATGCTCTCTCCACCGCCCGCGTTACCGCCGCGACCTTCGCCACCGCCCTGGCCGTTGCCGCCTGCAACACCATTGCCGCGTCCACCACCGGGTCCAGCGTCGATCACTCCGGCTCCGCTTGCTATGGCCGCCATTCCGCGGCCACCCCGTTTGAAGGAGGTCTGTTCATCGACAGCGATTACCTGGGTGACGCCATCGGGCCGCTGTACGGTCACCTTCAGCGCATCCATGTCGATCGCTGTCACCTTGCCCGTGATGTAGGTCTTACCCATGTTCTCGCGTGCCTTCTTCACCTGCTCGGCATCGACGACGCCCACGAAGACGGCATGGACAGACTTCGTAGCGGGATCAAGAACACCCATTGCTCCCACCCCATCGCCTACTTTGATGTCGGCGATCTTCACGGGTTGGCGTTCTTTTGTGAGCCGGGTATTCGCCGAAATCGACTACTTGATAATTCTCGCCCGCATCGGTCTTCACAGTCAGGTGGTCTGCGGTTGCGGCAGTGACTGTTCCGCGTACCATCTGGCCGCCGGCAAACGATGCTCCGCCAAGGCCCTGGGTTTGTGGATCTTGAGCCAGAAGCATCGCTGGCAGCGCGATCGCCGCTGTCATCATCAACAACTTTGCTGCCCAAGTCTGAATCAATCGCTGTCTCATGCTGCACCGCCGTTCTACGCCGTCGATCTCTGGAGATCCTTGCTGATACAGACGCACCCTTCGGGTGAAAGACTCCCTCGGCTGGTAAAACTTCCCGTCCTTCCTTGTTACGCAATTGATCGAGCGTCAGTTCTTGTTTTCTGCTCTACACTACCGCCATGCAGGATGTAACTCACGCTCCTCACTCCCACGAACCACACATTGAAGGGCATTTTGAGTCCTCTGAGACAGTACGCGATATTGTGATCGGTCTTTCGGATGGACTTACAGTTCCTTTTGCTCTCGCGGCAGGACTCTCGGGAGCTGTCGCCTCCTCTCGCATCGTCGTTCTTGCTGGGCTGGCCGAGATAGCTGCGGGTTCCATTGCAATGGGGCTGGGCGGCTATCTGGCGGCGCGAGGGGATGCGGAACACTACGTCTCTGAACGTCAACGGGAAGAGCGCGAGATTGTTGAGCGCCCGCATGATGAAGAAGAGGAGATCTACGAGATCTTCGAGCAATACTCTGTCCCTCGTGCCAGTGCTGCTCCTGTTCTCGATGCGCTCAAACGAAATCCCACGGCGTGGGTTGATTTCATGATGCGCTTCGAACTTGGTCTCGAAGAACCTGCGCGCAACCGGGCTCATCGCTCGGCGCTCACGATTGCGGCTTCCTACATTTCAGGTGGGCTGATTCCGCTGCTTCCCTACATGATCGTTGAGAGTAATTTCACCGCACTCAAGCTATCGGTTGTGATTACCTTGTTGGCGCTGGCCGTCTTCGGGGCGCTTAAAGGCAAGCTGGTTGGAACGGGGTGGCTGCGGAGCGCACTTCAGACCATCACGATTGGGGGAATTGCGGCTGCGGCAGCGTATTTCCTTGCCCGCCTTCTTAGCTCCCGGCCGGGCTAAACCCTCGTTATCGAGTGGTAGGAGCCCTCCCCCTCAATATTGCGCAAAGTATTAGAACAAATGGATTTAGGCCCGTACTTGGTCATAAACGGGTCATGCACTGAGCTGCTCGAACGTATGACGCCGTGTTTCTACCGATACTGTTGTCAAGTTCAAAGCATGCCGATGAAGCAGGCTCCACTTAGAGCAGGATGACGTAGCCGGTGACCAGAATGCTGACTACGCCAAGGGCCAGTCCAAAGAGCAAGTAGACCCGTTTGCGGGTGTAAAGCGTGATTGAGGCAAGGATGACGGCAATTTGAAGCATTGATTGGACCGATTCAAAGCGCTCTCCTTTCGTCTCGGCTCGTTCAACTTCCTCCTCGAATTTGCGTGCTTGCTCTTGTTCCTCCTGGAGATCGCTTTGCCATTTTTTGATATGGGCTTTGTACTCCTCACTCTTGGCATTGACGGCCGCGGCGTTCGAGGAAGGCTGGAGGACCAGAAGATCATTCATCATGGACGCGTTATCCGCGCGCATCTTTTTCGCCTGATACATGGCCCACTGATCGCTGGCGCGGCTTTGCATCAATGCTGCCTGATTGTGATAACGATGGCCGAAAACGGGGATGATCGCGCTAATGACAGCGAGAAAGGAGATGGCAAGGGAGATGGTTTTGTGGGACTGCCCCGCTCTCGGTCTCGTTCGGCAGCCTCTTTGAGATGATCAGAGACTTCTTGGATTTCGGGCGGTTCCATGTGGGTGATTTTAGCGTTGAGGGTATTGAAGGATGAGTGCCGCTGAAGAAGGTTCCGCTGGTTTTTTTTGCGGTTCTTCTGTCTGAGGGATCGCGGCAGAAGCTGCGATGAGAACTCCTCCCAGGCCGATGGCCAGCCCGAGGAAGAAATATCTCCGGTTTCTGGTGAAGAGTGTGACCGAAGAAAGGACGACCGAGATTTGGAGAAGGGCCTCACCGAGGTCGTAACGGGAGGCTTGATGCTCGGAGCGTTTAACTTCGGCCTCGTATCCTTCGGCGGTTTTCCGCTCCTCTGCCAGTTCGGCCTTCCACTTCTCGATATGTGCCTTATATTCCTTGGTTTTGGCGGCTACCGCGGCGGTATCGTTGCTGGGCTGAAGAGCAAGCAGATCGATATCGACAGACAGATTGTCCATGCGAATCTTCTTAGCCTGATATTCGTTCCACATATCCCCGGCGCGCGACTGCATTAAGACAGCTTCGGTGTGGCTTCGATGGCCCAGAACGGTAACCATCGCTACGAGAACCGCAAGGATTGAGATGCCGAGCGAGATGATTTTGAGGGATTCGCCCCCTTCGCCGGACTCTTTCATCTGCTTTGCAAACTCCTGAACTTCATCGGCTTCCATAGTGGAATGATTCTAACCCGCAAGTTTGACCGGTTTTCTACAGGAATTCTCAGTTATCAACAGGCCAAGGGTTGCACGGCGGTGAACTGACTGATACTCTCAGGAAGTCGCAAAAACGAGTACAGCTTGCACGGAAGTGAAAAGCACGGTATTCTAAGTGAGTCGCAAAGATGTACTGCTTCTCACCTTGGCCTTGGAAAGTATGGGCCAGCTAGTAAAGGGATGACGGAGCGCAGTCCAAGCGTTTGATCGCGGTTGAGAGCCTAAGGGCCGGCCGGCAATCCAAACCCAAGCCACTGCTATTGATTTGAGTTGTGCCAGGAGCTAAGTGCTCCGCGCTCGTTTTCGAGCGTTACGATATTTTGATAGTTCTGCGCTGCGCGAATGATGCCAATTTGGACTTTTTGCTTGGGAAGAAGAAAATCAGCAAAAAGTAAAAAACCAATTGACAAGCGAGATTGAAGTTGATAATCTTGAAAAGTTCGCTAAAACGTCACTCGTTGCTGAAGTGATCCTCGGCGGGCCGAAAGCGGGCCGGTAAAAAGTAAGACGAGAGATCGAAGTAAGCAACAAATACAGACGATAAACAGCGCATCAAGTTCGAGGACACAAATCTGGCTTATGCCGATTTCGTCCTTGATCCAAAACTGCCCGCTTAGGTGGATGCAGTTCGGATCTTTGACAACATAGTTGAACGTGCCAGTCGTGAGATGATACGAAATTTGGTTTAGTCATTCTCACTAGTTTTAACCTTCGTTCCTTTCGAGCGAACGAAGGCGCTCGATCCGTCCCGACCCCTGTCGATGGACGGCGGGCAAACCAAGATTAAACGAGAGTTTGATCCTGGCTCAGAATCAACGCTGGCGGCGTGCCTAACACATGCAAGTCGCACGAGAAAGGGTAGCAATACCTGAGTACAGTGGCGCACGGGTGAGTAACACGTGACTAACCTACCTCCGAGTGGGGAATAACTGAGAGAAATCTTAGCTAATACCGCATAACACTTACGAGTCAAAGCAGCAATGCGCTTGGAGAGGGGGTCGCGGCAGATTAGTTAGTTGGCGGGGTAATGGCCCACCAAGACGATGATCTGTATCCGGCCTGAGAGGGCGCACGGACACACTGGAACTGAAACACGGTCCAGACTCCTACGGGAGGCAGCAGTGGGGAATTTTGCGCAATGGGGGAAACCCTGACGCAGCAACGCCGCGTGGAGGATGAAATATCTTGGTATGTAAACTCCTTTCGATGGGGAAGATTATGACGGTACCCATAGAAGAAGCCCCGGCTAACTTCGTGCCAGCAGCCGCGGTAATACGAGGGGGGCAAGCGTTGTTCGGATTTATTGGGCGTAAAGGGTGCGTAGGCGGTTTGATAAGTCTGGTGTGAAATCTATGGGCTCAACCCATAGTCTGCACTAGAAACTGTCGGGCTTGAGTATGGGAGAGGTGAGTGGAATTTCCGGTGTAGCGGTGAAATGCGTAGATATCGGAAGGAACACCTGTGGCGAAAGCGGCTCACTGGACCATAACTGACGCTGATGCACGAAAGCTAGGGGAGCAAACAGGATTAGATACCCTGGTAGTCCTAGCCCTAAACGATGATTGCTTGGTGTGGCAGGTACCCAATCCTGCCGTGCCGAAGCTAACGCGATAAGCAATCCGCCTGGGGAGTACGGTCGCAAGGCTGAAACTCAAAGGAATTGACGGGGGCCCGCACAAGCGGTGGAGCATGTGGTTTAATTCGACGCAACGCGAAGAACCTTACCTGGGCTCGAAATGTAGTGGAATCCGGCAGAAACGTCGGCGTCTAGCAATAGACCGCTATATAGGTGCTGCATGGCTGTCGTCAGCTCGTGTCGTGAGATGTTGGGTTAAGTCCCGCAACGAGCGCAACCCTTATCTTCAGTTGCTACCATTTAGTTGAGCACTCTGACGAAACCGCCTCGGATAACGGGGAGGAAGGTGGGGATGACGTCAAGTCCTCATGGCCTTTATGTCCAGGGCTACACACGTGCTACAATGGCCGGTACAAACCGCTGCAAACCCGCGAGGGGGAGCTAATCGGAAAAAGCCGGCCTCAGTTCGGATTGGAGTCTGCAACTCGACTCCATGAAGCTGGAATCGCTAGTAATCGTGGATCAGCATGCCACGGTGAATACGTTCCCGGGCCTTGTACACACCGCCCGTCACATCACGAAAGTGGGTTGCACTAGAAGTCGGTGCGCTAACCGCAAGGGAGCAGCCGCCCAAGGTGTAATTCATGATTGGGGTGAAGTCGTAACAAGGTAGCCGTAGGAGAACCTGCGGCTGGATCACCTCCTTTCTAAGAGAGAACGTCTTGGCACACTTCAGCGTCCTGCGATTGCAGGCAGCCTGGTTTCACGACCACGTGCTGAGCTTGATAGTGATGTTGCCAAGTACCATCTGCATACGCTTCGGCGGACTGCAGATGAGCCTGAACTAAACCTTCTCTTTTTCGATATTCTGTCAACACCGATGGTCAATAGCGGCGTAGCTGCTATGCACGTTCAACTGTGTCCTCGAAACCTTTCGAGAGAAACCAGCTAGTAGCTTCTAGCCGTTAGCTTTTAGCTAAGTGCTAGAAGCTGCGCGCAGGGCTGCTACTTCGGGCCTGTAGCTCAGTTGGTTAGAGCGCACCCCTGATAAGGGTGAGGTCGGTAGTTCGAATCTACCCAGGCCCACCATTATTCCGACGGTTAGTTATACTAATCATCAAGGGGCTGTAGCTCAGTTGGGAGAGCACCTGCTTTGCAAGCAGGGGGTCAACGGTTCGATCCCGTTCAGCTCCACCATAACTTCTCGATTGGAATGTTCGACTAGGAACCAAGCGATGTCTGCTTGAGGTTGAGTCTCTGTGATGAGCGGAGATTGAACCTTGAGCAGGAATGCTCGAGCCGCCTGAGGGCGCGAAGTGGTTACGCAGTAATGCGAATCGCTCAACGATTTTTGACAACTGAATAGATTGGGTAAATATATAACTACAAGGCTGAGCAGCATGTCTTCGGGTAGTTTCCGAAGAAAGCTGTCAATCAGTATTGAGTGTCTTTAGAATAATTTTCGTGTTACCGGCCTGATTCTCGCACGTTGAGATGAGGGTTGTAGAACACAGGCGTGGACTATATCAAACGTAGATAACTCTATGTCGCAGAGGTTGTCACTCTGCTGCGTGCGAGTAAATTCTATGGTCAAGCTACTAAGGGCGCACGGTGGATGCCTTGGCAGAAACAGGCGATGAAGGACGCGGCAAGCTGCGATAAGCTTCGGGGAGCGGCACACACGCTTTGATCCGGAGATTTCCGAATGGGGAAACCCACCTAGGCAAAACCTAGGTATATCCAACTGAATTCATAGGTTGGAATAGGCGAACGGAGGGAAGTGAACCATCTCAGTACCTCCAGGAGGAGAAAGAAACCTCGATTCCGATAGTAGTGGCGAGCGAAATCGGAACAGCCCAAACCCGTACTATCTAGGTAGTTCGGGGGTTGTAGGGCCTGCAAAAGTAGAGTTACCAATCTGGTTGTTAGCTGAATCTTCTGGAAAGGAGATCCAAAGAGGGTGACAGACCCGTAGGCGAAAACGATCCAGACTCGAAGCAGGTACCTGAGTAAGGCGGGGCACGAGAAACCCTGCTTGAATCCACGGGGACCATCCCGTAAGGCTAAATACTCGTTTCTGACCGATAGTGAACCAGTACCGTGAGGGAAAGGCGAAAAGCACCCCATTGAGGGGAGTGAAAAGTACCTGAAACCGTGTGCCTACAAGCAGTGGGAGGACTATGCCCGTAAGGGAATGTCTGACCGCGTGCCTATTGCATAATGAGCCGGCTAGTTATTCTTGTCAGCAAGGTTAAGCGTGAGCGAGCCGCAGCGAAAGCGAGTCTGAATAGGGCGATAAGTTGGCAGGAATAGACGCGAAGCGAGATGATCTACCCTTGGCCAGGTTGAAGGTGGGGTAACACCCACTGGAGGACCGAACCGGTGTTTGTTGAAAAAAGCTCGGATGAGCTGAGGGTAGGGGTGAAAGGCTAATCAAATTTCGTTATAGCTCGTTCTCTCCGAAATAGCTTTAGGGCTAGCGTCAAGTGATTTGGAACGGTGGTAGAGACATGGATGGACTAGGGGGCTTTCCGGCTTACTGAATCCAATCAAACTTCGAATGCCGTTTACAACCAGCTTGGCAGTCAGACTGTGGGGGCTAAGCTTCACAGTCGAGAGGAAAACAGTCCAGACCGCCTGCTAAGGTCCCAAAATTACAGTTAAGTGGGAAAGGAAGTCGGAACGCTCAGACAGCCAGGAGGTTGGCTTAGAAGCAGCCATCCTTTAAAGAAAGCGTAATAGCTCACTGGTCAAGCGGTCCGGTGCCGACAATACAACGGGGCTAAAACTGTATACCGAAGCAGCGGATGCACATCTTTTAGGTGTGCGTGGTAGGAGAGCATTCTGTCGTGGATGAAGCGCAACTGGGAAGATGCGTGGACATTACAGAAGAGACCCTGCCGGCATAAGTAGCGATAAGGAAGGTGAGAACCCTTCCCGCCGAAAGTCTAAGGTTTCCTGAGGAAGGTTAATCCGCTCAGGGTTAGGCGGTCCCTAAGCTGAGGCCGAAAGGCGTAAGCGATGGAAATCCGGTTAATATTCCGGACCTCCCAGTTTTTCGTTATCACGATGGGGTGACGCAGAAGGATAAGCAGGGCCTCCTATGGCTATGGGGCTCGATGCGCGTAAGCTGGTTTCTCTAGGCAAATCCGGAGAGACTTAACAGTGAGGCGCAAAGCAGTAAGCCGAATGGCTGAAAGCTGCTGACTTCATGCTGCCAAGAAAAACCTCTAAGGAGAGAGATTGGGAACCGTACCACAAACCGACACAGGTAGACGAGGAGAATATCCAAAGGCGCTCGAGTGAAGGCTCGTTAAGGAACTCGGCAAATTAGACCCGTAACTTCGGGAGAAGGGTCGCCCTTCAGGGTGCAAGCCCAGAGGGGCCGCAGTGAAACGCGAACGGCGACTGTTTAACAAAAACACAGGTCTCTGCAAAGTCAAAAACGACGTATAGGGGCTGACTCCTGCCCGGTGCTGGAAGGTTAAAAGGAGAGGTTAGCCGCAAGGCGAAGCTTTGAATTGAAGCCCCAGTGAACGGCGGCCGTAACTATAACGGTCCTAAGGTAGCGAAATTCCTTGTCGGGTAAGTTCCGACCTGCACGAATGGAGTAACGATCGTTCGACTGTCTTAACGAGTTGCTCGGCGAACTTGTAGTACCGGTGAAGATGCCGGTTACCCGCAGCTAGACGAAAAGACCCCGTGCACCTTTACTATACTTTTACTATGAGTTACGGCAATTGCTGCGCAGGATAGGTGGGAGGCTTTGATGCCGGACTTTTGGGTTCGGTGGAGCCAACGGTGAGATACCACCCTGCGATTGTTGTGATTCTAACCTCCTCCCCTTATCGGGGAGAGGGACATAGTAAGACGGGTAGTTTGACTGGGGCGGTCGCCTCCTAAATTGTAACGGAGGCGCGCGAAGCTACACTCAGGTCGTTTGGAAATCGACCGTCGAGTGCAAAGGCATAAGTGTGGTTAACTGCGAGACCTACAAGTCGAGCAGATGCGAAAGCAGGCCTTAGTGATCCGGTGGTTCTGTATGGAAGGGCCATCGCTCAACGGATAAAAGGTACGCCGGGGATAACAGGCTGATCGCTGCCAAGAGTTCATATCGACGCAGCGGTTTGGCACCTCGATGTCGGCTCATCACATCCTGGAGCTGTAGAAGGTTCCAAGGGTTCGGCTGTTCGCCGATTAAAAGTGGTACGTGAGCTGGGTTCAGAACGTCGCGAGACAGTTCGGTCTCTATCTGCTGTGGGCGTAGGAGATTTGAAGAGGGCTGTCCTTAGTACGAGAGGACCGGGATGGACGAACCTCTTGTGTTCCAGTTGTCATGCCAATGGCACGGCTGGGTAGCGAAGTTCGGTTGTGATAACCGCTGAATGCATATAAGCGGGAAGCACGCTCTAAGATGAGATCTCCCAACCCAAAAGGGAAATGAAGGGCCCAGGAAGACCACCTGGTTGATAGGCTGGAGGTTGAAGCGCAGTAATGCGTGTAGCTTACCAGTACTAATCGCCCGTTCGGCTTGTCCATAGAATTTACTCTGCGCAGTGATGTCCACTGTTCTAGAGCATTCAATACAAGCTTTGTAGTTATATCTTTTGGAAGAAACTACGCAACAACGTAACAAACGTCTAATCCCAATCTATTCAGTTGTGGAAGATCGCGCGAGCGAGATTTCAAAACTTTGCCGGTGAGTTTACCGCGAGGGTCACACCCGTTCCCATCCCGAACACGGAAGTTAAGCCTCGTTGGGCCGATGGTACTGCACGCGTAAGTGTGTGGGAGATTAGGTGATCGCCGGCATATTATCGAAGCCCCATCCTTTCGAGGATGGGGCTTTTCTTTGCACGAATTCCGGCTTCTAGTCCTTGTATTTGTGCTTAAGCTCTAAGCCTTCCTACTCGCTGAGATCTCACCCATCGCGCTCACAAATTTATCCAGGTCCGCGATCGTTGTGTAAACATGCGGTGTTACGCGGATGCAGTGAATCTCTTCGTAATCAATTCCCACTGTATGAATCTTGTAGCGGTCAAACAGAATCGTCATTAGATCATGCGGAGTGATGCCCTGAACGCTGATTCCACAGATCGCGCACGAGAACCGTGGATCCAGCGATGTATGCAGCTTGACGTTAGGAATGTCCTTCACCCTCGTCGCCCAATAGTTCTTTAAGTAGAAGATGCGCTCCTGTTTGCGCCTGGAGCCTATGGCTTCGTGGAAGTTGATTGCCTCTCCGATGCCCTGTTCGATGGGGAAGCTGCGCGTTCCCAGCGCTTCAAATTTGCGGATATCGCTGCTGTGAGGATCTCCGTAACAGGTAAGCGGCCAGATCTTTTCGATCTTGTCTCTCTTGACCCACATCATGCCTGAGCCAATTGGCGCGGACAGGAACTTGTGCAGGCTGGTTCCAAAGTAATCGCAATGCAGATCGGGAATCTTGAAGTCAATCAGGCCGAAGGAGTGAGCGCCGTCCACGATCACTTCAATACCATGGGAATGCGCCATATCGGCTATTTGCTGCACCGGCATAAGTTGGCCGGTCCAGTTCACCATATGGGTGATATGGACCAGACGCGTGCGCGGAGTGATGGCCTGCTCATAGGCTTTCACAATCGTGTCGACGTCCTCGATCGGGAAGTTGAAGCTGATCTGCTTGTAGACAATGCCGTCGCGTGCGGCTCTCTGCCGGTACGCATTCATCATGTTGGGATAGTCCTGCTTGGTCCCAACCACTTCGTCGCCAGCCGTCAGCGGAAGGCCGTAGATGACGGTGTTCAAGGCTTCGGTCGAGTTACGGTTGATCGCAATCTCTTCGGGCGATGTGCCCGCCAGTCGAGCTAGCTTCTGCCGCAGAGGCTCACGGCCCTGGTCGAGGATCTGCCACATAAAATATGACGGGCCCTCGTTCGTCATCTGGTTGTAGCGCTCCACCGCCTGCTGGACCACGATTGGCGACGGTGATACTCCGCCGTTGTTCAGATTGATGATCTGGGGACTGACCGAGAACCCGCGCTGGATCACGCTCCAATAGTCCTCGTTCTGAGCGACCTCGATCGCATCAAGATGGCTGACGGACCGGGAGGCAGCCTGCCAGTCTGCCGCATGGGCCTGGCGAAAGAAACTATTCGACGAAAATGCCCCGGCGAGGGCCGTCATCTTCAGGAAGGAACGCCGATCGTTGAGTGCCATGTAAGCAATCTACGCCTCCGGCTGAGGGAGATAGAAATATTTTTTACCGCGTCTGAAGGCCGGGCAGTTCATTCCGATGGACGACGGATTGAATTGGATGTTAGCGTTTTAGGCTGAACCAGGAGCCTGCATGTTACGTCGTGACTTTGTCTGCGCAGTCGTGTCGGTCAGTTTTGCCCCGAAATTGTTGCTTTCTCAACAAGCAGCCACTCCTGCACCGCCCCCACCCGCACCCGTGCCGTGGACGCTGGGGTTAAACCCCAACACTCCATTGCCGCACACCGTAACTGCGGACGAAATCGCGAAGACGGAGCCAAAGTTCTTTACGGCGGTGCAAATGGCCACTCTTACCCGGCTTTGCGATGTTCTCCTGCCACCCATCGGGGACAGACCGGGCGCACTGCAGGCGGAGACGCCGTTCTTTCTCGATTTTCTAATTGCTGGTTCTCCGGATGCCCGCAAGAAGATTTACACCGGGGGCTTGAACTGGCTGGATGCCGAGTCGCAAAAGAGACACGGGAAGTCGTTCGCCAAGATTGAAGAGGAGCAGGCCGGTACGATCCTGAAGCCCTGGTTGCGCACCTGGATGAGCGACCATCCTCCGACGGAACCTCACGCTGATTTCATCAATATTGCTCACGAGGACATTCGAACGGCAACGGTGAACTCAAAGGCCTGGAATGACACAGCCTCATCCGGAGACCGGGTATCGGCTGCGGCCGGCTTGTACTGGTATCCCATTGAAGCGGATATCTATAGGGGAAACTCAGATCGGATGCGTGCGTCGGGTAACGTCATCGCCGTACCGAAGACGATGCAGGCCATGCCTGCTTATTCGCGATAGACAATTTAGCCACAGGGACAGAGGATGAACGAAACGTTCGATGTACTGATTATTGGGTCGGGACACGCTGGAGGGATGGCAGCCAAGATCCTGACGGAGAGCGGCATCCATTGCCTGATGCTGAACGCCGGGCCCGTAGCCGACGTGTCTCGGGACGCCGAGCACAAGCCCGCGTACGAGTTGCCCTACCGTGGTTTCAAGCCTCCCGGTCGTCTGGAGCACGTCTTTCAGGCAAACGAGTTCAATGCAAACGTCTGGGTGGATGAGCAAGAGGTTCCCTATACCTTCGATCCGGCAAATCCGTATAACTGGGTTCGCGTGCGTCTCTTTGGGGGGCGATCGCTCTTCTGGTCGCGACAATCATTCCGTTTGAGCGATTATGAGTTCAAGGCGAAGTCTCACGACGGGTTCGGAGAGGACTGGCCGATCAGCCACGCTGATTTGGCACCGTACTACTCGCGCGTGGAAGATATCTTTCAGGTTGCAGGCGCGCTGGATGGCCCGCCGCAGATGCCAGATGGCAACTTCATTCGCGATGGCGATCCATGGTCGCAGTCGATGCAGCGGTTCATGGCTGCTGGCAAACCGTTCGATATGCCCGTCTGCAAACAGCGTCGCGCTCTGGGACGTGACGGTTTGGCAAGCTCGGTCAATCTGTTGTTGCCGGACGCCGAGAAGACAGGCAAGCTCACTTCAATCGCCAATGCGGTGGTGCGTGAGCTGACGGTGGATAAGAGCACAGGCAGGCCGAATGGTTGTCACTTCGTCGATCGACTCTCGCGGCGAGAGATGTCTGTCAAGGCGCGCGTGGTAGTGCTGGCTGCAGGAACACTGGAGAGCACGCGGCTGCTGTTGAACTCGGGGATCGGTAACTCAAGCGGTCTGGTAGGGCGCTATTTGATGGATCAGGTCTACGGCCCCGGCGTGACGTGCTCGGTTCCTGAAGCGCGTAATGGCAACGCCAAAGCAGTCATGGGAGGTGGAGCAATCGTTCCACGCTTCCGCAATATCATAACCAAGAGCGATAAATTTTTACGAGGCTATGCGCTGAACGTGACCAGCAGCACCGGTTCGATGAGTCCGCGCAACTTTGCGGCATACGGGATGGAACTCGAACGGAAGCTCCGCGAATACGATGGAAGCGCCTTCTACATGACAATGATGGGCGAGGTCCTCGGACGATATGAGAACCATGTTCGGATCAACAAAGACAAGGTCGATGCGTGGGGAATTCCCGTACTCCACGTGGAGACCAGGTATACCGAAAACGAATACAACATGGCGAAGGATGCCGTCGAGGTAGGGACTGCTGTGGCCGAAGCGGCTGGATTTGAGGTGCTTTCGAAGAACGCAGTACCCAATCCTCCGGGCTATAGCATCCACGAGGTGGGAACCTGCCGCATGGGCGACGATCCGAAGCGCAGTGTCCTGAATAAATGGTGTCAGAGCCACGATCATAAGAACCTGTTCGTGGTGGATGGAGCAGGTTTTACCAGTGCTGGATGGCAGAACCCGACGATGACAATTCTCGCGTTATCGATGCGAGCGTCGGAGTACCTTGCAGGTCAGATGAACAAGCAGAATATCTAGAGATGAGGACTATAGTGACGAAGATCTCTCGCAGACAGTTTATAGGCTCTTCCGCAGCGTTTGGCGTCCTGAGTTTTACGAATCGTGCCGCACTAGCCAATCCGCTTGGCCTGCCTCTTGGCATTCAACTTTATTCCGTTCGTCAGCAGATGGCGGAGGATCTCGATGACGCGCTGGCTGCGGTCAGTGCTGCAGGTTTTACCGAAGTGGAAGCAGCCTCGCTTCCAAAGAAGAGCGCCAGAGAGATTCGCGCGGCGTTGGATAAGGCGGGCCTGCGGTGTGTCAGCGCGCATCATCCGTTCGCTGATCTGCATGAACGTTTTGATGAGATTGTGGCGTACGACAAGGAGCTTGGTGTGCGGTTTATCATCTGCGCCAGCCCCGGATATCGGACCCCGGCTCCTTCCGGATCGCCCGGTGCCGCCAGGCCGTACTCGCTCGACGATTGGCAGTACAACGCGGAACAGTTCAACGCCTTCGGCGAGAAGATGTCTGCATTGGATGTCAGCTTTGGGTATCACAACCACACGCGCGAGTTTGCGGTGACGGATGGCAAGATCCCCTATATGGAACTGCTGCGACTTACTGATCCGAAGAAGGTCACCTTTGAGCTCGACTGTGGATGGGTCATGGTGGCGGGCGCAAATCCGGCGGAGATCATGAAGGATCATCCCCATCGCATTTCGATGCTTCATGTAAAAGACTTCAAGCTGCCGCCGCATCCCTCACCTGAGAATCATGACGAGGCAAAGGTGACGGAGCTTGGGCAGGGCAGTACTGACTACCATCCGATCTTTGCGCAGGCAGCGAAGACGCAGCATATCCAGCACACGTTTGTGGAACAGGAAGCATTCGACATGCCATGGAAGCAATCCCTGAAGGTGGACGCGGACTTTATGCGGAATTTTAAGATGTAGCCCGGCAGCCAGATTTTTCTCGGTTCGACACGCCTCAGTTAGGCGACTTACGCTCGGAAATAAGCCTTGCTCTGAGCGTTTCGATGAGATGTCTTAGCGCGCTTGCGTCGATCTGAACTGTGTTCCGGCCGACGTGCGTCGAGACTGGGAATGAAAGGGGTCTCTCCAGAGTATTCTCTGATTCGTTCTGTTGGCCACGCTTGACGGTGTCGTTTGTCATATTTCCTCCGAGCATGAGGCCGACCAATCTAACGATTGGATGGTTCTGAAGGCGCTGACGTTGCCTCCTTCCCATTCAATGGGCCGCTTTCCCGAAGCTATTTGAGCGTCTCCCAGCTTTGGAGCGCGTGTTCGTAGACTTCCATGTTGACGCGCTTGCCACGGAACTTTACGCCTTCGATACTGAGGCGGAGTCGTTGTTCGGCTGCGGCTTCGCCTCTCAGTTTGATCTCGCCGCCTGCACCGACGATGCGCTGCCAGGGCAATCCGTGAAGTGTCGCGCTGCGTAGCAGCTTGGCCACTGCTCGGTGATACAGCGGATAGCCTGCGGCTGCGGCGACTTTACCGTAGGTCGAGACCTTTCCTTTGGGGACGGAGCGGATGATGCGGAGGAATGCCTCGTCACGCTGCTGATCTTTGCGAAGGGCATCTTTCAGGATTCTTCGCTTGAGATTTTGCGGGGCGGGAGGACGTCGCATGAGCAGAACTTTATCAGAGGCCGCAATGCCGTGTGGACACGCACGGTGTTTGCGTAGCTAACTCAATTCAGCTTTGATCGCCTCGTAGTAGTGGTTCTGGCCTTCGTCTTCATACTCGTTAAGGAGAGAGAGGCCCACGAACTCGAGTTGTCTTTTGTACTCTTCGGCCCCAAGGGAGCGGGATTCCAGTCCTGTCATGGCATCGTTCCAGGAAACCGGCTCAGCGGGTGCGGTGAAGAGGAGCCGTCCGCAAGGGTTGAGGATGTGGGCGACTCTCTGGAGCAGGAGCCGCTGCTGTTCGGGAGAGAGCAGAAACATAAGTCCCCATGCGAGGACCGCGTCGAAGGTACGGGCGAAAAAGGCCGAGTCTTCTATAGCTTCGCAGGCAACAGGAATGTTGGGGAAGTTTTGCCGGAATGCTAGGACGAAGGAGGGAGATGCGTCCACAGCGCAGACGTTAAGGCCTTCGGTCACGAGGACCTGGGTGATGGGGATGCCGGAACCGCAGCCGAGATCGATCACTGCGGCGCCGGGCGGCAGGGTTCGGGCCCATTTACGGACGGTTGTGACTCCGATGCCAGCAGTCGAATGCGCATCGCCGCGACATGCGAGGAACTGAGCTGCGATGCGTTCGTAGCCGTTCGATCGATCCATGAAGGTAGGGTAGCAAAGCGGACCTAGTCAGAGCAGCAGCCGGCAATAACCGCCTCTAACCTTCCGGTGTCGTCTTAGACTTCGTTGATCGAATCAACCAGATCCACATGATAAGGATCGCCGACGCGGCGACGAAGAGTTCGGCCCAAATGAATGAGAAGTAGTCTCCGAGCACACCCACTGTGGGAACACCTGGCTGGATGCTTCGCAAGGCCGGCAATCCAAAGATCAGCGATATGGACAGGGACAGGGGCAAAAGATCAGATGTATCCCGTGACATGATCCGGTTGACGACCATTGCGACGACAGCCAGTGCCAAGCCCATCATCAGAACCATCACTAAAATGGAGGTATTCTTCACATTGAAGGGGCGTGTCATGTTCAGGTGGACCCGTGTAACAGTGGAATCCTTGGTACGGACTACCTTCCCGGTGTATTTCACTCCCGTGGTCGAAGCTGAGAGGGAGATTGAGAGGGGGACGGACACATTTTTCTGCACCGAGTCCATGTCAAGGGCCAGCTCCTCGTCAGCAACATCCAGGTCGTGGTTGGCCAGCGGGGGGTTGGCCTCGGGAACCTGGGGCTCCTGAGCAACCTCCTTGGGAACCTGAGACACCTTAGGAACCTGAGACACCTTGGGGACCGGGGACGCCTGAGGAGCCTGGGGTAGCGGGGGCGTGTCGGCGTAGAGCCATATGTTGGATTCATATTGATCGAAGGGATATCGGTTGAGGTCCCCTTCAACGGGAACCGTCGCTTCGATCCTGGTCATCCCCTGTCCGATGGGAAAGTCGAACTCCTGCTGGCCCGGAGAGTTGTTCACATAGAGTTTCAACCTGACGCTCGGAGTCCGAAAACCCGATCCGATTCTGCCGGACGGACGCATTCGCAGTCGTGCGAATAGCTGTCCCTTCGCGAGGTCGACACCCGTGATTGTAATTTCAACGCGCAGGTGGTCGGCGACGGTAACTTCGTCAGACAGTTCCAAAGATCGCAGGCTCTTTTCGTTAGCGATCCGCTTAATCCCCATAACATAAACGGTGAGGAAGGCCAGTCCAATCAGGATGCCGAATAAGACCCGTCTATTCCACATTGTTTGTGCCTTCCTTTGAGCTCGCCAGAAAGTAGTAGTAGTTTGTCCTACGCCTGCTCCATGCTCTTAAAAAGCCTGATCCCCTCGGGTGAGGATTTCGAACAAAACTGTTGATGTCTACTGGCAGTTTTCATAGGTGGACTACTTTCCCAGAAAAAATCACAACGGGGACGGCTCGACTGTCAAGTCCGTATTCGCACGGCCGACACAATTCTGACGGACGAAGCTCGGCCTAAAGCCACATCATTAACGCTCCAATCGAGAAATTCGTTTTACAGGCATGGGTGCGCCTTGCAGCGTGACGAAACGCTCAGGTTCGCAACATGCCTTGTCCAACCTCGAAAGATCAGCTTGCATATCCCTGTCGCCTTTGAACGACAGCAATGTCGCATTCAAAATCGAAGCCGCCCTGGGATCGTTGGGCTGCTCGATACGGTAATGCATCCACTTGCCGTCGCGCCGAGCCTCAACAATTCCCGCACGTCGTAGATATGCTAGATGGCGGGATATCTTTGGCTGTCCTTGCTTCAAAATCTCCACGAAGTAGCAAACACAAACCTCACGCCCATCCATCAGATTTAGCAAGCGTAAGCGCGTCGGGTCTGCGAGAGCGGCGAACAAAGCAACCAGATCGAATTTAGCAATCCGTCCCATCCCCAAAGTATACGCCTTGACAGATATGTTCGCTGCGTAATACATTTGCCTTGACGCATACAAGGATACCGAGAATGGCAACCCAAACCGACATCAGTAACAAGTACGGCGCTATCGCTAGAAGTGTCACAGATTCCGCTGCAACCGCCTGCTGCGATCCTGCAATGCGATGCTGCGATCCAATCACCAAAGACTTGTATGGCACTTTGGATACTGAAGGCTTGCCGGAGAAGGCTGTGCTCGCCTCTCTCGGATGCGGCAATCCAACCGCTCTCACCGAACTGAAGACTGGGGAGACAGTGCTTGACCTTGGCTCAGGTGGCGGTATCGACGTACTACTGTCTGCGAAGCGTGTAGGGCCGACTGGAAAAGCCTACGGTCTCGATATGACGGACGACATGCTGGCCCTTGCGCGAGAGAATCAACGTCAGGCCAAGGCGACGAATGTAGAGTTCCTGAAGGGCGAGATAGAAAACATCCCTCTGCCGGACAACTCCGTCGATGTCATCATCTCCAATTGCGTAATCAACCTCTCCGCAGACAAATCCCGAGTCTTCAAGGAAGCCTTTCGTGTACTTCGTCCTGGCGGCCGCTTCGCAGTCTCTGACGTTGTAGTGCGCGGCGAGGTGCCGGCCGCTATTCGCAAGAGCATGTTGCTTTGGGTGGGCTGCATTGCCGGAGCATTGGAGGAGTCCGACTATCGTGCGAAGCTCCGTAACGTCGGATTCGAGTCTGTAGACCTTGAGCCCACCAGAATCTATGACATTGAAGACGCGCGCGTTTTTCTCACGGAGGCCGGGATTGCAGTTGACGAGATCGCGCCGCAAGTCGAAGGCAAATTCCTAAGCGCGTTCATTCGCGCTACGAAGCCTACGGCGCCTTGCTGTGCGCCGGGATGCTGCCCACCCGAAGCTATTGCCGGGAGAGCCTGACATGACCACTCCTAACCAATACAACGTCCTATTCCTTTGCACTGGCAACTCTGCCCGTTCCATCATGGCGGAGGCAATTTTGAAGCACAAGGGTAAAGGCGTATTTGCCGCTTACAGCGCGGGTAGTCATCCGTCCGGGGCGGTCAGGCCTGAAGCACTACAGCAAATCGAAGCTGCTGGGCTCTCTGCGGAAGGACTGCGGAGCAAGTCATGGGATGAGTTCTCAGCGCCCGAGGCTCCACACATAAATTTCATCTTCACCGTCTGTGACAACGCGGCTAACGAAGTTTGTCCCATATGGCCGGGGCATCCGATGACCGCGCACTGGGGTATCCCCGATCCAGCGGCGGTACAGGGTACGCCCGAAGAGGAGGCCCGCGCATTCTGTGACGCCTTCACGATCTTAGACCGCCGGATCAGTCTCTTCCTATCTCTGCCACTCTCGACTCTGGAGAGCCTTGCAATTCAAAAAGAACTCGACAGCATTGGCAAGCAATGAAACCCACGCTTTCGCGTCGCATCGTTGCTGAGTTCACCGGTACGTCGTGGGTTCTGGGGTTATGGGAGAGAAGTTGGCAGCGCAGCCAGCCGTGCTTGAAAAACATTGAGCAGCCGGGCGATGAGACTGTCTGTTGCTCCGGTCGAGATGACGAGTTTTTGGGTTGGGTGAAATTGATGACAAAAACATGCGTCCTGGGCGGCTAGTAGGCTAAGGCGCAGCCGTCGGCTCGCATTTCGCTGGCGGCGGAGTAGACGCGGTCGTTGGCGTCCATGTGGGGTTCGATGGCTTCGTAGCGGCCGAAGCCTCCGTCGGATGGGCCGATGGGCCAGCCTAGTGCGGCGAGGGTTTTCTGCGTGGCTTCGGGGATCCCAGATTCCAGGCGGAGGATGCCTTTGGGGCCCAGGCCGGCGGGGTCTTCACCCATGGATTGTGAGCTGCCTTCGTGGTGCCAGCGCGGGCTGTCGCCGGCGGCCTGGATGTCGAGGCCGTAGTCGACGCGGTTGATGATGATTTGTGCTTGGCCTTGCGGCTGCATGTCGCCGCCCATGACGCCGAAGGACATCCAGGGCTTGCCGTCCTTCGTGGCGAAGCCGGGGATGATGGTCTGGAACGGACGCTTGCCGGGGGCGTAGATGTTGGGGTGGCCGTCCTGGAGGGAGAAGAGCTGGCCGCGGTCCTGGAACATGAAGCCGAGGCCGTCGGCGACGAGGCCGGAGCCGAGGCCGCGGAAGTTGGACTGGATCTGCGAGATCATGATGCCATCTTTGTCGGCGATGGTGAAGTAGGTGGTGTCGCCGTGGCTGGGGGCCTGGCCGGGATGCGCAGGGGTGAGGATGGAGTCGAGCTTGATCTGCTTGGCGCGCTCTTTTGCGTAGTCCTTGGAGTTGAGCCAGTCGATGGGGATTTTGGCGAAGTTCGGGTCGGCGTAGTAGCGGGCGCGGTCTTCGTAGGCGAGACGCTTGGCTTCGATCTGGACGTGCAGAGAGTTAGCGGACTGGAAGCCCATGCCGCGGAGGTCGAAGTTTTCTGCGATGTTGAGGAGCTGGAGTGTTGCGAGGCCCTGAGTGTTGGCGGCCATGGCGTAGACGTCGACGCCGCGATAGTTGGTGACGATGGGATCGAGCCACTCGGCGTGTTGGGCGCGGAGGTCGTCGGCGGTGATCCATCCGCCGATGCGTTTGAAGTAGGCTTCAATGGTTTTGGCGATAGGGCCGTCGTAGTAGGCGTCGCGACCGCCTTCGGCGATGAGGCGATAAGTGCGGGCGAGGTCGGGATTGCGGCGAACATCGCCTTCGATAGGCGCCTTTCCGTTTGGCGCGAAGGTGTGGAGGGCGTTGGCGGTCTCTTCGACTCCGGAGCCGGGTTTGGTGAAGTTGGCCAGGCCGAGCTTGATGTAGTGTCCGATGATCTGTGGAGTGGGGGAGCCGGTTTCGCAGTAGTGGATGGCGGGTTCGAAGAGCTCGGCCCATTTGAGCTTGCCGTAGCGCTGGTGGAGTGTCCACCAGGCATCTAGTGCGCCGGGGACGGAGATGGAGACGGCTCCGTAGGGGGGAAGTGCGCCGTTTTTTGCGCGCGAGCGGGCGATGTCGAGCGTGAGTGCCTTAGGCGAGCGGCCGGAACCGGCGAGGGTAACGAGCTTGTTGAGCTTCGGATCCCAGACCATGGCGTAGCAGTCGCCGCCGATGCCGCAACTGGTGGGTTCGACGAAGCCGAGGACTGCGTTAGTGGCGACGGCGGCGTCGATGGCGGAGCCACCTTTTTTGAGGATCTCGATGGCGACCTGAGTGGCCAGAGGGTGCGCGGTGCCTGCGGCTCCGGAGAGCCCCATGGCTGCGGAACGGGAGGCGAAGCTCGCACCGGCGATGCGGTCGCCGGCATGAACGTCCGGGCGATTGAAAGTTTCGGCACCTGCGGGCTGGAATTTTGGCATCGCTTTGGGTGTGGCTCCGTCAGTCTGGCTGAAGGCGTTTGATGAGCCGATCGAAGCCATAGATCCGGCAGCGGCGAGCGGCAGAGTTGCGATGAAAGAGCGACGGCGCAAGGTGTTCTCCTGATGAAAGAGACGTGGAGCAGGGTGAACCTGAGATATCCAATATACCAAGCTAAAGGAACCTTTATCTTGGACTTCCTGTATTGTTGTCTTGCCGCAAGGAGCCCTCATGTCTTCAGAAAAAAGAGATTGGAGCCGTCGCCGCTTTCTTCAGACTGCTGGATCGCTGGCAGCCGTTGCAGGTACGGATCGCGTAGGGGCAGCGGCGATCGTTTCGCAGGGCGTTTCGCTTGTACTCGACCCTGCTGACGCGGTGGCCGGTTCGCGGGAGTGCTTGTGGGCGGCAGAGGAACTGGATCGAGCGCTTACGACGCGCGGCGTCAAGGTTCTGCATTGTTCGCGGATCGTACAAGCCAACGCGGGTGATACCTGCATCATCGCTGCAGGCTCGAATTCCGGCGATGCAGTGCGAATTTTGAAGAATGCGAATGTATCGATTACATCAGTCCCGGAGGCGCTTGGAGTTTGTGTCGGTGAGATCGGAGGAAGGAAGGTCCTGTTGGCAGCGGGATACGACGCGCGAGCGGTTGTGTTCGCTTTACTCGATCTTGCCGATCGCGTGGAGCATGCGGCCGACCCGATCGTTGCGCTGACGAGTGTGCCCGCGCTCGCGGAACGTCCGGCGAACGAGGTTCGCAGCATTACGCGGCTGTTTGTCAGCGAGGTTGAGGACAAGCCTTGGTTCAACGATCGTGAGATGTGGCAGCGGTATCTCACCATGCTGGCAACCCAGCGATTCAACTGCTTCAGTCTGGCGTTTGGGATCGGATACGACTTCATTCGACAGGTGACCGATGCTTATTTTCTGTTTACGTATCCCTTTCTGCTTTCGGTGCCCGGTTACAACGTGCGTGTTCCGCAGCTGAACGATGCGGAGCGCGACCGCAATCTGGAGATGCTGCGGTTTATCAGCGAACAGACTGTTGCGCGAGGTATGGAGTTTCATCTGGGGCTGTGGATGCACGGTTATGTCTGGATCGATAGTCCGAATGCGAACTACACCATCGACGGGCTTACGAAAGAGACACATGGCGCTTACTGCCGCGATGCCGTAAGGATGTTGCTAAAGGCCTGTCCCGCAATTAGTGGAGTTACGTTTCGAGTTCATGGCGAGAGCGGTGTCGAGGAGGGCAGCTACGATTTCTGGAAGACGGTCTTCGACGGCGTGGCGACGTGCGGGCACAAGATCAAGCTCGACGTGCATCCCAAGGGAATCGACCAGACGATGATCGATATTGCGCTTGCGACTCGGCAGCCGGTCAGCGTGTCCCCGAAGTTCTGGGGCGAGCATCTCGGGATGAGCTATCACCAGGCGGACATCCGTGAGATGGAACAGCCCAAGCCAGGTGATGAGTATAAGACCGGATTGATGAAACTGAGTACGGGGATACGGAGCTTTCTGCGCTATGGGTATGGCGACCTGCTGCAGGAGGATCGGCCATGGACGGTCGTCCATCGCATCTGGCCCGGAACGCAGCGGCTGCTGCTGTGGGGCGATCCGGGAACAGCAGCCAGCTACTCGAGGTGTTTCAGTTTTTGCGGTAGCAACGGAGTTGAGATCTGTGAGCCGCTGTCGTTCAAGGGCAGACGGGGTTCAGGCATCGCGGGCAATCGAACGGCATATGCTGACGCAAGCCTGGTGCCGCGCTGGGACTGGGAGAAGTATGCCTATAGCTATCGGGTTTGGGGACGTATGCTCTATAACCCGGATGCGGAGCCGGATACATGGCGTCGCCTGATGCGGAGTCAGTTTGGCGGCGGATCGGCGGATGTTGAGACGGCGCTCGCGTATGCCAGCCGTATTCTGCCTGTCGTCACTACGGCGCATGCTCCTTCAGCGGCCAACAATAACTACTTTCCCGAGATGTACTGGAACCAATCCTTTGTCGATGAGAAACATCCCGAGCCGTACGGCGACAGTCCTGCTCCGAAAGTCTTCGGCAATGTGAGTCCGTTTGATCCTCAGCTCTTCTCGCGTATTAATGATTTTGCGGGAGAGTTGCTTGGCGAAGAACGTAACGGGAAGTACTCGCCTGTCGAGGTGGCCCAGTGGATCGAGGATTTTGCAGCCCAGGCGATGAAGTCTCTTCAGCAGTCCGAAGTTACAGTCAGTAAGAAAGACAGTCCGGAGTACAGGCGATTGGCGATCGATGTCGCGATTCAAGCGGGCCTGGGACGATTTTTCGCTGCGAAGTTCCGGAGCGGCGTGCTGTTTGGTATCTACGAAAAAACCAAAGATCGCGCAGCGCTCGAAGCTTCCCTAACGATGTACCGTAAGGCGCGAGAGACCTGGGCAGGGTTGGCCGCGGTGGGCAAGGTCTACGAGATGGATGTGACCGTGGGCGAGTTGCCTCAGCAGCACGGCCATTGGCTCGATCGTCTCCCGGCGATCGATAAGGATATTGCTGCGGTGGCCGAGAGGCTGGAGACTACAACTGGGGGTCCGTCTCAGCCACTTGTAGCCGCTGCCATTCAAGAGGCGCTGGGCCGCCCGCAGCGAGTTGTGCCGACGGTCAAACATGATCCGCCTGCGAAGTTTCATGCCGGTCAGCCGTTGGAACTGGTTATGTCTCTGCCGCAGAAGAATACTGTTGTTCGATTGTTCTATCGCCATGTCGACCAGGCGGAACGCTACGCAGTTGTCCAGATGGAGATGCGCGGACGACAGTTTCACGCTACTATTCCTGCCAGCTACACAGCTTCGGAGTATCCGCTGGAGTACTACTTCGAGGTGAAGGAGAGCGCGACAAAGGTGAGCCTGTATCCGGGGTTCTCGCAGAATCTCACAAATCAGCCGTATTTCGTCGTCCGGAGAGCGTGAGACCTGAACCGTGTACAGGATGTATTTGTATCGCAGCTACTTTGGTGAGGTCGCCGTGGGATCTTTGAGGTAGTCGCCGATGAGGGCGACGGTGTACGCAGGACTCTCTTCCATCAGCCAATGGCCGGAGTTGGGGACTACGGCCTCGCGGACGTTGGTGGCGACGGCGCGAAAGACAACGGCTTCGGTTGCGCCGAAAGATTTTGCTCCACCGACGGCGAGCACAGGCATCGTTAGTTTTGTGGCCTGAAAAACCTGGTTGTCCTTAACGTCCTGCGCAAAGGCTTGGAAGTGTGCGAAGCCGGCGTGCATTGCGCCGGGCTTGGCGTATTGCGCGGCGTAGAACTTGCGTGTGGCTTCGTCGGGTTGTGAGGGGGAGGCGCTGAAGTCGTTCCAGATGCGGTCGAGATAGATGCGCTCGCGGCCCTGGACGAGACGGTCTTCATCGGTGCCCCAGAAGGAGAAGTGCCAGAGCCGGTGATCTTTGACGAGGTCATCCCACGGGGCGATGCCGGGAAGTGGGGCATCCATGACGACGAGACGTTCGACTTTGTCCGGATAGAGGGCGGCATAGGCATAAGCGACCATGATGCCGATGTCGTGCGAGACGACGAAGGCGCGGTCGAACCCGAGGGTGGTGATAACGGCGCGAATATCAGCGGCCTGGGTTTTCTTGTCGTAGCCGCCAGCTGGACGAGAGGAGCGACCGATGCCGCGGAGGTCGGGCACGACGACGGTGTAATTCTTGACGAGTTCGTCAGCGAGAGGAGCCCATGAGTCGCTCGTCTCTGCATAACCGTGGATGAGGACTACTACCGGGCCAGTGCCGGCGGAGCGGACGAATATGTCAGCGCCGGCCGGGCTATGGACCATCTGGGATTTGAAGCTGGCGGGCAATGCGGGCTGCGCCGAAACTACGTGCGCGCAGGTCAGGGCGAGGGAGAATGCAATCAGGATGCGTGCGGTCAGGTTTGAGCGTTTCGCCAAGTGCATCCTCGTGTGTTGTCCCATGTAGTTCCCCTTGTAAGCGATTGAGTTTTTATCACTATACGTCGAACGGTTGCGCAGGTGTGATTGCGAGGTTGGGTCGGTCATCGAAGAAAAGAAAGAGGGCTAAAGGTTTTTGTTGACACAAGCAGATAGGTAAGTGATAACTTACCGTTAGTGGATGCTTACCTACAGGCCGGACTAGATGCTTTGGGCGATGGTACTCGCATGGCCATCTTTCAGCGGCTGGCGAATGGGCCGATGGCGGTGAACGAGCTGGCGGGGATGTTGCCCGTCAGTCGTCCGGCAGTCTCGCAGCATCTACGCGTGCTGAAGGAAGCGGGATTGGTGACGGACAGCAAAGCCGGAACGAGACGAATGTATCAACTGGATCCGGCGGGCGTGGCTCGTCTGCGGGCACATTTCGATCAGATATGGGAGAAGGCGCTGGGCACGTTTCAGAGTTCTGTGGAGTCGACGGTTATCTTGCCGAAAAAGGGAGAGAGACATGACAAGGACAATAGAGGGAGTCGTCGTACGAAAAAGCATCCGGGTTCGCGTACCCATTGAGCAGGCGTTCTCTGTGTTTGTGGAACAGATGGAGAACTGGTGGCCGGCAGAGCACCACATCGGCGCAAATGCTTTTCAATCGATCTTTGTGGAGCCGCGGGTTGGCGGGCGGTGGTATGAGCGCGATGCGGAGGGGAACGAGTGTTACTGGGGCCGGGTGCTGGCATGGGATCCGCCGCGGCTGGTGACGTTCTCATGGCATCTGGGGCCGGACTGGAAGGTCGACCTGGATCCTGCGAAGTCGAGTGATGTTGCGATTCGCTTTACGAGCGAGGGACCCTCGACAACGCTCGTTGAGCTGGAGCATAGCGGGCTTGAACGACACGGCGAGGGCTATGAGCAGATGCGTGCGTTGCTGGATGGCCCGGATGCCTGGACGAACACCCTGGCCTCATTCGCCAAGGCCGTTGAATCATTTGGACAGGCTGAGTCGGAGGTGCCGCGATGAGGCCGGTACTCTTTTTGCGGATTGCTTCGGTGCTGACGTTGATTCACGCTGCGCTGCATACGATAGGAGGGGTCTTTGGCAAGACGCCTCCCAATGTGCAGCCGGTCGTGGCGACGATGCAGGATCACCAGTTTATGGCGATGGGTGTGATGCGGACAATGTGGGACTTCCACATGGGATTGGGTCTTGCGGTCAGCGTTTTTCTGACAGTGGAAGGCATTGTCTTCTGGCAACTTGGATCGCTGGCGAAGACAGATGCTTCGCGGTTGCGGCCGATTCTGACGACGTTCCTCGTTGGTTATTTGGGCGTCGCAGTGATCTCGTACCGGTACTTTTTCGCGGGGCCGGTGATTACCGAGATCTTGATCGCTCTCTGCCTGGCGCTGGCCATCGCGGGAGCCAGGCAAACAGCTGCGGAGGGAGCCAGTAGGCGAGCGGTTGCGTAGTCAGCTAGAGCGTTACAGCTGCTCGTCGGGATTCTTGTTTTTCTGGGCGTCTTTTGCGGACTTTTTGGCTTCTGCAGCGGCTTTCTTCGCGTCTGCCGCAGCCTGAGCGGTAGCTTCTTTCGCCTCTTTGTTGGCTTCACGAACCGCTTGCTTTGCGTCTTCGATCGATCGAGCGGCGTCCGGCGGAAGCGCGGTGAGCTTGGGCGGCATTGGCGGAGTCGGAGGCAGCGGAAGAATACTGGCTTTTTTCAGCGAAACATCACCCTGCGTCGTGGTGATGCGGAGCAATGGCCCCCCGGAGCCAACAGAGCCGCTGATGTCCTTCTTCTGAAGGCCGCCGTCAGGGACCCTGATCTGGGAAAATTCGCTCTGAATGTCGCCGTTGTTGGCATCGAACTGATACGCGAAGCTAGCCTGCTCAGGTACTGAGAGAGAGACAGACCCATTGCGATTCTCGACGGTGACGTTGCTTAGCGGGGGAGCGCTGATGACGTCGACTGAGCCGTTGCGGTTGGTGACGAAGACATCTCCAGAGATGCGGTCAAGTGTGATGTTCCGGCTATAGGTCGTAAGTGTTACCGGGCCGACAGCGTTGCTGGCGGAGAGCTCGGCGTTGCTGCCGATCTCGATCTCACCGTCGAGGCGGCCGAGTTGGAAGTCGGTGCGGCTGGTGTGAAACTTGATGGGACCACGGATGTGCTCGAAGTGGGCGTCGCCGAAGAACTCACCACGGATAGTGACGGGGCCGCTGAGATCGGAGAGAGTCGTGTCATGGGCGCGGCCTTCGATGTTGAGCGCTCCGGTGACGCTATGGGCGGAGATATCGGAGTTGCCGTTATTGATGCGGGTATTGATCTGTCCGGTGATGGCGCTGAGTTCGATATCGCCGTGATTTGCGGTGACGTTGACAAGCCCTTTGATCGCTGTAATTTTGACATCGCCGTGGTTCGCCGTAACGGTAGGCGATGCGTTTGCGGGAATCGTTACGGTGAGGTCTGCGCGTGCTCCGTCCATGGTGGGTACGACGAGCGAAACGGTGTCGCCACTGACGTTAAGGGTCGGACTTAGGCGCTGGGCTTTGCTGTCGGCTTCGGAGTCGGAGCGGGTGTAGACCTCTTTGTGGACAGCGACGTGAATCTGGTTGTCATCGCTGGTGCCGTTAATGATGACGTCGCCACGGGGATTGCTGACCGTGAGGGTGGCGCCGGCGGGGAAGGGCTGGGCCATCGATTGATCGCTCTCGTGCTTGTCGCCCAGGAACTCGTCGATATTGTCCTGGTTGATATTGAGGCCGTCGAAGAGTTTGCTTCGGCCGCCCGCGCGGATGCCACTGAAGATCACGCCAGTGAATGCCAGGATAAGGAGCAGGGTGAAGACGCCTCCGCCAACGCGGCGGCGATAACGGGGCTGGGTGGCGTCCGACTGGGCATATTGGTCGTAGGCCCACTCGAGGAGCATGATGACGCCGGCGCCGACGAGCAGGAAAGGCCAGAAGTGACTGTACCAGTCCCAGAAACGATAACCCTGCACGCGTCCGGTCTGGATGAGGAGAAAGACGATGCCGATGCTGATGAGCACCAGAGGTCCGAGGATGGAGCTGCGACGCATACCGCGGGCCTGGTAGCGATAGGCGTCACGTTGAGCCCGGAGCATATCGCGCTGAGCACGGGCTTGCTCTTTGAGCATACGGCGCTGATACTTCCAGTCGTTTCCGTAAGGCGGCCCTCCGGGCGCACCGGGAGGTGGATAAGGTGGAGGATAGTTTGCCATGGTCTTATCTCCCTTCCTGGTCGTGCCGGGTGGAAGGGACGATAGAGGCGCCGGGATCGGCTGGAGGTGGCGGAGACGGTGGAGCGGGGTAGGGATAGGAAGCTGCCATGGCTGCGCTGTAGGAAGAGCGCTGGAAGATGGCCATCAGACCCGCGACGATGATGATGACAGGCCAGCTATGTCCCCAGGAGAGAATGTCGAAGGAATCCAGCAGGAAGAGGACGCCGATGAGAACGATCCAGATGGAGCCGCGGAGCGCTCGGAAGAGCCGGAACTGGTATCCGGGAGTACCGTCGTCGGCGAGCCCGCTGCCAGTGTCGGTCATCTTGCGCACAAAGATCCAGACGCCGAATCCGATCAGAAGAAAGGGAACTAGACGATGAATGGGAAAGGAGTGGAACAGACCGGCGTTGCCCACGAGAAAGAGACAGCCGAGTCCGATGAGCCAGATGGCACCTGCGGGAAAACGGTTACGAGGCAGGGGTGAGAGATTCGGGTCGACAGGGTAGCCGGGTGCTCCCATGGGGTAACCGGGGTTTCCGTAGGGCGGAGTTTGAGCGCCAGGGGAGGCATAGCTTTCCCACGATGGGGTGCTCCAGGCGGCTGAGGGTGGCGCGTACCCGGCGGACGGTGGAGTGTAAGGGTTGGAGGTTTGCGACGGAGGAACGGATGCGGTGCTTTGCTGCGTCGAGGACGCGGATGTTCCGGAGCCCGGCCATGATTTGCCGAAGCCAAGACGCTCGCCGAGATCGTTCAAGCCGAAAGGGTTGGGAAGAGGGGTGCCGTCACGACGGGCTTTCGCTGTGTGATGCGCTTCGATCACCTGGTAGCAGACCCATCCGGCGATGAAGAGGCCGAAGATACCGTGCTCGTCGGCGAGCGAGACAAGGATGGCGAAGACAATGAGATGAACGACGCCCTTGGCGTACTGCCCGTTGTACATGGCGCCGACGCCGGGGATAAAGCCGAGCAGAGCGGCGAGGCCAGGGTTGGGTTCTCCGGGAGTCGGATTGTAACGAACGCCATAGACATCCGGACCGGCGGCGAAGCCGCTCGAATCAGCCGCGGCACCTGGGTTGGCGCCCGCCCCGGCAAGCCTTTCGGCGAGGCAAGGTTCGCAGAACACAGCAGAGCCAACGACACGGGTGCACTCCGGGCAGAGAGGTTTGCCGCAGTTTTGACAAAAGGCAGTTCGTTCACGATCAGGATGGTTTGCGCAGTTCATACCATTCCCCCTTCATGCTTGGGAATTAAAACAACAAAAGGCTTTGAGGCGAAGGGGGGGGCCAGGGGACGGACTAGGTCAACTAGCTGAAAGCCGGCGTTGGATGTTTCACGGCGGCTGGAGCCGGGGTTGGGCTTGGTCTGCTTCGGGTCCCGCTTCTGGTTGCCGGGCTTTTGATTCGGATCGGCGGGTTGTTGGCCATCTGCGGGGGCATTCTTGGGGGCCGGGGCAGTGCTGGGTACGCTATCGTCCGAGGAGCGTTGCAGGTCGCGGACGCGGGATTCGAGTTCATACACGACGCGAAGATTATCGGTGTATTGGACAACACGGGTCTTGGCTTGCGAGGCGCTACGCATGATGCTGGACGGCTTGAAGTCGCTGGCGCGCATGTCGGTGAGGCGAACGCCAGTGAGGTTCAGGGTAAGGGCGATGGAGAAGAAAGCCATGGCAGCGGTCATCGCGAAGCGCGGCTGCAGCATGGTTTGGCTGATCGAGCGGAAGCCATGAGCGATGCGGGTACGGAAGGGAAGGACGTTGGCAGAGGCGAAGGAGGGCTGGGTGATGGACGGACGAACCGGAATAGGTTGGCCAAGGATGGTGTTGGGCGGACGAGTGCGGAGGCGGTCGTTACTGCCGAGGACGATTGGCGGGTTGGCCAGAGCGGCATCTTTGCCGCTGGTCTGGGCGATGATGCGTTCGAGGAGAGTCGTGGGCGGCTCCGGCCGGGGAGACTTCAGCATCTCCATCCAGGCGGCTCCGCGCTGCGCATCGGCGAGCATGGTGGCGCAACTGGGGCAGCCGAGCATGTGGAGGTCGAAAGTGGTCTGATCGGCGGCGGAGAGCGCGCCGTCCAGGGCATCCGAGAGCATTGCTTCACACTGTGCGCAGTGCTGAGGGTCACTGGGCCCACCCGGACCGCCTGGCCTCTTGCTGCCGAATTGGTTGAAGTCTGCCACTTGCATCACCTGTCTTTCTAGCACCTACATGACTTGTCTATCTATACGTTGCAGAAGCCTGGCAAGTTCCCCGCGACCGCGGCTAATGCGGCTTTTTACCGTTCCTTCGGGTATTCGGAGAACCTGCGATATCTCTTTGTAATCCATATCCTCCAGATCGCGAAGAATAACAGCTTCGCGAAGCTCGGGGGAGAGCTGTTTCAGGGCGGCCTGGATGCGAGCTTTGAGCTCGAGGCCCGCGACGTGGTGTTCCTGTGAGGGCTGCGGGTCTGCCAGCCTGTCGCCCATGGTTGGGCCGTCCTCTTCGCCGTCGAAAGTGGCGTCGAGGGAGTCGCTGGCGCGGTCCAGGCGGGTCCGGCGGAAGTGATCGACGAGAAGGTTCCGGGCGAGAGTGGTGATCCAGGTCTGAAAGCTGCCTTTCTGGGTGTCGAAGCTGCCCAGATTTTTGTAGAGCTTGAGAAAGACTTCTTGCGTAAGGTCCTCGGCGTCGGATCCGGAGCCCGTAAAACGGTAGCAAATGGCGTAGATACGGCGGTGTTGGGAGACGACCAGCTGCTGCCATGCCTGCGAGTCGCCTGCCATGCACTGGCGTACCAGTTTGGCGAGCGCGTCATTTGCGGCTTCCTGTTCAGGGGTGCGATCCAACTTTGCCTCTAGCGGTTTAACCGGTAGGGGCAGTGTACCGCGTGGACCGGGCACTGAATTGATTTGTTGATGCTTCTGCGGCTCAGTATTCAGACGGGCATGGTACTCGGGAAGGAGCCGTGCGACTCGCCGGGTGGCGGGCCGCACGCTGGAAGGCCTGGCCTTCGCCGAGATCGGAAACGCGATGTGCAGAACGCCCATGTTTTCTTAGTACGCATGGGCATTCCAGTTGGTTCAATGGTTGTCGAAATGTTGGGTATTTACGGATTCGGCGCTGTGATGACGCCGCAGGCGATGCGGTTGCCGGCGTTGCCGGTGGGGTCGGTCTTCATGTCGTCCTGCTTCTCGTGGACCATGATGGAGGTTCCGCCATTGGCAAAGAGAGAATCCGCCGCAGTGGGATTGAGGGAGAGGTAGTCGACTTTGAAACTGACTTCGCCGGTGCGATCTTCGCCGATGGAGATATTCTGCGGCAGGTCGCCGTTGTGGTGCCCCATAGGGTTCATGGTGCCGTGCTGCTTGCCCGCTGGATTGAAGTGGCCGCCGGCGGTCTTGAAGTCGGGCGCGTCACAGACGGCATGCTCGTGGATGTGGACGGCGTGCAGGCCCGGGGGAAGGTCTTTCAGCTTGAGTTTGATGGCGACCTTGCCGTCTTTCCCTGCGGTGAAGGTGGCGGTGCCGGCGTCCTGGCCGGTGCTGGTCTTGAGGGAGGCGACTACAGCGCCCTTGGGGGCGGCGAGGACCGGAACCGCGAGGAGGCACAGGGTGAGTGTAGCGAGAGCATTACGCATCGGTTGGGATCTCCATTCAAACATCTCACTGTGAGAATACCGAAAGATTTGTTCGGGTTGCGCGGCGAAAGAGAATAAGTATGTAAAATCTGGGCATGATTTCCACCCAATTTATGTCTCCATCCAAGTTCATTGCCCTCCTGTGCCTTGTAGGCGTCGTTTCTGCAACCACTGCTCCTGCTGCGCTGGCTCAGGGCCGGCGTGGCGCTCCACCGGAGGCTGCGCAGGCCGCCGCTCCCACGGCTCCTGAAGCGAAGCCCACGGCTGCTCCAGAGTCGAAGACCGCTGCCACTCCTGGAATGCCGACGGCGGAGCCTCCACTGCCTGCCGACGCGCATGTGGACCAGACCATCCAGATGGAAGGCAAGACGCTGCACTACACCGCGACGGTAGGGACGCTGGCGGTTCGGGACGGTAAAGGCGCGTTGAGCGGCGAGGTTGTTTACACCGCCTACACGATGGAAGGCAAGGACAGGCCGGTGACGTTTGCGTTCAATGGCGGGCCGGGCGCAGCGTCAGTCTATCTGAATCTCGGAGCAATTGGGCCGAAGAAAGTGGCGTTTGGTGCAGAGGGGCAGAGCCCTTCCGATCCGGCGACGATGACGGACAATCCGGGGACATGGCTGGACTTTACCGACATCGTGTTCATCGATCCGATCGGGACGGGATTTTCGCGCTCGCTGGTGTCGCTGGATGAGGCGAAGAAGCAGTTCTACGGACCCGACCAGGATATTGAGTACCTTTCGAAGTGCGTCTACGACTGGCTGGTGAAGAACCAGCGGTTGCAGTCGCGGAAGTACATTGTGGGCGAGAGCTATGGTGGTTATCGCGGGCCGAGGCTGACAGCTTATCTGCAGTCGGAGATCGGCGTGGCGGTGAACGGACTGGTTCTGGTGTCGCCTGCACTGTCGCCGCAGTCGGGGTCGCCGGATCTGTCACCGATTCCGTGGATGCTGACGCTGCCGTCGATCGTTGCCGCGAACTATGAGCGCCAGGGCAAGCTGACAAACGAGAACATGCAGGCGGTGATCGACTACACGCGCGGGCAATATGCTCAAGACCTGCTGGCGGGCAATAGTGACCCGGCCGCGACGCCTCGGCTGGTGGCGAAGGTCACGGAGTTGACGGGGCTCGATCAGAAATTTGTGAAGGAGTCGGGCGGACGGTTGGAGACGCAGGCGTTTCTGCGCGAAGAGTTTCGCGAGACGGGCAAGCTGGGCAGTCGCTATGACCCAAATGTGACGGCTTACGATCCATTTCCGTATAACCCGACGCAGGAGACCAATGATCCGATTCTGTTGAGCATCATTGCGCCGACGACGACCGCGATGGTCGATTTTGTGACGCGCACTGTGGGATGGAAGACCGATGCACGGTATAACGCATTGTCGAGCGAGGTGGCTCGTGCGTGGGACCGGAGTTCACGCAATGGCGCGTTTTCGGGCGGCGCGTCGGCAAGCGATCTGCGTGTGGCAGTCGCGACGGACCCCAAGCTGCGCGTGGTGATTGCGCATGGCTGGGCGGACCTTTCATGTCCGTTCATGGGATCGGTGCTGACAGTGAGCCAGATTCCGATCATGGGCGATCCGACGCGAATCCAGGTGCATGAGTATCCCGGCGGGCATATGTACTATGCGCGGATCGGGAGTTCGCTCGCACTGCGCAAGGATGTGATGGAGATGGTGAGCAAGCACTGAGTTTTTCGAACTGTGGCTACGAACAAAGACGCCGGGAAGAAATGCCTCTTCCCGGCGTCTTTGCTTGTTTAGGCGCTGATTTCGCTATGCGGAAGCGATTGTAGGGAACTCGAGTTGCTCGGAATGGTGCTCGTCAGTGAAGGGCTCGAAATGGGTGCGGCAGCGGGCTTCGTAAAGGCCGGCTGCGCCTACGACGACTAACTCCTGGCTTTGGCCGAGGCGCTGGGTGTGGATAGCGGGTTGGCCGCAGACCATGCAGACAGCAGACAGTTTGGTGACCTCGTCGGCGAGCGCCATGAGCACTGGAACCGGGCCGAAGGGCTCGTTGGCGAAGGTGGTGTCGAGTCCGGCGAGGATGACGCGCTTGCCGAGGTGTACGAGTTCCATTGCAAGGTGAGTGATGCCGGTGTCGAAGAACTGCGCTTCATCGAGTCCGACGACGTCGATCTCGTGGACGCGGCCAGACTCGAAGAGCTCGGCCTTCAGGTTGTCGGATGTGGGGGTAATTACTGCAGCGTCATGGGTTTGCGAGCTGTGGCTGGCGATGGCGGTGCGGTGGTAGCGGAGGTCGATATCGGGCTTGAAACAGGCAACCCGCTGGCGGGCGATACGGGCGCGCTTGAGGCGGCGGATGAGCTCTTCCGATTTGCCTGAGAACATGGGGCCGGTGATGACTTCAATTCGGCCTGGGATGATGGTGGTCATTTGGAGATGGTACCGAGGTTGGTGGTGGATTTTCGGGTGTTATTTTTTTTGATTGGCGGACTGGCATTTTTGCTGGGGGTTTTGCGAAAAAGAGGTGTGCAGAACGTGGTTTTTTGTGGCCATAGCGTGGTTCTTATGCGCAAATCGTGGTTCTTAAATGCACGTATTCCCGGCGGCTAAAAGTACGCCACGGTTTTGAGATTTATTTTTGAGCCGGTGTGGATAACTCGAGGTCCTCGGAGTAGATGGTCTCCTCGGGGACGCTGGCGGGGCTTTCGAAGTCGAGTTTGTAGCCGTCGGGATCGGTGAAGATGGTGACCCACATGGCGTTGCCGACGAAGGGCACGCGAGGTTCGAGTCCGCAGACGAGAGCGTCGCGGTAGATGGTGAGAGCGTCGCGGCACTGGAAGCAGACGGAGGTGCCCTGGCCTAACTTTGCGGAGCTGAGTGGGGAGTCGGGGCGGAACTCCTGCAGCATGAGAGCTGCGCCACCGAGCTGGAGCCAGCACCAGCGGATCCTGCTGTCGACGATCCATTGGTTGGTGCGCTCGAAGCCGAGACCATCAACGTAGAAGCGGAGAGAAGCTTCCATGTTCGAAACCATGAGGAAGGGGACGGCCTGCTGAACGTTCTGTTGCGGGTTGTCTTCAGGGGTCATGGTTTGCTCCTGACGGATTGTTCTTACTTTTTACTCTGATTGCCGGCAAGGGGAAAGAGTGGCTTGGCTACGAGCTTGGCCATTTTGTGCGAACGGTCCCCTTGACATATATTCCTATATAGGCATATAAAATGGCATGGCACGAGCGGCGACTACTACCGATGTCTTCAACGCAATCGCAGAGCCGCGGCGGCGCGAGATCATTCATCTCCTGAACGACGGGCAGGAGTGGGCGGTGAACGATGTGGTTGCGCGGGTGCAGCTCGGGCAGCCGGCGGTGTCGAAGCATCTCGGCGTGTTGCGCAAGGTCGGAGTTGTGACGGTCGTGAAGCGTGGTCAGCACAGGATGTACCGGCTGGATGCGGCGAAGTTGAAGACGGTGCATGACTGGGTGAAGGCCTATGAGCGTTATTGGACTCATCAGATCAGCCGCATCAAGGAGCGGGCTGAGCAGAAGGCGATGGATCGGATTGCGCGCGAAAACAAACCAACAGAACCCAAAGACTGAAAACAGGAGAGACGATGTCGGCAACGGTTGCGGAACAGACGATTCATGCACTGGAGATCGTGAAGGAAGAAGTGATCGCGGCTCCGATTGACGTGGTCTTCGAGACCATCCTCGAACAGATGGGCCCGGAGAATGAGAACCCGGGAGGCAAGATGCCGATGGTGCTTGAGGCGTGGCCGGGAGGGCGATGGTATCGCGATCTCGGAAACGGTGCGGGGCACTTCTGGGGCAACGTGCAGGCGATCAAGGCGCCGACGCTGCTGGAGATCTGGGGGCCGCTGTTTATGTCGTATCCGGCGGTCTCGAACCTGCAATACAGGTTGAGCGAAGAGAACGGCGCGACGCGCCTGAAGTTCGTGCACAGGGCGATGGGATCGATCCCTCACGATACGAGGATCGAAGAGGGATGGGGAACCTTGCTCGCACGGATTCGATCTGCGGCGGTGAAGAAGCGTGGCGACAAGCGTTGAGACAAGCGCTAAGAGAAAGGGGAGACCTATGTGCCCGGTGTGTTTCGCAACAGTGGCCTGGATCGCTGCGGGTACTACCTCGACGGGCGGCATCTCTGCGCTGGTCGTAAGCAGGTTCCGCGGCAAGAACAACATCAACCTCAAGAAAAAAGGAGAGAGAAATGAGCAAGGAAGCCGTAGTGACCATGAAAACGCCACCGGTCGTGTCGCAGGACGAGTGGGAGGCAGCGCGCCAGGAACTGCTCGTGAAGGAGAAGGAGTTGACCCACGTTCGTGACGCGATGGCCGCCGCGCGCCGACGGATGCCGTGGGTGGCCGTGGAGAAGGAGTACGAGTTCGACGGGCCTAATGGCAAGGTGAGCCTGCTCGATTTGTTTGAGGGGCGTTCTCAGTTGATCGTGTACCGTGCCTTCTTTGAGCCCGGCGTTTTCGGCTGGCCCGATCATGCCTGCCGCGGGTGCTCGCTCGGGGCTGATCAGGTCTCGCACCTTGCTCATCTGAACGCCCGCGACACTACGCTTGCTTACGCCTCGCGCGCGCCGCAGGCAGACATCGCGCGACTGAAGGCGCGGATGGAGTGGGAGATGCCGTGGTACACCATCACCGACAGCTTCGATAAGGACTTCGGCGTGGACCAGTGGCACGGTCACAACGTCTTCTTCCGCGACAGCGACAACCAGATTTTCCGCACTTACTTCATCAACAACCGCGGCGACGAGGCGATGGGGAGCGTCTGGAGCTATCTCGACCTGACTCCATTCGGGCGGCAGGAGGTGTGGGAGGACTCGCCGGAGGGCTACCCTCAGACGCCGCCGTACAAGTGGTGGAACTGGCACGACGAATACGGCGCCGCTTCGACCGACCCGAGGTGGGTCAAGGTGGTCGATAACGCATCAGTCGCGTTAAACCTCTAACAACTAATACGGTGATGTGACGAACTCGGGGGGGACGGGGTGCCCCGGTCCTCCCGGCGTTCTGCTGGTCAAGTCCGAACGTTGCAGGGCTGAATGTTGCAAGGCTAAATGTTGATTGAGAAGATGGATCGCCTGAGGAGGTGGAAGTGAATAACTCTGAGTCGATGCTGAAGGAGTTCCGTGAAGAGGTAACGACAACGAAGAGCGTGCTTGGGCGAGTTCCCGAGGACAAGTTTGGCTGGAAGCCGCATGAACGATCCATGTCGCTCGGGCAGCTGGCTTTGCACATTGCGACGGTCCCCGGAGGGATCGCTAACATTACAAAGTCAGACGCCTTCGATGTCTCGCAAGCCAGGTTCGCTCAGCCAATGCCAAAGAGTATGGAAGAGGTTTATACCGCGCTTGAGCAGAGTGTTCGTGTGGTGGAACAGACGCTTACTGAGACCACGGACGATGCAGCCAAAGCGAAGTGGCGTTTGATGTTTGGCGAGAAGGAGCTTCGGAGCATGCCGAGATCAAGCGTGTGGCGATCTCTGATGCTGAATCACTGGTATCACCATCGCGGCCAGCTTTCCGTGTATCTCCGGATGCTGGAGGTTCACGTTCCATCGATCTATGGTCCCAGCGCGGATGAGAACCCTTTTTCCTGAGAGGGACATGGGCTTCGGGAAGAGCTACCAGAGGGTCACACTAGTTGATTGGGAAAGGTGAACTGCGTGGATCATGAAGAATCTGTTTGAAGCGGCGAGAGTAGACGAGGTGAAGGAGCGGATTGCGTGCCTGAGGCCGGACAGCGAGCGGCAGTGGGGCAGAATGAATGCGGCGCAGGCTGTAGCGCACTGCACGGCAGGCTTCGAATTGGCGCTGGGGAAGAGATTGCCGCCACGATTGCTGATAGGACGGATCATCGGCGGGATAGTGAAGCCTAAGGTGTTTGGGAACGACGAACCGATGCGGCGGAACTCGCCGACGGTGCCGGGACTTGTGATGAACGATGATCTGAACCTGGAGACGGAGAGGGAACGGCTATACGAGATGATCGACCGGTTTGCCGCGGCAGGGCCAACGGGTTGCTCGAAGCACCCACATAGCTTCTTTGGGCGACTGACACCGGAGGAGTGGGCAACGTTGATGTACAAGCATCTTGATCATCATCTACGCCAGTTTGGGGCGTGATGATGCATACAGATCGAGACGATTTCCAAGGATCAGGAATTCTAAGGATTAGGAAACGAGGGGTTGCCAGAGTTCGAGGCGGTTGCCTTCGGGATCAGTGATCCAGGCGAAGCGGCCGTAGTCGGCGTCTTCGCGTTTGGGGTCGATGGTGACTCCTTCGGCGGCCAGTTGGGTTAGGAGCTCGTCCAGATTGTCGACGCGATAGTTGACCATGGCTTGCTGCTGGCCCTTTTCGTTGCCTTTGCCGAAGTATGGGGTGTCTTCGGGGAAGAGCGACCAGGTGGTCATGCCGGTGGTGGCTGGGATTTCGTCAGACCAGAGGAGGGTGGCCCCGCCGTAGTCGGAGAGCTGGATGCCGAGGTGTTTGGCGTACCAGGCGCTGAGGGCTTTGGGGTCGCGTGCGCGCAGAAAAATACCGCCGATGCCTGTGACTCGTGCCATTGGAGCGTCTCCTTGAAATTGAGAAGAATTTTACAGCACAGCAGGAGTAGCCGTTAGCGTATTCTTGTGCGCGAAAGTGAGACTCCATAAATGGATCGTAGAATCTTTCTTCAATCGGCTGCCAAGACAGCGGCTGTTGCCGCAACAACTCGACTCAACCCGCTATTCGCGCAGGCTTCGCCGCCAGCAGCGCGCTCTGCCAATGATGTGATTCAGCTTGCGCTGATCGGTGCGGGGATTCAGGGGCAGGGAGATACAAAGAATGCGTTGCAGGTCCCCGGCGTGAAGCTGGTTGCCGTGGCGGACTGCTATGACGGCAGGCTGGCGCACTCGAAGGAGTTGTGGGGCAACGATTTGTTTACGACTCGCGACTACCGGGAGATTCTTGCGCGGAAGGACGTCGATGCCGTGCTGATTGCGACGCCGGACCATTGGCATAAGCAGACTGCGGTGGATGCAATGCTCGCGGGCAAGGATGTGTATCTCGAAAAGCCGATGATTCATGTCTATCCGGACGGGCCGGCGATTATCGAGACAGCTCACAAAACGGGGCGGATCCTTCAGGTGGGAAGCCAGCGGGTCAGTTCGATCGTCTATGCGAAGGCGAAGGAGTTGCTGGCTTCAGGAGCGATTGGGAAGCTGAATCTGGTGACGGCGCGGTGGGATCGGAATTCGTCGATCGGCGCGTGGAACTACTCGGTCCCGCTGGATGCTTCGCCGACGACGTGCGACTGGCCGCAGTTTCTGGGATCTGCGCCGAAGGTGGCTTTCTCCGGCGAGCGATTCTTTCAGTGGCGCAAGTGGAAGGATTATGGATCGGGCGTTGCGGGCGATCTTTTCGTGCATCTGTTCAGCGGCACGCATTTTATTACCGGCTCCAAAGGGCCGACACGCGCCATGGCTACAGGAGCGCGGCGTTTTTGGAATGATGGCCGCGATGTAAATGACGTTCTGCTCGCGCTGCTGGATTATCCCGAAGGGTTCAATCTGAGTCTTCGGGTGAATTTTGTGGATGGCGGAGAGGAGAGCGAGGGCTTTCTCTTTACCGGGTCTGAGGGATTGATGGAGATTGCGGGGAACACGGTGACGGTGACTCGCACTCCGCCTGCAGATGAGCCCGGCTATACGGTTTCTACTTTCACCGACGCGATGCAGAAGCAGTACGTCGAGGAGTATCGGAAGAAGTATCCGGTGACACACCCGAGCGGACCTTTGCCGCAGAACGTGGAGAAGTTCGTTGCGCCTCCCGGATATTCTGGATAGCTACGATCACTTTCACAACTTCTTCAGCGCGGTTCGGAGCCGGCAGCCAGTGGTTGAAGATGCGACGTTCGGCTTCCGCGCGGCTGGCGCTGCGTTGCTGAGTAATCTCAGCGTGGATCGCGGCAGCGTGATTGGGTGGAATCCCGAGACGATGAAGGTTGTGTAACGATTAGTCGATTGAGGAGCCGAGGATGAGGATGGTTTTGAGGAGTTTTGTTCTAGTGATGGTCGCGGTACTTTTTGCCTGCGGCGGGATGCACGCGCAGGATCCGGCTCATGCGACTGAGTTTCGGATGCAGCACCCGGGCAATGGTCCGGGAGGGGCGCCTCGCATTGCATTTCTTACGCATCGTCTCGGAACCGACCATGCTGAAGGGATCTCGGTGCTGGATATGAATGGCGATGGCTTCGTTGATTTGTTGAGCGGGGCTTACTGGTATGAGAATCCCGGCGTGAATGGTGGCGAGTGGAAGCAGCATCAGTTCCGGACAGTGGGGATTCATGCGGAGTTTGTGTCGGATTGTGGGGAGTGGATCGTCGATGTGGACCATGATGGGCTTCCGGATCTGGTGACTACGGGTTGGATCTTGAATGGGCTGTGGTGGTATCGGAACCCCGGGCCGAAGGCGGTTGCGGCCGGAGAGATGTGGAAGGCGGAGAAGATTACCGACAGCTTCGATACCGAGGGCGGCGCGTTCGGTGATATCAATGGCGACGGCAAACCGGATGTTGCGCTGGCGCACTACAACAGGTCCGGTGTGTTGTGGGTTGATTTCGGCAAGGGGAAGCCGGTCGTCCATCATCTCGGCGGGAAGGAGGAGGATGGGCATGGAATCGGGATCGCCGATATTAATGGCGATGGCAAGGCGGATGTGCTGACGACGCATGGGTGGTTTGAACAGATCGATGCGGATAGCGACAAGTGGAAGTGGCATGGGGACTGGGATCTGGGCGATACGGGGTTCCCGATTCTTGGTTACGACGTGAATCATGACGGCAAGCTCGACCTGATCTACGGGCAGGGCCATGGGTATGGGCTGTACTGGCTGGAGCAGGCGGGGACGGCGGCGGCGCCGAAGTGGATTCGGCATACGATCGACGAGTCGTTTTCTCAGTCGCACGCGCTGGCGCTGGTGGATATCGATGGCGATGGTGTTCCGGAGTTGATTGCAGGGAAGCGGTATCGCGGGCACTCCGGCGCCGATCCGGGATCGTATGATCCGGTGGTTGTGTATGCGTACAAACTGCCGACGAGCGCACAGCTGGCTGCGGCGAAGGCTAACGGGGCTGCAGGGATGCCTGCGGGCACGGGGCCGATGCAGATTGCCGATGGACAGGCCGATCCGGCGTTTACGCGGATTGCGCTTTCGGTGAATGGTACGGCGAGCGCGGGTACGCAGTTTGTGGCGGGGGATTTCGACCATGACGGCGATATTGATTTAGCCAGTGCGGGCAAGCTTGGCGTGCATGTGTTCGAGAATCTCAAAGTGGACAACGTGCCCAAAGATGTGCGGGAAGAGACGCAGCCGCTGAATCGCAAGTGGCCGTTTCCGGGTGAAGGAAAAGAAGTGGAACAGGAGGATGGGCCTCCGGTTCCTAAGTAACGTTTGGGGTTGCGGCGGTGGGCTACGAGGGCGAGCTCTGCCGCCTGGCGAGGATGGCGTAGACGGGTTTGTTGTCGGCGTAGACTCGCCATTCGGCGACTTTGTTCTCGCGGATTACTGCCTTCCATGCGGCAGGGATCTGCCATGATTGACCGTCGATGGTTCCGCCCGCTGCGCCGGCGGCAAGTACAGTCTCCTCCTCTGCGATGACGTCGCCGATGCGCATCCAGTAGTCGGGGCACATGGAGAAGTAGCCCTTCCAGCCATGCTCCATCAAGGTGGCGCCCTGGACCTGCTGACCGAGCGAGTCGACGAAGAGATGGTCGGTGGTCATCAGAGCCTTGAGCGCTTTTGGGTCGTGGAGATTGATCTCTTCTACGAATTGAAGGAAGATCTCGAGGGCCTTCATGGTTGATTGAGTCAGAATACTCCCGGAATCGAGGCGGTGGAGTCACCGTTTCGTTCGTTGTTGACGGTGCGAAGGGTGGGGCGTATTCTCTTGGCCAGTTGACGGGCCCCGGAGATCTGCGCGACCAGTTGTGCCGGCACGTGCGCCTGTTCTGATTCTGATTCCGCACAGGTTGATTCGTTGCGCGATCCCAAATTCATTCCAAAAGCTGAGTTGGAACATTTTTCCGAGGTGATAGCTATGGCTACCGAAGAGCAAATGACGCCGAAGGGGCGCGAGATAAATCCGGACGCGATGAATGCATTGCTGGGACAGGTGGTTGCCGATATGGGTGCGGCGCTGCAGGCTCCCATAATTCTGATTGGCGACAAACTGGGGTTGTACCGGGCGATGGGCGATGGGACGCCGGTGACTCCGGCTGAGCTGGCGAAGAAGACCGGCACTGCGGAGCGGTATGTGCGCGAGTGGCTGAATGCAAATGCCGCAGGGAAGCTGGTGGAGTTTGATGCGAAGGCCGGAACGTACTTTATGACTCCGGAGCAGGCGCTGGTGCTGGCTCTGGACGATACTCCGCTGCACCTGCCGGGGTTTTATCATCTGCTGGCTTCACTGATGAAGGACGAAGAGAAGCTGACGGAGATTTATCGTACGGGCAAAGGGATGGGTTGGCACGAGCACGAGAAGGGACTGTTTGAAGGCACGGAGCGTTTCTTCCGACCGACTTATCTGGCGAATCTGGTTTCGAGCTGGATTCCCGCGTTGGATGGTGTGGAGGCGAAGCTGAAGGCCGGGGCTCGCGTGGCGGATATCGGCTGCGGACATGGCGCGTCGACGCTGCTGATGGCGAAGTCCTATCCGAATTCGAAGTTCTTTGGGTTTGATTATCATGGGCCGTCGATTGAGAAGGCTCGTGAAAAGGCAGAGGCTGCGGGCGTTGCGGATCGCGTGACGTTTGCGGTGGCTCCGGCGAAGGCGTTTCCGGGGAAGGATTATGACCTGGTGGCGTTCTTCGATTGTCTGCACGATATGGGCGATCCGGTGGGAGCGGCGAAGCATGTGAGGTCGACGCTGGCGAAGGATGGGACGTGGATGGTGGTGGAGCCATTTGCGCATGATGATGCGGCGGCGAATCATAATCCTGTGGGAAGGATCTTTTATTCGGCTTCGGCGACGATCTGCGTGCCGTGCTCGTTGGCGCAGGAGGTTGGGATGGGGCTGGGTGCGCAGGCAGGGCCAACCCGGCTGGAGAAGGTAGCTCGGGAGGGTGGGTTTGGTCACTTCCGGAAGGCTACGGAGACGCCGTTCAATATGGTGTTTGAGGCTCGGGGATAGAGGAACGGCTTAACACCGATTTCACCGATGACACCGATTCTTATTTGTGGGATCAGTGTCGATCGGGCTGGGTATTTTCTGATCGGGTCGGTTAGTTCTTTATGGGCTCGACTACGACGGCGGTGCCGTAGGCGAGCACTTCGGTGACGCCTTTCATGACTTCGTTGGCGTCGTAGCGGAAGGAGATGACGGCGTTGGCTCCGAGTTGGGCGGCGTGGAGTGTCATCATGGCGTAGGAGTCCTGGCGCGTTTTTTCGCAGAGCTCGGTGAAGAGAGTGATGTCGCCTCCTATGATGGTTTGGAGGCCTGCGCCGACCGTGGCGAAGATGTTGCGGGAGCGGACGACGATGCCGCGGACTACCCCGAGATTGCGGACGATGCGATGGCCGGGGATCTCAAGGGCCGTGGTGACGAGGGCTGGGTCGAGGGAATGGGCTGGTGGTGGGTAGGTGGACATTTTGCGGGACTTCTCCTGATTGCTGAAGATAGTACGCGAGGAATGGGGTCTGGGTTCCGTGGCTGGAGTGACCGGTCGCCGTTTTCTGATGGCAGGAGGGAGTAAAGCGGGGAGAAACCCCGGTTCATCTTTTCGCGCGTGAAAGCTGATTGACGAGGTGTGTCACGGCACCGGTGTCAATGGTGCTGGCGGCGAGGGTGATGCCGTCCTGAAGATCGGAAGCGAGGCCGGCCGTGATGAGGACGGCAGCGGCGTTGAGCAGGACGATGTCGCGACGGGGGCCGGGTTCGCCGGAGAAGATGGCGGTGAGGATTCCTGCGTTGGTGCGGGCGGTGCCGCCCTGAAGGGATTCAATGGGCGAGCGGGTGAGGCCCACCTCTTCAGGGGTGACAGTGCCGAGCGCGATGGTTCCGTTGCGGACCTCGGCGAAGTGGCTGGGGCCGGAGATGGAGAACTCGTCCATGCCACTGGTTCCGTTTGCGCTGCTCTGACCGGTCTCGCCGTGGACGACAAAGGCGTGGCGGGTGTTGAGGAGGGCCATGGCAGCGGCGACTTTAGGAACAAGATGAGCGCCGTAGACGCCGACGATCTGGGCGGAGGCTCCGGCGGGGTTGGAGAGCGGGCCGACGAGATGAAAGATGGTGCGGATGCCAAGGGCGCGGCGGACGGGCATCACGGTCTTCATGGCTGGATGGAGCGAAGGCGCGTGAAAGAAAGCGAAACGATGGGTGCGGAGTGAGGCTGCGCCTTCGGTTGGGGAGAGGTCGACGGGTATGCCGAGGGCTTCGAGGACATCGGCTGAACCGCTCTGGCTGGTAACGGCGCGGTTGCCGTGTTTGGCGACGGTGGCTCCGGCGGCGGCGGCTACGAGTGCGGCTGCGGTAGAGATGTTGAAGGTGCCGCTGGCGTCGGCTCCGGTGCCACAGGTGTCTGTTAGTGTGCTCCGCTCCGCGTCGCTCAGTGGAATGGGAGTGGCGGCGGCTCGCATGGTGTCGACGAAGCCCGCGATTTCGGCGGGGTCTTCGCCTCGTGTTGCGAGGGAGGTGAGGAGTGCGGCGATCTCGAGGTCGGTGGCTTCGCCGCGCAGGATGGTGTGGAGGAGATCGGCTGCTTCGGTTCGCGAGAGAGTCTCGCGATTTTCGATGATGCGTCTGAGGTGTGGCTGGAGGGGCATCGGATTAAGGGTAGCAGGTGGGCGGCTGCACAGTGACCGGCTGCACGGTGACCGGCGTGGAATCAGTCACCAGTCTCATGAGGTTCGCGGTTCTTTGCAACTGTCACGGGGTAGAGTCAGGATTGTGACGAATGGCAGAAAATGGGGGTGTGAGCGTTGGTAATCTGCGGAACTTCTCTGGAACTGAAACGTACAATGGAATGAGACTACCTGTTTCGCTGCTGCGATTGCAGTGTTCGCGATTTGATCGGAGACGATGCCTGTGAGGGAAAACAGGCGCTCTGATTTAGGGGTCCCTTCACTCTGAACGTGCAGGCGTAAGACCCTACGCATACTTTAGGACGCTGGCTACGCGTTACGAACGCGAGAGGCGGAGCACGCTCTCTGGCGCACGTGGCGATAACCACAACGAACCATCCAAAGCTCCTCGATAGGGGGTTGCGATGAACCTTCGTGTCTTAATTTGCCCTGTGTTTGCCTTATTGTTTGCTTCGTTCGCCAGGGGCGAGACGATATGCGGAATGGGTGAGAGTGCCGGGCCTGTGCGAGCCGCTGCGAACATTATTATTCCGGTTGCGACTGTTGGTTGCGAGAGATTGAGTGCAGACACCGAGGATCGAGTTGGCCCATTGGGTGTGGGCCAACAACCTCTGACAGAGATTCCAACCAGAGCAGAGCTTCTGAAGCGAATCTCCGCGTTTGAGGCGGCTGCGAAGGAAGCGCAGTCTGGCGGGGCGAGCGATGACACTGTAGCCAAGATCTATGCGGGGCTGGCTTCGTTTTATGAGGATGCGGGGATGTACGCTCAGTCGGTGCGGGCTCTTGACCATGCCGTCTCGTTGTTGCGCCGCAACGCAGAATTAAACGGCGAACTAGCCACGAACATCAATCATCTCGGGATGCTGCATGCCGAGATGGGAAGGATGCGCGAGGCCGAACGCGAAGAGATGGAGGCGTTGAGACTCAGGGAGAACGTGGGTAATCCGCTGGAGAATGCGCGGAGCTGGAACGCGTTGTCAGGGCTCTATTTCAAGGAACGCAAGTACACGTCTTCGAGGGATCTTGCTCAACGAGCGATGGACGAGTTCTCGAAGGATAAGGAGGCGGATGTCATGGATAGGATCTCCTCTCGAATGAATCTGTCTCTCGCCTTGTGCTACATGAAAGAGTGCTCGTCAGCTGTTCCGGTGCTGAAGGACGCGGTTGCAATCGCGAAGGTTGCTTTTAAGGCGAATGACTTTCCGATTGGGGAGAGTGAGTTTCTTCTTGGATTTGCATATTGGAAGTCAGGGGATGTAGCGGGTGCGAAGGAATACATGGAAGCGGGGACGTCCCTGATGAAGGTTCAACTGGGTTGGGGCCATCCTGCCTATCTGAATGCGTTGGGGCACTATGCTCGATTTCTGCGCGAGAACCATCGTGTGGAAGATGCCGAGGCTGTCGAACGTCAGATCCGGCGGGCTGAAGCAGTGGTCGACGTTCATTCCATCCAGACTCGCGATGCGGATAGTCTTGCAGGATTGCATTAGATTTGCGTTTCGCAAATGCATTTTCAATGTGCGGTTGTCGCGATTTGCGAGAGTGATATATTCCGGCTATGCATCGTTCCTTTTGTTGGATCAGGGCTGGTCTCTTTGTTTCTTTATTAGCGATCAACGGGCACGTGGTATTGGGTCAGACGGGCGACCGTGTGGTTGGGCTGCTTGAGAAGCTATCGAATGCTGCGGGGCCCCCGGGAGCGGAGGAGCCGGTGCGGGCGATTATGGTTGGCGAGATGAAGCCGCTGGCAACTGAGCCGCTGAAGTATGACGGGACCGGATCGGTGATTGCGCAGCAGGGGAAGACTGGGCCGCGCATCATGATCGATGCGCATATGGATGAGCTGGGGGGAATGGTTCGCAGGGTTACGCCTGCTGGATTTTTGTCAATGCAAATGCTGGGCGGATGGCTCGATCAGGCATTGGTGGATCAGCGATGGGTGATCATCGGTTCGAAGGGACCAGTTCATGCCGTGACGGGGATTCGCGATATTCATGTGATCACGCCGGAGGAGCGGACGCGGGTGTTTTCGCGGGATTCGGTGTTTCTGGATGTGGGCGCGAAGAGTGCCGCGGAAGTTGCGGCGCTGGGAGTCGAGCCGGGAGATCCAGTGGTGCCGGATTCGCCGTTCATGGTGATGAATGGGACGAAGAATTATTTAGGCAAAGGATGGGATGACAGGATTGGATGCGCGGTGCTTCTGGAGGCGATGCGGCGGACGGCTTCGATGCCGCATGCGAATCAGTTGTTTTATGTCGCGACGACGCAGGAGGAGGTTGGGCTGCGTGGGGCTCGTGCAGCGGTGAATCTGGTGAAACCGGATATCGGGATTGCGATTGAAGGTGGAATCACGGGAGATATGCCGGGGGCGAGGCCCGAGGAGACTCAGGTGAAGCTGGGTGCGGGGCCGGGGATGTTTTTGTACGACTCGAGCACGATTGCGAACCGGAAGATGGTGGCGTTTACTCGCAGGACCGCGCAGGCGAAGGGGCTGCCGCTGCAGACGGATCTGGTTCAAGGGTACGGGGATGATTCGGCTGAGCTACAGACGATGAATGGCGGGGCACCGACGATTAATTTAGTCGTTCCGGTGCGATACACGCATTCGCATAACGGGATTGTGAATCGGCAGGATTTTGATCAGGCAGTGGATCTGGTGGTGGCGATGCTGGTGCAGATGGATGCGACGACGGTGCAGGAGTTGAGGGACTTTGCTCCTGCACCTTAAGGCTAGTGGTCGGAAATGATGAAGGGCGAAGGCGCGTTCTGTGGACCGAGGAACGCGGGGCGGCGGAGGTTGGCGGTGGAGAAGGCAAGTTCCCAGGCGGGGGATTTGAGTTCAGGCATGGGTTTTGCGGCGAAGAGCTTGCGGCATTGACGGGCGGTCCAACGGGCCCAGGTTTTGGACTTCTTACGGCGAGCGCTGTCGGTTGAGATGCCGGTGCCGGCGTACATCTGACGGTAGAGCTTCGATAAAAACATGAAAGCTAGGCGAGCGCGGAGGGTCGGGGTACAGGCGGAGCGCTGCCAGATGGAGGGCCAATCGTAGAAGCGGTCCCAAACTTTCTGGGTGCGTTGGCTGATTTCTACGGAACTCATGGAGGGGTGAGGGGTGAACATCTTGGGGCGGATGGCGGTAGGGATAAGCCAGTAGCGGGTGATGGGGATGTCATCGACCATTTCGGGGGCTTTAGACTGCTCTTTTTCCCAGCGGGCGAAATCTACGGTGCCGGGAAAGGGTGTCATCATGACGAACTGGGCGAAGGTTACGCCGGCTTTGAGGGCCATTTCTACGGTGGCATCGAAGGTGGCGGGCTTGTCTGTTGGGAGGCCGAAGATGAAGGAGCCGAGGACGTGGACGCCGTGTTTCTTGAAGGTTTGGAGCTGGCGGGCGAGGGCTTCGCCGGAGTAGTTCCAGTCTTTGAAGACGGCCTTGAGACCTTCGGGCGTGACGGCCTCGACGCCAACAAGCGCGCCTTTGATGTTGGCTTTGCGCATGGCGTCGAGGTACTCGCCGTCTTCGCCGGCTTCCATGGTGATCTGGGTGAAGAAGACCATGTCTTTGGGGAGCTTGGCGAGTTCAGCCATGAGGAGGAAGCGCTCGGCTCGGATGGCGGTGAGTTCTTCGAGTTTGGCGAGGTTGTTTTGTTCGCGTGCGAGGCGAAGGTCGGTGAGAGTGACGGGATAGAAGTTGTCGTCGGCTAAGGCGATGAAGCGGAAGCCGATCTGACGGAGGTTAACGATCTCGTCGATGACGGACTGGAAGGCACGTTGGCGGGGCTGTTGGCCATCGGTGCGCCAGACGCTGCAGAAGGAGCAGTGCTTGGGGCAGCCGCGAATAGTCTGGACGGAGGCCCACATGTACTTGTCGCGAGGCATGAGATCCCAACGGGCGGCGAGGAATTCGGTGCCGCCGATGCGGCCGCCGTCGTAGATTCTTTCGGGAGCGCCGGCGAGGCAGCCCCGCACGGCGTTTCCCCAGGCGATGTCACCGTCGCCTTTGACTACAACTTGGGCGTTGCCTCGCTCGAAGGCTTCTTCGGGAAATAGGGTGGCATGGATGCCGCCGTAGACGACCCAGGCTCCGCGTTCGCGGGCGATGCGGCCGACTTCATAGCCGCGGAGAGCGTTGCCGGTGTGAATGCTGATGCCGACTATGTCGCCGGCCCCAATGGACTCGGGGATTATTTGTTCGATGGATTCGTCGACGAGGATGGGATCTCCTGCTGACGACGGTGTTGCGGCTGCAAGGACGAAGAGCCAACGGGGAGTGATTACGGCAGTCCCAAAAGAGTTGTCGCTGGGATTTACGAGACGAACACGCAAGAATCCGACCTTTCTCGTGCAGACTACGGTGGGTTCACAGAGTGTTCGAGATTGGAACGAATCAGAGCGGGGCTGCGGCCGAGCAGTGAGTGCCGGCCAGGAAGATTCCTGCCGGACTATGTCGTCTATCATACATATCGTTTACCTGGGAGACGATTCCAGGTTGATGTGAATCTCTTCTCCGGGCTGCATAGGGATGGTGAGGGGGACGCACTCGAAGCCGGGGACGAGGTTGAAGGTGCGTTCTTTGGGGATGGCTTCGAAGCCGTGTGGGGCGTCGGTGCGGATGGTTAGGGTGCCGTTGGGTTTTGTGATGCGGATGGTTTTGGGGTCGGGTTGGATGATTGCTTCCGCGGAGCTTGAAATTACGGGAAGGATGAATTGTGTGGGAGCTGAAAGCGCAGATTCGAGGCTGGCCGTTATTTCGACTCCGGATTCGGTGAGGGTGTAGGTGAGGTGATAGTTCGTTTTGAAGTTGGGGACGGGTTGGTGGGAAGCGGTGAGGAGGCGGCCTTTCGCCTCGAAGGTGATCTGTTGTGGGGTGGCATTCGTGGTGAGCGCGGCTTCGAAGTCACTGAGGCTCGTGTAGGTCTGTTTGAACGTACTCTCGATCCGCGGAGTGAGGCACATGTGGGGCTTGTCGAGATGGACTTGCTGATTGGAGATCTCGATCATCTGGTACTCGGTCATGCTGGCGGTGAGGATGGGGCCGAGCTGTTGGTGATAGAGGAGCGATAGAGCTCCTCCTGAGGCGTGGCCTCCTCCGCCCGCGCCACCGCCGCCGGATTGGACGCGCTCGATGTATTCGAAGTCGTAGCCGGTGACGGTGGCTCGCCAGGGGCCGATGGATGCGAGGTGAGTGGCGATCTCTGGGTAGGATTTGATGGTGTAGGGTTCGTCACGCGGAAGGGTAAGGCGTGGTGAGGGTGTGAGTTGCGCGACGTTGCCGTCGAGTACGGTGGCGAGGGCCTTGGCGTGAGTGAAGGTGTGGTGAATACAGGGCTGGTCGCCGTGCTCGAAGTAGTGCGGACCGCCGTAAAGGACGTTGTTGTGGGTGCAAGCGGCCATCAGCTCGAGGTTGCGGTAGGCGACTTCGCGGAACTTCGGTTCATGGTCGGCGAGGAGAACGTAGGCGGGATGGCATCCGTCGCTGGTGCGGCTTCCCCACCAGCTCCATTTATAGTTTCGCGAGCCCCAACTGTTGTCCCAGGCGCCGTCGGGAAGCATGAACTCCATGTGGGTACGGAGGGCGGCGACGGTCTGGTCGAGGACCGGCTGATCGTTGGTGAGGAGCGCGTATTGGGCGAGCGCGGGGAGCGACTCTTCGACGTTGTAGCCGAGATCGACGGGGCGGCATTTTTTTGCGGTGATACCGGTTTGCGGATGTCCTTCGCCGAAGAGGATGCCGTTGGGGGTGAAGTGTTCGAGGGAGGCGCGGGCGAGCTCGCGGGCGCGGGCGGAGTAGTGGGAATCCCCGAGAACCTGGGCGCAGATCGCGAAGGAGTGGGACGCGGTAACCGGGTAGTTGATGTTGCCGGTGTCGATGGTGATGAAGGTGTCGAGAAATTTGGCGGCGCGGGCGAGGCGGTCGATCCAGCGTTGGCGTGTAGCGGTGTCGAGGATGGTGCCGTGGTGGTGGAGGGCTTCGGCGAGCGCGATGGCGTGGAAGACAGTGATGCCTTTCCATGAGCTGAGAGTGACGTCGTTGATCCAGCTGCCGTCGGCGCGGCTGACCTGCTGCTCGGACCACTCGTGGACGAGGAGAGCGGCTTCCAGGTACTTTGCCTTGCCGGTGGTGTGGGCTACGCGAAGGAGCGGGTAGACCGCGTCGGCACAGCGGCCGTGAATGATGGCGCAGGCAGGGCAGAGAAGAGCGCCGCGGAGCGCTGGGTCTTGCGTGGTCGCTTGATGAGCCAGGAGGCCATCGCACCATGTCTGGAGGAGTTGGGCGTAGAGGTTGTCTGTTTCTGCTGCGTGATGGGGCGGGCCAGGTTTCTGTTCTTCTGCAGCGGCGATCAGGTTGGGGAAGGCAAGTTTGGCACCAAGCGTGGTCGCTCCTGTGGCGGATAACTGCAACATCTGGCGACGGGTAAGGATGTTTTTGGGCATCGAGGGAATATTAGAACAATTGTTCAAAGTCCGACGTTATTAAGTTTTTGACTGCCGATGGTGCGAGTGCGCTGAATTTCCTCCGAGAAGGTGTTAACCGTTTCCGGTTCCGACACGTTGTAGTGGGTGAAGGTCAAAGACATTTCAGAAAAGAGGAAACATAGATGAGAGGCGATTTCTTTACACCCTTAGTGGTGTTCACGACGATCGGGTGGGTGGCGTGGTTGGTGTTCTCTTCCATCCGCCGCTATCTGATGGCAAAGATGCAATCTGGCGTGCAGATGAGGTTGCTGGACAAGGTGGACTCCAGCCAGGCGCTGCTGGCCTATGTCGAGACGGAGTCGGGGCGACGGTTTCTGGAGTCGCTGAGGGTGGAACAGGCGGAACCAACGATGCCGTATCGACGTATTCTCAGCGGAGTTCAATCCGGGATTGTCCTGAGTTGCTTTGGTGCTGGCATGCTGCTGCTGCGTGGATATGGAGTTGCTCCGGAACCAGAGTTCGCGGTCTTTGGCGTACTTGCGCTCGCACTTGGCATCGGCTTCGGCCTGGCAGCGGCGGTCAGTTACCTGCTCTCACGCTCGTTCGGGCTGTTGCAGCGTGGAATGAATAGCTAGTGGATGCGTGTCTCTATGGATGAAACCTTTCCCGTCTCCGCGTTGGCCCCGTTGGCCGATCAGGAAGCGGCCGCGATGAACGAGCAGGAGTTTCGATCGCTGTACGATGCGACCGCTCGACCCATCCTGGCGTATCTGATTGGCGCGACGGGACGCAGGGAGGTTGCAGACGATTTGCTCCAGGAGACGTACTGCCGTTTTCTTGTTCGCCAGCCGGCACCAATGGATGCGAATGAGACGCGGCGGTATCTCTTCCGCATTGCGACGAATCTGCTGCGAGATCGCTGGCGGAGCGGAGAGGATGAGCCGTGGCAGGAGACTGCGGAGAGTGGCTTTTCTGTCGATGTTGAAAGACAGATAGATGTCCGCGCGGCGATGCGGGTATTGAAACCGAGAGAGCGTGAGTTGCTTTGGCTGGCGTATGTGGAAGGGATGAACCACGCTGAGATCAGCGCTGCGACGGGACTTCGCACCATCAGCGTGCGCTTGCTGCTATTTCGCGCGCGACGCAAGGCGGCTGGTATTCTGCTGCCGAAGAAGGAGACGGTATGAATCGGACCTGGTGTGAGCGAGAATTTGATACGGTGCAGGCCGTCCGGACGGGTGTGGTATCTCCTGAATTGCGCAGCCACGTTCAGAGTTGCGCGGTCTGCATGGAGGCGCAAGCTGCAGCCCGGATGATGTTGCAGACGGCTTCGCTTCTGACCGCCAAGGACGAGCTGCCTGCCGCGGGCCTGATCTGGCGGCGTGCCCAGGCGCGGAAGGAAGAGATTGCGTTGCAACGTGCGACTCGTCCGCTGATCATAATGCGTGCTTTGAGTGTTGTTTACGTCGCTCTGTCTGCGGCGTGGTTTCTGGGGTATTTCTGGAGTTCGGATGTTGCGGAGTTTTTGTCGGGCTGGAAGGGATTGCGAAGTGGAACCGCGTACGTCGCTGTGAGCGCCCTGGTGGTGGTGGCTGTGGGAGCTTGGTACATGCTCCACGACAGCCGGCGGGCCAGTGCAGGCATTCCTTCTCTGTAACCTGTTTTCGCAATCTCTCTCATTCTCTTCATGGCACGGGCGATAAGCGCACCGTTTATAACCATTCACATTGCCCGGTATTGCCTGTGTCCGCTACACTTCTTGGGCGGGCAGTTCGCGAAAAATACCCTATGAAAATTCACGAGTATCAGGCAAAAGAGATTCTGCGGAAATATGGCGTGCCGGTTCCCGGCGGCGAGATGGCGACCACGCTGGAAGAGGCCGATACGGCGTCGAAGAGTTTGTTTGGCGCGGGGAACAAGGTCGTCGTGGTCAAGGCGCAGATTCATGCGGGGGGCCGCGGCAAGGGCGGCGGCGTGAAGCTGGCGCGTACGCTCGAAGAGGCGGATGCGGCGGCGAAGGCGATCCTGGGGATGCAGTTGGTGACGCATCAGACCGGACCTGCCGGCCAGAAGGTGCAGCGGCTGCTGATTGAAGAAGGGTCGGCGATTGAGCGCGAGCTCTATCTCGGCCTGGTGCTGGACCGGGCTTCGGCGAAGGTTGTGTTCATGGCATCGCAATCGGGCGGCATGGATATTGAAGAGGTCGCGCACAAGACTCCGGAGCTGATCTACAAGGAGTACATCGATCCGGCGGTTGGGTTTGCGCCGTATCAGGCGCGGAAGCTGGCGTTCAAGCTGGGGTCTGAAGCCGACGCAGATCAATGACGCCGTGAAGTTTATGACCGGCTTGTATAAAGCTTTCGTTGAGACGGATTCGACGCTGATGGAGATCAATCCTTTCATCACGACGAAGGACGACAAGCTGCTGGCGCTGGATTGCAAGATCAATTTCGATGACAACGCAATGTTCCGGCATAAGGATCTGAAGGAGCTTCGCGATTTGAGCGAGGAAGATCCGCTGGAGGTTGAGGCGTCGAAGTTTGCGCTGAACTACATCAAGCTGGATGGCACGATTGCCTGCATGGTGAACGGCGCAGGGCTCGCGATGGCGACGATGGACATCATTCAATATGCGGGCGGTTCGGCGGCGAACTTCCTCGATGTTGGCGGCGGCGCGAATCAGGAGCAGATCGAGAATGCGTTCGGGATTTTGTTGAGCGACCCAAATGTGAAGGCGATCTTCATCAATATCTTTGGTGGAATTTTGCGCGTGGATGTGCTGGCGCAGGGTGTTGTCAATGCTGCGAAGAAGTTGGGCGTGAAGATTCCGATCATTCTGCGGCTTGAAGGAACGAATGTCGAAGAGGGCCGTAAGATTTTGGCGGATTCGGGTTTGAACTTCCAGGTGGGCACGACGATGAAGGAAGCCGCGGATCTTGCTGTGGCTGCTGCGAAAGGTGGCAAGTAATGGCAGTACTGGTTGATAAAAATACGCGGCTGATTGTGCAGGGGATTACGGGGCGTGAAGGTTCGTTTCATGCGAAGGCCTGCGCGGAGTATGGGACGAAGGTTGTGGGTGGAGTGACGCCCGGTAAGGGTGGGACTACTCACGAAGGATGGCCAGTTTTCAACACTGTCGAAGAGGCGGTGAAGGAGACCGGGGCGAATGTGACCGTGATCTTTGTGCCGCCACCGTTTGCCGCGGATGGGATTCTGGAGGCTGCGGCTGCTGAGATTCCTCTGGTGATCTGCATCACCGAAGGGATTCCGGTTCTCGACATGGTAAGGACCTGGGAGTTTGTGAAGGGTTCGAAGTCGCGGCTGATTGGGCCTAACTGTCCGGGGGTCATTTCGCCGGGTAAGGCGAAGGTCGGAATTATGCCGGGGCGGATTCACAAGGAAGGCTCGGTTGGGATTGTTTCGAAGTCGGGGACGCTGACGTATGAGGCTGTCTATCAGTTGACGACGCGCGGGATCGGGCAATCGACGGCGATTGGAATTGGCGGCGATCCGATCATTGGGACGACGCACATTGATGCGCTGAAACTGCTGAATGAGGATCCGGAGACTGAGGCGATCATCATGATCGGCGAGATCGGCGGCTCGGCTGAAGAGGCTGCGGCGAAGTACATCAAGCAGAATGTGAAGAAGCCGGTGGTTGGGTTTATCGCCGGGCAGACGGCTCCTCCGGGACGCCGGATGGGTCATGCTGGCGCGATCATCTCTGGCGGTGAGGGTACGGCTGCGGAGAAGATGAAGGCGATGTCGGAGGCTGGGATTACGGTGGTCAAGTCTCCAGCGGAGATTGGCGAGGCGATGGCGCGGGTGCTGGGGAAGGCTTAGACGGTCTTCACAGCAGGTTCCTTCGCTTCGCTGAGGAATGACAAATAAAGAAAGGCCGGAGAGTGGATACCCTCCGGCCTTTTTCTTTGGGGTGACTTCTCCTGTGTTTATTTGATCGGGTTGCCCGAAGCGTCGACGTACTCGATTGGGGCGAGGTTGAGTTCTTTCAATGATGGCTCGATTTTGGCACGATCGCCTACCAGGACGATGATGAGGTGATCGGGGTGGACGTCGGCCTTCGCGACTCGCTCGACGTCTTGCGGCGTAACGGCGAGGTAAGAGGCGGGAAGTTTGGCGTAGTAATCGAGAGGGCGCTTGTAGAGGAAGATGTTGGCCATCGCGTTCGCGGTTGCGTTCGTGGTTTCGAACTGGCCGGGGAGCGACTGGATGCGGGCGATCTTGGCCTCTTTGACCTCGGCTTCGGTTGGCGGTTCGGACTGGATGCGCTTCAACTCAAGCATGAGCTGTTGGGTGGCCGGAGCGGTGACGTCAGTTTTGACGAGGCCGCCGGCGTAGAAGGCGCCCCCCTCACGATAGGTTGCGAAGATGGAGTTTGCGCCGTAGGTGTAGCCATGGACCTCGCGGAGGTTCATGTTGATGCGGCTGGCGAAGGCTCCACCGAGCACGTAGTTCATGACCTGGATGGTCTGCAGATCGGGAGTTGTGACGGGAACGCCGAGGCCGTAGACGACGAGAGCGGTCTGAGGAGCGCCGGGTTTATCGACCAAAGCGATGCGGAGGGCTGGCGCGGCGGGCGCGGGTGGCAGGGTGACGCTGGCTGCAGCGGTTCCCGTCCATCCACCGAAGTAGTGCTCGGCCAGACTGCGGGCCTCTTCAAGCGAGACATCGCCGGCGAAGAAGAGCGCGGAGTTGGCTGAGCCGTAGTGGCTTGAGTAGAAGCCCGCGACGTCGTCGTTCGTGATGGCTTTGACACTTTCGAGCGTGCCGACGGGCGATTCGCCGTAGGGCTGGTCGCCGAAGACGAGGCGCGGGCCGACGCGGCGGTTGGTTGCGATGGCGGAGTCACTCTCCTGACCGATGGCGACGAGGCGTTGACGGCGGAGGCGCTCAAGATCGTCGGGGTTGAAGGCAGGGTGAAGGGCGACGTCGGAGAGGAGAGCGAGTCCTGCGTCGGCGTTGTTGGAGAGAAGCGTAATGGTGGCAGAGGCTGAGTCCATGCCTGCGCCAGTGTTCAAACGCGCGCCGATGCTTTCGGTATCGTTGGCCAGTTGCGTGGCGTTGCGGCTTTTGGTGCCTTCGTTCAGCAATGCGGCGGTAAGGGTCGCGAGTCCGGCCTGCGCAGGAGCGTTATTTTCGCTTCCGGCACGGGTGATGAGGCCTGCCGAGAGCACTGGCAGCTGCTTGTCTTCGACGACGTAGACTTGCAAGCCGTTTTTGAGGGTGAAGGTCTTGGGAGTCGGAAGGGTGAAGGCGACGGCGGGACCGGCCGTGGGAACGGATTTGCGCCAGTTCTGCTGCTCCTCGAATGCAGGAGAGTAGGGCGGCGTAAGTTTGACGTCGGCGTCCGTGTCAGCGGAGCTGCGGGGAACGTCGTCGACGACCTTCTTCCCGGGGACGCAGTAGACGACGACCGCCTGATCCTTGCTGAAGTACTTCGCGGTGGCCTGCTTCAGGCTGGCTGGCGTGACTGCCTTGTAGCGTGCGATGTCTTTGCTGAGATAGCCGGGATCGCCGGTGTACTGGTTGTAGCGGTTGAGGGTGTCGGCGATGCCGCCGAAGCCGCCCAGACGCTCAAGGCCGCTGATCGTCTGCGTGAGCAGGATTGAGCGGGCTGAGTCGAGCTCCTGCTGGGTCGGGCCGTCGGTCTGGAGTTTGCCGAGCTCCTGCCAGAAGGTCGCTTCGAGGTCCTCGAGTTTGACGTTGGGTTTGGCGGTGATGGTGCACTCGGTGATCGAAGCCAGCTTTTGCGAGTTGTTGGAGCAGCGAGCGGATTGCGCAACCTGCTGTTTGTAGACGAGAACCTGGTTGAGCCGGCTGGCCTTTCCTGAGCCGAGGATATCAATGGCGAGGTCGGCGTCGGCATCGCCCGAGGCGAAGGCAGGTGGCGTAAGAAAAGCTACGCGGAGCTGAGGAAGCTTGACGGTGTCGGTGACGGTGACGCGCTTCTGCTGCGTGATCGGCGCGGTGGTCATGGTGACGGGATCGACCTTTGGACCTTGCGGGATAGGCCCGAAATATTTCGTCAGCAGCAACTTTAAGTTTGGCCTGATCAAAGTCTCCGGCGATGGCGAGGCTGGCATTGTTGGGCGTATAGAACTGCTTGAAGAAGTCGCGAACGTCGTTGAGGCGAGCAGCTTCGATGTCGGCGTGCGAGCCGATGACGCTGGCGTAGTAGGGATGGCTCTTGGGGAAGAGCTGATGATAGACCTCTTCTTCGGCGAGATCATAGGGTGTGCCTTCGCCCTGCCGGCGCTCGTTGCGGACGACGTCGCGCTGATTAGTCAGCTTCTCGCGGTCGAGGCCTTCGAGGAGAAAGCCCATGCGGTCGCTCTCGAGCCAGAGGGCGAGTTCGAGCTGATTGCTGGGCACGGTCTCGAAGTAGTTGGTACGGTCGAAGTTCGTGGTGCCGTTGACGTCGGTTGCGCCGGCGCCCTCGACGTACTTGATGTGGGCCTTCTCGCCAACGTGTTCGGAGCCCTCAAACATCATGTGCTCGAAGAGATGGGCGAAGCCGGTGCGGCCAGCGCGCTCGTTGAGGGGGCCGACGTGATACCAGAGGTCGACGGCGACGAGCGGCAGGCGGTGGTCCTCATGCATCAGGACGACGAGACCGTTCGGCATCACGAACCTTTCGTACTTGAGCTCGGGAACCTTGAGAGGCTTGGCCGGGGGGAGCGTGTCGGCAGCACGGGCGACGGGTGCAGCAACGAGACCGGACAACAGCGCGACTGCGAGCGCGCATTGGGTAAGGGACAGCGGTACTTTCATCTTTTCTCCACGGAAGCTGGCGAGGTCTTGGGAAGAGTGCCTGCGTACTCGAATAGATAGCGGTTGGGAGGATGATACCAATTCTGGGGATGGTTTGGCCGCCGATGTGACGGTTGGGTTTGGGCGCAGGTTCTTGTAAATGACATTGGGAGGCTATACTGCGTGTGTCCACTCATTAAAGGAGATAGGAATGCGCCGGTTGTTTTCCTTCATGATGTTTGCTTCAATTGCCGCATTGGCGCCTGCGATGCAGGCAGAGAGCCACAACCCGGCGGATTATCCGCTGCGCATTCACATCTACCGCCGCAACGAGACCACTTTTTATCACAATCGCCAGGCAGAAGACGCCAAGGGTGAGGGTCGCGCGAACCTGTTCGAGGGCAACGACCCGAAGGGTGTCGATTTTCAATTTGAGTGCGACACGAAGTTACAGACTTCATCCGGCTTTGAGACGTTTCCGGCCAAATGGAAGAAGCCTGGACAAGAACTTGTTATTCTCCAACCGCAGTTTGGAAAAAACGGTTATGACACATGCAGGTTGAAGGTAATGGTGAAGGATTTCGTTTACGTCTCTCGAAATGGCAACCTGACCACTGAACCCGCAGACGTGTTCAAGCAATGGATGATTAAGCACGATTACGATCCGGAACACGGCAAGAATACGCCCACTCAAATCTCCCCCGCAGGGACAAGCCAGACGGGCGCACCTCAACCGAACAATACCCCTTCTACTCAGGCCGCGCCACCACCACAATAAACACTCAGTCTTACTACTTTCAATCTGTCTCTGCGACCTAATCGCCCGAAGTTGCCGATAAGCCCAAAATTTAGGGCGGTACTCCGCTAATTGAGTCTCAACTTGTTTGCCGCACGAAAACATAGCCACGCGGAGAGAGCCGGGATTGGTACAACGGCCAGGTATGCGACCGTTCTGTCTATCACGCAGCTTAGGAGCGCAAAGGCGGCAAGTCCTCCACAGAGGATGCCAAATCGGATCAGCCGACGGCGGTGGAACATCGGGTTGCGCTTCGTTCTTTTGTACGAGTCGTAGATTCTCCACAGTCCGAAGGCTGCGATTGTAAAGCAAGCAAAGATTGCGAGCAGGAGTTTGGCGTTCTGCATAGGAGGTGGCCCTCACAGTAATTACACCCTAGGTTTCCTTGAGAGGCTAGCGGATATTCTAATTCCCCGAAAACGTGGTTATAGGTAAATTTTGGTTGCCCCGGAGTTTAAACTGACATACTACCGACGATTGTTGAGGCACTAGGGAAATTTAGGTTTGTATACTCAGAGGATGCGAAAAGTCTGGTTGCTTTTGGTGTTGATGGCGGCTTGTAGTGCGTCTTTAAAGGCGCAGAACGGCGTACAGAGTGTTTCGGTTTCTTTTCCTGCTGCGCGGTCGGCCAAGGATCTCGATGGGAGGCTGTTGTTCCTGCTGTCGAACGATGCATCGGAGGAGCCGCGCATGCAGATCGACGATACGCCGAAGAGCCAGATGATCTTTGGCGTGACAGTCGATGGGATGAAGCCCGGACAGAGCGTTGCGGTAGACGGCAAGGCCGCCGGTTACCCGATTCTGAGTTTGAAGGACGTGCCCGCCGGAGACTATACCGTGCAGGCAGTGCTGGATGTGTATCAGACCTTTCACCGCGCGGATGGCAAGACGATCAAGCTCTCCCCTGATCGCGGCGAGGGGAAGCACTGGAGCATCGCTCCGGGAAATCTATACAGCAAGCCGCGCAAACTGCACGTCGGGCCGGGTGGTGCGCCGATTGTGATCTCAATGGATCAGGTGATCCCGCCGATTGCGGAGGAGAAGGATACAAAGTATGTGCGGCACATCAGGATACAGAGCGCGTTGCTGACGAAGTTCTGGGGAACCCCGATGTATCTGAGCGCGATCCTGCTGGTGCCGGAGGGTTTTGACGAGCACCCGCAGGCACGGTTTCCGCTGATCATCTTTCACGACCATTTTGTTTCGGACTTCGATGATTTTCGAACCACTCCGCCGGACCCGAATCTAAAACCGGATTATTCGGACAGATTTCATCTCGCGGGATACAACCGGATTCAGCAGGAGGAGGCTTACAAGGAGTACCAGCAATGGATCAGTCCGAAGTTTCCGCGAGTGCTCGTGATGAAGATTCAACACGCGAATCCGTACTATGACGATTCGTATGCGGTGAACTCGGCGAATCTGGGGCCGTATGGCGACGCGATCGAGACGGAATTGGTTCCGGCGGTGGAGAAGCAGTTTCGCGCGATCGGGCAGGGCTGGGCGCGGTTTATGTATGGCGGATCGACGGGCGGGTGGGAGTCGCTGGCAGTGCAGATCTTTTATCCGGACCACTACAACGGGGCGTTTGTCGCCTGCCCGGACCCGGTGGATTTCCATGCTTATATGACTCGGGATTTGTATAAGGACGACAACATGTTCTACATCCAGGGCGCAAACAAGCGAGTGGAGCAGCCTGCGATGCGAAATTACCTGGGGCAGACGTTGATCTCGGTACGCGACAATGCGGCGTACGAGGCGGCGCTGGGGGACCATGGGCGGTCAGGCGACCAGTTGGACATCTGGCAGGCAGTGTATTCGCCGTTGGGTGCCGATGGATATCCGGCTCAGATCTTCGATAAGGACACCGGCGCCATCGATCACAAGGTCGCTGAGTACTGGAAGGAGCATTACGATCTCGATGCGAGGCTGCAGCGGGACTGGGCGACGCTGGGGCCGAAGTTGCAGGGGAAGATTCATCTCTACGTTGGAAGCGACGATACGTACTTTTTGAATAACGCGGTCTATCTGATGGAGGATTTCCTGAAGACGACGGGTACTCCTGGGCATGGAGTTGCCTATGACGGCGAGGTGAAGTACGGGCCTCGTGCAGAACATTGCTGGAATGGAGATCCGACGCTGCCGAATGCGTATTCGAGGCTGCACTACAACACGATGTATCTGCCGATGATTATGGAGCGGATCGCAAAGACATCTCCGGCTAGTGCGGATATGAGTTGGAAGTATTAGGCACGATTTTAGACATCGTTTGATGATAAAATTGATGCATGCGAACGACTCTTGCATTAGACGATGCGTTGCTCGAAAGGGCAGTTTCCTACACCGGAGTGCATGAAAAATCGGCACTCGTGCGTGAGGCCCTGAAGGCTTTGATCGAGCGGGAGGCGGCACGCAGGCTCGCCGATCTCGGAGGCACAGAGCCGGCGGCCAAATACATTCCACGGCGGCGTCCGGCGAAGTGATTATTGTCGATACTTCCGTGTGGATCGATCATCTGCGAAAAACCGAGGCGGGAATGCGCCGCCTGCTCGGTGTGGGACAGGTGCTTTCCCATCCTCTCGTGATCGGCGAACTTGCGATGGGTAGTTTCAAGCGGCGGGATCTACTTTTGAGCGAGCTAGATGACTTGCCTAAGGCAAAGGTTGCCGAGCAGGACGAAGTGCTCCATTTTGTTTCCAGGCACACGCTCTTCGGTTTGGGAATCGGATACATCGACGCCCATCTGTTAGCGGCAGCCCGTCTTATGCCGGGAACTCTGCTCTGGACACGAGACAAAAGGCTGCTGGAGATTGCTTCTAAACTTCGTTTGGCTGCTGGGGAGCCATAACATTCTCACTAAGTCTGACGGCGATAGAAGAGGCCGGCGGTAAAGAAGACGATAGCAACCATAAGCGCCAGCCGCGCGTGCAAGATGTTGTGAAAGCGAAGGCTTAGCAGGGCATCGGTCAGCCAGGCTGCGAAGCCCACGAACCATATCCATGCTGTCTTTCGCATCATGCCCATGCTCCAGAAAGGTCGCGGCCAAGGGGAACCGGCGCGGTTCGCTGGCCTTGTTCTACACTAAGTAAAGAGACTCACCTAGGAGAAATACGTTGTCACAGCGCACATTCAGCATCATCAAACCGGACGCGGTTCGCAAGGGCCACGCCGCGGCAATCCTTGCCGAGATTGAAAAGGCAGGGTTTAAGATTGTTTCGATCAAACGGACATCCATATCCAAGGCCCAGGCCGAGGGTTTTTATTACGTTCACGCGGCTCGTCCCTTTTTTGGGGAATTGACAGAGTTCATGTCGAGTGGGCCGATCTTCCCCATGGTTCTGGAGAAGGACAATGCGATTGCCGATCTGCGGAAGCTGATGGGCGCGACGAATCCGGCGCAGGCGGAGGAAGGCACGATTCGCAAGAAGTTTGCCGCTTCAATCGGTGAGAACGCAATTCACGGCTCGGATGCCGAGGATACAGCTGCGTTTGAGATCGGGTACTTCTTTGCAGGTCATGGAACTGAAGTAGAGAATTCAAATTGTGGGCGGCAGGCGTGACCGAGTTGTAGCTCGGGCCAGCCTGCCGCTTGTGATTGGGTATTGAGAGGATTTTGCGATGACGTTGACGTTGCCAGAGGGCCCGTTCAAGGCTTATCTGTTCGATTGCGATGGCACGATTGTGGACTCGATGCCGCTGCACTACGTGGCCTGGAAGACCGTGCTCGCCGAGTGGGGATGTGAGTTCGACGAAGCCTTGTTTTATTCGTGGGGCGGAATGCCTGTCGCTGAGATTATCGCGGCGCTCAACATACGGCATGGGCTGACCATGCCGGCAGATGAGATTGCCCGGCGCAAGGAAGGGATGTACTACAGCATCCTTCCTGAGCTGAAGGCGGTGCCGGAGGTGCTGGAGCACATCCACATGAGCCACGGGAAGATTCCGTTTGCCGTAGTCTCCGGGAGCACACGAGATTCGGTGACACAGTCGCTGAAGACGCTGGGAATTCTGGACAGGTTTGAGACGCTGGTCTGCGCAGGAGACTATACGAAGAGCAAGCCTGATCCGGAGCCGTTTTTGATTGCGGCGGAGAGGCTTGGAGTCGCGCCTGGAGATTGTCTGGTCTTTGAGGATACGGAGATGGGAATTCAGGCGGCGACGGCGGCAGGAATGGCGTCGGTGAAGGTTCTACAGCCTTGGGAGCGGCAAAAGGTGTAGTCCTGAGTTGAAATGCGCGAAAGATTGAAGAGGCGGGACAGAGGATCCCGCCTCTTCATTTTTTTGCGTTACTTGGTGAAGAGTTTGAGGTCGATGGATTCGCCCATGGCTTTGTAGCCCGCATCGCCGGGGTGGAGGTGGTCGCCGGAGTCGTCGAGCGGCAGAAACATGCCGGGGTGCGTGGGGTCAGTGGTGACTTTGTCAAAGTCGATGACACCATCGAGCTCGCTGGTAGTGCGGATCCACTTGTTGATTGCCTGACGCATCTCTTCGCCTGCGGGGGATTGATACTTGGCTCCGACGAACGGCGTAAGCGTGGCGCCGTAGACCTTGATGCCGTGAGTGTGGGCTCGGGTGGCAAGCTGGCTGAGGCCCGCGATGAGGTCGTCCGCAGAGACGATGTCGTAAGGCTTGGTTGGGTCGGTGGCGTGGCCGATGTCGTTGATGCTCTCCATGATGACGAGGTACTTGACGCCAGCCTGGGCAAGGACGTCGCGGTCGAAGCGTGCCAGCGCGGAGGGGCCGGCAGTGTCATGGAGCACACGATTTCCGCCGATGCCCTGGTTGAGGACACCGAGGTTTGCGGTCTTCTTATCGGCCTGAAGACGGCGAGCGAGGACATCAGGCCAGCGGGCGTTGCCATCGCGTGTGCTGTGAGCGCCATCGGTGATGCTGTCGCCGAAGGTGACGATCGAAGCGGCTTTGCTCTCGGCGGTGACGTCGACTCCCTTAAGGAAATCCCAAGTGAAGAAAGTCTGTGGAGAATCGAGTGAGGCGGCAGTGACGACGTTGCCGGGCACGAGGTAGTTGGTCTGATCGGCGAAGGGGTGGAGGGTCAGTTGGGTGACTGGCTGGTCGGGGAGGAAGAGGCTGACTGCGAGGTTGGAGGCGGGATCCACCTTGAAGGGGACGGGGTCGCTGACGACAAGCGCGCCGGGAGGAATGATGATCGAGGGCTTTCCTGCAAAAGTAAGCGCACCGCCCGAGCCTGGAGTGATTGCGCTGGTGCCGGCGCTGAGAGCGATCTGCGCGGCGCCGATGGTGAGCGGGTCGAGGCCGAATTCATTCGTAAGGATGACGCGAACGGAGGGTCCGCCGATGGAGATGTGCACGATCTCGCGAAGCGTGGTGCCGTCGGTTCCCGGAGCGCCGAAGGTGCCGGTGGCATTTTTCGCCGCCATCGGTGAGGTGGCCCAGGTTCCGACCCAGTGGTCAGGTGATGCAGCGATGGCGAGGTTCGCATAGCAGCAGAGGGCAATCAGGCTGAGCAGCAGAAAGGGGTAGGTCCTGGTCTTCACGGTCATGAGCTTCCTTCGGTTTCATTTGATTCGACGCTTTATCTTACCGCTGTTTCTAGGGAGCAGATGTTGACGTATAGTGGCTGGGGCTGCCAGATAGCCGAGGTTTTCGCAGCGAAACGACTGGTGGAGTGTCCTGGCGGCAAACGACAGAACAGAGGGAAATATGACGATGAGATGGTTAAAGGTTATGCTGCTTACCATGACAACTGGGATGGCGGCACATGGTTTAGTCACGCAGACTGTACTCGGAAGTATGCCGGATGGCACGAAGGTTGATCTCTACACGCTGAAGGCCGATGGCATTGAAGCCAGCATCATGACCTATGGCGCGCGTGTTGTGTCGATCAAGACGCCGGATCGTAACGGCAAGATGGCGAACGTTGTGCTTGGGTACAGCGGCCTCGATGGCTATCTCGCAGACAAGACGACATACTTTGGCGCGATCGTCGGACGGTATGGGAACCGGATTGCCTTCGGCAAGTTTTCCCTCGGCGGCCATCAGTATCAGGTTCCGGTGAACAACAACGCGAACTCGCTGCATGGCGGGACGGTTGGGTTCGACAAGCTGGTGTGGCAGGGACGGGCGATCACTGACGGTGTCGAAATGACTCTGGTTAGCAAAGATGGCGACCAGGGTTATCCGGGAACGCTGACCGCGCATGTGCGTTATACCGTGCATCACAATGCGTTGCGTATCGACTACAGCGTTTCGACGGATAAGCCCACGGTGGTGAATCTGACGAATCATGCCTACTTCAATCTGTCGGGCGATCCGAAGGCGACCATTCTCGACGAGGAGTTGACGATTCCCGCAGATAAGTACACGCCTGTCGATGCAGGGCTGATTCCTACGGGTGTGCTGCCACCGGTGGAGGGTACGCCATTTGATTTCCGCAAATCGACTGTCATTGGTGGACGGATCCACGACAGCAATGAGCAGTTGAAGATTGCCGGAGGGTACGACCATAACTGGGTGCTTCGCGGGCAAAATGGCGAGGTGAAGACTGCGGCGCGGGTCTATGATCCCGCGAGCGGTCGCGTCCTGACGGTGACGACGACGGAGCCGGGCGTGCAGTTTTACTCGGGCAACTTTCTTGATGGGGCAAAGTTTGGTAAGGCGAACGAAGGGCATGTGAGGAACTCCGGGTTATGCCTGGAGACGCAGCACTTTCCCGATTCGCCGAACCATCCAGCGTTCCCGACGACTGAGTTGAAGCCGGGAGAGTCGCGGCACAGCATGACGACTTTTACCTTCACAACGCAGCCGAAGTAGAGACACTGAGGGCTGGTCGCGTGGCGTGCGTTCTCCGCCACGCAGAGGTTTCGAATCGATGAATAAGGTGGTTCAATCCGCGGACGAAGCGGTTGCCGATATCTCGTCCGGTTCGACGATTATGCTTGGAGGTTTCGGGCTCTGCGGTATTCCGGAGAACCTGATTGCTGCTCTGGTTCGCCGCCGCGTCACGGGGCTGCATACGATCAGCAACAACATGGGTGTTGATGGCTTTGGCATGGGACTGATGCTCGAAGCGGGAATGATCGCTTCGCACATCGGAAGCTACGTGGGAGAGAACCGGCGGCTGGAGACGCTGGTCCTGAAGGGTGAGTTGGACCTGACCTTGATTCCACAGGGAACTTTGGCCGAGCGGATTCGCGCTGGTGGCGCGGGAATTCCCGCGTTCTACGTGCCTACGGGGCTGGGAACGGTGGTTGCTGAAGGCAAAGAGACGCGAAAGATCGGCAATCGAACCTATGTTCTGGAGCAGGCGTTGCATGCGGATATTGCTCTGATCAAGGCATGGAAGGGCGACCGGCTGGGCAATCTTGTCTACCGGAAGACAGCGAGGAATTTTAATCCCGCGATGGCTACTGCTGCGGACGTGACGATTGCCGAGGTGGAAGAGCTGGTTGAGCCGGGAGACCTCGACCCCGACCACATCATTACGCCGGGGATCTATGTGAATCGCATCCTGGTCGGCGCGGCTTACCAAAAGCCGATCGAGTCAGAATTTATCAAGTCGATGCAGGCCGGAGGTGCCGCGTGACAGGAAAAGAGCGGATTGCACGGCGGATTGCGCGCGAGTTCAAGGACGGATACTACGTGAATCTCGGCATTGGTCTGCCGACGATGATTGCGGGTTATATCCCTGCAGGAATCGACGTGATGTTTCAGTCGGAGAATGGAATGCTCGGGGTAGGAGGGCCGCCGATTGCAGAGCAGACGGACCCCGATCTCATCAATGCCGGAAAACAGCCGGTGACGGAGATTCCCGGAAGCTCGTTCTTTGCGAGTGAGGAATCCTTCGCAATGATTCGCGGCGGCCATATGGACATGAGCATTCTGGGCGCAATGCAGGTCGATGAGAAGGGCAACCTGGCGAACTGGACGATCCCGGGCAAGATGGTGAAGGGGATGGGCGGCGCGATGGATCTGGTGGCCGGGGCGCGGCGCGTGATAATCGCGATGGAGCATCAAACGAAGGAGGGTGCTCCGCGGATATTGAAAGAGTGCACGCTGCCGTTGACCGGGCAGAATGTTGTCCACGACATCGTGACCGAGCTTTGCTGGATTCATGTGACTCCGGAAGGACTGGTGCTGACCGAGGTTGCGGAGGGTCTGGATGCGGCCGAGGTGCAGGCGCGAACCGAAGCGAAGCTGATCGTCTCTCCTGATCTGCGCGTGATGATGTGATGACCGTTGAAGCGGTGTAATCGGGAGCTCAGCTTGAGGATCGGTGCGCAATGAATCATGTCCGCAATTCCGCTCGGGATGACGCTAGAGAAGACGCTCGGAAAGACACTCGGAAAGACGCGCTCGATATCTTTCACTACGCGCTCCGCACCTCGCGGGTCGAATCGGCCATGGAGCGGAGCGTGCGGTTTGCCGCTGAGGTATTGCAGATTGACCGTCATCCCTATGAACTGAACCGCTATCGGCGACTGGTGGTGATTGCTCTGGGCAAGGCGGGCGGGACGTTGGCCAGTGCCTTTCTGTCACAGGCGAGTGAGGAAGCAGGGAGATTCGAAGGAGTGATTGTTGCGCCGGAGGAGGTGGCGGTTTCGCCGCGCTTCCGCGTCTATCGCGGTGGGCATCCCCTTCCCAATGAAGCTTCCGTCGCGGCCGCGGGCGATATCCTGGAGACGCTGCGATCGTTGACGGCGGACGACCTCGTCATCTTTCTGGTGAGCGGCGGCGGCTCCGCGATGATGGAGCAGTTTTTGACGCCGGCGATTTCATTGGAAGCGATGGCGGCGACGCATAAAGCGCTGGTGGAGTGCGGAGCGCCGATTGCCGCGATGAATGCCGTGCGGAAACATCTCTCTGCGGTGAAGGGAGGACGACTCGCCGAGGCCGCCGCGCCCGCAGAACAGATGACGATCTTCGTCTCCGATGTGCCGGATGGGGAGTTGGATGCGCTTTCATCAGGCCCGACGATGCCGGATCGCAGCACCGTGGACGATGTTTACCGGATTGCACAGGAGTACGATCTCGCAACCCGGCTTCCGCATGCGGTTGCGGAGATGTTGACGAATCGTCAGCTTCTCGAGACGCCGAAGATAGAAGACGCAATCTTTGCGCGATCGCGATGGAGCGTCCTGTTGAATAGCGTTTCGCTCGAAGATGCGGCGGCTGTTCGCGCCAGGGAACTGGGCTGGCATGTCGAGACCGACAATCGCTGCGATGACTGGAGTGCCGAGCGCGCGGCGGAGTATCTGCTGGAGCGCGTGCAGACCTTGCGGCGATCGCGCGCGCGGATTTGTCTGGTGTCCGCTGGCGAGGTGACGGTACAGGTGCCCCCGGGTGCTGTGGGGAGAGGGGGAAGGAACCAGCACTTTGCCCTGTTGTGCAGCGAAGCGATAGCTGGAAGCGAGATCACGATTCTGAGCGCGGGCAGCGATGGCATCGATGGCAACAGCCCCGCTGCCGGTGCGGTGGTGGATGGTTCGACGACGGCACGGGCAGTGGCTGGCGGCTACTCGGTTGGTGATGCGTTGGCGGCGTTCGATGCGTATGGGTTGATGGCGTCTCTAGGAGATGCCATTATGACGGGGCCAACGGGAAACAATCTGCGCGATCTGCGAATCCTGCTTGCTCCGTAACGTGTTGCCTCGGCCTGTTAGACATCCCGCGAAAAATCATAAAAGACTCTTAGCAGGTTGCCATCCAGATCAGCGGCCGTGAACTCGTGCAGATTCGACGGCTTTGACTCAGGCGGAGAAACGATCTTCGCCCGGCTGTCGCGCCACTGTTCATACAGCTCATTCACCTCTTCGATGCTGTCAAGATTGAGCCAGATCACCACCGGTGCGGCGTTCCGATGCCCCTCTCGAAAGCCAGGGCTGGTGAGGAAGAGTCTGCAATCACCCTTCGATATTCCTGTGATATCCCCGCCCTCTTTGGTGCCCCAATCGAAGTTGAAACCAAGACTTCCGACGTAGTATGCAGCAGCCAGTTCGATATCATCGACCGGTATCTCAGGGACTGCAGCTGGAAATTCATGTTTCATTCCAGTCCTCCGCTCAAACTGCAAGCCTACGGTGTTAGCTAGTGAAGCACGAGCTTCGTCAAAGCTGGCCAGTACGCCATCAATGAAACCAGAAGACCGACAAGGCAGGCGAGAGCCACGCTGTGCAGAAAGACAAACCGAAGGATATTGCCTTCGCTGCCGTAGCTTTCTGTCGCCGTAGTTGCGACGACGATGCTTTGCGGAGCAACCATCTTGCCCATCACGCCTCCCGATGAATTAGCCGAGGCCATCAGATAAGGCGAGATGTTGAGCTGTTGCGCAGTAAGCTTTTGCAGGCTGCCGAAGAGCACATTGGACGAGGTGTCGGATCCGGTGGAGGCGGTGCCGAGCCAGCCGATGAGCGTACCGAAGAAGGGATAGAAGATCCCGGTGCGTGCAAAGGCGAGGCCGAGGGTCGCGTCCATCCCGCAATAGCGCGTAATAAACCCGATGGCCATCAGCGCCGAGATGGTGATGAGTGTGAAGCGCACGGAGACCATGGTTTCGAGAAAGACCTGGAAGATAACACGAGGTTTCATGCCCATCAGCAGGCCGGCGAGGATGGCCGCAACAAAGATGCCGGTGCCCGTGGCAGAGAGCCAGTTGAAGTTGAAGACTGCGGCTTCCGCCGTTGGAGCGGGGACGGCTGGCGGCACTCGCAACACCACTTGATGTAGTCCGGTGACTGGGATCTTCATACTCGTAACTGTGTCGATAGCCTGCGAGAAGCGCGGCATACCCCAGACGACGACGCAGAGGGTAAGGACGATCCACGGAAGAGCCGCACGCAGAATAACCTTGCCGCTGTTATTGCTGCCGACACGATACTCGTGAGTGACGTCTTTGCACACAGCATTGAGGATTCGTTTTGGTTTCCACACATGAAGAAAGCCGATGAGGACAGTCATGGTTAGGACCGACGAGGAGATATCAGCCAGCCAGGGACCGTGGAAGGTCGAAACCAAAAGGAGGGTCGTGCCGTAAGTTCCCCCGGCAACGAGGATAGCGGGCCATATCTCAAGCATCGCGCCGAAGCCTGCAAAGGCCCAGATAAGCCAGAAAGGAACGAGAACGCAAAAAGGAGCGAGAATTCTGCCGATAACCCGGGCAAGAAGAAGTGTATCGAGGTTCGTAACGCCGTGGAGAGCGATGATCGGTGTGCCCAGTGCTCCGAAGGCGACCGGAGCAGTATTGGCGAGCAACCCAAGGCCAGCCGCCTGCAGCGGTGGAAAGCCGAGGCCGATGAGGATGGTTCCGCAGACAGCGACGGGAGTTCCGAAGCCCGCTGCGCCTTCGAAGAAAGCTCCGAAGGCAAAGGCGATGAGGAGAAGTTGCAGGCGGCCATCGGGCGTGACGCCCACAAGGCAGTCCTGCAGCTGTGCGAATCTTCCGGTGCGCACGGTGAGTTGGTAAAGAAAGAGAACAGGCACGACGATCCAGCAGATAGGAAATAGTCCGTAGGCCGCGCCCAGTCCCGTTGCGAGCAGCGCCAGCCGGGCCGGCATGTGAAAGGCGATGAGCGCGACGGCAAGCGCAGTCGCAAGCCCCGCCAGAGCGGCGATATGTCCTTTGATACGAAGTCCCGCCATCGCTATCAGGAGTACGAGCAGTGGGAGAGCGGCGAGAGCGGCAGAGAGCAGCCACGCATGCGCAGGATCGTAACTCTGCCGCCAGGAGGTGAGTTGTGGGAATCGTTGGAAGACTATCGCCACGATTGCCAGAGCGGCTGTAATTGTGGCGATCCAAATGAGGGTGCCTCTCCACCGGAATGGCTGCGGAGGGCGATGCTCAGGAGATCCGAACGCAGGCTCTTCGGTCAGCACGGGAGCCGCGGTCGCCGACTGCGTGGAGTGGTCGATGGGCTGCTTATTTTCGTTGTCTGGTGCGGAGACAAAGTCTTCGATGCGAACCTCGCCAATAACTTTGATGGCTAACAGTATCAGCGGAGCAGGTACTTCTGTAAATGAATGCCGTGGTTTTCGTCTCGTTTCTTAGTGTCGCCCTGGATGAGACAAGGCATGCATTTTGTCAGAATGCGCTTTACCATGGAGAGATGATTGAGGTCGCGGGTCAGGAAGGGCAAAGTCAGGTTGGGCATTCGTCGAAGTACACACGAAATGCCCCGTATTTATCCACGGTCCGAGTGAATGAGCTGCTGACGGCAAAGGGTTCGGAGAAAGAGACTCGGCATATTGAGCTGACTCTGGACGAAGGGATGACCTATGCGCCGGGCGATGCAGTGGGGATCATTCCGGAAAATAGGGCTGAAGCTGTTAGGGATGCCTTGGCGGCCCTGCGATTCAGGGGCGACGAGCGGGTGCTCGATCACTATAAGGTAGAAATCAGCCTGGAAGAGGCCCTGCGGACGCGGCTGAGCATCGGCAAACTGGTGCGCGGCAGCGTTAAACAATATGCTCGACTGGCGCCGGAGATCGAGGGGCTGAAGTCGATGGTCGGCCCGGAGAACAAGGCCCGCGCAGAGGACTACTGCTGGGGGCGGGAGTTCGTGGACCTCGTGACCGATTTTCCGGGCGTGGTCAAGGATCCGCAGGAGTTGTTTCACGTGCTGCAGCGATTAGTGCCGAGGATGTACTCGATCGCGTCGAGCCAGAAGATGCATAAGGACAATGTCCAGACCACGGTCCGCGTGATCAGGTATCAGTCGCACGGTCGCACCCGGCAGGGTGTCGCAAGTGGACACCTTGGCGATCGCGCAGCCGTGGGAACGACCATGCCGATCTTTCTGCATTCGAATGCGAGCTTCCGCATGCCGGAAGACACGTCAGCGCCGGTGATCATGATTGGGCCGGGGACTGGGATAGCGCCGTTTCGCGCATTTTTGGAAGAGCGGCAGGCGACTGGGCAGAAGGGTGACAACTGGCTGTTCTTCGGCGAGCAGCGCGAGAAGCTGGACTTCCTGTACCGCGAACAGTTTCAGGCCATGCACGCCGAGGGTGTCCTGACACGGCTGGATACTGCGTTTTCGCGCGACCAGGCACAAAAGGTTTACGTGCAGGACAAGATGCAGGAGCAGTCAACGGAGCTGTTCGCGTGGCTGGAGCGCGGCGCATACTTCTACGTTTGCGGCGATGCCACACGAATGGCCAAGGATGTTGAGATGGCGTTGCTGGATGTCATCGCGCGCGGCTCGCATGGAACTCTGGACCACGCTGCGGAGTATCTGGCTGCGATGAAAAAGCAGAAGCGTTATCAGCGCGACGTTTACTAGCGCATGCATCCAGCCGGGTGGTGAGGAGACTTGCTGACGCGTCGTCCCCCACTATCTAAGGCTGGGTCTAGACGCGGTGGTAGTCACCACGCCAGTTGACGATGCTTGCTTTGATGGCCTTCGGCTCAAGATTCTGGGTGAGAGTCTTGTGAACAAGCGCGGGCAACTCAGCGTCCGAGGCAAAGCGCAGCGCGATGAGCTGTTTGACGCTGAGTTCGTCAATGTGCGCGCGGTCTTCCGCAGGCAGAAGAGCAATCATGCGAAGGCGCTCTTCAAGGCGGATAATGCGGTCCTGAGCAACAAGCGCGCGATCCCGGGAACGGCCCGCGATCATAAACAACACCAGGGACATGGCAATCCACCATAGGCCAAGACACCAGTGGAGCGGCCAGTGGTGGATGGTGACATAGATGGAAAAGATGAGATTAAGCAGAAGCATGGGCAGGATGAAGAAATGAAACGGTGGATCGAAGCGGCCATGGTTCTTGAGGTTTTGCGTGGCTGGCATGGGAATCCTCTCGAAACGCGTTGTAACAGTGCGCCTCAGTATAGCTCGTGAGATAGGCTTGAACGATGGCGAACACAGGGAAGAAGCGGATAGGCGTGCACGTTGGGACAGCGGGCGGGGTGTGGACAGCAGTGGAGCGGGCAGTCGCGGCCGGGGCGAATACGTTCCAGATCTTTTCAGCCAGCCCTCGTATGTGGAAGGCTTCACCCGTGAAGGCTGCGGACGCGGCGAAGATGCGAGATCTTCGCGCGAAGCACGATGTGGGGCCAGTGGCCGTGCATGCAAGCTATCTGATCAATCTCTGCAGCCAGACAGAGAGCGTTCGCACCAACTCGGTGGCGGCGTTTCGCGGCGAGGTGGAACGGGCGCTGGCGCTCGGTGCGGAATACCTTGTGCTTCATCCGGGGAGTTGGAAGGGGCTGACGCGGGAAGAAGGGCTGCGCCTCGCTGCGGAGTCGATCGAGAAGGCTATCGATGGCGTGGCCTGGCAGGGGAAGGATTTCAGAATCTTGATTGAGAACACGGCTGGAGCGGAGTTTTCGCTTGGCGGCAAACTGGAGCAGGTGGCAGAGTTGGTGGAGCGGTTGAAGGCTTGTGCACCGGTTGGGGTATGCCTGGATACCTGCCACGTGCACGTAGCGGGATACGACATCGTGTCGCCGGACGGATACGTGGAGACGATGCTCCTGGTGCGTGATACCGTAGGGTTCGATGCGGTGAGGGTGTGGCACTGCAACGATGCAAAGGCCGCGATGGGCTCGAAGCTGGACCGGCATGAGCATATAGGTGAGGGGACGATCGGAGCGGATGTGTTTCGACGGCTGTTGCATGATGAACGGTTTTCGCATGCTGCGTTTATTGCTGAGACGCCGGTGGATGCTCCGGGGGATGAGGCGAGGAATGTTGGTGTGTTGCAGGCTCTGTCCGCAGGCTGAAAAATCTGTCGACGCGCGAAGTCCAATGTAGGACCAGGCCCTTTCACTGACGGTTATTGCCCAGGAGGGTGAATGAGAGCTGAAGGCTCGAAGAAAAGCGCTGGGGTGACGACCTCTCAGGTTGCCACGATGCTAAGCGCCCTGAAACCCAAGCTTCTGGAAGGACTAAGTTCAGCTGAGATTGAGTCGATTTCGGCCGCTGCTACATGGAAACAGTACGATGCGAATTCCTTGATTACTCGTGAAGGAGAAATTGCCGACCGGCTGTTTTTGATGCTGGTAGGCAGTGCGCGTTATTACACAATGTCTCCTCAGGGAACGAAGGTCATCGTTTTCTGGATTCGTCCAGGAGAACTGATCGGTGGAGCGAGCCTTTTGCCGCAACGTGAGGAATATGTCATGAACGCGGAAGCAGTGAGGAAAACCTACGTACTGGAATGGGACCGGACTGTGGTCCGATCGCTTGCAGCAGCCTCTCCGAGGTTGGTGGAGAATGCACTGTTGCTGGCGTATGACTACCTGATTAGCTACCGCATACGGCATGTTGCGCTAAGTTGCCATTCGGCTCCCCAGCGGGTGGCCCAGATACTGGGTTACCTGGCCAGAGAGATGGGGCAGAAGGTTCCTCAGGGCATGGCACTCCAGATAAAAAACGAGGAGTTGGCCCATGAAGCGAATGTGACGATATTCACCGTCAGCCGCCTGATGGGAGAGTGGCAACGGAAGGGACTTTTGACGAAGGGACGAGGCACTGTGGTGGTGAGGCAACCCGAAGAGTTGATTCGTCTGCGAGCCTAACCTTGATAAACATTATTCCGCCAGCCTTCGTGTAGAGCACGTCGCTTATTGCGCCGGAGCAATGACTTAACAAGCCGGAGATGAAACGCTTAAACACAGGTCTCGCGCCGTCAGGTGCGGTACCATATCTCGCTGGAGGGTAAGCACTTGGGCCCGGTACGTATTGTTGTTGTGGATGATTTTGAGCGGTGGCGACGTGCCATTGTCTCGATTCTCCAGGAAGACCCGGAGATTGAAATTATCCACCAGGCTGTCGATGGTTTAGAGGCGGTTGAAAAGTGCCAGGAACTCAAACCCGACCTGGTTGTCCTTGATGTTGGTCTTCCTAAGCTCAATGGTTTGGAGGCTGCGAGGCAGATTCGTGTAGTTTCGCCGGATTCAAGGATATTGTTCCTGAGTGCGCAGCGCTCTCCGGATGTCATCCGCGAGGCTCTTAGCATAGGAGCGGCTGGGTATCTCCTGAAAGAAAATGCTCGCCTCCATCTTTTGCCCGCGGTCCAGGCCGCCATTCTTGGTGCAGAATTTCTTCAGTTCACGATTCTTCCAGACCGTAAGGGAGAGGCTCCGGAGGGGTAGTCGAGAGTCGATCGAGAAGGCGATAGATGGTGTGGGGTGGCAGGCTGAGACGGATCTCCGGAAAATCAGTGGCATCGCGGAAAAAACACTATTAGACTGGCCGCAAATTCGCTGTGTCTGAGGTAAGGAATATGCCGGTCTTGCCGGTGGCCGGTAGGAGCTCCGCCGCGATTTTCTTTACAATCAAGAGATATGCCAGAGATTGTGAAGAACGAGAGCGAACAAGCGCAGCAGCGGTATAGTCCGGCGGAGATTGAGCCGAAGTGGCAGGCCCGTTGGGACGCGGATGCCTCGCTTTATGCGGCAGAGGGACATGATTCGGGTAAGCCGAAGTACTACTGCCTGGAGATGCTGCCCTATCCGAGTGGGCAGTTGCACATGGGGCATGTGCGGAACTACGCGATCGGCGATGCCCTGGCGCGGCACATGTGGATGCGCGGGTACAACGTGCTGCACCCGATGGGTTGGGACGCGTTCGGGCTTCCCGCAGAAAATGCTGCTCTGAAGAACGGTGTTCCCCCACGGGAGTGGACACTCGGCAATGTTGCTGCGATGAAGAAGCAGATGCGGCGCATGGGGTTGAGCTACGACTGGTCGAACGAGGTGACGACGTGCTTGCCGGATTATTACTGCTGGAACCAGTGGTTCTTCTTGAAGATGTTCGAGAAAGGACTGGCATATCGCAAGAAGAGCAAGGTTAACTGGTGCCCCGAATGCCAGACAGTTCTGGCGAATGAGCAGGTAGTGGGCGGTTGCTGCTGGCGGCATGAAGACACTATCGTTGAGCAGCGTGATCTGACCCAGTGGTTTTTGCGGATTACAAAGTACGCGGATGAGCTGCTGGAAGAACTCGACAAGCTCGAGGGCTGGCCCGAAAAGGTCCGCACCATGCAGCGGAACTGGATTGGGCGAAGCGAAGGCGCTCACGTCGACTTCGCGGTAGAAGGCTCGCCGGAAAAGATTAAGGTGTTCACGACGCGGATCGACACCATCTTCGGCGCGACTTCAGTGCAGTTGGCCCCGGAGCACGCCGTGGCGAAGTCGTTTGCGCTGGAAGATGACGGGCTGCGCGAAAAGATCGAAAGTTTGCTCGCCGAGCAGCAAAAGGCGCGAGAGACCGATGCGCTGGGCGCGATTGAGAAGCATGGCATAAACACCGGGCGGTTCGCCGTCAACCCCTTCAATGGCGAGCGTGTGCCTATCTGGGTCGCGAACTACATCCTCGCGGACTATGGAACGGGCGCGATCATGAGCGTTCCGGCGCACGACGATCGTGACTTTGAGTTTGCGCAGAAGTATGGATTGCCGCTGCGGCGGGTAATTGCTCCTGCTGTTCCAGGTGCGGAAGAGTCTGCGTTGCCGTACATCGAAGATGCAAACGCTGTCGTAATCGGCTCGGGCGAATGGAGCGGCCTGAGTTGCGCAGAAGCTCAGGAGAAGATGGCTGCGTTTGCCAAAGCGAATGGATTTGGCACACCTACGGTTACGTATCGGCTGAAGGATTGGGGAGTGAGCCGGCAGAGATATTGGGGAACGCCGATACCTATGCTGTACTGCGATGCATGCTCGCCCGAGGAACCGATCCCCGTGGCCGAAAGTGATCTGCCGATTTTGTTGCCGGAGCAGATCGACATCACGCAGACGAACGGCTCGCCTCTGGGGCGTGTGGCCGAGTTTGTGAATGCAAAGTGTCCAAAGTGCGGCGGCAACGCGCGACGAGAGACGGACACCATGGACACGTTCGTCGATTCAAGTTGGTACTTCTACCGTTACACCGATGCGAAGAACTCGAAGGCGCCATTTGATAGCGATAAGGCAAACTACTGGTTTCCAATCGATCAATACATCGGCGGAGTCGAACACGCGATTCTGCATTTGATCTACTCGCGTTTCTGGACGAAGGTGATGCGCGACCTTGGCTTGATCAAAAACGATGAGCCTGCGGAGCGGCTGTTTACCCAGGGAATGGTCATCAAGGACGGCGCGAAGATGTCGAAGTCGAAGGGCAATGTAGTGAGCCCGGACTTGATGATCGAACGCTATGGTGCGGACGCGACAAGAATGTACGCGCTGTTTGCGGCGCCCCCAGACAGGGACCTCGAATGGCAGGAGGAAGGCGTCGCGGGTATCAGCCGGTTTCTGGGGAAGGTGTACCGGCTAACGACGAAGTACAGCGCAACTCAGGCTTCGGACATCGCTTCGCGCGAAGAGACCACCAAGGGACAGGCGCTGTTGCGAAAGCTGCACCAGACCATTGCGAAGATCACGCAGGACTTCGATGGACGCTGGCATTTCAATACCTCGATCTCTTCCATCATGATTCTGATGAATGAAATTACGGCTCATGAGGCGGCGATGGATGCGGGAGAGATCGCGCCTGCGACCATCGCGGACGTATTCCGCGGATTGATCTTGCTGCTCGCCCCCTTCGCTCCATTTTTCGCAGCAGAGATGTGGGAACAGATCGGCGCTGACGGCGTGGTCTTCCGCACAGCGTGGCCAGTGGCCAATGAAGAACTCGCACGGGAAGACGAGATTGAGATTCCAGTGCAGGTGAACGGCAAGCTGGTGAATGTGGTCAAGGTTGCAGCAGGCAGTGACGAGGCAGCAGTAAAGGCTGCGGCTTTGGCGGATGCGAAGGTCTCGGCACGCATCGAAGGCAAGACAGTGGTCAAGGTAATCGTCGTGCCCGGCAAGCTTGTGAATCTTGTGGTGAAGTAGTGGCGCCTCTCCCTGAAGGTCGTGCGCTGCAGGATGGAGTGGTGGTCGCAGCCGGGAACGTGCGCGGTACCCAGTCCTTCGTTCACACGCTCTCAGAGTGCTGGCGAAGACCCTCGCTCACGGCGCTGGAGGTGCTCTGGAGATGGGCGTATGGAATCCCGGCGCTGCTGGTTCTCTGGTACGAAGGATCGAAGATCCTGCGGGAAGCCCCGGTGGACTTTGCAGCACTCCAAAACATGACAGTACTCGATCCCATGGGATCCGCAACAACTCTCGCAAAGGCGATGGAGGTGCTCTTGCCTCCGGTGATGCGCCTAGCGCTGTGGCTGGCTCCAGTGATGGTGGTGGTTTGGGTCGTCGTATCGGCGGTAGGGCGAACGGTAGTCCTGCGCCGCGCTGATGGCAGGTTGCACGCGCGGGTGGGCACGCTGATCGTGCTGCAGGCGGTGCGGGTAGTTGCGTTGCTTGGAAGTTTCGCGGTGTGGTTCTGGTGCATGGAGCGGGTGGCTGAATGGACAGTGGCAGGTCCGGTAGCAGCAGGCACTGAGCCCAATCTGGTGGGATATTTCGCGCTGGTCATTGTGGCGACGCTTGGCCTGTTTACGCTGTGGGCGGTAGTCAGTTGGGCGCTGTCGGTGGCTCCGCTTCTGGCGATGTTGCGTGGGCTCGGAGCCAGTGAGAGTCTGGCAGCAGCGTTTCGGCTGGGCCCATTGAAGTCGAAGCTGGTAGAGATCAATCTGGTGATGGGAATCGTGAAGATCGCGTTGATCGTCCTGGCGATGGTATTTTCGGCGACTCCGCTGCCGTTCGAAAGCGTAACGACTCCCGAGTTCCTGATGGGTTGGTGGGTGGGAGTGACAGTACTCTATTTTCTCGGGTCCGATTTCTTTCATGTAGCGCGCCAGGTGGCCTATCTGCAGCTCTGGCGGGCGTTTGAAGGAACAGAAGATTTGCGTCGCGGCTAGCTCAAATTCTGCATCTCATGAGCAGAAGCTGAATTGCCCGGAGACAGACCATGTCCTTTGGACTTTATGCGGTTGGATATTTGATCCTGATTGCGGGTGTGGCCTACCTGGCCCACCTGATGCATGTTCCTCAGCATTACATTGCTGCGATCGCGCTGATTATGCTCGGAATTGGCGTAGTTACAGGTGTTCAGGCGACTCGGCACAAAGACCCCAGCTAGCTGGCAGAATGTCGGCGGGTGCGAGTTTTCCTCAGCCCTCGCTGGGAAATTCCGCATCTTAATCTGCAGGGCCCCCATCTTTTCAGGAGACAAAAACATGGCCTCTGCACTTTATGTTGTCGGTTATCTTCTTCTGGTCGGCGTTGTGTCGTATCTGGCGTATCTCAGCCATATCCCTGAGTCCTACATCTTCGCGATCGTTGTCATCATGCTTGGTATCGGCGTCGTCTCGGGCCTTGAGAGCGCGCGTCAGAAGGATTCCAACTACTAAGCAGGGTCCGCCACCGAGCCGTTTACACTGGTTATGTGGATACCTCTACGATCGTCATTCTGGATTTTGGGTCGCAATATACGCAGCTGATTGCGCGGCGTATTCGCGAGTTCAATGTCTTCTCCGTTGTGCTGCCTTGTACGGCCCCGCTGGAACAGGTGAAGGCGCTGAACCCGAAGGGTGTGATTCTTTCGGGTGGGCCATGCTCTGTCTATGACGCGGACGCTCCTGCTGCGGATGCCGCTGTGCTCGGGCTGGGCCTGCCTGTGCTGGGAATCTGCTACGGGCTGCAGTTCATCGTGCATCACCTGGGTGGAAGGTGGTCGGCGCCGCAGCCCGCGAGTACGGCCATGCCCAGGTGACCTTGGTGGCGGAGACGCCGTTGTTCCGCGGTCTTCCCGGGACGCTCGATGTGTGGATGTCCCACGGCGACCATGCCGAGACGCTGCCCGCAGGATTTGAGCTGACGGCGAAGACGTCCAACGCAGTGGCAGGCATCGCGAGATGAGGCACGGAGGATCTGGGCAGTGCAGTTTCATCCCGAAGTTGCGCATACCCGGCAGGGAATGGAATTGCTGAAGAACTTCTGCCTGGATATCTGCGGAGCAAAGCAGGACTGGACGCCGGAACACTTTATCCAGTCCACCGTGGAGCGTGTTAAGGCCCAGGTTGGCAACGGACACGCCATCTGCGGTTTGAGCGGAGGCGTAGATTCGTCGGTCGCTGCGGTGCTGGTGGCGCGGGCGATTGGCGACCGGCTGACGTGCATCTTCGTCAACAACGGCGTGCTGCGCAAGGATGAGTTTGCGAAGGTGCAGACCACGATGCGCGAACAACTTGGGTTGAATGTCGTGGCTGTCGACGCGAGTGAAAGATTCCTGGCGAAGCTTGCCGGTGTTACCGATCCGGAGACGAAGCGCAAGGCCATCGGGAATGAGTTCATCGCGGTATTTGACGATGAGGCCGCGAAGATCTTCAAATCGGAGAAGAGCGCCGGGGAAGAGGTAGCGTGGCTGGTGCAGGGAACGCTGTACCCGGATGTGATCGAATCATCGAGCGTCCATGGTCCTTCGCACACGATTAAGAGCCATCACAACGTAGGTGGACTGCCGGAAGATATGAAGTTGAAGCTGATCGAGCCGCTGCGGGATCTCTTCAAAGATGAAGTACGGCGGATCGGACGCGACCTGGGAATGCCGGAAGAGATTCTTGAGCGGCAACCATTCCCCGGGCCAGGATTGGCGGTGCGAATTCTAGGCGAAGTAACCGCCGAGCGCGTTGCCATCCTTCAAGAGGCCGACGCGATTGTCGTCGAGGAAATCAAGCGAGCAGGCCTCTATCGCAAGGTGTGGCAGAGTTTCGCAGTGCTGCTTCCGGTAAAGTCGGTCGGCGTGATGGGAGATCAGAGGACGTACGCGAATACCTGCGCAATTCGCGCGGTAGAGAGCGAGGACGGAATGACCGCAGACTGGGCTGCCCCTCCCCTACGAAGTCCTGCGGACAATCTCGAGCCGGATCGTGAGCGAAGTCCGCGGAATCAATCGCGTCGTCTACGACATCACCTCGAAGCCCCCGGGAACAATCGAGTGGGAGTAGAGAAGAGGAGCGGGTCACGGCTGCGGATGGGTGCGGAACGGCGCGGGGTAGTCTCGACAATGATCCGGGTGTTTTTGGCGAAGTCGATCTTCTCGCCGTGGGCGATCCAGCGGTAATAGAAGGCACGCGCTGCGCCGTAGTAGCCGATGCCGGCTGCGACGTTGGGTGAGACTCCTGTGAGGCTGATTATGGTGCCGACCAGGCCAAGACCGGCGGCTCCGCCGACAGCGTTCTTGCCCAGGCTGTTGCCGCCGCTGCTGATACCGTGATCCTCATCGTGATCGAGTGGGCGGCTGGCTAAAAGGGCGAGGAGGATGGGCAGACTGATCTTGTCCTGCGGTTTGGACTTGGCCTGGCCTTCGGAGTTAAGAGCGATGTCGCGCGCGGAATCAGCTCCAGCGAGCCGAGTCTCCACGGTCCGTGTTTCGGCGTCGGGAAGCTGAAGTTGCCGAAAGCTGAAGGTAAGAACGCCGGTACGCCCGAACTTTCGTGAGGGCTTGGCGCGGGTGACAGCACCGATGAGCGTAGAACCCTGGGGAATGGCAATCGTGTGATCGGAGTTGAAGATGGGTTCGGCGACGGTGGCCTTGATCGCCTCGCCGTCTTTAGAGGTCTCCGAACTCAAGGGCCCGTCGAGATTGGCCTGGACGATCCAACTGCCCGTATCGAGTTTCGTGGGTTCGGCGAGAGGAAGCGGCTCTTCCCAAAAATGATGCTTCGGAGGGTCTGCAACTGCGAGCGCCGGAGGCGCAGGCTCCCCGGGAATCTCGACGGAGTGCGAGGTCTCGATCGTCCACGCCGTACCCTTCTCGATGCGCTGGGGATGGTAGGGTATCTGGCTGTAAATGAACTGAACGAACCGGTCGGCCTTCTCGGGGGCGGTAACGATCGCGACATCGCTGCGAACGACGCTGAGAAGATCATTGAACTGACGCCGGATAAAGCCTCCCTTGGCGGGAGGGGAAGCGACGGCCCGAAAGATCGGAGCACCGTCGATAGCGTCGCCTGAGGCAAAGGGGATGGAGTCTCCGTTGGCGAGGACGAAGCTGGTGAAGCGAACGACGGGTTTGTGGAAAGGAGTGAAATCGCCGCCCAAGACGGCGCGAATCCGGCGAGACCGGTCGGAGCGGAGTTCGACGACGCTGCCGGTGACGACGGTGTCCTTAGGGAGAAGGAGTTTGTCATCGCCGTAGACGGGGTACATCAGTTGAGCGCGAACTGGCTGTCCGTCGCGCATGGGAAGGTGCTGATCGATGCGTAAGGCGAGGGGTGTTCCGGCGGCGAGGGTGCCGCCCTCGGTCTGGCATAGGGTCGCGCAGGGAGAGAGGAAGAGCGCGACAGCCAGGGCCGATTGGTAGATCATTTGAAAGCAATTCTACGGAGTTCAACCTTAAGCGGACATGAAGGGAACCGTGGCCGCGAAAGAAACCAGGCGCCTGCACGAAAAAAAGCGCTGCATTTAAGCAGCGCCTCTTCTTCTAAGGTTGTGGAGCGTTATTTCGTCTCGACTTTTTCGTGCCACGAGTGCGCCTGCTTGAGCGCATTGTTGACGTTGTTGATGTTCTCGACGCCCGTAGTATTGAGCCAGTCCTCGAACGCAGTCGCGCCCTGCTTAGCGTAAATCGCGATGCCATCTTTCCACGTAGCGCGGCCGCAGAGCACACCGTTGAAGCTGGTCCCGGATTCCACGGCCAGCTCAAGCGTCTCGATGAAGACCGGGTTGGAGACACCCGCCGAGAGGTAGATAAAAGGCTTGTGCGTCATCGTGGCGGCGTCGCGGAAGTGCTGCAGCGCTTCCTTGCGCGTATAGGCCTTCTCGCCCTTGAAGGCTTGGGTGCCCTCGACGAAGGACATCTCGACGGGGACCTCGACCTTGAGCACATCGACGTTGTAGCGAGCCTTGCCGAACTCCGCCATGGAGCCGGACACAACCTCGGGCTTAATTTTGGCGTAGGCGAGAGACTTTTCATCACCGCCGTCGGTGGCGTATCCGACGAACTCGAGGAAGAAGGGGATATCGTGCGCGAGGCACTCATCGCCGATGCGCTCGATCCACGCGTGCTTCAGATCGTTGACCGGTGTCTTCTCGAACGGGGTGTAGTAAAGGAGAATCTTGACGCAGTCGGCCCCGGCTTCCTTCAGGCGGCGGACGCTCCACACATCGAGCAGGTCGGGCAGGCGGCCGGGAGTCGTTGCGTCATAGCCGGTCTTCTCATATGCGAGCAGAAGGCCCTTGCCGTTGCGGTGCTTCGAGGCCGGAAGGCCGAACTCGGGGTCGAGCAGGATGGCCGACGCATGCTTGGTGAGGACCGAAGTGACGAGGGTCTTGAAGACCTCGAGGTCATGGGCGTCGGCTGCGGCTCCGCGCTCTTTAGCGAGCGACTTCTGGAGCGAGCCACGCTGGTCCATTGCGGCGGCGGCGATAACGCCGCGGTGGTCGGAGACGGCTTTCAATCCTGCGAGTTTTCCTGGGGTCAGCTTTTCCATTGATGCGTATCTCCTGCGAATCGGTGTTTTTCGGGGGGGTGGCCCTCCCGCTATTTGTACAAAATATTGAGTTGAGACACTTTACAGACCGACCTCTTCCGCAAAGCCTTCCTTGCAAAACGGCGCTCTGAAGTCCCGCAAAGAAAAAGTTAGGTAGTTGAAGCCGACAAGGCGCGGTAAATCACGCCGTTTCGGCTCTTTATCCAGTATAGCCAATCAAAACGAGCGAAAACGCGCCGAATGGCCTGAATTTCCGCATGGAACATCGTACCGCTTTGACGTGCCATGCGCGAGTCGCGTCAGATGCCCTGTGGAATTCGAAACCAAAAATTCATGCGAACCCGCTTGACACGTTTTTTCGTTAGTTGCTACGGTAGATGCGCTTTTGAAATTGTTTCTCAAATGCAACAAAGCATCCTTCACATCACTAAACCATCTATCGGAGAGCCTCATGAATAGAGTTTTAGTAGGGCTATTTGGCGCGGCCGCAATGGCCGCATCGTTGTCTCTTCCTGTCCAGGCGTCGGAGATCCCAGTGGGATTTATCAGCTTCGACGTCACCGGCCCAAACGTTGCACAGTTCGACATCGTGAATCTCACCGGGGGAAACAACTCCGGCGATTCTTCCTTTCCCATCACAACCGATGTGCTGCTCTCGAAACTCAGCCTGACGGTCGAGTATGCCGGCGGCGTCTCACAGACCTTCGGTTCTTCCTACTTCACGTTGGACTCCGACGGTCTTTCCTTCGACGGAAAGGAGCTTTCAACTCTCTCTGGGCCGCCCACGGGGTTGTTCGGTGCGCTGGACGCTACGCTGACGGGGACATTCAGCCCGCTCGGCCTCACCTTATTCGACGGAAGCTCAGTCGCGATCGGCCCCAGCTTCAGCGCGACGATTGGCGGAGGCAAGCAATCGCTGGCCGACGGCGATTTTGCTGTCATTAACGCGGGCGAGGTGCCCGAACCAGCTACATGGGCCTTGCTGGGCACTGGCCTGTTCGGCCTGATCAGCATGGCGGGCGCGGGCGGCTTGAAGCGTATGGCGAAGGGAAGGTCCGGCGTTGCTTTAGGCGCCGGATTTGCTCTGCTGCTCCTTCCTGCCACTTCGCACGCGGTGACGGTAAAGCTGAATGCGCTGACGAGCCCGTCAACCGGGGCCGCCGGTGCCTCAACGGTCACGGTGACAGGTTCGGGATTCCCTTCGGGGACAATCCCACCGGCGAATGTGCTGGTAACCCTGTCGGCGACCTGCGGAGGCTCGCCGACATCAGCGACGGTCTCAACGGTGCAGAAGATACTCGGAACCACGGCGAGGATCTCCTTCGCTGTTCCCGGATCCCTCAGCGCCGGAACATACTTTGTGTCGGTCAGCGGGATCGACTCGAATGAGGTGGACTTCACCAGCGGAGCGAGTTGCTCAACCCTGCAGGTGGTGCCGGGGCCATCGCCAGTCTTGACGATCGATACCACCAACGCCGCGGACTGGAAGATCGCCAACGGAGCGTTGTCCATCGACTTCAATCCGCAGGGAGGAAATATCTTCGGCCTCTTTCCCGCAGGCACCACCGACAACCTGATCGACCTCACCAATGTAAACTCGCATGGCCCGAAGGGCTTCTACATGGACAACGCCGGATTCGGTACAGTGACCGGAGTTCCGGGCTTCGTCAATACGGGCGGCTACATCGATTGGTGGGTAACTTATCCGTCGAGCAGCGCCAACGCCTACACCTACAGTGAGCATTGGGTCGTAACGCCAAATGATCCCGCAGTGCATGTTTACTTCGTCGCCGATCACGCGGCGAGCGACATCGCCGGATCGGTCGGGCAGGTGCAGTGGGTTGTGCGCGAGGACTTGAACAAATTTCCCAATATCTATTCGGTGAATCCAGACCTCAGCAATCCGGGGCCGATTGCGATACCGCTGCCATCGTCGTCAGAGTACTTCTCGACAGATCCGGGACGCGCGGTTCAGGATGCGACGGCGGATCTCCACGGGTTTACTGACATTCCCGCAGGCTTCACGAGATTCTTTGGCGACAAGTATGACTACTCAGGCTACAGCTACCTGAACCTCGCCCATGGCGTGTACGGATCGCAGTATGGCGCATGGGTTGTGTTTCCAAGCAATGAGTCGCTGGTCGGCGGTCCAACGAAACAGGATCTGCTGTTTACCGGCAATCTCGACATGATCGAGCCCTATTCCAACCATCTGGATAATGCGCTGTCGCTCGCAACTCCTGCGGGAACCGCATCTCATCGTCTCTTCGGGCCGTTTTACGTACGGTTCAACAAGCTTGGCGGAAACATCCAGACACCCGACGATATGTACAAAGACGCAGTGCTGGCAGGGACCAGCTTTGGAAATTTCTACGACAACGAGGCGCAACTCACCGCATCGGGCTACGTCCCCACGAGCGGACGCGGCTCCGTCCAGCTGCAGGTCAACGGGATTGCGAGTGGAGTTCCGAAGACGGCATGGGCTGTGCTCAGCGATCCGGCAAAGAACATTCAGTACACCTCGCAGGGAGCGCAGTACTGGCAGGACATCAGCACCACCGGCGCGGCTACCTTCAACGGCGTGATTCCGGGGACGTATCGTCTATCGATCTACAACCTGGGTCAGTGGGGCGAGGTGCGCCAGGAGAACGTCGTCGTCACGGCTGGGCAGAATACGGTAGTGTCTCCCGTGGACTTCGTCGCGGAGAACTTCGGCACGACTCCTCTGTTCACGATTGGAACGGCAGACCGCTCTTCGCATGAGTTCCTCCACGGCCACGACGCGCAGGGCCACGACGACCGCGAGTTCTGGGGCACGTGGAACTTCTGGGCGGACTTTGCCGCGAACCAGGGCGCAGTCGTCTACAACGCAACCGACGGCCCCGCTGGCCCTGCAACCAACGACCTGACGAAGTGGAACTACAACCAGTGGCAGACGTTCGATCCGGGCCTCTATGGCGGAGTCTACAACTCGAGCGACGACACGACAGACGGTTACACCTTTGCAATTCCGCCCTACGTCGCAGCGCTGCCGACTCACGCAGGAACCAACGGCGTAACAACGCGAACCCCGGCCTGGACGGTCCACTTCGCCAGTCCGCAGAATGGGAACAGCAATGCCTTCGCGGTGCTGTCAGTCTCGTTGGCCGCAGCGGAAGGAAGCCTGACCGTGACCCTAAACGGGCAGCAACTGGTCTGGCACGTGGCCAATGCCAGCGATGCGGCGATTCGCAGCGGATTGTCCGGCTATACGCAGTGGATCGCGTATCAGTGGGACGCAAGCGTGCTGAAACCGGCAGGTCAGGATAACGTACTGACGTTCTCGGTGAGCCAGACGCAGGGCGTTGAGTATGACGCGTTGCGCATGGAGCTGACGAACAACTCAGCCGACCCAGCCGTGACAGGCTGGCACGATTACGAGTATCTCTACAAGACAACCGACACCAAACCAAACGACGCGATCACGAATCCGTAGTCATAATCTGTAGCGAGAACGCAGGCCTGAAACCACGAAGCGCCACTCTGAAAAGAGCGGCGCTTCGTCGTTTGCAATCTTCTATGTGAGAGGCGTCACGCTTATCGTGCGGAGCTAAGAGTCGCCTGCTGTGCCGCGAGCAGCTCGTGAATGCCTTTTTCAGCGTAATCGAGCATCTGGTTAAGCTGCGTGCGCGTGTAAGCATTCTGCTCTGCGGTCGCCTGGGTCTCGACCAATCCTCCGTCGGCGAGCATGACGACGTTCATGTCAACCGAGGCGCGTGAGTCTTCTTCGTAGCAGAGATCGAGAAGAATATTGCCATCAACGATCCCAACGCTCGTAGCAGCGACCATCTGCCTGAGAGGCGAAGCCTTGAGCGTCCCCGCAGCCACTAGCTTACCCAGCGCAAGCGCAAGGGCGACACAAGCTCCTGAGATCGCCGCGGTGCGTGTCCCGCCGTCCGCCTGCAGCACGTCACAATCGAGGATGATCGTGCGCTCTCCAAGCGCTTTCATGTCGACGACCGACCGGAGGCTGCGGCCAATAAGGCGTTGAATCTCATGCGTGCGCCCGCCGATCTTCCCGCGTTCGGCCTCGCGGGCAGTGCGCGTAAGAGTAGCGCGGGGAAGCATGCCGTACTCGGCAGTAACCCAGCCGCGGCCGGAGTTCCGAAGCCACCCCGGGACACCCTGCTCAATCGTCGCGTTGCATAGCACGCGAGTATTCCCGCTTTCGAAGAGCACCGAGCCTTCCGCCATCGAGACATAGTGTGGAGTAATACGGACGGGCCGAAGAGCATCGGCTGTGCGGAGGTCGGGACGGAAGAGCTGCGAGGAACCGGTGGTTACGGACATTCAGAAATTATAGTTCTGAGTTTCTTCTCATGAATCTTCAAACCGTGGAACTGGTTCATAGTGGTTGGCAACCGGCCGAGTCCCAAAATGGGATATTCCCACGATAGGAAACAGTAACTCGAAGAAACTAGTCGATGATTTGTGCAGTTTGCATGAATCGGAAGTTCTATATTGGGAATTGTCGGTGGTGGCACAAGCTGCCCCTCACTTGATAAACGACAACTTAGCAAACGAGTCCCAGTTTGGCACTAAACGTGATTACAGGAGTGCAGCGGTTGTAAAGCAGTGTTAAGCAGAAGATCGGGAAGAACGAATGCAGGCAACGCAGAGCAGTACTGCCTCAGGGTCAGAGATCTATTCAGGGAAGTTTGCTGCGCTTCGGCATGTGACTCGCGAGATGAGTTGCAGCCACGCTTCGATGCCATCGACGCCAGTCCAAGCAGACGCGCCACTCGTCGGAGTGGCCGAGGGTGCGGGGCTCGCGCACGACGCGGCTAATCTGCTCGGAGCCCTCAGCCTTTACTCGGATCTGCTCGCTATGCCCGGTGTCCTCCACGAGGAGCATCGCGAGTACGCCACTGAGCTGCGCATGCTGAGCGACCGCAGTTGGGCGCTGATCAACCGGCTCGTGAATCACTCCCGCGCCGGACTCCCATCGAAGATGCAGTCGGAGATCTCGGTCCTCCCCGACGTCATCGACCGATGCCGTGGGCTGCTGAGCCGCGTGGCTGGCCGAACGGTAGAGGTCTCCTATGGACTGGGAGCGTTTCTGCCGGTCCGCGTCCCGGTCGAGGCAGTAGAGCGCATCCTTACCAACCTCGTGAAGAACGCAGCAGAGGCGACGCCGTGGGTAGGCGCAGTCTCGATCCACGTGGCCGGCGTGATGGAGCAGGCGCCAGACGAGGGCGATCAGATCCGCCGCCGAGTCGTGATGACGGTACGTGACCGCGGCTGCGGGATGGATCAGGCTGCGGTGACACGGTTGCTTCAGAACGGCGGGATCGCAAGCGAAGACGGGCGTGGGCTGGGTTTTCGTGTCGTGCGGGAGTTGGTCGCGATGTCAGGCGGCTGCCTGAACATCGAAAGCCAGCCGGACGTAGGCACGAGCATCTCTGTGGAGTGGCATGGAGTGCAACGATCGGAGATAGAGTTGCGGCGAGACGAGACAGAGAAGAGGCAGTTGGAAGTCAGGCAGGTGTTGAAAGGAGAACCCGGGTGGATTGCATGCTAAGGACAGGTAACTCGTGTGTGACGAAAGAGGAGGAGGTCGCGATTCTGAAGCGAGCGGAGCGCAAGCCGTCGAATCCGGATTCTTCGCCGTCCATCGATCCTCCGTCGGGTGTCCTGGTCGGTGTGTCGCCGGTCAGAGTTCCCGCGGCGGATCAGGGGACACGTCACGCCGCACTGAAAAATGGCGCAACGGAGCACTTGGAGCTGTTGCACGTTCTCGTAGTCGATGACGATGACGCTGTGCGCAAGGCATGCTGCCAGATTGCGATCGGGATGGGCTTTGCCCTCGTCCTCAGCGCGGACAGCGCAACGGCGGCACGGAGCATTTTGCAGCATCAGCGGATCGACCTGCTGCTGCTGGACCTGAAACTGCCGGGCGGCGGCGGATTACCGCTGCTCCACCAGGTTAAGACGCTGTACCCGGATACAGCCGTGATCGTGATGACGGCGTTCGCAACCGTCGCCTCGGCTGTCGAGGCAATGCGCATCGGCGCCGAAGACTATCTCACGAAGCCCTTCGCGTTGGAGGAGCTGACAACGGTATTGCAGCGCACGGCGCATCAACTGGAGCTCGATGTGGAGAGCCGTAAGTTGCGCGAGCGACTGAGAACGCAGCAGGGAATGGGCGGCCTCGTTGGCCGCTCGCCCGAGATGGAGAAGCTCTATCGAATTCTGTCGAAGGTCGCGTACTCAACCCACCCGGTCCTGATCCTCGGCGAGAGCGGCACAGGAAAGGAGCTCGTCGCGCGATCGATCCACTTCAACGGTCCGAATGCGGCGAAGCCGTTTGTCACCGTGGACTGCGGATCGCTGGTCTCCACCTTGATTGAGAGCGAGTTGTTCGGACACGTGAAGGGTGCGTTCACTGGGGCGGACCGTGCGAAGGAAGGGCTGCTGGCCGCCGCTGATGGCGGAACGGTCTTTCTCGATGAGATCGGCGAACTGCCGCTCGACCTGCAGACGAAGCTCCTCCGGGCGCTGCAGGAGAAGGAGATTCGTCCCGTTGGATCGACAGTGGCGAAGCCCATCTCGGCGCGTGTGCTGGCGGCCACCAATCGCGATCTCGCCGCGATGGTCGAGCAGGGAAGATTTCGGAAGGACCTCTACTTCCGGTTGAACGTCGTTACCCTGCGCATTCCCCCGCTGCGCAACAGGCGAGAAGATATCGCGCCGCTCGCGATGCACTTCCTGGCGCAAATGGAGAAGGAGAGTGGAGTGAAACGCAGCTTCTCCGACTCGATGCTACGGGCGCTGACCGAGTACGACTGGCCCGGAAATGTGCGCGAACTGGAGAACGCGATCCAACGGGCCTGCGCACTCTCCTCGGGACCGATCCTTCACATGGGGGATCTCCCAACGCAGCTCCAGAACTTTCGACTGCACGAGCCGGAGGCTCACGCTGACGAAACATCGGATGGAAAAGTCGGGAGCGCGCATGGAAGCGAGATCGTCTCGATCGCCGAGATGGAGAAGCATGCGATTCTCGGTACGATTCGACAGTTGAATGGGGACAAGCTGATGGCGGCCAAGCTCCTCGGCATCGGGAAGACAACGCTCTATCGCAAGCTCAAGGAGTATGGCATCGCGGACGGCCCCGCAGATTAGCGGATTCCAATAAAGTGCCCGAGCCGAAGCCCGGGCACTCACAAAACTCAACGTCGCTGTACTTAGTATGTTGCCACTACGATCGGATCGGAGGGCAGCTGGTTTTTCGCCTGCATGGTTTCCTTCTCGGAGCGGCTCTTTGAGCATTCAAGGCCTACGGTGTTGCCTGCAGTCCAAACCTGACGCAGGTAGTACTTGTCGCCGTAGCGGAGGAAGACGATGCTTCCATGGGTAGGAGCTTTAGTCTTGGTCGCATCGTGAGCCACGACAAAGCCTCCCTTGGAAGTCCCCTGCAGCCGGATCAGGTGATTCGCTTCCTGAACGATGAGATAGTCGCCGGCAGGCAGTACCTGCGTCGGGGTCTGGAATGCGAAAGGGATATTCGCCTTTGCGATTGTCTCTGAACTCTGGGCAGAAGCGAACTGTGTCGAAGCAAGCGATCCGATTGCCAGGGCGGACGCAAGAAGAGTGGAACTGAGAATGGAAGTAAACCGTGTGTTTTTCATGACCGATTCTCCTTTTGAAGAACAGCGTTCATAACTGCCTTCACCTCATAAAGCGGAGAGCACCACCCATTAGTGCCAAAAATTTAAAGCTTTTTTTATCCCAAATCCTCCAGCTTCCTTATCCACAAGGAACTGCTTCTGATTGCTGGAGTTACGCATCTCATCGCATTTGGGCCATGGCGCTTTCAAACACGGCAAAAACAAAATGCCCGGACCAAAGCCCGGGCACGAAAAATACTGACAGCTAAAAGCTAAAAGCTAAGAGCTAAGAGCTCCTAACTAAACATCTCCTTCACCTTCTCAAACAATCCCCGCGAAGTCGGCGTATTCTCCACCACCATCGTCTCGCTCAACTGCCGCAGCAACTCCTTCTGCTGTTTATTCAGCTTCGAAGGTGTCTGCACGCGAATCTCAACGATCAGGTCGCCCTTCCCATGCGAGTTCAGATGCGGCACACCCTTACTCTTCAGCTTGAACGTCTTTCCGCTCTGCGTCCCTTCCGGCACCTTGATCGAAGCCGCACCTTCCAGCGTCTCAATCTCCAGCTCCGTTCCCAGAGCCGCCTGCGGAAACGAGATCGGTATCACGCAATGCAGATCGTCGCCATCACGCTCGAAGAACTTATGCGCCTTCACGTTCAGCACGACGTACAGATCACCCGCTGGCCCGGCGAACTTTCCAGCCTCGCCTTCGCCAGAGTAGCGAATCCGCGTGTCCTGCTCCACTCCCGCCGGAACCTTAACCAGAATGCTGTGCTCCATCTGCACTCGCGTCTCGCCTTTGCACGTCGTGCACGGGTCGACAATCAGCGTCCCCGTCCCATTGCACACCGAGCAGGTACGCGCCACCGAAAAGAAGCCCTGCTGAAACCTCTGCTGCCCCCGCCCGCCGCACTGGGTGCAGGTAACAGGAGACCTGCCCTTCGCGGCGCCTGTTCCCGTGCACTCCGTACACGTCTCCATCCGGCGAATCTTAATCTCGCGCTCGACCCCAAACACCGCCTCTTCAAACTCCAGCGTCATGTTGTACTGCAGGTCGCGCCCACGCTGCACACGAGAGGCCCTGCGTCCGCCATTGCCTCCCATATTGAACATCTCGCCGAACATCTCGCCGAAGATGTCCCCCAGATCTACATTTCCGTTGAACCCGCCGCCCGTAAATGGATTTCCGCCGCCGCCACCCTGGAACGCTGCGTGTCCATACCGGTCATACGCCGCACGCTTCTCCGGATCGCTCAGCACCGAGTAAGCCTCGCTGCACTCCTTGAACTTCTCCTCCGCAGCCGCATCGCCCGGATTCCGGTCCGGATGGTGCTGCATCGCCAGCTTCCGGTAAGCCGTCTTCAGCTCCGAATCGCTTGCATCCCGCGAGACACTCAACACTTCGTAGTAATCAATCTTCGTCACGTTCGCCGTAGCCATATCCTTGGAATCTCTCTCTAACGTATTACCAAACCAACCCGACCGCCATCATCAAATCGCCGTCATTCTGAGCGGAGAGCGAAGAACCACCGCATCTGCACTTGCGTCCCAAATCGGTGTTAAGCCTTTCTAATCCCAGCTAATCCGAAACCTGCCCCGGATTCACCGCAATCCTCACCAGAGCCGGCCGCAACAACTTCTCGCGAATCCTGTATCCGCGACGAATCTCCTCCAAAACCTGGTGATCAGGAAACTCCTTCGTTTCGATGCTCCCCAGTGCCTCATGGACTCGCGGATCGAACTGGGCCCCAACCGACTCCACAGCAACCACGTTAAGCCCTTTGAGCGCCTCCTCCATCTGCTTCAGAATCAGCTCCACGCCTGCGCGAAGCTGCTCCTTCGTGCCATCCGCCTTCAACGCCAGCTGAAAATTGTCCATCACGCTCAGAAACGGCTCCACCGTATTCGAGACCGTGTAGTCCCGCGAATCGGCCCGTTCCTTCGCCTCACGCTTCCGCGCATTGTCGAACTCAGCCTGCAGCCGCGCCAGCCTGTCCACCAGCTGGTCCCGCTCGCCCTTCAACTGCTCCAGCTCCGCCGCCGGAACGCTCGCTTCAAGATTCATCTCACGGCCCGTATCAACCTCCGGGCCGACCACCGCCTCCGGATCAAGGATCTCTCGTCCGGTCATCTCGTCCTGCATGGTTCTTCTACCCCTCATAATAATGCTTCCTCTTCTATTGTCGGTCATCCCGGCCCATCGCGCGAATCGCTCGCCGTCAGCCACACTGCGAAACAGGCAAAAATATTTTCAAAAAGTTGGCATATTTTTCGTCGTGGAAAACATGCACATAAGAACCACGCTATGTCCACCTAACGACCACAAAAAACCATCAAAAAACCACGTTGTTGCACTCGCTTTTCTCAAAACCCCCTGCAAAAACGCTCTTCTCACGCTCAGAAAAAAATGGTCAATCCCGCGGCTCCAGCATTCGGTCAAAAACCTGCGCAATATAGCTCACCGCGTTCATCGTGTTCTCATAATGCATCCGTTTTGGCCCGATAACCCCAACCGTTCCTCGGCTTTCCCCACCCATACGCGCAGGGGCCGCAATCAAAACCAGCCCAGCCATCTCCGGCGCATGCTCATCCAGATCGAACACCACACGCACACTCTCCTGCCGGGCATCGATGTACGCATTCAGCAGCTCCACCAGCCGCTGCTTGGCCTCAAGCGCCATCAGCATCTCTCGCAGACGCTCTCTATCTTCCTGACTCCCAACGAGATTCGCTACACCATCCACATAAACCGTCTGCAGCGGAACATCCGGCACCGCCTTCACCCAAAGCTGTTCCACCGAGTTCAGCACCCTCTGGTACTCACTCTGCTCCCGCTCCACCCGTCGCGCAATCTCCGCCCGAATCCGCTCCACACTCCAGCCGCGAAAGTTCTCATTCAGGAAATTCGCTGCAACCTCTAACTCTCTTAGTGTCAGATCTTTATCGAGAGCCAGCACCCGGTCCCGCACCAGCCCGCTTCGCGTCACCACGACCGCCAACACACGCGCCGGAGCCAGCCGCGAAAAATGCACATGCTCCAGCATGTCCCCATCCGAAGCCGCAGCAATTGCCACCCCAACCCCACTCGACAGCGTTGCCAGCACATGCGACGTCCGCTCCAGCACCGCCTGCGTCCCGGCAACTCCTTGAAAACTAAGGTCAATCTGCGACCTCGACCGAGCAGACAACCGCGCCGCATCAATCCTTGGATTAGCGCCGCCACTCAGCTGTTCGACATACATCCGAAACGCCCGAGCCGTAGGAACACGTCCCGCCGAAGTATGCGGCTGCTCGAGCAACCCTTCGTCCGCCAGCTCCGCCATCTCATTGCGTACTGTAGCCGAGCTAAACCCTGAGCCCTCAGCGCTCTGCAGCCGCGCAATCGTCCCCGATCCCACCGGTTCGCCCGTCTCGATATAACTCTCAATAATGGCCGTCAGAATAGCTCTCTGCCGCGCCGTGACCCGCTCCGCGTCTGCCATTCGTCCCTCCACCCTATAACTCTACGCCAGCCGTCAAGTTAGCTGATTTCCAGTACATCCTCACTCGTAGCCGCAATCTCTTTAGCCTTCTCCGCAACTCTCTTCGCGACCTCATAAAAACCCTTTGCCAGCTTCGAATCCGGACCCGCCAGAGACACTGGCAAGCCCTTATCCCCACCCTCACGAATCTGCGGATCAAGATCGACCGACCCAAGGAACTCCAATCCAAACTGAGCCGCGGTCCGCTCTGTCCCACCCGCCCCAAACACGTCGATCACCTGACCATCCGGCAGCGTCATCTGCGACATATTCTCAACCATACCAATCACTTCCACCTTCACCTGGTGAAACATCTCAAGCGCCTTCCGCGCATCCTGCAACGCTACCCCTGACCCCGTCGAAACCACGACAGCTCCCGTCAGAGGAACCGTCTGGACCAGCGAAATCACCACATCCCCCGTCCCCGGTGGCAGATCAACAATCAGGAAATCCAACTCTCCCCACTCCACCTGCTGCAGAAACTGCCGGATGATCTGATGAAGCATCGGCCCACGCATCACCATCGGCTTATCGCCCGGCGAGATCAATCCCACCGAAATAAATTTCACGCCATGCGCCAAAATCGGCTCAATCCGGTTCTCACCCACAATGTTCGGTTGCCGTGAAACGCCAAGCATCATCGGTACGTTCGGCCCATAGATGTCGGCATCGATCAGCCCAACTTTATACCCAAGCTTCCCCAACGACACCGCCAGATTCACGGCGACAGTCGTCTTCCCCACTCCACCTTTACCGCTCCCAATCGCCACGACGTGCGCAACTCCCGGCAAAGGCTGTGGTCCCTGCGGCGTTCCTGCTCCCATATGTCCCATCATTTCTCCTTTTTGTTCACCTGTGGGCCGGTCCTCAAAGCTCAAGACTCACTACACGTGCCAGCCTGCGCCAAGCCCCGCCCGCATCTCCTTCTTCCTCTGGGTCTCTCCCGCGCGCATCTCTCGTCTTCGCCCCGCATCTTCAAACCGCCTCTTCTGATGCTCCGTCTCTGGCACAACCTGCGGCACAACCAACCGATTTCCCTCACGGTCAACCGCAACAAACGTCAGATAAGCCGAGGAAACATGCCGCAGCCGCTGCTCCCTCACATCCTCAACCATCACCCGAACCCCGACCTCCATCGAAGTGCGGAAAGCACGATTCACACTCGCCTTCAGAATCAGCAGACTCGCCAACCCTCACCGGAGCCACAAAATCAAGATGATCCATCGAAGCCGTCACGGTAAACGCCCGCGCATGTCGGCTAGCCGCCATCGCCCCGACCAGATCGATGTACTGCATCAATCGTCCGCCAAACAGACTCCCGATCGCATTCGAGTCGGCGGGCAATACAATTTCGCTCCGCTCCGACTGTGACTCTGCTACGGTCCGCTCAATAACCTGATCGCTCATACATCGAGTCTAAATCCCCTGAAACCTCTGTACTCAACTTGTGATCCCCCGCACGGGTTCGAATCCCTTGTCATTCGTGTCAGGCCTTCCCAGACTTGCCAACCTGACCCGCCACGCCGCACCATAAATTAATGGACAAGATCGCCGCTCCTCAACGAAATTTTGCAGCTGGACCCTACGAATGCCTTTGCCCGCTACGGCCTCGCAATGGAACATATTTCCCAGGGCAACACCGACCTCGCCCTCACCGAGTTCGCCAGCCTCATCCAACACAACCCGGATTACGTTCCGGCCTACCAGATGTCCGCTCAAACCCTCGCCAAACTGGGCCGTACCGACGAAGCGGTTGCGCGCCTGAAAGAAGGTCTCACTGCCGCCCAGCACACCAACAATACTCACGCTGCCAGCGAAATGCAGGCCCTTCTCGATGACCTCACGCTTAATCGGCTTATCCATTTCACCAATCAGCACAACGCTCGAACCCTTCATCCCCACCAAACATCTATACTTAGACATGGCGACCTCACTCCCGACCACCCTAGGCGCTCTCCGCAATAGCGAATTTACCCCTGGCCGCCTTGCTCGCAGCGTTAAGGACGAGCTTCGCGACAATCTCGTCGCGAAGCTGCGGCGGTCGTCGAAGACGAAATCTCCACTCTTCCCGGGCATCGTGGGCTATGAAGACACCGTCGTTCCCCAAATCGTCAACGCCGTCCTTAGCGACACAACTTCATTCTCCTCGGTCTGCGTGGCCAGGCAAAGTCGCGCATCCTGCGCGCTCTCACCACCCTGCTGGACCCGCATATGCCCGTATATCGCCGGCTCAGAGGTTCGAGACAATCCCTACGCGCCCTATCAGCAAATACTGTCGTGACCTCATCGCAAAGATGGGGGACGAAACGCCGATAGCGTGGCTCACTCCCGATGATCGCTATGTCGAAAAGCTAGCTACGCCTGACGTAACCGTCGCTGATCTGGTCGGCGACATCGATCCCATCAAAGCTGCCCGCAGCAACCAGGACCTCGGCTCCGAGCTGACCATGCACTACGGCTTGCTGCCTCGCGCCAATCGCGGCATCTTCGCCATCAACGAACTCCCCGACCTCGCCGGCAAGATTCAGGTCGCGCTCTTCAACATCATGCAGGAGGGCGATGTGCAGATTAAAGGCTACCCGGTTCGCCTTCCGCTCGACGTGGCCATCGTCTTCTCCGCTAATCCCGAGGACTACACCGCCCGCGGCAAGATCGTTACTCCTCTCAAGGACCGGATTGGCAGTGAGATCCGCACGCACTACCCTGAGAACATAGAGGAGGGCATCGCGATCACCGCGCAGGAAGCATGGTCTACTCGCCCCTCCTCAAAGATCGAGATCCCGCACTACATTCGCCAGATCGTCGAGCAGATCGCATTCTCCGCCCGCGAAGACAAGAAGGTCGATAAGCGCAGCGGTGTCTCGCAACGTCTTCCCATCAGCACAATGGAACTCGTCATCTCGAACGCAGAACGCCGTGCACTGCTCCATGATGAAACCCTCGTCGTTCCTCGTGTCGGCGATATCTACACCGCGCTCCCCGGCATTAGCGGCAAGATCGAGCTCGAATATGAAGGTGAGATGCGCGGGGCCGACACCGTCATTCGCGAGATCATTCGCGCCTCAGTCGCAAACATCTTCGATAAGTACTTCGCTGATACCAACACCCAGCAGATCGAGCAGTGGTTCAACCTCGGGGGCACGGTCCAACTCAACGACGCGCAATCCTCGGCCGGCTCCGTTGAAGAGCTAAAGCAGATCCAGGGCCTCTTCGAAAAGCTGACGCCGCTCGAAATCAACGGCAAGTCTCAACCCGAGATTACGGTAAGTGCAGCGGAATTTCTTCTCGAAGGCATGTACGCTCACAAACGCCTCAGCCGCGCCGAAGAGCGCATCTTCTCCGCGGCAGAAAAGAAGTCTCGCAACGACCAGGCCGCGCAATATGCCGAGAAGATGCGAGAGCGCGAGATAGAGCGCGACGAAGCTGCTCGCAACCGCACCCGCCGAGGTTTCAACTAAGCTCATGTGGGATCGCCGCAATCTCAGCCGGACTATTCAAGAGGCCTTCTTTTTCAGTACGTCGGGGATGCGTTGCGCAGCCGCATTATTAGCCTTTGCATTCGTATCCGCGGCTGCCGAAAACGTTTCGAATCCAAAAGCGTCCTACATCGATGTGCAGCAGCGTCACGAGCTGTTAGCCCACAACAAAGATCCGCGCACGGCGCAGGCGATTGCTTCCCTTAGCTCTTGCACAAAACTGCCAGCGGTTGCTCCGCCAACCGGCCGAATGATCATCCCTGCGCACTATCTCAACGGCAGTCACGGACCCACTAACCCCGCCGAAGCAGCTGCAACGAAGATCTACAATAGCTTTGAAGGCAGAGTAACCGCCGGCATGAATCAGTGGCTCGTCACCTCCAGCAAAGACGAAGCCCGGTGCGCGCAAAAGCAGATCGACACATGGGCGAAAGCGGGGGCTTTGCTCAACTACGACCCGAAAGAAAGCTCCCAGGCGTGGTATCAGGTGGAGTGGACGCTCAGTTCCATTGCCATCAGCGAGTCGGTGCTGGTCAACGAGGGCTCACTCGATCCAAAACAGGTAAGACGCGATATTAAGTGGATCAATCAAGTTGCGCACCGCACCGTGGACTTCGACAAAGCCGGTAAACAGACGAACAATCATCACTACTGGCGCGGCCTGGCCGCTGTTGCGGCTGGCGTTATCTCATCGGACAACGATCTCTTCGACTGGGGTATCGGTGTCTACAAACAAGGCATCGACGAACTCGACCAGCGTGGCGCTCTCCCTCAGGAGATGGCGCGGCACGAACGTGCTATTCACTACCAGTCCTTCGCTCTCCAACCACTTACTCCGCTCGCCTCATTCGCCGAACGCCAACACGTGCCCCTCTATCAATACCGCTCTCCCACCGGCCGCACCATTCACGACGCCGTCGACTTCTTCGGCGAAGCTCTGGCTCATCCGGAGATCATCAAGCCGTACACACCCGACTCACAAATGATCGACGACAAAGGCACAGACTTCTTCGCCTTCGCGGAGTTCTACTCGCATTACGCCGACCCGGTGCACATGCCGGCTTCCATTCTTCAGGGCCTCGAGCAACCAACCTTCGCAACACGCATCGGTGGCAACACCACTGTGATCGACGGCTATATACCCCCGTCTACCCGCGAGAAGAAGTAGAATCCGATGCGCTACGCATACCTTCATGCCAAACTTCTCCCGATTGTTCTCTCGACTATTTTCATGTCTTCTTCCATCCTCGCCGGGCAGTCTTCTCCGCGTCCCCACATCCCTGCCGCCGAGCTCAACGACATAGCCACCATCCTCGCTCACGATGAAGGCTGGCCCATGGGCGATCCCGACTACACCCTGGACCCAATGACGCCAGACACCGACGACGGCTTCGACTCCATCGGCATCTACAAAAAAGCCCACCTCGTCCGCATGTATTCCATCAATCGCTCGACCGGACAGATCGTCGATTTCATGCGTGGCTGTCAGGTCTTCCGCTTCAAAGACCTTGAAAACTTCTCACACCGCATCCGCAGCCAAACACAGGCCGCGCCCCTCACCGATTCGCAACTCGCCGCCAAGGTTGGCTGTCCCAAACTCACTGTGATCAACAGCCGTTGGGTCCAGGAGCACAAACCTTGAAACGAACTCTCACCAGCCTGGGAGATTAACTTCGGCGTCGGTGTCGGAGTCACCGCGTCCACCGACCACATTATAGTTAAGGGTATTCTCGGCCGCCGTTTCGATTGAGGCCACCGCCGATCCGAACCAATAACTTCGCACACAAAACCGTATTAGACCGGCATTCACTGTCGCGGACTACAATAAAGAGGGGCCTCTCTATGAAGCGCGTTCGGTACACCAAATTCACCGGCGATCTCTCCTCCTCCTTCGGTCTTGAGGACCTCATGCAGGCCCTCTCCGACTTCCTGCTCGACTCCGGCTTCTACGATCCCTACTCCCGCTTTCAGGAGTTCAACGGCGACCAGACCATGGAGAACCTGCGCGAGGCCATCCGTCAGGCGCTCGAGTCGGGCGAACTCTTCGATGAAGAGTCTCAGGAAAAATTCGAAACCCTGTCCGAAGATCAGGTCGAACAGCTCATCGACCAGATCGTCCAGAAAATGCAGGAGCAAAACTTCATCAACGCCGAAAGGCCCAAAGAAGGACAAGGCCAACAGGGTGACGGCAATGGCGAGGCCCATTTCGAGGTCACCGACAAGGGAATGGACTTCCTCGGCTACAAGGCTCTCCGCGAACTCCTCGGCCCCTTAGGCAAATCCAACTTCGGCCGCCACGACACTCGCCACGAGGCTGCAGGCGTCGAGATCAACGGCTCCTCCAAGCTCTACGAGTTCGGCGACTCCCTAACCTCGACATTACCGCAACGTTCTCGAGTGCCTTCGCCCGCGAAGGCATCAAGTCCGCAATTGATGGCGAAGAAAATACCCCGATGAACATCGAGTATTCGGACCTGCACGTCCACCAGTCCGACTACCAGTCTTCCTGCGCGACTGTTGTTTTGCTCGATTGCTCGCACTCCATGATTCTCTACGGTGAAGATCGCTTCACTCCGGCGAAGCGGGTTGCGATGGCCCTTGCGCACCTCATCCGCACTCAGTTCCCCGGGGACACTTTGAATCTGGTCCTCTTCCACGACACTGCCGAGGAGATTCCTGTCTCGCAGCTCTCGCGCGTAAAGGTCGGCCCGCACTACACCAATACTCGCGAAGGTCTCCGCTTGGCGCAGCGCATCCTTGCCCGTCAGAACAAAGATATGAAACAGATCGTCATGATCACCGACGGGAAACCCTCCGCCCTCACCCTTCCCGACGGCCGTATTTACAAAAACGCTTTCGGCCTCGACCCGCTCGTCATCTCTGAGACGCTTGACGAAGTAGCTCGCTGCAAGCGGTCCAACATCATGATCAACACCTTTATGCTTGCCAGCGACTTTTCGCTGATGCAGTTCGTACAGAAAGTCTCTGCGATGTGCCGCGGAAAAGCCTACTTCACCACACCCCAAACCCTCGGCAACTATCTGCTCATGGACTTCATGTCCCGCCGCATGAAAACCGTTCATTAAATTCACAGCGTCATCTGCGATCCCCAAAAAGAGCTAAGGCTTGACGTCGTCCTTCTTGTCTTTATGCCGAAGATCCAATCCGAATTTCGGCGCAGACTTCGTCCCACTCACCTTAACCGGAATCTCCGCCCCTGCACCATCCTTCTTAAAAAAGGATCGACCGGCTTCAGCAGAATCGATTTCCACTTCGAAGCCACCATCTGTGATACCTTCGCATCCGTCCGTATCTTTCCCTCAAACTCAAACCGCTCTCCATCCAGCGAGTACTCTCCAGTCAGTGCCACGATTGCTCCAGGCAGCTCGTAATCCAACTTGCTGAAACTCAACTTATCGCCTGACTTCACAAACTGTCCCACCATCTGCGAGTGCACATCCTCCGCACCAGGCTTCGCATCCTTCGGATCGCCCTGTGCCCTCAAACTCAGCATATCCACTTTGTCTTCGACCTCAGGATTGGTAAAGTGAATCTGCCTCAGCGTGAATCCACCTTTTAAGCCAAGCTTCCGTGTCACGCTCTCCTTTCCGGGAGGAATATGGAGCTTCGTCTTCATCGTCAGTTGTCCTGTCATCACCACCGGCGTTGTCTTCACCGCAAGCTGCAGAAAGTCCTGTATCCGTCCATTCGGCACATTCACATCGAGGTCGATAATGTGCCCTTTCCCCTTCACGTTGATCACCGCGCCACTGCACGAAAAACCTGAATTACCCAATCGAGCCTCTACAGGTTGCAGATAGGTATCCCCACTCGTCCCATCAACGATCGCGTGGAATCTTGTATGCAGCGGCATCGTATGGTTCGCTGTGTCGAGCGAAAAATCCGGCGTCTCCGTCGTCCCATCCACCACAATATTGTCGAGCTGCCCCGTGAACTCTCCGACCGAAGAAAGCATCCCACCGATGCCTTTGATCGTATTCAGGTCCGCATGGTCGAACGTGTAGTGCCCTGTCACCGTCGAATCTCCCGGGCTACCGTTATTCCAGGGGCCAAACGTCCCCTTGGCATGAATGTCACCCTTCGGAATCGCGTTCACCAGCGTTGCATCATAGTTCCACGGCGCATTTGGGCCGACATCCCGCATGACGATGCGGCTCATGCTCAAAGTCCTTCGGCTCTTTGTCGGGTTTCATGGTCCCGAGGACAAGCTTCGAATCGTCAAATAGGATCTCATCCACGACGATCCGTACAGTGCCGAGATGTCGCTGCCCCTTTGGCGCCTGCGCCCGCATCTCCTTCGGCGGGATATGGATCGCCATCCCCGTGACATGAACAGTACTCACATGCATCGGCTTCGCAAACAGTCCCATCCAGTCAGCATGAAATGAAAAATGTTGTAACGCGATCAGCGGCTCCGACTCTCCCGCAGCCACTACCTCGTCCTGAGGAAAGATCCTCAGCCCGCTTCCTGAGACCTCGAATCCCTTGATCAACGAAACGTTGAACCCATCAAGCTCCACCCGACTGTTGAAACGTGTGCTCAACGTCTCGACTACCCGATCCTTGAGAATCGGCGCCGCGCGATGAACCATCACCTCGCCGATCGCCCCAAGCACCAAAACAACGATCAGCAACGAAACAGAGATCCATCGCCACACCCAGTGCCGCTTGGAAGCACGTGTCCCTTCCGTTTGTTCCTCTTTATCTTCACCAGTCAATATCTTCACCGGTCTTTTTTGATGCGAAAACGGGGCCTCCCGTTGACCACATCCACTCGGCAAATCCGCTGTTCTTTCCCATCGTGATACGACGCAGAATACGCAGAGCTATCTCTGCCGTTCTCGCCAAAGCCGGTACAACCCCCACGCCGCCACCGAGCAGTTATCGACGATTGTCCCATCCAAAATCATCTCTTCAAACTCTTCCACCCTTACACGACGTACAACGAGATCACTCTCCTCAACATCCCGATCAGGCTCTCCCATCGTCAGTCCTTCGGCTAGGAACACATGCTGCTTCTGGTTCATCACTCCATATGCGATCTGCAGCGTCGACAGCAACGTCATCCGCTCTGCCGCCAGCCCCGTCTCCTCTTTCAACTCTCCCCGCGCCATCTCCTCCGGAACCACATCCTCAGTCTCCCACCCACCTTGAGGTAATTCCCAGTAACGACCACCCACGGTATATCGGAACTGCTCGATCAAATAGACAAAATCCCCACCATTTGTCGCGTCCAGGGGAATAATAATCGAGGCCGGATCCTTGTCGACCACCCCGTAAATGCCACGCGCTCCGTTCGCCCGTTCAATCACATCCTCGCGGACGCTCGTCCACGGATTCCGGTAAACCTCCCGGCTGCTGATCGTTTTGATCCTCACGAGATCCCTCGTCGAAATCTTACTCTGGAACCGAAAACTCCAGATGCGATGGATACTTCGCCGATCCGTAGATCGTCTGCGTCGCCGCCTTGTACGCACTCGCCGGAGCTGTCATGATGTTCGGCACAAACGTCTGCGGATTCCGGTCGTACAGCGGGAACCAGCTTGACTGCACCTCCACCATAATCTTGTGGCCCTTCAGGAATGTGTGATCCGCGCCATGCAGGCTCCACCTGAACTCTGTCACCTTTCCGGGCGTCAAAGCCTCAGGTTTTTCGAAGCTCTTCACATATCTCCCGCGAAAGATCTCATCCACAATCATCAATTGATATCCGGCCATTGGTGCCGGTGCGTCATCGGGATACACATCGATCAGCTTCACCACAAAATCCGCGTCCGTACCTGTTGTTGCCGCAAAGATATCGGCCATCACGTCACCTGTGACCGTAACGTCTTGGTCGAGGACAGGAGTAGAAAAATTCGCCAGGTCCTTTCGATTACTCACGAACCGTTGGTCTTCCACCAGCCACGTCCGCCACTTCGAGCCATCCCCGTATGTTGGCTGGATCGGCCGGTTCCGGTACGGAACAGGATTCGCCGGATCAGCCACATACGAACCCGCCGTACCACCCTCTTTCGGCGCATCAAAACTCAGCCCAGCATCCTTTGTCAGATAAAGCTTCGCCGCATGAAACCCAACCTTCGGCGGCCAGACATCGTACCGCTCCCACTGGTTCACTCCTGTGCGGAAGCTCGCCGTGTCCTTCAACTCAAATCCCGCCCGCCCCTTCAAATATTTTTCAAAGAACGGCGCCTCAATCGTCTTCCGATACTGCTCTCCCGAATCCACTCCAAAGCTCACCGCCCCCAGACTCGTCGTTCGTCGGTTCCACCCACCATGGTTCCAAGGCCCCAGCACAAGAAACACCTCATGGCCCTTGTCATGCGGCTCCAGCGCAGCATACTCCGCCTGCGTCCCCCACATATCCTCCTGATCCCACCATCCGCCTACTTCCAGCGTTGGCACCTCCACCTTCGTCAGGTGCTTCTCAAGCGCCATGTCCTGCCAGAACTTCGAATAAGCAGGCTGCGTCAAAAACACCTTCGCCGTAGGCAAGTCCTGCATCTTTGCCGCCTGCGCCGCGCCGCCAAAGTTCACGTTGCGCAGGAAGAAATCATACATATCTTCCTTACTCTGCACCCGCACATCCGTCTTCTGCCCCTCAAGCTGCTGTACATAATCGAAGCCATACGTCTCGCGAAACGCGCCATTGTGAAAGAAATCATCGCCCAGCCAGATATTCGTCATCGGAGCCTGTGGTGAGATCGCCTTCACTGCAGGATGTGCGTCGATGCCAGCCGACATCGCCAGAAATCCCGGATACGAAACTCCGAGCACTCCAACCTTCCCGTTGTTGTTCGGAACATTCTTCAGCAGCCAGTCGATGGTGTCGCGCGTATCCGTCGTTTCGTCCACATCGTTCTTCGTCGTATGCGCGACAATCGCGCGGTTCATTACAAACTGCCCCTCGGACTCATAACGCCCGCGGATATCGCCAAAAACAAAGATGTATCCACTCGCCGCCAGCTCCGGCTTGCTGGCGTTCACGCCCTTCGACGAATTGTTGTCTGTTCCATACGGCGTCCGCTCCATTAAAAACGGCAGCGATTCGCCCGCGCTCTCCGACCCCACCGGCCGCAGGACCACAACATGAAGCTTCGCTCCGTCCCGCATCGGAATCATCGCCTCGCTGCGCGTGTACTCCTTCGACCCGGCTTTCTGCGGAGCCTCCTGCGCTCTCAGTCCAACCGCCGAAATCAGAAGAAATACGTAAAGAATCACCTTGCAGCTGCGAATCGTCATGCCGGCCAACCCTCAAAATTAGATTCAAATCATGAAAAATCTTCCGGCTCGTGCAAAGAATTTTCGTGCAGGGCCGGAAGGGTCACAATCCACTCGGTTATCCCAGTGCAACTGGCTCAGTCGGTATTGGGCTGGCATCGCACTTCCATCCTTCTTTGCCATGCGTTCCATCACAAAATGGCCGCTTCGACGACATACCGCAACGGCACAGCGAGATTGCCGGCTTGCCGGTAAGGTCCCACTCATTCCCATTCACATCAACCAGCGCGATCGGACCCTCAACACGAAATGGTCCATTCGGACGAACCGTAATCTTTACCGTCGGCGTCGCAGGTTGCTCTGCCGGCACAACATTCGATACTTCATCAGACATAAAACTCCTTGGTCTCCGCATCACGGAAAACATCTTCAGATAAGCCAGCATAGCAAACCGTTGGAGCCTGTCTTAACGCAGCGATACTAATGCGGCCACGGACCATCCACTTCAATCTCGTCGACGTAACACCAGCCCCAATCCTCACCCGGTTCCACCGACCGCATAATCGGGTGCTTCGTCGCATGAAAATGTTTCGTCGCATGTTTATTCGGCGACGAGTCGCAACACCCCACATGTCCGCACTCCATGCACATTCGCAGATGCACCCACCGGGAACCCATCTTCAGACACTCCTCGCAACCCTTCGCCGACGGCTTCACTTTGTGGATATGGTCTAGATGCGTACACTGCATGGCAATCACCTTCCTTGCACCTGATTCTATCCTTCGCGCCTCAAACTGCACTCTCACAAAGGCCGGGAGTGCAAAAGGGCAAGATTGCGTTTAGACCGCCAGGGGCGGGCCTTGCCGTGAGCATCCTCATCAGGTGAGATAGGCGGCGGTAATGGCAATTGCAGCGATGGCGGCAGTTTCAGCTCGGAGGATTCGCGGGCCCAGGGTGACAGATTGCCATTGGTGATGGGTAAAGAGGGCAATCTCTTCAGAGATCCAGCCGCCCTCAGGGCCGATGGCGATGGCGGTATCCGAGACAGACGTAGTTTTGTTTAGTGCAGCGGTGAGGGGTGTTCTCTGCTCGGTTTCGCTTAGGAGGATTCGAGTAGGGGAATTTTCCTGTGCGAGCGCTTGCTTGAGGGCGATGGGGTCGGCAATCTCGGGGATGTCGCTTCGACGGGATTGCTTGGAGGCTTCAAGGGCGATGCGACGCCAGCGCTCGGCCCGTTTCGTTGCGGCGAGCGCGAGATGTTTTTCGGTGCGGCGGGCGAGGATGGGCGTAATGCGCGCGATGCCAAGCTCAGTGGACTTTTCAATGGCCCACTCCATATGGTCGAACTTGAAGATGGCGAGGAGGAGATGGAGGGGAAGCGCAGCGTCGGACTGGAGTTCTTCATGGAGGAGAAGGTGAACGGTGTTGTCGGTGACGCTAGTGATCTCGGCTCGGTGGAGGAAGCCGTTGGCTACGATGTCATAGGTCTGCCCGGGAGTGGCGCGGAGAACGCGTGCGAGGTGGGCAGCCTGATCGCCGGTGAGTGTGGCGGTGGTGTCGGTCCAGGTGTCGGCGATGAAGCGGCGACGGGTCATGCCTCAGTTTAGTGCTTGCGGCGTTTATTTTTGCGGGGCAGATGGTGAGGCGGCGACGGCTTCACTGGCGCGGCCGATGAGAATCTCCTGCTGACCCTGATGGTAGAGGTCAACGTTGAGCATGGCGGATCGGCGGCGGTCCCAGACGTCTTTGGTGACGGGGAAGTGGAGGAGGATCATGCCCTCTGCGGATTCGCCGGGGTTGACGATGCTGTCACGCAGCAGCGGCTCGGTCGCGACCGCCTTGAGGTCGGGAAAAGAAGTGTAGACGGTATCGAGGTCCCGCTTTTCGATGGCGCTGGTGGTGATCTGCTCCCCATCCGCAGTGGTAAGTGTCGCGGTGAAGTCTTTGAGGAAAAGCGGGAGGTGGAGACGGTCGTCGATATGAAGAGTGGTAAGAACGTAGAGGTCGTCTTCGGTGTGCTGACTGGAGACGACGATAGTCTCGGATTTGAAGACGGTGTGGGTAGGGAAGACGACGGTGCGGGTGATCGCAAGCTCAGCGGTTTTGTGCGGAGTGAAGCGCAGGACCAGCGCGAGAATGATTCCGAGAATGAGGAATGCCAGAAGAACGGGCACCAGCAGATTGCGTCGGACGGGTTGAGCGAATTTGAGGTCGGACACTGGCAAGAGGATAGCAAGGTACGTGGGTTTTCAGGAAGGTTAAAAATAAAAAAGGGGAATTTAACAGCGGCGAGGGTGTTGGTAACCCTTGGCCTGGAGGAGGATGCAGTCCATCAAGCGGAGGAGTCTTTGCGAACGGCGTACTCCTCGAGGAGTACGGTGATCAGGGCGGCGGTGGGGACCGAGACGAGGGCTCCGACAATTCCCGCAAGCGAGGTGCCGAGAAGGAGTGCGACCAAAACGGTCAGGCCCATGAGATTGACGCTGGAACGCATGATGCGCGGGATGAGGATGGCGTTTTCTACGTTGACGTAGATCAGATAGAAGATGAGGACCTCGGCCATCTTGGTCCATGAGTCGAGCGCGGCGACGAGTGCGGCGAGAACGATGGTGATGACTCCGCCGGCGATGGGAATGATGTTGAACAGACCCATGAGAAAGCCGAGAAGGACGAAGTAGCGGACGTGAAGGAGACCGAAGACGATGGTGCTCGTGACTCCGAGGATGAGCATAAGGGTGCCCTGACCAACGAGCCATTTGCTGACTTTGCTTTCGGCCCGTCTGAGGGTCGTATTGAGGCGGAAGCGTTGCGTGGCGGGGACAAGGGAGAGAAAGAATCTGTAGGCGTATTCGCCTTCGAGCATGAAATAGACGCAGAGAAAGGCGGCGGTGAGGAGGTCGAAGATGTGGGAGAGCCAGAGGGGGAGCGAGGCGAAGAGGTAGCTGGCGGTGGCGGCGATGACGGTTTCGGCGCGCTGGACGATGGAGTCGATGCCTAACCTGTCGGCGAAGGGGATTTTTTTGATTTTGGCGACGATTTCGGGGATGCGCTGGGGGAGTTCGGCGGAGAAGCTGCTGAGATTCCGCAGGACGGGGGGAAGTCCCGTAGTGAAAAAGAAGGCAAGGACAAGCGCGACTGCGACGATCAGCAGCAGGATGGCGACGGAGCGCGACGGGTGGTAGCCGCGGAGGTTGAGTTTTGTTATCCAGACGACGGCGGGCATGAGGACGACAGCGAAGAGTGCGCTGACGTAGAGGATGAGCAGCTCTTTTTTGAGGGTCCACGCCAGGGCGAGAAGAAGAAGGACACCGATGGCGAAGAGAATGTGTCCGCGGACGTTGGCGCGGGACTGCTCTTCGTAGGGGGTGAGGTCGCCATTGCCGGGGCTGGTCAGTAAATTCTCCTGGGTGCTGACTGTTGGATGCAGATAAGTCTGCGCTTGTGTGATCTCAATGGGGGAGTGCGGAGTTTGAGTCGTCGATCTTCTCCGTCCTCAGATTTTTTAGGTCCTAATTCGCCGATTTCAGAGAATTGCCTTATGGATTGCCTCTACGGTCTGGTCGGCGGTCTGGTCGGCGGTGTTGATGGTGAGGTTGGCGAGACGGTGGTAGAGAGGGTGGCGTTTCTGGAAACGAAGCTGGGCGGCGGCGGGGTCTTCGAGGACGGGACGGGCGATGTCCTGCAACATGCAGCGGTCGAAGAGGGTGGGGAAGGGCGCGTCGAGGAAGATGGTGAAGGTCGCAGGGGTTTGTTCGAGGAGAAGGCGGTTGGTGAGCTCTTCGGGGGTGCCGCCGCCGAGGGCAAGGACGGTGTGGTCGCGGCCAAGCGCAGAGGCCAGGGCGGTGGATTCGAGACGGCGGAAGTGGGCTTCGCCGTGTCGCTCGAAGAGTTGGGGGATGGTGGCTCCGGTGCGGGCTTCGAGGTGGGCGTCTAGGTCGAGGAAGTTCCAGTTTAGGTAGGCGGCGAGGAGGCGACCGACGGTAGACTTACCCGCTCCCATGAAGCCGGTGAGAACAAGGCGGCGGAGATGGGCGGGGGCTTGGATGGGGCCGGACTCGTTATTGTGCATGATTTGGATTTGGTCTTCGGTTTCGTCGTTTTGGACTTCGGACTGTATGGACGTCATTGCCTCTCCTTGCTGATGGTACCGAAAATGAAAGAGCCGCAACCTTTTGGGGTCGCGGCTCGGGAAGTTCGAAGACTCTGAAGTTGTTAGGTGGTTTCAGAGATGCATGCGAGGACTCCACTGGCCGCTGGGTTGCGCCAATAGGAGAAGGTAAAACACGTAAATCGGAAGTGGCTCGACATGCTGGAGATAGGGTACAGCGGGTGGGTAGAGATTGCAAGGGAATGGTGGGAGCAGAATGGTGAAAGTAGTTCATCATCAAGCGCTGGTGTGACCGCTACACGATGACGGCACCTTCGCAGCCGTCGAGGATCGGGTGAATCTGCCACTGGTTCTGTGGTTGTTTTTGACTCTCGATGGTGGTGGGGGATGTTGCGTGGCCAAGGGCGATGGGCCAATTGGTCTGGAGGTAACCGATGTTGGCGGGCCAGTCGACGCCAAATTTGCCCGCTGGAGTGCAGAACTTGATGGGGTGGATTTCGTTGTAGCCGCGCGGGGGAGAGTCATGGCTGTGGCCGGAGTCGTAGACCCAGGCTCCGGCCACGACCAGGAGATCGCCGCTCTGGAGTTCGTTGCCGAGCGCGGGGTTTACGTCTGAGGGGCTGGCCTGGTCGTTGATGCCGACGATGACGCCGGCCCCGTCGGTGAGTAGGCTGAGTAGGGCCAGAAGAAAGGCGAGGAGTGCGCCAAGCGGGAAGGGCACGAACATGCAGACAAAAAAAGCGGCTAGTCCGATCTGAAGTGCGATTGCCGCGGCGAGCATCAGGTCGCGAACGCCCGCTCCTTCGAACTCGCAATGTAGAGTCCATGATGGATTGCCGGTTAGCGGATCGGTCGCCTGGTTGCCCGTAAACGGCACGCCGATGCCGAGGGTTGCGGGCTGATTCTTTTCGAGGAAGCCATAGGGGACGCTATTCTCGACGGTCGTTTGGTCTGGTTCGTCGGGGTCAACTCCCGCGATCGCCAGACCGAAGCTGTAGTCGGTGTCGACGTCGGTTGGGAAGGAGTTGCCGCTCGGGGGGAGGAGGTCGATGACCATGCCGATCGCGCACTGGTCGCTCCCTCCGGGAATGGTTGTGTTTGCAGGGGGCGGAAGACAGATAAGGCGGCCATGCAGAAACCATTGACAATAACCGAGAAGCCATGCAGCAGCGGCGACCGGAATGAGCGCCAATATGCACCACGGAGCGGTCAAAGCCGCAAATGCCGCCAGGGGAGTGACGACTCCTACTGAGACCAGGGTGGCTTGGACGTACTGACTGGTCTTGTTGTAGTAGGCGGCGTCGATGCAGCTGGTGTACTGGTTGTAGGGCGGGTATGCCATAGTGCGACTCCGCTTAGATGATGTTCACTGTAAAGGTCACGCCTCCGGCAATTCCTCTGGCGTGGAAGGCGTTGACGTTGAGGATCTGGCTGCTTCCGGTAAGGCCGGGAGGAGGCGTGGCCGTTACGGTAATGGGAATGGACTGGCCGACGAGAAGCGAAGGGGCATCCGGCGAGATGACGATCTGCCAGCCGGGAGGAACGGGGTGGGAGCCGCGTTTGTGCCGTGCGAGGCGGGCGGCTCGCGCCTTTGCGTCGTTGGGGCCAGTGCCGCAGGGATCGGGTGTGCCGGGAGTGTAGGCGTCGACTTCGAACTTGTATGCCTGCGTTCGACGCGTATCGTTGCGTAAGGTGAAGGTGAAGACGGCGGGTGAGTTTGCGGTGCCGACGTTGGTGTTTTCCTGGCCGAGGTTGTTATTGAAGTTCGTGTCGGCGACGGGTTGGAGCAGGACCTGAATGCAGTAGTGTCCGGGTGTGATTGGTGTCGTCCACGGCATGGTTGCGTACGCAGGGCAGCCCGGGCCACCCTTGACGCCGAGGTTGACCTCAGTGGAACCGATGGGCACGCTGGTGGTGCCGACGCCGAATTCAAGGAACGAGAACGCGACCGGCATGGCTACGACGGGGCAGTCGGTTGAGTTGTTCCAGATCTGGGCTACGACTTCGTAGGTTGTGCCTGGCGCGAGCAACGAGGAAGAGACGGGCGAGCCACCAAGATAGAGTTGAATGTCGGGATTGTCCCATGTGACGGCGAGGCCGAGGCTGGTGAGGTAGTACTGGTCGTAGATGAGGGGATCGGGCAGGACGAAGGCTGGATCGTTGATTGGGACGCAGCGGTTGGGCGAGACTACGCGGTCCATGTTCCGTTGAAACTTCCAACGACTGCACATCTTGCAGATGATGGCGAAGAAATCGCGGGCCGAGGTTACCCAGCCATAGAGGATCGACTTGAGAATCACCAGGAATGTCTTCACGGAGGATCTCCGAGCTGCAGGGCCCCGGCGTGCTAACCGCTCATGAGAATTTGCTACTTATTGTTTTGCTATGTCGATTCTCTTGGAGGTCCGTGTCCACCAAACCCTGAGACCAAGCAGGACGAACGGAATGGCAAAAAGACAGATCTCCAGAGTTCCGCTTCCACCATCGGGCGAAATTCCGAAGAGTTTTTCGATGAAATCCATGGGACCTCCAGAGTGGGCGCAAAATCAACCGCCCGGCCAAAACTGAGCCCGTGTCTCCCTTGCACTATCGAGAGCCAAAGTAGATAGTGTGGGTTCGGCAAAGTCAACTGGGTTATCTAACAGAGGACATATTTTGGGTGAAGAAGAGCGGTTCGGGACGCAGCGCAAATAACCCATCCTGCACGATGAAAGTGTGAAGGATGGGCCACCTGAATATCGATTTCGCGGATTTCCTGTTCTAGTTTTCCTTCGTCTTCAGTTTTTTCTCGATCTCATTCCAGACGGCGTCGCTTGGTTCGTAGGCCGGCTCGAGGAGGCTCTTTGCGGTTTCGGCGATGGTCTCGAGGTCGCGGACCAAGGCAGCGCAGACGGGGTTTTTCTCAAGGAAGGCCTGGAAGCGAGGGTCCTTGCTGACGCGCCCATCGCCTGTGGCGAAGAACTCAGGCAGGTATTGCTCGAAGTCTGCAGGGGTCATAGTGTCAAAGTCAGGAAGCTTGGAGTTAGTCATACCGCCACCTCTCTCGCGCCGTTCGCCGGGGCGTCCTGTGGCTGGCGGAGAAGCTCGCGAAGCTTGAGGCGGGCCTTGTGGAGCTGGGATTTGCTGTTACCGGTGGAGCATTCGAGCATGGTGGCGATCTCGTTGTGCTCATAGCCTTCGACGTCGTGGAGGACGAAGACCATGCGGTAGCCGGGAGGGAGCGAAGCAACGGCCCGCTCGAGAGCGACACGGTCGACCGAACCGGTGAGCTGGATGTCGCGGCTGCCGAAGTCGCGCTTTGGCGCGTCCTCTTCCGAGGGGTTGATGGTCTCTTCGAGAGAGACAAGGTTAAGGCCCTTTTTGCGCAGGTGCATCAGGACCAAATTCACCGTAAGTCTATGAAGCCATGTGGAAAAAGCGGACTCTCCCCGGAAGCTGCCGATCTTGCGGAAGAGGTGGAGGAAGGCCTCCTGGGTCATGTCTTCGGCTTCGGAGACGTTGCCCAGCATGCGGAGGCAGAGGGTGTAGACGCGGCGTTTGTGAAGGGCGTAGAGCTTGGAGAACGCCAGGGCATCTCCGTTTTTAGCAGCCTCGATCGCCTCTGCTTCGCCGGCGATGGGCGGATTGCGCTTGAAGACGCCAGGAGCGGGTGTATTTTGGGTCATTTGTAGGCCTTGGACGTCCATAGCTAGACTCCGGACAGATTATCGTTCACCGTTAAGTTTTCGCCTGCATTGAGCCTACCGCAAACGTAGAGATAGTTTTTATGAAGCATACGGGTTGGATGGACGACTGCGAGGAAGGGTTGTGTGGATACGGAGAGTTGCGAGCTTTGAGCGGTGAGTTATCAGATATTTAGGAGCCGATGAAGCGGGCGTACAAGGAGCGGGCGAGGGTGATGTCCGTCGTGCCTTGAATGAGACAGCGACCGTCCGGGAAGAGGGTAAGGCTGTGGGGCGGGCGCTCGAAGCGGAGAAGGAGATTGTTGAATCGGACGGCCCCGTGGGGCAGGAGGCGGTCGCGCATGGAGGGGAAGTCGACGCGGCGGTGGTGCTCGTGGATCTGGACGGAGTTGCGCCCGCATAGCGTGATGTGAGGGCGGCCCTCCCCGGCGAGGTGGGAGAAGATGCGCTCGCCACAGACGGTACAGGCTGGGTCGGGTTTGGCTGTGCTGATTTCGCTGCGCTCGTTGCTCCAAAGGTCGTGGCTCAGGAGAGTACGTCGCATGAGGTGCGGCTGGTTGGTGAGGAGCTTGAGGGCCTCTGTGGTTTGGATCGAGGCAGCGAGGTTAACCGCGGTGGAGAGGATGCCGGCGGTGTCGCAGGTTTCAACGGGGCCTGTAGGGGGCTTGGGGAAGATGCAGGCGAGGCAGGCGGTGGGGGTGTAAACCGTTGTCAGCTCGCCTGAGATTTTTCGCGGAAGGATGTTCATGGTGGCGGCGTAGGCGCCGATGGCTGCGGCGTAGATCCAGGGTTTGGATTGCTGAACGGCGTAGTCGTTGATGAGATAGCGGGTTTCGAAGTTGTCGGTGGCATCAAGGATGAGGTGGGCTGGGCCGAGGAGCTCGTGGATGTTGGCGGGGACGAGATCTGCGGTGCGGGGATGGACGGTAATGGTGGAGTTGAAGAGAGCAATCTTGCGACGGGCGGCCTCGGCTTTGGGCAGGGAGTCGCGGGCGTCGGCCTCGTCGAAGAGGATTTGGCGCTGAAGGTTGGAGGATTCGACGAAGTCGCGGTCGATGAGAGTGAGAGTACCGACGCCGGCTCGGGCTAAGAGGGAGGCGGTGGCAGCTCCTGTGGCTCCGACGCCAACGATCGCGACGTGCGCATGTGCGAGGAGCTGCTGGCCGGTTTGGCCGATTCCGGGGAAGAGTATTTGCCGGGAGTAGCGATCCTGATCGGGGATGTTGCCCTGATCAGAAGAGGGTGTGGGGAGGCTCGCTTCCGGCTGCGGAACTGATTGGAGGGGCGAGGGGTTGCGTGGATTGGACATGGTGAAGGCAATTCTGCAAAAAGACGCTGCTCTTTCGTAGTATAGGGAACGGACGGACGTGCGGGAACCTGCGCGCTCGCGGAAGGATTTGAGGTTTTCGGCATCCTAAGGATGAGACGGTCTGCCGGATGGACAAAGGCACTGGATTTGGTTATTGGGCTGCGCATTGTGCAGGACTTGCAGGGCTCCTCTATCAATTTAGAAATCAATGGCATAACGGGAATAATGGGTGGTTTTTTTGGGTCAGGTGCAACGAGGTCGCGCGCAGGGGTCACTGAAGTCACGGTGCGGGCTTGTCGCGGCGGGGGCATGGCTCGGATTGTTGATGATTGGGAGTGCGATTGAGGCACAGGATCCTGCCGCTTCTGCATCCGCGCCACAGAGCTCCACGGTGGGCGCGCCGACCTCTGAGGGGCAGGCGGCAGATGCCGCTCCGCTAACGACTTCGGTGTGGGAGTGGAAGGGGCTGCGGGTTGACAAGATTGAGTTTGAAGGCGTGACGTTCGACGCGAACGCGACCCTGCCGCAGGAACTGACACAGAAGGTGGGAACGCCGCTCGTCCCAGAGCAGGTGCGGGCGAGCCTGCGAAGGCTGTTTGCCAGCGGACGCTACCGCGATATTTCGGTTCGCGGAGTGCGGCAAGGCGATGGGGTGACGCTCATCTTTGCTGGAGCGGCGCGGTATTACGTGGGGCGAGTGACGATCGACGGGGTGAAGAGCGAACGGCTGACGTCGCTACTGGAGTTTGCGACGAAGCTCTCACCAGGGGCCGCGTTCGACGAGTCCCAGATTGCAACCGGGAGTGAAGGCATTAAGGAGATTTTGGGAGAGCAGGGTTACTACGAATCGACGGTGAAGGCGGACTCTCAGATCGATGTTGCCGGCGACCAGGTGAATGTGACGTACAAGGTGGCAGTCGGACCGCAGGCGAAGGTTGGAGTGGTCACGTTGGCGGGAGCCGATGCAGGGCTGACACTGGAGGAGTTTCGCAAGAAGTCGAAGCTGAAGGAAGGCAACAGGGTAACGCGGGATACCGCGAGCAATGCGATGGACAGGTTGCGGAAGCTTTATCAGAAGAATGACCACCTGGAGGCGACGGTGACTCTGCAGAAGCAGACCTATGTTCCGGCGCGCAAACAGGTCGATTACGAGTTTCATGCGAATGAAGGTCCTGAGGTGAAGGTGGCGGTAGAGGGTGTGAAGATCTCGAAGAGCCGGCTGCATCTGCTGGTGCCAATCTTTCAGGAGGGGACGATCGATAATGACCTGCTGAACGAAGGGGTCTTCAATATCCGCGACTACGAGCTCCAGCAGGGGTACTTCGATTCGAAGGTAGATGTGAGAGTGGTGGCGTCGGGTACGGCTGCCGAGAATGTGGTGTTCACGGTGGACCGTGGGTTGAAGCACAAGGTCGTGGCCGTGGATCTGAAGGGCAACAAGTACTTTTCCGATGATCTGCTGCGTGAGCGGATGCGGGTACAGAAGGCGAACGCGTATCAACGGAGCGGGCGGTACAGTCCAGCGCTGGTGGCGGCAGATGTGAGCGCATTTCAGGCTCTGTACCGGGCGAATGGATTCGATGAGGCGACTGTAACGACGGATGTGAAGGATGTCTCCAGGCAGCCGAATGGAAAGCCGGTGAAATCGGGGGAGATTGCAGTAACCTTCACGATTGTGGAAGGGCCGCAGCAGACGTTCGGCACGGTGGCGTTGAACGGCGTGGATGCGAACAGGATGCAGGCTGTGAGGAGTTTGATGAACTCACAGTCCGGGCAGCCGTTTTCACTCATAACGCTGTCGGGTGACCGCGACACGGTGCTGCAGTACTACCTTGCCCATGGGTTTGACCAGGTGAAGGTGGATATTCGACAGGCAAAGGAGTCCAGGGACGAGGACAAAACGGATGTGGCGTTGAATGTTTCGGAGGGGCAGCAGGTGTTTGTCGACAAGGTATTGCTGTCAGGCATTGACAAGACGAAGCCGAAGACGGTGGCGTCGCAGATCCTGGTGCATCAAGACGATCCACTGGATCAGACGGCGTTGCTGCAGACGCAGCGGAACCTGTACAACATTGCGCTGTTCAATGAAGTGGTTGCTGCGGTGCAGAATCCTGAGGGAGACGCTCCGCAGAAGAATGTTCTGCTGCAGTTGACCGAGGCGAAGCGGTGGAATGTGACGTATGGGTTTGGAATTGAGGCGCAGACGGGGACGCCGCAGTCAGGCATGATCTCAGAGGCTTCGTGTATCCAGCTTAAGCTCAACCCGTGCAACCAGCTTTCGCAGGAGGGGAAGACGGGAGTTAGCCCGCGGGTGTCGCTGGATGTGTCACGGATCAATCTGAATGGGACGGACAATTCGCTGACGCTGCACTCCTCGTACGGATTGCTGGAGCAGGTAGCGATTCTGACGTTCCAGAATCCGCATTTTTACGGAAGCAAGAATCTGGCGGCGTCGGTTTCGGGCGGGTACTCGAACATTCGGGACATTACGACATTTGCGGCGTCCACGCTGCAGGGGGATTTTCGGATTACGCAAAGGTGGCGGCGGCGGGACACGTTTATCTACGATTTTCTCTATCGCAGGGTGAAGGTTGATCCAAACAGTCTCCAGGTGTCGGCGGATCTGATCCCGCTGCTGTCCCAGCCGGTGCGCGTGGGCGGGCCGGGGTTGACGTGGTTTCACGATACACGGTCGCCGGGCCCACTGGACGCAGTAAAGGGGCAGTACACGGTGTTGCAGGTGTTTCTGGCGTCGTCCAAGTTCGGCTCGCAGACCGATTTCCGGAAGATCGATGGAACGAACTCGACGTACTACCAGTTCGGCAAGCTGAAGTACGTGTTCGCACGGAGTACGCGAATAGGATATGAGCAGTCGTCGGGAGCGAATCCGAATGCAGGGAGCGCGGCCTGCCTGAATCCGGATGAGAACGGCAACGACCTGCTGAATACAAATCCCAGTTGCGCGGCGGTGCCTTTGCCGGAGCGGTTGTATGCGGGCGGCGCCAACTCGCTTCGTGGATTTCCAATTAACGGCGCGGGACCGCGGGACTTGCAGACAGGATTTCCTGTCGGGGGGACGGCAGCTTTTGTGAACACGCTGGAGTTCCGCATGCCTGCACCGACTCTGCCCCTGGTAGGCAACAGCCTGAACTTCGTGTTATTTCACGACATGGGCAACGTGTTTCAGAATGCTTCGGACATGTTCCCGAGTTTCTTGCGATTCAATCAGCCAAACCGCGAGACGTGCTCGAATGTCTCGGGAAGCATCGGGAAATGTGACTTTAATTATTTTTCTCATGACGTGGGAGTTGGTGCGCGATACAAAACGCCTGTGGGGCCGATTCGACTGGACTTTAGTTATAACGTGAATCCGCCGGTGTATCCGGTGATTTATGACTTCGACAACAACCCTCCACACCAGGGACATGCTGCGCATTTCAATTTCTTCTTCAGCATCGGAGAGAGCTTCTAAATGAGCCTGATGGCACAGACGAGAAGACGATGGTTAGTGAGCGCGGTTGCGTTCGCGGCGATCTCTGTGTTGAGGGGCGGAGTGTGGGGGAGCCAGACTGGAGTTGCTCAGAACACGACTCAATCTGGTTCCAACACCGGAGTGGTGCTGGACCGACTGGTCGCGGTGGTGAATGGCGACCTGATTCTTGAGAGCGATGTGGATGAGGAGCGACGGTTTGAGGAGGTTCAGCCGTATCGCACAATTACGGAATCCACGCGCGCGAAGATTCTCGAGAGGCTGGTGGACCGGGTGCTGATTCTGCAGCAGGCAGCGCTGGAACCCGAGGACGTTGTATCGGACAAAGATCTGGATGCTCAGCTTGCGACGTTGCGGAAGGATATTCCTGGATGCAAGCCGACGTTCTGCGAGACCGACGAGGGGTGGAAGGATTTTCTGAGCCGTCACGGATTTACGGTCGAGGAGTTCAGCTTGCGATGGCGGCAGCGGATGCAGCTGCTGAAGTTTATCGAGGTGCGGTTCCGCAACGGGATCAAGATCAAGGATGACGAGATCCAGACGTACTACGAAAAGACAATGCTTCCGGAGTACGCGAAGCGGAATGTGACGCCGCCGCCGGTGGAGACGATTAAACGAAGGATTGAAGAGGTGCTACTGCAGCAGCAGGTCAGTGCGCTGCTTCAGGATTGGCTGAAATCGCTGCGAGCGCAGGGAAGCGTGCGGATTATGACTGGTGAGGTGACGCCGTGAGCGACCTCGAGAAAAAATTGTCGGAGAAGAAGGAACACCTGAAGGAGAAGGTGGGCGAAGAGGTCGCGAGGGTGAAGCGTTCGCTGGCGACGCGGATGGGGCGCGCCGTCGCATGGTGTGTGATCGGGTTTGTGATTCTTCTGATGGTGGTATGCGGAACGTTCGCATGGTACTCGACTACGGATGACTTCAATCGCCGGGTGGGAAAGGCGATTGTGAAGGTTCTGGCAGATGCGACGGGCGGCCGGGTGGAGTTGGCGCGGATGAAGTTCGATCTGCGACATATGGCGATTGAGGCGGATGGGTTGGTGATTCATGGTCTCGAGGGACCGGGCGAGGCTCCGTATCTCTCGGTCGACAAGGTCGAGATTCGTGTAGAGCTGTTTAATTTGTTCTCGCACATTTCGGGTGCCGGAGTGGCGTCGCATGTGCGGCTGGACTATCTGGGTGTCGAGCATCCTCAGTTCCACCTCATCGTTGATAAAGACGGTAAGACGAACCAGCCGGAGCCGAAGCATCCGAACACGAGCAAGACACCACTGTCTGACACGCTGCTTGATCTGAAGGCTAGTGAGGTGGTGGTGACGAATGGTGTTGCGCTATTCAATGATCGCGCGATTCCATTCGACGTGGCCGCACGGGATATGGGCGCGGAGGTGCACTATATCTCCTCGGCGGACCGCTACGGAATGACGGTGGATCTGAAGGATCTGCGGACGAAGATTGCGAAGCGGGCCGAGGCGAACTCGACGCTGCACCTGGCTGGCGAACTGGGAAGAGACGCGGCTGATCTAAAGCAGTTTGAGTTTACGAGCGGGAAGAGCTTGAAGCTGCAGGGAACGGCTGGGATTAAGCACTTCGCCAACCCGGAGTGGCAAAGCACGGTGAAAGGATCGGTGGATCTGAAACAGCTCTCGGTCCTGGCGGATGTGGACGGGTTGAATGCGGGGGCGGTCGATCTGGATTTGAAGGGCCACAACTGCACAACGCCTCCTTCCGTGGCGCAGAAGCATCCTCCGTTCTGGCGGCGAAGCCATCCGCAGGAGACGACGAAGCCGCCGCGTCCGCTGCCGCCCGATCCGGACTGCGTGGCGGGCTATCTGCTGGTGGGGTCGGCGAAGATTCGCAAGGCATCTTACCGGAACGAGTATGTTCGGCTGCACGATGTGGACGGGAGCGCGAATCTCCATGTGACGCCAACAGAGCTTTTGCTGACGACGATGACGGGCTATCTGCCGGGTGGGGGAAGCGCGGCAGGTGATCTGCGGATTGCGAACTGGCTGGGGGAGGCTCCGCCGAAGGATGTAGCGGCGACCTCGGCGACGACAAAGGCTGCGGTGGAAACGACCAACAAGGCGGCGAAGACCATTGGCGCGAAGGAGCCGATCGCGCCGACGGCGTTGAAGCTGCCAGAGGTGCAAGTGGCGCACGCTTACCTGATGGCGACGCTGATGAAGATTCCGCTACGAACGATCATGGATGTGACGGCGCCGGAGCATTATGGCGATCTTGGTTTCGATACTGCAGTGAGCGGGCCGGTGAAGGTGGAGTGGGGCGGACCAGCGAAGAATATCTCCGATACGGTGGAAGTAGATGGCGATTTGACGTTTGCGCCAACTGGGGTAAAGCGGCGGGGTGCTTTGAACGATGTTCCTGTGACGGGCAAGACGCTTGCGCACTACACGGGAAAGAATGAAACGGTCCGGATTCAGACGGTGACTCTGCAGATGCCGGCGACAAACTTTGAGGCCTCTGGTGTGCTCGGGGTGAATGAAGGCGATCCGCTGACGAATCTCCGAGTGGACCTGTCGGCGCGCGATCTGGGCGAGTTCAATCAGTTGCTGACGACGCTGGATCTGGAAGGAAATGGCAAGAAGGGCACGGCGGCCATTCCGGTGGTGCTGCGTGGCGCGATGCAGTTCAACGGGACGGCAAAGGGCAGGATTGCTGATCTGGATGTGAAGGGACATTTACAGGCTACGAATGCAGAGTTTGCGCTGAATACGACGGATGTGCTGATCGATTCGGTGGTGGCCGATGCAGAGTATTCGCCGAATGAGGGTGTCTTGGTCGCAAGCTCGACGATCAAGCGCGGAACCGCGGTGTTGAATGTTGAGGGGAAGGTGGTTCCGCGGAAGGTTGTAACACCTCGCGGCGTCGCGACGTATGTGTGGGATGACGGAATGGCGCTGGACGCTACGATGCATCTCTCCAATGCGCAGGTGGTCGATGTGCTGCAGATCGCGGGGCAGCAAGGGAAGGTTCCTGTGACAGGCACGATTGCGTTGAATGCGCATGCTGTTGGTGCTTTGCGGACTTTGAGTGGTGGTGGGCATGTCACGCTGATGAACGGCGTGGCTTATAACGAACCCTACGATTCCACAGTGGCGGAGTTCACGGTACAGGGGAAGGATATTGAGGCAGGCACTGTCGTCTTGAAAGCGCATGGAGTGCAGATCTCAGGCAATGGTGGGTACAACTACGGCAGCGAGCATCTGCATGCGCACTTGGAAGGGCACGATATTTTGCTGTCGAAGTTTGTGGCAGTGCAGCGAGCGAAGACCGATGCGGATGCGGTTGTCAGCGCGGTGGCGGATGCGAATGGAACGTTGACGCAGCCCGGGTTGAAGGCGAGTTTGACGATCGCGAAGGCCACGTACCGTGGACAAGGTGTCGGCGAGGCCACGGTTGAGGCGCATAGCGAGGGGACGACAGTTTACTTTACGGCGAACTCGACCCTGGTCGGCGCGAAAGTCGACGCTTCGGGACAGGTAGGCCTGACCGGCGACTATCCCATGCAGGCGAAGGTAACGATCGCAGGGCTGGATATCGGCAAGCCGGTAGCGATGTTTGGCCCGGGAACGATGAAGGCGGAGTCGCAGATCAATGGTGTAGCAACGGTGAGCGGACCGTTGAAGACACCGAAGGCGTTGAGCGGAGAGGCGCAGTTCAGCCAGATGGATGTCAAATTGCAAGGAATCGAATTGAGGGCGGCTGAACCGTTGCGAATTGGTTTACGTGACGGCATTGCAACGCTGGAGCAGGTTCACATCACGGGGCCCGACACGGACCTGCGAGCGAGCGGCACGGCGCATGTGTTGGGAGTGACCGATCCGAACGGCGGCAAGCTGGATCTTCAGGGCGCCGGAAGCGTGAGTATGACGCTGTTGCACACCTTCGATTCGGACATTCTTTCGACCGGGAAGCTGGAGTTTACCGTGGCTGCCGGTGGGTACGTGATGAATCCGGAGCTGACGGGTAAGGTGCAGTTCGACAAGGTGAACGTCGCGATGGACGGTGTGCCGAACGGGTTGAGCAATATGAACGGCACGCTGGTGTTCAACGGGGACCGGTTGGAGGTGCAGAATCTGACCGCGACGACAGGCGGCGGCACGCTGAAGATTCTTGGCTCGATTCGCTATCGGAACGGTGTCTACGCCGATCTGACGGCGACGGGCGATGTGGTTCGGGTGCGGTTATATGGATTGAGCGCGACGGCGAATGCGAATCTGAAGTTGCAGGGCGGGCTCGAGAGCTCGACCTTGAGCGGCACGATCCTGATGACGCGGTTTGGGATCGGGCAGGACGTGGATTTTGCGGCATTTGGGTCGCCTGGTGGAGTGAGTGCACCGCCGGATCCAAACTCTCCCGCCAATAAGATTCGCCTGGATGTTCATGTGACGAGTGCGCCACAGCTGGATTTTCAGAACTCGTACGCGAAGCTGGCTGGGTCGGTCGATCTGGCGATTCGTGGTACCGCAGCGATGCCGTCAGTGCTGGGACGGATCGAGATCACTGACGGAAGCGCGACTTTTGCAGGGCAGAAGTATCAGTTGCAGCGCGGGGAGATTTACTTTACGAATCCCGTGCGGATCGACCCGATCATCGATCTGGATGCGACGGCGCAGGTGGAGAACTACGACATTACGGTAGGGCTCCATGGGACGTCGACGAATCTGAAGCCGACATACCGGTCGGAGCCTCCGTTGAGCGAGAGCGATGTGTTCGCTCTGCTGGCGCTGGGGCGGACGCAGGAAGAGGCTCAACTCTACCAGGAGCGGCAGATTCAGCAGGGAACAGATCCAACGACGAGTGCGCTACTGGGCGGTGCGCTGAACGCTACGGTGAGCAACCGGGTGCAGAAGTTGTTTGGAGTGGGCAGTGTGAAGATTGATCCAGCATTTGTGGGTACTCTGGGTAACTCTTCAGCGCGGATTACGATACAGCAGCAGTTGTCCCGGCAGATTACGGCGACGTTTGCGACGAATGTAAACGCGTCAGCGCAGCAGCTTATCCAGGTCCAGTATGACCTGAATCACGATAATTCGATCGTGGTGACGCGTGACGAATCGGGTGTGTTCAGCGTCGTATATAAGCTGCGGAAGAGGTATCGATAGACCGCTTCAGGGCTGGAAGTTGCATCGAACTAGAGGCGATTCGAATTGGGTCGGGCCGGTTGGATCGATTGATACCTTGAGGAGGAGCAATGAACGGAACGATTCGTGTGAGACGTATGGGTTTGCTTGGGTTGGCCTGCGTTCTGCTGCTGGTTGGGACATTGCGTGCAACGGCGCAAAGCGGGGCCAACGATGCGCAGATCCAGGCAGATGTGATGAAGGCGCTGGACAATAAGCGGTTCAAGGATGTGAAGTCGTCCGTGCAAAACGGAGTCGTGACGCTGACGGGAACGGTGGATCTCTACAGCGCGAAGCTGGATGCGGATAACAAGGCACATCACCGAAAAGGTGTGAAGGGTGTCGAGAACCAGATTGAAGTTGCGGGGCCAGTTGTCGAAGATGTGACTCTGCGCAACAAGTTGGCGGAGAAGCTCGCCTATGACCGAATAGGGTATAGCACGAATGCTTTTAATGCGTTCACGATCGGCGTACAGAATGGCACGGTGACGCTGGGTGGATCGGCGTATGGGCCTTCGGATAAGGATTCGGCGTTGAGCCTCGTGGAGAACTATCCGGGTGTGAAGGACGTGGTCGACAACATCGAGGTGGACCCCGTATCTCCGATGGATGATCGGATTCGACTTGCGGAAGCGCGTGCGATCTATGGGTTTCCGCAGTTTAATAAATATGCGATGGATCCTGCGAAGCCGATTCGGATTACGGTAGTAAATGGGAATGTCACGCTGACAGGCGTCGTGGATAGTCAGGCAGACAAAGATGTTGCGAACATCCGGGCCAATGGCGTCGCCGGGGTCTTCAAGGTCATCAACAATCTGCAAGTGGCTGGGGGGGGCCTGAGAAATCGGAAAAATAGGTTGGGAATTATTATGGCCGCGCCGACGATGCTGGTGCGGCCAGTTTCTTTTACGATGGAATGATGGCATCGTTCTGGAAGAGTACGGTAGACACGCTTGAGATGATTAAGTGGGAGCACTCAGTGTTCGCCCTGCCGTTTGCATTGACAGGCGCAGTTTTGGCGGCGGACGGGTGGCCAACGCTGCAGGTTCTGGGGTGGATTGTAGTCTGCATGGTGGCGGCGCGGTCGGCGGCGATGGCGTTCAATCGGCTGGTGGATGCGAGGCTGGATGCGGCTAATCCGCGAACGGCGATGCGGGCATTGCCGGCAGGGATGCTGAGTGGCGGGTTTGTTGGCGGATTCGTGATGGTGTCGGTGGCGGTATTTGTTGTAGGAGCAGCGATGCTCAATCGGCTGACGCTCGAACTGGCGCCTGTGGCGCTGGCCGTGGTCCTGGTCTACAGCTATATGAAGCGATTGACGCGCTGGTCGCACATCGTTCTCGGATTGGCGTTGGGAATCGCGCCTTCCGCGGCGTGGATCGCGGTGCGCGGATCACTCGACTGGCGGATTGTGGTGCTGACCGGGGCGGTTTTGTTGTGGGTGGGCGGATTCGATGTGCTGTATGCGTGCCAGGACTTTGAACACGATCGCAGGGTTGGTTTGAACAGCGTGCCGCAGGCGTTTGGAATAGCATCGGCATTCTGGATCGCCCGCGCCATGCATGTCGGAATGCTGCTGATGCTTTGCTGGCTGATCGTACTGTTTGGGTTGGGGAAGGTCGCGATGCTCGGAGTGGCGCTGGTGGCGATTCTTTTGTTGTACGAGCACTCGATTATTTCGCCGAAGGATCTGCGGCGAATGAATGCAGCGTTCTTTACCTTGAACGGCGTGATCTCCGTCGTGTTCTTCGGGTTTGTTGCAGCAGATGTCTTAATGCGGCGATAAAAAAAGCCCGCCGGAGCGGGCTTTTGCGAATTACCGCAATCGGTCAGCTACGATGTTCGCGTTTAACGTTGTCCATTTTTTCGTTTATTTTTTCTTTGACGTTCTGAGCGGTCGACGTAATCTTTTCGCGGAGGTCGTGCGCTTTCTCTTCTGCGTTGGCTCTCAGGTTCTCGCCTTTGATGTCCGCCCTTGTCTGAGTATCGGTTTTCACCGCATCTGCGGCGTCCTTGGCGTGTCCCCAGGACTCCTTGGCCGCTCCTTTGATCTGCTCCGCAACTCCGGAGTTGGCGAGGTTTTGATTGCCGACAGCTTCGCCAACACGTCTGTTTGATCTTGCCTGCTACCTGATCGTATTTTCCTTCCATCTTTTCGGTGTTCATTGGGTGCTCCTTCTGTTGCTGAAAAACGGGGGAGGGCCGTTGGTTATGTTGGTTATGGGGGTGGAGTTAGAGCGCTCGTCTACCGGACAAAAGGTTGAAGATGAGCACAATGATGGCGAGAACGAGAAGGATATGAATCCATCCGCCCATGGTGTAACTGCTGACGAGTCCTACGACCCAGAGGATGAAAAGGATAATCGTGATTGTCCAAAGCATTTTTGTTCTCCTCGACGATTGCCGGCTCTAGCTTCCCCGGTTCGCAGTGTTACTTTGCAGTACTGGCCGCTACTTGTGGTAAGTTGCCGGGTGCGCAAGGTAGGTTGCCAGCGAGAATAAAATACGTAGAAGTTGTGTACGGAGAATCGAGGATTGGATTGAAGGTAGCGATTCAAGGTGAGTTAGGCTCGAACAGCCATATGGCCACAGTCGAAATGCTGGGCAACCAGAATGGACTGGAGATCATCCCGTGTACTGTCTCCGCGCAGGTGCTGGCGAAGGTCGTTCACGGCAAGGTGGATGCTGCTGTGCTGCCAATCGAGAACAGCCTGCATGGATCGGTTGCGGAGCACTATGATCTTTTGCTGGAGTTGCCGGTGCGCATCGACGGCGAGAGCCTCCTGCGGATTCGGCACAACGTGATTGCGATGCCGGGCGTGAAGCTGAGTGAAGTGCGCAAGGTGATGTCGCATCCGGTCGCGCTGTCGCAATGCCGGAGATTTCTGGCTGCGCATCCGGAGTTGGAAGTGGTGCCTTTCTATGATACCGCCGGGAGCGTGAAACATGTGATGGCGGCGGGGCTGCAGGATGCGGCGGGAATCGCTCCCGAACTCGCGGCCCGAGTCTACGGTGCGGAGGTGCTGGTTGTAGGCATTGAGGACCATGCGGAAAACTTCACGCGCTTTCATCTGTTGCGACGCGAGGACGCAGACGTCGGGAGCGTCGCGGGTGCCGACAAGATGAGTCTGGCGTTCGCAATCGAGCACCGGCCCGGGACCCTTGTGGCCGCGCTGCAGCGGCTCGCGGACGCGGGAGTGAATCTGACGAAGATCGAGTCGCGCCCAGTGCCGGGGAGTCCCTGGGAGTACGTGTTCTATGTGGATGTGAGGTTTGATACAGCAGCGAAGGCGGAAGCAGCACTGGCCGCGCTGCGCGAACATTGCCGGATGGTGAAGGTGCTGGGACGGTACCAGGCGGCTTAGGCTTCGAGCATTGGTGGAGGTTCGGTCGTCTTGAACGCGGCTCGGTGGCGGTGGAGCAGCCAGAAGATCACTCCGTAGACAATGACTCCCCAAATCGCGCAGACCAGATAAAACACCCAGCTGTACGCGAAGAAGATCGGAGGTCGTTCGGTCATTCGCTGCATAGACGACGCGATTTGCATCGAGTACTGGTTGAGTCGAGCCTGTTCCCAGGGAAGCGCGAGTAAGGCGAGGTTGCAGATTCCAACAATGAGGAAGCCGATGGTGAGGAGTCTTGCCGATTCCTTGAGCTGTAGTAGCCCGTATCCCGCGAAGGCGCCGACGACCGCAAAGCAGACGTAGAGAATGTGGGTCGCGGTCACTGGCAGAATAAAGCCGAAGAGGAAGGCGGGGAAGGGTAAGCAAGCCCCGATGAGGCAACAAAGCGAGCCGAAGAGCAGGAAGCCGCCGATGACCTTGATGGCAGTGGGGGTTCGGCTGAAGGGGCCAGTGCTGACCAGGGTTGGGTCGGCAAAGATATCGCGGACGGGCCGGAGGTTGAAGTAGACGAGCCACCAGATACCTATTGCGGAGAGGAAGAAGTAGAACATCGTAACGAACAGGAAGATCACCGACATGATGTGTGGATCGATCGCCGGCTGAGACTTTTGGGCTGAAATCATGGTCCGGCCTACCAGACTGAAGACAGCTGCAAGGAGTCCAAGGACGGATAGTCCGCCGCCGATAACCAGGATGGAGTAGCGGGCCCACGAGCGTAGGCGTAGGATTCCGATTACGGTAAGAATCGCCCATACAGCTAAGGCGGCATAGAACGCGCTGATGGCCAGCATGAAATAGGTAAGGAAATGCGGCGAGGCGGCCACCGCGGGGTGGTGACCGGCGAAGACGCCTGCGAAAGCCATCAGGGCCGTAAGGAGCAGCAGGAAGAGCGCTGCCAGGCTGAGCACAATTGCGGAGAGAATGAGTCCAACAGGTCGTTTCATGACGGGCCAAGTGTAGCCTGCAAGTGGTCGGGCCGGATTTATTTCATCCAGTTTCCTTACCTTAGGGTGGATCGCAGGAATGGCATTCTGGACTAAAGACTGATGTGCAAGGAGTTATGGCCGATGACTGGAGGGTAGGGCGACCATTGGACTGGGAAGGGACCAGATTTGCGACCGGATGAAGACTTGCTGCATCGAATAGTGGATAATCTGATAGAGGTACACTCAATGCCAAGTGATTTCGTAAGTGTAATTCAGCCGACAGCAGCTAAGAATGGTGAGGGAGCCAGCACCGAGGGGTACTGGTAAACGGCCTGCTCCGGTGTTGCCGGTTCGGGATACGGTTCTGTTTCCCCATGCGGTGCTGCCACTGACGGTGGGGCGGGATAGCTCCATCCAGTTGATTCAGTCGCTGGGCGAGGAGAAAACCATCCTGGTTGTGGCGCAGCGGGATGCGCGCCAGGATGCGCCGCAGTCGGCGGATCTGTACGCCATTGGAACGCGGGCGACTGTGCATAAGGTCGTCAAGATGCCGAACCAGAGCCTCTTTGTGTTTACCGAGGGCAATGAGCGGGTGCATCTGGGCGAGTTCGCGCAGCTCACGCCATTTATGACCGCGGAGTATGAGCCGATTGTGGATGTCGAACCGGAGAAGTCGCCTGAGGCGGAGGCACTGCAGCGGAATGTGGTGAGCCAGTTCCAGCAGATTGTGACTTCGTCTCCCACGCTGTCGGATGATCTGCAGACGATTGCGATCAATATCGATGAGCCGGGCCGGCTGGCCGACTTTATTGCTTCTTCGCTGCCGTTTTTGACGACGACCGACAAGCAGGAGCTGCTGGAGACGCCGGATGTTTCGGCGCGGCTGGAACGGATCAACAAGCACCTGGCGAAGGAGCTTGAGGTGCAGCAGCTGCGCAACAAGATCCAGACCGAGGTGCAGGATTCCGTGCAGTCGTCGCAGCGGGACTACTACCTGCGCGAGCAGCTGAAGGCGATCCAGAAGGAACTCGGCGATGTGGACGATACGCAGAAGGACATCGCGGAGCTGAAGGAAAAGATCGAGAACGCCGGGATGCCGGAGGAAGTGAAGAAGGACGCACTGAAGGAGCTGGGCCGGTCTGAGCCGGATGAATCCTGCCGGCGGCGGACTACTCGCTGACGCGGAACTATGTGGAGTGGCTGGCGGTGCTGCCGTGGTCGAAGACCTCGTCGGGCGAAGTCGATATCTTGAAGGCCAAGGAGATTCTCGATGAGGATCACTACGGATTGAAGAAGGTGAAGGACCGCATTCTGGATTACCTTTCGGTGCGGCGTTTGAAGCCGGATATGAAGGGTCCGATTCTTTGCTTCGTCGGGCCTCCGGGCGTGGGTAAGACCTCGCTGGGACGGTCGATTGCGCAAGGCGCTTGGACAGGAAGTTTTCGAGAATCTCGCTTGGCGGCATGCACGATGAGGCGGAGATTCGCGGACATCGGCGGACCTATATCGGCGCGCTGCCGGGGCAGATCATTCAGCACCTGAAGCGGGTTGAGGTGAAGGACCCGGTGTTCATGCTGGATGAGATCGATAAGCTGGGCCGCGATTTCCGTGGCGATCCGGCGAGTGCGTTGCTCGAGACGCTGGATCCGGAGCAGAACAATACATTCCGCGACAACTATCTCGATCAGCCGTTCGATTTGAGCAAGGTGCTGTTTATCTGCACAGCGAACCAGCTGGACACGATTCCGGGGCCGTTGCTCGATCGTATGGAGATCATCGAGCTGACCGGTTACACGGAAGAGGAGAAGGTGAATATCGCCATCAAATACCTTATTCCTCGGCAGATCAAGGAGAACGGAATTACTGCGGACGATGATCGAGTTCCCGACAGGAGAGCGTGCATTTGATCGCGCGGCACTACACGCGCGAGGCTGGGGTTCGTAAACTCGAGCAGCAGATTGGCACGGTTTGCCGCAAGGTTGCGCGCAAGATCGCGGAGGGTCGTAAGGAGAAGGTCGTCATTACTTCGGAGATCGTGCATGAGTTCCTTGGCGGTATCAAGGTGCGCGTGGATACGGAGATTGCCGAGCGGACCAAGCGGGCGGGAGTTGCAGTTGGGCTTGCGTGGACACCGGCGGGCGGAGATGTGCTTTTCATCGAAGCCAATAAGATGAAGGGCAAGGGCGGATTCACGATCACCGGGCAGATTGGTGATGTGATGAAGGAGAGCATGCAGGCTGCGTTGACCTGGGTGCGCTCGAATGCCGTATCGTTAGGGCTCGATGAGGACTTCACGAAGGAGGTCGACCTGCATATTCACGTACCCGCAGGTGCGATTCCGAAGGATGGTCCTTCCGCGGGCGTGACGATGGCGACTGCGCTGGTGAGCCTGTTGACGAATACTCCGGTGCATCCGTTCACGGCGATGACAGGTGAGATAACGCTGAGCGGCAATGTGTTGCCGGTTGGTGGAATCAAGGAGAAGTTCCTGGCGGCGAAGCGTGTCGGCGTGCGGGATGTCATTATGCCGCGGACTGCAAACAGCAGGTAGAAGAGGACTTAACGCCGGATCAGACGGAGGGCGTGAGAATTCATTATGCCTCGTCGAATTGAGGATGTGCTGGCGGTAGCCTTGCCCAAGACGCCCCGGGAGAAGGTGCAGGATGAGGTGTTCGAGAAGAGGTTCTTCACGCTACCGCTGTAGAGACGCGTTGACGGGCGGTTCGGAGTGCGGGCCGCTCAGTGTAGAATTCTTTGTGGCGGGGGAATTGCAGATTCTGGTGATGTTGTGTGAATGGGCGAGTTGCGGTAGCCGTTGGCTGACAACTTTTCGGCGTCTAATCGCATTTTTTGAATTTATATTTTGGTTCCTGTTTGCGTGAGGTTATGGAGATGATGACGATCGGACACTCGACGCTGGAGCTTAAGCTTGTTCTTGCGGGCGTTGAGGGAGAACGGGTGCACGACTCTGGTGGATGTGCGTAGGTTTCCGGGCTCGCGGCGGCATCCCCAGTTTGGGCAGGACGGTTATTTTCCGCGCTGCATGAGATGGGAATCCGGGCAGTGTGGCGGGAGGGACTTGGCGGGAGGCGCGAGGTCAACAAGGACAGCGTGAATACCGGGTGGAAGAATGAGAGCTTTCGCGGGTATGCGGATTACATGCAGACCGATCACTTTGCACATGAGATTGAGTGGCTGATGGCTCTGGCGGATTTCGATTCGGCGGTGGTGATGTGCGCGGAGGCGGTGCCGTGGAGGTGTCACCGGTCGCTGATTGGGGATGCGGTACTGGCGCGCGGTGGGGTCGTGGAGGATATTTTTGTTGAGGCGGATGGGAGGAGTTCGCGGAGGCCGCATGCGATGACGGAGTTTGCGCGGGTGGATGGGACGAGGGTTTGGTATCCGGGCGAGACGAGCTTGTTTATGTAGAAAAAGCTGGCGCCTTTTGATGCCGTTTGATGTGATGCTGTAACGAAACTCTATGCTCGAGAACTCCTCGTCGTTGGTCCAACTTCTGTTGAAGATTGCCGCCAAAGCCGATAAGAGCCGGCAGGCACTTCGGAACGTCGCAGCCTTTGCGGGAAGAGAGTTCATGGGATCGGATCGTTGAACGCTGGCAAAATTACGGCGTCACGAGGCTACACCGTGACGCCGTTATTTTCGTGATCCTGCGCAGGAGACTACGAAGTTGCGATGGCTGCGGTCTCGACGGTGTAGGTTCTGCCTTCGATCCAGAAGAGGACCGCTGCTGCGATCTCCTGGGTTTGCCGGGCGATTTGACGGAGGCTGTTGGTGATCGCCAGTTCCAGGGCAGCCGGTATGGCCGCTTGCCGCTTGATGTCGAGGCGGAGGTTGGTGAGGACGCGCTCGAAGAGAGTCGTTATGTCGCGGTTGTAGACGACAGTTTCGGCGTAGCAAGGTTCTTTCTTGAACAGGGCCAGGATGCAGAGGCTCATCAGGCGATTGACCAGGAAGCATACCTCTTCGAGTGCCTCGGAGCCGGGGAGGCACCCGTCCTCGAGAAGCAACATGGTGTGGTGTGCGATCTCGGCGGTTGAGGTGCATACGGCGCTAAGGGCGTCGCAGATTCGCAAAGCCACCAGGGGGAAGCGCATGTCGGGGTGGACGGCCAGGCCGTGCGGTGGGCTTTCGGAGTCGACGACCACGGAGTCCTGCATCAGAAGTTTCTCGCACAGACTTGTGATTCCGCAGCGAAGGTCGACAAGCTGGTGGTCACCGCGGCGGACGTATCGGCTGAACTCGGGGCTGCCGAGCTGGTAGCCTTTGATCGCGTAATCGAGTGTCCGATGCGACAGCTTAGACATATCAAGAAGATGAAGGCGTAGAACTTTGAGCTGCGATTGAAGTATCATTTCACCTGAATCCTTGGCTGTTGAGGGGAGTGGGAACCCCGGTTTGCCCGATAGGAGCAAGGCAGGGGACGGCGCTCGTGACTTGGCCATTGCTCTATTGCAGCGTGTCAGGAGCGAAGCTGCTGTGCGGAGGTGTTCCGGTCGCATACGGCTTGCGCACGAGAAGCTCCGGCGTCGTTGGTCCTCAGCAGAAAGAAGTGCAATTTGAGTCAGGGCCCGAGTATCTTCGCTTCACTTGATATTAACTCTCCTGTATGCACTTGCATACAGCAAAATGCTAAATTTTACATTCTTATGACAGCAGCTCACAATTTTCGGGACACTCGAAGTTTAATGCCTTGTCTTCTGGTTGTTCTTGTGTCCCTGGGTGTGGTATTGCTCGATTAGGTTTTCCTCCCTTCACGTTGTGAAAAACGAAATGCGTGAGATTTTATTCTCTTGTGTGAAGGCAAGTGGTTAGACGAAAAACAATCGTGAACATGTGCGAACATACATATACTTTGGAATGCACTTAACCGTTTCTCGCGAAAGAAAGGCTTGATCCGATGATCGACAATCCTGGAGAGACTCCTAGCCTGCGGCGTGGTGGGAACCATAGGAGAGGTGCGGGAGCGAGAGCGGTCGAGAAGACGGGGCGGCCCTTGCGCGATGCGCGACGAGTTCACAGCGCGAACGCTGCCGCGGAGAAGACACCGGAGCCTTCGGGTGCAAAGGGATCGCGCGGACCCAGGGCGTATGAACTTCTGCGGAATGCGATTGCAACCTCGAAGCTGAAGCCGGGTGACCGGATGCTGGAGAGCGAACTGGCGACGATGCTGAATATGAGCCGAACGCCGATCCGCGAGGCGATTGCCGCGCTTGAAGCTGAGGGGCTGGTTTCAATCGATGGGGCGCGTGGACGAGTGGTCACGAAGCTGGACTATCAGAGCGTCATGGAGCTTTACGCCGTCCGCGAGGTGCTGGAGGCGGCGGCAGGAGGTTTGGCTGCGCGGAACGCCTCGGATATGGAGATTGTTGCGCTGCGCGACATGTTGGAGTTGGAGGAACGGATTCTTGATGATAAGAGCAGGCTGGTGGACCATAATCGGCTCTTTCATGAGGCGATCTACTACTGCTCGCACAACCGGTACATTTTGAAGATGCTGGAGTACATCCAGACGGGGATGCTTCTGCTGCAGCCGGCTGGGCAGTCAGGACGTGATCGCAGAGAGATGGCGTTGCAGGAGCACAAGGCGATCGTGGATGCGATCGAGAAGCGCGATCCAGCGGCAGCGGAGGCGGCTATTCGCAATCATGTGCGGCGAGCCCAGCAGGCTCGTATCAAGTTGCTTCTGCAGAACGGGTGAGTGGTTGCGGGTTGACTGGAACCGTTGGGTTCCGGTGTTAGCGTGTGTAGCCTATCTGTTTTGAGATTAGTGGAGTCAAACGAGCGAGGCCGCGTATGCTGTCTGGATGCGGGTTCGTGTGCTCTATTTTGGTGTGTTGAAGGATGTTATGGGGCTTGGCCAGACGGAGATGCATCTGTCGGAAGGTACGTCGGTAGCTGAGCTGCTGCTGTTGCTTCGCGAGTCCGGAAGGGCTGTGAGTTCGGTTTGGGATTCGATGGCGGTAGCGGTGAATCAGGAGTATGCGCGCGCTGGGCATGTGTTGAAGGATGGCGATGAGGTGGCTTTGCTGCCGCCCGTGAGTGGCGGGTGTGAGGCTGGTACGTATGCGGGTTGAGATTACGGATGCGGTGATTCCGGCAGCGGAGATTGCGGCGGAGATCAAGGCCGGGCTGGATGGCGCGGTGTGCGTCTTCGACGGGATTGTGCGGGACAATACGCGCGGGCGGAAGACGCTGTATCTGGACTATGAGGCGTATCGCGAGATGGCGCTGGAGCAGATGCGCGGGCTGGCGGCGGAGGCGGTGGCGAAGTTTGGCGTGCGGGATGTGGCGCTGGTGCATCGGCTGGGACGGCTGATGGTGGGAGAGACGAGCGTGCTGATGGTGGTGGCGTCGGCGCATCGCGGCGGCGGCGTTCGATGCTTGCCGATGGCTGATCGATACGTTGAAGAAGACGGTGCCGATCTGGAAGAAGGAACAGTTTGTGGATGGCGCAATTTGGGCGGATGGGGAGCCGTTTCCTGAGGAGATTGCGGTTGCATGGAGCGGAGGCCGGGATGAAAGCTGGCTGAGCGATTCGGCTGGGCTTGGGTTGCCGGTGGGGCAGGAGTAGCTGCAGGCTGACCGATTAGTCTGGCGGCTGCCGGCGCTGGTGAAGGGGCGCAGGCTGACTCTGCTGCAGGCGCCGATTGGGCGCAGGCGGCCTCCGGACGAGCGGGCCGTTCGAAGCAGAATCCGGGGATCGAGCAGCCGGCAGCGAGGGGATTTCCGACGATTCGGGTGCGAGACGCGGCTGGTGAATGTGGCGTTGAACGTCGTCGATGCGAAGGGCGCGCCGGTGGGTGGGCTGCGAGAAGGAGGACTTCGAGATTCTTCGAAGATGGGAAGCCGCAGAAGATTGCGATACTTTGAGAAGGAGTCGACGACGCCGCTGTCGATTGTGCTGGCGATCGATGCGAGCGAGAGCGTGCTGACGAGTGAGCGGCTGGAGAAGGAGGCGGCGAAGCACTTTGTGAGGGCGCTGCTGCGGGAGCAGGATGAGCTGGACCTGATGGATTTTGCTGACACGGTGCGGGAGATCGTTCCGTTTACCAATCAGAAGAAGCGGATCGAGAGCGGGTTGAACGAACTGCAGCAGGGAGATGCGACGGCGCTGTATGACGCGATATACCTGGCGTCGGAGCGGCTGGCTCGAGACTTCGGCGGCGGCGGACGGCGGCGGGTGATGGTGCTGATCACGGATGGCGGGGATACGGTGAAGGCGGTCGAAGTATACGCGAGGCGCTGGAGCAGGCGCAGCGGGCGGGGGCGATGATGTACTCGATCATCATTGTGCCGATTGCTGCGGATGCGGGACGGAATACGGGCGGGGAACATGCGCTGATCCAGATGGCCGAAGATACGGGCGGCAAGTACTACTACGTGGAGGACCCGAAGGATCTGGAGCCGGCGTTTACGGCAAGTGTCGGACGATCTGAGGACGCAGTATCTGCTGGGGTACTATGCGCCGCAGCGCAGGGCTGGATGATTCGTTCCGGACGATTAGGGTGCAAGATGAAGGATCGAGGGTTGCAGAGGGAGTATGAGCTGCGGTATCGGAGTGGGATATTACGCGGACGCGCGGTGAGGCTCGGAGTGAGCTGTTCGAGTTTGCTTGACGCTTAGGTGCAATGAACATTGTTGCAGAAGGGATCAGGTGTGCTGAGTGTGCATTGCAGTGAAGCGGTTTGAGTTTGCGTATGTGGCGGAGGGGATTGCGCGGCAGGCGGGGCTTTGCTGCGGGGGTTTTATGAGAAGGGTGTGTCGACGGAGTACAAGGGCGATGTGGATCTGGTGACGGAGGCCGACCGGGCCAGCGAGAAGCTGATTGTGGGCGAAGCTGAAGGCTGCGTTTCCTTCGCATGGGGTCTATGGCGAGGAGGGGACGCGGGACGCGCTGGAGAGCGAGTACCGGTGGTATGTCGATCCGTTGGATGGAACGACGAACTTTGCGCATGGGTTTCCGGCGTTCTGCGTGGTGCTGGGGCTGGAGCGGCGGCGCGAGGGGCTGGCGGCGAATGCGGATGGCGAGATGGTCGCCGGGGTGATCTACGATCCGCTGCGCGATGAGATGTTTTCGGCGGAGAAGGGCAAGGGGGCGTGGCTGAACGGCGGCAGATCCATGTGTCGAAGATGAAGACGCTGCAGGAGTCGCTGACGGCGACGGGATTTCCCAGCCAGAAGCGGCATGGAAGCCCGAATATTCACTTTTACCAGCAGATTACGCTGCGGTCGCATGGGGTGAGGCGCGCGGGGACCGCGGGGCTGGATCTGGCTTATGTGGCTTGTGGAAGGCTGGATGGGTTCTGGGAGTTCAATCTGAATCCGTGGGATACGTCGGCTGGCGTGTTGCTGGTGGAGGAGGCTGGAGGGACGGTGACTCACTTCGATGGCGGGAAGTTTACGCTGGATAGCCGCGAGGTTCTGGCGACGAATGGGTTGATTCTGGGCGAGATGATGCATATTTTTACGGAGATGTTTGCGGGGCGGGAGATGGAGGCGATTCCTACTCCGGCGGAGTTTGCGGCGCGAGAGGGCGGCAGGAGCGAAGTAGTGCTTAAGAAGCGGACTCGAGCTGGGATAGGATTGCCGCTATTTCAATCTTAGGTGCAAGAATACGGTTGTACATTGATGCGTAAAGCGACAATCGGCTTGGCATATGAAGCGGTTATACGTGTGTGGCTGTGTTATGGTTGCTTGTTGGAGTTGATTGGATTGTGATGGCTATGAAGGTAAGGCAGCCGGGAAGTGTCGGTCGCCAGGATGAGAATTCAGCCGCTGCTGGATGAGCTGCAGACTGGCGGCGAATGCGCACGGGTGATACTGTTTGATGAACCGGGCATGTTCTGTGATTCGGTTTGTGGTGGTGCGACAGGATGGTGACGTTTGTCTTCTGGGCGCTGCCGGGCGGTGAGATCGAAGAGGGAGAGACGAGTAGAGGTTGCGGGCGCGCGAGTTGAAGGAAGAGTGGTGGATCTCGGCAAGGTGGAAGGGTCCGGTGTACCGGGATACAAATCAGTACTGGCAGCGGGGAGAGAGCAGAATTTAAGGTCGATTAGCTCTTCCGGGCCGATTGAGGCGTGAGGAGCCTCAGCTTGATGGGGACACTGCCGAATGAGACGGGGAAGATTATGAAGGAGATTCGATGGTGGAGCGAGTGCGAGGTCGAGGCGTCGGAGGAGAGGATCTTTCCGGAGAATCTGGCGACGACAGATGAGGGAACTGAACAACGCTCGCGCGGGAATGAGGTCTGAAAAGGTCGTATTTATTCAAATTGCGGGTTGCGGAGGTGCAAGGTGTGCTGCTAGAATCGAAACTCAGGATCAGGAAGAACTAACTGACTTTAGAAACGGAAAAGGGAGGTTTACCAGAGATGGCTTATGTGATTGCGGAACCGTGCATCGGGACGAAGGATACGGCTTGCGTGGATGCATGCCCGGTGGATTGTATCCACCCGAAGAAGGATGAGTCGGGACACGGCGAGGCCGAGCAGTTGTTCATCGATCCAGTAGAGTGCATCGATTGCGGCGCTTGCGTGCCGGTGTGCCCGGTTTCGGCGATCTATGCCGGCGACGACCTTCCGGAGAAGTGGGCGGAGTTCCAGACGAAGAACGCTTCGCACTTCGGGCGGTAGATTTGAGGTTGGATTTCTGTGACCGCGCGGCCTGAGGCTGCGCGGTTTTGCTTTGGAGAGAGTGAATGAAGAGCCTGGCCGCATCGAGGTGTTGTCGGAGACAAGGGAGCGAGGTTGCGAAGCGTCAGCGCGGAGGACCGGCGCTGTGGGGGAAGATGACGGCGAAGCAGATGATGCGGCATCTGAGCTGCGCGTATGAGATTGCGCTGGGAGAGCGGGAGGTGGGTCCGATGATGACGGCGGCCACCTGGTAATGCTGAAGTTTGCTGGCGCTGCGGTCGGGCTTGCGGTGGCCGAAGAATATTGCAGACGACGCCGGAGTTGATGCGCGCGCTGGAGGAGGAGTTCGGCTCGAGTTTGATGCGTTGGTGCGTCGGCGATTGGGAAGATGGAGACGCTGGCAAGCGGAAATCGGTGTGCGGCGAGCCATCCGATGTTCGGGCCGATGACGGCAGGAGGACTGGATGCGGTGGGGATATCTGCATGCGGACCATCATCTGCGGCAGTTTGGCCGGTAAGGGATGATGCAGCGGGTGGGAGAGGCAATCGTGCTGCGGGTGTGGCCGTTCCAGGAGGCGGACCTGCTGGTGAGCCTGTTTACGCGGGAGCAGGGCAGGGTAAAGGGTGTGGCGCGGCATGCGATGCGGTCGCGGCGGCGGTTCGGCGGGGCGCTGGAGCCGATGACGTATGTGCGGGCAACTTATGCGGAGAAGCCAAAGCAGGAGCTGGTGCGGCTGGATGCGTTTGAGATTTTGAGCTCGCCGCTAGCCGGCCGGTGGATTATGCGCGGACTGCGGCGCTGCAACTTGTGGCGGAGGTGCTGGAGGAGGCTCTGCCGGAGGGCGCGGTGGAGGATGCGGTGTTTCGGCTGGTGCTGGCGGTGATGGAGGAGATGCAGGTGGGGAAGGTGTGGATGCCGGTGACTTACTTTGCGCTGTGGATGAGCCGGCTGATGGGATGGATGCCGGAGCTGGGGCATTGCGTGGTTTGCGGACTGGATCTGCGCGGGGGGACGGTGTGGTATTCGGCTACGAGCGACGGCGTGACCTGCGGAGATGACCGGCGTCGTGGCAGCGTGGCTTTGTCGGCGGCGTCGGTGGCGGAGGCGCAGAGGATATTTCGGGGCACGGTGAAGGAGTTGGCGGAGGAAGATTGGCCGAAGGCCCGGGCGGCGGATCTGCGAAGGTTTGCGGTGGAGACGCTGGAGCGGCATCTGGAGCGCCGATTGGTGAGTGCGAGGGCTTTGGGGAGAACCTGAGCTTATCCTTTTCTGCTTCCTCCGGTAACGAACACCGAGCCGATTGGGATCAAGCTAAAGCAACGAACACAATGATTACGCTCCAGTCGTGGACGTTAATCGTCAAAACGTCTAACTCCACTAATATTGCGCCAGGCGGCCATGCGAGAAAGCAGAGATTCCTATTGCGAAGGACGCTTGCGACGATATTTGACAAGTTAAGCCGATACTTCCGACGAACAATGTGAGGATGCCGAGAAGCAAGGCGCGATGTGCGAATAACCCACTCTTGCAATGAGACTGCTAGGGATGGGACACCCGACATCGTATACGCTGCTAAGCTGGTTTGCGAAGTGTTCCGAGTGGCTTGCGAGGTATTGGATGCGTTTTGGAATGAGGAAAGCGTTGTTGTGTGCGGCAATCGGGCTGATCGGGATAAGGCAGATGCGGGCGCAGGACAAGTTGCACTGGGTGGGATCATGGGCGTCGTCACAGCAGACTCCGGAGACGGGGAACCTGCTGGATCCAGAGTTGATGCGAGATGCTACGTTACGGCAGATTGTGCCTCTGTCGTTGGGTGGGAGTCAATTGCGGGTGAGAGTGTCGAATGCATTTGGGACAGCTCCGTTGCGTCTGACGTCGGTGCACGTCGCTCGGCCGGTGCCGGCGGGCGGGGGTGCGATCGATCCGTCTACTGATACGGCGGTGATCTTCGATGGCGCACCGGATGTGATGATTCCGCTGGTGCAGAATATGTATCCGATCCGGTCACATTTTCAGCCGCAGGACTTTCGAGCCTTGCGATCTCGATTCACTACGATCAGCCGCCGACAGGAGAGACGGGACATCCTGGGTCGAGGGCTACTTCCTATATCGCGCATGGTGATATGGTTTCGGCTGCGAGCCTGGCGGATGCAAAGGCGGTGGAGCACTGGTACCAAGTCTCGGGTGTCGATGTGGTTACGCCTGCGAAGGCCGGTGCTGTGGTGACGCTTGGAGATTCGATTACGGATGGACATGGCGCGACGACGAATGGGAATAACCGCTGGCCGGATGTGCTGGCGTCGCGTATGCAGGCAAACAAGTCAACACGGATGATGGGTGTGTTGAATGAGGGGATCGGAGGGAATCGGCTGTTGCTCGATGGACTGGGGCCGAATGCACTAGCTCGGTTCGACCGTGATGTGCTGGCGCAGACGTCGGTAAAGGCGGTGCTTGTGCTGGAGGGAGTCAACGATCTGGGTACTCTGACGCGGGACCACGATGTCTCTTCGGCGGAGCACAAAGCTTTGGTGCGCTCGGATTGAAGGGGCCTATGCCCAGATGATTGCGCGGGCGCATGCGCATGGGATTCGTGTGATTGGAGCGACGATTCTTCCATATGTGGGCTCGGACTACTACCATCCCGGGCCGGAGAGCGAGGCGGACCGGCAGGCGGTGAATGCGTGGATTCGCGATCCGGCGCACTTTGATGCGGTGGTGGATTTCGATCAGGTGACACGCGATCCACAGCATCCTGATCGTCTCTTGCCGGCTTACGATTCTGGGGATCATCTCCATCCGGGACCGCTGGGATATAAGGCGATGGGCGATGCGATTCCTCTGACACTGTTTGGGAAGTAGATCAGGCGTGCCCGAGGTTAGGTTTCTCACGTAGACTTGTGCCCGGTATGAATACGACTAACCTTGCCGTTGCAACTCCTCCTCGCAATAGGCTCGAAGTGTCACTGGCCGCGCTGGTTGCCGTTGCTGTGATTCTTATTTTCTGGAGTCAGCAACGGTATCCGGCGCTCCTGAAGAAGCTTCATGCAGGGACATCGGTCAAAGTCGCGGGGCCGATCTCGTTCGACGAACTGCTGAAAGTAACGCCGGATATGCCGACGCCAGCCAGGGTAATTAGGACGAGTGTGAATTGGCTCTATACGAATCGCTTCGGGATGTATTTTGCGCTGCCGTTCGGCGCGGCGATGATGACGCTGTTGGCTGGGATTGCCGCGCCGAAGCGATTTTCGACGGCAGCGGGGAATGTCCTGTGCGGAGCGGTCGCCGGGGCGCCGATGGGAGTGTGCACGAACTGCGCCACTCCGGTAGCTCAGAGTCTTCTGGTAGGTGGTGCGAGTACTCGCCTGACAGTTGCCGCGATGATCAGTTCGCCCTGCTTCAACCCTGTTGTAGTGGCAATGGCGTTCGTCCTCTTTCCGCTGCCACTTGCCGCGATGCGCGTGATCGTTCCGGCGTTGCTGCTGATGGCACTTCCGTTACTGGTTCGGGAAAACGAGCCTCTCGTAAGGAAGATCGAAGTTCCAAAGATGGGTGAAGCACTGGTTCCAAGGCTGATTGCCTTCTGCGGTGCCTATCTGCGGAATCTCCTGCGTCTGACGCTTTTGACCCTGCCGTGGATGCTGCTGGCTGCTCTAGTTGGCGCGTTCATGGCCCAGATGATTCCGGCGTACGGAACGCACTTGTCCGTCTCGGTAATCGGTGTGATCACTGTAGCGATTCTGGGGACTCTGCTTCCTGTGCCGATGGCGCTGGATGTGGCGTTGGCCTATATTCTCTACCGCTCTGGTGTGCCAACGCCCTATGTTGCAGTGCTGCTGTGCACGCTGGGGCCTGTGAGCGTTTATTCACTGAGTGCGTTGGGCAAGCAGTTGGAATGGCGGACGAGTTTGCGGCTGGGTGGCGCCGTGGCGCTGCTCGGAAGCCTGGCGGGGTTGATCGCGATGAAGTTTCCAATTTCATAGACTAGGCATTCGTCGACCAGGCATCTGGCCCGGAGTTTGAAAACGAAGATGCGGCTGCAGTCGGTGGAGTTTTATACTTGCACATGGCGCGCTTCGGCTGTGGCGAAACTTTCTCCGGGGTGTTGCGAACCAGATGGATTCGGCCGAGGGCCGAAGCCCTTGCGACAGCCTTGTGCTGCGCAACATTGCTGGCCCAGAACCCGCCGGCTCCACAGAGTGAGCCGATCCATACGCTGCATGTTTATACCAACCTGATCCAGATTCCGACGCTGGTGCTGGGGCCAAATCGCGAGCGGATCAGTAAGCCGATCCCCGAGAGTCGATTTTCAGTGAGTATCGATGGAGGATCGTGGTTCCCGGCGACGCATGTCCGGATGGAGGGAGACGATGCGATTGCGCTCTCAATTCTCCTGGATGCGCGAGGAGATGTGGCTGACCTGATGCCGAAGATCAGCGACGCGATCGCGAGTCTTGCTCCCCAGTCACTTCATACGAAGGACCATATCTCGATCTACGCCTTGGATTGCGAACTGATCAGTTACGTGAGGGACGCTCCAGTTGACAGCTTGAAATTAAAGCAGGGGGTCGATGAGGCGCTGAAGACATGGATCGATCGGAGGCAGGAAAAACACAGAGCAAACTGCCAGCGATCGGTTCAACTGTGGGATGCGTTGAATTTCGTTGGCGATTCGTTGTCCAGGCTTCCGGGACGCCGTGTAATCCTCATTGTGTCGGATGGGCACGACCAGGGCAGCAAACACTCATGGACCGAGGTGAGGACCGGCGCTCAGGCAAGCGGAATTGCAGTCTTTGGGATGTCTTATCTTGCTCCAAATGCTATGGCATCCCGGATTGCTTATCCCCGACAGACCTATGAAGATCCCTTTGACTCACTGTGCCAGCTGACCGGTGGGATGGTATTCCGGACGAACGTTCTATCGCTGGCAGGAGTCGCTCAAGACGTTTGTAACGACAGTGCGCGAGCGTTATATCGTCGAGTTTCCGCGACCGTCGAACTCCACCGCTGGCGACCATGGGATGGAGGTAAAGATTGCCAGGGGCGATGCATACTTTATCCGGTCGGCGGGAATCGCAGTGCCGCTGCCCGATGCGGCGGTGGCGGCCGATCCGACAACGGTGAGCACAGGTCCGGCGAAGACGCCCGAAATAGGCTCCCGGCGCATTCTGACCAAGCCGCAGTGAGTGCATAACCACAGTGCGCCCTGATGGGTAGGGCATAGGTGCGTCCAGCGGTTAGAATCAAGGAATTGCCTGAGATTGAAGAGAGAGCTATGAGTGGAGTGGTTTCTGCGGTTCGTGAGAGGCGTGCGTTGACGTTTCAGGAGTTGCTGTTCACGCTGCAGCGCTTCTGGGCGGACCGGGGTTGCGTGTTGCAGCAGCCGTACGACGTCGAGGTGGGCGCGGGGACGATGTCTCCGGATACGTTTTTGCGCGTTCTGGGGCCGAAGCCGGTGAGGATTGCCTATGCGCAGCCTTCGCGCAGGCCTGCGGACGGTCGGTATGGCGAAAATCCGAACCGGTTGTTCCGGCATACGCAGCTGCAGGTGATTCTGAAGCCGCCGCCGGAGAGGATTCAGGAGACGTATCTCGAGTCGCTGCTGGCGATCGGGATCGATCTGAAGGAACACGACATCAAGTTCGAAGAGGACAACTGGGAGTGGCCTGTGGGCGGCGCGTGGGGCGTTGGCTGGCAGGTGATGCTGGACGGGCTGGAGATTACCCAGTTCACGTACTTTCAACAGTGCGGAGGAATGGATCTGGACCCGATCTCGGGCGAGATTACCTACGGGCTTGAACGGATCGCGGCGTTTCTCCAGGATGTGGATTCGATCTACGACATTGTGTGGGCCGTCGAGCCGGACACCGGACGCAAAGTGACCTATGGCGAGATGCGGCTGGCGGAAGAGGAGCAGTTCTCCGCTTATAGCTTCGACTACGCAAATGTGAGCTCGTTATGGAAGCACCTTGAGATGTATGAGGCGGAGTGCCTGGCCTTACTCGACAAAGCGAAGAGCTTTGAAAAGATGGATAGCCTGGAGCTGAAGCGGTTTCCGGTGCTTGGCGCTTATGAGCTGGCGCTGAAGTGCTCGCATGTCTTTAATCTGCTGGATGCCCGGGGTGCGATCTCGGTAACCGAGCGGGTGGGTGTGATGGCGCGGATTCGGACGCTGGTTGTGGGAGTGGCGAAGGCTTATGCTGCGCAGGGTCAGTTGATCAGCGAGTTGGCAAGTCAGCAGGTCAGCGCGTGAGTGAGAGTGTGATGGATTTTCTCTTTGAAATTGGGTTGGAAGAGGTGCCGGCGCGGATGATCGCTGGGGCGCAGGCGGAGCTTTCGCAGCGCGTGGTGAAGATGCTCGAACGCGAGCGGCTGATGTGCTCGGGCGCGGTGACGAAGAGCTTTGCTACGCCGCGGCGGCTCGCGGTCTGGGTGAAGGACGTTGCCGAACGCCAGCAGGATGTGGCGGAGGAGATGGTGGGGCCTTCCGTCAAAGTGGCCTATAAAGATGGCGCAGCGACGCCGGCCGCATTGGCGTTTGCGAAGAAGGCCGGGGTCGAGGTCACAGATCTGAAGACGGTGACGAATGCCAAAGGGGAGTATCTGGCGGCGACGGTAGTGAAGCCCGGGCGCGGTGCTGTCGAGGTCATCGCAGAGGAGATGCCGAAGGAACTCGCAGGGATTTACTGGGCGAAGAATATGTACTGGCGCCCCGGCAAGCCGGAGCGATTTGTGCGGCCTGTCCGGTGGATGGTGGCTTTGCTGGGTGAGGATGTTGTTCCCGTGACGTTCGGAGGAAAGACAGCGGGTGCGGTGACCTATGGACATCGCGTGTTGTTTGGCGACGATCCAATTGCACTGAAGGCGCCGGGCGGACTACCAGGATGCGCTGCTCGGCGGATTTGTTCTTGCCGAGGTAGAGGAGCGACGCCAGAGGATTCGGAAGGCGTTGGATAAAGTGATGCGCCAGGTCGCCGGTGCGCGTTGGCGCGAGGACCACGGCCTCGTGGACAAGCTGACGCAGCTGACAGAGTGGCCTTCGGTGCTGATCGGTGGGTTTGAGAAGGTGTTTCTTGCGCTGCCGGATGAGGTTCTGGTGACAGTGATGCGCGATCACCAGAGCTACTTTGCCGTGGAGGAAAAAGACGGAAAGCTGGCCCCGCATTTTCTCGCAGTCCTGAACACCGAGACCGATGCAGCGGGCGAAGGCGTAATCCGCCATGGCAATGAGCGCGTTCTGCGGGCGCGGTTCAATGATGCCCGGTTCTTCTGGGAGTTCGATCAGCGCGTGCCGCTGGCGGAGCGAGTGAAGCTGCTCGAGAATGTGACATTCCAGAAGGATCTGGGCAGTTATGCGGCGAAGACGGCGCGCATGCGGGAGATCGCCGTGAAACTCGCCGGGAAGAGCGGGACGAAGGTTGAGCTTGATGCGCTGCTCACCGCGATTGAACTGGCGAAGACAGATCTGACGACGGAACTGGTGAAGGAGTTTACCGAACTGCAGGGTATCGTCGGCGGCTTATATGCGCGAGCGCAGGGATGCAATGCGGCAACGTGCGATGCAATCTACGATCAGTACCTGCCGGAGTCGATGGAGGATTCCGTTCCGCGGACGACAGAAGGTGCGCTGCTCTCAATTGCCGATAAAGCAGACACCATCGTCGGCATGTTCGGGTTGGGGCTCGAGCCTACAGGGTCGAAGGACCCGTTTGCATTGCGAAGAGCCGCGAATGGGATTGTGAAGATTCTGGCGGAGGGGAAGACTCCGCTGTCCCTGTCGCTGGGTGATGTCACCGATGCAGCTTCGGAGAACGAGGCTGTGCGATTGCGCGTGGAGGTCTTCTTCGCAGAGCGGCTGGAATTCTATTTGCGTGAAGCAAAGGCGCAGGCGTATGACGTGGTGAAGGCAGTCCTTGCAGCGGGAGCGAACGATGTTCGCGATGCAGTCGCTCGTGCGGAGGCTGTGACGGCGGTTCGCGGTTCCGATGACTTCACTGCGGTGTCGGCTGCGTTCAAACGGATGAAGAACATTCTCGCGCAGGCGAAGGACAAGAGAGTCGCAGCGGGATCCAGTGTGGAGACTGCCCTGCTGACGGAGCCGACCGAGAAGGCGCTCGCCGAGCGTTCTGCGGAGTTGGCCGCGAAGGTGAAAGCACTGCGCGCGGAGAAGAAGTACACCGCCGCGTTGGAGCAGATCGCTACGCTGCGGCCTCAGGTGGATGCCTTCTTCGATGCGGTGATGGTAATGGCGCCAGACGAAGCAGTGCGGGCGAATCGGCTGGCATTGTTAGAGAAGGTGCTCGGGGACTTCTCCGGCATCGCCGATTTCTCGGAGATTGTCGTCGCTGGTTAGCCGCTGGTATGCAGGCAACAAGACGAAGCGGAAGCTGGTTGGCTTCCGCTTTGTGTTGTTGACGACAGACAGTTAACGATTTGTCAGCTGTGAGTTAGATGGTGAGCATCATCGCGCCTGCGACAAAGAGCAGGACGGCGCAGAGGGTTGCGAGAGGAAGGATGACGCCTTCGTAGATGGCCAGCGAAGGACGAACCCCTGCCCCGTCCTCGGCACGAAAATTCGATTGGTACATTGCAACCTGATCGTTCTGCTGAAGAGATTCCATCTTTTTTCCTGTATGGCTCGCGTTTGTTGGACGCGAGCGCGAGAGATTGGCGTTTCTGCCGGCTCATGGCCATCGTATCGACTGAAGCCCGGAGAGTTGCCTGTAACTCCTGGCGGCAATCATCCATGAGGAAAATAGCCCGCCGCAAGTGTTACGTGCCGAATGGTATCGAGGTCGATACGGCTGTGGAAATGCGTCTTTTGGGTTAGCAGGTGGATCAGCAGCTCACAGGCGCAGTTGGACGAGGTCTGTGGGAGGGCGAGGTTCGCGGAGACTCGAAGACATTTTGCCTGCCGCTGGAAGCGGGCCGATTGCCATCGCGACCTCGTCGCATGCGTTGCGCCGGATGCAGTGCATGCAGTCTCTTTGCACTTTATCCGGCAACGCGCGGTGTTCGGTGACACGGAAGTGGAAGTGTTCGAAGAAGGCGGGGATCCGGGTGAAGAGGCAGACGCATGGGATGCCGCCGGCTTCGGCTTGATCGAGCAGGGCGCGGACGAGCAGGCCCCCGGCTCCGTGTCCCTTGGTCTCAGCGCGAACGGCGATGGATCTGACCTCAGCCAGATGTTGGCCGTAGACGTGGAGAGCAGCGCAGCCGAGGAATTGGCCGGAGTTGGTTTCAACGACGGTGAAGGTGTGGATGTTATCGCAGATCTCGGTGTAACGCCGGGGGAGCAGAGTCCCGTCGTGGGTGAAGCTATGGATTAGTTGGTGGATGGAGCGGACGTCCTGCAGTTGCGCTTTGCGCGTTCTCATGGTGGCTGCCGTGAGTTCGTTGAGGAAAGGGTTTGTCAGCGAGGGCGAGAACGAAGGGGCCGAAGGTTCTTGTACGACGGACAATGCCATAGGACACTGCACTTTTCTTCTTTGCCGGGTGGGGATGGGCCGGGGGATTCGGGTTGAGGTTGGTGTTCGAGCGAAGACGAACGGCTAACAACGTAGTGGCGCCCTTCGCTGGAGGGCGTCCATGGAATCGGAGCGAATGTTCGTTGGAAGAAGGTGTTGTCTACGATGTAGCGCTGGTTTTCCCCTTCGATGATCCAGTCGCCGGGATAGGCCTTGCGTTGCCCGGAGTCGGTGAGGATGGTGGTGGGGTGGATGCATTGCGTGGCGTTTACAAGAAGCGGTCTGCGGGTGCGAAAAGTGTTCACGAAACTCTCTCCTGACGGCGATGTCATGCCGCTGAAGAGTATTTCAGCAGGTCACTCATAATGATGGCGTAAGGGATTCCGTAAATTTTCGTAAAGGTTTCAGGTCAGTTGACGCGCTGCAGGCGGTCAATGAGTTTTTGAGCGAGGGGTTCGCCGGACTCCGTCCAGAGAAGACGGCTGCTGATGCCGCAGTTTTTCTCGACCGAGAGGATGAAGGCGAGGAGAATCTCAACGTTCTGCTGGATATGCTTGGTAGCGGCTTCGTCGAGGTCTTCGTCATCGATGGTCTCGGCGAGCCAGGGAGTGTCGAGGCCAAAGTCGATGCGGATGTGTCCATTCTGCTCGAACGTGGCGTCGTCGAACTCCGGGCCGAAGCCAAGGACACGGACGGTGGAGGGCTGAGGCTTCCAGAGGGTGTCGAGCGCGGCGGATTCGGCTACCTGGCTGCTGCTTGCATCGGGGGCCCAGAGCTTCCAGCGCATCTCGAACTCGTAGGCGGTATCGTCGTGCAACTGCTCGGTGGCCTCGGCTACTGCGTTTTCGATCAGCGCGGCGGAGGTATCTTCGGAGCGGTCGTCAAGGACGTAGAGGCGTTGATAGGCGGGGGCTTCGGTGAAGCTGATGGGATAGGCGCTGGCGGCGGCAACGCGCGGATCCTTGCTGATAAGGGCGAACTGGCGCATGACCGATACCAGGGCCGCGGGCAGTGAGTCTAAACGAAAGTTAGGGAACCAGAGGCTAAGGTAGAGCTGATCGGCCATAGGGATAGTTTAGCCCTGTTGCTGCCGTGGATTCTGCAGAGAGGCGCGGATTAAGAACTGGACAAGAGACTGATTTGTTTTGTCTTGACGGTGCCGGCCTGCATTGGTTTGGGTGAGAAGATAGAGAAGGATGAACGTTTCAGTAGAGCGGCTGCGGGTTTGGTTGCTGGTGGGTGCGGGCCTGCTGGTGATAGTGGTTGCCGCGTTCATGGGATACGCTCACTATCGGGCGCACCGTTTCTTGAAGAATCTGCCGGCGAAACTTGGGATCGACGTCCGGCGCGAGAGCAACAGCATTACATGGTCTCAGTCGGTCGAGGGCAGGACGGTTTATACGATCCATGCCGCGAAGGCAGTGGAGCGCTCCGATGGCAAGATGACGCTGCACGACGTGGGGATTGTGCTGTACGGAAGGAAGCAGGACCGCGCCGACCGCATCTATGGCAATGAGTTCGAGTATGACCAGAAGAACGGGGTGGTGCGCGCTGTGGGGGAGGTGCACATTGACCTGCAGGCTCCCGAGGCCGCGGATGCAAATGCGAAGAGGGATTACGCCTCAGGGAAAGACCTGCATGGAACGAAGTCCGGGGAAATGACAGGGGAGCATGAGAGCAAGGACGAGCGCCTGATTCACGTGACGACCAGCGGACTGGTATTTCTGCAAAAGTTGGGTGTGGCGGCGACCGACAAGGATATTGAGTTTGAATCGGGTGGGATGACGGGCCACGCGGTAGGCGCGGACTACAGTTCGGACACGGGTGTGGTGATACTGCATTCTGCGGTGCGGGTGAACGGGCTGCAGCATGACAGGCCGGTATTGCTAACAGCATCGCATGCGGTTCTGGACCGGCCCGGCCAGACGATGGTGCTCTCGCAGGCGAAGTACGTCTCGATTGGAGAGAAGCCCGGCGAAGGCGAGGGGCAGACGGTACAGGCCCAGCATGCAGTGGTTCATCTGAGGAAGGATGGTTCGGCGGAAAAGGTGGAGGGCGACGGCGACGTGACGCTGACCAATAGCGCCGGAGGAAAGGTGGTGGCTCCGCGAGGCGAGATGACGCTGAATCCGCAGAACCAACCGGTGTCCGCGATGCTGACTGGTGGGGTGAAATATGGCTCGGATGAACCGCTGCGGCAGGCGCGGGGAGAAGCAGCCGAGGGGCGGGTGGCGTTCGACGCGAAGGGGCATCCGCAGCATGTGGCAATGAATGGCGCCGTCCATCTGCATGAAAAGATGCGGTCGTCGAATGCGGTCGGAGAGCCATGGAACGAACGGGAGTTGAACGCAGGTGCAGTGGAGCTGGCGCTGACTACGGATTCTGCGGGAAAAACGCTCGTGCAGGACGCGAAGGCGACCGGAGATGCTCGGCTTAAGGTGCTGACCGCTGCCGAGAAGGGCGTGGTAGCCAGCAGCGTGTTCTCGGGCGATGTGCTGACCGCGCATTTTATGCGGATTGGCAACGCAGATCATATCGCCGAGGTGCATGGAGATGGCCACACTGCGCTGCGAAAAGTCAGCGCAACAGGGGTGGTCAACACGAGTGCAGGGGATTCTCTGGTGGCTCATTTTCGGCCTGATGGTCGTGGATCGGGCGGAACTGGCGGGACGGCCATGAGCAAACAGGCGAAGACAGATGTGTTGGACAAACAGGGTGCGGATGAGATCGCCGACGCAACAGTGCAGGGCCATGTCGTGCTGACCCAGCTGCCGGTTAAGAAGCCAGGAGATACGATTGCGCCAGCTGAGGAGAGGGCGACGGCGGAACGAGCTGTCTACGACGGATCGTCCGAGCGGGCGACGCTGACGAGCAATGTGCAGGTGAGCGATGGAACGAGCATCCTGTGGGCTGATCGCGTGGTCACGGAACAGCAGAGCGGCGATGCTGTTGCGGAAGGTTCGGTCAAGGCAAGCTATGGGCAGGCCGGGAGTGCGGATGAGCCGGTGCATGTGCTGGCAGCCCGGGCTGAGCTGAAGCATGAGTCGCAGATCGTGACGTTTCATGGAGTGTCTGGCAGGCCGGCGCGGCTGTGGCAGGGAGCTTCGCAAGTGGAAGCTCCAGTGATTCAGTTTGAGCAGCGACAGAAGCGGTTGCTGGCGCGTGGAGAAGGCCAGGGCTCTCCGATGTCGGTGCACACAGTGCTGGTGCGTAGCAGTTCGCCTCCAAATGGAGCGAAGACAGACGGAGGAAAGTCGGAAGGGACGAAGACGGACTCAGCAAAGCAGAGTACCTCCGCCGGAAAGGTCGCAGGATTGGGCAAGGCCGGAGTGATGCGGATCGCCAGTCGGGAACTGATCTACTCCGACCAAGCAAGGAAGGCCGAGTTTACGGGCGGCGTCGAGGTGAACACCGGCGATGGCAGGATGCTCGCTCAGCAGGCCGTGGTGTACCTGTCCGGGGGCAAGGCAGATACTGCAAAGGTAGTCAAAGCATCTTCCGCAGATGGATTCGCAGATGGATTCATGGGCGGCAGCCTGGAACGGATGCTGGTGACGGGGCACATTGAGATGGAGCAGCCGGGCCGGCGCGTGACGGGCGATCAACTGGTCTATACGGCGAGCGACGAGATGTATGTTCTGACGGGCACCGCGACGGTTTTGCCGAAGGTTATCGATGAGCGGCGGGGGACCGTAACAGGTACGTCGCTTCGATTCCACTCGGGCGATGAGAACGTCGTGGTTTCTAATGAAGGAAGCGGCGTGGGGCAGCGAGTGCGCACGGAGACGCGGGTGAAGAACAGGCAATGAAGACGTTATCGACAGAGGAGATCGGCAAATCATACGGCGGACGCCAGGTGGTGAGGGGAGTCAATCTCCAGATCGAACAGGGCGAGGTGGTGGGTCTGCTGGGGCCGAACGGCGCGGGAAAGACGACAAGCTTCTACATGATCGTCGGGCTGGTGCGCCCGGATTCGGGACGGGTGCTGGCCGACGGACACGATATCAGCCGGTTGCCGATGTATCTGCGGGCGCGGAACTACGGAATCAGCTATCTGCCCCAGGAGCCCTCGGTATTTCGCAAGCTCACCGTTCAGGACAATATTCTGGCCGTGCTGGAAGCGCAGCAGTTGAGCTGGGAGGCCAGGCGTACGCGCACCGAGAGGCTGATCGAACAGCTGAATCTGGGGCACGTGCGGAAGACGCAAGGCTATGCGCTGAGCGGCGGAGAGCGCAGACGGGTGGAGATCGCCCGTTGCCTGGCCATCGAACCGGCATTCATCCTGCTGGACGAGCCCTTTTCGGGTATCGACCCGATCGCCGTGCTGGACCTGCAGGAGATCATCTTCGGCCTCAAGCGGAGTGGGATCGGAGTGCTGATTACTGACCACAACGTGCGCGAGACCCTGTCGGTGACCGACCGGGCATACATCATTACCGAGGGAAAAATTTTTGCTACAGGGACGCCGGGAGAACTGGGGCGCAATCCAGATGTCAGACGAATTTATTTGGGAGAGAACTTCTCGATGGATTGAGGGTCAATGCCTACAACGATTGTTGTAAGGCTGGGTTGCTATAGGTGGAGTTCGCGCAGCCATTGGTACGGTTAGACTTACAGCCAGATACACCAAGAGGCGTGTAGACTGTGGCCATGCCAACGATTGGTGCTGAGTGTGCAGAGGATTGCACAACAATGTTGATAAGCACGATTAGAGCCAAACGACGCGCATCTATGGACTAGCTGAGTAAAACCGGTCCACGAAGAGGTTAATTTGCTGCTGCAACCAAAGCTGAACTTGAAGGTCTCACAACGGCAGGTGCTCACGCCTGGACTGGTGCAGATGGTCAGCGTTCTGGCGCTGAACAAGCTTGAGCTGAAAGAGATGATCAACACCGAGATGGTGGAGAATCCGGTGCTTGAGGAGTTGGAAGAGTCCGCCGTCTCGTTGGAAGAGAGGGCTGGCCTCGAAGGGGATCGAGAGCGCTCGGCCGAAGAGGTAGCCGCCGAGAGCGAGCGGGTCGAGAAAGACCCGTTCGATGAGATTGACTTCGGTAGCTATTTTCAGGACTATCTCGATCCGGGGTTCCGTACGGCGTCGAACTTTGAAGAGTTCGACAAGCCGTCGTTTGAAAATTTTCTCTCGCAACCGAGTACGCTGAGCGACCACCTCGGGTGGCAGCTTGGCTCACTGACGCTGAGCCCTGAGGTTCGGGCCGCGACGGAGCTGGTCGTCGGGAACCTGAACGAAGATGGCTATCTGACCGCAACCGACGAGGAGTTGGTCGAGCTCTTGATTCAATCCAGGCGTCCGGGACGGCCTGAGCCGATTCCGTTTCCGCGGACGAGCAGAGGCCCGTTGTCCGGGGTTCTGGAGTCCCCGAACGGCGACAGCGCAATCGAGGATGAAGGCTTAGAGATCGCAGCAGCGGCCAACGAGGAGCTGGCGTTCTATCTCGGCGTCGTCCGGGAAGCAAGAGCCCTGGTCAATTTCCTTGATCCGGTCGGCGTGGGCGCGCGAGACCTGCGCGAGTGCCTCTTGATTCAGATCTGCGCCCAGCAGGGTGAGGCTTCGATTGTGCTCCGGCGACGGAACAGGATGACGTCGGATTCGCCTGCAGGCAACGGCGAAGTCAGCGATAAGTACAACTGCACTCCGGACTCCGATCACTCGGCGCACAATGGAGACCGCTCGGATGTCTTCAGCATTGCGAGACATGTAGTGAGCAATTGCCTGCCCTTGCTGCAGAAGAAGGATATGCGCGAGTTGACGCGAAGTTGTGGCAGATCGCCTGAAGAAGTGGCCGCGGCAGTGGAGTTTATCCGGACACTGGACCCGAGGCCCGGACAACGCTACAACCACAGCGAGACGCGGCTGATTGAACCGGATGTTGCGTTTGTCAAGCGGGACGACGTCTACATCGTGGTGATGAACGAAGAGGATATGCCCACGCTACGGTTGAACCAGGGCTATCGCAAGATGTTGCAGCAGAAACAAACCGAGAAGGAAGTCAAAGAGTACGTGAAGGAGCGGTACAAATCCGCGATTCAGCTGCTGCGCAACATCGAGCAGAGGAAGAATACGATCGTGCGGACCTGCGATGTAATTGTGCGGCGCCAGCAGGAGTTTCTGGAGCACGGCGTCAACGCGCTGAAACCGATGATGATCAAAGAAGTTGCCGAGGAGATCGGCGTGCATCCTTCGACCGTCAGCCGCGCGGTGGCGAACAAGTATGTGCATACCTCGCAGGGTGTGTTTGAGCTGCGCTTCTTCTTCTCCGAGGGCGTGAACGGGCCGGAGGGCGGTGACCTGCCGCTGGTTCTGCTCAAGCGCAAGGTGAAAAAGCTGATTGAGGAAGAAGACGAGCGAAAGCCGTTGACGGACGATCAGCTGGCCGCCGAACTCCAACGGCAGGGAATCCAGGTTACCCGGAGAACGGTGGCGAAGTACCGGGAAGACATGCAGATTCCTAGTACGCACCAACGTCGTGTACGCTAGTCGTCTGCGATTGTTTGCAGGACGAGGTGAACGTATGGACGTGGAGTACACCGGTAGACAGACGACCATCACAAAGAAGCTGAAGGTGCAGGCCGAGGCGGGGCTCGCGCGCGTCGCGAAGATCGTGGGCAACTCCGGCAGCGTGCATGTGATTCTATCCACGGACAAGTACCGTCAGATCGCTGAGCTGACGATACAGATGAAGCACTACAAGCTCGTCGCCCGTTGCGAGGCTACAGAGATGGAGGCTGCTCTGCGTGATGCGCTGGAGACGATCGAACGGCAGGGGATTCGCCAGAAAAAGAAATTCGGGACGAGTAAGCGGCACCCCAAAACAGACGTGAAGGGTGCCGACGTGGAGGTTGCTCCACCCCGAACCAGGAAGGCGAGCGTACCCGTCAAGGTTGCGACCAAAACCAGCGTTGGGCGCAAGGCAATTCCGATGCTCGTGCATTCGTTTCCGTCGCATTCGCCGTTGGCGGAGCCTCATGTCGTGCGTTCGACCGATGGCGTTGCCCTCCGGCCGATGTCGCTGGAAGAAGCGGTGAAAGAGGCGGCCTTTCGAGATCGCGACGTCTTTGTCTTCCGCGACCACGGCGGACAGGCGATGGTGCTGCATCGCAAACGTGACGGCAAGATGGAGCTGATCGAGGTTCCTTAGTCGAAATGGTAGGATTTCCGCATGTCGAGCAAGAAGACGAAGAAGCAGCCTAAGAAGTCAGACGACAAGAAACACAAAAAGACGAAGAAGCCCGGGTCGGCCTCCGAGCATCGAAGCGAGTTGGTCATTCTGACTGGACTTTCGGGATCCGGAAAGCTCTCGGCTCTCAAGGCGTTTGAAGATCTGGGCTACTACTCCGTCGATAATCTGCCGCTTGAGCTGGTGCATCGATTCGCTGACCTCGTACGCCAATCTGCAGAGATTGAGCGCGCAGCTCTGGTCGTCGATGTGCGCGAGGGGATGCGGCTGGATGACTTCCCTACGATCCTGAAGGATGTCCGCAAGGTGCTCCCAACGCGCGTGCTCTTTCTGGAGGCGAGTGATGAGGCGCTGATTCGACGCTTCTCAGAGACGCGACGGCCGCATCCGATGGGGCGCAGCGATACGGTAGTGAAATCGATTCGGGCAGAACGGAAACGTCTCGATCCGATTCGTAACGTCGCGGACATCGTGCTGGATACTACGAAGTTCAATGTCCACGATCTGCGAGCGCATATCAACGCCCAGTTTGAACGTGCAGAGAGCGATCAAACACTGATGGTCTCTTCAAACAGCTTCGGGTTCAAGAATGGGGTGCCGACCGAGGCGGATCTGGTATTCGATGTGCGATTCTTGCCGAACCCGCATTTCGTGCCGGAGTTTCGCAAGCTGACCGGGAGGGATCCCCGTGTGGCGAAATACGTTCGCCAGTTCCCGCAGACGAAGGAGTTTCTGGACAAGACGACGGACATGCTGAAGTTTCTTTTGCCGCACTACATCAAGGAAGGAAAGAGCTATCTGACGGTGGCCTTTGGATGTACGGGCGGGCAGCACCGCTCTGTCTTTATCGCGGAAGAGATGAAGAAGCGCCTAACCCATGAGGGCTACCGGGTGAAGACCGCACACCGGGACATGCCGAAGTAGAAAGCGCGATTGGTCTGCAAAAACGGCGCCGCGCACTAGAATAGTGAGATGCGCAGTAAAGCAAGGGCGATCAGGAGAGTGAGAGTTTGAGGCGCATCTGGCGATTGTTGCTCTATGCTCGGCCGTATGTCCTGTACTCGCTGGCATCGGTTGTGCTGATGGCAGTCGTCGGTGCGATGGCAGCGTTCCGCATCCTGCTCGTGAAGCCGATCTTTGATAATGTGCTCGACCCCGAAGCGCCGCCGGGGCTCGTGCTTGTCTTCCGCGTTCCGCATACGGACTACGTGATCAATCTGCAGCAGTTTCTGCCGAGCTACTTCCACAATGCATGGACGGTGGTCGCGGTGGCGCTGGTTGGATCGGCATTGCTGAAATCGGTCTGCGACTATTGCGGAACGTATCTGGTCAATCGCGCTGGATTCGGCATGATCACGGATCTGCGGAACGATCTATATAACGCAATTCTTCGGCGGTCGGTAGCCTTCTTTCAGAAACACACGACAGGCACGCTCCTGTCGACGTTGATCAACGACATCGAGAAGGTTCAGTTTGCGATGTCAACAGTGTTGAGCGATTTTCTGCAGCAGCTTTTCACCCTGATCTTTACCGCCATTGCGGTGGTGATCGTCGGAGGAAAACTGGCATGGGTGCTTCTGCTGTTCCTGCCGGTGGTGGTCTTGTCGGCCCGGCGCATTGGACGCGGGGTAAGGCGCACGACACGCAGAGGGCAGGATAAGCTCGCCGAGATCCAGAACATCCTGCACGAGACGATCACGGGCAATCGCATTGTGAAGGCGTTCGGCATGGAGATGTGGGAGATGAACCGCTTTCGCAAGGCTGCGCGAAGGCTGTTCGATGCCAATCTGAAATCGGTGAAGGTGCAGGCGATCAGCTCACCGTTGATGGACTTGATCGCATCGATGGCAATTGCCTTGTTGCTGCTGCTTGGCCGATGGAGCATCCAGCAAAAGCAGATGACAGCGGGATCGTTTATCACCTTCCTCATTGCGGTGTTTACGCTATACGACCCGGTGCGGAAGTTTGCAGCGTTCTACAACAGCTTTCAGCAGGCGCTTGGCGCGAGCGAAGAAATCTTCAAGTTCATGGATGCGACCGACGACGTGCAGGAGAAGAAGCGCGCATTTGTGTTGAAGGGCTTCAAGGAAGAAATTCGGTTTGAGAACGTAGGCTTCGCCTATGAGAGCGACGGAGAGACGAAGCGGGTTCTCCACGACATCAACCTGACGGTGCAGCCAGGCGAGGTGATTGCGTTGGTGGGACCCAGCGGGGCTGGCAAGTCCTCGCTGGTGAATCTGATTCCGCGATTCTTCGATGTGAACGAGGGGCGAATTCTAATCGACGGCCACGATCTGCGGGATGTGACGATCGCCTCACTGCGAGAGCAGATCGGCAAGGTGACGCAGGAGACGGTGCTGTTCAACGACACGGTGCGGAACAACATCGCGTACGGCCAGCCGGATGTTCCGCTGAGCAAGGTGGAGGAAGCGGCGCGAATGGCCTTGGCACACGACTTCATCCTCAACATGCCGGAGGGCTACGACACAAAGATCGGCGAGAAGGGTACGCGGATGAGCGGGGGCGAGCGGCAGCGGCTGGCGATTGCGCGGGCCATCCTGAAGAATTCGCCAATCCTGATTCTGGATGAAGCGACCTCGGCGCTTGACATGGAGAGCGAGCTTTTTGTGCAGGCTGCGCTCGCCAATCTGATGCAGGGACGCACCGTCTTTGTCATCGCGCATCGCCTTTCGACAGTGCGGCGGGCCACGCGGATCGCAGTGATTGAAGGCGGGCAGATTACGGAGATGGGAACGCATGATGAGCTGATGCGGAACTCGGGAACCTACCAACGGCTCTACAATATGCAGTTCGTTGGAGAACGCTCCACCCCTTCTGGCAATGGCGAGATTACGTTGGCGGCGAATCTGGAGGGGATTGCGTGAGTGAGATCTATTCGATGACTGGATATGCCAGTCTGCGCGGCTCGGTGATAGATAGCGTGGGCTTTACGCTGGCCATGAAGAGCGTGAACCATCGCTTCCTCGATCTCAACCTTCGCTTGCCCTCGTACTGCGACGGCCTGGAGATTCAGATACGCAGAATGTTAAAGGAGCATCTGCGGCGCGGCCATGTCGAGGTGACGTTGCAGGTCGAACGTCGAGCCGCAGCAGAGATTCAGTTAAACACCGGCCTGCTGAGCGCCTATATGCTGGCCTATCGCGAGGCCTCGGAGGCGAATGGCCTGTCCTATGAACCGGACCTGAACGCGATGCTGCGGATCCCCGGCATGATGACCGCCGAGAGCAGCGTTGGGCCGGACGAGTTAGCCGCACTGGATGCCGCCGTGCTTTCAGAGCTTGGACCCCTGATCGAGAAGTTGAATGAAGTTCGAGCGCAGGAGGGCGCTTCGCTCGTCGCGGAGCTGCAGGCTTCGATGTTGCGGCTGCGAACATTCGCTGACGAGATGGCAGGCTTGAGGAATGGAGTGCGTGAGGCGCAATTCGAAAGACTACGGAGCCGCCTGCTCGAGTTGACACAAGGTGCGCCCGTCAGCGAGGAGCGCCTGTTGACTGAGGCTGCGGTGCTCGCGGAGAAGAGCGATGTGGAAGAGGAGATCGTGCGCTTGCGAACGCACGTGGACCGCTTTATCGCGATGCTGAACGAAGGTGGAGAGCTGGGCAAGCGCCTCGACTTTCTGCTGCAGGAGCTCAACCGCGAGGCGAACACGATGCTGTCGAAGACCAGCGGGGCGGCAGGCGAGAATAGCCTTCGGATTACGAAGCTGGGCCTCGAGATGAAAGCGGAGATTGAGAGATCGCGCGAGCAGGTTCAGAATCTGGAGTAGAGGCGATTGCTACACTGGCAGAAACTACCGCATAGGTGATTGAGGCGCATGGCAGGCATACTCTTTATTATTTCGGCGCCATCGGGATCGGGAAAATCGACGCTGGTGAGCCAGGTGCGTTCGCTGGTCGAGGGGCTGGATTTTTCCATCTCGTATACGACGCGATCGCCGCGCGGGTCTGAAGAAGACGGCCGCGAATACCACTTCACGACTCGGGCCGAGTTTGAGCGAATGATCGCTGCCGGAGACTTTCTGGAATGGGCGCAGGTCTTCGGAAACTACTATGGGACGGCGTTCTCCGCGCTCCAACATGCGAAGGATGCAGGCAAGGATTTGCTGCTCGATATCGACGTGCAGGGCGCAGTGCAGGTAATGATGAAGCTGCCGCAGGCGGTGTCGATCTTCATCCTGCCACCAAGCCCGGATGTACTGGAGAGACGGCTGAGGAACCGGAGCGAGGCGGAACACGTAACCTCCGAGACGGTCATCCAGAGTCGGCTGGCCGAGGCGCGGCATGAGTTGAAGCAGATGCAGGACTACAAGTATGCTCTGGTGAACGATGTTCTGGATCAGGCAGTCACGGAGCTGCGAGCGATTGTTTTGTGCGAGCGCGGCGTACGGGACGGTGTTCAGGCCATCGCTTCGAGTTGCAGGACCGATGCGGCTTCACCGAAGTTGCAGGCGGCATTAAATACGTTTGAGAGATAAGGACCCACTTATCCACTGCGAATTGTGTTGGGCAATCGGCTCACCTGAGATATAACTTCACACTACGGGGGTATTGGCATGACCAGTGAAAGTGCATTCCACAATAAGTACAGCTTGGTAAAGGGTGCGGCACGACGGGCTCGGCAGTTGCAGTCGGGTGCTTCTCCGCTCATCGTAGCGAAGTCAATGAAGGCTTGCCGCGTGGCGCAGGATGAGATCAAACAGGGCCATGTGAAGTTCGTTCTGCCGGAGCGCGTGGTGGAACCGGTGCTGGATCTTCCGCTGCACTAACTAGCGGTACCATAGAGCCATGGCAGTCGAATCTGAGCAGCAGCTGCGGGCGTATGTTGAATATCTTCGCGACCTCGGCATCCATGACTTTTATCGTCAGGGCGAGCCGGTGGTTGCCGACGTTTCAACCGATGCGGCTGCTCCTGTCGATGTGGATGTTGCTGCTGGACCGCTGCCCGTTGAAGCGGCTGCGGCGGAGGAGCCGGAGAAGACTCCTGTTCCGACTCCGCTCGTTCCGGCAAGACCTGCCTTTCTGGAGCCTCCCATAGCGAAGCTGGTGAGTTTCGACGATCTCGCCCCGTTGCCGGAGAGCCGGGTGGCTCCTGCGCATAAACCCGAAGCACTGATTGCGATTCAGGAAGAGATTGGCGACTGTACCCGCTGCCCGCTGGCCTATGCAGGGCGGCGAACGATCGTCTTCGGCGATGGCGACGCCAATGCCCGGTTGATGTTTGTTGGTGAGGGTCCAGGTGCAGATGAGGACGCTTCGGGTGTGCCCTTCGTCGGCAAGGCAGGACAGCTGCTGAACAACATGATTCAGGCGATGGGGCTGAAACGGGAGCAGGTCTATATCGCCAATATCGTGAAGTGCAGACCACCCGCAAACCGCGTTCCCGAGCCCGTTGAGGCAAACACATGCGATCCGTTTCTGCTGCGGCAGATCGATGTCGTGCAGCCGGAGGTCATCGTGGCTCTCGGTTCCACAGCGGCTACTTATCTGCTGGGCGTCAAACAATCGCTCTCCTCGCTACGAGGAAGATGGCACAGCTGTCGCGGCGCGAAGCTGGTGGTTACGTACCATCCGGCATATCTGTTGCGCGATCCGCAGATGAAAGGCGAGGCGTGGAAGGATCTACAGAAGGTAATGGCTCAAATGGGCCTCAAGGCTCCAGCTAAGGGCTAGGTCTGCGCCTTATGTCGAGAAGGTCGGCAGAAAGAAGAGCTCAGCAAGCTTCCAGGGGAAGAAAAAGCGAGAAGACCGTGCCCCTGTTTCCTTCGCGCTGACTGCTACGCACTTTCAGCCTGCCTTTGTGTCGCTCTGTGATCTCCAAACTCACCCACAAGCCCAGACCAGTGCCCCCGATTCCCTTGGTAGTAAAGAAGGGGTCGAAGATATTTTGCAGAACCTTTGCGTCAATGCCGACTCCGGTGTCTGCGACAGTAAGGACGAGTCCCTTGCGGCCGGTGCGCCAATCCGTTCCTTCGCGGCTACCTACCAGCAGTCGTCCTCCGGAGGGCATCGCATCGATCGCATTCCCCACCATGTTATTCAGTATCTGACGAATATCTCCTTCGAAGCAGACAACCGGATGGTCTGCCCGAAACCGCGTCTCGATCTCGATTCCAGCATTCTTGAGCTTTCCTTCGTAGATGCCAAGCACCGATGCGAAAAGTTCGGAGCTGCTGATCTGTTGCGGGTTTGAGGGCTGCCTGTGGAAGCGAAGCGTCTGGTTCGCGATAATGGAGACGCGGCGAATCTCCTGATCGGCTGTCTCGAGAAATCTCTGAGCATCGGGCGAGACCGCGTATTGCCGTGCCAGATAGATAAGGTTCATCACCGACTCCAGCGGATTGTTAATCTCGTGCGCGATCGATGAGGCAAGCCTCCCAACGGCGGCAAGCTTCTCGCTCTGGATCAGCGCAGCCTCCGCCAGCTTCAGTTCGGTGATCTCGCGTCCTTCGGGAACGAGAAAGATAACCTTCCCGGCCGCGTCGCGAACTGGAGCCAGTGAAAAATCGAACGGAAGCGCTTCACCGGAGGGCCGATTGAGCATGATCTCCTGGCGGACATACTCTCCGGCTGCGGCATGTGCGATAGCTTGCCGCACCGCCTCGGGCGCGCCCGGCGTATGGATAAACCAGGGAGCCTCCCAGAAGTTCTTGCCGACGACTTCCTCGCGGCTGTTGCCCGCGAACTCCAGGGAGGCGCGGTTGCAATCGAGGATGACGCCCTCAGGGGTAAGCAGGCCAATATACTCGACGCTGGCGTCGTAGATCGCGCTCAGGCGAGCGCTGCTTTCGCGTAGGGCCTCCTCAGTCTGTTTGCGCTCGGTGATGTCGATCGTCACCCCCGGAAAGCGTGCAGGTGCGCCACTCGGTCCTAAACTGCATCGGCCTACCGCCACAACCCAGCGAACGGAGCCGTCGGCCTGGATCAGGCGATACTCGCAGGAAAACTCATCGCAGGTGTGGACGGCGCGTTCAATCGCGGCCTGTACCTCGGGTCGATCGTCGGGATGGATGTTGCGGGTGAATTCAAAGACAGTAATCCCGCTTGCGGCCTTTGCCGGATCGACGCCGTACAGTTCAGCAAAATTCTCGTCGGCGTAGACGAGGTCGTTGACGACATCCCAGTCCCACGTGCCGACGCCATGGGCAGCCGCAAGTGCAAGCCGAAGCCGTTCTTCGCTGACCGCCGTACGAGCCTCACTCTCGCGGAGCTTACGGGTCGCCAGCACCTCATCGGTGACGTCGTGGCAGACGATGAGAATGCCGTCGATCGTTCCTTCGGAGCCATAGATGGGGCTATAACTGTAGGTCCAGTAAATGTCCTGGAGCTGGCCGTTGCGGATAACCGGGACGAGGACCTCCTTCATGTAGGTGGTCGATCCATCAGCAAGAACGGCCTCCCACTGTGGCCCGATAAGGTGCCAGGCCTCCTTCCAGCACTCCCGCGCGGACTGGCCGAGGGCGGTTGGGTGCTTCTCAGCCATCAGAGGCCGATAGCCGTCGTTGTAGAACTGGATCATCTCCGGCCCCCAGAAGACGACCGTTGGGAACTGGCAGGAGAGCAGCATGTTGACCGAACAAAGGAGCGACTCAGGCCAGGTGGAGATCGGGCCCAGCGGAGTGCCGGCCCAATCGTAAGCCCGGGTCAGGTCTGCCATCTCCCCGCTGCCGCTGATCTGCTTCCGTGGCGAAGCCGACTCCTCTTTCTAAAGTCTCGAGTTGGCGCTGGGGTCGGCATTACGATTGATCGCTCCTAAGAATCGCTGAATAAAACGGCATTGGCAAATAAGATGCAATCCAGCCCTCGGCGATCCGAATATCGCACATATAGAGTTTTTTACAAAGCTGGGGATACATTCCCATCGCTATTCAGTGCCGCTCAGCGAAGAGACGCGGAGGGCGGCGGAATGCGAACGGTATTGGCGCGACAGGAGTGGAGCCAGCGAGGATCGCGGGATGGAAGGATTGGCGGTCGTGAACAGGTCGAGGATCTGCATCGGCCGGAGTGAGATCTGTCTCGTCAACCAGGCACGCTCACGCCGTCTCCTTCACCGCAGGTATCGCCACCGATTTGCGCGTCGTCGTAATCACCACCACGCTGATCAAAACGAACAGAGTCCCCAGGATCGTCCGCAGAGAAAGCGCTTCGCCGCCCATAAAATACCCCAGCACGACGGCCACTACCGGATTGACATACGCATACGTCCCGACCTTCGTTGGCGATTCATGATGAATCAGCCACACATAAGCGGTAAATCCGACGATCGAGCCAGCGACAATCAGGTAGAGCAGCGAGAGCCACGCTCCACGCGAGACCGTCGTCGGATGAAACCGATGAAATTCTCCTAGCGCCGCCGAGGCAAGAGTGAGCATCACCCCTCCGGGGTGCCGCGAGCATTTGCGCTCCGGAACTCATCACTTTGGAAGAAGGAAGAGGCAGCTTGCGCGTGAGCATCGACGCAATCGACCAGGTCACCGATCCGATGAGGAGCGCCACGGCGCCCGCCATGTCGATCGGTACCCCGCCAAGAAGGAGCGAGCGGCTCATCAGCACGGCCACACCCCCAGCCCGATCAGCAGCGCCAGGGTCAGACGAAAGGTCAGCTTCTGCGTTCGCAGGAAGACGATCTCCGACAGCGCCATGAACACCGGGATCGTAGCCATCATGACCGCGGCAATGCCCGAGGGCACATGCTGTTCGGCCCAGAACAGAAGTCCGTAGTCGAGGAGAAAGATCAAGAAAGGCGAGCAGCAAAACCGACATCCACTGCTGTCTGTTCGGCGAGCGCTCGCCCCGAAGCGATCATCCATCCATAAAGAACGAGCCCGGCAACCAGAAATCGCAACGCTGCGAAGAGCAACGGAGGAACTTCGTGCACGCCAATACGAATCGCAAGAAAGGTCGAGCCCCACACAAAATAGATGATTGCGAAGGCAAGCAGAATCCTCCACGCGGCGGGCTGAGTCTTGGTCTCTATGGGGGAACTCCTTTCTGCACTCTACCAACTTCAGGCGTCAACCGGACGCAACCCTGTGTTCTGTATCTGATTCGCCCGAACCGGAAACGACGGATTTTTTCGTAGTAGCTAAACTGTTGAGATGCCCTTGTTCTGCGATGTTGCCCTGCCGGTGCCCCTGGACCAGACCTTTACCTACGCGGTGAATGGAGTGGTTCCCGTCGTAGGCGCGAGGGTCCTGGTCCCGTTCAGCGGCCAAAGGCTCATGGGCGTGGTCGTGCGAGTGCACGAGGATGTGCCGGCAGATGACTTCGAAGTGAAACCTGTGCAGCAGGTGCTCGACGACGCAGCCGTGCTGCCGGATGAGTTGATGAAGCTGGCCACATGGATCGCCCAGTACTACGTTGCTCCGCTGGGCGAGGTGTTGCGCGGCATGCTGCCATTGGCGGCCGAGGTCAAGCGTCATTTCTTTTACCGGATAGCCGAGGCTGGCCGCCGCGTCTTGTACGAGGGTGCGGCGAAGGGATCGTCGCGACGCTCGAAGCTGAGTGCCGAGGACCAGAATCGCGAATATGCAGTCCTGAACTATCTCGAAGGTGGAGACCAGGCGAAGATCTCAGCGCTACGGTCCGCTACGGGGGCCAATAAAGGCCTGCTGGAGGGGATGGTTCGCAAAAAGTGGCTGACGCGCGAAGCGGTCGCAGAGGAGCGCGATGCGCGGCGGCTGGAGAAGGTGGCGGTCCTGGTTGCGGAGGCCCGACTGCCGAAGCTCAATGAAAATCAGACGGCGATTCTCGCGGAGATCGCGGCCGTTGGTGGCCGCATGCGGGTGCAGGATCTCCGAACCAGCCTGACGCGCATAGGAGTGCCGGCGTCGACCATCGCAACGCTGGTAAAGCGCGGCCTGGTAACAATCGAAGAGGTTGCGGAAGAGTTTTACCTTGGCGGTGTCTCCGCACACGGAAAGAAACACGCGCATGAACACGATCTGAACGAAGCGCAGATGGAGGCGCTTGGAACGATCGCCGCAGCGATGCAGAAGGGCGGGTTCCGACCGCATCTTCTTTACGGAATTACCGGTTCAGGAAAGACAACGGTCTACTTCGCAGCCATGCGTCGCGCCCTCGACGCAGGAAAGTCAGCGCTGCTCCTGGTGCCGGAGATTGGCTTGACCCCTGCAATGGCCGCGCAGATGTACGCCGCGTTCGAGGGCGAGGTGGCGATGCTCCACTCCCAGCTGACGCCCGATGAGCGCGCGGAACAGTGGCATCGCATTCGTCGAGGAGAAGCGAGAATCGTGGTTGGCACACGGTCGGCGGTCTTCGCCCCCATGGTCGATCTCGGCCTGATCATCGTCGATGAGGAGCACGACTCCAGCTACAAGCAGGAAGAGACGCCACGCTATCACGGACGCGACGTAGCCGTGATGCGCGCAAAGCTCAACGAAGCGGTCGTCGTGCTGGGGTCAGCGACACCGTCGCTCGAGAGCTGGTCAAACGCAGAAAAGGGGCGCTACGTGCTGGTGGAGATGCGCGAACGCGTGATGGCCCGGCCGCTGCCGGACGTCGAACTCGTCGATATGCGCACCGAATTTCGCGAGACCGGCCAGGAGCATATCTTTTCGCGCAAGCTGATCGAGGAGACACAGGCCACGATCGATCGCGGCGAGCAGGTGATTCTTCTCCTCAACCGCCGCGGTTACTCCTCAGTGGTGATGTGCCGAAGCTGCGGTGAGAAGATCGAGTGCGAAAACTGCTCGATCTCGATGACCTACCACAAGAAGGTGAGCGAGAGCGATGACATCGCTCAGCCAGGACAGCGGCTGGAGTGCCACTATTGCGGATCGCGGCGTTCGGTCCCGAAGACCTGCCCAAAATGTGAGAGCGAGCATCTGTATTTCCTCGGCGCCGGCTCCCAGCAGGGTGAGGAGCGATTGCAGGAGTTGTTTCCTGCGGCTCGAATCGGCAGAATGGACCGCGACACCGTCCGTGGTCGCAGCGATATGGAACGGCTCCTCGCGCGCCTGCATGCAGGAGAGATTAATCTGCTGGTAGGAACGCAGATGATCGCCAAGGGCCATGACATTCACGGCGTAACGCTGGTCGGCGTGGTGGGGGCGGACTTTCAACTTGGGCTCCCGGACTTTCGCGCCGCCGAGCGCGTCTTCCAATTGTTGACCCAGGTCTCGGGCCGCGCCGGACGAGGCGATCTGCCGGGGAAGGTCCTCGTCCAGACCTACCACCCCGACCACTACGCGATCCAGTTTGCCGCCAAACACGACTATCCGGGCTTTGTCGCCAAGGAGATGCAGTACCGGCGCTGGATGCACTATCCGCCCTTCGCGGTCCTCGCCAACGTAGTGATTCAAAGCGAAAAGCTGGAAGAAGCTACGGCATGGGCAGGAACGCTCGGAAAGTGGTTCCAGCAGGCCCGCCTGGACAAGGTGCGGGTCCTGGGACCGGCGGCTGCCCCCATCGTCCGGCTCAAGCGCATCTACCGGTACCACTTTGTATTGAAGGCGGAAAAGCGACAGGTGCTAGGCGCAACGTTGCGAGCAATGCTGGCTTACGCAGAGTCGCAGAACATCGCGCGACGCAACCTGATGGTTGACGTGGACGCGGTGCATTTGATGTGAAGCGGCCAGGGCGCGATCAGAACCGGTCCAATTGCGGACCGAAGCTAGTCCAACAGATGAAGTTCTTTGCCCGGCTTGAACCGTACTGCTTTGCCGGGGGCAATCGTAACTTCAGCGCCTGTCCGGGGATTCCGGCCAATGCCGGTCTTCCGCGGTTTCACGGTGAAGACGCCGAAGCCCCGCAACTCAATGCGGTCGCCAGCGATGAGGGTTTGCTTCATGCTGTCGAAGATCGCGTCAACCGCAGACTCTGCTTTGGTTCGGGGCAGTCCGGTACGCTCAACAACCCTTTGTATAAGATCCTGCTTAATCATCTGGGCCGCCGTCCTTGGGCTGTAAATTGAAAAAACAATTCTGACCGGGTTTTAGTAACGTGATGGTAGAAACTCGAAACGAGATTGTCAACGAAAGAACGCTGCCGTAAGATGAAGAATCTAATGAGGCAAGGGTGGCATAGTTTCCGGTCGCCTTAAATTTACACCCTTCTGCCGAATTTAGCGGACAGAATTCGAAAACGAACAGAAAAGAGACCAGAGTGGCAATTAAAAGCGACCGTTGGATCCGCCGGCAGGCGGTGGACAACGGAATGATTTCCCCGTTCAGCGAAAAACAGGTCCGGGAGGGCGTGATCTCCTACGGACTCTCCTCCTACGGCTATGACCTTAGGGTTTCCGATGAGTTCAAGATCTTTACGAACGTCAACAGCGCCATTATCGACCCTAAAGCCTTCGATGAGCGTTCGTTCGTTACGGTTGTGGCCGACAGCGTAATTGTTCCCCCAAACTCCTTCGCCCTGGCCAGGTCGATCGAGTACTTCAAAATTCCCCGCGACGTGCTGACTATCTGCGTAGGGAAGTCGACTTACGCCCGGTGCGGCATCATAGTCAATGTGACGCCATTCGAACCCGAGTGGGAGGGTTTTGTGACACTCGAGATCTCGAACACCACACCTCTTCCGGCAAGAATTTATGCCAACGAAGGGCTGTGCCAGATACTCTTCTTCCAATCCGATGAGATGTGCGAAGTCAGCTACGCGGACCGCAAAGGAAAGTATCAGAAGCAGCAGGGAATCGTTCTGCCAAAGCTATAGTTCCGCGAGGTTGGCGATCCCGAATAAACCGTTGAAATCGGCCTGCTAAATGTTTCACGCTGAGTAGAGAGGCTGGACGGCAAATGAAAGACCAGAAGTCTCATGGACCTCTGAAGTTGGGCCTGGTCGCTACCGACCCACTGCGCATTCTTGGGTTACAGGCGATCTTCGCCGAAGGCGGCATTAAAGGCGGCCCAGTGGAGATTGTGCCTCTGTCGGTCCCGGGGGCGCTCGACTCCTCAGGCGTGTCGCTCATCCTGATCGACTCTGCCTGCACCGATCACATCTTCGAGTTGCTGGTGGTCTTTCGCCGCACCCGTCCGCATCTGCGACTGATCGTTTTGGGCCTCGAAGAGGATCACGAGCACATCCAGCTCATCATCGGAGCCGGCGCGAAGGGCTATCTGGCCCACACTGCAAAGGCGAGCGAGGTCCGGATGGCCATCGAGGTCGTTCAGGATGGCTCTGCCTGGGCGCCGCGTCGAGTGCTCGCGAATCTCGTGGATCTGTCGTCCTCCGAGGAAAGACGCCCAAACCCGGTCGATACGCCGAAGTTCACCAAACGGGAGACGCAGGTGCTGGAGCTGCTCATGGAAGGGCACCCCAACCGGGTCATCGCCGAGGAACTCAGCATCGATCTCGCCACCGTAAAGAAGCATGTAGGAACGCTCATGCGGAAGGTCGGCGTGAAGAACCGCATCACCCTCTCGGTAGAGGTCCTGAATCGTAAGTTACTCTCCGAGTGATCCTTCTGTTGCAGAAGGAGCGCCAGAAATGGCATGAATCGTGCTCTACGATGTGTTAACCCATCCATTAACAAAAACCGTTCAAAGGTCTACCTACCTTCGTACCGTTGTGACCTTTGGTAATGTCAGGCAGATTAGTACCTAGCAACACAGACCTGGGAGAGGGTTGTAGAGAGAGCGTCGACTAACCTCGACTCTATCTCTACAACCCCCATTTTTTTAAACCCATCATTTTATAAATGAACCGCCGAAGCGCTCATCACCCTGATGTAAGCTCATCGCCGGGGGCAGGTACAACCTCCCCTCCTCTTTGCACATCTCATATATTGTTGTAAATAGGCAGGTTCTCTCAGGCCCAGCCCGTATTTAATCGTGGACACGAAAGGTATAACGACAATGATGATGAAGAAGATAGCAACGGTTTTATGTGGATTAACCCTGACCGCCTGCTCCCTGTCTGCTCGCGCGGCCGATGAAGATAAAACAAAGGTTGGCGAGCGATTAAACGCTGCCAGCGCGGTGATCGAAGAGATCATGGCGACCCCGGACAAGTCAATTCCCAGCGGCATTCTTGCCGGTGCCTCGTGCGTGGTTGTCATTCCAAGCTTCAAGAAGGGCGCGTTCGTTGTAGGCGCTCAATATGGCCAGGGCGTCGCCTCCTGCCGCACTGAAAGTGGCAAATGGAGCGCACCGGTCTGCGTACAGTTAACCGGCGGCAGCTTCGGATTTCAGGCTGGCGGACAGGCCACTGACCTCGTGCTGATCGCAATGAACAAGCAGGGTCTGCAGGCCATGTTGAAGAACAAGGTCAAGCTGGGCGCAGATGCCGCAGCCTCCGCAGGACCGGTAGGACGCAATGCTCAGGCCGGTACCGACTGGAAGATGAACGCCGAGTTCCTCAGCTACTCACGTTCCAAGGGACTCTTCGCCGGAATCGATCTCGATGGCACGGTCCTGTCGCAGAATCAGGATGGAACGGCAGCAATTTACGGGACGAACGTTCCCTACACGACGATCCTGAATGGCAGCCAGGCAACCACTCAGGAAGGCCGTCCATTTGTCCGCACGGTCGCGAAGTACTTTGTCGTAGCCAAAAATAACTAACCGATCCTGATCGGCTGGAAGGGGTGGCTCATTGCAGCCACCCCTTTCTGTTTTTGGGCGTTCAGTCGGTAAACTGGTAGCTTGAGCGAAGTTGCCCAGAGAACCCTGCCCGTAGAAGAGGTCAGCGTCCGCGAAACCGCAGAGTTTGTTGCGGTCTGGGTTATCGTCCACCTTATGCGGCTTCTGCCTCGGCGGCTGGCCCGGGCGATCGGAGTGGCCATCGCCTCGTCGGCTTATCGTGCTCTGGGGCGGCTTCGGCGTGTGGGAATTCGCAATCTTGAGCTTGCGCTCCCGCAGAGCTCTCCTCGGGAACGTGAGGCGATTCTCCGGTCGGAATATCGCAACCTCGGCCTCCTCCTGGCCGAATTCTGCCAGATGCCGGATTACACCGCCGAGGCAGCGAGCCGTTTCATCCGCTACGAGGGGTTAGAAAACTATCTCGCAGCACGCGACAAGGGCAAAGGCGTTCTCGTTTTGACGGGACATCTGGGAGCATGGGAGCTCTCCAGCTTCTACCACTCCCTCATGGGTATGCCCATGGGCATGGTGATACGCCGGCTGGATAATCCGCTCGTCGATAGGTTCGTCAACCGGATCCGGTGCCTCCACGGAAATCGTGTAATCCATAAAGATGATTTTGCCCGTGGCCTGATCGCCTCCATGCGCGCCGGTGAGACGGTCGGCATTCTCATGGACACGAACATGACTCCTCCGCAGGGTGTCTTTGTGCCATTCTTCGGCGTGCAGGCCTGTACGGCATCAGGAATGGCGCGCATCGCGGCCAGGACCGGCGCAGCGGTGGTTCCCGGCTTTCTGCTGTGGGAAGAGAGCGAGCGACGATACGTCCTGCACTTTGGGGAGGAACTCAACGTAGTCCATACTGGAGACTCTGAGCAGGATGCAATCACGAACACCGCGACCTTCACTGCCGCGATTGAATCCTACGTGCGGCGGTATCCCGGACAGTGGCTTTGGGTACACCGGCGGTGGAAGACTCGGCCTGCGGGCGAGATGGGGATCTACTGATGGCTCAACAGAACGCCAGCATGAGCAAGGTTGCTGACTGGATCGGCGTAAGCGCACCGCTGCTCGACGTCGAGATCACCGAGGTCTCGAGCATTGAAGGCGCAGGTCCGGGTTCGGTCGTATTTGCCATGGATCGAGAGACGCTGACCAAAGCGCTCGAATCGAAGGCAGCGACGATTCTGGCGAACCGAAGCCTGGAAGACGCAGAGTTACCGCTCGATCCCCGCGTGCTCTGGGTGGCAGACGCGCGATATGCGTTCGCCGTGGTGGGCCGCCGCCTGCGCGGACGCGGCTTTGAGGGCGGTGTTCATCCCTCGGCGGTGATCGGCAAAGACGTCGCCATCGGCATCGGAACCAGAGTCGGCCCGGGTGCCGTGCTGGAGGATGGCGTGGTCGTCGGATGCGATTGCAACCTCATGGCTCGCGTCGTCGTGCATACCGGAACAGTTATAGGCGACCGCGTGGTCGTCCAGGCAGGAGCCGTGCTCGGCGCAACCGGCTTTGGCTACGCACGCAACAGGGAGACCGGCGAGTATCTCATCTTTCCGCAGCAGGGCAAGCTCGTTGTGGAGGACGACGTCGAGATCGGCGCCAACACAACCATCGACCGCGGAGCCCTCGGAGAGACCCGGATCGGACGCGGAACGAAGATCGACAACCTGGTCCACATCGGCCACAACTGCACCATCGGCAAGCACGTGGTGATCGCGGCGCAGACAGGGATATCTGGTTCGAGCATAGTCGAAGATGGTGCGATTCTCGGTGGACAGGTTGGAATCGGAGAACACGCAACGGTCGGGACAGGCGTGATTCTTGGCGGCGGCGCAGGCGTGCTGAGCGGCAAGAAGATGCGAGGCCCCGGCGAGGTCTTCTGGGGCCGCCCGGCGCGGCCTTTGAAGGAGTACCTGCGCGATCTGGCGCGCCTGAGGCAGCGCTAAATCCTCTTTCGAAGCCCACCACAATAAAGGCGTAACAGTGATCCAAGGGATAAGCGCAGATCAACAGAACAAACAAGGAAACGCCTCATAGTCTGTCACGTCACTCTCTTATCTGTTCTTTTCCTTTTGATCACTGTTACGCAGTTCGCCCATCGGCGGCAATTGTTCTAGAATTTTTCTAGGCATAGCGCCTGAGCGCGGTGATCATGGCTGTCGTAGTAGTCGGCGGACACACAAGAAATATCGGAAAGACCAGCGTCGTCGCCGGACTCATCGCTGCGCTGCCGGAGATGCACTGGACAGCGTTCAAGATCACCCAATTCGGGCACGGAATGTGCTCCGCAAACGGAGAGCCGTGCGACTGCGAGACGGCGGAGCACACCATCGCGGTCAGCGAGGAGCGCCAGGGCGGCGACGCCACAACAGATTCAGGCCGCTACCTCGCTGCAGGCGCAGCGCACTCCTTCTGGGTCAGAACCCGCACCGGAGATCTGGCTGAAGCGATGCCGAGAATCCGCAAAGAGATCGCGCAGGCAGAGAACGTCGTGATCGAATCCAACAGCATCCTGCGATTTCTCCGCCCCGACCTCTACCTGAGCGTGCTCGACCCCGACACCGTCGACTTCAAAGAATCAGCAAAGTATTTTCTCGATCGTGCGGACGCAGTGCTCGTCCCCGAGGGCGATCTGAAACACCCTGAGTGGAAGGGCGTCTCACTGAAGCTCGTCAAAGGAACTCCCATACTCGCGATGCGCCCTCCGGCGTATGTGACCGATGAGGTAGTGAACTTTGTGCGTGACAGGCTACGAGCTCACGCGGGCAGCGCAATCGCAAAATAAAAGCCGCCGAAGATTCCGGCGGCCTCTATGTTTCTACCTGGAAAAGGGAAATGCTGGTTAGGTGACTTTGCCGTTGAGGCCTGCAGGAAAGAAGACTCCCTTGTTGCCGCTTGCGGCTGCCGGTGAATTTCCTGTGACGATCGAGAGAATCTGCGCTGGAGTTCTCGAGAAACAGATGCTGTTGTTATCCGCGTCCAGGATCGTGGTTGACGAGAGTGCCGTAGTGCCGTTGAGCATGACAGTTGCCGTGTTGTCGATACCCTGATCGTCGGCACCCTTGATGCCTCCGTTGGTGGTTTGGGTAGTAGGAGCCGAAGTAGGATTAGCGAGCAGGGAACGGAAGGCTGAGATCTTCTGCGTAATCCCCGTATACGTTCCACTGTTCCCGTTGTTGAAGTCGTAAAGCGCAATGGCTGTGCGAACCAGCCCGGCGTGATAAGCCTCGACCGCCAGAATGCCTCCAGCTGCCCCTAGATTAGAAGAGCTGGTCAGAGCGCCAGCCGCACCGTGATACGCCGTCACCCCGACATCCTCGAAGATGTAAGCGCCGACGAGGAAGCTCGCATCATTCGCGAAAGGATCGAACGACGCACCGACACCCGCTCCAACCGCAAGGGTGTTGAAGGAGTCGACGAGGTTGATTGCAGGCTGCGCAACCGCTGCCGAGCCGAGAGCGCCGCGCAGGAACGAGACATGCTTGCCTTCTTCGATCGCAGTCTCCTTCGCATACGCTGCGATAGTGGGCATCGCGAAAGGAACCTTCGCAAAGCTGGCTTTGGTCGTGACAGCGCCCTGCGTTCCGGCGCCCGTAATGCCGATTGGCGTGGCGAGCTTGTCGATCGTAACCCCGTTCACGGCAAGGTTATAAAAGTTCGCCTCAAGGTACTCGAGGTTGAGCGCGAAGTTGAGGTAGTCGGCATCTACCAGGGTTGCGGCCTCTGCTTTTTTTGTAACGCCTGCAAGGACCAGACCGGCAAGAGCCGAAGTGCCAAGCGAAAGCATCTTGCGCCGGCTCTTTACGATGATGTCATCTAACTGCTGTGTCTCTAAAGTTGCCATGATCTCCCGTCCTTAAGTCGTTGTCGATTTGATGTTGCCGTTGAGTCCAGCCGGAAAGAAGCCGCCCTTGGCCACTCCGACCCCTGCCGCGCCGCCATAGACGATATGCAGAACCTGATCGGTGGTCCGGGCAAAGGCAATGGCGTTGGTCGTGTCGGATGCAACGATGGATGAGGTGGTCACCGTCGTCTCAGCCGCCAGCATGTTGCCGCTCGCCGCGCTGATCTTGCCGCGCAACGCCGACACCAGGTTGGCATTCGCAAGCGCGGCAGTCTGCGCGGCGCTCGCGGTAGACGAAGCAGCCTGCCCAGCAAGGATCGTGCGGATCTCGGCAGCGTGATAAGCCTCAGTCCCGAAGATGCCTGCAGCCGCTCCAAGGTAAGCACTCTTATTCGTAATCAGCGGCGCTGCTCCGAGATAGGCCGTGACGCCAACATCCTCAAACACAAAAGCGCCGACCAGAAAAGAGTTCTCGTCTGCGAAGGGATTGAAAGTTCCCGTGATCCCTGCAGCAGTCGCCAGACCCGCGAAGAAGGTCAGGTCGATAGCAGGACGCGGCTGAACCGTCGCGCCCGCTGCAGACAGAGCGGAGCGAAGAAAGCGAACGTGATTGAGTTCATCCTGCGCAATCTCATTGGCATACTTCTGAAGATACGACGTAGCAAACGGAACCTTCGTGCTGGAAGGAACGATCGTGGTGCCTGCGCCACTGCCCGCGTCGGTGGCGGACAAACCAGCACCCGTAGCCGCGTAGAGATAATACTCAGCCTCCAGGTATTCCAGGTTGAGAGCGAACGTGAGGATGTCGGCATCCGTGACCGCTGCCGTGACGGGTGTAATTGGAGTTACTGTTGCCGGTGTGGAACTACCCCCACAGCCTGCGAGCAACGAGGCTGCGGCTGCGGTCCCTGCCCCGGCCATGAAGCTTCGGCGCGAAAGAGCCTTATCTACTAGATCATTCAGTTTTTTTTCCACGGGTTACCTCTCCACAGTGCAGGTTTGATGGACTGCACCTTCTCTTCATGCACGAGCCGAAGAGTGGATTGGATTGGTAAGTGAGGAAAGAAATCTACTTAGATTGATTGGACAGGAAGCAGCATGATGTCATCAACAAGCCCGATCTCTTTTTGAACAAAAGGTTCTGCATAACGCACTCCGGCAAGCAACCCGTAGTGCCTCGCCTCCGCAAGCGTACGCTCGCGAATCTCCTCCTCCGGCACAAAGAGCTTGCTTCCCTGATCCTGCGAGGCATACTGCGATCGATAAGCCAGCAAAGACTGCAGCCGCTGCTCGACATACGGCGTAATGTCGACCACGAACGTAGGACGAACATCGGCATAGAGGCTCGCGTAAAGAATCTTAAACGGACGATGCGGCGCATTAGCACCCGAAGTCTCAACCTTAGCCAGACCGCTCAAAAAGCAGGCTTCATACCCCAAAGTCGCCGAAGTATAGTGGTCCGGGTGCCGACCCTGCCAGTAAGGAAGGATAACCACCCGCGGACGCAGCCGCCGCAACACACCGGCAATCTTAAGCCGATTCTCATACGTGTTCTGAACATTCCCATCCGGCAGGTCCAGCGCCTCCCGGTGCGCCACATTGAGGATGCGACCCGCAGCCTCAGCTTCAGCCGCGCGATCAGCCGCCGTACCCCGCGTACCGGACTCGCCCTGCGTCAGGTCGAGAATCCCCGTACGCCAGCCGCGAGCGTTCATAGCCAGCAGAGTGCCGCCGCAGGTCTGTTCCACATCGTCGCGATGCGCCGCAATAGCAAGAATATCGACAGTGTCAGCAGGAGCAGGCATGAAGGCTATGTTACCAGCGGCTCAAGGCTTCCTCGCCGCGATCAGATGCAGTCGGCCCGCAGGCTTTTGCGCCAAGATCGAAAACCCTGCATCGACCAGACACTGCGCCACCCACGCTGGCGCAAGACGCAGCTTCGAATAAGAGCTTTTCTGTAGTTTCCAGCCGGTAGATTCCCGGACGTGGATAAGATCGTGAACGCGCACCCGCTCCGGGCTCTCGAACTCAAGAAAACAAGTCATGATCTTGTCCGTATCGCTCCGGATCGGCAGGAAGCGATCAAGACCCAGCAACTCCGCCGTGAGGTCACGAAAGGTCAGAACGAGCGACCCACCCGAAGCAAACGCGTTGTAAGCGCTCAGAAATAGCTGCTCAACCTCGTTTCTGGATTCAAGATGAGTGAGAGTATCGCCCATGCACACGATCGCGTCAGCCTGACCCTTGGCAACGATGTCCTGAAGCCCGAGAAGATCGCCGTGAACGGTCTCGACAGGGGAGCCGTTACGATGAGCCTCCAGCTCTTTGAGAAGGATCTCGCTCGTGTCGACCGCAACCACCCGCGAAAACCCAAGCTCAGCCAGCGCGACCGACTGAAACCCAGGCCCGGCGCCCAGATCGACAGCGAGCCGTCGTTCCACGGTCTCCTCAGGCGGAAGAACCTCTTCCAGAATCCTGCGCTGCTCCGCCACCTTATCCTCGAAGGACTGATTGAACATCCACGAGTAGTGATGCGCGAGCAGAGTTTCGTAGTGTTCGCTCACGGTAGACATGATCAAGCTCATTCTAGCTGGCCCGGTGCGCAGAGTTCTTACGCGACAGCGAGAACCTCGATAAAGAAAAAGGCCTGTGAGGGGAAAACCGCACAGGCCCTTCAAGAGTTGTTTTGAGGTCTAGTTATCCGCGTCTGTGATTGCATCCATGTACGCGACGTCAAGCGCAGTACCCTGCACGATGACGTTGACGTTATTGATCTCAGAGCCGTCAACGGTATTGAAAACATGCACCTGGCCCCCATAAGCGGTGTAAACCTTATGGAAGGTCTGCACCCAGCACAGGCCGGTCAGGTCGCCGTAGTAATACTGATTCTGATTCGTATTGGGGTAAGGAACCACCGCAGTAGCTGAGCCCGGCGTAACAAACGGAACAATCGACGCACTCAACGCGCCCTTGTCGAACCGAGTGAGGCAGTTGTAGTTCGCTGCCTGGGTAGTCACGCCCAAAGCCGCCTGGTGCGCGCGCTCCCCGGTTGCGCAGAACTGCGAGCCGATCCACAAAGTGTTGTCGTCAGCGAACAGCATCTTCGTATGCGTTCCGTCCGAGATGGAGTACTTGCCCGTGACGGTATTGGTCGCAAGGCTGATCGTCGAAAGATTGCCGGTGAAGAACCCATCAGGCAAAAGCTGTTGGCCGGAGACATACAGCGTCGTCCCATCAGAGACTGCCGCAGTCACACCGCCCGGAACCGGAACCTGCCTCGTAAATGCGTTCGGATTCTGCAGCGCCGGGGTGGAGTTCTGAGTGTAGCTGTTCACCTGGAGCGCGCCCGGCTGCAGATAGGTGACGCTGGACGTCGTTCCTCCACACTCCGCGCCGCAGTTGAATACATACACAGCGGTTCCATCGAGAGAGAAGTAGGCTCCGGAGGGCCGGTCGAACGGATTAACAGCGGTTCCTGTGTTCACCGGAACCGCGCAGTAAACCGGAACGGTAAAGGGTTGGCAATCGGCAGCGCCGGTCGCCGCCATCGCCGCAGTCGAGGTGGGGTACTGATTGTCGTTCAGCTTGATCACGCGGTAAACCGTGTTGGAGTTCCGGATCATCGCCAGAACCACCGTGTCCCCCTGATTGACGACCACCTGATACACATTCGGCAGAATCAGTCCGTACGATCGCCCGGTGGTGTTGTCGATAATCCCGAGTTGTCCGATGCTCTCCTCGGCGGAGTAGACATGGGCAAAGGTAGGCGGAACCGCAAGCCCGGTGGACTTGGCCGGGAACGACCCCGCCGAGCCGGTGACCGACTCCTTGCCATAGTTGACGATCTGGACGTCGCCCTGAGTATTGGAGTAAACGTAGCCCGTAATCTCAGCCGGGAAACTCAGGATCAGGTTGGGGAAGCCCGAGGCATAGCCCGAGACGGCAAACGACGTTCTGGTGTTCTGGACGTTGCTCCGAATGTCCCGCTTGGCGTCGACGATCTGCAGGCTGCCGCTGGCGCCACCATTGATCGTAACCGCGATCATCACGCGCTCTGCCAGCAGGCTCGGCGGAATCGGCCGGTTGGCGAACGTAAACTCCGGGAACTTGTAATAGTAAGGGCCGCAGGCGGTGAGTCCCAACGTGGCGGCAGCAATCAGAAGGCCGCAGAGGATCTGGGCGCAGAGGGACTGTGAAAAGAGACTTCGATTCGTCAACGGTAACTAACTCCAACCCGAGCGCTGCGGCGTGTTTCTTGGGGCAGCCGCTCTATGCTGAGTATAACAAGGAACGGCCGGAGACGGGCTCGGACCCTCATAGAATCAAGCCGATCGCCACACATGCTTGGTGCGCATGTGCTTGGTAGCTTAGGATGAAAGAGACAGGCGGAGATGATCATGGCTGATGGGTTAGACGTTGTAGAGAATAGTTCCGAAGCGGGATATGCCGCTGCCGACAGGCTGTTTGCCGGAGGAACCGTACTCTGCGATGGAGCGATGGGCACCATGTTGTATGCACGCGGAGTGTTCATCAATCGCTGCTACGACGAGCTGAACCTCTCACAGCCGGAGCTGGTTCGCGAGATCCATAACGAATATCTGCAGGCAGGCGCAGAGGTTATCGAGACCAATACCTTCGGCGGAAATGCGTTTCGCCTCGAAACCCACGGGCTCCGGGACAAAGTGCGTGACATCAACCTCGCCGGGGTTCGTCTCGCGCGAGAGTGCGTCACCCAGATTCTCGAGAAGCAGGCAAGCGAAGCCTTCGTCGCAGGAGCCATCGGCCCCCTCGGCGTCAGGCTGGAACCGCTCGGCAAGGTCGGCCTCGACGAGGCCCAATCCGCCTTCGCGGAGCAGATTCGCGCGATGGTTGAGGGTGGTCCCGGCGTCGGCGTCGACCTGCTGATCATCGAGACCATGACCTCCCTCGCGGAGGCGCACCAGGCTATTCTGGCGGCCAGAAGCGTCGCGCCGGAGATCCCCGTCGTGGTCATGATGACCGTCGACGAGGAAGGGAACTGCCTCGACGGTACGTCGGCCGAGACCGCCGCAATCAAGCTGACCGAGTGGGGAGCCGACGCGATCGGCTGCAACTGCAGCGCTGGCCCCGCAACCGTGCTCAGTGTGATCGAACGGATGCGCCCGGTCACCACGAAGCCATTGGCCGCTATGCCGAATGCCGGAATTCCGCGTGCGGTCGAAGGCCGCACCATCTACCTCACTTCACCCGAGTACATGGCCAGCTTCACCCGCAAACTTGTGAAAGCCGGCGCCAGTATCGTCGGCGGCTGCTGCGGAACCACTCCGAGCTACACGCGAGCCATGAAGAGCTCGCTCCGGGCACTGGACGCCATGGAAGGTGGCGTTCAGGTCATGCAGAACGGCAGTTCAAGCAAGATCGCAAGCAGGGAAGCGATCAAGGCCAGCAAGGTCGAACCGCCACCCTTGGCCCAGCGCTCGAAAATGGGCGCAATGGTGGCTGCCGGAGACTTCGTCACCATGGTGGAGATCGTGCCGCCAAAGGGCATCGACTGTAGCAAGGAGCTGGATGGAGCCGCCATGCTGCACCGGCTCGGAGTCGACGCCATCAACGTTCCCGACTCGCCGCGAGCCAGCGCGAGGATGAGCGCGCAGAGCCTCTGCGTGCAGATTCAGCAGAACGTGGGCATCGAGACCATCCTCCACTACACCTGCCGCGACCGCAACGTCCTGAGCATCCAGAGCGATCTGCTGGGAGCGTCCTCGATCGGCCTCAAAAATATTCTGTGCCTCACCGGCGACCCGCCAAAGCTGGGGAACTACCCCAACGCCACCGCCGTCTTCGATGTCGACGCAATCGGGCTGGTCAACGTCGTTCACAACCTGAACTACGGGCTGGATATCGGCGCCAATTCCATCGGAGCCTCGACCGGGTTCTCCATCGCCGTTGCAGCGAACCCCGGCGTGCAGGACATGGATCAGGAGGTCCGCCGCTTCGCCTTCAAGGTAGAGGCAGGCGCAGAATACGCAATCACGCAGCCGGTCTTTGATCTGCGCGTCCTGGAGGAGTTTCTCAGACGCATCGAGGGCTTCCGCATTCCGGTCATCGCCGGAATATGGCCCCTGACCAGCCTGCGCAACGCCGAGTTCATGAAGAATGATCTCCGCGTCAGCATGCCGGACGATATCATGGCCCGCATGGCAGCCGTCTCTCAGCCCCGAGGCCGGACGCAACGAGGGCGTGAAGATCGCTCAGGAGATGCTCGCCGAGGCCCGGCCCATGGTGCAGGGCGTTCAGGTAAGCGCACCCTTCGGCCGGTATGGTGTCGCGGCCGACGTTCTCGGCCTGAGCGGCGACGCTCAGGAAGGTCAGGTCACATAATGGCAAGTTTTGAGGAACAATTGACTAGCGCTGGAGTCCGTAGTCGAGCAGCTGGAACAAGGCGAGCTCTCGCTCGAAGACTCCGTACGCCTGTTCGAGGAGGGCCTCAAGCTCTCCGACGCCTGCAAGAAGGAGTTGGAGGCCGCCGAAGGTAAAATTCAGATGCTGGTCGACCGCGGAAGAGCAGGCATCGAAAGTAGTAGACTTCGAAACCGAAGAGGACGAGGGGCGGCGGCAGACGGAGAGTAGTTCCCACCGTATCGATTTTGAGATAACAAGTAGCTTTTTACGGTTTGCGCTGGCGAATCTTACGCAGTACCTTAAGGCAGTGTGCACTGCACCATTGGTCGTTTGGAAAGGGGCGGCTTCAGCCGCGCCGCGCGCATCAAACATGTTGTGGTCTTTAGTCCCGAGCGAAATTTTTCAGATTGTTCCAGCAACCTCCGCGAAAGGAAGAAAAATTGGACCCCGCGCTGTCGCAAACCCTCAAGGAAGACCTCTATCGACACCGCGGGAAAGCAGACTGGAAATCTTTTTTTTCTGCCTATATCAAAAGTCCTGGCTTCCGTTTCACCTACTACCTTCGCAAGTCCGCATATTACCGGCCAAAAAAGCACTCCATCGGCATAATCCCCTACATCTATTACCGGCTTCTTCTCAATCGCTACCGCTTCCGGTACGGATTTGAAATATCCTCCACAACCTCGATTGGCCCCGGCTTTTACCTGGGCCACTTCGGCGGTGTCGTCATCAGCCCTGATGCAATTCTGGGCTCCAATATCAACATCGCCCAGGGCGTCACCATCGGCGCTGCCAGCCGGGGCCCGAAAGTCGGTGCGCCCACCCTCGAAGATCGCGTCTGGGTGGGCGCCAACGCCATTATCGTCGGCAAAGTGACCATCGGCCACGAGGCACTCATCGCCCCCGGGGCCTACGTCAACTTCGATGTCCCGGCAAACTCCGTGGTTCTGGGCAATCCGGGCAAGGTGGTCTCCGACACAGGATCAAAAGGCTACATCAACCGCACGATGCACGAATAATCCAGCCACAAAAAAAGAGGGCTGAAACAGCTGCGGAAAACTCTGTTCTGTATCAGGGCACGACTTCAGTCGTGCCGCAAAGTGCCTATATGCACCGGGCTTCAGCCCCTGGATTTTCTCTTCGTCGGCCACGAACGGACTTTTTCAACACCCTCCGAAAGCCCGGCCTAGATGTTCAAGATCTACCGGTCGCGCGTCGTTACAAAACCAGGCACCCACAATAACGCCCGCTTCGCATCCGAGTTAGGCAACTCCGCAATAGTCAGCCTCGCGGCCTCGGCATAAGCACAAGCCGTATCCATGGCATAGTCAATCGACCCATGCCGATGAAGAATCTCCAGAATCTGCGGATGCGAAATCCGGTCGAAGCTCCGGTCCGCCAGCACTGTCCGAATCGCCTCCCGGTCTGCTCCCGTCCCGCGCTCCAGCGCATGAATCACCGCCAGCGTAGCCTTTCCTTCGCGCAGATCGCTCGCAACCGGCTTTCCCAGCACATCCTCCGCTGCAGTCAAATCCAGCACATCGTCCACAATCTGAAACGCCAGCCCCAGGTTCCGCCCATACTCCCCAAGCTGCGCCTCCAACTCATCCGGGTCGCCGAATCCATGCCCCGGCGTAATCGCCGCCCCAAGCTGCATCGACACTTTGAACAAGCAAGCCGTCTTGCGGAAGATCAGGTCGAAGTACTCCTCTTCATTGATCAAATGTCCGAGCTTCTGCATCTGCAACAGCTCGCCCTCGACCATCTGCTGCGTCAGCGAAATCAGCAGCTCCAGCACCCTGAACTTCCGCTCCTCCAGAGCCGCGCTGAACGCCTGCATATACAGCCAGTCCCCAGCCAGCACGCACTTCGAGTTCCCCCACGTCGTATTCGATGACGGGCGCCCCCGCCGCGTATCCGCCTCATCGATGATGTCGTCGTGAACCAGCGTCGCCGTGTGCAGCATCTCCACAACCGACCCCATGCGAATCCTGCTTGGACTCGTGCATCCCAGCGCCTTGGCCGAAAGCAGCAGCAGCAGCGGACGAATCCTCTTGCCGCCCCCTGCAATCAGGTAACGCGCAATATCGGTGATCACCTCAACGTCAGAGGCCGACTGGCGCGCAAACTCCTCTTCAATCGCGGCAAGATCGTCGCGGAGAAGGTCAAAGACTTCAGCTGCGGTCGCGATGGAGAGTGTGCTCACTTATGTAGTCAGAGTATCAGGATGCCGAATTTGCTTCAGAAATTGACCCCAAAAAAGCCGCGATTTGTTGATCGAGCACAAGTCCATCTTCTTTCTGGCCGGTCCGAACCCATACCCCCTCAGTTCGAACGGAAGTTCGTAAACTGCAGTTCCACGCCGAAGTCCCCGCCGCGCAACAGGCTCATCGCCTGCTGCAACGTATCCTTGTCTTTCCCGCTGATGCGAACGGTATCCCCCTGAATGCTCGCCTGCACTTTCAGCTTCGAGTCCTTCACCTTCGCCACAATCTTCTTCGCGCTCTCGCCCGCAATACCCTGCTTCAGCTTGATCTTCTGCCGCACGCTCGAGTTCGCCGCCGGCTCAATCTTCTCGTACTCGACATTCTTCAGCGAAACCCCGCGCTTCACCAGCTTCTGCGAAAGAATCTCGATCACGGCCTTCAGCTTGTACTCATCCTGGCTCGCAAGCTGAATCGCATCGGTCCCCTCAAGTTCGATCTTCGACTTGGAGTCCTTCAAATCGAACCGCGCATGAACCTCCTTCGAGGCCTGGTCGATCGCGTTCTTCACTTCCTGAATCTCTACTTTACTGACCACGTCAAAACTGTTATCGGATGCCATAAGTGTCTTTTATACCTTAGTGGATAAGTGTCTGTGCGACCGCAACCGTACGACCGCGGATTTTAATGACGAACAAGAATCAGGGACGCCCAAACCGAAACTCATTCTATCCGTTTTTATCCCTCAAATCCGTGGTCAAAGATCTCAACGCAGGCCGAACAGTTTTTTGAAGTTCTCCGTCGTCAGCGCCGCAACCTCTTCCACTGAGATGCCGCGAACCTCCGCCAGGGCTGCCGCCGTATGCGTCATCATCGCCGGTTCGTTCCGCTGCCCGCGCAGCGGAATCGGCGCAAGAAATGGCGCATCCGTCTCCACCAGAATCCGGTGCGAAGGCGCAACCTCCGCCGCATCCCGAATCGCCTGCGACTTCGGATAAGTCAGGTTCCCCGCAAACGACAGGTAAAAATCCGCGGCAAGCGACCGTTCAGCCTGCTCCACCGATCCCGAAAAACAGTGCATGATCCCGCCCAGACCGGTTGGCGTCCAATGCTTCCCAATCAGCTCCAGCAGATCCTCCCAGGCGTCCGCCGCGCCAAACTTCTCCTTCGCCTGCGGAGTCGCCAACTCGCTCGTTCTGCAGTGGATCACGATCGGCTTACCGACTCGCGCCGCAATCTCCATCTGCGCAACGAAAGCCGTCTTCTGCGTAGCAACGTCAGGATTATCAAAGTGGTAGTAGTCCAGCCCGATCTCACCAATCGCAACGCAGCGTTCATGAGTAGCAAGCCCAGCCAACTTCTCCAGCGCCTCTACCGTCGCGCTCGCGGCCTCCTGCGGGTGGATCCCCACACTCGCATACACCTCTGGCAATCCTGCGCCATCGGTAGTCATGGCAATATCGAGCGCGTGATGCATCGTCGCCGGACCCTCGCCAATCCCAATGGCCAGAATCGCGTGAACCCCCGCATCATAGGCGCGGCGAAGCACCTCATCGCGGTCTTCCGTATAAAAATCCAGGTGTGCGTGCGTATCAATCAGAGTCATCGTATTCATCTTCAGATTACTGCATCGCGATACGATGGCATCATGAAAGAGATCACCCGCCGTGAGATCTGCGTCACTCTGTCAGCATTGGCGATCAGCGCCGCAGCAGAGTCCCAAACCCCAGCAGCTCCATCCGCCCCCGGCACACTGTCGCAAGCGAAGGTATTTCCCTTCGATCAGATGCCGTCGCGCAAGATGGCCAACGGAGGTGAAAGCCGCGACGTCCTCCGAGGAACCCTCGCAACCGGAGAGGTCGTCGCAGTCCACGAGTCAGAACAACCGGCGGGCACGCCGCCCAACCCATTGCATACGATCCAGCACTCCGAGGTGATCGTCATCGTGCAGGGCACAGTCATCTTCGAGCACGACGGCAAGTCCGACAAGCTCGGTCCCGGCGGCGTCATCCTCGTCACTCCGGGAACTCAGCACGCGATCCGGAACGCCGGCGACGAAACCGCGAAATACTGCGTCGTCCAGATCGGCGGAGACGTAAAGAAATAAATCCGGAACGATCGAAGATGACCATCATCCGTCCGTCCGCGTAATATCTCCGAATGACCAATCTCAACCGGCGTGAAATGATGATGGCCCTCTCCGCATTTGCAGCGATGGGCTCCGTAATGGCAGAAGCACAGGCAGGCCCCGCAGCGGGCCCAGACGGCAGGCTCTCCAAATCCGTCGTCTTCAACTACGACCAGCTCCCCGTCAAGCAAAACTCCAACGGAGGCACCGGCCGTCAGGTCATGTCCGGAACCCTCCCCACCGGCGAGTTCGTCGAGGTCCACTTGACCACCCTGCCCGCCGGCAAGATGCCGCATCCCCCGCACAAACACAGCCACTCGGAGTTCCTCCTCATCCGCGAGGGCAACCTCGAATTCATCAACGACGGCAAACCCGAGCCGGTCGGCCCCGGAGGCGTAGTCTTCACCGCCTCCAACGTCATGCATGGCCTGAAAAACGTCGGCACCACCATGGCCAGCTACTTCGTCGTAGCCGTAGGCGTCCAAACAAAAGAAAGCTGAATCCATCGCACCAACAGCGCGGACTATACCAGCCCGGGGCAAAGCCCCGGGTACCCGGGACCCAAAAAAGCGAGGGCTGAAAGCCCGATTCATTTCTTCCACAGCCTCTACTTCAACCGCGACCCCAACGCGATCTCCTCACCGAACGTAGCCAGCACAGGCTTCCCATCTTCACCAGCGGAAGCAGCCAGCAACATCCCATGCGATTCCAACCCACGCATCTTTCGCGGAGCAAGATTCGCAATCACCACAATTCGCCGCCCGATCAACTCCTCCGGCGTATACCACTCCGCGATCCCCGAAAGAATCTGCCGCTTCTCATACCCCAGATCGACCTCAAGCCGCAGCAGTTTATCCGCTTTAGGAATCCGCTCAGCCACAACAATCTGTGCAACCCGCAGATCAACCTTCACAAAATCGTCAATCGCAATCTGCGGAGTATCAGGAAGACTCGATCCCGCAGCCGAAGTAGCAAACACCCCCGAAGCAGGAGCCTCCGTATGCGACGGAGTCCCAGGCCTCTCCGTGCTGATAGCCGCGCTCGCGGCAACCTGCGCCCCGGGGTTAGGCTCATTCAGCCCCGAGGTCCGAGGCGCAGCACCCGGATGCGTCGAATCGTCCGGAGCAGACGAAGTATGTGTCGTCTTCTCATCAACCAGCTTCGAAGGCGTTGGAGTAACGGGATTTTCCATGTCAGTCATAATCTGAATAAGTTCCTTTGGAGCGCGGGGAAACAGGGGGCCTAATTCACCTAACTTCGTGCCAGGTTTCAATCCACCCCACTCAAGATTTTTCAGCTCCCCGTTCTTCGTAGCTAGCTCAATGTCACCAAGCCCAAGCTGCGCCCAAACCTTTGCAGTGGCATAAGGAAGAACGGGATAAAGAAGCCCTGTAATGATGCGGATTGATTCTGCTGCTGTATAAAGCGTGGAGCGTCGCCCCTCTTGAGAAAGCTCTGTCTCTGTCGCTGCCCAGGGCTTTCGTGAGGTAAGAAACTGATCAACTTTTGCAATTGCCGACGAAACTGTTGCTAAGGCGTCAGCGAAAGAGTTCTGTTCAAACTTCTTGTCCGCCGACTCGGCAGTCAGTCTGATCCACCAGCCGAGAGCTTGACCCTCCGATGCCCCAAGTAACTCATCGTTCGCCGGATGATTATGCGTCTCTTTTCGCTCCGGCATGTAAAACACAAGCGAGTTCGCTTCGATGCAATCTTCAATCTGCCCGCCGCTGCTCTTATGGATCAGCGTAAGCGTGCGGCTTACCAGATTCCCATACCCATTCGCCAGATCGCTGTTATACCGCTGCACCAGAGCATCAAAACTGAAGCTGCCATCCTGCCCAAACGGAATCTCGCGCAGAAGAAAATACCGGATCACATCCGAAGCAAAGAGATCCTGCTCCTTCTTCCAGTACTCATCACTCAACTCCGGCCCCGGACCATCGACCGGCTTAGGCTTCAGCGTCCCGAACGCATCCAGAATCGTCTCCGTCCGAACGATATTGCCCTTCGACTTCGACATCTTGCTGTCGTCGAAGAGGAGCCAGCCATGGGCAGTGACCGCTTTTGGTAGAGGCAGATCAGCGGCAAGCAAAAACGCAGGCCAGTAGATGCAGTGCTGACGAGTAATCTCTTTGGCCATGATGTGAACGTCGGCAGGCCAATACCGTTTGAACTGTTCTTGTTTTTCGGCATCATCGCTGCCATAGCCGACAGCTGTCATGTAGTTGGCGAGAGCATCGAGCCACACATAGATGACGTGTTTCTGCTTGGTCTCGGAGGCTGCTGGCTCAGGCACAGGGATGCCCCACGTGAAGCTGGAACGTGAAACCGAAAGATCGCGCAGATTTCCGGGAACATAGGGCTTGCCGGACGCTGAGAGAGCAATCACCTCCCCGCGTTCTGTAGCTTCGGCAACATTGCCGCGAAGGAAACTGAGGACTTCGTTCTTGCGCGACTCAGGCTGGATCAGCAGCTTATCGGACTCGATAAGGTCGAGGAGAGGAAGCTGATATTCGCTGAGCCGGAAGAAGAAGTTTTCTTCGGTGACCGTCTCAGTTGGCTTGCCGTCAGGTCCCAGAACGCCAGGAGGCCCTTCAACAAAGATCTCCTCTCCAACAGAGTATTGACCGGTATAGGAGCTGAGGTAGATCTGGCCGCTCTGATGCAACAGCGAGAAGAGACGCTGCGCCCCGTGCTGATGGCGAGGTTCGGTCGTGCGGATGTAATCATCGTAGGTCAGCCCCATCCGCTTCCAGAGATTGCGGAACTCAAGGGAAACCCGGTCAGCAAACTGCTGCGGTGGGATACCTGCCGCGGCAGCGCTGCGCTCGATCTTCTGCCCGTGTTCATCCGTCCCGGTCAGGAAGAAAGTGTCATCCCCCAGCAGCCGGTGACGCCGCGCAATGACATCAGCCGCAATCGTCGTATAGGCATGACCGATGTGCGGGCGCGCGTTGACGTAATAGATCGGGGTAGTGAGATAAAACTTTGGCTTGGACATGTCCCAGAGCCCAGTTTAGCAGGGGCACCCAAACCAGCCCGCCAGCCCAAACCCATCCCATCAAAAACGACAGTCCTAACCCTGAAGAAAATAAAGTTGAAAAAGGTTGTCGTGTGTTCGTCTGTTGAAATGTGCACATAAGAACCACGCTATGTCCACCGATCACCACGTTTTACCATCAAAAAACCACGTTCTGCACGTCGCTTTTTGCAAAACCCCCTGCAAAAACGCCACTCCACCACGGAATTAAAAATCTCACGATTGAGTGGTTGGTTCCGTAGGAGCCGTCTCGGCTTCAGCCTCGGGTTGAGCCTCCGCCGCGGCCGCCTGGGCAGTCGCCAAAGCCTCAGCTTCCGAAGCCTGTGCAATCCGAGCCAGATTCAGATGCTTCTCCATCGTCTGCCGCGCCTGCATAGGATTATGCGACCGAATCGCCCGGTAAATCTCCCGATGCATCTCCGCCGATTCCTTCAGATCAACCGCATTTACCACTGTCTTCGACCGATATTCATAGAGATTCGCCGTAATGGTCTCCATAAGTGCGCCAAGGATTGGGTTTCCGGACGCCCGCGCAATCGTTCGATGAAAACGGACGTCGTGAATCAAGTACTCATGCGGATCCGTAAGTGCGGCATACATCTCCGCAACCTCCTCCGCAAGCTCAGCAATATGCTCATCCGTAGCACGCTCCGCAGCCAGCGCAGCCACATTGGATTCAAGCACAAGTCGCGCCTCAAACATCTGCCACGGAAGGAATCCGTGCAGCGCCCCAAGAACCGAAAGTGAGCTGGAATCAAGCGCCGGAGGGCCAGACGAAACGAAAGTCCCCGCTCCGTGGCGACTCTTCAGAACGCCCATCGCAGACAGAAAACCTATCCCCGCCCGAAGGCTGGAGCGGCTGATCTTCAACTTGCGGGCAAGCTCGCGTTCCGGAGGAAGTCTGTCGCCTGGATGAACCTCTCCGCTGCTGATAAGCGAACGAACGTGCTCGACGACCTGCATGGTGAGTTGACTGTGGCCGGTGACCTCGTCTTGATGCTCTTTAACCTCTTTTTTCACGCTGAATGAAGCTCCTTGCGCCTAAGGCCTAAGTTTGAGAAGAGTAACACGCGGAAGAAGGATAGTTAAGCGAAACAGCCGCCGTCCCGCACCGCCGCCATCAAATGGGCCGGAGATCAAACAAAACACTCGCCAACCTGGCTCGGATGCGGAAAATCGCGCTAAGTCGTCTGGCTTACGCCGAGCTTCGGCACCAGCAACTGGAAGATCAACAGCGACACGACGTACGCACAACCGCCAAGAGTGAAGATGAGCAGCGGATGGAGCGAGAAGTAGTGCGAGACGATCCAGGTGAACATCGCCCCGCCAGCCGCTCCAGCAGCTCCCCCAAGTCCGACGACGGTGCTGACGTTGGTCGAGGGAAACATATCGGTCGGTGTAGAAAAAAGATTGGCAGACCAGCCCTGATGCGCAGCAGTGGCAAGGCAGAAGAGCCCAATAGCCGGCCACGCGTTCGTTGGGAAAAGGGTGTGCATGTGGGGTACAAGCATGATTGGCAAAACGCAAACCGAGCAGATGAGCAGGGCAAACTTGCGGCCTGCATTGACGCTGTAGCCGCGTTTCATGAGGAAACCGGACAGCCAGCCCCCGGCGATCGAGCCGAAGCTCGCAGCGGTGTAGATGACGATGAGCGGATATTTCACATGGCTCAGATCGAGGCCGTAGTTATCGTTGAGAAACTTCGGCAGATAGAAGAGATAGAACCACCAGATCGGGTCGGTAAGGCCTTTACCAAGAAAAAAGGCCCAGAAGCCGCGATGGTGCACAAGGGTCGAGTAGATGGGGCGACCCTGGGTGACGGGGGCAAGGTTGATCTGGGTTTGGGTAGCTCCGCGCCGAAGCTTGTTATAAGGGAAGATCAGCCAGATACCAAGCCAGACGAGGCCCATGGATCCTGTGCAAATAAACGCTGCATGCCAACCGAAGCGCAGGGTCACAGCCGCGATGAGCAGGGGCGCAATAAAGGCGGAGGCGTTGGAACCGGAATTGAAAAGACCCGTCGCGAGGGCGCGCTCCTCCGAGGGGAACCATTCGGTCGTGGCCTTGATAGCTGCGGGAAAGTTGCCGGACTCGCCCAGACCGAGGAGCGCGCGGCAGATACAGAAGCCGATAACGCTGCCCACCAGCGAAGTGCTGATCGAGGCGCATCCCCAGACCAGAATGGCGAGGGCGTAGCCCGTCTTGGTGCCGAGTTTATCGATGATGCGGCCCGCGAAGAGGAAGCCAACGCCATAGGCGATCTGGAAAGCAATCAGAACACGGCCGTAGTTGATGTCGTAGGCTGCCTGATGGGCATGGTCGAGACCAGGGATCCACCCCATGAAAGGAAGGTGCAGCAACGGCTCGATCAGGGAGAAGACCGAGCGGTCCATGTAGTTGATGGTGGTCGCAAGAAAGAGCAGAAAGCACACAAACCAGCGGACGTTGGATTGCTCCGGGGCTGCAGTGGTCAAGCCCGAATCGGAAGAACGAATAGCTTGGATCGGCATTACGGTGAAGACTCCCGCTAAAATGTTGGTCTGACCATTACCGGCCCCGGAACATCTCCTGGCCGGGAAGGCGAAGGATACATCGAGGTTGAGGATAGCCTTTGTTGGACCATTTGTGTGAAAAAGATAGTTATTGAGATAGCCGGGAGAGGTTATGACGTTCAGAAACAGGTGTAATTCATTGCTGGCAGTTGTGCTCGTGGTTTGCGCGGGTTTGTGGGCGCAAGGCCCGAAGACAATCACCGTGGGGGCAGCCGGCGCTGATTTCACAACGATTCAGGCGGCGGTGAATGCCGCTCCTGAGGCAGGGGCGGTCATCAAGATAGAGCCCGGGACGTACCGCGAGGTGGTCCACGTGGATAAACCGAAGATTCAGTTTCGCGGAGATGGCAATGATCAGACCAAAGTCGTGCTGGTCTACGGCAATAGCGCTGCGTCGACATGCGGGACGGGTTGCTCTGCGACCTTATTCGTGACGGGCGACGATTTTTTTGCCGGCAATATGACCATCGCGAACGACTACAGCAAGACGACTGATGTGCCGTCGCAGGCCGTGGCGCTGTCGCTGAGGGCTGACCGGGCGGTGTTGCGGCATGTGCGGCTCCTGGGCGCACAAGATACCCTGTACGCATCGAGTATCGGTTGCATGAATGGCCAGAGCAATTGCAGGACCGGCAGACAATACTATTCCGACTGCTACATCGAGGGGCACGTGGACTTCATCTTCGGCGATGCCAAGGCTGTGTTTGAAAACTGTGAGATCCACAGTATTCCGCACGGGCCGGGGGGATATCTGACCGCACAGAGCAATACCCGGGCAGACCAGGATGCCGGATATGTCTTCAATCACTGCAAGATTACGGCGGACAAAGGCGCAGGAGATGTCTATCTCGGCCGGCCGTGGCGGGACTATTCGACCGTAATTTTTATGAACACCGACATTGAAGCCCCGATTTTGGCCGCGGGATGGTCAGACTGGAAGAGCGCGCCACAGCCCCGACTTCCCACCGCAACCTACGCAGAGTTTAATTCGACAGGACCAGGAGCAAACCCCAAAGCGCGCGAGCCTCTTTCGAAACAGCTGACAGCCGAACAGGCGAAGAAGTATGAGACGAAAGCGTACCTTGCAGGGGCCGACGGATGGGACCCAACGGCAGTGAAGTAGGAAAACGGCGACCGGATACGCGTGCAGGTATCATCGCTGACGTGAGTAAAGAGTTGAAGGCAGATCGGGTTGAGATAGCGCAGACCATGGAACGGTTGCGCGCAGGAGACGTTCGAGCGCTAGCCCGGGCTGTATCTGTGGTTGAGGATGGCGCGGAGCCTGCTGCGGCTTTGCTTGCCGCCTGCCGTGAGTTCGTTGGGAAAGCGTTTCGGGTCGGTGTGACAGGGCCTCCTGGGGCAGGAAAAAGCACACTTGTGGACCAGATGGCGCGTCGCCTGCGTGTTGACGGCCAAAGCGTCGGAGTGATTGCCGTGGATCCGTCGAGTCCGTTTACGGGCGGAGCTCTATTGGGAGACAGGATCCGTATGCAGGGCTTCGCCAGTGACGATGGCGTCTATATCCGCAGCATGGCTTCGCGTGGCGAGTTAGGTGGCGTGGCTCGCGCGGCTGCCGATGTTTGCACGGTAATGGAGGCTGGCGGCCGCGGGACGATCCTGATCGAGACGGTCGGAGTAGGACAGGATGAGGTCGATGTCATCGGGCTGGCCGACGTAACCGTGCTTGTGCTGGTTCCGGGTATGGGAGACGAGGTGCAGAGTCTCAAGGCAGGTGTGATGGAAGCGGCCGATATCTTTGTCGTGAATAAAAGTGATCGGGGCGGTGCAGAGCTGGTTGAGCAGGAGATCGTAGCGATGCAGGCGCTAGCTGCGGATCACAGCGGATGGATGCCTCCGGTCGTGCGGACCGTGGCAACGACGGGTGAGGGTGTGCAGGAGTTGATGGAGGTCATTCGACAGTGCGCGGGCAAGGGGGCCGGACGGCGTGCTCGTAAGGGCGAAGCGTTCAGGGAAGCTGGATTGCGGCTTGATCATCTCGGTATCGCGGTGAAGAGCATTGCAGCGGCGCGAGGTTTCTATGAGGCACTAGGGCTGACAGTAGCCCATGAAGAAACCGTGGAGTACGAGAGAGTCAAGACGGCGATGCTGCCGCTTGGAGAGAGTCGCATCGAGCTGTTGGAAGCAACCCAGGAAGATTCCACGATAGGTAGGTTTTTGGCCAAGCGTGGAGAAGGCCTTCACCACATCGCGGTGCACATGGACGGGATCGATGCGTTGTTTGAGAAGCTTACTGAGCAGGGGGTTAGGCTGGCGAGCGATGCGGTGCGCGTAGGTGTGGGGGGGCAGCGGTACTTTTTCGTGCATCCGGCGAGCACGGGAGGCGTTCTGCTAGAGATTGTGGGGGATAATGCGGCCCCTGAGGCAACTGAGTAATGCGGATTTTGTTCATTCATACTGCAGGAAACGAGGGAAGCGTCGCTCTGGCGGACACAACGTCCGCCCAGGCGATTGTTGCAACGGAGGTCTTGCCCGGAAGAACGTCGTCGGAGAAGCTGGTTCCGGCGATCCGGCGGCTGCTCGAAGCGCGTGGGTGGAAGCTAGGCGAGTTGAGCGCAGTGGTGGTGGTGCATGGTCCAGGGTCCTTTACAGGGGTGCGAGTTGGGTTGAGCGCCGCGAAAGGGTTGAGCGAAGCGGCCAACATACCCTTGATTGCAGTTTCGCGGCTTGCATTGCTGGCTGCTTCTGTCGATGGTGGTGGTGCATCGGTGCACGCGGTGCTCGACGCAGGACGTGGGGAGTTTTATTACGGAGAATACGCGGGGCGGCGCTGCGTGCGGGAGGCGTTACTGTCTCGGCAGGATCTGATGGATGCGACCATCAGAGCAACCATTGTGGCGTGTGAGGAAAAGGTGGAGGAGGCCCTGGTTGGGATTTCGATTAACAGGACGGACGAGCCTCTCGCCGGAGATGCCCTGCCTTTCGCCCTGGATCGGATCGCCACTGGAGACTATGAGGACGCGGCAATCCTCGATGCGAACTATCTCCGGCGGACCGACGCGGAGATCTTTGCCAAGCCCGCGCTCAGGGCCGAATGATGAGCATCGCGGATCTTCACATTCGAGAGGCTGAGCCGCAGGATCTGGTCGCGGTAGTGACGCTCGAACGGAATACTGCGGAAGCTCCTCATTGGAATGAGAGAGACTATGCCGCGATCATTAGTGCTGATAAGGAAAGTGATGCCCTGCTGAGCCGATGTCTGCTGATTGCAGACTGGGCTGGGCGCGCAGTCGGCTTCGCCGTGGGAAAGATTGTTGGCTCGGGCCCCGGGACGTCAGCCGAGCTCGAAAGCGTCGTAGTAGAAGCGGCGGCCCGAAGGTTAGGCGTAGGAAGAGCGTTGTGTCGGGCGGTTGCGGCGTCGTCCCGGAAGCACGGGGCCGAGGCACTTGAGCTAGAGGTTCGGGCAGGTAGTCAGGGCGCCATTGCGCTGTACGCCAGCCTGGGATTTGTCGTCACGGGACGACGTCGAGCGTACTACCAGGAGCCGGTTGAGGATGCCGTGCTGATGCGGTTGGAGTTAGAAAAAGCCGATTAATCCACATTGCCGCTCCTGCTCGCCGTGTGATAGCGTGTCGCAGTCGTAGAGATGTTGTTTGTTCTGGAGGTATGCCACTCGTGCAAACCGCAAAGTTCACGGAGCTTCCCAAGACCGCTTCTCTTCCTTCCATTCAACAACTTATGCAAGAACACAGCCTGTACGAACGCAGGCTCGATACCTTACGCTCCAAGCAGTTCCCAACTGACGCGGAACAGTTGGAAGAAGTACGGCTCAAAAAAATGAAGCTGAGTCTCAAAGACGAGATGGAACGGCTTCGGCGTCTGGCAGCTTCTTAATTTCACGCCAGACGCAGTCCTATGGCGCGCGATTGAGCCGGTTTCGGCCTCCGGGTGAAGGTGTGTATGGCCTTATAATCGAGTACTTATGGTGCGAGATGGGTTCTTCTATGCCTTAGGGCTCGGAGCGGTAGCAGCGGTGCTCTTCTATATGAGCATGCCGGGGTGGTTGGTGGCGTTGCCGATTGTTTTGGCTGCCTTCTTTTTGTGGTTCTTTCGCGATCCGAACAGAACAATTCCGCAGGGTCCCGGGCAGATTGTTTCTCCGGGCGACGGCGTCGTTACGGAAGCTGAGTGGATTGAGACGGTCAGCGGCAGTCGGCTGCGGCTCAGCATCTTTCTGAATGTCTTCGATGTGCATGTGAATCGCTCTCCGGTTGGTGGAGTTGTGAAGATATGCGAGTTTCGCAAAGGCGCATTCATGAATGCGATGAAGCCCGAGTCAGTTTTGAATAACGAGCAGACATTGATCACCATCGATGCCGGAGGTTACGAGGTCAGCTTCAAGCAGATTGCAGGACTGCTGGCGCGGCGCATCGTTTGTAATCTGAAGGTGGGCGACAGGATCGAGCGCGGGCAGCGAATCGGCCTGATTAAGTTTGGTTCGCGAGTAGACGTCCTGATGCCTGCAGAGGCCAATCTGAAGGTGAAGACAGGCACGCGCGTCAAGGGCGGCTCAACCGTGCTTGCTGTGCTTCCGGAGGCTCTCGTGCAAGGGAAGAGCGCCGCGATGGCTGTGGTGGCCTGATGGCTGACGATGTACAGACCGACGTTGGTGAGAGGGTAAAACGCCAGCCGAGCCGCGGAATGTATGTACTGCCGTCGCTGTTTACGGCAGGTAACATGGCTGCGGGATACTACGCCATTACACAGAGCATTCAGGGGTCAGTGGCCGACCAGAGTTATTTTGATCGAGCTGCGCTCGCTCTGGGCATCGCTGTTCTGTTCGATGGGCTCGATGGCATGATCGCGCGCATGACGAATACGGCGAGCGACTTCGGCAAGGAATTGGATTCGCTGGCGGACGTGATTACGTTCGGTGTCGCCCCAAGCCTGTTGGCCTACATCTGGGGCTTCCGGATGCTGCCCGTAATGGCACACCCGCAGCTCCGCGAACAGCTCATGCATATCGGAATCTTCGTATGCTTTATCTTTCTCATCTGCGGAGCGAGCCGGCTGGCACGGTTCAACATCAGCATCAATCCTCAGCCGCGCAATCCCGGGCGACCGGGGAAGAAGTATTTTGTTGGAATGCCAATACCCGCAGGCGCCGGCGTCATCAGCTCAGTGGTCCATTTTCAGAGAGGGTCGCCGATCGACAATCCGTGGATCGCGCTGGTGTGGCTCGGACTGCTTTTGTTCACGAGTTTTCTGATGGTCAGCAACTGGAGGTTCTGGAGCGCGAAAGAGATCACCGTAGGATCGCGCCATCCCTTCCGGTTGTTTACGGTGATTGGGGTAGTTGGTGCACTCATTGCGCTGTATCACCAGTACATGCTAATCATCATTGCGATGGCGTATCTGGTCTCAGGAGTGGTAGCGAGGCTGGCATATTCGTGGGGGAGAGAGCGAAGGCACTCCACGATCTCGAGTCAGCAGTAACGAGCCAGTATCTTCGATGGAAGTTCGCAGCCGGGTTGCCGCAAAGTACATGCAAGTTTTCGGGAGACCATGACGAATAGAGAGTATCGAATCGGAATCGTTGGGGCGTCTTCGCTCGCGGGGAAGGAGTTGAGTGAAGAGCTTGCATCGTCCCTCCTGGCGGAGTCGGATTTTGTCTTGCTGGACGTCGATGATGCTGCCGGTCAAGTGACAGCAGCGGCGGATGAAGTTTCGTTTATCCAGCGTTTGGAGGCGTCTTCCTTTGAGCGGATGGACTTCGTCTTCTTTGCTGGTGGAGCTGAAGTGACAAAAAAGCACTGGCATGATGCACGACGGGCTGGCGCCAGTATTGTCGATCTCACCTACGCTCTTGAAGGAGAGAAAGACGTTCCGGTGCGTGCACCTTGGGTGGCCGAGGTGCTCGCGGAGAAGGCGCATCCTGTAATGCCGGACTTGAGAACATCCGCAGTGATTGCTGCTCATCCTGTCGCGGTAATGCTTGCGCTGATTGCGGGAAAGTTACGGGCAAAGCTTGAGTTATCGAGCGTGGCAGCCACCGTGATGGAGCCTGCGTCGGAGTATGGCCGGGCCGCAATGGATGAACTCCACCAGCAGACGGTGAATCTATTGTCCTTTCAGACTCTGCCGCAGGAACAGTATGGCGCTCAGATCGCGTTCAATCTTTTGCCGCAATTGGGAGAGGAAGCGAAGGTAAACCTGGGGGCGACGGAGGAGCGTATTCGTCGTCACTATGCCGGGTTATCGGATGGACAGTTGCCGGAACTGGCTTTGCAGATTGTGCAGGCGCCTGTCTTTCACGGATACGTTGCCTCAGTGTGGGTCGAACTTGGCAAAGACGCAACCGTCGACGAGGTCGAAGCGGCGTTGGCCGACGACCACGTCGATCTCGTGGGAGAAGAGTCCGACCCGCCCAGTAATCTAAGCGGGGCTGGGCAGGAGGACATCATGGTGCGCGTCAGGAAGGACTCAGGCCCAGAGAGCAAGGGTAGGCGCTTCTGGCTGTGGCTGGCTGCGGATAACCTGAAACTCGCTGCCCTGAATGCGATTGCCTGTACGAATGAACTGCGAAGACTTCGGCCCCTTGGAAAGGTCCAGTAGGAGAGTCTGTGCTTTTCTGATCTACGGCTTTGACGCGGCGGTGGATGGCGTCTTTAGCTTGGGAAGCAGGTCCTGCATCCTCAGGTAAACGCCATTCGTCCAGCCGAACCCAACGACGTTGCTCTTGTATCCCATCGCTACCGCCACATTGGCTGAGCCGCTGACAACGTTATATTTCTCGCGAATAGTGCCATCGTTCTGAAAATTCTGAAGCACCGTTTGAGAAAACTTCTGCGCGACGCGAGTTGCGTCTTCCTGGTAACCATACTGTGCCAGGCCCTTGACCGCCAGCCAGTTCGTCGGCGCCCAGCCGAAGGGAAGATCCCACTGGGTTCCGGAGTTGCTGTCGCTCATCGCGAGGCCGCCTTCGTGTTCAAAAAGAGAGAAATGGCGCCGAACCGCAGTTGCCTGCTGTTGCGTCGCAAGCCCTGCCCAAAGCGGATAGTAAACCGTGAGGTAGTTGTAAGTGGACTGCTTCTGCATGACAAAGTCGTAGTCATAGAACATCTCTTCTGTAGCGTTCCAGAGATATTTATTGATGGCATCTCGTCTTGCGCTAGCCCGGTGCTCCCACTGCGCTGCCTCTCCAGGCCGGCCAAGAAGCGTGGCAATGTGAGCCATGTCGCGCTCGTACTTATAGAGCAGACTGTTCAGACACACGGGAGCGTAGTTGCCGGTTGATCCGCTGAAGGGGCCGAAGCGAAAACTAGTGTCGAAGCCCGATTCGCGCATAGCCCGATCACCACGATAGAAGTCCGCGCTGAGCCGATAGCCGGCAGCGTGCGCGCGCGCGCAGACCCTCGAAGTTGTGATGTCGCAACTCGTTTTTGCCAAGGCGCCAGCCTCTGAAGCAGTTGGTTCGTCGGAGGATTTGATCAGATAGCTGGTGCGAACGTCAGGGTGCGCGAGGAGCCAGCGGATGACGTCTGGATAGTACTCGCTGTCGTCAGCCATCTCCGGGACGGGGCCTTCGCCGATGTCCTGGTAGCGCGCAAGCCCGGTTTCGCCCGCGCGATGAGTATGCGACACCCAAAGCTCATAGTCGCGTTGCGCATAGCCATAGGCTCTGGCTAGCCACGCCTTGGAAAGCTGCTTTCCAGTTGGCTGTTCGTAGATCTCGCGAATCATCGAGCTCAGAAACGGTGGCTGAGAGCGAGTGAAAAAGTATGTGCGGTTTGCATTGAGGATAGCTCCGTAATTTTCAATCTCGAAGAAGAAATTCTCGATCATGCCCTGCGCAAGTTCAGAGCGCTTGTCCTTAACCAGGCCGAGAATGATGAAGTAGCTATCCCACCCGTACATTTCGTTGAAGCGACCGCCGGGCACAACGTAGCGATTGGGAAGGTAGAGCAGGCCTTCAACGGGAATTTCGGCCACCCGAACGTCTCCCATGTGAGTAATCTTGCGAGGCAGGTGCCGTATCTCGACTCCACATTGCTGATGTGCGGACGCGACAGCGGCTGGGGTTGCCATCTCAGCCGGCAGGTACAGGACCGGCGCCGTAGTCACTTTCGGATCGACCAGCGACTTGCAATCGGTCATGGAACGGGAAAGAGAGTCCCAGCCGTTGTCGATGTAAGCCAGTATCTTTGCATCGGTGGCGGCATTCTGACCGGCGGGCTGAGCGACCAGACGGCCGGGCGGCGGAATCATCGTGACAACGAGCGCGCAGAGGCAAAGTATCTTCTTCATCTGATATCTACTCCGGTGCACATCTTACAAAGATAGGTCCTCCTTCGGCCAGCGCTTGACACCAGGCACATGTCTTACACTCAAACAGAACAATTCTGGGGGGTTCGGGAGACGCTTGATGAAAAATAGCGAGATGCGCATTGGAATCGATCTGGGGGGGACAAAAATTGAGGCGCTCGCCATCGATACTCACGGCGTTGAACTGGCAAGGCATCGTATCGACACACCGCGAGACGACTACGACGCGACCATCCGGGCAATGGTTGGTCTCGTTCACCGGTTAGAGCAGGAGATCGGAAGAACCGGAACAGTAGGGGCGGGGATCCCGGGCAGCATCTCAAGAATCACCGGTCTCGTAAAAAACGCCAACTCCACGTGGCTGAACGGGCGTCCGCTGGACCAGGATTTGACGCACGCGCTTGACCGCGAGGTGCGCATCGCCAATGACGCAAATTGTTTCGCCGTCTCGGAAGCCACGGATGGAGCGGCAGCCGGCAAGCATATCGTCTTCGGAGTCATTCTCGGAACCGGATGTGGCGGTGGTGTTGCTGTCGGCGCGCGCGTCCACGAAGGACCGAACGGCGTCGCTGGCGAATGGGGACATAATCCATTGGCGTGGCCAAAGCCTGACGAGTATCCGGGGCCAGCCTGCTACTGCGGGAAACGTGGATGCATGGAGATGTGGGTTTCCGGTACCGGAATTGCTCTGGATTACAAGACTAACACCGGCAGAACGCGCACCACGCGAGAGATCGTCTCAGAGTTTGAGGCCGGCGATCAGGACGCAGCGGCTGCGATCGAACGGTTCGAAGATCGTCTTGCACGAGGGTTAGCGCAGGTGATCAACATCCTGGATCCGGATGTGATCGTGATCGGCGGAGGCGTCTCCATGTTGGAGCATATCTACCAGGAGATTCCCAAAAAGCTTCCGGCGTATGTGTTTGGCGGCGAGGCGTCGACACCGGTTCTGCCTGCAAAATTTGGAGACTCCAGCGGCGTTCGAGGTGCAGCGTGGCTCTGGCCAATCGATGAGGCGGCGGGAGTGTCTCCGGAGTAAGGCTATGCGATACTAGAAGAAGGATTGGCCACGACTGAGGCCGAATTCTTACCCGCTGTGCTGACCGAGATTTTTTGCGAGCAGATCAGGAAATACTCCAAGAGCGGGAAACTAAAAGCGCCGGGATGGCGGAACTGGCAGACGCAGCGGACTCAAAATCCGCCGAGGGCAACTTCATGGGGGTTCGACTCCCCCTCCCGGCACCAAAATAAAGCACTAAAATTGAATAGGTTACGAAGACGAAAGCCTCTCGACCCGAGAGGCTTGTTCGCGTTCAGAAAGTGCTGGTGCCGGTTCTGGTGCCGGTTTGTTCCTCGTTTGCTATTGTGGATTTCAGAGGATCAATCCCATGCCGAGAAAGATTGAGAAGAAGGAACGAGGAGTTTTCGAAAAGGAGCCCGGTTCAGACATCTGGTGGATTCGCTACTACATTGACGGTCGAGAGAGGCGCGAGAAGGTGGGTCGTCGAGGCGACGCTATCAAGTTGTACAAGGTCCGGAAGACCGATGCTTTGCGCGGCGTGAAACTGCCGACGAATATGAAACACAAGGGCCTTCGGTTTAAGGTCATCGCCCAGGAAGCGATTGATTGGTACATCGAGCATGGACGAAAGGACGTGAAGAGCTTCCGAATCAGAATGAACATCATTTTGAAAGATTTTGGAGAGCGCGTCGCGGACGACATCAAACCGTCTGATATTGATGCATGGCTCGGTGCCCACAAGTGCGCGCCGGCGACGAAGAATCGCTACAAGAACGTGTTTGGCAGAACATTCAAGAACGCCCTCGCGGATGGCAAGGTCACAAGCAACCCCGCGCGGCTTGTAGAACAAAGACCGGAAAGCAACGGACGAATCCGGTTCCTTTCCGATGAGGAAGAGACGATATTGCGTGAAGCCATCAATAGACGCTGCCCAGATCACATGGAAGAGTTCGATATCGCTCTCAACACTGGAATGCGCAAGAGTGAGCAGTACACAACGGAGTGGCCCCAGATTTTCTTCAAGAGGAAGCGGGTAAAGCTTGAAGGCACGAAGAACGGCAGTGATCGGGAAATTCCGATGAACAAAACTTGCATATCCGCTTTTGAAGCGCTGTACAAGCGACGCCCCCACAATGGACGCGTGCACCAATCAAAATTCAAGCACGATCTCAACGATTCGAGAGCCTGGTTTGAGCGCTGCGTCGAAGATGCAGGAATCAGTAAATTCACCTGGCATTGCCTTCGGCACACGTTCATCAGTCGTCTGGTCATGAAAGGCGTGGACCTCCGGACCGTGCAGGAATTGGCTGGTCACAAGACCATCTCCATGACCGTCCGGTATGCGCATCTCGCACCCGAACACAATCAGGCCGCAGTAGAAAAACTGGATTCTGCAGCTGCCTGAGTGCAGACCTATGGAAAATGCCCAGCTGGCTCGACGATGTCGAACTTTCAAGTTCGGTGGCTTGCATTTTTTTCAGTCGTCGAGAGTGTCATCCAGCCAAGCGTTCAGGATGGTCTGAACGGGAGAATCGCCTCAGATCAGACGTAGGAATCAAAACCCTTGAGCCAATCCTTCGGGCTGGTAGTTGCTTATTTGCAACAAGGTAATCTAGAGCACGGCAGCTAATGGAAAGCATTCCCGCTGCTTCCTCTCTGCCCACCAGTAATCGGTCTTCTGGGGCAACTGCACGTCCAGGCTTCTTACGTGTTGTTGAGGGGTCACTCTGCATCGCGATTCTCCATTCGGCTGTTTTTAGCTCACAATGCGGCTCCATGCTTCTGGAGTGCCCGATCTTCTGTGCCGTTGGATGAGTTAGTGTAACGCAGCTATTTCTGAGTTTGATCGGACCAGTTTTCTTGTACCAAGCCTAGAGTTAGTTTTCGGCTGGTTTAGGTGCCAGTGAGTATGCGGCTAGCCGCATACTCACTGGCGAACTCGTTCGGCGTCCGGTCACTGAGAGATCGGTGAGGACGACTCTCATTATATTCCTGCCTCCAGGCTTCGATCAGCTGCTTTGCCTCCTTTAGGTTCATGAACCAGTGAACGTTCAGGCATTCGCTTCGGAAGGTCCCGTTGAAGCTCTCCACGAAGGCGTTGTCGGTTGGTTTGCCAGGACGGGAGAAGTCGATCTTCATTCCATTCTGGTAGGCCCATAGATCCATCGCCTGACTGGTGAACTCGCTGCCATTGTCACAGAACAACACCTTCGGCACTCCACGTTCCTGTTTCATCCGGTTCAGCGTCCGCACCACATCGTCTCCCTTCAAGCTCTGCCGAACTTCGATCGCAACCGCTTCTCGCGTGTAAACGTCGAGCATCGTTAACGCGCGGAAGCGCGTTCCATCCTGAAGCTGATCGGCAACGAAGTCGGTGCTCCAGGCCTGGTTCGGTGCCGTCGCGATGAAGCGCTCTTCCCGATGCCGCACCGCTTTCCTCTTGCGTTTTGGCCGTTTCTTCAAGGCCAGACCTTCTTCCTTGTACAACCGGTACACCAGGTACTTGCCCACGTTCCAGCCCTCGCGGTTGAGCAGCACGCGGATCTTGCGATACCCGTAGCGCACCCTGCTCTGTGCGATCTCTCGTATCCGCATCCGTAGCTCCGTCCATGGTTCCTGATGGCTCTGGTAGCGATAGGTACCTCGTACCATCAGAAGAACCTGGCAAGCATGCCGCTCGCTCGCCCGATATTGATCGCGCAAATGATCAACCATCGGACGGCGCTCCGAGGGCTTCAGAACTTTTTTCTGAGCACATCCTGAAGCATCGTCTTATCCAGGCTCAGGTCGGCGACCAACTGTTTCAGCCGGCTGTTCTCTTCCTGGAGTTGTTTCATCTGACGGGCCTGGTCGGTCTCCATACCAACGTACTGCTTCTTCCATCGATAAAAGGTCTGCTCACTTATCCCAACCTTGCGGATCACCTCCGCCACAGGGACACCCAGCTCCGCCTGCTTCAGCACAGACACAATCTGCTCCACAGAAAATCGCTTCTTCTTCATGGCAAAATCCTCCTCAGATTTTGCCGAAGACTAACATTTCAACTGGTCCAAAATTGCCGGGGCCGATCACCCAACAACCGAGTTTCGTCCAACATTTCCAAACGAATACGCGGGTGGAGCTGCAAACGCCGCTGGATTGAACCACGTCGTCGCGTTGCGTGTTCCCGTTCCAAACACCGGCTTGCCAGTGGCATTTGCCCGCACCGGATTCTCGCCCAGCGCAGTACCTGCATTTGCCGTATCGCCGAATACGGAGATGGTCAGCGGAAAACCGCTCTGTACCTGAAAGATTGCCGTCGTCTGCCAGTTTCTGGTTACGACACGAGTCACTGAGCGCCGACCCCACGTTGGCAAGTCGTAGACCGCACTGACTGCCAACCGGTTCCGCACGTCGCACGCTGGACCCTTCTCTGCGTTCAGGTTGTTATTGTTCTGTGGAATCGCCGCCTCGAACATCGGCGACCGAAAGTCCGGCGCGTTCGATAGACTTTTCGACCATGTGTAGTTCGCGAGAAAACTCAGTCCTTGACTCGCCCTGCGTCGCACCGACACATATCCCGCGTCGTACCAGCTCTGCGCCGAATTCTCCAGCAGGTTGATCGTGCTAACCCCGAATGTCGTACTGACGACCTGAATATTTGGCGGGAGAACCGTATTCGGAACGAAGCTGATCTTCGTGAACGGTCGGCGTGGCTGAATCAACCCGGGCCCGGGCTGCGCATTATTGATTAAATGAGCGCGTTGCAGATGGAAGCCGCCCGAACCAAGATAGCCAATTTCCATGACCGTATTCCTGCCCAGGCTCTGTTCCAGCCCCGCACTCCACTGTTGGATGTACTGTGGAGCCGGCCTCGTCTGCATGCCGGTGAAGCTCACTACCGTCGTCCCCAGTACGGCTGGGGCGAAGTTGAATGTTTTGATGGAGGGTGTAAAGTTGTCGCTCTGGTTCGTCTCCGGGAACACATAAGGAACATTGTGTCTCTGGTTACACCAGGTATTCATGTCCACCGGTGTAAAGAACATTCCATACGCGGCATGGAGCACGAGGCCTCTCCCGGGCACACTCTGCGAGATCCCAAAACGTGGCGCAAAGTCCGTTTTGCTCGGATACATCAGACCCTCCGGCATCCCGTTCTGTCCGCCGATAAAGACGCTTGGTGTACCGTTCGACGCAAACGTCAGATTGCTATTCGCGTATGTGATATCGACAAGGGCACTCATGTACTCATATCGGACCCCGTAGTCGATAGTGGTATTCCTCGCCAGGCGGAACGTATCCTGCGCGTAGCCGTCGGCGTACCACTGGCGCAGGTTCATTTGCGGAACTCCCGCCTGCCGCTGCCTCACTGCCGGAAGCGCAAGTAGAAAGCTCGCCAACGCAGAACCTGTCCCGTCGTTCGCGCCAATGTCCGTTGTGAACCCATTCGTAAACTGGTAGTAGCCGCGATTCTGAAAGAAGCCCCACATCGGCCAGATGAACCTCTGGTATACACCGCCAAACTTCATGCTGTGCCGCCCGACCAGCCAACTCAGCGTATCGCGTCCCTCGACCAGTGTGTCCCAAGCATGCATCGGTGTGGCTGCGTAGCTGTCTCCAATCGGCGAGTATCCCTGCACATTAAAGTACGGTGCTCCCCATGCTTCTGGCCCACCAAATCCCACTCCCGTAATTCCTAGGGAGCCCGTGATGTCGTTCTTGTTCGCGCTTTCTGTCGCGTGGTTCATGCTCAACCGCCCCACCGCAACCGTCGCTACGTTCAGCAGCGAGGGCGTGAAGATGTGGCTGTACGAGCCCATCCCCTGCTGCGACAGATTGTCATGCAGATAGCCAAAGCCTGGCAGGTTCGAGGTATGTGCCAACAGCAAAACAAAAGAGAATGACTAACAACCACGAGCGTTTCATGAGGTCCCCTGAAATGTCTTCTACCGCCTTCCACTACTCATTGGAGAAGGTCGGTTGTCCTCCATCGCTCCAAAGCTAGAATGCTGCTCGTCGTGGCGGCGACGTACGGCAACACAAGGAGCTTTCGGAACTAAACGATCCTATTGACATATACGGAGGCTGTCATCGCGCGGAGGGGGGAGTTCCACTTCCACCCTTAGGTGGACCAATCGCCGCGCATCATTAGCTCATTGACTCTCCAACCCTTCAGATCGGACTCAGTGTCTGCTAGCCACGTCGAAGCATTCCTGCCGACTACCGGTATCAGCTTCCGAGACGAACGGACGTATACTGAACGAAGCCATGCGCCGCCTTGCCAGCATCGTCGCAATCCTTCTACTCCTCACCACAGCCGCGCCAGTTATGGCCTGTGTAACCAATGTGGTCATGAGTCATGAGGAAAGTGCTTGCTGCCGTGCCATGCACGGGCAGTGCGGCCACATGGAAAAGATGGGTTGCTGCCGGACTGAGGTTCGGACAGATGAGGCTCCGCAGATTGCGGGAACGTCTCCGGCAACCCATGTTCAATGGGTTTGCGTCGCACATATGCCGGCGCTTTCCACTCCGGTTCACTTCGTAGCTTCTGCCGTCTGGCTGATGCCCGTTCAGCACTCCCCGCCCGGTCTGCTGACTGCGAAAACAACTGTCCTAAGAATCTGATTCGCTCCGCGATCCAATGACCTGCGCACCTCTTCGTGTGCCTGCGCCTCATTTGGTTTGATAGGAGCTTTCATGAAATATCTAATGGTTTTGGCGTGTGCCGTCCTTGTGACGAGCACGGCGTTTGCCGCTGACCACGGCCCCGTCTTCGGCTATGCGACTCCGGTGAATTCGGAGCGAGAGTTTAGCTTCGATACGGGTATCTTTGGCCGCTACGGTTCCCAGGGGACGCAACTCTCTACGGGTTCCGGTTTCGGCTATGGCGTCACCCCTCACATCACTGTCAACGCGTTCCTCCCGGCTTCGTTTGGGAGCGGCGATCTACCGGAAAGCCGAATCGTGAGCGGGACCGAATGGTCTGCTGGCGCATCGTGGCGATTCCTGCATTCCGTTACAAGTGTTGGAAAGCGGGTCGAATCGACTGCTTCACTTGGGTTGGTGGTTCCCGGCCCTCAGCAGGACTCTGGTGTGCTTGGCAGCTTGCACCGGGCTCCGGGGATTGCCGGCACGCTGGCGACGGGTCTGGCCTCTCGCAGTCAGTACGTGTGGGTTGGGGCAGGCTATACCCGTTTTGCAGAAGCATCGCACGACAGGCGACCGGACACACTCTCCTGGAGTGCTGTCTATGGTTATCGTCCGGCCCGTCTTCGCCGAGGGTACGATCAGTGGGACTATCGCGGCTTTGCAGAACTCACTGGGGAGCACACGGGTTCGGTTCTCTCAAGCGGCGTAATCCTACCTAATAGCAGTTCGACAACCGTTTGGTTAGGGCCGTCTGTGTTGGCGATTTTCAAGAACATCGCTATCGAGGGCGGAGTCCAGGGGCCGCTCTTCCGCGACGTATCCGAGTCGGTCTATGGCCGCGAACGTGTCCGCTTCGCAATCAATCTCAGCTACCTCAAATATTCCTCACATAGCTCCCACTGAAAGGGTTGACCATGAAAAAGATTCTTGCTGTAGGTTTCCTCGCACTCTCCACCTTTGCCGCTCATGCTGAATACGAGCAGGTCAATCTAACGGTCTTCGGGATGGACTGCGCACCGTGCGCTCATGCCATTCACGTTTCGATGAAGGGGATTCAGGGTGTGAGCACTGTCGATGTTGACCTGAATACGGGTCTCGTCTCCATCAAGCTCACTCCCGGAAATAATGCTGCCATGCGGCAGTTCAACGAGGCCGTTGAAAAGAACGGTTTCACTCACAAGGATGCAAATGTAGTAGTACGCGGGCAATTGTCAGGATCGGCGCAAGCTCCATTCTTGGATGTCACTGGAACCAAGGATCGGTATGCGTTGACGCCTCTAACAGCCGGGGCGGACATCTCAGGGCTGTTAGGTAAGACGGTACTGATCGACGGGGTGCTCCCGCAGTCTGGCAAAGGGAAGGTTGCAGAGACTCTGCGCTACAAGTCCGTGACGGAGGCGAAATGACAATGTCTGCTAACTCCCAGGCTCCTGTGCAACGTGCGAAACGGGCCGCGCTGCTCAACTACTTCTCTCTCTTCAGTTCATTCAGCACTCTTATCTGCTGTGCGTTGCCTTCGGTGCTCGTCCTTCTGGGAATGGGCACCACAGTAGCCTCGCTTCTTTCCGCTGCTCCGTGGCTGGTCAATCTGTCGAGGCACAAAATCTGGACGTTCAGCATTGCGGGGGTACTGATTGCGATGAGCTTCGTGATGACTTATCTAATCGCCCCTCGTCTACGGCAGGGAGAGGCTTGCGATGCGGACGACCCAACAACGTGCGGAGAAGTCGGCAAGGTTAGCCGGGTAATCCTTTGGGGATCGGCGGTCATTTGGTCATGCGGCTTTTTCGTCGCATACTTACTGGGCCCGATTCTTGAACGAATGGACCGTTAAACAAAGGAGTCAGGAGGCATCGGCCCTGCCTCCAATCGGGCTGAAGGGAGATCCACACCCGACCATAAAGGCCATTCGCGTGCGAATCTTATGCGCGAGAACCGACTCGTCTTAACGTGCACCGTTGATTGGAATCACCTTAGCGTGGTGGGCCGCTGCCAGCATGGGGAGTTTTCGCACGTCGTTGTTGAACTTGCATTGGCTGCGGCTCCGGCACGACGTCCACCTGCTCCTCTGCCTCCACGATCTCCGGCGGCGGTGGCGTTGCCTCCGCTGCCGCCCCTTCCCCCCGCCCCTTCTCCTTCACCAACTCCGCGAGCACCTGTAGTGATGGCGCGCGCAGAGTTATCCGGAAGAACAATCACATCGTAACGTTGGTTGAGACTACCCTTTCGCACATCAGCATCGAGTAGACGCGTGTAGGGAATATGATTCTGGTCGAGGATGAATCGTGTCCACCCTTCATCCATTGAAGCCACCCAGCTTTGATACAAACCGATGCGTGGCAGATGAACAGCGAATAGCTTGCCGCTTGGAGCTGAGGTTGCAGGCTTGATATCCAGCGAAAAGTCTACTGCGGCTTTGGCGAGTTTAGATTCCACGCCAGACTGTTGGGGGATGTAGATAGTGCCTGCGTCAGTGCCTGAAGCGATGCGGTAAGCCCGCACGTTCTGTGAGAGCAAAGAGAATAGTGCGTAGAGACTGGAGTTGGTATTGTCTGCAATAAGGTAACCAGTGGAAGATTGTCCGGCAAAATGACCGGGTGCAGCCTTCGCCGTAGCGACCGGTGTAGTGGATGCTTCGAACTTGTCCTTTACTTCAACCGCATTCACACCAAAGAGAAGCGGAAGCGTCTGCGCTGTTACGTCATAGGGTCGCTGGAGCGGGCCACCAGGATATTGTGCGATGTTAGGGTAGTGCTGAATCTCCAAGACGGACTTCGCGAAAGCCGCAAAGGGTTGCCCTAGAAGGACAATATAACTGCCGGCTGAGAACTGCTGGGCATTGGCCGTAAATGGAGTGATAGCGCGCTCAACCTCAACGTCGGCGATTCGCAGAGTGTTTACAAGGCGAGCGGCTACTACTGGATCGATCTGCTCTGCCGGGATCACCCAGGCGTATGATTGTCCAAACGCTCGACTCACGGCGTTCTGGCCGATGGTATAGAAGTTCGTAAGGTAGCGCGCACGAAACGTGGCGGCGTTTGCGACGATGGAGAAAAAAGCATCGTGCTGGTAGTTGACGATGTCAGAGAGATGCCACTCACCGCCCTTCCATGGATTGGGAAAGTTCCATGCCGCGACCTTGGCGTCATAGCCAATGCCTCGGCCTAATCTTTGAAAGGGTATGTTGACCGGAGTAGCAATATTTACACTCGCGGATTCAGTAAGGATGCGCAAGCCGTTATGCGGCGAGATATAGTCGCGCAGCGGCGACCAGAAATCGTATACACCGTAAGAGAGCACGCCAGTTTTTCCGGTACTCGCGATATCCAGGGCCGTATTGGTTCCTAGTGCGTTGATCGAAGATATAAGAAGAGGATCGAGATTGGGATCAAAGGGATCTACGAACGGTGGTACATAGATACGAGCAGCGTCTGCACCCTGCTGATGCATGTCATAGAGAATCTCAGGATGCCACTGGTTGAGAACCTTTTCGACTGCGAGCCGGGTTTCTATCTGCGTAAACGTAGCCCAATCGCGGTTATCGTCATGTCCGGTGTAGTGGTGCCAGATAACAACAGGATGCGATCCTTCATAGGGTGTTCCAAGATACTTTTTGTACCAGTCAACAACGAGCTGCTCACCATCGGGATTCTGTGAGGGAATCACAATAATGACGTTGTGCAGAATGGCTTGGATATGCGGCGTGTTCTCGGTCGCGAGCTCATACACAAACTTCGCAATGCTCTGCGAGCTTGCGATCTCAGTGGAGTGAATGTTCGCCGTTACGGCAACTATAGTCTTGCCCTCCGCAATAAGCTTCTTTGCTTCTTCCGGCGTAGTGATGCGAGGGTCTGCCAAGCGGCGTTGAATGTCGAGATAGTGATCGAGATGCTTCAGGTTCTCAGGTGAAGAGATGGTCAAAGCAATGAAGGGCCTACCCTCCGTCGTTTTGCCTAGTTCTTCGTACCTGACGCGATCGCTCTCAGTGGATAGTTTTTTGTAGTACGCAGTCAACTGATTCCAGTCCGCGAGTTTGCGGTCAGCACCTGGTTTGAACCCGAAAGCAGTCTCAGGTGATGTAATCGACTTCTGAGCCAAAGCGAACCCGATGCTAAACAGCAGGATCAAAAATGCTGTAACTCGTTTCATAAGTTCCTCAAATGCGGAGAGTCGTTGGAGACTAATTTGAACGCTCATCCCTGACGACACTAGGCATAGCGCGGGTCAAGGGCGGGCTCAACAATAAAAATCAGTTTGTATGAGGGGAGGCGCTACCGGATAGCTGGCATGAGACGACAACAACGGAGCGCCGAGATTGGCGACAACCCGCGAAATGGTCTGTGTTCTTCATGCGTGACTGCATCATACACAAAAAGACGTCAAACCAAAAATACGTCTGGTAAAGCCGCCATACGACCAACGACTTGACGATTTCGCCATCAATCATCAAGTCTCGGCGGACCTTCTCATAAGGCAAAGTTGGCCTGCATTCAGTAGGCCGTTTGAGTCCTTAACTGTTTTTGTTGTATTCAACGTGAGGTACGAAGGTAGCCCGGACTACCGCGTGCCAATCCGGATGCGCCAGAAATGCAGGGATGACGTAAGCAAAGAGAACTAACGTCAACCATTGGAAGGTCCGTCCATGGTCCGGTATGAGGTCCAAAGCAATACACCCAGGATGATTACTGCAAAGAATGGCGCCCAATAATATGCGCGAATGCCAGTTATCATCTCAGTTGCTTCGGCAATCCCACCGAGATCGGCACCAATATTAAAAACGTTGGCAATTGCCACTAGTGCACATGCGAGCCACAACACCCATCGGGAGTAGCGAGTTCGAATCACACTCGCCAGGCCGCATCCCGTCACCATGCCAAGCCGTGCACACATCAGTTGTATGGCCGCCATCAATGGGAACGATAGAAGTGCCGTCCAGAGCGTGGCGTATCCAAATGAGGCCCCGGCCACCGAATAGGTGGATATACCCGACGGATCATCGTCGGCGGCTCCTGTGATCAACCCAGGACCCAACTCCTCTAGAAATCGCTGCACTCCGCGATTCTGGCTAGCAGCTCGCAGCTGACGCACAAATCCGGAGAGCCGATATTGCCCGATAACTTGTTAGCGCCTGCGAGACGTCCTTTCGAGATCTTTTGCAACTCATGACAACGAATACCACTAGCCAGGAGTTCTTTGAGGCGAAGTATTGGGAAAACAACGATCCTTGGGCATTTGCATCGAATGCCTACGAGCAAAAGCGATATTCCGAGATCCTCCGCGCACTGGATTCTCGTCGCTATAGGCGCGGGTTCGAACCGGGATGCTCGATTGGGGTACTGACCGCTCGCTTAGCGTCGATTTGCGAGCGGGTGGAAGCGATCGACACCTCCTCGACTGCCGTAAGGCAGGCGCGCCACCGCTGTGCGCATCTGTCCAACGTTAGCATCCATTGTGGTTCTTTACCCAAGGATGTTCTCGCGGGAACGTTCGACCTCGTCGTTCTGAGTGAAATCGGTTATTACTTCGACCGCCAGGAACTTTTTGAAGTCGGATCCCACCTCGCTGGCCATCTCGAGCCCTCGGGCGTCCTGCTGGCAGCTCACTGGCTTGGTCATTCTGAAGACCATCTGATGGATGGTGACTCGGCGCATGAGATCCTGAACCGCCTGGATGGCTTGACCCTCGAGTTTTCTGAGCGACACGTTGGGTTTCGGATAGATCGGTGGGTCCGCTAATGATCAGTAGCCCACGGCATGTAAGCATCCTGATTCCTGCCCGCAATGACATTTGTGACCGACACGACAACGTACTGGCCGTCGCCCTGGCGCAACCCAATACGACGAAGGGTAGCCTCGGTGAAGAATGCCTGTCTATATCGACGAGGCAATAGACTGGCCTGCACCGATTAACCTAGCGGCGGAAGAGACGTTCGTCCCAATTGACAGGTTCGGGTCCGCCAGCTTCGATCAACGAAAACTGGGGATGGAGAGGGTTAAAAAGGAGGTTATTCTCTCGACCCGTGGTGATGACGCTTGGTACTCGCAGGACCGCCGTTCGATTCTCTTGAATCCATCGGTTACCGAACGCGCGGGAGGCACGCATGTCTTCTGCATCCCAGTCCGGGACCTCGGAGATTGAGACTGTCTCGATCTTCACTTGGTCTGGAATATCGATTCGAATGACTCTGTGATTCTTCGGCGGCTCGGGAAGATTCGAATGGACCAACACTTCCAAAAGGGCACCGGCGTATGTCTCCGCAGCATAGATAGCTTTTAGGCCTCTGGAGTTCCAGCGCCCACCATGGAGCATGGCTCCGGTCGCGTCAAAGATCGGGTGACGTGCGTCTGCGATTCGATACGCGATCATTTATACCGGCAGGCCAAAGTAGAGTTTGTCGAGAAGATCTTCAATCCGCCGCGCCCCTAGTTCGGTGCGCGCGACTTCAAGGGGAGTCTGGCCGTTGAGTTCCCGGTGCGCCTTACTCATCCATTCGCGAGCCTTCTCCCGATCATCCCAAACGTATTCAGCTGCGGCGAGCACTCGTGCCAACCGTTCTGTCTTCTCGCTCTCGTCCACCGACAGTCGCTTGCTGCGTCGTTTCCAAGTCGCTTGCGGAACAACCTTAAACTTATACGCACTGGCACTCCGGCGATCTTGGTAAAGGCGCGCGGAGAGGCGTTCGAGAGCTCGTTTCGGCAAGCCCGCCGAAACGGCCGACTCCAGTTCACCGACTGTTCGAACCGAGGCCCCGAGACCTAATATTTCGGCGATGGATTCAGGTGCGATCATGTCAATTCCTCTTAGCTCAGTATAGCTCATCTACGAGCTCATATGAGCCGATGGAGCATCGATTGAGCCGAAGCGCGCGATCGTGTCCGTGAGGGGCCGGCATGAGCCGTTACATCATTGGCAGTCAGGTTGTGATTCTCTCCGCGTTGCGTTCTGTCCACGACCAGGTTTCCAGAAGCGGTTGGGGCCAGATAAGCCATAGGCTATTGGTCGAATACTCGAAAACTTCGCCGAATTCTTGGCCGAATTGTGCGCCTAAAAAGGCTCTAAATCGTCCTTTCAGCTCCTCTCTACTCCATTGATAATAATAGCTTTAAGCCCTTATGACTGCCCTGTTAACCCAAGGGTTGTAGCGTTACAATTCATTAACAGCAGCATCGAACTACCGCCTCCCGGATGGGGAGGCAGCTTCAAGTTTAGATGGATTGGTTTAAGACGCGATTGAGACGTTGGACGAAGGTGGCTGGGTCTTTGAGGGGGACCCCTTCGAGAAGAAGGGCCTGGTCGAAGAGCAGCCATGCGGCGTCTTCAATTGCTGTGTCATCGGATTTCGTGAGGAGCTTTTTGATGATCTCGTGATCGGGGTTGATCTCGAGGGTGGGTTTCAGCTCGGGCAGGTTCTTCTGACCCATTGCCTGCATCATCTGGCGCATGCGGGCGGAGGGCTCGTCTTCGTCGGAGACGATGACGGAGGGGCTGTCGGCCAAGCGCGTTGAGATGCGAACGTCTTTGACGGCGTCTCCCAGGGTGGCCTTGAGCTTTTCGAGGAGAGGCTTTAGCGATTCGGCTTTCTCTGGCTCGGCTTCGCTCTTCAGGTCGTCGCTGGCTGCGCCTTTGTTGACGGCCTTGAGGTCGGTTTCTCCGTACTTGTCGACATTAGAGAAGACGATCTCGTCGAAGTCGTCGTCGAGAATGAGGACTTCGATGTCCTTCTTCCTGTATACCTCGAGCAAAGGCGAGTTGCGGAGGAGAGCCTCAGTGCCACCGGTGATGTAGTAGAGACTCTTCTGCTCGGGCTGCATGCGTGCTTTGGTGTCGGCGAGCGAGGTAAGGCCCTCGACCTTGGTGGACTTGAAGCGGATGAGGTCGAGCAGCGTCTCGCGGTTGGCGAAGTCGCCATACAAACCCTCTTTCAGGGGACGGTTGTACTCGGTGATGAACACCTTGTACTTGTCGGGGTCGACAGTGGCGATTGTCTTCAGTTCAGAGAGGATCTTTTTAACGCTCGCGGTCTTGATGGTTGTCAGGATCTTGTTCTGCTGCAGGATCTCGCGCGAGACATTGAGTGGGAGGTCTTCGGAGTCGATGATGCCGCGGACGAAGCGGAGGTACTGCGGGAGCAGTTCCTTCGAGTCGTCCATGATGAAGACGCGCTTGACGTAGAGCTTGACGCCGCCCTTGTAGTCCATCTGGTAGAGATCGAGGGGGGCCTTGGCGGGGATGTAAAAGAGGGTGGTGTATTCGAGTGTGCCTTCGGCGCGGGTGTGGAACCAGAAGAGCGGGTCCTCCCAGTCATGAGAGATGGACTTATAGAGCTCCTTGTAGTCGTCGCCGACTAGCTCACTCTTTGCCCGGCGCCACATGGCAGAGGCCGCGTTGACCTGCTCAGTGGTGCGCGTCTTAGTCGGCTCTTTCTTTTCGGCGTCCCAGTCGCTCTTGGCGTAGGTGAGGAAGATGGGGAAGGCGATGTGGTTGGAGTATTTCTTGACGATCTCCTGCAGGCGATAGCTGTTCGCGTACTGGGTGCCTTCGTCGTTGAAGTGGATGAGCACGGTGGTTCCGGCGGTCTTGCGTGCGGCGTCACCTGTGACTTCTTCCAACTCGAAGCCGCTCTTGCCGTCGCTGGTCCAACGCCACGTTTTGTCTTCGCCAGCCTTGCGCGAGATGACCTCGACCTTGTCGGCGACCATAAACACTGAGTAGAAGCCGACGCCGAACTGGCCGATGAGGTTGGAGTCATTCTTGGCATCGCCGGAGAGCTGCGAGAGGAAGTTCTTTGTGCCGGAGCGGGCGATGGTCCCGAGATGCGAGGCGAGGTCTTCCTCATTCATGCCGATGCCGGTGTCGGAGATGGTGAGTGTCTTGGCGGCCTCGTTGAGTTCGAGGTCGATGCGCGGCGAATCCATGCCATTGCCGACGAGGACCTTGTAGGTGTCATCGGTGAGGGTGAGGTGGCGCAGCTTATCGAGCGCGTCGGAGGAGTTGGAGATGAGCTCACGAAGGAAGATCTCGGGGTGTGAGTACAGCGAATGGACGATCAGCTGCAGGAGCTGGGAGACTTCGGTTTGGAATTGTTGTTTAGACATGTCGTCTTTAATTATTGCCAAAAAACGAGCTGATTGGGTAATGAGGTGAAAGGAGGTGAGAGTGAGCGAAGGGTCGTCGTGACTGGCCGATTCTCAGCTCTTTTCCGATATGTATCGGTCCGCCGTCTGACTGCAAGGGAAAAGTGATTCGATGAAGAAAGTCTGCGTCAATGTATCCGGCCTGTTGGTGGAGATTTGTTCTCCTGGCCATGATGAGATACGCCGCGTGCCTGTCCTCAGAAACCCCTCGGCCGTGTAAAGGCCCAATCGGAAAACAGGTTTCAGGCACGCCGTTGTGACTGTTCTTTCATCTTCACTTGTCCATTGCAGACCTTGGTGGGAGAACTTGATGTGGGCCTGTTATGCTGCCATCGCACTCGGAACAGCCCGGTGGTTCTGACCGCTTGAAAGGACCGCCCACGCGATCCGCGCCAGCTTGTTGGCCATGGCGACGATCAACACGTTGCGTGGTGCTCTCGTCTCCAGTGCCGTTATCCATGTGCCCATCGCGAGGCGGTCTCGTTTCGATCGCAGCACCACTGCCCGAGCCCCATGCACCGGGATCTTGCGCAGATAGCAGTTGCCGCGCTTGCTGATCCCATACAGCTTCGCCTTGCCGCCGGTAGAATGTTGCTTCGGTACCAGTCCCATCCAGGCTGCAAACTCTCGTCCCTTCTGGAAGGCTGCTCCGTTGCCCACTGTGTGCGCACCAGGATAGGAAGCCTCCGCCTAGTTTTGCTACCTGTTAAGAATCGTTAAGGTACATCGCCGCGCATTCGATACGTGCGAGACTTAAGAGCCGATGAAGACTGCGGAAAAAGACATGCAGCTGTCGATATTGCTCATTGATGATGACAGAGAGTTATGCGAGATGATGAAGGAGTTTTTTGCGGGAGCCGGACATCACTTGGATTGCGAATATGATGGTCGACGAGGGCTCACCTGTGCAGCCAGCGGAACATATGATCTGGTGATTCTCGATGTCATGCTCCCTGTCATTGATGGCTTCAGTGTGCTGCAACAGTTGCGGCGCAGAAAAGATGTCCCTGTAATCCTTTTGACCGCGCGTGCCCAGCATCGTGACCGAATTCTTGGGTTGAATTCAGGTGCGGACGATTATCTTCCGAAACCCTTCGATCCGGATGAACTTCACGCCCGGATCCGCGCAGTATTGCGCCGCACTGATACTACGAAAGGCAGCAAAGATGTAACCATCGGCGACATCCGAATCAATGCCACCAGGCGCGAAGTGTGGATCGCGGGATCACCCGCGGAACTGACTGAAATGGAGTTCGACCTACTGGAGATACTAATGCGTTCTGCGGGCCGTGTTGTCTCGCGAGACGAATTGACTCTGGCTCTGTTCGAACGCGAAGCAGCGCCGTATGATCGCATTCTCGATGTCCACATCAGTCATTTGCGCAAGAAGTTGGAGGGTGGTCGAAGTTTGATTCGGACGATTCGGGGAGTCGGCTATGTCTTTGCGCGAGCGGCTTAAGCTGTTGCCAACGAGATCGCTTTATTTCGCCGTGTTTCTCGCGATGGTGGGAACGTTGTCGCTGTCATTTCTCGTATTCCAACAGATATCGGTTCGTCTGCAGAGAAAACATTTCGACCCTGTTTATGACCGCTTGGACGAACTCCAGCTTGAGACCTCGAGCCGAATATTGAACAGCGAAGGCTGGGAGGCGCTGGCGAACTACCTGACACGTCTCGATCATCTCTCTGGCGCACGTCATTATTTACTTGATGCACATGGTATTGACATCGTGAGCGGCGGCAATAGGGCAGAGTTGCTGCCGCCTTACCCGGCGTCCAAATGGCGCATCCGAACCGATGGCCATTCGGTTGCAGCGCAACGATCCGAGGATGGCCGCTATTGGTTTGCAGCGGTAGGACAGACTAGCCGCCCACAGATTTGGACGTTTCTCCCATACTATTTTCTCGTGCTCGGTGCCACCGGCGTCCTCTGCTGGCTGGCCTCGGTTGCAGTAGTATCGCCGATCCACAGGATAGCTGCCTCTATTGCGCTCTTCGGACAGGGGAATTTATCTGTTCGTGTAGCCAGCAAACGGAAGGATGAGATTGGACAGCTAGGTGGTTCATTTAATGAGATGGCCGAGCGCCTGCAGCGAATGATTGTGAGTGAACGAAGACTACTCGCGGACATATCCCATGAACTTAGATCGCCGTTAGCACGGTTAAGGTTCGCCGCCAAGTTGGGCAGGACATCCACGGACACCAGCGCGGCGTTTGATCGCATAGATCGCGATGTGGACCGAATCGCCTTGCTCGTTGCCGGCATCGTGGAGATCACTCTCGTCGAAGGCGACCCCGAGGCCCAGTGCTTAGAGATTGTGATCCTCGGTGAGGTTCTCGATGAAGTTATTCACGACTGCACTTTGGAGGCTGAGGCTCGTGGATGCCATATCGCATTGAATGGTTCGTCCACCACCGAGATTCTTGGCAATCGTGAGTTGCTGCGGCGCGCGATTGAGAATGTCGTGCGCAATGCGATTCGTTATTCGTCGGAAAGATCTACGATCGATGTTTGCCTCTCTGGAGAGGCAAATACTCAGCAGATCACAATTCGTGACTACGGATCGGGCGTTCCTGAAGACACGCTTACAAGGATATTCGATCCGTTCTTCCGAGTTGAAGAGGCACGTGACCCGCTTGGCGGAGGAGCTGGGCTCGGCTTATCGATCGCGAAACGGGCTGTGCAAGTACATCATGGCACGATCACTGCAGAGAATTCATTGCCTGGCCTGCGCGTTCGAATTAGGATCCCGCCTTTCAGAGCGACCATGTCGAATTGACGATAGTTCTCACTGCGCCTTCAGGTCAGGCTTAAGATTCTTAAGGTTCAGGAGCAACTAAAGATGGTGTACTTCTCTCAAGCCATACCCGAAAGGGAAATCTATGAGGCGTTGGAGGGACACCCCGATGAAACGATCCGTTGGTTTCGCAATGATGCTTACACTCCTTTCTGCCCCGGCATTTGCAGGCAAGAATTCCGAAACCGTAAATATCCCTGCTCCGATGAAAGCTGGATCGGCCCAACTCGCGGCAGGTAATTACGACGTGACATGGACAGGAACCGGACCTAACATTCAAGTAACGTTTACTTCTGTGCAAAATCACAAGATCCTCGCGACGGTACCGGCACAGCTTGTCGTCGGAAGCAACAAGAACGAAGGATTGGTGACCGACACCCATGAGGGCATCCAAACGATCGAATCTATTAACACCAGAAACGCAACTTTGATTTTCTCAACTTTGCCTTCATCCGAAAAATAAGACACCAGATTGTCTCCCGAATTTGTTCAAGCACACGTGTAGATAGGGCATTCGATTCGGGAACTTATCGGATTGAACCACGCCGCCGTATTTTCAGGTGTAATTTTCAATGCCGATTGGGATGTCTCAATCGATATCGGTCCCGCAAAGTCGAGTTTTCGGCGAGTTCCTTTCTCAAGTGGCGCTAACAGGGCTTAGCACTCATTGAGTGCATTGGCGATTACCACTCATCAAGAGCCCTTTGCTCTGCATTACGGTTCCGAAATGCAACACAAAAATAGCGGTTAACTTCTGCCTGGTCAGGTATTAACAGCATCAGCGCACCTTCGCCGCCGAAGAGCGCGTGATGCGCAAGGATAAAGAGTGTTTTTCGATCTGAGCCGCCGAAGATGAGTTGCAGTGGGCGTTCAGGCACATTGATCTGCGCGATCTGCTTGCCGACTGGCGAGTAGACGAAGATCTGGCCGTTGGCGACATAAACATTGCCGTTGCTGTCGACGGCTGCACTTTCGCCTCCCCGCTGTGCAAACGGCTTGAGGTCTTCGAGTGTGCCGTCAGGTTTCACTTTGGCGCTGTAGGTGACGTCTTCCGCCTCACTGCTGACATAGACGCGCTGCCTTGGCTTGGCGGTGAGAAAGCCGTAGGTGTCAAGATTGTCGCTGAAGCGCCAGCCTGATGTATCGGTCGCAGGGCCTTGCTGAAAGACGCGGCCTGCGGGCAAAAAGACACTGCTGTCTGCTGCGACATACTCACGCGCCTTCGGCGTGGTCGCATCCGCAGCGAACATCTCGGCCAGTGTGCTAAACCGCATTGTGTCGAGGTCGAGTTGATCTTTAAACTCGCCGTTGTTCCACCAGTTAACGGGAAGGATGACGGACGCATCGGCGTGAGGCTGCGTAGGCTGGGGTTTCAGCACGGTGACTTCTTCGGCGGAGCTGCCGGGGCGAAATGTGTAAACCGTGCTTTCGGGGCCGGCGGAGGAAAGCACGAGCAAGTTCCCCGATTTATCGAAGGCGAGGTTAACGGGATCGAGAGGATTATCGCGCTCAATCGCGAGACCTCCTTTCTCCGACCACGAGTAGATGCGCTGGTTATGATGATCGACGAAGTAGAGCTTGCCAGCCGCGTCGACGGCTGCGCCGGAGATGGAGAAGAAACCGTCTTCCAGCTTCTTCACCGTTGCTCCAGGAGTAAGAACGGCAGCCACGTCAGGCTGTTCGGGCTGAGGGGGATCGCCTGGGATATCAAGGACAGCAAACTCCCGCTCGCGCACCTCAAGATGATGAGTGACATCTTCAATAGCGTTTTCGTAAGGGAACTTGCTCAGGCGCAGGAAGGTGCCGCAACCATTGTTGTCGCAAATGCCGTAGCCGCTCTCGGCATTCACATGGACGTTACGGAAGTGAATATCCGATGAGTTAAAGATGCGGACAGCGGTGGGAAACGGAGCACGCGAACGAGTGACGCGGTAAGCATGGTAGTTGGCGAAGGTGAGGTTGCGAGAGAAATTGATTTCTAGTGAGAGAGATTCGGGACTTTCCCCAGCTTCCTCCTCGGTCTGCGGAGAATTGACGTCCCAGTTCTCGACATGGTCAAACTTGATCTCGTTGCGGAAGTGGTGCTCGTTAGAGAGTTCGTAAACGTGACCGGGCGTTGTGGTGTTTGAGACGACAAAGCCGGCCTGCGCGAAGGTGTTGGGAGTCCAAATGTCAGCGAAGGTACCCCCGCCGCCGTCGGCGATCCAGAGGCTGGGATATTGGCTGTCCCAGCGTTTGCGTAGGTCGGAGTCAGCGGTATGGTTGTTGTTGTAAGGGTAAATACCGCTGCCGTGGCCGCCGAGGAAACGCACATCATCAATGAGTGACTGCTCGCCAGCTTTCCATAGCACTGCGACTGCGCGCGGATTGATGCCTCCAGTAAACATGCCGATGCCACTAAGAATGTTCGCGCCTCTTGACTGAGCGAGGATCACGGGCTTCGGTGCGCCGACGCCTTCATAGCCGGGAGTTTCGTCGAGCAAATCGATCTGCGTAAGCGTGGGATGGAGGCCGATGAGCACCGTCTCGGGTCTAAGCGTAAGTGTGTCTCGCACGACGTAATGACCGCTGGGGAAGTAGAGAACGCGATGCGTTGCGATGGCCTGGTGGATGGCGGCAGTGTCATCGTTGACGCCGTCGCCTTTCACACCGATCGTGTGTACGTTGACCCATTCGCTGCTGGGTGGCAAGGGGCGGATGGCAGGTGGAAGTGCTGCGGGCATGGAAGTGAGCGGAGCAACTTCATACCGCATACCGATTGTCCCCATCCGCCCTTCGCCGGGAACGATGAGGCCATAATTGAAGGTTGTGACTTTATAGAGAGTTCCCTTCCCGGGAATGGTCTTGCCGCTTTCGCGCAGTTTTGCGAAAGTCGGCGCATTGTTGAAGATCGCGTTCTCGAATCCGATTTCGGTGAGGGGGCTCCGTTCCAGACTGATAACGACCGTAGGACCTGTAATGTTCTCGAAGCGCGAGTCCTTCACCCATAACTGGTCGGGATAACCAGGGTCGAGATCGATGGCCGTGGGCACGTTGCGGAATGTGTCACGGATGAGGGTAAGGCCGGCTTCGTGCTCACGGATTGCGGATTCGCGTTGGCCCTCAAAGCTGGAATCGATAAGCGTGAACTGCCAGGCCGGCGAGGTGTTTTCGGTGAGGATGCCGTAGCGGCCGCCGTAGAAATGCAAGTCTTCGGCCTCATTGCCAGCCTGATAGAGCGCGGTCATGCCGGATCCAATATGGAAGTCCATATGGGTGAGGAAGGCGTGCTGGGCTACGTGGAAGCGGACAGCCACAGCGGCGGGATTGCCGTCGCCAATCTCGAAGTCGATGTTGGTCATCGCTGAATAAAATGTGTTGGGGTTGGCGTCCGCGACGTTGGGATTGGGTGGCACCGTACCCGGCGGCGGAAAGGCGATTGGACCACCCGCACGAGTGGGTTCGCTGGGCCCGAGGCCGGTGAACATGACCATGACTCCCATACCCTTCTGGAAACCTGGGGTATTGGGCGGCAGCACGAAGACGGGACGTGTAGCGCCGTATCCGATGAGGCGCACGCCAGGCCAGACGTAGACCGTGCGTGTGAGCGTGTAGCGGCCTGCGGGGACAAAGACGATACCCTCTCGCCCTGTGCCCGCGGCCTTATCGATTGCGATCTGAAGTCCAGCAGAACTGTCAGTGTCCACGGCGAGCGTGTCAAGATAGATGGCCTTGGGGTCGTCGAGACGCGTCGTAATGACGGATGTGGCGAAGGCCGCAGAGCAGAGGCCCAACGTAAGCGCGAACAGCAGAGTTTTATTCACTTGTTTCCCCGCAAAATGGCGTGTCGCCGGACTGCGGAATCCAGCATACCCGACGGCGAAGAAGCGGGTGATTCGTCCCTGTGAGTCGGTTTGTGTTGGCTGGGTATCTCGACTAGAAGTCGGTTGACGATAACAGTCCTTAGCATTCATCAGTGACTTGGCGATTTTGCACCGATCAAGAGTCATTCCTGGCGGGTTCTATCGACCAACATTAACCGGCTAGACGTGCTATCCCCCAATCCATCGTGGATAAAGGGAATTCTCTTGGTAGACTGGGCTGCTTTAACAAGCGACGTGCCACCGCCTGAGATTCTTGGCGGGACCACATTTTTTGAGGAGTTCTCTGATGGACCGTGACTTGAACCGGAGCAAGTTCACTCGGCGGCACGCCGTCACTCTGCTCGGAGCCGGCGCGATTGTTCCGCTGTGCGGGTTCAAAGCACCGAGCTCTTCCGCGTTCTCTACGATGAACAAGGCCCGGGAGGACCTTTACTACACCAGTCTCACAGAAGTCGGCCGGCGAATCCGGTTGCGCGATCTGTCCCCTGTAGATCTGACCCAACTTATGCTGGATCGCATTGTAAAGTTCGATCCCCGCTTGAAGAGTTACGCAACGGTGATGAGCGAACAGGCTCTCGCAGATGCTAGAGGAGCTCTCCAGGAAATTGGAGCGGGACGATATCGCGGCCCGCTTCATGGCGTTCCGGTCGCGATCAAGGATCTGTGTTACACCAAGGGCGTCCGCACCATGGGCGGCACTGCCGTTCTCAAGAATTTTGTACCGACCTTCGATGGCACAGTTGTCACCAAATTACGAGCTGCGGGCGCCGTTGTGCTCGGGAAATTGAACCTTTCAGAAGGAGCAGCCGCCGGGTACAACCCGTCTTTCGATGTTCCTCTTAACCCGTGGCGGGCGGACCGATGGCCGGGTATGTCGTCGAGTGGGTCAGGGGTAGCTACAGCGGCAGGCTTGTGTTTCGCCGCCATCGGGACCGATACCGGGGGATCGATCCGGAATCCTGCATCGGCTAATGGCGTCGTGGGCCTGAAGCCAACCTATGGCCGCGTGAGCCGCTTCGGGGTCTTGCCCATGGCGCCTTCACTCGACCACGTCGGGCCGATTGCACGCCGGGTGGCAGATGCCGCGATCATGTTCGACGCGATCGCGGGCTTCGATCCGCAGGACCCTACATCTTAAACGAGCCGCGATCGAACGTGCTTGGCCAGACCGGCCAGGGTGTGAGGAATCTACGCATTGGCGTCGACCGCACATACGCGCTCAAAGGCATTGACGGCGGTCAGGCTGCGGCTCTCGACGAGGCACTCAAGGTGCTGGCGGACCTTGGCGTGCGTATCGTCGATGTAAGAATGCCGGACCTTACGGGAGTCGTTGAGACGTGGATGACTATCTGTTCTTCGGAGATGGTGGCAGCGCACGCCGCGAACTACCCGTCTCGCGCGAGCGAATATGGTCCCTACCTGCGGGAGTTCCTCGAATCCGGTTCTCGAGTGACGGCGCAGCAACTTTCAGCCGCTCGAAAACGGCGTGCCGAGGTGACAACGCAACTTGTCGCATTGCTGGATTCGGTTGATGCGATGGCCGGACCGGCGGGTGGTGATCCAGCGTGGCCCATCACTCACGAGTTGCAGGTCGGACCGCTGCCAGCGTACCACGCAGCTTGGACTGCGGCCGCGCCTCGCAGCGCAGAGTTCACAATGCCGATGGACCTCGCCGGGGTGCCGGCAATCTGTCTGCCTTGTGGGTTCGCGGCGGAGGGTGTTCCGTACAGCATCCAGTTCACGGGCCGTCGGTTAAGTGAGGGGATGCTGTGCCGCATTGCTCATGCCTATGAACAAGCGACCAGCTGGCACGACCTGCATCCGAATCTGTAAGCGATCTCGGTATGGATTGTGCATTGACAAGAACAGGCCAACTCACTCATCGAGGTCGCCACGGGCCCACGTTGAACTGACTGAAAACCTCAAAGAGTGACTCGGCGATTTAGCACCAGTTGAAACGGGGCCGGAGTGGGTCACGACTCTTTACAGTTGCCGAAACCCGTTTTGAAAAGAATTACGAGCTAAATTACGTTCTGCAGATACTTGGCCTTAGCATCACGAAGCTGCTTGACTTGTTTGTGTTTCAGGATACGAGGAGCGCCAAGTTGATGTGCAATGAGCGCGATCTGTGCTAGATGTTCGACTACCTCCATCTTCTGGAAGGCTTGGAGCAGGGTGCCGCCGTAACTGACTGCGCCATGATTGGCCATAAGAATAGCGTCGTGGTTTGGGATGAAAGGAGCGAGACTAGCCGCCACCTCTTCGGTTCCCGTTGTGGCGTAATTTGCCAATGGGACTACACCGAGAGTCATCACAGCTTCCTGACACAGCATCTCGTCCAGCCCTCGCCCAACACAGGCGAAGGCCGTCGCGATAGGCGGATGAGAGTGAACGACCGCTTTGACGTCGGCTCGTTGCCGGTAGACTGCGAGATGCATGCCGACCTCGCTCGTCACCCTCCTATGTCCATTGAGCGGTCTTCCGTGAAGATCGATGAGGACCACGTCGGCTGACCTCAGCAGGAACTTGCTGACACCGGTGGGAGTGACCAGCAGACGGTGGTCATCCAGTCGAACGGAGAGATTGCCCGAGGTCCCCGGCATGAACCCCAGACGATGGAGCATTCTACTGAATCGGACTAACTCACGCCTTAACTCGCCTTCGGCCCGGCATTCGTGGTTTACCAAGGGTGTTTCCTTTCCGTTGTGCGGCAATATCCGTTTGCCGGTTTAAGACTAAATTATTTTGAAGGGTGTCGGTGCGGCAGCAAGGACTGGCTTTGGTGATGAGGCGTTTTGGAGTTTGCCCAGCCTTTTCCGAAACGGTCAGAGACCATGAAGATCTGGCCAGCAGTAAGAGGTCCCAATACCTTGTAATGGCCGACGGCCGCCAGACCCATCGAGGCGATGCACCCGCATTGATGACAATCAGGCTTTCCCCCAAACTGACAGGGTGTTATCTGCGTGGTGAGGTCGGCAGAGATGGTCTTTGTGGTCTTGGCAAAGATACATTCGGCGGGATTTTTTGGAGGAGAAGCGATCTCCCTGATCACGGAGTAAGACTTCGAGCTCATCTCTTTTTTAGCTTCCCCGGAAAGTCGTGCGGGCTCAACCGGTGGATGCTCCACTGGCTTGGAGTTTACTAGCCGGGGTTTCAAAGTCCAAAGTTTTCCGTGGTCGTTGATTGAGGCGCTGGGCCACTTTGTCTAGATCGGCTTGGGAATAACCGGATAGGTCACTCTTCCTAGGAAAGTACTGTCGCAGCAGACCGTTGGTATTCTCGTTGGTGCCTCGCTGCCAAGGGCTCTGCGGATCACAGAAGTAGACGTTCACCTTTGTGGCCACGGTGAAGCTCTTGTGTTTGGCCATCTCCAGCCCCCGGTCCCAGGTCAACGAGCGCCTCAGGGACGCGGGGAGTTTACGAACCTGCCGGGTCAACGCACCGACAACGGTCGCTGTGTCCTTGCTGGGCACTTTGACCAGAATGGTGAAACGCGAATGTCGTTCCACCAAGGTTGCGATGTGACTGTTGCCGGTGCCGCTGAGCAGATCTCCCTCCCAATGACCAGGAATGGCACGATCTTCAATCTCTGCGGGCCTCTCGCTGATGGAGATGGCATCGACGATCTGACCTCGAGACTGTCCGCCAGCGCGAGCATGCACTGAGCGACGGATAAGCTGTTTGGATCGCAGGTGCTGCATCAGCTCCTTTTTCAGCACTCCTCGAGCCTGGATGAATAAGCTGCGGTAGATTGTCTCGTGGGACACGCGCATGCTCTCGTTGCGGGGATACCGTCTCTCCAACCAACCGGAAATCTGCTCCGGCGACCAGTCCAGGATCAGTTTACGGGCCACGACCGTCCGCAGCTTTACATGGGTAGCGAGAAGGCACGTCTTAGGTCGCAGAGCTGACTTCCAGGCCTGATGATCGGCCTCACTGGCTCGATATACCGGGCGTCCGCCATGACGCGCCACCTCCCGGCTCACCGTCGACGCTGCCCGTTGCAACCCTCTCGCTATCTCCCGAATCGATGAACCCGAAGCAATGCCGCGTGAGATGTCTTCCCGTTCGGCAAGCGTGAGCGTTCGCTGCGAGCGGTGACGAATGGCTGGAGCTATCCCGCCGTGCTGCGACAATAGGAACTGAATCGAGCCATGGTCCTTGCCGAAGGCACGACCAATCTCATGCAACGACTCTCCAACCTTCCAACGATGCCAGAGGTCAGCCTTCTGCTCCGCAGAAAGACCGTACCGTCTTCCCAGTCTCATAAACACCACCTCCATATCAGATGGTGTTGCATCGACCGGTTGAGCCGCACCGGTTATCGGAAAGTACGACAGGTTGAAATTGTCGAAAACCGACCTTGGTGATAACGAATACCTGTTCAACTCAGAAGGCTTCTCTATCGGATCAGGAGGTACGGACATGATTACCCTGTTCACCAATACGAATCCTTCCGTTCGGGCTTTCACAGTCGGAGAACTTTGCGAAGCCATCAGGGAAGCTCCTTCTATAGGTTAGTTTCCGACAATGTATGGTCCGCCGCAGGGCTGCAAGAGAAAAGTTTAGGCGATAGACAAGTCTGCGGCAATGTATTCGGCCTTTCAGTGGAGATCCTCTCTCCTGGCCATGATGAGTTCCGCTGCGTGCCTGTCCTTACAAGTCGGTCGGTCGTTGGAGACCATTTTCGGGATCAGGTTGAAGGCACGCCGTTGTGACTGTTCTTTCGTCCTTGCTGTTCCTGTGCAGACTTCGGTGGGTAAGCTTCAAATCCGTTGATGTGGTGCCGTTACTGGGTCTGCCGTTCACGCTGCAGAGATGCTCGCTGGTGGTCTATAGTCTTCTCCGCTCGATAGTACGGCCCATGCGATGCGTGCCAGCTTGTTCGCCATCGCAACCACGACAACGTTCTTGGGAGCTCTGGCATCCAGTCGATCCAGCCAGGGTCCAATGGGCGCTCGCTCTCGCTTAATCCGCAACACGGCAGCTCGTGCACCATGGATCAGAACCTTGCGCAGATAGACGTTCCCCCGCTTGCTGATGCCGAGCAGCTTCGCCTTGCCTCCGGTGGAATACTGCCGTGGCACGACCCCGAGCCATGCTGCGAAGTCTCGCCCCTTACGGAAAGCAGCTCCGTTGCCGATAGCCGCGACAATGGCTGTTGCCACAATCGGTCCGATGCCTGGGATCTGACGGATGCGAGTGCAACCCGCGTCTGCAGCGGAGATCCGCTCCAACTGCGTGGTGAGTTCTTCGATCTGCTGTTCAACAGTCTTCCACTCACTCCACAGCATGTCGATGAGGTTGCGCATCTGTGGTGTCAGGTCTGCTTCCGCGTTCTCGAGGATGTCAGCCATGGCAGCCTTGAGCTTCGCTGGCGTCTGCGCAAATACCATCCCTCGTTCAAGGAGGAATGCCCTCAACTGGTTGATGACTGCCGTGCGCCGCGAGATAAGCCGGTCGCGCACACGGTGGATCGCCTGGAGGTCCAGCTGGTCGTCCGTCTTGATCGGGACAAAACGCATGTTCTTGCGTTCGACCGCCTCTGCAATTGCTTCGGCATCCACAAAGTCGTTCTTGTTCGACTTTACAAAAGGCTTCACAAACTGGGCTGCGATCAGTCGCACGTCATGGCCTTGCTTCCGCAGCGCCCTGCCGAGGAAGTGCGCTCCAGAACACGCCTCGAGGCCGATCAGCGACGTCTGCATGTTCGCCGTGAATGCCAGCAGCTGCCTCTGTGTGAACTTCTTACGAACGAGAACCTTGCCGGCAGCTCCCAGCGCGACAAGGTGAAAGGTCGTCTTGCCCAAATCGATGCCTACCGAATGTAGCTGCATGTCGATGATCCTCCTCTGAACTGCTACTCACATCCTCCACCTACGTCGGGGGTGCAAGTGGCGGACCATCTCATTAGTCGGGCTTCTGTTTACCTATCCTCATCAGCCCACCAAGGACGTATAAACGGCTTGTCGGACAAGTGAGCGACTCCAACCGCGCGGGAGCGCAAAACGTTCAAGATACTTAAAGCAAGAGATTCCTTCGCACCGGAGGGTCATTGTCTGAGCGCGTGCATGGCGGACCCAAAGAGTCCGTCGATGCGATTTTCGAAAACCCGCGTATTTCAGGGTTTTTTTGGTGCCGGTTCTGGTGCCGGTTTGTACTGTAATTTGGTTCGACCCCCTCCCGGCACCAAGAAAATAAAAGACTTATACAGGAATTGCTTGTAACTGGCCGCCTGGCTCATCGTCTTGCGCACGGTGGCTTCCATGATTTCGCGTGTGGTCGCACCAGCCATTGCGAGCCAAGAACAAAACGCGTGACGTAGGCCGTGCCAGATGATTCTTGGAATCTCTGCCTCTTTGACGGCGGCCCCGAACCAGGAACGATTATCGAATCTCCTGCTTACGGCGGGAGTAGACGCTGTTGCGATCCTCATGCAAATTGGTGGGAAACCCTCCCGTACTGCCTACAAAGATCCCGACGAAACCTTTCTGTTCGCCTCCGCCCGATTGTCCCTACCGGGACAACATGATGACAGCGTCTTTTTCCTCCGACGTCCCTTGGACATTGCCATAGGCAAACCAGGGGTGCTCGGAATGTCAAGCGACGACATGCAATGACCTAGGCCCGGTTGCCAAAAAACTCCGCATCAGTCGGTGATCAGGCCCAACCTGGTTGCAGCGGAGGGATTCGACCCGACCCTCAGCTCCCAAATTTCACACGGCCATCTTCTGCCCTCAGATACAAAGAAATCGACTACGATCCCGAAAAGTACGGTTAATTTAACGGACCGACTAGGGTTTTCCATAATTGACCCGCTGACGCAAGACAGCTATATTTCCCTTCTGTACTCGGCCCCTTGAATATCTTCGAAAAAGAGGGACTGCATGCCATCCAGAACGAATCCCGCTGTTTCGCCTTCCTTCTTTCTGCTTCTAAGTCTTGTTTTGTGCAACGCCTGTTCCTCGGATAAGGCAAAGCCCACGCCGCCTCCACCAGGGGTGACTGTGGCGACAGTTGTCGAAAAGGACGTACCCCTCTCTCAGGAGTGGGTGGGGACGACGGTCGGCAACGTCGATGCTGAGATTCGACCAAAGGTGGACGGATTCCTGCTCACGCGCGTCTACACCGAAGGATCCTTCGTCAGGAAGGGGCAGACGATGTTCCAGCTGGATCCGCGCCAGGCACAGGCAGCCGTGGAACAGGCGCAGGGACAATTGGAACAAGCCCGGGCCTTACTGCGCAAGCCCAGATTGATATCAACCGCTACACTCCCCTCGTGGCCGAGAAGGCAGTGAGCCAGGCCGAACTCGATAGAGCGACAAGTCTGGAACGATCGGCAACAGCCCAGATGGACGCTGCCCAGGCTTCACTGGACAACGCGAAGCTGAACCTTGGCTGGACGACGGTCGCCTCCCCCATTTCTGGAATTGCCGGCATTGCCAAAGTCGGCGTTGGTGATCTGATGACGCCAATTACGGTAATGACGACGGTTTCGGCGGTGGATCCAATCTACGTAGATTTCAACGTCGCGGAACAAGACTACCTGCGTCTTGCAAGAGAAAAGACTGGCCGTGCTGCCGGTCAAAATCTGGAATTGACTCTGGGAGACGGATCGGTGTTTCCGCACCCTGGGCATGTGTTGGTGGTGAACCGCGAAGTGGACTCGCGGACCGGGACGATTCAGGTACGGGCTGAATTTTCTAACCCGGGAAACCTGCTTCGTCCGGGGCAATACGCACGCATTCGTGCGGTAACGGAAAACCGAAAAGGTGCGCTTCTGATTCCGCAACGGGCAGTTGCGGAGTTGCAAGGGGTCTATCAGGTCGGGGTCGTTAACGCTGAGAACAAAGTGGCAATTCGTACGGTTAAGCTTGGGCCACAATTCGGCGACATGTGGGTGGTCGAATCGGGCCTAAAGCCAGGAGAAAAGGTCGTGGTGGATGGACTACAGCGTCTTCGTGATGGAATGACGGTAGCGCCGACACCCTTTGTGGACACACAGTCAAATGCGGTCAAGGGTGGAGAGTAGTCATGGCCAAGTTTTTCATCAATCGTCCAATCGTTGCCATTGTGATCGCCATCCTGACGGTCATTGCAGGCCTTCTGGCAATGACAAAGCTTCCCATCGCACAGTTGCCGGACATCGTTCCGCCACAGGTCAACGTTGCGGCCACATATACCGGGGCTGACGCTTTGACGATTGAGCAGTCCGTTGCCACTCCGCTTGAACAACAGATGAACGGCGTCGACAACATGATCTACATGATGTCCACAAACGCCAACGACGGCACCATGAACCTAAAGGTGACCTATGACATTGGCACGAATGTCGATATCGACCAGGTCAATACGCAAAACCGTGTTTCCCAGGCCAGCCCAAATCTACCCACATCGGTCAATCAATATGGAGTCACCGTCAAGAAATTGATGGGTCTCCCTCTGCTGGTTTTGTCCGTCTATTCACCCAACGGCACATTTGATAGTGGCTTCCTTGGAAATTACGCCACCATCAACATCAACGATGCCCTGTTGCGCGTCCCGGGTGTTGGACAGGTTACAAACTTCGGAACCTCCGACTACGCGATGCGCATCTGGGTCAAGCCAGACCAACTGACGAAACTGGGAATGACCGTCTCCGACCTGACGAATGCGGTACAGCAACAGAGTACCGTGAATCCGGCGGGCCAAATCGGAGGTGAACCTGCTCCGAAAGGTCAGCAATTTACATACTCTGTCCGGGCGCCAGGCCGCCTCACCAATCCGGAACAGTTCGGCGATATCATCGTCCGCCAGAATCCTGACGGATCAACAGTACGGTTGAAAGACGTCTCTCGAATCGAATTGGGTTCGTTGGTCTATCAGCAGATTGGACGCTTCAACGGAAAACCGGCCGTGATCATCGCCGTCTACCAGGCCCCGGGATCGAATGCCCTCGCAGTGGCAAACCAACTCAAAGCTCAGATGGAGGAACTCAAGACACGTTTTCCGCAGGGCCTGGACTACACGATCTCGCTCGATACAACGCTTCCCGTCACTGAAGGTATGAAAGAGATTCTCCACACGTTGTTCGAGGCCATCGTCCTCGTCATCATCGTCGTCTTTCTTTTCCTCCAGGGCTGGCGCGCTACGCTCATTCCTCTTATCGCAGTTCCTGTTTCTCTGATCGGAACATTTGCCGTCTTTCCGATGCTGGGCTTTTCCATCAATACGCTCTCATTGTTCGGCTTGATTCTCGCAATCGGCCTCGTTGTGGACGATGCCATCGTAGTCGTCGAAGCCGTGGAGCACCATATCGAACATGGAATGTCGCCAAAGGATGCGACCACGAAAGCGATGGAAGAAGTATCCGGGCCCGTAATTGGGATTGCCCTCATCCTCGCGTCAGTCTTCGTCCCCATGGCCTTCATAGGCGGCATCAAGGGTCTGCTCAACCAGCAATTCGCAATAACAATCGCCATCTCCGTCCTTATCTCTGCCTTTAACGCGTTGACACTTTCCCCTGCCTTATCAGCCTTGTTACTTCGCCCACGAAAACAATCAAAAGGATTTCTCGCCCGCTTCTTCGGTTGGTTCAACCGCACATTTACAACGATTACCGGCGGCTATGTGTCGTGGAGTCACGTTCTGATTCGTCGTTCTCTCATTGCGATGTTGTTCCTTGTGGGCTTTTCTGTGATGGCCGGATACATGGGCACCAAACTGCCAACCAGTTTCATTCCGGAAGAAGACCAGGGCTACGCCTTCATCCAGCTTCAGTTGCCCGACGCAGCCTCGTTACAGCGAACCGACGCTGTAATGCGCAAAATGGACAACATCCTCGCCCATACCCATGGTGTTCAGGGTTACGACGCAATTGCCGGCTTCAGCCTGCTATCGAATACTTCGTCAACGTATAGCGGGTTCTACTTTCTTCAATTCGACCCATGGGAAGAGCGGCACGGTCCAGGAATGTCGGCCAAGGAACTCGTCGCAACCCTCAATCAGAAGATTCGGGCCGAGGTTCCGGAAGCAATCGGATTTGCCTTCGGGCCGCCCGCAATCCCGGGCCTTGGAACGGCTGGCGGCTTCAGCTTCATGTTGCAGGATCGAAGTGGCCAGACAGTCGAACAATTTTACGGCAACCTGGAGAAGTTCATAGTAGCCGCACGGAAACGCCCGGAACTCTCACCCTTGATAACCACCTTCCGCCCTTCCGTTCCGCAACTTTACGTTGATGTAGATCAGGATCGCGTGTTGAAACAAGGCCTGCAATTCGGTGAGGTTTATCAGACTTTGCAGGCGTTTCTCGGCGGAGCGTATATCAACCAGTTCAATCGCTTCGGACGTCAGTGGAAGGTGTACCTGCAGGCCGAACCTGAATATCGAGTGACCGCTGACAAAATCAACAACTTCTATGTTCGCAACTCGAAAGGAGAGATGACCCCCCTCGCCACACTGGTCACAGTTAAGCGAGTCTCCGGTCCCGAGTACACGAACCGTTTCAATCTGTTTCGAAGCATCCAGATCAACGGGGCACCCGCTCCTGGGTACAGTTCGGGGCAGGCGATGGCCGCGATGGAACAGACGGCGGACGAGGTTTTGCCCAACGGTATGGGTTATGCCTGGAGCGACATGTCCTATCAGGAAAAGAAGGCATCCGGAGGACAGGCCGCAGTCTTCGGCATGTCGATACTGTTCGTCTTCCTGATCCTGGCAGCGATGTACGAGAGTTGGTCCTTGCCGTTCAGCGTACTGCTTTCAACGCCTGTGGCAGTTCTGGGTGCATACGCAGGCCTTCTGATGCGAAGGCTTGACAACAATGTCTTCGCCCAGATCGGCCTCGTAATGCTCATTGGATTGACGGCAAAGAACGCGATCTTGATCGTCGAATTCGCCAAGTTAGAGCACGAGAAGAACGGAAGAGATCTTGTGGACGCCGCCCTTGAAGGAGCCCGCTTGCGCCTCCGCCCGATTCTCATGACCTCCTTTGCCTTCATTCTCGGATGTGTGCCACTCTGGAGAGCGAAGGGCGCAGGTGCGGTCGGGCGCGTGGTTATGGGAACCGCAGTCATTACCGGGATGTTAGCGGCTACAATCCTCGGAGTTTTTCTTGTGCCCGTATTGTTTGTCTTAGTCGAGCGCTTGGGCAAGAAGAAGAAGGCCGCTCCCGCGACAGCACCTGCAGAAGCAGAAGTACCTGCCGAAGGGAGTGCTCACTAATGCGCAAGCTCGTTGGCCTTGCTCTCCCCTTGATGATGCTGGCGGGCTGCACCGTGGGGCCGAAGTACAAGCGCCCTGTGACAACCCCACCACCCACGTACTATACGGACCCTTCCCCCCAGGCAAACTCGATTGCTGATCTCGCTTGGTGGGAGTTGTTCAAGGATCCCGTGTTGCAGAGCATGATTCAGGAAGCTCTCAAGAACAACTACGATGTAAAGATCGCGGCAGCAAGAGTCGAGGAGGAGCGGGCACAGATTGCTGTGACGCGTTCCTTGTACTATCCGCAGGTCAATTATGGCCTCGGCATCTCAGGACAACGAGCAGCTCTAATCCCAAACCACACCTACTACGACTACAACGTCAACCTATCGTGGGAACTGGACCTGTGGGGACGACTCCGTAGACTGAATGAACAGCAACGAGCCGTCTTTCTTTCAACCGAGGAAGCTCAACGCGGCGTCTGGTTGAGCCTGGTAAGCGACGTTGCGCAGGCCTACTTCGAGTTGCGGGCGCTCGACGCACAACGGGAAATCTCGGTGGAGACAGCGGAGAGCTTCAAGGAGACTCTGGATCTGTTCAACAAGAAACTTGAACACGGTGATGCCTCTGGACTTGAAACTTCGCGAGCCGAGGGCGCTCTCTCCAACGTGCTGTCTCAAATCCCGGACCTGGATCGACAGATAACAGCGAAAGAGAATCAGCTCAGCTTGCTCATGGGAAAAAATCCAGGGCCTACACCGCGCGGTGCACTTCTCAGTGCGCAAAACGATCTGGACGTCGTGCCTGCAGGATTGCCTTCCACGTTGCTGGAGCGTCGTCCCGACATTCGCCAGGCGGAACAGCAGTTGATCGCCTCGAACGCGGCAGTGGGCGTTGCGAAGGCGAACTTTTTTCCAGTCCTTGACTTGACCAGCCTTCTGGGAGGCGTCAGCCCACAACTCTCCGGACTTGTAAGTTCGGGGACGCAATGGAGCGTCGCCGCAGGACTGGCTGGTCCGCTGTTCAAGGGAGGACAGTTGAAAGGGCAGTATCGGGCGGCTCAGGCGCGCTGGGACCAGGCGCGGCTTTTCTACCTCGGCCTTGCAACACAGGCGTTTGGCGAAGTCTCGACGGCCCTGTCGGCCCACCAGAAGCTGGCAGAATCGGTCAAGGAGCAGGCGCACTCGGTAAGGGCGTACCAGGAGTCGGTGCGTCTGGCGAAGATCCGGTACACCAACGGTTTGTCGAACTACTTCGAAGTGATAGACGCTCAGCTGCAGTTGTATCCGGCAGAGCAGTTCGAGGTGCAGTACGACTTAGGACGGAAAGTCGCGCTGGTTAATATCTACAGAGCTCTTGGCGGCGGTTGGAATGTGAGCGATGTCGATTGGCTGAAAAATGTTCCAGGCACATCTCCCAACCCTACACCTCCTTAGAATGAGCGCTTGCCTTGTTAGCAACGAACAATCGTAGTTTCTCTAAAGCTAATTTCACAGGAAGTTTGGGACTTGCTGGTAGCTGGGCGATGCGATTCAGAGCAGTAGAGTCTATTCCGGGATGGTAGACGGACTATGTCCGAAAACGAAAAAGCTGATACCCATCAAAAAGCGCTATCCCTCAACCTCGATGGCACGATCTTTGGCTCATTTGCTGAGATCGGTGCGGGACAGGAAGTGGCACGCTGGTTTCTCCGTGTGGGTGGCGCCTCCGGCACCGTTGCGAAAACGATTTCGGCTTACGACAAGGAGGTCAGCGACCAGCTTTACGGAGCAGGAACTCGCTATGTTTCCAGGACGCGCGTGCAAACCATGCTGGAGAGCGAGTGGGAGCAACTTCTGGCGCAACTTCAGGCCACCCGAGGAGCCAACACCAGGTTTTTCACGTTTGTAGATACGATCTCCGCAAGAAATTATGCGGGAACCAACGACTGTCACGGGTGGGTGGGATTGCGTTTTCTCCGACAGCCTGGGGAAGCGCCAAACGACGTAATTCTGCATCTCAACCTGATGGACTCCAGCAACTTGCAGCAACAGGAAGCAGTGGGCATTCTCGGTGTGAACCTGATTTATGCCACGTATCATGCGTTTTCGTCAGCAAAGAAGTTTCTTGCAAGTGTCTTCGATGAACTTGGACTGCAGCGGGTTGAGATCGACTGCCTGGAATGGAGTGGACCCGCCTTCGCTGATTGGAATCGGGATGAAGTTCACGCCTTCCTCGTTGCCGGCGGGTACGCCGAGGCTGTGGTATTTCCCGCAGACAACCAACTGACTCCTCCGAACGAATTGCTCTACAAGCGAGCTCTGGTACTGGCGCCAGGAAGGTTCGACAACGCAACCAGCCTTCATGCCAACCTGATCGAGGACACCCTGGACGAACTGCCCGGAGAACTACTAAACGAGAGTAAGGGTGGGCTTGGGTTGTTCTGTCTCTCTATTGCCGACAGCAGCTCCCCAGGCAGCGAAGAGTCCGTCGAGCTAAGTTTGCAAAACGTAGTGACGCTTCAAAAGCTCGGCTATGGGGTAATGCTGTTTCGCGATCAGCGACTCTATGCAATGAGTGCGTTCGCGAATCGCTACACGAAATCAAGGATTCATTTCGCAATTGGACTCTCGGTGCTTTTGCGTATCCTGCAGGACAGCTACAAAGAACTGACAGGGACGTTGCTGGAAGGCATCTCGCGGCTCTTCAGGCAAAATGTTCGGCTTTGTGTGTATCCCATGACAGTAGAAGAACTGCGGGGCAGGGTAACAGCAGATCAGCTGACTGGATGGCGATGGAAAGAGACGGATGGAGTCGTCAGTGCTGACAACGTGCATCCCGCGGGGGCGGTGGATTCGCTCTATCAATATCTGCTTGAGAGCAAATTCATTTTTGCGGCGAAACCTCGAGCGCGTTAACTGTCGTGTCTGTCGACGTCAATGTTAGTCTGACCGGGATCGCAAGATGCATAGTTCCGATGGCCTTCTGTTTTGCGTCTTGGGCCGCCTCGACCAGATCATCCAGAACTGCTGGTAACGACTACCTTAGTGCAGGCAAGTGCAATGGGTGTCGCGTCGCCGGTATGTCGGGTAAATTATTGATATAAAAATTATCTATGCGATAAATTGCCAGCTTATGCAGCACGGTGCAAAATGTGGTTGAGGCGGACTCAAAATCCAAAGACCTTCGACCCCCTCCCCGCGCGCCGAGCAACAGGCCAGAAGAAGCAACGCTCTTCTTCGGACCCGTACAGCGGTGGCTGATCGAGGCCGAAGAGCCCGAAACCATGCTTATTCTCCAACTCGGTCAAGGTGTGCTCGCAACTCGCAACGTGAACCTTGCACCGGTAGCCGGCTCACCCGCTGCGCTTACCGAGTAGTCCGAGTAACTTCGCCGATCGCTTCTCTCCAAGATAAGGATCGGTCAACACACTCCACTCCACTCTCACGCTCTCACTTGCGAATGGCAGGAGGTCTTTGTTGGCGGCAAACGCCTCAGGCGCAGCAACTGCGGTTCCCGCGGCCTTCGCGGCTCGCACACCCTGGATCTGGCTCAAAAGAATCTGATCAACCGCAGCCAATCTCCGGTTCGCGAACGCTCTGTTCATCGCGTGAAGCGCAGTGGAGTTCTTGGCCTCTTTCACCTCGGGAACGCTATTGACCTCACCCGAGGCGAGAGCGGCGTAAGCCTGCCCCAGCTTCTCCAAGAGAGTCCACTCCTGCTTCCACGCCTCTTGCGAGGCAACCCGCATCGTCTGTATCTCGGTCGACGCGGCCGGACGGCTAGGCAATCCCTGGATCAGGGCAATCACCTGTTCGTGATACTCCCCCTTCGCAAACGGCGTCACCAGCTCAAGCGCCGCGGCATGTTCGGCTCTGCACTGTTCCAGCGCGTTCTGCGCCTGTTCGAACATTCCCCGCAGACGGGCATCCTCGCCGGACTCCAAGGCAGGGCCCAGCAGAGTCAAGGTCTCCTCATAACGTTCATCCCGTATCAGAGCCTGTGCTTCCGCATACACACGCCCGATAACTTGCTGACGCTGATCCCGCTGTGCCTCTTCGCGGGAAAAATCCAGTAATTCGCTGATCTCATTCGTGCGAAGAGACCCCTGACACTGGTCCAATATCGTGACCGCTTCAGAATACTTCCGCTGTTTCAATGCATCTTTAGCCTGCAACAGAATTGCGTTTCTCGTCTCCTCGGCCGTACGTTGCGCGATGCGATCCTGGATGGCTTCCTCAAGCGTCGTAAGCCTCTCATCGCCGGGCAAATGCACCAGCGCCCTCTTCACCGCCTCCAGCGCTTCAAGCGGAGCCCTGTCCATCGTGGCCCGGCATTGCTTCACTGTCTCGTCGATCAGCTGCTTCGCCTCGTACTCACGCAAACGCCGGTCGATCTGGGCCTGATAGCGTAGCAGTGTCGCATCGGCCGGCGATTTCTCCAGCGCTCCCCGCACCATCTGCGCGACGCGTCTGACATCGTCGTACGTCACCATCGCCGAAAGATGACCTTCGATCTCATCGAGCAGTCTGCGTCGATCCTCCTGAAACAAGCCCTCATTGGCAGCGCTTGTCAGGCTCTGCAACTCAGGATGAGATGGATCGATCTGCTCGGCCTGCTCAACCAGATTCATGACGGCCAGGAAATTTCTCTGCCGCAAGGAATCCTTCGCGGCATCCAGCAACGCCTTCACCTTGGCTTGTTGGGCGGCATCGGCAGCTTGGCGGACAAGCTCGTTATACGCCGATCGCAAACGCGAGTTATTGGTGTCCAGCTTGATCGCCTTTTCGACAATCGCCTGCGCCCCAACGTAATCTCCTGCCCGTTTCGCCACATCCGATTGACGCAGGTACCCTAAAATCTGGCTGCTCGTCTGTTTCTTCTCTCGTGCAGACTCCAGTTCACGAGCCATGCCGGCATCATCTGGAATCAGCTTGTTTGCCTCTTCCAGAAGCCGGATTGCCTGCTCGTAGTTTCGGTCCCGAAGTGCATCCTCCGCCAGCACTCGCTTTTCGTGAGCCTGGTCCGCCCGCGTCCTGCGCGTCAGATGCTGATTCACCTCCGCAAGCAGCTTGCGCGCCTGCGTGTGCTGATTGTCCAACTTCAACAGTTGAACCAGCGCGTCCCGTGCGCCCACAAAGTTCGAACTCTCCGAAAGCTTGGTTGCCTCAGCCATCAGCTGTTCGGAGTAGTCCTTCTTCAGCGTTTCCGTAACCGAGTAGAGGTCAGCCGCCATCTCTTCGGCCGTTTGGTATCGGTCTTCCGGGTCCTTTTCGAGCGCCCGTTCGAGAATGACATCGAGCGCTGGCGGGTAATCCTGAATATGGTCGCTCAGTGGCGGATGCTTTTCATTCAACAACTGGCTCACCAGCGTTGACTCTTCGCCTGGAAACGGCAGACGTCCAGTCAACACCTGATACAACAGCACACCAGCCGCGAAGATATCCGACCGCCCATCGAACGACGCTCCCTTCAACCGTTCCGGCGCCATATACGGCACCGTTCCGGCCACTCCGCCCGTCGCTGTGAGAGTGTGATCGGCGTTGCGGTTTTCCTGCCGCGCGATTCCAAAGTCGAGCAGCTTCGCAACTCCGTCCGGACGCACAATCACATTGGTCGGCTTGACGTCGCGATGCACCACATCGTTGCGGTGCGCATAGCCCAGCGCGCTGCACACCTGCTCGATGATTCGCAGCTTGTAGATCAAAGGCAACGGCTGTTTCGACTGGATCAGCCGGTCCAGCGGATCGCCCTCCACAAACTCCATCACGATGTACGGAAATCCGTCCTGCTCTCCCAGTTCGTACACGGTGATGATATTGGGATGCTTCAGCGTCCCAATCTTCTCCGCCTCCCGGTAGAAGCGCTGCAACATTCCGGTGTCGTTACTCAAACCTTCCGTGACCGTCTTGATCGCAACCTGCCGGCCCATACGAGGGTCCTGGGCGCGATACACAACGCCCATGCCGCCACTCCCGACCGTAGCCAGGATCTCGTATTTGCCGATGGAGGTTGGATTTGCCATTGCTCTGCCGGGCCCGTGTCGTTACTGGATCGAAGCGCGAAGGTTGATCGTATTGCGAATGTTGAAATTCGTATTAAGGAAGTGGGCAGCTTCGCTCCGCTCAGGTGTATGTATTGCCGGGGTGCAATTGAGATAAAGAACGTACAACTCGCCTGCGCCGTCCAGGTCATTGTTCGCAGTCTTTGCGCGAGCCTCGGCCAGAATCTTCTGCGGCAGCTCCTGTACCTTGTCGCGAGCGGCCTTCACCATCGTGTCGCGCGCTTCAATCTCGACATCGGTCATCAACTGCGTCTCATCAGGCTGCGAATCGAGCTCTTTCAAACCCGTAGTGTCATCCGGCTTGATGTTGTCCAGGATGACAAACTTCTTCGGCTTCTCGCCCCTAATCACTCGAATCGGTTCATCAAGAGTATTGCCGTTCGAGTCCAGAATGCGGAACGACAGTTCAACGATGTTCGTCAGCTCAAGCGTCGTGCGCGTGTAGTTGTAGGGGCTGACGATATTGTCGTTGAGGGTCTTCGGAAGAGCATTCATCTTGGCCCGCGCATCCTGCACCGCCTTCTGGATCTGGGTTAGCGCTGCATCCGCCTCCTGCATCTGTTTCTTATTGTTCTTGACCTGTGCCACGCTCAGCGCATTCTGCGCCTTCTGCAGATTCAAAGTCGCTGCTTCGAACTCCTGATCCGCCTTGTTCCAGGCTTCGTTCGGTATCTCGCGCGAGCCGCTGCGATACTGCGACTGCAGCGTCTCTTTCTTAGCGTCGCGAATCGCACGATGCTGCAGAATCTCTCCCACAAACTGGAAGTTCGGCTCCAGGCTTCCGGCCGCTCCGGGGAGAATTACTTTCACAGGCAGGCCTGAAGTCTCCAGTCCCGTAGCAAACGCCTGCTGCAACTGGTCTGCGAAGCCCGCACTATCACGGCGAGACGTCTGGTCGCGAAATAGTACGCCAATCGAAAGCCTCGCGCGCATCTGGTACGCCGCGTTGTTCGTCGTCTGAGCATCGCGAACCGAATCCAGATTCGGTTTGTACTGCGATGCCTCATTCAGATAGGACCAGCCCAGCCCAACACCGGACGACAGGGGTTTATTCAGATATTTCTTCCCCATATCGACGTAGTAGGCGCTGATCGTCTCCGACATTACCTCAAGCTTCAGCCCGATGTTAGGATTGTCGCTCAGCTTGCTCGCCCGTTGCAGATAAGCGTAGGCCATGCGCACGCCGTCTTCATCCGCCCTGCCGCGAATCGGCGTATGTGCGGCCTGCAACTCTTTGGCGCGCTGCGTCGCGGCCGAAACGTAAGCGTCCTGCAGCGCATCCATCTGTTCTTTCGCCAGCGCCCGCTGGGCCTCGTTCAGATCCGCCAGAACTTCATACGCCCCGATGACATCCTTCTCATCCGCTCGCTGCTTGCTGATGGCCAGCGCCTTGTCCGCGGCTGCCTTATTCTGCTGTGCAAGTAGCCCCGCCTCAGCCTTGGCCAGATCTGCCTTGGACTCACTCGTCGGCAGAATCTCCGAAGCTGTCTTCAGATCGGCAACCGAATCCGCCCAATTGCCTGCAACCGCCTCCGCGTCCCCTTTATCCAGGTGAGACTTATAAACTGCCGCAATAATCTGTTTCAGCCGCGGTTCCTCATCCCCAAACGAGAGATATTTGTTGATCGCGGCATACGCTGTATCGAACTCTTTGGAAGTCACCTGTGAGTTCGCGCTTTCGATAGTCATGTCCAATGCCCGCGTCTCCGTTCCGACGGCAGTAGCCAGCGTCACTCCGGGCTGATATTTCGCATCAACAGCCGTGACATGGTCCGAGAGGTCTTTCGCGCTGACCAGCAGTGGATAGCCGCCCGTCTTCGCTTGCAGGGCATCCTGAAATCCCTTCAGCTTGGCCGATGCGTTATCGCTCAGAATCTTCAACTCAGCTCTCACATTGGCTCGCAGCTTGGTCGCCGACTCATTGGTCGCCTGTAGTTCAATAGCCTGATCTGCGCGCTCCCGTGCGTCTTTCAGATCTCCATACGCCGGCGATGCAGATCCGCTCGATTTCTTGTAGGAAGCAAGCTTCGCATTCCCGTCGTTGACCAGAAGCACCAGCAGGCTCGCCCTTGCCTGCGTCCCATGGACTCCAGCGAAAAACTTCGTCAGGTAGTTATGCCACGTGCCGATTGCCTGGGCCCGGTCTGCCAGCACATACTCCGCCAATTCCGCATCCGTTGCGCTGCCGAACACCACCTTCACGCCAACGGCGAACGGCGGAAACGTCGTCTGTCCCCCAGGCGACGCTCCTGTCACCTGCCCCGTGAACGTCGATTTATCCACCAGCGCAGAAGGCGTCAACGACGGATCTTTATCAAACTTGAAGTTCCCAGGCACCACGCAGGCCGGCGCAGCATCCCCAACAGCACCAACCAGCGAACCATCCGGCAACCGTTCCAGGCTCTTCAACGTCGCCAGGTTGATCTTCACCAGGTTCTTGTACGCCGATCTGCTGATGACCCCGCCACCACTGCACGCGCGAAGCTCCATCTTGCCGTTGACCAGGAAGTCGGTGACCTGCACATAACTCAGTTTGCCGCTGCTGCTATAAACCAGGATCCCGGTTACTGGTATCTCTTTCGCCACTGCGCTATCGGCCGCAAAGAGAAAAAACAGAAACAACACTGCGAGACGCGGCCCGAAAAATCCGTTACGCGAACCGGGAGAACCGGACAGAAGTCGAGACATGAAATTCCTCAAGCAAACAGCAAACCGAGTTGAACCTAGTGTTTGGCCATTTTATCCCGCACCCGCAGCCCAACATTAAAAAATTTATCGGTACCTCCCTAGCAAACCCATACCCGCGCGCGCTGAATTTCTGTATGCTGCAATAAACTTGCCTTGGTGGACGGAGACTTCTGCTGGCACAATGTGTCCTGGGATTACGACGTTACTATGAAGCAGACCAAGACGTCTTCATTGAAGAAAGGTAGTAAGGAGGCTCCCGTCTCCGACGCCCCCAGAACTTTGCTTCAGGTTGATCTATGGACTGACATCCCTTCCTCTGACGTCTCCTCAGCCCGTTCCGGCGAGATCAACGTACTCCCCTCCGCCCTTGCAATGGTCGGAGATCTGCTGACTACAGCGGGCGGCGAATTTCGCACCTCATCCACCACCTCAATATCTGCATGGTTTGCAGAGACTCTTCAAGCCGTCAGCGCCGCGCGCCGCATGCAGCGCCTCGTCAGGGGCTTCTCCCGCGCTTCAGTCGATGGCCCCCTCTACGCCTGCTTCACCCTCACCATTGGAATCGATTCCGGCATCGAGGACGACGAAACTCTCCACAACTCCATCCACGCAGTTAGACAAAACGACTCCCAGGATGTCTTTTTCGCCGGATCCATCTGTGAAGTCGCCAATTCCATCCCCGGTCTGCAATTCAAAGTTCCGCTCAGCGTCTCGGTCGCTTCACCTGACACGGCTCAGTACGCAATCCTCCAACTCCTGCCTCCCGCCTTCATGGAAGGCTTCGCCGAGGAGCCGCTGGTTCGGACAGAGGGAAGGAAGTCGATCGCGCAGGATATCGCACCTGAGTTCGCTCTCCCACCGGAGCCTCCGCGTTCTCAGGACGAGGCAGGACCAATACGGCCCAAGCCTGCTCCCGTAGCGACTCGCCAGCTCGATCCGCCGGCAACTCTTTCTGACTCGCTTCCGATGAAAATCAGTCCGCGCTGGGCCATCATCGGCTTCTCGACTGTCGGCCTGGTAGCCTCGATTCTCATCTTTAGCCCCCTCTTCAAGACATCACCTCACGCAGCGGCTCCGCCTCAACCATCCGCCTCTGGCACCGAGAAGGCCAGTCCACCGCCAGCAGCGAAAACTACTCCGCAGCCAGAACCGAAGACCAATCCAACTCCAGCCCCGGTTTTGAGGGTGGACGCGCCGAAACCTCCACCTCCTGCCGCGCCAAAACAGCCTGAGTCTGCTCGCACCCGCCCTGCACCCGAAGAGCCCAGGCCAATGCGCTCATCGTCAGCCGTCACCTTTAGTCCTGCGGAGATCGACCTCCTCATCGCCAGTGCCGACAAGGACACTGGCAACGGCAACTACGACAAGGCAATCAAGGAATACACGACGGTCCTCAATGAGGATCCCTCCAACGCCCTCGCTAAAAAAGGCCTCGCCAAGGCTCTGCACAACAAGGGAAACAACTAACGATCTCCCTAAGGGAAGTCCTGTAAATCCCATTAGCACCGTCCGCGTCGCGCCAGCCAAATCCTTGCAAACAAGCGCAGCAGAAGCGTAACGTTCAATTCTGCTATCGAGGCGATGCGTTTTTAGTTCGGCCAAGCCGTCCGGTATCGACTAAACTCCTCATTGATTCAAAGACAGCTATGAAACTCTGCCCAACCTGCCGGAACACCTATCCCGACGACTACCAGACCTGTCCGCGTGACCAGGCTGCGCTCACCGACGATACCCACGAGATCGTTCCCGGGACCATCCTCCGTGGTAAATATGAGGTGCTTTGCGAACTCGGTGCAGGCGGCATGGCAACCGTATATAAGGTGCGCCACAAAGCGTTTCAGGAGCTAGCCGCCGTCAAGGTCGTCCATAGCCGCTTCATGCACGACCCCGGTTTCGTCAAACGCTTTCGCAACGAGGCGGTTGTCGCGCGGCAATTGAAGCATCCAAACGCCGTGCGCATAGACGACTTCGACTACGCCGAAGACGGCCGCCCCTTTATCGTCATGGAGTACGTCGAAGGGAACTCCCTCTACGAAGTCCGCCAACAGCACGGCGGCCCTTGGCCGGTCGAACGTTGCATCAACATCATCAGTCAGGCAGCATCCGCCCTCAGCGCCGCGCACACCCTCGGCATCGTTCATCGCGACATCAAACCTTCCAACATTCTCCTGCTGCGAGGCACCAGCGGAGAAGGAGTCGTTAAGGTGCTCGACTTCGGCATCGCGAAGGTCAGCGATAACACCTTCGCCGGCATGACCTCCGTCCTCACCCAGCAGGACCTCATCATCGGCACGCCGGAGTACATGTCTCCCGAACAGGCCAGTGGCAACCTCGAAAATGCCATCGACGGCCGCGCCGACCTCTACTCCCTCGGCCTCGTTTTCTACGAGATGCTCACCGGAGCCCACCCCTTTCAATCCAACACACCCATGGGCATGCTCATCCAGCAACTCCACACCATGCCCGCTCCGCCAGACTCGTTTCCCGTTCACATATCGTCTGCCATCTCGGCGCTCGTGCTCAAAACCCTCCAGAAAGAGCCGAAAGACCGCTTCCAGAGCGCGAGCGAGATGCTCGAGGCGATGAAAGATCCTGACGCCTGGTACAACGCGACCTACCAACGCTCCGCGTTGCAGTCCACGACACCCGATGACTTTGTAACTGTCGTCATGCAGCCCCCATCTCCTGAGAATCCGCCGACGCCGAATTCGCAAGCCATAGCTTCGCCGGGCACAGCCACCCCAGCCTCTCCCGCGTCGTCTCTCACGCCGGGGCAATCTCCGTCGCAGGTGCCGTTCGTTCCCGTCGCGCCGCCGTCTGTGCAGTCTGCTTTTCCCGCATTCGGAGAAGTCGCTCATCCTCCGTCTTCTCCTCTGATCGCGCAGGCCGCCGCTCCTCAGTACGTGCCGGCAGCAACCCCGCAACCAGTCTCGCTGGCAGGCAAAAAGAAAAGCAGTGCAGGCCTCATCGTCGCTCTCGTGCTCGTTGCCATTCTTATTCTCGCCGCCGGGCTCTACTTCGCCTATCCCGTGATCATGATCCGGATGAAGGGCGAGCAACCGGCCGTAAGTCAGATCCAGCCAACACCTCCGCCTCCCGCTGCCGAACCCGCCGCCGCCAAACCCTCAGACACGAAGGCAAACATCGACAAGTTGGTAGCCATGGGCAACGACGCTCTGGCGAGCAAGCAATATGCGGTCGCCGCGACCTACTTTCAGCAGGCTCTGAACCTCGACCCACAGAACACAGAAGCGAAAGCCGGTCTGGACTCCGCACACAACGCTCCTACGACAAAGCCTGCAGATCCCGCTCCAGCAAACCCGGCCCCTCCGCCAGCCAAGGTCACCCCGCCGGTCGACACACCGAAGCCCGTCAAGGTAGGTCCGGTTAAGGTTGCTCCCGAGAAGATGTTCCAATCGCTCATCTCATCCCCGGCACCGGAGTATCCAGCCGTAGCAAAGTCCGCACACATTCAGGGAGCCGTCACCCTCCACGCAGTCATCGCCAGGGACGGAACGGTAAAACAGCTCGAGCCCATCAGCGGATTAAAGATCTTCCACGAGAGCGCACTTACCGCCGTTCAGCAGTGGCGCTACAAGCCCTACCTCGTGAACAACGTCCCCACCGAGGTCGACACCACCATCACCGTCAACTACACCATCGCTCGCAAATAACTGCATACTGTCTTCTCCCTGAAATTGTCATCCTGAGCCGGTCGTGGTTTTATTGCGAGGCGACCTAAGAGTGCCAAACCTTACGGTAAACCTCTCCATACCGCGAAATGATCTCATCCTGATGAACATGCCTCTGATCGCGAACTACAAATCGTCCATTCACTACAACATCCCGAACAGCTGAACGGTTCAGCGAAAACACCACAATGGGAAGCAGGTCCTCAGCCGAGTGGCCGGCAATCGAAGTATCTTTCAGGTCAATGGTAGAAAAATCGGCAAATGAGCCGGCGGCTAAGTCTCCCCTCCCTACACCAAGAGAACGCGCACCATGCACCGTCGCACAATCGAAGAGCCGGGAAGCGAGTGTCTTCTCGCTCATTGGATCAAGAATGGCGCGCTCCTGCCGCTCCAGCCGCAGATGGTAGTCCAACTCACGCGCATCTTCCAGCGGATCGATCTGAGCCTGGCTATCTGACCCTAACGCAACGCGGATTCCCGCAGCCGTCACCCGGTCGGCAGCGAGAATGCCATCGCCGAGGTTCCGCTCCGTCGTCGGGCATGACCCGATCGTCGCATCCGCGGCAGCCAGCATCGCAACCTCATCCTCCCCAAGGTGGATCGCATGAACCGCAGTGAAGTCGGACCTAAGTATTTCTTCTTTGTCGAGAAGAGAAACGGGGGTGGCGCCATACTCGCGCACGCAAGCAACATTCTCCGCAACCTGTTCGGAGATGTGCATATGCACTGGAAGTTGATGCGCCCGGCTCCACGCCACAATTTCCCTCAGATCACGAAGGGGAACAGCACGGATACTATGCGGAGCCACCCCGAACCGAACCTCGGAAGGAGCCGCCGAAGACTCGCGAATCAACGCGGTCATATTGTTGAGAAAGTCAGTGCCAGACTCGGAGAATCGAATCTGCCCCGGATCAGGAGGCAGTTCGAATCCTGACCGAAGATACGCAGTTCGCAACAGAACAATCCGGATCCCCACCGACCGCGCCGCGGCAATTACCTGTTTGCTCAGCACATTCGGATCATCGTAAGGCCGGCCATCAGGAGCATTGTGAAGATAATGAAACTCTCCAACTGTCGTAGTCCCGGCCAGCGCCATCTCCAGAAACGTCATGCGCGCAACATCGTAGAGATCCTGTGGATCAAGCCGGCTTGCAGCGTAATACATCGTGCCGCGCCACGACCAGAAATCCTTGCCACTAACAAACCTCGACTCCGATTTGCCGCGAATGAGCCGCTGAAACGAGTGAGAATGAACATTCACGAAACCCGGCAGCAGCGCCTTCCCCGGAAGGTCAACAATCTGGGTCGAACTGCGGTCCAATCGCTCAGGAATCGTCAGAAACTGGCCGTCTTCACTCACCAGAACCTCACCCTTGGCGATAAATCCGCCGTCCGAATAGAGCAGCTCTGGTCGATAGAGTGTATTCATCCTCGCACTCGCCTCCCGGCAATCCACACTTCCTTAATCGGATTCGATCCTAACGGGTAGACAAGCTCGCGCCAATCGCTACTGTGCAGCACAAGCAGATCGGCAACACATCCCACCTCGAGACGGCCGCGATCCTTCAGTCCCAGAGCGCAAGCCGCATTCACCGTCCCCGCCATCAGTGCCTCCTGAGGAGTCAATCCATTGAGGCGAATCGAAAAGGCCAGCGCCTCCGACGTCGAGAATAACGGGCTGGAACCAGGATTGAGGTCCGTTCCAACCGCAACAGCAGCTCCAGCATCGATCATCCTGCGTCCGGGAGCGGAGGGTATTCCCAAATGCAGCGAGACACCAGGAAGAATCGTCCCAATAGTCCTACTGGATGCGATCGCCGCAATCTGTTCAGGACCGGCGGCCTCCAGATGATCAACACTCAACGCCCCCACACGTGTACCAAGCTCCACTCCACCAATGGAATGGAACTGATCGCTATGTAGCTTTACCGCAAGCCCGTGCCGCTTCGCGTGATGGAAGAGAGCTTCCGCTTCGCCGATCTGCCAGGCTTCCTTCTCAACGAAAACATCGATCGCCTTAGCCAGCTGGCGTCTTGCCACCTCTGGAATTAACTCCTCGCACACCTGCGCAATGTAGTCGGGTCGCTCCGCAGCGTCCAAAGGGGGAATATGGATAAGCAGTGTCGAAACAACTCGCGCAGCCGAGCTCTCCGAAAGACGCTGAATCACTTCCAGCATTGCGAGCTCAGCGGCGGGAGTAAATCCATAGCCAGACTTGACCTCAATCGTGGTCGCCCCGGACGCAAGCAGGGAATCAATCCTTGGCGCCGCCAACGCAACCAACTCATCCTGCGAAGACGCCGCTGTAGAGCGAATCGTGCTTCGTATCCCGCCGCCCCCCGCGAGTATCTCCTCATACGTCAAACCAGACGCTCGCGCTTCAAAATCTTTGAGGCGATCCCCCGCCCAAATGGCATGCGTATGCGGATCAACCAACCCAGGAACGACTGCCCGTTCCCCTGCATCAACGACAGTCTCCGCATCCCCCACCCATTCAGATTCTCGCCCTGTCCACACCACAATGCCGGAAGATATGCCAACTGCCGCAGACTCAACGATCTTCAACTCCCGCATGGCGCGGCCGTGCTTAACTCCATCGCCCTCCGCAGTCACGAGTTGCGAGATCCCAACGAGGAGAGTGTCTGCTCTCATCGGATACTCGGCATATCAAGTCCGCGCTTCGCGGCCGTGGATCTAGCCAGGTCGTACCCGGCATCAGCATGACGAATTACCCCCATAGCGGGATCATTGGTTAGGCACATTCGCAGACGCTCGTCAGCTTCATCGCTACCGTCGGCGACCGCAACAAGACCGGCGTGCTGGCTATATCCCATGCCCACGCCACCGCCATGATGAAAGCTCATCCACGCAGCTCCACTGGCAACACCTGTAGCGAAGTTCAGCAGTGCCCAATCGGAGACGGCATCAGAGCCATCGAGCATTCCCTCTGTTTCACGGAAAGGACTGGCCACCGAGCCCGCGTCCAGATGGTCCCTCCCGATCACGATCGGTGCGCTCAACCGGCCATCCCGTACCATCTGATTGAAGAGCAACCCTGCACGATCACGTTCTCGGTAACCCAACCAGCAGATGCGAGCAGGGAGCCCCTGAAAGGCAATCTGTTCGCCGGCAAAAGTAAGCCACTCCCTCAACCGGTTGTCCTCTGGAAATAGCTCAAGAATCGCCTGATCCGTCTTGGCAATATCTGCAGGATCTCCCGATAACGCTACCCAACGGAATGGTCCCCGCCCCTCACAAAAGGAATCACGAATGAAAGCGGGAACGAATCCCGGATAGGAAAAGGCATCGCTCACTCCGGCCAGCTTTGCCTGCGTCCGCAGATTGTTGCCATAGTCGAAGGCGATAGCGCCACGGCGCTGCATCTCAAGGATTGCCTCTACATGTTGTGCGATTGAATCGTGTACGCGCTCCGCATAAGTCTGCGGTTGCGAAGAACGCAGGACGTTGAGATCCTCGTCCGGATGCGCAACAGGGGTATATCCCCACATTGGATCGTGCGAACTCGTCTGGTCAGTGACAAGGTCTGGGATAAATCCCAGCTTCACCATAGCCGGCAGTATCTCCGCTGCGTTTCCCGCCAAGCCGATCGACACTGCCTTACGTTCAGTCTTCGCGACATTAGCCAACTGAATGGCCTCATCAAGAGAGCTGGTTGCGCTGTCAAGATAGCGGGTTTGGAGCCGGCGCTGAATCCGCTGCAGGTCAACCTCGATGCAGATACTGGCCCCACCCGCCAGTTTGATCGCGAGCGGTTGTGCTCCACCCATCCCGCCGAGACCAGCAGTCACAGTAATAGTGCCCGCAAGCGTATCGTTGAAATATTTCTTTGCCGCCCCCCGAAAGGTCTCGTACGTACCCTGCAGAATCCCCTGGGTCCCTATATAAATCCAGGATCCGGCAGTCATCTGCCCGTACATCATCAGTCCCGCGGCATCCAGCTTATCGAACTCTGCCCACGTCGCCCAATGCGGCACCAGATTGGAGTTCGCAATCAGCACTCTGGGTGCCAGGCGGTGGGTCTCAAGGACTGCAACTGCCTTGCCCGATTGCACGAGCAATGTCTGCTCATTTCCCAGCCGCTCCAGCGTTTCGATAATGGTGTGGTAGCACTCCCAGTTGCGTGCCGCCTTGCCACGTCCACCATACACAATAAGCTCTTCTGGTCTTTCGGCAACATCGGGGTCGAGATTATTCATCAGCATGCGCTTGGCCGCTTCCTGAATCCACCCTTTGGCCGTTCGAGTAACGCTACGGGGTGCTCGCACAGGGGAGTAAGCGTGGTTCATCGAAGAACCTCCTCGAGTTCAACACTCTTGCCCAAGGTCGCTTCAGTCAAAAATGCCGATGCGTCTTCCATCAATACAGACAGCACAACGTCTTCACTCCACGCGGGTACATGCACTCGGAATCGCGCTCTCACATCTTCCAGCACAGCCGTGCTTCTGTCGGAGCGAATATCCAGCGCGCGAGTGGCCGCCAGAACTTCAATTGCGACGACCATCCTGGCAAGCTTGACCGCCTGTTCAAATTTGAGCGCAGAGGTCATCCCCATGCTGACAAAATCCTCCTGATTGCCACTGGTTGGAATAGAGCCAGTCGACGCCGGCGAAGCCAGCACTCGCATCTCTGCAACCAGTGCTGCGGCAGTCACCTGCGCCATCATCAAGCCAGACTCGAGACCCGGCTTCGCTGCTAGGAATGCAGGAAGACCTTCATTCAGGCTGGGATTGAGAAGTCGCTCGGTGCGGCGCTCCGAAATCCCCGCGAGTTGACAGAGCGCAATCGAGAGATAGTCGAGAGCCAGGGCCAGAGGCGCTCCATGAAAGTTTCCGCCCGAGAGGATCGCGTCTTCGAAGACAAGGGGATTGTCCGTAGCACTATTAAGTTCAATCTCGAAGACCCTTCGAGCGTGGGCAAGTGTGTCCCACACTGCACCGTGAACCTGCGGAACGCAGCGCAGGCAATAGGCATCTTGAATGCGGCTGCCCTCACCCCAATCTCTGGGAATCATGCTTCCGCGCAATAGAGTTGCAAGGTGGCTGGCGCTTTTGACTTGTCCGGGATGCGGCCGAGCTTCATGCAGTCGAGGGTCGAAGGCTGCAGTAATTCCACGCAAGGCTTCGATGCTCAAAGCCGCTGACGTTTGCGCAGAGTAAAACAGATCCTCCGCCTCTTTCAGTTGCAGGCAGCCGATCGACAGCATCGCCTGGGTGCCATTCAGAAGCGAAATGCCTTCCTTGCCAAGCAGTACAAGAGGTTTCAGTCCTGCGCGTTCGAGACACGTCGAACCGGGGAGAACGTTACCTTGATATTCAGCGCGCCCCTCCCCGATCAGTACGAGTGCCATGTGTGCCAGGGGAGCGAGATCCCCACTTGCGCCCACACTGCCGCGCGAAGGAATAACAGGGGTTATCTGATGGTTCAGCAGATCGCAGATATGTTCGGCAACAACCGACCGTATGCCCGACAAACCCTTGGCGAGAACATTCGCCCGAATCAGCATCATCCCTCGCACCACGGCGGTCGAAAGCGGGGAGCCGACTCCGCAGCAGTGAGATCGGATCAGATTGATCTGCATTGCTTCGATCTCGTTGTCGGTGAGGCGAATGTTGGCAAGAAGGCCTACTCCTGTGTTGAGAGCGTAAACGGGAGAAGTGCCACCCATGGCGGTATCCACTGCGCGACGTGAGACCTTCATGCGCAGAATTGCTGCCGGAGTGATCTCCACCTGCTCAGTTCCTTCGGCTACCGCAATAACATCTTCCAGTGTAAGAGAGGAGCCATCGAGACGAATCATGAGTCTCATCTTATGGAATCGTAGGTGCAAGCTGAACTTGATATCAACGGTAAATAACATTAATATTCGTGGATTCAACTGTTGGTTATACTAATCTTCAACGAAATAGCGGTAAATATTCACAAATACTGCATTTTCCCCGTCACCCGGATTTTTGGCCTGTGGAGTCGAAAAGATGCTTCAGCATAATGGAACCGATCTCATCGATAGAAAAATCTTGCAGGAACTTAGCTCTGACGCCCGCCTTTCTGTTGCAGAGTTGGGGCGCAGAATCAAACTCTCTCCTTCTGCAACGGCCGAGCGGGTCAGGCGATTGGAGTCTCTGGAACTGATCCACGGGTACCGTGCGGACATCAATCTTCAAGCGCTGGGACTTTCGATAACCGCATTCGTGCGCCTCACCTGCGACGGAAACAGATATAGATCGTTCCTCAAATTCCTTCCCACACTGGACGCTGTTCAGGAGTGCCATCACATCACCGGCGGTGATGCCTTTCTCCTTAAGGTCATGCTCTCCTCGATGACGCAATTGGAAGACTTAATTGAGAAGCTATTGCCGTTCGGGAGCCCCACAACGAGTATGGTTCTCTCGACTCCGATCGAGAGAAAGCAATACCGTTTCTCGTAAAGGACTGCCTTCTAGCAAGAAATTTCCTTCATTTATGTCTTGAGAAAACGTTCTCTTGACGGCGGTCACTCTTCGGGAATAGAACAGAGGGGCACGATTTTCGGAGGAGAATCGCCCCATGAAAAGCCGCCTATCCCGTCGCAGGTTCATAGCTTCAGCCGCAGTATCGGTCGTTCCCTCCGCGTTAGCGATCGCGCAAAGCAAAAGCACAGGCCTAATGGCCATGCTGACAGGTGAGTTCCAATCGACTGCGAAAACGAAGACTTTGCAGGCCGATTGGAAGAGTGCTGGTGTTATTGAATTGTCCAATTCTCCGTATGCGAAGTTAAAAACGGTGCCCATACGGGCAGTTGTAATTCAAGAGGGATTTTGGTCCCAACGGCGCAAGACAAACCTCGTGGCGAGCATTCCCAGCATGCATAACGAGTTGCTGGATCATGGAAGGATGGATAACTTTCTGCGACTAGAAGGTAAGTCGACCGCGCCGCAAAAGGGGCCGGTCTTTTCAGACTCTGATATCTACAAGTGGATGGAGGCTGTTGGATTTCAGCTGCAAAACGGCGATCAACCCGAACTGCGAAAGACAACGGATGCAATGATTCGCGATGTTGTCGCAATTCAGGAACCGAGCGGTTACCTCAATACCTATTACAACGAAGATAAAAAGCCGTTGCGCATGCAGTACGACACACAGACGACTGGCCACGAACTGTATTGCATCGGCCATATGCTGCAGGGGGCTATCGCTTACTACCGTGCGACAGGAGATCGAACGCTGCTCGATGCGGGCATTCGTTTTGTTGATGATTTTCTGATTCCCAACTATGGGCCCGGAGCAAATCAGAAGGGAATCGTATCGGGACATCCCGAGGTAGAGATGGCTCTGATTGAGCTTTTTCGAACGACCGGCGATCGCAGATATGTCGATCTCGCCGCTTACATCCTGCACGGTGACCAGAGGATTCCTCTGAGGCCGCAGCAGATCTCCTACATGTACTGTGGGATGCCATTTCCTGCGCGGACGAAGCTCGAAGGGCATGCCGTTCGAGCGATGTATGCATGCTGCGGCGCCACAGACTACTATCTCGAAACCGGCGATCAGGACTACTGGAAGACGCTCAATGTGCTTTGGAATGATCTAACCGCGCATCAACTCTACATCAATGGCGGCGTTGGCGCGCGTGCGTCGGGCGAGTCCTTTGGCGATGCGTACGAGCTGCCAAATGCTCAGGCTTATGGCGAGAGCTGCGCTGCGATCGGCAACATGATGTGGAACTGGCGCATGCTCGCGGCGTCGGGCGATGCAAAGTTTACCGATGTCATCGAGCGTGCGTTGTACAACGGGATCAACTCTGGAATGTCGCTCGATGGGAAGACCTACTGCTACCGCAATCCGCTGGCGTTTGATCCATCCGGCGAGTCGAGGGACCGGCATTCGGTAGACGGAAAGATTCGCAACGCCTGGTACGACACGACATGCTGTCCGCCAAACCTGGAGCGGACGTTTGCTTCGTTGTCAGGCTACTTTTACAGCACCAGCACGGACGGAGTCTATGTCCATCTGTACGACAACTCGGAGATGAATTGGCATTTGCACGACGGAACAGCACTGAAGGTTCAACAGAAGACGAACTATCCCTGGAGTGGGGATGTGAAGTTGACGGTTAGCCCGGCGACTCCAGGCAACTTTGTCATGTATGTGCGGATTCCGGGGTGGTCGACGAAGAACATCGTCAAAGTAAACGGCAAGGAGATTGCCGGTGCAAAGGCTGGCGAGTATCTGGCGATTCGCAGACAGTGGGCCGCAAACGACACGATTGATCTGAGTTTTGACATGACGACGCATCTGCTGAAAGCGAATCCGGCGGTGGCAGAGGATCGGGGAAGGGTGGCGTTTCAGCGGGGGCCGATTGTGTTCTGCATGGAACATCTGGACCAGCAGGACCACAGCGCTGGGATGAATCTGGCTGGCTATTCCGTTCAGAATCATGGAGAAACGACTGCTCACTTTGAGCCGGGATTGTTGGATGGCGTGATGGTGCTGAGTCATCCGGCGATGATCAGCAAGACTGCTGCGGATACGGCGCTTTATTTTCCCGCTGCTACGCCGAATCCGCCGGAGAGTCCGACGACGATCAAGCTGATTCCCTACTATGCCTGGGCAAATCGAGAGTCTGCCACGATGCAGGTCTGGATTCCGTATAAGGATGCGTAGGTCGCCGGGATAATGAGCCCATTTTTTTCTGGGTGGTGGAGTGGTGTTTTTGCAAGGGGTTTTGTGTTTTCCACAAGGATTTTGTGTGGTTTTTAGTGGCCATAACGTGGTTGTTATGTGCAAAAGCGTGGTTCTTAGATGGCGTGTTTTTGATTCGTAAAAATGCGCCACGATTTTCAACTTTATTTTTAGTTGACCGGAGTTAGCAGTGAAAGGACCGAGGCCTATGGGGAAAAAGTTCACGCGGCGTACGATACTCGGTGGGTTGGCGGCTGGAACGGCGAATCTACTGTTTTCCCGCAGCGTAGGCGCGGCTGAGATCTTCGGGGCGGCTCAGGGTGTGCCGGCGGTTGGCAATACTCATTTGCTGACAGTGGTTGCCGTGAATGCGAAGACGCTGCGGCTGCGAGTGATCCAGCAGGGCAAGCAGGGACCAGCAGAAGAGGTGGGTATAGTTCCACGGGAGTGGCCTGAGCCTCTGGAAGTGGATGGTTCCGGTGTGGCTACATGGGGGCGCTTCAAGGTTAAGTTGGAGGAGAGACCCTGGCGCATGACGATCGTCGATGCCGAGGGCAAGACGCGGCAGCAGATTCGTCTGGAGCCCTCGACGGGGATGATCCACTTTCTTAGCGGCGAAGGTCCGCTATTCGGTCTAGGAGAGGGCGGACATCCCCTCAATCGACGGGGCACCAAAGACGCGATGCTGAACGGGCAACACAGTCCGGATCTTGCGACGTACGGCGCGCGCTCGCCGATTCCGTGGCTCATCAGCACTGAGGGATGGGGAATCTTCTTCGCGCATCCGTGGGGGACGGTTGATCTGACCGGGCAGGATGGAACCTTTCTGCCGACCGAAGAGACGCCGACCCGCGATGTCTTTGTGATTCTCGCCGAGACGCCGGCGGAGTTGATGAAGGAGTGGGCGGAGCTGACGGGATATCCGCATATGCCTCCGATGTGGTCGCTCGGGTATCACCAGTCGCATCGCACTCTGGCGAGCAGGGAAGCGATTCTCGCCGAGGCCACGCGGTTTCGTGCCGATAAGCTGCCGTGCGACGCCATGATCTATCTGGGAACCGGTTTTTGTCCTGCGGGATGGAACACCGGGCATGGGTCGTTCACGTTCAATCCCACTGTGTTTCCCGATCCCGCGGCGATGCTTCACGATATGCATGAACAGCACTTCAAAGTGGTGGTTCACGTGGTGAGTTGCCCGGAGGATTTGCACGGCGAGGTGGGGGATACGGGCGCAGCGCTGAAGGATCCGAGCAGTGCAGCGGTCTATTGGCCGAAGCATCGCGACGTGTGGAGCAAAGGCATCGACGGCTGGTGGCCGGATGAGGGCGACGAACTTAGGCCAGCATCGCGATTGGCGAGGAACCGGATGTATTGGGAGGGCGCGCAACTCTTCGCACCGAATGTAAGGCCGTTTGCGCTGCATCGGAACGGCTATGCGGGAATGCAGCGATATGCGTGGCTGTGGTCCGGGGATACGCTTTCGACGTGGAAGACGCTGGCGGCACAGGTGATGGTGGGGATCACTGCGGGACTATGCGGCATTCCTTACTGGGGGACGGATACGGGCGGTTTTGTGCCGACGAAGGAGTTTACGGCAGAGCTGTTTGTGCGGTGGTTTCAGTTCAGCGCGTTCTGCCCGTCGTTTCGCTGTCATGGAAGAACATGGATGCTGCGACTTCCGTGGGGATGGGACATGGGCACGTATGGGCCGGCAGAGCTCGACAGCCAGATGGCGGCCGTGATTTTGCCGAAGCCGGAGGACCTGCATAACAAAGCGGTGGAGGAGATCTGCAGGAAGTACCTGAACCTGCGGTATCAGCTTCTGCCTTATCTTTATTCCGCAGTAGCGGAGACCCATGCGACGGGACTGCCTCTGATGCGTTCGCTGTGGCTGGCCTATCCGGGGGATGCGAAGGCCGTCGCGGTTGAGGACGCGTATCTGTGGGGCAACAGCATTCTGGTGGCCCCTGTGGTTGAGTCTGGAGCTACGCACAGAACGACCTATCTTCCGCATGGCGTGTGGTGGGATTACTGGACAAACGCCCGTCTGGAAGGTGGCTCCGAGGTGACGCGGGAGGTAAGCCTCGAGACTCTGCCTTTATACGTGAAGGCGGGTGCTATCTTGCCGATTGGTCCGGTGAAACAGCATACCGGCGAAGTCAGCAGCGAACCGGTGGTGCTGCGCGTCTATCCCGGGGCGGATGGAACGATGACACTCTACGAAGATGACGGCATGAGCTTCGACTATGCGAAAGGGGCCTTCACCCGGATTGTTTGTAGCTGGGCCGACGGATCACGGACGCTGAGTTTGAAAGCAGACGATAACGGGAAGGTGCCGAAGGGAAGAGTTTTTGTGGTGGAGATGGTGGGGAGTGGGGGAAGCAAGCGGCTAACGATGTCCGGAAAGAGTGCTTTCGTTCGTTTATGACTTCGACCTCCGCACCGTCCGATCCATGCAGTCTCACTCGGGCAACGTGAGACTGCTCTTCACTCGAAAGGTCTGCGCGACGGACGGGGCGCCTGTGCCGGGCTGGCCTCCGCCGATCGACATCGTGAACTCGCCTTCCGGCACGATTGGTTCGCCTGCTTCAGTCACGATGCTGAGGTCGCGCGGGTTGAGTTGGAATTTCAATTCCTGAGAGGCGCCCGGTTCAAGGTGAATGCGCTGGAAGCCACGCAGGGCTTTGATGGGCGCTCCGGGGGCTTTGGGAAAGGTGAGATAGAGTTGCACTACTTCGTCGCCTGCGACCTTGCCGGTGTTGGTGACTTTGACGGTGGCTTCGACGGTTTTACCGGTGCTGATGGTTATTGGTGCGGTGGGGAGTTTGAGGTCGCTGTAGGCGAAAGTGGTATAGCTGAGGCCATAGCCGAAGGGATAGAGCGGAGTTCCTTCGAAGTAGCGGTAGGTGCGGCCTTTCATGGCGTAGTTCTCGAAGGGTGGAAGCTGGCTGACGCCAGTGTAGAAGGTGACAGGGAGACGGCCTGCGGGATTGTTGCGGCCCGCGAGGGTTTCTGCGATGGCTGCTCCGCCTTCTTCACCGGAGTACCAGGCATCGAGGATTGCGTTAGCGTGGTCCTTGGCCCAGTTGACGCTGAGGGCGCTGCCGTTCATGAGCACGACGACGAGCGGCTTGCCGGTGGCGGCCATTGCTTCGAGCAGATCCTGCTCAGGTTTTGGCAGATCGAGGCTGGTGCGGTCGCCGCCCTTGAAGCCTTCTTCGCTGACGGGCATCTCTTCGCCTTCGAGTTCGCTGGTGATTCCTACGACAGCTACGACGACGTCGGCGTCTTTTGCTGCGGCGATAGACTCAGCCGATGGTTTCGTGTCGACTTTGGACCATACGAGCTGCGGCCCAGCGGCGTTGCCTTGCGGGAGGACATACTCGACTTTCAATGGGTATTGCTTACCTTGCTCGAGGTGAACTCGTCCGAGTTTGGTTTCGGGACCGTTGGTGAGGAACGCCATGGCGACGACCTTGCTGTCGAACGTGGCCCGGTAGAAGTTCTCGCCGCGGACGCCGAGGTTGTAGTCGCCTGTCTCGGTGGAGGTGAAGGTAGCTTCGGATTGGACGATAACGGATTTTTTGCCTTCGACTTCAGCAGGTAATGGGGCGGACGAGACGCCGATGTTGGGATCGACGCGGGTGGCGATCGCTGCGGGCGCTGGTCCGGAGCCTAGCATCGAGGCCTCATCGCGGACGACGTAGCTGGTGAGGACGCCGGGTTTTCCGTTGGTTGTGAGGAGTGCCGCGGGGACGGGAGTACCCTCTTTGCTAAGGTACTGCGTGCCTTGCTCAAAGCGGATCTGCGCTCCGGGAAACTCTGCCTTGAGGCCTTCGAGCACGGAGACGGAGTGAGTTGGGGTGCCGTTGTAGTTGCCTAGCAGGACTTTGGTTTGTTCTGCGAGCGGGCCGACTACTGCGATCTTCACGCCAGAGGTTTTGAGCGGGAGAACCCCGTCGTTTTTGAGCAGCACTATCGACTCATTGGCCAGCTTGCGAGCGAGGGCGCGATGGGCAGGGCCGTCGAGCAGCTTCTCGTCGATTTCGTTGTAAGGCACCATGGCGGGCGGATCGAACAGGCCGAGTTGTATGCGCGCGGTGAAGAGACGGATGAGCGCCGTGTCGATCTCACTCTCTTTCAGATAACCCTTCTTGACGGCCTCGATGTAGGGTGCGTAGTCGTGATCGTCGGTGACTTTTTGGAAGAAGTCGATGCATTCATTGTCCATGCCGCTCTGGAGGCTGATGGCGGAAGCTTCGGCCTGGCTGGGCTTGTATTTATGGCCGCCGAAGATGTTGCGCACGGCTTCGCAGTCGGAGACGACGTAGCCTTTGAAGTTCCACTTGCCACGGAGCTGGTCTTTGAGGAGGAAGTCATTGGCGCAGGCGGGCTGGCCGTTGATGCTGTTGTAGGCGCACATCACGGATGCGGCTTTTCCTTCGACTACGGCTGCGCGAAAGGCGGGCAGGTATGTGTCGAGTTCGTCGTGTTTGCTGACGTCGACGTTGGCGGTGTGGCGCGTGGGCTCTGGTCCGCTGTGCACGGCGAAGTGCTTGGGAGTTGCGATGACACGGTAATAGCGTGGGTCTTCGCCCTGCATGCCGGTGACGAAGGACACGCCCATGCGAGCAGTGAGGAAGGGGTCTTCGCCATAAGTCTCCTGACCGCGGCCCCAGCGTGGATCGCGGAAGATGTTGATGTTAGGGGCCCAGAAATCCAGGCCTTCAAAGATGTTGCTGTGGCCCGCGCGAACGGCCTGCACGTGCTTGATGCGGCCTTCGGTGCTGATGGCGATGGCCATCTGGTGGATGGCCGGGGTATCGAAGGTGGCGGCGAGGCCGATGGGTTCGGGGAATTCGGTGGTGCCGTTGACGGCGACGCCGTGAAGCGACTCGCTCCACCAGTCGTACGCGGGAATGTTGAGGCGGGGAATGGCGCGAGCCTGGTTCACAAGCTGCGTGGCCTTCTCTTCGAGGGTCATCTGATGAACGAGGTCGGCGGCACGTTGCTGCGCGGGAAGCTTGGGGTTGAGGAACGCGGAGGTCTGTGTTGATTGTGCGCCGGCGAAGCAAACCGTGAAGCAAAGGGCTGTGAGTGACGTTGCTTTTCTAAGTTGAAAGACGTTCATGATGCCTCCGGATTTTGCTTCGACCAATCTTATGTCATTACACGATGCACATGCCTTACGTGGCTAAGCGCGGAATTCGTGAAACCCCGCGATCAAAGCCAAGAACGTCGCTTACATCGCTAAGTGGTGCCCGTGCTTTAGGTTTGCTGATAGAGGCGGTAGGTTTCGTCTTTGATCTCGGGGTATGGAAGCATGCGGACCTTGCCGGAGTCGGTTGTGACCTCCCACGCGGAGGAGTTGCCGATGCGCTGCGCGGAGAGTAGCTGCTTTTGAGTGATAGTCGGGGCTACTGGCTCGATGGCAAAGAGAGCGACGGGGCCGTAGAGGAGCGCGACGGTGTTAGGGTGGCCGTCGTCGATGGGCGCGAGGCGGAGAGGCATGTCGAGCGAGAGTTCGACGCGGTCGCCGTCCTTCCACGTGCGGTCAAGGCTGGCCCAGGTTCCGGGGGTGAGAGCAACGGCGACAGGGTTGCCGTTTACCGTCACTTTGGATTTGCTGCCGGCCCACGCGGGGACGCGGAGGGCGAGCGTGAAGGCCTCGGGATGCGAGAGAGTGAGGCGCATGCTGGTGTCGCCGTTGGCGGGGTATTGCGTGTTCTGGGTCAGCGAGACGCGTGCGCCACCCTGCTGCCAGGTAATGCGCGAGGGAACGTAGAGGTTGACGTTGATCCCTTTGGCGCTGCGGAAGTAGGAACTGATGCCGTAGTCGGCAGTCAGTTGCGGGAAGGTGCCGGAGCAGCAGGGCCATTTCTGTTCGTAGTCAACTTTTTTAGCGTCGTGACTGTTGTAGTCGGCATAGTAAAAGCTGACGCCGTCGGAACGGATGGGGCGGGCGCCGAGGATGGTGTTGTAGAGCATCGTCTCCATGGCATCGCCGTAGTGGCTGTCGCCGGTGACGCGCATGAGGTAGCGGGTGACCTTGAATTGACCGTAGGCGCCGCACGGTGTTTCGAAAGAGCTGTGCGTGTGGGTGAGGCTGTCGGCTAATCCGTCGGTGCCTGGTTTCTGGAAGGTTTCGTCGGGGCCCCAACCGCCGGTGGCATAGCTCTGAGCCAGAACGAAGGCGAAACCGTTGCGGGCGGCGGTGAGGTGCTTCTGGCTGCCGTCGGTGAGATAGCACTGAATAGCGGAGCAGAGCCCGTTGACGTGGCTGTAGGCGTGCTGGCCGGGAAGCATGTTGATGTTCTGCGAGAGTGGGCCGAAGTAGGTGTCGTCCTGAAGGAAGCGCTGCGCGAGTTGGCGATACCGTGCGCCGGCTCCGCGCTGATAGGCGAGGTAGAAGTTTTCCGGGAGCGTGTAGGTCTCGTCCCAGGTCCAGGAGATGTTCTTGTGGGGGCGGGCAGCCATCTCGGTGCGGTCGAGAGCTTTGGCGGGGAGAAAGGGCAGGACGGCGTCGGTGGCGTGGTTGAGGACGGCCAGAGCCTGCGGATCCTGCGCGAACTGATGCGCGTCGATCAGGCCACAGTTGGTCTTGTCGAAGGTGTAGGCCGGAAGGCAGTAGTCGGTATAGAACTTCTGGCTGATCGTCGGGGCGAAGCCTGTGACGAGACGTTGCACCTTGGCCTGAGTGGCTTTGTCTCCCGTGACCGCATAGGCGCGAGAGAGGCCGGAGACCCACTGACCGAAGGTGTGGCCGGGGACATAGCCGGTCATATTCTTGGGCGGATCGAAGAGGCTGGACGGGGTATACCAGCCGCCGAGGTCTTCGCCTGGCGCGGGCAGGCCCGAAAGCTGACGAAATGGTTTGAGCATGCTGTCTTCGTTGAGGGCGAGGAAGAGAGCGTGGTTCTGCTGAAACTGTACGAGCATCGGGCCATCGAGGAGTTGCACGTCCTGATAATTGAACTGCGTCAGCGGGGTTGCAGCGGCAGTAACAGTAGCGGGCGCGGCCAGTGCATGCGTATTGCGCAGAACGGCGGTTCCGGCAGCGAGAGCTGCACTGCTTTTGAGGAAGCTTCGGCGGCTTGACTTAGACATTATTGAAGATCCTTTGGGAGTCGGGTGCAATTGGGAAAAACAGGAAATCGTTTTCTCGGAGGTTCGCTTTTTGTACTCTTCCTTGAGGGTTTTGAGAGTAGCACTATCAAATAACGAGTGTAAACAAAATGAAATTTGGAGCGAGACCACCGGCCGCAACCTGTTTATGGGTGCGCCTCCTGAAGGATGTACTTCGTCTTCGCTTCCTGGTTGTGAGCCTTTGCGGCCTGAAATTGCTTGAGGACGATCGCCGCCCGGTCCGGATGATTCAACTTATGTTCGGCCAGCAGCTCCTGATAGAGCGCAACTTCATCGTAGGGGTCGAGCCTGGTAGCCTGTTCCGCCTGAGCGATGACACCGGCGAGATCGTTGTGGCGAAGCAGCAGGACGCATAGGAGGTCGTGTGCTGGTTGATAGCCAGGCTCGAGCCGAACGGCGCGCTGTGCGGCAGCGATGGCTTTCTCGCGAAGTTTCTCGTCCCCGTTTTCCACCTGGGAGAGCGCTTCAGCGTACAGGTACTGCACCAGAGGATCGTCGGGATGAAGCTCGCTCTGACTGGCGAAGAGCGCGAGTGCGGCGGCGGTGTCTTGCTTTTGGCTGAAGAGCATCCCCATGGCATCTTCGGCGAAAGATAGCTGCGGATCGAGCCGGTGTGCCTCCTGAAAGTCGCGAAGCGCCGCGTCCATCTGGGTCATCTGCTCTTCGAGCACGCCGCGGGCCAGATAGAGCCGCGCCTCCCCAGGAAGCTGCTGAATGCCGAGGGTGAGAAAGTCCGCGCCGATCTTGAAAGCGCCGTGGTTGAAGGACATCTCGGAGAATGCCAGATACGCCGCCACGTCTTTGGGATTGATCGCGATGGCCTTGCGAAACCACTCCACGGCCTGCGGGGTCTGGTTGTCGGCTTCGGCGAGTTGGGCAGCGAGTAAGAACGCGGCGCCATCTCTGGAGTCGGAGCCGAGCAGAGGCTGCAGCGTCGCGAGGGCCGCGGGGCGATCCTTCGCCGCTGCCTGGGCGCGGGCGAGTGCGATTCGGTTCGCGTTGTCATCCTGCAATGTGAGCAGGCGAGAGAGCAGTGGGATTGCTTCCGCTGGCCGGCCGACGGCGATGAGGCAACCTCCATACTGCCGGAGTGCCGCTGGGCTTCCATTCACGTGTGCCGGGGCCCTGGTATAGTTTTCGACTGCGCCGGCGCAATCTCCCGCACGCGCGTCGATCGCGCCAAGCATCGCATAACCGGTCTCATCGGTGGGACGAAGCTGTATGACCTGCGTGACAAGTCCCCTCGCTTCGGGGCGATTGAGAAGAAATGCAGTCTCTGCGGCACCTTCAATTGCAGCGAGCGACTGAGGGCATTTGCTCCTTGCTACGCTGAATGCCTTGAAGGCGGGTTCGAGTTTGTTCTCTCCGCGAAGGGCAAGACCGAGCAGAACGTTGACGCTGCAATCGCCTGGGGCAGCGGCGAGGAGGGATGTTGCGGCTTGCTCCGCCTGCTGAAAGCGGTGAGCAGCGAGGAGGTTGTAGATCTCCTGCTTTTGCGGCGAAGGTTGTTGCGCAGGGGCTTGGGAAAGCGAGGATGCAAGCGAAAAAAAGAAGGCCACAGCGATTGCGAGATGTGCGTTGATCCGGGCCGGCTTCATTACGTCTACGATAACTCTTTCGCACCAAAAAAATCTGCGGTCGGCATATGCGCCGACCGCAGCAGTTATTGGAGGAGTTAGAAGGTTAGATTGCCGCCAAGTTGAATGAAGCGCGGAACCGCTTGTGTTGTGGATTTTCCGAAGTTGCCATCAGGTATATTGGCGTCCGGGATACCCAGGTTGGGACGGTTGAAGAAGTTAAACATCTCAAAACGGAATTGGAAGGCGACCCCCTCCGTGATGGGTGTGTTCTTTAGCAACGCCACATCCCATTGGTAGAAGTTGGGCCCCCGGAATGCAGAATACCGTTCGTTTCCTTCGTTGCCGAAGGTCGACGGCTGTGCGAAGTTAGCCGAGGTAAACACTCCGTTCAGATAGTCGTGTCTGCTGGTTTTGTAGCTGTAGCTCAGGACATCCGGATAGTCGCGGTTGTCTCCATCTGCGTTGTAATCGCCACTGTTTGCGGCGTAGCCGATGAACTGGCCACTTGCATTCTTCAAAGGTGCAAAGGCTGCATTCGTCGCAACAGTGAAGGGATTACCACTCTGTGCAATGGTCGTTCCGCTGAGTCCCCAGCCGGTTGCAATTCTGCCAACAAACCCTTCACCATTGTTATAACCGGGGAACTCATAGTTCCACGCAAGGGAGAAGCGATTCGGGGCATCCCAGATCGACGGAGCGTAATACTGGTGCGGGTTGATGTAGGTTGGATAAACCTGGGTATCATCCTTTGACCCAGAGTGGGTGTAGGAGGTGTTGAAGAAGGCACGATGAAACCTTCCTCGCAAGGCTACGATGAAGGCGTTGTAGTTTGATACACGATCATTCTGCGTGTAGTTGACCTGACCGAAGCTGGTGTTGAGCCTTGTAGGAACGATGCTGTTGTGAGCGATGAGATCGCCTTGCTGGACGTTGATGTCCTGTCCGTAGCTGACGTTGAAGACCTGACCGCCGCCTGAAAGAAGGTTGCGACCGTTGGCTCCGGTGTAGATGAGAGAGCCGACCAACCGGCTCCCAATCTCATGATCGACTGAGAAGGAGTAGGTGTAGGTAACGGGTGAGATCAGATCGGGATCGATACCCCCGATGTTGAACTGTAGTCCGGTAATACCGCCCTGAGAGTTCAGAGGTCTTGCCGGCAATATAGGAGCAGGAAAACCGAATGGTTTGTTGTTCGAGGTTCCGAGAGCGAATATCGGTGCCGGATTGACTGGAGTGATAGGTTGCGCGCCAAAGAAGGTTGGGAAGATGTTGCCAGGAGGATTGCCGCGATACTGCTCCTGGAGGTTCGCAAGCGTCGGCCAGTTATGGAAGAAGCCAGCGCCTGCCTTGATGACCCATTTACCACTGCCAGTGGGATCGAACGCTACGCCGCCGCGCGGGCTGAAGACGTCTGTGATCGATCGATTCAAGGCGTGCTGGTGTCTGATCACTGATCCGTTTGCGATTTGTGTCTGCAGATTGGGGCCAGGTCCAAGGAAGAAATTGCCAAAGGCCGTGCTCGGGGTGCGGGAGTAGGGGTTTCCGAAGTCATCCCACCGCAGCCCGAAGTTGGCAGTCAACTTACTGTTGACCTTCCAGTTATCCTCCACGAAGGCGCCGTGAGTAATGCCAGCTGCATCCCAGCTGTATTGGGTCTTTTGGCCGGAGATCGGGTCGTAGGCTAGGCCGGATTCAGTAAAGACATTATCGCGGGCCAGATCGAGCAGGCTATTGAACGCGAAGGTAGGTTGATCGTATGGTCCGTTGAAGACTTCTACGTCGTCAGCAAAGAGCCCTTCATATCCGACCTTGACGTTGTGTCCGTGGAAGACGTGCGTCAAGACATCGCGCCAGTGGTAGTTGTGCTGGATGAAATCTCCCTGAGCGAAGCCTGAACCAAAGCCCTGACCTCCGCCGGTGACATTGACCACAGGAACGCTGAAGAGACCGGTAGCGGGTTGAACGCCCTCGACACGCATCGTAGCGAAGGATGCTTCATTGAGTGTGTTCGGGCTGAAGGTATGGGTTTCGTTTACCTGAATGGCGTATTGGGTGAAGGTGTTTGTCGTAATGAAGGCGGCACGAGGATTTGTCCCGTTGCTGCTGAGAGTGGTGCGGTACCACGTCCCATAGAAGCGCTCCTTGCCGAAGTTCTTATCCAGTCGGATTAAGTATTGAAGGCCATTACGGTATGCGGTATCGCCATAGCCGCCACTATCCAGGATTGGTGTAGTGCATGGCAGATTGAACGTAGAAGGCGTGCCGCAGATGGGCGAGCCGTTGGTGTTCACCGGGTAAAGGTCGGCTGCTCTCTTAGTGACCGTAACGTTGGAGACTTTGCTGACCGGATAGGTGTTGAGCAGCTTGGTTCCGAGGGTATTTGGAAAGGCGGTGGCGGCCCATGCGGCAAAGGCTGGATCGTTGAAGGTGATGTTCGAGGTGACTGCGTTTGACGCACGCAGAGGCTCGATCCCGAAGAAGAAGAAACCGGCTTCATGGCGCGGAATGATCGGGCCGCCGATCGTGGCAGAGATGTTGTTGCTGTGGAACGGATTGTACTTTGTCACGAATTCGGTTCTGGCAAGGAATTTTTGATACGTAAAGTAATCGCTGGCATTGCCGTGATAGCGACTGTTTCCGGACTTGGTCGTCATCGTCATCTGAACCGAACTGGCGCGACCGTAATCAACGTTATAGGTGTTGGTTTGGACAGTCGCTTCCTGAATGGTGTCTGGATTCGGGGTCAGATTCAGGACGCCGGGGCGAATCGAGCTGCTGACGTCAAGACCATCCACAACGTACATGTTGCCGACAGCGCCCTGGCCGTTCGCACTCGCGTCGACCTGAGTCTCCGTCGAGAAGTTATCGCGTCCGGAGCCTGGGCTACCGTTCGAAGTCACGCCGGTTCCAGTAACGCCCGGGGCAAGGGTGACGAGAGAGATCATGCTGCGACCGGCCAGTGGGAGCGCGGATAACGTCTCTGTAGATAAGGTTTCCTGAAGACGCGTGTCGGCAGAATCCAGCAGAGGGGCCTGGGCAGTGACTTCAACGGTCTGGTTGGAGCTGCCAACCGCAAGCCTGACCGGGATATTGAGCGTTTGGTTTGTCTCCAGCGTCAGCTCAGTCTTTGTCGGGCTGAATCCAGCCATGGTCGTTGTGAGCTCGTAGGAACCAGGCGCAAGACTGACGAACTGGTAAATGCCGGAGGCAGCGGAGGTCGCGACGCGTTGCTCGTTGGTTCCAGTGTTTCGGAGAGTGAGCGTCGCGCCCGGTACCATTGCGCCGCTGGGGTCTGCAACAATGCCGGAGATCGTTCCACTGAACTGCGCGGATGCGATGTGACTCAAGCATAAGAAAACACAGAACCCTAGCAGGTAAGAGATACGTTTCATCTTGTTAGCCATCAATATCCTCCAAGTGTCAGTCGACTCGATTGCTTTGAGAAACCACTGAGAAATCGTTTTCTCAAGAGCGTTCATTACTCTGTTTCATAACCGAAGCGGAGACTACCTAAGCTCGCAGAACGCTGTCAAGCATTTTCTCATCCAAAGGGTGGACTTTCCGCTCGTCCCAAGGGACGTACGGGCGTCCGAAAGGCTAGGATTTCTATACCCTTCATAGCCTTAGCTCCTTCGGAGCCGGACGCAAACTATGCTGGAAAATGACTCTAATATGGCACCTGATGTCATCTGCCGAGAAACAATTCCACAAACGAGAAAACGATAACTAGCTCTCGGGCGTCTGGCCCGACACACGACTCCCGACATGTTTTCTGGGAATAAGTAGTTTCCGTTTGTGTTCTACATATCCGGTTGGATATTGCGCCTGCAATTGGGTGTGATTCCTTGCTGACATGGTTCTTCGGGCAATGTAATAATCTTCTTCTATAACGCGTAAAATCAATCGCTTATGGTGGGATGCCCAAGCGATCGCACCTCACAAAACGGAGGTGCTATTGTTATGCCTGATTCTGCAGATTCGTCAATAAAGCATTCAAGACGCGGTAAACGTAGCCGATAGCGGAAAGGGTTATTCCTGTGCCTCAGCCCAGCCGCGCTGCCAAGCTTTTCTCTTCGTCTCGTCGAGTTGTGAGATGTTATCCAAACAGCACAGCACTTGCTTCTACCAGCGTAGTGCTTCTCGCACTTCTGCTCGTGCGAGCGCCATTGTTGCCTCCACACTCATTAATCGAAGCGATGCAAGCCATCTCCAGTATGAGTTGGGACCTTGCGTATCTGGCGACTGCTCTTATTTTGCAAAGCGTTTTTTACGGTTTGCTTGGTGCTCTTGCTGGCACCGCTTTAACTCCAGCGTCAACTTTCCGGGGTCGATTGCTCCAGATCAGCATTGCTCCGTTCGCCATCGTCGGCGTGGGTTTTTTTATACGCGCCATTAAGGCCGGGCACCTGCCCGTTTGGGTCAACGCTTTCATACCAGTTGTCTCCTGCTTCATTGGAGTGATAACTGGGCTCGCCGTGATTCACCGGAAATGGAAGGCGACGTTGATTATTACCGCGTTGGTTTTTGGAGTCGTCCTGGGAACCATGATCGGCAGGAATTCGTCGCTACTAACCCTTGATACGAAGGCACGCCTGGAGAAGTTGGTGTCCGTCGGGCCGGACCTGCCTCGAGGTGAGGAATTGTTCGGTGCATTGTTGCAGACAACATTCGCTCCCATGCCTTTGAGCAAGGAAAGCATGATTGAACAGAATCAATCCGCAATTTTGGCGTGGGGCATTGCCCTCGGCGATCATCGGCTGGCGCGGTTTGTGGGATTGGACCCTGATTCTGAGTTGGTCCGCCGAGCCGCCGCGTTCTCGCAGGGTACGACTCTACGCGGACGGGAGGATTGACCTCAACATTACGCCACGAGCGCAGCTCTCGCAATAATTGAGCATCCACGAATCAGCGATGCTGGTGGGTTAATGAAGGAGCAACTAGATGCATTGACTCAGGGCTCCGGTTTCTCGTTTGGGGATTTAGCCGCTGATCGTGCGGGGGTGCGGTTCGCAGAAGCTGCCACAGCCTCTGAGGATTCGGCAAAGAAGATGCAGTTAGTGTTGCAGGGCACGTTCAAACTGGACGAATTCTTTCCGAATATCCTCGATCTTCCCGAAGCCCTCACGCTTCAGGATTTTCGCCAAAAATTCGGCAGTGTCGGGAGCGAAAGGTACCGTCTTGAAATTATCAAGATCGAAGCCGCACTCGATGGCTGTGGAGCGCTTTCAGTGAGTGGATCAGGACACTAAACGAGGGCGATGGGTAAATTGCTTGCGCTTCGGGGAGATAGTAAAGAGGTAATCGTCCTGGCTCCCAATAGCTGTGATTGACGCTAACTCAAAATTGGCCGCATAGAAAAACTTGTGATCGTGAGCGTTGGATCGCGCGAATAGTTCGCGAATCTTGAAGCCGTTGATCGTCGAGACGTACTTCAATAGGGCGACGTTACGGGGATCTCGGGGTTTCCGCAAGTTCTCACGAGGTGTGGAGTTTAGGTTGTCGTACCCATAGAAGGACTGCACCGAATACAAGCCAGAGAAGCACAACATAGGGCCAAATTGAACCGGGCCATTCCGGTACTGGATACAGGCTATTCCAGAGAGGCCAGGCCAGGAGCAGCAATCCTGCGACGCCCACGGCAACCCAGAGAAAGCGTTTGGTTCGAAAAGCCTCGATCATCTTTGCCGCTGTTACTCCCATGTACACAAGCAGTATGGACAAGGTTCCTATCGTAAAAGTCCGGTCACTGTAGCTTTGCGCATCCAGTCGTCCTCCCCACACCAAGAGACCCAGCAGGCACAGCGCGATTACAGTCAGCGTCGCCCGCACCGGCGTTGCGCGTCTGTCGTCCACCTTGTGCAGCCATGGCGCTCCAACTTGCGCGAGGCTGAAGAGGAGGCGGGCGGCAGATGCAGTCAGACCGACCAAGCTGGCATAAGCACTGATGGAGCCTGAAAGAAGAATAAGCTCTGCAAACCGGTTTGAAACGAACCTGCCGGCCAGATCGCTCAGGGGAGCTGGAGAATCCGCCAGAAGACGAATGTGATCAATCCCGAAGCCGAGCAGTTGAGCATAGGAAACGAACACAAAGATCAGGCCTGCCGCAACGATCGACCCCATCATTGCAAGGGGAATCATCCGCTTTGGATTGCGGGCCTCTGCGCCCAAAGTCGCCGATCCTTCGAAGCCGGCAAAGGCCAGCGTCGTAAACACAAGTCCGTATCCGATGCCGGACCACCCTTTCAGCGAGTCAGGGTGGAAAGGAGTCATTGAGAGAGGCTGAGAGTGAACGATCTTAATTGATAAAAAGAGAATGATTCCTATAGAGAAGAATTCAAAGAAGACCATAACCCTGGCCACGAAACGCATATCGTTGCACACGAGCCAACAGGCGAGCAGTAAACTTCCCACGTTGAGTGTTAAAGGGAGATGAGAGGCATGAACCCCGAGATCTGACAAAAAGGAAGACAGGAATACCGAGGTGACAGTTGATACGCCTGCAGCAAAGGTAACGTAGGCAAGCAGGAGTGCCCATCCCGCTATGAACCCCCATGAAGGACCGATGCTTGTTCTCACATATTGGTAGACAGAGCCAGCGGAGGCTAGTTCCTTTCCAAAAGAGCTGAAGGACAGTCCGACCAGGACCATGCCAACAAGGCCAATCATGAAAGCAAGGGGCGCGGCCACCCCGCTTGCGCGCACGACAAGGCCAACAACAAAGGACATGGCCAACGTTGGAGCGGTCATGGCGAGTGAATATCCGAAGATATCCAAAGAACTGAGTGTTCGCTTCAATGTGGTCAATGCAGTCTTTCCCTGTGGCTATTGGGTTCGTCTTACGTGTTGATATGACTTCATTGTCCGGACTTAGGCCAAGGGAAGTAGGTCGCAATAAATCGTGCCAGCATCGTCCCGATTTGATCGGGAACTATCTGTAGCTGAGCTAGTGTCTTCATAAGTGAGAGACACTCCATCATTTTTCAGAAACTGCATAGTTATCCTTATTCGCGATGCTTCGCAAGAGTCGATTCGCCTGAATAACACCCATATTGGCGATTTATTCCGAAATCATTTATGCGAGCCATATGATTGGCTGCTGGCCGTCGCACTGACGAAGATGTATGCCAAATACGTCGATGCCTGCAGTTTTATTCGAGTAATCGAACGGATACTGGGCTGGACAAGAGCCGCGGGTCCTGTGGTGATGCCGCGAATTCGCGGGACCGCCCCAGAATGTTGCGCAACAGGTGAATAGGCTGAAGCAGGCTGGAATTACCAAGATCTCTGAGATAGGGTCTGGAATTTACGCGGTAAGCCAGACTCCGAATTCCGGTGTCTCCGTTGACGACACAATCAAAATCACTGTGACTTTTGGCAAGACACAGCGATAAACATGCGAGATGACTGACATGTTTTGCAGAAGCACATCTTCAGTAGTTTGGAGTTGCAAGAAAGAATGGTCATAACTTCGAATTGCTGTCGAAACCTGTCATCCCACGGATTTGCTGGCTGCTTCGTAACCTCTCCAGCTAGCCACGATTATGCGTTCTTCCCCAGCGCGTAACGTCGACAGTGTTCGAGATAGGCCGATTCGTGAAGAGCGGCGAGATCAAGGACTCCGCTCCAAAGCCAGCGAGGAGCGTCCAAGCCTTTGCTGTGTCGTGCCCTGAGCTCTTGTACCCACCCCTGTCTGTCCTCGCGTTTGAGTTGTCGGCCGTGAGCTCTACCTACGACCCCGGCCATCAGTCGAGCGATCGCGATCGCCTCTGCCTGTTGCAATCCGTCGAGCTCAAACTTCATATCCTGTGGCCGTAGCTCGCGCACGACAACCGGCTTTCGTGCGATGCTTACTGCGACCATCCGTTCGCCCAGGAAAGGCGATAGAGCAGTGGCACCGGTGACGACTCGTTCGGCATTGTTCCTGGGCATCTTTGCGCCCTTCGAGTAGGGAGCTGCGGCGACAGTCGCTTCCTTGACGTCTAACAGACGGTATTCAGTTTTCTTCTTATCGCCAACGCCCACGAGCACGGCATAACGCAGACGACCAAGTGAACTGCAGCCCTTCATCCAGTACGCTGCGTCCACGAGGCGGATCTTCGCGTCGCCTTCTTTTCCACAGATTCTTTGGACGAGGCTGGCCAGACCATTACCGTCGAAGAGTTCTTGAAGTTGTAATTTCTCAGTTCGGGTCAAAGACCAAAATTTCGGACCGAGCGGAATTGTTGGTTTTACGTCCTCGATTCGCTCTTTCGCCAAGTGCCGCCATCGCCGAGTCTTTGCTGCTCGCATGACTCGATTGATAGGTTCCAGATTTTTGGGGTCCATCTTGTCATACCGCCCACTCAGCCCAAAGATATAGCCCACAATCAATTCTTCAAGCATCAGAGCAGTAGTGACACCCGGCAGGTCCGAACTTCGGGCGGCCATTGCCAACGAGAGACCGAGCCGTAGAAGATCGTGTGCCGGATTGCCGATGACGGTTTGATCGAGGTCTCGGATTTGAATGTCGATCTTTCCTTCTACGTCGGCGACTGGGCCCAAGTTCCCGGTATGACAATCCCCGCAGATCCAAATGTTGGGTCCCACAGGGATTGCTGCCTGGACCGATTTGCTCTTGAGCCACTCATAGAATCGAATCGTATTGCCGCGCACATAGGCATGGGCCGATTCCGCCATCTTGAGGTGTTGACGATGATCTAATACTGCCTTGCGTTTCACGGGCGTAACGATCAGTTTTGGCAAAACTCAGCTCCTCAAAAGGAAAGGCTATTCGCTCACCGGAGCATACACGCAATAGCTGCGAAGGGGCGACGGAAACTCCGAATTTCCTTTCCCGTCGGTCGTGCGTTTCGCCCGGATAAGCCGAAGCCAAACGGAATCGAAACCGAACCCCGTTTTCGCCAGCTTGGGAATCTCGTTATTTAGATAGTTCCCATTCGCCCTTTTCTCTTCTTGAATGCATAATCCCAATAGAGTCCCTGCATCCTAACTGCCATGTTTCAGGCTTATTCAAATGAGATGCAAGGGTCTACGAAATTAGCTGCATGACTTCCAAATCCAAAGACGAGAGCTCCATGAGTAAACCGGCGATCGAAGTGGAAGTTCGGACCACGAATGACCGGTTCGGCCGTTTTGCCGCGTTCGCTTCGGGATGGCTTGGATCAAAGTGGGCTTTCGCAGGCGCGGGAGCCATCATTGTAGTTTGGGCTGCAGTGGGACCCATTTTTCATTTTTCCGATACATGGCAACTCGTCATTAATACGGGAACAACGATCGTCACCTTTCTGATGGTTTTTCTCATTCAAAACACCCAGAATCGCGACGCGAGAGCTATCAATCTGAAGCTGAATGAATTGATACGCGCCATCGATAAGGCGCGGGATCAGATGATTGACATTGAAAATCTGAGCGATCTGGAGTTAGACGAATTACAAGCTAAGTACGAGAAAATCAAGGCTGCGTGCGACAGCCGGGAACGTCGTACCGGTTTGCCTAAAGTGAAGGACGTAAACGACTAGGTTGAGCCGCCTTTGAATTCAGACTTGACGTGCGATACCGACTAACACCTTAGACTGGGAGCAGCTTTCTTTTCGTCCTCTCGACTCTTTTGAGCCGAGTATTTTTTCTTAACCGGATTTCGGCTTTTCGGTTCTTCACGCGAGGTACAAATTGCGGAGAACCCTGCGTCACCGGGCCAGATGTAGTCCCTCCACCGCCTGACTGCATCGCTGGAATGGGATAGGGCTCATGCCGATAAACTTAGGCGAGATATCGTGGGTTCAGTCATGCGTTACACTCCAAAGTTCACGTTCGAATTTACTTGCTCTGAAGCAAGTAGAAGATCAACAGGACTGAGAATAGAAGGGGTAAGCCAACCTAGATTTAACTTAGAACCGGGTAGGTAAATTTCAACTCGCGGCCAGCAGCAGCTCAGGTCTTCGCAGCAGGATTCCACCGCGCCTCTTCGCAACCAGACCTGCTTGTTCCCAGTTCCTTAAACAACGGCTGACTGTAAATGGCGTCACGTTCGCTCCCTCAGCCAGATCCTCGTTTAGGACTCTCAGATCGACGCCATTCTGAGTGACTTTACCGATTGCGCTTGCGAGACTTACCAGTAGGTGAGCAACGCGTCCATGCGCATCATCGGCGCTCAGCGAGACATGTGCTGCGATCAGCCACGCAACATTTTCTGTCACCGCAATTGACAAGGCATTGTCTAATAGTGCCGGGCAATCGGATATTATTTCCCGGATGGTCTGCCTCTCCCAAACGAGTGCACAACTGTCCGCCAGCACTTCCGAGCTGGCAAGATATTGGAACGGAGTAGAGAGAATTGTGGCGCCACCGAAGATCTGCCCGGGAGTCAACCAGTGGAGAATTATCTTTCTGCCCTCACTCGTGATCACGAAGTGCCTGCCTTGACCACTGGTGAGCAGAAAGAATCGTTCCGCAGGGTCTTCCTGATTGATGATCACAGAGGAGGCGCGAAATTGCCGATGTTTGGCGACGGAAAGCACAGCCTCGAGTTCGGCCTTCGGCAATCCCGATAAAAAGCGGGGCCTAAGCCCATCGGGAAGCCCGACATCCTGGTTTCCGGGCGAGAATTTGCAGACACAATTCATAAGATTCTCTTTTCAGCGCATTCTACGACATTCACTGGAGAAACGTCGGTGTTCTATCTTTCACAGTCACTTAGGTCAAACCACGGTTGCCAACCTTCAATTTCGCAACGGATTCTGGTAACGAGCCTCTTCCTGGTCGTGGTGATAAGTCGAACCCACAAAGCTACCACCCGGCCTCCAGGAAGCTGTGTGCTTTGCGCTGGCGGTCGAAGTTACTTAATTCCTCAGTTCAGAAATGATGGCCCATGCAGCATAGAAATTGGCGACCGACTGGCTCCGCGGCCGGTAAACAGCCTGAATTATTCCGTGAACGTGACTCATATGTATCCATCATTGAGCCTCTTGCTTCCTCGTGAAGACGTCTCTCAACAACGGCTGACAGTAAATGGCGCCACGTTCGCTTCGTCGGGGTCGCCATAGGCGCTTCCGCCGTCGCTAACTCCTGCTCAGACGGCCCTGCCGCCGGTGAATCATTCCCGCCACTAGCACAAGCCCCGTCCCCACGAGCAGCAGGCTGCCGGGCTCAGGTGTCTCGGCTGTTGGAACCGATGACGAAGAAGGTAGTGGATTGTCTCCCCCCGTTCCTGTACTCGTCGGCGTATTCGTGTTCGTTCCGCCTCCACCCGAACCCAGTCCTCCGAACCACGGAGCAGAGAAACCCAGCCCATACCCGCCGATTGGCAGACTATACCCGCCGCCCGCATAACCCGACGGCTGGTTCAACGCCAGCAGCGTTGAGGGAGCATCCTCGCCGAGGGGAGGATCGTCGTCCGGTTTCTTGTTGTCCGTGATGAACACCGGCATCGGCTCACTGGGCAGATCACCCAGGAAAGGAGGAACGTCCTCGGGAGTAACTTCGCACGCAAGTAAGAATTTACGCAGCGCTTCTTCACGGCTCATCGGAGGCCGACGGTGACTGGCCGGAATAACACGCGGCTTACGTGTGGTCTTCGGCCTGGTCAGCGCATCGATCTTGCGGTGCATGTATCGATGAAGCCGGTGTCGCGCTGCGTTCGCACGCTTCACGGCATCGGAGTGAGCCAGAATAACGCGATATTCGGCGACCCAGCGCTCGCACTCTGTCGAGGCATGCCCTTGAACACCAGCGGAAGCACAGACCAGAAAAATTACCAAGGCGAAGACAACACGCCGCATCAAAGTAGCCGGGCCACTATGTTGTACGGTCATATCAACCCTCCTCATGCTCCGACCCCGTCGTGGTAGTGACGGTTCCCCTCCGCATACCTTCGCAGTCGAACAATTGGTCGCACATCGTTCGTATCCGAGACCGAAGGTCGTTCTCTTCGAACTTCCGGGGCATAGGTCGTAAGGGTAGGTCCCGGGAGGTCACTCCCGGGAGTTGTGTTTACTTGCTGCGGACGCGGCGGTAGAGCATTCCGGCAGAGGCGAAGAATCCCGTGCCGAGCAGAACCATTGAGCCCGGTTCCGGCGTAGCGGCCGGCGAAACGTTACGGCCAAGGAAGTCTTGAGCCGTTCCGCCGCTCGACTGCGATTCTGGTACCGCCGTGAAGCGGGTGAACTGACTGTAGAAAGCGTCGTTGTACAGATTCCCTGGGTTGAACATGGCGGAAACCAGGGCGCCTTTGAGGTTGAGTTCCATATCCGGCGTCAATCCATTCAGGATGGCGTCGGGCCGGTCGAGGATCGCCCAGATTTCGAGTTGCGCGTCGACGTTCGACAGCTGATTGCTGTCCGCCATCGAAAAGAGGATCGCAGCTTCCTTCTCGGCCACCGAAGAGCTCAGGGACAACTGCGATGCGTTCGCGGTCCAGGTCTCACCGACACCCATGTTGCGGTCCAGGTTGAGGCAGAAGAGCGGCAGGTCGGTTCCGTCCACCGAGATGGTGTAGGGTCCGGTGTACTCCGCGCCACTCGGGGTCACCGATCCGTTGACGCCGACGAACGACAGCGTGTCAGCCTTCGCGACGGAGGAGAACAAGGCAAGTGAAAACAGTGAAAGGGATAAGGTTGTGATCTTTGTGAAGTTTTTCATGGAGACTCCTAAAACGGTTGAGGAAGGTTGAACGGGGGGAACCATCCCCTCGTGAGGACTAGGCTGTTGCGGCTGCTTGGTACTCCGCCGACAACTCCGACCCGCTGCAATCTGGGCCTGAAGATTGTCGAAGTTCTTGACGGACTCGGGACTGGGTCGAATCGCGAAGCTTGTTCAGCTCCTCCGGCGATCTTCCGGCGCATGGGATCGCGGCGGTAGTCGCGACCCTGGGACGATTCTGATCAGAGCAACACGACAGAACTTTCATGGCTCTTCCCCAGAGCTCATGTTTGCATTCAATGAGTATTCAGTCGTTGCTCAATGGAGGGCATGTACTTGCTCTGAAGCAAGTAGAAGGTCAAACGGCTGAGAGTAGGGTCTTTAAGGGAAGCTGGATTTCACCTAAAACCGAAAGTAAGTTGAATTCAACTCGCGGTCAGCAGGAGTTCGCGCTTGCGAGACTCACAGCAAGTGAGCGACGCGTCCACGCGCATCATCGGCGCTCAGCGAGACATGTGCTGCTATATCCCACGCGATATTTTCTGTTACAGCAATTGACAAGGCATTGTCCAACAAGGCCGGATAACTGGACGATAGTTCCCGGATGGCCTGCCTCTCCCACACGAGTGCACAACTGTCCGCCAGCACTTCCGAGCTGGCAAGATATTGGAACGGAGTGTGAGAATTTGCGGCGCCACCGAAGATCTGTCCGGGAGTCAATCAGTGGAGAAGTATCTTTCGTCCCTCACTCGTGATCACGAAGTGCCTGCCTTGACCACTGGGGAGCAGAAAGAATCGTTCGCAGGGTCTTGCTGATTGGACCCGGCCATTGATTTGTGGGGTTTAGCGGACGGGATTTTGAGGGCTTTTGAGACAGCGAACGATAGACTCATGGGGCAATTTGCGTTTTCGTCAGCGATAACGATAAAGGCGCACTGTGTAGATTCTGCCCACGGCTAAATCAGCGGCATGGAGTCTCAAAGCCTGTCCTTGAGAGCTCTCGTCTCCGTTCAGCCGGCTCCCTGACACCCAACTTCCATTCGCAAGGAACTTCTCGTCGATACTCTCAATACCCACAATAGGTGGACCCGGTTTGTCTGTCGAAAAGGTAACTTGGGCATCGCCGCTGCCGACCACTAAAAATTCGTTCGCGCCTGATTGAAGGAACATCGCCCCGATTCGAACTCCTGGACCCGATGAGCCTGCTGCTCGCGTAATAGTGGCGGTATATTCGCCAATGGATAGCCTCGCTGACCGTTGCGCTTCGCCTTCGATGACAGCAGCAGTGACTCCGCCGGTCTGCTGCTTCTCCAGAAGCATAGGCGCCAGGTTCGACAGCTCTGCATACACATTGCCCATGGCGCTGCTGTCTGGATGTTCGGTTGGATTGGTGATACCTACGAGATCAAGCGGGGTGTTGCCTTGCTCATCGATGCCAAACGCGGAAAAACCGATTGCCGAGAGGCGCCCGAAAGCATAAAGAGCGTTGGCGACTCCAGTCGTCCCACCTTGTGCCTCAGGTATGAAGAGCGGGTTACCTGCGTAGGCGTACCGGGTCGCCCACTGCACAAATTCATTGAAATATATGTCGGGGGAAAAAAAGTCGAGAGAAGGTGCTCCGGCTCGCCAAAGGTCCACCGAGTGCGGCAGGGGGCCTCCGCTGTTGTATTGCCCCGGTTCGTAATTCGGACGAATCAGCGCAGCATTCGCGTACATCGGTATGGAATATTCCGCCTTACCCGCTGCTGCTATGTGCTCGATATAGGTGGCGTATTGCCAGGCCATGAAGAGGTCATCTGTTAGAAGAGTCTTACCGAACACCTCCTGCCATGTGCCCGCGCTCTTGCCTCCTTCCGCCTCCCAGGCTGCGCGAAGCTCCGGGTTCAATGCAGTCCGGTGCTTCTCAAGGAAGCTCGTGAGAGTTGACGGCACGCCAGCAGTGAAAGAAGCATTCGCGACAGGTGAATGGTCCCGCGATTCCGGAATCACGCCAACCTCATTTTCGACCTGCACCATAAGTACCGTACGCGCATCTCCATCCGCGTCTCGCAGGTGGCGCATCAGATTCGCGAAAGCATGCGCATCAGCATTCCTAACAGCCGAGCTGAAAGGCGATAGCCGTTCCGTACCCATGCCATTGCTCATCTGGACGCGGGGGAAGCGTTCGGTATTCGTCTTGACCCATGCTGGCGTGTAACTGGAAAAAGTGTTCTTCCAAGCACCAAACCACAGAACTACAAGTTTGAGATGGTTCTCGCGGGCACCTTCAAGGAGACCGTCCACATAACCGAAATTAAATTTCCCTTCCTCAGGCTCAATTGTCTCCCAGGCAATGGGAAGCAACACGGTATTCAAGTGCATTGCCGCAAGTCGTGGCCAAACGGATTTCATATGTTCGACGCTTGACGAGCTGGAATTGTGCAACTCCCCACCGAGTACCAGAAAGGGTTTGCCATCGACGATGAGCTGGGTCGCGCTTCCGCGCTTCTCAAGATGTGGAACGCTTCCGGGTGGAATCGTCGGAGCTATCCCGAAAGCTCGCAATTTCTCGCTAGCCGCGACCTCAGCATGACGATCAGTCACATTCGAGACGGGCGTTTGAGAATGACACGGTGTAACCGAAGAAGCTGCAAGAAAGACGGATAGGAGTGAAGTCCGAAGCCTATAGAACACCAGCATCTCCGTGGACCGTGTTGAGATTAAGCAACGGAGCGGGACTTTTGTCCCGCTCCGCTGAATTTGCGAATGTCAGCAGCGTGTCGGAGCTCATACTTGAGCTTCGACGAAGTGTCCGGGCCGCATTGGAACCGATGATACCGAAATGCGTCCGACGAGCCCGTGACTGTGCTTCTCAGGCTAGAACTTCAACATTGCCCCCAGCCAGATGACTCTGGATCCCGAATCCGGGCCGAAGAAGCCGCCGGGAGATGCCGTTCCCGTGATGATGCCGAAGTTATTGCTGGTTCCGAGATTGCACAACTGACCGCTGCCCGTGTTCGGGTCGGCAAGGGTTGCGCTGCTTGGACAGCTCGCGTTCGGGTTCGCGAAGTGTGGCGTGTTCGTAAGACCGATTGCGTCGGCTCGCACCTGAAACGTCATCAACTCCTTTATCTTGAAGTCGCGCACGATACTCAGATTTGCAAGGAAGTAACCCGGGCCGCGGAACTCGTCACGGTTGGTGTTGCCGTAATGGGCGTTCGCTGCACTTGTAATCAGCGGCGCTGCAAAGGAAGTTGCAGAGAAATAGGAACAGCTCGGGTCACCCTGGGTGCAGGTCACACCTGTCCGTGGCGGTCTTCCCTTCGTAATGTGGACGGGAGCGACAAGGTCCGCAGTCTGCCCCGAACCGTTCGCATTCAGGTTTCCGCCGGCGCTCACTGTGAACGGCACGCCGCTTATCGCGCTGATCACCGGATTGATGAGCCATCCTCCGAGAATCGCGGCTCCAACCCCATTCTGCAGCCACGGCTCGCCTTTTCCGAACGGCAATGCGAGCGTGCCCGAGAGTTCAAAGTTGTTTGTCCTGTCGAAGCCTGCAGGTCCATAGTTCTTCTGCACAAACGCGGGGTGCGGGTAGGACAGTCCTCCAAGGTCTTCATTATCCGCATAGTCCATCGCCTTCGACCAGGTGTAGCCGAGCCTTATGTTCGAGCCATCAGAAAACCGATATTTCAGGCTGGTTTGAAGCGAATCGTAGCGGGTGTGGAGATAGGGATTCAGCACGTTGATCGTGCCGGTGTAATTTGCGCCGTACCTCTGGCTCAGAATGCCACCGGCACTGCCCGTACCCGGAAGTGATGCGTTGGCGTTCATATTGATGACTGGCCGGGCCTCGTACGTGCCGACATAGCCAAGCGTGAACGACATGTCCTTGCGGATCTCCTGTTCCACCGAAAGGTTGTAGGAGTTGATATATCCACGATTGAAAGGATTCGGAATTGTTGTGGTGCTGATGTTGGTCGGCAGCGAAATGACTCCCGTGCTTAAATTCGGCAGCGGGGCGAGCACAATTCCTGTCGGGACGGAATAGCTTCCGCCTCCAAGTCCTGTAGCGTTCAAGCCAGTCAAGCTTGCCGCAGGAACAAAGTTTGCGGTGTTCGGCGCGGTGTTCGTGTCGAGCAGCACTGCAGGATAGGCATTCCGTAGCACGTGCCATGTGTATGGGTCGGCGCTCATTCCGTATCCGGCCCGAAGCACTGTCTGCGGAGTGATGGTGTAGGCAACGCCGAATCGCGGCAGAAAATTGCCGATTCCCGTATCGATTCCATCGTTCCGAGGCACGCTGCCATATCCGCCGATCAAGACCTGACCGGTCTGCAGGTTAAGGTAGCGCAGTCCTTTGCCATTGTCGCTATATCCAAATGGGTAGTACTCCCAGCGCACACCTAACGTAAGAGTCAGCTTGGAAGTCGCGCGGAACTGGTCCTGGAGATACCAGGCCCAGTTCGACCACCGCAACGCATTCGGATTGAAAAGCGCCCTTGCCTTGCCCGTTGCAGACGGCAATCCCAGGAGGAAGTCAGCCCACGAGTTGAACCACGATGGGGCCTGGGCTCCCGTGACATTGTTTGAGGTGACATAACCGTTGAACTCAAATGAGCCGCGCGGCTGCTGGAAGGTTCCACCCTGGGGCTGGAAGTGATTGATCTGTGAGTGGCTCCACTCCATGCCACCGCGGAAGGCATGCTTGCCCTTCGTCCAACTGAGGTTCGCACCGGTTACATACTGCTGATCGCGGAACAGGAAGGGGTTCGCCGGCTGGGCGTTACCCAGGTTGGCCTGGTTGTTTGGAATCGTTGTGCCCGGAGCGGCTGAGTTCGTGGGGAAGATAAATCCCGGCAGACCGTAATAGAGCGATGGATCACCTGGCGCTCCCGCATTGTTGGTCCCGGGAATTCCCAGATCGTTAAGACCCTTCGCTGATGTCAGGTCGAATGTAGAGCCGAGCCGCTGCCGCGTAAATCCGAAGTTCCAGTCGAACAAAAGACTCGGAGAGAACGTGTGCGTTGCACCAAGACCTACCTGCTGGACCAGACCCGGCGCATTGCCTAACTGTCCGCCATTGGTCGCATCGCCATTTGCTGCTCCCAGTAGCGGCGGATCGAAGACCAAGGTCCTCGAAAAGCTGTAGCGGCCAAAGATCAATGATTTTGGGCTTATTATCCAGTTGACCTTGCCATCAGCGTTATCGCGGTTGAAGTACGCTGTTCCGCTGCCTGCCCAGTTGTTCAACCCATTGCCTGTCGTAAACTCCTGCCCAATGACCGGTTGCAACAATTTGATCATTGCCACCGCGGCAGGATCGATCCGGTTTGCGCAGATAACATTCAGTACACCGTTGCAGGAGACCTGCTGTTTATTTGCGCCCTGTGCATTTCCGGTTGTCGGATCATAGATGATCGGGTTTCCGGGCGCACTCCGGAAGTCGCCCGTAAGCATCGCGGGAGTGGGCAGCGTTCTTGTACCAGGTCCCGCTAACTGACGCTGCGTTACGCGTTCATAGTCGGTGAAGAAGAACAGCTTATCCCGCAGGATCGGTCCGCCGATGGCGCCCCCAAACTGGTTTTGGTTATTCCGGTTTTTCTTTGGAAACCTCGTGATATCAGTCTGGAAGTAATTACGCGCCGCGAAGTTTTGATCAGTATGGTACCAGTGGGCGTCACCATGGTAGTGGTTCGTGCCGGATTTGATCTGCACATTCACGGCGGCGCTTCCTGCAAGGCCTTGCTCCGCGTTGAATGCATTCGTCGTCACGTTCACGGTTTCGATAGCGTCTGAAGGAGGAACATAGGCGACATTGGCCGGCAACCACGGATATGAGTCCAGCGCGCCGTCGATACGGGTGCCGATTCCCTGGTTCGAAAGTCCGTTGATATTCGTGTTGATCGATCTCTGCGGGTTACCCGACAGTGAGTTCGTCTCGGCGGTCAGTCCTGCGCCGGTAACGGTTCGGAGCAACTCCTGGAAGTTTCCGCCCTGGGACCCCATGATTGGCAGAGTCGCAAGATCGCGTTGGGTGATATCCGTATGCACGTCTGCGTTATCCGTCTGCAAAAGCGGTGGTGCTGTAGTAACGACAATTTCCGTTGTCACGTTTCCAGGTTTGAGCTGTGCGTCAATTCGCTTGACCTCGTTGGCAAGGATGGCCACTCCCGGAGTTTCCTGTTTCCCAAATCCCTGCCCCGTGATGGTCACGGTGTATGTACCGGGGAAAAGGGACGAAAACCGGTAGATGCCCGCCGAGTCCGACGACTGAACCTTGCTGTCTCCGGTCTCTGTATTGACTGCGGTCACTTGAGCACCTACTACAGCTGCCCCGCTGTTATCCGTGATGTTTCCCGTGAGCGAGCCGTAAAGCACCTGGGAAAATGAACTCGTCCCCGTAGCCAGAACGGTTAAAATCACGACGAACAAGAATGCCAGGCGCAATTCTCTCCTCAGATGGTTCTGTGCGGTCGACATGGCCGTTCGATCGGACTTACCGTTGACGAGAGAATAAACAACTGGCCTCAGTTGATTGCTCGTGAAATTATGTTTTTGTCTCATATTTTTCTCCAGGATCGAACCGCACCATTTATTTAGAAGGTAGTTGCTGTGAGTACAGACACACGCAGAGCATCGGAAAAACGTGAATTAGTACGCGACCCGAACGATACCTAAGCGAAGCGACGACGGGAATGGTACAGATGTACCAGTGCGCTTGCCTTTCGCGACTATGGCGAGAATTTTGCAGGAAACGGCGAAGGAGAAAGCTCGGTTATACTTTGCACCCATGATGAGCAACGGGTTGAACAAGATCGAGTTCGCTAAGTAACAGAAACTATGAGCCGATTCAATAAAATTGCCTTGGCACTGACAGTCGGATGCACAGTGATTGTCTGCGGCTGCCGCGAACAACCGCCCACCGTCGGCGTGATCCCAAGGACCACCGGAACCTTGCTGTGGGAGCAAATGCACTTAGGCGTAGCTGAGGTCGCGCGAACCAACGGGCTACACGTCTACTGGAATGCGCCTGACGATGAAGGCGATACGGAAAAGCAACTCACCTTCATTACCCGGTCTATGAATAGGCAATACCGGGGGTTAATCCTGGCGCCCGACGAGACACTCGCTTCCAGAAGCCTTGTTCTACAGGCAATCGAGGAGCAGCGGCCGGTGGTGATTGTAGACGATCAACTCGGGCCGCCACCTGGCCGTTTTCTCTCCTATGTCTCCAATGACGAAGCGGCAGGCGCAAGATTGGCAGCAGATCGAATCACGCAAATATTGCATGGCTCCGGCTCCATCGCAGTGATAGGCATTAGCCCGAGACTGGAGAGCGGCATCTTGCGCGAGGAGAGCTTCGAGAAAGCTCTGTCAGCGGTCGCGCCGGGGGTACACATCGAGGTAAGGCGCTATGGCGATTCCGAAGTTACACATCAACAACAAATAGCTGAAGAGATACTGAATGGACCTCGACACATCGATGCAGTGGTCGCACTTAGCGCAACCGCAACCTTGGGCGTCTATTTCGCGAAGCTCGCGGAGAACTCTCTCAGCACTGTTCAGGTCGTCGGGTTCGATCAAGGTTTCCTGCTTCCGATCCAATCCGGCGAAGTGGATTCAATAGTAGTCCAGAACACGCGGAGAATCGGCCAGATTGCAATGCAGAATATAAGCGCAGAGTTGCGGGGACAGAAGGTCAACGGAGTGACCCTGGTTTCCCCAATCCTCCTCACGCGAGAAACTTTCGCTGCCGAAAGTGAAGACCAGTGGGAGCTTTCTCGCTATCAGTGGGGACAGCAATGAGGTTGCCGAATCTGGGTTTCCGAGGTAGGTATCGCATACCTGTACTTGCTGGCCTGGTGATTCTTGCAGTTATGGTATCTATCTTTGTCGGCCTCAAATTTCGCAAGGGTGCGCAGGACGTAAATTCTCCACTTGCCCGGGGCAGCCTTTCATACAACGACGCCTGGGTCGCATTAGATGGCGAATGGACCGCCAGTTCAGCCGAAATTGAAAACAACTCCGAGGAACGTGGGGCGAAGCTGATGAGCCGCCTCGGGAATTGGGGCGATTACCAGGTGCAGGCGGACCTGAAGATGGCTTCTCCCTACGGAGGGGCAGGTCTGATCATTCGATCAAGTGGAGAGGAAGAAGGCGTTGACTCTTACCATGGATATTTCGCTGGCATCAATTTGGCGGAGTCTTCACTCGAGTTCGGGCGGGTAGATTTTGGATGGCACCCCCTTTTTCACAAACCACTTCCGCCAATCAAAGACTCCGATCTGGGCTGGGTCCATCTGAGGATTGTAGCGGTGGGCTGCAGGTTTGGAGTGGCCGCAACATTGCCCGACGGTCGGGCGACGTCAGCCTCAGTTGAAGACCCCGAGTGCATACGATCCGGAAGGTTTGGACTCCGTTCTTCTATGAGCAGCGCAGCGTGGCGCAACATTGAAGTGGACGATGCTACGTCGGAGGTTCTAAACAGCTTTCCGTCAGCGGAGCCTGCACAAACTTCAGAGAATGACTTTCACGCAATGTCTTTGGACCCTGAGCGACTAAAGCGGCAAGTCACTTCGATTCGGAACGAAGCCAGGAAGCACGAAATTCTGCCGGGGCTTGAACCCATCCGTGACTTTCTCCTCTCGCCAGGGCGACATTCGAACGTTACGATTCACGGCACAATTATCTCAAGGCCGCCACTGACCGCGATCCAGGATCCGACGGGCGCGATGATGATTACGAACGTCGACCCGAAGATATCTCTGAAACTCGGCGACTTCGTGGAAGCTCACGGTACCGTGATTTCCGATCATTTTCGCACCCATATGGAAGAGTCGGACCTCAGGGTGCTCTGGTCAGATACACCTGTCCCTCCACTGTTCGTCACTGCATCTCAACTCACAAACGGTACATATCGCGGGCGATCCATTGAGGTGGAAGGCACCCTCGTATCCGCAAACTCAGGAGCAAGCGGCTATGAACTTGTCCTTCAGGATGGGAATCAATACTTCAAGGCAACAGGACCCAGGAACTTCAGGTTGGATCCTGCAGAACTTAAGCCGGGAAGCCGTGTCCGTCTGCAGGGGCTCGCGACATCGCTCTCAGAGTTTACGAACGACGTATACCCGTTCGCCGTAGTAACCGAGCGAATCGATGTGGTCAGGCCTCCGCCTTGGTTGTCTCCGGAACATATGGTTTGGTTGATCCTGATCTGCGCCGCAATCTTCCTCTGCGCACAATTGATCCTGCACGGACTCCAAAAATGGCATATGAGATCCATACTGCGAGAGCGGGAGGAACTGGCGTTCGAGATGCACGACACACTTGCACAGAACTTTACAGGAATTGCCTACCAACTCCAGGCGGCAAGCAGCGAGCGGCGCGGACCGGAAAAGGTACAGGCTCACATTCAGGATGCTCTGCGAATGGTTCAGATGAGCCATAAGGAGGCAAGCCGAACCATAGCCTCTCTTCGACCGCAGTATAGGAAAGCCTCTGAAATTCTGATTGCACTGAAAGAGGCTGCCGAGCGCCTGAGTGACGGCGCAGTGCGTGTCACTACAACGCTTCCCGGGCGGCGGAGTGCTCAACTGCCACTGGAGATAACCGACACACTCTTCCGCATTGGGCAGGAGGCGATCACCAACGCAATCCAACACTCGGGATGCAGCGAGCTAGTGATAAGTCTCCGCTTGTCCAGACGCGAGGTTCAGCTTTGTGTCGCGGATGACGGGCGGGGATTCTTGTGGCAATCAGCCGCTGTTGGACTGGGGATTACAGGTATGCGGACCCGCGCCGCTAAGACCAGGGCGCGGTTTGATCTGACAACCGAGCCAGGTGCGGGCACGAAAATAACCGTCACGGCCTCACTCCCGTTCGGTCATGGCCTGTTATATCGGCTGCGTGTTATCCTTAGGCGCGCTTTGGCGCATGCAATTCCGGGATGATCCGCATGTCATTGCGAGGCCAGGAAAATGGTGGGCAGGTGCCCGACTATCAGTCCCTAGCGGCTGTTCAAGAAAAAATCCGCCTGGTGATCGTCGATGACCACCCCATCGTTCGTGTTGGCCTTACCGCGTTGCTGGGCCTTCAGGATGACATTGAGATTGCGGGGACAGCAGAGGGTGGACGAGAGGCTATACAACTCCTGAAAGAGTCTCCAGTCGATGTCATCCTCGTGGATCTACGAATGCCGGGGTTTTCCGGAATTCAAACTCTGGAAGGGATAAAAACGGTCGCCCCGGACACACGGTCCATCGTCCTGTCGAGCTTCGAGTGTGACGAAGAGATTTATGCAGCGGTGAAGGCAGGGGCGCAGGGTTACTTGCACAAAGAGGCATCCGCTCAGGAGATCGTCTGTGCGATCCGATCTGTTCACGTTGGGTGCCAGGCCTTTCCGCGTCGGATCACCGAGCGACTTGCCGGGGACCGGATGACGGCAGGACTGAGTCTCCGTGAACGTCAAATACTTGAACTGGTGGCAAAAGGGCTCACCAACAAAGAGGTCGCGAATACTCTCCAAATAAGCCAGTTCACTGTGAGAAATCACCTGAACCATATCACCGAGAAGCTCGACGTCAGCGACCGTACGGAAGCTATCTTCATCGCGATCCAGACTGGCCTCATTACGGTGTAGTCTGCTTCATTTTGCTCTGCGTCCATTCCGGTTAGTACATCTGTACCATGCCAATTCTCCGATGTGCTTCTTACTATGATTTCGCGTGCGATTCGCGCTCTCTAAGCAAGAGTCCGCCGAGGCACACTCAATGTATGAAGGGTTCCACTATCGTAACTCTGGCCTCTCTTGGGCTAACTCTGAAAGATCCGAAGCCAACCCCATGGGTCGGACGCACTTCAGAAATTGCGAAGTTGTGCTCAACATTGTCCGTTCGTGCCAACCGGTTTCGAGAAAAAACGTTGCCCGGCAGTCAGGCCTGCATGAATGCACTGTCGGTGTAATCATCAGACAGTTGACGCGTGAGGGGTTGTTGAGAGAAGAGCCGATCAAAACGTCACGGGGACGACCTTCAGGTATGGTCTTCGTCGGTGAAAGATGCGATCTCTCGGTACTCGACTTGAAGCTGGAGTAAGCACTCCACTGTGGCAGAGATTGGGCTGCCGCTTTCCATCGGCGTTCTGCAAAGCTACGGTCGCAAAATAATCTCTTTATCTCCAATATTCCAGAATTCCCGACAACCAATTCCGTCGAGCCGTACCATCTTGTCCGTCGTCATGCGCATTAGATACAGGATTGTTGTCACTGCTGCAGATTGTTTTGCCGTTCCTGCTGCTGTTGTTCTGCTGGTCGATCTTTTGCTGACGTTGCAAGATTTCCTGCATGAACTGCAGCGGGTCGCGCGGCGGATCGCCATTACCGAAAGGATCTTGAATCGGCTGGGGATGCGGCGGCTCGGGAGAATAGTCGTGCGGCTTCTCGGGTTCGAGCTGCGCCGAGCTGCTGTGATTCTGATTGTTCGCGGCTGTCTGCGGAGCTGGCGGATGATCTGGCGCTCAAAACGATTTCAAGCGGCGCATCAGAGTCACCGCCGCCGATCATGAGCACGTTGTAACCAGAGCCATCGAGGAGCTTCAAGAGCACGTCGCTCCTCGGGCCGGGGCCGTAGCTGCCGAAGACGCGTTGATCCTGGGTGAGTCCTTCCAGTTTGGCGCCCGTGTCGGCGGCGACCTGATGCAGAATCTGGTTGAGGCTGGAATTGGACGCTTCGATTTCGAGGCCGCGGCTATCCCAACTCACTCTGGCCTGGTTGGGAGGCTGGTTGGCTGGCGAGATTGGAGCCGGCAAGGCTGGTGATTGCGCAGCTAGCGCTTCCGGAACGGGCTGGTATGGTTGGGTGGGCCTGGCGGCGTCCTTTTGCTGCTGCGCCAATCTTGTGGACTGTTGGGCAACGGTCTGCGCGGGAAGATTCTTTCCGACCAGGATTGCAGGCACGACCAAAAGCGCGAGCACCGAAGGCGCAAACCCAGGAACCAACGTCTCAAGAAATCCTTGTCGGCGCACGCACGAAGACACTGGTTGGGGATCCATCGTCTTTGGCCGTGGCAGCATCATCTGTTGCATTGCAATCTGCTGCCGAGCTAGGTTCAAGAATGTCATTGTGTTACTTCCTGCATGAACTTCTTCGCGCTTGCGTGCTGCATAGGCCGGTACGAGACAGACGGAAGCGAAGCGCTTCAGGGCATCAACGAGTGCGTCGCGGGCAACGACTGATTCTTCGACGTCGACGGCAACTTATCCGCGGGTGCCTTGTCGCCAGCATCGCTATACGGCATCAAGCCCAACATCCAGGAAAAGTCCTGCGTCGTGGAATTGGGGAGTTCTGGCATGCAATTTCCGTTTTGGTTTTGGTTGCAGGCGTACCCAATACTGGGCCAACCTTGCGGCGGTCTTCCGAAATTGTCTTCCGGTTGCCCTCGCGCAGGCTGCTTGCCATCAAAATGCGCGTACTGGTGACAAGTGATGCACGACGATTTGCCGGGCGGTACTCCCTGGTTGAATTCGACAAAAGAATTGCCCAGCTGAGTCGGCTTCCCGTAATTGTCAACGAATTCGGTCTGCAGTCCGGTGAGGAAGTAATTGCTAAACGCCGGGTTCAGGTGCGCCTCCGCCATGGCCTGACGCAACTCCGGACTCTGTTGCGCCGTTTGTCCCTTTCCATAGCGTTGACTCGACGTGGTTCCCCACGGATCGAAACAAGTGCCGTAGAGTTTGGAGTCGCAGCGATTGGGGTTGGTGATGTTGTTGTTGGGCTCGAACGTCGCCCACAGCCATCTGGGCATCACTTTAGAAGTAATGTGGATGGCGGCCAGGGCATAGCACGTGCCATTGATCGTCTCCGTGTAAAGACTGTTGGTTGGATCGGGGCAGGCAAAGGCCGGGTTGCTGTAGGAAGTCGCTGGCACCCAGTCGACCTTCACTTCCAAAGAGTCAAGATCAAGACGAGGGTCGTTTGTTCCGGTTCCCGGGAAGTTAATCGTGCTGGCCGCGCTCGTTGCCGTAAGTTTGCTGGTCGACAAGCTTGGTGAGATTCCCTTTTACGAAGGCTGCTTCCACCGGGCTTACGAAAACCTCTTCGCAGTACATGGCATTCGGCGTCAAATTAGAAGGAGCGGGATATCCCCCGATCGGGGTCGTTATCATTGCACTGCATTCACTGCCTTCCAACTTCTTAGACCGGGCCATTGCGCTTCCGTGCAGTATGCGCACCTTGCCATCGCCTGCGGCTTTCGCTGCGGCCGCCATACTCGCCGCGCTGGGGCACCCAACCATATTGGGACTTAGTTGACATTGCTCCGTCCATGTCTCGATGGTCAAGGAACCGTTGGCAGGCGCCATGGCTTGCAGGAAGAGATTCCAGGCGAGGAAGGCGAAGCTGGGACCATACACGCTCTCGGGCTCAGCCGAGTCTGGTTGGGCGCCTCTTGACTGCCGGCTGTTGGTAAGACGTGGAGGATTTCTCCGGCTCCTGTGGCCGAGTTGCCGCCTCCACACGGTCTTTCGAATAAACGCCGAAACAAGCGGCTATGGCTGCGATCGAGAGCAGAGCCGCGGAAAGCCTAATGCGATTTTTCATGGAAATATCCCCGGGACATGTTGGCTGTCTGTGCGCCAGCATGCGGTCCGTGTACTGCTGGTGAAGCGCGGCGGGCGCCGCGCTTCACCGTTGACCACAGCTTCGTTGTTTCGAACGGCTAACGTGCCCAGCCGCGACGTAGGTTTCGTTTGACTCCGACCCAGCCGAATCCCGGCCATGCCAGTCATCAACAGTAGAATGCTTGACGGCTCAGGAGTAGTGATAACGCTAAAGGTGACCGTGCCCAGCGCATCGCTGGCGTTGCCGTCGGCTCCGCCCAGCAGCGTAAACGTGCCCAGGAAGGTCCCGAACGGCGAGTCGGGCGGCAGCCGTCAGCACAAACAGGTCGCCGGTAAAGCTGGTCCCCGGCGCCAGAGACAACGGAAAGTTGGCGAAGAAGTCGCTGTCGTCCAGGGTGATCGGAGCGGTGACGTTGAAGCTGTCTCCGTTCAAAAACACCGCGGCGCCGTTGCTGGCTGGAGCGGATACGGTAGCGACGAACGTCACGCTGCCTCCCGTAACCGGAAGATACCCGTCTCGGATTGGTCAGGGTGAAAGTTACGGTGTCGGCGTACGCCGCTGCCGACGATAAACCTATCGTCAGCAGCGCCGCTACAGCTAGTGTCATTTTGAGTTTCATCATTTCCTCCGATGCTGTTTTTATAATGGTTATGGTTACTAGCTGTAAGTTAGGGCAGGGTTGCGCGGAACGAGCCGCCAAAGGTTCCGCCAGTGTAAGTGCCAGACAACCTCTCCACGACACCTGCTCCATCTGCTCCTGCTGAGGACGGGAAGGTGAGAGTGACCGATGCCGAGCCGCCGCTCGTAATGTCGCCGAGCGATGCCGGCATCGCTGAGCCGCTCGCCGCGCCCAGCGTCGCTGACGTCAGTTGAACGTTCGGTGCCGTAGCATTGCCGGTGTTCTTGACGGTGACGACCATCTGGTATCCGCCGTCGATCTTGCTCAAAGCCCCGGTGGCCGTAATGGTCACTGTACCGACGAGGATCGGCACCGACGCAGTCGCGACAGTGTAGGTTTTGTAAGCGTTTGCCGGCTGTTGTGGTTGGCGTGATGACGTTGGTCGGAGTGAAGGTCGCCGTTAGCGTATTCATGCCAGGGCTCAGCACCGTTCCTGCGGGCGGATTGTAGCTCCACGTGCCCGTGATCGGCGCCGTAGTTAACAAGCCGCTGGTACCGGGGGCGGTAAACCCTGCAAGCAGCGTGGACGACGCCGTTGCATTCAACTGCGCGGAGGTCAGACGGCGTGCCAGAAAGCATGGTGGTTGGAGCTGGCCACGTGATGGTCGGCGTCAACGGGCATCCCGGAGGATTGCACGAGTACGGGTTGTGCCAGTTTAAGGTGGTCCACGGTGCCCATGTGCCACCCTGGCTGGTAGTGCTGTCAGCCAGGTTGAACGTCACATTGATCGGGTCCGTGACCCCGGATGCAGGCAGGCCATTGGTCGTCGAGAAACCAGCTAATCCGGGGTTGCCGGCGCCGGGGTTTGATTTTCCAAGAGCGAAGAAGTAGGTCCCCGTCGTATGACCAGGAGCCCCGTTACTGCAGCCAGGGTTCGTCACGGAGTACACATTGGATGTTTGTGTGGAGTTGTCGTTGGCCGCGATCGTATAGACCTGGTTGTTTGTTTGATAGCCCGAGCTATTCGGGGCCGGAACCACGAGCGTATAGGAAGTGCCATCGGTGCAGGCGATGTCAACCTCCGTAAACGCGGTTGGGACCGTGACTGTCGCTGCCGCGTGGGTGCCGGGCATCGTCAAGCTATAGCTTCGTCGTAATAGTATCGCCGGTATTGACGGTTATATTCTGGTTCAGTGGCAACATGACGTCTCCGCCGCTGTTCCAGACATCGGCGGCCGGAAATGCCGGAGGATTGCCGGTTCCCCACCACGCTGTCCACATGTTGGGATCCCAGGTGGGGTTGAGCGCCGGGGGTGAGAGCGCCGACAAATTGCTCAGAGACCTTAACATTTGAATCGACATTCGAACCGAACATGAATCTGTTGATAACCGGCTGCGTGGCGTTTTGCTGGTAGGCTGGTACTACGCAGTGGAAGTGAACGGTATCGATGTAGTAGTTAAATCGGTCTCCTATGCCGTAGTTGTCGTAGATTTTCTGCGTCGCCAAGGAATCGAAAGTGGCGGATAGATCTCCCAGCCAGTAATAGTTACTGTCGCCCGTTTGCAGCATAGCTCTGGGCGCCATCAAGGCCATCAACTGAAAATGGTCCGTCGGCATTTTGTAGACGCCGGCGCTGTCGAATTGATGCATCTGTGACCCGAACCATTCATAAGACGTGTCATTGATGTTCTCGACGCTGCCCTGAACCTGGACCTCATGCGAAACACGCCATGATGGGGCGCCACCGCCACCATTTTCCTGAGCAATAGAGAGGGCAATCCGCTCGTCAAGAGCGCCGCCCCACATCGCCATTTTCCCGGCATAGGAACATCCGGTTACTGCCGAGTGTCCGGTATCGAGCGGGAGCGGATTGGTGGTCGCTTGTGCAGCGATTTGGATGCCATCAATCAAGCGGCTGATTCCCCAGCTCCATGAAGCGTATTGCCCATGGTTGCTGCCATTGGGGTAACCATTACCCGCGTTGCAAAACCCGGCGCAGTATTCGGGATAAAGTTTGTAGAACGGATCGTTGACATGAGATCCCGAGGCTGAGCCCGCGTTCCCTCCGCCAGTGTAGGTGGTTATGCTATTCAAGCTGTAGACGACGGTTGCCGCACAGCCGGTGGGTTTTACGGTAACTCCAGTCGGTGATGCAGTCGATGCGTTGAACGCGGAGGCTGGCCAACTTCCGGTAGCCGATCCCATACCAATTATGTAAGGCCACCCGTTGGCTGGTTGGACACATGTTGCCGACGCTGCTGGAAGAACAATTGCCGCGGTAAACGTCAACGTATACGGATTACCGGTCCGCGTCACGTTGATTGTTAGTGTGCCCCTGGGGGTAGCGCCAGTGGTCGGCACAAAGGTCGCAGTGACGGTGCAGTCATGGCAGTCAGGCTTTGTGCCAATCTCGTTTTTATAAATCGCCTGCATCCATTCGTTACGATGCTGTTCGAAGGCGGGCCAACTGGTATCGCGCGTTCCGTTGGCGGACACAAACGGGTCTGGCAATTGCCGGTTGATGGGGGAATGGGCGAAATCGGGGAGGACCGGAGCCGGAAAGCTTGCACCCGTATTCTCGACGCTATAGACCAATGGAGGTTGTTGTCCCTGGGCCTGCGGATTGGCGGCGCAAAGAAGCAGCCCCGCCGTTAGCCCAAAAGATATCCGGGTGAAATTCAAATTCTTGAGAAACATACGCATGGGACTTCTCCTCGTTTCAGCTGTTTTTGAAGTGGTCAAGACTGTTGTGCAGCCTTGGAACGCAGGCGCCTCGTAGGCCGCACGCTCGCTCGTTACATGCAAATGAGCCCGTCATTTATTTTTATCGAAAATAAATAGAACCAAGAACTTGCTATGGGAGAACCGCAACAGTCTTCATGAAGTGCAGGGAGATCGGTTAAGCAGTTGCATTTCTATTTACTGCGCGACCCGAACTATAGGTACCCGCTTCAGAGGTTGGCAATGGTACATATGTACCTGTTCGGCGCTTAATCGAATTAGCAGTTCTCAAGGACCAACATTGCGCTGGCCAGGTCGGTTGTTCATGCGCCAGCAGAAATCAAGCATCGAACTGCGCCTGCCGGTGCACGCTCGGTAAATCTCACGATCGAGTTAGCGGATATCGTCACCGTGCGGGTGGACAAACACCTCATTTAGCCATTACCGAGACATGGAAGTTGCGCTGCCCCGATCGCGCGACACAAGGGTATGCAAAGCGACGCAGCAGGCACGCCGTTTCAGCGCTCTGTTCGCACCAGAGAACGTATGTGCCTCGACCGCGACCAGGAAGTCCAGGCGGGCATCCTTGAACATCTCCTGGGTCCGGAGTTCGTCCACCTTGGCTGAATGGTGGACAAGTTAGACGAACACGATTGTTGTTGACAAGTAGCCCAGTAACTGTGAGGATACCGCGACCACTAAAAATATTGTTCCGTCATTTCCTTTTTGCACCCCGGAGATAGTGTGACCTTTAGATTCCGCACGATCCTTCTGCCTCTTCTCTTTGTGTTCGCGTGTTTCGCGTCACTTGCCAGTGCGCAACCTCAACCGCAGTTATCGGCCCGTCGTTCCGCCCGCATCACGGCAAAAGTCGATCGCAAGGTCATGAGGACTCTGCGTGGAACGCATCCTGAGGTCCTGGCGCGCGCCACCATCGGTCAGCGTCTCAGCGCGAACACCCAGCTGCAACACATGGTGCTGGTCCTGAAGCCTTCTGAGGAGCAGGAAAATGCGCTCACGTCGCTGCTCGACGCGCAGCAGGACAGAAATTCCGGCAGCTTCCGTAAATGGCTGACTCCCGATACCTTCGCGACGGGTTTCGGCGTCGCGCCGTCGGACATCGCCCAGGTATCGGCATGGCTCTCCGATAGCGGCCTGCTGGTAGAGAGCGTGTCGCGCAGCGGCCGTTTCATTACCTTTTCGGGTACGGTGAATGCGTTGGAGACTGCATTCAACACTGAAATGCACAACGTGACCGTTGATGGCGAAGCGCACATCTCTAACACCACGGACATCGCAATACCTGCGGCCCTGTCGCCCGTCGTGAAGGGTCTGGCCCGTCTGAACAACTTCTTCCCCAAGTCCGGCGTGGTCGACTGGAAGAAAGTCTCTATGTCCACCAGTGCCAACGGTGTAAGCCCCGACTATGGCGTCGACCCTGCGGGCACTCACTACATCGGCGCTGCCGATATGGCCACCATCTACAACTCCAAGCCTCTGACCAATGCCGGCGTCGACGGCAAAGGCATCACCATCTCCGTCATCGCGCGCAGCAATATCCATATTGCCGACGTGCAGACCTATCGCTCGCTCTTTGGCCTGCCGCAGAACGACCCGGAGATCATCGTCGTCGGCCAGGACCCCGGTCAAAACAGCGACGACATTGAAGCCTATCTCGACGCGGAAATGGCTGGCTCGCTGGCCTCGGGTGCGAACGTGAAGTTCATCGTCAGCAGTGCATCGCTGGTGGGTGAGGGCATCGACACGGCCAGCCTCTACGCCGTGGACAACAATATTGGCGACATCATCACGATGAGCTACGGCGGTTGCGAAGGCAACAACGGCGCCAGCGCCACGGCGTTCTGGAATGACCTCTGGGAAGAGGCAGCGGCACAAGGGCAAACGGTATTTGTCTCGTCCGGCGATAGCGGTGCGGCAGGTTGCGCCAGCTCCAGTGCAACCAGCGCAGGTACGACCGGCTACGGCGTGAATGCGCTCGGTTCTTCCAACTTCAACGTCGCCGTCGGCGGCAGCATGTTTGTGGACTACGGACCGACCGCTTACTGGCAGAATGGCGGCACCAACATGGTCCCGAATGGAACAGCACTCGGTTACATTCCTGAAGCGGCCCTGAACCAGAGCCGGCTTACCACCACCCTTCTGAACAGTTCTGCCACCGGCACAATGGCCGGTACGGGCGTCTTCGCCGGTGGTGGCGGTATCAGCATCTTCACCGCTCGTCCTTCATGGCAGACCGGTTCTGGAATCTCCGCGACCAGCGATCCCGCGGCTTCAAGCGGAACGGGTATCGCGGTCGGCTCACCGATCACCGGGCCTCACCGCCTTGTGCCGGACGTTTCCTTCATATCGGCTAACGGCCATGATGGCACACTGTTCTGCGCTGAAGGTATTTGCGCCCAGAACGCCGCAGGTCAACTGACGAACGCCGGCATCGTCGGCGGCACATCCGTCGCCGCTCCTGCCATGGCCAGCGCTCAGGCGCTGATCGACGCCGCGAACGGCGGCCGTCAGGGCAACGCGAACTACTTCTACTACGCGCTTGCAAACCAGCAGTACACCACGTCCACCACGGCCTGCACCGCTCCGAATGGAACGGTCGCTAGCCCGACTGTGACGCTGCCGGCATCCACCTGCAACTTCCACGACATCGTGGCGGGTTCGATCATCGTGCCCACCGCGACCAGCGGCACCGCCGGTATCGGTTTCAACGCGGATAACGGTTACGACGCGGCGACTGGCCTCGGTTCGATGAATATCGCCAACGTTGCGGCCAACTGGAGCTCGGTCAACTTCCACTCCACGACGACCACATTGTCCTTGTCCCCCACCACCGGCAATCACGGCGACACCATGATCGGCGCGATCCAGGTCACCTCTGGCAGCGGTACCCCTACCGGTGACGTCAGCATCGTCGCTTCGCTCGAAACAGCTACCGGCACGCCTCAGGTCTTCACTCTAACTGCCGGCTCTGTCAACGCAATCGTCAACAGCCTGCCGGCGGGCACGTACAACGTCCATGCTCATTACGATGGTGATGGCGTCTTCGCTCCCAGCGATTCGGCTCCTGTTTCTGTCAATATCACCAAAGAAGCCAGTTCGGTTCTGTCCTTCCAGCCGTACCAGGTCACCTCGGCAGGTGCGGTCAACGCAATCAGCAGCATGGTTTATGGCTCAGGCGAGTTTTACCTCGACACAGAATACGGGAGCGCCTCAGGCAACGGTAAGCCCAGCGGCACGGTCACTTATACCATCCTGCGCAACGGTACGCCCATGCCTTCCCTCACTGCCAAACTGGACACCTTCGGTACGGCTTATATCCTTGCCGGTCCGCCGTTCGCGTCCTTCTTCCTGGTTCCGAACTACCCGACTCTGCCGGGCGGCACCTATTCGATCACCGCAAACTACTCCGGCGACAGCAACTTTACCTCTAACTCTGCGACTCTCGGCTTTACCGTCACGCAGTTGACCCCAACGGTCAGCTATCTGGCGACGGCTGATGCCACCAGCGGCAGTCCCGTAGTCCTGAACTTCAGCGTGACGAATACTCCCACGGCAGCACAGGGAGCCACCGGCACGGTGACCTTTACCGATACCACAACCAGCACGCTCGCTGGGCACCGTTACGATGGTCAACGGCAAGGCAACCCTCACCACAAACTGCCCTCACCACCGCAGGTGCTCCACAGCATCAGCGCGGTTTACAGCGGAGACTCGAACTACAGCGGAGCAACACCTGCTGCGGTAACCGTCACCGTCACATCGACCACGTCAACGACCACTGTCCTGACAACAACCACGGGGAGCCCGACTGTCGGAGCTGCCGTTGCCCTCTCGGCAGCGGTTACGCCGATCAACCTCGGCACCGCCTCCACCGTGTTCTTCTACGATGCGGGTGTGCTTCTGGGTTCCGGTCCGGCCTCTATCACGACAGGTATTGCGACCCTCTCAGTGGCCAACTTCACTGGCGGAGTGCATAACCTGACTGCTGTCTACGGTGGCAACGCCACGCACCTTACCAGCACAGGGGCCCTGGCCTTGACCGTTGCACGTAACGGAACGACCATGTCCATCGGCGGAGCTCAGACTGCGGTTTACGGTCAGACCGTCTCCTACAACGGCACTCTCACCCGCGCCGTAGGGACCTCGACGACTGTACCGGCTGTAGCGATTACGGGCGTTGTGAACTTCTACGAAGGAAGCACTAGCGGCACCCTCTTGGGTTCTGCGGTGCCTCTCTTCGGTTCGACATCGGGCTATGCCAGGTTTACAGCAGCGGTCGACATTCCGAACCTGAGCGCCGGGACGCATCAAATCGTCGCTTCTTATCCGGGTGACGCAAGCTACGGTCCTTCCACGTCGGGCGTTGCAACGCTGGTCATCAGCGAGGCGAACCAGACAATCACAATCATAGGTGTACCGGCCACGGCGAACTTCGGCTCCAGCGGCCCTTACGCTGTGACCGCGACATCGACGTCCGGTCTACCGGTGACGCTCTCGGTTTCCGGCCCGGCTACTTTGTCGGGCGGGATCTTGACTCTTACCGGCGCAGGGACGGTCACTGTGACGGGCACGCAAGCTGGTAACGGCAACTACAACTCAGCCACCGCATCACAGACGATTGTTGTCGGCACGCTTCAGATGACGGCGACAGGTGTGATCAGCGGAAACTCCACAACGGGCTACTCGGTGTTGGTAACGGTGAAGAACACCGGCACCGGTACCGCGTCGAACGTTCAACTTACGACAGCAACTCTGGGTGCGACGAGTGGTTCCGGCCTGCCGGCCGCGCTCGGTTCCATCCCCGGTGGCGGATCGGCATCCGTCTCGGTCAGCTTCCCCGGTTCGACCGGTCCCGATGGGGCAGGAGTAGTTGAGAAACTGGCGGGCACCTTTACCGGCGGCACCTTCACTGGGTCATTCAGAGCCCAACTTCCCTAACTCGCAGCCAGCACCATAACTAAACTTCGTTCGGAGATGAATCATAATGAAATACAAATTGACTCTTGCTGTAATGACGCTGCTGCTGACGATCGGCGTGATGCCGGCCGCACTCGCCGATACTCTCAACTTCAGTCTGACCCAATCGGATTTGGGTGCACTGCCGGGCAACACCGTGACGTTCGAAGCCACGGTATCGGCTCCGATCACCAATGTGGCAGACATCTTCCTCAATGGTGACTCGGGTAACCTCGGCACACTCTCGATCGACGACAGCGATTTCTTCGCCAATGCGCCGTTCTTCCTTACCCCGGGTCAATCCGCAACGTTCGACATCTTTACGGTGGAGATCCCGGTTGGCACGCCGCTGGGCACCTACGGCGGGTTTTTCGAGATCCTCGGTGGCGCTGATGGTGGCGCTGGCGACACGCTCAGCACCGTGAACTTCTCCGTCACCGCCGGAGACCTCTCCGCCGCCGCAACTCCTGAACCGTCCAGCTTCCTGCTGCTCGGCTCGGGTCTGGCGGGCTTGGTTGGAGTGGTTCGCCGCAAGCGAGTGATGTAGAACTGGCAATCCAGACCAGGCCGCCGGCGATGGCGGCCTGGGTCTTTTTGCGCGGATTTCAAGGCGCCGCAAGGGAGCGGAAAAAAGACATCCGGGACCTCGATAGAGTCGCGCGGGGAGCGGAGGTTTGTGCCAGTTGTATTGGTGAGCCCAGGCCGAGGCGGTTCTTTCGGCGGAGTTTTGAACGCCGGCTAGCTATTGATTTTTTTGGAGCACCGGATGGGAGTTGAACCCATGAATACTGGTTTTGCAGACCAGCGCGTTAGCCACTTCGCCACCGGTGCTCAATCCGCTGCGCAATCAGAACCACGCAGCGGCTTCTGCTAAAGTCGTTCCTTTAATACAAACTACTTCGGCTGCGTTGTCGTTCTCAGGTAAGGCTTCACGGTCTTATATCCCGGGAAGATCTTTGCCGCATCGTCATTAGAGACCGCGCCGGTAATGATCACATCGTCGCCTTGCTTCCAGTTCGCCGGGGTCGCTACCTTGTGCTTCGCCGTAAGTTGCATGGAGTCCAACACACGAAGGATCTCGTCGAAGTTGCGGCCAGTCGTCATCGGATACGCAATCATCAGTTTGATCTTCTTATCCGGACCAATCACAAATACCGTGCGCACCGGAGCATTGTCTGCTGGAGTGCGGCCCTCGCAACTGTCACCTGCCTCGCTTGCCAGCATGTCGTAGAGCTTCGCGATCCTCAGTTCGGTATCGCCGATGATCGGATAGTTCACCGTTGCACCAGTCACCTCCTGGATGTCGACGGCCCACTTGCTATGGTTCTCAACCGGGTCCACACTCAGCCCAATAACCTTCGCTCCGCGCCTCGCAAAATCCGCCTCAAGGCCCGCGACGGCGCCCAGCTCCGTCGTACACACCGGGGTAAAGTCCTTCGGATGAGAGAACAGAACAGCCCAGTTGTCGCCAATCCATTCGTGGAACTGGATCGTTCCATGCGTCGTCTCGGCAGTGAAATCAGGAGCAATATCGTTGATGCGTAGAGACATAATCGTTCAACCTTCTCGGGGTCCACTCCCGCTGTTCCTTTGTTAAAGATAGCAGTCCAACCTAACACGGAAAAACCCACCCGGCTCGCTGGCTCTGGGTGGGTTCTGTGCTGTTCGAAGCTATTTACTTCGGTTCGCTCATCCACACACCCACGCGCAGCTACAGCAACAGCAGCGTGTGGTGGTCGTGTTGAGCATCATCGTCATAACTAATCTTTTGTACCGCCTGCCAGCCTGGGCTAGCATGAAGCAGGTTTGCTCCATTGCGGTCTGTCCAAACCATACGTCCGAGGAACGCATATGTCAACCGATGTCCCCGTTACGGTGCCTGCAACTTTAGCCGCAATTCCGGAGACGGCTCACTGCGCGTACGACTTTGCACAGGTGGATGTCTTCGCCGAGAACCCTCTCGAAGGCAATGCCCTCGCCATCTTCTCCGATGCACGCGGTCTCTCCCAGGACGAGATGCAAGCCATCGCCCGCGAGACGAATCTTAGCGAAACCACGTTCATTCTCCCTCGCGCCCCCGAGATCGAACGAGAGCACGGCGTGAAGGTCCGCATCTTCCTTACTACGGAAGAAGTGCCCTTCGCTGGCCACCCCACGCTGGGTACAGCGAGCTGGCTCTATTGGAATCATCCGGTCCTGCGTGGCGCAGAACAGATCACGCTAGACCTTGGCGTCGGCCCCATCTCCGTGCGCTTCATCCCGGCGCAGACCTGCGAGCAGGGCGTCTTTGGCACCATGCAGCAGAAAGCCCCAACCTTCGGCGAACTCACCAGCACAGAAGACCGCGACGCGTTAGCCGCGGCTCTCAATCTCTCTTCCGATGATCTCGACCCCGAGCTCTCGGCGCAGATCGTTTCAACCGGCATGGCCTTCTGCATCGTGCCTCTGCGATCGATGGATGTCGCGGCACGCTTACAAATCTCGCCCCAGGTCGCTCGCCGGTACCTCGACAACATCGGCGCAAAATTCTTTTACTGCATCACCCGCGCTCATGCCGGCTCAGCAGCAGACTGGCACGCGCGGATGCAGTTCGATACCGGAGAAGACCCGGCCACCGGCTCTGCTGCTGGTTGCGCCATCTCCTATCTCGTACGTCACGGCGCCGTCGCAAGTGGTCAGACGATCGTCATCGAACAGGGTATTGAGATATTACGTTCCAGCCGCATTCACGTCAGCGCCACAGTCGAAGACGGTAGTGTGACAAAAGTGTTCGTCGGCGGTCGCACAATTTGTGTTGCAAGCGGACGCTTTTTCCTGCCGTGATGCACGCGATTTCAACAGCCACCCCTCGTGAATCTCCAATGAATTCGCGCATTGTCAAAGAACGGTGGATGTGCAAGCTCTAATATTGCGCATCTTCGCTCTAACTTCGCCGTTGCCAAGCAAGCCAACCATTCGTACTGTTGGAAAGCGTTGACGACGGCTCTGCACGCAATGTACGGCGTCGTTCGAGATGAAATTGCTTTCGCCTGTTTTTCTGACAATTTGAGTTGAGAGAAGCCTGACTGCCCCGCAGTCGCGACTCCGAGCGCACCTCACTGCCTGCACACGCATTGAGACCGATGCCGTTTTTCCAGCATCGAGCCTTACTGTATTCGCAGCACAGAATCTCGTGCCCTCCTGGAGACGCGTGGCAACCTGCGTCGGCACAAGGTCTCTCTCGCACCCCGCGGTTCGGCGAGCCTCGCTCGCCGGACAGATGGCCCTGATCCCCTGAGTGGAGCAGACAGGAGAGCTTTGCTCTTTTTCGTCTTCCGCTCGTCGGGACAGACGACCTATCACGCGCCGAAGGGCTGAATCCAGCCGGACCACGGGGCAGTTTTGAACATCACCAGACCGGTGCGCCTGCAAGCCAGCAGACTCATCGGGCCTGGCCCATCGGCCGCGAAACACCACAAGGTGGCTTCCGGCGTAAGTGAGACTGCATGCGCCCCAAGAAGACGATTCTCTGCGTAGACGACAACGAACAGGTTCTTTCTGTCCGCACCTTTCTTCTCGAAACCCGCGGTTACCGCATCATCGCAACCCGCAATGCGCAGGAGGCAATCGAAGTTCTCGAGAGATCGCTTCCGGGAACTCTCGATCTCATTCTTTGCGATCTCCTGATGCCCCAGATGGACGGCAACGAACTTGTTCGCCGCGCCAAGCAACTCCATCCCGGGCTTCCCGCCATGATCGTCTCCGGCACCGTCAACGCCTTCGACCGTGCCCTTCACGCAGATGTCTTCCTCCCGAAGGGCGCCTGCTCTCCTGCCGAAATGATCGAGCGAATCCGCGTCCTCGTGGCTCGCAAGCGCGGTCCAAAGAAGGCACTAACCCCTTCCACTCAGCCGGTCGAGGTTGCAGGCTTCGCACACGCCACCGCCAGCTAACCCTAACTATTCGCCATCCATATAACCCATCCTTTGCAGCTTCATTGCAAAGGATGGGTTATTCGCGCTGCCGCGAACCGCCTCAATAGGGAAAGACCTCAGGGTCGATTGACCACCTCACGCCTCCACTAATCCGTACTTCCGCTGCCACTGTTGCTTCAACCGCCCCCACACCCCGTCTCTCTCTTCACTGGAAATAGCCGGATCTGGCGACTCAGCAAACCGGGCCGCCTCAACCTTCGCCAGCTCAAGCACAGCGCGGTCACGAATCAGATTCGCAACGCGAAACTCCGGTAGCCCCGCCTGTCGCGTACCAAAAAACTCTCCAGGCCCGCGCTGCTGCAGATCCAGCTCCGCCAGCTCAAATCCATTCTGCGTCCGAACCATCGCATCCAGCCGAACCTCGGCCTGTTCGCTCACCTTTCCGCCTGTCATCAGAATGCAGTAGCTTTTCGTCGCGCCGCGTCCCACGCGACCGCGCAGCTGATGCATCTGCGCCAACCCGAAACGTTCCGCATGTTCAATCACCATCACCGAAGCATTCGGCACATCCACGCCAACCTCGATCACTGTCGTCGCGATAAGCACATCGATATCGCCCCGTTGAAACCGGCGCATGGTGACCTCTTTATCATCCGCACTCAGCCGCCCATGCAACAACCCCAGCCGCAGTCCAGCCAACGGCCCCACACGCAACTCCTCGTACATATCCGCAGCCGCCCTGAGCACCTTCTTTGGCTCAAACAGCTTCTCGGTCTTCAACGCCTTGCCCTTGGTCTTGGAGGGTGCAGCTGCCTTAATCTTCTTTCCACCCCTAGCAGAAGTGTCATCCGGAGCGAGGCGCAGTGCAGTCGAGGGACCTGCATTTTTTTTGCCGGCAGAACCATTCAAATCTTCAGGCTCCTCATCCTGCGCAAAATCCAACTCAGGCTGATCGTCCTTTGCCCCTTCAATCACCGGGTAAACAATGTAAGCCTGCCGCCCCGCCTCCACCTGCTTCCTGACAAATCCCCAGACGTCCTCAGCCCGTTCCTCCGTCGTACGCCGCGTCACAATCGGCGATCGCCCCGGGGGCAGCTCGTCGATCACACTCGCATCGAGATCTCCATAAAGCGTCAGCGCCAGCGTCCGGGGAATCGGCGTAGCCGTCATCACCAGAACATCGGGATCTAGCGCACCCGGCTTCTTCATCAATCGAAATCGCTGCTGCACGCCGAACCGGTGCTGCTCATCAACAATCACCAGACCCAGATTGTTGAAATCGACCTTATCCTCAATCAGAGCGTGAGTCCCAATCGCAAGATCCGCCTCCCCGCGAAAGATTCTTCCTCTCGCCTCCCGCTTCGCCGCCTCATCCAGCGACCCCGTCAGCAACGTCACCCGATAAGGCTTGCCGGTTCGTGGCGAAAGCACATCGCCCAGAAGCTTTCTCGCAGAAAGATAGTGCTGCGTCGCCAGGATCTCCGTGGGCGCCATCAACGCTGTCTGATACCCGTTCTCAATCGCCACCAGGGCTGCCTGCATCGCAACAATCGTCTTTCCCGATCCCACATCTCCCTGCAGCAAACGCCGCATCGGCTGCGGCCTGCGCATATCATCCGCAATCTCCCCCAGCACTCGCTTCTGCGCAGCAGTCGGATGGAAGGGAAGAATCTGTTTGATCGCCTCTCGCACCTTCGCATTGGTAGCAAATGCCGTGCCCTCCCGCTCACGCATCCGTCGCCGCTTCAACTCCAGCCCGAGCTCCAGATAAAACAGCTCCTCGAAGATGAGCCGGCAATGAGCTGGCGTCGAAGCTGACATCAGATCAGTCATCGGCGTCCCGGCATCAGGAAAATGCACTGCCTTCAACGCCTCAAGCCGCCCCGGAAACCTCAGCCTCAGAAGTAACGCTCCTGGCAAGGTCTCAACCTGCTCGAACTTCTCATCAGCTGACTCGCCGCGTCGCTGCTTCTCCAACTCCTCAAAGAGCGACCAGATCACCCGCCGCAGCCACTTCGACCCCAGCTTCGCTCCCCACGCCGTCGTCCCGCCAAGCGACTCATACACCGGCACAATCCGCCCCACCTCAAGCATCGAAAACTCAGCGTCAGAATCGCCCGGAGCAGGCAAAACCTCGAACTGCGGCTGAATCATCTTGAACTTTCCCGCACTCGATCGCGAAGGCTCCAGCTTCCCATACAGAGCCACCATCTGCCCCACGCGAAACTTGTCCCGCAGATACGCCCCGCGAAACCACATCGCCTTCACCGTGTTCAGCCCCTGCCCCACGGTCATCTCAAACAGAGGCATATGCCGCGTCTGCAACAACACCGAACCCCGCACCTCGCCGATCACCGACGCCATCGTCCCCGCCTGCAGCGCACTCATCGGCACCGGATTCAGTCGGTCCTCATACCGAAACGGCAGGTGATACAACAGATCCTCCACCGTCTCGACGCCGCGCTTAGCGAGCTCTGCGGCAACGCGCTCCCCCACGCGCTTCACAAACTTCATCGGTGTAGAAAGTTCCAGCACACCTCGATGCTATCAACATCAAAATTGCACAGAATCTCACGCACAGGGAGACACTCGTCCGGCCAACACCTGTATTAGTTAGTTCCCCTGCTAAACTTGTTCCCGACACCCTAACCGCGAGAACCCATGCCCATCGTAGAACTGCAACATGTCCGCAAGGCGTACGACACCAAGATCGCAGTCGCAGACCTCAGCTTCTCCATCGAACCCGGCAGCATGTTCGGCCTCCTCGGCCCCAACGGCTCCGGCAAAACCTCCTCCATCCGCATGATGATCGGCATGACGGTCCCCGACTCCGGCTCCGTCAGCCTCTTCGGCCAGCCCTTCAACCGCGAGCACCTCAAGCGCGTCGGCTACCTCCCCGAAGAACGCGGCCTCTACAAGAAGATGAAGGTCATGGACCAGCTCATCTTCCTCGGCGAACTCCACGGTCTCGACGCGACCACCGCCTCAAAGCGAGCCCATACCTGGTGCGAGCGCATGGAGATCACCGAAGCCATCCCCAAGAAGACCGAAGAGCTCTCCAAGGGTATGCAGCAGAAGATCCAGTTCATCGCCACACTCCTCCACGACCCCGACCTGATCATCATGGACGAGCCCTTCAGTGGCCTCGACCCCGTCAACGCTGTCCTCCTCATGGACACCCTCGTTGACCTCCGCAAGCAGGGCAAATCCATTCTCTTCTCCACCCACCGCATGGATCAGGTCGAAAAGCTCTGCGACGCCATCGCTCTCATCGACCGCGGCAATCTCGTCCTCTCCGGCGGCATGCGCGAAGTCAAAAGCCGCTACCCGCGCAATCGCGTGCAAGTCATCTTCGAAGGCGACGACACCTTCCTGAAGCATCCAGGAATAGCCGAAGCCAAAAATTACTCCGGACACGCCGAGATCAAGCTCAACGACGAAGCTGCAGCCCAACAAATCCTCGCCGCTGCCGTTCAGAGCGGCACACGCATCACGCACTTCGAAGTCATGGAGCCAACCCTCGAAGAGATCTTTATCGAAGCCGTAGGAGGCAAAGCGGATGCATAATATCTGGCTCATCGCAAAACGGGAGTACCTCGAGCGCGTCCGCGCCAAAAGCTTCCTCGTCATGACCATCCTCATCCCGCTGCTTATGGGAGGTCTGCTCGTCGGTGCAGGCCTCGCCAACCGTAGCCTTGGTTCGAACCACATCGCCGTCATCACCAGCGACCCGCAGTTCGCCGACGACCTGAAATCCGAGCTCTCCAGCAAAGATCGGAAGACGACCGTAGACGTCTATCCGCCAACCCAGCCCGGCATCCGCGAGACGCTTGACGCTGAGATGAAGCAGAAGAACAGCGACCTCGGTGGTTATCTCTGGGTCACACCGCCCTCCAGCACCGCTCCACGCGGATCGTTCGAGTGGGATCCCAAAGCGAAGTCCGACATCGTCACTCAGGGACGCGTCTCCGATGCTATCCGTGGTGCACTGACGCGTGAGAAGCTCACGAGCTCTGGCATGCACCCCACCGAAGTCGATACTCTCCTCGAACCCGTCACCCTGGAGAGTGCGCCAAACGCAGAAAAGAAGAGCTCAGGAGCGGCAGTCGCCAGTGCCTACGGTCTCTTCTTTCTCATGTACTTCATCATCCTCTTCTATGGCATGAACGTCGCGCGCTCGGTGATCGAAGAAAAGACCTCTCGTATCTTTGAAGTCCTTCTCGCAACCGTCAAACCAACCGAGATGATGGCCGGAAAAGTAATCGGTGTCGGCGCCGTCGGCATCACGCAGGTCGGTATCTGGATCGTCGTAGCCCTTGCAGCCGCAAAGATGCAACTGATCGGGAGTGGTATCCAACTGCTCCCATCGCTCCTGCAATTTGCGTTCTTCGTCGTCTTCTTTTTACTGGGCTTTGTGCTCTACTCAAGCGTTGCCGCCGCGCTCGGTGCTATGAGCAACTCCGAACAGGAACTGCAGCAGATGAATATCTTCCTCATGTTGCCGCTCATCGCCTGTTCGGTCGTCATCTTCCGCGTCATCACCGACCCGGACGGCGCTCTCTCGCAAGCCCTCTCGTTCTTCCCATTCACGGCGCCACTCATCATGTACACGCGGGTCGTCGTACACCAGCCGCCTGTATATCAAATCGCGCTCAGCATCCTCATCCTCATCGCCACCATCTACGCCATCCTCTGGGTAGCCAGCAGAATCTACCGAGTCGGTATCCTGATGTACGGCAAAAAGCCCAATCTGCCCGAGATTCTCCGCTGGCTCAAATACAGCTAGCGGAATAATTGTCTGGCGGATAGCAGGGAAGTGCTTACCACGCTCCCTGCTTTCCGCCCACCCACCAAACCATCCCCACCGTCAGCGTAGGCTGATTCGGCGACAGCACTCCCGGTTTGTTAGTCAGGAAGAACGGCACATTGCTCCAGTCTCTCCTGTACTCTACCCGCGTCAGAAGACCCTCGCCAAACCTGTACTCATAGGTCCCGGTAAACTCCTTCAGCGCCTGCGTCGTCCCGCTATACAGCCCGTTCCGGTCGTCAAAGTACTCGAACCTTCCCCCCAACGCCATCTTCGGTCTCCATTGGTATCGCGCATAAGCAGCTCCGCCGGCTACCAGCGACGGCGCCGAAGACTCGCCCGGCTTCGCATTCGCCCACTCCCGCGAGATCACATAATCGCCCTCCGCCGACATCGACAGTTTCGGCGTAGCGTTCCACGTCACGTAGCTGTCGAAGATATGCGCCTTCCCATCGGGTGCCGGATTGATCGGCTTCAAGCATAGCCCCGGTTGCAGCGGCACCGTGCAGTTCGCTGCCGCCGCGACATCAGGATGGTCTTGCCCGACGTAATAGTTCATCGTCCACGAAATGTTCGTCGGCTGAGCCGTAAATCCAAACAACTCGTCATTGTACGAGTTAGTCGGCTCCGTCTGGTCCGTCCCATTCACGATCCAATAGTTCGCCGAGAGCTTGTCGTTCACCTTGTAACTGGCCCGAACACCCATGTGGTAGAAGGGCAGGTAGTCGAAGAAGAACGACCGCGAATAGTTCACCTGGTCCTTCGTATAATTGCCCTCGATCCCCAAAGAGCTGGACCACTTGCCGACGTCCACAGTAAGACCCTTTCCCAGAGAAACAACATAGGTTCCATATGCTTGAAAGATATTCCTGTAAATGTCAGGCCTCACCTCATTCGCTGGATTACCCTGCAACGTCGCAGTCGCCTGTCCGAATTGCAGGTCGAGCCGCACTCCATACCGTCGGCCTGCCGCGACATCCGGATCCAGATCGAACACCACGTCAGCCTGATTCACACTGAAGACGTTACTCAACACGTCATACGCCCGCAGGTACTGTATCCGGCCTATCGGATGATTGAAGTCGTAGCCGTAGTACCCATCGAACATGTAGTTCAGCGTTGCCCCACCAGGCAACTGCGTCGGCAATATTGAAGGCGCAGTCGCCGTTTGTGTCGTCACAACATGCGCACTCACCGCAGCAACCGGAGCCGCCTCCGCCACGCCACTGCTCGAAACACTCTCCACACTGCTCCGAACATCCGCCGCCGGCAGAACCAGCGTCGCCGGCTTCAGCGAAGCGGACTCCACCGGCGCACCCCACGTTGCCTGTGCAACTCCTCTTCCAGCGCGCTCACCCGAAGCGCCAGCTCTCGCACCGTCTTGCGTAAGTCTTCATTCTCATCGTGAATCGAGGTATGTCGTAGTCTGCGCCATCGCCACAAAGCCGGAAGGTATCCAGACGAAAAGAGAAAGAATCAGGAGTCGACTCAGGAACCGCATGGTGCACCTCTCAGGAATGCCGTTAAGCAAAGCACAATCCATATCAAAAGATCGTAAAGAGCTCTTGCAATCTTCGGAACCTCGCTTCAGAAAAAGCGGGGTTTCATACGTCCAAAAGAGAAAGTACTCTGAAAGAGCGAGGGATTCCTCCAGTGGCCGTTGAATCAGCAACAGCGGATCTTGCCAGGAAACATCGGCCTCTGTCTGCCCGTCGCGACCTGGTGGAACTCGCCGTCGGTTATGCCCTGATCCTCGCCACCGTCTGGACGGCGAATCCCACCCAGAGAGCGCTCTACTGGCTGGCCTTCGTATGGATCGTCGGCACCACATGGGCAAGCCGCCAGAGTTGGAACGCACTGGGCCTTGGCGAGAGAGGCTTACTGCATTCGCTCTGGATCGTGGGTGCCGCCCTCATCCTTTCATGCCTCGCTGTCTTCATCGCCTGGCAGACCCACAATTTGCATCGCCTGCCCGGTCCAAAGCCGCTGCCGCTGCACGGATGGGCCTATATCGTGTGGGCCCTGATGCAGCAGTTTCTTCTGCAGAGCTATTTTCTGCTGCGGATGCTGCGCCTGCTGCCCGGAAAAGTAGCGCCAGTCATCGTATCGGCGGCCATCTTTTCACTGGCCCATCTGCCCAACCCCGTCCTCACACCCGTCACATTCGTGTGGGGACTCATCGCCTGCGTTCTGTTTCTTCGCTACAGAAATATCTACGCTCTCGGAATCGCCCACGGGATCATGGGACTATGCCTGGCCATAACCGTGCCAAACTCGCTGCACCACCACATGCGCGTCGGCCTCGGCTACCTCAGGTACCATCCCACCTGGCTTGATAATTCCCCGCCCGATAACTCCCCACCCGATACTCCCGGCCGTTAGAGCAACTCCGGTCAACGCAGCCAGAGCGACCATAACGTGTCGACCGAAGCATGCGTAACAGCCGACGCACCCACCCGTCGCTGCCGACGCCACGCCCGTCCATAGAAGATTCCAGCCAGTGCCGCCAGCACGACATATCGCCAGTTGAAGTGCACCGCACGCTTGTTGAAGTGCGACAGCCCGAAGAGAGCGGCGGTTACCAACAACGCCCGGCGCTGGCCCAGCCGACGCTCCAGCAGGTTCTGCATCCATCCGCGAAAGAAGATCTCCTCGGGAACCGCAATAAAGAGAAAAGTAAAAGCTAATCCCAGTACAGCCCGAGTCACGGCCGGAGTCTGCGCGTGAAAGTGTAGAAATCCCAGCGCTAGTCCAAGAACAAGCGCGATCGGCGTATAGAACACAAGCTCACGCAGCCCTACCTTCAGGTCGGCCACGCGAAGGCGAAGATCAAAACCGACACCATGCAGCCGCCGAATCGCAAGAAAGCCGTAGATACCGGCATCCAGCAGCAGCATCTTATTGAACACAGCAAGACCGCGCGGCCAGGCCGGTTCAAACCACCGCAGATCCACAGCAAGCCCCAGAACAACGAGGACAAGATAGTCTCGCCACTCTCCGCGCTGTCCGGGATCAGCTACTCCCGCGCTGTGAAGCAGCCAGCTCACCGCAACCGGCAGCACGAGATAAAGCGCAAACCAGCTCCATTGAAATTTCCCGGAAGAAGCCGCAACAAGCAGGTACGGAAGACACAACACTGAGGGCAGCAGAAGTCGAACAGGGAGGGGAAGCATCTGCGCCGCTTGAACACAGGGAGGCCAGAACGCAGCGAGCAGAAATGGCGCCAGTACAAGCACACCCGCAAAGACAACCGGCGCATGAATGGGAAAGCCCAGCATCGCTCTGAGAATAGCTCCAAACCGTCCGTTACCGGTTGTCCGCCATGGAGCACAACAGAACGGAGCGATAACAGAACGGACAACCCAAAACGAACAAGCAAGAACGAACAAACGGTAAACTCAGAAGGTGGACTCCACCTACACCCTGAAGCAGCGCATCCTCCTGGCTATCGGTCCCCGACTCGCCAGCATCGTTGCACTTGCGCTCGGAGCCACCCTTCGCTACGAACACATCTGCGAGCCCGGAGCCAGCATCGGTTTCGATATCGCTCCCCCCGCCGTATACGCCTTCTGGCATCGCTGCCTTCTCACCGGCGTATGGCCCTTTCGCAATCAGGGCCTGACTCTTCTCATCAGCCGCAGCTTCGACGGCGAGCTCTTCACCCGCACCGCGAAACATCTCGGATTTCTCGCCGTGCGTGGCTCCAGCTCGCGAGACGGCGCCCCCGGTCTTCGCAATCTCCAGCGAGCCTACCTCGACGGCCACTACTGCGCCGTCACCGCCGACGGCCCCCGCGGCCCCTCCATGATCGCCAAACCCGGCGTAGCTCATCTCGCCCAACTCGTCGGCGCCCCCGTGTACACCTGCTACCTTCACCCTCATCGCGCCTGGGAGCTGCGCTCCTGGGACCGCTTCCTCATCCCAAAACCTTTCTCCCGAGTCACCGTAGCATGGACCAGCCCCGTGTCTCCCGACCTTCCTTCTGTTCAGGCAGCCCTCGACCGGTCCGTCATTCTGGCCCAATCCCTGTCCCAATCCGGGAACAATGCGAAAAGATAATTCAGAAAGGTGCGTTTTTTTCGTCGGTGGAAAAGTGCACATAAGAACCACGCTATCTCCACCTAACACCACAAATTCACCACGATTTTGACCACAAAAACCACTTCAAAATGCGCGTATCCGACTTCAATTTCGACCTTCCGGAAGAGCTGATAGCTCAAGAACCCCCGGAAATTCGCGGCTCCAGCCGCATGCTGGTCGTCCACCGCGCCACCGGCACCTGGCAGGATAATTTTTTCAGCAATCTGCCAAAAATCCTCAAACCAAACGACTTGCTCATCCTGAACGACAGCCGCGTCATCCCCGCCCGCCTCTACGCCACCCGCGCCGGTCTACACACCCAACACAACTCCCCCGACCCTACCGGCCGCATAGAAGTCCTTCTAACGCAGCAACTTGCAGAAAACGACTGGAGCGCATTGGTCCGCCCCAGCCGCAAAGTCCAGCCCGGCGAACGCCTGCTCTTTCACTCAATCCATGACCCCAAACCCTTGCTTGAAGCCGAAATCATAGAAACACGCGACTTCGGAGAACGCATTCTGCGCTTTTCGCCCATTCTAGATTTTCAAGCTATCCTCAACAAAATAGGTCACATGCCGCTCCCGCCGTATATCCACCGCGACGACAACCCAGACGACCGCGACCGCTACCAAACGGTGTTTTCCCATGAACCCGGCAGTGCAGCAGCCCCAACAGCCGGCCTTCACTTCACTCCCAAGATCCTCAACCAACTCAAACAAAACGGAATACAGATCGAAACCATTACCCTCCACGTAGGTCTAGGCACCTTCCAGCCGGTTCGCGTAGAAAATCTTGAAGATATTCATCTCCACGCCGAGCACTACACGCTCCCCGCGACGACAGCCAAAGCAATCAACACCGCGCTACAAGCGGGAAATCGCATCATCGCCGCCGGAACAACCACCACCCGCACGCTGGAACATTGCGCAGAAATCGCCAAGGGCAAACCTCTGATCGCGCATTCCGGTCACACCAGCATCTTCATCAGTCCCGGACATAAATTCCGGATCATAAGCGGCCTTCTCACTAATTTTCACCTTCCTCAATCCACGCTTCTGATGCTGGTTAGCGCGTTTGCCGGAAGGAATGCGGTGCTAGCTGCCTATGCGCACGCTATTGAGCAGAAATATCGTTTCTTTAGCTACGGCGACTGCATGCTTCTGCTCTAGCCTCGACTCGCATCTCCCGCTACGCGCTACCATCAAACACAGCGATGACACAAAAATCCGATTCATCTCCATCCTCCAAAACAAAGCCGCCGATTTATCTCCTCGACAGCATGGCCTTCATCTTCCGCGCCTACCACGCGATGCAGCGGCAGCGGCCTATGTCCACACGCACCGGCATTCCCACCGCCGCGACCTACGTCTTCGTGAACATGATCAACAAGCTCCGCAAGGACTTCCAGCCAGAGTACCTCGCGGCCGTCTACGATGTAGGGGCTCCTGTGCACCGCAACGAGATGGCCGCGCAACTCAAAGATGTCAAGAAGTTCAACATCAAAACCCAGCAGTTCGAGACCACCGAATATGGAGGCTACAAGGCGAATCGTACCGAGACTCCGCCTGACCTCATCCAGCAGCAGCCTTACATCCGTCGTGCTCTGGAGGCCTTTCGCATTCCGATCCTTTACTACGAGGGGTTCGAAGCTGACGATGTCATCGGCACTCTTTCCTGCAAGCTCTCCGCACTTGGACACAAGGTCTTCGTTGTCTCCTCTGACAAAGACATGATGCAACTGGTCAACGACGATGTTGTCATCCTCAATCCCACCAAAGACAATCTCATTCTCGACCGCGCAGGCGTAGAGCAAAGCCTTGGTGTTCCGCCTGAGCGTGTCGTCGACGTCATGGCGTTGCGTGGCGACTCGGTCGACAACATTCCCGGCGCACCGGGTATCGGCGACAAAGGGTCGGTGGAGCTCATTCAGCAGTTCGGTACCGTTGAGGCTGCACTCGACCGCGCCGATGAAGTCAAAAAGAAGACCTACCGCGAGTCGCTCCAGAACAACCGCGAAAACATTCTGCTCTCCAAAGAACTCGTCACCATCCACACCGGCGTGCCGATCGAATATTCGCTCGAGGCGATGCGCACTCAGGTGCCTGACAATGCAGCCTGCCGCGAACTCTTCACCGAGCTTGAATTCACGACTCTACTTAAGGAACTGGCTCCCGCGGTCGACAACACAGCGATCACCTTTAATCTCAAGCCAACCTCGGCCGAGCTTGCCGGACTTCTCAACGAGGCGCGCGCGATCAATCCGGAGACTGGCCTGGCTCGTGGGCTGGCCGTCTTTCTCGCCGAAGATGCGCGTGCGGTCTCAGAGGAGATCGCTACCGAATCCGATTCGGAAGCAATCGAAGCCGAGCCTCAGGTTGCCGAGAATATGAATCTCTTCGGGGTGCCGCCGGAACCCGTTGTCCCATTCGTTGAGACGTCAACGCAAGACGCGTCATGGAGCGTTGGTCTCGCTGTGACCGATCACGTGGGTCTCGAAGCCGGCCTCGACCAACCCGGCCTGCGCGAGGCTCTCGCAGATTCCAGTCTTCCCAAGGACGTCCACGATCTCAAGGCTGTTCTGCGTGCTCTCGAGCCGCACAACTTCACTCTGGCGGGTGTGCGCGATGATGTCATGCTGCTCAGCTATCTAGTCAATCCGACTCATGGATCGCACACGCTGCCGGATATCGCGGCACGCGCTACCAGCCGTGCGCTTACGCACCAACCTACGAAGGACAACCCGGCGGACCCTAAGCGATTGCCTGAGGCCGCTACAGCGATCGTTCGGCTCGCTTCCGCGCTGGGGACACAGATCGCAGAGGCAGGGTCTTTCGAGCATCACATCGTTAAGGACGATCCACTGCTGGGTGGCGCGATGACGAAGGAGATGCTCTTTGCTGCACCCGTCACCGCAAAGGCGGGTGCAACGTCCCCTCTCCTGGAGGTCTACAACTCGATCGACAAGCCTCTTGTCCCCGTTCTTCTGCAAATGGAGCAAACCGGGGTTCGCATCGATTCCAGCGTACTAGGTGAGATGTCCAATCGCCTCGCCATCGATATCGACAATCTTGGCGAGCGCATCTACACCGAATCGGGACATCGCTTCAATATCAACTCCCCCAAGCAGCTGGGCGATGTGCTCTTCAACAAGATGCTCTTGCCGAAGCCGATGAAGTATGGGAAAGGCAAGGTCGTTTCGACTGCGCAGGACGTCCTGGAAGAGCTCGCCGAGCAGCATTCCGTCCCGGCACTTGTTCTCGAGTATCGTCAGCTATCGAAGCTGAAGTCTACCTACCTCGACTCGCTGCCTCAACTCACTGATGCGCAAGGCCGGGTGCATACCACCTTCAATCAGGTTGGAACTGCGACGGGCCGTCTCTCAAGTACGAATCCGAACCTGCAGAATATTCCTGTCCGTACGGCGCTGGGACGGGAGATTCGCGCAGCGTTTATTCCTGCTCCCGGCAATGTGCTCATGTCTGCCGACTATTCCCAGATTGAGCTGCGATTAATGGCTCATTTCTCGCAGGATCCGCTGCTGCTTGATGCTTATCGTACCGGCAAGGATATTCATACGCTTACAGCAAGCGAGGTCTTTGGTGTCGATGCTGCGACGATGGACAAAGAGACTCGCGCGCGGGCAAAGGCGGTCAACTTCGGCATTGTCTACGGCATTAGCCCGTTCGGGTTGGCTGCGCAGCTCAACATCGATCAGAAGACTGCAAAGCAGTACATCGAGACTTACTTTGAGCGTTACAAGGGCGTCGAGCGGTTTATTCGGGAGACGCTTGAGACTGTGCGGCGCGATCAATCCGTTCGAACGTATTTTGGCCGCATTCGCCCGATTCCGGATATTCAATCGCGGAATCCGAATATGCGCGGCTTTGCGGAGCGAACTGCAATCAATACGCCGTTGCAGGGAACGGCTGCCGACCTGATCAAGATTGCGATGTTGAAGATTGATCAGCTTATCCGCGACCGTAAACTCAAGTCGAAGATGACGCTCCAGATCCATGACGAACTGCTCTTCGACGTTGTTCCTGAAGAGGCGGAGGAGCTTCTGGAACTCGTCAAGCAGGAGATGGAGCATGTTGCTGAGTTCTCAATCCCGATTGTCGCCGATGTGGGGATTGGAAAGAACTGGCGCGATATCAAATGATGATTTAGCGATTGATCTGCTCTACTATGCTTCATGCGCTTTTTCGCGATTTTTTTCGTTCTTATGTCCGCCATATCGGCCCCGGCACAGCAGCAGACCTTGCTGCTGTGGCCTGGCGGTAACCCGGAGCCATCGAAGGTGGTTGGTCCGGAGATAGACCCTACCACCGATGCCAACCGCATTGTGTCGGGCAAGGTCACTATTCGCGTCACCAACGTCAGCACGCCCAGCCTGACGGTTTATTCTCCTGCGCCGGCAAAGAACACCGGCGCCGCGGCCCTTGTTTTTCCCGGCGGTTCGTACATTCGCCTTGCCTGGAATATTGAAGGCACAGAGGTCTGCGATTGGCTCAACTCGATCGGCATGACCTGCGTGCTGGTGAAGTACCGGGTTCCGGAGGAGGGCCACTATCCCGAGAACGTTGAGGATCTGGAGGACGCGCAGCAAGCGATGCGTCTGACCCGCGCGCATGCCTCGGAGTGGAAGATCGATCCCAATCGCATTGGTGTTATTGGGTTCTCAGCTGGAGCGCATCTTGCAGCTGTCCTGAGCACGCATCCTGATTTTCAGGGCAAGAATGTTCCGCCGTCTACGGTTGATGCCCGGCCTAACTTTCAGATGATCATTTATCCCGGATGGCTCAGTGGGTCGGATGGCAAGGTGAATCCTTCGCTGCAGCCTACGCAGGCATTACCACCAACCTTTCTGGTTCAGCCTGAGAACGACTACACGGCCCATGTTGAGAATTCTCTTATCTATTTTCAGGCTTTGAAAGATGCAAAGGTGCCGGCAGAACTTCATCTCTTTACACAAGGCGGGCACGGGTTCGGTCTACGCCCGACCGAGTTGCCCGTCTCGCGCTGGCCGGCGTTGGCTGAGACGTGGCTGCATACAATCCACATTCTTGGGCCGCCGGGACCTGTCGGACGCCCCTGATTATGGAGAGGGACCTGGGCCGTGCGCTTGCGCCATATCTCGAGGAGATCGGTAGCTACGGTGAAGAGAACCGGGCCAAGGATGATGCCTATTGGTCCGAAGAGGGCTATGCCACCGAGAACTGAGAGCAGGATCGTCGCAGTGTGTGCGCGCAGATGGGAGCCGATGAGGATCGGGTAGAGGATGTTGTCGATGGTGCTGACGATGAGGCCTCCCCAGAGAAGGAGGAGGGCGGCCTTGCCCCAGTGTCCAGTGAGGCCAAGGTAGAGCGCGATCGGTCCCCAGACAAGGAAGGAGCCAAAGGCGGGGATCATGGCAGCTACGGTGAGGGTGAAGGCCCAGAGGATGACGCCGGGGACGCCGAGCACCCAGAATGCGAGACCGGCGAGGACGCCTTGAACGCCTGCTATGGTGATCCGGCCGAGCGCCGTGGCGAGAATGGTGTCGTCAATGCGCTGGAGGAGCTCGGCGGTCTCGTCGTCGCGGAGGGGGAGGAGCGAGCGCAGAGAGGCAAGCGCGAGGACCCGGTCGCGGTAGAGGAAGAAGAGAATGAAGAGCATGACCACGAGTTGGGTGATGATGCGGACAGAGTTGCTGAGAAAGCCGGCAAGGTTTCCACCGAGATATCCCGCGATGCCTCGCGCAGCGTTGTTCATGTCGATAGAGTTGGCGAAGGATTCAATCTGCTGAGCGAGCGCCGGACGATTGGCGATGAAGCTGATTATCTTGTCCTGATGGGCTCCATTCCGAAAGGCGGTGATGGTTGTCATGGCCTGTTCGCCGAGCTCCTGCGAGAGCAGAACAATGGGAATGACGACGGCGAGGATGACGAGGAGGAGAGCAACGGAGGCGCATAAGGAACGGTTGCTTATCTTTGTGGCGAGCCAGTCATACGGGCGTCGAGTGACAACAGCGAGGACGATAGCCGTGATGATGCCAGAGAGAAATGGTCGCAGCAGAAGAGCGGTAAGGAGAAGGACACCGAGAGTGAGGAGGAAGAGTGTGATCTGCTTCCATAGGTTTTCCTGACTGTTTCCGTTCATTCAGGTATCGCATCCTTGATTGAAGTTTCTGGCCGTGGATCCGGACTCACTTCTTGTTCACTATTCCTTGGTCCCTCAGAGGTTTGATGGCCGGGTACCCCTCCCCTTATCCACGACTAAGCCTCTTTTCAGTGATCTAGGACGGACTTCCCTCTGTAAATATTCCAAGTAAATGGGTTACGGCTAAAATATTCCAGCAAAAGAGTTAGACGGGTGAGATTTGCTCCAAAATGACAAAGGCCCGGGCTTTCGCAGGGCCTTCTTTCCATTTTTTACTCTATATCCAGTATAGCGGTTTGAAGGAAACTAATATGCCACGTGGATGTGGCTGCAGTAAGGGCTAGGATGCTTTGGGGCTTGACATGCGATTTTACTGTGCAATTTGAAGAATTATCTTTTTTGACTGCGCCATTGGCTGAGCTTTTAAAGACTGCGGCGCCGGAAGATCGACCTTCCGGCGCCGCAGTGGCTGGGATCATGCGTTGTCGGTTAGCTCCGGGAGCGTCCGAACCGCTTGAATCTGAACTTCGACATAGCGAGGGCGACGAGGCCGGTTGCAGTGCCGAAGATTGAAGCTGGTTCAGGGGTGGAGTTGAGAGCGAGCTCTCCGAAGAGTCCATCCTGTTCGCCGTTGATGCCAGCGGTGAAATAGACTGCGTTCGTGTTGTTTCCAGTTCCTCCGGTACGGGTTTCAAGCGCCCAGAGACCAGAGTTGACGATCGGTTGGCCGTTGGCTCCGTCAAGCGTGCCGAGGAATGCATCCGTGATGGGATTATAGGCATCGATCTCGCCGCTGCCGAAGTTCCCGATCAGTAGATCGTTGCTGAAAGTGCCGAAGCCGGACGGCGCCAGAACGAGTCCCCAAGGCTCGTTAAGAGGACCATTCGAGGCGATTCGTCCCAGAAGATTTCCGTTTGCATCGTACTCATCGACGAAGCCGCCACCTGCTCCCCTGTTGGAGTAGGTCACATAGAGGTTTCCGTTGATGTTCTGAATGTTATAGGGAGTGTAGCCGGCGGGAATACTGGAGTCGGTGAACTTGCCGCCAAACGTGGTAGCGGTGACGTCGGTCCACGTCGAATCAAACACGTGGATAGAGCCGGTTGAATCCGCCGCATAAAGGAAAGACGTGCTGCCGTTTGTAATCTGCGTGAGGCCGGTGTAGATGGCGCCGGGGGTTGTGGCCTGAATGACAGCGGTTGTTCCCTGGGCTCCGTTCCATGCTGAGATGGTTCCGTTGAGGTTATCGAAGATGAACGTCGCTGCGGTGCCCTTGTTGATGGAAAATCCAGTGGACGTGTTGAAGACCTGGCCGGTGGGCCCGCTGGGTCCACCGGCGCTGCCGGGAACGGAGACGACGAGTGGGGTAATTGCGGGGACTCCGGTGTAGAGAGTGGCTACTCCAGTCGCTTGATCGGAGACCCAGAAGGGCGATGTTCCAGAGAAGGAGACGCCCCAGGGATTTTTGAGGTTGGGATCGGTCACGGCGGCGAGGCCAGGAATGTCGGAGACGAGGTTGGTTTGGGTGTATGAGTCGGCTAATGCGAATGCGGGAGCAAACGCGAGGGCGAACGTGCACGCGGTCTTCGCGAGACGTGGAGAGAGATAATCTTTCAACATTTTCGATGCCTCCTAAAGCTGGCGGTATTCCGGAACTCGATATCTCCGGACAGGAAACAGGGAGATGCATTGACCCCAAAGAATGAGTTCGACGTACGGGTTTATAAGATGCTCTCTGGGGTTCGATGTTGTCGCGAGAATGTCTCGTGGACGTAAAACTTAGATGAAGGATGGACAAGCTGTCCGTGGTCTATGCGTGGTATGGTGATTTTCTATGAGAACCGATAGGTAAAAGCGGAGGTTAGTCGATCAGTTTGCTGAAGGACGTTCCGCCTTGTCGACGACCAGTGTGTCAACAGGCCCCCTAGTGGCTACCAGTCTCAGGCCCAGTTGCTCCTGGATGGCTGAAAACAAAGGGGCGGCGGGGGTTTCGGTGGAAGCTGCGGGGACGTCTCCGCCGAATTGAGTTTCGTCGGGAGCCCACTCGAGATCGAAGTCATACCGCGCGGAAAGTCCGGTCTTGTCTACCACTGGCCGATCCAAAATCGCACGCTGTAAGAGCGAGGCGAACTCGCCGGTGGTCGCGTTACGCGCCGGTAGCACAATGCGCTGCGGATAGACGACTCCTGGTCCGACAGTCGGTGGCACATCGGAGTGTGGCGCGGCTTCTTTGAGCCGGGGGCCGCTCTTGGCAACCTGAAGCTCGTAGACCGAGAACACTTTTGGTTCGCGGTGAAAGGTGAGGTTGAACCTTTCGGAGAGGAGGTTACGGAGCATGGACATCTGCTCGTTGTGGGTGGGCCGGACTTCACCGGGGGTGAGTGCTGCGATGTCGTAGTGATCGGACTCGATCCAGGAGGGACCGCCAGAGATGGTGCGCGGATTGAGATCGTAGGCGGCTGCGATCAGTAACTTCAGGGTGTAGTCCTTTTCGACAAATCGATTGACACCCTGCATGGTGATGTACCGGCCTGGCTTTGCATCGGAAGCTACCGGCTTGATGGTTGCTACTTCGAATGCGTCAAATTTCGGGCGAGGAGCCGGGGACTGCGCGAAGATTCCTGAAGCTGAGATAGCTAGAACCAGAGCCGCGATTTTCCGGACCATAACGTTGGACCCTTCCACCCGATTCTAATATGCGGGACTGGACTGAGGCTGTTAACGGCTGCCGTCGGTGGGAATTAAGCATAAGATTCCTCCATCTAACATCGAAGGAGAGCTCATGGTTCGCAGACTGTTTCTGTCACGGCTTGCGCGGTTGGCGGCTACACCACTGGTGGTGGCTGGCGGTTCTGTCGAGGGTGTTCAAGGGCAGGCGGCACACAAATCACTGAAGATCATGATGAAGAGCGCGTGGGGTTCCGATGATCCGACTAAAGCAGGGTTCCCTTTCCTGCATGGGCTGGCGCTTGCGGAGGCCGGACACGAGGTGCAGTTTTTCCTGTTGGGAGAGGCAGTTTCGTTGATGCGAAAGACGCTGGCCAACGCAGTAACGCCTGTCGGATGGCCGCCGGTGGGGGAGACGCTGGACAAACTCGCCGCGAAGCATATTACGATCTACGCTTGTGGGACGTGTTCGCGTGCGAGAGGAGTGACTGAGGCGGACCTGAATAACTATGGGGCGAAGTTTGGTAACCCGACGATATTTGTGTCGCTGGTTGAGTGGGCGGACCGGGTGATCACGGAGTAGTGTGTTGGGGTTTGAGTTCGGTCGTCCTTCGGATGATGCTCCTTTCAGAATCGAGATGTGGGGTGCCCGACGTCTAAGGATTCGACCCTACACGACGTGTCGATTACGGACGAGTGCCTAAGGTGTTGTTCTTCACCCCAAGGGCCAATGGAGTCACAACTGGGGCCGCGACGCCGACCAGTTGCTCAATCCGATCTTTTACATAGTCGCTCGTCCACACATTCCCCGATCCATCAACAGCGATGGCGCCGGAACCGGTAGATTGGTTGAGATAGCCAGATGGCCCCGAAAGAAAGGCCCCGTTATTGTCCATTTCGACGACACCACCACTATTTCCGATCCAAATATGTCCAAGTCCATCAATTGCCGCGTTTGTAGGTAAGATGAGCGAATTGTCGGTGTAACCTGATGGTCCCGAAACGACAGTTCCACTGTTGTTCATTTTGATGATTGAGGAACTAAAATCAGCAGAAATGAGTGGCACCCATAGATTGCCCTGATGGTCGATGGCGAACGATCTTGCGGAACCTCTAGCGATCGGATATCCCGCTCCGGATTGTGCGACACCGTTGCTGTCCAGTTTGACGATGATGGGGGAGGGGTTGGAAAACTGATTCCAAGAATATCCCCAAATATTTCCTGAACCGTCGATCGCGGTACTCAACATGTAGCCGGTAAAGCCCGATGATCCTGTAAGCAGTGTCCCACTGTTGCTTAGCCTGGAGACAGTGGTTTCGTCGGGATTCGCGACCCAAGCATTGTCAAGAGAGTCTATTGCTATCTGCCATGGGCCACTCGTTCCATTATCGATGACAAATCCATTTGGACCAGAGAGTATCGCCCCTCCCGGGTCTAGCTTCGTCACGTTATTCCCAATCTGGCTAAAATTCGATATCCAAGCGTTGTCCATGAGATCAATTGCAATTGCTCCAGGAGTAGCGGATACGATACTTAGCGTCCCGCCGGAAAATCCTGTTGCCCCAGAAAGAAATTTGCCAGTTAGGCTGAGTTTAAGTACGCAACCATACCTGCCATTGTCATCACTACTTGGAGCCCAAACATTGCCCTGACTATCGATAGCTATGTCACGCGGAAGAGATAAACAGCTTCCGGTGTACGTGACCATGAGAGTGAAATCTGTGGGCACGGTGCCGAGAGAGGGCTGGAAAGGTGCGGTTGCAGGTTGAAGACCGTAGAGAGCGCTGAGAGAATGTGTGGGATTTTGAGCGATATTCAGCGCAGCTTGCAGGGTATCTGATGGAGTATGTCCGCCGCTGGTAGATGCCGACATGAGAGTGCCGCAGGGCGTGCCAGTTCCGTCTGAGTTGATACAAGAAGACAAAATGTTTGCGAGTGTATTGATTTTGGCCTGTGGGACTACGCCGTTTCCCGCGGGTGTTCCACTGGGTGCAGTGCCGGTAGGTGTGTCGACCAGATTGCCGACCGTTGCGAATGCATTGGTGAGCCCCAGAACATTTGTACTGGATGTGCCTACATGGGTGACATCTGTCATGAATGGCGAGAGGGCCCATGCTGCCGCTATGGTGCTCACCTCATCGATATTTACAAAGGTGGAAGCATCCAGACTGGCACAAGGCCCAAGGGCGGCCATCATCTGTATTGCTGTGTTGTTTGTTCCAGGTGCGAGACCGGGATTGCCACCGCTCCCCACAAGATAAACGAGATCTCCAGACTGACAGGTGTAATCCCCTGTGATTGAGAAGTTACCAGCCGCGTCGGTCATTACATAACCTGCGCCGGTCAACATGCTTCGTGAGCTAGATGCATATCCTGTCGTACCTGCTGCGTAGAGGAAGATCTGCGAGCCCGTCACGGGTTGCTGGCCGCCGTGCATCTTCCCCTGAAGAGGACTTAATCGAATCGGAGACGGATCGGCCTGGGAAGCTACTCCACAGCCGATAAGTAATGACATTGGGACGGTCATCAGAATAAGGGCGACTGTTGCGTATATACGAGGACGGCGAATAGAGCTAAATCTACGATCAAAGCCCGAGTGGCCCATTTCTCTACCAGCCTCAATTTGGATGTGTTTGAACTGCTGGGAAGTTATAACATGCTGCAACGCTACAACTCCATGGCGAATTGGTGGGAGGGGTCGTAGGTGGTGGGTTTGGGTTCGGTGGAGAGGTCGAGGATGAGGCGCTCGAGGACGAGGAGTTTGTTGGCGGGGCTGCTGCGGAGTTCGAGGTCGGCGCGGGCTACCAGACGAATGGCGCGCGTGAGTTCGCGGCGGGATTTGTAGCGGCGGGCTTGCTTGATGAGGTCTTCGGCCGCGAAGGGCGGCATGCGGAAGCCCTGCCATAGGACTTGCCAGATGGCTCGCGGGTCGCGAACGTTCTTTTCGGAGATAATGAGCATCTGGCGGAAGGTGCGGGCAAGCATATAGAGGTGGCCGATGGCTGCGTCTTCTCCGCCGTCGGAGGCGTTGAGGAGGCCGTGGAGGAGAAGCAGGGCGCGGGGGCGGTCCTTGGCGCTGATGGCGTCGGTAAGTTCGTAGAGGCTGCGTTGTTTGGCGGCGAGGACCATGGTTTCTACGTCGCCGAGGGTGACTCGTGCCTTGCCTTCGACATAGAGGAGAAGTTTTTCGAACTCACTGGCGATGAGCATCATATCGGCGCCGAGGGAGTCAACAAGTTCGCGGGCGGCGTCGAGATCGAATTTGACGTTGCGGGATTCGGCGGAGGTGGTGACCCATTTGATGGCGTCAGCTTCGTCGACGCGCGCTAATTCGACGGTGCCGCACCAGTCACCGAGAGTCTCGCGGATGCGCTCGTAGCGCTCTTTGTCCTGGTAGTCCATCTTGCGGAGATCGGTGGGGATGCGGAGATGGTCGGCTACGAAGAGGATGAGGGCTTGCGGATTGGGCGAGCGGAAGTAGGCGTCGATTGCGGCGAACTCTTCTTTTTTGCTGCCGCGGCCGTAGAGGGTCTTGAGGTTGCGAACGAAGAGGACCTGGAAGGGCGCCATGAGGGATGGGGTCTGGGCGCGGTCGAGGATCTCGAAGATGCTGGTCTCGGTGAGATCGACGTCCTGGAGACAGAAGTCGCGGGTCTCTTCGGGGGCGAGGGTGGCGAGGACGGCTTTGCGGCAGCAGTCATAGAGGAAGACTTCGTCGCCGAGGAGGACGTAGCCGGGACGCAGGGTCGTGGGCGCGGCAATCTCTGTGATGAAGCGGTTGACGGCGGCAAAGCTGCGGAGGTGTGAGGTAGGGCCGAGGCTGGACATGAAGTGCTGCTCTCGCAATGAGGGCATAGATCTACTATGACGCGTGGAGGGGATTTCGCCAACTGCATAGTGCGGTGGGCATCTGAAGCATACAGGTGGTTGAGTCGTAGGGTGACTGCTAGACTGTCGCCATGCGCCCTGTTGAGCTGTCTGGCATGCGCGGCCACAAAAGATGGAGCCGCCGCGATTTTCTGATATTGGTTTTCCTGATATTCGCTGCAATTCATTGCGTGCGGAGCGATTTTTTTGTGAATGAGAGTGGTGGGGTCGATTGGCGCGGGTATGCGTCGGGAGAGGCCGAGATGCCGTTTCAGGGCCGCGTGGGGATGATGCCTGTACTGCGGTGGGCAGAACGCAGCAACGTCATGGTGCGGGGAGCAGAGAAGTATCAATCGATGATGATTGTAGCTTCGAAGTACTCAGAGCCGGTGTCGGTGGAGAAGTTTGCGTCGATGGTCGTGGGATTGGTTTCGTTGCTGATTCTGCTGGGATATTGTGTCCGGTACGGCAAGGTGCGAGGCTTCGATCCGTGGTGGCTGCCTAGTGTTTTGATGCTGGCAATACTGACGGTGACGTTGGCGATGAGGAGTGAACATGATGTGTGGACTCCTTACGATCTGCCGCATACGGCGTTGTTCGGGATAGCGGTCATGTGTGCGTTCGAGAGCGAGTGGGTGCCGATGCTGGCGCTGTTTGCGGTGGATGTGCCTTTGCGCGAGACGTCGATTTATCTGCTGTGTGTTTCGGTGCCAATGTCGGTGGTGGCATGGAGGTCGACCCAATCGCGAAATGTGCGGGTTGGAGCAATGGCGGTGGGGATGGCAGTGTATTGGCTGGCGTGGCAGGGAGCGATTCACCTGCGATTTATGCGTAATCCTGACGACACAGGACTGCACTGGGGCGCAAACATTCATGAGTTGCTTTTTCCACATCATTGGCCGCAAATGTTCAGCGTGGGAGGATATCTGATTTTCTTTATATGGCTGGAGAGGCGGGGTTTGGCATGGAAAGAACGACTGTTGTTGTGGTGCACCCTGGCTGCGGCGCCAGTCACGCTACTGTTTGGCAGGTGGGGAGAGACGAGAATCTGGCTGGAATGGACGCTGCCGTGGGCTTTGCTGGCAGCGAGAGAGATCGAACAGTATTTTCGTAGAGATAAGCCGGGCGTGATTAGGGACGCGATTTCCGGCTAAAAAGATTCCAGCATATCGCTGACGATCGCGTGAGCGAAGTCTCGAGCGACGCGTTTGACGGCGTAGCCGTCCTCCTGAATGAAGCCACTTAGGTCTTGCGTGGACTGGTATTGCTCACGGTAGATGAGGGCGTCGTTGCGGTAGAGGACGGTGCCGTCGTGGGCGGTGAGGAGGACTTTGGCGGTGATGGTGACGAGGTAGCTGGAGGATTGGCTGGTGGAGGCGTCGTAGGTGAGGGGGGCGACGGTCTGGGTGAGGATGGTGCCGTGGAGGGTGGCGTCGGCGTCGGGTGAATCGTTATTGATCATGCGGTATTTAGTGCGGATGTTGAGCTCGTGGATGGTGGCCTGGGTGAAGGCCATTTCGGTGCGGTAGGCCTGGGCGTTGGTGGCGAAGATGGGGACGGCCATGGTGCGGACACTGGCGGGGATGTGAGTGGCTGAGCCGGCCTGATGGTAGCCGCAGCCGGTTAGTGTGAGAGCGAGAACGAGGGTTAAGAAGCGCATGCGGCTGGTTTTATTGTCGCACTGGCGGATTGGTCTGAAAAATAATTTGGGCCTGATGTGGCCTGTTTTGCTGGGGTCCTGGGGAAATGCGGTGTGTAAAATGTGGCTTTTTGTGGTCATAACGTGGTGCTTATGTGCTTAATTGTGGTTCTTAGCGGGTTCTTTTTCGGTGACGAAAAATATGCACTGTTTTGAAAATATTTTTTCAGGGGATGTGCTGGAGGTGGGTGTCTTTGAAGTGGGTAGGGTATTTTAAGCCGTAGCCGAGGAGGCGGTCGAAAGCGATGTGGGCGATCCAGATGAGGGCGATGGCTGTCAGGGGTTCGTGATGCGTGGTGTAAGCGATGAGGACGAGGGTGACCGGGAAGGTTATGGTGTGAGCCAGGTTATAGGTTGCTGAGCCGATACGCGGGTTGATCACATAGCCGAGCATGAAGAGGTCCGGGGTGAGGAAGAGGATCGCGAAGAGGAGCCAGCTGAAATGGAGATACTGATAGGCGTATAGGGTGAGGATGAGGAGGAGAGCTTCTTCGATGCGAAGGAGGATGGCGGGGCGGGTGAACATGTATCGTCTATACGGGTTTTTGGGGGAGATGGTTCGCTCGGTTGCATTCGATGGACGAGGCGCTTGGGATGGTTGCGTATTGTCGCGAGCGCTTGTCTAATTGCAGGTCATGAGGGGTGCATTTAGAACGATCGGTCTATCGTCCCAAGGGCATGAGATAGGAACGATTTGTTATCGGTGCTCGGGATGGGACCACGGGGTTGCGTTTTCTGATTCGCTGCAAACTGGAATAGCCTACGTTTCTATGACGTTAGACCCGGACGGTAAATACCAAGGCTTTACCATTCCGCTCCAAAACCTGGAGCCCGCCGACAACCTCGCTCATTTCCAAACCTACTTCGCCGCAGTAGATCAGTTGGGAGTCATGATCGAGCACCCTGGCGGCTGGCAAGAGTATTTTGAAAAGTCCGACAGATATCGTTAACAACCGCTTCGAATACTTCTATAAGTATCTGGAGGGGCGTGGCCTGATTGGACATCATCCGGAGAGACCGGAACTGTTTAGAGTCCGGCCCCTACCGGAGAACATTTGACAATGGTTGGAGGTGTTGCGGCAAAAAATAAAGGCAGCCACGGGGGCTGCCTTTACTTCGATGCTGGGTTAGATGTTATGCGGGGGAGGGTTGGCCTTCGTTGAAGCCGGGCTTGCGGCCGGGCTCGGGCTTGAGGATCTTCTGGCCTTCTCCGCCTGAACCGGGATCTACAGCGGCGAGAGCGGACTTGATCGGCGGGAGATCCTTGCCTTCGATGATCAGCTTGATCTCGTTGGCGTCAAGGGTCTCACGCTCGAGCAGGGCGCTGGCCATGCGGTGCATGATGTCCTGGTTCGATTCGAGGATAGTGTAGGCCGACTTGTAGGCGACATCGACGAAGGCACGAACTTCGACGTCGATCTGCTTTGCAGTGTCCTCTGAGAAGTCGCGGTGCTGTGCGATCTCGCGGCCGAGGAAGATCTGCTCTTCCTTCTTGCCGAAGGTCATCGGTCCAAGGCTGCTCATGCCGAACTCACAGACCATCTTGCGAGCGAGCTCGGTGATGCGCTCGATGTCGTTGCCGGCTCCGGTGGTCATCTTGCCAAGGAAGATCTCTTCGGCGCAACGGCCGCCCATGAGGGTGGCGAGGCGGGTTTCAAGATACTCCTTGGTGACGGTGTGCTGGTCTTCCTCGGGGAGGTAGACCGTGACTCCGAGAGCCATGCCGCGGGGGATGATGGTTACCTTGTGGAGCGGGTCGGAGTGCTCACGAAGTGCAGAGACCAAGGTGTGGCCGGCTTCGTGATAGGCCGTGACCTTTTTCTCTTCGTCGGTGAGGAGCATCGACTTGCGCTCGGCGCCCATCATGACCTTGTCCTTAGCCACTTCAAAGTCGTACATATGGACCGACTTGCGATTGAAGCGGGCCGCAGTGAGAGCGGCTTCGTTGACCATGTTGGCGAGGTCGGCGCCGGAGAAGCCCGGTGTGCCACGAGCGAGGACGTTGAGGTTGACGTCTTCGGCCATGGGAACCTTCTTGGAGTGAACCTTGAGTACTTCCTCGCGGCCACGGATGTCGGGACGATCGACGATGACGCGGCGATCGAAGCGGCCTGGGCGAAGGAGGGCGGGGTCGAGAACGTCGGGGCGGTTCGTCGCGGCGACGAGGATCACGCCGTCATTGGACTCGAAGCCATCCATCTCAACGAGAAGCTGGTTGAGAGTCTGCTCGCGCTCGTCGTGTCCGCCGCCGAGGCCTGCGCCACGGTGACGTCCGACTGCGTCGATTTCGTCGATGAAGATGATGCATGGGGCGTTCTTCTTGCCCTGCTCGAAGAGGTCGCGGACGCGGGATGCGCCGACGCCTACAAACATCTCAACGAAGTCAGAACCGGAGATGGAAAAGAAGGGGACGTTAGCTTCGCCGGCGACTGCGCGGGCGAGGAGGGTCTTGCCGGTTCCCGGAGGTCCGACGAGCAGGACGCCCTTGGGGATGCGGCCGCCGAGGCGCTGGAACTTCTGCGCTTCGCGGAGGAACTCGATGATCTCTTTGAGCTCTTCCTTGGCTTCATCAACACCGGCGACATCCTTGAAGGTGATCTTCTTCTGTTGCATGGAGAGCAGACGAGCGCGGGATTTACCGAAGCTCATTGCCTTGTTGCCGCCGGACTGCATCTGGCGCAGAAGGAAGAACCAGAGGCCAAAGAGGAGCGCGAAGGGCGCGATAGAGATCAGGATGTTGAGCCACTGACTGGAACTCTGATCCTTGATGGTAATTTCAACGCCGTGGCTGCGGAGGGTGTTGTAGAGATCGGGGTAATTGGCCGGGATGGTGGTCTCGAAGACAGTCTTCGGGTCGTCGCGATAGTGGCCTGATACCTCAGCCAAGTTGACCGTGACGTCTTTGATCTTGCCCTGGTCGGCGTCGTTGAGGAGTTGAGTGAGACTGATCTTCTTTTCCTGATTGCCACCGGTTGTTTTGACGACGACCTGCCAGAGGAAGACGAGGCAGGTAATCATGAAGACCCAGATCAGAATTTGTTTGACGGTCGAGTTCAAAGCGAATTTCCTCATTTTTCCGGTCCGAGCTGCCCACGATACCCCACTGGCGCTTACCAGACCCGGCTTCCGACGCCAACGCGGCGGAGGCCTACAACAGTTAGACGATCCGTAGTGATGAAGGTTCTGATGCCGATGGGCTCGCTTGATCCACCACCAACAGGCCTACCACATACAAGTAGTTAGATTCTACTCTTTGCTCTAACGATTCGGGGGTAGCAAAAACGGAAAGTCGATGGGACTTTAGGGTGATTTGGGGAGTACCGGGGGAAAAAGAGGGGACTTTGAGGGATCCTCGAGGCTATTTGGCGAGAAATAGGCGGAGTTCACGGGCTGAACGCTCAGCTCGGAGGCCGTTGGGGAGGTGAAGGGAGGAGCCGGTACGGGCGGCTACGGTGGGGGCTCCGACTGAGGGGTATGGGCGAAATCCACAGAGGGCGAGGAGACGGGCGGTTTCGTCGAAGCTGAGGCGGGCTCCGAGCTGACGGGCGGCGGCACGGAGGACGCGGCGGCGGAGGGCGGGATCAAGGGGGCGGAGACGGTCGAGTTCGATGGAGATGGAGGCGTCGCCGGGGGTAGTGCTGACGGCGCGGCCTCCGCCACGGACCGGTTTTCCGGGGAGCAGGAGTTGGGGAAGGATGCGATTGAGTTCGGTTTGCCAGCGAGACTCTTCTTCGCGGGCCAGCTCGGCGAGGTTGGCGAGGGTCTGGTCGAGGTTTGGGTTGTAGGCGCGGAGTTGGGGCAGGAGTTCGTGGCGGATCTTGTTGCGGGTGAAGGCGGTGTCGGTGTTTGTGGTGTCTTCGCGCCAGGGTTGATTGATGGATTTGAGAAAGGCTTCGATTTCGGTGCGGCGGGTTTGCAGGAAGGGGCGGACGATCTTTCCTTTTGGTTGTGTGAGGATGGGGTGGATGGCGCTTAGGCCTTCGGTCCATGCTCCGCGAAGGAGCTTCATGAGGACGGTTTCGGCCTGGTCGTCAAGGGTGTGGGCGGTGAGGATGCTGTCGGCGTGGCCGGAGGTGAGGAGGGCCGAGAAGAAGTCGTAGCGGGCGTTGCGGGCGGCCTCTTCGATGGTCTCGGGGTTGCCGTCTTCGCGGGCTTTGGCCACTCGTGCGGATACATCGGCCTGGTGAAGATGGAGGAGGATGTCGAGTTCGATGCAGAGGTCTTCGACGAATTGCTGGTCGGCGTCAGATTCTTCGCCGCGGAGGTGGTGGTTGATGTGAACGGCGCTTAGGCCTACGCCCAGCGATTCACGCCTGGTTGTGTTGGCGGCGTGAAGGGTCAGGAGGAGGGCGACGGAGTCGGCTCCGCCGGAGATGGCGACGGCGATGCGGTCTCCGGGTTTGATCTGAGTGCGGTCGAAGGGAAGAGTGGGCATCAATGGTTCATCGTACCGAGGTGCGATGACGTGTGCCAGTTGCTTTGAGTCGTCAGTCTGACTCTGCTTCAGGGAGAAGGTGTTCTCCGTTCAGGAAGACCCTCAGTTGAGGTCTTCTTCGCTCGCGACTCCAAGCAAAGTGACTTCCGTTCGCTCGGCCTGGAAGCCGCGCTTTAAGTACCGGAAGAAGGGCGACTGGGAGGGCGGAGGTGCCGGAACAATCGATGCTGTGCCGGGGAGATCGGTGTTGATCAGGGATGCAAGTTGGTCCCAAACGCGGAAGTCGTTCTCAATGAGGTGATGAGGTTTGTTGAAGGTCCGAGAGTACCAACTGTAGTTGTCGCAGTTGATGGGACGGCCTTCGTAGGCCATCAGAATATTGCCGAGGATCTTTGTGTGTGCGGGATCGGCGGCGATGATCTCCGGCTGTCCGTGGAGAAACCCACGTTGTTGATGTTGATAGAAGTTGATCGCGCTGGCTACGTTGGGAGAGATGGTGGAGACTTTGTGACCGGGTTTACCGATTGTGTCTACCTGAATGGTGAGTGCGACCGGAATGCCCATCTGACCCAACTCGCGGGCGAATTCGACTGTTTCTGTAGCGCCCCAACTGTGACCGTAGATGATGACAGTGGCGTTCTCTTTTTCGACGGAGGAGAGGACGCCATCGTTGTCGGTGTCGAGGAGGCGTACGACATTTTGAAGAGCTTTTTGTCCGTGGTGATTCCCGAAGACGTCCGCGTGAATTGAGGGGTAACGGTCGCGAAGATAGGCGGCGAATTGTACTTCGGGGTGCTTAGTGTCGTTACGGCTGACAAAGCCGCCCACGAAGCCGATGATGATGACGTTGTGGGCGGGAGGGGCGATCATCGCAGAACGTACTTCCGCCGTAGAAGTTGCTTCGTGAAGAACCGGTTGCTGGCTGTGGGCGATGTTCGAAGCTAGTGGAACCATCGCGGCTAAAACAAGAGCCAGTGTGGTGAACTTACAAGGCCGACGATCTTTCATGCAGGGTCCCCAGATTCATCCCTCAGAGTGGTCCTCGAAATGAAGACGCACAATGACCCTTTGGATGTATCCGCAGGAGGAAGGTTTCGTATTTCGTTGTGATTGACAAGCTGTTCTTGTCTGACGTTATCAACGTCAAGAGGTGAGCCGGCCATGAATGATCCTATATGGTCGGTGCGGTTGTGACGTATCTTGTGTACTTCGCGGGCTATGGCGGGTGGGTTGGCGATTTCGTGGGTGCTGACTATACGTGGTTGGACTGCCTGGCGGGCGTGGTGGCCATCTGGTTCATGAGGGCGGCCAGGCGGCGAACACCTTCTTCGGCTTCCGTGCGGTCGGGCTGTTCGTTGTCGTCGTTCCAACCCGAGGCTTCGCCTTTAAGGTTGGTCTGGACGACGATGCCGTCGCGGCGGGAGACGACGTTGATGCCGCCGAAGTAGAGGCCGTAGTTGACCTCGGGCTGGGGGATGAGCCAGCCGATCTGGCCGCGGACGGGGATGACGGAGTCATCACTCCAGAGCTGGCGGGCGGCGTAGCCGGTGCAGTTGAAGATGATCGGCTGGGGGAGCGCGGCGAGATCGGCGGGGGTGTGGAACTCTGCGGTTTCGATTTTGCCGCCGGCGATGAGGTAGTCGGTGGTGAGCTGACGGGCGTAGTCGGCGATGTTGAACATGAGGGTGGTATTGCGGTAGGCGTGTTTTGTGGGGAAGGGATGATCGCTGGGCGGCAGGTCGATGGAGCGTGGGGTTAGATCGGCGATGCGGTCGCCGTAAGTGGCGAAGTCGAGGCGGGGAGCCTCATTCGTTTGATTCGACTGCTGGCTGCTCTGCAGGTTCTGCTGCCTCGCTTCGGTGCGGGGCAGGTCGTGGAGATCGTAAGTGTCGATGTACTCGATGGGGTTGCCGGGCATGCCTAGATAGCTCTGATACATGAACCATGAGGTGCGGGCCATCTGCTCCCACTGGGCGGGGAAGGTTGGCGCGGCTTTGCTGGAGAAGGCTACGCGGGAGTCGGGCGTCCAGGTGCCGGTGGCGCGGGCGGAACGGACGTACGGGAAGCGCTCTTTCGCATAGATGGTGGGTTTGAGGCCGGCGCGCTGGAGGAGAGTTGCTGTGGTGAGGCCAATGGCTCCGCAGCCGACGACGGCGACCTCGGGGTTTGATTTGCCAGCGGCGGTGAGTGCCTTTTCAACTGCGAGGGCACCCGATCCCCAGGAGAGTGACCAGCCTGAGCCGCCGTGGCCGTAATTGTGGACGATGAGTTTGTCGCCGACGCGTTCGACCTCGATGCGCGGGCCCTGGGCGCGGAAGGGACGAGTGCAGACGGTGATGCGGAAGAGACGGTCTTCGTGGGCACGGATGGGCGCCAGTGGAGGGGCTACGTCGTAGTAGCGGAGCGTGGGGGCTGTGGTGTTGGCCGGGGCGGTGGTTGGCTTCTGCGGGGTGCAGCCGGTGAGGCCGAGGAGTCCGAGACCGGTGAAGGCGCTGGAGTTTTGCAGGAAGTCGCGTCGGTTCATCGGTTCTCCTTAAGACTGGATCAGGGTGATGCGAGGCAGTGAAATGAGTGCAAGAGGGAGGAATTCTGATTGTTTATATCGCAGCCGGAGGAGTGTGGATAGATATTGTCGGAGGTTCGACTGGATGGATAAGGGTCAGGAATAACGGGTGTTTCTTGTATACTTCGCAGGTTATGCGAGTGTTTGTGATTCTTCCGGCAGCAGGTATTGGAACGCGGATGGCCGCGGGTGGGGCGTCGACTGTGGCGCCGAAGCAGTTTCTTGAGGTCGGCGGCGTTCCGATATTGGTGCGGTCGGTGAGGGCGTTTCTTGCGGTGCCGCGCGTGGATGCAGTGTGTGTCGCGGTGCGGGCACAAGAGCGGGATCGGGTTGAGGCACAGATGCTCGAACACAACCTGGGGCCTCGGGTGCACATGGTGCAGGGCGGCGAGCACAGGCAGCAGTCGGTGGGTAATGCGTTGGCGGCGCTGGACTGCGATGAGGATGATGTGGTGCTGGTGCATGATGCGGTGCGGCCGCTGATCGATCCGGCGATAATTGAGCGGACGATCGATGCGGTGGTGAAGCATGGCGCGGCGATTGTCGGGCTGCCAGCGGTGGACACGATCAAACAGGTGGAACGGACGGCAGATGGGGCGATTGTGACGGCGACGATTCCAAGGGAGAGGATTGTGCAGGCGCAGACTCCGCAGGGGGCTCGGTTCGGGTTGCTGCGGCGGGCGTTTATTGAAGCGGAGACGGATGAGTTTGCCGGGACGGATGAGGCTAGTCTGCTGGAAAGGGCGGGGATCGAGGTGGCGGTTGTGTCGGGGTCGGCGAGGAATTTTAAGATTACGCAGCCGGGGGATATTGAACTGGCGGAGTTTTACCTTAGTAAGGCGTAACAGTGATCCAAGGGATTGAAACTGATAAGAGAAGATGCGAGAGTTGAGTGCGATTCGATGGGTGCTGAGTTTTCCGGTCGCAAATGACCTTTTGACAGAGAAGATTATCGGGGTTTTCTACGAGGTTTATAACGAGCGCGTGTTTGGGTTTCTGGAATCTGTTTATCGCGACGCGGGATTGAGGCTCACATTGAGGAGGATGGGAGAGTCATTCTTGAGTTGAAAACTTCTGATTCGATCAGCAAAGCACATGAAGCTCAGGTACTGCATTATGTGCGAGCTTCGCGGATGGAGGTTGGGTTGGTAATGAACTTTGGGCCAGAGGCTCGGTTTCGTCGAATTGTGATGCAGAATGTGCGAAAGAAGAGAATGTTTTCGGAAGCTCTGCAACAGCTTTGAAGGCGTGGGAAGATAGCGTATGGGTATGAGGATTGGATACGGGTTTGATTCGCATGCGTTCAAGGCGGGTGTGCCGCTGGTGATTGGCGGTCTTGCGATTGAACATCCTGAGGGGCTGGCTGGTCACTCGGATGGGGACGTGTTGCTCCATGCGATTACGGATGCTTTGCTCGGTGCGGTGAGTGCCGGAGATATAGGAACGTTTTTTCCGCCCAGCGATCCGCGGTGGAAGGGTGCGGCTTCGAGTGTGTTTTTGAAGACCGCGCTGGAAGAGGTGGCGACGGCTGGGTACAAGATCGTCAATATCGATACGGTGCTGGTGTTGGCGAAGCCGAAGATTGTGCCCATTGCAGGTGAACTGCGGGAGAGTGTAGCGAAGCTGCTGGGAGTGAAGCCGGGTGAAGTGGGGATCAAGGCTAAGACTCCGGAGGGTTTGAATCAGGATCACGTTGCTGTGGCGCATGCGACGGTACTGTTGGAGAGCCTGGGGATTCCTGAGTCGGTTGGTGCGATGACGGCTACGGCTGAGGTCGAGGACGAGATTGATGTGGTGGTGAAGACGCTGGTGGGTGGACGGGATGTGTCTGCGCTGGGGCGGAAGAAGACGCCGTTTGATACGGATGATCTGACTTAATCAGCATTCGGAATCAGGAGTCAGGATTTTACGAGGGCGAGGGCGAATCCGTCGTAGCCCTTGCTTCCTACGGTCTGAAGTGCGGTTGCATCGAGTTGCGGATGACTGCCTAATTTGTCGAGGAAGGTTCGGGTACCAGTGACGCGCGGGTCGGTGTTGTTGGGATCGAGGATTTCGCCGTCGCGGATGACGTTGTCTCCGATGATGATGGTGCCGGGACGCGAGAACTTGATCGCCCACTCGAGATAGTTGGGGTTGTTCGGCTTGTCGGCGTCGAGGAAGATGAGATCGAACGGGGCGGGCTTTTCGGCGTACAGGCGGACGAGAGAGTCCAGCGCAGGACCGACGCGGAGGTCTACGAGTGCGGTGAGTCCGGCACGTTGTATATTGGCCGCGGCTACGCTTGCGTGGGTGGGATCAAGCTCGAGAGTGACAAGTTTGCCGTCGGGCGGCAGGGCGCGCGCGAGCCAGATGGTGCTGTATCCGCCGAGAGTTCCGATCTCGAGGATGCGTTTGGCTCCCTGGATTCGGGCGAGGAGATGAAGGAGTTTGCCCTGGTTGGGAGCGACGTCGATTGCGGGCAGGCCGGCGCTGGTGTTTGCCTGGACGGCGTCGTTGAGCGCCCGGTCAGAGTGGACCAGATTTTCATTGATGTATGTGTCGACTGATGTCCAGAGGTCTTGAGCCATAGTTGAAATGATAAAGGGAGTTTTGATCTAGGCAATTGTGATCGAGCCTGCTGGCAGGCGTTGTGATTCGCTAACGAGGTTTGAGTACTGTGTAGCGGGGAACAAAATTGCGTCGGGTGAGAGATGGTCCCTCGGGTTAGACTGCGAATGCTCTAATTTTCCTTCGAGGGACTCAATGAAGATCAGGCTTGGGTTGTTGGCGGCGTGTTTGTTGGTGGTGGGCGGATGTGTGTGGGCACAGGCTCCCGGGGCTAGCGAAGAGGAGTTCATCAAGACGCATTATGCGAAATATGATTACCGGATTCCGATGCGGGATGGGGCGAAGTTGTTTGTGTCCGTCTATACACCGCTGGCGGGGGCGTTTAAGGACGCGGGGCCTTATCCGTTTCTGATGACGCGGACTCCCTATAGCTGCGCGCCCTATGGTGAGGACCAGATGCCAATGCGGCTGGGGCCAAGCCAGGAGTTGCTGGAGAGCGGCTACATTTTTGTGTGTGGCGACGCGCGTGGGCGCTACGAGAGTGAGGGCGTGTTTCAGGAGATGAATCCGCATATCGACGATAAGAAATCGCCGAAAGATGTAGATGAGTCTTCGGATATGTATGACACCGTCGAGTTTCTACTGAAGCATGTCGCCAACAACAATGGGAAGGTGGGGATTGCGGGGATAAGTTATCCAGGGTTTTATACGTCGGCGAGCATTATCGATTCGCATCCGGCGATCAAGGCGGCTAGCCCCCAGGCTCCTATGACGGATCTGTTTTTTAATGATGATGGGTATCATGGTGGGGCGTTTATGCTGTCGGCCAATTATGGGTTTTACCGATTCTTCTGGCCGCAGAAGAATCCGACGCTGCCGGAGAAGCGCGTGCCGTATGACTTTGGTACGCCTGACAGTTACAAATTTTATTTGCAGGCGGGTCCGACGGGGAATCTGGACAAGTCGTTCGACGGGTCGAACTTCCTGTTTCACGATCAGCTTGCGCATACGACCTACGACGACTATTGGAAGAAGCGTGACCTGTCGCGGCATATGAAGAACATTCATGCGGCGGTGATGACTGTGGGCGGGTGGTTTGACGCGGAGGACCTGTCGGGGCCGTTCAAGACGTTTCATGCGATCGATGAGTTTAATCCGGGTGCAGTGAATACGCTGGTGGTGGGGCCGTGGACGCATGGGGGTTGGGCGCGGAACGATGGCGACCGCCTTGGGGATGTGACGTTCAATTCGAAGACCTCGCTGTTTTACCGGACGCAGATTGAATATCCGTTCTTCGAGTTCTATCTGAAGGGAGGCGACAAATCTAACAACAAGAGCGGGGCGGAGGCGCTGCCAAAGGCTTATGTGTTTGAGACTGGCTCGAATGTTTGGAAGAAGTATGATGCGTGGCCGCCGAAGTCCGCAGCGGCGAAGACGCTTTATTTTCGCGCCGGCGGGAAGCTCAGCTTTGAGCCTCCAACGGAGAAGGTTGGGGTGGATGAGTATGTGAGCGACCCGGCGCACCCGGTACCGTTTGTGGGGTATGTGACGGACACGATTCCGCAGCGATATATGGATGATGATCAGAGGTTTGCTGCGGCTAGGCCGGATGTTTTGGCGTATGAGTCGGAGCCGTTGATGGAGGATGTGACGATTGCCGGGCCGGTGCGGCCGAAGTTGAAGGTTGCTTCCACGGGAACAGACTCGGATTTTGTGGTGAAGCTGATTGATGTATATCCGAATGACTATCCAAATCCTTCGCCGGATGCGGTGGGGAAGAGAGTTATTGGGGATGCTCCTGTTTTCATGGGTGGATATCAACAACTGGTGCGGGGTGAACCGATGCGGGCGAAGTTCCGCGATAGCTGGGAGAAGCCTGCGGCGCTAGTGCCGGGGAAGATGGTGAGTGTGAATGCAGAGTTGCCGGATGTGAACCATACGTTTCGCGCAGGACACCGGATTATGGTTCAGGTGCAGAGCTCGTGGTTCCCGCTGGCGGATAGAAATCCGCAGACGTTTGTGGATATTCCGCTTGCGAAGCCGGAGCAGTTTGTGAAGGCTACGGAGAGTGTGTACCGGAGCGCGGATGCAGCGAGTGGAGTTGAGGTGTTGGTGGTGCCTCAGCGCTAAGTGCGAGGATGTTTTTCTACCAGATGCGAACTCGGTCTTTGGGTGCGAGGTAGAGTTTGTCGGTGGGTTGGATGTCGAAGGCGGTGTACCAGCCGTCTTCGTTGCGGACGGTGAGAGCGCGGTATTGGCCGGGGGCGTGGGGATCGGTGAGGACTTCCTGGCGAAGTGCGGCGTCACGAGTGATGCCTCCCCAGTTCTGCCCGAAGGCGATGAAGAACTGCTGGTCGGGGCTCAAGCCGTTGATCCTTGGTGCTGATTGATTCCTGAGTGAGGCGTGGAAGGCATCGTAGGCAGCAGCCAGGCCGGCTACATCAGCGATGTTTTCGCCGAGGGTCTGGCGCCCCTTGAGGTGAAGATCGGGGAAGGGAGCGTAGGTGTCGTACTGGGCGGCCAGGGATGCGGTGACGGCTTCGAAGTGGGCGAGATCCTCGGGGGTCCACCAATTGCGGACGCGGCCCATGGAGTCAAAGGCGGCACCCTCGGAGTCGAAGGTGTGGCTGATCTCGTGGCCGATGACGGTGCCGATGGCTCCATAGTTGTGGGCGGCGGGGCCTTTGGGGTCGAAGAAGGGTGGCTGCAGGATGGCAGCGGGGAAGTTGAGGCCGTTGTCCAGGGGAAGATTGACAGCGTTGACGGTCTGCGGGGTCATGCACCACTCCTTGCGGTCGGTGGGCTTTCCGATGCGTCCGAGGGAGTCGTGGTATTCGAAGAGGCTGGCGTTCCACAGGTTCGCGAAGAGATTGTCGGGGGTGATGTTCAGGGCGGCGTAGCTGCGCCAGTGGTCGGGGTAGCCGATGCCGACCTTGAGTGTGCCGAGTTTGGCGATGGCTTCTTTCCTGGTCGCGGGGGCCATCCATGTGAGGTTTTCGAGACGCGCGCGGAAGGCGACGAGGAGATTGGCGACGATGGCGTCGGCCTGGGCTTTGGCTTCGGGGGAGAAGAAGCGCTGCGCGTAGATCTGGCCGACGGCGTCTCCGAGGGTCGCGGAGACGAGGACGTCGGCGCGGAAGTCGCGGGAGCGCATTTTGGTTGTGCCGGAGAGCGTGGTGCCGAAGAAGGCGAAGCGCTCTTCGGCGAGGGCCTTGGCGGTGGCGTAGGCATACTGCTCGATGAGGTGGTAGGAGAGCAGGTCTTTCCAGGCTTCGATGGGCTGCGAGGCTACGAGCGCGGCTTCGCCGGTGAGGGCTGAGGGTTGCCAGACGATGAAGGTCTGCTGCTTTTCGAGGCCGGCGGCGCGGAAGAACTCAGGCCAGTCGAGGCCTGGGGCTTTGGCGTTGAAGTCGGCGGGGTGCCAGGGGTTATCGGCTTTGTGGATGTCTTCGCTGTCGGCGAGAGAAATTTGCTGCTCGGCGATTGCGGATTCGAGCGCGACGACGCGGGCGGCGCGGGCTTCGGGGTCGGTGAGGCCGGCGAGACGGAACATGGCGGCGACGTGAAGAAGATATTTGGTGCGGATTTCTTTCATGCTGTCGCTGGTGGAGAGGTAGTAGTCGCGATCGGGGAGTTCGATGCCGCCCTGGAGAAGATAGGGCGCGTAATGGTCGGGGTCGTTGAAGCTGGGGGCGACCCAGAGGCCGAAGATATTTGCGGTGTGGAAGTTAGTGGCGTTGAGGGCGTCAACATCGGCGCGGAGCGAGAGGCCGAGTGCGTTCGCTAGCTCGTGTTGCGTGTGGATGGTCTCGGTGTAGACGAGGTGAGATTTGAGCAGCGTGGCGAGGCCGTTGGACTCGATGGCGGCTTCGTCCATGTAGGAGCGGTAGAGGTCAGCGATCTTGCGCTCGTTGGAACCGGTGGGTGCGTTGGATTTGGTGGCGTCGGAGATGATGTTCGCGACTTGTTCGAAGCTGCGGTCGGAGAGCGCATTGAAGACGCCGACGGATGCGCGGTCAGGTGGAAGTTTGGTGCGGGCGATGAAGCCGCCGTTGGTGTAGAGGTAGAAGTCATTACCGGGGCGTACGGCGGTGTCCATGTTGGGGATGGAGATGCCGGTGTTCTGGGTGTCTTGGGTGGCTTGGGCTGTGCGAGGGGTGTGATGGCGAGAGCGTAGAGGAGGGGGAAGAGGCGGCGGGCAAGGGTGGTCATTGAACTTATGCTCCGGGTTTCCTGGTGATGGGCCGCTATGGTTTGCGGCCCGGAATTTTCCTGGTTTTATGCAGAGTCGAAGGGGTGTTCGAGGCTCGGGCTCTGCGGGGTGAACATCTTGCCGCCGTCTTCGGTGACGTGCCAGTCGTCTTCGAGGCGGACGCCGAACTCGCCGGTGATGTAGATGCCGGGCTCGTCGGAAAAGCACATGCCTGCGGCGAGTGGGGTGATGTTGCCGCGGACGAGGTAGGGCCATTCGTGACCGTCCATGCCGATGCCGTGACCCACGCGATGGGTGAAATGCTTGTAGTCGGGGCCATAGCCTCCGGCGGTGACGATATCGCGGGCTGCCTTGTCGATGGCCTGGCATTGCACACCGGGATGGGCTGCGGCCAGTGCGGCGGACTGGGCCTGGTGGACGATATCAAAGACCTTCCGGGCCTTGTCGAGCTTAGGGATGGTGGCGTCGCCGAGGACGAAGGTGCGGGAGATGTCGGACTGGTAGCCTTCGACGGTGCAGCCGTCGTCGATGAGAATGATTTCGCCTTCGCGGATGGTTTGTGGTTGCAGGGAGCCGTGAGGAAGCGCGGAGTACTCGCCGACCTGGCAGCTTGCGTCACCGGAGACGCCGCAGCGGGCGTAAGCAGCATCGATGAGTTGGGAGAACTGGCGGTTCGTCATGCCGGGTTTGGCGGATTCGTACGCGGCTTTGTATACGGAGAGAGTGATGTTGTTGGCGAGTTGCAGGAGGGCTAGTTCGGCTGGGGTTTTGACGCCGCGGCATCCGAAGGTGATGGGAGTTGCGCTGGTTGCGGTGAGGACAGGGCTCGCGTGGGCGATGCCGTCGGCGAAGACAAACTGCGTGCGCTCCTCGACGCCGATTTTGCCGGTGACTATGCCGGATTCCTTGAGGGCTTTGGCAAGGAGCTTGTACGGGTCTTCGTCTTCGTTCCAGGTGTAGACACGGGTTGTAGAAGCCGAGGGGAGGGTGGCGGGTTGGGCATCCATACGCTCGCGGACGCGACCTTCTTCGAAGACGGGGCAGACGATGAAAGGTGCGCCTTTGGCTGGGAGGGTCCAGGCGAAGAAGCGCTCGGACTGACCCCAGCGGAGGCCGGTGAAGTAATTGAGCGAGGTGCCCGTGGCGATGACGATGGCGTCGATTTTGTTCTGGTGCATGAGGGCGCGGGCGCGGTCGAGGCGCTGCTCACGCTCGGCGAGGGTGATGGGGGCAGCCTCGTTGCGGCGGTTGGTGAGGGCGGCGATGGCGGGCGGGAGATTTTCGGGTTGGCGGGATTGCGCCAGCGTGATGGCGGGAGCTGCGGCTGCGGCGGCTGAGGAGGTCAGGAGGAAACGGCGGCGGCTGAGCTTGGTCAGAGGGGGTGTCTTGGCTATCGGAGTCATGGGTGTCGTGATTGTAGCGGGTTGAGGCTGGGTAGATGAATGGAAAGTGACGGATCGGCAGGATTTGCGGCAACTGAGCGTGCGTTGTCCGGCGATAAGACAGTGTTCCCGCGTTGCTTTTGGGACACAATTCGGATGATGATGAACAGGGAGCCTAAGAAACTTGCGAGAGAACGAATTTTCCAGCGTGGTGACTGACATTCGCGAGGAGTCGCGTGTGGCGGGAAAGCAACGTTGGCAGATGATGCTGGATCGGACCGGGTTCGTCGCCGGTGATGTGGGTTTTTTGGAGGCGGTTGCGCGAAGTGGGGCGAGATTAGTGGTTCCTGTGCTCCGCGTCGTGAAGGATGATACGGGCGACGTCTGGCATGTGGTGGAAAAGCCGCTGGCGGCTGGAACCCGGGTGACGGGGTCGGTGGGCGAATCGGGGGAAGTAAAAGCGTTCGCGTGAGTTTGAGTCGGGTGAGGCTTACTGATACACTCGAAGAGGTTGTTGGACGGTGTTGTGCCTGCGAAAGCGGTGTGCGATACGCGTCTGGTGGGGGGCTGTAGCTCAGCTGGGAGAGCGCCTCGTTCGCAACGAGGAGGTCAGCGGTTCGATCCCGCTCAGCTCCACCAAAGAATCAACAACTTTGTCCAAGTAACGAACCGGCGCAGCGTCCCACTCTAACGTGAGTGACATCGCCAACCGCAATGCAGGCATGGTTTTGAGATCGATAAGGCTCGGCTGGCGACTCTGACTCTTTTGCAGTGCTGCTTCAGGAAGCTAGATGATTTTAGAGCCTTCCTGTTGTTGCTGCGCCATTTGTTGCTGGCGGGTTGGCGGCGGTGGCTGTTCCGGTAGGCGTGTTGCTCTTTCTACGAGCGTTGACCAGTCTTCCGGCACTGGAAGTTCCTGGTCGAAGGATGGCGCTCCCATGCTTGGAGTTACCTGGACCGCAACGGTCAGTTCGCTGGCTGCGCGACCGCGAAAGATGCCACGTGTGGGTGGAACGTCGGCGTAGTCCCGGCCAATGGCGGTGCGGATGTGCCTGTTGCTGGTGACGAGCCAGTTTGTTGGATCGAAACCTACCCACCCAAGAGACGGAAGCAGAGCCTCGACCCAGGCGTGCGTGGCTGAACTGACGGAGCGGTCTTTATCATCGTCGCCATGAAACAGGTAGCCGCTGACGTATCGGCAGGGAATCCGCAGCTTCGAACGAATCAGAGCGATCATGATGTGTGCGAAGTCCTGGCAGACTCCTGCTCTTGTGCCGAGCGCCAGATCGATCGGCGAATCCACCTTAGTCGACTTTGGCTTGTAGTCGAAGTACTCGTAGATCTGCTGATTGAGTTTGTGCAGAACCTGGAGCGGATCGTCTCTGCGCCGTACGTCAAACTCTGCGGCGAGGGCATCGAGTGCGGGTGTCGGTGCGGTAAATTCGCTCGGCAGCAGCATCTCCCAGTAGTCGGCTTTTTCGACCATCGAGTCCAGATCGGCCCATGCGTTTGAGGTGAGGAATGCCGGAATTGGTATAACCGGCTGTACTTCAACCAGTGATTCTGCGACGATTACCAGCTGCCCATGCATGCCCGGTATATCGAAGTGGTGGACGTGATTCGCCAGATAGTCACGATAGCTGGAGACCCTGCAGCGCGGACTGACAGAGAGGTGAAACGTCAGGCAGCGCTGTTCTTGATCGCTCCGCGGATGCATGCGGGTTTCCATCGTGCTTTCGCTGACCTGATTGCTGTAGAGAAATTTCGTCAGATGGCGAATCGAATAGTACATTGTCCGTCCTCGTGAGGCTTAACCTGCCAACGCAGTCTGAATCGAGTAATCCACATAGAGCTCGTAGATGGTGTCGTGAATGGCGCGGCACTGCGCCTGAATGCCCTGGAGGTATGCGACCACATCCTGACGCAGAATCTCGTCGGCGCTGCTGTAGCTCAGTGAGGCGTGTAACCGGCCGCTGAGACGACGCAGGATCTCGGCGCGACTCTTATTGCTGTCTCCCTGAATCTTTTCGAGGGCACACTGGACGCTATCGATTGAAAAACGCACTGAGTGAGGAAACTCCGCATCGAGCAGGAGGAACTCGAAGATGTGATCGGGTGTCAGGTCCGCGGTGTACACCTTGCAGTAAGCCTCGAAGGCTGTTGCGGAGCGAAGCAACCCCATCCAATCGAGATATTCGTTGCCACCTCCCGCGCGGTCGGGATGGTCCCACAGATCCCAGTGATAGGCCTGGAGCAACAAGGCAGTCGCCGATGCGCGTTCGACGTATCGGCCCACCTGGATGAACTGCCATCCCTCACCGTGATTCATCGTGGAGTCCGTGACGCCCTGAAACTGGTGAACGGCCTCCATTACGGACTGGAGAAACTCGCTTGGCTCGTTGATTCCGGAGGCGAGTTCCTCTGCCTGCCTGGCGATTTGTAGCTCAGGGCGCGTCACCTGGAGGTAGAGGCTGTTGAGCCGGTGCCATTGTTCCGTTGAGATCTGTTCTCTGACGTGACGCGAGTTTTCGCGAGCTGCGATGATGCAGGACAGGATCGACGCTTTGTTGGTTGTGTCGAAGGTCAACGCCTGGGTTAGAGCGTACGGCTCGCCTGTCCAGTCGACGTCCTTTGGCTGGCCAAGCGCAAAGAGGACGCGCTTCCACCGCCGCTCCGCGCTGGTGGCGCTCTCGTCGAGCATCAGGCTCAGATTCACGTCCAGCAGACGAGTCGTATGCTCGGCACGCTCAAGATATCGGCTCATCCAGTACAGACTGTCGGCAACGCGTGATAGCATCGGCTCTCCTTTCAGCGGCTCAGTACCCAAGTATCTTTACTGCCGCCGCCCTGCGACGAGTTCACGACCAGCGAGCCGTTCTTCAACGCTACCCGCGTCAGCCCGCCAGGGACGATCGTCACTTTATCGCCGAAGAGAACATAAGGTCGCAGGTCCACGTGCCGCGGCTCCAGTTCGTCGCCGATCAGGCAGGGTGCTCGCGAAAAAGTGATTGTCGGTTGTGCAATGTAGTTGCGTGGATCGGCTTCGATCTTAAGGGCGAACTCTTCCTGTTGCGCCTTTGTCGACTGCGGCCCAATCAACATGCCGTATCCGCCGCTCTCGCCTACGGCTTTCACGACAAGCTTGTCGAGGTTGGCGAGTATATGCTGCCGCTCGCTCTTCCGGGTAGGCAGATAGGTCTCAACATTTTTCAGGATGGGCTCTTCGCTCATGTAGTAACGGATGATGTCGGGGACATAGGCATACAGAGCCTTGTCGTCGGCGACACCTGTCCCAAAGGCGTTCGCCAAGGTTACGTTGCCCGCGCGGTAGGCGTTGAACAGCCCGGCTACTCCGAGAATTGAATCTCCACGGAATGCCAGCGGATCGATGAAGTCGTCATCGACGCGCCGGTAGATCACATCCACGCGTCGCAGGCCGTTTGTCGTTCGCATGTAGACGACGTTGTCGTGGGTGACGAGATCGCGCCCTTCTACGAGTTCGATTCCCATCTGTCGAGCGAGATAGGCATGTTCGTAGTAGGCGGAGTTGAAGACTCCCGGAGAGAGAAGGACGATGTTCGGCTCCGGCCTGCCTTCTGGCGCGAGCGACCGGAGCGTGCCCAGGAGGAGTTGAGTGTACTGTTCGATGGGTCGGACGTTGTAGTTGCGAAACAGCTCCGGAAATATCCGCTTCATCACCCTGCGGTTGGTCAGCATATAGCTGACGCCGCTGGGAACGCGGAGGTTATCCTCCAACACAACAAATTCGCCGCTCTCGAGACGTATCAGGTCGGTTCCGCACACCGCAATGTAGACGTTCCGCGGAACCTGCAATCCCGACATCTGCCTGCGGTAGTGCTTGCAGGTGTAGACCATCTCCCGAGGCACAATTCCGTCACGAAGAATCCGTCCTTCGTTATAGATGTCCTTCAGAAATAAGTTGAGTGCGGTGATTCGTTGGGCAAGTCCGAGTTCGACGGTTTCCCATTCGGCTGCGGTGATGATGCGCGGCACGAGATCGTAGGGAAAGATCTTTTCGGTTCCTTCTTCGCGGCCATAGACGGTGAAGGTAATTCCCTGATTCAGAAAGCTGAGGTCGGCTGCCTGTTTTCGCCGTTGCAACTCATTTGCCGGAAGGGAGATGAAGTGTTCGAGCAGTCGTTGACAATGGGGATGGAGATCGCCTGGACCGGAGAACATTTCGTCGTAGGCATGATCCAGCAGATAGTTCTTCAGTGCGGGGTGCTCGAACTGGGAGGGCTGGGTTGGACGCATCGGGAACCTTGAGTATAGCGGTACAAGCCGGTGTCACCAAGCAATTCCCCTCTGATTTTGCAGCATTGCTTCTGAACTTCACTCCGCGGCGAGCAAGATCGCCGACCAGCGTCAATCCGTTGGGCCTGCGCCAACGATCAATCGTTTTTCCGGTTTTTGTCGGAATCCTTCATGATTGCCTCTGGATGTCTGTCATTCTAAGCTTGTGTTCGCGTAGAGTCTTGTTTATGAGATTTGTAAGGATTGCCTCAGTTTTCACCAATTACCGGTCTGGATTGTCGCGGTATGTCGCAGTAGTGCTCGCTAGTGTGCTGGCGGGAAGTACTGGCCCGGTTTCGATCGCGCAACAAAATGGTATGGGTGGGATGGCGATGAGTAGTGGCAAGACCATGGATGGAATGCAGATGGTTCCTCCGCCTGAGCAACTCCCGGTTCCGATTCGGATGGAGGGGATTGGGAATAGCCACATTAGTATTACGGCTACTCCGGAGGCGCAGGCCTGGTTCGATCAGGGGCTGAGCCTGATGCACGATTTCTGGGACTATGAATCGACTAAGGCTTTTGAGCAGGGAGTTCGAGTCGATCCGAACTGCGCGATGTGCTGGTGGGGGCTGGGGAAGGCTGAGGGCTTTCGCAATGGATCGGGTCACGTTTATGGCACAAAGGCGATGACTGAGGCGGTGCGTCTGAAGGGGCATACCAAAGGCGCCGAGAAACTTTACATCGAAGCTGGGCAGGCCGCGTCGGTTGCCAAGGATGGCGATAATAAGGCTGAGATTGCTGTGCTGCGCGAGCTCGTTCAAAAGTATCCGAAGGATCTTGAAGCCCGCATCTTCCTGGCGATTGCTGTTGAGGATGGATATGACGAGGCTGGTGAGCCGAAGGCCGGAGAGAAGGAAGGAATTTCGATTCTCGAGGGTGTTCTCCGCGATGCTCCGAACGACTCTGCTGCGAACCACTACTGGATCCATGCGATGGAGCCTGGGAATCATCCGGAACGTGCGATTGCGAGCGCCACTAAGTTGGCCAGTCTTGCGCCTACTTCGGGGCACATGGTTCATATGCCGGGCCACATCTTTTATCGGGTGGGGAACTATCCGGAGGCGGAGCATTGGTTTGCTGCCTCGACTGCCGCGGATGAGCGGTATATGCGTGAGCAGCATGTGGCGGTGGATAACGACTGGAACTATGTTCACAACATGATGTACGGCATCGCTAACCTGATGGAGCAGGGAAGGCTGGCTGATGCGAACGCGCTCTCCGACCGGCTGGCGGGTGCGCGCGGACAACTTTCCGCGACGCTGTATGTGTGGTCTGCGCGGGATCAGATGGCGCGCGTGAGCAGGAGACTTCCGGTGGCGCTTCGTGTCGGCGACTGGGATGCGGTGTTGACGCTGATCAATCAGGCTCCGGTGGCTGAAAGTGACAAGACTTCGAATCTGCGTTTCCTTGCCTCGGAACTTCATGAGTTTGCGACGGGGATGCGGGCGCTTGAGCAGAACGATTCAGCAGAGGCTCAGGCTGCATCTCTCCGCATGGATGCTGGTCTTTGGCGACTGCAGCAGGAGCAAGCCGAAGTCGCGAAGGCAGACGCGCAGGCAGCGAAGGCTGGGAAGAAGGATGATCCGCCGATGATTCCGGTTATGCCCGATGCGCTGGCTGGTCCGCTGATCACTTCGCTTGGTGTTGCTTCGCTTGAGCTTCGGGCCGGCGTGTTGGCAGTGCAGGGAAAGCTTGAAGCAGCGAAGAAGCTGTACGCTGCTGCTGCAAAGGCGGAGAAGGGGTTGGGCTATCATGAGCCGCCATTTTACGTTCGCCCAGTTGGCGAAACGGAGGCGGCAACGCTGCTGCAGGTTAAGGACTATGCGGGAGCGCGCGGGGCTTATGAGGCTGCGCTGGTCGAGCGTCCAGGGTCCGGATTCGGATTGTATGGGCTGGCGCGTGCCAAGGAACTCTCCGGCGATACTGACGGCGCTCGCGCGGGTTATGAAACTTTTTTGGAGGCGTGGTCCGTGGCTGATGCCAATCTTCCCGAGGTAACACATGCGCGTGAGGTTTTGGGTACGCAGGCAGCGGCAGTTCGCCGGGGTAGTGGCCTCACCCGGTAGTTGCCGACTCTCAAAATCGACGTATTAAGTTGCATCTTAAGGGCGGAGCGGGTGCTTGAGTTGATTGCATACACGATGCGTGCGCAGGCGAGGCATTAGAACGAGCTTCACGGAGAGTGCATCCTTGCTGGTTATCACGACGTGAATCCGACTCGAAGTAACCCGGTACCAAGGCGCAGATGGCGCATTGCATGGCTTCTGGGCCTTGGCGTTCTGGTGAACTATTTTGACCGGGTCAACCTCTCGGTCTCGCACGATGCCCTGTACACCACTTTTGGTATCTCGACTGTAACCTTCGGTTACCTGTCGGGCGCCTACAACTGGACCTACGCGATGTGCCAGCTTCCCATCGGGGTACTGCTGGACAAGTTCGGAATTCAGCGCGTCGGGCGGATCAGTACCTTTCTTTGGAGTGTTGCGTCTTTCGGCGCGGCGATTACGCCCACGGTTGGCGGATTTTTCGCGGCTCGATTTCTACTCGGAGTTGGAGAAGCGCCTACGTTTCCTTCGAATGCGAAGGCGATCGGCCATTGGTTTCCTTCGCGAGAGCGCAGTTTTGCCACGTCGTTATTCGACGGCGCGGCGAAGTTCGCCTCTGCAATAGGCGTTCCGCTTATTGGCGTCCTGCTGCTAAAGGTAGGCTGGCGCTGGAGCTTTGCGGTTACCGGATTGATCAGCTTCCTGTACTTTCTTCTGTTCTGGCGAATCTACCGCGATCCGAAGGATGACCCGGACCTGACCGAAGTAGAGCGTGATTACATCACGACGGATGATCGTGTTTTCGCTGCAAACGAAGCTGGACAAGCCTCTCTTGGCTACCTCATTCGACAACGTAAGGTCATTGGGATGGTTCTGGGCTTCGGCTCCTACAACTATGTCTTTTACCTTTTACTGACCTGGCTGCCCACCTATCTTTCTTCCGCTTTGCATATTGATCTGCTGCACTCGTTTCTTTATACGGGGGTTCCGTGGCTGGTCGCTACTGCGGCAGACCTGATCGTCGGCGGCTGGCTGGTGGATGTGCTGATTGAGCGTGGATGGGATGCTAGTTCTGTTCGAAAGAGCGTCCTGATCATTGGAACGGCCTGCGGTCTCGGCATCCTCGGCGCCGGGGATACGCATAGCGCGACGACGGCACTTATATGGATCAGCATCTCCATCGGTGGGCTCTCGGCTGCGTCTCCCGTGGGCTGGTCTGTTCCTTCCCTGATTGCGCCCCGTAACAGTGTTGGGCGCGTGGGAGGGATTATCAACTTCTCCAATCAGCTCTCCGGAATCTGCGCGCCCATCATCACCGGCTATGTGGTGGCGACTCGACAGTCGTTCGCGTGGGCGTTTGGCATATCGGCGGTTTACCTGGTAATCGGCATCGCAGGCTATGTTTTTCTGCTCGGCAGGATTGAGCCAGTGCCTGCTGAATCTTCACAGGCCATCGGATGAATGCAGTTGGCTATTCGGAGTCTATGACGAGGTTGGCGGCTTTACTGTGGCGCGCATGGCTCCAGTCGATATTCCGCCGTCGACCAGAAGCGTTTGCCCTGTGACGTAGCGGCTGGCTTCCGAGGCGAGAAAGACCACGGCACCGTCGAGGTCGTGCGGTTGACCGGGGCGTCTTACGGGAATTCGATCGACCAGGTACTCGACCCACTCCTTGTCTTCGTAGAGCATCTTGTTCTGCTCTGTCCGAAACCAACCCGGAGCGAGGCAATTGACGGTAATTCCGTGTTTGCCCCAGTCGTCGGCGAGGCTCATCGTCAGTTGCCGGACGCCGCCGCGGCTTGCTCCATAGGGTGCAAGGCCGGCGTAACCAAAGACGCTCGTCACGGAACCGATATTGATGATGCGGCCATAGCGGTGTTGGACCATGCGGCGCGCTATCTGCTGGGCGACGAAGAAAGTTCCGCGCAGGTTGGTGTCGAGCACCAGATTCCAGTCGTCCCAGGTCACATCGAGAGCAGGCTTTCGCGCGTTGCATCCGGCGTTGTTGACCAGGATGTGCACCTGGCCCCAGGCCTGTTCTGCAGCGGCGGCCATTCGCTCGATGCTCTCCTGATTGCGAACGTCCAGCTCGAGCGGCAGGACTCTGCGGCCCAACGCTTCGATCTCCGATGCAAACGGCTTTAGGTCAGCCTGATGGCGGCTGGTAAGAATGAGGTCCGCGCCTGCTCTGGCTAACGCTCGGGCGAAGTACTGTCCGAGTCCTCGGCTTGCGCCGGTTACGAGAGCTACCTGACCGCTCAGATCGAACAGATTCTCGCTCATAGCTTCTGACCTGAGCTGATTCTGGGGTCGAGCACAATCTTCATCAGATTTGGTTCGCCGGAGTGAAGGCGGTCGAACCATGCGGGTCCATCGTAGAGCGATGCGACTGCGGTAATAAGTGGCTCGACGCGAATCTTCCCTGCTGCCATCAACTCCATCGCCTCCGGGTATTCTCCGCAGGACGCGCACGATCCCTGCAATCGTATCTGGCGTGAAACAACTTTTTGCAGCGGTAGATTGACCTGCGGTGTGATGTTGCCGATGAGTGTCACCGTGCCGCCCTTGCGCACGCAATCAATTGCTGCAGCGATTGTCTCGTTACGCCCGACTGCTTCGAGAACGACATCCACACCACGTCCTTCGGTCAGTTGGAGAATCTCCTGCGTCAGTTCTGCGCCGGAGGCCAGAATGGTCTCGTCGGCGCCGAACTCTGCGGCTGATTTCAAGCGCGTCTTGTCGATATCCGCAACGAACACGCGAGAGCAGCCAGCGACGCGGGCGGCTTGTAGGGTCAGCAGTCCAATCATGCCTGCGCCAATCACCAGAGCTGTCTCTCCACCACGGACGTTTGTGACGGCCAACGCGTGTAGCGCCACCGAGACGGCTTCAAGCATGGCCGCCTCCGCAAAGGCCAGATTCTCCGGGAGCTTGTAGACGATACGCGCAGGCACGGTCACATATTCTGCAAATGCCCCAGCGCGGCTGTAGTCTCCACACGAGACTCCGACCACCTGCCGGTTGTCGCAGAGGTTCATCTCGCCGTTGCGACAGAACGTGCACTTGCCGCAGTAGACCGTGGAATCGAAGGTCACCCGATCGCCGACGGTGAATTCGTTGACCTGCGAACCGACCGCAGCAATCGTTCCGGCGGCTTCGTGCCCCATGACCAGCGGAGGAATGCGTCGGCCTGAGGTGCCGTCGTAGCCGTGGACGTCGCTGCCGCAGATGCCGCATGCTGCGACTTGTACCAAAACTTCCAATGGTCCCGGTACTGGAATTGGTAAAGTTGCGACCTCAAGGTGTTTGTACTGCGAGAGAAGAAGAGCGTTCATCGTATGCCGTTGAGCCTCGATTAATAAGGTATACCGTTCGCGAGTGAGAGGGCGGGAGCATGAGGCGAGGAGGCGATTCAGCAAGGTATAATTAGACGCGAAGCGGGAGTAGTTCAGTGGCAGAACGTCAGCTTCCCAAGCTGAATGTCGCCGGTTCGATCCCGGTCTCCCGCTCCAACAATTTTGAGATCAAAGCAAAGAAAAATGGCGCTGAGGCGAGAAGCCTGAGCGCCATTTTCAATTGGCAATACTTGAGATTAGCGACTTGCTGACGTGGTCTTCTGAGCGAGCCTTGAGTGATCTTCAAGGGTCTGTGCTTCAGGCAGGTAAGTGACAGCCTTGGCGATCTGTGGATCCCACTGTGCAGCAACCTTGGCGCCTTCGCGCTGACCGAACTGCGAGATGAAGAGCTCGCGCTTGATGTTCGCCTTGACCCAGTCGCTGACGGGGGCGATCTCGGCGTCGGTGTAGTCGACCTGATTGTCCTTCAGGTACGCCTTGTACTGCTGCATGATGTTGTCGTCCACCTCAAAATCTTTGGTGATGGTGTGGGTGGCGAGATAGTGCTTGCTGAAGTTGAAGAAGGTGTAGTGGATGAGCAGGCTGTCCTGAAAGTGGTTCTGCTTCAGGCCGTCGATCTTTTCGTCGGGAGTGATTCCTCCGCCACCGTAGACGGTTCGTCCCGAGTCGGTCAGCTTGACCTCAAGGTTGGTCTTGTCGTTGGCCTTCGCCTCGTCGCGGACATAGTAGTAGTCGTAGAGCGAGACGTGGTCGTAGTTGCGCTGGATGAGACGGCCGGACGGCGTGTAGTAGTGGTAAGTGGTGAGGGCGAGGCCGGTGTTTTCGGCCATGTTGAAGACGGTCTGAACGAGGCCCTTGCCGAAGGTTGTTTCGCCGACGATCAGTGCGCGGTCATGATCCTGCAGCGCACCTGAGACGATCTCCGCAGCAGAGGCGGTGCCGCGATTGACGAGGACGACGATAGGGAATTTGGATCCTTCTTCGCCGCGCGTGGCGCGATAGACCTGGTCGGGGAAGGCGCGGCCGCGTTGGGAAACGACGATCTGGCCTTTCTGAAGGAATTTGTCGGAAGTGGCGACGGCTTCGTTGAGAAGGCCGCCGGGATTGCCGCGAAGATCCAGGATGAGGCCGTGGATCTCGCCGAAGTTGTCGAGCGCGTCGCTTACTTCATGGCTGGTGGTCTCAATAAAGCTGTTGACGCGGATATAGCCGATGCCAGGACGAATAAGGAAGGCGAGATCGACCGAGGGACGGGGGATTTCGTCGCGCACGAGGTCGAAGACGATCGGGCGGGCGGCACCCTCACGCACGATAGTGACCGAGACGTGCGTGCCGCGCGCACCTTTCAGCATGCTGGCTACACCGGTGGTATCCATGCCGTCGGTAGATTTGCCGTCGACGGTGAGGATCTCGTCGCCGGGCCGAATGCCGGCCTTATAGGAGGGGGTTCCTTCAAAGGGATAGAGGACGACGATCTTGGTTTTGCCGTTAGCAGTGGGCTGAGGCTGAATGGTCATGCCGACGCCGTAGTACTTGCCGTGCTGGTCCTCGCGCATCTGGGCGTAGGCTTTTGGGTCGTAGAAGTTCGAGTGCGGATCGAGGACGTGGAGCATGCCCGGGATAGCACCGTCGTAGATAGCTTTGTCGGTCTTGTCGGTGTTCATCGGCTCGGCGTAGTTTTGCTCGACGAGCGAGTAGACGTTGGTGAAGGAGTGGAGCGAGTCGCGCAGGGTGGACTCATCGCTGGCGGACTGGGCGGCAACCTTCTGGTTGATCAACGAGCCGAGGATGGCACAGGTGCCGAGAAAAAGCGAGGCGGAGAAGAGTGCACTGCGGGTACGGGGAGCCATAGGCTGGATAACCTCAAAAAAGGTGAAAACGGCGCATATTACTGCGCGAGGACCGCAGTCCTATCTTGGACGGAGTATAGCATCCAGAGGTAAGCTGGGGCTTGGGCGAAAGAGGATTCGCTTGTTTGGGTCAGGGCAGTTAGAATTGGGTACGCATACCGTCTAAAGCCAGGGTGAGTCCAACCGCCAGGACGATATGTCAGGCGATCGATGTTCAATCGCGGATGCTGACCAGATACGAGTGACGATGACCTTGAGAATTTCGCAGTTTGCGGTGGTGTGCGGGCTGGGCCTGCTAGCACTGCCGGGAGTGGTGCAAGCACAAGCGCCGCGGTACCAGAGCCCGTTGAGCGTGCCGAACGCACCGCAGCCTCAATTTACGTTGCCGGTGACGCCGCCGATTACGCCTGGCGGAAGTGTGGTCGAGGATGTGGTCGTTCACGTTAACGATCTGATCATTAGCCGTAGCGATGTGGAGCGGGCCGAGCAGGCACTTGCTGAAGAAAACCAACGAGCGAACGCGAGTCCGGCCGATGCAGCGGAGAGGCAGAAGAACCTGCTGCGCGACATGATCGATAAGCAGTTACTGCTGTCGCGGGGTAAAGAACTGGGAGTCAACGCCGACTCCGAGGTGATCCGGCAGCTGGATGAGATTCGTAAGTCCAATCATTTGGCGACGATGGAAGACCTGGAGGCAGCGGCGCGCCAGCAAGGTGTGTCGTTTGAAGACTTCAAGGCCGGCATCCGCGACAACGTGATTACGCAAATGGTGGTGCGGGACGAAGTGAGCCGTCATCTGCAGATGACACAGGGACAGGAGCAGGCCTACTACGAGGCGCACAAGCAGGAGTTTGCCCAGCCGGAGCAGATCAGACTTAGCGAAATTCTGATTCCGACGCCCGCAGATGCCAATGATGCCTTGGTCGCTCAGGCTAAGGCAAAGGCAGAGGACGTGGAAGGAAAGCTGAAAGCAGGGGACAAATTCGAGGACCTGGCCAAGGCGTACTCGGGTGGTCCTTTGGCAGCAGAGGGTGGCGACCTTGGACTGTACAAACGCGGTGCGCTGGGTCAGCTTCTGGAAGATCAGACGTTTGGCCTGAAGGTGGGAGAGTGGACGGCGCCGATTCGTACGAAGCAGGGATTCGTCATTCTTAAGGTGACCGAGCATCGCCCAGCCGGAGTTGCGCCGCTGAAGGATGTGGAACCGCAGGTTCAGGAGGCGATGTACTCGGAGGCTATGCAGCCGGCGTTGCGCACTTACCTGACGAAGCTGCGCGAGGACGCCTACATCGACATACGTGCTGGCTATGTGGACTCTGCGGCGAGCCCAAAGGAGACCAAGCTGGCGTTTACCGCGTACACGCCTCCAGCGGTGAAGAAAAAGAAGACGGTTCAGGAAAAGAAGCGGTTTGACCGGGGGACCAAGTATTCCACCGCGAAGCCTGCTCCTCCAGTGGCTACGCCTGCTTCAGCGGTGGTCTCGACAACTTCGACGACCACCCCGAGTACGGCTAAGACTGCGTCGAAGAAGACTACCTCGGCTAAGCCCAAGAAAGTAAAGCGTGAGAAGGTGCGGTTCGGCCAGGCTCCGCGCAATTCGCTCCCCGCAGGTCCGGAAGAGACGGCTTCTGGAGGTGATGTTGGAGCTGGAGCGAACTCAGCCTCAGCTGCGCCAGGCCAGATGGCAGCAGCAGCGGCGCCGGGAGGCACGCCTTTGGAGAATGCTTCGTCCAGCGCTGATGTAGGGGCGAATCCCTTTGATGCTAAGCCTGTGGAGACGGGAAAGACTCGCTATAGCGCTCGTGCCAAGCAGGTAGACGCGGAAAAGAAGGCTAAAAAGCAGAAGAAAACGAAAGAGAAAGCGATAGCTGGGCCGATTGCTGCGACTCCTGAAGAAAAGGTGTCCGAGCAGGCACAGGCGGCTCCTCTGGGTTTGAATGGCGATACGGCTAAGAAGAAGAAAAAGCAGCCTAAAGACAAGAACGCGCCCAAGGAGCGGTTGCAGAATCAGCCTCCGAAGCCCGCTGCACCGAAGCCGGAGGAGACTCCGTCAAAGGCTCCGGACCGTGGTACTCCGCAGGAGGGAACACTTCCTCCGGCTCCGAAGACTCCGGATGCAGTGCCTCCAACGCCGCCAAAGACTACGCCTCCGACGACTCCTCAACCGCAGTAAATTGCTGTTGTGTCATGGTTTTATTGAGACGCGAGAGCTTCGGCTCTCGCGTTTTGTCTTTTGTTTGGGGTGCATTTCTTGTTGCGCGGTATTCTGGTGATGATGAAAGATTTTTTTATTGAAGATGTGGCGCAGTTCGAAAATTCAACTATTACAAGCTACTTTGTTTTGACCTCGATGCAGATACGAGATAAGAAGCAGGGTGGGCAGTATCTTGCTTTGATTGTGAGTGATAAGACGGGATCGCTTGAAGGGCGGATGTGGGATGACGTGGCGGATCCGATTGCCACTTGTTCCGAGGGTGCCTACGTCAAGGTGCAGGGCGATGTGTCGAAGTATCAGGGTAAGTTTCAGGTAACACTGAAGAAGCTGCGACTGGCTGCGGACTCGGAGGTCGATCCTACCGATTTTCAGCCGGCGTCCAAGTTTGACGTCGGAGAGATGTGGTCGGAGCTTCGGGGATATGTGAACGCGTTTTGCAATGCGGATCTGAAGCGGCTTGTCTTTTCTTTTCTTGATGATGCAGCGATTGGGCCAGCATTTCAGGCGGCTCCTGCGGCAAAGAGATTGCACCATGCATGGCTGGGTGGGTTGCTGGAGCATGTGCTGACGTTGGTTCGGGTTTGCCTTGCGGCGGCGCCGTTTTATCCGGAGGTCGATCAGGATCTGCTGGTAACGGGGGCGATTCTGCATGACATTGGGAAGGTGAGGGAGTTGGATTGGAAGTCAAGCTTTTCCTACACGTTAGAGGGTCAGATGATCGGACATATCAGCATCGCGCAGGGGATGTTGCGGGAGAAGGTGCAGGAGATTGCGCCGTTTCCGGAGAGGCTGACGATGCTGGTGGAGCACATGATTTTGAGCCACCACGGGAAGTATGAGTTTGGGTCGCCGAAGCTTCCGATGACTCCGGAGGCTATTCTGTTGAGCGCTTTGGATGATCTTGAGGCGAAGATGCAGGCGCTGCGGAATGAGTTCGCGGCGGCTCAGGCTGCGGGCAAGAGGCCGGGTGAGGTTACGGAGTGGGTGCGAAGTATGGAGCGGTCACTTTTTAACTCGAAAAAATATTTGGAAGAGGAGTAATTTTTTCGGGCTAGTGGAGCGGGCGTTTTTGCAGGGGTTTTTAGTTTTCAACAGGGTTTTTGCGTGGTTTTTTGTGGCCATAGCGTGGTTCTTATGCGCAAAAACGGGGTTCTTAGATAGTGGATTTTCGAGGCTGAAATTTTTCCTCTTTTTTTAGATTTATTTTTTGCGCTGGGAGCGGAATAAGCTGTCCCCGGTAGTCGGCGGGGAGAGGGAATGACGTTCTTCGCCGGGAAGATGCGTTTACTCGTCGAGCTTGAAGACCTTGATTTTTACCAGCTGTGCGATGGTCAGGTCCTTGAAGCCGCGTGCCTTCATGCGCTCGACGAAGGGTGCGTCGATCTTGAAGACGCTCATCTGGACGAGTTCTTCCTGGGTGGGTGAGTAGCCCATCGCTCGGATTGCCTGGACTTTTTCCGGAGACACTCCGACGGCCTTCATGCTGGTCAGCTTTTGAGCGCGAAGTTCGGGATAGCCGGCCGCGGCCATTGCCTTGACGTAGGCCGGGTCGACCTTCAGGGCTTTGAGTCCCATGAGATTGTGCGAGTTCATCTCGCTGACGCCCGCGTCTTTCATCTCTTTGACCCATGCGGTTGTGATGTCGAGCATGGCATAGCCCTGCAGGCGGTCCGGGTTCTGATCGTCGAAGCCCATTGCCTCCATGCGTTTTACAAATCCTTCATCCGGGGTGAAGGAGTAAGTGCCGCGCATCGCGGCTTCGTGCACGGTGCCGACGCAGCGCATCTCGCCGGCCTCGGCTTTCATGCGGGCGTCCACGTTGGCGCCCTCGTGCTCGAGGTCCTGCGGGGTGATTCCGCTCCATTTGGTCCAGAGCATGTCGGAGTCGCCCTGATGGCAGTTGTTGTGTGCTGTGGCGCAATCACCCCGCTCGGAACTGAAGGACATCTTGCCTTCGCTTCTTCCAGCGCGAATGGAGCAGGTGCCAGCGGTGTCGGCAACTGCAAGTGTTGCACCGAGTGCGGTCATCAAACCGAGAACAAGAATCTTCCGCATGTTGTCTCTCCTTATGTTCAAGATGCGCCGTGAAGAGAAAGCCCGGGGATGAACCCCTGCGTTCCCTCCGAAGAGCCATAGCAAACTACTTGTCCGAGAAGCGACTTTAGTCCAGCAACCCGGACATTTTGAGTTTCAGCAACTTGTCCATATCTTTGCCGTCGAAGCCGTGGGCCTTCGCGCTGGCGACGAACTTATCGTCAAGATGGAAGGTGGCCGCTCGTCGCATTTCGTCTGTCGTTGCCTGCGGGAACTGCTGCTTCAGCCAGGCTGCATACTCCGGCGTCATGCCCTGAGCCTTGAGGGATACGAGCTCATGCACACTGAGATCGCCAAATCCCTTCTGCTTCATCTGGGCTGCGTACTCGGGAGTCACGCCCATCGACTTCATCGTGACGAGGTCGTGCGTCGAGAGGTCGCCGAATGATTTCTTCATGTCTGCGCCATACTCGGGAGTCACTCCCATCGACTTCATGGTAACGAGGTCGTGGGTCGAGAGATCGCCGAATGACTTCTTCATGTCTGCGCCGTACTCGGGAGTCACTCCCATCGACTTCATGGTGACGAGGTCGTGTGTCGAGAGCTCGCCAAATGCCTTTTTCATCTGGGTTGCGTATTCAGGAGTTACTCCCATCGACTTCATTGTTACCAACTCGTGCACACTGAGATCGCCGAATCCCTTCTGCTTCATTTCGGCGGCGTATTCGGGGGTGATTCCCATCGATTTCTCGGTTACGACCTCGTGAAAGTCTTTGGGGGCGAGACCGCTCTGTTTCAGCGAGGCTACGTACTCCGGCGTGACGCCCATGGACTTCAGCGAGATCAGGTCATGTATGGTCGGCTTGCCGAGCCCTGCAGTGCCCATTGACTTCGCGTACTCCGGTGTGACGCCAACCGATCGGAGCGAAATCAGTGAATTGAGATCGTTGTTCAGATCGAGGGGATATCCCGCCGCTCGCATGCCATCCAGATAAGCTGCTCCGCTTGGTGAGGGAGTGCCGCCTGCTTCCTGGAATTCGAAAACGCCGATTGAGGCGATCATTGGATTTGGATTCGGATTTGGATTCGGATGCGGTGCGACTGAGGGGATAGCCTGCGGATGTGGCAGCGGCGCGGGAGATGGCGCCACGGCAGGTGCGATCTGCAGCGCAAGAGTGGGAGCTTTGGGCGCGATTGCAGGAGTCGCAGGAGCGGGAACGACGAAGCGCGTCGTTCCTTCCATCTGGAATACCATCGCTGCGGGCAATCCTTTGATGACCTGTCCTACGACCGGCTGGACCCTGGTCGCCATCGGTACTGCTACTGCTTCGCTGATCTTCGGGCCCAACAGGAGCGCCGTTACCAAAGCGCCCACTGCCGCTACACTCATTCCACTTGTCATTCTGCTCTCCATTGCCATGTCTTCTCCAAGTACCTTTTTTACTCGTCCTAAGAGCGATCCGCCGCATCCACCCAGCGCCATCGCCAGCCGCAGCTTCCTGGATCTCTGCTCTTCAAGCCGCAGCAGTGCGCGTGCGTAGACTGCGGGACCAGCACAACTGCGTACGGCAATTTCGTCGCAGCAAACTTCGCGCCGGTCGCGCACGGTTCGACTGAGCCACCAGACGGCAGGATGGAAGAAGAGGATGCTTTCGATCGCGGTCTGCATGAGGTTCCAAAGATAGTCGCCGCGCCGGATGTGGCCGAGTTCGTGGGCGATGACTGCTTCGAGCTCTTCGGGCGAGAGCGAAAGCACGGCGCTGATCGGCAGGATAACGGTTGCACGCCAGACTCCCATGGCGAGTGGGGAGATGACTTCGTCGGATGCTCGCAAGATAACTTTTCGGCCTGTGTGGATCTGCTCGCATAGACGCAGGAACATGCGCTCGACCTCTTGAGGGATCATTCTCTGTGCGCGACGGCGGACGAGGCTGAGCTGCCACCATCCCCCGAACGAGCGGATGGCAAGGAGAAGAACGCCGGCGAGCCAGAATGCGTCCAGCCAGGGCAGGATACGATCGGCCCGCACGGCCAGCCAGTTGGTTTGGTCTTCGAGGCTCGAAGCCAAGGGGAGCTCATGAAGCATCGGGGTCGGCCTGGAGGCGGGCGGGGCAGCCAGAGCCCTAAAGGCTGCGGGCGCCGTTGCGTGGACCGGAGTTGCGACTCGCAGCTCGACAGCGAACGTGCCGATGACGACGGCCGGCATCAGCATTAATGCGGTGAGCGCGACGGTGTATCTGACTGTTGAGGATGCGCGTGAGGAGAGACGATCGACCACTCCGTAGACCACTGCTACGGCTGTGCCCTGCCAGCAGAAGTGCAGCAGAGACCACCCCAGCGCCACTATCTCTTCGCGTGACAACCAAGCCATCGGGCTCATCATTTCGACCTTCCTCCAGCGGAATACCTATCTGACAGACCAAGTGCTACGTGGTTAGGATCTTTTCTCGATTAATTGACGGATTGCCTCGAGCTCTTCGTCGCTTGCCTTTTCGATCTGCAGGGCACGGAGCGCTAACTGGGCCGCGCTGCCTGCGAAGAACTTTTCGCTGAGTTCGCGCAGGAAGCGGCGCTCGGTGTCGGCTTGCGAGACTGCGGCGCGGTAGAGGTGGGCGCGCTCGCGTTCGTCCCGTTCGACGAGGCCCTTCTCGGTCATGATCTGCATGAGTTTGAGGACGCCGGTGTAGACGACGGGCCGGCCTTCGTTGACGGCCTCAAACAGATCGCGCACGGTGAGCGGACCGCGCTCCCAGAGGATTCCGAGGAGTTCGAGCTCGCTTTCGGTCGGCTTCGGTGTTGCCTGCTTCTTGATCATGGGGAGACCATATACGATATTGTTCGTACTTGTCAACGAAATATTTCGTAGATGTTTTAAACGAGGATTGTGGCGGGGATAAGTTGTTGGGGTGGTTAGAACTTGTAGAGGGTTTCGGCGTTTTCGCGGAGGACCATACGCGCTAGTTTTTCTGCCTGGGGTTCGGTGATTTGCTTGTCCTGCATCATGCCGGTGAGAGCGAAGCCAAGCGAGGTGCGGATGTTCTGGTTGGCGATCCAGGCGGCCTCTTCCCAGCCCATGGAGGAGGAGTAAGGGTAGGCGTCGGTGGCGTAGAGAATTTTTTCGGGGTAGAGCTCGAGCCACTCGCGGAGCCATAAGGACATGGTGCGCGGGCTGATCATGAGAGATTGCTGGGAGAGGTCGAGGTAGACGTTGGGTTTTTGGAGGAGAGCGCCGATTTCGTGGACGAAGGGCCAGCCGCCGTGGAGGAGGACGAAGTTGGTGTGGCGGAGGCGGGAGTCGTTGAAGAGTGATTCGAGGAGAAGGGGGTTGTCGCCGGCGATCGAGAAGTAGCCTCCGCCGCCCGCGGTGGTGTGGATGTGGACGGGGAGGTTGAGGCGGCCGCACTCGGCAGCGATGTAGCGAAAGAGGAAGTCCTGGAGGCGCTTGTACTGGGTTCCGTTGGGATGCGGGGTGTGGAGGAGTGTGGCGTAGATGCGGGCGGCTTCGGGTTGGGGGATGTCGTCGAAGCCGAATGAGCGGAGGTAGGCGATCTCAAATTTTTCGGCTACGGCACCTTGCGATTTTTGTTGTTCGAGGATGGGCGTGACTAGTTTGCTGAGGTAGAGGTCGAGTGTGGGTGGGAGCGCTTTGAGGTTCGCTTGTTCGAGATACGTTGCGCGGAGCTTGTCTTCGAGGGGGAAGAACTGTTTGCGGTCGGGTGTGGTGGCGAGGGCGGAGTTGTCGAGGGGGAAGAGGAGCGTGTCGACGTAGGGGACCCAGCGGAAGCGTGGAGGCTGGACTCCCGTGCCCATGGCCACCCGGTTGGCCAGTTGGGTGCCAATGTTGGCCCGGTCGAGGATGTAGGTGGCGTAGTGTTCGCCTTGCTCGCGGCGGGTTGCTTCCCGGGCTGCATCGAGTTGCGTGAGTCCGGCGGCGTCGAGTGGGGGCTGGCCGTTGAAGTGGAAGATGGCCTGCCAGGCTTCGTGGAGCGCGGGCAGGTCGGGGCGCATGCCGGCGGGGTCGGTGTCGGGCTCCATGTTGTCGACGGGGAGGGCGTCGAAGTTGCGGTCGGTGGCGTAGGCGGGCGGGGAGAGGAGTGGGTGGGCGTGATTATCGATGGCTGGAATTGCGGTGATTTGAGCAGCGAGGGTTGGGTCGATGGAGTCGTTTGCGCGAGCGGGGGTTCGGCAGGCCGCCAGAGTGACAACGGAGAAAAGGAGCAATGTTGCCGCGAAGTGTCGAATCGAATCCATAGAGTTTGAGTTCGATTCTACGGGGGAAGGTGACTTTCGAGAGTGAAGTCGTATGTTACTTCCAGTCCAGGCGCTAGCTCGGTGGCACGTGTGCGTGCTTTGTGGAACTACTTTTATTGGAGCCAAGCCAGAGGAGCGTGGCGAGAAAGAGTTTGTTCTGTTGTGGGTCATCGAAGATTTTATCGCCGTGGCCCATATTCATGTAGACCATCCTGTAGGCGGTATTGGTCCAGACGACGGGCAGGTCTCCGCCGCCGAGCACATCTTTGAGCCCGATGGGATAGTTCGACGGATCGAGTGTGAGCAGGACTCTGACGCGGGGATTCAGGCGCGGATCCGGAGACCAGATATACCACTCGTTTGCGGGAGAGCTGACGGTGGCGCCGAGGCCTCTTGTGACCGGATGCGCCGGGTCATCGACTCGCAGCTTTGCCGGCAGCGGCGGCCAGCTATTGCTATAGAAGACTGCACCGCCGAGGAAGTCGACGAACCAGGGCCAGTGGGTGCTGTTGTCGTTGTATCCAGCGGCATGAAAGCCAATCCAAGCGCCACCGCGGCTCATGTAGGTTTCGAACGCTTTTCGCTGCTCCTCGGTATGTGGTGAATCGTTTAGCCAAAGGACAATCTGATAACGAGCGAGCGTGTCGGTGTTGAGGTCGTCCCAGCGTTCACTGGCGACAAACTCGTAATGGTGGCTGGTTGCTGCGGCGGTGTAGAAGCGGATTGCCTGTTCGGCGAACTGGACGTGATCGGCTTCGACGTTCTTCGAATATAGAGCGAGGACACGGAAGGGCTTTTGCGCCAAGGTTGTCCGTGCGCCGCAGAGAAGCGTTATGACGATCAAAAGAGTGCGGAACAACATCAGGCTCCTGCGGCCCAGAGGATGGCGTTATGCACGAGCGTCGTGTAGGCCCGGTTTTCAAAGAGTTCAGGGTGATGGCCCATGAAAATGTAGACGTTGCGGGCTTTGACGTGAGGATTCGTCCAGACAACCGGGTGATCGCCCATCTTCTTCGGTGAGTCGGGCGTGTAGGACTTCTCATCGACGCTGGCGAGTACGGCGACATTCGGACGAGGGGATCGATCGTAGGTGTACCATTCCTCGTTGTCGATGGTGAAGGATGAGGGTAGCCCTTTCACGACGGGGTGAGTTGCATCCTCGACGTGAACCTTAGCCGTGGCGAAGGTGGCGATGTAATCCTTCCAGCGGATTCCTCCCATGAAGGTGGAGAACCAGTTCCACATGGGGTACCCGTCGAACTCACCGAGAAGGGTGGCGTGATGAAATCCAACCCAGCCGATGGTGCCGCGACTGATTGCCTGCTCGAAAGCTGCAGCGGCGGTGGGAGTCCAGGCGTACGGCGGATAGTTCAGCTGGATGAAGAGCTTGTAATGAGAGAGAAACTCTTCATTGATGGGATTGGTGTTCTCCAGGTAATCGACGGTAAAGCCGTCAGCTTTGCCTTCGCTGGAGAGCCATGCTTTCGCCGCGTCAACGAACGGCTTGTGGATGCCACCCGCCTCCGCGATAGCGAGGACTTTGAATGTTGCAGCAGCGGCCCGCAAATTTGCCGTGGCGAGGATAGAAAGCGCGAGGGCGACGAGAAGGGTTTTGCGGGAGATGCCGGGACAGCGGAATAGTTGCATGTAGAAAAGCCTCGTCACACGAGTGCAGCGCGGCGCTGGAGGCACCGTCTTCTGTATTTAGCTGGGTTGAAATGCTTGTGGCACGCCGCCCATCATGACATACTTTGCATGCTTTGCAAAACAATCGATGGGTGGGTGGAACTGTTTGCATTGGCGTGGACCGGCAGCGTTGAGGATGATCATGAAGGAAGGAAAAACGTTGCTTCCTCTGCTGCTGGCGCTGGGGCCGTCGGTGGCAATGCATCCGCAGACTGCAGGGACTGCGACGCCTCCGGCGATTGTCTCCGGACTGCTCAGCAGCAGGGCGATTGCCTTCAATCCTGTCAGCGGGAAGGTTTATGCAGTGGATACGCTGCGTGGGGCTGTGATTGTCATCGACGGGAAGACGCATGTGTCGCGGCAGGTGCCGGTTGGAGCGGGGCCGGTTTCCCTCGCGATCAACAGCAGAACAAACCGCGTGTACGTAGCGAATAACGGCGCTGGCTCGATGAGTGTGCTCGACGGCGTGACGGATACGGTGCTGACGACACTGGATGTCGGACGCACGCCGTATGTGCTGGCGGCGGATGAGGTGGCGAATCGTGTGTACGTGTCCAATACATTTAGTGGTGCGATCCGTGTGTTCGATGGGGCGACGAATACGATGCATCTGCTGCAGGCAGGATCGGCGGATAAGATCGTGATCGACGCTGAGCATCATGCGATCTATCTGCTGGGATATGAGGGCGGACATGTAACGGTGATCGACGGGCAGACCGAAGCGATTCGCCGGATGCCTGTGGGAGATTTGCACCTATGGGACCTGTCTCTTGAGCCAGATACCGGGGTCACGTACGTTGCGCGCATCGGACGCGGGGATGTTATTGCGCTCGATCGATACGGCAAAGTGGGTGTGCCGGTGAAGACGGGGCGCATGCCGTGCGCTACAGCGCTCGATGCCGTGCGCAGGTTGCTCTACGTGGCGAACTATGAAGACGATACCGTGACGGTGATTGACCTGGCGCAGGGAGCAGCGATCGCAACGGTCCCGGTGGGCCCACATCCACAGGCGATTGCAGCTGATCCTCAGGCGAACCTGATTTATGCAGCCAACATGCACGGTGATTCGATCAGCGTGATCGATGGTGCGCAAAAGAAAGTTGTCGCCACACTAAAGGCCGGGCGTCATCCCTATGCGTTGACGGTGGATACACAGAATGGGACTGTCTACGCGGCTGATTTTGATGCAGATGCAGTAACGGCGGTGGATGTTCGAGATCTGCGCGAGAACGCTATGCGACCAGCTGCGCACCTATAGCCGCAATGTGATCCTGGTTGAGAGTGTCGCTGATGGAATCGCTGCGGTCTGCGTTCTGCGGTCTGTGGTCATGGCCTGCTCTCCGCGTGACGTATTTTGGGGCGGAGCCGCGCGTCAATGGCGTTAAGCAGCTCGTGATTGGAATCGCCAGCGTAGTCCCAGAACATCACGCCACGGAGTTTGTGTCCGGAGCATGTAGTCGCATTTGGTGCTGATGGATTCAGGATCTTCGTAGGTGATGAAGATCTGTTGCTGCGCGCTGTAGAGGTAGGGCACGGATGCGATCGGATCCCAGATACGCTCGCATTGGCCGCCGGTAAGCTTGCCGACGATCACGTTATACGGCAGATAAGAACCCGGAATTGGCTCTCCTTGCTGGTAAAGACCCTGGTTGATCTTCGCGACGTTCTGCCACGCGTGTCCATAGAAGGGGATGCCGAGCACTATCTTCGTCGACGGAACGCCCGCTGTTTCAAAGGAACGCACGGAGGCATCGGCGGATATCTTCTTGGGGTCGGAGGGACTCGTGTAGAGCGGGGCATGATGTCCGGTGCTCTTGTCGGGGCCAGGAACGTAATAGTCGTACGCCATCAGGTTTACGGTGTCGAGATACCGCACTGCCTTCCTCATCTCGGTGTGATCGAGAAACTCGTTTGACGCTCCGGCTGCGATCGAGAGCAGCCAACGATGGTGTGTGTGCTTCTCTTCGCGATCGAAGCGTGTGTGGAGTTCCTGCAGCAGCAGTGTGAAGTTCGTTTTGTCGACGCTGCGGAATGGATGACCCGCTCCTGCATCTCCTGGGTACTCCCAGTCGATGTCGAGTCCATCGAGATCGTATTGCGCGAGGAAAGAGATGGCGCTTTCGATGAACAGCGTGCGGCTTTCGGCGGTGAGTGCGACGTCAGAGAAGTTGGTGGACCATAACCAGCCGCCGACAGATATGAAAATCTGCAGCGAAGGATTTTTCTTCCGCAGCGCAACGAGAGACGCCAGGTTCTCCGGATCGTGAGGGAACCCCTCAACCATTCGCCCTGCCATGATGTTTGCGAAGGCGTAGTTCACGCGCGTCATGCTGAAGGGGTCGATTTCAGACGTATCGAGCGTCTTGTTTTGCGGGAAAACATACCCGATCACCACATGCGGCGGATCGACGTGGTGAAGATCGACGCGACGCAGCTGAGCCGTCGCGAAGGGCGCGGCCGCCATCAGCCAAAAACTAAATAAGAAACGAATCGACAAGAGGAGACTTCCTGAATGAAGATAACAAAGCAGGCAACGAGAAGATCATCAGAATACCGGATTGAAAGAGCCTCATCCCGTCCGTGGACGTTCGTCCTGGATATATCTAAATAAGGAAACCTATGCGCCTGCTTTTGAAGTTGACGCTTGCACTATGCGTAGGCGGCCTCTTCGTACCAACGACCTGGGCTGCCATGCGTGTTCTGGTGGATCAAGTAGGCTACGAGACGACGTCCTCAAAGCAGGCGCTGATCATGGGGACAGAGGAAGATCGTCCAGAGCGATTCGAGTTGGTCGATGCGGTAACGAACAAGGCTGTGTTCTCAGGCCGGCTGGTTCCGGCTGGAGCAGTCGCATCATGGCAGGACCGTATTTTCTGGAGTGCCGACTTTTCGGAGTGGAAGGATCGAGGTCACTATGTGCTCGTCGTGACGTCTGCGAATGGGCGGGTCAGTTCGAGTGTCTTCGACATCGATCAAAATATTCTCGAGAGAAATACGCTTTCGAACCTTGTGTTCTATTTCAAGGGACAGCGCTCGTCGGGTCTGATAGACAAGGCGGATCGGCATCTTGCGCTTCCCAATAGGCGGCCCGGATTTGTTGATGTCCATGGGGGTTGGTATGACGCAACAGGGGATTATGGAATTCATCTTTCCCATCAGAATCCCTCGTCCTTCTTCAATCCGCAGCAGGTGCCGCTAGCCGCCTGGACCCTCTTGAAGAGTTATCGCGTTCTCATGGAGCGGAAGGACGATGACTTTTCTGAGTACGAGCGGCGGATGCTGGATGAGGGTCTGTTCGGGGCTGATTTTCTGGTGCGGATGAAACGACCGAACGGTTCCTTCTTCGAGACGATCACCGCTCCTGGGAAGGGGAAGCTTCCGCAGGACCGGTCTATCGGAAACCCGAACTGGCAGACGAAGCTGAAAACAAACAGCTCCGATACGACGGAAAATCTGAATGATGCTGTTGGTCCTCATGCCTTCGAGGCAGGCTTCCGCTCCGGCGGTGGCATGGCGATTGCGGCTCTTGCGCTTGCCAGCACGATGCCGGGCGATGGCGATTTTTCGCGCGCAGCCTATCTGCGAACCGCTGAGGAGGCGTTTGGCTTTCTAAGCCAGCACAACCCCGAGCTTCTGAATGATGGCAAGGAAAATATTCTCGACGACTACTGTGCGCTCCTGGCTGCTACTGAGCTCTTCCGTGCCACGCACGCGGAGAAGTACCGCGAGGCTGCACGCAAACGGGCGGGGAGCCTGATGGGGCGGCTGACCTCGACGGGCGCATTTCATGATTTCTGGCGTGCGGACGATGCGACTCGACCGTACTTTCATCCTTCCGATGCGGGTCTCCCTGTCATCAGTCTGCTTGAATACGACACGATCGCCTCGGTGGCCGAGCAGAAACGTGTCCGGGAGACGGTTGAACGTTCTCTGCGTTTTGAGCTTGCAACCACTGCCGAGGGGAACAACCCGTTCGGCTATGCACGGCAACTGCTAAGGATGGGAGACGGCAGCGTGAGAACCGGATTCTTCTTCCCGCACGACACGGAGGCTGCTCCGTGGTGGCAGGGCGAAAACGCCCGGCTCGCCTCGATGGCTGCAGCGGCGCGGGCGGCGATGCCTTTGTTTGTCAATGACCCCGCATTCCACCAGCAGTTGCAGAACTATGCTTGGCGCCAGCTTGACTGGATTCTGGGCCGCAATCCTTTCGATACCTGCATGCTAATGGGTGCGGGCCATGGGAATGCTCCGTATATGTTCTTCGAGTCGTACAAGTACACGAGCCCGCCCGGAGCAATCGTCAATGGCATCACAGCATCGCTCGCAAGCGAAGACGGAATCACATGGAATGAAGGGTTCGCCGTGACGGGCAAGGATGAAGACTGGCGCTGGACGGAGGGATGGTTGCCGCATGCTGCCTGGTTTCTCTACGCGGTAAGCCTGCCTCATTCCTGACGGAGCAGCCTCTGAATCGGTTTGTCGAAGCGACACACTGACGATCTAAAAAACAGGAGCACATAGTATGACTAACCCGATAGCGCCGTTGATTGAATGTGAGCAGATTCATGCAGGCTTGGCAGTCCGTAATCTTTCGGCTGCTATTGCGTTTTATGTGGAGAAGCTTGGGTTTAATTTGGGGTTCACATGGGGTGAGCCGGAGACCTTTGCGGGAGTGAATCTGGGGAAGGTGCAGATGTTTTTGGGAGAGGGTACGCCTACTCCGAATCCTACGATCAGCACTGCTTATTTCCGAATTGGCGATGCCGATGATTTGTATGAGTTTCATCGTGCGAATGGGGTCGAAGTGGCGGCAGAGATCGGCGACCGCGCGTACGGGCTGCGCGACTATGCGGTGAAGGATTTGGATGGCTATTTGCTGGTGTTTGGGCATTCCATCTATGACGCTGGGCCAAAGATCAAGATTGAGCGGGTGGATGTACCGGTGCGGTTGGAGAAGCGGCTGGCTGGGTTGCTGGAGGACCTGGCTGCGCATAAGCGGATGACTGTTGGCAGTTGTCTCGAGGAGATTCTGCTGCATACGAACGAGGGCGTGGAGCCGCATACGAAGTTGCAGTTGAAGTACATCGAGGAGCTGAGGAAGAAGCATGGCATCGACTATGACAGCCATGGAAGTTATAGGTTTGTTGAGGAGTGAATGGGCGGTGGTAGTTGTAAAACCGCTAACCGTGCCGGTCCTTCGGACAACAACGGGTTAAGATGTTGCTCAGTTCACGAGGCTCTGTTCCGCGATGATCTCGAACTGGATGACGCTGGAGCAAAAATCGCAGTCTGCCTCGTTGAGTCCTCTCGAAGCATGAGCGACCGGAAATGTTCGCAGGCACTCTGTACAGGTGACAGCGACCGTCCCTTTGTCGTTCTTGATCCAAACGGCAGCCTGATTTGGCTTGCCGGTCTTCAGGCGAGTTGGAAGGCCGTCCAGCAACTCACTGATTTTTTCGAAGAGTTCCTTGGGTTTGTAACCGCCCTTGGGAAAGAAAGCGTCCGCCAGAACGCTTTCGGGAACGGAAAGACCGGAAAACTCTCCCGAGATGACGATAACGCGGATCGCAGGGAACCGTTGACGGACAACCGATAGAAACTCGAATCCGTTCATGTTGGGCATACGCAGATCCGAGATGATCATGTCCGGCAGAGATTTTTTGAGGGCCGCTAAGCCTTCAAATCCGTCTTCTGCACACTGGACCTCGTAGCCCTGCGATTCCAAGATGCTTTTGCCAAGTTCACGCAGGTGCGCTTCATCGTCGACAATCAGGACTCTGTACCGGAACGTACTTGTTTGCAACAGCCATCCAATTCTGGGGAAGTCAAGATTCGGCAGAGTCAAGGATACATGCTGACAATGACGGAAGCAATCCATACTCTGCTGCGACTCATTCGTTCCGTCAGTGGGACGTCGTTGTCGTTGAGACGGGATTGACTGCGCAAGTCCCCTGAAGTGACCAGGTTGTTACAATTTAAGTCTGCAGCCCATGTGTTGTGCTGGTCTGGCGAGGAGTTTTCCAAGGGAATGTTGCGATTTTCGACAGCGGGAGAGAGCCACGGGGAGAGTCTGGTGGCAACGGTCAGCGGAATGCCTGCGGGCGTGACCGTGGAACAGGAGTTTATCGATCGGGAGCTTTGGCGGCGGCAGCAGGGGTATGGCCGCGGCGGACGGATGCGGATCGAGCGCGATACGGCGCATATTTTGAGCGGCGTGCGGCATGGGAAGACGATTGGCTCGCCGATTGCCATGGTGCTGGCGAACAACGATTGGAAGAACTGGACGGAGATTCTTCCGGTTGAAGCGGGGGATGCGACGAAGCATAAAGCTGTCGCTTCGCCGCGGCCGGGACATGCTGATCTGGCGGGAAGTTTGAAGTATGACTTTCCCGATGCGCGGTATGTGCTGGAACGGGCTAGTGCGCGGGAGAGTGCTGCCCGAGTGGCTGCGGGCGCGATAGCGAAGTTGTTGCTGCGGGCTCTGGGGGTTGAGGTTGCGAGTCATGTGATTCGCGTGGGGAAGGCGGAGTTGTTGCGGCCTGCCACGTGGGAAGAGATTGCTGCTCTGGCTGCGAAGGATGAGGTTTTGCTGAACTGCGTCGATGCGGAGTCTGAGGCGGCGATGAAGGCCGAGGTGGATGCGGTGTTGAGGACTGGCGACACGGTGGGCGGGGTGTTTGAGGTCGTGGTCCATGGAATGCCGCCAGGTGTGGGGACGCATGCGAACTGGGACGAGCGGATGGATGGGCTGCTGGCGCAAGCGGTGATGAGTCTGCAGGCGGTGAAGGCGGTGGAGATTGGACGCGGAGTGACAGCGGCGGAGTCGGTAGGGTCGGCTGTGCATGATGCGATTGGGTATGAGGGCGACAACTCCGAAGGCAAGGGCTTCACGAAGTTTTCCCGCGAGCGGAACAATGCCGGAGGCATCGAAGGCGGCATCTCAAATGGGGAGGATGTTGTCGTCCGGGGGTATTTGAAACCGATTTCGACTCTCCGGCGGCCTCTTGGGTCGGTTAGTTTCGCTACGCGTGAGCCGGTGAAGGCTGCTTATGAGCGGAGCGATGTTTGTGTGGTTCCGGCGGCGGGCGTTGCGGCGGAGGCGATGGTTGCGCTGGCGGTAGCGAGGTTGATGGTGGAGAAGTTTGGCGGCGACTCGCTGCGTGAGATGCAGCGAAATTTCACTGGCTATTGCGAGCAGATTCGAGCGTACTGAGTGAGCGAGAAGAAGAAGATTCACGAGGTGGTGAAGTGGCCGGACCCGGTGTTGCAGAAGCCGGGCGCGACGGTGACGGTGTTTGACGCGAAGTTGAAGAAGCTGACCGAGGAGATGTTCGAGTCGATGTATGCGGCGCAGGGGATTGGGCTGGCGGCTCCGCAGATCGCGATCTCGCAGCGGATTACGGTGATCGATGTGAGCTTCAGGAAGAATCCGGAGGAGAAGATTGTGCTGATCAATCCGGAGATCATCGCGCGCGAGGGCAAGCAGGTGGAAGAGGAGGGATGCCTGAGCCTGCCAGAGATTCGAGAGAAGGTTTCGCGCGCGGCGAAGGTGAAGGTGCGAGCGCAGGATGTGACCGGGAAGTGGTTTGAGATTGAGGGTGAGGAGCTGTTGGCACGGGCGTTTCAGCATGAGATCGATCACCTGGATGGGGTTTTGTTTATCGACCGGTTGAGCCGTCTGAAGCGGGATCTGGTGATTCGAAGGATAAAGAAGCTGATCAAGAACGGCGAATGGTAGCGTCCTGCCGGACGGGCTCGCTGCGCGCGAGGCGGTCACTTCGTGACTTATATACCTTGCCTCGGCAGGTGAGGGGCATAGGTCCTCGCGTTGCTCGGGAGATGATGCGATGAAGCTGGTTTTCTGTGGGACGCCGGAGTTTGCTGTGCCTACGCTAGAGGCCGTGATCGCGGCGGGACATGAGGTTGCGTTCGTGGTGACGCAACCGGACCGCGCGGCGGGGCGGGGAATGGAAGTGCAGGCTTCGGCTGTGAAACAGGCTGCGTTGGCGCTTGGGCTGCAGGTGGTGCAACCGGAGAAGATCAAGAACAATGCGGAGTTTCGTGCGCAATTGGAGACGGTTCGTCCTGACGCGATTCTTGTGGTGGCGTATGGGCGGATTATTCCGCAATGGATGCTGGAACTGCCGCGGTTCGGGAATATCAATCTGCATGGGTCGCTGCTGCCGAAGTATCGGGGAGCTGCTCCGATTCAGTGGGCTGTAGCGAATGGCGAGTTGGTGACGGGCGTGACGACGATGCGGCTCGACGCCGGGCTCGATACCGGAGATATGCTGCTGGCGCAGGTGGTTCCGATCGGGCAGGAAGAGACTGCGGTGGATGTGTATGGGTGCCTGGCTCCGGTTGGCGCGGAGTTGATGGTGAAGACATTGCATGAGTTGGAGTGCGGGGAGATCGTTCCGCAGAAGCAGGATCATTCGATGGCTACACTGGCTCCGATCCTGAAGCGTGAGGATGGGTGGATCGATTTTTCGCGGACTGCGCAGCAGATCTATGACAGATGGCGCGGGTTTCAGCCATGGCCGGGAGCGCATACGGTTCTGCGGGGCAAGAAGCTGATTGTGCAACGAATGCGCGTAGCGGGTTCGGCGGAGTGCGAGGCTGGGGTGTTGAAGGTGCGCGGGGATTCGCTGTTGGTGGGTTGCGGCGGCGAGCATGTGCTGACGCTCGACGAGGTGCAGGTGGAGGGGAAGCGGCGGATGAGTGCGGCTGAGTTTCTACGCGGCTACCAGGTGAAGAGCGGCGAGCGGTTGGGGTTATGAAAGACAAACCAAAGGCGGGCGCGGGACCGTCGAAGACGAGCGGTGCTGCTTCGAGTGCGCGTGGGCCTGTGGTGGTGAAGAAGCGTCCTGTTTCCGCTGGGCCCACTGCTTCGGTTGGCGCGGCGATGGCGAAGGTTACTCCGGCGCGACTGGCTGCGTTTGAGATTTTGAAGTTGGTGGGCGAGGGGAAGGGGCATAGCGATGAGTTATTACACTCGGCGCGAGTGGATGCGCTGTCGCCTGAGGATCGCAATCTGACAACCGCGCTGGTGATGGGTGTGCTGCGATGGCAGATTGCGCTGGATGCGCGGGTGCGTTCGTTGTTGCAGCGTCCGGAGCAGAGGCTGGCGGAGCCAGTGGCGATTGCGCTGAGGATGGGTGGGTTTCAGTTGTTGCACATGGACAAGATCCCGGCGCATGCGGCTTTGAGTGAGAGTGTGGAGTTGTGCAAGGTGGCCGGCGAGCCTCATGCTGCGGGCATGGTGAATGCCGTGCTGCGCAAGGTAGCCGCGGCACAGAAGCCGGGTCTGCGGATTCACGAGTCGACGGCTGCGTTTGCAGAACGACTGGGGCATCCGCGTTGGATGGTGGAACGGTGGGTTGCGGAGTACGGGCGTGAGGCCGCGTTGAAGATCTGCGAGGCGGATCAGAAGGAGCAGGCGCCGGGTGGGATGTTCTCGGAGAACGGTGGCGGGCTGCCACATATGGATGATGGATCGCGGCTGGTCGCGGAGATTGCGGCTGCGGCGATGCCGGGTGCGAAGAGAGTTTGGGATTGCTGTGCGGCGCCGGGTGGGAAGACGTTGATTCTGGCGCGGCGGCTGGGTGCGGCTGAGATTGTTGCGAGTGATGTGAGTGCGAGGCGGCTGGCCCAGACGGAGGCTCGGCTCAAGCGTTATGCGTATGCGGAGCGGGTTCAGTTTGATGTTGCGGATGCGTCCGATGCGAAGGGCGTTGAAGGGGAGTTTGACCTGATCTTGTGCGATGTGCCTTGCTCGGGGACGGGGACATTGGCAGGGAATCCAGAGATTCGGCATCGGCTGAAGGTGGAGGAACTGGCGCGGCAGGCAGAGCGGCAGAGGACGATTCTAAAGGGAGCGCTGAAGCGGCTGGCACCCGGTGGGCGGCTGGTGTATTCGACGTGTTCGCTCGAGCCGGAGGAGTGTGAACACGTGATTGAAGCTGTTGCGGGGGGAGTGAGAAGGGTTCAGGTTGAGACGTTGCTGGCGAAGCTTGGCGAGCAAGGGATCTTAGTGAAGAGTGCGGGGCTGGATTCGGCGGTGCGCGAGGGGAATCTTAGAACGCTGCCAGGTGTGCACGGTTGCGACGGATTCTTTGCGGCTGTGTTTGAGCGTGAGTAGCGGGTTGCTAGTTGGTAAGGGTGATGTGGACGGGGTCGCCTTTGACGACGCGGTGACCGGCGAGCGGTGACTGTGCGACGACTGTGCCGACGGTGGAGGTTTGTGCGGGTGCGTCGGCAGGAGCGGCGGCGTTTTCAGTAGGGGTTGCTGTTGCTGTGATGGTTGCTGAAGGCAGGTTGAGATCTTCGGCGCTGACGATGTGCAGGCCAGCGGCTGCGGCGCGGGCGGCTGCTCCGGCGAGGGTGAGGCCGGTGAGCGAGGGCATGACGAAGGCTTCGGGTGAGTCGGCTTCGGCGGGCTCACTGAGCAGGAGGCTGACGCGGGGGCGGTCGACGCCGGCGGCATTTGGAAGTGGAGTTTGGGAGATGACGACGCCGGGTTCTCCGGGTGCAGCAATGTGGGCGACTGCGCCGAGCTCGAGGCCAAGGCGTCGAATGTTGATGGAGGCTGTGCGTTCGGACTGGCCGAGAAGATCGGGGATGGCGACTTGTTGAGCACCGAGGCTTTCGGTGACGCGGACGGCCCACTGTCGGCGGACGGTTGCGCCAGCGCCGGGGGATTGCGCGAGGATGTGTCCGTGCGGCGTGTTGGGGGAGTAGAAGCGATTTTCGAGGGTGACGCGAAGGCCGAGGGAGCGCGTCTGCTTGCTGGCTTCGGCGAGGGTGAGGCCGGTGAGGTTGGGGATCTTGACCTCGCGGCCGTGGATGGCGAGGCGCATGGTGATGAAGGCGGAGAGGAGCGCGACAACGAGCATCGCCAGGGCTCCGAGGACGATGTTGAAGAAGCGGTTGATGCGGCGGATCTTAATTTTCAGCACCATACAGGTTCAGGATACAGGGAGGATTCTCTTTGGGTATGAGCCGATACGCGGTCGTAGCTTTTGCAGTTAGACTTGCTTCGCAAGATAGAGGAGGTCGGATGCGGCAGTGGACACGACGTGAGTTGGTAAAGACCGGAGCGGCCGTGGGTGCTGCTTCTTTGACGGGGAACGTGTTGGTTGCGGAAGGAGTTGAGGCGGCGCGGGGCGAAGCTCCACAGGCAAAGGCTTCGCAGGATGTAGTACCGGTCAACGTGGCGAAGAATGAATTGCGTGAGCGCGTGTCACTCGATTTTGGATGGAAGTTTGCGCTCGGACATGCGTGCGATCCGATGCGCGACTTCGGCTTTGGCAAGCTGAACGGGACGGGAGCCTATGCGAAGTCGGGTGATGCGGGCGGCGCGACAGGGGTTCACTTCGACGACTCGAAGTGGGAGTCGTTGCAGGTGCCGCATGACTGGGCGGTCGCGTTACCGTTTGTGGTGGAAGAAGTGCTCGTTGGACATGGCGGGAAACCGGTGGGACGGGATTTTCCGGAGAGCAGCATTGGATGGTACCGGAGAAAGATCGAAGTCAAACCGGAGGATGCGGGCAAGCGGATCGTGCTGGAGTTCGACGGTGTGTATCGCAACGCTACTGTGTTTGTAAACGGGCATTGGGTATGTGAGAACTTGAGCGGATATGTGCCGTTCGAAGTGGATGTGACGGATTTTCTGGATTATGCGCCAAGGGACGTGCGCGGGCCGGATGGGAAGATGCATCCGCAGAGTGGGCCGGTGAAAAATGTTCTGTCGCTGCGTGTGGATGCGACGTTAAGCGATGGCTGGTTCTATGAAGGCGCTGGGATTTATCGGCATGTCTGGCTGCGGAAGACGGGAGCGCTGCATCTGGTGAAGGATGGGATGTTTGTGCAGAGCACGCTGGGTGCTGGTGGCGACGCGGCGTTGGCAATCTCGAGCGAGGTGAGGAACGCAGGGACGGTCGCGGCGCGGTGCTCAGTGAGCGGAGTGGTCGTGGAGTGGGCGAGTGGGAAGGAGGTTGTGCGATGCCGCTCGGCTGTGGTGACCGTTGGGGCCGGTGACCAGGTGGTGGTGTCAATGACTGGAAAGATTGCTGCGGCGAAGATGTGGAGCCTGGAGGAGCGCAATCTTTACCGCTTGGTGACGGTGGTGGAGTTGGATGGGAAGGTGGTAGACCAGGATGAGACGCGGTTCGGGGTGAGGACCATCGCGTGGGATGATCAGCGCGGATTTTTGTTGAATGGCAAGGTGGTGAAGATCAAGGGAATGTGCAATCACCAGGACCATGCCGGCGTGGGTGCGGCAGTGCCGGATTCGATTCAGACGTACAGGATTCAGCGGTTGAAGGATATGAACTGCAACGGCCTGCGGACGACCCACAACACTCCTGCGGCGGAAGTGCTTGATGCCTGCGACGAGTTGGGTGTGCTGGTGATGGATGAGACGCGGCAGTTTTCGTCGAGTGAGGAGGGGTTGAGCGAACTGGCGCGGATGATTCGGCGGGACAGGAATCGTCCTAGCGTGGTGATCTGGTCTCTGGCGAATGAGGAGCCGGAACAGAGCACGGCGCGCGGGATAGCAATTATGACGACGATGAAGCGCGAGGCCAGGCGGCTCGACCCGACGCGGTTGGTTACGGCGGCGATGAATGGCGGTTGGGGAGTTGGGGTCACGCAGGTCGTCGATGTGATGGGGTTCAACTACGGCGGGGCGCATATTGCACGACTCGATAATATTGCGGAGTTTCGCGCGAAGTTTCCGACGAAGCCTGCGGTGGGGACGGAGACGGCGAGTACGGTTTCGACGCGCGGAGTCTATGAGAACGATCCACTGCGTGGGTATGTGAGCGCGTATGACGTGAATCATCCGAGCTGGGCTACTACGGCGGAGGATTGGTGGAGTTATTACGACGAGCGAGCGTGGCTTGCAGGTGGGTTCTGCTGGACTGGGTTTGACTATCGCGGAGAGCCCACGCCGTATGGGGTTCCGTGCATCAGCTCACACTTTGGCGTGATGGATACGTGCGGGTTTGCGAAGGATAACTTTCACTACTACCGCGTGTGGTGGGGTGGCGAGCCTGCGATGCATCTGTTTCCGCACTGGAACTGGGAGGGCAAGGAAGGACAGGAGATTTTGGTATGGTGTTATGCGAACTGCGAGTCTGTGGAGTTGTTTGTGAACGGGACCAGCGTGGGATCGCAGACGGTAAAGAAGAACGGGCATCTGGAGTGGAAGGTGAAGTATGTTCCGGGTGTGATTGAGGCGAGAGGGTCGTCGGGTGGCAAGGTTGTTTTGACGGAGCGACGGGAGACGGCAGGACCCGCAGCACGGCTGGTGGTCGAGACGAGTCAAAAACAACTGCGGGCCGACGGGAAGGATTGCTGCCAGGTGAATGTGCGCGTCGTCGATGCGAAGGGGCTGATGGTTCCGACGGCTGTGAATATGTTGACGTTTACGGTTGAGGGGCCGGGCAAGGTGATTGGAGTTGGGAATGGCGATCCAAGCTGTCATGAGCCGGACAAGGCGAGCCAGAGGAGTGCATTTATGGGGATGGCCGCGGCGTTTGTGCAGGCTGGGACGACCGCGGGCGACGTGAGGGTGAAGGTCAACTCTCGCGGATTAGAGGCCGGCGAGGGTACGCTGCGGTCCGTGGCGGTGTGAGGATCCCGCTTTCCTTCGATGGTTTGTCAGTTTGGCTTGAGGATGATCTGCGACTCGATCTTTGCAGGATCGAGCTGGACATTAAAGCCAGGGCCAATGGGTAAGGCGATGTGCGCTTTCTCCGGGACGAGAGGGTTGCTTTCGAAGTGGTAGTAGTGGCGCATCTTGTTGATGAGGTATTCGCCGAGAGGGAAGGTCATCGGCGACTGGCTTGCGATGATGTGCACGGCGGCGCGCAGACTGTGGCCGTGCGGGATGACTGGGACGTCGTGGAGTGAAGCTACGGTGCCGATGCGAAGGAGTTCGGAGGTGCCTCCGCACCACTCGGGATCGGCCTGGACGACAGAGAGCCCACCGGCTTCGAGGTAGCGCTCGACCTCCCAGCGTCCATAGAAGTGCTCGCCTGAGGCGATGGGGACAGTAGTGCTGCGACGCATTGCGGCGAAGCTCTCGACTTTTTCGGGGTGCGTGGCTTCTTCGATCCAGTAGGGGCGGTATCGCTCGACCTGATGGGCCCACTCGAGAGCGTAGTTTTGCGTCCAGCCGCTGTATGCGTCGAACATGAGTTCGGTGTCGTCGCCCACGGTCTCGCGGAGGATACGGACGAGTTCGACATTTTTGCGCATGCCTTCCGGACCGGAGCCGGGGCCGTAGCCCATGAACCACTTTTGATAGCGATAGCCCTCTTTCTGGATTGCGACTGCGCGGGTGCGGACGGCTTCTGGTTCGAGCGAGAAGCCGAGGCAACTGGCGTACATTTCGACGGAGGAGCGTGTGGGACCACCGAGCAGACGATAGACGGGGACGTTGTAGTATTTGCCGCGGATGTCCCAGAGGGTGTTGTCAACTGCGCTGATGGCCATCATGAAAAAGCCGTCGCGCGAGTGGCGATTGGAACGGTACATCTGGTCCCAGAGGGTTTCGCCGGCGAGCGCATCCTTGCCGATGAGAAATGGCCGGAGCTCGTCGTTGACGACAGTCGCTGCGCTCTTTTCGATAGGGCCGTAGAGGCCGTCGATTCCGCCGCCGGTTCGGATGCGGAGATAGATCGCGGTGTACTGGACCTCGCGTGTGCCAGAGGGTTTATCCGCGTAGGGCGCTGGGCGGAGATCGTCGTAGATGTCCAGTGGATTGACCTGCTGTTGTCGATTTATGCCTGCCGCATCGGTGTAGCGTCCGTGGAGTTCTACGAGTTCGACAGCTTCAATCTTCAGCGGACTTCCGGCGCGATCGGCTGGTTGGGCTAAGGCCGATGCGAGGAGATTTGTTCGACCGGATGCGAAGACAGTCGCTGCGGCGCCGAGTAGAAAGTGCCGTCGGTTGGGAGCGACGAGAGGTAACGATCTTTGCGAGTTATCGGTCTGGTGGAAGAGGGATCGTCTCATCATTTCCTTGGTGGAGGTATTGGATTTGAGGTCAGCGGCGGTTGTCGGTGGCGGGCTCTGGATGGATGAGGAGGCGGCTGACTTCGGGGGCGTCGAGCTTGAAGGCGTTTTCCAGTGCGGTGATGATCTCGTGGACCTTCGACATGGGGAGATCGTCGGGCAGGGTGCAGTGGCAGTTGACCTGGATGCGGTCTTGAATTCGGGTGACGAGGACGTCGTGGATGTCGAGAATCTCGGGGAAGGCCTGGGCGGCGCGTCGGAGACGGACTTCGAGCTGGCGGTCGCGTTCGAGTGAGACAGGGCGCTCGATGGTGGCGGGCTCGCTTTCGATGTGGGTGAGGATCGAGGAGATTTCGGGGATGTCGCGGCGCATCTCGCCTTCGAGTTGCGTGACGAGGGCGTGGGCGGCGGCAAGGGGCATGGTCTCGTCGACTTCGAGATGCTGCTCGACGTGGAGTTTGTGGTGGAACTCCTGCACGCTGACGTCGTGAATGGCGAGGTTGGAGCGTGCGGCGACGGCGCGGATGCGATCGTGGATGCTTTCGGCGACGGAGGCGGTGGGGATGGAGTGGACGACGACGTCAGCTCCGGGAAGGTGACGCTGTACGGCCGCGGTGGCTGCCATGGTGATCTGCTCGGAGCGCTGGAAGGTGAGGTTTCGCGGCATGCCGAGGGCAACGTCGGCGAAGTAGCTGGGACCGGAGCGGCGGGTGCGAACGCGCTCGACGGAGAGAACGCCATCGATGGCCGCAAGGTCGCGCATCATGTCGCGAGCCTGGGCGCGGGTTTCGATGGGAGTGGCATCGGTGAGGGCGTCGATGGTGCGTCGGGCTAGCTTCCAGGTGACGTAGAGAATGATGCCGGCGACGATGATGGCGGCGATGGGGTCTGCGAGTTGCAGTTGAGGGATCTGCCAGTGCCCTCCGGCGTAGGTTGCAGAGAGGCCGAAGAGAACGGCGAGGGACGACCAGATGTCGGTGCGGAAGTGGATAGCGTCGGCCTCAAGAGCTTCGCTGCGCGTCTCGGCGGCGATGCGGTGAAGCTTGCGGGAGCGGGTGAAGTCAACCGCGATGGAGAGAAGCAGAGCGATGAAGGGCAAGAGGGAAAATTTGAGCGAGAGATGCTCGCGGAAGGCGATCCGGCGAATGGCTTCCGTGAGGATCCAGATGCAGGAGCCGAGCATGAGAACGGTTTCGACACCGGCGGAGAGGCTTTCGATCTTGCCGTGACCGTAGGTGTGGTCGGCGTCGGCGGGGCGGTCGGAGACCTGTACGGAGAAGAGGGTGATGCCTGCAGCGATGAGATCGATGCCGGAGTGCGCGGCTTCGGAGAGCATGCCCAGCGAGCCGGTGAGGAGACCGGTGATCAGTTTGAAGAGAGTGACAGCGAGAGCGGCGAAGACCGAGAAGAGGGCGGCGGAACGCTTGGCGTTGTGCGGGGTTGCGGCTTGCTCGGGCGTGGCCGTGTGGCTCATGGGAGAGATGGTACAGGGTGCAGGGGTGGCGCGCACAGTACTTGCCGACTAGCGGCCTTATTGCCTGGCGGCGCCGGGTTGACTCTGCTGTTTTCGTTAGTAAATGGATGGTGCGGTGGGATTGGGTGCGCGTGTTCCTTTCGTGTTCGTCAGATTTGAGGACTGGTTACGGTTTGGTTGCGTGGTAGAGGCCGACAGCGCCGAAGGTGTAGCTGGTCCACGTGGGATGGGTGAAGCCTGCGTTGCGGAGCAGTTCGATCATGCGAGGTGGGCGGGGGAAGCGTTCGACTGAGGAGTTGAGGTAACTGTATGCGGACTCGTTGCCGGTGATGAGGCCGCCTAGTTTGGGCAGGATAGATTTGAAGTAGATGTTATAGATTGAGCCGGTCAGGCCTTCGGGCTGGTTGCACTCGAGGATGCCAAGCTGGCCGCCGGGGCGGAGGACACGGAGAATCTCGGTAAGGCCTTCTTCGTAGTTGGCGAGGTTGCGGAAGCCAAATGCGGAGGTGACGAGATTGACGGATGCGTCGGCGATGGGAAGGTGGAGGGCGTCGGCTTCGATGGGAAGGACGTTGTGGCCTGTGAACTTTTTCTGGCCGAGCGAGAGCATCTGGTGGGAGAAGTCGACGGCGAGGATTGGCGCAGCTTCGGATGTTGCGGGCCGGTGTTTGATCAGAGCCATCGTCATGTCGCCGGTGCCGCAGCAGAGATCGAGCGTGACAGCCTCGGGCTGCTGGAGGATGGGTTGGAAGAGGCGCGCGGTGCGTGTCCACCACGAGCGGTCGATACCTGCTGAAAGGAGATGATTGGCGCGGTCGTACCTGGGAGCGATCGTGTCGAACATCTGCTGGACGTTCGCGGCGGCAGTGCTCTCGTCACTTGCACCTGCGGGGCGGGCTCCAGTGGAGCGCTCGTGTTCAGGCAGGACTGTCATGCAGTGCGCTTCTGTGTATGGTGATGCATCAGAGTGAGCATGGACTCGGTGGCGGCTGTGAGTTCGGATTCGGTGACGTCCCGGACGATCTCTGTCTTGCCGATTGCGGTGGGCAGGACGAAGGAGCGGATGCCGCTGCGGTTTTTCTTGTCGCGAGAGGTGAGGGCCACGAGTTTTTCCGCGGTGGCTTTGAACTGTGGCAGCGGGCCGTAGCGAAGGATCAGGTTGACGATGCGGGTGGCATCTTTTTCGCTGATGGTGTTGCGAGCTACTGCTACGCTGAGCGCGGCTATCGAGCCCCAGCCGACCGCTTCGCCGTGGAGGAGTTGTTTGTAGTTGGTGGCGGCTTCGATGGCGTGGCCGATCGTGTGGCCGAAGTTGAGGATCATGCGCAGACCGAATTCGCGCTCGTCTTTGCTGACGACGACGGCTTTGACGCGAACGCTGGCTGCGACTACTCGCGTGAGAGCCGCGGGATCGCCAGCGAGAATCGCGTCGGCGGTTTGCTCCATATAGCGGAAGAGTTTTGCGTCGTAGATGATGCCGGCTTTGATCGACTCCTGCAGGCCGGCGCGAAGTTCCGCAGCGGGTAGAGTGCCGAGAAGGTCGGTGTCGGCGAAGACGGCCAGCGGATGGTGGAAGCTGCCGATGAGATTCTTCCCCGTGGCAAGATTGACTCCGGTTTTGCCGCCGATGGAGGAGTCAACCTGCGCGAGGAGTGTCGTCGGGATTTGCACGTAGCGAATGCCACGCATGTAGATGGCGGCGAGGAAGCCGGTGATGTCGCCGAGGACTCCGCCACCGAAGGCGAGGAGCAGCGCATCGCGGTCGGCTCCGGCTCGCGAGAGCTGTTCGGCAAGAGATTCGACGCTGGCGAGGCGCTTGTGACGTTCACCGCTTGGAAGGAAGAGAACAGTTGGCGGTTCCTGGTCTCGCTTCGCAAAGCTGGCGAGGAAGGGCTTCGACCAGAGCGCCCAGATCTCCGGGGACGTGATGACGAACGGGCGGAAGGGTTTGCCCTTGCTTATTTTTTTGAGGCGCGAATGGAGCGTGCGGAGGAGGTTGGCTCCGATGGTGACGTCGTAGTTGGCGGAGGGCGTTTTGACGGGTATGACTGGCACTGTCTTTCGATGGTATCGCACAGCGCTGAGCGATGAGTTGGTAGCGATGAGAATGGGTTGATGCGATCGAAGCTGGTCACGCAACGCTCGCTCATCGGGGCTCCTCGCTCCTGTAGCATCGAGAGATGGATCGTGTGGATTTTCTGGTAATCGGGGCGGGAATTGCAGGGTTGAGTGCGGCGATTCGGCTGGCAGATGCGGGCACCGTACTGGTGGTGACGAAAGAGGAGTTGGCGGAGTCGAATACGGCTTATGCGCAGGGTGGAATCGCGGTGGCGATGGGTGGCGACGAGGACGTTGCACTGCATCTTGAAGACACCGTTGCAGCAGGCGATGGTCTGGTGAATCGTGAGGCCGCGGCGGTTCTGGTCGAACAAGGTCCACGACGCGTGGAAGAATTGCTGGAGTGGGGGACAGCGTTCGATCGCGAGACCAATAGGCCGAACGGCGAGGCTGGCGAGCTGCTGCGGACCCGCGAGGGCGCGCATAGTCTGTCGCGGATACTGCATGCGAATGGGGATGCGACGGGGCGAGAGATTGCTGTGTCGCTGTTGCGCCATGCGCGGGAGGTGGTCTCCGAAGGCG
>CAVTVC010000002.1:0-1500192 GCA_963738085.1 uncultured Acidobacteriaceae bacterium
TCGGAAGTGCGCTCGCGAATCCAACCGACGTCACTCCCGGAATCGCAGCCAGCTTGTCGCCGATGCTGTTTTCGATGTGCGTGACCAACTGTGAGTCTGGGACGAGAGAATCGGGAATGGGGAATAGCGCAATGTCTGAAGGTGCCGCGCATCTGCGAATCCGGGCTCTACGTTACGAAGTGCCTGGAAGGTGCGAATCATAAGCAGCGCACTGATAAGCAGTACCAGGGCCATCGCGACCTGGGCCACTACCATCAGATTCCGCGTGTGTTGGCGCTCGCGACCCACGCTCGCGGTTCGGGCCGATCCGGAAAGAGCGGCGCTGGCCCGCGCTCTCGAATATTTCAGTGCCGGAATTGCTCCGAACAGAAGGCCCGAAAGTAAGGAAAGGATGAGTGTGAACAAAAGGGAGCGCTCGTCGAGCGATATCTCGTTAAGTCGCGGTAGGTTGGCTGGCCCAATTGCCATAAGAAGCATCAAACCGGCATAGGCGACCGTCACTCCGAGCACGCCGCCAAGGAGCCCGAGCAACACACTTTCCAGTAGCAGCTCGCGGGCAATTCTCCCACGTCCGGCGCCTAAGGCCGCGCGGATCGCCAGCTCCTGTTGCCTTGCATCCGCCCGCACCAACAGTAAATTAGCAACATTCGTGCAGGCGATTAGCATCACCAATCCGATTGTGGCCATTACCACCCACAGAACGTCGCCCACGTCACCAATCACATCCTGCTTGAGAGAACGCAAAGCCGGCGTTATCCTCCACGTCTCGTAGAAATGCGGATTGGTTCCTGGGCCATTTGAAAATGTATCCATCCAGATAGGCACCATGCGCGTTATGTCGGCATCGGCTTGCGCAATGGAAACTCCCGGTTTCAGGCGGGCCACGCCCTGATAACCGAAGCCGGCCAGTTTCAGATTGTTGCGATCAAACGCCAGAGGCACCAGAACATCGAAATCCTGGTTTACCAGCCGGAACCCGTGCGGCATCACACCGACGATCTCGCGCGGTTCCGAATCGATCGTGATGCTCCGCCCAATCACGGAACCGTCGCCGCCAAAGCGCCTTTGCCAGTAACCGTAGCTGAGCATCACGGTCTTCATACCGTGCGACTGTTGATCAGTTTGTGAGAGCCAACGGCCCGCGACAGGAGGAACACCCAGGGTTTGAAGTACACCGTCGCTGACGAGCGCAGTATGGACTTCTTCCGGTTTGGCAACTCCAGTGACGTTTGCAGTTTGCGAACTCCAGACACCCAACGACTGGAGCGTCCGATTCTGTTCAGTGAAGGTGAAATACAAAGACGCCGAAAGCTGCAAACCGGTGGCGAAGTTCGCGAGGCCCGCAGCTCCCGGTGCCTCGAGCCGCATGGCAATCAATCGCTCCGGCTCAGGATACGGCAGCGGCTTGAGCAGCACGCTGTTGACGACACTGAAGACTGCGGTGTTAGCTCCGATTCCTATCGCGAGAGTGAGTATGACCGTCGCGGCGAATCCCGCCGACTTTCCCAGCCGCCGCCAGGCAAATTTCAGATCCGCAGCAATCGATTCCACTGCTCTCAACTGCCACACTTCGCGACTACGCTGTTCAACAAGCGCTACATTGCCAAACTCCCGGCGCGCCGTTCGCTCAGCCTCTCTCCTCGGGGTACCATCTTCCACCAACTCTTCGATCCGCTCCTCAATATGCTCCCGTATGGAGGTCGAGAGGTCATCGTATCGGCGCCGACGGGAGAACAATTGAAAGAGTCGTTGCATTGAGAGCCTCCTATGCCTTGGCAACTGCGAGCACGCGCGTGATGCCGGCGAACATTTTTTCGAAGCTAGATACTTCCCGTTCCAGATGCCAAATACCGGCCTCGGTCACCCGATAGATTCGGGTAGGGCGTCCCTTGGTTGAAGTCCCAGCCTCCGATTCAAGCAACCCTTCCCTAAGCATTCGTTGCAGTGCGGGATAAAGTGAGCCCTCTTCAACCTGCAACAGATCGTCGGAGACACGCTTAATATGTTTGACCAACGCATAGCCGTGCATTGGCTGCACCCGAAGCGACTGAAGGATCATGATCTCCAGGGCGCCAGGGAATAGGTCACGACGTTCAGAATTTCTTGCCATGCTGAGGACTGTAATCCTAAAATACCTATTTGTAAAATAGTATTTTGGCGCGAGGGCACAAATGAGGGGAGGGTGCCCGTAGGCCTACCTCAAACTATTGATTCTAAAATACTTATAGGCTCATAGTCTGTTGGATGAGTACGATCTCCAAACCGATAGCCTGATGTTGCCACTGCCCGGTGCCTAAAAAACGAACCGCAGCGAGAGTTGAGCCTGCAGTGGATCGCCGACGCCAACTCGCAGGAAGCCGCTGAAATCGAACAGCGCCGGCGAACTAAGTGGGTTGAGGTTGTTCCGGTTGTTGAAGGTGTTGAAGACCTCCGCACGCGGAATCAGCTCAAACTTGCCGTCATGGAATTTGAACGGACGAGCCAGGCCGAAATCCAACACGAAAAAAGCATTGTCTTTGCGAAGGTGGTTGCGGCCGCAATCGACGCCGTTGACGAACCGTGTGGCTGAGTTATTGATCGTGCAGGCAGCTCCAGCGCCAGTGCCATTAACGTTGTCCGTCTGGGGTTCGGCGGAGTGCTGCTGAATTCGAAAATTGCCCTTGAAGCCGAAGGGCAGATCGCCCAGCCCGTAGGCGTTGAACTTGTGAGCTTCGTCGCGATCCGAGCGAGAGTACTCTGAGCGCAGGTTGTACAGGTTGGCATAGCGGAACGTGAACGGATCGCGTTCATTGGAGTCGTCGTCGAGATCGCGCGAGTAAGTGTACTGCGCGTCGAACTGAAAGTGGTGGGAGTAGCGCTTGCGAATACCGAAGGTCACGCCCCGATAGAGGGACTTGGCGTTGCTGATCGTGTCGGTGATCGCGCCGAGGTTAGCGAACGGCCCGGGCGCGAACACTCCAGGGCACTGGTCCGTACTGCCGCCGATGTAGCAAACCGTATCGGCGTTGCCGGACGTGCCGCCCTGACCGGGAAGAACCGCGGGGCCGACATTCGGATCGAGGAAACGGGTCAGATACACTCCCTTCGAATCGGTGAAATCGACATAGGCAACGAAATCCTGAGAGATCTGCTGCTCATACGCAACGTTGTAGCTATAGATGCGGGGGTTATGGTAACGCTTGTCAAACACGGTGACACCCGCTCCAACGCAGCCGGAGATGGGGCAATTCGACGGAGGAAGAATGCCTGGATAAGTCGGATTACCTAGTCCCGAGAACTCCGTGATCGTCTGTTGCTGCACGCCATTGGTGGTAATGGCACCGACCTGGGTCAGCATGTTTTGCCGTGCGTTGAAGATGCCTGCGCTCCCACGTAGAACCGACCTGCCTTTGCCGAAGATGTCGTAAGCGAAGCCAAGCCGGGGCTGAAACTGCGTCGTCTGGTTCGGAAGATAACCGGTGGAAGGAAAGGCTGGATTCGACAGGTACTGGCCGTACAGCGTCTTCGACGGAGGAATCACGGGATCGGGGAAGAACTGCGCCTCCCAACGAAGGCCATAGTTGAGAGTAAAGCGCGGAGTGACTTGCCAGGTATCCTGCACAAAAACAGCAGGCTCGTTGTTGGCGATGCTCGAGTAGCCAGCCTGTTGAACTGTTTGGCCTGCCTGGGTACCAGCATCCTGAAGATAGAGCAGGAGTGGACTGCTGCCCAGAGCGCCTCCCGCACACGGTGTCGTGGATACGTAGAAGCCATTCGGGCATTGCACGACGTTCGGACCATAACCATTGCCCGTACTCGCAGCGGTGGCGTAGTGAAGGAAACCGGAGGTGCTTCCGAAGATGTAGCGACCGAGAGCGAAGCCGTCAAATACTTGGACGTTGTGGCTGTACAACTCTTCCGCGCCCATCTTAATCGTGTGCTTGCCCACAATTAATGAGAAGTTGTCCTTGAAATCGAGATGATAGAAAGTCTCGCTTGCGCCTGGCCCAAGGAAGAACGGTTGCCCGAAGCGGAACGAGGGAAAGAAACCGACACCAGTATCTGGTACAGCGCTCCCGTTGATTGCCGAACGCGGCCGCGTCTCATGGCCGTAACGTGACATGCGCTTCATTGAGTTGCTTGGTGCTGAGCGTGGAGACGAGGTTGAAGTTGAGCGTCTGAATGTGCGCAGGACCCTCGACGCCGTTAGCCGTTGTCCCGTACGTGGCGACGTCAAAGGTTTGATTGGGGTTCCTGGAATAGTCGAAGTTGTACGACGCGAAGAACTGGTTCTTCGAATTGATGGTGTAGTCGCCGCGACCGAAGAAAGCGCCATTATGGACAACGTGGTCTACCGGTAAGCTCTCATCTTCCTTGAAGTTCGCTTTATAAAAATTGAGAAGCACCTGACGCTGGCAATCGCCATTGGCATCGATCTGCGTATCGGTAATGTTCGAGCGGAAGACAGGGTTGGAGATAGGGCATTGCGCCGGAGCCAAGTGTGCCCGCGTTGTAGGCGCTCAGGTTCGCCCGCAGGAGATTTTCTTCGATACCCTCACCGGCTCCGAAGAAAAACAGCTTGTCCTTGATGATGGGCCCACCCGCGCTGCCGCCGAACTGCTCGCGATGGAAGTTTGTTAGAGGAGTGCCATCGGAGGTGCTCGCGGTCAAGGCCTCGAGACGCTGGTAATAGAAAAGGCTGCCATGAAGATCGTTGGCGCCCGACTTCGTAATGACATTCACGACGCCGCCGCCGGTGCGTCCAAACTCGGCATTCGCGCCGCTGGCAACGATCTGGAACTCCTTGACTGCCTCAAGCGTGATATCGACAGCAGCGCGCTGTCCTCCCGACTGCTCGCCGAAGAAGCCGTTGTTGTAGTCGCCGCCATCGAGGCTGATGTTGTTGAAGATGCCACGCTGTCCATTGATGTTAATCTCGTCCCCGTCAGGACCCTGCACAATGCTGACACCCGGAGTCATGGTCAACAGGTCTTCAAACTTGCGCCCCAGCACCGGAGTTGTCGCGATCGTCTGCTCTCCGAGCGTCGTAGTAGAGGCGCTGGCGACGATATCCACTAGCGGAGCCGCAGAGACCACAATCGATTCCGTCGCACCTGCAACTTGGAGCGTCAGTTTCAGAGAAACCGTGCGCCCTACGGTGAGGGTTAGGTTCTCCTGAATGGTCGTTGCAAATCCGGTCTTAGAAATCTTGATCACATAGCGTCCCGGTTGCAGGGAAAGAAATTCGAAGTGGCCAGAGCCGTCTGTCGCCGCGCGATGAACGATGGCTGTGTCGATCTCGTCGGCCTCTACGTCCGCTCCCAGAACCAACGCGCCACGCGCATCCGTGACGTCACCTTGAATGCTGCCGTTAATGGACTGCACTTGAGCAGACACAACGGACATACGAATCCCGAAGATCAGGATCGCGAAGATAGAGAATCTCCTGGCGAGGCTTGTCATGTTGGCTCTCCTGCAAAGATGTTCAATGCAACGATGGGCCCGATTTGTAAAAGCCAAGAAGGTATCGAATAGCTGTCCGCTTCGTAATGCGAACGGCAGCCCGGAGGTTTGTTGATCGTCCACTCGATCATACGAGGGCATTTTCAGAGAGGAGGGAGAGGGGAAAGCTCCTGAAAATATCTGCTTCTATGACTAGTGTGAAGACATTATCACGTTGATCTCATAAACGCTAAAGATATCAGGAAGATATCGGTCCGCATCGATCCAAAGAGATTGGCCTAGTGAACAGTCTCAAGTTTGGGTTCGCTTCCTGCCTGAATCTTCTGGGCCATCTGCATCTCCCGGCTCGCGTCCTCAGTTCGGCCTATCGCTCGATAAGCCTGCCCCAGAAAATTGTGGGTCATATAGTTTGTCGGATCCATCCGTTCGGCGCGCTCCAGATACATCACAGCCCCAGTGGGGTCCTGCCGTTTGAGCAGTACTTTGCCTAGCAAAATATAAGGCCCCGTCGAGTTCGGTTCAAGCAATAAAGCCTGCTGGAGCGCCTGTTGCGCCTTCGTATAGTCTCCCGCACGAGTATAGGCATCCCCCAATCGGTCATAAACGCCCCCATCGAGAGGATTGCGAACACGCTCCTTCTCAAACTCAGCGATAGCGTCGTCGAGATGCTCCCCTGCAAGTGCAATCTCGCCTAGCAGAGCATGCGCGAGTGGAAGCTGCGGATCGAGTTCAAGCGCTTTTCGCGCGAACTGCTGCGCCACCGGACCATACTCCCGGCGTAGCAACATTCGAGCAGCCAGCAGGTATGCCGGAGCCGAGTCTTGCGCAAAGCCATATTGCACGGCGAAGGCATGCCTCGCGTCGTCATATCGGCGCGTGTCCAGGTAGCACAGCGCAAGCACATAGTTAGGGTCCGCCTTCGTCTGCGGTGTCCAGTTATGCGCTGCTTCGAGCAATGGAATCGCATCTGCAGCTTTTCCGAGACGAAACAGAGTGAGTCCGCGCATCTGGGTTGCCTCTTCGTCATGCGCGTCCACTCTGAGCGCATTTGCAAACGCCGTGTCGGCTTCGACAAAACGATCCTGCGAATAGAGTGCCAGGCCTCGTACTCGATCCACGCCCGCAGGCGCAGGATGCTGTGCCGTCAACGCGTCAAGTTGCTTCAGGGCGTCCGCCGCCCGCCCCCGATCGATCATCTGGCGTATCTGCGCGAGATTCGGTGCAGCGGCGTTGCCGGGGCTGTCGATCAACTGTGCGCACACGACGCCCGCCTGGGTAGAGAGCGCGAGAATCGCGAAGGCTGTTCGAAGATTCATTGGCAAATCCTGACCATGAGTCTAAACGGAAAGAGAAAGGGGAGCCGAAGCCCCCCTTGTTCGATCGCACGCTGAGCATCAAAATTGGACACGTAATGACAACTGCAACTGTCGGGGATTCGCAGTGCCATCCTTGCCAGGTCCATTGCTGATCGTTCCGTCGGTATCCGCTGGGGGAGCCGAAACTGATGTAATTGAAAACATTGTATGCATCCATGCGGAACTGTATCGTAGCAGCCTCATGGATCGGGAAGCTCTTCATCACCGACAGGTCCGTATTGAAGAAATGCGGCCCATAGACGCTATTTCTCCCAGAAGTTCCGATCTGGTCCAATCCCGGCGTCGTGAAGTTTGTGGACACGGTCGACGCATTAAAAGTAGCGGAGGGTAGTGTACGGGGAGCCCGTGATCTGGTGCTGGAACCGCGTCCGGTCTCCATTCATGTAGCAGGGGGCCGAGCCCGGAATTCCCGGACATCCGCCAAGGGTTAGCGTAAAGGGCAACCCACTGGAGAAATTCAAAATTGGGCTCAACTGCCATCCTCCGATGATCTGGTTCATGACTGGGCCCACATCGCTGCCGAATTTCTTGTTTTTTCCGAAGGGAAGTTCGTACAGACCATAGACGATGAGCTGTTGCCGGCGAAGGAAGCCGTCGTTTCCCTTCGTGGCATCATGACTCCATGTGTAGTAACCGGTTTGCCAGCTGATCGCGTGCTGCCAGGCATAGTTTGCGTTCACCGACAAACCATGGCTGAACTGTTTGTTGAGCGAGACCTGGAGCGCGTTGTAATGGGTATTGAAGTCATTGCTGTAATCAGTAATGCCGTTGGTCCAGCCGCATTGGCCAGCGCCGATGAGCGGATCACTGACGTGGTAGTTGGGATCTGCGCATGCAGGAAGCTTCCCTCCGTAGTAACGCGTCAGATAGGTTTGATTGTTCGTTCCTCCAGAGGCAGAAATGCCGGCTACTGGTTGGCCGTTGAGCGCTTTAACGCCAGGGAAGAATGTGCTCGAACTTACCGTTGGATCGAAGTGCAATGCCTGACCAGTGAGACTGAATGCCGCAGGCAGGAAGATCGCCGCTTCCTGTGGGTTCGTCGTATTGCCGCTTCCATCGCCAAGAGAGTGAGTGCCCTTGTTGCCCACGTAGGCGACTAGTCAACGAGAGCGTAGGCGTCAGGGATTGCTGGAGGCTCGCATTCCATGCGTCGAGCGTCGGAAGACGGAGCGCGTTAGGTCTGGCACGCGAGTTGACCAACGCGCCAGGATTCGGCAGCAGACCGCTGGCCGGGACTGCGGTTGGCGTTGGCGCGGGAGGACCCTGAGCCAGTGTGAAGGCCGAACTATTGGCTCCCCTACTTGTGTCACCTGCTGGCTGGAGAGAACCGGAAGATTCTGGGTGGCAGCGTGTCCGAAGATCGAACCGAATACGCCGATGTCGAAGCTGCGGCCATAACCGGCTCGAATGACCGTCTCCGGACGCACCTGGTAGGCTATTCCGACTCGTGGACTCTACGTGTTGGTCGTTCTTCCCCAGTTCATGTTGCTGCCGACAGTACCGATGCCTGCGACGTACAGGTAACCGGTAGTCAGGTTCAACAGCGCTCCGTTCCCTGGGGCATTGATCGTCTCCGGGAAGTAGAACTCATAGCGAAGCCCATAGTTGACTGTCAGCTTCGAGGTTGCTCGCCAGGTATCCTGCGCATAGAAGAAGTCGCGCTTCTGGAACTCCTTCGCATTTGTTGAGGTGCTGACGTAGCGCAGGAAATTGGTTACCTTGCCAAGAGCGAACGTCGCAAAACCCAATCCACCGGGAGTAGCAAGGTTCGGATTAGACGTGTAGTTGTTGCTGAAATACAGGATGCCTGTTCGGTCGTTGTCGCTCGGGACGCGTAGATTACGCGCATAACGAATGTCGGCTCCAAACTTCAACGAGTGATTGCCGAAAATCTTCGTCCAGTTGTTCACGGCCTGAAACTGATCCTCTCTCTCGATCAAGGGACAGTTGCAGCGGTCCACATTCAGGCCCGCGCCATACTGCGGTCCAGTGGCCTGGGCGTTGGCTGGAGACGCTCCGACCCAGGGAGCCAACTTCTTCGAGCTGGAAGCTCGGAGCACCGCTTGTGATCGCAGTACCCGTATTCATCCCCGGAATACCAAGCTGGGTGGCCAGATCGGTGCCCTGGTCATACTTGCTGGTGTTGATGTTGTAGCGGAAGTAGCCGAGGCGCACGTCGGTCACCAGCTTCGAGTTGATCACGATGTCAGTTCCAAGTGCAGCGCTATCGTTGGCTCCCTTTGAGGTGCCGCCGTAGCCGCCGAGACCGAAGCCGGCGCCTCCTGCCGGACCAAACATCACCTTTCCGGACAGGGTATCGGTGAATCGGCTGAACCTGCCAAAGAAGTGAATCTTCTCATTCATCTGGTAGTCGCCGCGAACGTCCCACTGGTCGCTGTTCAGACCGCCCGTGCCGGATCCTGCGTAGTTATTCTTAAGTCCGTTGAACGAACCAGGTGTATTCGGCGCGTATGGCTCCAGAAGAGTCAGAAAGTTCTTCGCCTGCGTGGATACTTGCGCCGCAGGAATAACATTCTTCGGGTATGGTTGGCCGTTGGTCTGATAGATAATGCCCGTACCTACGGGAGTCACATTCGCTGCGTATTCGCTGAAGTCGCAGCCTGGAATTCCGCCAGGGCCGACCTGTTTGCCGAGGCATGTCTCCACCAGCAAATGCGAAGGCACCGTCTGAACGTTGGCGGTTCCGACTTTCTGACGCACGCCCTGGTAGTCGCCAAAGAAGAACACTTTATTTTTGAAAATCGGTCCGCCAATGGAGCCGCCGAACTGGTTCTTGAGCTGGCCGGGGATACCGGCCCGTCCGGGCCCCTGCGTGAACGGGTCCTTCGCCAGATTGGCACCGCTTTGGCGGTAGTCAAACGCCGAACCATGGAAGTTGTTCGAGCCCGACTTCGTCTGCGCTGTCACGAATGATGAAACAGCTTTGCCGAACTCGGCGTCGTAGTTCTGCGTCGTGATCTTTGCTTCTGACAACGAGTCGATGTTTGGATTGACAACGATGATGCCCAGAATCGGATCCTGATTGTCGGTCCCATCCAGCTCATACGCAGTTCCGGCGAAGGCCTGGCCATCCACCATAATCTGTTTGCTGCCTTGCGGATTTTCGCTCGCAGCATGACTCCATCCTAGTTCCTGCGCGCCCGGAAGCAGCAGCTGCAGACCGGTAAAATTGCGCCCTGCGATCGGCAGATCCTGAACCTCTCTCGACCCAAATACCGTCGACACATCCGCGCGGTCCGTCTTAAGCAGCGGCACACTCTCTGCGGTCACCTCCACGGTCTCGGTGGAAGCTCCTGCGTTCAACACTGCCTGTATCTTGGTCGAGGTATCGGCGAAGACCTGGATTCCTGTCTGCTCGAAAGCCTTGAATCCGCTCACAGCAATCTTCACGTCATAGATGTCAGGGATGAGGTGGTCCGCTGTGAACTCGCCACTTCCATTCGATACCAGCGCACTCGTCGTGCCCTTTGCGACATCCGTTACGGTTACCGCTGCATTTGGAATCACCGCACCCGTGCTGTCGGTTACCGTTCCAAAGATTGATCCATAGACCGACTGGCCGTAAGCTGCCGGAGAAAGGATCAACATCCAACCAACGGAAAGCAACAATTGCACACGCGTCATCAATCTCATAGCAAATCCCTCCTGAAAGTATTGCGACCTTCTTCTCTTTCATGAGCGATGCTCAGATCTTGTTGAACATCTTGAACATCGCTTGCCGTTTTAAGCTTCAATCTGAAGCCAAATGGTTGAACCCTGGAGGAGGTACAGGTATCGCAAGTCGTTCCGTTCAAAATTCGCCTTGAAACTACGCGGCATTTACGACGCGTGTCAACGGGGTTTACGGTCCATTGTGGAGGTGGGATTCGGCAACAACAGCCTTGGCATTTAAGCGTTCATAGGCCTTCAAAAAGATCAGAGCAATCTGGTCCGACCTCCAAAGGTTCGTTTCTTAACCCCTCCTACACGACCCTTTAGCTACTTCAAGTTGCCGCTTCACTGCGAAAAGTTAGTCCTGCCTCTTACTCAAATTGTGGGAGCTACTCAACCAAAAGGTTGACCACCATACTGCTTGGGTCGAAATCAACAGGATTATTGCGCACAACTACATCTTTATCTCGACGTTGATCTCATCAAAAATACTTACTCTCCAGTGCGACGCCAGATAGTGAATACGCGAGTGACCTCGAAATCTCGAACCTCCCATACTCAATACCCCGTAGCATTCGCGGTGCAGTTCGCAACGCCGCAGACTCACTTCATTCAAGCGAAACAACAGTTCAACGCGCATCGTCAAACGTGTCTCTGGGGTAACGTTGTCCTGGCAATGTATGCTTCCTGCGTTGTCGGAATGCGGAGTTTCTTAGATGAAGATGACTGCATACCTAGTGAAGAGCACCATCGTAGGCGCCTTGGGGGGCCTGCTCTTCGGTTTTGACACTGCGGTCATTGCCGGCACAACGCAGCAGTTAACTATGATCTATAACCTCTCCTCGTTCACACTTGGACTCACTGTCTTCATCGGACTCTTCGGTACTGTCATCGGTGCGATGACGGCGGGCATCATTGGCCAAAAGATCGGAGGTCGCGAAGCGCTGCGCATCATGGCCATTCTCTACACCATCTCGGCGCTCGGCTGCGCGTTCGCCTGGAATTGGCCCGCGTTGATGGTCTTCCGCTTCATCGGCGGCCTGGGCATCGGAGGATCCTCCGTGCTCGGCCCTGTCTACATCGCTGAACTCGCGCCCGCAAAGTGGCGCGGAAGAATGGTCGGTCTCTTCCAGATCAACGTCGTCGTGGGAATCCTTCTCGCCTACCTCTCCAACTATCTCATCTCACTTCTAAACCTCGGTCCTCTTCAGTGGCGCTGGCAGCTAGGGGTTGCTGCAATTCCTTCGCTTCTGTTCCTCCTGATGCTCTACGGCATACCGCGAAGCTCACGCTGGCTGGTAACGCAGAACAAAGCAGACGAAGCACTCGAGGTTCTGAAGATGATGGGAGCCCCGGACTCCGAAGCCGAATTGCGAGAGATCATGGACTCGATTCACATGGAACGCGGCATGGCAGCCGAACCGCTCTTCCAGCGCCAATACCGCCTGCCTATCTTCTTAGCCATTACTGTTGGCTTGTTCAACCAGCTCTCAGGAATCAACGCGATCCTCTACTATTCCAACTACATCTTCGCCGCCGCAGGATTTAGCCAGCTCTCCGGAGCACTGCAAACCGTTCTGATTGGTCTGATGAATCTGCTTGCAACATTCCTGGGCATGTCCCTCATCGACAAACTTGGCCGCAGAACACTGCTTCTGATCGGCAGCGTCGGCATGACGCTCTGCCTCTCCGGAGTAGCTGCTATCTTCTTCACGAACAGTCATCTTCAGACGCTCGTCTGGCTGCTCGGCGCATATATTGCCTTCTTTGCGATCTCGCAGGGAGCGGTCATCTGGGTTTACATCGCAGAAGTTTTTCCCAATCGCGTCCGCGCCAAGGGCCAGAGTCTTGGCTCCTCAGCTCACTGGATCACGAACGCCATCATCTCTCTCCTCTTTCCTGTACTTGCCAAATCTTCGGGCGGTCTCCCCTTTGCTTTTTTTGCGGCGATGATGGTTCTCCAGTTCTTCGTCGTCCTCTTCCTCTATCCCGAGACGAAAGCCGTCTCGCTCGAACAGCTTCAGCACAGACTCGGCCTGGACTGAGCCTGTTTTCGCAACTCGGATTTTCTGCATCCGAGTTGTCATATCAATGAGAGGAGCATCGCAATGGTCAACACCATTTTTATTTCCGAACCGCAGGAGGCAATTGCGACCATTCCTGCGCGCGAATCTACGCCCTTTCACGTAGCTCGGACGACTCTTGCCTCGTTAGCACTGTTTATCCTCTCCGGTCTCTGGAGCGCCGGCGTGGCACAGACTGCCACCCCCTCTCCCACGGAGAAAGCAGCGGCTAATACAAACAACGACCCCTGGTGGAAGCACGCAGTGATCTACGAGATATATCCGCGCAGCTTTCAGGACTCAAACGGTGACGGCATCGGTGACCTCAACGGCATCACGCAGCGTCTCGACTACTTGCAATCTCTTGGCATCGACGCTATCTGGCTCTCGCCAATCTATCCCTCGCCGCAAGTGGATTTTGGCTACGATATCTCCGACTACGAAAACATCGACCCGCAGTACGGGACGCTCGCTGATTTCGATAAACTTGTAGCCGAAGCAAAGAAACGAGACATTCGCATCATCATGGACATGGTGATGAACCACACCTCTGACAAGCACCAGTGGTTCATCGATTCCGCAAGTTCGAAGACGAATCCCAAACGTGACTGGTATGTATGGCGCGATGCGAAGGGTGTGGGCGCCGACGGCAAGCCACTGCCCCCGAATAACTGGATTAGCCTCTTCGGCGGTTCCGCGTGGGAGTACAACGCTGACACGAAGCAGTTCTATTATCACGAGTTCTATAAGCAGCAGCCCGACCTGAATTGGCGAAATCCGGTCGTAGAAAAGGCAATGTTCGACTCGGTGCGCTTTTGGTTGGATCGCGGAGTAGCCGGCTTTCGCCTCGACGCCATTCCTACTCTATTCGAAGATCCAAAGCTGCGCGATGAGCCTGCCACCGGTGGCACGAATGCACAAGGCGATCCTAACCTGAGCGACATCTACACGAACAATCTGCCTGAGGTACACGATGTCATGCGGCGTCTCCGCCAGGAGGTAGAGAAGTATCCAGGCAATCGCGTACTGATTGGAGAGACTTATCTGCCAAACGTACAAGAGCTGGACAAATGGTACGGCGGCACAAAGCACAACGAACTGCAGCTTCCCATGGACATGCAGGTCGGCTTTACAAACAAGCTGGACGTCTCCCTCTTCCGCCGACGCATCAACGACGCAGAGACACAGATTAGTGGCAACCAACCACTCTTCGTCTTCGACAATCATGACAACATCCGCAGTTGGAATCGCTACGGCGATGGTGTCCACGACCAGGCCATCGCCAGACTGCTTGCGACGATACTCTTGACCTCTCGCGCCACCGCACTGATGTACTACGGCGAAGAACTCGGCATGGTAACCACGACACCGACGCGAAAAGAAGATGTGAAGGACCCCATCGGCATAACAGGCTGGCCAAAAGAGAAGGGAAGGGATGGCGAGCGTACCCCAATGCAGTGGAGCGACTCGAAAGATGCTGGATTCAGCGACTCGGATAGCCCATGGCTCCCCATAGCCCCGGACTACAAAACAACAAATGTGAAAGCGGAAGAAAGTGATCCAGCTTCACTGCTCAACTGGTACAAGCAGTTGATTGCCATGCGCAGGACAAATCCAACGCTCCGTAACGGCAAACAGGTGATGCTTGATGAGGCCAACAATTCCGTTCTATCTTTTTTTCGTGAAGGCGTTGCAGGCAATCCGTCGATTGTCGTGGCGCTGAACTTCACCGCCGAGCCGCAGACGATCTCACTTTATCCCGGGAATGCTGGTGTCTCTGGCAAGTCCGTCACCACATTGATGACCGATGCCGAATCCCTCAGGCAGAACGGCAGTTTGCAGAACATCACGCTGCCGCCCTACGCATCCTGGGTCGGATCTATTAAGTAGCATCATCCTGAGTTGGGTGACACAACAACGCACGGCTGCGCGTTCACCAACTCAGCGTGACGACCTGTTGCTGGTAACCACTTCCCGCAGGAAACTTAACCACGATTCGATCAAGTTCTTCGCCTTCGCTTTGTCTGCCTGTCGCACCCACAAGGGTCCCGCCTTCAACATGAAGATTCAGCGTGGCCTGATTTCTCCGAAGCTTCAGTTCAACCATGGATCCCGCTTCTGCCTCCAGTTTCAATCGCAGACCTCGCGGCTCGTCGGTCTCTGAAAGCACCTTCATCTGCGAGGTACGCGCGCCGGGCGATGGCAAGTCATGGGGCACAGCGACCTCAACTGCCGGCAGCGCAAACGCGATCGAGGACCCACCCGCACCGGACCTCGCGTTTTTTCCCTCACTCATCAGACGCACCGTCGGGCCGGAGAAAGTTGTCACCTTCACTAGAAGAGTTCCACCCAGACGTTCATAATCGAGCGAGCACACCGACCGCCCCACATGAAGTCTCTGCACCTCGGCTCGACTCCAATCGGCAGGAAGGTGCGGATGAAGATGAATCGACTCAGATAAACCATCCGCATCAATCCCGAACATTCCACGCAGCGCAGGTGTTATCACCATCGCAGAAGACCAGAGCTGGTGACTCGTGCTCCTTCCAAATGGCTGAAAGAATGTCCCGGACAGTAGCTCCGTAACTGCCCCAAGATCCTGCGTCGTCGTCTGCCCGGCGTTCTGCATCAGGTGAGAGTAGCCAGAGAGCACGTGCCCCGCATGATACTCCGCAACCGCCGCCCACCCCGTAAACAGCGGCCACACCGATCCCTGGTGATAACTAATCGGATCGTAAAGTGGATCGCTCTGCGCGACATCGCGCAAACCCCAATCGGTCGAAAAGTCATGCGAGGCCCACCGTTCGAAGCTCGCTTCTCCATGCGCCAAACCGACACGCCCCATTCCACCACGCAATCATCGGATAGACGGTCGCCGCACGATCAAGCGTTCCATCTGCATTGCGGCTGAACGCATAAGTATCGCGAGCCGAATCGTAGTACTCCACCTCGATCTTCTTCGTTAATTCATCCGCACGCTTTGCAGCCAACTCCGCCGTAGCCTTGTCACCCAGCAATAACGCGCCAGCTTTTCCATAGCTGCGGATGCCTGCTGGTCCAGCAACGCCAGGTAAATCTCCTGATGCGGCATCCCCGGCGGCCAACTCTCCACCCATCCCGTCCCCTGCGAATTGTCGTAGATCCCGTCGCCATCCGAGTCGTGCGTGGTCTCGAAGTGCCACGCTTTTTCGACCGACTCGCGGTGACGCTTCAGAAAGTCCACATCCCCACTGCTTTGCACATAGTCCAGCATGCCAGTCAGGAACAACGGCGTTGCATCAGCCGCAGCATACATATACGGCAACGACTTCCAGTCCACATTCGCCGCTGTCTGCGAGTACTCATGCATCATCTTTCCGTCATCTCGCTGTCGCCGGATCAGGAACTCCATCTCATCGCGACTCAACTTGAAGTCTCCAAAACCATTCACCGCATAAAGCGTATAAAGCGCGTCCCGCCCAAAAAACCACCCGAATCCAGGCCGCGCCGAATCACCTGAAGAAAAATATCCGGCAACCAGCCCTTCCTCTCCAGTAAGCTTCACCTTCGCTCTTAGCTGCTCAATGGAAATCGACAGCCCAGGAAAAAGCATCATCCAATCCGGCATCAGGCGTCCGAATCGTAGTCAATTCCTGCATCATCCGGGCGTATCGTGCACGAGTGCTCCGAATATATCTGCGGCAACATCGCATTCAGCCGTTCGAGCTTCGCCTGCAACACCGCATTGGTAGCCGTCTCTGCCGTGGTCCCGACCGCCATCAGCAAAGGGAAGTAGCGATCTCGATCTCGCTTCTGGTCGTAATGAAGCTTCAACTCCAACTGGATGAAATTGCGGTTTCTCCTGATACGGAGCCATAATGCCCGGCTGCGTCGTTGGCATCGCCACAGCGCCGGCAAGATTCGGAAAGTCGGTATGCAGCACATAGAACCCACTCGCATCCCGCTTCACCCATTCCGCAGACGGCATCCCCTGGGTTGGCTGCGGCCACATCGGACGCATCTCCGGCGTAAAACTAAACGTCAGGTCAACCCGGCGCGTCGAGTCCACCTGAAACAAAACTACCGCGCCCGTCCCATCTTCCATCCCATCCGGTGCAAACATGATCTGCCGCACCGTAAAGGCAATATGCGAATAAGTAATCACCGTGCGATCGGGAAATACTTCGAATCTCGCGCGCATGGTCCTTCAACTCAATCGGTACGGGATATCCTTCCACCTCAGCCTCTGATACTGAAGTGGCTAAGCAGCTTCACCGGAAGCATCCACGCCTCAAACGTACCCTCCTGCTGACCAACAAGCACACCCTGAGTTCCCGCAACGGTGAAAGGCATGCCTGTCCTCACATGTCGGCGAATCGCCAGCCCGTCGTCCTTGAGTGGAAATGCGTCTATCGGCGATAGGCTCGTCGTCTGCGCAGCAGCTATTCCGCAAAGCATCGCCGTTCCAATCCCGACAAAACGCATATAGCCTCCATCATCACTGAGGACTCCCCAGTCTACCCTCTCGATACATCGCAGACGAGGCGATTAGTCTACAAATTCCCTAAACCCGCATTGCTAGCTAAAATCACCTCTGAGATGATGCAACGTCACTATGTGCGCTCGTCGCTCCCGGTTGCCTTTCTCATCGCAACGCTGTTGTTATCTGCCAACACACCGGCTCAAACCAACACAGCCCACTCAACAAAATCGAACTCGGATGACAAAGCTAAAAGAGGCGGACGCCGCTTTTCGCGCAGGCTCTGCTGCCTACCAACGAAACGACCTGCCCACCGCCCACACGCAATTTGCAAAGCTGGTGCGTCTCGCTCCCAATGTCGCTGCCGGTCATACCGCATTCGGAACAGTTCTACTCGCTGAAGGCAACTCCGGCGCAGCCGTAGCCGAGTTGGAAAAGGCCCACAATCTCGACCCACGGGACACGAACGCAACATTGAATCTCGCTCTTGCATACGCACAAGCTTCGCGCTTACACCAAAGCCGTGCGAGATGTTCGAACTCATCGACAAGGCAAACCAGGCACTCACACCCGAGCCGCCATCGCCTACGCCACAGCACTTACAGCGATATCACAACCTGCCGCCGCACAAGCCCAGATCGAGAAGGCTCTCCGTACTCAGCCCGATAGCCCAACTCTGCATGACACGCTCGGCACCATCCTGGCCCAGCAGGAACGCTACGAGTGAGGCAGCGTCACAGTTCCACCAGGCCATCTCACTCAATCGCAATCTGGCCATCGCACACTATCATCTCGGATCGGTCTTTCTAGCCGTCCACGATCCCGCGAACGCAATCACCGAACTCACTCAAGCGAACGCCCTCGCTAAAGACAATCTTGACTACAGCCTGCAACTAGGCCGCGCTCTTCGTGCTGCAAACGACGATACACAATCCGCCGCAGTCCTTCGCCACACACTTCAGCTGAACCCCGGGTCCACAGACGCGAAGTATGAACTTGCCCTGACTCTTCAAGCCAGTGGGAACGCCCGCGAAGCCTTGCCACTCTTCGAGCAGGTAGTCGCTGCCCGTCCGCAGGACTCCGCCGCGCTCACCAATCTCGGACTCGATCTCGTGCAGTTAGGCGACGCCAAACGCGCAATCCCGCTTTACCAAACTGCACTCAGAGCCACGCCCAACAGCGGAACCCTTCGCGAAGACCTTGGAGTTGCCTATCTCCAGCAAGCCGATCTGGATCACGCCATCGAGCAATTCCGTGCTGGTCTACTCGTCGAGCCCGACAACCCTCAGTTGCACTACGATCTCGGCCTCGCCTTCAAACTGAAGGACAACATCCCCGCCGCCATTCAGGAGTTTGAACAAGCCGCAAAACTTGACCCCGCTCTCCCTGACCCGCCGTACACACTCGGCGTTTTGTACATGCAACTTGGTCGCTTCGCGGAGTCCCAGACCGAACTCGAAAAAGCTACTACATTAAGGCCCGACCAAGCCGACGCCTGGGCCATGCTCGGCAATGTCTACAAAGAGAACGCCGAACCCGAAAAGGCCGTAACCGCACTACGCCGTGCAATTGAACTGCAACCTGATCAGCCAAGCCCTCACATCACACTTGCCTCGATCCTTATCCGTCAGGGCGACACCGCCGGAGCGGCTGCTGAACGCAAAAAGGCCGCCGACCTCAGCCGCGTCGCCGTCAGCCGTCAGCGTGCAAACTTTGCCCTCGACAGCGGACGTGTTCTCCTCAAGCGCGGCCAACTTGTCGAAGCCACGGCACAACTTCAGGCGGCCGTTGCAGCCGACCCAAACTACGCCGAAGCTCACGCTGTACTAGCCGACGCGTTTGCATTGCAGGGCCGCACTGCTGACGCCGCACTCGAGCGCCAACAGGCTCAGAAGCTTATACAGGCTCAATCGATCTCCGGATCCAACTCGCCTTCTCATCCATGAAGCCTCATTGCCTCCACGCCAGCCCGTTCTCTATACTCACTCCACTGCTATCGGGGGCTGCAAGTCGCGACCGATTGATATAGCATTCTGGCTTGGATGGGGGAGCGCTCATTTTGACTTGGTCTCGCCGCACATTCCTCACCTCTCTCTGCTCTACTTCTCTCGTTCTTTCGCTCGACGACGTTCTTGCCCTGGCGGTACCGCAAAGTTCCACACAGACAACTCCTCAACTAGGCTCCCGTCCCGCTTACGACGCTAAAGCCAGGCCTGCGCCGAAAGGTGTCCCGTCACCCGTTGCAGGAACGCCTCTCTGCATACGCTTCATTGACGTCGCCCGCGAGGCCGGCCTCAACGCAAAGACCATCTACGGCGGCGAACACAAGAACAGGTATCTCCTCGAAACCACAGGCTGCGGAGTAGCCTTCTTCGATTACGATCACGACGACTGGATCGACATCTTCCTCGTCAACGGCTCTCGCATCGAAGGCTTCGCCAAAGGCCAGGAACCCGTCTCGCACCTCTTCAAGAACAATCGCGATGGCACCTTCACCGACGTGACCGTCAAAGCTGGTCTCACCCACAGCGGCTGGGGGCAAGGCTGCTGCGTCGGCGACTACAACAACGACGGCTGGAATGATCTCTTCGTCACGTACTACGGACAGAACATCCTCTACCGCAACAACGGCGATGGAACCTTCACCGACGTCACAGTTAAGGCCGGTCTCCTCCAATCCAGAACTCGCTGGAACTCAGGCTGCGCCTTTCTCGACTATGACCGCGACGGCAATCTCGACCTCTTCGTCGCCAACTACATCGATTTCGACATCAAGACCGCACCGCTTCCCGAAGCTGCAGGCTGTGCCTACAAAGGCATCCAGGTAGCCTGTGGTCCTCCCGGCCTGCAAGGCGGCAAAAACATCCTCTACCACAATAATGGCGACGGTACTTTCACCGACGTCTCCCAAAAGAGCGGAATGTGGGATACCCTCGGCACCTACGCTCTTTCAGCAGCGGTTGCAGACTTCGACGGCGATGGCTGGCCCGATATCTATGTCGCGAACGATTCCACTGCCTCGACGCTCTATCAAAATCAGAAAGACGGAACCTTCAAAGATGTCGCTATTGAAGCTGGCGTTGCCTACTCGCCCGATGGCAAGCCTCAGGCCGGAATGGGCGTCTCCGTTGGCGATTTCAATCGCGATGGCCTCCTCGACATCGTGAAGACCAACTTCGCAGGCGACACGGATTCTCTCTACGTTAACCTCGGCGGCGGAAACTTCGACGACCACACCTATCTCTCCGGCCTCGGCGTCAATACTCGCCTTCTTGGCTGGGGCGTCGGCTTCTTCGACATGGACAACGATGGATGGCTCGATATTCTCATGTCGAACGGCCATGTCTACCCGGAGGTTGACGGCACACAGGTGGATTCCCCTTATGCTCAGCACAAGTATCTCTACCGCAACCTCCGCAACGGTCAGTTCGAGGATGTCACCTCTCAGGGAGGCCCAGGGGTCAACCAGAATGCAACAGCTCGTGGCACGGCCTTCGGAGACTTCGACAACGACGGCGATCTCGACATAGTCGTCAACTGTGTCAACAGCCTTCCTCAACTTCTCCGTTGCGACTCCACGAGCGAGGCTCCGGCACGAAACTGGATCAAGATACGCACGGTCGGAACCAAATCCAATCGCACCGGCATTGGCTCTCGAATCTCCGTAACTACGCAAGCCTCCCCCGATGCCAAACCATTCATCCAAATCGACGAGGTGCGCAGCGGTGGCAGTTACTTCTCGCAGAACGATCTGCGAGTTCACTTCGGCCTCGATCACGCAACAAAAGCCGACGTCGAGATTCGCTGGCCCTCCGGTACGAACGACAAACTCCACGACCTCATCGCGAACCACCTCTACGTCATTCAGGAAGGCGGTAAAATCCTCAAGACCATCGCCATGATCCGCCAGCCAAAGCCGGGCAAAGGCTAGCCATGCGCGTCGTCACACTGCTCTCGCTGCTCCTCGCATCGAATGCCGTAGCGCAACAACCTTACCCGCCGACCACCAGCCACCCGCCCCCAGCATGGTTTGTCGACGTAGCCGCAAAAGCCGGCATCACCGTCCGCAACGTCAATGGCAGCGTCGACTCCAAGCGTTACATCATCGAGGCCACTGGCTCCGGCGTAGCTATCCTCGACTACGACCGCGATGGCTGGCCAGATATCTTTCTCGTCAACGGAACAGCTTTCGCTAACAGCACCGCCAATCCAAAAGAAAAGCCAACCAGCCACCTCTTTCACAACAATCACGACGGAACCTTCACCGACGTCACCGCACACGCAGGCTTAGCCTCCACCGGCTGGGGGCAGGGAGTCTGCGTAGGGGACTACGACAACGACGGCTTCGATGACCTCTACGTCACCGCCTACGGTAAGAACCGCCTCTTCCATAATGAGGGCAACGGCACCTTCAAAGAGTTAGCCGAGCAGGCTGGTGTCGCCGGAACCGGAAAAGAGTGGGGCACTGGCTGCGCCTTCGTCGACTACGACCGCGACGGCAAACTCGACCTCGTCGTCGCCAACTACGTCCACTTCGATCTCGCGACAACTCCCAGGCCCGGCGACGGCCCCGGCTGCATGTGGAAGGGCGTCCCTGTCATGTGCGGGCCACGCGGCCTTCCCAGCGCACCTAACGTGATCTATCACAATCTCGGCAACGGTAGATTCGAAGATGTCCGCAAAACCAGCGGCTTCGAACACACCAACGGCCACTACTGCTTCTCCGTCACAACACTCGACTACAACGACGATGGCTGGCCCGACATCTACATCTCCTGTGACTCCACGCCATCCATCCTCTACCGCAACAACCACGACGGCACTTTCACCGACGTCGCCGCCGACTCCGGCGTAGCCTACAACGAAGACGGCCGAGAGCAGGCAGGCATGGGCTCTACCTCAGCCGACTACGACGGCGACGGCCATCTCGATCTCTTCAAGACCAACTTCTCCGACGACACCTCCACCCTCTACCACTCCAACGGTGACGGAATCTTCACCGACGCAACCTTCGCGGCTGGCCTCGGCATCAACTCCGACGCGCTCGGCTGGGGCGTCATGTTCGCTGATATCGATAACGACGGCTGGCCAGATCTGCTCGTTGTTAATGGTCACGTCTACCCCGAAGTGGACTCCGCAAAACTGGGCTCCTTCTATCGCGAGCCGCGCTTCCTCTACTACAACCTTGGTCGCACCGACGGCCCCGGCCCCGTCAAGTTCAAAGACGTCAGCAAAACATCAGGTCCTGCCCTTGCAGAGCCTCGCTCCGGTCGCGGCCTTGCCATCGCTGACCTCTTCAACGACGGCCGTATCGAAGCAATAATCAACAATCTCAGCGACAATCCAATGCTCCTCGTCAATCTCGCAAAAAACCAGAACCACTGGCTGGGTCTGCGCCTCATCGGAACCACGTCCAATCGGGACGCCATCGGCGCGCGCGTCACCCTCCACAGCACTACGCGTCTCTGGGTAGACGAGGTTCGCAGTGGATCCAGCTACAACTCCTCAAGCGATCTTCGCCTTCACTTCGGTCTCGGCGCCGAAACGCAACTCAAAGACATTCAGGTACGCTGGCCCACTGGGACCACGGAACTCTTCGACTCACCTGCAACCATGGATCGCATTCTCGAACTAACCGAAGGCAAGGGACGCCCACAACGCCCGTAAGTGTCAGGAGCAATCGCGGGAGCAGCCATGAGAAGTCTCCTCTCAATTCTGACCCGGTGTCATAGCGATACAGTCACCTCGTCTGCAGTTCAAGCACCTGAATGGAATAAGCCGGAACAGCATGCTCGAACTTCAAGCCAGCATTCTTCAAGGTCGTTGGAACGGGCACGATCCGAGTTGGAGCCGCAATTGTGTTGGTCTGCGCCAGGGTAGCTCCCGACAAGGTGATCAGCGCAGCCGTACTCGCAACGCTGCTCACCCCCGTCATTTCAATCTCAACAGGTTGAGCAACAGAAGAGGCATTCACCAGCTTGAGGTACACCACACCCTTCGCAGGATCACGCGTAACTGAATAAAAGAATCGCTCCGTCTCCGCATTGACCGAGGATGTTGGAACCTCCGATCCCAGGTACTTCGCAAACATAACTTGTGCATAGTAGCCGGGCGAGCCGTAACTGGTAAGTGCGTCATACCCGATCAGGTCCGATTCCCACTGCATCCCACCCGGGCTTACATTGACGAAGAGCGGCGCATACGACGCCATGACGATCAGATCGCTGTTGCGTTCCATCCCCGTCATCCATGCCGCATCCCCAAGCGCTGCGCCCATATTTGTAGTCGGCGATCCTTCGCGAGTCGCCCACTCGCCGACAAAGATCTTCGGACCATTCCGGTCGATCTTGTCGTAGTGTCTTACGTCAGCAAAGAACTCATCGGCGCGTTTGTAGTAGTGATCATCAAGAACATCCGGCTTCATTCTCTTCAGTGGCGCTGTCGCAATCAGTTGAAGCTGCGGATACTTTGCCTTAATCGCCTTATAAAATTGCGCGTAGCGACCCTCATAACTGCCGGAGCGATCAAACCAGTCTTCGTTGCCGATCTCGACATACTTCACTGGAAATGCCGCTGGATGGCCCAGCTTCGCACGGACCGCTCCCCACTTTGTCGACGTATCGCCAGTCGCGAACTCGATCTCATCCAGCGCATCTTCCACAAAAGGAGTGAGCTCCGGTCCGGGATGAATATGGTCCCCCTTCAGCGAATATCCCGCATAGACTGCCAGCACTGTGTCGATCTTCAGATCTTCGGTCCACTCCAGAAACTCCAGCAATCCCATTCCATCCGACGACTGATAGTTCCAGGGGCTGCGGTGCGTAGGCCGATCAACCATCGGCCCGATCGTATTCTTCCAATCGAATCTCTCATCGATCTGGTCACCCTCAAGATAGTTGCCGCCCGGCAGTCGCAAAAAAGTCGGATGCATCGCCGCCATCATCTCCATAAGATCGGAACGGTATCCATTCTCACGACTCTTATAGGTCGGCGGAAACAGCGATACCAGATCAATCCAAACCTTACCCGAATGTCCTACTGTCAACAGAAAATGGTTTTCCTTCGACGTTTCGATCTTTCCAGTTTTCAGTGTGAACTCATACCGCTTCCACTCTGTAGAAAGCGCCGGAATGGTAGCCGTCGCGACGGATTTGCCGGTGTTGTCGTTAATCAACTCCGTTGTCATCCCCCCCATATCAGCAGAATCGGACTTCGCATAAAGCGATCCTTTGTAAGTCGTGTCCGGCCGGAGCGTCATGCCCCAATAGCCTTCATTCCTGGCTCCTGCGCGGTCTGCCACATCAGCTTTGGTGACATCGATCAGGAGACTATGCTGCAGCGCAGCGCTCGGCCCTTCCGTCAAGTCGACGGAGATACTCGCCATCGAATTTCCCAGATGCTCGACGTTCCAGTGCGCAACTCCACCGAAGCCATGGTCCTGAAAGGTCCGATTCCGCACCATCTCCGCATAGAGACCGCCGTCGTAGGAGTAATTAATCTCCTCCGTCATCAATCCATAAAGGGTTGGGCTCACTGCATGTGCTGGCTTATCCAATTGGATGTTGAGTGTGACCGCTGCTGGCTGTGCCGCGCAAACTGCAGCCGTGGAGATCGTCAGCAAAGCGACTTTCATCAGCGCCCAAATCCTCAAAGTTTCATGTTCCGCAGAGATTGAATTTTTCATCATCGACTCCCCATTTTTCTTTTTTTTACAAACGGCGACACTCGCGAAAACGATTACTCAAGTCGAGCACGGTACGCCTCTTCGAAGTTACCCACACTTGTCAAAATAGACTCCAGCGAAATATAACAGGATTCAACCGGGCTTTCTACGCAGAGACAGCCAACAATCGAGCGAAGCTTTTCCAGAGGAACGATCTAGAAACTGGTCCCTTTCCCCTCTACCAGCGTCACGATCTGATCGACTTTGGCTATCGAAAATTTCTCTTTTGTGCCGCTCGGCCAGTGAACTTCAACCATGTCCACAGCAGTTGCGTTGCCAAGCCCAAAGTGCAGACGAGGATCATGTGTTGAGGCGAAGCTTCCACCGGAAACAACATCGCCGCGCTGCCGTTGTCCGGCCGCAGTAAGAAAAACCTTCGCTCCAATCGCATCCCGTGGACTCTTCGGTCCTCCGACAAGCTTCATCTCTACCCAATGGTGCGTATCCGCGGAAACGTTTCGCAGCAGGGCAGGGTGGCCGTCCAGCACATTGATCACGACATCGAGTTTGCCGTCGTTGAATAAGTCTCCGACCGCTAGCCCTCTTCCGACGTAGACATTTGCCAGTCCGGTGCCCTCGACTGCAGGCATGAGGTCAAATTTCTTGCCTTCGTTATTTCGAAAGAGCAAAGGACGCTGCGCCCAGGTCGTTCCCCAACTGGTGTGGTCGACGGCAGGATAAACATGCCCGTTAGCTATCACAATGTCCTTCCACCCGTCGTTATCAAAGTCCATGAAAGCCACCCCCCAGCCAAGAAATGGAACAGTCGATTCAGCGATCCCCGTCAGGTAACTGACGTCGGTAAAGTTCGCATCGCCATCGTTTCGATAAAGCGGATTGTAGTCATCGGAAAACGTCGTGTTGAGAAAGTCCTCAAGCCCGTTGTTCCGATAGTCGCCAAAGGCGATACCCATCGACGCGGTCTCACGCCCATTCTCATTGAGCGCATACCCGGAAGCGTAGCTAATATCCTCAAACGTTCCATCCCCCTTATTGAGGTAGAGATAGTTCGGCGTGGAATCATCAGCAACGAGTAGATCAGGCTTGTCGTCATCATTCACATCGATGAAGAGCGAAGCGAGGCCATAGTAAGCATTCTTATCGCTAACCCCGGCCTTCTCACTCACGTCCGTAAAGGTCCCGTCCCCATTGTTGTGAAATAAGTGATCAGGTTCGCCTTTCAGCCCGCGCGGACCGCACATTACCTCTTCGCCGCGAAACTGGCAAAGCGTCGATCCCTGGCTGCTCGACGCAGGTTGGTTTGCCATGTCGTAGTGCACGTAACCTGGGACGAAGAGGTCAAGTCGCCCATCTCCGTCATAGTCTCCCCACGTCGCCCCGGTCGACCAGTTTCCCAAAGTCACTCCGGCCTTCTCCGCAACATCGGTAAATGTACCGTCGTGGTTGTTGTGGTAAAGCCGATTCTTGCCAAAATTACTGATATAGATATCCGGCCAGCCGTCGTTGTCATAATCCGCGATGGCAACGCCCACGCCCCACCGTTCATTGGTAACGCCGGCCTTCGCTGCAACGTCGCTAAACGTGCCGTCGTGATTGTTGTGAAACAGTGCGGCCTTGGGTGCAGGCGCTTTTCCGTTCAAGGCATCCTGGGTCGAGCCATTCACCAGATAGATATCGAGCCAGCCGTCATTGTCGTAGTCGATCAAGCCGACGCCGGAGCCGTTCGTTTCAATAATGTAGTGTTTCTCTGCCGTCCCCATCGTATGTTTCCAGGTAGTCAAACCTGCCTTCGCCGCGACGTCCTGGAAGATGATGGGACCAGTCTTGACGAAACCGCCAGCCGTGATTGGCCTGTGCTCTTTATCCAGCACCGCCGTATGGGGTTGACCCGTATTAACGCCGCCTCCCGTCTGCGGCTGCCGAGCCTCCGGCTCGGGCTTCTTCGATTGTGCCGGCGAAGCAGAAGCAGGTGCGCTCTGCGCCATCGCGTGGCTAAGGCACAAGAAAAAGAAACCGTAAACAACGGCAGCAAGCAGGCAGCGCGAGGAAGAACGGAGCATCGTTTGGTAACGGACAGACATGAATTGGTCCTTGCGAAACTTCTCGACTTTCATGCGTTGCACAGAAGCCGGAATCTCGGTTCGCCCCGCAATTGTGGCGCAGTCATCAACCAGATTTAATCACACAAATGCAGAACTGGCAGTCAACCATAAGGATGAGAATATATTTAAGAACGAGCCTCCGCCGCAATCCGTCGCAACTCTGGCAGCACACGGCCTAAAGAGGCGGCCGCCGCCCCCGGCTGGCCCAATGCGAAATACGCAGTGCGGTACAGCTCGTAAAGTTTGTCGTAGACAGCAACAGCATCCGGCCGAGGCAAGCTCGTACGATAGGGAAGGCACACAGCCCCTTGTGCCTCTTCGACTGTCTTGAACGCACCAGCAGCAAGCAAAGCAAAGATTCCAGACCCAAGACTGGTCGGCGTTCCATCTGGAACCAGCACTGGCTTACCCAGAACGTCAGCATAGATCTGGTTGAGCACCGGGTTATTTTGTGGGATCCCGCCGGCATTGATGACACGTTCCACCGGAACACCATGCTCCGCCATGCGCTCCAGGATAATGCGCGTATGGAACGCAGTGCCTTCAATCGCCGCGTACAGCTCATCCTGCGCCGTATGCAGAAGATTCCAACCGAAGGTGACGCCACCGAGCTCAGGATTAACCAGCACAGTGCGGTCGCCATTGTCCCAACTCAGCCGAAGCAATCCAGTTTGTCCCGGTCGGTAGTCTTCCAGCCCTTTCGCAAGCTCACTCACTTTGACGCCTGCGCGCCGGGCGATCGCTTCGAAGATATCCCCGGTAGCCGAAAGACCCGCCTCAATGCCCGTGTAGCTCGGATGGACACTACCCGGAACGACTCCGCAAACCCCGGGCACAAGCTCCGTCTTCTTCGCCATCGCAATGATGCACGTCGAGGTGCCGACCACATTGACCACATCCCCTTCGCGGCAACCGGCACCAATAGCATCCCAATGAGCGTCAAAAGCCCCAACCGGAATAGGGATTCCAGGGTTCAGTCCAAGTTCAGCGGCCCAACTCTCAGACAAAGTGCCGGCGATCTCATTTGAAGTGAGATATTCTCCGGCGATCTTCCCGCGAATCCCATCGAATAGCGGATCAACCGTGGACAAAAATGACTGCGATGGAAGACCACCCCATTTCGAATTCCACATCCACTTATGGCCCATCGCGCAGATGCTGCGCTTCACCTTCGCAGGATCGGTCACTCCCGTCAGCGTTGCGGCAACCATGTCGCAATGCTCCAGGGCTGTCGCAAATCGCTCTCGCTTATCCGGATTGTGACGCAGCCAATGCAGCAGCTTCGCGAACCCCCACTCATGCGAGTACACATCCCCGCACCAATGGATGGCCTCAATATCTTCAGCCAGAGCCATCTCAGTAATCTGCTGAGCCTCTTCGTGTGCGCGGTGGTCGCACCACAGATAGTAGTCATCGAGAGGTTGCATCGCTGCGTCGACAGGAATAACACTTGAACCGGTCGTGTCGAGTGCAATAGCTGCCACGTCGTTGCCGTTGACCCGGCTCTCTCTCAGAACCTGGCGCATGGCCTTGACAAGTGCCTGCATATGATCCGTGTGCGATTGCGTAGCGTAGTCAGGGTCATCCCTCTTGCGCTTCAGGGGATACTCCGCCGCGGACGTACCGAGGCGTCCCCTGTCACTGTCCAGCAGCGTAACGCGAACACTTAGTGTTCCGAAGTCCACTCCCGCAACAATCGCCACGATCTACTCTCTTCCTTCGGCTCAGGTTGACCCTGTTAAGAAATCGTTTACCCAGTGTAGTTCTACAAACACTGAGATTCGCTTGTCAATCCGAAAAGGCACTTAAGCCTTCCATCATCGCTGGATTGCCAGTGGCGGAGGCGTGTACCCGAACTCCCGGTCCAGCACCCCGGCGATCCCAAGAACGATCTCATCCTCGTACGGTCTTCCCGCAATCTGAATCCCAATGGGTAGATTCTCCGGCGACCGGCCCACCGGAACCCCCGCAGCCGGTGCGCCCAACAGATTGAACCATTGCGTGTACCTCATCGCATCCAGGTACTTAACCGTCTGCCCGTCAATATTCCACTCACGTTCCCCATGACGAAACGCTGGTACAGAACATACTGGCATCAGCAGGACAGGGAACTGACGCATCTCCCACAAGAGCCTTCCCCGGACCCGGTCGCAATCCTCCCAGGCCGCCATCAGCTCCTCGCCAGACAAGGACCCTTCCGCGTGCGCGATGCGAAGAAAGTCTTCGAGCGTCGGACTCAGCATGTCATCCCGTCCCGAAGTCACGCGGTCGATCAACATCGCCCCGCCGCGGACGAAGAACTGCCACCATACTCTGCGCGCTTCCTCAAGAGCGTGCGGACGAAAGGCCTCCACGCGAAATCCCAGTCGCTGCAAACTCCGGACTGCACTCCTCACCGCTTCACGCGTCTCCGTCGTTACCGGCGTCAGACCGTCATCTTCAAAGAATCCGATCGGAATTTGTTGTAAGTCGTTCAACGAGTATTCCCGCAACGAGACAGGTGCGCTCGCGGGATCAACGTCGGAGTACCCCGCCAGCGCGCGAAAAAAGAGAGACACGTCCTCGATCGTGCGTGCCATCGGACCTATCGTTCCAAGAAGCGAAAACGGCCCAAGGCAAGGGGGCAAGTGTCCCTCCGCGGGCAGCCGTCCGGGAGTCGGCTTCAGCGCACAGATGCCTGTAAAGTGAGCAGGCTCCCGCAGCGAGCCCCCGCCATCGCTTCCCAACCCGCCTGCAGAGAGCCCCGCAGCGATCGCCGCAGCCTCGCCGCCGCTCGATCCCCCCGCGGTCCGCTTGAGATCCCACGGATTCGATGTCCTCCCATACAAACGATTATCAGTCTCGTACGCCATCAAAAACTCAGGGCAATTGGTAGTTCCAAGCACCACCGCCCCGGCCTGCCGCATTCGCGAAACAAGGAGCGCGTCCACATCTGGAGTATGCCCATGATTGAGAAGGCTGCCGGTTTCGCAGCGATGCCCAGCCACAGAAATCGAAGCCTTCACCGTCATTGGAAGTCCAGCGAGCATTCCCCGAGCATTTCCCCGAGCTGTTCCCGGACGGTCCGAATCCGCGGCCTGCCTGCGTATCCGATCGGCATCGAAGTCGATCAGCGCATTGAGCTGCGGATTCAGTCTCTCGATCTGTCGAATATGCTCCTCAGCTAGCTCAACTGGCGATATCCTTCCAGCATCCAGCAACCCAAGCATTTCGACCGCAGAACGAAGCACAATTGCGCTCATTGGTGTGCCTTCGTTAGGTCAGCATTCGGCGCCGAAGGAGTAGGCACATAACGAAAGTCGTATCGATGAGGAGCGACGCCGGATTGAAATCGATCGTTCCATTCGAGTTGGTAGGCGATATGCTCTGCGTCGTCGGGATAATGTTCCTTCCCCTGATACGGATAGCCGCTCATCGCATGAAACGGCATCGCATCGACCGTGAAGGGAGACGCCTCATAGAAATCCATGTCCTTAACAAATCCATTCGCATAGAAAAAATAATCTCGAACCCAGCCGCGCGGCAAAGCAGGTTGAGCCGCCGCATCAAATTCCAGGTCCATATCCTCTCCGGTTCCAAAGATCACATATTCGTCGTCGATATGTCGTAACAGTGGCGTTACATCTCCGTAATGGGTGTAAGCACCGCGCTGCGCAACGAACGGTCCGGTACGGCTCATCTTTTGGTAGTCATAGTGCAAATCCCCCGAGGTCGCACCATCGCTCTGCTGCGGATATCCGCGAAAAGCGAGCGATGCAGTCATCAGTGGCAACTCAGTCTGACGAACCTGAGCATGACTCACACGGCCCGAGGACTCCCGTCCGTTGTCGACAAGAATCTGATCCCAGTAAATCTGCAGATTCGTAACCAGTCGAATCCGTCGGCTGCCCGCAGGCAGTTTGCCCGTAAGGTCTGCAATGATGGTGCGTGGCAGCCCTGCAGGAAAACCCATGTCATCGATAATTCGTTGCCACGAACCATCCGGTAACTGGGCCTCCACATAAGGCGGTACAGGCGCAATCCCCGCCTGCCACGCCGCATACATCGAGTTGGCAGAAAAATACTCCACGAACCCATGGAGCAGGAGCAGCAACGGTCTCTCCGGCGTCCACGTGCCAGGATCAATTGTCAAAGTATGAGTGTTGGCAAACCCGGCATACGACAGATTCGTGAAATCCTTGACGTACACGTGGTCCACGCTGCGAAGCAAAGGAAGTACGTCGTTTCCGTGGTCGTCCCACGCTCCCGCAGGAGGACGCGCCGCCCGGCTAAAAATCGTCTGCGCCTTGGCAAAGGGCGTCTCACTCAAAAAACTCTCATTCGGAAACACGCGAGTTCCCGCAGGATGATCTACAGCAACCAGGCGCACCTGATCGACGAAGTTAACCTCCTCCATAGGCTCGCCGAAACGCAGACCTAATCTTCCATTACGCGCCTTCAACTGTGTTCCATCGATTTTGATCCATTCGTCGGGGTCCGGAGTGTTCCGTTCCACAGGAGACGTCCAATGTCCCACCACTCCAGCCCCGATCACATCGGAGATAAAGCCAAATCTGCTACCATTCCACGCGAACAGCGTAGGACAGGAACTGCCGCGACGATCCAGCTCCGTCAGCATCAATCTCTTGCTCGCGGGTGCGTCGATCTCATCCTGCGGCACACCCGTCGGCCACAACAGCCGAATAAGATCGGCGCGCTCCGCACCTCCAAGCCCTGCAAGGATGTCAGACGGACTCGTCACCTCCCACTTCTGCCAAAGTCCGTTAGCGAACACCTCAACTTTCGTGCCAAGAGCGCTCTTGTTATCGGCGAGTCCTGCCAAAGAAACCCTCAGCGAGCGGTTCCGCTCCGCTCCTTTGTTGAGCAGCGTTACAGTCGAACCGTTCGCTTCGGCGATCACAAGATCCGCCGCGCCATCGCCGTTCAGGTCGGTCGCCAACAGGGAACGCGGCGACTTCAACTTTGCCTCATCCAACTTCAACTGCCCCGTCACATCGACAAAGCCCTCCTGCCCGGCGTTGCGCAACGTCCTCACCTGCGACCCGCTCGCCGTTTCGACAATCATCGCCAGATCGACCCAGCCGTCATTGTCGATATCAATCGCGGCGACGCTCCAACCTCTGGTTGCGCCCTCAAGCGGAAGCGGCACGCGCTCGAAACGTTTGCCGTCAATATTCTTCCAAAGCGTTACGCCCGGCGCTCCGGCGTGCGTCAACGCAACGTCCATCCATCCATCCTTGTTGAAGTCAAACGTAATGACTCCAGTCGTTGGCGGAAGACCCGTCTCAGAAAACAACGGAACCGCGCGAAACGCTCCATCACGAGGATTGACGAAGAACGTGGGCGCCGAGCCCGAGCCAGTCACAATCAGATCGATCGCTCGATCGTTATTCAGGTCAGTGAGAACCGCCCCAGTCGTGCGCCCCTCGCCGCCCAGCCCAGCCTGCTGGGTCCAATCTGTGAACGTCCTGTCCCCATTGTTTCTCCACAAGACATTGGGTCCACCGTCACTAATTCCTTCACCGGTAACAAACAGGTCCAAGTCCCCATCATGGTCATAATCGACGAAGATCAAGCCGGACGGATGATTCTTCGTAACAAGTCCGACGGCCTGACTAACATCCACAAACTTGCCGCCTCCTGAATTCCGAAATAAAACCACCCGGTCGCTTAGCGCAAGCGCAACATCCGGCAGACCATCGTTGTCGAAGTCCCCAACGGCGCACGCCACTCCTTTCCCACCGGCGACCAACCCCGTCTCCGCCGAATTCACCTGCTTAAAACCCCCGTCTCCGGCGCTTCGATACAACTCAACGGCCGATTCTCCGTTACGCATCACGATAAGGCTCGCTCGACCTTTCCCCTCGAGATCGATCAGACAAATGCCCCCCGAATTCGATCTTTGCGTCTCAGTCGGACTCTCCCATGAGCGAGAGAAGGTAACCGGAATCATCGGCCCGACCCTCGGAGCGCTGGTTGCAGCGTCCTCCGCACGGCTAAGAACACCCTCTTCCCCATAAGTATGCGAGAGCGGGAAGGCGAGTTTCCCATTCGTCAATTCCTGAAAGCGCTTCAGTGCCGCGCGTGCCTCATCCAACTTGCCCTCACGCTGCAGCGTTCGCGCAAGTCCGAACTGCGCAGACGCATGCAACGGCTCCAGTTCGAGCGCAGTACGAAACTCAACCGCAGCCGCCGGAAGCTCGTGTTGATCGAGAAGAAAAGAGCCAAGAAAATAGTGACTATCAGCGTTGGAAGGAGCGAGTTTCAGAACTCTCCGGAAAGCTTCAGCGCTTTGTTCCGGCATATTGTCGCTGCGATGCAGCAATCCCAGGACGTACCAGATCCGCGGGTTATTCGGAGCCTGGACCGCCGCACGCTGCAACGCCGCTTCTGCCTCTGGAAGGCGTTGAAGATACAACAGGGCAATCCCTTTGTTTAGCTCAGCGCTGACAAGCGTCGGATCCAGTTTGTAGGCCTCGTCAAACTCAGCGACAGCCTTCTCCAGAAGCTGCTGGCCTATCAACGCGGTCCCAATATTATTCAGGCGCGCCGCCTCCCTCTGCGCTCCTCCTGACACATCGGTCAGACCCTGTATCGCAGAGCAGAACAGGAGAGCCAGCATCCCGCAGAAACAAACTCCCGTTCTGTACACCCAGACAAACGGCCTCCATCGAAAGTCCATCTCGCTCCCCAAAACTACGATTGCGATTCACGAGGTGCGCGACACAGCACCGTGCACACAACCTTACAACTCGAAAGTCACAGCTGTCTTAGGCTTTATCCTCAGCACCATGACAATCCGCAAATAACCAAAGCGAAGAGCATAGCCCTTCGCTTTTCTATTGCAACGCCTTCGTCTAAGCCTTGGATCGTTTAACAGCGGACTTTCGACCGACTGGCGCTGTGGACTCACGAACCATCAACTCCGGCTCGAACATCACTGTATCTGGATAAGCCTCTTTCGGATTCTGAATCCGCTTCAACAAAAGCTGCGCCGCCATCTCGCCCATGCGCCTCAGCGGCTGACGAATAGTCGTCAGGCTCGGCGTATGGTACGCGGCACTCGTAATGTCATCGAAGCCGACCACCGAAATATCCTGAGGACACCGAAGACCCGCATCCACAATCGCACGGATAGCGCCAATGGCGGCGATATCGTTGAAGCAAAAGATGGCAGTGAAGTCGCGGTGCAACGCCAGCAGATCGCGAACCACCGGATAGCCAAGCTCTGGAGACCACGAATTGGTGCGGATATGAACGCACAGCTCCGGGCGCATCCGAAGGCCAATCTTTTCCGCGAGTTGCTTGATACTCTCCCATCGCGACTCCGAATCGAGCGCATGAGGCTGCCCCTTCATGAACGCAATGTCTCGATGTCCCAGATCGTAAAGATGCTGCAGCGCAAGCATCGCCGAGTGGTCATGGTCGAGCATCACGTTCGTAACGCCGCGCATCTTCTTGTGCCCGGAGATCGATACCACAGGTACATCCACGATCTCGTTCAGCTGCGTATTAACGAGGATGAACCCGTCGACAGCCCGTTCCGTAAGCAGCCGCGGATAGCCGTCTATCAGGTCCGGCTTACCTTGATGGCTCACCACAAAGTGCAGGTACCCAGCCTGCAGCAGGTGTTCCTCCAGCCCATTCATCACCATCGTGAAGTAGCCTTCGCTGAACTCGGGTACAACAACCCCGATCGTGAAGCTCTGGCGAGTCCGCAGCGATCGCGCGAGAAAGTTAGGCTTGAAGTTGAACTTCTTCGCGCCTTCGAGCACGCGCTCCCTTGTCTTGAGAGGAATACTCTTCGCTCCGGGTGCGTTATTCACGACGATAGAAACGGTCGCTGGCGAAAGACTGAGATACTCGGCCAACGTCTTAAGACTAATTGGCCGGTCCTCGTTGTTCGAGACCTTGGGTTTCATGGGTTGGATTAGTTCTATCATCTTGCACCAGGACTGACCATCTAGCCTTTCGGTGGGCGACTCGCTGCGTCTCGGCTCGCTACTGCTCATACGCACAAACAGTCAATTTTGTTTCGCCAGCAGATGAAGATCACTAAATCGATACACTAAAGGGAAATTCGGACTGTACAGTCCCATAATGCACGAGTTAGAGTACACCGGACAGCTTTCCTATGAGAAACTCCGTTCTCTGCATTGTTCTTTGCTTCGCCCTCCCACTCTCAGCCCAACAGGTGGATCGCAGTCGTCAACAGCTATACCGGTTTGAAGACGCCCATCTCCCCGCCGAGGAGCGCATCACCGACTTGCTCGCTCACATGACAATCGAGGAGAAGATCGTCGCCCTGGGTACAAATCCCAGCGTGCCACGCCTCGGTGTCGTAGGCACAGGTCATGTTGAAGGCCTGCACGGACTCGCTCTCGGCGGTCCCGGAGGCTGGGAGGGCAGAAATCTCCCTGTCATTCTCACGACGCAGTTTCCGCAGGCGCGAGGCCTGGGCCAGACCTGGGATCCGGCGTTGATCGAGCAGGTAGCCGCGGTTGAGGGCTACGAAACGCGCTATGCCTATGGCAAATACCATCGCGGAGGCCTCGTCGTTCGTGCCCCCAACGCCGATCTGAGCCGCGATCCACGCTGGGGCCGCAGCGAAGAGTCGTATGGAGAAGATCCCTTCTTAGTAGGAACGATCGCGACCGCGTTCTCCCGGGGGCTTCAGGGCAAAAACGAGCATTACTGGCTCACAGCATCGCTCCTCAAGCACTTTCTCGCGAACAGCAACGAAGATGGCCGCGACGGCTCCTCCTCCGACTTCGACACCCGCCTCTTTCACGAGTACTACGCCGTGCCCTTCCGCATGGCGATCGAAGATGGCCATGCGAACGCTTTCATGGCCTCCTATAACGCCTGGAACAAGATCCCCATGACGGAGAACCCCGTTCTGCGCAACGTAGTGATGAAGGACTGGGGTTTCAACGGCATCATCTGCACAGACGCCGGCGCCTTAACAAACATGGTGAAAGCTCACCACATCTTTCGGACGATGCCCGAGGCCGCCGCCGCAGCGATCCACGCAGGAATCAACCAGTTTCTCGACGACTACAGGCAACCTGTCCGCGACGCACTCGCACAAAAGCTAATTACCCCCGAAGAGATCGACCGCAACCTCCGCGGAGTCTTTCGTGTCATGCTGCAACTCGGCATGCTCGACCTCAGCGAAACCAACCCCTACGCCTCCGTCGGCATCAACGACTTGGCAAAGGGCGACCCCTGGAACTGGGAGAGCCACAAAAAACTGGCACGACGGGTCACAGACGAATCCATCGTTTTATTGAAGAACGATGGCAATCTATTGCCGATCGATTTCAACAAAGTAAAGACGATCGCCATCATCGGGCCACTTGCCGATCGTGTAGCTCTCGACTGGTACAGCGGCACGCCTCCATATATAGTCACGCCGCTCGAAGGCATTCGGACACGCGCAGGAGCAGCAATCAAGGTAACTTCCTCAAATGGTGTCGACCTGGCCGAAGCCACAGCAGTAGCAAAAGATGCAGATATCGTCATAGTCATTATCGGGAATCATCCCACCTGCGACGCAGGCTGGGCGAAGTGCCCGCTCCCCAGCGACGGCAAGGAAGCGATCGACCGCAAGAGCCTGACACTCGAACAGGAGAGCCTCGCAAAAGCAGTCTACGCGGCAAATCCCCGAACCGTAGTCGTTCTGCAGGCCAGCTTTCCCTTTACCACCAACTGGACCGAGGAGAACATCCCAGCGATTCTCCAGATGACACACAACAGCGAAGAGCAGGGCAACGGCCTCGCAGATGTACTGTTCGGCGACTACAGCCCCGCGGGCCGTCTTACTCAGACATGGGTCGCATCGATGGATCAGTTGCCTCCAATGATGGACTACAACATCCGCCATGGCCGCACCTATCTCTACCTGCGCCAGAACCCGCTCTACGCCTTCGGCTTTGGGCTGAGCTACACAACATTCACATACAGCAACTTGCGCTTCAGCTCGACCAAAATGGACAGCAAGGGCGAAGTGACCGTAAGCGTCGACGTGAAGAACACGGGCCTACGCGCAGGCGACGAGGTCGCGCAGATGTACGTAGCCTACCCAGGGTCTTCGGTCGAGCGGCCCCTCCAGGAGCTCAAGGGCTTTGACCGAATCTCATTGCACCCCGGCGAAACCAGAACCGTATCCTTCCGGCTCGCGGCCAAATCAATCGCCTACTGGAAGGATGAGGCAGGTAGCTTCGTTGTTGAACCCGGACCCCTTGAAGTCCGCATTGGAAGCAGCTCCGATAACATCAGGCTTCGTGGGACCATCAACATCTCACGCTAACTGCATCCGTTGATAGGGAAGACACAGGAAAAGGGACGCGCATGAAAGCATCGGGCATCATCTCCGGCAAGCTGATCGCACTTAGCTACATAGCCTTGATTGGAAGCAACACCGCAAGCGCGCAGCAGTTAAACCTTAGCCGCGGCGAGGCCACCGTACTCGTCGAACCCTACGCCCCGAACATCGTGCGCGTCAGCATCAGTCTCCGAAAAGAAGATGCGCTGGCGCCGCCCGGCTACGGCATCACGGCCACTCCGCTGCCGGCCGGTTGGAGCGTTGAGAAAGAACAATCCGGAGACATACTCCGCTCATCCCGCATGGTCGTCACCGTCTCACCTCAGGGCGGCAAGTGGGTCCCAACCGGAACACAAGCCGATATCGCAAAGTTCTTCAACGGCTCCACTCCCGGCGTCGGCCTCTCTATCAAAACACCGGAGGGCGCCTCGCTCCTCCAGATGCACGGCTGGCAGATGTCGGTCCCCAACCACAAGGATGGTAACGCCGACGTCCTCTACGACCGCCGTCCCACAGACCCTCCCTTCTTTCAGGTCGGCGCAACCTTCGCTTCGCCACCCGACGAGCACTACTACGGCCTCGGACAAAATCAGGAAGGCTACCTCGACCGCCGCGGCCACGCCGTCCGTTGCGCCCACGACTACAACGCCCCCTCCGGCCAAAGCGTCTGCGTCCCCTTCGTCGTTACCAACAAAGGCTACGGCATCGTCTGGGACAACCCCTCCGCCACCACCGTAGCCTTCGGCTTCAACGACTCCACACGCTGGACCTCCGACGTAGGCCAGCGCGTCGCGTTCTTCGTCATCGCCGGCAAGACCTACGACGAGATCTACTCCGGATATCGCCTGCTCACCGGCGACACACCGATGCTGCCGAAGTCCGCCTACGGCTACATTCAATGCAAACAGCGCTACACCAGTCAGGACGAGCTGATGGCCGTAGCCAAAGGCTACCGCGACCGTCACTACCCCATAGACGACCTCGTCATCGACTGGTTCCACTACACAAAAATGGGCGAGATGGACATGGACCCCGCAAAATGGCCCGATCCCACCGCCATGAACAAGCAACTCCATGCGATGAACTTCCACACCATGATCAGCGTCTGGCCGCGCTTCATCCCCGAGGACCGCTACTACGCAACCGTCCTCAAAAATGACTGGTTCGAAAAGTTAGCCGACGGCACACCAACCAACGGCCTCCCCTACGACCGCGCCGGCTCCGACATCGACACCACCAACCCCGAAGCCGCAAAGTGGTACTGGAGCATCATCAAAGAAAACTACGTCAGCAAAGGTTTCGACGCCTTCTGGGCCGACGAAACCGAACCCGATCTCCCTCCGAATGGAAGTTACTTCCACATCGGCCCCGGCACCCAATTCTTCAACGTCTACCCGCTTTTTCATACGGCAGCCTTTTACAATGGTTTCCGCAAGGACCTGCAAACACGCGCCCTCATCCTCGCTCGCGACTCCTATCTCGGCGCTCAACACAACGGAGCGATCTTCTGGTCCTCCGACATCAGCGGCAACTGGGACACGCTCAAACGCCAGATCCCCACCGGCATCAACTTCGTCGCCTCAGGCATGCCCTACTGGAGCACCGACATCGGCGGTTGGCAGTATCTACCCGCGTTTCACAAACCCAACCGGACGCCTCTGCTCGACCCCTCCGATGCCCGCCAAAACATAGGCCACTACGACGACTACCCCGAGCTCTACGTCCGCTGGTTCGAATACGGTGCATTCCAGCCCAACTTCCGCAGCCACGGCAGTCGCCCGCAAAACGAAGTCTGGTCCTACGGCAAACAAGCCGAGCCGATCCTCGCCAAATATCTGCGCCTCCGTTACCAGCTCATGCCCTATCTCTATTCACTCGCTCACATGACTCACGAAACCGGAGCACCCTTCATGCGCGGCCTCTTCATGGACTTCGGCAGCGATCCCAAAGTCGCCAACATTGGCGACGAGTACATGTTCGGCCCTGCCCTATTGGTCGCTCCCGTCACCGAGCAGGGCCGTACCACCCGCGATGTCTATCTCCCTGCCGGAACCGATTGGTACAACTTCTGGACGAACGAACGCCTCCACGGGGGCCAGACCATCACCGTCGATGCACCCATCGACATCATCCCGCTCTTCGTCCGCGCAGGTTCCATCCTTCCCTTGGGAGAGCCAGTCGAAAGCACCAACGAACCCCAGAAGATCGCCATTCTGCGCATCTACCCCGGCGTCGACAGCGACTTCGATCTCTACGACGACGATGGCACAACCTACAACTACGAAAAGGGTCAGTCGCAGCTAACTCACCTTCACTGGGCCGATGCAACCGCAAAGCTCTCACACTCAGGCGCCCCGCTCCACGTCGTCTCGGAGAACAAGCTGATCGAAGTTATCGGCGCAAAGCGTTAGCAACAGCATTCAGCAGCGATCCTAAGGAGATTACGCAAAATCCATAGCTCGCGAGCGTAACAGCGCCTTCTCTTCACAGAGGGTCAGCACGCTCCCGACGCTCATTCAAAGCGGCAACTCCATTCCAGAATGGAAAACTTTCCCCTTCGTAATCCACACATCCGACCTTGAGTCTCTTGCTTCCCAGTCCTCCGCCGATAGAAGGGTAGAGAGTTTCAGCGATAAAAGATCGCACTCGAATCCATCTTCTAAAGGACGAATCTGCAATGACGTCACGAACCTTCTCACTGGGCGCAGCTATTCTGACCCTGGCCATCTCAAGCAGTCACGCTCTTTCGCAGGAATGGAACGGGCACGCAACAACTGGAAACATCTCATCAGCGTCCTCATCGCTCAACTCGAACGACGAAACCTCTGGCGATAGCAGCGCCGCCAGCACGGGGCCCGCATTTGCGGCCTTCGTAAGACCTACGACTGCAGGCGCCATCCCCACCAACCCCCTGCGGCCATTCTCCAGGATCGGCTTCGACTCGCACGTCGGAATCGGAGGAATCGGTTTCGACATCGCAACTCCTCTCGCAAGAAAATTCAATCTTCGTACCGGCTCTGATTTCTTCGGCTACGCCACCACCTTCCAGGAGGAGGGAGCCGACGTTGCCATTAACCTGCACATGCAGACCGCACACACCTCGCTCGATTGGTTTCCATTCGGTAGCCGGTTCCGGGTGAGCCCGCTGATGGTTTTTGCCAACCACAACCGCGTCTTGGCAACCGCACTCATTCCCTCCGGAAGCGACGTCACCCTGAACGGACAGGACTACATCAGCAGCTTCGCCGATCCCTTGCACGGAACCGGCCAGATCCGGTTTCGTAAAGTCTCGCCCGGTCTTACCGTCGGTCTGGGAAATCTCATCCCGCGCTCCCGCGGCCACTTCAGCGCCCCCGTCGACGCTGGCTTTTACTATGTCGGCCAGCCCGGACTCAAGGTCACCTTCACTGGCAGCGCATGCGACCCAGCCTACCCGCAATCCATTGGCTGCGAATCCGTTACTCAGGACGCAGGTTTCCAGCAAAGCCTCAACGCCTTCATCACCCGGAACAATCACAACCTCAGCTACGCCGCCTTTTTTCCCATCTTTTCAGTAGGATTTGGCTATTCGTTCTAAACACAGGCCTTCGGCTCAACCCCTAAGTGGTGATCAATCTTCGACCACACTGGCCATCTGGACGGACCACCATGTAACATGGCGGGGCAAGACGACAGGGAGATTTCAGCCTCTCGAAAAACAAGGCATGGCTCTTCCTGTCGTCTTCTTTGTTCGCAGCTTGGACTAACGCCGTCGCAAAGGGGATCATCATGGGAGAGCACACCAACGATCGCAGGGAGTTTCTAAAAATCAGCAGCGCCGCGCTCGCGGCAACAGCCATGTCGTGGAACGCAAAAAGCTACGCCGCCATTGTCGGAGCGAACGACCGCATCAAAGTAGGTGTAATCGGCTGCGGCGACCGCATGAAGCAAGCCTTGATCCCTGCATTCGCACAGAACCAGAAAGACATGAACTTCGAGTTCGTCGCCGTCTCCGACATCTGGAACCGCCGCCGCGAGGAAGGTGCTACCTATATCGAAAAGGTGAGCGGAGACAAGGTCACGCCTGTCCGCAACAACGACGAACTCTACGCCCGCAAAGACGTTGATGCCGTACTCATCGCAACCGCAGACTTTCAGCATGCGCGCCACGGTGCGGAAGCGGTCAACGCAGGGCGCGATGCCTACGTCGAAAAACCAACCGCGCATACCATGGAAGATGCTCGCCTGTTCCGCGCCGCAGTTCAGAAAACAGGGAAGATCGTGCAGGTAGGAACCCAACGCCGAAGCACCCCAAGCTACCAGAAAGCAGCTGAATACATTAAGTCGGGCAAGTTCGGCGACATCGTCATGGTCGAGATGACATGGAACGTCAACCAGCCCGGCCGCTGGCGCCGCCCCGACGTCGTGCCTTTACTTAAAGAAGAGGACACCGACTGGAAGCGCTACCTGATGAACCAGCCCCACGAGCCCTTCGACGCCCGCAAATACCTCGAATTTCGACTCTTCTGGCCCTACTCCTCCGGCATCCCCGACCAGTGGCTCGTCCACCAGATCGACACTGTTCACTGGTTCACAGGACTCCCGCATCCGCGCAGTGTCGTCGCCAACGGCGGTATCTATCTCTGGAGGGACGGCCGCAAGAATTGGGACACCATGACTGCGGTCTTCGACTACGGCCCGCTCGACGATCTCTCCAAGGGATTCCAGGTTCAGTACTCCTCGCGATTCACCAACTCCGCCGGAGGGGTCAAGGAGCTCTACTACTCGAACGCCGGAATGATCGACATGGACAAGCAGACCGTCACGCCCGGCGGCGGTCTATCGGCAAAGAGCGCTGCCGAGATGAAGCTGCAGCCCAACCTCTTACCCAGCTTTTCGCTAGTCGACCACGCAGAATCTGTCTCGACCGATGCCAACACTGGCAAAGGCGACCCGCAAACTTCAGCCAACATGCGCAACTGGATGGAGTGCGTCCGGTCCCGCAAGACGCCAAACGCCAGTATCGAGGCCGGCTACAGCCACTCCATCGCGCTCTGCATGAACGTCGCCGCCATCCAGACCGGGCAAAAGGTAACCTTCGACGAAAAAACCCAGCAGGTGATGGTAGGAGGAAAGGCCTATGCGTAGGTCGCTGGTGCTGGGCCTTCTGGTAACAGCCATGGGTCTAACCGATAGTATTGCAAATGCGGCCGACAAAAATGTTCTGGTCATCCCCGACGAGCCGCATCAACGTGTCGACATCACCATCGACGGCAAGCCCTTCACCTCCTACATCTGGCCCACGTCTCTCAAAAAGCCCGTTCTTTATCCCCTGATCGACGACGAAGGCGTCACCGTAACCCGAGGCTACCCTCTGGAACCAAGGCCCGGAGAGCGCGTCGACCACCCTCACCACGCAGGCATGTGGTTCAACTACGGAAACGTCAACGGCTTCGACTTCTGGAACAACTCCGACGCCATCGAACCGAAAAACCGTCCGAAAATGGGCTCGATCTATCAAAAGAAGATCGTCTCGACCAAAAGCGGCGTAGACCGCGGTGAGCTTGTCGTCGAAGCGCTCTGGGTAACCGGCGAAGGCAAAGATATCCTGCAGGAAACGACGCGTTACATCTTTATCAAACGAAAAGACGCTCGCGTCATCGATCAGGTCACCACGCTCAAGGCTCTCGACAACGCCGTCTTCAATGACGATAAGGAAGGCCTGCTCGGCATCCGCGTCGCTCACTGGCTGGAGTCCGCCGACGAAAAAGGCGGCATCTTCATGGACGCCAGCGGAAGGCCCACCAAAGTCGACAGCGCAGACACCAAAGACTCCACCGGAGTCTATCTCACCAGCGAGGGCATCAAAGGCGGTGCCGTCTGGTCCACACGCGGCCGCTGGTGCATCCTCACCGGCAACGACCCCGAAAAGCAGGTCGCTACCATCGCCGTCATCGACAGCCCCGACAACCCCGGCTATCCCACCTACTGGCACGCTCGCGGATACGGACTGTTCGCAGCCAATCCGCTTGGTCGCAGCATCTTCGACCCCAAACAAACGGCCTTCAACTTCACTATCCAGAAGGACCAGACAGCGACCTTCCGCTATCGCGTAATCCTCTTTTCGCGCACAACGACACATGTAGAAATGAATAGCGAAGCCGACGCATTCGCGACGGAATCAAAGTAGCTCGCCAATCAGTAGCGACAATTAAGCGAAATGTAACCTCAGCGACGACAATTCCGATTTCAATAGAAGCTGCAGCAGACTAGCAGCCATTTTTGTTGTTCGATCCTCTATTCGTCACTCCTTCCGTTGCCTTCGTCCCTCAACGGGAAACGATCATCCCGATTTATTGTTAATTGAAGAAAACTGAGGCCACTTTCTGAATACAGGAGGCATTCATCGTCTCCTGCGCACAATTCGTCACTATCATTTCTTCTCCTCCCCGGTGTCTTGCGTCCCGTCACATGCTGACGCCTCTCGTCACAGACCTCAATCCTCCAGGCCATTTCGGATGTCAGGTTGCTCGCTACATCCACATTGAGGCCAGTGAATCAATTGGAGCGGGGCATGCGGACAAGCCGGCACAAACAAATCACATCAATGGGGCACAGAAGCAGTGGCGCGCGTTGGCAGCGCCACTGTCTCCCGGCCGGCCTCCGCATGCAGCCAACGAAACGAGTTCCGCACTCAAGGAGAGCAAAATGAAGAGTCGCACACTATTGGTAGCTGTCACATTCTTTATGTGCTTTGTGTTCGTCCTTTCAACCGTAGCTCAGACCAGCAAGGGGATTATCGCCGGTATCGTGCGCGACAAAACCGGCGCTGTCGTCTCCGGCGCGAAAGTCACCGTCACATCCCAGGAGACCAGCGAAACCCGCGCCGCAGCTTCGGATGAACGTGGAGCCTACCGCATCGACGCGATCAACTCCGGCCACTACACGGTGAGTGTCTCCGCAGCGGGCTTTGAAACGGGAAACACACACGATCTGAACGTCCCGCCCTCGATCGTGACAACCTACGATCCGGTCTTGACAGTCGGCGAGGTCTCACAGGCCGTAACCGTGGAAGCAAACTCGAACACCATCAACACTGAAAACGGCCAGCTATCCAGCACCGTCAGCACGGCTGAGCTCTCAAAGATCCCCCTCTTCACCCTGAACCCAATTGAACTGCTGCAGACGGTGCCCGGCGTTCAGATCGTGGATCAGAATCTCGGCATCAATGGCATCGGTGGCAACTTCGCGCAGATCGAAGTCAACGGAGCCCGCCCGCGCAGCAACAACTTCATGATGGACGGCCAGGACATCAATGACGTCGGCATCGGAGGCCAGGCCTTCAACATTCAAATCCCCGACGCCTATCAGACCATAACGGCCCTCACCAACTCGTCGTCGGCAGAGTACGGCCGTTCGGGCGGAGCAGTCGTCAATCTCGTCACCAAACAGGGTACGAATCAATATCACGGAGACGTGTGGGAGCTCTACACCGGCTCCGGCCTCGACTCCCTCGACGGCATCACCCGCCAGGGTAAACCCTACGCCTCCAATCCCAAGGCCCGTTACAACGAGCATCAGTTCGGCTTTACCGCCGGTGGTCCCATCTGGAAGGACAAGCTCTACGCCTTCGGTGCGTCGCAATTCACTCGCTTCTACGGCAACTCCCAGCCAGGCTCCGTTGAGCTCCCCGACGCCACAGGCTACGCGCAGTTAACCGCGATCGGCGGCCCTCAGGTCGCGCTCTTGGATAGCTATCTCTCCAGCGGCGCATACCTCACCCAATACACCAACCTCGGTGCAGCCAACGCCTACAAGATCAGCCCACGTGGCGGTTGCACTGCGGGCTGTTCCATTACGACCTCCCTCTTCTTGCGCCCTCCCGTCCCCCAACAGGAACCTGAGACCCAGTGGATCTACCGCATCGATTTCCTTCCAACGCAGAAGGACACCTTCAGCGTTCGCTATCTCCACGATCGCGCAAACTTCAATCCCGATCTGGCTCTGAATACCTCTGGTCTGCCTGGCTTTGACGCCGAGGTCGGCGGCCCGGCCGAAGTTGCTCAGGCAACTTGGACACACATCTTCAATGCGCACATGCTCAACGAATTTCGCGCATCCGAGACACGCGTTAGCTTCCTCTTTCAGCCAACACCCGAGACCCTCGCCAACCCGCTATCCAAAAACTACAACATCACCTTCAGCGGACAAGGCTTCGGCGGAACCAACCCACTTGGTATCTCCCAGAACATACCCCAGGGAACCACGGAGTACCTCTACCAGTTTCAGGACACCATCAGCTGGACGCACGGTCGTCATACCGTTCGATTCGGGGCCGACATAGGTCGTCAGATTCAAATCAATGTTGTCGCTCAGAACGCTCTTGGCGGCCTTAGCTTTGCCAAAGGCGGAGCCCTCTCTGCGCTCGATAACTTCCTCGACAACTTCCTCGGCCAATCCGGTCAGGCATCGAAGACCTTTGGCCCCACCCGCATCGATCCTCACACATGGAAGAGCGCCTTCTTCGTACAGGACGACGTCAAATTAACGTCGGATCTAACAATCAATCTGGGCGCACGATACGACTATCTGACGTCTCCTGAAAACTCCCTTCAATACCCCGCGATTGATCTGAACAATCCATTTGCGCCCATCAACACCGTAGTTAAAAGTGAAGAACGATACAAACAACATCGCCCCTCGCTTCGGCTTGGCCTGGAATCCCCACGACGGCCTCTTCAGGGATGGAATGACCGTCTTCCACGGCGGCGTTGGTCTCTTTTACGACACTGACTTCACAAACATAGCCACCAACGGCGCGCAGTCTTCCCCGAACGCACCCACAGGCCTCCTCACCTCGACCACAGGCCGCGGCCTTGCCAACGCAACCAGCCTGCTTAGCACCATAACTCCAGTCCTCAACCCCTTGTCCTCCGTTCAAAGTATCTCGAGCAACTTCGTCAACCCTCTCACCTGGCAGTGGAACGTCGGTGTCGAGCGTCAACTGCCTGCCCAGGTCAAGCTCACCGTCAACTACGTCGGTAACCATGGCAGTAAGCTTTACGCCAACCAGCAGCTCAATTACTTCGTCAACGGGTCGCGCATCAACCCGGCGCGCAACGCGATCAACATCCGCTCCAACCGTGCCGATTCGGAGTACAACAGCCTGCAGACCGAGGTCTCCCGTCAGTACTCCCACGGTCTCTTCTTCCGCGTCGCCTACACCTACGGCAAGGCCCTCGATGATGCATCGGATGTCTTCGCCACATTTGCGTCGCCTACCTCCTACTCCGCCAACCTCTCCCCCAACGGCCTTCACCAGGACTGGGGTCCTTCCGTCTGGGACCACCGCCACTACGTCTCCTTCAGCTACGCGTGGTCTCCGGCAGGATTCCACTCCAGCAACGCAGCTGCAGATTTTCTGGCCAGCGCCTTCACCCGTCACATCACCATCTCCGGAACCACCCAGTTGCAATCCGGCTATCACAGCACCTTCAACGTAGCTGGCTTGGATACAAACGGCGACGGCAGCAACGCCAACGACCGTCCATTAGTGGGCAATCCTCATCAGCCAATCGACACGGTCGGCTTTGATGGCACTTACGTTGGAGGAAGCCCAGGCGTTTACTACGACGGTGTCACTGGTCTCCCCACCACCGCCGACAAAGTGCATTGGCTGGTGCCCAACGGCCCACAATTCACATCCCAGGAAGTCGGACGCAACAGCTACACCAATCCCTACTCGCAGTTCTGGAACATAGCTGCCGAAAAGGACATACCCACATCATGGTTGCACTTCGAGCGCGGCATGTTGGTCTTCCGCGTCGAGGCGCAAAACTTCACCAATCACAACAATTCCGGGCCGCTGGACATCAACCTGTTGGACATCGGGACCGACAGCTACCTGAACAGGCAGAATGCCGTCGAACCAACATTCCGTCACCTTATGCTCTGGGCCAAATTCAGATTCTAGAATTGGCTACCTCTTGAATCACGGGCTGGAAGCTCTGCTTCCGGCCCGAATTGTTTAAAAAAGCGAATTTGTGACGAATGACGGTACTGAATGGCCAGTCGCAAGGAGGCATCGGCTAGGGGTCAATTTCCCGGGATAGAGCACGCCAAACGACAGAACTATCACGATTACCCTTCCGTACCAGCCCTCGTCTAGCTCACGGTGACGCTTCAAATCGTTACCGCTAAGTTACAAATAGGGCCCCGAACCGAGCAGGGAGGGAACCATGCTACGCGCAACGATACGCACCGCACGGAATGTGATCTGCAACTCCGCAGCCCTTATTCTTCTGGTCGCTCTCTGGACTCCTATGTCCGCATCCGCATCCTCAGCTGATATCCAGGATCTGAAACAGGTTCGTAAACTCGCTGGACAAGGATCCATCCGCGATGAGATTGTCTTGGCCGGAGACTACTTCATCGGAAAAGGCGTTCCGCAGGATTCAAAGATGGCGGCATACTGGTACGAGAAGGCCGCCGGCCTTGGAAGTTCGGAGGCGCAGAACCAGATCGGCTACTTCTATCAAGCTGGAATTGGCGTATCCCAGGACCCCAGCCGAGCGCTTCACTGGTATCAACTTGCCGCGTCATCCGGTTTTGCCAAAGCGAAGGTCAATCTGGCAGTCGCCTATCTCCATGGACTCGGTGTTCAAAAGAATGAAGACCTCGCTGTCCAGTTGCTGACGCAGGCCTTTCAGGCGGGCAATGGTACAGCCGCCACCTATCTCGGAATCCTCAACTACTTTGGCATTGCCGTCAAAGAAGATAAGGTTGCCGCCGAGAAATTTTTCGAGTCGGCATTGAAGCTGCACGATCCTCTCGCCGCCTTTAACCTCGGCTCTCTCTATTCTGTAGAGGAGAATCATCAGCACGACTTCCCCAGGGCCGCTGACCTGCTGCGTCAAGCCGCCGATGCCGGATATGTGCCCGCAATGCATTCGCTTGGGCTCCTGCTGTTGAACTACCCTGAACTCGCCTCGAATCCCGAGCAGGCTCGCACTCTGCTGGAGGCGGCGGCAAACGCAGGATTCTGGAAGTCGTCTGCCGCGCTCGCAATTCTCGCCCGCGATGGGATTGGCGGGCCAACTGACCCCAAAACAGCTTATTTTCATCTCCGCGTCGCCATCCTGCAGGGCGGAGCGCCAGCAGACCAGCGCCTGAAGAAAGATATAGAGGTTATGACTGCAAAATTGGACCGCGACGACCGTCACCAAGCAGATTCTTCTGCAAAAACCTGGTTTGAGCACCACTCTATTCCGCTTCTCTTCGTCTTTAAAGACAGCACAAACAAATTCTTTCCGATGGCTGCAATGGCGGTTGCTCCAGATGGATCATTCGCCGGTCAACTCGTTCCGCTTTCCAGTTCGAACTAGCGCAGCCACCTAAAAATAAAGAACCGGAGGACTAACTACTGAATCTTTTTCCTGTGATCAGAAAACACAAGGTCCCCGCCTTCCTGCATCCGGTCGTCTTCGTGGGTGCATTCACAAGCTTGGGGATCTTGTTTGGGGTGCAGGACTGGGTCCACATGCACTCGTGGAACAAGCACGTCTCCATCTCGTTCAGTCTTCTCATCGCGGCATGGGGTGTTCAATACTTCATTTTGGGAACCATCTGCTGGTTGTTATGGCGGTGGCTGGCACGCTACATCCAGAACGCTAGTCTACTCACTATGCTGACGGTCGTCCTGCCGCTAAGTCTGGCGGTAAGCGTCCTCGAAGAGATGATCTGGGTGGCTGTCTTCCCACAATTGCCTATTGGGATGCAGGCGACCTATTGGCATCGCGTTGCATTCGAGTTGGATGCGGAACTGGTTGATAGCCTCGTCTTCTTCTGGGCAGTCTTCTTCCTGCTGCGAGGTGTCGGGTATTACCAGCTCTACCGCGAAACAGAATACGCAGCCGCTCAACTCGAGACGCAGATCGCCAACGCGCAACTCCGCGCACTTCGAATGCAATTGAATCCCCACTTTCTTTTCAACACCATGAACAGCATCTCCAGCCTGATGCAGACCGATATCGCCGCCGCTGACAAAATGTTGGAACAACTCAGCAGTCTCTTGCGTATCACGCTGGAACGCGGGGAGGTTCAGCTAATCCCGCTCAGCGACGAAATGGAATTTATCGAAATGTACCTGGCAATGCAGGACCGCAGATTCACCGGCAGAGTACGCCAGGAGGTCAACGTCGAATCCGACCTCTACGATGCGCTCGTTCCCGCAATGCTTCTTCAGCCCGTTATTGAAAATGCATACACTCACGGCCTTTCGAGGCTGGACAGGGACGGTGTCATCGCTGTTGATGTGCGCCGCCAGAACGCAACACTGATGATCAGCGTGACGAACAGCGGCCACGGCCTTCACCCGGTACCTCGCAATGGAAACGGGCGCAAAGGCGTCGGACTAGCTAACGTCAAGGACCGCATGCGTCTGCACTACGGCAGCGACCAGGCCTTCGCCATGGAAGAACTCGCCTCCGGCAAAGTCCGCGTTACCTTAGCGCTCCCGCTGCAGTTCTCAGAACGTCCAACCAGGAAACTTACAGGGTATGGTGTGTGATGATTCATGCTGTTTTAGCGGACGATGAGGTGCTGGCTCGACAAAAGTTGCGCCAACTCCTACGGGACGAACCTGGAATTGACGTAGTAGGGGAGGGAATGACCGCGGCTGAGACCATCGATCTGGTGCGCGCTGCCAAACCGGAGCTGCTCTTTCTCGATATTCAGATGCCTGGCATGGACGGCTTCGATATCGCGACCGAACTTTGTTCCAACAAAAGTGCGCCAATGCCGCACATCATCTTCACTACGGCGCATGATCAGTACGCTCTGCGCGCCTTCGAGATTCAGGCGCTGGACTATCTTCTGAAGCCCTTCACGCGAGAGCGGCTCTCCTCGGCTGTCGAGCGCGCTCGCAAAGAGATTCTGCTTGCAAGTCAGAAAACAGAAGGCAACGGCCCGTCCAACCTGAACGGAACACGTTATACCAACCGAATCGTCTTCAAATCGCGCGGAAGAATCGTCTTTCTCCCCGTATCTGACATCCGCTGGATCAGCGCGGAAGAAAACTACGTCCGCATCAGCACGCACAACGAGACCCATCTGCTCCGCGAGACCATGGCCCGCCTCGAAGAGAAGCTCGATCCAGAGATCTTCCTTCGCGTGCACCGTTCCTCGATCGTCAATCTGCAACACGTCAAGGAGGTGCGCACAGAGGCCGACGGAGACTATGCCGTTGTCCTGGTGAATGGAGAAAAACTCACAATGAGCCGCGGCTATCGTTCCCGCATCAATGAATGGCTCACGCACAGCTAAGCAAAAATACAGATTTCCCTATCGCACGCCTACAATCGCAAATCACGTCCTGGGAATACCCGCAGGACTGTGCCTATTCGATACCACTCATCCCTCTATCAAGCCCTTTCACCACATACTTTCAAAATCTGGACGCAATCCTCGACTAACTTCACAAACTCATAGAATCAGCCCACGAGGAAAGCGCATCTCCAACCGCGCAGTTGCAGCCGTAAAGTAGTAATCCCTCGCATTGATCCCCCGTCCCTGACGTCACCGCCTTGGTCACATTGCCTTTCGCCGCAACTCATTCGGAAGACGGAATGCATGTCCTGATCCCAACGAGGTGAGCGATGAGCGATACGCATCTGAATACTCTGAGTAGTCCTCGCACGATGGCGATTCTGGGTGGCCGTGAGGGAAGGGACGTCACCCTCTCCTTCCGCCTTCGGGCCGATCGCAGCCGGATCTTCTATGCGCTCAGCATCCCCGAATACATCGAAACCTGGTTCCAACTTCCCCCGCAGGACGAACTGCGATTTGTCTTTCATCAGTCGACGCAACAGACCTTCGGTATCGACATCTATCGCGCCGAAGAACTCCAGGCAAGAGTTCAGGCCTCTTGCACCACCATGAGTTCGAGTCAGATTCGATACACATGGAAGATAAAATCGGGAGCCAGGATCACAGACACCGTAGCCGACATCCAGCTTCTGTCTGCTCTCGGAGGATGCACTCTCATCCTCAAACACAGGGGATTTCGCGACGCCCTTGAAAGCGAGTGGTACGGCAAAGTGTGGCGGCAATCCCTCGAAAGCCTCAGCAGGTTAATGGAAAAATAATCCCATCCGCGCCTGCGGCTGTACTGGCCCACCCCAAAATATCCACAAATTACTGTTGACGGCAGGTAGAGTTATCTGTACTTTACGCCGTAATCCAAAGTATTGTGTTTGGTGGGCCCAGATATGCTTCGAGCAGTCCCGCCCTCCACAGCTAAGATCTATCGCGAACGTAGTGGAGAGAAACTCCGAATGGCTCTCAAACCGAGCCAGCCCACGACAGACAACCTCTGCGTGGCTTCAGACGAGGAGCGAAATGAACTCCAATCCTGTAGGCATTACATTCATGGAAATGATGTCCGGCGGCTTCTCCATGGGAGCGACCGACACGGCCACCGGCGAAGCGATGGGTGATAAGAACATTCTTGTCATGCACGGCGTCGTAACCATCGATGACATCGACCGCTTCATCGCCGATCCCGCTCACCTGGGGAAGACTAGACGTCATCATGGACTGGCCAACCTTCGGCAACGGACTCCCCGCGCCCGGCGGCATCTTCAATCTCTTCTCCCCGTCAGGCGACCCCACATTAAAACTGATGGTCTACGAATGGGGCCTCCAGCATGATGGCAAGGACTACTACTTCGCAGGTCAGAAGAACGTCCAGGTCCACCCCGTCCTCGAAATTTGGAACGACACGACCACCCTGCACACCCAACTGCATCAGGGGAAAGACAAGACTGGCCCGGTAGTCGGCGCCGGCATCATCTCGCTCAAATTCGAAGAACTCCTCAAGATGGCCCAGCACTTCAAACCCCTCAACGCACCATCAACCGAAGCAGGCGTGGCCGCCATCGCAAAGTTCGGCAAGTTTTTTATGGGGCAACTCTGGGAAACCTACATTGAAAGGGCGGGAGCCTGACATGCCCTACGACGTCATCGTCATCGGAAGCGGTTTTGGCGGAGCCATCACAGGCTGCCGCCTCGCAGAAGCCGGCTATAAAGTCCTCATCCTCGAGCGCGGACGCCGCTGGAACAAAACCAACTACCCGCGCAAGCCCGAAGACAAGTGGATATGGAACGGAGACTGCCCCGAGAAGGAAAACGGCTGGATGGAACTCCACACCTTCCGCCACATGGCCGTAGTCCAGGGAGCAGCAGTCGGTGGCGGTTCGCTCATCTACGCCAACATCTCCTGCGAAGCCCCTCAGTCCGCCTTCGCGCAGGGCTGGCCCGCTGAAGTCACCTACGCCGAACTCAAACCCTACTACGATCAGGTCGCCAAATTCATGAACGTCCAGCCGGTCCCCGACAATCAGTGGACCCAACGAATGCGCCTGATGCAACAAGGAGCTAACGCCATCGGTGCCGGCGATCGCTTCAAGAAACTCGAACTCGCCGTCACCTTCGACCAGCAATGGAACTACGACCTCCCTAACTGCCACGACGCCTCGCACAGCAAACCATTCACCAACCCTCAGGGCGTCCAGCAGGGAACCTGCGTCCATCTCGGTAACTGCGACATAGGCTGCGAGGTCGATGCCCGCAACACCCTCGATCGCAACTACATCCCGTGGGCTGAAAAGCACGGCGCCGAAGTCCGCGAACTCCACCTCGTCACCAACATCGAGCCAATCGACTCCGGCTATCGTGTCCACTTCGACCAGCTGGCCGACGAGCAAAGAACCGCCGGCTCCGAAACCTCCCGCATCGTCATCGTCGCTGCAAGCTCCCTCGGATCCACCGAACTCCTCCTTCGCTGCCGCGATCTCACCCGGACGCTCCCCAACATCAGTGCCTTCCTCGGCCGCGACTGGAGCAGCAACGGCGACTTCCTCACACCCGCGTTCTACCACGACCGCGACGTCCTTCCCAGCACCGGACCCACCATCACCTGCGCCATCGACTTCCTCGACCGCAGCCAGGCCGGCCAGTCGTTCTGGATCGAAGATGGAGGCTTTCCCAACCTTCTCCGCGACTACCTCGCCGCCCTGACCTCAGGTTCGAACAGCGGCGGCCTGTGGGCCCGCATGATCATCGACGCCTTCGGCCACATGCTGCGCGACGACGACTCCCAGGCCTTCCGCAATGTGATGCCGTGGTTCGCCCAGGGTGTCGATGCCGCCAACGGCGTTCTCAAACTCGATCGCAATCCCTTCACAGGCAAGTCGTCCCTCAACCTCGACTGGGAGATCGAAAAATCGAAGCCGACAATTGAAACCATCATCGCGATGCATCAGCAGCTTTCCAAAGCTACCGACGGCGACCCTGTCGTTCCGCCAACATGGTCTCTGCTCAACTTCCTCATCACTCCTCATCCGCTCGGCGGATGCTCCATGGGCACGTCTCCCGCAAACGGCGTCGTCAACCACGCAGGCGAGGTCTTCGGCTACAAAAACCTCTATGTCGCCGACGCAGCCATCATTCCCGAAGCTCTCGGAGTCAATCCCTCCCGCACCATCGGAGCCTTGGCCGAGAGAGTTGCTAAAATCATCCGGGACGAGGCCCGATGACACCGCCACCGCAACCCAGCTTCAAAAGCTTTCTCATCTCTCCCCCGGTTCGCAAGGCGATGGACGCACAGTCTGCCGCGGCACCTCAACCCATCCCCGTCATCATCACTTTCGTCGAAGCCCAGGAAGGTCTCGACCACGGCATCGCTCGGGCAAAATCCGAAGTCAAAGCTTTCCTCGAAGGCAGGGGATACAAGGTACGAGAGAGCGACTTCTACCTCTTCGCCAGTCTTCTCCCCACCGACATCAACGATCTCGCCGCGCAACGAACATTAGTCCACCGCATCTGGAAAGACGAGACCACCTACACGCATCTGCTCGATTCAACCTCCACCATCAAGGCCGCGGCCGGCTGGCGAGCTTTCGACGCTCGCGGAAAAGGAATCTGCTGGGCAGTCCTCGATACCGGAATCTCCTCCGATCATCCTCACTTCCAGGGAGTCCTTCGGCTCGACCTCGCAAAGAACTTCTCCAACTCCCTCGCCCCCGACGATCGCAACGGCCACGGCTCCCACGTCGCCGGAATCATCTCTGGCGCATCCAAACCCAAAACCGACGGAACACCGTACAAGGCAGCGACCTATCTCGAAGAGCAGGACGAGGCAGAGATCGTTCCGCTCGAAGGCTGCCCCTCAGGCGTAGCCCCGCTAACGTCACTTATCAACGTCAAAGTCCTCGACGACGACGGCACAGGCTCGGCATCCAACGCCATCCTCGGCCTCGAATACGTTCGCAAACTCAACGGAAACAGCCGCAAAATCGTCGTCGACGGCGTCAACATGAGCCTCGGCTACCCCTTCGATCCCAAGTGGTACGGCTGCGGCCACAGCCCGCTCTGCGACGAAGTCCAGCGCGCAGTCGACTCCGGCATCATCGTCGTCATCTCCTGCGGAAACTCAGGCTACGGCACCACCACCCTCGATAGCGGAGAACAGGTCCCAACCTGGATAGCTCTCTCCATCACTGATCCCGCCAACGCAAAAGACGCCATCGCCGTAGGCTCCGTCCATAAATCCGAACCCCACACCTACGGAGTCTCTTACTTCTCCTCCAAAGGCCCCACCGGTGACGGCCGCCACAAACCCGACATCGTAGCTCCCGGAGAAAAGATCATCTCCTGCTCCATCAAACTCGATAAAGGTTACGAATACGAAGAGCGAAGCGGAACAAGCATGGCCGCACCCCACGTCTCAGGAGCCATTGCAGCCTTCCTCTCAGTCCATCCGGAGTACCGTGGCGACCCCACCTCCGTAAAAGACATCTTTCTAAAAAATGCAATCGACCTCGGCCGAACAATCGACTTCCAGGGAGCTGGCCTGGTCGATCTCATGCGAGCCATACTGTCGGTATAAAAACTTGAAAGACGTACCACGATGTCCATCTGAAAGTTTTCGAAGAGGCGCACACCAACCATATCGTTTGAAGGGTTTAGAAAGGGGCGCGGCTTTAGCCGCGCCGAGAAAACCTGCAGAAAACGGGGGGGCTGTGGCCCCCGAGGAATGCCAAAATAACGAAGGAGCACCCTGTGTCAGCCATCAAACCAGTTCGCGACCCCGATCTCTCCCTCTGGCAGTCCGCCGTCGACGAAGTCGTCGCAAAAAGCACCGCATCCTCCCACGCTCAATCGATCGGCGAAACCCACGTCGTACAGCGACCGGACACCAGCAATCAGATGGTCCACGCAGCCGCAATCGATGCCGAAGCCGAGGCCGCAGGCACACCCGTCACCCCACCGGTCGTAACTGGCCCCGAGGCCACCGAGGACGTCGGCGCTCTCATCCAATACTGCTCCACCATCGCACGTCAGATCGCGATGGCAAAGATTAACGGAGATGCAGCGCAGGCAGCAGCACTCGAATTGCAGTTCTCTAAATATCAGCAGTGCGACGCCCGCTGGGTCGAAGTCGAGCAGAAATACGCAGAATTCCAACTCGCCGCGAAACTCGGCAACGCCAAAGTCCCCTACATCGTCTACAGCTCCATCGACGACTTCGTCCTCGACGGCAAGCTCCCAGCCAACGCAACCGTAGCCATCGTTGCCGACTGGGCCACTGGCACTGACGAAGCCAAACAGGTCATGGTGCAAATCGCGCGCAAGAAACCCGATGTCGTCATCCACCTCGGCGACATCTACTACTCCTGCACCGACTTCGAGGCCCAGAACTACTTCCTGCAAATCTGGAAGCAGTACTTCGACCCCGCCAAAATCCCAAGCTTCACCCTCGCAGGCAATCACGATATGTATACCGGCGGCGCTCCCTACTACGCACTCCTCAAACAGCTAAACCAGCCCGCAAGCTACTGCTGCCTCCGCAACGACAACTGGCAGTTCGTCATGATCGACACCGGCGTCAATGACCGCACGCCGGGTGGCACAGATCCCACTTACCTTCAGGATACCGAGGTCGCATGGGTCAAACAGCGAATCGCCACAGCAGGAGCCCGCAAATCCGTTCTTCTCTCTCACCACCAGCTCTTCACGCGCTACTCCAGCATCGTCTCCCCACCACCCGCGGGAGAGCCACCTCTCGCCATCAATCCCAAGCTGCAGGCCCAACTCGGCGACATCTTGCCGAACTTCGCCGTGTGGCTCTGCGGGCACGAACACGATCTGGTCATCTACGAGAAGCAACTCGGCATTCTCCTGCGTTGCATCGGAAATGGCGCGGTACCGGTCCTTTCGTCGCAACAGCCCACCGTTCAACATCCGGAAATCCTCGCCGACGACACCATCCGGCCCGTTCCCAACGGCCCGTTTCTCGCCCACGGCTACGCCATCATGAAGCTCAACGGCCCAAACGCAACCATCAGCTACTACCTTGACACCGAGGAAGACACACCTGTCAAAGTGGATAATTTTTAGATAGTCAGCTAGGTTGTTTTGTCTCTGCTTTTGAGCGGCTTCCGTCTCGCCGCAGTTTGGTTTGTCTCGGCTCAGGGAACAGCTTCAGCCTCCGCCGCGGTTTGATTTGCCTTGCTTGAGGGCACGGCTTTAGCCGTGCCGCAAATGGAACTGCGACAACCGCGGCTTTAGCCGCTGAGGTACTGTCTTTGCTTTTGCCTTTGCCTTTTAATTGTCATCCTTCGCGAAGCGGAGGATCTGCTTTGTTTTTGCCGTTGCACCGAATGAATTTTTAACTTCGCCATAACGACCTAGGCTGTTGTACTCTGTCAGTCTTCCAGGACTTTGGGCCCAGTACGTCTCGGAGAAGAGCATGGCCGGCCCTGCCCAACAACACGTGCCAGCGCGCCAACCCTGGCGCGAAGAGATCATTCCCTTCCTCGCGAAGGATGGCTTCGAATGCAACCTCATCCATGTTCAGGGACCCACTCCCCCAACCAAGGGCCCCGTCATGCTCGTCCACGGAGCCGGAGTCCGCGCCAACCTCTTCCGCGCTCCCGTCGAAACCACCCTGGTTGATTACCTCATCGAGCGCGGCTACGACGTCTGGCTCGAAAACTGGCGCGCCAGCATCGACCTCCCCTTCAACCGCTGGACTCTCGATCAAGCCGCAGTCTACGACCATCCCGTCGCCGTTCAGAAGATAGTCGAGCGCACCGGCTCCTCTACCGTCAAAGCCGTCATCCACTGCCAGGGGTCCACCAGCTTCATGATGTCCGCAGTCTCAGGACTCCTCCCCAACGTCAACGTCATCGTCAGCAACGCCGTCTCGCTCCACACGGTCATTCCCTCGTGGGCACAGTTCAAGATGCGCGCCTCCGTCCCCTTTCTCCGCATGGCAACCCAATATCTCGATCCCCAGTGGGGAATCAGCGCTCCAACATTTCTCGCAAAATGCATCGCCGAAGTGGTTCGCCTCAGTCATCACGAGTGCAACAACCTCGTCTGCAAGATGGTCAGCTTCACCTACGGCGCAGGATTCCCGGCCCTCTGGTCCCACGCCAATCTCAACGACGACACGCACGTCTGGCTCCGCCAGGAGTTCGCCAAAGTACCGCTAAGCTTCTTCGTTCAGATGATCCAGTGCGTTCGCAACGGCCACCTCGTCCCAGTAGACCACCTCAAAGAACTCCCCACCGAGCTCCTCGGTGCGCCACCGCAAACCGACGCCCGCTTCGCCTTCTTCGCAGGCCTCAATAACCTCTGTTTCCTTCCCCAGAGTCAGCAAAACACTTTCGACTGGTTCAATCAGCACGCAGCCAATCGCCACTCCCTGCACATGCTGCCGAACTACGGTCATCTCGATGTCTTCATGGGCAAGGACGCCAGCCGCGACACCTTCCCCCTCATCTACGAGGAACTCGAAAAAACATAGGAGCCGCAATGTCGACACCGAAGCGCGTGTTAGAGGAAGCTGGGCGATACTCCTTCGTGGATAGCATCCCCTTCCAACTGCCGGTAGCCTGTCACAAAACCCCGGTCCTCATGGCCGTCTTTCCCATCAACGCCGATAAAGCCGAAGCCCTCATGCCCGGCAACGAACTCCACGCTCTCCGCCTCTGGAACAAGGGCCTTCTCGTCATCACCGTCGTCAACTATCAGATCACCAATATCGGCAAATACATCGAGTACAGTATCGCCATCGCCTGCACCCACGGCCTCAAGCCTGCTCCTCGTCTCATGGGACTGCTCTTCTCCAAACACTACGACGTCGGCCAATACGTCTTCGACCTACCCGTCTCGACCGAAGTCTCCGTCAAAGGCGGCAAAGGCATCTGGGGCATGCCCAAGCATCGCTCCAATCTCGACTTTCAGATCACCGACACCAAAGTCAGCGCCCAATACGACCTCGATGGTGAGTTCGGCATGCTCGTCGAAATCGACAAGCCCAATCCATGGTTCCCAATCTCCCTCGGAGCCGCCAACTTCTGTAACTTTCGCGGCCTCCTCATGAAGTCCTCCGTCTACTTCCATGGCAAGGCAGGCTTCTCGCTCTTTAAAAAAGGTTCAGCCCGGCTCTGCATCGGCGCCATCGAGCGTCTCCAACCCCTCAAGCAACTCGAGATAGGGAAAGACCCCATCCTCACCGCCTTCATCCCCGAAGCCGAAGGGATCCTCGACGACCACTTCGAGAGCTGGTTCCTCAGCTTCTCGCAGCCCCCAACCACCGTCCCGCAGGGACTCGAATCAATAGTCGATCTGGGTCAAAGTCAGGAATGGCTCCCACCACCAACAGCGAAACCCGCGCCAGGAGACTGCATTTGAAAAACTACATCCTCCTCGCCGTCTACGCTTTTCTCTTCCTCTGCATCTCCATGTACGTGGGCACAGGATGGTCCCTCGTGCTGTTCTCCTTCCCCGTAGCCCCGAAGCTAACCATCGGCACGTACTATCTGCAATTCGTGCCACAGGTCACCGCCGCAACCGCATTCTTCACCACCATGACCAAGGCGATGATCGCCGCCAATCTCGTTATGCTCGTCGCAGAGTGGCGCACCAGGCTGCGTTGGGTCCCCATCGTCGTCCTGCTGGCCGTCATCGCGGCGACAGGCCTCACCATCAAGTGGATCTTGCCCTTGAACGCGATCATGGCGCAGGGCATCACCGACCCGGCGCAGCTGCAGGAGATTCTCACTCGCTGGATCATGCTCAACAAATGGAGGGTAGCCCTTTGGACGATACAGTGGTTCGCAATGATGACGTACTTCGTCGTGACATGGTGTCCACAGTACCGAACTCCCAGTCTCACAAGTTCGTCTACTGGCTGATTATCCTCATCTGCTTCGCGACCATCGTAAGCGGTTTGGTCCAACTCATCGCTCCGCAGTTCGTTCTCGCTCTCGTCGGCGCCGACCGCAACCTCACCTCCGAGCACTTCTTCGCCATCATCGGCATGTTCATGACCCTCTTCGGAGGCATGCTACTCCAGGCCATGCGAAGCCCCTCCAATCAGCATGTCGCCATCTTCTGGTCAGCCCTGCAAAAGTTCGGAGCCTCCGCCGCGGTCGGCATCGGTGTTGAGCGTCACGTCTTCTCCGTGCTTGGCCTGGCACTCGTAGCCTTCGACGGCCTCAGCGGCTGTCTCATCTTCTGGTACTGGCTTAGGACGAGGCCTTGACTGATGGAACTCATCACCAAATTCTTCTTTTACCTCTACGTGATCACTCTTGTCGTCGTCGGCTTCTGCGGCCTGTTCGTCGCCCCGTGGGAGTTGCGTTTAGTCTTCCACGTCGACCTCAACTCCATGTCCGCGATCGATGCAGCCACCCTCTCCAGCCAGTACAGATTCCTGAAAGGCCTCGAACTAGGCTGCGGATGTTTCGCCGTGCGCTGGCACCGGGAGATCTTCACCACACGTGCATTCCGTAATAGCTTCCTGATCATCGTATGGGCCGGAGTCTTCGGCCGCCTCGTCTCGCTCTTCATTGAACACAGGCCCCACACTCTGTTCCTCATCTTCCTCATCCTCGAAGCAATCACCGGAGTCCTTATGCTTCTGCACAAGAGCAGCGACCAAAATGGCTGACCCATCCCTCGACGCCACCGCCTCCGGATACACCGGTCCGCGCCGATCTCTGATCCTCGCCGGCGGCGGAATGCGCGTCGCCTACCAGGCTGGAGTCCTCCGCGCCCTCGCCGAACTCGGCCTCAAATTCGTACACGGAGACGGCACATCCGGCGGCACCATGAACCTCGCAATGCTTCTCTCCGGTCTCTCTCCCAACGAGATGTGCAATCGTTGGCGAACCCTCAACGTACAAAAATTCGGCGCCCCCATGCCCATCGAAGAGTATCTCCACGCATGGGACATGACCGGAATGACCAGTTCCGACGGCATTCGCAAAGATGTCTTCCCCCATCTGGGCATTGATGTGGCAGAAATCAATCATTCATCTGGCATGTCCGGAACCTTCAACGTCTGCAACTTCAGCCACAAGACCGCCGAGGTCATCTCCAAATCCCAACTCAATCTCGACCTCCTTGTCGCCGGCATCTCGCTTCCCATCCTCATGCCTGCGGTCAAGGTCAACGGCGACTGGTACACCGACTCCGTATGGATCAAGGACGCCAACCTTATGGGCGCCGTTAACATGGGATCCGAAGAACTCTGGCTCGTCTGGTGCATCGGTAACACGCACGAATACCTCCCCGGCGCCTTTAACCAGTACGTCCATATGATCGAGATGGCCGGCAACGGCCGCATCTGCGAAGAGTTCAAACAGATCGAGGACGTGAACCAAAGAATCGCAGCAGGTGAACGTCCGTCATTACTTACGAAGCAGATCAAGCTCCACGTCATCAAGCCCCGTTACCCAGTGCCCCTCGATCCGGACTTCTTCCTCGGCAAAATCACAGCGTCGACCCTCATCGAGATGGGTTACTCCGACACCTACCGCTACATCGAAACCGAGATGAAGCCCGGAGGCGTTCCCCTCACCTGGGAAGCCACGCAGATGAAGGTGCCCGGAGTCGGCATCACCTTCAGTAAGTCGATGACGGGCTCAGTCAAGCTCGAAGCAGAAGCCGGAGAAGGTCGTATCAACCAGATCGTCTCAGCCTCTCCCCTCGCGCTTCACCTGACCATCCGCATCGTGAACCTCGACGCATTTCTCGCTGGTGATTCCACAGTCGTGGAGATCACCGGAAATCTCATGCACCCTGTCCTCGGTGGATACACGCCGCTCATCGACGCGCACATTCAACCCAAACAGGACGCAGGCACTCCAGACGGATTCGTCCTCGTCTGCCGCTTCCTCTACAACGGCTCTCAATACCTCATACGCGGGAACATCCGGCGAGCCGCCCGAGTCGGAGCACTTCCCATCACCTTTGCCGAGATGCCCTTCCGAATCGAAAAAGTCGACGGAACACCCGGAGAAATTGCAGGCACCGGAGTCTTCAGACCGGGAGGTGGCCCCCCCTTCGAAACCATTCGGACGCTCCATGTCACCAACGCCCTTACCTTCTCCAGCAAAGCCCGCGCCCTCTTCAACTTCGATCGCTACTACTTGCGCAACCTATCCGCCTAAGCCACCACACCGGCGACAACGTTGTAGCCACTTTTACCGTCGTTTTTTAGTCGTCACCTAAACAAATTTTGAGTCGTCATCCTGAGCAAAGCGAAGGATTCCCGCATTCGCTCTTGTTCTTGCCGTTGTCGTTGCTATTGTTCTTCGTCACCAAATCGGTGACCTCTCCTTCCTTGCGAAATAAGTCCGGTAAACGCAGTTACTTTACCGGTTGCAGAAAACTCTGCGCAGTATCAAGGCAACTCTGTCTTGTATCAGGGCACGACTTCAGTCGTGCCGAAAAGTACCTTGCGGGCAGCCGGCTTCAGCCCTTGGCTTTCTCTTCGTCGGCCTGCAATCTGGCGTTTCCAGCACCCTCGCCAAGCCACCCCTCAAACCTAACAACGCAAAACTCACCGCTCATTTGCATCTACTCGCAACATAGTCGACAATTCCGCCTGACCGGTCAGACCAATTTATTCCGTCGTGAAGGAATAGGTTCTTGCCGGATCGAGAAGCATCCAGGCGGGACCACATGCGATCCATCCCATCACTCCTCGCGTTATGTCTCCTCGCAGGCACAATGCAGGCCGCAGCCCAGCCCTCAAGAACCGGGCCTCCTCTTCTATCTCTCAGGCGACCACGGCTTCAACGCCGACTACGCAGCTGGCGGCAACCCCACACCCAACTTCCTCAAGGACGTCAAAATCCTTCCCGGCGGCGCTAAGGGCTCGTATCTGCAGTGCGGCAACAACCAACTCCTCTCCTACTGGGCTCCCGGAAACATCTACGCGCAACGCGGAACCCTCTCCTTCGACTGGCGCTCTCGCGAACCCGTCGGACAAACTGAATTTCCCATCTTCCGCGTCGGCTACGGCGACCACTCCAGTTGGGACATGGTCTGGCTGCGCATCGACTATAACGGCCACGGCTTCGACGCCTTCGTCACCGACATCAACCTCGGCCGAACCCGCGTCTCATACACCATGCCGGACTTCCCCAAGCCAGACCAGTGGGTTCATCTCGCGCTCGCCTGGGACGAAACCACAGGCATCCGCTTCTACGTCAACGGAAAACTCGCCGGACGAAAAAGCCGCAACAGGAATGTTCGACGCCGCACTCGACCAGTTCGGCCCGCACTCGCGTCTCATCGCTCCCACAGGAGTCGAAAGCTCCTACAACTTCGACCGCGGCGGCGACATCGACGAGCTCCGCATCTACGACCGCATGCTCTCCGACGACAACATCGCAACCCTCGCCCGCAACGAAATCCCGCAATCCATTCCCTCCCGTCACGCGCGTCACTTGCAACGCACTGACTGGCAGAAGGAATGGTGGTTTCACTACGGCTGGAATCGTCCAAACGATATACCCGCGCCGCTCGAAGGCTCCTTCACCACCGTCCGCAAAGTAGAGATCCACGACGTCTACGACCTCAAACGCTGGTGGTGGAAGGCCACCGACGGAATCCGCGAAACCACCTGGCCCGGCGTCTACAACCGCTCCCGCCTCGTCGGACGCAACGACTACTTTCAACTCCCCGACTGGGACTGCTACTCCCTCTCAGGCAAAGCCCTAACCTTCTTCATGCCCGACGAACCATGGAACCACCTCGAAATCTCCGGCGGAGCCTGGGGCAACATGTCTCTCCTCTCGCAAGACATGGAGAAACGCGCCAGCCGGTGAGAAGACACTCTTCGAACGACCAAAGGAACAGGAGAAGACCTTCCATCAACTGGCCTCACCCGTCACAGGGCAGAAACTCCACTTCACCAATGTCGAACAGGAGACACCGATAGGAGAACTCTCCGCCTACTACGTCCACCCAGGCAGAGAACCCGCCGGAATCGTAGTTCTGAAGTACAAACTCTCAGCGAACGTCGAAACAGATAACCCATCGCTCAGCGATCTGCTGACCTTCATCGACGGCCGCTTCCCGGCGGACGAACGCATGACGACAGTAGCCATGCCATCCGGAGCGCCGAGTACAAAGCGAAGCGCACCGCAAACCGGACTCCCCCTCGTTCACATCCTCATCCCCGCCGACTTTCGCTCCATGCCACCCGACCGCGGACACGCCTACTCCTATGGTTGGGAGAACATGGGGGGTGGCCTCGACGGAATCGCCCTCGACCTCCCATCCCTCAACCTCAAACCAACCCATGGCGAATACATCCCGCTCAACATTCAAATTAAAGATCCTCTCTGGCCGATGCGAAACATGCTCGACTTCAGCTTCTCAGTCAAACCAGGAGAACCACACACACTCTGGCTCGACACACGCGACCGCATCCTGCCGAACGGCAAGAGCCTCTACCTGACCATCGCCTCAGCAAGCCCCGAGTTCGGACCGACAGCACTAGAAGGGGCCGAAGTACGCCTGATCTTCAAGCCATGGAAGGAAGCAGCCAAAGAGCACGAACTCGACCGGTTTACGCAGGTACGCGACAACTACGCCAACATGGTCGAAGAGTCCGTAGGCTCACGACGCCTGAACCTCTTCAACCGCTTTGACGCCGACATTACCGACCTGCTGCGCGTAAACCCCGACCACGTCCAGGGCCGAATCTACTGGCACGAGATGAACCGGGAGCAGGACAAGCCACCATTCATCCTCCCCACCGCACCCCCAGGAGTACCAACATGGGCCTTCCTCCAGGTAGAAGACCTCGGATACCTCAAGCGACTGGTCAACTGGTACATCGACAACCGACAGATCGAGAACGGCGAGTTCGGCGGTGGACTCTCCGACGACAGCGACTTCCTGAACTGGTGGCCGGGGACGGCCTTCATGGGAGCAACACCCGACAAGATCAAGACATCGCTACTAAAGACCATGGACGCAATGTACGACCAGCACATGTTCACCAACGGGTTGGCAACGATTCAGGCCGATGAGCTACACAGCTACGAGGACGGCCTCAATGTCCTTGGCCAATCGATGCAGATTGACTTCGGCAGCCCAAAGCAGATCGAACGAGCGATGGAGACCGCCCGCCGCCTGGAGTGGCTGACGGGCATCAACCCCGTCGGCCACCGTCACATCCGCTCCGCGTACTTCAATGGAGCAAAGATGTCTGAAGAAGGAGTCTGGGGCTGGTCCAAGGAGAGCTCCTACATGGTGTTTCATCCTGCGCTTCAACTGGTCCTCTTTAACGGGGCGCCAGAGACTCGGAAGATGGTGCTGGAGCTCGCCGACGGGCTTCTGGCTCACCGCAAGCTCGATAAGGACGGCAAGTACTCAATCCACACCACAATCAACTTCAAGACCGACGAAGACCTCCCCACCGGCATGGAACGTCCGTGGTTTATCCTCTGGGCGGCTTATCGGTGGACAGGGGATAAGAAGTACATTCAACCGTTCATGGACGAAGGACCGATTGCACTGCAGTCGATCAACTCCGATGCGATGGATATGCTTGGGCTGCGCAAGGAGTGGGGCAAGCAGGTTGTGGCTTCTGCTCTGAAGCCTTCAACTACTGAGACTCCCCTCCATCTTGCCTGGCAGGTGAGCGGCGATACGACGTACCTTGAGAAGGCTTATGCGTCGCAGATCGAGACGGCGGCGGATCGGCAGTTTCTCAATACGGAAGGCAGCCTTTGGATCGATCGAATTTATTTCAACAACGGCGAGTTGCAGAGGGCGCGGTTGGGTGGCGTGGCTCTAATGAGGAACTATGACTATCCCGGCAACGTGGTGAGCTGGCGGTTCAATGCGCCGGGGAATGATCAGAGCGTTGCGATTCTTATCCCTGAGTCCACGCCCGATCATTTCAAAGTCATCGCTTACAACCTTGATCCGGTTGCGGTGAGGGCTAAGATGACCGGGTGGGAGATCGATCCGGGTAAGTGGGAGATTGTCCAGGGTGCGCAAGGTTCGTCTGCGGATGCTCCGTTGCGCGATGTCACTACTCGGACGGAGGAGTTTGAGCGCAGTCGCGATCTTGAAATCACGTTTCCGCCCCATGCCGTTACCGTTCTGGAGTTGAAGCTGGTGGAGAAGGGGGTGCCGTACTGGGCGCGGCCCGATCTTGGCATCGGTAAGGATGACGTGAAGGTGGAGGGTGGACGAGTCAAGGTTACAGTGCACAGCCTTGGCTCCGTCGACGCACCGGCTTCGAAGGTTGTGCTTCGCGACAAGGCCGGTAAGGTGCTGGCGACGGTCGCCGTCCCTGAGATCAAGGCTCCCCTTGATCTATTCCCCAAGACGACGGCCGTTGAGCTTGTGCTGCCGAAGGGTGCGGAGTGGAAGGGTGGCAGTGTGACTGTGGAGTCCAGCGAGGACGTTGCGGAGATTACGCAGATGAACAACCGCGTCTCCCTGCCGGAGTGAGGGTCGCTCATTGTTTTTTGTTTTGCTGAGCGATGTGAGCGGCTCGGACCTCGGTGGCGGTGTAGACGTAGATGAAGGGGACGCCGGGGATGGTCGCTTCGATGTTGGCGCGACCGCCCTGCTCGCGGTCGACGAGGCAGAGGACGCCGGCGACCTGCATTCCGGCCTCGCGTGTGGCTTCGATTGCGGTGATGGTTGAGCCTCCGGTGGTGCAGACGTCATCGACGATGACGACCTGGGCACCGGGTTTGAGGAAGCCTTCGATCCTGCGGCCGGTACCATGCGTCTTCTCGGCTTTGCGAACGAGGAACCCGTGGATGAGGGTGGGTTCGGGTTCGTCGTGGGTGGCGTTGGCGTCGAGGTGGAGTTCGTGTGAGAGTTCGAGAATCTCGTGGTGGTCGGCGAGGGCCCAGGCGCTGGCACTAGCGGTGTTGGAGACGAGAGGATCGGCCCCCATAGTGAGTCCGCCGACGGCTTCGGCGTGGGGGAAGTGCTCGCGAATGAGGTCGTAGAGGACCAGGCCGGAGAGACGGCCGCCTTCGGCGTGAAGGGTGGTGATGCGGCAGTCGATGTAGTAGTCCGACTTTTTCCCGCTGGCCAGAGTGAAGTCGCCCAGTTTGAAGGAGAGTCGGGCGATGAGATTGAGGAGGGCGGTGCGATGGTCGTGTTTGTGCTGTGACATTGGTGGGCTCGATCTTGATTGTAAACGGGTGCCCTACCCGGTGGTTTTTGTGCAAAGTCTCCCAAACATTGGGTTTAGGTTTGGACCTCGTGTGCGAAGTGTTGCTTTTTCAGGCGGATGGGCAAAGTCCTGTTTTTAGGTTGGTTATCGTTTGCGTGTCCTTTGAAGCAGGTTAAATGGGAAGACCCCAGAGTTCTCTGGGGTCTTTTTCTTTCTGTTTTAAGTATAGCAAGTTGGAGAGGGGAAATATGCCAGTTGGATCTCTCTGATTTTGCGGTGGTTAGATAGTTTTTGGACTTGACAAGCGGTTTTGCTGGTGTTTTTTGAAGTAATTTCCACTAAGTTATTGATTATATGGAGTGTAGGCTGAAGCAAGATATCGGGAATCTGCACCTCCTACAAAGCTCAGAATGACGAATTTTTGCGAGTGGAGACTTTGCGAGATGACAGATTTTGTGAGGCAATAAATTTTGTGAGTGGATGAGCAAAATTGAGCGCGGGGGCGGTGTTTTTGCTTTGGGCGGGGATTCTCTGGTTTAGTGGTCTCTATGGCGAAGCGAAGTGCCGGGGTTATTTTGTATCGTCTGCGAACTGGGGTGGAAGTGTTTCTTGTTCATCCCGGAGGGCCGTTCTGGGTCAAGAAGGATGAGGGGGCTTGGTCGATTCCAAAAGGGGAGCATCAGGACGGGGAAGAGTCGATCGATGTGGCGCGGCGGGAGTTTTTTGAGGAGACCGGCTTTGAAGTGAGTGGGGATTTTGTAGAGATTGGGTCTGTCAAACAGACGGGCGGCAAAGTGGTTACGGCGTGGGCAGTAGAAGGGGATTGCGATCCCGATCTTCTGCGAAGCAATCTCTTTGAGATGGAATGGCCCCCGCGTTCGGGACGGATACAGAGTTTTCCTGAGGTGGACCGTGGGGGCTGGTTCTCGCTGGGTGAGGCCAAGCGGAGGATTTTGAAGAGTCAGGAGCCGCTGCTGGATATGTTTTCAACGGTGTTGGGGCTTTAGTACCCATGAACGCCGAGGTTTAGCGGGTGAGTTTGTCGAGGTGACGATAGCCCCCGGTGGCGGCGAAGGCGAAGAGGAAGATTGTCGCGTTGTAGCTGACGTGGACAAGGGTCGAGGCAAACACGGACCTGAGACGAAGGCGAATGTAACTGAGAATGAGCGAGACGCAGAAGAGGAGGGCAAGGACGGGCCATGCGAAGGCTGTCTGATAGCCGTGAAGGGCTGCGAAGAGGATGCTCGTGAGGACTGCGGAAAAGACCAGCGCGGGACGAGTAAGTTTGTTCGTGGCGTACCAGGCTTCCCTCGCGCCCGGACTGCGCGGGAGCGAGAGCCAGTCGTAGGCTATCGCGAAGGCGGGCAGCAAAAAACCGCGGAAGAGCACCTCTTCAAAGAGCGGTGCGAGCAGGGTGCCGAAGGCGGTGACGAGCCAGACATCGGATGCCGTGCGGAAGAAGTCGTCCATGGGAATGTCTTTGGGCATGGTAGCCAAAGATGAGATGGCCTGGACGACGAGCGACAGAATGAGGCCGATGGGGATGAGACGGAAGGCGTTGCGGCGGGCGGCGTCAGGGTTTAGCTGAAGGCCTTCGGCGAAGGGGCGTTTCCATAAAAGCGGGAAGATGAACCACGAGAGCCCCAGGGTGGCAATGTAAGCGAGAGCCTCAGAGCCGACAAGAGCCTTGGGGGAGAAAGTGCCGGCCGCTTTGCCTGCGATTTTGGAGGGATGGGAGAAGCCCAGAATGAGCAGTTGAGTGAACAGAAGGGACAGGGCTGCGATAGCAGCAAAGAGCGAAGCGTGGCCGAGATGGGGGATGCGCGTGGGAGGATCGGTGGGTGGTGTGCCTTCCGCGTTGGGAAAGAAGAGGGTCTGGTCTTCGGGGAGGACTGCGGGATGGAAGACGGGCACGGTGACCGCGGGTTCTTCTGAGAAGGGACGTACCACTGGGGACGGACTAGGGGTCAGATCGTTCATGCGCTTTCGTAGGAAACGAATTACGGCTTAGAGGCTTTCTTGGGAGTGGCTTTGCCTGCTGTCTTACTTATTGTGGACTTCTTTTTTGCTTTTGGCTCAGTTCTTTCTGCGGGCTTTTGGCTGCTTGCTTTCGCCAGGCCGGTTTTCTTTTCGGGAGCGAGGAATTTGGTCTTTGGCTTCTTGAGGGCATCGGGTGTAGCAGCGATGGTGGCGGGTTGTGGGCCCGCGTGGCTGGCACCGTTACGGCTGGTGAAGACTCCGGGGTGGGTTGAGTAGTAACGGGCGAGAAAGGTGCCGGTGTGGGACTCGCGGACGGTGGCGATCTGCTCGGGCGTGCCATGGGCGACGATGCGGCCTCCGCCTTCGCCGCCTTCGGGGCCCATGTCGAGGACGTAGTCGGCGTTGCGGATGATGTCGAGGTTGTGCTCGATGATGATGACGGTATTGCCAAGGTCGGTCAACCGGTGGAGGACCTCGAGGAGTTTGCGGACGTCGTCGAAATGGAGGCCGGTGGTCGGCTCGTCGAGGAGATAGAGGGTGCGGCCTGTTTGGCGCTTCGAGAGTTCGCGGGCTAGCTTCATGCGCTGGGCTTCGCCGCCGGAGAGCGTGGTGGCGGATTGGCCGAGATGAATGTAACCGAGGCCAACGTCGACGAGGGTTTGCAGTTTGACGTGAACGGCGGGGATGTCTTTGAGGATGGGGACGGCGTCGGCGATAGGGAGGTCGAGGATGTCGGCGATGGAGTAGCCGTTGAACTTGACGGAGAGCGTCTCCTGATTGTAACGGCGACCGTTACATACTTCGCAGAGGACGTAGACATCGGGGAGGAAGTTCATCTCGATGCGGCGCTGGCCTTCTCCCTGACAGGCTTCGCAGCGCCCTCCCTGGACGTTGAAGGAGAAGCGGCCGGGCTTGTAGCCTCGCTCGCGCGACTCTGGGAGCATGGCGAAGAGATCGCGGATGGCAGAGAAGACTCCGGTGTAGGTTGCGGGGTTCGAGCGTGGAGTGCGGCCTATGGGAGACTGGTCGATCTGGATGACTTTGTCGAGCTGGCCGATGCCGATGACGCGCCCGTGCTGGCCGGGTTCTTCGCGGGAGCCGTAGAGTTCCTTCGCGAGGGAGCGATAGAGGATGTCGTTGACGAGGGTGGATTTTCCGCTGCCACTGACTCCGGTGATGACGGTCATGACGCCGAGGGGGAAGTGGACGGTGAGGTTTTTGAGGTTGTGGGAGTGGGCGTCTTCTACGGTGATCCAGTTGTTGGTGAGTTCGCGTGGGGTGGTGCGCGCGAGGATTTCTATCTTGCCTGCCAGGTACTGGCCGGTAAGGGACGCCGGGTTGTCCATGACTTGCTGCGGGGTGCCGTCGGCGATGAGGAGCCCGCCGTTTTTTCCGGCTCCGGGGCCGAGGTCGAGAACGTAGTCGGCTTTGCGGATGGTGTCTTCGTCGTGCTCGACGACGAGGACAGTGTTGCCGAGGTCGCGGAGGTTTTCGAGGGCGGAGATGAGGCGTTGGTTGTCGCGCTGGTGGAGGCCGATCGAGGGTTCGTCCAGGACGTAGAGGACGCCGCGGAGTTTCGAGCCGATTTGGGTGGCGAGGCGGATGCGCTGGCCTTCGCCGCCGGAGAGGGTTGCGGCGCTGCGGTCGAGCGCGAGGTAGCCGAGGCCGACGGCGTTGAGGAATTCGAGGCGCTCGATGATCTCGCGCTGAAGGCGGTCGGCGATGAGGCGGTCGCGCCCGGTGAAGTTCATCTCCTGCGCGGAGGTGAGGGCGCGTTCGAGCGGGAGGGCGGTGAAGTCGGCGATGCTGGCGCCGTTGACTGTGACGGCTAACGATTCGGGGCGTAGGCGACGGCCTTTGCAGACGGGGCAGAGGCTCGCGGACATGTACTGCATCATGTACTCGCGGTAGCCCTCGGATTTGGTGTCGTCGAGGTTGGAACGGAGGTAGTTGAAGATGCCGTGGAAGCCGGTGCGGCCAGCTTCGCCGCGGGGTGGGCCGTAGAGGAAGAGGTTTTGCTGCTCGGTAGTGAGCTGGTCGAAGGGCTTGCGGATGTCGATTTTGTATTTTTCAGCGGCCAGCTTGATCAGTCGCAGAAGGTAGGCGGAGCCGCTGCCGGGGCCCATGGCTCCGTCCAGGAGAGGCTTGGACCAGTCGGTGATGGTCTTGGCGGGGTCGAAGTCGTAGATGCTGCCGAGGCCGTGGCAGTTGGGGCAGGCGCCGTAGTTGGAGTTGAAGGAGAAGCTGCGTGGCTCGAGGCGGGGGACGTTGATGCCGCAATCGGGGCAGGCCATGGAGCTTGAGTACAGGGTCTCTTCCTGCTTGCGGGTGTCGGGGTTTTGCAGGCCGATAAGAACCAGGCCGTTGGCCATCTGCAAGGCCTTGAGGACACTGGTTTCGAGGCGGCGAGTGTCGTATTTGCCATCGGTGGCGGGTTTGAGGATGATGCGGTCGACTACGGCTTCGATGGTGTGGTTCTTGCGCTTTTCGAGGCGCATGCCCTCGGTAAGTTCGACCATCTCGCCGTCGATGCGGGCGCGGAAGCCTTGCTGATCAAGGGCCTCGAGTTCTTCGCGGAACTCGCCTTTGCGGCCGCGGACGATTGGGGCGTAGACGGTGATGCGCTCGCCGGGGGAGAGGGCGGCGATGCGTTCGACGATCTGTTCAGCGGACTGGCGGGTGATGGGGCGGTGGCAGTTGGGGCAGTGGGGCTGGCCTACACTGGCGTATAGAAGCCTCAGATAATCATAGATTTCAGTGATGGTGCCTACGGTGCTGCGCGGGCTGCGGCTAGTGGTTTTTTGTTCGATGGAGATGGCGGGGGAGAGGCCGTCGATGGCGTCGACGTCGGGGCGCTCCATTTGATCTAAGAATTGTCTCGCGTAGGCCGATAGAGTCTCTACGTAGCGGCGCTGGCCCTCGGCGTAAATGGTGTCGAAGGCGAGGGAGGACTTGCCGGAGCCGGAGAGTCCGGTGACGACGGTGAGGGTGTTGCGTGGAATGCTGACGTCGACGTTGCGGAGGTTGTGCTGGCGCGCTCCGCGGACGGTGATGTGTGTAATGCCCATGTGAGTTGTCTGGCGGTGTTCGGCCAAGACTCTAGAATACGGCATTTGGCGGTTGGAGAGATATGGATCGGTGTGGGAGTAATCTTCGGCCGGGCAACCTTGTGACCCAAAGTATGTATCCGAAGGAGCAACAGGGGTACACGTTCGGGTCATTGTAATCGCTGCAGGATTTGCAACAATAGGGACTGCTTTGAGGGAACGCCTGCGGTGGAGTGGTTTGGCGTCCAATGTTGAATTTCAGGGAGTAGTTGTGACTTCGATTATGTTGGTCTGTGCGGTGTTGGCTTCGTTGGCTGTGGGTGTGTTGATGGCTTACGGGGTTTGCATTGCGATGTTTAGGGTGTTCCAGATGCATGTGCGGCAGGTGGCCGCAGAGAATCGGTCGCGGCGGGTAGCGACGGCGGCCCAGGTGGCTAAAACCTAAGTTTAGTTAGGATTTTCCTGGTTTAAGCGGGGCTTGCCTAAGGGCTGGCCCTTTTTTCTGCGCCAAAATGCTATTGCTGCTGGGGCTGAGTTGGTTGCGTTTGTTGATTACGCAAGCGCTGCAGCTGCTCGTAGATCTGCTGCGGCGTCTTGACTCCGTTAGGGGACTCCCCTTGTGTCTGGCTTGCTGGGGATGTGGTGGCCGGAGCCGCAGCGTTGCCCGGAGAATTAACGAGTGGGGGACCTGGAGGTGGTGCAACTTGTTCAACTCGGGCGGGAGGAGGCTCGGGCACGTCGCGTTTCTCATCGAAGGCGTGCGAGTTTGGACTGGGTGGAGAGGGGCCACCCTGGCGTGGGGTGAGGATAAGTTCCGCATGTGCCTCGCCTTCGCGATGTAGGAGGATCATATTGCTTCCGGTTCCGCCAAGCAGCTCGGCTAGAACCTGCGCTGCATCTGCGGGGCCATATTTGCCAAAGACACGCTCATCAGAGACGCCTCCGGTGATCTTCATGCCTGTATCGTTGGCGATCTGGCGGAGGATCTGGTTGAGGCTGGAGTTGTCCGCGGAGACGGAAAGTGTTCCGGCAGCATAGGTGACCTGGGCGCGCTGCGCCGGACGCTGCTGTGGTGTGAGAGGAATCTCAGGCTGAACCGGCGCAGTAGGTGGCGTTGCAGGGAGGGCCTGATCGGCGACGGGCGGCGTTGGGTGCGGGCTTTGCGGCGATTGCGCAGGCAGGGATGCGGCAAGGGCCATCCCGGCAGCAGCGGCGAATCGGATTGGCGCAAAGCGGAACATTTGCTTGTAGGACGCGCTGCGCAAGCGGAGGTGATCCGTTGTATGACGCGTTGCTCTGGGGCAAGTCTATCGCGAATCGAAGGCTATGGAGGAATTTTCAATGGGCGATGAGCCCGGGTCTCAACGTTGGTCCAATGCCCGGGGGTAAGACTATGAGTTTGGCCCGATTTTTCGGTAGCGGGTCAGTCTGCGCCGAAAGAAAGGCCATTATCCGACCCGACTCCCCATGTACGAGACGCTGACTTATCATTCAAATGGCTAGAAACGCGTAGGCTCGTAGTTTGTTGGGCTAACTGTTCTAATAGGAGGGCGCTTTAAGAAAGAGCCTGATGTTTTCCGCCCCTATTCCAGATGACGATGCGGAACGAGTAGCGACTCTGCATTCGTACGACATTCTCGATACGCCGCCAGAGCAGGCCTACGAGGACGTCACTGCGTTTGCAACTTACATTTGCGCAGTTCCATACTCAACCATCACATTCGTCGATAAAGAGCGCCAATGGTTCAAATCTGAGGCTGGCTTCGGAACAAACGAGACGGGGCGTTCCGACGGGTTTTGCGCCTGTACCATCCTTCGTCCGGAAACTCTGATCGTCGAAGATACGCTCCTCGACCCGCGTTTTTTGCAAAACCCTTTCGTACTAGGCGGCCCGCAGATTCGTTTCTACGCTGGCGCTCCCATTTTGGCTCCTAACGGCCATATCCTTGGAACCGTCTGTGTCTTCGACGATAAGCCGCGTCAACTTTCTTCAACGCAGATCGCGGCTCTCGAAGCTTTAGCGCGGCAGGTTCAGGGATTGTTGGAACAACGCAAAATGATCCACCGCCTTGAAGGAGCTCTTGCAATTTCCAAAGAAGCAGAGCGGCGTCTCGGCGAATTGGCCGCTATTGTCGATTCGTCGGATGATGTAATCCTGAGCAAAGATCTGAATGGGATTATCACCAGCTGGAATGCCGCCGCCGTTGATATCCTTGGCTACTCGGCAGAGGAAATCATTGGTACCTCTATTCTGAAGCTCATCCCAGAATCTCTTAAGTCCGAAGAGACGACGATCCTCGAGAATATTCGTGCTGGAAGACGCATCGAGCATTTTGAGACGCAACGACTCACCAAAAGCGGAGAGCTCCTTGACGTTTCGCTCACGATCTCGCCCGTCAGGAACTCTTGCGGTGAGGTTGTAGGCGCTTCCAAGATTCTGCGCGACATCTCGGTGCGCAAACAAACGGAAGAGAGGCAACAAACGAATTCGAAGCGTCTGGCTGAAGCCGCCGCGATCGTCGAATCATCCGAAGACGCCATTCTCAGTAAGAATCTCAACGGGATCATTACGAGCTGGAATCCCGGTGCAGCCAAGCTTTTTGGTTACAGCGCCGAAGAAATGATCGGAGCATCGATCCTGAAGCTCATCCCTGAAGAGTTGCACTCCGACGAAGCAGTCATCATTGGAAAGGTACGCGCCGGAGAACGGGTCGAACACTTCGAAACAGTGCGTCTCACGAAAGGCGGCCGACGGCTCAATGTCTCTCTCACCGTTTCGCCCGTCAAGGACGATTATGGGAAAGTGATCGGCGCCTCGAAAATTCTGCGTGACATCTCGGGACAGAAGCGGATTGAAGCGTCGTTGTTGCAGTCCGAGAAAATCGCCGCAGCCGGGAGGATGGCCTCGACCATCGCGCATGAGGTCAACAATCCTCTCGAAGCCATCACAAACCTGCTCTACCTCCTGCGACCTCTTATCACCGATACGGCTGGACTCGAATATCTCGCGACGGCGGAAAGTGAAATTGCACGCGTCTCGCATATTGCCAAACAAACATTGGGCTTCTATCGCGAGCACGCAGCGGCAAGCTCGATTTCGGTTTCAGAACTTGTGCGACGCGGAATCATGATCTATGAACCGCGTTGCTCGGCCAACGGAATCACAATCGAGAAGTTTCTCAGTTCAGTCAGGAAGGTTGTGCTGCGACAGGGAGAGATGATGCAGGTGATCTCGAACCTCATTGCAAACTCGATGTATGCGATGCCCTCTGGAGGCACCCTTTCTATCTCCGTCGAAGACGCCGATCCTGCAAAAGAAGGCATCATCGTAACAATCCAGGACACAGGCGGGGGTATTGCTGCCGAGGATATCCCCAGGGTCTTCGACGCCTTTTTCACAACCCGCAGCGCGATCGGAACCGGAATCGGGCTCTTCGTTGCAAAGCAGTTTGTCGAGGGGCATGGTGGCCGGATTGAGTTGGAAAGCAAGCAGGGCGTGAAGGAACACGGAACAACGGTGCGCATCTACCTGCCGCTCACCACTCCGTATGATGAGACTCTCGGTCGATGAACTCAAGCATGCGCAGAAGCGAATCACGGAGCCATAGGGTTGGCTGCAACTGCACTGCCGGTCGGGTTTGTACTAGACTGGCTGTGGTTCGTGAGCATCTAACGGACTGATGGCGGGCGCGATGAAACGAGTCGGGATCGGTTTGCTGGCAACGGGATTGTTTGTGGCGGCAGTCGCCTCGGCAGAGGTGTGCACGACGCAGTCGCAGATGACGGCGACAGACAGGGACGCGCTTGTAACAGCGGCACGAGGCCTGGCGGAGAAGGTTCTGGCGAACGACGTGGCGGGGTTACAGGCGGCAACGGCCACCGAATATGCGAAGGATTTTAGCGGCATCGGTCCGGTGGTGGGCAGTACCTCGGCGAAGGTGAAAGGGGGCACGCCGATCGTCGAGCAGGTGTATCTGCTGGAGGGAAGCCAACTGAAACGAGGTGCGGATGGGGCGCTGCCCGATGCGCAGTTTTTCTGCTCGCTGAATAAATCGGTGGTGGAGGCGGATTTCCTGATCCAGGGATTGGCTCCTGGACGCTATGGATTCGTCATGGTGGATGTCCGTGATCTCGGTTCTCCGTGGCGGCTCTCGTTTCTGCTGCATCAAGACGCAGGACGTTGGGGGATGGCAGGCTTCTATCCGAAACCGCTTTCGGCAGCAGGCCATGATGGACTTTGGTACTGGACACAGGCGCGTTCGATGACGGCACAGAAGGAGCATTGGAATGCGTGGCTCTATTACCTGCAGGCGCAGAATCTGCTGGTTCCTGTGAATTTCATCCAGAGCACGCATCTTGAGAAGCTGAAGACTGAGGCAAGTGCGGTTGCTCCGCCGGCGTTGTCGGAGGGCGTGAGCGCTGAAGCGCCATTGGTGGTGAAGGGTCCGGATGGAGTGGAGTATCACTTTATTGGATTGGGCGTGGATGACTCGCTGGAGAAGGACAAGATCGACATCATGGCGCATCTGAAGGTCGATCAGCTAGGTGACCCGGTGGCGGCGCGCAAGCGGAATACAGATGCGATGGTTGCGCTGTTGACTGCATATCCCGAGATGAGGAAGTCTTTCCATGGCGTGTGGATAGTAACTCAAGTTCCAGGACAGAACCCGTTTGCGACAGAGCAGCCAATGAGCGAGATTCATTAACTTGTCACCGCATTTTTCCGATCTTCTTATGAGTCGTTTGGCTAGTAATGCTATCTTGGGAATCGTCCCGCAAGCACGGCCGACACTAAGGCTATCCGCCCAATTCCTAAGTAAGAATTGGCACTTCATTCGAGATTGAAGAAAGAAAAGCGATGAATAAAGCTAAAAAGTCACTCAGCCAGGCGATCCAGGAGAGACGAGCAACTCCGAGTTTCGATGGCGCGCCGATTCCTGCCGAGGACTTGAGGCAGATTCTGGACGCTGGGCTGCATGCACCGAGTGGATACAACATGCAGCCGTGGCGGTTTGTTGTGGTCCAGTCTCCGGAACAGAAGAGGAAGTTGCGCGCGGCGAGCTACAACCAGGGCAAAGTGGAAGAGGCGTCTGCAGTGATTGTTGCCTGCGGAGATGCTGATGGTTGGCGTAAGGACCTGGACCTGATGCTGGAGTTGGGTCGTAAGGGCGGGATGCCGGAGAGCTATGCTGCGCAGGCAGAGACGTCGGTGCCGAATTATCTTTCCAGTTTCAATACGGCACAGATGCAGGGATGGCTGAACAAGATGGTGATGCTGGCGTTCACCCACATGCTGCTGATGGCCGAGGTGATGGGTTACGACACTGCTCCGATGGAAGGTTTCGAGCAGGATAAGGTGCATGAGGTGCTGCGGCTTCCGCTGAGCTATTGGGTGGTGGCGCTGCTGGCGATTGGTCATGCCAAGGGGCCGGATAAGTTTTATGGCGGGCGGTTCGAGATGTCGCATACGGTGTTTGGAGAAGAGTACGGCAAGCCTTTGAAGTAGCGGCAGTGGAGACTACCAGGCTATGAAGTTTGTGCGGCGTGTTCTTGCTGTTCTTGTGGTGTTAGTTGTCGCGGCGGGACTGATTTTCTACCGGTATCCGCTTTGGGTAGGAGATCAGATACTCCGGTTCCATCTGTGGCGTGCCGGTGTGAAGAGCGATTACCTCGAGGCGGGTGGTTACAGGCTGCATTATTTTGAGGCTGCGCCATCGAATGGTGGTGGGACGCCGCTGGTGTTGGTGCATGGTTTGGGGGCGCGGGGCGAGGACTGGGCGGGGATGATTCCGGCGCTGGCTGCGCGGGGTTTTCATGTGTATGTGCCGGATCTGCTGGGGTATGGGCGGTCGCCAAAGCCAGATGTGGATTATTCCATCTCGCTTGAGGAGCAGACCGTCGTCAACTTTATGCAGGCGATGCATGTCCCACGGGCCGATGTCGGCGGATGGTCGATGGGCGGTTGGATTGCGATGAAGCTGACTCTGGATCACCCGGAGATGGTAGATAGGTTGGCGATCTATGACAGCGCAGGGGTCTATTTTCCGGCGATTTGGGAACCGGATCTGTTTATGCCGAATGATGTGGCGGGAGTACGGGTGTTGATGGCGATTCTTTCACCCAAGCCGCGGCAGCTGCCGGGGTTTGCGGCTGAGGCTGCGCTGCGGAAGTTGCAGGGGAATGCCTGGGTTTTGCGACGAAGTATGGGTTCGATGACGAGCGGGAAGGATTTGCTGGACTTTCGGCTGTATCAGATTTCAGAGCCGATGTTGATCGTGTGGGGGGCGCAGGATCAATTGATTCCGCTATCGGTGGGAGAGAGGATTCATCAGAGCGTGCCGCAGTCGGTGTTGAACATCGTTGAGGGGTGTGGCCATCTGGCTCCTGAGGAGTGTTCGCCTCCGGTGGTTGAAGCGACGGTGGATTTCTTGCGATCGGAGCCGCCGATGCGGGGTGGGGAGAAGACTTTTCAGGCGCATTGAGGGAAGGCTTAACGTCGACTTTCACCGATGGCACCGATTTATGGTGCGCTCAGTCTGGCTGCCACTGGTAGGCGCCGGGTTGGGGCAGGCCGACGTGCGAGAGGACTCGGTGGACGAAGTTGCGAGCAATATCTTCGATGGTCTGGGGGTGGTTGTAGAGGGCTGGGATGGTGGGAAAGATGGTAGCTCCGGCGTCGGAGGCTAGCTGCATGTTGCGGAGATGGATGCGGTTGAAGGGGGTCTCGCGGACGCAGAGGATGAGCGGGCGGTTTTCTTTGAGGCAGACGTCGGCGGCGCGTTGGATGAGGTTCTGTGAGAGGCCGTTGGCGATCGACGCGAGTGTGCCCATGGAGCAGGGAAGGATGATCATCGCTGAGGTGGGGTAGCTCCCGCTGGCGATGTTGGCTCCGATGTCGGAGTCTGCGTGATGCTGGAGTTTTGGGCAGGGGGCACCGAGGAGTTTTTCAACGAGGTCGTTGCGACCGCTTAGTTTCAATTCTTCGGCGAAGACTCGGAGAGAGTTCTCGGAGGCTACGAAGTTGATTTTGGAGACGCGGTCGTCGTCGGCGAGGGCGCGGAGGATCTCGGCGGCGTAGATGGAACCGCTGGCTCCGGTTACGGCTAGCGTGATGTTGCGTGTTTCCGGCACAGGTTGATTATCGCTGATGGGATGCGTCGCAAAAAGGCGTAACGGTGATCAATGGGATAAAGCTAACGGTTACGATTGCGGCTTACGCAGGGCGTAGGCGATGAGTGTCTGGCCGTGGAGGTTGTGGGTGTGATTGAAGGCTTCGTTGCTGGCTTCTTCCTGCGTGGGGATGGTGGGGTCGAGTTCGGAGGAGGCGATCTCTTCCGTGGTGGCGTGGATGAAACAGAGCTCGCAGGTGGCGAGGTTATTTTCGTCGGTGCGCATGGGAGGGCCGAAGGTTCGGCAGAGGATGGGGCGGTGTTCGTAGAGGTCGCAGGTGCCGTGGTCGAGGTCGAGGACGGGGCAGGGCTCGTCGTTGGCGAACTCTTCGAACAGGATGGCGGCTTCGTGGTTCTCGTTGAGAATGCCGGTGGCGAGATTGCCGGGGAACCATGGGTCGAGGCGGGTTAGGGATTGCGCTAAGCGTTCGTGGATGCGTGCGGCTTTGGCTGGATCGGTTTGCTCGAGGAGTGCAAGGCCTTCGCGGAGGCGTGCGGCGTCTTCGTGGGCTATGGGGAAGACGCCGATGCAGCATTGGGAGCAGCCGGGATGGCAGACGAGGTGGTCGCCTCCGCGACGGTACGCGTCGGCGACTGCGGCGTCTACGATTTGGACGAGGTCGGATTGGTGAAGCATAAAATCAACCCGGCTTTGGCGGCGGGACGCGTTGAGGAAGTTCGACTAATGAGGTGGGGCCGTGCGGCTGCTCAAACCACTGGGACAGAGATCGAAAGATTGCCATCCACACGAGAAGCATGAACTCGACGATCAACAGATCCTTCACTGGGAATGTCTTTGTGGGGTCGGCCAAGGTAAGCAACAAAACGAAAGCGAGGATGAGGCCTGAGAAGAAGAACAGTCGAGGAAACCAAGCGAGGGACCGGGCAGGCTTGTAGAGGAGCAGGAGCCTACGCCAGTAAGGCATAGAGTGTACTTTCTGTTGAAACTCGGTTGATTTGCCGCGTTGCTTGATCATCGCCGCCTGAGCCCCGACGGAATCGTTTTCGAGCATCTCTGCGAGAAGAGACAGCTCCTTTTGAACTCTTGCGACGGAATCGAGGTTGGCGGGATCGCAGGTTTGGGTGGAGAGCTTGAGCCATTGCTCCCAGAAGGCTACTTTTTTTGTGGCCTCATCCAGTTTGCGAATTCTTGCAGAGGCGGCATCGCGGTCACGGCTCCATGCCACTGCGGCAGGGATAAGTGTTCCGACAAGACCGAATGCGCCGGCGACGAGTCCTTTTTGCACATCGTCAGAGAAGGTCACGGATGTGTCTCCTGTGTGGAGAGACAAGCATACATTGGCGGAACTATTGGGCGGGAGTCGGGCCACGTTCTTGTTTACGTGGGTGGCGTGACTAGACAGCTTTGCGCTGGAAGGTCGTCTTCTTCGAGCCAGCGAAGGAATCCTTCGCCTTGACCGATGCCGTGGATGCCCCGGCGACTGGATTTCCGGTGTTATTTGCTTTCGCGGCTTTCTCGCGCGCTGCCTGGAGTTTCTGCGCTTTAGGGCTTAACCCGCGTACTTTTAATTTCTGCTGCTTTTGGGATGAAATCACTCATAGAGAGATGCTCTCACGCTCGGCGCTGTTCGAACAAGAGGGCGTCAACGGCCGAAGACTTGACGCTGGACTTTTTTTTGCCGCTTCAGGGAATGATGTGGTTCTGGCGCAGACGAGTAAAGAGTTCGAAGAAGCTATCGTCGGTTGCCTGGTAGTCGAGGAAGCCGAGTTTGCGGCTTTTGCTCATGTCGGTGACGACTTCGATGGGACGACCGAGGTCTGCGTCGGTGTGCCAGGGCGAGGCAAGATGGTTGAGATTGGGTTCGGCCAGATGGTGAGACAGAGAGATATCTTTCCAGATCTTTTCGGCGCCGGCGAGTTGTTTTTCCAGCGGCGTTCCTTCTCCGGGGAACGGAGCGGATTCGACTCCGAACCACGAGGCGAGACGAGGCCACATCCAGGCCCATCGGAAGACGTCTCCGTTGACAACATTGAAGCCCTGATCGCGAGCTGCGGGAGTGGTTGCGGCCCACTCGAGATGACGGGCGAGAAGGCGGGCGTCGGTCATGTCGGTGAGACTGTTCCATTGCGCGGAAGAGCCCGGGAAGAGGAAAGGACGGCCTGCTTCGCGGCAGATGCTGGCGTACGCAGCGAGAGTGACGCCCATGTTCATTGCATTGCCGAGAGCGTAGCCGATGATGGTGTGGGGGCGGTGAACGCTCCATCCAAAGTGGTGACGAGTTGCTGCTGCGAAGACTTCGTCTTCCTGGGCATAGTAGAAATTTTCGATGTTGAGGCGGGGTTGCTCTTCGCGGAAGGGTGTGGCGGGGAGGGTTCCTTTGCCGTAGGCCTCGAATGGGCCGAGGTAGTGCTTGAGACCAGTGACGAGTGCCGCGTGTTGAAGGGTGCCGGCGGGGGTGATTACTTCGAGGAGGTTGCGCACCATGGCGCTGTTGATACGGATGTTTTCCTTTTCGGTGGGCTGGTGCAACCATGTGGTGATGAAGACGTGGGTGGGTTTGAGATGGGCTACGGCGGTGCGGAGGGAAGTGCGGTCGAGGAGGTCGGCGGGGATAAAGTTCACGCCGGTGATGTCAGGGGAGGAGCGACGAGCCAGGCCGTGAACCTGCCAGCCTTTGGAGAGGAGGTGATGGGCGAGGTTGTTGCCGACGATGCCGGTGACTCCGGCGATGAGTGCGGTGGATGGCATTCTTTCCCCTTCCTGCTGGATCTCAGGATTGGATGAGAGACGAGAGAGTTCGATGCGAAGGGTATGTGGTGACTGCCGTTGATGAGGTCGCGCTTTGCTCGATGTCCCACATCTCAGAATGGAGATGTGGGGTTGCCTTGGATTTCTCCGCTCGGAATCTGCGGGCCATCACTTTCGTCGATCAAGTAATCAGCTGGCTCCGCGAAAAATGAGGTATGAACCGAAGGCGAGGAAGATCAAAGCCGAAGCCATGCAATTATCCGAGGACGCGAGCGAAAATGGCGTCTACGTTGGTTAGCTGGCGGGTGTAGTCGAAGGCGCGGGCTAGCTTTTCGGGGGAGAGGCGGGCGGTGATCTCGGGGACTCTGGCTATTTCTTCGCGGAAGATGAGGTCGTTCTTCCAGGAGTTCATCGCGTGGCCCTGGACGAGGCGATAGGCGTCTTCACGGGACATGCCGGATTCCGCCAGGTCGAGGAGGAGTTGGCCGGAGAAGATGAGGCCGCCGGTGGATTCGAGGTTCTTCAACATGCGGGCGGGGTAGACCAACAGTTTGTCGATCAGGTTTTCGGTCTTCGCGAGTAAGTAGTCGATGAGGATGGTGGAGTCGGGGAGGATGACGCGCTCGGCGGAGGAGTGGGAGATGTCGCGCTCGTGCCAGAGGGCTACGTTTTCAAAGGCGGTCTGTGCGTTGGCGCGGATGACTCGGGCGAGGCCGGAGATTTGTTCTGATGTGATGGGGTTGCGCTTGTGTGGCATCGCGCTTGAGCCCTTTTGTTTTTCGCTGAAGAACTCTTCGGCTTCGCGGACCTCCGTGCGCTGAAGGTGGCGGATCTCGGTGGCGATTTTGTCGAGACTGCTGGCGAGGACGGCTAGTGTGGACACGTAGGCCGCGTGGCGATCGCGTTGGACGACTTGTGTGGCGACTTCGACGGGGCGCAAGCCCAGTTCGGCGCAGATGGCTTCTTCGTGCTCGGGTTTGAGGTGGCCGAAGGTACCGACGGCTCCGGAGAGTTTGCCGACGCGGAGGTCTGCGGTGGCGGCGTCGAAGCGAGTGAGGTTGCGCTGCATCTCCGAGTACCAGAGGAGGAGTTTGAGGCCGAAGGTGGAGGGTTCGGCGTGGATACCGTGAGTGCGGCCGATGATGGGAGTGTGCTTGAACTCGATTGCGCGCTTTTTGAGGGTGTCGCTGAAGACAACGATGCCTTTGCGGATGATGGCGGAAGCTTCTTTGAGTTGCAGGGATTGCGCTGTGTCTACTACGTCGGTCGAGGTGAGGCCGTAATGGAGCCAGCGGGAGTCTTCGGGGGAGTCGATGTGCTCGGCGACGGTGGTGGTGAAGGCGATGACGTCGTGACGGACTTCGGCTTCGATCTCGTTGATGCGGTCGACGGTGAAGGCGCCCTTGTCGCGGATGGCGTCGGCTGCGGACTGCGGGACCATGCCGAATTTGGCGAGGGCTTGGGAGGCGGCCACTTCTACAGTGAGCCAGCATTGGTATTTGTTGGCGTCGGACCAGATGCGGCCCATCTCGGGGCGTGTGTAGCGGGCGATCATGGGATGTTCCTTACTTGAACCGGTGTGACGTCCGCGCAATGGCGACTGTAGCGGGGGATCATGGGCGTTCTCAGTCTTGTTTGACGCCGAAGAGCTCTTCCATCTCGTCGTAGAGGAAGCCCTGGCCGGGTTTGTAAGGCTGGATCCATTTGCCGTCGAGGACGAACTGGGGGATGGCTCGCTTGCCCGTGTTGGCGATGACGAGATCGGCTGCGCCTGGGGTGCTTTCGATGTCGATTTCCTGATAGGGGATATCGTGTGTGGAGAGGAAACGCTTGGCCTCGCGGCAGTCGCGGCACCAAGGAGCTGAGTAGAGGGTTAATCCATGCTTCTATTTTATACGGCTGCGGTGTCAGGGAAGGCGCAGGACGATGCCCGATCCCACCGTGACGAGGTTGATGGCGGGGGCTGGATTGCCGCTGGTGATGGCTGACATTCGGAGGTATCCGACTTCGGCCACGCGGAGATCTACGTGGGGTATGAGGACGTAGTCAAGGCCGGCGATGAACCCATACTGTAACTTGCTACTATAGTGCGTTTGCAGACGAGAGGTGCCGTTGTATTCATTGCCGCCTACACCCACCGAGGCCTGGATGTATGGCTTGATGGGAAGCAGCGGGGGTTTTACTTCGAGGCGTGGGCCGACGAGGAAGTTGCGATAGCCGTATTGATCGCCGGCTTGAAAGGAGCCGCGCAGATCGAGGCCAAGGTGGACGGGCCCAGCCTTCAGAAAGTTGCCGTAGACGCCGCCGGCAAAGCCTTTGTACCAGGCTGGAACGGATGGGTCGTGAGTTGCGTTGAACTCACCGTAGATACCAAGTTGGGCCTTTGCGGAACCGGCAGTGAGGGCAAACAAAACGAAAAAGATGGCAGAGAGCTTAGTTCTCTTTCTAATAAACAGGGCGTGTAGTCCTCAGCATGGCCTAAACAACTTTGGTCCTGCGTGATGATAACAACCCGAGAGAATACGTCAATATTATTGCTCGTGGTAGTTGCGGATGAGGCCGCCGATTCCGGAGCCTGAACCTGTGATGATGGCGACTTTGTTTTGCCGCGCGGGCAAAGAGACTCTGCTGTGATGACTGCTATTTGAGATGCGGCGCTGCGCGTGCCAGGGAGATTTGTTGTTTATTTTTTTACAGGAATCGAAACGGTCAGGCCCGGGGTGACCTTGTATTGCTCGGCAAAGTTGCGCTGATTGAGTGAGAGTGCGGCGCGTCCGCGGGAGTCGATATAGAGGAGAGGACTGCTTACGGGTACGTCGCTGAAGGTCTTGACGAAGGGGACGGTGTAAACGTGGCCGTCAATGGTGACGGGGACGGGGTCGTTGAGGTGGTAGCCGAGTTTGGCGAAGGTCTCGGAGGGGACGTTGAGGATGACGTTGCCGAAGGGGCCGTCGAGGCCGAGGACTTGGGTGACCAGGCCGGTGGGGTCGAGGGTTGGGTTGTGGAGGTCTAGTCGGACTAGTTTGGCTACGTCGAGTGCGGGGCCGGCTTGGGTCCAGTTGTCGCCGCGGGCGAGGTGCGCTCCGGCGGGAGAGAAGATGTCGCGGCCGTGGAAGGTGGAGGAGAGGCGTGCGCCGATCATCCAGGCGGTGTTGGTGATCTCGCGGGCTTCGATGATCTGGCCTGGGCCTTCAGAGGGCATGAGAGTGAGAAGGCCGTTGTCGGGGAGGACGAAGTACTGGCCGCGGCGGGAGTGGGCGATGATGGCTTTGCGCGCGCTGCCGACGGTGGGGTCGATGACGACTACGAAGACCGCGTCCGCGGGGAAGTAGGGCGCGGAGCCGGCGAGGAAGCGGGCGCCTTCGGCGATGTCGTAGGGCGTGACCTGGTGGGAGATGTCGATGATGCGGACGCCGGGGTCGATGCCTTCCATGACGGCTTTGCAGATGCCGATGGCGTCGTCTTTGACGTCGAAGTCGGTCATGAAGCCAACTACGTGCTGGGTTGGCTGAAGGTGTTGCGCGTGGAGCGCAGTCGCTGTGACGAGGATGGCTGCGAGGAGTCGTGCGAGCTTCATGGGTTGAGGATAGCTTAGCGCCGGGCGCGGAAAAAATTAGTGAGGAGAGCGCCGCACTCTTCCGCAAGGAGGCCGGAGACGACCTCGACTTTGTGGTTGAGCTGGGAATGGTTCATGACGGAGAGGACTGAGCCGCAGGCTCCGGCTTTGGGGTCGGGGGCCGCGTAAACGAGGCGGGTGATGCGGGCGTGGAGGATGGCTCCGGCACACATGGCACAGGGTTCGAGGGTCGCGTAGAGGGTGCAGTCTTCGAGGCGGTAGTTTTTCAAGGTGAGGCCCGCTTCGCGGAGGGCTACGATCTCGGCGTGGGCGGTGGGGTCGGAGTCGCGGAGGACTCGGTTTTGGCCCCGGCCGATGATCCGGTCTTCGTGGACTACGACTGCGCCTACGGGGACTTCGCCGTTGGCTTCGGCGGCTTGGGCTTCGGCTATGGCTTCGCGGAGATAGGTGAGGTCGATGGACATTTAGGCGTGCGCTAGTTGGCGTTCGGGTGTAACTACAGATGTAGTGCTATATTGGTTTCGTGGAGTTTGACTGGGACGAGAAAAAGGATAAGTCCAACCAGAGAAAGCATGGGATTTCTTTCTCCTTGGCTTCGTTGGTTTTTCTGGATGAGAATCGGAAAGAAGAGCTCGACGAAACGAGCCTTGATGAAAAGCGTTGGATAACGCTCGGATTGGCCGATGGGCAAGAGATCGTTGTTGTGTACACGATGCGCGCCGAAATGACGCGACTAATATCAGCGCGAGGGGCTGACAAATATGAAAGAGAAGACTACTGGCATAGTACGGTTTAGTTTGGATCCGGCGAATCCGCCAAAGCTGACGAGTGCGCAAAGAAAACAGTTGCGCGCTTTGAAAGACCGCGAGATCGACTATAGCGATATTCCGTCGCAGCGAGGGGTCAAGTGGACGCGGCCGGGGGCGCTGGTGCCTGTTGAGAACAAGAAGCAGATTACGGTTCGGCTGGATGCCGATGTGCTGGAGTTTTTTCGCAAGACCGGATCGCGGTATCAGAGCAGGATTAATGCGGCGCTTCGCGAGTATATGAAGGCGCATGAGAGGGCTTCGTAGCCAGAGGGCTCCGGCTACGGCGGTGCGGAGATAGTCAAGGTCGCTATTCATCTTTTCTGTTTTTCTTTTGGGGCATTTTTGCGGATGCTATTCCAGAGGAGCTTGGCGCCGACTAATAGGCTTACAGTCCCAAACAAAACGGATAAGCTGCCACCTAAGTCGACATTGCCAATGAACCAAATTCCACACAAGACGAAAGTCAGGCCAAGGACTGCAACACCAACTCGTTGAACTTTTGTAATGTACCGAGGACGTGTCCACAGGACTTCGTCGACGCTCTTCGCGTTAACCACGGCGTCTGGCCAAGTGGTGTTGCGTTGTTTGAACTCAACTTCATCCACGAGTTTTTCGATTGGATGTTGCTTCTCAGGAATATGAGCCATGGCAATCCTACGCGGGTTCCTGCTGGGAGAGGCAGTGTAGGGTGCCAAGGCCCCAGACGAGATCGACGGCGTGGATGCCGATGATCTCGCGGGTGGGGAAGCAGTCGGCGATGATGTTGAGAGCGTGGCGGTCGTTGGGGTCGTTGAAGGTGGGGACCAGGACGAGGTCGTTGGCGATGTAGAAGTTGGCGTAGCTGGCGGGTAGGCGCTGGCCTTCGAAGACTACCGGTGCGGGCATCGGGAGTTCGACGATCTCGAAGGGTTTGTTCTTGAGGTTGCGAAAGGTGCGTAGGCGGTCGAGGTTTTCTGCGAGCGGGAGATGGTTTTCGTCGTGGGTGTTGGGCTCGACGCAGGTGAGGATCTTGTTTTCGGCTACGAAGCGAGTGATGTCGTCGACGTGGCCGTGGGTGTCGTCGCCTGCGCAGCCTTTGTGGAGCCAGAGGGTTTTTTCTATTCCTAGATAGTCGCGGAAGGCTTCCTCGAGGTGGGCGCGGGTTTCGGCTTCGTCGCCTAAGCCGGGGTTGCGCTCCTGGATCTTCGAGAGTAGGCACTCTTCGGTGGTTAGGAGGAGACCGGCGCCGTTGGTGTCGATGCTGCCGCCTTCGAGGACGAAGCGGTGTGGTTTTCCGGTTGGGCCTTCCGTCTCGGGTTTGAACTGGGGCATGTCGTAGAGCCTCGCTACGTGCTGAGGGATCTGGTCGTCGCGGCGGTAGTTGTCGTACTTGGCCCAGGCGTTGAACTTCCAGTTGGTGATGGCCAGCTCGCCCTTCGGATTTTTGACGAAGATGGGACCGGCGTCGCGGAGCCAGACGCGGTCGGTAGGCCAGTGGTGGAAGTGGAGGCGAGCGAGGTTGGCTCCGGCGCGGCGGAGGTGGCCGGTGGCCCGGTTTTCGGCGTGGAGATCGTTGACGAGGATGTGGACGTCTTCGACCTGGGAGAGGTGGCGGGTGATTTCGACGTAGACCCAGGGGATGGGCTGGAATTTTCCGGGCCAGTCCTCGGCGTTGTGGGGCCAGGCGATCCAAGTGGCGGCGTGAGGGGACCACTCGGCGGGCATTCGGTAGTCAGTCGGCTTACGATCGGTACTCAGTGGGTACCCCCTACCCGGTACAAAGTGCGCAAAGTCTTCCATTCATGCGGCTTAGGTCCGGACTTCGACGGGCCCAAGGAGGCTACCAACTTTGCGTCACACGCCGATGAATGGGCCTGGCGGACTTCTATTTCGAGAAAAATCCCTACTTTTTAAGTATAGCTGGTTGAGCCTAACTAATATGCCAACTCTATTGCCGTTCTGATTCATGTAGTTAGGTGGTTTTGAGGCTTGACAAGTGTTTTTGCTGAGGTTTTTGGAATTGACAGATTCTTATTATAATATTACTTATTGGTTATGGAACTTATTGGTTATGCAATGACGACTCCGGCAGGGCTGGATGCCACCTTCGCCGCGCTGGCTGATCCGACGCGGCGAGCGATTTTAGCGCGGCTGGCTATGGGCGGCGAGGTGTCGGTGACGGAACTGGCGGAGCCGTTTGCGATGACGCAACCGGCGATCTCGAAGCACCTGAAGGTCCTGGAGCGGGCGGGGTTGATCTCGCGTGGGACTGATGCGCAGAGACGACCCCGAAAGCTGGAGGCGGGGCGGCTGGGTGAGGCTACGCGGTGGCTGGAGAACTACAGGCAGTTTTGGGAGGCGACGTATCAGAGACTGGACTTCCTGCTCGAGGAGTTGAAGGGGAACGAGGGCCGCGTACACGCAAAAGAGAAAAAGGAGAAGAACGATGATTTCAGCAGGAACGCTGCAACTGACTACACCGAGTGACCGGGAGATTATGGCGACGCGTGTCTTCAATGCTCCGCGCAGACTGGTCTTTGACGCTTTTACAAAACCTGAATTGCTGAGGCGCTGGTTCTTTGGCCCGGATGGATGGTCGCTGGATGTATGCGAGGTCGATCTGAGGGTCGGCGGTGCCTACCGGTATGTGTGGCGTCATCCGAATGGGATGGAGATGGGGATGGGAGGCGTGCATCAGGAGGTGGTTCCTCCTGAGCGGATCGTGTGCACGCAGTTGTTCGATCAGGACTGGACCTGCGGCGAGGCTGTGGGAACGATGGTGCTGACGGAGCGCGATGGAAAGACGACTCTGACGAATACGATGCTCTATGCGTCTCGCGAGGTGCGCGACGCGGTGTTGAAGACGCCGATGGAGAAGGGAATGGCGGCAGGGTACGACCGGCTTGAGGCGGTGTTGCCTATGCTGGAGGCGGAAGGAGTGGCTTCGTGACGGCAGTTGAGCGAAGCGTCGGGCGAAGTGTTGGGGCTGTGATTGCAGGGATGGTGGCGGGAGTCGCGTTGACTCTCGCCACCGATGTCGTGCTGCATAAGGCTCGTGTGTTTCCGCCGTGGGGACAGCCGGTGAGCGATGGGCCTCTGGCGCTGGCTACGGCTTATCGCGCTGTGTTTGGGGTGGCGGGGAGTTATGTTGCGGCGCGGCTCGCTCCTGACCGGCCGATGTGGCATGCGATGGTGGCGGGCTTTGTCGGATTTGTCGTGAGTATTGCGGGTGCGGTTGTTACGTGGAATCGCGGGCCGGAGTTTGGGCCGCACTGGTACCCGGTCGCGCTGATTGTGATTGCGCTGCCTTGTGCGTGGGTGGGGGGAAGGTTTCGTGAGATGCAGTTGCGGGGATGACTGTGGCCGTTGCTGGCGCGCAGCGGGTGATTCGATTGGTTGTACCAGCATGCCGGAGCAAGTTCGGGAGCAAGTTAAAGGGGCACCACGATTTCTTTCCCCGGGTTGGGGCGGGTGAATCCATATTAGGATGGGGTGCGGCTGAAATGATTCGCGGTTCGCAATCCAGCGGAGGCTACCTCAAGATATGGCGATCAACGTGGGCGCGCCCCAAAGCACACAGCAGGTTGGAGTCCAGAAGACAGACTACAGAGCGATGGGCATTGCGACGATGCTCTTCTTCATGTGGGGATTTCTTACCTGCCTGAACGACATTCTGATCCCGCATCTGAAGGCGATCTTCGATCTGAACTTTGCTGAGGCGATGCTGGTGCAGTTCTGCTTCTTCTCGTCGTACTTCCTCTTTGCGGTGCCGGCAGGGAAGCTGGTGGAGTGGCGCGGGTATAAGGGGACGATGGTGATTGGACTGCTGGTAATGGCGGCGGGCGCATTTCTGTTTTTGCCTGCATCGTCAGCGGCGTCGTTCGGGCTTTTTCTTTCGGCTCTGGTGATTTTGGCTGCGGGAATTACAAGTTTGCAGGTGGCGGCGAATCCGTATGTAGCGAACCTGGGGCCGCCGGAGACGTCGTCGGCACGGTTGAATCTGGCGCAGGCGTTCAACTCGTTCGGGACGTTTGTGGCTCCGTTCTTTGGGAGCGTTCTGATTTTGACGGCGACCCAGGTGACGCCTGAGACGATGAAATCCTTCTCGGCGGCGGCGCTGCAGCAGTACCGAATGGAGCAGGCCTCTTCGGTGCGCCTTCCGTATATTGGGATCGGGTTGACGCTGGTGCTGCTGGCGATTGCGTTTGCGGTGCTGAAGATGCCGACGCTGGATTTCACGCGCGACATGCGGCCGGGCGAGCTTAGTGGTGGAACGACGGCGGACAGTATCTGGAGGCATCCGGTGCTGCTGGCGGGGGCGCTGGGAATCTTTGTGTATGTGGGGGCAGAGGTTTCAATCGGGAGCTTCCTGGTGAACTACTTTGGGCTGCCGGATATTGCGGCATTTTCGGAGAAGACGGCGGCGAAGTATGTCTCGCTGTATTGGGGTGGGGCGATGGTTGGGAGGTTTATCGGGTCGTGGCTGCTGACTAAGCTGCGGACGAGTACGGTGCTGGGAACGGCGGCGGTGGTGGCGGGAGGGCTGGTCGTGATGTCGATTATGACGCATGGACACACGGCGATGTGGACGATTCTTGCGGTCGGGCTATTCAACTCTGTGATGTTTCCGAGTATTTTTACGGTCGGGTTGTCGGGGTTGGGGCCGCTGACCAGTAAGGGCTCAAGCCTAATGGTGGCGGCGATTGTGGGCGGAGCGCTGATTCCGCTGGCTGAGGGGCATCTGGCAGATAAGATCGGCGTGCAGCATGCGTTCATGATTCCGGCGGTCTGCTACATCTACATTGCGCTGTTTGGGTATCTGGGCGGCCGGAGAGCGGAGCGTGAGGTTGGATTGGCGGCCTAGGTTTCAGGTCGCCGCTGCATTCCGGGAGTTGTATTCCAAGATGCGTGCTGCGGAAGATTTGCGGTGGCGATGTTGCCTGAGATCATCAACGCGAATCACGCTGATGATTTCAATTGTTGAGAAAGTATCGAATCGAGGAGAAGAAGCGATCCGGCTCTTCAACCCACGGAAAGTGGCCGCTGTCTTCGAGGATGACCAATTCTGAGTTGGGGATGCCGTCGTGCAGACGCTCTGAGACGACCACCGGGCACATCCAATCGAACTGGCCGACGACGATCAGGGTTTTGATGCGGAGTTCTGAGAGTGTCGCGGTCTGGTCGGTTGGAAAGAGCTTGTCGGCGAGATTCTGGGATTGGAATGCCCATAGTGATGGCTGATCTTCCATGGTCCGTTCGAAGAGAGGCATGTTCTTCGCCGGATCGTGGAAGTATAGCGGGAGCATTTTTTTTACCACTCGGCTAAAGGCTTCGTCGGTGGCGGGAGCAGGTGCTCCCATGCGGGAGATAGCTTCGCGATAACGGGAATCGTTGGATGCTCCGCGCAGGAATTTCTCGGTGACGTCGGCTCCGGTGCAGCCCAATAGCTGGCTGTCGACGAGGATGAGTCTGTCGAGGTGATGCTGATGGCGTTGCGCGTAAGCGAGGGCGATGGCGCCCCCGTGGGAGTGGCCGAACAGGGTAATCAATTCGAGGCCGAGGTAGCGCCTGAGCTGGTCGATGTCGTCGGCCATTTGCGTTGTGCTCATGTGCACCGGGTCGGAGGGGCGGGTGGATTGTCCGCTGCCTCGCGGGTCGATGTAGATGATGGTGTGAGTTTTCTCGAGCTCTGTGAGTCCGCGCTGGAGATAGGTTGATCCGATGCCCCATCCGGGCGCCATGACGAAGAGGAAAGGCCCTTGTCCAGAGACGACGTAGTGCAACGTTACGTCGTTGAGCGGCACTCTATGGCTGCCTGGGGCCAGCTTTGTTTTGTCCGTGGTGGCGGTGGGAAGGCGCGTTTGGGTGGTTTCTTCGATTGTGTGAGTTGCCGAGGAGGTATTCATTTTCGTTAGGGATAACCCCCGACCATGCGATTGATTCCCTTGGATGCGAAGTATTTTGTGGGTGGGGCTACGATTTATCAGGCTTAGTGGTGGTTGTCGGGAGGTCGAGATGAGAAAGGGATTGTCGGGGATCATCCAGTTTGTACCATGGCGTAGGAATATGAGGCGAGGTTCTGTCTCGGTGGACAGCGCCGCAGTTGGGGCTCTGGCTTTGGGTGCTATGGCAGTGGGAGCCCTTGCGATTGGGGCTCTGGCGATCGGTCGACTCGCTGTCGTCAGAGGACACGTGAAGAAGCTGAGGATTGAGGAACTGACGGTGGATCGTCTGGTGGTGAAGGAATCGATTCGGCAGGGATAAGCGGTTCGCGCTTTCGCGCGAATGCCCACATCTCAAAATCGAGATATGGGGCACCCAGCACCCGGCTACGAGTACACGGAATTCCAATCAGCTCGTTTGCTACACTTTCCACCATGCCAAACGAGAACGTCCCGACCACTACAATTTCATCGCAGAATGTCCCTACTGTAAGGAATCGCGCGGAGTCTCGTGCAGCCGGAGCCAAGCCGCGACGGGCGAGCCAATTGAAGTCTATGCCATCCAATGCGATCACAGGTGGAAACTCACACCGGCGGATAATAAGAAACTAAGAGAAAACTCCGAGGCTCTGCGCTGATCGGCCTGGAATGAGTTTTGGGGGTATACGAATGCCTGCGAGCATATCTTGGTGGGGATGGCTACTTATAGCCGTGGGGTGCTGGCTTCTTCAGCTCATCATGAGCATCCGCACTGATGACGGCTCGAAGGGTGCTTGGGTGATCCGCATAGCATTCATCGGCGGGATGGTGCTATCTGCATTGATCGGGGGCATCCGCTTTGTTAAATGGGTGTGGCTGGGGTAATCGCAGATAGCCTCTGCCCTGGGATAAGTCTGCCTTGCGATACTGCGCATGTGCTTTGAACTTAGGTTAGCTGTAAGTGATAATTTCTGCCCTTAATCCAGGAAGCGTTTGGCTATGCCTTCGTAAGCGTCGATGCGACGGTCGCGTAGGAAGGGCCAGTGCTGGCGGGTGACTTCGATGAGGTTGGGGTCGAGATCGGCTATTAGGATCTCTTCTTTGTTGTGGCTGGCCTTGGCGAGGATGCGGCCGAAGGGATCGGCGATGAAGCTGCCACCCCAGAACTCAATGCCGGAGTGCGGGGTATGGTCGCCGGGGCCGTGGAGTTCGACCGTCGCGGGGTTGCCGTCGGCGGCGGTGACTTTGAATTTGACGTCGCCGTGCTCGTGGCCAACACGGTTGACGGCGCAGACGAAGACTCCGTTGGCGATGGCGTGGGCGCGCTGAGCGATCTGCCAGGCGTCGTACTGGGCGGTTCCGAACTCCTCTTTTTCGGAGGGGTGCCAGCCGATGGCGGTGGGGAAGAAGAGGATCTCGGCTCCGCGGAGTGCGGTGAGGCGGGCGCCTTCGGGGTACCACTGATCCCAGCAGACTAAGGTTCCAATTTTCCCTTCTGATGTGACCGTGGATTTGAAGCCGAGGTCGCCGGGGGTGAAGTAGAACTTCTCGTAGTAGAGCGGGTCGTCGGGGATGTGCATCTTGCGGTAGGTGTCGGCGATGCTGCCGTCTTTCTCGATGGTGACGGCGGTATTGTGGTAGAGGCCGGGGGCTCTTCGTTCAAAGAGGCTGGCAACGAGGACTACTCCGGTTTCGCGGCAGACGCGGGTCAGCGTTTCGGTGGACGGGCCGGGGATGGATTCGGCGAGGCCGAAGAGGGCGTGGTCTTCGCGCTGGCAGAAGTATTGGGCGCGGAAGAGCTCGGGCAGGCAGACGAGCTGTGCACCCTGACGGGCGGCTTCGTAGACGCGCTCGGCGGCCTTGTCGAGATTGAGCTGGGTGTCGGGGTCGCAGGACATCTGGATGAGAGCGACGCGTTTGCTGCTGCTGTTCTTGTTATTTGTCGTCATGGCTGTCTTGTCTATTTTATAGGGGCCCAGTTGATAGAGTTAGGTGCATTCGTGCCGGGCGCTTCCTTTGTCGGGGAGAAGCTTCAGAATTTGCTTCAGACCGGTTTAGATGATCCGTGGGGCCGGTGCGGTAGATAAATTTACAGACTGTTGACGAAGGAAGAGACAAGAGTGTCTTTGTATGCTTTTTGCGGGCGGTGTAGAATTCGGCGACATCGGAAAGTGTGCACGCGGGCCCTGGTTTTCAATTCGGAGGCGATGATGCGTGTTTATTCCTCGAAGATTTGGGTGGTTGTTGCGGCGCTGGTTCTGACGCTGACGTCCTGCAAGCAGGAGACACCAGCGGCGAGCAACGAGGCTGCGAACGCGACCAGGACTGCGGCGAAGGATGCTTATGTGTATGGGTATCCGCTGGTGCTGATGGACGTCACCCGTGCCAAGACGACCAACGTTCCGTCGCCGGCTGGAACCAGTGCGCCGATGGGTCAGTTTGTAAGTGTGCGGGCATTTCCGGACGCTACGTTTACCGATGTCGTAAGTCCTAACGCGGACACCTTGTATTCGATAGCGTGGCTGGACTGGTGCAAGGGCCGATGGTGATGAGCGTTCCGGACACACACGGGCGCTACTACCTGATAGAGCTGCTGGATGGGTGGACGAATGTGATTCCATCGCCCGGAAAACGGACGACAGGAACGGGCAAAGGAAACTTTGTCCTCACCGGGCCGGGCTGGTCGGGCATCCTGCCGGCCGGGGTGAAGGAGATCAAATCGCCGACTGCACTGGTATGGGTTATCGGGCGAACGCAGACGAACGGCAAGGCCGATTACGCAGCCGTGCATGCGATTCAGGACGGGTACAAGCTGACTCCGTTGAGCGCGTGGGGGAAGCAGTACACTCCGCCGAAGGACGTGCCAGTTGATCCTAAGGTGGATATGAAGACTCCACCTGTGGAATTGGTGGCGTCGATGGATGCGGCGACATTCTTCAACAGGCTGGCGATGCTGATGAAGGACAATCCTCCAGCGGCGGTGGATGGGCCGATGGTGGCGAAGCTGGCGAGCATTGGAGTCGCGCCGGGGCAGCCGTTCGATCTGAACAAGAACGGAGGCGATGCGGCGAAGGCGATCTCCGATGGTGTGGATGAGGCGAAAAAGAGAGTACTGGAGCTTGGTGCGAATCCGGGAATTGGCAAGTCTGCGAATGGATGGACGCTGCTGACTACAGGCATGGGCGACTGGGGCACCAACTACGATGCTCGCGCTGGAATTGCAGTATTCGGACTGGGCGCCAATCTGGTGGCCGACGCGTTCTATCCGGTAGGTCGCGTCGATGGAGATGGCCATCCACTGAATGGCGCGAACAAGTACGTTGTGCACTTCGACAAGGGGCAGACGCCGCCGGTGAATGCGTTCTGGTCGCTGACGATGTACAACGCGAAGCAGGCTTTTGTGGCGAATCCGATTGACCGGTATGCGATTGGGGATCGGGACAAGCTGAAGTTCAACCCGGATGGGTCGCTGGATATCTATATTCAGCATGATTCGCCGGGGAAGGACAAGGAGTCGAACTGGCTGCCCGCGGATGCAGGCTCGTTCAACGTCGTGATGAGAATGTACTGGCCCAAGGAGACTGCTTTCAATGGGAGCTGGACTCCGCCGCCGATCAAGAAGGTGGGTTGAGGCCAAGCCTCAAGGCTTGGCTTACCTGGAAGCGAGTAGCCTTTTGCGCGAATAACCCACCCTTTGCGATGAGATTGCAAAGGATGGGCCACACGGCTTGCTACTTTGCGTCGGACATTCTGGGGACGGTGCGCGGGCCGGGTTCGATGCGGTTGACGCTTTGGAAGGGCAGCATCCAGCCGGGATATTCGGGTGGCAGGGCACTCACTTCGTCGAGTTGCTTGATCTCGTCCGGGGTAAGTTTGACGTCGACTGCGGCGAGGTTGTCGGTGAGTTGATCGAGGCGTTTGGCTCCGATGATGATGGAGGTGACGACGGGTTTGGCGAGCAGCCAGGCGAGTGCGATCCGGGCGGGGCTGCAGTTGTGGGCTTTGGCGATGGGGGCCATGACGTCGAGGATGCGCCAGGTGCGTTCCTTGTCGACGATAGGAAAGTCGAAGTCGGAGCGTCGGGAGCCTTCGGGCTTCTGGTTTTCGCGGGAGAACTTGCCGGAGAGGAGGCCGCCGGCTAGTGGGCTCCAGACCAGAAGGCCGGTTTTTTCTGCTTCGAGTAAAGGGACGAGTTCGCGCTCCAGGTCGCGGCCGGCGATGGAGTAGTAGGCCTGGAGGGTGTCAAAGCGAGCGAGGTTTTTGAACTCGGAGATGGAGAGGGCTTTGGCGAGCTTCCAGGACTGCCAGTTGGAGACGCCGATGTAACGGACTTTGCCTTGCTGGACGAGAGTGTCGAGGGCGCGGAGGGTCTCTTCGATGGGGGTGATGGAGTCGTTGCCGTGAATTTGATAGAGGTCGATGTGGTCGGTCTGGAGGCGGCGGAGGCTGGCTTCGACGGCGTCCATGATGTGTCCGCGGGAGGCGCCTACGTCGTTGCGACCGGGGCCGACTCGGCCGAAGACCTTGGTGGCGATGATGACGTCTTTGCGGGGAATGTTGAGGTTTTTGAGGGACTGGCCGAGGGCTTTTTCGCTCTCGCCCTCGGAGTAGACGTCAGCGGTGTCGAAGAAGTTGATGCCGCTGTCGATGGAGGCTTTGATGAGCTCGTCGGCTCCGGCCTGGTCGACGGTTCCGATGGCTCGGAAGAGGCCGGTGCCTCCGTGGAAGGTCATGGTTCCGAAACAGAGCGTGGAGACGAGGAGGCCGGTATCGCCGAGTGTTTTGTATTGCACGAGGACTCCTTGAGCCGAGAGGATCGGCGGATAGGGATTGGATGTTGTGGAGCAGATAGGTGATTCAGGTTGGTGGCAGCGGGGCGTTAATGTGAGCCGAGTTCGCAGGCGGTGATGAGGGTGGGATCATAGGTTTCGGCCTAATGAATTAGATAGTCGTGGGATAGTTGTGGGATGAGCTCGGTTGTTCGCCGCAAAAGTGAGGGATATTTGCTTTTTTCAAGGTCAAATTTCTGTTACGTTTGAGGGATGGGGCAGTCTGGCGCAGAGTCTGACGAGCCCTCTTCACCTCACCTGAAAATAAGCTGGGCTAGCCGTTGCCGGTGTCGTGTATTTCATTGCAGAAGGAGTGTTACGTTGAGCGAATTTCGTGATTTTCTGGAACTTTCGTATGGTGAACTCGAGGACCTGAACCTGGCTGCGAAGGAACAGCGCAGGAAGCGCGTTGCTGCCGACGTGATTCGCGAGGAACGGTTGAAGTATCTGACCGATGAGAAGCGGATCAAGGCGGTGACGGTGCTGTTCAGCGACCTCGAAGGCCGGCTGCATATGCTGGATTACGACAAGAAGTTCCTGGTGAAGAGCTACGATAATTTGACGTTCGACGGCTCGTCGATTCGCGGATTTACTGCTCAGCGCGAGAGCGACCTGCGGCTGGGGATTGATTGGAGCGCGTTTTACTGGGTGCCGGCGGACGTGTTTGGCGCGGGCAAGGTGATGGTGTTCGGAGAGGTTATCGATAAGAACGGCTCGACGTACAGCGCGGATATTCGCGGAGTGCTGAAGAAGTTCTCTCAGGAATTGTTCGATAAGCAGGGTTATACGCTGAATGCGGCGAACGAGATTGAAGGGTTTCTCTTCGAGGGCATCGATTCGGAGCGTAGCTATCACCTAACGGGCAGCTTCGAGTATGTAAATAAGGGCGGGTATTACCACTCGCTGCCGGGAGATCCGCTGCGTGAGTTTATCGACACAACGGCTGAGGTTCAGCGGGCGATGGGCTTCGAGAACGAGAAGGATCACCCAGAGGTTGCGCCGAGCCAGTTTGAGATTAATTACAGCTATGGCGAAGTGGTTGCGGCTGCGGATCAGATTCAGCTTTATAAGCTGATCTGCCGCCAGGTGGCGACGCAGATGGGAATGACCGCGAGTTTTCTGCCGAAGCCGGTGGTTGGCGTGAATGGAAGCGGCATGCACACGAACGTCTCGATTACCAAGGGCGGGAAGAATCTGTTCTGGGACCCGAAGGGCGAGGAGAAGATTTCGAAGCTGGCGTGGCAGTTTACCGACCGAATCCTGACGCATGGCAACGACATTTGCCTGCTGCTGAATGCGAGCGTGAATGCGTACCGGCGGCTTGATCCGCACTTTGAGGCTCCGAACCAGATCAAGGCTTCGGCTGTTGATCGTGGGTCGATGATCCGGATTCCGATTGGGAACGAGAAGTCGGCGCGCGTTGAGGTTCGGTCGGTTGGGCCGGATGCGAATCCTTACCTGGTGATGTACTCGATCTTCAGGAGCGGACTGCAAGGCGATATTTCGAAGATCAAGAACCTGCGGCAGGCGGAGCGGTATCTGCCGGACAATGTTTATACGGCGCTTGAGAACTTCCGTGGCGCGGAGTGGACTTCAACTCTACTCGGCGCGGATGTGAAGGCGCGGTATGCGGACCTGAAGCAGGCTTCCGCGGATCGGTGTGCACGGCTGCTGGGCACGATTGTGAAGGCGCCTGAGGTGCAGTTCCACCACGATGTTTATAACCAGCTTTTGTGGAACCAGTTTTAAAAGGACTGCGTTTCGTTTTTCAAAAATGGGCACCGAGCATGAAGCCTCGGTGCCCATTTTTATGTTCGGCGACTATTTTGAGGGTGGAGCGAGCGTGCTGAGTTTGGATTTCGCGATCTTGAGGACGACGCCTGCGTTGCGATCGGCGACTTCGCTGATGTGGTATTCGGAGGCGACACCGAGGAACTGGGCGATTTCGGTTGGGGTGAGCTTGTAGTCCTGTTCGAGCCAGGAGGCCATGTTGCCGGTGGCTTCCTTGATGGCGTCGTCGAGGGAGCCTGCGAGGCCCATGGCGATGAGGTCGGTGGAGGTTTCGATACGGCGGCCGCCGATACGTTTGCCGGGGAGGACGTCGACAGTGAATTCGACGTCCATGGAGGTCTCGAGGGCGTTGCCGTTGAGTTCGCCGTCGCCCTGGAGGGCGTGTCCGTCGCCGACGTAGAGCAGCGCGCCGGGGTTCGAGACGGGGAGATAGATGGTGGCGCCTTCAGCGTTCTCGTTGAAGTCCATGTTGCCGCCGTAGCCGCCGGAGTCCCCGCTGCCGGGAGGCGCGTTGGCTGGTCCGGTGGCGGTGGCGATGCAGCCGAGCATCGGGTGTACGGGAATGGTGAAGGAGCGCATGTGTTCGCCGGGTTTTTCGGGTGAGGCGAGGCCTTTGTCGAGGTCGAGATGCCAGCGGATGCTTTTGCCGGTGTCCTTCATTTGGACGGCGAGGCCGGGACCGAGGACGCGGCCGACGAGGTTGTCGTCGCTGATGGCGTAGTCGCGGTTGAGCTTGAGGCGAACGAGATGGACAACGAGGGTGTCTCCGGGTTGTGCGCCCTGGATGTAGAAGGGGCCCGTCTCCGGGTTGCCGCCGAGGACGCGCCGGATGCCTTTCTCGTCGGTGCCTCCGGCGTCGACGGTGGTGGTGTGGATAGTGTCGCCCGGGTTGACCGTGAGCACCGGTTTATAGAAGGGGGAGAACTGGCGGTAGAAAACTGTGGGCGTGAACTCGTGTCGCTGTGAGGAGTGCTGGAGCAGGGCGGCGAGGACAGCTGTGAAGGTGTGGTGTTCCGGCTGCGTGGGATTGCTGCTGTCAACTTCGGTGTAGTCGCCGGTGAGGGTGCCGTTCTGGAGCGTGCCCTGGACTGTGTCGGAACCGCCTTCGTCGTCTTTGGAGACGAAGTGGATCTGGTTGCCGGTGACTGTGCCTTCGAGCTTGTCGCCGTTGAAGTTTCCGGTAAGTTTGTCGCCCTGCTGGTCGAGGGTGAAGCGGGCGTAGATGGGAGTGCCGAAGAGATCGGCTGTGACGATCCAGTTGCCGGTGAACTGTGGGGTTTGGGCGGTTGCGGGCAGGGTGGCGAGCGCGAGGAGGCAGATGGTGCTGGCTGTGCGGATCATCGAGACGTCTCCGGGTTCGTGTGGATGGAGTTCGTGGATTGGACAGCGAAGATGAATTGCAGTTAGCGTACTCTACGCGAAAAGGATGGGCTTGGTTCAGCAGGCGCAGGTCCGAGCGGATTGACAAGGTTTCGGGGCTGAGGCATTCTTCTGCTGTTGCTTCGGAGGAGATTTCTTGGACGCGACGCGTGGGGATGACCGGAATCCATGGCTGGTGCCGGCGGCGGTCTTGGGTGGGTGTTTGCTGGTTGGGCTGGTGCTGGGTGGGTGGTTGCTGGGGATGGAGATCAAGGAGACTCGGCTGGCCGACCGGTATGTGACGGTGAAGGGACTGGTGGAGCGGACGGTGAAGTCCGACAGCTCGATCTGGCCGGTGACATTTAAGGAGACGGGGAACGATCTGCAGCAGGTGTACGCGAAGAGCGAGGAGGATCGTGGGGCGCTTTTGAAGTTTTTTGCGGTGCAGGGAATTACGTCGCAGGAGACTTCGGTGGGGCAGATCCAGGTGACGGATAAGCAGGCCAATGAGTATGGCGGGAATAACAATAATGGCCCGCGGTATATCGTGCAGCAGACAGTGACGGTGAACTCGAAGGACGTGGATAAGGTTGCGGCAGCGGGGCAGAAGACATCGCAGCTGTTGCAGGCGGGGATTATTATCGTCGGCGGCTACGGGCAGGGAATTCGGTATGTGTTCAATGGGCTGAATGCGCTGAAGCCGGACATGATTACCGAGGCGACGAAGAACGCGCGCGCTTCGGCGGACCGGTTTGCGGCTGATTCGGGGAGCCAGGTGGGGTCGATTCGTTCGGCGAACCAGGGAGTGTTTTCGATCTCGGCGGCGGATGCGGGGAGTGGGATGGCTCCGGGAGAAGATAGCGGCGGGGGCGGGGCGGCGGAGAATCCGGATGCGAGCATCATGAAGAAGGTGAGGGTGGTGTCGACGGTGGATTATTATCTCGTTCGATAAGCGCACGGTTGGGCGCGTATCGTTGCGAGTGGTCTTGCGCGGGTGGTAGCCTTCGAACATATCTTTTTCTGTTCGGAGTCGATGTCAAATGCAGGCAAGCTATAACGGAATCGCGGTCCCCACTGACGGGCAGGCCATTGAATACACAAACGGCAAATTCACCGTGCCGAACAACCCGATCATTCCTTTTATCGAAGGCGATGGGACGGGACGCGATATCTGGAAGGCCTCGCAGCGTGTGTTCGATGCTGCGGTCGAGAAGGCTTACGGCGGCAAGCGGGCGGTGAAGTGGTTTGAGGTGCTTGCAGGGGAGAAGGCTTATCGGCAGACGCAGAACTGGTTGCCGGATGACACTGTGAAGGCTACGGTGGACTTTCGCGTGTCGATCAAAGGACCGCTGACTACGCCGGTGGGTGGCGGGATTCGGTCGTTGAATGTGGCACTGCGGCAGTTGATGGATCTTTATCAGTGCGTGCGACCGGTGAAGTACTATGCCGGCGTGCCTAGCCCGGTGAAGCATCCGGAGAAGCTGGATGTGGTGATCTTCCGCGAGAATACGGAGGATATTTATGCCGGGATCGAGTTCCGCGAGGGAACGCCTGAGGCGGCGAAGTTCATCTCATTCGTGAATGACGAGATGCTGAAGGGTGGGAAGAAGAAGATTCGGTTGGACTCGGGTGTTGGCGTGAAGCCGATCTCGATTACGGGGTCGAAGCGGCTGGTAAGGGCGGCAATTCAGTATGCGCTGGATAACGTGCGCAAGACGGTGACGCTGGTGCATAAGGGGAATATTCAGAAGTTTACCGAAGGCGCGTTTCGTGAGTGGGGGTATGAGGTTGCTTCGCAGGAGTTCCGGGAACAGACGGTGACGGAGCGGGAGAGCTGGATTCTTGGGAACCTGGAAGCGAATCCGAATCTGACGCCTGAGCAGAATGCAGCGTTGATTGAGCCGGGGATTGAGTTTGCCTCGAAGGAGTTTGGTGCGGAGGTTGTGGCTGAGGTGAAGCAGGTGATTGCTTCGATCGGGGCTTCGCATGGCGATGGCAAGTGGAAGAAGAAGATTCTGGTGAATGACCGGATTGCGGACTCGATCTTTCAGCAGATTATTCTGCGGCCGGAAGACTACAGTGTGCTGGCGACGACGAATCTGAATGGGGACTATATTTCGGATGCGGCTGCGGCGCAGGTTGGCGGCCTGGGGATCGCTCCGGGTGGGAATATAGGTGACGGGTATGCCGTGTTCGAGGCGACGCATGGGACGGCTCCGAAGTATGCGGATAAGGATGTGATCAATCCGGGATCGGTGATGTTGTCCGGCGTTATGTTGTTCGATTTTCTTGGCTGGACTGAGGCGGCGCGGCTGATCGAGAGCTCGATGGAGAAGACGATCGGGCAGAAGTTCGTGACGTATGACTTCGAGCGCGGGATGCAGGGAGCGACGAAGGCTAAGACGAGCGAGTTTGCTACGCGGATGATTGAGAATATGTAGCGACCAGGAATAAGAGCAACGGCGTAACAGTGACTAAAGGGATTAGAGCGGATAAGGGCGGATTCTTTTCGGGCTGCTGTCTCGGGTTGCCGGCTGTGAAAATTTTGAATTGATTTTTGAAGGAGAAGAGATGCGGAAGAAAGTAACGGTTGTTGGTTCGGGAAATGTTGGCGCGACGGCGGCACATTGGATCGCGGCTAAGGAGTTGGCGGATGTTGTGCTGCTCGATGTGATCGAGGGTGTGCCGCAGGGAAAGGCGCTTGATTTGTTGCAGGCTATGCCGATTGAGAAGCGCGACTGCAATATCGTTGGGACCAATGATTATGCGGATACTGCGAACTCGGACATTGTGGTGATTACGGCTGGGATTGCGCGTAAGCCTGGGATGAGCCGCGATGATCTGCTGAATACGAACTTCAAGATTATGAGCGATGTCGTGGCGAAGGCCGTTGCGGCTTCGCCGAATACGATTTTGATAATTGTGTCGAATCCGCTGGATGCGATGGCACAGACGGCGTTCAAGCAGGCTGGGTTGCCGCGTGAGCGAGTGATCGGTATGGCTGGGGTGCTGGATTCGGCTCGGTTCCGGACGTTTATTGCGGCAGAGCTGAATGTGTCGGTCGAAAATGTAACCGCGTTTGTTCTGGGTGGACATGGCGACACGATGGTGCCGCTGTCGCGGTACTCGACTGTGGCGGGGATTCCGATTACGGAGTTGATCGCGCCTGACCGGTTGAAGGAGCTGGAGACGCGCACGGCCAATGGCGGCGCGGAGATCGTGAAGCATCTGAAGACTGGGTCGGCTTACTATGCGCCTTCGGCTGCGGCGGTTGAGATGGTTGAGGCGATTCTGAAGGACAAGAAGAAGATCCTGCCTTGCGCGGCTTATCTGCAGGGGGAGTATGGGATCTCGGGGCTGTATGTTGGCGTGCCCTGCAAGCTGGGAGCGAAGGGATTGGAGCAGATTATCCAGATCAAGCTGACGGCTGAGGAGCAGGCTGCGCTGAATAAGAGTGCGGATTCGGTGAAGGAGCTTTGCACCGTGATTGGTATGGCGTAGCGAGAGGCTTAACACCGATCAACACTGATTGAACCGATAAGAACTTAACGACGAGGCCCGCTCTGGTGAGCGGGCCCTTTCGTTGCGTAGTGTAGGTATTGCTGCAGCTTAGAGTGGCGAGGTGGCTGCGTTAGCGGGCTTTGAAGACGAATCTGAAGGTTGAGACGACCGTGACCGGACTGCCGTCGAGCAGGAAGGGCCTGAAGCGCCACTCTTGAACGGCCTGAAGGGCTGCACCACGGACGTCGAGGGCTCCGTCGACGGCTCGCGCTTTGATCACCTTGCCGTCTTTGGAGATGGTGGCTTCGACGTTGACTGCGCTGTCCACTCCGATGTGTCGATAGCTGGGGTAGACGGGCTTCGGAGCTGAGATAACGTAGGTCAACATCATGGAGGAAGGCACGGCAACGGGGGAGTCTGGAGGAATTGTTGTGCGGGTAATGGGTGCTGGAGTGGGAGTTTCGATTGGTTTCGGTGGGGCCGATGTCGTTGAGGCGGCGAGGGGAAGAGGAACAGGAGAGGATGTGGGATGTGGTGGTTCAGCCTTGCTGGGATTCGGCTGAGTTTCGAGGGATGAGAGCTTTGTGGGAGGGTGGTTCTGAGTGTCGGGTGTCGAGACCGTGCTTGCGGGCTGGTTCTGCGCAGGGGCGGGGGATGGAGAGGCGAAGACCGCTGGAGTCTTTGCGTCGGGTTGCGGGAGCGATGCGGCAACAGACGCCGGGGTTGAGAGCGCTGGTGTTGAGGGCGCAGGGGCTGCGGAGGTGGAGGTCGGAGTTACCGAGGTTGGCGTTGTGTAGGTTTGGGGCGCGGGAGCCGGGGTCGCGGGGGGATGCGTATCCCGAGCGTCCGGGGATTGGTTGGTGCGGCTGGGTGATGCTGCGGAGGGGGCGGCGTCAGGATTCGGGGCGGTTATTGCCTGCTCCACTGGGCTCGGCTTTACGGATTGCTTCTCAAGAGGTGCGGAGAATCGATGGACGATGTTCGCGAAGAAACCTGACTGGGGATGCAGGTACTGATAGCCGAAGATGGCTGCAGAACCGCAGACGACGATCAGCAGGAGGGTCAGGACGGCGTTGACTATGCGGAGGCGGCGGAGGCGAGCGGCGTCGATCGCAGGGCTTGGGACTGCTTCGAAAACAGGAAGGTCGAAGGCGGTGGCTTCTTGTTGGGGGATGACCAGAGGCAATGGTGTGGCGACGGCAAGCGCGAGCTCCGGCGGGGTGGGAATGATGGCTTCCGGTGCGAGTGTTGATTCGGGTGTGAGTACTGGTTCGGGCGCGAGGGCAACGGGTGCGAGGGCAGGCGCTGATTCCAGTGCGAGCTCGGGTTCGAGTACCGACGCGGTTGCGATTGCCGGCTCGGGTGCGAGTGAAGATTCTGGTTCCAGTGCAGGCTCGGGTGCGAGTGCAGCCTCGGGCCCGACCAGAGATTCGACAACCGGGGTGGATTCCGACGCGAGTGCGGTTTCGGTTGATGGCGCGAACTCGGCCACGAGCGAGGGTTCAGGCGCGAGTGTAGCTTCAGCAGCCGGAGTGGCGACGGGGGGCTTCGCATCGAGGAGTCGTTGAGCTTCCAAAGCCTCGAGTCCCTCGAAGTACTCCGGGGAGACGTACCTTCTTGGCGCTATCTGTTCGAGACGCGGTTGGATTCGGCTCACGCGGTTCTCGATGTCCTCGAGGTACATCTTGAGTTCGTTCAGGGTGAGGTTCTCGAGAGGCGTATTCGGAGGGATGGTGCGACGAGGAGTTGCGCCATTTGCGGCGTGGGAGGGTGGTAGATCGTCCTGTGCCGCGGGGATATCCGTTCCGGAGCGAGAGGCGGCACTGTAAAACAGGGTTGGGCCGGGGCGCGAGGGGGCAGGGTTCTGGTCGGGGCTTCCGCGCCAAACCGAGCCAGGATCAGGATCGGGTTCGCGTTTCGTCCACGTCTCATATGCGGTGAGAAAGGCGGAGGTCGCCGCCGGTGGGAGATCGACTGCGGCATCCGGTGCGGAGAGAGCAGGACCGCCTACTGCGCGGGCGACGAAGGGCGAGCAACTGTTCGGCGGAGAGATCGACCTCGGCCATGTGACTGATGGCGGTGCAGAGCGCAAAGAGATCGGTGCGGAAGTTGTCGTTGTCGAGATCGGCGCTAAGGTGCGTGAGGTCCTGTGGGTCTCCACAGCTGACCTTGTGACGTTTGCAGAGATTGGCTAAGTCGCCGACGAACTGCAGTTCGGAACGGTTGTTTCCAAGCAGAATCGAATGAGAAAGCATTCAGCCACCAAACTGGACTGTTATTTTTTCGACAAAATTTTCTGGGACCCTTGGGGGCTTCATTCTAGTCCGCGTGGACAATGGGTTGCAAGTGCTGGTCCGCGGGGCGCCCAACTCGAGATATACACCACATTCTAAGTATCTTAGGGAGCGGAGGCCTAATTCCAGTCGTCGCCGGTCCCGCAGCCGCCTGAGCTCCACCGCTGCCGCTGAAGCTGTCGTCATTTCCGCTGTCGAAATGGTTCATGCGTCCACAGTAGCCGTATTCCTGCGTAAAAGGCCCACTCAATTGAGTGGGCCTTTTATTTGCTACGAACCGAAAGCGTGGCTGATTAGGAGGCTAAGCGACGCGCTCGATGGTCACGGATTCGAGGACGACTGGCGTCTTGGGACGATCCATGCCGTCGCGGCTGACTTTGCTGATTTTTTCAACGATGTCGTAGCCCTCGACGACTTCGCCGAAGATGGTGTGCTTGCCGGTGAGCCAGGCGGTGGGGGCGACGGTGATGAAGAACTGGCTGCCGTTAGTGTTGGGGCCGGAGTTTGCCATGGCGAGCTTGCCCTTCTCCTGGAAGCCGTGTTTGGAGCCGCGAGTCTCGTCGGCGAACTTGTAGCCGGGGCCGCCCATGCCGGTGCCTTCGGGGTCACCGCCCTGAATCATGAAGTCAGGAATGACGCGGTGGAAGATGGTGCCGTCGTAGAGGTTCGCTCCTTTTTTGCTGCGGCTGCTCCAGTCCTTGGAGCCTTCGGCGAGGCCGATGAAATTGGCGACGGTCTCGGGTGCGTCCTTCTCGAAGAGCTCGCAGACGACGGTTCCCTGGGTTGTTTTGAAGGTGGCGTAGGTGCCGGGTTTCGTGGGCATGTCAGATTTCTCCTTGCAGTTAGATGATGATTTGTTGGCGGGTGGCGTCTCCACGCGAGATTGCGGATGCCCGAAGGTTTATTTTGACGGCGCTGCTGGTGTCGTGGTTGGTGGGGCTGCCGGAAGCGGCGGAATGGGTTGTCCTTCGCGCACGATGGTGACGCGGGTGATGACGACCGGAGTGAGGGGCTTGTCGTTGGCATTGCGCTCAACGCGAGCGATGGAGGCTACAAGAAGCGTTGAGTGCGCGTCGCACTGGCCGAAGATGGTGTGCTTGCCGTTGAGTTGGGGGACGGCCTGTTCGGTGATGAAGAACTGGCTGCCGTTCGTTCCGCCGCCTGAGGGGCCTGGGCCTGCATTGGCCATGGCGAGAAGGCCGGGCGTGTCAAAGGTAAGAGTCGGATCGATCTCGTCCTGAAAGAAGTAGCCGGGATCGCCGGTGCCATCGCCTACGCGATCGCCGCCCTGAATCATGAAGGTGGGGATGACGCGATGGAAGGTGGTGCCGTTGTAGAAGGGCTGGTGGTGCATTTTTTGCATGGTCTTCGGATCGGTCCAGTCCTTGGTGCCTTCGGCGAGACCGATGAAGTTAGCTACGGCGACTGGTGCTTCTTTTTCGTAGAGCTTGCAGGTGAGCCGTCCCATGGTGGTGTCGATGACGGCAGTGGGGCCGGTAGGTACGGGAGGAGGCTTGAGCTGGCTGGTGGTGCTGGGTGCATCGGGGAGCTGGTCGGCGGGCGGCGTCGCGGGTGTCTGGGATGTGGGCGTTTGGGATGCGGGCGTCTGGGATGCTGGTGGAGCTGCAGGTGTTTGCGCTGCGGAGGAGATTGCGCTGAAGGCCAGAACGAGGGCGAGAGAACGAAGCATCATGCGGTGTTGGACTCCAATAAACAGGCTATCGCAGACGCGCAGTTGGAGCAATGTCGCGCGGGCTGTTTTCGTGACTGCGATGGCAGTGTGAATGGTGAGAGAAAATCGTTGCGCTGCTCTTCCTCCATGAGGAGGCGACTGCGAAAATCTGTAACTGCATTAGGGTTTCTGCATCTCATTGGGTAAGAGGAGTTACAGCTATGGCGAAGTATGCGATCTATGTGTCGTTGAAGGCGAAACCGGGCAAGGAGAAAGACGTCGAGGCGTTTTTGAAACAGGGCGCGGAGATGGCGAAGGGCGAAGCGGGAACGGTGTCGTGGTTTGGCCTGCATGAGAGAGACGGTCACTACAGTGTGTTTGATACTTTCAACGATGAGGCGGGACGAGATGCACATCTGAATGGCGAGATTGCCAAGGCGCTGATGGCAAATGCGGAGACACTGTTTTCCGAACCGCCGCAGATTAACAAGATCGATATTGTGGCGGATAATAGCGATTATTTTGATTGATCTGCCGCGGCTTGTACGTTGTGGAAGACGCGCAGGAGATTGCCGCCGAGGAGCTTTTTCATGTCCTCGGCGGTGTAGCCTCGGGCCATGAGGGCAGCGGTGATTTTGGGGAGATCGGCGGCGGAGTCGATGCCCTCGGGTGGGACGGGGATGCCGTCGAAGTCGGTGCCGATGCCTACGTGATCGATACCTGCGATTTTGATGACGTGATCGAAGTGGTCGATGAGCGAGTTGAATGGCGCGCGACCGATCTTTGCGGCGAACTCGCGATCGATCTTGTTGGAGGCAGTGTAGGGGACAGGCAGGCCTTTGGCTTTGTAGCCGGCTTCCATGGCATCTTGTGCTTTTTGACGTTCAGGCTTCTGTGCGTTCCAGGCTAGACGCCATTTCTCGTCGATGAATGCCTGGTGGAAGTTGACCATGACGACTCCGTTGTTCTTCTTCATGGCGAGGAGCATTTCGTCGGTCAAGTTGCGTGCAGCCTGGGTGAGGGCGCGGGCGGAAGAGTGTGACGCGATGATGGGCGTGCGGGTGGTGGCGATGACGTCCCAGAAGGTTTTGTCGGAGGCGTGGGAGATGTCGACCATCATGCCAAGTCGGTTCATCTCGCCGACGACTTGTTTGCCGAAGGGTGTGAGGCCGTTGTGGTGCTGGATTTTTTCGTCGCCGATGTCGCCGGAAGAGTCGGCCCAATTGTTGGTGTTGGACCAGGTGAGGGTCATGTAGCGGACGCCGAGGCGGTAATAGTCGCGGAGGAGGCCGAGGGAATCTTCGATGGAATGGCCGCCTTCGATGCCCATGAGGACGGCAAATTTTCCGTTCTTGTGAGCTTCGAGGATTTGATCGGCGGTGGTGCAGAGCTGGAGTTTATCGGGGGCTTTGTGGACCTGCTCGAGTGTGGCGTCGATGAGAGCGAGGGTGCGGCGGGCAGAGGCGTTGGCGGGGTATTGGTTGGGGTCGACCCAGATGGAGAAGAATTGCGCGTCGAGGTTTCCTTTTTTTGCGGAGTCGTAGTTGAGCATGCCGCCGTTGAGGGGGTCGGTGAAGTTCCAATGCTCGTCGACGAAACGTTGGGGCGTGTCCGCATGGGTGTCGATGACGAGTGCGCTGGCATGAACTTTGGCTGGGTCTGACATCGGTTTAGTTCCTGTTGCAGGGGTTGCCTGCGCGTGCAAAAAGAGGCGCCGAGAAGGAAGAGCGCGGATGTGCTTGCAACGAGAGGCGATCGTGTATGGAAGAGTGCGGTGTTCTGGCGCATGAAGTACGACGATTGTAGCGCGGACAACCGCAGCTGCAGTGGAGCCATCTCTTCTGCAGAGAGGTGAATCATGGCACAAGGATTGAATTCGACGAAGACTCCGGCACGTCCTTCGCATGAGGCAATTGAAGACGAGACGACCGCGAACGAGGCCAATAAGAGCGATCAGGAAAGAATGGACCACATCGCGATGCAGAGCGCGAAGCGTGCGCAGAACCGGATCGTCTCGAATGAAGAGACGACGCCTGGGAACTCTGTGTTTTCGAAGTAGAGAATCAGAACAGTGCTGGAGGTCGAGAAGAAGCCCCGCTGGTTAGGGGGGCTTTTCTTCTTTGTGCGATTTTCGTGTGATTAGAGAGCCGCTGCGCCTGCTTCTGCAACTGCGTGATCCTGATCGCCGGATCCGCCGCTGACTCCGATCGCTCCTACTACTTTTCCATCTTTCTTGAGCGGGATGCCGCCGGCGAAGATCATGACTTTGCCGTCGTTGGAGGCGTGGATGCCGAAGAACTGGTCTGCCGGATTGGGAGTGCGGGGCGAGGTCTTTGGTGGCGATGTCGAAGGCGCGGGAGGTCCAGGCCTTTTTGATGGAGATGTCGATGGAGCCGATCCAGGCGTTGTCCATGCGAACGTGAGAGATGAGGTTTCCGCCGGCGTCGGCTACTGCGATGTTCATGGGCTGGCCGATTTCAGTAGCCTTCTTTTCGGCTGCGGCGATGATGCGGCGGGCGTCTGCTAGTTGGATCATTGTTGCCTCTGTTCTTGAATTTTGTTTGTGAAGTTATGTGATGCTCAGCGAGAGAAATGTGGTATCGATCGCTTGGCGAATGCGCGCACGCTTAGCGACGATTTCACGTACCGCCGCTAAGATGGGCGCACCGTCAACTTCTGATGAATGGTGAGACGAAATTAGCGTGCGAAGAGGTCTTTGACTTGCTGGACGAAGACGTCGCGGCCCATGTCGCTGATGGCTTCGGTTAGGGGGAGTTGTTTGGGGCAGGCCTGGACGCAGTTTTGCGCGAAGCCGCACTCCTGAATGCCGCCGTCTCCGGCTAGGGCGCGGAGGCGCTCTTCTTTGAGGACTGCGCCGCTGGGGTCCATGTTGAAGAGCTTGGCCTGCGCGATGGTGGCTGCGCCGACGAAGCCGGTGGCGTCGTTGAACTGGGGGCAGACCTCCATGCAGATGGTGCAGCAGATGCAGTTGGAGAGCGGGTAGCGTTGCTCCTGGATTTGAGGAGCTTGTTTCGGGCCGGAGCCGAGATCGTAGGAGCCGTCGATGGGGACCCAGGCTTTGACCTTCTTGAGGTTTTCGAAGAGGACGGAGCGGTCGACGGCGAGGTCGCGGACTACGGGGAACTTGCGAGAGTGGCGCGAGGGTGATGGTCTGGTCTTTGTTGGGGCCGGTGAGCTTGTCGACCAGCGCGGAGCAGGCCATGGAGGCCTTGCCGTTGATGAGCATGGCGCAGGAGCCGCAGATCTCTTCGAGGCAGTTGGAGTCGTAGGTGATGGGGGTGGTCGGCTTGCCGGAGACGTCGACGGGGTTGAGCGCGATCTCGCCGAGGAGCGAGGTGATGTTCATAGCCCGGGCGGTAGGGGATCTCAAATTTTTCGGTGGTGGCAGGTGCGTCCGGGTTGGACTGGCGCTTGATCTCGACCTTGATGGTGCTGGCTGGCATGTCGAACTAGCTCCTTAACGGCTGCAGATGCTTTCCTGTGCCTTCAGCCGTGTGCAGTGCTGGAGGCGAAATGTTGCGAAGGAGTACTGCAGCCGAGTAAGAGCGGAAGCTGGATCAGAAGTAGCCGGTCTTGTGCAGGCGTTCCTTTTCCAATGTGGCGACTGCGATGCCTTCTTCTTTGCTGATCGGCGGACGACCTTTGAGTTCCTGACACCGTTCTCTTGGGTGAAGATGAGTGGTGTAGAGGATCCAGTAACGCGATGACCGACACAGCATACGACGGCGATGATGACATGACCGCGTTCCAGATGTTCATGCCCGGTTAGACGGCGAAAACGGGTTGTGGGGTAACTGTCGTCATCATGTCAAATAACAAAGGCGAAATGCGTCCTCGTGCTCAAAACAAAGTACAGGGATTCCGCTTCGCTCAGAATGACGACTTCAATGATGGTTAGGCGGTGGCGTCGTAGCGGCGCGGGCGCGGTTTGATGTGGCTGATGTCTACTTCTTCCAACTCGAAGGCGGGGGCGTCGTCTTTGAAGGTGGCTTTGGTGGTTTTGAGGAACTTTTCGTCGTTGCGGTCGGGGAAGTCGGGTTTGTAGTGGGCACCGCGGGACTCGTCGCGGAGGCGTGCGCCCTGGACGATGACGCGGCCTAGCTGGAGCATGTTCCAGAGCTGGCGGGTGAAGGCGAAGCTGGTGTTGGCCCACTGGCTCTTGTCGGAGAGGTTGACGTTGCGGTAGCGGTCGAGGAGTTCGACGATCTTGGCGTCGGCTTCGTCGAGGCCTGCGTTGTAGCGGATGATGGTGGCGTGCTTGGTCATGGTGTCGCCGAGTTCGCGCCAGAGCTTGAAGGGGTTTTCGGTGCCGGGGTTGTTGAGGAGGAGGTTGTTGAACTCCTTCTGGCGCTGGAGCTCGGCGGCGTGGCCACCGTCGCCTTCCTGTGCGGGGAGCGACTTGGCGTAGGCATGGCATGCGGGCCGGCGACGAAGCCTCCGTAGATGCAGGAGAGGAGGGAGTTGGCGCCGAGGCGGTTGGCGCCGTGGATGGAGTAGTCGGCTTCGCCTGCGGCGTATACGCCGGGGATGTTCGTCTGCTGGTTGAAGTCTACCCAGAGGCCGCCCATGGTGTAGTGCATGCCGGGGAAGATCTTCATGGGGACTTTGCGGGGGTCGTCGCCGACGAACTTCTCGTAGATCTCGAGGATGCCTTCGAGCTTGTGCTGGCGCTCGGGCGAAAGGTGGGAGACGTCGAGGTAGACCATGGGCTGGCCGTCGATGCCCATGCCGTGCTCGTAGACGACCTTGAAGATGGCGCGGGTGGCTACGTCGCGGGGGACGAGGTTGCCGTACTTGGGGTACCACTCTTCGAGGAAGTACCAGCGGTCGGATTCGGGGATGGATCTGCGCGGCGCGCTTGTCGTTCTTGTCTTTGGGGACCCAGACGCGGCCGCCTTCGCCGCGGGCGGACTCGGACATGAGGCGGAGCTTGTCTTCGCCGGGGATGGCGGTGGGGTGGACCTGGATGAACTCGCCGTTGGCGTAGTAGGCGCCCTGTTGGTAAAGTGCGGATTGAGCTGATCCGGTGCAAACTACTGAATTGGTGGACTTTCCGAAGATGGCTCCGTTGCCGCCGGTGCAGACGATGATGGCGTCGGCGGGGAAGGTGCGGGTCTCCATGGTGCGGAGGTCCATGGCGGTGATGCCGCGGCAGGCGCCTTTGCTGTCGAGGACGGCGGAGAGGAACTCCCAGCCTTCGTACTTGGTGACTTTGCCTTCGGCTTCGTAGCGGCGGACTTGCTCGTCGAGCGCGTAGAGGAGCTGCTGGCCGGTGGTGGCTCCGGCGAATGCGGTGCGGTGGTAGAGGGTGCCACCGAAGCGGCGGAAGTCGAGCAGGCCTTCGGGGGTGCGGTTGAAGGGGACGCCCATGCGGTCGAGCAGGTCGATGATGGCGGGGCCCTGCGCGGTCATGTTCTTGACGGGGGTCTGGTTGGCGAGGAAGTCGCCGCCGTAGATGGTGTCGTCGAAGTGCTTGAAGACGTCGTCGCCCTCGCCCTTGAGGTTCTTGGCGGCGTTGATGCCTCCCTGGGCGCAGACGGAGTGCGAGCGCTTGACGGGGACGATGGAGAAGAGGTCGACCTTGCCGCCGGCTTCGGCGATCTTGATGACGGCGGCGAGGCCGGCTAGGCCTCCGCCTACGACGATGATTCTGGGTGTTGCTGCCATTCGTTATCCCTCAGGGGCTAAAGCCCCTTTCTATCCTGGCGTTAAACGGCACGGCTAAAGCCGTGCCCTTAACAAAGACTATTTCTGCATCTTCTGCAACGTAGCTGTGCTGGTAGTTGTGGGCGGAGTGGTTGCGGAAACTGGCGAGGTAATTTCGGGCATGACGTCTTCGGGGGCGGGCGGGGCGGTGACGACGGCGTAGATGCTGATGAGGCCCATGAGGCAGAGGGCTGCTCCGCCGAGGCCGCAGACCTAGCCGAATCTCTTGCGGGCCTTGTCGCCGGGGGTGATGCCCCACTTGGCGGCGAAGAGCCAGATGCCGTAGGCGAAGTGCCAGGTGGTGGCGATCATGGCGATGACGTAGATGGCGAGCATCCACGGGTTCGAGAGCTCGTGCTGGACTTTGTCGAAGGCTGCGCCGGGGTGCTCGGGGAGCGAGACGCCGCTGAAGCGCTGCCGCCAGACGTGCTGAATGATGTAGAGGAAGGCGATGAGGCCGGTGACGCGCTGGGAGAGATACATCCAGTTGCCGGCCCAGGGGTAGACGTTGACGTTGGTGCGGCCGCGGATGGCGATGAAGACGCCGTAGAGGGCGTGGATAGGCGAGAGGGATGAAGATGAAGACCCACTCGAGGACGCGGACGAGCGGGAGGGAGTTGAGGAAGAGGACCTGCTTGGCGTAGGCGAGGGGGCCGTTGATGGTCTCGAAGTTGGAGACGATGTGCTCGACGAGGAAGGCGCCGATGGGGACGATGCCGGTGAGCGAGTGGAGCTTGCGCCAGAAGAAGGAGTGGCCTTCGCCTGCGCGGAGCGGTTGCACGCCGCGGAGTGGGAGGCGGGGTGCGGCAGGAGGGGGCTGGCGGGGCGGCGGTGGCCATGGGGACTCCTTCAAGATCGTGATGCATGCACTGGGAGGAAGGAATTTAGTGCAGCACGCAGATTATTCCGCTCCTGTTTTGCCAGCGTCAAGGAAAGTGGCGGGGTTTGTGCGGTTATCGTGAGGTTTGTGCGATTAAATTGAACTCATCGGGTTCAAGAGGTTACAGGTGCGGTGCGAGCGCTTTGAGGAGGGCGGCGAAGGCTCGGCCGCGGTGGCTGAAGGAGAGCTTGGTTTGGACGTCGAGTTCGGCCATGGTCTTGTTTTGGTAGGGAGATAGAAGAGGGGTCGTAGCCGAAGCCTCTGTTCCGCGGGGGGTGGTGAGGATCTCGCCTTCGACGGTGCCGTCGCCGGTGGCGAGGATGTGTCCGTCGCGGGCGGCGGCGAGGACGCAGTGGTAGCGGGCCTGTCGGATGATGGGCCTGGGGATTTTGGTGAGGGCTTCGAGGAGGCAGAGATTGTTGCGCTCGTCTGTTGTGCGCGTTGGGTTCGGTTTGGAAGTTTTTGGTCGTCGGCGTAGCGGGCGGAGCGGACGCCGGGTGCGCCGTGGAGGGCGTCGACTTCGAGGCCGGAGTCGTCGGCGATGACGATCTGGCCGGGGGCGTGGTTGGAGTAGTAGATGGCCTTGAGGCGGGCGTTGCCTTCGAAGGTGGGCTCGTCTTCGGCGGGGGCGGGGATTTCTTTGAGGTTGGGGAGAGGGGCGAGGGTGATGTTGCCGCGTGTGCGGCGGCGGCGAAGTCGCGGAGCTTGCCGGGGTTGGAGGTGGCGATGTAGAGGGTCATTGTCCTGATCTATTTTGCATCCGAATGAAAATTGCATGTAGATCCGCATTCGACTCGCTCAGGCAGGCTCTTCGGGGATGACAGGATGACAGGCAACATTACAAAACGATAGAAGGAACTATTGCGCGATGCGGAGGCGGACGAAGGCTACGACTCCCCAGGGATGGTCTCCGTAGGTGGAGATGAGGGTGTCGGGTGTGACGTAGGTGGTGAACTGTGCGCCGGGGCGGCGTGAAGATGTGGGAAGAATGCGGTAGTCGCGGTCGTAGCCGAAGGTGAAGGCGGCGACGTGGCCGATGGGGTCTTCCTCGAAGTTCGGCGGGAGTGCGGAGCCGGGTGGGAGGAGAAGTTCGCTGGAGCGGCTGGCGTTTTCGATGCGCGTCCAGACGTAGTTGCGGGTGTGGAACTTTAGGAGGGATTCGAGGAGGTAGCTGTTTTCTTTGCTGTTGTCGGAGAGCGATTCGTGCGGCCCCAGAGGAGTGTGGTGGACCAGTTGCCGGTGGCTGGAGTGGTCATGTCCATGCCCGGCATGCTGGGGCGTGGTGTGGCGTTGCCGTGAGAGCCGAAGGGGCGGTTGTACATGATGGATGCGGTCTGGCGCTGCTGGTCTTCGTTGGGGTAGAGGCCTCGGGGCTGACGATGTGGGCGATGGAGTATTGGCTGCTCCAGTTTGGCGTTGGGCGCGAAGGTGATGCGGGAGGAGTAGCTGTCGATGGCGAGGCCGTTGGGGGAGGGCTGGAAGCCCCAGCGCTCTCGGTGGGTTCGCCGCCGTGGAAGCCGGACTCTTCGAAGCGGAGCCAGCGCCAGGTGAAGCCGGCGGTGAGGACGTTGAAGGCGATGTGGGTGGAGTCTTCCTGATGGTGGCCGAGGGCGGCGATGGGATTTTCGGAGGCGGACAGGCGGTGCGGGTAGGCGGTGGGGCCGATGGCGGGGTCGCCGATGGGCGCGGCGTAGAAGCTGAGGAGGGTGGTCGGCCGAGGCGGATGTCGTAGAGGGCGGCGACCTCCATGAAGAAGTCGTGGGGGTGCTGGCCGTCGATGATGGGCTTGCCGAATGCGGTCTCGCCCTGCTGGAAGAGCTCGGGATACTGGCGGGCGGTGATGGTCGCAGGTTCGAGCGAGAACATGGTGCGCAGAGTGAGCTGGCCGGGGCCGAGCTGGCGCATGGCCATGGGCATGAGCCAGTTGGTGGAGAAGAACTTGTCGCCGCCGCGATGGCCGGTCTGGCGTTTGCTGCGGCCTGTTGCTGCGTGTCGGAGACGAAAGCCTGCCGTGCAGCATGAGCATCCATGCCGTGGTGTGCGCATGAGCATGGGACATCGGGGTGGAGGCAGGTTCGGACGCTGGTGCCGGAGGGAGATGGGTGAGCTCGGCTTCGATGAGCGTGGTTGGGCGCTGCATCGTCATCATCTTGTGCCTCGACTGCTATCTGGTGTTGGTCGTGCTGCGGATGCATGTCCATCCGGGCATGTCGGATGGGGGCTGGCTTTGTCTGCGCTTGAATAGGAGAGCGCAGCGAAGAAGACGAGTGGAAGCGAGAGTCGCTGCCAATCTGTGTGGCATGGATAATTCCTTCTCTTGGAGACTGCATTGGCGGAGTAGACAGCGTCGAAGAGGCGCTGCAAGACGCGAAGAGTCAAGAGTGGAATCAGATTCGAAGTGCGATGCGGGGCGGAGAAGGGGGCGGAGCGGTCTTGTCGCGAGAGGGACAAGAACGCGGAACAGAGTGGTGTCGTCAGATGCGAAAGAGATCAGCAACGGCAACGATGGTTTGAACCGGCCGCTCGACAACGATGCGACGTGATGGCAGGGAACTGCTGTTGCGCTGTGCAGCAGGAGGGCGTGTTCTGGCTTGAGCGGTGCGCGCTTTGGGCAGTGACTGCACGAAGACTGCTTTGGCTGCTCCGCTTGCATGCACGCGGCTGTGCCGAGAACAGAGTCAGCAGGCAGAGCAGCGTCGCAAGGATGCGCGGAGTTTGTCTTCATCTCACGTTGTTGGACGGTTCAGTTCGCAAGTTGATGCATGCATCGAGATTTATCTTCGGGAGTATTCCATAAATGTTGGCGACGGAGGCAAGAGTTATGGCGGCGATGAAGGCGCATACGGAGTATCTGACGTTCAATACGGATGAACGGTATGAGATGGTGCACATCACGCGGCAGGTCGAGGAGATTGTGCGGCGCAGCGGGATCGAGGATGGGCTTGTGTTTTGTCTCGCCGATGCATATTACGGCGGCGATCTATGTGAATGATAACGAGGATGGGTTGATCGAGGATATCGGCGTGTGGCTGGAGAAGCTGGCTCCGCGCTGGCCCGGATACAAGCATCACCGCACGGGCGAGGACAATGCTGACGCGCATTTGAAGGCATTGCTGCTGCACCATGAGACGACGCTGCCGGTGACGAAGTGGGCGGCTCGATCTGGGGACGTGGCAGCGGGTGTTTTATGCGGAGTTCGATGGGCAGCGATCGAAGCGCGTTATTGTGAAGGTGCTGGGCGTCGCAAAAGAATGATGTCGACGCGACGGTTCTGCATGCGGCCGTCTTCGGTGGCGTTGCTCGCGACGGGATGAAACTCGGCGTAACCGGCGGCGGAGAGATTGGCTGGGGTTGACGGGGCCGCGTTCGAGAAGCAGGCGGGCGATGGCGGTGGAGCGCGCGGTGGAAAGCTCCCAGTTGCTGGCGAATTGCGCGGTGTGGATGGGGACGTTGTCGGTGTGGCCCTCGATGCGGAGCGGAGCCCGACGGCAGCGTGTTGGCGAGGATGGTGAGCATGGCGACTGCTGCGGTGCGGACTTCGGCTGAACCGGAGGGGAAGAAGCCGATCTCGTGGAGCGAGATGACCAGGCCGTCTGGGGTGATGCGCATGGTCACGCTGCCGGGGGGAATGTGTCCGGCCGCGACTTCTTTCGGCGAGGAGTCTTGTGAGGCGCGCTCTGGTCTCTTCCAGCGTTTCGGTGCTGGTGGTAGGGGAAGGGCGGGCGAGATCGCTGCCGGGGTTGCATCGGTTACGGAGGCAGCGCTGGTATCGGTGAGGGGCGGGGTCTTTGAGTGAGCATCGAAGGTGCCGAGCGGAGTAAAGGCGGACTGCATGGCTTCGGCGAGCTTGATCTGCTTCTTCTTGTCGGTCTGGCTGGAGGCGAAGAGAACGACGAAGAAGGCGAAGAGCAGCGTGATGAAGTCGGCGTAGGAGACCAGCCAGCGCTCGTGATTGACGTGCTCGGGATGTTTTTTCCTGCTCATGCCTTGACCTCATAGTGCTGTGTGGAGTCGGTGGGCTCGGAGTCGAAGAGGAAGGTGCGGAGCTTGGTTTCGATCATGCGCGGGTTCATGCCTTCGAGGATGGAGATGACGCCTTCGAGCATCATCTCTTTGATCATCTGCTCTTCGCGGTGGCGGAATTTGAGCTTTGCCGGCGGCGGGGAGGCAGATGAGATTGGCCAGGGCGACGCCGTAGATGGTGGCGACGAAGGCGACAGCGATGCCGCGGCCGACCTCGTCGATGTTGTAGAGGTGCTTCATGACCTGGATGAGGCCGAGGACGGCGCCGATGATGCCGACGGTGGGCGAGTAGCCGCCTGCGGCTTCGAAGACCTGCAGGAATCTTTTCTTCCATCTCGGTCTTGTTGTCGAGCTCGATCTGCATGATCTTGCGGACCTCAGCTGGGTTCGGTGCCGTCGATGGCGAGCATGAGGGCCTGTTTGAGGAATGGATCGGCGACCGAGGCGAGATCCTGGTCGAGCGAGACGATGCCGCTTCTGCGGGCCTTGTTGGCGAAGGTGACGATCTGCTTGAGGGTCGCCTCGCCATTGGAGCTTTTGCGCAGGAAGATTTGAAGATATGCTTTGAATGCGGCGAGGAAGATGTTCAGAGGGAACTGGAGCATGACTGCGCCCATGGTGCCGCCAAAGACGATCAGGCCGCCGTGGGCTGGGTGATCTGGGCGATGCTTCCGCCTTCGATCATCATGCCGGCAAGAATGCCGAGGATGGCGAGGGCGATGCCACCGATGCTGGCGATATCCATGAGTGTCCTCTTCCGGGGTGAAGCATGATTATTCGCCGGATGGTGTTGCGGGAGTGATTGCGGGCTCGCTCGTCGGCGTCATACGCGGATTTTGCGCTGAGCGCGGCGGCATGCTTCGGGCCATGCTGCTGCGCAGGACGGCGGCGCGATAGTCGAGGGTGCGCTGCGAGACTTCGCTGCATGGCTCGAGAACGACGAGCTTCTCGCCGGTGATCAGGGTGAGCACGGTGTCGGGCGCGGCCTCGGCGTATTTGATGAGGTCGCAGTTGATGGCGAGAGGGCTGCCGTTGAGGCGCGTGAGTTCGATCATGTGGAAAATTCCTCTCCTAGTCTTTCATCGGCTGAGTAAGGCGTTATCAATAGAGAGACGGATGGCGCGAGGAGCGAAAGCAAAGTGGCGCGGATCTAAAGTCGCGACCGGCGCGCCGATGAGGTGGGGGAACGCGGAGCCTTCCGCAAGGTGGACCGGATCTCACGAGCTGCTGTGACAGCGAGATGAGTTTGCCGGGCGGTCACCCGGGACGGCAGTCGCGGTAACTCAAATCGAGTAGTACAGGAGCGTTTCCACATGTCCTTGGGTATTCTTACTAACATTGCAGCAACCTATGCACAGAACAATCTGAATCAGACGCAGAGCAGTCTGCAGACTGTTCTTCAGCAGCTCTCCTCAGGTTCGCGCATCAACAGCGGCGCGGACGACGCGGCGGGTCTTGCCCTCGCAGACGGTCTTACGTGCAAACGAAGCTGCGCTGACGCAGTCGGCGCAGAACGCCAGAACGGCGTGGGTCTGCTGCAGACTGCCGATGGTGCGTTGTCGCAGGTAACCAACCTGCTCGATCGCGCCGTTACGTTGGCGACCGAGGCGGCCAACGGCGGGTTGACACCGCCCAGTCGACTGCCGCTGACACGGAGTTCCAGAACATCCTGACGAGATCGGAAACATCGGTTCCACGACGAACTTCAACAGCAGAGCTGTGTTTACTGCGACACCGACCGACTTAGTCGTCAGCGATGGGACGGCTGCTGGAACGACCACGATTCAGTGCGACGGTCGGCGCTCTTACCACCGCCAGCGTTGGAACGCGCCGGAGCGGGTGTGAACCTTTCTGCCGAATGCTTGACCTCGCAGGCCTCCGCGAAGACCGCTCTGACCGATATCACAACTGCCATCTGCGGATGTTGCGTATCAGCGTGGCGCGATCGGCGCGAACATCAACCAGCTGAGTGCGGCTGCTAATGTTGCCAGCTCGGAAGAGGTGAACCTGTCGTCCGCCGAGAGCAATTCGCGCGACCAACTTCGGTCAGGCGACGAGCGATCTGGCGAAGTTCCAGGTGCTGAGCCAGACAGGTATCAGCGCTCTTGCCCAGGCGAACAGCGTCCAGCAGGAGATTCTGAAGCTGCTGCAGTAAGCCGGTGAAAGCGACGGTGGTCACATGCATAGGTGTGGCCGCCGTTCTTTCGTTTCGGGATGCTAAGGGGGTTCTAATTTTTTGATGGTTAGATTTGGCCCGGCTTTTGCTTTCTGACCGTAAGAAGTACGGAAGGGTGATATGGGCACTGTTGGATTAAAGTTTGGGTCGCCGACGAGCGGTCAGGGGTTCGATGTGGCGTCTACGGTCGCGCAGATCCAGGCTGCGAAGCAGGCGATTGAAACACCCTTGCAGAATCAGCTTACGGCGTTGAAGGCCCAGGATGCGGTTCTTTCTTCGATTGGAACTGACCTCTCGGCTCTCTCGACCAGTCTGCAGAAACTGACGGATTTTGAAGGAGTCTTCGCGGAGAAAAAGGGGTCCAGTTCCAATACCGATCTGCTCAGTTTGAGCTCTGCCAGCTCGACGGCGTCGGCGGGGAGTCACACGATTGTCATCGGTAGGCTGGCGCAGACCTCCTCGGAGGTGTCGACTGCGGTCTCGGACCCTAACGACATACTGTCAGGGAGCCTGACGATTCAGGGCCATACATTCAATGTGGACGCGGCGGACAACGACACTACGCTTGCCTCTCTGGCTGCAGCCATTAATTCGGCTGATATTGGGGTTAGAGCAAGTGCGGTTACGGACTCGGCCGGTTCGCGGCTTTCGATCGTGAGCGAGACCAGCGGGGCGGCGGGACAGTTGACCGTTACAAGCGCCCTGTCAGGCGCTTCTGCGGGCAACATCAGTTTCCAGACAGGACAAATTGGACAGGACGCTCAACTAACCGTCGATGGAGTGTCGATTACAAGTCCGTCTAATACCGTCACCAATGCAATTCCTGGAGTGTCGTTTCAGCTGCTTGCAACCTCGGCGAGTCAGATTCAGGTACAGATCACGGATAACACGACGGACATTGCAACGGCCATAAGCAGTTTCGTCTCGGCTTTTAACAAGGTCGTTGGGGACATCAATAGCGTTGAGCAGAGTGGGGCGAGCGGGAACTCAGCGCCGCTTCTGGGGAGTCCGGTGATTGCGCAGTTGCAGGATTCGCTTACGGGGTCTCTCTTTGGCGGCTCTGCAAGCGGTGCGATCCAAAATATTGTGCAGCTGGGGCTAACGGTCAATAACGATGGCACCCTGGCTTTGAACTCGGATACGCTTACCAGTGTTCTGAACTCAAACCTGGCTGACGTCACAGGATTTTTGCAGAACCCGGGTAGCTTCGGGCAGAGGTTGTCGGCCGCGCTGAATAGCGCAGGCACGCAGGCGCCGGATGGCACGGTCTTTCTGGCGCAGCAACAGAACAGCAGCCAGGAGAAGGCTCTGAATGCCGAAATCACGAACGAGAACGCACTTCTAGCAGCGCAGAAGACGAATCTGACGAATGAGTTGAATGCCGCGAATCAGATTCTGCAGGGGATTCCGGAACAGCTCAATGAGGTCAACTCGGTCTTTGATTCCTTGACGGGTTTCAACCCAAATACAAAGGCGTAAGTAAGGGACAAAGATGAATTATCAGCAGCAGGCTTTGGCCGGGGCGACCGGTGTTGAGCAGATTGTGGCGCTCTATGACGGAGTGATTCGGTTTCTCTATCGGGCGATACAGTCGTGCGAGGAGAAGGATATTTACGGACGCAGGATTGCTGTGAAGAAGGCGATCGATATTCTGATATACCTTCAGGCAAGGCTGCGGCCGGATGTTGGAGGTTCGGTTGCTACGGCGCTAGCTGATTTTTATTCGACGATGTTTACGATGACGCTGGAAGCCTCGCATCATGAGTCGGCGGAGCAGTTTCGTGAGGTGATTGGTCTTGTGCGGAATGTTCGTGAGGCGTGGGTGGTGGTGGCTCGCGACCCGAAGGCGGGCAAGGTCTTGCCGCGAGAGCTGCGGACGCGTGAAGAGAAGCTTCTGCCTCCGGCCGCGAGTCCTGAGGCTTCGGGGGACGTGGCCGCTTCGCGGTGGTCAGCTTAATTCTGGCGGCCGGGTCCGGTGGCTAGATTTATACGGCGGTGGTGAGCTCTTCTTCGAGCTGCTGTTTTTCGAAGAGGCTGGTGTAGTAGCCGTTGCGAGCGATCAACTCGTCGTGGGTTCCCAACTCGGCGATGCGGCCGGCGACAAGGACGGCAATCTGGTCGGCGTTGCGGGCGGTGGAGATGCGGTGGGAGATGAAGACGGTGGTGCGGTCTTCCATGACTCGCTTCAGTCCGCTGAGAATGCGCTCTTCGGTGTAGGTGTCAACGCTGGCTAAGGCATCGTCGAGGATGAGGATGCGGGGTTCGCGGATGATGGCGCGGGCTATGGCAGTGCGCTGCTTTTGACCGCCGGAGAGAGTAAGGCCGCGTTCGCCAACCTCCGTGTCGAAACCTTTCGGGAACTCGAGAATTTCGGTAGCGATGTGGGCGATGGTGGCGGCTTCTTCAACCTGTTCGTGCGATGCGTCGGGTCTGCCGAAGGAGATGTTCTGGCGGATGGTCTCGGAGAAGAGGAAGGTCTCCTGGGGGACGAAGCCGATGCCCTGGCGGAGTGCGGACAGGGTGAAGTTACGGATGGGCTGCCCGTCGATCAGGACCGTTCCGGGTGTAGCGTCGTGAAGGCGCGGGATGAGGTTGACGAGCGTGGATTTTCCCGAACCGGTGGGGCCGACTATGGCGAGACTGCTGCCGGCAGGGATGCGCAGGTTGATGTCGTGGAGGACTGGCGGGGCATCTGGATAGGAGAAGGTCAGGTTGCGGAACTCGATTTCGCCGGCGACGGGAATGTCGACCGCAGCGGAAGCGTCCGCGATGTCGGGCTGGTGTTTCAGGAGCTCGTCGATGCGGACGACGGAGGCGGTGCCGCGCTGGAAGAGGTTGACGACCCAGCCGACGGCGATGATGGGCCAGATGAGCTGAACCATGTAGACATTAAAGCTGGTGAACTCCCCGACCGAGATCTGGTGCTGGACGACCTCATGCCCTCCTACAAGCAGCGTGATCATCAGCGACAGGCCGAGAACGAATTCGAGGGTAGGCCAGAGCATGGCCATGAGCCTGACGAGGTAGAGGCTGCGGTGGATGTACTCTTTGTTGGCGGTCTCGAACGAGGCGATCTCGGCTTCTTCCTGGGCGAAGGCGCGGATGAGGCGAGCGCCGGAGAAGTTCTCCTGGGCTTTGGCGGAGATGTCGGAGAACATGGCCTGGATGCGCTCGAAGCGACGGTGGATGCGGGCGCCGAAGTACTGGACGAGAACCGATGCCATCGGCAGCGGGACGAAGGCGAAGAACGTCAGCTTGGGGCTGATGTGGTACATGAAGGGCAGAGCGGCGGCAGTGAAGACTAGCGTGTTCGCGCTGTACATGATCGCGGGGCCGAGGAGCATTCGGACCGCGTTCAGGTCGTTCGTGGTGCGGGCCATGATGTCGCCGGTGCGATGGGTGTGGTAATAGTTGGGCGACTGGCGTTCCAGGTTGGCAAAGAGGTCGTTGCGGAGATCGAACTCGATTTCGCGCGAGGCTCCGATGATGACCTGCCGCGTGATGTAGAGGAAGATCGCAGAGAGAGCAGCGATCAGGAGCAGGCGCAGCGCGTGATAGATAACTCTCGATTCGAGAGCGCTGCGTGACCCGGTCGCGAGGGTGCTGCCGATATCGTCCATCGCATGGCCGATGACGACGGGGATCAGCACCTTTATCACGTTGTAAAGGACGGTCGCAAGCCCGCCCCAGGCGAGATGTTTCCAGTATCGCCTGAGGTAGGGTGCGAGCGGTTTTAGCTTTTTAAACATGCACGATCAGTATCCGGAGATTAGATCAATCAGGTTCTGGTTGGATTCGGATAAGTTGTTTACTGTGGCTTCGCAGAAGGGGCTGGAGTAGAAGCCGGCGGTGTGGAGGCTGGCTGAGCTGCGTCAGCTGAGGGGGCTGGAGGAGTTTTGGGAGCGGGCTTCTCATCGCTCTGGCCGACGAGCTCGACGTCGAAGATCAGTTCGGCCTTGGCCGGAATGGGGGGCTTGCCGTTGTTGCCATAAGCAAGTTGATAGGGGATGAAGAGACGACGCTTTCCCCCGACGTGCATGCCATTGAAACCCGTGTCCCAGCCGGGGATGACCTGGTGCTGACCGTAGGCGATGGAGATGGGCTCGCCGCGATCGACTGAGGAGTCGAACTTGGTGCCGTCGATGAGGTATCCGGTGTAGTGAATGGTGTACCACTTGTGCGGTGCGGCGAGTTCGCCGGTGCCGACCTGGGTGTCAATGTAATTGAGGGAGAAGGTCGTGGACTCAAGCCCAAGGGTTTGACGGAGCTCTGGTCCTTCGAACGGAGAGACGTTGGTCAGCTTGGCGCTCGGCTCGACGGTGATGGTGTAGAGCGGTTTGGCACAGGGAAGGCCAGCCGGCAGAGCAGGGATCTTCGGCGAGAGTTCCGGGAGCGTTGCGCACGGTACGGTCGCTGGTTCTGCAGTTGCAATTGCCGGGGTTGTGACGGTTGGACGATGCGCGGGGGGTGCTGGTTTTGCCGGAGCGGTTTGGGCGATGGCGGCTGTGGACAGCGCGGCCAGGAGAGCACTTGAGGGGAGCTTGAAGATCATCGTGATTTCAGTTTAGGACAGTTGTGCGTTTTTTGTGTGAGTTTGTCGACCGGTGTGGGATAAAAGCTTTGACTGGTTAGGCTTACTTGTGGGCCGTTGACCGCTGACGATCTGGGTTCGCTCCATGGATATGCCCAATTTGACCTATGGTTGCCGGTTCAGGAAAGTGCTCTAATTCTGGCTGCGAGGAGAGATATGCCGAAGCGGCTGGCTATTACGATTGCGGGTGCGGTGTCGCTGGGAAGTTACGAGGCCGGCGTGCTCTATGAGGTGCTGGATGCGATTCATCAGCACAACACCTCCGCAGGGGTGACCGATGACGAGAAGATTCTGATCGATGTGATGACGGGGGCTTCGGCCGGTGCGATGACGGCGGCCATTGTGGCGCATAAGATGTTGTACTCGGCCAATGAGTTTCGCGATCCGTATGACAATCCGCTGTACAACGTATGGGTTAAACGGATCAACCTGGGTGGGTTGCTGGATACGGCGGATGAAGCGACAGGGGAAGTAGAGCCGGCGCTACGCTCGATCTTTTCGTCGGACATGGTGGAGAAGATCGCCGAGGATTCGCTGTTGGCACGGTATGAGACAGAGAAGTGGCCTGCTCCGATAACGCACATGGCGGCGGCGCGGTCGATCTCCATCGGGATGACGCTGACGAATTTGAACGGCGTGGACTACGCCTATGACATGCAGCCTTGCGGGAAGTTTATCTACACACGCCATGAGGACAACATCACCCGGGTGGTGAGTGTGGAGACGAGCGACAATCCGGAGGTATGGCGCGAGCTGGCGGATGCATCGGTGGCGAGCGGGGCCTATCCACTGGCATTTCGCGCGAAGGAGATGGATCGCAGGCGGGAGGAGTACGCAAAGGCCGGCCTGGAACCATGGACGGATGATCCGTCCAGGTTTACGTACACCGACGGCGGAGTGCTGCAGAACGAGCCGCTGGGCATGGCGAAGAACCTGGTGGATGAAATCGACAAGCACTGGTACAACGACAGCCGGTTCTATCTGTTTGTGTCGCCCCATGGGAGAACTTCAAGCGCAGATTCAAGCTTTGCCGAGGAGAATGCAGACTACTTCCACATGATGAGGCGGCTGGCGAAGGTGCTGCTGGGGCAGTCGGAATTTCAGGACTGGATTACCTCGGTGGAGATGAATGAGCAAATTGCTCTGTTGGATGCCCGGGCGAGTGAATTGGCAGAGAAGCTGCGTTCGGGCGAGATCAAGAGTGGAAGCCTGAAGCGAACTGCGAATGGTTTGTTGAAGGTGTTGTTTACGCAGCCGACGCGAGGGGGAACGAGGCAGGTTGCGAAGATTGGCAAAGAGAGTCTGGCCGAGGCGAGGCAGCGTATTGAACACCAGTACAAGGAGGAGATTGCGGGTCTGGGAGTTGAAAGTTACAGCGCCGATGCGTTTCGCGATACAGTGCTGGCGTTTGAGACGGCTGCGAATCTTGGACAGTGCGACTATATGCGGATCTACGGAATTGCGGTGTCGGAGGAGTTGCTGGCGGGTGCCGATTTGTCGGCTTTTCTGGGGTTCTTCGACGAGCGGTATCGCGTGCATGATTACGACCGTGGACGGATGGTGGCGAGGCTGGTGTTGACCGATCCGGTGCTGAGTCAGCCAGGAGAGCTGGGGCCAATACGGTATACGCCGACGCATACGAATCCTATCGACAGCACTCTGAATGGGCTGAAACTGGGGCAGCTATCGATCGAGGAGCAGCAGGAGTTTCGCGAGGGGGTGAAGAAGCGGGTGAGCGAGATGGTGCGGTACCTGATTGGGTTCTGGTCGTACCCGGCGGACGTGGTCGTGATCGATCCGCTGATGAATGCGATTCTGAACCATTTGTTTCGAGAGTAGTAGGTTGGATCGGGAAGGTACGACCTCCGGTTCCGCGCGGGTTTGGTGGGATGCGCCGACTGCGGAGCTAGGTGGGTGTGCGAAGAAGAAGGTAGGCGCCGGTGATGCCGAAGAGGATGTCGGGGGTCCAGGCGGCGAGGACGGCAGGCAGGGTGTTGACGTTGCCGAGAGATTCGAAGACGAGCGTGACGACGTAGTAGGTGATGGCAAGACCGATGGCCGTGGCGATGCCGGTGAGCGAGCCCTTTTTGCCCATTGAGAGAGCGAAGGGTATGGCCAGGATCGCCATGACGAGGGTGATGAGAGGGTAGGCAATTTTTTTGTCGAGCTGAACGCTGAGGCGTTTGGTGTCGAAGCCGGATTGTTTGAGATCGGCGATGTAGTCGGAGAGCTCGTTGTAGCTCATCTCCTGCGAGGGGATGTATTCCTTGTTGAAGTAGCTCGGCTGCTCTCTTATCTCGGGGAAGGTCGCGACGGTGAAGGGCTTGTAGGTGGACACGGTTTCGCCGGAGAAGGTGCGCTGCCATCCGTTGTCGAAGACCCAGACGCTGACGGCGGGATCCCAGCGGACCGAGGCGGAGAAGATTCGGCGCTGGAGGGTGAAGGTGGCGGGGTCGAACTCGAAGACGGTCAGATTGGCGAACCTGTCCGTCTCCGCGTTGAAGTACTGGTAGTAGAAGATGCGCGCGGGTTCGCCCTCGTTGTTGGTCTGGCCCGAGATCCACTGGCGATCAGGTCGCGAGAAGGTTTGCGTAGGCTTGTCTTTAATGATGGAGAGGAGGGCTTCCTGGCGGCGATTGGCGGCAGGGAGGTAAAACTCGTCGAAGATGAAGAGGGCGGCCGAGATGAGCAGTGTGACGAAGAGCACAGGCGCGATGATGCGGTAGAGGCTAATACCGCTGGCCTTCATCGCGATCAACTCCGAGGTGCGGTTGAGGGTTCCGAAGGTGACGAGAACGGCGACCAGCGCGCAGAGCGGCGTGACGTTGTAGAGGATGAACGGGATGAGGTTGATGAGGTACTCGCCGACCGTGATAAACGGAGTGTTATTGCGAAAGATGGGGCCGATGAGTTCGAAGAAGGTAAAGATGAGGAAGAGGGTGGTGAAGGAGAAGAGAACGATGCAGAAGTTGGTGGCGTACTCGCGCATGACGTAGTCGTCGAGCAGAAGGGGAAACTGAATGCGGGAGACGCTGCGGAAGCGACGCAGAAGGGTAGCGTTGTCATAGTTCGAGCGGACGTTGGGCGATTGCTTGCCGCTGACGAGACGGAGGACGAGGTTGTTGAGCCAGACGCCCATCGAAGAGAAGACGCTGAGAGCGATGCCCCCGCGGGACATCTGATAGAGGAGGATGGCTCCGGCAGCAGCGAAGAGAAGGTTGGCTCCCCAGACGCCGAGGAAGGGCGGCAGATGGCCGGATTGAGCGAAGGCCGCGCCGATCTCGGAGAGCAGGTAGTAGACGAAGACAAGGACGATCGTCAGGACGAAGCCGGTGGATTTGCCTCCACGTTTCGAGGAGATGCCGAGCGGGACGCCAACGAGCATGAGGACGAGGCAGGCGAAGGGGTAGGAGAAGCGCTTGTTGAACTCGATGCGATAGACAGAGGGGGCGCGGCCGCCGGTGGCATCGGCCGATTTTGCTCGCCGCCAGAGTTCGGGTAGAGGGAGCGCAGCGATCGGCGTGTTAAGACGGCCGAGATGGGCGCCTTCGGGAGCTTCGGTCTCGATGGGCACGTCCGTCGTGTTGAAGGTGGAGATGTTGTATTGATTGGGATCGGTGGAAGAAGTCTCGTGCTCGCCGCCATTGATCAGGTGAAGGCGGATGGTTTGGGCATCGGGAGTGTTTGGGGTTCCGTTGACGACGACGGCCTGTTCGGCGGTGGTGATATGCGGATCGGCAGGTTCGGTCAGGTCGGCGAGGAAGACATGGCGCCAGACGGCGGCTCCTGCGGCGGGAGAAACATCCTGGATGTAGAGGACACGGTTTTTGAACTCTTCGTAGAAGACGCGGGGCTGGACCTCGAAGGAGGCCTGCGAGGATTTGAGCGACTCTCCGAGCGAGATGAGTCCCGCTGCGGCGCGAGGAGCAAGATACAGGGAGTTGAACAGGCCGACAGCCAGCGCGGCAGCAGAGACGATGGAGACAACGCGGACGAAATCGATGGCGCCCATGCCTGCAGCGCGCATTGCGGTGATCTCGCTGTCGGCTGCAAGCCGCGAGAGACCGAGGAGGATTCCGACCAGAACCGCCATGGGGATGGTGACGTTGAGGGTCGGAGGAAGCATGTACGCGATGATGCGGGCGACGTCGGAGTAGGAAGCGGAGTCGCGAACGACAAACTCCAGAATTTTGCCCAGGTCGCGAGTGAAGATGATGAAAGTAAAGAGGGCTCCGCCAAGCAATGCGTGGGAGGTCACTTCGCGGAGGATGTAACGAGTCAGGATGCGCATTGTTTTTGGTGCTTGGCGAGACTGATTCAAGTGTATCGCGGAGATGTGCGGAATGATCCTCGTGAGGCAACTCGAGGACGGATTGGAGAGTCAATCCTAAAGAAGCCTCTGCCGCATGACAGAGGAGCGCAAATCAGATTTTCGGCGAATTGAGTTTCGAATCAATGGAAGTATTTACCGTTATCGGGCAGAAAGATCCACAGATGAGATTCGAAGTTTCCCCCGGCAGAGACAGTCCAGCTCAGTTTTCTCCGTGCACAATTCTATTGGTGGATGACGATCCGGATATTCGTTCGCTGACGCGGACGTTTCTGGAGCATGAGGGGTACATCGTGTTCAGTTCAGGTGACGCTGAACGCGCGGCGCAGATCTTTCGTGCCGTTCCGCAGATCGATCTCCTGGTTACGGACTTGTACATGCCGGGCCGGTCGGGCATGGAACTGGCGCAGGAGTTGAAGGCACTGCGGAGTGAGCTGCCGGTGCTGATGATTTCAGGTGGAATGATGGCCGACGGGCAGGAAGCTGAACTAAAAGGTAAGGGATGGAGTTTTCTGGCGAAACCGTTCCGGTTGCCGGACCTGCTGGCGACAGTCCACCGGATTCTGGCCCCGGTGGAAGGTCAGAGATTAGGCGAGACGAGATAGGTCGCCGCCGAGCAGAAGGGGCAGGGCTAGGGATTGGCGAGGAAACGGTAGCCGATACCGCGAACTGTGACGAGGTGCTCAGGGTCGGAGGGGTCGTCTTCAATATAGCGGCGAAGGCGGACGATGAAGTTGTCGATGGCGCGGGTGTCGGTGTCTTCGTGGACGTGCCAGACTTCCTCGAGGATCTGTTTGCGCGAGACGATCTGGCCTTCGCGCTCGGTGAAGTAGCGGAGGAGATCGGCCTCCATCAGTGTGAGGTGAGTGATTCGGTTGGGGGCGATCAGTTCGAGCGTGTCAAAGCGAATGACGCGGTGATTGAACGTGTACTCGTCGGTTTGGTCCGTGAGGTTGGGAGGCGGCGTTTCGAGCGTTGCCGCGTTCTGCCAGGCGGTGCGGCGAAGAAGAGCTTTGAGGCGGGCAAGCAGAATGTTGAGATCGAAGGGCTTGGCGAGGTAGTCGTCGGCGCCGGCGTCGATGCCTTCGAGGACCTCTTCGGGGCGTGAGCGGGCGGTGAGCATGAGGACCGGCGTGTAGCGCTCGGCTTCGCGGAGTGCGCGGACGATGGTGAAGCCGTCGGCGCCCGGCAGCATACAGTCTAGGACAACGGCTGCGATGTTTTCTTTTGCGGCGAGAAGGTAGGCAAGAGCGGCGTCACCGTCGGACTCGTGGTGCGTGCGATAGCCTTCGGCCCGGAGGTTGAAGAGAAGGCCCTGCGCGAGGTGTTCTTCATCTTCGACGAGGACGATCAATGGAGCGACAGGACTGGTCATGAGTTGTTTAAGCCCTCAGCGTTGAAGAACAGTCTTAAGGAGATCATTGAGTCCGTTCCAGGCGATCTGGACACCGATGCAGAACAGAATAAAGGCGATGACGCGAAGGATTCCGTGCGCTGTGGAAGGTGAGACCTTGCTCGCGATTTTTGGGGCATTGGCGTAACAGAGGTAAACAGAGGCGCTGAGGACGACCGCGGCTAGGAACAGACCGACGTGGGCGAGTACGGTATCGGTAACCGTGAGTTCCTTGGCATGGACGCTCAGCGTGAGCATCACAACGATGCATCCGGGCCCGGCGGTGATGGGGAAGGTGTAGGGGTAGAATGCCTTTTCCTGCAGGGTTGCGATCTCCGACTGAGTGACTACAGGCTCGGTTGCGGTTGTCTTTTCGGCGCTGGGCGCGCTGTCCTGCTGGTTCAATAGCGACCAGCCGATCATCGCGATGACGATTCCGCCCGAGACCTGCATGATGGGCAACGAGATGCCAAAGAAACTCAGCAGCGACGAACCGACAAGTTCGATGACGGCCAGGAAGATGATGGTGTTGATGGCAATCCGGCGGGCGAGGGAGCGGTAGGCATCGATGGGCGCGTTGCCGACGAGGCCGAGGAAGACCAGCGCGGAGCCGAGGGGATTGACGAGCGGAAGAAGCGCGCTGAAGCCGAGAACGAAGAATTTCCAGAGAAGCAACATGGATTCACAAAACGGCTGGTTGAGATAGCTGCAACGTTAAGAGCGATTGTACGTGGGTGATGAGAGCTAGACGGGGGCGGTCGCAGCTCGACCGACCGTGGCGGGGTTCGTCAGCGGAAGAGTAATGGTGATGGTGGTGCCGAGGCCGGGGCCGGGGCTGGATGCCGTCACCTCGCCGCCGTGCTGCCGGGCGATGTTGCGGACGAGGAAGAGGCCGAGACCGGTGCCCTTGATGCGGGACATGGCGCGGCCGGGGACACGGTAGAAGCGTTTGAAGATTCGTTTGAACTGGCTGGACTCGAGGCCGACACCGGTGTCGGAGATCGTGAGGGCAATCGTCGTGTAGTTGACGATGGCCAGAGAGCACTGGATGTGGACCCCTTCAGGGGAGTATTTGACTGCGTTGTCGAGGACGTTGATGACTGCAGTGCGGAGATCCTCCGCGATCCCGAGGGTGTGGAGGCGGACGTCTCCGGCGACGGGTTCGAGGGCGATGCTGCCAGGGGCGAGATCGTGGCGCTGAAGGGTGATCGCGATGCAGTCGGCGACCAGGGAGTTGAGATTGATCAGAGTGCGGTTCTGCTGGCGCTGGCGCTGGCCGAGTTGCCCGGCTTTGAGGACCTGCTCGACGGTGGCGAGGAGACGGTCAGAGTCGGAGAGCATGATTTTGTAGAACTCCTGGCGCTGCTCTTCGGAGATTGCCCGGCGCTGGAGTGTCTCAAGGTAGAGGCGGATGCTCGCGATGGGAGTCTTGAGCTCGTGCGTGACGGCATTGAGGAACGAGTCCTGCCGCTCGTTGCGGCGGATCTCGCGGACGAGGAAGACTGTGTTCAGCGTGACTCCTGCGACGAGGGCGGAGAACAGGATGACTCCGAGAACAACGAGAGCAAGGGCCGTCGTGTTCGTGGAGGATGATCCAGGTGATGTTCAGGGTGATGGCAAGGCACGGTGAGAGCACGCCAAGGGTGATGAAGATGGCGATGGCTCCGCGGCGTCGGGTGATGTTCATGGCTTGGTGGAAGTATAGCGGGAGAGGTTGAGATATGATCGGATGCCGATGGAGTGGTCTGACAAGTTGATGTGAGGTGAGGGATGAGGGAGTTTGATCGCCGGACGATGTTGCGTTATTCGGGGATGGCGGCGGCCTCGGCGATGCTGCGCGGAGAGCGGTTTGCCTTTGGCGAGGACGTCTCCGGTGGCGACGACCGCGGCGGGTAAGGTGAGCGGACGGGTAGAGAACGGAATCCACGTCTTTCGTGGGATTCCTTACGGCGAGGATACGCAGAAGACACGGTTTAAGGCTCCGCTGCCGGTGGCGGCATGGAGCGGGGTGAAGGAGTGCGTGGAGTGGTCGACGCGAGCGCCGCAACTAACAGGGGAACGCGCTGCAAGGAGTGCGGCGGCGACTCCGGAGCCGGTGCGGGCCGGGTTTCATCTGCCTCCTGACATCGGAGAGCAGAGCGAGGATTGTCTGCATCTGAATGTGTGGACTCCGGGATTGCGCGATGGGAAGAAGCGGCCAGTGCTGTTTTACATTCACGGCGGGGCTTACAACAACGGTACGGTGAACTGCGATCTGTATGACGGCAACCGGTTGTGTCATCGGGGCGATGTTGTCGTGGTCACGGTAAATCATCGGCTGAACGCATTTGGTTATATGTATCTCGGCGGTTTGGGTGGGAAGGAATACGCCGACTCGGGCAATGCCGGGATGCTGGATATCATTCTCGCGCTGAAGTGGGTGCAGCAGAATATCGCGGAGTTCGGCGGGGATGCTTCGCGTGTGCTGATCTTCGGGCAGTCGGGCGGGGGGGCGAAGTGCGCGACGCTGATGGCGATGCCGGCTGCGAAGGGATTGTTCCATCGCGTCGTGACGATGAGCGGGCAGCAGGTGACGGCGAAACCCACAGTGATTGCGAACGAGGTGACGAAGGACGTTCTGGACAAGCTCGGCGTGAAGTATGACCAACTGGACGCGCTGAAGAAGCTGCCCATGGAGAAGATTCAAGAGGCGGCGCGGGTGAGTTCGGCGTGGCTGCCGGTGATGGATGGCGGCGTGCTGCCGCGGGATCCGTTCGATCCGGATGCGCCGGGGATTTCTACTGGGGTGCCGATGATTCTGGCGAATACGCATGATGAGACGGTGACTGCGGCTGCGGGTCGGACGGGGGAAATGACCTGGGAGCAGGCTCCGGAGGCTTTGAAGACGAACGTGGGGCAGTATCTGGGGTCGTATACGCCTGAGGAGATTATTCGGCGGTATCGGGAGATCTATCCGGATCGTGATCCGGCACATGTTGTTGTGGCGGCGGCGGTGGCGTTTCGTGCGTGGCCGGGGCAGCTGATTGAGGCAGATCGGCGCGCGGCGGATGCGAAGAGCCAGGCGCATACGTGGGTTTATCGCATCGACTGGAAGGTGCCGTTTGCAGGTGGCGGAGGGCAAAATTGGGCTTTGCATACGATCGATCTGCCGTTTGTGTTTGATAATGTCGCGCTGGCTCCGGGGATGTGCGGGGCGAGCGCTGAGGAGCAGGCTGCGGCACAGCCGCTCGCGACGAAGATGTCGGAGATGCTGATTGCGTTTGCGAAGACAGGTGATCCGAACTGTGAGGCGATTCCGCATTGGCCGAGCTACGACCTGCGAGAGAGGAATACGATGATCTTCGATAATCAGTCGCGTGTGGAGAAGGATCCACGCGGGGCGGAGCGAGTGTTTGCGGCAGGTGCGCATTATCGGCAGCCGGGGACTTGATTCTGTATGATTTCGGTGATTGTGGAGTGAAATTGGATCAACAGAAGGAGGGGAAACGGGATGAATCGACGAGAGTTGTTGCAGGCGATGAGTGTGGCGGCGATGGTGTCTTTTGTGAGTGGTGAGGCCGAGGCGATGGCCGCTTCGGGCGATACCGTATATGAATTGCGGATTTATCACGCGATGGAAGGCAAGCGGGATGCCCTGGTCGCGCGGTTTCGCGATCATACCGATGCGCTTTTTAAGAAACATGGACTGAAACCCGTTGCCTACTGGAATCCAACGGATGAGCCGGTAAAGGGAAATACGTTCATTTACATGCTTAAACATCCGAGCCGACAGGCAGCGACTGCGAATTGGAAGAGTTTCCACGATGATCCGGAGTGGGTGAAGGTGTCGACTGCGTCGGAGGCGGCTGGGAAGCTGGTGGAGAAGGTGGACTCGACGTATATGACGCTGACGGATTTTTCTCCGGCGATTTGATGCTGGTTCAATCAAACAGAATGCGCTTCGGCGCGGAGGAGAGAGGATGAATCGACGTGAAGTGTTGCAGGGAATGAGCGCGGCGATGATAATGTCGGCGGCGAGTGGAGTTGAAGCTCAGAGCGGAGATTCGGGTGGGCCGGTGTATGAGCTGCGCATCTATCACACCTACGAAGGCAAGCTGGAACCGTTGCTGAAGCGATTTCGTGAGAAAGAGACAAAGATTTTCGAGCGGCTGGATATGCATGGAGTGGGGTATTGGACTCCGGATGACGAGCCGTTGAAAGGGCGGACGCTGATTTACATGCTGCAGCATAAGAGCCGCGCGGCTGCGTCGGAGAACTGGGCGAGATTCACGAAGGATCCTGAGTGGGTCCAGCTGAAGGCTGAGTCGGAGGCGAACGGGGCTTTTGTAGAGAAGCACGATGTCACGTTTATGACGCTGACGGATTTCTCTCCGAAGGTTTGAGGATGCCGGTAAAAACAGGAGCCATCTCCAGGGAGGCGGCTCCTGTTTTGTTGTGTCTAGCGGACGCGAAACTCGGCACGGCAGCCGCGGTCAACCCAGAGCCCCCGGCGATCGGTGCCCCACGTATCGCCCTGAACGCAAGCCGAGCCGCTGATCTGGCGGCTAAGCCGTATGTCCGTGCGGCCACCGGTATCACACCAGTTTCTGCGGCCGTCATTGGAGGAGCAGGTGATGATCTGTGGGGGTGGAGGACCGGGCGGTGGGCCGTATCCGCCGCCAGCAACGAAGAAGTCTGCGCGGCAGCCGCGATCGACCCAGAGACCGCTGCGATCGACACCCCATGTCTGTCCCTCGATACACTGCGAGCCACTGATCTGGCGGGCGAGACGAACGTCGCGGGCGTCATATCGGCCGCAATAGTTGCGACGGCCATCGTTTGAGGAACAATTGACTGTTTGTCCCTGAGCGGGGCCCCGTCCGACGAAAAAGTCGGCCCGGCATCCGCGGTCGACCCAGAGGCCGTTGCGATCGACACCCCAGGTCTGTCCCTGAACGCAGGGCGAACCGCTGATCTGGCGGGCGAAACGAACCTCAGCTCCATATTGGCCGCAGTAATTGCGACGGCCATCGTTGGAGGAGCAGTTGACCGTTTGCTGCTGGCCGTAGCCTGGCTGAGCCTGGGATGGCGATGGTAATGCGATAAACGCTGCGAAGAGGAAGGCCGCGGTCAGGAGAAATTTTGTGGTGCGTGTCATCATGCCTCTTTCAATGAGAAGAGATTTTGATATCAGGTCCAATGAAAATGAGTCTTATTGGCAGGATGAGGATAGATTGCAGTTGGTTGCTTGTCGAGACAAGAGTGGAAGGGCAGGATGAAAAATGGCCGTCCTCCTTGGGAGAACGGCCATTGGGATCTTCCGGTGCGATTGCGGCTATACGCCGGCTGGTTTGGGGTTCTTCGGATCGAACTTGGCGACTTGGATTCGTTCCGCGAGGCCAAGTTTGCTGAGGAACCAGATGCCGTAGTAGTTGATGTCGAACTCGTACCAGGTGAGGCCATGGCGCGCGCTGACGGGATGGGCGTGGTGGTTGTTGTGCCAGCCTTCGCCGCCAGTGAGAAGAGCGACCCACCAGTTGTTGCGGGAGTCGTCCTTGGTCTCGAAACGGCGCTTGCCCCAGAGGTGAGTCGCGGAGTTGACGAGCCACGTAGCGTGAAGGCCGAGGGTGACGCGGAGGAAGGTGCCCCAGAGAACCATGCCCAGAGCGCCGATGATGCGATGACCGGGCGAGGCAAGAGCCGCGCCGAGAGCGACTTGGGTGAGACCGCTGATGACCAGCGGAAGATAGTGGTACTTGCTGAGCCAGACGTGGACGGGATCTTTAGTGAGGTCGGGCGCGTAACGTCCGAGCAGTGCGGTCTCAGAGTGCAGCGCGCGACCGGAGAGAATCCAGCCAGCGTGCGCCCACCACGTGCCGTCGTGCGGAGTGTGCGGGTCGCCTTCCTGGTCGGAGTTTTGATGATGCACGCGATGAGTGGCCACCCAGAAGATCGGGCCGCCCTCGAGGGCGAGGCATCCACACATCGTGACGAAGTATTCCACCCACTTGGGAGTACGATAACCGCGGTGCGTCAGCAAACGATGATAGGCCATGCCGATACCGACGTTGATAGCGAAAAAGTAGGTGATGACGAAGGCTGCGAGATTTTTCCACGAGAAGAAGAAGAGGGCAGCGATGGCTCCGACGTGGAAGATGGCCATGGCGATGGTGGTGATCCAGTTAATGCGGCCCTGCTGGTGCTCGCGGCCCATGCGCAGGTCCTGCTTGATCTTCTGAGCAACTTCAGCGACGACCGGAACAACGGTGGTCAGCTTAGGCGCGGTCTTTACGGGAGTTTCTTCGATGGTAGTAAGGGGAGTCATCTGTATCGCTATCCTTAGTGTTGCTAACTTCTATTTCTCACGCTATCAGGATTGGAAAGCGGGGGTTGTAAGACTTTTGTAATGCAACCCAAAGGTGTTAGTTGATAGGGTGGTTGAATGATGAGAAGTCAATATTTGGCAATGATGGCATTGGGGTTTACGGGAATCGTGTGGGGACAGGCGATCGACCTGCCAACAAGCAAGCAGATTGTGCGGCCGGTGCCGGGCGGTCCGCAGCGTGTGAATAGCTTGCCGATGTCGATGGCGATTTCACCGGATGGCCGTTATGTCGTGACGGTCAACGCAGGATACGGGACGTTCGAGTCGAACTACATGCAGTCGCTCGCGGTCCTGGATACGCGCACCGGAGCCATTGCTGATTTTCCTGAGACCGATACTGGCAGCAGGGCGAAGCAGACGCTCTATTCGGGACTGGCGTTCAGTTCTGACGGCAAGCATCTCTATGCGAGCATGGGTTCGGAGGCCGATCCGCTCGGCAAGGCAAGCGGCGATACCGGTAGCGGCGTCGTGGTGTATGGCTTTAATGACGGAAAGGTCGTTAGGGAAAGGTTGATGAAGATTCCGCTGCAGCAACTGGCTGCCGGACGGAAGACGATGCTCATTGACGGGAAGGCCGGGGACAAAGGCATTCCGTTTCCTGCCGACATTGCCGTGCTTTCCGGTCCGAGTGAAGACGGAGGACTGGAGAGGCTGCTGGTCGCGGATAATTTGTCCGACGACGTGCTGATGATGGATGCGACGACGGGGAAGATTGAAAAACGATTTGACCTGTCAGAGAACGATGCAGTGCCTTCGACGTATCCGATCGCGCTGGCGGTATCGAAGGATGGCTCGCGCGCGTTTGTGGCTCTGTGGAATGCGAGCGAGGTGGTCGAGCTTGATCTTAAGAAGGGGACTGTGGGGCGAAAACTCGCGCTGCTGAAGCCGGAGAGCGCGATTGCTGCGGGAACGCATCCGTGTGCGCTCGAGATCTCGCCGGATGGGAAGACAATGTACGTCGCGCTGGCGAACCGTGACACGGTGGCTGCGGTGAATGTGGCTGCGGGTCAGTTTTCCGTAAAGGGATATTTTGATACGCGGCTGCCGCAGCAGAGCTACTTCGGTGCGGAGCCTGAGGCTTTGGCCGTGTCGCCGGATGGTTCGCGGTTGTATGTCGCGAACGCGATCTCAGATGCGATTGCGGTGATGGATACGACGAAGCTGACGCCGAATGTCGCGAAGAGCGGGATGGTCGAGCCGATCGGATTTGTGCCGACGGAATGGATGCCGATGTCGCTCGCCTTTACCGGAGGCAAGTTGTACGTGGCAACCGCCAAAGGCAAGGGGACGGGGCCGAATAATTTTCCGCAGCGACAGGCGCCGGGTGTTCGAGGCCGACAGGGAAGCTCGACGTACATTGCAACGCTGTTGTACGGGTCTCTGGCGGTGCTGGACATGAAGGCCATGGAGCCGGAGCTGCCGAAGTGGACCGCCGAGGTGCTGGAGTCCAATCGGATGAAGGCAGCTGAGGAGAAGATCAGGTTTGGCGATGGAAGCGTAGATCACATCAGGCATGTGATCTACATCATCAAAGAGAACCGCACCTACGATCAGATATTTGGCGACCTGAAACAGAATGGGAAGGCTGTTGGCAATGGCGACGCGAGCCTCGCGATGTACGGTCAGGACGTGACGCCGAATGAGCACAAGCTGGCGCTGCAGTTTGGCGTGCTCGATAACTTCTACGATTCGGGTGAGGTATCGGGCGATGGACACGTCTGGTCAACGGCTGGAATCGGCACGGACTATCTGGAGAAGACGTGGCAGCAGAACTATCGCGGCAGCCAGCGAACGTATGACTTTGAGGGTGTGGTCGCGCAGGGATATCCGCTGCAGCAAAAGATTCCCGATGTCGTTGAGCCGGCGAGCGGGTATCTGTGGGGCAACATGGAGCGCCACGGGAAGACGCACTATAACTTCGGCGAATACATCTCATCAACGTTTTGTGATGCGAAGAAGAGCGGAAGCTCGCAGGAGGGGCCGCTGCTGGAAGGATCCCATTGCGCACATAGCGTGATCGCGCCGGGTGAGGCGATCCCTGCGGAGTGGGGCGGCGGCGTGAATCTGTGGAGGTGGCCGATTCCCGTACTCGCGAGCAACACACCGACGAAGCCCGAGCTGGTCGGGCACTACGCACCGGAGGCGCCTGACTTCAACCTGAGGGTTCCGGACCAGATTCGCGCGGAGGTGATGTTGCGGCATCTGAAGGGATGGATCGCGGATCGTGAGGCGGGCAAAGACTCGATGCCAAACCTGATCGTGATGCGGCTGGGCAATGATCATACGGCCGGAACGACTCCAGGAGGACCGACACCGAAATCTTCCGTCGCGGATAACGATCTGGCGATTGGACGGATGGTCGAGGCTGTGTCGCACTCGGCATACTGGGATGACACGGCGTTCTTCATTCTGGAAGACGACGCACAGAACGGTGCCGATCACGTCGACGCGCATCGGAGCCTGGCACTCGTGGTGAGCAAGTATTCGCCGAAGAAGCCGGATGGAGCCGCGTTTGTCGACAGCCGGTTCTATTCGACGGTGAGCGTAATCCGGACGATGGAGACGCTTCTCGGGGTTCCGCCAATGAACAATAACGATGCCTTGTGCTCGATGATCAGCACGCTGTTTACCGGGGCCGGAGACCAGGAGCCATATGCGGCGGATTATTCCAATCGCGAGAATGGGCTAATCTATACGGCGAATCAAAGAACCGCAGCCGGAGCGCGTGAGAGCTCGAAGATGGACTTTACGCATGAGGACCGGGCCGATCCGCAGAAGCTGAACGTTATCCTGTGGAAGGATGCGATGGGCGACCGGCCGGTTCCCGCGCTGCTGCTGGAGAAGAGAAAGAAGCAGAAGAAAGATGATGATGACGACTAGCATCGCGCCATTCCGTCTGAAGCCGTGGTTCAGCGAGCGAGTGTGGGGAAAGAAAGATCTGCGGCCGTGGTACGCGGATACCGGAACGACGGAGCTGGTGGGCGAGGCCTGGCTGACCGGCCCGCAGTGCATCGTCGATACGGGGCCGCTTGATGGGAAGAACACTGGGCTCGCTCACCCCGGAACTCGGTGGAGAGTTTCCGTTGCTGGTTAAATTGCTCTTTCCGGCGGACAAGCTGTCGGTACAGGTTCATCCCGACGATGCACAGGCGCGGGCGCTGGGTGAGACGCGGGGAAAGACGGAGTGCTGGTACGTCCTTGAGGCGGAGCCGGGGGCTGCAGTCGCGCTGGGTCTGAAAGATGGAGCCGATGCCGCGAAGGTGAGGGCAGCGATTGACAATGGGACGATGGAGGCGCTGCTGGAATCAGTGCCGGTGTCGGTGGGGGATATGTTGTTTGTGGACGCAGGGACTGTCCATGCCATCGGGCCGGGCGTGGTGCTGTTGGAGACGCAGCAGACCAGCGACATCACCTATCGGATGTACGACTACGGGCGACCCCGCGAGCTGCATCTTGAACAAGGTTTGCAGGTCATGAAGTCGAAGACCGCCGCGGGAAAGGTTGCGGCGAAAAAGATGGACGGGTTCAACCGGCTGATCGAGCAAAGGTATTTTGTGGTTGACCGGTTTGACTTGTCGTCGGGTGAGACGCGAGTCGGGGTGGAGGGACCGGGATGTCTCGTGGCGTTGTCAGGAAGCGCTATAGTTCGGTGCGGCGCTGACAACGTAGAATTGAAGACGGCTCAAGCGGTGGTACTGCCGGCTGGGAGCAAGGACGTCACAGTGCAGACAGCCGACGGAGTCTCGTTTGTGCGGTGTACAGCGCCGGCTTAGCCGAGAAGCCTCGCGCTATTTGCGGATTGCGGCTGCGACAATCTTACGATTTGTGGCTTATCGGCTATCGGTGAGTGTGGGATCAGTTGAGGAAGACGCTTAGCTCGCTCGCGGCGTTCCGAAGCGGCGTAAGGTATCGGCTTTGCATCTCGAGCACCGAAAGGCGGGGCGCGTTGCCGCTGAGGTTGAGCGTGGCGACGACACGGCCCGTGGTGGAGTAGACAGGCACGGCGATGGAGCGGAGCCCGACTTCGTACTCCTGGTCGCAGATGGCGTAGCCGTTGCGGCGGATGTTGCGCAGCGTGAGGCGGAGCTTTTCGACCGAGGTGATGGTGCGTGTGGTGTGCGGAATGAGGTTGACCTTGGCGAGGTACTGCTCCAGCTGTTCGGGTGGGAGATAGGCAAGCAGGATACGACCCATGCTGGTGCAGTAAGCGGGGAGACGGCTGCCGATGTGAAGATCAACGGCCATAACGCGGTTAACCTGCGTCCGCGCGATGTATACGATGTCTTCGCCATCGAGTGTCGCGACTGAGAAAGACTCGCGCAGGGCAGCGGACATGCGTTCGAGGATGGGCTGGGCTGAGCTGGAGAGGGTGTTCGATGTGGTGTAGGTGTGCGAGAGCGTCAGCATTCGCGGCCGCAGAGAGTAGCGCGAACCGTCTTCGGCTCCGGCGAAACCAAGCTTGGTGAGGGTATAGAGGCAACGGCGAACGGCAGCGCGGGAGAGGCCAGTCTTGATGCTGAGCTGGGAGATAGTCATCTGCGGAGACTGCTGCGTGAAGGCCTGAATGACGATGAGTCCCCGGGCGAGGGAGGTCATAAAGTTCGGATCGCCGGTGAAGACATCGAGTGCGGATGCCGGAGTGGGCTTCGACGCGGGCGCGACAGGTGGGATTGCCGCTGCGGGGAGGGTTTGCTGGGTAGCGAGGCTCATTCGGGTCCCTTTCCGTAATGTGGAACGGAGGATGTTCGATAGACGGACTACTAATACGATAAACGCACACACCGATTGCTGCAAGGAGAGCTGGGACTCACCTTGGCGATTCGGGAGGGATCCGGAGGGAAGAGACGCTCTTCTTGTCTGCGCTTTGGTTTAGCGGGAGCTGCGACCGAATCAACCGGTATATTCTTCCTCGGCCGTTTCGGCGATCGCCGTGTCCGCTGCCGAGTGCTGCGCCAGGCGATGTCCCAGAGCGACTGCGGCCACGCACAGGATCACCGACAGAGCGATGTTCGCGAGAGCCCGGCCCCATGCGCCGGAGCGTGCCAGATCGAATGTCTGGAGGCTGAAGGAAGAGAAAGTGGTGAATCCACCGCAGATTCCGACCATCACAAAGAGGCGTACATTTTCGGATGCGGGGTACTTGCCGCTGTGCAGCGTAAGCGTGCCGAAATAGCCGATCACGAACGAACCAAGCACGTTGATGAGAATCGTACCCATGGGAAATCCATTGCTGATTGAGAGGGTGAGCCGCGTGATGGTGTAACGCAGAAGCCCACCCAAAGCACTGCCGATCGTAACCCAGAGATAAGACATCGTCTGCCTCGTTATTCCTTAAATTAAGAACATCGAATTGGCAGAGGTCATCAGCCAGGTTGCCGGCGGTTTTGGGAGACCTCATTCCCGTTGCTCAATCGTACAACATCGCGCCTGGCGCCCTTGCGGTTCTCGAAGCTTGCCGACGGCCCGGAAGGGTGTTGCTTCTTACGCAAAAAACAGCCGCCGATGGAAGCAGGCGGCTGGTGGAGGCAGGACACATGACCAACTGCACGGTGAAATGCAGCGATCGGCCAGATAAGGAGCGCTCTGATCCGGCTTCTGACAGCCTAGAGCGAGCAGAGAGACAGGTTGTCAAAAGGTTGTCAGCAGAACGTCATTTGATTGCTTTGTGCAGGCATTGCGGAAACAGAACAGCTGAATCTCCAGGATTCAGCTGTTCCTTTCTACAGGCGAGTCGATCCTTTAAAAAGGAATGTCGTCATCGGTGATGCCTACATCGGCGTAGTCGGCCGGGTTCGCAGGGCTGCGCTGATCGTAGCTGGCGCTGCTCGATTTGGAGTAGCCGCCGGAGGCGCCTTCACCGCTGGGCTTGCCCCCCAGAAGGGTGAGTTCGTTGCAGAGGATCTCGGTCTTGTACTTCTTTTCGCCGCTGGTCTTGTCATCCCACGAGCGAGTCTGGATCTTGCCTTCGATGAAGAGTTGTGTGCCCTTTTTAACGTAGTCGCGGACGATCTCGGCGGTGCGCTGGAAGCAGACGATATTGTGCCACTCGGTCTTGTCGGCCCAGTTGCCCTGCGCATCCTTCTGCCGGTCGGCGGTGGCGAGGGAGAAGCTGGCGACGGTCATGCCGCCGGCGGTGGAACGAATCTCGGGGTCTTTGCCGACGTTGCCGAGGAGAAGAACTTTGTTAACGCCTTTTGCCATTTCGAATGCTCCAGGTTATTGCGGGTTTTGAAGGATGAGGATAGCAGATACGGGGCTGTGAAGAGGTAGATCAGAACCAATCTGAACCGGGTTAGCGGCGGCGGTCGCCGAGGAGTTTGACGAAGCCGAGCAGCAGGGTAAGGAGACCGGTCGGCAGACAGCCCATCGCAAGAATGAGCGCAAACCAGCCGGAGTTGGTGTTGGGGCCTTGCCGTGTGAACCCCCCGAATGCAGCAAAGACCATCGCAACGGCGATGACTCCAGTGCCGAAGATGAGGAGGCCGGTACGAAGAAGCTTGCGGGTATCTGGCTGCATAGGCATCAGTGAATCGACGCCTGCATGATGTATACGATGACTCCGGTGATCGACACGTAGAGCCAGACGGGAAACGTGTAGCGGGCCAGTTTTTTGTGGGCGGGAAAGCGCCCGGTGAGGGAGAGGAAAAAGGTGATAAGAATCATCGGAAGAGCGATGACGGAGAGAATGATGTGGGATGCGAGCAGCTTCCAGTAGAACGGCCACCATGGGCTGTGACGGTTGAAGAGCGTTTCGCCGTGGAGGGTGAAATTGGTGAGATAGGAGACGAGGAAGATCGTCGAAAAGAAGAACGCAGTGAACATTGCTGCGCGGTGCTGAGAGATGCGGCGAGCGCGGATGTAGCTGAAGCCAACGATCAGTGCGACGGTGCAGAGGGCATTAAGGACGGCGTTGAGCAGAGGCAGCGAGCGGAGGTGTGTACCGCTGACGTCGAGCGGGGCGTGGAAGTACACCAGGTAGCAGATGAACGCGCTGGCGGCTGCGCTGACGAGAATGATTGTTGCGATGATGGAAGGCGGCGTACGAACATTAGCGGTGGGGGAGGTGGCTTGCATCAGAAGAAAAGTCGTCCTTTGGCGTCGAGCATCATGGCGGCTAAAAGAAGTGGGAGGTATATGACGGAGGCGCGGAGAAGATCGCGTGCTGCACGGCGCGATGCTTCGGAATTCGGATCCCGAATGATACGGGCGAAACGAATCGTGTACCAGAGGTAGACGAGGCCCAGAATCGTTGCGGCGACGGCGTAGAGCGTTCCGGTGGTGTGCAGCGTGGCGGGCCACAGGCTGACAGGGATCATAATGACCGCGTAGAACAGCGCCTGGACGACGGTGCTCAGCGCAGCGTACTCGGTGTTGGGTAGATTAGGCGTGAGGCGGATGCCGCCACGGGCGTAATCGTCGCGGTACATCCAGCCGATGGCCATAAAGTGAGGAAACTGCCAGACGAAGAGGATGGCGAACAGCGCGACCCCGGGCCATTCGATGAGCCCGCGCGCCGCGGTCCAGCCGATGAGTGGTGGAAGCGCTCCGGGGAAGGCGCCGATGAAAGTGTTGATGGTGGTGACGCGCTTGAGCGGCGTGTAGATTCCGACGTAACCGATGGCGGTCAGCAGCGTCAGGGTTCCGGTAAGGAGGTTCGTCGCGTAGGCCAGATAGAGCGAACCCAGGAAGGTCGCCGCAAAGCCAAGAATAAGGCCGTGAGTCAGCGAGATTCGCCCCGCGGCCATGGGACGATCCGCCGTGCGGTACATCAGGGCGTCGGTACTTGCGTTCGAGCGCCTGATTCAGCGCGCTGGAGCCGCAGGTGACGATGGAGATCCCGAGGAGAGCCTCGATGCCGCCCAGCTGGAAGGGACTGATTCCGCTGCGGAGGCAGCCGAGATAAAACCCCGCTCCCGCCGTGATGATGACCATGGTGGAGATGCGAAGTTTGAAGAGCGTGGCGTAGTCGGCGAGCAGCGAATGGGGCTGCGCAGGCGCGAGGACATGATCGGTTGTCGCGGAGGTAGCCACAATCTAAGGATAACTCGTTTGCTGGCACGGCGACGCTTGAAGGGCCGCGCATGGGCGCTATTCGGCTGACTCTCCGTGAGATTCCTGACCCTCGGCCTTCTTGGTTTGCGGGCGCATCAGGGGGAAGAGGATGACGTCGCGGATCGATTTGGAGTCGGTGAGAATCATGGTCAGACGGTCGATTCCAATGCCTTCGCCGGCAGTGGGCGGAAGGCCGTAACCGAGGGCACGGACGTAGTCCTCGTCCATGTCCATGGCTTCTTTGTCGCCACGATCTTTTTCTGCCATCTGAGCTTCGAAGCGGGCGAGTTGGTCTACGGGATCGTTAAGCTCGGAGAAGGCGTTACCCACCTCGAAGCCGCCGATGTAGAACTCGAAGCGCTCAACCCAGTCTGGCTCGTCTGGTTTTTTCTTTGATAAGGGCGAGACGGCCAAGGGGAAGTCGTAAATGATTGTGGGCTGGATGAGATGTGATTCGGCTACCGTTTCAAGATCGTCCGCAATTGTATTTTCCAAGCGGCTCGATTGCTGAGGTTGCATGATTCAGCATGCTGTATTCTTCAAGTGATCACTTCGAAGCCGACTGGCAAATGAGACTGCAAAGATCAGAATCCTCGCGGCAGCGAATGCTGAAAGTTCCGGTTTAGCGCCCGCGACTTGCGGCCAGAAATTTGAGATAGCTTCGCGCATCGAAAGCTTCGTCCACTTGCCCAGATCGATCTCATTGCCATTGAAGTGGGTGATGGTAGTGCCATTGACCTCTTTGGCAACAAAGATGATCAGCTCTTCGCTGAGCTTCATCAGGTCGTGGTAGTTCGCGTACGCCTGGTAGAACTCGAGCATGGTGAACTCGGGGTTGTGCTTCGTGCTGATGCCCTCGTTGCGGAAGTTGCGGTTGATCTCGTAGACGCGGTCCAGGCCTCCGACGACCAGCCGCTTCAGGTACAGCTCCGGCGCGATGCGCAGGAAAAGATCCATATCCAGCGCGTTGTGGTGCGTCGTAAAAGGCTGTGCAGCTGCCCCCCCGGCGACCTGATGCATCATCGGAGTTTCGACTTCGAGATAACCGCGGCGGTCGAAGAACTTGCGGATCGCGCGTAAGACACAGGCACGCTTGACGAAGACCTCGCGGACGTTGGGCGTCTCCGGTTCTGTGGAGACTTCCGGAACGGGAACAGTGGGAAGGGATTCGGTCGTAACCTCAATGCCGGGAATGATCTCGGCTAAGGTGGAGCTGCAGGCTTTTCGGCGGCCTTCGTCGCACCTGTATTCATGAAAAGGTCAACATAGCGCTGGCGGTAGCGGAGCTCCGTGTCTTCGAGCCCGTGGTACTTGTCCGGCAGCGCGAGCATCGCCTTTGCAAGGAAGGTGATGGAAGGTTTGTCGCCAACCTTGGCGACGTGGACGGTGAGCTCTCCAGTGCGGGTGCGGAAGAGATGGCCGCGCACGCCGATGTGGTCGCCGAGGTCGAGCAGCTTGTAGAGAGCGAAGGCATCTTCGCCAACGTCATCCTTGCGTACGTAGATCTGAAAGCGCTGCCCACCCTGCTGGAGTTGCGCGAATCCGGCTTTGCCCTGGACGCGGATCGCCATGATTCGCCCGGCGATGGAGACGTTGATCGGCGATGGTGCCGCCTCGAGCTCTTCGGCCGTCATCGAGTCGTAGGCTGCACGCAGCTCAGGAATTGTGTATGTGGCGGAGTAGCTGTTGGGGTAGGTCGCTTCGGCGTAGGTGAGGCCGTTGGCCTGCCCGATGGCAGCGATCTGCTCAAGCTTCTCGCGCCGCTGCTGATAGAGATTTTTCTCGAACTCGGACTCGTACACGAGGGGTTCCTTTGGCTGGATGTCGCTGACAAGGTAAGTATAGAGGCATACAAATACTGCAGTTATACACACACGCGTGCCAGCGTCGCCCATGCGTGGTGTAATAGTGCTGCTATGGCGGACAATGGAGCAGGGAAGGCCGGCGGCAAAGGCCCGCTCGGCGAGCTGGTCAAGGCCGAATCGATGATTCAGCTCGCGATTGCGCTGCCGGCGGGGTGCCTGATCGGCTGGTTGGTCGGAAGCTGGCTGGACCGGCACTTCCACACGGGATGGATTGCGATTACAGGGATTCTGCTGGGAGCACTCGCGGGGTTCATTCAGATCTTCCGAACCGCGTCGCGCTATCTGAAGAACGATCGTTCGTGATGAGCGAGTTGGAGCAAGGAGACTCAGTTGTGAAGGCGATGGAGAGTTTTACCGACGCGGACTTCAAGCGGACGATGTCGAACGCGCTGCGGCTGATTGTGGTGATTACTTTGGTGGCGGCTCCGGTGGTTTGGTGGAAGATGGGGTGGCAGTCTGCGGTCTTGCTGATGGTGGGAGCGCTGATCTCGGGGTCGGGACTGTACGAATGGCTACGTCTTATGACCGCCGTAATGGCGCGGATGGACGCCGGCGGAACCGCACGGCCCATGGGCATGGTGCTCGCAGGGTTCTTCCTGCGTCTGGGGCTGACCGTGGTGCTTCTTTATGTTAGCCTTAAGGTGCTGAATGGTTCGGTTTTTGCGCTTGCCGCAGGCCTCGCTCTGGGTGTGTTTGCACTGGCAGTCGAGGGTTTGAGGCTGATGAAGGCGTGGACGGTCTAGGCCGGGCGTTCGGGAGAGATTAGAAAAAACCTTTAGATTCTTATGCCGACGCAACTACTTCTGACCCGACTGTTGAATGAGCTCTTTGCCGCTCCCGTGACAGCATTCCTGAATGCTCTGCACGTGCATCCCGCCTCGCCTGAAGCGCCGATTACAAACGCGTTCGCGATGGAGCTGTTGGTATTCGTGGTGCTTATCAGCTATTTCATCCTGGTGCGGATGACGCTGAGCGTCGAAAAGCCCGCGCCTGTGCAGCATCTTGCCGAGATGACCCACGAGTTTGCCTGCGAACAAAGCGAGCAGATCATTGGCCATGGCTCAGAGCGGTTCGTCAGCTACCTGACGGCGCTTCTGCTGTTCATTCTGCTGTCAAACCTGATGGGGATTATCCCGGGGCTGGAGTCGCCGACGGCCGATGCTGTCGTGCCACTGGGCTTTGCGCTCGTGACGTTTATCTACTATCACTATCACGGCATCCGCTCGAATGGCTTCGCCTATATCAAGCAGTTCCTGGGGCCGGTTTGGTGGTTGTATCCGCTGCTGTTCCCAATCGAAATCATCTCGCATCTCGCGCGTGTACTCTCGCTTACCGTTCGTCTGTATGCCAATATGTTTGCCGGCGATCTGGTAACGCTCGCGTTCTTTTCGCTGGTGCCGGTTGGAATTCCGCTAATCTTCCTCGGTCTGCATCTCGGTGTGGCCGTGGTTCAGGCGTACGTGTTCTTCCTGCTTGCGGCGATCTATCTGTCGCTGGCCGTGGCGCACGACCACTAATTTCAAGCTTCGCCGCGTTGGGGCCTCCTCTTCGCGGTGCGCAACAACGCCGCATAGCGTGAGGGTGCCAGCACGGTGAGCATCAACCACCCACTGGCGGCGATCTGACGGAGGCAGGAGTCACACAATGAAGAAGCTGCAATATCTGTTTATGTCGTTGGCCGCGATGCTGCTTGCAACGCCGGCTTTTGCGCAGGCTACTGCTGTCAATGGTGGAAGCGCTGCTGGTCAGTGGGTACCGTTGGCTGCTGGTCTGGGCATGGCCCTGGCTGCTGGTCTCTGCGGTCTGGGTCAGGGTAAGGCGACAGCTTCGGCGACCGAAGCGCTTGCACGTAACCCCGGCGCTCGTCCTGGAATCTTTATCTTCCTGATTCTCGGCCTCGCGTTTATCGAGTCCCTCGCACTGTTCACCTTCGTCATCATCTTCCTGAAGGTCCAGCCCTAGTCTCTGGCTCCTCCGAAATCGCAGAAAGAAAAAGCCTCCGCACACCGCGGAGGCTTCTTCGTTCGTGGTGGAGAACTAGAGAACGGCGACGCGGTCGCGGCCCTGCTCTTTCGCCAGATAAAGTGCGCGGTCGCCTCGACGGAGGATCTCGAGCCAGGTCGTGTCGCTCGGAAGCATGGTGGCGACGCCGAAGCTGGCAGAGAGGCGGATCTCCTGGCTGAGGTGCGCGACGGTGAGGGTGGCGAGGCACTGGCGTAGTTCTTCGGCGATCTGGGCGGCATGGACGGGGCTGGCGCCCGGCAGCACCACGACAAATTCCTCGCCGCCGAGGCGCGCAATGTGGTCTTCTTCACGGACATTCGCCCGAAGGCAACGCGCGGCGTGTTGCAGAACCGCGTCTCCGCCATCGTGGCCGTGTTCATCGTTGATGGATTTGAAGCGATCGAGATCCAGGATAATCAGGGAGAGTGCGACGCTGTGGCGGCGCGCGACCTCGATCGCCTGAGAACCGATTTCTTCGAGAGCGCGACGGTTGAGAAGCCCGGTCAGCGAGTCGGTCTGGGACTGAGCCTCAAGCTCATGCTGAAGCTGCGCCATAGCGAGCCAGATTACACCGAGAGCGGTCATCACACCGATCAGGATTGGAGTCAGAAACGAGAAGGTGCTGGTCGGCGCGGAGCTTATTAAGCTTCGCGGATCGTGCCGGTAGGCTCCCCACGCGCGAAAGATATTGAGTGCGGCGTAAAGCGTAAAGAGAACGGCAAGGCCGCGTTTGGCCCTGTGGATGCGTTGCGGGCCGGGGCCGGAGAGCATATGTACGATCAATCCATACTGGACGACTGCGATGATACTGGTTGCGATGATGCGGGTCGACACGTTGTGCTGCACATAGCTGGAGTAGAGGCTGACGGCCGCTGCGGGAATAACGGACGCAGGAAGCAGCCACCGCTGCGGCCGCAGGTCGAGCAGTTCTGCAATGCCCCAGTAAAGGAAGACATTCATAAGAATGAGGATAGAGTTGGCGACGGTGATGGAGAAGAAATCGGGAATAAGATTGCGAAGCGCCAGGAGCTCCACCCCTGATGCGAAGGCAGCGTAGCCGTAAATAATCTGGCGCACCCCGCGAAGACCCGGGGTGCTCCGATGAATCAGCAACATGTAGAGACCGAGACAGGCGTAGATAAAAGCCGTGACGTGGACGGTACGAAAGTCGATCAAGGTACTGCCTCCCACTACTCTTCCTGTCGAACGTATTTCTCTAGACGAAAGTGTTACAGTCTGCGTTGCATTGCAGATGGCCTGGGAGTTGGCTTCCACGAAGCATACACGCAGAGGCACAGGCTGTCCCGTAACTCAGACGGTTCAACTCTGTGGGAATCAGTTCGGATCAGTGGACGTCAAACTGGAGTTGGAGTTGACAGCCTTCAGGGTGCGCAGCACACTCCTGGCGTGCCTGTTCGATCAGGGTGGAGTGGCTTGCGTACTCAGCGAAAGAGACAGCGCCGCCGGGGAGAATGCCCAGAGTGAGGGTGGCGATCGCCGCTAGTGCGAGGCCGATTGCAGCGGGGACGCTGATCGGCCGAAGCTGGTTGAGCCGGCTGCTCTCGCTGCCGGGACGGGTGTAGATGGCGGCCAGCAGACGCAGGTAATAGAAGCAGGCAACACCACTGTTGAGAAGACCGATCACAGTCAGCCAGACGTTGCCATTGTGAATCGCCGCGGAGAAGACATAAAACTTGCCGAAGAAGCCGCCGGTGAACGGGATTCCTATCAGGGAGAGCAGGAAGAAGCTGAGCAGAGCGGCGAGATAAGGCCGTTTCTGCCCGAGGCCAGTGAAGTCGTCGATGGTGCGGGCCCGTTCGTCGTAGCCGGCGATCACGGTGATGACGGCGAAGGCACCGACGTTCATAGCGGCATAGGTGGCGGTGTACAAGCAGGCCGCGGCGATGCCGTCGAAGGGAAACGCGGTAAAGGCGACGAGAAGATAGCCGGCGTTGGCGATGCTGGAGTACGCAAGCAGCCGCTTGACATCGCGCTGCAGCAGGGCGCCGAGGTTGCCGACGGTCATTGACAGTGCCGCGAGAATCCACATCAGAATGGCCCAGCGATGCTGCATCAGCGGGAAGCCGGTGAAGGTAATGCGGAGCAGGACGGCGAACGCCGCGGCCTTAGGCGCCGTAGACATCAGGCCGACAACGGGAGCAGGTGCGCCCTGGTACACGTCAGGCGTCCACACGTGAAAGGGAGCAGCGGAGACCTTGAACCCGAGCCCGATGAGAATCAGCGCGAGGGCTGTAAATGCGAGGTATGGGGTTGCTGTCGTCTCCAGGCCGTGAGCGATGGCGTAGATATTGGTCGATCCTGTGGCCCCGAAGGCCAGAGCGATGCCGTACAGGAAGAAGGCAGTCGCGAAGGAGCCGAGGAGGAAGTACTTGATCGCCGATTCGGAGCCTGTGGCCTGCCCTTTGCGGAAACCGCAGAGGATGTAAGTGGTGATTGACGAGATTTCGAGGCCGACGAAGACCATCAGCAACTCGACCGAGCTGGCCATGAGCATCATGCCGACGGCGCCGAAGCACAGCAGGGCGAAGTACTCGCCGGCGTGGCTGGCATAGCCTTCAAAGTAATCGAGCGAGACCAGAAGCGTAACCAGCACCACCGCTCCGATGACGTAGTGGAAGAGAACGGAGAAGGCATCGACCTGGATGGTGTTCGAGAAAGCATGAATTGTGCCGAGCGAGACCTGGTACCACGCCGCGACCAGCGAGGCGACAGTTCCGCCGATCGCGATCCAGCCGAGCGGCTTGCGGCTTGAGGCAGGCTTGAGGCACGGTTCCGCCATCATAACGAGGACGCCGGTGATAGTGAGAATGAGTTCCGGCAGAAGGGCCAGGGTATTGGTGGACATTACTTCTTGGCCCCCTTGGTAGGAATGACGAAGGCGGTTTCGTCGGTGTGGACAAAGTCAGGACCGAAAGGAGTCTGTGCATTCGCTGAAGGAAGAGGCTCAACCCGGGCGGGCTCCCCGGCGAGAATTGGCCCAACAGTGTCGATGGCGCGCATCCAGATCGGAGAGGCGATACCCATCAGGAGCATAAGCGCAACCAGCGGCCAGAGAGCGAGGTGTTCGCGCGCGTCAACATCGGACACCGGTACATTGGCGGTATTGTCGTTCAGGTCCCCATAGAACACGCGCTGGATCATCCAGAGCATGTACGAAGCTGTGAGGATAACACCGGTGGTCGCAAGGACTGTCCAGCGGGTGTGATGTGTGACGGCAGACTGCATGCCGCCGGTAAGCACAAGGAACTCGCCGACGAAACCATTCAGCATAGGCAAACCGACGACCGAGAGAGTCGTAATGACGAAGAGGGTGACCATCCAGGGAAGCTTTGCGGCGAGGCCGCCGTAGTCGCGCATGTCGTAGGTGCCGTAGCGCTCGTAGAGGATGCCGAGGAGCATGAACAGCGCGCCGCCGCCGATGCCCTCGTTGAGCGTGGCGTAGATGCCGCCATCCATGCCGGCGATGGTGAACGTAAAGATGCCGAGGATGACGACACTAACGTGGCCGAGGGTTCCGTAGGCGGCCAGTTGTTTCAGGTCTTTCTGCACGAGAGCGATAAGTGCGCCGTAGACGATGCCGATCGCTCCGAGAGCGATCATCAGGGGTGCAATCTGGCGGGACTGATCCGGGAAGATACTGAAGGAGAAGCGGAGGATGGAGTACAGGCCAAGCTTTCCAGCGAGGACCATCACCGCTGCGGTGGGGGCTTCGGCGATCGCGTCCGAGAGCCAGCCGTGAAGCGGGAAGACAGGAACCTTGACCGCGAAGGCGGCTAGGAACGCAAGCGAGGCCAGCCAGAGAGCGGTGGAGTTCCCGGAGATGTTGTGCGCAGCAGCGAGTTGGGTGAGGTCCGGAAGCTGGAAGGTGCCGGTGCGCGAGTACACCCAGAGCATGCCGACGAGCAGAATCGCCGAGGGGATGAAGGTGTAGAGGAAATATTTGATGGCAGCGCGACGGCGGTTAACGGTCCGTCCGAATGTCGCGATTAGAAGCGTCATGGGAACGAGCGAAAGCTCCCAGAAGGCGTAATAAAGGAAGAGATCGAGCGACGCGAAGATGCCGAGCATCGCAACCTGCTGAAGCAGGAAGAGCGTGTAGAACAGCTTCTTGCGATCGCTGATCGTGTTCCAGGAGATGAGGACGCCGAGAGGAGCCAGCAAGCCCGTAAGAACAATCAGCCACATCGACAGGCCATCGACGCCGAGATGGTAGCGGATCGCAGGCGAGTTTATCCAGGAAAGGTCCTGCTCGAACTGGAAGGTGCCTGCAGCCGCTGCGTAGTTGTAACGGAAGGGAAGATGCAGCGTTAGCCCGAAGGTGACGAGGGTGACGGCAAGCGCGCCCCACTGCATCGTCTTGCCGCGGTCGGGCAGAAAAGCCAGCAGGACCGCGCCCGCGAGGGGGACGAACGTGATGACGGTCAGGATGGTGTGGTCGAGATTCATCGTTTCCTTTGGTGAAGCAAAACCAATCTTTCGTAAAGCGTGCGAACTCTTTAGTGCGTCCAGATGGAACGGCCAAAGATCATGACCAGCAGAACGGCGGCAGCTCCAACAGCAAGCCAGCCGGCGTAAGAACGAATATTGCCCGATTGCACACGGCGTACGAGAGAACTGAGACCCTGAGTCGTTGCGCCCGCAGCAGCCCCGGAGCCGTTGACGATGCCGCTGTCGACAAGACCGCCGAGGAAGAAGCGGGAGAACATCATAAGCGCCATGACGAAGAAGCCGTAGATCTCGTCGACATAAAACTTGTTTGCAACGAGACGGTAGAGCGCAGGGAAACGTCCAGCAATTGCAGTCGCGGTACGCGGCTTCTTGTAGTAGCAGATATAAGCGATGTAGAAGCCGAGTAGCGCGACCAAGACCGATACGACAGCTAGACCGATTTCCAGCCGTTCAGAACTCTCCGTTTCTTTGAGAGCTCGTTCAGTCATTTCCGGGTGCGAAATCATGAAGGACAAAAGCGTTCCGTCAGATAGAGAAGGATTGGGACTGGGAGCTGCAAACACAGGCGCTAAGAAATGTTCGATCTCGTTGTGTCCACCCATAGCTGCCGGAACGCCAACCCATCCGCCGATGATCGAAAGAAGGGCTAGGATCGCCAGCGGGACGGTCATGATCGCCGGAGACTCATGAACGCCGTGCGCATGCGGAGCATGGTCTTCCTCAGGATCGGCGACCATAACCGCGTGAGTGCCGGAGTGAGTGTGAACAGCCGCACCATGGTCGTGCAGATCCGAGCGCTCCTCAAAGTGCTCAGGCCCGAAGAAGGTCTTGAACCAGAGCCGGAACATGTAAAACGAAGTTATGCCCGCAGTGACGAGGCCGACGAACCAGAGCAGCTTGCCGATCGGATTGCTGGAGACAAAGGTCCGATAGAGAATCTCGTCCTTGGAAAAAAAGCCAGCGAGCGGTGGTATTCCCGCGATAGCGACTACGCCCATCGTCATCGTCCAGAAAGTGACGGGAATCCGCTTGCGCATGCCGCCCATCTTGCGCATATCCTGTTCGCCCGAAAGAGCATGAATAACGGAACCGGCAGCAAGAAAGAGCAGCGCCTTGAAAAACGCGTGAGTGAGGAGATGGAAGATGCCGGCTGTGTAGGCCCCGACTCCGCAAGCAAGGAACATGTAGCCGAGCTGTGAAACGGTCGAGTAAGCGAGAACGCGCTTGATATCGTGCTGCACCATGCCGATGCAAGCCGCGAAGATTGCAGTCGCGGCTCCGATGATGGCGACGACCCCGAGAGCATACGGGCTACGATCAAACAATGTGTGGCAGCGCGCCACCATATAGATACCAGCCGTAACCATGGTTGCCGCGTGGATGAGTGCCGAGACAGGTGTTGGGCCTTCCATCGCGTCGGGGAGCCAGACATACAGCGGAATCTGCGCGGACTTGCCAGTTGCGCCAAGTACAAGCAGAAGAGCAATCGCCGTGAGCACGCCACCGTGCCATCCGGGATTGACGCTGATGGCGTTGAAGACATTCGTGAAGTCGAGCGAGCCAAACTCACGAACGATGAGGAACATCGCAAGCAGGAAGCCGACGTCGCCGATACGGTTGACGATGAATGCCTTTTTCCCAGCGTCGGCAGCGGAGTCCTTCTTGAAATAGAAGCCGATGAGCAGATACGAAGCGAGGCCGACACCCTCCCAGCCAACAAAGAGCAGAAGGAAGCTCTCAGAGAGCACGAGCACCAGCATGAAGAACATGAAGAGGTTCAGGTAGGCAAAGAACCGCCAGTACCCCTCTTCGTGCGCCATGTAGCCGACGGAGTAGATATGGATCAGAAATCCGACGCCGGTGACGACGCCGAGCATGATGAGCGTCAGATGATCGACAGTGAACGCAAAGTTGATCGTAAGCCCGGTGATCGCGATCCATGGCCGGCTCACAAGCTGAATCGCTTCGGGCGCGGCCGCCGCCTTCATCGTGATCCAAAGCCACGCAACGATGGAAGCAGGAATGGCAGTGCAGATCAGGGCAACTGCAGCAACGAGGCCGCGAGGCAGCTTGCGGCCGATGGTTCCATTGATCAGGAAGCCGGCGAAGGGAACTAGCGGAATCAGCCAGAGGTAGTCGTAGTTGGCAGAGGCTGGAGGCATAGAGCTCACGATTTCATCAGGTCGATCTGGTCGACGTTCAGCGTTTCGCGGTTGCGGAAGATGGCGATGATGATGGCAAGCCCAACCGCGGCCTCAGCCGCAGCGACGACCATCACGAAGAACACGAAGATCTGGCCCGAGACCTGGTGCCACATGTGCGAAAACGCGACGAAGGTAAGATTGACGGCGTTCAGCATCAGCTCAATCGACATGAAGATGGTGATGAGGTTGCGCTTGATGAGAAAGGCAGCGACTCCGATTGAGAAGAGAACGGCAGCAAGGATGAGATAAGCGGCTACAGGAACCTGTGCGGACATCGCTATTGCTCCTTTCGCGCGAGCACAACGGCTCCAAGGATGGCGACCAGGATAAGAACTGAGGTGACCTCGAACGGAAGCAGCAGCTTGGTAAAGAGCAGAGCGCTGATCTCCGAGATATTGCTTGTCACATGGCTGAGATACCCGCCGATGGTCGTAGTCCCGAGGGCGTGACGCTCGGACAGAAAAACAAAACTGAGCAGGCAGAAAATCGCCGCAGCACCGGGGAAGCCAACGAGGTAAGCAGCGCGGCTGCCGTGAGTGCGTTCCTCTTCGCCCGCGTTCAAAAGCATGATCACGAAGACGAAGAAGACCATGATAGCGCCGGAGTACACGATGACCTGGGCGGCGGCGAGGAACTCGGCTCCGAGCGACCAGTAAAGGACGGCGAGCGACATCATGACAACCACCAGCGACAAGGCGCTATTGATAGGATGACGCTGCAGTAGCAGGTTGAGTGCTCCTGCTACGGCCAACACGCCAAAGATGATAAAGAGTGCCAGTTGCATGATGTTCCGCTAGGTCTTTCCTGAATCGTTTGAGGCTGTCAGCTTACGCAAAACACAGCAGAAGATTGTTCGGGCTATCTGCTGATTGTAAAACAGCTTGCCTGGTGTTTTGCGTCCGCTAACTACGCAAAGCGATCACAAGGCTGGTGATGACGATATTGGCCATGGCGACGGGAAGAAGAAACTTCCAGCCAAAACCCATGAGCTGGTCATAACGAAAACGGGGCAACGTACCGCGAACCCAAATATAGAGCAAGAGAAAACCGAGAACCTTTACGACAAACCAGACGGTTGGAAGGATAGCTTCGAGCACGCGACCGAAGTCGGGGAAGAGGTGCCCGAACGGGCTGGACGCGCCGCCAAAGAACAGAAGCGTGGCGACGCAGCTTACCGTGATCATATTGGCGTACTCAGCCATGAAGAACATCGCGAACTTCATCGAGCTGTATTCGGTGTGGTAGCCGGCGACGAGCTCCGATTCGGCCTCAGGCAGGTCAAACGGCGCGCGGTTTGTCTCCGCGTAGGCGGCCATGAGGTAGATGAAGAAGGCGACGAACTGAAACCCGCCGAAGAAGTTCCAGCTGAGAAGCCCATGCGCTGACTGGCTGTTGACGATGTCACGCAGCGAGAGCGACTGAGCACGAAGAACCACGCCTACCAGCGAGAGTCCGAGCGCAAGTTCGTAACTGATCATCTGCGAGGTAGCGCGGAGTGAGCCAAGCAGCGCGAATTTATTGTTCGACGACCAGCCGGAGAGTGCAATGCCATAGACGCCGATAGAGGTGATGCCGAGAACCACGAGCAGGCCGATGTTGAGGTCGGCGACGTTGAATATATCGACCGCGACGCCGTTCGCAACGACGTGGGTCACCTTGCCAAAGGGAACCACCGAGATAGAGATCAGCGAGCAGGTGAGCGCAATAACAGGAGAGATGAGGAACAGAAGACGCTCAGACGCAAGCGGCGTCAGATCTTCCTTGAGGAATAGCTTGATGCCGTCAGCGAGCGGCTGCAGCAGGCCGAACGGGCCCACGCGCGAAGGTCCCCAGCGATTCTGGATGCGGCCAAGCACCTTTCGCTCCAGCAGCACCGTGTAGGCGACCGCCGTCAGTGTAATGACGAGGACGACCACAACTTTGAGGATGCTGAGCAGCAGGAACGTTTGAAATTCGTTGAGATGGTTCATTGTCAGCTTTCAGCCTTGGTTGAGCTTCGAGTTTTTATTCACTGCGACTTCATGAGCTTTAGTCGGCTGCGGTTTCAATCTGGGTAAGGCCCGTTGGTGGACGGAGCTTCTCGTTCTGCTGAAGATCCGAGAGCATGGCGGAGTAGCGGCCTAGCGTGCCCGAGGTGAAGAGGGAATCGTTTGAAGGCAGAACCAGGTCGCGACGCGGACTGATCTGCACGAGAGGAGCAGGTGCAGCCGGCTGCAGATGCTGGTCGTTGCCGGAGAGTAGCTGGAGCCGCAGCAGGTTGTAACCGGGAACGAGCCGCTGGATCTCATCGAGAATCGCAAACGGATCGAATGGGCTGAGCTTTGGTTCGAGATTGTTCGCGGTGAGCCAGACGGCATGGCGGTCGGCCTCGCCGGACTGTGCGCCGCGGCTCTGGCCCATATCGGCCCGCGTGCCTTTTCCAAAGGGAACCAGCGCCTGCATGTTCGCGCCCATCTTGTCGGCGATGCGAACGATCATCTCGAAGTCCGTGCGTACACCCGCGCGATCTCCTGCCTTGTTGACGAGCTGAAGGTCCCCGTAGCTGTTCGTAATGGAGCCGGATTTTTCGTACAGGTTCGCAGCCGGAAGGATAACGTCGGCGCACTGCGCGGTCTCCGTGAGGAACATATCCTGCACGACGACGAATGTATCTTTGAGAGACTCTGGATCGACGCCATAACGTGCGATAGGGTTTGCGCCCGCGACGTAGAGGGCGGAGAGTTCGCCCTTGCCAGCCGCTTCGAAGATCTCAAGAAGGTCGAGCCCCGTTTCAGTGGGCGCGTTGTACTCCGCGAAGCCAGCACTGCCCGCAAGCGGAGTGTAGCCGGGAAGCATGTCGGGAAGCAGCCCCATATCCGCCGCGCCGCGGGAGTTGGAGTAATCGGAGAGCAGGGCAAACTTTCTGTTCGGCAGCGTAGTGCCAAAGGCCAGCAGCCGCTTGAGGTCGGCGCCGCGGAACTCCGAGCCCAAGAGCACAAGAAGCTGCTCTTCCGCGCGGACAGCCTCGCGAAAACGATGAAACGAAGCTGCATCTGTACCCGCATGCGTCAGGGATTCAACGGCGATGTCATCGCCTGCGATGAAGCTCGCGAGTGCCCCGTAGCTGAACGGAGCGATATGCGCAAAGGCCTTCGCCTGTCGCCGAAGCTTGATCTTTGCCGAGTTGGCGATATACAGGCGTGCGCGATTATTGCGGACGTTCGTGCGGATATTCCACGCAGTGGCAGGAGCCTGGATGGTCGGATCCCCGCCGAGGATCATGATCGCGGGTGCGGTCATCGTATCGCGCAAGGACGCGGTACTGTTCGGCTTGCCGGCCAGAGCCTGGGCGAACGCGACGTAGTCCGCCGTCCGGTGATGATCAATATTGTTCGTCCGAAGCACTGTGCGCGCGAACTTCTGAAGAAGGTAGGCCTCTTCATTGGTGATGCGGTTCGAACCTACGACGCCGATCGATTTGCCACCGCGTTTATCGCGAAGCTCGCGGAGATTCTTGCCGACGAAGTCGAACGCCGCCTCCCAGCTCACGGGCTTCATCTCGCCATTCGCCTGGCGGATGAGCGGCTGGGTGATCCGTTTTTCGTTGTTCGCGAAGTCGAAAGCGTAGCGGCCCTTGTTGCAGAGGAAGTCGCCATTGATGCCGGACTTGTCGCGATTATCTCCGCGCACAATCTCGCTTCCATCGGACGTCGAGCGCACGCCCAGCGTCGTCTTGCAACCGTCTCCGCAATGCGTGCAGATGGTGGAGACGTGATTCATCTCCCACGGCCGAGTCTTGTAGCGATACGTACCTGAAGTAAGCGCGCCAACAGGACACGCATCAATACACATCCCGCATTGCTCGCAGTCGACATGAGCGAGGTGGTCGGGCGACATCTCGGCAGGAATGTTAGGCGCGATAACCGACGAAGCGCCGCGATTCTGAATGCCGAGCGCGAACACGTCCATGCCCTCGCCGCACATGCGCACGCAGCGGTAACAAAGAATGCAGCGCGGACGATCGAAGTAAACGACGGGCGACCACTTCTGTTCTTCCCGATGATTCTTGGGCTCAGCATAGAAGCTGTCGGCTGCACCGTACTTGAAGGTCATGTCCTGCAACTCGCACTCGCCACCGGCATCGCAGACAGGACAGTCGAGTGGGTGGTTGCCAAGCAGCAGTTGCAACGTCGCCTTGCGAGCCTGGGCGATCTCTGGAGTCTCGGTCGAGACAACCATTCCCTCAGCAACAGGCGTCGTACACGCGGTCTGAAGCTTCGGCATCTTCTCGATGCGCACAACGCACATACGGCACGCAGCCTGCAGCGAGAGGCCGGGATAGTAGCAGAAGGCGGGTATCTCGATCCCGGCGGACTTGCAGGCGTCAATAAGCAAAGTGCCTGCGGGGGCGGTGAGTTGTTTGCCGTCTACGGTGAACTTTACGTCTGCCATTTAATGTCCTGCTCCGACTAGCTGTTCAACGGTGATGATGGGTGTCCCAGCCTTGTTGCCGGCAATATAGTCTTCAAACTCTTTGCGGAACTTCTTCACAAAGCCGAGAGTCGGCATCGCCGCTGCATCTCCAAGCGGGCAGAATGTCCGGCCCATCATGTTCTCCGCGAGATACTGCACATTGTCGACATCCTTCTTGCTGCCGCCGCCGTTGTAGACGCGGGTCAGCGTCTTCTTGATCCAGTCAGTACCTTCACGGCAGGGAATACACCACCCGCAACTCTCGTGCTGATAGAAGGCGATCGTCCGCAGCGCAAATTCGACGATCGAGACAGTTTCATCAAGCACAACAATCCCGCCCGAGCCGAGCATCGTTCCGGCCTTACCCATCTGGTCGAAATCGAGCCCGACATCAATCTCGTCTGCCGTGAGAACCGGGCACGAAGCCCCACCGGGAACGACAGCTTTCAGCTTCTTGCCGTCCTTGATGCCACCCGCAACCTCGTAAATAGCTTTCCGCAGCGAGTACCCCATCGGAAGCTCATAGACGCCGGGGCGTTCGACATGCCCTGAAATGCCAAACAGCCGCGTGCCTCCATTGCGCTCGCTGCCGATCTTGGCATAGGCTTCGCCACCCATCAGCAAAATATGCGGAGCGGAAGCAATCGTCTCGGCATTGTTAATGACCGTGGGCCCACCATAGAGTCCGACAACAGCAGGAAACGGCGGCTTGATGCGCGGCACACCACGCTTGCCTTCGAGCGACTCCATCAGCGCAGACTCTTCCCCGACCTCGTAAGCTCCAGCGCCAGTCTGCGTGACGATGTCGAAGTCAAGACCAGACCCGAAGATGTTTTTTCCGAGGAAGCCCTTTGCGTACGCATCAGCGACAGCTTTTTCGACGATCTTGAGCAGATAGCGATACTCGCCGCGAAGATAAATGAACCCAAGCTTCGAGCCGATCGCCAGCCCCGCGATCATGGTACCTTCGATCACCGCATGCGGGTCCTCGAGAAAGATGACGTGATCCTTGCAGGTTCCCGGCTCCGACTCGTCGCCATTCACCAGCACGTACTTCGGCTTCTCGGATGTCTTCGGCACAAACGACCACTTCATCCCGGTAGGGAAGCCTGCACCGCCGCGACCGCGCAGACCGCTGGCTTTCATAACATCGATGATCCAGCCCGCCATCTTCTCCGGCCCCTGCGCAATGGCGCTCTGAACAGCCTTATAGCCGTCGAGCTCGATGTACTTGTCGATATTGGCTGCACCCTGGCCGAAGCGTCGCGAGAGGACTCTTACTTCATCGGGATGGCTGACGAGAGTTGGCATGAACGATGTGTGTCCTCTTTCCAGTAGTCTACGCGATTTCGTGTGCGGGTTTTGGCTTCAGGCGAAGGAAGAACTCTTCTACCGTCCACCGGGAAAGCGCCGCAACTCCAATCGCCAGCGCAGCCTCAACTGCAAATCTCAAAAACAGCAACCCAAGGGACCCAAAGCTTCCATCGACCGGGATGGCCCAATGCCGGGAGACGATCTGAAAGATGAGCGCATGGCACAGGTACAACCCGTAGCTGATCTTCGCGAGAAATAGAAACCCCGGTGCCAGTACGCCGGTCGCAAGCGACGGACGCAGAAAAGCCAGAATCACCAGCCCGGAGCAGAGCAGCAGCCACGGCTCAAGCCAGCCCGCGAACAAAAGCCTCAAAGCCCCTTGGTTCTGCGGCTTCGCCATCAGGTTCGTAGCGAGCACGAGCACACCGCCAACTCCGATCAGCCACGGAAAGAGCCGGCCCAGGAAGGCTTGGCAGCCCGGAGTGCGCACCGCAATCGCAATCAACGCGCCCGCCGCGAAAAAATCGCATACCGCCCAGGTCTTGTGCTGAACACTATCCCATTCGACAGCGTCTCCCAGCAGTGCAAAGCGAAGCAGAGGCGTCAACAGCACAATCGCAGCGCACACCAACGTCAAAACGCGCAGGGTGGATCTCTTCACAATGAATGGCCAGACAAAGTAGAACTGCTCCTCCACCGCAAGCGACCACAGTGGCCCATACTCGGCGATAGTTCCGAAGAGTCTCGGCATATTCGCGACATACAGAAACGCCGCGAAGAAGAATCGCCAGGATATCCAGTTCCCGGCCCTCAGCACCGCCAGCATCAGCAATCCTGCAGGAAGAATGCGTGCGGCACGGCGGAGATAAAACGTACGGTAGTAGCCGTTCGACGAGCGGTTATCGATGAGAATGCCGCTGATGAGAAATCCGGAGAGTACAAAGAAAAGATGAACTCCGTAAAGTCCCAGACCGAAGCCCACATGCAGCGCGTGAAAGAGATTCTGGTGGATCGGAGTTTCGACGTGCACGGCGTCGTCCATCCCGTGATAGCAAAGCACCATCAGGATCGCCAGCCCGCGCGCGATGTCCAGACCCGGCATGTAACGGAGACTCGAATCAGAAGAATGGGAATCACGTTCCCGCGCCTCCAGCTCGGCGACGGCATCGGCCATCGCTACTTCGCGTCCTTTCCACGGCCTGCGGCATAGTCTGCGAGTACAGCGTCGACCTTCGCCGGTGTCAGGTTCTCGTGGAAGTCGTAGTTCACCTGCATCGCCGGTGCCCAGCAACAGGCTCCGATGCACTCAACCTCTTCGAGCGAAAAGACGCCGTCCTTCGTCACCTCTTTATGCCCGACACCCAGCTTCGCCTTGCAGTGATTCAGAATCTCGTAACCTCCGCGCAGCATGCAGGAGATGTTCGTGCACACCTGCACGTTGTACTTGCCCGCGGGCTTCGTCCGCAGCATGGAGTAGTACGAAAGCACATTGCGAACGTCTAACTCAAGAAGGTCGAGCCGCTCAGCGAGCTCAGCGACCACAGCATCCGAGACGTACCCAACCTCGTCCTGCGCATAGAGCAGCATAGGCACCAGCGCAGAGCGCTTCTGCGGGTAGATCGTAACGAGATGGTCGAAGCGTGCGGCCAGCTCGGGCGAAAAGATCGTATTGGCTATGTCACTCACTCTGCATCATCTCCCGCGCCAGCTTTTCGGCGGCAAGGTCCATCTCTTCGGCGATACCGTTCATTTTAACCGTTCCATCTTCCTGCAGCGCGAAGGTGGACTCGTTGCCGTCACTATCCTGCATAGTCTCGTGCGTGAAGCGAAGCCATCGGCTGGCAACCCGCAACGTAATCTCATCTGCACCGACTTCGACGACTGCGTGATGCCGGCTGTTGAGTCCGTGGGCGGCAGCGTAAGAGCGAAGCAGCGATGCCCACGAGGTCCAAAGTTCGGTTCTGAGGCGGGGATCCATTGCTGCCCCAGAGGAGTTCATTAGCGATCGATCTCTCCGAGCACAATATCGATCGATCCGATCACAGCGACAACGTCCGCCAGCAGCCTTCCCTTGCACATCGTCTCAAGCGCCTGCAGAGTAGCAAATCCCGGATTGCGCATATGCACCCGGTAGGGTTTCGCGGTGCCATCAGAGACGACATAGTAGTTCATCATGCCGTGCGGAGCCTCAACCGAGCTGCATACCTCACCCGCCGGTACACCAAAGCCTTCCGTCACAATCTTGAAGTGATGGATGAGGGATTCCATCTGCGTCTTCATCTGCTCCCGATTCGGCAGAATGATCTTAGGAGCATCCGCGACGATCGAACCTTCCGGAAGGCCGTCGAGAGCCTGCAGGCAGATCTTCACCGATTCGCGAAACTCCTGCATCCGGACGATGTACCGCGCCCAGACGTCGCCAACATTCGAGGTCGGCACGTTGAACTGGAACTTCTCATACCCGGAGTAAGGCATGTCGCGGCGCACATCAAAATCGACCCCGGACGCACGCAGTGGGGGACCGGTAACGCCAAGCGCAATCGCGTCTTCGGGCGAGAGGTAGCCTACGCCCTTCAGGCGCTTCATCCAGATCGGATTCGTCTGCAGCAGCCCTTCATACTCGTCGATGTGAGCAGGGAAGTCCTTCAGGAAAGTGCGGATCTTGTCATAAAGATCACGCGGCGGCTCCAGGCTGAGGCCGCCCACACGGACGTAGCTGGTCATCATCCGCTGGCCGGACACCGCCTCGAAGATGCGCAGCAACTGCTCGCGCTCGCGGAAACAATAAAGAAAGACCGTCAGCGCGCCGATGTCCATGGCGTGCGTGCCGAGCCAGACCAGATGCGACTGAATCCGGGTAAGCTCGTTGAACAGCACACGAAGATACTGCGCACGCTCCGGAATCTCAAGCTCCAGCAACTTCTCAACCGCCAGGCAGTACGCGAGGTTGTTGGTCATCGGGCAGAGATAGTCGATGCGGTCCGTCAGCGGCACAACCTGCTGATAGAACTTCGCCTCACACGTCTTCTCGATGCCGGTGTGCAGATAGCCGATGTCCGGCGCGAGCGCAACGACGGTTTCGCCATCGATCTCAACGACGAGACGCAACACGCCATGCGTCGATGGATGCTGCGGCCCCATGTTGATAACCATGGTCTGGTCCTGAGCCGGCGGGTTCTGGCGATTGTGCGCGGAGTTGGCGAAGACGTCTTCGATGCCTGGATCAATCGCCGCGGGACCGGTGATCTCTTCAACAAGAGGAGCCATTAGCGGTAGCCCTCCACTGGGTAGTCCTTGCGCAGCGGATGCCCATTCCAGTCTTCGGGCATCATGATGCGGCGCAGATTGGGATGACCGCCGAAGTGAACGCCAAAGAGATCGAAGATCTCGCGCTCATAAAAATTCGCTGCGGGCCATGCAGGAGTGATGCTGTCCAGAGCAGCCTCGTCACTCGCAAGCCGCACGACGAGACGGACGCGCTGTTTCAGCGACATCGAGAGAATGTGATACACGATCTGAAATCGCGGCTCGGTGGGATACCAGTCGACAGCCGTAACATCTTCAAGAAAGCCGTACCCCGCCTTCCGGACCGCCTCCATGGCGGCCACAATATCTTCGCGGGAGACAATAATCGTCAGTTCGTTGCGGTCGTACTTCGCATCGGTAGCAAGATCGGCAAGCGCTTTGACCGCGGTATTCTCAGCATGCGCCTCGAAGACGGCCTGTTTGCCCTTGAGCGCAGAGGAGGGATCGTACATTAGAGGTCTCCCTTATCTTCCGCCCAGTTGAGGATGCCCTTCTTCCAAACATAAAAGAGGCCGACGGCGACGAAGCCGAGGTACACAAGCATCTCGTAGAAGCCGAACATCCGCGAGCCGGTCAGCGCGGGCAGGCGCCGGAAGATCACGGCCCAGGGAAGCATAAAAACTGCTTCAACATCAAAGAGAATGAAGAGCATCGCAACCATGTAGAAGCGTACGGTGAAGCGGCCGCGTGCGTCGCCGACTGGATCCATGCCGCACTCGTAGGCTCCGGCCTTGGTGCGCGAATTTTTGTGTTTGCCGATAAAGAACGACGCGCCCACCATCCCGCAGGCGAGGCCAAGTGCAGCCAGGATCTGAAGAACGAGTGGAACATAGTTCCAGAGATATGGGGGATAACTGTGCATGGCCATCTTCGACTCTAAGAGTGCGGCTGGCAAGTGTCAAGCGAACGAAGCTACCATGTCGATCTCATCGAAGTAACGCCATGTACATATCGATCACGCGGTTCCCGAACCGCGCAGCGACGAGTCCGCCAACACACAGAAAGCTGCCGAATGCGAGCTTCGAAGCCGCGCCAGCCTTGCCTCGCGCCAGCAGCAAAGCGCCGTACAGAGCAGCCGCCGCTGTGCCCATGAAAAGAGAGAGAATCGCCGGCCAGAAGCCGAGGAACGCAGCTATCATTGCGAGCAGTTTGACGTCGCCGAGTCCCATGCCCTCACGATGACGGATCGCCTTATAACCCCACCGAATCAGTAGAAGTAAAAGAGCAACTCCGCATATGGCGGCGAGGCGACCGAAGATCAACGCCTCTGGCCCCGTGAGAAAGACGTTTCCTCGGCTGATGAAGCTGCCCGGACTACTGAGGCGAAGTTGATGCGTCGTATTCAGAACAACCTGATCCTCCACCGGACCAAGAAAAACCGCCTTCAGGCACACGAGAAAGAGCCCGATGGCGATGCCGGAGAGCGTGAACGAATCCGGAAGCATCATCGTCTGCCAGTCCATCACCATCAGACCGATAAGAAGGAAGCCCAGGATGGCCAGTCCCATCTGGTCAACTCCAAAATTGATCCACCAGCTAGTCAGGCCGAAAGGTGGCGCGGCACGGCCGAACAACGTCTCCGCGATGGAGACGCCAATTAGCAGAAACCACACCCCAAGGCTGAGCTCGACCACCGGATAGCGCCACGGAATCGAAGCCTTGCAATCGCGGCAGCGAGCACTCAGCCGAGGCCAGCTAAGGACGGGAATATTGTCATACCAGCGGATGGGCGATCCGCATTGCGGGCACCGTGAGCGAGGCGAAACCACAGATTCGCCTTGCGGAAGTCTCGAGATGCAGACATTCAGGAAGCTGCCAAAGAGGAGCCCAACAAGAAACGCCACGAATTGAAGGATCCCGAGCTGTTCCACTCGATGAGTATACGGTTTCGACCTGACCCCAACGCTAAACTCCAAAGCCGAAAATCAGTACTCCAACCGCTTCAATCGACGACTCTGCGCAAAAGAGGAACAGGGAAGATCTCAGAAGTCCACATGCATACGAATGGATTCAACCAGCGCGGGGCCGCGGTCTTTGTTGTACCCAGGATGGGTAATGTATTGCAGATCGAGCGCGTAGAAGATTCCTCGCCACGCATGCAGGTTGTAGTAGCCCTCGAGGATATCTTCGCGAGCGTAGTTTAACCTGCCGTCGCCCAAAAGAAATCCCAGGCCGCCGAGCTTCAGGTAGTCCTGATGATCTTTCTTAATCGCGTTCGAGACAAACGTAACCCCAAGCTTGTCATAACGCCGCGACCACGACCGGCCAGAATAGTCCCCGCCGAATTCGACCGTTTGATCCACTTCAGTGTAGGCGAACGACTCGTGCTGCCCTTCATTCCAACCGATCCGCGTAAAGGCGCGCAAGCTGGAAGTAAGTTCCTGCTCCGCGTTCAAGCCGAAGCCGTATTTCACTGCACCGAACGTCTCGTGCTTCGTAATATCCGGAGTCGAATCCTCGCCCGAGAGATAAGCCTTGTTAGCCTCACGATAGAGCCCCATGTGCGCATGGTTCACATAGCTGAGCACTCGAACCACGCTCTTCCGCTCCCCCGGAAGCAAGGTGCCGAAGAGAGGTTTGCGGAGTTCGAACTCCCAGTTCTGGCCGCTCGCCCGCCGCAGATTCCAGTCAAGGTCGGTGCCATTAGCGACCGTCGGCATCAGCGCAAGCGCATACCGCGCAGACCAGTCCCTGTCGTCGTACTCAGCGACGGCAGCGTAGGTATAGCCGCGAGTATCCGCCGCATAGTCCCATGCGCCGTTGTTGTCGACAGTCCAGTTCATGAACTGCAGATGGCTGTCACTGCCGATGCTGCTGATATCGAGATAGTCCGGCAGGCTCATCTTGCCAACGTGGAACTCCAGGCGACGCTCGGGCACCTGCGTCGCCAGCGAAAACGGGGTACGGCTGCTCTCAACCAGCTTGTCCGTAAAGCCGATCGTCTGATGCACTTGAACGCGAGCCATGTACGGCACCGATCCCAGGTTCGGATTGCGCACCACATCCAGATTGGTAAAGCCAGCCAGCCCAAGCGCCTCGCTGATGCCGCGTCCTCCCGACGATTCAAGGTCGAAGATGACATCCGTGTTCGTCTTCGGATCGCGCCGCAGTTGTGCTCCGAGAAAGAGCGTGCCAAGCAGCGACGGCTTGTACTCCCCTCGGCCCAGAAGGCTGTGGTCGCCCTCGTAAGGGGAGTGAAACGGCCCATGTGCCTGGAAGATAATGTTCGCCTGCCCGGAGATCCACCACCACGAAGTCTCCGAATGAGGAAACATCGTCGGCGATGTCTCGTCAGTATCGGGCGATGACTTTGGCGCATCCGGCAACGTCCCCGGTGCCACGGATTGGGCCGCCAGGGGGGCACAGGCAGTCGACAGCACAAGAAGAACACCTGCGAGCAGGCGTTTCCCGGCGATATTTCTTCTCATTTGGATTTTAATCTTCAGGCCTTAAGATTAACAGACGACGAATGATTTTCGTCGCGTATCTACTTTGCCTTTGCTCCAACGACAACTAAAGCCACACCGGCGATGAGAGAAACCGTGCTGAAGATCGGCGAGAGCGGAAGCGTGTCCTGTGTCTTATGCGAGATCTGAACCGGACCAACGTCAACGTCTTTTTTCTGGTGCGTAAAGGAAAGTCCACCCGTGGCAAATCCAATAATGCCAAGAATAATGAGAAGTATTCCTACAATTGTGGCTGGCTTCATGAAGTCATTAGCCCCTTTCCGAGCAGTGTGATGGGATGCGATCGAGCGCGATCGAGATGTATTGCGGAGTCAGCGTTTGAAATCTCGCTTCCCAAAAGTCTTCTCTCTTCAGTGGTTTCGCCCTGCTACCTGCTCTTGAGCAACGACTGAGTCTGCATTCAATGCAAACATGAGTTCATGTAAGTGATTGTTTGACTTGCTTTGGTTCTCCCAGGTCTGTACGAACGGGCCGGTCAGCGCGACGGCCCGGTGGTTCACGCTCAAACCGCAACCAACCATACAGCCCGACGGCTGGCAGAATACAGGCATCTGCCGCCCCCTATTCTGGATCTCGATTCTTATCGCCGCATAGTCAAATGGTATCAATAGCAGCCCTGTATCCCTAACGGTTACGCAGCTACACCAGCGTTGAGCTTCAGCATCACTCCTTCCCTCGTCTGTTGACGGGCAGCAGCTGCGTTCGCTTGATTCCCCTCAGTTGAGGGTGTACGCTGCAGCTACACGGGAAAGGAGGATGGTCCAGCCTATGAAAATTGACTCTAATAGTTGCACAACAATACGTGAGGTGACTGAGGCTTAGAGCGTCCATAGCTCTAGTCCTGGCGGTCCTTGTAGTTTGCAAGATCCACGCCGAGGCCAAGTCCGAGTATGGGCGCCTCAGGTCAAACTCAACAGTTCACCGCCAGACGGCTCGCTGCTCTCCTTGAGCGCGAGCCGTTTGCGTTTTGCTCACAACCTACGGGTAGGATATTAACCATGAAACCTTTGGTGATCGCAGGAAGAGCCTTTCAATCGCGGCTTATCGTTGGCACGGGCAAGTACAAGGACGGCCTGGAGACCCAGGCTGCCATCGAAGCCTCAGGCGCCGAAATGGTCACAGTCGCGGTTCGCCGCGTGAATCTCGACCGGTCCAGCGAATCCCTCCTCGATTTCATTGATCCCCGGCGCTACTTCCTGCTGCCCAACACCGCAGGCTGCTACACCGCCGACGAAGCCATTCGCGCAGCGCGCCTGGGACGCGAAGTAGGTTTGTCTGACTGGGTAAAGATTGAAGTCATCGGCGACCAGCGGACGCTGTATCCGGATGTGCAAGCCACGCTCGAAGCGACGCGGGTGCTCGTTAAAGAGGGCTTCACCGTGCTGCCGTACACCTCAGACGACATCGTCTTCGCCAAACGCCTGATCGACGCAGGCGCGGCAGCGGTAATGCCGCTCGGCGCACCGATCGGCAGCGGCCTCGGCCTCCAGAATACGGCAAATCTGCGCATCCTCCGCGAATTGATCACAGAGGTTCCGCTGATCGTAGACGCTGGTGTAGGAACAGCCTCCGACGCCGCCGTCGCGATGGAGCTGGGCTTCGACGCGGTTCTGATGAACACGGCGATTGCCGCGGCAAGAGACCCGCTCCTGATGGCCGAAGCGATGCAGCACGCGGTTCTTGCTGGACGGCAGGCATTTCTCGCAGGAAGAATGCAGCGAAAGCTCTATGCAACGGCAAGCTCGCCGCTTGAGGGAATTTCCAGGTAAAGATTTAGATTGCGAAAGTGCATTCCTGGTCATAGGAAGACTCCAGCGAATGCAGTAAACTTCGCCCATGCGTGTCTTCGGCATCGATTGTGGAACAGAGTTCACCGGCTACGGCGTTGTCGAGCTGGATTGCGACGCCCGCATGCCCCGTCTCGTTCACATGGCCGCAGGCACAATCCGGCTCAACAAGAAAGACAAGCCGCCGCAAAGGCTCGCGCAGGTATATGCAGAGCTGACGGCTCTCATCGCACTGCATCAACCTGAAGTCATCGCGATCGAAGAGGTCTTCTTCTCGGCGAACGTGAAGTCCGCGTTGAAGCTGGGACAGGTTCGCGGCGTAGCGATGCTGGCCGCGGCCACCTGTGCTCTTCCGGTCGTGGAATACGCGCCGCTCTCGATCAAAAGCTCCGTAGTTGGCTACGGACTGGCAGGAAAGGAGCAGGTGCAGTTCATGGTGAGACGTCTGCTCGAAAACGAAAACGCCTTCGACTCGCCGGATGCTGCCGATGCGCTTGCCATCGCCATCTGTCACATCCACACCGCCCAGACTCTCGAACTCCAGGGCGCGCGCCGATGAGATTGATCTCCCGCACCGTGATCGGTTTTGCGTTACTCTCATCTGTTCTTAGTCACGCACAGGCGCCCGCACCATCGGGCGCGCCTGCCTCGACTACGAAGATGCCAGCAGAGGTAAGCTTTCAGTTCGACCGGACTGGCCTGCCGGTTCCGCGCTTTACGCTGCGCCTTTGGGAAGATGGAACAGGCAGATATGTCGCCGATCAGGCAGAGCTTCCCGCCACCGCGACCTCCTCGCGTGGCCAGGCCGCCCAGCACATCGACCGGCCCATCAAGCTGACCTCCGCCACCATTGGCAAGGTATTCAAGTCCGCACGAAGCCTGAATCACTTCAACATCGAGTGTGCCTCCAAGGCCAAAAACATCGCCGACACAGGCAAGAAGACCCTGACCTACACCGGTGAAGACGGCTCCGGTTCGTGCCTCTATAACTACTCCGAAATCAAGTCGGTCGAGACCCTGACCGACGAGCTTCAGGCCATCGCCTTCACTCTCGACGAAGGCCGCAGACTGGAGTTTCTGCATCGCTATGACAGGCTGGGCCTCGACGCGGAGATGATCTTGTTAGCGCAGGAGGCCGAAGCTGGCCGCGCCCTTGAGTTTGGAACAATCTCGCCAACCCTCCTTGCGATCGCCGATGATACCGCCCTCATCCAGCGTGTCCGCCTGAAGGCGCAGAAGATGCTTGAACAAATCGCCGCAGACAGTCACTAAGCAGATTCAATCCGCCTCGTGACCGGTGGTGGTCACTTTCACTGGCATTGCTTAAGGGCACGGCTTTAGCCGCGCCGAAAGTAGATATAAGGGTGTGCGGCTTTAGCCGCTGAGGTACGTTTTCCCAAATTGACCCACTGGCTCACGACCGCCACAGGCTATCGGAGGCGCTACTTCCTACGAGAGAGCGGTACAACTCCGCCATCGGCTCCAGCGCCAGCGACTCGGCCCGTGCCTGCAGCGACACATCCGCAGGCCACGCCGCTGCGATGTCCTCGACGGAGTAACCGGCGGCCCGCAAATTATTCTGCAGCGTCTTCCGCTTCTGCGCGAAACACTGCTTCAGAAAGCCGTCGAAGCCCGCAGCATCCACACCGAGCTCGACAAACCTCGGCGCAAACTCCAGCCGCAGCACCGTCGAGTACACATCCGGTGGCGGCGAAAACGCGGACGGCGGCAACGTGAACAGGTTCTCCACCCCAGCGTTCATCTGCGCGGTAGCCGAAAGCAGACCATAGTCGCGAACCCCCGGCGCAGCGGCCACCGCTCGGCCACCTCGCGCTGCATCATCAGTACCGCCCGCGCAATCAATCCCGCGCTACCCGCAGCAAACAGTTGCAGCAGAATATCCGAGGTGATGTAGTACGGCAGGTTCCCGACCACGTCGGCCGTCTCCCCCTCCGGCACCAGAGCTCGAAGGTCGGCCTTGAGCACGTCACCCTCGACGATCTCGACCTGCTGCTGCTCCCGGAAACGGAAGGTCAACTCAGCCGCGAGCGCACGGGTCGAGCTCCAGCGCAATCAGCCGTCGGCAGCGTCCCGCGAGTATCTCGGTAATCGCACCATGGCCTGGCCCAATCTCAATCACGGTCCGCTTGCTAATATCGCCAAGAGCGTCGACGATGGCATGACGGGCAGCATCATCCACAAGAAAGTTCTGTCCGAATTTTGGCTTACGTTTCATCTGCATCCAATCGGTGTATATACCGCCACGTGCTCTTATAGACTAACGGTTTGGTTGCAAAGAAAAGGAAGACAGCATGCATATCGTATTCGCAGCATCGGAGTGTGCTCCCTGGGCCAAGACAGGCGGACTGGCAGACGTAGTTGGCGCGCTTCCTCGCGCCTTGGCCAGACTCGGACACAAGGTTAGCGTTTTTATCCCGTACTACCGCCAGGTCGCCAAAGCTGGCGCCGAACGCTGCCGGTCGTCCTTCCGAGCGTGACCATCCCGTTCCCTTCCTACAACCGCTTCGTCCGCATCCTCGACGGCGGCACAGCCGATGGAGTGCAGCACATATTTCGTCGATTGTCCGGAGCTGTTCGATCGCGAGAGCTTCTATGCCACACCCTCCGGCGACTATCCGGACAACGCCGAGCGCTTCGGCCTCTTCAGCCGCGCGGTCATCGAGGCTGACAAGGTCATGGGCGTTCCCGACGTCTTTCACGTGCATGACTGGCAGGCCGCGATGCTGGCGGTGCTCCTGCGCTCCGCCTACTTCTTCGACCCCGTCCTTCGCCGTGTGCCCGCCGTCCTCACGATTCACAACGCGGGCTATCAGGGCTGGTTTCCGCCGCGCACCATGGAGACACTCCTGCTGCCGTGGGACATGTTCACCTTCGACAAGCTCGAACACTACGACACCGTTGACTTCCTCAAGGGCGGAATCGTCTACGCCGACGCGATCACGACAGTCAGCCGCAAGTATGCAGAAGAGATCCAGACCTCGGAGTTCGGTAACGGCCTCGAGAGCATTCTGCGTCAGCGCAGCGGCGATCTCTTTGGCATCCTCAACGGCGTCGACTACGACGAGTGGGATCCCGCGACCGACTCCCACATCGCCGCGCATTATTCGGCGACAAACCTCGCAGGCAAGAAGGAGTGCAGGCGCGATCTGCTGCACGCCTTCGGATTCGAGGGCATCGGCGACGGACACCGCTGTCATCGGCGTCGTCTCGCGCTTCGCAACGCAGAAGGGCTTCGACTTCATCGTCGAGATCATGGATAAGCTGGTCGAGCAGGACATGGTGCTCCTGATCCTTGGCAACGGCGAAGAATACTACGAGCGCCTGCTGACGGAGATGGCGAGCCGTTATCCGGCGAAGGTACGCGTGCAGGTAAAGTTCGACAACGTGATGGCGCACAAGATCGAAGCCGGGGCCGATATCTTCCTCATGCCGTCTCGCTACGAGCCCGGCGGCCTGAACCAGATCTACAGCCTCAAGTACGGCACCGTGCCGGTAGTTCGCGCGACAGGCGGTCTAGAAGACACCATCGACGAGCAGCCATTCGGCGGTGGCAACGGCTTCAAGTTCTGGGGCTACAAGTCATCGGCGCTGCTGGATGCCCTGCAGCGCGCATTGGAAACCTTCCGTAACAAGAAGGAATGGACGCGAGATGATGAAGCGCGGCATGGCGCAGGACTTCTCATGGGAAAGCTCCGGCGAAGGAATACGTGCGCGTGTACGAGCGCGTAGTCCAGAACCGAAGCTGACCCCCGCCTATTTAGCCGAAAAGGGGTTCAAAAAAATCTCAGCATTTTTTTGAATCCAATACATGCATATACATCTAATACCCATGGCGAACCCATCCGTCCCCGTCCTCCCCTGTCTGTGCGCTAACTTTCGCCGCACGGCACGAGCGATGAACCAGCTCTATGAGGAAGCCCTCCGTCCCGCGGGCATACGGGCCACCCAATTCACCATCCTCCAGGCATTTTCGCTTGCCGGAGAGATTACGCAGCGCCAGCTGGGGCGGATTCTTGCCATGGACAGCACTACCCTCACGCGAACCCTCACCATCATGAACCGCCATGGCTGGATCGCCAAACGACGCGGCGAAGACCGCCGGGAATGGCGAATGCGGCTGTCAAACGCCGGCGAAATTCAGTTGAAAAAGGCCTCCCCCCACTGGGAAGCGGCACAAGCCGAATTGCGCCGCGAACTTGGAGACGAACTCTCGGAAAGTCTGACAAAGCTTACCCAAAAAATAACCAACGCCCTCATCAAATAAGGAGAATTGACGTGACAACCGCAAAGTATGCCAAGCTCACTACCGGCCTCATCATAGTCTGGTTCCTTCTCTCTCTTACCGCTTCCGCCCTTCATGTGTTCAAAAACGACCCGCAGCAGCCTCCGCTCGCCTTTGGACTCGCCGTGCTGATTCCCGTCGCCATCTTTGGCCTATGGTCGGCGTCGTCCCCGCAGTTCCGGCAGTTTCTATTTTCTTTAAACCCGCGCACCTTAACCATCGTGCAGTCCTGGCGGATCGCAGGATTTACGTTCCTCGCGTTGTATGCCTACGGCCTCCTGCCCGGCACGTTCGCGTTGCCTGCGGGCTTGGGAGACATGGCCATCGGTGCGACAGCGCCGCTCATCGCGTTGAAACTTACTAATCTCAACTACCGGAGGAGCTTCATCCTCTGGCAATTCCTTGGAATCGCCGATCTGGTAACGGCCCTTGGTTCAGGAGTCACTGCCCAACTAATCAATCCACACGGGGTTGCTACGACTCCAATGACGATGTTGCCAATGAGCTTGATTCCGACGTTCGCCGTTCCACTGTTCCTGATCCTGCACTTTATCTGCATCGCCCAGGCCCGTCAGTGGCAGGAACAGCGACGTCCGAACCTCGGACAGCCTCTGCATTCAGTAGGACTCTGAAATCTCACGCCGGATCAGGCGGTCGTTCTTCTTCGCAACATGTAGTGCAACGGAATGCCAAGAAGGATGATCGCCGTTCCGATTATTGAGTTGCGCGGCTGGTCGGCAAACGAAAACACCAGCAGCACCGCCGCGGCAAGAATGAAGAGCGCCGGCAACACAGGGTAACCCCAGATGCTGTACGGACGCGTCGACTCCCGGTGACGGAACACAAAAACCGTGCTGGCAGTCAGCGCGTAGAAGAACCACTCGCTGAAGATGGCCAGCGAAAAGAGCGCCTGAAACCTGCCGATCGTGAGCAACAGCAGTGTGCTCAGGATAGCCTGCAGAATCAGCGCAGCCGAAGGCGTTTGAAACCGTCGATTGACATGCGCCAGCTGCTTGAAAAAGAGTCCATCACGCGCTGCCGCAAACGGCACCCGCGCTCCCGAAAGCGATGATCCGACAAAAGTCGCGCAGATACTCACCGCCATCCCGATCGACACCAGCGTCGCTCCCCAGTGACCCGCAACGATCTGCATCGCGTAGGCCGCCGGTCGGTCCGCCGCAGCAATCGCCGCCGCTGGCAGGACATATTGAATCGACGCATTCGTCAGCATGTACAGCGCACCTACGATCGCGACTCCTCCCACCAGAGCCACCGGCATACTGCGCTGCGGCCGCTTAACCTCACCTGCCATCGTCACGACGTCGCTCCATCCGTCATAAGCCCACAGCGCCGCGACGAGCGCGATCATAAAGCCGGAGAAGCCGCCGCGCGCCCCGGCGAACTCGGTCGTCAAGTTCTGCCACGAACCGTGATGGCCGCCCGCTCCAAAACAGAAGCCCGCGATAACGAGAATCAGCAGTCCCTTCAGCCACGTCAGCAGAAGCTGCACATTGGCGGACCTCCTCGTTCCGATGATGTTGAGGCCTGCGATCAGCCACGTCATCGCGATAGCGAAAATCTGCCCCCAGTACAGATGGGCGAACGCGGGCTGCGCAAAAGAGCTGAAGACAGCAAAGGTCCCCAAAACCCGAGCCAGTCCGGCTGCGATAGTCGCCAGCGAGGCTGGCTTCGAGACCGTAATCTGCGTCCACATGTAGAGAAAGCCAGCAAGATCGCCATACGCCTCACGCAGAAAAGCGTACTCGCCGCCATACCGCGGATGCGCGGCAGCGATCTCGGCATAAGTCATCGCACCGAACAGCGAAAGCAATCCCCCGACGATCCACACAGCGTAAACGCCGTGGGACGATCCCACTGCTGCCATCATCTCTCGCGGCACCAGAAAGATTCCGCTGCCGATAATGATGCCCACGACGATAGACGTCGCGTGAGACGCGTTCAGAACGCGAGGAAGCTCAGACTGTGATTCAGGCATCGGTTTTCGGAGAGTAGCACACGGCCGCTAATTCAGCACGGTCAGCGTGGCATTGTCCACGCCTTCGGTGGCGAAGTACCTGCGAATCTTCTCCGCCGTAGCAGCGTTCACCACCGCAGTCAGCGCGTCCGGCGCAGCCTGCCTGATCCCGCGCACGCTGCCGAAGTGCTCAATCAGCCGTTGCCGCGTCCTTGGCCCCACTCCCGGTATCGACAGAAGCTCACTATCGCGGTCGCGCATCTGCCGCCGCTTGCGGTGATAGGTCACGGCAAACCGGTGGCTCTCATCCCGAATCTTCTGCATCAGGTGAAGCACAGGCGATCGCCGGTCCAGCACCACTGGCTCGTTCTCCTGCCCATACACGTAGATGATCTCCTCCCGCTTGGCGATCGACGCCAGCGGCTGCAGCGTCACGCCAATCTCCTCCAGCGCCGAGTACGCCGCATGCAACTGTCCTAACCCGCCATCGATCAGGATCAGGGAAGGGAACGGCTTCTTATCCTCCTGCAGCCGCTTGTAGCGCCGCTGGATCACCTCGCGCATGCTGGCAAAATCATCGACGCCGGTCACAGTCTTCACCTGAAACTTGCGGTAGTCGGATTTTTTCATCGCGCCGTCCTCCCACACCACCATGGAGGCCACCGTCTCCGCGCCCTGAATGTGCGAAATGTCGAAACACTCAATCCGGCGCGGCAGCTCTTCCAGCGTAAGAGCGTCCTGCAGCGCCTCCTGAATCGCCTTCATCCCCGGCTGCAGCACGCGGAACCGCTGATCGTACGATTGCTTTGCATTCTGACCCACCAGATCGACCAGCGACCGTTTCTCCCCGCGTTGCGGTGCAAGAATCTCCACACGCCGGCCAGTCCGCTCGGTCAGCATCTCCGCCAGCAGCGCGCGATCCGGAAACTCGACCGGCACCAGAATCGATCGCGGCACATAACTCTGATCGAGGTAGATCTGTTTCAGCAACGCGGAGAAGAACGCAGCCGGACTAAACGCCGCGCCCAACTCTGCCACCGGTGTGTGCTGCACCACCGCAACACCCTCCCCGATCTCCGGTGCCGAGGCTTCAGGCTCAGGCTCCATGCGGGGAATCGACTCCAACTCATCCGTCTCGGAGACAGCTTCGGTCAGCATCTCCAGTGGAGACTCAGGCAGATCCTCCCAGAACATGTCGCGGCGATCCACAATCTTGCCGCCACGCATGTGAAACAGATTCACCGCCACCATCTCGTTCTCGTAGTGATACCCGAAGACGTCCGCATCCTCATTGTCCGTCGTTGCGATCCTCTGCTTATCCTGCATCTGATGGACCGTAACCACCTGGTCGCGCAGCCGTGCAGCAAGCTCAAACTGCTCCGCCTCGGCCGCAGCCTCCATGCGCCGAGTCAGGGAGGTCTCCAGTTCGCTAGGGCGCCCTTCCAGAAAAAGCTGCACATCGCGAACGCTCTCGCGGTAGGTCTCCGGTGTCGTAAAACCCTCCACACACGGCCCCAGACAACGCTTGATGTAGTACTGCAGGCAGGCACGCGGATGGTAGCGCGACAGATCGACCTTGCAACTGGGAATCAAAAAGCTCCGGTGGATCAGGTCAACCAGACGATAAGCCAGATTCCCCGGAAAATACGGCCCGTAGTACACCCCGCCGTCTTTCCGCAGCCGCCGCGTCACAAACACCTTGGGATAGCGGTCGTTCATCGTCAGCTTAATGTACGGGTAGGTCTTGTCATCCCGCAGCAAAATGTTGAAGCGCGGCTTCTTCTGCTTGATCAAGTTATTTTCAAGCGCCAGTGCCTCATGCTCGTTGGCCACCGTGATGTACTCGACATCCACGGCCTCGCGCATCAGCGAACCGGTCTTCGCATTCGTCAGGGACGCATCCAGAAAATACGACCGCACCCGCGCACGAAGGTTCTTCGCCTTCCCGACGTAGATCACCTCGCCCTCGGCGTTTTTGTACAGGTAACAACCCGGCTGAGTGGGCAGCGTTCGAATTTTCTCGTGGAGATCCATGCTGTCGATAAGGCCCGAGTCTGCAGTGTAGACGCCCGGCCTGTGTGCAGATCATTGCTAGGTAGATTTGACGCGTTACCACATCAAAAGTTCCCGGAGCGAGGGCGAAGCTGAAGATCCGCAGGTCGTCGTTGATTGTGTAACTATATGTAAACAAATGGTTTAAATGTACTAATCCTTTGGCATGCCAATTGCTTCAGCTCTTGTGTTGCAGTACTTCTAAACCCAGGGAGAGTGAACCAATGAGCTCCAATCGCTATAACAAGACGAAAATGAAATCTGCCTCCACCTTTGTCCTCGCCAGTGCTCTTACCCTTACCTTCACGGTCGGCTGCTCGAGCAAGAACTACGTTCGTTCTCAGACCGCCCCCCTCATCGACCAGACCAATGCTCTCGACAGCAAGACCGCCGCGGATCATCGCTATATCGTCGACACCGATGAGCGCGCCAAGACCGGAATCGCAACCGCTCAGACTGCAGCCGACACCGCAGACCAGCATGCCCTGGCAGCCGGTCAGTCCGCGGACGCAGCAAACAAGTCCGCTCAGGACGCTTACAACCGCGTCGACAGCCTCAGCGGCGTCGTTGCCAATCTGGACAACTACAAACAGCTCTCAGACGTCAGCGTGAACTTCGCCTTCGACAAGTACGTCCTCACCGCTGCTGACAAGGCGCAGCTCGACGATCTGGCGGCTAACCTCACCAGTGCCCGCGGCTACATTCTGGAAGTCACCGGCGGAACCGACTCCGTAGGCGACGCGTCGTACAACTACCAGCTTAGCCAGCGCCGCGCCGATGCCGTCGCCAATTATCTGCAATCCAAGTACAACATCCCCCCGCACAAGTTCTATCTCATCGGAATCGGTAAGGATCAGCAGGTGGCCAGCGATAGCACTTCCGCTGGACGCGCAAAAAACCGCCGCGTCGAGATCAAGCTGATGTCCAACCGCGGCGATCAGTCCACGACCGCTTCGGCTGCACGACCTGCCGGCCAGCAATAACCCGCACCCCAACCTACCTTCATGCAACGCGTCTGTGTGCTGCCGGCGCGTTGCATCTTCTCCCAACGGCGGCGGGGCAGCATGAGCTACGACCCTGCCTGCCGCCTTTGCTTCTGGCTCTAATTTCTAAGTTTGAGGTAGACAATACCCAGCAACGCAGACGCGGCGATCACCCACGCGAACTGGTACCAGTAGAAAAAAGGAAAGCCCATCAGCGCAGGCGTCGAGCGCGCATAGACCTGCGGAAAGCAAAGCCCCAGGTAGGGCAGAACAAGCAGAAACACCCATCGGCTCCTGCGTTGTTTCGGCTTCGAATTGGCTGCGGGCTCAGACCTCATATGCTGCAAAGCATAATCTATCCGGGGCACAGGAGAAAACCAAAGCCTTCGGGTAAAGTGAAGAGATGGCCGCGCCCCCACCGAAACAACCCCCGGCGAAGACCACAGCACCTGCTGATCCTCTCGCTGAAGCCATCGCGATCATGGCTCATCTGCGCGGGCCCGGCGGCTGTCCATGGGACCGCGAACAGACCTTCGACACCATCAAGCGCCACACCCTGGAAGAGACCTACGAGGTCTTCGACGCCATCGAGCGCCGCGCCTGGCCCGATCTCAAGGACGAGCTCGGCGACCTGCTCCTGCAAGTGCTCTTCTATGCGCAAATGGCCTCCGAGGCCGGTTACTTCGACATCCACGACGTCGCCGCAAACCTGAACGCCAAGTTGATCCGCCGCCACCCTCACATCTTTGGCGACGCAATCGCAACCGATGCCAGCGACGTCCTCCGCAACTGGGAGCAGATCAAGCAATCCGAAAAAAGCGCCTCGCCGACAACACAAACACCCGAACAATCGATGCTCGACGACATTCCCCGCTCCATGCCGGCGGTCCTTGAGGCATCCAAGCTCGGCTCCCGCGCCTCGAAGGTAGGCTTCGACTGGCCAAACGCCGACGGGCTCTTCGACAAGCTCCACGAGGAGATCGGCGAGTTGAAAGCAGAGCTGGTACCAACAGCATCCAACGAATCCAAGCCAGAGATCGAAGCAGAACTGGGCGACCTTCTCTTCACCGCCGTGAACCTCGCCCGTCACCTCAAAGTCGATCCCGAATCGGCTCTGCGCGCCACCAACGCAAAGTTCCGTCGCCGCTTTGCTGCCATGGAGTCTGCCGCGGGCGGCAGGGACGCCTTGGCGGCCTCGACCCCACTCGAACTCGACTTACTATGGATCCAGGCGAAGAAAGCCGCCAGTGAGCTACCAAGGCCATGAACGAAAGCCCCCACGCAGAGATCAGCATCCAGCCTCTTACCACCCTCGAACACTTTGAGCGTTGCGTTGTTCTCCAACTCGAAGTCTGGGGCTACAGCGATGGAGACCTCATCCCTCGCCGCGTCTTCATAGTCGCATCCCGCATCGGCGGCCAGGTCATCGGAGCCTTCGACGGCGAAACCCTCATTGGTTTCGCCATGTCTTTGCCCGGCTACCGCGACGGCAAGCCCTATCTTCACTCGCACATGCTCGCCGTCCTGCCCCAATATCGCAACTCCGGCATCGGCCGCCGCCTCAAGCTTGCCCAGCGTGACGACGCCATCGCCCGAGGCTTCCATCTGATGGAATGGACCTTCGATCCGCTCGAAATCCGCAACGCCCACCTGAACATCGCCCGGCTCGGCATCATCGTCCGTCGCTACCAGCCCGACTTCTACGGTCCCTCTTCCTCCCCCTTGCAGGGAGGCCTGCCGACCGACCGGCTATACGCCGAGTGGTGGCTGCGTTCCGACCGCGTAGCGAGTATACTTCGCGGTGAAGCCCACCTAACCGAAGTCGTCGAACGCGTCACCGTCCCGCACACCATCTACCAGTGGAAGCAGGATGCCCAACAACGAAGCCTTGCGCGTGCCGTGCAGAGCAGCAACCGCGAGGCCCTCGAATCGGCATTTAGCCGTGGCCTCGCCGTCATCGGCTACGACCGCGACGCAGAGGGCAACGGCAGTTTTCTTCTCGGCCACTGGAAGGAAACTTAAAACAAGTCAAAACGTTCTAGAAGAGATCTGAAAGCTGGGAAAGAGTCAGCCGCTCCACCATATTGACCGCATCACGATTGGAAAAACAGGAACAGCCTATGCTCAACATCGACGCCATCCACATGCGCGAGATCAACATGCCGCTGGCTCATCCCTTTGAAACCAGCTTCGGCCTGACCACGGCCCGCCGCATCCTTTTGATCGAACTCGAATCCGAAGGCCTCACTGCGTGGGGCGAATGCGTCGCAGGAGAACACCCCTACTTCAGCGACGAAACGATCGACACCGCCTGGCTCATGATCGAAAGCGAACTAGGCCCCGAGTCTTCTCGACGCGAACGTTGAACGCGGGGGAAGCTGCCCCGACATCTTCAAGCAGGTGCGCGGCCACCGCATGGCCAAAGCCACCCTCGAAAACGCCGTGTGGGACCTCGAGGCCCAGGTTGAGAACGTCTCCCTCGCCGAACTCCTCGGCGGAGTCCGCACCGTGATCCCCTGCGGCGTCTCCATTGGCATCCAGGCCACCCCAGCCCAGTTGATGAAGAAGATTGCGACCGAACTCGCCGCTGGCTACCAGCGCATCAAACTGAAGTGCAAGCCCGGCTGGGACACCAAAATCTTCGATGCTGTTCGCAATCGCTGGCCCGACATTACTCTCTCCTGCGACGCCAACTCCGCATACCGGATGAAAGACCTCGATCACATCACTGACTGGGATCAGTTCAACCTGCTCATGATCGAGCAGCCTCTCTGGTACGACGACTTCTACTTCCACTCCATGCTTCAGAAACGGCTCAACACCTCCATCTGTCTTGATGAGTCCATCCGCAATCGCCGCGACGCTCTCGCCGCCATCGACATGGAATCCTGCCGCATCATCAACATCAAGGTCGGACGTGTTGGCGGATTCAGTGAAGCGATTGCCGTCCACAACGCCGCCGAAGAACGTGGAATTCCCGTCTGGTGCGGCGGAATGCTCGAGACAGGCATAGGTCGCTCCCACAACATCGCACTCTCGTCGCTCCGGAACTTCTCGCTTCCCGGCGACGTCTCCGCATCCAGCCGCTACTGGGCCAACGACATTATCGAGCCCGCAGTAACCGTTAGCCACAAAGGCGAAATCATCGTACCCACCGAGGCAGGACGCGGCTTCGAAGTGCAGCGCGATCGCATCGAAGCGTTAACCGTTCGCCGCCAGACGCTTCACGCCAAAGCTCGCGTCACTGCCTGAAGCCGCTATCTGGCCCTGGGCTGTCTTAGCGGAAAAGTCGTTGTGCTTTCTCGAAGGGGCATCATTGAACTGAACCCTGACCCCGGACTCTACCGATCCGGCAACGGCGTCTCCAACAACAGATGAATCGCGTCCTGATAGCTCATCGGCCCAAGCGTCTGAATCCCGCTGGCCTTCGCGCTGGATCGGATATTAAGTGTCTTCACCATCAACGCACGCACGCTCAACTCCATCGAAAAATCCGTAAAGATCCAGCGATTCCCACCCACACTCGTCTGATTCATCACCAGCTTGCCCCCCGGATAGATATGGGCCAACATGCCCCACCCGAAGTTCACTCCACGGAAGACCGTTCCCTCCATCCGCACCACGTAATGCGTCTTCGCATCGATCCAGACCCGGCCCTCCAGTCCCGTCAGCGCTTGGGCCTCCGTGCTTGGCGGAACCCACTTCGGATTCGGCTTGTAGTCCAGAACAATCTCCGGCGCCCCGCCGTTCCGGCCCGACTGCGGCTGTCCTGGAGTGTAAGTGTTGATCATGGCATCCGCCATCAGCGGCACCAGGACGTCTGCCATCTTCTTCTCCGCCTCTCCATTCTTCACGTGCTTGGCGTAGGCCGCCGGGTTGGCGATCATGTCATTCAAACGCTGACGCTCAGCCTTATCCTGGTCCCCGGTCAGCGGCTTGCCGTCTTTCAGGATCAGACGGGCCACCGTGCCGTCTTTGCTCTCGATAACGTCGCGAACCTGATCCCCTTTCTCGTTGATCGTCTCCATCCGATAACGCAGATAAGAGTCCTTGTGGTGGAGTGCGATCAGCTCATTCGTCGCCGCATCGACGATCAGGGAGCGCGGCGCAATCGACGTCAGCGACGCAGCGCCCGCATCCTGGGAAGCATCGGCGCTCTGCGCCCTTGTACTGGGGGCTGCAAGCGCAGTCAGCAGAAGCAGAGATCCTGCCGCCATTCGGCTGCAAAATCTTAGCCGCTCTGAAATCTGTCTCACCCGTACCGCACAGAATCCAGCAGGCCCATCCGCTGATATTCTTCCCAACCGACACCTCTCAGCTTGGATTGCCCATCCTGCTCATCTTACTAAGACGCTACTTGTGCTCTAAAAGTTTTAAGCATTGTTGCCTCAGGGCATTAGCTTGGGTATAGTTCGGCAAGACACACCCGCAGCAGACTCGACAGAAGGGGAACACAAAATATGAAGCCAGCAGAGGGTTCCACCGTCATTGGCAAATCGGTCATCGTCCGGGGAGAGCTCTCCGGCAGTGAAGATCTTTTCATCGACGGAGATGTTGAAGGAACCATTACCCTCGAGGAAAGCCGCCTCACCATTGGTCCAAACGCGCAGGTTCGGGCTGATATCAGTGTCCGCGATGTCGTCGTCTTCGGGCAGCTCACAGGAAACGTTCAGGCAACAGGCCGCGTCGATCTGCGCCAGTCCGCTCGGGTCAAGGGAGATATTCTCGCCGGAAGGCTCTCCATCGAAGAAAGCGCTGTCCTCACCGGTCGCGTCGAACTCAAAACCGCGCCCGAGACAAAGCCAAAGTCGTCTGCTCCTGCGCCCGTCGAAGACGCGCCGAACGAAACGCTGTTTTCTGAAGCCAAGGCTTAGACTGGAAAGGGAAGCGGACTTATGCGCAACCTTTTCGGCGGCGGTGACAACAGTAACTCTCGTGGAGGGGATTCTGGTCGTGTGCCTCGCCACTCCAGCGGTTGGAATGAGCTGATAAAACATCTGCGTGCCCAGGAATCTCTGCGCATTCTGGACATCGGCCCAACCTCCTCCACCAACATCAACTACATCACCGGCCTTGGCCACAGTATCTACATGGCCAACGTCGTCGAAGAAGCGTCCAAACCGGAGTGGCTGGTCCCAGGCGAGCCGGGCTCGGAGCCCTCCTTCGCAGTCGATCGCTTCCTTGAAAGCAACCTCAACTTCTCCGGCCGCATGTTCGACGTCGTCATCTTCTGGGACACGGCAGACTACCTGCCGGAGCCTCTGGTGGCCCCGGTACTCTCCCGAATTCATCAGGTTCTGCAGCCGGGAGGTCTGATGCTTGCCTTCTTCCATCAGACATCCAGCCCCGATACGGTATTCCACCGGTACCATCTCACCGATACCGATGTGGTCGAGATGCAACGGGCAGGGAACTATCCCTTAATCAACGTTTATAACAATCGCAAGATTGAAAATATGCTGAGTGAGTTCAGTAACTATAGATTCTTTCTCGCAAAGGATAGCCTCAGAGAAGTCATTATTACCCGATAACAGCTTGATAAACCGATTCCGCATAAATTGGGGAACGGCTTCATTGACCTGTAGAAAAGACCCTTGTTGTAGCTGTTACTTTTCGCAGGGAGCGCAGGGCTTCAGTCCCTGCAAAATTAACATACCCAACATAAAAAAACGCAGGCACCTGATAAAGGTGCATGCGTTTTCTGGCCTGCAAGCTCAAAAGACTAACTCTTAGCGTTCTGCTTTCTTCGCTCTGCCCAACGCTTCTTCATGGCATCAGCAATCCGCTTCCGACCCTCGGGGCTCAACTTTCGCTTACGAGGCTTCGTTGTCGAAACGACTGAAGCAACATTCTTGCTGCCTTTAGGCCGCCCTCGCCCGGCAGGTGCCGATGTCCCAGCCAGCAACGCCCGTGCTTGTTGCAGCTTGGAGATCTGAGCATCAATCTCGGCAATAATTCGACTTACTTCCACGTGTTACCTCCGTTGGTATATGGCCAGGTTGAGTTACTCGGCGTCTGCCATTGGTAAAAACAATACCTTCTGACAATACAAAAGGAACTACACATCGCGCAAATATAAGCTAACTAACTTTTTACTATTTTCGCGTCGATGTAGCGGCGTCGTTCTCAGTATTGGTCACAGAATGCGCAGGTTCAATCGCATATCCCGGTCCCACTTCATCCAGTTCTTCAAACCGCAAACTGCCAAGCCCATGACGGTGTTGGCTCTCCTCGATGCACTTCTGCAAGTCTCGCAGAGTGCTCTCTTTGTCACGGGAGACCTCGGTCGCCATTCGCGTCAGCGCATACGAAAGAATATCGCTGTGATGCAGGTTCTGCATCTCTGGCGAGCTTCGTAGATTCAGCCAAAGGCGATGCACAAGCTGCACCTCATGCGGTTCAATCGCTGGCGCATGCGGCCCGATATGGAAATTAAGCGACGAGCCATCAGGTCGAACCACATAGAACGTAAACTGCCGCTTAGGCTCCGGCAGAGCCTCCCACGCCTGGCCAACATGGTAAGCCTGCTCCTCTGCCGTAAGCTTCGTCGATAACCCGGACACCACCGCAGCCGCATCCAGCGAGTTAGCCGTCTGCACCAGCGCAGCAAAAATATCTCCCGCAGGAACTACCAGCAGCGAAATATGCTTCCCGAAGCTCTCCGCAACCGACACCGCTTTGGTAAACAGCATCTGCTCGTGTTCGCTGAATAACTGCTCCGAGGCATTCACATACTCAGGCCCGCCGGCGCCCATCATTCGAGCCGCCAGCACCACCAGGTCCTGATCGTCGGTATTGGTATGGGTCAAAGCCCACTTCAGCGCGAACGGCGCAGCCGAATCACGCATCGTCACCACGACAGCACCGGGCCGTATCTCCAGCGCTTCACGCCCGACATTATCCTGATGCTCCAGTTGAAAGTGTTCTTTCATCTGCCGGGCTGTAATGTCGTGCCGGCGTTTATTGGTTCGTTCGGATAACGAGAAAATCAAAAAAAACGCAGCCGCAAAAACCACGCCACTTACCGTCGCCACCGATTTTGTGAGTAGATTAACAACCGCCGTACTGAACAACGCCAAAAATACTGCTATGAGCCCTATTGGTATTTCAGTCGTGCCTATTCTGAGATTGAGAGGTACCTTCGAGCCGCGCTCGCCGCGAAACTTCCAACGAAGCACAAGCATCGCAAGTGCATTAAAAGTAAAGCTCCAGATAACTCCGAAGGCATATGCCTCACCGATCACCAGAACGTTGCCGTGCGTCAACACGATAACCAGTAGCTGCATTCCTGCAACAAGATTAATGATTCTGTAGCTCGTCCCGTATTTCCGTTGCGGCTTGCGGAACCAGTCCGTAAGGACTCCATCCTCCGCAATGCGCATCAACACACCGGTAGAACCCACAATCGCCGTGTTGACCGCGCCTCCCAGAATAAGAAAACCCACCACAACCACAAAGAAGCGAAAAGTGACTTTCAGAACCTGCGGCCCCACCATATTCATGGCCATACCGGCAATCAGGTTGTCGCGATAGATATGAACACGAACGTCGTCCGGAATAATCATTACGGCGAGCAAGGTGCACACGCCCGTGAACATGAAGCTATAAATCGCAATCACAAGTGCAGCGCGCTTCAGGTTTTTCAGCTTGGGGTGCTCAATCTCGCGATTCACCTGCGCCAGCGACTCTTCGCCGCTCATCGCCAATACCGAATGTCCAAAGGCCATCAGTACGCCGAAGAGTCCAAGGGACGCCGCAAATGGGGTTCCTTTCAGAAATCCCAGAGCGTTCGGGCTGAAATGCAGATTCGACGGAGTCGGCAGCGGGGGCAGTACTGCACCCCGATGAACCACCGTAAAAATCCCCCAGCCCAGCAAGATGACGACCATCACGGTCGTTATCTTCATAATATCCAATGCCTTTTCGCTGGACTCTTCGATCCCCTTGGTATTCTGCCACCAAAAATATCCTGTAATGCAGCTCGCGATAAAGGCCGAGGTGATATCAGGTCTTACATGGGGAACAACGGCCCAATGAAACCTTGTCGCGAACGACACCGCAAGGTCATTCATCATTCCGACAATATATTGACCAGCCGAAACGCCCGAGATCGGGCCCGTCAAAACATAATCGAACATCAGCGCGGAGACGCTCACCTTGGCAAACGTTCCGCCAAGCGCCTCCTTGACGATACGGTAGACGCCGCCCCTCGTAAACATCGAGCAGCTTTCGACATATACCGCTCGAACCGCATACGAAAAGATCACGACCCCAAGGATGAGCCACGGAGCTGCTTTTCCCACCGCCTCTTCTGCAAGCCCTCCAGCATAAAACGCCGACGAGCCAAGATCATTCAAAACGATGGCAGCCGCGCGCCAGAACGAGATAAAGGTAAGCATCACCGAGGACGCCACGACCAGGCGTACGCGGTTTGATTGCGGCAAGGCGATAGTTGGTTTTGAAAAGCCCATTATCGAGAGAACGCCACCTGTTCCCACAGTCGAACCAATGTTACCGACAACACAACGTCAAGCCTTGCACGTGCTTCTAAAAAATTCAAAGCTTTAATCAAAGGTCTGTGCCACCTAACTCGTCTTTCTTCGATAGCACCTGCCGCAGGTCACGTATCACCGTGAAGACCACGACAAGTGCAGACCCCGCCATTCCGATAAAAAACATCGGTACCAGAATCTTTGCCAGGATTTGAATCAGTACGTTCATGCCTTGTTTATTGTAGCTGTGAAATCACTCAATGTTAGACTTCAGACGCGATGCGACGAATCCCCCTGCAACTCTGGGCCATGGCCGCACTATCCGGCGTCCTTCAGGTTCTCCCTTTTCCAATCGCGGGCCCCACGCCTCTCTGGCGCACAGCCTTTTGCTGGATGGCCCTTCTGCCTCTCCTCTGGGCCCTCCTCGGTAACGATAAGACACGAAATCCACTTACCCTCTTTCAGGCAGCCCTTCTTGGCTATCTCTGCGGCTTCCTCTGGTACTTCGGCAACTGTTACTGGATCTACCAGACCATGTACCTCTACGGCGGCCTCGCCAAGCCCATCGCTGCCGGAATCCTCGTCCTCTTCTGCCTCTATCTCGGGCTCTACCACGCGCTGTTCGGTACTCTGATCGCCGCCTTCCGAAGACGCTTCGGCCGTCAGGCTGCTCTCCTCATGGTTCCGTTCGCCTGGGTCGCCGTAGAACTCGCCCGCGCCCGCATCACCGGTCTGCCGTGGGACCCGCTCGGCAACGCTCAGGTCGATAATCCGCTCCTGACTCGCCTCGCCCCCTTCACTGGAGTCTTTGGGCTCTCCTTCGTCATCGCTGCCGTAAACGCCCTCTGGCTCACCCGCATCCGCCTCCGCGAGCGACGGTTCACTCGTCCCGTCCTCACCATCGTCGGAGTCATCATCATCGTCGTCTACGTCGTGGGTCTGCGCCTCATCGCAAATCCCAAAGCCTCCCCCACCACCGCGACCGCCACACTCGTTCAGGAAAATCTCGAAGTAGGCGCCGCCAACACAGGCCCGCCGCCAACATTTCAGCAATTCATCGAGTCCTTCTCCTACCTTAGCCGCTACCCGTCACCCAGATTCCTCCTCGGAATCCCGGAGTTGGTCGACACCCCCTCTGTCTATCTCATCCGTCACCCGGAGCCCACCGCTGGAGCCGATCCCAGCACCCAGCCCCCCACGCCAACCGATCTCATAGTCTGGCCCGAATCCCCCGCGCCCTTCGAAGACCTTGACCCGCACTTCCGCAACGCGATGTCAGCGCTGGCTCGCACCGATAAGACTCCGGTCATCGTTGGCAGCACCGGCTTCGATCCAGACCCCACCTCAAAATCCGGCTACACCATGTACAACCGCGCCTCCTTCATCAATCCCGACGGCACTTTCGCCGGACACTACGACAAGATGCACCTCGTCCCCTTCGGCGAATACGTCCCCTACAAAGACCTCTTCTTCTTCGCGAAAAATCTGCTCAACGAGGTTGGCTCCTTTGAGCCTGGGAAAGAACGCACCATCTTCAACACCAGCGGCCACAACTACGGCGTCTTCATCTGCTACGAATCCATCTTCGGCGACGAGATTCGCCAACTGAGCCAGCAGGGAGCCGACGCGCTCATTAACATCTCCAACGACGGCTGGTATGGCGACACCAGCGCCGCCTGGCAGCACCTCAACATGGTCCGCATGCGCGCCATCGAAAATCATCGCTGGATCCTTCGCGCCACCAACACAGGCGTCACTGCCGCAATCAATCCCTACGGCCGAGTCACCGCCGCCGCCCCGCGCCACCAGCGAACCAGCATCCGTGTCCACTTCGCCTACGAGCACGACCTCACCTTCTACGCCGCCCACGGCGACCTCTTCGCCTACGCCTGCGCCATCATCACAACGCTCGTTCTCGTGTTCAGCCTTCAACGCAAACTTGCCGTAGACTAGAGACACCTATGCTTAGCGACTTCGAATACTCCTACTCCCCGGTTCGCGAAAAAGTACGCGCTCTGCGGGAGTATCTTTGACTCTCCCCGACTCCGCCGCGAACTAGCCGCAATCGAAGAGAAGATATCCGACCCCACCGTCTGGGCCGACGCCGCGCGTTCGCAGCCCCTCATGCGCGAGCGCAAGCGCCTCGAAACCCTCCTCGCCGACGACTCCGAACTGGCCCGACGCTCCGACGACATCGAAGCCTACTTCGAACTCGCCCGAGAAGGCGAAAACACCGAGCCCGACCTCGCACGCGAGATCCCCGCGCTCCTCGACTTCGCCGACAAGCTCGAATCGAAGACCATGCTCTCCGAAGAGACCGACCCGCTCAACGCCATCGTTACCGTACACCCCGGCGCCGGCGGCACCGAGTCTCAGGACTGGGCCGAGATGCTCATGCGCATGTACATCCGCTGGGGCGAGCGCCAGAACTTCAAAGTCGAGATCAACGAAATCCAGGACGGCGACGAGGCCGGCATAAAATCCGCCACCTTCACCATCTCCGGTGACTTCGCCTACGGCCTCCTCGGCGGAGAAACCGGCGTCCATCGCCTCGTCCGCATCTCGCCCTTCGACTCCGCCAAGCGCCGCCATACCAGCTTCGCCAGCGTCTTCGTCTCGCCGGAGATCGACGACACCATCGTCATCGACATCAAGACCGAAGACCTCCGCATCGACACCTACCGCTCCGGCGGAAAGGGCGGCCAGCACGTCAACACCACCGACTCGGCCGTCCGCATCACCCACATCCCCACCGGCCTCGTCACCGGCTGTCAGAACGAACGCTCCCAGCACAAGAACAAGGAGCGCGCCATGAAAATGATGCGCTCCAAGCTCTACGAGTACGAGCTCGACAAGAAGAAAGCCGCCAGCCGCAAGATCGAAGACTCCAAGCTCGACATCAAGTTCGGCTCGCAGATCCGCAGCTACGTCCTGCAGCCCTACCGCATGGCCAAAGACCTACGCACCCGCGTCGAAGTAGGCGACGTCGACAAAGTCCTCGACGGCGATCTCGAACCCTTCATTCGCGGCTACCTCCGCATGCGCCGCGAAGGAAGCTTCCCAGCCGAACCGATGGAGGACGACTTGGCTAGCTAAACCTACGGGTGGCTGGCCGTGTTCTGCGCAATGGCAGCCGCAACAACCGAGGGAAGCTTGGCAGGGTCGCTCACTCCGTCTTTCGTGCCGCACACCACTTGGTAGTGGTCACCCGTCACGACCACCAGAGTCGGCGTGAACTCCACATTCAGCCGGCGCCCAAGGGCGTAGTCCGCCTGCACCTCTGCGGCTAACTCGCCCTTCGGATCCAAAACAAAGGGCATCTGCTGCCCATGCTTCTGCATCCATTGCTGCGTAAACTGCCGAAGATCGTCTTTGCTCGCAATCGACGTCTGCGAAAGGAAGACCGCGCTGCGGTACTCTTCCGCAAGCTTAGGGCTCACCTTGTCCTGCAGGTACCTCGCGCAGACCGCGCCATCAAAGGTCCAGATATGTTGTGCCAAAGGGAAATCATGCCGCAGCAGCGGGACATGATACTTCTGCGCGGTTTCAACCTCGATCGGATGCGCACGAGCACACATAGGGCATCCCAGGTCCTCAAAGACAATCACTGAAACCTTACTTCCCGGGGCCGGTTTCAGAATCGAAGTGTCGCGAAAATTATCGCGAACGGCAGGCCCGGTAAACTGCGCCTTCATCGCGCAGGAACCAAACCCCATCAACAAGCCGGCAATCAGAAAACGAGTACGTCCGCGCATAAAGACTCCCTCGCAAAAGACGGTAGATTGCCTCATAGGTTAGCCTCTCCCAAACAATTACATAAAGGAAAAGATTCGCGGCCACGCATGACAATCGTCACCCAAACTCTCTGACACCAGCCACTGTTCCCAATCGCCGGAATCGCAGATGCTACTACTGAAGTCAGCGAAGCAGGAAACAGGAGCCGGACCGTGACGACTGCATCAACAAAACTCGACTACGGCGTAGACGCACCCGCCGTCATGCGCAATCTCTTCCTCTTCGGCACACTCTGCCTGCTCCTGGGTCTCTTCGCACCATCTCCGATCCGCTTCGGGCCCATCAAGCTCGTGTCACAATCATTCCTCTGGCCCGCAGGCTTCCTTCTCGCCGAAGGCCTGCTCTTTCTCCTCTACGTCAAAGTCGGCAAATTCCGCCACCGAGATTTCATGCTCAACCTCCACACCTGGCGCGGCGACGAAAACGTCCTCGACGTAGGCTGCGGCCGCGGCCTCCTCCTCGCCGGAGTTGCAAAACGCATCTCCGCTCTCAAAGGCACCGGCCATGCCACGGGCATCGACGTCTGGTCCAACGTCGACATGGGCGGAAACTCCGCCGCTGCCACCCAGCACAACCTCGACCTGGAAGGCGTCGCCCCCCGCTGCACCCTCGTCAGCCAACCCGCGCAGGAGATGCCGTTCCCCGACGCTACCTTCGACGTCATCGTCTCCAATCTGTGCCTCCACAACATCTATGACGCGCCCACCCGCCGCCTGGCCCTCCAGCAGATCGTCCGCGTCCTCAAACCCGGCGGCATCGCCCTCATCTCCGACTACAAACGCACCGGCGAATACGCCGACGAGTTTCGCGTGGCCGGTCTCCTCGTCGAAAAGAGACGCGGCAGCCTCATCACTACCTTCCCGCCGCTCACCGTAGTCATCGCCCGCAAGCCCATGTAATGTAACTCCGCCGCTGCTACCGCATCCAACATGGGGGAAGAGGAGGATGAACCGGCGATGAGTACAACCAAAGTAGACAAAACAGAAAAATCCAAACACCCCACCGATGGACAATCCCCGTTACGCAGACAATTGATCGATCTTCTGAACGGTGGTCAGGCCCACGCCACCCTCGAAGATGTCATCGCGGACTTTCCTGCCGCCCACAGGAGCACCGTTCCACCCAACCTCCCGTACTCTGGCTGGCAGCTTCTCGAACATCTTCGCATCGCCCAACGCGACATTCTCCACTTCTCCGCGCCACCCACCGGTGGCTACCACCCCATGCGCTGGCCGGTGGACTACTGGCCACAATCACCCGAGCCACCCGCTGCGCACTCCTGGGACCAATCCATCGCCGCCATCCTCAGCGACCTCAAGCACTTCATCGCACTCATTGAAAACCCCAACTCCGACCTCTACAAACCCTTCCGCTGGGGCGACGGCCAGAACCTTCTCCGCGAAGCTCTCCTCGTCGCCGACCACAACGCCTACCACCTCGGCGAACTAGTCGTTCTCCGCCGCCTCCTGAACGCATGGGACAAGTAGCGGGTGTTTTGAATCGTGGTTGTTTTGAAAGGGCGCGGCTTCAGCCGCACCGTCAGCGCTCTATCGACAGCAGGCTTTAGCCCGCAATGGATTTTTCCTCTAAACTCACCCTCAGGACATTCACAACCAATGAACGAACCTGAAATTATCCGCACCATGCTCGGCGCACCCACGCCAGAAAACCCGCGCACCATCGCGGTCATAGGCCTATCCGAACTCCCATCCCGGCCCAGCCATTACGTCTCCGAGTACATGCAGCAGCACGGTTACAAAATCTATCCCGTCAACCCATCCCTCTCCGAGGTCCTGGGCGAAAAATCCTACCCAGCCCTCGCCGACCTCCCCGTCAAACCCGACATCATCAACGTCTTCCGCCTCCCCGAATTCATCCCCGCCATCGTCGACGAGATGCTCCAACTCAACCTGCCCAACCTCTGGGTGCAGCAGGGAATCATCAACCTCGAAGCCGCCACCCGAGCCGAAGCCGGCGGCATCCACGTCGTCATGGACCGCTGCATCATGGTCGAGCACAGGCTACGTGACATCACGCTGACAATCACCCGCACCAAAGCCCTACAATTGATAACGATGAACATTCGCCGCTTTAGCCTTGCACTGCTCCTCGCCGTCCTCTTCCGGCCCTCCGCAAACGCGCAGCTTCCGGTCGTCGGCGACGGCGGCCCCGGCCCCGTCAAGGCCCAGCATCTCACCGTCGAACTCGTCTCCCTCGCCCCCGCCATCGCCCCCGGCGGCACCCTGCAAGTCGGCCTCGTCTTCACCCTCGAAGAGAAATGGCACGTCTACTGGGTCAACGCCGGCGACTCCGGCGAACCACCCAAAATCACCTGGACCCTCCCCGCAGGCATCACCGCTGCGCCCATGCAGTTTCCCATCCCCAGCCGTCTCCCCCTCGGCCCCCTCATGGACTTCGGCTACGAAGACGAAGTAGCCTTCCCCGTCCAACTCACCGCCGCCAGCACCCTCAAGCCCGGCCCCATCCACCTCGACGCCATCGTCAACTGGCTCGTTTGCCGCGAAGTCTGCATCCCCGGCAAAGGCCACCTCGGCCTCGACCTCACCGTCGACCCCGCCGCAACGCTTGCGCAACCCGTGGGAGCCCTCGGCGAAGCCCTCGCCCAAATCCCCAAGCCCCTGCCGCCAAACGCAAAACTCACCATCACCGGCGGCAAAGAAGACTTCGTCCTCACCCTCACCACCGGCAAGCGCGAGACCAACGCCGAGTTCTATCCCTTCGATCAGGAACAGGTCGCCAACGCCGCCCCGCAGCCGATCGAATCGCTCTCCGATGGAGTCCGCCTCCGCGTCCGCCGCTCGGAAGACCTCAAAACCCTCCCCGCCACCCTTCACGGCGTCTTCAAACTCTCCGACACCATCGCCTACGACGTCACCGCCCCCGTCACCCCCGGCGAAATCGCCGCCGCACCCTCGCTCAACCCGGGACAAGCTGCCGCAGCCACCACCAGCGTCACGACGCTCACCGCCATCGGTCTCGCCTTCCTCGGCGGCATCATCCTCAACCTGATGCCCTGCGTCTTCCCCGTCCTCTTCTTAAAAGGCCTCGCCCTTCTCCAATCCTCCGGTCAGGAGCGCAAGCACCTCCGCAGCCACGGCCTCGTCTACACCCTCGGCATTCTCGTCTCCTTCTGGGCCATCGTCGCCGTCCTTCTCGCTCTCCGCGCAGGAGGCAGCCAGGCCGGATGGGGCTTCCAACTCCAATCCCCAGTCTTCCTCACCATCCTCGCCGCAGGCATCTTCTTCTTCGCCCTCTCGCTCGCCGGACTCTTCGACATCGGCCTCTCCCTCACCAGCGTCGGCGGCGACCTCGCCCAGAAGCAGGGCTATACCGGCAGCTTCTTCACCGGAGTCCTCGCCACCGTAGTCGCCACTCCCTGCACCGCGCCGCTCATGGGAGCGGCCATCGGCTTTGCCCTCGCGCAACCGGCTCCCATCACCTTCGCGATCTTCACCGCCCTCGGCCTCGGCCTCGCAGCCCCGTACCTTCTCCTGAGCTTCCAGCCCGCGTGGACACGCATCCTCCCCCGTCCCGGTGCATGGATGGAGATCTTCAAGCAACTCACCGCCGTCATCTTCTTCGCCACCGTCATCTGGCTCACCTACGTCTACGGCTCGCTCTACTCCGGTGGATCCAGCAGCAATCAAGCCATCTACCGCGTAGCCCTCCTCCTGGGCTGCTTCCTCATGCTGGCCGTAGCCGGCTGGGTTCTGGGCAAATGGCCCGCCCGCTGGACCAGCACTATCGCCGCAATCCTCATCGCCGCCCTGGGCCTGTCCATCCCGCTCTACCAACCGAAAGACACCACCCTCGCCTGGGCCCCATACTCCCAACAAGCCCTGACCAGGCCCGAGCCGCCGGTCACCCCGTCTTCATCGACTTCACCGCCGCCTGGTGCCTTAGCTGCCAGGTCAACGAGCGCCTCGTCCTCAAATCCGCCGACGTCCAGCATCAATTCAGTAAAAACAACGTCACCCTCCTCCGCGCCGACTGGACGCAGTACGACCCCGCCATCACCCAGCAACTCGCCTCCATCAACCGCAGCGGAGTTCCCACCTACGTCATCTACCCCGCACCCGTAAACTCCACCCCAGACGTCCTCCCCGAACTCCTCACCAAAGACATCGTCCTGACCGCCCTCGAAAAAGACACAAAAAAATAAGTCCGGTTTCCCCCAGCTTGTTGTCAAAGAACTCTTCTTGGGATATAAACGTCGTATACGACACGTCGTATGCGAAATGTTCCTCTAACAAGAACACGACAGGAGCGAGATATGATCCACCTCATCACCATCGGGCAAATCTCTTATTACACTGGACTGCTTTGGCTTCTGCTCTGCGCTGTATGGCTTGGCTCCGCTCCCTTCGTCAGGCGGACCCTGCAACGGCAGTCCGCAGAATTGCGTATCCAACAGATCGTCATCTTTGGCATAGGCATCTACCTGCTCTTTGGCTCGCCCGCCTATCCTGAATGGTTCAACCAGCCCCTCATCGCCGTCACTGTCCCCACAGCACTGACCGGCCTTGCACTTGTGGCCTTCGGCGTCGGATTCAGTTGTTGGGCGCGCCTTACGCTTGGAGAAAACTGGAGCGCCTCCCCAACCATCAAGCAGGACCATGCGCTCGTCATGCGTGGCCCCTACCGCATCGTCCGCCACCCCATCTACACCGGACTGCTGACAGGTCTTGTTGGCTCAGCTCTCCAGCATGGCTTCGTCCGCAGCTTTCTGGCGCTGTTCGTCTGCGCCGCTTCTCTCTGGATGAAAATCGCAGCCGAAGAACACCTCATGATCCAGCGTTTTGGCGACCAGTATCGTCGTTATGCCAGACACGTCAGCGCCCTGGTCCCCTTCGTCTTTTAGAGTCCACTCAGCGCGCTTTTCAGGGAACAATGAATTCAAAGAAAAAATCGCAAGCAAAAGTGAAGCCACTCGCCCGCTCCCGTCCAGTCGTTCGGTCGAAAAAGGCCGATCCCTCAGCCGAACTTCGCGCCCTCGCGCAACACACCGAGCGACAACTCAACGTCATTCAACGCAGCATGCGTCAACGCCTTCAGGCCGAGTTCGCCCGCGGAAACCTCACCGGGCCACAACGCCTCGTCATGTCCGAACTCGTTCGCACCGAGGGTCTCAGCCTCAAGCAACTCAGCCACGCCGTCAGCCTCGCCCACAGCACCGTCTCCGGCATCGTCGACCGCCTCGTCAAACAAGGCTTGATCGACCGCAAAGAACATCCCAACCGATCGCCGCATCACCCTCCTCGTCGCCTCCCGCCCAGTCCGCGACTTTCTCACCACACGCATGCCCGAACTCGCCCTGAACCCGCTCCTCGAAGCTCTCCAGAGGGCGACGCCCACCGAACGCAGCACCATCACTCGCGCCCTCAACACCCTGGCTCAACTCCTCGCCCAAACCGCAATCACGCCGGCCTCAAAAAACAATCCGTCTCTCGAAGACCCCATCCTCTAACCTCAACTTGCATCCCGCGCCAACTCGTCGCAAAATATCCCCAGAAAGCAGTTGTGGAGGCGCCTCTATGTCCCACCGCAAACTACTGGCTCTCACTCTCGCCCTCACCGCAATCCCAGCCCTCGCCGTAGTCCCCGGCGCCACCGCGCCCGACTTCAAAGGCATCGACTCAAACGGGGTCCAGCACAGCCTCTCCGAATACCGCGGCAAATACGTAGTCCTCGAGTGGGCCAACAAAGGCTGCCCCTACGATCAGAAGCACTACCTCAGCGGCAGCATGGAAAATCTCCAGAAAGACTGGACCGCCAAAGGCGTAGTCTGGCTCTCCGTCATCTCCTCCGCGCCCGGCGAGCAGGGCTACGTCACCCCCGCTGAAGAAAACAACTACATCAAGAGCATGCATGTCGGCATCCACCGCCGTGCTTCTCGATCCCACCGGCGCCATCGGCCGCCTCTACGAAGCCAAGACCACTCCGCACATGTTCGTCATCGACCCCACCGGCAAACTCATCTACCAGGGCGCCATCGACAACAAACCCACCACCGACCAGGAAGACCTGAAGGGAGCCGACAACTATCTCAACGACGCCCTCAACGCCTCCATGGCAGGCAAACCAGTCCCAGTAGCCAGCACCCGCCCCTACGGCTGCAGCGTCAAGTACGCCCGCTAAGTTGGAGTACTCCTGACGGTCCGAGACTTCATCCATCCACGCAAGTCGAAGGCATCGCAAATCGCGCTTGCTGTATCGCTGAGTGCTGACGCCAATCCGTTCCTGTCATATCTGTCGCGATCGCGTAGCTCGTGCTTATCGCGTCAGACAATTGAATGCAGATTCGGTCGTTAAGCGTCTTCGTCACGAACCCTAGCAGAACCAGATCTCCAGCCTGAACTGTTCGCCTATTCAGTCCTTTATCCGTTCTGATCACTGTTACGCCGTTTGCTCTCCTTCACCGGGCAATCTCATCCATCCGCTGCCCCAGCAACTTCTCCCGACCCTCACCCGTAGGCACGTAATACCGCCGCCCCGCAAGCCCGGCAGGCAGACACTCCATATCCGCCACGCGCCCCTCCACATCATGCGCGTACTGATAATCCCTGCCGTAATCCAGCTCCTTCATCAGCTTCGTCGGAGCATTCCTCAAATGCAGCGGCACCGGCTCAGCCGCAGTAGCTTCAATATCCGCCTGCACCGCCCCATAAGCCGTATAAACCGCATTCGACTTCGGAGCCAGCGCCAGATAAACCACCGCCTGCGCCAACGCCAGCTCCCCCTCCGGATGCCCCAGAAAATGCATCGCATCCTTCGCGCTCAAACAAAGATTCAGCGCCTCCGGAGCCGCCAGCCCGATATCCTCGACAGCCATACGCACCACCCGCCGCGCCACATACATCGGATCTTCACCCGCCTCCAGCATCCTTCCCAGCCAATACAAGCGAAGCATCCGGATCCGAATTCCTCACGCTCTTATGCAGCGCCGAGATAATGTCATAGTGCTGCTCACCCTTCTTGTCATAGAGCAGCACCCGCCGCTGCAAAGCCTCCGCAGCCAGCGGCTTCGTAATCAGCTTCTCCCCGCGCCCTTCTGCCAACTTCGCCGCGACATCCAGCGCATTCAAAGCATTCCGCGCATCCCCACTCGAATAAGAAGCAATCGTCGCCAGCGCCTCATCATCCGCCGCAACACCCGAAGCCCCAAGCCCACGCTCCGAATCACTCAACGCCCGCTTCAGCAATCCAACAATCTGCTCCTCAGTCAACGCGACCAGCGTATAAACCCGGCACCGCGACAACAGCGCCGCATTGATCTCAAACGAAGGATTCTCCGTCGTAGCCCCAATCAACCGGATCGTCCCGCGCTCCACATAAGGCAAAAACGCATCCTGCTGAGCCTTGTTGAACCGGTGAATCTCATCGACAAACAAAATCGTCCGCGACCCGAAGCTAGCCGCCTTCTCCGCCTCCACCATCACAGCCTTGATCTCTTTGATCCCGGACATCACCGCCGAAAACTCAATAAAACTAGCCTGGGTCATCTGCGCAATAATCTTCGCCAGCGTAGTCTTCCCCGTCCCCGGAGGCCCCCAGAAGATCATCGAAGTCGCATCATCCCTCTCGATCGCCAGCCGCAGAGGCTTACCCGCTCCAAGCAGATGCTCCTGCCCCACAAACTCATCCAGCGTCCGTGGCCGCATCCTCTCCGCCAGCGGAGCCCCCCGCGCCACGCGTCCCGCAACACTTACCGGCGATGTATCAAACAAACCCATCTCGTCTCTCGCGCTTCCTTCTTTTCTTCAGCACTATCCACAAAACTCGTCATCCTGAGCGAAGCAGTTTGCGCACTTTGCAAACTGCGGAGTCGAAGGACCCCGAGGGTCTCGACTCGTCACAGGCTCCTCGAATCTTTTCAACCAAAATTCCGCTGCCGACTCGCCTCATACAACAACAAACTCCCCGCCACGCCAGCATTCAAACTCTCGACACGCCCAGGGCAGGGAATCGTCACCCGCGCATCGCATATCTCCAGCCACTCCGCTCCCAGGCCGCTACCTTCATTCCCGATCAACATCGCACATGCGCCAGTAAAATCCATCTCCGAAGCCGCAATCACATCCTCCCCCTCGCCTCCAACGGCTGCAATCAACCGCACGCCGCGTTCCTTCAATCCCGAAACATCAGCCACCCCAACCGAAACCACCGGCACCCGAAACACACTCCCCACACTAGCCCGAAGAGCCTTCTGATTCCACGCACTCACCGTCCCCGGAGTCGTCAAAACCCCCGAAGCACCAAAAGCTTCCGCCGACCGCACCAGCGTCCCCAGATTCCCCGGATCCTGCAACCCCACCGCAACCAGAATTAAAGCCGAGCCCGAAGAAGAAGCCCCCCCAACAACATCGTCCATCCGAAACACCGGAGGCACCATCAGCGCCGCCACCCCCTGCGGCGACTGTGTCTCCACCACACTCCTAAACACCTCATCCGTCAGCCACAAAACCTCCACTCCACGTGGCACAATCTCCGGCACATCACGACGCTCAGAAACAAAAACAGTCTTGAAGACCATCCCGCTCCGCCGCGCCTCCTCCAGCAGATGATCCCCTTCAATCGCCACCATCCCACCGCTCAGCCGAGCCTGCCCGGCAAACGCAGCCCGCAACTGCTTCACCCGCGCATTCGTCCTGCTCGAAATCACGTCCAAACCCATCCGAGAATCTTACCCTTATCGTCCAGAACGCTTTGCCCACCCCAATCACCAACCATCGATTAGAATCATTCCCGAGCAGAAAAACGGCGGCACACACAGGCTGGGTCAACTTCTTTCCTTGGAAGACTTTGCACCGGAATCATCCCGGACTCGCTTCGAAGTCCGGACTTAACCCGCGTCGTTCGAAGACTTTGCGCAAAGAAGTACCCCCTTGGGGCACCTCCCCGGCAGCACAAAACAGGAGCCAGAATTTTGACGGCCGAAACCCTCCGCATCCATCCCGACGAGCCCGAACCCGCGCTCATCAACCAGGTCGTCGCCAGCCTCAACAGCGGCAACGTCGTCGCGCTCCCCACCGACACCTTCTACGGCCTCGCCGTCGATCCCGTCAATCTCCGCGCCGTCGACCGCATCTACGAGCTCAAAACCCGCGCCCGCCACAAGCCCCTTTCGCTCCTCATCGCCGAGGTCGCCCAGGCCTACGAGCTCGCCCGCCAGCTCGACTCCGCCTTCGACCGCCTCGCCGAGAAGTTCTGGCCCGGCCCCCTCACCATCGTCGTCAAAGCTGGCAGCAAACTCCCCCTCCGCGTCACCGCCAACACCGGCAACCTCGCCCTTCGCGTACCCGAGGCCGCCATCCCCCGCGCCGTCGTCAGCTGCCTCGGCCTGCCCATCACCGCCACCTCCGCCAACCTCTCCGGCATGCCTGAATGCACCTCGGCAAGGGGAGTCCACGAGCAGCTAGGCGACAAGCTCCCACTCATCGTCGACGGCGGCCCCACCGCCCGAACCATCCCCACCACCATCGTCGACCTCTCCGGCGGCGGCAACTCCTGGATGATCCTCCGCGAAGGCGCAATCCCCACCCACGAGATCGCCCTCACCCTCCAGCACTAGAGATCGGACACCTCCTAAAAACCCGCCTGCAAATTTTGCCTCAAGCATCAGGCACCAGCCTGTAAACTAGCTCGACGCATAACTGAACCTATGACAGAATCGCTTCGGTCGATCCAGATCCGCATTCGTTCTCCGTACAATCAGGTTCCTTAGCATACGATGATCGCTCCTCCATCCAATCTGCGACGACGACGCACTACCCGCGGTCTCGTCTTTCGTCGGCTACTGGGAGTGCTTCTGATAATCGTCGTCGCCTGGAGCGTCTGGGTCTATCAGCAGATCGCCGCCGTCGCCAACCACGACGAAGCCCAACCCGCCGACGCCATCGCCGTCTTCGGTGCAGCCGAATACTCTCGGCCACCCATCCCCCGTTCTCCACGCCCGCCTCGATCACACCGTCGAGCTCTATCGCAAGCAGATTGCCCCGCTCATCATCACCCTCGGCGGCGGCAGCGACAAAGACTCCGGCAACACCGAGGGCGGTGTCGGCCGCGACTACCTCCTCGCCAATGGGGTCCCCTTCGGCAGCATCATCGCCGAAACCCACTCCGTCGACACCGAGCAGCAGGTCCACCGCCTCGCCGCCATCGCCCACGAAAACAATCTCCACCACATCGTCGTCGTCTCCGACGGCACCCATCTCTTCCGCATCCGCGAGCTCTGCAAAGACGCCGGCCTCGATGTCTACACCTCACCCCGGCCGCCATTGGGCCACATCAGCAACTACGACCTGGCGATGCGCTACTTCCACGAGATAGTCAGCTACACCGCCATGCGACTCAACATCAATATCTGATGTTAGTTTGTTCGAGCCTGCATCGAATTCGTTGTGCAACCCACTCGTGCTTCGGATTAATAAATGACCCAATAAATCGCAAATGCGAGTCCAACTGCGAATGCGGTAGATGTGAAATTCACCAGGTCATTCCCCAGCCATCCGCGTCGCTCCACAGTCGCCCCCAGCAAACTGTCAAAGAACAACCCGCAGACCCCAGCCCCCAAAGCAATTGCCGCCAGCCCGATTGGTAGTCGAAGCCCCCACATACCGGCAGCCGCCACCAGAGCACCAGCCCCAACTCCAGCCGCCGAACCCAACCACGTCACCGCTCCATCCGTCCCTGCTTCCACCCGCCGCAGACTCAGCAACATCACCGGTCTTCCGCCAAACGCCTGCCCAATCTCCGAAGAAACCGTGTCCGCCGTAGCCTCCACAAGCGCCGCGACACAGGCCGTCTCCATCATCGGGACGACTTGATGTATTCGCGAAGTATCCCACGCGACTATCCATATTGACCTGAACGAAACGCAGATCGCTGCGATCGAAAGATTTGCAACTACCTGGGCAGCGCTCCTGCCTTGCCGCGCCTCCGCGAGCCCGGTCTTAATCTTCTGTTGCCGTCCGACGCGCGTAGCGAGGAAAGTTATTAGAAACAGGGATACCAGAGGAGTAAGTCCGGATCGCACAACGGATATCGTCCAGATCGCAGTCCAAAAGGTCATCACCAAACAAATCATGCCGCCCAGCGCTGCGCCCCCGACCGTTGCCGCACGCAGTCTTCGCGCGATGAAAGCAAACGCCCCGCTCAGCACAAAGACTTTCAATACGAAGACAGGAAACCGTATCCCAAAAGGCTTTGCTGCGTGAAGCACGTCTACGCTTAGCCACACCAACAACGCTCCAACCACCCGGACCAGCACCCGCGACTGCAACCGATCTCTCCCCTCAGGAATCGCCTTCCTCCACCCCGTATCTCCCTCGACTCCTTGCATTTCCTCACCCATCAACCAACCTCATCCGTCTAATCATTTACAATCAACTCTGAGCATAGCCAACACCAGCATCATCGCGGGAGCAGTTTTGCATTTAGCAAGAATCGAAGCAGAAGGAAACACCCAGTCGCGGCCAAATCGGCGCGCCGTTCAGACCGTAGCGAAGGTTCTGCGGTCGGCCTCCCAACTCGCTCTGGCAGCCGCAGTCCTTGTTTCGGTTACCGGATGCGGCAATACCTACCGCCCCGTCGTCAGTGCCATTAATCCTGTCGGTCCCGCGGAACAGCCTCAGAAGTTTGCTGTGGTCATCTCCTCCACCGGCACGCCCGCTAAACCCACCGCGGGCTTGGTCACCTTCGTTGACTTCGCGGGAGATACCGTTCTCGTCACCGCCAACATCGGCGTGAACCCCTACTATCTCGTGCTCAACAGCGGCGGAAACACAGGGTACACGCTCAACAGCGACCACACCCTCACGAACTTCAGCATCAGCACCTCGCTTCTGCAGAGCCAGATCCTTCAGACCACGCTGCTTCCCGGAGCCAATCCGATAAGCATCTTTCCGGACAACACCAGCACCTATGTCACGGATACTGGTTTGAATGTCGTCTCTCAGTTCACCGGCCAGCCTCTTAATCTGCAGCAGCAGTTGGCCATCAACCCTGCCTTCACCCCGATCTACGTAACGGGGGTCCCCAGTGCGACACGAGCCTTTGTGCTCAGCCAGCGCGTAGGCGGCGGCCCCGGCCAGGTCTCCACCATCGAGACCACCAGCAACACCATCGACCCCACTCCAATCACCGTTGGCCAGGGTCCGGTCTACGGAGTCATGACAGCGGACGCAAGGCGTGCCTTCATCATGAACCAGACCGACGGCACCGTGAGCGTCATCAACGCCCAGACCAATCAGTTGGACATCGTTCCGCCTGGTGCAACAAACCCGATCACCGTAGGCACCTCGCCGCTCTGGGCCGATTTTGCTCCGACCCGTAATGAAATGGTTGTCGCAAACGCTGGGGACGCGACGCACTCGGGCTCACTCAGCATTATCAGCATTCCTCTCTGCTCCGCCAACGCTCTTCCGATCAACCCCAACTGCGATCCCAACAATCCGGTCGACGCGGTTGGCTTCGGCACGGTTCTCGCAACCGTTCCAACCGGCTTGAATTCTGTGATGGTCTCTGCTCTGCAGGACGGGACACGTGCCTACGTGGCCAATCAGGGCGACCCGAGCCTCCCTTGTGCGCTTCCCCCTGCCGTCGCTGGCGTCAGCACTGTCTGCTCGGTCTCCGTCATCAATCTGACGACAAATACCGTCACGCAGACCCTGTACTCTTTACCCGACAGCCAGTGCACTTTGATTAAGGCACCCACCCTCTGCGGGCACCCCACTTATATTGCCGCTACAACCGGTACCCCAACCGGTAAGGTCTATATCGTCTCGAAAGACTCTCAATTCATGTCTGTCATCCGCACCGACACGGATACATTCGATACTCAGATCCCTCTGCAAGGTAATGGCGTCTCGGTCCGCGTCACCCAACCATAATCAGTAAGCTGTGTATCGCTTAGAGTAGACCCAAAGATAAAAGCCATCCCGCAACGGGATGGCTTGATCGTCTTTGTTCTTCACACGAGCTCGTTATTCCCCAGACAGCACAAGAGGCATAGTCGGTGTCGTAGAACCTCCCTCGGGTTCGATCGTCACGGCAAAGCCCTTCGCCTCTACTCCCTTGGGCAAAGGTGGCATGATCACACTCGCATTGCCGCGCTCATCCACACGAAACGTTCCCGCGGGTAGCGGGCTCTGCCCCTCAACGGCTGGAAGCAGCCAAAGCTCATACGTCTTCTCCGGTGGCAACTGTCCCAGATCGTTCGCCAGAAATATCAAGGCCCCCTTGCTTGCGACATAGGTCGTGCGACCCGTCGGGTGTTGCGCTGCTTTATAAGTAGTCAGCGTCACCCGCATTGCGGAGGCGTCTTTCATCGTGTCCAGAACCTGCTGGGCCGCCGCCGCATTCGCCACCTCGGTCGCAGTTGCAGCCTGCGTCTTCAACTGCTCGATCTCGTTCCTCTGCGCCATTAAATCGCTGCGCAGGTTATCGCGTTGGTGAGAAAGATTCCAACTCATCAGGGCAAGTCCCGCGGCCAGCGGCCAACCAATCCACGGCAACACCTTTCCTGCGACACCGCGTTTCGGCCGCTCTTCCTCGATTACAGAATCCCCGCTGTCAGCCTCGCGTTCCTTCATCGGAACCAAGTTGCCCGCCGGTTTCTCCTCTCCCAGGCCCTCACTCGCCCGACCTTCATTGGTAGTCCGGTCAATACGAGCAGCCAAATCAGCAAAGATTGTTCCGGTTCGCACTGGAGCTTCGGGCACACGCACCTCCTGCTCCACAGGGCGGTCGATTGGAATAGCCTTCTTCTCTCTCCCGATCTGCTTCATCAGCCGTTCTCGCGCCTGCGCCGGAGGCGTCTGCAGATCGACCGTATGCGCATAGATCGCCAGGTCGCCATGGATCTCCGCCAACTCCTGCCGAGCCTCCGCCGACTGCTCCAGATAAGCCGTAACCTCCGCGCTCTCTTCCGGAGAAAGCAGCTGCATCGCAAACAATGTCAGCTCTTCTGAGGTAAAACGCCGCGGGTCGCTCATTCTGTAAACGCCTTTCTCAGCGAGGTGAGCGCGCTGCGTATTCTCGTCTTCACCGTACCCAGCGGCTCGCCCGTCATCTCCGCAATCTCCGAGTGGGTCAGCCCATCAAAAAATGCCATCTCCAGCGTCTTCCGCTGCTCCACCGGAAGACGGTGTATCACCGACCGTGCCTTCTCCATCAAACTGTTTCTCTCCGCTTCGTTCGCCAGATTGTAGTTCGACGCCAGCGCCATATCGTCGACCTGCTCCGTCGGCCGCTTTCTCCGCAGCGTATCGATCGACCGGTTTCTTGCAACCACCGCCAGCCAGCCGCCCAGGCTTCCTCTCGTTGCCACGAAACCATCGGGATTCCGCCAGATCTGCATAAAAACTTCCTGAAGCACATCTTCGGCCGAGGCCGGGTCTCGCAGTACACGTAACGCAACCGAGTACACAACCCTCGAGTAGCGGTTGAAAAGCGACGCCATCGCATGCTCGTCACCCCTCTGCACCTGAAGCAGCAGGGTAGAGTCGTCCTGTGCCGGAGGCGGTGGGGAGCTCGCGAGTCGCATTTCTCTATCCATAGAACGCACCTGAGCCCAAAGCAGATTGCAGTAACTTCAGCATCTTCGCGACCAGCTTGGCGCCGGGTCAAAAGCTCCCACCCACGGGGCCGCTTAAAATGCGATACCAGTGTAACTTACCGCATATATCGAAGCCTCCATCTCCCTCGTTCGGACTATCGTTAGCCAACACCCGCATCAACCATGAAAAGATAAGACCACACGCACCACCGACGAGCCTGCAAACCCTCCACACCAGCGATGACCAAACCGCCCCCAAACCCGCCCTCCAAGCTCAAAGAGCGCCTCGCCAAAAGCTTCGCCTCGACAAGCTCCTCGTGGACCAGGGCCACGCCGCCTCCCGCGAGCGCGCCCAGGCCCTCATTCTCGCCGGCCGCGTCCTCGTCGACGAGCAGCGCATTGACAAGCCCGGCGCCTCCATCTCCTCCAACGCCGCCATCCGCCTCCTCGGCTCCGACCTCAAATACGTAAGTCGCGGCGGCCTCAAACTCGAGCACGCCCTCGCCCACTGGTCCATCGACCTCACCGGCCTCCCCTGTGTCGACATTGGAGCCTCCACCGGAGGCTTTACCGACTGCATGCTGCAAAACGGCGCGCAATCTGTCCTGGCGGTAGACACCGGCTACGGACAGATCGCCCAGAAACTCCGCGACGACCCTCGCGTCACCCTCCGCGAGCGCACCAACGCCCGCCTCCTCACCCCCGGCGAGCTCCTAACGCCCTCCAAACCCATCCCCGCCTTCTTCGCCATGGACGTATCCTTTATCTCCGCCACCCTCGTCCTCCCGGCGGTCCTGGCCGCGCTCGGCCCCGCCGACACCTCCGGCCATCCTTGGCAAGGCTCCGCCGTCATCCTCATCAAGCCCCAGTTCGAGGCCGGCCGCGAAAACATCGGCAAGGGTGGCATCGTCCGCGATCCCGAAGCCCGCAAACAAGCCATCCAGCGTGTCCTCGACTGCGTCCTCGAGCAGCACGGCACCGCCGTCGAAGTCATCGACTCACCCATCCACGGCATGGAAGGCAACCACGAATATCTCCTGCATGTCAAATTCGCTTAGTCACGGTACTCCAGCAGATACGCCTCTTCCGCCGACAATCTATTTACAAATAACCAACATAATTCTGAGGAATATACTGTTTTTCATATAAGCTGCCAGCCGCCTGTTAGCGTAGTTGGTTCATAACAGGCCAGATATTTTGGCATGAATGAATGGCCATTCACGTGCCCTTTCCAAGCTAGCTCCCCCTGCGCTAGCGCGCGTGATTTCGACCACTCTCAACCCAAGAAGGGCCTCGAATTACATGAAGATTCTCAAGTCATCTATGCCATCTGTTCCTGGCAAGTGGATTGGCATGCTTGCCATTGCACTCTTAACACTTATGCTCCCGGTCACCGCAGCGATGGCTCAGGCCACCGCTCAGGTCAGCGGGACGGTTGTTGATCCCACTGGCGCTCTCGTTCCGGGGGCCAAGATCGTCCTGACCAACCTCGGGACCAACGCCGCTCGCACCGTGACCACCAACAACGATGGTCTCTACAACTTCACCAACGTTCAGCCGGGATCCTACTCGGTCACCGCCTCTGGTGCTGGCTTCAACACCTTCGATGCGAAGGTTGATGTCACGGTCGGCGGACACTTCACTATCGACCCCAAGCTCACCATCAGCAACAACACAACGGTTGAGATCTCCGCCGATCAGACGGCTCAGGTCAACATCGCCACCCCTGAGATCTCGCAGGTCATCAACCAGGAGCAGCTCTCGCAGTTCCCCTCGTTGACCCGCAACCCCTACGACTTCGTCGCTATCTCCGGCAACGTCTCCAACGGCGATAACACTGCTGCTGGCGGCGTCCAGAACGGTGCAAACCGCGGCGTCAACTTCTCCCTCAACGGCCAGCGCAACTCCGGCACCGAGATCCTCCTCGACGGCGTTGAAAACCTCACCGTCTTCGGCGACGCCGTCGGCGTGACCGTGCCTCTCGATGGCGTTCAGGAATACAGGATCATCACCAACAACTTCTCGCCCGAGTACGGTCGCGCCTCTGGTGGCGTCGTGGCTCTGGCAACCAAGAGCGGCACCAACTCCTTCCATGGAAGCGCATGGGAGTTCAACCGTCTCGCTGCAACCACCGCCAACACCTTCACCAACGCGCAGCAAGACGTCCCCAAAGGTGGCTATACCCGCAATCAATTCGGCGCGGCTGTCGGTGGGCCCATCTTCCGCGATAAGCTCTTCTTCTTCGGCGGCACGGAGTTCACACGAGTTCGCAGTACAGCGCAGAACATCTCCGTTGTTCCCACCTCGCAGTTCCTCGCGGCTGCTTCTCCTAACATTCAGTCCTTCTTCTCCACCTACGCGGGACCGCTCAAGGCGACCACGCTCAGCCAGACGACGAACGTCCAGGCTGGTGGTGGCACTCCTCTGTACGCCACACTTGCTCCGTCCCTTCCCGTCTACAATGTTGTCTCCTTCACCGCACCCGGCGATGCAGGCGGCGGACTTCCGCAGGACACCTACAACATCCTCGGCCGTGTCGACTACAACTTCGGTCAGAAGACCCAGGCTTTCTTCCGCTTCGTCGATTACCACGAAGTCGATCAGCCCGGTGCAGCCTTCGCTTCGCCCTACTCGCAGTACAACGTAGGCGAATCCAACATTGGCCAGGCCTACCTCCTCAGCGCGGCGCACGAGTTCAACGCCTCGTTGTCCTCGCTCACCAAGCTGAGCTTTACCCGCGCCAATGTTTCGAACACCTACAACACCTCACTCCAGAACGTGCCCACGCTCTTCGTCGCATCCGGTGCGCAGGATCCCTTCTCCGGAAGACAATTCCAGCTTCCCGGCTTCTATGACACGTCCCCGGCAAACGGCGGCCTGCCCTTCGGCGGACCCCAGAACACCGTTCAGGTCAACCAGGATCTGAACTACATCAAAGGACGCCACGGCATTCAGGTGGGCGGCCAGATCGTCTACATCCAGATGAACAACGCCTACGGTGCCTATGCTCAGGCCAACGAGCAGCTCGGCCTCAATCAGGCGTCTGGTCTCCAGAATCTTCTCACCGGCAACCTCTACCAGTTCCAGGCAGCCGTCAATCCTCAGGGTGCGACGCCGTGCGCCCTGAACCCCTACACCGGGGCTCTCACGCAGACCACCGCCTGCACCATCAACCTGCCGGCCACCGCTCCTTCCTTCGCCCGCTCCGATCGTTACCACGATTGGGCAGCCTACGCTCAGGACCAGTGGAAGATTACTTCGCGTGTCACCTTCAACTACGGTGCTCGCTACGAGTACTTCGGCGTGCAGCATAACAACAACGCCAACCTCGACTCCAACTTCTACTACGGAGCAGGCCCTGGCCTTCCGAACGAGATCCGCAACGGCTCCGTGCTTACTGTTCCCAACAGCCCCATCAAGGCCCTTTGGAATCCGCAGTACGGTACCGTCTCGCCCCGCATCGGCTTTGCCTACGACGTCTTCGGCAACGGCAAAACCTCTATCCGCGCGGGCTACGGTATCTCCTACGAGCGCAACTTCGGCAACGTAACCTTCAACCTCATCCAGAACCCGCCAAACTACGCGGTCGTCGTCATCAGGCCTTCGACGGTCACCAACAGCAACGCGGGTCCGCTCGCAGGTGCATCAGGCAGCGTTCCGTTGCCCCCCACCAGCCTGCGTCACGTAGACCAGAACATCCGCACCTCTCAGACCCAGTTCCATTCGTTCGCCATCGATCAGCAGTTGGCGCGCGGTGTTGTACTGGAGGTCTCCTACAACGGTGCTCGTGGTACTCACCTCTACGACATCAAGAACTACAACATCCCGGGCAGCGGAAACCTCTACCTCGGCGATCCCATCAAGGATCCCGTCTCAGGGAAGAGCGCCCTCACCAGCCTCAACAACAAGTACTCGAACGACAACAACCGTGGCTCGAACGGCGACTCGTACTACAACGCGGTCAACTTTCAGATCACCACGCAGAACATCCATCACACCGGTCTGGCTCTAGTTGCCAACTACACCTTTGCCCATTCGCTCGACGACCTCAGCACTACGTTCTCTGAGACCTCGGCTGGCAACTTCTCCCTGGGCTACACCAACCCCTTCAACCCCGGTCTCGATCACGGCAACAGCGACTTCGACATTCGCAATCGCTTCGTGTTCGCGCCCATCTGGAATACGCCCTACTTCGCCAACAAGGCCACCTTCCTTGGCGAACTCCTCGGAGGCTACGAACTCACTGGTATCTTCACCGCACGCACCGGTACGCCGTTCACCTTCTATGACTCCACCAACGACAACTCAGGTTATGGCATTCCTCGCTACAACCCGGTCACCCCTGTCCGACAGCACCTGTTCAAGTCCATCCCAAGCGGTTCGACCAGCAACTCGAACTTCTACGCTTTGACTGGAGCAAACACATTGCCTCTCGACAATCCCTTCGGCAACTCAGCGCTGATGGGCATCTCGGACTTTGGTCCCTATCCTTCCACCATGACGGCCCGCAACGCATTCCGCGGACCGGGAGCCTACAACATCAACATGTCTGCCTCGAAGCGCTTCCCGATCCACGAGAAGATCAACGTCGAGCTGCGTGCTGAAGCCTTCAACCTCTTCAACCACCACAACCTGTACATCCAGGGAAGCCAGCTCGACGCAGCGAACTTCTCTGATAACCCACAGGTCTACGCCTCCAAGGGCGGAGTCACCGGCGGAGTCAACGACGAGCGCCGCTTCCTCCAGTTCGCAGGCAAAATCAACTTCTAACAACTTGTAGCACTTCACTGAGGACGGGCTTCGGCCCGTCCCTTCTTTTTCTCTCCGCCATTTTTGCAAAGCGTCATCCTGAGCGGACCCTAGGTCAGTCTCATCGCCATAGCGTAGTCGAAGAGCCTGTCCTGAGCTTGTCGAAGGAGCCTGCAGTTTGCTCTCCTGAAGTCACCAGCTGCCAGAAGACTCGCAACACAAACCATTTACACTAAGCAACAATGCTCCAGGCAGCCATCATCTCCAAGCCGCAGAAACCAGAGGTCGTCGGAATCCTGCGCGATCTCATCGCATGGCTCGAGGCACGCAACTACCACTACCTCCTCGACCCCGACAGCGCAGCATACATCGACGCGCCCAATCCCATCGAACGCGTCGATCTTCCCAAACACAAGCCCAACCTCGTCATCGTTCTCGGTGGCGACGGCACGCTCCTCGCCGCAGCCCGGGCCTTCGCCCATAGCCCGACTCCAATCCTCAGCGTCAACCTTGGAGCCCTCGGATTCCTCACCGAAATTCCCGTCTCCGACCTCTACACCACTCTCGAAGACTGGTGCAACAACTGCGCCGACATCGAAGTTCGCAGCATGATGCACGCCGAGCACATCCGCGACGGCAAGATCCTCCGCGAGTGGGATGCCCTCAACGATGTCGTCATTGCGAAAGGCACCATCGCCCGCATGGGAGACTACTCCGTCGAGATCGACAATCAACTCGTCGCCACCTTCCGCGCCGACGGAGTCATCGTCTCCACCCCCACCGGCTCCACCGCCTACAATCTCGCCGCCAATGGCCCCATCGTCATGTCCAGCGTGAACGCCCTGCTGGTGACCCCCATCTGCCCCCACCTCCTCACCATTCGCCCCATCGTCACCCCGGGCGAATCCACCGTCAGTGTCCACGTCGTAGGCGTCCCCAATGAGATCTACCTCACCGTCGATGGCCAGGAAGCAGTCGAACTCCACCTCGACGACTACGTCCACTGCCATCGCTCCCAGTCGAGCGTCCGCCTCCTGCGCAGCCGCCCCAACGGCCTCTTCAACGTCCTCCGCTCCAAACTCAAATGGGGCGAACGCTAAGGCCAGTTGGCTAGGAAATACTCCACAGGCTGGGAAATCCTCCGCTTGTATCAGGGCAGGAGTCCCTCCGTCTTGTATCAGAGCACGACTTCAGTCGTGCCGAAAAGTACCTTGTAGGAAGCGGGCTTCATCCCCCGGATCTTTCTCCCCCGGAGGGCTCCCAGCCAAAAGCAAAAATAAACTTTTAAAAAGCGGAAAATCTTTGAGGTGGTAACGACATGCACATAAGAACCACGCTATGTCCACCTGACACCACAAAAAAACCACAAATTGACCATCAAAAAACCCTGTGGAAAACGCAAATCCCCAAGCAAAAACACCAATCCCCCACGTAAAAAAATTAACGCCGCAAATTGACCACCGGCCCACCGACCGGGTGACAAAAAACCTTGCCATGGCTCAGTGCGATCCTGCGCTGCGCCAGCGCCGCCATCTCCGGATCGTGCGTAACCATCACGATCGTGTGACCCTGACGGTGAAGGTCCTGCAGCAGTTCAGCCACGATGGCCTGGTTGGCGGCGTCAAGATTGCCGGTAGGTTCATCCGCGAGGAGAATCGGCGGATTGTTGATAAGGGCGCGGGCGATGCAGACGCGCTGCTGTTCGCCTCCTGAGAGCTCACTGGGCAGGTGGCCGATGCGATCGCCCAGACCCACTTTTTCAAGAGCGGTACGGGCTTCGGCTTCGTCGGTCATCGAGTGAAAATACTGCGCAAGCATCACGTTTTCAACGGCGGAGAGGTAGGGGATGAGGTGAAATTGCTGGAAGATAAACCCAATCTTATCAGCACGAAATCGGTCCAGCTCCGTAGCGCTCATCGAAGCAACATCAACGTTGTCGATCTTGAGTTCACCTGAAGTCGGGCGGTCAAGGCACCCGATGAGATTGACGAGGGTGCTCTTGCCGGAGCCGGAGGGGCCGGTGATGGCAACCCATTCGCCTGCAACAATGGAGAAGCTGGCGTCATAGAGGGCGCGCACGACCCCTGCGCGACCGGAGTACTCGCGGGTGACGTGATGCAGGGCAATGACTGCGCAGTCGGGGCGTGTCTGATCAAGCAGGGAATTAGTCTGCTCGGAGTGCGCGGAACTGGTCTGCATCGCTGGCGATGAAGTCCCGAGCGGCCCGGTTTTGATCTCGGCTTGGCTCACAGTTTCTATTTTCTCATCCCCTTTCTCGCTCGCTTTTTGAGGCTTACTCGCCTTTGAGCAGTGCGGCTGGCTGGAGACCTCGAAGGACGCGAACGGGAAGAAGCGCAGCCAGCGATGCGATCAGAACGTTCAGGAGGAGCACCAGCGGCAGTACCGAGAGGTGGGGCAGGGTTGCGGAGTGAAAGTTGCCTTCACTGATGGCCCACGCGGCCGCAGATCCTGCAACGAATCCTGCGACTACGCCTGCGAGGGCGAGCACAAGGGCTTCGAGCAGGAACATACCCATCAGGTGCGCCTGCGAGCCTCCCAGTGCTTTCATAAGAGCGAAGTCGCGCCGGCGTTCGAGTACCGAAGCCGAGAGCGTGGCGAGCACGCTGACGGCGACGGTGAGAGCGATAAGCAGGACGGCTCCGTACATGAGCGCGTGGGTGCGGTCGACGATCTTGGATTCTCCCTCGACGAGCTGGCGAACCGGCTGTACCTGCGCAGCGGGCAGATCTTTTTTCAGCTGGCCGATAGTGGCTTCGACCCGATTGGCTCCGCCGGGCACCTGAAGTTCGATGACACTTGGAGTCAGACCGGTCCAGGCGGTGAATGCGGCGAGCGGCATGTAGATGCGGCTGTCTTCGTCGCCTCCGGTGGTCAATCGTCCCGCTTTTTGAAGCGTGATGGGCTTGCCTGCGTAGGTGAGTGCGACGGTCTGGTTGTTCGAGACGATGGGTGCTGCGCGCTGGCCGAACAGGGCAGCGTCAGGTGTGGCGGGATCGGGCCAGTTGTCGACCTGCCACCACGAGTTGAGGCGTTTTGCAGCGGGGAGATCTGTCCCTGCAACAACTACCGGCGTTCCGGTGGAGGTGGTTGCTATGGCGTAGGCGAATTCGGCTGCAGAGGCATCTGCGCCAGCGATTTGCTGGATGCGAGACAGGGCATCCAGCGGTAGCGTGGTGTTGGCGGGTGCGGTGAGGACAATGTTCGCGCCGAAGCTGCGGAACTCTTTGTGAAGCTTGTTGTCGAGATCGGTGTAGAGGGTCAGGAGCGCCGTGGCGACGCCTGCGGAGACGGTCATTGCGATAAGAGCGGAGATGCTGCGGGCCTTGCGGTGTACGAGCGAGCGACGGAGCATGCCCGGGAGGCTGAGGGTGGCCATCAGGCGTCCTCTCGCAGGATGGCGGAGGGCTGCATGCGCAGGGCGGCGCGGATCGAGGGTGTGCTTCCTGCGATGGCCACGACCAGCGCCAATGCGACCACGACCGGAAGAAGGACTGGAATCATAACGGACTCGTGTGCGCCACCATCGCCGGCAAAGATTCTCGCTCCCAGCCACGCGGCGAGGCCGGAGCCGGCGAAGTAGCCGAGGGTTCCAGCGAGGATGGCGAGCAGGCCGGTTTCGGCGTAGAAGAGAAATGCGATTGCTCCCTTGCTGGCTCCGAGGGAGCGCATGAGGCCGATCTCGCCACGGCGCTCGAGGACGGCGGTGGCCATGGCGGCGGAGACGGCAAAGCCTGCGGCGAGTAGTGCGGCCGCGCTGATGAGCCACATGAGGCCACTGATGCGCTTGAGCACGTTGCCTTCGGATTGTTCTACGCGACGAACCTGCTCGGCCTGTGCGTCGGGAATGGCCTCGCGAATCTGGTAGGCAATGGAGTTGGCGTAAGGACGGCAGTACCAGATCTCGTGGTCTTTTGGAGAGAGGGTGTCAGGGTCTTTGCGTGCGAAGGCGTCTTCGGGCTTTGTGCGGGCGGAGATCTCTACTCGGGAGATGGCGTCGGGGGTGTTGTTGAGCAGCTGGGCCGTCTCCAATGGCAGCAGGATTTGATCGTCCGCCGCGCTCGCTGTATCGACGACGCCCGAAATGGTGAAGCTCGGCTTTGTTGCCGCCCTGCCATGCGTGCCGGGCGCGTAATCCTGATTGGGAAGATCCAAGAAATCTCCCGGCTTTTTTTGCAGGGAATCAGCCAGATGGCGTCCGAGAACAACCTCGCCGCCGTTGGACGGCCAATTTCCAGATAACTGCCATGTCGGATGAAGCTGCTCTACACCGGTGTGCACCGTCGCATTCCCGAATGGATGACCGAACCAAAATCCCATTGCCTTGATCGTTGCTTCGGTGCCACCATTGCGAATGATTTGGAGAGTGGTCGGCAGTTCAGGGCTGACGCCAGTGATGTTGTTTGCCCAGAAAATGGTTTTTAGTTTGGCGAGGTCGCTTTCTCTCAGGTAGGTGCCGCTGGAGGCGGGTTTGATGTCGACTCCGCCTACTTTGACTTCTAGCTGGTCGGCTTTGGGATAGACGATGATGTTGGCGCCGTAGACGGCTAGTTCTTTGTGGATGCGGTCGCCGATGGTGGTGGCGAGAGCGAGCATTGCGGTGACGGCTGTGGTGCCCAGGAGGATGGCGATGCCCGCGAGGAGTTTGCGGCGGCGCTGGCGGCGGAAGCTCTCCATCAGCAGACGGAAGAACATCAGTGGGCCTCAGGTGCGGCGTAGAGTTGCGGCAAGGGTAGAAAGCTGCGAGCGCTCGTGCCGCAATTTGCGGTGGCGGGGTCCTTCGACTTCACCTCGCGATGAGGCCGCGAGGTTCCGCTCAGGATGACGGCTTTCGTAAGGGCTGGCATGGTTAGCGTTCGAAGACCGGGGCGAGGGTGCGAAGGTCGGCAGCCTGGATGGTGAGCTGGCCGCTGCTGATGGTGGATTTCAGGGGAATGGGGTTGCATCCGCCTTTTTGGCCCATCGACGCGGCGTTGAGAGGCGAGGCGCACATCTTGCAGGTGATGCCCTGATCGCCGACGTAGAAGCCCACGGGGCCGCAGATCTGGCAGGCGTCGGCTACGGTGACGATGGTGCCGTCAGGTTTGCGGAAGAGGAGGAAACGGATCTCGACGTTGCCGCCTTTGCCGTCGTCGATGTGGACGCCGAAGCGGTGGAGTTTGTCGTCGTTGACGTCAGCGGTCGGGAGGGTGACCTGCGAGCCTACGAGCGTGACGGCTGAAGTGGGGCTGAGGGCAGTGGAGCTTTTGGCGTAGATGAACTCGGCAGTGGAGAGAAAGATGAAGACGAAGCTGGCGGCGACGACGGCGGTCATCCACATCTTTTCGCGGCGTTGGGACCATTCGGCGCGGCGCTTGTCGGCCGGAGTGGCGTTGGTAGCGAGTGCGACGGGCGCACGGCGCTTGTATTCCATGAGCATCATGAGGCCGGCGAGGGCGAGCATGGTGATGAAGAAGAAGAGATCGTTGCGCACGATGGGTCCGATGAGACGCATCTCGGTGGTGCTGGAGGGGATGACCTGGTTTTCGCTGAGTTCGTGCAGGCCGCTGACGATGAGTTGGAAGGCGACAAAGTAGAGGATGACGGTGGTGACGCGGAAGAAGCGCTGCAGGTTGATCTTGACGCTGCCGCGAATGAAGAGCACGCCGAAGACGACAGCGATGGCGATGCCAAGGAGGGTTCCGGTGAAACTGAGCAGCTCGGTCGAGTTGAGAGTGACGGCGGAGAGGATAAGGACGGTCTCGACACCTTCGCGCAGGACGAGGAGGAAGACGAAGAAGAAGAGGCCAAGGCGGGAGACGTTTGAGCCGCCGGTGTACTGGGCTACCTTTTGCTCGATGTCGCCTTTCATGGAGCGGGCGGTCTTGTGCATGAACCAGATCATGCTGATGACGAAGACGGCAGCGGCGAGCATGACCCAGCCTTCGATGATGTCGGAGTTGTAGGGGGTGTGGGCCAGGGCTACGGCGACGGCAATGCTGGCGACGACTGCGGATCCGAGGGCCCAGAAGACGGTTCGCTTCAGCTCTGGGCGGCCGATCTTGCCGAGGTAGGCGAAGACGATCCCTACGATAAGGGACGCTTCGACTCCCTCGCGGAGGGTGATGATAAATGCCTGCAGCATAACGTCTTTCTCTTCTCTATACGGAATGATTTAGCGGTTAAAAGAACCAACCGCCAAACCGTTCTTAACGAGGCCATAATTAGTCTCGTTCCATCATCCAGTGTATTGCGGACTAAATTGGTCGTCAATCTTTCGGACTGGATCGGTCGGATTTTCCTAAGAGGTGATTTTGGGACTTTCGGGCGGTTAGCCCAGGACGACGATCGGCTGCATAAGGGTTCCAGCAATGCGGCGGCCGATGGCAAGGAGTTCGGTGGGCGCGGAGAAGATTTTGATGAGGGGGGCCTGGGAGAAGTCAGGGAGGTTAACCTGCATGCCGTTACGGAGGCGTCCGGCGAGCTGGTCGTCGACGGTGACGGAGGGCATCTCGGGGAGGAGGGTGCGCGGATGGGGGAGGAGAGCTTCGAGTTCGGCGGGGGTGGCGGCTTTGAGCTGGTCGATGGTGATGGCGTGGTCGAGGGTAAAGGCTCCGGCTCGGGTTCGGCGGAGGGAGGAGAGATGGGCTCCGCAGCCGGCTAGCTGGCCAAGTTCGTGGGCGACGGAGCGAACATAGCCGCCGGCAGAGACGGAGATGCTGAACGCTGCTGTGTCGGCTTCGACTGAGGTGAGCTGGAAGTCGTGGATGGTGATGCGGGCAGCTTTGACAGGGACTTCGGCTCCGGCACGGGCTAGTTTGTGGGCGGCGACGCCGTTGATTTTTTTTGCGGAGAAGATGGGAGGGACCTGGTCGATCTCGCCGTGGAATTGGCGGCTGAGGGTGCGGAGGTCTTCAAGGGATTGGGTGAGAGGCTGGGATTCGGCGGTGGGGGCGCCTTCTGCGTCGAAGGTGTCAGTGGCGAAGCCAAAGCGGATGTGGCCGGTGTAGTGTTTCTCGGCCTGGCCGAAGAACTGGGCGAGGCGAGTGTACTTGCCGAGGAGCAGGGGCAGGACTCCAGTAGCCATCGGGTCGAGCGTGCCAAGGTGGCCAATGGATTTTTCTCCGGTTGCGCGGCGGACGATGGCGACTACGTCGTGCGAGGTCATGCCGGAGGGTTTGTCGAGTACGAGAAGACCGTTCATGCAGCTACTAGTTTAGTAGCTAGAAGGAGTTTCCTTTAGCGCGGACGAGAGAAAGGAACTCGTTGCGGGTCTGCAATTGGGACTTGAAGACGCCGAGCATGGCTGAGGTGACGGTGGAAGAGTGCTGTTTTTCGACGCCGCGCATCATCATGCAAAGGTGCTGGGCTTCGAGGATGACAGCTACGCCCTGGGGGTTGATGGCGTCGGTGATGGCGTCGCCGATCTGGCGGGTGAGGCGCTCCTGCACCTGGAGACGTCGGGCGAAGACATCGACGACACGAGGAATTTTGCTGAGGCCAATGACTTTTCCGTTTGGCACGTAAGCGATGTGGGCCTTGCCGAAGAAGGGAAGGAGATGATGCTCGCACATGGAGAAGAATTCGATGTCTTTGACGATGACCATCTCGTCGTAGTCGACATCGAAGAGGGCTTCGTGGAGGACGTCGGTAACGGACATGGTGTAGCCGCGAGTGAGAAATTGCATGGATTTTTCTATGCGCTCGGGAGTTTTGAGGAGGCCGTCGCGATTGGGGTCTTCGCCAATGCGGACGAGCAGCTCACGATAGAGATCTCGTGTTGAGATGGTTTCGAGTGAGTGGGTTTCGATGGTGGCCGGGGTGGCTGGCATAGGGTGCCTTTCTTAGATTGTGCCGGGCAAGAGAGTCTTATCGCCGGCGAAATCAAAAGAGTTGTTGCTGGTCTCTTCGATGTGGACCTGCTCGATATGCGCCGCGGGGAAGCTCTGGAAGATGCGGTAGATCTCGATACTTAGATTCTCGGTGGTGGAGACCTTATTTGCAAAGCACTCCAACGTGTTCAGGTTGTTGTGATCGAAGCGGGAGAGAAGATTTGCTAGTGCAAAGGCATCGAGTTCAGCGAGGTTGCACACCATTCCCGTTTCGGGATCGACGTGACCACTCAGAGTGACCTGCACAGTGTAGTTGTGACCGTGCCCGTGGGGATTGTTACATTTTCCGAAGACATCGCGGTTCTTTGCTACGTCATACGCTTCGGTGTGGAGGCGGTGCGACGCGCTGAAGTGGTAACGGCGGTTGAGGTGGGCTTTCATCGCTCACCATAGTAGTCGGCGAAGAGGTCGGCCATCTCGTAGACGCGGACGCGGTGAAGTTTTGCGTTGGGGATCTTATTATCGAGCCGCTGCCAGATGGCGATGGCGATGTTTTCCGTTGTTGGAATTGTGGATTTGAACTCGGGAACTTCGAGGTTCAGGTGACGGTGATCGTAGACGCTAACGACTTCGTGCTCGAGGATGTCTTTGAGTTGCTTGAGGTCGACGACGAAGCCGGAGGTTGGGTCGATTTCTCCTGCTACGGTCACTTCGAGGGTATAGTTATGGCCGTGTCCGTTACGGTTGGCGCATTTGCCGAAGACGCGCTGATTCTCCTCGGGCGACCAGGTTTCGTTCCAGTAGTAGTGGGCCGAGGAGAACTCCGCTTTACGGGTGAGGAAGATCATGAATATCCCATTCTATAGATGTTGGAAGGCATGGTTTGGTTACAGGCAGGCTCTCACGGGATCGAGTTATAGCTGCGCCCCTTCCATGCGACCCGCTTGCGAATGCGGTGATCAATGACGCTGCGAACAAGTAGATAGACGAAGAGAGGGATGCCAAGAATCGAGATCACTACATCCAGGGCAGGAAAGTTGGAGCGTGCGACGCGGGCGTAGAAGCGCCAAAGGGTTCTGATCCAGATGACAAGAAGTGCGGCGCGCTGCCAGGGGACGAGCCAGAAGATTCCAAGGGCGAGCCAAGGCAGGCCGAAGAAGAGAAGGATGTCCAGGATGCGCCAGAGGGCGAGGGTGATTGGTTTGGGGAAGAGGAGTGCGAGATTCTTGGTCCAGCCTTCAATCATCTCCGAGGTGGTGCGGTACATGCGGGTGGAGAGTGCCTCGGATGCGTAGCGGAAGCGGATGGCGCGGCCACTGCGTTTGACGTTGCCGGCAAGGGCGACGTCCTCAAGGATGTCTCTGCCGACGGCGCGATGGCCTCCGACGGCGAAGTAGGCTTCCTGCTCGATGAGCAGGAACTGTCCATTGGCGGCGGCAAGGCTACGTGCCGGGTCGTTTACCTGATCGGATGGGTAAACCGATGCGAGTTCGGAGAAGATGAGAGGCATGACAGCGTGTTGCCAGAATCCTTTGACTATCTGTCGAGGGGAGTACGAGAGCAGGGCGGCGTTGTGTCTGTCCAGTTCGCGAAGGGAGCGGGAGAGATCGTTGGTTTCGTGGAGTGTGTCGGCGTCGGTGAAGAGAAGATGTCTTCCCCGAGCCTTCTGTGCGCCGGCCCAGCATGCGTTGCTCTTGCCGGTGAAGCCTCCGCGATTAGACAGGTCGAGGGGCGGGGCATCGAGTAGGATGACTCCATTGTGGCTGACTACAGCCTGCTGAGCAATCTGGCGGGTTTTGTCGGTTGAGTCGTCGTTGATGACGATCAATTCCCATTGCTGGCCGAGGAGAAATCCGGGTTCGGACTGGCTCATCAGGGATGCCAGACAGTCGGGCAAGGAACGTTCTTCGTTGCGGGCGGGAATAATGACGGAGAGTTCCAGGTCGGGTTGTTCGGGCGAATTAGAGTTTGACTCGTGATCGGTATTGTTCACTAGTTCGTATTATAGGAAGTGGAGAGTATTGTGCATCGAGTGTTGGCAAGTGTCGTGTTGGGGGTGCTGCTGGTTGCGGGATGCGATCGCGGAAGTCATCCGGATAATATGGGTAAGCCAGCGCCGGAGTTCGTTGTCGGCGATGGGACCGGAACGGTTGATCTGGGCAAACTGCGCGGCAAGGTTGTCGTGCTGAACTTGTGGGCTAGTTTTTGCGCTCCGTGCGTTGAAGAGCTGCCCAGTTTGCTGGCGCTGCAGCGACAGATGCCGGATCTGGTGATTGTTGCGGTGAGCATCGATCAGGATCCGGATATTTACCATCGGTTCCTGGAGAAGCATCATGTGAACCTGGTGACGGTGAGGGATGCCGATCAGCGGGTGAATGCGCTTTACGGTACGGTACAGATTCCGGAGACTTACATCATCGACCGGCAGGGGATTCTGCGGCGAAAGTTTGTGAATGCTCAGGACTGGACGAGTCCGGAGATTACGAGCTATCTCGCCCGGTTGTAGGCAGTGGGGCGGGTTCGGGTTTACCGCTGGTATCAGCTGATATCATCAGAGGTATGACACAGCTTGATGTTCTTTATCGCTACGGCGTTCCGCCGATGGAAACAGCGATGCTGGCGATGGCGAAGGTACGCGAGGTCTATGGCGTGCGACGGATGGAAGTGGATGAGGCGAACAAGACCGTGCGAGTGGAGTATGACGCCAGCCGACTGACGGAGCCAGTGATTCACCAGCTTCTGCGCCGTGCTGGCCTCGATATTGTAGAGAAGATGCCGATGTTCGTAACGCCTCCGCCGCCGGAACCGGTTGCTGCGACGTAGTTGCCATCGAGCAGGTTGTCCGTTATTTTTAGTGCCGTAGTCCCTGTTTTCCGCGCCCGTAGCTCAGCTGGATAGAGCATTTGGCTTCGAACCAAAGGGTCGGGAGTTCGAATCTCTCCGGGCGCACCAGAATCAATAACTTACGGGAACTAAAAAAAACGAGGGCAAGACAAGGGCAAACTAACAAATTCACGCTAGACTTCTTCTCGAGCCTAAGAAACTGAGGACGTAGATGAAGCGTGCGAGCTACCAGCAAGGCAGCGTCATTTGTAAACCCCGCAAACGTGGCCCGGATGTTTGGGTCTTCCGCTACATGGACGACGGCATACAGAAGTCCCTCCCCATCGGCACAACCGTCAAGTTCAAAACCAAAGCCTCCGCCCGCAAGGAAGCCGACAAGCTTCTCACGGCGATCAATGAGCGGACTGCTGGCGTCACGATGGCTGGGCTTTGCGACCGCTTCAATCTCGAATGCGAGAAGGGTGGATATCTTCGCCCCCACTCCGTCCAGACTTATAAATCCTTCGCCAAGCGGGTCCGCATCGACTTAGGGGTCTGGCGCGTCGATGAGCTGGTCAAGGATATCGAAACGATCGAGAAGTGGGTGAATGAGTTCAAAACCCTCAGAACACCCGACCGGGTCATCCCTAACCACTTGGCCAAGGGCAAGCTCATCCCCGGCAAGACCATTCCAGGGCGGCCGCCGCGTCCTGCCAGCAAGAAAACGAAGTTGCACGTCAAGGCGTTCCTGCACCTGCTCTTCGAATCTGCGATGAAGTGGAAGATCATCCCGATGCAGCGTAACCCACTGAAGGGGCGACTTATCAAAATCCATGGCCGAAAGAAGAAGGTGCGGCCAGCTAACATCATCACCCGCGACCAGTGGATCGCTCTCACCACCACTGTTGACCTATGCTCCCACGTTCGTACCATGATTTTCATCGCCATGCTCCTCGGGCTTCGGGCCAGCGAGATCCTCGGGCTGCGGTGGGACGACTTCGACATGAAGCGGCGCGTCATGCGCATCCAACGTTCACAGGTCGGCCAGCACACCGGAGATACCAAGACCGATGCGTCAGAGGAGGAGTTGCCCATCCATGATGACCTCTTCGAGATACTCGAGACGTGGCGCGTTGAGCAGACCATCGACGGCGTACATAGCCCCATCAACGGTTGGCTGTTCGGGAACATCGTCACCGGGCGCCCGTTCTGGCGTGGGATGCTACAGAAAGACCATCTAGTGCCGGCGGGTAGGGAAGTCGGCGTCCAAAACCTCGGCTGGCACGACTTCCGCCACACGTACCGGGCCATGAGGGACGAGCTGAAGATCAGTCTCGAGGAGCAACGCACTCTGATGCGCCACGAGGATATCCGCACCACCCTCGGCTACGGCGGTAAGTCGAAGGCTGAGACCGGACGCGCAGCTAACGCCAGGGTAGTTGAAATGTTGAGGAAAAGAGCGTGAGGTAAACCGGTGACCAGAGTACCGTCCGCCGCACACGCTAGACCGTGAATCGATCTATCGAGGTGATTATCGGGAAGCTGGTGAAGTTCGAGGCTTAGGGCACAATGTCAAAGGAAGCTTTAAACCAGTCGGTTGTGAGCGGCCGGACCGACGCGGATACACCGAAACATTCCAGGAGCTATTCGACCCCGTTCGTCAGCACGGACGCACCATGCAACAGTGTGGAACATTCCCGCGACGTTGCAGAAACGTCACGCCGTAGCCCTTCACACCGCTCACCGCCAACCGCCCTCGCATTCTCGGAGCTGTTGAAGGCGTCGATCCGGTTGCTCAAGGACTACCACGGGACCATAAATGTGCCGCGAGACCTCCCAACTCACAGAAAGCCGCTCAGTACGACAGGCACGAAACGTCACAGTGACGGGACCAGATTACAGATTCGGTGGGTTACGCGGCTTTTCCCTTCTGAAAAGGGCCGACAACTGACGAAAGCCGGCTTCCGCATTCACGGCCGACGCCAGGGAACAGTCAGCGAACATTTGGCCCTGAACGCAGTTCGATCCTCCGTGCGACCTGTTGGGCTTGACCTGTGCTAGCTTCCGGGCATAGAAGTCGATCGTTTGGGCTTCTCTGCGTGCCGAGTTGCAAACAAATCGACAAACTGCTGGGCGAACCTAATGAGACTGGTAGAGGACCTTATGATCTTCATTCCCAACTTTGCCACGGGCCGACTGTGTATTAAAAGTCGCTTCGATCTGGTCTGCCTGCCGACGATGTGATACCGGTTGTGCGTCGAAAGCGGCGGCCGTTACGAAGAAACTCCATCCAATAAATGCAGTTCCCTATATATAGAGAGAGACATGTCGAACTCGGTTCGCTTTCATTTCAGGATGCGTAGAGCAGTTCTTTATCCCAAAACAAACTTGGCGGGGGGTTCATTTCGATGTTTTCTTGGCTCTTCTCTTCGGAGCCTTGAAGTAGGTTTTTTTGTGTTTCGCCCGGAGGTCTTTCATGTAGGCGCGACGCCCATCTTTGTATTCTGAACTGGAGCGAAAGTGTCCTTGTTGACAACGCCTGCAACAAAACTTCTGATGAACAAATCCGGCGAGGAACCAATCTTCGCAAACGCACCGTCGAACGCGAGAGAGTAAGCCCTCTCGTGCCAAGTCGAGAATGCGAATAATGGCGTCCTCTTCTGTGAACGACACGTCTTCCTCGGGTTCCTCTGGAGACCTTGGCCTCTCTTTCCATGATGTCCAGGCGACAATTGGGCGGTCTCCCAAGTTGCACCAGTAGTAAGGCATCAGCTTATAGACGGAAAGCCGATGATTGAGCTTATGTTGCAGTTCGCGAGCACGGGCACTGACCTTCGGAAGACTTCCATTATTGGGCGTATCCGTCTTCGCTGTAAAGACCAATCCTTGCCACTTGAATGTTTGCTCCCGCCCGAGGGGATTGGTGCGATGCGCCTGAGCTAATTCGACGATTATGTCGAGAATTTCGCTGATTCGCTCCGCGGCGTCGGTTTCATCGACGGACGCCCAGGTAAGTAGATCATTAGCAATTTCGTATCCTCGTCGAAGACGAGTCCTCTTTAGGGCGGAGGATTCTCGAGGACGGCCGATAGAGAGCGAGCCATCGTTCTGGGTGATCTCCCTAACTAGTGAGCTATGCCTTAGTTGTTTTGCCATGCGTACGATTGTACGCCATGATCTTGCTTGACGGCCCCATACTTTCTTTGGCTGCAGCTAGCAGCGAGGGGTATGCGCAATGGAAGACAAGCTATTTTCGATTCAAGAAGCGGGCCGCTATTTGGGTGGCATCAGCATTTGGACTGTCCGAGCCTGGCTCAGCCAAGGCAAGATCAACCGAACAAAGATCGGTGCACGAACCATGGTGCGTCGGTCCGAGCTCGACAAGCTCATTTCTGCGGGGGAAGCCCCTAACTTATTTGCAGGTCACGACAATGCCCAGTGAGCAACTTTTTTGCAATGCCTTGATCGCATCATTCGTCGCAACTGAACATCGGGCTGCCGGCGTCGGCGCTGGCCTTTCCGTATTGACGGCTGCATCTGAAAGATCCTATGTGGGGCATCTGCCACTGATGCGATCAATGCGCAGTGTCTTAACCATTGCCGCGGAGACTTTACCTTTACCCTGCGTCACCGTAAGAGAGCGCACCCCCGACAAACGCGGAGTCGCCCGTGATCGAACTACATACTTACACAAAAGCGTAGGAACTCCATCTGAGTTCATCCAGGGGGATTGGGAATATAGGAGCTGGAATCGCCATGAGTTTGTTCTTTCGGCAGCAGCAACGCGTTCACCGCTTCAGACAAAGGAAGAAATAGAATGAAACGTTACATGACGTCCCGAAAACGAATGGCATTACGCCGGCGCGAGTTGGGTATCAAGAGTCACAGAGGGCGACTGCTTGGAACGAAGCTAGCTAAGCTCTCTTTTTCCGGAGGTCGTGGCAATTTTTGTAGGCCCCTTACACAATGGCACCAGCGGCAGAGTAAGCAGGGGCGGACTCAAGGCTCGCGGGTTCATCGGCGGAGTGACCGGGTATCGACTCCCAGCGTCTCCGCCGCTCCCACCCCAAGCAGGACCGCAACGTTGGCTAACCCGTGGTTTCGCCTCTATTCCGAATTTGCGGACGACCCCAAGGTGCAAATGTTGACGGAGGCAATGCATTCTCGCCTCGTCATGCTGATGTGCTTTCGGTGCAAGGATGCCTCGCGATGAGTGTCAAATTTGACCGATGGTTTGGCGTGCAACCGGCGCTTTTCGAACTTGGATTCTTCCCAAAGATGTCTCCGAGCGACCGAGCCCTTTATCTTACCCTGTGTTGCTGGAGCGACCGAAAGAGTAGCCGACAGTTTGAGGTAAAGGATGCCGAGATGGAAGCCTGGTCGGGCCTCTCGCGCCGGTCTCTCCATGACGCGAGGAAACATCTTTCGAGTCTGGGCATGTTCGAGATTACTAAAAACCTCGGAGGCCATGTATATACCCTCTGCAACCTAAAAACTCGGTTGCCCTACCCTGGTAACCCCAAAGCCGAGCTTCGTTGGCTGAAGAAAGGCGCGAATGACAACGCAAGAAAGGTTGAACCGAGAGCCACACCACCTGTTAGGGAGGGCGGCGCCGTCCGAACAGGTAAAGCTAAAACGCAGGGGTTCGATGCCTCGGAGCATGAACGTGGGGCTGTCGGCCGGTTTGACATTCCCCCCAAACGATCGTCGCCTACCGACGATACGACGCCAAAGTACGACTTTGATTTCAATTACGGATGGAATGCGAAGGCCGACGAACCGGAGACTCCGATATGGGATGACAGTTCCTTCTGACAGACCAAGATATCGGCAAAATTTGCATACGACTCCCGCAAATTTTGCCAATCCCCAGGCAAAGCCTGCTCGCATTTCGGCAAATGTTGCCAACAGAGCCAGCCGAAAGCCGCATGAATATTGACGATTGATGGAGTCGCTACAGTATGAAAGACACTATGAAAGAAGAAAGTATGAGTAGAGTAAGTATGAATAGAGTAAGCAACGTATCCCTGAGAGACGCACGCTAGTGGCACTCCTCCTCAGCCTTCATTATCTCAACACGCGCGTCCGCTTCGACACGGCTGAAGCTGGGCCTGGATCGGCGACGGACCTAGTTCTCCGCCTCGCTGATGGCGACCTAGATGGATCGAGCTTTGTATAACAAACTCTTCACCAAGATCCTCGATAGCTCCCTGTGGCTCAAAGACGACGCCACTCGCATCGTCTGGATAAGGCTCCTCGCCGTGATGGACGAGGACGGCTTCTGTCCGTTCGCGTCTCCGGCCAATATCGCCATCCGCGCCAGGGTATCCTTTGCTGCCCCTGTGGCTGTCCTCAAGCGGTTTGAAGGACCAAGATCCGCTCACTATGAGACCAAGGACGCCGCATAGAGCATGTAGCGGGCAGCTACATAGTCCTCACAGGATGCAGAGAATAACCAAGATTGGGAAGGATTGACGATTGGCTAACCCATGGTTCCGGCTGTACTCAGAATTTGCTGACGACCCGAAGGTCCAGATGATGTCGGCGGCGATGCAGCGCCACCTCGTCATGCTCATGTGTTTCCGATGCAAGGAGGTCAAGCTGGACGAGGAGCAACTCGCCTTCTACCTCCGCATCTCGGCTTCCGAGTTGGGCGACACGAAGGCCGTCTTCCTCGAAAACGGCTTCATTGACGACAACTGGAGCCTCCTGAACTGGAACACACGGCAATTCATTTCTGACTCCTCAACCCAACGAACCAGAAGCTACCGCGAGAAGAAAAAGCAGGAATGACGCGGCAGGGAACGGAGTGAAACGTCACAGCAACGTTACGGTAGGGACGGACATACTGGCAGTGAAACAAATGGAAACGTCACAACGCCGTCACTGGACATAACGCCTCCTCCGTCACGGAAACACGTGCCGCAATCACGCGAAAACGTGACGCGTCACGGAACCGTCACGCAATCAGTGTCAGAAGCAGAAGCAAAACAACTACAAAAGCAGGGGCGCGAAGCTGCGGATGCTCTGGCAGAGGAGACGTTGCAGCGGGCTAAGGCGCTTGCGAAGGAACCAAAGGCGCTCGCTGGCGCTTCACTTTTTCCTCCCTCGGCCGTTGAAAGGGTGCCTGATGTCACTATTGGACCTGAGCCAGAGCGAGATAGTTCTAGCCTTTTCCCGCGCCGCGACGGAGGGGAAGTTCTTCCCAGTCCCGTCTCTCCTGCTCGACTTCAGTGGCCGCGCCGTAACGGGTGACGTCCGAATTTATGAAATTTAGGATTCATTTGCGGGCATATTCCAGATGAGAAGCATACTTCTCGTCCGATTGGATCATCTCCCTGGAATCCGACAAAACTCGTTGACCATCTCGCGAAATTTTCGCGTGCGCCGCATTCCGCTGCTAGTATTTGCGAATGCCCGTGACTTCAGCAGAAGTCTTTCAGCACTATACCGACGCCTGGAATCGGCATGATGCGGCCGGCATTGTCGCCACATTCGCTGAGGGCGGCACCTACACCGACCCGACGACCGCCGGCCCGCTTGCCGGAGCAGCGATAGCAGCCTATGCACAATCCCTCTGGGACGCCTTTCCCGACTTGAGTTTCGAAACGGTAAGTCTGACCCATAACGATCAGGGATTGCTCTCAGCCGAGTGGGTCATGAAGGGCACCAACATGGGCCCCATGATGGGCCTGCCACCTACCGGCCGTTCGATCGCGCTCGCCGGGGCGGACTTCGCTCGCATCGAAGGCGGCAGGATCCTCTCTCTGCAGGGATACTTTGATGGTGGCGCTGTACCGCGTGCCTTAGGACTTGACATCATCGTGCAGCCCTCCTCGATCGGCCCTTTCGGATTCGGCACCAGCATTCGGGCAAGCAATGGCAGCACCGCACTTCCCGGTGCATTCAGTATCACCAACTTCTTTGCGCGCAATGCAGAGGAAGCAGCACTCATCCGGGAAAGCGGCCGCAAGATCGCCATGGACATGTTAGCCATGCCCGGGTTCATCAGTATGGTCTCAGCAGTCGTGGGAGGTTGCCTGATGACCATCACCGCCTGGGAAACCCGGGATTCCATGGCGCCCTTGATGAAGCAGGGAGAGCATCGTTCTGCGGTCAGCCGCTACTTGGCTTCGGAATTCGGCTACGGCGGAATGACCGGAGTGTGGGTTCCGGGACGCCTCAATCCACGTCGCGTCCGCTGTCCTGGCTGTGACAAGATGACTCCCGTGGAAGCTCCGCAACAGAAGTGCAACTGCGGCGCTGTGCTCCCCAACCCACTTGCCTATTGGTAGCCTCACAAGCGGCGGCGGTCTTTACACGAGTGAGCCCAGCAGAGCAGGAAGAAGAGAATGCGCTGATGGATGAGTTCGATCGCATCACCGAGGTGCCGGGAATACCAATGGCGGAGCAGGGCAGGCTTAGGATCGCCTTCACCGCACAGATTTCCCACTGGACAAGCTGCCCGAGCCCCTGGCACGGCCGCACCGCAGGATAGAGCCGGAGAGGGACCTGATTTCAGTGCGTAAGCCCGGCCCGTCACGTTTCCTCAATTCACCCTTCCACTAACGTGGGGGCACGCAGAATAGGAGCCCTCCAGCTACAATTTCAACATGCCGAAGTTCCCCAACCCTGACCGACCCCTCCGTATGCATGTCCTGAACAAAGAGAGCGCCGAGACAGGTGCGCGTTACTGGCAGATAATCGTCCAGCCGACCAATGACGGCGAAAGGATCAAGGTGCAACAGTTCGGCGGCGAAGTGTTCCAGCCTGACCCGAATTTCAAGGCCGACAACGACGACGCGGAATACTCCACGTTCCCGACCATCGAAGCAGCCTTTGAGGAAGCCGACGCCGAACGTGACCGACTCATCGCGGACGGCTGGACCTTGCATCCGAGGTGGCCCCGCACTCCTGTAGCACCTAGGCCTGCACATAGGGAGTATTCTTTGTAAACCTGCTATGCAATCCTCCGCTGCGTGACTACCCTCCAAACCACTAGCCTAACCCGGTTCGATGGGTCGTCAGGGGCTTGGCGATGAACTTTCCGATAACGCCGTTTCAGGGAACTTCAGCCCGAGGTTAGGTAACACAAGGCCTCAATGAGCGCATTGCTCTGAAGTCAACAGTTGAGAATCGAAGTATCGAGAAATTGGACTTTTCTAGCTTTAGACACGGAGTCTCCCGGCTGAGGGCCGCTGATTCTTTTGTTTTGGAATTTGCGGTGTGATGCGCTGTTTGCCACCAGCACCGCACTCTCGATTGCGCCCGAATTTCCCGAGCGGATCACTTCTTAACTCCCTCGGAATATCCGGAGAAATATCCGGTTGGTGGCGGCGTCCTTCCATCACGGACCTTAAAGCGGCTTCGAACGCCGGACGATGGGCAACGGCTGCCCAAAAGCGGCCACGGCCTTCCCGGAAGCATGCTAGAATGCCGCGAGCAGGCCACGGGCGTGGGTAGGAACCTTATGAAGTCCGTGCAGGTGTCAGCGGCGCTGACTATCACAGGCATACTTATCCTCGGGATCAGTGGGGGCTACGCGCAATCGAACCTCGCCTCGGTCAGCGGCGTGGTCAGCGATCCCCAGGGGGCTGTCGTTCCGGCAGCGGCGGTCTCGGCTACCAACACGGCAACTGGCGTCGGTACCAAGACGGCTACGGACGCTGCGGGATTCTATGCCATTCGCAACCTGCCGATCGGGGCTTACACGCTCACGATCGAGCACCCGGGGTTCAGACGGTACGTCCGGCAGGGGACGATCTTGACCACGGGACAGTCGCTCGGTCTCGACGTGCGGCTCGAGCTTGGCGAGTTTAGCCAGACCGTGAACGTAACTGGTGAGGCGTCGCTCCTCGAAACGCGAACGTCCGACATCAGCAACGTGGTGACATCGAAGAGCGTTGAGGCCTTGCCGCTTGCGAACCGCCTTACCCTGAACTTGGTTCAGCTCAGTGGGGCGGCAGTGTTCGTGGATAGCGTCGCTCTGAATACGGCTCCCGTTTTCAGCCTGGCGGGAGGACGGACTGGGACCCCGATGGCTTGGCTCGATGGAGCGGATATCCAAAATCTGCGGCTCGGGGCGGGTCTTATCACGATCGACCCCCCGGTAGATGCCATCCAAGAGGTCAAAGTCCTGGAAAACAACTATTCGGCGGAATACGGCGGCTCGTCTGGCGGAGTGATTGTGGAAACGACCAAGTCGGGAACGAATCAGTTCCACGGCAGCGCCTACGAGTTTTTCCGCAACGATGCCCTGGACGCCGCGGGCTTTTTTGCCCCGGTGCAGAGTGGCGCGAAGCTCAAGCCAGAGCTCCGATACAACGTGTTTGGCGGTAGCATAGGCGGTCCGATCCGACGCGACAGGATCTTCTTCTTTTTCGCTTTTGAGGGCGATCCGCTGACGGCAGGGTACTCCGGACACTCTGACCACGCCGACCGCTCTGCAACGGGTCGGCGATTTTTCCCAGACCGTCAACTCAAAGGGTCAACTGATCCCGATTTACGATCCGGCCACGACGCGCGTTGTGAACGGCAAATTCGTGCGGGACCAATTTCCCGGCAACGTCATTCCGCCCGATCGGATTGATCCGGTGGCGGCCAAGGTGATGAACTTCTATCCGCTTCCGAACCAGCCGTCCCCAAATTTGGCGGGGGCGAATAACTTCAGCGGTAATTTCCTTGCCAGAGAGTCGACGAATTTTTATTTAATAAAGGCCGACTACGCCCGAGGCGCAAACGACCGGTTCTCGGGCTGGTACATCAACGAAGACGCCACTCCAAACAACACCAGCGTTTTTCCCGATCCGGCCGCCGACTCCCAAACCTTCAGTATCAGCAATCACCATTACGGCTACGGCTCCTGGTTCCATATGTTCGGTCCGAACAAAATTAATGACTTGAGCGCCACTTACACTTACCGAACCGGTCACGCCCTGAGTTTCGGGCTGGGCGGGGATTATCCCTCCAAGCTGGGGTTGCAAGGCGTGCCAGAAGATGCCTTCCCCAGATTCGCTCCTTCAGGCTTCAGCGCGCTCGGCTCAGCCCTGCAGGAGCGCCGCCAATATCCGACTAAAACGGTGACTGTTCTCGACAATTTTTCCTGGGTTCTCGGCCGGCACGCGCTGAGATTTGGTTTCCAGGAGACGCGCTCGATCAATAACGACGTTCTGCTCAGCGCCGTCTCCGGCTCTTTCAGCTTCTCCACCTTGCCCACCGGGCTCCCTGGCAATTCGGCTTCCGGCAGTGGGCTGGCTTCGTTGCTCCTGGGTTTTCCTACCAGCTTTAGCGAGCTGGCGACGGAAGAGCTCGACCGCCGGAGTTGGTACCTGGCTGGCTTCGCCGGGGATGACTGGACGGTGAATTCCCGGCTGACGCTCAATCTCGGGCTGCGCTGGGAAACGGATACCCCCATGCTCGATGTCCACAACCGCATTAACGGGTTCGACCCATCCGAGATCAACCCGGTCTCCGGCACACCCGGGGTGGTGAAGTTCGCGGGTGTGAATGGCTTTCCCACATCGGTTTACTCGGGCGATTGGAACAACTTCGGGCCACGGTCTCGGCTTTGCCTGGATGCCGCTCCACTCAGGCAACACGGTGGTGCGTGGCGGCTATGGAGTCTTCTATTCGCACCCTTTCGATCAGGGTAATCCCATCGCGGCCGCCCTGGGCTTCAGCCTTTCCGCTAATCTGACCAGCCCCGATAACGGCATTACCGCCCCCTTCTACCTGCGCGATGGCGTCCCGGTCAGCGCGGCCGCGCCCGCACTCAATGACGCCTTCGGGACAGTACCGGTGGGAGAGAATCCTAACACTGCGGTCACTTTTTTCGAGCGCCAGCGGAAAACCGGAACATCGCAGCAATTCAATCTGGGCATCGAACATAGCTTGGGCGAAGGGTTTGTGGTGCAGGTTGCCGGTTTGGGTAACATTTCCCGCAATTTGCCCGGAGACAATCGGTCTCTCAATCAGATTCCGCCTTCAATTCTGGGACCGCAGCACCAGTCGCAAAACGACCGCCCCTTTCCGCAATTCAGCAACGTGAGCGTCATTAGTCCTTCTCTTGCCTTCTCGAATTACTTCGCTGGTTTGGTGCGCCTGGAGAAGCGCTTTTCGAACGGGTACAGCGTCGGGGCGAACTATACGTACTCCCGCTTTCTCGACAATTGCGATCATAACGCGGCCCCCACGCTCGGGGACGACGGCGGGTGCTATTCAAACCTTTACGACCGCGCCGCCGATTACGGTCCTGCCGCCAACGACATTCGGCATTACCTGGTTTTCAACTGGGTCTATGAGCTGCCCTTCGGTTCGGGCAGGCGCTGGCTGGCGAATAGCGCCGCGCGGTACCTGATCGGGGGATGGACGCTGGCCAATATCACCACGATCCGGTCCGGCCCGCCCTTCACGGTGACGACTCTGACTAATACGACGAATGCGTTCTCAACAGGGGCGCTACGGCCGAACGTGGTCCAAGATCCCAACCTGCCGTCGAGCCAGCGGTCGGTAAGCCGATGGTTTGATATTGAAGCCTTCCGGCAGCCCGCGCTGTTTCAGTTCGGCAATGAGGGCGTGGGGACGCTCCGAGCCCCCGGACTGGTCAAGTTCGATTTTTCACTCCTGCGAAACTTCCGCCTGAATGGACGGACCCGTTTGGAGTTCCGAGGAGAATTCTTCAATGCTTTTAACCACACCAACTTTGGGCTTCCGGGGGATACTTTCGGTTCGTCGAGCTTCGGCGTGATCAGCTCAGCTGCGGCGGCACGAGAAGTTCAGTTGGGCGCCCGGATTGTCTTCTGACAGGCCGCGCACACTCACGGCTTCCGCCTTACTATCTCTTTACTACCCTCTTCGATACGCGGCGGTGATTACTCCTTCCGCGAGATTCCGCATTTGGTCAGATTTGCATCCGTCGCTCCTCAGTTTCGCCCGATCAAGGACGGGGATCGAAGCGTCGGGCGAGTTCCTGTACGCGAGGGTCGGAGCGGAGGTCGGCAAGTTGAGGATCTACCTTATATTCCTCTACCCCAGTCTTGCGGCTTTGGTACGCTATCTCGACCCACCCAATTGCTTTGTTTTTGTCTCCCAAGGAGAGCGTAGTCACGCGCAATCCAAAACGCATTCTCCGGGACAGTCCCGCTCTTCGCTTGCTTTTCCGCCCAGTTGACCTCGCCCCGTAGAAGCGTCTCTTTAGCTTCAGCATAGCCCGATGAGAGGTAACTTTGCTCCACTCTTGCCGCAAGATCGGCCTTAGCTCCGAATCTTAGCGAGGCCACGAATTCCGCGATGGCTTCTTTTTGCATCCTCTTGTGCTCGTAAATCTCAGCCATGCGGCGATGGCGCCTTTCAGAGTCCAGGTCAGGATCAGGAACTTGATGAAACCATTCAAGCGCCTCGTCATATCGCCCGACAAGGTAAAGCGCAACGCCCAGATTGTTTTTCTTCTTGGGAGTTAGCGGATCAAGCTCCTCAGCGCGCTCCAGCTCCGCGAGGGATTGATCAAGCCGCCCTTGTTGGCGGAGATAAATGCCGTAACCTTGATGAGCCCGGGCGTTGTTTGGGTCGAGCGCGATGGCCCGCTGCAATTCTTTCCCGACGGTGGGTGTCATCCCCCAGCAGTAGCATGGGTGACCTCGGCGAGCGAGACGTGGGCTTCGGACAGTGTCTCGTCGAGTTCGAGTGCTTTCTGAGCGGCGGCCCTTGCTTTTGGCAAGGTCTCCGCCTTCGGCGCAATACCAAACTGCCCCCATTCGAAGTATGCTTCCGACAACCCGGCCCAAGCTTTCGCAAACGCGGGGTCCTCCTGAACGGCCTGTTGAAAGTATCTGAAGCCCTCCTTGAAGCCTTCGCGGGTCCACTTGTCCATCTCGTACCGACCCCTCAGATAGGCTATCTCCGCCTCAGGGTTGACTTGGCGGACGGTCGCCAGTCGGGCCTGCTGCCACGGTTGCAAATCCACCTTGATCCCGCTGGCGATAGCACGTGGCGACTTGGCTCTGCAAAGCCAGAACGTCCCGCAAGTCCCGCTCGTAACTCTCCGACCAAAGATTCCTGTCATTCCGCACGTCAATCAAGTGTGCGGTTATTCGCACGCGGCTCCCCGAGCGCTCAACGGTGCCTTCTACCAACGCGTCCACATTCAGTTCTTTAGCAATTTGCTGCAAAGGCTTCTTCGTCCCTTTGAACTGCATTGACGACGTTCGTGAAATGACCTTCAGCGTGCTGATCTTTGCCAAGGTCTGTCGTCAATGCATCCGTCATGCCCTCGGCAAAGTATTCCTGGTCCGGGTCGCTGGAAAGATTTTCAAGCGGCAGCACGGCGAGGGACTGAATCGATTGTTGCCCAGTCCCTGGACGCGGCCGAGTTTCGGCCCCGAGCACCTCGCGCCATCGCGCGCCGTACGTCCCGATGAAGATGAAGAGGAGGGCGAGGACCCCGGCGCCGACCATTACCGGCAACCGGTACCGGCTCAATCGCCGGCCAGCCAGAGCCTGCACGGGTGGCTCGTAGCTTGTGCTTGGGCCGGGAGCTGCGGACTCTGCCTCCTCGACCGGCGCGATGAACCTGTACCCACGCCGCGGCAAAGTTTCGATAAATCGTGAGCTCTCCCTCGAGTCCCCGAGGGCTTCGCGCAGTTTCTTGATGGCGGAGTTCAGGCCAGAATCGAAATCGACGAACGTGTCTTCCGGCCACAATTCCTTTCCCAGCGCCTCCCGGGTGACCATCTCGCCCGGCCGTGCCAGCAGGATTGCCAGGATCTTCACCGGCTGTCCCTGGAGCTTGACCTTGTTCCCATGCTTGCGCAGTTCCTCGGAACGAAGGTCAAGTTCAAACGCACCGAAGCGCACGCATTGGCGAGAAGTTGCCGGAGCTTCCATTGGGAATGCCCGCTTTCCGTGAGGTTACGAGGCTACCTTTCAGGTTAGGAGAAGTCAATAGTTCGGCTTGCTAACCGATAAGTTGCTCCGTGGGAGCGATTTGCAAAATCAGAGTCATCTCAGACTCAAATCAGATGGCATCCATTGACCTTTCTCCAACCCGGGGCGAAAGTCGACAAACAAAGATGCTTCAAAGGATGCACAGAATTCGGTAGATGAGTAAGTGTGATGTAAACGACTCAACTGACCAGAATCGTGATATCGCAGGAAATGACTACTCGATTGTCTCAGACACAGATAAATCTGCCAGTGCATCGGGACAATTGCACGAACCAATGAGACATATCATTGCAACCACTGGCCTCCCGACGTAATCCTTCAATTGTAAAGAGTTCCATGCATGGTCCAGGCGATCCGGACATAACGGTCGATCTTGCTGAACGTTTAACGCGTCATATTGTTCAGGACAGCAGTGAACACTAAAGCGTCGCAATGAGCGACATTGGTTCAAGCGCTTAGTCAAAGAACGGACAATCGAACATGATATCCGGCACTCGAGGTGGTCGAACCGACGATCGTGCAAATAAAGGACGATACTACGTTCAAAGGACTGTATCTCGATCGCAAGAACCTCGCTAGCAAAATCCTGCCTCCAAAGCAACGATCCCGAGCACGATGATCAGCGATCGTGACAACTAACGGGCATTTTCTTCACGACATCTAGCAAGAGTCACTACCCGGAAGCTATTTGCGCCCGCAACGACGACGCCGACGACTATGGAGCATAGAGATCGATCACGTGCAGTATAGAGGGATTGGGAAGCCGCGTCTACCTCCCGGAGGACCTCCGCTCTCGATGGAATACTCCGGAAGTGATTAAGGCGGTGGATACTGGACGATTACGAGGAGGCAACCCGGCAGAATATCTCTGGAAGATGTGACTGGCCAACAGATAGGAGCGGGCAGGGAGCGAACAGGCAAGTGGAAAAGTCACTCGCGTATTCGCTTCGGTCATCGGAAGATCCCGAACAAGCGGAGGACAAATGCATCTCCCAATAACGATTAAAGAACGTTACAGTTGTCTACGATGTGACATGCGCCAATGACGGGTGCTCGGACGAGAAGGGAACGTGATTCCACGACCGCACGCCGACATCCTCCGCAGGCCTTACGACGCACGGCACGCGAAGACAATCCGAGCGCAAGATTGGCGACATACGTGCATCGTGGATAACTGACCACCGAGTGTCGGGACCGGGATGCTATCGGAAAAGGAATATTCAATGTTTGCAGTAGATAGTCATTAATACGGACGACTGTTACCCCCGATGATACCGGTAGTTATCAGCTGCAGGCATAGATGTCATGAGGATCGGCATGTAGACAACTAGTCGGACAATGATGTACTCGTGCTCACGCTAGGAGCCACGTGTCACGCCTCCGGAACGTCCAAGGGAGGCGAAGGCTTCGGACGATACGGGTATTAGTTGGAACTCATTATAGCTCCGATCATTTTCGAGCCGACAGTGAGGATTGTTGTCAGGGAAGACGATAACTTCGGAACACGGTACTCGGACAGAAAGGCACGGTCAAGGAGTAGCGGCATACACGACTCTGATGTTGGCTTTACAAGCGTGAGCTTCCATGGATGAGGCAGAATGAACTCTCAGTCATCCACCACGGATCACGCAAACTTGGTGCCGCGAATGACCAGAACTCGAGCCCAGATCCCTACCCAGAATTCGCGATGACAGTAAGCATGCGAGCGTAAGCAACTCAGCTTATTAGGAGACCTTGCCATGAAATCACAATTGCGAAAGCATCTTTGGTTTTCAACGATGGTGTTCGCCCTTTCACTGGGCCTGCTGTTTCTGCCAACTGGGTGCGCGAACCCCTCAACGTCGGCCACACCCACTGCCTCGTCTCCCTCTGCCCCATCTTCGGTGTCTGTCGCCATTGTTCCCTCGACGGTGACGGTACCGGAGGGTGGGTCACTATCCTTTCTCGCCACGGTAAAAGGGGTGGCCAATACCACGGTCACGTGGTCAGTTCAAGAGGGCACGACCGGAGGCTCGATCACGAGTTCAGGGGTATACACCGCCCCGAACACGTTGGGAACTTACCACGTGGTCGCCACAAGCGTCGCCGACGCGACAACGAGCGCATCCGCAGTCGTCACGATAGGGCCTCCGACTTCCACGACCGCTGGCAACTTCACGGCCGTTGGCAACATGACCACAGCGCGAGCCGACCACACAGCAACACTGCTTCCTAACGGCAAGGTCTTGATCGCCGGGGGAGAAGGCGACGGTTTCCAAGCCCTTGCCAGCGCCGAGCTCTACGACCCTTCCACCCGCACGTTCGCCCCCACCGGCAGCATGATCACGCCTCGCTATGCACACTCGGCAACGCTGCTGGCTGACGGCCGCGTCTTGATCGCTGGCGGTACTCAAGACGTAAACCGCGGCACTTCCGTCTTTACCGCGGAGATCTACGATCCTTCTACGGGAGCTTTCACCGCTACGGGTGATTTGACCTCGATTGGCGGAGAAGTATATGCCACGCCCTGGGGACGTGACGACCTTGCTTCCGGACGGGAGGGTCTTTGTCGCGGCGACCAACAATGCGGAAATCTATGATCCCCAAAGCGGCACTTTCACCCCCACAGGCCCATATGCGAATCTGAGTGACGCGTATGGAACCACCGTCACTTTGCTCACCAACGGCAAGGTCCTGGTCACCGGGTGCGCCGACGCATACGGATATTGTAGCGTTGGGGTGACCGAGCTCTTCGATCCGCAGAGCGGGACGTTCGGCGTGACCGGCCCGATGATGGCTAAGTACTTTCCGGACTATGGGTACACCGCGACGTTGCTCACGGACGGCAGAGTCTTGTTTCTAGGCAGTGACGATTTCCCTGGCTCCGCCGATGCTGAGGTCTACGACCCGGCGGCTGGGACATTCGCTTCCATTGGAAGCGCGGTCAGTCAAGAACTCGCCCCTGCTTCCCGCCTTACCGATGGAACGGTCTTGATTGCCGGTGGCCAGGTGCCCGGGGGGAATGGGAGCGCCGACGCGGAGCTTTATGTACCTGCTAGCGGCACGTTCGAGTTTGCGGGTGAGATGACCGCAGGCCGCCATTCGCACACAGCCACTCCGCTCCCCGATGACACAGTTCTGATCACTGGCGGCTTTAGCGTTTGGCCGACACCGACGTCCAGCGCCGAAGTTTATAAACCTCGATGACCGAAGGCAGTGAGAATTGGAGGAAACACAATGAAGACGATGCATGGCAGCGCAACGAAGAGAACTTTTGGCTATGCATGTTGATGGCGACTCTACTGTTCGGGTCTGCGGTCGCAAAGGCCGATGTGGTTCTGGACTGGAACCTGATTGCGGTAAACACAGCCATCGCGAACGGCCAGAGCCCGTTCGCCCAGGCGCGATACGCAGCGATTATCCAACTCGCTGTCTTTGAAGCCGTCAACGCCATCACTCGGGGACTATCGGCCATATCTTGGGAACATCGTCGCCCCCCATGGCGCTTCAGCCGACGCAGCAGCCATCCAGGCTGCCTATCGGGTGCTCAGTACTTATTTCCCGCCCAGCGCGTCCACCCTCGCCACTGCTCGCGCGAACTCGCTGGCTTTGATACCGGACGGTCAAGCCAAGAATGACGGCATAGCGACGGGCGACGCCGCAGCTCTTGCCATGATCGCTCTTCGTGCTAACGACGGCTCGTCGCCCGCGCAATTCAAGATACCCGGGCCGGCCGTTCCTGGCGAATATCAGGCTACGCCGAGTTGTCCAATCGTGAATGGAATCAGGGTCGGAACCTTCTATCAATGGCGGAACATAACCCCGTTCGGTATCCCGAGCGTGAGTGAGTTTCTCCTCGATCCGCCGCCAGCACTCGACAGCAACCAATACGCGAAGACGTACAACGAGGTGAAGGCGGTAGGGAGCGCGAGCGCCAACAGCACAGAGCGGCCACAAGATCGGGCTGAATGTCGTGCTCTACTACGCGGCCTCCTCGCCAACCCAGGTATTCAATCAGGCTGCAAGGCAGGTCGTCGCGCAAGAAGGGTGGCATTCGCTGTCCGAGAACGCACGGGCTTTTGCCCTGATCAACATGGCGCTCAGCGACGGCGCGGTCACTACATTCTTCAACAAGTACCACTACAACTTTTGGCGTCCCGAAACCGCGATCCGTGCAGGTGACACGGACGGCAACCGGAAAACCGACGCCGATCCGAACTGGGTTCCATTCATCCCGGCCCCATGTTTCCCGAGCTATCCCTCAGCCCACGGCACCTTATCCGGTGCGGGAGCCGAGGTCATGAGACGTCTTTACGGCGAAGCTGGACATGCGATCACGTTGTCAAACCCGGCAGTACCCACCATCGTGTTGCACTACGGATCATTCAGGCAGATTACCGACGACATCTCCGACGCTCGCGTTTACGGCGGGATACATTTTCGAACCGACCAGGATGCAGGAGCGCGTTTGGGCCGAGCTGTCGGCGAGACAATCTACAAGAACAACTTGCGTGCTGTGCACGATAAGGGCTGGGATGATGACCGGGATCATAAGTGATTGATCAGCTTGAAAACGACACTCCATTCGTCTCATGCGGTCCGGTGATTGTGCGGTCAAGCTATACTCAAGGCGAGATCGCACGAGTCTCTCCAGAAGTTGTGCTCTGCTGAGCCTGGACGACGCATCCGAACAATTACAGAGTATGGCGTTTAGCCTCTGATCAACGGCCTTAACAAGGCCAGGCTTCCAGATACCAGGAGCGTGACAAGTTGTCTCGAAGTTTGCTCTCTCGGTTGGTGACAACAGGGCAATGCAGTCATTGAACTTGCTGATCGTTGCATTCTTCTTGACCCGAACCACTTGTCTGTATAACCGGCTGTTCGGAAATTTGATCTTTGGCAATTGACTTGCTACGAACCTTCTCAACGAGTGGTAAATCGCCGAGTCACTCATCGAGAACTGATCGGTGACAGGAAAATGGACTTGTGGATAGCAATCAAGGATTAAGTTATGTCAGCTTAAATCCGAGTGACCAGATTGGGCTTTGCGCGTATGGCACTCACTGGCCAGCTACTACTCTATCTCGACCATTGAGTGAGACGATGAGGGCAAGAATGGGGGCAAGCTAACAGGCGATATAGCTCAAACCCGCGTATTCATTGACGCTCAATTCCACACCGTTACACTCTATGTCATTGAAAGTACAAAATACCATCCGGCTTCGAACCAAAGGGTCGGGAGTTCGAATCTCTCCGGGCGCACCAGAATCAATAATTTACAGGCACTAAAAAAACGGGGGCAAGACAGGGGCAAACTAACCAAATCCACGCTAGACTTCTTCTCGAGCCAAAAATGTATACCGATCCGGACCGAACCATACAGAACGTGTGGTTCACCGATGTTCTTTGTCGCTTGACGGTTGGTATATTCGAGTGGATACGCGAACGCGCTAAGTAATTGATTCAATGGTCGGGGCGGAGGGATTCGAAACCCCGACCCTCTGCTCCCAAAGAATGGCTACGCGATTTCGCTCTATTTGTATCAGTCTGGACCGGTGAGTACTTCCAAACACTTAGCCTTCTTGGCATCTAGCCCATCGAAACCGGCACCCGCTACATTATCCGCTACAGTCACACTCAGGTCCGGGAAGCCGACGTCACAGAACTGATCGTCTCATCTTGCTGTGATCTGCCAATCATTCTGGGGATAGCGGATAGGTAATGGATATGGCGGACGTGGCATCTTCACCGTCATTGAGCAAAAGGAATGGGCCATGGGCGGCCTAACTCGATATACGGATGTCTCGGTTCTGACTCAACCGCACCGTGCCACCCTCATCATTGCCAAGCTCGATCGCCTCGCTCGCAACGTCCACTTCATTTCCTCGCTGATGGAGGCCGGTGTCGATTTCGTCGCCGTCGACTTTCCCCAGGCAAATCGCTTGACCGTTCACATCCTGGCAGCTGTAGCGGAGCACGAGGCTTCCATGATCTCAGCCCGCACCAAGGCGGCCCTTGCTGCCGCTAAGGCCCGCGGTGTGAAGTTGGGCGGGCAGCGAGGAAGCCTAGACCGTATGGGGCGTATGGCGCGGAAGGGAAACGTTGTCAGCGCCGCGGTGCGCCGAGCCGCAAGTGCCAAGCGCAATGATGATCTCCTTCCGGTCATCGACGACATTCGCGCGGCTGGCCTCACCAGCCCGCAGCAGATCGCAGATGTCTCAATCAGCGAGGCATCGCGGCGGCACGCGGAGGAGTGTGGTCGGCAGTCCAGGTGCGCCGCGGCCTCTCTGCCTCACTAACGAGCGCTCACACTGGTTAGTGAAGGTATGTCAGCCTAAATCGACAAACGGAATCGCCGAGCACAATCTCGATGAGTGCTAAGCCTGAAGTCATCAACCGAGACGGAGGCAATGTTGTCGACGACCACCCGTTACTCAATCACGCAACCACCGGATCAGGGCGTGATCTGGCGACACTCCCCGCGAGACCGATTCGTCCTCGATCTGCGCGGCTCGCGAGAAACTCAGCGAATATCCAGCATGCCCCGATCGCAGTCACATTGTATACGGCGGCGCCCCATGTTCTCTGATCGTGCAGTCGAATAAAAATAGGAGGTATCTCTACAAAACCTTCAAACAACAACAGCATCAACGCAAGAAGCCTGGCGGCCGGGATATCCATAATTCCTGAGCAAATTGCACATCCCGCAAGGAAGAAGGCGATTCCGGTCAGCCCTGCCCAAAAATATCCGAACGACATCCAGTGCGGGACGATACTCGCGAAGACGCGAATGCCGATGACGTGAAATATGCCGAAGATGACAGGAGGCAATCCGAGCATCCAACGTGCGGCGATAACTGCTCTCTTTTGCAACAGGGAATCGGGTGAGGCGGTGGAGGCGTAAACGAACGCTACCGGAGCAATCAGCATCAGCTGTTGAGCGAGCCCGAAAGTGAGGCCTAATAAGACGTCGATTCGCCAGCCACGCGCATGAATTCCGGCATAGTACCGAGCCAGCCAAAGCGCCGCAAAGATCGAATAGGCAATAGCGGATGCCGCGGCGCCAACCTTTGCGCTGCGCCGCCACAAAATTGCAATACCCGCTGCGACCAGCCAGGCGCCCGCGACGTAGGCCAGTATGTGTTCACCAGGAAGATTTTTACTCAGAGCCCGGATGGGCTGATGAGAGGCGTCAAATGAACCCCAGGCGATATTCACAATGCCGGTGAGAACAGTACCTAAGCCGTAGAACCAAATTCCAACTTTCATCCGTCGATGTTCCATGGGGTCCCTCGACGAGAAGCCCGAGCTCAATAACGACACATGCGCTTCTCGATTTCAGAACTGATACTATGGCACCATTGGTTTGCCGAACAGAGCCATTTTCGCTAAGTCTATTGGACCATTTCAGATGCCAAAAGCCATTAGCTCATTCGAACTCACTCTCAAAAGCCGGTCGCGCCATCAGACCCTAACCAATTGGTTATACGGCGAACTCCGCTCTGCCATTCTTGACGGTCGGCTCGCGCCAAGTGCCAGACTGCCAGCATCCAGAGATTTCGCCAGCCAGTATGAACTCTCCCGGGGGACAGTCGTTAGCGTTCTGGAGCGTTTACAAGCTGAGGGGTATGTCACCTCTCGTGTCGGATTCGGTACATGGGTCAATCGTGTGGAGGCGCCCCGGCCGGCCCGCCTGGCGACCACGATACCGGCGTACATTCGTGGCGTCATTTCGACAAATAAACTACCGCAGCCCTGGATTGACCAGGCTTTTGTTGGGAGGATCCGCCCCTTTCGGATCGGGGCTCCAGCCATCGACGAATTTCCAACCGAAGTTTGGAGACGTATTGCTGCAAACCGGGCGCGTCATTTCAGGTCATGGTTAGAGAAAGAGGCTGATCGGCGCGGGTATCAACCATTGCGCGATGCAATCGCCGAGTATTTGCGCACGTCCCGTGGGGTGCGATGCACTGCGGAACAAATCGTCCTCGTTTCCGGAATACAACAGGCGCTCGACCTGTTGGCGCGGCTGCTCTTGAAAAAAGGTGATCCGATATGGATGGAGGACCCTGGATATTTCGGAGCCAGAATCGCCTTCGACAATGTCGGAGCCAAGATGATTCCTGTACCAGTGAATGACGAAGGACTTTCTGTTTCCGCAGGAATGAAGATCTGTCCTGATGCGAAGGGAGCCTACGTAACGCCGGCTCACCAATTCCCGCTGGGGGGAACGATGTCGCTGGAGCGGCGGATGGCCCTTCTTAGCTGGGCCGCACGCGCGGGCGCTTTTGTTATCGAAGATGACTATGACAGTGAATACAGGTTTGAGGGACCGCCTGTGCCTGCCCTGCAAAGCCTCGATAATCATTCAAGCGTTATCTTCATCGGATCGTTCAGCAAGACGTTATTCCCGGCCTTGCGGGTGGGCTATGTGGTACTACCCGCACCATTAGTGGAGCCCTTCGTGTCTCTTCGCTACCGAATCGATTTCCGGAATTCATCCTTTGACCAGGCGGTGCTTTGCGACTTCATCGTAGATGGGCATTTGGCACGTCATCTGCGGAGGATGCGGATTTTGTATGCGGATCGCCTCGAAACACTGAGGAAAGGGGCCAAGCAACATCTGGGTGGGTTGCTCGAGATCTCTAACGTCAGGGCAGGCCTCTACACGATCGGGTACCTCAAGAATGGGATGGCTTCACGACAGGCGGAGACGTTGGCCGCGGCCCAGGGTGTTGAGGTTCTCGCCGTCGATCGATGCACTCTGAGACGTCCTGATCCGAATGCGTTGCTCCTCGGCTTTGGCGGATTCGACGAGCTTGCGATACGGCAAGGGCTCATTCGGCTCGCAAAGTCATTGAGCTAGCCAGACCTCGGGATATGAGACCAGTTCTCTCAACGTCCCGGTAGGGACGCTCATCACTGAGCGCCCCCGGACGGATCCGTACGTGCGCGTCTACGCATACGGCTCTTATGAAGCATGAGTGGCGTTGAAGCGGGCGTGAGGGTAGGGATGCAGGATTCGGGGTATGGGTATCCACCTATTGAAGACCGGGGTCAGTGATTCCCACTTCTTCTTTGCGCGTTGGCTGCGACGGACCAGAACGTTCCGCCAGAGCCGATTGATGCGCTGTCTGAAGGTGCGCAACTGACCGATATTCCCGGGAACAGCATGGTATTGGTAGTAGCCAGTGACCACCTTCCGAAGCCATGCACCAACCTGACTGATACGATCATGCTTCGGGCGGAGAAGCTCAACCTTGATGGTCTTCAGCTTCGCAACCATTCGCTGTTTCGATGTAATCCGCCAGACGGTGAAGGTATCGGTCTTGTGGCGTCGCCCGCAGTAGTGGGTGAAGCCCAAGAACGTGAAGGTCTCCGGTTTCCCTTTGCCCCACTGTTTCCGTTTGTGGGCCGCATAGCGCCCGAACTCGATCAACCGGGTCTTTTCCGGGTGGAGTTCCAAGCCGAACTTCGCCAGCCGTTCCTTGAACTCTTCAAGGAACCGCACTGCTTCGGCTCGATGCTGGAAGCCCATCACAAGATCGTCGGCATAACGAACGATGATGACATCGCCCGTTGCCACTTTCCTGCGCCAGGCATCCGCCCATAGGTCGAACACGTAGTGGAGATACACATTAGCGAGCAGCGGTGAGACCACTGCTCCTTGCGGTGTACCCTGCTTCGTTTCCGACCACTGGCCATCCTCCGATACCCCGCCTTGAGCCATTTCCGGATCAAGCGAAGTATGCGGCGATCGGCCACCCTATGCTCGATGAACTTAGTCGTCCATTCGTGGCTCATGTTATCGAAGAAGCCACGGATGTCCGCATCGAGCACCCAGTTCACCTTCTTCCGCTCCAGTCCAACCACGAGCGCATCGAGCGCTTGATGAGGACTGCGGCCCGGACGGAACCCGTAGGAGAAGCCCTTGAAGTCGACCTCATAAATCTGATTGAGGATCGTCACCACGGCCTGCTGGACGATTTTGTCTTCCAGTGCCGCGACGCCCAACGGACGTTGCCGCCCATCGGCCTTCGGTATATAGACTCGCCTTGAAGGCTGCGCCCGGAACGTTCCACGGTGAACCCGGCTGTGAAGATCGACGAGCCGACCCTCCAGTCCAGATTCATACTCCTGCCACCGGACACCATCGACTCCCGGCGAAGCCTGACGCTTGAGAGCGTAAAAGCTATCGCGCAACAGGCGATGTTGTCACGTGGTGGAGCAAGGAGGTGAACCGTTCCTGCTTCCTTTCCCTTGCTGCTTTTCGCACACCGTCCAGCCCCTGGGACATGCGGTTCCCGCTCTGTGTCGGGAGCATGTGTGGCTGACCGATGTTCTCCTTCATCTGCGCCCTTCCCTCCCCCGCCTCCGCCGCGGCTATCGCTGCTTTGTTCGGCTGGTTCACAGGTACTACGGCACAGTCCGACTTCTCCAGCACGTGCATGTCCGCCGTTCGGCCTGAGGCCTTCGCGGACCGGCCTTCGCCAAGAGGCGAAGGCGCACTGGAGATCTCCCGGTTCTCGTGCATGTTGTTTCTCAGCGTGCGCGGGCTCTAACGACTACGCAGGACCGGACAGTTACTCGCGGATATCGCAACTGCCGTTTTGCCTTCCTCCAGCTCACTAGGGAGTCGGCATCCTGATCTGCGATTTTTCGAAGCTCAATCACCCCGCCCACCGATGCCTCCGGCCTACGCTTCACAGAACACCTCGCGATGTCCCATGCAAAACTAGAGGTCAGGATGGAGTCGCTACTTCCTTTCCTGCAGGGGACTTGCACCCCCTACAACATGCCGGTTTATCCCGGCGCACAATGCCAAATCGCCAAGTCACTCAGTGAGGTTGCTGTCAGTTCAACGTAGCTCGTGCCGACCTCGATGAGTGCATTGCCTTCCATGAGAAGGCCGGTCCGTGTCAAGGGTCATGTAGTTGAGTAAGTCATATTATTTTTCCTTCGCGAGCCAGGTCCTTTCTGGCGGACTACCATCTGGTTTCCGAGCCGTTCTGTCGCCACCCTTCCATCCGCACTCTGGTGTGAGCCTTTGCTCGCTCGGTGCAAGTTGGGTGTTCTCGATTCAGCCGGTGCTGCCACCTGTTAGTGCGACCTTTCACTCGATCTTGCAGATGGAGTGTTGGGCCAGGCCAATGACGCAGTCACCGGAACTCGGCGTATGACGGTAAACCTCCGTAAATCTGAACTGAACTATGCGACTGCCGGCAGTGCGGCTTGGCCACTTGGTCGTAGCGGCACATACCTGTCTCCGCTAACCCAGAGTCGATGCAGCAGGACGGCCAGCTTACGCGCGACTGCGATCACAGCGCGTTTCTTGCCTCGCTTGCCTCCGTGCTCGGCCAGCTTCGTGCCCCAGCGGCGCAGGTCGCTGTCGACTCCCCACGGACCGAGCACGTGATGTGCAGCCTGCACCAGGAGGGATCGCAGGTACGGATCGCCCTCTTTACTAATGTGCATCTGCGGCTCGCTCTGTCCCGAGTTGCGTCTTCCTGGTTGGAGCCCAACGTAGCAGGCTGCATCCCGGCTCTTGCGGAAACGATGAGGATCTTCCAGCGTCAGCATGTAGGTGAGGGCGATCAGTGTTCCCACTCCCTTGATCTGCTTCAGCCGCTCGGCTTCTGGATATCTGTTCCGCGCCATAGAGTCGAGCATCTGATCGTACTGGCAGATCCGTTCGCTGGCCGACTCTATCTCGTGCATCATCGGTTCCAGTGCATACTTCAACTCCGGACTCAGATCCTGAGCTGACTTCGGCTTCATCCCGCGAGCGTTGCATCCGCGGAGCCGTTCCCCGTAGGACTTCGTCAGCCCTCGGGCCACGTTGACCAGCATCGTTCGTGTACGGACCAGAGCGGCTCGCGCCCGGATCACCGTCAGATCCGCTTGTGCTTGAGCGCTGCGATGCTTCACTGGACACAACAGCTGTGGATCGATCCGTACCAGTCGCGCGAGCGTCATGGCGTCAATGCGATCATCCTTCCGCCTGCTCTCTCCGATCAGTCGCACGCTGCGCGCGTGCGCCACGATGGTCTCATGACCGAGCTCACTGAGCAGTCGGCTCACCCACGGCGAATGCGTTCCGGTCTCCACTGCGATACGACTCCGAGGCATCGCTCCGAAAATCTCGTTGATGGCTCTGGGCGTCGTGCTCACCTTCTGCTCAAGCAGCACGTCACCTGTCCCATCCAGCACGCAATAAAAGCTCGACCTGTCGCCCAGATCCAGACCGACGGTCAGACGCCCGTCATGCTTGCTGAGTGTCTCCTGCATCATCGTGGTGGTAAGCTTCTTCATCGCCGGTCTCCTTGTCTCCCGCGCTTCCAGCGCGTCGATAACTGGGAGCTTAACGCATCCCGCTGGAGACCGGCCTTCTCATCCCATCTGTTATCGCCAGCGGAGACTAAAAAGGCAGGTCAATCACTTCAATTGAGAGCGGCGGCACTGTGTGAACCCAATGACTGTTTGAGATGGGGACAGTCGACTCTATGGGATGGATGGCCTCTGGGTCGTTTATTGTGTTCGTCGCTTCAAACGTTGCACCATGCAGCGATGTCACTTTGGCCGTACGTGCGCCATTGACGCCAGTCAATCTTAGCGTCAATGGCTGGCCGATACTCGACGCGTTTACCAGCTTAAGGTGCAGCACTTTCTCGTTTGAACTCACCGTAGCCGAGTAAAAGAAACGCTGATTCGCACCCGAGATCGAACTATCTGGGGTGCCGTTGCCCAGGTGCGCGGCAAAGAGGACCTGAGCCCAATAGCTCGGAGAGGCGTAGGTTGTAGTTGCATTGAAGCCGATCAGATCAGTAGGCCACTGCATCGCCCCGGGACTTACGTTTACGAGCAAGGGAGCATAACTCGCCATGATGATGAGATCACTGTTGCGCTCCATGGAGGTCATCCAGGCTGCATCGCCAAGGGCGTCGCCGAAGTTTGGAGTGGGCGATCCGGATCGCGTAGCCCACTCGCCCACAAAGATCTTCGGTCCACTCCGCGAAGCCTTGTCGTAGTGATGCACCATATCCATCATGTCTGCAGGCGATTTGTAGTAATGCTCATCAGAGATGTCGGGATGTACTTTGGTCTCGTATTCGCTGTTGCCATCGGTAGCGATAAGTTTGTACACCGGGTAATGCTTGTGCAGTGCTTCAGCGAACTGCGCGTAGCGGGCCGGGTAGCTGCCTGACTTGTCGAGGTAGTCCTCGTTTCCGATCTCGATGTAATGCAATGGGAACGGCGCCGGATGTCCGTCGCGTGCCCGCTCTGAGCCCCATCGGGTGCTGGCATCGCCCGTTACGTATTCGACTTCGTCGAGTGCCGACTGCACGTATGGCTCAAGGTCCTGGCCGGCAGCCACATGGGTGCCACCGAGGGAGTACCCTGCGTAGACGGCAAGCACTGGCTCGACATTCAGGTCTTCGCACCACTCCAGAAATTCAAGCAAGCCAAGCCCGTCGGTCGACCAGTAAAACCAAGGCCCTTGATGGCCGGGCCTGTCTACAAGAGGACCAATGGTTTTCTTCCAGTCGAAGCGATTTTCGACCGTCATCCCCTCAAGATAGTTGCCGCCCGGAAGACGCAGAAATTTCGGGTGCATGGCGGACATTCGATTCATCAGATCAGGACGGTTGCCATTGGGACGATTGTTGAAGGTTGGCGGCATGAGCGAAACCAACTGAAGCCATACAGTGCCAGGATGGCTGACTGTGAGCTCCAGGTGGTTAGCCATTGAAGGCGAAATCGCGCCGGTGGTGAGCTTATATTCATATCGAGCCCATGGTCCGGGCCTGACTGTTACCTTCGCCTGCGCCAGCAACGTTCCACTGGCGTTGCTGACCACTCGAACCGTGATTGGCTGGATATCCGTACCTTCGACGCGGGCATAAAGAGAGCCTGAGCAGGTGGTGTCAGGACGAAGTCCAAAGCCCCAAAAGCCCGGGTTGGTCAAACCGGCCTCGTTCCCGTCGGATGCTGATGCAACGTCAAGCCTGATGCTGTACGGCAGAGCCTTACTTGGTCCGTTTGAGGTGTCGAGAGACCAGCTGGCGACGGCGTCGCCGCGTCGCACCAGATCCCACGGTGGCGTGCCCTCCCAATCAGAGTGAAAGGCACGGTTCTGGATCATCTCGGAATAAAGGCCGCCATCGTAAGAGTGGTTGATCTCCTCCGTCATCAAGCCGTATAAAGTTGGGCTAATCGGAGAGACGATCCGAGTAACGTCGAGATTCAGCTGGGCTACTCGACTGCTCGACTGCGCGATAACGCTCAGAGTGCTCGCCGCCATGACAAGTACGAGGACGTAGAAGCGGAGTATGCCCTCGGAGCGTCGTTCAAGATATAAGTCGAACTTCTCCACTCGCTTCACAGCGATCCTGGTACGGAACATAGAAAACCCCTCCAGCTTTGAGGCAGAAGTATATATGCCATAAGGGCGAATCCTCACCAAGGCACGTTGTAGAGGCAGCGGGTAAAGGAAGCTGGAGAAGCGAATGCCGCTCCCTAATGAAGCGGATGGGGGCGCAGGTCACTCCGTGCGAAGGCGGGCAGACTTCCAGCAGGTCATGACTGACGAAAGAACTTACAGAATCTTCGCGGGGAAAAGCAAATGAATGTCGAGCAATCCATGTGTGCAACCTCCGACCCTGAGGCGCGATGGAACAGGTTGACGGTCTCGCTGCGAGCACAAGGTCAGGAGACTGCAGGCGCGCGCTCCGCTGGCGAAACGCGTAAGGTTCAGCTCAACCTGATTTGCAAAGATGACCTTACTCTGCATTATGAGGTGAACGTTCTGGGCCTGCATCGAATGGCCTGGAGGGCCTGATCTTCCGCGGGGGGGAGTGGGATTGATGGCTGGATCAATCACCCCAGTACAGTCATTGCGCTTGCTTAGCGTTGCGTTGCTTGAATATATTGGTGGTCCGAAATTATGTGCCTAATATTGACAACCGTTCTGCGGAAGCGGACCTACTTTCGAAGGGTCTTTCTTCTTGGCTTCTTTCTTCCAGCCATCGCGGCCTTGTCGCAGGCGCCTGCCATTACAGCCACCGTCGACGTTGCGAAGACAGGCGGGCCCATCTCCAAGAACATATATGGGCAGTTCCTTGAGCATGGCGGAGATATCGTCAATGCGGGCATCTGGTCGGAGATGCTTGTCGATCGGAAGTTCTTCTACCCGGTAGCAACTGTCGCGCCCACGCCTCCGCCCGCGATCGGCAATGCCACGGGAAATCCAAGGTTTGAAAATATCCCTAAGCGCTGGTGGGCGCCCGTCGGCGGCGACATCGTCGTCACGATGGACAGCAAAGCTCCCTACACCGGCGACCAATCGCCGGCTGTGCGCCTCAGCGTGGCTGAGCCGCATGGCTTAAAGCAGTCGGGTCTTGTTATCCGTAAAAAGAAAACGTATACCGGCCGCATCATTCTCGCGGGCACGCCGGGCACGGTCGTCAAGGTCGCGCTGATCTGGAACGGCGGCGCTACCGGCCGTCAAGCCATCACCATCCATGCGATTAGCCGGGACTACCGTACCTACCCCCTGCGCTACAGCGCCGACGCCGACAGCGACAACGCCACGCTAGAGATCACGGGCACTGGCACAGGCGAGTTTCACGTCGGTGCGGTGTCGCTGATGCCCGCGGACAACATCGACGGGTTTCGCCCCGAGATTATCGCCGTGCTCAAGCAGCTGCGTTTCGGCGTTCTGCGCTTCCCCGGCGGCAACTTTGTTTCTTCCTACGAGTGGCGCTACGGTGTGGGCGATATCGACAAGCGGCCGCCCATCTTCGACCCTGTTTGGCACGCCTTGCAGCCGAATGACGTCGGCACCGATGAGTTCCTAACGCTGTGCAAACTGCTCGGCGTCGACCCGTATATTACAGTGAACGCCGGCTTTGGTGACGCCTGGTCAGCCCGCGAGCTGGTGGAGTATACCAACGGCGCGGTCACCACACCCATGGGTAAGTGGCGCGCGCAGAACGGGCACTCGGCACCGTACAACGTCAAGCTGTGGGGCATCGGTAACGAGCCATGGGGCGACTACCAGATGGGCGCCATGGCGCTGCAGCAGTATGAAGTGAAGCACAACATCTTCGCCAAGGAGATGAGGAAGATCGACCCAACCATCATACTGATTGCCGGCGGCGCCATGCCGGACGTGATGGAGGGCGCCGACCAGGCGCGCCGCATCAATGGGCAGTACGTGCCCGACTACCTGTCCTCGGCCGACTGGACGGGCCAGCTGCTCCTGCACTGCCTGTCGAATATCGACATGGTGAGCGAGCACTACTATGCCTCCGGCACCGAGCACACCGACATGAAGCTGGGCAAGAAGGTGCCCATCAAGCCTCCCCTCTCCTTTATTGAGTCGCAGCGTGCCGCCGCCGTGCAGGTGCGCACCAAGTATGAGCACTACGAGAAGTACCTGGAACTCATCCCCGCGCTCAGGGCCAAGCCTGTTCCCATCGCCATCGACGAGTGGGCCTACTTCCTTCCCGGCGAGCGCGACTCTTACCACACCGTTCCGGCTTATGCCTGGGCGTTCCACGAGATGTTCCGCCACTCCGACATCTTCCAGATGGCGAACCTCACCTTTGCTACGGCGACTTTCAGCTCCAACGGCACCGAGGCCGTGCTGAACCCAACTGGACTGCTGTTCAAGATGTACCGCGACCACTTCGGTGTAATCCCAGTGGAGGTGGGCGGCAACTCGCCGCAGCCCAAGCCCGCCTTCCCCACGGGCGGCGACCAGCCTGCGGTCAACCCCGGTAGCCCGACTTATCCGCTGGACGTAAGCGCCGCCCTGAGCGGGGACCGCAAGACCCTCGCCATCGCAGTGCTCAACCCGTCTGACGCCGAGCATAGCATTCACCTGGACATCCACGGTGCAGTGCTGGCCTCCACCGGCAAGCTGTGGCGCATGGCGCCCAACTCCATCGATGCCACGGCCAAGGCCGGCTCGCCCGCCGAGGTGCAGGTGGAAGAACAGTCGCTCGGCGCCCTGCCTGCCACGGTCACGCTTCGCCCCTACAGCGTCAACATCTACTCCTATCCCGTTCAGTAGAGGTCTATTCCCAGCCATGCTCCAAGTCCGCAAGCTCTTCTTCCACGTCACCATGCTCGCCGCCGCCTTGGCGTGCGAGGCATCGCTCGCAGCGCAGGTGCAAACCATCGTTCCCCCTCCGGTCGAAGGCGCCAGGCCCGTCACGGTTGAACGCATCAAGGTCCATGGCGCCTCGCTGGACGGTAATCTAGAGGGCGAGTCGGCCGACCGCGACGTGATAGTCTTTCTACCGCCCGGTTATGGGCACGACACGGGGCGTCACTACCCGGTGTTGTACGCGCTGCACGGCTACTTCATCGGTGCCGAGCAGTGGGCGGGCGAGATCCACGTGCCGCAGACCATCGAGGGCGCCTTTGCGCAGGGCGCGGGGAAGATGATCGTCGTCCTCCCCGACTCCAAGACCGTCTATCTCGGATCGTTCTATTCTAGTTCGGCCACCACGGGCGATTTCGAGCGCTTTATCTCCCACGACCTGGTGGCCTACATCGATGGGCATTACCGCACCCTGCCGACGCGCGAAAGCCGCGGCCTGGTGGGCCACTCCATGGGTGGCTACGGCGCCTCGCGTATCGGCATGAAACATCCCGACGTGTTTGGCGCCCTGTACATGATGAGCCCTTGCTGCCTCTCGCCCATGACCGGCGGCGGGCCGGGGCCGGTCGACGATATAAAACAGCGCGCAATCGATGGAGAGAAGAAAGCAGCCACTGCGAAGTCACCGGCCGAACTCGCTGCCGTATCGCCCGGCTTTGCGGCCGCGCCGTATGCCACCGCGGCCGCGTGGGCGCCCGACCCGAAGAACCCGCCTCTCTACTTCGATCTGCCCACCAAGGACGGGGTTCCGCAACCGGAGATCGTCGCCAAACTCACGGCCAATGCGCCGCTTGCCTTTGTGGACCAGTACATCGGCAATCTAAAGCAGTACCGGGCCATCTCGTTGGACGTGGGCGACCAGGATGGACTACGCTTCGATGCGACCAAACTGCATGAGGTGCTTGACCGCTACGGCATCGTCAACGTTTTTACGATTTACCCCGGCACGCACATCAGCGCCGTGGCGGACCGCTTCCAGAACTTCGTCATGCCGTTCTTCAGCAAGAACCTTTGCTTCACGGCCCCCTGCCACTAGAGTCCAGCAACACCTTGGAGAATGCCATGACCCTTCATCTGAAACTGTCTCTCGCGTTCGCCGCCTTGTGCGCGGCAACGCTCGTGCCGGCTTGCGCGCAGCAGGACACGTCGCATATGCCGTTTATGAACCCGCAGCTTGCCCCGGAGGAGCGCGCCACGGACGTGGTGCATCGCATGACGCTCACCGAAAAGGCATCGGAGATGCAGAACAACTCCGCCGCAGTGCCGCGTCTCAACATTCCGGCCTACCAGTGGTGGAGCGAGGCTCTCCACGGCGTGATCAACGAGGGCGTAACCGAGTACCCAGAGCCGGTGGGCCTGGCCGCGACCTTTGACCCCGCAGGCATCCACACCATGGCCGCACAGATCGGTGTGGAAGGTCGCATCAAGCATGTGCAGAACCTGCGCGAGGGCCACATCGGTATCATGGGTGGGCTCGACTTTTGGTCGCCCAACCTGAACATCTTTCGCGATCCACGCTGGGGCCGGGGGCAGGAGACCTACGGCGAGGATCCCTTCCTCACCGGTCGCATGGGCGTGGCCTATGTAACGGGCCTGCAGGGCGACAACCCCAAGTACTACCTGGGCATTGCCACCCCCAAGCACTTCGCCGTGCACAGCGGCCCTGAGCCGACCCGTCACTTTGCCGATGTCGACGTGAGCAGGCACGACGAGGTCGACACCTACCAACCTGCCTTTCGCGCGGCCATTGTCGAGGGCAAGGCTGCATCGGTGATGTGCGCCTACAACGCCATCAACGGCGAGCCGGCGTGCGCCAACCAGTACCTTCTGCAGGACCAGCTGCGGGGCAAGTGGGGCTTCCAGGGCTATGTCGTTTCTGACTGTGACGCCGTGCGCGATGTCGCAGCGAATCATCGCTATCGGCCCACCCAAGCACAGGGCGCGGCCATCTCGGTGATCCGAGGCATGGACAACGAGTGCGTGACGTTCACCACGCGCTTTGGCGAGCCCGTTGAGAAGGCTTACATCGATGCCGTGCAGCAGGGCTACCTGCCCGAAAGCACTCTCGATACCGCGCTGATCCGCCTGTTCACCGCACGCATTAAGCTCGGCATGTTTGACCCGCCCGCCATGGTGCCGTACTCGAGCATCGACGAGAAGGAGTTGGACAGCGCCGAGCATCGTGCCCACGCGCGCAAGCTGGCTGAGGAGTCGATGGTGCTGCTCAAGAACGATGGCCTGCTGCCGCTCAAGCCGGAGATCCGCAAGATCGCAGTGGTGGGCCCGCTGGCAGAGCAGACCCGGCCGCTCATTGGCAACTATGCGGGCCGCCCCACGCACATCGTCTCCATCCTTGACGGGCTGCACGCGCAGTTTCCCGGGGCCACCATCACCTACGTGCCGGGCACACAGTTTCTGCATCCCGATGGAACTCCCGTGCCCAATAACCTGCTTACCACCCCGGACGGCAAGCCCGGCCTGCATGCCGAGTATAACGAGGGCCGGCGCGGCTTTGACGATGTGCCTAAGAAGCTCGTGGAGCGCACCGAGCCCAACATCAACCTGTCAAAGGCGACCCTGCCCACGGAGGTCGCGGACAAGAAGCGCTTCGGCGTGCAGTGGACGGGGTTTCTCACGCCTCCGGAGACAGGCGAGTACCTGCTGGGCGTGCGCAGCCAGGGCTTTGCTCGCGTGAGGGTCGACGGCAAGCAGGTGGCTTCCGCCGGAGGCGGTGGTCACGACCTTGAGCCCGCCATGGGCCGGGTGAAGCTTGAGAAAGGCCGCAAGGTTGCACTCGAAGTCTCCGGCGGCACGCAGGACGGCAACGCTCATGCCGAGCTGATCTGGAGCAGGTACGATCCCACTGTCGCGCCCGGAGCAGTTGCCGCCGCGCGGGATGCCGACGCGATCATCGCAGTGGTGGGCATCACCAGCCAGCTCGAAGGCGAAGAGATGCCCGTGAGCGAACCGGGCTTCCTGGGCGGCGACCGCACCAGCATCGACCTGCCGCAGCCTGAAGAAGACCTGGTGGAAGCGGTGGCAGCGACAGGCAAGCCCCTTGCCGTGGTGCTGATGAACGGCAGCGCACTGGCCGTGAACTGGATCAACGACCACGCAAACGCGGTACTTGAGGCCTGGTACCCCGGTGAAGAAGGTGGCGCGGCTGTGGCGGAAACGTTGAGCGGGAAGAACAACCCCGCGGGTCGGCTGCCGGTCACCTTCTACAAAGGCCTGGAAGGCCTGCCGAACTTTGAAGATTACGCGATGGCGAACCGGACTTACCGCTACTTCACCGGCAAGCCGCTCTATCCCTTCGGCTACGGCCTCAGCTACACCACGTTCGGCTACAGCGACCTCCTGCTTTCCTCCCCAACCGTTGCTGCCGGGCAGCCCGTGGAGGCCGACGTCCTCGTGACCAACTCAGGCAAGCTTGCGGGGGACGAGGTTGTGCAGCTTTACCTGAAGTTCCCTGACGTTAAGGGAGCGCCGACGGTGGCTCTTCGCAGCTTCGAGCGCATCCACCTCGACCCGGGTGCAAGCCAGAAAGTTCATTTCCACCTCAACCCGCGTGACCTAGGCATGGTCACCGAGCTTGGCTCGCCCATCATCGCCGAGGGCGACTACACCCTCAGCGTGGGCGGCGGGCAACCGGGAACCGGGAGCCCGGGTGTAAACGGCAAGTTCCACGTGATCGGCAATTACGCACTGCCCGAGTAGTTCCGCACCGCCAGAAAGGAACACACCCTGTGACCCGTACACCTGTTCTTACCCGTCGAGAAGCACTGTTTCTTTCCGCCACAGCCGGCATCGCTGCTGCCACGCCCTCAACGCTGCTGGCCTCTGACAGCATCAAGACCGGCGTGCACCAGGAGCCTGGCACCGTCTCCACGCCACGCTCCGCCATCGCCAAGACCCAGTACGGCCCGGTCCGCGGGTTCCTCGCTGGCGGCGTCTGTACCTTCAAAGGCGTGCCTTACGGCCAAAACGCTGGTGGTGAAAACCGCTGGCTCCCCCTAAAGCCGCCCACGACCTGGACCGACGAGTACCCCGCCTTCACCTACGGCGCCAACTGCCCGCAGTCCCTACATCCCTGGACCGCAATCGAGCAAACCTTTATCCAAGACTGGGACGACGGCTGGCTGAGCGAGGACATGCTCAAGCTCAACATCTGGACACCGTCGCTCTCGGGCTCCCGCCCGGTGATGGTGTACTACCACGGCGGCGGTTTCTCCTTCGGCTCGTCCTACGAGCTCCCGTCGCATGAAGGCGCACAGATGGCCCGCCACCACGACGTTGTGCAGGTCTCGGTCAATCACCGTCTCAACATCCTCGGCTTTTTCGACGCCTCGGAGATCGGCGGCTCGGCCTACGAGGACTCCGTCAACGTCGGCATGACGGACTTGGTCGACTCGCTCAAATGGGTGCGCGAGAATATCGCTAACTTCGGCGGCGACCCCGACCGCGTCATGATCTATGGGCAGTCGGGCGGTGGCTCCAAGGTCACCACGCTTCTCGGCATGCCCTCCGCCTCGGGCCTCATCCATCGCGCCGCGGCGCAGTCCGGCGGCGGCGGCAACATCCCCACGCGCGAGCAGCAGCGCGAGGTCGCACGCGTCATGATGAAGGACCTCGGCCTTGCAACGAACGACATTGGCGCACTCCAAAAGATGAACTGGTCGAGCCTGATTGCCGCCGGCAACGCAGCCATCACCAAGGTCAACCCGCCGGGCCCAGCCTTCTTCGGCCCCGGCCTTCCCGGGCATCCCCGCGCCGGCTGGACGCCCTCGGTCGACGGCAAGGTCATCACCATGCGCTCGTTCTTCGACGCTGCGCCGGACATTAGCAAGAATGTGCCCATCCTTATCGGCTCGGTCTCGGAAGAGGGTAACAGCATGACCTCGATCCCCTCCGAGGCGGAGTGGCATGCTGGGCTGGCGAAGACCTACGGCGAGGAGAAAGCGAGTGCCATTGTGACGACCCTTAAGGCCAGCTATCCCCACAAACAAACCGCCACGCTGTCATACATGTGCAGCGGCCGCCCAGGGCTCAACGGCCTGTTCATGCGAAACAATGTCGTGAAGATGTGTGGGCTCAAGCACGACCTCCATGCCGCCCCCGCCTACGCCTACTACTTCACCTGGCAAACGCCCCTGTTCGACGGCCGTCCCGGGGCCTGGCACACGGCCGACCTGCAGTTTTGCTTTGACAACACCAAGCGCTGCGAGCAGGGAACCGGCAATACACTTGAGGCGCAGGCCCTGGCGCGGAAAATGGCTGCGTCTTGGGCCGCGTTTGCCTCCATCGGCAAGCCCAGCGTCCCCGGCGTCGCATGGCAGCCGACCGACCCTGACACCAACCGCACCATGATCTTCGATAACGAATGCCGCATGGTGAATGACCCGGAGGGCAACGCGCGCAAGATCATCCTGGCTTGAAAGCTTCCAGTTTGCGGATCCCGGCGTAGACTTGCCGCGCTCATTAATATCCCCGTCCCAGCGAGCTGGATGAAACACTCGGTAGGCACTTGGCGGGACCCATGAAGTGGAATGCGCGGATGACTCCTTCTCGGCCGAAAACTCTCAACCCGGTAGTGTCGCCATCGGAGCCCGAAGCCACAACGGATGCGAAGCTGAATTGAGGAAGAGTATTGAAGGGGCTGGTGCGCCATGCAAATAGCTGTGCGCATCGGGAGCGACACCTCGACACATTGATTGAGGAGCAGGTTGCGACTGAGTTTGGAAAAGAAGAGCAAGCTCCCGATCAAATACGCGAACACGCACTGTTATCTATGCATCTTTGCGTTTCATAGATTCAAGGCGTGTACCGTCGGATGGCCGCGAAGAGACGAAACTGAACGAGCGCATTATCGCCGAGTCACTCATCGAGAACTGATCGGTGACAGGAAAATGGACTTGTGGACAGCAATCAAGGAGTAAGTTATGTCAGCTCAAATCCGAGTGACCGGATTGGGCTTTGCGCGTATGGCACTCACTTGCCATCTACTACTGGATCTCTACCATCGAGTGAGGCGATGAGGGCAAGAATGGGGGCAAGCTAACAGGCGATATAGCTCAAACCCGCGTATTCATTGATGCTCAATTCCACGCCGTTACACTCTATGTCATTGAAAGTACAAAATACCATCCGGCTTCGAACCAAAGAGTCGGGAGTTCGAATCTCTCCGGGCGCACCAACTTAGCAAGATCGAGGGAGCAATAAGGGAGCAACAAAATCCCAACCCTCAACCAAGACGGGAAAGCGGAATAATTCGCAATGGTGGTTGTGGGTTCCCGGTGCAAACTGGAGTCACCCTTTGGTCCTCAGAGCTCGCCATCCGCACTCTGACAGGCGAAGAAGGCATAGCCGTTACCGCGCCGCGTCTCCGGCAACCTCGGCCTCTCGCAGAAAGTCGAAGTTGCCGGACGCCCGTGGTCTTATGTTCACAATCCGCCGCGTATGCACGACCTCGTTATTCGGAAACCAGAGCGGAATCGCCGGCAACTCCTCCGCCAAAATCCGTTGCACCTCGACATAGTTCCTCTTCCGCACTGCACGATTCGAAGAAGCCGCAGCCTCCGTCAACAGCGCGTCCACACGTGTATTCGAATACCTTCCCCGGTTTCCACCTTTCGGCGGAAAGCTCCCTGACCCATACGCATACCGAAAAATATCCGGGTCTTCATTGCTCCCGATCCATCGCAGCGCGTAAATCTGAAACGCCCCCTTCGTCACGTCCGCATAAAATGTGCCAAACTCCGCCGATCGAATCTCCAGCCGAATTCCCGCTGCACGCAATTGCTGCTGCAACACCGCCGCCATCAGCCGAGTCGTCTCGTCCGTACTCGTCTTCATCGTCAACCGCAGCCGGACGCCATCCTTCCCGGCACGAAAGCCATTCTCCTCCAGCAATCTCTGAGCACGCGCCGCATCATGCGGATACTGTGTCAACTCATCATTCCCAGCCGCGGCCCAATGTCCCGTAGGCAACAGAGTATTTGCCAACCGAGCCTGTCCGCGCCAAATGGCATCCACAATCGCCTGCCGGTCGATCGCGCAAGCCACGGCCTGCCGCACACGTTTGTTCTTGAGCAGCGTATCTGTAACATTAAAAGTGACATAAACCACCGGCGATCCAACTCCGGATTCCACCTTCAGATTCGCCTCCTGCTCAAGCGTGTGCACCATATCCAGCGTCACCACGTTGCTGGCCAGGTCAGCCGATCCCTTCTTCAACTCCAGAGCGCCCGTAATCGCATCCGGCACCACCTGAAAACGAATCCGTTCGATCCTCCGCATTCCTGTTTCAGTCGCAGGCAAATTATCAACTCGATCCCCCCAGTAATCATGGTTCCGTTCCACGATCACCTCTTTATCCTGAACCGCACTCACAAACCGGAACGGCCCCGAACCCACCGGATGCAGCCCAAAATCCTTGCCCGACCCCCGCGGCACAACCCCAAACAACCCGTCGCTCATATTGAACAGCAATTCCGCGTCTGGCCACTTCATCTGAACCTCCACGGTCAGCCGATCCCGTGCCACTACACGGTCCACGGCCGCGAAACTCCCTCCCTTCGCCGTTACCAACGACCCATCGATCAAGCTCCGGATCGTATAAGCAACATCCTCTGCATCAAGCGGCCGACCATCGTGAAACCTCACCCCATCCCGCAGATGAAACACCCACGTCAGCGCGTCGGGCTGCTCCCAACTCGTCGCCAACCACGGCTGCAGCTCATAATGTTCATCCTTCTTCACGAGCGCATCGAAGATCTGCCCACCCACCCGCTCTGACTGCGCATCCGTCCCCACCCGCAAATCCAGATTATTAGGACTGACTCTCAATAATCATCGTTACCGACCCCTGCTCCACCACTTGCCCTCGACACCCAGTGATGCCGAGACAAAGCATTGCGACAAAGCAATAAAACCAAGTATGTCCAGTATCGGCAGCGATCCGAAACATCTTCGAACGATCAAAGAGAATCGTCATTTCGGCGGGAGCGTCGCGAAGTGGGGAATCGCCCGCGTTGTGCTTTCGTTTATCTGCTGAACGCAATTACCCATGCGTCACCTTCCCCAACACCACCGCCCTCGCCGCCCCAGTAGCAGCCGGAACATTCCCCGGGAGTCCGTTCCAAGTCAACCACGCCAGCAACGCAAATGCTACCCCCTCCTTCGCCTGCGCAGGAACCCCAAGCTCCTCCATCAATCGCACCTTCACTCCCAGCGGCTCCAACCCATCCCGCAACATCTTCATCAGCACATCATTCTTCGTCCCGCCGCCTGCCACCACAAATTCCACCGGCGACAACGGAGCGGCCTGTCCCACATGCCCCCACACAAACCGCCGGTAGGCATCCACCACCGAAGCCGCTGTCAACGCCGTAGCCGTAGCCACCACATCTTCATCTCGATCCTCACTTCCACCCGCCTCTCGGCACATCGCGATCAGCCGCGAAACAAAGGTCTCTCCAAATTGCTCCCTCCCACAAGACTTCGGAGGCCGAGCAGAGAAGTACCCTTCCTTCAAAATCTCATCCACCACCGCCTTCAGCACGTTACCTGACCGTGCCACCGTGCCATTCCGGTCAAACTCCCGCTCATAGAGCCGCCGCATACACCCGTCGATCGCCATATTCCCCGGGCCGGTATCGAAGGCCATCACACCACCCAAACCAGCCTCCGCCGGAATCGCGGTCAGATTCGCAATTCCACCAAGATTCAGCAGTACCCGGCTCGCCTTCACCGACCGAAACAAGCAGTAGTCCAGCATCGGCACCAGCGGAGCACCCTGCCCACCCGCCGCAACATCCGCCGGCCGAAAATCACTCACCACCGGCACCCGCAGCCGCTCTGCAATCACTGCAGCCTCACCCATCTGCCACGTAGCCCGCGTCGCCTTCCCCAAATACTTCTCCGCAGCCCCTTGGTGATACACCGTCTGCCCATGACATCCCACCAACCCTACCTTCACTCCCATTTGCTCCTGAGCCTTGACCACCGCATCTGCATAAACCTCACCCAAACGCCAGTTCAACCGCGCCAGTTCAGCGACCGAAATTGCATCCGCATCCATCGCGCCCAACACCGCAGCGCGCACGCCCTTCGGGTAAGCCACTCCCAGATGCCCAATCAGCTTGACTCTTGGCGTCCCGTCCCTTCTCAGCGCAGGCGAGATCCGGCACACCGCAACATCGACTCCATCGGCCGAAGTCCCACTCATCACCCCCGCCACCACCATGCTCTTCACCATGCGTTCCTTCATTCCCCACCACTCACAAGAAAAGCACAACGGTGATCAAAAGCGATAAGAGCAGACAAAAGTGACGCGAAGAAATCGTAGAAGCTCTTATCTGTTTTTATCCTCATTGTCGCGGCTTCGCCTTCAGTTCTTTCTGCAACTCCGCAAGCAGATTCAACGCCTCTCTCGGAGTCAATCCATCCACATCCGCCTCCGCCAGCCGATCCACAATCCTCTGCGACAACGGAGTAAACATAGTCATCTGCATTTCCGCTGAGGGCGAAGCTTCGCGCACCTGTTGCGTCTCTGCCCTCTCATGCACCTTCAGCACCTCACGCGCCCGTGCAATCACACCGGCCGGCAAACCCGCCAGCTTGGCCACCTCAATTCCGTAACTCTTGCTGGCCGGTCCTGCCTCCACGGTATGCAGAAAAACGATCCCTCCGGCAGTCTCTTTCACGGTCACTCGCAAATTGGTAAGCCGCTCCAGTCGCTCCGCCAGCAACGTCAGCTCATGGTAGTGCGTTGCAAAAAACGTCCGCGCCCCAATCCTCTCATGTAGGTGTTCGACCGTCGCCCATGCCAAACTCAACCCATCGTAGGTAGCAGTTCCACGTCCCATCTCATCCAGCAGTACCAGCGAACGATTCGTCGCCGTATTCAAGATCGCCGCCGTCTCGGTCATCTCGACCATAAACGTCGACCGCCCCCGCGCCACATTGTCGCTCGCTCCAATCCGCGTATAAATCCTGTCTACCAATCCCAGCCGCATTCTCTCAGCCGGAACAAAACAACCCATCTGCGCCATCACCACCAGCAGAGCTGCCATTCGCAGATACGTACTCTTTCCTCCCATATTCGGCCCGGTAATCAATAACACTGCGGGACCTGCATCGGCGTCCATAGAAACCGAGTTCGGCACAAACCTCCCGCCACCCGACTCCTCCATACGCCTCTCCACTACCGGATGCCGCGCCTGCACAAACTCCAGCACCCCGCTTATCTCCACCTGCGGTCTTACCCACCCCCGCAGCGCAGCCAGATGCGCAAAGCATCCCAGAAGATCAACCTCCGCTACCTTCCGAGCAGTCTCCCGCATCCTTCCCGCGGCCTCCAGCAACTGCCTCCTCAGTTCCGCAAAGATCCTCCGCTCAATCTCTCCACTGCGCTCCTGCGCCGTCAGAATCTTCGCTTCGTATTCCTTCAACTCCGGCGTCGTAAACCGCTCCGCATTCACCAGCGTCTGCTTCCGCTCATAGTCTGCCGGTACGGCCTTTGCGTTCGCCTTCGTTACCTCCAGGTAATACCCAAACACGGTATTAAATCGCACTTTTAGCGACCCAATTCCCGTCCGTGTCCGCTCTCTCTCTTCAATCGAAGCCAGAGCCTGCCGCCCACTCCGGCTCAACTCACGCAGCTCATCCAACTCCGCATCCACGCCCTCGCGAATCGCCCCGCCATCGCCCAGCGACACTGGCGGCTCCTCCGCAATCGTCCGCACAATCATCTCGTGCAGATCCTCTAGCGGATCGAGGTTCGCGCCCAGTTCCTGCCAGCGCGCACTCTCAAGCGAACGAACCGACGCGACCAACCCCGGCAGACACCCGAGTGTCTTCGCCAGTGCCACCACCTCCCGTGGTCCTGCCGAATCCAGCGCCACTCGTCCCAGCAGACGTTCGAGATCCAACACCCCGTCCATCGATCGTCGCAGGCCCTCCCGCCGTCGCAAATCGCCCACAGCCTCTCCGACAGCCTCCAGCCGGGCCTCAATCTCAGCGACTTCACTCATAGGCCGCAGTAGAGACGCCCTCAACAGCCGTTTCCCCATCGGCGTACAACACGCATCCATCGTGTAAAACAACGTAGTCTGTGCTGACTCGCCGGAAAACAGCGGCTCTACAAGCTCTAGATTCCGCACGCTGACCGCATCAAGCTCCAGCGAAGTCGACCGCTCATAAAACCGCAGCCCATCCACATGCTCCAGCCCACCCTGCTTCGTCTGCCTCATGTAGTGCAGCAGAGCTCCTGCGGCCACCGCTGCAGATTCATGCCCACCCAACCCCATCCCATCCAGCGAATGCACTTTAAAGTGATTCCGCACCAATGGCATCGCATACTCTGCCGAAAACACCCATTCATCTAAAGCCGTCTTCGTTCGAATCGCATCCAGTCCGACCGAAATCTCCTCAACTTCAGCGTCTCCACTCAACCCCAGCCGCGCGTTGGGACCCACACCACCCAACAACCCCGACCCGTATAACAACTCAACCGGTCTGACCCGCCCCAACTCGTCCACCAGCAAAGCCCAGGCATTAACCCCCGAAAACTCCGTAGCCCTGAACTCCCCGGTAGACAGATCCAGCAGAGCCAACCCGCAAACCTGGCCAGCCCCAGCTCCCGCCACACACACACTAGCGAGATAATTGCTTTGTTCCGCTCCCAGCGTCGGATCAAGCGAGGTTCCCGGCGTCAGCACTCGTGTTACTTCACGCTTGACGATCCCCTTGACTGTCTTCGGGTCTTCCATCTGCTCGCATAGAGCGATCTTGTACCCCATGCGTAGTAGCCGTTGCACATAGGTCTCGGCTGCGTGGTAGGGCACCCCGCACATCGGTTGTTTTTTTTCTCTATCTCGCGCGGTCAGCGTGAGTTGCAGCACCCTCGAAACCAGGATCGCATCCTCATAAAAAAGCTCATAAAAGTCCCCGATCCTGCAGAACATCAGGCAGTCGGGATACTGTTCCTTCGCCGTGAAGTACTGCCGCATCACCGGTGTCAAACCAGCCGCGTCACTCGCCAAATCCAAGGTAAACTCATTCGCCATCGCAGAACCGCAGAATATCGTACCTGCGGTCATCCATGCTCATGGCGACCTTCAGGAGTACTCAGAACAATCGCTGTGGAACAGCAAAACTCAGCAATCGCTCTACTTCACCTCGCCGCACGAATCCGCGAGCCACTTGCTCTGAAGCGTACCGTCGAGAGTCATCGCCTTGCCCATCCTGTTCATATCGACATGTATCGTTCCGTTCACCGAATCATGGTCAGTAACGGCATAGTGAATCTTCGCCGCGTAGGCCGACCCATCCTTGTCGACGCAATCCTCTTGCAGATCGACAGCCTTCGCGGTGTTATTGATAATCGTCCGCTTACAGTTAGCGCGGTCGTTACCGCCAAAATCCGTTCCATTCTTCAGCTTCTCTTCCGTAACGCATACCTTCACCGTTCGGGGACCGCCGCCTCCCATAATCCGCTCTTTCTGTTCAGGGGTCATTCGTGCCAGGACATTGTCCGGGATCGGTGGCATTCCATTCATGTGGGTATTGACCGTCGTCTCCCACAGGCCCGTCTTCACATCCGGCCTGACTATCTCCTGCGCAAAGCCCACCAGCAGTGGAATCGCACTCAAACACAAGGCCCGGGCAACAATCTGCATCTTCGACATCGCAGTACTCCTTTCGTGACGGCCAGTTTTCAACGATCACCGCACTCGCAATCGCACCCATTATCGGCCATTCGCAGCGAAAATCAACCACAATCAACTCCGGTTCCGCAACACCCGATATACTGAAGATTCGCGAGTTTAGCTGCTTGCGAACGCTTACCATGTCCCTCCTCTGGCTCAGAGTCGCTGTTCTTCTCTACGGCATAGCCGCGCTCGCCGTCCTTCCCGCGGCCCTCTACGACCGCCCCCGCTGGCGTCACATCGCCATCCCCGCCACCATCGCCGCCGTACTCTTCCACTTCGTCTCCCTCGCCGAGATGCTCAACGCCGCGCACCATCGCCTTCCGGTCGACACCCACGAGACCCAGACCCTCCTCGGCCTCCTCCTCGCCGCAGCCTTTCTCCTCATAAACTCCCGTTACAAAACCATCTCTCTAGGCGTCTTCATCCTGCCCATCTGCTTCCTGCTCTGCCTGCTCCCCGCCTTCCATCCCGGTCAGGAGAGCTCCGCCTTCCCCACCTTCAACTCCGGGTGGATCTTCCTCCACGTCGCTCTTCTCCTGGCGGCGTACGCCGCACTTCTGCTCTCGCTCCTGGCCTCGCTGCTTTACCTGATTCAAGAGCGCCGCCTCAAGCACAAATCCCCCACCCTCTCCTGGCTCCCGCAGCTTGAAACCCCACTCGAAGTCCTGGACCAGATAGCCCTAAAATCTCTCCTCTTCGGCCTACCCTGTATGACCGCCGGCCTGCTCATCGGATCACTCATCGCACAGGTAACCGTCGGTGCGTCGTACTTCCGCGATCCCAAGATCCTTCTCGCCTTCGCCATGTGGCTCGCCTACATTGTGATGATCTTCATCCGCCGCCACTCTGGTCTCCGCGGACGCCGCGCCGTCTACCTCTCCAGCTTCGTCTTCTTCGTCGTCCTCGCCGTCTGGGCCGCCAACCAGTTCTCCGCCGTCCACAGGTTCACCGCCCCATGAGCCAAACGACGACACAGGGGCGTCTCGTCCTCCTCGGCATCAATCACGACACTGCGCCCATCGAGGTTCGCGAGCGCCTCGCCATCCCCTCCACCCGCCTCGCGGACGCCACGCGCACCCTCCTTCACCAGCCCGGCATCCGCGAGGGCCTCATCCTCTCCACCTGCAACCGCGTCGAACTCCTTACCCTGCAGGACGACGCCGAAGCTCAGCCGCCCCAAACCCAAGCCGACCTCCTCCGCTTCCTCCACGAGTACTTCGCCGTCCCGCCTAACGACATCCAGCCTCACCTCTATGAACACCGCGACCGCGAGGCCGTCCGCCATCTCTTCCGCGTAGCCAGTTCACTCGACAGCATGGTTGTAGGCGAGCCCCAGATCCTCGGCCAGGTCAAAGAGTCCTACACCATTGCCCGCGAAGTCGGCGCGGTGTCCACGCATCTCGAATCCCTCCTCCAGCGCACCTTCACCGTCGCCAAAAAGATCCGTACCGAAACCCAGATCGGTTCCAGCTCCGTCTCCATCGCCTCCGTAGCCGCCGATCTCGCCCGCAAAATCTTCGGCTCACTCGAAGGCAAGACCATCCTCCTCGTAGGCGCAGGCAAGATGTCCGAACTTGCCGCCCGCCACCTCATCGAGCACGGCGCCGCCTCGATCCTCGTCGCCAATCGCACCCAGTCACGCGCCGAAAAGATAGCCTCTGACTTCGCCACCACAGCGGTCCGCACTGAAGCCATCCCCTTCGACGACCTCTACGCCCAGGCTCCCCGCGCGGACATCGTCATCACCAGCACTGGTGCTCCGCAACAGATCTTCGGCCGCTCTCAAGGCCCGCAGTTCCTCCACGCGCGCCGCAACCGGCCTATGTTCTTCATCGACATTGCCTTCCCCCGCGATGTCGATCCGCGCATGAATGAGGTGGAAGGCTGCTTCGTCTACGACATCGACGACCTCCAGCAGGTCGCCGCCGCCAACCTCGCCGACCGCAGCCGCGAAGCCCAGGCCGCCGAAACAATCGTCAGCCGGGAAGTAGAAAAATACGAGCAGCGCCTTCAGTCACGCGACGCCGTCCCCGCCATCAAGGCTCTCCAACAGCAAGCCGAAGAACTCCGTCAGGCCGAACTAGCCCGTTCGCAATCCAAGTTAGCCGATCTCACGCCACAACAACGCGACGCCGTCGAAGCCCTAACGCGCAGCCTGACCGCGAAGCTCCTCCACCCGCAGTTAACCGCACTCCGCCAATCAACAAAGCCCAAAGACACCGAGTAACCCTCTCTTTGCAGCGGTCGTGTCTTGGTGAATTAAACCCCGAAAATAACCAATAGTTGCGCGATACAAATGTTGTCAAAACCCTGTAATGACGCGCCTCTGCGCCGTGACCTTTCGTAGATTGGCACATCTATATTCACAGAGGTTTTATGATCATGCAGCGGCTCAAAGCATTTGTACTAACTCTCTCATTGGCAACTCTTGGCGCGACAGCCCTCGGGCAAAACGCCAATTCTGCTAGCCCAGGTACCCTCAACTACATCGAAGGGCAGGCCTCGATCGAAGGCCGTCCCCTTACTTCGAAATCAATAGGCAACACAACGCTGCAAGCTGGTCAGGTGCTCGCTACAGCCAATGGGAAGGCAGAAATACTGCTCACTCCTGGTATCTTCCTCCGTCTCGGCAACGACACCACCGTCGAAATGGTCTCCCCCGATCTCACCCACACCGAAGTCAGACTCGAGCAAGGCCGCGCCAACGTTGAAGTCGATCAGATCTACCCGCAGAACACCATACTCATCGATCTAAAGAATGGACAAACTCATCTCCTCAAAAACGGCCTTTACCTCTTCGACACCGACAACTCGACCCTACGCGTCTTTGACGGAAAAGCCGCCGTCTATCCCGGAGCCGACCTTCAGGCGAACATCAAACCCATTGATGTCAAAGGCGGCCATCAACTCGTACTCACCGGCGAGCCCTTCAAGCCGCAGAGCTTCAACAAGGATCAGGCAACCACAGATCCGCTCTACAAATGGAGCAGCCTGCGCTCACAGTACCTCGGCGAGGCCAATCTTAACCTCGCACAGCAATACGCAGGCTATCCCGGCTTTTATCCTGGTTGGTACTGGGCAGGTGGCCCATTCGGTTACACCTGGCTCCCTGGCGACGGCCTCTTCTGGAATCCCTTCGGCTTCGGTTTCTACTCACCCTTCTACATCCGCGGCGGCGGATTCATCTACGGAGGCTACGGCCGCGGCTTCTATGGTTACCGCGGCAGCTATGCCGGCGCAGGCGGCTTCCACGGAGCGAGCGTAGGCGGCGGATTTCATGGGGGCGGAGGCGGTCGCCGCTGACTCCATCGACCTGACAGCACAATCTCTTGCGAACAAAGGGCAGGCTTCCTCGGATCGGATGCCTGCCCCTCATTTTCATTTGCCCAAGATGCTGAAGAACGAATTATCCAACGCGAACTATTCACTCCCCCATCCCGTATCCTAGTAAAAACATGAGCACCGAGCACAACAGCCCAAAGAATCCCATCCGCATAGGCAGCCGAGGCTCCCAACTCGCCCTCTGGCAAGCCAACCATATCCTTTACGCCCTCCGCGACGCCGGCTTCCACGCCGAACTCGAGATCATCCGCACCACCGGCGACCGCATGCAGCAACCAGGATTCATCCCGCCACCAAACCTCGATGGCAAAGGTATCTTCATTAAAGAAATAGAAGAGGCCCTCGAAGAAGGTCGAATCGACTTGGCCGTGCACTCCTTGAAGGACCTTCCAACGAAGCTAGCCTCACAGTTCACCCTCGCCGCCATTCCCAAACGCGCCGATGCCCGCGACGTTTGGGTCTGTGAACCATACTGGGCTCTCCACACCCTACCCACCGGAGGCCGCATAGGCACCACCAGCCCACGCAGGCGCGCGCAAATTCTTGCCCTTCGCCCAGACGTTTCCTTCGTAGAAATAAGAGGCAACATCGACACCCGGCTCAAAAAATTAGCCGACGGAAAATGCGACGCCCTCGTTCTTGCCGCTGCCGGGCTCGACCGCCTCAAGCGCATTGAGTCTGTCCACTACCGTTTTCCCCCCGAAGAGATATGTCCCGCCCCCGGCCAGGGCGCGCTTGCCCTCGAAACCCGCAGTTGCACTCATCCCATCGATGAATCCCGCGACGCCTGGATCCGCAATGCCGTCGCCTTCCTCGAGCACCCTCACACCCGCTTCGCCATCGATGCCGAACGCACCACCCTCGACGCCCTCGGCGGCGGCTGCTCTCTTCCCATCGGCGCCCACTGCATCCCACCCGCCACGGAGGCAGGGAAGTGGCACATGCTCGCGCAGGTCGTCTCACCAGACGGAGAATCCATGATCCAGATCGAAACTGAAGCGACTTACTCCACCACGCCCCAGGTCCTCGGCCGCTGGGTCGCCGACGACCTTATCTCCAAAGGCGCGCTCGACCTTCTCCCCGCTGCCGTCAGCTAAATACTCGTCACAACCGACCGTCAGCAGTTTGGAGCCATCCGATGCGCATCATCACCATCGCAGCCCTCGCCTTCATCATCGCGCTAACCGCATCAGCGCAAACTCCAGTCCAACCCTACCCGTTCGCCCCTTCGCCCGGACCGCAAACCTACCCGCACACACTCATTGACACCAACGAAGGCTTCCAGCCCATCTTCGACGGCACCCTCAAGAACTGGGACGGCGACCCGCAGTACTGGCGCATCGAAAACAACATCCTCATCGGCGAAGTCACCCCCGCGAATCTTCTCAAGCAGAACAGCTTCCTCATCTACCGCGGTGGCACACCCAAAGACTTCGAACTCAAAGCCGAGTTCCACATCTCCGACCACGGCAACTCCGGCATCAACTACCGCAGCGTCGAGATCCCCGGCACCAAATGGCTCCTACGCGGCTACCAGGCCGACATCGACGGCGCCGACAAATACACCGGCCAGAATTACGAAGAACGCGGACGCACCTTTCTGGCCATGCGCGGCCAGGTCACCCACATTCCCACCGGCGAAGCGCCCACAGTCATCGCAAACTTCGGCACCGCCGACGACCTCAAAGCCTTCATCCACCCCAACGACTGGAATCAGTACCACCTCATCATTCGTGGAAACCTGCTCATCCACATCCTCAACGGACACATCATGTCCGAGGTCATTGACGACGATGCCGCCAACCGCAAATTTGAAGGTCTCATCGGCGTCCAGGTCCACGTCGGCCCACCCATGAAGATTGAGTACCGCTCCATCCTTCTAAAACCACTACCCTGAATTAACGAATCCTCATCCGTGCTGAGAGCAGGTTTTCCCGCGTATCACTTCGCAGGATCAACCAGCGCCTGATAAACGACGGAACGGCTCAGGTATTCAAGATTCGGACTCTCCGCGACGAGTTCGCGCTGAATCATACCGACAAATACGATATCGTTGGTCGGATCGATCCAGAACCAGGTTCCGGCGGCTCCGTCCCAGAAGAAGGTGCCCTTGCCTTCGATGAGGTCGGCCTCAGGTGGGTCGTAGACGACGGCGCCGTTGTAACCGTACCCAAACCCCGGCCGCAAGACCTGCATTCCAATATGAAACTCACCTGTGAGCAAGCTGGACGGCACATGATTTGAAGTCATCAGGTGTACTGTGGGCGGCGCCAGGATGCGCTCGCCGTTCAGTTCGCCCTGATTAGCAAGCATTTGGGCAAAGCGATAATAGTCTTCCGCAGTGGAAACCATGCCTCCGCCTCCCGAGGGCATAGTTGGCTGTGTCATATAGTCTCCGGACAGGCGCCCTGCATATGGAATTATTCCGCCTTCCGGCCCCGTTTTATACATCGTCGCGAATCGCTCGCGCTTGTCGCCGGGCACGAAGAAACCGGCGTCCTTCATCCCAAGCGGCGAGAAGATGTTTTGCCGCATAAAATCCGGCAACGATTGCCCGGATAGCTTCTCGACAAGGTAACCCTCGATGTCCATCGAGACGCTGTACGTCCATCCTTTGCCAGGCTGATAGAGCAGCGGAAGCTTCGCAAGCTTGTCGATCATATCCTGAAGATTCTTCGATTGCAGAATGTTCGCATCGCGATACATCGCATCGACCGGAGTGTTACCAAAGAAGCCATAGGTAAAGCCCGCAGTGTGCGTCATCAGCTCATGCAGCGTAGGCGCATGGTCAGGATCGGCAAGGATCATCTTCCCGTCCGCATCCATGCCCTTGAAGACCTTCAGGTGCGCGAACTCCGGAATGTATTTGGCGATAGGATCAGACGGAAGCCACTTCCCATGCTCATAAAGAATCATCATCGCCACGCCCGTCACCGGCTTCGTCATCGAAAAGTCACGGAAGATAACGTCCTTCGTCATCGCCGCACCGCTGGCCATGTCGCGCTGCCCATAGGTCCGGTAGTCCACCACCTTCCCATGTCTCGCAAGAATGGTGACGATACCGGCAATCTGCTTCTGATCCACAGTGCGTTGCATCAGCTCGTGGAGTAGCTCCAGACGCTCAGACGAGAACCCCACCGTCTCAGGCTTGTTCACCGTCATATCGAGCGAATGCCGCTCCGGTTGCTGCGCCGCCAATTGAAAAACACCAAAACCAAGCAACTGACCCAGCAACAGCGCACGGGCAACCCCAGCCCACCGATTCGTCGTCATCCGATCCCCCGCAGTTCAATAGCAAAGATTGGCCGATCAGCCGCACCCTTTATACCAGCTTCAACTCTTGTTCTTGTGATCTATCGATCGAACAATAAGAAGGCCCGACTTTTCGTCGGGCCTTCTTTGTTGTGGCGCGATTCAGGTTGAATTAGAAAATAGCCCGCAATCCAAGCTGGATCTGTCGCGGGCTGTTGCCTTGCGACGAGATCACACCCCAACTCGATGGATCGCTGAGGTTCAGCCCAGTATCTCCAAAGACATTGTGACCAAAGACGTTGGTAAAGACTGAAGTGAAGGTAAATCCAACACTCTCAAAGACCTTGATGTTCTTTTGCAGGCTGAGGTCCATGTTCCAGTACGGCAGTCCAGTGATGGGTCCGAGTCCAGGATTCTTCGTATCGAGGCCGAGAATAGGTGCGCGAACCTGGTTGTACACAGCAATTGGATTGGCGAACATGTTGATAGCAGCAGAACCGGAACCCGCCGTTGCCGATCCGACGTCATTTCCGAAGCTGTCTGTTCCTCCGTTGATATTGCGATGAGTTGAATTGCCTCCATGATAGGTACTGGTGAAGACGCACTGTTCGTTGTCGAAGAAGTTAGCGCCATCACCGCCACCAAACGACTGGCCATCTGTCTGTGTATTGCAGTACAGCGGTGCGCCGCTGCCCGATGTGAAGATCGGAGCAAGTGTCCAGCCACCTGCCAGACGGCCAATCAGGCCTGCTTCCTCGTGATACCACGGCGTACGCCACACAAGAAACGTGTTGAAGACGAACTTCCGGTTGAAGGGTTGTACACCATACATCGAATTCAGATTGAATGGATCGTTCGGGGTGTACTCGCTGCTCGCCTGCACGAATGCCCCGGTCCCGAGTGTTTTGCTGTAAGTGAAGTTTTCCTGTGCCGTCAGCCCGTGCCAGTTGCTGGTCTTGAACGTGATGAATCCGGCGTGATAGTTTCCATACCCGCCCGCGGTCGCCAGGTCGACGCCGCTCGAGATCTGCCCGTTCGAGCCGTTTGCCTGTCCGGGGATAGGTGTATTCATCATCGTTCGCGGAAAGTTGAAGCCGCCGCTGTCCAGATCCGACCACATGCTCCAGACCGACTGCGTCACGAGGTTGGAGAGCTCTTTGTTCGCAACAGCTGTCGTACAGTTCGCGTAGCCGGTGCAGTAACCAGTGCCTTTCAGCGCGGTCTCAAAGAAAGGTTGCGCTGAGACAGCAGGAGCTGCCGAGTTTGGGTCGATCGCGTTGCATTTGGCCGCCGACGTAGCGCAACCAAAGGCAGTCTCAATCGCAGCATATGCGTTCGCGAACGACTGTCCGCCAACGTTCATCATGTAGGGCACAGCATTGATGTTGATCGGTTGGAACTCGTGATGGATCAACCGTCCGATGTAGCCGACCTCGACGATCATCTTCGGGCCAATCTGACGTTGTATGGTCAGGTTGAACGAGTCGACGTCATTCGGACGGAAGCTGGGATCCAGCACCGAACCTGTTGCCGTCGAGATACCGTTGTAGCCGGGGTAGAGTGGCTGTGGCAGAGTCGCGCTCGCCGCAGCCAGAGGAGCCGTGTTTCCATCCACACCGATTCGAAACGCGGTCGTATCGCTCGGAGTCGCAGGTCCGCAGGTGCCAGCGGCCAATGCCAGACGGCACTGCACCGGCTGAATAAGACCGGCGCCAAGAAGCGGTACCAGCACTAGGTTGACGCCGTTGAGTCGGCCATAGACGCGCCCATAGCCGCCGCGAATGACAGTCCCATCGCCGCCAAAGACATGGCCCAAAAAGCTATCCGGCGCAACGTGGGGATTCCATGCAGCAGAGATGCGCGGGCTGAACGACCCGTAGAACGGATTGTAGGGATACTTCAGTCCTTTGCCGACGTTACTCGTCAAGGCAAAGCCCACCTCAGGGTTGTACACTGCGCCCTGGGCTGCTGCCGCCTTTCGCTGCGCCAGATAGTCGTCGGTATGGATCAGTGCATCGTCTGAATCGACAAGTGCGACCTGCTTGCCAGTAGCCTCGGTCGGAGGCATCTCGAGCGTCCAACCCAGTCCGTAGTTGACGGTCAGGTTTGGCTTGATGTGCCACGTATCGCTGAAGTAGACGTTGTAAAAGGGAACCGTTACCTTATCCTCGGCGGGCGTCAATGGGGGGTTCAGAGTCAGGCTGGATCCTGCACGCGTATACGAAATTTGCGAGTCGGTCACAATGCCCAGCACAGCGGCCGCAGCGCGCGATGCATTCGTCGATGTCGGATAACCCGCGGCTTGCAATGCCGTAAGCTTCACTTGTCCGGAGCCAGCAGAATCGCCCAATTGGTAGGTCGGAGTGTAGTTGATGCCGCCGCCATTGTCTGTGCGTTGGTGGTAATTGAAGTTGTGCTGGTATTGTCCACCGAACTGAAACAGATGGTTGCCCTTTAGTTTGGTTACGTCGTCGCGCAGAAAGTGATCGTGACCATCCCAGAAACGTGTGCGGATATCCTGTGTATCGACGTTGTAAGGGGCGAGAACACCGGTCCCGGTCTCACCAAATGGTTCAAGCGCTCCACCGAAGCCACTGAACTGCGGCGGCCCGTTTCTATCGGTCCACGCCCACAGGTTGCGGAGATAGCTGTAGTGAAAATCGTTTGTGAGCGTCGAAGTGATATTCGTCGTCAAACCGCTGACAAAGTACCACGGCTGCTGCGGACGGCCAGCGAGTGCTGCGGGCTTGCCTAGTGTGTCGCCACTGAAGAACCCTCCGATATCCACCTGCTGGGTGCCGGTCTCGGTAAGGTTGTAGTAACGATAACTCGCCATGAAATGCCACTTCGAGCCAAAGTCATGATCGAGTCGGGCTACGCCGAAATCGCTTTTCTGGGGAACAAGGACGTTCGATGTAAACCCAATCTCGTTTACCTTGTCGCAGTAGGAAGACGAGAGACCAGCGCAAGAAGGGTCATTGCCCTCTGGCTCGTAAGTTTTCCAAAGGTTCGCCACTGTAGGATTGATGCCGATTCCTCGTGGATCTAATGCCTTCAGATTATAGCTCACTTTGTTATAGGTGAGTAGCCCGTTTCGCATTGCATCCGTCGGAACGGCTCGATGATAGGTCTTTGAATTCGGATAGCGGAACCCCTCATAGTTTCCAAAGAGGTAAGTTTTCCCACCGAGGAAATTGAACGGAATAACAGGACCGCCTGCTGCAGCGCCGAAGCGATTGTAGTGAAAACTCGGTCTCGGATTCCCGCTGAGGTTGTTGTCCCAGGTGTTGGCGCCGAAGTGACTGTCCAGGTAGTACCAGTACACCGTGCCGTGGATTTTATTTGTGCCACGCTTGGTGACAACCTCAACCTGCGCGCCCGATGAATTATTGAAATCCGCAGTCTGGTTCGTGGTATTCGACTTCATCTCCTCCACGCTGTCCGCAGGCATCGGCATCACGCCCGTTGAGCCTCCGCCGATCGCTGTGATCCCGGTCGGGTTGCCGGCAAACGACCCGGTATACACGTTCATACTGCCATCCATATCGCTGCTGTTGTTGCCGCCGTCCAGTTGGAACGTCGCCTGGTCGACCACGGTACCGGCCACGCTGCCATCCGGAGCGACACCGGGCTGCAGCGTCACAAATGTACTCACGTCGCGGCCAAGGCTCGGAAGCGCATTGATCGCCTCAGGTGAGACCGTCGTTCCGATCGTTGCATTCAGTGTCTGAAGATCAGCGCCGGCAGTTGCCGACACCTCAACCGTGACGGCGTTCGACCCTACACTCAGTTTGAAGTTCGCATTGGTCTGTGTGCCGACACTCACAATTTGATTGGTAATTTTGGCGACGGTGAAGCCGCTCTTTTCCGCGCTGATGCCATAGGTTCCGGGAGACACATTGACAAACACATATCCACCGACGCCATTGGTCGTTGTTATGAGGGTGGTGCCCGTCGCAGCGTTGGTCAACGTAACCTTCGCGTCCGCAACCACCGCCCCGCTCTGGTCGCTCACGACCCCGACGACCGTGCCTGCGTTCGTCGATTGACCGAAAGCAATCCTCGTATTCAGAAACACCGAAGCCAACAGCATGATCGTCAGTACAGCAAGGATCTGTATGCGTGAACTAAGCCGCCTCATAGGGTCTCCTTAAAAATCTCTGTATCTCACCGGACTTGGAGCCGGCATCCTCACTCGTTGCGAAGGTTCTCAAATTTTCGTCACTGACTAGAAGCTATTTGTCACCGCTATTAGCAATTCGTCACAAAAATGGAACAAGACGCAAAATATCCTCGTATTAACGAGGGGGATTTACATCTTTAACACTTCTCGGAAAAAGAGATGCAGGCTTTAGTTTCTACTGGAAAGCAGAATCATGATCTTCAGAAACGAAAACGGATGCAGCAAGAAACTTGATCAGATCAACTCAAATCGCGGTTCCCATATACCGGCATATCGCCGGGCTGAAACTGTTCAAGCGAAAATCAAGGTACAAGGGCGCTTCTCGGTGCCGACTCTGTCTAAACAAGTCGCCACAAGGTTCCCGATACAACATTGGTGCAACCGCGGATGCGATTTACTGCCAATAGACTCTTCTTGTTGAATTACCCGAAACGTTATCACAAATTTAATTTTCCGCAACTAATTTCTTTACCGCATTTAGCTGCAGTTCAAAATCGGCCATAATGACAGCCTGCGCCGGTCCAAAGGAACTCATTTGATGTCGCTCAACAACAAACGCATCCTTATCACCCGAACCCGTTATCAGGCCTCCGAATTGGCCGCTCAGCTTGCAGCCCTCGGCGCGACCCCGCTGACCATCCCTACCATTGAGATCGCCCCCCCGCCTTCCTTTGCCGCACTCGATGCCGCCCTCACCTGCCTCCGCACCTACGACTGGCTAGTCTTTACCAGTGCTAATGCCGTCGAGGCCTTTCACCGCCGAGCCCAATTCCTCCACCTCACACAACTCCCCCGGCACATCGCCGTTATCGGTCCTGCCACTCTCAACGCAGCGAACGAAATCGGCCTTACCGTCGACCTCGTTCCCCCTCAATATATCGGTGAATCCCTCGCCGAAGCCCTTCTTCCCGAAGCGCCCGGCAAATCCTTCCTCCTCGTTCGCGCCGCCGAAGCCCGCGACACAATTCCCGATGCCCTTGCCACCGCCGGTGCTACCGTCACCATCGCGGAAGCGTATCGCAATCAGGTCCCCGCCGACTCGATACCCGCCCTCCAACATCTCTTCAGCAATCCGGCCAACTATCCCGACGCCATCACTTTCACAAGCGCATCGACAGCCCGAAATCTCTTCAGCCTCCTCGACGCCGCCACGATCAGCCTCCCATCCAACATCACATTAGCCTCCATAGGCCCCATCACCAGCGACACACTCCGCAACCTCGGCCATCCTCCCACCATCGCAGCCGCCGAACCCACTATCTCCTCGCTCGTTCAATCTCTGCTGAGCCATTTCTCCAATAGCGAAGAAAGCAGGCCGCATGCGTAACCTTTCCCACTCATCACGACTCAGCTCCTGGCTGGTTGCCGCCATCTTGGCTATGATCGGGATCCCCGCCGCGCTCACGCTTCGCACCATACATCTCCCTGCTCTGAACCCCACAACGGCGTCCACCCCCGGAGCCTCGCCTTACGGCTACACAGTAAGCCTTCTCCTATTCATCATCCCCATCGTCGTCATCGCGTTCTGGTTCCTTCCGCAAGAGAATATTCGGATCTCTCAAAAGAGCTTCACCTGGACCATCGGCCTCCTCTTTCCCCTCGGCGCCAGCCTCGACTTCTTCTTCGCCCGCTACTTCTTCGTCTTCCCCAACGCAAGCGCGACCCTCGGAATCAAAGCCCCGGCCCTGGGTTCCCCCGTCCCCATCGAAGAGTACATCTTCTACCTCACCGGCTTTCTCTGCGTCCTGCTCCTCTACATTTGGCTCGACGAATACTGGCTCGCTGCCTACAACGTCGAAACAGAATCGGCCCAAAGAAAGCAATTCCAACGCCTCTTCAAACCACACCCGGAATCAATCATCCTTGCCGTCCTCCTGGTTGCCGGAGCCATCATCTACAAGAAGCACTTCTCACCCTGTCCAGACGGCATCCCTGGTTATTTCATCTTCCTTGCATTAGCCGCACTAATCCCATCGTCAGCCTTGCTCCCATCCGCACGTCCAGTCATCAACTGGAGAGCCTTCAGCCTCGCCACTCTCTTCGTCCTCCTTGTCAGTCTCCTGTGGGAGGCCACGCTCGCCATCCCGTACGGCTGGTGGAACTTTCGCGACGAACAGATGCTCGGCATTCGCATCACCGCATGGGGCCAACTCCCCATCGAAGAAGTCTGCCTATGGATAGTCGTCACCTACGCGACCGTCATCGTCTACGAAACCGTCAAATGTTGGCAGGCCTCCGGCAGATCGATGCGCCACGCCCTGTTCGGAGAACCCGCTGCGCGCCCCTAGTGCGAACTCCACGTCTTATCCGCCGAATTACAAATCTTCTCCAACGTGCAATCAGCCAGGCCCTCTTCGGCTAGCCCACTTGCAGCCTCTGACGCAAACCCGACTCACGGTAGTGCATTCATTCAATTCCTTCGCTTGGATCATCCAACCCGAGACTGACGTCTACAAGAAACGCATTTTGAAAGAGATAAAAAATTAATAAAGTGGTAGGGAAAAGCCTGCAGTCAAGGTGTAACAATGCATGCCCGGGATGGCATCATCGCAGTCCCGAATTCAGAAGAGGAGGAACACGATCATGGCCGAGTTGATTATCTACATCGATGCAAACTTTGGTGGGCTCCATACTCATCTGTTCGAAAGTACGTCGGACTTCACACAACTTGCTCTTGGTGGTGTTGGGAGCGGCATAAACGGCAACTGGAATGACAGAACATCTAGCTTCGTAATTATCAGTGGGCATTGGACCTTCTTCAAGGACATCAACTTTTCATTCCAACAGGGTGGGATTCTTGGGCCCGGACTTTACTCCTTTGTGCAGAACTTCGGCATTGATAACGACGCTCTATCGTCGGTCAGGCTCGTAAGCAGCACTTGAGGGTGATCGTCGCTTATTTCCCTCCAGACCTGGATTGATCTAATCGGGGCCTGGAGGGGCCTCACATCGTCGCTCGAAAATCCGCCGAAAGCCCGTTTCGGAAATACCCTCGCCGAGTTGCGAATAAGCACACATCGATGGCTCCCCTAATACGAACTCCAAGTCTTGTCCCCCGAATTGCAAAGCTTCTCGAGCGTACAGTACGCATCTGGGTTTCCTCGCCACGCAGATCTGTCGCCCGTGATGGATCAATTCGTGCGAAAACGAGATCCACCTCGTCTGTGGAATGATCTTCATCAAATCGCGCTCGACCTTCTCTGGCGCACTCTCCTTCGTCAACTCCAGCCGCCGAGACAATCGCATCACATGCGTATCGACGACCACCCCCACAGCAATCCCAAACCACGAACCCAGCACAACATTTCCCGTCTTTCGAGCAACCCCCGGAAGCCGCAGAATCTCCTCCATAGTTTGCGGAACCTTTCCCCCAAACTCCTCGACGACAACCCGTGCCGCCCCCTTGATCGACTTCGCCTTATTCCGAAAAAATCCAGTGGTTCGAATCAACTCCTCCAACTCGGGAAGGGAAGCGGCAACCATAGCCTTAGGGTTAGGAAACGCCTTAAACAGACCAGGAGTCACCAGATTCACCCGAACATCCGTGCATTGTGCCGACAGAATCGTCGCAACGGTCAATTCCCACGCATTCTTATGAATCAGCGCACAAACTACATCCGGATAAGCCTTGCGAACCCCTCGAGAATGGCTGCTACGCGCTCAGGACTGGTAGGATTCTTGGTCATCCCGTGCCTCCTTTAAAAAGGGTTTAGCCAACGCGGGATTTTGCGGATCGGGTTGCTTTAGCAGACTTTGGCATCACGAAAAAAGTTTACCTTTACCTCCTCACTTTAGTAGTGTGAGATGTATATAGCGTTGTTCCGATAAGATGGCGGTGCAATTATCGAGGCAAGAGGGAGCACCGAATGACGAGTTGCAGAAAGATTCTGATGCACGGACTTGTCCGCGCAAGTCTGGGAGCGCTGACCACAGTAGCGATAGCGCAAGCGCCGCCTGCACCGTTCGCTACCCACCAGCTAAAACCGAACATCTACTGGATCGAGGGAGGCGGTGGCAACAGCACAGTGATCGTTGGAACTGCGGGCGTGATCGTCGTCGACGCGAAGACGACGAAAGCAGGTGGACAGGAGTTGCTCGACGACATCGCCAAGATCACACCGAAGCCAGTCACAACGGTGATCCTGACTCACAGCGACGGCGACCACGTGAACGGCCTCGCCGCCTTTCCAGCAGGCGTCAAAGTAATCGCCCATGAGAACAACAAGAAAGAACAGGAGGCCGCGCTAGCTGCAGGAAGTCGCGGAGCCCCGCCCGCCGACCACCAACCAACTCAAGTGATCACAAAGGAAAAAGAAACCCTCATCATCGAAGGCGAAAAACTTGAGTTCTATCACTGGGCTCCCGCACACACCAGCGGTGACCTCATCATTTACCTACCCACCCAAAAGATCGTAGCCACAGGCGACATCATCGCCGCCGCCAACCCCTACCCACGCATCCACGATGAGAAGAACGGCTCGACCGAGGGCTGGATCACAACCGCGAAAGGAATCGCCTCACTCGACGCCGATACCTTCGTCCCCGGTCACGGCAACATCCAAACCAAAGCAGACATCCAAAAGCGAATCGCCGATGCGGAAGCACGACGAGCACAGGTCAAAGAGATGGTTGCACAAGGAAAGTCGCTCGATGAAATCAAAACAGCCGTGGGCGACAACGACAAGCTCAACTACAAGAGCTGGACGCAGGTCTGTTACGAAGAGATGACCAAAAAGTAGTTCTCGTCCTATGCAAAAGGGTGCACTTCAAAAAATGAGGTGACGCCTCAACCATCAGCTCAACTAAACTTCAGCCCAAGCGATTCAGCATCTCCATCGCGGGAACCCGAACGCAACTAAAGATCGGCGTATCCGCCAACGTGTACATACTGATCTCCGTCTCTCTCAGCTGCTGCACCAGGTCCAGGAAATCCTCAGGAAAGTTCGTCTCAAACGCCACCACAAACTCCTGGTCATCGATCCCGAACGAATAAGTCGTATTCAGCTTCACCCGCGGATACTGGAGCCCAATCCTAATATGCTCATCCATCAGCCGCTTCCTCTCGGTCGCGGGCAGTAGATACCATGGCCGCGTCTTCCAGAAGGGATAAATAAAGATGTACTTCTGTCCACCAGGACGAATAGCCCCACGGCCCTCACCCTCACTCTCATCCGGCCGATCAATCTGATACTGCGAACGCTTCGTCATCGCCAGGAAATTATGCGGCGAATTCAGATACCCTCCGAGCGGCGTCCCCATCAACTCACTCCGCATCTTATTCAGTTCATCAACGCCATACCCAATCGACCACACGCACATATCCACGTCGCCGCGCGTCCCAACCGTCGAATAAGTCATGGAGAGAAACTCGCCCGGCTTATTCCATTTGTTCAGAACCTCGGCAAACGCGGCCTTATGCGCCGCTCTCTCCTCCGCAGGCAGCCGACGCCATTCCGGCATCACCTTATAGAAGCTGAAACAAACGATCTGCCGCTTCACCGCTGGCTTCGAAGGGTCATGCGGAGCAACTCCATAGCTACTCGCCGGCATAGCTACGCCGGGGGAAGGAACTGCCGCAACCGCGGGCGCCGCGCTCTTCACAGGGGTGGTCGTGCTCTCGTTCGGAACTTCACGAGTCGGTGAAATAGACTCTGCCATCTCTTGATTCTCGCCGAACCTTCCCAGACTTGCAAAGGCGGTTGGGATTGGCTCAGATCGCAAGATCAGCCGCGACGATTGATCTCGTGCGCCGGAGAGAGGAAATGGTAAGCCTCCAGGAGGGTCCGGGGAGAAGACCGACCCGTAGTCTTTGTGCGGATCCGACGGTCGATTCGTTGGAAGGGGTTTGGAAGTTTAAGGAAGCGAATTCACTTAGCGCCGATCGTGGTCAAAGGTTCATTTGGGCCGCGAGAAGCTGAGGCTGACGTGTTCTGCTTTTGTTTCCACGACGCGGGTGTCCGGGCGGCGTTATCCGAAGGGCTTGATATGCCGAAGGCCCTCGCGATATGAGCCAACAACTGGAGCAAAGATTTCACAGTGCCTCCTGAACTCACCTGTAATTGACCAAGTAGAACGCTACAGTGACCGGTGCTCCAGTTCAAGAGCCATCTCTCGGCCAACCCCTTCGAAGTCTCCCTGAATCTCCTCGCCCGAGCCAGAGCTGCCTGAACATGAGGCAGAACATTTTCAACTCCAACATGTTTCAGAAAGTCAGAACGCGAGATGAGTCGCGACGGTTGATCTCGCGCACCGCAAAGAAGAAGCGTTTTGCCTGCTTTACGCAGACGATCGGAGAATTGCTCCAGCGCGTGGATGCCCGTTGCGTCGAGCGCCGTCATATTACGAAGCCGTAGGATCACAACGTCCCAAACGCCGGCAGATCCCTGGTAGCGTCCGCCAGCTTCTCAGTTGTTCCAAAGAGAAATGGGCCATGAATGCGCGAGAATGGTCACGTTCGGAGGGAATATCCTTGTCCTGAAGGATGTGCGCCTGCCCATCCTGCAGGTACTCGCGTGTGACAGGCTGCGACGGTTGTCGTCTCTGCGATGCGGTAGATATAGAGCAGAGCTGCAAGCGTCATCCCGACTCCCACCGCTACCGTCAAATCAGCGAAGACCGTCAAAGCAAACGTCGTAAACCAGACGGCAATGTCGGTCTTCGACAGCCGAAGGATCGATGCCAATCTCCCGCCACTCCCCCATGTTGTACGCCACCACGAACAACACCGCAGCCAGCGTTGCCAGCGGAACAAAGCGGGCCAGCGGAGCCGCAACCAGAAGGATCGCAAGCAGCGTAAGCGCGTGAACCATTCCCGCCACCGGCGTCAGTGCGCCTGAACGGATATTGGTCGCCGTGCGCGCAATCGCACCCGTGGCGGGAATGCCTCCAAAGAGAGGAGATGCGATATTCGCAACGCCCTGCGCCACCAACTCCACGTTCGAGTTGTGGTGGTCTCCGCTCATTCCGTCGGCAACCACCGCGGAGAGCAGGCTCTCGACTGCCGCAAGCAGCGCAACCGTAAATGCGGACGGAAGCAGGGGAAGAATATGGTCCGCCTGAAAGTTGGGCAAAGCGAAGTGCGGAAAGCCCTGCGGAATGCCGCCGAACTTGCTGCCGATCGTCTCGATCGGCAGATGAAAGACGGCCACAGCAGCCGTCGACAGCAGAAGCGCAACGATCGAACCCGGCAATCGCTTCGTCAGTCGCGGCCACAGCAGAATGATGGCAAGCGAGGCCGCCGCAACGCCACCGTCTGCCACCGCATGGTCCCGGCGTAGTGAAGCAGCATCCTCGATCCGAGGCAAGAATTCGCTGGGAACCGGTGGAGCTTCAAGCCCGAAGAAGTCCTTGATCTGCGTGGACGCAATCAGCAGTGCGATGCCATTCGTAAAGCCGATCGTCACCGGCCGCGGGATGTATTTGACCGCCGCGCCCAGACCCGTAAAGCCCATGACAAGCAGCAGAACTCCCGCCATGATACCAACCAGCGCCAGACCAGCAACGCCGAACTTCAAGACGATTCCCGCGACGATAACGACGAAGGCGCCTGTCGGGCCGCCAATCTGAGTCCGTGATCCGCCCAGCGCCGAGATCAGGAACCCGGCCACCACCGCGGTGTAAAGACCGGCCTGCGGAGGCACGCCGGACGCGATCGCAAAGGCCATCGCCAAAGGAAGCGCAACCAGCCCAACCGTCAACCCCGCAACAAGGTCGTGCGAAAATGCCTGACCGTATAGCCGCGCAGACACTCAATCGAGCGAGGAAGCCACGGCTGCGCAGAGCTCATCGGACAGTCTCCAGCGGCGTCTCCATCTCGTCCAGCATCGTCAAAGATTCCTTCAGATGGGCATGGAAGTAGGTGCGCATCAGATTCAGAACCTCGATGAGGATGGGGTCCCGAACCGAATAGAAAACCTGGTTCCCAACCTTGCGATTCGAAACAAGCTGCTTTGCCCGCAGCACGGCGAGGTGCTGCGAGACATTGGCCTGCTCCATCCCCAGCTTCTCGATCAAGACACCGGCAGAAAGCTCGCCAGCGCCGAGAAGCTCCAGAATGGCGATCCTGGTCGGATGAGCAAGCGCCTGGAAGATATCGGCCTTAAATCGTCGCAATGAATCCTGCATATATGAATATTACGATATTCGCATATACTATTGATAACATTCTGGAAGTCTGCCTATCCATCCGGTGCGACTGTAAGCCCGCCCGCTATACTAAGTCCTGCATGTCCGAAAAACTCATTGCCCTTTTCGTCGGTCTCATCGCCAGCGGCGGCTACGTCAGCGTCGTCATCCTCATGGCCATCCAGTCCGCCTGCATCCCCATCCCCTCTGAAGTCATCATGCCGCTCGCAGGCTACGCCCTGGCCCACTCCCAACTCGACCTCATCATCCTCGCGACGGTCGCGTCCCTGGCCTCGAACCTCGGCTCCATCCCTGCCTACTGGGTAGGCGCTCGCGGCGGACGCCCCATGGTCGAGCGCTATGGCAGCTATCTCCTTCTCAGCCGCCACGATCTCGATCGTGTGGACCACTTTTTCGCCCGTTTCGGCTCCATCGCCGTTCTCATCGGCCGCATGCTCCCTATTGTTCGCACCTTCATCGCCTTCCCCGCCGGTGTCGCGAAGATGAACCAGCTCCGCTTCCACATCTACACCTTATCGGCTCATGGCCTTGGTGCTACGCGCTCGCCTGGGTCGGCATGAAGTTAGGCGCAACCTGGAACACCGACCCACGCTTCAAAGAAATCTTCCACCGCTTCCACTTGGCCGTCGAACTCTTCATCGTTGTGGCCTTCATCTGGTTCGTCGTCTCCCACTGGAAAAACCGCATTCGCACGGAAGCAACGCCAAATTAGACGTCCGGCTTGCAGCCCATTTGCACCCACACTTCACCCTGCGAGATACTAAAGAGTCCGCACTAAACGGAATATCGCAACATAGAAGGGTACTGCCCAGAATGTCTACACCCGGAGCCGCCACTTCAGATGCGGCCAGCACCATCAAGCCAGCCACAGGAAAATTAGGTGTCATGATCCCCGGCATGGGAGCTGTCGCGACCACGCTTATCGCGGGCGTAGAAGCCATCCGCCGCGGCCTCGCCAAACCCATCGGTTCCACCTCCCAGATGGCCACCATACGCCTCGGCAAGCGAACCGAAAACCGCACCCCTCTCATCAAAGACTTCGTCCCCATCGCCCAACTCGACGACCTCGTCTTCACCGGTTGGGACATCTTCGGCGGCAACCTCTACGACGCCGCCAAAACCGCGCAGGTCCTCGACCGCGATCAACTCGAGCAGATCAAGCCCTTCCTCCAGTCCATCGAGCCCATGCCCGCGGCCTTCAACCAGCACTACGTCAAGCGCCTCGAAGGCAAGAAGGTCAAGACCGGCAAGAATAAATGCGACCTCGCCAACCAGATTCGCAACGACATCGCCGAGTTCAAAACCAAAACCGACCGCCAGGTCATGATTTGGTGCGGCTCCACCGAAATCTACCTCGAGCAGACCGCCGTTCATCAGACACTCGCCGCCTTCGAAAAAGGTCTCGTCGACGACGACCCCAGCATCTCCCCCTCGATGCTCTACGCCTGGGCCGCGCTCAAAGAAGGCATTCCCTTCATCAACGGAGCCCCCAACCTCACCGTCGACATCCCCGCGCTCAACGAGCTCTCCCGCAAGATGAACGCTCCCATCTGCGGCAAGGACTTCAAGACCGGCCAGACCTTCATCAAGACCGTTCTCGCGCCTGCGTTCAAGGTCCGCAATCTCGGCGTCTCTGGCTGGTACTCCACCAACATCCTCGGCAACCGCGACGGCGAAGTCCTCGACGACCCCGAATCCTTCAAGACCAAAGAGGTCTCCAAACTCGGCGTCCTCGAGCACATCTTCCAGCCGCACCTTCACCCCGATCTCTACGGCGACATCTACCACAAGGTCCGCATCAACTATTACCCGCCGCGAGGTGACAACAAAGAGGGTTGGGACAATATCGACATCTTCGGCTGGCTCGGCTATCCCATGCAACTCAAGGTCGATTTCCTCTGTCGGGACTCCATCCTCGCCGCCCCGCTCGCGCTCGACCTCATCCTTTTCATGGACCTCGCCGCGCGCACGCCATCGCTCCGAGGCATGGGCATCCAGGAGTGGCTCAGCTTCTACTTCAAGGATCCAGACTCCGCCCCCGGCGTCTACCCCGAGCACGACCTCTTCATTCAGCACATGAAGCTAAAAAACACTCTCCGGCACATCATGGGCGAAGACCTCATCACCCACCTCGGCCTCGACTACTACGGCGAGTAGCTCAAAGCCGACCTGAAAACGTAAAGCGGCTGCGAGACAGAACTCTCGCAGCCGTTCTCTTTTCCGATGATAGAAATCACACCCCAAACAACAAAAGTTACCGGTTCCATCTTTCGATGGATCGCAATCTGATTTCGCCAGACTAAACTTGCCGCCATGGCGATCTTGACCGAACCCATTCGACAGCGTCCCCCGTCCGCAGGAACTCGGCGTTGGCTAAGGTTGAATGATAGGTAGCTCCGCGGCCAGTTGCAGGTCAATCATCATCACCAGCCGCCGGTCCAGTTGGAAAAACAACGCAGTCTTCTTACCCGAGATCACTTTGTTCACAATCGGTATGTACTTCTGCCGCAACTGCGCCACCGACTGATCGACTCCGAGTATCTGGCGGCCCAGGCTCAAAGCTTTGTCATCGGTCAATGTGTTGTAGTTCTCCGCATATTCCTTAATCGCCGCATACTTTGCATCGTTGATCTTCACCAACTCCGCGGTGTATTGATCGTAGATCGGCCAGAACTTCTCCGCCTCCTTGTCCGTCAATTGCAGATTGATGGCAATTAACTGTTTCTTCTCCGATCGGATATCTTTTCTCAGCAAATCGATGTCCTGATTGACCGAGCTCTGGCTGGAGTTGGAAGGTGTTTGCGGCGAACTCTGACTCCACGCGCTGGAGGTCAAAATCACGATAGTTGCTGCGCTGATCGCTAAGAGATTCTTCTTGAGCACTGGACTCTCCTTCAATTCAATAGAGGTGATGGTTGCGGCGGGAGCCGGTGAAATGAAACACCACACATGAGAGCGCCTGCCAGTCGTACCGGTCGGGTGTATTTCTCTCAGCTAACATCCATGAAAACCCCGCTCGCCAAACGCCGCCACTGTTAGAAATGACAGCGTGGACGCGAATCAGCTTTCAAAGCAAATAACCGCCGCGATTTCCACTTATCTACTCCGCAACTTCCATCAGCTTTGCCCAAAGCGCCTTCGTCCCCGCATCCGTCTTCGCCGAGACTGGCAAAATCTCCTCGACCTCGTGCGCCCTCTTCAACGCAGCCACCGACTTCGACAGCTGATTATTCGAAAGCTTGTCCGCCTTCGTCCCCACGACCAGAAACGGCCTCTGCGTCTGCTTCAAATATGTAATCAACTGAGTATCATTCTCCTGCGGCGGAATATTCGTATCCACCAGGCAAACGCAAAGCGCCAGTGTCGCCCGCTCCGCTAGATAAGGCTCAATAAACTTCGGCCACTCCGAAGAGATCGACTTTGAGATCTTCGCGTACCCATATCCAGGCAGATCGGCGAAGATCAGAGTCGGCCTCACCTTCATCTTCTCGCCCGCGCCCTCATGCAGCGCAAAGAAATTGATCGCCCGCGTTCGCCCCGGAGTCGACGACACCTTTGCCTCACGCGATCCCAGCAGGGAATTGATCAGTGATGATTTCCCCACATTTGAGCGACCAAGAAACGCCACCTCTGGTGCACCAAATGTCTTCGCCTCGGTAGGGAAGTGTGCAACATCAGTCGCCGACAACAAAAACACTGGATTCAGCCGCATGAATTCAGTCTACTGCCAATCAAAGATCTTTCTTCAACGTCCGCCAAAGCCAAAAAAGGTACGCCCTGCTCCTGTGTGAAGGAGCAGGGCGTACCTCGTCATTCTAGAGCTGAGGTGATGGAGGAGGCTCTGAGCTCGGCGGTGCCCCTTCTTTAGGCTGGATCGTAATCGTTATCGGCGACGTCAGGTGGAAGCTGACATTGGTCTCCGACGGAATCACAACATCCTTGTTCCCAGTGAAGGCAGCCCCGGCCGTTCCTGCGCCGGCCCCTACCAGGCCGCCAATCAGAGCACCCTTACCGCCACCGGCCAGGCCGCCGATCAACGCGCCCGCCCCTGCTCCGCCGCCGATAAAGCCCGCCGTGCGCTTACCCTTACCCTTCTGCTCCTGCTCGTACGAGCTCACCTGCACGGGCATGCCCGCAATTGAAGTCACCCGAATGCCCAACGCACCTGAGCCCTTGAATTTTCCCTGGCCCTTAGCCGCTACTACAGTACCTGTCACGTGGGTCCCCTTCGGAAAGACCACCTTACCGTCTGAAGTCTTAATCGACTGAAAGAGTACTCCACTAAATCCATCGCCCACATTATTCTTGCTCGCGCTCAACTGCTGAGTCACCGTTACCACGACCGCAGCACCTGCGGAAGCCGTCCTCTCCTCAGGAGGAGACGGAGGTGGCTGGGAAGGCGGTGCTGCAGCCACCGGCGGCGCAACCGGAGCAGCAGCCGTCGCACTTGGAGCCGCAGCCGGGGAAGCGGTAGCAGGAGCACCGGCCGCCGGAGCTGCTGAAGGGGCAGCAGGCGCCGTCGTCCCATCTGCATTCGCAGCAGGAGCTGAGCTTTTACATCCGCTCAACATTATTAAGGTTGCCGAAAGAGCTAAGCTTGCTGCAAGAGCCGAAAATTTCTCGCGCATGAATGGTCTCCTCTTGAGGGATTCTCAATTGAGAGCAAATCTACTTGCATAGACTCGCCTTCCGCAACTCGCGTTGCCCGGAAGTGAGGTCTTCTCCAACTGCAGACACCCCATCGATAAATGACCCAAAAAACTGTTGGAGGAATAAGCGTAAGCAATACTCGATGAACAACGTTAGTGGCTTCGAGGCCACCAGGGCAGTCTCGTTTCGATCTGTCGCCCCCGAGAGAGTGGCCACATGGATCGATGGAGGCATCGCTCGATTATTTTCTCTAAGCCTTATCACAACAGCGGTTAGGTATTTCCAAGCCTTGGAAATTTGCGCGATGGTGCTCTGCGCGAGACAAGGCTGCTTACAGGGCACAAAAAATTTCTGCCTCATGAATGACCCAAAAGTGCTATGAGCAATTAAGCAGCAGAATGGCCAACCTCGGTTATGCTCCAACATGAGAAGTTCGAGATGTGCCCTTGTCGGTAATCATCTCCCAAAAAGGAGTTGTTACTTCCAAAAGGGGGTTCTGTAAGTAGGATGCGTTCGAGATTTGGAGTTTACCGTCACGTTCCAAGGCACCTTTTTCCGAAGTCTGTCGTGTCTTACGATCGCGAATTCCCCCTGGTTAACTCAACCTGTCGCCAAGGCCTCTACCTTGTTTAGTAAACCGCAGCACCACCTTTCGGAGGGAACACCCATGATTGGCAATTCTTTCGCCCGGTTGTCGGGCTCAAAGCGAAATCTAATTGCGCTGGTGGCATCGAGCGCCATCATTACCGTCGGCTGCTCGAATATGATATCGACAGCCCCAAGCTCGACCCCCCTCAGTTCGCCCGCTTCGCTGAGCGGGAATATTCATGGTGGTAATCAACCGGTCTCTGGTGCGACGATCACTCTTTGGTATGCCGGACAGAGCGGCCCTGCTACGTTGGCCGCAACGACAACTACCAATAGCTCAGGCTTCTTCTCCTTCACCGAAGCAGCTGGCGGCTTGACCGAGAGCGGTACCACCAGCACGTTCTCGTGTCCTTCCAGCGACCCGCTCGTATATGTCATAGGCAAGGGTGGCAATACTCAAAATAATGGAGTGGCAACCCAGTCCAACAGCGCCGCCGCTTTCATCGCGATTTATGGCGTCTGCAGCTCGCTCAATGCTTCAAGCTTCGTTGCCATGACTGAGGTCACCACCGTCGCCACTATGGCTGCAGTATCGCAGTTCTTCAATCCCGTAGACGATACCATCGCGGCCGACGGCACTGGTCAGCAGAAGCCCATTATGGTCGAGATTCTAAACACCATTGCCTTGCTTGCCAATTCGTCGACCGGTCTGGCAAACACGTCCACCACGATCTCCCCTGTCGCGCATGCGAACGTCGCTCCCGGCGTCACCGTGACGGCGACACCAGAGTCCGCGAAAATTAATCTTCTTGCCGATATCATCTCAACCTGCGTTAACGCCGCGACCGCCTCAGCGACGCCATGCACAACGCTCTTCTCCGCAGCGATGCCGCCAGTCCCGAATACTACGAGTCTGAAGCCCGGCAGCTTTGCCACCGCTACAGATACGTTGCAGGCGCTTTACTATATCTTCACCAACCCAACCAACTCGACCAATGGCCAGGGAGTGAACGGCTTGGCCAACATAGTTACTCTCACAGGACTTGCAGGCGGCGTCGGCGCACCTTATCAGCCCTTCGCTTCGCAACCTACCGATTGGACCATCGGCATCAACTACGCGAGTAATAATTCCTGCGGAACCTCCACCGGCGGTAGCGGCGGGTTCATCAACTCGCCGGTCGATATCAACATCGACTCCGCGAACAACGTGTGGTTCGCCAATGCGCAGACTGGAGGCAACCTCTCCGCAATCACTGCTGGTGGAGCACCCATCGCCTGCATCAACTTTGACGCGGGCGCGTCGAACGCCGGGGGCGTCCTCGATTCCAAAGGTAATGTCTGGTTCGCAGGCGGGACTACGATGTATCGCTTCAACCAGGGCTCGCAGATCAAACTCGCCTTCCCGGTTGGTGTCTCGCCTCTCGGCATTACTGCTGACGGCTTAGGCAACGTTTATTTCACTGCGGTCACGAGCGGCACCGGCTCCTTATACCAGTTGGCTGGCGCTGCGACCGCTACATCGGCCGTCGCCGCTGTCCAGATTTCCAACACAGTTGGTCCAAACCCAGTTCGTCTCATGCCTGACTTCAAATCCACGACAGCGCTAGGCAATATCTGGGTCTCTTCCGGCTCAACGTATCTCTCTCAGGTAACCCAGGGAACCGGGACAGGAAGCATGAATGGTTTCATCACGACGACGGTTCCCGCCTTTGTCTCAGGTAGTTCCTACGGCGTTACCGTCGACACTTTCAATACCGTCGTTGCCTCAACAAGCGACACTGGCGTCATCAACTCACTCTCCTTCAACGGTAGCAATTATGTGACCGCGAACGGCTGGCCCGTCACCGTCACTACGGCGGGTATAGTGAACCCTGCGGCGATCACTGTTGATGGCCGTATGAACATCTGGATTCCTAACAACAGTAACGGGCCATCCACCGGCAGTATCAGCGAACTCAACTACTCCGGCAACGATCCCCTCTCACCCGCGACCGGCTTCCAGAAGTCTTCCGCATTCTTGAACTCTGGTCGCGCTAGTGTCGTCGATCAGGCTGGAAACGTTTGGATCGCCGGGGATGGGAACAACTTCATCACTGAAATCGTCGGCGCCGCGGTGCCTATCTACCAGCCCTACGCGACTGGCCTTTCGAACGGTCGGTTTCAACAGATTCCCTAACCTGGCAGAAAAAGACAAAGGCCCCGGGGATTTTTGCTCCCGGGGGCCTTGTCTTCCACCTTCAACTCATATCCGCCGTTCCTTCGAGCTTCGATAACTGCCTGCGGACGACGACCTTACTGATCCGCAAGGCTGAACACTCGTTCCATCTCCATCCAGTACTGTTCTGCCCCCGCTCCTGGCAGTTGTTCTTGAAATCCATGCATAATCGTCTCCCACTCCTGCACCTTCGAATTCGCCAAATCCATAACAGCCTTTTTCGTCAGTGAAAACGAGTCATCCGTATCCATGATCATGAACATCCTCGTCCCGAGAAGATAAATTTCCATCTTCTCCACTCCCGCCTCAAAAAGACTCTGCTTGACCTCCGGCCAGATCCTTACGTGATATCGTTTATATTCCGCAATTGCGGTCGCGTCGTTCTTTAAATCTAGAGTCAGACAATGACGTGGCATCTTTCCTCGCGTGTTCTTCAATTAGTCGCGCACTTCAAATCAAAGCTTAACATCAACACCGAAGCCCAGGGATCGTATAGCCCAAATTCCGACGCAAGAGTAGTCGCCGCCGATCCGCGTTTTCGCGATCAAGTTAGAATCAACATAGCAAGCGAATCACACCCCGAATCCGGACCTTCTTTCCTTGGGTACGCAGAGCCTCACACCCGCCTCCCGCCGCCTCCGCGCTCCCCTGTGGATCGCCCTCTCACTCCTGCTTCTCTTCGCATGGCCTCCTGACGCGCTGGGACAGACCTCTGCTCTCGCGGCCCCTCTCATGCTCCCGTCCGCCATAGCCTTTGACTCAAGCGGTAATCTTTACTTCGCCGAAACCGCCAACCACACCATCCGAAAAGTTGACACCGCGGGTTTCATTACCACCATCGCCGGTACGGGAACACAGGGCTTTTCCGGCGACAACGGCCCTGCTACCGCTGCCACACTCGACTCTCCACAGGGCCTCGCACTCGACAGCACAAACAATCTCTATCTCTCTGATACCCATAACCACCGGATCCGCAAGCTCAACCTCATCACGGGAACCATCACCACGATCGCCGGCACCGGTACTCCCGGCTTCTCTGGTGACAACCGCCCCGCCACCGCCTCCCAACTGTGCCTCCCCACCGCGCTCGCCGTCGACGGCGCCAACAATCTCTACCTGGCTGACACGGGCAACCACCGCATACGTGAAATCTCTACCTCTGGAATCATCACGACCATCGCCGGGACCGGCACTCAGGGCTTCTCAGGCGATAACGGTCCCGCCATTAACGCCAATGTCGATTCATCGATGGGCCTCGCCCTCGACAACGCAAACAATCTCTACCTTTCCGACACTCACAACCATCGCATCCGCCGCATCGACGCATCCAGCGGGATCATTACTACCATTGCTGGCAGCGGTACTTTGGGTTTCTCCGGCGACAGTGGACCCGCAGTCTCATCAAACCTGTCCCTCCCGCACGGCATCACGCTTGACTCTGCCGGAAATCTCTATCTCGCCGACACTGCAAACCACCGTATCCGCCGCATCGACGCAATCACTGGCATCATCACCACTGTAGCGGGAGACGGGACCCAGTCCTTCTCAGGCGACAACGCCCCAGCTGTCACCGCCTCCCTCGACACTCCACGTGCCACCGCCGTCTCTCCCTCCACGCTCGTTACCTTCTCCGACACGGCCAATCAGCGGATCCGCCAACTCACAGCTCCACCTGACCATGCGACCACCATCCATACCATAGCGGGCCTCGGCGTCACTACGCCCGGATCCCTCGCCCTTGTCGCACCATCCGTCGCCGCGTACGGAACGGGACAACTCACCGCCACTCTCAACTCTCCGCTGCCCGCAATCGGCGCGGTCACTTTCCTCAATGCCGGCACAAACCTGGGAACAGCAGCTCTCTCAGCCAATATCGCCACCTTCTCTACAGCATCGCTACCAGTCGGTAGGTACAACCTCATAGCAACTTACCCTGGAGACCAAACTCACGGTGCGGCCCAGAGTCCGGCTCTCACCCTAACCATCACCCCGCTGCAACTCTCCGCTACCATCTCTTCCGTCATCATTCTTTACGGCCAACCCATCCCAGACCATTCCGGCACTCTCACCGGCATCCTTCCGCAGGACGTCGCGAACCTCTCCGTAATCTATACAAACAGCGCAACCAGCTCTTCGCCCGTCGGAACCTACCCCATCACCGCGATCCTCGCCGGCCCAGCAGCAGGGAACTACGCGATCTCGAATCCCGCAGCCACTCTCACCATTAACCCGGCCCCCACTCTCATCACGCTCGACCCGGTAGCCAACCACACCTCCGGCACACTCGTCACCTTCTCCGCTCGCGTCGTCAGCACCTCCATCGGCACGCCAACAGGGACCGTCACCTTCCTCGACGGCTCGACCCCCGTCTTCACCACGCCTCTCTCAGCCAACGGAGACGCCGTCTTCATCTCAAGCACTCTCGCACAGGGCTCCCACTCCATCACCGCCGTCTATAACGGAAGCACCAACTTCAAACCCGCTTCCTCGAGAGTGCAACTCGTCACCATCACCTCAGTGCCCATCACTAACCCCGACTTCACCCTGGCCCCCACCGGCACAATAACGCAGACGATCGTCTCAGGCAGTTCCGCCAGCTACACCTTTTCCGTCCAGTTACAGGCCGCGATGTCGAGTCCTATTACCCTCGCCGCCACCGGACTCCCGGATCTCGCGACAGCCTCCTTCAACCCGCCCACTCTACCGCCCGGACCAACCACCAACACCTTCACCCTCACCATCGCAACCCCAGGCTCCGCAACCTGAAAAAACTCCCATCTCCAATTAACTGGGCACTCTTGATCTTCCCCGTTGCGGTGCTTGCACTTCGCGCCAGAAGCCACCGCAGCTTCGCAATCCTGAGCCTCACTCTGCTCTTTGCGACAGGCTGCGGAGACCGCGTCAGCACGGCCGATGCTCTGCTGCCCTCCGCCAAAACCTATACGATCACGGTTACTGGAACGGCCACGGACACCACCGGCACCGTTCTCAGGCACTCCACCAACGTCACACTCATACTCGAGCAGCCCAAATAGATGCTGACCCAGCGCATCAGTCTTAAATGGGCTCTGATCACGGACGTCAGAATCACTCATCCCGGCCCCAGCAACCGCAGCAGGAAGAACACCACCACACCCACAAAGAACACCAAAGCCATCTTGATCCCTGGTTCGCGGTTTACCTCGGGTACCAGATCCGTTGCCGCAACATAAATCGTCACACCGGCTGACAGCGGCAATCCGACCCGCACCCAGCTAGGTTCCAGATTAATCACCAAAACCCCAAGCACCGTCATCGCACCCAGAAACAGTGCCGAATTCAGTGCCATCGCCTTCCCCCGCCCCCCGGCGAGCATCACGCTCGCCATCGTAAACCCCTCAGGAATCTTGTGAAGAAACACCGCAAAGAAAAGCACCCATCCCAGCCACTGCGACAGCACAAACCCTGAACCGATCGCCACTCCATCGAAAAACGTATGCGTGGCCAGTCCTAGTAAAACCGAGTAGCTCGTCTTCGCTGAAAGAAACTCATGATGATGCGTCTCCTCGCCAAAGTGAAAATGCGGCACCAGAGTATGCTCCAGCAGATGGACCCCGCAGTATCCGCTCAAAATCAGAACGCCGCCCATTTAGGGTTCACCTGCATTCCTTCAGGAACCATCTCCAGAATCACCGCCGCCAACATAAAACCCGCGCCCAGCGCGACGAAATATCGCAGAGCCTTCGCCGAAGGCGACCGTCTCACCAGCAGGAATCCACCCAGATAATCGGCCAGCCCAGCTACTAGACCGAGAGTCAGGCTCAACCAAAGTGCGGACACGGCTACCTGACCCGGCGAAGGTTCAACCTATCGCCCTCGGCCTCTTCGGTGATGGCGGCCTCAAATCCAGACCCCACCTCCCGTTGCTCATCATCCTGAATCTTCATGGTCTTACAATCTTATCCGTCTTCGGCTTACCCGTCTCCGGCCACTGCGACTCGCGCGACAGCACAAACACCACGCCAAGCCCGCACAACAGTACAAACCCCTCCAGCTTCTCCGACAGCCGATGAAGTCGCTCAAAATCCACCCGTCCTGCATTCTCAAGAGAGGCCGTCTCCACCTCGCCTCCAGCCAATACGCGGTCCGCCTCCATCGCCGGCAGAATCCCAAACTGGGAATAAGCTGTCACAACCAGCATCACCGCGGTCAGCGCAAGCTCCCGGATAAATCCAACCCGCGCCGGAACCTCCGCGCGAAACCAAAGCCATCCAGTCCCGAGACAAAACACAGCACCGCCAGCCAGCCCAATCCAGTGCAGCACACGCAGCGTCCCACCCACCACTAATCCGGCCTGATGCGCACTCGCCAGCGTCTCGAACGCCACCGGAGCCACCACAAAAGCAAAGAACGCTAACCCTCCGACCCACGCCACCATCGCATACAACCGCAGAGCCCGCACAAAAGTCTGCATCCTAAACGTAGTCCCTTCCAATCAACCGGTGAATTCTCTCCTTCATTGGCGGATGCGTCGAAAATAAACTCACAATTCCTCCACTCCCCACCAACGGAGCCACAATAAATAGATGCGCATTCGACGGCGAAGCTTCCATCGGAATCCGTTTCGAATAGGCATCCAGCTTCTGTAACGCGCGCGCCAGCGCATACGGATTGCCCGTCGTCGCCGCTCCCGTCGCATCAGCTTCATACTCACGCGACCGCGAGATTGCCAGTTGAATCAGCGTAGCCGCCAACGGAGCAACAATTATCATCAGCAGCGTGCCCAGACCACCTCCGCCACGCTGCCTGTCACGGTTGCCGCCGCCATATCCTCCAAACATCGAGGCCCAGTAGCCCATGCGCGCCACAATCGTAATCGCCCCTGCCAGCGTCGCCGCAATTGAGCTCGTCAGAATATCCCGGTTACGCACGTGTCCCAACTCGTGCGCCAGCACGCCTTCCAACTCCTCATCGTCTAGCAGTTGCAAAATCCCATGCGTCACCGCCACCGACGCATGGCTCGGATTCCGTCCCGTAGCAAACGCATTCGGACTCTCCGTCGGCAGCACATAAATCTTCGGCATCGGCAGCCCCTGCTTCGCCGTCAGCCGTTCCACCGCCGCATACGCACGCGGCAGCTGCTCCCGCGTCACCGGTTGGGCGTTGTACATTTTCAGCGCAATCTTGTCGGAGAAGAAGTACGTCCCGAAATTAAAGACAACCGAGAGGAGAAACGCCAGAATCATACCGTTCTGCCCACCGAAATACTCACCGACCAGAACCAGGAACAGAGTCAGCACCACGAGTAGTAGCGTCGATTTGAACGTGTTCATCGCTTCCCCCTAAACAGCCGGGCCTGCAGCATGAGACGTTTCTGCTGCACGTTCGCCGCGCGCCAACGCCCGTCGCAGCACAATCTCTAACGCCGCCTTCTGTTCAACGTACTCGCTCTCGCTCAGTCGTCCCTGCAACCTGTCCGTCTCCAGCGTAAACAACTCTTCCTTCATCGCCGACAGCAGGGAATCGCCGCCTATGGCAACGGCGCTGCCCCCCACCGTCGCCGCACGCGTCTGTTGCGGACCATTCTTCAACATCATCCCGGCCCCTACCGCCATCACCAGTCCCAGCCCACCCAGAATCCACCACTTGTACTTGGCCCATGGATCGTTACTTCCTTCTGGATCCAGCGGGACCCCCAGCCCGCCTCCCGGCCGCGTGTCGCCAGTTGCAGAGGTCGCGCCACCTGCTCCAGCCGGAGCCGCAGCGTCTGCAGTCCCGGACGCAGCCGCGGCATCGGCATCCCGAGGCATCTGTCCTGTTCCCGAGACAGTAAAATCCAGTACCTGCGAAGGCTCCGCATTCCGGGCCACATAAGTCTGCGCCGTAGTCTCCTCTGTTACCGGCGCATACGAAGCCGAAGCCCCGGGCTTAAACGTCATGCTCTTTGGCAACATCACCGCAACCGTGTCCGTCGGCATCATTACGCGCGGAGCAAACTTCAAGCTCCCGCTATAAGGCAGGTGATACGTAATCTGAAACCGCGTCTCTCCCGGCCGAATTGGAAAGATAAATGCATAGTGACCCGGGTCCCCCACCGGCACCGGAGAAGCCTGCACCGGCATTCCCCCCGGAGCCAGCGCCGCCGAACCCTCCACCACCGCACCCTCCGGCAGATAAAACTCAAACGCCTTCTCGCTGAACTGCGTCATCGGAGGGTTCGACTCATTTTTCACAAAGAAATTCTCGACAACACGCAGCGTCTTCCCGCTCTCGTCGGTCTGAAGCCGCATCACCTCAGCTTCGCTTGTCACACCCTTCACCTTGGCGGCAGCATTAAAGACATCAACTTCAACCGACTGTGTACCGGGAGGCGCCGGACGAAAATAATTCGCCTTGTCATGCGTCACCCGCACCAAGTGAATCCCGTTATCCGGAACCTCCAGCGTGAACCGTCCCTTCGCATCCGTCTTCGTCCGCGAAGCCTCCTGCATCCCCTGCTGCAGACGAATCAGCACCACATCATCTCCGGCAGCAGGCTTGTTCGTCGTCTTATTCGTCACGACGCCAGTAATCGATTCAGCCAGCGCAAAACCGGAAAACGTCGCCAGTCCAACAGCGGCCACAACAACATACCGAATAGAAGAAGATAAGAGTTTCACCCCTTAAGTCTACGTCAAACTAAGCCTTCAATCGCGTGGGTCGCAAAACGCAAAAATCCACAAATCCATGTTCCGTCCCCCACCCAGGCAAACAAGGACTCCGCAGATCGAATCCTCCGGGCCAGCGGGAAAGCTCTCCTAAGCTTTCGTTCGCCGCCCGAACTCCCCTCGCGCCTCCAGCATCTCCATCTCGGCGATCACCCGTGCCGCCTCATCCTCCAGCCCTGTGCGCTGCTCCACGTAGTCCTGTTCCGGATACTTCCCAGCCTGAAACTCAAAGTTCAAATCCCGCAGATTCTCATAGATCGTATCTTTTCTCTCCCGCAGATAGTCCACTCGAGTCTTGTCTGCCTGCACAAACGGATTCTTCTCGGGCCAGAACATATACGCAAACACCGCGCACGTGAGCATCATCCCCGCAATCATGCCCATGTCAGTACTCCGTCTCTCTGCGAATACGCTCGCGCAACGCATCATCTCCCACTGCAGGACCTGCCGCGATCACCGGCATTTGCTGTCTCGATCGTGTCACCCACATCCTGATCAGAAACCCAACTCCCACCGTCGCGAACAAAAATACAGCCATCGGCGCAATCCATGCGACGTTGTCGAACCCGCCACGAATCGGCGCAGCCAGAATCGTCGCACCATACTTGGTCTCAAACCAGCTCAGAACAGCGGCATCCGACCCACCACCACTAATCTGTGCCCGCAACTCGCCAATCATCCGGTCCGAGTCAGGACACCCGACGTGGTTGCACTCCAACAGAATCTGCCCGCACCCGCACGCGCACATCATCTGATGACCAAGCTTGTTGAACCGCGACGAAGGATCGGCCCCCAGCATCACCACTGTCAGCAGGCAAACCAGACACGCGCCAATCCACCGCCTAAGCATTTTGAACCGCCGTTTCCACCAGCCTTGGCTCCACGGCTGTGACTCGCGCAGGCGTTCGCGTCAAACTCGGCACCAGCGCCAGCAGCGTCCCCACAACCACAATCAGAACGCCAATCCAGATCCAGTTCATCAGCGGATTCAGAAATACCTTGATAATCGGCTTATCCGTATCCACATTCCGCCCTTCGTAGATCACATACAGATCACTCGACAGCGTAGAGTGCATCGCCACCATCGTCGATGGCTGCGCATGATCTGTATTCGGAAAATAAATACGCTTTTCCGGAGCAAGCTGCACGATCTTCTTCGAGCCTCGGTACACATCCAGCAGCGCATACTCCGTATCGAACTCCGGCTTCGAGTCCTGCGTAAAAGTCTGGCACACCAGCCGGTACGAACCCATCGTCAACGTATCGCCGAACCCCATCTCCTGCTCATGCGACTGGTTGAATGCCCCGCCGGCGATCCCGATAAACATCACCACAATGCCGAAGTGAACGATATAGCCGCCATATCGCCGCGTATTCCGTCGCGTCAGCAGCACCATCGAAGCCAGCAGATTCTTCCCGGTCTGTGTCGCTACCACCGACGCCCCGCGCAGAAACTCCGACGCAATCGCAGTAATCACGCCCGCCGCCAGCGTGAACGTCACCAGCGAAAACAGTGTTGATTGCCAGTCGTCGCCATCGTTCCAGGGCCGAACCCCCACTGCCAGCAGCACCACCAGGGCGACGCCCATCGCAATTCCCGGCAGCACAAAATTCCGCCGTATCGTCCGCAGCGACGTCGCCCGCCATGCCAATAGCGGCCCAATTCCTGTCAGGAACAGAAGAAACAATCCAATCGGCAGGTTCACGCGGTTATAAAACGGAGCACCCATCGTAACCTTCGTGCCTTGTACATACTCCGAAAGAATCGGAAACAGCGTCCCCCACAACACCGTAAAGCAAGCCGCCAGCAGAATCAGGTTATTGAACAGAAAACTCGACTCTCGGCTCACCAGCGACTCCAGCCGATTCTCAGACTTCAAATGATCCCGCTGCCTGAAGAACGTAAACAGACAAACCGCAAACACAATCAGGATGAACGCATAAAACCAGTCACCAATATTCGACGAAGCGAACGCATGCACCGAACTAACAATCCCAGACCGAGTCAGCAGCGTCCCAAGAATCGTCAGCATGAACGTCGAGAAGATAAGCCACACATTCCAGCTCTTCATCATCCCGCGCTTCTCCTGCATCATCACCGAGTGCAGAAACGCCGTCCCCGTCAGCCAGGGCATCAGGCTCGCATTCTCCACCGGATCCCAGCCCCAATACCCGCCCCACCCGAGCACGCTATAAGCCCAGTGCGCCCCCAGGAAAATTCCGCAAGTCAGGAACAGCCAGGTCACCATCGTCCATCGACGGGTAATGTGTATCCACTTCTCTCCCGGGTACCGCATCATCAGCGCGCCCAGCGCAAACGCAAACGGCACCGAAAATCCCACATACCCCAGATAAAGCATCGGCGGATGAATCACCATCTCCGGATACTGCAGCAGGGGATTCAATCCAAAACCATCCTGAGCCACCGGCCCCGGTTCAATCGCGAACGGAGGAGCGGCAAAGGTCAGCAGCATCAGAAAGAAAACCTGCACACTCGCCAGAATCGTCGACGCAAAAGCTGTCAGCCGTACATCCACCTTGTGCCGCATTCGCAACACGAATCCATACGCACTCAGCAGCCACGCCCACAGCAGCAGCGAGCCCTCCTGCCCCGACCACAGCGCCGAAAACTTGTAAGCTTGGTTCAAAGCACGGTTCGTGTGATGAAGAATGTAAGAGACCGAATAATCGTTGGTGAACGAGGCCCACACCAGCGCAAACGCGGCGCAACTCACCACGAAAAAACTTGAAATCCCCGCCCGCCGCGCTGTCTCCCCTAGCTTATCTGCCTGTCGATCGACTCCAGCGGCCACGCTGCGCGTACGCCAAAGCGATACCGATCCCATCACCAGCGTATAGGCGCTCAACGCCAGAGCCAGCAACAGCGTAAAACTTCCAAACTCCGGCATGGGATGCAATTGCATGAATTCCCTCCACCCATTCTCTCAAGGGCAGCACAGATCAGCAACAAAGCACAGAATCAGGCGTCGTTTACCGGACACCACAAATCCATGCCATATTAGGAGTCTCAAGCAAGAGCTAGGAAACCGCGGACAGTTGCGAGCCTTGATTCACCATCGATCGCACTGTCTCCAGAAGATGATCCGGCAATAGAGGCTTTAGGCGAAACGTCACATTCAGTCCCACGTACTCGCGCTCCGCCTCTTCCAGTCCGCTGATCACCAGCACCGGAAGACTGGGGTGCGTCCGGCGCAACGCATGCACAAACTCCGACCCGCTCATAACCGGCATCAGATGATCCGTGATCACCAGGTTGATTTCATCGGGAAACTCGCCGTTTTGAATCTGTTCCAGAGCCCGCTCCGGGTTCAATGCTGCAATGACAAAATAGCCCGCCCGTTTCAGAATCGTCTGCCGAGTCGCCGCCTGCACTGCATTATCGTCGATAAGGAGTAGATTAGCGGTCATGCGCGGATTTGAGTGTCCCAAGGGGAAAGATACAACAAGGTTCATTGCAATCCCTCTCTAACCTGTCTCCAAATCTCGGCATTAGGAGAGGCGATATTCCGTCGGTTCTTAATACGATGCAGATTCGTTGGCTCGCGTTGGATCAATCTTTCCTTTGCATCTCTCCTTTAGCAATTTCTTTGCCATCCGCCTCGACCAACGCCCAAAAAATAGCATTACGAATCTGGACGACCGTGTTGAAAGAAGATACAGTCTCCCCCAGTACTATAACGATTGAATCCACATTCGAAAACACCCCAATATTAAGGTCTAACGTGAATCTTTCCATCATCGACTGGCTCATCATGCTGGTCTACTTCGTCTTCGTTCTGGGAATCGGCTTCGCCCTCAAGCGTTACATGCGCACCAGCAACGACTTCTTCCTCGCCGGACGCTCCATCCCGGCCTGGGTCTGCGGCCTCGCCTTCATCTCTGCCAATCTCGGAGCCCAGGAAGTCATAGGCATGGGAGCCTCCGGCGCCAAATACGGCATCATCACCAGCCACTTCTACTGGATCGGTGCTATCCCTGCCATGATCTTCGTAGGCATCTTTATGATGCCGTTTTACTACGGCTCGAAGGCACGCTCCGTCCCTGAGTATCTGCGCCTGCGCTTCGACGAGAAGACCCGCGCCGTAAACGCTTTCTCCTTTGCCATCATGACCGTGCTCTCCTCCGGCATCTCGATGTACGCAATGGCCCTCCTCATCCAGACGCTTGGCCTTCTCCACGGCATCGTCCCCGACGCGTACATCTTCCACGTCTCCGTCTTCCTATCGGCAATCATCGTCCTGGGCTATATCTTCCTCGGCGGCCTCACCTCTGCCATCTACAACGAAGTTCTCCAATTCTTCCTCATCGTCGCCGGCTTCGCTCCCCTCGTGTGGATCGGCCTCCGCAACGTAGGCGGCTGGCAGGGAATCAAGCAAACCCTCCCCGCCAACATGACCCACTCCTGGCAAGGCATGGCTCATGCATCCACCAACACGCTCGGTGTCGAATGGTTCGGTCTAGCCATGGGCCTCGGTTTCGTCCTCAGCTTTGGCTACTGGTGCACCGACTTTCTCGTCATCCAGCGTGCCATGGCCGCTGACTCCGAAGTCTCTGCCCGCCGCGTCCCTCTCATCGCCGCCATCCCCAAAATGTTCTTCCCATTCCTCGTTATCCTGCCCGGTTTGATCGCCGTCAGCGTCACAAGCCACATGACTGGAGCAGGCCAGGGAACCGCGAGCACAGAAAAAAGAAGTGTCCACCTGAGCGAAGGGCAGAGCGCGGAGTCGAAGGACCTGCATTTGTCTTCTGCTGCGCCGGCCAAAATCCCACTCGACGAAGCCCATCCCCACGGCATCATCCCCATCAAAACCGATCCCACCAGCGGCAAAGAAGTCTTCAACGCCGACGGTACCCCCGTCTATAACTACGACCTCGCCATTCCGGTCATGCTCCTCCACTTCTTCCCCACAGGAATCCTCGGCCTCGGCCTGACCGCCCTTCTGGCCAGCTTCATGTCCGGAATGGCCGGCAACGTCACCGCCTTTAACACCGTCTGGACCTACGACATCTATCAGGCCTACATCAACAAAAAGGGAACTGACGCCCACTATCTCTGGATGGGCCGCATGGCCACCATAGGAGGCGTCGCGCTCTCCATCGCCGCCGCCTACCTCGTCACCAACTTCAACAACATCATGGACGCGCTCCAGCTCGTCTTCTCCATCGTCAACGCGCCGCTCTTCGCCACATTCCTCTTAGGCATGTTCTGGAAACGCACCACTGGTCACGCCGCCTTCACGGGCCTTCTCTCAGGTACAGGAGCCGCACTCCTCCACCACGGCTTAACCCTCCCAGCCGACGCCGTCCCCGGCATCCACGGCGGGTGGATCAGCGTCGTCCATCACTACCCAAGCGATATGGCGCAAAACTTCTGGACCGCCATCTTCGCTTTCTCCACCAACTTCCTCGTCACGATCGCCGTCAGTCTCGTCACCAAACCACGCCCTGAATCCGAACTGGTAGGTCTCGTCTACTCCTTAACCCCGAAACCTGTCGAAGCCCATCTAAGCTGGTACCAGAAACCTGCAACCCTGGCCATCGCGGTCCTCGCCATTCTGGTCATCCTCAACCTCGTCTTCGCCTGACAAATGTTGTCGTCATCCTGAGCGTAGCGAAGGATGCCCACATTTCAGTTTTCGCTGTTCTTTTTGCTTTCGTAGCACGAACAAGGAGCACCAATGGGACTAGACATCCGTATCCCCCTCGGCCTCATCTTCCTCCTCATCGGAGGCCTAATGAGCGTTTACGGCCTCTTCACTCGCAACGCCGCTGACATCTACGAAAAATCCATGGGCATCAACCTCAATCTCACTTGGGGGCTCCTCATGTTCGTCTTCGGCCTCATCATGTTCCTCGTAGGCCGACGCCAGAAATGGCAAGACGATCCCGTCAACCCCCGCCCATGGGAAAAGGACGCTCGACCACGTCATTGATCTACATCTCGGATCTACATCTCGCGAGGCAAACGGGGCCCAGGGGAGAAGGCCACCAAGCTGATCCAAGCCTTCCTCGTTCACACGATCTCGGCACTCGTTGCTGGTCACCGACTCCCCCATTTCCGTGTTGGTAATCGCTATTGGGTTACCAGAAGATCCACATAAATAGTGGGTTAGCTCTGCCGCGAAGGGAAAAATCAGTGACATTCCCTGTGCAATTATTTTCCCTCTTACCTTGCCTCAGCTGTCTGGTTTTCTAAGAAAGCTCATTTCTCCCCAAAAAACACAAAATCTCAGAGTGTCGGCAATTGGCAATCTAGTTGCTTCAGTCAGTAGAGAAAAGCACAACAAACTACATAATGCCTTTTTGGAGGATTAATGCGTTTATCGAAACTCTCTCTGCTTGCGGTTGGAGCAACCCTTACTCTCGGTGCCGTGTCTGCCCACGCTGACTCGATTAATCTCGGAAATGTCAGTACAGGAAATGTTCCATCGAACAGCAACGCCGGAAACATTACTATTACCGTCGCCGGCCATCCCCCGAAGACGGTTAGCGGCAGCGGCGGCAACTTCGCCGATGCAACCGGCGTTATCCAGAACAAGCCAGTCACCTTCATTGAGCTTTTTTGCGTCAATATCTTCGACGACATCAGTCTCAATCACACCTATACCGTAACCGATGACACGTTGGGCAAGATTGACGGGTCGAGCACGCCGGTTATGAACGACGCCGCGATTGCCTGGTTGCTCCTCAACGCGGCTCCCAGCAACTCCAACGAGGAGAAGAACGAAGCCCTGCAGGTTGCCATCTGGGAACTTGAATACGGCTTCAGCAACATAACCATCGACTCTGCGGACAGTGGTGTCACGGCGGACTCGACAGCCGACTACACCCACGCCATGGCAGGAGTAGCTAGTCTGAACACCGTCGGACTTGCAACACTTGTAGGTGATGTTGTCTGGATCACACCGACTAACAGCAACGGCAGCTTTGCTCAGGCTGAGGTGGGCCTCATCAAAAGCACACCGCCTTCGGTCCCTGAGCCCGGAACTCTTTCGCTCCTGGGCTCCGGTCTTATCGGCATCGCAGGCATGGTTCGTCGCCGGCTCACTGCCTAGACACTACGCAGACAAGCTGGGCATAACTGCCTCGCTTCAACACGCCCCGACAGTCACACAACTGTGTGCGACTGCCGGGGCAATCTTCGTTAACCTGAGCCTCATCTTGCGTCAGTTCATCTTCCACACGCCCACACTTGCAATAATGAACTCATGAAGCGACGCGAGATCAAGCAATACGAGTTCGTCCGTAAGATCGGAACCGGCGGTAGTGGCGTCGTCTATCTCGCAAACGACACCCTTCTCCAGCGCCCCGTCGTCCTCAAACTCCTCAAGCGCGGCAACCTCACTACCGAGCAGATGCGGGTTACCCAACTCCGTGAAGCCCGCCTCGCCTCAGCCATCGACCACCCCAATGTTTGCGCCATCTACGATGTCGGCGAAGCCCCCGCGGAAAGCGGTGGCGGCGAAGAAGCCTACATCGTCATGCAGTACATCCCCGGCAAATCCCTCGACAAACTCATCGCCGAGGGCCCGGCCACCCTCCAACTCGTCCTCTCCGCCGGCATCCAGACCGCAGATGGACTCTCCGCCGCGCACGGGCTCGGCATCTTCCACCGCGACCTCAAGCCCGCCAACGTCATGCTCACCGACGGCGGCCTCATTAAGATCCTCGACTTCGGCCTCGCACGCCGTCTCCGTCCCGATCAGGCCGAGTTCGATCCGGCGGGGCCCGTCAGCAAACGTAAAGTCGGCTCTCCCCAAGCGGTTCCGGGCCCCACCTACACCGCACGCGGCGGCACCATCGCCTACATGGCCCCTGAGCAATTTGTCACCGGTCAATCCAGCGTCCAGTCCGACATCTTCGCCCTTGGCCTCATCCTCTACGAACTCGCCACCGGTCGCCATCCCTTCCATCGTCCCGATGCACCCGAGTTTCAGACCATCCGCGCCACCCAATTCGCCGACCCAACCCCCATCCGCGAGATCGCCCCCGCCCTCCCCATCGAACTCGAGTCGGTCATACTCCGCTGCCTCGAAAAACAACCCTCCGCCCGCTTCTCCTCTGCAGCGGAGGTTCGTGAAGCCCTCAAAACCATCATCCGCACCATGCAACTTGACTCCATCCTCCTGCCTGGCGACAACCTCTCCCTCCGCCCTTCGCAAGGCCGCCTGCCGCTCGACAGCTCGGCCACGCCCGAAGAAGAAAAGCGCACCACCGGCATTCTCTCGATGCTCGCCGAGCGATTCCGCGAGTCCGGCAACTCCACTGCCGCCAATCAGAACAGCATCGTCGTCCTCCCCTTCGTCAACTTCGGCCCAGCCGACGTCGCCCCACTCTATGGCTATGCCCTGGCCGACGCCATCGCCACGCGCCTCACCCGCATGTCTACGCTAGTCGTCCGCCCTTCGTCATCCTTGATGACAATCCCCGCCGCCCAGCTAGATCCCCTCAGCGTAGGCAAGAAACTCCTCGTCAACTTCGTCCTCGCCGGCAACTTTCTCCGCTCCGACCGGGGCTTCGACCTCAACTGGCAGCTTCTTGACGTCCCCAGCCAGAGCATTCGTGCCGGTGGCTCCATCAACGTCGCCTCCTTCGATCTCGTCAGCGTTCAATCCGAGATCTGCAACGAAGTCTTCAGCACCCTCCAGGGCTTCGGCGATCTCCAACCCCCCAGCGAAAATCCCCGCGCTACGCTCCCTGCCTCTTCTCTCAACCAGGCACTCTCGGAGGAGTATCTCCAAGCCCGAGCCGTCCTCTCCGCCTTCATGACCCGTACCGGAAGCCGCGAAGACCTCGACCGTGCCCGCGAGCTCTTCGCCAACGTCGTCAAGCAGGACGAAAACTACGCCCCCGGCTGGTCCGGCCTGGGAATCACTCACCTCCAATATGCTCGCCACGGCCTCGGCGGCCAGATGCACGTTCTCGAAGCCCGCCGCGCCTTTGACAAGTCCCTCGCCCTCGACCCCGGCTCTGTCGAAGCCAATCTCTACCGCGTCTACATGCTTCTGTCCCGCGGCGAGAAAGAGTCCGCTCGACACGGCATCGAGAACCTCCTCCAGACTGCTGGCAATGACTGGAACGTCCGCATGGTCGCCGGCATCACCCTCCGCATCGATGGCATGTACGAGGAGGCTCTCGACCAGTTCAACGCCTCGCTCCGCATGAACCCCGCCAACGCGGCCATGATCTACAACCACCGCGCCCGCGTCTACCAGTATCAAAATCAGCTCGAACTGGCCGCCGACGAGATCGAAAAGGGTCTCACTCTCGAGCCGCGCCAACCGCTCCTCCGCACCTCACTTGGTTATCAGCAGATGCGCACTGGAGACCTGCCCAAGGCCATCGAAACCCTTGAATCCGTCACCAGGGACGACGCCAGTCTCCGCATTGTCTACCCCACCATTGCGCTCTGCTACGTCCAGCTTGGCGACCGCGAGAAAGCCGCTACCTTCATCGTTGACGAAACCCTCTCTGCCGCCGAAGCCGACAGCGAGATGGCCTACCGCCTCGCCACTTACTTCGCCGTCGAAGGCGACGAGTCCGAGGCCCTCCACTGGCTCCGCCGCGCCATCTACCTGGGCAACGAAAACTACCCATGGTTCACCAAAAATCCGGCATGGCGCAACCTCGCGGGCCACGGCGACTTCGAACGCATCCTTGAAGACCTGAAAAAGTCCTACCGCCGCAACCAGAAAAACTGGAGACGCCTCCTCGCCCAGGTCCGCGACTAACCTCGCATCCCGCGCTAATGTCGTCATTTCGACCGAAGCGAGGCGAGGTGGAGAAACCCGCTTCTCCAACCACACCGCCAGACTATCTACAAAGAAATGGGCCGGGAATCAACCCCAGCCCAGCAGAAATCAAAAATCCTCAAATCTTTACCTACTGAGCTACACCCAAAACCGTAGTCCCGTTGCTTTTCACGCTCACCATTCCATCATGCAGCGGAGTCAACACCATCGGCACAGTTAAGCTGAACACCAGCGACGCATCCTTCTCCACCGTAGCCTGACGATCCTGCTTCAACCAGATCACCGTGCTTACCCCCGCACCAATCCCAGCACCAACCGCCGCGCCAACACCGCCACCGATCATCGCACCCGTTACCGCACCCGCACCGGTTACGCCGCCCATGACAGCCAGCGTCTCCTTCGGATGCTCCTTCTTCTTCACAGTCCCTTCCTCCGTCAGCTTGAACTCCTTAGGCCCAATCCCGACCAGTTGAGCATGAACGATATAGTGCGTACCATCCGGCAGCGTCACATCGTTCGTCTCCAGGTGCAGAGCAGCACCCCCCGTAATTCTCTTTCCGCCGCGAACCTCCGTCACTCGCCCCTCAAGAACCGACCCCACCGGAATAATCACCCGTCCGTTTCTCTCAATCGCCTCAGTCACCTCTGCCGTAAACCGCGCCCCACGCATCGTTGTGCTGGTCGAAAGCGTATCCAGCATCTTCGTCTTCAACAACGTCCCTTCATGCAGAGTCCCTTCACGCTCCGGAACGCTCGTAACGATCATCGCATCCAGCGGATCCGCCGGCGTCGTCACCACATGTGTCGTCATCGGAACTCCCGCTGCCTTAGGACCCGTGTATGGAACATAGGGTCCATACACCTCGGTCGTAGCAGGGACAGTGGCAGACACCGCCGCACTCGGCTTGGCCGCCAGCGGTCGCGGAGTCACCGGAGTCGCATCATCGCTCGTAATCACCGCAGGATCAGGACGCGAAACCCCCGTCGTCTGGGCAAACATTGCTGTCCCAGTGAAAACAGGAACAGCAGCAAGAACAAGAGCAGCGGTCGTCACGCGAGCAGTCATGGGAATATCCTCATAAAATAAACAGATTTCGAGCACTCCAGCAGCAGCACTCCTGTCAATCAAAAGGTTAGAACTCCCGCCGCACACGCGCGGCAAAATCACCGATAGGGAACCGACCCTGCTAATAAGGCCTTCAACGCCTCTACAGCGTCACCCTGCCTGCCTTGTGGTTGCCATTTAAAACCCGAGTCATCGGTGTAAATCCGTGTTAAGCATTTATTTCTATGGGAGAGAGGATTCACGCTCCGTTCCCGCATCGACCCAATCCCTTTGCTAAAATTCTTCAGGTGGCCTCATCCGACCAAAAACTGGTGCAATCCATCCTCATCGCAGGAGGCAGCAACATCCCGGTCGACCGCCGCCCACAGTTAAACGATCGCTTGAACCATCGCGTCGTCTCTCAACATTCTGCAGCATCGAGCTATTCAAAAAACAGGAGCAACATGACCGAGATCGTCTCTATCCACGCACGCGAAATCCTTGACTCCCGCGGAAACCCCACCGTCGAAGCCGACGTCGTCCTCGACTCCGGAGCACGGGGTCGTGCAGCCGTTCCCAGCGGAGCTTCCACTGGCGAGCACGAGGCCGTCGAACTCCGTGATGGAGACAAAAAGTATTACCTCGGCAAAGGAGTCCTCCACGCCGTCGAAAACGTTGAGTCCATCATCGCTCCCGAGCTCAAAGGCATGGACGCCTCCAACCAGCGCCTCATCGACGCCACCATGATCTCCATCGACGGCAGCGAAAACAAATCCAAGCTCGGGGCCAACGCCATCCTCGCCGTCTCCATGGCCTGCGCCCGCGCCAGCGCTGAAGCCCTCAAGCTCCCGCTCTACCGCTACCTGGGCGGCGTCAACGCCTGCCTTCTCCCTACGCCCATGATGAACATTCTCAACGGCGGTTCCCATGCAGATTCCAACGTCGACTTCCAGGAATTCATGGTCATGCCCACCGGTGCAGAAACCTTCTCCGACGCTCTCCGATGGGGCACCGAGGTCTTCCACACCCTCAAGGGCGTACTCAAAAAGAACGGTTACAACACCGCGGTCGGCGACGAAGGCGGTTTCGCGCCCTCGCTCAAATCGAACGACGAAGCCCTCGACCTGATCATCGAAGCCATTCAACTAGCTGGTTACACCCCGGGCGAGGACATCAACATCGCCCTCGACCCCGCCTCCAGCGAGTTCTACGACAAAGAAACCGGCAAATATATCTTCAAGAAATCCGACAAACGCGAGCTCTCGTCGGAGCAGATGTCGACCTTTTGGGAGTCCTGGGTCAAAAAATATCCGATCGTCTCCATCGAAGACGGCCTCGCCGAAGATGACTGGGCCGGCTGGGCACACCTCACCCAAATCATCGGCGACAAAGTCCAGCTGGTAGGCGACGACCTCTTCGTCACCAACACCCAGCGCCTCCAGCAGGGAATCGAGCAAAAAGTCGCCAACTCCATCCTGATCAAAGTCAACCAGATCGGCACAGTCTCTGAAACGTTAGAAGCTATCGAACTGGCCCGCCGCTTCGGGTATACCTCGATCATCAGCCACCGCAGCGGCGAAACCGAAGACACCTTCATCGCCGACCTGGCCGTAGGCACAGGCGCTGGCCAAATCAAAACCGGCAGCGCGTCACGCACAGACCGCATCGCCAAATACAACCAACTCCTCCGAATCGAAGAAGAGCTAGGCCAATCCGCCGAGTTCCTGGGCATAGAATCCGTCAACTTCGGCGAGTGAACTATGAAGCATTTAGGTTCCTCCCGCGAATGATTGCTAAGCTCGTTGTGCTGGCTCTTGGAAGAGGGCTGGCACAACTACAAACCAAAAATTGCGGCAACGCGTGTGAAATACAAAGCGGAACACCCCGACTGGGTCGATAAGTAGAAACTCTCAGTCCTCAAGTTTCCCGTGCGCTATACTTTGGCTCCCTCAACTTTTCACCCGGAGCCATCGAATGAACCGACTCATCGCGGCCGCAACACTGGCTTTGTCCTGCACCATCGCCGCCCAAGCCCAGACCACCAAACCAAAGGTCCGAGCCATCACCGCCTTCGTGCGCCTCGACGCGAAAAACTACCAACACCAACTAGCCGACGCACTAACCGTCCTCCACAAAACCGAAGCCGAATTTAAATCCCGGGGCTACGAGATCGAAACCATCCGTTTCACCACCCAACCTCTCGCCGACCTCACCTCCGGTCTGTCGGAAGATCAGGCCCTCGCCTTCCTCGGCAAACTCGACGAACTCGCAGTAAGAGAAAAAGTCGCCGCCAACATAGGCCCCGCCATGCTCCACGACACCGACGATCCCAAAACTATGCACCTTCTCGAACGTGCTCTGTCCACCCTCCCACACCTAAACGCCAGCGCCATCATCGCCGACGAGGCAGGCATCCACTGGAAGGCAATCTCCCGCACCAGCGAACTCGTCCAATACGTCGCCGCCCACAGCCCTCACGCACAAGGCACCTTCAACTTCACTGCCACCGCAATGCTCAAACCCTACGGCCCATTCTTCCCTGGCTCCTGGCACAACGGTCCCGGCGGGCAATTCTCCATCGGCTTTGAAGGAGCCAACATAGTCCGCGACGTCTTCGCCAAAGACAAGGGCAACGCCGAAGCCGCTACCGCCGATCTCACCGCAGCACTCACAATCCACGCAAAGGTAGCCGACGCCGTAGGCAACAAGGTAGCGGCTGCCACCCACTGGACCTACATGGGCGTCGATCCCACCCCTGCGCCTCTAGGCGACGTCTCGATCGGCGCCGCCATCGAAGCCTTCACCGGCGCCCGCTTCGGATCAAGCGGCACCCTTACCGCCTCCCGTATTATCACCGCTGCCGTCAAAGCCGTTCCCGTCAAGCAAATCGGCTACTCCGGCCTCATGGTGCCTGTCATGGAAGACAAACTCCTCGCGCAGCGTTGGGCCGAGTCCGCCTACAACGTTGACAGCCTCCTCGCCTACTCCTCCGTCTGCGGCACTGGCCTCGACACCATCCCACTCCCCGGCGACATCTCCGCCGACCAACTCAATCGCATCTTCTCCGACGTAGCCTCGCTCGCACTCAAATGGAACAAGCCGCTCTCCGCGCGTCTTCAACCTATCCCCGGCAAGAAGTCTGGCGATCGCACAGACTTCGACGACCCGTTCCTCTTCAACACGACTGTGCATCCTTTGCCGTAAACTACAGGCCTTGGATCAACGCACCCATGCCCCTGACCTCTCAAGATCGCCTCTTCGTCCTGACCGGAGCAGGCATCTCCGCCGAAAGCGGTCTAGCCACCTTTCGCGGCTCCGGTGGCCTATGGAACGGCCATCGCGTCGAAGATGTCGCTACCCCTGAAGCTTGGCAAACCGACCCAGCCCTGGTCTGGAGCTTCTACTCCCAGCGCCGCCGTGACGCCCTCGCCGCCCAGCCCAACGCAGCCCACAAAGCCTTAGCCGAAATCGAAAAGCATCTAGCCGAAAATTTCTACCTCTGCACGCAAAACGTAGACGACCTCCACGAGCGCGCCGGCTCTCGCCGCATCCACCACATGCACGGCAGCCTCTTCCAATCCCGCTGCATCCGCTCCAACGAGCACTTCTCCGATCTCTCCTTCTACGAAGACCCCCACAGCCTCCCCGTCTGCAAAACCTGCCACGCCTCTATCCGTCCCCACATCGTCTGGTTCGGCGAAATCCCTCTCGACATGGACGTCATCTACCGCGAGCTCGACCGCGCCACCACACTTCTCGTCGTCGGCACCTCCGGCTCAGTCTACCCCGCCGCCGGATTCGTCGACATCGCCAGCCACCGCGGCATCCGCACCATCTACATCGGCCCCGAAGAGCCTCTCAACACCCTCGCCTTCGACGAAGTTATCCTCAGCAACGCCATCGAAGCTCTTCCCAAAATGCTCGCAGACCTCGACAAGGCATAGCCCAGAGCAGCAACTCACTCGCTTCATATAAAGTTGCAGCTATGCCTAACGTGTCAAAGGTTGACCTCGTCGGCGTGGGCCTCAACGCCACCGACACGGTCATCCCTCTCCCCACCTACCCCGCCCGCGGCTCCAAGACCGAATACTCCATCGTCAGCACTCTCCCCGGCGGACAGGTCGCCACCACCGTCGTCGCCTGCCAGCACTGGGGCCTGCGCACCCGCTACGTCGGCAAACTCGGCGATGACCTCGCCGCCACCCTCCACCGCGAAGCCTTCGGTCACGCCGGTGTCGAACACCATATACTCACTGTCCCGGGTGCAGCCAGCGCCCAGTCACTCATCCTCGTCGACGCCCAGGGCGAGCGCACCGTCCTCTGCCGTCGCGATGACCGAATCACCCTCCAACCCAGCGACCTCAAACGCGAGTGGATCACTAACGCCAGTGCCCTCCACGTCGACGGCCACGACACCGAAGCCGCTATCCTCGCCGCCACCTGGGCCCGCGAGGCCAGCATCCCCGTTATCGCCGATCTCGACGAACTTTATCCCAACGTCGACGACCTCATTCGCAACGTCGACTACCTCATCGTCAGCCGCGACTTTCCCACCCGACTCACCGCCGAACCTAACCTCGAGCAAGCCCTCCGCAAAATGCACCGCCGCTACTCTTGTCGTTTAGCCGCCGCCACATTAGGCGAAGACGGAGTCCTGGCATGGGACGGCAACAAACTTCTCCACACTCCCGCGTACTGTGTTCCCGTAGTCGACACCACCGGTGCCGGCGACATCTTCCACGCCGGCTTCATCTACGCTCTCCTGCAAGACTGGCCCCTCGCCCGTCAACTCGAATTCGCCTGCGCCTCCGCCGCTCTCAACTGCACCGCCGTAGGCGCCCGCGGCGGAATCCACCGACTCGAGGACATCGCCGAACTCATAGCCACAGGCGCGAAATATCCCATCGCCACTCACTCCATCCGCTAGGATTGCCTTTTTGCAGTGCTCTGTGTATGCCTTTTGTCTCAAATCTGCATAAGTCCTCGACGACCCAACAACTGCCTGTCCCCCGCGAACATCTAACGAACCTTAGGAGGGAGCATGACAGCAATCATCATCGCAGCTGGGCTTTGCGTCCTGGCCCTGGCGTGGATGCTCCAACGCCTGCTCACGCAGCGCCAAATCGAAGCGAAGAGCATCGAGCCGGAGGCCCTTCGCAAGCTGCTCGACTCGAAGCAGGTTCTCCTCTACGATGTCCGTCAACCTCTGGACTTCCTTGCGCACCCCGAGATAATTCCCGAAGCGACAAGAATCGCCCCAAAGGACATCGCCGAACAGACCGCATCCTTCTCGCGCGACCAGGACTCCGTGATCTATTGCACAGGAGGCGACGAAGAAACCTTCCGGATGGTTTTAGGCAAGGCCCGAGCCCTGCATTTCACCCGAGTCAAGCTGCTCAAGGGAGGACTCGCTGCATGGAAGGAGAAAGGATATCCCGTCGAGCCCTACACAGAATCCTTTCGCCTCGACACGAACACCTAAAGAGACGGCACACGCACCGGATTCAAAACCGTCACCTGCCGCCCCATCCCATCATGAGACGTGATTTGAAATGACCTTCGCTGCCAAACCGAAGCCGTCGCGGAAGGACGCGGTTCGCTCACCTTCAGGATTGGCTCCCGAGCCCTTTGGTACCATCCGTTAACCGACATAAGGCATCGAACAAAAGTCACACTCTGATCGAGCCGCCATCGACAGCCAAAGTACACCAGAGCAAGTCCTCCAAACCTGCCATGACGACAAAATCCAAGCCCGCCAGCAAAAAAACTCCGGCAAAAAAAACAGTCACGCAAAAACCGTCACCCCCACCAACCCGAAAAACGCCAGGCAATCCTTCAAACAAATCCGCCTCCGGCGCGCGTACCAAAGCCTCCAACGCTATCGACGACCAGCTCGACCGCTACCGCTCCATGCGCGACTTCAAGATCACCGCCGAGCCAAGCGGCGCCTCAAAATCCCAAAAGACATCCGCGCTCCCATTCGTTGTCCAGAAGCACGCAGCCTCTCACCTGCACTACGACTTCCGCCTCGGCTGGAATGGAGTCCTCAAAAGCTGGGCCATCTCCAAGGGGCCAAGCTACGTCGTCAAAGACAAGCGTCTCGCCGTCCAGGTCGAAGACCACCCCATGGAATACGGCGGCTTCGAAGGCATCATCCCCAAAGGCCAGTACGGCGGCGGCACCGTCATGCTCTGGGATAACGGCACATGGGAGTCGCAGTCCGGCCACACCGACATCGACGAAGGCCTCAAAGCCGGCAGTCTCAAATTCATCCTCCACGGCACCAAGCTGAAAGGGAAGTGGGCTCTGATCCGCATGGGAGGCAAGTTTGCCAACGCCAGCAAACCCAACTGGCTCCTCATCAAAGAGCACGACGACTTCGAGCGCCCCGAAAGCGATCCATCCATCACCGAAGAATCACCCGACAGCGTCGTCACTGGCCGCTCCATCGAACAGATCGCGACCAGTGAAGACCACGTCTGGCACTCGAGGGACACCGGAACCGGAAAGGCATGGCGCCGCATCGACGAGCAACCGCGTCAACCGCCAACAAAATCATCATCCCCAACACTCGTATCAAAAAAACCGCAACCAAAACCCAAAGCCATCGAACCACCCGCGCAAACTCCAAAAGAGAACCTCCCTGGCTTCATCCCTCCGCAACTCGCCCTGCAGGCTGAAATCCCGCCCTCCAACACTGGCTGGCTCCACGAACTTAAGCTAGACGGCTACCGCATCCAGGCCCGCAAAGAAGGCCCCAGCGTCCAACTCCTGACGCGCACCGGACTCGACTGGACCCATCGCATGAAGACCATCGCCGCACAGGTCGCCGCGTTGCCCTGCAAAACCGCAATCTTCGATGGCGAAGTCGTCGTCCTCGGCGAAGACGGAAACACCAGCTTTGCCGACCTCCAGGCCGCATTTCAGGAGGGGGTAAGAAAACCTCTCACCTACTTCGTCTTCGATCTCCTCCATCTCAACGGACGCAATCTCCGCGACCTCAAACTCATCGAACGCAAAGTCATCCTCGCTCCTATCCTCGCCGACTCAGGCGACTATCTTCGCCTTAGCGAGCACCTCGAGTCCAACGGCGACCAGATCTTCCGCAAAGCCTGTGAACTCCACGCCGAAGGCATCGTCTCCAAACGAGCCGACGCGAAATACATCTCCGGTCGAACCCGCGACTGGCTCAAAATCAAGTGCGTCCTCGATCAGGAGTTCGTCATAGGCGGTTTCACCCTTCCCACGAAAGGCCACACCGGAATGCATGGCGTTGGAGCGCTTCTCCTCGGCTACTATCGCGACGGCAAACTCATCTACGCCGGTCGCACCGGCACCGGATTCACGCAAAAGACTCACAGCTTGATCCGCACTCAGCTTGAAAAACTTCGCCAACCCACGACCCCCTTCGAGAAGCCGCCCGCCGAAGCCCGTACTGGAGCCATCTGGGTTGAGCCAAAACTCGTCGCTCAGGTCAACTTCGCCACCTGGACCGCTGACAATCTGGTTCGTCAGGCTGCCTTCAAGGGCCTTCGCGAAGACAAGAAAGCAATCGAAGTCCGGCGCGAAGAAGCCATGCCGGTAGCGAAACTCGCCTCCACAAATAACACCTCTCACGCTACTGCGAAACCCCTCGCTGCGAAACATATCGAGCCGCCACAGAAAGCAAAATCTGTCGCCAAGTCCGAAACCACCCACGCCCCTATCCGCCTCACCCACCCCGACAAGATCGTCGATCCGGAATCCGCCCTCACCAAGCAGCAGCTAGCCAACTACTACTGGGCAATCGCGTCCAACATGCTTCCCTTTGTCGCAAACCGTCCGCTTTCGCTCGTCCGCTGCCCAGACGGCACTGCGCATCCCTGCTTCTATCAAAAACACGCCAACAAAACCCTCCCGGAGGGCATCGAATCCGTCGACGTCGCCGACAAAAACGGCAAGATCGAACCCTACGTCACGCTCTCGACACAAGAAGCGCTCGCCAGCCTCGCTCAAATCGGAGTTCTCGAAGTTCACCCATGGGGATCCACTAACGCCGATCTCGAACACCCCGACCGCATCATCATCGATCTCGACCCCGACACCGATCTCCCCTGGCGAACACTCGCCGATGCTGCACTCGAAGTCCGCGATCATTTCAAAAAACTAAATCTCGAATCCTTCCTCAAGCTAACTGGAGGCAAGGGTCTTCACGTCGTCGTGCCCATCCAACCTGAACACGATTGGTCTGCCGTCAAACAGTTCGCCCACGACTTTGTGCTCAAAATAGAAAAGCAGCAACCCTCCCGCTACCTGACGAAGATGACCAAAGCGGCCCGCAAGGACCGCATCTACCTCGATTACCTCCGCAACGAACGCGGCGCCACCGCGGTCGCTCCCTTCTCAACCCGCGCGCGTCCCGGCGCATCCGTCTCTCTTCCTCTTCGCTGGACCGATCTCAAACTCCCCGACCGTCCGGTCTTCCGCGCAGCCGGCTTCGAAGAGTGGAAGAGTCGCCTCAAACAAGATCCCTGGAGAAACCTCGCAAAGCTTCGCCAACGCCTGAACCTCACAGCCTAAGGTCTGAAAATAATCCCTCACCGACCAGTGCAGCGCCGCCCGCTGTTCTTCGCTTTCGAATAAATCGAAACCGTCGCAACGACGTATAGGCACTTCCGCATCACTCAAAAACCAAAGCTCATCGCTCCTTGATATCCTGATTCTGCATGTCAAAACCCATTGTTCTCACTATCCTCGACGGCTGGGGCTATCGCCCCGAGATTCACGGCAACGCCATCGCACAGGCGCGCAAGCCCATCTACGACTCTCTCTTACGCAACTACCCCAACACTCTCCTCCGCGCCTCCGAGCACTTCGTCGGTCTCCCCGATGGCCAGATGGGCAACAGCGAAGTCGGCCACCTGAATCTAGGCGCCGGACGTATCGTCCGCATGGACATGACCCGTATCGACACCGCCATCCTTGACGGCAGTCTCTACACCGACCCAACCCTCGTCCGCGCCTACGATCTCGCTGCGCAGAAGGGAAGAGCCCTCCATCTCATCGGCCTCCTCTCCGACGGCGGAGTCCATTCCCACCAACGTCATCTCGACGCCCTCATCCGCATGGTCGCCCAGCGACACCTCACCCGCGTCTACGTCCACGCCTTCATGGACGGCCGCGACACCATGCCCACCAGCGGTCTCGGCTATCTCGAACAACTCCAGCAAACACTCCGGGAAACTGGAGTTGGCCAGATCGCCTCCGTCAGCGGTCGTTACTACGCTATGGACCGCGACCTCCGCTGGGAGAAAGAAAAACAAGCCTTCGACGCCCTCGTCACCGGCAGTCCGGAGGGCGGACGTTATGCTGACCCCACAGCCCGAATCAAAGAACTCTACAGCAACAGCATCACCGACGAGTTCATCCCGCCATTCACCTGCATCAACGGGGAAGGTGAACCAATCGGCCTGATCCGCGACCACGACGTAGTCATCAACTTCAACTACCGCGCCGACCGCGTCCGCCAGATCACCCGCGTCCTCACTCGCCGCTCCGGCCTCACCGCTGACCCCGAAGGTGCACAGGGCCACATGCTCCCCAAGGCCGCAGAGCTTGACGCTGCCATCCCTCTCAGCGAAATCCCCGCAAACCTTCACTACGTCTGCATGACTCAGTACGACAAAAACTTCAAGCTCCCCATCGTCATTCCCGCCGAATCGATGGACAACCTTCTTGCCAATCTCATGTCGCAGGCCAATCTCCGCAACCTCCGCGTAGCCGAGACGGAAAAGTACGCCCACGTCACCTACTTCTTCAACGGCGGCATCGAAAAACCCTTTCCCGGCGAAGACCGCGCTCTCGTCCCCTCACAAAAAGTCGCCACCTACGACCTCGCCCCCGAGATGTCCGCCTCCGGCATCGCCGACGCCGTAATCAAAGCCGTCAGCGACACCGCCTTCGACGTCATCATCGTTAACTTCGCCAACGCCGACATGGTAGGTCACTCCGGCAAGATGGAGCCCACCATCCGCGCCGTAGAAACCGTCGACACGCAGTTGGGCCGCGTCTACAAAGAAATCAAACAACGCGGAGGCAGCCTTCTCGTCACCGCCGACCACGGCAACGCAGAGATGCTCATCGACCCCGCCACTGGCGGCCCCCACACCGCCCACACCACCAACCCCGTCCCCTTCCTCTACATCACCGAAGAGGGTAACAAACCCACCCTGCGCCAAGGCGGCAGCCTGCGCGACATCTCCCCCACAATTCTCTCGTTGCTAAACCTAGACCAACCCAACCAGATGACCGGCGGCAATCTCCGCAACTCCTGACGCAGCTCTCGATCCAATCATTCCACATTGATTCGGCTAATCGTAGATCGAAAATTGAAGATACGGCATTGATACCGTTGCGATCCTGTCTGTCGCAGCCTCTTCCGTACGATTATCTTCACGAGCTACCACAAACGTTACATCCACCTTAATGTAAGGACATCGTTTGTAGACGTAATGGTTCTTCCGGCGCGAGGAAATTCCCCCTTCGGTATGAAAATTCTTGAGAACATCGGCGCGCGTCTTCCCCGGATGCAGGCCGTCCACGATCCTGATAACGGCCGCGATCTCACTCATAAACGCTGAATCGACCTGCGACGGTTGGTTGACCTGTTGACTGGAAGCCGATCCACAAAGAACAAAAAACAATGCCCAGCAAACTCCAACCTTCCAAGACATTTCGTGCCCCTCCGTCGAATCCTTACGTGACGATCCCCACAGTCCCATCCGGCTTTTTCGTAAAAGCATGAATCACCCGCCCCTGCTCATTCAGGTGCCGCACCGTCAGCATCTCCGGAGCCACCACTAGTTCACTAAATCCATAAACCTTCTCCGCCATGGGCCCACGCTGCGCCTGAGCGATCTTCAAGTTATAAAGATCCGCTCCGCCCCCTCCCGACAGAACAAACGAAGTCGGATGCCCCTCAAACTCCAGATGCTGCATATCGTGGTCATGCCCTGCAAGATAAAGATGAACCTTATGTTCCCTCAGCAAGGGTTCCCAATCCCGAATCAAAATCGTATGATCCCCATGCGGCCCATTCGAAAAGATCGGGTGATGCCCCATCACAACCACAAACGGAGTAGTCCGCGGCTTCTCTAACTCCGCCTTCAGCCACGCCAGTTGCTCCGCCTGCTGTTCCGGCTTCAGCGTAAAGTCCGTCCCCCGATCCCACTTCCCACTCTCCGAAGGCATGTTGCTATCAAGAGCAATCACCGTCACCAAAGGCTTCTTCGCCGGAAAAGTAAAGCTGTACCAAAGCGAGGGCATCGTCCACCGCGTCCCCGGCAGCTTCGCATACTCCAACTCGGCCGCAACCTTACTCTCTGGCATCCTCTGGTAGTCATGATTCCCCGGAATCGCATAAGCCGGACAATCAAACACGCTCTTCGGATACATCTCCTCAAACTGCGTCTGCCAACGCTTATCCTTCACCCCACCCGGCAGCGGCCCATACCAGTTATCGCCCAGCATGAACAAAGCCTCAGTCGTAAACCCGCGCTCCTTCACATAACCCACCATCGCCTTCGCCACGCGGCTCTGCGCCTCGAAGTTCTCATACCCCCAGTCACCCACCATCAACAGATGCGACCCACCGTCACCCGAACCTCCATGTTTCAAATCGGCAAACGAGGGCAGGGAACCAAGCCCGGCTAACGCACTGAAGGCAAAACTCTGTCGCAGAAAACGGCGGCGTGACAACATCTCATTCGACATCTGGTTCCTTTTCGTATCTGGGGGTTAGACGAAGCCGGTCTATCCTAAGTCTCCCAGGAGAACAGATCAAATCCCGCAAAGCCAATGACGTCCCCCCATCGACTTTACTTCGACATTACTGTAGCGAAATCAAAGAGACCGCCGATAAAGGTAATAGCAGAGTCGCCTGGTCAATTTGTGTCATTGTGTCAGACCGGCCGGCATTGCGCGGGCAAGCGCCGGATTCGGCGAAAGGACAAGATCCATGTCTGTGATCCAGACCTGTAAGTGCGAAGAATGCGACATGCAGAAGTCCTTCGCGAACCATTGGGTGATGTTGTACGAAAAGAACGGTAATCTGGTCATCCTGCCAAAGTGGGATACCAAAATGTTGCGGCGCACGCGACACTTCTGTGGAAGGGCTCATGCCAGTCGATATGTAGAGCGGTGGATCGCTGCTCTAGCCCTCAACGCAACGCCCGACGCAATAGTTGAGCCTGGGCCAAAGTTCCCTCAGGCTCAGCTGGCAACGCAATTCATCTCCGATGAGGAAGACGAGGCGACTGCTCTGGAGTTGGCCGCAAGGTATCGATGAGGTCTGTCCGCGAGGCTCGGTACCGTAGAGAATTACCTCCAAACAGCTAATCTTTACGCGCCGCCAGCCGATACAGCCCAATATCAATGCCTCCAGCCCATGGAGAAGGAGGGTGCTTTGACCCGTTATCGGATCTATAGAAACCCGGCAGCTGAGACGACCTACATCTCGACCCACGATTGCAAAGATCGACACGATCCTCAGCAATTCCCAAATCTAAACGTCGCCTTGGCCGTACTCCGCGAGAGTGGAATACCCGAGTACGAGATCAGGCGTGTATCGAGGGAACTAGCCGCGATCAACGGCGCAATCGTTCAAGTGGCAGAGACGCTCGTCTTCGATTTGACAATAGACATGCAAGCCGACAATAAGTTCCGTGCACTCTAAAACTCCCGCCGCCCCTCCATCGCCCGCGTCATCGTCACTTCATCGGCATACTCGATATCGCTCCCCGCCGGAACCCCTGTTGCAATCCGCGTCACCTTCAACTCGCCCTTGGTTCTTCTTAGCTCAATCGCCAGGTAACCAGCCGTAGCCTCACCTTCCGTAGTCGGCGAAGTTGCAAGAATTACCTCATCCACTTCCCCCAGCCGCGTCAGCAGATTCGCAATCCGCAGTTGCTCCGGCCCCACGCCCCCAATCGGAGACAGCGTCCCATGCAGCACGTGATACACCCCGTTGTAGCTCCGAGTCTTCTCAATCGTCGCAATATTTGTCGGTTCTTCCACCACACAAACCACTCGCTGATTCCGCACCGCATTCGTGCAGTACAAACATGGATCGACATCCGTGATGTTGTTGCACACCGAGCACAGCCGTAGATGCAGTTTCAGCTCCCGAATCGCCTCCGAAAGCGCCGCAGCATCCTCCACTGGCGACCGCAGCACATGAAACGCCAGTCGTTGCGCACTCTTGGTCCCGATCCCAGGCAGCTTCCTGAACTCCTCAATCAGCCGCGCCATTGGCTCCGCAAACCGGCTCGAACCGTTACCGAACGAGCCTGCCACCTACCGCAACCCCGGCAGATCGGGCAGCCCCAGCCCACTCATCATCCCAGCCACGCTCGACTTCATTGCCTCATCCGCCCGTCGCCCCGCCTCATTCACCGCCGCTGCAATCAAATCCTCCAGCAACTCCAGATCGCTCGCCGAACTCCCCATCGCCGTTGGCTCAATCTTTAACCGCAGTACCTCCTTCTTCCCATTCATTCGCACCGTCACGACGCCCCCGCCACTCGAAGCCTCCACCACCGTTGCAGCGAGCTTCTTCTCCATCTGCTCCTGCATCTGCTTCGCCTGCCCCATCATCTCTTTCATCTTGCCCAGATCAGAAAAATCCATAGTCGGCCTCGCTAATCCCCATCCCGCAGATCGATCACGCTCTGAATCTCAGCATTGAATAGGGTCTGCGCCCGCTGCACAATCGGATGCTCCATTGCCAACGCCTGCGCGCTTCCCGACTTCACCGCTTTAGGCTTCTTCGCCGCCGCTGCGTTCTTCGCGCCAGGCAACAAAACCATCTTCAACGCTCCTGCGCCCGAATCCCGCAACGCCCCTCGGATCAGCTTCTCCGCCTCAGCATTGACCACCATCGACAGCATCGTCTTCGAAATATCCGTCTGAATCCGAATCTCCCCGTCTGACACCACCCACTCCGCATCGGCCATTGCATCCGCCGCCGTCTCCTGGCTCTTCGCCGAGATCAAAGCCGCGACCACAGCCTTCTGTAAGGCCTCGACATTATGTAACGAAGTAGGTTGCAAATCGGTAACTGCCGCCTCATTGCGAACCGCGGTAACTCCCGGTAACTCCGGAGCGTCACTGCTCGCAGCCACTGTCTCTAGAACCGTAGCCTCTAGAACCTTAGCAACTGCAACAGGAGCCACAACCACCGGTTTGGCCTCCTCAACTCTCTCATCAAACCGCCTTCGCCCCTTATCCTGCTCAAACGGAGAAAACGCCGGCACAGCGGCAACAGGGGTACTAACCTCAACAGCACGAATCGCAGCCGCACCGCCCGCACTCTTGACGCTCGCCGCGGCAGGAGCACCAGCAGCCTTCACCGCAGGGCTTACGCGCCCAGAGCCTCCGCCAACTGGGAACTGGCTCAAAACCTCTTCTATGGGCAGCAATCGCCGCAGATGCACCAGCTTCAGCAGCCCCAGTTCAAAATGAAACCTTTGCTCCTGCCGATACCCGAGTTCATCGAAAGTCCGCAACATCACCTGCAAAAACCGAGTCAGCTCCTCTTCACTGAACAGTGCAGCCGACCGCCCAGCCCGCCTCTGCTCATCCGCCGAGATCTGCAGCAACTCCCCTGCAACTCCATCCGCTCCTGCGCCATCGACCCCAACTCCCGCAATCTTGGCAATCACACAGTTCCGCAGATACCGTACAAACTGCCGCGCCAGTTGCGCCGGAGAGTTCCCCGCATCCAGCAGCTGATTCGCAACCGTAATCACCTCGGCGCTGCGCCCGCCATCCACCGCCTCAAGAATCTTTTCAAACACCGCATTAGGAACCGTCCCCATCAGCTCCCGAATCTGCCCTGCATCCAACCGCGCCCGGCCATCCTCCATCGGCGCACTCGCAATAGCCTGGTCCATGATCGACAACGCATCCCGCATCGACCCATCGCCAGCCTCCGCCAGCAAACTCAACGCACCTTCATCCGCATCAACACCCTCGCGCTCGGCAATCCCGCGCAGCTCACCCAGAATATCCACCAGCTTCACCGCATGAAAGCTGAAGTGCTGGCACCGTGATCGAACCGTCTGCGGAATATCCTCCGGCTGCGTCGTCGCCATCATAAAAACAATATGATCCGGCGGCTCCTCCAGCGTCTTCAGCAGCGCGTTGAACGCCGCATCCGTAATCTGGTGCGCCTCATCCAGGATATAGATCTTGTACTTATCCCTCGCCGGGCGGTACCGAGCCGCATCCCGCAACTCGCGAATCTCATCAATCCCGCGATTCGTCGCCGCATCGATCTCGATCACATCAACCGCATTGCCTGCGCGAATCTCCGTGCAGCTTTCGCAAACCTCGCAGGGCTCAGCCGTAGGCCGCACTGCCGACCCAATCGCGTTCCGGCAATTCAACGCCATCGCCAGAATCCGCGCAATCGTCGTCTTCCCGATCCCGCGATGTCCGCTGAAGATATACCCATGCGCAATGCGGTTCTGCGTCAGCGCATTCATCAACGTCACGGTCACATGGTCCTGCCCCGCAACATCTGCGAAACGCTGCGGTCGGTATTTTCGTGCAAGAACTTGATAAGCCATTGGCACTATCGATTGTACCGTCAACGATAGAGCAAAAGCTGCCACACTGAGGTATGGCGTTCAATCATCTCGCCGCCTTCTTTACCTTGGCCCGGGCCTTCCTCGCCCGTCGCTTCACCTCATCCTCGCTGAACATCGTCCCCCGGCACTTCTTCGCCCCGCAGTAACAATCCGCGTCGTCATCATCGCTGTCGAACAGGTTGTACTCATACGTCAGCTCTTCCCCGGCGGCTATATCGCGAATGGCCACAATAAACACCCGCCCATCCACGCTGTCCGACTCGCAGTTCGGTTCGCACGAGTGATTGATAAACATCGCAATCCCAAACCCATCAATCACAGTGCCATCGTCCCCACAGCTGAACAGGTACGTGATGTCCCTGCCCTCATACCGTTCATCTGCCTCCGTTTTGCTGAAGCGCGGCCCATCGTATTCGCAGACCTGCTTCCCCTTCTTGATCGCCCGTGTCGTATAGCATCCCGCCGCGTGAATCGACGAAGAACGAATAATCAGCCCATCAACCATAGTCAGAAATCTTTCATCCAATAAAATAGAGGCAGCCACGCAGCCCAGGTCTGCTGACTATAACAAACCGCCAATCAGCACCGTCAAAGGGTTGAACTGGTATTCCCGGACAGATGGCAATTCACCCAACAATCCGAGCAATCATGGCAGCCGCTTTCCTCTCCGTCGCGAGCAGGGCGCAGACGCCCCCCGCGCAAAACCCGCCCCCCTGCCCAGCCCCTGCGCAGACTCAGCCCCCGGATCAGACCGCCAAACCCTGCACCCCCGCGCCAAAAAAATCCGCAGCCGAGCAGTTCCCATTCCCGGGCCAGTCTGCCAGGCCCGCCACCCCGCCCGACTCCCCCACCCCCGCGCCAAGCCCATCCACAACCCCGGCCGACGCCGCCGCGAAACATCCGTTCCCCACGCAGCCTCCCCCAAAGCTTCCCGGCGACGATTCCACCAGCAGTAGCTCAAGCTCCAGTTCCAGCGGCGACGATCCGGACAACCCCGCGGCAACCCCAAACTTCGATGGCAATCCGCCCGAAGGCACCTCCGTTCATCGCAAACTGCCCAAGCCCCAGCACCTTCAGAGCGATGACGAACGTGTCGACGAGGACCTCACCGTCGCAAAGTTCTATTTCCACGATGAAAACTATCAGGGAGCCTATCTCCGCGCCAAAGATGCGGTAAATATCCAGCCCGACTACTCCGCCACCCACTTCGCCCTCGCCCAGGCCGCTCAGAAACTGAAGAAGAAGGATGAGGCAATCGCGGAATACCAGGCCTACCTCAAACTCGATCCGGACGGAGAGAAAGCCAAAGAGTCAAAGAAGGCGCTCGCCGATCTGAACAAATAAAAAACTGTACCGGAACACACCCGCCACCGCACCGAGCGGTGTAATGTGGTTGCGTCCTGATGAACACGATCCTTCAAACTCTTCAGCTTGAAATAGCATCCTCGCTTCGGACCCTCGATGCCGGCCAGACGCAGCTCCGGCCGCCCGCAGACTCACGGCAGATGGAGCATCCAGCAGATCATGGAGCATCTCCTCCTTACCTACTCCGCCGCCGGGACGGCTCTCAGCGCTCGCATCGCCAAACATGCTCCCACCAAAGCAACGCCGACCCTCAAGAACCGAGTACAGCAATTTGCAACCTTTGGCCTGGGGTATATTCCAACCGGCCGGCAGGCGCCCCCTACGGTCACACCGCCCTCAACACCGGCTCAACAATCGGGTGTTGAGTTAACTCATGCGGCGAACCAGAGCCTGTTAAATTTCGACAGTATTTGCACAGAAGCCGAAGGCCTCTTCGGCGCAAATCGATGTGCCAGCCACTTGGTCTTCGGCCCACTCAGCGTCGACCAGTGGCGCATGTTCCAGCTCGTCCACGGCAGACACCACCTCAAACAGATCGCGGCTATCCGCAAGGCACACAATCTCTAATTCGTGTCTCCCAATTCGATTAAACAAGTTGTCATCCTGAGCGCAGTCGAAGGACCTGCATTTCGCTACTCGCAGAACACTTCTCGCTCAATCAGGAATCCAGACCATTCTCATCCGAGGCATCGTCCTCTACCAGATCATCCTCAACTCGCAGATATCGCCGCATATACCGCAGCGGCTCCTCAGACGCCGCAAGCTCCTTCAGGTGATAGAGCCACGCATCCTCCCGCGAGCTGCGTCGCGTATATCCCTTCCGCTTCACTGTGCCGATCGTCCCATCCTTCATTCGTCGCGTAAACGTTTGCATCGGCACCTGAAAGGTCATTACTTCACCCGGCTTCCAGAAGTTCGAAGCGAACTCATGCGAGAACAGCAAAGCATAATAGCGCCGCTCCTTCGCAAGCATCTGCACCGCCTGCAGAGCGCCGTGCCAAGGGAGCCCTAGCTTGCCCGAGTACCATCTCCGAAACTCAAACCCGTTATTACGTGCCTGACCTATCAGCAACTGAAGCAACTCGACCCGTGTCATACCAATCCGTTCTTATCCCAATCCGTCCAATCAAAGAAAAGCAGCAGTACCCCGGACCCCGGTACCAAAGGGTATAGTTTATTCGTGTTGCGCGTCCAACAAAAAGTATCAAATGTCTTCCCGTGTCATCCGAACACAAGCACTCTTTCAACCAAAGCGAACAACACGGGCTCCGGAGAAACAACAATAAAACGCTGGGTAAAAATCCTCTTCGCTCTGGCTCTTCTGCTGGCCAACCTGTCGCCAGCCGAAATAAACCGCGACACTTCCAACCCCGCCGCTCACACCGACCCCATCAACCTCACCCCAGAGGTCCGCGAGGCCCACGAGCACTTCTACAACCTCGACTACGCCGGCGCTCTCGCCCGTTTTGAAGCCATCCAGAAAGCCAACCCCCAATCCGCCATTGCAGGCGGTTATATCCTCATGACGCTCGTCTTCCGCGAGCTCTATCATCAGGATCTGCTCGACACCACCTACTACGCTCACGACTCCTTCCTTACCTCCAAACGCAACGTCCCCGTTCCCCAGGCCACGCGCGATCGCATCGAGTCCCTCACCAACTCCATCATCGCCCTCGCCGATCAGCAGATCAAAGCCAACCCCAACAATGCCAACGCTTTCTTCGCCCGTGGCTACGCCCGTGGCATGCACGCGGCCTTTATCACTCTCGCCGACCACAGTTACGTCGCCGCTGCGCGCCAGGGCCTCTCCTCCCGCAACGACAGCGAATCCGCCCTCAAGAATCGATCCCAACTACGCCGACGCTAAAATGGCGATCGGCATCCAGCAGTTCGCCGTCGCCAGCCTCCCGCGCTTCGTCCGTATACTCGTCGGAATCGCCGGCGTCGGCGGCAACAAGGAGAAAGGCCTCGAACTCCTCCGTCGAATCCGCCGCGCAGGGCATCGTCACGCCCATCGAGTCGCGCACTGCGCTCTCGCTCTTCCTCCGCCACGACGCCCGCTACCCCGAGGCCATCGTCGTTCAGAAGGGATTGGCCGAACAGTTTCCCCACGACTACCTCTTCCGTCTCGAGGTCGCCAACCTCACCAAGGACTCCGGCAACGGCCCGGGAGCCATCGCCATCTACCGCGAAGTCCTCTCCGACTCCGAAAAACCCGGCTACTTCGTCGAACCCCGCCTCCACATGGCCTACTGGGGACTCGCCGACACCCAACGCGGCCAGAACCAGCTCTCCGAAGCCGCCCAGAATTATCTTCTCGCCGCCGCACAGCCTACCTGCAGCGACTGGCTCCGGCGCCGCGCCCAGCTCAACGCTGGCGAAATGTTCGACCTGCTCAACAATCGGGCCGAAGCCATCAAACAATACCAGTCAGCCTCTGCCGGTGGCGGCGACCAATCGCAGGCCGACGCCGCCCGCCGCTACCTCAAGACTCCCTACACCGGCAAATAAGTCTCGGCACGCCTGTCTGCTTAAGGGCACGGCTTCAGACACTAGGAAAAACGTACCGTTTGTCCCCAGGGCACGCCTTCAGAGACTAAGAAAACCTATCGTTTTGTATCAGGGCACGACTTCAGTCGTGCCAAAAGAGTGCTTGTTCGCAGTGGGCTTCAGCCCCTGGCTTTCTCTTCGCGGACCACAATCCGACTCTTCAGTACATCTTCAGCCTTCCCGTAAACGCGTACGGAAATGGCTTTACCCTCTGACGTAGTTTTCTTGTCTGAGAGTCAGACTTTCATTTCCGCCCATTAGTACGCTCTCTCCTTGACAAACTAGGAGAGTCGTACTAATAATTCTCCTAGATCGTCAAGGAGAGAGAAAGAATGCCAAAACAAGTCGACCTGATGCAAGGCACCCTGGACATGCTGATCCTGAAAGCAGTCTCGCTAGGCAAACTCCACGGCTACGGAGTCCTCCTGCGCATCCAGCAGATCAGCGGCGAACAGCTCGTCATCCAGCAAGGCTCTCTCTACCCCGCGCTCTACCGGCTCGAGCACGATGGCTCGATCAAAAGTGAATGGGGCGAAAGTGACAACAATCGCCGCGCCAAGTACTACTCCCTCACGCCCGCAGGCCGCAAACAGCTCGCCGCCGAAACGGAAAAGTGGAACCGCATGGCCGGGATCATCGGCTCCATCCTTAGTCTACCACCTCCAACTGGGCGGAAACCGAAGCGGAGGTGCAGTCATGAGTGCCTCCATGTCACGCCTCAAATCCTGGCTTCGCTCCACCTTCGGCCGTCGCCGCCTCGAACAGGACATGGACGAGGAGGTCCGCTTCCATCTCGAAGCCCGCGCTGCCGACCTCAACGCCAAGGCCTCGCTCCCAAAGAAGCCCTCCGTCAGGCCCGCCTCGAGTTCGGCGGCGTCGCCACCCACAAAGACGACATGCGCCACTCCCTCAACCTCCGATGGTGGGACGACCTCTGGTGCGACCTCCGCTACGCCGCCCGCATCCTCCGCAAGAGCCCCGGCTTCACCGCCATCGCCGTCGGCTCGCTCGCCCTCGCCATCGGAGCCAACACCACCATCTTCTCCGTCGCCAACGAGATGCTCTACCAGCGCCTCGCCGTCCCCCATCCCGAGCAACTTCACCTCTTCGGAATGACCGGAGACAAACACGTCGCAGTCCATTCCTGCTGGGGAGACTGGACCACGATTCCCGGTGGAAGAACACTGATGCATTCGTTCACCTATCCCATCTACCAGCAACTGCGAAAAGACAACCGAGTCCTTGAAGAGATATTCGCCTTCAAAGACATGGGCCGAACCAATGTCACCATCGACGGAGTGGCCCAGGCCGTCCAACTCGACCTCGTCTCCGGAAATTTCTACGAGCAGATGCAGGTCAGGCCCGCTCTTGGTCGAACCATCTTGCCCTCCGATGACGGTGCGCCCGGCACCGGAGCCGTTGCCACTATCAGTGATGCCTTCTGGCAGCGCAGCTTTGGCCGCTCGCCCGACGTCATCGGCAAAGTCATCACCGTCAACACCGTTCCCGTCACCATCGTAGGTGTCAACCCCCGAGGTTTCACCGGAGCCGAAAGTGTTCAGTCATCGCCGGAATTGTTTATGCCCCTGTCGATGATCCCTCTGCTGCATGCTGAATTTGGGGGCGGTCCGTTTCTCTCAAACACACGATTATTTTGGGTCCAGCTAATGGCGCGTGCCAAACCGGAAATTCCAACCGAACAGGCGCGCGCATCCATCGACGTCGCTCTCTCCGCCGCTATCCGCGGTACGATCAACGTTCCAAAAGATGACACTATGCCGCTCCTCATCCTCGAAGATGGCAGCAGGGGCATGAATTCTAGCGCACGGGAATTCGCCCAGCCCATCTATGTCCTGCTGGCCATGGTGGGATTCGTCCTCCTTCTCGCTTGCGCCAACATCGCCAATCTCATGCTCGCCCGCGCCTCTGCGCGACACCGTGAGATGGGCGTCCGCCTCGCACTCGGAGCAGGTCGTTCCAGAATCCTTCGTCAGGTTCTCACCGAAAGTCTCATGATCTCCGTCATGGGGGGAGCCCTCGGCTACCTCCTCGGCTACATGGGCCGCACCACTCTTCCCAAACTCCTCGCCAACGCCTGGGAGCAAACTGACCTCAACGTCCCCTTCGACTGGCGCGTCTTCGCTTTCACCGCCGCCGTCACCATCTTCACCGGAGTTCTCTTTGGAATCGCTCCAGCCTGGGCATCCACCCGCGCTGAGATCGGCACCGCGCTCAAAGAAGGCGGCAAAACAGTGACCCGCCACCGGAGGGCCTGGAGCGGCAAAGCAATCGTCGCCTTCCAGATCGCTCTCTCGACCATGCTTGTCGTCGGCTCCGCCCTCTTTATCCGTACCCTCATCAACCTCAACTCAGTTGACCCCGGCTTCCGCACCGATCACCTCCTTCTTTTCGATATCAATCCGTCCGCCAAGCAGTATCCCGCTCCGAAAGACGTAGCTCTCCTCGCCCGCCTCGAAGAAGCTCTGCGCTCAGTCCCCGGAGTTCAGGGCGTCACCCTCTCCGACATTCCGCTCATTGCAAATAGCATGTCGAACGGCCCCTTGGTCATCGAGGGCGCTCCGGAGGTCAAGCACAAACGCGGAGACGATAGCGATATGGCAGACCTCGCCGATGTCGGGCAGGACTTTCTTCCAGTCATGGGTATTCCCGTTCTCGCCGGTCGTGCCTTCACCCCGCAAGACGTCAACAGCCCTCAGCAGGTCGCAGTCGTTAATCAAGCCCTCGTCCGCAAGTTCTTCCCCGGACAAAATCCCATCGGCAAACGATTCTCGACCGGCGGAGGCGACAAACCTGATCGCAAATGGACCCAGATCGTTGGCATCATTGCCGACACCCGCTACTCCAATCTGAAAGACGAGCCTCCGCCGCTGCACTTCAATCTCTTTCACCAATTGTCGGAGATGGGTGGTGCCACCTACATCGTTCGAACCCAGATGCCTCCCGAGGCCATCACCCCATCTCTCCGCGCCGCTGTCCAAAGGATAGATCGCGATCTCCCATTGATGGATATCCGCACCCAGGAACAACAAATCGAAGGCACCACCCGGCGGGAACGCGTCTTCGCCAGCCTTACCGCCGGCTTCGGACTCCTTGCTCTTGCCCTCGCCTGCGTAGGCATCTACGGCATCATGGCCTACACCGTCTCCCAGCGCACCAACGAGATCGGAATCCGCCTCGCACTGGGAGCCGAACGCGGACAGGTACGCGGCATGGTGCTTCGCGAAGCAGGGTGGCTCGCAGCCTTCGGCGTCATCTCCGGTCTCGCTGCAGCGCTCGGACTGGCCCAATTGGTCAAGTCAATGCTCTACGGCTTAAAGCCCGCAGATCCAGCGTCGTTCGCAGCGGCAGGGTGTCTCCTGCTCGCCGTCGCAATCATTGCCGCCTGGATTCCCGCCATGCGAGCATCGCGAGTCGAACCAATGGAAGCTCTACGCCATGAGTAGCCTCACCAATACTCAAAAGCCAGCAAAAAGAATGTTGTAAACTCTGTTGCAACATTCATGGAAAATGAAAATTATCACCCCGCAGTGCGGCGAAACACACTAGGTCTGCTGCTTCTCATTGTTCTCATCGCGGCCTTCCTGCGAATTTATCCGCTCAAACATGAAGCTCTCAGCGGAGACGAATTATTTTCAGCGCGCGTAGCCCTCGCGCCGTTCCATGAAAGCTACACCATGGTCAGGGACGATCTGGTCCATCCCCCTCTCTACTACCTGCTCTTGAAAACAGGAGTGTCGATATGGGGAGCAGGCGCAGTAGGTCTGCGACTGCTATCTCTGGCCGCTGGCATTTTCACCATCCCGCTCGTCTGGCTGCTCGGCCGCCGATTGGGAGCAAGCGACGCGACCGGATTATTGGCTGCCGCCCTAGTCGCACTTGGTGTCAACAACATCTATTACAGTCAGGAAGCCCGTTCCTACGCGACCTACACGTTATTAGTGCTTCTGTTCGCCCTCTGGCTCAGCGTCATTCCGAAAAAACCGACTTCATCGATGTGGACAATCGGCGGAACGCTGATGCTGCTCCTTTTCTACATCCACTATGTGGCTGCAATCTTCCTCGCGTTTGGTCTCTTGGCGCTCCTCTTCAGCGACGTCGCGGCCTCAGTCAAAAAAACCGCAGTCGCGCTGGCCGTCGTCGTTGGAGTCCTGTTCGTCCCGTGGCTCTACGTCGTCGCCGGAGTCTATCGGCTCAAGCACGGCGTCGGAGAAAATCTGGATTGGCAGGGGCACCCCGAGTTCTACGAACTCAAAAGAATCTGGGCGCTCTCGTTAGGCGTCTCCGAGATCAAAGGAGCCACAGCGGTCGCGCTCGCCGTCGTCATCCTGCTCGCAGCGGCCGCTCTCATCTGCCACTCAAGGCGCCGCATGCTAAGACACAACATCCTGCTCCTCGTCTGCATCTCGACCGGTCTCCTCGCCCCTTTGGCGCTCTTTATCCTGTCGCGCAAGCCAATCAACCTGCCCCTGTTCGGGCTGCGTCACGTCCTTCCGGCGACCTCGTTGCTCTGTCTCGTCTGTTGTTATGGTCTGACGAAGCTTTCGGAAGCTGCAGGCCAATACAGAAAAGCGGTCTTCACCGCCGGCGCTCTTCTCCTGCTCACCTTGGCGGCGGTTCCCGAGATCGACGCCTTCACGCACGGTCCCGCCCGCTTTCCTTATGACGCAATCGAGCAGCAGGTCGCCGCAGAGGAAAGCAAGGGAATTCCCGCTTACACGACGTGGCTCTACGGCATCGGTGAACCGATAAATTTCTACTGCCATTCGTCCTGTGTTTTGGATATTTACGAGAGCGCCGATCACCTTCCACAGAAGTTTGTGCTCCTCTATCGTCCGAAAAACTCCAGGGAGGCGAAAGAATACCTCGACCTGCAAAGCCACGGATTTGTAACCGACGAGAGCACATACTATACCGACGGCGCAAAAAATCCCTCAGGCACCACAGCAGCAACGATGGAGCGGGCGCCCGCCAATCAGTAAAACGAGCCGAACAGGCGGAAGTTAGTAGCCCTCTTCGTCTCTCGTTTGTGGCAAAATAGAGTCTTCCGGAGAAGCCATGTTCTGTTCGAAATGCGGCAAACAAGTCGATCTATCTTCCCGTTTCTGCTCCGCCTGTGGAGCCACCGTTCCCTCCGCCACTGAGCCTCCGCCAGGCTATTATCCGAACGTCAGTCCACTAATGCGCTCGCGCACCAATCGCATGATCGGTGGAGTCTGCGCTGGCTTCGCCCTCCACTACCGCTGGGATATCAATCTCACCCGCATCGTCACCGCACTTCTGATCCTCTTCACAGGAGTCTTCGCCTTCGGCTACATCGCCGCTTGGATCATCATCCCCGAAGAACCCTACCCAGTCTCTCCCAAGAGCATCTGACCTTTGACGAAACCTTCTACGAACACTTCGACGAAAAAGACCGCTGCGCCCAAAGCCAACCCTCGTCCCTTTACCTACCGCAACCGCCGACTCCACTGCGACGAAGCCGATCTCGCGACCCTTGCTGACGAGTACGGCACGCCCCTCTACGTCTACTCTGCCGCGCAGATCACTCAACGCTTCCAGCTCTTCGAGCAGGCCTTCGTCAGCCGCTCCCACACCATCTGCTACGCCGTCAAAGCCAACTCTTCCCTCGCTATCCTTCGTCTCTTGGCGAAGCAGGGAGCAGGCTTTGACATCGTCTCCGGTGGCGAGCTCGAGCGCGTCAGGAAAGCTCACAAGCCCGCTCTCAAAAAGGTCGTCTTCTCCGGCGTAGGCAAACAAATCTGGGAGATCGACGCTGCCCTTCGCGCCAACATCCTCCTCTTCAACGTCGAATCCGAGGCCGAACTGCACATCCTCGCCGCCCGCGCCGAAGCACTGGGCACAGTCGCCCGCTTCGCCCTCCGCGTCAACCCTGACGTCTTCGCCGAAACCCACCCCTACATCTCCACCGGCCTCAGCGAACACAAGTTCGGCATCGACATCAAAGTTGCTCGCGCCATCTACCGCGCAGCAAAAAAAACAAAGTGGCTCGACCCCGCCGGAGTCTCCGTCCACATCGGCTCGCAGATCCGCAAGGTCGACCCCTTCGCCGCGGCTCTCACCCGCGTTACCGCTCTCATAGCCGACCTGCGCCGCGACGGTCACAACATACGCTACGTCGACGCCGGCGGCGGGCTCGGTATCGACTACGGCGCCGGAATCTTCGACCCCGCGAAGCAAATAGAAAAATACGCCGCAGCCTTAACCGAAGGCTTAGCCGGAGAAACCGCCCACCTCCTCCTCGAACCAGGCCGCTTTATCGTGGCTCAGGCAGGAGCTCTCCTCACCCGCGTCCTCTACGTCAAGAAGAACGGCAGCAAGACCTTCGTCATCACCGACGCAGCGATGAACGATCTCATCCGCCCCGCGCTCTACCACGCCCACCACGAGATCATCCCGGTAAGGCAGCCAGTCAAATCCAAAAAGGCCGAGCCGATTGTAGACATAGTCGGCCCCGTCTGCGAGTCCGGAGACTTCTTCGCCCGCGACCGCGCGCTCGCTCCCGTCAAACCGGGAGACCTCGTCGTCCTGCTCGACGCGGGAGCCTACGGCATGTCGCAGACCTCCAACTACAACACCCGCACCCGCCCGGCAGAGATCCTGATCGAAGGCAAATCGACAAGGCTCATCCGCCGACGCGAAACAATGAAAGACCTCTTCGCCCCCGAACTCATCTAACTCGCTCTTTAAGCGCAACGGCGCGACTTACACCAGCCTGGGAAACGCCCCAGGTTCGTAATGCCCAGGGCAATCAGGAGCGAACAGGTCGCGCTCTAGGGGTCTACAGGAAGGCCGAGAACGATATGGAACCAGTCCCCTGATGGGGTATCTCCACCCCTGCAGTAGAACAGGTCTCCGTTTCCGTCAACGAAGAACTCGCCCGCTTGGTGATTTCCAGCCTTTGGTGGTCCGATTGTCGTCGCGGGTTGCAGCCGCAGCGGAGCGCGCGCACCCCTGAAATGTCCGCCGTAACCGACATCCGAGAATCCATTCACGCCCGCTCCCAGCGGGGACTGAGATCTTCCGCTGACGCCAAAAGTCACCTGAGTCGTATCGGTGTTGTCCCCAAAGACGCCGCTCTTCTGGTTGGCGCTTGATGTACCGACAATTCCATCGTCGCCGCTACTGCTACCCCGTACGCCGACACCAGATTTGGAGTCCCCGCTTACACCATCACCCGAACCGCTCATTCCCTCAACCCCATTCAAGGTATCGCTGATGCCGAGAACTCCTTGCTGGCTGATCGCCACTCCCTTAACACCGACGCCGACCTTTGAATCTCCCAAAACGCCAATTACTTCAGCGCTCATTCCGTCAAATCCGAGACCTGTTCCATGCACGCCAATCGCATTTCCAGTTGCAGCAACGCCGTTCGTGATTCCGGTTCCATCACCGCCAGTCCGAAATCCGACATCTGTTGGACCATTCGCTGTATAGTCCTGCGCATTATTGTGATCAGACATATTCCTTCTCCTGAACATCTTTTAGTTGGTGGTTCGTAGTCGCCGGACAGTCTCCCGCTTCCCAGAACCCCGAATGTCGATTGATTGTTTTGGGAGCATGGCCGAGGGCCGCAAAAGGTCTCGAATCCTTCCGCGGTTGGTAAGTATGGCCCGTGACCGGGACAATAGCAGAAGCAGATGCCAGGCGCAACGCACCAGGACTTGACAGATTCACAGCCACAAACGTGTATCTGAACGAACAGGGAAGTGCACATCGCCTCACGCGCTCCATCAATTGAACTAAAAAGTCCAAACCTATCCATCCTGTTTCGAAGACTTTGAGCACTTTTGATGGGGATGGGGGTGCCACCGTCGACGAAGCGGCTCCACAGTCAAACATGCTAAAATCGCAAGGTTGCGCACAGCCGCACCGTAAAATTTGCACAGAGGTAAGTCATGTCCGGCCATTCAAAATGGGCAACAATTAAGCACAAAAAAGGCGCACTCGACGCCAAGCGCGGCAAGATCTTCACCCGCCTCATCAAGGAAATCACCATCGCCGCCAAGCAGGGCGGCGGCGACCCCGACGGCAACCCACGTCTCCGCGGAGCCATCGCCGCAGCCAAAGCTGAAAACATGCCCGCCGAAAACATCAAGCGCGCCATTCAGCGCGGCACCGGCGAACTTGAAGGCGTCTCCTACGAGGAGATCACCTACGAGGGCTATGGCCCGGGTGGAGTAGCCCTCATCGTTGAAGTCCTCACCGACAATAAAAATCGGGCCGTCAGCGAAGTCCGTCACGCCTTCAGCAAGAATGGCGGCAACATGGGCGCCGAAGGTGCAGTCGCCTGGATGTTCACCAAGAAGGGCGTCATCACCATTGCGAAGTCCGCAGCCGGCGAAGACAAACTCACCGAGATCGTCCTCGATGCCGGTGCCGAAGACCTCTCCGACGAAGGCGAAAACTGGGAAGTCCTTACCGACCCCAAAGACTTCGAAGCAGTCACCGAAGCTCTCAAGGCCGCAAAGATTACCCCCGAACACGCCCAGATCACCAAGATCGCCTCGACCTACACCAGGCTTGAGGGCACTCAGGCCAGCGCGATGATTCGTCTCCTTGAAGCAATCGAGGACCTCGACGATACGCAAAACGTCTACTCTAACTTCGACTTCGACGAAGCCGCCGTGGCCAGCGCCTGATAGCTGACACACCGGTCGCCAACCCCAAACGGCCGCCGTTCACCGGCGGCCTTCTTCTGTCACCTGACCTCGGGAGACCAGCTTGACCAACAGCACGCACCCTATTCGCATCAGGGCCATCTGGATACTTGCTCTCCTGATCGGCGCAGTCCGCTTCGTAGCGGCCCAAGCCGATACCGGCGTCACGCCTTTCCATGACGACTCCGGCCACCGCCCCTTAGAGTTCGGCCCCATCGTTCAAGGCGGCGTAGGCCTCACCGAAAACCGCGACGATTTCAGGTTCTTCATGGTCGGCGCGCAGGTCGGCAAGGTCATCGCCTCCACACACGGCCACAGTGCCTTCCGCAGCAACTTCGAGTTAGCCGGTCAGGCCTTCCCGTTCTGGCAGTCTTACACCCCAAAGTACCAGCGACCCTTCTGCACCAACCCGCCCGGCACACCGCCCCAGTGCACCGCGTTCTACACCGTAGGCGGCACCTTCACCGGAGCCTCCATCACCCCCGTCATCTTCCGCTGGAACCTCGCTGGCACAAAGCGCTTCTCATTTTGGGGACAAGCAGCAGGCGGCATCCTCTGGACGAATCACAAATACCCCGCCTTTGGTGGACCACCCTACAACTCGCAAAACGACGGCCCCAACGCCGACGCCAGCGTCTGGAATTTCACGCCGCAAGGCGGAGTCGGCGTCCACTACTTCGTCCACCCCCGCCGCTCCATCGACTTCGCCGCCAACGGCATCCATATCTCAAGCGCCTCTCTCGGAGACCGCAACCCTGGCGTCAACGCAAGCGTACAATTTTCCCTCGGATACACCTGGTGGAAGTGATCGTCACGTCTTTATTGACTAGCCCACGCTAACCCCGCCGACTGCTTATGAATCCCGAAGCCATCATCGAATGCGTCCCGAACTTCTCTGAAGGCATAGACGCTACCAAGGTCAGGCAAATAGTCGCCGCCATGCAGGTCGAAGGCGTTCGTCTGCTCGACTGGTCCCTCGATACCGCCCACAACCGTTCTGTTGTGACCATCGCCGGCACTCCGGAAGGTATCATCGAGGCTGCGGCACGCGGAGCAGGCAAGGCCGCAGAACTCATCGATCTGACGAAACAGAACGGCGTTCACCCCCGCATCGGCGCCGCTGACGTCATCCCCTTCATCCCTGTCAGCGGGGCCTCACTCGCCGAGTGTGCCGTCCTCGCCCGCCAGGCTGGCCTCCTCATCTGGCGTCGCTATGGCGTTCCCGTCTATTTCTATGGAGCCGCTGCCGCACGCCCCGATCGCGTCCAGCTCGAAGACGTCCGAAAGGGTCAGTTCGAAGGCCTCCGCGACGCCTCCCGCCGCGATGCCTCCCGTCGCCCCGACATCGGCGGCCCCGAACTTCACGAAACCGCTGGGGCCAGCGCCGTCGGAGCTCGCAGCTTTCTGATCGCCTACAACGTCCACCTTAAAGGCAACGACATAGCCGCTGCTCGCGCCATCGCCCGCGACATCCGCGCTGCTAACGGAGGCCTCCATGGCGTCAAAGCCATCGGCGTCTTTGCCAACGGGCGTGCACAGGTCAGCATGAACGTCACCGACTTCACCATAACCCCCATGCGCCACGTCCATGCCACTCTCCATCATCTGGCGCAGCGCCACGGAGTCCTCATCGAAGACGCAGAACTCATCGGACTCATCCCTGAGGCTGCCTATGAGCCGGATTCCGAATGGGTACGTCAAATAACTGGTTTCGACCCCGACGGTAAGGTGTTAGAGCGCAAACTCAACGCCCCCATCGACTGGCCGAAGCAGTAGTCTTAACAACCTCCTTGAGGTACCACAAAAGTAGCATTCTAGATGACGAACACCTCACCATCCACGCTTGCAAACAGTCTCATACTCACGGAACAATGGTGTAGCTGAAGCTACACTGCTAGTAGCTCAAGGAGTCAAGGTAGCAATGAAAATCATAAAGCAAAACCTCCTCACCGCGGCCGTCGCCGTCGCGGCCATCATGGCCCCCCCATTCGCTTCTGCAGCGCAGCTTTCAAGCGACGCAAAGTCCGCCATCCCCAAGGATATCCAGCAACTCATTGTCGTCGACTATCACGCCATGCAGAACTCTCCCGCCGCGATGGAGCTGAAGGATCGTGTCCTCCCGCCTGAGCTCAAGCGTCTCGAGACGGCCCTCAAGAGCTCCGGCCTCAAGGTCGATCAGGATGCAGACGTCCTCGCATTTGCCGCCTTCCGCGATCCCGCCGGCCAGGGAACTCGCATCGTCGGTATCGCCCAGGGCCAGTTCCACACCCGCGAAATCATGGCCAACTTCGTCAAGAACAAGACCAAGCCTGAACTGCGCCGGAACACCAGTATCTATCCCATGGGATCCAACGGCATGAGCGTCGTCTTCCTCAACCAGACCACCATGATCTTCGGCGACAGATCCGCCGTCGACGAAGCGGTCGACGCCCGCGATGGCATGACCCCCGACTTTCTCTCCAACAGCGATATGGTCAACGAGATGGCTGTGGTTGACACCAAGGCTGTCTGGAGCCTGCTCGATGCAAAAGGCACCCAGACCATGATGAAGAGCGTCCTCGGCGACGCTGCCCAGCTTGCCGACTACGACACCGTCAAGAACCGCATGAAGAGCAGCCGTTACACCATGGACTTCCAGAACGGCGTTAAGTTCGATATGGCTGTCGTCATGTCCGACACCATCACCGCTGCGACGGCCGCAACGTTGATGAAGGGCGTCTCCATCATGCGCAAGACCGCCGGCTCGCCTCTCGAAAAGTCCGCGCTCGAGCAGACCACTATCGACTCCAACTCTGGAACCCTGACGGTTGCCTACTCCTCTTCGGATAGCCAGTTCGCCAGCCTCCTGACCTCGCCGCTCTTCCAGTCCGTAGTCAAGTAACGATAGAAGCGACTCGCAGCCTCAGTAACAAGAAGCGCCCGGTCCTCCCAGAGGGCCGGGCGTTTTTTGATTTTTTCTGATCTGCGTCTTTCTGGACTTTCATTCGTACTGCATTTAGACTTGCCGCGTAACCCCTACAACTGAGCATCAGCTGGAACCGATCGAAGTGCACGTACTCGGAGTGACTCTGCGTACGCGCTCGGCTCTTTCATCATCTCGTTGCCGACCGTGCCGTCCGGCCGTTCTGCGACCGTAGTCGCATTGCATCTGCACCATCGAAGCTCTCACTTATCTGGAGGCTCTTCTGTCTATGCGTTCTATTCGTTCCGCTTGTTTGGTCCGTGTCCTCATCGCACTCCTCGCGCCATCGGCCCTCACCCCGACTCTCCTCGCCCAATCCGCTGTCACCCCGCCCGATAAATTCTTCGGCTTCCAACTCGGAGCCGACCGCAAGATGGCCCGCTGGGACAAGATAGTCGAGTATTACAACGTCATCGAAAAGCAGAGCGGCGGCAAGATGAAGGTCATCAACATGGGTCCCACCATGAATGGGAATCCGTTCCTCATGGTCATCATCACCTCGCCCAAAAACATGGCGAACATCGACACTATCAAGAAAAACAACCTCACGATCGTCCATCCCGGCAGCGCGCCTGAAGCGGAGATCAAAAAGCTCGTCGCAACTGGCAAAGTCATCGAAGTCCAGTCCATGAGCATGCATGCCACCGAGATCGGTGGCACTCAGATGGCTCCCGAACTCGCCTACGACCTCATCACCCGCACAGACGAGGAGACCCAGCGCATCCTCGACAACACCGTCCTGATCGAAGTCCCGTGCTTCAATCCCGACGGCGAGATCATGGTCACCGACTACTACAACTCCACCCTCGGCACACCCTACGAGGGATCCAACTATCCCTCGCTCTACGCCAAATACATCGGCCACGACGACAACCGCGACGCCCTGCTCACCTCCATGAACGAGAGCCAGTACATGGCCAGCCTCCTCTTCACAGGCTGGCGTCCAGAGGTCTACGTCGATCATCACCACCAGGGCAGCTACGGCGCCCGCATCTCGCTTCCGCCCTACGCCGAACCCACCCGCCCCTACGGCGACCCGCTGATGTGGCGCGAGATCGCCTGGTACGGCGCGCAAATGGCCTACAAGGAGACCGAGAACGGCTACACCGGAGCCATCAATAACGCCATCTATTCAGGCTGGGGACACTTCGGCTTCCACTGGATCACACCCTTCCACAACATCGACGGCATGCTCACCGAATCGGCCAGCGCCAAGCTTGCCACTCCCATGTACATCCTGCCCGAGCAACTCTCTGGCGGTGCCCGCAATCTTCCTAAATACGAAGAAGAGACCATCTTCCCCGACCCATGGCCCGGCGGCTGGTGGCACCTCCGCGACATCGTCAACATGCAGAAGACAGCAGCATGGGCCGCGCTCGACCTCGCCGCTCGCAACCGCGAAACTGTTCTCTGGAACGCTTACCAGAAGGCCAAGAACCAGACTGCTCGCGGCGCCGCAACAGAAACTCCGAACTACATCATCCCCACCATCCAGTACGACCCAATCACAACAAACTTCCTCATTCAGAAGCTTCTCGTTCAGGGCGTCGATATCCAGACGGCAACCAAGCCCTTCACCACACCAGACGGACACGCCTATGACGCTGGTTCCTACATCATCTCGCTGGCCCAGCCCAAGATGGGCCTCATCCGCAACCTGCTCGATCGTAACTTCTTTCCCGATAACGACTGGACTCGCGACAAGAACGGCGACCCCATCCGCCCCTATGACCTTTCGACAGACAACTTAGCTGAGTTCATGGGCGTCCGCGTCGATCACGTCGCCGGTCCGTTCAAAGTCGAGACGAAACTCATCACGGAAGCTCCGCTGCTTCCAGGCAAGGTCGCCGCAGGCTCGTCCGGCTACCTCTTGAGCGCGAAGCTCGACGCTTCTTACAAAGCAGTCAACCAGCTCACGGCGAAGGGCGTCGCAGTCAGCCGCATCGTCAAGCCAGTCCCCGGAACCGAACTCGGTGACTTCGTCGTAGCCAAAGGCTCCGAAGCCGAACTCACCAACGTTGCTAAAACCATCGGTGTCGACTTCGTGCCCGCCCCTGCTGTTTCCGCGGACAGCACCGTCTCGATTAAGCCTAAACGTATCGGCCTCTACCAGCGCTACTACGGCGGCAACGTCGACGAAGGCTGGACCCGCTGGCTGCTCGAGCAGTGGGGCTACACCTACTCCAGCCTCCTCGATCCTGAACTCAAGAAGGGTGACCTCAACGCAAAGTTCGATGTCATCGTCATCCCCGACGACTCCACGGCCAGCCTTACCGGCGAGACCGCAACTGGCGGCGGACGTCGTGGTGGAGGCGGTGGCGGCGAAGGCTTCGGACGCAATCCGATGGACTACGCGCCAGAGTATCGCAGCGGCTTCGGCGAAGAGGGTGTGAAGGCGCTCAAGGAATTCGTTCAGAAGGGCGGCACCGTCGTCACCCTCGGCACCGCAAGCGAATTCGCCATCGACAAACTCGGCGTCCACGCACGCAACATCGTCGGCGAGCTTTCCACCAAGCAGTTCTGGTGCCCCGGCTCTACCCTCAAGGTCGAGGTTGACGCCACCAATCCACTCGCCTACGGTATGCCCAAAGACAGCCTCGCCCTCTACCTTCAGGGTGATCCCGTCTTCCAGATCACTCCCAGTTCCAATAACGAACGCTACTCCGTCGTCGTTAACTACGGAAAGCGCGACATCCTTCAGAGCGGCTGGCTGGTAGGCGAAGGCAACATCACAGGAAAGGCAGCCATGATCTCCGCAGAGATGGGCAAGGGCAAAGTCATTCTCATCGGGTTCCGTACCCAGCACCGCGCCCAGACCTACGGCACCTTCAAACTCTTCTTCAACAGCCTGACGAATTGAGAAGAAGGCCAGCTAAAGCTAATTCCGTAAACCAAATGAGAAAGTACCAAATATTTTTTAGTGTTTTCAGCCCAAAAATCCGATGTCAAGCTCCAGATACCCCTAATCACCTCAAATGAAAGGAGATCGAGTTGGCACATTAGTTCATTTCAATCATCTATACTGGATATAGATAGAAAAAGCCCCGGAGATCATTCCGGGGCTAATCTATTTGGAATACGTTGCAAGGTAGGTCCAAGCCTAACCCTAATTCTGTGAAGACTTTAGCCGAAAAGCTAGGAGGGGAGGGATCACTCAAAACGCGAGCACCACTCCAAACACATTCCCCTGAAAGGAGTAGTTCCGGCTGAACTTGGTGCCGAACTGTGTCCGGTAGCCATCCAGCCCCTCTCGAGTCACCGCTGGAGTCGAGATAGAGCAATTCGAATCCGGCGACGCAAGCTTGCTCTTCCAGCCCCCGGCGATCATGTTGCAGAGCTCGCCGATCGCATCGTCGACCATCGGATCGTGGGGTTCCGAGGGAGTACCCAGCAAAGCTTCAGCCGTCACCGACGCTGTCGCCTGGCTCGCATACAAGAGGCACTCGCCATCGACGCCGCCGGTAAATTGAATTCTCGCCACGATCCTTCCGCCGACCGTGTCAACCTCGCCCTCCATCGGATCGCAGCTTCGCTCCAGCATCATCTCAAACACCTCCGAGACGGCTGAATCCAACCGGGTCACGGCCTCATCCTGCGCATTCGTCACACTCGTCCTCTTCCCGCTTCAAATTTGAATACACAGACACAGCAGCAATCTCTAAGCAGCCGGCAGCAACGGAAGCACGCGCATCTTTACCTGTTCCGCAGTAAACGGCTTGCAAATATAACTCTGCGCGCCCGCCGCGATCGCACGCAGAACAAACGACTCGTTGTTCTCAGTCGTAATCATCACCACTGGAACGCCCGGCGCAAGGTTCTCTCGCCGCCGCGTCTCCAGAAACTCAAGACCATCCATCACCGGCATATTAATGTCGCTCAGAATAATAGCCAGAGGGCTGGAACCATCTTGATTCTCTCGCAGAACCTGCAACCCCTCCGCTCCATTCGAGGCTTGCAGAACCTCAGTAAACTCCAGGCCAGCCTGCCGCAGCGCTCGCTCAACTACTTTCCTCATTACCGCAGAATCGTCAACTATTAAGGCTCGCACCAACCCCTCCCGAAACCGCATCCAGATTGAATCCGGTCTGAGATCACTATCGGCAAACCGTCCTTAAGCTTGAGCGATCGCCGCCTTAGCATCTTCTAACCTGCACCTTGCCGACTTCGGCCAACCAAGTGCATAAGCCTGTGGCATGGACAGCGGACTCTACGCAGCTTACACAGGTCTCCTCGCGCGAACGCAGGCGCTCGACACCGCGGCCAACAATCTGGCCAATGCAGGAACAGCCGGCTTCCGCGCCCAACGCGACTACTTCAGCGGAGTCCTTGCCGGGAGCATCGATCAGGATCCCGATACCGCCTCTCAGGTAGGCCAGTCCGTCAACGGCTTCGGCGTCCTCGGTGGCAATCGCCTGGATCTCGGGCAGGGAGAGATCAAAGTCACCGGCAATCCGCTGGATCTCGCCCTCCAGGGCCAGGGCTTCTTCGCCATCCAGACTGCCAACGGAATACGCTACACGCGAGATGGCGCCTTCGCTCGCTCCTCCACCGGCGTCCTCCAGACGGCCCAGGGCGAGCCAGTCCTTGACACCAACCAGAAGCCCATCACTATCCCCAGCGGCTCCATCTACGTAGCTCCAGACGGCAGCATCTCGGTCTCTACACCCGACGGCAGTGCCATCGTAGGCCGGGTGGGTACCTTCGACTTTCCCGAAAATTCTGTTCTGACTGCAGAAGGAGCGAATCGATTCTCCGCTAACGGCGCAAAGCCGATTCCAGCAGCCGCCTCTGTCCAACAGGGCTCGATCGAAGGAGCCAACGAAGACGCCATTCACGGAACAATGCAGCTGGTATTAGTCCAACGGCAGGCGGAGATGATGCAGAAAGCCCTCAGCGTCTTCAACAACGACTTCGACAAGACAGCATCAGAAGACCTTCCACGGGTCTGATGTCACATAAAAGGAGCCTGTAATGATTCGAGCACTATATACCGCAGAAAGTGGAATGAGAGCCCAGCAAACCAATCTGGACACCGTTGCCAACAACCTCGCTAACTCGGCCACTGCAGGATTTCGGCAGCGCCAGGTCCAGTTCGAGGACATGATCTACCAGAACCTCATCACTCCAGGTTCGGCTCAGACGCAGCAAACACTCTCCGCAGGACTTCAGGTTGGTCTTGGGACAAGGTCCGCTGCCAGCGAAGTGATCATGACGCAGGGTGATTTCAACCAGACTGGCAACACTCTGGATCTTGCGATTCAGGGCGCAGGCTTCTTCCAGGTATCAAAGCCTGACGGAACGATTGCCTACACTCGGGCCGGCAACTTCCACCTGAACAACCAGGGCACGATCGTGACCTCGGATGGCGATACGATCCTGCCGGCAATCACAGTCCCATCCAACGCAACATCCATCACAATCTCCCAATACGGACTAGTGTCAGCAACCTTACCCGGGCAAACTAATGCTGCCCAACTCGGCACCATCCAACTGGCAACCTTCGCTAACCCCGGCGGCCTCAACTCCGTAGGCAGCAACCTCCTGGAGCAGACCGCTTCTTCCGGAAACCCCATCACCGACACCCCCGGTGGAACCACTGGAATGGGCACTCTGCAACAGGGCTATCTGGAAAATTCCAATGTCAACGTTGTTGCAGAGTTCGTTCAGATGATCCTGGCTCAACGTGCCTATGAAAGTGACTCAAAAGTAATTCACGTTGCGGACGACATGTATTCACAGATTAACAGTCTGATCCGATAGGAAGCCATGAATAACCGATGTTCCTCACTAGCTCGACATGGAAGCATGATCACTTTGCTTATCGCGCAAGTGACGCCTGTAACGACTTTCGCTCGAGGGAGTTGCTATGGCCCAACTCATTCCACAGTTGACCCAATTGGTATGAATTCGCTCGTTGCGCCCGTCTTGAAGAATAGCGGTTACGAAGTAGTGAGGATCCAGTCGGATTCATTGTTGGGGCAGAGGTGGGCGATCATTGCCAACTGTTCTCACCCAGAATGGCCGGAATTTGCTCTTCCGGCGAACCGAAAGACCTCGATTGACCACCCACGATCAACATTCCCTCACTCAAACGATGATGGCGAAGCCGCGTTTATCATTCGTGCCGGCGACATCGTACGACTGTGGAGGCAGGAAAATCTTCTGCGCATCGAGATCCCGGGAGTTTCAGAGGAGAATGGTCGCTTGGGCAATACCATTCGAGTGCGGCTGTTATATCGAAGCCCAGATGATCCATCTGTGCACGAGCATCTAGCGGGGGTCGTCAGAGGCCCGTCCAACGTGGAGATACAACGGTGATGAAATTAATTCAGATAGAGTCATGGATCAATATTGATCCGTCACGGGGCGATAGCCCACGAACCTTGATTTTCATCCTATCGCTGTCGTTATCGGCCTTCCCCGGACTCGAAGCGCAAACAATTGCAGTTCAAAGAGCAAGTGAATCAAAATCCAACGTTGCGGCCTCATCACTTGCCTCATATTTAGAGAGAGTGCGAGCTGAGGACTCGAATGTTCAGGCCGCCCCTGGCTCCATTTGGATCGATAGCGGACGACTCACCCGCATGGTTACAGATGTACGGGCAATGCGGCCACATGACCTGATCTCGGTCGTGGTCTCGGAGAGCCTCGCAGCTTCAACCGATGGAACAGTGAAAAACTCACGAGCCTCTAACGCGAACTCTTCTATTTCAGCCCTATTCGGGACTTTGCATGCAGGGAATGCTCTACAGAATTTAATTAATCAGACGTCTTCTTCCGGGTTAAACGCACAAGGCACGAGCGCAACAAATTCGAGCTTGAGCACGACTTTTGGAGGACAAGTGATCGAGGTGCTTCCAAATGGAATGCTTGTGATCGAAGCAGCCCGACAGGTCGAATTCAGTCAACAAACACAGACCATCGTGTTGCGTGGATTGGTCAGGCCGGAGGATATCTCTCAACAGAACCAAGTTCTGTCGACCGCCATCTCAAGTCTTGAGTTAGAAGTACGGGGTAAGGGAATCATCGATGACTACACTCACCGTCAGAATGTTCTCGTCAGGCTTCTACAAAGAATATTGATCTTCTAGCGAGGAAACATGTTTTTAGACCTAACTAAATCGCATGCTACAGAAAGGCCAAGCACATTGGTTGGTAATCTTTATCTTCGTGCCACATCTGCATTTCTGATTCTTCTTACTGCTACAAGCACCTCGGCGTTGGAGCAGGTCCCGCAACGGCAAGCGCGAATCAAAGACATCTCCTCGATCGAAGGTATACGGGACAATCAGTTGGTCGGATACGGTATTGTTGTAGGCCTTCAGGGCACTGGCGACAGTCAGCAAACAGCTTTCCCAATACAAACGCTAGCAGCTACCTTATTGCGAATGGGAGTGAGTGTTCCCGCATCTTCTATTCGAGTACAAAATCTAGCTGCGGTTTTTGTCTCGGCAACATTACCTCCCTTTGCCCGTTCTGGCACAAAACTCGATATCACCGTATCTTCGGCGGGTGACGCGAGAAGTCTTGAGGGTGGCTTGCTCTTGATGACGCCACTCTATGGGGCAGATGGAAAGATCTATGCCCAGGCGCAGGGATCGCTGGTAGTCGGGGGATATTCAGTTGCCTCTAACGGGAATGTAAAGCAGTTCAATCATCCCAACACAGCGAGGATTCCTTTTGGAGCGATGGTGGAACATGGGGTGCCGCTTGATTTGGAAGGTAAGAGTAAGTTTTGGTTACTCCTTAACGATGCCGACTTCCGGAGTGCCCAGGCTATGGCTGATGCGATCAATCAAACGTTCGGTCGTGTGGCTGCTCATGTGGTAGATAGTCGAAGGATCGAGTTGTCGGTTGCTCAAGGTGAGCAGATTCCGGCCCTGTTGGCACAAGTTGAATCGATCGAGGTTCCTGTCTTTCCTCGGGCGAAGGTGATTGTTAACGAGCGGACTGGGACGGTTGTTATTGGAGGGACTGTGGTCTTGCAGCCTGTTTCGATTCTGCATGGGGGGCTGGCGGTTAATGTGGTCAGCGAGTTCGAAGTGTCGGAGCCAAATGGCTTTTCTCCTGGTGGCAAGAGTCAGGTTGTACAGCAGACAAGGATTGAGGCGCAAGATAAGCCGGTCAGCCGGATCGAGTTGAAGCAGGGGGCTACTGTAGATGATCTGGTGCGTAGCCTGCAGATGATCGGTGCATCGGCGCGCGACGTTATATCGATCCTTCAGGCGATGAAGTCGGCCGGTGCTCTGGAAGCGGAGATCGAGGTGTTATGAAGATCAGTTCTGATGTTCAGATCCAGCCACCGATGGCCGACGGAATGAGGCAAGCCAAGCTGACGGATGCCGCGCAACAATTCGAGGCGACGATGCTCCAGGAGCTATTGAAACCTATGCAGCATGGACAGAGTAGTTGGGGAGAGGATGAATCCAGCGGCGACTCCTCCACCGACACGATGAGCAGTTTTGGGGCTGAGGCGGTCGCTAAAGCGATTTCTCAGGGTGGCGGTTTTGGGCTGGCCAAATTGATCATCTCGAAGGTAACGACGGAGTACGAGAGAAATTCCGAAAAGAAGACGTCTTAGTACTAAAGTTTGTCATTCGATCGCCGATAGGTTCAAGTAGACGGAGGTTACGATGAGTTTTGTAGGTGGAGTAGGTAGCTTGCAGCAGGGAGTGAACTCAGCTGGATCCTCGGAGCCAGTCCAGGCGATTCTCCCTAAGGATGGGACGACCGGAGTAACGATTGCCGACGTGCAGCACGGAGATCTGACGGACCTGAGCTCCACCGGAGAGCTCGTGGCCCAGGCTTTAGGCGGCTCCGATGTGCGAACTGACAAGGTCGCAACTCTGCAGCAGGCGATTGCCAATGGAAGCTACAACGTTTCTTCGGCCGATGTGGCGGACAAGCTTATCCAGTCTTTGCTCGGCTAGCTTTCGTCTTCGATTCGTCTTCAACATGCAAGATCAACCAGGATGCGCTAGGCGTCGCCTGCCGAGGTACGCGAGGAAACCAATGGGGACAATAACCACCTTAATCGATATTGCACAACAGGCGCTTCTGGCGGACCAGGAGGCTTTGAATGTTACATCGAACAATGTTGCGAACCAGAACACTGCAGGGTATACCCGGGAGGTGGTGAACTTTACGCCGGTCGATACAGTGACGCTGAGCGGTAGCACCTTTGGTTCAGGTGTTACGGCGAACGAAAGTCCAGAGAGAGACCTGTTCCTTGAGCGGCAGGTGCAGCAGCAGACCCAAGTCCAGGCCCAGTCGGGCGCTCTTGAATCCGCTCTTCAACAGATCCAGAACATCTTTGGGCTGAGTTCAACTAATAACTCCGCGAGTTCGACTCCTTTGAGCACTGCGATCAACTCCTTCTTCAGTGCTCTCTCTTCGCTAGCAAGCGATCCTTCAGGTACCGCGACCCGGCAGAATGTGCTGAGCGCAGCCAATACTCTTGCGAGCGCGTTCAACTCTTCGGCCAACCAACTGGCGCAGGTGTCTTCGAGCCTCGATCAACAGGTCAGCGGTGATGTCGGTCAGGTGAACAAGCTTACGGCGACGATTGCTTCGTTGAACGCGCAGATTACGAGTCAGAGCCCTAACTCGGATGCAGGCGCCCTCGAAGACCAGCGCCAGTTGGCGATCACTCAACTGTCGCAGGTGGTTGGGTTAGATCAAATTTCGACCGAGAATAATGGCATCACTCTTACGACGAGCGGGGGTGCTGTTCTCGTCAGCGGTAGCCAGTCGTTTGCCTTGAGCACGACGGGGGTTGGGGGAGTGACGCACATGGTCGCAGGCGGTCAGGATGTGACTTCGAATATCTCCGGTGGCGATCTTGGCGGAGTGCTCCAGGCCCGCGATCAAAAGCTGCCGAGTTACGAAAGCTCGCTCGATACGCTTGCTTACGACATTGGGACCCAAGTGAATTTGCAGAATGAGCAGGGACTCGACGGCAACGGCAATCCTGCGGGTGCCCTGTTTATTCTTCCGGCTACTCCGAACGGTGCCGCCGCTCAGATCGAGGCGCAAACGACCAATCCGGCGGCAGTGGCGGCGGCTGGTACGGGTGAGGGGTCGGCGGGCAACACGAACGCTTCGGCGCTGACTAACCTTGCGACCGCCACTATCGCTGGAGGGCAAACTGCTTCGGGATTTCTGGCCTCCTTTCTGGGGCAGATCGGCAGCGATACCTCTGGCGCGACAACAGACAACAGCGCACAGCAGGCCGCTCTGACACAACTGACGGCGCAGCGGGACTCGCTCTCCGGGGTTTCGCTGGACGAGGAGGCGTCAAAACTCACGCAGTACCAGCGGGCGTACCAGGCAGCGGCCCAGGTCTTCAACATTGCTAACTCCGTGATGGCCAGCGCTCTGAACCTTGGCGTTGAGACGGCTGTGAGCTAACTGGCGATGGGCCATTTCCTAGTTCCGAGACTCAAACTGAGGAGCACGATTATGCGAGTGGACCCGAATTACATTACTAATCTGACGGCGTCGCTGAACCAGTCGACTGCCGAGGAAGATACGCTTACCTCTGAGCTGTCCAGCGGACTGCGCGTCGCTTTGCTTTCGGACGATCCGGTGGCGGTTGCGCAGAGCACACTACTCGGAAGTTCGATTGCCCAGGACGACACGTTTGTGCAGACTGCTTCGAACGAATCTTCACGGATGCAGGTGACGGATTCGACGCTTGGCGAGGTGGTGAACCAGGTGACAACTGCAATCTCGACAGCGGTCAGTGGGAATAATGGGACGATGAATGCCAGCAACGTTGCGAGTGTGGCCCAGGCACTCAGTGGGATTCGCGATCAGGTGCTTTCTCTGGCGAATGCGAGCTACCAAGGGCATTACCTGTTTGGCGGAAGCGATGGCTCTGTTGCTCCTTTTTCTCTTGATACCTCGACGACTCCGGCGACGGTGAATTATGCCGGTGATAACGGCGTTCAATTTGTTGAGACCCCCGGGGGGCAGAAGATTCAGGTGAATCTTCCCGGGGGTTCTTTGTTCGGTACTGCGGGATCCGGTGTTCTAGGTTCGCTGAACCAGTTGATCGCCGATTTTGCAGGCGGAGCTTCATCGGCTACGCTTACGGCAGATACTTCCTCTTTGACTACAGCGCTTGGTCAGCTTTCCTCTCAGCGGAGTACGCTCGATAGTGCGCTGAACCGGCTCCAGTCGAACAGTACCTACGTACAGACTGAGGAGAGCCAATTGAAGGTGGCGCAGAGTAGCCTGGTGTCGGCAGATCCGGCGACTGTGGCTAGCCAGTTGTCCCAGGCTGAGACCCAACATCAGGCTCTGCTGAGTGTCATTAGTGCTGTGGGAAGCTCAGATCTGTTTAGCTTTATGAAGTGAAGTAGTTTATGGGGCCCCCTCCCCGTACCGTTATTGCGCTAAAGTCTTCGTAACAAAAGGTTTATGTCTGGACTCCTAATAGTAAAGTCTTGATAGTAGAGACTTTAGTCATAAAGTGTTGCACAGAAACAAGTTAGCCCCGGAGAGTGCCCGGGGCTTGCTTGTTTTTGATCTATATATTCATTATAGCGGGTTGAGGCTAACTAAAATGCAGTACGGATGTCATTGTCAGGACTTGGTTAGGTGGTTTTGGGGCTTGACATGCGATTTTTGGGCATAAAAACGCTAAAAAATCCTGCTACGATTTTCGGCAAACTATTCCGAACGCAATGCTTCTACTGCATTCACTCGTGCCGCGCGAGCTGCCGGCACGGCCGAAGCGATCACCGCTGCGGCCAGAATGACGAAGGCCGAGGCAACAAAAGTCAGCACTCCCGGCAGATGCGCCTCCGCCATGTACCTACTGATGAGGCGCGCGAAGGCAATGCCAGACACCACGCCCGCACCGACGCCGATCCCAGCAATCGTCAGGCCCTGCAACAGCACATCGCTCAGAATGTTTCGCGGCTGCGCGCCGAGTGCCATCCGAATACCGAACTCGCGCGTGCGCCCGCTCACGGAAAACGCAAGTACGCCTGCTACCCCTACTACGGAGATCAGGAGTGCCACCGCTGCGAATCCTCCGAACACAACAGCGTTCAGCCGGTCCGGCGTCAGTACCGCCGCGCGAATGTCCTTCAGCGTGCTCACCTTCTCCACTGGCTGTTCCGCCGAAATCTCGTGAATCGTTCGCGTTATGGCCGGAGCCAGCGTGTACGGATCCTGCTGCGAGCGCACAAAGAGGCGCCCTTGCCATCCCTCCTGATCGGTCGGCTGATACACCATCATGACCGGCGATGGGATGATATTCTCGTCATCCAGATCGGGTACCACTCCTACTATCCGTCGCGGCTCCATGCTGATGCCGACGAACTTCATCACTCCGTCTGTCCAACGCATCTCGCGGTTCAACGCATCCTGGCCGGGAAACAGCGTCTGTGCCAGGCTCTGGCTGACGATCACCACCCGTTCCGAGCCGTTTTTGTCCGCGTCCCTGAAATCGCGTCCTTCCAAAATCGGCAAGTTTAGCGTTTCGAAATAACCAGGCGACACCGATCGGAAGTTTGCGTGCCAGTCATCGAGCCCGTTCTTTCGGGTTGCTCCCTGTGCAGCAAACGCGAAGCTGATATTGAGCTCCTGATCGCTGCTCCACGGAACGCTGAAGCCTGTCGACACATGATCCACTCCTGGCAGAGCGCTTACCTTGCGCTGCACCTCGTGGTAGAAGTCCTGGACCTGCTCCGGTGTCCGTCCATACGACATCACGGGCAGATTCACGGCCATCACACGCGCGGTGTCGAACGGAGGCTGGGTTTTCTCGAGGACATACAGAGTCCGCATGAGGACGGCCGCTCCAGTGAGCAACAGGAACGAAGCCGTGATCTGCATGATGGCGAAGATGCGCAGCCGCCGGCTGCTGCTACTTGTCGTCCTTGCTCCGCCGCTGGTGAGCGCCGCGGCCAATGGCGCGCTCCCTGAAGGCAGCCGCGGAATGAGCGCCAGGAACACCGCTGCCGTCAGCGCCAGGGCAACACCAAACCATACCAGGGTGAAGTCAAGCTTCAATCCCTCAGCACGCACCGAGAAGCGCGCTGCATAACGCCCCAGCACCGCCACCATCGGCCACGCAAGGATCAACGCCGCAAGCACTCCGCTTCCGCAAAGGACCAGACTTTCCGCCAGCAGTGAACGCCGCAACGCCGCAGCATTGGCTCCAAGCGCCGAGCGCACGGCCAGCTCCGATTCACGGCGAACGGTGCGCGCGAGTACCAGATTAGCCACATTGGAGCATGCGATCACAAACAGCAGACCCGAGGCTGCAAACAGCACCCACAAAACCGTGTTGGCGCGCGAATTGATCTGGTCGTGCATCCGCGTTACATCGATCCTGTAGTGGTCCGCTGACTTATAGACCTCCGGATGCGCGGCTAGTATCGCCGCGTGCCGCGCGCTCAGCTCTGATCGCGCAGCCTCGAGAGTCGCTCCCGGCGCAAGCCGCGCGAAGACCTCCGTCATCCGGTGCTCACGGCCTGTCACCATTGTGGCCGACAGATGGTGTGGGCTGGTTACCAGGTTAGCGATAATCTCTGTCTCCACCGGATACGGCACCGACGGTTCCAGAACCCCCACGATCGTCGCCGAACGCGCTCCGGTGACGCTCTCCAGCCGCACCGTCCTTCCAATCACGCTCGGGTCCGAGTGTAGCGCCTCGCTCCAGAAGCGATACGTCAACACAACCGCGCCCGCCGCATTGGGTCCATCGTCGGAGGACGTTAGCAGCCGCCCCAGCACCGGGCGCAGACCCATCACCTCGAAGTAATGGCCGTCCACCACGCCCGCGGGAATCTCGCGCGGCGTGCCGAGCCCGACGATAGTGAAGTCGATCGCCGAAAACGTCCCCAGATCCGTGATCGTCTTCAGCCTATTGCCAAGGTCATCTATCTCAGGTACTGAGAAGGCCGTGTTCGAGTTGCCGAGACCAGGAGCGCTCTGTCGCAAATAGAGGAGCCGGCCTTCATCACGGTTCGCGAGCGGACGCAGCAGCACCGCGCGTATAACGCTAAAGAGAGCGGCGTTGGCTCCGATACCCAGAGCCAGTGTCAGGGCGACTGTGATCCACAGCGTACGAACGCGCCACAGCGATCGGATTGCGATCTTCAAATCACGAAAGAATGACATAGCGGTCCTCCATCGGCTGCCCCTCGGTCTCTCGATTCATCGGTGGCGATATCCTGGTTCTGGTAGCCAGGCCGGCTTGATATGGTCTTCATGCGAGCCAGTTGCGCTCCCTTCACTATATCGACGAACGACGGCACCGGAATTCGACAAATCGTCCAAGAATTGTGGTTCTTTGCCGCGGTTTAAGGAACTAGTGGAGAGTGACGTTTGGTTCTGACCCTGCCTTGGGTCTTGTTACGGCTGGCCGGCTTGACAATGTACGTTGATATCAACATAGTTGGGTAGATGTCAAGGGCCATCTCAGTTCCGTTCGAAACTACCCTGCGTGTCCGCGACTGCTGTCTCTGTCTTCATGTGCAGCGAGCGGCGCGCGCTTTGGCTCGCCACTTCGACGAAGCGCTGCGCCCCGTCGGCCTGACCAACGGCCAGTTTTCCCTCATGATGTCGCTCAACCGGCCTGAGCCGCCAGGTATAGCCTCAGTCGCAACTCTCCTCGCGATGGATCGCACCACCCTCACGGCTGCGCTCAAACCGCTTGAGCGGCGCGGACTGGTCACCGTCACCAAAGACCCCTCCGATCGGCGAGGTCGTCGGCTGAGCCTGACCCCGGAGGGCAGAACTCTGCTCGCCTCCGCGGTCCCGGTGTGGGAGCAGTCCCACCGTGATGTTGAAGCGCTGCTCAAGGATGTCGATCCCGATCGCCTCAGGAGCAGCCTGCGCGTGCTGTCCTGATTGTTCTTTTTCATTTTCAGTTTCATCCGTGCGATTTGTTCCGAGGGACAGGTAGCTCGGTGCGGACTTGGGGTTTCAAATGCCTATACTTGGTGAGGGACGGATGGAATGGGCGAAGAGCTTAGATTCTTATGGAATGCGACGCGTGGGAATCGATTGCGGCCATGGCGGAGTCCTTATCTGCGGTGGCGATTGGAGACTTACTCGGGGCAAAAAGCGGAGACGGTGCAGGCGCGTGATTTCTGGAATTTGTTCTGGAAGGAAAAGCGACAACTCTTGAGATTTCTACGATGGACGCGCGAGATGAAGGGCTATACGAATTCGGGCGAGAGATCGTAGCGCAGCTATAGCGGTTTGTGCGGGTTGATTTTGTTGAGATCAAGTTTGCCAGGCCGGTTTTGCTGACCTGTTTTACGTATATTTGACAACCTGCAGACGCCAAACGGCGAGCGTACTCGTTATGATGGAGATCATGAGCGATTGGATTAAGTTGACGGCAAGTGATGGTCATAAGTTGAGCGCGTATGTTGCCCGGCCCGCGGGTGAAGCGATCGGGGCACTGGTTCTGGTGCAGGAGATATATGGCATCAACCCGCATATTCGTAGCGTTGCGGATGGGTATGCCAAGGATGGATTTCTGGTGGTTGCGCCGGCGATTTTTGACCGGTACGAGCGCGACGTGGAATTGAAGTATGACGGGACGGATCAGAAGCGGGCGTTTGAGTTTTATGGGATGCTGAAGCCGGACGTTACGCTGCTGGATGTAGCGGCGGCTTATGGTTGGGCGAAAGACGAGACCGGCAAGGGGATTGGCGTTATCGGGTTTTGCTATGGCGGGCTGGTGAGCTGGGTGTCGGCGACCCGTGGGGAGAATTTGAAGATGCAGCCTTCGTGCTGCGTAGGTTATTACGCCGGAGGGATTGGATCGGTTGCGAAAGAAGAGCCGAGTTGCCCGGTGATGCTGCACTTTGGGGCAAAGGACGACCACATCGGCCAGGAGCAGATTGAGGCAGTGCGGGCAGCGCATCCCGAGGTAGAGATCTTTGTGTATGAAGGTGCACCGCATGCATTTAATCGCGATGTTGATCCGGTGCACTATAACGGAGCGACTGCGAAACTGGCCCGGGAGCGGAGTCTGGCTTTTTTGAAGAGCCATATTGCCTAATTGACGGAAGAGTTAGACGTTTTGGGCCTGAGTCGCATTGCCGCGTTTTGCCAGCGGTGCTATCCTTATGTAGACACTACGAGTGGACTAGAAGATTTGAGGAGTAGAAACAGCTGTGTTGGCATCCGCTAAAAAGACAGACATTATTGCAAAGTTCCGTACGCATGACTCCGATACCGGGAGCCCAGAGGTTCAGATCGCGATTTTGAGCGAGCGTATCGGCGAGTTGACGGAGCACTTCAAAGAGCACAAGAAAGACCATGGCTCGCGCCGTGGACTTTTGATGCTTGTGAGCAAGCGGCGCCGTTTGCTGGACTATCTGAAGAAGTGCGATGCAGACCGCTATCGCGAGGTCATCGGCAAACTCGGAATCCGCAAGTAATCTCACCGCCCTCCGGAGATACCGTTCAAACTATGGAAGTACACACGGCCCGTTCTCATTCGGCTGCAATATTGGTGCAAGGTCAGGCAAGATCTTGTGGCTGGAGTTGCTGACGATGAGGGACGAGGGCGTTGTCTCCGCGGTTTGTGGCTTTGACGAGCGCACGACCCTAAACGACCTATACCAGCGTAGTTCTCTGGCGGCGCGATAGCTGCCCAGCGGAACTGCGCTTTTTCGCGCCCGCTCTACGGAGACGCGACACAGGCTTAATCGAAGGAAAAGAGAGAAGAGAGGCAACATGAAACAAGATGTGACAGTTGAGCTTGCCGGCGGCAAGCAAATTAAATTCGAGACCGGACGCATGGCAAAACAGGCCTCCGGCGCGGCGCTCACTTCAAGTGGCGACAATGTGGTTCTAGCAACGGCTGTGGCGTCGCCGGACCCGAAAGAGGGTATCGATTTCTTCCCGCTCACTGTGGAGTATCGCGAGTTTACCTATGCTGGTGGCCGCATTCCTGGCGGGTTTATCAAGCGTGAGGGAAGGCCGAGCGAGAAAGAGATTTTGACGAGCCGTCAGATTGACCGGCCGATCCGTCCGCTGTTTCCTGAGGCGTTTCGGAATGAGACTCAAGTTGTGGCGTTTGTTTATTCGGCGGATAAGGAAAATGACCCAGACGTGCTGGGTATCAATGGCGCGAGCTGCGCTTTGGCTTTGAGCGATGTTCCTTTTCACGGGCCGGTTGGCGCGGTTCGGATTGGCATTGTGGATGATCAGTTTGTGGTGAATCCCACATATGCCGAGAGGGTGAAGAGCACGCTTAACATCATGGTCGTCGGCACGAAGGACGGCATCGTGATGATCGAGTCGGGCGCAAAGGAAATTGAAGAAGGGCGCGTCGTCGATGCGATTGAGTTTGCGCATGAGCAGATCAAGAAGATCTGTGCCGGTATTGAAGATCTGGTCAGCCGTGCAGGCAAGACGAAGAGGCTGGTGAGCGCGGTTGAGATCGACCATGAATATCTGAATGGACTGACCGCGAAGATTGGCGCGAAGTTGCGGGATGCGCTGGATACGCAGAAGTATCCGAAGTTCGAGAGCTATGCGCAGGTCAAGGCGATCAAAGATGAGTTGAAGAAGGCGTTGCCGGAGGGTGATGCGGATGCCCCGAAGAAACTCAGCAAGTACTATGAACTGCTGCGCGAGAAGATCTTCCGCGACCAGGTGCTGCAGGATCGGATTCGGCCGGATCACCGGGCGTTCGATAAGATTCGCGACCTGACGATTGAGGTTGGGGTGCTGCCGCGGGTTCATGGATCGGCGCTGTTTACTCGCGGCGAGACGCAGGCTCTGGTGAGTGCGACGCTGGGTACGACCGACGATGCGCAGCGGCTGGAGAGCTACGAAGGCGAGATCAAGAAGCGCTTCATGCTGCACTATAACTTTCCTCCGTTCTCCGTTGGTGAAGTTGGACGTATGAGCGGTGTGGGTCGCCGTGAGATTGGCCATGGAGCGTTGGCTTCGCGGGCGATCGAGGCGGTTCTGCCGGCAGAGGATGAGTCCCCTTACACGTTGCGGGTGGTTTCGGACATCCTGGAGTCGAACGGGTCGTCTTCGATGGCTACCGTCTGCGGGGCTTCACTTGCGTTGATGCAGGCGGGCATTCCGATCAAGGGGTCGGTTGCCGGTGTGGCGATGGGCCTGGTGAAGGAAGGCGAGAACTACGCCATTCTGACCGACATTGCAGGTGCGGAAGATCACTACGGCGATATGGACTTCAAGGTTGCCGGTACGCGCAAGGGAATTACTGCTCTGCAGATGGATATCAAAATTATGGGAATCACTCCGCAGATCATGCGCGAGGCCCTGGAGCAGGCGCGGCACGGCCGGTTGTTCCTGCTGGATACCATGGATGGAGTGATCGCTAGCGCGAACCAGGAGAAGTCGCAGTTTGCTCCGCGAATTCACACGCTGCAGATTCCGACTGATAAGATTCGCGACCTGATCGGGCCTGGCGGCAAGGTGATTCGCGGAATCATCGATGCGACCGGCGTGAAGATCGATGTCGACGATACTGGCCGGGTGAATGTTGCTTCGAGCGATGCCGACGGGCTGGCGCGGGCGATTCAGATGATCAGCGATCTTACAGCTGTTCCTGAGATTGGGAAGACTTATCTGGGCAAGGTGGTTCGGCTTGCTGAGTTCGGCGCGTTTGTTGAGATCTTCCCGGGGACGGATGGTTTGCTGCACGTCTCCGAGATTGCGGAACATCGCGTGAAGGAGGTCAAGGATGAACTTCGCGAGGGTGATCAGATTCTTGTGAAGGTGCTGGCCATCGAGGGGAACCGGATCAAGCTTTCGAGGAAGGCAGTTTTGCGTGAGCAGCGTGCGAAGCTTGGCCTGCCGGAGCCGGGGCAGATTGGAACGGATGGAGGACGCCCTGAGGCGGCTTCCGCACCGCATGCCAATCAACCTTCGGATGAAGTGGATGAAGACGGAGACGATTTCGAGGACGAAGGAGAGGAGTCGGCCGATGAGCCTAACTTCAATCGTGCCGATGGCGCTCCGGTTCCCGCTACTGTTGGCGGCCCGAGGCCGAATGGTCCTGGCGGGCAGAGACGGCCGGGCGGCAGACGGCGTCGCGGCGGACGTAAACCGGGTGGTCCGGGTTCAGGCGGACCGCAGGGCGGCGGCAATCGCTAACGTTTTATCAACCATGGATCACAGAGGCCGCGCGTTTGCGCGGCTTTTGTGTTTTTGGTGCAGCGAGAGGTCGAAGTACTGGCCGCTGCTTTGCTCGACAGATGCTATTGCTTTCGGTATTGCTGCTTGGTTGTTTGCGATACGCTTCAGGGCAGAATACCCCTCCTTTCAAGGTAGCTAATGGTGTGTGGTTTTTGTTGGGGGATGCTGGAAAGGGGTACAGCAATACGGCGGTTATTGAGATGGACCGTTATCTAATTGTGGTGGATGCGAACTATCCGGGGCGAGCGAAGGAGTTGTTGGAGATTGTGAAGAGCCTGTCGACGAAGCCTGTTCGATATGTGTTTGATACGCACGCGCATGGGGATCACTCGTATGGCAACTCAGTTTGGACTGCAGCGGGTGCGACGACGATGGCGTTTCGTGGGGTGGTTGATGAGATGAATCGCTGGGAGCCTGTGCGGTGGCAGGCGGCAATGGCGAAGCGAGACGATGTTCGGGAAACGGGTGAGAGCGATGTGCAGCGGCCGCGGAAGGTGATTGATGGGGATTCGTTTGTTTTGAAGGACGGTGGGCGCGAGGTACGGTTTCTTTTCCTGGGGTGGGGGCATACTCCAGGAGATGGGTATGTGTGGCTGCCGAAGGAGGGTGTGCTTTGTACGGGGGACGCGGCGGTGAATGGACCGAGGAATAAGCTGCTCGATGCGAATATCGCGAATTGGCCTGAGGTTCTCGAAAAGGCCGTCGCGCTGAAGCCTGTGCACGTGCTGCCGGGGCATGGTGCGGCAGGTGGAGTGGCGATTTTGACGGGGCAGCAGAGATTTCTTAGGGATCTTTATCGCGAAGTGAAGCTGCAAACCGATGCGGGAAAGACGCCGGCTGAGATGCATATCAAAGTGCCGGACAGCGATAGTAACTGGGTGGCGAATCGTCCGGAGGGCTTGCAACAGGATATCGAGACTGTTTACCTTGAGTTGACTTCGCATGTGCCGGCGGGATCTGTGCCTCATGTGTGGAGGTGATCTCTGATTCAGATTGGATAATTTCCGTCATGCGATGGACTGCCTGGGTTGCGTTTGCGGTGCTTTGTATTCTGGCGGGGACTTCGTGGGTGATTCCGGAGATGATGGGGGATGGACTGCCTCCGCTGGAGCGGCTGGGCATTCTCTTTGGCGCGATAGGGTTGTGTGCTTTGGTGTTTGCTATTCGTCGTGTGGGGCTGGGCGGGGTTGGGAAGTTGCATGTTCGGGTGGCTCTGGCTGGTGTGGGAGTCTTTGGCGTCTCCGATGTCGTCGCCGAGTATTCGCGTGGCAGCGTGCCATCTTTTAGCCGGTCTGCTTTGTACGCCATGGTTCCGGTGGTCGTCATTATGGCGGTTGCTGCGGGCGCAGCAGGTGGGAGAGAGGAGCAGGGGGCGAGGAGGTTGCTGGTTCCGGCTTTGGCTGGGCTTGGCGGGCTGTTGTTGTTACTTCCGTTGCCGTTTTCCGGTACGGCGCGAGGATGGGCGATGCTGGCTTTCGTCTGTCTCGCGGTTGTTTTGACGGGGATTGCAAGTGTCTGGATGTATCGGCTGCTGCGAGGATGTGATCTTGCGGTCGCGATCTCCGTGACAGGGCTTGCCAATGCGGCGTTTTTGTTGCTCTGGAGCGGTGTGCATGAAGATATGGTCTGGCGATGGAGTGGGTTGTCTTCGGTAGTGTCTATTTCCTCGCTGGTGGATGTCGCGGAGGTTCTGCTGATTCTTTGGCTGCTGGGAAAGATGTTGCCGGTGCGGTTTGCTGCGCGGTACGTTGCGATTCCGTTGTTGACTGTTCTTGAAGGGTTGGTTTTGGAACGACCCGAACTTACCGTCAGAATTGTGTGCGGGGTTTTGCTTCTGGCGGCGGGTGCAGGGATGCTTTTGTTTCTTACGGTTGGTGAAGAAGAGACGGTATTGTCGCTCCGGTGATACTTTTCGGCGATCATTTTGCGCGATACACTGCGAGGAATGGCTGCTTCGATGTACATCGTGGTTGAAGGCGAGGACCCAGGGTTTGATATTTTTGTGAATGGGCGCTCGCTGGCGCGGCATGAAGATGCACTGGAACGGCTTGCGCTTCGATTGGGTGTGCGTCCGCTGATTGAGTTTTTTTCGGCGGATGAGAATTCGATGTCGCTGCTGATTGAGGAGGGTGCAGGGAATCAGGAGTTGATGCGACGGCTGCCGCCTCCGCAGTGGTATTCGCCGGAGGACGGTCTGAGGACCGTGCGCGCGCTTCTCATGACGCTGGAAGCTGACCCGCAGCTGCTTGGGACTGAGGGCGAGCAGGTTCTCTCTGAACTGCTGGAGTATGCGCATGTGCTGGAGAAGACCATGGATCGGAAGATGCGGTGGCATCTTGCGGTCAGCTGGCGGTAGGGTTTGTCCTGCAGTTAGTTCGTTTGGTTTGTTCTGAGCCGGGTAAGGTTCACAGAAAGACTTGAAAAGTAATTGCACGGGACGAAACGCAGCTCCCGATGACAGTTTTTGTCGTGGGATAAGGGAACGCTAAAAACGCCAACCATCGCGTCGATGCGAAGGTTGGCGTTGGTTTGTTTGTGGCGATGTTTACTCGACATCGCTTACTTTGCCGGCTTTGAAGGTGATCTTCATGTCCTTGTAGACGTATACCTTCTTGGTGCCCAGATCGATAATTCGTGTTGGTTGTCCGATGCTCGCCGTTACCTGATCGACTGTTTGGCCGAGAGCAATCGTAGTCGGGGCTGCGGCTGGCGCTGGCGCGGCGGCGGGTGCTGCTGCCGGTGGTGGTGGAGCTGAGATGGCCGTATCTGCCGGGCCGGAGACCGGGGCAGCGCTGGCTACCTCCTGCTCAGCCTGGTCAGCGGCTTGAGTTTGCGCAGCGATCTCGGTGGAGGCGGTTTGGTCGGGCGGCGGAGCGCCTACTGTGAATGCTGCCTGAACTGGAGCTGCCGTTGCGGATGGCGGTGCAGCGGGCAGGCCACCTTTACCCTGTTTGGATTGCAGATCGCCCATGCCGGTGTCGATGGTTTCGCGCATGTGGTTCTGCATGTCCTGGAGGTCGTTGAAGGCTATGGTGACGTGGTCGGCTTTGGCGCATTCCTTTCCGCCTTTGCTGGCGAGAACGACTGCGGTCGCTCCTTCAGCGTCGGCTGGCGGTGCTGCGACGACTTCCACGATGTCGCCCTGGCTGATAGGGCACTCGGCTCCGGCGGCGTCGACGAGATCGAGGTCTGCTCCGGCGATGAAGACGTGAGGCTGGTTGTCGCTCAACATGCGGGCGATGCTGCTGGAGGCAGGATCAGGTTGCTGGTTCTGGGCGTTGACGGCTGCCTCGGAGTTTTCCAGGGCGATCTGGCGTTTGACCTCGTCGGCGACCAGCTGCTTCACGTCTGGAGTAAGCGCGGGTGGGGCATTGGCGGCAGCGACGGCCGCAGCCTGGGCGTTAGCGTTGGATACGGCTGCAGCTGTATAGGCGGCTTGGAGGCTGGTGGCGATGAGATAGTCGGTGAGCCAGAAGGCGGCGCTGGGGTAGACGGGGTAGGGAGCGAAGTAAGCTCCGTAGTAGCCGTACCACGGGGCTCCGCCCCACCCCCAGGAGTAGGCGACGGGAACAGCCCAGGGATTGTAGGCCCAGCCGTAGAAGCCGACGGGATAGTAGCGGGCGGGGGCGTAAACGTCCATATATACGCCGTGATAGGCGTAGCGGTTGTAGTAGCGATCGTAGTAGCGGCCGTGATCGTAGTAGGTGCGATGTCCGTACTCGCGGCCATGGTAGTTGTAGGGATGCTGGACGTAGCCACGGCCGCCGCGCTCAGTATAGACGCGGGAGTGATCGGCACGCTCGACCGAGACACGGCGATTGCCGTCGAGGCCGTGATGGATGTCCATGCCGCGGCGGGCATCGTGAACGTCGGCGCGGGAGCCGTTGGCGCGGGTGCGAACGACGCTGCCGTTGGCAGTGTGAACCTCATGGCTGCCTGCCGGAGTGCGGCCGGCCGGTCCGCCGACGTGGGATACGGTGGTTGTCCGGGTGGTGGAGGTCACGGAACGGCCACCGGGGCCCGTGGTTGTCGTGGTTCTGGCGGTGGTGGTTGCGGTCGTGTGGCTGCCAGCGGTTGTAGTGTGGCCGGTGGTGGTGGTCGTGGTGTGACCAGCGTTAGCCGTGGTGGTTGTGTGGGCTGAAGTGGAGGTCGTAGTAGTGTGGCCCGCGGTGCTGGTGGTGTGGCCCGCTGGGCTCGCGGTGGATCCGGTGCCAGAATGAGATGCGGGTGCAGCGGGATGGGCGGCGGGCGCGGCTGGTTTGGCGGCTGGAGCCGGCGCGGACTTTTTGGCTTGAGCGTTTGCGCTCACCGTAATGGCCATGCAGGCCGAGAGGGTCAAGGCAACGAATGACAGACAGTGGATAGATTTAGAAGTGCGAATGAGTGAGTCGAACACGACGATCTCCTTGGATTATGCCTCTTCTGCTGGTGCTGCCCACGTCCATTGACGAAAAGTCATTGGATGTCGGTGACCTTGTTATTCACAAATGTCACTTTCATGTCGGGGTAGTAGTCGATCTCCTTGGTGCCGAGCTTGACGACCTTTGTGGGCGGCCCGAAGTTTGCGAGGACCTCGTCCCTGGTCTGCTTGAGTGCGATGGTTTTGGGCGCGGGCGGGGGAGTGTCAGCGGGAGGGGGTGGAGGAGCGATTGGGGCCATCGGCGCAGTTGGCGCGGCAGCCTCGGCGGGAGCAGGAGCAGGCGCGGGAGCTGCGGATGATGCTGGTTTGGCGCCCTTGGCGCCTTTGTCGTCGGCTGCTGCTGCGTCACCCTGATCGACTTTGAGAACTTCGCCAACGCTGGCGTCGGCCTGCTCGGGTGTGGGGATTGCGCCCTTGTTGAATGGGAACTTGAGGGTCGAATAGTATCGAACATCGGAGATCGGATCGCTGAGAAGTTCGAGGACGATCGAATCGGGGTTGACGGTGATCTTCGTTACCCAGAACTTTTCGCCGGTTACAAAGGTGCGGGTCTGAACGTTGGCATTCGGATTGGCGTGGGAGACCAAACCGCCGAATCCGGGCATTTTCGCGATCTTCCAGATTCCTTGCGAGATCTTTCCGTCCCTGTAAGTGTTCGCTGCGGCGCTGCCAGTCGATGTGGCACTCATGAGCAGGCCGTCTTTTTCGAGGACGAGAACAGCGCCCGCCGTGACGATGTCGCTCTTGTCAGCGGCAGCTTTGGATACTGTGAAGTCAGATTCGAGCTTTTGTTGGATGCTGGCGGGCGTACTTGCTGTCTGGGCGATGACGGTAAAGCAGGGAAGTAGAAAAGCAGCGGCGACGAAACGTGGAGCAATGAATCGTGGAGCTCGGTGAATCGGAGCGGGATCATGGCAACCTTCTCAACGAGAAAACTCGGAGTACGGGGCCCAATGCGTGCGTGGAATGCGGAGAAGAATAGCACCGCAGGCTGTGCGCTGCAATTAATTCCACTAGCGATCACACAGAATTAATCGACACAAACAGCGGGCAATGGTGTACTGACGAGGCCCCCAAAAAAAAGTTTCATCGGAAGGTTCGGTGCAGGCCGGTTAGGGAGTTATTGGTGGACCAGATGCAGTGTTACGGCTGACATTGTCGAGGGCGTTGAGGATCAGGCCGGCTTGGCGGGTGCTGATCTGATTGGCGGCGAGACGGCGGATCACTTCGTAGATGGCGTGCTGGAGGTCCGACTGGCCGGAGGGGAGTGGGAGGTCGAAGGATTGACGGCGACTGCGGCGGCGGGTTGGGTTTCTTGACGGGCTTGCGGGTGGGGTGGTGGTAGTAGCAGAAGGCTTCGCGCTGGAGGGCGGGCGAGGCGCAGCGGTGGCCTCCTTCGAAGATGTGGGTGCAAAGGGTGCGGATGTCCTTGATGACTTCGATGGTCTTGTTCATGGGTACCCCCTCCCCGGGGTACTTTCTTGCGCAAAGTCTAGTGAGGAAAAGGCTTAGGTCTGGACTTCGGTATGTTGTGGGGCATACCTGATCCGGACCTAAGCCTTTTGTGGGTTAAATGCAAAAGCCCGGCGGGTGGCCGGGCTCAATCTTTACTCTATAAGTTAATTGTATCTGGGCGAGTCAAGCTTTTGGTTGTGGAAATCGTTGTAAGTGGTTGGTGGTGATGGAGTAAGCAAGGTGGACTGAAGATGCAACTTGGCTGTGAACTGCGGCTGAAGCGTGGCCTTTACGCAAGGCGCATCTTTCATTCCTTTTTTGAGCGGGATGTGGAGCGCTTGGCTTTGGCGGTTTCGTTGACGAGGAAGCGGAGGGGGCGGTCGGCGGCTTTGCTGATGCCTATGCGTGGGGTGGTTTGGATTTCGGTGGGACGGTGGCCGTCGTCGGCGATCTGGATGGCGGAGGTGGGTGAGGTTACGTCGAGGTCGTTGGAGTTTTTGCGGGTGATGTCGAGAGCCTGGCAGAGACGGCCAGGGCCTCCGGTGAGGAGTTTGGGTTTGGCGTTGTGGGGAAGGCTGCGGAGATCGGCCATGGTTTCGAGGCCGTCGATTGGATCGAGGGCTCGGATGAGGACTCCGCCTGCTTCACCGGGAAGATGCGAGGCGACGTTGAGACAGTAGTACATGCCGTAGATGAAGTAGACATATATGCGGCCGGATGGGCCGAAGAGGATTGCGTTGTTGGGAGTGAGACCGCGGGCGGCGTGGGAGGCCGGGTCGATGAGGCCGAGGTAGGCTTCGACCTCGATGATGCGGCCGGTGAGTCGCTCGCCGTCGAGGTCGCGGATGAGGAGTTTGCCCAGGAGGGCTCGGGCGACGATATCGGGGGAGCGGGAGTAGAAGCGTCGTGGGAGGAGTTGACTGTGTGGGCTGTGGGCACATCACTCCTGAGTGCTTGCGTGGAGCTAATGCGAAAGTTTGGCTTGCTGCCAGGCTTTGCTTTTATTCGGATGTAGCTAGGTTGCTTTGCGCTGGAAGGCTGTCTTCTTACCGGCGAAGGAGTTTTTGGCTTTGAGAGAGGTGGAGGAGTCGTCGGCGGTAGGTTTAGCGCTGTCTTGTTTAGCGGCTCTTTCGCGGAGGGCCTGGAGGGGCTGAGCCCTGGGACCGAGACCTGCGGTCTTGACGGAGAGTGCTTTGGGGATGAAGTCGCTCATAAAGGAGATTTTATCGTGGGTTAGCCTTTATAAGAATTGATGGCTTCGCAGACTTGATTACGGTAATCTTTTTGGGCGATGCGACCCAGATACTTGTTGTGCTTGCTAATGTCCTTGGTTCCATGTGCCTTTTCCCAATCCCCGGATCCGCTTTAATTGGTCATGTCACGAGATATGTCTCGATGACGGACTTCAACGTCAACTTCAAACGTGTGTTGACCAGATGACAAGACCACTTTTCTTTCCAGGCAGTCTTCAAGGAAGACTTTGGGATGCGTCGCCTACCGATAAGTGAGATGAAGTTGTTCGTCGGGCAGTCCGTTGCTATCTACGGGACCGAGAACAGAAGAAAGTCCCGCGCGCGATCAAAGTGGCTGAGCTGTGGGTTTACCGACCGAAGCGCATGATGTGGGGAGCATCGCGGTAATCGATTCGGTGCTGCCGCCAAGCGGCGGGACGAGTGCCGACAGGCTGATTCGCGCCGATGGGTACATCATCCGCATTACGCCGAAGACTGAGACGAAGTTCGTGCAGCCGCTGAGCTCGGCTGCCGACATCGGGACAAATGTTGTTGTGAAGTACCGAGGGGTATGGCAGACCGATGGTGTCGTTGTCGCGAAGAGTGCGGTTTTCTATAAGAATCAGGTGTCAGAAAGGATGAGTAGGCTACGGGAGCATTGGGACTACGATCCTAATACCGTCCCGGCGGACAGCCACCAATCGCTGCTAAGCAAGGGGTTTCGTGGAATGGATGCCAGCCAGTTTCCGACCCACAAAGATGCGGCAATGCAGGAGCGAATCAACGCGATCGGCGGAAAGCTAGTGCCGGCTTATCAAAAAAGTCTGGCTGCCGGCGATCCTACGCGCATCGATTTCCGATTTCACCTGATTGATGCTCCGAATATACGGGATGCGTTTCCTCTGCCGAGTGGCATTATCCTCGTGCCGTATCAGGTGGTCGAGCGGATGCAGAACGATTCACAACTGGCTGCGGTGCTGGCGGACAAGATTGCTTGCTTGATGGAACAGCAGCCGATCGCGCTGCCTTTGACGAATGGTCAAGTTGCGGGGTCACTCGGTATGACCGCCGCTTCTTTTGTGCCGTTCGCAGGACTTGGCGTGGCTGGCTTCGAACTGGGGACTGGTATTTCGGTTGCGAATCAGATGAACAGAAACCGAGAGCAGAGGGAGCGAGTGAGCCTGCCATTGATGCTAGATGCTGGGTACGATTTGATGGAGGCTCCGAAGGCGTGGTGGATTCTTTCAGCGAAGAGGCCTGTCGAGTTGGATAAGACGAATCCTCCTGAGGCTTCGAAGTATATGTATGACCTGGTTGGAAACCGTCTGGATGCTGCCAGGACGATGGATAGAGCGGGGAGAGATTCTTTAGAGCGGAGCAATCAATGAGCGAGTGTGTTTTCGATGGAGAACTATTGGCAGCGCGTATTGGTTCGATGGTGAGAATCAGCTGAATAAAAATTCCTTGGTGCGGAGTTCTTTTACTGTGTCGCGTAGTTTGGCGGCTTTTTCGAATTCGAATTTTTTGGCGGCTTCGCGCATGTCGGATTCGAGTTTGCCGATGTAGGTGTCGAGCTCCTGTTGGGTGGTGAAGTCGGGCATGCCTTCGGCTTCGTCGATGAGGTCGGCGTAGTCGGCTTTCAGGATTCCGGCGAGGCCCATGTCGATGTGACTGATGATGGAGGCGGGGATGATGCCGTTTTCTTCGTTGTATAGCACCTGCTTTTCGCGGCGACGGTCGGTCTCGTCGATGGCGCGTTGCATGGAGTCGGTCATCTTGTCGGCGTAGAGGATGGCTCGGCCTTCGATGTGACGAGCGGCTCGGCCGATGGTTTGGATGAGAGAGCCCTGCGAGCGGAGGAAGCCTTCTTTGTCGGCATCCAAAATTGCTACCAACGAGACCTCTGGAAGATCGAGGCCTTCGCGGAGGAGGTTGATGCCGATGAGGACGTCGTACTCGCCTTTGCGGAGGTCGCGCAGGAGCTTGATGCGTTCGAGGGTTTCGATCTCGGAGTGCATGTAACGGCAGCGGACGCCTACTTCGGTGTAGTAACTGGCTAAGTCCTCGGACATACGTTTGGTGAGGGTTGTTACCAGGACACGCTGGTTTTTGGTTGTCCGGTCGCGGATCTCTGCCAGGAGGTCGTCGATCTGGCCTTTGACTGGGCGGATTTCTACGACTGGATCGATGAGGCCCGTGGGGCGGATGATCTGTTCGACGACGACTCCAGCGGATTTGGTGAGTTCGTAAGGGCCGGGGGTGGCGGAGACGTAGATGATCTGGCCGGTGCGGCCCTCGAATTCTTCGAATCGGAGCGGCCGGTTATCCATCGCGCTGGGGAGACGGAAGCCGTAGTCGACGAGGTTTTGTTTGCGGCTGCGGTCGCCGTGCCACATGCCGTGGAGTTGAGGGACGGTGACGTGCGACTCGTCGATGAAGAGGAGGAAGTCGTTGGGGAAGTAATCGAGGAGCGTGGGTGGGGGCTCGCCGGGAAGGCGGCCGGACATGTGGCGGGAGTAGTTTTCGATGCCATGGCAGTAGCCTACGGATTTGATCATCTCGAGATCGAAGCGGGTGCGCTGGTGGATGCGCTGGGATTCGACGAGACGGCCCTGGGTTTCCAGTTCTTTTTCCCACCACTCCATCTCTTCAAGGATGGAGGCGACGGCAGTGCTCTTGCGTTCGGGTTGGACTACGTAGTGCGACTTCGGGTAGATGGGGAGGCGGGAGTACTTCTGGCGGACGGTGCCGAAGAGAGGGTCGATCTGGGAGAGGGAGTCGATCTCGTCGCCGAAGAGTTCGATGCGGTAGGCGTTTTCGTCGTAAGTGGGATAGATTTCGATGATGTCGCCGCGGACGCGGAAGGTGCCTCGGCGGAAGTCGACGTCGTTGCGTTCATAGAGGATCTCGACGAGGCGGCGGGTGATGTCTTCGCGTTTGATGCGCTGGCCCTTTTCGAGCAGCATCAACATGCCGTAGTAGGCTTCGGGCGAACCGAGGCCGTAGATGCAGGAGACGGAGCTGACGATGATGGCGTCGCGGCGCTCGAAGAGGCTGCGAGTGGCGGAGAGACGGAGTTTATCCAATTCTTCATTGATTGTTGCTTCCTTTTCAATGAAGAGATCGCCGGCGGGGATGTAGGCTTCGGGTTGGTAGTAGTCGTAGTAGGAGACGAAGTACTCGACGGCGTTGGAGGGGAAGAAGGTTTTGAACTCGTGGTAGAGCTGGGCGGCGAGGGTCTTGTTGTGGGCGAGGATGAGGGCCGGGCGCTGCAGCTCTTCGATGACCTTGGCCATGGTGAAGGTCTTGCCGGAGCCGGTGACGCCGAGGAGAACCTGGTCTTTTTCGCCGGCGTTGATGCCGGAGACTAGCTCGGCGATGGCTCGGGGCTGGTCGCCCTGGGGCTTGTAGGTGGTGGAGAGCTGGAAGTCCATCTCTATAGGATAGTTTATGAGGAGCGGAGGATGCGATGAGTGTGGGAACTGAGTTGTGGCTTGTACGCCATGGAGAGACGGAGTGGAGTTTGAGCGGGGCGCATACCAGCCGGACAGATATTCCGCTGACTGAGGCGGGGCGAAAACGGGCCGAGAAGCTGCGCGATTATTTAAAGGGGACGAAGTTTGATGCGGTGTTTGAGAGCCCCATGCGGAGGGCGAAGGAGACCTGTGCGATTGCGGGTTTTGGGAATGTCGCCAAGGTGAATGACGGGTTGAGGGAGTGGGACTACGGCGTGTATGAGGGGAAGACCACCAAGGAGATTCAGGCTGAGATTCCCGGGTGGTCGGTGTGGAAGAACGAGATTGTGGGAGGGGAGACGGCGGAGCATGTTGGCGAGCGTGCGGATGGGGTGATCGCGCAGGCGCTGGCGGCTGCGCCGGATTGTGGCAAGGTGGCTTTGTTTGCTCATGCGCATATTCTGCGGATTCTGGCGGCGCGGTGGATCGGGTTGCCGGCGACGGGTGGGGCGCTGCTTACGCTGGGGACGGGAAGCGTGAGTGTGTTGGGGTGGGAGCGGGAGACACGGGTGATTGCGAGCTGGAATCGCGAGTTTAATTAGACCTTATGTCTTGCCGATGTGTTGCGGTTGGAGACCCATGCCGACGAAACGTGCGATGAGATAGCGGAAGCCCGGAAGACCGGCGATGAAGCGGAAGGCCAGTGGTGGCGTGAAAGGGCCGGGGTTTCCGAGGACATGGTTGAGCATGCGGTGGGCGAAGACCTGCACCTTTTGCGTGTTGCGGACGGCATTTTCGCGGTAGTGCTGCACTCTTTCGAGATCGTGGATGGTGACCGAGCCTGATGCAAGGGATTCAGTGAGCATGTTGGCGGTGGCGACGGCATCCTGCAGGGCGATGTTAATGCCGATGCCTCCTACGGGCGACATGGCGTGGGCTGCGTCGCCGATGCAGAGTAGACCGGGCCGGCACCACTCGCGGAGACGATTGACCTGAACAGTGAGGAGTTTGACCTTATCCCAGGAGTCGATCTCGACGGTGCGACCGGCAAGGAAGGGAACGATGCGCTCGATGCTCTCGCGGAATGCTGGGAGCCCCCGCTCCTGAATCTGCGTGAAGGCGCCTTTGGCGATGATGTAGCCGACCTGGAAGTAGTCGATGCGATTGATAAGAACGATGAGACGGCCGTAGTTGACGTTGCCGAGAGCGTTTTCGGGGTCGGACGGATGGCGGCTGAGGCGGAGCCAGAGTACGTCGATGGGGACCCCGTAGTCGATGAGAGTCAGTCGGGCGACATCGCGGGAGACGGCGTGGCGGCCATCACAGCCTACAGTGAGGGTTGCGGGAATTTCGGCAGGACCGTCAGGTGTGTTGGCGCGGACGCCGGTGACGGTGCTGTTGTGCTCGATGAGGCCGGTGGCTTCCCAGCCCATACGCAGCGTGAACGACCGAAAGTGCGCGGCTTCTGCCGCCAGGAAGTTGAGGAAGTCCCACTGCGGCATGAGGGCGATGAATTTGGCGTGAGTGGGAAGGTGCGAGAAGTCGGCAAGGGTGAAGGATTGACCGCCGATGAAACCGGAGAGTTGAGAGAAACGAGAGTGGGGGATGGCGAGGAATTTTTCGAGAAGGCCTAGCTCGTGGAGGAGTTCGAGGGTGGAGGGATGGATGGTATCGCCGCGGAAGTCGCGGAAGAAATCTTTGTGCTTTTCGAGGACGGTGACGGCGATGCCGGCGCGGGCGAGGAGGAAGCCGAGCATCATGCCGGCGGGGCCACCGCCGATGATGCAGCAGGTGGTGGCGTTCGAATTGGCGGGGGTGGGCATGTTGCAGTTGAGCGTAGCAAGCGGGTGGAGGCGCGTCAAAAAGAGTTTTTGGATGGTTGAAACATTGTGGTATCGGTCGTGCTAGATTCAACGCATCCCTTAAGCGTCCGGAGATTTGTTATGCGTATGCGTCCGTCTGTTTTTGTTGTCGCAGTTGCTGGTGTTCTTAGTGGGCTCGTGGTGTGGTCGCAGACTGGGCCAGCGCCTTCGAGCGATGAAGCGCAGGGTAAGGTGTGGTGGGCGCATGTGCAGTATCTGGCCGATCCTTCAATGAACGGGCGGCTTACCGGCAGTCAGGAGTATCTGAAGGCGGCGGCTTATGTGGTCGATCAGTTCAAATCGTACGGACTGGCGCCGGCGGGAGTGGATGGGACCTACTATCAGCCGGTGCACTTCGATGTTCAGAGGGTCATTGCGGAAAAGTCTTCGATGAGCCTGGTTGTGGATGGGAAGGCGACGCCGCTGGTGCTGGGTGACGATGCGATTTTGGGATCGCGTGGAGCAATGATCGGGAAGGTGGATGCGCCCCTGGTGTTTATCGGGTATGGGCTGCATCTGCCGGAGTCGAAGTATGACGACTTCAATTCGGCCGAGGTGCCATGGGCGAGTCTGAAGGGCAAGGTTGTGGTGTTTATCAATGGTGGACCGGCGGATTTGCCGGGCGCACTGAAGTCTTATGCCCGTACTGCTCCGTTGGCGAAGGCCTTGCGGGATGCAGGGGCGGTGGGGAGTATTTCGATCCCGACTCCGAAGTCGATGGACTTTGGCTGGCAGCGGGTGGCTAGCGGCGCTTCGCAGCCGGGGATGCGGTTGTCGGTCGCTCCGGATGCGGACGCTGTGGCGGCGCGGCATCCTGCGCTGGCGGATCAACAGGGCGCGATGTTTTCGGCTACGTTCAATCCGGCGCAGGCTGAGAAGTTGTTTACGGGGACGGGGCATACTTTTGCGGAGATGCTGGCGCTGGCAGATGCGCAGAAGCCGCTGCCACGGTTTGCGCTAGGCAAGAGCGTGACGGCGACGGTGGTGGGGGAGACATCGCATGTGGTGTCCCCGAATATTGTTGGCGAACTGAAGGGATCGGACCCGAAGCTTGCAGGAGAGTATGTGCTGGTTTCGGCGCATCTCGATCATCTGGGAGTCGGTGCGCCGATCAATGGGAAGACGATTTACAGCGGAGCGATGGACGATGCTTCTGGGGTAGCTACGGTACTGGAGACGGCGAAGGAATTTGGCCACGCAAAGACAAGGCCAAAACGGTCGATGCTGTTTGTGATCTTCACTGCTGAGGAGAAAGGCTTGCTGGGATCGCGGTATTATCGCCGGGCATCCTACGGTGCCGGGGAGTGCGATTGCTGCCGATTTGAATCTGGATATGTTTATGCCGATCTTTCCGCTGAAGAAGCTGCATGTGCAGGGACTGGAGCAGTCAACGCTAGGCGCGGACGCGGAGAAGGTGGGCGAGGCTCACCATATTGTGATTGCACCCGATCCGGAGCCGGACAGGAATTCGTTTATCCGAACGGATCAGTACAGCTTTGTGCAGGCGGGGGTGCCGGCGCTGGCGATGAAGTTCGGGTGGACGATGGGTTCGCCGGAGTACAAGGCTTGGCGGGCGTGGCTGGCGCAGCGGTATCACTCGACCGATGACGATCTGACGCAACCGGTAGATTTGGCGGCCGCGGCACAGTTCAACTCGTTTTTTGCGGACCTGGCACGGACGGTGGCGGATGATCCGGCCAAACCGCATTATCTTGATACGAGTTTCTTCAAGCGGTTCGAGACGGGGAACTGATCTTTAAAGGTTTGGGACAAAGAGGGGCTTCAAGGTGTTTCGTTAGCTTGCGCGATGCCAAGTATTTGGAGCCATTCTGCCGGTCTGTGGGCGAGGTGGTCAGGTGGGACATCTTCGAGCGAGTGAGGCTTGAGGCCGAAGGTGCAGCCGATGCTGCGTGCGCCGCAGTTGCGAGCGGTGAGGACGTCGACGTCGGTGTCGCCAATCATGATGGTCTCGGCGGGGGTGATGATGCGGCCGGCGATCGTTCTGGCTTCAGCGATGAGGGTTTGAAGGCCATGAGGGTCGGGCTTTTTCGTGTGGAAGCTGTTGCCGCCGTAGTTTTGGAAGAAGAAGCGCGAGAGATCGAAGTAGGTGCAGATGTCGCGGGATGGATTGACGGGTTTGTTGGTCAGGACTGCCATGAGGGTCTCGGGACGAGCGGTCCGGATAGTGGTAATTGATTCGTGGACGCCGGGGTAGAGGTGGGTGTAGTCGAGTTTGTGGATGCGGTAGTAGTCGAGGAAAAATGTAAGAGCTTCGGTTACATACTCTTCGTCATGGATGTCACCCTCGGGATCGCCGAAGGCGCGGCGGATGAGGAGGGAGGCGCCGTCGCCGATGTAGCCGGAGATGACGGTCTCGGGTAGCTCGGATTTTCCGAAATGAGTGAGGGTGGCGTTGACGGAGTTGCAGAGATCGATGCGGGAGTCGATGAGGGTGCCGTCGAGGTCGAAGACGAGGAGAAGGGGAGGTGGTGCGATGGCCATGGTTTAAGCGTAATTGATTCTGCCGGGTATATGCTTCTCGCGACGGGAGGGATTATGAGACAGGTGACAGGACGTTGGACACGGCGGCAGTTTGGCGCGGGGTTGGCAGCAACTGGGGTGATGGCAAGGGCTGGATGGGCGGGAGCACTTGTTCCGGCGCCGTGGACTATAACGGGAGAGGCGGCGGTGCGCGAACTGATGGCAGGCAATGAACGATTTGCTGCCGGGAAGATTACCTCGTTCGCCGAAGATCTCGAGATATTAAAAGTCGAAGACAGTTAGTAAGCAGGAGCCGTTCGCTGCCGTTTTGGCTTGCGCGGACTCGCGCGTGCCGGTGGAGATTATTTTTGATGAGAGTATCGGGAAGATTTTTGTTGCAAGGGTTGCCGGGAACCTTGTGACGCCGGAGATTATGGCGAGTATGGAGTATGGCGTGGCTGTGTTAGGGGTGAAGGCGATTCTGGTGCTTGGACATACGAACTGCGGAGCAATCAGCGCAGCGGTTGCAGGTAAAGAGGTGCCCGGACAGATCAGCGTTCTCTATCAGCACCTAATGCCGGGGATTCGAGATGCCCATGGAGATGTGGCTGCTGCCGTGAAGGCGAACGTCGTTTTTCAAACTAGGCTGCTGGCCGAAAGCTCAACGGTGATTGCGAAAGCGGTGAAGGAACAGGGTGTGAAGGTGGTGGGCGGAGTGTACGATCTGGGCTCTGGGCGCGTGACGTTGATCTAGCAACAGCGGGGAGGATCGACTTCGGCCTCCTCGCTATCGCTGATCGCTACCTGATTTGAATGTCGCCTGAGCCGGTGCCTACGCGGATGGTGGAGCCTCCGCCGTTGACTACGCCGCTGACGTGATGACGGTTAAGGCTGCCCTGCATGGTGATGGGCTGCGAAACATTGATGCTGCCTGGAGCCAGTGTCTGCGTCAAGGTTGAAGCGGGCGTTGCCAACGGTGAGGTGCACAGAACCGCTGCCTGTGCTGAGCTTCCAGTCAGAGGTTGGTTGACCCTGGGCTTCGATATCGCCACTGCCGGTGCTGGCTCTGAGTGCACCGGCGAGGCCCTGAAGACGGATGCTACCGCTGCCAGTCTCGGCCTTAACGTCGCCGGGGCCGACCTGCTGAAGATCGATCTCGCCGGAACCAGTGCCAAGGGTCGTGGGACCCTGAACGCCGTGGACGTGGACCGAGCCTGAACCGCTCTGGGCTTTGACGGACGCGCCAACGTCCTGGATTTCGAGATCTCCGGAGCCGGTGGAGGCGTTGATGCTGGAGGTTTTGGGGAGAGTGATGTCGTAGTCGATGCTGATGTTGCGGAAGAGATCGTTGTTATGACGTTCGCCGATGGTGATGTCGTTACCATTCTGAACGATGGGAGGGTTGTTGACGATCTGCTGGATGCGGCTGTCGGCGTCGCTGCCGCCACTCATCCAACCGTGGTTGGAGCGTAGGTGAGCGACGATGTGGACCTGGTTTCCTGATCCTGGATGGAGGCGAATGTAGCCTGAGCCAGTGGACACGGAGACGTTGGGCGATCCGCTAACGTTGAGAGTGCGGTCGAAGTTACCGTCGGCCAATGCGGCAGTTGCGGCGAGGATGAGAGTAGCTGTGGTGCTGGCGAGGACTTTGATTTTCATAGGATTTTCCTTTAGTCGACTCTGATGCCTACGAGTTGTTTCCTTTCGATCACTGACTCCGAATGCAGGTTACTGCCCCTGTGTTATTGCTGGAGAATGACTGTCTCGCCAGGCTTCAAGCCAGCGAGAACTTCGGTTTTGGTGCCGTTGGAGATGCCGGCCTTGATGTCGACTTTGCGTCGACCGTTCTTTTGTTTGGGATCGGGAACTTCTACAGAGGCGTTGCGGTCTTTGTCATAGAGGACGGCCTGTTCGGGAACGGTGAGGACATTTTTATGCTCTTCGAGGAGGATCTCGGCGTTGGCAGTCATGTTGGCTTTGAGTTCGCCGCCGGGGTTATCGATGGAGACGCGGACCTCAAAGGTGGTGACGTTGTCTTTTTCGACGCCGAGTGGAGCGATCTTGGTGACTTTGCCCTCGAATGTCTTGTCCTTGAAAGACTCGACCTTGATGCGCGCGGCCTGGCCGAGATAGACCTTGCCGATATCTGATTCATCGACCTTGCCCTGGACATAGACCTGGGTTGTGTCGCCGATGGTCATGACGAGCGTTGCTGTCGAGCCGAGGACGAGGATAGAGCTGACGGCGTCGCCGATCTCGACGTCGCGCGAGAGAATGGTGCCGTCCATGGGCGAGATGATGGTCGTATAACCGAGCTGCTCCTCAAGCTGCTTGAGAGAGGCCTTGTTCTGGGCGACCTGCGCTTCGGCCTGCCGGAGCTTGGAGTTGTCGACGCTGATCTGCGAAACGGCTTTGTCGCGGGTGTTTGCGGCGGCGAGGTACTTTTGCTGTGCATCGTCAAGAGATTGCTGTGAGACGACTCCCTGCTTGGACATCTGGAGGTTGCGCTCGTAGGTGTTTTTGTACATGGGAAGGTCAGGGGCTTCGGCATTGACCTTATCGTACTGGATGGATGCAGCGGCAGCGTGAGCGTTGGATTCGGCAGCAGCGAGCTGGGCCTTCTGGGCAGCTACCTGATCGAGGATCTCCTGCTGGTCGAGCTGGGCGAGTACCTGACCCTGTTTGACATGGGCATTAATGTCGGTATCAAGGCGAGTGACGATACCAGACGCCTTGGATTTAACTTCGACCTTGGTAATGGGCTGGACTTTGCCGGTAGCGACGACGGAACGGGCGATGTCGCTGAGTTCGGCCTTGGCGAGTTGAGAAGGCTCGAATTTTGTTGTGTTCCCGCGAGCGGCGACGGCTATGCCGAGAGCCACGGCTACTACGAGAACGGTGAGGCCGGCCCAGAGCCAGAATTTACGTTTGTTTTTACGCTGTGTAGCCAAAGGATGCTCCCATTTTGTTCTGGTTAGTGAGTCGTCTCGGAGTGTGGTTACGCAAGAAGGTACCGCAAGGTTCCGTAGTCGGGGGAGAAAGTTGAAGCAGCGGACTCAAAGGCGCTACAGGGACGTTTTTGGACGTTGGTATGCGCCAGAGAGAAAGCCAGGGAAAGGAATTGCATGTCCAGATTTTACGCGTATTTACGGAGAACGCCCAGAACCTTCCCCTGGATGCTGACGCTGGCGGCGGGGGCGTAGATGGGGGACATTTCGGTGTTGGAGGGTTGGAGGCGAACCATAGCTGCCCTCGCGGTAAAAACGCTTGAGGGTAGCGTCGGCGCCGTCGATGAGGGCGACGATGATCTCGCCTTCCCGGGCGGTACGTGTGCGCTCGACCAGAACGTAGTCGCCGGAGACGATGTGCTCGTCGCGCATGGAGTCGCCGCGTACCTCGAGGGCGAAGACCTCGCGATTGCCAATGATGTCGGAGAGGGAGATGCTCTCTGCGGTTTCGATGGCTTCTACGGGCTCGCCAGCGGCGATTCTGCCCATGAGCGGCAGGCGATCGGAGCCCTTTTTGCCACTGCGGGCAGGAAGCACGTCGATGGAGCGGCTGCGGTTGTGCGCACGCTGAAGGAGGCCCTTGTTCTGCAGATTCGTGACGTGTTTGTGCACGGTGGCGAGGGAACTGAGGCCCAGACCGCTGGCAATCTCCTCGTAGGAGGGGGAGTAGCCGTTTTTCTGGGTAAAGCCGGAGAGGAAGTCCAGCACCTCTTTTTGCCGTCGCGTGATTGCCATGCGGATGATTGTAGCGAATAAAAAGCGAATTGCAAGCCCTAAGTTCGGATTTTGATCGGTGCTACTAACTCGGCTGATTCTGGCTGTCGCTTTTCGATCTGATGTTTGGTTTGGAGACGTTGGTCTAGCGAGCGTCAATTCCCATTTTGAAATCGCTGTGCGCAAAACTTTGCGAAGAGTTCTTGTAAAGCTGCGCTTGATGAACCAAGGTAATGACATGCAGCCGATTTGGTAAATGCGGCTAGCCTGTAGTAAGCGACGGAATCTGGTTTGGGGGATTTGGATGCGAGTTTTGATTGTTGAAGATGATGCTGCACTTGGACTGTTTCTGCAAAAAGGGTTGAAGCTGGAGGGCCATGAGGTGGCCTGGGTGGGAGATGGAGAGGCGGCGCTGGCTCACGCCGCGGAACATCGGCCGGATCTGATTGTGCTTGATCTGAGTCTTCCGCGAAAGGATGGGACCGAGGTTCTGGCGGAGATGCGCGGAAGGTTCGACGAGACGGCCGTGCTGGTGTTGACGGGAAGGAGCCAGGTGGAGGAGCGGGTGAAGTGCCTGAACCTTGGCGCGGACGATTGCCTGTTGAAGCCTTTCAGCTTTCATGAACTGACGGCGCGTTGCCGGGCGTTGCTGCGGCGGCGGGAGCAGTTTGCCGATCCGGTATTGCGGCACGGCGATGTTGAGCTGAACCGCATGGAGCGCAGGGTCATGCGGAATGGGCGGCTGGTGGAACTGACGGTGAAGGAGTTTGCGCTGCTGGAGTTTTTGCTGATGCGGCGGGGGCAGTGCTGCAGCCGGAGCGAGTTGCTGCGCGAGGTTTGGCAGATGTCTCCCGATGCTGGGACGAATGTGGTGGATGTGTACGTGAATTATCTGCGGAAGAAGCTAGGCGCGGCGAGTATGGATGGAGATGAAGGCGCAGTGATCGAGACGGTGCGGGGTGAGGGCTACCGGATGGGTGGCGGCAGGATGGCGGCGCGAGCGAGTGAGTACCCGGTGGGTGCTGCGTTTGCCGGTGCGTGACGTTGTGCAAAAGGAGATGGTCGAGCAGAACTGGTGGAGCGGATCGATGTGGCGCTGCATGGTCTTTGCCAGCCGCTGACGGTGTTGCAGTGCCGGCTGGCGATGGGAGAGCTGATTGGTGAGCCGGATGCGATGCGCGAGGCGATTCGCGAGGGGCTTGCAGGAGTGTGCGCGGATGAACCGGACGGTTGGCGACGATGCGGGAGATGTTGCAGCAGGTGATGGTGGATACAGATGAGCGAGAGGATAGGGTAGCGGCATGAATATGGGACGGGAAGCGATGTTGAACGGGGATGTGACGGAGGTCGGCGGCGATGCGGACGGTCGTGCTGGCGAGCGCGGATGCGGGATTGCGGCAGAGGCTGCGGACTTCGTTGACCGGGCTGCGTTGGCAGGTGCGGGAGGCTGCGGGCGGTGCGGAGGCGATGGCACAACTGGAGGACTCGCGGTCGGAGGCGCTGCTGGTGGATAGCTGGCTGCCGGATCTTGAGGTGGGTGAGTTCGCGACGGTGATTCGAATGCTGTATCCGGCGATGGAACTTCTGCGAGTGGATGGAGGAGTGGATGGCGGGGCGCGGAGTCCGAGGCGGAACGAGTTGTTACATGCGCTGCGGGAGGCGCAGAACGCTCCGTTGAACGATACAGCGGCGTGGGCGGCGGCTCCGGAGACGGTGCCTGTGTTGCCGCGCGAACATCTGGGCGGGTATCTGCCCCAGTGTGGAAGGAAGCCGGTCAAGAGGATCTGCGCAAGAGAGGAAGAGGCGGCGCGTATGGATTCGGCGCGGAAGGCTTTGTCGGTGCTGATGGGACGTCCTGAGGCGAGCGTCGGCCGAAGGTGAGAGGGAGCCGATGTTGCCGGAGATGGTTGGTGCGAGTGAAGCGATGCGGGAGCTGTCCCGATTGATCCGGCTGGTGGCTCCGCGGTCGACGACGGTGTTGATTGAAGGAGAGACGGGGACTGGTAAAGAGGTGGTGGCGCGGGCGGTGCATCGTTTGAGTGAGCGGGCGGGAAAGCCTTTTGCTGTGTTGAATTGCGCGGCGATTCCTGAGGCTTTGCTTGAGGCTGAGCTGTTTGGGCATACGCGCGGGGCTTTTACGGGCGCGGTGCAGTCGCGGACAGGGCGGATTGAGGCGGCGCACGGCGGGACGCTGTTTCTGGATGAGATTGGCGAGATGCCGATGGCGCTGCAGGCGAAGATGCTGCGGTTTCTGGAGTGCGGTGAGTTGCAGCGGGTGGGCGATAACGAGACGATGCGCGTGGATGTGAGGGTGATTGCTGCGACGCATCAGCCGCTGGAGAAGCTGGCTTCGAGCGTCGGTGCTGAGCGGACTTTTCGGCTGGATCTTTATCATCGGCTGGCGGTGTTTCCGGTGGAGGTGCCTGCGCTGCGGGAGAGGATGGAAGATCTAGGTCTGCTGGCAGAACATTTTCTGGAGCAGATGGGACAGGGGATGCCGCGGAAGCGGTTGACGGGCGGAGGCCATGGCAAAACTGCATGAACATAGCTGGCCGGGGAATGTGCGGGAGCTGATGCATGTGCTCGAACGCGGTGCAATTCTTGCGGGTGACAGGATGGAGATTGGCGCGAAGAGATTCGTTTTCGCAGGGCGACGCGAGAGTAGTTTTATTTAGAACTGAAGCTTCGAGGTTGATAAGAGCGCTCTCATTTGAGGGCGCTTTTCTTTGGTTGCCGGACTGCATAAGACATTGCGCGGAGGTGACGCATGCAGACTACGACGGCAATGAGCGATGCGCTGGGGCAATATCTTGATCTGACCAGCCGGCAGATGCAGTTGACGGCCAGCAATATGGCCAATGTCGATACGCCTGGATTCAAGACGCAGGGGTTCGATTTTGAGCAGGAGTTTGCGCGGCAGTTGAACGACACTGCGGGTGCGACGGGGCTCGAGGGCGTGCAGGTTTCGGCGCAGGATGTTGACGGACTGGTGGCGCGGCCGGATGGGAACAATGTGTCGATGGATCGCGAAGGGTTGCAACTGGCTAAGTCACAGCTGCAGTTCAAGCTTGGGGTGCAACTTTTGAAGCATGAGTTTGCCGATGTGATGAGTGCGATCCATATGGATGCGAAATAATTATGAATCTCTTTGGCGTAATGGATGTGAGTGCTTCGGCGTTGCGGGCGGAGCGGGTGCGGGCCGAGGTGGTGGCTTCGAATATGGCGAATGCGGAGACGACGCGAACGCCGGATGGTGGGCCGTATCAGCGGCATCATGTGGTGTTCGAGGCTGAGGGTGGCGGAAGTTTTCAGGAGTCGCTGGTGAGCCAGATGAATGGCGGGTCGAGCGGCTCTTTTGGAAGCGGATTTAAGAGTGCGCTCGGCGGGTTTGGTGCGGGCTTGAGTGATGGGTTGACGGCGGCGAATGGAGCGCCAGGCGGTGTTGCGGTGGCGGGAGTGATCAGCGATGCGAGTGCGCCGCTGAGACGATATGACCCGCAGCATCCGGATGCAGGACCGGATGGGTTTGTGGCGTATCCGGACATCAATCCGCTGACAGAGATGGTGGATCTGATGGGAGCGACGCGGTCGTACGGGATGAATGCTTCGGCGATTACAGGCGGAGAAGGGCATGGTTTCGTGCTTCGCTGGATATTTTGAAGTAAGCGATGCAGTTAGTCGTCGAAACACAACAGAGATTTTGGGAGGGAGTATGAGTGGATTGACTGGCGGTTCGGGATTGATGAGTGGGCTGAGCGCGGGGGCTGTGAATGATGGCTTCCTGAGCGATGCCGGTGTGGCACGCTTCGGAGGCGGGCGCTGCTGCGGGTGTGCCGTTTGCAGGGATGCTGCAGTCGATGGTGCAGCAGACGAGTGCTTTGGATCAGAAGGCGTCGCAGGCTGTGACGGGACTGCTGAATGGTTCGGGCGTGGAGATTCACGATGCGATGATTGCGACGCAGAAGGCGAATATGGCGTTTGAGCTGGCGTTGCAGGTCCGGAATAAAGCGGTGGGAGCTTATCAGCAGATGATGGGCATGCAGTTTTAAGGTTTGAGATTGTTTGAAGAGACGCTGAGGCGAGATGGAGAGACGGAGCAGGTGGGCGGGGCGGGGATACAGCGAGCGGGACAGGCCGGCGCTGGTGTGAGCTGGCGGCGGTCCGGCGGAGAAGGCGCTGGCGATGGCTTCGGCGATGCGCGAGCGGGTGATGGCGATGCCGCCGGGAAAGCGGACCTGGTTGATTGCGTCGGCGGTGTTTCTTGCGGCGATGTGTGCGGGGATGATCTGGTTTGCGGGACGGCCGGATTGGCGGGTTTTGTTCAGCGGGCTCGATGGCAAGGATGTGCAGCAGGTGTCGCAGGAGTTGGCGGCGGCAGGGATTCCTTATGAGACGACGGCCGATGGAGCTGGTGTGCAGGTGCCGGCGGAGATGCTGGACAAGGCTCGGATGGAGGTAGCGGCGAAGGGGATGCCGCAGACGGGGCGGCTGGGGTTCGAGCTGTTCGACAAGCCGAACTGGGTGGGAAGCGAGTTTGATGAGCGGGTGAACTATCAGCGGGCGCTCGAGGGAGAGCTGGAGCACACGATTGGAACGCTGGGGGTGGTGAAATCGGCGCGGGTGCATTTGGTGTTGCCGCAGGCATCGCTGTTTGCGGCTGAGGAGAAGGTGGCGAAGGCTTCGGTGGTGCTGAAGCTGAAACGGGCGTCGGTGGATCCGGAGCAGGCGGATGCGATTCGCAGCCTGGTTGCGGGATCGGTGGAGAACCTGAGTGTCGATCAGGTGACGCTGGTGGATGCGGATGGGCGAGTGAACTTCAAGCAGAAGATCGAGTAATGCTGCCGAGGCGGAGCTGGAGCAGGCCATGGAGGCGAAGCTGGTGGCGATGCTGGAGCCGCTGGCAGGACGCGACAATGTTCGGGCTACGGTGAATGTGAGTTATGACGAAGGCAGTGAAGAGCGGACGGATGAGGTTTACGACCCGAACCAGGTGGCGACGCTGACCATGCAGAAGAGCGAACAGGTATCTCGGGGCGTGGACAGGCTTCGGGAGTTCCGGGGACGGCGAGTAATTCTCCTGCGGGTTCTCCGGAGGGCGCTGTGGCGGGGTCGCAGGCGGCGGCTGCTCCGGGAACGCCGCCGCTGCTGCAGAAGCAGACGTTGCCGGTGTATCCGCAGCAGGGTGCGGGGCAAGGTCAGAGTCTGCATGAAGAGAATGGAACGTACGGAGTGACAAAACATCTGGTGCACACCGAGGAGGGGCCGGGGCGGGTGCGGCGCGTGTCTGCTGCGGTGGTGGTGAATGACCGGAGTGTGACAGAAGGCGTGGGGAAGCTGGAGCATATGGTGTGGAAGCCGCGGAGTGCGGATGAGATGCACCGGCTGGAGGAATTGGCGCAGGCTGCGGTGGGATTCGATGCGCAGCGTGGAGACCAGGTGGTGATGCAGAACGTGAGCTTCAGCACCAATGCTCCGGAGATGAAACCGCCGGCGATGGACAGGCTGATGGAGGAGGCGCGTGGTTTGCTGCATACGCAGCCGGGACTGATGCGGACGGTGGTGATTGGAATCTGCGGGGTGTTGCTGGTGTTGTTTGTGCTGCGGCCAGTGGCGCGGCAGGTGACGGCGACGCTGCGTGAGCCGATGCTGCTGGCCGCGCGGCGCGAAGGCTGCGAGTGCCTTTGAAGAGCAGGCAGGAGGCATCGGCGACCGATGGAGGACGGTGGCTGAAGAGGCGCTTCTGCCGAGGCCAAAGAGCAAGACGCACAGTTGCAGCAGGGAATCTTCGAGCACGTCTCGGAGCACATTCGACGGGAGCCGGCGCAGAGTACGCGGCTGCTGGAGGCCTGGATCGGGTCGTCAGAGGAGAGGAAGTAATGGGAACAGCGAGCGCAGATGTTCAGGGGCAGAGGCGATGCGGCAGAATCCGTTGTTGTTGACACCGGAGTCAGGGTTTGTGCCGGCAGAGATGCCGGGGTTGCGTAAGGCTGCGATTCTGATGGTGGCGATTGGGAGACGAACTGGCGAAGACTTTGTTTCAGAGCCTGTCGGAGAGCGATGTCCAGCGAGTGACGGATGAGATTACGCGGCTGGGCGAGGTTCCGGCGACGCAGTTGACGCAGGTGCTGACGGAGTTCTATGGACTGCTGGAGACGCAGCAGTACATGGTGCGCGGCGGTCCGGAGTATGCGCTGAGGCTGTTGACGGAGGCCTTTGGAGCGTGCGAGCGGAAGAGCTGCTGCGCAGGTGAAGAAGGATTCGCGAGCGCAACAATGGGGATATGGCGAAGCTGCAGGAGATGGATCCGCAGCAGTTGAGCAAGTTTCTTGAGACGAACATCACAGACGGTGGCATTGGTGCTGGCGCACCTGGATGCGAAACGCGGATCGATGGTGCTGATGAATCTGCAGGGGCGATGCGGGTGGATGTGGTGCGACAGGCTGGCGGAGATGCGGCAGTTTTCGCCGGAGATGGCGCAGACGGTCGCGATGGCGCTGCATAAGCGGATGGAGAAGATGGGTATCGAGTGGAAGGAAATCGTACTCGGGCTTCAAGGCTGTGGCGGAGTTGTTGAATCGAGTGAACCAGACGGAGAGCCGAGGGATTCTGGAAGAGATTGAACAGGATGAGCCGAAGGTTGCGATTGGGATACGAGAGTTGATGTTTATGTTTGAAGATCTGGTGACTGTGCCGGCGGAGAGCATTCGCGAGTTTGTGAGTGCGGCGGATAAGAAGAGTGCTGGCGATGGCGCTGAAGGGCGGAAGGACAATGTGAAGGCGCACCTGTTCAAGGCGATGAGCTCGCGTGCGGTGGAGATGTTGAAGGAGGACATGGAGGCGATGGGGCCGGTGCGGATGAGGGATGTCGGGCTGGCGCAGCAGGAGTTGCTGGCGCTGGCGCGGCAGCTTGAGAGCGAAGGCAAGATGATGTTGAAGATGGAGGTGGATGATGATCTCGCCGTCTGAGAGGCAGATGCGGCGCAGCGGCGAGGCAGCTGGAATGCCTGTGAGGTTGCTGGGCGAGGGAGACGTACGTGTCGCGGCTTGAGTTTTATCCGGTGGATCGTGCCCGGAAGAGTTGCAGTGATCAGGAGCATTGAGTGAGGATGGAGGAGATTTTTGAAGGAAGAGGTGGCGCGCTGGATGAGCGGTTGAGGACGCAGGCGGAACAGATGTCCGCAGCAGATGGAGACGGCGCGACAGGAGGCGAGGGCGGAGGCTGCGCGGGGAGTGGGAAAAGGAGTTGGAGGAACGGATTGCGGAGGAACGATGCCGATTGTGCACGAGTGTGTGAAGAGTTTCGCAAGGAACGCAGCGAAATATTTGTCGGATGTTGAGGCAGAGGTGGTGAAGCTGGCGTTGGCGATTGCGGCGCGGGTGCTGCATCGTGAGGCGAAGCTTGATCCTTTGCTGTTGACTGGCGTCGGTGCGGGTCGCGCTGGAGAAGGTGGCGGAAGAGAGCACGACGGTTTTGCGTGTTCCTGCGGACGAGGTGGAGATGTGGCGAGAGGTTTTTGTGGAGAGCTCCGAGTATCGCTGCAGGTGGTGGGAGATGAGCGATGGACGCGGGTGAGTGTGTGCTCGAGACGAACGTGGGCAGAGTGGAGTTGGGTGTGAGTGCGCAGTTGGAGGAGATTGAACGAGGGTTTTTCGATCTGATGCAGCAGAGGCCTGCGTGATGGCTGGACGAGGATTGAGGCCGCGAGATTCGGCATCGGCTTCGTATTTCACGCAGTTGGCGGATCGACCGGCCTGGCGATGGAGCGGGCGCGTGGTTGAGGCCAATGGCCAGACGGTGGAGGCGGAGGGGCCGCTGTGTTCGGTGGGTGAGTGCTGCGAGATTGTCGATGGTGAAGGGCGGAGGCATCGGGCGGAGGTGATTGGTTTTCGCGGGCGGCATGTGCTGGCGATGCCGATGAAGGCGACCCAAGGGATTCGGTATGGCGACGCCGTGATGGCGATGGGGGTGACGCCGGGGATTGCGGTGGGGGAGAGATGCAGGGACGGATTCTCGATGCGCTGGGCTCTCCGCTGGATGGTTTGCCGGTGCCGCGAGTGACGGAGACGTGGCCGCTTGATGGAACGGTGCCGCATCCGATGGAGCGGGAGGCGATCAAAGAGCCGTTGCAGACGGGGCTCCGAGTGCTGGATGGGATGTTGACGGTGGGGCGCGGGCAGCGGATTGGCGATTTTTGGCGGATCGGGCGTGGGAAAGAGCACGTTGATTGGGATGATGACGCGAAATACGGCGGCGGATATTACGGTTGTGGGACTGGTGGGAGAGCGTGGGCGAGAGGTGCGGGAGTTTGTGGAGGATTCGCTGGGCGAAGAGGGGCGACAAGCGGTCGGTGGTGCTGGTGTCGACTTCGGACCAGAGCCCGTTGTTGCGGATGCGTGCGGCGATGGCGGCTACATCGGTGGCAGAGTATTATGCGGCGCGGGGGAAGCATGTGTTGCTGGTGCTCGACTCGTTGACGCGGTATGCGATGGCGGCGCGGGAGATTGGCCTGGCGGCGGGAGAGCCTCCGGCGAGCAAGGGATATACGCCGTCGGTATTTGCGCGGCTGGCGAAGCTGGTGGAGCGAGCGGGGAACTTTCAGAAGTGGAAGCATCACGGCGTTTTATACGGTGCTGATGGAGGGAGACGATCAGCAGGACCCTGTGGTGGATGCGGTGCGGTCGCTGCTGGATGGGCATGTGGTGTTGTCGCGGTCGATGGCGGCGGAAGGATGGTATCCGCCGGTGAATGTGCTGGATTCGTTGAGCAGACTAATGCCCGCGGTTACGACGCCTGAGCACAGAGCGCAAGCTGCGATGGTGCGAAGACTGTTAGCGGCTGCATGCGCGATCGGAGGATTTGGTTCGCATTGGCGCGTATAAGGCCGGGATGGATGAAGATCTGGATCGCGCGATGCGGGCGATGCCTTCCTTACGCGAGATTTCTTGAACAGAGAAGCGATGAGCGCGTCACGATTCAAGAGAGCATCGCTCGATTGAATGCGATGGAGCTGTAGGCGATGCGTAGTCGATTGGAGACGCTCCGACGTCTGGTGAGTGTGTATGCGGCCGTTGAAGAGATGCATTCGCTTGAATCGCAGCGAACGACGGCGGCGGTTTGTGAGATGCAAGTTGCAATCAGGCGAGAGCGCGAGGTAATGCATTCGACTCGATTGGATGGCTGCAGAGCCATGCTTGAGGGCGACAATGACGGGCGGATTCTTGCAGAGGTCCACCATAACGCCGCGACGTGGAAGCGAAGGGCGCTGGAACAGGTTCGATTGGAGCGAGAGGCGCTCAATGTTAAAGCCAAAGAGCAGCACATGGCAAGCCGCCAGAAAAGAGAACAGGTTAAACGTGTCTTCCAGGATATGGCGGCGCGTATCGAGATCGAAGAGGGACGTCGAACACAGGCTTCGTCGGATGATCGATTTTTGGCGCGTCGGCGGTGGACGGATGCGCGGGGACGCTCCGAGAAGACCGATAGATGAAGGCCTTCTAATGATCGCGGTGCCGGGTTTGGATGGTGAAGTGCAGATGTACGCATCGCAGGATGTGCGTAAGGAGCGGGAATGATGAGTGCGGCGATTTTAGTACCCGATATCGCAGAGCAGGCTAGTGTGCGACCCGTATCGCCCGACATAGCTTCGAGGCAGGTTTTGTCGATCGGCATGTCGTTCGCAAAAAGTTTCTACGAGCGCGTTGGAGACCCAGCGTTATTGCCGAAAGAAGCTTCTGAGGCGGGGACGAAGGTGCCGGCCGGCGGGAAAGCTGTGGCGGCTGGGAAGGAATCAGATCCTCTAGCTTAATACTGAGTCAACCAAAGAAAGGAACACTTGCAGGTCAGGAGACATCGGCGCGTGGCCAATTGGAGGGCTCTGTTGCAAGTGGCATTGTTCGCTCGCCTGTGACCGCAAGGCTAGGAGCGCAACATAAGAAGCCGTTGGTGGATGCCTCTGCTGATCGGGCTGAGTCTTCAACCAGAGTTGAGTCGACTGCGGAAGAGGGTCTGGCTGCATCTCCTTATGTAAAGCAAACCCCGACTGCCGGAGAGATTGGGACGAACTTTGTGCTTTCGGCGGGGGCGTCGGATGAAGTTGTCGCCGTGGTACCAGGTGCCGCAGAGCCTCCTGTTCCGAATTTCACTGTGACTCTCCTAAAGATGAATGAGATCGCAGCGCCTGCGAAGCTTTCAAGTCCGCAGGTGGCTGGCAGCTCGGGTAAGAGTGTTCATAAGACCGCCGGGGCTATCGTGAGTGGGGCCCAGATCAAGGCAATGCCCGCTGTGAAGTCGGAGGCGAGCGCAACTCCCGCCGAAGTGCAATCGGCTACGGCGTACGCAGTGCCCGTGAGTGAGATTGGTAAGAAGACTTCGGAAGGGGGCTTAGAGATCTCCGAAGGTGCGAAGGCTTCGATGCAGGGTTTTGCCAATCAAGTTGATGCCTCGGTTCGCAAGGGCGATGTAGGGGGATCGAAGGTTGACGCTACGGATACTCGGATCCAGTCGGTATCTGTTGTCGAACCCAGAGTAATCGTGAAGGCGCCCGACGATCCGGAAAAGGTAGTTGGTGTCGCTATACCTGCACAGCGGGAAGACGATAACAAGATGCAGGGTACCCCTGACACTTCTGCGACGATCGTTCATTCCATATTCGGACGACCCGAGGCCTTGGTGAATATAGCGGGCGCCGGCGGTGGCAGCTCCGTTGGAGATTTGAGGGATGTAAAGCAGGTGTCCGGGAGCGGAGATCATCTGCCAGGTTTGCCTATCGAGTCGAGAGAACGGGATGGGGCCGGCGCTGACGCGACACCGATGGACGGAATGCCTCGAATGCTTACCGCTACTCCGACGACACTCGAGGTGGGCATACCGAACGGAGCGCACGGGTGGTTGAAGGTTCGCGCAGAGATGGTTAGTGGAGGTGGGATCAATGCATCGGTGTCGACTGCGTCGCCAGCAGGACAGGAGATGCTGCACCGGGAGCTTCCCTCCCTAACAGCCTATCTGCAGCAGGAGAAAGTTTCGGTTAATGCGGTCGCGATTCATGCCGCGACCGCTGAAGCATCAAGGGCAGGCGGCTCCGGCCCTGGCACCAACGTCAGCATGGACGGCGGAAACGGGCAAACACAACAAAGAAACAGTGAAGGAGGAGAAAAGCTGCTGCGTACCGGCGGAATACTTACCGACCGCGCGGGCGAATCGATCAGTTTTACCGAGACTGATAAGGATGGATTGACAGTACCGGCACTGTATGGCGGTGGAACCTGGTTGAGCGTGAGAGCTTAGACCAGCGGAAGTGAAGATCATTGGCTACACGCGAGAAAGAGAGAAAATTATGGATTTGGCACAGCTTAGTTCGATTGCGACGTCAAGGTCGTCAGCGGTGGCGGTGGCTTCAGCACTTGCTCCCCGTGGTGCGGCCGTTCGGGTGACGCCGAAAGATTCTACTGGATCGGCGAATGGAGCGGGAAACAATAGCGGCGGAGCTTCGAGTAATTCATCGGATATTACGGCAAACGATTTCCTCACGCTGCTGGTGAGTGAGTTGCAAAACCAGGATCCGACCCAGCCGACGGATCCGAATCAATACATTACCCAGCTTGCGCAGGTGAATAGTCTCCAACAGATTAATTTCGATTAACCAGGGTATTGGAACGCTCGACGGTGCAGTGTCTGGTTCCGAAACAGGCAATCAATCGGGTTCTAACGGCGCGTAGCAGCGGATTGGGCGCCGTGCCGATTGACCAAAACAACGTATTTCAATCAGAGGATAAGGAGAACGACGATGGGTAATTTTTCGATAGCGCTGTCCGGGTTGCAGGCCGAATCGGTTGCGCTGAATACAATTGGCAACAATCTGGCGAACCTCAACACGACGGCATTTAAGGGACAGACGACTTCTTTTGAGGATCTGTTTTATCAGCAGATCGGGGAGTCCGGATCGGGCGACGCGATTCAGGTCGGAGCTGGTACGAGGGTCGCGGGAACGAGCACGGACTTTACGGAAGGGACCATATTACCGGATTCGAATACGAACTCGGCAGACATGGCGCTGGCGGGTAACGGCTTTTTCGTCGTGCAGCAGGGTGGGGTGCAGTCGCTGACACGTGCCGGGAAATTTTCAACTAAGTTCGAGTGGCAACCTGATTACCCAGGATGGTCAACAGGTGATGGGGTATGCCGCGCCGAATGGAGTTGTGAATCAAAATTCGAATTTGACACCGATTACGATTCCAGTAGGCACTAATTAGGGGCCCAGGCGACCCAGAACTTTTCAATAACGGCGAATCTCAACTCGGATGCGACTGTGGGTACTCCGTTTTCATCACCAGTGCAGATCTTCGACTCACTGGGCCAGAGCCATCAGGCGACGGTAAGCTATACCAAGACGGCGAATCAATACCTGGAGCTATTCGGTGAGTCTTCCCTGCGAGGGGCGATGCAACAGGAAATGCCACGAACAATACAGGGGCGCTAACGTTTGATTCGTCAGGGAACCTGGTGTCGCCTTCTGGAAGCGTGACCAATATAACGTTTTCCGGGGTTGACGGATGGCGCTGAGCGATCTTAGCTTCAATTGGAATCTGAATAACAGCAGCGGAAGCCCAACGATTTCGCAGCTGGCGAGACGCGTCGACCAATACAGCGAAGTCTCAGGATGGGTTTACCAGTGGCGTCTATCAGAGTTTTGTCAGTTGACTCTTCGGGTGTGATTACGGCGCAGTTCAGTAATGGCCGCACGTCAACGATTGGTCAGATTGCTGTGGCCACGGTGGCTAATACAGCGGGGTTGACGGTTTCGGGAGGCAACAACTTTTCAACGTCGGCAGCGTCCGGTCTGGCGACTGTTGGTGTGGCCGGGATTGGGGGGCGTGGCACGTTGGACGACGGCGCGTTGGAGCAGTCCAACGTCAATATTTGTACGGAGTTTTCTGATCTGATCGTCGGCGCAGCGGGCGTTCGAGGCGAATTCGAAGACCGTTACGACGTTCGACACTGTATCGCAGGACGTGATCTCGATGGTGCGTTAGACGAAAATCCTGGATTGGCATGACAGTCCAGCAAGGTGGGAGAGTTTGATTCCGCCTGGCTGGACTGCCAATCATTTTAACCACCTTAACCATCGATCGCTTCAATGCGTTACGACCCGAACGCGCCATTCTAAAAGTTCGCTAACGTTCGGCCCGGCAATCCTGGCCCTTGGCTTGCACCTTCCTTGGCTATCATGGCTACCTCTCCGACAGTCTTGGCGAATACCTCTGTTTCGACTTCACCTACCCCGACACCGCCTCCTTCGACTGTGAAGGTGCCGCTCGTAGCTATCCTGCTTGCGATCGCAGCCGGTGTAGTAATTGTTGGGTTAGGTATGGGAGGGGTTATGTGCTACTTCGTACGCACGGGCCGGATCTCGCTAGAACGAGGTGTGACTCAAAAGCCGCAGACGGATGTTTTGGTTTCCACCCACTCCATCGCGTTAGAACCGATGCTGGTGAATCTTGCCGGCGGGAGCGACAGCTCATACCTGAAGGTTTCGATGACCTTGAGGGTGGCTGACTTGGCCGACCAGAAGGGCGCCAAAACGAAGGACGACAAAGGTAAGACTGACAAAGGTTCAGATGATGTTGTTGCCGCGGTACGAGATACGGTGCTGAGCGTCTTAGCTCGACAGACTGCAAATGGTCTGCTGGCTGTCGACGGTAAAGAACAATTGAAATCCGAGTTGAAGAGCGCGCTTGCTGAGCACAATTCAGACTTGAAGGTGCTGGATGTGTTTGTTACTGACTTTCTGGTGCAACGCTAAGGTACGAATTAAGGCATTGATACTGAGGAGGATTTTGGCCGATGGCGGGAACAGAGCTGGTGACGACTGTTGCACAGGACATGAAGATGACGGAGATGCAATTGGCCCGAGTGGCACCGACGGATCCCTGGATGATGAGAATTGAGGAGCATCCTGCGTGGGAGATGCTCGCACAGCTCCGCACGTCGATACGGGCAGGTGTCCCACTACGCGGCTTCACGGTGAGAGATCTGCTCGCTATGAAAGAAGGACAGGTTTTTGAAAGTGTCTCGTCGGCTACTGAAGATGTGCCGGTGACGATCGGTGAGGTGCAGGTGGGGTGGAGCGAATTCGAGGTGCTTGAACATACGATGGCGCTACGATTGACACGACTTGGGTAAGAGTCGACTGCTTACGAATCGAGAGGCTCTGGCATTCCAGGGACTCAATGGATTGAGGGATGAATGGAATTCTTGCAAAGTGCGGACCCGTCTAAGTTGATTACCTCCAATACGCCACCTTCCCACGGACTTGCGGGTTGGATATTTACACTCCTCTGCGGCTTGCGCAGTCAACGAGAGGTATCGCACAAACAGTTGCGCCTCGTTGAAACGCTAGCGCTTGGAGGGAAGAGGCAATTGATGTTGGTGAGTTGTGGTGGAGAGAGCTTTCTGGTTGGAGGTGGATTGGATAGCGTGGAGACGATTGTGCAAGTGAAACCAGAACACTCCACCGACATGTTCACTGATCGGGATGGGTCATGCCAATAGCCTTCCGATTGAGATGGTTGGGGTGGGCGATTACTGGGCTCATGCTGCCTCTTCCTTTACTCCACGGCCAAATGGGTAAGTCACGTGCAATTGCGATGGCATCTTCAGGCGCAGCTCGTGGGAATCATGCGCCTTTGACTGCGGGCAAGGTGGACTCCAAGATGTATGGTGCTGCTGAGACACGCAAAGACGGCTCGATCATGTCGGAGTTAACAAGCAGTAAGAGCGTGCCGTGGTCGATTGTAGTTGGACTGACATTGTTGACGTTGCTGCCGGCGCTATTGTTGGCGATGACTCCGATGGTGAGGCTTTTGGTTGTATTTCATTTTTTGCGACAGGCATTGGGGACTCAGACAGCTCCGTCAAATCAGATTTTGATGGGGTTGGCGTTGATGATGACGTGGTTCTTGATGCAGCCAGTTCTCCTGGAAGTGGAGCATCTGGCGGTCGCTCCTTACAGTGCAGGAACCATTACCGGAGAGCAAGCGCTGGATCTTGGAGTCGCACCAGTGAAGCGGTATATGTTGCGTTACGCACGAGAGAAGGACCTCGCTATCTTTGCCTCGGCGGGAATGATATTGCGACCAAATAAAAGAGACGATCTGCCGATTCAGGTAGTTGTTCCGGCGTACATTCTCAGCGAATTGAAAGCAGGATTTCAGATTGGCGCGGTGCTATTCCTGCCGTTTCTTCTGGTCGATCTGGTGGTGGCAAGTATTACAACGTCGATCGGCATGATGCAGCTGCCACCAGTAGTGATTTCGACGCCGCTAAAAATCCTGCTTTTCGTGATGGTCGACGGCTGGAGTTTGCTCGCAGATCAACTGATCAAGAGTTTTTAGTAATTGAACAGGTATCTGTGTTGACGAGGGGGAGATGATGGGGCCAGACCAAACAGTGGAGATGATGCGGAAGGTCTTGATTGAGGCGATGGTGCTATGTGCACCGATGCTGGTAACCGCGGCTCTGGTCAGCCTTACTGTTAGCTTGCTGCAAACGCTGACCGGCGTGCAGGAGCAGACACTGACGACAGTGCCGCGGCTGATCGTAGTCTTTGTTGTCGCGGTTGCCACGCTCCCTTGGCTGGTGCATCGGCTGGTGGGATTTACGGTGCAAATGCTGACTGGCTTCCATAAGTATCTGGGTTAGGGTCAATGAATCGCGAGCTAGGTGGACTGATCGAGGATTGGCCTCATTACTTGGCGGCAGCGGTTCTGGTGATGGTGCGGCTTAGCGGACTGATGGTATTCGCTCCCATCTTCTCTTCGCCGGCAATCGCGCCGCGGATTAAAGCTGGATTTGTATTTGCGCTGACTGCTTTGCTCGCACCCGCTGTGGCGAGTGTTCCAGGTGCGCACGCCGTGCTTGACGGGAAAGCATTGATGGGAGAGCTGAGCGTTGGGCTCGTATTTGGGATTTCGTTGATGCTGTTGAGTGAGGCCTTGATGTTTGCGGGAACACTACTAGGGCTGCAATTCAGTTTTTCGCTGGTCAACCTGCTGGATCCAAACTCGATGATTGAGACGGCAGTATTGGGGCAGATGCTGAACTGGCTGGGTGTGCTCGTGATGATCGGAACTGGCCTCGACAGAAGCCTTTTGGCAGCGATGGTACGCAGCTTTTCCGTAGTTCCTGTCGGGCATGCGGTCATGCAGGCGAAGACGGGGCCGGCGCTCGCGATGATGGCGTCCGGGATTTTTCTTGCAGGGCTTCAACTGGCTGCACCGGTGTTGGCTGCCGCCCTCACAGTAGAGATGACAGTGGCACTCGTAGCACGATTGTCACCTCAACTACCTGCGATGGTGTTGAGCATTCCACTTAAGACGATGGTGTCATATGTGGTCCTGATTGGGAGTCTCGCGGTGTGGCCCGGATGGATCGAGCGTCACTTTACGGCATTGCTGGATGCTGCGGAAAAGATGTTGGTGCGCGCATGACGGGCAGGTTTGATGGCCGATAAGGGAACAGAGCAAGCGACACCACTGCGCAAGAAGAAGGCGCGAGAGCGGGGTGATCGTGTTCACAGCCGGGAGTTACTCTCTGCGATGGCGATGCTGGGCGGCGTAGCGATGCTCGGAGGATTGTCGAACGGATTGGTTTCGAATTGGAGCAAAGCGTACTCTGCCAGTTTGCGTGCGGCAGTAAGGTCCGGCAATCAGAGCGGAGAGATGCTTCTAATCGGTGCGGTGCGTCAGATCCTCTTGCCGGCGTTGCTCCCGATCGGGCTGATTCTAGCAATGAGTTTTGCTGGGGCGCTTTTGTCAGGAGTAGCGCAGAGTGGAGGCATTCAGATTTACCCAAGTGCGCTCGGGGTGAAGTTTGCGAAGTTGAATCCCGTGACAAATCTGGGAAATCTGTTCAGCCTGCGATCGGTGACGCGGATAACGAAATCACTAGTGCCAGCTGCGGTGATGGTGGTTCTAGGGTGGGGCGCAGTGAGGGTCTTGATTATTCCGATGCCTGTAATGAGCCTGGTTCGCTTGCCAGCGACCTTTTCGACTGCGTATCGACTGGCTCTGGATGCAGCGTGGGTGACGTTAGTCTGGTCCGGTCTGGATTATGCGATCGAGTGGAGAACTTGGAACCAGCGGCTGAAGATGAGCAAGCAGGAGATGCGCGAAGAGATCCGGGATTCGATGGGTAATCCGCAGATCAAAGCAAAGATCCGGCAAATTCAGCGCGCTATGCGGAAGCGCAGGGTTAAGGCGGATATGTCGCGCGCGAGTGTGGTCATCACCAATCCAACACACTACGCGGTGGTGCTGGAGTTCAGCTTCGAGACGATGTCGGCGCCGACGGTGCTGGCCAAGGGGCGCGATCTTCTTGCAGCAGAGATTCGTGAGGAGGCCACGTGGGCCGGTGTTCCGATCATCGAAAATCCTCCGCTCGCCCGCAGTCTGTACAAGGCGGTTGAACCGGGACAGTCGATTCCGTTTGAGCTATATGCGGCGGTTGCGGGGATTTTGGCTTATCTATACCGGGAGAAAGTAGAGGAGCGCGTGCGACAGGCACGCTTGGCAAAGGAGAAAGAGAGGATGCAAGACGGAGCGGGCCGCGACGACTTGAGAGGAAGCGCAGGAATAATGGGAGTTTCGGGAATGCGGGATTTTCGAGGTGGGATGTGAGCGAGATGGCTATAGAGAGAAACGGCTTTAGGATAGCGAGGCTTCAGACGCTGCTGTTACCGGTGGCGGCGATCAGCATGGTCTTCGTCATGATTATTCCAGTACCGAGCGTGGTGTTGGATCTTTTGCTGGCGGCTTCGATTACCGCTTCGGTGATTGTATTTTTGACGGCGGTGCAGGTGCGACGGGCGGTAGATTTTTCGGTATTCCCGACGCTGTTGCTTTTGTTGACGCTGTTTCGGCTGTCGCTGAATTTGGCTTCGAGCCGCAGAATTCTGCTGCATGGGCAGGAGGGAACCCATGCGGCGGGATCGGTGATCGAGGCATTCGGTCAGTTCGTCGTGGGTGGAAATTACGTAGTAGGATTGGTGCTATTTCTTGCGTTGATCGCGATTCAGTTTCTGGTGGTTAGCCATGGCGCGGTGAGGACGGCCGAGGTGACGGCGAGGTTCACGCTGGATGCGCTGCCGGGAAAACAGATGGCAATCGACGCGGATATGAATGCCGGACTAATCGATGAGCAGGGAGCAAGAAAGCGACGGCAGGCGATCGCGCGTGAAGCTGAGTTTTACGGCGCGATGGACGGCGCGGCGAAGTTCAACCAACGCGATTCGCTGGCGACAATTTTAATCACCGCGATCAACATTGTTGCGGGACTCTTGATCGGCGTGCTGCAACATGGAACGGATTTGGCCACGGCGATGAAGACCTACACGGTTCTGACCGTGGGCGATGGCCTGGTAACGATGATCCCCAGCCTTCTGGTATCAATCGCTGGTGGGATGGTCTTGACGCGGGCTTCTTCTGCGGGCTCGTTGGACGCTGAACTCGGAACGCAGCTGCTTGGAGGAAGAAATACTCTTTGGATCGCGTGCGGCGTCCTGCTAGGCTTGGCGTTGATCCCTGGGTTGCCAAAGTTATCCTTTGTGCTGCTGGCTGTTGGAGTCGGACTCATTGCGCGCAGGTTGCCGGCCGCTAAAGACGCGTCGCTGATGGTGACTGACGAAGAAGGAGACGCTACTGCGAAGGGTGATAAGGCCAAGGCAACTGACGCGAGTAAGGGTGAGAACCTGGCTTCGTTACTGAAGATGGATGAGCTGACGCTGGAGATCGGGTTCCAGCTTATTCCGATGGTCGATGAGAAACAGGGTGGACAGATGCTCAACCGGGTCCGTGCGCTTCGGAGGCACTTGGCAACCGAGTTGGGGTTCATCGTTCCGCCTATTCATATCACGGACAATCTCCGGCTCCGCCCGCGCGAATACGTTGTGAGCCTGCGTGGGATCGAGATTGCACGTTGGCAGACAGAACAGAATTGCCTGTTGGCGGTGAATGCCGATCCGAAGGCGCGAGCCCTGCCAGGGGTGGAGACGAAGGAGCCGGCGTTTGGCGTGCAAGCGCGGTGGATTCAGCCCGGACTTGAGGATCAGGCACTGGCGGCGGGCTATGCGGTGGTCGATCAGACGACGGTGATTGGGACACACCTTGGCGAATTGATTCGGAGGCATGCGTACGAACTACTGGGGCGGCAGGAGGTGAAACGGCTGTTAGACAGTATGAATGAATCTCATCCCAAGCTAGTGGAGGAACTGGTTCCGAAGCTGATGACGCTCGGCGAGGTTCAGCGTGTGTTGCAGCAGTTGCTGAGAGAACAGGTCTCGATTCGAGATCTTGGGGCCATTCTCGAAGTTCTGGTTGAGGCGGCACAGCAGTCAAAGAACGTCGTTCACCTGGTGGAGAGCGTGCGGCAATCGCTTGGGCGAGGGCTTGTTCATCCATTGCTGGACGGTGATGGTGGGCTGAAGGTATTAGTCATGGAGCAAGGGCTCGAGAGTGAGGTGTTACAGACCTTCGATCCACAAGGGGCTGGCCTGCTGCTCGGAGATGGGGTGCGGCCGTCAGGAATGCCTTCGGACTACCTGAAGCGATTGGTGGAGTCTGTGAAAAGACTAACCGGAGGAGCGTCCACCTCGGCATTACCCGTGCTTCTATGTCCGAGTCCAGCCCGTTATCACGTTCGACGCTGGCTGGAACCGTTCCTCCCGAAGGTGACGGTTCTCGCGCCGGCAGAGATTCCTCCAGAGATCCGGGTGCGAAGCGTCGGGACGATAGGTTGAAGAGGATGCGTAAAGAGGAAATCACGTGAGAGATAGGAAACAGGTCATGAGTGTATTGAGTTCGATTTCGGGAGGGGTTTTGCAAGGGTTATCGAGAGACGAACGTTTTGGTGAAGGACAGGTCTTATTGGAAGGTGCGGCGCGGGCTGATGCTGCTGTATTTGCGCCATTCATCGATAAGCGAGCACCGGCGGAAGCGGGGACCGAAGGAGCGGGTCCGACAGAACGAGACTTGTTATTGATGGAACATCTGCCAACGGTGCGCTATCTGGCGCGGAGGATTCACGAACGGTTGCCGCAGCACGTGGAGCTTGACGATCTAGTCTCGGCAGGTGTTGTTGGCTTGATTGATGCCTTTTCGAAGTTCGACCACACGAAGAAGGTGCAGTTCAAGAGTTATGCGCAGTTCAGAATTAGAGGCGCAATTCTTGACTCGTTGCGAACGTTGGACTGGAGCCCGCGAGAGCTGCGGCGCAAGGGCAGGGCGGTGGAGGAGGCAATTCGCTGTGTAACTCAACGTGTGGGACGAGCGCCGTCCGAACAGGAGATCGCCCGGGAGATGGATTTAACCCTGGGAGAGTATCAGCTGCTGCTAGGAGATTTGAAAGGGCTTGAGATCGGAAGCTTGCATATGGAACGGTCGGAGGATTCCGGTGACGAAGAGCTTGCGTATATTCCAGGCTCGCCTGAAGACGATCCGCTGTTTCGTTGCCTAAAAGGCGAGATGAAGCAACGACTCGCCGACGCCATCGATAAGTTGCCGGATAAGGAACGAATGGTATTGACGCTTTACTACTATGAGGAGTTGACGATGAAAGAGATTGGGCTGACGTTGGGTGTGGTGGAGTCCAGGGTTTCTCAGATTCATTCTTCAGCAGTGCTGCGGCTACGAACGGCTCTGACGAGTTTGCACGGCAGCAATTCAGCTGAAGTGTCCAAGGGGCGCAACTCAAACCGGTAGGAGTAACTGAAACCGTGAGATGAGAGATTTCTGAGGAGAAAAGGAAGCATGGGAAAGCAGCTTGGGCAGGGAGATATTGACGCACTATTTGCAGCTTCAACGACGAGCGCTGTGGAATCAGTGGTATCAGTAAATGAGCCGCCGCTGGAGCAGTATGACTTTAGTCGTGCGGGCCAGATCAGCAACGATCAGATGCGAGCAATCAGCTCAGTCAATGATCTATTTGCGCGGAATCTGATGCATACGCTGGGAACGTGGTTGCGGACGCCGGTCAAGATGAAGCTCGTCGCCGGCGAGCAACTCGTGTTCAGCGAATTTCTTGAGCGGTTGTCGTCTTCGAGCTATATCTGTTCGATTCGGTTGGAGCCCTCGGGGGCGGTTGGGCTTCTGGAGCTTGAACTTTCGCTGGCATCACCGATTGTGGATGTGCTGTTAGGCGGGGAGGGAAGAGCGTGGCCGGCGCGGGAGCTGACTGAGATCGAAGAAGCAATTCTGACATCGGTCGTGAAGATGGCAGTCCAGGAGTTGAACCTTGCCTGGCAGTCGGTTGGTCTGGAGTTCGTCTTTGAAAAGCGAGAGTCGGAGCCAACGATAACGCGGATGCTTACTGCTGGTGAAAAAACTCTGTGCGTAAGCTTCGAAGCACAGATGCCTGAGGCGCGCGGTGCGTTGAATCTGTGCCTTCCCGCAGTTGTCCTGAACGCAATGCTGCGGCGATTGATTGCTGTGGGGGATCACCCGAAGAGGCGATCGAAGGAAGCGCAGATAAGAATGCGTGAGTTGATTGGAGAGACAAGGGTTGGCGCAGCTCTCCAATTTCCCGTGATGCGGTTGCGAGGGAAAGATCTTGCGGAACTGGAACCTGGAAGGATTCTGCGACTCCCGCTGGCCAAGCATTCGGCAGCCGAACTGCGGATTGGTGGAAAGCGATTTGGGAGTGCCTATCCAGTAAGGACAGGGGAACACCGTGGGGCGCAGCTTGAGGGCAGTAAAGAGAGCTATCAGCGCGACGATTATCTGGACAACCAAAGCGTCGCTGGAACGATGAGTGCGAATTGAGAGAGGAAGGCGCAGTGGAGAAGGCAATCATTTCAAACGAGAGTGTTGAAAGTTACTCAGGGGCCGATCCGAACATCGGACTACTGTGCGATGTTGAGTTGGATGCGACGTTGCAGTTTGGCTCCCGAGAGATGTCTTTGCGTGAGGTTCTTGAGCTGGGACCGGGCGATGTAGTGGAGTTGGACCGGCACGTCTCGGAACCGGTCGATCTGATCGTCGGAGACAGGATTGTTGCACGGGGCGAAGTGGTTGTCGTAAACGGTAACTTTGCGCTGCGTGTTACTGAAGTCGCTGTGCCGCAGCTGAGACTGGAGAGCATACGATGCCTTTTCTAACGAAGAAGATTGGGAACGCCGAGGGTAGTGCATCGCGGCAGAGCATGTTGGGAGTCAATGGAGAATTGGCCTGGGACGGTGTCGTTTATGAGCCGTCACAAGGCGCGGGAGGAGTGGGGCTTCCCATGTCAGCGGGACAAGCTCCGCAGCGGCGACTCTGCGGCAATGCAGAGTGCGCGAACGGATGGACGTTGCCGTGGCGAAATCGCAAGCGGCCGATCTTCGAAGCGCAGTGGGGCTGCAGCGGTCGCTGCGTCTTAGGGATGGTGCAGACGGCGGTGCGGCGCGAACTTGGCGATTCTTCGGCGATGGCGGCTCCGCATCGGCACCGAGTACCCCTGGGTTTGTTGATGCTGGCGCAGGGATGGATTACTCACCCACAACTTCAAAAGGCACTGGCTGCGCAACGACTGAACGGAGCCGGACGAATCGGGGACTGGTTGATGAGTGAGTGCGGTCTGCGGGAAGAACAGATCACACGTGGATTGAGCATGCAGTGGGGATGTCCAGTGTTGACTATGGAGGGATTTTCTCCGGAGAGGATGGCCCTGGTGATGCCCAAAGTGTTTGTCGAGGAATTTGGGCTGCTGCCTCTGCGTATGGCAGGGTCGCGGATTCTGTACTTCGGTTTTGCCGATCGTCTGGACGCGTCCGCGGCCTTTGCGACGGAGAAGATGGCGGAACTAAAGGTTGAGAGCGGAGTTATGGAAAGCTCCCAGTTCGCGGTTGCGCGAGGCCGACTACTGGACAGCAACGGAGCGGAGACGAAGCTCGAGACAGTCAAAGACGAAGACGCCCTGGCGGCGCGGATTACCGCGGTTCTGGAACAGCAACGACCGATAGCTTCCCGTTTGGTCAGGCTGCATCAATATTATTGGCTGAGAATGTGGCTGGAGCGTGGTGCTCTGGAGAGGGTAGGTAGCTTACCGGTAACAGCGGAGGATGTTTTTGACTACGTCTTTACGATAGGCGCGTAAAAATAGCCGCCAGATCTTCGCAAGAAAAATCGATAGCTAGGTTTTGTTGGGACGAGACCGTTTACTACCTGGGAGTGAGGCTAGAGATTGAAGTTGATTCCGGGCCAGCGAGGGGAGAGGGATTCGAAACGGAATCCTGAGCCGGGCCTAAGCCAAGCTTAATGAGGGCTCGAGCGTCGGGCATTAGTTTGGTCTGCCAGCCATTATCTTCCTGAAACTTTTGCATGGCGGCTTCCGTTCGATTATCCCAATGGCCCGACGTTTCCCCTGAAAGGTAGCCAGATTTGATCAGCGACGCCTGAATCTGGGCAGCCCGTGAGTCGTCAATTCCACGTTGACCTGCGGGTTTTGGGGCGGCTTTGGACCGCTTATTGAATAACTTAGGAGAAGTTGGACCGCGACGGGCATGGGAATAGGCCGAGCACGGCAAGGCAGTCGACAGTAGCAGAGTCGAGCTTAGAAGTGCTTTACCAAAATGCATAAACGAATATTACCTTAGGCCGAGTATTGAACAAAATCTACCCGTCGACCCATTGCCGACGTGGGTAGAGTATCTCGGGAGTAACTGTCATGGCAACAAAAGGTTGACCAATTCACCTACATCTTTTGGGTGGTTTCGCTTGTCAAGGAGGCTTGACTCTCACGTGCAAAGAGAGGCGCGGGTGAGATGCGCGCCCCTCCTGCATCGCAGAGGTTTTACGGAAGGGTGCCACCCACGTAAGAACTTACGTTCTTCTGATTGGGCAATTGAATCACAAAGACCACGTCATCCTTGGACTTAAGGGTTGAGACGATGGCTCGATAGCTTGCTTCGTCAGGCACAGGCTTGCGATTGATTGCTGTGATGATCGCGGTTTTACCCAGGCCGATTTCGTCGGCAAAGGAGCCGGGACGAACGCTGGTGATGATCACGCCGCCTTTGATACCCGTCTTAGCAGCGATAGCAGGCGGAATTGCCGAAACTGTGATTCCCAGTTTGCCCTCACCTGCGTCGGCCTCCTGCGGAGTCGACTGGTCATCTTGTTGGCCTGTGATTTCGGCATAGGTCTTTGCCCGATCGCCAATGACGACGTTGGCAGTGCCTTGCTTGCCGTCGCGCAGGTAGCCGAGTTTGACGCTCGATCCGACGTGGCGAGCCGAGATATCATTTACCAGGTCATCGCCATCTTTGATGTTACGGCCATCGATCGAGACAAGGACATCACCGACCTGAATTCCTGCCTTCGCAGCGCCACCATTAGGAGTTACCGTGCCTACAATCACGCCGTTAGTGAACCCGTAAATGCGACCGACTGCGGAGGATTGGGCGGTTTGGAACTGAATGCCGATAGAGCCGCGAACGACTTTATGTTCTGGACCAATGAGCATGTTGTAAACACTTGCGATGATGTTCGCGGGCATTGCGAAGCCGACGCCCTGAGAGCCCATCGAAGAGGTGTAGATGGCGGTGTTCATGCCGACGACCTGGCCGGACATGTCGACGAGTGGGCCACCGGAGTTTCCGGGGTTAATGGCGGCATCGGTCTGGATAAAGCGCTGGAACTGCGTCTGCGAGACGCCGTTTGCGCTGGGTTCTTCGATGCTCCGGTTCTTGGCGGAGATGATGCCAGCGGTTACGGTCTTTGACAGGGTGAAAGGGCTGCCGATGGCGAGAACCCAGTCTCCAACCTGCGCACCGTCGGAGTTGCCAAGCTTGATGGTTGGAAGCGGCTCTTTGGTCTCGATCTTGATGACCGCGATATCGGTGTCCTTGTCGACCCCGACGACAGTGGCAAGACGACCCGGATCACCGACATCGTCGGGGTCACTTGACAGCTTGACGTAAATCTTGTCCGCTTTGTCCACGACGTGGTTGTTCGTGATGATGTAACCACGGGGATCCACGATGAAGCCTGAGCCGAGAGCGCGACGTTCACCGGCTGCGCCATCATCTCCATCGCCACCTTGTCCGCCAAAGAAGCGGTTGAAGAAGTCCTGCGTATCACCGGGAGTTTGATCGTCGTCGTCTGGATTGTTCGGCACGACCCGCTGACCGCCACGTTTGCGGCGGTTGGCAGACGGCTTAGGCAACTCCTCGGTATTGATGTTAACGACTGCGGGGCCGACCTCTTTCACTATCTGTGAGAAGCCGTTGGAAAGCGTCACAGGTGATGGAATAACAAGGGGTCTCGCGTCAGACGAGTCAACCTTGGCCTGTTCTTTTCCGCTGACACCGCGCGTGAGAACCGAGCCGGCGAGAATTCCAACCGACAGGGTCGCGAGGAGGACGAAGGTCGTCGTGAGGCGGTGGCGGCGAATGCGTTCGAACAGAGTTGGAGAGCTGCTATTCAGTGTGTCCATTATTCAATCTTAACCTTTTTGTTGTGTACCGCTGTGTGCCGGACAGTCTGCACGGCATGAACTCTAAGTATAGTCGTTGTTCCCCAGCTGCCGCTTCGTTTGAAGAGGAGTTGGCCTGTCCCTTGCTTAGACGCCATTCCGGGGCGAAAGTCTTCGCTTTCTTCAGTCCTGATGCAACGGGAGTGGATGTGCTGCCGGAGAGCAGTTCGATGCAGGCGATGCCGGCGAGGATAAGGGTGGCACCCAGAAGAGAGCGGGTTCCAAGATGCTCATGCAGGACAAGAAAGGAGGTCAAACAAGCAAATACGGGCTCGAGGGTGAGGAGGATGGCTGTGTGAGTGGGGGGGAGATGCTGTTGGGACCAGCTTTGGATGGTGAAAGCGGCGGCGGTGGCCAGAAGGCTGGTGATGGCGAGGGCGATGATAAGCCGTGGAGTTACGGTGAGATGAGGTCTTCCGCCGAGCGGGAGGGTGATGGCTATGATGAGCGCGGCTACGCCAATCTGGAGAGTGGCGAGTTGGCCGGTTGGAACCCGGTGCGAGGTGTGAGCGAGGGAGAGAAGATGGCCCGCGAAGGCAATGGAGCAGACTAAAGTCAGGAGATCGCCGATGCCGATGCTGGTGAAGAGGTTCTGGAAGGATGTTCCGGCTGGCGTGGTGAGAAGAAGCAGGCCTGAGAAGGCGAAGAATGCACCGAGGGCTGCGGTCCAGCGGGGTGGTTGCGTGTTGGGAGAGCGAAGCGCAGGGACGAGCGTGAAGAGAGGCACGAAGACTACGACGAGGCCGGTGATAAAGGCGGACTTCGCCGGCGTCGTGAGGGCGAGGCCAGCTGTCTGGAATTGATAACCGGCGGCGAGGAAGACTCCGACGATGATGCCGGAGATCAGAGAACGTCGGCTGATACTGCGGAGTTGGCGATGATTCACGATGGCAAGAGCGAGGAACGCCAGAGTCATGCGGAGAAGATTGAAGAGGAGAGGGGAGACATCCTGCAGCGCGTCTTTGACGAGGACGAAGGTGGCGCCCCAGACGAAGACGACTGCAAGCAGCAGCAGGTGGGCGATGGTTGAGGGGCTGAGCCGTTTCGCCAACTACTTCTGTGCTCCAGATTTTTGTTCGGTCTGCGCGGTGTAGACGGTTTCGCCGTTGACTACGGTGCGGAGGACTTTGGTGTGGAGGAGTTGCTGGGGTGAGGCGGTGGTGATGTCGCGGTCGAGGACGATGAGGTCGGCGAGGTAGCCGGGCTCGAGGCGGCCTTTTACTTTTTCGCGGAACTCTCCGAAGGCGGAGGCCTGGGTGTAGGCGTAGATGGCTTCGTTGAGCGAGATCTTTTCCTGTGGCTGGAAGGTCTGGGTTCCCGCTTCATTTTGGCGCGTGACCGCGGAGTAGAGGCCGCGGAAGGGGTTGATGAGCTCGACGGGGTAGTCGGTGCCGAAGGCGAGAACTACGTGATGGTCGAGGAAAGATTTCCAGGCGTAGGCGTATTTGATTCGCTCGGGGCCGAGGCGGTCGGTGGCCCACTTCATGTCGGTGAGGAGGTGGGATGGCTGCATGGAGGCGATGACGCCCTCTTTTTCGAAGCGGTCGAAGTCGGCCGGAAGCAGGACCTGGGCGTGTTCTACGCGGAAGCGAAGGGCGGCTGGGGGCGGGGCTGCGCCGGACTCTGGTTTGGTGACAATGTCGGCATTCGGGCCTTGTTCCGCTGGTGTTGGCGGGTAGTTGGCTACCTGGTCGGCCACTCCGAAGGCGTTGAGGGCTATGGCGTTGGCGCGGTCGCCGATGGCGTGGAAGCCTAGCTGGAAGCCGGCCATGGCTCGTTCGGCGGCCATCTGGTTGAGCTTGTCCTGCTGATAGCGGGGGAGGCCGGAGTTGCCGGAGTCGTCGGAGTAGGGTTCGTCGAGGGCGGCGGTGCGGGAGCCGAGGGAGCCGTCCATGTATCCCTTAAGCTGAGTGAGGTGCAGGAGAGGATCGTCGGAGGGATGGCTGGAGCGGCGTTCTTTGAGTACGTCTACAGGTTGATCGAAGGCTTGCCACTCGCCGACCCGCAGCTTGAGTTTGCCAGCGTGTTCGAGCTCTTCGAAGGCGAGGAAGTCTTCCCAGTCGGAGTTGTCCTGGATGCTGGTGACGCCGTTGGAGAGGATATCCCGGATCGCGACCTGGAGTGCCTGGCGTCGTTCTTCGATAGAGGGCGGAGGAATTTTGCCGAAGACGAGGCCGTTGGCACCGGCTTCGCGAAGGATGCCGGTGGGGTTGCCGGAGGCGTCGCGATCGATCTTTGAGCCTGAGGGGTCGGGGGTGGCGGGGGTAATGCCTGCAGCGGCGAGAGCGGCTGAGTTGGCGACGCCCATGTGTCCGTCGACGCGGCGGAAGATCGCTGGGTGGCCATCGGTGACTTGATCGAGGTCTTCGCGGGAGGGGAGTTTGTCGTTGGACCAGAGGGTGTGGTCCCATCCTCCACCTTGAATCCATGTGCCGGGTTTGGCGGTCGCAACGTATGCCTTGATGCGCTGTTGCATCTCGGCAAGAGACTGGACTCCGACGAGGTTGACGGAGAGCTTCTGGCGGCCGGCTTCGCCGATGTGGGTGTGGGCGTCGTCGAAGCCGGGCATGGCGAATGCGCCGTGGAGGTCGATGACCTGGGTTTTGGGGCCTTTGAGCTGCAGGACTTCAGCGTCTGTGCCCGCGGCCAGGATTTTTCCATTGGCGATGGCTATGGCGGTGACTTTTGCAGGGGTTGGCGAGGGGTCCTCGGGACGGAGGTGGGTGCCGGTGAGGATGTTGCCGTGAAGGATGACGGTGTCGGCCGGTCTGGGCGTGGGCTACCGAAGCAGCAAGGAGGATGGCTGAGAACGTGAGGGCTTTCACGGATGGGAGTGTATCAGGGCGGCCCCCCTCCTGGCCTTTTTTTGCGCAAAGTCTTGCAATTACAGGGGTTAGCCTTGGGCTTTCTTTGTAAAGTCTTCATTTCAAAGCGCATGATTCTAAAGTCCTGATTTTAGATGAGAAAGATCGGAGTGCTTCGCTTCGTCTCGATTTTCGAGTCTGATTTAATCGTAGCTGGTTGGGTGGGGTAAAGATACCAATCGTATGTTGCTGGTGGGGTTAGGTTTAAGTGGCTTTAGGGGTTGACAGGCAATTTTTGGGCGTTTTTGGAGATTTTTGTAACTCCAGACTGCAACTACAAAAGCAGGTCCTCCGCTTCGCGAAGGATGACAACTAGCGATGGGAGTTTGGAGGGTTGGTTTGCAGGGTGTCGAGAAGGAGTAGGAGGATGCGGCGCAGGGCGGTTTCGCGGCCAGTGGGATCGTACCACTCCTGGAGGGTGTGAATGCCTCCGCCCTGGCCTCCGGCTCCGATGGCGATTGCGGGGATGCCGAGTGACAGAGGAAGGTTGGCGTCGGTGGATCCCAGACGGAGTTCGGTACGGAGGGAAAGGTGACGGTCGACGGCGCGCAGGGTTTGTAGGATGGCCGAGTCGTCGGGTAGTACGGCGGCGGGTCGGTTGCCGATCGTTTCGATGTGAAGTTTTGGGGATTGGGTTGCAGTTTTTGATGCGTGGTCCAGGGTGATGACTTCGTTGAAGATCTCGTGGATGGTGGCGGCGGTGGCGATGAGTTGGGTGGATTCTGGTGGAGCGGATATCGAGGAGTGCAGTGGCTGACTCCGGGATGGAGTTGATGGAGGTGCCGCCGGAGATGTGACCGACGTTGACGGTGGTGAGCGGGTTGGCGGGGAGATTGATGGCGGCGATGCGGGTTATGGCCTGGCTGAGAAGGAGGATGGGGTTGAGGGTGCCTGCGTCAGTCCATGAGTGGCCACCGGGACCGGTGATGGTGACACGGAAGCGAAGGCTGCCGAGGGCACGGGTAACGACGGCGGAGCTGCCGCTGCCTTCGAGGGCGATGGCGGCGGCGATGCGGGTGCGGTAGGGGCCGCGTTCGAAGAGGTGACGCATGCCACGGAGATCGCCTTCGCCCTCTTCCCCTACGTTAGCGGCGAAGAGGATAGGGATTGGCGGTGTGATTTTTGCGTAGCGCAGGGCGGCGGCTATGGCCAGCAGTCCAGTGAGGCCGGCAGCGTTGTCGCAGATGCCGGGCGCGTGGATGCGAGGACTGTTTTTTTCTTCTGTGGGATCGGTGAGGGTACCGGGGGGAAATACGGTGTCGAGGTGGGCGGAGAGGAGGACGCACGGCGTTTCGGTTGAGGATGATTCAGGACCCAGTTCGGCCAGAACGTCGCCAGCGTCGTCGAGGTGGATGTTGGTAAGACCGAGTTGGTGGAAGCGGTCGAGAAACCAGGCGGCTCGGGTGGATTCGCCGAAGGGAGGAGCGGGGATGCGGACCATCTCCAACTGCCAGTTGCGAAGTTGCGGCTGGTGGAGATGCAGCCAGTGGAAGGCGCGATGGACGGCGGTGGCGGTCGCGAGATCAGTGATGCGGCGTTGGGCGGAAGAGGGGGACATTTAGAGGGTCATCTCGAGTTTAGAGGCCTCGGCATCCTGGACGTAGGCGGAAGCAGTCTCGCTTCACTCGATGCCCACCTTACCGACGATAAAACCGGCGCCAAGATGGGGTACCCGACTTTGCCGGCGTGCGGTCAATCGTACTCGACCTCGACGAGAAAGAGGCCGCTGGCTGGAGCGGTTGGACCGGCGGCGCTACGATTGCCTGCGGCGAGGATGTTGTGGATCTCGTTAGGTGCGATGCGATGAATGGCCGCCTGGACGAAGGTGCCGACGAGGTTGCGCACCATGTGATGGAGGAAGCCGGAGCCGGTGACTCGGTATATGAAGAGATCGTCTTGCTGGTGCCAAATTGATTGGTGGATGGTGCGGATGTTTGTGCGGATTGAGGGTTGAGGTAGAGAAGCGGATTCCTCCACTGCGGCGGCAAATGTACCTCCTCCAGTCGGAATGACAACGATTTGGTCAGGTTCAATCTGGGGCCCGTCGTCAGTTTCGTCTTCGGTTAGTTGGTTACGGGTTGTCAGATCGGCGTCGTTGGCGGCGAAGGAGGTGAAGTCATGCGTGCCGAGGACGTGAGTGGCAGCTTGTTGCAGAGCGGCGAGATCGAGTGGGAGCCGGCACGGCCAGACATAGGGCGCGAGCATCGGAGGGCAGATGCGTTCGCCGGGAAGGATTCGGTATTCGTAGGTTTTGCGACGAGCGCTATGACGGGCGTGGAAGTCTGCCGGTACGGCTTCGACGGAGAGGACGCGGATGCTTGAAGGAAGTGCGCGGTTAAGAGCGCGATGGAAGTTGGCGGCGGGGATAGGGACAGTGAGGGTGAAGGAGGCGACCTGGGCAAGGGCGTGGACGCCGGTGTCGGTGCGGCCGGAGCCCTGAGGGAGTACGGTTTCTCCGGTAATGCGGTGGATGGCCTGGGCGAGGGTGCCCTGGATGGTGGGGAGGTTGGGCTGGATCTGCCAGCCGTTGAAAGGAGTGCCGTCGTAAGTGAGGGTGAGCTTGCAGTGCATAAGAGCGATGAGTTTTGAGCTGTGAGCTTTGAGACACAAACGGAGGGTTGCGAACATTCCCTCGGTGGCTAAAATCAGTTTTCTCTTATTGAATTTTACGGCGGGACTGAAGGGGGTGCTGAAAAAGTCCGGTTGTGGCCGGCGAAGCAAAAACCAGGGACTGAAGCCCGCTGCATACAAGCATTTTGAGGCACGACTGAAGTCGTGCCCCTAACACAGAATAGAGTTTTTCGCAGCCTGTGAAGTCCCGCCGTTTTAAATCAACGGGTTCTTTCGAATTTTGGTGAGGCGTTTCTTCAAGCCATTTCTTGAGCAGTGATTTTTTGGGTGCTTAGCTTTTGGCGTTTGCCATGTAGGCGGATATGTCGGTGTGGGAGATGGCTTCTTTGGCGTAGGTGAAGGTGCCTTTGTTTTTTATCTCTCGTGCGGCTCGTTCGAAGGCGCCGAGGGCGGCTCGGGCGAGGGATCCACCGACGCTGATTCGTTTAACTCCGATGGCGGCTAATTGTTCGACGGAGAATGTGGCATTGCCGAAGCCCATGAGGACGTTGACGGGTTTGGAGACGGAGGCGCAGACCTCGCGAATGTCTTCGATGGTGGAGAGGCCGGGGGCGTAGAGGACATCGGCCCCGGCTTCGGCGAAGTACTGGAGGCGGCGGATGGTGTCTTTGAGATTGGGGCGGTTGTAGAGGAAGTTTTCGGCTCTTGCGGTGAGGAGAAAGTGATGGGTATGGGCGGTTTCGGCGGCGGCCTGGATTCGCTCGACGGAGAGTTGGAGATCGTAGATGGGGGAGTCGGGGTTTCCGGTTGCGTCTTCGATGGAGCCTCCGGCGAGGCCGATGGTGGCAGCGAGACGGATCGTTGCGGCGCACATCTCGGGGGATGGGCCGAAGCCGTCCTGGAGGTCGGCGGAGACGGCTAGAGGAGTGGCCTCGACGATCTCTTTTGCGTTGGCCAGGATTCCGTCGCGTGACAGTTCGGTGTTGGAGTCTTCTTTCCCGATGGAGAAGGCGAATCCAGCGCTTGTGGTGGCGAGCGCTTCGAAGCCGAGCGCGGTGAGGATCTTTGCGGAGCCTGCGTTCCATGGGTTCGGGAGGACGAAGGCGCCTTCGCGCTCGTGGAGGGCCTTGAAGGTTTCGTATTTCTGCTCGCGAGTCACGTGAATCTCCTTGATTGTTTTGATGCTCCTTCGGAGGCGTGGATGATTTTGATTAGCGGTGGCGTTTGAAGACTATGAGCGTGGTGGCGAAGAGCCCGCTGGCGGTGAGGGTCAGGAGGATGATGGCGCGGCGGTAGGCTCGCTGAGTTGCGGGTGGTGTGGCGGCTGTGTTGTCGAGGCACTGGGCGCAGCCTTGGGGGTGGGCTGCGGGAGTCAGGGAGAGGATCGCTGTGAGGAGGGCGATTTGACCGAGATGCGACGGCTTCATTGGAAGAAGGCCAGGAGGGCGAAGAGGAAGAGCCAGAGAAGTCCCATGGCGTGCCAGTACCAGGCGACGCCGTCGACGATGATCTGACGAGTCTCGAGCTGACGTGAAATATAGAGGCCGGCCAAGGCCGCAATGAGGACGGTGATACCGAGGATGAGGTGGGCGGCGTGGACTCCGGTGATGAGGTAGAAGAAGTGACTGCTCTGGCTGGTGCGAAAGAAGACGTGTTGGGCAGCGAGTTCACGCCAGGCGATCCATTGGCCGGCGAGGAAGGCGAGGCCCAGGGCGATGGTCGCGGAGAGCCAGGGGATTGCGCGGCGGGTGATGGGTTTGCCGAGGCCGAGCCACTCGTCCATGACGTCATTTTCGCGGAACATCTGACGTCGGGCGAGTTCCATGGTGATGGTGCTAACGATCAGGACGGCGGTGTTGAGCCAGAGGATGCGGGGGATGACGGTGGGGACCCACTCATTGACGTAGCGGTTGTAGGCGTTGATGTGTCCAGTGGATTGATTGACGAAGAAGGTGGTGATGATGGCAACGAAGAACATGAGATCGCTGGCGAGCGCGAGGAAGATGCCCATGCGATAACGATGAAGGCGTTCGTAGGGACCGCGTCGGCCGTGGGAGCGATCGTTCCAGTTGTCGCCGTCGCCGCCGCCGCCCGTACGCTTGTCCGTTGGCGGACGACGGCCAGAGCCGTTGTCGTGGTCTTCGAGTCGGCGGCGGCGTTCCTGGTCGGTTTTATTGGGCGTGACGGTGGCCGGCATGATGGTTCACTCCGGAAACACGGGTTGGGGACAGATTACTCCGGTTTTGTGTTTGCCGTGTCGACTAGGGTCTCGGCGAGTGGCTCTGGTGTCCATTGAGCGAGAAAAGAGTCTTCCAACTCATTGGTCTGGTAGTGGCATGGTGCGCGATGAACGGTGATCTCTGATGTATCGGATGCGGATGGTGGGGTGAAAGGATTCATGGCTGGGTGCCATTCGAGCGTGGTGGCTCGCCATGGGTTGGACGTTGCGAACGATCCTTTGCCTACGCTGCGGATGAGATTTAACAGGAAGAGAAGCTGAGCAGTGGCGAGAAAGATGGCGGCGTAGGTGATGAAGCGGTTGAGCGGGAGGGTTTGGGCGAGGAGTTTGCCTGCGGGGCTGAGCGCTCCATCGGGGCCGGCGATACCGGTGAGCTGGGCGTAGTGGCGGGGTTCTCCAGCGAGACCGGTGAGGTGCATGGGGAGGAAAACGGCGTAGGCTCCGATGATGGTGCTCCAGAAGTGGAGGCGGCCGAGAGGTTCGGAGAGAAGGCGGCCGGGGTGTCTGGAGGTGGCGGTCAGGAGCGGGAACCAGTAGTAGGTTGCGGCGTAGAGGCCGAAGATGCCAGCCATCGCCATGATGAGGTGGAAGTGGGCGACGACGAAGGTGGTGTTGTGGAGGTATTCGTCGAGAATGGGTTGGGCGAGGATTGGGCCGGTGAGGCCTCCGGTGATGAAGAGGCTGACGAAGCCGAGGCTAAAGAGCATTGGCGTGGTGTATTGAGGCTTGGAGCGCCAGATGGTGGCTAGCCAACTCAGGACTTTGGCGGAGGCGGGGAGAGCGATGGCTATGGTGGAGATGGAGAAGGCGGAGCTGGCGAAGGGGTTGAGTCCGGCGACGAACATGTGGTGTCCCCAGAGCAGAATGCCGAGGAGGCCGATGGCCAGGGTGGTGGTGATCATAGTGCGGTAGGCGAAGACTTTGCGGTGGGAGAAGTTCGCCAAGAGCATGGAGGTGAGTCCGAGGCCGGGAAGGATGGCGATGTAGACCTCGGGGTGTCCAAAGAACCAGAAGAGATGAAGCCAGAGGAGCGGGCTGCCGTCGCCTCCGCGGTGGAGGACGTTGTTGACCAGGTCTCCGGTGGGGAGGAAGAAGCTGGTGTGGGCGTGGCGGTCGCAGAAGAGGAGCAGGATTGCCGCGAGTAAGACGGAGAAAGCGAGGATGCTGAGGAGCGCGGCGGTGAACCATCCCCAGACGGTTAACGGGAGGCGCTCCCATGTCATGCCTTCGCAGCGATTGCGGATGATGGTGGTGAGGGTGTTGATGGAACTTGCGGTGCTGGCGATGGCGAAGAGGGCGATGCTGGCTAGCCAGAGATCCATGCCGAGTGCCTGGCCGGGACCAGCGCTGGGGACTGCGCTTAGCGGTGGGTAGGCTGTCCAGCCGGAGATGGCGGCGCCGCCGGGAACGAAGGTGGAGCTTAGGAGGGTGAGGAGTGCGAGTGCGGTCAGCCAAAAGCTTGCAGCGTTAAGGACGGGGAAGGCCATCCGGGTCGCGCCGATTTGTGCGGGGAGTATGAGGTTGCCGAAGCCGGCTTGTGGAGCGGTGGTGAGGACGAAGAAGAGCATGATGGTGCCATGGATGGTGACGAGCGCCAAATAGTCTTCGGGGAGGATGGGTCCGTGGAACCAGAGTGGCCAAGTGGGCCATACGATGTGGATTCGCATTAAGAGCGAGAGGAGAGTGCCGATGACTATGGAGGTCAGGGCGAGGATAAGGTACTGGATGCCGATGACTCGGTGGTCCGTGGAGAGGAGACGCAGGCGAGATGAGTTGGTTCGCTCTGCGGAAGGTGTGGGTTGCCGCTGCATCGTGCTTTCAGGCTAAAGCAAAGCGGGCGCTCCTGCGGGATTCTCTTAGAAGGCGTGCAGTGGGTGATTGGTATTGATTTTAAAGACCTCTTCCCACCCCGGGAGCTCGTCGTGTAAATAGCGCGGGGGCAGGGCGAAGAAGAATTTTTTATTATGGCCCAGTTCCATGGGTGCGAAGGGAGCTGCGCTGACAATGAGGTGTTCGCTCTCGATGCGATTCCATTGGTCGTGGGTGAAGATCCAAATGGGAATGTCTTCGCGTGGGTCGGTCTCCGTCCATTGTGGGTTTCGGATGATAAGAGCGGGACCGTGGTCGAAGAAGTTTGGCGGTGGCGTACCTGTCCAGCCTGACGAGGCGCTACCCTCCCATGTGGTGGTCTGGACGATGTAGCCCTTCCATGAGGCGGGAAGGGTAAAGGAGAAGCCGTATTGCTTGTTTTTGTAGATGATCGGGGCTGCGGCCTGGGCGTAGAGATGAGGGACAAGGATCAATGTGGAGACGATGGCGAGAACGATGAAGCGTTTGAGCATTGTGGGTGTCGCCAGCCTCGTCGCTTTACTGCTGCGTTTGACTCGACGATGAGCGGTGAGTTACCAGCCATGTTGCGAAGTCTGCTGGAGAGACGATACGAAGGGTGGCGTTCATGCGGTAGTGGCCGAGGCCGCAGAGTTGGGTGCAGAGGATGGCGTAGGTTCCGAGTGCGGTGGGAGTGAAGTGAATGTGGATGGGCTGGCCGGGGACTGCGTTTTGTTTGAGGCGTAACTCGGGAACGGAAAAGCCGTGGATGACGTCCTGAGCTTTGAGGCGTAGGTCGACTTCGCGGTTTGCGGGGAGGACCAGTTCGGAGGTGACTTCGTCATCGGCGGAGTGTGGGTCGGATGGATCAATGCCTAACGGATTTCCTTCGCCGGGGGCTACTAGTTGCGGACGTGTCATACCGAAGGTGGCGTCGGGGCCGGGGTAGCGGAAGTACCAGACGAACTGCACTCCGGTGGCTTCGACCTGCAGGGCGGTGAGGGAGGCTCCGGTGTAGCGGGTGGCGGCCCAGAGGCGTTCGGCTTTGATGGTGAGAGTGGCGAAGAGGATCGCGAGGGCGGCGAGGGGAAGGTATTCAATGCGCCAGAGGTTGGTGGCTTCCGTGCTGCGGCGTGCGATGAGGCCTGTGAGGAGGATGATGTGCGCGAGGGCGAGGAGTGCGAGGGCGATCCAGAGATTGAGGAGGAGATGGTGATCGAGTGCGGGGCCGTGAGCGCTGGCGTTGGCTGGGAGGAACCATGAGGGAGCCACCAAGAGCGCGTTCGATTGCGCGAGGCGAGTGATGCTGGCTAACGGCATGGTTTCAGGATAGCGCGTTCGGTTTAGGGTGAATCGATTGGTTGCTAAGTGCGGTTGCGGATGAGATCGAGGAAGAGCTGGTGCACGCGTGGGTCGGCGGAGAGTTCGGGGTGGAAGGTGGCGGCGAGGATGTGGCCTTCCCGAACGAGGACAGGGAAGTTGTCGCGGGTGGCCAGGGTTTCAACGTTGGCGCCGGTGCGGGTGATGCGCGGAGCTCGGATGAAGACCATCTCGAGTGGGCCACCTCCGAGTCTGGTTGGTTCGCTGAGGATGGCGGAGTCGATCTGGCGGCCGTAGGCGTTGCGTTCGACGGTGATGTCGAGGGCGGCGAGGGATTTTTGCGTGGGGTTCTCTACGTTCTTTGCGAGGAGGATTGCGCCAGCACAGGTGCCGAAGGTCGGGGTGGTGGCGACGAAGGATTCGAGAGCATCCAGAAAGCCGTCTCGCTCGAGAAATTTGAGGAAGGTGGTGGATTCTCCGCCGGGGATGATGAGACCGTCTAGGTCGGCGAGTTCATTTGGGGTTCGGACGAGTTTGGCCGTGGCGCCGAGCGCGGTGAGGGCTTTGGCGTGGGCTTCGAAGGCGCCCTGCAAAGCGAGGACGCCGATGGTGAGAGTTTTTGGCATGCCGGTTATTTGATTGTAGAGAAGAGAGAAGGTTTCGGCGTGGAGATGTTCAGGTTTAAGAGATACCTTCGCCGAACACGAGTTGGTTGCCGTCGGGATCGCGGAGGGCGAATTCATTCATTCTCCACTCGCGTGGAGTGAGGCGCTCGGAGAGGGCGATTCCGGCTGAGAGGAATTCGGCTTCCAGGGCTGCTGCGGTGCCGTTGCTGAGGTAGAAGTAGGCGCCTCCGTGATTTTGCTGTTCGATGAGGCCGTCGTATTTGGTGAGGTGGATTTCGTGTTCGTCGCGATGGATGAAAGCGTAGTTGCCGCCTCCTTTATGGCGTTTGGAGGTGAAGCCGAGACGATGGTAGAAGCTGATCGCGCGGGTGAGGTCGCTGACCGGGAGGACGGGGACGACGCAGGTGATGGATTTGTTCGTCATCGGAATGAAAAAATCTAAGTGGACTTAGCCGTCAGCTTTGCGCGCAGGTCGCGGTTCTCGTCTTCGAGAGACTTGAGGCGGTCGAAGAGCGATGTTCGTTGAAGCTCTTCGAGGGTCCAGCGCGGTGTAATGTTCTGCGGGCAGTTCCAGTCGAAGGCGGCGAGGTGGATGAGGACGACGCGCTCGGGGCGGCCGCGGTCGGGGATGAGAAGCTTGCTCTTCCATTCGGGCGCTTGCTTCCACGGGATGACTTCGACGTTGCCGAGGACCTTGAGGCGAGTTTGGTTCGGGTAGTCCATGAAGAAGAGTGCGGCGCGAGGGTTGCTGCGGAGATTGCCGGTGGTGATGTACTGGCGGTTTCCGGTGATGTCGGCGTAGGCGAGGGTGCGGTCGTCGAGGATGCGGAGGAAGCCGATGGGGCCGCCGCGGAACTGGAGGTAGGGCCATCCGGTTTCGCCTACGGTAGCGATGTAGAAGCCGTCGCGGGCGGAGATGAAGGTTTGCTCGTCGGGGCCGAAGGCGTCGTTTGCGGGTGCGAGTTGATTGAGCTTTTCGTTTGCGGGGCGGCTGCCCATCTCGCGCTGGACGTCGGTGACGTCGGGCGTGAAGGTGAGAGTGGAGAACTGATGGGCCATGCGAAGTGGCCTTCTTCCTGGAGCGGTGGACTCGCGCTCTGGAGATAAGATACAGAAAACGGCGCTCACGGTGCATAATCGTGAGCGCCGTACGTTGGGAGTTGCTCCCGATTACCAGCCGCGGGTTTGCATGAGGTGTTGTTCTTCGATGGCGGCTGCGGCAAGGCCCTTCATGGTTCCGGTGACCGACTCACAGGCTTCGGCTACGATTTTGGGGTCGTTGAAGTGGGTAGTGGCGATGACGATGGCGCGAGCGCGGCTGACGGCTTCTTCGCGCTCGATAGGGTTGTTTTCTACGTCGAGTGGAGTAGCGCGCTCTTTCATGAAGATGCCGGAGCCGACGAAGACGGTTTCCGCCCCTAGCTGCATCATGAGGGCCGCGTCGGCTGGTGTGGCGATGCCGCCCGCAGAGAAGTTCGGGACGGGGAGTTTGCCTGCTTTGGCGACGAGCTTGACCAGTTCATAAGGGGCGCCATGGACCTTTGCGGCGTTATAGAGCTCTTCGTCGCCCAGGACGGTGAGGGATTTGATCTCACGGACGATCTGGCGCATGTGCTGGACGGCGTGGACGACGTCCCCGGTGCCAGGTTCGCCTTTGGTGCGGATCATGGCTGCGCCTTCGGCGATGCGGCGGAGGGCTTCGCCGAGATTGCGTGCGCCGCAAACGAAGGGGGTGGTGAAGGCATGCTTGTCGATGTGGTAGGTCTCGTCTGCCGGAGTCAGAACCTCAGATTCATCGATGAAGTCGACGCCGATCTCCTGCAGGACCTGGGCCTCGGCGAAGTGGCCGATGCGGGCCTTGGCCATGACTGGGATGGTGACGGTGGCCATGATCTCTTTAATGAGCTTCGGGTTTGCCATGCGAGCTACGCCGCCTTCGGCGCGGATCATGGCGGGGACGCGCTCGAGGGCCATGACGGAGATGGCTCCGGCCTCTTCGGCGATGCGGGCCTGCTCGACGTTCATGACGTCCATGATGACGCCGCCTTTGAGCATCTCGGCGAGGCCTAGTTTGAGGCGGAGGGATGGGGTGCCGAAGTTGCCGCTGCCGTTGCTGGTGTGGTCTGCCATGGGATTCTCCTGGGTCTTTAACTGGTGCGGGGCTTGACGCACGGTGGTGTCTGATATCCGCGGAGACTTTTAAGTTTAGCAGTTTTGAATGCCCGGATTTGGAAAGTTGGGGCGGAACGGGTATCGACCACGGATTTAACGGAGGGTCAGGGATTTTTTAAAGGCGGATTCGCCGGTTAGTGTTTGAGTGGTTTGGTATGTGTTTTGTTTGGGGTGGGCTATCCAGGTTGAGTCGTGGCAGTGGGATTTTGCTGAATATTCAAACTGGGTTTATCTGGTGAGTGGGTTGGTGGGCTCATGATTCGTCTACAGAGTGGTGTGTTTGCCGCTGATACCCCGGGGAGGGCTGGATGGGCGCTGAACTGACGATTGTGATTCCTGCAAAGAATGAGATTGCAATGCTACCGCGTTTGTTGGAGTCGCTGTGCCAGCAGGATTATGTGGGGATGGCGGAGACTCGGGTGCTGGTTGCGGATGCAGGGTCGACGGATGGAACGGTGGAGGCGGCGCTTAGCTTTCAGGATCGGCTGAAGGTGCAGGTGGTTGCGGGAGGTCTGCCTTCGGTAGGGCGGAATGCCGGGGCTCGGCTGGCGACGACGAAGTATGTGCTGTTTCTGGATGCGGACGTGGAGTTGCCTGAGCCTACGCTGGTGCGGCGGGCGATGTGGAGGATGGAGCGGCGGCGACTGCATCTGGCGACGACAAATATCGCCTGCCGCGAGGGTAGTTTTTTTGATGATCTGCTTTATGCGGGGAGTAATTTGATGCAGTGGGTCGGCTCATTGACCAAGCCATTTGCAACGGGGATGTTTATGCTGTTTGACCGCGAGGTCTTCTGGGAGTTGGGTGGTTTTAATGAGAAGGCCTTGTTTGCTGAGGACTATCTGTTGTCGAAGGGGGTCGCGAGGATACAGTTTCGGATTGTGCGCGGGCGGGTATTAACGACAAACAGGCGATTCCAGAAGCTGGGGCATTGGCGGATGGTTTGGATGTTCTTCAAGACCATGGTACATACGTGGGATGAAGAATACTTCCTCGAAGACCAGGGATACTGGGGCGAAGCCGGATAGTTCTCAGTTGTCGACGCCAGCTTCAGGTTCTGGCGAGGATGCGGGGATAATCAGGATTCTGGATGTGGGTTGCGGGGCAGGGGATTCGCTGTGCGAGGAGCTTGAGGCACGGCTCAAGGCGAGGGGCGATGACGCGCGAATCGAGATGGTGGGCATCGACATCGATGAAGCATCTCTCGCGCAAGGGCGACTAAATTTTCCTGACTTTGTGTTTGTCCAGGGCAGAGGTGAGGAGCTTCCATTTTCCGATCAGCGGTTCGATGCTGTGATCTCTCGTGTGGCGATCTGCTACATGGATATTCCGGTTGCGTTACGAGAGATGCGACGGGTGCTCAAGGTCGGCGGTGAACTCAGGATGAAGCTGCATCCATCCACCTTCACAGTTGCGGAGTTGCGCGCGGAGATCAAGGCGGGTCCTTTGTGGAGACGAGTGCAACGAGCCATCTATCGTGGGTATGTGCTGGCGAATGGCCTCTCGCTTCATCTGGTGGGTTTCAATTTTTGTTTCCCGCTGGCGCGAAGGCGTTGCGAATCTTTTCAGACGAGAGAGGGAATGCGTCGGGTTTTGTTGGGAGCGAATTTTAGCAAGATAGATGTGTCTTGCTGGGACACTCATATTGAGTGGCCGCATGCCGGCAACTGCAGAGCCTCAGCATTTCGCGAAAGCGTTTAGGGTTGTGGGGCGGAGAAGCCTGCCGCGGCTAGAACGCGTTCGTCGAGGGCGATGAAGAGGCCTTTACTGCGGGCGAGGACGGTGCCGTCGGGGCGACGGAGTTCGGCCTGATGGAAGAGCTTGCGGTCAGGCGTGCCGTCGGGTTGGGTGGGGCGGTTGAGGTGGCGGGCTACGAGGACGAGCGGCTGGTAGAGCGGCGCGGGGCGAAGGTAGTCGACTTCCATGTGGCGGGTCATTGCGAGGACATTCAAGGGACGGTTGAGCTTGCTCATGGCTTCGTCGAGAAGTGCGGCTACGATTCCACCGTGAATGTGGCCCGGGGGGCCTTCGTGCATGCGGTCGAGCTGGAGGTGCGCGGTGGCGGTGATGGCTTCGGGGTTGGATGTATCGGTGGTGAAGGTGAGGTGGAGGCCTTGCGGGTTGGCGGGACCGCAGCCGAAGCAGTGGTTGGCGCGCTCGTCGATGGTGGGCGTTGTCGCGAGGGAGTCGGGAGTGTGGCGGGTGGCGTCGGTCGGAGGCATAGCTCTGACTTGGACGTTAGCACAGCAGGACATGAAATGAATAGTGGTTCAGTTTGTTGCATGCTGGCTATACGTTGCAGATTTCCAAGATGCTGTGGCCGAACTTTTCGATCTTTTCGTGCGGCAGACCGTGGATGGATTTAAGTTGCGAGAGAGTTTGCGGGCGGGCGAGGACGATGCTGCGGAGGGTCGTGGAGGCAAGGACAAAGAAGAGAGGGAGATTGAGTTTTTCGGACTCGGTTTTGCGCCATTCGCGGAGGCGTAGGTCGAGGGCGTGCTGCTCGGGGGTTAGGGTTTCGGTGGTCTCGACGGTTGGGCGTGAGCGAATATAGGTTTCGGCGTGGCCAGAGCTTGCGGCGGTACTTGCAAAATGCGGGGGTCTCTCCCCAGCGCTACGCTCCGGTCGAGATGACGTTTCTTTGGGCAGATTAGGCATATAGGGTTTTCCGAGACCGTTCGACTTCGGATGGGCTATAGCGGAGTTTTTAGGAGATGCTTCGTTGCGGCATAGAGCGATGATTTCTGCGCCGTAGCGGTCGATCTTGTCGGCGCCTATGCCGGAGACGGTGCGGAGTTCGGAGAGATTTTTTGGTTCGGCAACGACGAGGTTTTTGAGGACGGTGTCGCTGAAGACGATGAAAGCGGGTTTGCCTGTCTTTGCGGCTTCGGCTTTGCGCCAGGCGCGGAGGTTGGTTTCGAGTGATCTTTGTTCGTGAGTGTAGGCGGCTGTAGTTTGTTCCCGTTCTGCTTTGAGCGTCGCTTTGGATGGTCTTGCGTTGCTTGTGCTCTGGGGTTTCTTTTTTGACGATGTTGCTGTGTTTGCCGATGTGTCTTTGATGAGAAGGTCGGGGGGCAGGGGGCCGGCGAGGGTGCGGCCTTCGTGAGTGAGGGCGGCTTTTTTGAAGGTGATGAGATTGCTTTCGGGGTTGGTCCATTGTTCCTGAGTTAAGTGATCAGGCCGGCTCGCGTGAGGGAATCGAGGAGGGTATCGAAGATCTTTCGGTCGGCGGCTGGTGTATTGCGGAGTGCGCTCATTGCGAGTTCGGAGTGGAGTCTCCCGGTGGAGCGTGACTGGCCGTCGAGTGCGTTCAATATGGCTTGAAGCTGGCGGTTTTCTTCTTGTGTCGGTGCGCGGAAGGTTTGTGCGGTGGCATGTTGCGGGGCGCAAAAATCGCAATGGCCGCAGGGGCGGAGGCCGTCGGCGGTGTCGCCGAAGTGCTGGATGAGAGCGGCCATGCGGCATTGCGGAGTTTCGGCGAACTGGACCATGCGGTCGATCTGGTCGCGACGGAAGGCGAGCTGATCGTCGTAGCCTTTGCGCCATGAGGCTCGCGTAGGGGCGGCGTCGGTGGCGCGGACGTTGCCTGCGATGTCGATGGTGGCCGCGCCTTGCGCGATGAGTTTTTCGACGGCTTTGTCGAAGGATTCCGCGTCCATCTTTAATCGCTGGCGCAGTAGATCCGGCATCTGATAGTCCGCGGTAAGGAGGGCGGCTACTCTCGTTAGCTCGCTGATGGCGGGGTAGTCGCGCTCGAGGAAGAAGTCGTGCATCTTGCGATCAGCGAAGGAGTGGAGGAGGACGGTTGTCGATTGCTGACCGTCGCGTCCGGCGCGGCCGATCTCCTGATAGTACTGTTCGACGGAACCGGGGAGCGCGGTGTGGACGACGGTGCGCACGTCGGGTTTGTCGATGCCCATACCGAAGGCGATGGTGGCGACGACTATTTCCAGTTTGCCGGCGAGGAAGTTGCGCTGGACGCGCTCGCGTGTAGCGGGGTCTAGGCCTGCGTGGTAGGCCGCAGCGTTGGAGCCGAGGGTCTCGGCGAGTTCTTCGGCGGATTTACGTGACGGCGCGTAGACGATGGCGGGCCGGTTTGATTTTTGATTGAGAAGTGTTGCGGTGAACTCGTTGCGGCGGGGTTTGGAGAGTTCGACGACCTCGATGGCGAGGTTGTGGCGGCGGAAGCCGTGGATGAAGAGATCGGGGTGGGAGAGCTTGAGCTGGGTGATGATGTCTTTTTGGACTGTGGGGGTGGCGGTCGCGGTGAGCGCAATGACTGGCGCGGGGCGCAGGGCGGGGAGGAAGTCGCCGAGGGTGCGGTAGTCGGGGCGAAAATCGTGGCCCCAGGCGGAGATGCAGTGGGCCTCATCGATGGCGATGAGGGAGGGCCTTTTGCGTGCTAGCATCTCGGGGAAGTTGGGGACGCGCATGCGTTCGGGTGCGATGAAGAGAAACTGGAGGGTGCCGTCGAGGTAGTCGCGGCAGGCCTGACGGGCTTCGTCCCGTGAGAGGCCGGAGTGGATACGGGCAACGCGAAGGCCGAGGGCGCTAAGTTTGGTCGCCTGGTCGTCCATGAGGGCGATGAGGGGACTGATGACGAGCGCTGTGCCGCCGCGAGCGATGGCGGGGAGTTGGTAGCAGAGAGATTTTCCTGCTCCTGTGGGCATGACGAGGAGGACGTCACGACCGTCTGTGGCGGCACGGCAGACGGCTTCCTGATTGGCGCGGAACGATTGGTGGCCGAAGGTCTTGTGGAGCAGGGAGGTAAGGTTCATGCGACTGGTTCAGTTTCGCATATTGTTCGTCTGTTTCAGTGAGGAAAGAATGGGGAATAGAGAGAGATACGTATCAGTAGGTCTGGAAGTTAACCTCGACCTTCAACTTAACGGGCACAGGGTGTCCCTGGAGTTTTGCCGGGTCGAATCGATATTGGCTGACGGCTTTCTGTGCTTCAGTATCTAACGTCTGAGCCGCTTCGCGAACTTTCTTGTCCTTGAAATCTTCGGCGCAGGATCTGAAAAGGTGCACGTCGTGTACCTGACCGGCGATTTCAACGATGAACTCGAACACGATAGAACAACCAGAGATCTTGAGTTTTCGTGCTTTTGCTGAAAACTGTGGTTCTACCGAATAGGCGAGTATTGGAGCGGTCACACCGTCGCCGACGTGATAGATGCCCGAGGCGTCCGGATTAGGACGCGATGGAACGGGTTTTGCAGAGTTATCAGATTGCTTGTCGGCCGGCTTTTCTGTGGGTATGGATTGCGCAAGGAGGTGCGACGATGCGAGGGGAATCAGCAAAGTGACAAGGACGATGACAAAGCGCAGTTTTAGAGTGCCATGCATCTTGTTCTCTGTATTCGAGTAAAGATTAGCATGATAATAAAGTCAGATGCCGATCAGAATCTGGCATCTTTCGACAGGCCTGATCAATCAGATAAAACAAGACAAAGGAGGCCTATGTACCTGATTGCGATTTGCGTGGTCGGTTTCGCCGCTTTGATCTTTGGCCTGGTGAGAATCATTCAGGTGCGGCGGCACAGGGAACTGGACCGGTTCAGCATCGATCCGGATGAGCTGCATTCGCTGCTGGAGTTGAAGAAGGATATTGTGGTGCTGGATGTTCGGCAGCCGCTCGACCTGCTGGCTCACTCGGAGATCATTCCTGGAGCGATGAGAGTTCCTCCGCATGAGGTCGTGGCGCAGGCGGGGTTGATTCCTAAAGATAAAGACTCCGTGATCTATTGCACGTGCGTGAGTGAGAAGACCAGCCGCATGGTGATAAGAAATGCGATGGAGCTTCATATTTCACGGATCAGGTTTCTCAAGGGCGGATTGGCGGCGTGGAAAGAGAAGGGCTATCCGGTCGAGCCCTATACAAAACCCTTTCACCTGGATACGGCTCCCTAGCCTTCGCTGAGGCTGCGAGTTGGCTCGAGTTTTTTCTTCCACGCGCCGACGATTGCGCCCATGAGAACGAGTTCGATGAGGTAGTAGCCGGTGTAGATGAAGTAGATCTCAAAACCGCGGACTTCGAAGATGTACGCTTTCGCCCAGCTAGTCACGATGAAGCCTGCCCAGAGGACGACGGCACAGAGTACGCCGCGTGCGGCTGTCTGTTTTCCAGAGGCCTGGATGCAGATGCTGAGAACCGTTGCGGTGACGATGGAGCAGAGGATCGCGACGGCGTACTGAATAGAAGGGTTCAGGCCTGAAGCGACTAACCACTCCATGGTGCGTCCGGTGCCTGCAAGCCACTCCTTCATGAAGACGCTGAACCAGAGTGCTTCGAAGATAAATGCGGCGATGGCTGCGACAAGGATCGCTATCCAGTTGAGTCTGATGTTGCTCATCCTGCCCTCCGCTATTCTGTTGTCCCGTGGTTGCAGGGAAGCATATAGCGAAGGGGAGGGATGTGCAAGTTACGCGCGCATGATCTTGTCGAGCGTAATGGGGAGGTCGCGGACGCGCTTTCCGGTGGCGTTGTAGATGGCGTTCGAGATGGCGGCTGCCGCTCCGGTGATGCCGATCTCGCCGATGCCGCGGGAGCCGAGGGGGTTGAATCTGTAATCGGGGATGCCGACGGCGGTGACGTCGATCGCGTGGATGTCGGCGTTGACGGGGACGTGGTACTCGGCGAGGTTCTCGTTGGCGGTGCGACCGTAAGTGGGGTCGATGAGTGTTTCTTCCAGCAGGGCCATGCCGACTCCCCAAACGACGCCGCCGATGAGTTGGCTGGTGCCGGTTTTTGTGTTGATGAGGGTGCCGATGTCGTAGGTGCCGACCATGCGGCGGACCTGCACCATGTAGGTGTCGGCGTCGACGGCTACTTCGGCGAAGATGGCGCCCCAGGAGTGCGAGGAGAAGGTGTCGCGGTCTTTGGGCATTTCAGAGGTTGCGGTGGCTTCAATCGGCGCGCCGCCGTTGCGGGCGATGAGCGCAGCAAAGGATTCGGATTTTTCCGGATTGGATTTGAGGAAGAGCTTGCCGTTCTGGGTATGAAGCTCCTCTGCGGAGACGCGGTGGAATGGGGATTGCGCGTCGGCGGCTGCCAGCTGGGCGAGTTTTTGTTTGGCCAGCACAGCAGCATCGTAGACACCGGGGCAGACGGAGGCAGCGGTGGTTGATCCGCCCGAGCCGCCGGAGGCTGGGAGAGTGGAGTCGCCTAGTTTTACGTCAACGAGCGTAGGGTCGATGTCGAAGACGGCGGCTGCTGTCTGGGCAAGGATGGTGTAGGTTCCGGTGCCGAGGTCCTGTGTGCCGACGCCGACGAAGAGCCGGCCGTTGGGAAGGATGCGAACGACTGCCGATGAAGGGCGGCGGCCTGCGCCGTAGTTGGCTGTAGCCATGCCGTAGCCGATGAGTTTGTTGCCTTCGCGCATCTGGCCGGGTTTTGCGTTGCGTTTGGACCAACCGAAGCGTTCCGCGGCCTGGGTGTAGCACTCGCGAAGATGTTTGCTGGACCAGGGGTGACCCTGACGCGGATCATTATCCGCATGGTTGATGAGCCGTAGCTGGACGGGGTCCATGTTGAGCTTCTCGGCGAGTTCGTCGAGGGCGATCTCGAGGCCGACGCTGCCGGTGGCTTCGCCGGGGGCGCGCTGCCAGGTGCCCATGCCGAGGTTCATCTCGACGACGCTATGAGAGACGGAGAGTGATTCGCTGTCGTAGAGGAGGGTGGTCTGATCGGCTGCGGTTTCCACCCAGTCCGACATGAGCGAGGTGAAGCAGGTGGAGTCGTGCTGCTGGAGGAGGAGCTTGCCGTCTGGGGAGGCGGCGAGCTTGATGTGCTGGTAAGTGTTGGGGCGCGAGCCTACGGGGCCGAACATCTGTTCGCGATCGAGGACGAGCTTGACCGGACGCTGCGCAACTTTGGCAGCCATGGCAGCGAGGATGGTGTGGGACCAGACATATCCTTTGCAGCCGAAGCCTCCACCGACGAAGGGGCATTGCACATGAATGTTGGCGGGTGGGATGGCGAAGGCACGGGCCAGCGATCCCTGAACTCCGCTGATGCCCTGCGTGGAGTCGTAAACATTGAGCTTGTCGCCGTCCCATGAGGCGATGGTGGCGTGAGGCTCCATCGGGTTGTGATTCTGGATCGGTGTGGAGTATGTCTGCTCGATGACGACGGCTGCCTTGGCGAGCGAGGCTGCAGGGTCACCGCGATGGCTGGCGCCGCCTCGTTTGGGAGGACGGGCGTCTTTGAGCAGAGCGTTGAAGTCGAGTTTGGCGGGCTGCTCCTTGTAATCGATCTTGAGGAGCCTGGCGGCTTGCCTGGCTTCGTGCAGAGAGTGGGCGACGACGATGGCGATGGGTTGGCCGCTGTAGAAGACGTTAGCGTCCTGGAGGATGTTGACGTTGCCGGGGACGGCGAGTTTTGGCGCGTTGAACGGGGTGATGATGGAGTAGACGCCGGATGCGCGGTTTGCAGCGCTCTGATCAATGGAGGCTATGGTTCCTGCGGGAATTGTGGCTTGGACGACGTAGGCGTAGGCTACGTTTTCGACGGGGAATTCGGCTGCGTACTTCGCACGGCCGGTGACTTTTGCGAAGCCGTCGTAACGATTGGCGAGCTGGCGCTGGTCGAAGTTGGCGGGCGGCTGTTCCGGGGTGGTGATCATGCCTGGACTCCTTGCGCGGCGAGGGTGAGGGCGCGCACGATGCTTTGTTTGGCGAGCTCGATCTTGAAGGCGTTGTGCTTGCTGGCGACGGCGCCGGAGAGGGCGAAGTCCGCGGCTCGCTTGAAGGCTTCGGCATCAGGGGTGGCGCCGACGAGGGATTTTTCCGCATCGAGCGAGCGCCAGGGTTTATGGGCGACTCCACCGAGGGCGAGGCCTGCGGATTGGATGATGTTGCCGTTTATCTCAAGCCCAGCTGCGACGGAGACGAGAGCGAATGCGTAACTTTGGCGATCGCGGACTTTGAGGTAGTAGGAGTGTTTCGCGAATTTGGGCGCGGGGAGTTCGACGGCGGTGATGAGCTCGTCGGGTTTGAGGTTGGTGTCTACGTTCGGAGTGTCGCCGGGGAGACGGTGAAAGTCGGCGATGGCGATGGTGCGTTTTCCCTTCGCGCCGGTGACGTGGATGGTCGCGTTTAGAGCAGCGAGGGCGACGTTCATGTCGGAGGGATTGGTGGCGATGCACTCCGCATGTCCGTTACTTCCTCCGCTTGCTCCGAGGATGGCGTGGTTGCGGTTGAAGCCGTCGATGGCGGCGCAACCGGAGCCGGGGATGCGTTTGTTGCAGGCAGGAAAGGTGGTGTCCATGAAGTAGTAGCAGCGGGTGCGCTGCATGAGGTTACCGCCGGTGGTGGCCATGTTGCGGAGTTGCGGAGAGGCTCCACTGAGAAGAGCCTGCGAGAGGAGCGGGTAGTTGGTGCGGATGGCTTCGTGATTCGCCACGTCGCTGTTGCGAACGCCCGCTCCGATGATGGTGCCGCTTCCGGTGCTGGCGATCTGGGTGAAACTGATGTGTGTGATGTCGATGAGTGTGGTGGGATTCTCAACGTTGTACTTCATCAGGTCGACGAGGTTGGTACCACCTCCGAGGAACTTCGCTCCGCGTGTGGAGACGGCATGGATGGCTTCATCGGGCGATGCGGCGCGCTGGTAGTGGAATGGGTTCATGCGGAGACTCCTTTCGCGACGGCACGGACGGCGGCGACGATGTTGGGATAGGCTCCGCAGCGGCAGATGTTGCCGCTCATGCGTTCGCGGATCTCGTTGTCAGTGAGTTCAGGATGGCTGGTGCTGGCGGTTTCGAAGGAGACGGTGCTTAGGGTGTTGTGCTTGTGCTCTTCGAGGACGGCGACGGCGGAACAAATTTGCCCGGGCGTGCAATAGCCGCACTGGAAGGCGTCGTGTTCGAGGAAGGCTGCCTGCATTGGGTGGAGATTATCTCCCTGGGCGAGGCCTTCGATGGTAGTGATTGCGGCACCGTCGGCCATGACGGCGAGGGTGAGGCAGGAGTTGACGCGGCGGCCATCGACGAGGACGGTACAGGCTCCGCATTGACCATGGTCGCAGCCCTTTTTGCTGCCGGTGAGTGCGAGGTTTTCGCGCAGGGCGTCAAGGAGCGAGGTGCGAGTGTCGAGGGACAGCTTGTGCGAGGTCCCGTTGACCTTAAGAGTGACGGATAGCAACTGCGGCGTTGTGTCCAGCGTGGACTGAGCTTCTTCCGCGGGGACGAGATGCGGCAGGCCGGTGGCTACGCCTGCGCTGAGAATACTGGCGGCTTTGACAAAGCTGCGGCGCGAGAGTTCGACGTCGGTGATCGGCTGAGATGGTTCCGGAGATTGCTCGGAGGAGGTCTCGCTACGGAGTTCTTCTGTGTCGGGGGCGATTTCGGTGCAGGATGCGGGACTCATAAACAACCTCGGTGAGGGGGGAGATACATGCAGTTATCGTACGACGAGCAACCATGTGTAGACGAACATGCGAGGGAAAAAGATGCATACAAAAAAGTAGACATTTACGCAGGACTTGCGGGTTATGATGGTCGCACTCACACAGACGTTTCACCAATTCAAATCAGACATTTCAGGAGAATTAAATTGAAGCTTGCCGGTGTTTTTGGATCATCTGTAATCTCCCGCATATCATTCTGCGGCGTTGCAGCTGCGGTGATTGGAACAGCTGCTGCGACATCGATTGCGCAGGCTCCGGAGGGCCGGCAACGAGGGAACGAGGCTACGCAGCAATCTTCGAGAGAAGATCAGGGTATCCCGATTCCCCCAGAGACGAACTCGGTGACTAAGCATGACTGGAGCGAGGGTGGACGGACGGTTCACTACACGGCTACTGCAGGAAATCTGCTGATCCGTGATGAGCAGGACAAGGCGAACGGAAGTATCTTCTATGTCGCGTATACCGAGGATGGAGTGGATGCGAAGACCCGTCCTGTGACGTTCTTTTATAACGGTGGGCCGGGGTCGGCGACGATCTGGCTGCACATGGGGTCGCTTGGGCCGGTGCGGGTGATTACGCAGAGCCCTGACGCGACTGGACCAGCACCGTTTGAATGGATTCAGAATCCCCAGAGCCTGATCGATAAGAGCGACCTGGTGTTTATCGATGCGCCGCTGTGCGGATTTTCGCGTGCGGTGGGCAAGGGGACGGCGAAAGACTTTGCGGGAACCGATCAGGATATTCACGCTTTCGAGAAGTTTATAGTGCGGTACATTACGGTGAACCAGCGATGGAACTCGCCGAAGTTTCTGTTTGGCGAGTCGTATGGGACAACGCGGTCTGCGGGCCTGGTTGCGGCACTGCAGAATGACGGGATCGAGTTCAACGGAGTGACGCTGCTGTCGTCGATTCTGAACTACAACCGTCGGGCACCAGGACTGGACTATGAAGCGATTGGCTATCTGCCCTCATATGCGGCGATTGCGTATCACTTCAAGAAGGTAAAGACCAATGTAAGCATGGCAGAGTGGGTGCAGCAGGCGCGGCTGTTTGCTCGCGGGCCTTACACCGAGGCTTTGCAGCAGGGCGATAAGTTGCCGGCGGCGGAATTCGATGCAACCGCAGCGAAGGTTGCGGCGATCACCGGACTGAGCGTTGAGTACGTGAAGCAGTCGAAGTTGCGGATCTCAGCGACACGGTTTCGCAAAGAGCTGCTGCGAGGCGATGATCGGATCCTGGGACGATACGATGCGCGGTTTATGGGATGGGATCCAGAGTCGGCGGGTGAGAATCCCGGGTACGATCCTTCGGATACGGGGATCAGCGGCGTGTATGTTGGGGCGTTCCATGACTACATCCAGAAAGAGCTGAAGTACATGAGCCAGGAGCCTTACTATCTGTCGGGACCAGGGCTGAACCAGGTCTGGGATTTCAAACACAGGCCCGCTGGGGGCTTTGGTGGCGGCGGTGGCGGGCGAGGCGGGGAGCAGAATCAGCCGGATGTGGCCGTGGATCTTTCGGATGCCATGCGGAAGAACCCGAAGCTGCGCGTTTTTTCGGCGAATGGATACTTCGACCTGGCGACGCCGTTCTTTTCGACTGAGTACGACTTGAGCCACATGGATCTGCCCGGGAATCTGGTTGGAAACGTCCAGTTTGGTTACTATCCGGCGGGTCACATGGTCTATCTGAATGTGGAAGCACTGAAGGAACTGAAGGCAGATATGGTGAAGTTTTATGCCTTGGCACAGCAACACTAAGACAGGATTGAAGATAGGCGGAAAAGGGGAAGCCCGGGGTGGATTTAACCCGGGCTGCGCCTTGCTTTTAGAGCCTAACTGCCTTAGAATGAGAGTTGCTGTGTTTTTCCCAGTGCTCGTGAATTAAAGAGTGAAGTTAATCTAAAAAGAGGTAAGAACAGCCTATGGCAAAGCGTCGTGGAAATCCCAACTGGGGCAAGCCTGAGCCGATCGGGCCTGTTGTTCCGACGGTCACATCGTTCGAGCAGGTGGTGAAGGAGTTCAAACTGACACCAGACCAGTACATTCGTTCTACGCGGCTCCGTGAATGGGCCCGGCGAAACAAGAATTCGAAGTATATTCCTGAGGCTCTGTTGGAGGCCTGGGGTTTTGAGATCGAGTCCACGCTGTAGATCTTCAGATTGGATGTGAGAGGCCGCCTGCGAAGGCGGCTTTTCTTTTGCAATTCCTTTACAACGTGGAGATTCTTCGTCGGGCTTTTTTTGTTGCGACCGGCGTACGATTAAAGCGTCGAAAGAATGAAGGCGGAAGGCGGAGTTATGTTTGCAAGCGTTACCGAGGCAGTGGCGGAGATCAAGGCGGGACGGATCGTTGTAGTGGTGGACGACGAGGACCGCGAAAATGAAGGCGATCTTACGCTGGCTGCGGAGTTTGTGACACCTGAGGCGATCAACTTCATGGCGAAATATGGGCGCGGGTTGATTTGTCTGACGCTGACGGAGGAGCGCGCAGACTACCTGAGGCTCGGACCGATGACGCAGGAGAATACTTCTCGGTTTGGCACGGCGTTTACTGAGAGTGTTGAAGCGCGAGAGGGTGTAACGACTGGAATTTCGGCGGCGGACAGGTCGCATACGATCAAGGTGGCGATTGATCCGCGGTCGACGGCGTTTGATCTCGCGCGGCCGGGGCATGTGTTCCCGCTGCGGGCGCGGAAGGGTGGAGTGCTGGTGCGGGCAGGGCAGACAGAGGCTTCGGTTGATCTGGCGCGGATGGCTGGGTTAGTGCCTGCGGGTGTGATCTGCGAGATCATGAACGACGATGGGACGATGGCGCGGGTGCCGGATCTGGTGAAGTTCTGCGAAACGCATGGAGTGAAGATGATGACCGTGGCGGATTTGATCCGGTACCGGTTACAAAATGAGCGGTACATTCATCGTGTGGCGGAGTCGCAGATGCCGACGGCACATGGTGAGTTTCGCATGATTGCTTATGAGAGCGAGGTCGATGGTGGTGAGTCGCATGTGGCTCTGGTGTATGGCGATGTGAGCGGTGATGAGCCGGTGACGGTGCGGGTGCATACGCATTGTCTGGCGGGAGATGCTTTTTCTACGACGCTGTGTGATTGCAGGGCGGTGGTGGAGAACTCGCTGCGGATGATTGCGGAGGCAGGTAGGGGTGCGTTGGTTTATCTGCATAATGGCAGCGCGGGATTTGGTCTAGATAAAGGGGTTACACCAGCGCGGGTGGTGTTTCACCGGGAGCAGCGAGCGCGTGAAGGTTGCGATGAGCGGGCGCAGAGGACTTTGCGGCAGGTGGGGTTGGGTGGACAGATTCTTTCGGATCTGGGGATTCACAAGATTCGGCTGCTGACGAATACGCCTACGCATGTGCCTGCGTTGCAAGGGTTTGGGATTGAGATTGTGGAGCAGGTGGCGGTGTCGACGGAGGCGGTTCGGCGGTAATTTAATTTGGGGAAGCTGAAGCTGCTGTTCTCTGATTTTGCTGGAATTTTTTAAGAGGGTTGGCGTTTTGCACAGTGTAATTATGTGGTTTTTTGCTGGTCGTTATGTGCATTTTGTGGACGCTAACGTGATTCTTATGTGCAGGTGTTCTGGCGGCTAAGATTTTCCACTTTTTTCAAGTTTATTTTTGAGGGAGCGCTCGTTCCACAGGCCGTTCCAAAGATCGAGGCAACAATCACTCAACATTGTTTGCTTAATTACAAGGGCCAATGTTCAATGAGAGCATTGCGAAGACTTCTAGCCATTTCGTTGCTGGTCGTTTTGAGTCTGTCCTTTGTGTCGCCACTTCTGGCGCTCGGCACGAAGACTGGTTCGGATGTGCCTGCATGCTGCCGTCGCAACGGAAGACATCACTGCATGTCTGGCGCGGCCGGGCGAGCGAGTCTTACGCAATATGCCGCGCCGACCTTCAATGGTTCTCCTGAGAAGTGTCCCTACTTTCCGAGATCGATTGCTGTTGTCCACGACGAGGCTTTTTCTGTACCGACCGTGCAGGCAATTTATGCAGAGCTGATCGCTCATCCAGCGGTCGAGGCGCAGACGGAGTCGAAACTTCGTATCTCGCTTGGCCGTGCACGCCAGAAACGCGGACCTCCTGTTTCTTCCTCCCTGTAGACTTCGATTCCCAAAGTAGTTTTTTTCTAGACCTTCAGTCGTGCAAGTCGTTGTCTCTTTTGCAGCTGAAGGCTGGCTCTATTCTTCGCAATCTAAATGCGTCTTCAGGCGATGAGACGGCCGTTTATTAAAGGTGCAAGTGTGCGAACCAGTGTGAAGCGACACCAGCGAAGGTTGCGTGGTCAGGCGAATGCTCTTCTCCTGATCGTTAGCCTCCTTTTGCCGTTCGCACAGTTCGCCTTTAGCTCAACGGTAGATGCAGACTCCTTGTTGCCAGCGTGCTGCCGTATTCACGGCAAACACCAATGCGGTATGCGCAGGTTGGGGGAGGCCGCTTCTTCAGGGAAGCCTCACTCTTTGCAGCTTGCCCAGGTCACCGAGAAGTGCCCATGGGTTCCAGGTGTGGTTCCATCCGGGCATGGCAGTGCGCTCTGGGATCATGCTTCTGACCTGACTGTATTTCGCTCCTGCGATGAGCAGGGTCTCGCAGCAATCAGCAGATTTAAACTTGCTGTCTCTCCTGCGCTTGCCAATTGCAAGCGCGGCCCTCCGAACTCCAGCGTCAGTGCCTAAGGCAACGAGTCTGTGGGCCTGCGGCCGTATTGGCCGCCACAACGAGGGACAACACCAATGCTTCGAGTTTTACGAGCTGCCGTTTTATTCGCCTTGATGCTGCTCTGCAGTACACCGATGGCGATTTATGCTCAGGAGACCCTTACGAATGCGTCGGTGACCGGCCGCGTGGTCGATCCTACGGGAGCGGTTGTCCTCCGCGCATCTATCAAGGCTCTTGCAATTGCAACGAACCAGAGCTACACCGTGCAGACAGATGGGCAGGGCCGTTTCCGGCTGTCGTATCTGCCGGCCGGAGAGTATCGAATCAGCGCGGTTGCCGATGGATTCTCGCCACTTTCGAGGGAGGTGCACCTTACGATAGCTTCGTCGTTCGATATCACTCTGCAGCTTTCCCTCTCGACAGCTTCTACTGACGTTGAAGTTTCAGGAGAGTCGCCGGTCGTTGAGGAAAATCGAAGCCAAATCAGTCAGACGGTACTTCAACCCGAGATTGAAAACCTGCCTTATGAAGGCAGGAACTATCTCGATCTGGGTCTTCTTCTGCCCGGTGTGTCGCCTACCAACACTGCCAGCACCCAGTCCCTTGCGGAGACATCTGAGGTCGTGGGTCAGGGCTACTCGGTCAACAGCCAGCGGAACTTCTCCAATGGCTTTATCGTTGACGGTCTCTCGGCTAACGACGACGCTGCCGGTGTTGCGGGGAACGTCATCAGTATGGATGTGGTGCAAGAGTTTCAGGTGGTTACGTCAGGCGGACAGGCAGAGTTCGGGCGTGCTCTTGGAGGCTACTTCAATCTGATCACTAAGAGTGGAACGAACCAACTGCACGGAACGGCGTATGGTTTTCTGCGAAATCAGCGACTGAATGCCAATAACGCGCTCTCCGGCAGCAAGCTTCCCCTGACGCAAGGGCAATATGGCGCTGGTCTTTCGGGTCCATTGCAGAGAGACCGCACGTTCCTTTTTGGCAACTTCGAGGAAGGCCGCCTGAATACCGCGGGCATTATCACCGTCACTCCTGCGAACGCTGCAACGATTAATGCTCGCCTACGCGCGACTGGATATCAGGCGCCTTTGCTTCCTGTGGGAACCGCGGCTACCAGTTTGTATCCGACGACGCTGCACACGGATACGTTTTTTGTGCGCGGCGACCATCGTTTCAGTCAAAGCGATCAGTTCAATCTGCGGTATAGCCTGTACAAGCTGAGCAGCACAAATGCCCGTGGCGTAGGCGGGTTGAACGAGGCGAGCAACGGAACCTCTGTCTACGACACGAATCACACGGTTGCTGCGAGCAATGTTGCCACGCTGTCTCCCCGTACCTTCAATGAGACGCGCGGACAGTTCGGCTATGACGATCTCAGCGCCCCGCCGAACGATCAGATCGGACCGGCAGTTACCATCTCCGGCGTGGCCGTTTTTGGCCGATCGACCTCGTCGCCCACCGGTCGTCTCAACTATCTTGGCGAAGTTGTCGACAACCTTGTTATGCAACGAGGAGTGCACACGTTCAAGACGGGAGTGGACTTCCTTTACAACGACGACACCATCACTTATCCGCAGTCGCTTCGCGGTTCTTACAGCTTCTCGTCGCTTGCGAACTTCCTGGCGGGAACTTACAACTCGCAAGGGTATACGCAGAACTTCGGATCTCCAACGGTTCAGCAGAATAATCCTAATTTGGGTTTTTATGCGCAGGACGAATGGAAGGTCGGCCCTTCGTTCACTCTGAATGCGGGAGTTCGATACGACCTGGAATGGCTGCGGACGATCAATACGGACACGAACAATGTCTCTCCGCGAGTTGGGTTCGCGTGGTCTCCGTTTGCGAATCGGAGGACCGTCGTTCGGGCAAGCTACGGTCTCTTCTATGACCGGGTCCCGCTACGGCCACTGGCTAATGCGTTCTTGTCTGCGAATAATACGATCGATCCGGCTAAGGCGCACTTTATCAGCTATTCGTTCTCCCCTGCGGATGCGGGCGCGCCGACCTTTCCAGCAGTTGCATTCGCACCGCCTTTGGGGGCCAAGCCTAATTACTCGACTATGGACCGCAATATCCAAAATCCGTATTCGCAGCAGGCGAGCCTCGAGGTGGAGCAGCAGATTTCGTCAACGAGCACGCTGGCTCTGAGTTATCAGCACGTTCGGGGGCTTCATCTTATCAGCTCGATTAACACCAATATCAATCTCGATGGAACACGTCCCGATCCAACACGCGGCAATATCAAGCCCTACAGCTCGAAGTTCGATTCTTACTACGATGGGCTGGCGGTGTCTTATCTGCAGCGTCCTGTGTCATGGGGCTCCGTGCGCATCTCGTATACGTGGTCGAAGGCGATTGACGATGTTGGAGAGTTTTTCTTTAGCTCACCGATCAATAACTTCGATCTTCGCGTAGACCGCAGCCGTTCTGACGATGATCAACGGCATCGAGTTGCCTTTAATGCGACGGTGAACTCGCCCACATCGCAAGCGCATAGCTTTGCCGGATACCTGACACATGGTTGGCGGCTTGGTGGCATTCTTGAGTACTACTCGCGTCTTCCGTTCAACATTACGACAGGAGCGAATACCAAGCAGGCGACTACGCAGCGTCCTTGTGCGCCGGGTTTCAGCCTTACGGCGAACGGCGGCACCAATCCGTGTACGGAGGCACTTGCGGGAGCGGTCATTGGTCGTAATGCCGGTATTGGGTTCGACTTTTTCAGTCTCAATGCTCGTTTGAGTCGTACCTTCTCTGTGACCGAACGAGTGAAGATTGAGGGGATGGCTGAGGCGTTCAATTCCCTGAATCACCGTAATGACATGATTCCGAATGGCACGTGGGGTACGGGGAGTTATCCCACGGCTCCCAATGCTGCCTTTGGGCAGGTTACTGCTGTGGGTGATCCCCGGAATGTGGAATTGGGAGCGAGGATCAGTTTCTAGCGTTCTGCGGAGGGCAGCAATCCCCATCGTTCGATTTTTTGCGGCGAAAAAAAAGCCAGGGGCTGAAGCCCACTGCGAAACAAGCACTTTCGGCACGACTGAAGTCGTGCCCTGATACAAAACACTGACTTTTTTGCGTAGCCGGTGGAGTCTGTCCTGATACAACAAGAGTTTTTGTTTAGCTGGTGAAGTCGTGCCCTGATACAAAACAGAGTTTTTGTATGGCCGGTGAAGTCGTGCCATTAACAATCAGTCAAATTGACCCGTTCGCTGGAGACTTGCTGGCGATTTCGCAAGGGCTATTCGGTGCGGAGGGCTTGCATGGGTTCGATTTTTGCGGCTCGGAGACAGGGGATGAAGGTGGCGGCGACGGCGGCGATGGAGAACACGGCGATTACGGGGAGGATTACGGTGAGGTCGGTGGGTTTGGTGTTGTAGAGGAGTGAGGCCAGACTCTTGCCGATGCTATAGCTGGTGAGGCAGCCGAGGATCAGGCCTGTGGTGACTGGCGCGATGATGGTGGCGAGCATCAGGCGGTAGACGCTTTGGCGGGTGGCTCCGAGGGCCATGCGGATGCCTACCTCCTGGGTGCGGGCTTCGACGGAGTAGCTGAGGGTGCCGTAGATGCCGAGGAGAGCGAGGAGGAGAGCGGCTGCTCCGAAGGCTACGAAGATGGCGGTCTGAAGATGCTCGGGCGCGAGGGAGTCGCTGATGAGCGAATCGAGCGTGTGAATGCGCATGATGGTGACGTTGGGATTGAAGCCCCAGATGGCGTTGCGGATGGAGTCGGTGAGGAGCTGCGGGGGTTGCGTGGTACGGATGAGGAAGTAGGTGGCGTAGGGCGGCTTGTTGTTGTAGGGAAGGAAGACCATGTTGACGGGCGCGGCGCGGAGGGAGTTGCTATGCGCGTCAGCGACGATGCCGACGATGGTGTAGGGCTTGTTGTGGAAGAGGAACTGGCGGCCGAGGGCATTGCGGCCGAGCCATACGGCCCTGGCGGCGGTCTGGGAGATGACGGCGTTGGGAAGGTCACGGTCGCGATCGTCAAGGGGACGGCCTTCGAGGATGGGCTGGCGGAGGGTGTCGAAGTAGGCGGGGCTGATCCAACGATAGTTGGAGAGAGCGGAGGTTTTGAACGGGGCGTCGACGGGTATGATGCCGTCGATCCAGCGCTCGCCTTCGAGGAGCATGGAGCTGACGAGGGAGGCGGACTGGACTCCGGGGATGGCGCGGAGTTTGTCGAGGACGCCGTCGTCGAAGGAGGCGCGGACTTTGTCTTCCTGGAAGTCTTTGCCCTGAAGGTAGACGTCGGCGGCGATGACGTGGTCGGTGGAGAAGCCCTTGTCGAAGGTGGAGAGATGGAGAAGACTCTTGGCTAAGAGTCCGGCGACGAGGAGGAGCGTGGTGCAGGCGAAGACCTGGGCTCCAACTAACCAGCGGCGGAGAAGGGCGCTGCGACGGGATCCGGCTGAGCCTTTGGCGCCTTGAAGGGCTTGTTGTGGCTTGATGTGCAGGAGGCGCAGGGCGGGAAGGACTCCGCAGATGAAGGTCGCGCCTACGGTGAGGAGGATGGAGACGGCGAGGACGGTGAGGTTGACGGAGATGGTTTGTGTGCGGGGGAGAGCGAGTTGGGCGTATCCGGCGAGAGTGTGGACGGCGAGGAAGGCGAGGGCGATTCCGAGGACGCCTCCGGTGACGGAGAGGAGAAGGACTTCGGCGAGGGCGGATTGCAGGATGCGGGAGGCTGAGGCTCCGAGGGCGGAGCGGACGGCGGCTTCGCGGTCGCGGCTGACGAGACGGGCGAGCTGCGCGTTGGCGAGGTTGATGCAGGCGATGAGAAGGACGCTGAGGACAGCGGCCATGAGTAGCCAGAGACGAGTGGAGGTTTTGCCTACGATGACTTCTTTCATGGGCTGGATGTAGGCGGAGAAGGCTCCATGGGGATCGCCGTCAAGTTCGGCGGGAGGGATCTGGCGGGCGAGATTGTCGTCGAGGGCGTTGAGGTTTTCCTGGGTTTGAGGGATGGTGATGCCGGGTTTGAGGCGACCGAGCGCGACGTAGTTGCCGTAGTCGCTGTTGAGGCCGAAGTCGCTGAAGTCGATAGCGAGGGGAGTGAGGATCTCGTTGTCGGGAAGCTGGCGAGCGACAGGCTGCGGGGCGAGTTCGTTGGCTTTGGGGAAGTAGAAGTCTTTGGGGAGGACTCCGACGACCTGGTAGGGAGTGCCGGCGATCTGAATGGTTCGGCTGGTGATGTTGGGGTCAGCGTTGTAGAGGGTTTGCCAGAGATGCCAGGAGAGGATGGCGACTTTTTCGCGGCCGCGGGTGGCCTCTTCGGGGAGGAAGTTGCGGCCAATGACAGGCTGGACGCTGAGGACGTCGAGGAGATTGGGGAGGGCAGTGATGCGGCCGACGAGACGAGGGTGGTCGCTGGTGAGGCCAACGCCGGTGGAACCTTGCTGGAGGATGGTGAGGTCTTCGAAGGTGGTGGAGTGCTTGCGCCATTGGTCGAAGTGGCGTGGATTGACTCCAGTGTAGGGGAAGAGTTTTTCGAGGAAGCGGACGCGCTCCCAGGTGACGACGAGCCGGCCGCTGTCGCGGTAGGCGAGGGGCTTGAGGAGGACGGCGTCGACTACGGAGAAGAGAGCGGTGGTGGCTCCGATGCCAAAGGCGAGGGTGAGGATCGCGGTGAGGGTGAAGCTGGGGGATTTGCGGAGCTGGCGGAGGCCGTAGCGTAGATCCTGCAGGATGGAGTGCATCGGGTCACCTCGTACTTTGTTTTTATCAGTTTTGTAGAGATACGCAGGTGACGGGGATTTGTTCGGATACTTTGCAACATGGTTAGTGGGCGGTGACGGTGAGGTTGAGGGTTACGGACTGGGTTAGCTGGACTCCGGTGGTGGAGCTGGCGGTGACTTGATATTGGTAGGTGCCGGGTGGGGTGGCGCGGATGTTGGGGTCTCCTCCGCTGCCGCAGCCCGAGGGCCAGAGAGCGGCGAGAGTAAGGAGAAGAGCTGCGAGGAGATTCCGGGTGGCGTGGTTTTTCTTTTTTCGCAGAGTGTTCCAGAAGAAGAGAAGAGATGCGGGCAGGATGCATAGCAGAGTTCGGTTGAGGCTTGCTTGCGCGTTGTGTGCTGTTGCGTTGGGATTGACGGTAGTGATGGTGTTGATGGTGGCAACGGCGTTTTGTGTAGCTCCATTGAGGGTGATGCCTGAAGGAAGGAGGGAGCAGGTGGCGTACTGGCCGGGGGTGATGGGAGTGCAGTTGAGGACGACGGTGCCGGAGTAGTTGTTTTGTGGGGCGAGTTGGAGGGTGTAGGTGGCGGGGCGCTCGCTGGCTACGGTGACGGAGGCGGTCGGCGCGCCGTTGACGGTGAGGAGGAACGTGCCGTTGGGGACTCCTGTGCCGGTGAGAGGAATGACGGTGGGGGAGTTTGCGTCGGAGTTGCCGAGGGTGAGGGTGCTGTTGTCTGCGCCGAGGGCGGTGGGAGCGAAGGTTATGGTGATGGTGCAGGTTGAGCCGGGTGCGAGTGTCGTTGTGAGGCATGGGGTGGTGATTGCGTAGTCGCCGGTGATGGTGAGAACAAGATTGGTGACGACTGCAGTGCCGGTGTTGGCGAGGGTGAGGGTTTGGTTGGCGGAGGCTCCGATGGCGATGCTGCCGAAGCTGAGGGCGGAGGGTGTGATCTGCAGATGCGACTGGATGCCTGTCCCGCTGAGCGGAACGTTGATGGGCAGGGTGGAGAGTGAGGTTGCGATGGCGACTGTGTCGGCGCGGGTTCCGGTCTGGGTTGGCGTGAAGGTGATCTGCTCGGTGCAGGTTGTGTGGGAAGCGAGGGTGTTGTTGATGGGGCAGTCGCCGGTGGCGGTGTAGTCGCCCGTGGTGGCGATGCTGTTGAAGGTTGCGGGGGTAGTGCTGGTGTTGGTGATCTGGAGAGCGAGGGTGGTGGTGGCCCCTAGCTGGACGGTCCCGAAGTCGAGTGCGACGGGCGAGAGGGTGAGCGGGGATGGCGTTGCGGTGCCGAGAAGGCTAATGAAGTCGAGGGCGCTGCTGGCGTCGGAGGTGATCTCGAGGGCGCTGATGCGGATGTCTGGTGTGGCCGATGTGGCGGTGGGCTGCGGGGTGAAGGTGACGATGAGGAGGCAACTCGCGGAGGGGAGGATGGTGTTGCAGTTGCTTCGGACGGTGAAGTCCGGTGTGGTCTGGAGGTTGGTGATGTGGATGGGGACGGTGCCGGTGTTCGCGAGGAGGATGGTTTGGGGTTGTGCGGCGTTGCCGATTTGCGTGTCGGCGAAGCTGACGGAGCTTTGCGAGGCGGTGTAGGAGACGAGGGGCGCGTTGTTGCTGGGTGTGCCAGTCGAGAGGGGGGCGGCGGAGCCAGTGAGGTTGAGGATGTCGGGGCCGCTTTGGGCGTCGCTTTCGATGATGAATACTCCCGTATCCGGGGTGGCGGGAGAGGTGACTGCGGCGGTTTGGTTGAGTGGGGTGTAGGCGAGGGTGAGGGTGCAGTCTTTGTTTGGGGCGAGTGTTGCGCCGCATGTGGTTTGTGAGACGAGGAAGGGCCACTCGCTGGTGATGCGGCGGATGGTGAGTGCGGCTGTACCGGTATTGGTGAGGGTTAAGGTCTGGGTGGCGGATTGGCCGGAGGCTACCTGTCCGAAGTTGAGGATGGGCTGGCCGGGGATGATGTTGCCTGTGATGGCCAGGACGCCACTGCCGGTGCCGTAGCCTTCGACGTAGCCGAGGCCGTTGATGGTGGCAGAGCCGTCGGTTGGGGTGGCCTGAGCGAAGAGAGTGCCGGTGATGTTTCCGTTGGTGAGTGGGAGGAAGGTGACTGCGAAGTTGCAGGAGGCGTTGGGTGCGAGGGCGGCGCAGGGTGGGCTGGAGAGGATGAACTGGCGCGGGAGGGCGATGTCGAGGCTGAGGGATTTGGTGGTGAGGTTGTTGATGATGAACTGGCGTGTACCGCCGAGGGTGCCGTCGGGTGTTGGGCCGTAGCTGGTTTGATTGGGGAGGATCTGGAGGCCGGAGTTTTCGAGGGTGTAGGCGCCGTTGAGGGGGACGGTGTAGGTGGCTGGGCCTGAGAGGGAACTGGTTGTGGGGATTTGGAGGGTGTCGGTGATGAGGGCGCTGGTTGGGGTGAAGAGGACTGTGATTGTGCAGGTTGCTGAGGGGGCGAGGGTGGTGCAGTTGGTGGTGGCGACGAAGTTTGGCATGGTGGTGGTGGGCTGGGCGATCTGGAGGGTGGCGGTGCTTGTGTTGTTGAGGGTAATGGTTTGTTGAGTGGCGGCGGGGCCCGGGACATTATTGAAGATCAGCGCTATCGGATTGAGGGCTAAGCCGGGGTCGGGGCTGCCGAAGCCGGTTAGTTGAGCTGTTGCCGGTGTGGTGCTGGTTGGGATGGTGAGTGTTCCGTTGATTGGGCCTGTGGTTGTCGGGGTGAAGACAAGGTTGAGGAAACACGAGGCGTTGGAGGAGAGAGAGCCAGTGCAGGCCTGGCCTCCGGTGGGGTAGAGGATGGGGTCGCTTTGGGTGACATTGCCGGTTAGCGTTGGGGTGCTGAGGGAGACTGTGTTTGCGGTGAGGTTGGTCAGGGTGAAGAGAGTGGGGGCGCTGGTGCTATGGACCGGGATGGGTCCGAAGTCCCGTGTGATGGGGGTGAGGATGAGGCCGGTGAGGGAGAGGCCGGTTCCGGTGATGGCGAAAGGTGAGGGGGTGCCGGAGGAGGTTCCAGTCAGGGTGAGGGTTGCGGTTTGCGGGCCTGGGTTGGATGGGGTGAACTGGACGCCGAGCCAGCAGTTGGTGCAGGGGCCGTTGAAGGTGGTGGTGAAGGCGTGGGTGGGTGGGTTGCCGTGGCCGTAGCCGAGGTCTTCGACGAGGATGGCTTTGAAGTCGGGCGCTGAGGTGGTGGCGGTGAGGGTGGCGAAGGGTGATGTGATCTTCGTCCACTGGACGATGGGCTGGCCGATGACGATGTCGCCGAAGGCAATGGTGTTGTTGGGGGTGATGGAGATTGCGGTACCGGTTCCGGTGAGATTGACGAAGGTGGGCGTGGTGCCGGTTCCGCCGGTGATGCTGAGGATGCCTTGTCGAGTGCCCGGTTGCGAGGGGGCAAAGGTGAGGAGGACGGTGCAGGTGTTGTTAGCGGAGAGGAGGGCGGGGCAGTCGGTGGTGTCGGTGAAGTCTCCGGAGAGGGCGAGGGTGAGGGTGAAGGGTTGGGTGCCGGTGTTGCCGATGGTGACGGGTTGGGTGGTTGCGGAGGTGCTGGTGACGAGGACTGGTGTTGGGAAGATGATAGTGGCTGGTGTGACCGTGAGGTTGGGGTTCGCGATTTGACCGATGCCGGTTTGCGGCGGCTTGGTGGTGCCGGTGATGAGGACGGTGAGACCTTGATCGAGCGTCAGGGTGGTGGAATCGGCTGAAGGGGCGATGGGGGATTGGTAGGTGATCTCGAGTTGGCAGAGGGTGTGTGCGGGCAGGGCGGTGGGGCAGCGGTCGGTAAGGGTGAACGGGCCAGAGAGGGTGACTGGGGTGTGCGGGATGGGGGTGTCGGAGTTGTTTGAGAGATAGAGGTAGCGGGGAAGGCGTGCGCTGGTGCCGGGCTGGGTGCCGAATTGGGTGCCGAAGTCGATCTCGGTGGCGGAGAGGCCGAGGGATGCGGCTTGTGAGTAGGCAGTGAGGAGGACGGAGCCGGAGCCGATGATCCAGTTGGATTGGGCGAAGCCGTCGTTGGCAGCGGAAGACGAGGCGGTGAAGCTCAGGGTGAGGTGGCAGGAGGTGTTTGGGCGAAGGGTATAAGTGTTGATTGCGGTGAGGTTGCAGTCGCTGGATGATGTGGCGAAGATGTATGGAATGAGCTGGTTGCTGCCGATCTTTGACGTAACGTTTTGAGGTTGTGAGGAGAGGTTGGTAATAGTGACGGTGCGGGTGGCGGGTGCGCTGGAGGAGGTTTCGATGCCGAAGTCCAGCTCTTTGGGATCGAAGACGACGAGGTTGGGTGAGGTTGCGGGAGCGGAGAGGTTGAAGGTTTGCAGGGCGGCGTTGTCGGCCTGGACGGCGAGGGTTCCGGCTGAGGAGCCGCCGATGGCGATGCTGCACTCGGCTCCTGCGGTGAGGGTAGTGGGGCAGTTGTGCGCGTTGGCGAATCCGGTGGTTGTGATTTGCAGATTGGTCGCTGAGACGCCGCCGAGGTTGCGGAGAATGAGGTTGGGGGAGGAGTCGGTGGAGAGTGCGAGGCTTGGGGCTGGGGTTTGTGGGTTGAATTTGGCGAGGTAGGCTGCGGAGCCAGCGCAGAGGCTTCCGCTGCAACTTGTGGGTAGGAGGACTGCGGCGCCAAGGGTGGAGGGGAGCGCAGGGGTGGGGGTGTTGTAGAGCGGAAGGTCGTATTTTTCGGTGGCGAGGAGACTTGCGCTGGCTGTGGGTGAGGCGCTGCCGGCGAAGATGGGTTGGCCCGTGGGGTCGGTGGTTAGGGAGGTGAGGGCGACGGGGACACTGGCAAAGTTGGGGTTGGTGGTGGGCAGGCCGCCGAAACGGATGGTTTGGTCGATCACTGGAGCTGCGGTGTTTTGTTCGGTGACGCGGAGGGCGTAGCTGCTGCCGATGGTTGAGAGTGAGGTCAGTGGGAGGAGCCAGGATGGGGTGGTCTCAGTTGCGGCGACCCAGGTGCTTCCGTTGGGTGCTGGGGTGAGGGTGGATTGAGTGCCAGGAGCGAGGAGAGTGGAGCTTAGGACTGTGTTGCCGTCGAGTGGGAGGCGGAGAAGGGTCTGGTAGGTGGTATTGACGAGAGGGGTGGAGACGTTGGCCATAGGAAACTGGCCTAAGGCGATGGAGCCGCTGAGGAGGAGATTTCGGGCTGTTTGGTCTTGGATCGCAGGTGCGATGGCGATTGACGTGATGCCTGGGCCGGGGATGAAGGTGGAGAAGAGGAGGCGGTCGCCTGCGGGGGTGAGTTTCGTGAGGAAGCCGGAGGTGGGGCTGAGGATTTCGGGGATAAGGGCGTTGAGGGTGGGGTAGCCGGTGGCGGTGGTGTATCCGGCGATGTAGGCGTTGTCGGAGGCGTCGGCGGCGATGGTGCTGGGCGCGGTGTTTCCGGCGTTGGCATTGAGAGACTGGCCGCTCAGGTACGTTGCGTAGACGAGTGTGGCGCCGGTGGCGTTGAAGCGTTCGACGAAGCCGTTTTGGAGGCTGCCTGCGGCGGGGGATTGGATGATGGCTGAGGGCGTGACCGGGAGGCCGGAGCCGAAGATGCTGCCGGTGACGAAGACGGCGTCTGCGGTGGCGGCGATGGCGGTGACGGATAAACCGCCGGTGCCGGCGTAGGTGATGAAGATGGGATTTAAGTTCCGGTCGAATTTTCCGATGAAGGCGTTGGAGGCGCCTAAAGGGTTTGCGAAGGCTGCGCCGGAGGTTGTGATGAGGGTTCCAGAGTTTGCAGCGCCGGTGATATAGATGTTGCCCGTGGGATCAAGAGCCATGGCGAGGCCGATGTCGCCTGCGGCGCCGAGTTGGGTCTGCGCGAGGATGTTGGTGGCGGAGGGGTCCGTCTTGAGGAGGCGGACGCCGTCTTTTTGATCGAGCAGGAGGTAGAGATTGCCGGAGCCGTCTGACTGGACGGCGTTGAACTGGGCGTTCTGCTGTGCGGAATTCGAGGAGCCGAGGAGTCCGGCGAAGACGAGTTGCTGGGGGCCAGTGGTTTGTGCGGAGAGTGCCTGTGTGGCGAGGACTGCTGCCATGAAGCCGCACAGAGCTGCAAGGATGCGCTGGAGAGAGAACGGTGTGTTCATGGGTTGTTGGCTGCGGGCGAAGCACAGGTGCAGCCTGACCTTAACTATCCATGGGTTATGAAACGTTTTTAGTTGAAGAGAGCGCGGACGAAGTTACGGAGGTACTAAAGCTTCCCGTTTTGGGAAACGGGATGATTCTCTAGTTGTAGCAGGGAGTCGAGGTTGCGGGTGTGCATCTCGTGCTCGAAGGCATTATGGGTTGTGTACCGGATGGCTTGCATGCCGACGGTCAGGGCTGTGGCGATGTTTTCGGGCTTGTCGTCGATGAAGAGTATGTTTTCGGGGGGAGTGTGGAGGCCTTCGATGGCGTGAAGGTAGATGGCGGGTTCGGGTTTGGCAAGGTTGAGTGCGTAGGACCAGGTATGGTGATTGAAGGCATTGAGCCAGTCGAATTTTGCGAGGATGCCGGCTGCCATGGCGTCGGGCATGTTGGAGAGGATGCCGGTGGGAAAGTTGGCGCGCTGGAGGCGTTGCGCCCATTCGAGCATTGGGGTGTTGATCTGGGACCAGAGGTCGGTGTCGGCTGCGATGAGGCCGGCGAGCTGGGTGGGGGTGAGGACGATCCCTGCTCCGTCGGCTGCTTTGTGCCAGTAGGCTTCGGCGGTGAGGTCGCCTCGGTCGTAGGGGCCACGGTGAGCCCAGTACTCGCGATGGAGTATGTCTTCGGTGAGATTGGTAAGGGTGCGAATTCGAGCCCAGGCTGCCGGATCGGGCGGCGCGGAGAGGACCATACCGTAGTCGAAGAGGACTGCTTTTACCGGAGCCATAAGTTGAGAGTTCATTGTAAAGAATCAGATGCGCGTTGTGAGCCGATGAGGAAGCTTCGGTGCAGCTGCGGGACGTGAAAGCGGAGTGTGTTGGAGTGGCCGTTGCGACTATCATTCTTGCATGAGTGAAGACGCTTCGTTGTTTCAGGGGCCACTTGCTGCAGCGCTCCGTTATTCGGTTGACCATCTGGCGCCGGTGTCGCCTCGTCCGGTCGGTGCGACTGCGGGGGTAGATGTTTTACGACGACAACTGGCCCGGCCTCTTGAGGGTGCTGGGGTGGATGCTGAGGTTGTGATTGATGACCTGGTTCGGGGAGTCGAGGGCGGGATTATCGATTCTGCGGGGCCTCGTTTTTTTGGCTGGGTGATTGGCGGATCGCTTCCTGCGGCGCTGGCGGCCGACTGGTTGACTTCGGCGTGGGACCAGAATGCGGGAATGTATGCTTGCTCGCCAGCTGCGGCGGTGGTGGAAGAGGTTGCGGGTGGGTGGCTGAAGGAGTTGCTTGGGCTTCCGGCTACTGCGAGTTTTGCTCTGGTTACCGGGTGCCAGATGGCGCATGTGACTTGTCTTCTGGCGGCGCGGCATGCGCTGCTGGCTGGACGAAGCTTGGATGTCGAGATGGAGGGACTTGCCGGTTCCCCTGCGATTCGGGTGCTGACGAGCACGGAGTTGCACGGAACGACGGTTCGCGCGGTTCGGATGCTGGGGTTGGGGCAGAAGAATATTGTGGGTCTGGCTGCGGATGCGGAGGGCCGTTTACGTGAGGATGCGTTGATTGAGGCTTTGGAGAGTGCTCCAGGTGCGCCGACGATTGTGGTGCTTCAGGCGGGCGATCTTAATATGGGTGCGTTCGATGATTTTGCGAAGCTGATTCCGATTGCGAAGAAGTATGGCGCGTGGGTTCATGTGGATGGAGCTTTTGGGTTGTGGTGCGGGGCGAGTGCGCGGTTTCGGCATCTGCTCCATGGAGCGGAGGGCGCCGACTCGTGGGCGACGGATGGGCATAAGTGGCTGAACGTTCCTTATGACTGTGGCTATGCGTTTGTGGCAGATCGGGAGGCGCACTGCGCTTCGTTGTCGCACCGGGCTTCTTACCTGACGCATGCGGAGGGCGCTCGCGATGAGATCGACTGGAATCCTGAGTGGTCGCGGCGTGGGCGGGGATTCGCGACATATGCGGCGATCAGGCAGTTGGGCAGGGTGGGGGTTGCTGAACTGGTTGATCGAAGCTGCGATTGTGCGCGGGCGCTGGTGAAGGGGATTGGCTCTTTGGATGGGGCGGAGGTTGTTTGGGAGCCTCAGATCAATCAAGGGATGGTCCGGTTTCTTGATCCTCGTCGAGGCGCATCGGACGTTGATCACGATGCTTTTACGGATCACATGATGGCTGCGATTCTCGCATCGGGTGAGGCCTTTTTTACGGGGACGACCTGGCGTGGGCGACGAGCGATGCGCGTCAGCGTTTGCAACTGGCAGACTTCAGTGAAGGATGTGGAGGGCGTGGTTGCGAGTGTCGCGAGAACTTTGCAGGCAGCGCGGGGCGGAGAGCTGACGGCAGGGTCTGGCCACGAGAGGCAGGTTATTGCGGGTTAGTGTGAGGCGGTGGTGTAGGCGGTGTCGTGTGAGGGGATGACAGCGCCGATGATCCCTCCAACGATTGCACCTGAGAGGCCGCCGATGGCTGCTAAGATTCCGGCCGATTCGCCGGTGCTGACGATGTCGAAGCAAAGGGGTTGGTCAGAGCATCCATGATTGATGGCTGCACCGATTCCGGCCCCCAGCACCTGCACCGGCGCCACCGCCGATTGCGGCTCCGATGAGGGCGTTGCGGCCTCTGTGGCTGTTGTTGAGAAGTTTGACCGAGCGGACGTCCTGCTTCTGGAGAGATTGTTCACCGGATGCGACGCGAAGGGAGATCGCGGAGTTGGAGACGTTGAGTAACGTTCCAGAGTGTTTTTTTGAGGAGGTGTCAACGACCTGAATGCTTTGTCCGGGCTTCAAGTGGTTGAGGGTTTCCCAGGAAACCTGATTGGTTTGGGCGGGAGAAGCGCAGGGTAGTCCAAGAACACAAAGTAGGAAAACAAGACCTCGCATAAGTCTCCTATCATTCAGTTTTTGGGGGAGGCGATAAGAGTAGCACCGTGCCCCTCTTTTCCAGATCGATTTTTTTGCGGATCAACCGCGGCGATTAGCATGGTGGGGTGAGCAATCGGTTTTCGAAGCGGACGGGTTGGGATGTTGGGGAGAGCGGGTTTGCGGCTGCGGTTCGTGAGGCGCGGGCCTCGGGACGGCGGCTGATCGATCTGACAGTGTCGAACCCCACGGTGTGTGGGTTTGATTACGATGCCGCGTCGATTCTGGGGCCGTTGGCGGGTGCGGGGGCGTTGCTCTACGACCCGGATTCGCGTGGGATGCGTTCGGCTCGGGAGGCGGTGGAAGGGTACTACCGCGATCATGGGGTGGATTTGGATCCGGATGCGGTGGTTCTGACGACTAGCACGAGCGAAGGGTATGGCTTTTTGTTCCGGTTGCTGTGCGATGCAGGAGATGAGGTGCTGGTGGCGCAGCCTAGCTATCCGCTGTTTGATTTTCTGGCGGATCTGGAAGATGTGAAGTTGCGGTCTTATCCGCTGTTTTATGACCGGGGGTGGTGGATCGATTTTGCGGAGCTGGAGCGGCGGATTGGTCCGCGGACGAAGGCGATTGTGGTGGTGCATCCGAACAATCCGACGGGACACGCGACCAGGGCTGAAGACCGGGAGAGATTGCAGGAGATCTGCAGGGTGCATCGGCTGGCGCTGATTGTGGATGAGGTGTTTCTGGATTATCCGCTGAGGGGGGGCGGTTGACGAGTTTTGCGGTGGGGCCGCATCCGGTGTTGACATTTTGCCTGAGCGGCATGAGCAAGATTGCGGGACTGCCGCAGATGAAGGCTGGTTGGATTGTGGGGTTGGGGCCAGAGGACGTTCGGCGGGAGGCGATGGGCCGGCTAGAGGTGGTGGCGGATACGTTTCTGTCGATGAATGCTCCAGTGCAGCTGGCGCTGCCAGCCTGGCTGGCGGGTCGGCGGGGGATTCAGGGGCAGATTCTCGGGCGGGTGCGGGGGAATCTTTCTGCGGCTCGGAGGAGTGGGGCTGAGGTGTTGCGGGTGGAGGCGGGGTGGAGTGCGATCTTACGGTTGCCGCAAATGGGTGGTGAAGGAGATGTGGCAGAGCGATTGCTGGGGGAGGCTGGGGTGGTGGTGCATCCGGGTGCGTTCTACGGGATTCCCGAAACGGGACGGGTGGTGGTGAGTTTATTAGGGCCTGTGGATGAATTTAGGGAGGGTTTGGAATGCATCGTGCATGGTCAAAAATTTGAACCACAGTAGTTACTAGTTCATGCGGTGCTTGTAAGGTGCTGGTTTTGGTTATTTATGCATCTTGCTGATTTTATAAATTTTGCAAGAATGGATTTTCTAAGCGCTCCGACCCGATAGTTGTAGACGCTCCATGGCCTGGAATCACGATTGTTTCGTCGGGGAGGGTGAGGAGGCGATCGTGAATGGAGGTCAGGAGCTTGCGGGTGTTGCCGCCAGGAAGGTCGGTGCGGCCGACGGAGCCGGCAAAGAGGGTGTCCCCGGCTAGCAGGAGGGTCTGGCCCGGAAGGTAGAGGCAGACGGAGCCTTCGGTGTGGCCCGGGGTGTGGAGGATGGAGCCAGTGAGAGTTCCGAAGGTGATGAGTTTGCCGTCATCGAGGGTGTCGTCGGGGTCTTTGACGGTGGGGGTGGGGATGCCTAGCCAGGCGGCCTGTTCGTCCATGATTTTGATTTGGGCCAGGTCGTTCTGGTTGAAGAGGACAAGGGCTCCGGTGATCTGCTTGAGGCGGTGGGCGCCGGCGATGTGGTCGATGTGTGCGTGGGTGATGAGAATCTGCTTGACCGTTAGGTTGTGTTTGGCGAGGAGGGCGAGGATGTGGGGAATGTCGTCGCCGGGATCGACGACGATGGCTTCGCGGGTGGCCTCGTCGCCGAGGATGGAGCAGTTGCACTGGAGGGGACCAACGGGGATTGTTTCAAAGACCATGGTCTTCACCGACTAAGTATGACGTGAAAATGCGCAAGCCGTATGGCTTGCGCATGATGTGATTTGTGAGTCAGCTACTTCTTCGCGGGTGTCGTCTGGGTCGACTTGACGCCGGAGAGGACCGAGTGATCGGCGGAGGCGTGCGAGAGCGCGATGGTGAGGCTGATGGAGGTGATCATGAAGATAATGGCGGACCAGGTGGTGAGCTTGGTAAGGAGGTTCGCCGCGCCACGCGGGCCGAAGGCGGTCTGCGAGCCCTGACCACCGAAGGCACCGGCGAGGTCCGCGGATTTGCCCTGCTGCAGGAGAACGACTCCAACGATGAAGAGCGAGACAATGATGTGGATAGTGATGAGAAGACCGACCAGCATGGTGCTTGTAACCTCTTAGTCCGAAGAGAAAAACCGGAGTCAATGTGTGGATTGGTATGGTGGAGGGGTTGAATCCCCCCGGGCCTTGCGGCGCTGACACCACAATCTAAATGCTAGTGTATCACCGCGACTTGCGGATGCCCAAGTGACTGATTCCGCTGGCAGCAGCAGAGTCCGGGGATTATTGCGCTCCGGGGGATTCCGTGTATAGTAGGTGCCACGCTCGGAACCCGAGACGATAGCTCCTCCGAGACGACAGGCACCTCGGCCCCCTAAGAAATCAAATTGATACAGAAGAGTCCGAAGGAGGACAACCTATGCCAGGCTTGGGCGTAAAAACAGCGTCACTTACACTTGCTCCGCAGAACCAGAACCTCGATGCGGTGCACAAGATCGTTGCGAGCATTCTCGGCAAAGCGGGATGCAGTACATGCGGCCGCTTGATTCAACTGGAACTTGCCTTCCAAGGCGATCCGGGGCCGGATCTGCTCAAATCAGGAGTTATTTCGATCCAGACGGAGGGATTTTGATCCAGCCGTTAGGGATCGGGTTTCCTTACATTGCGAGTCTGCCGGCGGAGTTGTACCGGTCTGGCCTCCTGAACTTTGTGGAGGTCACTCCGGAGACAGTTTGCCGGCAGCACGCGATTGGGGGCAAGGTCGCGATTTCGATTGTTCCTGAGCAACTGGATACGGCGCGGGAGACTTGTGCAGGTTTGCCGATTACTGTGCATGGAGTGGAGCTTTCGATTGGCTCGGCGCAGGGGTGGAACTCGGCGTATATCGACATGCTGGATGAGTTTCAAGGGAAGTGGCCGTTTCTTTGGCATAGTGAGCATCTGGGATTTCAGACGATTCCGGGAGAGGATGGCAAGACGCTGGAGGTTGGAGTTCCGCTTCCGGTGCCGCCTACGAAGGAAGCCGTCGATATTATCGGGGATCGATCGGCGGAGATTTGCAAGCGGTATGGTGTGCCGTTTCTTCTGGAGAATCCGGCTTATTACATCGCGGACCTGCCTGCCGATCCGGAGATTCGCGATGACATGGGACTGATCGACGCGATTATGAAGCGCAGCGGCTGTTATCTTTTGCTCGATCTGCATAACGTGTATTGCAATGCGTTGAATCATCGGCGTGATCCTTTTGGAATTCTGGATACGGCGCCGCTGGACCGGGTGGCGGAGATTCACGTGGCGGGTGGGGCTTCGCATGACGGCTATTGGATGGATGGGCATAATGGGCCGGTTCCGGAGCCGGTGTGGGAGATGCTCGAATACACGCTGCTTCGTGCGCCGAATGTGGGCGGGGTTGTTTACGAGGTGCTGGATGAGGTGGCGGAGAGTCTTGGGGTGGAGGCGATCGGCAGAGAACTTGAGCGCGCTGGCGACATGTGGAGTCGCTGCCGGCAGGGGTAGTTATGGGGCTTCTCGATTTTCAGACGGCGATGGGGCGGTTGGTGCGTACTCCGAATGGTGACGATCCGCTAAGGTCGCTGCATTTGGATGAGAGGGAGCGGGCTTCGCTGGCTGCACTGAAGCAGAGTCCGGGCTACCAGTTTACGGTTGGGGTGCAGCACTCGTGGTGTGTTGGGCGGGCGAAGAATGCGGGGTACCTCACGCTTTCGGTTTTAAGTGAGGATGTGCGGAGCCGGATGCTGGACGAGTGGACGAACTGTGGGGGTGGGACTTCGTCGTTTTTTGCTGCGGAGACGGAGGCGTTTCTCGATTTTATTGCGGAACGTCTGCCTGATCCTTCGCATGAGTTGACGGCGTGCCGGTTGGAACAGGCGACGATGCGGGCGAGTGAGGGTGCTGCTACGTTTATTGCGCCGGAACCGGATTTGCTGGAGGAGCCCGGGCGCGTGTTGCGGCGGGGGTGCCATGCTGGAGTGGTGAGGTTTTATGGTGAGCCGGATCGGATTCTGAATGGGCTGGTGAATCATGAGAGTTTGCCGCCAGTGTCGGCGGCGGCCGAGGTGATTATGCTGTTCGGGCCTGGGCTGGAGCAGCTTTGCTGTTCGGCTTCGCCGACTCAGATGGCTTTGTGGGAGAGGGTTGGTACGGGGGCTGAGCTAACCGCGTTGATGCGGGAAGGGCATCGTCGGGATGAGATTGCGACGATGCTGAGGGGCGGTGTTGTTGAGTTGAGCGTTGTTGCATAGAGCTAAGAGGCAGGAGGTATCGCGTCTCTTTTTGCTTCGAGGTCGGCGATGGCCTCGGCTTTTTGCGACTCGGTCAGCGACGGATCGCTGCGTACCATGTCGATTTTTCCCTGGATGAAGGCTCGAGCGTCGTCGCGATCCTGTTCGCTTTGGGGCGCGGTGCGTGCGAAGGCATCACGCATATCTACGATAGGCGCGGGGGATGCTTCATCTTGCCGCTTGAGATTTGGCGGCTGGGGTGGATTGTTGCTCAACTCAGGGCTGTCCTTTCGGTTGGACGCGAAAGACTAGCTGTTAACGACGAACGCGTAGTTGGGATCGAGGAAGACGGGATGAAATCCGACGTTGTCGATGCGGATCGTGGAGACTGAGGGAGCCAGAAACGCCCAGTTACCCCAGTGGCCGGCGTTGTCCTGACTCGCCAACTGGGTATGGATGGCTCCCATTTGGTTGGTGTGGACGTAAGCTGGCTGAAAGGTTTCTACGATTGGACCCCAGGATCCTACAAAGCCGGTTTTTTGCTGAGCGTCTGTGGCAGCGTACTCGTACTGGTAGACGAGGTCCCAGCTCTGGCGAACGTGATTGTAGAGGTGGACCTCGTTCGCGTATTTGTTTGTCCCGATGAGGAAGGTGTTATTCCAAACCCAAAGCACCTGGTAGGGATGACCGTGGGTCTCGTTGGACGATATTGTTACGAGATAGCTTGCCATTGAAGTGAAAGGGATATCGGTCTGCCAGTGATCGGTGCGTGCCCAGTCGAAGACGCGAAAGTGCGTGTTTCCCTGGCCGTTGTAGGAGACGAATGCTTCGACTCCGAGAGCAGAGCGATTGGTGGCGGTCAGATAGAGAAAGGTATTTACGTTGCCGCCTGGAGGGGTCGGGCAGACGAATTCGACTCCAATCTCCGTCCCTCTTCCCCAGGCGACTTTGTAGGCTGCTGTGTAGAAAAACCCATAGCCGACACCCCCGGGGACTGGCTGGGTGAGGGCCTTTTGAAGTTTCTTCGGATCGATCTTCTTTACCTTCGGCTCTAAAGCGTTCAAGAGCTGCTTGACTGCGAGGTCTCGCGCATCAATCGAGAGCGTGGGATGGGTGTGGGCCATGCGGAGTTTGCTTTGGATGAAGGCGGCTCGGAAGGCTCTGTCCATCGGCTGTTTCGCGGTTATTTTGGCGAATTCAGCTCGAACATCCTCTGTGTATTTGTGGGGAAGCTCGGACGGAGGCGGAGAGGGTTTCTTTTTCGTGGTTGCCATACTCTTCCTTTCGGATTAGCGTTCGGCCCACGCTGGATTTGAGGGTTACCGTAGTCTCCTGCTGATAGGAAGTCAAGGAACGGGCAAGAGAAAAGGATCAACGGGTTTAGGGTTGATCCTGAATTCGAATCCTGAATTTGATAGAAGAATGTGTGGATTGGTGCGGAGGAGGGGACTTGAACCCCTATGCCTTGCGGCGCTAGCACCTCAAGCTAGTGCGTCTGCCAATTTCGCCACCTCCGCGTTGGGTCTCGACGCTGATGGGCGTGAGTTGCGGTGAGCAATCCGAAGGTTAGTATACCATCTCTGCCGGGTGGATTGGCAGGGGTGGGCATGTTGAGACGAGGCATACTTTCGCGAGATGGCTTGCTAAATAGTTGAGACGGAGCACGCCTGGGTAGGTGTGCTCCGTCTCAGGGATTCTTACGCGGTTAGTTGCCGTATTTCGGAGAGTACTTGGTGAGAACTCCGATCAGCGGCTTTCCGGCTGGTGTTGTTGTAACTCCGCCCTCACGGACGATGGTTGTTGCTGTGATGTCTTTGCCGTAGACGCTCTTGTTGGCGTCGTCATCGGTATCGAGGCTCGCACTGCCCAATGCTGCGCCAGCGAACAGTCCCTTCGCCCTGGAGTAGGTGAGGACGTCGACGTTGGGGTCGTTGAGGGCTTGAGCCTGCGCACCCGAAGGTCCGGCAACGGCCGAGCATCCGGCACCCAGCTTCAGCTTGCCGGAGAGAATCTTCTCCGCGCCGTTTTTGGTCAGGACGAGCAGCACGTAGTCGGTGGCACTGCTGCCGAGCTGGACGCCAAGGCTGCCGACGTCCATCTTATACATGGCGGGTGAGGACCAACGACCGGTCATGTTGGTTCCGGTGCGGCAGACGATCACACCGCGACCGTAAGCAGCGCCGATACCGACGGCGACCTTTTTCACACTCGGGAAGACCAGGACGCAGAGCGATTTGTTGAGATACACAGGAGGAATCTCATCTGGTTTGAGCAGGATTTGTTTCAGAACTTCGGCCGAGTCGCCCAAGCGATTGTCGATCTTGTTCTGAGCGATGGCGGGAAGGGTCAGGACGACGCTCGCAAGAGCCAATAACGCGGGTTTATTCATGATAAAAAACCTCTCTTGGTTGGTACCGGGAGCCGGCTTCGTATTGACGCACAACTCGGCGGTGTTGTCTGTATCAGATTCAAATTAACGGGATGCAGTAGCCAACGATACTGGCAAAATTACTAGGGGTCGCTATAAAGATGGCGCTGGAGAAGTTTGGGGGTGCTGGCTGACGGATTGAAACCGCCCGCCAGAGCTTGATTTCTTTATTTTCGGGAGAAACGGGAGATTCGGGAGAGACGAGGGACACGAAACGGCCTCTTCCAGGGGTGGAAGGGGCCGTGGGGCGGTGAGGTTTTGCTTATCGCTGCGAGGAGAGGCCGGTCAGGGGAACCTCGGGAGTGGTTGCGGGAGAGGCGGCGGCGCGTTTTTTCTTCTTGACGGGCGGGGCTGCGTTGGGTGGGCGCTGCTGTTTGCCGTTTCCGTTGCCGTTCTTCTTCTTCTCGGTGGTTTCGGTGGTCTCAATGACGGCGCGCATCCAGTAGTTGCCTTCGGCATCGACCTCAATGCCGTGGACCTCGCGCTCGAAACCGGGGAAGCGCTTGCCGAACTCTTCGATGGCGAGGATGAGGCTGATGACCGGGCTTTCGGCGCCGCCGAGGCGCTCGCCGGGCATGGACATCGGGATTCCGGGAGGATAGGGAACGAGCATGACGGCGGCGATGCGGCCGGGCATCTCGGTGAAGCGAATCTTCTCCGTTTCGTTTCGCAGCAGCTTCTGGTAGGTCTGCGCGGGGGTCAGGACAGGGTCGAAGTCTTCGTCGCAGGCGTCGTTGACGAGGTCGGATAGATTGAGCTGGACCATGGCTGCGTGCATCTCGTCGGAGAGTTCTTTGAGGGTGGCGTTGCGGTAGCGATGGGGATACTTCAGCTACGAGCTCGGGGAGGGCTTCTTCGAGTGAGGCCTCGGTAGTCGTAGAGGCGCTTGAACTCGAAGAGGTTTTCGAGCAGCGTGCCCCACTTGCCCTTGGAGGTGCCGACGGAGAAGAGGACGAGGACGGTGTAGTCGCCGGTGCGGGCGATCTCGACGCGGCGCGAGTCGAGGAACTCGGTGAGGATGGCGGCGGGAATGCCCCAGTCGCTGATCTTGCCCTGGGCGTTGACGCCGGGCATGAGGATCGTGACCTTGGTGGGGTCGAGCATGCAGTAGCCGTCGGCGATGTCTTCGTCCTGAAAGCCGTGCCAGTCTTCGCCGGGCTTGAGGGTCCAGCAGCTGGAGCGATTGGTCGAGGAGGCTGTCGGGGGCTTCTTCGAAGACGTAGGTTTCGCCCGTCGAGGGATCGGTGACCTGGTCGGGCTGGTAGAGGCGGAAGAACCAGCCTTCGCCGTTCTCAGCGGCGCGGAGGCGGTGGGCGACCGAGGACATGGCTTTGCGGAAGCTGATGGCGTCCTGGATGGTCTCGTACATCAGCGTGGGTCCGGCGGGCTCGTCCATCATGGCGGCGGCCACGTCGAGCGATGCGATGAGCGGGTAAAAGGGCGATGTGGTGCCGTGCATCATGAAGGACTCGTTGAACTGGTCGAAGTCGAGCGGAGCGCGGGGGCTGAGCTTGACGTGAACCATCGAGCCCATGGAGAAGGCGGCAAGCATCTTGTGCGTGGATTGCACGGAGAAGATCGTGGGGCGGTCGGGCATGTCGTCGGGGACGTCCATGGCGAAGCGACCCCGGTAAATCTTGTGGAACTTGGCGTAGGCGTACCATGCTTCGTCGAAGTGGATGCGGGGAACGGACTTTGCGAGCTCTTTGACGACGCGGTTGACGTCGTAGCAGAGGCCGTCGTAGGTGGAGTTGGTGACGACGGCGTAGGTGGGGTTCTGATTCGCGACGCCGTTGGTGAGGGGGCTCTTGTCGATGATGCTCGGATGAACTCCGGGCGAGAAACGCTTGAGCGGGACGAGGCCGATCATGCCGTAGCCGTTGCGCGTGGGCTTCATGTAGACAGGGCGCGCGCCGGTGACGGTGAGGGAGTGGCAGATGGACTTGTGGCAGTTGGCGTCGGCGAGGACGATGTCGTCCTGCGCGATGACGCCGTGGCCGACGATCTGGTTCGAGGTGGAGGAGCCGCCGAGGACGTAGAAGGTCCAGTCGGCGCCGAAGATGCGGGCGGCGTTGCGCTCGGATTCTCCGGGAGGTCCGAGGTGATCGAGCCAGGAGCCCAGCGGCGCGGTGGAGATGCCGAGGTCCGAGCGCAGGAGGTTTTCGCCGAAGAAGTGGTGGAACTCCATGCCGACGGGATGCTTGAGGAATGCGACGCCGCCCATGTGGCCAGGGCGCGTCCCAGGAGTAGGCGCCCTGGTCGGTGTATTTCTTGAGTTCGCGGAAGTAGGGGGGGAGAAGTTGCTCGTGGTAGCGCTCGACGGCGAAGTCGACGCGGTTGGCGATGAAGGCCGGGGTGTCGCCGAAGAGGTGGATGTACTCGTGGACCTGCTTGACGACTTCGAGGGGAAGCTCGCTGACGAGGGTGCGGTCGGCGATGAGGAAGATGGGAATTTTTTTGTTGCGATGGCGGACGGCGCGGAGGATCTTCAGAGCGGCGCGCTCATCGAACTGGTTTTCGCCTTCGAGGTCCCAGTCCAGCAGGATTGCGGAGTGCGATGGATCGGATGTGACGAGAGACAGGCCGTCTTCGGGCGTGGAGGTGCGGACGACCTCGTAGCCTTCTTCGACGGATGGCCTCAACCAGGCGCTCCATGGCGCGATCCGATACGGAGTCGGTTCCACCCACTTCACTTGCAATCAATAAAACCCAACGACCTTCGTTCATGAACCTCTCACTTTTGCATGTATTCCATCTAAGAGGATACAGGTTGTTTTTGTGTGAGATTTATGGTGTGTGAATTGTTTGAATAACAGGGTTAGAAATGACGAGTCAGATCGGCGAAACCGGCGAGTTCGAGGAGGGTGCTGGCCGGTGGGGGCTGGTTGACTACTTCGTGCTCGAGGACCCAGGTGAAGTCGTGGGGGATGAAGACGGCGTTGAGGCCGGCGGCGAGGGCAGGGTTGATGTCGGAGCGAGGGCTGTTGCCGATCATCCAGGTGCAGTGCGGCCTCGCAGGCGTGGTGCGCGGCGAGGGAGCGGTAGGCGTCGTTGTGCTTTTCCGGGTAGGACTTCGACGGCGGAGAAGTGCGGGGCGAGGCCGGAGCGGTTGGAGCTTGTTCTGTTTGCTCTTCGGGGTCGCCTTTGGTGACGATGATGACGCGGTGGCGGGTGGCGAGGTCGGCGAGGGTGTCGGCTACGCTGGGGAGGAGTTCGATCTCCTGATCGGCGATGGACTGGGCGAAGCTGACGATGCGGTCGTGTTTCTCGGGGGTGAGGGGGCGGTCGGTGAGCTGCTCGAAGCAGGTGATGAGGGACTGGCGGAAGCTGTGGAGGCCGTAGCCGCGGGCGCTGATGGTGGCGTGCTCGACGCGGTTGAGATGGTCCGCGGACCTCTTCGGCGGTGTGGATGCGGTGGTCGAGGTAGGAGATGAAGCAGGTGATGGCCCGCTCGAAGTAGATGTTGTTCTCCCAGAGGGTGTCGTCGGCGTCGATGAGCAGGGTCTGGTTGGGGGGACGGCGAAGCGGCTGAGATGGGTCCTGGTTTGTGCTTTTGATCGAGGAGGTCACGGGTCAATTATAGAAGCCCGCGTTCGACTTCAGTTACGAAGGTGGGGGTGGAATGCCACGGTTGGGGGATGTCTGACCCGGTTGGGGTGTGACAGATTGAAAACAATGGTAAAGAAAGATGTTGCGTTGCTGGATGGAGTGAGTTTGAGACGAGCAAGGTCGACTCACGATCGAAAGGCTTCAGCCGATGTTGGTTACCGGGTATGGAATCCGTTCGAGGCAGAACTACGAGTCGTTGCTGGAGGCCGGTTTGATGATCTGCAGACCGCTTCACGAGTGGTCAGGATGCGTTTGAGCGACAACCGGCAAGAAAGATAAAGGCGAATCCATCGCATGATTGCGGATATTGGCCAGAGGTTCGGTCCGTACGAGATCCTGGGAAGACTGGGTGGCGGGGGCATGGGACTCGTGTTTCGGGCGTGGGACAAACGCCTGGAGCGCGAGGTAGCCGTCAAGCTGCTGCATGACGACTACACGATGCCTGGGATGCGCGAGCGATTTCTGCAGGAGGCTCGGGCTGCCTCAGCACTCAATCATCCGAATATCTGCACGGTGTTCGATATCGGCGAACAGGATCGAAGCCCCTACCTGGTGATGGAGCTGCTCGAAGGCGAGACGGTCAAGGACCGGATCGAGCGGGGAGCGCTGTCTGCGGATGAGATCGTCCGTTGCGCAATGGAGATTGCCGACGCGCTGACGGCGGCACACGGCAAGGGGATCGTGCACCGGGATATCAAGCCGGCGAATATCTTCCTGGTATCGATGCCGAACGGGAAGAGACAGACGAAGGTGCTGGACTTCGGATTGGCGAAGATGGCGTTGGAGGCCCACAGGGAGCAGCGATCGCGCGGATTGACGATGGCGGGGTCGACGGTGGGCACGCTGTCGTACATGTCACCGGAACAGGCGCGAGGCGAGCCGCTGGACATGCGATCGGATCTGTTCTCGCTGGGAATTGTTCTGTATGAGATGGCGACCAGGCAGGTCCCATTCCAGGGGACGACGAGCGCGCTGATGTTTGTGCAGCTTTTCAGTCACACTCCCGAGTCGATACGGAATTGGAATGAATCGATTCCGCGAGCGCTCGAGAAGGTGATTTTCAAACTTCTGGAGAAGAATCCTAAGAAACGTTTTCAGAACGCAAAGGAGCTGCAGGAGGCGCTGGCGAAGGCCGGCAGCAGGGTGGAGCGAGGGGGATGGCAGAGCAAGGGCTCGGCTCCGGTGGTGCCGCTGGTGCGAACAAGCGATCCGGTGGCGTGGCACAGAGGGCAGAAGCGCGCGTCGTCGCATGATGTTGTGGTTTCGGGTTCGACTCCGGACACTCTGACTGTGCGTCCGGTACGATCTCCGGGCAAAGATCGCGGTGGCGTCGAAGTGACCGCGATGCACTATTTGCGAACGAAGACGATCGCGATTGAGAGGGTAGAGGCTCCAGTTCAACCGCGCAGCGCGGTGATGAGTGCTGTGAGACCCATCGCTGTGGCGTCGTATTCGAAGCCGCCACTCTCAAGATTAGCGACGGGGATTACGCAGTTCGAGTTCTACCTCGATGAGGCGGACTTTGAAGTTGGCCCAGCGAAGGAGGCGGCAGAAAAAGAGGGCCTTCAGGAGCTGATCGCCGCTTCTTCGGAGGTGAGTTCGCGGACTCAGTTCCGAATGGTGTTTGCTGCAGTGTTGATTCTGGTCGGCGTTGTTGCGGTTTCGTTGGTGTGCAGCGGGATGTTCCGGCCGCTTGTGTTGAGTTCCAACGATCATCTGTTGCTGACGGTGGTCGAGAACAGAACGGGCGACAAGACGCTGGACGGTACGGTGATGCAGGGGCTCGAGATCGCGCTGCGGCAGTCCAAATCGTTGAATGTGCTTGGCGGCGAGGCGTATCGCGCGGGGTTGAAGCAGGTTGAGGTGGAGAGCGGCGCTGCGGCAGAGGTGGGATCGGAGCAACGGGTGGCGCAGGACGTTGGTGCGAGAGCGTATCTGTATGGCGAGATCAGAGGATCGAAGGCGCCTTATACGATTAGTGTGGATGTGTTGAAGAGCGACTCGAACGATAAGGTGGAGACGTTTGAGGAGATTGCAGCGAACAGGAACGAGATTCCGACAGCTATCGGAAGACTGGCGCTGGATATACGCAGCGCTGTGAGCGCGGACTTGCGGGCTGAGGAGCGGAGCAGCATTCCACTGGAGCGGGAGGCAACTGCCAACGTCGATGCACTGCACGCGTATGCCATGGGTGAAGCAGCGAGGCAGAGCGGCAGGATGAACAGTGCGCTGGCGTCGTACCGGGAGGCGGCGAGACTCGATCCCCAGTTTGCGCTGGCTCAGATGCGACTGGCGTGGTTGTTTGGGGCGGAGAAGGCTGAGGTGGCTTCGGCGAATGCAGCCGAGATGGCACGGAGCTCGGCAGCGAAGACAAGCGATAAGGTGAAGTTGCTGGCGCAGTTCTGCTACGAGATGAATGCGAGCGGTGACTACGATCGTGCTTTGGAGATCATTCGAGGATATGCGGCGCAGTATCCGCTCGACGTCGATGGAAGAAAAGGACTGGCACGGGTTCTTCGGGCGCAGGGAAATCTGCCGGAGGCTTTGCGTGCGGCTGAGCAAGGGTATATCGAGAATCCCTTCGATGCTGAGATGTATGCAGAAGCTGAGCTAGACATGATTGGCATGGATCGCTACGAGAGTGCGTTGCAGTTGGAGGCGCAAGCCGAGCGGGTTGGTGTTGCTGCGGGGGGCTACGCGCTGACCTCCGGATATCTGGCGGACAAAGCGGATGTGATTGCAGAGCAGGGAAATGCGATGCAGGTCGCGGTTGCAGGAATGGCGGATGCGGGAGGTACGCGGGCAACGTATGCGGAGTTGTATCGCTATGGCCTGTATCTGGATAACACGGGGAGAACAGACGAGGCGCTTGAGCTTTGGAAGAGCGCTGCTGCGAGGGCGAGGGCGACGCCCGAGTTTGCTTCAACGCAGGCCTCGATGCTGGCGCAGGGGGCGCTTGATCGCGCACTGATGGAGAACTGCACTGTCGCGTTGCAGCTTATCGATGAGGCAAAGGACCTACCAAAGGGGCCGGTCGCTACGTTCAATTCGGGGCTGACTTCTGCGCTCTGTGGAGATCAAGCGTCGGCCGAGAAGGCTAGCGAGGGGTTGCTCAAGAGGTATCCGAAGAGCACCGCGGTGGCACAGTACTATGTGCCGGAGCTAGAGGCGGCGGCGGAGATTGGAGTCAATGAGCCGGAGAAGGCGGTCGATTCGCTGACGGCTCTTGAGGATTACGATCAGATGTCGCTTTCCGCGTATCTGCGCGCGACGGCTAATGCGGCGCTTGGGCAGATGCCGGCTGCGGTTCGGGATTTTCGGATTGTTCTGGCTCACCGTGGCATGGCTCTGATTATGGGAAACACCGCTTATCCTATGGCGGAGATAGGGACAGCGCGAATTCAAGCCATGGATCGCAATAAGAAGGGCAGCGTCGAGTCTTACAGGAGATTTCTGACGCTGTGGCATGACGCGGAACAGAGCCAGCCTCTGATCGCCGAGGCTTCGTCCAAGAGCAAATAGGCGATCAAGCAACGGCTATCAATTTTCGCGATAGTTCAGAGAGCAGACGCAACGTTGGCATGTTGCGTTGGTCTCAATGTCGAGCGATCTCCGGAAGTTCTGGGCGGCAGTGCTGTTGACCACGTCTTCGAGCGAGGCGGAGGTTACGTTGCCGATAGGGGGATGGAAGAAGCATGGACGCACCGCGCCGTCGACCTCTACGACGGCGGAGACCCAGGGCGCGTTGCAGATTGGAGCCTGAGGGGGTAACTGGCCGAGATGCTCACGGAAGCGGCGGGGGATTCTCCTGAGTTTGGATGCGGATTCGACGATGTACTTGTGGTTGATGCCGGATTCGTAGTCGAGGATAAGCTGCTCGATCTCTGCTTCGAGCGCGGTGATTTCGTCGGGGGTAAGAGCGATTTCGCTTTGACGTTCGCCCGGCCAGATGAACGTGCGGTTGAACGCTTGCGAGGTCAGGTCGGCGGCGAGGAATGAGATAGAGTCGAGGCCGAGTGTTCTGGCAGTGTCGATCGTCTGGCGCAGGTGACGGTGGTTGGCCTTCTGAACGGTGGTTCTGCAGGTGATGAGAATCGCAGGGTTAAGATGGCGAACTGCGGCGATGCCTTTGTGGATGAGATTGTAGGCACCGTTTATACGGCGGATGGAGTCGTGAATCTCCTGGGGGCCATCGAGCGAGAGGATGATGTCATCGAAGAGAGTGGCGACTTCTTCGGCTCGTTTACAGAGGAGAAGGCCCGTTGTGAGGAGGGTGAGGTGGATATTCTGCTCGCGGAAGAAGTTGCAAAGGGCGGCGAGACCGCTGTGCATGAGCGGCTCGCCTCCTGTGAGGACGACCTGCCGAACGCCAAGATTCTCGAGGGAAGTACGATGACGCTGCAGATCCTGTGCGTGGAGTTCGTCGTTTGCCTCGCGTTTCCAGATATCGCACATGACGCAGCGGCAGTTGCAGCGACTGTGGACGTTCAGGATAAGGATAGGCAGAGAGGTGAGCCGCGCTGCGGCAGAAACCGGAGCATGAGCTTCATGCAGCGCTGACATGATCAACCTTCTTTCCTCCGAGACGAATCTCCCGTCCCATTGCCTTTCGTGCCTCCAGAAGAAGGCTTTCGACGGGTGCACGCAGCCAGCGGAGGTGGCCGTCGATGGTGAGAGGTTCGAGGCCGGACTTGAGCTCTGCGGGCAGGCGATCGTAGATTGTCGCGCTTGCAAGCTGGACTCGTCCGGCCAGCATGACCATTTCAACTCGGTCAAAGGTAAGCCGTGCGATGGTTTCGGCGGGTGTGAGGCCCCGATTTTGGACGGCGATCAAATCCCCAACAGAGCCGGGCTTGAGGTGCCCCTCTCCGTTGCGCAGACGCAGGACGGCCGCAGACCTTGAGGTGACCATTTCATAGAGGGAGTTCGGGTCGATGCCGATCTCGTTGCGTGCGAAGTTGATCTCATCAAGGAGGTCGCCGGCGGAGGTAAGTGGGGAGTCGCTACCGAGGACGACGGTGTTGATCGTCTTGATCAACATAGACGATGGCGCAGAGTGGAAGAGAAACTGATTGGAGGTGGGGCAGATGATGAGGGCGGACCGGCGCCGGTTGAGAAGCGCGACGGACTTCGGGTTGAGCGCCAGACCGTGTACGAGAACGGTTCGATCGCTGAGGACCTGGATGCGGTCAAGATCGAAGATCTCCTGCGCGCTCCTCGCATCGATTCCTTCGGCGGCATGAAGTACGAAGGGCAGGTTCGGGGGCGTGTGGTCGAAGTTGTGGATGAGGTTGGGGTCCAATTCGAGTGAGTGAGCCCAGCCGAATTTTGAGAGAACGCGAATAGGGAAGTCGGTGGAGAGCAATTCGCGCGAGAGTGGGTTGTGATGGCAGACGGTTGTGACCCCGCAGAGAAGGTTCCTGATGGCTCCCCAGTTGAACCGCGCAGCTTTTGGAACTTTGCGATGGCGTGCGATGAGGGTGGCGTGAGTGCGGTGAATCTCTTTTGCCCATTCGACGGAGTTTTGATAGGGGCCCGCGCCAAGGTTGGGGAAGAGACCGAACTCGAGGTGGTCGTGCGCGTTGATAAGACCGGGAAGGAGCAGATAGCCCTCGAGATCGAGGACGCCGGAGGAGGTCGCGATGTTATTGCGGTGCGCGGAGAAGTTGCTCGATATGGAGTTGATTTGGCCGCGCTCGATGGCAATCGTCGCGAAGGTAGCGGTTTCAGGTCCGAGAGCGTACTTCGCTCCAGTGAGATGCAGCGTCTCTGCCTTGTCGGCGACGTTGTGCGAGCGAGGTGCGAGCATTGCTTGTTTTCTTAACTGCAGAATGTAGATGGCGGGGAGATTGGACGAGGAGTGGTAAGAGTCGAGCTTGCCATTTTGCTCGAGGATGGTTCTTTCCTGAGAGTCGAAGCTGGGTTCGATCCGGGTGATGATGTCGAATCCGGAGGTGCGAAAGACGTCGATGATCTCTTGAAGAGAGTGGCTGCTCGTCGGCAGGTGTTCTTCCCTTCCATTTGCTTTGAAGGCTCGCTTCCAGTTGCAGGAGAGCGCCGTTTCGGGGTGTATGTCCGTGAGGAAGACAGTTGCGCCGGGACGGGTGACGCGATGGATTTCACGGGCGAAGGATTCGACGCTGTCCAGATAGCTGAGGACGAAGGATGCCAGGGCAAGGTCTACTGAGGCGCTGTGGACGGGAAGAGCGAGGCAGCTTCCGAGGTGCAGGGTTGCTGAGGATTCGAGTTTGTCGGAGGCGTGCGCCAGCATCTGGGGCGAGGAGTCTACGCCGACCAGGGATGCGGGATTGTGAGCGGCGAGTTGGTGCAGCCACCTGCCTGTGCCACAGCCGGCGTCGAGCACGTCGAGCCCGGCTGCGTCCGGGAGCAATTGGGTGAGGAAACGCTGTTCGAGGGTTAAGAGAGGGTTGGGTTGCTCGTCGTAGACCCGGGCCCAGGTGTCGAAGACATCGGATGGAGTCGCCATCGTGGTGGTCATAGACTTTCCCGTTTTGGTTTGCGCAGATTGATGAACTGATTGGCCCATTGCAGTTCCACGGGAAAGCGATAGATGCGGAGGGCGTAGCGCCAGGAGCTGAGCGTTTTTAGAAGGATGCGGCTCCACTGCGGAGCCAGGATGTCCTGAACAGTCGGCCAGCGCGAGCCGACTACGATCTCAAAGTTGTCGATGAGGTCTTTAGTCTTGCGCTTAAGCCAGGGCGCCTGCGTGTCGATGCGGAGCGTGAAGTCCATCCATTCTTTTGTTGCCCACTCGGCTGGCGTGGAGGGGAAGGCGATCTGTCCGTCGATTTCGCCGTACATTTTGCCGGGCTGCGGGACGGGCGTGTAGTGGTAGATGATGATCTCGGAGTCGGGGTTGATCTTTTTCAGTTTGCGGATGAACTGAAGGGTCTCGCGGGTGTCGCGTTCGGGATCGTGAGGATTGCCGATGACGAAGGAGAACTCGGGGATGATTCCGAACTTCTTTGTACGTTCTGCGATCGTTACGGTCTGATCTGTGGTGATGCCCTTTTTCATCTCTTTGAGGGCCCAGTCGGAACCGGACTCTGCACCGAAGAAGATCATGGTGCAGCCTGCACGCTTGAGAGCGACGAAGGTCTCGTCAGAGTAGCGGGACATGATGTCGACGCGAGCCTCGCACCACCAGCGCAGATTGAGGTGTTCGATGCGTTGGGCCAGTTCGAGGGCGTGATCTTCGCGAAGGAAGAAGTTCATGTCGTAGAACTGAACGGAGTCTGCGCCGTAGTTTGTGACGAGGTGACTGAGAATTGCTGCGGTTCGCTCAGGCGACTCCATCTTTTCCTTATTGCCGTATGCAGCGTGAACTCCGCAGAAGCTGCAGTTGAAGGGGCAGCCGATGCTGGCGTGGTGGACGGCGGTGCGTTTGCCAAAGAAGGACGGCCGCAGATATTTTTCGACCGGGATTTTGTGGAACGGGTGCCAGGGGAATGCGTCGGGGCCTTTCATCGGTCGCTCGGCGTTGTTGCGGGGCAGGCCGAAGATATCTTTGTAGGAGAGGCCAAGGATTGACTCGAAGGGACGCTTGCCCCGAATCGCTTCGAGGAGTTCCATGATGGTCTCTTCGCCTTGTCCGCGGACGATGTAGTCGACGTATTTTGCGTTGAGTGCGGAGTCAGGATAGACCGAAGGGAAGTAGCCGCCCCAGACGATCTTGACGTGTGGATAGAGGCGGCGGACTTCGCGGGAGGCTTCCATCGCTGCGACCATCTGGGGGCCGGGCATGACCGAGACGCCGAGGAACTCGACGTCATGTTTGGCGATGAGATCGAGGATGACGTCGATTGGTTGGTCGTCGAGGTTGCCATCAACGATCTCGTAGTCTTCACGCCCTTCGAGCATGGCGGCGATTGCTAGGATCGCGAGTGGAAGACGCCGGTTGCGTGGTCTGGTGGCGCGGGGATTGAAAAGAATGATCATTGCTGTACTCGCTCGAAAAGGATCAGGACGTGGTCGCCGAGCACACGGAATCCAGGGAGGGTCGAGACGTGCTCGTCGATGCGGCGCATCAGGCTAAGTAATTTCGGATGGGTACGAATCCAGCCTTCGACATAGGAGGGCGGGACCGTGACACCGATGCCCGTACATGAACGCAATACGAAGTAGGGAGCAAACAACTTCTTCAGCTTTCTGACCGTGGGGTAGTACACGTCGATCGTGTGTTCGCCTGAATTGGCGGTGGTGTGACCTGGGAACCTGCGAAAGGCTTTGCGGAATCTTCCCTGGAGGAGGAACCACAATGTCTCCCAGACGCAGAAGCGCGTGGAGACGCACAGGAGTAGAGAAGACTGAGGTAGCAAGAGATCCGCCAGATCCCGGGCCGTTTGTTTGAGGTCAGGGACACAGTTCAAGCCTGAGAAGTTTGAGAAGGCACCGTCAAAGATGGCTGCGGATTGAAGTCTGTAGATTCGCTCGGTAGGCAATAAGTGGAAGCTGATTGGTGCGTCGGGAGCTTCCCGATGCAGGCGGTTCGCGGCGATCTGAATCATCTGTTCTGACGCATCGCATGCCGTGACGGAGATGGAGTTTCGAGCGAGAAAGAGAGCGTCTTCACCGGTTCCGCAGTTGAGCTCGAGGATGTGATCCCCAGCGCGAAAGGTTTTGGTGAGGGTGCGCCATACGGCGTCCCGCTGAGCGCGGCCGATCAGAGATCTGGTGAATACCTCATCGTATGTCGAGGCCATCCGATCAAAGACGAGAGCTGCTGGTGGGGCCGCTACGGCAAGCTGACTCACGCCTCTACCTCCATGAGGGTAGAGTGCAGGCCGGCGCGTGCCACCTGGATCTGATTGCGGAGGGTGACGGCGATGTCGGAGTCGGCTGCTGGTGTTCCGTTCAGTCGTGCGAGCTGGACTTCGTCCCGGAGCAGCTTGTCTGCGTAGCTGTAGAAGGAGCGAGAGTGACGGCCCCTGATTTTGATATCGCGGTCGGAACCTACTCCCCAGGGCTTGAGTTGGACGAGACGATCGGAGACCTTGTTGTAGTAGGGCGTGCCTTTGATGGGATAGGAGACGGTGGTGAAGAAGATATCGGGCTGCGAGACGCTGACGTGTTTGATGGTGGCTTCGATATCGTCGAGCTCTTCGCCTTCATAGCCCCACATCAGGAACATGCCGCTTTCGATGCCACGCTCGCGTGTGAGTGCGACTGCCTGCTGCACCTGCTCGACTTTGACGCCGCGATCCATGGCGTCGAGGATGCGCTGTGAGCCGCTCTCTGAGCCGATCCATACTCGGAAACAGCCAAGCTCGGCGAGAAGGTCGAGCATTTCCGCGTTAAGGCGGTCGGCGCGAGAGATGCATTCGAATGGGATATGAAGACCGCGGCGGCGCATCTCGGCGGTGTAGTCGCGTATCCATTTGTGATTGATGGTGAAGACATCGTCGGAGACCCAGACCATGTCTGGCGAGTACGTCTCGAGGAGGAATTCGACTTCATCGACAACGAGCAGGGGATCGCGACGGCGGTGAGTCTGACCGAAGACCTGGTGGCTGCACCAGCGGCACTTGTAAGGGCAGCCCCGCGCGGTGATGAAGTTGACGGAGCCCTTGCCGTGCGCGTCGCGCCAGGTCTTGACGTAGCGGCCAACGTCAATGGCATGACGCGCGGGCCACGGTTGGCTGTCCAGATCGGGGATCTGGGCCCGCTGCGGGGTCTCGTGCATGACGCCCGCCTCGTCGAGATAGGCGAGGCCGGGAATGTTTGAGCAAGCGTCGACCGCACCTGCGCGGAAGGCTTCGAGAAGATCCTGCATGGTGAGTTCGCCCTCGCCGAAGACGACGAAGTCCGCGCCTGCCTGGAGATACTCGAGGGCGTACGCACCTGGCTCGGGGCCGCCGACGATCGTCTTCCACCCTGCCTCGTGAGCGACTTTGAGAATCTCGACGACGTTGCCACGGGTCATCAGATTGGCGTAGATGCCGAGGACCGACGGCGTCTCAGTGCAGAGGTGCTGGAAGAGGGAGTCACGGCTGGAGAAGGTGGTGTCGAAGACGTCGACGTCGAAGCCGCGTTTTCGCAGGTGAGAGCAGAGGTACAGGATGCCAAGAGGGGCATACGGCTTCATGATCTGAAGCTCTTTGGGGTCTTCGTAGAGGAAGTAGCCATGCGTGAGTAGAAGTTCTGCCATTCAGGCTGACCTCACTGCGGGGACTAGTGCGTGAAGAGGAACCAGGCTCTGGTCGCCGGGACCTCCTGAGAAGTCCTTGGGGAAGATCGTTGCTTCAGGATTTTTGGCTTTTGCTTCAAGCTCAAAGACTTGTTGCCATAGGAATCCGGCGTCGACCTTGCCCGACGAGTCGTTGGCCGTCCACGAGTTCACCTCGGCATGGAGTGCGTTTCTGAGCGCCATATAAAACTCGTCTTTATAGGCTGCACGAAACATGACGCATAAATCGTCGCTGTCAACCCAGTTTCGTTTGGCTCCGATCTGCTCCTGAACGCGCTCGTAGAAGACGGTGCCGGGGAGCGGATAGGAGATGGAGATTCCGATGTCGTCCGGGCGAGTTTTGCGAACGAGCGCAATCGTTTGCTGGATGTCTTCCCATGTCTCGCCGGGATAACCGAATTGGAGGAAGTAGCATGCTCGTATGCCTTCGTCCGCGAGGCGCGCACGTGCGGTGATGACATCCGAGATGCGTAGACCCTTGTCCATTGCGTTGAGGACATTCTGCGAGCCGGATTCAACGCCCATCCAGACTTCGGCGCATCCCGCGCGCTTGAGTCCCGCGACGGTTGTATGGGTCATGAGATCGGCCCGGGACTGAATTTTGAAGGGCAGAGCACAGTTGAGTGCTTCGATCTCGCTAGCGAACTCCTCGACCCAGTGATGATTGAGGGCGAAGACATCGTCTCCAAACCAGAGATGCTGGACTCCGTACATCTCCTTCAACTCGCGTATCTCTGCGGCTACGGAGCGGGCAGGGCGAATCTGAAATTTGTTGCCGGAGATTGGCTTGGCGCACCAGTTGCATCGATACGGGCAGCCGCGACTGGCTACGATATTTGCCGAGAAGTGACCATGCGCTGAGAGCCATGCGTGACGATAAGGCTCGAGATCGATCAGCTCTCGGGCCGGCCTGGGGAGGGTGTTCCATGAGGGGTTTTTGGGAGTTCTGTCTGTGCTTTGAGAGAGACTGCCTGCTTGATCCAGATAGACGAGGCCTGGGATATCGAGCTGAGGTTGACCGGACAGGATGGAGGAACAGAGCTGGACGAGTGTCTGCTCGGCCTCGCCGCGAAGAACGAAGTTGACTCCATTGCGAAGGTAAGCTTCGGCCTGATCGGTTGCGTCGGAGCCGTGGGCGATGACGACGGCGCCTACCTTGCCGGCATCGTGAGCCAATTGCCAGGCTAGCTCGCGCATACGCGTGAGGCACATTTTTGAGAGGAAGTTGAAGTCGTCTTCGTAGATGACCACGATTCGCGGGCGGAGCTGCTTCAATGCATTGGCGAAGCCGGGAACCCGGGGCTCAAGCATGGTATCGAAGACGGCGACAGAGAGATTCGCGGCCCGGAGTGCCGATGCGGCGTAGAGCGTACCGAGCGGGGCGTACGGCTGCATCTTGCGAACCTGCTTGGGGTCGTAGGGAAGGTGATAAGAGTGCGTGAGGAGGATATCGGGCATGGTTACCTCCTTCCTTCGGATCGGTTAGCAGGCATTGGCGGACTCCTTGGGAAGCTCCTGGCCTGTGACCAGGGAACGGCGCAGGATGATGCGTTCGGAGAGGTTGGAGAGCCAGAGTTCCCAGGGAAACGAGTAGCGGCTCGAACGCAGACGCCAGCGGATCGGTGTCTGGACAAGAAAGCGAACGGCGCGGCGCAAGATGGAAGGAGTTTTTTTATGGCGGTGGATCTGGTTGTTCAAGAGGAAATAGTTGAGCATCCGCTCCAGGCGCGCGAGTTCTCTCCCTTTGAGCCAGGGGAGCATGTTGGCGCCGAGCGGCATGTCCATCCATTCGCGAAGATTCTTCGGTTCAGGAACTCCCAATTCGCGCAGCTGCGGCCAGATGGGAATGCCGGGATAAGGAGTGAAGATGTTTGGGGAGAAGCTGACGTTTGGAAACTGACGGCTGATGTCGCTCATGGTCTGAAAGGTGATGATGCGGTCGGCCTCGGTTTCACCGGGATAGCCGAAGATCAGGTTGAAGGTGACGCGAATGCCGCCTAGCTCTGCCTTGCGCGCGGTTTCATACATCTCGTCGACGCGTTGGTGACGCTTGTTCATCAGCTTGAGAACGGACTCGGAGGTCGACTCCGTGCCGAAACCCATATGGGATACGCCGCTGGCGCCCAATAACTGGACATCCTCCTCGCTCATGCGGCAGAGGAAATCGGTGGAAGCCTGAAAGGTCCAGCTGAATTTCACGCCGGACGCGAGAATGCCGCGTGCTATCTCAAGTGCGCGGGGCAGCTGAACGGGGAAGTTGGAGTCGAGCAAGGCAACTTCCTCGGTGCGGTAGCGAGTGACCAGATCGATCATCTCGGAGACGACGCGGTCTGCGGAGAGGGCATTGAAGCGCCGTTTGTAAAAGACCTGGTCCGTGCAATAGTTGCAGGCATAAGGACAACCTACGCTGGTGGCATAGGCGAGCTTGCGGATGCCGCAGAGTTTTTCGTAGGCATCGAAGTCGGTGAGCTCGAAGGCCGGAATGGGAAGCGCGTCGAGAGGCTCTACCTTGCGATCGACGTTGTGAGCGCGCTGGCCGTTGTTCTTCCAGGAGAGGCCGGGGATGTTGTGGAGCGAGGTCTTTGCGGCAAGAGCCTGCGCGACTTCGACGATGGTCACTTCACCCTGCCCGCGAACGACCATATCGACGAAGCTTTCGCTCAGCGTCTCGTCGGGCAACAGCGATGGGTGCCATCCTCCGAAGATGACGGGGAGCCAGGGGGTATTGCTTTTGACTGCGGTGGCAACTTCAATAGCTCCGCGAATCATCGGGCCGGTGAGAACTGAGATTCCCACGCAGAGCGCATCCACACTTTCGCACTGGATACGGGTGAGGTAATCGGGTTCGATTGCGGCGTCGATCATGACGACGTCGAAGTTTGCCTGACGCAACGAGGCTGCCAGAGCGAGCAGGCACAGGGGCGCTCCAAGCGGAGGGCCATCGTAGGGCGGATAGAAGAGAACGACCTTCCCCTGGGTCAGCATGCTGCCTCCAAAGGTATTTCGTTCGGCTCCAGACGCTTGGCATCCACCACAGGTTTAAATCCGGCCGTCCTTTCCTTGAGCTTGTCGTTGAGCCACAGTTCGACTGGAAAGCGATAGACGCTGTGGTCGAGACGGAGCCGCGCGGGAAAGGAGATGCATTTTTGCGCCAGTCGAGTAAAGCGTGTGCGCCTGTCGGCTCCGATCGGAATGCGATCGAAGGCGATGCGCAGATAGTCGCGCATTACCTGAAGCTGCTTATGGTCCTTACCGTTGAGCCAGGGAAGCTTTGTGTATCGCGGGAAGAAGTCAGCCCAGCCCTCGAAGCTATCGGGTACGTGAACTCCGAGTTCAGCGATGTTCTTCATGATGGGCGCGCCGGGATAGGGGGTGAAGATGTTCGTCCAGAACTCAGCGCCGGGAAACTTGCGGCAAACGTCCATGATGAAGCGGATGGTCTCTTTTCGTTCCGCTTCTCCTTCACCGGGGAAGGCGAAGATGATGTTGAAAGACGGCCGGATTCCGGCCTGGACACAGCGGGCCGCGCTTTCGTAGATGGTTCCGAAGTCCTGAAAGTTTTTGTTCATCGCTTTCAGAACTTTGGGCGAACCTGACTCCGCTCCCTGACAGATCTGATGAAGTCCGCTGCGGTGCAAGAGTTTCAGATCTTCGAGAGTGAGGCGAGACGTGAGGTTGGTGGTGGCCTGAATGCTCCACTTGAACTCGGAGCCGGCACGTACCAGTCCCTCGGAGATGGCTCGAGCGCGATCGAGATCAACCAAAAAGTTGTCGTCCACGATCCAGAGCATCTCGAGGTTGTATCTGCGGCTGAGGTCGACGGTCTCTTCGACAAACTGTTCGGCAGGTAGCGCATTCCACTTACGCCCGTAGACTCCAGCGTTTGTGCAGTAGCCGCAGTTGTAGGGGCAGGCCAGGCTGGAGGTATACATCGCCCAGCGTTTGCCGCAGACACGCTCGTAGGCATCGAAGTCAGCCAGGTGGTAGGCCTTGGGAGGCATGTCGACGAGAGGCCTGAGCGGCCGCTCCGGCGTGAAGATCAGCTTGTTGTCGCGCTTGAAGCCGATACCGGCGACGAAGTCCGGAGCTGAGTTGTTCTCGATGTGGCCGACTAGTTCGAGGAGGGATTCTTCGCCCTGTCCGCGAACGACATAATCGATGTAAGGCGCTTCCAGAGTCTGGGTTGGGAGCAACGATGGATGCCATCCGCCGAGAATGACGGGGAAGTCAGGGTCCCACGCTTTGATGGCCTTCGCGATCTCAACGGTCTCACGAATCATCGGTCCGGTGACGAGGGAGATTCCCAGGCACAAGGCGTCACGAATCTCTTCAAGAACGCGCTGTTTATAGTTCGGCGTGATAGTGGAATCGATCAGAACGATCTGATAGCCGGCGCGGATGAGAGGCGTTGCGACCGCCAGAATTCCTAATGGCGCAGTGGCATCGGAGCTGGCAAAAGAGGGAAAGAAGAAGACGATTTTGCGCGACTTCGGCAATGCAAACTCCTCGCTTATTGTGGACGATAGGGCTTAGCCAACGAGTAGTTGTCACGTCCATGTCAGCGATTTGTAAAGTTTTGCTTGCCCCGAAAATAGCCTATTTTTCTGGGTTAGAGTGAAGCCCAACAGGTGTTTCGATGCAACTGATTTCTGTCGATCGAACCGCGTTGCCTTACTCGCGAGAGCTTTGCTTTGCGGGCGCGGCTTGCGATGTTCAAACTAATTCACCGGAGTTGACCGGTGTGTTGCAACTGCTATCGGGCTCAGCCGGGACGCTCTGCGGAGGCCGGTTCAGCATGCGTCTTGTCGTTGATGAGTCGTCGAATGAGGTTGTGGGCGAACCCCATTTCAGAGGTTTGCACCACGTTGTGACAGCTTCTTTCGGACGTTCTAATGTGTTTGTCTTCGATGTTTTGCGGCGCACGGTCGCAGCAAACCTTTCGGGAATCGTTGCGCGAGATTACCGTTTCTGGAAGGAGCGATTGATTCCGATTGCACTGGGAGTTCTTGGATCGGCGATGGGGTTGGTCCCCGTACATTGCGCGTGCCTTGAATTGGATGGCGATGGAGTGCTGATCGCAGGCGCGTCGGGAGCAGGGAAGTCCACTCTGTCTGTCGCGATGGCGGAGAATGGTTTTGCCTATGTCTCGGACGACTGGACGTATGTCTCACAGGCTCCTGGCGGCATCGTGGCTCATGGAACGTCGGCGCCGGTGAAGCTTCTTCCCGATGCTGTGGAGCACTTTAGCGATCTGCGACATCACCAGGTACACACGTCGATGAACGGAGAACTGGCTTATGAAGTCGACATGGCTGAGACGTTCAGGGTTCAGGCGGTGCACGAGTGCGAGCCACGATGGCTTATCTTTCTGGAGAGGATGGAGCGAGCGGGAGCCGAATTTACGCCGATGTCTTCCGCCGAGACGCGAAGATATGTCAGAACGAGCGTGGAAAGGCTTCCGAAACAGCTTCAGGAAGCAGCCAGCCTGCGGGAGCAGACGATCGAAGGCCTTGCGAAGTTGCCTTGCTGGAGGCTTCGATATGGCGGTACTCCGCGGTTCGCAGCTGAGCAACTGCGCGAGTTTGTTGTGCAGCGCAGACAGGAAGTGTTTGCATGACAAATGAGGTGAGCCGCCATCCTGATTTGCTGCGTCGATTTGTTGCGACACCGTATGTGTTCGCAGGACGCGACGACTCGAGGGGCATCCGTGTTGAGTCGAATGACCTGGAGGTAGCTCTGCGAGTTCGGCGTTCCGTCATCATTCACCGAGAGGGGAAACGAGCAGGCAGTTTATTTTGTAAGATCGTCCGCGACGTAACAGGTCCGGTGGGGGGCACGGAGATCTCGACCCTCTCCAGTGGCCCGTTGCAAGTCCTGTATCGGGGTAGAGGGACGATTATGATTCACGACCGCGAGAGGTTCGAACTGCTCGGATTTCTGTCGCCCGATGTCAGCGCCAACGAACTTGTTTCATCGCTGTTGCCCGCTTTGTTCGGAGGTTCGATTGAAGAACAAAAGAGTTTGCTGGCTTTTACAAACAAGTGACAAACGAGATATTGCTCGATGACAACTAGCAGGACTTACTACACTAGGTTGAGAAGCATAGCGGACGCACGAATGAAGCCGTTGCGCCGGGAAGGGTGATGTGAATGAAGCGAGGCACCATTGTGAAGAGTATTTTTGTCGGCGGTTTAGCGATGAGCTCCTTAATGCTCTCCGGATTTGCGCCGGCAGCGGACGCTCCGCGGCGGATTGAAGTTTCAGTGAAGAAGTTTGCATACAGCCCGTCGGAAATAACACTGAAAAAGGGTGAGCCGGTGGTGCTGGTTCTGACTACGGAAGATGTATCTCATGGGCTCAAATTCAAGGAATTGGGGCTGGATTCGAAGTTCAGTAAAGGTAAACCGGGGGAACTTGCGATTACTCCGGACAAGGCTGGCGATTTTGTTGGGCATTGTTCGGTGTTTTGCGGCTCCGGACATGGCTCGATGACCCTCACCCTTCACGTTACGGAGTGATGATGCGACGAGTTGCCTCAGGCTGGGTATTCGTTTTTCTCACCCCGCTGGTGGGATGTAAGGCGAGCCCGCCGGGCAAAGTGGAACACGGCGTCATGAGATGGACGAAACATACGTTGACCGTTCGAAACAAAGACGAGCGAAATCCACTTCCTGCAACCGCAGAGAATATCGCTGCAGGAAGGGAAGCCTTTTCGCATTACTGTGTCGCTTGCCATGGAATGGATGGGCAGAATACCGGGGTTCCTTTTGCGGATAGCATGTCTCCGCCGGTCCCCCTGCTGAATTCTGCGGAGATTCAGTCCTATACGGATAGCCAGTTGAAGTGGGTCATCGACAACGGAATTGAACCTTCGGGTATGCCTGCTTCCAAGGGCATTCTCAGTGATGACGAGATCTGGTCGACTGTGCTTTTTATCCGGCATCTTCCGCCGGCCGGTAGCCTTGGCGATCCACCAATGTATGACAAATGAGTTGCCAGGAGAGAGATCGTCGGCTGCGGAAAGGAGTAGGTCTCGCGTGAATCATCAACTTGCAGAAGCAGTGATTGCCACGTTCCGGGATGATCAGACGGCTAGTTGCTACGACCGGCTTGCGGCCTTCGACTATCGTGCGTGGGCTGGTATCTGCAGTTGGCTCGACGCCAGCGGCCTTGCTCTTTATTTCCTTGACCGGATTCGCGCACTTGGGCTGGAAGCTGTGGTTCCTGGTGCGGTGCTCTCGCGGCTTAGTCAAAATGCTGCGGACAACAGGGGAAAGAGCCGCTCCATGTACGAGGAGTTTCTCAGGCTCAATCGCCTGTTTCAGGTAGAGGGCTTGTCTTACGCAAATTTGAAAGGTTTCAGCTCGGTGCCCGATGCCTGTCCCGACGCGACCCTCCGGTGTCAGTTCGATCTTGACTTCTACGTAAAGCAGAGCGACCTTGCGCGCTGCGACAAGGTATTGGCAGGGCAATCCTATGTGCTGGCTGGAGTGGGCAGGAACGTTCGAGAGTACAGGGCTGGTTCGAGTGAGATTCCATCAGTGCGGGATCTCTATAAGGAACAGTCTCAGATGTCGGTTGAGATTCACTTTTCAAGCTCTTCTGACGAAGGTGGAGATACTCTCCTGGACGATAGCCTCCCGAGGCTGCAATTTATGAGATGGAACGGAGTCGATCTCCCGGTTCTCACCGATTGCGATAGGTTTCTCGGTCTGGCGCTTCACCTGTTTAAGCATATTCAAAGCGAGTGGACGCGCGCTTCGTGGATTCTGGAATACGCCAGGTTCATCGACTTTCATCGTGGTGATGAAAGATTGTGGGAAGAGATAGGAAAGAGACTAAGCAGCGATCCTGAAGCGATGATTGCCGTGGGAGCAGCGACGCTTTTGGCTGACAGGAGTTTTCGCATCTCTCCTCTGCCCGATGCGTTGGCGGCCACGATTGTTGAACTTCCCAAATCGGTGTCCTTGTGGATGGAACGTTATGGAGACAGAGTATTGTTTGCAGAATTTCCTGGAACGAAGCTCTACCTGTTGCTTGAGGGTGTTCGCTCCAGCGCAAAAGACAGACGATCGCACGTGAGGCGTCAAAGATTGTTTCCCTTGCATCTGCCTCCAAGGATTGCAATTGGATCGGATGATGGAAGCTTCTTTTCGCGATGGAAAAAACTCCTGAGTGAAGCTGGCTACCTGGTGTTTCGTCTGCGGTTTCATGTGACGCAGGGCCTTTCTTACATGATCGAGGCACCGCGCTGGAAGAGAAACATTGCGTCATTGCTCGGTTGAGCCTTGTTGTTCTTAGAGGCTCGCCGCTCTGTGGATGGAGCAGGACGATAACAGAATCTGGGAAGGTCACCGATACCTAAGTGACAGGGCGAAGCTGTAAGTTTCGTTGAACGAGTGGTCATTGGTGGTATGTCAGGTCAACGGGGAGGCGGGAGCTTCGATGGCAACAATGGAAGGTAATTCGATGATGAGCTCCAGCGCTCCTTTGAACTGGTACGCCCTTCATATTCGATCCAGACATGAGAAGCGTGTCGCGGAGCGGTTGGTCTCGCAATCGCTTGAGACATTTCTTCCTTTGCATCGCAGCAGACACACCTGGAAGAACGGGGTTCATGTCGACGTCGATCTGCCTTTGTTTCCTTGCTATTTATTTGCAAGGGTATCCATTTACGACCGAATCCGCCTGCTGCAACATCCCGGGGTGCTTGGATTCGCAGCATCTTCCGCGAGACCTACTGTTATTCCGGACGAGGAGATTTCGATCCTACGAACTGCGACGGAGGGTCTTAAAAGCGGAGCCGCATCCTTATCTGAAAAATGGAGACGCAGTGCGTATCGTAGCTGGTCCGCTGGCTGGAATGACGGGTATCCTCACGCGACGGAAGCAGGAGTGGCGGGTCGTTCTCTCGATTGAAGCGATTATGCGATCGATCGTTGTCGAGGTTAACGAATTTGATATTGAACCAGAGGAGAAGAAACGGTGAGCAGTTCAGCAGCGATGGCAATGCAGTCGATGGGCAAGATCGGCGGGGGACGATTGTGAAAAGACCATTGTCCCGTTGGCAGAGGCGAGCCAAGCAGATTCTTCTCGCCTTTCTGGGCTTCTCGGTTCTTTGCGCGGGCGGAGATGCTCAGCAGGTGCAGGTGCAGGTGCCGGCGCTCCCGACGGCTTTGCCATCGGCGTTGCCTTCCGCACCGTCGACACCCGCCTCGCAAAGTTCGACCACGGCCGACGATGAGCGTAGCAGCAACGCGAAGACTAGCAATGCCGCGCCCGCAGGCTCAAACGACAATCTGACGAGCGGCCAGATTATCGCGATTGTGCAGACTCGGCCGGAGTTGGTCGTCGATCTCAAGCAGGTGATGGCGGACTATCTCGGGCAGCAAGGCAGTGCGGTCCAGGTCGACTCGATTACTGACGATATGTTGTACAAGGGAATCGCCACGGACCCCGGCTTGCGTGCGGCTATCAGCATATGGCTGCGAGCGCGGGGTTATGTAACTGACTCGGATCTCGATAAGCCGGACATGGATTCGAGGAGCTCCGACGATTCTATGGGCGCACTGACTGGCGCTGCATCGTTGCCGACGGGAGGCTTGATAAGCGGTTCCACCTCAGATACGGGAAATATTGAGCCACAAACTGCCTTGAGTTCAGATGGGCTCCCACGGTCTAGAACCAACTCGCAGCGACCTCAGGAAAGAGATGCGTCGTCACGGAAGCCTGATCGCAATAACCCAAGCGCAGTCGAGGTTGTGCATCAACCGACTCCCTACAATCTTCAGTCTCTTCGCGACCTCTACACCCAGGTTCCTGAGCAGACGGCAAAGCTGAAGCGCTTTGGGTCGGATATGTTTCTGGATCGCGGGTTGGGCACGAGGCAGATGCCCGTCGATATTCCGGTCGGTCCGGACTACATCCTGGGGGCTGGTGATGGTCTCATCATCAACCTGTGGGGTGGCGTCTCGCAGAGCTTCGCGCGAACGGTGGATCGCGAAGGCAAGGTCGCTTTGCCCGAAGCGGGAGCGATTGTTGTGGCTGGCTTGTCTCTTGAACGAGCGCAGGCTCTCATCCAGACTTCACTTGCCCAACAGTTTCGGGACGCCAAAGTTGCCGTGTCGATCGCACGCCTGCGCACGGTAAGGGTTTATGTCGTGGGCGATGTGCAGCGTCCGGGGGCCTATGACATAAGCTCCCTGTCGACGCCGTTGAATGCGATCTATGCAGCGGGAGGGCCGACGAGCGTTGGTTCGCTTCGCCTTGCTCGTCACCTCCGCGGGCAGGTACTACTCCATGAGGTCGATCTCTACAACTTTCTATTACACGGTATTCGCCCGGATACTGACAGACTGGAAGATGGCGACACGATTCTTATATCGCCGGCCGGTCCGCAGGTTGCTGTTGGCGGCATGATCAAGCGTCCCGCGATCTACGAATTGAAAGATGAGACGAAGCTGTCAGAGGTCCTGAATGATGCGGGGGGCTTGTTGGCGTCCGCATCGCTGACTCATATCACGATAGAAAGAGTGGAAGCACAAGGGAAGCGGACTACCCTGAATTTGCACCTACCTGAAGGAGCTACCGTCGAATCGTCGCGGACGGTGCTGGACTCCTTCTCTGTTCGCGACGGAGATCGAGTGAGCGTCGCTCCTATCCTGCCCTACAGCGAGAAGGCGATCTACATCGAAGGACATGTCGTTCGACCGGGGAAGTTTCCGTATCGCGACGATATGAAGCTCAACGACGTCCTTCGTTCCTATCAGGATTTGTTGCCGGAGCCTGCGGATCGTGGAGAGATTATCCGGCTTATGCCCCCTGATCTGCGGCCAGAAGCGATCGATTTCAATATTCCCGATGTGCTGGCGGGTAACGATCCGATTCATCTCCAGCCCTTCGACACGATTCGGGTGTTGGGCAGATATGAAGCCGATGGGCCTAAGGTTCAGGTTCATGGTGAAGTACTTCATCCGGGAATCTATCCGCTGTCGAAGGGAATGACGGTTGCCCAACTGGTGCGAATTGCAGGTGGGTTCAATCGGAGCGCGCTGCTTGATGAAGCCGACCTCGCCAGCTACGAGATAAAGGATGGCAAACAAGTATTGAGCCGGAGAGAGTCGGTCAAGATTGGCGATGCTGTCAATACAGCCAACTCAGGCGCGAATGTTGTGTTGAAGTCGGGAGATGTGCTGACGGTTCATCAGCTATCCGGGTGGTATGACATCGGGTCCTCCGTGTCGCTGGAAGGCGAAGTTACCTATCCGGGGCCGTATGGAATTCAGGAGGGAGAGAGACTGAGCTCCGTTCTGAAACGTGCCGGCGGGCTTCGTTCAACCGCTTATCCTGCGGGCGCAGTTCTTATTCGGAAACAGGTGCAGGAGCTTGAGGATAAGAGCAGGAATGAATTGATTCATCAGATCGAGACGACGTCCGCAGGCGCGAAGCTCGCCCCCAGTCTTTCAGCCCAGGATGATGCCGCTACGCTGCAGTTGCTGATTCAGCAACAAAAGGAAGTGGTAGCGCGGCTGAAAAGCCAGCCGGCGATTGGCCGTCTCGTGATCAAGATCAGCGCAGATATCGCGAGCTGGGAGGGCACACCTGCAGATATCGAACTGCGCAAAGGCGATGTGCTCACGATTCCCAAGAAGCCTGGCTTTGTCCTTGTGAGCGGCCAGGTTTATAACGCGTCGGCAATTACGTTCGTTCCCGGCAAGAATGCCGACTGGTATCTCCGGCGTGCCGGGGGAAGCACGGAGGGCGGCAATATGAAAGAGGTTCTTGTGATTCGTGCGAATGGATTGGTCGTGGGCCGTCGCTCCGGAGAGTGGTATGACTCAAGCGTGCTGAATACAAAACTGGATCCAGGGGATGTTGTCGTTGTGCCGCAAAAGGTCTTTGGCGGCTCGGCAACCCTGAGGAATCTGTTCGCGGCAGCCCAGGTACTTTCGTCCGTCGGATTTGCTGCCGCTCTTGCGCTGCACTAGAAGCTGGCCTATGAATTCATTTCTCCAATCGAGTCTGCACTCTTGCGAGGTGACGAACCTGTCGACCGCGGAAGAGAGAGGTATTCATGCGAACTGAATCACTGGAACAGCCGTTCGAGATAGAGGAACGGATGGGACAAGATCCCATATCTCCTGCGCCGATGCGACGGCCGTGGGTTGAGAATGCTTCTCTCTTCTGGGACCACCGCCGGATCTTTCTACGAGCAGCAGTAGTTGTTTTTTTGCTGAGCGTCGCGACGAGCCTCACCATGCCAAGCGAGTATGTATCAACCTTGCGGATTATGCCTCCGGAGCAGGGGGGAAGTGGTACTGCGCTTCTTGCGGCGTTGGTTGGGAAGGGTGCTGGCAGCGGCCTCGCGGGTCTGGCGGGTAGTTTGCTTGGGGGAAAAAACAATGGCGCTCTCTTTGTCGCCCTGTTGCACAGCGGCACGATCAGCGGGCATCTTATCGATCGATTTGATTTGCAGCGTGAGTATCACAAGCGGTATCGCCTCGAGACAGCGAAGCAATTGGCTCGCTTGACGAAGATAACCGAGGACACGAAGAGCGGCGTGATCACTGTTGTCGTCACAGCCAAGACGCGCGAACGAGCACGTGACCTCGCGCAAGGATATCTGGATGAATTGAACGACCTGGTCGCCAGAGTGAATACTTCCTCGGCTCATCGCGAACGTGAATTCATCGAGCGGCGCCTGAGCACAGTGCAGATAGAGCTGCAAAATGCACAGGTGGCTTTGAGCGATTTTTCCAGCAAGAACACCACCATTGACATCAAGGAGCAGACCAAAGCTACCGTCGAGGCGGGAGCGAAGCTCGAAGGGCAACTGATCGTTGGTGAGACGGAACTTGACTCGTTGCGCCAGATCTACGGAAACGAAAATGTGCGTGTACGCGCAGCGGAGGCGAGAAATGGCGTTCTCCGGCGTGAACTGCAACGTGCCAATGGACAGAGCGGGCAGACGGATAGCGGGATCGATGACACCCATCCATACCCCGCCCTACGACAGCTTCCGCAACTAGGGGTTCAGTGGGCCAATCTGTATCGCAATGCACGAATCCATGAGACCGTCTTCGATCTGCTTTCAGAGGAATATGAGATGGCGCGTATCGAAGAGGCCAAATCGATTCCAACGATCGGCGTGATTGATCTTCCCGGATATCCGGAGAGACGGACCGGACCCCACCGAACCCTCATTGTCTTGATCTCAACTGCTCTCTCCTTCGTTTTGACGGCTGTGTTTCTTTTGATGAGACGTTGGTGGCTTGGAATGGATGAGTTGGATGGGCGACGAGTGTTGGCTGATCGAATCGGGGCGACAATTCAAGCGAGATGGAGTCGCCGTTCGGTATGAAGCGACTTTGGAGCACATACCAGGGCGGGCGCAGAACTCCTGGGGGTTCGCTGATAAGCGGAACCAGACAACGCGGGTACTCGAACGCTCTTTATGGGGTTCTGGATTATCTAGCTTTCCCTCTAGGAATGCTGCTTTCTGCGCCGTTCCTGTTGAGACATCTGGGGGCGTCGCAATACGGGGTGTGGCTGTTGGCAGGTGCCACTGTCAGTAGCGGGGGAATCGTCTCGGGCAGCTTCGGAGATGCGGCGATTAAATATGTTGGAGAGTGTCGCGGCCGGCAGGACTGGCAAGGTGTCACACGTATTGTGCGCAACATGATTTCGATCAATCTGGCGTTGAGCTTTGCTCTTGGGTGCGCTCTTTGGTTTCTGGCGCCTTACGTTGCAACTCATACGGTCAGGGCCGATGTGGGACTCCGAACGGCATGCGTGACATCGCTTCGTATTGGATGCGGACTGCTCGTCGTCAAATCGATCGAAAGTGTGTTCATCAGTACGCTTCGTGCTTTTGAGACATATGGATCGCCGGTGAAGATTGCTATTGCTTCTCGCTTTGCAATCCTGACGTCCGCAATTGTTTTGACCAGATGGGGAGGGAATGTTGTCTGGATTATGGCGGCCACGTTTCTTCTGTCTGTCCTGGGAATGCTGGCTCAGGGGTTTGCTCTGAGATTGAAGATAGGCAGGTTTTCGCTGTTGCCTTCCTGGGATAGAGGAACCCTATCGAGCATCGCCATATTTGGAACGTTTAGCTGGTTGCAGGCAGTCTCGAGCGTGGCATTCAGTCAGGCGGACCGGTTTGTGGTTGCACTTTTTATGGGTGCGCCTGCGGTTGCGTACTATGGCCTTTGCACCCAGGCAGCGCAGCCGATTCATGGTCTGGTCTCTTCCGCGATGCACTTCTTATTTCCGCATCTTAGCGTGCGGTATGGTGTAGCTCCAATCGCTGAGATAAGACGTAAGGTAGGTTTGGCCATCAGAGTTAACTTCGCGCTGGTTGGCGCTCTCTCTTTGCCTCTGGTCCTGTTTGGAAACTATTTTCTCAGGATGTGGATTCGTGGTGCGTTCGATCAACAGGCTCGGTACCTGTTTCCGACAATCGCCTGCAGTTTTGCGTTGCTGGGCCTCAACATTACGGCGCACTATGCGTTGCTTGCCGCCGGTAAGGTGAGGGTGGTGACTTATCTCAATCTGCTTGCGGGATTGGTGATGTTGCTTCTGATGGCCGCATTAATTCCAACTCATGGACTGCAGGGTGCGGCACTCGCGAGACTGTCCTATGGGCCGATTACCTGCCTCGCCTATCTCTCGTTGTACCGGACGATCTGGCGTTCGAACGGGCAGAGTCCATTACAGCAAACAGCGATGTACGAAGTCGCGGAGGCTTATAGCAGATCGAAGTAGAGAATATGAAGCAAACTCCACTTATCTCCGTTATTACACCGTCGTTCAATCAGGGCGCTTTTCTTGGAGAGGCGCTGGCGAGCGTGCAACTTCAAAATTACAAGAACTACGAACACCTGGTGATCGATGGCAAATCAACGGATGGCTCGGTTGCCCTGTTACGCCGCATTACCGCGGATGACGAATTCACGAGAGTGATGTGGATCTCCGAATCAGACAGTGGACAGAGTGAGGCCTTAAACAAGGGGTTTCGACAGGCGAAGGGAGAGATTATCGGCTGGTTGAACTCCGATGACCGCTACCGTGCGGGCTGCTTTGAACAGATCGTGCAAGCCTTCGCTGACAACCCGGAAGTCGACATCCTGTATGGCGATTACTTCGTTGTGGACGAGTCTGGTAAGACACTGCACCTCAAGCAGGAGATTGAGTTTAGCGCATTCATTCTCTTGTACCATCGGGTTCTTTACATTCCGACGACAGCGACCTTCTTCCGGCGCAGGATATTTGACGAGAACAATTGGCTCGAAGAGAGACTTCATTATGCGATGGATCTTGAGTTTTTTATTCGATTAGCTGCCCGTGGATATCGTTTCAAGCATTTTTCGAAGGCCATTGCCGATTTCAGAGTTCATCCTGAAAGTAAGTCATGTAGCGTGCCCGACAAGCATCGATTGGAGCATCAACAGGTCGTCCTTGATGCTGCACCGATGCTTCGTCGGTTGAAGCCGCCGGTGCTTAGAAAGCTCATGCTGTCGCTCTTGCGTTCCATAGCTGGTGTAGAACGCTACTCGGAGAAGTTATTCAAGGGCTATTACTGGCAGAGGATCCGCGCCAACAACTCCAGTTTGATCGATGTGTGACCCCAATCCATGAATCTATTGATCACTGCAATTTCCTCCGCAACCGGCCCTTCGGGCATCTGCAGGCATGCGCAAAATCTTGTTCGTTGCGCAATCACCCGTCGAGAGATATCACGAATTACCCTGATGGTGGGTAAGTGGCAAGAGGCTTATTTTCGAAGCGCCTTTCATCTGGCAGACGACAAGCTTGATCTTATCCCGGTCAATATCTCCAACGATGCTTTCTCGCGCAATCTTTGGTATCTACGCGAGATGCCGGGCGTAGCAGATGACGTAAGAGCCGACGTTGTTCATCTTTCTTTCCCGGTTCCGCTGAGACGAAGCGCTATGCGCTGCCCTGTTGTGGTTTCTCTGCATGACCTCTACCCGTATGACGAGCCCGACAACTTCGGATTTCCTCGAGTTTTCTTAACCGGGTGTTTCTACAGCAATGTTTGAAGCAGGTTGATCGGATCTCGTGCGTCTCCGAGACGACTCTGTCGAGGTTGAGGGAACGATTTCCCCGATTCGCTCACAGAAAGTCTGTGGTAGTTCCGAACTGCGTGACCATTCACTCTACTGAGCCTGAGCTGCCGTGGGACAGACCAGATCGATTCCTTCTGATGGTGGCGCAGCATCGGGCAAACAAGAATATTCCTTTGGCCATCAAGGTATTCGAAGAACTGGTTGAGGGCGAAAAGATCGATAAGCGATCGGTCCTGCTTCTCGTGGGGAATCATGGTCCGGAGACGGCATTGATCAAGAGTGTGATCAAACAGAGGGGGCTCGAGGAGCGGGTGCAGTTAAGAATAGGGATGAGTGATGGCGAACTGCGGTGGCTCTACGAGAATTGTGAGTTGTTGATAGCGCCTTCATGGTTGGAGGGATTTGGTTTTCCTGCAGCGGAGGGGCTGCTGTGCGGGAGCCGCGTCGTATGCTCCGATATCTCAGCCTTTCGTGAGGTTGGTGGACAGGCCTGTCACTACTTTGATCTGCATGCGGAATCGGCAGCCACAGCGATGTTTGAGGCTGCGTGCACTGCGCTTGCGGAGCCGGTTCGCCGAGCAGAGCGGATGGAGCGATACACCCTGGAACATGTCGCTCAAGAGTATGCGGCTCTTTATGGGCAACTATGCGAAAGGACAGCCGACGTGATGGAGACATGCGGAGCACGATAGTGGAGAAGCAGGTCAATGTTCTGGGTGTGGGCGTCCATGCCGTCGATCCGGAGAAGGCTGCTTTGTTTCTCCGCGCCCAAATCGACGGAGGGGGGAAAGGGTATGTATGCCTGGCAGGAGTTCACGGCATTATGGAGGCGCAACGCGATCCTGAGCTCAAGTCGATCTTTGCCAAGGCTGTCCTGGTGGCTCCGGATGGAATGCCGACCGTCTGGATAGGGCGCGGCCAGGGCTTTCGCGAGATGCAGAGAGTCTTTGGGCCTGATCTGATGATCGATATTTTTGCGAGGGAGGAGTTTCGCGACTGCGTTCATTTTCTTTGCGGAGGGGCGGCGGGCGTTGCCGAGAATTTACGGGATGCGCTGCTGAGGCGATTTCCCTGGGGGAAGATTGCGGGGACTTACACCCCTCCGTTTCGCCCGATGACCTCGGACGAAGAGAGGGAGTTAGCGGCGAAGGTGCGCTCGGCGCAGCCGGACATTATCTGGGTGGGACTAAGCACTCCGAAGCAGGAGCGGTTCATGTCGCGCTACCTGCCCCTTCTCGATACGAAGCTAATGATCGGAGTGGGAGCAGCCTTTCTTTTCCATACTGGAGCGATTCGGGACAGCCCCGACTGGGTGAAGCGTGCAGGGCTGCAGTGGCTGCATCGGCTCTTCCAGGAACCATCTCGATTGTGGAAGCGATACGTTCTGAATAATCCTCCTTTTGTGTTTCGCGTCCTGTTGCAACTTCTTGGCGTGACGCATTACAGGCTGGCATCCGCTACCAGCGATGTCTCTATGAGCGGCTCTAACGATGTACGACCGCATTGCCGCTAGGGTTTTGCCATCTTCTCTAGTTGTACCTTTGGGAAAATTGATGAACCATTCTGAGTTATCAGCAGTTGCTTCTTCCGTCGATACTCTTACGGAGTCGGGGACGTCCGTCTTTTCGGCGGACTGGGGTAAGTCTCCAGTTACGGAGGTGCGAGAGAGTTCGGCGTGTCATAACGGTGTTGCCAATCAAGGAATTGCTGACGAAGAGCGGTGCGGGGGGGGCATAGCCACGGGTTTTCCGATTGAGGATGTGGTTCTGCCGGGACATATGGGACATCCGGGCGCAGCGCCCGACCGGGGTCTATGGTTGTTTCAGGATTCAACTCGTCGGTATGAACACTGGGAGCGTCTCCGGGAGATGGCCCAGGTCGGTCTGGACGCTCATGAGTCGAGCAAGAGATATTCTTCCGGACTACTTAAGCGAAGCCTTGATGTCCTGGGTTCACTCTTCCTCCTTATTGCGCTTCTTCCCCTACTGGTTCTGGCCGCGGTTTTGATAAAGCTCGACTCTCCCGGGCCGGTTTTGTTTCGGCACGACAGAGTGGGGAGAGACGGCAGAAGGTTTTTGTTGTGGAAGTTCCGAAGCATGAAGACGGCTGTTCCGAGGTATGAGATGTCGCCCCGGAGCGTCACGGACACCCGTCTTACCCGAGTGGGTCGGCTGATTCGCCGAATGAGCATCGACGAACTGCCGCAACTCATCAATGTTCTTAAGGGGGAGATGAGCCTGGTTGGGCCACGGCCGGAGATGCCATTTATTGTCGTCCGCTATAACTCTTGCGAGCGGAAGAGACTCCTTGCCAAACCGGGGATAACGGGGCTATGGCAGATCAGCCCGGCGCGAGCGTTTCCGATTCACGAAAATCTGCAGTACGACCTCCATTACATCTATAACCAGAATGTCACTCTGGACTGTGCGATCCTCTTGCGGACGATAACCGCCGTTCTGGGTGGTGTAGGCGCCGTGTAAAAGCTCCTTCGTGGGGATGGAACCGATTAGAATACGCAGGTCAGATGTCTCCAAATTGTCAGTGTTTTGTCATTTGATTATAAGAATCAATTACTTGGAGGTGTTTTATGGCTTACGAATACCTATGACTCTGTAGAATCAGTTGATGCGGACTGGATTGCGGGGCCCGGTATTAGCGATCCTTCCAAGGGGATAAACGTGAGCTTGATTTTGGTAATAGAAGACGATCCGAGGATACAAAAAGCGCTCCACCGGCAATTCACGACGGAGGGTTATGAGGTGCACGTGAGCGGCGACGGTGCCCAGGGCCTGGCAAGTTGCAAGAGTCTGAAGCCCGCGGGCGTCGTTCTTGACCTGATGTTGCCGAGCATGTCTGGCCTGGAGGTCTGCAAGGGGATCAAGAGCTGGTCGGCCAATACTCCCGTTGTGGTTCTCAGCGCGGTCTCAGAGGTGGCGGATAAGGTTCTGCTGCTGGAGTTGGGCGCGGACGATTATGTCACGAAGCCTTTCAGTCCGCGAGAGCTGATGGCGCGGGTGCAGGCGGCGATTCGCAGGACGCAAAAGCCTGCGGCCAATACTCATGTCAGCTTTGGAAATATCACTGCGGACTTCTCAGGAATGGAGGTCTTCAAGGACGGTGTGCCTGTGCTGCTTACGGCGCATGAGATCAAGCTGCTACAGTATTTTGTGGAGCACCCGGAGCGCGTAATTACCCGCGAAGAACTGCTGAACGATGTGTGGAACTATACCTCGTATCCAACGACCCGGACGGTCGATAATCACATCATGAAGTTGCGTCAAAAGCTGGAGGCTGATCCCGCGAAGCCCGTTTACTTCCGTACCATACACGGTATCGGTTATAAGTTCGTCCGCGGAAATTGATATCGCCATCTCGTATGGGAGGATCAGGCGTGATGGACAGGCTGCGGATGAGGACGACGCTGCTGATCCCTCTTCTCATCCTGTCATTCGGATGTACGCTGCTCAGTCTTCTCGTCATCCGTACTATCGTTCAGCAGCAGACCCAGACCAACCTTGCCTCCGATCTCCAGCATTCCGTAAAGACCTACCGGAACTTTCAGCATCAGCAACACGAGTTGCTGGCGCGCGAATCCGCGCTGCTGGCGGATCTGCCTAGCCTAAAGTCGTTGATGACGACTTATGATCCGCGGACGATCGAGGATGGCGGGGTTGAGTTCTGGCAAGTGGGTGGTTCGGACTTTTTTGCGTTGCTGGATCAAAATGGAAAGCTGATTGCGAGCTACAACCGCGGTCCGGCACTGAATCGATCGAGCGTTGTGCATGGGCTGGAGGGCGGCCTTCGCGGGGCTGAGCCAGTCTTGTTTGCCGTCGAGGACAGGATCTACGAGGTATCCACGCAACCACTCTATTTTGGGCCGAAGGAGCACGGAACCGTTCTTGGTTTCGTCGCTGTGGGATATGCCCTCGATGAACATGTCGCGCGCGCAGTGAGTGAGGCCGCTGCGGCGGAGGTTGCTTTTACCGTCGATGGAAGGGTGGTTGTCAGCACCTTAAGTCCGTCGCTGCAGGAGGAATTTATTGCGCGGGGTGGCGATCTGTTGCGGTCGCCCACAGAGAATCGAAAGATCAAGCTCGGCGATGTGGATTACCTTGCTGCCTCGGAACGCCTCACTATGTCGGGTGGCGACAGCAATGTGGCTCAAGTACCACAGATCGTCGTACTCAAGTCGTTTGCCGGAGCCACCCAGTTGGTGGATCGGGTGAATCGATGGGTCTTGACGCTCGCACTTCTTGCACTGGTTGCCGGGACAGGAATGCTTGTCTCCATCTCTCGAACACTTACGCGGCCGATCGAAACTCTGGTAGGCGGAACGCGTGCTCTTGCGCAGGGCAATTTTGATTACGAGCTTAGCGAAGACGGAGCAGAAGAGATAAGAGAGTTGAGCAGGGCATTTGAGCGCATGCGCGTCGAGCTGCGCCGCACTCAAAAAGAGCTGCTTGACTCGGAGAGGCTCGCCACGATCGGCAGAATGGCGAGCTCCATCTCGCACGACCTTCGGCACTATCTCTCTGCGATGTACGCCAACGCAGAGTTTATGAGCGATGGAAACATCTCGCAAACGGAGCGCGAGGAGCTGATGGTGGAGGTTCAGACGGCTGTCCAGGGGATGACCGATCTGCTTGAATCTCTTCTTTTGTTTACACAGACCGGGCGTGCGCTTCACCCCGAACTCGAATCGATTGCGCTCATTCTTCAGCGTGCGGTGGCAATGACCCGATCCCATCCTGCCAGCCGCGATGTGAAGATTACGATCAAAGGACTTTCGTCCGTTGAGGCATGGGTCGACTCAAGAAAATTGGGGCGAGCCGTGTTCAATCTACTGCTTAACGCGTGCCAGGCGGCGAGACGAGGTGCTGCTGCTGCTGCTGTGACGTTGAGCCTTTACGAAGATCAGCAATGGATCCGTATTAGAATTGCGGACAATGGACCGGGAGTTCCGGTGTCCGTGCGTCAGAAGATTTTTCTGCCGTTCGTGAGCGAAGGAAGAGAGAGTGGAATTGGGCTCGGACTTACCCTCGCCCAACAGATCGCGCAAGAACATGGCGGCAGTATCACTCTCGATCAGACGAGTGAAGGTGAGACTGCTTTCACAATCAATCTGCCAAAATCCTCGTTAGACGCTCTTGGAGTTGTTGTCGAGAGTAAGACCTCGCCGACGTACGCTCCGGTAAAGGAGAAGGTTGAAGGATGAGAGACATTCATTACCATCTCGTGGCTTATCTCGTACTTGCTTCGATGCAGTTTCCGCTCCACGCCCAGTCATCGACCTCTGTATTTGCTCCCCAACCGTCTTCAGTCGCCGACATACATTCGGTCGAGTTGGAACGCAAGCTGGAAGCTGTGTCAGAGGCACTTGCTGTAACTCACCAACAACTGGAGCAAACGCAGCAGGAGATGAAACAGCTGCGCGAGGAGCTCATCGATATTAGGAAGCAACTTGCCTCGACTCCCCTTGTGCCTGGAGAGCAACCCGGTTCGACTAACGCGGCAGCAGATGCAAAGACAACGGCGGCCGCGATTGAAAATCTTAAGGAGCGTCTGGAGACGACCGAAGCGCAGATTAAGGTTCACGATCAGACGAAGATTGAGAGCAGCTCGAAGTATCCAATACGAGTAACAGGTCTTGTCTTATTCAACTCGTTTATCAATCTTGGCGCTGTCGATAACCTTGATCTACCCACAGCTGCTCTTAGCACGCAGACCAATACCACAAGCAACGGGAGCGCCGGCGCAACCCTTCGTCAGACGATTCTTGGGTTAGAGGGATTTGGACCCAGGATTGCCGGAGCTCGAAGCTCTGCCTCTGTGGACATGGATTTTTTCGGCGGTCTTGCTTACACGAGCTATGCGAGTTCAGCGGGAACAGTCCGGATGCGGACTGCGAGTATTAATCTGGATTGGGACCATGACTCAGTCCAAGTTGGTTTGATGGCACCACTCATCTCTCCCTTGTCGCCTACCTCGTATGCGACGGTTGCAGAGCCGAGCCTGGCTGGGGCAGGGAATCTGTGGACGTGGGCTCCACAGCTGCGGTATTCGCATCAGGTGCGCTTCGATTCAGGGCGGAGGCTGCAGTTGGAAGCGGGGTTGTGGGACCCTCCGACTGCCGGTTACAGCACCAGCGAAATCATTCGATTTCCGAGCCCGGGTGAAGCGTCAAAGCAGCCGGGATATGAATCGCGTATATCCTATGGAACTTTCACAGGCGAGCGACCTTTCCAGATTGGGGTTGGCGGGTATTACAGCCGGCAGAGTTACCCTAGCGACCAGAGTGTGGATTCCTGGGCTGTCACCACGGATTGGCGAACTCCAATCAGTAGCCACTTTGAGCTTAGTGGCGAAGGATATCGTGGGCGCGCTCTTGGCGGGCTGGGTGGAAGCGTCTACAAAGACGTTCTGTTCGGCACCGATCCCGTTTCCGGTCTTAATTATTATGAAGGGCTTGATGCAATAGGGGGATGGACCCAGTTGAAGGCCCATTTAAGTCAGTCGCTGGAAGCAAACACCGGTATAGGGCTGGATAACGGCTTCGCAGAGGACTTTCACGCGATTATCCTTCCCCCGACCGCCAGTGCGACGCAACTTCGAGCGCGCAACAGGATGGCCTTTGGAAATGTGATCTTCCGACCGAAGACCTACCTGATCCTTTCACCGGAGTACCGACGAATATGGACGTGGCCCATCTACGGTACAAGAAGCACGGCAGACATCTTCACTCTTTCGGCGGGATACCAATTCTAGGAGGCAGGATCGTGAGCAGGACTGGATACAAAGTGATCTTCCGATGCGGGTGTCTCCTAATAGGAATCTGCGGGCAGCTTTTGCGCGCGCAGGGAGTGGAGGTATCCGGGAAGATCTTAACGCGCGGGGCGGAGCAGCTTGGGGGCAAGAGGGCCAAGGATTCAGGAAGCAAGCTTAGTGCTGCGAATGTTGTCGTTTGGTTGTCGCCGTTGAGGCCGGGTGCTGCGCCGTCCGCGATGCCGGTGCGGCAGGGCGTGTATCGGTTGGTGCAGAAGGACAAGATGTTTACGCCGCATCTGCTTGTGGTGCCGACGGGCAGTCAGGTGGAATTCCCCAACCTGGATCCCTTCTTTCATAACGTCTTCTCTCTGTTCAACGGTAAGCGGTTCGATCTCGGCCTTTATGACTCGGGGACCACCCGGTCGGTGAGGTTTGATCGTGAGGGAGTCTCTTACATCTTCTGCAATATTCATCCGGAGATGGGGGCTGTTGTGCTCGCGCTTAGCACGCCTTACTACGCGATCTCCGGAGAGAATGGAGTTGTCACTCTCCACGATGTTCCGCCGGGAAGCTATCGGCTGAATATATGGAGCGAGAATGGTCAGTTCGTGACTCCGGATGCGTCCCAGAGAACTGTGCAGGTGGCGACTGACGCCGTTCATCTGGGCGACATTACCTTGCAGGCGGCACCAGACCCTCTGGCGGGACACAAAAATAAATTCGGCGAAGACTACGCACCGAGCGCAGGCACGAAATACTAGCTGCCGCCTGTGGATGATTTCATCAGCGAGTTTGGTCTGACGCAACGAAACCCCAGATGGTTTGTACCCGTTGAAGTCTCGCCCTTGCCTCGAGTCCCTACCATATAGCGGGAGCAGTATTGGTCCGTGCAGAGATAGGACCCGCCTCGCATCACACGCTTTTTGACGCCTCGTTCTTCCGGGTCGAAGGAACTGTCCGGCCCCGTTGGATTGCGCGCGACCCCGCCTGATGCGACGAGTTGTTGATAGTAGTCGGGCCGGTACCAGTCTGAGGTCCACTGCCAGACGTTGCCGGCCATATCGTAAAGCCCGTAGCCGTTCGGCGGAAATTTAATGACGGGGGAAGTCGAGTTATATCCATCGTCATTGGAGTTTTTGTCTGGGAAGTGGCCCTGGAATGTGTTCGCCATGTATCGATTGTTGGGCTTGAAGATGTCTCCCCAGACGAAGGGCTTGCCTGTGAGGCCGCCGCGTGCCGCAAACTCCCACTCGGCTTCTGTAGGGATACGTTTGCCTTCCCATTTTGCATAGGCGGCTGCGTCGTCGTAGGAGACCTGAACGACAGGGTAGTTGTCCTTACCCTTAATATCGCTTCCGGAGCCATTAGGATGACGCCAGTTAGCTCCCTTCACATAGGTCCACCATTGAAGATAGTTATCAAGGGCGACAGGATGATCAGGCGGCGCGAAGACGACCGAACCCGCGACAAGGTTTTCAGGAGGCGCACCGGGAAAGTCTTCCGGCTTAGGCGTACGTTCCGCTTCGGTTACGTAGTGAGTTGCCGCGATGAACCTTGCGAACTCGGCGTTCGTGACGTCTGTCTTATCCATCCAGAAGCCGTCGACGTAGACCCGGTGTATGGGGCGAGAGTCGTGTGTGGCCTGCATGCCGACGTGGTCGTGCTCCATATCAGGCGGGTCCTGAGCTCCCATGGAGAACTCGCCACCTGGGATCCAAATCATATCTGTTGGCGCACTGCCAGTGGGTGCGTACGTGTTGGATACAGTTGGGGTGAATAAGGAACTAGCGCGCGAGGCGGCCTCCGGGACTGCGGGGTTGGGCATCGATGGAGCCGCGATACCTGGCGCAACAGATGAAGTGTGACCGGAGGAGGCTGCCTGGATTGACGATAACTTCCAGAGAACCACGACGACAATCGCGAACGCAAGCAAGGCTAATAAGCCGATGTAACTGGCTTTTCGCTGTCTAACCTCAGCCCGAGTGGAGGTCTTTCCAGTCTTCGACATAAGACTCCGATGCTGGTACAGGCTTTAGTTTAAGAACGGTGCAACAACACCGAGACTGTTCAACTTGACAGTGTCGAACACTCACCGCCCTTCGACTGAAGCTGCAATTCTGGCGCTACTTGTGCAACATACTATCGCATTGCGAATTGGTGAGTAAGCACGCGATTCTGCTATCCAAATGGGTTCAGCTGAGGCAAACGGGACTGCGGCCTCCGGTTCAGGGCTGGTATTCCTCTGTGCCTCGCCAAACAATGTGCCATCGTTCGACCGTTCCATTTCTCTTCCCGGTCTTTAGCAAATAGGTAAGCGATCAGGTAATTGACTTGGCGTACCAGTTCCGCATCGTTGCTCCGTTGAAGGAACTGGTTGAGCGTCGTGTTCGCGTCGAAGCATCGCAGCCAAAGATGCAGCAGTTGATACGCCCTTCTGGCATCATTGCGTCCGCAGGCGCGATTGAGCTTGCGGAAGCACACCGGTTCGGAGTGACGAAGGCGTTCGAGTCTCATCTTCAGCCGGTAATACAGCGATGGGCCATATCTTTTTCCAAGCCATGAGAGCAAGAGCATGACAAGTGCGATCGGAACGGCAACACCAATCCAGTAATATCGCGCAAACAGGCTTGGCTGCTTCGGTTGGACAACTGCAATAGGATCGGCTTCGGGCGGAAGCTCCGCAACATAGGCTGGATTAGGAGCAGCCGTGAAGTGGATTGCAGGGAGAGTCGCGGTAACTACCCGATTTGAGCTGAGGTTCCACCATTTCAGTTCGATAGAAGGCAGCGTGTAATCACCCTCTTTTTGGATAAGGTACTTAGCCGACTCTGTTCGCCTTCCAAAGATGAATTCACCACGATCGGTCTTTTGGTTCAGAACCTTCGGTTCCTCTGGGTAAACGCGAATACCCTCAGGTGCGTCCATCGCCAGCGGCGGAATGAGCATTCCCTGCAACTTCAACGTGGTCACTGCGATGGTTCGCTCTACCGTATCTCCTACGCGTAGATCTTTAAGCGCAGAGCCCCAGTTCTGCTGCATCGTCAATCGTGTCGTCGGCAGAAAGTAACTAAGCCCTCGGGCAGCCGCCGGGATGTCTGCGTGAAACGTAAGTTGCGGCAAAGTCAGCGTTGCCTCAGTTGATTTGGGAGGAACGCTGGCGTACGGAACCGTCAACTTCGCCGGTGGCAGACGGAATTCGCCAGGCTGTTGAGGATAGATCGAATAGGTTCGCTGGATTCCCGCATAAGATTGCCCATTGATCTGGCGGTTTAGATGCACAGGAGTCTCTTCTGGAAACACGACAATCGCGTTCTCCAGTTCAAAGGAGGGAAAATACTGGCTCCCCGTGAAGTAATTGGGAGCCAGTACTTCGACGACAAGATGCACTGCCTGACCAACAATTATGCCAGTGGCAGGTTCAAGTCTGGCGTTGACGATCGGCTTCTGCGCGAATCCGAAGGAGCTGGTGCTTAACAATAAAATAGAGAACAGGAAGGTCTTCATCGCTTCCGCTCCTGCGCTGCCTGGATTGCGAAGCGAAGCCGGAGAAAATCTGCGGGTGTGGTTTGAATATTGCGCATCCATATCTCAGCCATCTTTGCCGGATCAATCTTCAGCTGCTCGATCTGCGCTCTCTTTCCTTTCTTCCCCTTCTCGTCGAACTTAACCTGATCTGGTGGCTCATTTGGATCAAATTCCTGTTCTTCTTCGGAGTCTTTCTTCTTTGCCTTTGGAATCAGCGATTGAATAAGCTCAAGATTCTCCTGCGCATCGGGCCACGGATGATGTCGCAGAAGTGCCTGCCGATAGGCTTCTGCAGCCTCTGGGTAACGATTCAAACGCGCCAGCACATTCCCCTGGTTGTACCAGGCCTTTGCGGAATCTTCGAGGGCGAACGCGTTCATGGAACCTTCCAGGTCGCCGGCGCGATCCAACGCAAGACCCTTCCAAATTGGATCAGCGTATCGCTCCGCAGCCTTCCGGTATTGGCTTTTCTCGAAGTAATAGCGGCCTTGCTGATCGGGAGTCATCCATAGATCAAGCCAATTGAAGTGGAGATTTCCCATGGGTGAGGGGAGAACTACCAAGGCTGCCAGGGCCGTCGAAGTCCAGCGCACTGTCCAGCCCTTTCGAAACCAAAGAGCTGCAATCGCAGTGACCGGGATAATCAGCCAATAGCCCTCATTGATCCAACGTGTCTTATCGTCACGTTGCTGCACGGCTTCGAGGTGGTGTTGGACTCGGCGCTGAATCCACTGGATGTCATCGTCGTCAAGAGTAAGGGTTGTCGCTGATATGTTCATGCTCTTCAGCGAACGCAACGCGTCGACGTCAAGCTTTGCAAAGATGCGACGGCCTGATGAGTCGCTCAAAAAGCGGTTGCCGGAGGTTCGAACGGGGCCGCCCTGAGAGGTCCCTACGCCCATTACGAGGATGTCCTCTTTCCCCGCCTTATCTGCGACGAACCGTTGGAAGGTGGGAAGAGCATGCGGTTCGATTCCGTCAGTGACGAAGAGGATAGTTCCCGGTACGATCTCATCCCTTAGGAAATTCTGAATGGCGTTGAGAGCTCCTGCAGTGTCCTTTCCCTCGCTTGGCATCAGCGAAGTCGAAAGGGCATCCAGGTACAGATTGAAAAGGGAATTGTCCGTCGTAAAAGGCAGGACCATGTGCGCGGTTCCGACATAAACAAACAGCGCAGTACGGCCACCGTTGCGGGCTTGAAGCAGATCATGGAGCTTCAGTTTAGTGCGCTCAATTCTTGTTGGATCGAGATCGATGGCATCCATCGTGCGCGAAAGGTCAAGCGCGATTACGAGTGGAGCTTTGTCTTCAGTAAAAGGAGGTTGCTCTCGTTTCCATGCTGGCCCTGCAAGTGCGATCGAGCCCAGGGCTATAAATGCGCAGATCGTGTGGATGGGCCGAACGCGCCAGCGCCGCTTGGGAGACACGATAAGGTGGTCCAGAAGATCAGGATCGATATATCGCTTCCAGCGTACCCGGACATCATCATGAATATGAAACGACAGGTAGATGAGAGGAAGTGCAAGTAGAAGCCACAACCATTTTGGTTGTATGAAATGCAGAGCCTCCCACCAGTTCTTCATACATCCACCTTAAACACGCTGGAGGTAGCGACTTCGTCAGCGGGTTGCTTTTGGCGCGAAAACACGCGAAGCAGAAAGCTCAGAGGCATCATCAGGATGTGATACCCGGTGAGTAAGGCTACTGCGGCTCCAAGCGGAATCATGAAGAGTTCTGTTTTTGGCTGGTAACTGAGTGTTTTAAAATTCTGCGGCGTAATCGCATCGAGAGTAGCGTACGCCTTTTCCAACTCGTCACGATTCTGGCCGTGGAACAGTTGTCCTCCTGTGGCCTTCGCAATGTCTGCCAGTGCTGTGTAATCGACCTTGTCTTCACCCGTAGCGTGCGGATCGCCAATACCGACGACGTGAATCGTGACACCCCGCTGGCCTGCGATCTCCGCGGCTTTTCGTGGCGGCATTCGGCTTCCGGTGTCGTTTCCGTCAGTTAGCAGGATCAAGAGTTTCTGTTTTGCGTCGCTGTTATCGAACTGCTTAATCGCGAGACCAATGGCGTCGCCGATCATCGTTTGCGGGCCGGCCATGCCTGCATCCGTCTGGTTGAGTATCTTGATACATGCGTCGTGATCAAGCGTGAACGGTGTTATCGGGTAAGCGGCTTGTCCGAAGACGATCAGACCAATCCGATCATTCGTACGCCGTCGGATGAAATTAATGACAACCTGTTTCACTGCGTCGACGCGACGCATGCGCTTGCCTTTAGGAGACCAGAAGTCTGGTGTCTCCATCGATTGCGATATATCAAGCGCGAGCATTACGTCACGTCCAGGCTGAATTTTCTGGATCGGGGGCTCAACCCGCTGCGGTCTTGCGAGCGCCAGCACGATGACGCACCAGCAAATCGGCGCTAGAAACTTCTCCATCCAATTGGTCCGTGGCACAACGGCACCTAGTTGTGGGGTTACCCCTATTGCAGAGCTGATGTAAGAGAAGAAACTCAGCCTCAGTGAGGCTTGCTCCTCTTTGTAGGCAGGCAGGAGCCAATAGAGGAATAGGGGAAGAGGAAGCAAAACCAGGAGCCACGAATACTCAAGTCTGTACACGGTGCCTCCGTATCCAGTTCGCGGCGATCGTTCTTAGTGTTTGCTCCTCATCCGTTGATACGGGCTTAGAGCAGAACGCTAGTTCTTCGATGCGATTGCCAGGTGCAGTATCAAACGATTGGGTTGACCCTGTGTCGCCGAGGAACTTCAGCCACGCGTGACCATTCAGGGAGGCGACTCTCGGTCGTGGCCATGCTGCAAGTGCGGTACGTTTGAGCAATGCGGAAAATTGATCCGGCGTCACGATGGCGAGTGTGCGCAGAGCCTCGCGGCGATAACGGTTCGCCTTCCATGTGCGGACAGCGCGGATCGCAAACCACAGCATTACCGCAACGACGGCTCCGAAGAGCACATACCAGCCGATAGTTTGAGGAGTCCAGGCCGGAGGCGGAGGCTGATAGTAATCATGCAACTTAGCTAGAGCAGTATTCGGTGCGCTCTTGTTCACGCCCGCCTCCGAAGTGCAGTGACCTTGCCCAGGAGATGCTGCAGCTGAGTCGCGACATCTTCCGCAGTACTGATAGGCAGGATCGGTATCCCAAGCTCATGTTGCCAGGACAGAATAAAGCGAATGCGCTTGTCCGATGCATCCAGGATGTTCTTTCGTATCTTTTCTTCGCCTAACTGAAGTTCTACCTGTAACTCGCCGTTGCTGACAACAAGCTGCTCGGCCGCTGGAAGTTTCACCGCCAGGGGGTCATACGTCAGATAACACACGACGTCGTTTGAGCGAGAAAGGTTAAGCAGCAGATCTCGTGTCTTCTGATTCGCGCCGTCAAAGTCGCTCGCAATGAGCAAGAGCACGTCGTGCCGACAGACCCGCGCTACAGCTTCAATTACTTCGTTGAGACGCTCAGGACGGGCGCTCACGAGGGAGTCGCCTCGCAACCGATGGTTTTGATACACGATCCGATCCAAAACTCGCAACACATTCGTGCGACTCCGGTGCGTTCGTACTTCTTCGGTGCTGTCGTCATTGAAGATAAAGGCTCCAACGCGATCACCCTGTTGAAAGACACGCCAGGTAGTCAGTGCTGCGATTTCCGCGGCGACGACCGACTTCATGGAGACGCGACTTCCGAAGAACATGTTGATTCTTTGATCGACAACGACCATCGTCGGACGATCACGCTCCTCGGAATAAATACGGACAAATGGTTTTTGCATGCGAGCTGTTACGCGCCAGTCGATGCTGCGAACGTCGTCTCCATTGACATAGCCGCGAAGCTCTTCAAAGTCCAGACCACGTCCTCGTACGTGTGAGGCACGCCGCCCGAAGAGGATGCTGCGCACAGGCTGACTATGTCTCAGCGTGAAGCCGCGCGCTTTGAACTGCAGCGCGACCAGTGAATCGAGTTCAGCGTAGGCACCCATGCCCAGCTCCTTGTTTATGCGACCGCAACCAACTCGATGACTTTCTTGATAACTTGATCCGCTTGTACTCCCTCCGCCTGGGCGTCATAACTTAGCAACAGGCGATGGCGTAGGACATCATGCGCGACGGCCTGCACGTCGTCAGGGCTTACATAATCCCGTCCTTTAAGCCAGGCGTAAGCACGCGAACACTTATCAAGGCCAATCGTTCCGCGTGGGCTTGCGCCAATCTGAATCCATTTACGCAGTTCCTTGTCGTAGCGCTCCGGGTAGCGCGTGGCTTCTACTAAGGCTACGATGTACTGTTCAACGGCAGGAGCCATATGGGTGTTATGGATCTCATGACGTGCGGCGAAGACGACGTCTTGTTTGATGCGATCGATATTTGCGGAGTTCGCAGCGGAAGAATGGTCAGTGTTCTGCTCCTCTTCTCCGCGCACCAGTAACATAATGTCTCGCTCGGATGTTTCTGCTGGGTAGTCGACGTAGATGTGCATCAGGAAACGATCCATCTGCGCCTCGGGGAGGCGATAGGTCCCCTCCTGCTCGATAGGATTCTGCGTAGCCATGACGAGAAAGAGTTGGGGCAAGGGGTGGCTCTTGCCCGCAACGGTTACCTGCCGTTCTTCCATGGCTTCCAGTAACGCCGATTGCACTTTGGCCGGAGCACGGTTGATTTCATCAGCAAGAATGAGGTTGTTGAACACAGGGCCGGCTTGAAAGCGAAACTCGCCCTTGCCATCCGCACTGTAATAGATCTCAGAGCCAGTGATGTCTGAGGGAAGAAGGTCTGGCGTGAACTGAACACGGGATAATCCGGCGTCGAGAAAATGGGACAGCTTCTTGATAGCTCGTGTCTTCGCTAATCCAGGCAGGCCTTCGACAAGCAGATGTCCGTTTGCAAGAAGGCCGATGATCAGGCGTTCAATCATCGCGTCCTGACCAAGCACAGTAGCGCCAACCAGTTTCTGAAGATTCAAAATGGAATCGTGTGTCGCCATCGCCGACGTAGCCCCCCTGCTTCGTCTCCGCTTTAGAATAGGAGTTAGCATTGACAGGCGCACCTGTAACTCTTGCCAGTATTCTGGGGTTGTATTTGCTGGGATAGTCGATACGTCTAAAGGAGGCAGCATAGTTGCCGAGTTTGACGAGACAACAGTCGATTTTGTGGGAATTCGACGGCTTGACGAGAGATCGGTTATGCCGATCGTAAAACCCGCGTTCAGAAAGAGTCTAAAAAATATCGATGGCCGCGCAGAGTCGACTCGCGATATCCAGGAACAGTGCCGCAGTGTCTTCCGCGCAAGTTCTTTTGGATTCCTTCTGTTCTTTTCAGGAATTGCTTCCCTTGTGTATCAGGTTCTTTGGATCAAACAGCTTTCACTAGTTGTCGGCATCGAGGTCTATTCGATTGCGATCGCCGTGAGCGCCTTTTTCGCCGGGTTGGCAATTGGTGGTTTTACATTTGGCCGTTGGGCCGATCGACTGAGGCGTCCTCTTGTCCTGTATGTCATTTTGGAAGTTGGTATTGCGCTGCTCGCGGTTACCAGCACTGTTCTGTTGGCTCATTCAGCTGAGCCTTTTGCCGCAATCGAAAGCCGGGCTGGAGTGACAGCATGGCTGCTTCCATTCACGTTGGTGGGTGTGCCCGCATTTCTGATGGGCGGTACGCTACCTGTAGCGGTTCGTTCCTGGCTCTCGGGCGGCGACAGTATCGCTCGCATTGGGGGAGGTTTGTACGCAGTGAACACGGCAGGTGGAATCGCCGGAGCGCTGCTAAGCTCGTTTGCCTTTGTGCCGTGGTTTGGGGTTCGTGGCACGGCCTTTGCGGCAGCCTCTCTCAATCTAGCCTCGGCTGTCGTTGGCTTTTTTCTGAATCGCGGCCAGACAGAGAAACCGCAGTTGACTCTAGAGCCCGACCGACTGCACTACTCTAGGGAGGCACGCATAGCACTTACTCTGTACGCACTATCAGGCGGCATTGCACTCGGATATGAGGTGGTGTGGTCGCAGACTATCGCCCAATTTCTAAGCACGCGCAGCTTCGCTTTTTCGATCGTCCTCGCAACTTATCTCGCAGGTCTCGTTCTTGGGAGCGCGATTTATGCCCGTTTCGCAAACAAGACCGGAACCCCCTGGGGCGTTTTTGGCTTTCTGATAGCTGCCGCAGGTCTCATAGCTCTGCTAGAGATTGCTGGTCTGAGTCAGTGGCAGCTTCGGATCCAGGCAATCGTCGGTGACGTGGCTTACAGAGCGACGGGGAGTGCCTTTGCAGCGATGTGCGCACGTTTTTTTGTTGCCGCAGCCGGCATAATTTTTCTTCCTACGACGCTTCTCGGCGCGGCTTTTCCTGCAGCACTTCAAATCGCAGTGGGAAAGCAGCAACGTATCGGCCGCGATGTGGGCGCCCTCATCGCGTTGAATATGGGTGGAGGAATTGCGGGAACTATGTTGACGGGATTCTTATTCATACCGAGACTCGGTCTTGTGCGAACGCTTGGAGTTATGGCTATTTGCGCGGCGGCGATCGGTATCTACGCCGTCTTTCATGGCCCAGGCGTTGCTCATCGAGTGCGCTGGGGGGTATTTGCGATTGGAATCGCGGCGGCAGTCTGCGGTATTCTCGCGCCGTCCGATCGGCTCGCGCGACTGCTAGCCAGGACCCGCGGAGGTGGAACCCTCATCTTCTACGAAGAGAGTAGCGGAGGCACGGTAGCAGTCGTTCGGCAAAGCACTGAACTGAATACCATTCGCCGACTTTATATTCAGGGCGTTTCGAACTCTGGCGATGCGATGCCCTCTGCGCGGTACATGCGCTTACAGGCTTTGCTGCCTCTCATTATTCACGATGGGGAGCCGCGTTCCGCCCTTGTGATCGGCTTTGGAACCGGGATAACTGCGGGTGCTCTCCTGCAATATCCTGGATTAAACAAGAGAGTCTGTGCCGAGCTGTTGCCGGCGGTTGTGCGCGCCGGATCATATTTTGATGGCAACTTCGGCGCCTCATCCAATCCGGAACTTCAAATCCGCATGAGAGATGGGCGCCGGGATCTGTTGCAAAGTTCTGATCGCTACGATCTGATTACGCTTGAGCCACCGCCGCCATCGGCTGCAGGCGTTGTGAATCTGTACTCTCAGGATTTTTACAAAATGGCCGCCGCACGTCTTCAACCGAAGGGGCTCTTAGCCCAGTGGCTGCCGCTTACCACACAGGACGACGAAGAAACCCGGTCTCTTGTCCGAAGTTTCTTGATGATCTTTCCTTCAGCGACGCTCTGGACGACGGAGTTACATGAGATGCTTCTCGTCGGATCGTTTACGCCGATCAGACTTGATGGCGATAGCATCACACAGCGTTTCAACCAACCATCGATACGCGACGCGCTTCAGGAAGTCGGTATCTCGTCGACGGAAGCTCTTCTTGCTACATGGGTAATGGGAAGGGAAGGGCTCGAGAGTTATGCGGGAAGGGCCCTTCCTGTGACGGACGACCGCCCACGTATTGAATACTCAGCGTGGGTGCGACCCGACGAGATTACGCGCGTACTGCCGGAGTTACTTGCACTCAGAACGGAGCCTCCGCTCATCAAGAGCAATGCCGAATTGTCAGGGGAGATTAAGACAAAGCGTGAAGGACTAATGGCGTTCTATGCCGCTGGAATCGCTGCCTACAAGGGTGACCGGCAGGGATGGGCATACAGCATCTCACAGGCACTTCAAATGGAACACGACAATCCTTACTACCGCTGGGCTATTAGTCAAAAGTAGCGCCGACTCACACCGCCCTTGCCGGATGGCGCGTGTCCGAATAGGTTCGGCCGTCGCTCGCGGTCAGGACACTTTCTCTTATGTCAGGCACGGAAACCCAAATCTCAGTTCCGCGTCCAAGAATAGAATCCACTTTCAACTCACCCTTCACTAGCTTCAGGCGCTCCGTCATGCTGATAAGCCCAAGCCCGCTCGGGCTCGCGTTTCTATCGAAACCGATTCCCGTGTCCTGAATTGACATGTAAAACACGTCTCGAAGTTTAGTTATGGTAACTGCCACGACCATTGCGTGTGCATGTCGAAAGGCGTTGTTCAAAGCCTCCTGCACCACTCGATACAAGCATAAGGAAACCTCTTTCGAAGCAGGTTCCTCCATATCGTCGATATCGAGGTTCACACGGAAGTTGGATTGAGTAAGTCTCCGGCAAAGATCCTTCAGCGCGGATTTCAATCCAAGATGTTGCAACTTATAGGAATGGAGTTCATGCGAGATACCGTGAATGTCTGCGCAAAGACTGTCGAGTTCATCGCGAAGGTTGTCCAGGCGATTTGCGGCAACCGCTCTGACTTCAAACGATTGACTTGCCATCAACGCGACCTCGGAGGCCACGAGCGATAGTCGCTGGCCGATATCATCATGCAACTCGCGAGCAAGCCTTCTTCGCTCGGCTTCTTGCGCTTGGATCAGACGCGAAGCCAGCATCTCGATCTCTGTCTTTCGCGTTCTAAGTTCCTGCTCAGCCTCTTTCTGCTTGGTGATATCTTCAATAACCACAAGTGAAAGAGAGTCTTCCGGTGAGTTCTCTTCGAACGTGCTGATCCAGACTCTCGCAGGCATCAGCGAGTGATCCTTCCGCACTAGTATCTGGTCCGTTTGGCAACTCGTCGCAGGTGCCCTTTCAAACGAGCGAAGCGAACCCGGTTTCTGCTTTTGACTAAAAGAGTTTAGAAGATGTCCAAAACGCATGCTCAATAAGTCTTCGTCGGAGTAGCCCAACGTCAAGCAAAACGCTTTGTTTACAGACAGGAATCTGCCCTCTGGGTCAAGCAAGGCCATGCCAATAGAAGAGGAAGTAAAGAGTCGCTCCAGGTCACCCTCACTACTATCCTGCTCGCTTATCCACCGATGGGTCTCCGTATACAGGTTAAGCATAAGTCCCTTTCCTCCCTATATATCTTGAAATATCGCTTTGCGTTGCCTTGCTTACCACTCGACAACTGCAAGCAAAACGTCGTTTAACTACTGGGAGAATATGTTGTTCAAGGGCCCGTGTTTTGCCAAAAACACCATCGGTAATATATGCGATACCGACAGTAGGGAAGCTCAACCTTCTTTCGATTGATGCTACACCAGCAGCATTTAAAGCTGTATGAAAAGGCGAGTGTGGACTGGCAGATGTGACAGAAGAGGCTGTTAGTACAAGAGTAGTAAATACCTACCGAGACAAGAAGAACGTGCCGGACGAAGCGGAGATAAGCGCTGGAACTAGATCAGAAGCCAGTCGGCTTTTCAGCACATAACCATAAGATAAGAGGCGAGCTTCGCGGATGTAGTCATCGTCCTCGAGTTCGGTCAGGAGGAGAATACGGGTGTTGGTCCCGGCTTGATTGAGCGTTCGTGCGGCCGCGAAACCGTCCACATCCGGCATGCAGATATCGAGGACCGCAAGGTCGGGGCGCAGTTTGATAATCCATTGGACTGCTTGTTCCCCACTTGTGATCAGTTTTGCAACATTATAGGTCGGTTGAAGAAGAGCGCGAGCAGTCTCAAGGACCTGGAGATGATCATCCGCAAACACGACGGTGGGACGTGAATCGATCAATCTCTGCGCCTCCTGGCCGTTATGGAAACGTCATTGTGTGTCGATCAGATGAGTTTCTTATGTGTTTTGTCCCGCCGCAACTGTATTGACATGCAGTAATCGCACTGTCAACTGGCCGAATATTCTATTTCCTGCATCTAACAAAAGAGCTACGGCACTATTCAAATATCGAGACTGCGCCCTTCAACGAATAAACAGCGATTTCGACTAGTACATCTCCCAGTATTCTTCATCTCCAAATAATGCTAGATTCGCGGATATACCTGATAATGACCTAATTTCGTGGGATCAATAAAGCCAGCTCAGCTCACAGGAAGGCACGGTCCATTGTGGATTTGCGCTTATCAAACCTGCCCGGCAAACTGCGAAAGATAACTGCCACGATTCGTCCAAGTGTGTGCCTTGTGTTGAGCGTCAGCGCTCTTCTGGCTGTCACTGGGAGCGCGCATGGCAATGTTTCGCTCTTTGTCGAAGAACCGTACGGATTGTTTGGGAGCGTCAACCCTACCGGTCATTCTGCAATTTATCTCAATCGCGTTTGCGCTCAATCTCCAACGATGTTGCGTCGTTGCCAGCCAGGCGAAACGGGTGTGGTGATAAGCCGCTACTCGCGCGTTAAGAAGTTTGACTGGATCGCAATTCCGCTTATCCCTTACCTCTACGCCGTCGACCATGCAGAAGATGTGCCGGAATGGGCGGAAAAAGCTAGCGTTGATAAGCTACGCAAACAATATGCAGAGGCCCACCTGACTTCGCTTGTGTCAGCGAGTGAGGGATTCGATGCAAAGAACGTCTGGCCTCAACTCTTGGGTGTGGCTTACATTCGAAAGATATATAGCTTCGAAATTGCTACGACCGACGAGCAGGACGATTTTTTGATATCCGAATACAACGATGGAGCGAATCGGAGCCATTTCAACCTGTTTACAAATAACTGCGCGGATTTTTCGCGCCGCGTTCTCAATTTCTACTACCCGCATGCAGTGACTCGAAGTATCACAGCAGACTTAGGAATTACAACGCCGAAACAGATCGCCAAGGCGCTGGCAAATTATGCGCACCGGCATGATGGTCTTGAATTAAACGAGATCATTATTCCGCAGATTCCGGGAGATGGACCTCGCAGCCACACTCCGCGGGGGGTTGTAGAGTCGCTGCTGAAAACCAAAAAATATATGGTTCCCATCGGTGTACTCAACCCTTACATTTTGGCGGGGATTGCTGTGACCTACATTGTGAATGGCCGCTTCGAGCTTGCTAAGCACGGGTCTGTTATTCCGGTATGGGACCAGGAACACATGCTTGCGGGCTCTATAAACGACGAACCAACGAGCGCGCTGGGAGAGTCGAGGCCCTAAGATTCCGATTTATCTTCGGGACAATGGCCAAAGGAAAAACAAGCACTGAGTGATCGCAACTTTCGTCTGAGAGTCGAAGCGACATGATTGAAGGATTTGGGTTTAGACGATCCAATCATTCAAAATGGCGAATTTTCGCTGGCGAGCATGCAACCGCAGGCCAATGCAATCAGAACTCAATCTGACAAATACTTTCTATTTCAGCCATTTAGGGGCGGTTCCGCACACAAATAGGCGGAGTTTCGATGCTGCCGGTCTTGACCCTCTTCGAGGTTCAAAAGGTAATTCTTGCGAATCCCCTCGAATACTGTCAGATTTAGCAGATGAGAAAAAGAGGCTGAGGCCCCACTATTGCAGTAGGTGTCTTGCTCTCTGCGGCTTCGCGCTCTGCGAGTCTTTGAGAGAGTGTGCGGGCTGAAGGCGTACCGTTGAAGTTGAATTGTTTGGGAGAGCGAATGGATCAGCCGCGAATTCTGATTGCAGATGACCATATCCTGGTCGCCGAGGCGTTCAAGAGCCTGATCGAGCCTGAGTACCAGGTCGTCAAAGTGGTCACCGATGGCAGAAGCCTAATCTCTGCGGCTTTGGAGACCAAGCCGGATGTCGTTCTGCTCGATCTCTCCATGCCGCTGCTCAATGGGATTGATGCGGGCCAAGAGCTAAAGAAGCTGTTGCCAAAGACCAAATTCATTATTATTACGATGAATGAAGACTCGGACATCGCGTCGAAGACTCTGCGTCACTGGGCGTCCGGCTACTTGCTCAAAAAGTCGGCAGGCGTTGAACTGAAGCGCGCAATCGAAGAGGTTTTGCGTGGCCATTCGTATGTGACTCCAAGTGTCGCGCAGAAGCTGGTCGAGGAGTTCATCCGCGATCCGCAGCAGGAGCGCTCCAAAGAACTTACGAAGCGGCAGCGGCAAGTTTTGCAGCTACTCGCGGAGGGCCGTTCGATGAAAGAGGCTGCGGTTGTCTTGAACATTGCTGTCCGCACGATTGCTTTTCACAAATACCGCATTATGGAAGACTTCGGCCTAAGAACGAACTCCGACCTGGTTCGCTTCGCAATGCGAGAACATCTCATCTCGGATGTATAAAGCTGGCGCAGGTGCACCAAGCGGTCATTGAGCAGCTTGCGTAAAATTAACGAACTTACGGCCAACATACAGTCGATATCCTGCACCTGCGGGTGACGCCAGTACCTGGAGTGGTGTAGGCCGTCGCAGGTCCGCGTCTTCGCTGGAGCGAACGGTGAAGAGATCGTGGCCGCCAATATCCATGACAATAAAGGTGTCGGCGGCGAGGAAACCACATCCGTAAGCGCCCGGTGCAAGTCGATGGCCCTCGATGCTCATAGGGGATTCGGTAATGAGATAGGCCTGATATTTTTCCTGCACCGCACTTGAATAGCCCGATGTGTCCACCAGGGTAACAAGAAGGAGTGCGTCTTTTGAAAATTGAACTCCGCCCGAATTTCTGGCCTGAATCGATGCGCTTTGCCCACGAAAGAAGACTGCGTCGGGGAGAAATTTAGCCGCCTCCGGAGCAGTTAATACCTTAGCCCCGGTCACGTTCTCTGGGACGTGCTTGTCTGAGGAACTGGCCTGCGAGGCGGGATAGAGGACGGGCACTGCAATGGCAAGCAGAAAAATGGAGAGGATCGATGTCCGAAGCATAGTCACCCTTTTAGATTGGATTGCACTCTGGCAAGCATAAACCAGTATTCGGGGAGAAAGCGCCAGGGGCGCCGGTGCGATTGGTCGGTCCATTTTGAGCGCACCTCGGGGTTGCCGATCTTTAATGTTCGTTATCTTTCGTGGTGTGGCAATCCGTATCATTCATGGACTTTAATTGTGTCGGAAAAGAATGGGATACCAGAAGTGGAGAAACTCTTGACAAGCTTGTTTGACGTTTAGTAGGCTTCGTGGCGGTTAGGGAAGCGACCGCTGCTTTTCGTTGAGAAAACAATCTCTTATTGTTGTCTTCGATTTAGCCTCGCAAGACGAAATTTGTTTCGGGCCCGACATCAAAAATAGCCGGTGCGACTGTAGTTTCCTCAATTAGGACACGGTTCTAGGTAGTACAGGAAAACGTTTACAGTCCTATGTTTCTCCCCTGAACGAATTCGCGACAACTCTCCCGGGAAAATCACATACTTCAGTAAAATTTGGAGGCTGCACATGCATCGTTCTCGATTCGCAGTGGCGGTTATATTAAGCGTGGTTCTATGGCTAGTTCCATGCGCGTGGGCACAGGAAAACGCAACGATCGTTGGTACAGTGGTGGATTCAACTGGAGCGCTGGTTGCGAATGCGGAAATTACGCTCAACAATCCTGCGACCGGCCAGGAAAGAAAGGCGACAACGAACACCTCGGGAATCTATTCCTTTGTAAACGTGGGTGTCGGTCACTTCACGTTGAGTGCTGCAGCACAGGGATTTCAGAAATACACCAGAACAGACATCGTAGTTAACACCGCTCAAACATTGAAGGAGGATCTCACCCTCACCGTAGGCAGCGAAGCGCAAACGATCACGGTCGAGGCCGATGCTCTCCAACTTCAGGCGGCAACCAACGAGGTTAGTAATCTCATCACCGGGGACCAGGTAACCCAGCTTGCAACCAACGGGCGCAATGTGGTCTCACTTGCCGCGCTCGGATTGGGTGTCTCGAACAATCTTCCCGCTTTCGGCGGCGTCAATGCTCTAACGTCTGCTAACGGCATCAGCTTTAACGGTACCCGTGTGAATCACAACATCTACCTTCTGGATGGAGGAGAATTGAACGATCGCGGTTGCGGCGGATGCTTCAGTTCGCTACCGTCAGTCGACTCGCTTGCCCAGTTCCAGACTCTCGATAGTAATTATGGGCCGGATTACGGAATAGGCTCCGGCGGAACTATTCTCATGGTCCTTCGATCCGGCACGCACAACTTTCATGGCGGACTGTGGGAGTTCAACCGGAATGAAGCCTACAACGCAAATAACTATTTCAATAACCTCGCGGGAAGGCCGCGGTCAATATTCCGGCTGAACGTCTTCGGTGGCAACATTGGCGGTCCGCTATGGATTCCGCACGTATACAACGATTCGCGCAGCAGAACATTCTTCTTTGTGAATGAAGAGTGGCGGAAACTCAATCAAGGAAGTGCGCCGGCTATCAGGAACACCATTGCCCTCAGCAACTTTCCCGTGGCTGGACAAGATTTGGCATACACCGTCCCATCCAATGGAGTAGTTCCAATTGTTCCTGTCACCACGGACCCGGCCAAACTGCTGATCTATGGGTCTCGAGGCCTGACTGCAGGGCAACCTTTCCCGAATAACATCATTCCCAGGCAGCTGATCGATTCGAATGCGGTGCTCGAACTGAACGCCGGAACTTTCCCTCATCCTAACTTCGGCACGAGCCAGTACATCTCATCGATTCCTCAGCCGACCGATGTCCATGAAGACGTGGTGCGTATCGACCACGCCATCAACAGCAAGTTACAGTTGATGGGTCATTACCTCCATGACGGGGTCACTCAGACGTATTTCCCGCCGTTGTGGGGCAACAGTTCCTACCCAACTGTAGGAACCGCCATGAAGAATCCGTCATGGTCGTCGACTATCAAACTTACTCAGACACTTTCGCCTAACCTGCTCAATGAAACTGCCTTCCTTTACAGCGGCAATACCATTAACCTCGATCCTGTGGGTATTTCGGCGCAACCATCCGGTTGGACCGGAACGACCTTCTTTCCTCTCGCCAACAATATAGGCAGCCGTATGCCAGAGATCCAACTCGGCGCGCCCTATAGCACAACCTGGAGTTCAAGCTACTTCCCCTGGAAGAATTCCTACATGGGCTATGAGACGCGTGACGATCTATCCTGGAATAAGGGGTTGCACCAATTCAAATTTGGTTTTAGCTGGTTGCACGCTCCTAAGAATCAGCAATTGCAGGCGAACACCCAGGGAACCGCAGTTTTCAATAACAGCTCGTTTTCCAAAGACTCCTACATCAATTTCCTGCTTGGTGATTCCGCCTCCTTCACTCAGTTGCAATTTCTGGCTGGCAAGCATTGGGTCCAGAACAACTACGGCGGTTACGTCAATGACAACTGGCATATCATTCCGCGATTGACTCTCAACCTGGGCCTTCGTTACGATGCATTGCCGCACACCTTTGAGCGATTCGACCAGTTCGCGAACTTTGTTCCAGCGAGCTACAACACAAGCCTGGCTTATCCGCTCAATTCAGACGGTACCCTGAACCCCGCTTCGCTCACGTCGTTCAACGGTTCACCGTTCTATCTCAATGGCATCAGAGAAGCTGGCGCCAATGGCTTCCCGCGAGGAGTCGTCCAGAACTACTACTACACCTGGCAGCCGAGAGTAGGCTTTGCTTATAACATCCCCGGGAAGTCAGCTACCGTAATCAGGGGCGGTTTTGGAATGTTCTGGGAGCGTGTTCAGGGCAATGACGTTTACAACGCCGCTCAGAATCCACCGTTTGCGTTTCAGCCTTCGGCAACCAACGTTTACTTTTCCAACCCGCATACCAGCGCCTTGACCGGACTTACGACGACGCAGTCCTTTCCATCCACTTTGACTAACATTCAGTACGGCTATAAACCACCAGGGACAGCACAGTTCAGCCTGGGGATTCAACGGGAACTGTCTCCCTCGGTCATTGGAGTGATCCAGTACGTTGGCACTTTAGGTTGGACTCAGAACAACGATCGGGGAATTAACACTTTGCCGCTGAATGACCTTGTCCACCGGCAGGGTGTCGCAAACGGAACGCTGAACGCGAATCTGTATCGACAATTCCCTGGTTTTAGCAGTATTCAGCAGGAAGAGAACGAATCCAATTTCAACTACAACTCCCTCCAGATTGGCGTGCGCTTGGAGAACAAGCACGGGCTAACCTTCCAAGTGGCGTACACCTTCTCTCATGAGCTCGATTCGCAGAGCAACGACCTTGGGGGAGTCTCAAATCCGTTCAACATTTCGTATGACTATGGATCGGGTGCGCTCGACCGGCGTCAAATCTTTAACGTGAACTACATCTACCAACTCCCATTTTTCAACAAGAGTACGAACGCGTTTGCGCGAATCGCTCTTGGCGGATGGGAGATCTCGGGGATAACGGTTGTGCAATCGGGAGCCCCGCAGCCAATCAACTATAACGGTGCTGATACTCTCGGTCTGGGCGGAGGTACTTCCAACCGTCCCAACCTGGTATCAAAGGTCAGCTATCCCAAGACGCAGACCGCGTGGTTTAGTAAAGCGTCATTCGCAGCGCCGCTCGCTCCGTGGAACGGCGGTACGAATCAAGGCTGGGGAAACGCTAAGAAAGACGCGGTCACCCTGCCTGGACTCTTCAACTTCAACATTGCTCTATTCAAGACCTTTGCCTTCACAGAAGCAGTTAAGTTTCAGTTTAGGGTAGAGACCTTCAACACCTTCAACCACACGCAATTCAGCGGTATAGATAACGGATTCAACGACGGCAACTTCGGCCAAGTGACCTCAGCCTACGATCCTCGTACGCTGCAGCTTGGTGGGAAGCTATCGTTCTAATCTGGATCGCTTTGTATAAAGGACGCTGTGACTTCATCGTTGCGGCGTCCTTTTTTATTTCTGAGTTTTTGAAGCTGCTTGCTTCGACGAAATCTTTGCGTTCTGCAATTTAGTTTTGGAAATACCCTGGCCCTCCTTGATCGTCACCAACTGATTCGGTTCAACGCCAGCGAAGCGCTCGACCAAGCCATTGGTCCAATGAATCTCAAGATCAACATGAGTGCTTCGTCCCAGCCCAAAATGAAGCCGGCGGTCATTTACTGAATAGAAGCTCGACTGTGCCATGACAGCCTGAGCCTGCACCTTGCCTCCGTATTTAGCTACAACCCGCGAACCGATTGCGCTTCGATTCGATTGCGTCCCGACGAGGAACACCTTAAGCCAGTTCATATCGCTCTTGAGGTCGTTCCTAAGTAGTGACGGAGGTTCGTTTAGGTTGATAACAACCATGTCAACATCGCCATCGTTGTCGAAGTCGCCAAAGGCGCACCCACGACTGCAATGCGCCGCCGAAATTCCTGGCCCCGCCTCTTCGAGCAACTCTTCGAACTTGCCATTGCCAAGATTTCTAAAGATGAAACGTGGTGTTTTCAGTGGGTATTCGGGAAACTCTTCTTCGACCTCTGGATAGACCGATCCAGTAACTACCGCCAGATCTGGCCAACCATTGTTATCGAAGTCGGCGAATCCGGTCCCCCAACAGATATAGCGGGTTTCAACACCAAAGCCGGCGGGGATCGTTACATCGGCAAAGTTGGCGGCTCCATCGTTGCGATAAAGTACGTTGGTGTCGTCCGAGAAGTGAGTCTTGAATATGTCGAGATTGCCGTCCAGGTTGTAATCGCCGACTGCGACTCCCATGCCTGCCTGCTCGGCGCCGTCTGCGCTGAAAGCGATTCCTTGTTCAGCGCCCTCTTCTGCAAAGGTAGAGTTATGTTTGTTGCGAAATAAAAGGCTAGGTGTTGAGTCCGACGCGACATAGAGATCGGTCCAGCCATCGTTGCTGAAGTCGGCGGCCACAGTGGTCATCGAATAGGTGCGCTGCGCTTTTGCGATGCCGGTCTCTTCCGAGGCATCTCGAAACGTTCCATCGCCCCGGTTCCTGTAGAGGTAATTGCGTGGCATCGGCAATCCCCTGGGGCCGCAGTTGACTGCTACACCTTTGAAGTTGCAAAAGGGGTTTGCTCCAGGCTTTGGTAATCGGTCGAAGTGCACGTCGACATAGTTGGCAACGAAGAGATCGAGATGTCCATCGCGATCATAGTCAAGAAATGTGCATCCCGATCCCCAGCGAGTGTTCCCCTCATAGGACAGCCCCGCCTGTTGAGTCACATCGGTAAATGTGCCATCGCCATTGTTGCGATAGAGGACGTTCTGGCCGTAGTACGTAATAAAGATGTCCTCAAAGCCATCGTTGTTATAGTCTCCGATGGTTACCCCGCTGGCCCAGCCAGAACGTATCAACCCAGCCTTCTCGGTAACATCCGTGAATGTTCCATCCCGGTTATTTTTGTAGAGGCGATTGCTGGAACCTGGAACGGGCTCATCCATGCGCGTGCCGCATAGAACGAAGATGTCCAGCCATCCATCATTATCGAAGTCGAGGAAGGCTACCCCGCAGCCTACAGTCTCGATAATGTAGTTCTTATGCCTGAGCCCACCGTAGATCACGGGAAAGGATAATCCGGCTTCGGCGGCGACATCAGTAAAATGAGCAAGGAAGGGGAGGCCGGATGGCTTCCCTCTGGGCAGCGGTTTCAGGTTCCGGGTTGATATGCCTTGAGACAACGCCACAGTCGATGCCGCAGTCATCCACAAAAAATCCCGGCGCGAGATGTTGGACTTCTCTTTGTTCATTTTGGACCAGAGCCCGTGGTACTTCTTCAATGTAACTCAGGAGATCTATCGGGGAGCTACATTATCGCCTGAGACCTTTTGGATCAGAGAGTCCTCTGTCTTGTTATGCAATTCCTTTGTTTTGGCAAACTCCTGGGCCGCCTTTTCCTTTTGTCCAAGCGCTGTGTATAGCCGCGCGAGACGATAGTGCGCATCTGGCTGTGTAGGGTCCAACTTGACAGCGTGTTGCAGAGCTACAACAGCTTCCTGATTCTTATTTTGGTCGGCATAGATGCACCCAAGATCGAAGTAGGCCAAACGATTTTCACTTTGCAATTGAAGCGCCTTCTGAAGCAGCGGTTCAGCCGTCTTGTTGTCATTTGTATGTAGCGCTATATCGCCAAGGTACAAATAGGATTGGGCATAGCCCGGGTTGTTCTTTACTTCCAATTGCAGCTCTGGCGTCGCTTTGTCGTAGTCTCGCTGCTTGTAATAAAGGTAGCCAAGTTCAAAGTGAAGGACAGGCTCCTTTGGCGAGATGCTCGCAGCAGCTTCAAGCTCTTTGATCGCATCCTCTGTCTTGCCCATTCCATCAAGCGCCTCAGCCAGAAGCATGTGTGCCTGAACCGCGTCCGGATTGACTGCAAGAATGCTCTTGAACTCCGTCAGCGCACAGTCGTATTGCTCGCTCCACAAGCAACTCTGAGCAAGAACGTTATGTAGTTCCACATTGGAAGAATCGTTTTGGAGCGCTTTCAGAAGGTACGGATTCGCCTTGGCATATTGACGAAGCCCAAAGTAACTCATGCCCAGCAGTACCGTGCTGCGACCGTCTTCCGGCTTTTCTTTTTCCACTAACTCAAACGCTGGAATCGCAGCTGAAAAATGTCCCTGCTTAAATTCAGCGATGCCCAGGTTAAAAGCAACCTCAGGTTGGGTTGGCGCCAAAGCAAGCGACTTGCGGTACTCCGCAGTAGCCGGCTCCAATTTGCCCTGCTGGGCAAGTGCCACGCCCAGGTTGGCATGGATCATTGCCTCTTTTGGGTTCTGCTGCTCCAGTTGACGCCACAATACTTCAGCGTCGTGAAACTTGCCTGCACGCATCAGCTCTGATGCCTGGAGAGCAAGATTGTTCTGTCCGTGTAAGGGCAGGGAAGCGCAGATCAATAATAGACAAAAAATAGTTTGGTGGTTGAACCAATCCACTGAGATGAGTTTCTTTCCCCGTGCGCGGCACGTCCACAGCCTCCGGAAAACGGGTCGCAGTGCCATCCAGTTTGGGCACGGTTCAGGCTGGAAAATCATGTCAGAGGGATTATCCGCTAAAACTCAATGCGATTGGAAGGCGAACCGGAGCGGCACCGTTAGCAGCCTTTATTTACGGGAAGATTTATCAGTTTTTGACCTCGCGAGCACGCATATAATTGGCCTTTCCAAGAAGCCCCCTCTTCACTGTTGCAGGAGATTCTTATGCAAATGCCTTACCTTCGCTTCCGAGTTAGCTCAAGCCTCCTCGCCACTTTCATCCTGATGCCGCTGCATGCACTTGCGCAGCAACCTGGTGTTCAATCCTTCAAATTCACGAACGCCGCACTGCCGATCGACCAGCGTGTCGACGATCTCATCAGCCGCATGACCCTTGAGGAAAAGGTCTCGCAGATGCGCGATCACGCGCCAGCTCTCCCGCGTCTTGGCGTTCCTAAGTACGACTGGTGGAACGAAGGTCTGCATGGTGTCGCTTTCGCAGGTTACGCTACAAACTTTCCCCAGGTCATCGGCATGGCTGCCACCTGGGACGTCAACCTGGTGCATCACATGGGCGAGACTATCTCCACCGAAGCGCGCGCCAAGTACAACCAGGCCATGCGCGATGATCACCATGAGATGTTCTTCGGTCTCACCTTCTGGGCTCCCAACATCAATATCTTTCGTGACCCTCGCTGGGGCCGCGGCCAGGAGACCTACGGGGAAGACCCTTTTCTCACTGGCCGTATGGGCGTGGCGTTTGTCACCGGCATGCAGGGCAGCGATCCGAAATACCTGAAGTTGGTCTCGACCCCGAAGCACTATGCCGTTCACAGTGGTCCCGAACCTCTGCGTCATCAATTCAACGTCGATGTATCGCCACACGATCTCGAAGACACTTATCTGCCTGCCTTTCGCGCCGCCATCACGGAAGGACATGCGCAATCAGTGATGTGTGCGTACAACGCAATCGATGGAGCTCCAGCCTGTGCGAATATCATGCTCCTGCACGATCGCTTGCGAGACGCCTGGCATTTTGACGGTTACGTCGTCAGTGATTGCGCTGCTGTCGCTGATGTCGCTACCGGTCACCACTTCGTTCCAGACATGGCTCATGCCGCTGCAGCCGCGGTCAAGGCTGGCACCGATCTTGAGTGTGGCTTCGGTAAAGGCCAGGCTTACCCGGCTCTTGTCGATGCGGTGCACCAGAACCTCATCACAGAAGCAGAACTCGACATTGCTCTGCGTCGCCTCTTCACGGCGCGCTTTCGTCTAGGCATGTTCGACCCTCCTTCCAGCTACGCTTACGGCCAGATTCCAATGAGCGAGAACAACTCCGCACCGCATCGCCAACTCTCTCTTCAGGCCGCGCGGGAGTCCATGGTTCTGCTTAAGAATCAGAACAACACGCTTCCGCTCAAGTCTGGAATCGGCCGCATCGCAGTCGTCGGCCCGACCGCGGAGCTTGTCCAGTCCCTGCAGGGAAATTACAACGGTCCTCCGCCATCACCGTCTTATCCGGTCGACGGGATTGAAAAGCGCTTCCCCTCTTCCAAAATCTCCTACGCTCAGGGCTCCAGCCTTGTCGAAGGTCTGGCTATCCCGATCGAACACACAGCCCTGCACCCTGCTGGCGGCGACGGCGATGGCCTCACGGCCGAATATTTTAACTCAAAGGATATGAGCGGTCAGTCTGTGCTTAAGCGCACCGACCGCAACGTTAACTTTAACTGGGATAAGGTTGTTCCCGTCACCGGCCTTCAGCGGGACAACTACTCTGTCCGCTGGACGGGAACCTTCACACCCCCAGCCCCGGGCGACTACAAACTCGGCGTACGCGTTAACGATTGCTACGCCTGCGAAAACGCAGAGGGCTTTCATCTCTATCTTGACGACAAAGTGCTGGTCCAGAGCGGCTCCGGAACCACTGGCGAACGCGGCGCCGGAATCGAAGCCTCGGTCCACTTCGCCGATACAAAAGCTCATTCCATCCGGCTCGAGTACCTCCATGGCTCGGGAAGCGCGGGCATCGATCTTACCTGGATGGCACCCGCGGCTGTTCTGCGCGAGGAAGCCGTTCAGGCGGCAAAGGAATCCGATGTCGTTGTCGCCTTTGTAGGCCTCTCTCCGTCACTTGAAGGAGAGGAGATGCCCGTCAAGCTGGATGGTTTCGCCGGTGGTGACCGCACCGCCATCGATCTACCTGCTGTACAGGAGGAATTGCTGAAGGCTGTCGCGGCTACTGGAAAACCGCTGGTGGTCGTCCTCCAAAACGGAAGCGCTCTGGCTGTGAACTGGGCTCAGGCGCACGCCGATGCCATTCTCGAAGCCTGGTATCCGGGCGAGGAGGGAGGAACGGCGATTGCCGAAACACTTGCCGGCGATAACAATCCTGCAGGCAGGCTTCCGCTAACCTTCTACTCATCACTTGGTCAGGTTCCATCCTTTAGCGACTATTCCATGAAAGGGCGCACATATCGTTATTTCTCCGATAAACCGCTTTACAGCTTTGGGTTCGGCCTTAGCTACACAAATTTTGCCTACAGCGATCTCAAGGTTCCTTCTTCAAGCGTAAAAGCTGGCGACCCTGTCACCATTGAAGGCAATGTAAAGAACACGGGCTCCATCGCCGGAGACGAGGTCGTCGAACTCTACCTCACGCAACCAAAGGCCTATGAAACTCCTATTCGCGTCTTAACCGGCTTCACGCGAGTGCACCTGGGGCCTGGAGAATCCGCTCATATCGGACTCACGATCGACCCTCGTTCGATCGGACAGGTAGACGCAAACGGGATTCGCGTAATACTTCCGGGAAACTACACCGTCTCGCTGGGTGGCGCACAGCCAAGTGAGACCGCTGCAGTTCAAACGCGGACATTCACAATCACCGGCAAGACTGAACTTGCCAAGTAGCAAGCCTCTCAACCTAGCCGCCGTGAAGAATCGTCGAGTCGCGTGTTCTATCAAATGGCCTTAGCGCAAACTCGTCTTCACTATCTCGTTATAATGAAAGAGACGTGTTGTGGCTGAATTGCCACAACGACAACAAGAGCGAGATTAGCAACCCACAATTTACGATGACGCCCCTTTTTTACCGGCATTGCCACGTTTGAGACCACCAGGGAGAAATGACGACAGCTCACCAACATCCTCTAGAAAAGATCCTTGAGAGTCGAATCGCGATTATTGATGGAGCGATGGGCACAACGATCCGCACCTACGGCATGACGGAAGCTGACATCCGTGGAGAGCGCTTCAAGGACTCGACGAAGGATCTACTGAATAACGGTGATCTCTTCTCCCTGACTCAGCCGGATATGATCTGTGATATCCACCGGCGGTTTTTGGAAGCCGGTGCGGACATCATTGAGACGAATACCTTCGGCGCGACCAGCATCACCCAGAGCGAATTCTTCGTAGAGGATCCGCGTGCGCACGGCGGTCGGAAGGATCCCGAGTTCTACCAAAAGATCATCGACGACCCGTCCCTTGGTAACCTGGCTTGGGAGATCAATGAGAAGTCTGCGCAGCAGTGCCGTGAGTGGGCCGATCGTGTTGGAAACGCAACTGGACGCCAACGTTTCGTGGCCGGCGCGATCGGACCACTGACGGTGTCTCTTTCAAACTCGCCCGATGCCGATGATGCGGGCTTTCGTGTCGTCACCTTCGATCAGGTAAAGATCGCCTATGCCCAGCAGGTGCGCGCCCTCATCGCTGGCGGTTCAGACCTCCTCCTGGTCGAGACCATCTTCGACTCATTGAACGCTAAGGCTGCGCTCGTCGCTATTCGCGAGGTCTTCGATCAGGACGGCATTGTGCTGCCGGTGATGATCTCAGCTGCGGTTGGGCGTGGCGGCGAGACCCTGATCTCTGCGCAGACCACTGAGGCGTTTTGGAACGCCGTGTCCCACGTGAAGCCTCTCTCGGTGGGACTCAATTGTTCTCTCGGTCCTGACCTGATGTATCCATTTCTTGAAGAGTTATCGGAGAAGGCGAACGTGGCGATCTCCTGCTACCCGAACGCCGGATTGCCGAACCCGCTCTCACCAACCGGTTTCGACCTGGGGCCGGCAGATATGGCCCGTTATCTCGGTGATTTTGCGCGCGGAGGCCTCATCAATATTGCCGGTGGTTGCTGCGGCAATACACCGGAACACATAACGGCGATCGCCCAGGCGCTCGAAGGAAAAGCTCCGCGAGAGTTGAGGGTGACACGTTGACATTGGACAGACAGAGCGAGACTGCCGAGACGAAGCCTCTCCGCCTATCGGGATCACAGCCCTTCACCCAGCAATCCGGTGTCTACATCATGATCGGGGAGCGGACCAACGTTGCCGGTTCGCCCAAATTCGCAAAGCTGGTCAAGGAAGGAAAGTACGAGGAAGCGGTAAGCATCGCGCGTCAGCAGGTTGAGAACGGGGCCAATGTCATCGACATCTGCATGGACGAGGGCATGATCGACGGCGTCGCGGCAATGTCCCGCTACCTGCAGTTATTAGCGAGCGAGCCCGAAGTCGCCAAGGTACCCTTCATGGTGGACTCCTCAAAGTGGGAGGTCATCGAAGCTGGTCTCAAATGTCTGCAGGGTAAGGGAATCGTCAACTCGATTTCGTTGAAAGAAGGCGAAGAAAAGTTTCGTCAGAACGCGGCTACCGTGCTGAAATATGGCGCGGCGGTAGTGGTCATGGCCTTTGACGAGCAGGGCCAGGCCGCGACCTATGAAGAAAAGATCCGCATCTGCGAACGTGCTTACCGGATTCTTGTCGACGAGGTCGGCTTCCCGCCTGAAGACATCATCTTCGACCCGAATATCCTAACCGTCGCCACCGGCATGGAGGAGCACAACAACTACGCCGTCGATTTCATCAATGCGACGCGCTGGATTAAGGGGAATCTGCCGCACGCCAAGGTCTCAGGCGGAGTCTCGAACATTTCTTTCAGTTTTCGCGGCAACAACAAGGTTCGCGAGGCCATGCACTCCGCGTTTCTCTATCACGCGATCGCGGCCGGCATGGACATGGGAATCGTCAACGCCGGCATGCTCGAGGTCTACGAGGAGATTGAGCCCGAGTTGAAAGTGATGGTTGAGGACGTGTTGCTGAACCGCCGTCCCGATTCCACAGAGCGCCTGGTCGAGTACGGTGAAACCCTGAAGGGCGTCGGCGCAGTCGTAAGTGAAAAGAAGGCCGAAGAGTGGCGCAACGGCACCGTCGAAGAGCGCCTCTCACACGCTCTGGTCAAAGGCATCGATACTTATATCGAGATCGACGCGGAAGAGGCCCGCGTTAAACTCGGCCGCCCTCTGCTCGTGATCGAAGGTCCACTGATGGACGGCATGAGCGTAGTTGGCGATCTGTTCGGCGCAGGAAAAATGTTTCTGCCACAGGTTGTCAAGTCAGCCCGCGTCATGAAGAAGGCCGTTGCCCACCTTACGCCTTTCATGGAGGCCGAGAAGGCAGCGATGGTTGCGGCGGGTGAAGTCGTCAAAGCGCAGGGCAAAATCATCCTCGCAACCGTCAAAGGCGACGTTCACGACATTGGCAAGAACATCGTCGGCGTAGTTCTCGCCTGCAACAACTACGACGTCATCGATCTCGGAGTCATGGTCTCCTGCGAAAAAATTCTCGAGCGTGCCAAAGCTGAGAAGGCGGACATGATCGGCCTCAGCGGCCTCATCACACCTTCTCTCGACGAGATGGTTCACGTTGCCCGAGAGATGGAGCGGCAGGGCTTCAAGCTTCCGCTGCTGATCGGCGGTGCGACCACTAGCCGCGCTCACACTGCAATCAAGATCGCGCCTCATTACAGCGAGCCTGTTGTCCATATTCTCGACGCCAGCCGAGCAGTACCGGTAACCACCAGTCTTCTCAGCGACGAGGGCAAAGGGGCTTTCGTTGCGCAGCATCGCGCGGACTACGAGGCGCTCCGCAAGTCCCACGCTGCACCGCGCCAGCAGGTAGTCTCTCTCCAGACCGCTCGCCAGCGTCGCACTCCAATCGAGTGGCGCGTTGAAGACATCCCCAAGCCCACATTCACTGGCGTCCGAGTTCTCGACAACTTCCCCCTCGCAACGCTCCGCGAATACATCGACTGGTCGCCCTTCTTCCACACCTGGGGACTGAAAGGCATCTATCCCCGCATTCTCGACGACGAGCGGCAAGGCGCGGAAGCTCGAAAGGTATTTGCCGACGGTAAGGCTCTGCTCGATACCATCATCGAGAAGAACCTCATCACCGCGCGCGGTGTCTACGGCCTCTTTCCCGCCAACGCCGTCGGCGACGACGTCGAACTCTATAGCGATTGCGAACGCGGCGAAGTCCTCGCGCGCTTCCACTTCCTCCGTCAGCAGGCCAACCGCGAGGGCAGCGAGCCCTGCCGCTCACTTGCTGACTTCATCGCGCCCAAAGAGACTGGCCTGAACGATTACATGGGTGCCTTTGCCGTCACCAGCGGGATCGGCCTGAAAGAACTGTGCGACAAATTCAGAGCCGACAACGACGACTACAACGCCATCATGGCCGAAGCCATCGCCGATCGTCTGGCCGAAGCTTTTGCTGAATGCCTGCACAAGCGCGTCCGCGACGAATGGGGCTACGGCTGCGACGAGGGGCTCACCCCTGAAGACCTCATCCAGGAGAAGTATCGCGGCATCCGCCCCGCCCCCGGTTACCCAGCCTGCCCGGATCACACCGAGAAGGAACCGATCTGGAGTCTGCTGGACGTACAGGCCAACACCGGAATGATGATTACCGAGTCCTTCGCAATGTGGCCCGGCTCGAGCGTAAGCGGTCTCTACTTCGCTCACCCTGAATCGCGCTACTTCTCGCTCGGCAAGATCGACCGCGATCAGGTCGTCGACTACCATGAGCGCAAAGGGATGAGCGTCGCAGAGGTTGAGCGGTGGCTTGGCCCCAACCTGAACTACGATCCTGCAAAATAACCAGACTTAGCCCTTTCCAGGAGGAGGGCTTTTATCCTTGCTAACAGTGTTTTCTGTGCTTTCCTGGGGTGGCCGGAAGATGATATCGCCGGCGACAACGAGCGTTACCTCGGTTCCCGATTTTTGCGGAGTTCGAAAGGTAAGTTTTCCACCGATGCACTTTCTTCACCTTGCGAAAAAAATATGGTGAACCCGGGAATATTCTCCTAAGTTCTGTGTTCTACGGAGTGAAGTGCTATGCCTCTTCAACCGAAGGCTCTACCGTTCGCAGATACCAACGATATCGAAAATATCGATTGCCTACGGCTAACGCGCTTGTGCTCACCCAAAATCGCGGCGACGCGGAGGATTTGGTACAAGAAACCTATGTTCGCTCTACAGGAGCGATGGGGCGGTTGCGGCCGGATAGCAATGTCAAGGGATGGTTATTCACCATCTTACGAAATATCTTCTGCGGAAGCGTCACAGCGGGCCCGGGGTAGTTGATATGGATGCAGAGGGCAGGAGCGGTCTCGACGTCGCATCTTCGGACAATCCCCACGCGCACTACGTCTCCAAGATGGAGCACCGCCAGATACGTGATGCAATTGGACAACTTCCGAACGATTTGCCCGAAGTCATCGTGCTGCGCGAATACGAGGAGCTGTCATATCGCGACATCGCGGTTGTATTGGATTGCCCCGTGGGGACCGTTATGTCGCGCCTGGCACGGAAGCGGGCCACGCTACGAAATTTGCTCTCTGCAGTATTTCAGACCTCCACCTAGAGGGGAAAGGAAGTCACAGCATGAGTTCATGCGATGAACACAGCGTCAATATTCTGCTTTTTCTTGACAAAGAATTACATGGCGAGGCACTCGAGGACTTTCTCGCACATCTGGAAACCTGTGCAGCCTGCAAAAAGCAACTTCTGGAGGAGAAAGCCCTCTCAGGTCTTTTCCGGAGGACTCGTCCTTTCTATGTTGCGTCGGAGGAGTTGCGGGCTCGCGTAGCCGCTGTTGTGGAACAGACATCGAGCGGCGGTTCAGCGGATTCGCGCCACGACCGACGCTTTCGCATCTTTCCGTCTCAATATCTGGCTCGCTGGGGAGCAATAGCTGCGATGCTGCTCGTCATACTAGGGCTTGCCTTGGCGCCGACAATCGTTCAGCGTGCGGCCGCCGCGACCTTCATCGATAAGGCGGTAACAACTCATCGCAGCTACCAGGACAATCAACTTCCCCTCGAAATCCGATCGGACTCGCCTGCCGCGATAACCGCATGGTTTACAGACAAAGTCCCCTTCCAATTCCGTCTGCCGGCTCCACAAACGCAACCAGATGCGCACCCTTCTTACACCCTCACCGGTGCGCGCCTGGTGTCGTACAAGCGCGAGAACGTAGCGTTGGTTACCTATCAGATGAAGGCGGAAACGATTACTCTTCTCATAGCTTCCAGTAGAACTGCAGTCGCGCTCGGCGGTGACGAAGTTCGTTCCGGCGGCCTGACATTTCACTACAGGACGAAGGCCGGATTGAACGTCATTACGTGGAGCGTTCATGAGCTTACCTACGCTCTTGTCTCGCCCATGCACGGGTCCGGCTCCGCGCAACACTCTTGCTTGGTCTGCCACCAGAATATGACCGACAAAAACGACTTCAAATAGCAGAAATCTGACTTGTCGAACATAGCACAACGAAAGTGCCACAGAGAGTTACCAGCCGTGTACACGAGCGACACGCCGAGCAGAAGTTAACGATCTATGACAATGGAAGGACAGTCGCAAATACGCAATCAAACGCGGCGATCTCCACCTGCATCGTCTTGTCGAACAAGGATGGAATAAGCATCGAAGCCGAGTGTTCTTGAGTGTAGAGAAGTCCGCCAAGAGCGCAGGAGATCAATCGATTGCTTCCATTTATTAGTCGCGAGATGAGTTTTTGGCTATTCGAAAATGCGGCCAAACGTTTCTTCCAAAAACCCTCCTCATATCGTTCCTCAATCCCCGTGTCCGAAGACATCGCCCCTGCGGCCACATCCAAAAGGCAACAGCGAGAAACGAAAAAGCGGAACGGTCGCGTTCAGGCCCCTGCCAAAAGAGAGACGCATGATATGCGGTGGACGAATTCCTAGAAACGCGCTGGTTCCGTCAAAGCGAACCTTTCGTCGATTGGTTCGCACCGCTCACCTGTGAATCAGACTAATTCTTGTTCTAGCGAAATGGAGGTATACGAATGTTTAACGAAGTTGAAGAATATACTATTGTCGCCCGGCGAGCCGTTGTCATCGGCGCCGGCATCGCGGGACTATCCGCTGCCCGCGCTCTGTCGGATTACTTTGAGCAGGTCGTCGTTTTGGAAGCAGATGATCTGCCGTCTGGCCCTGTCCATCGCAAGGGAGTGCCGCAGGGGAAGCAAGCCCACGGACTACTCGGAGGTGCTGTCAAAGCGATCAATGAGCTATTCCCAGGCATTGAGCAGGATCTCGTCAACGCAGGAGCTGTTCCGATCAGGAACGGCTGGGACATTGAACTTGAGTTTCCTTTGCCCGTCCCTCTCCCTCGCCGCGATCTCGATCTGTTGATCTACGCAATGTCCCGGCCACTGCTGGAATTCACCATAAGAAAAAGGCTTGAGCAGCAAAACAACGTGACTCTGTGTGAGCAAAGCCGTGTACTTGAGATCGTCGGTGAATCCGACGGAGCCTGGGTAAGCGGGGTAAGATTCCGAAAAGGCAACGGTGAGATCGAGACGCTCTCCGCAGATTTTGTTGTCGACGCTTCAGCACAGGGAATACCCACCCTCTCCTTTCTGGAGGCAACTGGTCGACAACTGCCGGAGCAAACCACTATCGGCGTTGACATCCGTTATGCAACCGGAACCTTTGAACACATCGAGAAGAAGTCTCCCGCAAATGCATTAGGTGTCGTGACTTTTCCAAATGCACCGGAAAGTGCTCGATCCGGATACCTCATGCCGATCGAAAACAACCTCATGCATCTTCTGTTGATCGGCCGCGGAACCGATGCACCTTCAGTTGATGCCGACGCGTATAAGGAATATGCCAAAGGATTGGCGACATCTTCAATCTACGATGCGATCAAAGACGCGAAACTCCTCGGCAACGTCGAGCGATACAACTTTCCCGAGAGCACATGGCGGCATTTCGGCCGTCTGGGTGATTTCCCCCGTAGGCTCATTCCAGTTGGCGATGCGGTATGCCGACTCAACCCGGTCTATGGTCAGGGAATGACCGTCGCCATCATGGAAGCAAATATTTTGCGCCAGTTGCTTCAGAACGCGTCCCAGGAAATAGATCCCCTCTCCGGCCTCGGACAAGCCTTTGTGACCGAAGCAGAGAAGTTGATCGAGGGCCCCTGGAATCTCTCGGCGGTTCCGGACTTTGTCTACCCCCAGACGAGAGGAGAATGCCCTCCGAATTTTCAAGACAAGCTCATGTTCCAGGGTGCACTCTTCCGTATCGCGGCAGAGGATCCTGCAGTTCACAAGCTGCTCCTCGAAGTTCTACAACTGCTCAAGCCTCGCAACGTACTGGAGGACCCTGAGCTCGTCGGCAGAGTAGAAGCGATACTGAAGGCCGACGCCCAGACAGTTGCCGCATAATCAACGCTCGATCTCAGAAATCTCAGGCGTCCCGCATACCTGAGACCCACAGACTCTACCCAATTTGCCGCATCAGTTCGATACACCTGCCGCGGCATTTGACCGTTTAGCACATGATAAAACCAACCTGAGGCAACCAGGACTGAGTTACGTCGCGGCGCATCGAGAGGGAATAAACGATTGCCCAGCGTGTCTTAACCAATAGATGCAAGGTGGTTCCAACACAAGACCCTCGTTGCAACTCAGCCAATTTTTAGAGGTGTGTCTTGATCCCTTACATCAGTGCGGACATGAGCAGGTACTTAACCCAACAAGAGACAGCGCGAAGAAATAAATCGCGAATTTACCCCTGCACATGGCCACGCTCTCTCAATAAACCACTCTCAAATCTCTTGTTCAATCCGCTTACTCTGGACATGTACATCAGGATCATGGGATTTGTCATGCGGTGCCTCTAGTCTCAGAGAGGAAAGATCATCCCACAAAAATCAAGCCAACTGAATCTACTCTACGGCCTCGCAGCACTCATTGGTCATCGGCCACATTGAATGCCAACGTCAAACTCCTCTAGATTTTCACCGCACTAGCGTGGTTTTTTCGCTTTAAAATCCCGTAGAAGGCTGTGATTATCAGCAGGAATGGCGTAAAGCTCGGGACGGAGTATCGCAGACCGTCCACGTAGAAGGTGCTAACGGTAATCACGATGAGTCCCAGCAGAGCTGCGATCTGCGCGTAAGGCGAGAAGGGCAGGCGGATCGGCAGTTGGGCAATGCGCGCTTCTCCCAGCGAGCGACGAAAGGCAAGGTGGGCAAGCAGGATAACGATCCAGACGAAGAACATGCCAGCGACCGCAACGCCATAGAGCAGCAGAAACGCCTGGCCGGGGGCGAAGATGGCAAGCAGGATGGCCGCGACCATCCCGGCGGTCGATACTGCAAGCGCCGCGTAGGGCACACCGTGTCTGCCTAATCGGCCGAGCGCCGCGGGGACGTAGCCATCGCGCGAGAGCGAAAAGAGGGTGCGGCTGGTTAGGTATAGATTGGTGTTTGCGCTGGAAAGCGCGGCGGTGATGACAACCAGGTTCATGATCTTCGCTGCGTAGGGAATGCCCACTGTCGCGAAGGCGAATACAAACGGGCTGCCGGTGATGCCGCTGCCCATCTTGTCCCATGGGGTCATCGAGAGCATCACGGTGATTGACAGCAAGTAGAAAAGAATGAGCCGAAGCGAGACGGTGCGCATGGCGCGGGGAATTGTCTTCTCGGGTTGCGAAGCTTCGCCGGCTGTAACGCCGATGATCTCAACGCCCATGTAACTGGTGAGGGTGAGGCTCATGGCAAGCCAGACGCCTCTCAGCCCGTTGGGAAAGAGGCCTCCGTGGGCGGTGAGGTTGGAGAAGCCGATTGCGGCGACTGGGCCGAGTCCGAAGATGAGTCCAATACCGACGAGAATGAAAGCGACGATGGCTATGACCTTGATGATGGCAAACCAGTATTCAAATTCGGCAAAATTGCCGACACGCAAGGCGTTGATGGCAATCAGACCGACAGAGACCCCAACCACCCAGACCCACTGAGGTACATTCGGGAACCAGGTGGAGAAGTAGATTGCGACGGCTGTGATCTCTGCGCCGATGGCGATGATCTGGACGAAGGCGTAGGTAACGCGGACGGCGAACCCAGACCACTCATTGAGGTAGGTCTGCGCGTAGACGCCGAAGGAGCCGGCCACGGGGTGGACCACGGCCATCTCCGCAATGGAGTAAGCAACTACCAAGGTCAGGACCGCGCTGAGGAGATAAGCGAGGATAACGCCAGGACCGGCCAGCCGGATGGTGACTGAACTGCCCAGAAAGAGGCCGACGCCGATCGCACCGCCAATGGTCATCATGGTCAGCTGCCGTTGCGTAAGTTTGCGTTCCAGTTCGGGAGGCGTCCCGGTCACAGCGGCTAGACCCGATCGCGAGGCCGTCGGCGATGAGGCGGGATCGGTTGGTTTACCGATCTCGGAGATCACGGAGCACCTTCCCAAACTCGTGAATTTCCTGGACGGTGTTGTAGTGAAGAAGGGAAGCGCGGACGACGCCGCTTTCCAGCTTGACGCCGAGGCGTTTCATCAGCCGCGGAGCGTACATGTGGCCGTCCCGAATGCCGATGCCGTGCTTAGCCATGGTTTCGGTGACCAGCGCCGGTGCGATATTGGGAAGGTTGAAGCAAAGCGTGGGAACGCGGGCGGCGACGCGGGCTGAATCATCGACACCATAAACGATAGCGTCGGCAGCCCTCAGAACCCCGAGCATCTCGACAGACAGGGTAGCTTCATACTCACGAATGGAGGCCATCGCACGAACAAGTGCGTCTCGCCGCGACAGGAGTGAGTCGCCTCCCTGTTCGCCATCGAAGCTGGCGCCCAGCGTTTCGAGATAGGCGACAGCGGCTGCCATGCCGGCGACGTTCTCGTAGATAAAGGTGCCGGCTTCGATCTTGCCGGGAGGTGCATCGGGAATAAAGTCCTCGCGGAAGGTCGGGAGGCCCTGCAGCAACTCGAGCCGGCCCCACATGAAGCCCATGTGAGGGCCAAATATTTTGTAGCCGGAGCAGACCAAATAGTCGCAGTCGAAGGCCTGAACATCGATGAGAGCGTGCGGCGCGTAGTGAACGCAATCGAGCACCACCTCCGCGCCGGCGGAGTGAGCCAGCCGGGCCACTGCCGCAACATCGATGATGGTGCCAAGACCATGGGAGGCAACGGCGCAGGCTACCAGGCGGGTTTTCGCAGTGAGAAGCGGCGCAAGATCCTCCAAATGAAGGCCGTTATCCTCACGCATCTTCCACCAGACAATTCTGGCGCCTTCGCGTTCCAACTGTAGCCATGTGGCGATATTGGCTTCGTGGTCGAGATCGGTGACGATTATCTCGTTGCGAGTCTCAAGCGTGCGGCCGATCGCGAGGCTGAGCAGTCGAAGAAAGGAAGTCGCGTTCATGCCGAAGGCGATCTCGTCGCTGTGCCGCGCATTGATAAGGGCGGCAACGCCGTCGCGTGCCCGTGCGATGGTCGCATCGACTTCCATGCTCTTGGCATAGCGTCCGCCGCGTTGCACGTTGCAGTGCAAGAGATGACTGTTGATTGCGTCGAAGACTACTTGTGGAATCTGCGCGCCGGCGGCGTTATCGAAGAAGACGAAGCTCGGCTGTTGGTGGAGCGCAGGAAATAACGAACGAATCCTGTCAGAGGGGAAGTCGACTACTTGCGGTGCAACTGGCTGTTGTTTAACCACATGGCTCCTGGCTCTTGCATCTGGCGCGACCTGGCGGCGCCGGGTGGGGCGCTTGTGGCACCTTGACACCTGGGTTTCGCGATGGACGCAGGCCCCCAGTATACAAAGGAAGGATGATAGTCCCCACCAGGCCGAAGATTGGAATCAGGGCATGGCCGGGTCCACCAGCTTGTGTGCGGTCTCGGCCCCAAATACAGGCAGCGATGGGTCGGTGAGCAGGCCGATCTGCTTGAGCACCGACGCCTGGTCCCAGTAGATGCGCTCGTGCGCCAGCTTTCCCTCGCGAAAGCCGACGACCACGACGAGAGGAATCTCGACGCGGCGGTGAGTCGGCGGAACACCGGGGAGCATCCACGGCATCTCCTGCGTGTGGGTGAAGGAAAAGATCATCTCGTCCACCAGTTGATCCTGGCCAAGAGTTCGGGAGATAGGGCGGATGGTGGTGTCGGCCGGCATCGAGGTGATGAAGTCTTCCGCATAGAACCTGCGCAGAGCCGCATGGCCGTAGCCACCGGTCAAGACTGGAACGTGGTTGACGTAGGCGTCCTCCACCATGGTGGCAATTGTGGAATCGACGTCGCGAGTCGAAAACTCGTGACTGATGTGCAGCTCCCATAGAGCGATCATCTCTGAGTGATTCATGGCTGGCTTCCTCAAAGAGATCTTAGCTGATGCCCAAAGAAGCATGAACTCAGTTCCTAAGAGCCGCGTTCGATCTTTCAACGATTAGAGGGACTCGGGCGGCTGGATTTTGATCTAGTTATCGAGGAAACGGGCATTTCGGACAAAGTGCCCTGAAAGGGCTTATGAGTGGGTTCTATACTCTCCTATCATGTTCATGCTGCGCCTTTGTCTTCTCGTCAGTTCGCTTCTCGCTAACTTCGCATTTGCGGCGGAGCGCGACACCGTCTCCTATGTCAATCCGCTGATCGGAACACAGAAGAGTGCGATCGGGTATGGAGGCACCATGCCGGTTGTCACGCCTCCATTTGGCATGACGAACTGGACCGCTCAAACCCGGCAGAACAAGATAAGTGTCACCTCCTACAACTATGACGATTCGACAATCTCCGGTTTTATCGGTACACATCAACCCGCAATATGGATGGGCGACTATGGCTATTTGACGCTAATGCCTCAAATCGGCGAATTGCGTACATCGCCTGAAGATAGGAAATTGCACTACAGCCACGACAGGGAGACATCGCAACCTGACTACTATGGCGTATTCCTCGACACGTCGGACGGCAACAATATCCACGCCGAAATGACGGCAACAGAACGCTGTGCGATGTTTCGTTTTCACTTTCCAAAAAATGGCATCGCGCGCGTGCTGGTGGAAACGTCACGACCGGGTGTTAGTGGTTATGCGGCTGTAAATATGCAGGCACGGGAGATCACTGGTTACAATCCACATCGCATGGATGCGCACTTGGGGCCATACAAACTCCCTAACTTTAAAGGCTATTTCGTCATCCAGTTTCGCCAAAGCCCAACCAACGCGAAGACATACGGAATGGAAGATAGTTCAGCTCGATCAAGCCGGGGAGCATACGCAGAATTCGGAACAGATGAAACGGTCGACGTACGTGTCGGTACTTCATTTTTGAGTATCGATCAGGCCCGCTCCAATATCGAGCATGAGATGCCCGAGTGGAACTTCGATTCTGTAGAACATCGGTTACGTGCTGCGTGGGAAGAAAAACTCAGCCGGCTCCAGTTAAGCGGAGCGACGGACCTGGAGAAGACGCGACTTTACACTGCCTTGTATCATGCGCTGCTGTATCCTCGAATCTTTTCGGAAGACGGCCACTATTACAGTGCTTTCGACGATCAGGTACATGCAGGGGAAAGCTACACGGCATTTTCGATCTGGGACACCTTTCGCGCGGAAAACAGCCTGCTGACACTGCTTGCGCCGGAACGAATACCTGGCATGATCACGGCGTTGCTGCAGAATTATAAAGAAGGCGGATGGATGCCGAAGTGGCCAAACCCAAGTTACACCAACATCATGATTGGGACACATGCGGACTCGCTTGTCGCCGAAGCGGTGCGAAAAGGCTTCCATGGCTTCGATCGCGAGTTAGCGTGGCAGGCCGTCTACAAGGATGCAATGACCCCGCCCGACGGAGACACGACGAGACGGTGGCTCGACCGTGAAGAGAACACGCCGTACGAGGCACGCGCAGGTCTCACCTACTACAAGGAACTTGGATTTATTCCGACCGATAAAACGGACGAAGCGTCCTCACGTACGCTGGAGGACAGCTATGACGACTGGTGCGTGGCACAGGTTGCGAAGGCGACCGGCCATGAAGAAGATTACCGATTCTTCTTGCGTCGCTCTTTAAACGATCGCAACCTTTATAACCCTGAGATTGGCCTGATGAACGGCAAGACCTCCGATGGAAAATGGGCTCCCATCGGTGGCCCCAGAGACACGCCTGGCAATCGATCGATCGCTGGCTGGACCGAAGGTGATGCGTGGGTCTATACCTGGTCGGCACTGCACGATCAAGCTGGCCTGCTTCAATTGATGGGGGGAACTGAAGCATATGATGCCAGGCTCGACCTTCATTTCAGCGGCGGACACAACGTACATAAAAACGAGCCGAGCCATCACTATGGATACCTTTACGATTTCGGAGGTCAACCATGGAAGACGCAGGCGAAGGTACGGGAAATAGCCGCGGCGGAGTATGGCTACGATGCTGGCGGCCTCGATGGTGACGACGATTGTGGCCAGATGTCGGCCTGGTTGTTATTCACTGCGATGGGTTTCTACCCGTTGAATCCCGCCAGTGGTGAGTACATGATCGGAAGTCCGATGTACAAAAGCATGACGCTCAAACTAAGCACCGGCAAAGTCCTTCGCATTGAAGCGGAAAACAACTCGTCGAAGAACGTATATATCCAGTCCGCAACCTTGGATGGTAAGTCGCTCGACATCCCGATAATCACTTGGGAACAGATCCAGTCCGGCGCAAAACTGCATTTTGTGATGGGTCCGCAACCGTCGCATTGGGCAAACAACTGGCGGCCCGGTCTGATCCCTTCGAAATAGTCTGGCAACGACGGAATCCCTGTTCAGATCTAGGATAGAGCAAGCTGGACTCTTCGCCCGGGGCGAGACTAAGGACCTCTTCACGAATGATGGAAAACGCAAAACTTCAGGTCACCCAATTCGTGATAAGGCAGTGTTTCAAAAGCATAGGGGCGGCAGTCCTGGCCTGCTTTCTACTTTCGACGGCAACTCTGGCGCAGAACTCAGCGCTATCTCTGTGGCAGGGAGTGCTCCACGACGCCGGGGGTGCGCCGGTTCGTGGAGCCGTGGTTCATCTCACAGGAAAAGCCGGAACCTTGAGTGCGACTACTGGGGATGATGGACAATTTCGAATGGAACTCGTCCCCGAAGGGTCATACAGGCTTTCAGTCGATGTGAACCACGACAAGGTTCGTTATGCTCGCCCAATCAACATAGCAGGAAGTGCCCCGGCGGTTGTAATTGCGCTTTCGGGCCCGGAAATACTCCTAAGTTCGTCGACGGACAAACAGCCTGCTACTGGTGGCGAAGCGCTATCAAGTCAGGCAGTCAGCGAGCTTCCACTTAACAAGCGTGATTTTAGCCAGCTATTGTTGCTGGCGGCTGGGACCATGACGGATGCGAACGGCGCAACAAATTTCACACAGCAGTTTGCCATCAACGGCCAGCGTGGCGTCGAGGCTACGTTTGCGATGGACGGTGCCGATATCAGCGATCCAGAGATGGGCGGTTCTACCTTCTCTAACTTCAATGTCGATGCGGTGCAGGAGATCAAGTCGAGTTCCGGATGGATGCCAGCGGAGATCGGTCGAGGTGCGGCCGGCTTGACCAACATTATCACCCGGTCAGGCACCGACGGATTCCACGGCTCAGTGTTCGAGTTTGTGAGAAACTCGGCGTTCGATGCCCGGAACTACTTTGATCATGCTACGGCTGCACATCCGGAACGGATTCCGCCGTTTCGCCGCAACGAGTTTGGCTTTACGAACGGCGGTCCTGTGCTCCTTCCCCACCTCTACGACGGACGGGGAAAGACGTTTTACTTTGGACAGTATCAGGGCTTTCGTCAGGTGCTTGGAACCACGCAGGTCTTTCCTGTCCCAACAGAGGAGGAGCGCAGGGGATTCGACACGTCGGCCTTTCCCGGTGACACATTGATCGTGCCGGTTGACCCCGCGATCGCGAGCGTTCTGGCGCGGTATCCGCTGCCTAATTTAGCTACTGGTTCTTACGGGGTGCATACCTATGCCAGTTCGTCGAAGGTTGTTACGGATGCGGATCAATTTTCTATTCGGCTGGATCAGAACTTCTCCGACAAGAACCATTTGTTCGTGCGCTTTAACTTCAACAATCTGACGGGGCCGACGACGAATCCTGACCAGACCGCCATCGATCCCTCGTTTGGGGTGCAGTACGTCGACAGGCAGAGAAATTTGGTGTTCAACTTTGCGCGTACTATATCGCCTGCCATCTCGATGGAGTCATCGATCAGCGTTACGCGGAGCACGCCGTCTTTCCCTACTCCGAACCGGACCGATCCGGCGTTGAAGTTCAGCGACGGATCTTTTGAAGCCTTCAACTCCGCTGCGGGATCAGTGATGACAGCCTTTGGCAACTTGTTCCAGGCCCAACAGAACTTCACCATAGCGAAGGGGAAACATACCTGGAAGTTCGGCGGCGAAGTTCGCATCAACCGCGACACCACTTACTTTGGCATCAGTCCCAACGGCGAATACGATTTCGGTGGGGGCACAGCCTATGCGCGAGCCGATATCCCATCGCAGAGCGGAACTCACAATATTCGTGCCGGCGATCCCTTACCAGATACCTTGACCGGACTGCTCTCGGGAAGTCCCTTTGTTTACACAGTGGCGGTTGCTCCCCCTTACTTCTCAAACGGAGAACATATCGGCCCCGCGGCGATCAATCGCAATGCGGGAGCGGTCTATGCGCAGGATAGTTGGAAACTCTCTGCGCATTTTGTTCTCGACTATGGTCTCCGCTGGGAGATCTATACCCCCATCTCAGAGCGCGCAAAACGAACATCGGGATTTTTGAATACTGGCGACGTGCATGAATACGTGGTCAACCCGCAGCCCGGATATAAGCTAAACCTCAACGGCTGGGGACCCAGGGCGCAGCTGACCTGGCGCGCAACGGAGAAGCTGCAGTTTCATGGCGGCGGTGGTGTGACGGTGATTCCGCCCAACATCTGGCAGGACAACTTTCTTACCGGCTCCACGCCTTTTGCCGTCTATCCCAGACTGACAGCGGCAAAGGGTGCCCCCATTCCGTATGGTTTCCAGATCACCCCGGCGCAACTGCCACTCGCTTACACGCCTGCAGGTGCAGACATCTTTGCCAACGGCACCAAGGCTGTCGCGCCAAATACGGTCATGGATGTCGATCGCTATCAGAAGGATGTTGCGGCACTTACGCCAAGCCATGTCATCAGCCCGCTGGCCTTGAGCGGAATCGATCGGACCTTCGGCAACGGCACCTTGTACACCTGGACGGTCGGTCTGGAGAGGGCTTTCGGCAGTCTCACCGCTGATGTGAATTATGTAGGAACAGCGGGAGTGAGACTGCCGCGCACAAGTTTTCCGAATGCCTATCCTGGCGCGGGCCCGGGATTTGCTCGTTACACGGAGTTCGACTCCTCGGGCGCTGTCATTGGTGGTTTTGGGCTGGAGAGCCTCATCACAGCATCCTCCCACTCGACTTATCACGCGCTGCAGACCTCACTGTCGGGAGACGTCGGCCATGGTGGACCCAATCTTCAGGCCAGCTATACCTGGGCCAAGTCGATCGACGACACAAGCTCGGTCTCTGGTGGCCTGGGAGCGACGGGCGCTGTCGTTCAGTCCTACCCGCAGGACCCTTTCAACACTCATCCTGAGAAGGGTCCGTCGGCGTTCGATGTTGGCAATGCCTTCACGTTGAGTGCGGTTCAGGATCTTCACGTTGAAGACTGGGGTGCTCTCAGTAGAGCCAATCGTAAGGTGACCGCCGGGTGGCAGATTTTGTCTATCTCAACGATTACTAGTGGCTCGCCGTTTACGGTGTACTCCGGCGTGCAGCAAACAGGCGCTGGCTCAAACGGCGCGGATCGCCCGGATCAGATCGCCCAGCCTCACCTTTCGACGGCAAGAAAAATTCGGGAAGACTACTTCGGAATGGGCGCGAACAATGCCTCTTACTTTTCGATCCCGATCAATGTGGTGGGCGGGACCGGACCGAACAAGGGCCGCTTTGGGACTTTGGGCAGAAACACTTTTCGCGGGCCTGCCTTTTATAACTACGACTTTGCTTTTATCAAGAACACATCCTTCGGCAAGCGGAAGAGCGGCACAGAGCTTGTCAGCCTGCAGTTTCGTACGGAGTTCTTCAACATCTTCAACATCGTGACGATGGGACTTCCGGCGAACACACTCGAAGGGGCCGGCTTCGGAGTGATCAGCAAGACTGCGGGCAACTCACGTCAAATTCAATTCTCTTTGAAGCTAATCTATTAGTCGTCCTTACTGCTGAGCCCGACCCAGAACAATCGGGGGATTGGGCCGGAATCGTGAAGCGTTGATGGATGGATCGGATCCGTCGGGTGGCGGGCCGACTGCCGGGCGCCCCGCTGCTTCCTTCGCTGGAGCCGGTCTCGGGAAGCCGCCTCCGGCTGTTTGTTGCAGCTCGATCTGGTCGCCTTTCAGTGTCCCCGCGAAAGTATTGGTTCCAGCTTTGAAGGAGACTTGATTGCCATCGACCTTGCCGTCCGTGATCGGGACCGGCACATCAGCGCCGCCAAAGAAGCCGCCGCCGGTGCCCTCCACGGTGCCGGTTAGAATACTTCCATCCTGCCGCAGAGTGAACACATTGCTTCCCGCCCCCCTAAGGAGCGCGGCGATGCCAGAGTCGCCGGCGGCTGACGGAATGGTCCTCCATAGGCCCGTGATGCCGGAGCCCGCCGGAACCTCACGGTTCCATAGCGCCACCTCAGGACGAAGCGTCACGCCTTTCGCCGTAATCGTGACACTCGACGGAGCCAGTCCCGGAGATGTCGCCTCAACCGTGACGTTCCCGGCACTCTTCGTCGCCTGCACAACCGCCATGCACAGACCCGAGAACGCCTTCCGCGATGTCCCCTTATCTGATTCTTGATTCGTCGGATCGCCATTGCCCGTACCGATCAGTCTCCCCTCGCCGGACACACGAAACGTCACGTCGTTATCAGTAATGGGAACCACACGGCCCTGCGCATCCTGAACCTCAACAGCGAACATGGCCACATCCACCCCATCGGCGGAAACCTCCTTGCGGTCCACACTCATCACCAACTTGGCAGCAGCCCCGGTCGTCTCCCGCTTAGCTGTCATCACCACCTTGCCATCTTTGTACCCGCGTGCCTCGATGGTTCCGGGAGCATATTTGACGACCCACGCCAGATGCGAATCCTTCTTCATCTCCTTCGGTCCCAGGCTCTGGCCATTGAAGAACAGCTCTACCTTATCCAGGTTCGAATAGACCCAGACCGCGATCTCTTTCCCCTCCATCCCGGGCCAATTCCAGTGCGGGAAGAGATGCAGAACGGGCTTGGCAGTCCACCACGACTGGTAGTAGAAGAACGTATCCTTCGGGAAGCCGCAGATATCGATAATCCCATACTGTGAGCTGATGTTGGGCCAATCATTCGGCGAGGGCTCGCCGCGATAGTCGAACCCCGTCCACACGAAACCTCCGGAGCACCACGGCCGCGAATTGCAGAAGCTCCACCAGCCCTCCGCCGATGCGCGCCCCGTCGTCGTGTATGGATCGTACGAGCCCACGAACCCTTTTTCCGCATCCGTGATGTAGATGCCGCGCGTGCCGACCGCGCTCACCGTCTCGGTACCAATGATCGGGTGTTCGGGATGTGCCTTGTGATACTCCTCTGCCTGCGGGTCCTGGTAGTTGTAGCCCATCACGTCGCACACCACCAAACCGCCAACTCCAATCGCCCGAATGGGAGCGATCGACACAGGCCGTGAACCGTCGTATCCTGTCGCGACAGCTTTCATCGCGGTCAAAATATGCAGCCCCGTCTCGGTGTTCGCCTGGCCTTCTTCATTCCCCATGGACCACATAAAGACACTCGGACGATTGCGGTCGCGCCGCACCAGATCGCCAAACTGGCTCAGCCCTTCTGGATTGGACGACATCATGCGTGTCTCATCGAACACCAGCATCCCCAACTCATCACAGGCATCGAGCAGCTCCGCAGTGGGAGGATTATGCGACGTGCGGATCGAGTTGCAACCCATCTCCTGAAGCTTTCTTACGCGGTAATATTGCACCGCATCGGGCACAGCGGCACCAACCCCGGCGTGGTCCTGGTGATTGCACGTTCCTTTCAGCTTCACCGCGTTGCCGTTCAGAAAGAAACCCTTTTCCGCGTCGAATTTCACTGTGCGAATGCCAAACGGCGTCTCGTAGCGATCAACAACCTGGCCACCCGCTTCCACCTCTGTCACCAGCCTGTACATATTTCTCTCTTCGAGAGACCACAGCAGAGGCCGGCTAACCGCAATCTCCTGCTCGTAGGTCGTCTCTCCTACTTCCGGAATGGCGAGCGGAACTGTGGTCGCTTTCCCAACTGCCTTGCCCGAGGAATCGAGCACGGTCGAGGTCACGCGCGCGTTCTGCGCCGCCTTGCCCTGGTTGTTCACCTCAGTCCGAATAGAAAGAGTGGCTTTCCCCGGTTGAACCTGGCTTCGCACGAACGTGCCCCACTTCTTCACGTGAACCGGATGCGTCTTCACCAGCCAGACGTGCCGGTAGATTCCAGCTCCTTCGTAAAACCATCCATCGCTCGAGGTCGCGTCCACGCGAACCAGCAGGACATTCCTGCCGCCCGGCCTTGCAAAGTCGGTCACATCGAAACTGAACGGATCGTATCCGCCGCTATGCACGCCGATGTAAAAGCCGTTGAAGATTACCATCGTCTCCCGGTACGAACCGTCGAACTCGATCGTGATCCGCTTGTTCGTGTCCGCAGCGGGAAGCTCGAACACACGGCGATACCACCCGACGCTCGTGGCCGGATAGGCCCGCCCCAGCGGGTAGAAGCCTTTGCTGGATAGCGCAGGGTCGTTTTGGAAAGGCAGTTCGACTGCCCAGTCGTGCGGTAGATCGACACCTCGCCAGTCGCTATCGTCGAACGCAATAGCTCCCGCGGGCAGGAAATTCCCGGTCTTCTGAAAATTTCCTGTCCTTCCACCCCCGAATCCGAAGTCTTTGGAAGGGTCGTCTGCATTCCCGAAGTGAAAGCGCCACCCAAAATCCAGCAGAAGACGTTCGCGTCCAGCACCAAAGCCGGTATTTTGGCTTCCCGCATTTTGACTCAATGACTCGCGCACGATCCCTGCAGCAAGTGTGTCTAAGGTTTCCGCGGCAGCTTCGGTTGTGGTGCCAAGCGGACCTATTCCGTGGACTGCAGCTGCGGCCGGCAGCAACAGACTGGTCTTCAACATATCGCGACGTGAAACCGTTTTCATTTTGCCCTCACAAACAAACCCTTCAGACGCAACTCACTCGCGCCCCGGCTATATGCCCCAGAGTTTTATCCGGCATTCAAAGCCACGCCAGTATAAACGCGCCCCGCCAGCTTGTTCCATGCTCGACTCAACTCCGGGAACAGGTGATTTGCAGACTGCCATCAGTCAATCCTCCTCCTCTGCTAGTAAGATGATCCGACAGCGAATGAGGAGCACCGCCATGGCAGAGAGGCTTCGAGTCGAGAAAGGCGAGGTCATTCACATCACAGGCAAGTTCGACTCCAGGGTGGAATCGACCGTTCTTCGGTACGATGACGCAGGAATGATCGCGCTCCATGTTCCGCGAGCTGCGGTGTCCGTCATTGTCCAGTATGAGAATGGGGAATATTACACTCGGCCGGGTAGCAGGGTAGTGAAACTGGCACGCCCGGTGTACGCGAGTGCCAGGGTGAAGGCCCTGAAGACGGCAGACGGCATTCTGGACATTGACGGGTACAGCTACCGGCTCGGGCACACGTACAAGGCCGACATGATGTCCATGGCAGAGCGCGAATACACCCATACCGACCATCCGGGGCGCACCTGGAATCGGATGTCGATCACGGTCTACGATGGTCAGGATATGCCGAGTGTAATACCGGTCGAACTTTTAGAGATCGAGACAGCAGCCTGACGACTCATTGAATGGACCAATCACAGGTTCAGCGGTCGGTCACAACCATTTGGACGATCTTCTTCCTCAACTGACGCCAAATCACCCAGGCACTCAAGAAGTGATAACTCGGCATCCCGCAGATCGTATCGAGCCGTCTCGGATGAGTTTTTTGACGATAAAGAGGCGAGAGATCGCTATGATGGCTTATGGAATTGATCTCACTGAATTCGACGCACCCTGACCGGCGGCCGTCGTTTCAGACGATAGCGTCGATAGCGCTGCACATTCTTCTTTTTGCGGCTTTCAAGTACCAGGTTCGCAGTGTTGCCAAGGTTCGTCGGCCCAGTACCGCCCGCATGTTAAAGCCCTACGCGCCCGGTCGCACAGCTGTAGTACAACCGCCGAAGCCAAAGATCGTACCGCCTCAGGAAGAGCCGAAGCTTGCGATAAGGAAGCCTGAGCCGCCCCCGCCCAGCAGCGGCGGCGATCCGTCGGGCGAGGCCGACGTGTCGGTCGCCATGGCGAACTTCTACCCGGCGCCCAAACCTGATCTCTCAGTCCTTCCCCATGGCACACGCGGCGATGTCGTCATCGACATTGTGGTCGACGAAGATGGCAAGGTCGTGGACACTCAGGTCGATCAAGGCCTGGGCCACGGAGTGGACGAGGCGGTGCTGGCGGTGGTCCAGACCTGGACCTTCACGCCCGCGACCAAGGCCGGCAAGCCGGTGGCGAGCAAGCAGCAACTTCTATTCCACTTCGAACGCGCTTAGTCTCAACACGCACTGCCATACCAAACCTGGCCCGCAGATTCCCGCACCCATTTGCCGATCTCGTCAAAATCAGCCGCCTCTGTAGAGCTCCGCTGGCGGATTAGGGATCGCGTAGGTTACGTTAGAAGGAAATCCCTTTCCATTGGAGAGATCTTGCGCGTACTACGTGTTTTGGTAGCGGTGTCGACAATAGCGGTTTCGATGTGTTCAACAATGGCAATTGCTCAGGCTTCGACAGCGAAGCCGGCGATCACTAAACCGGCGACAGCTAAAACGGCGGCGACGACGGCGCCTGCCGCGGCGACCGAGGACGGCAATCCGGTTCCAGTTTCGCCGTTTTCCCAGGGGCCTCCGACCAAGCCAGGCCTGGAACTGAAGGCGATCCACATGGAGGATCGGAAGTGGCGGGAGGCGCAGCGAGGTTATGTCGATCCGCGCAGGATAAACAGGATTCAACCGAAGGAGCTGCGCGCGGTTGATCCGGCTACCCAGGAGAAGGAGTACGAGCATTTGAAGAGCGTGGTGGCACAGCTCGACAAACTCCCCGTCGCGGATATGAGTGAGTCAGAGCGCATCAACATGGAAATCTATCGCTACCAGATCGGGACGCAGATGGATGGGCAGAAGTTCAAAGAGTGGGAGAAGCCTGTGAACTCGCTGGAATCCTTCTGGGCGGGCGCCCAGGGGACGGGCCAGCGGGGGTTCCGGACTGAACAGGACTACGAGAACTTTCTTCTCTGGATGGCGGATATTCCTCGGTTTTATGACGAGAACATCGCCAACATGAGGGCCGGGCTGGCACGCGGCTTTATGCCGCCGAAAGTGACACTGAACGGGCGCGACCAGACGATCGCACCGATCGCGAATGCCAAGAGCGCCGACCAGACGCCGTTCTGGAGGGCGTTTGTGAACATGCCGTCCACGATCAACACGGCGGAACAGGCGAGGCTCCGCGCTGAGGCAAAGAAAGTGATCGAGGGGACGGTGATTCCCGAGTACAAAGTGCTCCTGGCGTTCTGGAACGACGAATATTATCCGAAGACGGTGAAGTCGATCGCGGCGACGGACCTGCCCGATGGGAAGGCCTACTACAACGCGCAGATCAAGCGCTATACGACGCTCAATATGTCGGCGGAGGATCTTCACGCGTTTGGTCTGGCCGAGGTTGCAAAGATCCATCAGGAGATGCTGGATACGATCGTGGAGGCGAAGTTCCAAGGCGATTTCCCGGCATTCCTGAAGTTTCTGCGGACGGACCCGCAGTTCTACCCCAAGAGCAAGGAAGAGCTCCTGGGAGCGGTTTCCTACATGATGAAGGAGTTTGACGAGAAGGCGGATCGGTACTTCGGCTATCTGCCGCGCGGCCGCTTTGGAATCCATCCAATACCGGATGAGGTCGCACCATACCAGCCGGCAGGGTTCGGCGGGCCGGGAGGATTCATGATCAACTTGTATGACCTGCCGTCGCGGCCACTCTTCGCGATGCCGGCGCTCACCGTGCACGAGGCAGCGCCCGGGCACTCCTGGGCTGGCTTGATCGCGCGGGAGCATGCGGACCCGGACGGCTTCCGCGGGGGTGGTTCAGCCTTCGGCGAAGGCTGGGCGCTCTACTGTGAGCGGCTGGGGACCGAGATGGGCATGTATCACACTCCCTATGAGAAGTTCGGGATGTTGAGCTTCCAGTCGTGGCGAGCGTCGCGGCTGGTCGTCGATACCGGTATGCATTCGATGGGATGGACCCGTGAGCAGGCGCAGCAGTACTTGCGCGACAACACGGCGCTCAGCGAACACGACATCGAAGAAGAGATTGACCGGTATATCTCCTGGCCCGGGCAGGCACTCAGCTACTACATGGGGATGACCGAAATCTTGAAGGAGCGGCACCACGCCGAAGAGGTGCTGGGAAGGAAGTTCAACCTCCGTGCCTTCCACGATGCGATTCTGGCGACGGGAGGTCTGCCGCTGCCGGTGCTGGATGAGTATCTGGAGGCGTGGATCAAGGGCGGCGGGATTGGGCCGTATCCGGAGATGGAGAAGTAGCTCATCTGCTTCAAAAATATGAATGGGGATGCATCTCTGGTCCCCATTTTTGACAAACGCTCGGAAGTTTACCCCGCGCGCTTTGTGTCGACGCGCTTAGCGGCCACCTTGTTCGCCGAGGGGGCGCCTTGCTTCGCTATCTGCGCCTGCCCCGCCTTGGTCCTCAAGCGCGAGTCTTCGTACATTTCGATCCACTTCTCGCTCGAAATCGCCGAGATCAGTTTGCCAATCGCTTCGAGCGGCAAATCATTCGGCGACTCGAAATGAACGCAACATTTCCCCATGTCGAGCTTCTTCCCCGCCGCCTTGAACACCGCCTTCAACTGCTCGAGCTGACTCGCACTCCAAAACGCGCCCATCAGGTAGAGCGAGCAGTAGTTCTTCTGCGACGAGAGCGCGACGTAGCAGATAGGCTGCTGGTTGTAAGTGTCTGGATATCGAGACAGGGGAATCGCCCAGCCGATCGTGCCCCAGACGAGGCACTCATCGTAGCCGCGCGGAATGTGCTTGTTCACGAGTGCGCGCATCGTCGCAATCGTCTTCGCACGATCGGCGGGGAGTGAGGCGATGTATTGCGCTGGCGTCTTGACGTTCGATGGTGGTTTCATGGATTCGTCGTCTTCCCGGACGAAGTGTATCCGCTCCCCACACTAAAAGTCTACGACGTGTAGCACCTGTCAGCCCAAGGATGCCGGTGCCCAGCAACGCAATAGATGACGGCTCTGGCACGCCTCTTACGTTACCTGTTCCGCTCCTCGTTGTGTCGCTCAAAGTGCTCCACTTGAATTCTGGAGAATCTCGTTTGACTAAGGGCGTCGATGTTGAAGTGGTATGTCTAGACCTTCGAAGGAGGTGTCGTAGCTGGTGGCAAGTTTGCCCACAGACGCCAGGAAGCAGCCGTCGAAGCCGTGGACGCGTGCTCCGGCACGCCCTGGATGACCATGATATCGGCCTTGTGGTTTTACCAGTGGCACCTCTAACTCAGAACCTGTAAGGTTATGGCCAGCCGAAGACCGTTCGTCTCAGCGGGGACATGAAGACCTCATGACCCGCGCATTACTCATGCGGCTGATAAAGGTTGGAGGACGATGGACACAATCATTGCTTTTGCCGTCTTTGCATCCGTCTTTTCAGCAGCATTGCTCGGCATGGGCATAAAAAATAAGATCCCGCAGCATCACCTCGAGTCGGATGCAAAAGATGTCATCAGGCTCGTAACCGGGATCACCGCAACGATGTCCGCTCTCGTGCTTGGAATGTTGGTCTCGTCCGCCAAGATCTACTACGATTCGTGGAACATACAGGTCGCTGAGATCGCGTCTCAGGTCGTCACCATCGATCATCTGTTGACGAGCTATGGCTTCGAAACCGGAGAAATTCGTACTCAGTTCCGGCGCCATGTTGAGGATGGAGTCACACGCGCTTGGCACAATAAAGATCCCTTGGACATTGCGCTCAGACCGAAGGAAGGAGGGGATACCCTTATAGAGCAAGTAGAACTTCTGACGCCGAAGAGCGCCCTGCAGACGGCCGTGAAAGCCCAGCTTACTCCCCAGATCACTGCATTGCGCATGGCTCAGTGGCGAATGTTTCTTAGAACCAGGCAGAACTCTATGCCGGTATCGCTTCTGCTGATCGTCATCTCATGGCAATGCGCGATCTTTATTAGCATGGGCCTCTTCGCCCCTTCGAACACCACTGTCTACTTCGCATTCGCCCTGGGGGCATTGACCGTTTCGACCGCCATCTTCATCATCCTGGAGATGTATTCGCCCTTTAAAGGAATTCTGACTATCTCCTCTGCCCCAATTACGGACGCGCTAACTCAGATGGCACATTAACTAAACAGTGCCGCTCAAAACCAGCCCTTCCCTTTATTCTGTGTGGTCGCTGATGCGAACCCTGAACACTATGCCCCTAGTTGTGTGTTTACCTTCGTCCGTCTATGCAGCAGCTAGCTATTTCCCGTCTTTTATAGCTGTGCTCTTCTTGAAATAAAACGCGACTGTGATGCCGACAGCATTTACCTGCGACGGCTTGGGATCCATCGCATTGGACGTAGAAAGACGAAAACCCCAGTATTTACTGGGATTTCATTGGATGTCGTGGGACTTCCTTTGGACGTCCTGAAACTAGGTAATGGCGGAGAGACAGGGATTCGAACCCTGGATACCTTGCGGTATACACGCTTTCCAAGCGTGCGCCTTCAGCCACTCGGCCATCTCTCCGCGGTATTGCGGGCCTTTTTGAATCTAACACAGTTGGGCTGCCTATTCCGAATCGCACCTTCGCCCCAATTCCCTCAAGGAGCCTGAGCAGCAATATTTTGCTTCACAATCGCCGACGATTTTAGCTCTACCGGAACGCCCTGCATCAGGTACCCACGCAGCGTCGAAGGATCACCCCAGTTGATCTGCCACCCATGGTCGATCGCCACCAGAATATATTGCCCCGGAATGATGTTCGCCAACTCAAAGCTGCCATCCGTATTCGTCTGGTCCTGAAGCAGAAAAGTGATCGAGTTTGGATCCTCAATCGTGATCGGAACCAGCAGAACCATCGCCCCCGCCAACGGCTTTCCGTCAAGCGTCGCAATCCCATTAAGCTCCGCCCGTCCGCTCGCCAAATGCACAGTCAGCGTCGACTCGCCCGCACCCACGGTCACGTAGCGTCCCGCCGTCTCAGCGCCTTTCGCCGTCAGGCCAGTCAGAAAAACATTCGCCCGACCCTGCGCAACCACCTCATATCGTCCCGGCGGAACCTCGATCACTCGATCGGCACTCGCATCTCTTTGTTCACGCCGTGCGAGGCCTCCCGGCCCACCTTCGCCGCGATTGGAAGAAAATGTGCCATTATTGCCATCCCTGTCGATCAGGGCAATTTGCAAGCCGCCGCGATCTCCCCTCGAACTAGAATCCACATCCGGAAGCCCATCGAGGTGCAACGTGATTCTCGCAAGATCGCGCCCCGGAGCAGACATATCAACCGTACGAGCCGAACTCCCGCTCACCTCCACCAGCGCCACGCGGCCATCCTGATTTGGCCCGGTCATGCGAACCTGATAGACACCCGGCGTCAGGCCTCCTACGTCAATCTGGCCCGAACCCTCCATGCGCGTCGTCGTCTGAATAAAGCCACCCGGCCCTCCACCACTAACCTGCTGCACAATCGGAAACGACGGCTGCACCCGCTGGGTCGGCCCATCCGGCACAACCGGAGTCGTCAAAATCTTTAAGTGGATCGAAGGTATCGGAATCAGGTGAAAGTCCGCCTGCCGAGCGTCTCCGGCATGCAGCGTGATGGTCTCAGCCTGCGTCGCATCGCTCACTCCGGGAAACCACGTCGCCGGATAGGCATAGTCAAGCGAAGGATCGATAGGTGAGGGATTATTGTTGCTCGGCACTCCGTTCGGCTGCCTGCCCGCTGCGTACCAGGGCTGCGCATGCACGCTGATGTGATAATCTCCCGGCGCGAGGTTGGGCACCTCATACATCCCCCGGTCATCTGTCCTTGCGCTTCCTCGCGTAACCCCTACGGCTGGAGGCCCACCAGGGCTCTTCGGTGGCACTGCCTGCAACATGATCTGAGCGTTTCGCACCGCCTCGCCGGCCTCATCGAGAACCACACCCACAACGCTTGCCTCAGGACTTATTCGAAACTCCAGATCCTTCGTCGGCGTCTCAGGCGTCAGTACGATCGCCGAGGCGTACGGCGGATGCGCGTCATAAGCCTGGCTCACAAATCCGCGAGCGCTCGCAACCAGCCGCCACGAACCCGCCGAAGGCACCGTAGCCGTGAAGTGGCCATGCGCGTCACAAACAGAGTCATTCGAAGAAGCAGGGAACTGCCGGTTCCCGCCTCCCCCACGTTGATTCAGCGTCGCAGTCAAACGGCAGCGCGAAACCGGATCGCCGCTCACACTATTAATGACAACGCCAGTAATCTCATACTTGATCGCCGACGCACTTTGCTTCGCCTCGCGCCTCGCCTGAGCGCCAGTTTGAGCCGGAGCCAGAACCCCAGCAAGGTTCTCGGCCACCTGAGCACGACCCACATACGCAAACAGTCCCACCAAAACCAACACACTCAGCCGAAGCATCTTACATGGCTTCACGGAGCCACCTCCGTGGCCGGAACAGCATCCAGATTCAGCGTAGGCTTGTCTCCCGCCTGCACCGTAACCGAGTGGACGTACGTACTGTACGCGGCCAGGCTCCCCGGATCGCGGTAGTTGGCCGAGTGCCTTCGTTCGAAAGCGACTGCCTGATAATTTCCTGGCGGCAGATGAGCCGCAGTATAGCCACCTGTGTTGCTGCTGTGCAGCGTAATCACAGACTGTGCGTTCTCTCCTCCGGGAATCAGGTAAACCCAGCACGAAGACGGACTCCCATTCAGGTTTACCACGCCCTGCAGAGCTCCAGTCTGGTTACTCACCGCAATCCGAATCGGCGTTCCTCCGGCTCCCGGCACCACAACCAGCTCCTGCTGCAACAGATCGGACGCGCCGTACGTCGCCGATTTGATGTACCACAGCCCCGTATCGCGCCCCTGCAAACGATAAGTTCCCGGGGGTGCCGTAAACGTGAACGTCTGATCGCGTTTCGCCACCACCCGCACCGTTGAGTCGCCTCGATCCGGATCCGGCCGGTCACTCTGCAGTGTCAGGCCAAACTGCTGCAGGTTTGGCGGCTGACTGTTATCGGACGAACTGGAACTATCCAGCACCAGTTCGACAGGAATCGAAGGAATCGGAGAAAAATGCAGCGCTACTTCTGGGATATCGCGATCTCCCACCGTTATCGTCGTCTCGGCCTCTTCGGGGTTCTCCGGATTATTCCTCGTCGCCGTCAAGGTAAACGTGCCCTGCGGAAGCTGAATCTTCGTCTCTCCCGTTCCTCCATTCGGCTGAGGATTCACTTGCAACGTACTTCCGTTGCTCGACCGCGCAACAATCCTCATAAAGTCCCGTCCAGCAGGCGACTTGCGTCGTCAAAGTCACGCTGTGGGTTGGGCTGACAGCCGGACGCAGTTCAAAATGCTGCTCTTCGCCGCTGTGAATCTGGATGCTATGTGCAGTATTGGATGAAGCTTCGTTCGGAACTGTCACAGGCAAAACAGCTTCTCCCATCGTGCGGTCAGCCGGAGAATACCTGCTCTCCAGTCGGTATTCTCCCGCCGGTACCGGCACACGGAAGTTGCCATGCGAATCTGTCTGGTCCTGTCCAACGGGCATCCAGCGATGGCCCGAGTCGTCAAACGAGCTTCGCAACGCGTTCACCGCAATGTGCGGCAACGGTGTCCCATCGGGAGCAAGCACCGTCCCGGTAAGCACAGCCTCGGGGTAGAGCCGCAGCTCAATCGGAGCACCCAGCTGCGCAGCTTGCAAATACGTATTAGGCGGATCCTGCATATCCGCACTGGCCGAATACCCGGGCTTCGTCACCAGGACATTCGCGGTCGTATCTGTGTTCTGCTCAAACCGGAAATTCCCATCATGGTCAGTCAGCATCGCGCGATTATTCATCCTCACCAGCGCCCGGGGAACCGGCGCACCAGTCTTGGCATTGATCACTTTGCCCACAACACTGGAAGGAGCTGCCGCCGTTGAGGAGGAGTTCGAAGACGGCGGCAAAGCCAGAGGCCCCGGCTGAGACCCGCTATTGATCTGCACCCCACCCATCATTTGCGCGTCAAGAAGGGCAATAGAAGAGAAGGGAAACGAAAGAACGCCGCTTCCAACGAGAGCCAAAACCGACAGAAAGAACACTCGAAGGTGGCGGCACACGAACCGGGTTGGCAACACGAACGGCACCTCACTGTACCCTGGCAGAATTAAGACGTCCCAGACAGATATTAGTGAGACAAAAGGATATTCGCTCCTATATCCGCAAAAAAACTAAACCCTGCCCCTCAAAAATAGACACCGGGCAGGGAATCGGTGCTCCAGTTCTGGACCTGCACTCAAGAAAACTCGACGGCTCCAAATGGCTAGCCAGCTAGCCAGCGGAGGTCTCTTTCCCACCAATCCGCTAAGATGGTGCGGACATACGGTTGTTGTCGCTCGAGTCTGACGAGTCCTCATCGCAGCATTTCCAGAACGGAGACCTACACGATCTCGGACCCCACCATCGCCGAGCGATTTCCCCGCTCCTCGCAATACAACCCGGAGTGGCTTCTTGCCAGCATCAGCGGGGCCGCGAATCCGCTCTGGATGGCCGAGTGGCTCGCCTCCGCGCTCGATCTGCGACCAGGAATGCGAGTGCTCGACCTTGGCTGCGGACGCGCCACATCCTCGATCTTCCTCCACCGCGAGTTCGGCGTTCAGGTATGGGCCACCGATCTGTGGTTCAGTGCCGCCGAGAACGGCCAGCGAATCCGCGATGCCGGACTCGATAACAATGTTTTCCCCGTGCATGCTGATGCTCGGTCGTTACCCTTCAGCGACGAGTTCTTCGATGTCATCGTGTCTCTTGATTCCTTCTCTTACTACGGGACAGACGATCTGTACCTCAACTACCTCGCTCGATTCGTCAAGCCTGGCGGAGCTATCGGCATCGCCGGCGCTGGCTTCATGCAGGAGATTGACAGTCCGATCCCGAAACATCTTCGCGATTGGTGGACCAACGATCTCTGGTGCCTTCACTCTGCTCCCTGGTGGCGCCGCCACTGGGAGCGCACCAAAATCGTCGACATCGAGATCGCCGATACGATGCCGGACGGTTGCCGACTCTGGCTCGACTGGCACAGGCTTATAGCTCCCGACAATGAAGCCGAGATCAAAGCTCTCGAAGCCGATCGCGGGGAGTATCTCGGCTACGTTCGCCTCGTAGGTCGCCGCCGCACCGACGCAATACTGCAAGAACATATCCAGTCTGTCCCCACGCAGTACATCAAGAAGCCTCTGCTGCGCAACGAACCCTGACTTGTATTCCGATCGAGCTTTGCTTTTGGTTGGAACCCGTGCGCTCTCTCGTCACTGATATGACACGGCAGAAAAGAGTTTATTCCCTGGCGCAGGGATGATCTCTGTTGAGGAATAACTCCTGGCTTGCTGTGTTTCATCTCTGAGTTTCTATCGACATAAACTCAGGAGTCCACGCTGCGCCTGCCGCTGGCAACTGGATTCCAGCCGTCTCTCGGCGCCGAGCCGACGAGACAGGCAGCAACATTCCAGCAGCGAATTCAGAGATATGGAGATTTGTACATGAAAGCATTGTTGCGTTTCGCAGTAGGAACATCGATCGCACTATCGATGGGACAGGCTGCGTTTGGACAGCACTATATCCAAACCAACCTCCAGTCCAACACACCGGGAGCCGCGGAGGCTACCGATCCGCAACTGGTCAATCCTTGGGGACTCGCGCGCACTTCCGCTAGTGCCTGGTGGGTAGCCGACAACCTGGCTGGCGTGGCCACTTTGTACAACGGCCCGGGACAGAAGCAGTCCTTGGTAGTTACGATTCCACCGGCTGATCCGACCAACAAGAAAACGCCGATTGGAAGTCCGACGGGAGCTATCTCGAACGGAAGCACTACTGACTTCCTGCTGGGTGCTGGTGTTCCGGCGGTGTTCCTCTTCGTCACCGCGGATGGATCGATCGCTGCGTGGAATCCAAACGTCGGCTTGGCCAAGGGGGCTGCGCCACCTTCGACCCAAGCCGTGACTGTGGTCAAGACAGGGGATCAGTCAAGCTACACCGGGCTTACGAGCGCCACTATTCACGGCAAACGCTATCTTTATGCCGCCAACTTCAACAAAGGGACGGTCGATGTCTACGACAGCGGATTCAAGCGCGTAAAACTCACGCGGGATAATTACGATGAGGACCGGCATGATGAAGATAACCGTCGCGCTGACAATGAACCGTTTGTCGATGAGCGCCTGCCTCGGCACTACGTTCCATTTAACGTGCAGGCCATCGGCAACGACATTGTCGTGACCTACGTGCTTCACCAGGATGGAGCGCAGTTCGAAACCGATGGGCCTGGTCTCGGCTACGTTGATATCTACACTTCAAGCGGCAGGCTTCTGCAACGATTGGAGCACGGGGACTGGCTCAATGCTCCATGGGGTGTGGCTTTGGCTCCACTTGATTTCGGGAAGTTCAGTCACCACCTGCTGGTTGCCCAGTTCGCCGGTGCCGGAACTACGGAATCCAGTGGCTACATTGCAGCTTACGATCTGGCATCTGGGAGATTCGACGGTCTTCTCGAGGATGCCACCGGAAAACCGCTCGCTATCAATGGCATTTGGGCCTTAAGCCCAGCCAACGTAGCCCCCGCCAGCGTGGACCCGGATGAGCAGCCCGCTTCCGAGATCTACTTCACGGCGATTCCCGCGGCAAAAGGCTCCCAGGGTCTCTTTGGGTATCTGAACGCCGTCCCCACCGAACTGATCGAGGGAAGTGTGCAGTAGGTCGAAGCATTGACGAGACAGGTGGGTGGGATGGCTTGCGGGTTAAGACATTCCACCCCAAAGTCTTTAATATGGCGGGCTCTGCACGCTGCTGGCGCCGCAACTGGGAATGCGCCAAAAAAATCGTTGCCATCGAGATCGCCGATACGATGCCGGACGGCAGAGCGATATCCTAAAACCTCGCGACTGGCAGTCCGCTGCCACTGTGGAGGACAACTGTGGATGGTGCGTTTGACGTGATCGTAGTCGGCCTTGGCGCAATGGGAAGCGCTACGGTGTATCACCTTTCTAAGCGCCATACAAAGGTGTTGGGCCTGGAAGCCTTTATCCCCGCCCACGATGAAGGATCGTCACATGGTGAATCTCGAATCATTCGACAGGCGTATTTCGAAGATCCTGCCTATGTTCCGCTTGTACTGCGAGCTTACGAGCTTTGGGATGAGCTGCAAGAGGAAAGCAACGAAGAAATCTTGAGCATCACAGGCGGAGTCGCAATCGGATCTCCTCAGCGAGCGCTTATAACCGGCTGCCTGAAGAGTGCGAGGAGGTACGGTCTTGAACACGATCTATTGAACGCGAGAGAGATGAGACAGCGCTTTCCCCAATTTGCCTTGGCCGATAACGAAGTAGCTTTGTACGAAGAGAAAGCAGGTTATCTCAAGCCCGAGGAGTGCATCAGGCAGCATTTACGATGTGCCTCGAAGCGGGGAGCAGATCTTCGATTAGAAGAGCCGGTGCTTTCGTGGAGAGCTTCTCAATCGGGTGAAGGTGTAAGCGTTACGACGGAAAAGCAGACCTATCAGGCCAGATCGCTGGTGATCTCTGTTGGACCTTGGTTTGCAGAACTCGTCCCAACATTTCTATGCCCGTCACCGTCTCCCGACGAGTCATGTTTTGGCTTAGACCTACTGGCCAACCTTCCGCTTTCGATAGGAGAATCTTTCCGATTTTTATTTGGGAGCCCGAGCAAGGCCCCATGTTCTACGGAATGCCGCGAACCACGGAAGCTGGCGACCCAAAAGTAGGCATTCATTCGGAGGGTGAGGAATGCACTCCATCTACAATCGACCGGGTCATCCGTGCGCGTGATGAGATGGCAGTTCGGTCCGCGATCAGTTCTAGAATTCCTGCGTTGAATGGAGAGGTCTCTCACGCCGCCACGTGCATGTACACGATGACGCCTGACGAGCACTTCATCATCGATGCCCATCCAGAGTATCCGCAGGTCAGCCTTGCTGCCGGATTCTCTGGTCATGGGTTCAAATTCTCCTCTGTTGTAGGAGAAATTCTCTCCGACCTCGCAACGACGCGAAAAACTTCAAGTGATATTGCCCTCTTCTCAGGATCTCGCTTTGGTCTGCAGTGAATCTCCTGTAAAGCCACTACAATCTCTACAGAAGGTGGGGTGCCCATGCAGTTCGCCAATCGAGTCAAGAAAGTCCAATCCTCCGCCATACGCGATCTTCTCCGTCATGGCGCAGACCCGAACGTAATCTCTTTTGGGGGCGGCTACCCCGACCCACAGTTATTCCCGTCCGACAAACTCCAGGCCGTCTACGAGACTTTGCTCACCAGGCATGCCTCCCGAGCCCTGCAGTACACCGTGTCAGATGGCATACCTGAGTTGCGCGCCCAGATCGCCCAACGCATGCGCGACGACGGCACCTCTTGCACCGCCGACGACATCCTCGTACTTCAGGGAGCGCAACAGGGTCTCGACCTTGCCGCCAAGATGATGCTCGAACCCGGTGACATCGTTATCGTCGAGGACCCTACTTTCCTTGGCGCCACTATCGCCTTCAACGTCTTCGAGCCCACGTACGCCACCGTGCGCATAGACCGCGACGGCATGGACATGGACCACCTCGAAGCCGTACTGCGTGCCAATCCGAGCGCCCGGCTCATCTATACCGTGCCTGATTTCCAGAACCCAACTGGCGTCACGCTCAGTCTTGGTCGCCGCCATCGCCTGATCGAACTGGCCAACCAGTTCGACGTCCTCGTCCTCGAAGACTCGCCCTACCGTCCTCTACGCTTTGAAGGAAGCCATCTTCCGACGCTCAAAAGCCTCGACACGGAAGGCCGCGTTCTCTTCCTTGGCAGCTTCTCCAAAATCATGGCTCCCGGTATGCGCCTCGGCTGGGCAGTCGCAAGCGGCGATGTGCTCGAAAAGCTGGCTCGTCTCAAACTTGCGGCCGACACGCAATGCAGCACCCTCAACATGATGGCGGCGTCCCTCTTTCTCGATACCTACCCTATCCAGGATCACATCGCCACGATCTGTGCCGCCTATAGCCGCAAGCGCGATCTTATGTTCCATGCGCTCGACTCGACCTTTCCCGCCTCGGTCCACTACACCCGCGCCGAAGGCGGCCTCTTCACCTGGCTGACCTTTCCCGAGGGCTTTGACGCCACCCGCTTCATGCTCGAAGAGGCGCTGCCGAAGGCCAGGGTCGTCTATGTGCCGGGCGCGCCCTTCTTCGCCACGACACCTCACCCCAACCATGCCCGTCTCAACTTCTCCGCGCTGCCCGAGGCCACAATCACCAGCGGCATGACTCGTTTAGGAGAACTCCTTACCGAATACTTATCGCACGTCACGACACCGCTCAAGCAGATCGCCTGACAGGGAAGAAGCGCCTCGCGCGCTGGGCGGCTAGTGAACTATCCCAAGCTGCTGACCGCAACAAAATTGACAGGTTATCTTGTGTTCGACCCAAGCCATTTCTGCGGCGACAAGCCTCTGGCTCGCTTGTATCGGACAGCGGGAATGATTTTCTTCCAGTCGCGCGATATCGATCATCGCATTGTCCAGACTCTGGGTAAGTTTTGCGTCAATCCTGCAAGGATTTATCTCGAACAAACTATTCCTCCCGAGGTCATAAAACCGGGATGGGGGGACATCCGAGAGGAAGACTACCAACGGCGTACGCAGGTGTCGTTGCGTTAGAGCAAGTTGTCAGAGTGTTTCCGACAGCGGAAGCTGACTCCTCGCCTACAAGTCAAATAACTGATTCTAGGCGAGTTTCGGTTTGTGATGTTGTCACAGAAAAATTCAATCAAAGGCTTACGTAGTACGCCCCGATTCCAGGGACGGAAGCAGGGAAGACCATACAAGCAGCTTCCCAGCCTTGGCACTTCGGTGTATTGCGACGAACTCGTCCTACCGGTCGGTCTTTGTCGGCTTCGATGCCGACAAGACCGCGACGGCAAGTGCGTCTTTCCAATCACTGGAAGGTGAACGGCGCAAATAGGGCTGTGTGATCGTCATTGGTAAAAGTCAGGAAGAAGTTTGTGCCATCGCTCACCAGTCGAGCATCGGTGCGGGAAATTGGGCTATTTTCATCGTTCCATTCTGAAATCTGACTGAAAGAAAAATTAAATGCTGCCCAGAATATTGCACCGTCCGGACGGGCGATCATCATGGTCCCCGCTTGATTAACGGCGATGGTCGGCCTGCCCTTGGAAGGCTCTCCGTTAGAGGTCCAGAAATCCCAAGTGTCTGTGTCTGGATCGTAAGTGCTCTTCCACAAGCGGGAATCTTCACCCTGCAGCACTGCAACAACTTTGTTGTTTGCTGGATCGAATGCGATGGAAGGAGACGATAGCCCGGTTCCTCCGGCTATTGACTTGGCCGGAGTCGACCCGCTGGAAGTAAGGACTGAATAAAAGAGGTCATCCTTGCCATCATCCACATGATAGACCAGCACTATGCGGCTAGTAGAACCCGGCAGTTCCACTGCGTCGAAAGTGCCGTCCGCCAGGTCCCCCGGCGGGAGAGTTATCTTTGACCACACTAGAGAGGATTGGCGGCATCGGCAGAACTGACTGCTGCGATCCATATATTCCCATCGTCTCCCCTATGCATCACAATGAAATTGCTGCCAGAAGTGGACACCACAGGGCTAAAAGACGTCTTAGTCCTACCCGGCTGAATCTGAAAAGCAGCGCCGCCATCGAGCGCCATCCAGACGTTGCGGGTGGCGTCGTCTGCCCTCCATGCTCGAAGAAGGTGACTCCCGATTCGAGCTTCGCCGATGGTATCCAGCGTCTGAAGCGGGCTTTTTCCGATCTTTTCATCGCTAAGGTTAGAACTAATACTGACCGTAGTCGCAAAAGCTTGTACTGCCGTCAAGCTTATGAAGACAACGGCGAACGCGAAAACAGGCGAAAGATACCGACGTTGAAATTCCATACTCAGCATTGAAAAATGTCCTTTTTTTAGTTGCGAGTTTGATAGACAAACAGATGAGATCGAATAGGTTGATCGCCAACCAAGGATGCATGCGAGATATCGACCGACGAGAGCTGGTTTTGTATCCTCCAGCTCATTGATTGTCTATAACAATGGAATGGCGGATCTATTCCGCATAAAGCCAACCTGGTCCCGGCTTGTATGTCCGATAACACATATTATGTATAGTGAAGATATTAGCGCCGGATAGATGTGTCAGATCCCTCGCTCATTAGATGTGTCACGTGCAAGGGATAAGGCTACCCCGGAGGGTGGCCTTCTCTGCTTCCCAGATACGCCTGTTTTCGAATCACTTTTTGACAGTCGGTACGGTAACTGGCTTTGCTCTTCCCACGCCTTGTTCGATATCCGCCCTCCGAGATTAGAGCAAGTTATGGGATCGCACGGGTTGGAGGCGTCGTCATACCACCACCAGGGTTTTGAATAGATCCGTAATAGGCTGGACAGACCGCCTGGTAGTTTTCACTATGGGTCCAGACGGAACTGGGCGGAAAGGATATTGATCCCCCAGGTCCGCTGATACCGACTGTCACAGTGCAAAGCCCTGCTGGGCAGGATTGCACAGCGCCTGCGGCAACTGCGGCAGGAGTCGTTATCCCACCTATCGAGTCGGCTGTTGAGTTCACGTAGCTGCTCCCAACAACGTGCGAGCCAAACATCGCAGTCACAGATCCTGATTCAAGTTTGATGCATCTGCCTGACTAATTCCGCATCGCGCCGCCGGAAGATCGCAACACTCGCTCTTCTCTCCACTCGAACAATTTGCGACTTGCTTCGTGGTCAACCATGCTCGAGTAACCGGGTTTTTGGTGTAGTGATCAGTCTCTAGAAGAATATGAGGATAGACCTGGTGGAGAATAAAATGATTCACAGCACTCGATCCGACAACCGGATCGATCGCACTGGCGTTCCCTTCGGCGTCGAAGAGAAATAGTGAATTGTATGCGCGCGATCGCCCAGCCAGGGTAACAATCAAAGCCACTTGAACGTAGCGGTTTGCCGAAGGCAACTCTGTGTGAGAGTACATCTTTAACGTCAAAGGCGACCGCTGATCAAGAGCATCGTGCGACTCTACCCAACGTGCATTCGCACCCTGCTCCCGAATTTGGGTCTTAGTATCTGCATTGGCATTGACGGTCTCACCAGTTGCCACGTCCAGCACATTGCCTGCCAGACTCACGAGGGAAACTAGAGGTGTATCTAAAATCTCCGATGTAGATCCACCATTCAGAGAAGTGATTTGAAACTGTAATGCCTTCGTGTCTAATTCAGTTTTCAGTTGGTCCTGATTTGTCGCTTGAGAATCTTCGACCCCTTTGACCTCGCTGGCCATGGAGAGCCTTGCATAAGTTCTCCGTATCACGTGATCTTCTTCTGGTGTTACCTGTGCAGAGGCACATTGAGGGATCATCAAGACTAAGAACACTGACACCACTGCGTAGACGCTCATTCACCGCTCATTTGGAACTCAACTAGATTTCGGTCAATTGCTCTGCCACTTTAGCCCAGAACGTCCATCGAGTCAAAATGTTTTTATAAAGTTCGCGAGCATAGTAAAAACTATTGCGCCCAGCAACTCCGGAACGCTCCCGTAGTACAAACCATGCTACGTAAAGACGAATGCCGCGATCACCAGCAATAGCGCGAATGTTTTAGCTCCGACATTTCTTCCATATCTGTACACAACCTCACCATTCCTGATAACTCATCAAAGGTGTCGTTGCCGCATCCCAATCCGTAAATCACATTCGTCTCAGCCACTCCGATCGCATTTGCCGTGGCCCACTGAGCAACTTTGGCACGGATTGGCCGGTCAAACGCGAGCATCACCAACACCCTAGATTGATCAAAAGTTAGTTAGCCTAGGTGCTAACCGCAACCCCGCCGCCGACAAAGTGAACCACCTCCAGCCGGTCCCCTCCGTTCAGTGCCGTGGCAGCCCACCCCGCTCGTGGAACGATCTCCCCGTTGTGCTCAACCGCCACCCGGTCACCCTTCAACCCAAGCTCTCCGATCAGCTGTTCGAGACTGGCAGGCTGCGAGAGTGTCTCAAAGGCCCGGGATTGTCCATTAACTATCAAAGTAAGCGGCATACTACCCAAGCCTAGCAGGTGAACCAATCAACCCGCATCCACGAGTTATCAGACATAGCGGTGAAGCCAGGATGCCCTACTCGACCACACGCACCACCCGCTCCACCAGCCAGTCCTGCAACCGGCAATGGAGTCTTCTCTGCTCTGCAAACTCATCAAAGACACTCCGGCTCAGCCCCATCAAAAGATGAACCGCCTCCACATTGGCCTCATAATCTAATCTCCCTGTCGAATACCTGCGAGAACTCGCAAGATACTCCGCCGCATGCCCCAGTGTCAGCAGCGTCCGCCCATGATGCGTTCTCGTGATCCTGCGAATCGTCAGATCCACCGACCCCGAAGCTACCCTACCCTCCGGCAGCCTCGACACCCCAACCCTCCGCGACCCGACCAGAACAGGGCGAATAGGCCCGGCAAAACCTGCTGCACTCATTGAAGTGGCCCCTCCTTCTTCTCCTATCGGCCTCCTCTCCTCCCGCTTTATTCGGAAATATCAAAATAAAAACGAGTCATTCGGGGGCCTTCGGGTTTTAATCGACAGGAGCCCACCGTGCCTGCTTCCCTTCTGCATCCCGCCCCGCAAACCCGGCGCACGGCCACTCTCCCGATCCCACAGGCCGTCCTCACCGCTCTCCTAGTTGTGCAAACGGCCCTCCCTGCCGGACTTCTACCCCAGGCTCAGCCGAGTCCGCAGATGGCCACCGAAACGATGGCACCCGCAAAAGTCACCCCACCTCACTCGACCGCCTCCCTGACCAGCGACGAAAAGATCCTGCAGGTCCTCAACCGGTTCACCTACGGGCTGCGCCCCGGCGACCTGGAACGAATCCGCTCCATTGGCCTCAACGCCTGGTTCAACCAACAGATCAACCCCTCCAAGATCGACGACAGTGCACTTGAAGCTCGTCTCGCCAACTACCCGGCCATGCAGCTTCCCTCAGCGGCTGATGGAAATCTACCCATCCAACAATATGATCCGCGCCACATAAACGGCCGTGGCCTGGCATCCCCGGCGGCGAAGCCGAAAAAGCCATCTACGCCGATCAGATGGTTCGCGAAAAAAACACAGAAGAACGGAAGCGACCCTGCCAACTCGTAGCCACAGAGACACCCCCGCCTTCCCCTAAGGAGATCGCCGAACTTCTCGCATTCCCCCCGACAAGCGCTTCTCCGCACTCTGTCAAAATGAAACTTCCCCAGCTCCGGCAACTTCGGCAGCACGCTCATCCGCGAGCAGCGCGAACATCTCACCGATGGATTTACTCCCCGGCAACTCGAACATTCGCAGCTTTCAATGGCCCTGAGGGAGTGGTCGCAGCAGAAGGATGTCCAGACCAAACTCCTCCGCGACATCTACACGAACGCCAGCTAAATGAAGTAATGGTTGACTTCTGGCTAAACCACTTCAATGTTTACATGAGGAAATCGCAACAAGCTCCTTATTACATAGCCGCTTACGAGCGGACGCGATCCGTGCTCATGCTCTCGGTCATTTCGAAGACCTTCTCGTGGCCACTGCGGCCAGCCCCGCGATGCTCAACTATCTGGATAACACCTCCAGCGTAGGCCCCAATTCCCTCTTTAGTAACCGCACTCAGCGTAGCAATGGCCAGAAGAACGGCCCAGCGGCCTCAATGAGAACTACGCTCGCGAGCTGATGGAACTCCACACTGTCGGGGTCAACGGTGGATACACCCAGCAGGATGTCACCGAGGTGGCCAAAGTCTTCACTGGCTGGACAGTCGGCCGAAAGCGTCCCGGGGATGAACCCATCCAGGCCGAATTCGACATCAACAAACACGAGCCCGGCCCCAAATTGGTTATGGGCACCCTCATCAAGGACAACGGCGAGCAAGAAGGCTTACAAGTTCTCCAAATGCTGGCCAACAGCCCGAAGACAGCGCAGTTCATCTCCACTAAGCTGGCCGTGCGCTTCGTAAGCGACGATCCTCCCGCAGCCCATGGTCGACCGCATGGCCAAGACGTTTCTCGCCACTCGCGGTGATATTCGCCAGGTCTGGCCGCCATGATCAACTCTTCCGAATTCTTCATCCCGAGCCAACTACCGTGCCAAGGTCAAGACCCCCCAGGACTTCGTCGTCTCCGCAGTGCGTGCCTCCGGTGCCGAAGTAACCAGTCCCGGGGCCTTGGTCGACGTCATCTCCGACCTCGGAATGCCGATCTATGGCATGCAGACCCCTAACGGCTACTCTATGAAAGCCGATCCCTGGAACAACACCTCGTCTCTGATTGAGCGCATGAACTTCCCTCTTGCTCTCGCCTCCAACCGGGTCGCGGGTGTCACCACCGACTGGCAGACGGTCCTCGGCAACCAGCAACCCTCCCTGACGCCGGTCGAAAAAGAGGCCCTCCTCGAACACAAATTGCTGCAACTATCCATCAGCGACAAGATTCGCCAGACCATCCTCGACCAGATCACCACCGGCACCAGCCAGCAGGTAGCCAGCCTCCGGCAGGTTGCCGTGAAAGACCGCCACGGCGACCCCCTCCCCGGACGCCTCGCAACCCCAAATAGGCTTTCTAACCGAAGACAGCGAATCAGCCCTGGCTGCCGGCCTTCTCTTCGGCTCCCCCGAGTTTCAGCGCCGTTAGATTTTTTTTTTTTTTTTTTTTTTTTTTTTTTTTTTTTCAGTCCGAAAAGCCCTTATCCACGCATTGGCCAAAGAAGAGCAAGCGGCCCTTTCCTCGCCCCATAGGCTCGGCCCGGCGAATAGCTTCGGCAACATACTCTCTTTGCTCCCAGGGCCGCCTCAAAATTTCGATCGCCCAATACCAATCGACTCAACAGTGCGCTCGAAAGGGCACACCCGGTCCCATGCGTCGAACGGCTCTCGATCCTCTCCCCCGCCAGCCATCTCGCCCTCGCCATCACCACGCAAAGATCGTCGGGCTTATCGAGGTCTCCCCCCGTAACAAGGACATTAATCCCGCAATCCCCTGCTAGCGCCCGGGCAGCCCCCGGCACTTTCTCAGTGCTGGAGACCGGTCTCCCAAGCGGACCCCCCAACTCATCCAGGTTTGGGGTCACCCAATCCACGAGTGGAAGCAGCCGCTCCCGCAAAAGCACCATGCCCTCGTTATCCAGTAGCTCCGTGCCTGAGCTCGACCTCAACACAGGATCGAGAACCACGGGAATCCGTGATCCGTGCTCCCTCAAATGGGCCAGAAAATCAGCCACCGCTGCAACCACACCAACAGTCCCCAGCATTCCAATCTTGATCCCGGCAGCCGGCAGGTCGTCCTGCAGGCAATTTAGCGTCTCGCGCACGATCTTGAGTATAACCGGATGGGTCGCCAGCACCCCCACCGTCGATTGAACAGTCAATCCGGTGATGCACGAAGTCCCAAACAGCCCATGCGCGGCAAAGACCATCAGGTCTGCCGTCACCCCGGCGCCGGAGGAAGGATCATAGCCGGCAATCGTCAAAACGCACTTCATCCCATCACTCCGGATGCGCCGCAAGAAACTTCATGCATATCCAATCCCAGAATCAGCGGCTCAAGATACATCAGTTGCACGGGCACCTGTCTCCAGTCCTGCAACACGGCTTAGCCTACCAAATCGCCATCCGGCTCGTAACAAAGAGAGACTTCTCCCGTATAACTCACGGCTTACACGCCGATCTCCGTCGCGTGAAGATCGCGGACAAGCGCTTCGCGTGGCGTTCCTTCCGAACTACGCGGGTCACTCCTGGCGAGCCGCATTCGCCAGTGCTGAGGTGTTCATGTAGACTCGCAGCCTCAGAGGTAAGAAGGAGTTTGTCATGGCAAATATCGTGGTAGGAAAAACAACCTGGGTTTCTGGGGGAGCCGCAATGAATTTGCAACCAGGAGCATCGAAAGGCTGGGCCTGGCCCCTCGGGAATATAAACGAGGCGATTACCATCACTGCTCACCCTTCCAGCACATTCAACACGACCTACATCGCAGTCGAGAACCTCCAGATTTCACAGGCCGCCGGAAGACATGTCGCGAACTTTACAGTACGAAATACTGGTTCCTTTCCAATATGAGATATACGTCATGATTCTTGCATTTTTTTTATCAGTCAGTAAGGAGATGCTATGAAAGTTTATGTTCATTATGACCACTCCGGTGCCATCCACAGTGTGACTTCCGTGGACGCCCCGGCAGATGGCGTTCCAATGCTGACACCGAGCCAGGTCTTTTCGTCGCTGAGGTCGAGGGAGAGAGCCTTGGGTTGAAGCTGCCAAATCCGACGAGTCGCATATGGAGGCTCTCCGCAAGGTCGCACAAACCCTACGAGTCGCCACACCAGGTCCTCACTGCAAACTGGTCGGCAAGCCCTAACCGTTCCAATCCCAATAGCCAAAATCAGCGTTGATTCGTGATTACTGGAACGGTATCCCATTGACGATGACGCCAGCTCCGCTGCCGAGCACATCAGCTCCTTGACCACGCCCGGGGCTGGATCGCCGCCGAAGTTCGTGAGACGGGTCGACCGTCCAACCCGCGCTGGTGGTTGCCGGTGGAAGATAGCTGTTGCCGATGCCGAAGCGGTAGGTTGTGCCCGGTGGGAGATAAACCGTATCGCCTTCCATGGCAACCTTGGTCCAAGTGGTCTGGGAACCGAAGGGTATCCCATTGACGATGACGCCTGCTCCGCTGCCGAGAACGTCAAGCTCCTTGACCACGCCCGGGGCGGGATCGCCGCCGAAGTTGGTGTAGAAGACGTAAAGTCGTCCAGCCCGAGCTGCTGGTAGTTGCCTGTGGAAGATAGCTGTTGCCGATGCCGAAGCGGTAGGTTGTGCCCGGCGGGAGGTAGACCGTATCGCCTTCTATGGCAACTTTAGTCCAGGTGGGTTGCGAACCGAAGGGTATCCCGTTGACGATCACGCCTGCTCCGTTGCCAACGACGTCAAGCTCCTTAACCGCGCCTGGGGCTGGATCGCCACCGAAGTTGGTGTAAAAGACGTAGACAGTCCAGCCCATGCTGGTGGTTGCCGATGGAAGAAAGCTGTTGCCGATGCCGAAGCGGTAGGTTGTGCCTGGTGGGAGATAGACCGTATCACCTTCCATGGCAACCTTCGTCCAGGTAACGGTTGCTGCTGTGACGGTAAGGGTGACGGTGGCACTGTGAGTGAGAATGCCGGAGTGGCCAGTCACGGTGAGGGTATAGTTTCCCGGCGTCGCTGTCGCGGAGACGCTCAACTGCAAAGTGCTCGTGGAGGTTGTGCTGGTGGGACTGAAGCTGGCTGTAACTCCGGAAGGCAGTCCACTCACGGATAAGCTAACCGCAGAGGAGAATCCATTGGTGGGCGATACCGTGAGAGTAGTCGTACCGGAAGAGCCGCTCACGATGCTCACGCTGGAAGGAGATGCCGCAAAGCCAAAATCCGCAGGGGGGCCGGCCAGAGCATTGACCAACGCGGACGTTGGCGAACCCCACCCCGTAACCAGATCGTAGCCAGCCATGGCGCTGAAGCCACTGCCGGCTCCGGCCGTAGGCTTGTTAATTCCACTCGCAATGTCATGAAAATCGGTAGTGAACGCGGAGCTTATGCCGATGTTGTAGATCGTGGATTAGGAATCCGACGGTGCCTCTGCCGTTAGCGACAGACTGTTGATTGATAAGAGCAAGGAAGCCTGCCCAACGTGGCGCGGCAAAGCTGGTACCACCATAGCAGCAGGCGAAGACCCCGTTGTCGACCGTCGTATTGTCGAAATCGGCTTCCGCCGAGACATCCGGTGAGTTGCGGTAACTCGTGGAGCCCTGGTTCGCAGCGGTGATAACGCCGGAAAGCTGCTGCCAGGACGGAATCGCAAACCCGCCTTGTGAGGTGGACAGAAACCCTCCGCCAGAGTATGACCAACCAGTCTCAGAGACCCACGGGCCACCCGATCCCAGCGTGTTGAACGATGTGCCGCCAACCTGAGTGATGTTTGGGTCAAGAGCTGGAGGCACCTCGGTTGTCCTGTTGAATTGGCCCGAGTCACCGCTCGCGCTCAGGTAGGTCTGACCTTGGCTAGCCATCTGTTTGAAGATCGGCGTAGACGCGGCACCGAAGTCGCCACCGCCCCACGATGAGGTGATTACCTGGGCGATGTTGTCCGTGGCCATTTTATTGAGCACGCTGGTCGAACTACTGCCCTCATAGAAGAGAATCTTGGAAAGACCCGGAGCCATTCCCATGACGTTCACGATGTCCAAAATCTGTTCGGCATCGTCACAGGTGTTGGGATCTATCGCGCCGGTGGAGGTAAAACCGAAGCAGGCACCGTTGTACCCATTCACCAGCACATTGCTGACTGGCACGGTGGCATTCATGCCGGTGCTGGCATAGTAAAGGCTCAGGTCGCGGGAGATATAGCCGTCATAGCTGAAGATAGCGACCGTCTGCCCGGCACCAGTAAGAGGACCGGACCCATAATAAGCGGCTCGCAGATCGGACGGCAGGAAACTGTCGTTGGGGCCGGACCCCATAATAATCGGCTTGACCGTCGTGGTCGTGCTCGGAGGCGTCTTGCGTACATGCGATACCTTGGGCTGTTCGTCGTCGAGCCCCGAGACGTCAAGGAGCGGAACCGAAAGATCTATCGTGGTTCGCGGTCTGGCGAATGAAATGTCGGCCCGGGTTGACGGGATCCGCATAGCGTTGCAGGTTCACATGGGACGCGCGGTTGATTAATTGACCGGGCCATCCACGTTGACCATGCGTCGGTTGCTCGTGGTGCTCGTAACTTGAAGCCCTTCGCAATAGCCCAGGCGACGACTTCATCGTAATCGGCCTGAGTCGGCCCAAAGCGGTCGGTGAATTTGTCCGGTTTGAGGTAATGGTGGAAGTTCGGGCTTGACGGGTTATAGATGTCGGCCAGCGTAGCATCCAACTCCGTCTCGTTCCGAAGCGGGAGACTCAGGGACAGTTGAAGATGCTCCCCGCGTCGACCGTGCCTTGGAACTGAGCCTGGCCGCTCGCGACACTGGACGGACATGGCGAGAGAGGACAGGCCGGTTCTGGGCCCGAGACACAGAGACGAGCAGCACCCATGAAGAGACAAGCAAAATAGTTGAAATCTTCCGAGACCGTAACATAGGGGAGACCTCCGGTCGTGAGACAAGGGAACGGGCTGGAGTTCAAGCTACAAGCGAAGGTGAAAGGCTGGCAAATCGAACAATAAGGCACATACCCTACGGTCGTCAAAGCCGAATCTTTGCCTATTCCCCGTTTCTGGAGTGATGGGTCGGAAACAGAAGACATTGAGACTACTTCGAAGTTGCCGATAACGCCGTTTTTAGGGAGTGCCAATTCCTCAGGCTGGTTCCCAATTGAACGAATCATCTTTACAGTTTCAACATGGCCACCGAACTTCCTGACGAATTGACGAGAGAAGCGGATCTCAGGCATGGGGAGTACGCATGGGGCATCAACCCGTTCTCCTCTGCTATTGCCCTTGCACCGACTCTTGGGTTCGCCTGTTTAGGGGGGCAGTTTCAGCTTCGCCCAGATCCAAACACTATCTATGAGTTGTTCTGGCTCGAAGCCAACTCGTCGGAAAGGCTCCCTGGAGAGTCATGGAACTCCTACGCAAAACGATCTTGCTCCGAAGTTTCGACGCAGTTCACTTTACTCCTGGGCAGCGTGGATTTGCAAGGAAGCACTCAAGTTCAGCTCGATTGACCCGTTGCTGTTCTCCACGTTAGAGAAGATGGAACCGCCAGTCTTTTGCGCTTACTTCGTTGACGAGGCAGAGTTCGAGAACCTAAAGCGTGTAGGTGTCAGAGTCTGAGCCCGCAAAGTCCGGCTAAACCAAGAACGTCGCACCCACCCGCAAAGTCGGGTTATCGGAAGGTTCGGGTCCGGCAGGTTGAAGTTTCCGATAACCCCGTTTTTCATGCAATTCGACTACGCTAATTCTCTGACGGCTTCTCGATGTGATCGATAACGAGGACTTCCACAGGGCCTTTGGTTGAGATCAGTCGGAGGCCGAGCTGCTCCGAAAGACTGGTAAAGAGTGGCGGCGATTCCGGCTCACGCGGTGGCGGGGCGCCGGACTGGTCGCTTTGTGACGGCGGCGCAGTCAGGCGCTCGCGAGTCCATCGCAGCGTGAAGTCGTACGTTCCTCCGAGTCCAGTCTGATTCACAACTGTCCGGCCACCAATCTCGGAATAGCCCGCAAGCCAGTGCACAAGTTGGTCGAGCGTCACCCCCTTCGCGGTCATCTCGGCTTCCTGTCCCCGGTACCGAACGAAGATGCCTTTGCGCAGGCCCTCGGAACTTGTGGGAAGGACCGCGTTTGGGTGCGGCGGATCGTCCTGCTCTGCAACTGCTGGGAGTTCTTTGGCCGCAGCCAGCTTTGCTCCCCTTTTCGCGACCGCCAATGCGTAGATAGGCAACTCTCGGGATTCGAAGTGCACTCTGAGCTTGAAACGGTCGGCCAGCAACGACTGCATCATTAGGCTGGTCTGATCTTTTTGCTGCTCGTTCGACATGGTTGCGAATGTCGCCACCAGCGATGGGTCGATACGGGCGTCTACATCGTAGTGAACGCTGTCGATCCAGCCCTGACCGCCCACAACGCATTGATTGAAACTGGGAGTCCACGGGATGTGATAGGCATGTTCGATTAGATTCCTCGCGGTCACGTTCATCGTTCGTGACTCAGTAGGCGTGTTGATGGACTGGGCCGCTTTGCCGTCGGCCGATGGCTTGATCGTTGCCACCTCAAACGAAGGCAGCGGCCCGGTCGCGTGCAGGATTTGTGCACGGAGTTGGACAACGCCAAGAGCCATGCACGTCAGACACACCATCTTCGAGTGGAAGTTAGTCCAAGCCAGACGTCTGCTCATTCTGCTTCCTCGTTATGGGTGTATACGCAGCGTTGGCAGCTCAGTTCCAGCAAATTGGACCTGTCGCCAATATTGATGAAGGCTCAGAGCCGCCGTAGTTCCTGCAAAGTTGGGTTATTCGGCAAGTTCGGATGAAGGTTCCGATAACACCGTTTTGGGGAACTTCGATCTTCAAGACCATCTGTGAGCCTTCAATGAGTGACTTGTCTGTTGTCACCAGTGGAGAGGATTGGGGGGATGCCTTTCGACAAGCCGACATATCGGTATTAACCCGGTGTCAGTGAGCGCGTTGGCGATTTGGCCGCTTTCAGGGCTAAGACATTCGGCAGAAACCACGAATCGCAAAATTAGCAGTTGACTTTAATCGACAATCCACTACCATTCGGTTGTGGATAATCTGGGTACAACATTTGCGGCTTTGTCTGATCCAACCCGCCGGGCAATGATCGAACGACTCTCCCATGGGCCTGCCTCTGTGCATGGATTGACGGAACCGTTTGCACTCTCGCAGCAGATGATTTCAAAACATATCGCCTACCTGGTGCGGGCGCGAATTGTGATCAAGACGAAGCGTGGACGGGAGAGCGTATGCACGCTTAGGCCCGAGACCATAAAGACAGTCAGCGACTGGGCGATCAGCTATCGCCGGTTCTGGGAAGAGAGTTTCGACAAGTTGGATGTGGTTGTAAATCAAATGAAGAAGGCGGAGGTTGGTCATGACAAAAAACACGGTGAATGAGACAGAGCGGATGGTTGTCACAAGAGTGTTCGATGCTCCACGCGAATTGGTTTGGAAGGCATACACAGACTCGGAGTACGTGATGCAGTGGTGGGGACCGAAGGGCTTTACTGCGCCCGTTTGCCAGATGGATGTTCGCGTTGGAGGAAAGTCTCTGCTCTGCATGAAGACGCCGGATGGGTACGAGGGCTGGAATGCGATTGAATACCACGAGATTGTTCTGCACGAGAAGATCGTTTCCTCCATGTACTTTTCGGACTCGAAGGGAAACAAGGTTGATCCTGCAGCCTTTAGGAATAGAACAGGAAGCCATCGACGGTGCGTACGACGTGACCCTCTTTGAGGATCTCGGAAACGGCAGGACGAAACTCACCTTCATCGGAAATGAACCCATGGAGAGCGCAAAGGATAGCGGGCAATGGGAGGGCTGGAACGAGATACTCGATAAAGTTGCTGCAGTTGTTGCGGGGCTGACGCAGGCGAAATAAGAAGCTGAAGGTTTGATTCGCGAAACTCAATCTTGGAGAAAGAAATGAAAAGACTACCGTTTCTCGCTATCGTCCTGCTGGCATTTGCATTTGCCGCCCATGCCCAGGACACGATGAAGAAAGATGCAGCCGTCAAACCTGCCGATCCGGAATCGAAAGTCGTGCTCGATTCCTGGAATGAGATTGGCCGCAAGCTGACGGCGATGGCCGAAGATTTTCCCGAGGACAAATATGACTTCAAGCCGACACCCGCGCAGCGGAGCTTCGCCGAGCAATTACTGCACGCGGCGGGTTCATGCTACTACTTCACGAATCCTGCGATGGGGCAGAAGCCTCCCGCGGCAGAAGATCCGAAGCGCGAGCAATACAAATCCAAGGCCGACATCGTTGCGTTCGTCAAGAAATCCTTCGCCGATGGCGCAACCGCCATCCAGGCGAAAGGCGAAAAAGGCATGACGACGGAGGTCGAGTATTTCCCTCAGCAGAAATCGCGCGTTATCGACATAGCATACGGCATCATCGAACATAGCGGTGAACACTACGGCCAGCTTGTTGTGTACTACCGCCTCGCAGGTCTTGTGCCGCCGGAGTCGCGGCCCAAGAAGTAAAGCTCAAGAGACCAGGTACCCCGTCCTTACCGCGCGCCCTTTGCGCGAATGGGCGGGGATTTTGGTTTTTGGACCTTCAGTATTCAATGCGCCGCGCAGCCTTAGTGGAAACCTGCTTCTCGTCACTTGGCCGAATGTCGCCTTTCAGGTCAAGCGACCTTGGCTCGGCTGTTGCCCTCAGGGCTCAGTACTCATCGAGTCCAACCATGCCGTTTGGATCATCAGTCCTGTAAACGCGCTTCTCGTCACCGATATTCGATTGGCGGCGGCCGTTTCGAGTTCCCAATGAGCGACAAATCGCCAATGCACTCATCGAGGTGACAGTTGCAAACATAAAACTCAGTCCTGGAGCCTTGGTTGGCCACGAAGGGCAGAAGTGAGTCAGGTTGAAAAACTAGCTTATTCTATTTTCGCCTTTTATTCGCTATAATCCCTCCATGCGAATCCTGGTCAATTTCCAAGACACCAACGGTTGGACAGTCCACTGTCTGGCGGAGGACTGCCAGACCTGCATAAGCCCACTTCTCGACGTAGCATCACTGGACACTCTCAGACGCCTGCTACGACGCGCGGGAACCGACGAAGACGAGATGCAGCACTTCGAGCACTGCATTCAAAACTGGGGCAAAGGCTCAGTCTGGATCGATAACCTGACAAAGGAAGGAGTGAACTTGTTAGGAATTCAACAACCCGTCGAAGAGCAATCCCTCCCGTAGCTCTGAGTACAGCTAAACTAAAACCATGACTTCCCCCCAAAAGTCTGACGATCCAAAAGACCGGCTGGTCGTAGCTCTCGACTTCCCCGATGAAACTCAGGCTCTCGCCCTGGTCGATCGCCTCGGCCAAACCTGCCGCTGGTACAAGGTAGGAATGGAGCTCTACTACGCTGTTGGCAATCGCATCGTGCAGCAGCTCCGCGACCGCGGGTTCAGCGTCTTTCTCGACCTCAAGCTTCACGACATTCCCAACACTGTCGCCGGCGCGGTCCGCTCAGCCGCGCAAGCCGGTGCTTCCCTGCTTACCATCCACGCCAGTGGTGGCGCTGCCATGATGTCCGCCGCAGCTGTGGCCGCCTCCAGCCCTGGATCGCCTCGCCTCCTCGCCGTCACCGTCCTCACCAGCATGGACGCTCACGAACTCGCTGGCATTGGCATCCCTGCATCGCCCGCCGATCAGGTCCTTCGCCTCGCAAAGCTCACCCAGCAATCCGGCATCAACGGCATGGTCTGCTCCCCCGAAGAGGTAGCGATGCTCCGCAAGGAGACCGGCCCCGACACCTTCCTCGTAGTCCCCGGCATCCGACCCACCGGAACCGCAATAGAAGACCAGAAGCGTATCGCCACACCGGCCCAGGCCATCATCCAGGGAGCTTCCCTGCTGGTCGTCGGCCGCCCCATCACCCGCGCAGCCGACCCCGCCGCCGCCGCCGAAGCCATCCTTCAGGAAATCGAAGAGGCCCGATCGCATCCGTCAAAATTTATCAGGCAATCTGAAAAAATAATTCTTCCGAATGTGCGCGTTTTTCGTCGCCAGGACGCGTGACCATAAGAACCACGCTATGTCCACCTAACGACCACAAATTACCATCCAAAAACCACGCAGTTTCCCTGTGGAAATCGCCAACCCCCTCGAAAAACGCCGGGAAAACGCGGAAATCCCAGCCCTCACCACCGAAAAAAATATCAGCCAACAAAGTCAGCCTGCGTCACCCCATGCGTCACATCCAGATCGCTCAATCGAAGCGCCAAAGCCTTGGCCGACCCGCCTCCACGCTGGAACTCGCTCAGATCCAGCTCTGTGACGTCAAACCCTCGCTCCGTCAACCGTTGAGCAAGACTCGAATCAACCGCTCCCATCACAATTTTTGAGCCGCAATTGATCACATTGCAACCAAACTGCGTCGCTTCCATCTCACTGACAGGAATACGCTTGTCCGCACTATAAGCCACTTCGATCTTTGCCAGCGAAGCCGGATCGAACGCCTCCGGGAAGTAAAGCAGATGCCCTCCGCTAAGTGGCGCAAAACAAAGGTCCAGATGGTAAAACCGCGGATCGACCAGATGCAGCGAAGTCACAGGCGCCTGCCACGCATCAGCCACATGCCGATGGCTGTGCCGGCACGTCCGAACCCCATGCGCAGCCCATAAATGCCTGCCATTCGCGTCGAAAAGTGCATCCCCCTCACCCTCAAAACTTGTCTCCCGAGGCGTCGCCCAAAGCAGAAAACCCGCTTCCTCCAGCCACTCCCGCACATGCTGTTCCTCAGCCTGCCGCTGCCGGTGAGTGAAGCTCGAAACGGCGGCAACCCCATGCTGCACAACAGCCGTGTGGGCCACAAACACCATGTCTGGCGCACCTTCCCGCGCATGAAGCAACCGCACATCCGCAATCCGCCGCAACTCTTCGTACAGATTCCTCCACTGCATAAAAGCGAGATCGCGCGATGGCCGATGGAGATTCCCCGCCATCCATGGGTTGATGACGTAGTCGACGTCATACCACTGGGGCGGGCACATCAAATAGGTTGGGCGGGTGAAATTGGGCAGCAATGCGAGGTTTGAAGCGGAGGGTGATGCGGGCAACGTGGTAATCATAAAAACTGGATCCTACTTTCCAGCGTAGAGTCTGCCCGTCCCTGCTCACAATCGTCAAGTGGTTGCTGGGAAATTATTTGTACAACTTTGGTGCAGAGAGCTTTAGCTCGCTTTGCTTTCAAAGCCTTACCTTAGGAACTGTACGTGCAGCAAAAAAGAGCCCACAAAAGGGGCTCTTTCTGTCTTGCCTTGAATCTGAAACAAACCTAGAGTTTCTCGAAGAAATCACACGCCGAGCAGGAGATATACACCCCGCCCGGAGTACCGCGTTCACGGTCCTTGACGCGCTTAACAATACGGGTCGGTTTGGAGCACTTCGGGCAATCGGTGCTCTTGTTAGTATCCATTACCTTCTTACGGTCGCCGGTCTTGGCAATCTTCGCCATAATGCTTGTTCTCCCTGGTACGAATGTTACGGCTCGCGCGCTGAATGTCCTGATAGCCTGCTACGCCTTGCAGGCGCGGCAGAATAGATCATCCGGAACTTCTCGAAAAGATTGTCCGGGACTTGTCCGCGGCAGGAATCGGATGGAGAAGAACTGCGATTGAAACCCTTTAGCAAGTTTACACGACTTGCGGCTATTGCATGGGCGGTTTAGGGTTCGATCTTGGGCCGGTTCCCGGTGTTGTTCCCGGATTTGTTCCGACTCCTGCTCCTATACCCTGATTCGCCCGGGGATCCGTAGGAACGGGATCGGCAGAAGGTGTTGGCGGGATGGGCGCAACCTTCGTGTCTTTGGTGTCGGTTGGAAACTGCACTTTGCCCGGACCGTCGGGTGGAGCGGCCTCACCGGGCAGCCGGAGAGACGGTGCCGATGCAGGTTTACCGTCCTCGCCACCGCGCTGATTCTGATCGCCCAGTGCAACTTCGCGAGTTGGAGCAGGTTGATTGAAGCCACCCATCTCATCTTTATCGTGAATCTCAAGGGGCTTGCCAAGCGCAGCGATCTCAACCACTGTGACTCGGTCACCGACGAACCGGACGAAGCGAATGGTCTGCGGCACGTGGCCGTAGATCCACTCTTCGTAACGGGATCCACTGGAATCGCCACTCTCCTGCTCGCGCATCTTGTTTTCCGGCGCGCCAAGCGCGGCGAGCACCATGCGATGGTTCATCCCAACCAGAACCTCGTGAGCCGCGATAGCTTCCTTCAGTGGGTCGGGGAGCGTGTCTGCGTAGGCTTGTGCAGAGGACTTTACGCCGAAATTGATCACCGGTTCCAGGAGGGCTTTCACCTCAGGACCCGACACCTCAGGTACGCCACCTTCGAAGACGAGTGTGATGCGCGAACCGGTCGCTACCTCAGTAGGATCACCTGCTACGGGCATCGGAGCATCATTGATCTGAATGTGACGCAGGAAGCGGTGTTTCGCATAGGGGCCACCGTTGAAGTCGAGCACGATGCGGTCCGCTTTGATCTCCATCGATGTAATGACGACGCGATCGCCAGGTCCCGCTGATTGGCCCTTTTCATAGATCATCTTTCTGTATTCAGCGGGGCCCGGAGTGAGATGTCCGTTGGCCTGGAGCGTGAGTCCGGTGCCCATGGGCAATGCGCGATGGGCGAAGCCTTGTTCTGCTTCGAGATTGCGAATGAGTTCGCGGCGTCCGCGTTCCGTCAGTTTGGTCTGAGGAAGCTCGACGTGGGTGGGCTTGAAGTCGGCATTGATGTCTGCTGTGGCGGACTTTTCACCGACTACGAAGACCTGGGCGTGGGCGGCAGCAAAAGGCAGCGCCAAGAGGCCTGCTATGAGGGCCGATCTGTAAGTAAGTGCCATGGAAGCACCTCAGATATAGAACAGCTTGCGCTTTCTGTTTGCTTTTGACAAGTGGGAGAGGTCACTTTTAGGAACTAACAGGAGCAGATTTTTTTTATTGTGGCGGGAAGGCCGTTTTTACAGGGCGGTTGTCGATTTCCACAAGGAAAAAACGTGGTTTTTTGGATGGTTATTTGTGGTCGTTAGGTGGACATAGCGTGGTTCTTATGTGCATGTTTTCCGCGACGAAAAATGCGCCACTTTTTAACAATATTTTCTACAGGCTCCGGTCAGGATTGGGTGTCGTCGCTGACGGAGCGGGTTTGAGGCGTAACCGGCAGGATCTGGACCAGGGATGCGCTTGCGGGAGCGGGTCTTGCCTGCTGCTCCATCGCCACATGGGCCGCTGGAGGTTGGGCTTCCATCGGGTAGCCGGCGGGGACGATGGGGACGTAGGTGTAATGCCAGGCGTAGTCGCGGGTGATCCGGACGAGGATTGCGATTCCGACCACCAGAACGATCACGGTGAAGGAAGCAGCCTCAGGTCCATAGTCGCCGCCGGTGAGCCAGACGTGGCCGAAGGCGCGGGTTTGCACGACGCTGGCGAAGTCGGTGATCCCGCTGATCGGAAGGCCGAAGAGGAGGCCCATGGAAGCGTTCCATGCAAAGTGGAATCCCCATCCCAGCCAGAGCCCGTGGGTGCGAAGCCATGCAATCGAGAGCAGAATCCCGGCAATCATGGTGACCAGCGTGCTCGTCCAGGTAGCTCCCGGATTGAGGATGTGGCCGAGCCCGAAGAGAAAGGACATGATGATCGTTGCGGCTACCGGCCCGGTGGCTTCGATCAGGCGGCGAAATGGATAGCCGCGAAATGCTACCTCTTCGGTGAGAGCCGTGATCGCAAGAGTCACAAGGTTGAGCAGCAGCAGGCTGAACGCGCGCGGTCGCGTCCAGAGCAGAATATTGAGCGATCCTGCGGCGGCCATGGGGAGGATGGAGAGCACGAGCAGGCCCCAGCCGAGTGCTGCGCCGAGCGTCCATTCCCTGCCGGACGTCGCACGACGTGGAAGACCGAGAACGTCGCGAAGGCCGGAGCGCCGGTTAGCGATGGCTTGCAGGAGGGAGAAACCGAGGGCCAACAGGAAGAGGAGGAAGATCGAGGTGAGCAGGGGGCGGGCCGAGGCCAATGCAAAGCGTTCGGAGAGGCCGCGGGAGGCATGGGCGGCGACTGTATCGGCTGCGAAAAACCAGGTGACCGATGTGATGAAGAGCGCTAATTGCAGAGTGCGCTCGGAACGGGCCCTGGTTGTGGAATTGAGCGCGTGCAACGGTGGTTACTCCATTGTGCTCGGTGCGGCTAGAGCAAGATCATAGGATGTGCCGGAACGATCCGGATGCCCGCAGAAAATGCGGGGATCCTTCACTTCATTCAGGATTGACGACGTATAAGGGGACCTTCATTCTGCTCTAAACGGTGGTGTAAAACTGTGCGATGTTGCGGAACTTGGTGTAACGCTGCTCGAGCAGGACATCGAGGGGAAGAGCGCGAAGCTCCGCGAGATGATATTGGAGCTTTTCGCCGACCATCTCCATGGTGGCTTCCGGATCGTTTTGCGTTCCGCCTCTGGGTTCGAGAAGCACGTCGTCGACACAGCCCATGAGTTTGACGTCGCCTGCCGTGTATTTGAGAGCGGCGGCGGCTTGCTGTTTCTTGCTGGCGTCCTTCCACATGATGGAGGCGCAGCCCTCGGGCGAGATGACGGAGTAGATTGCGTTCTCGAGCATCAGGACGCGATCGGCGACGGCGAGGGCCAACGCTCCGCCAGATCCGCCTTCGCCGGTGATGGTGGCGATGGTGGGAACGCGCAGTCGGGACATCTCGATAAGGCTGCGGGCGATGGCTTCGCCTTGTCCGCGCTCTTCGGCACCGATGCCTGGGTTCGCACCAGCCAGATCGATGAAGGTGAAGATGGGGCGGCCAAATTTCTCGGCGATTTTCATGCAGCGGAGAGCCTTGCGATACCCCTCCGGATCGGGCGAGCCGAACTTGCGGGCGACGCGTTCCTTGAGAGTGCGTCCCTTGAGGTTGCCGACGACCATGACGGGCTCGCCGTGGAAGAAGGCCATTCCGCAGGCCATCGCTGCATCGTCGCCAAAGGCGCGGTCGCCGTGGATCTCGCTGAAATCGGTGAAGATTGCCTGGATGAAGTCCATCGGGTATGGGCGTTGCGGGTGCCTTGCCAACTCCGTCCTGATCCATGCTTCGGGAGGGGGCGCGGGCGCTGGGTGTGGATGCGCTGCTCTGCCTGGTTCGTGTTCGGCCATTCTAATCATTGTATCGAAGAGCGGGGCGGGCGGTTTGCCTAAAGCGAAGGCGATGAGTTGGATGCGTCTCAAGGACGAAGGCTTAACACGGATTTTCGCAGATGACACCGATCACGAAGAGACAAAGGCAAAGACCAGGCGGCTAGTGTTGAGATAACGTACGCCGGGCGGCTACGACCATGACGACATATCCCGATCGAGTTGGGTGTACTCCGTCGCTGAAGTAGTTGGGATGATCGAGGAGTGGCGTGTAGTAGTCGATCAGCTTCCAATGGTGCTCGGCGGCCAGTTGTGCGATGCGGCGATTCAGATCCAGGACGTGCGGTTTGTAGTCTTTCGTGTCGCCGCTGATAAAGCTGTGAAAGATGGGTGTGATCTCGCAAAGAACGGGTTCGGCATGGAGGTCGACGGTTTGGCGGCCCATCTCTTCGAGATTGTGAAGAGTTGTTTCGGGATCGATGCCGAGCAGGACGTCATTCCCTCCACCCTGGATGACGACGGTGGTGTAGCCGTGGGCGGGAACCTGCCGAGGGAAACGGGCGAGCATTCTTGCGGTGGTGTCGCCGTGATAGCCCAGGTTCGCGGCGGGATACCACCAGAGTTGCGTGATCGAGTCGCCCATGAAGGCGATTTTGGAGTTAGCTTTTAACAGGCTGCAGCTGGAGAGGAAGTGAAGAGGCACGACCAGAATCAGGGCGGAGATGAGGCGAATCTTCAAAGGACTCCTTCCCTGTTGCTGGGTCGCTTGCGGAATTGAAGTCTAGTCGAGGACGCGAACGCCGCCGCGGCCTACGAGCTCTTCGATATTGTCGATGAAAAAGGCGGTCGGCGGCTACAGTGATGTTGTGCGGTTTGAGGACGGCGCAGAATTCGCCGGGCTCTTCAAGGTTGAGGAGGACTTGCCTTTTGCCCGGCGCGCGCCCAGGAAGGCGGCGTACTGGCAGTAGTACGCAGGAACTCTATCTTCTAAATAGGAAGTTTTTTCCAACCGGAGCAGACTGAGAGGTCGAGTTTTTTGGCGTGCCGATCACGTTGGCGAGGAGGATGAGACCTGTGAAGGCTTGCACTTTACCGCAGCGAGTTTCATCATCTCCGCAGAATGGGTACGCCGACCGAGTTTGCCAGTCATGTCGCGGCTAGCCGCGACATGACTGAACCAAAAAACGGGCCGACGGCTTCCTGCTTCGTTTCAGCGGGAAGGGAAAACTCGGACCGCGCTTCCCCGTAGAGCCTTGCGTACTGCTCTTCGCTGATCTCCATCTACCACTACTCTATCCAAGTTAGATGGAAATGGTGGTACACGCCCTAATTGAATATGAACTTTCCAAATAGGCAGCCCTTATCTTGATCGTTATAGGTCAAAAAGAAGCTTTGGCCATCGCTCACCAGTCGTGCCTCGGTGGCGGGTTTTGGGCTGTCTGTGCTAGTCCAGTCTGACGTCCGATTGAAAGAGGAATCAAATGATGCCCAGGTGTATGTGTCATCACCTAACGGACGGGCGATCAGCATAGTCCCCGCGTTATTAACCGCAATGGTGGGCCGGCCAAAGGTCATATCTCCCTCGGGGGTCCAGAATTCCCAGATGTCGTTGTTTGGGTGGTACATGCTCTTCCACACGCGGGAATCTTCTCCTTGCAACACCGCATCCACAACGCCACGACTAGCGTTCCAGGCAACGGAAGGAGAGGTCAAACCGGTTCCTCCGGCTATTGATTTGATCGTAGACCACGCGCCGCTGGAGAAGACCGTATAACGCAGGTCACTACGATCAGAATCGTGATATACGAGTAGCATGCGGCTACTTCCTGGGCCTAACTCCACTGCTGATATCGGCCCGTCCGTGATGGCCCCGGGAACCTTGAGCCAGATTGCAGATGCAGTGTTGTCGGTGGAACCGACACGCGCGAACCAGATTTGACCATTATCTCCGACATGCAGAACGTAAAAATCGCTGCCCACAGCGGCCACCGTTGGGCTGAAGAACGTCTTGGTTGTACCCTTATCAATCTGAAAGGCTTTGTTGCCGTCTTCCGCTACCCAGACGTTTTGAGAGCTGTCCGCTGCCTCCCATGCTCGAAGAAGGTGATTACCGATTCGATATTCGCCGATAGTGCTTTGCGATTTAAGTATGCTATTTCCGAGCATTTCAAACTTGTCGTCCGCGAACCCGACGACGACGAGTTCTGACTTGAGCTCGCCGAATGAAATGCCTTGGGAGAAAGCCTGCAAGGACGTTGTTAGAACGGCGGAAGTAGCAAACGCCAAGAGAGCAGAGAGTTTTCGAATGTTCCGGGGGAATATCGTATCAAGCATGTTAAGTCCCTTTCAAAAAGTTGATAGATCGATCAGCCAAGCTTGAAGGGCTTGCACTGGCGAGTCGAGGTTCTCTCTAACAACACGTTATGAAGCGTTTTATTCTGGCGCATCACGGTGAGAGTTCGTTCCACCCGGCATCCTCAGCCTCGATCGATCTCCGCCGACAGCGAGGAAGTGGCTTCCCACTGGAGAGTAGTTATCAATTTTGCTCGAGCGAGGAGCGATTGCCGTGGCGTGGGTGAGTTCGCCGAGAATAACGGGAATAACTTTTTCGAGGCCGATTGTGGCGGTGCTGAGCACACCCCAGCGGAGTTTGGCTGGCACGGGTCTCCATGAGAACGAGAGCGTGTGTTGGTTGAAGCGAAGCTAATCTAGGACGCGAACGCCGCCGCGGCCTACGAGCTCTTCGATATTGTCGATGAAGAGGCGGTCGGCGGCTACGGTGATGTTGTGCGGTTCGAGGACGGCGCAGAATTCGCCGGGCTCTTCGAGGTCGAGGAGGACTTTGCCTTTGCCCGGCGCGCCGAGGAAGACGGCGTGGAGCTTCTCGAGGAGCGCGGTGTCGGGGTTGTGAAGCGGGACTTTGATTCGCAGCGAATCGGGGAGTTTGATCTTGACGTCCTCGAGCGCCTGAATGTTGGAGACGGAGAGCTTGGGCGCGGAATCTTCTTCACCGCGCAGGACGCCGCGAACAACGACGGGGACGTCGATCTTCAATTTGTCTTTGAGCTTCTCGTAATTAGCGGAGAAGGCGATGAGTTCGATCTTGCCGACAGTGTCTTCGAGTGAGGCCTGGGCGTAGAGCTCGCCGGAGCGTTTCGATTTGCCGACCTTGAGGCCGGTGATGACCCCGGCGATCTGAATCTCGTTCTGCGGCTCTTCGCCGCGGCGGCGGAAGACCTGGGGCTCGGGCTTCATCTCGCAGGCTGCGACGGTGTCGACGACCTTCATGTTGCGGAGCTTCTCGCGGTACTTGTCCATGGGGTGGCCGGAGACGAAGAAGCCGAGGACCTCTTTTTCGTTCTGCAGACGGGTGTGCTCGTCCCACTCGGCTACGCTGGGGAGCGCGTTTTCGTGGTTGTTATTCGCGGAGGAATGAAGGTCTGCGTCGAAGATGCCGAAGAGTCCGTGCTGGCCAGCGGCTTCGTCGCGCTGCGATTTCTGAGCGCGCTCCATGGCCTTGTCGAGCGCGGCGGTGAGCTGGGCGCGGCCGCCGAAGGTGTCCATCGCTCCGGCCTTGATGAGGGATTCAAGAACGCGTTTGTTGAGCAGACGAAGATCGACCTTTTCGCAGAACTGGTAGAGGCTGGAGAAGCCGGGCTTCCCTTCTGCCTGAAGTGCAGCGCGCGCGGTAATGATGGATTCGATGGCGTTGTGACCGACGTTCTTAATTGCTGCGAGGCCGAAGCCGATGGCTTTGCCGGTGGGCGTGACGATGGGGGTGAAGTTGGCGTCGGAGACCTGTACGTTGGGCGGCACGACGGGGATGTTCATCTCGCGGCACTCGGAGATGTACTTGACTACGTTTTCGGGCTTCGAGGTTTCGCTGGTGAGGAGTGCGGCCATGAACTCGACGGGATAGTGCGTCTTGAGCCATGCGGTGTGGTAGGCGAGGAGCGAGTATGCGGCGGAGTGTGACTTGTTGAAGCCGTAGCCGGCGAACTTCTCCATCTGGTCGAAGATCTCTCCGGCCTTGGCCTTGGGGAAGCCACGCTTGGCCGCGCCAGCCATGAAGATCTCGCGCTGCTTGGCCATCTCGTTCGCGTCTTTTTTGCCCATCGCGCGGCGGAGAAGATCGGCGCCCCCAAGCGAGTAACCGCCGATAGCGTTCGAGATTTGCATGACCTGCTCCTGATAGACCATGACGCCGAGGGTCTCGTGGAGGAGCGGTTCGAGTTCGGGCAGGAGGTACTCGACCTCGCGGCGGCCCCATTTGCGCTCGATGAAGTCATCGATCATGCTCATCGGGCCGGGGCGGTAGAGGGCGTTGAGCGCGGTGAGGTGTTCGATGGAGTTGGGTTTGTAGCGGCGCAGGACGTCGCGCATGCCGCCGGATTCAAACTGGAAGACGCCGGAGGTGAGGGCGCGGTGGAAGACCTGCTCGAAGGTGGTGACGTCGTCGAGTGGGATAAGCGCCATGTCGACGCTGGTGCCGGTGGTTGACTTGATGAGCTTGAGAGCATCGTCGATGACGGTGAGGGTCGTCAGGCCAAGGAAGTCCATCTTGAGGAGGCCCATCTTTTCGATGGCCTTCATGTCGTAGGCGGTGACGATGTCTTCGTTCTTGGCGCGAGTGACGGGGACGAGTTCGGTGAGGGGCTTGGGTGCGATGACGACGCCGGCGGCGTGTACGCCCGCTCCGCGGACCAGACCTTCGAGGCGGAGTGCGGCGTCGATGAGTTCTTTGATCTTCGGGTCTTCGTATGCCGTGGCGAGCATGGGCGAGTCGGCGAGCGCCTGGTCGATGGTGATGCCAATGGTGGTCGGGATCATCTTGGCAATGCGATCGACTTCGCCGTAGGGCATGTCGAGCGCGCGGCCTACGTCTTTGATGGCTGCTTTGGCAGCCATGGTGTTGAAGGTGATGATCTGGGCGACCTGATCGCGGCCGTATTTGCGGGTGACGTAGTCGATGACTTCGCCGCGGCGGTTCATGCAGAAGTCGATGTCGATATCGGGCATCGAGATGCGCTCGGGATTGAGAAAGCGCTCGAAGAGCAGCTCGTTCTGAAGCGGATCGATGTCGGTGATCTGCATGACGTAGGCGACGAGGGAGCCTGCGGCGGAGCCTCGGCCAGGGCCGACGGGGATATCCTGCTCGCGAGCGTAACGGATAAAGTCCCAGACGATCATGAAATAGCCGGGAAACTTCATCTGTTTGATGATGTCCAATTCGCGGTCGAGACGGGCGTGATATTCGGGGATGGTCTTTTTGAGGATGCCTCGCTCGCGGAGATGCGCGACGGCGGTGTCGAGGCGCATCTGGAGTCCTTCGCGGCAGACGCGCTCGAAGTAGGTGTCGAGGGTCTCGCCTTCGGGGACGATGAAGTCGGGGAACGGGTTGTCGACCTTGGCCATCTTGAGGTTGCAGCGGTCGATGAACTGCATGGTGCGGGTGCAGACTTCGGGGTTCTGGGAGAAGGTGCGTAGCATCTCCTCGGCGGACTTGATGTAGAACTCCTGCGTGTCGAACTTGAAGCGCTTGGGGTCGTTCATGCTTCCGGCGGTCTGGACGCAGAGGAGAATCTCGTGGGCGCGGGAGTCGTCGGCGGCGACGTAGTGGCTGTCGTTGGTGGCGATGAGCGGGATGTTGAGCTCGCGCTCCATCTTGAAGAGCGCGTCGCAGACGGCTTTGTCTGGGGCAAGACCGTGGTCCTGAATTTCCAGGAAGTAGTTGCCTTTGCCGAAGAGGTCTTCGTAGAAGCCGGCGGTGCGTTTGGCTTCGTCGTGCTTCCCTGCCATCAGGTGCTGATTGACCTCGCCGGCGAGGCAGCCGGAGAAGCCGATGAGACCTTCGCTGTGTTTAGCGAGGAAGGTTTTACTGACTCGGGGTTTGCGGTAGAAGCCGTGGAGAGAAGCTTCACTGGTGAGGCGGACGAGGTTGCGGTAGCCAGCTTCGTTTTCGGCGAGGATGAGGAGGTGGTTGTAGGTGTCGCCTTCGGGAGCGGCGCGGTGATCGTCGTTTTTGCAGATGTAGAGTTCGCAGCCGAGGATGGGCTTGATGGACTTCTTCTGCATGGCGTCGAAGAAGTGAACGGCTCCGTAGATGTTGCCGTGATCGGTCATGGCGGCAGCGGTCTGGCCGATTTTGCTGAGGTGGCCGGCGAGTTTGTCTACGTCGCAGGCACCATCAAGGAGGGAGTAATCGGTGTGGAGGTGAAGATGGGTGAACTCTGCTGCCATGCACCTATTCTAAGGTGTTCGCTGCGGCTGTTTCGCTGAGGATAAATGGACCGAAATGATCCTTCGGTGAGTCGTATACGAGGCTGAAGCGGAAGGCGGGACGTGCTGTGGAGCATCCTTTGCGATCGGTATTAGAATCGTAAGCCAAATGGCAGGGATCTTTTTTATCGACGGCATTCGCCGGTCGCTTCGACGCAGCAAGCGAGAGAAGAAGGTGGCTGCGGCAAAAAGTTGGCCGATCGCTGAGGCGGAGATCAATCATTGGCAGGTGCTGGACGCCGATGACGATGTGGCTACAACAGGCACGCCCTCTCAGATTGAGGCCGGGTTTCACTTCATGGTGAATGAAGAGTATTACGGAGGCTACCTGCGCAGTGTGGCGATGACACACCATGAGGCTGAGATGAAGTCGAAGGGTGAGCCAAAGGTAAGTGTGCGGTATAACCCTGCGAATCCGGACGAGACGGCTGTGTTGGCCGAGGATAATTCAACAACTCTTCCCTTTGGCATCGTCTCAGGTTGAAGGCGGACCATGAGGCGGATAGCGGTGGATTCGACAAGCATTGCTTCGATCGGGTACGAACCGCGCAGGCGTGAGCTTGAGATCGAGTTTCTCGACAGCCGCAATGTCTATCGTTACTTTGAAGTTCCTGCGGACGAATATGACGATTTTATGGCTGCGAAGTCGAAGGGAACGTATTTGAACCATGTTTTCAAGCCGAGAGGATATCCATACATGGTTGTGAAGCGAGGCCGTGCATAAGTCGCGCACTACTAATGTTGAGGTAGAAAACGAGATGCCGGGAACCCCAGGATTCGGAGCTTCAGACAGTACTCTGCTTCGACTGCATAGTGGGCGGCGCGTTCCCAGAAGCCGTACTCCGAAGGCCAGAACGCGGGATGAGTGCGCCAGTGGAATCCATAGTGCTCGAGGATAAGAGCGGCACGCGGAAGATGGCTTGGCGAGCTGATGACCTCAGCGCTGTCCCAATTGTGCTCGGCCATGATGTGCTGACTGTAGAAGATGTTTTGGATTGTGTTCTGCGCGCGGCCTTCTTCGAGAATGGCATCGGAGGGCACTCCCTGAGCTTCTGCGAGTGTGGCCATGATGTGCGCTTCGATGAACTGGTTGTGGGCTGATCCGCCGGTGAAGATGAGTGTGGGAGCGACGCCGGCCTTGTACTCGCGAACGCCTTCGAGGGTACGCTCGCGCTGCTCAGGAGATGGAGTTCCATCGGGTCTGGCCGGTGTGCCGAGCACGATGATGGTGTCGAAGTGAGTCATGCCGGTGTTCGCGGAGGGAATGCTTCGATAGCTGAATACTGTTCCGGCTACAAGGAGCACACCGAGGGCTAAGGCGATTGTTAGAAGTTTGCGTAGGAGATGCATGAAGGGCTTAGTTTACTTGCCTTACGAGATCGGTGCGAGCCTGAAGGTGTATCTCACGAAGAGTGGAAGGCTAAGAATCAGTTCCCCCGGGTAAGGTCGGTTGCAAGATCGACGTAGAGATCGACGCATTGCAGCAGCTCTTTTTTTGCGATCTTTTCCGCGGGAGTGTGCGCCACGTGGATGGAGCCGGGGCCGAGCAAAAACGGCTCTCCCCATGCGGTGAGGGCGGGAATATCAGTGGTGAATTTGGCGATCATCGTCGGGAGATTCCCTGCCCTGCGCATACGGACAAACGGAAGATCGAGACTGAAGACGACGTCCGCCCTGTCGCCAACAGAAGCGAGGATCGATCTTTTGATCTCTTCCGACGGCCCGACCAGGCGGATCAGGATGTGAGCCTCGGCTTTGTCGGAGATGACGTTGGGAGCGTATCCGCCTGAGATAAGACCGATGTTTAGAGTGGAGGGCCCGATCTCCGGCTCGGACGGCAGCGGCATCGCCAGCACATCGTGGAGCGCTTCGATGAGCTTATTGATGGCAGATTCGCCCAGCTCGGGATAGGCAGAGTGAGCCATGCGCCCTTTCGCGCGGAGTTCGACGCGAAGGGCTCCCTGCGAGGCCAGGGCGAGACGGTTGTCGGTGGGTTCGCCGTTGATGAGAAACTTCGAGCCCCTGGGAGAGAGGTTGGCGACGGCCGCTCCGGCGGAGTCGCGCTCTTCGCCGACGAGAAAGAGCAGGCCGACTTTGACGCCCGATTCCCGGAGCCTGTCTGCTGCGGCAATCTGTGCGGCGATGATTCCCTTGGCGTCGCAAGAGCCACGGCCGTAGATGAACTCGTCGTCCTCGCTGGAGCCGAAGAATGGTGGCACCGTGTCCATGTGGGTGGAGAGGACGACGTCCGGAGTACCGCCGGGGAGCGCGGCGTAGACATTGAAGCGCTCGCCGCGGCCTGCGCCGGGGGTTGAAGCATGGTCGGGTTGGGTGACCGGCATCCGTTCGACGGCGTATCGCTGTGCTATCAGATATTCGTGCAGGAATACCCCGGCTGGACCTTCGCAGTATGTGGTGGATTCAATGTCCACGAGCTGTCGGGTCAGTTGAATGGGGTCGATGGCCATGTTTTCAGGATACGATACTGCGCGAGAACGGCGAGTGAATCGAACACCCGATAGAGCAGGGAGCGATAGACTGAGGAAGATGACGCAGATTATCTCCCAGATCAAATCGATCGATGACCTTCGCGGTCCTGCTGGCCGGCTGGAGGCTCTTCTGAACACTGGCAGCGAGGACGCGCCCTACGTCGCACTTGTCTGCCACCCGCATCCGCATGGCGGCGGCACGATGCATAACAAGGTCGTCTATCACGCGATGAAGGCGTTCTCGGCCTTTGGGCTACCGGTGCTTCGTTTCAACTTCCGCAGCGTAGGACTGAGTGAGGGCGAGCACGATGAGGGCCTGGGCGAACAGGAGGATGTACAGGCTGCCTTGAACTGGATGGAGCGCAACTTCGCGAAGCCGATTCTCTTTGCGGGTTTCTCGTTCGGTTCAAACGTCGGGCTGCGGGCTTGCTGCGGCGATCCGCGAGTTAAAGGGTTGATTGGGTTGGGACTGCCCGTGCATGCGGAGGGCAGAGATTACACGTATGGGTTTTTGCCGAAGTGCGCCGCGCCGAAGCTCTTCGTTAGCGGCGATCACGATCAGTATGGGCCTCGCGATATGGTGGAGGGCGTCTTCGAGCGCGCACCGGAGCCGAAGCGGCTGGTCTGGATCGCGGGAGCGGATCACTTCTTTCAGGGGACGGTGGATTCTCCCGGAGCGAAGCTTAACCTGATGCAGCAGGAGATTCGCAGTTGGTTGCAGAGTGAATTTGGATTGGAGTAATCAGGCCGCGCTGTGTGCTTCGGGGCGGTTGGGTGCGGAACGGGTGACCTGCGGACGCGGGTCGGCGGGCAGCGGATTGATGAGCCAGTCGCGCATGGCCTGGTTACAGATGTCGGGCATCTCCTCGAAGGCGATGTGACCGACTCCGGGCAGAATGAGCAGGCTCGACTTGGGGAGCGTTCGCTGGAGTTCGCGGGCGGAGCGCAGGCCAACGGCGCGGTCGCGGTCGCCCCAGATCAACAGCGCCGGCTTCTCCGCGAGGCCCGTGAGAGCCGAACGGAGCAGGCGCATATCCACAAACCACCGCTGGACGATCTGCAGGACATGGTCGACAGTGCCGGGGATGTTCAGATGTTCGGTGTAGCCCTCGAGGGCGCCCTTGGAGACGCGCCGGGGATCGCCGTACATGCGGCTCAACGCAGTCGCCTTCAACATTCGAGGGAAAAAAGGAATCAGCCGCGCAACCCGCGCACCGAAGCGAGTCTGGTAAAAGCTGATGAGTTGTTTGCCCAAGTCGCAGAAGGGATTTGCCGGGGCGAAGAGAATGAGCCGGCGGACCCGGTCAGGATGCCGCGCAGCCAGCATCATCGCCACTGCTCCGCCGTGCGAGTGTCCTGCGATGTCGGCCTCTTGGAGACCGAGCGCGTCCATATAGGCGACCAGGCGGTCTGCAGTTGCTTCCAGTCCGGCGTCAAGTCCGGGAACGCGCTCCGACTCTCCCATGTTGAAGAGATCGATGGCGTATACGTCGGAATCGCGGGAGAGAAAGCTGATGTTGCGGCGCCAGTTTTTTGCGGAGCCAACCAGACCGTGAAGCAGGAGGAGAGGGCGGCCTTCGCCTGCGCGCTGATAATGCACCTTTGCGCCGGCTACGATGACGAACGCCTCTTCAATATTGGGTTGTACCTGCGTCACTCTCTTGCCGCCTCGCGAAGTTGAACGTGGGTCGTGCGGGACTCGGTCTGTGGACTCGTCTCAGCTGCTTATGTTACAGCAATATTAAATTCTTGAGGGATGTTGATTCAAAGGATTCTCGTGACTTTCTGATTCCGAGTCTGGCGTGAGATTTAACGAAGTATGTGATGAACTGTATTCTCTTTTCCACGAACCATACGTCAACGAGAGACGTAAGATATCACGATATGGTTTTCTGTGAATTACGGAATAGGGTATGATTTTCTGTATAAACAAATGCGCAGAGGGCTTTAAATGCTGCACTAGAACTGCTTATGGGTTTGGTCATGGATGTGCTTGTCTATTGTTGAGCTTTTATGAAGAATGCCGCTCAAACCCGTATCCTGGCCGTCGTGCTCGCTGTGGCGACTGTGGCAGCGTGTGTTTTAGCGGCGATGAACTTCGAGCACGAGAATGGCCTGGAGGTTCCGACCGACGGCGTCTGGTGGGTGGAGGCCAGCGGCGGTCTGCGAGCTGAGAGGGTTCCGGTGGCTTCTCCCGGAAACAAGGCGGGAATTCGGACCGGGGACATACTCCTTAGCGTCAACAATCAGCCCACTACCCGGGTGGCTTCTCTTGGCCGCGAGATGTTCCGCAGCGGCAGCTATGCGACCGTGGATTACTCGCTTCTGAGGCCGGTTCCCCAATCGATTGATTTGAACGGTGCGACGCGGCTGGATATTCAGGTAATTCTTGGGCCAAAGGACAGGTCTTTCAACCAGTATCTGAGGTTTATCGCCCTTGTTTACCTGAGTATCGGAATCTACGTCCTGTTCCGACGGTGGACTGCTCCGAAATCCGTTCATTTTTATGTCTTTTGCCTGGCTTCGTTCGTGTTCTACAGCTTCCGCTCGACCGGCGAGCTGGGCATCTTCGACTGGGGCAACATGGTGGCGCAGGCGTTGCAGCCCGCACTGTTTTTGCACTTTGCGGTTAGCTTCTCGGATAACGACGCGCCGGACACGCGCAACCGTTTGAAGCGGCGGCTGATCTGTTGCCTGCTCTATGTGCCGGGAATCTTCCTTCTGGGTCTGCAATATACGGCCATTCGCTTCTGGTCGGCGACCGAGGTTCTTGTTCACCGGCTCGATCAGATCTCGCTTGGCTATCTGGCGTTGTATTACGTGATCGCGGCCATCGTCTTCAGGCTGCGTTATCGCCGGGCCGAGTCGGGGCTAGAGCGCCAGCAACTGAAGTGGCTTACGCGGGGCACCCTGCTCGCGGTAACGCCGTTCACCCTGCTGAACGTCATCCCTTACCTTGCCGATTGGTCGGTTCCTACTCCGCTGACGAAGCTGGCAGGCCTGTCGCTGGTTATTCTTCCGCTTACGTTCAGCTGGGCCATCGTTCGCTACAGGCTGATGGACGTCGATCTCATCTTCAAGCGCGGCGTTACCTACACGCTGGCTACGGCGTCGCTGGTTGGCTTCTACTTCGGCATTATTGCGCTGATGGCGGAGCTGATTCACACGCGTCTACAGAGCCTGGGTATCTGGGGCCTGATGGCGGCCGTTATCGTCGCTGGAATCGTCTTCGATCCGCTGAAGCGGGCGATTCAGGCGAGGGTCGATCGCGTCTTCGATCAGAAGCGGTTTGACTATCGCGAGACGCTGGTCGAGTTTGGCCGTGGCCTTAATTCGCAGACAGACCTGCGCGCGTTGCTCGATTCCATCGTGGAGCGCCTGCCGCAGACGCTGCTAGTGACGCGTGTTGCGGTCTTTCTGGCGTCCGAGGGCGATGGCAGGCCGGGTGGTTCGCGGCATTTTCATCTTGCGGCCTCGCATGGTCTTGTGAATCTGCAGGCTGGAGAACTGCGCGCTCTCGATCTTCGCTTTCTCGACTTCGACAGGCCCGGTGCCAATAATCACATCTTCCTTGAGAATCCGCAGCAGGTGCTTCGTCTGCCTGAGGCGCAGCGAAACAGCGCAGGAAGGCTGGATCTGAACTACTATCTTCCCTGCCGCGTCGCCAATCGCGAGGGAGGGGGCACCCGCACCGTCGCTGTCATTGGCCTCGGCCGCACCGACGTCGGAGATTTTCTTTCCAGCGAAGATATGGAGTTGCTGGAGTCGCTGGCCGGTTATATTGGCATCGCAATTCAAAATGCGCAGCTCTACCGGCGGCTGGAGCAGAAGATTACGGAGTTCGAAAGCCTCAAGGAGTTCCACGAGAATATCGTCGAATCGATCAACATTGGAGTCTTCGCCGTCGACCTCGAGGACCGCATCGAGAGCTGGAACACGCAGATGGAGAGCATGTATGAGAGGGGGCGGGGGGAGGTTCTGCACCAGCCTATCTCTGCGGTGTTGCCACCGGAGTTTGTCACCCGATTCAACAGTGTGCGCGAAGAGCAAGGCACGCACACGCTCTACAAGTTCAGGCTGACGCTGCCCAATGGGGGCGAGCGCATCGCCAATATCGCGATCGCTCCGCTGGTCACGCGCAACTTTGTCGCAGTGGGCCGAATCATCCTGGTCGACGACATCACCGACCGCATTCAACTGGAGGCTCAGCTCACGCAATCGGAGAAGCTCTCTTCGATCGGGCTGCTCGCAGCCGGGGTTGCGCACGAGGTCAATACTCCTCTTGCCGTGATCTCCAGCTACACCCAGATGCTGACGAAGCATATGCGCGATGACGAGCGGCTCGCACCGGTGCTCGAAAAGATTACGCAGCAGACCTTTCGGGCGTCTGAGATCGTCAATGGCCTGCTCAACTTCTCGCGTACCAGCGGGACTGAGTTTACGAGCGTGAATCTGAACGATCTTCTCAGTGACACTGTTACGCTGCTGGAGCATCAGTTCAAGACATCGCAGATTCGCGTTGAGATGAACCTCGACCCTCACCTTGCGCGCATCCATGGCAATCAGGGCAAGCTGCAGCAGGTGATTCTGAACCTGATGCTGAACGCAAAGGATGCGATGTTCGGAACTCCGAATGCGACACTGAAGATCGCGACCTTCAATGGAGCCGGTCGCGTGCTGGTGCGCATTCAGGACTCCGGAGCGGGCATCGAAAAAGAACATCTCCACCGTATCTACGATCCGTTCTTCACAACAAAAGCCAAGCCGCAGGATGGCGCTCACAAAGGCACCGGCCTGGGACTCGCCGTAAGCTACGGAATCATGCAGGAGCATGCTGGAAAGATTCACGTAGAGAGCGAGCTCGGTGTCGGCACTGCCTTCCAGTTGGAGTTCCCATCCTCCGGCACTCGCCCCGCCATTGCTGCCGATCTGCCGAAGAGCAGTGTGCAGGATGTCGAAAGAAAGACAATCCATGCCTGAACTTACTGAACTTGTCTCCGAGACTCTCCCGGGGCAGCGCGCAGCGCGTGTTGCCGGTGACCCACGCATTCTCATCATCGACGATGAAGGCGCTATTCGCGAATCGCTCGATACGCTGCTGACGCTCGAAGGCTTCGCGGTCGACACGGCGATCGATGGTGCGTCCGGCATCGATCTGCTGTCGCGGAATGAATACGATCTGCTGCTGCTCGATCTAGCGTTGCCCGGCCAGAGTGGTATCGATCTGTTGCCGCGCATCGTTGAGATGCAGCCCCATCTTCCCGTCATCATGATCACGGCGTACGGAACCGTCGGCAATGTGGTCGACGCTATCCGCGCGGGTGCGGAGAATTTCGTCCAGAAGCCATGGGACAACGAGAAGCTGCTCGCCGACATTCGCGCAGCAATTGCCCGGCATCGCGCTGAAGAAGAGGTTATTCAGCTGAAGCGCACGCTGAAACAGCGCTATAACTTCGAGAATATAGTCGGCAAGAGTGAGCCGATGCTCCGTCTTTTCGACCTGGTCGCGCAGATTGCTCCGAGCCGCTCTACTGTTTTGATTCAAGGCGAGAGCGGGACCGGCAAGGAGTTGATTGCGAAGGCAATTCATGCCAACTCGCCGCGTCGGGACCGGCCCTTCGTTCCCGTCAACACGGGAGCTGTGCCGTCCGACCTGCTGGAATCGACTCTCTTCGGCCATGTCAAAGGGGCCTTCACGTCCGCGGTTACAGCAAAGAAGGGGCTCTTCGAAATTGCCAATGGCGGCACGCTGTTCCTCGACGAGATCGGAACCATGGGCATGGATATGCAGGCGAAAATCCTGCGCGTCCTGCAGGACCGGCGCTTCATGCATCTCGGCGGCGTGCAGGAGATTCAGGTGGATGTCCGCATCATCGCTGCGACCAACGTCAATCTGCAGGATGCAGTGCGCGAAGGGCGGTTTCGCGAGGATCTTTTCTATCGGCTGAACGTCATCTGCCTGGAGCTTCCGCCGCTTCGCTCGCGCCGGGAAGACGTGCCTCTGCTGGCATCCCACTTCCTGAAGTACTACGCCCAGGAGAACGCGACGGAAGACCGGGCGCTTTCGCCCGAAGCGATGCGCGTCATCATGGACTATGAGTGGCCGGGGAACGTCCGCGAGCTTGAGAACGCAATGGAACGTGGGGTGGTGCTCTCGACCTCGCGGACCATCACGCCTGATTTGCTTCCCGCTCAGTTGACCGGGGGGACTTACTCGGCGAGTTTGCTGGATCATCAGCCGAACGCTTCCCTCTTCGACCTGATGGAGGAGATTGAGCGGCGCATCATCTCCGACAGATTGGAGCGCTGCCACTGGAACCAGACGGAGGCGGCAGAGTATTTCAAGATTCCGCTCTCCACGCTGAACCAGAAGATCAAACGGCTCAATGTTGAGGTTAAGAAGCGCGGACGGGACTAGCTACTCATCGAGCCAGGGCGACCGCGGATTTTATGGATAAGAACGGATACGACTGTGATCCGTCTCTATTCGCAAAATCCGCGGTCGTTTTTATTTGGTGTGTCCGGGCTGGATGACGATCTTCATCGAGTCGGCCTGAGGGTGCGACGCGAGATCGATCGCGGACACGGCGTCTTCGAGTGAGAAGCGGTGTGAGATTAATTCGGTCAGGTCGAAGCTGTTTTGATAACCGTCGAAGACCAGCTGGTTGACCCCTTCGTTGATCGCGACCGACGAGCTGTAGGACCCCATCAGCGTTTTCTCATCCATACAGACTGCGGCAGGATCGAAGGGGGCTTCGCCATGCTGCGTCTGGGCGAAGAGCATGACGCGGCCGCCTGGCCGGATGGCGTCCATCGCTACTTTGATCAACGCGTTCCCGCCTACTGCGAGTAGCGCGGCATCGGCTCCGCGACCTTCTGTGGCAGCTTTTACTGCAGCTACAACGTCTCCCCGCGCATCGAGTGGGTGGTTGAGACCGAACCTTGCGGCAATGGCGTGGCGTTCGGGGTAGAGATCGCTTGTCAGGACCCTAGCGCCGGTCTTCTTTGCAAGTGCGGCGAGGAGGATGCCGATGGGGCCCTGTCCGATGACGAGCACGGTCTCGTCGGGCTGCAGGCCGAGCAGTTGAATCGCTTTGTAACAGGTGTTGGCGGGCTCGATGAATGCCGCTTGCTCGAAGGAGACGCCGTCTGGAATCTTCACCAGGCCGCGACGCACAATCCAGTCCATGACGCGAATGTATTCGGCGAAGCCTCCGCCTGAGGGAGTAAAGCCCGCGGTGCAACCGACCTTCTTGTAGACCTCGCACTGTGCGAAGGTCTGCTTGCGGCAGTAGTAGCACTCGCCGCAGGGGATGTGGTGATAGGCCATCACGCGGTCGCCGACCTTGAAATCGGTGACGCCTTCACCGACGCGGACGATGGTTCCGGACATCTCGTGGCCGAAGATTCGTGGTGCGTCATGCGAGCCGGTGTGGATCTTCTTCAGATCGGTCCCGCAGATTCCGCAAGTGTGAATTTTGACGAGGACTTCGCCGGGGCCGATCTCCGGGACAGGGACTGTCTCGACACGCACGTCGTTGATTCCGCGATACACCGCAGCGCGCATGGTTGCCGGCACTGCTCCTGCCTGTTGTTCTGTGGACATGTCTTTCAAGCTCTCTGTCTATACCAGTCTAGCTGGCTCTGTAGTTCGGCCGTAAGCGATTGGATCGCGCGATTGCTGTTTCCGGCCAGGTGAATCAGCTTCGACCAGAGCCGTGGCCTCGCGGCAGAATAGGCCGCAAAAGCTGCTTCGCGAAATTGACCATCCGGGCTCGCAAATCGTGCGAGTTCCTGAAGTTCGAAACTGGCGTCGTCGGAGATGGCCTTGATCGCGTGAAAGGAGAGGTCGTGTGCCCGCGCGAGACGCGCTACAGTTGCTGCTTCCATGTCTACGGCGCTGGCCGAATACGACTCGTAGAGCCGGAGTTTTTCGCGGACGGTGGCGATGGTTGGCGTTGTGGCCAGAATCTGGTGGAACCGGGAGTTGCTGTAGCGCTCGCCGGATTGCGTGTCTATGACGACTCCTGCGTGAACGATATCGCCAACTTCAAGCGACGGGCTGCATGCGCCTGCAACGCCAACCGAAAGCAAGGACGTTACAGGCTTCAGTGCTATGGCGGCCTGTACTGCGAGCGTCGCACGGGTGGCGCCCATACCTGCACAGGCGACCACCGCAAAATCGTTGGTGTACGCGAAGACTTTGTTTGGCAGTTTGTGCTCCTGCCAACCGCGAACCAGAGGCTTCACTTCTCTGCGCAAAGCGGCAATGATGGCTGGGCACTCTTTCATGGGCGCTGCCTGTCGAACGGTGGCGCGTATCCGTGCGCGATGAACCAGTTAATCGCCGCCCGCAACGCGAGATACACGGGCAGAACCTGAAAGCCGAGGTCGGGTTCGGCCTTTGTCGATGCGGCGAACATCATCTTCTTTCCCATGCGCACTGCTTCTACGGTGGCGCGCGGCTCCTTCCCTCGCAGTTTGCCTGTGACATTTTCGTCGAAGAAGGCAAAGGTCATCGCGACGGCATGCGGTACTTTCATCTTTGGGGACGGGAGGCCAGTGACTGCCGACATGCGGTCGAGGATCTGTTTCAGAGTCAGGTTCTCTCCGCCGAGGATGTATCGCTCGCCCGGAGTGCCACGGTCAAGAGCGACGACATGCATGCGTGCCACCTCGGTGACATCGACGAGGTTCAATCCTGTATCCACGTAGGCTGGGAATTTTTTGTTCAGGAAGTCGACGATGATTCTTCCGGTTGGCGTTGGCTTGGCGTCGCCCGATCCTATTGGCGTTGTGGGATTGAGAATCATTACATGCTGGCCGGACTGCGCGGCTTTGATTGCTTCCTGCTCGCCGAGGAACTTCGATCGTTTGTAGTGGCCGATCATGTCGGCGAGCGAGACGGGAGTGTCCTCATTCACGATCGTTCCATCTGCCTTGAAGCCCATGGTTGCGACGCTGGAGGTGTAGACGACCTTGGCAACTCTCTCTTCGCGTGCGATGCGAAGCAGTTCGCGAGTGCCATCGACGTTGGCGGCGTACATCTCCTGTGGATCGCGAACCCACAGGCGATAGTCTGCCGCTACGTGAACAAGGGCGTCGCAACCACGGAGCGCAGAGCGAAGCGACTCTGGCTGGCGGAGATCGCCTACAACTGTCTCTGCGGCTATGCCCTCGATGGCAGAGAGGTTGCTCGTCTTTCGGGTGAGAAGACGGAGTTCGGCGCTCTGTGTGGCATAGGCACGCGCCACGTGACTACCGACGAAGCCGGTGGAACCTGTAAGGAAGACCTTCATCTCGAAGGAGGGAGGATCACGGAATTTGCGTCTGAGATGTGATGAGGGGACTCGACTCCTGGCTGCAGCGGATTGATGACCTGCTCCATGATGCCGATTCCGTCCTTAGTCGAGCTTCTCGGGTACGATCTGGATATTTTTTTCGCCCGCAGCCTTCTTCTCCCAGTACTTTTTAACCCATGCCTCGAAGGTCTTGCCTGCGGCTGTGTCTCGTCCGGAGAACGCCAGTGCTGCGATGTCGGAGTAGGCGACGTTCACCTTGGTTGGCGCGCTCGCTGGGATGATTCGAACGAAGGAATCGGCGAGTGAGGAGCCTGCCCGACGGTCGAAGAGATAGCCCACAATCTGCGTGCCGTCTTTCTTCGTGATCGTAATATCGCCGCGATAGTCGAATGCTTTCTCGAGGGCCTCGCGGATTTCGGCGTCTGTCGCGAGTGCCGGGATCCAGCCTTCAAGATTCTCGCGCTCGCGACCTTCGATGTGCTCAAGCTCGTCGGCAGTCTGGTGCCGGAGCTGTTCGATCTTCAGGTGCTCCTGTTGCTCTGTTGCCATGATGCTTAATCTCCTGAAACCGACTGCAGTTCGTTGTTGGCTGCGTTGGACGCCTGAATCTGGATCAGTGGGCTGGTATGCTCCGGCCGCCACTCGTTCAACAGCTTCTGTGCGCCTTCATCCGGATAGAGCGTCGGGAACACGTACTTTTTCGCGGTTACGAGAAAGCCCTTCAACGAGCTGAAGTTGTAATCCACGGCAGAGGCCTCGTGTCCGGAGTGCACCATGCAGTTTGCGCACTGAGGATTGCCACTCTTGGCGCCGTAGTTCTCCCAGTTCGTGGTCTCCATCAACTCCTTGAAGCTGTCGGCGTAGCCATCCTGCAGGAGGTAGCACGGTTTCTGCCATCCGAAGATGCTGAAGGTGGGCATACCCCAGGGTGTGCATTCGAAGTTCTGCTTACCCATCAGGAACTCTGAGAAGAGCGGATGCGTATTGAACTGCCACTCCTTCTTGCGATTGGAGAGAATAGCGCGAAACATTCTGCGGGACTTTGCCTTGCCGAGAAAGTGGTTCTGGTCCGGGGCTTTGTCGTAGGTGTAGCCGGGGGAGACCATCATGCTCTCAACGCCTGCTGCCATCATGTCGTCAAAGTGGGCGCGCACGGAGTTCGGGTCGGCGCCATCGAAGAGGGTTGTGTTGGTGGTGACGCGGAATCCTGCAGCAACTGCTGCGCGAACGCCTTCCATCGCGATATCGTAACCACCCTCGCGGCAGACGGAGAAGTCATGATGCTCGCGCTGGCCGTCGACGTGGACGGAGAACGAGAGATACTTGCTCGGCTTAAAGAGATGCAGCTTCTCTTTCAACAGCAGGGCGTTGGTGCACATGTAGACGTACTTCCTGCGCGCGACGAGGCCGGCGACGATCTCCGGCATCTGGGGATGGAGCAGAGGCTCTCCGCCGGGAATCGACACCATCGGCGCGCCGCACTCTTCGACCGCCCGGAAGCACTCTTCGGGGGAAAGGTCGGTCTTGAGGATATGGGCGGGGTACTGGATCTTTCCGCAGCCGGCACACGCCAGGTTGCAGCGGAACAGGGGCTCCAGCATCAGCACCAGCGGATACCTCTTCCGGCCCATCAGCTTTTGCTTCAAAACATAAGTTGCAACCGTCCAGGCTTGCGAGACTGGGACTGCCATCCGGTGTCTCCTCCATCAAAAATTTTTCTGCTCCGGCTTACTCTGCCGGACGGTTCATCGCCCGCTCATACGTCGTCAAAGCCAGCAGCGGGAAGTACTGCTTGTACAGGTGATACCCAAGATAAAAGACGCGCGGGAAGCCGGTTCCGGTGTAATGGCTCTCGCCGTTGCGCCCGGCGACCAGTTCGTCCCAACTTCCGTCTGCGTGCTGACGTTCGATCAGCCAGCGAATGCCTTTGGCGACCGAGTCGGAGCGCGTGTCGCCGGCTGCGAGCAGGCCGAGGACGGCCCATGCCGTTTGCGAAGGTGTGCTTGGTCCAATGCCGCGCTGGTTGGGATCGTCGTAGGTGCCGCAGGTCTCGCCCCAGCCGCCATCGGCGTTCTGCACCATGCGGATCCACTCGGCTGCCTGCTGGATTGCAGGCTCGTGGTTCCACATTCCCATGGCCTCAAGGCCACGCAACACAAGGAATGTGCCGTAGAGATAGTTGACGCCCCAGCGTCCGAACCAGCTTCCGTCTGACTCCTGCTCTTTGAGGATGAACTGGATGGCCTTCTCGACGCGCGGGTCTTTGCGGGTGAACCCGTAATGCGCGAGCATCTCGAGCATGCGGCCTGTGATGTCGACCGTCGGCGGATCGAGCATCGCGTTGTGGTCGGCAAAGGGGATGTACTGGAAGATCATCTTCGTGTTGTCTTTGTCGAAGCTGGCCCATCCGCCGTTTTTACACTGCATGGCCCAGACCCAGTTGATCGCACGCTGACAGACTTCGTGCTGATAGCGTTCGCGCGGGTTGTCGACGCAGTTAAGGCCCATTAAAACCTGTCCCGTATCATCGACATCCGGGTAAAACTCATTGTTGAACTCGAAGTACCAGCCACCGGGCTCGACGTTCTTGACTTTGACAGCCCAGTCACCCTTCTGACGTACCTCTTTCGAGAGAATCCAGTCGGCTGCCTTAAGCATGCGGGGGTCATCACGGCGGACGCCTGCCTCACCCAAGGCGAACATGGCTTGCGCTGTATCCCACACCGGCGGGAAGCAGGGCTGCATGCGGAAGGTTGGGGTGGGGTAGTCGGGCGTACCTTCGGGGCAGTCGATGCCGAGCTTCTCGAACTCATCCATCGCACGGATCAACTGTGGGTCGTCGAGGGAGTAGTCGAGGCAGCGCAGGGCGACGATCGAGTTCAGCATGGCGGGATAGATTGCTCCCAGGCCATCGGACTTCTCGAAGCGCTCCAGCATCCAGTCCTTCGCGCGGTTGATCGCCATCTTTCGCAGAGGGCGGATATGTACGCGCTCGAACCAGTGAATCATGCGATCTGTAAAGAGGAAGAAGTTGCGCCAGCTGATGGGACGTTTCCTGTCCCAGCGAAGATGCAGGTTGGAGTTCTGGCGGCCACCGACAAAGAGCTCTTCGATTCCCTGCTCCGGCGCCAGCTTCTTGAACGGCTTTTTCGCGTAGATGATCGACAGCGGGACAAGAATGCCTCGCGACCACGACGAGATCTCGTAGAGGTTGAAGTAGAACCAATTGGGAAAGAGAACGATCTCAGGTGGAATGGCGGGGACAGCGTCGTAGTCGTACTGGCCGAGCGCACAGAGGTAGATCTTCGTGAAGGTGTTGCACTCAACCACGCCGCCGTTGGCTAAAACCCATTCGCGTGCCTTTACCATGACCGGGTGGTCCACGGACCAGCCCATGATCTTGAGGGCGAGATAAGCCTTTACGCCGTAACTGATATTCGAAGGGCCGCCTGGATAAAGGCTCCATCCACCGTCGTCGTTCTGGTGGCGAAGGATCTCGTTGACGGCGCGCTCCATCTTTCCGGCATCGCCGGTTCCGAGCAGCGTGTGCATGAAGATGTAGTCGGACTCGAGCATGCTGTCGGCTTCGAGTTCACCGCACCAGTAACCGTCAGAATGCTGCTGACCAAGGAGCCAGTCGCGAGCCCGGCCGATACCGTCGGCAACACGCTCCAGCCCAAGGTCAATCCTCCCGAAGCGCGGTTGCGCCGGTTGGTTTGCACCCTTCGGATTGCTTGAAAATGTCCCCATGAACAACAGACTCTCTCTCTGTGAAACCTGTTACCGGCTAACGGGAGGAGCCGAAGCAATGGCCTGAACGATCTCAGCCGGCAGGCCGAAGCGTACGTTCTCCGGCATCACTTCCACCTCTTCGACGGAACCATAACCCATGTTCTGCAGGTATTCGACGACATCCTTCACCAGGACTTCAGGTGCTGACGCGCCGGCCGTGACTGCGACCGTATCGACGCCTTCGAGCCAATCCGGCTGGATGGCGTCTGCAGTGTCGATCAGGAAGGAGTTCGTATCCAGATTCTTCGAGACCTCGACCAGGCGGTTCGAGTTGGAGCTGTTTCGCGAGCCAACGACGAGGACCAGATCGGCGCCGTGCGCAACGTTCTTCACCGCTGTCTGCCGGTTCTCCGTCGCGTAGCAGATGTCTTGGGCGTGCGGACCGACGATATTGGGAAACTTCTTTTTGAGCGCCTCAATCATGTACCGCGCTTCATCGAGCGACAGCGTCGTCTGGGTGAGATACGCAACCTTGTTGGGGTCGGGAACGACGAGCGCTTCGACCTCCTGAACGGTCGAGACGACCTGAGTGACATCCGGCGCTTCACCCTGAGTTCCCTCAACCTCTTCGTGATCGCGATGGCCGACCAGCACGAGGGAGTAACCCTGCTTGGCGAACTTAATGGCTTCAACGTGAACCTTGGTGACGAGGGGACAGGTCGCGTCGATTACCTTCAACCCACGCTCCTTGGCACGGCTTCGCACGGCTGGTGAAACGCCGTGGGCGGAGTAGATGACCCGCGCTCCCTCGGGAACTTCGTCCAGTTCATTGACGAAGATCGCGCCCTTCTTGGCGAGGTCGGTCACAACATAACTGTTATGAACGATTTCCTTGCGGACATAGATCGGCGCGCCGAAGGTGTCGAGCGCAATCTGAACGATATCGATGGCGCGGACGACACCCGCACAAAAGCCGCGAGGCTTGAGAAGAAGGACCCGCTTGGTTTTCGTTGTGTTGCTGTTCCGGGCCAGAGAGACATGCTCGAGGGTCGTTGTAGTCACGTCTACCAGTATACCGCGACCCACACGTGATCGATACCTTCTTTGAACCTACTTTGGTGCAGGTTTTTGCACCAGTGAGAATTCGAGAAAGTCCAAAATTTAGTGGAACTTATGTGCCTTTGGCGCATCTGCGAGTTGCGACGGCTAAAGCTTCTGGCTGGCGCACGCAGGGTGCCCGCAGTCGCACTGGAGTTTGATCGAACCTTTTGCTGACTGGCAATACGGTGAACAGAACTTCTGACCTGCAGGGGCCAGACACTGACAACCGTCCATCGCGCACTTCTTCGCATCTGCAGACATACTCGCCTCCCTGTTGCAGCTACACGTCGGATGCAGATGCATCGCGTCGAGATGCCGGAGGGGATAGCCTACCTGCTGCTTTCCAACAGATGCGCGGCATGCTTCAGGCTGGTCTCGGTCAGCTTGGCTCCGCTGAGCATGCGGGCGATCTCCTGCGTTCGTTCGGAGTCCTCCATACGGCGAACCTCCGTCTGGGTGCGTCCGCGCTTCTCCGTCTTCTCGATGAGGAAATGCTGGTCGCCGAACGCGGCGATCTGGGGCAAGTGAGTGATGCATAACACCTGCTGTCCCTTTGAGAGTGTCTTCAGCTTGCGCCCTACTGCCTCGGCTGCCCTGCCGCCGATGCCGATGTCGATCTCGTCGAAGACCAGGGTTCGCGGGAGTACTGTCTTCTTCTTCCGTGCCGAAGTGCCGGATGCAGCTTCTTCGACGGTCACCTTCAGGGCCAGCATGACACGCGACATCTCACCACCGGAGGCGATCTCATCGAGCGGCTTCAGCGGCTCTCCTGCATTGGTGGCGATCAGGCAGTCAACTTTGTCCCAGCCGTGCGCGGTCCAGTTCGCTGAGGATTGGTCGGCTGTGACCTGAACGTGAAATCGCGTGCTCATTGCCAGGTCGTTGATCTGCGCCTCGGCGAGCTTCTCCAGACGCTTCGCAGCTTCCGTGCGGCTGGTGGTGAGTTGTGACGCAACGACGCGATACGCCGCGGCGTCCTTCTCCTCTTTGGCTTTTAGCTCGATCAGTAGAGCATCGCGGTTCTCCACTTCGGCCAGCTTCTGTGTGGCCTCCGCGCCAAAGGCGATCACCTCTTTCAGCGTCTGACCGTACTTGCGTTTTAGCCGGTCGAGCACCGCCAACCTGTCTTCGATCTCTTCCAGACGGCCCGGCGCTGCGTTGATGTTGTCGGCAAAGTCGCGCACCTCAGCGTCAACGTCTTCCACGATGGCCTTCGCCGCGGCCAACTGCTGCGCGGGCTCCTGAAACCGAGCGTCATACCGCGCCAGCTCTTCGACATGCTTCAACGCGGCGCCCAGAGCGCCTTCGGCGGAGCCCTCTGATTCGTACAGCAGCTCATGCGCGCTCATCGCTGCGGTGTAGAGTTTCTCGGAGTTCGCCAGCACGCGCTTTTCGGCCTCAAGCTGAACGTCCTCATCCTCTGCGGAGAGTTCGGCCTGATTAATCTCTTTGCTTTGAAAGCGCCAGAGATCGGCCATTCGCAGGCGATCCTGTTCGGCTGACTGCAACTCCTCAAGCTTGTCGGTTGTGGCTCGCCAGGTGGCAAAGGCCTCGGCGACGCTATCCGCGTTCATGCCGCCAAAACGATCGAGAAGGTTCCGTTGCTGCGTCTGATCGAATGAACCGAGCGTCTCTCCCTGCGAGTGCACCAGGGCAAGCTCAGGGGCAAGCTGACGCAGAACAGCCACTGTGGCCGGCTGATTGTTGATGAAGACACGGCCTTTGCCGTTTGCGCTGATCTCCCGCCGCAGCAGGATATGGTCTGACTCCGAGTCGATTCCGTTCGTATCAAGAACTGCAGCTGCCCCCGGTGTCAGCTCAAAGACGCAGCTTACAACCGCTTTCTCTTCTCCATGGCGGACGACGTCGGTCGAGGCTTTTCCGCCCAGCAGCAGCGCAAGCGCATCAATCAGAATCGACTTTCCAGCGCCTGTCTCTCCAGTCAGGAGGTTTAGACCAAGCCCGAACGTGGCGACCGCACGGTCGATGACAGCATAATTTTCCGCGCGCAGCTCCAGCAGCATAAGTTCCCCAGGTACGACGTATCGCGAGGATAGCAAACCTCGCCGGACTCCTGCCTGGAACCATCATGTATACCCGAAGGCAGCATCAGAGCAGATGAGACGGGAAAATTTCACCCTATCGCGATTTACACTAAGCTCTGGCGGACAACATTATGTTCTGGATCCTCGCTCTCTACCTGCTTCAACAAGATGACGCCGCGGCCCCGGTCTCGGCGGCCGGCGGCGGCGCTTTGCTGGAGATGATTCACAACAGCGGCCCGGTGGCGTTCGCGGTCCTCATCATTCTTCTTCTCGCGAGCATCTTTTCGTGGACGATCATGATCGCCAAGTGGTCCCGCTTCGGCAAGGCTCAGACGCAGAGCGCGCGATTTATTCGTGCGTTCCGTAAATCGACCAGGCTCAGCGAGATCGCCGCGGTCGCCGATCAGTTCAAACCGAGCCCGCTGGTCGCCGTCTTCAGCGAGATTCACGACGAGTATCAGCGGCAAAACGGCGGAGGCGGCCTCCCGCGGAATCCCGTCGCTCTCGAACGCGCTGCACAGACGGCCTCAAGCGAAGCCCTGACCGCGATGGAGAGCCGCATGACCTGGCTCGCCACGATTGCGGCGATCGCGCCGTTTATAGGGCTCTTCGGAACCGTCATGGGCATCATCGATGCCTTCCACGGACTCGGTACAGCAGGCGCAGCGACGCTTCGCGCGGTCGCTCCGGGCATCTCGGAGGCACTGATCACCACTGCTGCCGGTCTCGTCGTCGCAATTCCTGCCGTCGTGGGTTACAACCAGCTCACGGCCCGGCTGCGGGAGTTCGCCGCTCGCATGGACGATTTCGGACGCGAGTTGCTGAACGCGATTGAAAATGCCGCAATGATGACGCCGGCTGCACCGCCGCAGCCGGAAGAAGCGAGACGGAGGACCTTCTAGCGATGGCATTCTCCTCGAAAGGACATACGCAGACTGCGCTTGCCGAGATCAACATCACGCCGCTGGTCGACGTCGTTCTGGTGCTTCTGCTGATCTTCATGCTGACTGCGCCTGTGCTGCAATCCGGCGTTGAGGTTGCGATTCCGAAGACGCGCTCCATCAATCAGCTCACGGAAGAGCGGATGGTCGTCACAATCGACCGTGAGCAGAATGTCTTTTTGCAGGACAAACCCGTCAACGTCAATCAGCTTCCCGCGCTGTTGAAGGTCTCGCGCGGAGCCCCTGCCGCCAAGCGCATTATCTATCTTCGGGCTGACGAGCGAGTGCCCTTCGGCGCCTTCGCCTCGGTCATGGATGCGGTCAAACAGGCCGGCATCACCAACATCAGCATCGTCACCCAGCCGCTGAAGCCGTGAGGAGGGTGCCATCGCCGAACAACTCCAACTGAGCCCCTACGAGTACCGCGACAGCGACCGGCTGGGCTTCAATTTTGCCGGCTCTCTGATTCTGCACGGTCTGGTTGCGGCTGCGCTGGCTGGGTCGGCGTTCCTGTTGCACCATGCCGGGAGCAACTGGGGGGAACACGCCTCTGCGGAAGGCGCGATCCAGGCGACGATGGTTGCGTCGATCCCTCTGCCACCCACGCAACGCGCGCTCGACACCGGTGTTCTGACCTCTGAGGCTCCAAGTCCAGCCCCGATTACCGCGAAGGAGAGGACCGAAGCGGCGCCGACCCCGGACGCAGTCGCAATTCCTGAGAAGATCAAGCCGCCCAAGGTCGCAGAAAAGCCCACGCCCGCGCCACCGAAGCATGTTCAGCCTGTCACGCCGCCGCCTACGAAGGCAGTGACAGGGGAAACCGCCGGTATCCGCATCGCCGAATCCACCGCAGAGGTGAAAAACGGCACCGCGAGCGTCTCCATTCAGGATCGGGGGTTTGGCGATCGTTATGCATGGTACCGGAACATCGTCACCAATAAAGTCGCTCAAAACTGGATTACGGGAGAGGCGGACGCCCGGGACTCGATCGGAAAAAGTGCGACCGTAACCTTCGATATCAACCACGATGGCGTTCCGTTCAACATCCATATCGAAACGCGGAGCGGTTCTTCGTCGCTCGATCTTTCTGCCCTGCACGCTGTTCAACGTGTCGATGGTTTTGGACCGCTACCCCAGGGTGGAGATCACATTACAGTCGAGTACACCTTTCACTTCCATCCTCAGTAATCGGCGCAAGCAGTATTCGTTTGATTACCTTACCGTCGGCTCTGGATATCCCGGCACGGCTTTTTTGCGTCTAACATTGGACAGAATGAATAGTCTTCTACGAATGCCAAGTCTCCGCAGAGCCCATCGTTCAACCCTCGCGGTCGTGGCTCTTCTGCTTGCCTTTACCTACAGTCTTCAGGCGCAGGAGGGCTTCCATACCGAGACCTCCACCGGCGTCACGAACATCCGCATCGCAGTGGCTGATTTCAAGCCTAGTTCCACCGACTCTCAGGCGCAGGGTCTCAAGGGCACCTTCGACGCGACGCTCTATGCCGATCTCGCCAATGCCGGCATCTTTGACATCGTCTCCAAGAGCCTCCTGCCGCAATCGAATCCGGGCGCGCCCGCAGAGATGACGGTTCAGCAATGGGCTGATGCTCCTACCTCCGCGGCCATGGTGGCCTTTGGCAGTTTCGGGGTTCAGGCTGGCAAGATCGTCTGCAACGGCTTCCTGTTCGATGCCAAGAATGCTCAGTTCCCCCAGATCCTCGCCAAACAATATAACGAGGAGGCCAGCGACGATTCGGCACGCCAGATCGCCCATCGCTTCGCCGACGAGATTATCTTCCGGCTCAGCGGCGGCAGCCAGGGTATCGCTGAATCCAAGATCTTCTACGTCAAGATTACTGGCGCCGACAAAGAGATATGGGAGATGGACTACGACGGAGCTAACCAGCACGCGGTCACGCACCTCGGCACAATCTCGCTGTCCCCACGAATCTCGCCCGACGGCAGCCGCGTCGCCTTTTCCTCGCTTGGCAGAGAGGGATTTCAGATTCGGATGTTCTCCCTGATCCTCGGCCGTGCGGTGAATTTTCAAGGAGTAGGCGGCACGAATCTGTCTCCGGCCTGGGCGCCGAACGGCAAGGATATCGCCTATTCCTCCTCACGGTCAGGCGACCCCGAGATATGGATTTCTGACGCGAACGGCGCCCTCGCCCGCCGTATTACAAGCTTTCGTGGTCCGGACGTCTCGCCTGTCTTCAATCCGCGAACCGGCGCGCAGATCGCATGGATCAGTGGTCGCACCGGACTGCCTCAGCTCTACATCATGGATACCGATGGCTCGGCTGTGCAGCGCATGACCGATGGGGGCTACGCAACGTCAGTCTCATGGTCCCCGAACGGCCAATTTCTGGCCTTTGCCTGGGATCGCAAGTACGGCCCCGGCGCTCCAGGTGGGCAGGATATCTACATCATGGAGATTGCCACCAAACGCTGGATTCAGCTTACGCACGACGGCGGACGCTGCGACTTCCCTTCGTGGTCACCCGACGGCAGGCATATCGTCTATGCCAACACCGCAGATGGCAAGGCGGCTCACATGAAGATTATGAGCATGCTGGCCGACGGTACGCAGAAACGAGCTTTGACCGGGGCCGGCGCCGATATGCCGAACTGGAGTTGGAAGTAGTTATTCGATTTTCTCGCAAGATTGCTGCGCAGACGGCGTTGATTCTTTGAAATACTAACGATTGGCAGGAGATAAATTCGATGAACGTAATGCAGGTAAGACTTCCGAAATCCCTGGTCCTGGTTGCAACCTTTGCCGCACTGGCCGCCGTGACGGGCTGCCACAAGAAGGCCAGCGGCGTGAACCCAAGCACTCTCGGACCGGCACCTGCTGCGGCCGGGACTCCGCCCACCGCCTCGCTTACCGCGGAACCTGAATCGATCGACCAAGGTCAGTCCGTTGTCCTCAACTGGCGCAGTCAGAACGCAACCTCGGTCACCATTGACGGCATCGGCGAGGTTAATCTCAACGGAACCCAGACCGTCTCGCCGTCCAGTTCGACAAACTTCCACCTTACGGCGAAGGGAGATGGAGGCACCATCGAGTCCAGCGTCCGCGTGACCGTCCGCGTTCCTGTCGCTCCCGAGGCGCCTGCAGCCACCACGGCGGACATGGGCAGTGAGGCGGCCTTCCATCAGAACGTGCAGGATGTCTTCTTCGACTACGACAGCTTCGATCTCCGTCCCGACGCCAGCACCTCCGTCACTCAGGCCGCGACGTATCTCAATGCCCACCCTTCTATCAAGGTCGTCATTGGCGGCTACTGCGACGATCGCGGATCGGCCGAGTATAACCTTGCGCTCGGCGAGAACCGTGCCAACGCCGCTCGGACTGCGCTGGTCTCCGCGGGTGTCTCTGCCAGCCGGCTCCGCGTGATCAGCTACGGTAAAGAGAAGCAGTTCTGCACTGAAGAGAACGAGAGCTGCTGGCAACAGAACCGACGGGCCCAGTTCTCACTCGACCGCTAACTCTCACGACCCACTTCAGCGCAGCCCATGCACAACGCATCGTGCGTGGGCTGACAGGAAGACAGAAAGCCGAGCGTGATACGTCCATGACCCATCACCCCAGTTCAATCCAGGCATCAAGACTCATCAAGCCGCTGCGCCGCGCCTCCCTGCTCCTGGTCGCGGGCGCTTTCCTGTCCACTGCGCCCGCCTTCGCTGTCAACAAAGACATGGTGCAGCTGCAGACGCAGATTCAGCAGTTGCAGGACGCTGTCGCTCGCCTGCAGCAGTCGAACGACGAACGCATGGGCGTGATGAAGGACCTCATCCAGCAGAGTGCCGACTCCGTCAACAAGATGGCCGGTATGCTGAATGTCCTGGAGAAGCAGATGCAGGCGCAGCAGGAGGCGCAGAACGGAAAGATCGAGCAGGTCTCCGGACAGATTCAGTCGCTTAACGACTCGGTCGATGAGATCAAGGCGCGTCTTGGATCGCTGCAGAAGCTGATGCAGGATGTTCAGAGCCAACAGCAATCGCTGAACGCCAACATGCCGAATACTCCGCAGGGAGGTGGTTCGTCGGCTCCTCCTGTCGTCACGCCGCAGCCTGAACCGACGTCTCCTCCGCCCGCCCCGATCGTTCGAAGGGGTAAGCCCTCGGCTGATGTGCCGCTTGCTGCAGCGCCCTCGCCGGTTTCCTCGTCCTCCGGCGGCTCCGCTCCTCCTGCTGACGAACTCTATAAGACTGCGCTCGGGGATTACATGGCAGCTAAGTACGCGCTCGCAGCCTCTGAGTTCGCCGATGTCGTTAAGAACTACCCGGACAATCCGCTCTCGGGAAACTCATACTACTATCAGGCTGAGATCGACTATCGCGGAGGCCGCTACGCCGCCTCCATCAAAGCCTACGACAGCGTTATCCAGCAGTATCCGGACAGCAATAAGGTTCCCGTCTCGCATCTCCACAAGGGAATGGCACAGGTCGCTCTCAATCAAAAAGACGCCGGCGTACGCGAGTTTCGCACGCTGATCCAGCGCTTCCCAAACTCACCGGAGGCCATGCAGGCGCGCAGCAAATTGAGCGGCATGGGCGTTACGGTAACACCCAAAACCCACGATTGATCTGCCATAGATATCCGATAGATATGCGATTGATGTGCGCGGCCTGACCGCAGGACTAGTTGCGTAATCCGTGCATCAGCACCTCTACTTCGTTCCGCTCCCTGCCTGTCAACGGCAATAGCGGCAGGCGAGCCCTTCCGCCGAAGTAGCCATTCAAATCGCAGCCAAACTTGACGCCTGAGACGCCAAGCTCTTCTTCCACCCGTTCCGCAACCCGCATCAGGCGAGCCTGCTTCTCTTCCGCCAGCCTCTCGTCTCCATCCTTCCACGCCGCCAGCACCTCATAACACGCCTGAGGAGCGGCAGCGGCGAACGCCGGCATTGCCCCCATCGCACCCGCCCGCAATCCTTCGAGCATTCCGGCTGTACTCCCGGCCAGTATCTGGAATCCAACCGTCTTCGTCCGGGTCTTTACCATGCTTTTCGCCGGCACCAACGCCACCGTAGCGCCTCCTCCAAGCGTATCCGCCGGAATCAACTCCCTGGCTGCGCCTGCGCTCCGAGTCTGCATCCTCGCCGTGACCGCCGCGAAGACTGCCGTCACAGTCACCTCCCGTTTCACCGAATCCGTGCCTTCGCAGATGGCCTCGACACGCTTTCTACCTCCAGCAGCGTCGACCAATCCGATGATCTGCGCGTGTACGGCAAGCTCGACTACCATCTCAGTCGGCAGCCAGCCGCCCTGTTCCGGAATTCCGCTGGAGAGCACAACAGGTAATGGCGAGCGATCGGCAACAGCACGGAAATAAGTCAGCAGCTCCTTTGTTCTGACACCGAGCGGGCCTGTGCGAAACAGCGAAGGCGGCTTCACGAGGACGGCGTCATAACCAAACCTTGCCGCACTCTCGGCCAGATCCAACGTTGCTGCTACGCTATCGCGTGAAACTCCGGCCACCAGAACCTTCTCGGCCGATGCTGCCTCCGCGACTACGCGCAGCACGTCCCGCGCCTCATCATCCGAGAGCATCGTCGGTTCGCCGCAATCGCTCAGTGCCACCAGCCCGGCCGCCGGCGTCCTGGAATAACGCGCTACGTTATGTTCCAGCTTAAGCAGATTGAGGCGTCCGTCAGGGTAAAACGGCGTAGTCAGAGGTAGTTGAAGGCCTTCCAGCAGCATCTCTCCATTCTAAAAGCCAATCTTGCACGGAGACCATCGGGGGCTGTTAATCAAAGCGCACATGGCACGAAAGGCGTAAGAGAAAGCGGATGCGCCCGCAACGGACTGGAGTAACCTTTGCTTGGGGACTATGTTCAACGCCGGAGACATCGCGCAGGATAAGACAGTCGGCGATCTCGCGCGCGAGGCCCTCTGGTTCTTCGTCCACACCTTAATCGCCGCGATTCTTCTGGCGATTGCCATCGGCGTCATCTCGCTGAACGACCCCGACCCCGATTCCTCGACTCCTCGGCTGCTGGGCACCGTTCTTGCGTTTCTCGTCCCGATGATCGGTGGCTTTCTTCTCGCCCGCATTCATCGGAACAACATCGCAGGCTACATCTGGATCTCCGGCATGATCCTTTTCTTCATCATGTGTGTCTGGGTGATTGGCCTGCCAACGGGCAGAGGCCTCTGCGAGACCTGCGGGCCCACCGAAAAACTCTGGCGCACGCTATTCGCGTACAGCCACGGCAGCGGCCTTATGGGCGGCGACGGCCTGCTGCTCGGCACCTGGACTCCGCTGTCTATGATCGGCTACGCCCTCGGCGCGAAGCTCGCCCTCTAGCACGGACGCCTTCCTACTTCACGCCTGCACCAGCTTTTGACTCGCTCGCAAGGCGATCCGAGTGCAGTGTCTGCAATGCGAACACGTTCAATGTACCCTTTTGCAGCGCAGTGATTCCCTCCGCCGCCGCTTGAGCTGCTGCCAGCGTGGTGATCGTCGGAATCCGAGCCAATACTGCCGCCCGCCGAATCGCCTTCTCATCGAAGAACGTGTCCTGACCGCGCGGCGTATTGATGATCAGTTGAATGCGATCGCCCTTGATCAGGTCGACGACGTTCGGCCGGCCTTCCTTCACCTTGTGCACGCGCTCCGGCTGTAAGCCGGCCTCTTCCAATACAACCGCGGTTCCGTGCGTCGCGACCAGGTGGAATCCCATCTCGACGAACTGTCGCGCCAGCGCAACGGCACGATCCTTGTCATGATCGTTCACGCTGAGAAAGACGGTTCCCTGCAGCGGAAGCACCTGTCCTGCGGCAAGCTGCGCTTTGGCGAACGCTTCACCGAAGTTGTCCGCAACTCCCATCACTTCGCCGGTCGACTTCATCTCCGGTCCAAGCACTGTATCGACCCCTGGGAACTTGCCCCACGGAAACACCGGCGATTTCACATAGTAGTGAGAACCCGTCTCCAGGTCCTTGCCATTCGCCACCTGCTCCGGCAGCAGTTCCTTCAGCTTTCGGCCGACCATGATACGTGAAGCTACCTTGGCCAGCGGAATCCCGGTTGCCTTCGAAACATAGGGCACCGTACGGGAAGCGCGCGGATTGACCTCAATCACGTAAACCGTCCCGCGCTGGATTGCGAACTGGATGTTCACGAGGCCACGCACACTCAGAGCCATCGCAAGCTTGCGCGTGTATTCGCGGATGGTCTGCAACACTTCATCGCTCAGGTCGACCGCCGGAAGAACACAGGACGAATCGCCCGAGTGGATCCCGGCCTCTTCAATGTGCTGCATAATTCCCGCAATCACGACATCGTCGCCGTCGCAAAGCGCATCCACATCGCACTCGATCGCGTCCTCAAGGAAGTGGTCGATCAGCACCGGCCGCTCCTGGGAGTACTCAATCGCCGTTGTCATGTACTGGACCACCGCTGCATCGTCGTACGCAATCACCATCGCGCGTCCGCCAAGCACGTACGAAGGCCGTACCAGCACTGGATATCCCACGCGATTCGCCCCAGCCACGGCCTCTTCGACGCTGGTGGCCATCGCCCCCTCGGGCTGCGGAATCTTCAACTCCTCGATCAGTTTTCCGAACCGCTTGCGGTCCTCGGCGAGATCGATCGACTCCGGCGAAGTTCCGATGATCGGCACTCCTGCTTTCTTCAATGGCAGTGAAAGGTTCAGCGGAGTCTGCCCGCCAAACTGCACGATCATCCCGATCTCCGCGCCCGACGAGGCCTCGTGTTCGTATACGCCGAGCACATCCTCTAGGGTCAACGGCTCAAAGTACAACCGGTCGCTGGTGTCGTAGTCGGTCGAGACCGTCTCCGGATTGCAGTTCACCATGATGGTCTCGTAGCCGTCTTCGCGCAGCGCGAACGCAGCATGGCAGCAGCAGTAGTCGAACTCGATTCCCTGCCCGATACGGTTTGGCCCGCTGCCCAGGATCAGGATCTTCTTGTTGGAAGTCGGCGGCGCCTCGTCCTCTTCGTCGTAGCAGCTATACAGATACGGCGTGTAGCTCTCGAACTCGCCTGCACAAGTGTCCACCATCTTGTACACCGGCATCACCTTCAGCTTTTTGCGCAGCGCACGCACGGCATCCGTGCCTTCCGCGCCTTTCAATCCCCAGACGGCCGCGAGCCGCTCGTCGGAGATACCCATCCGCTTCGCGGCGCGCAGTTGATCCGCGGTCACATCCGCCATCGACACTCCGCCGATCAGCCTTGATCTCTTCGGTGATCTGCTTGACCTGGTAGAGGAACCACGGATCCATCGAGGTCATGCGCGCAACCTCGCGCACGGTCATTCCCCGCTCAAACGCATAGCGAATATAGGCAAGCCGATCCGGATGCGGCGTTACCAGCCGCTGCGTCAGGCGTCGCGGCTCAATGTCGTCTGCAGTGGCCTTCTTGCCGGTCTCGAGCGACCGCACCGCCTTCATCATCGCTTCCTTGAAGGTTCTGCCGATCGCCATTACTTCGCCGACAGACTTCATCTGCGGCCCGAGTCCTTCATCCGCGCCGGGAAACTTCTCAAACTGCCACTTCGGAATCTTCACGACGACGTAGTCAATCGTCGGCTCGAAGCATGCGGGCGTGGCCTTCGTGATGTCGTTCTGAATCTCGTCGAGCGTGTAGCCGACCGCCAGTCGTGCCGCGATCTTCGCAATCGGGAACCCTGTGGCCTTCGATGCCAGCGCCGATGACCGCGACACACGCGGATTCATCTCGATGATGGTCATGCGTCCGTTCAGCGGATTTACCGCAAACTGTACGTTGCTACCGCCGGTCTCGACGCCGATCTCGCGGATGACGGCAATCGCCGCATCGCGCATAGCCTGGTATTCGCGGTCAGTCAGCGTCTGCGCCGGAGCCACCGTGATCGAATCGCCTGTATGCACGCCCATCGGGTCAAAATTTTCGATCGAGCAGATGATGATGACGTTGTCCTTCAGGTCACGCACCACCTCAAGCTCATACTCTTTCCAGCCGAGCACGCTCTCTTCGAGCAGGCACTCATGCACAGGCGAGAGATCCAATCCGCGCGACAGGATCTCCATCAACTCTTCCCGGTTGTAGGCAATACCACCGCCCGAACCACCGAGTGTGAAGGAAGGCCGGATCACGACAGGAAATCCGATTTTTCCGGCGAACTCCAGGCCATCGCGAATATTGTTGATCAATGCAGACCGCGGCATGTCGAGCCCGATCTTCGTCATCGCGTCCTTGAACAGCAGCCGGTCTTCTGCCTTCTTGATCGCCTCAAGCTTCGCGCCGATCAACTCGATGCCGAGCTTATCCAGGACGCCCGAATCAGCAAGGTCTACTGCGAGGTTCAGCGCCGTCTGTCCGCCCACCGTGGGCAGCAAGGCAAATTTACCCTTGTTTCCCAGTCCATCCGGGTCGAGCATCTCCGCCTCGATGCGAAGAATCTCCTCCAGATAAGCGGTATTCAACGGCTCAATGTAAGTACGATCCGCAACTTCAGGGTCGGTCATGATCGATGCCGGGTTCGAGTTCACCAGCACCACCTCATATCCCTCGGCCTTCAGCGCCTTACACGCCTGCGTGCCGGAGTAGTCGAACTCCGCCGACTGTCCAATCACAATCGGCCCCGAGCCGATCACCAAAATTTTCGCAATGTCATTCCTGCGTGGCATTTTTATTTTTTCCTAATTCAAAGGGCATAAATCTTTGGCTTGATCTGAAGGGCCAACCTTCAGCACTACCTGCAACTTGCAGTCGTCCGATTTCTCACACTGCAGGTGAGAAGGATTTTCAAGCCCTGTTCTTGTTGGCCGTCCTTGTGCCATTAGCACAAGGATTAGATTGACGTGGTTATAGGTCAAATGTTCAAAACTGAAGTTTCCGTTTGAATCGAGCGGAGCACTTTGCAAAATGTGACCCGTTGCAGGATCTCGAATCTCAACCGCATAATCCGGAGTGAACGAAGCGCCTGTTTGATCTCTGAACATTCCATGTAACCGCTGGATGCGAGTGAGATCAATGTTAGAGGCACGCTCATCCGCGCAAATCTTTTTCTGTCGGTCGCTACACTGTTGGGTAGTTCCACCACAGACAAGTTGCGAAAAAGCAACAGCACTAAAAAAACACAAAGCGAGCGCGAGCGATAAACTCCTCACTTCTTCCACTCTTCCATCATCTTCCGAAAATCCTTGAAGAGATAATGAGAGTCATGTGGTCCCGGACTGGCCTCCGGGTGATACTGCACGCTGAACATCGGGTCGGTCTTGTGCCGAAGCCCGGCCAGCGTCTGGTCGTTCAAATTTGTGTGAGTCTTTTCAACATCGTCGGGCAGTGATGCAGGATCGACATTGAAGTTGTGATTTTGCGCGGTGATTTCAACCTTGCCCGTCCGATGGTTCATGATCGGGTGATTCCCGCCGTGATGTCCGAACTTCAGCTTGTAGGTCTTGCCGCCGAGTGCTAATCCGAAGATCTGGTGCCCCAGGCAGATTCCGAAGATCGGCTTCTTGCCCTGCAACTCCTGCACAGTCTTCACGGCGTAATCCAGCGGCTCCGGATCGCCCGGCCCATTCGAGAAGAACACGCCGTCGGGATTCATCGCGAGCACATCCTTCGCCGGAGTCGTCGCCGGAACTACCGTCACGCGGCAGTTCTCGCGCGTCAGCATCCGCAGAATGTTCTCCTTGATGCCGAAGTCGTAGGCGACAACATGCATCTGCTCGGCGCCGTCTTCAGCCTTGGTGAGCAGAGAGTCGCCTGTCTGGTTCTTCGGCTCGTTGGCATCCCACTCGTAGGCAACCTTCGTGGTCACGACGCTGGCGAGGTCCGTGCCATCCATCTTGCGAATCGCGCGCGCCTTTGCAACGAGTGCTTCGGCGTCAAGGTTTTCGCCCGAAGCCATCACGCCTCGCATGACACCGTTGGTTCGCAGATGCCGAACTACGGCACGCGTATCTACCTCGGCGATCACCGGCACGCCATAGCGCTCGAGATACTCGTCGGCCACCTGCGTCGAGCGCCAGTTCGAGCTCAGCGGCGAAAACTCGCGCGTCACCAGGCCTTCGATGTAAGGCTTCTTCGACTCCGCATCGCTGGGTGTCGTGCCGTAATTACCGATGTGAGGGTTCGTCAGAACCACAATCTGGCCCGCATAGGAGGGATCGGTAAAGATCTCCTGATATCCGGTTAGTGATGTATTGAAGACCACCTCGCCGGACCGTTCCGTCCGTGCGCCAAATGCCTTGCCGCGAAAAATGCGCCCGTCTTCCAGCGCCAGAATTGCCTGCATTGCCTCTCCCAACTGGAGTGGATTTAATAGATTCTATCAGCATTTGCGCCTCGAAAATGCTGACCGCAGGCAAAACCTTTCACGCCGAAACGAAAGACCCGGCAGGTTCGCCGGGTCTTGCTCTAATTCTCTAAAACTTAGCTCTTATGATGATGACCGCGATGATGACGATGATGGTGGGATTTAGCACTCGCAGGGACAACCGCGACAGCCAGGACGACGCAGCGCAACAGCAGCAAGAAACAACATACGTAACTTCATGAGTGAACCCTCTTCAGCGACCACTCTTTTTGAGCGATCGATAATCTAGACGAAGCGTATCGCGACCATTGATATTTCGCACTACATATTTTCGGTCAGCATGTTCCGAGCTTGATTCCCGGCGTCTCCGCCGGCTTCAATCTCCACAAGGACGTCGTCGCCCTCTACACGCAGCGGGTACACATTCACTCGCGCATGCACCGGATACTCTGCCAATCCTGTCTTCACATCGAAGGTCCAGGAGTGCCAGGGGCAGACCACCGCAGCGCCCTCCAGCCACCCCTGCCCCAAAGGCCCCTGCCGGTGCGGACACACGTTGTTCAAAGCCGAGAACTCCCCATTCACATTGGCCACGCACACCGCCACGCCTTCCACCTCGGCTTCCGCGACCTGTCCGGCCGCAGGCGCCTCCGCCAACCCGCACAACCTCACCCACTTCGCCAATCGAAATCCTCCGTAACCTCATGTTAGAGCCTCATCGGGTTTAGAGACCTATTCCTCGCACTCCTGAGTGCTAAAGTCGTTAAAGAAGCCTCATGCCTCGCCCTCAATCCAAGTCAGAGAAACGCGTCCCACAGCAGTCAGCCCAACACGAGATCGTCAGCCCCCTCTGGCTGGTCAAAGCCGTCGCTCTTACTTCCCTGGCTGCTCTCTTCTGCGCCTATCTGACGTTTTGTCTACTCTTCTATCAGGGCCAATGGCAGCTTGTGCTTCACCCAACCCGCACCACGGCCAGCCCGGCGTCGATCGCTGGCGTCCCGTACGAGCTCATCCGCTTCGGTCCCGACGAATCCGCTACGCCGCAACTCACTGGCTGGTGGATCCCCTCCGACCCCGGCGGCCACTACGCCCATCTCACTGTCCTGTTTCTCCCCGACGGGAACGGTTCACTCGCCGACTCGATCCCCACCCTCGCCAACCTGCACAACCTCGGCATCAATGTCTTTGCCTTCGACTACCGCGGCTACGGACAAAGCGCCCCGATTCGCCCCAACCAGCAAAACATGACCCAGGACTCCGACTCGGCCTGGCAGTACCTCACCACGTCACGCTCCATTCCCCCCCAGCGGATTATTCCTTATGGCAACGGAACAGGAGCCTACCTGGCAACTCGCCTTGCTACGCTCCAACGCACAATCCCGGCGCTCGTCGTCGATATGCCGCGCACGGACCTCCTCGATGTAGCGAGGCATGATTCGCGCGCGACGCTTCTTCCCGTGCGCCTTCTCTTTCACGAGCGCTTTCCTCTCGTCGAACCACTCGCCGTCCTGCGGACACCGAAGCTGCTGCTCTCGCGAAGTACCGCCCCGAACCAAACCTTCGCTGCCGCATCCGATCCAAAGATAACCGTGGAATTGGCTGCTCCGTCCGCTGTTCTCTATGAGCAAAGCATTATCCGCTTTCTCGATCAGTATGTTCCTCCCGCGCCAATCCCCGCGATCGTGCCTGCCTTGGCACCTGCTCACTAGTTTCGCGTTAAGCTCTGCGGCTTCGCGATTATTCTCAATCCAGAGAGATTATTTATGACGAGATGGCTCAACAGCCTGCAACCCTTTGGAGCATTCTTTCTTCGCCTGGCTCTTGGTGCCACGATGGTCTATCACGGCTACAACAAGGTCATTCCCGCTGGCGGCTTCCACGCGCACGCCATCTCGGCTCTCCAGCATCACAGTCATTACGTCGCCTCGCTCGGCATGCCGTACTGGCTCGGCTACGTCTCTGCCCTCACCGAGTTCGTCGGTGGAATCTTCCTTATCCTCGGGCTCCTCACCCGATTCGCCGCCTTTATGGTTGCCGTCAACATGTTCTTCGCGATCCTTCTGGTCGACCGCCACCACGGTTACGCAGGCTCGGAGTACACGCTTGCCCTCTTCGTCATGGCGATGATGCTCACGTTTTGCGGAACTGGGGCTTTCGCTCTCGACCGCAGACTCGGTCTGGCCTGAGGTCTGGCGTGAACTGAAATCTGCCTAATCCTGAAATCTGAGAGTCCTGACCGGAAAGACGTGAAGGCCCCCGATACTCTGGAGGCCTTACATAAAGGTGGGGAGTTTGTGTTGCGGATAGGGGAAGCCGGAACCGTGGGAACTGCAAAATCCGGCGATTGCTGACTACACTTCATAAGACGCGGGTTCAGCAGAAAAGTTGTCCTCTTTTTTCCACTATTCGGGATATTCGTTATTTTTACATTCCATAAACAGAATCCCGACGACTTGATTACAACTCCAACAATTCGCAGAGTTTTGCATCCTAGCTGAAGTCCAAAAACTCGCTCGGAGCCACCTGCGCACCCGGAAAAACCAGCTCCAGGTTCCTGGTTCCCAGAGTTTTGTAGGCGGCCTCGCCAAGCACCCGCCGAAAGTCCGTGGTCACCGTCAAATCCCGCCCCTCGTTCAGTTGATCGTTCGCCAAACCCGGCCATTTGCCGTACACCTTGCCGCCCTTTACCTGTCCGCCAAGTACGAACATGACGTTCGCATGACCATGGTCCGTTCCACCGGTTCCATTCTGCCGCGCCGTCCGGCCAAACTCCGACATCGTCACCAGCGTCACGTTCTCGGCGTCGTCGCCCATGTCCTTCCAGAAGGCGGCGATCGTGTCCGAGAACTCTTTCAACCGATTCGCCAGTTGACCATTTATGTTCCCCTGATTTTGATGAGTATCCCATCCGCCGATATCAGAGAACGCCGCTTCAACACCAAGATTGGCTTTCATGAGCTGCGCAATCTGCTTCAGGCTGTTTCCAAATGGGGTGTTCGGATACACCACACCCACCGCCGCTTGGTAGTGCGCCGGATCAGCCGCCTTCAGCATCTTCACCGCTTCAAAGGTCTCCTGCCCGGTGCCATGCAGCACCGCGTCGGTACTCTCGTCGTACATCGCTTGAAACGCATTGCTGATCGGCGAGGTCTGCGGTCCTCTTCCGCCCACGGAAAAATCGGTGAGATTGCTCACGGCAATCGCCGACAGCTTGCCCTGAAGTGTTCGCGGAACCTGCGTGCCCAGTGCCACGGCGCGAAACGCTGAGGGCTTGCCGGCCACGGGTTCTGCCTGCAACGCACGATTCAACCAGCCATCGGCGGTTGCTTTCACGCCGGGAGTGCCGCTCTCCATGTAATCCTGCGCGTCAAAGTGCGACCGGGTCGTATCCGGCGAACCAGCCGCGTGAACTATAGCCAGATGGCCCGAGTCATATAGCGGCTTGAAGGAAGCCATCGAAGGATGCAGCCCGAAAAATCCGTTCAAGTCCAGAACGTCCTTTTCCTGAATCGCAATCGAAGGCCGCATGGAGTAATAGTTCTTCTCCTTGTACGGCACGACGACGTTCAACCCATCGACCGCGCCCCGCTGAAACAGAACCACCAGCTTCTTCTTATTCGCGGCCGCAGTCGTCACCTCGGCGAGCACGCTCCGCGACAGAAAGGCTGGAATCGTCGACGTCCCTATCAGGGCCAGAGCTCCATTTTTCATGAACCCGCGTCGCGTCACCACTCGCTGCGCGGCATCGCGTCCGTGAATGTCGCATCCCCAATCACTGCAATCTGCCAGCCATCGCTTGTTCGACATTGTCCTGCTCCTGTCCGAGTCCGGTCGTTCTCACGGAGTACCTCGCCTACTTGTACTAACGCGGTTGCGGCTCAGAAGTTGCCAGTCGTGCGAGATTCTGATTCCGCGTCGCTGACAAAAAGAGGAGATTGCGGAACCGTGGCGATTTACGCAATTGGTTCAATCACTTCCCGCAGAGTACTCCACTTCGAGTGCGCCGAGCTACGGAGAAAACTCGCGGCCGAACCCTATCGGGAACGCTACCGCCGTTGAAACTCCGGCGACCCCAGCAGCAGCCCTGCCATCACTGCTGCCTCGCGGTCAACGGGCGGCCGTCCCAGCTGATTTCCTCCAGCTGGATTCAACACCTGAGCCATGGGCTCGAAGTCGTTCGGACGAATGGCAAAATTCTTCGCCGCCTGTTGCTGCATCGCCTGATCATGAAACTCAGCAAGCACCGTCGCCCTGGTTCGGTCGCTCACCGGTTGTCCGAGAAGCATCAGCTCCAACTTCCCTTCTTTTGCCGCCGCCGCATCATCAGTGGCTCCACGCGTCAGCGCCGCCTGCTCAAACCCCGGTTCGCTTCCTCCCAACAACCGCGTCCAGTCCGTCTGGACTCCGGGGATGCGATCGCTGCTCAGACCAAGCGCGAAGTTCATCCTGCTCACCAGATCCGCCGTATTGACCCACGGTTCCGACAGCCAGCTATATCCATTCGGCGTCTGCATTCCATAGAGCGGCATCCCCAGCTTTTCAAGCGCCTGCACCAGAGGAATCGCGTTCTTGACTTCGGCGCCGCTCGCGCGCACCGCTGACACCACGAACTCCTCCGGCGTCTTCACCTTCGCGCGATACACCTCCGGCGACCAGAACTCCGGCGAATCAAACATCGCTCGCAGCACCAGTTTCATATCTCCGCCGCCGGCAAGAAACGCCTTCGCCATCCGGTCCACCAACGCGGGTGGCGGTGTATCGCTGACAAACCGCACTGCCAGCTTCGTCGAGATAAACTTTGCTGTCGCGGGACTGCTGGCAAGCATGCGGAGCACCTGCAGTCCTTCGCTCTCGCCGCCCCCTGCGATCGTCTGACCCAGGACAGTTTTCGCACCCGGCTCATGCCGCCGCTCTTCAAACCGATACTCTCCGCTGCGATACGGCTGATCGATCGTCCACCCCGTCAGCACCTTCGCCACCTGGGTCACATCCTGCTGCGTATAGCCTTGCCCGCAGTCTTTGTCCAGCGCGCTCACCGGATGGTCCTGGCTTACTTCGCACTGCACGCCCAAAGTGTGCAGCTCCATCAGTTCGCGAGCGTAGTTCTCATTCAGCCCGCGATCCTGCAACGCCTGCTTCACCTGCGGGTTCTGCACGAACTGCGCCAGCTTCGGAGCGTTCTTCGCTGCCTGCGAGCCCGGCCCGATGCTCTGCCAGTTGTCCAGATACATCAACATCGCGGGGCTCTTCGCCGTCGCTACCAACAGGTCCTCGAATTTGCCAAGCGCATTCGGCCGGATTACATTGCGCTCATACGCAGGCAGCAGATAAGGCTCATTCGGACTCTTCTTCACATAGACATTGAAGTGATTCAGCCAGAAGTCCGTCATCACGGCTTCCAGTTGCCGCTCGCTGTAAATGTCGCGCAGGATCCGCGACTGCAGCAACTCAGCGCCGATCATCCTCGGGGACCCCTGCAGCGCTGCCAGCGTCTCGCGCTCGAGTGGCGTCAGACCCTCCGCAGCGTCGGCCAGCTCTCTCTGACTCAGGCTCTTTCGAAACGCCATCAACTCATCTGGAGGCATCGCCAGAATTCGGCGCATCCGCTCCGCGGGCGGCAGATTGATAACCTTCACCGCCTCCAGTCCGGAATAAAACTGCTCCTCGTGCACAGCCATCGCAGGTATCGAAGGATCGACGAGGTCTCCGGGTAGCGCAGTCTTGTCCTTCGGGCCGTCCGCGTCTTTCGCGATCATGGCCGACAGCATCTCCGCATCACTCTTACTCGCGTCCTGCGATTCATCGGCCTTCCTGGCTTCCTGTTTCGCCTTCGCCACCTTGTAAAAGGCGATCTGGTCCGCGTAGATCGCGTGCTCGACGGGGTCAGACGGTAGCGGCAGATTCCGGTCCATGACCTGCTTCAATACAACCGGGCTTGGATACCGCCGCAGCATCTCCGCCTGCTCCATCCGCATCGCAGGAAACATCCCCAGCCGCGCATCCAGCGCCGAATCATTGATGCTCGAAGGATTCAGTTGCCGCTCAAACCATTGCTTTAACCCAATCGCCTGCACAGCAGCGATATCACCCGGCCGCGGGGCAAACGTAAACCGGTTCAGAGCGTGCAGTATCCGTTCCTGTCCCTCGATCTGCTTTACCGGCGCAGCTACAGGCCTCTTCACCGCGGCAGCCGCGACCATCGGCTGCTCCACCATCAACACGCACAACACGCCAGCTATCAAAGCTTGTAGCGAATTCATCGCAACGCGAGATCGTCGTTCCAATCGCATGACATTCCTCATCCGCAGCAAAACTGCGGTAGCCCGCTGCATTCAAAGACCCCGGATCGAAACAGCAGTTGCGCAAAAGAACCACCCAACCGACAACCGGAGATCCGAAACGAAAACCCGCAGCGAACATTCGCGTCAGCTCTTATCCGCTTTTATCCCTCTGATCACTGTTACGCCTTCGGCATTAGCCACCTAGAACGCCGCCAACTCCTGCATCGCGCGATATAAGTCCTCTGGCTGCGGCAAGATTGCGTCTTCCAGCACAGGCTGGTACGCCACAAAGGTATCCATCGCCGCCACCCGTCGCACCGGAGCATCGAGATCGTGAAATAGCTCGTCGCCGATCCGCGCCGCGATCTCCGCGCCATACCCCCAACTCAACATATCCTCATGCGCGACGATCACGCGGTTGGTCTTCTTCACGCTCTCCGCAATCGCCTCCCAGTCATAAGGAGTCAGGCTCCGCAGATCGATCAGCTCGACATCGATTCCGGTATCGCGATGCAGCTTCTGCGCGGCCTGCAGCGCACGCGGCACCACAGCGCCGTATGTCAGCACGGTCAGGTCTTTCCCCGGTCGCACAATCTTCGCCTTGCCGAACGGAATGCAGTACTCCGGGCCCGGATAGGCCGCGCGTCCAAACGTCTCCCGATACAGCCGCTTGTGCTCAAGGAAGATCACAGGATCGTCGCAGCGAATCGCCGTCCGCAGCAGTCCAATTGCATCCAGAGCATTCGACGGCATCACGATCCGCACACCCGGAGTATGCGTAAAGATGCTCTCACCCGACTGGGAGTGATAGATCGATCCGCCCGTCAGATAACCGCCGATCGGCACGCGCATCACCAGCGGGCAGCTGAACTCTCCGTTCGAGCGCCAGCGCACCAGCGGAAGCTCATTGCGCATCTGGTGCATCGCCGGCCAGATGTAGTCGAAGAACTGAATCTCCACCACCGGCTTCAATCCGCGTACCGCCATGCCAATCGCACGGCCTGCGATATTCGCCTCGGCCAAGGGCGAGTTGAAGCACCTCTCGCTGCCAAACTCCGTCTGCAATCCCGCAGTTAGCTTGAAGACCCCGCCCTTGCCCTTTACCTTGCCTTCGCGCAAAGCCTTGTCGCGCGTAGCATCGGCAACATCTTCGCCGAAGACAATGATCCGTTCATCCCGCCGCATCTCGTCCTTCAGGCAGCAGTTGATCAGGTCTGCCATCGTTCGCTCAGTAGGATCAGCCGTTGCCGCCGGCTTCGTATCGAACCGCGCATCCATCGGCGTCAAGTCCTCGGAGTACACATGCTTCGTAATCGAATCCAGAGTTGGCAAGGTCGCCATGACTGCGCGATCCGCCGCACGTTGCACCTCTTCATCAACCTGCTGCTCCAACTTGTTAATCCCCTCCGCGTCCAGAATTCCCTCGCGCAGTAGCCACATCTGCATCCGTGAGATCGGATCCTTTGCAGCGTCCTCTGCCAACTCCTCCGCCGACCGGTACAGTCGCTCATCATCGCTCAGCGAGTGCGAATAAGGCCGAATCACATGTCCATGCACCAACGCCGGGCCGTTTCCCGCACGGCAGTAAGCTACTGCCTCCGCCATCGCCCGATAGCTCGCAACTGGATCCGTCCCATCCACCTCGGCAAAGAAGAAGTTCGGAAAGTTCGCTACCAGCTTCGAGATGTTTCCTCCCGGTGTATTGACCTCCACCGGCGTCGAGATGGCATACCCATTGTCCTCAACTACAAACACGACCTGAAGCTTCCCGTTCGAGGCCGTGTTCAGCGACTCCCAGAACTCTCCCTGGCTCGTCGACCCCTCGCCGATCGAGACATACACCACTTCGTCGCCATGAAACGCAACATCCTTGAACTCGCGGTAGTCTCCGTCATGCTTCTTCGCCGCTTCAGGATGCTGCGAGAAGTATCTTCCCGCCTCGGCGCATCCCACGGCATGCAGGCATTGCGTCGCCGTTGACGACGAAGGCGTCACGATATTCAGCTTCTTGCTCGACCAGTGCGAAGGCATCTGCCGGCCGCCGCTCGCAATATCGTCTGCTGCACCCACCGCCTGCAGCAACTGCTCTTCCACCGTATTACCCAGCGCCAGGCAGATCGCGCGGTCGCGATAGTACGGGAAAAACCAGTCATATCCCGGCTTCATCGCCATTCCAGCCGCTACCAGTAACGCCTCATGTCCCGCGCACGAAACCTGGAAGAAGATCTTCTGCTGCCGCTTCAAGACGATCTCACGGTCATCGGTCCGCCGCGACAGATACATCAGCCGGTAGAACTCCACCAGCTGCTCGCGCGTCAGCGAATGCTCCGCTACATTGACCGAGATCTTCCTCTCCTGCACGCTGATTCCAGCCTGTCTTGCCATGTACCTGTCCTTTGTTTCAAAGCCTGTGCCTGTCACAAGCCGCAGACAAGATTGTACCGGGAAGCTACCTCCCTTGACTCCCTCGAAATGCGTTTTCTGACTCTTCGTTCAAATCGCCTCCGGATAAAACAGGTTCGGCCAGTCGTCTTCATAGGACGCGCAAAACCAGGATGGTCTGGTCGTCCCTCTGCTTCCCGAAGCGCTGCACTTCCTTCACGATTGTATTTATGGTTTGTTCTGGCCGGAGCGCGGAGCTTTCTCTCATAATCGCCTTCAGCCGCTCCACAGAAAATTCCTCGCCAGCTTCGTTCTCTGCTTCCAATATTCCATCAGACGTGATCACAAACACATCGTCTTTGCCATAGCTCACGCGGGCAGTCTGATAGTGGACGCCTTCGAACATGCCGATAGGAAGCTGCTCCATTCCGAGCGTCGCAACGTCGTTTGTCGCGGCCCTCCAGTGGAGCATCGGAGGATGCGCCGCCGCAGCATACTCAGCCTCGTCTCCCACGGCAAAGCGCAGCCCCGCGAATGTCATGTACATGTTCTGCTCCTTCACCGAGGGCAACACGCGATTCATCTTGTCCTGCACCTCCGCCAGCCCGCAGCCGTCCAGCAGCAGCGTCCGGGCGGCCGTCTTGACCATACCCATCAGAATGCCAGCCTGCAAGCCGTGGCCCGAGATATCGGCGACATAGCAGAACAAGACACCGTCGTGCATCACCAGATCCACCACATCGCCACCCACCTTGTCGCTCGGCAGGGTCAGCGCGGACACCTCGAACCTCTCATCGCGGTACGCGATTCGCGGCACCAGCGTAGCCTGAATTCCCTGCGCCAGTTCCAGTTCACGCTGCGCGATCATCGCCCGCCTGGCGGACGTCTGAATGAACCCAATAAAAAAGAGATACGATCCGACAATCGTGGCCCAGATTCCATTCACCGACAACGACAGTCCCCGCTCCATCGATGGCACGGGAAATCGATGCGACTGAATGATTGCGTTCGTAAAACGAACTGAAAAAAATACGGCAATGAATTGGGAGACGATGACTGCCGGTATTAAGACCGGACGCCGCGCGAAGCCAATCACGTACAGAATCGCAAAGCCACCGCTTAAAACTATCCATAACGCGACCACCGCGACGGGCAGCTGTCCCTTCGCTGTTATGTCTGCAAGAAATCCCCCTGTCCCAAACAAGATAAACGCCGCAATCATCAGATAGCGGAGTTCGCGCATGGGAATGGAATGCCAAAATGCACGTCGGTCGCGCCGCAAGGGCGAAGAAGGGATCCATCTGCGCGAGCCTGTGTTCACTGTCGCGGCCATACGCAACCTTATCAAAAGTAAAAGGCGAGCCAGCACCTCGCCGGTCCGCCTTTTTTACTTTTTCCTTCCGTCTAGACAAACAGCGGAGCGAGCACCAGCGTAATCGTCGCCAGCAGCTTGATCAGCACATGCAGGCTTGGCCCGGCGGTGTCCTTGAACGGATCGCCGACCGTATCACCCACCACAGCAGCCTTATGCGCTTCTGACTTTTTCCCGCCGTACTGTCCCGTTTCGATGAACTTCTTGGCATTGTCCCACGCGCCGCCTCCGTTGTTCATCAGCATCGCCAGCAGTACGCCCGAGATCGTTCCGACCATCAGCAACCCAGCGACCGCTTCGGCTCCAGCCAGATTCACGGCCTTTCCCGCGATCGCCGGAACAGGCAGAATCGTGCCTGCAGCATAGATCGCCGTGCTCGCCTGATAGCTCGCGCTGAGGTGACGGAAGATCAGGCCGACGGCCACCGGCAGACTTACCACCAGCACTCCGGGAAGCACCATCTCCTTCAACGCCGCACCTGTCACGATGTGCACGCACCGCCCATAGTCCGGCTTCGACGTGCCGGCCATGATCCCCGGATTCTCCTTGAACTGGTTCCTCACATCCTGCACAACCATCTGCGCCGTCCGTCCTACAGCCTTGATCGCCATCGAACTGAACAGGTACGTCAGCATCGCTCCAAGCAGCGCCCCGACAAACACCGGAACCTGCGCCAGGTTGACATTGGTGAAGCTCCACCCCGGCGGCATGAATCCACCGGCGTTCGCGACCTTCGCCGAGACAATGACCTTGATCTCCTCGAGATAAGCCGAGAACAGGAGAAACGCCGCCAGCGAAGCCGAGCCGACCGCGTAGCCCTTGGTCAACGCCTTCGTCGTATTGCCCGCCGAGTCCAGCTTGTCGGTGCGCTCGCGAATCGCGTCAGGCTGGTTCGACATCTCGATGATGCCGCCGGCGTTGTCCGTGATTGGCCCGAACGTATCCATCGCCAGAATGTAGGCCGCGCAGCTCAGCATTCCCATCGTGGCGATCGCCGTTCCATAGATTCCCTTCGCGTAGTCGCTGATCGTCGAAACTTCCGCGAGTCCCCGAACACCGAAGTAGTAACTCAGCAGCAGTGCGGCGGAGATCACGATTACAGGCAGAGCCGGCGTTTCCATGCCCACCGCCAGGCCACTGATGATGTTCGTTGCCGGGCCTGTCAGGGAAGCCTCTGCAATCGATTGCACCGGTCGATAGCGCGACTCAGTGTAGTACTCCGTAATCCAGACGAAGAGAAACGCTGTGATCAGACCCACGACGCCGCAGCCGAGCAGCCACAGCGGTTGCACTTGCGGCCCGTTCAGCATCGTGTAGACCGCGCCCGCAAATCCCGCGAGCGCCAAAGCCGAGGTGACGTAGAACCCCTTGTTCAACGCATGCATCGGGTCCTCGTCTTCGCGGGTGCTCACTACGAACACGCCTACGATGCTTGCAACCAGGTTGATCGCCAACACGATCAGCGGAAACAGAATCCCCTTCACGCCAAACACCGGATACAGTGCTGCACCCAGAATCATCGCGCCCACATTCTCCGCCGCGGTCGATTCAAAGATGTCCGCGCCACGTCCTGCGCAGTCGCCAACGTTGTCGCCGACCAGATCCGCAATGACGGCAGGGTTCCGCGGATCATCTTCAGGAATTCCGGCCTCGACCTTACCCACAAGATCCGCGCCCACATCCGCGGCCTTGGTGTAAATGCCTCCGCCCAACTGCGCGAATAACGCAACCAGTGAAGCGCCGAACCCAAAGCCCACCAGCTGATACGGCACAGCCGCAGGATGCTCGAGCCCGCCAAAGAAAAGAAACAGAAACCCGACACCCAGCAGTGAGAGCGCCACAACTACCAACCCCGTCACCGCGCCGCCACGCAGCGCCATCTGCAGTGCCTTATTCAAACTCGTCCGTGCTGCGGAAGCTGTCCGGATATTCGCCCGGATCGAGCAATACATCCCCGTATATCCCGCCAGCGCGGAACACACTGCGCCCACCAGAAAGCTCACCACCGTCTTTAACGCAAAGGGCTCCGTCCTCGGCGACATCTTGTAGCCAAAGAACACCACCACCGCCAGCCCGAGCGCAATCATCCCGATCGTCTTGTACTGCCGTCGCAGAAACGCCTCGGCTCCTTCGCGGATCGCGTCCGAGATCGCCCGCATCTCCGCCGTTCCCGTATCCGAGGCGATTACCGCACGCGCCAGCATCAGCGCAGCCACCAGCGCCAGTACCCCAACCCCCAGCGCGATCCACAGATACATCCGTCCGTCGTCATTGCCGACATAGGCTGGCGTAACCGCAACCTGCTCTTGTACGGCCAGAGCCAAAAAGCTTACTGCAACCATTCAAAGGTCTCCTTACAACTCAAAATTTCTCTTTGCTTCACAAAGGCGCCAATTAGAGCACGTGGAATCGAGGAGGGTCAATGTGTCCCTGAATGCTCCCTGACGCAAAGTTTGATGCGTCTTTTTTCGGCATTGCGGATCCATATGTTCCTGAAACCTGCAAACCAAAGTAATAGCACACAACTCCACTTTTCCTCAGCCAAATTCCTTTGACGCCGATTCATACCTCAACGCAACAACGAGGTGCTGCCTTGCCAGGGATGCCAGAAGGAAAACCGTTGCTCAATGGGCAATGTCTTTCCCCGCAAAACAATTCGACACACGCAACGAAGAGGCCCTCTCGCGTCCGGAATTCTGCAAATGATTCAATCTTCAGGCTGATTTCCAGCCTGCGATTGGTCACAGACTTGCCACAGAAGGCAGTGCATCGGTATCCGAAACACATTTGCTTCAGCTCAGGAAAGCCTATGTTGGCGGCGAAATCAAGTTCGTTAGTGATCGCTGTGGCCCTTGCCCTCGGACCGACATCTGTCTTTGCTCAGTTCGCTACCACGACCATCGCTCCTCACCGCTATCTGGTTGTCTATCGTAGCGCCGCCATCCCCGCTGACGCCGAGGCTCGTGTCGCCTCCACCGGAGCTCGCCTTACCGGCCGCAGCGAGCACTTAGGCATCGCCGCCGTCCAGTCCGTGACATCAGAGGACGACGCAATCGTCCTACGCCGCCTCGCCACTCAGCCTAACGTTGACTTCGTTCTTCACGACCTCATCGTTTCCGCCCATCGACTCAACACGCGAGCGATAGCTCCCAACCCAACTACCCCCACAGGGAGACTTCCCACCCATGGCCCCCTCAACACGGCACAGGCATCCATTCCACCTCCTCCGCCGTACGACACCTACTACACCACTCCGCAAAGCTGGGCAGTCCAGCAGGTCGGCGGTTACGGCAACAACGTTCCCGGTGGCCCCGTTCACGGTCCATGGGACACCACGCAGGGTAAAGGCGTCCGCCTCGCCATCATCGACAGCGGCGTCGACCAGTTTCACCCTGACATCAACCCGAACCTTGCACTCAATCTCACTGAAGTCGACCAGACCGCGTATCCCTCCGCGTGTGACGACGGCACCCCACAAGACCAGACAGGCCACGGCACCTGGACTGCGTCGCTCGCCGCCGCCGCAATCGGCCCCGGTACCGGACAGGTTATCGGCGTAGCGCCTGCCGCAACCATACTCAACATCAAGGTCCTCCAGCGCATGCCCACCCCAATCGCCGGCGCCGCAAGCTCTGCCGACCAGTGCAAAGCGGGTGAGGCCAGCGGACTTCTTAGCTGGATCATGCAAGGCATCGAGGACGCCATCACCAACCGCGCCGACGTCATTTCACTCTCGGTTGGAACCACCGCTGACCTCACTACAGGAGACGGCGCAGGACTCCTTGCTGCCTTCAATCGCGTCACCTACGCCGCCGAACAGGCCAACATCGTCGTCGTGGCCTCTGCCGGAAACGACGGCTTCGACCTCTCCAACCCGCGCTACGTCGAACTGCCCGCCCAGTCCCGCGGCGTTCTCGCCATCGTTGCCTCGACAAATCCCGCTTGTACCCAGGACGAGACAGCCGGTGCCAGCTGCGTCCCCGGCCCCATCACTCTTCCCTATTACAGCAACTACGGCAGCCCCCTCAATGCGCTCGCTGCGCCCGGCGGCAGCTATCCCGATGGCGGAGAGACCACGGTCAGCGGATGGATCCGCGGTGCCTGCAGCTCTGGCAACCCCAATACAGCCGACGGAGTTCCCTCCGACTCCAACCACAGCTACGGATGCTTTAACCTCGGCCACGCCGCCTACGTTCAAGCCATCGGAACCAGCGCCTCGGCCCCTCTGGCTGCCGGGGTCGCCGCACTCCTTCGCGCCGCCCACCCCGGCTGGTCGGCCGACGCCATCGTCGCTGCTCTGCGCAACTCGGCGATCGCTTCCCCCGGCTTACCAGTCCCTCAGATCAACGCTGCCGCAGCCCTAACTCAAGCCCCACCAGCCCATTAGCCCAAACTATTCCACCAGCACTTGTAAACGAATGCCAGAAACGTAGTACCAAAGACCTACCCTTTCATTCGCTCTTTCACGCTATGGGCAAGCTTCTCGATCTCATCGGCCTTCTTGATTACCTCGACAGACAACGTATCTTTGGTCGACTTATCCACCTGGGCCTTCAGGTCCGTGGCCAGCGCAAGCAATTTGTCCGTGTCCGCCACCAGCCGTTTCTGACGGTCGCTGTTTCGCATCCGCTCCTGCTGTTCAGCGCGATTCGCATCGAGCGGATTCGGTTCATCCGGAGAACCCAACCCCGGCTTTTGCGGCGACCCGGGTATCTGCCGCGTCGGAGGCCCTAACGGCGGCTGTTGGGGCATCTGCCCCCCGCTCACACTGATAGAACACGCTGCCACTAAAACCGCTCCTGTCATTGCAACACGTAGCATTTTCATCGCAGTCCCCATTCGCCACCTACAGGCGGCCATTTATCCACTTTTTAGTGCCAGAATCGCATCTTAAGATCACAGGCTCATTCTCGAAAGCCAGATGTAACAATCTTGCGCCTTTCACCCTTGGACGGGCAAGATGAATGAGCAGTATTGGCAACGTCCGAGAGCTGGAGGGGGCGGATCAGCGCGGACCGCGGGTCAGATCACTTTTTCATCTGCTCTTTCACGTTGTGGGCCAGCTTCTCGATCTCGTCGGCCCTTTTAATCACGTCGATGGAGAGCACTCCCTTGTCCGTCTTATCCACCTGCTGTTTCAGATCCGTGGCTAGCGCAAGTAACTTGTCGGTGTCCGACCGCAACTGCTTTTGCCGTTCGCTGCTCTGCAATTTTTCCCGCTGTTCAGCTATCCGCGGATCAAGGGGATTCGCGGAATTGTTGCCCCCCGACGGAGTGGTCATCGCGGGAACACTTCCCCACGGCACGGTCGCCGTCGCTGGTGGCACCGACTGCTGAGTCGCGATTCCGCCGTTTCCGTTGACACAGCACGCCGTTCCAAGGATTATCCCAATCCAGGCAACTCGAAGCACTCTCATACGATCCCCTGATCATCTCTGACCATCTTCGAAAGGGCATGTTTCATCCCGTCTTCCAGCCAGAATTGCATCTTACGAACAGCTGAAGCATTCTGGTTCTACAGCATCCCGAAAGCGAGACGTCGTCATCATGCACTTTCTGGCCGTGTCCCCGCAAGACGAAGGCAAGACTATCCTTGGCGTTATCAGGCGCGACTGGCACAACGATTTTATCTTCATCATTCAAAACAGGCTTCCGAAGGCCCTCGCGGTCGTTTTCATTACGTTTTTACTCCACCGGTTCGTGCTCTACTTTGTCAGGCGACTGCGCAAACGAGCCGACCGCCAACACGGCAACTTCCACCGTGCCGCACAGCTTCGCACCACAGCCGCCATCATCCGAACCACCTCCTACGCCATCTTAGGCTTCGTCGTCTTCCTTCAACTCCTGAGTATCTTCGGCATTCCTTATGAGCCGATCCTCGCCTCGGCCGGCATCCTCGGCATCGGTATCGGCCTCGGCGCGCAAAGCATCTTCAAGGACGTCCTCAACGGAATCTTCATCCTCGTCGAGGACCAGTACAACGTCGGCGAGGTCGTTAACATCGCCGGCCTCAAAGGCACCGTCGAAGACCTCTCCCTCCGCCGCACCAACCTCCGCGACGCCGACGGCACGCTCTACATTATCCCCAACAGCCAGATCGCCACCGTCTCCAACCTCTCCCGCGACTACGCCGTTGCTACCCTGAACGTCAGCGTCGACGCCAGCGCCAATCCGGACAGGGTTATCGCCATCCTCACCGACGTCGCCGGCCAGGTGCGCAACGACCCCAACTTCAAAGACATTGCCGTCGCCGATCCCGTCATCCTCGGCGTCGACAAGATCGAAGGCCGAGCCGTCACCTATCCCGTTCAACTCCGCGTCCGCACCAACCAGCGCGATATCGTCCTCCGTGAGCTGCGCCGCTGCATGATCCTCGCCTTTGAAAAACACGGAATCCCCCTCGGCAATGACCCAGCGAATATGCTCATCCTGCGCGCTCCGAACCCAACAGCCCCGCCCGCCCAACAATCCCTTATCGGCAGTTAGAGGATCACGATCGATGAAAGTCATGCAATTGATTGAAACGGCGAAAGGCCTCGCCCTCCAGCCGTCAGAATGCCCAACGCCAACGCCTGCACCAGGCGAGATCCTTGTCCGAGTCCACGCAGCCGGCGTCATCACGGCGGAACTCGAGTGGCAACCGACTCTGCAACAAAAAGACGGTTCAGCCAGACAACACGCCATTCCCACCCACGAGTTCTCCGGCGAAGTGGCATCCATCGGCGAAGACGTGAGCGGCTTCTCCGTCGGTCAAGCTATCTACGGGATGAACGACTGGTATCAGGAAGGCGCACTCGCTGAGTTCTGCGTTGCGTCAGCCTCCTCGGTCGCGGCGAAGCCAAAATCCCTCACCTACGAACAGGCCGCCTCAGTCCCCATCGGAGCCCTTACCGCATGGCAGGCTCTCACCACGCACGGCCACCTCGAGCCCCGCCAGCGCGTCCTCATCCACGGCGGCGCGGGTGGTGTCGGATTCTTCGCCGTGCAGTTCGCGAAGTCTCTTGGCGCGCAAGTCATCGCAACAACATCCGCCTCAAGTATCGCTCTCGTCAAAGACCTGGGAGCCGATCAGGTCCTCGACTACCGCACCAGCCGGTTCGATCAGGAACTTCGCGACATCGACCTCGTCGTCGACACAGTCGGCGGAGATACGCTGACTCGGTCGTGGAACGTGCTCCGTCCCGGTGGACGCGTCGTTACGGTTGTATCTGGCATTCCCGACGATGCCCCACAACACATCAGAGACGCCTTCTTCCTCGTCCAGCCTGACGGCCCGCGACTTGCAGAGATCGCCGCCCTTTTCGACTCAGGCAAACTCCAGACCTTCGTAAAAGCGTTTGTTCCGTTGCAAAGCGCAGCGCAGGTCTACGACAACTCTTTACCTTCTCTACTCAACTCCGGAAAAATAGTGATCTCAATAACCGCATAAAATGGGATCACCGCGAAACGCACCCATCTCATCCTCAGGCGCTTAATCTTGCCAACGCAAATCATCAATACAAAATCTGCCGAACACTACAAATGGGGAGGCCTGCAAGGAACCGACTGTGACGGCTGGCATCTCGTCAAGACTCCTGAACTAAGCGTCATCGAAGAGCTGATGCCCGTAGGGGCCAGTGAAGTCCGGCATCACCATGTTCATGCGCGTCAATTCTTCTACGTGCTCGAGGGCGAACTGACCCTCGAAGTCGAACATCACGACTTCGTCCTCCACGCCGGCGAAGGCCTCGAGATCGCCCCCGGTCAACTGCATCAGGCGATCAATCGAAGCGCGAAATCCACGCGAATCCTGGTCACCAGCCAACCCCCAAGCCACGGCGACAGGGTCGTGGCATAAAGACGGACCAGGCGACTTCATTACAACGACTGATTCATCGCTGTAATCAACTCATCGACGGTCGAGACCGGCGGCAGACACCCGTTCCCATTGCAAACCACCGCGAAGCTCCCACCGCTCTTCAACCCGGGAAGATGCGGCAGAGTCTCCGCCAGTGTCGGAGGCAGTTCGTTCAACTGATCCCGTCGCAGCCGGATCACACTCTTGTTCACCGCATACCGTGCAAGAGCCACAGCCTCCAGCCTTCTCGCCGCAGCATCATCGCCGATGACACAAACCTGCGCTGCTCGCAGCACCATTCGTTGCAGTGCCAACCCGTAGCTCGCGGCGTAGAGGCCAAAGTGTTCGACGACCCCTGCAAACGTCTCCAGCGTCTCCAGGGCCTTCACCGAATAGTCTTCACGCCCATTCAGCGCCTCAAGCCGCAACAGCAAAGCCGCCGCCACTGGATTCCCCGCAGGTGTCGGGGAGTCCTGCAACGGCTTTCTTCGGGTCACCAGAGCACCCAGCCGTTTCTCTCCCTCCGCTGCAGCCTCGGTGTCGAAGAACGCACACCCAACCGGATCGTAAAACCGCATCAGTGCAGACTCCATGATCGCTTCAGCAGCCGCGTAGTACCTCCTCTCTCCTGTCAACTCCCACGCATCCAACGCTGCGTGACCAGCGAACACGTAGTCATCGAGCACACCGGCGACTCGTGCACCCGCCCCTCCAGCCTCTCCATACGCGACGACATGCGCCATGCCCGCTGTGTCATCCCACGCCTCCGCTAGCACACGATCCAGAGACTTCAGCGCAAACGCGCGCACCTCCGGCAGATCGAGCACACGTCCGGCCTCGATATAAGCCGAGATCATCATCCCGTTCCAACCAACATAGATTGTCTTGTCCACATAAGGCGTAGGCCGCTTCAACCGCGCCGCATATAGCTTTGCCTTGCCCGACTCAAGCCGCTCCTTCGCCTCATCCAGAGTGATCTTGTTCGCCTTCGCAACACCTTCCAGCGTTCCGCGAATATGCAGCACATTCTTTGCCGGGTTGTGATGCATGTCGCCGATCTCGCCGATGTCGTAGTACGCGCTGGTGACCGCCATCTCATCAGGGGTAAGCACCGCAGCCGCTTCACCCAGAGTCCACGTAAAGTAGTCGCCGTCATCATCCAGGGAAAAATCCGCGTCCTGCGAAGCGTAAAACCCGCCATGCTCCCGGTCACTCAGCCATTCGTCGATCCACCCGATCATCTCCCGCGCCACCCGTGCAGCCTCTGGCTCTACAAAAGTCTGAAACGCATGCACGTAGTTCCTCAGCAGTTCGCTGTTGTCGTACGACATCTTTTCAAAGTGCGGCACCACCCACCGGTCATCCACGGAATAGCGATGAAATCCGCCTGCGAGATGATCATAGATGCCACCCTTTGACATCTTCATCAGTGTCGTCATCGCCGCATTCTTTGCCGCGTCTCCAACACTCGCAGCACCGCCAACCGAGACCCGCGATGCTGCATCCAGCAACAAATCAATCGCGCCTGAGTGCGGAAACTTCGGCTGCGATCCAAACCCGCCCGACCGCGCATCGAACTGCTTCAGCGCCGAATCGACCAACTTCCCCGCAAGTTCCGGTCCCGGATTCCCTGCTCGGCCCATGAACGATTCGTTGTGCTCGATCGCCGCCATCACGCTTCCGGCCGAATCGTTCACCTCATCGCGCCGCTTTTGAAAGGCCTCAGCCATCGTCAGCAGCACACGCGGGAACCCGGGCCTTCCATGCTGATCTGTCGGCGGAAAGTAGGTGCCCCCGAAAAAAGGTTTGCCCTCCGGAGTCAGAAACGCCGTCAGCGGCCACCCTCCCTGCCCGCTGATCGCCGACACAGCCGCCTGATAACGCGTATCCACATCCGGCCGCTCGTCGCGGTCCACCTTCACCGCAATGAACTGGTCGTTGATGATCCTCGCGGTCTCTGCGTTCTCATACGACTCGCGATCCATCACATGGCACCAGTGGCACCACACCGCGCCGATATCGAGAAGAATCGGCTTGTCTTCTGCCTTCGCCTTGGCAAACGCCGCCTCGCCCCACTCCTGCCACTCCACCGGTTGATGCATCGCCGACCGCAGATAGGCAGAAGACGCCTTCGCCAGAGCATTCCAATCTCCTCCAGCATGTTCTTTATTCTGTTCACTCATAGGAGTTCAGTTTAGTCCACTCGGCACGTCGCAATCGTTTGGAAAACTCGCTTGCACGTACGACTGTCGTGTCAGAACAAAACTAGTCTCGCAAAAGAAAAAGGCCCGGGCCGAAGCTCGGACCCTCTCCAAAATCACCTCGAGCTACTGAGGCGGCGTATTCGGCGTTACAGTAATCGGCTTTGGTGCCTCTGGAGGCTTCGGTGCAGTCAACCCCGGAATGACCGGAGTCTGTCCCAAAGCGCCCGATGCTGCGGCAACGATGCTGATTCCATACGTATCCAGTGTGTTCGCCAGAAGCTCCCGCAACACCGACCTGTCCTTTGCGTATGCCGCTGTATTCGAGATCAACGTGTTCTCCGCGATTGCCAGGTTTCTCCCCTGCTGCAGAACATTCGCCGTCGTCGAAGCTCCTAATTTGTACTTCTTCTGCTCGGCGTCCAGACTCTGCGCTGCATAGTCCCGTGCCGCCTGTGCTGCAAGTACCTGGGCTCGGTCGTTGGTCAACGCATACTGCTGGTTGATCACCTGGATGCGAATCTGCGTATAAAGCTGTTGCAATCGCATCTCGGTCTGCCTGTACTCCATCTGCGACCGAGCCTGGTCCGCCTGCGCCGTCCGATTTCGCAACGTGACGTTGATGTTCACTCCTACGCCTTTGTCCGGTGCGCTGCTGTTGAATAAATTACCGAACGCCGTGCCATAGTCCACCGTCGGAAAAGTTCCCGCCGGATACGGCTTGCCGGTGGTGAAGTCGAGAGCGGTCGGATTCTGCGAACCGCCAAGCGCATTGGCCCCATAGAACGCGTAGGCATCGACCGTCGGCAGCAAGCCATTTTTGAAGGCTTTGATCGTAATCTCGTTATTCTTCAGACTCAGCACAGCCTGTTCGATCTGCGGGTTATTCGCGTACGCCACCTTCACCAGATCTTCAGAAGGCAGGTCCTCTTCCGCGAGTCGTTCCAGACTTACACGATCTGTGGGGATCACCGGCGCAATCGCAAGTTGCGGATCGTTCAGATTACGCGCAATCACCTGCTTCACAATGAGCTGCTGATACTCCAGATTCGATTTGGACGCAACCAGCGCCTGCCTGTCGCTCGCTACCGCGCTGTCCGAGTTCACAACATCCAGCGGAGCCAGGGTGCCGATCTCAAGCTGCTTGCGGTTGTCTGCCGTCAACTGCGTCGACTGCGCCAGCGCACGTTCCTTCGCCTGTTCGTCCTCATACGCGCTCACCAGAGCCCAGTAGACCGCCTCCACCTGATTCAACGTGTAAAGCAGTTGCTGCCGAAAGGCTGAGTCGGTGATCTGCCGGTCGTTCTTAGCCTGCACAATGAACCGGCCATTGATTCCCCAGCCAAACCCCTGCAGCAGATGCTGAGTCGCCGTCGCCCGGAAGCCCGTCGTAAAGGACGGGCTGTAGTTGCTGAACGGATTATTTGTCGACACACGCGTATTGTTGAAACCTACCGTTAGTTGTGTGCCGGTCAGAAAACCCTGTACGTAATTAAAGTTGTAGGTCGCGGTGTCGGTGGTCAACACATTGAGGCCACCGCTGAACAGCGTATTAATCTGCGGTGCATTGCTCGCCTCATAGGAGAGGTTTCCGTTCAACACCGGATCCAGTTGCTCGGGTACCGGCCCGCCGCCCTGGGTGCTCAGCACCAATCCATTTACGCCCGCGCCAGCGCCGCCGGCTCCAGCCGAGGTTGCGCCTGGTCCGCCGCCACCCAAAATCGTCTGCGTCGAGCCGCCAAGCGTATTGGTTACCAGGCCGCTCGAGACACCGCGCAGACCCGAGCCCGCCTTCGCCCGCAGAATGTCCGTATCGGCGATATCCAGATTGATGCGCGCAATCGCAATGTCGTAGTTATTCTCAAGGGCGAGCGTCACCGCGTCGGACAGACTCAGATAGATCTTTCCATCCTGAAGCAGCTGTTCGACCTTGGGTGAATTGCCCAGTAGCCGCGCCGGAACATTAATCGGCGTATACGGCGCCACCGGATTCCAGAAGTGGCTCTTGGGCTGCGTATAGTCGCGGGTGGTATCCCGCAGATAGAGCGGCACGGTCGGCTTCGGCGCCGGAGCCTGAGGGAGTCCAGCCTGGCCGGTCGTATCGTTCGCGATCGGTTGCGGTGCGGCGGGTTGCGTCGGACTTGGTTGCGTGCTCTGTTGCGGTGGAGGCGTTTGCTGCGCCATTCCCGGCTGTGTCCATGCACTCATCAACAACAGGGCAATGCTCGCTGCCGCCTGCATATCTCTTAATCTCACGATGCGCTCTCCAACTCTTCCCTACGCTGTGCCGGGGAGTTCCCAGGTTCACCCCTGGGCCCGGACCTTCAATTCATAATCCTGTCTCGCCCGCATCTTCGCGCAGCAGACCAGATCATAAAACGTTGCGATGCCTGTTAAGACGCGAAGCACCCTCGGTGCGACTCTTAAAGAATGCTTCTGCCTCTTACACTCCCGGCGCCCGGAAATGCTTTGATTGAGCAGATATACGCAGCACTCCGCTGCTTCGTTCCCGACAATCCATCAAAATTTATAGAATGGTTGTAACGCACCAAGTATATCAACCCAATGCCTGTCCCTCGCACCCGTCTGTCCGCAGGACCAAGCTAGGTTACCTCCGCGACGCCTCTCGCAAGGGCCGCTCTCAGACCGTTAAAAGCGCGCGAAAAAATATCTTTGCGACTGAATATCTTCCTGAAGAAATCGCCTCCAGGCCGCTGAAAGGTAGCCCTGCGCTTTCACTCAAGAGCGCCAACACAGCATTGCTGCTCAACATCAACGGCGCCCAACTACCGCTTCTTCTTAGCCACAGGCTTTGCCGCCTTCTTCGCAGGTGCAGCCTTTTTCACAATCTTCTTCGCCGGAGCAGCCTTCTTCGCAGTTGCTTTCTTCGTAGCTACCTTCACCGGAGCCTTTTTCACAATCTTCTTCGCCGGAGCCGCCTTCTTCACCGGAGCTTTCTTCGTCACTGGCTTCGGCACAGTCTTCTTCGCCGCAACGTGCTTAACCGGAGGATGCTTGATCGCCACTGCCTTCTTCGCTGGAGCCTTCAGAACGACCTTCGCATTTGCCATCGCCACGGCCTTCGCAACAACCGCCTTGGCCGGAGCAACCTTCGCAGGTGCGACCTTCGCCGTAGCCGGAGCTTTCACTTCCGTCACAGCTGCAGCAGCGATAGTCTCCACCGGCTCACCTTCCACCGCGGCCACGGCCTTCTTGCGGCTCTTCGGAGGCTTCGCATCCTTCTTCACCGCGCGCGCACGGCGCAGATGCACCGGCGGAGGAGGAGCAGGCGGAGAGTGCGGCTCGAGATAAGCCTTCATCTCCTCAGGTGTCGTCAGTTTGTTATCCATCAACTCGAAGAACAATTTGTCCAGCAGTTCTTTATAAATCGGAAGATCAGGCGTAATCCGCATCTCCTGCATCAATACATAAGGTATCTTCTGCTTCGCCCGCGCCCACTCGGTAAAGAACCCTTTGAACTTCGCCTGGACCGCCGCGTTCTTCGAGGTATGCGCGACCCAAAGAACCGACTCCGGCTTGGCTGAATGCAGCAGCTTCCACGCCTGCGACGGGGCCGCCGCGCCTTTGCCGGAGAACTCCACCGCAAACGCCTTCGACTCGCCCTCAAGTGCCGCAATCTCTTCCACAAACCCCTGCCTCGGGAAGGTCTTCTTCAGCGTAGCGACGTCCTTCGGATTCATCTTCGCCGTCAGGTACGGAAAGTTCGCAGTCGCTGCTTCGGGATGGATGCCCTGCATCACGAGCTGCATGTGGCTCTCACGCAACCGGTCCAGCTCTGCCGTATTAGCCTTGGCCGAAGACAACGCCGCGAACAGATGCTTCATCCAGCCCTCGGCCTCAAGCCGCCTGATCACTCGCAGCGGATCCTCCTCGTGGAAGATCTCCTCGGTCTCATATCCGCGATGGAACGCATCCATCGCCGAGATATACCCTTCCTGCTTCCCTGTCTCATACCGTTGCAGGGTCTTCTCGTCCATTTGCCAGCCCAGTCGTGCCATCAACCGAGCCGCCCGGATCATCCGCACCGGGTCTTCGATAAACCCGTAATTGCTGACCAGTCGCAACTCGCGGTTTTCAATGTCCGCCACGCCGTTCAGGGGATCCATCAGGAGCCCATAGGAACCATCGTTCAGCGATAGAGCCATGGCGTTCGCGGTAAAGTCCCTCCGGCGCAGATCCTCAAGAATCGTCGCCGCCTTCACCACTGGTTTGCCCGGCTTCGGATACGAGACCGTCAAGGTGCTGCCGATCTCCATACGGACGCCGCCCGGAAACCGCACATAAACTGACTGGAAAGCCTCATTGTCACCAGTGACATGACCGCCGACTTTCTCGATATCTTTCTTCAACTTAAGCGCATTTCCCTGAACCACTACATCCAGATCCCGCACCGGCGATCCGCTCGTCATATCACGTACCGCTCCGCCAACCAGGAATACGGTAAGACCTTTCGCACGAGCCACTTGGCGCACAGCAAGCAAGGCGGCCTGTTGCGCCTGCGAAAGGCGGTTTTCCAGCAAATAAATGTAATCGGCCATATCGGGTAGATTTACTCCAAGCCGGTCAAACCGGTACACTCAAACTCGTCCGAACACCATACCTAAGCTAAGACGGATCAAGCGTTTATCAAGATCATGACACTGAGGCACAAAAGGTAAGTGTAACACAGCATTAGCGATTTGACTACGTCATACGCAGCTTTTTCGCCCTCTGCCTCCTGTGCCATGCGACAATTTGCCAGACTCGCTCCCCAACCGGTCCGGTCTACCAAAACATGTCCTCCGCGCACAAAAAGGTCATCATCCGCCGCTTCACCGGCGAAACCCTCCCCGGCTACCTCCCGCTCACCGGCTTCCTGCGCCGCGTCCCGCAGCCATCTCTCGATCTCCTCGACCTCAGTGGCCGCGTCATCACCCTTCTCCTCGGCGACATCAAGCACATCTGCTACGTCCGCGACTTTAACCTCAGCGACACCCTCAACCCCGAGCGCCTCACCCGCCGCACCTTCCTCGCCAAGCCCCGCACCGAAGGCCTGTGGCTCCGCCTCACCTTCCGTGGCGGTGACCTCCTCGAGGGCCTCGCCCCGATCGACATCACCCTCACCGACGACCTCATCCAGGACGCCGGCCTCCACCTCACCCCGCCCGACACGCGGTCCAACACCCAACGCATCTACATCCCCCGCACCTCTCTGACAGAACTCCAGTTAATCGCCGTCATCACCACCCCTTCCCGCCGCAAACCCCTCCCTGCCACCTCCGTCCCCTCCTTCCAGGAAGACCTCTTCGACAACCTCATCCCGCCCAACAACCGCCCGAACTGAACACGGGATATTTCTCTCTTCAGGGCTTGTCGGCCGAGGGAAAATTCCCTTCAAAATCCAGCCGGCTGAATCGTCCTCAGGCAGCCCGCCCAGCCGCCAACGCCGAAAAACTCAAGGCTGATAGCTCTATAATTCCCCCCATGCAAACCATGAAGTTGGCCAAGCTTGCCGAGTACCTCGACGCCACCCTCCGCGGCGACCCCTCCGCCGAAATTACACGCGTCGCCGGCATCGAGACAGCAGGCCCGGGCGACCTGACCTTCGTGTCCAACCCCAGGTACGCCTCCCTCGCCCGCACTACCAAAGCCACAGCTATCGTCGTCGAACCCGGCTTCCCCGAGATCCCCACCGCGACGCTCCGCGTAGAAAACCCATACCTGGCCTTCGCCTTCGCCATTGAGCTCTTCTACCGCGCCCCCACCTACCCGCCCGGCATACACCCCACCGCTTCCATTGCATCAACCGCCCACATCGGCGCCAACGCCCACATCGGCGCCTACGCCGTCATCGGCGACAACGTCACCATCGGCGACCACGCCATCATCCTCCCCCACGTCGTCTTCTACCCCCACTCTCACGCAGGCAATAACCTCTTCGCCCACGCGCACGCTGTTGTCCGCGAACACTGCCGCCTCGGCAAGAACATCATCCTGCAGAACGGCGTCGTCGTCGGAGCCGACGGCTTCGGCTTCGCCCGCCAATCCGATGGCTCCTGGTACAAGATTCTCCAGTCCGGCCCGGTCGTTATCGAAGATAACGTTGAGATCCAGGCCAACGCCTGTGTCGATCGTGCCTCCATTGGCGAAACCCGCATCCACGCCGGGGCAAAGATCGACAACCTGGTTCAGGTCGGCCACGGCTCAACTGTCGGCTCCAATACCCTGCTCTGTGCACAGGTCGGACTCGCCGGATCGACCACCGTCGGCAAAAACGTCATCCTCGCCGGCCAGGTTGGGGTCGCCGGCCACTGCACCGTGGGCGACGGGGCCATCGCGACCGCCCAAAGCGGCATTCCGGGCGACGTTGATCCGGGCAAAGTCGTCAGTGGCTATCCGGCAATTGACAATCGCCAATGGCTTCGATCAGTTGCGTTAGTCAATCGCCTTCCCGAATTGCTGCGGGGGATAAAATCCAAACTAAAATAACCAAATAAATGGTGACCATAGTCGTAGAAAGAGGCATCATAAGGGTGGTATAGCCGATGATCGAGCCGCCTGGCGACATCCCGACCGCCCCAGCCTCTGTTCGCATGATGCCGACTCCCCAAGCCCGGCCTATTCGTGTGCTCCTGCTCGATGACGAGCCCACCAATCTTCATCTCCGCACCGCCATCCTGCGCCAGCATGGCTACGAGTGCGTCCCTGCCTCGACCATCGAAGAGGCCACCGAGCTCTTCAACAAAATCGACATCGCCGTCCTCGACTACCACCTCGGCGCAGGCCAGTTCGGCACCGAAGTCGCCGCTCTCCTTCGCCGCCGACGGCCTCACGTCCCCATCATCATCCTCTCCGCCACCCTCGACCGCTTCTTCGGCGGAGTCGAGGACATGCACCTCCTCAAAGGGCACAGCTCGGTCGAAGACCTCCTCGACGCGCTCAGCTCTCTCGGTGCCAAACAGCGCGGGGCTCCTGTCGTCGTCGACGCGCGCGACTTCTTCTACTCCCGTCTCTCGCTCACCATAGGCTCCGACGTTCTTGTTCAGATCTTTGACGAACGAGGCATCTGGCAATATTGCAACGAGTACGCCGCCGACTATCTCGGCCAGCCACGCGACTGGTTCGTCGGCCGCTGCGTCTTCAATGAGCTGCCCATCATGCGCGACTGGCGCGAGGTCATCCAGACCGTCTGCCACAGCCGCGAGACTTACATTGACCGTACCCGCCGTGGCCTGCTCAACACGCCTCGACTTGAAGAGCAGCCGCTCACCTGGAGCGTCCTCGCCTTCCCCATCACCCTCCATGACAACCGCAGCGGGGCCGTCCTCACCGCCCGCATCCTCGAAAAACCTCCACGCCCCTCCGACTTCCTGCCCTTCCTGTAGCGCTTCCTGTATCCCAGGATGTAGTCCAAGTGCGCGAAGCCATGCGCGCTGGGTGCGAGTGGCTCCGGAGAGACACGCTTCTCCGCCGCAAACATTCGCAGCCTGATACCCTTAGACCTCATGCGCCGCATTGCCCTCGCACTTCTTACGATCGCCGTCACCGGCTGTCACTCAGCTTACGTGACCACAACCGTCAGCAACCGCACCGCTCAACCTATCGAACTCCTCGAAGTCGACTATCCCAGCGCCAGCTTTGGCACCCAGGCCCTCGCTCCCGGAGCAGACTTTCACTACCGATTTAAGGTCCTCGGCTCAGGTAGCATGAAGCTTCTCTACACCGACAGCGCCCACCACGACTACAAATCCGATGGCCCGTTCCTCAAGGAGGGCGCCGAAGGCACGCTCACCATCGTCATTGCAGACACTGGCGTCACCTGGCAGCCTGCACCCACCGTAGCCGGCAAGTAAGCCTAATCATCCGGATCTGTAGCACGTCCTTGCTTCGCCATGCTGGCCGTGCCCGGCGAGCCGCTCTGCCCTCTTCGCCCGCTATCCTTCGCCAGCATTGCAAATACGGCGCCGACCACCAGCAGTGGAATAACCATCGCAAGAAGGATGATGATCATGGGCACCTCCCGAACTCAACCTGCATTCTGAGCCTGGTTTTTCTCCCATGCAACTCCCATCGCCTCCTGCGACCGGCAGAACATTGAAGAGAATGCTCTTCCAACTCCCGTGCGGTAATCTGGAGACTATGTCCCGCGGATATTTCATCACCTTCGAAGGCCTCGACGGCTCCGGAAAAACCACCCAGCTACGCCGCCTTGCCGCCACGCTCGAAGCCGAAGGCCACAGCATCGTTACTCTCCGCCAGCCCGGCGGCACTGCCCTCGGAGACCGCATCCGCAGCATCCTGCTCGACTCCAAATCCGAAGATACCCACGGCCCCATCGCCCCGGCCGCCGAGATGGCCCTGATGTTCGCCGATCGCGCTCAGTCCATCAACGAGATCATCCTGCCCGCCTTGAGTGAAGGCAAGATCGTCCTCTGCGACCGCTACACGGACTCCTCCGAGGCCTACCAGGGCGGAGGCCGCCAACTCGGCAGCCAGCGCATCCTCGAGATGCATCGTGCCGCCTGCGACAACCTCCAGCCCGACCTGACCATCCTCCTGCTCCCATCCCTCGAAGCTTCCCTCAAGCGAGCCCGCCGCCGCAATCAGCGCGACGTCGCGCAGCAAGGCACAGACGAAAACCGTTTCGAGCGCGAGCCCGACGACTTCTACCGCCGCATCTACGAGAAATACGAAGAGATCGCCGCCCGCGAACCCCAGCGCGTTGCCCCCATCCGCGAAGACGCCTCCATCGACCAGATCGAAGCCTGCATCAAAAAAATAGTGACGGCACGTCTAGCGCCAGCCAGATCGTAGGAGTCAAAAGAAACTATCACGCAGCTCTGATCCGTTTTTATCCCTAGATCTTTTTATCCTTTGATCACTGTTACGCCTCTTCGCCGCATTCGAGTCGCATCATGACCACACGCTCCCCCACACTCGAAGCCCCACCCGAACCAACCCCACCACCAGCTCGATCAAAAGAATACCGTCTCCCACCCGGCCTCAAACACTCTCTCCCCTTCTATTCCTTCAAGCCCTGGGTCAAGCTGGGGCACCCCATCCGTCTCTTCGAACACCTCCTCCGCACCTACGGCAACATCGCCCACTACCGCTTCCTCGGCACGCCCATCGTCTTCCTCAACGATCCCGACTACATCCGCGAGATCCTCATCAACCAGGCCTCGTCACTTCGTCAAGGAGCGCACCGTCCGCCGCATGAAGATTCTCCTCGGCGAAGGCCTCATCACCTCCGACGATCCCATCCACATGCGTCAGCGACGCATCGCGGCGCCTGCCTTCCACCGTCAGCGCATCGCCGCCTACGGAGACCAGATCGTCACCTGCGCCGACATCCAACAAAAATCCTGGCAGCCCAACCAGCACATCGACATCGCGGCAGCCAGCATGCAGCTCTCGCTGGAAATCGTAGCCCGCACCCTCTTCAACACCGAGGTCACCGACGACATCCGCTCCATCAACGACGAAGTCAACACCATCATGGGCCTCTACCACTTCATCATCGCGTTCCCCCGCCTTGAAGACTTCCTCTACCTCCCCATTCCCGAAGCTGATCAAGTTCCGCAAGTCCCGCGCCCGCCTCGACGCCATCGTTAACCGCCTCATCGCCGAGCACCGCGAAGCAGGCATCGACAAGGGTGACCTGCTCTCCATGCTCCTCGCCTCGCGCGACGAACAAGCCGACGCCTCCGGCCATCACACCGGCATGTCCGACGAGCAGGTCCGCGATGAAGTCCTCACCATCTTTCTCGCCGGTTACGAGACCGTCGCCAACGGTCTCACCTGGACCTGGTATCTCCTCAGCCAAAACTCCGAAGTTGAAGCGAAGCTCCACGCCGAACTCGACGCAGTCCTGGGAATCGGCGACCAAAGACGCACCCCCACCCTGGCCGACTATCCCAACCTCCGTTACACCGAACAAGTCTTCGCCGAATCCATGCGTCTCTACCCACCCGCCTGGGCGATGGGCCGCATGTCAACCAAACCCGTCGACCTCGGCCCGTACCGCATCCCTCCCGGCGCACACTTCTTCTTCAGCCAATACATCATGGGCCGCGACCCCCAGTACTTTCCCGATCCCCTCCGTTTCGATCCAGACCGTTTCACCCCCGAAGCCAAAGCCGCGCGCCCAAAATTCACCTACTTCCCCTTCGGAGGTGGCGGCCGCCAATGCATAGGCGAATCCTTCGCCTGGATGGAAGGCGTCTTCTCCATTGCGACGATCGCCAGCCGATGGCGTATGACCTACCTCGACGCCACACCGCCCATCCCGCAAGCCAAGATCACGCTCCGCCCCCGCGACCCCCTCATGATGCAACTCATCCCTCGTTAGCGCCCCTCCGCCAACTTTTTTATCGACTTAGCCACTCCCTTCCAGTAACCTCGCTACTTCAGCGGCCAGCAGGAAAACCTCTCACTGGTTTCAAGTCAAACCTGCGACCACTTTTGCAGTCGGAACTGAATTGATAAGGAGAGTTACATGACTGATCGCAATCAGCGTCCCGCACTTTTCACCGGCGAGGTGTCACGATGAGTGCCGGCACTCCCATCCCGCCCAACCCTGGCTATCAGAACATTCCGCCCCAGAACATCCAACCGCCGCCGTCGGCGAGTTCCAGCAACACTGTTCTGAAGGTCGTCCTGATCGTCATCGGCGTCATTGTCCTGCTCTGCATCATCGCCGCAGGCGTCGTTGGATTCATTGGTTACAAGGTCTCGAAGACCTTCCACAAGGACAGCAAGGGCAACGTCAGCATCTCTACAGCGAATGGAACCATCACCGCCGGTCAGAACGTTCACGTCACCGCCGCCGAACTGGGTGTCGATCTCTATCCCGGTTCCATCCACAGTGACGATGGCTCGATGAACATGAAGACCCCAACCGGCTCCATGGTCACTTCCGTCTTCACCAGCTCCGATCCGTCTGAAAAAATCGTCGACTTTTACAAAGGAAAGCTCGGCGATCAGGCCTCCATCGTCCAGACCGGCAACGGCACCATGCTCTCCGCAGGCGAAAAGGACAAGAACAGCGTCATGATCACGATCACCCCGCAGGACAATATGTCCAAGATCGTCATCATTCACGTCACGAACAACCCCTAGCAGCCATAGAAAAAGGGCGGGGTCGCGTCAGGCATCCCCGCCCTTTTTCTCGTTTAAGTCACCTTACGGAACGCGAAACACCAGCCCCGTCGTCCAGTTGAACAACCGCGAGCTCGGAAACGTCGTCGTCCCTCCAAAGTTCCCGCTGTTGATTGTGTCAACCGCGCCATAGCCGACCTCGAACGCGCGGAAGTCCACATGCTTCGACAGCGTATAGTCGAGCCCGGCAAAGATTCCGTACTGCACTCTCGTCAGGTGGATCGGACTCGTCGGCGGCTTCGAGCTGCCAGCGCCCACCGACAGCTGCGCATAAGGCTTAAACTTCTCCGCAATCGGCTTAGTCATAAACCGTACTCCGACCAGGAAGCTGTTCAGCGACGCATTGTTCCCAGAGACAATCGAATCGCGCACATCGATACCCGCGTCGAACTTCGGATGATGGTAGAAATTCACATACCCTCCGAAGGCCGCGCCCCAGAACATTCGCGCCGTCGTGCCCGGTCCCAGAAAGGCAAACACACCCTGGTCCGCCTGCGAGTTGGTGATATGAATCCCCACCGGATTCACATACAGGCCAACATCTCCCGGCTCGACATCCGTATAGCTGGCATTCGAAGCACTCACCGGGGACGGATTGTCCTGGGCACGAACGGCAAGGTTGACCAGCGCCAACGCAAGACAGGGGACGACGAACCGCAACTTCATAGGTAAAAATCCTTTAGCTTTCAAAACTGACCATGCCCGCCGACGCAGACTTCTCCTGCAAGTCTAAATTGGACTGCACTTGATTCCAGTCTATCGGAACCTGCGAAAAAACCCTTCGCCCCGAACATCACTGCCAACTCCCTTCTTTTCCTCCCATATCTCCGCGCGCCGCTCTTGCAGCTATCAGGCAGCGGCGATATAACTAAGTCTCTCCGCCTCAACATATTTTTCTCTGGTCAAAACACGTCACCGGGAACAAGTATCAATTCCATATAAGAGGGATATCCATCATGGTTCTTGGAATGAGCATAGCGACCTTCACCATAATCCACGTCCTCATCAGCCTCATAGGCATCGGCACAGGACTGATCGTTCTCTTCGGCCTTCTCAACGGCAAACTTCTCAGCCCCTGGAACGGCATCTTTCTCCTCTTCACCGTCCTCACCAGCGTCACCGGCTTCCTCTATCCCTTCGAAAAGGTCACGCCTGGCATCATCCTCGGCGTCCTCTCTCGATCGTCCTGGCCATCGCCCTGTTCGCTCTCTACGCCTTCCACCTCAAGGGAGGCTGGCGTACTACCTACGTCGTCACCGCCATGATCGCCCTCTACTTCAACTGCTTCGTCCTCGTTGCCCAGACCTTCATGAAGGTTCCCTTCTTCCACGCGCTCGCGCCAACCGGAACCGAAACCCCCTTCAAGATCGCCCAACTGCTTCTCCTGATCATCACCATCGTCCTGATCACCATGGCAGCAAAAAAATTCCGCCAAACGCTTTCAGTCTGACCCGCGACACTCCCGAAAACTCGCCCAGGTTGGTGCTCTGACCCTGACGCTTTGGCTTATGAATCGAACCGGCGCGAGAAGGTATGAGCTACGGCCGATCATCATTGCGCATCGTGCTACCTTAACGCTCATTAAAAGTATTTTCCGCATTTACAGCCCAAAAATCACATGTCAAGTCCCCAAAACTCCCTGAAACTCACAAAACCCAATAAAGACGCACCGATCACGACTTTTCCCATTTGGCATTTTTACTGAACCAAATGCGTATCATAGAAGTAGGGGATTAAATCGAAACGTCGGCTGAACCCGCAACACGCGAAGTCCAGACTTAACCCACCTGAATCGAAGACTTTGAACGATAAAGTACACCCGGGGGATACCCCGCATCAGGCTCGCACAAAGAGCAGAAAGGAGAACGAAAAATGGCCGCACTCCCCGCCACCTTCAACGACTTCATAGGCAACAGCGAGGCCATCGAACACCTCCGCACCGCCATCGCCGCCGGACGTCTCCCCCACTCCCTTATCCTCGCCGGCCCCAGGGGAGCAGGAAAATACACCCTCGCCCTCATGCTCACCATGGCCGTCGAGTGCGAGCGCCAGCCCCGCGATCTTTGGTCCAACGGCCAATCCCTCGCCAGCTTCTGCGGAGTCTGCCGCAACTGCACCCGCATCGCCACCGCCGCCAACCTCGACGAAGAGGTCGACAAAGCCGTGGCCGTACGCGAAGACCTCCGCGAGACTGACAAGAAAGAAACCCGCGTCCTCATCCAGCCCCACCCCGATGTCCTCATCATCCCGCCCGATCCGCCGCAACTCCTTATCAAGCTTGGCCAGGTTCGTACTCTTATCCAAAGCTCCCACTACCTCCCGGCCGAAGCGCCAAAGAAGATCTTCATCCTCACCGCAGCCAGCTTCATGAAAGAGGCCGCGAACTCACTCCTTAAAGTCCTCGAAGAGCCGCCAGCGACGGTCCATCTCATCCTCCTCGCCGAAAACCCCGGCGAACTCCTCCCTACCATCCGCTCTCGCTGCGCAATCGTCCGTCTGGGAGCACTGCCCGTAGAAGAAATAGAGATGCTCCTCGCCGACCGCCGCCCCGACGTGCCTCCGCAGCAGCGCAGCCTCATCGCCCGCCTCGCCCAGGGAGCCGCAGGCAAAGCCCTCGGCTTCGATCTCGCCGCCTACACCGCCGCCCGCGCAGACGCGCTCCTCCTGATTCGCAACGCAGCGCAGGATCCCGACCACACCGCACTCTTCAAGATGACCGAAACCTACCGCGCCGGAGCCGAAGGCCAACAAAAAACCTCGACGCTCCTCCGCACTCTCTCGCTCCTCCTTGAAGACCTGCTTCTCCTCGGAGCCGGCACTCCGGAACTCCTCCGCAACACCGACCTGCGCCCCGAACTCGACCGCCTCAACGAGTCGCTCAGCTTCCAGTGGATCGAAAACGCGTCTCGCGGTCTTGATCAGGTCCAAAGCGGAATGCGCCGCAACCTCCTCCGCTCGCTCTCCCTCGACGCCTTCGCCGCACAAATGGTCGGACGATAGACAGGCATGAGCGAGCAGAAAAAATCCGCAGACGGCATCACCGAGCGACTCAGCAACACCCCCGAAGACATCGCCCGGGCCGCACGAATCCTTCGCATCGGCGGCACCGTAGCCTTTCCCACTGAAACGGTCTACGGCCTTGGAGCCAACGCCCTTGACGCCACCGCCGTAGCTGGCATCTTCACCGCCAAAGAACGTCCAGGCTGGGACCCTATCATCGTTCACGTCAGCGACCGCGCCATGCTCGACCAGGTCGCCACCGTCTCTCCACAAGCCGAGCGCCTCATCGCAGCCTTCTGGCCCGGTCCGCTCACCCTCCTGCTCCCACGCACGCCACAAGTCCCGGATAGCGTCACCGCAGGTCGCCCCCTCGTCGGTGTCCGCATGCCCGCGCATCCTATCGCACTAGCCCTGATTGAAACCGCAGGCGTCCCCGTCGCCGCCCCGAGCGCCAACCGCTTCGGCCGCACCAGCCCAACGACCGCTGCCCACGTCCTCCAGGACCTCGACCATCGTATCGACGCCATCCTCGACGGAGGCCCCACCACGGTAGGCGTGGAATCTACCGTCCTCGGCCTCAACGAAGACCCAACCCAACCGCCAATCCTCTATCGCCCCGGCGCCATCACCACCGTCATGCTCGAGCCAGTTGTCGGCCCCGTCAACGTCTACCAGCCACAGCAAACCCCAGCCGAACCACAATCCCTGCCCTCCCCCGGAGTAGGCATCCGCCACTACGCCCCCCATGCCACCCTCATCCTCGTTAAAACCGAATCCGAGCTCAACAACCGCATCACCCAACTCCTCGCCAACAAGGAAAAAGTCGGCGTCATGCTCCCGCACGACTGGACTATTCACCATCGTCACGTCAAAACCTACAGATGGAACTCCTTTGACGACAACGAAGCATTGGCCCACACCTTGTTCGCGGGTCTCCGCGAACTCGACAACTACGGAGTTACCGTAATCCTCTGTCCACTCCCCGGCGACGAAGGCCTCGGCCTAGCCATCCGGGACCGCCTCGAAAAAGCCGCAAAATTGAAATAACGGCCTCGTTTTACACCGCAAGCTTTCCGTATACTCCCCCCATGCAGGCAGCCGAAATCGAATTGAAGTTTCCCGTCGCCGATCCCGAAGCCCTTCAATCCCGCCTGCCGCATCTCGGCTTCCACCTCGAAACACCCCGAACCTTCGAACACAACACACTCTTCGACACACCTGCTCGCGACCTCCGCGCAAAGCGCCAGATTCTCCGACTTCGCGACTACGGCGGCATCCACACCCTCACCCACAAACGCATCGACGACTCCACAAAAGCCGACACCACCCGCTACAAGATCCGCATCGAGACCGAGACCACCATCTCCGACCCTGACGCCCTCGCCAAGATCTTCGCCCAACTCGGCTATCAGCCGGCCTTCCTCTACGAGAAGTACCGCACCGAGTTCTCCATCTACGACCTCGCGACCAACACCACCCCGCACCTCGTCATCGACGAAACCCCCATCGGTAACTACGCCGAGCTCGAAGGCCCCACCGGCTGGATCGACCGCACCCTCGCCCAACTCAACGTCGACCCCGCCACCTGCCTCACCGACAGCTACGGCAAGCTCTTCCTCGACTGGAAGCAACGCACCGGCAGCCTCGCCGAGCACCTCACCTTCGCCGAAATCACCGCGCCCGTCCTCATCCCCCGCTAAAGCCCACCCACCCCCCTGCCGATACAGCCTCTGTAAATGGAGGTTTCCTTGGCAGTCCTACTTCGCTCCACGCGCTCTCTCCTTCTTGCTGGAGGCCTGGTCACCTGTGCCGGCGCCGCGTTCGCCGCACCCACGCATCGAGCAATCGTCTCCCGCGTCGCCCCCACCTATCCCGAGCTCGCGCGCCGCATGCACGTCTCCGGCAAAGTCATACTTCTTGTCAGCATCGACGCCGACGGCAAGGTCTCCGGCACAAAGGTCGAGTCAGGTCACGCACTCCTCGTCAAGGCCGCCCAGGACGCCGTAAGCCGCTGGCGTTTCGCTCCGGAAGCCGAGCCCACTGAGTCTGAGATCGAACTCAACTTCTCGGATGGTCAGTAACTCTCAACTCTTTTCGCGACCCACATCACCGCGCAGGTAAGGACTCTCATGAAACTCGAATCAAAGCTCGGCCTTAGTAATGGCTTCCTCGTCGCTGCCATGTTTCTCAGTGCTTACATTGCGCACATCCGCATGCAGGAAGCGAATCACCTCTCCGACGTCATCACTGCCAATCGTCTCCCCCTCATCATGGGCAGTCGCGATCTCCGCTCGCACTCCACCGATACTATTCGTGCGCTCGAGTCCTACATGCTCTTCGGCATCGATCAAATCTCCTCAACCGCCTATCGCAATGCTCGCCGCGAAGCGTTCTCCCAGGCCGAAAACTCGCTCTCCAAACTCCACAAGGACAGCACTCACTTTGACCTCGGCTCCGACGCCGCGCGACTCGCCGCGCTCGAATCCGGTCTCGCGACTCTGAAGCCGCTCGAAGAAAAGGTCGAGACTTTGAATGAGACGAAGACCTCGCAAGGCACCGCACAGGCGTACGACACACTCCAGAACCAGATCCTGCCCCTCGAAAAGACTCTCTTCACGAACGTGACCGATCTGGCTCAGTCGCAGATGGCTCAGACCGACGCAGAACTCGACCAGCTTCGCCGTGCCAATCACTCCACGCTTCTCACTCTGTGGCTCGCCACCATTCTCGGAGCACTCGTCGGCGGGAGCTTCTCATTTCTCACCGCCCGCCGCATCGCTGGAGCGGTCTCTCTCGTCGCCAGGCGCGCCAACTCCATCGCCGCCGGCAACCTCACCGGCGAAGCCCTCGACGTGCACCGCAAGGACCAGATCGGGACCCTCGCCACCGCCATGCAGCAGATGCAGATCAATCTCTCCGGCATCATCGGTACAGTCGTCCAGACCGCAGGCTCACTGACCGGAAGCGCAGCTTCCATGCAGACCGCCGGCGACCAGATCCACCGCCGCATGGACCAGCAGAGCCAGCAAACGCAACAAGCCGCCACCGCCATGCAGGAGATGTCCGCCTCCATCGCCGAGGTCTCCCGTCACACCCAGTCCGCCGCCGAAACCGCACGCAGCGCAGCCGAGACCGCACGCGACGGCGGAGCCATCGTCAAGCAGGTTCTCGGCAGCATGCACTCCATCGCAACCGCGGTCAGCGACACCTCGGCCACAGTCGGCCTCCTCGGCGACGACTCCCGCCGCATCTCGCAGATCGTCACCGTCATCGACGAGATCGCCCGCAAGACCAACCTCCTGGCCCTCAACGCCGCAATCGAAGCCGCCCGCGCTGGAGACCAGGGCCGTGGCTTTGCCGTAGTCGCCGGCGAAGTCCGCCGTCTCGCCGAATCCACCGCACAAGCCACCGGTGAGATAGCCACCATGATCCAGGGCATTCAGGATCGCACCCGCACCGCCATTGCCAGCATGCAGAGCGGCACTGGCACCGTCGAGCAGGGCGTCATCACCACCAACCAGGCCGGCGAAGCCCTCGAACGCATCATCGGCATGGCCGAGCGCGTCGATCGCATGATCGCTCAGATCGCCATCGCCGCCTCGCAGCAGGCCGCCGCCGCCGATCAATCCAGCGCCAGCCTCGACGCCATCCATTCGCTCAGTCACGATAACCTCACCGAGATGGCCACCACCACCGCAGGAATCGAGTCTCTCCGCACCACAGCCGTGACGCTCGAGCAGCAGGTCGACCGCTTCACCCTCAAGCTCGCACCCGACGTTACACTGCGGCCTTCCTCTTCAAACCATCAACCGCATGCAACTCTTCAACCTGCATAACACGAAGCATCCACCGATGCCCAACAAAAAGAAAGGGCCCTCCAACAAGGAGGGCCTTTCCGCTACCAGATTCGTGTTCTACTACTCCCTGCCGTCAGAAGATCTGGAAGTTGACCTCAATATTCAACTCCACCAGAACCGGCTTGCCGTTCTCCATCGCCGGTTAAACCGGTACTGTTTCACCGCTTCGACGGCCTTTTCGTCAAGCCCCATGCCAACAGGGCGAATCACATGGACATGGCTCGGAAGACCATCCGTCCCAACCCATAGGTTCACCAGCACATTGCCCATAAACTTAGCCTTGCGTGCTTCTTCGGAGAACTCGGGCTCAACCGCGTGGATGACTTCTGGCGCTGAAACGCCTCCGCCAATCCGCCTCGGGCCGCCACCCGTATTCCCGCCCGATCCCGGCCCAAGTCCGGAGCCGTTCCCTGAGCCCAACCCCGTCCCAGAACCGTTCCCCATCGACATTCCAACAAGCGGCGAACTCGCAATCCCGATCTGCGGAATGCTGCTCGCCATCTTCACATCCTGCTGGACCTCGATCGTTGGTTCAATATGAATCTTAGGCTCGATCAGCGGAGGTTTATTCGGCGGCACAATCTGAGTGTCCGCAAACTTCGGAGGAGTTCCCTTCGTTACCGGCGTCGGCCCACGCTGCCCACCGCCACCACCCATCGCAGCAGCTCTCGGAGGAGCCTGCGGAGGCACAGTCAGATCTGTAAGCTGCATCGCCCTTACCGGCGCGGAAAACTGTACCTTCTTATGCAGCAGGTAACCAATCAGCAAAATCAACAGCGCATAAAGCGCAACCGCAGATCCCGTCGCCATCGGGTTCTGCTTCGTCTTCATCCGGTCAACCACCGCAATTGGCTTCGACTCCAATACCAGCGGCGGCAGCTTCACTGGGAAGAACACATCCCGCACGCTGCTCCAGAGCGAAGAAAACACACCTTCTTCTTTGAAGATGAGGTCGGTCTTGATCGGCTTCGACTCAAGCTGCAGCGGCTCTTCCGTGCTCTTGCTGAAGGCATCCCGCAGGTTCGCAATCAGCGACGTCCACATCGACCCATCGGTCTCTTCATTCAGATGTGGTGCGTCCGCTGGTCGTAGCGTCGGTGCTATCTTGTCCGGATTGTTCTCGGGCGGTGTCGGGAGAAATGGATTCGCCATAGGCTGCTTTATCTCGTTGGCGGCAGCCGGGGGCCGACCACCACTCTTAAGAAAATCTGTCTTGCTCTACTTCTGTCAATCTCTTCCCGGTCTTTCGCCGGTTTTTCTTTCCCTGCAACAGCACGCCTCTGACTCCACACATTATTCTACAAACTTTCACCTCAGTGTGCCTCTATCTTGGACGCGCATCACCATAAGAATGTCTCTTCCACTTTTTGTTCCCCTTCTGCCCGTCTACAATAAGAGTTTGGCGTAAACCGCACATCTGCTATCTGCAACACGAGGAACGAATGCCCGACGCACCCGTGGAAACGACTCAAGCCAAGCCAGAAGACCGGAAATCAGGGGACAAGGCGCTCAAGGCCACGCTAAATCTGCCCCAGACCGCCTTTCCTATGAAGGCCAATCTCCCGGACAACGAGCCCAAACGTCTCGCGTCATGGCAGCAACAGCACTTATACGACCAAATCCGCGCTGCCCGCGCCGGAGCCCCCAAATATATCCTCCACGACGGCCCTCCCTACGCCAACGGAGCCATCCACCTCGGCCACGCCCTCAACAAGTGCATCAAGGACTTCGTTGTCAAAACAAAGACAATGGCCGGCTTCGATGCCCCTTACGTCCCTGGCTGGGACTGCCACGGCCTCCCCATCGAAATTAAGGTAGACGAGCAGCTTGGCCGCAAAAAACTCGAAATGGACCCGCTCGCCGTCCGCCGCGCCTGCCGTGAGTACGCGCAAAAATACGTCGATCTCCAGCGCACGCAGTTCGAGCGCATCGGCGTCTTCGGTCGCTGGAACGATCCCTACCTGACGATGTCCAACGGCTACGAGGCCAGCATCGTCGAAACCTTCTACGACTTCTTCGAGAAAGACTTCGTCTACAAAGGCCTACGCCCGGTCTACTGGTGCATCCACGACAAGACCGCCCTCGCCGAAGCCGAGGTCGAATACGAACAACATACCAGCCCCAGCGTCTACGTCCGCTACAAACTCACCAGCGATCCCGCCGCGATCCACGCCGCCCTTGCCGGTAAAGAGGTCTACACCATCATCTGGACCACGACACCGTGGACCCTTCCTGCATCCCAGGCCGTCGCCTTCAACCCCGAGATGGAGTATGTCGCTTTTGACAATTGGATGGAAGACGGCTCCGTTTACATTGTTGCGAAGGAACTGCGTGCGCAGGTAGAGGCAGCTTGCAAAATTGAGCTTATAGAGAAGGAGCCTCTAGCTTCATTCCCCGGGAGCGCCCTCGAAGGCACCACCTTCCAACACCCCTTCCTCGACCGCAGCATCCTTGGCGTCACGGCGGAGTACGTCACCGCCGACCAGGGCACGGGAGCGGTCCACACCTCGCCCGCCCACGGCGTCGATGACTTCGCCACCGGCAAACGTTACAACCTGCCCGAGGTGCAGTACGTCGACAACGCAGGTCGCCAGCGTCACACCGGCCGCTTCGGCGGAGGCAACACCGCACAACCCTACGAAGACCTCACCGTTTTCAAGTCGAACCCGGTCATCATTGAGTTGCTGGAAGAAAAAGGCTCACTCCTCAGCGCCACCACCTACGAGCACTCGTACCCTCACTGCTGGCGCTGCCATAACCCCATCATCGTCCGCGCCACTGAGCAGTGGTTCATCGGCATGGAAACTCCCATGCTCTCCGAGCAAGGCATTGCCACTACCTTCCGCCAGCGCGCCCTCGACGAGATCAAGCAAGTCGTCTGGGACCCAGCCTGGGGCGAAGAGCGCATCTCCAACATGATCGCCACGCGCCCCGACTGGTGCATCTCGCGTCAGCGCATCTGGGGCGTTCCAATCGCTGTCTTCCTCTGCGAAAAATGCGGCGAACCCCTCAACGACAATCCATCAACAAGAGCATCGTTGACCTCTTCAAAAAAGAGGGCGCGGACGCCTGGTACAAGCACGAACCATCAGCCCTGCTCCCTGAAGACACAGCATGCGGCTCATGCGCCCACAAAGAGTTTCGCAAAGAGACCGACATTCTCGACGTCTGGTTCGAATCCGGAGCAAGCTGGCACGCCGTCCTCGACCTCGAGCCCGAACTCCACTCACCCGCAGATCTCTACACCGAAGGCGGCGACCAGCATCGCGGCTGGTTCCACTCCTCGCTCCTCACCTCAGTCGCCGTCCGCAATCAGGCCCCCTACAAGATGGTTGCAACCAGCGGCTGGACACTGGACGAACAAGGCCGAGCCTTCTCCAAATCCCTCGGCAACGGCGTAGACCCCGTTGATGTAGCGAAGCGTCTCGGCGGCGAGATCATCCGTCTCTGGGTAGCCTCCGTCGACTTCCGCGAAGACGTCGCCGCCAGCGAAAACCTCATGCAGCGCGTCAGCGACAACTACCGCAAGCTGCGCAACACGCTTCGCTTCCTCCTCAGCAACCTCAACGACTTCGACCCAGCCACCAACGCCATCTCCTTCGAGCAGATGCAGCCGCTCGACCAGTTCATCCTCACCCGCACCGCCGAACTCGACGCCGCCATCCGCTCAGCCTACGACGACTTCGAGTTCCACCGCGCCTATCACGCCCTCAACGAGTACGTGAACACCGATCTCAGCGCGCTCTATCTCGACGTCCTCAAAGATCGCCTCTACACCTTCGCCCCTAACCACCCCGGCCGCCGCAGCGCACAGACCGCGCTCTGGCGCATCGCCGAAGCACTCACCCGCCTCATCGCTCCTATCCTCAGCTTCACCGCCGACGAGGTATGGCAGCTCCTGCCAAAGGTCGAAGGCCGCGCCCCCAGCGTCCACCTCGCCCTCTTCCCTGACATCGCCGACATCGTCCCCGGCAACGTCAAGCAGATCGAAGAAGATTGGGAGAACCTCCTAACCCTGCGCGACGAAGTCCTGAAAGTCCTCGAAGAAGCGCGCACCGCTAAAGAGATCAGCAACCGTCCATCGGAAGTCGAAGTCACCGTCGGTTGGCTCAACTCCGTCGCCTCGCGTCCCAACCCGATATTCGAGCGCTACCAAAACATCCTGCCAGAGCTCTTCGGCGTAGCCCGGGTCCATATCGCCGACGCCATCGTCACCGAAGGCAACGCGGAAAAGGGTGCCTTCTACGTCCAGGCCAAACCCGCCGATGGCAGCAAATGCGAACGCTGCTGGCGCTTCACCACCGACGTAGGCAACGAAACAAACTATCCCACCGTCTGCCTCCGCTGCGCCGACGCCCTCCAAGCCATTAACTTCCCGCCTTACAACAAAACGGAGCCGCAAGCCTGATGTCAGCAGCCTACGAAACAACAGCAGCAGTCGAGACAACGAAAGATAAACGCGGCCTCGTGTTCGCCGTCTCCGCCCTCGTCGTCGCCATCGACCGCGTCACCAAACACATCGTCGCACAGGAACTCCCCAACGGTCAGGCCCACACGGTCATCCCGGGCATCTTCCGCATCTCCGACGTCCACAACACTGGCGCAGCCTTCAGCATGTTTGCGGAAAACGCCTCACCCGCCACCGTCCGCAACATCCTCATCGGCTTCTCAGTCGTGGCTGTCGTCATACTCCTCGGTATGCTCTGGCGCGTAGGCCGCCATCTCAGCGTCACCTCCATCGCCCTGGCCCTGATCCTCGGCGGAGCCTTCGGTAACCTCTACGACCGTGTCCGGTACCACTACGTCATCGACTTCCTCGAAGTCCACATCGCCCGCTACCATTGGCCCGACTTCAACGTAGCTGACAGCTGCATCGTGATAGGCGCGTGCTTGCTCCTCGTCGAAATCTTTCGACCTCAACCGGAGAATTAACGGTTTTATCTCAAGGTGAAATTGCGTTCAACCTAAAGCATTACTTTCAGTTCGAGCGTCACCGCACATAAGAGAAGGTGCCGCAAAGATCCGTCGAATCCGCAATGGCTGCTCTCGTAAATACTGGCGGTTTCTGCCCCGAGAAAAATGCAAGGACCAGTGACCGGCCCATCGCATAGGTCACCATCCACTGAGTATCCTCAGACCCGCACAATTTATTCTTCCGCAAAAAAGTCTTCGCTGCCGGTATGTTCAGCCGATAGAGACTACCGCTGCCCGCAGCGTTGGTCTCCGCGTCAAAAATCGCGCCCACCTCGTCTGCCTGAAGACCGCGTATTCGAGAGATCGTAAAGTTCGTAAGGTTGATCGCTATCTTTTCATCAGAGAGAGCCACGTCCCCTGTGATGGACTTAGCCGTCGATCCCGCAGCACGCCAATACCCTTGATCCTGCGCCGCAGCGATCCCGCAGCAAACCAAAACCAGTCCGACAACGCGCAGCACAATCTGTCGCTTCATCTCTTGAGCATGGCACCAGAGACATCGTTTGAGCAACTGAGTCGACCTGAATTACCGCTAATTCCTGATTAACTCGCACTCCGCCCCCGAATGCGGGAAAATAGAAGTTTGGCTATGAATGACCAGATCACTATCCGGGGAGCCCGGACCCACAACCTCAAGGGCATCGACGTCGACATCCCACACAACGCTCTCACCGTCGTCAGCGGAGTCAGCGGCTCCGGAAAATCTTCCCTCGCCTTCGACACCGTCTACGCCGAAGGCCAGCGCCGCTACGTCGAATCCCTCTCAGCCTACGCCCGCCAGTTCCTCGAGCGAATCGAAAAACCGGACGTGGACCATATGGACGGCCTCGCTCCCGCCATCGCCATCAAGCAAAAGAACCAGACCCGCAACCCGCGCTCGACGGTAGCCACAGCCACTGAGATCTACGACTACCTCCGTCTCCTCTACGCTCGTTGCGGCACGGTCACCTGCCTGCACTGCGGAGGTATCGTCAAACACGATACCGTAGACGAGATCGTCGCTGGCCTGCTTACACTCCCCGAAGGCACCCGCACCTACGCGCTCTTCCCCATCGTCCGCGCCGAGGTCAAACTCGAGCCCATGCAGATGCCCACCGTCGAAGAGCAGGCCGACGCGAAGCCCCCCAGGAAAACCACAAAGAAATCCGCTAAATCTGTAAAATCCGTTCTCACCACTCCGTCCTTCAACCTCACCGAAGAACTCAAAGACCGCCTTACCGAACTTCGCCGTCGTGGCTACAACCGTCTCTACCAGCCCTCGGCGCATGAGGAGGAGAAGCCCGGCAAAATCGTAGAATTTTCCACCCCCGAATCCCTCCTCGAACTCGACTTCACCCAACCCATCTTCGTCCTCATCGACCGTCTCGCCATCAGCCAGGAGACCCGCGCAAGAATCGTCGACGCCATCGAGACCGGTTACCGTGAATCAGGCGAAGTCCAGTTCCACACACTTCCGCGCGAGGGCGAAGCAGAAGCGCACCACCTCCGCTTCTCAGCCGCATTCGAGTGCACCACCTGCCACCGCGCCTACCGTGAGCCCGAGCCACGCCTCTTCTCCTTCAACAACCCATACGGCGCATGCCCCCGCTGCCAGGGCTTCGGCAACACCATCGACTTCGACCCTAACCTCATCATCCCTGACAAGTCCAAGTCACTGGCCGACGGAGCCATCGCTCCCTGGTGCACCACCAAATACCGCCCTCACCATGGCGAGATGATTCGCGCCGCCAAGGCCGCCAACATCCCCACGAATGTCCCCTGGTACGATCTCACCCCATACCAGCAACGATTCATCGAAGAAGGCGATGGAGCCTTCTCCGGCATCCAGGGCTTCTTCCGTGCCCTCGAGCGTAAAAAATACAAACTCCACGTTCGCGTCTTCCTCTCCAAATATCGCGGCTACGCCCTCTGCCCCGACTGCCGCGGCCAGCGCCTGCGCGCCGAAGCCCGAGCCGTCCTCATCGCACCTCAAAATGGTCCCGCCCAAAACATCTGCGAAACGTCTGCCCTCACTATCGCCGAAGCCCAAACCTTCTTCGATAATTTGCAACTCTCACCGGCACAATTAGAAGTAGCCGGCAAGATCCTCGAAGAGGTCCGGCAGCGTGTCCACTTCCTCCACCAGGTCGGCCTCGACTACCTCACCCTCGACCGCCTCAGCTCCACGCTCTCCGGCGGCGAATCGCAACGCATCCAGCTAGCCACCTCACTGGGATCGCGCCTGGTAGGCGCACTCTACGTTTTAGATGAGCCCTCGATCGGCCTCCACACCCGAGACACCGCCAAGCTCATCCGCATCATGAAGGACCTTCGCGACCTTGGCAACACCATCCTCGTCGTCGAGCACGACCCCGACGTCATCCGCGCTGCCGACCATCTCCTCGACCTCGGCCCCGGCGCCGGCGAATTAGGCGGCCAACTCCTCGCCGAAGGCACGGTAGCCGAAGTCACCGCCAACCCCAACTCCATCACCGGCAAGTACCTCTCCGGACGCCTCACCATCCCCATCCCCAGATACCGCCGCGAACCCGGGCGCGAACACCTCAAACTCACCGGGGCACGCATCCATAACCTCCGTGGCGTCGACATTGACATTCCCCTCGGCCTCCTCGTCTGCGTCACCGGCGTCAGCGGCAGCGGCAAGTCCACTATCGTCCACCAGGTTCTCTACCGAGCTCTCATGCAGGCCCTCGGCCAGACCGAAGGCTCCGACCCCGCGCCCCTCTTCCGCGAACTCACCGGCACGCATCACCTCAACGACGTCATCCTCGTCGACCAGTCCCCCATTGGACGCACCCCGCGCTCCAATCCCGTCACCTACATCAAGGCCTTCGACGACATCCGCGCCCTCTTCGCTGCCCAACCCGACGCGAAACGCCGCGGTTTCGGCCCCGGGCACTTCTCCTTCAACGTCCCCGGCGGTCGCTGCGACGTCTGCGAAGGCGACGGAATAGTAACAGTGGAAATGCAGTTCCTCGCCGACATCGAGCTCCCCTGCGAAGAATGTAACGGTACACGCTACAAATCCTCTATTCTCGACATCAAGTACAAAGGCAAGAGCATCTACGACGTCCTCAACATGACCGTCAAAGAGGCTCTCGTCTACTTCGCCGGCCACCCTAAGATCGTCGACAAACTTTACGTCCTCGACGAGGTCGGCCTCGGCTACGTCCGTCTCGGCCAATCCGCCACCACACTCTCCGGCGGCGAAGCGCAGCGCGTCAAGCTCGCTTCTCACCTCGCCACCGCACGCAGCATCACCGGCCGCAGCACCAACGAAACTGCAGCCAAAGCCCGCAGCCGCACCCTCTACATCCTCGACGAGCCCACCACCGGCCTCCACTTCGACGACGTAGCCAAACTTCTGGCAGCCTTCCGCAAACTCATCGAGGGCGGCGGCTCTCTGTTAGTCATCGAACACAATCTCGACGTCATCAAATCCGCCGACTGGGTTATCGACATGGGCCCCGAAGGCGGCAACGGAGGAGGCCAGATCGTCGCCGTAGGCACCCCCGAAGAGATCGCCGCCAACCCGCGCTCACACACCGGCCACTGGCTGGCCCCCGTCCTCAATCTGCAAGCACCTAAACCAGAGCCAGAACTCCAGGTCACCGCATAAACCCGAAACCCCGCGCAGCACGCACCATCGGCGGGTACGATATCATCGCCCCACTGCTATTTCATCCAACCGAAACTGGGAGGTTGTTGTGTCGCGCTCGGCGTGGGTTCTCTTCGTGATCTTGTCTCCCCTCGCAATGCTCCTCGCGCAGGACACCCCTATCGCACTCACCGGGACCCTCATCACTCCAGATGGCATCGTCCAGAACGGAGTCGTGCTCATCCAAAACGGCCGAATCACGGCTGTGGGCTCGAAGCTACCCTTGCCGGCAGGAACCAAAACTGTCGAAACCAACGGCGTAATTGCACCAGGCCTGATCGACCTGCACAATCATTTGACGTGGAATGTCTTCCCGCGCTGGAAGCCAAATCAGCTCTTCGGCAACCGCTACGACTGGCAACAGATCCCCCTCTACAAACTCCTCATGGACGCGCCCCACGAAGCGCTCGCTCAGGAAGGACTCGAGTGCCAGATGGAGCGCTACGCAGAGGTCAAGGCCATCACCGAGGGCGAAACCTCCGTCGTCGGAGGAATGTACGCAGCCTGCGATCAGGGCCTCGCGCGCAACCTCGACTACGACCCGGAGCTCGGCGCCGCGTTCGGTTCAATTGTCTACAACATCTTCCCTCTCTCGATGAGTGAAAGCGAACTAGCCGCGGTCAACACCGCGCTCTCCGCCAAACCGCGCGGTTCCCTGCTCGCTCATCTTGCCGAAGGCGCGCCGAAGAACGCCTCCGCCGCAGAAGAGTTTTATATCCTCCAGGGGCGCGGCCTGCTCAAACCCGGAGTCTCGGTAATCCATGCAACCGCACTCACTCCCCCAAACTTTGCCGCGATGGCCAAAGCCGGAGTCGGCCTTATCTGGGCGCCGCGAAGCAACATCGAGCTCTATGGAGACACCACCAACGTGGCCGCAGCAAAAGCCGCGAACGTCACCATCGCGATCGCCCCCGACTGGAGTCCCACAGGCAGCGTCGGCCTGCTCGGCGAGCTGAACTATGCCTCACAGTGGAACAAGACGCAGCCGAGCTCCATCTTCAGTGATCGCGACCTGGTCACAATGGCCACGGTCAATCCCGCTACCATGGTGGGACTGCAGGATCAGATAGGAAGCCTTGCGCCGAGCCATGCCGCTGACCTGATCGTCATTCGCGACACAGGAAAGACAACAGGAAAAGACGCGTACTGGACCCTCACCCACGCCACTCCCGAAGACCTCGAGCTGGTCATGATCGGAGGGCAAGCCACCTACGGCGACCCGCAACTCATGCATCAACTCTTCAAGGGACCGGACGAGACGCTGCACATCTGCGGGGTAGAAAAAATAGTCTCCTTCGCAAGTGAAACCAAGCCCCCCAGCACCTTTGCCGTCACACTCTCAACGCTCGATCACGCCATGAGAGAGCAAGGCCTCCGTCTCGCAGCACTCGCAGAATGCGGCCAATAAGCCGCTGACGACACTATCCTCCTCCTCTTTCCACAGTCCAACCCTTGACGCACCTGTTAGTCTTAATCAGAGAAAGCAAATGAAGCCCGGCCAATTCCAGGCCGGGCTTCCGCACTTAAGGCCTGGTCCAAGTCCAGACCTAAAGTCTCTCATTGGAAGACTTTGCGCATTTTTAGGTAAGGAGGGAGTACGGACGATGCCAAAGGCAACACACCATAGAATCGATCATGCCGCGCCGCGCGCCCGCTTTCTTTCTGCTACCTCTCTGCTAATATTTTCCGTTCTTCTCCTCACAGCCGGGGTCGCCCACGCCCAAATCTTCGGGGACACCCCTCAGCAACAAAAGCTCGACCCACTCCTCACCCAGGCGAACGAAGCCCTCGAAAAACACGACTACCCCGCCGCCCTTAAAGTCCTTACTACCCTCGCAGAGAAAAACCCCGGCAACGCGACGATCCTCTACAACCTCGCCCTCACTCAGGACGCCCTCGCAGAAACCCCGGCCCAAACCGCCGAAGCCGAAACCACCTACCGCAAAGCCATCGCCGCTGACGCCAACTACTTCGACCCCCACCTGGCTCTCGGACTCCTCCTCGCCCGCAACGGCAAGCTCCCCCTCGCTCACACCGAGTTCCAGCAGGCAACCACGCTCAACACCGACAACCCCGCCCTTAAAGCCCGTGCCTACCGCGCTATGGCTCGTATCGACCAGACCGCCAATCCCTCCGCCGCCAGTGCCGAACTTCTCGAAGCCCTCAAACTCTCCCCCGAAACCCCTGACGACATCCTTCTCTCCGGGGAGTTGGCCGAAGGCTCCGGCGATGCCGCGGCTGCCGAAGCGGCCTACCGTCGCCTCCTCGCCGCTAACCCGCAAAATCACGATGCCACAGCCGCCCTCACCCATCTCCTGATGCATCAGCAAAAACCCGACCAGGCCGAAACTCTCCTGACAGCCGCGCTCGCCAAGGACCCGAACAACCCGGCCCTCAACGCCCAGCTCGTCAGCCTCTACGAAAAACAGAACAAACCCGAGCTAGCCTTGCCAATTGCCGAAAAGCTCCACTTGGCCAACCCGGAAGACCCTGCCATAACCCGCCTCCTAGCCCTCCTGTACACCCGTAACCAGCAGTACGACAAAGCTTTGCCGCTCTACACCACGCTTGCTGCTTCCTCTCCACAGGATCCCACCCTCCTCGACGACAGCGCCGACACCCTTATTCACCTCAAACGCTATGCCGAAGCGGAGGCCCTCCTTCAACGCGCTGTCGCCAAACCTGACGCGTTTCTCTCCAAAGAAGACCTCGGAAACGCCGCCAGCCACCTCGCTTTTGCCGCCTCGGCCAATAATGACCCAAAAGCAACATTGCAAGCGCTAACTTTGCGTGCTACAGTACTTCCCAATTCTCCGAGTGCGTTGTTCCTCGAAGCAACCGCTCACGACAAGCTGCACCAGACCAAACAGGCGACCGACCTGTACAAGCAGTTTCTCTCCGTGGCAAACGGTAAGTTTCCAGACGAAGAGTGGGAGGCCCGCCACCGCCTCATCGCTCTTGAACACACGAAGTAGCAGCAACGCTCCCTCCGAGGTGCGTTATGAAATTCAACCTTCGTCTCACCGTACTTCTTCTCCCCTTGTCTCTTGCGCTCTCTGCCCCCTCACTCGCCTCCAACGTCGACGAAAATCTTCCCAACGCTCAGGCTTTAGCCATGCTCGAACTTCGCGCTCAGCAGGCCGGTCCGCGAGAGCAGTGCTTTCTCTATACCGAACTCGTCCACACCATGACAGAGATCGCGGGAAAACAGATGGTCAATGGCGATGTTGATCAGGCAAGCGCCACCCTCAAGAAGGTCAATCAGTACGCCCAGCTCATCCACATGAGCATGGCCGATAACGCCAAACGTCTCAAGAACGCCGAGATGCTCCTCCACCACACCACCTACAGGCTGCAAGAGTATCTTCACAAAGCAGACAGCGAAGACCAGGCCACACTGAAAACGACTCTCAGCCAGCTCGACAAGGTTCACAGCGAGCTTCTGGCCGAAGTCATGAAACACTAGCAACCATGTTCCGCCGGATCTCCCTCGCCGTCGCCCTCCTCGCTCTTGCTCTGCCCCTACATGCTCAACGCAACGAGAGCGCTCTCTCCGAAGGCGAGATCGAGCAGCTTCGCGACTCTGCCTACGTCGCCAACGATCGCGTTCTCGTCTTCATCAAGTTCCTCGACGCCCGCAACAAAGCCATCCAGGATCTCTACGCACACCCACGAAAGCCTGGCCGCGAGCAGGACACCCACGACCTGCTCGAGCAGTTCACCTACATAGCCGACGAGCTCAACGACAACCTCGACGACTACGGCCCCCACCACCGAGACATCCGCAAAGCCCTGCCCAAGCTCCTCGATGCCACCGAGCGCTGGGCCTCCAACATCAAGCAGCCACCCGAGAATGCAGCCTACGACCTCTCCCGCAAGCTGGCTCTCGAGGCAATCCGTGATATCCGCGAAGAAGCCACGCAGCTCGTCGAAGACCAGAAGACATGGTTCGCCGCCCACCCACCCGCCAAAGAAAACCCAAATCAACCAACAGTCGCCCCACGCTGACTTTCTTCAGCTCGCAAGACACCGTTCCGTGTGACATCGGCGGCCCGCGTGGCATCGGCTTTCGCTGCGTCCAACTCCTCGATTGACTCGTCAAACCATTACTGAAATTATTTACTCCAAGGAACGCGCGATGAGTAATTCGGACAACAGCAATCAGGCACCTTCCACCTCTCGCCGCAGCTTCCTCCTGAAAGCCGCTACTGCAGCCGTCGCAACAACCCTCCCCTCTGTTGCAGAAACCGCCGCACAAACCCCCAACAGGTCTGCCGCCACTCAATCCCGTACGCGTCCGCTGAACGTCCTCTTCTTCATGTCCGACGACATGCGCCCCGAGCTGGCCTGCTACAACAGCCGGTTCAACGCGCACAGTCCAAACATCGACGCCCTCGCCGCAAAAGGCGTCCGTTTCGATCGCAACTACTGTCAGTTCCCTCTCTGCAATCCATCGCGATCCTCCCTTTTTACCGGTCATCCGCCGCACACCACCAAAGTTCTCGGCAACAGCGCCAGCGTCCGCGATCTCCACCCTGACTGGACCACCCTCCCGCAGCTCTTCCGCGAGCACGGCTACACCACTCTGCGCAGCGGCAAGCTCTTCCATGCCGGACTTGACGATCACAAAGCCTGGACCGACTTCGACGGCGATGTCGAATCCATGCATCCCACTCAGGGCGGCAAGCCCCTGAACATCCCACACGCCCGCATCCCCATGCCCGACGGCGTCCTACCCGTCCTCCCTGCCGACAACGAGCGCTCCGCCCACTCCGACCAGATATTCGTTCTCGAAGGCAATGGCGAGGGCGCCGGAGATTACATGGTGGCCGACCGCGCCATCCAGTATCTCAACCAGTGCGCTAAAGACTACCCGGCCAGCCCCTTCTTCATCGGTTGCGGCTTCTCCAAACCCCACAGCCCGCCCACCGCACCACAGCGTTTCTTCGATCTTTACGACACCGCCCAGATCCGCCTTCCACCCGACTTCGCCGCATGGCCCACGGTTCCTCCTGGCTTTCCGAAAGCAGCCATCCGCATGCGCAACGCCGACCTCTTCATCGGACGCGGCGCATCCGAGTCCGAATCCAAAGAAGTTATCCGCGCCTACCTTGCCTCCATCTCCTGGGCCGACTGGAACCTCGGCCGCGTCCTCGCCGAGCTCGACAAACTCGGACTGCGCGACAACACCGTCGTTGTCTTTGTCGCCGATCACGGCTATCAGCTTGGCGAAAAAGGCAAGTGGTCCAAAGCAGGTTCTCTCTTCGAAAACGGCACTCGAATCCCGCTCATCATTCATACGCCCGGAGCCCACGGCAACGGCCGCTCCTCCACCCGCATCGTCCAGTCCCTCGACATCTACCGCACCCTGGCCGAACTCTGCCACCTTGAAGTCCCTTCAGGAATCGAAGGCACCAGCCTTACTTCCCTCCTCAACAACCCACCCGCCAACTGGAATCAACCAGCCTTCAGCATTTGGAGCGAAGACGGTAAGACCACGCACGGCACAGCCGTCCGTACAGAGCAGTGGCGCTACGCAGAATTCGGTAAAGACGCCGTCAACGGTGCCATGCTCTTCGACGTCCACGCCGACCCGATGGAACTCACCAACATCGCCGACAAACCCGAGCATCAGCACACCCGCGCGTCCCTGTCGAAGCTCATCGCTGACTACAGCAGCACAACAGCCTGACTCCTTGCCTATCCGCACAACAAAGCGAACGCTAACCGCGCACCAGAGAACCTCAAGAGTATTTCTCTGTGCGCTTCTTGGCATTTCTGTAATAATTCCCTAACTCTCCGGGCCCCTACAATTCAGACACCCAACTCCGGCCGACCTCACCGGAAAACTCCCCAAGCAGCATAGCCGCCTGCATCGGAGCACTATGAGCAACATAAACGGCAAAGTCTACGCAATGAACTGCGTCACGCCGATGAAGCCCTGGAAGACCCCGATCCTTCGCCTCGTCTTCTTCATCCTCTGGCACGTAAAGTCCAAGCAGCAGGACCTCATCAACCTCTCCTTCATCGAGTTCGCCCGCTGGGTCATCATCCCCCGCAAAGGCCTGCCCTTTGTCGCAAACGGGCAGCAGAAAGAAGAGCTGAAATACGACTACCTCCTCTTCTTCAGCAACTTCAATGGCACCTGGAACCAGTACATCGATGCATTCTCAGCAGTCCTCAGCACCGGACTGAATCTCATCTGGCGCTGGAGCGAGAAGTTTCCCGGCTCGGTCCCCGTAACCCTCTTCAAGCAGTACATCGCCAACTGCCAGTTCGACACTGACTACTACTACACCGCCTATCCTTACGCCACCGCAAACGATCTCAAAGCCGCTCACATCGTGCAGGCCTCTCTCGATCAACTCAGTCAGCACGTGGACGACACTCCGGAACAATTCGCCGCAGCCTATCTGCAATTCATGATTCAGGTTCAGTCGCACCTCGGCAACACCGGCGCGGCTCCCCTCGTCTGCTAAAGGAACCAGCCACAATGGGCAACCAGAACGGCAAACTCTACGGGCTCACCTTCCTCTCGCCTATCGTCGACGACGAGAAGATACCCATCTCACACGATCTGCAGATCCGCAAGTACCTCGCAGGTCTGCCGACCGACGAGAGAAGCCCCTTCGCCATCGCTCCCGGCACGCACCTATGCCGCCTCGTCGTCATGGACGACGTCATCTACGTCGGAATGCCGGCCTGCGAAGAGCATCTGAAATCCAAGTACCTCATCTTCGAGACAAACTGCGACGCCGATGTCACCGGCTATCTCACCGCACTGGCTACGACCGTTCCTCAGCATCTCGACGCCATCTGGAGCCACTGCACCGGCTATCCCGGCGCAACCAATCTCGACGCCTTCCTCAGTTACATGAAGGCCTGCCAGCTTGAAACCACCTTCTTCTTCGCCGCCGTCAATGACAAGTCGCTTCCCGAGAGTCTCCGCGCCCTTCAGACACAGCGAGCCGTCGCGGACTTCGTTGCCAACCACCAGGGCATGAACCCCGCGCAACTTCAATCCGAGTTCAGGCAATTCCTTGCAGCACTGAAATCCTGTCCCATTCCAAAAGCCGGCATCATGGCGCCGACTCGGGATATCAAGACTGGCGGCAAAAATGAGTAAGCTAAATGAGACCGACATTCAGGGCTTCGTCCTGCGAGGCTACAACCTCCCCTTCGCTCGCCATATCTTCGTGCACTTCGATGATCCCCAACGTGCATGCGCATTTATCTTCCGCCTCCTTCCCCAGATAACGACCGGCCAGCACTGGGACAACGGAAAACCTGACAGCACCGTCAACGTCGCCTTCACCCATCGCGGACTCGTCGCACTCGATCTTCCCCCAGCCACTCTCATCAGCTTCCCAGTCGAGTTCCAGCAGAGCATGAAAGATCGCGCCGCCATCCTCGGTGACACCGGCCGCAACGATCCGCAGCATTGGGACGAGGTCTGGAGCGACAATGGCGTTCACGCCTGGATCGGCATCAATGCGATATCGACCGACGCGCTCGAGGCCTGCACCGCACAACTTCAATCGCTAATGCAGGAAACAGGAGGCGTGACCACGCTCGCCTCTCAGGACGCAGCCGCGATCGTCATCGATGGTCAAGCCTCCACAAGAGAACACTTCGGCTTTACCGATGGATTCGGCAACCCGGATTACCTCGGATTCGATCGCAGCTCACAACCCGGACAGGGCAAACTCATGCCCGACGGATCATGGGCCCCGTTAGCCACCGGAGAACTTCTCCTCGGTTACGCCGATGAGGCAGGCGAGGTGCCTCCTGCCCCCGTGCCGCATCTCCTCGCCAGCAACGGAACCTTCATGGTCTACCGCAAACTCCATCAGAACCTCGCCACCTTTCGCTCCTTTCTCAACACCCAGGCCGCCCTCTACGCCGGAGGGAAAGAAAAACTCGCCGCAAAATTCATCGGCCGCTGGCGGGACGGCACGCCCATCGAACTCTCGCCGGACCACCCTGACCCAGCCATCACGCAGGACCCGAAGCGCAGCACCAACTTCACCTACGCCCAGGACGCCGCAGGCACTCGCTGCCCTGTAGGCGCACACGTTCGGCGCGTGCATCCCCGGGATGCATTCGGCTTCGAAGGCCGCCTCGTCAACCGGCGCCGCATCACACGGCGAGGCCTGCCCTATGGCACGGCTGTCCCCGAAGACCAGCCTGTATCCGATGCCGACGACCGTGGCGTCATCTTCATCGCTCTCAATGCAAGCCTCTCGCGCCAGTTCGAGTTCGTCCAGCAGCAATGGATCAACTACGGCAACGACGCGCGCCTCGGCAACGACAAAGACATCCTCCTCGGCAGTCATGGCGGCGAAGGCAGATTCGTCGTCCAGGGAGACACCACTCCCACCAACCCACCCTTCGTCTGCAGCCACCTGCCCGACTTCGTTGAACTCCGCGGCGGAGATTACTTCTTCCTCCCCAGCATCACAGCACTCGGAATGATTGCCATGGGCTTGGTCGATCCCCGCTAGGTCGCTATAGACGCACTCGAAGGACTTGCAGTCTCTCACGAAATGCACGCGCCAGTACCTGCCTGGGTACGACGAACACATACTCATTCCGCACAGCACTCTCTTATAAAATCAATCTTGCAGGTAGACTCTTGCAACAAGAACAACTGCACCAAACGCACAAGGACAAGCCCTGACTACACCGAAGCATCCCGGCCCCTCACCCCTGCGAAAGTTTCTGCAGATCTTTTCCTCGCAGCCCTCGCTCTCCCCAACGCTCTTTCCCGAGAGCCCGCCGCCGGCGCTCGACTCGGCCCTGCACAATCCCAAGCCCAGAAAACCCCGCGCAAAAAAATCCCCCGCACCTACCTCCCTCATCGCAATCTTCGAGCACGAGTACCGCGAACTACGCCCCCGCGCTCCCATCCCGGCTCTCGACATTCGCTTCCGCCGCTTCACCTCGCTCAACACCACCATCCGCCTTCGCGAAGGCCGTCTGCATGTCCGTCTCTCCGACCTCCTCGAGCCCGCACTCGAAGCCGTCCACCACGCCATCGCTCACATCCTTCTCGCCAAGCTCTACAAAAAGCCCATCGCACGCACCCACGCCGACCGCTATCGCCGCTACGTCTCCTCCGAAGCCATCTCGAAACAAGCCGAGCACATCCGTCAGACTCGTGGCCGCAAACGCGTTACGACGCCCTCCGGTCACTACTACGATCTCGACGAAGTCTTCGAATCGCTCAATACACGCTTCTTCCACGGGCTCCTCGGTCGACCCACACTAACCTGGTCCGCTCATCACGCTCGCCGCATGCTGGGCCACTACGACGCAGCGCACAACACCATCGTCGTCAGCCGAATCTTCGACCGCCCCGACACGCCGCGCTGCGCCATCGAATATCTCGTGTATCACGAGATGCTCCACCTCAAGCACCCCGTACGCGTCAAAGCCGGCCGCCGCTGTGTTCACTCACGCGAGTTTCAGGCCGAAGAGCGTCTTTTCCCAGAACTCGCTGCCGCAAAAGCGTACCTTAAGCAACTGTAAAATCTCACAGTCGCCACTTGCACCGACGATCAGAATTCACCCTGCATCGCTCGCATCGTGCTACGATTCCGCTACGTCAAAAGCCTCCGTGCCTGAGGCGTGCAAGTTCACTCGGTCGATCACTGGGCCCATGTAGAGTCTTTCTCGCAGAGACAGAATCCATCTCAGGAAAGAGCGGTGACACGATGAATCTCTCAAAACGCGCAATAGCCGAATTCTTCGGAACCTTCTGGCTTGTCTTCGGAGGCTGCGGCAGCGCCGTCCTCGCTGCAGGCGTCCACCTCGGAATCGGATACGTCGGTGTAGCCTTCGCCTTCGGACTCACCGTTCTCACCATGGCCTTCGCCATTGGCCACGTCTCAGGTTGCCATCTCAACCCTGCCGTCTCCATCGGACTCGTCACGGCCAAACGCTTCCCAATGTCCGAGTTGCCCGCATACATCATCGCGCAAGTCCTCGGAGCCATCGCCGCTTCAGGAGTTCTCTACGTCATCGCCAGCGGCAACTCAAGCTTCTCCCTCGCCGGCGGTTTTGCCTCCAACGGCTACGCCGACCACTCCCCCGAGCACTACTCGATGATCGCCTGCTTCCTCATCGAGGTCCTCCTCACCGCATTCTTCCTTCTCGTCATTCTTGGCGCAACCGACGAGCGCGCTCCAAAAGGCTTCGCCCCGATCGCCATAGGCCTCTGCCTCACGCTGATTCATCTCATCAGCATCCCGGTCACCAACACCTCGGTCAATCCCGCCCGCAGCACCGGTCCCGCGATCTTCGTCGGCGGCTGGGCTCTCAGTCAGCTCTGGCTGTTCTGGGTAGCACCAATCCTGGGCGCAATCATCGGCGGCCTTATTTCCACAGTCTTCTTCGCCGCACCGCAGCAAACTCTCCGCAAAGAGATGTCGAAATAGTCTCAACCAGGATGAGGCAGAGTTCGTAGCAACCTACGAACTCGCCTCCACCACGGTCCTCTCCACCACGCTATTTTTTCGCGTCGCCACCATTACCAATAATCCCACCAGCACCGATCCCAGCGCCGCCACCTGAGCATTGCTCATCCCCAAATAGAGCCGCGGATTCAGGCGCACAAACTCGACCAGAAACCGCCCCACCCCACTCAAAACCAGGTAAACCCCAGTCAACCATCCAATCGGTCTTGCTCTTCGGCCCAATCGCCACAAGAGCCAGCCCAACGCCAAAGCAAATAGGAACTCATATATCGGCGTCGGCTGCACCATCGCATTCAGCGGAGCATCCGGCACGAGTGCCCGCACGGGTACCAGTGCATCTGCGCGCAGGTGAACACCCCAGGGCAGCGTCGTCACTTTGCCGTAGTCTCCATCTCCAGACGTCAAACATCCAATTCGCCCCACGCCATATCCAATCGCGGCCGCGGGAGCCGCCAGATCCAGCATCCGCACCGAAGCCCTCCACCCGGTCAACCCATCCGGCTTCGCCACACCACCCTGCCACATCAGCATTGCAATCCCGGCCAGCAATCCGCCGTACCAGGCAAAACCAGCCTGGAACCAGTGCAGGAACTCCATCACCACATCAAACGGCCGCTTCCACCCCGGAGCGCCCATCATCCGAACCGCCGCCTTCAGATCCGTTACATTCTGCAGCTCATGCCACGACTTCGCGCCAATCACTCCTGCGATCACCACAAACGCCACCACGCTCAGCGCATCCGCATCCACACCATTGCGTACAAAGTTCTTATGCAGCACCACTGTCGCTGCCACTGCCGCCAGCCACAGCAGCAGCCCAAACGTGCCCAGGTGCACGGGGCCAATATCGATATAGGGAAACATAATCCTCGCTTCCTTAAAGTCTAGCGGCCTTTCCCTTCGCACCCCAATCGCGCTACGCTATCCCTTATGCCTACCAGTACTCCACCCAGCACACCCGTCTTCCCTCCTGCCTCAGGAATGCCCATCCTTTACTCGAAGTCCCAGATCGCCGACCGCGTCCAGGCACTCGGCCATCAGATCTCCGCCGACTATTCTGGCCAGTCCATTGTCCTGATCGGCGTCCTCAAAGGCGCAGCCATCTTCCTCTCCGACCTCGCCCGCGCCATCACCGTCGACGCCACCTTCGACTTCGTCGCCGTCTCCAGCTACGGCCGCGCCCGCGTCTCCTCCGGAGCTGTCAAACTCATCAAAGACATCGACAATCCCATCGAGCGCAAGCACGTCATCATCGTCGAAGACATCCTCGACACCGGACTCACCCTCAGCTATCTCCGCGGCCTCATGCTCCAGCACAAACCCGCATCACTAAAAATCGCCACCTGCCTCGACAAACCCGATCGCCGCCTCGTCCCCATCGAGGCAGACTACATAGGCTTCAAGATCCCTAACCAGTTCGTCATCGGCTACGGCATGGACTACGCCGAGCGTTACCGCAACGTCGACGACATCCGCCTCTTCCCCGAAGAAGCAGCAGGCCACTAAAAAAATCGGAATTCAAAACAGGCTTCTTACAACCTCACCGTAAGAAGCTTTTCTTTCCATGCCCAGCGATAAAAATTTAACGCTTGGCAAATCTTTACTTTAAAAATAACGAGAAAACCGCATGGACCAACAGACAAACGCTTGTCTATCTACGTAGGATTGCCCTGCTTGATAGTCCACGCTTCATCGCGGAGTTCTGGCGGCAAGCTGATTTTAACCCCGACCAATTTTTTGGAGATCCAATGCAGAGTATTTGCCCTCCGCTCACCTCGTCACGCCTACGTCGTCTTTCTCTCGCTGCCCTCGCCGCCGCTCTTGTCCTCACCGCTCCGCTAAAAGCACAATCCACAGCCGACATCAGCATCGCCCTCGACTCCACACAACTTCGTCGGGCCATCCCCAACGACTTCCTCGGACTCTCGTTAGAGATGAGTTCAATCATGGCCGCCAACAACAACGGAATGGCCTGGCTCAGCGGCACTCCCACCGCATACAGCGCCATGGTCCAGAAGATCGGAGTTGGCAACATCCGCATCGGGGGAAACTCCTCAGAACGTCAGCCCTATGCGTCCGCCAACGACGGAGCCAACGTTGACGCCTTTGCCAACCTCATCGGTGCCAACCTCATCTGGACCGTGCCGGTCAAACAGTTCTACGACCAAAGCACCAGTGTTGCCTACGTCCGAGGGCTTTACAACGACCAGCATGTAACCCACAACTACAGCTTTCCCACCAATATCGAGATTGGCAACGAGCCAGACAACAGCGAGGACGTTGCCGGCAGCGCAATCTCACAATCCACCTGGCAATCCCGTTACGACGCCTTCAGCAACGCTTTTCGTAGTCAGATCAACGGCGGAATTCTCTCGACTGGCCCTTCGAGCGCAGGCTGCTGCACCTATTCGACCGACTTCATCACAGACCCCACCTACACAGGCTCGCTGAAATCCACCATCGGCTCCGTCACCACCCACTACTACCCCGCAGGAAACGCTGCAAACTTTGGCTCGGTTGCAGCAGGCGACGGCGATCTGCTCACACCCACGCGTGACACCAACTATCAGAGCTTCTACAGCACCTTCAACCACAATGCCAGTAACACCGGCTACAACGTACGCATCGAAGAAACCAACAGCGCCTTCGGCGGCTCGAACAACGGTGTCACCAACTCCTACGCTGCCAGCTTATGGGCCATGGATTATTTCTGCTACATGGCCTACAACACCAACCTTGGAGGGATGAATCTTCATAACGGCCCCATCGGGTCGAATGGAGGTTCCTACAACGCTATCTCTCCCATCGGTGCAGCCTCGTCCTACACGCTCGAAGCACCGGGCTATGGATTATGGGCCTTCCACTATGGCAGCCAGGGACAGCCTCTGAAGACGACACTCTCCAATCCCGGCAACGCCAACGTCACCGCATATGGTCTCCTTGAGGACAGCGGAGGCGAGACTGTTCACATCATCAACAAAACCTTTAGCCCCAATGCCGTCAACGTCACCGCGACAATTACTCCGGACGGCAACTACACTCACGCCCAGGTCATCATCCTCCAACAGGCGAACAACAACGTAACCGCACTCAGCGGCATTACGTTCGGCGGACAGCCAATGAACAGTGATGGCACTTGGACCGGAGGGTACGGCCCGCAGCAGAGCCTCACCAATGGCGCCTTTACCTTTACACTGCCAGCCGCACAGGCAGCCATCGTCCACTTTTTCTAGCAAGAAGCAGCGGCCCGCATCACCCGGTGCGAGCCGCTGCTGCAACTCCTACCCTTTAGCCACCTCCGTTTTACTCTTCTCCTGTGGCTTCACCGTGCCACGCACCACCATAATCTTGTTCAGCATATCGAACCAAAACGGCGCGCCCAGCGAAATCGCGCACGCAGTTATGATCCACCCGAAGAACACCACCACGCCGTGCTCAACTCGATCCCCTACAGGTTGCCACCAGGCCCACGTCGAGTGATAGACGGACAGGTTGTATCGAATAGAAGCGACGTACTCTCCAAACGAATGTTTCCAGCCCACGGGCAGCAAGACCGTGCTCGTCACATTGTTAAACGCGTCAGTTGATTCCCTCAGCTTCTTTTCCAGATCGGCCTCAGATGACGGTTTATCTGTACTCGCTGGGGTTGCCTTGTCATCGTTGCTTGCAGCCTTTTTGTCGTTATCTGCGGCAGCTGACTTGTCGCTCGTAGCTGGAGCGTCCTTGGTAACATCTGGGTGATTCTGCACATAAACATTCGCCGCATTGGTCATTGCCTGTCGCGTGTCCCTGTCGAACCACAAGGTCTGCGCCACGCGCACCGAACTCACATTGAAAAACATCGCAAGCAGCAACCCTAGGAAAAACAGCGCGTGCTGCGTGTAACGCTTGTACCAGCCCGAAGCCCGATCCATCGAGTCGTTGTACCAGTTCTCAAGGTTCTTCTGGAACTTGTCCGCATCTTCCTTCGCGTCCAGCGCAAGCGTATACAGCGCCTGCCCTGCCTTGTTCTCTTTGTACATCCAGTGGTGTTCGGCAAGAGTCTCGGTGATCGACTTCATCATCTCCTTGCCGGTTGTCTTGTTCTTGTTCAGGATGTCGATCATCGCCAGCGCAAACGTGCGTGAAGGAATATATGCAGGCAGCAACAATTGGTTCGATACGCTAGCCACCTTTCTCTCGGGCATAATTCCGATCCGCTCTCGCAGCCACTCCCTCTGAGCATTGAGCTTCTCCGGAAGGGAAAGCTTTCGAGTCGCCGTCGCTGCGGTCGTCGCCACCTGACCCTCCCCGGGCGCCTCGGTGTTCACGGCATCAACCATTGGCGTACGGCTCAGGTCACGCTCCGGGTCTGCAAATAATCCACGTATCAACCCATGGTCATAGAGAGCGTCGACCAGATCCTTACCCCATATCGATTCGCCCGAAAACAAGCTGTTCAAACCGCGCAGAAGATTCGCCGGCCGTAGCTGCATGAAGGTCGACAACATCTCCTGCACCACCGACGCAATCAGGCTCATCAGCAGAAAGACAAACACCATTCCAATGGCAACATCCAGAACGACTGAACCAAACATGGGTGCGCGCCTCCGCTTCGTTCTATCCGGTCTTCAGGAGAAATCCCCTTGTAATCTCCATAGCATCCCATGTCAAGCGCACATCACAAGCATTTGACCGGAAGGAGGTGCCCCACTCATGCAATCTCACCTCGCGTATGCCTTCCTATCCCACTACACACTACAAAAGAAGATCACTGCAGCCCGAACACCCCCGCCAGCAGCTCATAACTCCTGAGCCGCTTCGTCTGCTCCCACACAATCGTATTCACGATCAACTCACCGATCCTCAACTCCGACGCCATCGACTCCAACTGCTCCCGCACGCGCGAGGGCGTGCCCACAAAATACCGCGGCCACTCCCCTTCCTCCATCGGCATCGCACCCATCAGCGCAAGTTCGCGCAACGCATCCTCCGGCGAAGCCACAGGCCGCCGATCTCCCTGCCGAATCCTTCGCTGCAACAACCGCACACTCGAAGACAAAAACTCTGCTTCCTCCTGCGTCTCCGCACAGATCACGCCTACCGCAACCGTAGCCTCAGCTTCACTCCTGTAAGCACTCGCAGAAAACCCGCGCCGATAAGTCTCAATCGCCGCCCGGGTATGCACCGGCGAGAAAAAATGTGCAAACGAGTAAGGCAGCCCAAACTCCACCGCCGCCGCTGCACTCCACATACTCGACCCCAGCATCCACACATCCGGCGAACCGGGCATCTCCGGCGAAACACGAATCCCCGCAAATGGATGCCCCTCCGGAAACGAGTGCCCCAAAAACGCCAGCAACTCACTTACCTGCTCAGGAAAATCATCCGGCATCCTCGTCTTCCGCTCGCGCTTCAAAGCCAGAGCCTCCACCGGCCCGCCGCCGGGAGCCCGTCCAATCCCCAGGTCAACCCTGCCGGGATAAAGCGCATGCAGCATCCGAAAACACTCTGCCACCTTCAGCGGAGTGTAGTGCGGCAGCATAATCCCACCCGACCCAATCCGAATTCGCTGCGTTTCCGAACCGATCCGTGCCAGCATCACCTCCGGAGCCGTACACGCCAGCGTATCCATCGCATGGTGCTCCGACATCCAGAACCGCGTAAACCCCAGCCCATCCACCAGCCGAGCCAACTCAATCGAATTCTGCAAAGCCTGACCCGCAGAACTATCCGCCGCCACCGGCGACTGATCCAGCACCGAAAGCCTCAAACCAACCCTCTGTTGTTCGCTCATCACTCCATTGGATGTTGCAGCAAAAGCTCCGATTCTCACTGCCGTCTTCCTGCGATTACGAATCACATCACCCCGTCTCGACATCCGATTACATCGGAGTTACTGCATTTGACAAAAGCACCCCCCGGAAAACCTGGGCTTGTTGATAATGTCCGGACCACGCACAGCGAACCTATCGACGTCAAACTTCGAAGTCCAGACTCAACCATTCAAGAATCAGTACTTTGCACCAAATTGACGGGTGGGGTACCCCTCTGTAAACCAGCTCTCACCCCGGTATGATAGAAAGTAACGCGGCGATTCTCTCCCCTCGCCGAAGGAGCACGCTTTTGAACATGCTGTCCATCTCTGATCCCCTCCCGAACGGCCCCGACACGTTTGACGCCGCCGCCTTCGCCGCGTACACCCTCTCGTCGCCGCAAAACCTCGCAGCCGTCCTCGATCACACGCTCCTCAAGCCCGACGCCACCCGCAATCAGGTCCTCCAGCTCTGCAAGGAGGCAGCAGAGCACCGCTTCGCCTGCGCCATGGTCAACCCCACTTGGGTCGCCGTCGCCGCAGCTGCACTCAAAGGCACCGGCGTTCCCGTCGGCGTCGTCATCGGATTCCCTCTGGGTGCCACCCTCTCCGCCTCCAAGCGCGACGAAACTACCCGCGTCCTCAAACTCGGAGCCCACGATGTCGACATGGTCTTGAACGTCGGCCTCCTTAAATCCGGCCAGTCTGTCGACTACGAAGCCGTCCGCCAGGACATCCGCGGCGTCGTCGAGTTGGCCCATGCCCAGGGCGCCATCGTCAAAGTCATCCTCGAAACCTGCCTCCTCACCTTCGAAGAAAAGCTTCGCGCCTCCGAGATCGCCCTCTCTGCCGGAGCGGACTTCCTCAAGACCAGTACGGGCTTCTCCACTGGCGGAGCCACCGCAGACGACATCACTCTCCTCCGCGGTGTCGCCGGAAGCCGGGCGGGCGTCAAGGCCTCTGGAGGCATCCGCTCTCTCGCAGACGCCACCACCATGCTCCACGCCGGAGCGTCGCGCATTGGAGCCAGCGCCAGCGTCAAGATCGTCGCTGAACTCGCCGGTCATACCCAGGAACCGGCCGCTACCGCCTCGGGTTACTAACACCTGACAATCAGCGACCCACCTCCACGCCCGTTACATCGTCGCGGAGGTGGGCACTCGCGACGCAACTGCCTTCCCTCCCAGCCCTCTCGAAGTAAACCCTCCCCAAACCCCACCCTACCAAGTAAGATCAACCAAAGCAGAATGCCTCCTCCCATCAAACCTCAAGGCGCCAAATCCACCATCGGCGAAACGTCCCCACCCGAACACACCTTCGAAGGCGACTACCGCCCCACCGCGCCTGCACTTTTCCATCCCCACGCCGCCGACCCCAAAATCCGCGTCGAGCCCCTCCAGGTCGACTTCCTCCACAAGCTCGCCGACGCGCTCAACACCACACTCGACCTCAACACCCTCATGCACCGCGTCGCCGACCTCGTCCGCGCCGTCATCGACTACAAAATCTTCGCTATCCTTCTCATCAACGACCGCTCCGAAGACCTCCGCATGCGCTTTCAGATCGGGCACACCACGGAGGTCGAGCGCATGCGCATCAAGCTGGGCCGCGGCGTCTCCGGCCAGGCCGCCCTCCAGCGCCAGTCCATCCTCGTCGAAGACGTCACCAGCACCGACAACTACATCGACGCCAACCCCAACGTCCGCTCCGAACTCGCCGTCCCTCTCATCATCAAGAACAAGGTCATCGGCGTCATTGACATCCAGTCGGAACAAATCGGCTTCTTCACCCTCGAGCACCAGCGCCTCCTCGAACTCGTCGCCTCTCGCATGGCCATCGCCGTCGAGAACGCCCGTCTCTACACCCGCGTCTCCCGCCAGGCCCAGACCCTCGGGGTCCTCAACGAGATCTCCCGGGAGATCACCAGCATCCTCGATCCCAACGATCTCCTCGAGCGCATCGCCCATCTTCTCAAGCGCGTCATCGACTTCCAGATGTTCAGCATCCTCCTCTGGAACGAGCGCACCCAGCACCTCGAGCACAGCTTTTCCTCCCGCTTCGGCGAGCGCGTCATCCGAGAACGCATCATCTCTCTTGGCGAAGGCCTCATCGGCACTGCTGCCCAACTCCGTCAACCCATCGTCGCGCCGGACGTCCGCAAAGACCCACGCTACATCGAGGCCAACCCTGAAGTCCGCTCCGAGCTAGCCGTTCCTCTCGTCTACAAAGGCGAAGTCATCGGCGTCCTCGATCTTGAACACACGCGCGTCAACTACTACAACGAGGACCACCAGCGCACTCTCTCCACCCTGGCCTCGCAGGTCGCCATCAGCATCGCCAACGCCCGCCTCTACCAGCGTATCCACGAGGAAGAACAACGCATGGAGCGTGACCTCGAGATGGCTCGCCAGGTCCAGCTCCGTCTCATGCCCTCCCGGCCGCCCAAACTCGAGCGCGCAGAGATTGCCGCCGAATTCGTCGCGGCCCGCTCTATCGGCGGCGACGTCTACGACTACCTCGACTACGGCCCCGGACGCATCGGCCTCGCCATCGGTGACGTCAGCGGCAAAGCTGCTCCTGCGGCACTCTACGCCGCGCTCGTCAGCGGAATCCTCCGCTCTCTGGCCCCGCAGCATCTCTCCCCTGCCGAGATGCTCAAGGCCCTCAACGACCAGCTTCAGGAGCGCAAGCTCGACTCCCAATACGTCACCATGCTCATGGCTGTCTGGGACGACAGCAATCAAACTCTCCAGATCGCCAACGCAGGCTCCGTCCAGCCGCTCTTTGTCTCCGCCAATCCCGCTGACACTCGAAAGTCGCCTGCGGTCCGCACCATCCAGGCCGAAGGATTTCCCCTTGGCCTCTTCCCCAACGCCGAATACGAAGAGTTCACCCTCTCCACCCGCCCCGGCGACCTCGTCGTCTTCTTCTCGGACGGCATAGTCGATGCCATCAACGCCGAAGACGAGATGTTCGGCGAAGAACGACTCAGCCAACTCCTCGAGTCCCAACACCAGCCCACCGCACAGTCAAGCGTCGACACGATCCTTCAGGCCGTCAGCGACTTTCAGGCAGGCACCGCACACTTCGACGACGAAACGATAGTCGTCCTCCGTGTCCTCGAGCCTCCCGCCGAATCGCACTAATCTAATTTCCTGCAATTCAACGATCTGATCCTGCAACCCTGTCAGGCAAAGCTGCCATCATCGCCGCCGTTAGACCCTCCATCATCAAAGCTCCCACCGCCATCGTCAAACGAAGCATCCTCAAGGTCCGATCCGCCATCGTCAGACAACGTATCAAGGTCCGAGTTTGATCCGCCATTGTCATACGAAGCATTCTCTAAATGCTCGCCACCGTCGTTATAGGAAGCATTCTCCAGGTGCCCGCCACCGTCGTTATACGACGCCCTCTCCAGGCCTCCGCTATCGCCACCCCTTCCATAGGAAGGGTCACGATCATCCCTGCCACCGCCGAACCCGCGATCATCACTGATCCGATCAGCGCCCGAGGAATACTCATGCCCTCCGCGTTCTCCCCGGTCATCGCCGTAGTAGTTGTTGATGATCTCTGGTCTCTGCCCGCCATCGAACCCGCCAAAACCAGACCCCGGCCCATACCCGGCAGCATGGCCAAAACCATGCATCAGCGACTCAACCCCTTCAAACGCAAGCGCTCCAGCCGCGACTCCTGCAGCCGTCTGTAAAGCTCCCCGCATAAACCCTCCCCCGCCCCCCATACCCATCGGAGTTCCATACTGCGGCGGATACCCACCCGCTGGCGGATACTGCGGATAACCCTGCACCGGCTGCGGCGCATAGCCTTGCGGAGGAGTCGAATAAACCTGCGGAGGAGGCGGTGGAGCAGGCGCATCGTTCCGCCCCAGCAGACTCCCTAGAAAACTAGTAGCGTGCCTCGGCTCCGGATGCTGTTGCATCTGCTCAATCTGCGCCTTCGCCTGCGTCAACTGCGACTGAGCCTGCTCCAGCGCATATTTCTGTACCAGAACCGTCTGCGCAAGGATGTACAGCGCATCGGGATTCTTCCCCATTCCCTCCTGCAGCATCTGCTCCGCGTCCATATCCTTCTCTGCCAACTGCGTCTTCTGCACGCGATCAATCAGATCGCCGATCATCTCTTGTTCCTGAGGAGTCATCTCGCTTCTACCTTCCTTTTCCACACACAAGCCACAAAACCAATAGACGCGAGCCACAGCGCAACGTCGCGTCTCTTCACCGCAAAATCACAATCACATGGGATGCCTCGCAACGCCTCAACGTCACCATACGCAAAGCAATCGCGCTTCGTTCACTCCACCGGCCCGAATCCCTCCGGAGGCCGTCGATGCCTCGTAGCCTGTTCATAAGCATAGGCATACTTGATCAGCATCCCCTCGCTAAACGATCGCCCCAGGATCGTCATTCCCGCCGGCAGCGACTCATGCGTAAACCCCATCGGCACCGTAATGGCCGGAAACCCAGTCTGCGGCGACAACACCTGGCTGTTATCCCCCGCCGGACTCTTTACGTCCCCAACCTTCCGCGGCGGATTGCTCCACGTCGGATAAACCAGCACATCCACACGCTGCTTTTCCATCTCCCCAAGAATCGCATCGCGAAACGCAATCTTTTTCGGATCGTGATAAGTATCCACACAAGGCCCACGAGCGATCTGAGCCTCCGTCTTCGGCGCAACACTCCGTTTCATCTGCGCCTCGATATAAGGCAGATACAAACCCGAATCCACAATCTCCGACAGACTCTTGTAATAAGCCTTCGGTGCATGCAGCGCCAGATAGTGATTCAAATCCAGCTGAAAATCCCCACACCCAAGATGATCCGTCAACTTGTCATACTCCGGAATCACAAACGGATCGACGACCTCCGCTCCCTGCGCCTTCAGATCGGCAATCGCCTTCTCCATCAGCGCCTTCACCTCCGGATCGCCCGTCTCCGCATCCACATACCGCCGCACCACGCCAATCCGCGCCCCGCGCAGGCCATCCGTCACCAGATACTTACGGTAATCCGTCTCCGCCTTCCCTTCCGCCATCTTCGTAATTGGATCCGCCGGATCATATCCCGCAACCACACCCAATACAGTAGCCGCGTCCGCCACACTCCGAGCCATCGGTCCACCCACATCCGCAAAAAAGTTCAGCGGAATAATTCCATCCCGGCTTGTCAACCCAATCGTCGGCCGAATCCCCACCAGCGCATTATGCGACGAAGGCCCGCGAATCGAATTCCCCGTATCCGTCCCCACTCCCACCTCACCCAAACTCGCCGCAACCGCCGCCGCAGTCCCTCCGCTCGAACCCGCCGGAACCCGGTCCAGCGCATAAGGATTCCGCGTAATCCCCGCAATTGAGCTCTCCGTCAGATACGGTGAAAATGCCCACTCCGCCATATTCGATTTACCCAGCACAATCGCCCCTGCCTCCCGCAGACGCTTCACCATAAAAGCATCCATCTCCGGCACAAATCCCTTCATCGCCAGTGACCCGCCCGTCGTCTGCAACCCCTTCGTGTCGTAGTTGTCCTTCACGATCACGACCACCCCAAACAAGGGCCCCATCGTATGCGTCCGCTTAAACTCCGCATCCAGCCGATCCGCATCCTTAAGAGCACCCGGATTCAATAGAATCATCGAGTTCAAATGTGTCGCCTGGTCATACGCCAGAACCCGCTTGCGATAAGCCTCCACAAGCCCCCGGCAAGTCACCTTCCCCGCACGAATCGCAGCCTGCGTCTCCGCAATCGTCGTCTCTCTCACATCAAACACACTCGACTTGGTCGCAGCACCCCGCGCGAATCCCGCGCTAAGCAACAAACCAGCAAACAGAAAAACAAAACCGCGGCGCACAAAACGTCGATTCATCATTCCTCTTTTCATTTGTGGGGAGCGACGAAGCTACAGCCTAATCACTTCTCAAATACTACACATGCGTTCTCCAACCAACTCTACCTTGGAGAACGATGGGTTTTCAGACCACACCACCCTCGCAACAATCGCAAAAGCATTTAAACTAAAATCAATGTCCTCCACATCGAAGACCCAGATCATCCGCCCCGCCCGCAACCTGCAAGGTTCCGTCACGCTCCCCGGCGACAAGTCCATCTCCCACCGCTACGCCATGCTCGCCGGCATCGCCGAAGGCACCACACGCCTCTCCAACTTCTCCACCGGAGCCGATCCACACTCCTCGCTGGCCTGCATGGAAGCCCTCGGCGCAACCGTCGTTCACAACATGGACAGAACCATCTCCATCACCGGCACCGCAGGCGCCTTTATCCAACCAGCCGCACCGCTAGACTGTGGCAACTCCGGCTCTACCATGCGCATGCTCGCCGGTCTCATCGCTCCCCACCCGCACACCTTCACCCTCATCGGTGACCACTCCCTCACCCTCCGCCCCATGGAGCGCATCCGCAAGCCCCTCACCCAGATGGGCGCCCGCATCGATCTGGTCGAAGGCCACGCCCCCATCACCATCCACGGCGGCCCGCTACAAGCCATCGACTTCGACACGCCCATCCCCAGCGCCCAGGTCAAAACCGCGGTCCTCTTCGCAGGCCTGCAAGCCGAAGGCACTACCAGCCTCACCGAATCGATCCGCACCCGCGACCACTCCGAACATGCCCTACGCGCCTTTGGAGCCATCCTTCATCGCGAGAGCGCCACAGCCGACACGGCCGACGGCGTAACCAAACTCAGCATCCCCGGCGGCCAGAAACTCCACGCCATCGAAGCTACCGTTCCCGGCGACCTCTCCTCCGCTGCCTTCTTCCTCTGCGCCGCACTCCTCTTTCCCGACTCCAACCTCATCCTCGACTCCCTCGGCATGAACCCCACCCGAGCCTCGCTCCTGGACGTCATCACCTCTCTCGGCGGCAGGATCAAAGTCCTCAATGTCGACGAACACCACGGTGAACTCATCGGCACCATCCAGGTCAACGCCCCTGCCTCTGGTCCGCGTGGCATGCACATCGGCGGAGCGCTCTCCGCTCAGATCATCGACGAGCTCCCAGTCCTCGCCGCCATAGCTCCCTACACCAATGACGGCATCACCATCCGCGACGCCAGGGAACTCCGCGTCAAAGAATCAGACCGCATCGCCCTCGTTGCGCAAAATCTCAAAGCCATGGGAGCCGAGCTCACCGAACACGAAGACGGCCTCACCATCCCCGGCAATCAACAACTCCACGGAGCCAAGATCGATTCAGGCAGCGACCACCGCATCGCCATGGCCTTCTCCATCGCCGCACTCCGCGCCACAGGCGACACCGAAATCCAGGGAGCCGAAGCCGCAGCCATCAGCTTCCCCGAGTTCTTCACCAACCTCGACGCCCTCTGCCAGCGCTAGTCTCAAAAGCGTCTTAGAAACGCTTTGAAAGGGTGCGGCTTGAGCCGCACCCACTAGCACCTGCATAGAATGTGGCTTAGCCGCCGAGGAAATCCTTCTCAAGCACTCAAATGATCAACCGCCGATAAACTCTCCCCCACCCGCCTCTCCCGAGCCTCCCCACTCGCCGGATAGACCCGCATCAAATCATCCAACGCATCAATCACACTCTCCGCCGAAATCTCATCTAGCCGGTAACCCGCCGGCACTGTCTCAATATCCTCCCCGCGCAGAATTCTCACATTCTCCACACCAAGAGGCATCCACTCTACCGGCCTTTGCCACGAAGGCCCAAGCACCGCCATTGGCGTCTTCACCGCACGCCCAACATGCATAGTCCCTGTATCCAGAGTCACCATCGCATCGCTCATCGCCAGCAAAGCCGCAAGCTCCGTCACACTCGTCCGCCCCGCAACCGAAACCCCAATCCCTCCTGCAGCCACCCGTATCTCCTCAATCGCCGCAGCGTCCACCGAAGTCCCCACATACACCACCGCGCATCCCAGCCCCTCCGCCGCATGACGAATCACCCGCACAAACCTCTCCGTATGCCAACCAGTAGCCTGCCCTCCGCTGTTCTGCGTCACCATCACAACCAAAGGCCGCCCCTCAGGATTAATCTCCGTCACTAACTTCCGAGCTACCTCCGCATTCTCACGCGAAAAAAACACCCGAGGCTCAATCCTCTCCGCCTCGCAGCCAAAGACTCGCGCCAATCGCAGATTATTCTCAATCAAACTCACACCGCGGTCATACGTCAGCGACCGTTGATACAACCGCGGACTTCAACGTGTAGCCCCACGCCAGCCTCTAGCCCCAAACACTCCTAACAAAGCAATCCGAGTCCGCTGATCCGATGCCCCCGTCAACACACACTCAGGCGAAAAGCGCGACCGTCGCAAGGAACCTCGCAGCGCCGACACCGCCGCCGGTAAATCCGTCAGAGGATCAGGCGTCACAATTAACCGATCCACAAACGGCGAATACCGCAGCACCTGCGCCCCCAACCCACGCGTAGCCACTGCAATCGTCGAATCCTCCCGACAGCGCTTCATTGCCTCAAAAAACGGAGTCAGATGAACGCACGTACCCAGCGGAAGCATGTACTCCAGAACCAGAACCTGCCTCACCGCCTCCGGAGCAACCTCCACTCTTCGACGCAACGCTCCTTCTACAGCAAGCAGACCACGAGCCGCCATCCGTCTACGCTCTCCTCATCCGATCCATAGCCTTCGATTGTACCCACACAACACAGCGGAACCACGCGCCCCTTCTGCTAGCATGACTCAAGAGCGTAGCCCTTTCGATGAATGTCACCCAGGCCGTCTTTGGAGTCTTCCACCACTTCGAACTCGCGCACCAACTCCACCGCCGCAATCATCTCCAGCAGATCTACTCCACTTGGCCCTGGGCGCGGCTCAAGCGCGAAGGTCTCCCACGCTCTCTCGTCAGCACCTTCCCCCTCCTCCACACCACGGACTACCTTCTCAACCGCGCCGGCCTCAACTTCCCGCTTCTCTCCTCAAAACTCAACGCACAAACCGCACGCAGCTTCGACCGCTGGACCGCCCGCCACATCGCCCCCTGCGACGCCTTCATCGCCATCTCCGGCGCCGGACTGCTCACGGGCCGCAAAGTCCAATCAAGCGGCGGCATCTTCATCTGCGACCGCGGCTCAACCCACCAGCGCTATCAGGAAAATATCCTCGCCGAAGAGTACCGCCGTTGGAACATCCCACAACCCCTCGCCAAACCCCACATCGCCCTCCGCGAAGAAGAAATCTACGCGACCGCCGACGCCATCACTGTCCCATCAACCGTCACAAAACGTTCGTTCCTCCAGATGGGACTCGCTCCGGAAAAAATCTACGTCATCCCCTACGGAGTCCGACTCGACCACTTCACCCGTACCGAAGAGCCTCCACAAGACTCCTTCGAGGTTCTCTTCGCCGGTCAGGTCAGCCTACGCAAAGGCATCCCCTACCTCCTTCAAGCATTCGCACGCCTGAAGCATCCAAAGAAATACCTCACCATAGTCGGAGCCATTCAGGACGACATGCGCAGCCTTCTCTCCACTTTGCCAGCCGAGGACGTCACCTTCACCGGATCGCTCCCCCAACCCGAAGTGGCAAAAAAAATGAGCGTCAGCCATCTCCTCGTTCTCCCCAGCATCGAAGAAGGCCTCGCACTTGTTCAAGGACAGGCCATGGCCTGCGGCTGCCCAGTCCTTGCCACAACAGCAACCGGAGCTGAAGATCTCTTCACCGACGGCCGCGAAGGATTCATAGTCCCCGACCGCAACGTCGACGCCCTGACAGAAAAAATGCAGCAGATCGCCGACGATCCCGCACTCCAGCGCAGGCTCAGCGAAGCCGCATTACTTAGAGTAAAAAATCTAGGGGGATGGGACCAATATGGCGAGACCTGGGACAATCTCCTCCACCAACTTACCGGCAAACCACTAGACCCGCAGTAGCCGCAGCCACCTACATCTTGTAGCGGCCCATATCGTCGTCGTTCAAACCTTCAAGCCACCGCCGCATCTCATCAGCACTCACCGTCTGCGCCCCGCTGGCCGCCTGCTTCGAGCCCTCCAGCACCGTGCGATTCACATAGATCGGGCAGTCCCACCGCAGTGCCAGCGCAATCGCATCCGAAGGCCGCGAGTCCATCGCCACCGTCTCTCCCGCATGGTCCATCCAGATCACCGCATAAAACGTATCATCGCGAAGCTCGGAGATCACCACCTTGCGCACCTCGGCATTCAACCCTCGCGCCATATTCTGCAGCAGGTCGTGCGTCATAGGACGCGGCATTGCCGTCTTCTCCAGTTCAAGCGCAATCGCATTCGCCTCGAAGATCCCCACCCAGATCGGCAGCACCAGGTCGCTCCCAACATCTTTCAACACGATGATCGGCTGATTCGTCACCGGGTCCATCATCAGCCCGCGAATCTGCATCTCCACCTCATCGGAGGTCTGCGTCGCATGCGATACCGGAGTTGTCGTCATCAGTTCAGCACCACAAAATCCGCTGTCCGCGCCAGCGGCACAAACGCCGGAGCCTCAACCTCTCCCGCAGCCTCGCCCACCAGGCAGTTCGGCAGAGTCTTCGTAATCAGCACCGGCACATAGCTCCCCATAGGCGGAGCCACAAACTCTCCCCCGACCGAAGCGATCGAAAAATTCACCGTCTTATTCTGCGAACTCCGACCAATCACCTGCCCTCGCGCTTCGTTATAACCCTCTACCATGCACATCTGAACCTGCCCCAGGTGCCGCGCATAATGCTCCCGCTGAATCTCCCGCTGCCGGTCCATCAAAATCCGCAGCCGCTCCGTCTTCACCTCATCAGGAATACTATCCGCCATCGTCACCGCCGGAGTATTTGGACGCGGCGAAAACTTAAACGCAAACACAGCGTCGTACTTTACCTCGCCCACCAGCGTTATCGTCTCTTCAAAATCCGCATCCGTCTCCCCCGGAAACCCGACAATCATATCGCTTGTGATGCTGATATCCCGCTTCGCCGCCTTGATCCAGCTCATCCGCTCCAGATACCACTCCCGCGTGTACTCCCGCTGCATCGCCTTCAGCACCGTGCTCGACCCCGACTGCACCGGTAGGTGCACATGGTCGCACAACGTCGGCACCGCATCGATCGCTTCCACAATATCCTTCGTAAAGTCCCTCGGATGCGATGTCGTAAACCGGACCCGCTTTACTCCGCCAATCTCGCCCACTCCAGCCAGCAACTCCGCAAACGTCTTCTTTCCAGAGGGATCGCGCCAGGAGTTCACGTTCTGCCCTAATAATTGAATATCGGTATAACCCAGCTCAGCCATTCGCCGAGCCTCCACCATCACCGAAACCGAAGTCCGGCTCCGCTCCTTACCCCGCGTATAGGGAACCACGCAGTAAGCGCAAAACTTGTCGCAGCCCTCAATAATCGTGATGTACCCGCGATGCGGATTGGACCGCGCCGTAAACTCCGTCTCAAACGTCAGATCCGTCTGCCGGTCATCGAGCCCGGTAATCCTCTGCTCCCCAGCCTCCAGGCGTCGCAGCATGTCAGGCAAATTTCGATACGAAGCCGACCCCGCCACCAGCGAAACATAAGGAGCCTTCTCAAAGATCCGCTCCCCCTCCTGCTGCGCCACGCACCCCAGCACGGCAAACTTCTTGCCCTCGCCCTGCAGCCGCTTGTACTCATTCAGCCGGTGAAACACCTTCTGCTCGGCCTTATCCCGAATCGAGCAGGTGTTATACAGGATCAGCCCAGCCTCGGCCTCATCCTCCACCTGCGCATACCCTTCATGCTCCAGTGTCCCGATGACCTTCTCCGAGTCATGAGCATTCATCTGGCAGCCGAAGGTCTCAATGTAAAAAGTCTTACTCACCTAACCAGTATATCGTCCCCTCCAGACTCACTTCGCTGGTGTCCGCGGAAACAGCACCAGATGCAGGCAAGCCCGGGCAGAGTTCCTCGCGCCAAAAAACAGATACAAACGTTTCGACAGCAAAACAAAACGGGCCTTGCAGAAAGTGCCTGAGCACTCCCCGCAAGACCCGGTTAGCAAAACTGAAAGCTACGCTTTCCGGCGACGGAAGAGCGTGCCGGCAGCGCCGACAAGGCCGGTGCCGAGCATCATCAGCGTGCTAGGTTCTGGAACACCCGTCAACGTGGCATCAAAGTCGAAGCCGGTGGACTGGGAGCCAACCTGATTAACGATGAACGTCAGGGTCTCGGAGCCGGTGCCTACGAAGCTCTTCGTTCCGAAGAGCGGGACGAGGCAGCTTGGTGGATTCGATTCGCAGTGGCCGTCATTCGGCGAACCGACGCTGTCCGTCTGGATCAAGACACCGTTGAGAAGAACTGAAAGGGTATCGTCCGCCATGACACCATAGTTAACAAGGTACGTCTCTCCGGCAATATCATGGAACGTTGTTGTATACGAATAGTTCCCGTTCGGTGCAAATACCCCCATTCCGTCAATCCCATTGCAGCTGCTTCCGGGCTGAGTGCAGGTATTGAACGAAACCCAGCTCGAGGGAGCATAGGTCTGATCAGCATTTCCCCAGACACCATTCGGATTGAGGTTGGATGTCGATGTGGGTGCAACCACAGGACCCGAGGTATACTGCAATGCGGTGTTAGCTACCCCAGGGTTAACATTTGTGCTTCCCCAGCTCCCCAGAAGAATTTGGTCGGCCGACGCAAAAGCTGTGCCCACAATAAGCACGGCTCCTAAAGCTGAAACCTTCGAGAAAAACTTCATCATTTAGTCCTCCATATATTGCATATTGCCGATTTTTACTGAGCCCGAAACATCTCTGCACGCTCGATAAGCCGGAACTACAATTCCGAAACCAGGCGATGGAAACCGCCTTGAAACTAAACTTACCCTCCGCCGCTATCGAGCCTCCAAAGGATGTTTGCCAGACTAAGAAGCATTTGCAGGGCCAAACCTAACTCGCCTGTCTTCAACCACAAAAAAAGCCGAAACTCATAAGATGTGCATTAATCTGCATGGTAAAGAGCAAATCCGATACCACTTGGGCTTGGAAATGTCGCGACCTCAAACCCGCCTCGTTGCCCATAACCATTTCACCACCTTGCAGTAACAGACAGCCATGCTCATTGAAACCGGCTCGACAATGCTGCCAAAACCCTGAATCCAGAATTGAAGATTGTCCCACCATGCAATCAAAAAAACATGCTATGTTCAGAAACTAACCAGCAACCTGATCTCTTACGGAGCCTGCAAATGCTCGATATAGCCAGCGCCTTGAATCTTCTAAAAGCAGGTCATACTATCCAACGTCCCGGCTCCAACATGAGCAACACTTCTTATTTCGTCAGAAAAGAAAATGGAAAGGACTGTTTATTCGTCCGCCAGACAAGGCTCAACTCGTCCGAACTCATTGAGGAGCCTTCAACGTTCGATTGGGATGACCTCATAGCGACGAACTGGGAAGTAGTCACGACGCCATAGCCGAAGACTCGAAGACGTCTTCCCCAAACACTCTCAGCCAGCCACAGGAACGCGCTTCTTCCTGCGCTTCAGCTCATTCGGCTGAATCGTCACCGGCAGCCCCCGCTTCAGCTTCTGCTGCACCCCGTTCAACTTCGCGTCGGCACGAGAACCAGGCTTCGGCAAAATAATCTTTCCCTTCAGTGTGTCGGAAAAAACAGCGGTCAGAAACCGTCCCATATCTTCTTCATCCGCAATCCCCTTCGCCGCAATCTTCGCCGACCTGGTCCGTCTGGGAATAACCACCCCTTCGAATATAAGTTCGGCTCTCTTGCCCCGCTTTATCCGCGCCATCGACTGATTACCTTTCACTGATTCTTTTCCAAAGCCTGTACTCCTGCCTTCAAAGGCGCGCCCATTCATTGGACACCGCCAGCGAATGCAGCACTCCTGTCAGAAAACACCGATTGCAAGGAACAGTTTCGAAAAGGAAGGAATCAACTACGGAGATCGTAAAATATGGGAGCGCCACCGAGGACAAGACTGCTCGCTAGGACGAGCGTTGGTCCCAACTTTGCAAAATCGACCTCTTTGTTATATCCACCGACTTCCATGAGTCGATATATAGGACGGAGATGCGAACTTGCCTAAAACCCGTGCCAGCTCAACCGGTCGACGCAACACTATCTGATGTGAAGGTGGCAATTATGAGACAAGGCAGACGGTACGTGAACTTCGCGGAATGGCACGCGAACGGCCGCTGATCTATCCTCAGGTGTAGGTTGAGTTCACTTCGGTTGAGGCAGGACAACGGTTATTCTCCCGGGAGCGGATACGGGTCTGTAATTTCAACGCGAGCATTCCCTGGTGAACTCTCTTGTACTCCTCGACTACCTTGTTCCAATTAGCCAGCGTCTGTTTATAGAAGCCTAAACTACACCGTATCGGGGGTACGAGCACTCTCATGTCTTCATGCTCTCAAGCCGACAACGGGCTATTCCATCAAAAATGGGGATCGTCCCGAGCGGCCCAGAAGCAGCGGATCAATGGGGTCGTTTGTCCGATAGATTGCCATGATTCGGTGCGTGCCACGGCCGATGCTAACTCGTCGCGATGCTCGGGCGCTTATGCGAGGGCTGTTGCTGGCAGGTTTACGATCCTACTGCTTTTGGCTTTTGCTCTTGTGTTCGTCGATGGCTGTGCCTTTGACTGCCCGTCGGTTCAGGACAACGTGAGTTGGACTTCTTATGGTCGTTTTCAATTCGGCAGATCTGGCCACGACAGTACTGCGCGGAAGATCATCTCTCACTGCGCATGTCAGGTGTTCAATGGTCATAATGGAGGCTTGGGGGATACGCTTGAGGTGTCGCCACCGGGCCAATCTTTTGTTCTGGTATGGGCTCACAACGACTTTTCGGGATACCGCGTCACGAGTGGTTGGAAGGGAGTCACAGATAGGGGTGCGAAGTTGGGTGATTCTGCGGCGACCTTTCAAGGCTTGTACCCAGAATTCACCGTGATCTCTTCTGATCTGTCCACATATAACGATGGGACTATAAGTGTCGAGGCCCATTTCGATCCAAGTGGTTTGCTCGACGAAATTCTAGTCGGTAACAATTTCAGGGGGTAGTGTTTCGCCTTCGCGGCCAGTTATTGATTTGATTAAGGAAAGTTTGGTAGCGCCACCGGGGCTCGAACCCGGACTCTCAGCCTTGAAAGGGCCGCGTGTTAACCAGTTACACCATGGCGCCAAACACACAAAACATCACCACAACTATATGCCGTCCGCTGCTCTTACATCCGAAAATCCCATCCGAAAATCCCAGAAGGAAGCAGATTTGGTAGCGTTACCGGGGCTCGAACCCGGACTCTTCGCCTTGAGAGGGCGACGTGTTAACCAGTTACACCATAACGCCAAAACCGCACAGCCACAGGAGGATGTTTTCTCCAGCGCACTCCCTCAAGTATAGCAAGCAGTCCACGCGAACTCAAGGCGCGCGTCGCCCTTATCCTAAGGTCTCCGATGTCTTCTTGATCACGCTGGCCATCCTTCCTAATCCTGCGCTTGCATGATGAATCGCCACGATCCTGACTTCTTAAGCCACAGGAGTTCAACTACTCCTTGACAAACACCTTCAACCTCGCAAGCGCCTCTTCCCACTCCCGCGACACCAATGCTAGATAGTCCTTCATCTCCACAATCGGCCTGGGGTCCAGGACAAACAGGTTCTCCCGCCCAACACGAACGCCATGCACCAGGCGCGCCCGCTCCAGCACGCGAAGATGCTTCGTAATTGCCTGCCTCGTCAGCACGGAGCTGCCACTCCCCTCCGAATAACTCCGTTGAAAATCGCTCAACTCCGCAATCGAGCACCTCTGCCCGCCGCTCAGCCTCATCACCAGCGCCAGGCGCGTCTCATCCCCCAGCGCCGCAAAGACCATCGCATGGTCTCGTCCGCCGCCTGAAACCCGCTTGGCGCCTCCACCGCTACGGCCTCTCTGCGACATGGGTCTCGATGTTCTTCAGTTGCTGGCCCCATCCGTTCTCATTCATCCGGAACGCTTCGGCGCGACGCTCAGCCGGAATCTTGTCAAAACCCGACTCCGTAACCTTCAGGAGAGTTCCGTTGGCCACAGTCGCACTCTTCTCCAGCGTGAACTCAACCAGCGTGGAAGCCTCCTTCGAATAATCAACATTGGGATCCTTCGCATAAGGGTGCCAGGTATAAGAAAAATACCGTTCCGGCTCAATCTTCTGCACCACCACCTCCATACGGAGATGCTCATAGCCCGGCCACGTAATATAGCCACCCAAAGGCTGACCTGCCACAAAAGGCCCCTCCAGCTTCACCCGAAACCACTCTCCAAACTCCCGGTAATCCGTCAAAGCCCGCCAAACCCGCGAAACAGGAGCCTTCAGTTCAATCTGCTTCTCAATACGGTCATTCGCCATAAGCAACCTCCAGGTTGCAGATTACTTCGACCCAAAGAAAAGAGCAACCAAATCGTTGCCCTTCTCGAAAACTCGCAAATTTATGAGCGTTAGCTTGTGACCGGCCGCAAGCGGACGAATGCTCCAAATGAGCTGCAAGCTTGACAAATGCAGACCTCCGAAACACCAAAGCGTACTTCGGATCGCTACAAACAACCCGGCGCCGCCCCCGGAGTCCAAATCCGAAGTCCAGACCTAAGCTATCTCTTTCGAAGACTTTGCATACTTTTGACGGGAGGGGGACCGCCTCGATGAGAAGAAAGAAGCCATTACAACCCGAGCTTCTTGACCTCATCGTTGTAATACTTGCGGTAGAGAATGTCCCACTCCTGCGACCCTTCCACAATGATCTTCCGCTGCGAAGCGATCTTCTGCCGAGCCGCTGCGTCGATCTTCGTCTCGTCGGTTAGCAGCTTTTCCAGGGCCTTGCGAGCCTCCTGACGAATCGTGTTTCGATCCTCCAGAAAGTCCACTTCATTGATCTCAGCCAGGGTATCCGCCACCGTGTGGGCCAGCTTGTTCAGCTTGTCGCGCGAAATTCTCACAGCACCGCCTTGTACTTGCGGGCCAGTTCGTTCTTTACCTTCTTGAACATCTCCGGATAGCTCGCGCCTGACTTGCGCATATCATCCTGAAACGCCTCAAGAATCACCCGCACTTCATCATTAATACGGTCTTCCAGCGCCAGCTCATCCACCATGGCCGCCGCAACCCGCTCCCTGATCAATTCGGCCTTTTCGGTTTGGATCATCTTTTCGGTGACCAGATGCTTTACCGTCTGGCGCGCCAGATATCCAACGTAATCTTTAGAAAAAATCATCTCGCTTTCCTTCGACTATATCACGCAAGTGCCTCTCAAATTAGCCGCTCGATTCCTGTGCGGCTCACATCCGTTTCTGAGACAATAGCGATCGAATGCAGCCCGACAATCTCATATCGCTCAAGGACGACATGGTGGCCTTCATCGCAGGCCACGGCATGCGCCGTCTCAGCGCCTTCGTCTCCGAAGACGTTCCCACCGTCATCTTCGAAGAAGACAACCCCGATGGATGGAAGGACTTCGTCGAGCACGCCAAAGCAGCAGGCGCGCCTTTCGTCACCATGAGCGAGGTCATCCTCGAGAAGGCGGACGTTGCCATCCTCCTCAACCAGCTCCGCGACGAGACCTTTCCTGGCGACGTCACCGAAGAGATCGACGACGCAGAGTATCTCGTCAACCACGTCGGCAAGATCGGTTACCTGCAACTCGGCTTCGCCCACCAGGGCATCATGTTCCTCTTCGAGGTCGCCACCGACTGGTACGACAGCTTCCAGAACCTGATGGAGACAGTCACCGGCCTCGATGGCATCGTCGTCGACAACCGCGAGAGCGACGAGTAGACGAACCATGCCCTCCGCCCCCACCGGGCCGCAGCAATGGGCGCTTCCAGCGACCAACTCAGCTGAAGCCTCTAGGCTCGCCGACCATCTCCATTGCCCAATAGCCATCGCAAGTCTGCTTGTCTCCCGCGGAGTCTCTGACCCGGCAGCCGCCCAGACCTTCCTCAACCCCACCCTCGACGACCTCCACGACCCCATGCTCATGCTGGGCATGGATCTCGCCATTACCCGCATCCAACAAGCCGTCCGCGCCAGTGAACCCATCCTGATCTACGGCGACTACGACGTAGACGGAACCACCGCCACCGTCCTCCTAAAGACTGCCATCGAACGCATCGCCCCCAAAGACAAGCCAGCCATAGTCACTTATCACGTCCCCCACCGCCTCCGCGAAGGCTACGGCATCCAGGCAACTGTTCTCGGCAACGCAGCCGCCTCGGGCATCCGCCTCGTCATCAGTGTGGACACCGGCATCCGGGCCTTCGCCGCCGCAGAAGAAGCAAAGTCCCTTGGCCTCGACTTGATCGTCACCGACCACCACCTGCCGGACCATGCGGTCGGCATTCCCGAAGCCATCGCTGTTCTCAATCCCGCCCAGGCAAACTGCCCCTATCCCTTCAAAGGGCTCTGCGGAGCAGCCGTCGCCTTCAAATTGGCACACGCACTGCTTCTGGCCAGTGCCCAGACCGCCGAAGACTCTCAAACCAAACTTCTGAAGCTCAAGCGCGGCCTCGTCCCATCTCTTCTCAAACTCGTCGCCCTCGCCACCATCGCCGACTCCGTCCCTCTCGAAGGGGAAAACCGAGTCATCGCCGCACTTGGCCTCAGAGAACTTCGCAACCCCGTCCAGCCTGGCCTTCGTGCACTGATGCAGGTGGCGCAAATTCCCATCAATCGCCCCCCCACCGCTACGGAAGTAGGATTTCGTCTCGCACCCCGTATCAATGCCGCCGGCAGAATGGACATTGCGAGCGATGTAGTCGAGCTCTTCCTCACCAGAGATCCCACCCGGGCCACCGACCTCGCCGAAAAATTGAACCGCCTGAATGACGAGCGTCGCGCAACCGAGGCAAAGGCACTCGAAGCCATCGAGGCCCAACTCGAAACCCTTACTGCAACCTCGGTCGAATGTCTCATCCTCGATGATCCCAACTGGCACCGCGGTGTCCTTGGCATTCTTGCCTCGCGTGTGGTCGACCGCACCGGACGCCCGGCGCTTATCCTCACTCATCAGGATGGGCAGGCGCACGGTTCGGGCCGCTCCATCAAAGGCTTTCATCTCCTCGACGCACTTACAGCGGTTCATGGAGAGATAGACTCTCCCGAGCCACTCTTCACACGCTTTGGTGGACACGCCCATGCCGTCGGATTTTCGCTACCCACCGATCGTCTCAATCTCCTGCGCGATCGAATGCAGTTCTATAGTTCGACCCGCTTGACCGGGACTATTCTCACACCGTCCCTGCAGTGCGACGCAGAAGTTCCGCTTAGCGACCTGATACAGGACTTTTTCGCCTGGCTTACACGATGCGAACCTTTTGGGATCGGAAACCCCGAACCCGTGTTTGTCACTCGGGGCCTCACACTCACAGCTCCCGTTCGCATCATCAAAGAGAAGCACATCTGTCTCGAACTTGAAAAAGCTGGAGAGAACCGACGCATCAGCGCGCTTGGCTGGAGTCGCCGGATTGACTGGCCTGCTCGTTGCACCGAAATGAGCCTCAACAAAGGCTCATCCATCGATGTAGCCTACCGTCTGAGAGCAAAGACCAATCCTCAATTTCCCGGCCTCGAACTCGAACTTATCGACATCCAGACCGCTTGAGATCGATAACGACAGGTAACTACTTCGCTTTCAAACTTTCTGCTTCGTTTCTGGTGCACCAGCGTCTTATATACTGAATCTCTTGACTGATGCCGACGACCGAAACAAGACGACTCAATCCCATTGTGATGTGGGGCATCTTTCTCGCCATTATCCTCCTTGCCTTCCTCATACTCCGTTCAAGCACCCATGATGCGGTTGAGGTCAAGGTAGCCTCGGTCGATCGTCAGAATCTCATCAGTTCCATCTCAACCAACGGAAAAGTGGAGCCTATTGGCGAGTTTCAGGCTTACGCTCCCGCATCCGGCGTCATAGCCAAAGTCTACGTTGAAGTCTTGCAGAGGGTGAGAACCGGCGATCTGCTGCTCAAGATGGACGACGCCGATGCCAAGGCGAAGATGGCCTCAGCAAACGCAGTTCTCCGCACCGCCGAAGCCACCCTCCACGATATGGAACAGGGCGGCTCACAGGAAGAGCACATCACCCTCTCCGGCGATCTCCACCGCGCTCAGTTAGAGCAGCAGCAGGCAACCACGAATCTGGCGGCTCTCAAACAGCTCCAACAGAAAGGGGCCGCCTCCCCCAGCGAGGTAGCCGCTGCGGAGGAAAGACTGCAAACGGCGAACAACTCCGTCCAGAGCTTTCAGATGCGGAGCACGGAACGCTACAGCCCTGCTGACAAAGCCCGCGTTGAAGCGCAGGTAGCCGACGCCAGAGCCTCGCTCGCAGCCGCAGAGAAGACATACGCTTCCTACAACATCCGGACACCTCAGTCCGGCACTGTCTACTCCATCCCTGTCTCCGACTACGACTTCGTACAGGGTGGCGAAAACCTTATCGCTATCGCCGACCTCAACAAGATTCAGGTTCACGCCTACTTCGATGAGCCGGAGATTGGCAAACTCTCTATCGGTCAGGCCGTAAAGATCGCGTGGGACGCGAAGCCAAACCAGATCTGGCACGGGCATATCACCATAGCCCCAACCACCGTCATCAACTACGGCACCCGGAACGTAGGAGAGTGCATCATCACCGTTGACGATGCGCATGGCGATCTCCTCCCCAACACGAACGTCATCGTCACGGTGACAACGGCGCAGCGCTTCAATGCCCTCAGCATCCCGCGTGAGGCCCTCCACACCGAAGCAGGCAACTTCGTCTTTCGCGTCATCAATGGCAAGCTCCTCCGAACACCCGTTCAGGTCGGCGTAGCGACCAATCTCATTCGCGCAGAGATCACCGGCGGCCTCACCGAAAAAGACACGGTTGCCTTGGGTGCTGTTAACAATCGTGAACTGTCGAACGGGCTTGCGGTCAAAGTAGTCGACTAGCTATGCCCACTACGACACCTCCGGCTCGCATCTTTGTCCTGACTCTGCTCCTGCTCCTTGTAGCCAGCTTTCTCCGGGCTGATGTAACCCAGGCTAACTCTCTCCTCCAGCAGGGCCGCGTCGATGAAGCTTCCGCGAGTCTGAAACAGTTGCTCGCCACTCAACCCGGCGATTCCATGGCCCATCAGCTTCTTTGCCGAGTCGCCTACGCTGAAGAGATCGCCGACCGTGCTATCCGCGAGTGCGAACTGGCCGTTGCCAGCGAACCCTCCAACAGCGACAACCAGATGTGGCTCGGACGCGCCTACGGATTCAAAGCCTCTCACGTCAATCCCCTCTTCGCGCTCAACCTGGCCATTAAGGTCCGCGTCGCCTTCGAGCGGGCCGTTGAGCTTGATTCGGAAAACATCAACGCGATGAGCGATCTTGGCGAGTTCTATGTCGCCGCTCCTGGGCTCATCGGCGGGGGCCTCGACAAGGCCCAGGCTCTGGCAGACAAGATGAAGCCGCACTATCCCGCTCAGGCTCACCGTCTTCTTGCCCTCATCGCAGAGAAGAAAAAAGACGACGCGCTCGCCGAGGCGGAGTACACCAATGCTGTCGCAGCCGGCAAGAACCCTGATGCCTACATCGATCTCGGCCATTTCTATCAGCGCCACCATCAGTCCGCCAAGATGCTCGAGGTCCTCAAGTCTGCTGTGAACGCAGACCGCCGCAAAGGTCCGGCGCTGGTCGATGCCGCTAGTATTCTCACTGACGCTCACAGCTCCCCCGAACTTGCCGAAGACCTTCTCCGCACCTATCTTGCTTCTCCGGCCAAAACCGACGATGCCCCTGCTTTCAAAGTCCATGTCCAGCTAGGCAACCTCCTCGCAAAGCAGGGCGACCCGGCGGGAGCTCATCGCGAATACGCCAGCGCCGTTGCACTCGCATCGAACTATGCACCTGCGCAAAAAGCCATGCAGGGCTCGTAAAGGAAAAGCGATACCATGATTGAGAATTGGTCTCAAGGAATCTCTCAGGACGTATGATCCGCATCCTCCGCTTATGTATCGCGTATTCTGCGTTCGCCTTCATCGCCGCGAACGCTCACGCGCAGCTATCGTTCACCACCGCGATCGACCTTGCTCTCAAAAGCAATCCCAAAGTACTCGCCGCTCAGGCAGACGTCGATAAAGCTCTCGCCGTCGTTCAGCAACTGCGCGACGCTTATATTCCCTCTGTGGTTGGCGGCTCCGGCCTCGGCCCCCCCTCCTACGGCTTCCCGCTCGGCCAGCCTTCCATCTTTAACATCTCGGCACAGTCTCTGGTCTTCAGTTATTCGCAACGCGACTACATTCGGGCGGCACGCGCGGCGCTAGATGCCGCTACTCTCACCCTCAAGGACGCCCGTGGAGCGGTGGCAGAAGACACTGCAATTACTTACCTCTCGCTGAACCGCGACATCCAGCGCGAAGCTGCCCTTCATGAACAGCAAACCTTTGCCGAGCGTCTTGTCGCCATCGTTCAGGAGCGACTCGACGGAGGCCAGGACACGCTCGTCAATCTCACAACATCACGTCTCACCGCCGCACAGATTCGCCTCGCAGGGCTTCGCGCCGAAGACGAGACTGTCGCCGACCAGGCCCATCTCGCACGTCTTATCGGCCTTCCCGCAAAGGGTGTCGACACGGCAGCAGACAGCGTTCCACCAATTCCTGTCGCCTCAGCCGATCTGACGTCGTCGACCACGCTCGTGACCAGTCCCGCTGTCGAAGCCGCTTACGCTGTCGCTCGCTCCAAACGCGAGACCGCCTTCGGCGACGCGCGCTACCTCTGGCGCCCGCAGATCAACTTCTCCGGTGAATATAGCCGCTTCGCCTCCTACACCAACATCCAGGACTACTACTCGCACTTCCAGCACAATAACGCAGCTGTGGGAGTGCAGATCAACATCCCCCTTTACGACATGGCCCACCGCGCTCGGGCCCGCGAATCAGCTGCCGATGCTTCCCATTACCAGCACGAAGCCGACTCCATTCGCGATCAGTTTTTTGATAGCCGCCTGCGCGCCCGCCACACCGCAGCCGAGCTCTCCGCGCGCTCCGAGATTGCCATGCTTGATCAGCAACTCGCGCAGCAGCAGCTCGACATCCTCCTCGTCCAGATAAAATCCGGCACCGGCGACCTCGCCGCTCCGCAGATGACGCCCAAAGATGAGCAGACCGCCCGCATCGCAGAACGCGAAAAGTTCGTTGCAGTCCTGAACACCAGATTCGAAGCTCAGCAAGCTCAGATCAGCCTTCTCCGTGCCAGCGGAGAGCTCGAAAACTGGATCGCTACTGCTATCCGCGCCCAACCCACAGGACCAGCCAAGCCTTAGGCACGCGCTCTCGAATATCGTTTTTGAAATGAATCGATTGCCTGTTCCCGGCATCGTTTGGCCGAACCACGCGCGGAACCCCAGAAATCCCGGCGCACACCGTTACCGAATGGTAAAATGGAGAGTATATTATGCCGCTGAAAACTCTGTTCCTGAATCCGCCCTCCTTCGAAAACTTTGACGGCGGCGCCAGCTCCCGTTGGCCCGCAACCCGCGAGATCGAGTCCTACTGGTACCCAGTCTGGCTCGCCTATCCCGCTGGCATGCTCGAAGGATCGAAGCTTCTCGACGCCCCGCCCCACCACGTCTCCGCGGATGAGACCATCGAGATCGCCAAGAACTATGACTTCCTCGTCCTCTTCACGTCCACCGTGGGCTGGACCGGTGACCACGGCCTCGCCCGTGCCATCAAGAACGCCAATCCCTCCATCAAGATCGCCTTCGTTGGTCCTCCCGTCACCACGGACCCCGACCGCGCCCTGAACGAGTGCGAAGTCCTCGACTTCGTGTGCCGCCGTGAGTTCGACTTCTCCGTTGTCGAATACGCCAACGGCAAGCCCCTGAACGAAATCCTCGGCATCAGCTACAAGGACTCCAGCGGAGTCATCCAGCACAATCCCGATCGCCCACAGGTCGAAGACCTCGATGCCATGCCGTGGGCCACGAAGATCTACAAGCGCGACATGGACGTCACTCGCTATAACGTGCCGTTCCTCCTGCACCCGTACATCTCGCTCTACTCCACCCGCGGTTGCCCGGCGCAGTGCACCTTCTGCCTCTGGCCCCAGACCCTCTCCGGTCACGCCTGGCGCAAGCGCAGCTCCGACGACGTCGCAGCCGAGATGGCCTGGGCAAAAGAGAACTTCCCCCACGTCAAAGAGTTCTTCTTCGACGACGACACCTTCAACATCCAAAAGGCCCGCACCATCGAGCTCTGCGCCAAGCTCAAGCCCCTGGGCATCACCTGGTCCTGCACCTCGCGCGTCACCACCGACCGCGACACCCTCAAAGCCATGAAGGAAGCCGGCTGTCGTCTCCTCATCGTCGGCTTCGAGTCCGGCGATCCGCAGATCCTCAAGAACATCAAGAAGGGCGCCACCGTCGAGCGTGCCCGCGACTTCGTGAAGGACTGCCACGACCTCGGCCTCATCATCCACGCCGACTTCATCCTCGGCCTCCCCGGCGAAACCAAGGAGTCGATCCGCAACACCATCAACTTCGCCAAGACCCTCGACTGCGAGACCATTCAGGTCTCCGTCGCCCACGCCTACCCCGGCACCGAGTTCTACGACTTTGCGCAGCGCAACGGCTTCATCACAAATGAAAAGATGGAAGACGGCGGCGGCCACCAGATGGCCCACATCGAGTACCCCGGCCTCCCCACCGAGTACGTCATGGAGATGGTCCACAAGTTCTACGACGAATACTACTTTCGTCCCAAGGCAGCAGCCCGCGTCGTATGGAAGGCAATCGTCAACCGCGACGTCCCCCGCCTTTACGTAGAAGCCAAAGCCTTCATGAAGCTGCGTAGCCAGCGCAACAAGGCTTCTCGCCTCAAGAAGGAAGAGAACGCCCTCAAAGCGCAGAAATCCGTCAGCATGAACGCCTAAACCCACATTCCGAAATCAAAGCGGCCAGTATCGAAAGATACCGGCCGCTTTTGTCTTTATTCTTGCGTGTTCTTTTTGTTGTCATCCTTCGCCGCAGGCGGAGGATCTGCGGTTGCCTTAGATTTGACTAAACAGCCTCTCTCATTATCAGGAATCTGCCTGTGAAGGACACAGTACGAAGACAGGCTCAAGAGAACGATCACCACATAAAGTAGCCAGACAGACGGATGGAGAGCAGCTCGCGCAAATCGAATTACCTTTGATCGTGGACGTTTGGTCTCTTCATACCTGTATATTGGAGGGTCTTTGGTAAAAGCTCTGAACCAGCTGTGATAGATCTGAAAAGGCATTGGATCTTTAAATTCAAGAAGGATCTCTTCTTCTCCTCGAAAATACGCCTCGATGATTCGGATTCGATCATTCAATGCATATTGAAATACCTTCCAGGCTGCCTCGATAGACCAGAACACGATCGCAATGATCGCGACATAGATTGGGACAAAAAATGCGATTTTGGTAGGCGCGTTGAGACCCAGAGCTGATCCGGCAATTGCACCAGTTGCAGCCCAACCTTTAATGGTTAAGGATCGACGATCAAAATCTTCGTATTGGTTTTGTAAAAGTAAATATTCATCCCTTAAGAATTCACGCTTTTCTTTCTCATCTATTTCCATCGTGCTCCTCTGGGTCTGCGGACGGCGAGGTTGATTCTACTTGACTCGCATTCCTACAGCAGCCTCCTGAAAACATCTGGATCTGAATGTCCTCATCCCAGACACTAATCGCTTGGTACTCTTAACGTATGCTCTATCCCCCGCAGGCTTCGCACGATAACTTCGCATGACCCATCACCTAAAACCCTCCCAATACGCCATCCTCATCGCCATCATGCTCACTGCATCGGTCGGCGACACCCTTCTCTCCCACGGCATGGCCCAGATCGGTCCCGTCGACTTCCACCACGTCAACCGCCTCTGGCACGCACTCTTCAACCCCTTCGTCGCCTCGGGAATCGTCCTGCTCATCGGCTTCTTTGCCAGCTATATGACCGCCCTCTCCTGGGCCGACCTCACCTTCGTCATGCCTGCCACCGCCTTCGGCTACGTCGTCGTCGCTCTCCTCAGCCGCTTCTGGCTCCACGAGCATCTCTCCCTCTACCGCTGGGCCGGCATCGTCCTCATCGTCTGTGCCGTCGGCTTCGTCGCCAACGGCCCATCGCGCACCGAACACCCATCCAGCCACCCCGATCTGGATTTCATGGACTCCGGAGCCGGCCGCTGATGCCCCCGGCCCCCACCTCTCTCTTCCACACTTGGAGCGCCATCCTCGCCGTTGCCGCCCTCGCCATCACCGGAGAGGTTCTCATCGCCGCCGCCATGCGCCGCCTCGGCGATCTCGACCACCTCCGCACCGGCCCGGGCCTCCGCGGTTACCTCGGCCCCATCCGCGCCGTCCTCTCGAGCCCCCTCTTCCTCACCGGAGCCCTCTGCATGGCCCTCAACTTCTTCGCCATGCTCTACACCCTCTCCATCGTCGACCTATCCCTCGCCGCCCCCGCCACCGCCTCGCTCACTTTCATAGGCAACGCCGCCGCCGCAAAAGTCTTCCTTCGCGAAAATGTAGATCGCCGCCGCTGGCTAGCCGTTCTCTTCGTCTGCGTAGGCGTAGTCCTGCTCGCGAGGTGAAGGATTGTCCCCCTGTGTTGAGGTCGTAGTCACTTATTTGAACTTTTTTCTCCGAATTCGGCCCATAAAACGCATGTCAAGCCCCAAAACGATCTAACTCTATACCAACCAACAACATCGTCGTGGCATTTTAGTTACTCTCAACCCGCTATACTGGATATAGACCAAAACAAAGAAGCCCCGGTGCAATAGCATTGGGGCTTTATCGTTAAACTAAATAGAATCAGGACTTTGCAGGGTAGAGTCTTTATAATTAGTACTTTGCAAGACAGGCCCAGACCTAAAGTATCTCGTTTGAAGACTTTGCGCAAAAAAAGGCAGGGGGAAGTTACACAAACAAACGCATCAGGCCGCTGGCCGGAATCTCCGGGGACATGAACCGCCTGCTATTGCCAACGACTGCCCCAGCCGCCAGCCTTCCACTACGCGCGGCTCCTTCCATCGTTGCTGGCCACTCGGTGGCAGTCCAGTCCCCGGCGAGGAAAAAGCCCGGCCAATCGGTCGGAGCGCCCGGACGGAACCGGTCCAGCCCCGGCACCACCGAAAAGGTCGCCCGAGCCTCCTTCAGCACGCCGCTCTTGATCAGCTTCGCTCGTTTCAACTTCAGGAAAGAACATCACCAACTCGCGCAAAGAGGACGAAAGAATCTCCTCCCGCCCCATTCCCAGTTGTGCCCGCGATCCCGCAATTACCAACTCAACGTAACTGCCCTTCTCCGGCGCATATCTTCGAATCCGCGACTTGTGGAAGAACCATTCGATGGTCGTATCGAGCAGCCAGGCATGATCAAGATCAGTAATCTCGCGGTCAAACCAAAGCAACACCGAAGTAAACGGCGAGTGCACCTGCCGCGCCAGCTTCAACTCCAGCTGATCCCGCGTATCGAGCGCCAATCCTTCGTAGTGACTGTTCAACTTAACCGCCGGCAGCAGCTTCTGCGTCTGCTCGAACGGCAACGCGAGGATGATCGAATCCGCGATATAGACCTCATCGGCAACGTTCACGCGCCAACGGCCATCTTCTTCCTGCGTGATCGCCTCCACGCTCGCGCGAAACTGTACCGTGCCGCCACGGGCCTCGATCAACCGCGCGATGTCCGCGTAGAACTCGCTCAACGGGACCGTCGGAATACCCAGCCGGCCGCCTGTCGAAGACTTGATAAAAAGCTCGTGAACCACCTTCCCTGCATAGCGCGTCGAGCAATGCGCGGCGTTATCGTTGAGCGTCGCCATCAGGATCGGGCTCCAGAAGTGTCGGATCGAGCGCTCCGTTTGGCGCGTTCGCTTCAGCCATTGCTCCACGCTCTCGTTATCCTCCGCAGGATAACCGCGGAAGAACTCCATCAGACCGCGGGCCAACCCTACCTTGTCTTTCCAGCCAAGCGTAGACAGACGCGCAAAGCTGGGAGCAAAGTGCAACGGCGCAGCCAAGCCGCTGGTCACAATCGTGCTTGACTTGCCATTCGGTTCAATAAAAGTCTGCTTGTCGTACCAGCGAATCTTGTCCGCGCTCCCAGCCTGTTCACACAGCTCGATGAGATTCGTGCAGCACCCCAGCAGAACATGCTGCAGATCCACCACCTCACCCAGCGCGGGATGCTCATACGAGCAGGCTCTGCCGCCGACGTAAGGCTTCCGCTCGAGCAAGGTGACACGTTTCCCCGCTCCAGTGAGCGCGGCAGCAGCAGCCAGCCCGGCTGCGCCCGCGCCAACGACGATCACATCGCAAGCTTCGCGGCTCACGATGCCACCCGATTTCGCAATGTCATCAAGGCACCCTGCGCGAGAATGGCCATCTTCGCCGGTGTCGAAACGCTGATGCGCTCGGTAAATACGTCGCTGTCCGCTTTCGCAATCTTATGGAGCAGCGTGTGGTAGATGGTGACAAGAACCCAGAGCGCTGCGCGGCTGTCGGCATCGATCAATGGTAGCAATCGATCCGCAGAAGAATAATATTGCTCGGCTCGCGAGCCCAGAGCGCGCAGCAGAGCACGCTCATTCGTCGCCATCGTCGCGCCTGTAGCCAGCATCCTCGCGCGGTCCACGCTCACCCCAAACTCGTCCATCAGATCGAGCGGGAGATAGATGCGCCCGCGCTCGGCATCCTCTTTGATATCGCGCAGAATATTGGTGAGTTGAAAGGCAACGCCCGTCTCTTCAGCCAGCTTCTCCGCCCGCGAATCCGTGTAGCCGAAGATCCTGATGCAAACCAGCCCGACAACAGACGCGACAAGATAGCAATACCGATAGAGCTCCTCGAAGGTCGCAAAGGTCTGCAGTGCACCTTCGGATTGCGCCCGCGGCTCGAGATCCATCGTCGTTCCTTTGACCAGGTCTTCCAGCAAGGCATCGGGAATTGCAAACCTCTTCTGCGTATCGTTCAGCGCAAAGAAAACCGGATCATCAGAAACACTGCTGCGCCTCGCCTCCCGCCACGCCTCTAGCCACTGCAACATGACCTCTCGCCGTTCCGTCACTGGCATGGTCTCGTCATCGGAGATATCATCGGCTCGCCGCATGAAAGCGTACACCGCGCACATCGCATTCCGCTTGTGCTCGGGCAAAACACGAAATGCGTAGTAAAAGTTCTTCGCCTCTCGCTGTGCGATCGTGCGGCAGACAACATAAGCCTCAGCAGTCGTCACGCCACCATCCCCGCACGCAGCTTGCCTATAAGTGCTTCCATCAGGAGTCCCAGTTTTCGACTCTTCGTAACGACCGGCCTTCCTCGCAGCACATCAAAATCCTGCGCAGCAATACCTTTAAGGATCGCCTCTCCGCCCTTACGGAACAGATCCAGCACAACCGCCAGTTCCCTGTCGACATGCTTGCTGATCTCTCCACCTTCCATGAGCATCGCGTGCGTCCGGAACACCAGGCTCTTTACCATCGCACCAAACTCGGGCGTGAAGACTCGGCCTAGGATCTGTCCCTCATCGACTCCAAACTGCACCATCGATTCGGCAGGAAGATAGCGTCTGCCGCGCTCAGCGTCCTCCACCACATCCTGCCAGAAGTTAGCCAGCTGCAGCGCCGTGCAGACCTTGTCCGATAGCAGAGCCAGCGGCTCTTCGCGATATCCGCAGACCCACAGGACCAGCCGCCCAACCGGGTTCGCCGAATAGTGGGAGTACTCCAGCAGCTCCTCCCAACTCTCATATTCCGTCTTGACCTGATCCATCCGGAAGGCGTGCAAGAGGTCCAGAAAGAGCTCGCGCGGCGGGTTGCACTCGCGAATCGTCTCATGCAGTGCCACAAAGACAGGATGCATCGACCGCTCCGGCGTGTCGTAGCACTCATTCAGCATCGCGCCCCACGTATCGAGAAGGCGAGTCGCCACCACACGGTCGCTGACTTCATCCCCGAGGTCATCTGCCACTCGGCAGTAGGCGTAGATGCTCTCGAAGTGAGGCCGAACCTTACGCGGAAGAAAGAACGTCGCGACATGGAAGTTCTCGTAGTGCGTCGTCGCAAGCTCACGGCACCATGCCCGCGCCTCGTCAAGCGTTGGACGTTCCAACGGGGTCAGATAATGTAGCGGAGCGCCCAATAAGGAGTGTTGCGTCACCAGTTCCTCGTTCATTGCGAAATCCCGCCTGGAAAGACCGCCGTCTTGATATCCCGGGAGCCGCCATCGCGACTCATCATGCGCGCGAAGAGACCGGGGACATCTTTCAGTTCCGCCCGGCCCGTAATATACTCCGCAGACTTGAACCGGCCGCTGGTCACGAGGCCAAACGCCGTCCGGCACGTTGCTGGTGTGTGATGAAAGCTCGCCTTCAGTGTGATATCGCCATAGTGCAGTCGGTTTGTATCCAGTTGCACCCTGGTTCCACTGGGCGGCCCGCCGAAGAAGTTGACCACGCCGCCCTTTCGCACCATTTCGACGGCCCATTCCCACGTTGCAGGGCTCGCGACTGCCTCGATCACTACATCAGCGCCCCGCTCCTCAGGAGTTAGGGCCCGCGTAGCAGTGATCACATCCTCCACCGCTCCGACCTGCACCACCTGCGCTGCACCAAACAATTTTGCCGCAGCTATCTGATCCTCACGCTTCACGACGGCGATTACTTTGACCCCGGCCAACTCTGCCACATGCATAAACATCAGCCCGATAGGCCCGGCACCGATCACCGCCATCGTGTCGCCCGCCTGAGCGCCGCTCTCTTCCAGCCCGCGGACGACACAGGCAAGCGGCTCGGTCAAGGCTGCATGTTCAAACGGTGTTCCGTCCGGAACCAATAGAGTGTTCTTTTCCACAATCCGCGCCGGAATGCGAATAAACTCTGCGTACGCGCCGTTATTGAACAGGAGGTCATCGCACAGGTTCTGCTGCCCATGCCTGCAGAAGAAGCACATGTCGCAGGGAGCCGAATTCAGAGCTACCACCCGGTCGCCTTCGCGAAATGCCGTAACTCCCGGCCCAGCTTCAGAAACGACCCCTGCCAGCTCGTGGCCAAACGGGATTGGCGGCTTCAGCATCATGGCGTGGTAGCCGCGCCGATACACCTTGAGATCGGTCCCGCAGGTCAGAGCCGCACCCACCCGGACAATCAACTCTCCCGGCCTCGCCTGGGGCACGTCCACGCGCTCCAATCGAAGGTCTTCCTTGCCGTACAGTACCGCCGCCGTCATCTCAGCCGTCATCTCCTCTATCTTCTCATTCCGTGCCCGTTCGTTGCATCTCCTTGAACCCACCAGTTTTTCAAAAACATACAATCGCCGAATATGGTGCTTCATCTGATAATCTGAGCCACAGAACAAATGCCCTTTGTCTCTCCAGAGAACTTCGCCAAGCAGACCATCGCCTCCATCCAGGACTATTCCATCCTGTGTTGGCGCGCGATTGCAAACCTCTTTTCGCGCCCCCGTTATTGGGCCGACATCTATGCCCAGATGGATTCAATCGGCGTCGGCTCCATGCCCATCGTCATTCTTACCGGTTTCTTCACCGGCTGCGTCCTCGCGCTTCAGTCCGCGACTGCACTCCAGCAGTTTGGAGCTGTCAGCAAGACCGGCTCGCTCGTCGCACTTTCCATGGTCAAAGAGCTTGGCCCCGTGCTCACTGGCCTGATGGTCTCCGGCCGCAACGCCTCTGGAATGGCCTCCGAGCTTGGTTCCATGAAGGTGACTGAGCAGGTTGACGCTATGCGAGCCCTTGGCACAGATCCCATCCGCAAGCTCGTCACACCGCGGGTCTATGCTACGGTCTTCATGCTTTTCTTCCTGACCATCGTCTCAGATGCCGTCGGCATCGCAGGCGGCGCGCTGGTCAGCGTGACTTTGCTCGGCCTCAATGCAAGCGCCTATCTCCACTCCACATACACAACTCTTGCTTACGGAAACGTCGTCGAAGGACTCACCAAACCACTCTTCTCCGGATTCATCATCGCTACGGTCGGTTGCTACTTCGGCATGAACACGAAGGGTGGGACACAGGGTGTAGGTAGAGCAACTACCCAGGCCGTCGTTTACTCCTCCGTCTTCATCATCATCGTTGACTTCATCGTCAGCCGTGTCATGATCGGCATCTTCGGCAGCTAACCAACGCTAACCACCCATGCCCAACGACCTCGCGACCGCCAATCTCCCGCAAAGCGAACAGTCTCCTGACTCCGGAACCCCGGTCGTCGTCTTTCAGGACGTCTCCATCAAATTTGACCTTAAACCCGTCCTGCAGAACATCTCCTTCACCGTCCAGCATGGCGAAACCCGTATCATCCTCGGTCCCGCAGGCGGCGGAAAATCCGTCCTGATGAAGCTCGCCAACGGCCTCATTCGACCGGACTCCGGCACCATCCAGATCTTTGGCGAAGATATCACCCACATGTCTGAGACGGACCTTTTCAAGCTTCGCGCGCGAATCGGAATGGTCTTCCAGGAGTCCGCTCTCTTCGATTCCCTCTCAGTTGAAAACAACGTGGCTTACCGCCTTCACGAAGAGCAGGTTCCCGAAGAAGAGGCTCATCAACGAGTTGTCGAAGCTCTCCAGTTCGTCGAGCTCGAGCACACCATCGCCAAGTTCCCGCCTGAGCTCTCCGGTGGAATGCGGCGCCGCGTTTCCATTGCGCGGGCGATCATCGCCAAGCCGGACCTTATCCTCTACGACTCGCCCACCGGCGGTCTTGATCCAATTACCTCTACCACCATCATCGACCTCGTTATCAAGCAGCGCGACGTCACTCAAACCACCTCGCTGGTCATCACGCATCGCCTGCAAGATGCCTATCTTCTGGCTCGAAATCGCTTCAACCTACAGACCGGGAAGATCGAGCCGATCCCCAACGGTGGTGTCGACGACAGCACCAAGTTTCTCGTCCTGAATGAAGGCAATGTCGTATTTGACGGCACAACCCAGGAGCTTGTCCACACGAAAGACCCATGGCTTAAGGACTACCTCTCCTAACCGCCAGTATGCAAAGACCTACCGTTTTCCCTTCTTCCACTCTTCGTAGGAGATGCGGGCCATCGTCAGAAACGCATCGCGCGTCCTTACATACGAGCCCAACCCATTCATTCTGCCGATCGCATGCAACTCTTCAGCGCGCACGTAGGGTCCTGCAGGATCGACGAATCTGTCCTCAATATAGATTGAGACCACTCGTCCGAGAATGATCCGCGACCGGCCAATCTCCATCGTCGTGTACTCTCTGCACTCAAGAGCAGCATGAGCCTCGGCGATTCGCGGCACCTTCACGACCTGCGATGGGGCGGTGGTCAACCCAGCCATTTCGAGTTCATTGTCTTCAGGTGGGAAGTCTGTCGCGCAGATGTTCATCTTCGGCATCAGGTCTTCGGTCACCACGTTGACCACGAACTCGCCGGTCCGGCGGATGTTTCTTGCAGTATCTTTGGGCACAAAGCCCGCATTTGGCCGGTCTGTAACGCCCATACCGATGATGGGCGGATCCGTACAAAGGTAGTTGTACGAGCTGAAGGGCGCAGCATTCAGCCGCCCATCCTCGTTCATGCTCGTAACCAGCGCAATGGGCCGGGGTGCGACCAGGCCAATCAGCAGGTTATACCCCGAGCGGCTGCTGGGCTTCTCCATATCGAAGATCATCGAAGATACCCTCTGTTCTTCAGCAGCCTATCGCAATCTCCGTTAAGCTGTCGCGCCGACCCACTCCATTTGGCAGGAGAGGAAGCTGCGCAAAAAGCTGAGAGAGGATTGGAACGATTATTGTTTCGCCGAAACCACGCCACCAGCCGTGCTCACACCAGAGGAGCTGGCTGGCAGGGTATAAATTACCTCTCCCGGACGCGTGTAGTGCAGTTCCTCGCGCGCCTGATGCTCAATCGCATTCGGGTCGCTTTGCAGCCGCTCGACATGACTCTTCAGCTGCTCGTTCTCTTTCTGCAGACTACGCACCTGCAGGCTCAGGCTTTGCGCATCCTGTCGTTTCTGCTGGTACGCCGTAAGCCCATTCTGGCCAAAGATAACGTGATACCCCAGCCCTACCGCGAGCAACGTGGCTGCCCCGGTCGCAATTTTGCGCCAGCCCGACTGGCTACGCGCAAACAAACGCATCAGGACACTTGATCTCTTTCCCTCTGCGCCCGGCTTGTTCGACCGTGTCATATACGACTAAGTACAAACTTCGTTACCTGCACCGTCAAGTGGAAAACCCCTTTTCCTATGAGCACGTACCTCGTTCATACCGCCTCATTCTGCCCCGTTGTCCTTACCCAAAATCGCTGATCCGAACCGAATAACCTGCACGAAGACCATGCACCTTGTTATCCTTCACAAGACAGCATGTTTATTCTTTTTTCCATTTCGGCGCTCTGTTTTTTTGCGCTCGTGGCCGCAACCATCGCCATCGCACGGCGCGCACGCTCCGACCGGACGGCAACACCTCCGCAAAGCGACTTTGCTCAACACCTCTTCGCAGCCGCTGAAGCCCAAAACTCACGCGTACTTGATAGCGTTCGGCATCAAGCCATAAACGATATTCTCGCGAAGAAGAGCTGGACTCTCTCATCCGAGAGAGCCGACTTTGGGTCCGATACACACGCACACCAATCTAACCGCATCCAAGCCCTTCTAGCACGAAAGGACCAGCTCTATGCAATCCGCACTTCCCTCACAGCTTGGCCTCACGCAACGCACCGGATCACTCCAGGATTCGCTCGCGGGAAAGACTCTCCTGGTCGTTGGTGCGACCGCATTTGTTGGCGTCTGCGCGCACATCTCGTTGCCGCTTCCTTTCACGCCGGTTCCTCTCACGCTCCAGAACTTTGCAGTCCTGCTGGTCGGCATGTTTCTTGGCCCCGTCGCAGGCTTCTCCGCAATGGTCCTTTATCTGATCGAAGGCGCGCTCGGCCTCCCAGTCTTCACTCCGTACGCTGCCGGAGGCGTCGCCCATCTGCTCGGGCCCAATGGCGGCTTTCTCTTCTCCTACCCGCTCGCGGCAGCAACTGCTGGCTGGGGCGTCCGGGCTATGCAGCCCTTAACCTCCCGCTTTCGCAGCGGACTTATCGCAGCCACCGTCGCTACCCTGCCCATCTTCATCCTGGGAGCCTCGTGGTTTGCCCTTTACGCTCATCACAACATCGCAGCCACATGGACTCTCGCTATAGCTCCGTTCATCCCGGGCGAAATCGTCAAGATCACCGCTGCCGCCGGTATCTTGAGCAGCTTCCAGCGCTGGCGGAGATCCTAGGGGAAGGCTTTTAGGCTAAAGAACTCCTCCCCCAACGCCGAGCAGTACATAATCTCGGTGCATCTACTACTTTTCACCTCATCGAAGGATTGAACGCATCATGACTGCCACCAGCACCGCCATTCAAGAGATCAGCATCGCCCACAGCCCTGACTCCGACGACGCCTTCATGTTCTACGGGCTCGCCACCAACAAGGTGCGCGTCCCCGGCTACAAGTTCACCCACACGCTCACTGACATCGAGACCCTCAACCACCGCGCTATCAATGAAGCCTTCTACGACGTCACCGCGATCTCCTTCCACGCCTACCCTTACCTGCAGGACAACTACACTCTGATGGCCTGCGGTGGAAGCGTCGGCGAAGGCTACGGCCCCATGATCGTATCCAGCCGCAAACTCACCCTGCCCCAGGTAAAAAAGACCCGCATCGCTGTGCCCGGCATCCTCACTACGGCCTACCTCACTCTGAAGCTCTTCGCGCCCGAGATCGAGACCGTCACCGTTCCCTTTGACAAGATCATCCCTGCCGTCGTTTCAGGCGAGTACGAGGCGGGACTCATCATCCATGAGGGCCAGCTTACCTACGCTAACGATGGCCTCCTCAAGCTTCTCGATCTTGGCAAATGGTGGCGTGACCAGACCGGCCTTCCGCTGCCCCTTGGCGGCAACGCTATTCGGCGCTCGCTCGGCGCCGAAACCCTCTCCTCCACCACCAACGCGCTTCGCGACAGCATTCAGCACGCACTCGACCACCGCGAAGAGGCTCTCGAGTACGCGATGCAGTTTGCCCGAGACCTGGACCCGACTCTCGCCAACCGCTTCGTCGGCATGTACGTCAACGAGCGCACACTCAACTACGGCCCCGACGGTCGCGAAGCCATCCATAAACTCCTCGACATGGGTTATGACCGCGGCATCATTCCCCACCGCGCCAATGTCGACTTCGTCGGCTGACGCTCCGATTTTTCTCACTCAACTCACAGCCTGCAGAGCCATTCTTTGGCCTCAGGCTGTGTTATTCTTAACTAGTCGAGCGATTGAGTCCTGCTGCAATCTCCCATGCAAAGACTCTCATCGATCTCCTTCATCAGGAGCAAACCCAAAGGACGCGTAGCTCAGCTGGTAGAGCATTCGACTCTTAATCGACTGGTCGTAGGTTCGATCCCTACCGCGTCCACCATTCAAACCCTCTAATTCCACACAACTTAGCAAGTGAATATCGCGCACGCTCAGGGACTCTCGACACGCTTTATTGATGAGCCTCGATGCTTCGATCAAAGCATCTCGAACAGCATAGACATCTACTTGGGCATTCAATTTATAAAGCTCCGACACGTCGCCGATAGAAGCGTTGGGTAATTTGTTCAGTGTGGGTGTCGTGCGCCTCGATATTGTTCTTAGCCAGAGGAGTATGTGGATTTCCTGCCTTTAGCCGAAACGATCCCTTCATGCATGAAGGGTCATGCCAATGCCATTTTTTCGGCGCTGGTGGGAATAATCGAACTACGCCGCATGTTTAGTTAACCAACGCCATCGACGATGGACCGCCGACTTTGAAAGGTTACTCGAAATGTCACATCGCTCGCGGAAGTGTCTTCTCGATTTTTGTCTACGTCAATTCAATAGAGCACAGGCACCTTTGCACATCCGGCATGGATTGGCGGCCTTTCTGCTGCTGTTCACATCGTTCTCCGGGCATCCTGTCGTTGCCCAGTCGAAACCGGCTGTGAAATTCGAGAGATACGAAGACTTCATGGCCAGCACCAGGACGGCGAAAGCGGCGGACTTTCAGGCGAGTGCGGACAGCCAGGTTCCTGACGCGGACGAGTTTGAAAAGATGCGTCAACAAGTTCTCGAACAATATGACGGAGTCGACGTCTCGCGAAGCTTCATCCGGGATGGCGCTTATTACGACTGCATGCCGTTCGAGCAGCAACCGGCGGCGCGAAAATATGGGATCAAAACCATGCCGGTTCCTCCGGCCCTTCCCCACGCGCCGAAGAGGCTCACGGCAGATCCTGCGGCCTCCGCCGCGCCTGTGGGTATCGCGACGCATCAGGCCATACCGGGTCCGTTCAGCGGAGTGGATGCATCGGGCAATCCTGTACACTGCCCGGCCGGACAGGTGCCGTTGCCGCGCATGACGCTCGAAGCGTTGAGCCGCCGCCGTGCTGCTTCGCACCAGGATTACAGCATGCGCCCCCCCGGCCAAAAGCCGAAAGGCGAAGCGGACAGCAATTCGATTTCTCCGCACGCTCTCAATGTCAGCGGTCTGCAATCCGATGCAGATATGGGGCTCGTATATAGGTATGCCCAATTCACGCAGCATGGAAAAGTCACAGGCGTTAACCAGACTTTCACCGTCTGGGAACCCAGTGTGGATCAAAATGCCAGACAACTTCATAGCGTACAGCAGGATTGGCTTATGAATAGCGATCAGTCTCAAGTAATAGAAACTGGAATTATCGTCAAGCCACTGCTTTACGGGGATTCAAAGCCTCACTTTTTCATCTTTTACACTCCCAACAAATACAGGCTCGCCGTATGGGACACAGGCGGCGGCGCCTTTGTGGTGGCCAATGATGCACCGTTTGTCCCCGGTGCGGCGCAGCAGGTGGGCACGACTGTGGAACTCAATTGGCTGCTCTCTCGTGGAACGGGAGACTGGTTCCTGTTTGACAACGATAAACTCATTGGTTTCTACCCGGCCTCGGTTTTTGAAGTGGACGATGCCAACGGTCAGAAGCAGCCCGGGCCCCTCACGTCCGGTGCAGATGCTGCTACAGTTGGAGGCGAGGTGGTATCGCTAGAGATACCAGGCGCGCAGACATCGTTGCCTCAAATGGGCAATGGAATTCGTGGCAACGCTCCCGGTGCTGCGTCTATTACGAAAATCTCTTTCATTGATTTGTTGGGGACGCCGTTTGTTCCACACCTCACACCAAGGGTCACAAGTCCTTGTTATGACCTTAGCCCCATCGTGCCCGGTGAAACCAGTGTGATCTTCTTCGGTGGACCTGGAGGGTTCGACTGTTAAGGCTGATGAGAGACTTCGCCTTCGCTATGCGGTCATGCCGGAACCATCGTTCCATCTGCACGGTTTCCTGATCCGGCACTGCATGCTCATCTGGCTCGGCCGAATGAGCATCATGATTGCTGTACGGAGATGTCGCTATCGGAACAGTTTTTTCGGCGCTGGTGGGAATAATTGACTACACCGCATGTTTAGTTAACCAACGCCATCAACAATGGACCGCTGACTTTGAAAGGTTACTCGAAATGTCATATCGCTCGCGGAAGTGTCTTCTCGATTTTTGTCTACGTCAATTCAATAGTGCCCAGGCACCTTTGCACATCCGGCATGGATTGGCGGCCTTTCTTCTGCTGTCCGCATCGATCTTCGGGCGCCCGGTCCTTGCTCAATCGAAACTGCCCGTGAAATTCGAGAGGTACGAAGACTTCATGGCCAGCACTAGGACGGCGAAAGCGGCGGACTTTCAGGCGAGTGCGGACAGCCAGGTTCCCGACGCAGACGAGTTTGAAAAGATGCGTCAACAAGTTCTCGAACAATATGACGGAGTCGACGTCTCGCGAAGCTTCATCCGGGATGGCGCTTATTACGACTGCATGCCGTTCGAGCAGCAACCGGCGGCGCGAAAATATGGGATCAAAACCATGCCGGTTCCTCCGGCCCTTCCCCACGCGCCGAAGAGGCTCACGGCAGATCCTGCGGCCTCCGCCGCGCCTGTGGGTATCGCGACGCATCAGGCCACACCGGGTCCGTTCAGCGGAGTGGATGCATCGGGCAATCCTGTACACTGCCCGGCCGGACAGGTGCCGTTGCCGCGCATGACGCTCGAAGCGTTGAGCCGCCGCCGTGCTGCTTCGCACCAGGATTACAGCATGCGCCCCCCCGGCCAAAAGCCGAAAGGCGAAGCGGACAGCAATTCGATTTCTCCGCACGCTCTCAATGTCAGCGGTCTGCAATCCGATGCAGATAGGGGACTCGTATATAGGTATGCCGAATTCAGGCAGCATGGAAAAGTCACAGGCGTTAACCAGACTTTCACCGTCTGGGAACCCAGTGTGGATCAAAATGCCAGACAACTTCATAGCGTACAGCAGGATTGGCTTATGAGTGACGATATCTCTCAAGTAATAGAAACTGGAATTATCGTCAAGCCACTGCTTTACGGGGATTCAAAGCCTCACTTTTTCATCTTTTACACTCCCAACAACTACAGGCTCTGCGTATGGGACACAGGCGGCGGCGCCTTTGTGGTGGCCAATGATGCACCGTTTGTCCCCGGTGCGGCGCAGCAGGTGGGCACGACTGTGGAACTCAATTGGCTGCTCTCTCGTGGAACGGGAGCACTGGTTCCTGTTTGACAACGATAAACTCATTGGTTTCTACCCGGCCTCGGTTTTTGAAGTGGACGATGCCAACGGTCAGAAGCAGCCCGGGCCCCTCACGTCCGGTGCAGATGCTGCTACAGTTGGAGGCGAGGTGGTATCGCTAGGATACCAGGCGCGCAGACATCGTTCCCTCAAATGGGCAATGGAATTCGTGGCAACGCTCCCGGTGCTGCGTCTATTACGAAAATCTCTTTCATTGATTTGTTGGGGACGCCGTTTGTTCCACACCTCACACCAAGGGTCACAAGTCCTTGTTATGACCTTAGCCCCATCGTGCCCGGTGAAACCAGTGTGATCTTCTTCGGTGGACCTGGAGGGTTCGACTGTTAAGGCTGATGAGAGACTTCGCCTTCGCTATGCGGTCATGCCGGAGCCATCGTTTCAGCTGCACGGTTTCCTGATCCGGCACTGCATGCTCATCTGGCTCGGCCGAATGAGATCAACCCATTGTTCAGCGTGTTTACAGCACAAAGGATCACCATGTCGCGACGTTTTTGGCGCCTTCTTCTTCTTGTCTTGTTCCTTCTTCCGGCGTACGGAATCAGTGCCTTCGCTCAAAGCGAGGCGGACGAAGTACCGGATATTGCTCCTCCATTGCTGGATCCGACCTTGCCTCCGGGAGCCAACTTCGATCTATCGGTGTGGCAGCTGATATTGCCCGTCGACCTCAGTTCAAGCTCGCCATCGTCAGGCACCCCTACCATCGTCCCCAACGTCAAGCTTGTAGGCGCAAACGGTTTTCAGAATCAGTATTTCTTCACCAACAGCTCCGACGGCGCCATGGGCATGAAGAATCCGGGCGTAAACTGTGTGCCGAATCCAAGTCACTGCATGACCGATTTGCAGGAGATGAATCCAGATGGTACTCCGGCGAGTTGGAAACCCGTCGGCATTAATTTGTTGACTGAGTCCCTCTATGTTCTTGCGCCGGGCGGAAATGTTTGTATCGCTCAAATCCGCCTGTCCGGTTCAAAGAAGCCGCTGGCCCAGGTGTTCTACGACAACAACGGCATTATGACCGTGGGTGTGCAGCAAAACCCTGCGGGCGGCAGCGAGATCCCTTTCCCTCTTGGGCAGGTTCCACTCGGTTCGCAATTCAGCTTGGAATTGAACTATTCCGACAACCTGCTTTCGATCAGCGTCAATGGCGGCCCGCCGGTGCCGCTCGTCGTCAACAGCAGTCTCGCGGAACTTCCTGTGTTATTTGAGACGGGAGCCGACGGCCAGACTACGGCCGCTTCGGATATTCACATTTCATTCCTGTTGGTTACGCACATTCCTCAAGAAGAAGAGGAGAGCGATCCCGATCCGGGCTCAAGCGATCCCGGGCCAGGTGTGCCGGTGCCGCCAGTCCTGCCGCCCCCGCCGGTTTTTCCCGCGCCTCCGGCAGGCATAGGCATTCCCTTCCCATTTCCGATCCCGATCCCCTTTCCATTCCCGTTCCCGTTCCCTTTTCCGTCCTTCGGCGGTTCCCCAACGGATCCGGGAGTGCCGCTGCCCCCGCCCCCGCCCCCCGTCGCTTCCCCGACGGATCCAGGAGTGCCGCCGCCCCCACCCTCCAGCGGTTCCCCAACGACACCGCTTCCCGTGGCCGGAATCGATTCAACGCAATGGTATGCGATTGTCAACGTCGGCAATGGCCTGTGCGTCACTGACCTTTAAACTCTCGGACCGATAAGGGAGCCCCCGCCGTTCAACAGGGGTGCGTGAATGGCGAGGCCCAGGCCCCTCAGGAATGGCAATTAGCAAAGCAAACCGAGCAAGCCGACTCCTACGAGATCGACAACCGCTTGGTCGACATGTCATTGAACGTGACGGGAGGGGTTCAGGCAACAGGCAATAATGTCCCCATCCAGCTCTGGTCCAGAATCAGCGGCGACAACGCACAGTGGTACTTCATAAGCGTGGGAACCGACAATAACGGTCATGGGGTCTATTACGTCATCTCCAAAAGCAGCCTCTTGTGTCTCGCCGTGCCGGACGGATCCACTGCAATCGTGCAATTGCAGCAGCGCACATGCGATGGCACTCTTTCGCAGCAGTTCGTTCTATTTCCAGTCAATCCGGCATCTGCGCTCCCTGTGGCGCCAACCGATCCTGCTACAAGCGGCTCGGGCGGAGACAGCGGCAACTCGAACAGCGGCAGCAGCGGCTCGGGGGGCTCAAGCAGCGGTTCGGGAAGCTCGGGGGGCAGTAGCTCCGGCAGCAGCGGGGCGCCAAGCATCGATCCCAATGGCTGGTACAACGTGATCAACGTGAACAGCGGCCTGTGCGTGGAAGATCTGGACTTTGGCATAGTCAAAGGCAGCACTGTGGACCAGTGGGGATGCGGGGATGGACAGGCCAATCAGCAATGGCAGTTCACGGCGACCGATTCGGGCTACTACCAGGTCAGCAATCGCTACGTCGCCATGTCGTTGAACGTCACGGGAGGCGTTAGCGCGGTCAACACCCAGATACCAATTCAGCTTTGGACTTACTCAGGAGCTACCAATGAGCAATGGAAGCCAGTTTTCCTGGGCGACGGCCAGTGGAAGCTGATTGCTCGCAATAGTGGGTTGTGCATGGAAGTGCCTGGATCCTCGACATCGAACGGGCTGGGGCTGGACCAGAATACGTGTGAAGGGTCCACGGCTGAGGCGTTTACCTTCAATCCCGTCACCCCGGCGAACGCTACTCCTGTCGCGCCGACAGATCCGCCATCGGCCTCAGCGCCGCCAGTTGCGCCAACTCCCGATTCGGGTGCCTGGTATAACGTGGTCAACGTCAATAGCGGTAAGTGTGCCGATGTTTATCAGTGGGGAATAACTCTGGGCACCAATCTGGACCAGTGGACATGCGGATCGGGACAAGCCAACCAGCAATGGCAGCTCACTCCGATAGACTCCGGCTACTACAGGATAAACAGCCGCTATGTTCTCATGTCGTTCAATGTGACGGGAGGCACTGGAGCGGTCGGCACCAAAGTGCCGATCCAGCTCTGGTCCTACGGTGGTAGCAGCAACGAGCAGTTCAAGCCGGTGTATCTGAGAACCGATAGTGATGGAAACGATATCTACGAATTCATTGCCCGCAACAGTGGACTTTGTCTGGATGTGCCAGGCGCTTCGACGGCGAACGGGACGCAACTGGACCAAAACACATGCAGCAACAACAACAACGCCCAGGCATTTACCTTAGTGGATGTGGACCCGGCACCAGGCAGTCCCATCGTGCCACAACAACCCGCACCAACAAATCCTGCGCCCACAAATCCACCACCAACAAATCCTACACCACCACCAACTGTTGCGCCCCAGCCCAATCCGGACCTCTGGTATCTGGTGGAGAAGACGGACGGTAGCGGGCTCTGCGTAGCTCTTCCCGATAACAGCACAGACAAAGGAACTCCATTGGAGCAACTACCCTGTAACGGCAGCGATGGCAGCCAGCAGTGGCAGTTCCAGGCGCTTGCCGGTAATCTCTTTGCCGTAATCAACAACTATGTGAACCTCGAGTGGAATGTCACCGGCGGCACAGGGGCCACGGCGGCAGGGGTCAAGATCCAGGGCTGGGGGCCTTTCGGCGGCCAGAGTAACGAAGAGTGGTTTGCCGTCTACGAGGGGACGGATTCCAATGGCAACCAACGCTGGGAATTCAGTGCGCGCAACAGCCTGCTTTGTCTGGATACACCGGGGGTGTCGAAGCAGTCTGGATTGCAGTTCCAGCAGGCCAGCTGCACCGGCAGCTCAGGTCAAATCTTTATCTTGAAGGCGGTGAACCCGGCAGCAAGGTACCCGTTTTCGCCCACCACGCCGAACTCGGGAACCCCTAGCACAGGTGCTCCGAGCGGAAGCCCAACCAGCCCTCCGCCGGCCCAGGGCTATCTCGTCCCTCCCGTAGGTTGGATCGAGATTATTAACGCAAATAGCCGGCTATGTCTGGATGCAGCGGGAGGTGTAGCCGGCAACGGGGTGCAACTCATCCAGTACACATGTGGACATAGCCAATCCAACCAGGAGTGGCGATTCGTTGCCACGGATAGCGGATGGTACAAAGTGGAAAACCAAACGAATACGAATATGGTAATGGATATCGGAGGTCAGTTGACTAACAACTACGCTTTGATGGATACCTACCAGTGGAACGGGCAAGCCAATCAGCAATTCAGGCTGATACCCGGGCCGAGCGGCAGCGGCGTGTGGAGCCTCCAGGCTCGCAACAGCGGAAAGTGCGTTGATCTCCATTACAGCAGCACCGCTATAAATCAACAGTTAGAGCAATACTCGTGCAATGCAAGTCCTGCTCAACAATTCTTCTATATACAAGAGTATCCGGCGGGTGGTGGCGGGCCGAAGGAACATCCGGACTGTAGACCCGATGGGGATCCGGTCGCGTGCGAGATAAACCCATAATGGAAGCTGTCGATTCAACAGCCTCTCTTAACTGAAAACCCGCTCCACAACAAACAACTGGTCGAAGGGCATTGCGCCCTTCGACCGGTTTCTTTTTTGCAGCAGTGGTGATGCTCTCCATGTCAGCGAGATCGTGACCTGCCTCCGGAAATCTCTACCAGTCTGAACTGGAGTTCTCTCGTAAATTGAACGAGAAAGTTGACGATGAAGAAGAGCCGGTATATGGAAGAGCAGATCATCGGGATATTGAAACAGCATGAGGCTGGTGTAAAGATGGCGGATCTGTGCCGTGAGCACGGAATCAGCGCGGCAACGTTCTACGGCTGGAAGTCGAAGTTCGGCGGCATGGAGGTGAGCGAGGCGCAGCGGCTGAAAGCGATGGAGGACAAGAACCGTCGGTTGAAGCTGCTGGTAGCGGAGTTGAGCCTGCATGGCGAAGCGCTGAAAGCAGTGATCCGAAAAAACTGCATGCGCCGCAACTTGGCAACCAACAGCTTCAAGTGTGCGATCTCGCTGTCGTTGGAGAGAATCACCACCGCTGCAAACAAGGAGTTATCAGTTAAGGCAGGTTGTTGAATTGAGAGCTTCCATTATGGGTTCGTCTCGCACACGAGCGGATCCCCGCCGGGTCTACAGTCGGATTTGGCGACGGCACTCCACCGCTACCCGGCGGATATTCTTGTATATAGAAGAGTTGAAGGGTGGATTCTTGGCGATAACTCTACCGAATCGATAACTTGACAAAACGTCGGGCGAGAAGCATACCGCTTCTCGCCCGATTATCGTTGTTCATTGAACCTGGAATTACGTTATGGTTTTGTGGGGTCGTTCGGAGTGGGGCCGGGAAATTGAACGCCTGGAATAGTAATGAAAAAGCGTTGAGCGTTAGAAGAATTACAATCATATTGCTCCAACTGCAATCCTACATCTGGCTTCGACATTGGAACGTCGAGGCACTTTCCACTGTTACGAGCCTGAAAACTCCAAGTTCCGTCGTCTGGGTTATAAGACGGCATCCACTGCTGATTGGTCTGCGCGTTCCAGGTATAGACATCGAGATAGGTTTTGTCGCTAACGGCAGCGGGACCTCCTCCGACATCCCATACGAAGCTCTCGTTTTGTTTACTTACCACTCTGTAGTATCCGCTATCTGTTCGAGTGAATTTCCATTGCTGATTTGCTTTGCCAATTCCACACGGATATTGGTCGAGCTGCGCACCGTTGTACGCTGTACCTCCTGCGACGTCCACGCATAGCCCGTTACTTTTGTTGACGAGGTAGTTCCAGGTATTCGCGGGAAGAGGGTTGTTGACTGGGGCTTGGGGAGGCGGAGCTCCGCCGCCTGCGGTTCCACCGTTGGTGGGTGGAACCTGGCTCGTGAACACCGGATTCCTCGGCATCAAGTAAAAGGTTTGAGTATTGACGTTGTTGCAGGTGTTCTGCTGAAACTGGTTTCCCGACTGGGGATACGTCAGGCAAAGTCCGCTGTTGGCCGCGATGAATTCCCAGCGTTGTCCAATGGAATCCGTCCCCTCATAGACGGCGTACCACTCTTCGTTCTTCTGCCCGTTGAAAGGCCCCCAGCCCTGAATCATGACCCCGTTCCCCGTTGCCCCTACTCCGCCGGTGACATTCCACTCCAAGTCCACGTAGTTGTTGGTGACGGCAAAAAGATTACCGCCAAGCGCCCTGAACTGCCATTGCTGGCTGCCTTGGTTTTCCTTACAGCCTGATTGGATTAATGGAGTTCCGTCGTCTGTAGTGCTATTGGGAAGTACCACGCACACCCCGATATCATTCGCCTTCTCTACCAGGTACCATTGGTTCGAATCGGGCTTGGGCGCAACAGTTGATGGTGGTGGATTTGTTGGTGCGGGTTGTTGTGGCACGATGGGACTGCCTGGTGCCGGGTCCACATCCACTAAGGTAAATGCCTGGGCGTTGTTGTTGTTGCTGCATGTGTTTTGGTCCAGTTGCGTCCCGTTCGCCGTCGAAGCGCCGGGCACATCCAGACAAAGTCCACTGTTGCGGGCAATGAATTCGTAGATATCGTTTCCATCACTATCGGTTCTCAGATACACCGGCTTGAACTGCTCGTTGCTGCTACCACCGTAGGACCAGAGCTGGATCGGCACTTTGGTGCCGACCGCTCCAGTGCCTCCCGTCACATTGAACGACATGAGAACATAGCGGCTGTTTATCCTGTAGTAGCCGGAGTCTATCGGAGTGAGCTGCCATTGCTGGTTGGCTTGTCCCGATCCGCATGTCCACTGGTCCAGATTGGTGCCCAGAGTTATTCCCCACTGATAAACATCGGCACACTTACCGCTATTGACGTTGACCACGTTATACCAGGCACCCGAATCGGGAGTTGGCGCAACTGGCGGCGCTGAGGCCGATGGCGGATCTGTCGGCGCGACAGGAGTAGCGTTCGCCGGGGTGACGGGATTGAAGGTAAACGCCTCAGCCGTGGACCCTTCACACGTATTCTGGTCCAGCCCCAGCCCGTTCGATGTCGAGGATCCAGGCACTTCCATGCACAACCCACTATTGCGAGCAATCAGCTTCCACTGGCCGTCGCCCAGGAAAACTGGCTTCCATTGCTCATTGGTAGCTCCTGAGTAAGTCCAAAGCTGAATTGGTATCTGGGTGTTGACCGCGCTAACGCCTCCCGTGACGTTCAACGACATGGCGACGTAGCGATTGCTGACTTGGTAGTAGCCCGAATCGGTCGCCGTGAACTGCCATTGCTGATTGGCCTGTCCATCCCCGCATGCCCACTGGTCCACAGTGCTGCCTTTGACCGTGCCAAAGTCCAGATCTTCCACACACAGCCCGCTGTTCACGTTGATCACGTTGTACCAGCCATTGGGATCGATGCTTGGCGCCCCGCTGCTGGCAGGCGGATTGTTGGTGGGTGGATTGTTAGTGGGTGGAATGCTGGGGTTATTTTGGTGGGTGATCGTCAAAGCCGAGAAATGTACCTCCGAAGGCGAAGTGGTCTGCCCATAGGCACCAGCCTTGAAGTACACCGGATTGCCGGTCAAACCGCTAACGTTCAGAGATACCGGCGCGCCATTGATACTGATAGAGAGTTGATTATTGGAGTAATTGAGCTCGTAGCTGAATAGCTGACCCGGCGTAACCTGGGCCAGCGGAATTGGCGTACCCTGGGGACCGGAGGTTGACTGTTCCACTCCAATCGAGATATTGCCGGAATCGTCAGCATAGAGCTCAGCCAGCGGCTTGGTCGACACGGAGTCATCGAAGTGAATTTGCCCGATCGCAACGTTGCCTCCCGCAGCGATCACAGCCAAAGTAGCATCAAGTTTGTTGGTGCCGATGGCAGTCCAGCTTGCCGCGCTGCCATCGCGGGATTCACCTCCCGCAATTCGGTTCGGCAATGCGTCGAGTGCTGCGTGGTGTCGCAGCCGCTAGTCGCCGGATCTCCCGGATCCTTGAATACCTGAAAGCCCTGAGATATCTGAGCCAGCCGAGATACCTGAGCTACTGCCTGAGACACAGCCTGAGTACCGGGAAAGAAGTATTGGTCCTGATAACCGTTCTGCAGTTGCTTGCTGGAAATCGTGGTAGGGTTGCCCGGCGTGCCGACGGGCTCCTGAAGCTCCCATACCGACCAGTCGATGTTCGTTCCCGATGGCGCAGGATTAGTCGGAGGATTCGTTGGAGGGTTGCTGGGTGGTGTGCTCGGAGTGCTCGAATTTCCCGAGTTATTGCCGGAGATAATGCCGCCCACCGGGGCATTTCCGGAGTTATTGAACTGGCCGCCTGTGCACTGCCAACCCGCCGGTACTGGCACTGTGATTGTCCCGGTTAAGTTCTGTGGAGTGGGATTGATCCAATACGCACTAGTGGTGGTGTCCTGAGGCCCATTGAGGGTGACCAACGGGTAATCGGCTACCAGTGCAGCTTCTATTACATTGCCGCCCGGGTTCGAGTTCGTCCCCACCTGGGATAACGCTCCCTGGCACATGTGAAGACCATTTGAATCCTGAGTAAGGAGGTACAGTGTGTAATCGTAAGGCGTCACCGGAAAGAAGGGAGACCAGAGCGGCGACTGAGTCGGATCCTGGATCTTGCCCAACGGAGGACTTTGCGATGGCGGATTGTAACTAAAGGTGAAGTTGAAGTTTGAATCATCCGCGGTGAAAGAAGTCGGTGCAAAACTGTCTGTTCCAGAGTTAAAGCCGCCAGTGATCGGGTAGAAAGGAGTCTGGACTGGATTCTGGTCCCCGCCCTTGGACGAGCCCAGTACACCGTCACACGGCGTGTCAATTCGTCCCTTATTCATCCATTGTCCTGTGTTGCAAGGCACCATGTTGGTATTCAACCAAACGCCAGCGTTGTGAGAAGAGTTTTCCAGTTCGATCATCGCCTGGGTATTGAGTGCAGTGTTGAAGACCGCCAGCTCTCGAAAGCTGTCCGGGCCGCCTGAAAGCCCGCTCACTCCGCCAAGTATGAGTCTCGAAATCGGCGTAAAGTTTCGCGATCCATCGCTGTTCCAGGTATACGGCCAGCCCTCGTCGAAGACAGACTCCTCCCAGTTGTAAAAAGTTTTGATAAAAGCCGGGACAGGAGGGACCGTATAAGGGGTGAATTTATCAATAGTCAGGCGGCCATCTGGAGTAAACGTATAGTAAATGTCTTCATAGAGCTTCTCGTTCCCTGGATAGTTATTGGGCTCCGGGGATGTTACATCGAAGCCCGGTGAGGGTGAGAGCAGACCCTGTTGATAGGAATGCAATGCCCACTGATTTCCTATCGTCCTCATCGAGAAGACAGGGTTTCCAACTTGTCCAATGGCCGTAACTGCATCACCCGTAAGTGGGTTATTCTGTGCGTCTACGTGAGGCAGCGTATATACCTTGAGGAGGAAAGTAACACCTTTATTATTGATGCTGATAGTCGCGGGCGCTAAGGGCAGGCTCTGTGTGTTGTCTTTAAGTTTAATGTAGTCCAGTGGGCAGCTCTGGCCTATCCAGCACCCTCCGCTGACATCGGAATTGTTTTTATCCAAATCATTGGATTCGAAGGTTACTGACACCGCATCGTTTTTATTGTCCAGGATCATGTAACTGCAACCAAAAATGCACTTGACTGCGGGAATATAGTCATAGACTAGATTGGCCACTAAGTCCGGCGGCAGCACTGGGATGGGCAGAAGCGATCCCCCGCTACCATTATTTCCGCCGCCAGTTCCCGCACTTTCGGCATTATCAGTGTTGCTGGTCCCGCTCACGACAATGTGATCGATGTCCGGAGCTGGGCCATTGGCATTCAGAAACGTCAGGGAGTTGTTGCTGCCAGCGGTAAAGCTGGCGAGAAATGTAACCGGAGTTGACGGTGCATCCCAGCTACTGCCTGTCAGGTTATTCAGGCTAAGGTCCGAGCCATCACCGAATTTAACATCGAACGAGCGGGTGCCAGCGTCGACGCCCGCCACATAATAGAGAGTTACCGAGTAAATCCCCGCACTAGGAGCGGTGATGCCCTTGATCGTAACAAAATTAGCGCCTCCGTTGCCCAGCATGCCGACGCGTTTGCTATCGAGACATGCCGAGCAATTCTCAATGACTGCCGTGCCTCCGAGCGTGTTTATGCTGGCATCACCCTCATAGACAGTGGGAGTTAGAGCGGTCGGAACATTACTCACTTCGATGGGATTGGCGCTCACTACAATGTGGTCGACATTGGGGGCAGGGCCTGTGGCGTTGAAGAATCCAACAGAGTTCGTACTACCTGCCGTGAAGGCAGCCTGGAAGATCACTGGCCCGACTGGTGCGCTCCAACTGTTTCCAGTCAAATTGTTGAGAGTCAGCCCAGCTCCGTTGTTGATTTGAAGCGTGAAGGAGCGAGACCCTCCATCGCTGCCGTTCAAATAGTACAGAGCGACTGTATAGGTTCCGCTAGTTGGAACAGTAATGCCCTTGATGCGAAGATAATTGGCATTTCCATTGCCGATATTGCCTACGCGCTTGCCATCGAGACACCCCGAGCAACTTTCCACTATGGCCGTTCCCTCGATGGCGTTCGCGCTGGCATCCGCGGAATAGACCGTTTGCGCCTGAAGCAACGGCGCTGAACATGCGACCACAAGCAGGAACAGGAAGACAAATCGATACGCTAAGAGAGCCCTACGTGAACAGCTGGCCGACCCGCAGGGCAAGCCTTCGATAATATGTTGAGGCATTTTCCATCCTTTCGTATGTGCACGGTGACTCTGATACGCGTGTACTCACGCGCGCGGCCTTGATGGGCTGGTGGACACTGGCTATTGGAGCTTCAAATTTCGCTTGCCTTGGCTGACCAGGTAGCCCAGCGTCAGAGCGAGATTGTCCGAGGTAATGAGAGAGACATTGGGCTTATTGGCGCCGTGATCGTAGTAAAGCGAAAAGTTAGCAACGCCTCTCAGGTCAGCAGCGAGGGCGGGCATGTAACAGCAAAACGGTGGGTCCTGGCTGTCTCCCAGATCGTCAGTGGCCGTTGAAGCGCCTTCCGGATAATGTTTGGCCTCATAGTGTGTCGCGAATGAGCTGAGCAAGCCAAGAGGGCCGATTCCGGCTATGTATTGCGATGCCCCATCCCCCACGGCATGAATGTTCAGTTCAAAATGGTTGACAATCGAAAGATTGGTTGGACTGCTCAAATTGAATAGCTGCTGAAAATTTGAAGTTCCCGGCATCCAATTGCCACTCGTGGCGTCCTGAGGGTCCACGACGACCACAAGATGTCCGTAAGCGGAGTGCACGGTGAACTCTGTGTTGATTGCAGCAATAGTAGGAAGGCTTTCCATCGGCATCTTGAACAGAACAGCCGATCGAACGGCAGCGGGCAGATTGGAAGAGACAAGGGTAACTGCCTTGAGATAGTCATCCCAGGCAGCTTGACCTTGATCCTTTATGTCCGCGATGATGACAGGACCACGCCCTGCGCCGTCGCTATAGGCTTTCAGAATGTTGAGAACATCGCGAAATTGCAACATGTGCAGGTCGGTCCGCACGTTGCCTTTGCGATCCCTTAGCGCATACTGGTTGATCGTCGACCAGGATGAACTGTTCACGAATCCAGTTCCAACAGTTTCCCGGATCAGGCCCGCGTCATGCGATACCACGAGAACACCGTCTGCGGAGGCACGCAGATCTACTTTAACCACCTCGACACCAGAGTTGAACGCGGCTCGAATGGCTGGGTCACTGTTCTCAGGATCGTAGATCCAAGAACCGCGGTCCGCCGCCACTACTGTCATGTCGCTGTTGGGATTATTTATTTGAGAAAGAAGGTTGTTGGTGTTGATTGTTCGTACATCCGGAATGACCCCTGGAAGCGGCTGAGTGCCAGCAGGTGGTACTGCAGGTGGTACAGGCGGAAAGGGGTCGTAAGTCACAAGGGCCCCGGGACTATACCCGATTACAGGCGGAATTGTCGTTGTTGAACCACCCATGCCCTGCGCCGCGATCGCGAAGGTGTATGGCTGTTGTGGTACGAGTCCATTAATCGTGCATGTCGTACTCGTTGTCGTGCAGCCAAAAGAGGTCGGGCTGCCATTTTCATAGGCGACGACCTGGTAATTCTGAATCGCTGGGGAAACCCCTGGGTTGGTGTTGCCAAGGAACGCCGGCTGGCTCCAGGAAATAGTCGCACCGCCCCCAGTCGATGTCGCGACTGATGGGTTCAACGGCGCCGAGGGCACATTGCAGGGAGTTGGCAGCTCAGCAGGCCAATATTGCACGCCGCTGAATATAACATTGTGCGGCTGTTCAAACGATCCGCTGCCGCAATTGATCCAGTTAGTCTGCGGCAGTAAATTGAGATTGGCATTCACGGGTGTTTGATTAATTTGCGGGAATGAACTGAGGCTGGCATTCATGGCCGCCTGATCAAGCGCAATTCCCTGATTGCTATTGTTGAGTACACCTACCTGGTTCGGAGCCGTCGTACTCCACATTGCTACGCGAGCGATCTGGGCCTGCGGATAGGTGTTTCGATTGAGCAGGGCCGGACTCGAGAACATTGCGGCCTGCCGCGTTTCCAAGTTAATTCCGCCGAGAGGCCACTGCTGCAGCGGCGCGGTCGGGTCCTCCGTCAACCCTCCCACGTTGAAGCCAGTGAGTGGATAACCAAAGTTCAGCAGACCGCTCTGCCAGTTATAGCTATCGCCGGGTGTGCCCGGTCCCTGCGACGCGACAACTGCGATTTCATCCAACTGGATCTGGCCATTGGTCTGAAAAGAAGCATAGATTGTGTCTCTCACACAGGTCAGTGTGACGCATGGGCTGACTGGATCCCATGTCTTCGAAGTGTAGTAAAGAAGCGATGCATTGCTGGGATTGTCCCGCGCCTTGCCGACATACCAGCGCCCGTCCTTGTCGCGCAACAGGCTAAAGAGAAGATGGTTGGTTGGGTCCATCAACGAGAACACGGTCTCTACCGGTGACAGTGACGGCCCCACCTGCAAAGCGATCGTAAACCCACCACCGAGCGCATTCGGGGGCGGAAAAATGGAAATGACGCTGATCGGCGCAGGCAGAATATAGCCGTTGGTCGAGATCGTGAAGTTGCTGGTCTGTGACCCAAGAGACGAAGTGCCGCTGTTATATATCTGGCCGGTGACCGTATCCACCAGGCTGTTCGTGCTAGTGGCCTCGAGATCGATTGCTTTCGTGGGCAAAGGCTGTAACTGCTGGGCCGTAGCTGTCTTAGCAATTAGAGCGAAGCAAAGTGAGGCATAAACGATGCGACGCAAAGTCCTGACAATCATGGTTTCATCCTTTCCAATGACAGCGCCGCATGGACGCCTGCGTATGAGTGGGTGGAGGGCTATTGAGTTTTTGCAGGTCGCACAGAAGCTACCTGATCAGCGATTGATTGTTCTGTCCTATGGCGATGAGATAATCCAACGCGTTCTGGTATTGATCCGTTGTAATCATTGCGGTGGCGTGAGCGGGGCCGAAGGATGGAACCAGATAGTCGAAAGAAGCAGAAGACCATCGTTGAACCGGATCGCTGAGACAGGTGCTGGTATTGATCACGGGATTATTCTTCTTGAAGGGATTCTCACAGTTCCCCCCGCTGTTACGTACTCCATCGGAGAAGTTATTGCTGGCCGCAAACATTGCGACACCGCGGCCTTGCCAGATTGGATCGGTAACATATATGGCTAATGAGTCACCCTCGTTGCGATACTGCCAGTCCCCAACCAGAAAGGCATTGCTGGCCTTGTCTCCAGGTAAGAAGGCGTAGTTGAACAAAAAGTCGTTGAGTCGTGTGTTATCGGAAGGCAGCAGCTGTTTGCAGGGGGCCGAGCGGTCTGTGTTGGGAACGCAAGCGTCCTGCGGAAAGATGATGAAGATCATTCCCGGAAGAGCCTCCTCTGGAACATATCCCATAGTTGGGTCCATGAGCTGGCCAACCATATACTGCGCCGCGGAAGGAACCTGTCCGGCTTTGTCAACGATCGATCTATAGATGTTTGTAATTCCAACCTTATAGCCCACCGCATAACGCATATCGATATGGTTGGCGGACTGAAAGGCATTTAGCTCCTTCATACATTCAATGAACGTGTCGTATTGGTCCGCCCCAAGCAGAGTATCCTTATCGATTCTGTCCTTGATATCGACAACGAGATACGCGCCATTGGTCATCAGATCCCAATGCACCCCATTGACCACGATTGGGCTACCGCCCGGGGCGATCCCGTTTTCCGCTACCGCGCGCTGATAGATGGACTGCAGCAACTGTGTATATGTGGGGAGGTGCAGGTTATTCCCGACGCTGTCTAGCAAGATGTTCCCATGGCGGTCTGCCATGTTGCGTTGAACGATCTCACTCGGGGTGAGCGCATAGACGAAATTCGTCAGCTGACCGACCGTGTTCGGTGCTTCGCCCCGCAGATCGAAATCGTGGGTGAGAAACACTTCGCCGTCGGGATAATTCGCCCCTGTCGCTGGATCCGTGCCTGGAGCGGAGAGTCGCACGTCCATCTCTATGGCTTCCGCCTCATAATCCCAAGCGGCCTCGAAGGCTTCCAGCGTATTCTCCGGGCAGTACTCCCAGTATCCGCGATGCGAGACGACCGGAACCAGGCCTGACTGCGGATGAACCATTTGTTGCAGCAGCTTTCGCAGATTCCATCTGGACGGGACAACATTTGCCGGGCGATTGGTTGGGGAGTTGTTCGGACAGTTACTCGTTTGAGCAACCGCGGCGACTGCCACAAAGAGAGTAATAGCAGGAAGAAATATCGAACGCTTGAATCGCACGGCAACCTTCGGCTTTGGAAGAACGAGACAACGTACAATTTGCATAAACATGTAGAACTCCCTCCAAGATCTTTGAAACGGTTGGCGCTGAGGTGTAACTGTGCGCTGTGTTTGTTGTGCGTAATCAGTTGTCGGTGTTGTCATCGATGTACCGACTCACCTTGTAAATCGTCTGCAACATAGACCCTTTTGGGATTGAGAAAACGAAGGCTATACGTCCGCCACACTCACTTGTCGGCCTAGGTGCAGGTGATTTTCCGGTCAGAGAGTTCATGGACAGGCTCTTGCGATGTGGCGCTTTGCATGAATTCACTCTCAATGGTCGTCCGGTTCAGAACAAGTTGAAGGAGCCTGCCACGCCGCCGAATTCATGCCAATAGAAGGTAGGCTGGGGATGTCACCTCTATGTAAATAACCGCAGATACAGGACTTGTGATTAAACAAACACCGCTCAAGAAAAATATTAAGTTTAATGAATTGGCTCTCAGGCTACAAATATGCCTCTTCAAGCGATAGGGTGAGAGATCATTGACTAATTGAATTGGACTACTTTTTCTCTTGTAACTATTCTTTGATCGGTCTGGAGGACAATCGTTGCACAGCTCCGAGTTATGTCGGCTGATGCGGACTTATTGCTTAGTCCGGGCGGGCATTAACGCGGACGAAATACGCGCTCTCCAGCAAAAGACCTAATCAATACATAGGGTCAATTCCGCTCGCGTGGAATCCTTGCGGATGAACCCCATTCTCACCCGTAAGCGATTCCCCTACATTCTCAGGACACCAATGCCATATCTCCTTCAAAGTCGCCTTCCCTAAAGGAAGTAACTTCCTCCTCCGTAACCTGAGCGCCCCCACAGAGCAGAAGAGTTGATGACCATGTTAAGCGGGTTGCAGAGAGGACGAGAAGAAGCGAAAGTAGTGCAGGTCTATAAGAGATCCTCATCGTATCCAGAAGGATTACGGGCATCATTCTTATCGGAGCGCTGTGGAGAGTGTCGTCTGCCACTTTGCGATCACACCTGTACTGCAACATCTGCGCGCTAGCGGGTGGGGATTGCGGTCTTGCTCTTTAGAAGGCCCTTACCTTAGTTGATCGCCCATTGTTCGTCGCTTAATCCGTTACATGTAAAGATCTGAAGCGGGGTCCCATTGGCGCTGTGATTCTCCTTCACGTCCAGGCACATACTTGCACTGTTTGCCGGATGCAGCAAGTAACTGCCGTTAGAACGAACCGCCTGCCAAGCCTGCCCCAGCGAACCGTTGCAGGGCTCCAGGGTCACCAGCGAACCGGCCGTGGTTCCTGAAGCCGTCGCGCAAAAAGCACCGAGCGAAACCGCGATGTTATAGTCACCGGGTGGCACGATGTTGGCACTGGAAAAGTTCCACGTCTGCGCCGCGGTGCCGTTGGCGGTAAAAACATCGATTGTGTTGCCGGCAGTAGTTCCGGCCCCAAAATCATCCATCCGCGAACCAGTCGCATTCTGTGGGATCAAAACGTGGCTCCCATTCAGATTAATTCCGTCGCAGGATAAAGGCGCGCCGTTCGTGAGCGTCATGGCAAGAAAGACGACGTTACTATTCCCGGGCAAGAGCATCGAGGCAACCGTCTTACTCGGGTTAACGGGTAACCGGTAGAGATACAAATTAAATGCTTGGCTTTGTATCGCGCCGCTCTGGGTATCGCGATTGGCGGTTTGAAAGGCGATGGACTCGTTCTGATTGCCGGAGAATTGGGTCCAGTCGCTGAAGCTCTGCATAATCGTGTCGCTCGATCCGTCGGTATAGTTAATCGAGATCGGCTGTACGTTCTGGACTCCGTTGACTCCGGTTCCCAGGAGTTGCAGCGTATTGAAGTTTCCATTCGGCAGCGCAATCGGGGTTGTGGTGCCAAAGAGCGCATTCGTAACGTTTGGTGCGGCCAGGTGGAAGGTCACATTGTCGACCACGAGGTCAGTCGCCCCCGCGGCGTTCCCTAGTTGGTTGGCGGAATAAGCGAATCCATCCCCATCAAGTCCAAAAGTCGTAAACGCCGTTCCATCCGTATAGATTCCATTCCGGTTGAATGCTGTTGCGAGATTCACCTCGGTTCCCAGCGGCTGGGTTGTAAGCGTTACGGCAAGAACGATCATGCTCCGGTTGGAGGGCAAGGTCAGGCTCTTCACGGTCTTCGTGTTGTTGAGCAACAGGGTATAGCCATAAAGGTTGAACTGCCGATTGTCCTTGGCTCCCGAGGCAGTGTTGCGGTAAGGCATCGCCACCGCCTCCTGCTCGCCCCTGTTTTTCGCAGGGGTTAACCAGTCACTTAGGCTTTGTGTGAGGACTGCGGTTGTGCCGTCCGTATACGTCACTTTGATCGTTTGCGCTGTCTGATTGCCACCAATGCCGGTAGCCAGCAGTTGCAAGCTAATGAAGTTTCCGCTCGGCAAAGCGATAGTCTGTCCTGCCGCCGAGATGGCATCGAGGCTGTTCGGGGTGCCCATGTTGAACTGCACCCCATTTAATATGCGTCCCGTTGTCAGCAGGGTTGCCGAATAAGCCGACCCCTGACCATCCAGCCCGCCATTGGTGAAGGCAGTACCGTCCGTCGTGATCGCCGACAGGTTATAGGCGCTGGTTAAGTTCACAGGAACACCGGTACCGCAGGTTCCCACCGCCGCACTGATCGCCACTCTTTGCAAAGGCACATTGCGAACGCTGCCGCCGATGGTGCCCAGGATCTCGACCGAAGTCCCGCTGGTCGTCACTGCCGTGCTGCCTGCAGCCAGCGTGAGGTTGCTCGTCGTCGTCGCTATGGCAGGCGAGAAGGAAGCGGTCGTCCCACTCGGCAAATCGCCGGAGGTCAAGCTTATGCCACCCCCAAAACCGTTCCGCGCCGCCACGTTGATCTGACTGGTAGCAGTGCCACTCTGGTTCAGGTAGAGCATCGGCTGCGCGGAGCTAATCGACACATCGGGCGTATCAAGCTGCACGTAGGCAGTTTGGAGAAGCCCGCCGCTCCTGCCGATGATTGCCAAGGCTATGTTTCCGGCAGGCGTTGCGCTGCTCGTCTGCACCTGCACGGTGGCTTGTCCGGAACCCACAAGGGTAGCCGGCGTAATGGTGGTAGTAACCCCGGCCGGTGCCCCGACTGCCAGCACACTGAGGTCGACGGTTCCGTTGAAGCCATTTTTAGGCGTGAGGGAGACTGTAGCCGTGCCTGAGGAGCCAGGCAAAAGTTCAAGCGTGGTCGCAGTTGCAGTCAGTTGGAAGTTGGGTGCGGTCGCGGCGGTCGCTGGAATCAAGGCGTTCACCATCGACTGTCCCGCGGGGCTTCCCCAGCCAGTAACGAGATCATAACCGGTCGTTGCCTGAAATAGATCTGGGTTGCTGCTATTGAAATTATTGCCCGAGGTGATGTCGTGGAAGAGAGTTTTGGCGGACGATCCCTGTCCCAGAGCGTAGACAAGAGGATTCAGAAAGCCGATGGGATTTCCATTGGCCAGCTCGTTCGCCAGTGCGAGAAAGCCAGCCCATCGCGGAGAAGCAAGGCTCGTGCCAGCGATACTGTTGTCGCAGGCGCCATTCGCACAGAAATAATTATCAAAGTTGGCTTCCATGGCTACGTCGGGGATATTCCGAAAACTTGCGTTGCCCTGATTTGTGCTGTTGATCACGGTCTTCTGGTAGGACGGAATTGGAGACTGTGTGTTCCATCCACCACCGCTTCCGATCCATCCCGTCTCCGACGCCCAGGCGCCACCGGGCCCAGAGGTGGTCAGATCGGTACCGCCCACAACCGTCACATTCGGACTGTTGCCTGGATAGTCATCGTTGCCGGGCAGCGCACCTCCGTCTCCGGAGGCTACAAATACGTTCTGCCCCTGCGCCTGCAACTCCAGAAAGACCTGCTCGTAGCCAGGCTGGGTCGCTGGAGTGCCGCCAAAACTGAAGGAAAGACTAATCTGCCTTGCAGTATCGTCCGCGGCTGCCTGGGCAAAAGCGGTGAGGGCGTCACTGCCCGTGCCATAGGCCTCATAAACAGTTAGAGCCGAAAGTCCAGGCAGCATAGAGATCACCTGCTCGATATCGATTACTTCTTCGCCGTCATCGCAACCGCCTAGGGTTTTAGTTCCCGAACAGACGCCGTCGACATCCAGCAGAACGTCATAGATAGGAACCTTCGGGGACTGGCCAATACTGCTGAAGTACATCTGGACGTCACTCAGGTTATAGGGGCCAAGTTCGACCAGGGCCAGCGTCTGTCCTTGACCCGAGGCCGTCACTCCCGGGGCATATGCCGCCCGCATGTCGCTGCCTAGAAAACTCCCGCCGGGTCCTGATCCGGTGGCCTGGGCCTGCTGCGCCGCCGACGTGGCATGCCGCAACATGGAATGAGGGAGGTCGCGATTACTTAGTCCTTCAACGCTCAAAATCGGAACGCTGGCCTCCACGGTCGGTTCCACGTCGGGCGCATAGTAGCGCCGATTCTCCGTGGGATGCTGGTGCATGCTCATCTTCACATGGAAAGCTTGATTCACACTCGGCGTCGAAGCCGTGACGTTCACCATCAGCCGATTGGAGAAGGTGCGCGTCACATGGAAACCTTGCGCCGCCACATAGTCGAGCACAGCCTGGTAATCGCTCTCCGTTGGGCCAAACTGCTCGAGGAACTGTGCCCGGGTCAGATACTGGTGGTACTGAGCACTGGCTGGATTATTTTGTTCGCTGAGCAAAGTCTGCAATCGCTGCTGATTGCGCAGGGGCAGAGTCATTCCAAACTGCAACTTTTGTCCCGCGGGCAACGGGGCTAAAGTGGGTTCGCTGGCCGGTGCGGCAGAACGTGCAGACAGCACCTTCAATTGTTGAGCCGACAGGCTCTGGGCCGTCGAAACAAACAAAGCCACGGACATTGCTGCACATTGCAAAAAGTGGAAACGGGCAGATAAGCGCAATTTAAGTCTCCTAGAACAGTCAGGTCTGTTGATGGGGTATGAAGAGTGGGCGATTGGTCGATGCGTGGGGAGACGCTGTCCTGGGGTACGAAGCAGATAAATGGGGGTAGTGTCGGTCTCTCTGCCAACCATAGGAGGGAAATATGTACGCCTAATATATGAAGTGTTATCGAGTGGAAAATAAATGTCTCTTCTTTGTCTGAACCGGTAAAGAGTTCGCGGTGGAATCCCCGGCCACTTTTGTATCAGTTGGGGCGAGACAAACTGGAACCAGAGGAGTTGTGTATGACACGGGAGAAGAAGCATACTGCGGAGCAGATCGTGAATCTGCTTCGACAGTTTGAAGTGGGTGTTGCGAACTGGAAGACGTTACCGCAGGCACTCCAAGGAAGGTGATGGGGTATGAAGAGTGGGCGATTGGTCGATGCGTGCGAAGATGCTGTCCTGGGTACGAGAAAATTATTGATACGGTATCGGCCTCAGAACCACCGCACTTTGTAGATCATTGCTGGCAGGACAATCTGCTGATCCGGATTGAGAAAACGCAGAGTGTAGGTCCACCAAACGCCTGGGTCAGCGCGTGTGAAGGCGATCTGTCGAGTGTCCGGGTTAATCGATAGACTCTTGATTTGGCCTATTCCGTGAAATGGGTCATACGGTGTGAACGACATCAGGTCCGGGTCAACCCGAAAAACCGTCTTCGTGTTAGTCACATAAAGAGTTGAGCAGTCATCCGAGAGCTGTAGATCGTGTCCTTCCTGCGCTGGCAGGAGAACGGACTTCTCTGCAATCATCCGTGGCGACGAGGCTACCGCCAGATCAACTCGTATCCGTACGAGTTCTTTACCTCCCAATGCCCAGAGGATGTTCCGTTTGTTATCCCAAACAACACCATGAGCTGCTGTAAGCGGAAGGGTGACCAGCGGCTTCTCCGATCGATGGCGATCAAAGAGCATGATCCGATCACCTTCACCATCTGAATCGCTGGACGAAGCAACCGCGATTAGACCGCCGGGGAGGAGTTCGGCAGAATGAGCATTTTTGGCAGAAGCGTAGAAGAGGGTCTTGCCCGTAGCATGTGAAACCAGAGCCACAGCATCGCCGGAAGATGTAATCAATATTTCGCTGCCGTGGGAGACAGCCTTGCAATCGTCGGTCGTAATGAACTTTCGCATGAGGGGTATGGGCAATCCTTCGCTTTCCTCAGGACGCCAATGCCATATCTCCTTCAGAGCCGGCTTCCCCTGAAAGGAAGTAACTTCATCCTCCGTAACCTGAGCGCCCCCGCAGAGCAGAAGAGTTGATGATCGTGTAAAGCGGGTTGCAGAGAGGATGAGAAGAAGCGAAAGTAGTGCAGGTCTATATCGAGACATGGGCGAGTTCTCCGTGTTCCATATTCTGAAATATCCTCCTCTTGAGCCCTGTCTTTTGGTAGTCCGAAGACAGGGTCTCCTGAGAGGACGAAGTTACTGGCTAAAACTCGAAGCGGGTTCCGAGTTGCACGAAGCGAGGCGAGCTGGGTACTGTACCCTGGCCGAAGCCTGCGTCGTCGATGTTTCCATCGATGGAAGTCCATCGATGCCGGTTGAGAACGTTGAACCCCTGTAGATAAAGATTCCAGTTGACTTTCTCAGAGAGGCGAGTTGTCTTCACGACTGAGAGATCCTCATCGTATACAGAAGGATTGCGGGCATCATCATAGGTTGGAGCAGCATTTCCAAAACTGAAGGGTGCTGGATCCGTAAATGCTGCGGGATTCAGGAATCGCTTGCCGTTCAGCGGAGTGAAGCTATTAGCGGAGACATGGGTTGAAGCGTCAACGCCTGGAACCTTATTGGGTCGCAGTACGCGATTGCCGATGGTGAGTCCATTCTTTGCAGAGATAGGAATCGGATACCCGGACTGATAACGATGCACTCCGGATAACTTCCATCCGCCGACCAGCTTGGAGCGGAACCCGTTGTCGTTCAGCCAGCGTTTACCTTCCCCGACCGGCAACTCGTAGATGTAATGCAACACCACTGCTTGCGCGACATCAATCGGAAGAACAGAATAATCGGCCTTTGGGTTGAACGAATTCTGAAGGACGTTGTCAGGAGCCGCTGCATAGGCTGCAGGACTGCTGACTCCGAGATTCTTCGCCCACGTATAGTTCGCTCCCAACGTCAGACCGTAACTGTATCGTTTCTGCAGAGCCGTTTGTAAGGAATGGAAGATGTTATAGGCTTGCTTTCCCGCCTGGGATGTAAGCGTTCCGTACTGCGGGTATGGGCGGAGAGCTTGCGCTACCGTTCCGGTAAATCCAACATAAGGGACCACGATGCCGGCTGCCTTGGCCTGGGCGGAGGTAGCCGGAACCGTAAGAAGAGATCCCAGCGAGAGGTATTGAGGATTTACCTGGTTGATGTTTTCGAAGTTTGGGTCATACAGCCGAGTGCCGTGGCTTCCGATATAGTTGAGTTCCGCCATCCACTGCTTGCCCAGCGACTGCTGAACTCCTGCAGTCCATTCCTGAATGCGCGGCATAACATCTGCATTGTTGTCGAGGTAAGACGCACCCTGAACTGTGCTTCCGACCGGATTCAAAAGCGTCGGTGAGATTACCGGCTGGAGGCTGGGAATCTGTGGAAAGCCGCCGGCAAGTACGAATGCCGGATGAAGACCGCTGTCCGGACTGGAAATCGTAGCTTGTTCGGAAAATCCAATAGACGAAATGCCCACGGCAGTTCCCTGGCCGGTATCGGAATAATAGATGCCGTACCCACCTCGGAGAACCGTTGTCTGGCTCGCCTCGAATGCGAATCCGAAGCGAGGGCCGACAGCAGAATAATCATTGGGAGCAAACGAATGCAGTCCCGAGCGTCCCGGACCCGAGCCAGCAAAGATAAGCGCTCCGGGTAGATTGCCCGCACCCGGGTTAGGAGTTGTCAAGCTAAGTATGCTCATGTGGTCCTGATTCTCAGTCGGAAAGGTCTGGAACTCCCATCGCATTCCGATGTTCAAGGTCAAACGCCGGGTGAGCTTCCAGTCGTCCTGAGCGAAGATTCCTGCATATTTGTATCGCGTCCCGATTTCATAAGGGGCACCCGTATTTGCGCTATCGGCTTGACCAAGCAGAAAACTTGCGAAGGCGTCGCCAGTCTTGCTTGGACTGGCCGGATTTTGCGTCTCCAGATCGGAGATTTTTATCGTGGTGAATGCTGGATCAATGCCCGTGTCGTTGAACTGAATGTTCCGAATCTCCCCACCGAAACGGAGATTATGGTTGCGAACAGTCCAGCTGAAGACATCCTTTATCTGATAGTTATTCTCGAAATCGGCGAAGTGTCCATTGTTCGCGATATCAGGATAGCTTTGGGTAAAGGAAAAAAACGGCAGTGCAGTGCTTGGCAGTCCGCCCAATCCAAAATCGCCGAGAGGCGGTGTTTCCGTGTTTGCGAAGCGATTGAAGCCGAAGACTAGTGAGTTCAGACGGTTTGGCCCAAATTCCCAATTGTGGCTCACTCGAATCGTGGTACCTGCAGTGAGTTGATGGCTGTCAGAGCTGAGGATTCCTGGAAGCCCCGTGCCAATCTTGTCTCTTGGAACGTGCGTGTGCACAAAGGTTCCGTCGAGGTGCTGGGAAGCGGTTAGTTGATGATCGATTTTGAAAGTGAAGGCATCTGGATCAAGAAGCCGTTCTCCCTTGAATGCCTGATAGTCGTTCGTCCCTGCCGATGCCGGAAGATTTGGAGTGGGCAATAACTTAACAATATTTGCGGCGACTGGGTCGACTCGATTGGTCGGGATGGTGTTGTTTGGAAACTGAGTTCTGACAAATCCGGTACCTGCCTTGTTAAGCACTGTTGTCGCGGGGTCATAGATTTTGAACAGAGTAGTTGGATCGAAGACACCACTGGCTTCGGCCGGCGTTGGAACTCTCAGATTCTGGATGCTGTCGGCTCCGCTCTTGCGAGACCCTCCATACGAAAAAAAGAAAAATGTCTTGCCGCGACCGTCATAGAGTCGTGGAATCAGGATAGGCCCTCCGATCGTGGCGCCGAACTCGTTCTGTCGTGTATAAACCTGCGAGACTGCTCCCCATGGTTGACCGTCCAGGTAATTGTTGCGGAAGTATTCATAGATGGAGCCATGCAAACGGTTGGTTCCGCTTCGAATACTGAAGAGTCCGGCTGCCGGACCCGAGTGGCCGTACTCCGCTGGGAGCATGGTCGTCGTAACCCTGAACTCACGGACCGCATCCACCGGGGGAGCACTTTCGTTCAGACTGCCGACGGTGCGCATCTGACCGAACTCCGCGCCATCCAGATAGAACTCGCTGACCTGCATCTGGCTGCCGTTCACAACAAATTGATTTGTGGCGGCAGTGTTCTCGAGACCGCTCGTTGAGATATTTCCCTGCACTCCCGGCGCAAGAAAGATGAACGCGGCAGGACTTCTGATGCGGCCTTGTTGAATCAGAGGAAGCTCATTATATTGCTGACCGGTGATCTCGGTCGCAGCCTCCGGGGTGCTTGCGTCGAGTAAGGGTGCATCGGCGGTGACGACTACGGTATCGCTCGCCTGTCCCACTTTTAATTGGAAGTCGAGGCGTGTAACGGAACCGATGAAGAGCTCGACTCCTTGGCGCTCGACATTCTCAAAACCCGATTGAGAAACCCTGACAGTATAGTGGCCGACTGGTAGTCCGGAGAGGTCGTATTGACCGGAGCTCGTTGTCTGGGTTTTGCGATTGAATCCGGTGTTCTGCTCGGTGACGGTAACCGAGGCTTTTCCTAATGCCGCCCCGCTGGGATCAGCCACCACTCCCGTGAGACTCGCTTCTTGAGCATTCGAAATGCATTGACAGGTAATTAAAAGTAAGACGAAGGCCAGGATATATTTGAACGCGCATTTTCCGCGTTGCCAACGGATGGTTTGGCATTCCTGGGTCACATTCAATGGCCGCATCTTATGTGGGGCATTTTTGTCGATCTTCATATTCTCTCCTTCAAAGCGAACCCAGACCTCCAGCGATGTGGTGCTTTGCATGAATTGACTCTCGATGTTCGCCAGACAAGCGACAAGTTGAAGGAGTCCGCCACCTCGCGCTATTGAAGAGGTGGGCCGGGGATATCACCTCTGCGTAAATAACGCAGAGGAAAGACTTGCAGTTTTAGCAACGACTGCTAAGGGACCGTGTGAAGTTTTGATGAATTGAATAGGAACCTGTCTCTTTTGAGCGATAAGAAGAAAAGACATCATCGACTACAGGTAACTTCGCGAGTGCGAACATGCGAATTGCATTGAACTACTTTTCCCTGTAATCGTTCTTTGATCGGTCTAGTGGATAATCGCTGCAAGGCCACCGAGTTATGTTGACTGATGAACAGAAGGGGGCAGTACAACGCCATCTAAAGAAGGTCCTTGCAAGCTCTGAGTTCTCACGGTCGGAAAGAGCGGCGGCATTTCTGACGTTCATCGTCACGCACGCCCTTAATCAGGATTCTGAAACCCTCAAAGAAAGAATCATTGGGGTTGCAGTTTTCGAGCGGCCCGAAGACTGGGATCCGAAACTCGACACCACTGTCAGAACTGAGGCTCGAAGGCTCCGCAAAAAGTTATCAACGTATTACGCTTCGCCGGCTGGCGAAGATCAGTACGTATGTATTGATGTTCCTCTGGGAGCGTATATACCCAAATTCAGATTTGTGGAGACGACTAATCACCGATTGGCGGAATCGGTGGCGACGTCCGATGAACCTGCTGATTCCTATAGGAAGCGTGAGACAGACCAAGGTGGGTTGGGAACAATCTTTAATGCCTCCAGAGTCGAACCTGGGAGCCGCCTCCTGAGCCGTCAGGTTCTCTTGATTTGTTCGCTGGTTGTGGCTCCCCTACTTGTAGCCCTCGTTATCTTAGTCCATTCCCGGAGAATGGCGGCGTCACCGCCGTTTCAAACCATTCCTCTGACGACGGAATATGGTAATGAAATCAGCCCAACGATTTCACCCGATTCCCGCCAAATTGCCTACGTCTGGGACGGCGGTACGGGAAAATATCGCATCTACATCCGCTCTATCAAAGGAGGCAACTCCAGACGGGTTACGCCAGGAAATTCGACAGAGCTAAGTCCGGCCTTCTCGCCTGACGGAAGACAAATTGCCTATTTGCGCATGCAACCGAACGACACGGAAGTAGTCATTCGCAATCTGGATGACGGGACTGAGCGTCCGATTGGAAAAATTGCCACACAAATTGGAGACTGGACAGGAGATCCTAGCCCTCTCATTGGCAACGTCGGTCCGACGTGGACACCTGATAGTCACAGCCTGATCGTTTCTGATCTGGCGTCCCATCTGGGAGCAGCCGGACTTGTCGCGATCAACCTGACAGATGGCTCACGCCGACAGTTAACTGTGACAGCCGACAGCGAGCGGGACTTCCTTCCAAAGGTAAGTCCTGATGGGTCGACGTTGGCTTTTGTTCGTGCAGTCACGCATGGCATCTCCGATGTTTACCTGCTTGACCTCAAAGCCATGTCGCTAGCAAAAGTGACAAATGAAAGCCATTCTATAAACGGGCTATCCTGGGGCCAGGACAAGGGCGAGTTGATTGTTTCGTCTAACCGGGAAGGGCCGTATCAACTCTGGATGTTAGATGTAACCAGACCTGTGTTGCATAAACTGGATACGGACTCTGCCAATGCCATCGATCCACACCTGGCATCGAGCGCCGATTGGCTTGCCTACGTTACAACGAGCCAAAACTGGAATGTGAGACAGCTGGCAATCGGCGACCAATCCTCTTCCTCTGTAGAGCGTTTTATTGCATCTTCAGGCCGCAACCACAGCGCTCACTATTCGCCCGACGGGAAGCATATTGCTTTTGTCTCTGATCGCTCGGGTACCTGGGAGATATGGTTATGCACAACTGATTGCTCGGAGCCGCAAAAGATAACAGATTTCCACGGACCCTGGATTGGGGGTCTCAGTTGGTCTCCGGGTTCGACGAAGCTGGCATTTGATGCGAGGCTGGGCAGAAAATCTGCCATATACACCCTGTCTATCACCAATCCAATTCCTGAGCCATTGCAGAAAAACAATTTCGAAGAACGCATGCCGTCATGGTCGAGGGATGGCAAGGCAATCTACTTCGATTCAGATCGAGATGGTTCGGTCTCGATATGGAAAGAAGATCTCGGGACAGGGATAGTGAACAAGATATGCCTCGGTTTCGTTGCACGCGAATTAAACGAGGACGGACGATTACTGATTGGCCAACAGAATGGTGCAATATGGGAGATCGCACGGCGAGGCGAGGTTGAAAGACCTTTCGCTGATCACATTCTTGTAGACCCCATCCTGGCGTGGACTACCCACGGAGACATTCTCTACTATTCTTACCTTGGACCAGACGGGCAGACTCATATTGTCCGATCCGATGGAGCACACTCTCAACAAGTGGCTGATCTTTCCGCGCGTCAGCCCAGTACCAGCGCTAGTCTTGATATTTCTCCAGACGGACGCTCTTTGTTACTTACGTCAATTGACCAGTCGAGTAGCAACATTTATCGGAGAACCGGTAAGCTCACGTTCGCCAAATAGGGATGAATCTGAACCGTGAACCTATTGTGGCCCGGACTACGAGGACATCAGCCAAGCGCACAGCGACCCTGGGAATTTCTGTGAACAGGAAAGCTGAAGGGATCGTGTTTTAAGCCGTCACTCTCTCGGATTGATTGAAGCCCTCAAGCACGGCTCGAAGGTTCTCGCTAAGCATCCGTCATGGGGCGCACGAAAGCTCAAGGCAAGATTCGAAATGTTACAGCCAGAAACGGACCGATTCGAGGTTATTCGAACAGCTTCCAAATCACCACTAATCAGACTATCGAAAGTAAAGGGATTCACTTGACGAGTGATTCTCCGATAACCGCGACATCCTTCTATCCGAGCCGGCTACGAACGACACGTACCTGGCCATTCCGACTGCGTTGCTCGGAACTCAGTATCAGGCCGTTACATACACCGCCGGTCCTGCCGAGTTCGTTGTGCTGGGAACACAAAACAACACCACGGTAACTATCGTGCCGGCGTGTGTTAGCACATCTAATACCGCTGCTGGAAGTACTCTGACCGTATCCCTAAATCAGGGCCAAACCTATCAATACTTGTGCAATGGCGATGCCACGGGCTCACAGATCACAAGCAATAAACCTGTAGGCGTAATTGCTGGAAACGGTTGCACTTATATTGGTTCGTCAGCCTGCGATATCTTGTCCGAAATGATGTTCCCCGTCGCCTCGCTGTACGGGACTGATTTTTATTCAGCTCCTTTCCCGGGCAATAGCCAGGATCTGATCCGTATCGTTGCGGCTAGTGATAATACGACGATTACATTCGACAATGGCGTCAGTCCTACGACGTACCATCTCAATCACGGCCAATTTCAAGAGCTGCGTACAAAGCTTCCTTCGCACTACACCAGCAATAATCCCATCACCGTTGTACAGTTCTATGCAGATTCAGAGTTGGCTGGGACCAGCGGTGTTCTGGGGGATCCGCTTGAAATGCAACTGGTCCCAACGAACGCATTCAAGAGCAGTTCGCGGTTTTATAGCCCGTCTGGATTTTCGCAAGGCAATTTCGCAATGATCATTGCTCCAGCATCGGCAGTTTCGAGCGTAGCTATAAATGGAGCGCCTGTGTCCGGATTTAAGCCAGTACCCGGCGGCGCTTATCAATATGCGGTTGTGCCGGTGGTCACCGCGCAAAGCGTTGTGACTGCCAATCAACCTATCGGGGTATATGCTATCGGCCTTACGCCATTCGGATCTTACGGAAGCCCGACAACGTTTTAGAAAGCTGACTTGCAAGCAAAGGAGATGGGGATGAAGCTCAAACGGCAACTCAGTTCTGTTGTGGCGCTCGCATTATGCATGACGACTGCGGCGATGATCGGACAGGCAGCGTCGATAAACGTCGATCAGCCCTATGCAGGCGATCGTAATGTAACTGGCCAAGCGCCGTCAGCCTCAACTCCGTTGACCTCTACGAGGTGATCGGCACCACCCGCAATTATCTCGGTAAGAGTAGTTCATTGGATCAGCAAGGTTTCTACGCAATCAACCTAAGCCCGCAGTTGACCGCTGGCCACCAGATCGTTGTCGTGGATGGGCAAGGTCATTCGAGTAGCATCATCACTGTAGTTGTAAAGACTGGCCCAACAGGGCCCTCGAATTAATCAGGCAGGTAGCTCATGCGGACCAACTTCTCCGTCATTATTGCTCTGGCTGCATGTGCAGTAGTGGCGAGTGTATCGTTCGCGGGAGCGGGGCAGATTGGGAAGCCGTCAGACGGCTCTCAAATTGGCCGGGAGGTGGCCGTTCCGCGTCACATGGTGGACGGTGAAGAATTTGAGGTTTCCTTGCATGATTTGGTGGAGTTTGGCAAGAAACTGTTCGATGCAAACTGGACTGACCAGGACGGAGGGGGACGTCCTCTCACGAAGGGAACGGGTAAGCCCCTTTCAGATCTGAACAGTCCCTTGGTGGGATTACGTAGTTTCAATCGAATCTCCGGTCCAGATGCCAACTCGTGCATGGGCTGTCACGATCTGCCGTATGGAATCTCCGGAGGCGGAGGGGATTTTGCCACCAATTTATTCGTTCTCGGGCAACGTTTCGACTTCGTTACGTTCGATCCCAAAGATAAGGTTCGAACCCGCGGTTCTCTGGATGAGCAAATGCACGCGGTGACGGCCGAGAACGTCGGAGATCTCCGCAGATCACCTGGACTATTCGGGGCTGGATATGTCGAAATGCTCGCTCGCCAGATGACCCACGATTTCCAAAGCATTCGAGACAGCCTCAAACTAGGCGAGTCGAAGCCTCTTGTATCGAAAGGTATCTCCTTCGGTAAGATAACTCGCAGTTCCGGCGGGCTATGGGATACAAGCATGGTAGAGGGTCTTACGAGGGCCAGCACCATCTCCAATGGCGCACACTACCCGCCAAGCCTCATCATCAGGCCTTGGCATCAGTCGAGTAATCTCGTTTCCCTTCGCGATTTCACGAACACTGCGTTGAACCAGCATCACGGTATTCAGACTACAGAACGCTTTGGAATCGATACGGACTGGGATGGGGACGGGATTTCAAATGAGGCAACTCGAGCTGACGTAACAGCTCTCACGGTCTATCAGGCGTCTCTCCAGGTGCCTGGAAGCGTGATACCAAACGATCAGGCGGTCGAGCGCGCTGTCTTGGTGGGCGAGAGGGTATTCACCAGGATTGGCTGTGCGGTTTGCCATATTCCGAATTTGCCACTCGACAATCAAGGTTGGATCTATACGGAGCCGAACCCGTACAATCCGCCAGGCAATCTTCGTGTAGGAGAAACACGGACTTTGCGAGTAGACCTAACAAGCGAGGCCCTGCCGGAGCCGCGACTCAAACCGGATTCGCGTAGCGTCATCCAAGTCCCTATTTATACCGATTTGAAGGTGCATGACATCTCGCAACCTGATGATGCGGGAGGAGAGCATCTCGACCAAAATCAGACGACGTGGTCCCCAAAATTCAAAGAAGGCAATCGAAGATTCCTAACTAAGCGGCTCTGGGGAGTCGGTAACGAGCCTCCGTATTTTCACCATGGCAGTTTTACAACGATGCGCCAATCTCTGCTGGCTCACGGTGGAGAAGCCTTGGCCAGCCGTCAGGCATTTCAAGCTGCTCCTGAAGAAGAGCAAAACGCGCTGATCGAATTCCTTAAAACATTGCAAGTACTTCCGCCAGGAACAAAGGATTTGATCGTAGACGAGCACTATCGACCTAAGCAGTGGCCTCCGCGCCACTGATCGACACCGCGGCCTTGGTGTGCTTTGCTAATGCACATGATTCCTTGATAGTGACCTGCCCCTAGAATCCGCATGTTTGTGAATACGAATTTATCCCGTCGTCGGAGCTGTGGCAAAGTTGGAAACCTTCGCCGTGGTGTGGATCACCGTGGGAGGTGAACACATCATTTCCCTTCCGATCGCTTGCTCAGCAAATAGGTGTCCATAATCCACCCGTGTAGGTTCCTTAAATCGCTACGGACTGTCTCTATCGTGTTCGCAGTTTCGCTTAGTTTGCCGAGCAAGAGAACCTCGTCTTCCATGCCCAGATAAGCGCCCAAAAAAATGTCATGGTCTTGATCTGGCAGCTTTGTGAAAGAACATTGGCCGTCCAACATAACCACATCTTTTTCGATGTTGTCCGGAATGCCTACCGATAACTGGCGACCCGTGGTGATCAACACAGAGTCACCAATTCCATTGATTGGTATTCTGTGACGCGCGGCCAGAGCCTGGATACTTGTAATCCCGGGAATCACCACTGCAATTACTGTAAAGCGGCCGCCGTGTCGAAATGCTTTCCATGTTGTCTCGGAACATGCTTTACACTTTCGAGCTCGAATGCTTATCGATCCGAGCCTGCCACCGGCCTTTCGTGCTGCCCGGCTCTTCGGTCTGCGCATCGAAGCCGGAGAGCGGCGTATGGGGACGTGGCGTCAAGGCTGGGTTCAGACAGTTCCGCGAAGAGAGACTTGCACTCATCTGCAAGGCGTTCGGCAAAAAACTGAGGTGAAAATTGTGGGTGGTCTGGTTAGCAAATGGCACAAATTGGCATCACTTAACCGACTCCCCAAACCGTTCGAAACCAGCGTCAATACTGAAGGAACGTTGACTATAGCAATTGCCACAAATGCCGTCTCCACCGACTGCTAATCGACTGGTCGTAGGTTCGATCCCTACCGCATCCCCCGCTTTACTACGTTATTCCAAACAACTGGATAACAGAAAACTCTCGCACGCAACGGAACCCTCGGCCAGTAGGCTGTAAACGGGTTTTCTTTCGAGGCAGGAGACTTTCTAAAAAGGCTTTTGCGTGGGCCGCAACTGGATACAAGGAGCGCCGGCATGTAAAGGCTCTTCTCGGGTGACGATTCCACCGCGGCTGATGCGGGAGGCCTTCCTCACTGAACTCTCTGATATTTCATGTGCAGGATCAAGGCCGCTATTATGTGCGCCCCATTCTCGCACAGTATTATCTGACGATAATGTAGACAGTTCTGCGAGCAATTACATTCCCCTTACTCTCCCAACGCCATGAGCTTCTTTGACATCGAACCGATAGCGCCAACTCCAGAACTTCGATCCTCCGGGGTTGACCAGCAGACACAGGCCATCACGGTCATCTACCTTGAATGGCTCGAGGCGCACGTTCGAGCACCTCATTGGACGAAAAAATTCCTAAATTAATGGTTCTCTTTTTTAGAGGATTTTCATATCCGACGAGATATTGAGAAGCACGAAGAAGTGTGGCGTTGGTTGCCCCCCAGGGATTCGAACCCCGATTGGACGAGTCAGAGTCGTCAGTCCTACCATTGAACGAGGGGGCAACAAGATTGCGGGAGTAGCAGATGATTGCTGACTGCCTCTTTAGAGTGTACGAGGTGGAGTAGATTCGGTCAATAAGGTCGCGGTAGGGACGATCATTGCTGATCGCCCCCCGCACAGATCCGCACGAGCGCTCATTAGCGCATGCGGCTCGTATCTCGGATGAGTGGCGGCGAAGCGGTCAAGGGGCCAGGGATGCATCACACGAGGTGTAGGAAGCCATTGTGCGGCCAGCTTGAGACGACGGACCCAGGCGTACCGGTGTCTTTGACTACGTCGCTTCAGCGCTTGCCCCCAGTAGCGGAGCGCACGTTCCCGGAACAGCCCGAGGCTGTCAAGATTTCCCGGCACAGCGTAGTAGTTGAAGTACCCCTGTACAACTGATCTGAGCCACGCACCTGTGTGAGGCACGGGATCATGCATGCGCATCCTCAGTTGCTGCTTGATCTCCTGCAGCTTCTTTCGCATGCGCTTGCGGATCGTCAAGCGCCGCACAGCATAAGACCCGTTCCCGTTCTTCCCGCTGATATGCGTGAAGCCAAGGAAGTCGAAGGTCTCCGGCTTGCCTTCTCCTCTTCGTTTCCGGTTCTGTTCGGCATACCGCCCGAACTCGATCCGGCGCGTCTTTTCCGGGTGCAGCTCCAGTCCGAACTTTCCCAGCCGTTCTCCCAACTTCTTGCGAAAACGGTCTGCGTCCGTATCCCACTGGAAGCCGAGGACGATGTCGTCCGCATAGCGGAGGACGATCACCTCGCCTCGCGCACACTTCTTGCGCCAGACGTCCACCCAGAGATCGAACACATAGTGGAGATAGATGTTGGCAAGAAGCGGCGAGATCACCGACCCCTGCGGAGTACCTGTCTCCGTGTCCGTCCATTTCCCGTCCTCCATCACCCCGGCTTTGATCCATTTCTGGATCAGGCGCAGGATGCGTCGGTCGGCGACGCGATGCTCGACGAACTTGATCATCCACGCTTTGTCGAGGTTATCGAAGAAGCCTTGGATGTCGGCATCAAGTACGTAGTTCACCTTCCTTTTCACGAGCGCGTAAGACAACGCATCCAGCGCCTTATGCTGGCTGCGCCCTGGACGAAAACCATACGAGAAGCCGAGGAAGTCCTCCTCATAGAAGATGTTGTTGAGGATGGTGACCACTGCATGCTGGACGATCTTGTCTTCCAGTGCGGCGATCCCGAGCGGACGCTTCCGTCCGTCGCCTTTCTCGATATAGACCCTCCTCGATGGAAGCGCCCGATACGCACCGCGATGCACCCGGCTGTGCAGATCGGCAAGCCGACCCTCCAGCCCGGCTTCATACGCCTGCCACGTCATTCCATCGACGCCGGGAGCAGCCTTGCGTTTCAGAGAACTGAAGCTGTCCCTTAGTAGATCGATTGTGACATGGTGGAGCAGAGCGGTGAACTTCCTTTCCTTGTGTTCCGTTGCTGCTTTCCGCACACCCGCCAGCCCCTGTGACACGTGTGCCCCGCTCTGTGTCGGGCGCGTGCTGGACTGATGGATGTTCTCCTTGATCAGCGGCCTTCCCTCCTCACTCTCCGCCATCGACTGCTCGATTTTGTTCGAATGATTCATAGGTACTATGCCGCCGTCCGACTCCTCGGCGACGTTCATGCAGGCCTTGCGGCCTAAGCCTTCACACGCCGTCCTGCTGTTACTACCAGCAGGCGTCTCCGAGGTCTCCCGGTTCTCGTGCATGAAGCTTCCAGGCGTGTCTGGGGTCTACGACTACGCAGGACCGGACAGGAACTCGCGATATCGCCCCCGCCCGTGTTGCCTTCCGCCAATGCAAAAGCGTCAGCGTCCTGATTGCATCTTTTCGAAGCTCAATACCCAGCCCACCTGTACCCTGTTTACGCTTCGCTGAACACCTCGCGGTGGGCAGCGCAAAACTCGGGGCCGAGCGGTTCGCTACTCCTTTCTCGTAGGACTCTTTCATTCCCTGCTTCATGCCGGTTTATCCCGGCGCACTGCACTGACGATTTGGTATACCTTCACAATCATTCCCGTGACCGTCACGCGACCGGTGGGGCAGGGGTTGGTATCATCATCTCTAACTGTCCCGCACCGTTGAGCAGTAGAGGGAATAAATGCGTTATTATCGCCCAGAGTTGGACGCTTTACGTTTCTTTGCCTTTGCAGCCGTCTTCATGCGCCATGTTCCTTGGCGTTCCCATAGCTCAACAGCCCTCTCCCTTTCACCGGCACCGGCGGTAATTGCTACGACCGCAGCCCAACCTCCCTTCCTCAGACTCGGAGCGATTCACGAAGCTTGCGGCTTCGGGCTCTGCATATTTTTTGTTCTCAGTTCCTATCTAATCGTCACACTCCTTCTACGTGAGAGGGACACCACCGGCACCGTCAGCCTCTCAGCTTTCGCCGCTCGCCGTGTTCTCCGCATCTGGCCGCTTTACTTTCTCATCCTGGCCGCTGCATACGCGCTCGGGAGAGTCCATCCCGAAGTCAGTATTCATGGTAGGGCTCTAATTGCCTTCAGTTTCCTGCTTGGCAATCTCTATATTTTGAGACACGGTTCGGTTCTCGATACCATTAATCCACTGTGGAGCCTCTCGGTTGAGGAACAGTTTTACCTCGTTATTCCCGGCCTAACTCGTGCAGGGGGTCGCAGAGCACTCGCGGTAATTTGCTGCCTGACAATCGCGTTCTCTTACGTCATGCTCGTATGGCTCGGACACAAACACTCCATCACACTCGTAGGTGTCTGGGTAAATAGCTTTGTGCAATTTCAATTCTTCGCTGCAGGTGGGTTGATTGCGCTCGCTCGTAAGGTCTCCCTCTCAACCTGGGGGCGAATCGAACTTGCGGCTGCCGGTTGCGTCATGTGGTATATCGCGGCATCTCGCTTCGGCTTACAGTCCTTCATGCCGTCAACGGCAGCTCAACTTGTGGCCGGATACCTTTTGCTCCTGGGCGGCACCGTCGCGATCTTCCTTGCGGTGCTTGGTGCGGACATGAAGATACCGAAGGTGGTTCTCTATCTCGGTAAAATCTCTTACGGCCTCTATCTCTTCCACCAACTCATCTTGTGGACGGTGTTCGATAGCGGCTTTCTGAGAGTCAACATCCCAGTGGGCATCTTGTTAGCTTTCGCAGCTACTATAGCGGGGGCAGCACTCTCCTACCGGTACGTTGAGCAGCCATTCCTTCTATTCAAAGATCGCTTCTCGGCTCCCAGGCTCACGCCGCAAAGTGTGGGCGGCTCGCGAATCCGAATTTAGGATCAGTGGTGCTCGGCTTGATAGTCGCCTTGAAGGTGATAGAAGCTCCACGCTCTGACGGTGCGCCTGCGGGCAGCGTAGACCACACCATGAGGCTCTCTGCGGCTTTGACGATCATCTTGTAGTGAGTCCCCATTGGCTCTCACGTTCCTTGACCAACTGGCCGGGACGACGCTTGCACAACTTCCGGCTTGCCGACGATCCGGGAGTTAAGCAACGACAGAATATGTGACGAAGTCGTTTTTACCCGTGCTGCGCCAGATATTCAGCGACTGCCTCTGACGTTGGTGCGTAGCAGCGTATCGCTCAAAGCGAACGACCCTTGGGCGCCAATCGGCCTCCTTGCCGTGCCCTGACTGGCGTTCCGCGCGTACTCTAACGGGCCGCCATTGCGGGACCAAGGCTGTAAGCTCAGAAGACCGCTTCTGGTTCGGGAACGGGTCCGATTGGCCGGTGGTCAGAAAGTTGGTGGCTGTTGGACTGCCATCTAGGTTCACCTCCACCGTATAAGGAAACCCATTCGTCGTGTCGCTCGTCAGCACGGGCATCGGGCTTCCAGGATTGTGAATATACCTAGGTCTCTTATCGCGAGGAAAGAGTCGAATCCGTTTCATTTGTTCGGAGCGAGACCACCCAGATAATAAACGCTGAGACTCGGAGCAGCTTGTATCAACCGCTCAAGTTCAGGGTTCGGAAAACGCTGAACATACGGAGGAGCCCAGCCAATCTGATCTCCCGAGACCACCTTCGGCACCTCTTGCTGCACACCCGTCGCCTTCACAAACGGCGTCGGGTCTTTGAGACCGGCAACGGAGAAGTTCACGAGCCGATGAATTGCGCCCTTCGCATGTGCGTACATATCCAGATGATTCGCCTCGCCGAACTCCGCAAGCAAAACCAGTGGAGCGAGCGCATAAAGGTGATAATGCAAAGCTCGGCCGCCTCGGGCCATCTCCAAAGGAAGAGACCCATTTGACTGAATCTGATTGACTCCATTGTCGTAGGTCGACATCGCCCAGTCGAAGTCTTTGCGATTGTTTGCGGCCACGCCTATGGCGGCGAGTTCGACTCCAGCCCAATACAGATGATTGTTCTGACTATCTCCGTGCCCTGCGCTCTTGTGCGTGTCGTAATAATTTCGAGTCTGATCCCCGACATTCTCCACCCATTTGGAAATCGAGTCAGTCTGTTGCGGCGTGACAAGGCCTGTCTCCCGCACCTTCAGATACGCAATCGCAATCGCGCCGACCACCCAGCCCTGAACATAGTAGGCCTGATTCGAAGACATCTTCCCCGCAAGCGAATGCTCTTCGGCCAGCGTCACAATCTGCACCACCGCACATTGAGCGGCAGCACGAGAGCCGGTCGTTCGAAAGTTATCCGCCGCCTTGACGATCGCCATCCCAACGTTCTTAACCCCATCGCTTGATTTGCGATAAGCCTCCTGACGCTCTGGATCGATGATGGAGTGCGTCGGATCGTCCAGCCTGTAAAATCCGTCGGTCACCAGGTCTGGAGCGACATGCGTCACAGCCGGGCACGCATAAGCCGCATCGTTCATCGTCACAGGCTTCCCATCCCATGGAGAACGAAGAGGCTGCTCCGCAGCGACGGCAACAACAGGGACTCCAAAAGCAAGGAAGGCCGATAAAACGGCAATTCGGAAAAATCTGGACGGACTAGCAAGTCGGTGCAGCCGGAGTCGTACCAATCGATTCATCTTTTTCATTTCACTTCCTGGGCCGTAGTCAGTATGCCTTCCAATCAGAGTTACTTTGATGATTCTTAAAATGCCACCCTTGCGGATGGCATTTCCGGTAAACCGGTTCGTGATGACCGTTAGAAGAAGAAACGCGCAGATAGCTGCAACTGGCGATTAGGCTGCGTGCCGGTAATTTTGCCGAACGCAGAAGTACTGGCGAATATAGCTGTGGTACCAGTCGCGGTCACGGTAAGCGAACCGTTCGGGGCCTGGAAATTGGTATGGTTGATGACATTGAAGGCGTCCACACGGAACTGGAAGTTCAGACGTTCATATATTTTCATGTCCTTTGAGACAGAAGCATCGAAGTCCACCTCGCCGGGTATTCGATTCGAGTCGCGAGAGACATTACCAAAGCCCGTAGCAACAATCTGAGTTCGCACTCCATTGATGGTGTTGTAAATCGGTCCGGATGCGGTCAGCGGGAAGTTCGGATCAGCAGCAGAATCGAAATACTGCAGGGCAGGTCCGTTCTTTGTCGGATTCGCAAGCTTAAGAAGCTGAGGGTTTCCGTTGGGGCGTTGTGACGCGCCGGGAATTCCAGTGTTCTGAGTAATGTTAATCGGCAGTCCTGTGTGCCCGATGAACACCGGTGAAATATGCCAGTTACGCAGCCACCACGGTCCGGGAGTCGTATAGACCATGGCAATGTTCAGCGTATGCTTCACATCGATATTGCTGGGAGCGAAGTCGTGGACGAAGTTCGCACCGGCAACAGGATATTGCGAATTTGCCGTTCCATTCGGAGCCGAGAAATTATAGATCGTGCTTCCATCGTCCATACTCTTTGCATAGGTGTAGTTGGAGAGTATGGCCAGCTTCGAGTTGAATTGGCGTTTGACCGTTACCTGTAACCCGTTGTAGTTGGAACTGCCGATATTGCTGTTCACTGTGAATTGTTTGAGATTCGGGAAGGGAGATGCATTCTGAGTCGCAAGACTGGAGTTCGCAAGACCCACCGCAGATGCCGATGCAAGAGGAACGACGTTCTGGTTCACGTTGGAAGAGAGGTGGAGCGCATGGTTTCCGACGTAGTTCACTTCGAGCGTAAGCAGAAGCGGCAGCTGACGCTGAATGCCAAAATTCCACTGCTCGACCATCGGCATGTGGCTTTGATTGTTGAACGAAATGGCAACGCTATAGGGGTTGCTGGCTGAGGAATTCGCTAAAGCGGCGAACGGATTCTGCAGATTGGGGGGAGGTGCCAGTGGCAGCCCCTGCGACAGGGAGAATGGCTGAGCGATACCCGTCCCCAGGTTGTTCGTAGTAATGGTATTGTCAAATCCCGGATACGCGAGTTGACCGCCGAGATTCTGGAAGATGGTCCCATAGAAGGTGCCGAATGCCGCGCGGACGACAGTTTTGTCGTTGACGCTGTAGGCCAGCCCGATGCGCGGTGAGAAGTCAGCCTTCGGCGTACTGATATTGAGCGAATCAGATACTCCGTTGAGACCAGCCGCTATCAAGCCCCCGGTGTTCGTATCGATGCGACTGTAGATGTTGGTGGCGATTGTCATCGGCGACTCGTATTCGTAGCGAATTCCCAGATTGAGAGTCAGTTTAGGCAACGCCTTCCAGTCATCCTGCACAAAGACGCCCCAGTTGTAGTTGCGCCTGCCTGTCGGCGGCTGGGCCTGCTCGTATTGTGTAGTCTTGATTTTGCCGAGGAGGAAGTCCGCAATCTGTGTGTTTGGATTACCGGAAGCTCCCTGATTCGTGATGGAGCCATCGAACAGCAATTGCCCTTCCGGACTGGTCGCAGGATTGAATGAGTTGAACTGGTTTTTACGAAGCGACCCGCCGACCTTGAACGTGTGCGGACCATAGGTCTTCGTAACAGTGCCGAACGGGGTATAGGTGTTGGTGATATTGACCTGGTTCGTATTGGTGTCTGCTCCAATGTCGCTGATTGCGTTTGTGGCACTCGTTGAAGTAGCGCCAGTAGTGGCACCGAAGATGAGCTCAGGTGTCTGATCCATAGGCAGCGACGCGATTCCAAGCGCCTGCGCAGCATGCAGACCGGCTCCCGGAGGGTTGCGCAACACAACGTTGCGGAAGAATCCCATATTCAAATCCATTACCAGAGTAGGGGTCCACACACGGGTGTAGTCGACTGACGGCAGCCACGCATTGTTGCAGGTGCAGTCCCACGTTGTATTGAGCAGTGGACTGTTCCACGAGACGGCGTTGGGTGAAGATGTCGTGAAGCGAAAAACATTCAAGCTCAGCCGGTCTTTCGGCGTAAGCAGCTCATCTAGTCTTCCGACGATCTTCTGGACATGCCCTGTCAGATTCTGCAGCGACGTCCAGTTGCCGGTATACCGGTTGTTTACCGCGTCATAGGTTCCGGGCGTGTTCGGTAGTGGAAGCAGGGCAAGAATCTTTGCGGCAGCGGGATCGATGGGGCCGATCTGGTTGTTTGCGAATGCAAGAGCGGATGTTCCCGTCGGTTGGAAGATCGTCTGCGGTTTGCGCCCCTTGCCATTGACATCCGTTAGAGCGAGCGCATTCGAGAGATCCCCGGCGCGCTGTGCAGCAGTAGGAACTGTGAAGTTAAGCGTCGTCGAGTTCGGCGTAATGGTGCGGTCGTAGTTAAAAAAGAAGAAGGTCTTGTCACGGCCGTTGTAAAGGTGAGGAATCCGGACAGGTCCGCCAAAAGAACCGCCCACCTGAAAGAACCGGTCGCGGTTGCGTGCCTGCGTGGCGCCGGTTGCGGTGTTGATGATCGTGTCCTTATGGAAGTACTGGTTCGCATCAAACGCTTCGTTCCGGACCAGAAAGTAGATGTTGCCGTGATAGGCGTTCGTACCAGAGATGGTGTTTACTGAGATCACCGCGCCTGAAGTACGGCCATACTCGGCCGGAGCATTGGTTGTAATGGCCCGGAAGGAATCGACACCATCGGGAGACGGCAGCGTGCCGGGCGTTCCAGTGGACGCTACGATGGTCGAAACACCGTTGAGCAATACCTCCGTGTTCAGAGTGCGGCTGCCGTTGATCGAGAGTTGTGAGGTCGAGGGCTGATTACCAGCGCCCCCATGCACTACACCTGGGATGAACGCCAGCAAGTTCTCTGTGGCGCGTTGTTGCAGAGGAAGGTTCTGCACATCCTCCGGCGAGATCAGAGTCGAAACATCCGAGGTACTGCGATCCAACTGTTCGCCTTTGGCTTCTACCGTCACGACCTCCGTCGCTGAACCGACCTGCATGTCGACGTTCACCGAGGCTACCTGTGCGACAGTTGCGACAAGGTTGTCGACGACTGCATCCTTAAGACCTTCGGCCGTGACCGTGATCTTGTAGCTTCCGGGAATGACCTGCGGCGCGACAAAAGCACCTGCGGAGTCAGTCTTTCCACTAAAAACCGTCACGTTCGTACTCTTGTTGACAATGACCACATTGGCGTCCGCCACAAGAGCGCCGGTCGGATCGACGACCTGACCGCGAATAGTCGCGTTGGTATTTTGTGCGTAGGCCACGCCTCCGCCTGAAAGGACGAAAGGCAGCGTGCACGAGCTTGCAAGAGCCAGCGCAGCAATGGCCGCCGGCTTCTGCAGAAGATTCCTGACTAGAGAGAGAGATTTACCGATTACTTGAGTGAAATTCATGAGAAAAGCCTCCGAGCGCTGCGATACGGCTTGAGCGAAACCAAAACTTGGATGTTGTTTAGGATCGAAATGATTCGAGTCAATCGATCTGGAATAATTTGTAACCACCTGCAAGTTAGAGAGACAAACGGTTGTCTCAATAAGTTTGTAGATAAAACTATTGCGGCATTAATCAGAATGCATGGAGATAGCGATTGTCAACCCCGTCACTCCGAATGTGCATGGAAAAGCGCTTACACCCAAAAATCACAGCACTGCTCGCGAGTAAACTTGAACCCACATGGATGCTCAGAAACACTGGGAACTCGTTTATGGCAAGAAAGCGCCTGCAGAAGTCAGCTGGTTTCGTCCGCACCTGGAGATGTCGCTTGCGGTGATTGAACGGCTGGCCCCCAACCATTCGGCAGCAATCATTGACGTCGGTGGCGGAGCATCAACCCTGGTCGATGACTTGCTTTCGCTCGGCTATCGGAACCTTGCTGTGCTCGACATCTCGCACACAGCACTGGTAGTTACAAGAGAGCGGTTGGGATCAACAGCACCAGGAGTTAAGTGGCTCGTTGCCGATATCACACAGGTCAGCCTCGAGCCGGATTTCTACGATCTGTGGCATGACCGAGCTGTGTTTCACTTTCTCACCCAGCCCAACCAACGCATGAATTACGTCGAAAAGGCCGCCTCTGCGATAAAGCCCGGCGGCCATCTCCTCATCAGCGCCTTCGGACCTGATGGCCCTTCCAGCTGCAGCGGACTGGATGTTGTGCGCTACGACGCAGAAACGTTACAAAGAGAGTTTGGTTCCGCTTTCCATCTGGTTGAAAGCCATACGGAATGGCATACGACTCCTTCGGGTGGTCGTCAGCAGTTTACGTGCTGCGCTCTCCAGAAGAACTGACCACCGAGTTCCCTCCTACGCCGCTACAGCGCAGTCACAAAACTCGAAAACGAAGCCCTGCGGCTGATAGCATAGTCCTCTCGACAGGAGGTCTGTCATGTCCGCTACATCAACGGTATCCACTTCCCTCCCCGCAACTCGCAAGCTTCGCGAGATTCACCATTGGATCAACGGTCAGGCGGTAACAGGCGCCTCTGGACGATTTGGAGACGTCTACAACCCTGCCACTGGCGAGGTACAGGCAAAGGTCACGCTGGCGACTGCTGCCGAAGTCGATGCCGCCGTGGCCGCAGCCGCCGCGGCATTCCCCGATTGGGCTGCGCAACCGTCCCTTCGCAGAGCGCGTGTCCTCTTCCGCTTTCGCGAAATCTTTGAGCGGCGCCTCGACGAGGTAGCCGCGCTTCTGACCAGCGAGCACGGAAAGGTCTTTTCCGATGCCAGAGGCGAAGCCACGCGCGGACTCGAAAACGTCGAGTTCGCAACCGGTATCCCGCAGTTGCTCAAGGGAGAGTTCACCGAGCAAGTAGGATCTGGCATCGACAGCTGGTCAATCCGTCAGCCATTGGGAGTTGTCGCAGGCATCACTCCGTTCAATTTTCCGGCAATGGTCCCCATGTGGATGTTCCCCATCGCCCTCGCATGCGGAAATACCTTCGTCCTCAAGCCAAGCGAGCGCGACCCCAGCGCCTCGCTGCTACTGGCCGAGATGCTGAAGGAAGCTGGACTTCCCGACGGCGTCTTCAACGTCGTTCACGGAGACAAGATCGCCGTTGACGCGCTGCTGGCCCACCCGACGGTGCAGGCGGTAAGCTTCGTCGGATCGACGCCGATCGCCGAATACGTCTACCGCGAAGGAACGAAGCACGGCAAGCGCGTCCAGGCGCTCGGCGGAGCGAAGAATCACATGATCGTCATGCCGGATGCCGACCTCGATCAGGCAGCCGATGCTCTTGTCGGCGCAGCCTACGGATCGGCAGGCGAACGATGCATGGCGATCTCCGTGGCTGTAACAGTGGGCAATTCGACAGCCGACGCCCTTCTAAACAAACTCGAACAACGTATTGAGAAGCTTCAGGTGAGCGACGGGATGAAGGAAGGCGCGGAGCTAGGGCCCCTGGTCACCAAAACCCACCTTGATCGCGTCACTGGATACATCCAGCACGGAAAAGAGGAAGGGGCTCAACTGGTCGTCGATGGACGGGAGACCGCAACGCCCAAGGGCGAAGGTTTCTTCCTCGGAGCCTGCCTCTTCGACCACGTCAAGCCGCAGATGAAGATCTACCGCGAAGAGATCTTCGGCCCCGTGCTCGGAGTCGTCCGTGTCAACAACTTCGAAACCGCTCTGACCATGATCAACGAGCACGAGTTCGGCAACGGAACGTCCATCTTCACCCGCGACGGCGACACCGCCCGAGACTTCGTCCATCGCGTTCAGGTTGGAATGGTCGGCGTCAATGTTCCGATCCCCGTCCCCATGGCCTTCCACAGCTTCGGAGGCTGGAAGCGCTCGCTCTTTGGCGACCACTCCATCTACGGGCCGGAGGGAGTGCGCTTCTACACGCGACTAAAGACCGTGACCTCACGATGGCCCACAGGCATCCGGACCGGAGTGGACACCTCGATGCCAACTCTGGGATGAAGCGACGGCCACCGCGAAACAAAAAGGCCGCTCATTCCGAGCGGCCTTTCTCTTGACAATCTGTCCTCACGAAACACCCAACCTTTATCTCGGGATGGTAAGAGCCAGAAGCAGAAGTCCAAGGCTAAAGTATCTCTTTCGAAGACTTTGCGCAAAATTGGGGGGGACACCTCCCGGCTCCTCAACGGCTCGAGCCAGGATCCGGATCGACGGCGGCGTCCGCCATGACGAGATGTTTATCCAGAGCCGCAATCCCGCGATCGATCTCCTCTTTGGTAACAATCAGAGGCGGAGCAATAACAAAGTGCGAGACCCAAGCCTGAAGCGTCACACCTTCGCCAAGAATCTTCGCCGCAATCTGATCGACCAGCAGAGCCTTGCCCGAGACCTTGTCCTCATAGGTATTAAAAGGCTCCTTCGTCTCACGGTTCTTGACCAAATCAACCGCCCAGAAAAGTCCCTTTCCCCGAACATCCCCAACACTCGGATGTTTCGCTTTTAGCTCATTAAGCTTGCCTTCGACGTACGGCGCAAGCTCGCGCGCCCGCTCAACAAGTCCAAGGCGCTGCATCTCGTGAATAGTCGCCACAGCCGGCGCAAGCGTCAGCGGATGCGCCTCATATGTATGGCCATGAGCAAAGTAGTGATCCTGAAAGAACTCTGCAATCTTGCCGCTCGTCGCACATAGCCCAAGCGGAACATAAGCCGACGTAATCCCTTTGGCCGTAACGAGAATATCCGGAACCACTCTCCAGTGGTTCATCGCAAACCACTCCCCCGTCCGCCCCCACCCAGTCATCACCTCATCCGCAATTAGCAAAACTCCATACTGATCGCATATCCGCCGGAGCTTCGGCATGTACTCATCAGGCGGAACGATAACGCCGTTCGTCCCAACAATCGGCTCAACCAAAACCGCAGCCACATCGGATTCGTTGCGAATCATGTGCTCAAGGTAATCCGCGCACGCAATGCCGCACCCCGGATACGTATGCCGAATCGGACACTTATAGCAGTGCACTTCAGGCGCAAAAAGAATCCCCGGCCCCTTTCCCCCCGGCTCCATCGCCCACCGCCGTGGATCCCCCGTCGCTGCGATCGACCCGGCAGTGGACCCATGATAAGAGCGGTAGCGCGCAATAATCTTCGTCTTGCCGGTATACATACGTGCAATCTTGAAGGCCGCCTCATTGGCCTCGGTTCCGGACGTTGTAAAGAAAAACTTGTTCAGCCCCTTCGGAAGAATCTCCACCAGAATCTGCGACAATTCAGCCCGCGCCGTCGTCGCATAACCCGGCATCGCATAGCTCAACTGCTGAGCCTGCCGCGCAATCGCATCGATCACAGCCTGATTTTTATGGCCGAGGTTGGAACACATCAACTGCGACGAAAAATCCAGGTAGCGCTTCCCTGCTCCATCAACGATGTAGCATCCTTCAGCATCGACAACATGCATCGGATTCCAGTTCTTTTGGAATCGCCATGTGCCGTAGTTATGTTCACGTGTGAGATCGACAACCTGTTCACTCGTTAGTTTCTGCGCTTCGACGGCCTCTGTGGTGTCCATAGTGCCCTATCCTATTCGTTAGTACCCGGGTGTGTCATGGGAGTGACCGAAACGAGAACATCCGCTCGGTAGTTCAGCATGAGGAGATAGTAGCTGGCGCCAGCGACAAAAAAGCCGACAAACCAGGCATAGTCATAGAGAAATCGCAGGAAAGGTATTGCGAGTCCGATCAGCGCGATGACCACACCCGCGACGAGCGCAACGATCGCTCGCGGATTGATCCCACGCGTGTACTCATAGAGGCCGCCGCGCCGATACAACGAAACGGTGTCCAGACGAGTTCCACGAATCAGAAAGTAATCCGCAACCATAATGCCCGCAACCGGTCCCAGTAATCCGGAGTAGCCAATCAACCATCCAAAGATGTAATTCCCAAAGGTGCTCATTAGCTTCCAGGGCATCATGGCAAGACCAAGCAGGCCCGTAATCATTCCCCCCGTGCGGAAACTGATCAGTCCCGGCGCAAGATTCGAGAAATCATTGGATGGAGAGACGACATTCGCGCCGATGTTGACATTAAGCGTCGCCACCAGCAGAGCAACAAGCGCCAACATAGCCGCCAGCGGCTGGTGAAACCGTCCGAGCAGCGTGATTGGCGACCAGATTGGCTCGCCGAAGATCGTAACCGACGCCGACGTACACGCGATTCCGATGAACGAGTACAGCACCATCGCGACGGGCAAACCAAATGCTTGGCCGACAATCTGCGAATCCTGCGACTTCGCGTAGCGCGTGAAGTCCGGGATGTTCAAAGAGAGCGTAGCCCAATAACCAACCATTGCCGTCAATGAGGGAAAGAAGAAGTGAAGAAAGCTGCCGGTCGTTTGGAAACGGCTTGGTGCCGAAAGCATCGGTCCAAAGCCGCCGGCCTTGTGCAGCATCCAGAAAAGAAGGACGAGAGACATGATGAGCATGAAGGGCGCGGAAAAGCTCTGCAGAAAACGGATGGATTCAACGCCGCGCCACACAACATACATATTGAGAAGCCAGAAGCCGAGAAAACTGGCCCACAGGACGAAAGGCATGTTCGCAGTCGCAGGCCATAACACAGCAAGCATTGCTGCAATCGCCTGCCCACCAAGCCAGGATTGAATCCCAAACCATCCACAGGCCACCAAAGCACGCAGCATAGCAGGAAGATTCGCCCCACGTGTGCCAAAACTTGCCCGCACAAAAACAGGGAACGGAATGCCATACTTGGCTCCGGCGTGCGCATTCAGAAGCATCGGAACCAGTACAATCAGATTGCCCAGAAGAATCGTGAGAATCGCCTGCTTCCAATTCATCCCGCCGGCAATGAGCGAAGAAGCGAGCATGTAAGTCGTCACTTCCATCGACATGGAAAACCACAGGGCGATGTAGTTGTACGTTCCCCAAGTGCGTTGAGCAGCGCTGGTCGGGGCCAGGTCGGCGTTGTAGAGCCGCGGATCATGTCCGATCGCGAGAATCACATCAGACTCGCCTGCGATCTTGGAAGTGGTTGAACTCACTGCCATGCTCCTCCGCGTGCCTCTCGTCGCAGATACTGGCCACGTCCTGCGGAACCAACGAAGCTCCCACCATCAGCAATGAGTTCACCGCGCGAATAAACCTGGCGGGCGTTGCCCTTTACCTTCCATCCTTCGAACATCGAATAGTCGCAGCGCATATGATGTGTCGCAGCGGAAATCAAATGTTCGGCATCCGGATCCCACAGCACAATATCCGCATCCGAACCCACCGCAATCGTTCCCTTCTTCGGATACATCCCGAAGATTCGTGCGGGCGCTGCCGAGGTAATTTCGACAAATCTTTGGAGGCTAATCTTGCCAGCATTCACACCGTAGTGAAAGAGCAGTTGCAGTCGATTCTCAACCCCGGGTCCGCCGTTCGGAATCTTGCTAAAGTCGTCTTTGCCCAGTTGTTTCTGGTCGGCAAAGCAGAACGGACAATGGTCAGTAGAAACTACCTGCAAATTATCTTTGACCAGTCCATCCCACAGCTTTGGCTGATTCTTCTTCTCGCGTAGGGGTGGAGTAAAGACATACTTTGCCTCGTCAAAACTCTTTCCTGGCATCTGGTCTTCGATAGACAAAAGTAAGTATTGCGGACAAGTCTCAGCGAAAGCGGGCAGCCCACGATCACGAGCCTCGCGAACCTGATTGAGCGCATCTTCACTCGAAAGATGGACGATATAGACCGGGACGCCCGCCATCTCGGCGAGCGCAATCGAGCGGTGTACGGCCTCCGCTTCAGCTTTCGTCGGACGAGTCAGCGCATGGTAGATTGGCGCGGTCTTTCCTTCAGCGAGTGCCTGCTGCACAATCACGTCAATAGCGCTCCCGTTCTCTGCATGCATGCAGACCAGGGCGCCATTCTTAGCGGTCTGTTGCAGAGCCTTGAAGATTGTCCCATCGTCCACCATCAGTGCATTCGGATACGCCATAAAAAGTTTGAAGCTGGCGACACCTTCGCGGACCATGTCATCCATATCGTGAAGTCCTTGTTTTCCGTTATCGGATCCAAGGTCCGTCACGATCATGTGAAGGCCGTAATCGATGCATGCTTTACCTTCTGCCTTCGCACGCCAAATGTCGAGTGCATCGCGCATGCGCGTTCCGCGTGCCTGAATGGCAAAGTCAACGATCGTCGTCGTCCCCCAATAGCGGCAGCGCGCGTTCCCGTAAGAAAATCGTCAGCGGACACTGTTCCGCCAAAAGGCATATCCATGTGAGTGTGAGCATCGACGCCACCCGGCAAAACAAAAAGGCCAGCCGCACTCACCACTGTGTGTCCTTTGGAGTCTATCGATGCACGCACCTCCCGTATCGTGCTTCCTTCGATCAGCACGTCCGCCTTCTCAACCCGGTCTGCGGTGACGACAGTGCCATCCTGAATCAGAGTTCCCATACTCGCTCCAGACTTTTCACCATTAAAGTTGCATAAACACAGGAATCAACGGCCAAGTACGTCCCGCCCTCAGGTATTGGTGCTCATCACCTGTTTCGCTCCCGGGGGAGTCAATCCCTTTGCGATACGCTCTTCCCAGCTTTCGAAAGGCAGGCCATTCTCAATGCGCTCCATCGTAATGCAGTTCTCAACCGGGCAAACCAGCGAGCATAGGTTGCAGCCCACGCAGTGGTGTTCATCCACCCGCGGAATACGCTCGAGTGGAGTCAATGCGCTGATGGGCCTAAGACTACCGGAATCGAGCTTAGGAATTGGCGTCGTCGAGATGCGCCGCGACGTCTCTGCCTCAACCATCGCCGGTGTTCGTGTCGTGTCAGGCGCAGGCGCTGTCCGATCCAAATGAATGCACTGATGCGCACCATCCCAACAGGCGGTGTAGCAAAGCTGACAACCGATGCAGAGATCCTCGTGAATCCGCGCAACAATCTGATAGTTCAGGTTCAGTTGCTTCCATTCGCGAACATTCGGAAGCGACAACCCGCGAAAATCATCGATGGTCGCGAAGCCCTTTTCGGCCATCCACGCCAGCAGTCCATCCTGCATATCCTCTACGATGCGATACCCATAATGCATCGCCGCAGTGCACACCTGCACCGTGCCGCAGCCAAGCAGGATAAACTCTGCAGCATCGCGCCAGCTTCCGATTCCACCAATCCCGGAAAGCGGCAGCGCGCTCGTCGGATCCGACTGTATCTGTTGAACCATGTTAAGCGCGATCGGCTTGACCGCTGGTCCGCAATAGCCACCATGGGAACTTTTGCCATCGACATTCGGGCTCGGCTGCAAAGTATCAAGATTAATACCGGTAATTGAGTTGATGGTATTGATCGCCGAGAGCGCATCCGCACCGCCACGCTTGGCTGCCCGGGCAGGGATGCGAATGTCGGAGATATTGGGCGTCATCTTGACGATCACCGGCGTCCTCGCCTTCTCCTTCACCCAGCCCGTAATCTGCTCGCAGTACTCAGGCACTTGCCCAACTGCCGATCCCATGCCGCGCTCGCTCATACCGTGAGGACACCCAAAATTGAGCTCAAGCCCGTCCGCGCCGGCATCTTCCGCACGCTGCACCATCTCGTGCCAGGTATCCCGTTTGCTCTCGACCATCAGCGAAGCAATCACAACGTGCTTGGGATATCGACGCTTGACCTCCGCAATCTCCTGCAGGTTAACTTCTATCGGCCGGTCCGAGATGAGCTCAATATTATTGAAGCCCATCATGCGCCGCCCTTCCCAATCAATCGACGAATACCGCGAGCTGACATTCGTAATTGGCTCGCCTATCGTCTTCCATACAGCTCCCCCCCAACCTGCATCGAACGCCCTCATGATCTGCTCGCCACAATTCGTAGGCGGAGCAGAGGCAAGCCAGAACGGATTGAGGCAAGGGATCCCGCAGAACGTTGTCTCCAGTGTTGGCTTAGACTTTGGCATGCTGTCCCTTCAGCCACGCGGCAATTCCAACGCCCGCACGCTTTCCGTCGGCAACGGCATCCACCACCTCACGTCCACCGTTTGTGCAGTCGCCGCCGGCAAAAAATTTTGGATCGGAGGTTTGGCCTGTCATACGATCGATGAGGATTCGTCCACGTTCAAGCCGCACCTTGGTTCCCTCGCGTCCCGACAGAAAACCCGTATGCGTTCCCTGACCAATCGACAGGACAATCAGTTCGGCATCGAGTAAAAACTCAGAACCTTCTTCCGAAACAAGCGATCCATCTTCAGTCGATATCAGTCTTACCAACTCCAGGCTCTGTACCGTCTTATGGCCGAGGATTCGGGTCGGCTGAACGTGCCACAAAAACTTCACTCCCTCGTTTCGGGCATGCTCATATTCAAATGTGAAGGCGGACATCTGTTCTGGACCACGCCTGTATACAAGGTACACATCAGAAGCACCCAGCCGAACAGCCGCAATCGCCGCGTCAATCGCGGTATTCCCGGCTCCCACCACGACCACTCGGGCAGGCATAGTCAGTCTTTCACCTGACTTATAGCCGGCGATAAGATCCAGAGCATTCGTCACACCAGCAAGATCTTCACCGGCAATCTCGAGCCGGTGAATTGCCCCAAGCCCAACTCCCAGGAACACAGCGTCATGCTTTCGCTCAATGTCAGTCAGCGCAGTCGCATCGACCATCGTCTCGAAATGAAAATCCACGCCCAGTTGCGACAACATCTCGATCTCACGCAGGCTTTCGGCCAGCGGCAACTTATATTCAGCAACTCCGTAGGTGTTCAAGCCCCCCGGCAGTGGCCGGGCATCATAAATCTCGGCGCGAATACCGCGGCGGCGAAGCTCGGCAGCGCAGGCGAGCGAGGCTGGGCCCGCACCGATCAAGGCAACAGAGAAGCCGGTCTCAGCGCCAGGCTCGAACGGGAGCAAAGCCCCACTTTCGTGAAACGCGTCCATTGCGAATCGCTGTAACCGCGCAATCTGAATTGGCTGCTTGTTGTACCGATGCATCACGCAGGCGCCTTCGCACAGCACCTCCACCGGACACGCTCGCGAACAGCTAGCACCCAAAATATTAGCGTCAAGAATGGTTCGCGCAGAGCCTGTAAGATTACCGCTCGCAATCTTCTTGATAAACCGCGGCACATCAATATGTGTTGGACAGGCGCTTGTGCAAGGTGCATCGAAACAATAGAGACAGCGGTTCGCTTCGAGTACCGCTGCCTGGCTGTCAAACGGCGGATGCAAATCGCCGAAGCGCTCCATCACCTCTGGCGGGGTCGCAACCTGCAGATGAAATGGAATTCGTTCGCTCATCGGAACCAGATCGTCTCTCTGCGAATTAGCAGGCAGTAGGAATGAATCGTAAGGTACGCATCAAGAAACCTGTCGAAAAACCTCATGTGTCAGCACAACCTTCCGTAAGAGAAAAGCCGTAGCTCCATGGAAGACGACAACCGCCCTCCTTCCGACCCAGCGCAAGATTCAGAGTGACTATTATGCACTATCGCAGCAAATAGGGACGCACCGAGAAAGAAATGGCATTCCGAACATTGAAGCTAACCTCCACTGTTTTCCGCGGACAGCCAAGTCATAGTCTTCTTCGCAAGCCGGTCGAAGGCCTCAACGGCCATCTTCAGATCGTTGACCGTTGTATCTTCCAGCTTGTTGTGGCTAAGTCCCGCAAGCGATTGGGTAAACATCATCACCGTGGGGATGCCCAGTCGCGCAACCTCAGCCGCATCATGCAGAGGTCCCGAGGGCAACCTGTGCGACGACTTTGCAGTTTCGCGCACAGCTTCCTCGCAAAATTCAATAAGGCGCGGGCTAAATGAGATAGGCTCGATGCTCCAGATCCTCGACCACTCCACCGTGCAACCCTCTTCTGCCGCAAAGCGCTCGCTGGCAGCCCGTGCCGCGGAAAGCATGGAGGCAAGCACCTCTGCATCAAGGTCGCGCATATCAAGCGTCGTCTCGCAGCGGCCTACAACTGCGGTCACGATTCCCGGAAAGGTCTTCACACTGCCCATCGTTGCGACGGCGTCCTGATATCTCCGCGCGATGGGACGAATCTCAAGCGCAAGCTTCGCCGCAGCGGCGAGTGCATCACGCCGCACGCCCATCGGAGTCGAACCCGAGTGAGCCTCCTGCCCATGAAAAATAATGCCGTGGCGCTCGACTCCCTTCGTGCCAAGTACCGCGCCGAGCGGCAGCCGCATATTCTCGAGTACCGGCCCTTGCTCAATATGCAACTCAAGATAGGCACCTGCGTTGCCCCGTTCTAGATTCGCATCTCCGATTCGCTCCACCTCGACGCCACACTGCCGAAGAGCATCCTCAAGACTCACCCCATTACGATCTGTTCGGGCGCGGTCGACCGCGATCGTGTGAGTACCTGCAAACGCAGACGACCCGAAGAGGCTTCGACCAAATCGCGCACCCTCCTCGTCGGCCCAATCAACTAGCCGAATCGTGACCGGAGGCAGCCCACGAAAGTCCTCAGAGATACCACGCAAAACCTCCAGGCCAGCGAGCACTCCCAGGCAGCCATCCAGCCAACCGCCATTCGGAACAGAGTCGAGATGACTCCCGAGAATAAGCGTCTGATCGGATTCACCCGGAAGGGTCGTCCACGAGTTCCCGGCAGCATCGTGATGATGCTCTACGGGAAGCCCTTCAAGCTTGCTCTGAAACCATTCGCGCGCCTTCAGCCAGATCGGGCTCCATGCGATCCGTTGAGCGCCGTTGCTATCGGACGTTAGAGCCCGAAGTTCCTCAAGATCTGCGATCACCCTGCGTGAATCGACCGGCATACCTCTCTCCCAACTACGGTTCTACTATCAAGCTTGATCAGAGACACGTAAACTGGCTTGCCGCAGCGTCTCAGCTGCTGACTCAGGCGTGATGTCCCGCTGCGGTGAGCCCAGGAGTTCATAGCCGACCATAAACTTCCGAATACTTGCCGAACGCAGCAGCGGAGGATAAAAGTGCGCATGAAACTGCCACTCCGGATGATCTTTCCCATCGGAAGGCGCAGGATGTAACCCCATCGAATATGGGAAGGGAGTGTCGAAGACCTGATCGTAGGTCGCAGTAACGCTCTGCAAAATAGCGGCGAAATCCGACCTCTCCGACTCCGTGAAGTCCTGAAGCCGAGCGACATGCCGTCGCGGTAGAATCATCGTCTCAAACGGCCACACTGCCCAGAACGGAACTACGGCAACAAAACTCACATTCTGTGCCACGACTCGCTCCGCAAGCGACTCCTCCATCTTCTGGTACTCGCATAACAAGACTGTCCGCTTCTGCGCAAGATACTCTCGCTGGCCCCCGAGCTCTGCCATCACCTCATTCGGAACCGACCGGCTTGCCCAGATCTGCCCATGCGGATGCGGATTGCTCGCACCCATCATTGCTCCGCGATTCTCAAAGATCTGAACATAGCCAATGTCATCCCGCGCGCCGAGTTCGACGCATTGCTCCGCCCACACATCCACCACCGCACGAATCTCCGCCATCGACATCTTTGCCAGAGTCAGGTCGTGCCGCGGCGAAAAGCAGATTACGCGGCAAACTCCGCTCTCCCTCTCCGCCACTAACAGGCCTTTTCCCTCTTGGTCGCTCGAAAACCGCGGCGTGTCCAGCTTCAGCGCTGCAAAATCGTTTTCAAAGACATACGTACTCGCGTACTTGTCGGTCCGAACTCCGCCTGCTCTTAGATTCCCGGGACATAGATAGCAATCCGGATCATACGCAAGCGCAGCCACAGCAGCCTTAGTCTCCGTCTGTCCCTGCCACGGCCGCTGCGTACGATGTGGCGACACCAGCACCCACTCCCGCTTCAAAGGATTGAACCGCCGGTGAGGATTCTGTTGCGCGAGCGGGTTCACTTCACTCCACCCTTCTGCGCAAGCGAGAACGCTCCATCAGACGGCGTACATACAAAGCAGTCCGCCTCAATCCCAGTCTTGGCCGCATACTCCCGACGCAACGTTGCGACAAATTTCTCTGCTGCATCCGCGCGAACCACATTCACTGTGCATCCGCCAAAGCCACCTCCGGTAATGCGGGCGCCGAAACACTCCTCCTGCTCCATCGCGATCGCGACCAGCACATCGACCTCCTCGCAGCTCGCGGCAAAATCGTCTCGGAAGCTCAGATGAGCCTCAAGCATCAACGCTCCAAAGCTCTCCATATCACCCGTCAACAATGCCTCCCGCGCTTTCATCACGCGAACATTCTCCGTGATGATATGCCGGCATCGCTTGAAACTAGCTTCAGACATCTTGTCCCGGCATGCATCGAGGTCCGCAAGTGTCGCATCGCGCAGCAATTCGATCCCTGGCCGTTCCCGTCGCAACACCGCCTGTCCCGCCTCGACTTCGGTGCTTCGGTCGCCGTACTCCCCTGTCGCATTCGCATGCTTCACCATGGAATTGCAGATCACCACGCGCTCCTCTACCGGCAACGGCAAAAGCTCATACGAGAGAGACCGGCAATCCAGCAGCATCGCTCGATTCGCCACACAACCGGCGACAGCAAACTGGTCCATGATGCCGCTCTTCGCGCCAGCGTACTCGTTCTCGGCGCGCCTGCAAAGGGTCGCAACCTTCTCCAGCGGCAACTCCGCCCCTGCATGCCCCAGCAACGCCATCGCCGTCACCACCTCGATCGACGCCGACGAACTCAAACCCGCGCCCAATGGAACATCACCCACCAAGCTCATGCTGAAGCCGCTGACCGCAACTCCCTCTTGACCAAGGCTCCACAACACGCCCACCGGATAGTCGCTCCAACCACCAAGCGGTGCCTTGGACAGCGAAGCAATCTCAATCCCAACCTCTTCGTCGTAGTTGGCCGAATAAAACACCGCTCGACCGTCGTCCCGCACGCTCACCACAGCCATCGTTCGGAAGTCGATTGCCATAGGCATCACGAACCCACCCGTGTAGTCCGTATGCTCCCCAATCAGGTTGACCCGCGCTGGAGCAGCGAAAATCCGCCCTGCTCGTCCGAAGCGCTGCTCATGGATCCGCAGGACCTGCTCTCTCTCCACCTTCATGACCAACACCTGCACAGTTGAAATCGCAAGACAGATTCATCGTACAACCCCGACCCTCTAACTGTGCGTATGGCCCTTTTTCGCCGCACCAGGAGCACCCCCCATGCGTCGAATCTCGCTTCCCGCCATCAGGAACGCCCCAACCCCGTACGTATAGCTCGCAGTCGGCTTGAATGGCGCTGGCTCAGCCCCCGTTTGCTGAATGCACCCCAGGCGGCCGTCCGCATAAACATGCTTCAGCATGCCTGCCCAGGCCTTTTCGACGACTGGTCGGTAAACCTTCTTGTCCAGTACGCCTTCGTTGATCCCCCACGCCAGTGCATACGTAAACAGAGCCGATCCGGAGATCTCAGGCTCAGAATAATTCGCCGGATCGAGCATTCCAGCTCGCCAAAGCCCATCCGGCCCCTGCAGCGACGCCACGCGCCGCGCCATCTCCTGCAACTGCACTACATACTTCCCCCGCGCTGGATCGTCCTCAGGGAGATATTGCAGCGTCCTCACAATCCCGCCCATCACCCAGCCATTGCCCCGCGACCAGAACATCTTCTTGCCATTGGCTTCGGTCCGGGTCAGATAGTCGGCGTCGCGAGCATAAAGATGCTCCCGCTTGTCATAGAGCAGGTCCGACGTCTTCGCCCACTCCTCGTCCAGATAACCGAGATACTTGCGGTCACCCGTAGCCGCATACATCCTCGACCACACCGGCGGAGCCATAAACAGCGCATCGCACCACCACCACGAGATCGTCTTCCCTGCCCGCTTCGAGACATGAGGTGCTGCCAGCAAAGCATCCAGTTCAGCCCGTGTAGGCGTAATCATCGCCGGGTCTTTCTTCAATAGGTAAAGCTCAAGGTAAGTCTGTCCTACACTCTGATCGTCCGCATCGGGCAGATGCGACCGAAGCTGCCAGTCATACTTCTTGCTCATCGCATCCATAGCGTCGCGATACTTTTCATCCCCCAACGAATCCGAAGCAGCCATAAACCCGCTATAAAGCACGCTCCAGGTCCAGATTCGGTCGAAATACTCTTGCGAACGAGCCAACTGCCAATCCCCAACCTTACGCATTGCCTTTCCGACAGCAGCTGGATCGAGCGAAGCCGACAAATCTGTCGCGATCGGTCCACCATCATCCGGATCGTCCCCAAAATGCCGTGAGTTATCCTTTGCAATCCCCGCCAGTTGCTGCGGCGTAGCCTGCTCCATCGAAACCCGCTGCGCCGTTCCCTGCAGTCCAAAGCCGACGAGCAGCACCGGCCAAACAATGCTCTGTTTCCATGTACGAAGAACCATTCTCAATATCTCCTGGAGGATCAAACCACAAAAGAAAAAGCGGACAGAATGCTGAGAATCGCAATCTGCCCGCTAGAAGATTAGCGCACTGCTCTAGAACTGGAACCGGCCCGAGAACTGGAACGCACGCGAGTCGGCGGTTGCGAAGTTTAGGGTGCCGAATGTGGCTGAATTCACATTGACGATGATCTGGTTGTTCGAGGCATTTTCACCAAAAGTGACTGTGTTAGTCACATTCTGGCAATCGACGCCAAAGATAAACTTCGCCCGTTCGGTGAAATCAAATGTTCGTCGAAGCGACATCGCGAGACGATAGATCCCAGGACCACGCAGCCCATAGGGTGCAACTCGTCCCAGGTCGCCGATCATGTAGTCCTTCGTATTGCAGTAAGGCCCCGTAGAACTGGCGCAGGGTCCGCCGCCGGCTCCTATGCCGGAAGTACTGCCTGAAATAGCTCCAGTCAGATAGCTTTTCGTTCCAAGCGTAGCGGCGGTCACCCCGTCGCCCCACCCTCCATTCTGACGGACAGCGCCGTGGAAATTCGGATTCGCGTCGGGCATGCAGGTACCCTGCCCGACATTCTGTGTCGTATTGCAGGTTCCTACCAGCGCCAGCGGAATACCCGAGGAATACTGGAAGATCTCCGACACCTGCCATCCTCCAAGCAACGCGCGAACAGCAAAGTGATCCCCGCCCATCTTGCCTTTGCCAAACGGCGAATCATAAACCCCGTAGATGCTCAAGCTCTGCGGCTGGCTGTTGATACTGTTGGACCGGTCGATGCGATCAATCGGAAAATCCACCCCGGCTGCGTTGAACGCCGCCGGAATTGCGAAGCCGCTCCGTATCGTGCCGGCATTGTCGATGTTATGCGAATAGGTGTAGTTGATGTTCAGCGTCAAACCACGGGAAGCACGCTGACTCACAGAGAGTTGGAAGGCGTTATAGTTAGCGTTCGCAACGTTGGTGCCCCACGTATCTGTAGTGCCGGAATATTGCGGTTTCCAGGTCAACATGTGCTGAATAGTCGCGTTGCTGTTGACCGCCGCAGCGGCGGTGTACCCCGGATAGGGGATAGGAAGTGTTAGACCAGTTGCTGCTTGTGCTGCTGCAATGTTTGCCGGGGTAGCCGGCTTGCTCAGATTGGATCCCAGCGCCAGCCACTTTGGATCAAGTTGTCCAGCGTACAAACCACGAATACCACCTGCACCAGCAAGAAAATGGCTCTGGCTCCCGACGTAGTTCACCGTCACGACCAGACTGTTAGTGATCTCACGCTGCATGCCAAAGTTGTAGAACGAAAACTCCGGCGCCCGACCCGACAAGTAAGGATCTGCAAAGGCAATGCCGGTTCCAATTCCGCCAGATGTACCCGTTGCTCCATTGCACTGAGAGATGGCCTGACCGGAACACACGAAGAATCCAGTCCCTTGAAGTTGACTCGTGGCCGAGATCGGGGCGATGGGGGGCAGAACATATCCTGGACCACCGAAGTTCGCATTGGGTGCTGAGAATGCCGGATTGTTGTTCAGATAGAACGCCGGGCCGGCCGACGCACCGGCTGCGCCGTCTGTAAAGGATGTCGTACTATTGAAGCCCGCCTGCCCAGTTCCAGTCCCTGCACCACCCGCTCCTCCGGTGCCCCCGGCGTGAGAGTAAAGAATCCCCCATCCTCCGCGAAAGACCGTCTTGTCGTCGGCGGTATAAGCAAAACCAAGACGAGGCCCATAGTTCTTCCAATAAGTATTAACCGGGGTATCGCACTCGCAGCTGACGCCTGCACCGCGATGTCCGGCAAATTGAAGTAATCCAGGAGTGCCGGTTAGCGGGTTAGTGAGATTCGGATTGAGGAAGGACCAGCGGTCCTGCACCTCGCGATAGGTTGGAAGGTAGTCCCACCGCAGCCCCAGGTTCAGCGTCAACTTGGGCGTTACCTTGTAATCGTCCTGAAAGTAGAGTGCGGCGGGACGGAACCGTCCGCCCACCAGACTGAACGGTTGCAGGGTCGCGCTCGAACTGCTCACAGCACCCAGCAGGTAACTCGCATAGGAATAGCCAGTGTTCGCCGTATAAGTTGTTCCAGTAAGACTCGAGGTTTCCTTCACGCTCCAGCCCAGCGGAGTCGGAGCGGATGGCCCGTCAGCGGTACTTGCGTTGTTTTCCAGCCATTGAAGCTGGCCGCCGAAGTTCATCGAATGCCTTCCCTTCAGCAAATTGATGTTATCCAACACCGTGTAGGTCTCGGAGACGTTCGTGGTGGTAGGGGTATTACCGACCCAACCGATCGCAGTAGTCGTTGAAATGCCGGCTGGAGGATTGGCTCCGTCAAACGTTGTATTGGGAAAGTTTTCCGAGGCCTGCCCAGCAGGAAGCCCGGTGACCCCCGAGGCAGAAAGAGCATACTGCGGGTTTCCCTGAGTGATATTTTGCACCGGCGGGCCGCCGAAATTCATGAACCCGAACTTGAACTGGTTTACCAGGTGCGGAGTGATCGTAAAGGTATGCTCGAGTTCGGCCCAATGCCCGGCCACCGTTGACTTGGTGGAAGCGTAGTAGGGCACAGGCAGAGGCGATGCGGAGCTGCTGGTGTACGGGACGGCGTGGCGGTTGCCGCCAGTGATAGCAAACGAGAGCGTCTGACGAGGAGAGATGTTGTAGTCGGCGCGGCCCGAGTATAGCCAGTTATCAAAGCCACTGGGAATGCCGCCGATGTAATTGTTCTGAATGGTGCCAGTCGTCGCGATCGTCGGGTCAGGCAAAAACTTCTGCATGTATTGCGTGATCGGCGACAGTTCGCTCGCCGGAATCACATTAATGGGTGCGCCGGTCTTGACGGGGTTACCGTTAGCGCCATTGACTCCTCCCGGCCCGTAGCCATACTGATAGCGGCAGGGCCCGTTTGTGCTATGTGCGGTGCAACTCGCCTGCGACGTTGGGTCATAAATGGGATAGTTGATCCCAGCGCTGTTACCCAGACCGCCGTTGGCAACAGAGAGAAGCTCCTGAAAGTTGCCTTGGCGCATCAGGAGAGTAGGAACAGTCGTAGAAGAGGGATTGACGCCGAGACGCGAGCGGAATTTGTCATAGGTGGCAAAGAAGAAAAATTTGTCATGCCCATTGAACAGGAAGGGAATTTTCACAGGTCCGCCCACGGCGAACCCGAGCTCCGTTTGATGTTCAGTGGGCTTGGGCCCCGGAACCGTGACGAGCTGTCCATTCTGAAGAACCTTTTGTGTATTACCGGGCGAGCCGGGTTTCGTCGAAAAGGTCCACGCGTCGAACGCCGTATTCCGGAAGTAGCCAAAGATCGAGCCGTGATACTGATTGCCGCCCGTCTTGAGGTTATAGTTCTCCAGACCCGCACCCTGATACTCGGCGGAGAAGCCGCTCGTGACGACCTTGATCTGATCGATCGCCTCCAGCGGAACAATGTTGAAGACCGGCCGGTTGTCACCCTGCTGGCTCAGAGTTGTGATCGGAAGACCATCAAGGTAGAGTTCGCCAAGCCGTTGTCCGGTGCCGCCGATAATGGACGATCTCCCGCCGGGATTCACCTGAGCACCCGGTAGCAGGTTAGAAAATTGAGTGACGTCACGCTGTTGACTGCCGGAGATCAAAAGAGGCAAAGCTGCATACAGGCTGTTCTCAATCGTGCCGCCCAAAACTGCATTCGTAGTCTCCAGTGCTGGCGGGGTATCGGTAACAGTGACGGTCTCACTCTGGCTACCGGTCTTAAGTGCGACGTTCAGACCCACGTTGCTCAGAGCGTCGACCACGAGATTTTCCTGCTTGAAGGTCGAAAAGCCGTTCGCAGTCACCGTGACTGTATAAGTCCCCGGAATGAGCGGAGAGATGTTGTAGAGGCCATCGGAGGAGGCAGTGCGCTTGGTCTCGATGCCCGTGCCATTGTTCCTCGCAATGACGACCGCGCCAGGGATGAGAGCGCCTGATGCGTCGGTCACCGTTCCGCTGATGGCACCCTGGCCACCACTCTGCGCCTTGGCAACGGGCGACATCAGGCCGAGGCACAGCAGGATTGCAACCGCCAGGATAATGGGCTTCATCCAGCGATTGCTCCTGGCCAAGTCCTCTGACACGTCGTGCTTCGGCATGAAATTCGTTCGCATCGCAGTCTCCTAAAAATCCTTCAGTTTTTGCGGTAACCCAACATTCCGTCAATGTGGTTCGACCAGATTGAGCGAGTTATTGGTCCGCACCGAAATCTACGGGAGTGTAGAAACGTATGTCAATAGAAAAATTATTCCTATTTTTGAAAAGAAACAAGTTTTTGCCCCCTATCGCCTTCCATGGAAGGGATTTCCACCAATCGGCGGGGGCTTCCCCAGCCAAGTCACGCCACCTGATGAATTAGCGGCCTCCCGTCTCATCCGAAAACCCGCTACGATGCGACAGAAATGCGCGGCCCGAGGCAGCCGGAGAAGTCACATCAGAAAGCCATATCTTCAAGCGGAATCCGGCACATATCCAGATAGGACGGCGCAGTCCAGTTATTTGGACCGACCTACTCTTCCCTGAGCACCTCAAGTGGTTTCCGGCCCAGGATGCGATGACTCGCCAGCCAACCTGTCGCCACCGTCAGAGCAGCAGTACCCGCCAACGCTGCCGCAGCCCACGACCACTGAAAATGATATGCGACCATCATCACCCGAGTCATCATCACCCGCGCAATGATGTTGGCAAAGAGAACACCTACAACGCCCGAGACCAGACCCAGCACCGCAAACTCGATGGAAAAGACCGTAGCAATGCGCCGCCGCGTCGCTCCAAGCGTCTTCAAAACAACAACTTCACGTATCCTCCGATACCGTGTCCCGGCGATCGAACTCGCCAAAATAATGACTCCTGCAAAGACTGAAAACGCTGCGAGAAACTGGATCACGTACGTAATCTGAATCACCACTGCACGCACCGTCTCAAGCGCCTGTGCCACATTGATCACGGTGACAGTTGGATAGTTCTTATATAATGCTCGCTGTACCTCGCTGACATGATCAGGGTCCACGTGAACCCCTCCATACCAGACCACAGGTAACCCCGCGAGTGCAGCCTGCGGCAGGATAAACTCCGCTCGTGAATACGCATGCTGACCATCCGCCTTTGTCAGCGCAACCACCGTCGCGGCAATCTGTGTATCCTGCGCCGCAAACGTAATGTGCGACCCGATGCGAACGCCCAGCCGCTGAGCCTGTCGCTGCTCGATCGCAACCACCGGCCCCTTCTCTCCTGCCTCCCACCACTTCCCTTCCACCACCTTCGTCCCGGGAGGAGAGGTCGGCGACCAAGTCAGATTGATCGACCTCAGCATCCGCCGCGGAAGGTTCTTCAGTTTGGCCTCCTCCGCCGGCACGCCATCGATCGCCACAACTCGCGAAGAAACCACCGGCAGCAACTCAGGCGCCACCGTCACGCTGTGCTGCCCTTTCAGCAGCGCACGTATCCCGTCGACCTCGCCGCTCGTAATATCGATCAAAAAAACATTCGGCAGATTCGGCGCAGACGAGATGTGCAACTCCGTCACGACAGCCTTTTGCACAAGGTAGACCGTCATGATCTGCATCACGCCCATCCCCAACGCCGCCAGCAACGCAGCAGAAGGATTTCCCGGCCGATACAGATTTGCCAGCCCATGCCGCAGCGACGACGGCAGGTGCAGTCGAGTCTTCGAGAGAAAAAACCGCAACCCTCCCAGAACTGCAGCCGAGGCAAGAAGCAGCACTCCGAGCACAACCACCAATCCAACCGAAAATACCTCTCCCACCACGACTGAATCACTCAGCGTCGTTGCAATCGCCGCGAGCCCCGCCAGAATCAGCACGGCAGCGCCAATCTGCGCGCCGTTCTTTCGAATCTTCCGCCAGATTCCCGCGACAAACGGATCGTCCACATCATCGACCGCCCTGCGAAGAATCAGAATCGGCCGAACTCCGCGAATATCCAGCAGCGGCGGCAGTGTAAACAAAAGCGTCGTCAGAATTCCGACGGCGAGCCCTGTTAGCACAGTGCTCAGCTGGATATGAAGCTCCGTATCTACGTGGATCAGCTTTGCCAGCACGTAAGGAAAGCTCAGTTGCACTCCAACCCCAAGAGCAACTCCCAACACGCCTCCAGCCGCACCCAACAAGAGCGTCTGCAGCAGATAAATCTTGATAATCTGCCCCGAGCGCGCCCCCAGCGACTTCATGATCGCGATCGTATCCAGCCGCTGTTGCAGATGCGCCCGCATCGCCATCGCAACACCGATCGCCCCCAGCACCAGCGCTACCAGGCTCATCAGCGACAACAGACTCGTCGCGCGATCCAGCCCCTGCGTCAGCGCTGGATTTGTCTCGCGATAGTCAATCACCTGCGACTCTGGCAAAAGCTTTTCCAGTCGCATCTTCAAATCCGCCACAGCTTTATCCGAGATCGGCGCACCGGTTTGCGGCCTCGGCACCTTGAACAGATATCTCTGCCCGGCATGGCTTCCGGGAGCAAGCAACCCGCTCGCATCCAGCCCCTCGCGAGAGATCATCACCCTCGGCCCGGCGGCAAAACTCCCCGAAAGTCTGTCCGGCTCATTCACCACCACCGAAGCAATTCGAAAGACCTTCGTTCCTACCTTCAGCCCATCGCCAACCTTCAGATTTAGTCGCACCAGAAGATCGTCGGCAACGGCCACCGTATCAGGCGTCAGCACCGTCTTGAGCGGCCCAGCCGGCGCCAGCTCTACCGCGCCATAGAACGGATACATCGCCGGATCAACCGCCTTAATTGAAACCAGAAGCGGATCGAGCGTCTTCGGCGAAGAGGCCATCGACAGCAGCTCCGTCACCGACGTAATCTGCACGCCGCTGGCCGCAATCTCGACCAGTCCCCTCTGCTGCTCTGGCGGAGGCTGCTGAAACATTCGAGCCGAAAGATCCGCCGCCATAATGCTGCGCGCCTTATCCAGCAATGTGCTGCGAAACGAAGAAGAAAATCCGCGCACGCCTGTCAGAGCCGCGACACCGATCGAGACCGAAAGAATGACAAAGAAAAACTTCCCACGTGACGAATGCATCTCGCGCGCAGCGATCTTCGCAGCAGAACGATAACTCAGCGCCGCCATTAGCCCTCCGCCAACGCAGCTTCGCGCGGAGAGGCAGCCGGGTTCGGATTGATCTCATCCGCAATAATCAATCCATCGCGCAGCACAATGCGCCGGTCAGCATAGCTCGCCAGCACAGGATCATGCGTCACCAGCACCAGCGTCGTACCTTCCGTACGGTTCAGATTCAGCAGCAACTCCAGCACATGCGCGCCGTTCGTCGTGTCGAGATTCCCCGTAGGCTCATCCGCCAGCACAATCGGCGGCCGCAGAATAAACGCCCTCGCCAGCGCCACCCGCTGCTGCTCACCGCCGGAGAGCTGCACCGGGTAATGATCCATCCGGTCCCCCAGTCCGACGCTGGTCAGCAGCTCGCGCGCCCGCGCCAGACCGCTCTCCCGCGCATCCGCATTCAACTCATGGGGCAGCAGAACATTTTCCAGCGCTGTCAGCGTGGGAATCAGTTGATACGACTGAAAGACGAACCCAATCGTCTTTCCCCGCACCTGCGCAAGCTTGTCCTCCGGCAGATAGCTGATCGCCGTGCCGTTCAGTTCCACATTCCCCACACTTGGCGTATCCAACCCCGCCAACAGGCCAAGCAGAGTAGACTTTCCACTCCCACTAGACCCCATCACCGCAACAAACTGCCCCTGCGGCACGGTAAAGTCCAGCCCCTTCAAAATATCCACCGTCCGGCTGCCATTACGGATGGACTTGCGGAGCCCTTCAACAGAAATCATCGGAATCAATTGGCTCAACTGCGGTGTTCTCCTTCCATGCCTGCGGTTTAAATACGCTCTCGGCTGCCATTTAGTTCGGATCGCGATGCATTAGATTGGTGATTAAACGCGACCCCTCATCCGGCAAAATTGGACACTTTGCAGATTTGATACTTTGTAGACATGCGGAGAATTGCATCCCTAGCTATTCTAACGACCTTGGCGCTCTCTCTCTCCAGTTGCCGTGCCGATAAGGCAACAAACCGACCCGAAGCCGCCGGTTCAACCCAATCCGCAGCCGCGCCAGCGCCTACTCTCGAAACCCCCGTCCCAAGTCCTTCACCGACACCAAATCCCCGCCCACAAAATCCGAACGACAAGCGCCCACTCATCGTCTGCTTCGGCGACAGTCTCACCGCAGGCTACGGAGCCGAATTCGGCAAAAGCTATCCCGACTACCTCCAGACCGACCTCGACGCAAAGGGCTTCCACTACCGGGTCGTCAACCAGGGCATCAGTGGTAACACCACCAAGGATGGTGTCGAACGCCTCGACTCCATCGTCGCGTTGAAACCAGCCGTAGTCGTCGTCGAGTTCGGGGGCAACGACGGTCTCCGCGGCCTGCGCATCGAAAACTCTCGGGCAAATCTGGATAGGATCGTCGCCACATTGAAGGCGAGTGGAACGAAGATCGTTCTAGCCGGCATCACCCTTCCTCCCGACTACGGCCCTGACTATATCAAGCAGTTCAACGAGACCTACGCCCTGCTCGCCAGGAAGTACAACGTGCCCCTGCTCCCCTTCCTCCTGAAGGGCGTCTTTGGCGTCGACGGAATGATGCAAGCCGACAGAACCCACGCTACCGCAGAGGGAAATAAGATCGTTGCCAGCAACCTTCTTCCCCTCGTTCTTCCCCTCCTCAAAAAATAGTGCTCACGAACTTCCCCTGTTGCCTCCATTCGGCGGCCTTCTGCGAAATCCCGCGCTGATGGGCATGGTTCCCCGCATAGCAGATCTTCGTCATCAGTTCAGGCGAGCGCAGGGCCAGATCCTGTTCTTCGGCGAACTGGATAAAGAACCCTTATCAGTAAGCTATTTATTATCATAGCATTGCAAAGAAATTACGAAGAGCGTCATTAAGTAAAAGAACTTTACATAAAAATGGAATGCAATCGCCCAAACAGAGGCAAAGGATGACTCAAAAATAAGAGGATGTTTAGGTGGAGAATATTGAATGGTGCGCCCGGAAGGAGTCGAACCTCCGACCTACTGGTTCGTAGCCAGTTGCTCTATCCAGCTGAGCTACGGGCGCACATTGCGTGGGATGCAACTAATTAAGAATAACGGAATTCACCCCTTAGAGCAACCCGCCACGTGCTGCAGGAAATGCGATTCAACAAGAAAATGGTGCGCCCTAGGCGACGATTTCAGAACCTTGATTCAAAGCGGGACTGCCGTATTCCTCTAACCGGCTGTCGAGGTTGCATCATGTCGCCTTTACAAACCCGTAGTTTGGGGTTGAACCACTCCGGGCCCACCAAAGCTTCCTTAACATAACGCCCCGGTCTATTCTCATTTTTAGTTCCCTACCATGGAGGAGCACTGTGGATGAACCGACGGAAGTTAGAGCTGGTGAATTGAGAAATTTTCAACGCGCTTACATGCGCCACCGTTATTCGATCCTGTTCTACTCTCTTCTGTTTATCTTGGTGGCAATTCCTGTCTTAAACATGTTCAAGTCTGGAGCAGTTCTGATTGAATCCCTGCTTGCAGCCAACATCCTTGCCGCGATAATGCCCGCCAATCTAGGGAAAAATCGCACCGTCGTGCTCACCATCATGTTTCTCGTGTGGTTGGCGCGCCCCTTGGCTCTCTGGCTTGATCATCGCACGCTCTCCGTAATCACATTTGGGATATGGACGTTGATTGGTCTTACAGCTGCCGCAGCCGCTTTGCGCTATGCATTCCGAGCCACAACTATCAATGCCGAACATGTCTACGCAGCACTCAGCGCTTATCTTCTCGCAGGACTCTACTTCGGTCTTTTGTATTGGGTCCTCGAACAACTCAGATCAGGCTCGTTCAGCACATCAGGGATTTTTTCTCGAATGACCGCGATCTACTTCAGCTTCGTGACACTTGCAACATTGGGCTACGGCGACGTCACGCCTCGCACAGACGTAGCGCGAAGCATGGCCATTTTGGAAGGTGTCGGCGGGCAACTCTTTCTGGCCGTGCTGGTCGCGCGATTGGTTAGCCTGTATACGATGAAGACCCGAAAAAAACCGTGACAAACCTGCACGGAACCGTCTGTTGTATTTCAATTCACGTGGAGCCGTATACGTCGGCTTGTTCGTGAAGTCTGGCCCAGGGTTCCAAAAAATGAGGCCGGCCTCTTGGTCAACCCGTTCGCTCCCCTGCTTAGTCCCTTTCGCCTTTTGGGGGGCAAGGAGTCCTGGTGCGCCTTAGGCGACGATTTCAGAACCTTGATTCGAAACGGAGCTTCCGTATTCCTCTAACCAGCTCTCGAAGTTGGGCCACAGCTACCGGTCCGGCGCACACGATGGACGACGAAGTCAACGTCCCTAACGCCAACGCCGTATTGTGCCGCCACATCCGAATGCAGCTTCGCCTACAACCGTTCGTAACGGAGAGCTAACAGCTAACTTTGCACCTCAGCATCACAGCTTTCCCAACAGGATCGCCCTTCCTGGCAGATTGAGCGATGGACGTAGTGATCGTCCGGGCCCGCTTTGCTCATGGTCTTGAGGCACCAGTAGGTCGCTGTGGCTCCCATCAGGTCAGCGTGTTCCTCTTGAAAGTCACCGAAGGCAGCGTAAGAAGACTTGCTGCGGAGTGAAGCACAACGGAGTTGCACAAGGGACGTTGTCATATAGGATCTCCTAACCAATGGAGCTTGGGTCACGCGGCAACTGCCCGGCCGCGAGCAACACGGTGCGGTAGATGGCGGTCTGGAAGAGTTGGGTCTTGAATCCGTTCTGCGAAAGCGGTGTGGCGTCCTGCATGGCAGCACTTGCAGCGGCGCGGGCCGTAGTTTCATCGATTGTTTTGCCGGTCAGGATGCTCTCGGCTGCGGCAGAACGAACGGGCGTCGGAGCCGCTACGCCGAGCACAATCGATGCTTTGCGGCAATGGGTTCCGTCCATGACCAACACGACTCCGGCATCAGCGAGGGGCCAATCGAAACTCTCCTTTTCGCCATATTTCTGATAGGCAGAGCGGGTTCCGGGTTCCGGAGTCGGCACGAAAATGCCGGTGATCAGCTCGCCAGGCTGTACTACGGTTTCGTTGAGGAGGCTTTTCTCGGGCGGAACGAAAAAAACACTCATGGCTACAGTTCGCTTGCCTCGCTTCGATGTGAGTTCCACCTCCGCATTCATTGCGAGCAGCGGCACTGCGGTCGAGGAGGGATGCACCATTGCGCAAGTTCCATTGTTCATAATGGCGTGGTATTGATTCTCGCCGGTGTGCGCGTGACAGTCGTCGCTGGAGCCACTCTTCTTTTTGCAGTCGAAGTCGCTGGAGCGAAAGTACCAGCAGCGTGGGCGCTGCATGATGTTGCCGCCAAGCGTTGCCATATTACGAACCTGCGGCGTGGCGGCGTGGCCGGCAGCATCTGCCAACGCTGAGTAGCTTTTTTGGATCTCCAGATGGTCAGCAATCTCGCTCAAAGTCGACAGAGGTCCGAGGTGCAGGCCATCCTTGCCGAAGGTGATACCGCGAAGGCGGGTGATATTGCGAATATTGACAAGCTTCGGCGGCGATACGATGCCATCCTTCATCAGGTCCAGCAGATCGATGCCACCGGCCTTGACAGTAGCGCCACCACCGAGTTGATCGAGAGCCTGGTCTACTGTCGTGCAATCGATGAATGCGAACTTGTTCATGCCTGCACCTCCTGCACTTTTCCGAGCGCGCTTAGTACGTTTGCGGGAGTCATGGGAATCCTTCGCATTCGAACTCCGGTTGCGTTGTAGAAAGCATTGCCGATCGCCGCAGCCAGGGTAATGATGCCGGCTGACTCGCCAATGCCGGCAGCGTCGGTAGAGCTTTGTGCGATGTAATTCTCGACAAGAACAACCTCGATCTCGGGGACCTCGCGGGCGCCGAGAATCTTGTAGTTTTCGAGATTTGCGTTCAACATGTAACCGGCATTGCGGTCCATAATACGTTGCTCGAAAAGAGCATAGGAGATGCCTTGCAGGATGCCGCCGTTGACCTGGCTGATGACACCCAGCGGATTGATGGGACGGCCGCAGTCGTGTGCGCCGAAGACCTTCTCGATATGCACCCGTCCAGTCTCGGTATCGACGGCGAGTTCGACGTAATCCACTCCGCCGTAGGTAATACGTTCCTTCGAGTATTCGGGAACGCGTGTCGCCCTGGCGGAGATTTCAGCAGTCGGCAGCTTAGCCGCTACCTGCTTAAGCGTGTAGGAGCGCGACCCATCATTCTTAAATGCAATGCGTCCATTTTGGAGTACGAGGTTGTCCGCAGTAGTGCCGAATTGTGGAGCAACTGCGGCGAAGAGCTTCTGCTTTGCTTGGTAAGCCGCGTTGCGGGCCGCAGGTGTGATCGAGCCAGCAGTGACGCTGCCTCCGGAATCGGGCCCAACAGGAAAACGCGTGTCACCAATGCGGATAACCACGCTGGAGGGAGGAATGCCAAATTCCTCCGCAACGATTATCGCAAGCATGGTCTTGGTGCCCGTCCCGAGGTCCTGTACTGCGGACATCAACTCGACTGAGCCGTCACGCGAGACACGCACCTCGCACGATGAATCCATGCTGACGAAGCGGTACCAGACCGACTGAGCAATACCCATGCCGCGTTTGATTGGTCCAGCATCAGAACCCGCGACCTTGCGATTGCGCCAGTTCGTGCGCTCAAGGATGACCTGCCTCTCGGCTTTCCGAGCCGGACTTTCATCGATTTTTTCGCGGAAGGTGAGTGGGTCCATGTCGAGTTTGACCGCGAGTTCATCGATGGCCTGCTCAAACGCAAAGCATCCCTGCGGGTGGCCAGGTGCCCGGAACGCCGCACCGGGGCCAGCGTTCACAAAGACGTCATACTCCTCGGTGAGCAGGTTGGGGCACTTGTACAGATTGGTTGCGGGACCGGCGGCGCCCGCTCCAGTACCTACGCCTGCCGTGCCGTAGCTTGTGAGCTGGATTGCAGTCAGCGTGCCGTCACGTTTTGCACCGATCTTCAGCGTCTGGTGGGAGTCCGGTCGATTAGAGACGATGTGCTCCTGCCGACGGTCAAGCATCAGCTTGACGGGTGCATTTGCTTTTTGCGACAGGATCCCTGCGATTACGCCTTCGTTACCGGCGCCGAACTTTGCGCCGAAGCCGCCGCCCATGTACTCGGTGATCACGCGAACCTTGCTCTTCGGCAGCTTGAAGACGTCAGCGAACTCTTCGCGAACGCTCGAGGTACCCTGAGTCGAAGCATAAATGGTCACTTCTTCCGGTTTCCAATCGACGACGAAGCCGTGCGTTTCAAGAGCGGAGTGCGTCTGCACCTGGGTGAAATATTCGCCTTCTACGATCACGTCCGCGTCGGCAAAACCCTTTTCCGTATCACCAACATTCTTTCGCTGCGGTCCGTGAACATTGCCTTTCTGAGGAACGCCTTTCGGTCCTCCACCGCCACCTGCGCTACCACCTTCATCAGCGGCTCCAGGAAAGACCATTGGAGCATCGTCAGCTCGTGCGTCTGAGCGATCGACGACAAATGGCATCGCATCGTACTGCACCTTGACCAGCTTAGCGGCATCGTTTGCGAGCTGTTGTGAAATGGCGGCTACGCCAGCAACAGGCTGTCCAGCATAACGGACAATTGGATACCGTGAAGGAACTTCCTGCTTCGGGTCGCGAAGCTCCGCGACGCCATAGATGTGCTCTATGACATGGACCGCACGCACACCCGGCAGTTTTTCAGCTGCACTTGTGTCGATCGAGATGATGCGGCCATGCGGAATCGTCGCATCGACCAGGCGCGCATAGAGCATGCCTGGCAAGTTGATGTCGGCCGTGTACTTGCCTTTGCCCATAACCTTTGCCGGTCCGTCGTAGCGCTGGGTGGGCTTGCCGATGTAAGTGAGTTCGGCGTTGGGACGGAGCGGTGGCGGTTCGTCCAGCGGCACCTCCCGCTCTTTCTGCTGGAGTCCATTTTGCGGAATGCCCCACACAAAGCTTTCTGCCCGCTTGGGAACATCGGGCTTTCCTTCGGCGGGAGCATTTTGTTCATCCACTTCCGTGTGCATCAGCGGATCGAGTGCCATTTTATGCCTCCCTTTCCGTGACAAGTGTGACGAGACCGGCGGCCTGCCTCCGTTGCTGCGCAACATCCAGCGTTGCAGCAAACACCTTCGGATACGTTCCGCAGCGGCACAGATTCCCGCTGACCGCATGCTTTACATCGTCCAGATTGGGGTTTGGATTTCGGTCCAGCAGCGCAGCGCAGCTCATCACCATGCCGGGAGTGCAGAAACCACATTGCATCGCATCATGCTTTACGAAAGCATCCTGTACCTGGTGCATGGTGTCGCCAAGTGACAGGCCCTCGATCGTCGTGATCTGGCGGCCGACTGCATCGATCGCCAGTGTCATGCACGCAAGCGCTGGAGTCTTGTCGATCCATACTGTACACGCCGAACATGACCCGCGGTCGCAGACGACCTTCGTTCCGGTCAAGCCGAGGTTGTCGCGCAGTGTGTCGGCAAGCGTGTAGCGAGGTTCAATCATCACCGAACGCTCGTGCCCGTTGATGAGCAGTTTGACGGGGAGAGCGTCAGGACCGACTGCGAGGTCGTGCCCCAAGGCGCCTTTCGTCTCCCGAGCCAACGCATTTGCGGACTCGATAACGGTCGTCGCGGCAGTCACGCCTGCGCCCTTCAGAAATCCACGACGTGTGAACTTAGTCTTCGGAACGTCTGCCATAGGAGCGACCTTTCGGATGGTGCCTTACCTTGAGTCGATGAACGGCCACGAAAATTGCAGCCCGAATTTATATGGATACTTTACATCCAGTCGCAAGCAGTGCGCCACCCCTAGGGGTAAGCGGTAGACCCGCTCGAGTTAGAGAGACGAAAGATCGCCTGGACTCGTGGTTATCTGGCAATCTCAACCTCGCAAAACAAGCAACTCAGATCTATCCTCCGAAGATGTTCGAATCGATAAATTCATTACGAAACTTCCCCTTGGGATCGTACTTGGCCAGTAATGACTGGTAGGCAGGCATCTTGGCATAACGCGATCTGAGCACTGTCGGCGCCATAGTAAAGAGCTTGCCCCAATGGGGTCTGACACCAAACGGCGCGAGCTTCTCTTCAATCAGAGGAAGCACTTTCTTCACCGCAGGCCACTCCGGCTTCCACGTGAAATGGAGTGTCATGGAAGGGCGCTGATAACAGGGGCTGATCCACAGATCGTCTGCAGCAATCGTGCGAAACTCTGAGATAAAAAGATGCGGTGTGATCTGGTCGCGCAGTTGCTCAACGGCTAGAATGGCGGCATAGCCTCTATCACGTGGGACGAAGTACTCCGATTGCAGTTCAGCTCCACTGCTCGGTGTGAAGTTCATGCGGAAGTGAGGAAGTCGCTCGTACCAGGGTCCCGGGACGCCCATCTGCTCGGTGCAATTTTCCGCAGAGTGACCTGCGAGAGGATGCAGATTGTGAGCCGCGGGCTTCGCTCCATAGAAATCTGCATGAAGATCAACGGGAGAACCATGATCAACGCGACGCTTGACCCAGACCTGCGTGGCACGATGGTTTTGCCAGTCGCTGAAGATACTGACGCTGTAACCGCTCGCAAAGATATCTTCGAGATGATGCTCCAGTTGCGAGAAGGAAAGATTCTCGTAGACCATCTGCGTCATCTGGAAGCTTGGTTGAACGTCCAGCGTAATCTTGGTGATAACACCGAGCGCTCCCAGTCCGACGACGGTGCCTGGAAATTGATCGCCAAGCCGCTCGCGGGACAACGTCACAACTTCCCCATTAGCGGTCACGATCTCCATGGCGCGCACAGCGGTGGCGAGATTGCCGTTCTTGCTACCTGAGCCATGCGTCGCAGTTGCGCAGGCCCCTACCACGGAGATATGCGGGAGCGAAGCAAGGTTATGAACGGCGAATCCGCGACTGTCGATGTAGGGAGCAAGCTGGCCATAGGTGACGCCGGCGCCAACCGTAACTGTTTTGGCCTTGGCGTCCAGTTCGATCTGATCGAAATGCTTCAGGGATACTTGGTCTTCTCTGCTATCTGCGATGCCATTGAAGGAGTGGCGCGCACCAAGTGCCTTGAGATGAGTGTGGGCACCGATGCTGTGCTTTATGTCTTCGACTGTATTTGCCAGATCAAGATTTTTGGTGCTGTAGGTGTAGTTCCCTGCCCAGTTTGTTCGAGCCTCAGATGCTTTATCCGCTGTGGTCTGCGCGGTGGTGAGTTTGGAAAACAAGCTGCCGGCAACCAGAGCGCCAGAAGTCTTGAGAAACTCTCGTTTATCCACGTGTCAATCTCCTGATCTGCTTCAAAGCTTGAACAAACAGAATAACGGGCATCCTCAGTTGACTTCCATATTCGCTCTCAACCGAATGTCATCCGATGACGATCCAATCATCACATGGAACGTCCCGGGAGCGACGACGAACTTATGCGTTGCTACATCGTAGTAGGAAAGCTGAGATGCCGGCAGTGCAAGCGTTATGTGCCTGGTCTCACCTGGAGACAGCATGACGCGTTGAAATCCGCGGAGACTCTTGATTGGCTGCACTACGTTCGACTTTGCTTGATGAACATAGAGTTGTACAACTTCCGACCCTGCCATAGAGCCAGCGTTCTGCAAATCAAACGATACACTTACTTCTCCGGTAGCATTGATCCTTGTCTGCGACAGCTTCAAATTGCTGTATTTGAACTGCGTATAGCTAAGGCCGTGACCAAAAGCGTAGAGAGGCACCCCTTTGAAATAGAGATACGTGAAACCCTTCGAGACGTCGTACTCATTCTGCGGTGGTACCCCGTCGAGGCTGGCGTATACGGTGTAAGGGAGATGGCCGCCGGGGTTATAGTCTCCAAGTAAGACCTGCGCAATCGCGATCCCACCGGCTTCGCCCGGATACCAGGCATCGAGAATGGCTGGGAGATGATCGTTCGCCCACGTGACCGCAAGCGGCCCTGCATTCATTAGCACTAAAACCGTCTTGGGATTCGCGGCATAGACCGCTTCCATCAACTGTTCCTGCGCGCCGGGGAGATCGAGATTTCTTCGGTCTCTGCCCTCGGCCTCGACTCTAAGGTTGGTTCCAAGAAATAGAACAGCGATATCGGACTTTCGCGCAAGATCGGCTGCACGAGCGATCATTGATGGATCAGCAGCCTCAACAAATCCGGCACCCTGCTCGTACTCCACCTTTACATTCGCACCGAGTGCTTCCTTCAGTCCTTGCAGCGGAGTCACTTTGCGCGCTGGAGTTCCGTAGTAATTTCCGGTCTCGAAGGCAGAGTCGCCAGCAGGGCCAATGACCGCAACGCTCTTTATGTTCTCTTTTTTCAGGGGAAGAAAGCTATTTCGATTCGAAAGCAGCGTCATCGACTCAAGCGCTGTCTGCAACGATAGCTTCAAATGCTCCGGTGAACGAATCACATCGGCTTGAATCTGCGAATAAGGGTTCGCTTCCGGCGGATCGAATGCTCCCAGTCTGAAACCGACTCGCAGAACGCGTGTCAACGCACGGTCCACATCCGCAGTCTGGAGCAGGCCGCGTTTTACAGCCAACGGGATATTCGTCTCGTATGCGCGTCGTCGGAATCATTTCCGGCCTTGATCGCCGCCGCCGTCGCCTCGACTGGGTCCTCAGTGATGTGATGGCGCAGCCACGAGCAAGTCAACCACCCCAAGATCATCGGTCACAAAGCCATCGAACTTCCACTGTCCGCGCAGGATATCCGTCAAAAGGTAGTTATTGATCGCATCCGGAGCACCGTTGATGGCGTTGTACGATGCCATCACCGACTGCGCATGACCTTCCATAATGGCGGCCTTCCAATGCGGCAGCCAATACTCCATCAGGTTGCGCTCATCCACCTCGGCTGATAGTCTCTGACGATTCGTCTCCACATTGTTCACTGCAAAGTGCTTCACCGTTGCCGCGACTTTCAGATAGTGCGGATCGTCGCCCTGCAATCCCTTGATATAGGCGACGCCCATGCGTCCTGTGAGAAACGGGTCTTCGCTAAATACCTCCTGAATCCGCCCCCAACGCGGATCGCGGCTAATATTGATGACCGGGGAACGAAAGACCAGGCCATGCTTCGAGCGCGGACCATCCGCTCCTCTGTTGTATAAAGCCCGCGCCTCATCCGACATCGCATCAGTGATGGTATGCACCAGCGCAGGATCCCAGGTCGCTCCCATCGCAATCGCCGCCGGAAAGAGCGTGGTTGGTTGCTTCGACCATACGCCATGCAAAGTCTGGTTCCATCCGCCCCACGCCGCACCTTAAGACGCGGAATCCCGACGTTCAGATGATTGAGTTGCTGCGCCTTCTCCTCGAGCGTCATCCGTCTGATCAGGTCAGCGACCCGCTGCTCCATTGGCTTCGATGGATCCAGATACGCAGGGCGTGTTGTATCCTGTGCCAACGCGCAAGATACAGAAAGTAAACAGATACAAAAAATGATGATCGGTTTCATGATTTGATCTCCGATAGACGAAAGCGGACTGGTGGCAAATGACTTCTATTGTCTTGCGGAATCGGCTCAACCACTGATGACATATCTTGATCGCCAAAACCTTGTGCAATCGCTGCTTCGAAAGCGACTCCGCGCCATTCCGCAGTCTTTAGAGTCGACATCGCAATGGGCTGCCTCGGTCTGCGCATAGAGCAGATCTTTCGTCATCAGGCTCAGCAGAAAATTTACCGTGTAATCTCGGTTCGATCATGCGGGCAGCAATCGCGCCAAGCAAAGGACTTCCAGGTGCACCTGATTTCAACACGCAGTGGCCTTCTCGCGATCCAGACCCGCTACGCTCTATCCAAGCGATGCCTTCGGCAAGTGATGCGATATGCACTCCGCACAAAAAATTATTGATCAACTTCAACTTCGCTCCGCTTCCCACAGGGCCCAGATGAGACAATCTCTTTGCTCATGGCCTGCAATACCGGGGTTGCGCGTCGAGAGAGCTTCCGGGGATCACTCCCACGAGAAAAGAGAGCTGCCCCCGGCGGCCTGATGTCGGCTACCCGTCACTGGTGCATCCATCAATTCAAGACCGTCGAGCTTTCGCTAGCCCAGCCAATTCCGCAATCCAGGCCGGGCTGAGCGTGCTGCATTCGACGAGCACGGTCCCCTTCGTAGCTGCCGCGAGCGCACCATTTTGTCCCAGCCAAGCCTCTCGCGATGCAGTATCGTCCGCCAGCATGGAGAGAATGATCTTCGCTCCGTCTGGCCGCGTCCTCTGGCGTCTTTGCAACTCGTGCGCTTTGCGACTGCAAATACCTCCGCCTTGGCCAGCGTGCGGTTATAGACAGCCAACGAAAAGCCGGCTTTGAGTAGATTCGCCGCCATACCGCCGCCCATCGTCCCCAGTCCCAAGTAATGCCACGATTCCTTTTCCATAAATCTTCCCCTTGTTGATCTGTCTATGCGAGAGAACGCACGCTAACTGGCATTCCAGTAGCTTTGCTTCTATCGCTGGATCGGGTTACGCAACGCGCTTCCAAAGCCCTCAAACCGCACCTCTATCCAGTCACCATCCTGCAACACAATCCGTCGCCAAAGGAGAGAGCTTGGCGCCAAAGAAGTGGACGTGCACGTTGCCTGGTTGCCGGTGTCCGTCGAACTTGAAGTGATGATGCTCCATATTGGCAAGACTGTGGCACATATTTTCTTCGCCGCTGGCGATCCGCTTTGCCAAAGTCGCTCCGCGCTCGCTCGATGCGAACTTCTCCTACACATCGCTGAAATCAGGATCAATGACCAACTCCGGCCCAAGGCTGCAGGTCGCAACTTCGATCCTGCAAGATTCAGGTAGTTCGTTTTTCGAATTGGTGATCCGAGAATTCGTTTCCCGCCACCATCCCAATGCGAAATGGTGTGCCATCCTCCGCGATCAGGTAGATCACCGGCGAGTTCCGCCTTCTTCGCCACCATCCTCCGCATGGCCGGGAATCTCGAGGCGTCAAACGGCGCGCGCAACGTCGAGCCATCTCCTTTGTAGAACCACTCCGGCGCGATTCCGATCGCACCGATTGCAGGCCGGCCACCTTCGATCCCCCACTGAAACATACGCATGCTATCGGTCACTGTTCTCGGCCTGCTTCGAAGCATCGGCAATATGCATAGCCTGCCGTTCTTTAGCGCTTCCGATGCGTCAGACCCGTACCGGCGATCATCAGGCGCGATGGATTTTTCGGCACATCGATAGGAGCCAGCAGCTTCCAATCCGAGGTACCAGAATAGATCGCATAGTAATCCAGCATCTCCCATGTTGCGAGCGCACGGATCTGCTCGCTTTAGTTGTCCCAGCAGGCACAGTTGCGCGAGCTCATAGATCGACTTTGCACGCCGGTAAGGCAACGAAGGTTAGGCTCTTCGACAACGGCAACTGCTGCGTAGATGCACTTTGCTGATCTGAACCAGATGAAGCATTCTTGCTCTCGCCTTACTCAATGACCGTAAAGCGTTGCAGAGATTCTTCGTTCACGGTCAGACCGAGGCCCGGAGTGTTCTCGTCCAGATCGATGTAGCCATCCACCGGAACCGGCTCGCCATCGAAGATGTACCAGAACAATTCGTTGCCTACCTCTACGTCGACCTTCGGAAAAAACTCTGCCATCGGCGAGTTGAGGCTGGCCATCACGACATGGTAGTTATGCATCTGGCCCGCATGTGGCACCACCGGAATCTGGAATGACTCTGCAAGCGCGGAAATCTTACGCGCCTGGCTGATCCCGCCAACGCGATTCGTGTCGAATTGAATGTAGTCAAGCGCGTTTGCCTCCAGCAGATCACGAAAGCCAAAGATAGTAAACTCATGCTCTCCGCCTGCAATCGGTACTCGTCCATAAGCCTTCAATTCCTTGTAGCCCCGCGTATCGTCAGGAATCACAGGCTCTTCAAGCCACCGCAGATGAAAGGGCTCAAGCAGTGGCAGCATCCGCTTGGCGTAGTCGAGCGTCCACCCCATATAGGCATCGGCCATCAGGTCGATACCCTCTCCAACAACTTCGCGCACCGTCCGCATCAGATCGATGTTGCTCTGCATTCCCTCTGCGCCATCGACCGGTCCCCAGCCGAAGCGCAACTTCATGGCCTTGTATCCCTCGTCCTTGTAACTCTGTGCCTCGACACGCAGCTCATCCAGCGGCATGCTATACAGTCGACTCGCATAGACAGGGATGCGTTTCTTTGTTCGGCCTCCGAGCAGCCGGTACACGGGCTGTTTCGCGGATTTTCCGAGCAAATCCCACAGAGCGATATCGACTGCGCTATCGCCGTCATGGCTACGCCTTTGCGCCCGAAGGCCATCGTCCGGCGATACATCTGCTGCCACAGATATTCCGTGTCCCACGGATCTGCGCCCACCAGCAGCGGCTTCAAGTAGGTGTCGATAAGGACTTCGTCACAAGAGGAGACAAGCGCGGCATTGCCCAGTCCAACGAGACCCGTATCAGTAAAGATCTCAACCAGAACCCATCCATGAAACGCAAAGTTCCCCATCGATGCTTCGCGGAACATCACCAGGTCCATCGGATTGGTGCAAAAGTGAGGAGGAAGTGGAGTGGTCTTGCCTTCCCATTGAACGACTCGTGTGCGCACTTCTGTAATCTTCATGAGTCGGCTCTCTATATTGGTAGTAAATCTGGAGTACTAAGTGGCTGCACCTTGCCTCCAAGAAGCAGAATGGTTAGGAACCCAATGAGGTGAAAAGTTCCAACGATAAAAAACAACGTTCCATACCCGAATCCGTGCCCAAGGAGGAAACCAGCGACGACGCCAAAGATAGCGCCGCCGATGGCACCGCCAAATCCGATCAACCCTGACACCGATCCAACTGCGGACAATGGAAAAATATCGGCAGGTAAGGTCATAATGAGGCCCGACCAGGACTGTTGACAGAAAAATGCGATGCTGAACAACATGAGTGCCCAACCAACTGGCACATACGGAACCAGCATGACAACAGGCATGAACAAGGCGCTGAGGCCAAGAACAAATTTTCTGGAGAAGTCCAGCGACCGGCCACGCTTCAGTAGCGCACTCGATAGCCATCCTCCCAAAAAGCTCCCTACCCCAGATGCCGCGTACGGAATCCATGCGTAGTAGCTGACGTGTTTCACATCGAAGCCACGTACGTCATAGAGATACTTTGGCAACCAGAACAGATAAAAGTACCAGGCCGAGTCGCTCATGAATTTTGCGAAGACCAACACCTGAACCCTGCGCATACTTAGTACATCCGTGAACGATAGCTGCTGGGCGACCAGGCGTGCGTCCAGCGTAGCGATCGATGCTGCATTGCTCCCGCGATAAGCAATCGCCCACCATACGACCCACGCAAACCCCACCGCTCCGGCCGCAAAGAAGACCATCCGCCACCCGGCAGTTAGAAGAATGATGCCGATCAGCGGCGGCGCAAGGACAGATCCCACCGCAGTGCCTGCATTGATGATCCCCATCGCCGTCGATCGCTGCTGCGTCGGAACCCATTCTGCGACAACCCGCGTCGCCGCAGGAAAGGCCCCGCCCTCCCCCATCCCAAGCAGACAGCGCGCGCCCAACAAAAAGCCAAAATTCATCGCGAGACCATGGAGAGCGCACGCTCCTGACCACCACAGCATGATCACAATAAATCCCTTGCGAGTGCCGATGACATCCAGCATCCGGCCCCCTGCGGCATACAGCACCGCATAAGGAATCAGAAACGCAAACTGCAGCCACGAGAACTGCTGATCGCTGAGCGGTATCGTCTTTTGGATTGCGGAGATGGCGACAGGCAGCGTCTGCCGGTCGAAGTAGCTGATCGCGATTGCAGCCGTCACCAGCGCCACAAAATACCATCGCACTTCGATCGAGTTGAACTGCGTTGTCGGCTTTGCGTCTCTCAGCATGGTGGCCACGGCATCACCACTTCAGACGCATCAGCGATGTAGCCTGGCGTGGAAGTGTCGTGTCAATGGTCACCTTGCCATCGTTCACATCAACCCACTTCGGAGAGTTCAGAAGTTCGAGTTGCCCTGCAGGCCTTTAATTGAGCATATTGTTCAGCGGTGGGCGTCTGCGGAGAACCCATCGCCTTCCAAACGCTATACGAATTACTGTGCGTCTCGTCGATCCGATAATGTTGCAACAAGACCCTTTTTACCCCTGCCGGAACCCCCGCAATCGTCACGCGAACCTCAGATCCGCCTGCCGGCAGATCATCATCGTGGTAGTTCCATAACATCACCGCCGCTTCATGATCAGCTTTCGTCGCAAAAGCGTCCACATCGGGTGTCTGCCGCACTCCCGCGCTGAGAATATCGTCGAGGGAGACCTGCCCTGTGCTGCTTGTGCCTACCCGTTGGCCGGACATTAAGCCTGCCATCCGGAATACATTGATCACGGGCTTGTCCACCCCATTCGTCGCCAGGGTGCGGAAACCTTCAAAATATTCCTTATCCTCAAACTCAAACGACCACGACAACATGGAGATCAAGTTCACCTTGTACCGGTCCTGCAACTCGAAGAGACCTTTGATAGCAGCCGCCGTGTACGTCGGATACAGGGGACCATTCCTGTACGCGTTCGAAGGATTGACCTTCATCGAACACGCCGCACAACCCTCCGGATCGGCTTCGCTCAAAATAATCGGCAGATGAATGTACTTCGGATACTTCGCTACGATACGGAAACCTTCGCCTGCAGCCTTCAGCTCATTTGCAAGCCCCATCCGCACATGTCCGTCGACCACCGTCGGTCGGCCCTTTGGATGAAACGAGATGAAGTCCAGCGGAATCGCCTGACCGTTCGCCGCGCTCTTGTCATTCAAACAGTGCTTCAAAAAGCTATCAAGAAAGGTGCTGGCTTTTTCTGAAGCAGGCCCCGTGCTTGCCGGGCCACCTACGATCGCGTTGGGCAGCGCAGCACGAACGCCAGCAACTGAATAATCGTAAAGCTTGAAGTACTCCTCAGGAGTGGCATGCCAGTACGCAATATCCGGTTCATTCCACACCTCGAAATACCAAGTGCTGACCTTATCCTTGCCGTATCGCTGCACCAGATGCTCCGTATACTTCCTGACCAATTCTCCCCAGACCGCATAGTCCTTAGGTGGATTATTCGAAGCGCCGGAGATCGTGCTGCCGGGATAATGAATCTGATACTCGCTTATTCCCTGCACCGTTGCCGCAAGATCTTTCGGCATGAAACCCAGCTCGACCATAGGCCGCACACCGGCCCTTTGAAATTCGTCAAAGGTCTGGTCAGTAATGGTGAAGTCGTACACCGGCTTTCCATTGGCATCCAGCGTAAACACATTCGACGAACTCCACTTCAGCTCCGCCACTCCGTTTCCCGAGGTCAACAAGTGATGCGCGCGAATGTATACCGGCACTGGGCTTAGGTCGTGCAGTTCTGTCAGCAACTGCTTGCCGTACTTCATGGTTGTGTAGTTCGACTCGTCGTAACCAAACCAGCTGTAGATAGGTGTGTACGGCCCCTCCGACTTGGCGAGGTCGACCTGAATGGACACGGAATTCGATGCTGGCGCCTGTGCCATCGCATGCATCGCGACGGCACAGATCAGAGTGATGGCGAACTTTCGCATTGGTCAGGGGCCTTAGTTGTTAGAAGTTGTACTTCAGGGCAAATTGAATATCGCGTGACGGGATCGAGGTCGATGTTACCGCACAGCACGACGAGGAATTAATCGTCGCGCCCGGAGCATTGAAGCTGTTCGTATTCGGCAGGTTGAAAAACTCAGCACGGAAAGAGATTACCGACTCGCCCGGCAATGCAAAGTTCTTGAATATCGACGCATCGTACTGACGGAAGGCATCAGACTGCAGGGTATTCGCACGCACCTGTCCATAAGTAAACTGCGACGCCGCGACATATCGTGTCGGGTCGAACCACTTCGTCAACGACCTCTTGAACGTCGGCGACCCACCTGCGGGATTCAGATTTGGACGCTGATTGCCGACACCTGTATTCGCCACGTCCGACGATACCACTGGAGTATACGGAGTCCCGCTTCGCAACACGATGATCGTCTGGATCTGCCATCCTCCCAGCACTGTATCCACAAATCGGCTGCTGTTGGCCATGTACGTTCTTCCGCGACCGAACGGGAGCTGCGTAGGTGCCGCTCATGGCGACATTTTGCGGCACGTTATACGGAGAGTACGTCCTCTCGTACCCAAGATTGCCTCCCAGCGCCGGTGACTGGTTTGACTGCATGAACTTCGACCATGTGTAGGAGATCAGACCCGTAAATCCATTCCCCATACGATGCTCGATCTTCGACTGCAAAGACTGATACGTTGTCCCAAGATCCTGCGACTGAAATGTGATCGTGCCCCAGGGTTGATAGGGACGCCGGGCCTGAACCGCACCGGCTGCCGGGGGACGGGTCATTGAAATCATCTGTGCTTTGAATATGCAGCCCGAGATTTCCGACATAGGCAATATCCAGAACAGTCTTGGGTGAAAGCTGCTGTTGAATTCCGAAGCTGTAATGTTCATTTCTTCCAACCTTCAGGTGCGTAAGGGTTGGCAGGATCGACGGGTTCGCCAATGCTGAGCCTAGCTGTGATCCCAGAAAGAAGTTTGCTGTCGTGCGTGCAGGAATTACATTCGCCGTCTGGTTGACCGTCTCAGACAACAGGAACGGCAAGATGTTGCGATTCACGCGGCCGCTGGTTCCCTCAGGCTCAAAGAAGATACCGAAACCGCCGCGAATGACCGTGCCGTTGCCAAACGGCTGCCACGCAAATCCAACACGTGGACCAAACTGCGTACGATCGGTGTACGTGATCGAATAAGGCAAGCCAGCCTGGCTGCTTGTTTGAATGTATTGCCCGAAAAACTGATAGGCAGCGGGAGCTGCATACTGCGAAGTCAAATCAACACTACTTGTGTTGCCTTCGACAATGATCGGTTTCGATTTCGTAGGATCAAACGTGCCAAGTTGCCCCTTGTATCCATTCAACCACGGAGAGTACTCATACCGAAGCCCAATATTTACAGTCAACTTTGAGTTCACCCGGATGTCATCCTGACCGAAGTACTGGTGGTACCAACGTTGTCCGCCGAAGTTGGCTCCTGGATAGGCGCGCTGTACCGATGCAGGATACCCAAGCAGAAAATCGGCAAAGGCATCGCCGCCTGCAACAGTAGAAGCACCGCCCGGCGCTGCAGGTGGAATTACGGTCTGCGTCTCAGCGCCCGTGAAACCGAAGAGTCCGGCATAGACAGCACTGTCGTAGCCGATCCACTGGTAGTAGCGGACAAGCACTCCAACTTTCAGAGAATGCCGGCCCTTGAGAAGGGTAAAGTTATCCGTCACCTCAAATGCAGTGCGGTCCTGCGACTTCGGACGTTGATCGAACGTAGACCCCTGGAGCGCAGCGTATCCGCTGAAGGAGTAGTCCGGAAACGAGCTACCTGCTCCAGGCCTCGCCAACCCGGTGAACCCTTGAATATTGTTTGTCGCGTTGAAGTCCGGTCCCTGCAGGAAAGCAGAGAGCCGAACATGGCTGGGCATGTAGTGAATTCGGAAATCCTGCACCTTGTTGGATCCGATGTTCGTAATCAAACCGATCGCCGCGTCCTGACCATTCGAGGTTAGCGAGGCGGTCTTCAACAGCGGCGCGAAGTTCGGATCCGTCTCACGGTTGTTGATGTAGGCCCAGCGCCCGAAGAGGCGGTTGGATGTGTTGAGCTGATGGTCGAGACGTATTGTGAATTGATCCCAATCGATCGCCTGCGTCGGAACTGCCTGAAAACTGGTCGTGCCAACGTTCGCCTGCGGATAATACGCGAGTACGGCTGTTGCCTGCGGCGCAATTCGTCCGGGGCAGATCACATTCAGAACTCCGTTGCAACTAATTTGGGTGCGTGCGCCACCAGCAACGGTCGTCAACGGATCATAGATCGCCTTCAATCCAGGAGCACTGAAATCACCTGCCCGTTGAGCATTGGTCGGCACAGTACCACTTTCGACCAGCCCTTGACGAAGCCGCTGCGCTTCATAGTCGACAAAGAAAAAAGTCTTATCTTTGCCGTTGTACAGATGCGGAATCGAGAGCGGTCCGCCGATGTCGCCTCCGAACTGATTGCGTTTCAGGATCGCACGAGTTGTCGAGAAGTAGTTCCGCGCATCCAGCTTGTCGTTACGGATAAACTCGAAAACTCCTCCGTGATACCGATTCGTGCCCGACTTCGTCGTCGCATTGAAGAACGCTCCGCCGCGGTTGTACTCTGCGGAATAGGGGCTCTGCTGCACACTGAACTCCTGCAGCGCATCGATCGATGTTTGGATAAACGTTCCACCCTGGTGCTGCTCGCTGACGTCCACGCCATCCAGCAGAAATGAAGTCGCACCGCCGCGAATGCCGCTGATCGTGTTTCCATTGACAATCTCCGGCCGAATCGCCAGCGAGTTTCCTGTCGCAGGCAGCAGAGCCGCGCCAGGCGTAAGCTCAGCCAGCTTGTAGAACCCGCGCCCGTTCAGTGGCAGGCTAGTCAGTTGTTCGTTGGTCACGACAGTCCCAAGCGTCGCAGTATCAGTGCTCAGCAACGGAACATCGGTATACACCTGAACAACGGTCGTCGCCTCGCCTACCTTCAGGCTCAGATCTTCACGGACGATCTGGCCCACCTGAACCTCAATATTCGTCGCGTTGAGCGTCTGAAATCCCGTCGCCGCCACATTAAGGGAATACACGCCCGCCGCTACCGGAGTAATAACAAAGTCGCCCGTCGAATCCGTGACCGCAGTCTGCACAATATTCGTGCCCATATTCGTCGCCTTGACTATTGCGTGGGGAACCGCCGCGCTCTGCGTATCCGTGATGTGTCCGACGAACCGCCCCGACTCCACCTGGCCATAGGCAGATACCGCCACTCCCAGAAGGAGCGCGAGAACCATTGCATTCTGAACTCCTGTAATTACCGTGCGAGCTTTCATCTTTGTCCCTCAGCTCCTTGAATTCGCCGAAACCAGACGGGCCTCTCAGATAATGTTTTCTCGTTTGTTCTTCAGCGTGCCAAAGGTAGTACCAAGACCAAAACGGTGTCAAGCTTAATTTTGATTTTTTATCTGAGGCGCGATTCAGCCCATCTGGCCTTCATCCGCATCTGATCGACTCCTCCGAAGGGAAATATATGATATTTCCCTTATTTACATACTAATTAACGCGATATAACCTTCGCGGCACGCCTCGAAAACACTCTTTTGCCTTCGAATGCCAGCCCTGGAGCTGCCGTCAAATTATCATTTAACGCTGAAGATCTACAGGTAAAAAACGGTAGTACCAATCAATTTTTCCCCGCCGGATGAAATTACCCGGAAAATGGTTGACACTGAATTGCAGGTGGCCCACTATTCAAGAATGAAGGAACGTCGAAAATCTCCGCTCGGTGATAGCGGCCACATCCTCAACGAAAAGGAAGATGTCACGCAGTTGCTGATTCTCCGTTTCCAGCAACTACTAAGCGAAGGACTGCTCTCCCCGGGAACCAAGCTTCCGCCAGAACGTGAACTCGCTGCTAACTTTGGGGTTGCCCGTTCTTCCTTGCGCCCCGCATTAAAAGTGCTCGAGATCATGGGTGTCATCACCCAAAAAGTCGGCGACGGCAGCTATCTCAACAAGGACGCCTCCTCTGTCCTTGCTGTTCCCATGGAGTTTCTCTTTCTCCTCGACGACACCTCACTCCAGGAACTGACAGAGATGCGGCTCATGATGGAGCCCGCGCTCGCAGCCAAGGCCGCAGAGCACGCCAATGCGCAACACATAGCGCTGCTCAGGCAATCCGTCTCCGACCTCGAACACAGTAGCCGCGACCGCGTCCGTCTCGTCGCTTCCGATCTTCTCTTCCATCGCGCCATCTTCCAGGCTTCGGGCAATCGTCTTGCCGGACGTTTCTTCCAAACCATTCATCGTGCCATGTTGAACATGATGATGGTGACCTCGCAGCTCGTCGACCTGGAACACACTCTTCAGTTCCATCAGCCGATTCTGGAGGCGATCGAAACTCGTAATCCGGAACTCGCCTCACGTCTTATGACCGACCACCTGTCCGATGCACGCGACCTCTTGCTTCACGCGCGTCAGCAGGAGACCTCCCGCCAGTTGCGTAATCACCTCGCCAACGGTCAGTCAGTCAGCAAACGCTTTCGCAAAGCAGCCCCACTATCTCGAAGGCGATAGATTATTTCCCATCTTCTGCCGTAACTCGAAGAAAACTAATCTCCCATTCACATCGCTATCGTCCTCACCCGATATGCTTTAGCATCATGCACATGCACTTTCGATTTCCCCATCGCCTGAGCTTCCTTGCGCCTGTCATCTTTGCGGCCCTGTATCAACAGCCGTCAGCGGCTCAACAAAAAAATAATGTGATCATCTTTGTTGCCGACGGTCTGAGGCGCGGCTCCGTCACCGCTGAAGATATGCCCACATTCCTCAAGCTCAGGACAAGCGGGGTCGACTTTCGCAACAGCCACTCCGTCTTTCCGACCTTTACCACCGCGAACGCTTCTGTCATCGCAACAGGGCACGGTCTGGGGGACACCGGCGATTACAGCAACAGCATCTATCCAGGAGCATGGCTCTCCAAGCCGGACCCATCAGCGGTCGCTGGATCTGACACGCCCTTCCTCGAAAACGATCAAGTGCTCGCGAACATGAACAGCCTGTTCGCAGGAAACTATCTCGGTGAGCGCACTCTACTCTCCGTCGCTCGCGAAAAAGGATTCAATGTAGCTTCCGTCGGAAAACTTGGCCCAACCGCAATTCAGCAAAACGAGGCAGTCGGCTGGGACTCATTCGGCCTTCTGAGCAGCAACGGCGCAATTATCATCGACGACTCTACCGGAGAGTCAGGTGGATTGCCACTCCCGCCCGGGATTCTCGAAGCCTTAGAGAAATCCAACCTGCCCGACACCTCCCCGACACGAAGCAACGGCTACTCTGACAGCGCCAGTTGGAACAGCGGCTTTTCAGGTGATGCCGTCACGCCAGGAGCGCTGCAAGCGAATCTCACGCAGCAGCAGTGGTTCACCGACGTGACTACGAAAGTTCTCTTGCCAACCTTCGCCGCGGACAAGAAGCCTTTTGTGTTGCTCTTCTGGTCGCGCGATCCCGACGGGACGCAGCACAACCACGGAGACAGTCTGCAACGGCTGGAGCCCGGAATCAACGGCGATACCTCGAAGCGCGGCCTGCGCAACGCAGATCGATGCCTTAAACAACTGCTGGACTGGCTTGACGCGCATCCTTCGGTTAAGGCGCACACCGACGTGCTCATTACATCCGACCACGGCTTTGCGACCGTTAGCCGCCGCGAGATTGCCAGTGATGGCACCCAGACCTCCGAACCCTCTGCCGCACTGGACTATGAACTAAGCGGGAAAGAAAAAGCGGAGCCAAAAGGAACGCTGCCGACAGGGTTTCTCGCCGTAGATCTGGCAATTCGCGCGCACCTCAGACTCTTTGACCCGGCGACACGCGCCACAACCGGCTCCTCGGCATATGCAGAGCTTGCTCTCGGAGGCGAAAAGTCACAGCACCCGTCGAGCGGAAGCGCACTCCTCGGCGAGACCGTGAAGCGCGTGGATGGCTCCGACGCACGGCTGATCGTAGTAGCCAACGGCGGCTCCGACCTGCTGTATGTCCCCAGCAATAGTGTCGATGTCGTCCGCCAGACCATCGGCATTCTGTCCCAGTTGGACTACGTCGGCGGAGTCTTCGTCGACGACGCATTCTGCCCCGCGGCCACCGATTGCCCCGGCACTCTTCCCTTGAGCGCAGTTGGCCTCGTAGGAAGCAGCCACGTGCCTCGGCCGGCGATCGTCGTCGCCTACAAGGTCTTTAACAAAATCCCTGGCGACCTGCAAAGTGCAGTTCAGGTCTCCGACACCACGCTGCAGGAAGGACAGGGCATGCACGGAGGCTTTGGGCGAGACCAGACCTTCAACAACATGGCTGCCATTGGTCCGGACTTCAAATCCGGCTACATCGACGAGATGCCGATGGGAAACATCGACATCGTGCCGACGCTCGCAAAGATTCTCGGCATCGAGATGCCTTCCGTCGGAAGCCTCAAAGGAAGGGTTCTGCAGGAATCACTGGTAAACGGCGAAGCCCTCAAGCCAGGCGATAGAAAGACCCTCGTCTCCGCGCCTGCGGGCGGTGGCACCCGCACCCTACTTGAATTTCAGGAGACCTCAGGAGTCCGCTACTACGACCGTGCGTGTCTCATAGCGAAGGACGCTCCACAGCACTGCCAGTGAGAGTCCAATAACCTGACTTTTGTCTTGAAGGTGACCGGGGATCGTGCGGGGGAATCGATCTAGAAGGTAAAGGCCAAACCCGCCTGTAACGCGCGTGGCGATTGTGCGAGGAACAACATCTTCCCATCCTCTGAAAGGAAGGGCCGATATCCTTGCGCCAGCAGATTAGTCACTTCGACAGTAGCGTCCAACCCGGCCGGAAGCAGTTTGCCCAGTCTGAGGGCCTGTCGCAGATAGCAGCTCAAATAAGCCTGGTCGCCAAAAGAGGCGTATGGATCCACCGCAGTCACCAACCGCGTCGGCTGCCAGCGATAGCTCGCCCGAAGTCTCGTTCCACTGCGAACCACACGGCCCCGCAGAGCGATCGTCGCGGCCTGAGCAGCCTCCGGAGCCAGATCGGTCGAAGCCGTAGGCAAACTCATCATCACCCCGTCCTTCAGAGCCAGGCCTGCGCCAGTCGCATACTCAACCGCCATCCACATGCTCGGAGTCAACGGTTCGCTAAAGACAACATTAAAACCCTGCGACTTGTAGCCGCTGGTGAGAAAACGAAAATCGCCTGTCGTCGAATCAGCAATAACTCCCGTTGAATTAACCTGCGCAGTCCGTTGAAGGTCGGCCTGTCCTAGTGCGCCACCACCAGATACCGCCACCCGAGCCAGATTATCGCGGTAATACGCAACCTGTATCTGTCCCTGGCCCAGCTTTCGGCTGGCGGAAAACTCGTGATGAATTCCCTGCTCTGTCTGCATCCGGCCCTGATACATCGCGGCGACAGGCAACTCCTGCTGCACCGAGTCAAGCCCGGCAAATGACTGCAGGTTCTGCGACGTGGCCATGCGATATCCAATCGTCCACGACTTCATCGGATGCGTCGTTATCTTCAGAAAAGGCCGCGCTCCTGTAGCAACATCCGAGGTACGAAGAACATACAAAGTGCTTCCAGCTTCCAGATCGGCGAAATCCCCAATCTGCATCCGCTGGGCTGTAGACATCTGTATAACGTCGAGCCCCTGTGCTCCGCCTGAACTCACCAGTTCCGGATGCGATTGGTAGGCCAACACCGCTCTACCCGCACCGCCAAATCCCAGCCGTGTCTCGTATCCCGTCGCGATCTCGGTCGACGGTCTCACAGCGCTTGCTCCAGGCTGCTTCCCAAACTCCGCATGCAGGCGCAGGCCGGCACCATCGTCCAGCGTCCGGTCCAGAACAAAGACATCGTGAATGCCGCTGCTGCCAAAACCGCCGTCGCCCGCAGTCATCTCGGCCCTTGCCCTGTCAGAGTGCTTCGTAGGCGACTCCGATACGCTCGAAGAGACCATGATCACTTCACCATCTTCGGCCAGCTTCAGAATGGGGCGATTCGCTGCCGAGCGCAACGTCCAGGTCCAGTCATCACTTGGCTCATCGGCCTTGCGCCGTTCTGCAGGAATCCACGTGGCCGTCTCGAAGAGCGTATTCAGCGTCAGGTTCACAACAGCACGGGTTCCAGCCCGAAGCTGCAGATTATCTCGCATCGCGGGCACAAACAGCGCGGCGCTGGCGCGAACCTCATATTTTCCAGGAAGAAGATGGGGAATAAGGTACCGTCCATGAAGATCGGTGAACGCGGTGCCGAGAATCGCTGAGTCGTCAGCAATCACCTGAACAAGGGCACCCAGTTGCGCTATCCCCTGGGCATCACGTACTACCCCGGACACGGCCGCACCCTGAGCCGTGGCGACACGCACGGCCGTCACTAGCACCATGAGCGAGACAAACGCGATCTTCACCTGGGGTCGTTGCACAGTAAAGCCGTCCTGCGCGTCGATGGCCTTTGCAATTGTTGGCGCGCCCGGAAAATAGGGAGCGACTCCACAGAGTGCGCAGTGACTGGCTATTGCAATTCAATCAGCATAGCCATGCCGCCGTACTACATCCGCACCTGCCTAATCTACGATGAACGGCGCAGATTCTGCGATCTGCTGCTTCGTTATGCCGTCATTAAACTTTAATACTTACCTGGTACTTCCCAGGCTGCAGACTTGCCAGCGGCAGACTTTTTTCGATCGTAACCTGATCCGAGTTCGGGTTCGTCTTCGAAGTCAGCTCCTGTGTCTGCAAAATAGCTTTGTTGGTTGCCAAATCCAAAATTTGGTATTCGATGGTAGCGCCATTCTGTTTGCTCTTTTCATCGATACCAAGGTTATACACCTGCATCCAGAAATTCAGGCTCTGCGCGCGATGGTAGGTCACCGGTATTGCAACTCCCGACGGCACCCGCGGAACAATATGCGTATCTCCGATAACGAAGCGTCCCGCTCCGATATCGCGCGAAGGCACTCGCTCCATCTGGCCGGCGAGAATCAGCGAAGAATGTCCAAGATGGTCATCATCATACCTGGGAACATTCAAACTGCGCTCCCATCTGCCGATATGATCCGGATTATTCACATCTTTGATCACAACGTCGATCTTGTATAGACCGGGGCGAAGCGGCATCGACTGCCAGTAAACCGACATATCGTTTCGCTTGCGGGCAAGCAGTTCACTCGGCACCTGAATGCTCACAGGGTCTTCAAACGTTTGAATAATCTTGTGATTCAGGTTCGTCACCCGTCCCAGAATATTCACCGTTCCCGTCGAGACGCCATCCTTCGTAACGAAGGTGATGTCGCTGTTCCGAATCTGCAGGGTGAGAGGAACCAGAATCGTATCGTTCGTGACTTTTACATAGTCAGTGCGAACGTCAAACAGGAAGGGCGGCCCCGTCAGGATCTTCGAGGTCGTCATGAACGCTTCCATGTCCTTGAACTTGATCGGCGGAGGAGCCTGCAACTTCGCAAACAAGTCCAGACGGTCAAACTGCTTGCTCTGTTGCTGCTCTGACATGGGGCCTTTGCCGAGTTGCTCCAGGCCGCTGCCTGAAAAGCGATCAGCCTGCTTTGCCATGCCCATCTGCTCGTACAATGTCTGCCCGGCTCCGGGGGTATGCTTCAGGGCGTCCTTTTCGGAGCGATCGATCGTCATGTGGTAGTCGCCGCACATGCAGGTGTCGACAAACTCGATATCGATGTTGTCGCCAATCCCCTCAAGATACCGGTAGTGCCAGATCTCGAACGGGAAGGTCGACGTATTGCCGCCACCCTCTTCCATCGGCCGGTCGTAGCTGCCGCCACTCGGATGCGAATCAATGCTGTCCGGCTTGCCGAAGGAAATGTAGATATGTCCGCGATCGGTCCGCCAACCCGGCTTACCCGCTGCAAAATGCTCGTTCGCATAAGCAATGCGAGCATAGTGCTCTTCGCGAAACTCGTTCTCAGGAGAGTCTGGATTCGGATTGCGGCGCAGCCAGAAATTCTCGATAAACTGATCGCGCTCCTCATCGTTGCTCAGACTCTTGAACGCCTGCATTTCCTGGTCAGTGATGATCCACCGTACATCCTCGTCGACCCACTTCTTATACTCACCCTTCAACTCGTACTTCAGAGCCTTCTGTTGGGCAAACTTCTCTTTGTCGGTCAACGGACGCTTCAACGGGTCCGGCTTCTCCACCGTCGCAGGGCCTCGCGTCACTCCATCTGGTTGTGCCTGGGCAGCCGGAGTCTCCTGTGCCGGGGCCTGAACTCCCATCGTAAGCAGGAAGAACAAAGCTGTGCCGGATGCCAAGCGCCATGAAGTTGTCATTGTAAGAAAAGTACCCCTCTAACCAACTTGTATTGTAGAGCCCTTATATCCCGGTTACAAGAGGTAGACGTAGCAGCCACCCTATTATCATCATCAGTATCATCCTGTTATCATCATCAGTATTCGTACGGGACTCAGATATTGCACCTGCAGCCGAGCAGCTGGCCCGTTCTTAAATATCTGTATAGAGAAGCTAAGTCCAATTTCTGGAAAGAATACGGAACGTAGCGACCCTCGTCTCCGTATTGTCTCTTTAGGTAAGAACTTCGCCCAAAGTATCCCGATTTTCATCAGAGGTTCTTGGAAAGCAGCAAATGAGCGCTAAAAAAATTATCCTTATCGCCGTGGTCGTCGTGGTTCTGGCAGGAGTTGTCATTGGCAGCATCCTCCACGGGCAGGCCAGCGTCACCAAAGTTGCCAGCGGCAAGGTCGCCAAGCAGGACCTGATCTCCATCGTCAATGGCACCGGCCAGATCAAGCCAAAGACCTACGTCAATGTTGGCGCCACCGCCTTCGGACGCATCACGCACCTCTACGTCAAAGAAGGCGATCACGTGAAAGCCGGGACAACGCTCGCCACGGTCGAAAACGTTCAGCCTCAGGCCACTGTCTCCGCGCAGGAGGCCACCATTGCCGCGTCCCGCACCGACATCACCAGTTTTCTCGCTGCGGAAAGGACCGCCGAAGCCAACATCGAACAGGGCAAGGCCGATCTCGAACAGAAGCACCTCGACTTCAGCCGCGCCCAGGCCCTCTACGAGCAGAAGCTGATCGCCAAGCAGGACTTCGACTCCAAAAAAGCCGCCTACGACATGGCCGTCGCCACACTCGCCCAACGTCAGGCTGCTCTTGCCCAGGCCCGTGCCCAGACCGACTCCCAGCGCGGCCACTCCAATCAGGCCGTTGCTAGCCAGCGCGCCAACTACGACGCCCTCGACAAGACCATCAGCCGGGCTCCCTTTGACGGCCTCGTCACCAACGTCCCCGTCCGCGAGGGCGAAACCGTCGTCGTCGGCATTCAGAACGCCGGCGGATCGACCATCATGACCCTCGCCGATATGTCCGTCATCACAGCCGAGGTCAAGGTTGACGAAACCGACATCGTCAACGTCGCCCTCGACCAGCCTGTCGACGTCACCGTCGATGCCCTGCCCGGCCGTATCTTCAAAGGCCATGTCACCGAGGTCGGCGATCAGGCCCTGCTCCGCACCACGGGCCTCTCCACGACACAGAGCACAACCGGCACCGAAGAAGCCAAAGACTTCAAAGTTGTCGTCACCCTGGATCAGGCCTCGGAAGACCTTCGCCCCGGTCTCTCTGCCACGGCAAAAATCACCACCGCGCACAAACTGAACGCCCTAACTATCCCCATTCAGGCGCTCGTCCAGCGAGATACCGCCGCGGAAAAAGTCCTCTCTGCCAACGCCGGCAAACCTTCCTCAACCTCGGTAGCCACTCCTGCAGGAGCGGCCACCAAGGTTCAGCTCACCCAGGGCGTCTATGTCCTTAGGACTGACCACAAGAAACTCCGCGCCGAATTTGTCCCCGTAACCACCGGCATCACCGGAGCCACCGACATTGAGGTCACCGGCGGGCTCAAGGAGGGCGATCAGATTGTCACCGGACGTTATCGAATTCTGCGCGCCCTGAAGAGCGGTACCGCAGTCAAAATAGACAACAGCGTCGAAGTTACTGAAGCCGACAAGTCTTAGAGTTCATCTAAACTATCACCGGAAGATGGTTCATTAACCCCTGGGGAACCATCGCCAAGGCCTAAACGTACTACTCTGAAACAGGCAACAATACCGGAGAACCGGATGGCCATCGAAACCGCAATCGAATCCCCGCTCACCGCCACCACCACCGTCGGCCCACTCCCCGGCGATGTTATCGTCACCGAGAATCTCTGGAAGACCTATGAGATGGGTGACCAGCAGGTCAACGCTCTCCGTGGCGTCAACCTCCGCATCAGACACAACGAGTACGTCGCCATCATGGGCCCTTCCGGCTCCGGCAAATCGACGCTGATGAACCTCATCGGCTGCCTCGATTCTCCGTCGCAGGGACGCTACTGGCTCAACGGCCACGACGTCTCCGAGCTCAATGACGATGAGCTCGCCCGCATCCGCAACAAGGAGATCGGCTTCGTCTTCCAGACCTTCAATCTCCTCGCCCGCGCCACCTCGCTCCACAACGTCGAGCTGCCCCTCATCTACAACGGCACTCCCGCCGGTCAACGCACGGAGCGCGCCAAATCTGTCCTCGAGTCCGTTGGCCTCGGCACCCGTATGATGCACAAGCCCAACGAACTCTCCGGCGGCCAGCGCCAGCGCGTCGCCATCGCCCGAGCTCTCGTCAACAGCCCCTCGATCATCTTGGCTGACGAGCCCACCGGCAACCTCGACTCCAAGACTGGCGACGAGATCATGGCGCTCTTCGACGAGCTCCACTCCCGCGGCAACACCATCATCCTCGTCACCCACGAGCCGGACATCGCCGAATACGCCCACCGCGTCGTCACCATCCGCGACGGTGTCATCGCGGGCGATCACGTCTCGACGCGCATTCGCAACCAACAGTAACAAAACAAACACTCGAAGCGGTTATGACATCCGAGGCCATCATCTCACCGTCTAAAATGGGATGATGGCAAAGCTCCATGGCAGATCGTCTTTCCTCGGGACTCTTCTCCTCGGTCTAAGCCTGGCTCTCCACGCCGATCCTGCACGATTCGACCTTATCGGCCCTAAAATCGATGTGCACGTCACCCGCGACGGGAAAACCCTTCCCATCGCACAGGTTCCCAACCTGGCGCCCGGCGACAAGATCTGGCTGCACCCCGATCTCCCTCCCACGCAATCCGTGCATTACCTCCTCGTCGCCGTCTTCCTCAGAGGCACAACCAACCCGCCCCCTGATAACTGGTTCTTCAACATCCAGACTTGGAACAAAAAGGTCCGCGAAGAGGGCGTCACTATCACCGTCCCAGACGAGGCCCAGCAGGTCATTCTCTTCCTCGCCCCCGAGACCGGCGGTGATTTCTCCACGCTTCGCTCCGCCGTCCGTGGACGCCCCGGCGTCTTCGTCCGCGCCTCCCAGGACCTCATCGAAGCAGGCTTCGAGCAGGCCCGCATTGAAACCTACCTCGCCAACATCCGCCGCGTTCCCCCCGACGACCCCAAGGCGCTCGCCACTCACTCCGACCTTCTCGCCCGGACACTCAATCTCAAGCCAAATGGCGATTGTTTCAAGCGTCCCGTTGACACCCAGTCCACCTGTCTCACCCAGGCCGGCAACCAGAGCCTGCTCGACGATGGCCACGGCCAGACCGTCGTCGCCATGCTCAGCAGCGGTCCCAACTCCGACTTCATCAATCAGGCCAGCTACACAGGCCTCATGGGTGCAGGCAGCTACAGTGCCTACGTCGGTGCCGTCGTCGATCTCATCCGCATCATGAGCGGCCTCCACACCGCAAAATACCAATACATCCCCGCCATCGCCTTCCCGAGCGGAGAGGCCCTCAACCTCCGCCTCAACACCCCACCCTCCTTCCACGATCCCAAATCCGTCATTGTCATCGGCCTTCCGACAATTCAAGCCGCGGTTCCCCCGCCGCTGCGACCCGCCGAACCAGTGGGGGTCACCTGCCTCCTCAAACCCGCGGTCGTCCTCGCAGTCGACGGCGCCCCTCTCGTCTTCTCCACAGCCTTTGCTCACGACCTCGTTCTTCACCTCAACGGCCCCGGATCGGGAACAGACATTCCTGTCACACCGGACGCCTTCCATGGCGGTCTCGTCCTCGCAAAACTCCCCGCCCGCAAACCACTCCCGCTCGAGGCGGAATCAGCGGAGCCACCCACCGTGCCTGCAACCCAGGCCAAAGCGATCTCCTCAACGTCCAACGCCATCACTGGCACACTTACCGGCTTCTGGGGCTTTGACTCCTTCAAAGGCCCAACCCTAGACCTGCAGGACACCCCCGGCAAGGACTGGAAGCTCGCCGAAGGCGACACACTAATCGCCGGTCGCGAAAACCATCTCACGTTGAGCTCAACCGGCACCGCATGCATCGACAAGATCTCGCTCGACACTGCAGCCGGCAAGCCGCTGGAGACTCAATGGAAGTCCGCCGCAAAACCCGGGTCAGTCGACGTCTACGCCTCGCTGAAATCCGCCGACCCCGGAACCTTCCACCTCTCGATCCACCAGTTCGGCGACGCTGCACCTGATATCGTCGCCGCCAAAACTTACTCCGAGCCCGCTACCCTCAGGTCTCTCGAACTGCACGCCGGCGACACCACCATCGACCTCACCGGCAGCAGCCTCGACCAGGTCCAGCAGCTCACCCTCAACAATCTGACCTTCGCCCCTGCGCCAGCTGAGCCCTCAGCAAGTTCCGAACCTGTGGCCCAGGGCTCACCCGCCACTCTGCGCCTTGCCTTACCGCCCGGGACTCCCGCGCCAAAGCTTCGTCCTGGCGACCGCCTCACCGCAAGCCTTTCGCTGAAAGATGGCCGTACCCTCACCCTCCCGGTAACGGTGGCCTCCGCCCGTCTCTCTGTCACGCTTCTTAGCAAGAGCATCGTGCAATCGGCCGACAACACAATTCATCTCGCCGACAAGGACGACCTCCCCGTCAACCAGCAGCTCATCTTCTCGCTCAAATCGGCGGCACCCTTCCCGCGCACCGCAAAACTCGAGATCGCCAGCGCCGACGAATCCCTTCACACCGTGCTCTCGGTCGCCACCGGCAACCTCATCCTGCAAAACCCACACACGATTCTTGCCACCCTCGATCCACTCTCAGCCTTCGGCACTTCTGCCTTTGGCCCAATACGCCTCCGTCCCATCTCCGCCGACGGCACCGCTGGCGAATGGCTCTCTCTCGTTACCCTGGTCCGGCTCCCCACCTTGAACGACCTTCATTGCCCCGCAGATACCACCCAACCCTGCACTATCTCCGGCTCCAGCCTTTATCTCGTCGACTCGATCGCCACGGACGCCGCCTTCACCACCCCCACCAGCGTCCCCGAGGGCTTCGTCGGCAACACGCTCACTCTCCCCCGCCCTGCCAAATCAGGATTCTTCCTCAAGCTCCGCGACGACCCCACCGCCGCAAACTCCGTCACCCTGCCCATCCTCCCCCAGCAAGCCCTCTCTGGCCCTGCGAAAAACGCCCAACCCTGACTATTGCCGGGTTAGGATTCTGCCGTCATCCTAACCCGGATTTTGAGGTCTTTAGGTATTCCCGCTGCATGCCTGCCGACTGCTCTTCGTGCTAAGCTGTGTGCGCCTTGCGGGTAAACTCCCGTGGGTGCCGGGTTACGGGTATCCTGCCATGCCCGGATGAGAGGAGAAATACTATGGCAAATCCTGTGGGTACGTGGACTGTAACTACAGATTTCGGATGCGACGGCAGTATCACCGGTTCATTCAATCAAACCTTCAACGCCGATGGTAGCTGGACGAATACTATCGGGAGCAACGGCAGGTGGTTTCAGGTCGAAGGGCTAATCATATGGGATTTCAACAACGCCGCTAAACTGGTTTATTCGGCCAATCTGGCCGGCAGTTGGATGGCAGGTGCCTTGGGTTATACGACACAGGGAGGACTCAAAGGATGCTTTGGGGCGCACAGGGCGGGAGTACCCGGACTGGCAACGAAAGCTACGGAAGAGAAACGTATCCGTCCTGATACCGGCGAAAAATACTAGCGCATTCTACTTACGACCGAAGTTCTGAAACTTACTCCGGCAGGTTGCCTCTCTAAGTTTCGAACTTAAAAGCGCAACCCGGCTCCTCTATGGGAGCCGGGTTGCTTATCCTCAAAAGCCGGAGCTACTCGGCCCCTTCACCACCCTCAAGCGCCCGCTGAACGTTGCTGTGCTTCACGCTGTAAGTGAAGTAGATCAGCAATCCAAACAAGAGCCAGCCGACAACCACGACCTTCGTCAGAGTAGGCAGGGTCCAGATCAGGTAAAGAGCACTCACGATGCCTAGGATCGGAACCAACGGCACGAGAGGCGTCTTGAAGGGTCGGTGCAGGTCCGGATTACGCCGCCGCAGAATCCAGACTCCGGCACACACAATCGCAAACGCCAGAAGCGTTCCCATATTCACCAGTTCGCTCAACTTGCCGATCGGCAACAGCGCTGGCATAAACGCCACAATTGCGCCAACCACCAGGTTCGAGATCCACGGCGTCCGGAACTTCGGATGAATCTTGCCCGCCCACTTCCACAACAACCCGTCGCGCGACATCGAGTAGAACACTCGGGACTGTCCCAGCAACATTACCAGCATCACGGTACCCAGCCCGAACACCGCACCAATCTTGACCAGAATCGAGCCCCACTTCACGCCCGTCACATCGATTCCAACCGCTACGGGAGCGCTCACATCCAGGGCCCGGTAGTTCACCAACCCGGTCAATGTCCCCGCCACCAGGATGTACAGGATGGTGCAAACAATCAGCGAACCCAGAATTCCGATCGGCATATCCCGTTTCGGGTTCTTCGCCTCCTGCGCCGCCGTCGACACCGCGTCGAAGCCGATATACGCAAAGAAGATCGACGCGGCACCGGCCGTGATACCTCCCAGCCCGAATTTGCCATCACCCTCCGACGGCGGAATAAACGGTGTCCAGTTAGCCTTCGCATGTTCGGGGTGCTTCAGCAGAAACCCGATGCCAAGCACCAGGAAGATCGCCACAACGCCCAGCTTCACAATCACGATTGCAGTATTCAGGTTCGCAGACTCCTGAATCCCCACAATCAGGACGGCGGTCACCACCGTGATCGCGAGAAACGCTACCAGATTGAACACACCCGTCACATGGGGCAGCGTCGAAGCGTCGATACCCGCAGGCAGCGCGGCTAAAGCCTGCCAGCGATCGTGAAACAGGTAGAGCACACTACCGGGAGTCGTCGTCAACTGCGGTGGAATCGTTATGCCAAGATCGGCCAGCAGACCTACAAAATATCCACTCCAGCCGGAGGCCACAGTAGCCGCGCCGAATGCATACTCCAGCACCAGATCCCACCCGATGATCCAGGCCACAAACTCACCCAGCGTCGCATAACCATACGTGTACGCCGAGCCTGCAATCGGTATCAACGAAGCGAACTCCGCATAGCAGAGTCCCGCGAACGCACACGTTATACCGGCCACGATAAAGCTAAGCACCACCGCCGGTCCCGCATGTTTCGCCGCAGCCTCACCAGTCAGCACAAAAATTCCCGCGCCAATGATTGCGCCGATTCCCAGCGTGATCAGGTTCAGTGGGCCCAGAGTCCGTTTGAGTCCGCTCTCGCCCTCATTCTCCGCCTCGTTCAGCAGACGGGAGAGAGGTTTGACTGCCAGCAGCTTCGCCATCGATTAAAATTCTCCACTTTCTTCAAACTGTTTCCTCTTGCTTTGTTGCAATGGCCATCCGGGTCCAAACCAGGTACACAGGAATACCCAGAAGAACGATCATCAGGCCCGGCCAAGTGTACTGAGGTTTGTATCGCAATAGTACTGCACAAATCCATAGAGCCATCATGATATAAAGCGCAGGCAGCACAGGATACCCGAGCGCCCGGTAGGGCCGAGCCGCCTCCGGACGGGTCCGCCGCAGGACGAACAGCCCCGTAATCGTCAGAATGTAAAAGACCAGCACCGCGAAGATCACATAATCCAGCAGCTGCCCATAGCTCCCCGACAGGCACAACAGGCAGGTCCAGACCCACTGCACCCAAAGCGAGTTCACTGGCGTCTTCGTCCGCTCACTCAGCCGTCCAACCGACTTGAAGAACAGCCCATCCCGGCTCATCGCGTAGTAAACCCGCGCGCCAGCCATCAGCAGCCCATTCACGCACCCGAACGTCGAAATCAAAATCACCGCGGCCATCAGCTTCGCGCCCGATCCAGCGAAAGCCTGCTCCATCACCGCCGTAGCAACCCTGTCCTCCGATGCAAACTGAATCCCCCGCCCTACAATCGTCGTGGCCGCAGAATCACCCGCCAGCGGCAGCACACTCAGATAAACAAAATTGCAAAGCACATACAGCAACAACACGACCCCGGTCCCAATCACCAGCGACAGCGGAATATTCCGCTTCGGATCCCGAATCTCACCCGCCGTAAACGTCACATTGTTCCACGAGTCCGAGCTGAACAGCGACCCCACCTGCACCACCGCCACCATCGTCAGCAGCCCAACATAAGCCGTCGGCCCACCCACCCCAACCTGCACCGCATGCAGCGTCCCCCACCCTGCGCCGGCCCAGAAATTATGCCAGCCAGCTCCAAAGTTCGCAGCAATCGCAGTCCCGTTCTTCGCAACCAGCCCGACCAGCACAACCGCCGCAAGAGCGAACACCTTCGCAGAAGTAAAGACATTCTGCACCGCCGCGCCCATCTTCACGCCCATCGTATTCAGCAGTGTCAGCAGCGTGATCACCACAATCGCCGACAGGTTCGCCGTATTCAACCCGATATCCATGTTGCCCAGCACCATAGGCCCCAGATGAAATGGCGGAACATGCCCGATGTGCCAGATCCAGTTCGACCCACTCACGCTGGGAAAGAACACACCCAGGAACTTACCGAACGCTACACCCACCGCGGCGATCGTCCCCGTCTGGATCACCATAAACAGCGTCCAACCGTACAGAAATCCCCAAAGCGGCCCCAGCGATTCGCGCAGATAAACATACTGCCCACCGGCTTTGGGCATCATCGCTGCCAGCTCCCCATAGCTCAGCGCACCGATAATCGTCATCACCGCCGTCACCAGCCATGCCGCAATCAACAGCGCCGGAGACCCCAGCCCCCTCGACATCTCCGCCGAAACGATAAAGATGCCCGACCCAATCATCGAGCCCATCACAATCGCCGTAGCCGAAAACAGCCCCATCCCCTGCACAAACTGAGGAGAGGTCGAACTCAATTGCTTGTCATCTTGCACAGAGGAAGAGGTAGCCTGCATTGTTCTTTCCGAAAAATTCACGTTCCGTCAGTTCTACCGTAAAAGTTCGAGAAAGTCTCCCACCACTTTCTCAACCGTCTCTCCTTCAACAAATAGACCACTGATAACCGCCACCGAATCCGCCCCCGCATCGATCACACTACGCGCGTTCGTCCGCGTAATCCCGCCAATCGCCACAATCGGCTTCTTCGTCAGCGCCCGCGCTCGCCGCACCCCCTCCAGGCCCACCACCGGCTCCGCATTCAACTTCGTCGCCGTAGCAAACACGGGCCCCACAGCCACGTAGTCCGCGCTGGTCTCATTCGCAATCCGAACCTGTTCCTCATCATGAGTCGAAACCCCAACCCACCGCTCGACACCGAGCGCTCTCCGCGCCTCCTCCACCGGAATATCGCCTTGTCCGACATGCACGCCGCCAAAACCAACCGGCTTCACCAAATCCACATAGTCGTTCAGGATCAGCCGGCAATCACTCCCCGCAAACACCTCCCAGATCACCGCCGCATGCCGCCTGATCGAGGGAGGCGCCCCAACTTTATTGCGATACTGCAGCAGACTCACCCCAGCCGCCTTCAACCCCTCAGTAATCCGCCCCAACGCAATCCCACGCGACTCAATCAACTCCTGATCAACAATCGGATAGAGCCGCGAGACAATCATTTTCTATGTGTTACTCCTGTATTAGAGCTCATAGAAGAGCACCCCGAAAGGATTCTCCTCTGAACTACGAAATCGTCGTCTCCAGCGAAGCAAGCCAGCAAGATCTTGCCGCCATCGTCGCTCCACTCTCAGAGTACAACCAGCAGAACGGTCCCCCTCCCAACTTCCTGAAGGTAGCCCTGCTCCTCAAAGGCCCTGATCAAAAGGCGGTCGGCGGTCTTTGGGGCCGCGCTGCCTACGACTGGCTCTTCGTTGAATATCTGGCGGTTCCCGCAGAACTGAGACGCGCTGGGCTGGGCAGAGCTCTCATGCAGAAAGCCGAGCAAATCGCAATCGAGCATGGCTGCATCGGCGTCTGGCTTGATACCTTCGCCTTTCAAGCCCTTCCCTTTTACGAAAAACTCGGCTATCAGCGCTTCGGCCAGCTCGACAATCCCCGAGGCAGCACGCGTTATTTCCTGAAAAAGAATCTCTAGCTTTCCTTCTGCCGCTCGAAGAACCGCTCCATAAACTTCGTATCGAACTGTCCCGCCCTGAACTCCGCATCCGCAAAGATCTTCTGATGCAGCGGAATCGTCGTATGAATCCCCTGCACTACAAACTGGCTCAGCGCCCGCTGCATCTTGTTCATCGCCTCTTCGCGATCCTCGCCATGGCAGATCAGCTTCGCAATCAGCGAGTCGTAATACGGCGGCACAACACCCTCGGCATACTGCGCTGTGTCCACCCGAACACCATTGCCCCCCGGCAGGTTGAACGCCGTAATCTTGCCCGCGCTCGGAGTGAACTTCTCCGGATGCTCCGCATTGATACGGCACTCAATCGCATGCCCACGAATCTCCACCGGCTTAGTAATAATCGAGGAAAGCTTCTCCCCCGCAGCAATCCGCAACTGCGCCTTCACCAGATCGATCCCCGTAACCATCTCAGTCACGCAGTGTTCCACCTGGATGCGAGTATTCATCTCGATGAAGTAGATCTTGCCATCCTCATCCATCAAAAATTCAATCGTCCCGGCATTCCAATATCCAATATTCTCAAGCGCTTTCTTGATCGTCTTCCCCAGCTCCTCGCGCAGCTTCGGCGTGATCATCAAGCTCGGAGCCTCTTCGATCAGCTTCTGGTGCCGCCGCTGAATCGAGCACTCACGCTCTCCCAGACTCATCACGTTGCCGTGCTCGTCGGCCAGCACCTGAAACTCGATATGCCGTGGCCGCTCGATGAACTTCTCCATGTACATGTCGCCATTGCCAAACGCATTCGCCGCCTCAGTCGAAGCCTGCTGATACATCGCGGGCAACTCCTCAGCGTTCCGGCAGATACGCATCCCGCGTCCGCCCCCACCCGCCACAGCCTTCAGAATCACCGGGTAGCCGACGTTCTTCGCCCACTCCAGCGCCTCTTTCTCGTCCGCGATCACGCCATCCGACCCCGGCAGAATCGGCACCTTCGCCTTCTTCATCGTCTGCCGCGCCGTGGACTTCTCGCCCATCATCCGCGTCACCTCCGGCGGAGGCCCGATGAACTTGATATTGGTCGCCCGGCAAACCTCGGCGAAGTTCGCATTCTCACTCAGCAGCCCATAGCCCGGATGAATCGCGTCCACATCCGCAATCTCCGCCGCCGAGATGACCGCCGGAACATTCAGGTAGCTATCCGCCGAGCGCGGCGGCCCAATGCAGATCGCCTCATCGGCAAACCGCACATGCAGCGAGTTCCTGTCCGCCTCGCTATACACCGCGACCGTGCGGATGCCCATCTCCTTGCACGCGCTGATCACCCGCAGCGCAATCTCCCCACGATTTGCAATCAAAACCTTACGAAACATAAATCCAGATGCCTTCCATCGAACCTTCGCTAATGAATCGCCAAGCTAAAGCTTTACCGCGGCCGGATCGCAAACAGCGGCTGTCCATACTCCACCGGCTGTCCACTCGCGGCGATCCGCTTCACCACCTCGCCGGCAACATCGGACTCAATCTCATTCATCAGCTTCATCGCCTCGACGATGCAGAGCACCTGGCCCACCTCAACCTGATCTCCCACCTTCACAAACGCCGGCGCGCCCGGCGACGGCGATTCATAGAACGTCCCCACGATCGGCGACTTCACCTCATGCAGCTTCTCTTCAATCTCCGCCGCAAGCTCCGTCGCTGCACCCGCTCCCGCAGGAGCCACCGCATGCGCAGCAGGACCAGCCGCAGGAGCCGAAGCCATCAGCCGGCTCAACTGGCTCATATCGAACCCCGGCCGCCGCTGGCTCGCCCGCAAACTTGATCCGCACCTTCAGGTCGTCCTGTTCCATGTCGAATTCGGCGATCCCGTTCGCCTTCAGAAAATCGACCAGCTCGCGAAGCTCTTCCAACTTATTTCCGTCCATCATGTCTCTTCCCGGTGCTCAAAACACCTGTTGTTCGATTCCCTTAGCTCATGCTCCGTAGCCCTGCCAAGTTACAACTCGATCCAGGCCTTCACGCTCGGCGTCAAAACCTCGCCGCCCTTCGCCGTCACCAGAACCATATCTTCGATCCGCAATCCAAACTTACCCGGCATATACACCCCCGGCTCAATCGTGATCACCATTCCCTGCTCTAAAACCTGCGTCTGCTTCGCCGCAAGCCTGGGTCCTTCGTGAATCTCCAGCCCAACTCCATGCCCCGTCGAGTGGCTGAAGTACTGATCCAGCCTCACCCTCCGCAGCACGCTTCGTGCCGCCTCGTCCACCTCGCCCGCAGTCACTCCCGGTGCCACCGCAGCGACCGCAGCCTCCTGCGCTTCCAGCACCGAATCATACACTTCCCGCTCCCCCGGCATCGCCTTGCCCAGGTGCACGGTACGCGTCATATCGCTCAAATACCCGTCGAGCATAACACCGAAGTCCAGCGTCACAAACCCTCGCTTCGGCAGCTTCGCCTGCGCTCGCGCGGCCATGCGGCAGCGCCGACCGCTCTCCCACTCGCCACAATCGTCTCAAACGACATCCCCTCCGCCCCGGCAAGCCGCGCCGCATATTCCAGCGTCGCCGCAACCTCAGTCTCCGTCAGCCCCGCCTGCAGATAACCCAGCATCCCTCAAACAACTCGCACCCCACCAGAGCCGCTGCACGCATCTTCGCAATCTCATCCGCGTCCTTCACCTCGCGCAGCCGGGCAACCAGCGGCCCCACCGGCACAAACAACCCCCGCCGCACCTTGCCCTGAGACAGCCTTCCGCATCGCCTCCAGCCCCGCCACCGTCGTATGCGCCGCATCGAACCCGCACCGCCGCACCCCCGCCTCCTCCATCCACTCGCACGCCGCCGTCACCGCCGGCTTCTTCGCGATCACCACCTTCGTTCCCGCAGCCTCGGCCCTTGGCCTGCGCCGTATACCGGCCGTCGGTAAACAGCACCGCCTGGCCCCCGGCCAGCACCAGCGCCGCATTCGATCCTGTAAACCCACAGAGATACCGAACATCCGGCAGATGCGTCACCAGCAGGCCATCCACCCCGGCGCTCTTCGCCGCCGCCGCCGCCCTTCTCTTCCTGCAAACTTCAAAGTTCATCCCTTTGATTCTACCAACTACCTGTGCTATTCCCGGCTCTACGCACTCCCGGCTCATCGAACCCGTTATCATGAGCTATGTCCGTGCTTCACCCCTTCCCAACCTTCACGCTTCACCCGCCGCAAATTTCTCCTCGGCTCCGGCGTCACCGCAGCAGGCTCAGCCCTCTACTCCGGCGAGATCGCCCGCCACGAGATCGACATCGTCAGCGCCCCATCGCCATCGCCAATCTCCCCGACCCCTTCCACGGCTATCGCATCGTCCAGCTCAGCGACATCCATCTCGACGAGTACACCGAGCCCTTCTTCCTCGAACACATCGTTCACAAGGTCAACGCCCTCGCCCCGGACCTCGTTCTCCTCACCGGAGACTTCGTCACCCACGGCTCCCTCACCTTCATCGCCGGCCGACCACGCCGTCCATCGCTGCGCCGAAATCCTCACCACCCTCACCGCCCCCTCGCTACGCCATGTCTCGGCAATCACGACGTCGCCTTCGGCGCCCCAGCCGTCATCGGACGCTCTCTCCGCAACGGCACCCCCGTTCTCGTCAACCAGTACGTCCCCATCGACCGCAACGGCGCCCGCTTCTGGCTCTGCGGCGTCGACGATCCCGGCACCAGCCATCCCGACCTCGATCTCACCATTCCCGCCAAACCCGACGGCCCCGTCATCCTCATGGCCCACGAGCCCGACTACGCTGATACCGTCATCGCGCACCCTCGTGGCCATCTCGTCGACCTCATGCTCTCCGGCCACTCCCACGGCGGCCAGATCCGCCTTCCATTCCTCGGCCCGCTCGTCCTCCCGCCCCTGGGCGAGAAATATCCCGAAGGCCACTACCGCTTCAAGCAGATGCAGCTCTACGTCAATCGCGGCATCGGCACGGTAGGTCTTCCCTTCCGCCTCAACTGTCCCCCGGAGATCACCGTCATCACCCTCAACCCCGCCTGAGAGAAGCTGACAGCGCAGCTAAACTCCAAACGCCGTAAAAAAGATCATTACAAACCCCACCGCAAACAACAGCAGAGCCACAATTAGCCTCCACACCACGCTGTACCAGCGCTTTCCCACCACCGACCAGCAAAGTTGGATACCAAACCAGAACGCGGCCACCGCAACCGCGCCAAAAGCAAGCATATAGCCATCAATATGCGAGACCAGCCGCCGAATCAAGCCGGTTTACCGGGCCCGAGCGACCGGCTTCTTCTGCTTCGGCACCACCGCGATCGGCGTCGGCGCTTTGACGCCTGACTTCTCATCCATCCAGGCATCCATCAAAGACTTCTTGAACCGCCATCGGTTCCCTAGCTTGAACGCAGGAATGAACCCCTCAGACGCATACCGGTACAACGTATCGCCGCTGATGCCCAGATACGCCGCAGCCTGCCGGATATCCATCACCTCGCGCACAGCCTGAACCGTTACCGCCATCCTGGGTCTCCGTTCGTCACGTCAGAGCAAGCCGGACTCGACATCACCCGGCACCCCCTTTGTATTCCCTTTTGCAATCCCATACAACAAAAATCTCAGCTATTAACCACTAACTAACTGATACAGAAGTACTACGCCCTTGCGACTAAGCCCCATATGCACCCACCAGTTGACGACTTCTGATCGGTTTGATCGGTGAGAATCGGTGTTAGGTTTTTCTGCCAACCGCAAAGAAAAATCCCCGTCAACTAGCCGGGGACCTTTCCATTCAAACTGCAATAACTCACTTCTTAGGCTGCAATCCCTTCATCACGTCCAGCAGATCCTCTCCTACCGTCCGTGTCTTCGCGATCGCATCAGCCAGGGGAATGTCCGTGATCTGAGTTCCCTTCAGCACAACCAGCCGGCCAAAGTTCCCAGCATGGACTAGGTCGATCGCCGCTACGCCATACCGCGTCGCCAGCATCCGGTCATACGCCGAAGGCGTTCCGCCCCGCTGCGTATGCCCCAGGTTCACGCTCCTGGTCTCATACTTCGTCCGCTTCTCAATCTCCTCCGCCAGCGCCTGCCCAATCCCGCTCAACCGCACATGCCCGAATGAATCCACGTTCGTTCCGTGGGTCGCCTGCGGGCCCTCAGGAAACTTCGCTCCCTCGGCAACCACCACAATCCCGAACTTCTTTCCATTGTCATGCCGATACTTCAGCAAACGGCATACCTCGTCGATATCAATCGGCACTTCGGGCACGAGAATCACATCGGCCCCACCGGCAATTCCCGAGGTAATCGCAATCCATCCCGCATCGCGTCCCATCACCTCGCACACCAGCACGCGGTTGTGTGCCTCTGCGGTCGAGTGCAGCCGGTCAACCGCCTCGGTCGCAATCGTCACCGCGGTATCAAACCCAAAACAAGCGTCAGTTCCGCTCAGATCGTTATCGATCGTCTTCGGAACCCCAACGCACTTCATACCCTTCTCGCTCAGCGCCAGCGAGATCGACTGCGTATCGTCGCCCCCCAAAGCAATCAAAGCATCAATCTTATTTTTCTGGAGCACCTCCAGGCACTTATCAAACCCGCCCGGAATCTTCTTCACATTCGTCCGCGACGACCGCAAAATCGTTCCACCCTTGTGCAGGATTCCCGACGTCGTTTCAAGTGTCAGCGGCATGGTCACATCGTCCAGAACGCCCCGCCACCCTTCCATAAACCCGACGAACTCATCTCCATAGTGCAAAATTCCTTTGCGCACAGCCGCCCGAATCACTGCATTCAATCCAGGGCAATCTCCGCCCCCCGTCAACATCCCAATCCGCATTCGTATCTCCTTCAATCGTTAAAAAACACACCACCAAAAATCATACGCTAAGCAGCAAAACTTCAGGCTCTCTCTGTGAGGAAACGCACGTCGAAATAACTCGCGAGACTGCCGGTATCCCCCTACTCGCGCCTGTGCTTGATCCATCGAGCTTCTTTCACAACACGAATGCTCATGGATTCAGTAGGTGATGCCGGGAGAAATCGACACTCACGACAGTCGCGACCTCAACCGTCACGCCATCGACCTTGTAAGGCCGGTATCGCCAGCTTTGCACTGCGTTCTTCGCCGCACTCCGCAACAGGCGATGCCCCTTAATGACGTGAAGGCGTTCCACAGTCCCCTCTCTGGAGATCACCGCTTGCATCACCACGCTGCCCTGCATATGCGCCAGATTCGCCAACAAGGGATAAGAGGGTTGCAGACCCGACACAAGATTTGCCGCCATGACATCGGAAGATACATCTACGGGGTGATGCTCCAGCGGTTCGGAACCCAGTTCATCGACTCCATCGGATGGGCCAGCCTCGGATGTCGCTGGCGCCGCCACAGGTTGCGTCTCTGCATTCGCTGCATGAGATAAAGAGAGGTGCGGTGAAGATCTTACTTGTGTCTTCGCCGCGCTCCTCTTTGGAGTTTGCGCGGGCGTGGCTTCCGAATCACTTACCTGACCAGCCTCCTGTTGCAGCTCTTTGATGGAAACCAAAGGATCATGAACACCAAGAGCAACGCCAGACAATGAGTTTTGGCCATCACTATCAACCGTTGCATTTGAGGAACGCGTTACTCCATCGCCAGAGCCGCGTTCCACAACCCATAAGAGAGAAGCCGCGAGCACGAGAGTGGAAGTGCCAACGAAAATCGGGAGCGCACCCCTTCTCACGGAACTAGAAAACGACTGAGCGTTTCGCCGAGGACCAGTAGATACTCTCGTAGATTCAGTGACAACATCGCCTTGATCCGACCCCAGATGATTGTTGTGCAGTCGTCGAGGTTCACTCTCGGTCAAAACTGACGCCAAATATCCAGTCTCCGCCTCATCGAGTGAAGGGACTGGTGGAACGGAGAGAGTTGGCGACGGAATATCCTTCGATCGCGGTTCAATCCTGGCGATCCTTTGCTCGATCGAATCGAGATAAGTCTTAAGTTGTAAGCTGTTCGACTCCAGCCGGGCCAGCGATTCAGCCAACGTATCCGAATAACCCGGATCAGCCCCTGAAACTAGAAGATCGTTCGACGCCCCCTGATCGATGGAATCGACGGAAGGATTGATGGAAACTCGATCGGCTGGTTCGACCTTGTCCTGGCTGCCTATGTCGGCGTTATTCAGAGATTCGACAACATACTGGACCGGCAAGCTCATCTCCAATTCGGACATCGCGACCTCCGGGCCACCGCTCGCCACCGCGATAATCGTCAGAATCGTGCGAAACGAGATGTTTGTCTCGTCTTCCCTGAGAGATTTCACCAAGCGCATCACGTCGTTGCGAAGTTCGCTCTGATGTCTCACCGCCCGGGCGAACACGACAAAGTCTTGCGGCGAACCGTAATCAACACGATTGCAACGAAAGATATCATGCAAGTCGTCGATGTAGTCTCCGAAGCGCCGCTCTGCCTCTCGGGTGTCCGAAAAGAAATTCATGGCACACTTGGATGCACATCAGAGCCTTACGGTAAGCTGCTTCCCGTCAAGACAAAGCCGAACTCGGCATCGCGGTCCAGAGATCTATTCGGCTAAAGCAATCCTGAAGTAAAAAACCACTGTCGAATCAGGAAACTACATATTACCGCCACCAATCCGACCGAACCTCCACCCCCGCCACAAACTCTGTAGGCCTCCCCGGCTCCGGAGACCACAGCCTGAATCTTCTTCTCCCCCGCTAACTCCAACAGCCGCTGAATCGGTTGCCGCCAGGCATGCAGCGCCAGGTCAAACAGCCCCCAGTGAATCGGCATCATCAACCCAGCTCCGCCCAGCGCCTCGAACGCCCTAGCCGCGCCATCCGGCCCCAGATGAATTGCATCCCAAAGCACATCGAAAGCCCCAATCTCGAGCATCGTCAGATCGAACGGCCCATACTTCGCCCCAATCTCCTCGAACCCTTCCCACCACCCCGAGTCCGCCCCAAAGTAAACCGTATGCCTCGACCCCTTCAGCACAAACGCCGACCACAGCGTCTCAAATCGGTTGAACATACTCCGCCCCGAAAAATGCCGTGAAGGCACAGCCGTAATCTGCAGCCCACCCACCCCCACACTCTCCGTCCAATCCAACTCGGAGATCCGCTCCGCCTTCACCCCGAACCCGCGCAGAATCTCCCCCACACCCAGCGAAGTCACCCACCTTGCCTCACGCATCGACTCCAACTCCGCCAGCAGCCGAATCGTAGCCTCCCCAAGATGGTCATAATGGTCATGCGAAACCAGCACCACCTCCACACCCGGCAGATCCTCCAACCGCACAGGAGCAGCGAAAAATCTCTTCGGCCCCGCCCACTTGCTAGGCGAAGCCCGCTCATCCCAAACCGGATCCACCAGCACCCGCACTCCATCGATCTCCACCAGCATCGATGAGTGCCCCATCCACGTCACCCGCAGCCCGCTCACCGGAGCCGCCCCATACACCGCAACATCGGTTCGGAAAGGCCCCAACCGCTGCCGCGGAGTCTTCTCCTCCTTGCTGCTTAAAAACCTCGGCAGCACCTTGAACAGTGTCCCAAACCCGCCAATCGTGGTCGGAACAGGATTCAGAAACTTCCGTCCTGCCTTCTTAGCCCGAAGCAACATCGTCATCTCTGAATCCTACAATCCCCGCGTCCGCGGAACACAAAAACGAATGCACGAACAGTAGAGGGAGAGTAAAAAGGTAGCCCATGAGCAAGCCCACTCATACGGTTCCCTTGCTACTCGACAAACTCGAGTCCTTCTACGGCCCCCAGGCTCCATCGTGGCCTACGGATCCCTACCATTTCCTGGTGTGGTGGCATTGCGGCTACCCTGCCTCCGACACCGCCTGCGCCAAGGGCTGGACGTCTCTGACAAAATCCATCGGCATCACTCCCGAAGATCTCCTCGCCGCCTCCCCGGAAAAACTCGCAACCGCGTTGAAAGTCGGCGGCATGGTGCCCGAACTCCGTGCCCTGCGTCTCAAGGAGATTGCCATGCGCGTCAAGGATCAGTTCGACGGAGATCTTCTCCACGCACTGTCCGGTCCCGTGGATCAAGCGCGAAAAGAGCTCCGGAAATTTCCTAACATCGCTGACCCAGGCGCCGACCGCATCCTTCTCTTCGCCCACATTTCACCCGTCGCCGCGATCCCCTCCAACTGCCCACACGTGCTCGTCCGTATCCTTCTCGGCAGAGAACGCGAAAATTACACCGTAAATTACCGCGAAGCCCAGGACGCCATCGCCTCCCAAACACCTGCAACCTTCGACCTCCGTACGCGCGCCTACTTGCTTCTAAAGCAACACGGCCAGATGATCTGCAAGCGCACAAATCCTAAGTGTGATCAATGCCCCGTCAACACGAGTTGTGCCTTCTTCTCCGGCAAACATCGCGGACGTCCGGTGCCACCTTCACCGTAGCCCATACTCACAGGTCCTTAGCCCTTCGAAGTCGCCTCATCCGCATAAAACTCGCCGATCTCCTTCGCATATCGCTGCTCCACCACCCGTCGTTTCAGCTTCATGCTCGGCGTCAACGTTCCATCGTCTACGGTCCACTCCTCAGGAACCACACTCATCCGTTTCATACTCTCAAAGTTCGCAAGCCCAGCATTCACATTGTCCACAATCTCCTGATAAGCCTTCAGGACCCGCCCATCCTTCACTAACGCACCATTGTCTCCTGTCGCAATCCCCTGCCCCTTTGCCCATCCCTCCAGCGCCGCAAAGTTCGGCGAGATCAGCACAGACGCAAACTTGTGCTTGTCGCCGACCAGCGCAGCCTGTGCCACCAACAAATTTGACTTCAACTTATTCTCAATCGGCTGAGGAGCAATAAACTTACCGCCGCTCGTCTTCAGCAACTCCTTCTTCCTGTCCGTAATCGACAAGAACCCATCCTTATCGATGTTTCCAATATCCCCCGTCCTGAACCACCCATCCGGAGTAAAGGCCTCCCCACTCTCCTTCTCCTTCTTCCAATACCCTTTGAAGATCGAAGGCCCTTTCACCTCGATCTCGCCATCCTCCGCAACCCGGCACTGCACATTCTCAAGCACTTTGCCCACTGTCCCCATGCGATGCGCATTCGGATAGTTCAGCGAGATCACCGGCGACGTCTCCGTCAACCCATACCCCTCAAAGATCCGGATTCCCACATCCGCAAACCACCCCGCAGAATCCAGCCCCAGTGGCGCGCTACCAGAGATGAACACCTCCGCACAGCCGCCAAACGCCTCACGTATCTTCGAATACACCAGTTTATTCGCAATCTTCCAGCTCAACCCGCCCGGCGTCTTTCCGGCAAGAATCTCGTTGCGATGCTTCTTGCCCGTGGCCAGCGCCCAGTGCAGAATCTTTAGCTTCACAGGAGACGCGGCCGACTTGCCCTCCACCGCCTGCCGAATCTTCTCGTACACCCGCGGCACCGCCACCAGAATCGTCGGCTTCACCGTCTTCATCGCTGCCGGCAGCTGGTCGAACCTCGAGCAATACGCAACCTTCGCCCCATGACACATCATCACGTAGTCCAGACTTCGCGCCGTCACGTGCGACAGCGGCAGAAACGAGATGCAGCTATCTTTATCCCCGAATCCCATCGGTCCCGTCGAATGATTGATATTGCTCGCCAGGTTCTCATGCGTCAGCATCACACCCTTCGGCTCGCCCGTAGTCCCCGACGTATAAATAATCGTCGCCAGATCCTCTGGCTTCGTCTCTTTCACCAACGCATCGAACGCAACGTCCCTTTGCTCTCTCTGTTTTGCCCCCTCCATCAGCTTCGCAAAGCTCTCCGCCCCGCTAAGCTCTCCTGCATCCATCACTGCCACGTGCTCCAGCTCCGGTAAATCCCCGGCCGCCACTACCTTCTCATACATATCGTGCGAAGACACGACCACCGCCTTCGCCCCCGAGTCCCGGAGCATGTACCCGATCTGTTCCGGCGTCAGCGTCGGATAAAGCGGCACATCCACGCCTCCAATCGCCAGCGTCGCAAAGTCTGTAACCGCCCACTCCCAGCGGTTCTCGCTCAGGATCGCCACACGATCGCCCTTGCCCAGTCCCCATCCACGCAACACATCTGCCAGCGCCCGCACCCGGCCATAGAGTTCGCTTGAGGTAATCGGCTTCCACCCACCCTCGGCATCCTGCCCCAACATCACAACCGCATCGCCTCTGCCGGTAGCCTTCACCAGCGCATCATTCATCGTTACCAGATCAAACATGAAATCTCCCAGGACAATTCATCGCAGCAGTCCACGCCACTGCATTATTGCAGCAACCATCTCAAGCCGTGAAATCCCGGATCGGCAACCATCACAACTCGCGAAACATCACGAAAGCGTCAACGTAGTCCAACTGCGGATGCAGAAACGCCTTGGGCAACCGGCACAGGATAGTAAAACCACAGCTCTGCCAAAGCCGAACCGCGCGTTCGTTGCTTTCGATTACGAAATTGAACTGCATCGCCTTGAAGCCCCGGCTCCGCGAACGCTCCAGCGAGTGCTCGCACATCGCCCGAGCCACTCCCTTCCCCGTCGCGGCGGACGCAGTTATATATCCGCAGTTAGCCACATGCGATCCGCCACCCCGCTGGTTCGCCCGCAGATAATACGACCCAACCACAACCCCATCGTCCTCGGCGACAAAGACCTCATGCCCCTCGGAAAACCAATAAGCCAGCGCAACATCCCCGTCCATCCCTCGGTCCAGAGTGAAGACCTCTCCAGCCCGGATCACCGGCTCAAGAATCGACCAGATTGCATCCCGATCACCCACCTTAGCTACACGAACAATCACTACTTCGCCGCCGTGATCCCGTTCAGCAGCACATCGATCACCTGCGCTGCCGTAGCCTTCGAGTCATAAACCCGTCCGGTAAACACCGCCGAGCTCAACAACTCATCGATCGCCCCGAACATACAGTGCGCCACCACCCCATCTGACACATCCTGCCGGAAGATCCCTTCCTGCTGTCCCTTCCGTACCACCTCACGCACCAACTGGATGTACTTCACCAGATGATGATGCGAAAACTCAGCAATGAACTTAGCGCTTTGCCGCACCTCGGTCTGCATCAGGACCGCCATGCTGCGGTTCACCGCATGGCTCTCCAGATGAACCCGGGCAATGTGCTCAAGCTGCTCCCGCGGTCCATGCAACGTCTTAAACTCATCTTCGACCTGCCGGTGAAACTTGTTGAACGTCTCGTCAATCGCCGTGCGCAGCACATCATCCTTACTCTTGAAGTACAGATAGATCGTGCCGTCCGCCACCCCCGCGCGCTTGGCAATCGCGCTCACCGGTGAGTTAAAATAACCGCGTTCGGCGATTACCTCGACCGCCGCCTCCAGAATCCGGTGATATTTATCGCTTCCAGGACCCGTCGCCGGCAAATCCACAATCGTCGAATCAAGCCCCATTATCTTCACTCATCATTTCTTCCGGCCTCAAGCCGGAACTCATCGGTTTCCCAACTCTAATGAATTGCCCCACCTTTGCCAAGAATGAATTTCAATTCACTCTCGCCAGAATGCATCTTTATCCACTCAACAAACCGCCAGACGGAGCGATCTTAGGAAAGCCCCCGGATATCCTCCGAGGGCACTTGATCTTGAATGTTCATCGTAAAGATCTTCCGACAAACCTATCAATAGAAATACCTTACCTCGGTCATCGAAAGAGAGCGCTACCTAAGCTTGAGGCTTAGGAGTGAGCCGGACAAACGCTGCAGCGATCGCAGGCCAATCCGCCAGCATCCTCGCCGCCAGTGTACTGCCGGACTCCTGCCGATGAGTCTCAATCAGCAGCCGTAGGCTCTCCTGAGCCTCCCGGTCAACCACCTCGAAGCTCTCCGGAACAAGAAACTCCGGATGGTATCTCGTACCCGAGACCAACGTTCCGTCCGCGTCATACACCCACGCCAGACCTCCCGTCATTCCAGCTCCGAAATTGATCCCAACCCGCCCCAGCACAGCCACGACGCCGCCGGTCATGTACTCGCAACCATGGTCGCCAGCACCCTCAACCACGGCAACAGCGCCGGAGTTACGCACAGCAAACCGCTCCCCTGCCCGGCCCGCCGCAAAAAGCTTTCCAGCCGTCGCTCCATACAAAGCCACGTTGCCAAGAATCACATGCTGCCCGCTATCCTTCGCAGCAAGCCCGCAAGCCCGAATCACCAGCTCACCGCCGGACAAGCCCTTGCCCACAAAGTCATTCGCCTGTCCCTCAAGAACCAGCTTCATCCCCTCAACCGTGAAGGCGCCGAAGGACTGACCTGCAACGCCATCCAGATTGAACGTAATGTCGCACGGAAGATCGCCCTGCGCTCGACGCACCGCCAGCTCTCCAGCCAGCCGTGCACCAACCGCTCGATCTCGATTCGCGATCTTCGACTCAACGACAAACGGCAGCCCCGCTTCGACCGCAGCCATAGCCGGCTCAATCCACGCCTCATCAAGCGGCGGCTCAGCAACCGGCTGGTTGTTCCGTACGCCCATCCATCGCCCCGGCCCATCCGAGACCTTCGCCAGCATCGGCTGAAGATCCAGATTGCCATCAAACTTAACCTGCTCCAGCAGGTCCGACCGCCCGACTGCAGCCTCAATCGAAGGCAGCCCATACCGTGCCAGCAGATGCTGCAAGTCGCCCGAAAGCTGTTCGAAGAACCGCACGACATGCTCCGGCTTCCCGCGAAACTTCGCCCGCAGCTCAGGCTTCTGCGTCGCAATGCCCGTAGGACAGGTATTCAAATGACACTGCCGCGCCATATCGCAGCCCAGCACCACCAGAACCGCAGTCCCGAACGCATACTCATCAGCACCCAGCAGCGCTGCAATCAACACATCACGAGCCGTCGCCAAGCCACCATCGGTCCGCAGACGCACTCGTCCTCGCGTCCCGTTCTGCATCAGCACCTGCTGCGCCTCCGCCAGTCCAAGCTCCCACGGATTTCCCGCATACTTGATGCTCGACAGCGCCGCCGCGCCCGTGCCGCCCGTATTTCCTGCGATCACAATATAGTCCGCATAGGCCTTCGCAACACCTGCGGCAACGGTCCCAACACCGCAACCCGACACCAGCTTCACCCCAATCGCTGCCTTCGGATTCACCCGTTTCAGGTCGTAGATCAACTGCGCCAGATCCTCAATCGAGTAGATGTCATGATGCGGCGGCGGCGAGATCAGCGACACACCTGGCTGTGCGTGCCGAAGCCGCGCAATCAACCCACTCACCTTGTGCCCCGGAAGCTGTCCGCCCTCACCAGGCTTCGCACCCTGCGCCACCTTGATCTCAATCTCCTCGGCATGCGACAGATACTCCGCCGTCACCCCAAACCGTCCCGACGCAACCTGCTTGATCTTGTTGTTCAGCGAAACGTGCACCGCAGGAGCCTCGACCGCCGGCTCGGCCAGAGCCGTTCCTCCACTCAAGCGAGCGACGAGACTCCGCGCGTCACCCGAGTTCACAACTTCAGCATCAGGCGCATGCACCCGGTACACCGCCGGATCCTCACCGCCCTCACCCGTATTCGATCGACCACCCAGCATATTCATCGCAGCCGTAATCGTCTGGTGAGCCTCCGGGCTCAAAGACCCAAGCGACATCGCACTCGCCACAAACCGCGTGCACAAACTAGCCGGCGTCTCCACATCGTTCAGCGAGAGCTCAGGTCCGGCCGGACGAATCTCCAGCAGATCGCGTAGCACCGCAGGATCACGAGCAATCACATCCCTTGTATAAATTGCGAACGCACTGGAAGGATCACTCGGCTGAGGAACATTCCGCGCACTCCCGACAACCGACTGCAATGCCTTCACCGTCGGAGGCTGCCACGCGTGAGGTTCGGAGACATCCGCCTTACGGAATCGCACCCATCCATAGTCCGGAAGCTCAGTCGCAGCCGCATCATTCGCAGACCATGTCTGCCGCAGATGACGCTCCAGCTCCGCAAATCCAATCCCGGAAAGGGGCGCAGGCGTATCCGCGAAACATAGATTCACCACGCTCGAATGCAAGCCGAGAATGTCGAACAGATGCGCGCCGCGATAGCTGTCGACAACGGAGATTCCCATCTTCGACATCACCTTCGCCAGTCCGGCATCAAGCGACTTCAGCATCTTGCGCTCGGCCTCAACTCCATCCGTACCCTCAGGCGCAAGACTTCTTCCCGTCTCAAGCGCCAGCCACGGACAAACCGCGCCCGCGCCATATCCGATCAGAACCGCCGCATGATGAATGTCGCGGCAATCGCCCGCCTCCACCGCAAGCCCGGTCAGCGTACGAAGTCCCGCATTGACCAAAGCCTGATGCACCGCACCCGTAGCCATCGGCATTGGAATCGGCAGCGTCGCCGCACTCGCCGTGCGGTCCGAGAGCAATAGAATGCGTGCCCCGTTGCGCACCAGCTTGATGGCCTGCATGCACAGCTCATCCAGCGCCTGGGTCAGCATCTTGTCCGCCGAAAACACCGCCGGAAGCTCCGCCAGATTCAGCTCCCCTCGATGTGGATATTCACCTCGCCGCAACGCCTCAACCTGCCCCAGCGACAGGAACGGCGAGGGCAGTGAAATTCCAGGCAAAGGAGCGTTCTTATCCAACAGGTGCGGCCAAGGGCCAAGCCGCGTATGCAGCGACACCACACACGACTCGCGTAACGAATCGATCGGCGGATTCGTCACCTGCGCGAATCGCTGACGGAAATAGGCGTAGATCGGCCGTGGCGAACGCGCCAGAAACGCCAGCGGGGTATCGTCGCCCATCGACCACACCGCATCTTTCCCTTCAATCGCCATCGGCTGCAGGATCATCTTTACGTCTTCCCGCGTGTACCCGAAGCCTCGCTGCGCGCCAGCCAGCGTGGCAGGATCAATACCGGCAACCGTCGCCGGAACGAACGGAGTCTCCTCCATCAGTTCGGAGTAGGCCGTTCCTGCATCAAACAACGCGAGCAAAGCATCGTTCTCATAGACCTTTCGGCTCATCAAATCGACGACGATCATCTGTCCCGGTCCCAGCCGTCCGCTGTGCGTCACCTCTTCCGGATCAAGATCCACGAGGCCCGTCTCCGATCCGGCAACGACCAATCCATCTCGCGTGATCGCAAACCGGCAGGGTCGCAATCCGTTGCGGTCCAGTACAGCGCCAACCACCTGGCCATCGCTGAAGGCTATCGCCGCTGGCCCATCCCAGGGTTCAGCGCAATCCGTGTGATACCGCAGAAACGAAGAAGTATGATGACCATCCGTTGCCGGAGGAAGCAGCATGCGGACCGACTCCGACAGCGTTCTGCCGTTTTGCGACAACATCTCAACCGCTTCATCCAGACTCGTCGAATCCGTACCACCCACCGTCAGGACCGGCTTGCACTCCACCGGAAGCGTCGAGTCGCGTGCCGCCATCCGCGCACGATTTCCCCATACCGTATTGATCTCGCCGTTATGACCAAGCTTCCTTCCCGGCTGAACACGATGCCAGGTCGGCGCGGTGTTGGTCGCATAACGCTGATGGAAGACCGCGAACGGAGTAACGTAGTCCTCTGACGCAAGGTCCGGATAAAAATTCGGAAGGAACTCCCCGGTGCACATCGCCTTGTAGACGATCGTCTGCGACGACAACGAACAAACGTAACCCGTAACATCTCCCTGTGCGTGGGCCCTTTCAAACTGCTTTCGCGCAAGATAAAGCCGCCGCTCCATCGTCCCCGCTTCGGCAGCGCTCGAGTCGACAACCAGCACCTGGCGAATCTTCGGCATCGTGCCTAACGCCATCTCACCCAGCCACTCCGTGCAGACCGGAACATCTCGCCAGCCCAGCACATCAAAATCATGAGAGTTCAGGCAGCGCTCCAGCAATCCCTCAGCGCGCGTCTCTTCGCCAGGAAGCAGTAACATCCCCACGCCAAGCAACTGCTTCTCCTCGATCGCCAGTCTGGCTGCTTTCACCAGCAAAGCCCGGGGAATCGCCGTCATCACGCCGACACCGTCACTCGTCTTTCCGTCCGCCGCAGTCGCGCCCCGATGAGCCAGCCTGCTCAACGCCGTCAAAGCCTGCTGCAATATCTCATGAGAAGGAGACGCGTTCACTGAAGCAACAAATCCCACCCCGCAGGAATCGTGATCGAAGCGTTCGTCAATCAAAGACGGCGAATCCTCCGCAGGCAAAGAAAAACCTCCAAAAGTTCGCGATAAACTGGATGCGGGAGAGCGTTCCATGCTTCACTATACGTCGTCGGGAGGTAGAATGCTCCGTAACGACACCTTCCTTGAAAAGTGTTTTCTGGCGTTCTTTAGTTGCTGGTTTTGTCTTTTGTATAAATATACATTAATTGTGTATATTTATACATAGCGGAATTGCCGCGCTTCCATTTCAACCTGCGTTGACGACGGAACAGCGAAAGAACAGGTACAAACAACCATGAAACAACAGCGTCACGCCGCAATTCAGGAACTCCTGACAAAAACAGCGGTTGCAAGTCAGGACGAATTGCGTCGAAAGCTTGCGGGACGAGGCTTTCATGTTACCCAGGCCACACTCTCCCGCGACATCCACGAGTTACGACTGAGCAAGGGGCCGGCAGGCTACTCCCTTCCTGCAGGACCGGACTCCGATGAAGATGCGCTCCCGGGAATCAGTGAACTGCTCGAAAGTTTCGGTTTGGAAGTGCGTCAGGCAATGAATCTCCTCGTCCTGGTGACGACAACAGGAAGCGCTCAACCTATCGCAGCAGGAATCGACTACGAAGACTGGCCTGAGGTCATCGGTACCATCGCCGGAGACGATAACGTTCTCATTATTTGCCCGGATGATAAACGGGCAACTCTCTTGAAAACTCGAATGGAAGAATATCTTGGCTAACTCAGCAACAGTCAATCCGCTGGAACCTGTAGCACGAGTCGATGCGCAGCTCTCGAGTTCGGCGGACGCGTCACCTCGTACTGCAATTGCAGGTGTCGGCGGCTACGCCGGAGGCGAACTCGCACGCCTGCTCCTGCACCATCCCAGGTGGAACGGCACGGCGCCAACCTTCCTTGGTCGCGCTGGCGAAGCGGACACTGTCACCTATCTAGAAGACCTTCACCCTCAGCTCGCAACCGCCGGAGTCCGTCGCACGCATCAGGTCTTCCCTTTCAGCTGGGAGCGCGTCGTCGACTCAGGAATCGAACTCCTGTTTCTTGCAACACCCCACGAGCAATCCCGCGAATGGGTGCCGCAGGCGATCGCACACGGCATCAAAGTCATCGATCTGAGCGGCGCCTGGCGCCTTCAGGACAGCGTCAATCGTGCCGTCTACCGCCTCAAGGACACAGATCCTGAGCATGCGGCTGCCCTGCAGGTCGAGGCAGTCTATGGAAGCCCGGAGCTTCATCGTGACCGCATCCGGCAAGCCCGCCTCGTCGCGAACCCCGGGTGCTACGCCACCTCGGTCATCCTCCCACTCGCGCCTCTGGTTCAGGCTGGGCTCGTCGATGTCGAGCACGGCATTATCTGCGACGCCAAATCGGGAGTCAGCGGAGCCGGAAAGGCACCCACGGCAAATACTCACTTCATGCACGCCGCCGACAACCTCTCCGCATACGCCGTCTTCGGCCATCGCCACACCGGAGAGCTACTCGAGCAGCTTCATCTGCAGTCGGATCAGATTCAGTTCACGCCGCATCTCCTGCCGATACCACGGGGAATCCTGTCGACCATCTATCTTCGCCTCAAACAGAAGACAGACGCCGCAGCAATCAACGAAGTGCTCCATAACTTCTACAGAGACAGCCCATTAGTTCGCCTGCATGCATCACCGCATCTACCGGAGATTCAGCACGTCGTCCGCACCAACTTCTGTGACCTTGGCTTTGCGCTCGCCCCGAACGGCACTCGCCTTGTGATGGTCTCGTGCCTCGATAATCTTCTTAAGGGCGCAGCTGGTCAGGCAGTCCAGAACATGAATCTGATGTGCGGATGGAAGGAAGAGGAGGGCTTGCTGTGAGATTCGTCATCAAACTAGGCGGTGCCGCTCTTGAGGACAAGAAGATCCTCCACGCCGCCGGTAAAGCGATCGCTAACCTCGTCGCCGATGGAAATCAGGTCGCCGTCGTCCACGGCGGAGGAGTGCAACTGACTCGCACGTTGACTCAGATGGGCAAAGAAAAGTGAGTTCGTCTCCGGCCTGCGCATCACCGACGCTGAGACCCGCGACGCCGCCCTAATGGTCCTCGCCGGCCGGGTCAACAAGTCCCTCGTCGCTGCTATCGGCTCTCACGGTCAGTCCGCCGTCGGCCTCTCTGGCGGAGACGGCCACGTCTTCCGCGCCCGCAAGAAGAAAACGAATCCCGACCTTGGCTTCGTCGGTGAGATCGCCGCCATGGACCCCAAGTGGCTCGAAGCCATCTGGACCATGGGCGCTGTCCCGGTCATCTCCTCCATCGCCCTCGGCTTCGACGGCGAGTACTACAACATCAATGCCGATGAGATGGCCGCCGCCTGCGCCATTGGCACCAAGGCCGACACCCTCGTCTTCCTCACCGACGTCCCGGGAGTCAAAGGCGCAGACGGCAACGTCATGCGCTGGCTCACCCTCGCTCAAATTCCCGCACTGGAGAAGCAGCAGATCGTCTCTGGCGGCATGTTGCCAAAACTAAACGCGTGCCGCGAAGCCCTAACCCACGGCGTCAAACGGGTACGAATCCTTCCCGCAGAGGTCGCAAATCTTCTACCCGACCTCGTCTCCACGCGGGTCAACGACGGAACGGAGGTCATGGTCGCATGAACTTAGCATCCAACCAGGCAGCGGAGAGCAAGTTGCTCCTTCAAACCTACGAACGCAATCCGTATCTCTTCGTCAGCGGTGACGGCGTCTACCTCCGCGATGAAAATGGCAACGACTACCTCGACCTCCTCAGTGGCATCGGAGTCTCTGCGCTAGGCTACGCCCATCCTGCAGTCGAAGAGGCGATCGTCCGCCAAAGCAAGCGCCTCATCCACACCTCCAACCTCTTCTTCCACGAGCACACCGCCGAACTGGCTGTTCGCCTCACCGAGATCAGCGGCCTCGATCGCGTCTTCTTCACCAATAGCGGCACGGAAGCATGGGAGGCCGCCCTCAAGCTCGCCCGCGCTAACGCCGGACGTCTGCGCGCCGAAGGCCGCAATATCGGCACAAAATTTCTCGCCCTCGACCACAGCTTCCACGGCCGCTCCATGGGCTCGGTCGCCACCACTGCCAAAGCGAAGTACCGCGAGCCCTTCGAACCCGTCATGCCCGGCGTCGAGTTCGTTCGCTTCAACGACGTAGCCGACCTCCGCGCCAAATTTTCCGCTGGCAATGGAAGCGAAATCTGCGCGATCTGCATCGAACCCGTTCAGGGCGAGGGCGGCATCAACCCCGTATCGCAGGAGTTCTTCGCCACCGCACGTGAACTCTGCAACTCCACCGGAGCCCTCCTCCTCGCCGACGAGATCCAAAGCGGCATGGGCCGAACCGGCAAATGGTTCTCCTATCAGCACTACGGCATCCTCCCCGACGTCACCACCCTCGCCAAGCCCATCGCCAACGGTATTCCCATGGGAGCGATGCTCTGCACGAACTCCGCCGCCGCGTCGATTACCCCCGGCATGCACGGCACCACCTTTGGCGGCAATCCCTTGGCTTGCGCCGTGGCCATCGCCGTCATCGACACCATCAAGCACGACAACCTCCTCGAACACATCACCGACGTTGGCGAATTCTTCCGCGGTGAACTCACCAGACTCGCCGCACGCCACGACTGCATCGTCGACGTCCGCGGCATGGGACTCATGCTCGGCCTCGAGCTCAACTCAGCCGATCTGGCCAAACGCGTAGCCTCCCAGCTTATGGAGCAGCGCATCATCGTCAACCGGACCAGCGAAACAGTCATCCGTTTCCTTCCACCATTCCTTCTCGAGCGTAAGCATGTCGAAACAGCCATCGCCGCGCTCGACGAGATCGTCAGTGCAGCATTCGCCGGCGCAGTGCCGGCAGGAGAGCAATCCCATGGGTAGCAAAACAGTAGTCATGAACACCAAATCTATGGACGCCGCGGGCGAAGACCTCGCCTCGCCGAAGCCAACAGTAACCTTGGGCATTCAATCCGACACCGCCTTCAGCGAAGCCTCCAAGCGCCTCTGCGGCCGCGATCTCTGCTCCATCGCCGACATCACCGTGCAGGAGATGGCCGCCATCATGGAGTTAGCCCACGCCGTCAAAAACCACCCCGAAGACTTCCGCCACGCGCTCGATGCCAGACAGCTCGTCATGTTCTTCGAGAAGGCCTCGCTCCGCACACGTCTTACCTTCGAAGCGGCCATCAACACCCTCGGCGGCAACGCCATCTTCGTCGACCAGGTTCAGTCCCCTCTCGGCGAGCGCGAATCCCTCGCTGACATGGCCCACAACATTGAGCGCTGGATGTCCATCATGGTCCTCCGCACCTACGCGCACGAGACCATCACCGAGATCGCCGCCTGCTCCAAAATCCCTGTCATCAACGCCCTCTCCGACTTCGAACACCCCTGCCAGGCCATCGCCGACTTCTTCACCCTCGAAGAGCGCTTCGGCACCGCGCAGGGCCTTCACTTCGCCTACGTCGGCGACGGCAACAACGTTTGCCACTCCCTGATGCTCACAGCCGCCCAGCTCGGCGCACACTGCAGCATTGCCTCTCCCAAAGGCTTCGCCCCCAAACTCGAGATCATCCACAAGGCCATCGAGATCGCCGAGACCACCGGCGGCAGCATCACTCTTCTGCATGATCCCATCAAAGCCGTCACCGGAGCCGACGCCGTCTACACCGACGTCTGCACCAGCATGGGCTTCGAGCACGAAGCCACCAAGCGCGCGCCCATCTTCAAGCCCTATCAGGTCACCGAAGCCCTCATGGCCAACGCACAGCCCGACGCCGTCTTCATGCACTGCCTCCCCGCGCACCGCAACGCCGAAGTCACCGACGCCGTCCTCGACGGTCCGCAATCCATCGTCTTCGACCAGGCCGAAAACCGCATGCATGCGCAAAAGGCCATCATGCTCATGCTCCTCGGAGGAGCCAAGCGCATCTCCAATAGCCGCAGCCGCGGAATCCAACCCCGCAAAACAAGCCGTTAGCTTCTAGCTAGTAAGAGCTAACAGCTAAAAGCTCGTTTTCGGCCAAATCTGCTCCACCACTGAGGTCAGCATCACTATGTCCGTAATCCTCGAATCCCTGCCCCTCGGCCAGAAGGTAGGCATAGCTTTCTCCGGCGGCCTCGACACCAGCGCCGCGCTTCACTGGATGAAGCAGAAAGGCGCCATCCCCTACGCCTTCACCGCCAACCTCGGCCAGCCCGACGAAGCCGACTACGACGAAATCCCCCGCAAAGCCCTCGAGTACGGCGCCGAAAAAGCCCGCCTCATCGACTGCCGCGGCCCCCTCGTCCGCGAAGGCATCGCCGCCCTCCAGTCCGGAGCCTTCCACATCACCACCGCCGGCGTCACTTACTTCAATACCACCCCCATCGGCCGGGCTGTCACTGGGACAATGTTAGTGACGGCGATGAAGGAAGACGACGTCAACATCTGGGGCGACGGCTCCACCTTCAAAGGCAACGACATCGAGCGCTTCTACCGCTACGGCCTCCTCGTCAACCCAGACCTCAAGGTCTACAAGCCCTGGCTAGACGCCGCCTTCATCGACGAGCTAGGCGGCCGCGCCGAGATGTCCGCCTTCATGACCAAAGCCGGCTTCGGCTATAAGATGTCCGCCGAAAAAGCCTACTCCACCGACTCCAACATCCTCGGCGCAACCCACGAAGCCAAAGACCTCGAGCTCCTCACCACCAGCATGAAGATCGTCGCCCCCATCATGGGCACTGCCTTCTGGCGCGACGACGTCACCATCAAACCTGAAGAGATCACCATCCGCTTCGAAGAAGGTTTCCCCGTAGCCCTCAACGGCGCCGACTACCCCGACCCCGTAGCCCTTATGCTCGAAGCCAACAGCGTCGGCGGCCGTCACGGCCTCGGCATGAGCGACCAGATCGAAAACCGCATCATCGAAGCCAAGAGCCGCGGCATCTACGAGTCCCCCGGCCTCGCTCTCCTCTTCATCGCCTACGAGCGCCTCATCACCGGCATCCACAACGAGGACACCATCGAGCAGTACCGCGAAAACGGCCGCAAGCTAGGCCGCCTCCTCTACCAGGGCCGCTGGTTCGACCCCCAGGCCATCATGCTCCGCGAAGCCGCCCAGCGCTGGGTCGCCAAACCTGTAACCGGAGAAGTTACAATCGAACTCCGCCGCGGCAACGACTACACGATCCTCAACACCGCCTCACCCAACCTCACCTTTCACCCCGAGCGCCTCACCATGGAAAAGGGCGAATCCACCTTCTCCCCCCGCGACCGTATCGGCCAACTCACCATGCGCAATCTAGATATCACCGACACTCGCGCCAAACTCATCACCTACGCCCAAAGCGGTCTAATCACTCTAAGCAAAGGCTCCGAGATGCCCCAACTCACCACCACCAACACCAAGCAATAACCGCACCCGACGTCGTCATCCTGAGCAAAGCGAAGGATCCCTGTATTTCGTTTTTGCCGTGGCTTTTCTTGGTTGTCATTCCCGAAGGGAATCTGCTTCTGTATTTGCGGTTGCGTTCTCTTTCACAGCAGCACGATCCGTTAAGGGCACGGCTTCAGCCGTGCCGTAACCGCCACAAACATTTCGGGGCTTCAGCCCCTAAGGTACGCTCCGCAAAATGTTCAGAAGGCAACAGACCGCACAACAACTGATACGCTTCGTCTTAGCGTCTTTCTGTATGCTTTTGAGCACCCAAGCGAGATCTTTCGCCCAGCAACTCATCAAGCCCGAAGGTCAGGAAACGACAATCCAGGGCACCATCCGACTGATTCACGGGTTTGGCCCTCCGGGGTACGGCGAGGATCCTAAGCACGATGCACATGTCACCTACTGGGCGCTCGAAGTCCCTGTCCCCGTGAATACGCCGTGCATAGACAGCGAATTCGGCTGTGATCCCGCGAAGCGCCTCAAGCTGTTTTTTCCGAACATGGCTCTCGTTCCGCTGAGCGATCTTCCCGCCGCAAAATGGAAAGGCCATGCCGTAACCATCCATGGGAAGCTCCATCATGCGGACACAGCTGGGGAAATGACGCCCATCTACATAGATGTGACGAGTATTCAGGGTACCTATAGTGGATATCGGCCAAGTGATAAGCAATAAACAAGATCAATCAGAGAAGAAAGATTATTGATGCCCACCAACGAACAACCCGCCCTCAAGATGTGGTCCGGCCGTTTCCGCGAACCACTCAACAAGCAATTCGAAGAATGGCAGCGCTCCTTCCCCTTCGACTGGCGCCTCCTCCCTCACGAGGTCGAAGCGAGCATAGCCCACGCCCGCGCCATCCAGGCCGCCGGAATCCTTACCAGTGCCGAGCTCCTCCAAATGGAAGAAGGCCTGCGCGCCGTAGCCAAACTAGAAAACATCGCCGCCAACGAACAAGCCGAAGACATCCACCACTTCGTCGAACTCGAACTCACCAAACAAATCGGCGACCCGGCCCTGAAGCTCCACACCGGCCGCAGCCGCAACGAGCAGATCGCCACCGACATGCGCCTCTTCGTCCGCGCCTCCATCGACGACACACTCGGCGGCCTCAACCAATGGCGCGAGCGCACTCATCGACCTCGCCGAACGAGCCGGTGAAGCCGTCATGCCCGGCTACACCCACCTCCAGCGCGCCGAACCAGTCTTCGTAGCCCACTGGCTCCTCGCCTACGTCGCCATGCTCGAGCGCGACCACTCCCGCTTCCTCGACGCACGCAGCCGCATGAACTTCTGCCCCCTCGGCTCCGGTGCTATCGCCGGCGCAACCCTCGGCCTCAATCGCCGCATCGCCTCCGACGCCCTGGGCTTCACCGCCCCCACCACCAACTAGCATGGACGCCACCTCCGACCGCGACTTCATGCTCGACTTCGCGCAGGCCGCCTCCACCCTCGGCCTCCACATCTCCCGCTTCGCCGAAGAGCTCACCCTCTACGCCACCGCCGAGTTCGGCTTCGTCGACCTGCCCGAAGCCTTCTCCACCGGCTCCTCTGCGATGCCGCAGAAGAAAAACCCCGACCTCACCGAACTCGCCCGCGGCAAATCCGCACGCCTCCTCGGCGCAGCCACCGCGCTCGCAACTCTGATCAAAGGCCTACCTCTCGCTTACAACAAAGACCTCCAAGAGGGCCAGGAACAGATCTTCGACGTAGCCGACACATTGGCCGGTCTTTTCAGCGTCCTTCCGAACTTCACCCGAGCCCTCACCTTCCGCGCCGAGCGCATGCAATCGGCCGCCGAAACCGGATACCTCAACGCCATGGCCGCCGCGACCTACCTCTCCAACAAAGGCGTTCCCTTCCGCAAAGCCCACGAGATCATCGGCAACGCAGTCCGTCTCGGCCTCGACAAAAATCTCGAACTCAACGCTCTCCCGCTTGCCGAGCTAAAGAAGCTCAGCGAGCACTTCGAAGAAGACGTCTTCGCCGCCATCTCCCTCCGCAGCACCGTCGACTGTCACGATGTTCCCGGCGGCACCGCAGTCAGTCACGTGCAACTCGCTCTCAAAGAAGCCCGCGCCCGCGTTGCTGCTGCCTTGGCTGATACTCCCAGCGTTCTAGCGCATCAAAAGTCTGCAAGAATAAAGGAAGGAGCTTAGCGTCGTTGCCCACTTCGCCTCTCTCGACTCTATTGACCGCCAGTGAATCGACCGCCTCCACGCGCCTGCGCGAAGGCGGGGCAGTCGTGCGCAAAGCAAAGCTCCCCGACGCCGTCAACATCTTCGACCTCGTCAACTCCCTCTCAGGCGATGGCACCCTCCTCCGCCGCAGCTACGCCGAGATCTGCGAAAACGTCCGCGACTTCGCCATCGCCGAATCTCCCGTCGCTGGGGAAACGGGCGGTGTCTTCCTCGGCTGCGGAGCCCTCCACCTCTACGGCCCCCACCTCGCCGAGGTCCGCTCCATCGTCGTCAAGCCCGAGGCCAAAGGCCAGGGCGCAGGTGGCCGTCTCCTCCGCTCCCTCCTCGAAGAAGCAGAAGAGCAAAGTGTCACCGCCGTCTGCCTCTTCACCCGCATCCCCGACTTCTTCTTTCACTTCGGCTTCCGCGTAGTCGAACGCACCACCCTGCCCGACAAGATCTACAAGGACTGCCAGACCTGCCCCCGCCTCTACGCCTGCGACGAGGTCGCCATGGTCCGTGGCCCCCTACCCAAAATCGCCGTCCTCGGCCCGAGCCTCATTCCCAAACCAGAGCTGGTCAAACTCCAGACCGGAACCATTCCTCCGTCCCGTTGACGGCACGGAAGATCCTGAAAATAAATTTAAAAGAAGTGCAATTTTTTCGTCGCCGAAAAACGTGACATAAGAACCACGCTATGTCCACCTAACGACCACAAAAAGCCATCCAAAAAACCACGTTTTTACCCTGTTGAAATCTCAAACTCCCCTGTAAAAACGCGCCTCTGACCACGCCAGAAAAAAATACTTACCAGGCATGAAAGAAACCGTCCCGCTCGGAGATTTGAACCTCGGTTTTGAATAGCATCTTCAGGCGCTCAGCCGTAAGAAGGTCGCTCTTCGGCCCATCCGCTACGATCCGGCCATCCTTCATCATCAGGATTCGATCAATCTCCGGAATAATGTCGGCGATGTGGTGTGTAATCAGTAAGAGCCCTGTTCCTTCCTGGGCCAGCTTGCGCAGCAGATTCCTAAGGTCAGCCTGCGCCGCAAGATCGAGCGCGTTGGAAGGCTCGTCCAGCAACAGCATTCCCGCTGACGCCACCAATGCCCGGCCAATCATGATGCGGCGTTGTTGACCAGCAGACATTTGCCCGACTGGCTTCTCCGCAAGTTCGATCGCGTCCACCTGCCAAAGAACCTCTTCCGCACGTTCCCGCATCTCGCTCGTAACGGTCAGATTTGGCCAGAGTGTGCTGCTTGAAAAGAATCCAGTCAGTACGGCGTCGCGGCCTGTTGTTTCCAGTGTGGGTCTGCCTGGAAGCTCTGGGGAAACTACTCCTAATCTCTTTTTTAGTTCAGTGAGGTCCCAGCGTTCGCGGCCGAAGATGCTGACCTTCGTCTCAGGTTGGACGACCGGGTAGCATTCGCAGGTCATGGTCTTGATGAGCGTCGACTTGCCGCAGCCGTTGGGGCCAAGGATGGCGATATGCTCGCCGGTGTTGACCGTGAGGTTGATGTCGTGGAGGACGATGTTGTCGCCACGAGCGACGTTGACGTGGGACAGTTGCAGGAAAGGTGGCATTCGTTTCTAGGATATAAGACCGGATGGACTGGGAGAGGACAGGGTCGGTGGAGAAAGTTGAAGGCTAAGGGAACTTTTCTTTAGCACTTCGCGTTCTATGCATAGACAACCTAGGGATGGTGCCATGCCAAAGAAATCCGACCTGATGCCGGGAACACTGGACATGATGATTTTGAAGACGTTGACGCGCGGATCGCAGCATGGCTACGGGATCGCCTCATCGATCAAACGAGCGTCGGACGATGTGCTCACCGTGGAAGAGGGTTCGCTCTATCCCGCGCTGCAGCGGCTGCTGTTGCAGAGTTGGGTGAAGGCGGAGTGGAGATCGACGGAGACCAATCGGCGAGCCCGTTTCTACACACTTACGGCGGCTGGACGAAAACAGCTGGGGTTGGAACAGTCACAGTTCGAAACGATGATCGCGGCCATTGGCCGTGTGATGCAGGACGCCTAGGAGAACGCTATGGACTCGATCACCCGCTTCTTTAACAAGATTGAAATGCTGCTTCGACGAAAGAGGTTCAATAGCGAACTGGACGAGGAGATGGCATTTCACCGCGAGCAGAAAGAGAAGGAGCTTCGCGAGGCAGGGGTTGCTCCGGGGGAGGCTCACCATGCTGTTGCGCTTGAGTTTGGCAATACGACTCGGCTGAAGGAGCGGAGCAATGAGGTCGTGGGGTTCCGGTTCGAGACGGTGTGGCAGGACCTGCACTTTGCTGTTCGCCAACTAAGGCGGGGTCCGGCCTTCACGTTTACTGCGATTTTGATGCTGGCGCTCGGGATCGGCGCGAGCGTGGCGATCTTTGCCTTTGTCGATGCTGCTTTGATCAAGCCGCTGCCGTATGCGGACCCGACGCGGCTGGTGGATGTGGCGGAGAGGGGAAAACTGTGGCCGCGCTCGAACCTGTCGTATCAGGACTATGTGGACTGGAAGAGCATGAACAAGGTCTTCAGCGCGCTGGAGGCCTACACCGGCGGCGGTTTTTTGATGAAGACGGCGGCGGGCGTAGAGCCCGTGTCGGCGGCGCGAGTGACCGCAGGCTTCTTCCGGGTATTGGGCGTGAAGCCGATATTGGGCCGTGATTTTTACGATGGCGAGGACCAGCCGAGCGGCGGAGACACAATGATCCTTACCTACCGCACATGGCAGGAGCGGTTTGGCGGGAGGAAGGACATCATCGGGCAGACGGTGGATTTGGATGGCACGCCCAACACGATCATCGGCGTGCTGCCGGCGAGCTTTCAGTTTGCGCCGCGAGGAAGTGCGGAGTTCTGGGTCACGGTGCACAAGTTGAGCAACTGCGAGAAGAGACGCAGTTGTCACAACATGTTCGGTGTGGCACGGCTGAAGGATGGGGTTACGGTGCAGTCGGCGTTGACGGACATGACTGCGATCGCAAAGCAACTGGAGGTGCAGTATCCCGGATCTAACCGCGACCAGAGCGCGAGCGTGAAGCCGCTGTACGAACAGATTGTCGGTGACATACGGCCAATTCTTGTAGTGTTGCTGGGCGGAGCGATGTTGTTGCTGGTGATTGCGTGTGTGAATGTTTCGAGCCTGCTGTTGGTGCGGTCGGAGAGCCGGAAGCGCGAGATTGCGGTGCGAGGGGCGCTGGGGGCGTCGCCATCGCGCTTGTTGCGTCAGTTCATTACGGAAGCGGTGCTGCTGGTGTGCGGCGGCGGCCTACTTGGCGTGCTGTGCGCGTATGGCGGGATGCAGGTGCTGCTGCGGATGATCTCGAAGGACATGCTGACGTATGTGCCTTATCTCGCCGGGGTCAATTTGAATCTGCATGTGGTGGTGTTTGCTTTGGCGATTTCGCTGCTCGCGGCAGCGGTTTTCGCATTGACGCCAGTTGTGCGGCTGCCGTTGACTGTGCTGCGCGAGGGTTTGACGGACGGTGGGCGTGGCACGGCGGGAACTGTATGGCGACGATTTGGGGCAAATCTGGTGGTGGTGGAGTTGGCGGTGGCAGTGGTGTTGCTGGTGGGAGCGGGGTTGCTGGGCAAGAGCTTCTACAAACTATTGCATGTGGAGCTGGCTTTCCAGCCCGACCATCTTGCGACGATGCAGGTGGCGTTGCCGCAGACGACCTATCCGAAAGATGAGGAGCAGGTTGCAGTGCAGCGTCAGATGCTGAATCGGATTCGCAGTCTTCCCGGAGTTCAATCGGCCAGCTCGACGAGCGTGTTTCCGGTAAGTGGTAACGGCAATACGGATTGGATTCGGATTGTGGGCAAGCCTTACAACGGCGAGCACAATGAGGTAAACCAGCGTGAGATCAGCTCCGATTACTTCAAGACGCTTGAGACCAGGCTAGAGCAGGGGCGCCTTTTCACCGATGAGGAGGATGCCTCGAAGCCGAAGGTGGTTATCGTCAACGCGGCTTTCGTGAGGAAGTATTTTCCGGGCGAGGATCCGATTGGCCGGGTGATGGGAGATACGGAGCTGACACCGAAGTCGCTTCGCCAGATTATCGGAGTGGTTGATGATCTCAAGGAGAGTTCTCTGGATGTTGACACGTGGCCGGCCGAGTACACGCCTGCGAACCAGAGTCCGGATAACTACTTCGGGCTGGTAGTTCGTACTAAGCAGGCAGAGGCGGCGATGCTCCCTGTTCTGAGCGCTACTATTCGCCAGATCGATTCGGGGATTGGCGTGTTTGACGAACAGACGCAATTGCAGCGGATCAACGAGTCGCAGACGGCTTATCTGCATCGCTCATCGGCGTGGCTGGTGGGTGGGTTCGCGGCGTTGGCTTTGCTGCTGGGCGTGATTGGGCTCTACGGTGTGGTTGCGTATTCGGTGAGTCAGAGGACACGGGAGATTGGCGTGCGAATGGCGCTGGGGGCACAACAGAGCTCGGTGTACCGGATGATTCTGAAGGAGGCCGGTTGGCTGACTGGTGTTGGGATCGCTGCGGGCTTGATGTGCTCGCTTGCTGTGGGGACGCTGATGCAGAAGGTGCTGTTTGGGGTCAAGTCGTGGGATACGCCAACGCTGATAGCCGTTGCCCTGGTGCTTGGGGCTTCAGCGCTTCTGGCGAGTTACTTTCCTGCGCGCAGAGCAGCTTCGGTGAATCCTGTGGAAGCTCTGCGGGCGGAGTAGACCGCAGTTGCGCTACATGCCTTTGAGGATCGAGCCTACGATGCCTCCGACTACGCCGGCTTCTGCTGTTTGTTTTGCCCGCTCTCTGGGGAGATACTCCTGAATTTGATGAGCGAGCCTTGAGATGGGCAGGGTCTGGAGCCAGACTCGGCCGGGGCCCCAGAGCGCGGCGAGAAAGATGCCGTCGCCACCGAAGATCATGTTTCGTATGCCGGGGACCTGCTGGATCTGAAAGTTGACGGTGGACTGGAAGGCTCCGACGTGGCCGGGATGGACCCGAAGGAGTTCGCCTGGGGCGAGATCGCGGACGACTAGCTCGCCCGAGAGCTCCAGCCATGCGATGCCCTGACCGGAGATTTTTTGCAGGCGGAAGCCATCGCCGCCGAAGATACCGGCGCCCAGGGACTGCTGGAAACCGACGCCGAGATTGATACCTGGAGTGGCGCAGAGGAAGCCGTGGCGGTGGACGAGGTACTCCTGCCCGGGGCCTACTTCGACGGGGACGATGTGTCCGGGGACTCGGGCGGCGAAGGCGACCTCGCCGGGGGCGCCGACGGCGCGGTACTCGGTCATGAAGAGAGAGCCGCCACCGGCGACGCGGGCGATGGCTCCGAAGAATCCGCCACCGCCGGCGTGCTGGGTGTGTGTGGTCATCTGGATGGACGCGGACATCCAGGAGAGTTCGCCGGCCTCGGAGATGATGGTGTCGTTGGGCGCGAGAGCGAACTCGAGGACAGGCAAGGTGGTTCCGAGGATTCGATTCTGCATCAGATTTTTCTCCTTGGTGGGGCGGATACCCCCACCCTACCGAAAAGTGTGCAAAGTCTAAGAAAGAGAGACTTTAGGTCTGGACTTCCTCTGCACGGCTAAGCCAGGCGGTTGCTGAGGCCCTTGCTTCTAACGGTTCTTAGGGTATCAGCGGTGTCAAGCATGGCTTGTGGAAGTTGGGTCTCTTTAGTCGAGCTTTTGCTTCGAGAAGCCGACCCGGAAGAGGACCGCGAGGATGCGGGTCCCAGCCTTGAGGCTGGCTTTGAGGTCTCCGGAGACTTTGGATGTGCCGCCGATGCGTTTGCGGTAGTCGACGGGGATTTCGAGGATGCGAAGGCGACGTTGGGCGGCTTTAATCTGCATTTCGAGGTTCCAGCCGTAGGTCAGCTCGGACATTTGTAGCTGCTCGAGAGATGTTCTGCGGATGGCCCGGAAGGGGCCCATGTCAGTGTAGCGTCCTTTGTCGAGGATGCGGAGGAGAATGCCTACGAAGCGGCCCGCGAAGAGTTGCGAGGCGAGCATGGAGCCGGGTTCGCGAGTGCCTCGGATGCGGGAGCCTATGACGAAATCGGCCTGATCGTTTTGGATTGGAGTAATGAGGCGTGGAAGATCGGAGATGATGTCGGAGCCGTCGCCATCCATGTAGACGAGGATGGTGCTGGAGGGGAGCGCGGCGTTCGATCCGGCGAGACAGGCCGCTCCGTAGCCGCGTTGGGACTGGATAATTCGGGCGCCTCCCTGTGTGGCGATGCTGGCGGTGGCATCAATGCTGCCGTTGTCGACGACGATGCACTCGGCGATTAGGGGCCAGGGCATCTCGGAGACGACCTGGCCGATGGATTCGGCTTCGTTGAGCGCGGGAATGATGATGGAGACAGGTGGGGGCATCCAACCTTCGTGTTTGTCAGCGGAGGCCGATATAGACGTCGATCTGGGCGTTCTCTGGATCGGCGGAGCGCTGGTCGTAGATCTCGTAGTCGCAGAGAAAGGCGCGTTCGCCTCCTAGTTCTTCCTCCGACATGGACCAGATGCGCTGCCACACCTCGCGAACCACTTGCTTGACAGGGCCACGTCTGGATGTGATGACAGCGTAGCTCCCGGGAGTTACGTGTTTAACGGAGAGGTTGGCGGGCAATGCCTCCGCGGAGACGATGGGAAGACCGAGGAAGTAGGTGTAGTGGCCGGTGTGGCCGGTCTCGTATTCGGAGTAGACCGCGATGAGATCGACGCCGATCTTGTTGGGTATCTTTGCTACGAGCCCAGGTTGCAGAAAGGTTTGCCAGATGTCGCCTATCTTGCCTTTTCCAGACATCTCAGCGGCGTTCGAGGTGCGGGTGGCCAAACCGGCCATGAAGAAGCCGGGGTAGTGCTGGATGTGCATTCAAAACTCTCCTTCGACGAGTGTAAGCGACTCAGGTTATGGAGAGGCAGCAAAAAAGGTCAGAGGCTCCAGCGGAGGCCACAGTTAGTGCAGGCGGAAGGCGGGGTGCTTGTAAGCAGGCCCTCGCGGAAATGCTGATATTCGGGACCGTTCCATATCTCGCGGAGGCTGCTTTGGGTTGCGTCGCCGAGAGTGAAGCTGCTGTAACCCTTCATGCTGAAGGGAGCGATGCAGCAAGGGAGGACACGGCCGTTGGCGGTGATGTACATCAGTGACCAGGGGCGGCGGCAGAGCGACCAGGGGTTGTCGGTACGCTGCATTCGAATGGACTCGCCGGGATCGACGGCGCCGGAGGCAGAGAACATCACTCCGAGTTGCTTTGCGATGGATTCGGCTTCGTGGATGAGAGATTCCTCGCGCTCGGTGGTGTGTTCGAAGAGGGCCGATTCGGCGCGGGCCAGGGAGTGTACGTCCAGGGGTGAGTCGAAGAAGACGAGGCGCTGGAGGTAGACCTCGGTTACTCCGATGGAGTGAGCGAGACGGACGAAGTTGGGGAGCTGGTCAACGGTTTCGCGGAGGCCGGTGAGCCAGAGAGATACGCTAGGTTTGGCGGCGTTGAGCTCGCGCTGCATGGTGGTGAAGTTTTTTACGTTGGCGACGATTTTGTCAAAGAAGTCTTTACCGCGGACCATCTGGAAGACTTCGGATTCAGCGGCGTCGAGCGAGACGCGGAGCTCATCGAGGCCTGCTTCGATGAGGGCGCGGCCGTTGGCTTTGGTGAGGAGAGTTCCGTTGGTGTTGAAGAGGACGTAGATGTTGCGGGCTTTGAGATAGGCGACGCGCTGGGCGAGGTCTTTGACGAGCATAGGCTCGCCGATTCCGTGGAGGACGACGCGGGCGATGTTGGGGTACTGGTCGATGAGCGATGTGAAGAGCTCCCAGGGCATGTCGGCTTCGGGTTCGAGCTGCTCGTAGGTGCGGGGGCAGGTGGTGCAGAGAAGGTTGCAGCGGTTGGTGGTCTCGAGGTAGAGGCAGACGGGCTCGTGGGCTACGGTGGGGCTTAGCTGCTCTTTTGGATTCTCGAAGTAGCGGCGCATGCGGTTCTTTTCTTCTTCGGCCTGCTGTACGGCAGGGCTGAGCTTGTCCTTTTTGTCTTTTTCGAACGTATCGAGGAGGTCTTCCGGGGGAAGGATTGGGAGAAGTGTGCTCATGGGCGTTCGCTCGTTGTAGCGGGGTGGACGAACAGAGTGCGATGGAGGGGCCAGCGGTTTAGCGCTAGTTGAAGTATGACGGATGCGAGGACGGAGGCGTAGAGAATTTTGTTGGCCAGAAACATCTTTGGGCCGGGTTCGGCCAAGGCTGTGGTGTAGAGGTAGAAGAAGCCGAGGAGGTAGGTGAGGATTGGGAGGTTCGGCATGAGGGTAAAGAACGGGACAAGCCAGATGATGTACCAGGCGTAGTGCGGAGAGAAGAGGAACATCAGGGTTGCGGCTAACGCGAAGGTTGGGGCGAGGAAGCCCGGGTTTCCCTGCTCACCGGCGACCTGCCAGCACCAGAGTGTGATTGCGGCAAAGACCGCCGCACAGACGACGTAGTAGACGGTCGGGGTGAGGTTGTGGAGGCCGGGGATCTGCTGGGCGAGTTCGAGGAGGAAGTAGCGTGATCCGGTGGCCATACCCTCTTCTTTGACATAGCCTCCGAGGAAGCCGAACACGAGGAGTCCGACGTTGGAATAGGTTGCGTAGCCAAGTGCGACGATTGCGACGATGGTCGCGGGCATCTTGAGGGCGCCTCGACGGTAGAGTGCGGGTAGCAGAACCAGCGGATAGAGCTTAAGCAGAATCGCAATGGCGAGAAAGACGCCGGTGAGGATGGGCTGTTTGCGGAAGCGGGCGAGGAGCGCGAGTGCGATGAAGGCCATGGCTGCGGAGTCGAGGTGGCCTGAGCCGGCGATCTCCCATATGAGGATGGGGCACCAGGCATAGAGGATGGTTCGCTCGCGGCGGATGCCGAGATGGTGCAGCAGCGCGATGAGGGCGGCCATCGTGACGCCTTCGAAGAGAACCATCACGGTCTTCATGAAGGTGACAGTTGGGGATATCCATGTGATGAGATAGAAGAGCGCCTGCGCGGCCGGCGGGTAGATGGTGTGGGCGTAGTCGCGGCGGTTGATGTTGTCGAAGATCTCCTGATGCGGAGCGCGGAGGGAGGCTAGGATCGGGTCGCCTGGGACGTAGCGATAAGGGCTGATGTGAGCGTGCTGGACGATGCCATCCCAGACGTAACGGTAGATATCGGAGGAGAGGAAGGGCTGGGCGAAGAGATCGGCGAGGCGGCAGGCGGTTGCGACTGCGAGGATGATGGGGAAGGTGAAGCGATCGACGGGTTGAGTGAGGATGAGGAATGCCGCAGCGAGATAGAGGATGCAGGACCAGCCGGAGACTCCGGAGAATCCTATGGTGTAGTTGCTGTATTCGCTGACGAGTTGGCGTGTGAGGAGGAAGAGACCGGTGCCGATGAGGAGCAGCGCGGTGTTGGTCTGCCACGGACGGGCGATGGACCAGTGCGGACGAGAGAGTACGCTCGCCGGGAGGGTTCGCGACGTGGGCGCCGGATTGGTCGCTGTGGTCATGGGCGGACGCTTCCCTACTGAGTGTATTGGTTGAGGAAGTCGCGGGTGTGTTTTGCGGGGTAACCGGGGATGGGTGCGAAAGATGGCTGAGTTTTGTGGAGGAGCTCGGCGGTGAGGATTTGGAGGGTCGCGGCGTCGTCTACGTCGTACCAGAGGGGGAGGATAACAGCTTCGAGTTTGGCGGTTTTTGCAGCAGCGAGGGTTTCGGCGAAGACGGTAGAGGTGCTCCAGGTGATGTTGGTGAAGAGACGGGCGTGGGCGCGCTTGAGGCCGATGAGGTAGTAGCCACCGTCGTGTGCAGGGCCGAGAACGACGCGGTCGCCGGGGCGGCCGAGTTCGTCGATGGCCTGGTGAAGCGCGGCGGCGGGAACAGTGGGCGAGTCGGAGTCGATGAGGCAGACGTTGCCGTAACCGCAGGCGAGGAGGTCTACGGCAGTGGCAAGGAGACGTTCGCCGAAGCCATCGCCGCGTTGTGGGATCAGGGCAAAGTCGGCGGGGAGGAGATTGTCGAAGAGGGCCTCGTCGCCGATGGGAGTGTAGGAGATAATCCCGGCGGACCGGCTGGTGGCGTTGACTGCGGCGATGTTTTCGGTGGTGTCGCGAAGAAAGCAGATGTTGATGGCGGCGGCTTGATCGGGTGTTAGTGGGGGAGAGAGACGGGTCTTGACCTTGCCCGGGCGCGGCGCCTTGGCCATAACGGCGAGGGCGCACTGAGTGGCTCGCGGAGCCAGGGGCTTTGCTGGGTTGAGAATTGGATAGGACATAGTGGGAACTGGCATGGCTAGGCGTCTTTACCGTTGGATGCGCTTTCTCAATAAGGTTACGGCGGTGAAGGGAGGAGTGGATTTGGCCGCATTTGATGGCTGAAGACTAATCTTCGGTTCGGATGGTATTGTTCTGGCCATTCGCTGCGGCGGCGAGCGATGTATTTTGCGTGACTCGCGCAGGTCGGGCCCGAACCTTACATCAGACAGGAGAACAATGAGATGAATCCCTTTGTCGGTCAGATTATTATGGTTGGCTTTAACTTCGCGCCAATAGGCTGGGCGCTCTGCAACGGACAGTTGTTGCCGATATCACAGAATCAGGCCCTTTTCTCGCTACTAGGAACCTACTATGGCGGGGACGGAATGACGAACTTTGCGTTGCCTAATCTTCAAGAGCGAGTTCCTATTCACCAAGGATATGCCACTGGCGGCAGCAATTATGTGATTGGGGCTACCGGCGGAGTCGAGAATGTCACGCTACTGGTTAATAATTTGCCTGCGCACAATCATCCAGCAAACTGCAGCACGAAGCAGAGCACGAGTGCGAGTCCTGCCAGTCATTTTTGGGCTGAGGCGCATTCTTATGCGGCCACCAGCAACTCCCATATGGCGGACACAGCCATCGGGACGACGGGCGGCAATCAGCCCGTAAGTGTCGTGCAGCCGTTTCTTTGCGTCAACTTTATCATCGCGCTCCAAGGCATCTTTCCTTCACGTAACTAAGGCTTTGCACCGCAAATCGAGATGTCTCGACTGACACTAACTTACGTCGCGCCAGTCGAGGATGACCTTGCCGGAGTTTCCGGAACGCATGGCGGCGAAGCCTTCTTCATAGTCGCGCCAGTTCATGCGGTGGGTAATGACGCCGGAGATGTCGAGGCCACTCTCGAGCATGACGGTCATCTTGTACCAGGTCTCGTACATCTCGCGGCCATAGATGCCGCGGATGGTGAGCTGGTTGAAGACAACCTGGGTCCAGTTAATGGATATGTCTTCGGAGGGAATGCCGAGCATGGCAATCTTTGCGCCGTGGCTCATGTTTGCGAGCATGTCGCGGAAGGCGTTGGGGTTGCCGGACATCTCGAGCCCGACGTCGAAACCCTCGTGCATGTTGAGCTTCTGCTGAATCTCCTTGAGCGACGTGGCACGGGGATCGACCGCGAGGGTGACGCCTACTTTTTCTGCGAGTTTGCGGCGGTATTCGTTGGGGTCGGAGATGACGACGTAACGTGCGCCTGCGTGGCGGGCCACGGCTGCCGCCATGATTCCGATGGGACCTGCTCCTGTGACGAGAACGTCTTCACCAAGCACTGGAAATGCCAGTGCAGTGTGGACGGCGTTGCCGAGCGGGTCGAAGATGGCGGCGATCTCATGCGGCACGCCAGGGCTGTGAATCCAGATGTTCGACATGGGAAGAACAACATACTCGGCGAAGGCACCGTTGCGGTTGACGCCGACGCCAAGGGTATGGGCGCAGAGATGGCGACGGCCAGCCAAGCAGTTGCGGCAACGACCGCAGACGACATGGCCTTCGCCGCTGACGAGCTGTCCGATGGCGATATCGGTGACGTTGGAGCCGGTGGCGACCACTTCGCCGACGAACTCGTGGCCGATGGTGAGGCCTTTGCGGATTGTGGAGCGCGCCCATCCGTCCCAGTCGTAGATGTGGAGGTCGGTGCCGCAGATTCCTGTGGCGAGAACACGGATTTTGACGTCGTTGATGCCCATCTCGGGCTCGGGAACATCTTCAAGCCACAGACCGCGCTCTTCGCGGCTTTTCACTAATGCCTTCACTTGGACTGCCTTTCTGGTTGGAACCGTGGTTTGCTTCAGGGGATAAATCTGCCCACACTGCAATTCTAATTGTTTGAATGCGTTGGCGTTGCCGGTCCCGGGGATTCATCGCAGAGAACACAAAAAACCGTCAACTCTTACAGTGTCAACCTTCTCAGCCAGACGGGATAATTTACTTCGACCTCGTGCAGCAGGGACAGACCGAGGATTTGGATGAGCTCTTCCGGCGACGGCACATTTCACAGCATATGAGGACTTCGTCAATGCCACAGGACAAGGCAGTCGCTGCAGCAGAATCCCTGAAAGCGGAGTATCACCGTCTCGATGAAGCCCGTTCTCAGGGTGTGGCGTGGGCAAAATGGGGGCCGTATCTGAGCGAGCGGCAGTGGGGCACGGTCCGTGAGGATTACAGCCAGAACGGCGATGCATGGAACTATTTCACTCATGACGAGGCGCGCTCGCGGGTCTACCGCTGGGGCGAGGACGGCATCGCGGGTGTTTCGGATGATCAACAGATTCTGTGCTTCTCGCTGGGGCTGTGGAACGGTGCGGACCCGATTCTCAAAGAACGATTGTTTGGACTGACGAATTCGGAGGGCAATCACGGCGAAGACGTCAAAGAATATTACTTTTACGTCGACTCGACTCCGACGCACTCGTACATGAAGACGTTGTACAAGTATCCCCAAAAGGCGTATCCGTACGACGACCTTGTGCACACAAATGGAAAGCGATCGCGTGCCGAGAGAGAGTATGAGCTGCTCGATACCGGTGTGTTCGATCAGAACCGGTATTTCGACGTGTTTGTTGAATACGCGAAGGCGAGCCCAGAGGACCTGCTGATCGCGGTGACGGCGTACAACCGCGGCGATCAGGATGCCGAGCTCCACCTGCTGCCTACGCTTTGGTTTCGCAACATGTGGTGGAACGAAGAGAGGCCAGGCCCTCGTCCACAGCTATCGGTCGCCCATGGTAAAGCCGGGACTCGAGCGGGGATTCGTGCCGACCATGCCGAGATGGGATCGTATTTGCTGAGCTGCGAGGGAGAGCCGGCTCTGCTCTTCACGGACAATGAGACGAACGAAGAGAGGCACGGTGGAAAGTCGGTTTCCGCCTATACGAAGGATGCGTTTCATCGTTATCTGTTGCATGGAGAGACCGCCGCCGTCAATCCGAAGCAGTGCGGCACGAAGGCTGCGGCGCACTACGATGTGAAAGTTCCCGCTGGAAAGAGCGTGACGATCCGGATGCGCCTGACCAAGGCGGGTGACCCGATGATATCGGCGTTCAGCGACTTCTCCTCGATTCTTGCGCTACGCCTGAAGGAGGCGGACGATTTCTATCGGACGATCGTGCCGCAGCATGTCTCCGATGATGAAAAGCTGGTGATGCGGCAGGCATTCGCCGGAATGCTGTGGTCGAAGCAGTTTTACCACTACGACCTCGAACGCTGGCTGAATGAACGCCATGCGAGGGAGGACCAGGAGGAGGCTGGGGTGCGTAACTCGGGTTGGTTCCACATGCTGACCCAGGATGTGATCTCCATGCCGGACAAGTGGGAGTATCCGTGGTTTGCGGCATGGGACCTGGCGTTCCATACTCTGCCGCTATCGATGGTAGATCTTTCATTTGCCAAGACGCAGCTGAAGCTGATGCTGAACAGCCTGTACCTGCACCCAAACGGCCAGCTGCCTGCATATGAGTGGAACTTCAGCGATGTGAATCCTCCCGTGCATGCCTGGGCAGTGCTGGCGCTTTACCGTGCGGAGCGAGCTGAGTGCGGCCACGCGGATGTAGCTTTTCTTGAGCAATGTTTTCAAAAGCTGCTGCTGAACTTTACCTGGTGGTTGAATAGGAAGGATGCTGAAGGGAAGAACCTTTTTCAGGGTGGCTTCCTTGGGCTCGACAATATTGGCGTGTTCGATCGCAGCAGCCCGCTACCGACAGGTGGTCATCTGGAGCAGGCCGATGGTACTGCGTGGATGGCACTCTTCTCTCAAAACATGTTGCAGATATCGATTGAATTGAGTGCGAGCAATTTCATGTACGTCGACATGGCGCTGAAGTTCACGGAGCATTTTCTATGGATAGCGTCGGCAATGAACACAGTTGGGGAAAACGACGATGCAATGTGGGATGAGGAGGATGGATTCTTCTACGATATTCTCCGCTTTCCCGATGGGCATGCGACACGGTTGAAACTGCGGTCGATGGTGGGTTTGCTGCCGCTGTGCGCCACAACGGTTGTGGAGAGCTCGTTTGTCGAGCAGTTTCCGGAGACGACAAAGCGTGTCGACGATTTTCTGAAACGCCATCCTGAGCTGTCCGAAAACATCACCTCGCTGCGAACGAAGGGAGTTCATGGGCGCCGGATCCTGAGCCTGCTCAACGAAGGCAAGCTGCGCCGGATATTACATAGAATGCTTGATCCGAATGAATTTTTGAGCGACTACGGGATTCGGTCAATCTCGAAGAGCTACGACGGGCATCCCTTCGTCTTCCACTATGTGGGCGGAGAAAGCACGGTGGAGTATCTGCCTGCCGAGTCGAATACGGGCATGTTTGGCGGGAACTCTAATTGGCGTGGGCCAATCTGGATGCCAGTGAATACCCTGATTCTGCGTGCACTCTATCAGTTTTATCAATTTTACGGAGATGATTTTAAGGTCGAGTGCCCGACCGGCTCGGGAAAGATGATGACTCTGTTTGAAGTGGCGACGGAGATCAATCGACGCTTGATGAACGTCTTCCTGCGCGATGAAAAGGGCAAGCGCGCGGTATATGGCGATATGGATAAGTTCCAGACTGACCCTTACTGGAAGGACCTGATTCTGTTTCATGAGTATTTTCATGGCGACAACGGGGCCGGGATCGGTGCAAACCACCAGACCGGATGGACTGGGGTCATTGGGTATCTGATGAAGCTTTCGGCGTTGATTACGCCTGAAGCGGCTCTGACTACCGAGAGCGCGTACGCTGCCATTCAGGTCGAACCGCACAAACCGACCTCCACTTAACGGCGTTTCCCGAATGTGTGCGCATCCGGTTGCGGCGGAGTCAAGTAATCCGTGGTGGACGGCTATTCGCGCCGTCCGCTCGGTCGTTCGTCTCGAAGGCTATAAGATAAAGAGAGGGACAGACTTCGGCGGCCTCGCCTGCGATGCTCCGGAGGGTTCTGATTCCGCAGACAACAAAATCTATGTTCTATCCAACAGATGATCTCCGCATAACCTGGACCAAAGTCGTTCTGCCGCCTGCTTTTCTTGAAGAAGAGCTTCCGATTACAGAACAAGCCTCCGCCACGGTCTACAAAGCACGCGCGGAGATCGTCAACATTCTCCATGGCACGGACAAACGTCTGCTTGTGGTGGTGGGCCCCTGCTCGATTCACGATACCGCGGCTGCGCGAGAGTATGCTGAGCTGTTGAAGGGTGCGATCGCGGAGTTCTCCGAAGAGCTGTGTGTCGTTATGCGGGTGTACTTTGAAAAGCCCCGCACGACGCTCGGCTGGAAGGGGTTGATCAACGACCCTTACCTCGATGAGAGCTTTCAGATCAACGACGGGCTGCGCAAGGCGCGGCATCTGCTGCTTGACCTGGCCGAGATGGGCGTGCCGGCGGGTACGGAGTTCCTCGACATGATCTCTCCGCAGTATGTTTCGAGCCTGGTGAGCTGGGGCGCAATCGGTGCACGTACGACCGAGAGCCAGGTGCATCGCGAGCTGGTATCAGGGCTCTCCTGCCCTGTCGGGTTCAAGAACGGGACTTCGGGTAACGTGCAGATTGCCATTGAAGCGATTCTTTCTGCGGGGCAGCCGCATAACTTTCTCGGCCACACCAAACACGGCCAGACGGCGATCTTTGTAACGAAGGGCAATCGCGACTGTCACATTATTTTGCGTGGCGGGCGGCAAACGGTGAACTACGATGCCGCATCTGTCGAAGAGACGTGCCAGCAGATGGTGAAGGCGGGGATCCGGCCGCAGGTGATGATCGACTGCAGCCATGCCAACAGCAAGAAAGACTATACCCGACAGTCAGCAGTTTGCCGCGACGTTGCGGAGCAGGTTGCAGGGGGAGATACGCGCGTTATTGGCGTGATGCTCGAGAGCAATCTCGTCGAGGGAGCGCAGAAGCTTGTTTCTCCCAAAGAGCTCGTCTATGGGCAGAGCATCACGGACGCCTGCATCGGATGGGACGAGACTCTGGATGCTCTGCGAACGCTCGCCGCGGCTGTGCGATCGGCGCGGCTGGCTGCGGTTTAGTGATTTTCAACGGCAGGATAACTCCTCTGCTAGCATTAATATTTGGCTCTTTATGACATCCAGCTCGACTATCTCTGAAGCTCCAGTGCGCGTTCGCATCGCTCCAAGCCCTACCGGTGATCCCCATGTCGGTACGGCGTACATTGGCCTGATTAATTACATCTATGCTCGCCAGCGAGGTGGGCAGTTCGTATTGCGGATCGAGGACACCGATCGCGCGCGCTTCGTTGCCACTTCGGAGCAGGAGATCTTTGATTCGCTACGCTGGCTCGGGCTGACGTGGGATGAGGGTCCGGATGTTGGCGGACCGTTTGGTCCGTATCGCCAGTCTGAGCGCACCGAGATCTATCGCGAACATTGCGAGCTGCTGCTTGCGAATGGAACTGCATACCGCTGCTTCTGCACAGCCGAAGAGCTTGAGGCTGTGCGCAAGCAGCAGACGACGGCGAAGCTTCCTCCGCGCTATCCTGCGACCTGCCGCAACCTGAGTGCTTCGGCTGTCGAAGCGAATCTTGCGGCCGGCAAGCCTTTCGTCGTCCGGATGGCTGTGCCTCCGCATGCTGGAGACGCGACGACTTCGACCACGTTTCGGGACGAGTTGCGCGGCGATATCACCTTCGAGCACTCGAACGTGGACGATCAGGTGCTGATGAAGTCAGATGGCTTTCCCACATATCACCTGGCAAATGTCGTCGATGATCACCTGATGCAGATCACCGATGTGATTCGCGCCGAGGAGTGGATCTCGTCGACACCGAAGCACGTTCTGCTCTACCGCGCGTTCGGATGGGAACTGCCGCGCTTCTGGCACATGCCGCTGCTGCGGAATCTCGACAAGTCGAAGATCTCGAAGAGGAAGAATCCTGTTTCCTTGATCTACTACCGCCAGGCCGGCTTCTTGCCAAATGCGGTGATTAATTTTCTTGGTTTGATGGGTGGCGGGATGCCGGAGGGGACCGGGCCGGTCGTAGAGAAGTTTTCGCTCGCGGAGATGATCGAGCGGTTTGACGTGAAAAATATTCGCCTCGGCGGCCCTGTGTTTGACCTGACGAAGCTCAAGTGGCTGAACGGGGAGTATATTCGCGCACTTTCGCCGGAGCACTTTTATGCTGCGCTGCGCTCGACGGTTCTTAGCGATGGCTATCTCAGCCAGATCGCACCGCTGGTGCAGACTCGCATCGAGACGCTCGGCGAGTTTGGCAACCTGACACACTTTTTCTTTGCTGACGATATTCTTCCCACGGCTGAGGTCTTCCTGCCTAAGAAGCGCACAATGGAGGAGACACTCGCCTTTGCCGCCGAGCAGCTTACCGTGCTCGAAGCGACGGAGTGGACGAAGGAGACGCTTGAGTCCTCATTGAAGAAGCTTGGTGAGGAGAAGCAGTGGGCGGTGAAAGAGAATTTTATGCTGCTCCGCGCGATCGTCAGCGGAAGCACTATGTCTCCGCCGCTGCTGGAGAGCATGGTCGTCTTTGGGAAGGCGCGTTCGCTCGATCGTGTGCGGCGTTTCCTGGACGCTCAAAAGAAGCTGGCAAGCGGGAAGATATAGCTGATTTAGCCGGTCTTGAACATCTGCTTGATGCCACGCAGAGCCTGACGGGTTCTCTCTTCGTTTTCGATCAACGAGAAGCGAACGTAGCCGTCGCCATGTTCCCCGAAGCCTACGCCGGGACTGACGGCTACTTTTGCTTCGAGCAGTAGTTTCTTTGAAAACTCCACCGACCCAAGCGCGCGATACTGTTCGGGAATCTTTGCCCATGCGAACATCGTTGCTTTCGGAATTTCGACCGGCCATCCCAGCTTGTTGAGGCTCGGGACGAGCACGTCGCGCCGATTTTTATAGTTCTCGACAATCTCCGCCACGCATTCCTGAGGGCCTTCGAGCGCGGCAATCGACGCCACCTGAATCGGCGTGAAGGTGCCGTAGTCAAAGTAGCTTTTGATTCTTCCGAGAGCTGCGACCAGCTTGCGATTTCCGACCATGAAGCCCACGCGCCAACCGGGCATGTTGTAGCTCTTCGAGAGTGTGAAGAACTCGACAGCAATATCTTTTGCGCCGGGAACTTCCAACACGCTGGGTGCACGGTATCCGTCAAAGACCAGATCTGCGTACGCGAGATCGTGGACGATGTAGATTCCGAGATCTTTGCAGAGCGCAACGAGCCGCTCGAAGAAGGAGAGCTCTACGCACTGGGTTGTCGGATTGGCGGGAAAGTTCAAGATCAACAGCTTCGGACGAGGCTGCATGACCGGCAGGTCGTGTTCGAGCCGCTCAAGCATTACCTCCGTCGTGCTTCCGTCCATTGCAATGCTCTGCACCTTTGAGCCTGCGATTACCGGGCCGAAGATGTGGATCGGATAGCTTGGATTCGGAACGGCTACTGTGTCTTCGTCGTCGAGAACCGCGAGGCAGAGATGAGCGATACCCTCTTTCGAACCGATGGTAACAATCGCTTCGGTCTCAGGATCGAGATCGACGTCGTAGCGTGTCTTATACCAATTGCAGATGGCCCGGCGCAGGCGCGGAATGCCGCGTGAGAGCGAATAACGGTGGGTTGCGGTTCGCTGTGCAGCTTCGATCAGTTTGTCGACGATGTGCTTCGGAGTGGCGCCATCTGGATTGCCCATGCCGAAGTCGATAATGTCTTCGCCACGCTTGCGCGCTGAGGCCTTCAGTTCGCTTGTTATGTTGAACACATACGCTGGCAGTCGTGTCAGCCTTCGAAATTCTTCCATTCCTGTCTGCCCGCTCCTTGTCTTGCCTGCTTCCTCCATGATGCCACTGGGCTACTGCAAACGCAGGCGGAGGTATCGAGCCTACCAACAGCGCGAGGCATGTTCACACTCGCGAAGGCTACTTCGCGGTAAAGATGATCTGCACGGGCAGCGTCTTCGGGGGATAACAGGCGGCGTGGTCGCATGCCTGGTAGCGCAATGCCGCGTCCATTGTGTGTGCCCCCGCCTCGGCGATGACAGGAAGTTTTACGGTGAAGTCGCCGGAGTAGACATCCAGCTTTTCTGAGGGATCGAAGCTGAAGCTGTACGAGGTGCCCGCGGGATATTCAACTGTCTCCTGCTTGACACCCGTTGCAGGCTGCAACGTGATGCGGGTAGGAATCAATAACTCGGACTTCGGCGTGTGGGAGTTCACATGAAACCCATCGACCACGCGAAAGTGGAGCTCCAATATGCTGCGCTTCCCTGCCGGAACCTGCTGTTGCTCAGCCGCGTAGACAACGAAGGACTTCGGCTTGGTTGCGGGCTGGTCAAGATTCCCGACCTGCTGGGCTGGGGTTGGTGTTGGAAATATTCCCGGCGCAGCGATGACCAGCGCTGCGAGTACGAGGCGAAGGGACTTCATTGGCCACCCACCGCAGGAGCAGCCGTCGAAGAAACCACTTCCTTGATGTGCGCCTCGATCTCGTCCTTACCACGGACGCCGCCTGTCTGCTCGACGACAACGCCCTTGCGATCGACGTAGAACGACATTGGCAGGTAATCCATACCTTCGGGCGCGTAGGCCTTCTGAACCTTGCCGTCGGTCAAAAGAATCGGGTAGGTGACTCCAGTCTTTTTCGCTACCTTGGCGATGGTTTCCTTGCCGGCATCGACATCGTCAGTCAACCCCAGAATCACGAGGCCCTGCGAGGCGTATTGCTTGTTGAACTCCTCGAACCATGGCATCTCTAATTTGCATGGACCGCACCAGGTAGCCCAGAAGTTCACCAGAACGGGTCGGCCTTTGTAGTCGCTGAGCGAAACCTTTTTTCCATCTAAGGTGACCAGGGTGAACGCGGGAGCAGGTTTGCCGTGCAGGCTGGCCACCTCCGCCTCGGGGGATTGGAAATCGGTGGAATTCGCAGCAGTGGCGTCGCCAGGCTTCGCAGGCACCAGAACTACACGATTCTCCTGGGCCTCCTGCATCGCCTTGCGGCGCTCTCGCAGATTATGCCAGCCCGCCCATAGCAACAGCGCGATTCCGGCGACCATCACACCAAAAACCAATACGTTCCGCTTCACGTCAATATCCTCCGGCACGGTCATAACGCCGCACGTACTCGTACTATTTTAGACGCAACGAGCCGCCGGACGATGCAAACGGCTTTATCGAGGAGATTTCGGGCGACCTCTGCTAGCATCGACATGGTTCGGCCTATGTCCAGTAAAGTCACCATCCCGTCAGACCGGTTGCTCCCCTCGGAGTTCGTTCGCATCGAGGCTGCTGCGCTGAACGAGCTTGCCTTCCGGCTCGACGGCCCAATGCTCGCTTCCTTCACGCAAGCGACCGAACTGCTGCTTAAGTCCGCCGAGGGTCGTGGCAGTATTGTCGTCACCGGCATCGGGAAGAGCGGCATCATCGGACGCAAGATTGCCGCGACGCTCCGCTCCACGGGAACGCAGGCACATTTCCTTCACGCTGCTGAGGCAATTCACGGCGACCTCGGCATGCTCGGGGCGGGTGACATCGTGCTGGCGCTGTCTTACAGCGGCGAGACAGAGGAGTTGTTGCGCCTGCTGCCTACGCTCAAGCGGCTGGAAGCGAAACTTATTGCCATCAGCGGTTGCAGCACCTCTTCCCTTGTCCAGGCTTGCGATATTTTTTTGGATACCAGTGTCTCGGCGGAGGCCTGCCCGCTGAACCTTGCACCGACCGCATCCACGACGGTGATGCTTGCGCTGGGCGATGCCCTGGCGCTCGAAGTGAGCCGACGCCGCGGTTGGAAGGAGGAGGACTTCGCCGATCTTCACCCGGGAGGGCGGTTGGGCCGGCGTCTGGCCCGCGTCCGCGAGCTGATGCACACCGGCGACGCGCTGCCACAGGTTGCCAGTTCTACGCCGATGCCACAGGTTATCTACGAGATGTCGCGCAAGAAGCTAGGTATGACGACCGTTCTGGAGGGCGGCCGCCTTGCCGGCATGATCTCCGACGGAGATCTTCGCCGACTACTGGAACGCGACGGTTCGCGCGCACTGGAGCATACCGCCGCGGAGATTATGAATCCTCAACCTCTCACGATTGCCGGAAGCGTGTTGGCGTCTTCTGCTCTCGCTGTGATGGAGGAGCGAAAAATCACCTCGCTTATCGTCGTTGCGCCGGATGGTCAGGTTGAAGGGGTGGTTCATCTGCACGATCTGTGGGCTTTGCAACTGCCATGATTTTCAGCCGACGATCTCGAATGCAGGTAGCAGTCCGGCGACGGATCGTTGCGGCTTTTCTTGTGCCTGCGTTTCTGCTGATTGCGGCTTCTTCGCAGGCTCAAAAGAAGGTGGACGCGTGGGTGACCACGCCGGATGGCACGTCCCTCTTTGCAGAACAGAAGGGCGGGCTTCGTTTCTCTTCGGCTGCTGCGGCGGCTACGGTCATCGATGCCGATGATACGGAACGATTTCAAACCGTCGACGGCTTCGGCTATGCCTTAACCGGCGGAAGTGCGCAGTTGCTGATGCGAATGACTCCAGCCAAACGTGCGGCGATTTTGCAGGAACTCTTCGGGAGTGGCGGAACGAGCATTGGAGTGAGTTACCTCCGGGTTAGTATCGGTTCGTCCGACCTGAACGACAGCACCTTTTCCTACGATGACGTGCCTCCGGGAGAGACCGATCCGACGCTGGCGAAGTTTAGCCTCGATCCTGACCGGCGCGATGTCATTCCGATCCTGAGGCAGATTCTTGAGATCAACCCAAAGATCCTGATTCTCGGTTCGCCCTGGTCTGCGCCTGCGTGGATGAAGACGAACGGCAATGCGAAGGCGGGGGAGCTTCAGCGGCAATATTACCCGGCTTACGCGGCGTATTTTGTTAAGTATCTCTCCGATATGAAGCGGGAAGGGATCAACATCGATGCCATCACTATCCAGAATGAGCCCTTGAACGAGAAGAACACGCCGAGCATGAAGATGCTGGCTGCGGATGAGGCTAAGTTCATTCGGGAGGATCTTGGGTCGGCGCTGGCGAAGGCTTCGCTGAAGACGAAGATCGTTCTCTACGACCATAACTGCGACCGGCCTGATTATCCGCTGGAGATTTTCGAAGACCCTGCTGCCAGCTACGTAGACGGCTCCGGATTTCACCTTTATGGTGGCACCATCGACGCGCTGACTCTGGTCCACAATGCCTTTCCCGCAAAAAACATCTACTTCACCGAACAGATGGTGATCGATCAGCGCGGCGGGACGGCGACGACTAATATTGCCCGCCCGGTGAGCGAGATTGTGATCGGAGCGATGCGCAACTGGAGCCGCAACGTATTGCTTTGGAACCTTGCCGCCGATCCGCAGAATAATCCGCATACCGACAGCGGAGGGTGCACGATGTGCCAGGGCGCGATCACGCTCGACGGCGACGCTGTTACGCGCAACCGTGCCTACTATGCACTCGCCCATGCTTCGAAGTTCGTTCGGCCGGGCTCTATCCGAGTCGCTTCGAATGAGCCGGAGAAGCTGCCGAATGTTGCGTTCACCACTCCAGACGGTAGATCTGCGCTTCTTGTCGTGAATACCGATTCGTCGCCGAAGATCTTCTCGGTACGTTCCCATAAGCGAATCTTTACCGCGATGCTGGGCGCTGGTGCCGTTGCGACTTATCTCTGGTAGCTACCACCAGGTCTCGGCCTGAACTCCGAAGCTGATGCCGGCAGTCTTGTTCTTGTAGGGAACGCCGCCGACCAGACCACGGAATCCGTCGGACCAGTTGGCGTACGTGAAGAACGTACGCAGCACCGGCCGACTGAAGAACTTTCGCCCTGCTCCGAGTTGCGGAGCGATAGTGAACTTTCTCAGCCAACCGTCGACCGGGCCTCCTGTCGTCGCGTTGAATCCGTTGGTGTAATCAAACCCTCCTTCCAGAGCGAGCGAGACATACTTGGTGAAAGATATCTGCGGCCTCGCGCCAAAGGAGACCCAGTCGTTGTGTGCGTGCAGCGGATTGCCGTCGCGGGTGCGCTGGAAGACGAAGATCGGCATGATGGCAAAGTGATCGTTAGGCTGCACCAACAGGTGGTTGGCGACCAGAAGCCTTTCGGTGCTCTTTTGAAACGAGCTTGGGTCTCCGACTGAGGTACTGAAGTTGCTCGCGGCGCCAGTGCCGTACTGCACCGACATTGCGTTGTAGCCGCCGTGCCATTCCAGATTCTGCAGGCGTATTCCACCGGCGAATCCGCTGGTTGTCGGGATGACCAGTCCTGACGACGTCGTGCCGCCCTTTTCGGTGGCGTAGTCGAACCATCCGCCCAGGAGTCCCGCTGGTGCCTTCAGGTCGTAGAGCCTCACGTCGAGATTGCTCTTCTGGTAGTTGCCGTTCTCCGTTGCGAAGTCCGGTCGCGCCCCGTTGAGATAGGCCACGGCCATCTTACCGACTTTGACGTTCAGATCTTCGATGCCCGCGCCGTACCCACTCATATCCAGCGGATAGAAGTCGTTGATCTCGATATGCTGCCGGCGATAATATCTTTCTCCTGCCCAGAATTTGGCGTCGGGCTGGATCGCGAACAGGTTTCCGGCGCGGACGAACGCCTCGCGCAGACGGAACTGGTCGTTGCCGGTTGAGTTGGGGAAGTTCGCGTAGGTGTCGGAGTTCGTCGTGTTGGTCTCGAGCATGACCTCGGTCTTAAACCACGCCTTGCCCGGAAGGTGGTCGGCGTTGATCCAGTTGTTCACGAAGATCCATTCGCCGTAGGTCTCGGCTTCGTTGCCCAGACGGTACTTCGCGCCCGCGCCCGGAGCCTGAAATGCGACCATCTGGCCTCCGACGCCGTTAGTGCCGGCGCCGGAGCGGAAGTACCCGTGGAATTCAAAGCTGCTCACCTGCTCGGTCAGCTTCTGAATCTTTACCTCCGCTTCGTTGAGCAGATCGTAGGTTGGTTCTGAGGGCACTGCTCCCTGGAATTGCTGGCCAACCTCGTCGGATTGGCCGAGCACTGCAGCTTTAGCCGTCTGAGTCGCCAGGTCCGTCGCCGATACGGTCGCTGGCTTTGCCGCAGGTTTCTGAGCGGCCTCGATCGGCTTCCCTCCGGCGTCGTCCTTCGGAACTCCAGCCTCATGGGTCTGTCTGTTGATCTGGCTGTTGATTTGCATCTCGAGGTCAGCGATGCGCTGTTCAAAGGCGCGAGTCGTCTGCTCATACTGCTCTTTCAGGTCTTTCAGCTGTTGGCGAACATCCTGCGTGTCTGCGGAAGGAGCTGTCTGCGGGGTCTGAGCGAAGGAGGAACCGGCGCCGAGGATCAGCGCCAAAATGCAGCCTGTGAAGGGTTTCACACGATGAGAGCGGGAACTGAAGTTTTTGCTCATTATGGCTCCTCGACTTTTGGGATGCATGCCACTCTAATCCCGCCTGGCCGGTTTGAGTAAGTCGGGAAACTGCCAGAGTCCCTCTGCTGGTTCCCTCACATTCCGTGATTCCGCCGCTTCCCAGTTAGAATGAAGATTCGTACTCAATCAGCCTGCGCGACTCCAAGCGCGCTGGCCGGAAGGTGTTTGTTTTGCCCATGCATCGCTGGTCCCAACTTTTTATCCCCACCCTTCGTGAAGCACCTGCAGACGCCGAAGTTGCCAGCCACAAGCTGCTGCTGCGCGCGGGCTATATTCGTCAGCTCGGCGCCGGCATCTACAGCTACCTTTTTCTCGGCAATCGCTCAATCAACAAGATTATTGGCATCGTGCGCGAAGAGATGGACAAGATCGGTCAGGAGTTCTTCCTTCCGGCGATCAATCCGAAAGAGATCTGGGAGGCAAGCGGGCGGTGGTCCGGCATGGGCGACAATATGTTTCGCCTGAAAGATCGCAAAGGTGCGGAACTTTGCCTCGCGATGACCCACGAGGAGATCGTAACTGACATCGCACGGAAAGAGCTGCGCAGCTACAAGCAGCTTCCGCAAATCTGGTACCAGATTCAGACCAAGTTTCGCGACGAGCCGCGCCCCAAGGCCGGTCTGCTGCGCGTGCGCCAGTTTCTAATGAAGGATTCGTACTCGTTCGACATGGACGAGGCAGGCCTGGACCTCTCCTACAGTAAGCACGACGCGGCGTACCGCCGCATCTTCACTCGCAGCGGGCTGGAGTTCGTCGCCGTCGAGGCCGACTCGGGAGCGATGGGTGGCTCGCAGTCGCAGGAGTTTATGGTCTACACCGAAGCGGGCGAGGACCTCATCGTTAGCTGCACGGAGAGCGGGTACGCAGCGAACCTCGAGAAGGCCACCTCGCAACTTTCGCCCGTTACTGAGATGGAATCGACTGGAGACGGCATGCCGGAGCTGGTTCACACTCCGGGAACTGCAGCAATCTCGGACGTTGCGGAGTTTTTCAAGATCTCTCCGGCGTCCGATATTAAGACGGTTGCCTACATGGGCAAGAAGAAGGATGGCACCGGAAAGACCGTCGAGGTTCCGGTGATTGCCTTTCTTCGTGGCGACCACTTTGTCAACGAGACCAAGCTGATGGCCGTTGCTTATGTGACCGAGTTGCGTACCATGGTCGCCGAAGAGCTTGAACTGTATTTCAACGGCCCTGCCGGCTACCTTGGTCCTATCGGCCTCAAGGTCCTTCCCGCAGACAAGGGCGATCCCCGTGCAGCGTTCGTTGTCGTCGATCTCGGTCTCGAAAACCGCAAAAACATGGTCGGCGGGGCCAACAAGATGGACTACCACTTCCGGAACGTTGTGCCGGGCCGCGACTTCACGTGGACTCGCCTGGCCGACATACGCAATGTGAACGCTGGTGACCTCGACATCACCAGCGGCAAGCCATTGAAGATCGGCAAAGCGGTTGAGATCGGCCACATCTTCAAGCTCGGCTACAGGTATTCGAAGTCGATGGGCGCGAGCGTGCTGAATCGTGATGGCAAGGAGGTCATGCCGATCATGGGCTGCTATGGCATCGGCATCGAGCGAATCCTAACCGCTGCAATCGAGAGTGCAGCGACCACAACTGATGGCAATAGCTTTGCACTCAATCCTGCCATAGCTCCCTTTCAGGCGGTCGTCACTGTCACCAACATTGGCGATGCAGCTCTGATGGCAGCCGGAGAGCAGGTTGCCGCTGCTCTTGAGGCGGCGGGTGTGGATGTGATTCTTGACGATCGTGACGAGCGTGCCGGCGTCAAATTCAAGGATGCTGACTTGGTCGGCATTCCCTATCGAATCAACGTCGGCCGTGGAGTAGCTGAAGGAAAAGTTGAAGTTGTCGATCGCCTCAGGTTAACGAACCAGGAACACCCCATCGATCAGGTCACGTCTTACCTTGTCAGCCTCATTGACCAAGCTAAACTATAGACCGCAAAGGCGGAGTCAGGCTCTGATGGACCTCGCGGCATTTAACTCGTCTAACAACCTGGCCTTGCGCCTTCGATAGCCACCTTGTCCGATACAAATGCCAATCAAACTTAAATACGGCGGCAATGGACGCGGGTCCGCCGGCACTTCTCGACTGTTGCACTCGCGGACGTTCCGCATCGCCCTCGTCACTTTTCTCGGAGTCCTGGTCGTTTGCTGCGTCATCTTCGGCTACTTCTACTATCACTACCAACGCGTGGTCGATGATCGCATCGCGTCGGGGCCCATCTTTGCCAGCGTTTCGCAGATCTATGCGGCGCCGCGTGAGGTCCGCGACGGGCAGAAGCTCTCTGCCGCGGCCATTGCTGCGGATCTTCGCCGTGCGGGATACAACGCCAATCCGAAGATGGGGAGCTACCAGCTTAACGGCGACAACATCTTCATCAAACCCGGCTCCGACAGCTACCACAACACCGACGGGGCCACGGTCAACACCAGTGAAGGCACGGTTCAAAGCATCACAGCGGAGAATGGCGTAGCTCTCAGCGCCTACGAACTGGAGCCGCAGCTGATCACGGCGCTCTCCGAAGATAAAAATCGCACCAAGCGTCGCCTCGTCACCTATGACGAGATTCCCCAGCAGATGGTACAAGCCGTCGTCGCCATCGAAGACCGCGACTTCTTCCAGCACGGTGGGGTCAACTACCTCCGAATCGCGAAATGCGCCTTTGCCGATCTCGTCAGTCGCCGCAAGACGTGCGGAGGTTCAACTCTTACTCAGCAGCTGGCGAAGAACCTCTTCCTCTCTCCGGAGAAACGCATCAAGCGAAAGATGATCGAGATTCTTATCACCTTTCAGCTGGAGCATCGCTTTACCAAGAAGCAGATCTTTGAGATGTATGCGAACGAGATGAACCTCGGTCATCGCGGCAGCTATGAGATCAACGGTTTCGGCGAGGCATCGCAGGTGTTCTTCGGAAAGGATCTGTCACAACTCGATCTGGCTCAGTGCGCGACGCTTGCAGGGTTGCTTCAGAATCCAAGCTTTCGCAATCCCTACCGCCATCCGGAGCGTGCGATGGAGCGGCGAAACATTGTCCTCGACTCGATGGTCGAGACGAACGCCATCACTGCGGGGCAGGCGCAGCGGGCCAAGGCCGAGCCTCTCCGCCTCGCGCCGCCGAACATCGACGCCAGCGAAGCACCGTACTTTGTTGACCTGGTGCACGACCAATTGGTGCAGCGCATCGGCGATCAGGACCTCTCACACGAGAACCTCCGCATCTATACGTCGCTCGATCCTGATCTCGAACAGGCTGCTTCAGCAGCCGTCGAGATCGGCATGAAAAATGTGGATGAGATCGTTCGCAAGCAACATAAGACGCCGAAGGGCGAGGAGCCCACACCGATTACGTATCCGCAGGTCGCGCTCATTGCCATTAACCCGCACACGGGTCAGATCCTCGCTCTGGTCGGCGGCCGCAACTATGGCGTCTCGCAGCTCAACCACGCTGTCGCCAAGCGGCCTACGGGGTCCATCTTCAAGCCATTCGTATACGCCGCGGCATACAACTCCAGTCTGAACAACATGTCGCTCGGCGATGGCGGCGTCTTCACTGCGCTTACCAGACTGCAGGATGAGCCGACAACGTTCACCTACGACAACGGCCGTCAGACGTATACGCCGAATAACTTCAAGAGCGATTTCCGCGGTGAAGTCACAGCCGCCTACGCTCTGGCTCACTCGCTGAACAACGCCACGATTCAACTTGGCCAGATGGTCGGCTTCGATAACGTTGCCGCGCTGGGTCGCGCTGCCGGCGTTACCTCGGCTCGCGGCACACCGTCGGTCTCCATCGGCGCCTACGACGCAACCCCGATCGACATGGCCGGCGCATACACCATCTTTGCGAATAATGGCGTACACCTGAATCCGTGGATGCTCGCGTCCGTGCGCAATACGAACGGGGATATCGTCTCGGACTTTTCATCCGAGGGCAAGCAGGTCCTCGATCCGCGCGTTGCGTATCTTACTCAATCGCTACTGGAAGGCGCATTGAATTACGGCACCGCGTCCGGAGCGGTGCGCGGACATGGCTTCTCCGCTCCCGCGGCCGGGAAGACAGGAACCAGTCACGATGCGTGGTTTGCCGGCTACACGTCGAATCTCATCTGCATCGTCTGGGTCGGCAACGACGACTACACCGACATCAAGATCGAGGGCGCGCACGCGGCCGCTCCCATCTGGACCGAGTTCATGAAGCGTGCAATTCTGCTTCCGCAGTACTCCGACGTCAAGCCGTTCTCCCCGCCCGATGGCGTTACCGTTGCCCACATAGACAAAGTTTCTGGTCGGCTTGTCGATGCCAGCTGTGCCAACGACAGCCTCTATATGGCCTTCCTCGACGGCACCGCACCGGTTAACAGCTGTAGCCAGATGGGGGAGAATCCGCAAAACTTTCTTCAGAAGATCTTCGGTATCGGGAGCAACAAATCGATGCCCGAGACCGCTACGCCCCCAAGCTCAACCGCAGCAGCTCCTATTGTGCGGCAGGCACCGAATACTCCGCCCGATGGTAACGCTCCTGACACGACTCAGCAGCCAGCTCAACAGAAGAAGAAAAACTTCCTGCAGAAGATCTTTGGCGGCGGCAAAGACAAGCAGCAACCCCAATCGCCACCACCGCAGTAGACAAACGTCTAAGTGGTTCTTCGAAACCGCACCGCCTGATTCGGCTTCCCTGTGAGCTTTAGCTTTGCCTTTCCGCTCAATGGTGCCGACTGCGAGGACACCGTCATCTGCCACGGATCGATCCTCTCCGCCATGAAGCTCTCGTCCGGTAGCGGAAACTCATAGTAGATCGGCTGATGAAAGTCCATGTAGTACAGAATCTCGGTCACGCGTCCAGCAGCGTCCACACTTGAAGCATTGGGGTAGTAGGGCGCGGCTCCCGCCTCCAACCCTATCCGCTTCGAATCTGCTCCTGATGCAGCTGCAGTCTGCTCCACCAGTTGCCGCAGGAACGCAATCCTGGCGGGGCTGGTTCCATGCAACGTCCCGCCGTGGGACCACCATAGTGTCGGCGTCGTGTTTTCATCCAACGGCTGCTCCGGATCGAGGTACGTCTCTCCATGCGTTACGTAACAACCTGCGATCACGCCCAGCCAGAACCGTCGCGTCATCTCTTCGCCGGATATGTTTCCCCACCGCTTGTTCAGATTTCCTTCATACATCACCTCGTCATACACGATCGGCTTGCCCCAGGCTTTCAGCCACCCGGCGGCCGCCTCGAAGTCGTAGGTCTGCAGGCTGGCATGCGTCACCCATGGACGACTGTAGTCGTACATCGTCTTCGAATAGTGCACCGACCGCAGATGGCCCACCGGGTCGTGCTGTTCGACGAGGTGAAAGAATCGGTCGAAGTCCGCGACCGATTTCGCCTTCATCAGGTCGAATTCGTTGGCCAGTGACCACCAGATATTCCGATACGCCGAGAGTCTCGCCAGGACATAGCGGAGGTACCGGCCATCGTCCTCCTGCGACATTGTCGCGTATCCCCATCGATCGTAGGGATGAAACAGAATCAGGTCAGCTTCAATGCCCAGCCTGCCCAACTCGACGATCCTCTTTTCGAAGTGCGCAAAGAATGCAGGATTTAGCCGTGAAAAATCGCTGGCTCCTTCTCCGGTTCGCTCGAAAGGATAAAACACCGGCTCGTTGTGGTTGTACTCGTAGCTCTTTGGGAACAGGCACATGCGTATCTTGTTGAACGGAGCCGAACTCAGGGTCTTCAGCGTCTGGCGTTCCAGCGCATCGCCCTGATGTATCCACGCGTAACATGTCGTGCCGAACGGAAAGTATGGAGTCCCGTCAGCGTAAGCGAAGTGGTGCGTATTGCGCACTCTCACGGGCCCATGAACCCCTTCTGCTGCTCGAACACAAGTGAATGTTCCTGTCTTGCCGTGGAGCTCAGGCGTGCCACTCTGCGTCGTGTAATCCCATCTGCCCTCTTCGTCGGGCATAAACCGGGCTTTATATTTCCCAGCACCGTCGTAAAATCCGTCGACCTTCACGGCCCGAGTACCTTGCACAAACGTTGCCGTCAGTTCAACCTCGGTGAATGGGTTTCCCGTCGAAGGCCCTTGAAGCGTCAGCTCAAAGATCTCCCACTTGGGCGTAGTGCTCTCGGCGGGTTCCAGAACAGCAGCCACGCCTGGGCCGGTCGACGCAAATGCAGCCAACGCACCGGAGCTGATCTTCAACATTTCTCGCCGATTAATCTCTTTCATCGAGAAAGTCTACCAATCGGCGCTACAGGAACGAATAGAGCCGAGCCATCCACGAAGTTAACCGCTTCTCCTTGGAATACTCGCCAGTGTTCTTCCAACGGGAGCATCGCCTTCCCCAATCCATGGCTGACACTCCGGACACCAGTACGTCGACCGCACCTGCACTCCCTGTCTCCGCATCATCACCGACGCGCCACACCTTCGGCACTCCTGACCCTCCCGTCTGTACACCCACAGACGCTCCTCCCGGTTCATGGAGTGCATCGTTCGGCGGCCTTCTAACGTGGGGACTATCCCATCGCCCTGTCCTTCAGCGATATTCTCCCGCATGTACCGTTGAGCAAACTCCACTATCTTCTCCATCTCCGACACGGTAATTGTCCGCATCGTACGAAAGGGATTCACTCCCGCGGCGAAGCACACTTCGCTCTTATAGACATTCCCCAGACCCGCGAGAACTCTCTGATTGAGTAGGGCAACTGCAATCTTCTCATCGGGGTTTTCTCTCCCATGAGCGATCAGTTGCGCAACTCCATCTTCTACCGTGAAGTTCTGAGACAGGATGTCCGGGCCCAGCTTCGGGACCTGGCTGTTTGTGTGCAGCGATCGGGCCGTATAAAACTCAGCAACCTGCACACTAAAAGCAACCGCCTCCCAATCTATCGTCTTGATCACGATCCGCATCCGGCTGCGAGCCATCCGCCAGCGTTCGCCGGCACGGTAGAGATGCCAGCTGCCGCTCATCAACATGTGCGTCGCTAGAATAAGATCGCCGGAGAAATAGATGAGGCACCACTTTCCCCGAGACTCCACCTTCTCGATCACCCTTCCCATGAGCGGAGCATCGTCGTCCACGCGTGCGAGTTTTGCCAGGCCGCTCTCAAATCCAGTAACGACCCTGCCGCCTATCGCGCGTTGTAGTGCCCTCGCAGTTCGATAGATCGTGTCACCCTCAGGCATTCGCGCTCACTCCGGTCCGCTGTCCCGGCAGAGGAGGAAGATTTCTTCGCACATTGAACCCCATCGCTCCTGCGGCAAATCCTGCATCAAGCAGAAATCGCGCCATCCAGTGCTCTGCCACTGCAATCCCATTCACTGTCGCGATCAGCAACCCACCGCGGCCCTGCGCGTCTTCCTGCTCCTGCACCCGGCTTACCACAAACTCCGCCAGGCTTCGCGCCACGTGGGAGCGTTGTGGCTCCTCCTCAGGGAGAAACATCTGCAGGTTCGGATTTCCTCGCCGCAGGTAGGCCACCAGCCCACCGTCACAGAGAATCACTCGCGCACCTACGCTACGTGTCAACGATGAACCTGCATCGGGGGGAGCAGGCCATCGCATCAGCGCGCCGTACGGATTTGCAGGATCGGTCGCGGCCAATTGCAGCATCTCAACTTTTTCCGGGCTCTCTCGCACGCGCAGCGAACGCAGCAGATCGACCGCTGCCGGCATCGCGAACTGGGTTGCGCCGAGATCGGCTGCAAAATATCCGCGACGAATCTTACCACTCTCCTCGAGAGCCTTCATCACGTCATAGATCGCGGAGAAGCCACCCGGAAGATTCTCTGCGTGTGCTGTCTCGCGAAAGACTACTCCATATCGTGTCAATAACTGTTGGGCTATCGCATGACTCCACGTCGTCGCGGAGCGACCCGTTGCAAAAGCGGGGGCATTCAACGCCCATCGCCCTTGCGCGGTAGGTGGAGTCGTCCGGCGCGATCGGAACACAGCCTGCTGGTTGATCCGCCGCGCTGGCTTCCGCGAGTTGCTGGAACGCGTCCGTTCGCAATACGCCCGCAAGGCAGCCATGCCGTCATTGGTCAGCACCCCCTTCCACACAAGATTCCATAGAGATTCCAGCGTCTCACCCGGATAGCCTCCACCAACGCCATCATGCAGATCCTGAAAAAAAGACGCGCCATGCAACTTCAGGAATTCAATAATTCGTTCTCCTCTTTCATCTACGTCCTCACCGGAAAAGAGAGGGACACCGCTCGGAGAAGATCGAGGGCTCTCGGCGCCTTGTTGTGATCCTGTCGTCACTGGCCAGAGCGCAGGTAACTTCTCAGCAAGATAAAGCCCAATCCTTCCGTCCCGTTCTCCGATTGGCTCCAATCCAACCCAAACTACTTCACCTGCCGCAATCAACGTATCCAGATCGGCTGACTTATAGCCTGCCAGTCGTGCAGGCAATATCTCCGTCTCCAGAATCGAAGCGGGTAGCGGAGCACCCTGCAGATTCTCGATCACGTCCAGCAGAGCGTCGAGGCCGCGCCGCGGCTGCACTACGCCCTGCCACCGCGTAAAGAGCCGGGCCAACGTTCTCTGCTCGACCGGCTCAACCTCCTTGCGCAACCGCGCCAGCGAACGACGCCGAATCGCTCGCAGCACTTCATTGTCGCACCACTCCCGATGAACACCGCCAGGGCGGAAGCCGCCCTCCGCCACTCGGCCGATTTGCACCAGCTGCCGCAGAACTGGCTCAACAGTTTGTATGGGAAGATCAAATCGTGCTGCAGCCTCCTGTGTTGTGAAGGGCCCGTGCGTTCTTGCGAATCTTCTGACTAAATCAACCAGCGCCGTAGGTGTCTCCTGCAGGAACGCAGCGGGCAGCCCAGGAGGAAGTGGCACACCGAGCGCATCGCGATATCTTGCAGCATCCTCAACCGCGATTAGCCTCTTCTCACCTCCGATGTGCATCTCCAGCACGCGCCTTGCCTTCATCAGCCTACCAACTGTATCTGCTACCTCAGCAGTTACACATCTGCGCCGCAGTTCAATTCTATTTAAATCACCCAGTCGAAGTAGAAGATCGTGAACACCGTCCATATTCCGAGCGCGGTATGTCTCTGCCACACATTGCAGTTGCTCCTCGGTCTCTTCGATGGCGCTAATGTCCAGCAACTCACGAAGATCCGCGTCGCCCATGAGTTCACGCAGTTGATCCTGGTCGATCGAGAGCGCCTGCGCCTTCCGCTCCGCAAGCGGCGCGTCTCCGTCATAGATGTAGTTAGCCACATAACTGAACAGCAGTGCAGAGGCAAATGGAGAAGGTGTCCGCGAATCAACCGTATGGACGCGAAGCGAACGATTGCCGATGTTGCGCAGCGTCTCCATCAGTGCCGGCATATCGAATACATCTCGTAAACACTCTCGATAGGCTTCGAGCACGATAGGAAACGAGGCGTACCGGCTTGCCACACTCAACAGATCATAAGCACGCTTTCTCTGTTGCCATAATGGCGTTCGGCCGTCCACCCTTCGTCTCGGAAGCAGCAAGGCTCGTGCAGCGCTCTCCCTGAACTTCGCGGCAAACAAAGCCGTCGAGCCGAGCTGACGCATCACCAGTTCCGCAGCCTCTTCCGGCTCGAGCAGGATCGGATCGATCGCCGGAGCCAAATCAGTCTCTGGAAAGCGCAGCACAAAGCCGTCTTCCGACCACATCGTCTCGATTTCATATCCCGATGAGGTTTTCAGTTTTGCTGTGGTTGCCATCGCCCACGGAGCATGAACACGGCTGCCGAACGGCGTCAGAACGCATACCCGCCAATCGCCGAGCTCATCCCTCACGCGCTCGATGACGACGTTTCGATCGTCGGGAACGACGACGGTGGCCAACTCCTGATCTGCCAGGTAGCGCAGCACATTCTCCGCTGCAACCGGCTCCAGATCGTGCTCCGTGGTCAATCTCGTAATGGCCACATTGCGCGGAGCCTCACGCAGCTCCCTAACCAGCGCACCAATCCTTCGGCCAAATTCCAGGGGCCGTCCGGCTCGATCACCGTGCCAAAACGGCATCTTTCCTGCCTCTCCCGGGGCCGGTGTTACCAGGACACGATCATGCGTAATCTCATCAATGCGCCAGGTCGAGGCGCCGAGGATAAACGTCTCTCCGGGCCTGCTCTCGAAGACCATCTCTTCGTCGAGTTCGCCTACCCGTACCGGCTTGTTTCTCTGTCCGGCGAGAAATACTCCATAGGTTCCGCGGTCGGGAATCGTCCCGGCGTTCATGATTGCGATTCGTTTCACGCCGGTGCGTGGCGTGATCCAGTTGCGCGTCCGATCCCAGGTGATGCGAGGCCGCAAGTCCGCAAACTCATCGGAAGGATAGCGACCGGCCAGCATATCCAACACACCGTCAAATACGTTGCTGGTCAAACCCGAGAATGGCGCGGCACCGCGCACCAGAGCGAACAGTGCAGCATAGCTGATACCTGGGTCTTCTTCATCCTCTGTCTTCTGTCTAGTACGTTGCGCTGCGTCGACCGTACTGAGAGGAGGATGCGCGATAGTCGCCACTATCTGCTGCGCCAGGACATCGAGCGGATTGCGAAGAAACCGCGTCGATTCCACATGCCCCTCATGCATGGCACGAGTCACCGCGGCACACGCTATCAGATCAGACCGGTATTTAGGAAAGATAATTCCATTCGACGGCGCGCCGACCTGATGCCCAGCCCTCCCTATCCGCTGCATCCCATTCGCCACTGACGGCGGCGCTTCAATCTGAACCACCAGATCGATGGCACCCATATCGATTCCAAGCTCCAGCGAAGAGGTCGCCACAAGCGCCTTGATCTTCCCTTCCTTCAGAAGCTCTTCGATCTCCGTCCTTTGAGGTGCTGCCAGCGAGCCATGATGCGCCCGCGCTATCTGCTCTCCGGCAAGCTCATTCAGCGCCCCGGCGAGCCGCTCTGCGACACGCCGGGCGTTCACGAAAATTAGCGTTGACGTTCTCTCTCGAATAATCTCCAGCAGGCGCGGATAAATCGACTGCCAGATCGAGGTTCGCTTCGGTCCTTGCGATGCTGGCCCGCTTGGCAGCCCCTCAATTTCGCCAAGCCGCGCCATGTCTTCGACCGGAACCTCGACTCGCAGTTCGAGCAGCTTTCTCGCTCCTGCGTTCACAACCGTCACAGGCCGGTATTGCACAGCACTCACATCGACGCTACTTTTCACGCCGTCCGGATTCGCCTCGCCCCTCAATAGGTCGGCAATCTCATCTTCGCGCTTAACAACATCAGGTAATTCCGTTTCAAAACGGACATCGACCCTTACAACTGAAGACTCAGCCCCGCCCAGGAATCGCGCTACTTCTTCCAGCGGCCTCTGTGTGGCGGATAAACCAATCCGCTGCAGCCGCCGCCCGGTCAATGCTTCAAGACGCTCCAGCGACAACGCCAGATGCGCGCCGCGCTTCGTCGGAACCAACGCATGAATCTCGTCCACAATCACTGTTTCGACAGAACGCAGGCCCTCTCCGGCCTCCGAAGTAAGGAGTAGATACAAGCTCTCCGGCGTCGTGATCAAAATGTCACCGGGATGCTTTCGAAAGCGCGCTCTCTCTTTAGGCGACGTGTCTCCTGTACGAACACTGATCTCCGGCATCCGTACGGAGACACCTTCTCGCTTCGCCATGTTCGAAATTCCCACGAGGGGAGATCGAAGGTTGCGCTCGACGTCGACTGCCAGAGCCTTCAGCGGCGACAGATAGATGACGCGGCAACCACGCTCGGCCTCGGGAGCGGTCTTCATCATCAATTTGTCGAGACACCACAGAAACGCAGTCAACGTCTTGCCTGTACCAGTCGGGGCCAGAATGAGCGTCGACTCTCCGCGCGCAATCGCCGGCCATCCATCCAACTGCGGAGTAGTCGGCGCATCGAACACAGCGCGGAACCACTTTGCTGTAATGGGATGAAATAGAGCCAATGCTGCGTCTGTTCGATCGCGCAACTCCGATTCAGCATCCAGCTTAGGAGGCTCCGGTTTCTTCTTCGGTCTGGAAAATTCTTTCGGCATCGTGGTCAGGGCGGTGTCAGCAGCACCGCCATCCCACTATAAGATGCACCAGACCGCTGGTATGAACTTTTCCTGATCCACGCTCCTCCTGGGAACTCAGAAACCACCTATCGGCCGGTAAAAATAGCAGTTTGCCGCGAACTCCACTTCAAAAAGGTTCGTCGAGTCCTCAGCCTGCTCGGCATTCCCCAGCAAAAGATATCCGTCAGGCGCCAGCTTATGGTGAATCTCGTCGAAGAGGATTCTGCGGTCATACTGGGAGAAATAGAGCAGAACATTTCTTAGCATCACCAGGTCAAATACGGGAAGTTCCTGCAGAGGAGTACATAGATTCGCATAGCGGAACTCGCACATGGCCCGAATACGCGGAACCACCTCCCATTCCTCACCGTCTTTCACCAGATATTTCAGCAGCATTCGTGCCGGCAGACCACGGTTTACTTCGAGTCTGCGGAAACTGCCTTTCTGTGCATAATCCACCACTTGCCGCGAGATGTCAGTGCCGATAATTTTTACGTCCCAGTGTGCGAGGTCGGGAAAATACTCGGCAATCGTCATGGCGAGACTGTAAGCTTCCTGCCCGGTGGAGCTCGCAGCACTCCATATTCGCAGCCGCCGCCTTTCTCTTCGTTGCTCGATCAACCGTGGAAAGACAACCTGGCGCAACATCTCGAACGATGCGATATCGCGGAAAAAGCTTGTCTCATTGATCGTCATTGCCTCGGCGACCGCCCGATGAAGGTGGGCTGGTTTGTCGGCTTTCAACATGTCGACAAAGTCCTTAAGATTCGCCGCTCCCGAACGATGGGCGATAGGCGTCAACTTTGTATCGAATAGTGCATTCCGCGATCGGTCGACAAGGTTTGCCGATTGTTCCAACACAACTCCACGAAGGTACTCGTAGTCTTGATCAGAGCAAGCCATAGTCACTCTCCCGCTTCGAAACCACTATGGATGCCGCGCTGGGAACGGATTCCATCCGTACAGTCCGCCCCGCGCTAACCCGCTGCTTCACGGCATTCGCAATTCCCCTCAAAGGAAGAGTCGCGCTTGCGATCCCAGCTTCGCTGACTCTACCCGGCATCCCCCACACTGCAGAGGTCGCTTCGTCCTGAGCCAGCACAACGCCGCCACATTCATACACAGCGCGCGCGCCGTTCAGGCCGTCCGCGCCCATCCCAGTCATCACCAGCGCAAGGGTTCCAGCGCCATAACTTCGCGCTGCGGAAAAGAAGAGATAGTCCACCGATGGCCTGCAGTGGTTGAGTGGTTCCTGCTGATGCAGACGAATTCTGCAACTGCGTCCTTCAGCGCGTCGGTCGCCATCATCCATCGCATGGCGCGGGCCGACTTCCATATGCGCGTCCCCAGGTGCCAGCCACACCGTCCCTGGACGAATCGCCGCGTTGTCGTATGCCTCCTGCACATGCAGCGGACAACTTTTGTCCAACCGCTCCGCCAACGCACCTGTGAACAACTTCGGCATGTGCTGGACGATCAACACTGGAACTGGAAAATCCTTCGGCAGTCTGGGCAGTAGCAACTCCAGCGCCGTGGGCCCGCCGGTAGACAAGCCGATCACAACGACTTCAATCGGGCGGGAATTGTTCGCAGCAACATCACCCTGTCGTGTCCGAGTGTCACCGATGGCGACATCTCGGACTCCTCGCTTTTCTTTATCCTTGGTCCCTTTTGCCAAAGCCGCAATTCGTAGCAGTAGTTGTTGCGAGAGCGACTGCATAGCCTCAGCAAAATCATTTTGTTTGGAAGGCTTCGTCACATAGTCGGATGCGCCGCGACCAAGTGCTTCCAATGTCGATCTTGCACCGTGTTCGGTGTACGCGCTGCACATGATCACTGGCAACTCAGGTCTCTCAACGCGTAACCTGTCCAGAACATCAAGACCATTCAGCTTCGGCATCTCGAGATCGAGGATTAGAACGTCTGGCTGCAGTCGCGCCGTCTGCTCCAGGCATTCCACACCATCACGCGCGATTCCACATAGTTCCATGGGTGGCAGGTCGCTCGCACGATCTTTTGCATGCGTCAGAAACACCTTCCACAAAATGCTTCGCATCACCGCGGAGTCATCCGCTGCGAGGACGCGAAGTGGCCGTTCCTTCAAAGTATTCATCTCGACTTCCTTATCTCAGGCCGCAATCACGCCAAGTAGAAGCATCTTTTCGCGAAGGCTCTCAGGAGTGAATGGCTTCATCAGAAATTCATCCGCACCGTTATCGAGCGCCGTCGCAATAAACGAATGATCCGCCTCGGTGGTCACCATCATCACTTTCATCCCCGGACCCAACCTCGCCTCGCGCAGAGTCTTCACACACTCCAACCCATTCATTACTGGCATATTCACGTCGAGCAGCATGAGGTCGAACGCCTCTTCGGTCGCGAGCACTGCAAGCGCTTCGTTGCCATCCACCGCTTCTTCGCACACGATATCCATGCGGGTTAACAGGTGCCTGAGGTATTCGCGAATAAAACTGGAATCATCGACGATCAGGGCTCGCATCGGCGTCTCCATTCGTAATTTTTCGAAACAAGCCCGTCTCCGACAGACGCGATGGGCATAGCCTCCGCGGATCAAGCCGCATCATCAAGCCTGCTTCGATCTTGTAGGCTCCATCGAACAGCCATCTTCCCCTCGCCTCAAGGGTGCATGGATTTTCCTCAAGCATGCGCTCGCTCACCGTTACCACGCCGCCGACTCCATCCACCACGAGACCGAATCTTTCCGCGACTTCTTCGTCCTCCATCACCAGCACGCAACAGCCGCCAGTGTGCGCCTTCATCCCTAACAGCGCTCGCAGATTCACTGTCGTCAGCACCTCGCCGCGATAGGGTACGACCCCGGCGACAAACGGTGGTGACATCGGCACATGCTGCGGCTCGCGCTGCCCCAGCACCTCGCGTATCTTCCTGGTGTCGATGCCAAACGACTCGCTGCCAGCATGGATCGAACAGAGTGACACCACGTCGCTCTCCTCGCTAATCTCAACGGCTCTGCCTCGACCAGCTTCTCTCATGCAACCTCCTGCCAAGTGGGCGAAGCCTTCGCGCTTAACTCGCGATGAACCACTGTTAGCTTCTCCTTGACCAGAGCAAGTTCCATCCCTGCTTGATCGCTCATCTTGTTCCAATCCACCGATGTTCCCGGCGAAACATCCAACACCTGTCGTACAACCACACCCAACCTGCACGCCCTATCGGACCTGCGGTCGTCGCAGATGAGAATAGTCGCCAACATCTCTTGCCCGCTTTTCTTTTCGTTTTCGAGGCCCGGCAACACGTTGCCGTCGTCCCTCAGCGCTAATAGTTCGCCGCGATATTGCAACATCGGGTGCCCTTCCGTGTATTCGATTCGCTCCAAAGGCACGCTTTCAATTCTTTCCACCATATCCAGCGGGAGTGCCCTGCGCTCACGTTCCTGATCTTCAAAGACCAGGAACGATTCGCCAACCTCCTCCTGTGTCGCCAACTCGGACACGGTGACCTGTGCTGTCTCTCTTTCGATTGGTTTCACGCCTGCACGAGCCGCTGCAGCACCAACATCCAGTATGAATGCCAGCGTCCCATTGCCGAGAACCGTTGCGCCGGAGAATAGTCCGATCTCGCGCAGCACCGGCGACAGCGGTTTCACCACGATCTCTTCGGGTGACATCAGTTCGTCAACCACCAGCCCATACCGGCAACCATCCGCTTCAAGCACCGCCAGGTAGTGTCCATGTGTTGTCTCGTGCAAATCCGCTTCGAGGCCGAGCAGCCGGTCCAGCCATATCATCGGCAAAAGACGCTCTCGCAGGCGATAGAGCTCCGCCGAACCGATTCGGTGCACCGAGTGCGCGAACTCCCTCTGCGGTATATCCACCAGTTCGACGAGCGTGCTTTCCGGCAGCGCAAAAAACTGCCCGCCGCTACGCACGATCAGCGACGGAACGATCGCGAGCGTCAGCGGCACTCGCAGCCGCAACGTTGTGCCTTCGCCCTTGCGCGACTCGACCTCGACGCTGCCACCTACCTTTTCCACATTGGCCCGCACAACGTCCATTCCGACGCCACGCCCTGAGACTGTCGTAACGGCCGCGGCCGTCGAGAATCCCGGCAGAAAGATCAGTTGCAGAACCTCGCGCTCCGACATATCTGCAGCCTGCTCGGCTGTAACCAGATTGCGTTCGATGGCTTTCTCCAACACGCGCTCTATCGCGATCCCTGCGCCATCGTCAGAGACCTCAATCACTACGGAGCCGCCCTGGTGAGACGCTTTCAGGCGAACACAGCCCTCTGCCGGCTTCCCTGCCAGAACACGAACGCTCGGTGCTTCGATTCCATGGTCTACCGAATTTCTTACGGCGTGGGTCAGAGGATCCTTAATCGCTTCAAGCAGACTCTTGTCCAGTCCGGTCTCCTGCCCTGTGAACTCGATGCGCACGTTGCGGCCGCACGTACGCGCCAGATCGCGTACCATTCTGGGGAATTTGTTGAACAGATTTCCCACCGGCTGCATTCTCGCCTGCATCACGGTCTCGCGAAGATCGGCGGTCACGCTGTCGAGCCGCCGTGCCAACTCAGGAAAGTTCGCCGCCGACCTGTCACTTTGCAACATCTGGTTGCGCGTCAGCACCAACTCACCGACAAGATTCATCATGCGATTCAGGACATCGACGTCAATTCGCAGTGTCTTGTCATTTCCTGAGCCGGCTCTCTCGGTATTTGCACCCGTTGAACTTGAGACCGCTGACGCATCCGGCGCCTTCAACACTCCAGACGAAGACGCGGGCAAAGCAGCAGCTTCCCCTGCGTCAATGACAGCGTGCAACAGCTCCGGCTCAATCTCCTCCGGCGGCATCGCTCCGTTCAACAGCGCCAGTTCGGCGATCAAGTCACCGTCTTCGTCGCCCGACCTCGTCCCCTCTCCTCCGGTCTCCTGAATCAGTGCGAGAATTGCGCGCAGTCCATCCATCAGGCGCAGCAAGCCGCTGATCAGATCCGAGGTTACCGTCAGTCTTCCGTCTCGCAAGGATCCCAAGAGATGCTCTCCTGCATGAGCCAGCTTCTCCAACCGGTCAAAGCCAAGAAAGCCTGTTGTCCCTTTGATCGTATGCACAGCGCGAAAGATCTCTCCCAGCAATTCCGCGTCGCCGGGACGCGCCTCAAGCTCAGTGAGGCATTGCTCCATGCGGTCCAGACCTTCCTGGCTCTCGGCGATAAACTCTTTTGTCAGGTCGTCCACACAAGGTATATCGGGCGCTCACCCTTAATCATTAGCGCAACACGACTTGCTATCGTTCTCCGCACCCGATAGCCTCAATTCCATGGCTTCTAATCCCATATCCGCAGCTCAAGCTGCCGATCTGCAACAGCGCGCCACCGCAGCCGCGGAGCAGGCCTATGCCCCCTACAGTAATTTTCGCGTCGGCGCCGCTGTTCTGCTAGCCGACGGCAGCATTGTCTCCGGCTGCAACGTCGAAAATGCCTCTTACCGTCTCACGGTCTGCGCCGAACAGTCGGCGATCGCGACCGCCGTCAGTCTCCACGGGCCGAAGATCCTCATTCGCGCGATCGCTGTCGCCAACCTCAACGACACCGCCAGCCAGCCCTGTGGAGCTTGCCGTCAGACCATCCACGAATTCAGCACACCCGACACTGTCGTTTATTTTCCCGGCGAAAGAGGCGCTATCGCGCAAGCTACGATTGCCGATCTTCTGCCCGCTGCCTTCCTTCTCACCAATTCGTAACCACGTTCGATACATTTCGAAATGACTCCACTCATCCATCCCATCGACGTCATTCTGCACAAACGTGACGGCCACACTCTCTCCGATGCCGAGATACAAGCCTTCGTTCGGGCCGTTGTCGATCGCACACCTGAAAAGCAGCTCGTCACTGACGCGCAGATCGCCTCATTTCTTATGGCGGTCTTTCAGCGTGGGCTCAACAGAGACGAACTCGCTGCGCTTACCTCTGCGATGCGCTACTCCGGCGAGACTTTCGACGCTGCGCCGCTCCACACCTTTACGATCGACAAGCATTCGACTGGAGGCGTCGGCGATAAGACGTCCCTCCTCATCGCCCCCATTCTTGCAGCAGCTGGACTTGCCTCCCCCACATCAGCGGGTATCCCAGGAATCTGCGTTCCCATGATCTCCGGCCGCTCGCTCGGCCACACCGGAGGCACGCTCGACAAACTCGAGACCATCCCTGGTTTCGACACGCAGCTTAACCTCAAGCAACTTGGCGAAACCCTCAAGCACTGCGGCGCCGCGCTCATCGGCCAGACGCCAAAGATCGTCCCCGCCGACCGCATCCTTTACGCTCTCCGCGATCACACTGGCACCGTCGAGTCGCCGTTCCTCATCACCGCAAGCATCATGAGTAAAAAACTCGCCGAGAGCCTCAACGCCCTCGTTCTCGACGTCAAAGTCGGCTCTGGCGCCTTCATGCCTACTTATGAAAAATCGAAGTTTCTCGCCGAACTGATGGTCGAGACCGGCGAAACTTCCGGCACCCGCACCGTGGCGTTGCTCACTGGTATGGACGAGCCTCTCGGCCGCTGGGCCGGCAACTGGGTAGAGGTCTGGGAGTGCGTCGACATTATGAAGCAACACCGACATCCCATGTCGCGCGACCTTATCGAACTGTCGAACGTCCTCTCCGGGTGGATGCTTTATCTGGCGGGTCGATCAGGAACCCCTGAAGAGGGCGCGATCTATTCCGATGAGATTCTACGCAGCGGAGCGGCCTACAACGCCTGGCTGAAAATCGTCGCTACCCAGGATGGCGACATCAGTGTCTTTGGCGATCCTGGCGCTCACCATAAACCTACCGTAAGCAGCACTATCAAAGCCTCACAAACCGGCTATCTCGCATCGATGGACTGCAAACAAGTCGGCTGGGCCGTGCAACGCCTCGGGGCCGGCCGAGCCAAACCCGGCGACCCGGTCTCGGCCCACGCCGGTATCGAGATGCACGCCAAGCTCGGTGACAGAATCAGCGAAGGCCAGTCGTTGATCACACTCTTTGCCGAAGACGAAGCTCTTCTCGCTGAACCTGAGCAGATGCTCCGCGAGACGTTGCGGTTCTCCACGGAAAAACCAGCTCTCCAGCCTCTTGTCCGGGAGATCGTGACAAAAGGGGCTTAACTTCGTAGTGGAATCAGCGACCGCAGCCGGGGCTCGCGCAGGAAGATTCCCAACCAAACCAACCCCCCGAAGATCACCGGAAAGACCGTCTCGAACAGAGTGGAACCAGCACGCACGTGCGTCGCAACAGCTCCGCCAGATAGCCCGTCAGCAGAATCGTACCAAGGACAGCCGTCTTCGGAATCAGATAGATCACGACGCTCACCAGCAGCAGGACCCCAATTTCGACACTTGTGCTCAATGGGTAGCCGAGCCGCGTGAATGCCTCGACTACGGGAGCCGGCTTCATCAGATGTAACACGCTGTCGAAGAGGAACATCAGGCTGAAAAACCAGCTGATAACGCGTCCTGCCCAAAGCATCCCCTTTGAAGCGGTCGTAGTTTGACTGTTTGATTCCATTGACTCGCCTCCAAATATTTCCGATGGGTTCGTTTAGCCCCCTGCCACCGCCCCAATTATCAACAATGGCTCTTCTCCATTTCCGACCGCTTCCGGAAGCAGTGCATCGGACGGTTCATGGGACAGATCCTCTTCACAGGCAAAAAAACGCAAAAACGCTCGTCGTTGCAACGTCCCATGATCCCGAATCGTTCCCTGCAGCGCCGGATATTTTGTCTCCAGCGCATCAAGCACCGATCGCAACGTTACCGGCCCCGGAACATCAAGCGTCACCTCTCGGCTCACACCAGCCAACGTTCGCAGATGCGCCGGCAACTCGACCCGGATCATGCGAGCGTCTGGACCTCGACAGAAAGCACCGCCGGCAGATCGCGGACGATAGGCGTCCAGTTGTCTCCAGCATCGGAAGAACCGTACACCTGTCCTCCGGTCGTACCGAAGTACACCCCGCAGTTATCGAGTGAGTCAACTGACATTGCGTCGCGAAGCACGTTCACGTAGCAGTCCTTCTGCGGCAAGCCCTTCGTCAGTGCCTCCCACTCATTACCTCCGCTTTTGCTGCGATAGACACGCAGCTTTCCGTCTGGCGGGTAATGCTCCGAATCGCTCTTGATCGGCACAACATAAATCGTCTCCGGTTCATGCGAATGGATATCGATCGCAAATCCAAAATCCGTCGGCAGGTTCCCGCTGACCTCCTGCCAGGAATCTCCGGCATTGTCGCTGCGCATCACATCCCAGTGCTTCTGCATGAACAGGACACCGGGGCGCGAAGGATGCATCGCGATGTGATGAACGCAATGGCCGACCTCCGCATCCGGATCGGGAATATGTTCCGACCGGAGACCGCGATTGATGGGCTTCCAGGTCTTGCCGCCATCGTCCGTCCTGAACGCACCTGCCGAAGAGATCGCAATAAAGATTCGGCCCGGCTCGCTAGGGTCCAGAATGATCGTGTGAAGACACATTCCTCCCGCACCCGGCTGCCAGTGCGGCCCTGAGCCGTGCTTCCGCAGCCCGGAGAGTTCTTCCCAGTTCTGGCCGCCATCGATCGAGCGAAATAAAGCCGCGTCCTCCACACCTGCGTACACCTCGTTAGGATCGGTCAGTGAAGGCTCAAGATGCCACACCCGTTTGAACTCCCATGGATGCGGCGTGCCGTCATACCATTGATGCGTTCCGGCGACGCCGTCGTACGCAAACTTGTTCCCCATAGCTTCCCACGTCGCACCGCCGTCGTTCGAGCGTTGAATCACCTGCCCGAACCAGCCACTCGACTGGGACGCATAGAGACGGTTCGGATCCACTGGCGATCCCTTGACGTGATACACCTCCCAACCAGCAAAGTGCGGCCCGCTTACGTCCCAGTTCTCGCGTTTTCCATCTGATGTCAGCACAAATGCGCCCTTGCGCGTGCCAACCAGCAATCTCACTTTGCTCATCGTTCACCCCGCTCCGGAGCCTCGTATGTGCCATCGATTGCCGGCACATTGGCTGCTGCCCGGCATTCGGTCAATCTACCACCAACGCCTCGATTCCGAAATCACAAAGGCTTTGCGAGTGTTGAGGGGATTCCCAGGGTCCCCTCGACCACTTCCACGAAGTTTCTCTCTTCGCGGAGGATGAACCGTTTGCTCTGCGCGGTGGCAAAGTTTGCCACTGCCTCCGGATCAGCCTTCAGCCGATTTCGATAGGCCTCATAGGAGGCAAGACTCTCGAAGGCAATCAACCCCCAACCCACATCGCTGGTTCCCTCGTACGGAAGAAAGTACCCGATAAGATGACCTCCGCAACGGGGAATGATGCGTCCCCAGTTTTCAGTATAGAGTTTGAATGCTTCTCGTTGAAACGGGTCAATTTGATAACGGATGACGCAGGTAATTGTCATTGATCTTCTCCGTGGCACGGGGTTGCTTGTCTCGTCGTCTTCGAACGCGGGAGTTGCCCACACGGCCGCAATCATGCCGATAGCTTCGCGACGATTGATCTGTCCGGGCGCTGCTCCTGTGAAATGCATAGGTTGACTATGCCGTTTGCTGAACAGCAATACTTCGTCTATCGTCAAATTATGAATGCGAGGCATCAAGACGATGCAGTCTCTGGAATTGCCGCAGCCATCGGCGAACCGGCCCGGGCACGCATGCTCTTTTGCCTTATGGACGGCAACGCGCGAACAAGTACCGAACTTGCCGTTGTCGCAGGAGTAAGCCCGTCGACCGCGAGCGTTCATCTGCAGCGTTTGAAGACGGCGAGTCTCGTCAAGGTTCTGGTTCAAGGCAAGCACCGCTATTACAGCCTCGAAGGCGAGGATGTGGCGAGTGTTCTTGAAGGACTCAGTGTTCTCGCAGGAGGCTCTCGCGAACAATTCGTGCCCAACACGCCGAACCGCCTGTGTGCCGCACGAACTTGCTACGATCACATCGCTGGCAGGGTCGGCGTCTCTCTCCATGACCGCTTTCACGAGCTGCACCTGTTGTCGACCGTCTCAAAAAGCGACACTGCCTATGAGGTCACGTCAGTTGGTATTAGGGCTTTTGCAGCTCTGGGGATTGATATCGAGGCAACACGTGCCCTTCGCCGCCGCTTCGCATGCGCTTGCCTTGATTGGAGCGAGAGACGGCCGCATGTCGGCGGCGCTCTTGGAGCAGCCCTGTTGAAGACAGCATTCAAAAAGAAGTGGGTGACGCAGGATCTCGACAGCAGAGCTCTTACCGTTACAGGATTTGGAAGGCGTGAGATGTCGAATCGCTTCGGCCTCACGCTCTAGAAAGATCGCGGGGAGCACGAAATCACTAGGAAGCGTCGCACCTACCCGTTACACTCATCCAAACAGTCACGCTTCTTTCCGCGCAGGAGCTCACCCTTTGGGACGATTCACCGGTCTACTCGGCCTCATTACGTTTCTTGGCCTCGCCTACGCCTTCTCCACGAACCGCCGCGCTATCCGCTGGCGCACGGTCGCCTGGGGCCTCGGCCTGCAGATCCTCTTCGCCTTCCTCGTCATCCGGTGGAGCCTGGGCCAGCGCATCCTCGCCAGCGTCTCGTCTGTCATCACCGGACTTCTCGGGCACTCCGCTGACGGCTCCTCGCTTGTCTTCGGCCGCATCGGTACCCCCGGCGACGCTCTCGCAACACTCGCCTTCGCCGTCCTTCCCACCATCATCTTCGTCAGCGCCTTCTTCGCCATCATGTATCACATCGGGCTCATGCAGCACATCATCCGTGGTGTCGCATGGGTCATGCAGCGAACGATGGGAACATCAGGAGCCGAGAGCACCAACGTCGCCGCCAGCATCTTCATGGGCCAGACCGAGGCTCCGCTGACCATCCGTCCGTTTCTCGCCGGCGCTACCCGCAGCGAACTGATGACCATCATGACCTCCGGCATGGCTCACGTCTCCGGCGGCATCATGGCGGCCTACATCAGCTTCGGCATCAACGCCAAAGACCTTCTCTCCGCCGTTATCATGACCGCTCCCGGCACCATGCTCGTCGCCAAAATGCTCGTCCCGGAGACCGAAGTCCCCGAAACCGCTGGCACCGTCCACATGCCGCCCAGCGAAGAACACAAAAACGAAAACTTCGTCGCAGCCATCGCGCGAGGCACCATCGACGGCGGCCAGCTCGCCTTTAACGTCGCCATCATGTTGATCAGCTTCGTCGCGCTCGTCGGCCTCGCCAATGCCATCATGCTAGGAGTCTCAAACTTCCTCTGGGCCCATGGCCACATCCCCTTCCCTCACTCCCTCAACGCCGTTCTCGGCGTCGTCGGAGCCCCCGTCGCCTGGCTTATCGGCATCCCCTGGCACGAGGCTCACACTATCGGCAACCTGCTCGGCACCCGCACTATGATCAATGAGTTCGTAGCTTTCACCCAGCTCGGCCAACTCAAATCCGCCATCGACCCCCGGAGCTTCTCCATCGCCACTTTCGCCCTGTGCGGCTTCGCCAACGTCGGCTCCATCGGCATGCAGATCGGCGGCATCGGTGCGCTCGTGCCTAACCGCCGCAACGATCTTGCCCAACTCGGTGTCCGCGCCATGCTTGCCGGAACCATGGCAAATCTCATGTCGGCGAGTATCGTCTCCATGCTTCTTCCCTGAAGATGATTCCAAAAGAGGAATATTAAAACCTTTGACTTTTCCATATCTTGGAGAATTTCATAGGTCCCAGCCTCGGAAATACCCCAGCATCAGCAAATCTTCTTTGGCAACTCAACTGCATGTCGCGGTATGGGCGCATCCACAGTAAAAGCCCTACGCGTTAATCCGCGCCCCTTTCCGAGAAATTACTGAACTGCCTGTAAGCAGACAGCTGTACACCAACGACAGATCGTCAGTCGTCGGGACAGCCAAACCAACTGCATCAGTCGCTAACTTTTCAGGGGGATCATAATGAGCAGAGCTGTATCTACGTGCGCCTTTTTTCTTCTCTTCGTTCTGGCTATCATTCCTGGCTTCGCGCAAAACGCGAACACTTCCCTTCGCGGCAGTGTTAAAGATCCCACCGGGGCCGTCATTCCCGGCGCGAAGATTAATCTCGTTGACAGTGCCACTGGCCTGAGCTTCTCGGCCGAATCAACCGCCAGCGGCGAGTATCAGTTCGTCCAGATCCCCCCCGCCAAGTACTCCATTACGATCACCGCAGCGGGTTTCGGCGCTCAGACGAAGATTGCCGAGTTGCTCGTCAACCAGCCCGCCACCATCAATTTCGCCCTGAGCGTCACAACAACCCAGGAAGTACTCAACGTAACCGCTGAGGCCCAGACGCTCAACACCGCCGACGCCTCGCTTGGCAACTCGGTTAATAATGCCATGATTCAGGCGCTGCCCAGCGAAACGCGCAATATCCCTGACATTCTTTCCCTCCAGCCAGGCGTCATCTATCTGCCCCCGCCGAGCAATCCCGCCATGCAGGACAGCCGCAGCGGCGCAGTCAACGGCGGTCGCTCCGACCAGGGAAATATTACGGTCGATGGCGTTGACGATAACGATCAGGTCAACGGTTTCGCCTTCACCGGAGTGCTTCGTCAGACGCAGGACTCTATCGAAGAGTTTCGCGTCACGACCGGCAACAGCAATGCTGATGCGGGCCGCTCTTCCGGCGCGCAGGTCAGCCTCGTCACCAAATCCGGCACTAACAAATTTCATGGCGCGGTCTACGAATACAACCGGCCAACTATCACGGTCTCCAACGATTTTTTTAATAAACAGGCTCAGCTCAACAGTGGTCAAGCCAACCGGCCTGGCAAGCTCATCCGCAATATCTTCGGCGGCGACGTAGGCGGTCCAATCCTCAAGGACAAGCTCTTCTTTTTCGCTAACTACGAAGGCACGCGCCAGGCCGAAAGCACCCAGGTGACCCGCACCGTGCCTACCGCCGCCTATCAGAGCGGCATTCTGCAGTATGTCGGCGCGACCTCCGGCGAAAATGTGGCCCTCACCCCCGCCCAGATTGCAACGCTCGACGCTGGCTGCCAGGTGTGCAACACCGCGGCATACGCTCCCGGCCCCGGCCCAAATCCGAATGCATTGGCTTATTTCAGACTCATGCCAGCTGCCAATGGCTTCAATGCCGGAGACGGTCTCAATACGGGCTCCTATTCCTTCTCCTCACCCAATCCCAAAACATTGAACACCACGATCGTCCGACTTGACTATCTTCCGTCTTCGAAACACCGCATCTTTGCTCGCGGCAATCTTCAAAAGGACACAACTGGCGGTGTTGAACAGTTTCCTGGCCAGGGTCCCTCAACTGTTCTCATCGATAACAGCAAGGGCATGACCTTCGGCGAGACGTGGACCATCTCTTCCAACATGGTCAACGATGTCCGCTATGGATATATCCGTCAGGGATTCGGTAATACCGGTGTTGGTTCCGGCGATTATGTCGATTTCCGCTTCCTCGATACTGCGACTTCAGAAAGCCGCAGCACTATTGTTAGCGTCCCGGTCAACAATATTGTCGATAACTTTAATTGGACCAAAGGCAAACACAACATTCAGGTAGGCGGCAATTGGCGTCTGGTCCATCAGAACCGTAACTCTAACTCGATCTCCTTTAGCTCAGCTACGACGAATCCATCCTGGCTGGGTGGTTCCCCTCCTGATCCCGGCTCTTTAGATCTGGATTCCGTCGACGGTGGCTTCAGTAGCTCTTATCAACAGGCATACGCTAATCTCGTCGGGACCGTACCGCAGGTCAACAGCCAATTCAACTACGCGGTGAGCAGCCCGACCAATGGCACGCTCCTCTCCGACGGTGCGTTCATCGATCGGCACTTCTCGGCGAATGAGTTTGAATGGTATGTCCAGGACTCCTGGAGAGTGCGTCCCAACCTCACCGTCACCTTCGGTCTGCGTCATACCATCCTGCAGACGCCATGGGAGACCAAGGGCCAGCAGGTCGCGCCAACGATTGACACCCACACCTGGTTCACCCAGCGTGAGATCGCAGCTCAAAAGGGCCAGATCTATGAGCCGGACCTGACCTTCGCTCCCAACGGACCCTTTTATGGGAAGCCCGGCTACTGGCCAAAGTCGAAGGACGACTTCGCGCCACGCTTCGCCATTGCCTGGTCACCGGGCTCCAGGACCTCCATTCGCGCCGGTTTCGGTATGTATTACGACCACTACGGCCAAAGCCTGATCAGCCTCTTCGATCAGAATGGATCCTTCGGTCTCTCGAGCCAGATCACGAACCCCGCAGGCCTGTACACAACCGACACCTCTCCGCGCTTCACCAATCGCCACACCCTTCCCTTCACCAACGGAACTGCCCCGCCAACCCAGACGTTCCCCTTTACAGCGCCGGAGGGCAACTTCGCCATTACCTGGGGACTCGACAGCAAGTTGAAGACTCCCTACTCGGAAGCATTCGATTTTTCCGTCCAGCATGAGTTGCCGAGGGGTTACACCATCGAGGCTGCCTATGTCGGCAGGCTTGGTCGGCATCTTCTTCAGAGCCTCGACTTGGCCGAACCAGTCAACTTCGTCGATCCGCAGGGCGGGGGTGACTACTTTACCGCAGGAGCCAAACTCTCAGCAGTGGTCGACCAGAATGGAGGAGATTCGACAGCATCTGTCCCAGCCATTCCCTACTTCGAACATCTCTTTCCCTACATGGCCAACTTTGATTACTCCGGGGAAAGCGCGACTCAGGCCATTTACTCCAACGAGTGGGCTCCCTTCCGCTCCATTCTCGGCGCAACCACCGCTCTCGCAGATATCGACTTCTTCTGCTTCAGCGGCTCTCTTGGCGTTCCCTATCCTTGTCCGGCGAACCAGCAGTCCCGCTTCTGGCAGGATCAGTTCTCCTCTCTGTACGCTCTATCGACCATCGGTATGAGCTACTACAACGCCGCGCAGATCACCCTCCGTCATCCCATGAGCCACGGTCTGCAAGGCGACATCAGCTATACCTACTCGAAGTCCATTGACTTCGGCTCCGACGCCGAGCGCAGCACGGAGTTCTCCAACGGAGTTGCCTTCGGAAACAGCAGCATCATCAACACCTGGAAACCCAGCCTCAATCGCGCTATCTCTGACTTCGATACCACGCACCTGATCACCGTCGACTGGGTCTACCAGCTTCCCTTCGGCAGAGGCGCTCAGTTCGCCAGCAGCGCCGGGAGCATTACCAACGCCTTCATCGGCGGATGGCAACTCTCCGGAATTCTCCGCGCCACCAGCGGCCTTCCCTTCTCGGTCTTCGACCCGGGATGGACCACCGACTGGCAGCAGAGTGGCAACGGAGTGGTGACAGGCAAGGTCAAGACACACCTTCACTCCGGCGCGAATGGAGCTCCGCAGTTTTTTGATAATCCCGCTGCAATCAACTCCGGCATCAGCACCGGAGGCCCCATCCGACTCTCCTATCCCGGCGAGAACGGCCAGCGTAACAACTTTCGGGGCGACGGTGTCTTCGACCTCGACTCGGGGCTCACGAAAGCATGGGGCTTCGGAGACTACGGAAAGCTGAGGTTTGCCTGGGAGGTTTACAACGTCACCAACACCAACAAGTTCGACGTCCCCAACAATCAGCAGATTCAACTCACCAGCGGAACTCTCGGCGTGTCCAATGTTCTGCTGAGCGTGCCGCGTCGTATGCAGTTTTCCCTGCGTTACGACTTCTAGCCGACGCAAAACTCTAACCCAGGCCCCGTCAGTTTCGGCGGGGCTTTTACTTTCCTTTCGAAGCTCTCAACTCACCAGCTTCAGATAGTTCGGTTCATCCGCAATCGTCTTGTATCGAAACTGCCGCACAATCTTCGACCCCTTCAGAAAGAAGATGCCCTGCATCTGGTGCCCGTCTTCCTTGATCGCGCCAATCCCATGCTTGAAGAGCGCGCCCTTGAACCACCCAATCCACACCGATGGCTGAAACAGCGTCAGCACCGGATTCATCCGTGGCAGCGCAAACGCCGGAAGCTGATACACCCTCGCCTCCGGATCGCTCACCCGCTCCACATCGCCGATCCCGTAGTAATCGAAGAAAGGCTTCGCACGCTCCGGCGTCCCGAGATGCACAAACACGGGTCGTACTCTGCGCTTATCCAACTCTGGGCGAAGATCCGCCACATCGCTGATTGCCTGCCGGCAAACGAACACCCGAAGTGCCGCAAGAACACCAGCAGCACCGACGAAGCCTCCACTAACTCGAGCAGGTTCTTGCCCGACTCCGTCCGAATCGTAGCCAACATCTCCGCGAGTTCATTCGCAGAGTCAGCACCCTGACTCGTCGTTGGCTGTGAACCCATCGTCTCTCCCATATTGCGTCATTCAACGGAGCTCCGCGAGCAACTTGCGGAATCTCAAAACGAGCACAAGTATACCTTCGTGTCGCATCGGAACGCAGCATAGCCAATTGTGCGGAGCTGTGTTTGACATCCAATTCCTGCAGTGGCACAATTTTTCTCCCGGCTGATCGGAGAGAGCGAGCCTGCGGTACAACGCCTCTCTCTGCCAATTACGACCGCGCTCCAAAGATCAGACGGCCGACGACTCCCCGATCCATCACTGATTGCTGATACCGTTCCGGAACTCTGTTCGATCGCCCCTCGCATCCATTCCAGGAGATACCCACCCCATGAAAGCTCTTGCGCGTCTCGTGCTATTTCTTTCAGTTGCCTTCCCTGTCTTCTCACAAAACGACACCTCGGTCATTGGTAAGGTGGTCGATCCCGATGGCCAAACGTGGGCCTACGCGTCGTGGACATGGACGCTCTACAATTCCGCCGGCGGAACTCCCATATTCGAAGATGGGACCGAAGTGCCAACCCACGCCGAAGGGTCTCTGGACGTCAATGGCGCCCTTCATGGAGAGGGTGTCCCTAACAATGCTGTCATCCGGCCTGCAGGAACGGAAGCCAACATAACGATCTGCTCTCTCACGTCCGCGCCATGCCAGACGTTTCGCTTCAGTATCAGTGGGGAGACCTTTGATATGGGCGCGAAACTTTCAGCTCTTGTCTCAGCTCCGCGAATGCAGGGAGCAGCTCTTGATTTCGCCTACAACGAAACAGAAATTCTCAACGCTGTTCAAGGCAACAGCTATATCAACACAGCCAGTAATACCTGCTATCTCTTCAGTAATGGAAGATGGCAGCCGGCTTGCGATGCCACCGCCAACGGCCCTGCAGGAGCGAACGAGGACAATCAGATCAACATCAATGGCGCCTTCGGAGTCGATCACGGATTGTTTACCTACAACAACGGCACGCACATGCTTTATGCACAAAATCAGACGTTGTACGGCACGTTTAAAGAGATCATGACGAACGTCTCGGACCCCAAGGGAGTAACCCACCACAACACGGTGCCATCCTCTCCTCCTGCATCAGGGGTCGACTCCTTCGGGACCTTTGATTTCAATTTTTCCAACTCCGGCTTCGGAAAGAACATCGGAAACGCCAATGGACTCACTCAGTACGATCAGGGATGGCGATCAGGATTTGGGCCAACCATTACCACAGCATGCAACGCCTCGGGAATCTGTCAGGCCATGCATATCACCATGAAGGGGCACGCTACCGGCGACAAAGCAATCATCTACGTGGGCGATAGCAATGGCATGTGGGCTGGAGGTGCGGATGCCGCAAGCGATGAAGGTGGGGGAGGAGTCGTACTCAACGGCACGCAGTTTCGCTCCTGGTTTCACGGCGCGGTCGATTCGACGAAAGGAACGGGCGACACAGCTCCTCACTTCAACGGCGGCCCACTCGTCAACGGCGGCTTCGTGATGGACACCAGCCATCCTGTCCTTGTCTCTTCCATTACGGGATCCACTGGACTATGGGAATCCAATGAGATCAACATTCAAACCCTGCCCTTTTCTTCGGGAGTCGTTCCATCGACAGGCATGGGTAGAGTCACAACTTATATCGCCGCATCCCCTCAGTTGGGCATACCGACACCGCAGCCGTTCTCAGCCACAGTGCATGACAACCGTCCGCTCTCCAATGGACTTGCGTGGGTCGTCTCTCCCATCCATTCCGAACAATGCACTCTCTCTTCCGTCGTAGGATCCGGAACGCAGACCGGTTCGATCTCCTGCGCGTATCCGCATCCTGTCGGCAGCTACATCATCCAGGGCGGAACTCATGGTTGCGTTACATTCGACGCCGATGCTGCCAAGGGAAATCTGACGGACTTCATCGCGTTCGGCGGTGCCGATTCGACCCACATTCTCTTTGGCTTCCAGTCGTCGCAGGGACTCAATCCTGTGTCCATTCCCGTGACGGGCTCCATGTTTGCCGACACCACAAAGAACAATGGAGTCCACATCTATCCTTGCGCCCGCGTCGTCAGTCTCCAGGAGGACGCCAGGACGGAGATTCTCGAACAAAACGACGTGCCCTGGGCCCAATCCGATATTGTCTCCGCGCCGAACCCCACCGCATACCACGAGACAATGTTTGCCGCCTCATCGTCTCAACAGAGTTTTTCGAATCCCAGCGTCGGCAATCAGGGTTACTTGATGGCTGTCGATGGCCCCGGTGCGTCCTGGTCCTATACGCCTTTCATTTTTCATAACCACTACGACGGTAGTAACTACGCACCTCATACAAATTTGCAACCACCAGTTCCGTTCTGGTCGGTAGGAGCCATCTCAAACGTCCTCGTCTTCGACGACCCCATCGCATCGAACGTCGCAGGATCTGGTTTAAACCAATACTGTGTCGGCGCGATCCTGTGCGACGTCAATCACGGCAGGCTCACGGACGACAAATTTCTTTACGTCAATCACAACAACGATCGCGATTTCATCAAAACAGAGCGGGATAGATCTCAGTTTGAATTCGGTTTCAATTTGCTTTCGCCTAACGTAACGGCCTCTTCGACCATTAAGGGAAGTCAGGTCGTCGCCGGTACGAGCGGAGCTTTTATTGCCGGCAACCCCGGCGGAGGCTCGTACTACGGTTGGACCAACAATGGCAACGATCGCGACACCACTCGGTCAGGTTGCATCGGCTCGCCCTCGGACCCCAACATGTATTGCGACATCCCAGCCGGTGGGCAGTTCTTCTGGCGCATCGGCTCAAACTCCCCTACGATGCTCCTCAGCCCCACGACGCTCACAGTTCCCGGAAATCTTTACGTCGGGGGACAGGCTGTCTGCACCATGGCCACCGGCTGCCCCACTGGAAGTACAGTCGGCGTCGTCTTCGGAGGCAATCCGAATATTATCTCCACAACGTGCCTCACAGCAGCCTGTACGCTTGCTCGCGGCACCGTGGAAGTGAAGACTTCCGCTGCCTTCCACACCGGAACCCTCCTGACCCTCAACTTCGCCACGGGCAGCGCTCCCGTTTGCACCTTCACTCAAAACGGCGGCGCCACCTACTTCGGGATTGGAAACACAATCGCCACCAGCAGCACCGTCTCTGCAACCGTGGCCGTTCGAGCACCGCAGGAAACCATCATCGTCAACTACAGTTGCCAACCGTAAGAACCGCGCACTACTTCGTCCAATCGATAGGCCCACTGACGAAGCGATGATGCAGCGTCGCCAACAGTTGCGCGTTTCCTACCGTCAGGTACTCATACGCCTTCACCCACTCGTCGCCCTCTTTCCAACCTGTCTGTGTTAGCCGCACAATCGTGGAATCGCCCTTTGGTTCAAACTGAAACCGCGCCGTCGTCCTCGTTGCTCGCACCGTCGGAAATTTATCGGGAGCCAATGCCGACAAGATCAACTCCTTCTCCGGCGCAAAGCTCAAAATTGTCCCCCCACCAGTACTGCCGCCTGGAAAATGCGCAGTCCACTCACCCCCTGCGCGCAAGTCAACGACCGCCCCGGGAGTCAGCCAGGTACTTAGCCCTTCGCTTGTCGTAAATGCCTTCCAGACCTCGGCAATCGGCGCCGGAACGGTGACCTCGAGAACCAAAACCTTCCCTGCGGCGGGAGCCATTCGCGGTGTTTCCGCACTTTGAGCCAAAGCAGAGGCCACGGTCATACTTAGGGCGAGAATGAGTGACTTCATTTTGATTCCTCCTTACGAAACTTAGTTGGTCGTTCAAGTAAATCCTCGGTATACTCGCCCTGTCAAGAACTTTTTCACCATGCCCAATGTTCTTCCCACTCGCGACCGGCTCATCAACTCCGCCCGCTACCTCTTCTGGGAACGAGGATTCGCCGGAACCAGCATGGCCGACCTCCTCGCCCACGCCGACGTCAACTCCGGCAGCTTCTATCACTTCTTCGAAAGCAAGGAGGCGCTGCTCCGCGAAGTCCTCGAAGGCTATCTCCAAGCCCTTCGTCCCATGATCGTCGACCCAGCCTTCGCCCGGACCGACGAGCCCGTCGAACGCATCTTCGGCATTCTCGCCGGCTATCGCGACCGCATCTTGCAGACCGATTGCAAGTACGGCTGTCCTCTCGGCCGTCTTGCTCTCGAGATCGATCCCGAAAACCGGCCGGCGCATAGACTCATCGCCGAAAACTTTCAGGGTTGGATCGGCGCCGTGCGCGACTGCATCGATCAGGTCAAACATCGCTTCCCAAAGGGCACAGACCCCGATGCACTTGCCACTTACGTCCTTGCCGTGATGGAAGGCGGCGTGATGATCTCCCGTTCCTACGGCTCCGTCGAGCCCTTCGATCGCGCGGTCAAACAACTCCGCCAGCACTTCGCTCTGCTGCTGCCTGCGCAAAAGTCTGCGCCTTCAAGATTGAAGCGATAGTTCTCCTCTCCGTTCCCGTAAACTAGGGCGAGGTGATTAACATGGAACCGGTCCGCATCGAACAATTCTTCCTCGGCTGTCTAGCCCATGCCTCCTACATCGTCTCCAGCGAAGGCGTCGCCGCCGTTATCGACCCGCAGCGCGATGTTGATCTCTATCTTGACTTCGCTCGCGAGAACAACGTCAGCATCGAACACATCATCGAGACCCATCTCCACGCCGACTTCGTCTCCGGTCATCACGAGCTCGCCCAGCGCACTGGAGCACGCATCTACCTTGGCGAAGACGCTCACGCTACCTTCCCTCACACCGCAATCAAAGATGGCGACACGCTCCAGTTTGGCAATGCCCGCTTCAACTTCCTCCACACGCCCGGCCACACCATCGAAGGCGTCTGCGCAGTCCTGACCGATCTTGCATCGCCGAGCGCTCCACGCGCCGTCTTCACCGGAGATACCCTCTTCGTAGGGGACGTAGGCCGCCCCGATCTTTCCCCCGACCACACTCCCGCACAACTCGCTGCACTCCTCCACCGAAGCCTGCACGAGAAGCTCCTTAAACTTCCGGATGATACCGAGATCTTTCCCGCACACGGAGCTGGCTCGCTCTGCGGCCGCCAGATGAGCGCCGAACGCTCATCGACCATCGGCCAGCAGCGTCGCACCAACTACGCTCTCCTCGCTCGCTCCGAAGAGGAGTTCATCCATCTCCTCACTGACAGTCTGCCCCCACGCCCCGAGTACTTCGGCCGCGACGTCGAGCTCAACCGTCACGGCGCATCCTCAATCGATCAACTCGCTGCTCCAAAACCGCTCCCGGCAGCGGATGTCCTCCGCCTCCAGTCCGAGGGAGCAGTTCTCCTCGACACGCGCCCCGTGCAGGATTTCGCCGCCGCACACGTCCCTGGCTCCGTGCATATCGCGCTCTCCGGCCAGTACGCCTCTTGGGCTGCACGCATTCTCGGTCTCGATCGCCACATCATTCTCGTCGGCGAAGACGCCGATCAGCTCCGCGAGTCCCAGCTCCGCCTCGCTCGCGTCGGCATCGAGCACGTCGACGCCTATCTCGAAGGCGGCATCACCGGCTGGCTCAAAGGCGGTTACGAGCTCGATTACATCCCTCAGGTCTCCGCACAGGAGTTGAGCGACCTGCAGGAAACTGAAAAGGATCACTTGGCCATCCTCGACGTTCGCGAACCTGGTGAGGTCGAAGCCGGAGCCATCGAAGGCTCCATCCGCATCCCACTTGGTCAGCTTGTCGAGCACGCTGAGGAACTCGACCCGTCGAAGCTTGTTGTCGTCCATTGCAAAGGCGGCTATCGCAGCGCGGTTGCCACCAGCATTCTTCGCCGCGCCGGTCTGAACGACATTGCCAATCTCACCGGAGGCTATGACGCCTGGAAGGCTGCCGAACTCCAGAAAGCGCAGCCTGCCCTCTAGAGTCTTGATTTCTGGTGCAGAACTCCAACCTGAGTTTCAAGGGAGAGACCAATCCGCCGCCTCTTCAAGCTTCTCCTCGTAGCCGCAGCTCTCCCCGCAGCAGGAGCGCTCTATCAACGGCTTGGAGCGCGAAGAGACCGCAGGCGTTTTCTCGACCAGGACTCCCTCATCGACATAGGTGAAGGCCGCAGCCTGTACCTCTCCGAAAAAGGGACGAACGGACCAACTGTCGTCTTCGAATCAGGAATCTCCGCCACCAGTCTCAACTGGACCCACCTGCAAGGCGAGGTCAGCACATTCGCCCGCGCCATCGTCTACGATCGGGCTGGCCTCGGCTGGAGCAGCCCGTCTCCCTACGAACGTACTCCCTCGAACATCGTCCGCGAGCTTCGTCTCCTTTTCCGCAAGGCGGCCATCCGTCCTCCCTACATTCTCGTCGGCCACTCCTTCGGCGGCGTCGTCGCCCGTCGCTTCGCGATCGATCACCCCAGCGAAGTCTCAGGCCTGGTCCTCGTCGATCCGATGCGCACCGAAGACTGGGATCACCGATCCGGCCAGAAGCAATCGCAGAGCGACGAACTTCAGCAAGGATTACGCTTGACGAGGATCGGCCTGCCCTGCGCCTACATCGGCCTCGCACGGCTCGCTCTCACTTCCCTCCTCACCGGCTCCGGCAGTACTCTCGCGTCTCTTCGGCGGGCTCTCCGGCCATGACGGCCAGCGCGTCTTTGAGCGGCTTACCTCCGAGGTCGGCAAGATGCCGCCCGAAACCCGCCCCATCGTCGCGGCCCACTGGTCCTCGCCTCACTTCTACCGCGGAATGGCCGCGCATCTTCGCGCCGTCCCCGCAACCGTCCTCGAGATGAGTACCGCGAAGCCGATCGAGAACATTCCGATCCTCCTCCTCACTCCGGCTACCGCCGAGCCTCTCTCCCCCGATGCACTGCAATGCATCGGTCCATTCACCGAACAGATCATCGCCGAAAAAAGTACTCACTGGGTTCACCTCGACGAGCCCGCGCTCGTAGTGGAAGCAATCCGAAGAGTGGTTGAGCAACACCGGTCCGCGCGCACGCACATTCGATGAGGCTGATAAACTCGTCTCGTGAATCTGTTGATTCTGGCGACCTTCGCATCGACAATTTCAGCGCCGAGCAACGGGGCACAACCCCAGAAGCAGGACCGATGAACGATATCTATAGCAACGCCCAATCCGCAGCCGACTACATACGCGCCGCGACAGAGGTGCGTCCGGCCATCGGAGTCATCCTCGGCTCCGGGCTTGGCAACTTTGCCGCCCAGGTCAAGGAAGCAACTCGCATCCCCTATGCAGAAATCCCCCACTTTCCCCGCTCGACCGTCGAGGGTCACTCCGGAAATCTCGTTCTCGGCACCGCTGCCGGTGTTCCCGTAGCCGTCATGCAGGGCCGCGTCCACGCCTATGAGGGCTACGAGCTCGCCGAGGTTACCTTTCCCACTCGCGTGCTTGGCCTCCTTGGCTGCAAAACACTCATCGTCACTAACGCCGCCGGGGGCATCAATACCGGTTACCGGCAAGGCTCTCTGGTCGCCATCTCCGACCACATCAACTTCACCGGAGTAAACGCCGCCAGCGGCCCCAACGAACCGCGCTTCGCCCGTGTCCACGGCGCAGGCCAGCGTTTCTTCGATATGTCCGCGGCCTACTCGCCACGGCTCCGCGCCCTCGCTGTCCAAGAGGCCACCCGCCAGAACTTCCCGCTTTCAGAAGGTGTTTATCTCGCCGTTCTCGGCCCCTCCTTCGAGACTCCTGCTGAGATCCATGCTTTCCGCACCCTCGGCGCCGACCTCGTCGGCATGTCTACCGTCCACGAGACCATCGTCGCCCGCCACATGGGCATTGAGGTCCTCGGTATATCGCTCGTCACTAACATGGCCGCCGGTGTCGTCGCCTCCGGACAGCAGACGGCGGAAGCTATCCACCACGAGGATGTCATGGAAGTGGGCAAGCGCGTCGACAAACAGTTCTCAGGCTTACTCACGGCACTGATCCCGCGAATAGCCACACTTCAAACGACAGACACACTCTAAACAGGTCTGCCGCCGCGGCTCAAAATTATCTCCGCTAATTCTCTGTCATACTCTTCGATACACTCTTTCGGTTCGGCACCCCCGAGCTCTTGATACATCGTCGCCACTCGTGCCTGAGCCGTCTCGGACAGTACAAAACGGTCGGCGCGTTCCAGCACCTCGTCGCCGAATCGCACCTGCACGGACAGCCCGCGCAGACCAAGCACCCGGAAGACATGCGAGACGAACCCCATCTCCCCCCACCAGCAAACATCCTCCCCCACTTTAGCCCCGCCGTTCACTGCCCGCCTCTCCAGGGAGTACCGCAGCGCTGCCGTCCGCAACGGCACCCAGTTATTCAGGACAGAATGAAACAGCCCTCTGCGAAACGGCAACACACCGGCTCCATTCGTCGTCGTCCCTTCAGGGAAGAACAGAACTGGAAGGCCGCTCCGATAGGCCTCTGACATTGCCGCATTCACCGCAGGCCAAGTTGTCGGGCCGCCGCCGCGCTCGACATACACCGTTCCCGCACGCGAGGTGATCCAACCCATCAGCGGCCAGCCGCGAACCTCGGTCTTCGCCACCATAACAAACGGCCGCACCGAGCTGTAAAGCAGAATGTCCAGATAGCTCAGGTGATTCGACACCACCACACCGCCGTGCGGAATCCAACCCTCTACCGTGCACTGAAAGCCAAGTGCTCGAACAATTCGCCGACACCACCAGTGAATCCACACCGCACCCTCGGCCCCCAGCTTCGGCCTCCGCACCCACCATTCAATCCATGCAGCCAAGAGCAGTGCGACAAAAACCAGGCTACGCCACACGCTCCGAACCAGTCCCCACATCTTCCAGCCGATACCCACTTCAACGTCCCTCGAGAAATCTCTTCGCCACTCTCGGATGCAGCGTCTGCAGGTCAAGCAGGGTCAGAAAATCGATCGTCTTGAAGCTCCTGTCGATCGCCGGTCCGCTACAGATCTTCGCGCCAATCGTCAGATACGCCCGCAACAGCTTCGGAGCCTGCACGTCAGGCATCGTCGTTGTCGCAGCTGGAAGCGCAAACGCCGGTGTCGCCACCGTCTGCAACTCCCACCCAACCATGCAGTTCCGCAACGTCTCATAAATGGCATGACCTGTCTCCACGTCCTGCGTCGCGACGGAGCAGCATCCCATCATGTAACGCGCGCCGTTCACCAGTGCATACCGCGCAATTCCTCGCCAGAGCAGATGCAGCACCTCCGACGACCTGTACTCGCGGTGGATGCAAGCCCTTCCCAATTCGACGATCTGGTTCCTCATCGCCTCATACGGCGCAAAGCAGAACTCCTGCTCGCCGTAGTAGCCGAAGTAGTGTCCCGCCACATCGCCCATCTGCATCCGATACGTACCCACAATCGCGCCCGTACGCCTGTCCTCCACGATCAGGTGATCGCACACGTCGTCGAAGTGATCCATGTCATAACCATCGGCGTACGCAGAATCGAGCCCTTCATTCATCTCCAGATTGAACACAAGAAAGCGCAGGCGGAACGCCGCCATCCGCTCCTCTTCCGTCAGCGCCAGGCGAGCCACGAACTCCCCTGTCTCCAACCGGATGTCTCTCTTGGACGGCAACTGCGGAGTTATTGATTGATTGGGAAGAAGTACCCTTGACGACGAGTCAGCGACTGTGAGCATCGAGCCTCCTCCAGCCCCCGGGTTCTCGAACGTTGATTCGGGAGCCTTCGATCACAGTCTGCTTGGTCGTGTGTTACAGAGTGTTCACACCAAGTGAACATTTGTTGAATCAGAAATGGTGCATCCTTCGTTACCTGTCAGCGGCTCCCAACGCCGCTACCGCAGCGTGTGCCTCGACCGCAGCCATCTTTCGGTGCAATCCGTCGCCCGAAAACGCAATCTGGCCATTCGCAAACCGCGCCTTCGCCCGCACTCCGCGCAGCCCAAGAAATTTAAAGATATGGGCGAGCATATTCCTGTTGCCCCAATAACAGACATCGTTTTCAACGCTCACGCCCGGCTCATTCTCTTCGACAAAGCTGTATCGCAGATACGCCGCGGTCACTGGCGAATGCCCCTGAGCCACCTGGGCCAGTAGCCCGCTGTGGAACTTCAGCAGCCCCTGCCCATTCGACGTCGTCCCTTCCGGAAAGAACACTACCGGCAAACCCGCATCAAGTGCTGCCTGCATCCCCGCACGAGCCTTCAGCGCTGACCCTCCGTGCCCACGCGCCACATAGACCGTCCCCGACATCGTGGTCATCCATCCCACCACTGGCCAGCGTTCAATCTCAGCCTTTGATACAAAAACGCAGGGATGCAGCGCCGCGAACACCACAATATCCAGATAGCTCAAATGGTTCGAGATCAGCGCACCGCGCTTAGGGAACTCACCCACCACATCAATCTCGATGCCCATTCCCTTGAGCGCTCGCGCACAGAAACGATGCAGCCACTCAGCGCGCTGCTCGCGCGTCGCAGGACGCTTCACTGCCAGTTCCGTCCCCGCCACGGCAAACATCCCAGCCAGCCGAACGCACCGCATCACAGCCCGAAAAACGCTCACCAGATCGAACCCTCATCTCTTAACAATCGCCCAGCTCTTCCCTGCGCAGTCTATCCTGTTAGAAGTGCAGTCCGCCGAAACAAATCCCGCTCACCACAGCCACCCTCCTATCCACCACAACTGGCTCTACCGCCGCATCGCATTGCCAGTTCTTGCGCTCCTTCGCATGGGAGCCTCGCCGGAAAAGCTTGCCTGGAGCATCGCGGCAGGCCTCCTCATCGGCATCAATCCCATCATCGGCAGCACTACCGTCCTCTGCCTGGCGTTCGCCGTCGTCTTTCGTCTCAACGTCGCCGCCTCGCAGATTGGCAATCACGTCGTCTATCCGCTCGAACTTCTCCTCGTTATTCCTTTCATTCGAGCTGCCAGTCGCGTCTTCCACACGGCTCCCATGCCTCTGTCCGCCAGCGAGCTACTCCACGCCGCACGCGAGCATCCCGTCGACCTCACACGTCAACTCTGGCTATGGGAGTGGCACGCCTTTCTCCTGTGGATCATTCTCGCCGCCGTAGCCGTTCCTGTCGTCGCACTCGCCCTCACGCCGCTCCTCCGCAGGCTTCTGGTGCGAGTCGAGCGCCATCAATATCCGATCCTCTCCCTGGATCCCGCTTCAGATCCATCCATCGATTCGGCGCACTGACAGCTACTCCGGCCGGTACGCCGGCACCGGCTCTGCGCTCTTTACCCACGCTGAATAGATCATGTCCCGCAGCTCCGTCGCGCCCGCAGCCAGACGCTCCTCGGTGAACGTCTTGCCCTCGGGAGTTCCCTGACCGGCAAACGCACCCGCCTTCTCCAACTCATACGTCTTCTCCACCAACGTATTCGTATGCCGCAGATAAGCCACGTAATCCGTGAAGACATCTCCCATCACCACCGGTTTCGGGGCAATCAGCGGAGCGACCTCCGCCGGTTTGACATTCGCCGAAACATAGGTCGACTCAAACAGCGCATGAATCTTGTGCTCGGTCGTGTATCCCTTCGGATTCGCACCCGTCCAGCCGTTGTATTGAATCGTCGTATGCAACGGTTGCGAGCCATCCGCCACATAGTGGCCCAGCCAACCGGCCAGAAAAACGATTTCGCACTCCGATGGCTTCGTCTCTTTATGATCAGCCTTCAGCTTGCGATAGTCACGCATCGCGCTCTTGAGCCGTTCCCACACTTCAACCGCCTGATAAGGCTGCATCCCAACCTTCTCCGGCGACAATGGAAGATCCGGATGCGCCTTCTGTGCAAACGCCAGCGCCCGCACAAAGTCATAGCGCCGCCGCGGCAACTCGCCCACCAGATCCGCATACTCCATGTCCATAAAGTGATCTGGAGATTGCACCGCATTCAACTCCGGCTCACCGGGTGACTTCCAGCGGTCCGGCTCCGGCCCGTAGTACTCCAGCGCATCGACCGCCTCTTTCGATCGCAGAAACTCGGGCACATCCGCTGGCAGCGCTGCCCCCGCCAGCCGGTTGATCATCATGTGCCCTTCTCTTCCCCAGGCCAGACCCTGTTGCACCAGCATCACTGGCAGCAACGTCGCCGCTGCCGCAATTCGCACTACCCCACTCAATTTCTTCATGCAAAAAGTATACCCACGACCGCTCCTCAGACGTTTACATGCTCGCCAACGACCGCTACACTCCCAAACACGTCGCGATATCGCGAGATCTCACTCGCGGGACCAGTCGCCTTGCGCGCATTGTCCGAAAGCTTCACCGCCAGACGGCCATTCACCGTCATCAGCTTGCACACCAGACTGATCGGATCGAGCGTCGTCTCTCCGCGCGGATGGCACCCGCGAAAATCATTTGTCAGCAGCGTGCCCCACCCTGCGCTGAACCGTATCCGCCCATGAAAATACGTATGGAGCCGCAAAATTTCGTCGACATCAAGGCCATCCGACGCAATCAATCGCTTTCTCCGCGCATCCCGCCCCCTGCGCAGCAGCCACGCAATATACTCATCACCCGCAACAAACGGGTCCTTACTGTCGCACCGCTGCCCCGTCCAGTCTGCCACCCAATCCGGAGCTCCCTCCAGAAACTGCGTCGTCCCAAACGTATCCGGCAGCATAATCAACAGCTCACCACCATAGCTCCTCTGCCACAGCTCCAGGACGCGATATTGCGAAGCATGCAGATCCTCATCCCCGTCCGCAAGCGCAGCCATCGCCATCGGCAACTCATGCGCGTTCGTTCCCATCGCTTCCAGGTCATGCTTGTAGGCAAGAAACGTGTTCGACGTACCTGAAAGGCCGGCCCCCAGCGCAGCACGCATCATTTCGACGACATACTCCTGCCACAAAAAACTGTGCCGCCGCCGCGTCCCGAACTCCGAGATCCTCAGTTCCGGAACTGCACGCAGCCGCTCCACCTTCTCCCACAACTTCGTCTTCGCCCGCGCATACAGCACGTCCAGTTCGAGTTCGTTTAACGTGCTCAGTGCCACACGCGTTTTCATCTCGCTGACCAGCGCCAGCCCGTAGACCTCCCACATCGTCACCTCGCTCCATAACCCCTCGAAGCGAATGACCAGCTGCCCATCGTTCTCCGTAATCGTGTAGTCCGACAGCCGAAAATCGTTCTCCAACCACTCCAGAAACGCCGGTTCGAAAATGCTCCGCGCCCCATAAAACGTATTGCCAGCAAGCCAGATGATCTCCGACCGCCGAAACCTGAGCCCGCGCACATGCTCCATCTGTTCAGCAAGCATGGACATTGGAATCTGCTCAGCAAGGCGTACCGACACGGTTCGGTTTGTAACCTCGGACGTTACATGAACCGCTGGAAAGTTCTTCCAGATGAACTGCAACATCAGCAGCTTGTAAAAATCCGTGTCCAGCAGCGACCGCACAATCGGATCCAGCTTCCAGTTATGGTTATGCGCTCTCTCGGCGAAGTTCACATTCACAATGAAATCCTCGAACTAAAGCCTACCAATTACACTCCAGCGACGATTAAGCAGCTCCAATCTCCCTCACAAATAAATTGACAAGCATACTTGACATAGAGCGATCTTATTGGTAAAGTTTGCTTGTCATAAAGGAAAGTAAACCATACCTAAAGCCGCTAAATACAAAACAAGGGAGACACAGCATGACAAGAAGATACTGGCTCAGCCTCACTCCCAGCCTGCTGATCGCAGTTGGGGTCATCGTCTCAACGTATATCGCAGTACATACTGCAAAATCCGAATGGTTGGTTCTGGCCGCACCGCTTCTCCTGTCGCTTGCAATCCTGGGCGCCGATGTCTGGAGCTCCCGGCTCCGAGGAAACCCAGCCGGTCCTTCTCAGCCCGCGCTTTTCCTCGCGGGCGCCTTCCTTCTGGCCTGCGTGAGCGTGACTCTGACTGACCCGGCCATGGTCAAAACTCTCATACCGATTCTTGGCGCAGCAAGCTGGGTCAGCCTTCAGCGACCCAAAGACCAACGTAAGGGCTGCTGGATTGCCTGACACACACGACAGGAGAAGAAACATGTTCGCCACACTTATGGGACTCAACACTATCTCGCCAACGTACCTGCACCAGATGCTGCAAAAGCAGCAGCAGATCAATGTCATCGACGTCAATGCTCGTCAAAGCTGGATTAAGGCGCGCGTTCCGGGCGCACGCAACCTTGATCCTTTCGATTTCAACAACAACGATCTGCCGTCCGACAAAGAAGCCGCTCTGGTGTTTTATTGCTCTGGCCTGATGTGCCGCAAGGCGCCCAATGCGGCTCGCCGGGCCACCCAGATGGGCTTCAGAAATGTAAAGGTCATGTCAGCGGGTATCAGCGGATGGCTTGCAGCAGCGCTGCCGACGGAGAGCGGAGAGTGAGTCCAGCCACGGGAGTAAGTTGACTTCTCCCCACACTCACAGATCGAAAAACGATACTCACCAAAAGGAACCATACATGGACTGTCTTCCTAACAATCAAGCTACGAGGCGTTACAACAAGCGCTATCTCATTGCAATGCCCCTGTATCTCGTCTCGCTATTCTTCGCGACCCACATCCTTCGGCACGATCATCCGAGCCGTCCGCTCGCTCTTGCGATTGCGATCCTGCCTTCGATCCCGCTCGTTGCCATGATCGCAATCGCCGGCCTCTATCTCAAAGAAGAGAGAGATGAATTCCAGCGCTCCATCTTTCAGCAGAGCCTGCTCTGGAGTGTGGGCCTCGTCCTCGCCGTTACCTCCATCTGGGGACTTCTCGAAATGATTGCCGGTGTGCCGCACCTGCCGATCTTCTATGTCTTTCCAGCCTTCTGCCTCTTTTTCGGCATCTGCTCACCCCTGCTTAAACGCAGGTACCGCTAGCGTCACTGTTCCAATCCACTCAAGGCAAAGGACCCAGCATGTTCAACAAGAATCTCAGCCAACTCCAGCGACGCTACGTCCAACTCTTCAGTTCGAGCATCATCTTCACTGCCTTTCTCACCCTGATGGTCCGCACCTTGTTCAAGGACTATCATCCCACCGGCTCCTTCGCATGGTTGTTTGCCATAATTCCCGCGCTGCCCTTCATCGGAACTACCGTAATCGCCTCGCGCTATATCGCGAACGAGAAGGACGAGTTCATTCGTGCACAGGTTCTGCTGGCCCTGCTTCAGGGATCCTTTATCACGCTAATCTTCACCATTGTCTACAGCTTCCTGCAGAACTTCCTCGTTATCTCCGGGCCGCCCGCCATGGTTTATGTCGATATCTTCCTCATCGCGTCTATGATCGCCCTGCGCATTCACCTCCGGAGCGGCCAATGAAGAACCGCCTCCGCATCCTCCGCGCCGAACGCAACTGGAGCCAGGCTGACCTCGCACAGCGTCTCGAAGTCTCGCGCCAGTCAGTCAACGCCATCGAGACAGGCAAGTTTGACCCCAGCCTCCCGCTCGCCTTCAAACTCGCTCGCCTCTTCGAAAGCCCCATCGAGACTATCTTTACCGACGAACCCTAAGCAATCAGCAAGTGACAACTGTCACGCCACTTCAATGACCCGACACACTGGTTTCTGCATACCACTCCCGCCACACTAAAAACACATCAAAGGAGCTTCGTCATGTTGCCCACACTCACCGTTCGCTTCGTTACCCTTCTCTTTCTGCTTGCGGGCCTTCTCTTACTCAAAAGGCCAGTCTTCGGCCAGACTATCCCCGCAGCTTCCACACACATATCCGCAGGTATAGATGTTCAGAGTCCGTACGAGGCGCCGACACATCCAATTCAGAGATAAATAAGGAATCAATACCGGCGTAGTCCGCAGCAGCGCCGCCGTCTCAGTTTGCTTCCAGGAGAGTACAGTTTGAGCTCCCAGCCGATGCAATCGAACTCCTCCAGCCTTATCAAAGCCGCAGCCGAACGCTCCTGCGGAGACTGCCCTTATCTCAGGGTATTCAAGTCCACCGTCTACGTTAGCGATCACGACCGCAGCCTCGAGTTCTACGTCAAGCAACTCGGCTTCAGTGTCCTCGCCGACGTCGCCTCCACGTATGACGGCCGCTGGGTGGCGATCGCGCCTCCTGACGGTCAGGCCATCCTCGCGCTCGTCGCCCCCAAACCCGGAACGGAAAAATACCGGCTCATCGGCCGCGACACGCAGATCGGTTTCATCTCAGAAGACATCAACGCCACTTACGAACTTTGGAAGCGGCAGGGCGTTCGCTTTCACCAGCCTCCCCAGCAAACGATCTTCGGCATAACCTTTGCTCGTTTCCAGGACATCGACGGCAACAGCTTCGAACTCATCGGCACCGATCAATTCACCCGTGAGATCGAGCAGGAGCGCCTTTTAGCCGCACAAAAGATTGAAGCCGAGCGCCGCACCGCCCAGGAACTCGAGATCGCCAAGCAGGTTCAGGCTCGACTCTTCCCCCAGACCCTTCCCCAACTCAAGACTCTCGACTACGCCGGCGTTTGCATCCAGGCCCGCCACGTCGGCGGCGACTACTACGACTTCCTGGCTCTTGGGAATCAGCGACTCGGCCTCGTCATCGGCGATATTGCCGGCAAAGGCATCGCCGCAGCGCTGCTTATGGCTAACCTCCAGGCCAATCTTCGCAGCCAGTTCGCCCTCGCTCGCGACGAGCCTCAACTCTTCCTTCAGTCCGTCAACCGCCTCTTCTACCAGAACACCACCGACAGCGCCTACGCCACCGTCTTCTTCGCCGACTACGACGACCACACCCGCCGTCTTCGCTACACCAACTGCGGCCATCTCTCAGGCATCCTCCTGTGCCACGACGGGCACGTCGAGTATCTCCACTCCACGGCCACCGTCCTCGGGCTCTTCGAGGAGTGGGGCTCTCAGGCCGTCGAATGCCAGCTCGCTCCCGGCGACATCTTCGCTCTCTTTACCGATGGCGTCACTGAAGCCTTCAACGAGGACGAAGAAGAGTTCGGCGAAGGCCGCCTCATCGAAAGCCTCCGGCGCAACGCTGCGCTCCAGCCCCACGCGATCCTCTCCGCGATCGTCGAGGACATCCAGAAGTTCAGCCCGCGTGAACAGCACGACGACATCACTCTCATCGTTGCGAAATGCACCCCGCGAAGCTCGAAGCAGTCGAGATCGACACTGAACTTACCTGAAAAAGTGGACCGGTCTGAACCGGCAATCTACTCGACTTCGACCTCGCGAACCTGATCAGGCTCAAACTCCCTGCCGCTTCGCAGCCGAAGCTCAAGCCGATCCCCCAAGCGCACGTTGTACACCAGCGTAGGACGGAAACACACCACGCACGTTCCCTCACTGCGTCTCACGCTCGGGTAGATAATACCGTTCGACTGCCGCGCCAGCAGGGTCGCAGCAAGCTGTTGGGGAGTGAGATAGCACTCTGGAATCGGGCCAGCCTTCAGATAACGCCCATACCCCGCACGACTTCGCCGCAGATCGTGCAGTTCCGTCGTAAAATCCGCGAGATAGTCGTCAAAGGCCGATACCTCCTCCTCGCTCCAATCGACCTCTTCGAGTTGCTTCAGCTTGTGAAAGGCGACTTCGGCGATCGAAGTCTCCCTCTCGGTCCCGCAGTACCACGCCCCACGTTCGCTATTGTTGAACCTTCCCCCCATAGGCGACGCGTGAGTAAAAGCCGCATTGACGATATGGGCGTATCGAACGCCATACAGCAACTCGTGCACGCCGATGCCCGGCAACAATCCTTCTTCACCCAGAAGCCTGCCGTTCGTTGCCCCATCCAGCTCCATCAGAGCGTCAAGGATGGTCTCATCGTCACTCAAACGGGAAAACACCGTACCCCGCTCGCTGTACTTCGTGGGAATCAGCCGATGCGTATTCGTGAGCCGCAGTGCGGCGACTTCCGGAATCATTGTCCACCGCGCCGCGCATCGAGCAACTGGCGTACATGAACCATCCCCGGCTGTCCCCGCTGGATCATGTAGGCCAGCGGCGACACTCCCCGAAACATCGCATTACGGTTTGGCAGGGTGATCCACGCATCCGCCAGCGCCGGGCTATACAAAATATTCAAAGCCTTGAATATCCCTAGCAGAAGCGAGATCCGCGTCAGCGCATCCTGATCGAGCGTCCGGTGCTTGGGCTCCTTCTTCATTCCGTAATAAGAGCCAGAGGAGAGCCCCCCAAAAAGCTGTCGAGCATCCGGATCCTTGATGCTCCACTTCTCCATGACCCTCAGAAAGCCCTTGATCGCCGCCGGACTCAGCCTCTCGCGCGTCGCGCGATGAGAAAGATCGGGTGAAGCCTCCAACGTGTATCCAACAACATTCGGAAGGACCAGAGCTGCGGCGGCTGTCATTAGGCATTCTCCAATATTGCATTACCATTGCATCATATTTGGAATATCACCGCAATCCCAAAATCTACACTTTTGATCTGCTCTCGATTCGTTCCCCCGCCTTTTAGATCTCGTTCGCCGAACATCGTCTCATGTGAAATTCACACGAAATCCCGCGTCTGTCCTTGTCAAAATTGATATCCTGTAGAAGTCATGCCTACAAAAAAAGAACTCCTCGCCCGCCCCATCCAGCACCTCGACATTAAGCAGCACAACGTCGTCCCCATCGTCGACGCCATGGGCAATATGGCCTACTCCGCGCGTGACACGCACCGCGCCGCCAATATCTACGACATGATGCTCCGCGACACCGACTGCGGCGTCATCCTCTGCCTCGCTGGCTCCCTTATCTCCGCCGGCCTCCAGAAGATCTTCGTTGACCTCATCCGCAACAACATGGTCGACGCTATCGTCTCCACCGGCGCCAACATCGTCGATCAGGACTTCTTCGAAGCCCTCGGCTTCAACCACTACATCGCCGGCGACGAATACAAGTACGGCGCAGGCGACGCCGACCTTCGCGAACTCATGATCGACCGCATCTACGACACCTTCATTGACGAGGAAGAACTCCGCATCTGCGACGAGACCACCCACCAGATCACCAACTCCCTCGACCCCCGTCCCTACAGTTCCCGCGAGTTCATCCAGGCCATGGGCAAGTACCTCGTCGACAACGGCAAGACCCCGCAGGCCGGAGGCCGCGACTCCATCGTCCTCGCCGCCTACGAGAAGAACGTCCCCATCTTCTGCCCCGCCTTCTCCGACTGCTCCGCCGGCTTCGGCCTCGTCGCCCACCAGCACGCACGCCAGGGCAAGCTCTGCGTCTCCATCGACTCCGCCAAGGACTTCTACGAGATCACTCAGCTCAAGATTGCCAATCCCACAACTGGCCTGCTCATGATCGGTGGTGGCGTACCCAAGAACTTCGCCCAGGACATCGTCGTAGCCGCCGACATCCTCGGCGTCGACGCCTCCATGCACAAATACGCCATCCAGATCACCGTGGCCGACGCCCGCGACGGTGCCCTCTCCGGCTCTACCCTCAAGGAAGCCAGCAGTTGGGGCAAAGTCGACCTCACCTACGAGCAGATGGTCTTCTCCGAAGCCACCCTGGCCCTGCCCTTGATCACTGGTTACGCGTTCCACAAGCAGGCTCATGCCGCCCGATTCGGGAAAAAATGGGCAACTATTCTCGATCAGGTCCCAGTAACCGCATAAATCAGCGTTACCGGTAAATTTCGTAAAAAGGCCGTCATTTCTCAAAAAATGACGGTCTTTTCTCGTGCGGGTTGCCTGACGGTAACTCCCGCCTTATTGTCACCTCTGACACTCCCCTTACGTGTTATTGCCGCTACGACGAAATTTCTGTCATCCTCAGCGTGCTGTGAGTATTATCTGCAACCCTAACAAAGCAGGTACGATCTCCTCGTTCAACCAAACCGGAGATCGACTTCAGCAAGCGCAAAGGCCCGGGTAGAAGGGCTTTTCGTGTTATCAACACACGTTTCATCGAAGGTGCAAAACTATCAGAAAGTCGAACAGGATTTTGCTTCGGTCACCACGCTAAGTTACCAATTAGAGTCAAAAATAGTTACCATAGGTCACCGGCGAACAAATGCATATCGTTCCACTACTTGGTTATCTCTCTCTGCTTAGTACCTCGGCTGTTCTCCTGGTTGCTTTTCTGCGATCGCAGCACACCACACGCGATCTCGCCGAACAGCTTACACAGGCTCGCGAGCAGCATCATCAGCACACGCTCCAACTCAATCAGCGCTCCGAACTCGACACTCTCAAGGACGAGTTCATCTCGACCGTTTCGCACGAGCTTCGTACTCCCCTCACAAGTATTCGCGGAGCTCTCGGTCTGCTCTCCTCCGGCATCATCGGAGACGTTGACGCCAAGGCCCTCAATCTCCTCCGCATCGCTGTTACCAACACCGACCGCCTGATTCGCCTTATCAACGACATTCTCGACCTCGAGCGGATGGAGTCCGGTCGCGCACCCCTGCAGATTCGCCGCTGCTCCCTGCGCGACCTCGCACAACAGGCCATTGACACGATGACCCCGATGGCAGACGCCAGCTCCGTGCATCTCGTACTCGAACCCTCCACCGTCGCTCAGGCCGCCTATCCCGAAGCTCTCTTCTTCGACGGCGACGCCGACCGCATCCTTCAGGTCCTGACTAACCTTCTCTCCAACGCGATCAAGTTCTCACCCATCAGCTCCACCGTCCGCATCCACACCGAGGCCACCTCCGACTCCATCCTCCTCAAGGTCGTCGACGAAGGCCGCGGCATTCCCACCGACAAACTCGACACCATCTTCGACCGCTTCCAGCAGATCGAGCCCTCCGATGCGCGTCAGAAGGGCGGCACCGGTCTCGGACTCGCCATCTGTCGCAGCATCGTCCAGCAGCACTCCGGCTCCATTTGGGCGCAGCGCAATCTCGGCCTCGGCACCACCCTCTACGTCATGCTCCCCCGTACCACCCGCGCCACGGACGTCGTTGTTCCCTCTTCACTCGCCTCTCGCGGCGAAGGCGCCATCCTGGTCTGCGACGACGACGCCAGCATTCGCACCGTAGTCTCCGAGCACCTCACACGCCAGGGCTACACCGTCATCGAAGCCGTCTCCGGCGAACAGGCACTCGTCCTCGCAGCCGAGCATCACGTCGAAGCCATCTTGCTCGATCTCTACATGCCCGGCCTCAGCGGTTGGGAGACTCTCCAGCGTCTGCGCAACAATCCCATCACGGCCACCATTCCGGTCGTCGTTCTCAGCGTGCTCGCCTCCACCCTTCGTCCCCAGCTCACCGGCGACGCCCAGGGATGGGTTCAGAAGCCCTTCAACGAAAACCTTCTCTTCGCCGAACTGGGCCGTGTTCTTCATCACGGCGACGGTCCCGCCTATGTCCTCCTCGTCGAAGACGACGAAGATCTGGCCAGCGTCCTCACCGCCAGCTTCCAGAACGCAGCCGTCAAAATCGATCACGTCGCCTCGCGCCAACAGGCGATCCGTCAGTGCATCACACGCCCGCCCGACCTCCTCATCCTCGACCTCACGCTTCCCGACGGCGACGGCTTCTCCTTCGTCGAGTGGCTTCGTCAACAGCCCACCCTTCGCGCTCTGCCCCTCGTCGTCTACTCCGGCCGCGAGATCTCAGAAATTGAAATGTCCCAGCTCCGCCTCGGGCCTACCGAGTTCCTCACCAAGGCCAAGGTTCAGCCGCACGAGGTTGAAGAGCTCGTCCTCTCCATGGTCCACCGCATTCGCACCCGGTTCGCTGACCTCGTCACTGCAGGCCCAGCTGAATAGTCGCGCCCTAGGGCCGGACGAAATCAACGAGTTACCTCCTATTCGTCCCATCGCATGAGAGAATGAATTCGCTGATGCGAAGTGTTTTGATTATTGACGACGAAGACGATATTCGCGAGGTAGCCGCCCTCTCTCTCGAAGCAACCGCAGGCTGGAAGATCCTCACCGCCAGCTCCGGCGCAGAGGGCATCTCAGTCGCCGCAGCCGAGCAACCCGACGCCATCCTCATGGACGTGATGATGCCCGGCGTCGATGGCCCCACCACCTTCACCGCCATGCAGCAGAACCCCGCCGTTGCCCAGATCCCCGTCCTCCTGCTCACCGCAAAGGTTCAGGGAGTTGACCAGCGCCGCTTCGCCGGACTAGGCCTTGCCGGAATCCTCTTCAAGCCCTTCGATCCTCTCACTCTCGCCGAGCAGATCTCAGAAGTCCTCGGCTGGAAAGATTAGCTGAGCTGCAGCCGATGAAAAAATCCTCTCCGGGCCCGATCGACAACACAGCCAAAACCCCAGCCAACGCCAACATCGACAAACAGATCGACACCCTGCTCGCCCAGCTCTGGCAAAAGAATCTCCCCACCATCCGCGAGCGCCTCGATCTCCTCGACCAGTTTGGCTCCATCGCATCCACCGGCAAGCTCGACGAAGCCACTCGCACCGAAGCCCTCAACATCGCCCACAAACTCGCCGGTTCGCTCGGCATGTACGGCTACCAGGAAGGCACTGCAGTCGCCTCCAAAATGGAACGCATCCTGAAATCCCCAACGCCAGAGACGCTGACTACCCTCAGCGCCCTGGCCGCCGACCTCCGTAACTCACTGGCCGCTGGCCTATAGCGTCGGGCTTACTTCGCCTGCCGGACAGCCCACCCCGCCAGATCGATCGCCGCCGCAAACCCGTCATACTCCCCCGGCAGTTTATTCCTGCGGTCGACGTACTCGTTGTAGATCCACGGATCCACCACGGCAAACACAGTTCCCTTTCCATACTTCGCCACCGCCATCAGCACATCGCCCTGATCCGTCACCACCGCCTTCGCCGGGCCTGAAACGCGAACCGTACAAATCTCCTTCAGATAAGCCTTGTGCGGATGCTCAAACACCGCAGTCCCCGCCGGAATCATCACCGTCCCCATCTCCCATTTGTCGCCATCGACTTTATTCCGGATCACCGGATTGAAGTGAATCCCAAACCGCTCGCTCATCGTATTGAAGTGATCGAACTCCGAGTTCGTCACATCGTTCTCCATCAGGATCAGCACTCCGCCCGCCTTCACCCAGGCCTGAATCGCATCCCCACTCACCTTATCCATATAGTGCGGCGCCGGATTCTTCACCGGAATATCCGGCGACGCAATTACATAAATCTGAGCCTTGCTCAAGTCCGCCGAAGCAGGCGCCGTCTTCTCCGTAGCCAGCGTCACGCCATATCGCTGAAACGCCCGCCCAAAGAACGCAAAGCCCGAGTTTGCATCATCGTCCCACTTGTAGTGAAACAACTCCGTCTGCTCCATCGCATTCTTCCGCGTCTGCGAGTTGAACCACGCATCCACCAGCACCGTCTTCCCCTGCCCCAACGCCTCCGTCGAAGCCTGCTCTATCTCCGATCCAGCCAGCAAAAACGCCCCAATCCCCTTCGAATCGTTTATGCCGGTCTTTTCTCCAACGTAGTACTCAAACGTTCCCGAGCGATAAGGCGTTCCACCCAGTCCACCTACCTTCACTGTCCCATTCAGCGCCATCAACCCATCCGCACCGTTTGTCACAAAGCTCTGAATCCCGCGCCACCCAGCCTGAGCATTAGCCTCGTAACTCTGCGGCAGATACCCCATCCTCGCGCCCTTCGCCAGTGAATAAACGAACATGCAGCTCGCCGAGGTCTCATGAAAATTGCCCCGTTTCGGCGCAGGGTATACTTCGATGCCCTCTCCATGCGGGCCCTTCACATGTTCAAAACCCGGCTCGCCTCGGTCCATTACCTGCCACCACATTCCGCTCGACTCCCCGCTCGACATATCCTGATACTTCACCACAGCGGCCATGGTCCGCTGCAACACCGCAACTAGCTTCGCCCGCTGCGGATGATCCTTCGGAAACCAATCCAGCACATCCACCAGCGCCACCGCATACCACCCCATCGCCCGAGCCCAGACCTCCGGCGACAACCCCGTCGTCTTATCCGCCCACGGCATCTGCTTCGACTCATCCCACCCATGCTTCAGCAACCCGGTCTTCGCATCGCGCATGTGCTCATCCATCAGCAGCAGTTGCTTCGCAATATCATCGAAATCCCCCGGCTCCTGAAACGTCGCAGCATACGCCGCACGAAACGGCCCCGCCATATAAGCCCCATCCAGCCATATCTGGTTCGGATAAATCTGCTTATGCCAGTACGCCCCACTTGCCGTTCTCGGCTGCAGCGCAAGCTGCTCATGGAGAAACTTCGCCGCCTTGGCATACTTCGCCTGCTGCGTCACTCGGTACACCAGAAGGACAGCGCGGCCCATCTCAATATCGTCCAGCGTGTGCCCATCCGCTTTATAGCCAGTAATTGTTCCATCGTCAGTTACATACTTATCCACGGCAGTTTTGATGTACTTGAAATCCTGACCATCCGCAGTCGAATGCCACTCCGCGGCCATCCCATCCAGCAGCACACCCTCTTCATAAGCCCACACTCCGGGATGAGCCGTCGTCAGAACCGAACCATCCGGCCACATCTTGATCACCGTCGCCGCCATCGCGCGAGAGGGCGAATCCTCCGCAATCACTCCCTGCGCCAGTCCAACCCGGACGAACGACAACCCAAACACCACCAAAACAGCAAACCGCTTCATTTGCAAACGCCTCGAACTGAAAATTAACACGCAAATAAGCATAACTGCCCGCAGCCCACAACTGAGAACTGAGAACTGGCAACACATCAATTGCAAGACAACGCCATCCAAACCCCAGCCGGAGTCCCGTTCGCTCCACTCACGCGAAAATCCACAAAGTTTCCGACACCCAACGGAACACTCCCCGTCGCGGTACAGGCCGAACCCGACGCGGCCGAACACGCCAATGCCGTATCCGCCATACTCCCCGGCACCCCTTGCCGCAACGTAACCGTAATCGTATTCGACTGCCGCGAAAACACCTTCAACTGCGTAGACGAGCACCCCGCGGGCATCCACGTCAACACAGAATCATCTTCACTCGTCGAAGCATTTGCGCTATTCACCGAGTAGAACGCAAAATTAAACGACACCGCGTGATAGAGCGAAGCCAACGGGATTCCACTCGTCCCACCGCCTCCTCCTCCACTACCCACGCCCGGAGCACCTTGTGGAATCGTAAAGTTCAACACAGCCGCACTCGCCGTCCCGCTATTCGTCACGCTCGCCTGGGAACCCGCGGGCGCTGTAGTCACCGTTCCCACGCTTACTAGAGCGGCCGCACCGGAGGGCCCGGTAGCACCTGTGGCCCCATTCACGGCCAGCACAGCCCATTGCGACGGAGACACATCCGGCTGCGACCCTAACGAAGTTGTAGCCGCAAGATACGTCGAACCGCCAAAGGACACTACGTCGTTAGCCAGATAAGCCGTTTGCGCAGCCCATGCCCCGCGAAACGTCACTCCCACCCTCCCCGGAGCACCTGCGGGTCCCTGTGGACCAACCGCTCCGGGCGCACCCGCCACTCCTGCCTGCGCCAGCACCGCCCAGAACGCCGGACTCACATCCGGCTCCCGTCCGGCATTCGCAGACAGCGCGACATAACTCGATCCGCCAAAGCCCACAACGCTGCCCACGGCATACGAACTTCCAGCAAGCCATGTCCCTTGAAAACTCGCTGGAGGACCCTGCGGTCCAACTGGCCCTGTAGCGCCGGTCGCACCCGCAGGCCCTGACACTCCAGCTGGACCCGCGGGTCCAACTGCCCCGGCAGGCCCCTGCGCCGCCAGCATCGCCCACTGCGCGGGAGTCTGATCCGGCGTATTTCCGACATTCCCCACGATTAACGAAACATAGGTCGACCCACCGAAGCTCACCGCATCATGCAACCCGTAGTTCGTCGTCGAAAGATAGTTCCCAGTAAAGTTCGCCACCGGGGGGCCTTGCGGTCCTGTTGGTCCTTGCGGCCCTTGAGCACCCGGTGTCCCAGGCGATCCTGTAGTTCCGGCCAAACCCTGCGGCCCTTGCAGTCCCACCGCCCCCAAAGCCAACACACCCCACTGCCCTGAACTGGCGTTTGGAGCATTCCCTCGATTCGCCGCAACCAGTGAGATATAGCTCGACCCGCTGAAGCTCACAATGTCGTTCAACCCATAGCTCGCCGTTGAAACATACGTTCCCTGGTACGCAACCCCAACCCCTCCACTCGACCCGCCACCCCCACCCTGAGCCAGCACCGCCCACTGCGAGCTAACTCCCGGAATATTCGCTTCATTGTTCGCCATTAACGATACATAACTCGACCCGGCAAACGTCACCACGTCATGCAGCGCATAACTAACGCCGGCGGCATAGGTCCCCTGGTAGTTCAACCCGGCAATTCCCGGAGGCCCCTGCGGCCCGATAGCTCCAGTCGCACCAGCAGCCCCAGCAGGACCAGCAGCGCCAGCCGCTCCAACAGCACCGGCAGGCCCCGTGGCTCCCATCGGCCCAACCGAAGCCAGCACCACATCGAGCACCGCCGCGTGCCCGGTCAGATCATTCTCCTTGCTATCGAACTGCACCACCGCAGTCCCCGTCGTCAACGCAATCCCATTGTTCGTAGCCGGAGCCGTCACCCACCCCTGCACCAACGCCGTCACGTCCACCGCAACATAAGCCCCGGCCTGCCCCACCTGCACCACCTGAGCCGCCGCCCCGAGCGACGGCAGCGTCGCAAACGTCACGCTGGACTCAGCCCACGCACCACCCACCCGCTGGACACTCACCAACCCTGCCGTATCCATCCGGTTGCAGTACAACCGCAACGTCGCCCGCGACACCTGCGCCGCCGTAGTCCCTGCTGGCAGCGTCGAAAGATCGAACTGCAACAGCGCCGTATACCCGCCACCCACATTCAAATTTGAAATAGCACCGCTATTCACCGCAGGCAGTGTACTGTTCACATGAGCATCCGCCACCAGCGTCGCTTCCACTGCCAGCGCCGGCAACCCCGCGGCCAACACCGCGACGAGCCCCATCCCAAACAAAACACGACAAACCAAGCCCATTCAACCCATCATGGACAGTCCGCCTCAACCACACGGAGAGCGGGCCAGCCCATCCCTTCAACGATCACAACTCTGCAATGCACGTCGCCGGCATGTTGAACTAGCCCTGCGATCTTCCGATTAACAGACAACTGGGAGCACATCAGTTTTAGGACATCACAGCCAAAAAAACAAGCATCTTTCACACAACCTCCGCATTATCTTTTGACCAGCCATTCGATTCACCCAAACAAGCAGTTTTCCTCCCGTCACCAGCATCCCATATAGTTGCCGACAGGCACACCCACCCAAGCGAGGGCACAAAGGCATGAACACCATCAAAACTCAAAAAAACAACCAGCCCGGACAACCTCCCCTACCCGAAAACCTCGTCGACGTCTCCCGCCTCATCACTGCCTACTACTCCCTCCACCCCGACCCCGCCATCCTTGCCCAGCGTGTAGCCTTCGGAACCTCCGGCCATCGCGGCTCTGCCTTTGCCGCCAGTTTCAACGACGACCACATCGCCGCCATCACCCAGGCCATCATCGAATACCGAGCCACCCAGCACACCCTCGGCCCCCTCTTCCTTGCCAAAGACACCCACGCCCTCTCCGAGCCAGCCTTCGTCACCGCCCTCGAAGTCCTCGTCGCCAACGACATCGAAGTCCTCATCGACGAGCACCTCGGCTACACCCCCACCCCGGTCCTCTCGCACGCCATCGTCACCCGCAACGCCAACCTGAAGCTTCACCGCTGCGACGGCATCGTCATCACCCCCTCGCACAACCCCCCCGAAGATGGCGGCTTCAAATACAACCCTCCCACCGGCGGCCCAGCCGACACCACGGCCACCAAGTGGATCGAGAACCGCGCCAACGACATCATCGTCTCCGGCCTCACCGCTGTAAAACGCATCTCCTACACCCGAGCCCTCTCCGCCGACAAGACCTACCGCCACGACTACATCACCGCCTACGTCAACGATCTCGCCAACGTCATCGACTTCGCCCCGCTCAAAGACACTACGCTCAAGCTAGCCGTAGATCCGCTAGGCGGAGCCGGAGTCCACTACTGGCCCCGCATCGCCGAAAAGTATCTCCCATCGTTACAAATCCTTAACCCCTACACCGACGAGACCTTCCGCTTCATGACCTGCGACTGGGACGGCCGCATCCGCATGGACTGCTCCAGCCCGTTTGCTATGGCATCCCTCATCGAAAATAAAGCCAGATACGACGTAGCCTGCGCCGCCGACACCGATCACGACCGCCACGGCATCGTCACCCGCACCACCGGCCTCCTCAACCCCAACCACTACCTCGCCGTCTGCATCCAATACCTCTTCACCCACCGCCCCGCCTGGTCCGCCAAAGCCGGCATCGGAAAAACCCTCGTCTCCTCCAGCATCATCGACCGCGTAGCCAAAGGCCTCAATCGCCCCATGTTAGAAGTGCCGGTGGGTTTCAAGTGGTTTGTCGACGGCCTCCTCGACGGCACCCTGGGCTTCGTCGGCGAAGAGTCCGCCGGGGCCACTTTCCTCCGCCGCAATGGCCACGTCTGGACCACGGACAAAGACGGCCTCATCCCCGGCCTTCTCGCCGCCGAGATGACCGCAGTCACCGGCAAAGACCCCGGCCAGGTCTACGCCGAACTCACTGCGAAATACGGCGACCCAGTCTACGAGCGGATCGACGCCGCAGCCACCAAGGAACAAAAAGCCAAGCTAGCGAAACTCTCTCCCGCGCAGGTCACCGCAAAAACGCTGGCCGGAGAACCCATCACCGCCATCCTCACCGAAGCCCCCGGCAATCACACGGCAATAGGCGGACTGAAAGTCACCACCGAAAACGGCTGGTTCGCCGCCCGCCCCTCCGGCACCGAAGACGTCTACAAGATCTACGCCGAATCCTTCAAGGGCAAGGACCACCTCAAACAAATCCAGACCGAAGCCCAGAGCCTCATCGACGCCGCACTCACCCAGTGAAGCAAACTTCAGGCATCGCTCGCTGATATAAACTGATCCCCTCCCGGAGGTTTCGCAAAACAATGGTGGTTCGCTTTCTCCTGCTCGGTTTCACCCTCACACTTCCTGCCGTCGCTCAAAACAACTTCACCATTCTTTCCCACGGCAAACCCGCAGGCAAAGCCTCCTACTCTTTTGATAAGACGAAGAACGGATACAAAATCAAAGGCAAGGTGAACTATCACCTCTCGGCCTCCGCAGGAACTCTTGATCCCGTCGATCCCGATCCCAAAGCCCCTCGATCCCTGAAGGCATCCAGCATTCCCGGCGACCGGCAATTTATCCAGGAGTACAACCTCGATGCCAACGGAACGTACGACGGCGGTTTCATCACGGATATGGCCTCGCAGCTCAACACCGGCTTCACGCCCAACAAATCCCGCGACAAACTTGATGTCATCCTGAGCTCGGCAGGACAACAGCAGCTCAGAGACCCCATCGCGATCAAGCCGAACTTCGTCTTTCTTCCCAACTACGACCCCAGCGCCCTGCAGTCCGTTCTGCTCCGCGCCACGCAGCATCCAACAGAAAAAGACCTCTACCTTGTCGTCGTTCCAGGTGGCAGGAGTGATGACGAGCCCCTCCCGGCCGTCTGGCTCACGAATCAACCCGAGGCGCACGGTACCCTCGATGGCAAGCCGCTCGCTCTCCACCACTACGTCCTTCGTCTCTACAAGTCCGAATATGATATCTTCGCCGACGAAACCAACACTCTCATGATGGGTACCAGTTCAACTCTCTCGGCTATCTACCTTCGCGACGGCTTTGTCCTGACGTCAGTCAAATAAAGATTGAGATCCAGTCTTAGGAAGCGATGGCCTCGTGCCTCACTCTCCCGTCGGCATTTTCAAAAAATCTCCAAGCCCCAATGCCGACCGCGTAAACCGCGTCGAATAAATCGCCCCTTTGTAATAGTCCACAAGATTAATCCGCACCCCTACCGACAAATGTCCCGGCCGCTGCGGAACCAGCTTCACCTCACCCTCACCCTGCAACTCCTCCCCAACATAATTCTTCAGCATCTTCCCGTCATACACGGTCGTCACGCGATACCACTTTCCAAACGGATACTTCTTCTCACAATTCAGCAGCGCCTTGCTCTGCCCGCCCGACGTGGCAAAGCTATCCAGACACCACTTCCCATCGCGGATCCGAATCTCAAACAACATCCGCTCCTGCGGCACATCGGTTCCCATCACCGGATCGATCGACTGCAAATGAAAGATCCTCTGCTCTGCCCCACCATCCGCATCCGGCTTGAAGATCATCTCCCACGTCCACGTTTCAGCGCCCGCTAGCGGGTGCACATCGACAAACAGCGCATCATCCACGCCGTTGAACGCAATTGCCTTCCCCATCGGCGTCTCAATCACCTTCGGATGCCCCAGAACCTTCGTCGCATGTCCACCCAGCGAAGCCGTGTCGTCAAAACGCCAGGTCACCTGCTTTACTTCCTGCGACGACGACGCGGCAACACTCAAAATCAACCCCACACAAGCAACACACGAAAGCAATCGCTTCATTCATTCACCCGCCGCTTTGCCTTCAACAAAACATCCACCGCCTCAGGCCGATCATCCCAGTAATCCAGCTTCACCCGACCATCCGGCAACTGCGTCACCGTCGCCGGAGCTGCACTCTCAGTGCAATACCACCCGCTCGGCAGCACCACAGCATTCCTTGGACGCCCCAAACTCCGGTCAAACACCAGCTCATCCCCATCCAGCCGATAGCTCACAGGAGCCGTATAGGTCTCCGCAATCCGCAGCCGCATCGTCTCTCCCTCCTTCACCGCCGAAGGAAACGGAATCACCACCACGCGATCCTTCGGGTCCACCGTCTCTCCCGCATTGATCTTGGAGGCCACCATCTCCGCTCCGCTCATCTCCTGAGTCTTCAACTTCTCGCCAGTGTCCAGCACATAAGCCGAAGGATTACTCGCCACGCTCCCCGTCCGCACAACATTCGCATATCCATTGATCCCCGGCCGCCTCTCCGTGTAATCGTGATACAGGCTGAACGCATGCGTCTCCGGCTGCTGCAAAAAATAAACAATATCCCGATCCTGATAGGCCCGTTCCGACAACCGCGCCCGTTCCGACTCCCCCGCAAACGGCGACTCCCAACTCTTCGCCGATGTCAGTTCCTTCGGCAGCGCTGCCGCGTCTGTCTGCGCATCCTTCACCGCCTTCAACACCAGCGGAGCCTCCCCTGTCCCCGCATGCAGAAAGCTAATCGCACTCCGTCCATCCTTCTCCGTCCTGATCTGCGAAGGCACAGTCAACCCCACCACCTCATATCCCGCAGGCAGCACCACCTTATTCCGCCTGATCCCCAGCGGACGATTGAATACGATCGTCTTCCCATCGGCGTAATAACTCTTCGCATCTTTGTAGGTCTTCACAATTACCACACGCCCCTGCCCGTTCTCGGGCACAGGCCGAGCCAGCGTCACCTTGATGTAGTCGGTCCCTTCATCGGCCCGCGCCATCAGCGGATCCTTCTTCGCCTCCGCACCACTCACCACCGCAAACTCCAGCGGCTTGCCCGTCATCGCATCAAAGACAGACTCATCGCTCGCAACGCTCCCTTTGCGAATCGGGTTATAGAAAAACTTTGCCCCCGCTGTAGTTGCCGTTACCTCGTAATAGATCTTGAAGCTGGCCGTCTCCGGAGCCAGCAGTTCATACCGCGTATATTCATCGGTCTCTGTCTGCGCCCCACTCGCCGAAGGCAACACCACAGCATCCTTGGTCGCTTGTGCAGAAGCCAATGTCGAAAGCGCTAAGCAAAACAAGACGCCAAACCCAACCTTCTTCTCAATACGCATGCTCACGAGCATACGACATCATCCTGATTGGTTATCTGTCAACGCGCACATCTAAAAGAGCGCCAAACGCGCACCCATACCAGGCCTGAGGCGAAGTTCCAGTTCCTTAAACCGTACACATAAACGAGGCTGAAAACCCTTTCTTTGTCCCCTCGCAACTCAAATCTGCTAAATTCCGGTAATTTTTGGCTGATTCAGGAAAAATCACCTCACCAAATGGAGCTTTTTTCTGACCACTCCGCAAGCATCCTGAGCGTCTTAATACACAGCGCAGCACAAGGAGAGTCCATGCAGGTTCAGATCAACAGCGACAGCACGATCTCAATGCACAACAAGCTCTCCGATTCCATCGGAGCCTACATCACCGACGTCCTTCGTCGTTTCGAACCCTACCTCACCCGTGTTGAAGTCCATCTAACAAGCGAAGCCAAAAGAAACGCCGGCCCGAAAGACAAACGCTGTCTCCTCGAAGCTCGCCCCAAACATTACCAATCTCTCGTTGCCTCCGCCGAAGCCACCGACATCGACTCGGCCTTCGCAGGAGCAGCAGCCAAACTCCATCGACTCCTCGAATCCACCTACGGCCGACTCGGAGACAAGCGCCGCCGCAAACCCCAGATGGTCTCAAAGACCGCCGTCCACCGCTTACCGGTCGCAGGCTGAATCCGCATCTGTGGAAAATCTGTCAAGCTCCAGACCGATCTAATCTCAGTCGAATCAGTGACATCCAAGTGGCATTTTAGTTACATCCAGTCCGCTATAATTAAACACAGACACAAAAAACAGCCCCGGACAGCCCGGGGCTGTTCTCGTTAGCCAACGCTCTTTGAAATCAGGACTTTTCAGCCGGAAAACAAGGACTTACGCCTCGAAGTCCAGACTTAACCATAAAAGAATGAGGACTTTGCACACTTTAATACGGAGGGGGGACCTACCGCGAGAACCGCACGCTGGCCGTCACCGTAATCGGAGCCCCCAGCGTGAGCAACGGAGTCCGCCCCGCCTCCACTGGCTGATTCAGCAGATTCCCCACCAGCAGATATACCCGCCACCTCTCCCCGAACGAGTGCTCGCCATACAGATCAACCTGTCCATACCCTGCCAGGCGAAACTGATTCGCCGAATCATCAAACTGGTGCCCGCTCGTCCTCAAATCGATACTGAAAACGCCCACTCGCGCCGGCGAAAATCTCATCTGCAGTGTCGCCATATTCCGAGGGACCTGCGGCGTCCACTTTCCAACCAGGGTTGGGTCCGCCTGAAACTTCGTCACCGTGGAAAACGCCAACTGATATCCGCCAATCAGCGACATCCAACTCGTGGGTCGTAATTCCCACTCTGCCGTCAGCCCTTTACTCGTCAACTGCCCCAGATTCTGCCGCATCAGCAACGTGGAAGTAGGAGTCGAGCTCAGCGTCACTGCCGCTACCGGACGATTCACCTGCGTCCAGAAATAGCTCCCCCGCACAGATCCTGCTCGGCCCACACTGGCCAGCGCACCAAACTCAAACCCCGTGGCCCTCTCCGCCCGCAAATCAGGATTCGCCAGAGTAATCTGCTGCCCTACCTGTCCCTGTCGATAAAGTTCATTCATCGTCGGCCCACGAAAAGCCCGAAACCCCGACCCGGTCAGTGACAGCACACCATTGATCTTCTTCACCACCCCCAGCCGTGGATTGAAGACATTCTCACTGATGCTCGGCAGCGGCGGCGGCGTCCCTCCGCTCTGCCGCGCATCGAAGCTCCCGAAGTGATCGAACCGAGACGAGAAGGCAAACGACCACGTCGAAGGCTGCCAAAGCACCTCGCCATAAATACCCTCGCCCCGCTGCCGCGAACTCAGGCTCACACGGGATATCTGCTCCAGATCGGTGCCGCGATTATCCAGCACATCCCCACCCGCCACCAGCGTCCATCGCCGGAAACTCCGCCCCCACTGCACCGCCCAACCCACCTGCTGCGAAGGATCCACATGCAACGCAGTCAATTTTTCCGAGGTCCGCGTCGCGTTGATCGAAGAGAAACTCTGCCGGTAGCTCTGATCGGTCCCATAGAACCGCACCAGGAACCGATCTGCATCGCGGTCGGTCCAATCGCCGCCAGCAACATAACGCCAGATCCGCGCTCCATTCGTCTGCAGAGGCGTCCCGTTGCTTCTCGCCTCATTCAACACATTGCCGCGCAAAAACACATCGCCATCCGAGCCGACAACACGCCGCAACTCCACTCGCCCACTCTGCGAGTGGACATTCGAAGGCACATCCACCGACCCACGCACCTCCGGCGCCGTCAGAATGTACCCGCCTGTCCGAAACAGGCTGCTCGCCGCCATTCCACTCCACCCTGACTTCCCGGCCGCAATCAACCCATCGAGGATCGAGGTGTCCTCGCTCGCACCGGCTACATTCAAACCGTAATCAAAGTTCTTCGGCACAACCGGAACAACATCGATCACGCCTCCAATCGCACTCGACCCGTACAAGTCGGAAGCGCCACCCCGCATCAACTCAACATCGCGCACAGCGAGTGCAGGAATCTCACTCCAGTGAATCCAACCTCCATACGCATCGTTCAACGGAACCTGATCGCTCAGCACCAGCGTCCTGCTCGCAGCGGTCGAACCGAGCCCACGCAACGTCGTCCCCTCGGTTGTCGGATTCGCCACCCATGAACTCGTTCGCCGGAACAACTGGAACCCCGCTACTTGCCGCAGCCGGTCATCCAATGTAAATCCCGGAGCCTCGCGCAGTTGCTCTCCTGTCATCGTCCGTACACTGCTTGCGCTGGCATCGAGCGCTAACGGCGCTCGCGCAGCCGTTACCTCAATCTCTTCGGCAGCCCCGGCCACCCGCATCTGCACTTCCAGCTTGCCTTCACCTCCTACAACACGTACGACGCGGTCGAATCCATCTTTTGTAATCTCCACAGCAGTTCGCGCTTCAGCAATGACGGTCGCGCATCCACCAGCATCGCTTGTCACGGTTAGCGGCGAATTTCCGAGGGTACGCACATGCGCATCGACGATCGGCAGCCCCCGCTCATCCTGCACACAAACCTGAATCGGACGTTCAACGGCCAGCGCCTGCAAAGCGCCGAACTGTAACCCGGTCAGCCAGAGCCCGATATGCAACCACACTCGCATTTACTTACAATCCTATCGTTAGACCGACTACTCCTTTGCGGCTCATCACTGACACAGCCTTCGCCCTGACGTGATACTCTTCCGCGGAAAGCTCCAACGCGCCAATGGCAACTACCCGTCGTACCTTCTGCTCGCAAGCCGCCGCACTTCTTGTCACGCCGCGTCTTCTGCTCTCTCAAACAAAACCCGCTACCTCTCGTCCTGACGTTGCTGCTATCGACCATGACCGTATTCTTGAGTCCGCAGCACGCTATCTAACGCAATCGCCGACCCCGCTCACTACCCTCCCGTGCCCTCGCAGCCCGGGCACGCCGCACGACTTCTACTCGGAAGCGGAAGAGTACTGGCCCGACCCATCTAACGCTGCCGGCCCCTTCGTTTTCCATGACAGCGGCCCGTCCAATCCTGACGCCTTCACAGCCCATCGTGATGCGGTTCTCAACTTAAGCATCTGCGTACCCGCGTTAACAGCGGCTTTTGTCCTCACCAGCGAGGCGAAGTATGCGCTGCAAGCTGTTGTGCATCTGCGGGCGTGGTTTGTCGATCCAGCGACTCGTATGACTCCGAATCTTGTTTATGGGCAGACGATTCGACCGGCGAAGGCGGGGCGGCCTGACGGTGTGGTTGAGGCTGTGCACCTTGCGGAAGTTGTTCTATGCATTCCTTTTCTTGCGAATTCGGAAGCTTTCACAGAGGCGGATCGTGCTGCGGTTCACAAGTGGTTTGCGGATTATTTTGAGTGGTTGAATACGTCGCGGCTTGCGGGGCTGGCGCGGGATACGAAGAGTCATCTGGGCACGTCGTGGCTGCTTCAGGCTGCGGCGATTGCACATCTCAATGAAATCAAAGATGATGCTCCGCTTACGACTTTGCGGCATCAGTTCAAATCGAGTACCATCCGTGCGCAGATCGTGGCTAATGGCACGTTTCCTCGCGAACTTAGTACGCCGAATCCTTATCGGAATACGCTGTTCAATCTCGATATGTTTGCCGGGGTTTGTGTGCTGCTTACTACGCGCTTTGAGAGCGTCTGGGATTATGAGTTGCAGGATGGGCCGGGGATGAGGACTGTGATTGCGCGAATGTATCCGTGCATCCTCGATCGCGGAACATGGCCCTATCTTGCTGATGCTGAGCACTTTAAAGATCTGCCGATTCGGCCTCCGAGTCTGCTCTTCGCGGCACGTGCATACAATCGGCCCGAGTACGCGGAGCTCTGGAAGACTTTGAAGCCCGACCCTTCCATTCCTGAACTTCAGCGCACGTTTCCGATTCGTCAGCCGCTGCTCTGGGTGACTCGCCCGAGGCCTTGAGCCTCGGATTTAGAGAGTTTTTATTTTGTGGCCAGAGGGTGCGTTTTTGCAGGGGGATTGACGATTTCAACAGGGAAAATATGTGGTTTTTGGGTGGTTTTTTGTGGTCGTTAGGTGGACATAGCGTGGTTCTTATGTGCACGTGTGCGGGTGGCGAAAAATTCGCACTTTTATGAAGTTTATTTTTGACCTCCCGCTTCACTACTTCTTCTTCTCGCGGAACTCCTTGACGATGGCCAGGTATTTTTTCGCGATCTCGGTAATCACCTCGGGCCTGCCCGCTTCGATCTCTTTTGCAGCGACCAGGTCGGAGCCTACGCCGAGGGCAAACGCGCCTGCTTCGAGGAACTCGGCCGCTGTACCCAACATCACGCCACCGGTTGGGATCATCTCGACCTGCGGGAGGGGCCCTTTCAGCGACGTCAGATACTTTGCGCCGCCCATCGCGTTGGCCGGGAATACCTTTACGACGTCGGCTCCTGCCTGCCACGCGGTGACTATCTCGGTTGGTGTCAGCGCACCCGGCAGAACGGCTATCGAATAGCGATGGCACATCTCGATGGTCTTGAGATTCAGGGCGGGGCTGACGACGAACTGTGCGCCTTCGAGGATGCACATGCGCGCTGTCTCCGCGTCGAGCACCGTTCCTGCGCCGATCAGAATGTCGGGCCGCTGCTCTGCGAGCTTGCGCATCACCTGAATTGCGCCCGGGACCGTCATGGTGATCTCGAGGACGGTTACGCCGCCTGCGGCGACTGCCGCGGCGAGTGCCATTGCCTGATCCACTGACTGCGCGCGCAATACGGGGACAAGGCCGATCTCACGGAGGGAGTGTAGGACTTCGGATTTGTTCATTTTGGCTTCAGACTCCTAGCATCATTTTTTCGGCCACGCTAAGGAAAGCGTACCTCAGCGGCTAAAGCCGCGTGTATGTTTTGAGCTCTTTGTGGCACGGCTGAAGCCGTGCCACAAAGCAAGGCAAAAACTACTTAAGCATGGCAAAAACTAATCGCACAAATGTGAATGCCGCGACGACATTATCGCTGAACGCGGGCTCCGCCGCCCTTCATGATGCGCTGGACTTCGTCGAAGGTGGCCATGGTGGTGTCGCCGGGTGTGGTCATGGCAAGTGCGCCGTGAGCGCAGCCGCAGTTTACGGCCCATTCCGGCCCCTGGTCCGTCAGGAAGCCGTAGATCAGGCCTGAGGCGAATGAGTCTCCGCCGCCTACGCGGTCGAAGATCTCGAGGTCGGGCATTGGTCTGGCCTCGTGGAACTGGGCCAGGTAGTAGCAGACTGCGCCCCAGTCGTTGACTGTTGCTGTCTTGGCGTGGCGCAGCGTTGTGGCGACTACTTTGAAGTTGGGAAAGGTTGCGACGGCCTTCTCGATCATCTTGCGGAAGCTTCCCGAGTCGAGTTCGCCGAGTTGTTCGCCTGCGCCTTCGATCTCGAAGCCCAGCGCCGCGGTGAAGTCCTCTTCGTTGCCGATCATGACGTCGACGTAGGAGGCGAGTTCGCGGTTGACTTCGGTGGCGCGTGCCTTTCCGCCAATCGACTTCCACAGCGAGTCGCGATAGTTGAGGTCGTAGCTGATGATGGTGCCGTGTTTGCGAGCCGCGACCATCGCTTCCTTCGCGACCTCGGGGGTCGTCTCGCTGAGCGCGCAGAAGATGCCGCCGGTGTGGAACCAACGTGCGCCTGAGTTGCCGAAGATCTCATCCCAGTCGATCTGGCCAGGTTTTAGCTGGCTGACGGCGGTGTGTCCGCGGTCAGAGCAGCCCAACGCTGCGCGTACGCCGAATCCGCGTTCGGTGAAGTTCAGTCCGTTGCGTGTGGTGCGGCCTACTCCGTCGTACTTTGTCCAGACCAGATGCGACTGATCGACGCCGCCCTGTAGCATCAGGTCTTCCAGCAGACGACCTACCGGGTTGTCTGCGAGTGCGGTCACGATGGAGGTCTTCAGGCCGAAGCATCGGCGCAGGCCTCGGGCTACGTTGTATTCGCCGCCGCCCTCCCACACGTTGAACTGGCGTGCGGTGGCTACGCGGACGTCGCCAGGATCGAGGCGGAGCATGACTTCACCGAGACTGACCTCGTCCCATTTGCATTCTGATTTTGGTCGGATGACAAGACTTTTTGCGTCGCTTGCGGCGTTCGTCACTGAATTTTTCCTTCCTGGCGCTTGAAAATCCTACAGACTAATGAGGGGGATGAAAAGTTCTGCCCTTGTTAGTTCCCTCAGGGGCTAAAGCCCCTTTCTCTGGGAATTTTACGGCACGGCTAAAGCCGTGCCCTTAACAAGACTAAGCAAGACGGTCGACGTACTTCTCGCGGGACGGAACGACGGCCCATGCCCTGCATGTCTACCTCATCCGATGACACTTCTCATCTGATGACACTTCGTACCTTTTTATCTCAGGTCGGCGATGGTGACGGGGTCCATGTCATCGTAGGCCTGATTTTCTCCGCCCATGCCCCAGCAGAAGCCGTAGTTCTTCGTTCCTACTCCGGCGTGAATTGACCAGCCCGGGGAGACGACCACTTCCTTGTCGGCGACGACGAGATGGCTCGTTGCATCGGGAGGTCCCATGAGGTGCATGACGCGGTGTGCGGGGTCGACGTCGAAGTAGAAGTAGACTTCGCTGCGGCGCATGTGGGTATGCGCAGGCATCGTGTTCCAGTTGCTGCCTACAGCGAGCAGAGTGAATCCCATGACAAGCTGGCAGCTCTTGATTCCGTCGCGGTAGATGGCTTTGTAGATGGTGCGTTTGTTGCAGGTCTCGAGGCTTCCGAGTTCGAGTCCCTTGAGGTCGGCGAACTTGACCATCTCCGTTGGGTATTCTTTGTGCGCCGGATAGCTGAGCAGATAAAAACAGGCCGGTTTGGTGGAGTCCTTGCTTGAAAAAGTGACTGCCCGGTTTCCGCGGCCTACATAGAGGCAGTCGAGCTTGTCCATATCGAAGCTCTTGCCGTTGACGACGACGGTGCCTGCGCCGCCTACGTTGAAGACTCCGAGTTCGCGACGCTCGAGGAAGTATTCGGCGCGCAGCTCCGGCTCGGTTTCGAGTTGCAGCTCTTCGCTGACGGGGACTGCGGAGCCGATCACGGTGCGGTCGAGGTCGACATAGGCAAACTCGATCTCACCGGGTTGGAACATTCCTTCAAGCAAAAACGTTTCGCGCAGTTCGTCGGTGTTCATCATCTCGTACCGCACCGCGTCTGCCATCTGATAAAGCCGCATGAATCTTCTCCTGAAAAAATCTTCTGTTCCAGTATAGCTATCGGGGGAATTCGTTTTCAGCTACTGCAAATTCAAAAAATCTGCTACTACCATTCTCTAATCGATATGTTGAAACTCCCCAACGCAAGAGCTCATCGACTCCTTAGCGGCCTGGATTCAGTGCAGGATGTCGAGAGCCGTTGGATGCTTCGGCTGATAGAGGCCGATCTCGGCGCCGCTGGGAAGCTTGATCTTGACGATGGAGCCCCATCGGGCTTCCTGCACCTCGGAGCATGACACGGACTTTGCTGCGAGTGTTGAAATCTCCGCGCTCAGATCGTCGCACATGAAGTAGAGTTCGTGCCGGTTGTTCTCGTCGGCAGAATGAACCGCGACCTCGGCCGGTGGGAGTGCGAAGATCAACCATCCACGGCCGGCATCGACGGAGGCGAGTCCGATGACATCGCGGAGGAAGGTCCGGTCAGCTTCTGCCTCTTTTACTGTGGATAACAACATGCGCGCCGAACATCATCGGTTTGTTCTCCATTTGCCTGGAATTCGGCAAGGCTAGCATATTTCCAAATCGCGCGGCTCTTGGGGTGGCTCTGGCGCGACTCTTGCCGCGACTCTTGGCAGAGTGCGGAGGAATGTGGTTCACTTTCACACATGGCCAAAGATCAGACTCGCCGCAATTTTCTACGGACGGCTCCTCTCGCCGTCGCTTCGCTTCCCCTTGCAGACAAGATTGCCTTCGCCGCGGATGGGGCGAAGACGACCGCTCCGGAGCCGTTTCAGCTGTTGCCGGAGGAGAAACTCGTCGATGCCGTGAAGACGTTGCGGGCCAAGCCGGGCAATGACAATCTGTTCACCTCGAAGACGCTGCCTTTTTCTATCGTCTTGACGATCGAGGAGAAGAAGAGTGGCGCGGAGTTCGAGTATCACGAGGGGCGTGATCATATTTTTCATATTCTTGAGGGCTCGACGAGCTACCAGCTTGGGGGGACGCCAAAGAACCCGCGCAATACCAAGCCCGGCGAGTGGCTCGCACCGGCGTCAGATGGCGCGAGCACGGTTACTCTGCATAAGGGGGACGTGCTGATTATTCCGCGTGGGACGCCGCATAAACGCAGCACGGAGACTAGCGTTACGTTCACGCTGACCTCGATTGAGAGCCCGCTGAAGTCGTGAATGAGGTGCTGTGCTTGCTCCGGCGCGGCGCACCAAGTACATTGGCCTTAATATGACCAATTCGCACACGAACATTCTCGACAGCTTTCGACTCGACAACAAAGTTGCCCTCGTAACCGGTTCTGCAAGTGGCCTCGGAGCAGCTATCGCTATTGCGCTTGCGCAGGCGGGTGCGACGGTCGCCTGCCATGGCAATCGCCGCGCCGCAACGGAGACTGCTGCCGAGATTGGCAGCCATGCTGCGGCTTTCCGCGCCGATCTCTCCTCGTCTACAGGTGCCGAGGAGCTCTTTACGCAGGTCAAAGAGAGGTTCGGGCGCGTCGATATTCTTATCAACAACGCCGGGACCATTTTGCGAGCCGCTGCGGAGGAGGTTACGCTGGCGGACTGGCAGCAGGTTCTCCAAGTGAATCTGACTAGTGTTTTTCAGCTCTCGCAGCTTGCTGCGAGGGACATGATTCCGCGGGGGGGAATCGGAATGCACTGCGGGAAGATTGTGAACATCGCGTCGCTGTTGAGCTTTCAGGGCGGAATCCGCGTTCCTGCTTATGCGGCCAGCAAAGGCGGGGTGGCGCAATTGACCAAGGCGCTGGCGAATGAGTGGGCGCCGAAGGGCATTCAAGTCAATGCGATTGCGCCGGGTTACTTTGCCACCACAAACACCGAAGCGCTGCAGGCGGATGAGACGCGGAACCGGCAGATACTGGAGCGCATCCCTGCTGCCCGCTGGGGACAGCCAAAGGATCTTGCCGGGGCGGCGCTATTTCTGAGCTCACCGGCTAGCGACTATGTCACCGGCACTGTGCTAACGGTGGATGGTGGATGGATGGGGCGGTAGCTGATGGGCCGGTAGCTGCGCGTTGGCGCTGAGCTGCATCTGAACAGACACAGGAGAGACGCTATGCCACAGAGTTCGCACGACCGCGCTGCGGAGTATCACAACAAGGCTGCTCACGCTCACCAGGCTGCAGCCACGGCCCATGGTAAGGGCGATCATCTCACCGCGCATGAGCTATCGAAACAGGCGCACGAACACTCGACGAAGGCGTTCGAGCACTCGCAGGAAGCGACGGCTCGCTTCAAGGCCGGGAAAGAGTTGTAGCGGGTCCGGCTCTACACTAACGGCATGCTCCGAGTTCCCTACGACGATCTCTACACTGCCCTGCATCGCGCCATGCTCCGTCTCGGTCTCACGGAGGCCCGTGCCGCTACGTGTGCGCGGCTCTTCGCGGAGACTACCCGCGACGGAGTTTATACGCATGGGCTTAACCGGTTTCCACGTTTTTCCGAGATGGTCGCTAACGGCGGTATCGACGTCAACGCCGAGCCGACGAAGACGGCTGGACTCGGAGCGATCGAGCGGTGGGACGGCCATCGCGGAGTCGGCAATCTCAACGCCCTAGTGTGTATAGACCGAGCCATGGCTCTGGCCCGAGAGCATGGCATTGGTGGAGTGGCGCTTGGGAACACGAACCACTGGATGCGTGGCGGCAGCTATGGGTGGCGGGCTGCCGAGCAAGGCCTCTTCGCCATGTGCTGGAGCAACACTCTGGCGAATCTGCCGGTTTGGGGGGCGACGACGCCTACGGTCGGCAACAATCCTCTGGTCATTGCGGTTCCCCGCCCCGGCGGACACGTTGTTCTGGATATGGCGATGTCGCAGTTCTCCTACGGGACGCTCTCCGCATACAGCAAACGTGGGCAGCTACTCCCTGTCGATGGCGGATTCGACACAGCCGGGAATCTGACAAGAGATGCAGCAGCCATCGAAGCATCGCAACGGGCTCTGCCCGTTGGATATTGGAAGGGATCGGGCCTCTCGCTTGTGCTCGATATGTTCGCGGCGATGCTCTCGGGTGGTCTGGCGACTCATCAGATTCCACTCGACCCGCTTCGTGAGTCGGGGATCTCCCAGATGTTTCTGGTTGTCGACCCGGGCCATCTCATTCCATCGCTGGAGATGGCCGGGATTGCCGATGGCATTCTCAATTCATTGCGCGAGGCTACGCCAGCCGACCCTACAAAACCAATTCGCTATCCCGGCGAACAGACGTTGCAACTCCGCGAAGAGAATATGCGCCTTGGCGTACCTGTCGATCCGGAGATATGGAAGTTACTCAACGCTGGACTGCCGCGCGATTAGCCTCATCAAAAAAAGAAGACGGGCAGCAGAGTCGATGCTGCTGCCCGTCGTTGTGCCTTGTAGATTCAGGGTTAGAAGTGGAAGCCTACCTCCGCCGTCATCGCCCGAGGCGTGACGTAGTGGGTGCCACTGAAGGTTGAGAGGAAGTTGTACAGCGCGTAGTGATTCGTCAGGTTGACGGCTGTCAGACGAAGGCTCCACTTATACCTGTCGCCGCTGAAGAGATTGTCTTCGCCGATCGACGCGTCGAAGAGGTTACGAGGCGCAATGCGTGGAGGATTCTTGTCATCGTTCTCCGTGCCGGGCGCGGGGATCGATACGAGTTTCGAGGTAAGCTGCGACGCAAGGCACTGGTTGCCGGGGATTCCAACGAACGGAGTCGCCTTAATGCCGTTGCACGAGAGGCCTGCCTGGAACTGCTGGTCTGGAGTCAAAGCGCTGAGGTCGATGCCCGGCTGGCCGTTGATCGTAATGGAGGGGCCGCCGTTGGCCGGGTTGCATAGGCTGTTCGGATCGGTAACGTTATAACAAGGGACGGAGCCAGCGACGAGGCCGCTGTCGAACCTCCAGTTGAATCCGACCCACGGCCCATGTTTACCGGGAACTTGATATTGAACGTGCGTGGTCTCGTTGAAGCGCTCGTCGTGATCGATGCGGAAGGGAAAGCCGCTGCCGCCCACGGTTGCGCCTGCTCCTGCGACCTGCGGCGGGAAAAAGCGTGCCGCCACCGAGGACATCGTGACGAAGGCCGAGATGTTGTGGAAGTTGGGAACATCGGCGCGTAGTGCGAAGCCCGGAATCTTCGAGTTGTGCCAGTCGATAGGGAACGTGATGGGCGTGTTGCCGAGCACGCTGAAGTCGAAGGAGTTGTGTGTGTACTTCCAGATGTAATCGCCACTGATTACGAAGTTTTTCCCGAATGCCTGCTGAAGACCGGCGTGGAACTCGTTCTTGAAGCCGGGCTGGAGAATTCCGGTTGCGTCCGAACAGGCAAGCAGCGGATTGAGCACCGGGTTAAGGCATCCCTGGCTCGAGAGCACGAGGTTCTCGTTGAAGGGAGACTCGAGCGTCCGTGCGTAGGAGAGGCGAAGGACGGTGTTGGTTTGCTTGACCGTGTAAGACGACGCCGAGGCGAGGCTCCGCCTGACGTGCGATTGCGAGACCGTTGTAGAGATCGCCGCGGATACCGACGTTGAAGAGCCAGTTTCCTGTCTTGATCTGGTCCTGCACGTAAAGAGCAAGCTCTTTAATGTCGGTGTGGCCGTTGAAGGTGAACTGGCCGCCGCCTCGCGTGAGGTCGTAGGGCAGCAGCACCGGATTGAAGGAGCCTCCAACAGAGGGATCGTTGGAGAACAGACCTGCCGCCGCGCATTGCGAAGGATCCGTGAAGCCGGGCTGCGGCGCGTTGTTGGCGTCGACGCAGGGTGAATTGAGGGTTGAGCTGATGACTCCCAGAGTGTCATTTTCGCGAAGAAAGGTCTGCGAATAGTTGGCACCGACCTTGATATTGTTGATTCCCTTGGCATACGAGAGATCGGTGTGGATGCCGGCGTTGGTAAGGGAACGATCCTGAGCAATGCTCTGCGTCTGGATCGGTCCAACATCGGCAAGCGGATTGTTACTGGGGTAGTAGTTGTACTGGTCTCTGCGAACGTATGGGCCGAAGTTGAAGACGGAGTTGTTGCTGATGATTCGGGTATAGGTGGGCGCGATGTTGAAGGTTCCGATCTTCGAGCGCTGGTCAGTATTGCCGAGGTTAGCGAAGACCGGGTTAGCCCCGCTTCCGCCGCTGACGACGTTTTGTACGTTCAGATTGTCGTAGGCGTTCGGCGTTTGAAACCACGAGCGGCTGTAGTTCAGGTTGAGATGGACTGAGTCAGCGTGAGTGATCTGGCGATCGATGCGATCGAAGATATTCAACTCGTTGCCCTTGTCGTGGAAGACGACGAACTCAGGCGGATCGAGGAAACGGCCGGTATTGAGGCCGTCGACTTCGATGAAGTTGCCCCAATTGGGACCTCCGTAGCTGAGATCGAACGATCCGGTTGCGGAACCGAAGGTGCCGTACGAGGTCGTGACGCTGCCGGTGGGCTTGGTAACGCCTTGTCCGGAGCGGGTGGTGACCTGGATGACGAGGCTGGTTTTGCCGCCGTACTCCGCGGGCGGCGCGCCAGAGATGACCTCAAGCGATTGAACCGAGTTGGAGGGAAGCTGGTTGGAGAAGACCTTGCTCTGCTGGTCGGTGATGGGCTGGCCGTCGATCGAGAAGGAGTTCGAGGCATGATCGCCGAGGCCGTGAAAGAGACCGTTCGAGTCCGCTGCGACGCCGGGCGAGGCAAGCGTGACGAGCGAGCTGAGCGAGGAAGATTGACTCTCCAGCGGCAGCTTGTTGAAGAGATCCCGGTCGACGTCGGTGTGAAAGGTGGAGTCGCTCTCGATCAGATCGCCACCAGCTGTTACTTCCACAACCGTAGAAGCCACGCCAACCGCAAGCACCGTCTTAACCGCAACCGGAACCGTCGAACGAACCTCAACGTCCTGGCTGTTAGAGGCAAAGCCGTTCATCGAGACCGAAAGATGGTAAGGATTCAACGGCAGGTTGGTGAATTGATAGTTTCCGTCGGAGTCTGAAGTTGCGGTTCGGTTCAGGCCGCTTACAGGATTAGTGATGGTTACTGTCGCTCCCGGCACAATCGCTCCGGAGCTGTCTGTCACGATGCCGCGAATGGTTCCGGCGCTTCCAGCAGATTGAGCGCGCAGGCCCGGAATGCTGAATAAAAATATGATCGCAAGTGTTGCGAAGATGCCTCGTCGAGTCGACGTGTGCATGTACTTCCCCCTTTGTATCTTTCCCTGATTTTTTGACGATGTGTTCTAGCAGAACTAAGCAAGAACAACGTCAGCAGGGGGAGGACGTGTGAAGAGTGCAAAGGTCGGAGAACTTTCCTTGAGCGATGGCGCGGCAACTGCCTCGACTGCAGAGGCAACCGTTGTGACGTACAACACGACGACATGCTGGGCGACCTGCAGGCCCATGTGCGCCGTGACGCAGAGCGAGCAGTCCGAGTGCGTGATATCGCCCTGAGGATGTACGTGGACGGCTTGAACAGTCCCGCCAATAACGACCAGACAGATGCACAGCAGCGCGAGGAGAAACCTCCACGAACTCTGCACCTTCGGCCTTGAGCTTGAACTATTCATCTCGAATCTAATATATCGCAGGGATGCGCTATCTATTGGACGGAAGCTGACCCCGTTTTGTTGCAGGGGCTACCACGAAAAAAAGACGCGCCTAAATGCTTATATCAGTTGCACTTTGATCTTTTTCGCACCACGATCGACCATCGTAATGCGGAAGCTGCGGATCTGGCCTGCGCGAACCGGGTCAACCTTCGTCTCAGCGGCAGAAGGCCCATTCTTCCAACGCGCTGCGAGCATCGCGCTGAATGAGGACAGATCGGGTGCAGACGACGATGATTGCTCCTTCGGGGCGGACTCCAGAACCAGACGACCGCTCGCGTGAATTCCCTCGCCAAGTTCGACTGTTCCGTGATCGCCAGAGATGTCGAGCAGCCGGCCCGTGACCATCTGTCCAACTTTGTGCTCGGCGATGTACTCCTCGAGACCAGTTGGGACCAGTTGCTTGATGCTCAGCTTAAGCTGCCGCTTTTCCTTGTCGACGTCGAGCACCTTCGTCTTCACGACTTGTCCGACGCGAAGTACGTCCTGTGGCCGCTCGATCCGCTTCTCCGCGCTGATCTCGCTGACGTGAATCATTCCCTCGAGGCCTTCGGCGAGTTGGACGAACGCCCCGAACTTGGTGAAGCTGGTGACGGGCCCTTCGACCTCGGAACCCGCGGGGAATTTCTCGGTTACGTCGGCCCATGGATCGCCGAGCGTCTGCTTCAGGCCAAGGGACATGCGCCGTTCTGCAGCGTTGACGCCGAGGATCATGACTTCTACGACGTCGCCCGTCTTCACCATGTCGCCGGGTTTACGAACTTTTTTCGCCCACGACATCTCGGAGAGATGCACCATGCCTTCGATGCCTGGCTCGAGTTCGACGAAGGCTCCGAAGTCGGTGACGCGGGTGACCTTGCCGCGTACGCGCTCACCGGCGGTGTACTTGCCGGCGACTGCGTCCCATGGATGTGGAAGAAGCTGCTTCATGCCGAGCGAGATGCGTTTGCCGGCTGACTCAACTTTGAGCACTTTGGCGTCTATCTGCTGGCCCACGGTTAGAACATCGGCTGGCTTGGCGATCCGGTTCCACGCGATGTCGCTGATGTGCAGCAGGCCGTCGACGCCGCCGATATCGATGAAGGCGCCGTAGTCGGTGAGGCTGCGCACAGTGCCGGAGATGACATCACCTTCTCTGATCTCAGAGTAGCGGCGCTCGCGGGCGGAGCGGTCTTCTTCTTCGGAGACGGCACGGCGATCGACGACCACGTCTTCCTCGGTGGAGTCGAGCTTGATGATGCGGCAGCGAATCTCCTGGCCCACCAGCTTTTCCATTTCCGCTGCGTCGCGTGCTCCACTGCGCGAACCCGGCATGAAGGCGCGAACTCCGATATCGACCGTCAGTCCGCCCTTGACCACGCCGGTCACGTTGCCGACGATGATGGATTTCTCTTCGAAGGCCTTCTCCAGCGCGCTCCAGTCTTTCGGTGTTTCGACGCGGAGGCGTGAGAGCTCGTAGTAGCCCTCCTCGTTGCGGCCCTTCACGGAGACCTGCAGTCTGGCGCCCGGTTCGACTGTTTCTTTCGCGCTCTCAAAGAGAGCTACCGGGAGAACACCTTCGGTCTTGTAGCCGATATCGACGAAGACGAACTCGGCTGACACTGCGACGACAGTTCCGGAGATCTGCCTTCCACCTTCTCCTGAGCGTCGTTGATGGCTCTGCTCGAACTGCGAAAGAATCGCATCGAAGGACTCGATCGACTCAGTGGATTCAGTGGCTTTGGTGGATTCAACGGACTCGATAGTGGACTGATTCTCTGGAAGGTTCGGGTTGGACATGAAAGACTGCGTGCCTCGTTCTTTGCCTGATTGTGGCTAGGATATCACCGCGCGCGGCTCGACTGGCTATGACTGCGCTGCCAGGCGGCGGTTCGCTGAAATGCTAATTCAGCGTCGGTATTGTTCGTCGCTAACGTGTTCCATCCAATCGACAACCTTGCCGTCGAGCCGTTCCTGAATTGCGATGTGCGTCATGCCCGTCGTCGGCGTCGCTCCGTGCCAGTGCTTCTCTCCCGGGCCGAACCAGACTACGTCTCCGGGGTGAATCTCCTCGATCGCGCCGCCCTCCCGCTGAGCCCATCCGCAGCCTGCCGTGACGATCAGGGTTTGTCCGAGGGGATGCGTGTGCCACGCGGTGCGTGCTCCGGGTTCGAAGGTAACGCTGGCGCCGGCAACAAACGCCGGGTCGGGCGCCTGAAAGAGCGGGTCGATGCGTACCGTGCCGGTGAACCAGTCTGCCGGACCTTTGTCTGAGGGCTGCGAACCGACGCGTTTGATTTCCATAACGACATTTTAGCGGTTCGAGAGGAGATCCGAATCGGCTACGACTGTGCTGCGCGCTCCAGCTCTGCGATGTTGAGCTTCTTCATGCCCATCATCGCCTCCATGGCCTTCGGGTGTTTGACCAGATCGGGCAACTTTGCGGGAACGATCTGCCAGGAGAGACCGAACTTGTCCTTAATCCAGCCGCACTGCACTTCGCCTCCTCCGGCTGAGAGCTTCGCCCAGTAGTTGTCGATCTCCTGCTGGGAGTCGCATCGCACCGTCAGCGAGATGGCCTCAGAGAACTTGAACGCGGGGCCCCCGTTCAGAGCGGTGAACTTCTGGCCGTCGAGTTCGAAGGCTATGGTGAGGACACCGCCGTCCGGTTTGCGTAGCTCGTCGAGACGGCGCGAGTTGTCGAAGATGCTGAGGTAAAAATTCACCGCTTCTTCGGCGTTCGAGTCGAACCACAGAAACGGCGTGATGCGAGGGAAGTTTTCAAGAGCGCTCATCGTGCGGCCCATCCTTAGCTGAAATCCTACGAGATCATCGTAATTTAGACTGCTCTCTCATGCTCCTTTCGCCTCGAAGCCGGTTGATTGTCGTTCTTCTTGCAGCTGTGGCCGTGTTTGCGCCGAAGCTCGCTTTTTGCACGGAGTCCGCGACCGGCGTTTCGATTGGGCTGGCTCCAGAGCAGTTGCAAAACGGATCGCCCTGTCTCGTTACCGTGCAACTGGACTCGGCTGCCCGGTCTGTCTCCGGTAGTATGCAAGGTCATTCTGTCGTCTTTTTCGCTTCGCCTGACAAAAGGACCTGGTACTCTCTCGCGGGCATCGATGTTGAAACCGCGCCAGGCATTTATCCGCTCGCGATCGAGGCTACTCTCGAAGATGGCTCGCATCGCGCGCTTCAGAAGGATGTAGTCGTTGCGGAGGCTCCTTACGAAAAGGTTCCGTTGAGCGTTCCGGACAGATTCGTCGAGCCCAATGCAGCGGCTCTGAAGAAGATCGCCGCCGACAAGATCGTGAAGGACAAGGCCTTCGCCAGCTCCGCTGCAACACCGCAGTGGACCGGCAACTTTGCCCCTCCACTGCGTCTCGCGCCGCAGTCGGACTCCTTCGGCAATCAGCGGCTCTTCAACGGGAAGCTCGCCAGCGTCCATCGCGGGCTTGATTATCGGGCCAAAATGAGTACGCCGGTCGCAGCCATCAACTCGGGCCGTGTTGTTCTCGCACAGCCTCTCTACTTCGAAGGCGGCTGTATCGTGATCGATCATGGTCTAGGTCTGATGAGCGTTTACATGCACCTGTCGAAGATTCAGGTCTCTGTTGGCAGGAAGGTCAGCCGCGGCCAGATCATCGCATTGAGCGGAGCCAGCGGCCGCGCGACAGGCCCGCATCTTCATCTCGGGGTGCGCTGGCAGGGCAGCTATCTCGACCCGGCCAAGCTCTTCAAAATCCGCTTGCCGCAGCCCCGATAAGCCGCGCTAGGTCAAAGGTCTGGGTGGGACCTTCTGATCCTCTAGTTCGGTGCCGAAGAGCTTTCGCAACGGTCGTTGGATTGCGCGCAGGAGCGCCCGCGCCGCAAGGAGAGCGCCAGCCAGAAGAGCCAGGGCGACGGAAGCTGCGATAACCGGATGGTGCGTGGCAAACCATGTCAGGCCGATCGCTGCCGCATCCTCGGTTGTACTGAGGGCAATGTTAGAGATGGGCTCCGGACTTGGTGTAACGGCAGCGCGTAGAGCTGTCTTCGAGGTGTGGGCTGCGAGAGCGATCCCGGCCCCGAGGACCGTACCCAGCACCTGCATCTGCGGCGTGAGTTGCGAGCTGGCGTGGTAGGCGACCAGCGCCGCGATGGGGACACGCACTACAGTGTGAAGCACATTCCACACCATGTCGAAGGCGGGGATCTTGTCGGCGACGAACTCGAGCGCGAACATGATTCCGCATGTGACGAGAATCCATGTGTGGCCGAGCGAATCGAGGCCCGGCGGAAGGGCGACCCATTGCGTGCGGGCGAGAATGCCCAGCGTCAGCACGGTGGCATAGATGTTCAGCCCCGCGGCGAAGCTGGCTGCGACGATAAGCGCCGTGATATTACCGGGGCTGAAGCTCATGTGCTGGAATTCTACGCTCACCGGAAATCCTTTCGCGTCATCCTGCGAAATTTCCCGGTCTAGAGGCGCACGGCTCGCTTGATCTGCGCATACTGTAGCAGGATGAAGGAGTCGGTCATGCCGGCGATATAGTCTGCCACCACGCGGGCAAGCCCTTCGTTCTCGACCTCGCCAAAGTGGCCGACGGGAAGCTCTTCAGGATCGTTGATCCAGTAGTCGAAGAGCGCAGTGACCACCTCTTCGGCTTTGTCGTGCTCGGTCTCAAGCGGTTCACAGGTGTAGAGCGTTTCGTAGAGATAGCGCTTCTCCTGCAGACGCTCCGCCTCAACCTGCGGCGAGAAGACCGCCAGTCGCGTTGGATGGCAACGAACGTCGGCAAGACTCTGCGCACCGATGGCCGCTGTGTTCTGTCTTGTGGTCTCGATCAGATCGTCGGTGAGGACGTTCTGCATCAGCTGCAACGCTTCGTTGAAGAGAAACTTCTCGTCGACGCCTGCGTGTTCTTTTTCGACCATGCGATAGCAGCGTCCGAGGATGGCGACGTTTTCGCGGATGTGGCCGATCTCGAGCAGGCCCGACTCGACGCCATCGTCCAGATCTGCGGTGAGGTAGGCGATCTCGTCGGCGAGATCGATCAACTGCGCCTCGAGCGGCGGACGCCGATCGAGTAGGTAGGCAGCAAGTTCGGGATGCTGTTCCACCGTGTAGTCGCGCGAGTGTTTGATGATGCCTTCGCGAACCCCGAGCGTCAGGTTGAGGCCGCGATGCGCGGCGTAGCGCTGCTCGAAGTGCTCGACGATGCGCAGGGCGTGCAGGTTGTGGTCGAAGCGACGGCCGTGGCGAGTCAGGCAGCGGTCGAGCGCGCGCTCGCCTGCGTGTCCGAAGGGCGGATGGCCGATATCGTGGACAAGTGCGAGCGTCTCCGCGAGGTCTTCGTTGAGGCCAAGTGCGCTGGCGGCGGCGCGAGCGATCTGCGCAACCTCCATCGTGTGGGTCAGGCGGCTGCGAAAGTGGTCGGAGGCGCGACTGGTGAACACCTGCGTCTTTCCTGCCAACCGGCGGAAGGCACGTGCCTGCACGATCCTCTCGCGATCACGCTGAAAGGCCGTGCGCGACGAGCGAACAGGTGCCGGGTAGACGCGAGTCAACAGAAGGTCGTCCGCGTCTCCGGCGACTGCGCACCGATGAAGATCGATTGCCATACTGCTCTAGTGTAACGGTAGAGCGAAGCGGATTTAGTGAGTGGCGCCTGCGACCTTGGCCAGCTTCACTCGCGCGTTTTCCAGCTTGTGCTGCACCTTGGAGACATCGGTCGGATCGGCGTCGGCGGGCAGCGAGCTCGCGTACTCCGTCATCGACCGCTCCCACTGCACCACAGCCATCTTGAGGTTGCCGGTCTTCTCGTAGACTTCGCCGAGATGATCGTGAACCGTAGGATCGGAGTTGCCGCGCTCATTCGCTTTGCGAAGGTTCTCTTCGGCCAGGGTATATTGACCGGACTTGAAGTACACCCACCCAAGCGAATCGAGGAACGCATAGTTCTGCGGATCGAGCTCGACCGCCTTGCGGATCAGAGCGAGCGCCTCGGGAAGCCGTACACCGCGATCGGCAAGCATGTAGCCGAGATAGTTGAGGACTGTGGGATTCTGCGGATCGATGGCCAGGGCTTTGCGGAACTCCGCCTCGGCTTCGTCGTACATCTTCTGGCGGTCGTAGAGCGAGCCGCGCAGGAAGTACACGTACAGCTTCTCTTCTGGTTTGGTGGCGAGCGCCTCGGACTTGTCCAACTCAGTGGATGCCTCCTGCCAGCGCTTCAGCCGCGTGTACATGGTGGCCAGCGCCAGACGTGAGTCGCGCTCTTCCGGAGAACCTACGGTAGCTGCGAGCTGCCGCTTCGCTAACGCGACGCCCTCGTCCGCCTTGTCGGTGTCCGCAAGCTGTCCTGCGTACATCAACTGGATCGAGTGATCGTTCGGCAGCGCCTTCGCCACCTCCGCCGCAACCGCCGTCGCATCTTTCCACTGGTGCGCATCGCGGTAGGCATCGATCTGGCCGGAGTAACCGCTCTTAACGTAGTCGCCACCCAACGCTTGCAATTTCTTGTAGGTCGCGACAGCTTCAGCGGTCTTGTTCTCTTCGCGGTACAGGATTCCCAGGCGATCGAGGAAGATTGAGCGATTCGCCTTTTCTCCGTCCGTGTATTTTCCGTCCGCACGTTCTCCATCCGCAACCAGTTTCGTGAGCACGGTGACCGCTTCGTCGTAGCGGCCCAGCGAATCATAGATAAGGGCTTCGTTGTAGGTCAGTTCGAGCGAATCAGGAGCGAGCGGCTTGGCCTTCTTCAGGGTATTCAACGCATCTTCGTAGTGTCCCTGACGCCGCTGAATGTCGGAGATGCGCACCTGCGACTGGCCATCCTGCGGCTCGGCGGCAACGATGGCGGTCAGCACCTTCAGCGCCTCGTCCAGCTGCCCGTCGTTCGAGAGAGCGTTGGCGAGGGCGCGTTCAGTATCGAGATTGTCCGGATCAAGATCGAGCGCGCGATGATAGGCAGCGACTGCGTCATTGTTCTTCTTCATCTGCTCGTAGCTGGCGCCGAGAGCGAACTCGATGCGTGGCGAACGGTCGTCTACCGGGATACCGCTGAGCACTTCGGCAGCGCGCTTTGGATCGCCCTGCTCGCTGTACAGCCGCGCCATGTTGAGCGCGACTTCTTCCGAGTTGGAGTCGATTCCCTGGGCTTGCTTGAACTGCGCCTCTGCCTTTACAGAATCATGGCTCAAGCCGTAAAGCTGCCCGAGCAGGAGATGGGTCTCGATATCGTCGGGTTTGAGCTGGGCGAGCTTCTCGTACTCGACAATCGCACGCTGCAACATCTCGGTTGACTGCGCGCTCTGCATGTCTCCGAGAGAGCGCAGGTAGACCTTGCCCAGCAGGGTGTGCGCTTCAATATCGTCAGGGAACTTGTTGACCTGATCCTGCGCGGCATTGACTGCCTCGCGGATGCGTCCGATCTTGAAGTAGAGATCCGCCAGCCCGTCCTGCAGCAGGCGTGAGTTCGGATCGGCGTCGAGCGCCAGTTTGTACTGTTCCACCGCTTGGCTTGCATAGTCCGACCGGCCCGCGTTCACGGCCATATCTTCGTACAGCCGAGCGAGCCCGTAGTGGTAGTAGGAGGACGACCGGTCTGGCTCAGCCAAAGTGGTCGGGGGAGTGGCTGTAGGTTTGGAGGTGATTTTGGCGGCTGATGGAGCCTGCGCAATCATCGTGTGGGCCGCAAAAAGGAGAGCGGCAACCGGAATCAATTGCAGATGACGAAGAGAAGAGGCACGCGAGAGCAAGGTCATGAGTGTTAGGTTCCTGTGCCGACGGAATGGAGGCTAGGTGTATTCAAAGCCAGACAAAGGGTTAGACGATGACGCCCGTGGATTGGATGCAGACGGCAAAGACTCACCGTTTGCATGGTATGGAGGAGATTATATCCACCCTTTCAGCAAAAACGCAGCCCCTACCCGTGGCGGAAGTGGCGGACTCCGGTAAATACCATCGCAACTCCAAGCCTGTCGGCAGCCTCAATGACCTCGGCATCGCGGACCGATCCGCCGGGCTGAATTACGGCTGTCGCGCCTGCCTCGGCGATCGTCTCCATGCCATCGGAGAAGGGGAAGAATGCGTCGGAGGCGGCTACTGTGCCTTTCAGCGGGAGGACGGCCTTCATCGCGCCGAAGCGTGCCGCGTCGACCCGGCTCATCTGGCCGGCGCCGACCCCCACCGTCTGGCCGTGACCATCGCTGAACCTTGCGTAGACGATCGCGTTTGATTTGACGTGTTTGCAGACTCTCCAGGAGAACAGAAGAGCACGCGTCTCCTCCACGGTTGGCTTGCGGCGGGTGACAAGCTTAAGTTCTGCCTCAGTGATACGCAGGCGGTCGGCGTCCTGCACCAGAAGGCCACCGGAGACCTGCTTTACGATTCGTGGCGTCTCGGCTGGCGAGATTTCGATCAGCCGCAGATTTTTCTTTGCTGAGAAGCGCTCCAGCGCCTCGGGGCTGAAGGATGGTGCCACGATCGCCTCGACGAAGAGCTTCGCAATCTCTTCGGCTGCGAGCCCGTCGACCTCGCGGTTGACGCCAATTACGCCGCCAAAGGCCGAGACCGGGTCAGACTCCAGCGCACGGCGGTACGCCTCGACCACGGTGGCGCCCGTTGAAGCGCCGCAGGGGTTGGTGTGCTTGATGATGACCACGGCCGGCTCATCGAACTCGCTGGCCAGCTCCCAGCAGGCGTCCAGATCGACGATGTTGTTGTAACTAAGCTCTTTGCCCTGCAACTGCTTCGCGTTGGCGACGCCTTTGCCGCTGCCATCTGTGTACAGCGCAGCTTTCTGGTGAGGGTTTTCTCCGTAACGGAGCGTCTGGAGGAGCGGGTCGATGACGCGGATCGTCGGGGGCATCTGTTCCTGGGAAAACACCGCTTTGCCGCCGGGGGATTCGATACTTTCGAGAGCTGTTGCAATTCCTGCATCGTAAGCTGCGGTCACAGCGAAGGCTGCTTTGGCCAAACGCCAGCGGGTGGCGTGGCTCAGGCTGCCGGAGTTCGCGGCCATCTCCTCTGCCAGCAGGGAGTAATCCGCAGCCGAGGTCACGATCGCTACATCGGAGAAGTTTTTTGCCGCGGAGCGCACCATCGACGGGCCGCCGATGTCGATATTTTCGACTACGTCGGCAAATGCGACACCTGGCTTCTGCGATGTCTTTTCGAACGCGTACAGATTCACTACCACCATGTCGATCGGCTCGATGGCATGCTCGGTGACCGAAGCCATGTGCTCTTTGTTGTCGCGGATGTGCAGGATGCCGCCGTGGACCTTCGGGTGAAGTGTCTTCACGCGGCCATCGAGCATCTCGGGAAATCCAGTCAGGTCGCTGATGTCGCGTACGGGCAGGCCGGCGTCACGCAGAGCTCGGGCTGTTCCTCCGGTGGAGACCAGGTCTACGCCGAAAGATGCCAGCGCGCGGGCAAAATCGATAAGACCTGTTTTGTCGGTTACAGAGAGCAGCGCCCGGCGGATGGGGCGAAGATCGGCTGGAGGGGCAGAGGAATCAGTACTGTGTTCAATCATCACTTCATATTCTAAGCCAGCAGAGCAGGCTCGCAGAAGCAGTGCCTAGAGCACAGCAGATCCTGTAAGCGAGCGCACTTCGGCCACGTCGTGAGCCGCACACCACCGCTTCAATCCATTGGCGATGTTCTCGACTGCGCGTGGATCGGCGTAGCTGGCTGTGCCGACCTGCACTGCGGTTGCGCCTGCCATCATGAACTCTGCTGCGTCCTCGGCGCGGACGATTCCGCCCATGCCGACGACAGGAATCGTCACGACCTTCGAGACCTCGTGCACCATGCGCACGGCGATCGGCTTGATTGCGGGCCCGGAGAGTCCGCCGGTGATGTTGGCGATGCGCGGACGCCGCGTCTCCACATCAATTGCCAGCGAAACAAAGGTGTTGACCAGCGAAACGGCGTCGGCTCCGCCGTCAGCGACAACGCGGGCCATCAAGGAGATATCCGTCACGTTGGGGGAGAGCTTGACCATCAGAGGCCGCTTCGCAATCGCCTTCGAGCGGGCTACCAACTCCCACAGAGATGGCGGATCGGTACCGAAGACCATCCCTCCGTGCTTCGTGTTCGGGCAACTCACGTTCAATTCGTACATCGCAATACCGGGTGCATCGTTGAGAGCGTGGATCACCTCGATGCAGTCGTCCATCGTGAAGCCGAAGACATTCGCAATCACAGCGGTGCCGTTCAAACGCTGCAGCCTGGGTAGTTTCTCCGCGATAAACGCCTGCACCCCTACGTTTTGCAGCCCGATTGCGTTGATCATGCCGGCGGCGGTCTCGATAATTCGCGGTGTCGGGTTGCCTGCCATCGGTTCGCGTGACAGGCCCTTGGTGACGAAGCCGCCGATGCGATCGAGCGAGACGATATCCTCGAACTCCACGCCATAGCCGAAGGTTCCGCTTGCGGCAATCACCGGCGAACGAAGCTCGATGCCCGCGACGGTCACGCGCATGTCCGGCCCTTTATCGCGCGCCTGGGTCGCCATCGGCCGCCTCTTGATCGTAAGAACTCATCTTTTCTAGAGTACCTGCAATCCCCGGTGACATCACAGCGAAACTGTTTCGGCGACAAGACGCTAAAATACCACTAATGATCGATTTAGCATTTGTCCGGGCGAATCTGGCCCTTGTCGAAGAGAAACTGCGCGCCCGAGGCATGGATCCCGCCGTCGTCCTCGGGGATTTTGCCACGATTGACCGCGAACGGCGCGACGCCATTACGCAGGTTGAGACACTGAAGGCCCAGCGGAACAAGCTGACCGAAGAGATTGCGAAGCTCCGTCGTGAAAAGGCCGACGCAACTGCGCAGACCGAGCAGACGCGGTCACTCAAGACTGAGGTCGATACGCTCGAAGCTGCGGCGGCAAAGGCCGACGACCGTCTGCGCGAGATCATGCAGACGTTGCCCAATCTGCCGCAGGACTCCGTTCCCGCGGGCAAGGATGAACACGGCAATCGCGAGGAGAAGGTCTGGGGCGAGCAACCGAAGTTCGACTTCCCTGCCAAACCGCACTGGGAGCTGGGCGAGGCGCTGGGCATCCTCGACTTTAACCGCGCCGCGAAGATCTCTGGTTCGCGTTTCGTTGTTCACTTCGGTCAGGGAGCGCGTCTCGAACGTGCGCTCGCCAACTTCATGCTCGACCTGCACATCCGCGAGCATGGCTATACGGAAGTTCTGCCGCCCTACATGGTTAATTCGAAGTCGCTCTTCGGTACCGGGCAGCTTCCCAAGTTCGCCGAAGATCTCTTCCACTGTGACGATAAGGGCGCGTACCAGCCCGGTGAATTTCAGGATGGCGACCACTGGCTGATCCCGACCGCCGAGGTCCCGGTCACCAATCTCTTCCGCGACGAGACACTCGACGAGGCGCAGCTTCCGATCTCTTATTGCGCCTATACGCCATGCTTCCGCTCGGAGGCGGGTTCTTATGGCAAGGACGTGCGCGGCATGATCCGCCAGCACCAGTTCCAGAAGGTTGAGCTGGTGAAGTTTGCCAGGCCGGAGGAGTCGAACGCTGAACACGAGACCCTGACTCGCCATGCTGAGACGGTTCTCGAAAAGCTCGGGCTTCCCTACCGCAGGATGCTCCTCTGCACCGGCGATATGGGGTTTGCCTCGGCGAAGACCTACGACCTTGAGGTCTGGCTTCCCGGGCAACAGCTCTACCGCGAGATCAGCTCCTGCTCGAACTTTGAGGCTTTTCAGGCGCGGAGGGCGAACATCCGCTATAAGCCTGCTGGCGCGAAGAAGAGCGAGTTCCTTCACACACTCAATGGCAGCGGCCTGGCGGTTGGCCGCACTTATCTTGCAGTGCTTGAAAACTACCAACAGGCCGACGGCAGCATCAGAATTCCTGAGGCTCTCGTCCCTTACATGGACGGAGAAACCGTCATCGGCAAGCAGCCGGGCAGGAATTAAAACATGTTCAAACTGATTCGCAATTACATCTTCTGGGCTTACGAGCGGGGCAGCTTCCACTACGACATCATGGTGACAGCGATCCTTCTGTTTATGTTCTTCTCGCCACGCTTCATCAACTACAACGACAAGCCCGTCGAGACCGTGGCGCTGCACTCGAGCGAAGTGCTCGTCAGAGAAGCCGGGACTACCTCAAGCGGCAGCAGCCGCTTCATATACCAGGTCCGTGCGGACGACATTGGAGCCGTGAAGACCGAAGCAGAGCTCCAGACCGCCATTGTGCGGGTCATCGAACCGATCTCCGGCGAGGTTACGCTGGAACGCTACGAGCCGGTCTACGACGCGCAGCGCAAGGTCATCGCCTACAACGCCTGGGTTCTCCGGTGACACCGGGCTTTCGAACAGCATCTAATTCGATGGGAGCCTGACTCATGATGATGAGCCGCCTTACTGCTGTAATCTTTCTTTCGTCGCTGCTCGCTGTGGCCGCAACGCCGGTATCTTCGGTTGCGCAGCCTAAACCTGGCCATCTGGATGAGGTGTTGCGCCAGATGGATGACGCGAGCCTGAAGTTCCAGTCGGCGGAGGCTAACATCCGCCGGGACAACTACGAGCGGGTGGTGAAGGAGACGACGACCCAGACGGGCACGATCTTCTTCAAGAAACAGGGCGGATCGACCGTGATGGCGACGAGACTGGTAACGCCTTCGGTCAAGATCGTCGATTTCCGCAATGGACTGGTTCGTGTCTTCGACCCCGTCAGCAATCATCTGACGCTCGTCAACGCCGCGAAGAACAAGGCGCAGTTCGAGAGTTTTTTGACGATTGGATTCGGGGGTAGCGGCACGGAGCTGAATAAGGCCTGGAAGATCTCGGATCTTGGTGACGAGACGATCGATGGGGTGCAGACTGCCAAATTGGATCTTGTTCCAAGGGACCCGGCAGTGCTCGCGAACTGCACGCACATGACGATCTGGGTCGATCCTGTGCGAGGCATCGAGCTCAAACAGAGCCTTTACGAACCGTCAGGCGACTATCAGACGGCGGTCTACACGAACATCAAGTACAACCAGAAGGTCGATGAGAAGCCGTATCAGTTCAAGACAGACAAGAACACTACGCAGGATCAACACTAGACAGTGTTCTCGGCGACGACCCAGTCTTCGGGGTTGAGGCTTCCGAGTTTGCAGCAAACAGGAAGCTGCCCCACACGATGAGCAGCGGGAAGAACTCCAGCGTGTAGCGTGGTTCGGAGTTGTCGAGAGTCAGCAGCAGGGCGCAGCGCAGAACCACGAAGCCCACCATGGCCCAGGCCAGGGCAAGATGTGCTCCGCAACCACTTCGCCGCCAGCGCCATAGCCCCGCGATACCGAGGACGAAGTAGCCAAAGTTGAGCGCGGCAAGCGCTGCGGCAAGAAGCGTCATCCCCGGATGCTCGCTCCAGCGCCACCACTCCAGAGGCACCTCGAACATCTCGGCGCGGGGACGAAAGAGCATGTTGACCAGGCGGGCGGCGGGCAGGGCCAGGTAGTAGCGGATCGGGTCGTCGTGGATGCGGTCTTTGGCGAGGGCGTCGAAACGAGCATCCAATGCGGCCGTAGCGCTGAAGTTGCGGTTGTAGTCGTTCAGGATCGCCGCCGTACGCGCGTACTGATCGCTGGAGTCAAAGGCGCGTGGTGGCAGGTTGCTGATCGCAACCGCAACACTGTCGTAGTTCCAGTACACCTCCTCGGTTGAGGCAAAGTCGATCGCCCAGGTTCGGAACCAGCGCTGGAAGCCGAGCGAGACCAGTTCGCCGGGATCGGTCGCGTAACGTGGCGCGAGCGGCTGGACGACGTGAAATGTGCGCCAGTTCCGCATCGCCCATGGCACCAGCGGAAGCACCACGCACAACGCCGCTACGGCAACTGGAAGGAATGCTTTCGATGCGGGATGCCCCTGCTGGCTCCTCTGTCGGATGATCCAGAGCATCGCTGGAATTACTGAGGCAGCCAGCAATCCCTGCTCCGGCCGCAACAACACCGAATAAGCCATGGCAACCGCCGTCACCCAGAGCCATCGGCTGTAGCCACACCCCTCGGCTCGCCACCGTTCCAGACTGAAGAATGTCAGGGCAATTGTGAAGAGGGTGAGAACCTCGGTGAGCGGCGCGGCGGGATAAGCCGCCATAAACGGACACAGGGTCGAGAACCAGAGGGCGGCCATCGCGGCGCGCTGTCCAAACAGTCTCTTCGCAAGTGTGGCGATCAGCAGGCAGGTGCCAAGGTCGATCACGCACTGGAGATACATCACGGCGTCGTAGTGCTCGACGCCGAACACGCGAAAGCAGAGCATCAGAAACAGCGGATAGCCGGGGAGGCGAATCAGGGTGGGAATGGGACCTGCCGGGGATGAGGCGAATCCGTAGACTCCGTGCTGCATCCAGTTGCGCGCGATGCTTCCATAGAGGAGCGTGTCGCCGTCGATCCGTGCGACGTGAGCGACAAACCAAAGGCGCAGAGCAAGTCCGGCCGCGAGCGCAATCGCGGCATAGAGGCCTGTCTTCGGTCTTCGCCCCGTCATATCTCTTGCATCATACTGTGATGAGGAGATGCCTTAGCGTGCAGCGTTGACTATGACCATGGCGCTGCATACGATGGGACTTAGCCGCATGTGCAGAACTGCCTGTAACTATCAATGACCAAACAAGTCTTCTACGACCCACAACGCAAGCGCTGGAAGCGGCTGCGGCGCATCCTCGACGTGCTTGCCCTGCTTGGGTTGGTGCTGATCAGCGTCTTCGTGGTCGGACTGGTGCGGATCAAACCCCTGCCGGATCTGTTTTTGCAGGCACAGAAGCACAACTACCGCGCGCTCCTCAACCAGCCGGCGACGACTTCGGCTAAGTTGCGCCGTTCCGCCCATCGCAGAACCGATGCGAAGCCCGGCGACGTACCCCTCAACTCGGGTGAAGGTCTGCGCGCGGCTTATTACGTCGAAGACGATCCGGCCAGCTATTCGTCGTTGAAGCAGCACATCATCCAGGTCGACCTGCTGTTTCCCGAGTGGCTCCACGTCATTGCGCCTGATGGCGTCATCAAAGCTTATGCGCCGGATAACACTCCCTACCCGCTGATCGAACGCGGCAAGGTGCACCAAGTCGATCGCGAGGCGAAGGTCGCGCGTGCCATCGCGGCCAACCACGTGAACCTGGATATCTTTCCGGTGGTTGACAACTATGACCCGAGAAAAGGCTTCTCCGTCCCTGAGGTGGGTGGCTTTCTCTCCAGTGACACGTTGCGGGCGGGCTTTGTTAAGCAGGTGGATACTTTTCTGGCGGCGAATCCCAGCTACCGTGGCCTGACAATCGATTTTCAGGAGATTCCCACCAACGCGCAGCCCGGCTTCAAGACGCTCATCGCCGCGCTCTATGACGATCTTCATCCCCGCAACCTTCGTCTCTACGTCAACACACCCGTAGGCGACCCTGACTGGGATCTCAAGTTCGTCGCTGACCATTCCGACGGATTGTTGTTGATGAACTACGACGAACACAACGGCGATGAGCCGGGCCCGATCGCCTCGCAGGACTGGTTCCTCGACAATCTGAAGCAGGTTCTCCAGACCGTGCCGAAGGAAAAGGTAATCTGCGCTCTGGGCAACTACGGCTACGACTGGACGACGACGATGCCGGCGGCCGAGGCCGCCGGGAAACACGGCGCAAAGAATAATGCAAAGAAGAAGCAGGTTCCTGTAAAGACACTGGGACAGGAACCCCTGTCGACCCAGGACGCATGGCAGAAGGCAGCCGACTCCGAATCGCAGGTCGAACTCGACGACGACTCGCTGAACGCGCACTTCGCCTATGACGACGACGATGCGCACGTCCGCCATCAGGTCTGGTTTCTGGATGCGACGACAATCCTGAATGAGATGCGCGGCGCGCGAACGCTTGGCATTCAGACTTATGCGCTCTGGAAACTCGGCTCGGAAGACAACTCGATGTGGAAGATCTGGGACCATCCCCTGACCTCGGACCCGGTCAAGGAGCTGACGCAGGTCGAGCCGGGGTATGACGTCGACACCGAGGGCGAAGGCGATATCCTCCGCGTTACGCGGAAGCCGCAGAATGGCAGGCGCGTCGTCACTATGGACGACGACGACTCCGTGCCCGTGGACTATCGCATGATCACACAGGAGTCGATGGACTCCTACCCGCTCTCCTACACAGTGGAGCAGTACGGCTACCACCCGAACAAGGTCGCGCTCAGCTTCGACGACGGACCCGATCCAGAGTGGACGCCGAAGATTCTCGACATCCTGAAGGAGAAGAACGTCAAAGGCACGTTCTTCATGATCGGCGAGATCGCGGAAGACTACATCGGAGTGATGCGGAGGGTGTATCGGGAAGGCCACGAGATCGGCAACCATACCTGGACCCATCCGGATATCAGCGAAATCTCAAACCGCCAGGTCGATCTCGAGCTGAACCTGACCGAGCGTTTATTCGCCTCCGAACTCGGCGTGCAGCCGCTCTACTTCCGGCCGCCCTACTCCATCGACCAGGAGCCCGACACCAACGACCAGGCCGCACCGGTGGAACGGATAGAGGGCCTGGGGTACGTTATCGTCGGCAACAAGATCGACACCAACGACTGGGACGAGCATCCACGCAAAAAACCGCAGGAGATCCTCGACAGCGTATTTCAGCAGCTCAAGGAGATGGAGCGCAAGTCCTGGACACGAGGCTCCATCATCCTGCTGCACGACGGCGGCGGTGACCGGTCCGTCACCATTCAAACGCTGCCTGTGTTGATCGATGCCCTGCGCGCACACGGCTACCAGATCGTTCCCGTCTCGGAGCTCGTCGGCAAGACTCGGGCCGAGGTGATGCCTCCGCTGACGACGCGGCAGCTCTGGCAGGCCCGCGCCGACTCAATCACCTTCTTCTTCTATAGTTTCTTCCGCTACTTTGTGGTCGGCGTCTTCTTCGTCGGCGACGTCCTGATGAGCGGCCGGTTGATCATCATCGGCGTCTTCGCCATTATCGACCGCTTCCGCAAACGAAAAAACTATGCGACGCCGGAGTATCAGCCAAGGGTCGCCGTCCTCATTCCCGCTTACAACGAGGAGAAGGTCATCGTCCGGACCATTCGCTCCGTGATGATGTCGAACTACAAGAACATCCGCATCATCGTGATCGACGACGGATCGACGGACAGGACCTACGACGTTGCGCGCGAGGCCTATCCTGCCGACGTCGCCTCCGGCCGCCTGACTGTGCTGACGAAGCCGAACGGAGGCAAGGCCGACGCGCTGAACTACGCGCTCGAACGAATTGATGAGGAGATCTACGTTGGCATCGACGCCGACGGGGTCATCGCGCATGATGCGATTACCAACCTTGTGCCTCACTTTGCCAATCCAAAGATCGGCGCTGTTGCCGGCAATGCGAAGGTCGGCAACCGAGTGAATCTATGGACTCGCTGGCAGGCGCTTGAATACATCACCAGCCAGAACTTCGAGCGGCGCGCACTGGATCTCTTTGATGTCGTGATGGTCGTGCCGGGAGCGATCGGCGCGTGGCGGACGGTTCCGGTAAAGACTGGGGGAGGCTACCACTCGAACACGGTTGCCGAAGATGCCGACCTCACCATGAACCTTCTGGAACAGGGCTATAGCGTGATCTATGAGGACCAGGCGCTCGCCTTTACTGAAGCTCCGGTGAACGCTGACGGTCTTGTCCGGCAGCGCTTTCGCTGGTCCTTCGGTATTCTGCAGGCGATCTTCAAGCACAGGGGCGCGATCAGCAAGCACCGCGCCATGGGACTGTTCGCGCTGCCCAATATTCTCGTCTTCCAGATTCTGCTGCCGCTGGTTTCTCCGCTGATCGACGTAATGTTCGTCGCGGGCGTCATTCATTTCCTCATCGACAAGCACTTCCATCCCGAAACTGCCTCTTCCGACAGCTTTTACAAGCTGCTGGCCTTCTTCCTCGCTTTCCTGATCATCGACTTCGCCGCGTCCGCGCTGGCGTTTGCGCTCGAACGCAAGCATCCTGCGAGCAAAGGCGACGGCTGGCTGCTCTTCCACATCTGGATTCAACGCTTCACCTACCGCCAGCTCTTCTCTGTCGTCCTGTTCAAGACGGTAAAACGGGCAATCGACGGCAAACCTTTCAATTGGGACAAGCTGGAACGCACAGCCACCATGTCAAAGCAAACCGAAGAGATCACACAGGGCGACTAGCTTTCCAAGTCGCAATCGAACTTACTGCAATCGAACATTCTGCGCGAAGCATCGAATAAGAGATTACATCGCGATTCACCTGATTTTTCTATTTCCCCAAGCGACGAGGGGGCACCGCTCGCGCTAGAATCGACCCGCTATGGCTACTGTAAATCTTACCCACTCCGCTCCCTCCACCACGCCTCTGACTCCCTTCGTCAACGAGCCGTTCGTCGACTTTACCCTGCCCGAAAACAAGCGGCGGATGCAGGAAGCGCTCGACGACGTTCGCAGCAAGCTCGGTCGCGAATACGACATCGTCATCGGCGGGAAGCGAATCAAGACCGCCGGCAAGATCTTCTCGATGAACCCGGCGCGCCCGGCCGAGGTGATTGGCGTTCACCAGCGCGCGGTCGTCGAGCACGTGGAACCTGCGATGCAGGCGGCGCAGGCTGCCTTTGCCTCCTGGAGCCGGACACCCATCGAAGAGCGCGCGGCGCTGCTCTTCCGCGCTGCCGCATTGATTCGTGAGCGCAGCTTCGAGTTCTGCGCATGGCTGACTCTCGAAGTCGGCAAGAACTGGGCCGAGGCTGACGCCGATGTGGGCGAAACCATCGACTTTCTCGAGTTCTACGGCCGCGAGGCACTGCGTCTGCATCAGGCCAAGACGCCCATCCAGTTCCCCGGCGAGCGCAACCAGCTCCGTTATGTTCCGCTTGGCGTCGGCGCAGTGATTCCGCCGTGGAACTTCCCCTTCGCCATTATGGCCGGAATGACAGCAGCCTCCATTGTTTGCGGAAATACGGTCATCCTAAAGCCTTCCGTCGACGCACCGACCATCGCTGCGAAGTTTATGGAGTTGCTCGAAGAGGTTGGCCTGCCCGACGGAGTTGTGAACTTTTGCCCCGGCGAAGGTCCTGACTTCGGGAGCGCGGTGGTCACGCACCCGCAGACCCGCTTCATCGCGTTCACCGGCTCCAAGGCTGTCGGCCTTGAGATTCACGAGCGCGCCGCCAAGACCCAGCCCGGACAGATTTTTATCAAGCGCACCATCCTCGAGATGGGCGGCAAGGACTCGATTATCGTTGAGGCTGACGCCGACGTCGAAACGGCCCTCGATGGCGTCGTCGCCAGCGCCTTCGGCTTCAACGGACAGAAGTGCTCCGCCTGCTCTCGCGCCATCGTCGCCGCCGACATCTACGACGTCTTCTGCGATCGCCTGCAGGAGCGGGTGGCGAAGATCAAGACCGGCGACCCTGCGGAGAACGTCTACACCGGCCCGGTCATCAGCCAGAAGTCGTACCGCAAGACGCTCGACTACATCGAGATCGGCAAGAAAGAAGGCACCGTGCTGAACGGCGGCCACGCCATCGAAACTCCCGAAGGCGGCTATTACATTGCGCCCACGGTTATCGCCGACGTCGCGCCGAACGCACGCATCGCTCTCGAAGAGATCTTCGGGCCGGTCCTCGCCGTTATCAAGTCGCAGAGCTTTGACGATGCGCTGGCCATCGCCAACAACACGGAGTACGGCCTAACCGGAGCCATCTATACCAGTTCCCGCGAGAAGCTCGATCGCGCCCGCGAAGAGTTCAACGTCGGCAACCTTTACTTCAATCGGAAGTGCACCGGAGCGATGGTCGGAGCGCATCCCTTCGGCGGCTTCAACATGAGCGGAACCGACTCGAAGGCCGGAGGCCCGGATTATCTGCTGTTGTTCACGCAAGCGAAGAGCGTTGCTGAGAAGATCGGCCACGCCAGCCCGGCTGCAGGAGAAGCAGTCCGAACAGATGGGCATGTAGAAGTTAAGGCGTAACGGTTAATCACCGCTACGCCTTTTCTTGCCTTCAACTAAGCAGTCTTCGCGTGGATTAAGTGCCCGGCCTTCGCAGCGGCCTCGGCCAGAGCGCGGTGATGGATGGTGAACAACGCCAGCTCCAGCCGGTCGGAGACCCCGGTCTTGTCGTAGATGCTGCGCAGGTAGTTCTTGATCACCTGTTCCTTCGTACCGAGCTGCGTGGCTATGTCCTTGTTCTTGCAGCCCTGAACGATCAGCGCCACAATCTGCATCTCTTTTGGCGTAAGCCGGTCGCGTACCCGCATGCCAACGCTATCGGTGGCCTGCATCGTGGTCACGTTCGAGCGCTGCACGAAGCGTTGTCCCTGGGCCACGCAGCGAACGCAGTCCACCAGCATCGCCCCGGAGACGCCACGGGTGACAACACCGTCAAAGAGCGGGTTGACGTCCTCGGTAAGCTGCTCTGCGTTCTCAACCACAAGGATGATGCGGCTCCCCGCCAGCTTGGTGCGGGCAGCAAGATCCTTCAGGTCGGGATGCATGCTACTGGAGACAATCAGCACCGCCCCCCGAAGGGACTCGATAGCGGTCAGCAACCGTTCTCCGTCCTCGCACTGCGCCACGATACGCATATCGTCCTCGAGCGCCAGCACCCGCGCCGCGCCGGCTCGAAAGATCGCCTGATCATCAGCGAGAATTAGTCGGTTCATACGTATCCTGTCTCCTGCCGCCGTCCAGCGGCGGGCAATCCCCTTATCGGTCAATTGCGGCGGAGGACCTGCAATGTCTACAATTCGGACAAATTTTGGAACGGGGAGCTGTCCTGTGACCTAATCTCCTGGTAAGAAAACGATATCTTTTCTGAACCCCTCAGACCTTGTTCTCAATCAAATGATACGTGGAGTGTCTCGAAATGTTGTCACCAAGTATAAAGGGATATGCCTAAGCCTATCTTGCTTGCCATCGACGACGACACCAGCGTACTGGAGGCTGTGGTTCAGGACCTGCGCCGCCACTATGGTCAGGACTACCGCATCGTCCGCGCTGCCTCGGGTGCGGCTGCGCTGGATATCTGCCGTCAGCTTCAGGAACGCAAGGATACGGTCGCGCTCTTTCTCTCCGACCAGCGCATGCCCGGGATGACCGGGGTCGACTTCCTGCAGCAGGCACTCACGATTTATCCCAATGCCAAACGCGTCCTGCTGACCGCCTACGCGGACACCGAAGCCGCCATCCGCGCCATCAACTCCGCGAAGATCCACTACTACCTGAATAAACCCTGGGATCCACCCGAAGAGAAGCTTTATCCGGTGCTGGACGACCTGCTTGGAAGCTGGAAGATGGGCTACAAGCCTCCATTTGAAGGAATCCGGGTCGTCGGCATGCGATGGTCGCCGATGGACCACGCCGTGCGGGATTTCCTCTCGCGCAACCGAATTCCTTACCAGTGGCTGAACCCTGAGACGCACCCTGAAGCCCTGGACCTCCTGAAAGAAAAGGGCATCGACGACACCAAGCTGCCCGTTATTCTGTTTGGCGACAACACCGCCCTCGTTCAACCTACTTCAAGCGAGATGGCGGGCAAGGTGGGTCTTCGGACCCAGGCGCAGCAGGAGTTTTACGATGTCGTCGTGGTTGGTGCAGGCCCTGCCGGCCTCGCCGCAGGCGTCTACGGAGCCTCCGAAGGCCTGCGCACCCTCGTCATCGAGGCCTCTGCGCCCGGCGGACAGGCCGGGTCCAGCTCGAAGATTGAAAACTACCTTGGCTTCCCTGAAGGACTCAGCGGCGAAGAGCTGGCCAAGCGCGCTTATCTTCAGGCGAACCGTCTTGGAGCCGAGTTCCTCACCCAGCGCGTCTCCTCCATCCGCACTGAAAATCAGTACCGCATCCTTAAGATGGAGGACGGGCACGAGGTGACCTGCCACGTCTGCCTGCTCGCGACCGGCGTTGACTACTGCATGCTGAACGTGCCCGGCGCGGAGAAGTTCAACGGCGCGGGGGTCTACTATGGTGCTGCCCTTACCGAAGCCATGTCCTGTAAAGAGGAGGCCGTCTACATCGTCGGTGGGGCCAACTCAGCAGGACAGGCTGCTATGCATTTCTCACGGTATGCCGATCATGTTCACATGCTCGTCCGCGGAAAATCGCTCACCAGCAGCATGTCGAAGTACCTCATCGATCAGATCGAAGCCACGCCGAACATTACGGTCGAAACCGGCACCGAGGTCACCGCGATGAACGGCAACGGGCACCTCGAATGCTTGACGCTCAAGACACCGCGTGGCGAAGAGGCCCGGCAATCCAGTTCGCTCTTCATCTTTATCGGCGCCGAACCCAAGACCAGCTGGCTGCCCAAGGAGCTCTGCCGCGACACCAAGGGCTTCATCCTCGCCGGCCCCGACCTTAAGGCTCAGTCGCCAAAGTCGTGGACGCTGGACCGCGACCCATACCTTCTTGAAACCAGCATCCCCGGCGTCTTCGTCGCGGGTGATGTTCGCTTCAACTCTGTAAAACGCTGTGCCTCCGCTGTTGGGGAAGGCTCCATCGCAATTCAGTTTGTGCATCAGTATCTGGCAACCCTTTGAAAGGTAACGAACCATTAAACCAATGAACCCACTAACCCAGGCGCCCCAAAGCAACGTTGTGGAAGTGATCAGCGACGAACTGATCGCCCAACTTCGCAAGGTCCCCATCCTTTCCTCACTGAAAGACAGCGAGCTGCACTGTCTTCAGGGGGTGCGGGAGGTCCACATGGAGCCGGGCGAACAGCTAGGCCGCCAGGGTGAGGTCGCTCATTTCTTCTGGATTCTGCTGCACGGCGAGCTTCGCATTCATCAGACAATGCCTGACGGCAGCAATGTCACACTCGGAACGATCGAAGATGGAAACGCATTCGGGGAACTGCCGCTGTTGACCAATGTTCCCAATGCAGCAGGCGTGGAGACGGTCGCACCAAGCCGGCTCCTTCAACTTGACGAAGAACAGTTCTGGAACCTGATGACCAGTTGCCCCGAGGTCCGTAAGGCCATTCTTGGCAACATGGCCCTGCGCTTTCAGAAGCTCCAGAGCGTCGCCCTGCAACAGGAGAAGATGGCAACCCTCGGCACCCTTGCGGCCGGTCTGATGCATGAGTTGAACAACCCGGGAGCAGCCGCTCGTCGCGCTGCGTCGCAGCTGCGAGAGAACCTGATGCGAATGCACGAGCTATCTCTTAAATTCAAAGAGCGCGATCTGACCCATGAGCAGAAGCTCTGCATGCTCGATCTGCAGAAGCAGGCGCTCACCGCAAAACAGCCTGTGCGGATGAATTCGCTGGAACAGAGCGATGCCGAGGAGGCCCTCGCCGAGTGGATGGAATCGATCCATATTGAAAATGCGTGGAAGATGGCGCCGACCCTCGTCTCCATCGGCATGAATGCGCAGGAACTGGAGCGCGTTCGCAATGACTTCGAAGGCCCGATGTTGTCGGATGCGCTAAGCTGGCTCGAAGCTCTGGTCTCCAGCATGCAACTGGTCAACACCATCGAAGAGAGCATCGGCCGCGTGACGGACCTTGTACACGCCGTCAAATCCTACGCCTACGAGGGCAAGGGCCAGAAGCAGAGCATCGACATCAACGACAGCATTCACGCTACGCTGGTTATTCTCGCGCACAAGCTGCGAGAGAAAGAGATCGTCGTCGAGAAAAACTTTGGTCCTGACCTTCCCCCGCTCCACAGCGAGTGCTCGGGCCTCAACCAGATCTGGACGAACCTTCTGGACAACGCGATCGACGCGGTTCCCCAGCACGGCATTATCCGCGTGCGCACCTGGGCAGAGAAGAAAAGCTCCAGCCCGGATGAGGCGCACATTGACCTCTGCATCAGTGTCCGTGACAACGGCAGCGGCATCCCTCTCGAAAGCCAGTTGCATATCTTCGACCCCTTCTACACCACCAAGCCGGTCGGAGTCGGAACAGGGATCGGATTAGGCATCGTGCAACGCATCGTCCAGCAGTATGGCGGGGTTATTCGATTCAGCTCTGAACCCGGCAACACGGAGTTTGTCGTGCGCCTGCCCAGCGATCGCACGTAAATAAATAGAGGCCCGCAAGGCCTTCCGCAAAGCAACATTTTTCTTCGTACAACGTTTATCCCTTCGAACGCGCAGCAAATTCGCTGCACGTCAAACGAATGTGAGGACGCTATGAAGCTCTCCCCTGTTGCACTCTCCCTTCTTACCGCGGCCTGTCTTGTTACGGCCGGCTGTGCTTCGCATCCCTACTACGCGATTGCACCCGCGCCCCCTCCTTATAACAACGTTGCACCCCTGATCTCCCGTGCCGATCATGAAGGATTCCGCGCCGGCTCCGAGGATGGCGCACGCGATGCCTACAACGGCTTTGGCCACCACCCGGAGCGTGAGCGCAGATACCATGACACTCCCGGTTACGACCCCGCGCTCGGACCCTTTGGCCCGTATCGTAACGAGTTTCGCTCGGCATATATCCGGGGCTATGACCAGGCCTTCTACCGGCGCTAGCTGTAATCATCTGTGGTCTCGCCGCGTCGTATGATGGATGCCAGGAGACCACAGTGAGCCTCACGCCTTTTCACATCGCTTTTCCGGTTGACGACCTCGACGCGGCGCGCACCTTCTACGGAACCACCTTAGGCTGTCCCGAGGGCCGCAGCTCCGACCACTGGATCGACTTCGATCTCTTCGGCCATCAGATCGTCGCGCACCTGAAGCCATCGAGCGGCGACAAAGCGCATCACAACCCCGTCGACGGCCACGATGTTCCCATCCCGCACTTCGGCGTCGTGCTTTCGATGAACGACTGGGAAGCCCTCGCCGATCGCCTTCGTAAGGCAGGCACCAAGTTCGTCATCGAGCCTTACATCCGTTTTAAGGGCGAGGTCGGCGAGCAGGCAACGATGTTCTTCCTCGATCCCGCGGGCAACGCGCTCGAGTTCAAAGCATTTGCCGACCTCGGACAGCTCTTCGCAAAGTAACCGCTCCTGACTCAACGCACCGTTCCGAGAGACTGCGGAATGCCTTGTGTTTCGAAGAATGGCCTGCCCGCGTTCCGCGCACGGACGTTAATTCCTGAAAAACCCCTTTACTATATCGATTTAGTTGATCTACACTCTCCGCTGTTCTGCAAACCATGCGTTGGCGGTCGCGTGCGAACTGCGCGTGCCGTCCCACTATTTTGAAGGAGCATTAATGTCATCTCACCGGCTGTTCATGGCTATCGCCTCTCTGACGATCGTCGCCGTATTCACCACCGCCTCGGTTGGTTGTTTCGCCACTCACACTCAGGCTGCCCCCGACCCCGCGAAGATGCCGTGGATGAACAAAGCGCTCTCGCCCGACGAGCGCGCCAATCTTGTGCTGGGCCAGATGACGATCGCCGAAAAGATTCAGATGGTTCACGGAGCAGGATGGGGAGTCCTGCGGGCCGGCGATCCCATTCCCACGCGCTCAAACTTCGGCGCTGGCTTCATGGCCGGCATCGACCGGCTCGGCATTCCAGACATCAATCTGGCCGACTCCGCTGTGGGCATCCGCATGTCCGCTTACCAAGGCCGTTACGCCACTTTGCTGCCATCGACGCTCGGTGCAGCCTCCAGCTTTGATCCTGAGTCCGCCGTTCTCTACGGTGCCGTCATCGGCCGCGAGCTTCGCGCACAGGGCTACAACATGACCATCGGCGGCGGCGTTAACATCACTCGCGAACCGCGCAACGGCCGCAACTTCGAGTACGCAGGCGAAGACCCACTGCTCGCAGGAACCATGACCGGCAATCTTGAAAAGGGCGTTCTGTCGCAACAGGTCATGAACGACATCAAGCACTATGCTCTGAATAATCAGGAGACCGGCCGCACTCTCGTCAACGTGCTGCTCGACAAGAAATCCATGCGCGAATCCGATCTGCTTGCCTTTGAGATCGCAATCGATATCTCCGATCCTTCGGCCGTGATGTGCTCCTACAACCTTCTCGACGGCGATCACGCTTGCGAGAACGACTATCTCCTCAACCAGGTTCTCAAAAAAGACTTCAAATTCAAAGGCTGGGTGGTCTCCGACTGGGGGGCGACCCACAGTACCGCAAAAGCAGCGCTCAACGGCCTCGATCAGGAGATGCCCGGCGACCAGAACTACTTCAACGGGCCGCTCAAGAAAGCCGTGGAAGACGGTCAGGTGCCCATGGCACGCCTCAATGACATGGTCCATCGCATTCTGCGCAGCATGTTCGCCGCGGGCGTCGTCGACAATCCGCCCGTTCGCACAGTCGTAGATCCCTTCCGCGGGCGGGACGATGCGCAGCACATCGCTGAAGAGAGCATCGTGCTACTGAAGAACGCGGGCGGCATTCTTCCGCTGAAATCATCGGCTTCGGCCTCGATCGCGCTCATTGGCTCTCACGCTGATGTTGGCGTTCTCTCTGGCGGCGGCTCCGCGCAGGTTGATTCACCCGGCGGCAACGCAGCGGATCCCAAACCTGGCGGTTCCATATGGGGCGAGACCATTTACTTCCCGTCCTCTCCGCTCAAAAGTATTCAGGCCAAGTCGCCGCAGGCCTCTGTGAAATACAACGACGGCGCCGACACCGCCGCAGCCGCTAGTCTTGCGAAGAGCTCTTCCGTCGCCATCGTCTTCGCGAATCAGCCCATGCGAGAAGACATGGACGCAGCGACGCTCTCGCTGCCCGGCAATCAGGACGCGCTCATCGAAGCTGTTGCCGCCGCGAATCCAAATACCATCGTCGTGCTCGAGACCGGCGGCCCGGTCAGCATGCCGTGGATCGAGCACGTCAAAGGCGTCGTCGAGATGTGGTATCCCGGCATCGGTGGAGCGCAGGCGCTGGCGAACCTTCTCTTCGGTGAAGTCAACCCCTCCGGGAAGCTTCCTGTCACCTTCGCAAAAGATGAGGCGCAACTCCCTCACCCCGTCGTCCCTGGCCTCGAGGGCGTCTCTGCCGGCGCACGCAACCGGGAGCTCCAGATCAAACCCTTCGACCTGACTTACACCGAGGGAGCCAAGGTTGGTTACAAATGGTTTGAAGCGACCAGGAAGCAGCCGCTCTTCCCCTTTGGCTTCGGTTTGTCTTACACAACTTACGCTTACTCCGGCTTCACCGTCGACGATGCGCAGCACACCGTCCACTTCGCCGTTCGCAACACAGGCAAGCGCGAAGGCACTGAAATCGTGCAGGTCTACGTAGCTCTTCCCTCCGCGGCGAACGAAAACTACACGCGGCTCGCGGCATTTGAGCGGGTCAAACTTGCTCCGGGCGAATCGAAGACAGTGACTCTCACGCTTCATCCGCTCACACTCTCGGTGTTCAACGCAGAGCAGAACGGCTGGCAGTTATTGCCGGGCGACTACACTGTGACGGCCGGGCCGTCGTCTGTCGAGAAGCCGCTTAAAGCCACGTTGCACATTCATCCGTAAACCCTTCGAGGAAAGGGCACGGCTCCGCCATTCTCACGCCATCGTGCGAGAATGGCGGAGGAATGCCGCCTCGCCTCATCATCAACGCTGACGACTTCGGACTAACGCAGGGCGTCAACCGCGCAATCGAAGAACTTCACCGGGCCGGAGTCCTCACCTCCGCAACCTTGATGGCTACGGGCGCCGCCTTCGACGATGCGGTCGCTGTTGCCCATGCAAACCCCGCTCTCGGCGTAGGCTGCCACATCATTCTTACCGACGGCGTCCCCGTCTCGCCTCCTGAAGCCATTCCCACGCTCCTCGGCCCCGACGGCAGATCATTTCGTCCGTCACTCATCGATTTCCTGCAGGCTCTGCTGCGCGGAAGGATCAGCGAACAGGAGATCGAACGCGAGGCTCTCGCACAGATTCAGAAGCTCCAGCGTGCCCGAATCAACATCACGCACATCGACACGCACAAGCACACGCATCTCTTCCCTGCCGTATGCCGGCCGCTGTTGAAAGTAGCCGAACAGAGCTCCATTCACGCCATCCGCCAGCCGTTCGAGCAGCCGTGGAGCCTCGCGCTCGGCCACGGCAAACGCATGCGCCGCCTTCAGGTCAAGCTTCTGGGCGGCCTCAAGACGAAGTTCGAACAGCAGCTGCAGATCCGCAGCCGAAGCATTCTCTCCACTGACGGAACCATCGGCATCTCCGCTACCGGGAACCTCTACAGCGAGACCCTCCACGCAATTTTGCACTCCATGCCCACTGAAGGGACCTTCGAACTCGTCTGTCATCCCGGCTACAACGACAGCGACCTCGACCGCATCGTCACCCGTCTCCGCACGCATCGCGAGATCGAGCGTCAGGCCCTTCTCGCCGAGGTCCCTGCGCTCGCCCTGCATCCAAACGCGCCCCAGCTCATCAATTATGGGGAGCTTGCTCAACACCAAACGGGACAATTCATCGCGCGACCATAACGCGAGAGAGTCTTATCAACTGGCAACCTCGTCCAACACACGGACGTGCGCAGACTGGAAAAATTAGGAAGCCCATGAAGATCGGCATCACGTGTTATCCCACCTACGGCGGCAGCGGAGTCGTCGCCACCGAACTCGGCATCGAACTCGCCGCACGCGGCCACGAGATCCACTTCATCACTTACTCGCAGCCCTTCCGCCTTACGGGACGCGAGGCCAACATCTTCTTCCATGAGGTCGCGGTCTCGAACTATCCTCTCTTCGAGCATCCGCCCTACGATCTTGCCCTCGCCACCCGCATGGCAGAGGTCGCTGAATTTTACTCGCTCGATCTTCTCCACGTTCACTACGCCATTCCGCACTCTGTCAGCGCGCTGCTGGCCCGGCAGATGCTCGCATCGCGTGGCCTTCATCTTCCCTTCATCACCACCCTGCACGGCACTGACATCACGCTCGTCGGCCTCGACCGCTCTTACCTCCCAATCACCAAGTTTGGCATCGAGCAGTCCGACGGCGTGACCGCCATCTCCACCTACCTGCGCGACCGCACCCGCAAAGCCTTCCACATCGACTCCGAGATCGAGGTCATCCGTAACTTCGTCAACTGCGACGTCTACGTCCGTGATTCGGAGCTTCGCGAGGCCATGCGGCCCCGCTTCGCCGAGCCTGATGAGCGTCTCCTCGTCCACCTCTCCAACTTCCGTCCAGTTAAACGCATTCAGGATGTCGTCAAGGTCTTCGGCCGCGTCGCCAAAGCAATGCCTGCGCGCCTGCTCCTCATCGGCGACGGCCCCGACCGTAGCGTCGCCGAATATCTCGCACGCGAACATAACGTGCAGGACCGCATCCACTTCGTTGGCAAGCAGGACAACGTCAATGAACTCCTGCCGCTCGCCGACCTGATGCTGATGCCCAGCGAAATGGAGTCCTTCGGCCTCGCCGCTCTCGAGGCCATGGCCTGCAGCGTCCCCACCATCGCCACTCGCGTCGGCGGAGTACCCGAACTCATTCATGACGGCAACAACGGCCTGCTCTTCGAGGTCGGAGACACGGAGTCAATGTCAGCAGCCGCTATCAGCCTGCTCAGCGATCCCTCTCGCCTCGAAGCGATGGCCAAGGCCGCACGCAAGACAGCGCAGGACCACTTCTGCGCCTCCCGCGTCATCCCGCTTTACGAAAACTACTACGGCCGTGTCGTCACCCGCACCCAACCCGCTCACTAGTAGTCGTTCAGCCCACTGCCTGCTCGTACCAACGGAAGACGCGGAGCGCCCTCAGCGTGTTCCACCGGCTCGGTCGGCCATCGCCTTCCTCAAGGGGAAAGTGGATCTTGCCGGGATGAGTGTTCTCCAGCAGCCACGTACCGTCAGTCTGCTGCCTGGATCGGAGTAAATGAATCGCTTCGTCCAACCGCGGGTCCGGGAAACCCCCGACATCCCGGAAGTACTCCAGCCCACGCAAAACGTCGTAGTGCCATCGGGTCGGAAACGAGAATTGCAACCACGCCGGGTCGGCCACTTCGCCGGTGCTCTTTCGCCGGAATAGCTTTCGTTCGAGGAGATACTCCTCGCCCCGGCGACGAGCTGCGATGCATTCTTCAGAGCCCCCGATTGCGCGTTCGTGCGCCAACAGTCCTTCCAGCACGCGGATCGTCGTCGCGAACGAAGAGCGAACCGAACCATTCTCCGCTTCGCAGTTCCAGCCGCCGTCCTCTAGTTGCTCCCCAAGTAGCCTGGCGACTACGCCATCGACATCTTGACCAAAGTAGGCACCGAGCACGATGACCATGCCGTTGATGCACGGCTCGACCTCACCGCTAAAGAATGGCTGGCCGGCATGCTCCCAACGACAGTTGTCTCTCACCAGCGCTACCGCACGGCGGATTTGTTCACGATGTGGGTCGACCCCGAGGTCACGCAGCAATAGGAGGCTGTATGCCGTGGCGGTCCAGGGCTGGCCGTGTTGGCCGCCGTACTGTTCGGAAGGAGCGCTCCGCGAGGGGAACAACGCGCCGCCCTCCCACTGGCCGTCCGCGCCCTGCAAGGCCAGAAGCCGGGCGCCCCACCCCTCGGTGGCGACCCTCGCCCGCTCCGCCGCCACGACTTCAGCCGGCGCATCGACAAGGTCACGCAATGTCTGCCATCGGATGGAAGGGTCAGAATCTAGCATCCAGTCCAGTACGACCATTGACTGAGACTAACGAACGACGGATGAGTCAGGCAATCATCGACCGGGCCAAAGCGACGCCTAACGACTCTATGACCGTGTCATCGCCTTCACCGCATCCTGCACCAGATGGCTGATCGCCTCTCCTGCACCGCCGATTGGACCCCACGCCTCTGCCTCCGCATCGAGGATCGGCATCATCAAGGTCACCTTCGTCCCGCGTCCCGGCCGGCTGTTGATCTCGACCGTGGCCAGATTTCCGTACAACACTTCCATCCGCTCGCGGACGTTGCGAACGCCAATTCCGGTCCCTTGCCTTACGATACCGCTCGTTGGCGAGGCATCATCCCGTTCCGGTCCGATTCCTACTCCGTCGTCCTCGACTTCGACCATCAAACGTCCTTCGTCGGTGATGCGGCTCCGCAACGTGACAGTTCCTCCGCTGATGCGCGGCTCCAGCCCATGCTTGATGCTGTTTTCAATCAACGGTTGCAGCAGCATGCCGGGAACCACGATATCCAACGTGTCCTCCGCGATCTCCTTGACCACGTTCAGCTTGCTGCCGAAGCGCACCACCTCGATATCCAGGTAGTCGTCGGTAAACTGCAGTTCCTCACGCAGCGGAAGAAACGCCTCGCGGTCCCTCAGCAGCACACGCAGAATATTCGCGAGCTTGACCACCATCTCCCGCGCTAGTTCCGGCTGCGACCGCACCAGGGAGGTAATCGAGTTCAGCGTGTTGAACAGAAAGTGTGGATTGATCTGCCGTTGCAGCGCATCCAGTCGAGCCTCCAACAGCAGCCTTCCCTGCTCCTCCAGCTTCCGCTCCACGCGAATCGCGTTCCAGATCTTCAGCGGAATCCCGACCACAATCGGCGCCGTGGCGCAGATCAGCAGTTCCACCCACCAAACATTCGAGTTGAGCTCAAAAAAATGGCGCGGATAAACCATCGCCAGCATGCTCGTCCCAAACTGCATCCCCGCTACCAGCAGCAGCAGCAAAATCTGTCGATCCAGCTTCGGCCGCCGCAGGTTCCGCGTCACCCAGCGATAGATGCTCAGGTCGATCATCGGTGAGAATGACCATACGTCCTCCGGATCGGTGAAACGCCCAAAGCCTCCCGCAATCGCCGCGACCAGCAGATTCACGGGCAGCGCCCAGTACTCATGGTGAAGTACCGCCGGAATCGCCAGGACCGATCCACCGGCCATCGCCGCGATAGGCCCTACGAGAATCCCCAGCAGGATCGTTGTTTCAAACGAGAGGTCGGCGGCCAAAAAGTTCGGCACCGTCGTCCTGACCCACACGCCCAGCGTCAGCGGCGCGCAAACGATGGCCACCAGCCACGCCGTCTCTCGCACCGTCCGGTGCGGATTCAACAGAAGATTCTTAAACCGGATGGAGCGCGCTAGCGAACTCGACACCGCAGCCGCCACACCCAATTCCACCAGCAGCGTAATCAGAATCAGCTTGGAATCAATCTGGGTCACAGCTCTACTTTACGCCCGCGCCCCCATAATTCAGTGCAATTCCCGCCTCGCATCGAATCCACTTCGGCAGCAATCTAATGGCTGTGAGCACCGAAACGTATAATCAGACCATGCCGTTTGCGAGCGTCAAAAAAATAGCCGAAGCCGACTTTCCCACCCGTTGGGGACATTTCCGTATCCTCGGCTTCGAGGGCCTCGTCGAAAACCCCGCCCCCTGCAATGACAACATCCCCGTACCAGCGGTTCGTACCGAATCGGCCATAGCTCTGGTGATGGGCGACATCTACTCGGCGCCTCCTATCGTCCGCATCCACTCCCAGTGCCTCACCGGCGACGTCTTCCACTCGCTCCGCTGCGACTGCCGCCAGCAGTTCGAGCTCGCCATGGCCACCATCACCGACGCCGGCGCCGGCATCCTGCTCTATGAGCAGCAGGAGGGCCGCGGCATCGGCCTCATGGCCAAGCTTCGCGCCTATGAGCTGCAGGACAAGGGTCTGGACACCATCGAAGCCAACCTCGAACTAGGCTACGAGGCGGACTGCCGCCGCTTCGAGCTCCCCGCAGCCATCCTGAAGCAGCTCAATGTCCCTGAAGTCCGGCTGATCACCAACAACCCGGAGAAGGTCGAGGCCCTCGAGCAAGCTGGCGTCAAGGTTGTCGAGCGCATCTCGGCCGAGGTCCCCTCCGAGCCGACCAACGAACGCTACCTCCAGACCAAGCGCGAAAAGATGGGTCACCTCGTCAGCTAGCGAAGACCCCGGCCCCTCATCCACATCTGATAGATTGCCCTAAAGCACGTCTACGAGAGGTCTTCGATGGCCGTTCCTCGCCGCACCCTCCTGATCGTCCTCGGCAGCATTGTTGCGCTCGTCCTGCTGGCTGTCCTCTCGATCCCGCTCTTCCTCAACGCTGACAGCTTTCGCACCCGCATCGAGTCGACTCTGACCGCCTCCCTTGGCCGCAAGGTCACCCTCGGCAAGCTCGACCTCTCGGTGCTCACCGGCAGCCTCGTCGCCGAAAACGCCACCGTAGCCGACGATCCCGCGTTCAGCCATCAGCCGTTTCTTGAGGCCAAGACCCTTAAGATTGGCATCGAGATGATTCCCCTGCTCTTCAGCCGCGAGATCCACATCACCGGCTTCGCGCTCGACTCGCCCAGAACCATTCTTCTCCGTGCCGCCAATGGCACCTGGAACTACTCCTCCATCGGCAGCGCGCACTCCGCCGCGCCAGCCAGCAAAGAATCCAGCTCGCTTATTCCTAACCTCACGGTTGGCCATGTCACCATCACTAACGGCCAGCTGATCACAGGCAATGTGCCAGTTCCCGGAGCAGCTTCAACCCCTCGCCGCACCTTCGATCAGATCGACTTCGACGCCAAGGATTTCTCCTTCGAGAAGCCTTTCCCCTTCACCACGTCCGCGCATCTCCCCGGCGACTCAACGGTCTCGCTCACTGGCAACGCGGGCCCCATCAACGTGAAGGATGCCTCTCTGACCCCCTTCGGCGTCCACCTCACCGCTAAAAACCTCGACCCCATCATGGCTGGCTTCGTTGACGCCACAGCAGGCATCACCGGAACGATCGATAACATCGACGTCCAGGCCACCTGGAACGGCCAGCAGCTGCACGTAATAAATCTCCTCGTCGATACTCCCAAGCTGTCTTTTGTTCTCTCCAACAAGCCCACGGTCGCGTCTCCAACGGCTCCCAACAGCAACGACATGATCAGCACCCTCACGGCCGATCGCATCCAGATCAAGAATGGAGCCATCACCGTAAGTTCCCCCGGTCAGGCGAAGCCAGGCGTCTATCAGCAGCTCGAAGCCGAACTTACTAATATCTCTCCCACCGCCGCCTCGCCTTTCAAATTGAGCGCCAAGATCCCGGGCGGAGGCTCGCTCACCGGAGACGGAACCGCGGGTCCATTCAATCAGACAGCCGCCATGGCTACACCTCTCAACGCGCACGTCGCTATCACGCATCTCGACCTTGCCTCGAGCGGCATCGTCGCACCTGACGCTGGCATCAGCGGCGTCGCCGACATCGATGCCAAAGCCCTCTCTGACGGCAAAACCCTCAACGCCAGCGCATCTGCCAAGATTCAGGGACTTCGCGTCGCAAAGAACGGCTCCCCCTCGACAAAGCCCGTCGATCTCCAGGTCTCGGTCGCACAAAATATGCAGTCGCTCACCGGTCAACTCCAGCGAGCGGTCATCACCATAGGCAGCGCAGTAATCAATGCCGATGGCACCTATCAGACCAGCGGCCCCACCACCGCGATCAACCTCAAAGTCAACGTCCTCGGAGCTTCGATCAACGAGCTAGAAGCCTTCCTTCCCTCCGTCGGCGTCCATCTCCCGACCGGCTCACGACTTGAGGGCGGAACCCTCACAGCCAACCTCAACGTCACCGGATCCACTGCTGCGCCCATCATCAACGGTCCAATCCGCCTCAACAACACCACCCTCGCCGGCTTCGATCTCGGATCCAAACTCGGCCCCCTTAGCTCGCTGGCAGGAATTAAGAGCGGTTCAGGCACCGCCATCGAATCTCTCAGCGCCAACATCAACGTCAACGACGGCAACATCCGTACCGACAACGTCTCACTCGTCGTTCCCTCCATTGGCACAGCCACCGGAGCCGGAACCGTCAGTGCAGCCGGCGCGCTGAACTACAATCTCCTCCTCAAACTTACCGGTCTCCTCGGCGGAGCCGGCGGAAAAGGCGGCGCCATCGCAGGTGCAGGAGGTATCGCAGGCCAGCTTATGGGAATGATCCCTGGCGGTGCAGCCGGAGGCGCAGCAGGCAGCGTGGTAGGAAATATCGCAGGCGCCGCGCTTCGCAACGGGGTCCCGGTACAGATCGGAGGTACCACCTCCAATCCCACCTTCACCCCGAACATGGGTGGCATGATGAGCAGCGCAGCCGGGGGCGCCACCAAAGGCGCAGCCAAACCCTCGAACACCCAACACTCCGACCCACTCTCGAACGCCCTTGGCGGCCTCCTGAAACCGCACTAATTTTTGTACACGCCCGATTCAGGATGATGGTTCATCCAATCGAACCAGAAGTCCTTGTGTGCGTCGATCTTCTTCAGACACTGACCAGCCAGTTTTCCCTCGACAGCGCAGCCCTGAAAGTTCCACCCGCTTCCCGTCTGCGCATCTCGCATCACCGTCTCGCCCTCGGCTCCAGCGAACGTCAAGTTCAGATTATTGGAAGCCATGCTGGCCTCGAACGCACGAATCGACGCTCCATCCGGCCCCACCGCTACAATCACCGGGAAACCATCAATCCGATCCTGAATCAGTTTCGCCGCAAGGATCGCCTCAATCGGATAAGCCTTGCTCTGTCCGGCCACCGTAACGCCAATCATCAACTGATGCGGCCCAACCCCGGACTTTGATGTGTCCACCACCGTTCGCGTCGCCGCAACGTGCCGCTCCCAATCCTTCGGGTCATACTCCGCCACATACGGAGCATCCGGCTTCAACACCTGTCCCTCGGGCTGTTCCTTTCTCCATAGAGCGAAGGTCAACTCATCGCTCGGAACCATCTCCAGTTGCCGCCCCTTCAGCCGCCCGAAGATCGCCTCGCCCGTGCTCTGCTGCCAGATGCTGCTCGTCTCCTCATCCCGCAGCAGCGCATTCCCGTTGTTGATGCCGGCCAGACGGAAGTGAAGTGTCTTGCCATCGATCACGCGGCTCCAAACCAATCCTGTATGACATAACGTGCAGTAGGTCACGGCAATCGGAACCCCATCCAAGGTGTCATTCACAATATGGTGATACCCCATCGTGCGAATCGGATAGGCACGCGCCAGTTGACCAATCCTGACCGCCAGAACCTTATCATCCGGATCGACCTTCACCTCATCCGCGCTTGCAAATGCCGGCGCATCGTAAGGGTGAAACATCTTTTCGAAGATATTGACGTTGGTCAGAACAGCCCCTGCAATTGCCACAACAACCAGACAAACAAACCCGATACGAGACCATATTCGCGCCATCTTCCACAGTCGGATCATCAGCAGCAGCACAACCACAACGCACAAGCCCGCAAGCCACGGCCCGGCATGACGAACAGCCAACGCAAAATCCAGCTCCCGCGCGCCTTGCGGACGAAAAGGCCGAATCACAAACATCGGAATAACAAAGCAGCCAGCCGACACGACAGCGCAAATCAATGCCAGGGACAGATATCTTCCCACTCCGGTTTTCAGCGTACGAATCTCCTGCACCTGCGTCATCTTTTACCCTCTTTACCCTCGCAGCGATTCAACACGAATCCGTCACGCCGAGCATCCACCATGCGAACTATCCCCACCTCCACCAATCGGAGGGGGCTCAACGGCTCGAAGAAGGATCAGCGCAAGCTACTGGGCCTGGCTACTCGCACGCATTGCAATTACAACCTTTGCTGTCGTCACCAGCTGACCGACGTGTCGCTGCGTATGATCCGCGCAATGCACCAGCAGCCCACCCATCGTCGTCGGCAACATCTTGCGTCCTACTCCGCGAGCCTCTGCAAAACTTTCCTGCGCAATCGCTCGCACTCGCACAATCGCCGACTCAATCCCACGCTCGAACTCTGCAAACAAATCCACCTGCGAACCGGAGCTCTCCATCTCACTCTTGAGAGCCGCAAGCTGCTCGGCACTCAACTGCCTCCCGTCCGCATAAATCAGCAGCCGATCCAGACTCCGCACAATATGCCGCATCTGAAACCCAACCGAAGGAAGCCCAAAAGGCCGAGCCTCAAGCTCCTCGTCACTCAACCCGCCAGTCCACCGGGCCACATCCTCCCGAGCCAGTTCGAGCGCGTGCAGCACCCCACGCCGCACCGCTTCTACCTCCGCGAGTGTCCCGCGCAACCATGGCTCAACCATCAACCCACCTCAACAAGATCCGTTTTTCATCTGTGTCCTCTGTGAAGATCCGCGTTAAGCCTTTCACAATCCTTTACCTTTACGAAACTCACTCACCACATCCCCCACATCCCGGTGCTCCGAGTCCACGGCATAGTTCATCCCACGCACCTCATCGGCCGAAACCTTTCCCGCCAACCGATCTATCGCCACCTGAATCCCCGGATTCTTCACCAGCGAATCGAAGCGCACCAGTGGCACCGCCTCATACGGCGGAAAGTAGTGCTTGTCATCCTCCAGCACCGCAAACCCCAGCGCCCGTATCGGGCCATCGGTCGAGTTCCCCGCCACTATATCCACCTGCTGACTCGACAGCGCGCGATACAACAGTCCCAGGTCCATCGTTCGCGGATCGCCGTCGAACTTCAGTCCGTAGGTTGCCTCCAACCCGTGCAATCCATCGGGCCGCGACTCAAACTCATACCCCACTCCCAGCCGCCAGCCGCTCTCCGGATTGGGCGCAATCTTTACCGCATCGGAGATCGTCTTCACCCCCAGCCGCCGGGCAACGTCACCCCGCACAACCATCGCAAACGTATCCTGAAACCCCAGGCCCTGCCCCACCTTCACCCGGTATCGCGACGCGTACAACTCGCTCACCCGCCGGAAGACCGTCGCCTCATCCCTCTGGCCTATGGGCGGCAGAGGCTGCTTCAGAATGGCCGTCAGCGCTGTCCCCGAGTACTCGACATATCCATCGATCCGCCCACTGATCAACGCCTGCTGGCAGAGATAACTCCCCGCCAGATAAAACCGGCGATCCACCGGTTGCCCCGTCACCGCCTCAATCTCCTGAGCCAGCAACTCCCCCAGAACCACCTGTTCCGTAAAGTTCTTCGCGCCAATGACCACGCGCGAAGACCGTGGTGGCGCACACCCTGCCAGAAGCAAGCAAAGACCGGCCAACATTACGGCCAATGGCTTTCCCGGCACCTGAAATCCGCTGTTCATCTTGGCACCGCTCGACCTTGTACCGCTCGACTCACCGGTCTTGCCAACTCAAAGTGATCAAACGATCTCGGACCCTTCTCGTGTCTCTCCACGACAAACCCTAGCTTCTCCAGTACACGTACCGAGGCTGCGTTTTCTATCTGGACCGCAGTCACAATCCGCGTCAATTTCAACTCGTCAAATCCAAAGGCAATGAAAGCGCGTCCCGCCTCGCTCGCAAGCCCCCGTCCCCAGAACTCTCTCGCCAAATAGAGCCCCAGAACTGCCTCATCGCTCACCCTCCCGCCATCAACCAAGTGGGGATACAAGCCGCAGCGCCCGATATAGCGGCCATCCTCCTTCAAGGCAGTTGCCCACATTGCCAACCGGTCGTCAGGCGGATGCATAGCCCTGCCCCAAAATCTCTCCTCTGCTGCCTCCCGCGTCCGCGGCGCACCCCCCACATACCGGCGCACCTCTGCATCGGCTTCCATCGCGCAGAACGCCTCAAGGTCCGCAGCCTCATGCGGACGAAACAGCAGCCGTTCTGACTCCAGCACAACCACTTGTTACTTTCTCCCGTCGCCTGCCGAGCTTGACAAAAGCGTACCCAGAACGCCATCAAAGCACTACGACTGCTTCCCGTCTCACGCCCGCAAGTCCAAACCTAAAGTATCTACTTCCTGGACTTTGCACACTTATGACGGGGGGCCTCACGCCCGCCGCACCGTCATCCGCTTCTCCAGCCATCCCAAACCCGCATCCGCTATAAGCGCCAGTAACGCAGCCGGAATCGCCCCAGCGAGAACCAGCCCATTGTCCACACTGGCCACCCCGCGAAAGATCAGCTCTCCGAGGCCTCCGGCTCCGATCGCCGCGGCAATCGTAGCCACTCCTACGCAAGTCACCGTAGCGGTCCGCAACCCGGCAAGGATCACGCCAGCCGCAAGCGGAAGTTCCACCTTTAACAAGCGCTGCATATTGCTCATTCCAAGCGCATTTGCTACATCAATCAACGCAGGATCGACGCTTTGGATCCCCGCGTAGGTATTCCGTAGAATCGGCAATAGCGCGTATCCGGTCAATGCAAGAATCGCCAGTCGAGCGGCGTTCTCTCCAAGCCAGGGCACAGGCAACAGCAGGCCAAACAGCGCCAGACTAGGCACCGTCTGCAGTACATTTGCAAACCCAATCACCGGTTTAGCGAACCTCCGCCTTCGTGTCAGCAAAATCCCCAGCGGCAGGCCAATCGCCGCCGCCAGGATCATCGCAGAGAACGTTAGCCATACATGCTCAAACGTAAGTCGCCCGATCTCCCAACCGTATGAGTGCCAGAAGGACATCATCCTGGCACCGCGCGATGTACCGCCGAAACATAATCTCTTACATAAGCATTATCCGAGCCGACAATCTCCTCAGGCGACAGATCGGCGACTACCGATCCCTGGGAAAGAAACACCACACGTTGCGCCAGATAAAGCGCCTCGTCGAGGTCGTGCGTCACCAGTAGAACCGTCTTGCCAACTCGTTCCAGCAGCTCCCGCAGCATCGTCTGCATCTCGGCCCGCGTCAGCGGATCAAGCGCTCCGAACGGCTCATCCATCAGGAGCACCATCGGGTCCGTCGCCAGAGCCCGCGCCAACCCAACGCGCTGCCGTTGGCCGCCCGAAAGCTGCCACGGATAGCGCCCTCGGAACTCTTCATACCCAAGCCCCACCAGCGCCATAACCTCTCGCACTCGCGCCGCAATCTCCTGCCTGGATCTCCCCGCGAGCTCCAGCGCCATCCCCGCATTCCTCTCGACCGTCATATGCGGAAACAGTCCCGTCTCCTGGATCACATACCCGATCCCCCGGCGCAGCTCCACCGTCGCATAATCCCCCGCCGCCCTGCCTGCGACCAGAACCTGCCCCGACGTCGGCGTGACCAGTCCGTTCACTGTACGCAGCAGCGTCGTCTTACCGGCCCCACTCCGCCCCAGAAGAGCCGTGGTTGTTCCCTTCTGCAATTGCAGAGAAACATCACGCAACAAAACACGCCCATCGGCTAACGCATAGCTCACCTTCGCGAACTCAACGCCAACCGTGGGCATGTTGTTTACTCTAACTTGTCCTGCGGCACAACGAGCTAGCTTGCGGTCTCAGGTACGGCATCCGCAGCAACCGGCTCGCCCGTTGTCCCAGGCTGCCCCTTTACGCGAACCACCGTGATCTTCTCAAAACCCTCTTTAAATGTGGGTGGCTTCAGACGCTCAGCCATCTTATGCATGACTTCGTCGGTCACCTGACGGTCGCGCTTCGAGTTCCGCTCCATGCACACGGCCAGCGGCACATCAAAGAACACCGCCTGCACCTCGTAACCGAAGCTCTTCGCCATCTTGATCCACTGCTTCCGTTCATGGGGCGAGAGGTTCGTCGCATCCACATAGTTCCACGGCATCTTGGCGATCAGCCGCGCCCGCAACAAGCTCCGGAGGGTCGAAAAGACCAGGCCTTGATACCGCTGCTCGGTAATATCGTCGAATAACAGGGACCGCAGCAGGTCACTGGACAGCGGGGTGACCCCGCGTCGCTTGTACCAGGTCGTCTTCCCTGATCCGGGCAAGCCGATGGTCAGCACCACATAGCCCTTAGGCGATTTCAGCGCCGTCTGTTCGAGTGGGGGCGTCCCCAGCGACTCTGGCTGAGTCTCCACAACGATCTGAGGCTCAGGCTTCTCAGGGACCGGAGTCTCGGAAGCGCCTGCATGAGGCGGTTCAGCCACACTGCGTGAAGCCTCGGCGACAGGCGCCGCTACAGCTTCCGGGTACGCTGGTCTTATAGGAGCCGGCTGGTTGGCGGGCAGCTCCTGCCCACTTTTCCCTGTGGACTCCGATTCGTTCGGTCCACGTCTAGGGCGTCGTCTCATCTTGTCTGTTATCCATTCGCGCAATTCGCGCATATCACGCTTGTAACACAGCGCGGAAGGCCGTCGCAAATCGCCCGCACCTCGTGCGTCACCCCGCAAAGTCTAGCCGTGTCGGTATTTGCGCAGCCCTCCTCACGGTGGTAGCATCCGGATTGGTGGGCGCAGGCGGCTCTGCCGCGCTCTCAAGCGCCCAAATCTCGTAAAAATACCACCGCAGTACACGACAGGAGCAACCGAAAATTATGGCAACAGTCAAGGTAGGCATCAACGGCTTCGGCCGCATTGGACGCAACGTGTTCCGCACCGCCCTCGGCAACCCGGACATCGAATTCGTAGCTGTAAACGACCTTACCACCCCGGCTACCCTAGCCCACCTTCTCAAGTACGACTCCATCCTCGGCAACCTCAAGCAGGAGATCACCCACGGAGCCGACTTCATCGCTGTCGACGGCAAGAAGATCAAGGTCTTCGCCGAGCGCGACCCTGCCAAGCTCGACTGGGCCTCCGTCGGCGCGCAGATCGTCGTCGAGTCTACCGGCTTCTTTACCGATGCAGAAAAGGCCAAGGCTCACCTCGGCAGCACCGTCAAGAAGGTCATCATCTCGGCCCCCGCAACCAACGAGGACATCACCGTCGTCCTCGGCGTCAACGAGGACAAGTACGACGCTGCAAAGCACAACGTCATCTCGAACGCCTCCTGCACGACGAACTGTCTCGCGCCGGTCGTCAAGGTCCTCAATGATACCTTCGGCATTGCCTCGGGCATCATGACCACCATTCACAGCTACACGAACGACCAGGTCATCCTCGACACGCCGCACAAGGATCTCCGCCGCGCCCGTGCCGCCGCTCTCAGCATGATTCCGTCGAGCACCGGTGCTGCCAAGGCCCTCAAACTCGTCATCCCGGCCATGGACGGCAAGCTCGACGGCTTCGCGATCCGCGTCCCGACCCCCAACGTTTCGGTTGTCGACCTGACGTTCGTCTCCGAGAAGCCGATCGACGTCAAGAGCGTCAACGCCGCGCTCAAGACAGCCGCCGACGGTCCTCTCAAGGGCTACCTCGGGTTCACTGACGAAGAACTCGTCAGCTCCGACTTCAAGGGCAATCCGCTCTCCTCCATTGTCGACTCCAAACTGACCAAGGTCGTCGGCACCAATACCGGCAAGGTCATCAGCTGGTACGACAACGAGTGGGGCTACTCCAACCGCGTTACAGACCTGATTACCTTCCTCGTAAAGAAGGGCCTCTAAACCTAATAGGTCAGCAAGAAAAAGAGCGCGCAGCTCAACGCTGCGCGCTCTGGTCGTTTATCGGATAAAAACTGGAAGGAATTACCAGTTTCTACGAACGATCCCAGTTTCATTCAGCCAAAGATCGCTTCGGCATATTTGAACGGTCTGCGCAACCGGCTCTTCCAGAAGTAAGCCAAAATAATCACGCTCGCCACCGCTGCATAAGCGCACCAAAGCGAAGTGAACGCATAGCGCTTCACCGCCATCACCACCAGCAGAATCGACAGATTCGCTGCGCCAAAGATCACCATTGGCCTCTCCTTCGAGAAGAACAGCGAGCCGCACGTCGCGATCACGTATAGTACGGCCAACGCAGTATTGTTCGTTCCATCGTTGATGTAGACGATGCTGTTGCCTTCCACGAAGATATGTAGCGGATAAGCAATCAGCGCCCAAAGCATATACAGGGTTGTGCCAGTTCCGATCGCAAGAAACGGCAGCATCTGCCTACGGCTCTTCTGCTCAGGCTCAAATAACAGCACGCTCAGCGGAATTAAAAACGGCAGGAGGCCCTGCGCGTACAGGACGAATGCCGCGCCCATATCATGCGTGACCCTGGGTGACAGAACTCCGTCCAGCCCCAGCCACACAAAGCCTTCGATAAACTGGTGCACTGCAAACAGTGTCGGCAGCGAGGCGAACAATAGCTCGCGCTTGTGCCTCACCTTCGTGAAAGTCGCTACCCCAACGGTCCCGAGCACTCCGCTTCCGACAAAGTTTGCCGCTGCTGAAAAGCACACGTTCGCAGAACCCTCCTCAAATCGGTTTCTGCAGATGATACGCGAACGAGTGATCCTGACCTCAGCCTCCAGTTTCAGACAGACTGGTGCTCTGGAACCTCCTGCGGTGGCCGAGTGCCAATCAATGTATGTCCCCTTGTGTGTCCCTTTCGAGAAAAAGCAAGAGTCTGAGAAGATAAGCGAAAGGTAAATCTTCATGACCCGCACTAACATCCCCGGCACCAGCCCTTACGAGCCGATCATCGGTTTCTCGCGCGCCGTCCGCATCGGCAATCACGTTCATGTCTCGGGCACCGGACCGGTCGGCGCAGACTCTGGCGACATTGCCGAACAGACCGAGCAGTGTCTGACGCTCATCGCGACCGCGCTCAAAAATGCAGGCGCCTCCCTCGAGCATGTCTACCGCACCCGCATGTTCCTCACCCACACCGCGGACTGGGAGGACGCGGGCCGCACCCATGGCAAATTTTTCTCGCTTATCCGACCCGCTGCCACCATGATCGTCGTGAAGGAGTTGCTGAACCCGAACTGGCGCATCGAGATCGAAGCGGACGCCTTCATCCCGGAATAGAGGCGGCTTATCACAAAAAATCGTTGTCGGGGAGGGCTCCTTGCGTAGAATCATCCACACCCATGACAACCTCCGATAGCCGTCCTCAGTTCCTCAAAGCCATCGCACTTTCATGCCTGATCGCCGGAACGCTCGACATCTCGGACGCCCTGATCTTCTACGGCCTTCGCAGCGTCCCGCCCATTCGGATTCTGCAGGGTATCGCGGTCGGGGTCCTCGGTCGCGGCGCCTTCACCCAGGGAATGCGCTCTGCTGCTCTTGGGCTCTTCTTTCACTTCCTGATCGCAACAACGGCAGCCACGTTATATATCCTTGCAAGCCGGCGGCTGCCGCTCTCGCGCCACCCAATCCTGTGGGGCGGCCTCTACGGCATCGTCGTCTATATCGTGATGAACTACGTGGTCGTTCCCCTCTCGAAGATTGGCATGCGTCCGGTCCCTCCGCTTATTCCCTTCATTAATGCCGTTGCCGCGCTGGTCTTCTGTATTGGCATTCCCATCGCTCTCATTGCGCGCCGCTATATTCCCTATAAAAACTCCTGAGTCTCATTCCTCCGGTACTATAGCCGAAGGCGTTAACCCGATATGATTTGCCTTGCATATCTGGCTGACCGCGCTCAAAAAATCACTTGTAAGGAATCCGCATGTCCAAGCTGTCCATCCGCGATCTAGATCTTACCGACAAGCGCGTCCTCATTCGCGTCGACTTCAACGTCCCGCTCAAGGACGGCATCATTACGGACGACACCCGCATTCGCGAGACCCTCCCTACCATCGAATACGCCCTGCGCCACAAAGCTAAAGTCATCCTCTGCTCGCACCTCGGCCGCCCCAAGGGTAAGGTCGTCGAGTCCATGAGCCTTCGCCCCCTCGTCGCCCACCTTCGCGGCCTGCTCGATCACATCCTCGGCGAGGACGAGAATGTAGCCTTCTCTCCCAACTGCGTCGGTGCCGTTGCCAGCGAGATGGCTGCCAACCTTGAATCCGGCCAGCCTCTCCTACTTGAAAACCTCCGCTTCCATCCCGAAGAGGAAGCCAACGATCCCGTCTTCGCCAAGAAGCTCGCGAGCCTCTGCGATATCTACGTCAACGACGCCTTCGGCAGCGCGCACCGCGCCCACGCATCTACTGAGGGCGTCACTCACTTCGTCAAACAATCCGCTGCCGGTCTGTTGATGCAGAAGGAGCTGACGTACCTCGGCAAGGCACTCTCCGAACCGGACAAGCCCTTCGTCGCCATCATCGGCGGAGCCAAGGTCTCCGACAAGATCGAGGTCATCGACAATCTTCTCGATAGAGCCGATGCGATCATCATCGGCGGCGGCATGGCCTACACCTTCCTGAACGCGCAGGGCCAGGGCACCGGCAAATCCCTCGTCGAAACCGACAAGATCGACGTCGCCAAGGCCGCGCTCAAGAAAGCAGAGGCCAAAGGTGTCCGCTTTCTGCTCCCTGTCGATCACGTCCTTGCCGATAAGTTTGCGCCCAACGCGAAGACGCAGGTCTTCTCCGGCAAGGGGGCCTTCCCCGCTGATTTGATGGCGCTGGACATCGGCCCCAAATCCATCGCAATCTTTGAAGAGGAGATCGCCGAGGCCCGCACGGTCATCTGGAACGGACCCATGGGCGTCTTCGAGATGCCGGCCTTCGCTCACGGCACGAATGCCATCGCGCACGCCGTCGCTCGCAACCACGACGCCACGACCATCGTTGGGGGAGGAGACTCGGTTGCGGCGATTCAGCAGTCCGGCGTGGCTGACAAGATCACCCACATCTCCACCGGTGGCGGCGCAAGCCTTGAATTCCTCGAAGGCAAGACGTTGCCTGGCGTTGCGGCACTAACAGACAATCAGAGGTTCAAGTAAGCGACTCTCAACCAACAAAGTTATTAGAAAACAAACTGTCGTCATTCGGAACGCAGAGATGACGACAGTTTATTCGTTTGGAGCGCTACAAAACCTGCGCCAGATTTAGCTCAGGAAGAAGCGGTAACGCCTGAATCAAGCCCTTCTCTTCCAATCCCGTCCTCAAAATGGAATACTGAAACAAATGCGCAAACTACTGATCGCCGGCAATTGGAAGATGTACAAGACACCCATCGAGTCCACCACCTTCCTCACCAAGTTCCTCCCTCTCGTCAAAGAGAGCAGCCATGCCGAGATTCTTCTCTGCCCCGCGATGACCTGCCTCCCGGCACTCGTCGACGCTGCCCGGTCCACCTCCGTCGCCATCGGCGCGCAGAACATGCACTGGAAAGACGAAGGAGCCTACACCGGCGAGACCTCCCCCGCCGTGATCGCCACCCTCGGCGCAACCCACGTCCTCATCGGACACTCCGAGCGCCGCCAGTACTTCAACGAGACTGACACCACGGTCAACCTCAAACTCAAGGCCGCACTCGCCCACTCGCTGATCCCCATCGTCTGCATCGGCGAGCACCTTGAAGAGCGCGAATCCGGCCTTACCAACAACGTCCTCGAACTTCAGACCTCGCTGGCCCTCGAAGGCGTCGATCCTGCAATCGCTGGGCCCATCGTCTTCGCCTACGAACCCGTCTGGGCCATCGGGACCGGTCGCACTGCCACCCCTGAGATGGCACAGGAAGCTCACCTCATCATCCGCAAGCAGATTGCGAAGTCCCTCACACCTGAACTAGCCGCTTCCATCCGCATCCTCTACGGCGGTTCGGTCAAACCCGACAACGCGAAATTTCTCTGCGTTCTGGAAGATATCGACGGCGCGCTGGTTGGCGGAGCCAGCCTCGATCCGCAGTCCTTCGCCGACATCATCAACCATACGAAGGGGTAATTTATCGCCGATCGCTTCGCAAAGAAGGAGCCCACGCGACCTCATCGCATGGGCTCTTTCTTTCCATCTCGCGATCGCGTTACCGGTAATATCTGTGACCATGACGATAGTAGACATGGTGATAATAATGATGGTGGTAGTAATAACGGTGGTCGTAATGGGGATGTGTCGGCCCAACTTTGACAACCACCTGCGCACCAGCCGGGTTTGACGATGCTGCCGCGAAACTAAAAAGCACAACCAGACCTAAAATCCAGCGAGTCAAAAGAATCTTCACTGTCGGTTCTCCTCAAATCGGATTGACCAACTTCGTCTCTTAGTCAATGGGATTCCTGGAAATCGGGTGTTGTTGCACAGAGATAAACTATCTTCCGATGCAACCATTTCTCAAAGCAAAAAGAGTTCTGTTTCAAGCATTTCTGGAACAACTCTCCTCTGTTTTCGTATCTCAAGTTGTCACAATTTATTCAATCCATCGTGCAGGTGCGCCAATCGTATCTCGTATTCTGATTCTGATATCGATCGTTCTACTGCCTCTGTTTTCCCGTGCGCAGGGTGTTCCTGTCATCCAGGTTGAAACTCACCTGATCGACACGACGCTCAGCGTGCGCGATGCCGAAGGAGGAATCGTAACCGGCTTAACTCAGAACGACTTCACAGTGGTCGAAGACGGCGTCCCGCAAAAGATCCGCTTCTTCGCCCACGATACCCAGCTTCCACTCAGCATCGGCCTCATCATCGACGCGAGCGGAAGCCAGGAGAAGTTCGTCAAAGAGCACGAAAAGGACATCGAAGCCTTTCTCAGGCAAGTCCTCGAGCCCAGCGATCAGGCCTTCGCGCTCTGCTTCGGCAATCATCTCCGCGTCGTCAGCGACTCCACTTCCTCCCCACCTGCGATCATGGATGGCATCCGCAGCTTCGACAAAGGCAATATGGACTTCCCCGAGATCGGCCCCAAAGAACAGCGCGAACTCGGCACCGCACTGTACGACGCGATCTACTTCAGCATCACCGAAAAACTAGCCGCCATCCACCAGCGCCGCAAAGTTCTCGTCGTCTTCAGCGATGGAGAAGAAAACTCCAGCGAGCACGACCTGATCGACGCCATTTCGGCGGCGCAAAACGCTGATGTTCTCATCTATGCCATTCGCTACATCGAGTTGAAGCACGGTAAAATGGACGCCCGCGACCGCTACGGCATGCGCGCTCTCGATCACCTCACCGGACAAACCGGCGGCAAGACCTTTGACTTCCACGAGACCAAACTTAAGCAGGACTTCAACGAGATCGCCGGAGACCTACGCTCTCTGAATGATCTCGCTTATCAATCCACCAACCCTACCCGCGACGGCACCTACCGCAAAGTCGTGATCCAGGCTATCCGTCCTGGTCTGACAGTGCGCGCTCGAACCGGTTACTACGCCAGATAAGTCCAAAAACTAGTGGACCACCCCTGCCTGGTCCATTGGCCAGTACACAAACGCTGCTTTGCCGTAGATCAGGTCCCGGTCCACAGGCCCAAACGTTCGGCTGTCGAACGAGACCGAGCGGTGATCCCCCATCACAAAATAATCGTGCTGCGGCACGGTCATCTCCGGTTGCGACCGGTCGTCTTCGAACTGTCGTGGCACGTACGGCTCCTTCACATGTGTCCCGTTCACAAACACCTCGCCATGGTCGATTCTCAGCCTGTCACCGGGCAGCGCGATCACCCGCTTAATGTAGCTCTTCTCATGGTCACGCGGATACAGGAACACCACCACGTCCCCGCGTTGAATCTCTCCCATCCGGTAGGCCAGTTTGTTGATAAAGAGCCGGTCCTGATCCTCCAGCACAGGCAACATGCTGGTTCCCTCCACCCTCACCGGCTGGTACAGAAAGATGATGATAATCGCCGACACGACCACCGAAACAACCAGGTCCCGCAGCCAAGAGTGCACACTCCCCGTGCCCTTCCCGGACGGCTCTCCAACCGGTCTCTTATCTGAATTCTGGCCCAACTGTTCGTCTATCTCCACTCTAGGGCCTCCCACGTTAGACGCATCAGGCGGATGGACGCAACCGCCGGTTGCCCGGCAGAGGCGGAATCCTGAGAACCTGATGGCTAACCAATTTTACCCGGGCCGCCATCTTATAGCACAGGTTGAACCCGAAGGCTTTAACCCGTGACTACCCTGCTCGCACGCAATTTTGCCATGAGGCGCCCTCCTTGAATCCAAATCCCTGAATCGCTGCTGATACCCCCTTGCCCAGCACATCACCTTTGTTGAAGATTTTCGAAGCCCTTAGGAATACAATGGTTTAAGCGCACCGCAGGAAAAATTTATGGCAACCCTTACCATGTTAGAGCAGGCCCCGATACCGAAACCCGTCAATAGAGGCACAGAAGATTTCAAAGACCTCACGACGGAAACCTCCAACGTCGCATCCGAAGGGCTCGACACCAAGTCCGCCCTTGAGATCGCGCGAATTATTAATCACGAAGATGCAAAAGTCGCCGCGGGCGTCAAAAAGGCGCTGCCGGAGATTGCCATCGTCATTGATACGGTGGCCCGGTCTCTGCGCGATGGCGGACGGCTCATCTACGTCGGTGCCGGCTCCAGCGGGCGCATCGCCTCTCTCGACGCCTCGGAGTGCCCACCAACCTACTCCACTGCGCCTGCACAGGTCCAGTACATTATGGCCGGCGGCCCTAAGGCGCTCGCCTCCGCGTCCGACGTCAACGAGGACTCGCCCGAGATCGGCCAACGCGACATCGCCCGCCGACGGCCAACGCGAAAGGACATCGTCATTGGCGTGTCCGCAAGCGGCCGCACTCCCTACGTCGTGGGGGCTGTCGAGTATGCCCGCGCCCGCGGCGCCAAGACCGCAGCGATCACCTGCAACTACAACACTCCGCTCGCCGATGTCTCTGACACCACAATCGTCGCAGAAGTAGGCCCTGAGGTCATCTCCGGTTCGACGCGCATGAAGTCTGCCACCTCCCAGAAGATGATCCTCAACATGATCACCACTGGCGCCATGACCCGGCTCGGCTACGTCTACGACAACCTCATGGTCAACGTGCACATGAAAAACGCGAAGCTCGTCGAGCGCGGCATCCGCGTCCTCATGAAGGTCTGCGATATCGATCGTGAAACAGCAATCCGCACCATCAAGTCGGCGGGCAAGTCGATTCCCATCGCTGTCGTTATGCTCAAAGCCAACGTCGACAAGATGGAGGCCGTTCGCCGTCTCACGAAATCCGACGGCAATGTTCGACTCGCCATCGACGACTCACGCCTGGAAATCTAACCATGATGACTGAGATGAGCTACCGGAACGTTCGAGCGATGCTGTCGATGTTCGCGGTTTCGCTGGCTGTGGTTTATTGCCACACCCTCAGGCACTTCACCATCTCGCTCTCTCATCCTTCGACATGGACGAGCGCCACACTACATCACTGCGGCAGGTTTCTGATCGCGACTTCGATATGGTTCGTCTGCGAGATGCTATACCGTCTCGTCGATGACAATCTTCGACCAGCGCTCTTTCGCTCAAGCCTCAATCGAACCAATTTGAATTAAGCCGGACTTTCGCTTCGCCGAGGTCTTGGCCGCCGGCTTGACCAGGCCAATTCCCTTCTTAGAAGAAACCTTCTCGCTCGCAACCGGCTTCCTGGGAACGCGCTTGCCCGAATCGGCTTCTGCTCCACCAAGACTCTTCCGCAATGCGTCCATAAGGTTGATTACCTTGCCCTTCGGCTCCACGCCCTCATCCTTCGGGATGGGCATCTTGTTCACCTTGGCCTCGACCAACTCTTTGACTGCAACCTCGTACCCATCTTCAAACTTGGACAGATCGAGCTTCGTCGACTTCTTCGCAATCAACGACTCCGCAAGCTCCAGAGACTCCTCGCTGATCTCAACTTTGCTGAGATCTCGGAAGTACTCTCGCTCATTTCGCAATTCGTTGGAGTACCGCAGCGTATACGCCATCATCCCAGCGTTCGAATCATCGCCGGCGGGACGAATCGCAACAATGTTCTCGCGCCCGGCAAAGGCCACCTTGCCGATCGCCACCTTGCCACTCTCTTTGAGCGCCTTGCGAATAACAGCAAACGCCTCTGCCTGGCTGTCGTTTTCCGGCACGACAAAATAGGGCTTTTCGATATACTCGGGTCGCAGCTCATCCATCGTCACAAACTGACTCACTTCAATCGTGTGCTTCGACGGCACCTTCAGATTCTCAAGTTCGCTGGGCTCGACGATAACGTACTCGCCCTTGCGATACTCATAGCCCTTCACAATCTCATCCTTGCCGACGGCCGCACCCGCGGTCTCGCTGTCAGAGTCCACCGCACTCTGCAGGACCTTCTGATGGCGAATCCGCTCGCCTGTGCTTCGGCTTATCTGATGAAAGCTGATCTGACTCTTCGACTCGGTAGCGACATAAAGCTGAACGCCAAACGAGACCAGGGAAACCTGAATTCGACCTGACCAATAGGGACGCGCCATGCACACACCTCAAAACATCTGGTAGATCAGATTATCCACAATTCACCGGCAAATCTTCACCTAATTAGGGGATTACCAAGTATTCAAGACTCACAACACACAACTTCGTCAGATGTTCGCCCGGCATGGGCCAACCCTTCTGCGCCTTCGAAAGGTCAGTGATCTCGAACAGGTGGAATTCAGACTCCGATTCAGACGCAAATACCGCAACATTTCCCATATAACGTGTTTTTTTCTTCAGACAGCGGCCAAACAAGCCGCAATCAGGAGCACTAACCCATGAACCGCCTTTTACTTTCGACTTCTCTCGCGCTCGCCCTCTCCGGCACTGTCGTCCTGGCGCAACAGGCAGAGACGCCCGCCCCGGCAGCAAAGCATCATCACGCCCACAGTCCTCAGCGCGAGACAGCGAGACTCAGCAAGAAACTCAATCTCTCGCCCGAACAGTCCGCGAAGATCGAGCCCATCCTGGCCGATCGCGACCAGAAGATGACCGCCCTGAAGAACGACAGCACGATCTCGCCTCTCATCATGCAACAGAAGATGAAAGCCCTCCACCAGCAAACGAGGCAGCAGCTCGCCACCGTCCTCACTCCTGAGCAGCTTCAGCAGATCAAGTCGCATCGCCACAACCACGGCGCCCCTTCGCAGACCCAGCCCCTGACTCCGCCTAACCCGCAAGCCGGTCTCTAAGCCACAACTCCCGGTTTTGCTCCGGCATCGTCGGAGCAGGGCCGGAATGCAACTACGCAAAGCAAAATCACTGCATCGCAAGCAACGCTGCCATCGTTTCGATCCCGTCCCACAGATTCTGCAGCCGCAGATTCTCATTCGCCGCATGCTGGTTGTCGTCATGATTCGCAATCGGCACCATGATCGTCCGCGTTCGCGCAGCGCGTTCCATCACATCGATCGGCACCGTCCCTCCCGACGTAGGCAGCAGAATCGTCTTGCCCCGCGCACTCTCCACAGCCTTGATTACATCCGCGGCAATCGGCAGATCCATCGGCGTGCGCGACGCATTCTCCCCCGGCTCCGCCTGGATATACGCAACCTTCGCATGCGTCAGCAACTCCTCTCGCGTCGGCGCGGTGCGCGTCACAAAGTATCCCTGCGACCGCACATAGTCGATCACCCGCTCCTGCTGCGTCTTCCAGTCGATCCCCACCACAAGCCTCAGATCAAGATTCGCCGTCGCCGAAACCGGAATCGAGTTCGTCGCATGCACTCCTGTCTGCCCGGAAGCGATGCCGTTGATATTCAGCGATGGCTCGTTGATCAACTCCAGCAGATGCCTGCCTCCGCCATCCGTGCTTCCCAGGCCAAACTCCTTCCGCAGCAATTCATCGTTCACGGGAGCATCCGCCAACAGCCTTCTTCTCCGCGGCATCCAGAGGCTCAATCCCTTCATAAAAGTGTGGGATCAGCACCTTCCCCTGGGCATCCTTCATCCCCGCCAGCAACTGCACAAGCCTCATCGCCGGATTCGGCACCCAGTTGCCATAGTGTCCGCTATGCAACGCATGGACAGGACCATAGACCGTGATCTGCACATGCGCATCGCCGCGTGCTCCGAAGATCAGCGTCTGCTGCCGCGTCTGATCGACAGGCCCATCGCACACCAGCCACACATCGCCACCAATCAAATCGCGGTTCGCCATCAGAATCTTTTCCAGATGATCCGAACCCGCTTCCTCCTCGCCCTCCCACACAAAACGTATGTTGTCCTTCAGCGGAACGTGCGCGTCCTTCAGTGCGCTCAAGGCGGTCAACTGCGCAAAGATCGCGGCCTTGTCATCTCCGGCGCCACGCGCATAGATCCTCGGCTCTCCATTGACGTCTTTCACTACCGGCTTGAACGGCTGTCCTGTCTCCCACTCCGACGGAGTCACCGGCTGGCCGTCGTAGTGCGCATAAAAGACGATCGTGCGCTTCGCCCCAGGCGTACGAATCTCCCCATAGACCACTGGAGGCACCGACGAGGCCAGTTCCGATGCACGAAGCAGCTTCGCATCGGCACCACGAAACTTTAAGTTGCTCCACAAGGAATTCGGCATTGCGCCGAAGTCCTTCAGGATCGGCCGCCACATTGGGAATAGCCAGAAACTCAGAAAACCCCTGCATCAACTCGGTTTTGTGGGCGGTGGAATAAGCACGCGCTGCCATCGGGGCAGCAGGCTGACCTGCCACAGATAGACCAGATGCAAGAGCGACAAATGCCAAAACACAGGATCGAAAGGGCATGGCGCGAATGTAGCACGCAATTCAGGGCTCCCATACATGCAATCGCGGCCAGAGCCTGCCATAAATCGCCTCACAGGCCTCCAAGGGCCCAAATCACCCGCCACAGGAACCTCTCGTGCCACTCATTTCCACGCCAAACACCCGTAAACTCAGATAAATATGGATAAGTTCGTAGTACGCGGCGGCAACCCCCTTCTCGGCACCATCAAAGTCTCCGGAGCCAAGAACTCGGCTCTTCCTTGCATGGCAGCCGCCATCCTCACCGAAGACGAGGTCATCCTCGAGAACATCCCTCAGGTTCGCGACATCGAGACCGAGCGCAAACTCCTCACCAGCATGGGAGCCGAGGTCGAACTCGGCTACGGACGCGCCCAGCATCGCACCCGCATTAAATGCGGCATCCTCTCCGACCCAGTCGCCAAGTACGAGATCGTCAAGACCATGCGCGCCAGTTCGCTAGTCCTCGGCCCGCTCATCGCTCGCACCGGTATCGCCCGCGTCGCCATGCCCGGAGGCTGCGCCATAGGCGGCCGCCCCATCGATCTCCACATCCTCGGACTCGAAGCCATGGGTGCCACTATCACGCAGGACCATGGCTACCTCGAAGCCCGTAGCCCCAATAACGGCAGCGGCCGCCTCAAAGGCGCACACATCGTCTTTGACAAGATCACGGTCACCGGCACCGAAGACCTCCTCATGGCCGCCACCCTCGCCGACGGCGAATCCGTCTTCGAAAACTGCGCACGCGAGCCCGAAGTCACCGACCTCGCCGCGCTCCTTACCGCCATGGGAGCGAAGATCGAAGGTGCCGGTACCGGAACCATCCGCATCCAGGGCGTCGCCAAACTCCACGGTGCACGCCACCGTATTAATCCCGATCGCATCGAGGCCGGCACTTTCCTCATCGCCGGAGCCATCACCGGGGGAGACCTCAACGTTGACGGCTGCGAACCAAAACATCTCGGCGCGCTCATCGCAAAGCTCGAACAATGCGGCGTCCGCATCGACGTCGGCGAAGACAAAGTTCGCGTTCGCTCCGGCGGCGACCTTAAAGCCGCAGACATCACCACCGAAGAGTACCCCGGCTTTCCCACCGACATGCAGGCTCAGTACATGGCCCTTGCCACTCAAGCCGATGGCACCAGCACCGTCACCGAAAACATCTTCGAAAACCGGTTCATGCACGTGCAGGAACTCATCCGTATGGGCGCTAACATCACCATCAACGGCCGCACCGCCACAGTTCGTGGCAAAGCCGCGCTACAGTCGGCCGCCGTCATGTGCTCCGATCTGCGAGCTTCAGCCTCGCTCGTCCTGGCCGCCCTCGTCGCTGACGGAGAAACCATCCTCGACCGTGTCTATCACCTCGACCGCGGCTATGAGAACTTCGAAGAAAAACTCCGGGGCGTAGGCGCCCAGATCCGCCGCATGGGAGACGTCTTCGGCAAAAAGTAATCCTCACCGTTACAAAACGGGATGAAGCTCCTTGCCGTACACAATCGCATCAAGCCCAGACGCGCCATAGTAGGCCCGCCGCACCCTGATGCGCTCATAGCCCATCCGCTCATAAAAGCGAATCGCCCCCTTATTCCCTATAAACACATGCAGCTGAATCCACCGGACCCCGACAGCAACCGCTCGCGCTTCCGTCTCTTGCATGAGGCGTGCTGCCAACCCCTGCCGCCGCCACTGCTCGGCCACATCCAATGTCACAACATAAGCCCGCATCTCCGACGCGACAGGCATAATATGTGCGATCACAAATCCTGCAAGCTCACCGCAAACCCTCTCTGCGATCTGAACAACTGCATTCCGTTCTTCGGCGAACTCCCGCATCGATTCCCTGTCGAAGCGAAACTCCTCCGAGAAACAAGACTCATCCAGCCGAAACATCGCGTCAAGATCGCTCGTTCGATACCCACGTAGAAAGATTTCGCTGCTCATTAGAACGAACTCCAGGCTATCTAACATGCAAAGCCCAATCTTAAACAAAAAGATGCGCCCTGCCGAAACCTCCGACAGAGCGCATCCTCATGAACCAGTTAGAAAGTAATCTTCGCTGCAAGCTGAAGCTGACGAGACGATCCCGCATCTCCAATAGCGCCACGTGTTGCTGTAATCGTGCCAAATGTGGTGCTTGTCGGTGATGCCGTCAAGACAGGATTCCCGAAGTTAGCCTGGTTGAATACGTCAAACGCATCCATACGCAGGATAAAGTTCACACTCTCCTTAATCTGGGTCGTCTTTTGCAACGAAACGTCCGTGTCCGAGAAACCCGGGCCGGTTAGTCCATTGCGCTGCATGCTTCCGTAGCCAAGCGTCGGCGTAAGGAAGTTGCAGCCTGGTGTCGCTGTCAAGCATGACGTTCCAACGATATAGGGAATGCTGAAGTTGCTGAGCGCCGTGTGAATACCGGTTGAAGGACGTGCAAGCAACGTAGGCCGAATATTACCCGACGCCCCGCTATAAGCCGAGCCCGTCACAACATTCAGGGGGTTTCCACCTTGGATTTGAGTGACGTCCGCAAGCAGCCAGCCCTCCTTCAGGCGGTTGCCATGAAACGGCAGCGTCCACGTACCGCTGAAGACGAAGTGATGACGAACGTCAAAGTCTGACAAACCATAACTTCCGGCGGGATTAGTGTTGTCCTGGATACCGTTACCCGACTGAGAGTTCTCGTCCATCGACTTCGCATAAGTGTAAGTCGTGTTGAACTGCAAACCGCCCCGAACCGTCTTACGGAAGGTCAACCAGAGCGCGTTGTAATTTGATGTACCGATGGAGTCGTTATAGGTGATATTGCCAAGCGACCTGGTAGTTCCATCCAGCATCTTCGCTGTCGGGTATGGACGCGTGCCGGTGGTCGCTGTAGGAGAGGCATATACAAACTGATTGATGTTATGGTTCAGGCGAAGATGACGGCCTTGAGAACCAATGTAGCCTGCCTGTAAAGCAGCCCCATGACCAAGGTCTTCCTGCACATTCAGATTGTAGGATTCGATGTAGCCGTTCTTGAAGTTTGGATTAACCGAACTGGGGGCCAAACTGGACGCAGCCGCACTGGCGAAGGCCGAACCTATAGGTGCGCCAGTGATCGTCAGGGGATTTGACAGCGGTGGATTCGCTGCGAGACCCGTCACCACACTGATGATCGGCTGATCGACGAGGTAGCCGAAGCCGCCGCGAACAGTCGTTTTACCCTTGCCGAAGAGGTCATAGATAAAACCAAGACGGGGTTCGTAGTTGTTGTTCTGTTTGTAGGGTTGGTTGACCTGTTGAAAAGCGCTCGTCGTCGGGTTGAAGGTAACGAACCGGTGACCACCCTCAGCCGGCGTTCCGTTCCACTCGTACCGGAGGCCGTACTGCAGGGTCAAGGACGGAGTTACCTTATAGCTATCCTCCGCAAACCCAGCGACCGCACTGATAAAGATCCGGTTGCTAACAGGATTTATGGAATTGGCAGTGTAGACATTAGTGGTGCCGGCAATAAAGTTGGCCGTCGTAGTGAAACTGACTGTACCAGCGGTATTGCTGAAGTTGTTGCCTTGAAACCGCCTGAACTCCCCACCGATCTTGATCGAATGCTTACCCTTCAAGTAATTGAGCGTGTCAGACAACACATACGTGGTAACAAATCGCCCCTGCGGGAAGCCCGAAGGACCACCGAAATTAAGCCCAAGATCGGAAACCGTGATTTGCGGCAGCCCAATCGCAGCAGTAACACCATTCGGGATACCGTAATCGCTCCCCAATGCAAGAAAAGAATCCGCAAAGTTGATTGCAATCCGGTTGAAACCCAGGCGCGCTTCGTTCACAACATTTGGAGAAAAGATGTGAACATCGTTGATTGTTCCGATCTGGCGATGCGCCGTGCGATGGTCTCCAAACCCCGCAACAGTATTGCCTTGGAGGTTCGGCTCTGTTCGTGCGTCCTGCTGCCATGCGTAGTACATGTGCAAACTATTAGCTGCGGTAATGTTAAAAAGGCCGTCGCCGCTGTACTGGTCCGTCTTCACCGGTCCGGGAGAAGATCCTGTGGCTACTGCTGTCGTCACTCCGCTCGCGGAAGTAGTCTCGATCCCAACCGGAAGCAAGGTGATAAGTTTCGCATAAGCGGGCCCTGCAGGGCTGTTTGCGAATGCCGCACGTTGCGCTAGAGTCGGCACGTTGCTCGTAAGCAGAAGAGCCTGCGTCTGCCGTAGACCCTCATAACTGAGGAAGAGAAAAGCTTTGTCCTTCAGAATAAATGGAACCGGCCCACTGAGTGCTCCGCCAAAGTTATTCCGTATGAACTGGTTCTGCCGATTCTGCGGCAACGAACCTTTCCGGTTGAAGTAGTTGCGAGCATCGAAGTAATTGTTGCGCAAATAATCGAACGCCTCACCGTGGTAAGTGGATGCGCCCGAGCGTGTGGCGACGTTCACGACAGAGCCTGAGCTGCGGCCATACTCAGCACCGAAGGTTGAATTAATGATCTTGAACTCTGATGTCGTATTGATCGATGGCTGGAACGTAATCTGATTCTGGGTCATATCGTTCAGATTGATGCCATTGATCTGGAAGTTATTCGCATCCTCGCGAGCACCGCCAGTAATGTACGAGTTTGCCCCGAGTCCACGGCTGGTGCCGGTCAAAAATCCATTCGCCGGAGGAACAACGGCTCCTGGTGTCAGATTAGTCAAATCCAGAAAGTGACGGCCATTCAGGGGAATGTTCTGCACAGTGTCTTTATCGATGACCTGTCCCAGCGTGATCGTTTGCGAATCGATGATCGGAGCAGCCCCTGCCTCAACTTGAACGGTCTCACCGGCCGACTGCACATTCAGCTTCACATTGGCAGTCACAGACTGGTCCACCTGGAGAGTGATGCTCTTGATCACGCTGGTGCCAAATCCCGCGGCAGTTGTCCGAATCTCATAGTCCCCGGGCTGCAGAGACGGAACGACGTAAACGCCCGCGCTGTCGCTCACGACGTCACGGGTAACGTTTGTTGCGAGCGAGCGAATTTTAACACTCGCATTTGGTACCACCGCTCCGGTTGGATCGGTCACTGTTCCAGCCAACGTTGCTGTGGACTGCGCAAAGCACGCGCTTACACTCACCAGCAGCAACACAACAAACCCTAAGAATCCGTTCGTGAACTTCCGTGAAGCATTCATTCAAGCCTCCTGCAGAAACACGCGCCCTTCCGGATCGCTTCGGAGGACAGCGGCTGAGAAATAGAGCTCACTCGTTTTGCAGTGTGCAAAACACACCCGACGGCCCTAAGTAACGCCAGTGGCCTGGTCTTCTTGTGCCCTCTCTTCAGACGGGGCGTGACCAGTTCCACAAAACTTATTGGGTGATATCTAAAATTTCATGCTTTAAGACATGTGTCAATGTTAGGACGTCATCAAAAGTCAGTGGTTTTTTTGTTAATTCCGATCATGGGAACATAATCGTATACGTTCGGTCACCAGTATTTGTTCCGCAATCATTGACGAAATCATCTCGACTGCACCCGGTCCCTGCTACGTATCAACTCGGGCTCCAAATCTGCTCAGTCGTCCCTATCAAGAGAATTCGCGAATTAGAGAAGCGAGATCGCCGCAAGAAAATGCGGTTTGCGACAGGACATCAGCAAACAATACTCTCGAAGGCCGCTTGAACAAGCAGCCTTCTTATCATTGAAAGACGAAGCGGTTCAAAAAACGTTATTGAAATAATTTAGACGGAGAGGAACGTCACGATGTCACGAACAATTCCTCATTTTGTCTCTATTTTGTCAACGCAGAATACGCGCTGTTCCGAAAGACTAACCATGCTGCATCAAACCGCCTGTTCGATAGGACTGTCGAGGGTGTACAACTGTTGCCATATGTTGCATATCGATACTCCGGAGTCAGATGACCGCCAAGAAAATCGCGCCTGAAACAAGCAGGCCCGCCACGCTCAAGATGTTGGCTGATTATCTCCATCTCTCTCCAGCAACCGTCTCCATTGTGTTGAACAACTCGCCTGTCGCCGAGTCCATCGCCGCAGCCACCAAGCAACGCGTTCACGCCGCTGCCAAAAAGTTCGCCTACCGGCCCAATCTGCACGCCCGTATGCTGCGCTCTCACCTCACCAACACCATCGGGGTCATCGTTCCCGAACTCAGCGAAGGCTACGTTACGGGCGTCATGCTCGGCGTCGAGCAGTATCTCCTTCAGGAGGGCTTTCTCTACTTCACCGTCAGCCATCTCGGCCAGGCCGACCTGAGAGACGAGTACCAGGAGCTCCTCATGCGCCGCCGCGTCGATGGGCTTCTTCTAGTCAACACCGAGCTGTCCATCAGCGCTCCTCTGCCCATCGTTGGAGTCTCGATCCATAGCCATGTACCTGCGGTCACCAACGTCATGCTCGATCACACCGTCGCGGCCCGCATGGCGCTTCGCCACCTGTACGATCTCGGCCACCGCCGTATCGCTTTCATGAAGGGTCAACGCTACTCCCTTGACTCCGAGGCGCGCTGGGAGTCCATCACCACCATAGCCCGGGAGATCGGCATCGTCGTCCACCCTGAACTCTGCATCTTCCTCGAGAAAAACATCTGGACGCCCGAGCTCGGTTACCCCCCTGTTCGCGATCTGCTGGCTCGTACCCGCGACTTCACCGCCATTTTCTGCTTCAACGACACCTCCGCCATCGGCGCCGTGCGCGCCATTGAGGATGTTGGACTCAACTGTCCGCGCGACATCTCCGTCATCGGCTTCGACGACATCATCGTCGCCGAGTACTTCAACCCTCGCCTGACTACCGTACGCCAGCCTCTGCACAAGATGGGAACCGAGGCCGCGCGGCTTCTCATCCAGCGCATCCAGTCGCCGGAGAAGCCCCACCTGCAGCAAGTATGGTTTGAACCCGAACTCATCGTGAGAGAATCGACGATGGCTATCCCGACAAAACCCCGGCAGCCGCGACGCAAGCGTTAACAGGAGCGCTTTGGAACCAACTCACCCAGCCCCATCTGGCACCGGCCTTCCCGCCGGAAGCCTTCTCGAACGCTCCTTCCCGTCTTTCTGTACTTTCTTGCAGCCGGCATCGCTACGGTCATGCTTGGTCCGATTTTGCCCGCTCTCATCCAGCGTTGGCACATCCAGGATGCACAGGCTGGCACCCTCTTCACCGCCAGCTTCGCGGGCCAGTTTTTGGGGGCATGGTTCGCCACTCGCAATCTCCGAGGCAGCGTTCTCTACGGCTCAGCCATTACCGCTGCGGGATGCGCCGCCATGGCCTGGGTCGGCTTTGTCCCCGCGCACCTCGCACTCTTCTGCATCGGACTAGGCCTCGGAGCCGGTCTCACTGCGGGCAACGTCATCGCGGGCACCACGGTGGCCGCCGCGCGTGCTCGTCTCATCGCTATGCTGAACGTTGCCTGGGGCTTCGGAGCGATCACATGCCCCGTGCTGATACGCTTGTCTTCCCCGGGCCTCCAGCGCTTCTTCTTCCTGACTGCGGCTCTTCTTGCTGTCGCCTCGCTCACCGCCATCGCAATCCCTTCAACAACGGCAGCTCAACTGACTGAGCCGCCGCTGCAGTCTTCATCGCACGCGAAATCCACGCAATCGCGTTTGCCCCTGTCTCCGCTGCTTCTCTTCGTCTTCGGCGGCGCTGCCTTCCTGTACGTCGGCGTGGAAAACTCGCTCGGCGGCTGGCTCCCCAGCTATGCAATCCGAACCAACCCTTCCCTCCATGCCTCCTCCATCTCCCTTTACTTCTGGATCGCGGAGCTTACAGGACGCGTTCTCGTCACCATGCTAATGACACGTCTCGGGGAAGCTCGACTTTATCGCCTCTGCCTGGCCCTCCTCATCTTCACTCAGATTCTGCTCTGCGCCACTGCGAGCATCTCCGCTGCAGGCGTCATCACCCTCACGGTCGTTGCAGCACTAAGCCTTGCTCCGCTCTATCCGCTTCTTCTCTCCTTCCTGCTGGCCCGAACCGGAAACCACCCGCGGCTTGGTGCACTCTTTGCCACCGCCTCATTTGGAGGAGCCACGTTGCCTTGGCTCACCGGTCTCATCTCCACCCAATTCCACGGCCTTCGCGCTGGACTTATCGTTCCAGCTGCAGGAGCGGCCCTGCTTCTTTTTCTCTCCTCGACCCTGACCCAAAAGCCAGCTACCCCTCTGAAGCCCGCCTAAACCTGTAGACAACCCTCCTTTACATAGAAGTTCGAGTGGTGTACGCTACATTCCCATAGAACTCCTATTGGAGAAGCCGGAGGAACCGTCCTGAACAAAAAAAACCAGTCGAACGCAGAGATGCTGAAAGGCACCCTCGACATGATGGTGTTGCGGACTCTCGTCACCGGGGACGCACATGGTCACACCATCGCAAAGGTCATTGAGCGGACCTCGGAGGACGTGCTGGAGGTGGAGCAAGGTTCACTTTATCCAGCGCTCCATCGACTGGAAGATCGCGGCTGGGTGTCGTCCTACTGGGGCACAAGCGAGAACAATCGCAAGGCCAAGTTCTACCGGCTGACCGCATTAGGCAAACGCCAGCTCACGTCCGAGATCGGCCGCTGGCGGCAGATGGCGCGCGCCATCGCATTGGTGATGGGCGAAACCTTGATTGAGGAGAACGATCAATGATCTGGCGTAAATTCTTTCGTCGCAACCAGGCAGATGCCGAGCTGTCGCAAGAGATCGATCTCTTCCTGGCTGAGGAGATCGATGACAACATCGCGCGCGGCGTGACACCCGACGAAGCCAGACGTCGGGCTCGCCTCAAGTTTGGCAATTCCCAGCAAGTACATGAGACCCTGTGGCGGCAAAATACTCTCGCAGTCGCTGATAATCTGAGTCGCGACTTGAGATACGCCGTGAGAACTCTCAGCCGATCGCCCGGATTCGCCTTCGTAGCGGTTTTGGTCATGGCGTTGGGAATCGGCGCGAATATTGCCATGTTCACCGTGGTGCGCAGCGTGCTACTCAACCCACTCGCCTACCGCGAGCCTTCCCAGCTCTTCTCTCTACGAGCATGAGAGTCAAAAAGTCAGCCACACTCCATATATGCCCGTGGCTGCTGGCTCCTTCGCCGAATGGCAGCGATCGGCGAAGAACGTCGCGCAGATGGCACTTGCGTCTCCATGGCAGCAGTACAACGTCTCCGCTGAAGGAGGAAAGCTTCCGGAGCAGATCGACGCCGTGTGGTGTACCTGGAATTTCTTTTCTGTACTAGGCGTAGAGCCTGCCCTTGGTCGCAGCTTTACTCCGGCAGACGATCGCCCCGACGCTGAAGCTACCGTCATGCTCTCCGCGTCCTTCTGGAAGCGCCGCTACGCCGGCGACCCTGCGATTCTCGGCAGGAAGATATGGCTGGACGCCAGACCATACACGGTCATCGGCGTTCTGCCGGCTTCGTTCGCATATTCGGGTTCGATCTCAGGCAATACCGCGCAGGTCTGGACGGCCGTCAGCCACGAGGGGCCACCTTCCCTCATGCTTACCGTCGACGATCACGAATTTATGGTCGTCGCTCGCCTGTTGCCCGGCACGACGCTCTCCGGGCTGCTCAGTCAATTGAATACCGTGCAGCGGCAAATCAAAACCGATCACCCTGGGCCGGCCGTTCACGATGCAGTCACCGGGCGCACCTTGCTCGACGACTCGGTTGAGAGCTACAAAACTCCGCTCTACGTGCTACTCGGCGCGACCGCATGCGTGCTGCTCATCGCCTGCCTCAACGTCGCAAGCCTGCTGGTCGCGCGCACCGCCGCCAGAAGCAAAGAGCTCGCCATCCGCGCTGCGTTGGGCGGTGGACGGCTGCGCCTGATGTGCGAGCGCCTGACGGAGAGTCTTCTTCTGTCAGCCGCCGGAGGAACCGTGGGTTTGCTGTTGGCATGGCAGGCGTTAAAGGGGCTCGTCCGCACGCGACCTGACATGAATCGCGTCGAGACCATACACATCGATGGCATGGTAGCGGTCTGCACCATCGCCGCGATCCTGCTCTGCGCGCTCTTCACTGGGCTCATCGCCGCCGCGACCTCGGACAGCAACCAAATCCTTGCCGCGCTTCAGGAATCCTCCCGCGCACACAGTGGCGGACACGCCCGAGCTGGATTGCGCAAGGCCCTGTTAGTGCTCGAAGTCGGCCTCACCGTTGTGCTTCTGGTCGGAGCCGGATTGCTTCTGAAGAGCTATCAGCGATTGCGAACCACCGATCTCGGCGTACCGGTCGACCAAGTACTGACGATGCATTTCAGCCTGCCTGATGCGCGCTACCCGAAGGCGGCCCAGCAGGTAGCCTTCTTTGAGCGTCTTATTGAACGGGTCCGCACCGTGCCGGGCGTTCAGGCCGCCGGTCTCGTCAGCACCGCCCCGGGCCAAGGCTGGGGCGGCGATCGCGAGATGAGCGTGGTCGAGCACCCGCCCCTCCCAAAGGGCAAGGGGCTGGATATGATGGTGCGCGGCGCTGAACCAGGATACTTTCATGCAATCCAGATCCCCCTCTTGCAGGGACGAATCTTTACTCCCGACGAGCGCCTGGAGCACGCTCATGTTGTCGTCCTCAGCCAGGCCGCAGCGAAGCTGTCCTTCCCCAACGAAGACCCCATCGGTCGCCATCTGAAGACGGCGGGCTCAAGCGATCCCTATGAGGTTATCGGCGTTGTCGGCGATACGCGATGGAGTGTCTCGCAACCGGTAAATCCCACTCTGTATTGGCCCATCTATGGCAACTCCTACAGTGGAGCCACCGTCGTCATTCGTTCCACGCACGATGTCGAAACGCTGGCTATGCCAGTCCAGAAGATCGTCGGCGAACTCGATCCGGATCTCCCGGTCTCCAACGTAATGACTCTTCGCGAGACGATCAGCAAATCCACCCTTGGCTCGCAATTCGACTCCGTTCTCGTGCTCGGCTTCGCGGTCATTGCGCTGCTGCTTGCCGCCGCGGGACTCTACGGCGTACTCGCGTATCTGGTCACACAGCGTACAAGCGAGATCGGGATTCGCCTCGCCCTCGGTGCGCCGCGGGAGGAGGTCCTGCGACTCATGCTTCTGGATGGACTGCGGCCCGCGCTCTTCGGACTCGTCGTCGGGCTTGGTGCAAGCGCCGCAGTCGTACGTCTCATCCGTTCGATGCTCTATGAAACCCACCCCTTTGATCCGGCAGTCTTTCTATCCGTGACGACGGCTCTCCTGCTGGTAGCGGCCTTGGCTTGCCTGGTCCCAGCCTGGCGCGCCTCGCGTCTCGATCCTGCGAACGCTCTCAGGTCCGAATAGCGAAAAGCCTGACCGACCTAACGCCACAAAGAGAAAAGGCCACGCATCGCCTGACCTCAAAGAGGTATCTCCCTGCGTTACCGCCGCGGGGACTCAGAACCAAATGCAGATTGAAGCGATCACCCGCCTCCACCCAGTTCAGACAGCGATGGTGAAACTATCCTCGCTCCGCGTAACAGCACGATACATCGTGTCACGCTCAAACGGCTCCCGCCCGGCCTCAGTAATCAGCCGAACCAGATCCGACCGCCGCATCCCCTGCGGAGTCGTCGCACCGGCATCGTGGTAGATCTTCTCCTCGATGACCGTGCCATCGATATCATCCGCCCCGAACCGCAGCGAGATCTGCGCCATCTTCGGCGAGACCATCTGCCAGTAACTCTTGATGTGCGGAAAATTATCCAGCATCAACCGCCCCACGGCAATCTGTCGCAGATCCATCATCCCAGTCGTCTTCGGAATATGCGCCAGCGCGGTATTCTCCGGATGGAACGCCAGTGGAATAAACGTCTGGAACCCACCCGTCTCATCCTGCACCTCTCGCAGCTTCACCAGGTGGTCCACGCGATCCTCGTCATTCTCCACATGGCCGTACAGCATCGTAGCGTTCGACCGCAGTCCGATCCTGTGCGCTGCCCGAGCCGTATCCAGCCACTCACTGCCATCAATCTTGTGGTCGCAGATGATGTGCCGCACGCGATCCGCAAAAATCTCCGCCCCGCCACCAGGCATCGAATCGACCCCCGCCGCCTTCATCAGCTCCAGCGCCTCGGGAATTGTCATCTTCCCGCGCTTTGCCAGAAACGCCACTTCGACCATGGTGAACGCTTTGATATGGACCTTCGGAAACCGTACTTTCAGGCCGCGCACGAGGTCCATGAAGTATTCAAATGGAAGATCCGGATGCAACCCACCGACGATGTGGAACTCCGTGACAGCCTCGGTCAATCCGGTGCCCGCAGTCTCCCACGCCTCTTCCAGAGCCATCGTATACGTGCCTGCTTCGCCCTTCTTGCGCCCGAACGCGCACAGCCTGCACGAAGCGACACACACATTCGTCGGATTGATATGCCGATTCACATTGAAGTAAGCAATGTTCCCATGCAGCCGCTCCCGCACAACGTTCGCAAGCCAACCCACCGCCAGAACGTCGCCGCTTCGGTAAAGCGTCACGCCATCTTCAAAACTCAGGCGTTCCCCATGGGCCACCTTCGCCGCAATCGGCATCAGGCTCACGTCGTCCGTCTGAAAGGGATGCCGCGCTTCCATCAAAGGCTCAAAGCTCATACGTCAATTCTATTCCTCGCCAGCCCGTCAGACCGATCAGCACCGATCAATGCCTCGCCACTTCGCTTGAATCGACCATCCGCGGCTGCACGACGATGCCGTCGAACAGTGTGGCGCCCACAAGGTGATCTCCCACCGGACGCACCAGCTTCAGGTGCCATCCTGAGTTCCAATACTGCAGCGTCCGGTCCGGCAGATGCACCGCGAAGGCGATCGTGTTCTTGTTGTTCGCCGTAATCAGCATCCGCTGCGAAGGCTGATCGTAAAAAAGGCTGTTGACGTCTCGCACAGAGAGATTCTTCAAGCTCTGCCACGTCGCGCCACGATCCTCGGAGACGAAAACTCCCTCCCGCCCCCCGACCCACATCCCACCCAAATCATCGACAGCCACCGCGGCTACCTGCTCCAGATTCTCCGGGAGCCTCAGTTGCGTCCATCGTTGGCCGCCGTCTGACGAAAACGTCGCCGACCGCAACGTAGCCGCGATAACCCACGACTTCGCGCAGGCGACATACTCCCAACTCTCTCGCCCCGGTCCCGCGACCAGCTTCCAGCTCTCGCCAGCCGTCACGCTTCGTAGCACGCCAGCCGACGTTGCCGCATAGAGTGAATCGCCTGATCTCGCGATCGCATTGACATCCGCATCGAACGCATGGGTCGGCACAGTCGTTGGCTTCGCGGGGGCCGCCTTCGCCGCCGGCCTCCGTCCCTTGCCTGGGCTCACAATCGGTTCAGCCGTCTTCTCCACTTGAGCCGGCCCAACGGGACGCTCACTCAGCGAGACTCTATTCACAGGAATCCAAAGCTCTCCCTGCAGCCGATAGATGCCGTGCCCCGTCCCGGCCAGCACAGTTCCATCGGACGCCTGGCCCAGGCTGAACACATCCTGTCCATTCAAACCCGCACTCTTTTGCGACCACGTCAGTCCGCCGTTATCACTGACAAACACACCGCCCCAGGCTTTGTCGTTCACGACTCCCACATAGATCTTCGCCGGCTGGGCAGCATCGGCTATATACGACGTTATCTGCCGAGCGGAAAACCCATTGTTTGCAGGGAGAAAGGAATAGCCCCCATCATTGCTTGCCAGGACGCCCCCGCGGTCAGTCGCCAGCAGGATGCGATTCGTATTTGACGGGTCAACATAGACATCGTTGACGGTCACCTCCGGGCCGGTCATCCGCAGCCATGTCGCGCCCGAATCCCCGCTTCGAAAAAGTCCCTCCGTCGTGCCGGCAAAAACGACATTTAGATTCTGCGGGTCCTGCATCAGCACTCGAGTCCGCCGCGCACTGGAGGGGATCCCTTGAGTCTTGTTCACGGCAACACCGCCCTTAAACTTCGCGCCGCCGTCTTCACTCTTATAGATTCCCGAACACGCGCTCGCATACACAATGTTCGGGCGCTTCGGATCGATGATAATCGAGAACACATCGGAGTCTTCGATGATTCCCTGTTTGATGCTCGTCCAATTCGCACCGCCGTCGACCGTCTTCCACGGCAAATGCCAGGTTCCTGCATAAATAATCTGCGGGTTGGCAGGGTCAATCGCGATCGATTCCACCTCGTGAAGCTCCTGGCTCCCCTCTGGGCTGATTAACCGCCAGTGCTCCCCTGCATCGGCCGACCGGTAAACACCCTTCAGGGTGCCCGCCACCAGGATCTTAGGGTCGGAAGGAGCAGCAGCCAGCGCACGGATCGACTGCCCACGCATCTCCGGGTCGATCTCCCAGCTCACGCCGCCGTCGTTGCTGACGTACAGACCACCTTCGGCGCTCCCCAGCACCCAGGCTCCAACCAGAATATGTTTCGGATTGGCAATGTCTACCACGATGGAATCCAGCGCCAGATCGTCCCGCTTGCCAACCGAAGCCAACCGCTTCCACGTTACTCCGCCGTTGTGCGACTCATACATCCAGCCCGTCAACGTACCCAGATACAGATGCGCGTGATCGCGTGGGTCCACCGCGAAGGACCGTGCGTCTCCTCCGTCCGGCCCAAACGGCAGCCAGTTCGCTGCATTCAGTCGGAGGCATGCCAGGGCAAAAAGAAAAGTCATCCCCGCAATTCGAAGTCTTTGCCGTTTATTCAAAATTCACCCTGACTCTTAAGTCTAATTGCTTATCCTCGGCCCGTTTCGGCGGCATTCAACACAAAGGCTGACTGGGAATCATCCCAGTCAGCCCTTGTGCCTTTGTTACCGAGTGTTACTTTTTCTTCTTCTTGGCAGGAGCTGTCTTAGCAGCCTTGACCGCACTCTCATCCACTGGCGTCAGGCCGGTGGTGTCGAGCGTGGCGCCGGAAGGAATCAACGTCGTCGTGACAGTCTTGCCGGAGGTTGGTCCGGTGTAGACCGAGACACGGCCGGCGTCGATGCCCTTCTCCGTTACCAGGTAGTCCTTCGTGTTGACAGCGCGTTCAGCCGCGAGATCAGCACCCTTCTTCTCTGCGCCGTCGGTCGATCCAACCACAGCGAGCTTCGCATCCGAAGCGCTCTGCAGTTTCAGGGCGACGTCGTCAAGGCAGGCCTTGGCTTCGTTGTCCACACGCGACGGACGCTTCGCATCGCGCTCGAAGCTCGCCGAGCACAGTGCGCTCGTTGTCGGAGCCGGAGGCGGTGGAGGCGCGTTGACGGTGACGGTTGTCGTCGACGACGCTGTTTGGCCCTTATCGTCAACCACGTTGCAAGTCACCGTGATCGTTCCCGGTGCTGCACCCGCCGTGCTCAACGTCGCCGTTGTGCCGGTACCGGAGACAGATCCAGCCGAAGCACTGTAGCTATAGGTCAACGGACGATTCTGAGGACTTGCACCAGTCGCGGTGATCGTCGAGGAATCTCCAGGCGCGACCGTTGAAGGATTGGCCGAGCAGCTGATGGTCGGCGGCTCAAACGCCTTTACGGTATACGTGGCCGAGCAGTCCGCCATCTGACCAGGCTTCACGCCCTCAGAGACATGGCCCTTCACCGTGTAGGTGCCGGGATTTGCGGTCTTGCTGTCGATATTCGCTGTACTGGAGGTTCCGGCTACCGCACCGCCATCAGCCGACCAGGTATAAGTGGCCGTCTTCTTGGGGTTCAGGTTCGCTGCCGTACCGGTTACGGTAATCGGGTCGCCCGGGAATACAGTTGCGGGCGAAACCGAGCAAGCGTAAGTCACCGGCGGAGGAGGGATAATGTGACCGAAGTGCATCAAAATACCTGTGCTCAGCTCAGCAGCGCTCAGGTTGGCACGTCCCCCCAGAACGCCGCTGGTCGGAACCGTCGTCGCCGGACCAAAGTTGGCGTGGACATAACGATAGTCCGCTTCAAAGAGGCGAATCGAAAAGCGGTTATCGAAGAACGGGAGAGAGTAGTCCATGCCGCCACCAGCGGTCAGCGTTGGCCCCCACCTGTACGGCTCGTGATACAACGGCAACGATCCCGAGTTCGGTCCGCCCAGATATCCGCCACCGACAAGCCCATGCGCGAACAGGGTGAAGTTCTGCATGGGCGCGCGGAAGATCGGACCAGCAGAGTAGCTATAGAATCCGTCATTCTTACCGTCAGGATGAATCGCCGCGATAAACTCGCCCCCAACGTACTTATTCATGTAGTACGCCACACTGCCGAGGCCACCCTCGTTGATCGAGGAATAGGCGATGCCTGCGGGCTTCACTTGTCCGTGGGCTCCAAAATACGAGTACCCCAAAAACACGTCAACTCGCGAAGGGTTAAGCCCCACCGGGGCGGTTGCAGATGTCTGCGCGTTCAGGCTGCCAACTCCAAGGCTGACTGCGCATGCAGCCAGCATTAACCGGCTTAAATTTTGAAAAGGGCGATAAACCATTCGAGTTCCTCCACTCAAATCTTGCGTTGTACCAGTCTTCTATTACAAACAGGGTCGTTTCGTTTGTTCGATTCCAACAAGCTTACCGCAGTTGCTAAACCATCGGAAAAAAATTACCTGGCCCTGCACCATATTTTCAATACGTTACCCGCAAAACCGGCAATAATCTCCCACTATCCCGCAAAGTGAACCCTTTAAGTAACTAAGCCTATATCTACCAACACTTACGACAGGTTCAGCGTCTTTCGAACTGTCCCTCGTTCCTGCTGGATCTTCTCCTGCAAAAGCGTAATCGCATAGAGCAGTTGCTCGGGTCGCGGGGGACAACCAGGCACATAGACGTCCACCGGAATAACCTGGTTTACACCCTGCAGCAGCGCATAGTTGTTGAATACCCCCCCCGACGTGGCGCACGCACCCATCGAAATCACCCACTTCGGCTCTGGCATCTGCTCATAAAGCCGCCGAATCACGGGCGCCATCTTCTGCGAAACACGCCCCGCGATGATCATCAGGTCGCTCTGTCGCGGCGACGGACGAAAGACCTCAGCCCCAAACCGCGCGATATCGTACCTCGAACCGCCCATCGACATCATCTCGATCGCGCAGCAGGCCAATCCGAACGTCATCGGCCAGATCGAATTCTTGCGCACCCAGTTGATCGCCGCATCCATCGAAGCCAGCACCACACCCTCCGGCTGCTCGTCCCCCCAACTCACCTCATGCAGCTTTTCCTGGTTCTTCCCAAAGCTGTCCAGGGTCCCAAAGATATAACGGTCATTCTTTTGCGGAACTGCCGTCGGGCGCCCGTTGCTCGTAGTCTCGTTCCCTGCTGTGCTCATATCTCTAATAATAAAACCAGAAGACCTCGCTGCAACTGGCAAAACCACCTGAATAGGTTTACTCCTAAGTCAATAACCCAAAGTCCGGCCGTAAGATGCAGTCAATCTCAGAGACGCCCGCCAGACAGCATCTACTGGGCATTCTCGTCGATCGCCTCGATTAAGGCCCGCCGCAGCACCCGCTCCTCGACCTTATCCAGCTTCCCGCCATTCCGTGTCAGGTAGAAGACATCGATTGCCGTCTCTCCTTCGGTATCCACCAGCGCCACCTCGATATTGCACCCATGCGCCGCCAGCGTCAGACTCAACGCACGCAGCAGCCCGGTCGTATCCTTCGTCACAACCTCCAGCAGCGTGCTGTGCGACGAAGCCTCATCGTCAAAATCCACCCGCGTCTCCACCTCCACCAGTGGAGCCTTCCGCCGCCCCCGCCGCCGCCCGCTCAGCAGCTTCTCCAGAGAAATCGCCCCGGTCATCACATCATGCACACTCTTCACAAACGCCTCATGCTCTGAGGCATTCATCTCCAGCGTGCGAAACGTATCGGTAAAACGAAACGTATCTACAACCACAAACTGCCGGTTCGAAAACGCATCGGCCGTCACGATGTTCATTCCCCAGGCCGCCAGCGCACCCGCCATCGTCGCAAACAACTGTGCGCGGTCCCGGGTCACCAGCGTCAACTCGCTCACCGCCGGGGCATAACGAAACTCCAGCTGCACCGAATCCTCCGCAAATCGCGAGGCCATCCTGAAATGCGTCCGCACCTGCTCCGGAGTCCGCGTCAGCACATAACGCTCCGGAAACCCCTCCAGAAAAAAACCCACAGCCTCTTTCTGCCCCGGCAGCAGAGCCACCACGCGATGCACCAGTTCACTCTCGTGCTGAGCGCTCACCCGCTCATCATCCACGCTGCGATCAAGATAGTTCGCCGTCGCAATGTAAAGCTGCCACAGATTCTCAGCCTTCCACGGCGTCAGCGCATCCGGATGCACCGCATTGATATCCGCATACGTAAACAACGTCAGCATCCGCAACACCTCAGGCGTATGCACCTTCCCCGCAAACGCCCTCACCGTCTCCGCATCAAAAATATCCCTCCGCAGCGCAGCCGACATCTCCAGATGATTCGCAATCAGCCCCGCCACCAGCCCGCTTTCATACGAGTCCAGTTCCAGCCGCTCCGTCACGCTCTCGGCCATTCGCATACTCTCCCGCGCATGGTCCCCCGTCGAGCGGCCCTTCCCCGTGTCGTGCAGTAGCGCCGCCAGGTACAGCAGCTCCGGATGCGGCAGCTCCCGCAACACTCCACCAAGCCGCCCCGCCCACTCGCCCATCGCACCCTTCTGCGCCTCCTCCAACCCATGCAGCGTATCGATCAGCACAAACGTATGCTCATCCACCGTGTACCGGTGGTACGCATCGCGGATCACCAGCGCATCGATCCCATGAAACTCCGGAATCAGCAACTCCAGCACGCCCAGCGCATGCATCGTTCGCAGCGCATCCCCCGCATGAGGCGCCGTCAGAATCTCGCGCAACCGATGCCACAGCCCCGGCCCCTCCTCCAGCTGCGCCGACAACATCGGCAGCCCCTGTGACAACCGCTCCTCTGTCTCGCGCCCCAGCGTACATCCGGTTCGCGCCATTGCCTCGAACACACGCAGCACCACATCCGGATCCGCCGCCGGCTCATGCCCGAACTCGCGCTCCGTATCGAGCGTCACCCGCCCCCGCTCCACGCGAAATCCTTGCTGTCGGTCCTCTTTCCTTCGCTCTCGCTTCAACCCCAGCAGCTTCGCAGCAATCTTTCCTGTAGGGACCTCATCCATCACCTGCTCAACACGCCTCTCCACACTCCGCGCATGACGAAAATAAACCCGCATCCAGTACGCCGCATCTGCCTTCTTCGGCTTGCGGCCAGTCATCCCAACCATCGACTCCGCCGCGGCATCCTGAGCCTGCCAGTCCAGCGTATTGTCATCCCGTTCATGCCGGTAGTGCAGAAAACACCGCACCAGCCACAGAAACTCCACCGCCTTCTGAAAATCCGTATCCTCCTCAACCGAAGCTGCACCCGAAGTCTCCAGTCCCCCCTTCTTCGAAGCCTGGGCAGCAGCCTCCCGCAGCTTCGCCATCCAGCTGCACACATGCACATCCCGCAACCCGCCGGGGCAATCCTTGATATTCGGCTCCAGATGAAACAGCGTGTCCCCATACTTCGCATGACGAGCACGCGTCAGCTCCAGCAGCCTCACCATCAGCGCCTTATGCTCTCGATGCAGCACCTTCTGCACGCTCTGGCCTGCGAGCACGTTATACAGCGCGCCATCGCCCGTCACCCTTCGGTGGTCCATCAGCGCCAGCACACCTTCCGCATTCTCGGGATCGAACCGTTCACACTCGGCAATCTTCCGCGTCACAGGAGAAACCCGGATCCCCGAGTCCCACATCTCCTGGTTCACCCGGCGCACCGCGTCCTTCACATCCTTCTCCGCCACCTTCCCATCCAGCAGAAAAAGCAGATCCACATCCGAATAAGGAAACAGCTCCCGCCGCCCGTATCCTCCAATCGCAACCAAAGCAACGCCGTTACGCAAGTGCGGATCGCGCTCGACAGCATGCTCCCACAGCGCCGTCACCAGTTCATCGACAGCCGCAGCCCGCGCAGCGATCGTAGCCCCACCCGAAGCGCCACCCGCCTCAAACGCACCACGAACCTCCAGCATCCGCCGCTGGTAAGTCCCGCGCAACCCGGCCGTGGAGTCGTTTGCTGGCATAGTCATTTCGCTTGAGAAATTTAAAGCATACAGCCGACGGTTCCGTTCTTCAGACGGCGACAGACTCGGTGTCGTTCTTGCCGTTCCGAATCCTTTGCCTGTTCCCAAATCCGTGTTATCCGCGAAGATAGGCCGTCAGTTTCCTACAGCGCAATCTCCCCGCGCTCATCATTCCGAATCCGAATCGCCTCGTCGATCTTCGAGACAAAGATCTTCCCATCCCCAATCGCCCCGGTACGAGCCGCAGTAGTAATCGCCGCAATCGCCTTCTCCAGCATCGCGTCCGCCACCACCACCTCAAGCTTCACCTTCGGCAGCAGGTCAATCGAGTACTCCCGCCCACGATAAAACTCCGTATGTCCCTTCTGCCGGCCATGTCCCCGAGCCTCGGTGATCGTCATGCCCTCCACGCCAATCTCCACCAGCGCATCTTTCACCGCATCCAGCTTCGACGGCTGAATCACCGCTTCAATCTTCTGCATAACCAATATCCCTTCCTCAAAGCCCAGGACTCAAAGCTCATAGCTCTAGTGCGCCCAATCGTACCCTTCTTCGCCGTGCTGCGAAAGATCCAATCCCTCGCGCTCATCTTCCTCGCTAACCCTAAGCCCAATCAGCTTATCGACGACAAACAAAATCACCAGCGTACCCACAATCGAAAGACTCCACGCAATCGCCACGCCAACGAACTGGTTCAGCACCTGATGAGCGTTCCCCTCCAGCAGTCCCGTAGCCTTCCCGGCACCGAAGATCGGATTGATCATGCTCGTCGCAAAGATACCCGTAAGAATCGCCCCCATCGTTCCGCCCGCACCGTGCACGCCGAACGCATCGAGCGAGTCATCATACCCAAACCATGCCTTTACCTTCACCACCATGAAGTAGCAGCCGACACCTGCAATCAGCCCAATCCAAAGCGCCGACATCGGCGTCACAAACCCAGCCGCAGGAGTAATCGCAACCAGGCCAGCCACGCAGCCTGAGATACCACCCAACGCCGAAGGCTTGCCCTGCCGAATCCACTCCGCCGCGCTCCAGCCAATCGCTGCAGCCGCCGCGCCAAAGTGCGTCGCCACAAACGCCGAAGTAGCTAGCGTACCGGCAGACAAAGCCGAACCAGCATTGAATCCAAACCAGCCCACCCACAGCAAACAAGCTCCAATAAAACTCAACACCACTGAGTGCGGAGGCATCGGCACCTTCGGATACCCCAGCCGCTTCCCCAGATAAAGTGCCGTCACCAGCGCCGAAACCCCGGACGTCACATGCACCACCGTCCCACCCGCAAAATCAAGAGTAGGAAACCGGCCGCCCAGCGAAGCATTCAGCAAACCACCCTTACCCCAGACCATATGCGCCATCGGGCTGTACACCACAAGCGCCCAGAGCACCATAAACACAAGCATCGCGGAAAACTTCATCCGCTCAGCAAACGCTCCCGTAATCAGCGCCGGAGTAATAATCGCAAACATCAGCTGGTACACCATGAACGTCTGCAGCGGAATCGTCGCCGCATACTTCGGATCCGGCGCCAGTCCCACTCCACGCAAAAACACATTGTGCAGCCCGCCGATAAACGCATTTCCCTCTCCAAACGCCAGCGAGTAAGTCACCAGTCCCCACAGCACCGTGATCACCGCCATCATGGCGAAGGTCTGCATCATCGTACCCAGAATATTTTTCTTCCGCACCAGGCCGCCGTAGAACAGCGCCAGCCCCGGCCCGCTCATCATCAGCACCAGCGCAGCAGAAAGCAGCATCCAGGCGTTGTCCCCCGCGCTCTGCGCAGCTGCAATCAACGCAGCATTGTCAGCATTCTGTTTTTCCAGAGCCGCGATCCGGTCTCCCTGGCTTATTCCCGCAGTGGTAGCCGCAGGCGAAGCGGTCTGCGCCATCATCCGCGACCCGCCAACTGCCGCTACGGCCACAATCAACACAAACAGAAGAGACAGATACACCTTTGCTACTCGAAGACGCATGGTCCAATCACCTGTTTCAAAGTTAGTCCTGCAAAAGAAAACTGATAAGTAAAAGAAAGACGCCCGCACCCACTAGAGACGCGGCCTCCAACAACTTACCCCTCAAATTCAATAGGTCCCGGGGCGACGCATCTCTCAATCGCCCCCGTTTCGCTTACTCTACACAAGGGAGCGCGCAATACAAAGCAGGAAATGCATCTCCCGCCATCGTCACCAAAAAAGAAAGGCACCGCATTTATGTCCACTGCCACTCTCTACAGTTGGAACGACGTCGAGAACGAGCAACTCAACCCGCTCCTCTCCCGCAAGATCGTCACCGGCGAAAAGTGCATGTTCGCCCGCGTCGTCCTCGCCAAAGGCTGCGTCGTCCCTCGCCACTCCCATCACAACGAGCAGATCACCTTCATCACCGAGGGAGCCCTACGCTTCGACTTCGATGACGGCACCTCACACACCGTCCACGCGGGCGAAGTCCTCGTCATCCCGGGCAACCTCTTCCACTCTGCCACTGCAATCGAAGACTGCGTCGACTTCGACATCTTTGCCCCGCCCCGCCAGGACTGGATCAACAAAGACGACGCCTACCTCCGCAAATAGAAAACTTCGGCTCGCCGAAAAGCTCGGGTGGCCCAATCCATCGCTCTCTCCGCCAAGGGTGGGTCATTCGGGCGCCTGACTCCGGCCCAGCATCTCCCCAACAATCCCCTCCCACTCCACCCGCGAATCCCCGGTTGCCACCGCACGTCCGGCCTGTCGATACCAATACGAAGCATTCCCCAAATCCCCACCCTTGCGATGCAGATAAGCGTGCACCCAAGCCCCATCCGGCCCGGCAACGTCCTGCGCAACCTCATGCGCCTTCTCCCAATCGCCCTGCGCATCCCACCACAACGCCAGCAACACCCCGCTGAATCCCGACCCATCCGAAACCGCAAACTCCGAAACCGTCATCGTGCCCATCCTAGTCTGTGTCGTCGGTGAAAATCGGTGTTAAGCCTACGGCGCCGAAGCCGCAGCAGGAGCCATATACCCACGCTCTCGCATCCACTTCGCCAACAAATCAGGCCACCCACTCAACGCCGGATTCCCCGCTGCCAATCCCGCTCCATGCGCTCCATGTTGAAAGATATGCATCTCTGCCGGTACACCCGCCTTCACGAGCGCCAAATAAAACATCACGCTGTTTAGCACCGGCACCGTCTTGTCATCCGTCGTCGTAAACAAAAACGTCGGCGGCGTATCCTTCGTCACCTGCGTCTCGGCAGACAGCATATCCACCAGCGACGGATCAGGCGTATCCCCCAGCAGATACTTCAACGATCCGCGATGCAGCTCTGGCTCATGAAACGTAATCACCGGATAAGACAGAATCAAAAAATCCGGCCGGCTTCCCTGCTGCTCAATCGGATCACTCGCAGCCACCTCGCCCGAATCAAACTTCGTCCCCGCCGTAGCCGCCAGATGCCCGCCCGCCGAAGATCCCCACATCCCCACATGATCCGTCGCCACGCCCCACTGCCCGGCATTCGCACGCACCATCCGGATGGCACGCTGCGCATCTTCCAGTTCCACAGGGTGGTGATACTTCGGCCCAAGCCTGTAAGTCAGCACAAATGCCGCCACCCCACGCTCATTCAGCCACCGCGCAAAAGCATACCCTTCCTTCTCCATCGCCAGATGGGTATAGCTGCCGCCCGGTGCCACCACCACCCCCGTCTTCGTCGCGTTCGGAGTCGCCGGCAGAAAGACGGTCAGCGAAGGTTTATCGACGTCCTCATTTCCCAAAGCCCCCGGCGCTCCCTCGGGCCAGAGCAGCATTGTCTTCCCTGCCCCACCCTGAGACACGGCAGAAGCCGTAGAAGGTGGTGGCGCAGCCACAGAAGCAGGAACTGCCTGCCCAAACCCACGCCCACAAACCATCGCCGCAACCACAACTCCGCCCAAAAAATTCCTCACCATTTCTCCAATCCACACACTATTGCCTGTCGAATCCAACGCAAACCATCCTACAGCCCCACGCACGCTCACAATCCACCGCGACTCTTCGACATCCACCCTGCCAATCCCGTACCCTTGCACCAGCACCAAAGGCCACGCCGGAGAATCGATGAAGCATCTCGTCCAAAAGCAACTCGCTCAATCCATCGCCACCATGCAAGCCGTCCTCGCTGACGAATCCATCGCCAACACCCTCGTCACCATCGCCGAACTCACCGCCGAAGCTATGCAATCCGGCAACAAGCTCCTCGTCGCGGGCAACGGAGGCTCCGCAGCCGACGCGCAGCACCTTGTCGCCGAGTTCGTCGTCCGCCTCACCAACACCCGTCCCGCTCTCCGCGCCATCGCCCTAACCACCGACTCCTCCATCCTCACCGCCTGCGGCAACGACTTCGGCTTCGACCAGATCTTCGCCCGCCAGATCGAAGCCCTGGGCCAACCCGGCGATCTCTTCCTCGGCATCTCCACCTCCGGCAACTCGCCCAACATCGTCAACGCTCTGGAACAAGCCCGCAAGATGCAGATCGCCACGATTGGCTTCACCGGCGCAGGCGGCGGCAAGATGCGTGACCTCTCCGACCACCTCATCGCCATCCCATCCACCGTCACCATGAACATTCAGGAGTCCCACCTCGCCCTCGAGCACATCTTCTGCATGCTCGTCGAGTGCTTCTACTTCAAGTCCGCCACCGGCTGACCTTTCTCGTCGTTAGCCGTCCGATTACCCTGTCCGACGCCAACGCCGCGACCTTGAACGAGATCCCCACGTTTTGCTTTCGTTTCTTGGCTTGCCGAGCGCAAACCAATAACATAATCTCGCGAAAGCGAAACAAAACTCAGCGGCAAACCGTCACATCTTTATTCAAATTCCAAGAGGCTCACTCTATGATCTTGCAGCGCAGTCGTCGTGCATCGTTCGTTTTGTTAACGATGGCAGCAGTCCTCACCGCTTCCACCACCCTTCTCGCGCAGGACAAGCCCGAAGAAAAACCCGCCGCCGCATCCGCTGCAGCCGCACCTCATACCGCCGCCAGTCCCGGCACACCCGACTCCATCACGGATGGTAGCGTCACCGTCGGCGGCCAGGCCATCGCCTATAGAGCCATCGCCGGTACGCTCACCGTCGGCGGCTCGGACCCGCAGGACGCAACCATCGGCTTCGACGGCAAGCCGCTTCCCGACGCCAACGTGCATCTCCCCGAGCACGCCGAAGATGCACCGCCCATCGCGCGCATGTTCTACGTCGCCTACTTCAAGAAGGACGCACCTGCCGCCTCGCGTCCTCTCGTCTTCGCTTACAACGGAGGCCCCGGCTCCCCCACCATGTGGCTCCACATGGGTACCTTCGGGCCCAAACGCATCGTCACACCTGACACCCAGCATCAGGAAGGCGCACCTTACAGCATCGTCAACAACGAGTACTCCCTGCTCGATGTGGCCGACGTAGTCTTCATCGACGCACCTGGCACCGGCCTCAGCCGCACCTTCGGCAAGAACAAAGGCGAAGCCTTCTATGGCGTAGACGCAGACGGACACGCCTTCGAGCGCTTCATCCGCCGCTTCCTCTCCAAGTACGACCGCTGGAACTCGCCCAAGTACATCTTCGGCGAAAGCTACGGGACGCCGCGTTCCGCCGTCCTCGCCGCCGACCTCCGCAGCGTGGACCTCAACGGCATCATCCTCCTCTCGCAGATCCTCGCCTTCGACAACAGCGTCGACGGCCCCACCGCCAATCCCGGCGTCGATCAGGCCTACGCCCTCGCGCTCCCCACCTTCGCCGCCACCGCCTGGTATCACCACAAGCTGCCCAACCAGCCGCCAGCCCTCAAGCCGTTCCTCGAAGAGGTGCAAAAATACGCCCTCACCGACTACATGGCCGCTCTCCTGCAAGGCTCCGAGCTTTCCGACGCGCAGCGCCAGGCCGTGGCCGAAAAACTCCACACCTACATCGGCCTCCCGGTCGACTACCTCATCCGCGCTGATCTCCGGGTCACCGGCGGCGAGTTCTCCGAAGAGCTCAAGCTCAACGATGGCATGACCACCGGCCGTCTCGACTCGCGCTACGAAGGTCCCCAGGTCGATCCCCTCGCCGCAACCTCTGGCTACGATCCCCAGAGCGACGCCATCACCTCCGCCTGGAACACCGCGATCAACCAGTATCTCCACAACGATCTCAAGTACGCCACCCAGGCCACCTATCTCATGTCCGCGCGTCAAGGCGGCGAGTTCAACTGGAACATGACCCACACGCCTCCGGGCCGCGGCTTTGGCGGTGGTGGCGGCGCGCCCGGCAGCGTCGAGACCGGTGCCAACGTCATGCCCGACCTCGCCTACCGCATGAAGATGAATCCCAGGATGAAGGTCATGCTGGCCGGTGGTTACTACGACCTCGCCACCCCTTACTTCGAGGGCATCTACGAGATGCATCATCTCCCCATGCCCAAATCGCTGCAGTCCAACATCAGCTACCACTACTACGAGGCGGGCCACATGATCTACGTCCGTGAAGACATCCTCAAACAGTTCCACTCCGACGTAGCCAGCTTCATCAAATCCACCGAGTCCGGCAAATAGCCATCTCGGCACAAAAGAAAAGGGCCGGGCATCAAGCCCGGCCCTTACTCTTGAACCCCTCTACTTCTGAGCAGCAATCCAACGCGTCACCCGGGCATCCAGAACGTCCAGCGGCAATGCGCCGCCGCTCAGGATCTCATCATGAAACGTCTTCAGGTCAAACTTCGGCCCAAGCTTCGTCTTCGCCCGCTCCCTGAGCTCACGAATCTTCAGTTGCCCAAGTTTGTAGCTGCAAGCCTGCCCCGGCCCGGAGATATACCGGTCCGTCTCAGACTGAATCGTCGGCTCATCGATCGCATGCGAAGCCCGCATATATTCGATCACCTTATCGCGGCTCCAGCCCTGATCGTGAATCCCTGTATCGACCACAAGCCGCACGGCGCGAAACAGCTCCGACCGCAGCCGGCCATAATCCGACCCAGGATCTTGATAGAACCCGATCTCCTTACCTAGCTCCTCCGCATACAAAGCCCAGCCCTCGGTATACGCCGAGTTCCCTCCATGCTTGCGAAACTCCGGCAGCCCGGTCAGGCTCTGCTGAATCGATATCTGCAGATGATGCCCCGGCACACCCTCGTGATAAGCTACCGCCTCATCATTGATGAAGGACCGATGCGTTGGATCCGACACCGCCACCGACACGCGCCCCGGACGCTTTCCATCCGGAGTGCCTCCCTGGTAGTGAGTCGCCGCACCAGCCTGGAACGGAGGAATCGGCTCAACCGTCACCGCAGTCTTCGGCAGCAGATTGAACAGCTCCGGCAGCCGCGGCTCCATCTGCTTAATGTATTTCGCAAAATCATCCACAATCTCCTGCGCTGAAGCCGGAACATACTTCGGGTCAGACTCCACCTTCGTCCGGAAGCTCTCCAGATCCTTATATCCATTCGCCTTCGCGAGAGCGGTCATCTCCGCGGTAATCCGATCCACTTCCTTCAAACCAATCTCATGAATCTGCGCAGCCGACAGATCAGTCGTCGTGAACCGCCGCAGAGCCGCCTGGTACCGCCGTTTACCGCCGCCCAGACTCTCTACCGAAAGCGTCGTCCGCGTATTCGGAACGTAGTCCGACGTAATAAACGAAGCGAACTGCTTGTACGCCGGAAAGACCTCGTTCTGAAGCGCCGTATTGATCTCATCCGTCAGCCGCTTCTTGTCCGCATCCGAGAACGAAGCAGGAAACTTCTTCAGCGGAATCACAAAAGGATTCGCCGAGATCACACCATCGCACTGCCCCGGAACCTTCTCTGCAATAAACCGCACGATCACCAGATGATCTTTCACACCGGCGCGAAGAACATCTTCCGTCTGCTGAAACGCCTTGGGAATCTGGTGCAGACGCGAGATGTAGTCCTCATAGTGCTTCACCGAATCGAACGGCATCGAAAGCGGAAGATCGGCCAGCCCCGTGTGAATGCCGCCCATCCCGCTGATCGGCATCTCGTACTCTTTCAGGTCGTAGTCTTCCACCCGCTGCTGAGCCTGCCGCAGAAACAGATCATGCGAGATCAGATCCTGCTCAGGAAAACCCTTCGCATCGATCGCCTTAATCTTCGCCAGATAAGTCGCATCGAGATCGTGCTGACGCGCAATCGCCGCCAGCGAAGAGTCGCCAAGCTGATCGTTATACCGGTAGTCTCCCACCGACGTCGCGCGCGTAGGATTCAACCGCAGCGAAGTCTGCCACGACTCTTCGAACAAAGCGTTTTGAGCAGCAAGCCGAGCCTCAACAGACTGCGCGGCAGGTTTTTGAGGCTGAGCTTGTACACAGCAGAAAGCCGTGGCCAGGAAAATGGCGGCTGGAACATAAAGATGGCGTGATGGCATGATTCCGAGAGTAGCAGACAATCCCGTCGCCACAAATATCCGGGCCTTCGCCATCCGTAGATGAGAGCCCTGTAACAAAACACAGTCCAGGTGTTTCCAGCCCCGTGCATGCTCTTTGTGTCGAGAACGGCGTATTTTGGATATTGTTCCGGATCCCGTGCATCTAAGGTGCAGCCATGTACAACGCAAAAGCCTACTCCGCTGCCAGTGCGACATCGCCGCTAGCCTCCACCACGATCGCGCGGCGCGATCCAACCGAGACCGACGTGCAGATCGAAATCCTCTTCTGCGGCATCTGTCACTCCGACCTCCACCAGGCCCGCAACGAGTGGAGCGGTGTCATGCCCACCGTCTATCCCTGCGTCCCCGGCCACGAGATCGTCGGTCGCGTCACCAAAGTCGGCTCCGCCGTCACCAAATTCAAAGTCGGCGACCTCGCCGCCGTAGGCTGCATGGTCGACTCCGACGGCACCTGCCCCGAGTGCAAGCACGGCCTCGAGCAGTTCTGCCCCAACTTCACCCTCACCTACAACTTCCCCGACAAGCACACCGGCGGCGTCACCTACGGCGGCTACTCCGACAGCATCGTCGTCACCGAGCGATTCGTCCTCAAAGTCCCCTCCAACCTCGACCTCGCCGGAGCCGCGCCTCTCCTCTGCGCCGGCATCACCACCTACTCGCCCATGCACCACTGGGGAGTCACCAAGGGCAAGAAGGTCGGCATCGTCGGTCTCGGCGGCCTCGGCCACATGGGCGTCAAGTTCGCCCACGCCCTCGGAGCACACGTCGTCCTCTTCACCACCTCGCCCGGCAAGAAAGACGACGCCCTCCGCCTCGGCGCCGACGAAGTCGTCATCTCCAAAAACGCCGACGAGATGGCCAAGCACGCCGGCAGCTTCGACTTCATCCTCGACTGCGTCTCCGCCGACCACGACATCAACGCCTACCTCGGCCTGCTGCGCCGCGACGGAAACCTCACCCTCGTCGGCGCGCCCGAAAAGCCCATGCCCGTCTCCGCCTTCAACCTCATCTTCGGCCGCCGCAGCCTCTCCGGCTCGCCCATCGGCGGCATCGCCGAAACCCAGGAGATGCTCGACTTCTGCGGCAAACACAACATCACCTCCGACGTCGAAGTCATCCCCATCCAGAAGGTCAACGAAGCCTACGACACGGCTCCTGAAGGCCGACGTAAAATACCGCTTCTCCATCGACATGGCCTCTCTCAAATCCGCATAAACCACACCGGCGCACTCTCGTTTCCAACCGAAATTGCGCCGCACCAAACAATTCCCTTACTTGGCGGATGAACATGCAGAAACGCAAATTGGGCAACAGCAACCTGGAAGTCTCAGCTCTCGGACTCGGCTGCATGGGAATGAGCCACTCCTACTCCCCGCCGTTTCCGGACAAGCAGGAGATGATCTCGCTTCTGCGCACAGCCGTCGACCGGGGCATCACCTTCTTCGACACCGCTGAGGCCTACGGCCCGTTCACGAACGAGGAACTCGTCGGGGAAGCACTCTCTCCCATCCGCGACCAGGTCGTGATCGCCACCAAGTTCGGCTTCAACGTCAACCAGGATGGAAGCCCTGGCGGTCAGGGCTTGAACAGCCGCCCCGAGCGTATCAGGCAGGTCGCCGAGGCCTCGCTCAAGCGCCTGAAAACCGACTCCATCGACCTGTTCTACCAGCACCGAGTCGACCCCGACGTGCCAATCGAAGACGTAGCAGGAACGGTGAAGGACCTGATCCAGGAAGGGAAGGTAAAGCACTTCGGTCTGTCGGAAGCAGGCGTGCAGACCATCCGTCGTGCACACGCCATCCAGCCTGTCACCGCACTCCAAAACGAATACTCTCTATGGTGGAAAGAGCCTGAATCCGAAGTACTCCCCACGCTCGAAGAACTCGGAATCGGTATCGTTCCCTTCAGTCCGCTGGGGAGAGGATTCCTTACCGGAAAGATAGACGAAAACACAAAGTTCGACAGCAGCGACTTCCGGGCCGCTCTGCCTCGCTTCACAGCAGAGGCCATAAAGGCGAACCAGGGCGTCGTCGATCTGCTAAGCACCATCGCAAAGCAAAAAAACGCGACACCTGCCCAGATCGCCCTCGCGTGGCTGCTTGCCCGGAAGCCTTGGATTGTTCCCATCCCCGGCACAACCAAGTTATCTCGTCTGGACGAGAACATCGGAGCAATGGCAATCGAACTCACGCCCGAAGATCTGGACAAAATCGACACCGCCGCCGCAGAGATCAAAGTCCAGGGCGCTCGCTACCCTGAAAAACTGCAACAGATGGTAGGCCGCTGATCACCATACTTGCGCGGACCCCACCGAGCCAAACCGCCTCATAATCTCAGTCACTCTGCCAGTTGAGATAATGCGGCATGTCGATAAGATCCCGCGTAGTGGTACCCCTGCTTGCACTCGTAGTCTGCCTTACTCCGGGCATCGCACAAACCCCTCCTGCGTCGCAGCCAGACTGTAAATCAACCGTCGTCGGAGACCTGCAGAAGCGAATCTTCACCAGCACGACCTTCGGCGACACGCAAAACCTTCGCATCTGGCTCCCGCCCGGATACAACGATCCAGCCAACACTCAGAAACACTACCCCGTCCTCTACATGCTCGACGGTGAAAATCTCTTCGACGCCTGCACATCCAGCTTTCATCATGAGTGGCAGATCGACGAAACCCTGACAAAGCTGATCGGTAACGGCGCAATCGAACCCATCATCGTCGTCGGCATCGACAGTCCAGGCAAGCGCCGCAGCGACGAATACATTCCCTACTTCGATCCGATCTTCACCGCACCCGAGCCCCACGGCAAACTCTTTCCCGAATTCCTCGCAACCGAAGTTCTTCCCCTTATCAATCGCGAATTCCGCACCGTCAACGACCCCGACCACACAGCCATCGGGGGATCCTCCTACGGATCAGTCGCCGCCCTCTACGCCATCATCCACCGCCCCGATCTCTTCCGCCTCGGCCTGCTTGAAAGCACCTCTCTGCAGGTTGGAAACGGTCAACTCCTTCGCGACACCGCATCGCTGGCGGTTGGCCCCCGAAGAGTCTCTGTTGGAGTAGGCACAAACGAGTTAGGAGAAAATCTGCAATTCGCCCGCGACCATGGCATGGAACCCGATGCCTTCAACAGCGGCTTCGTCCAGCTCTCTGAGCAGCTAGGCACGAACCTCAAAGCAGCCGCCTTCAACCACCCCGCAATCGTCTTTGTAAAACAGTCCGGAGCAAAACACGAAGAACAAGCCTGGGCACAACGCTTCCCCACCGCTATCCAATTTCTCTTTCCAAAGCAAAACCCCACCCAACCCGGCCAGTAAAAAATCGACCGCACCACGAGAAAAAGCAGAATTTCCTCTTGACAAATCATAACCATATGGTTATGGTTTAAACATGTCGAGTGCCTCCCCAGACAATCTCTTCAAAGCCCTCGCCGATCCGACGCGCCGAGCCATCTTCGAACGGCTGACCCGCGACGGCGAGCAGACCGTTCACGCTTTGACGGAGCGCGCCGGCGTTTCTCAGCCCATGGTTTCGAAGCACCTGTCCGCTCTGAAGCGTGCCCGTCTGGTTCGCCATCGCCGCGAGGGGCGCGAGACACACTACAGCGCTCAGCCCAGAGCACTCGCACCGCTAATTGATTGGATGAGTTACTACAGCCGCTTCTGGCCCGACCGGTTTGACCGCCTCGAAGACTTACTCAAAAGGATGGACTAATGACTATGACGACTACACGCTCACTTGTGATCGAAAGAGAGATGTCCCATCCGCCGGAAAAAATCTGGCGCGCTCTCACCGAAGGCCCACTCATTAAGGAGTGGCTGATGGATAACGAATTTCAGCCTGTCGTGGGCCATACTTTTCAGTTCCGCTCCACACCCGTGCCCAATTGGAACGGCATTATCGACTCCGAAGTTCTGGTCGTCGAACCCAACAAGAAGCTCTCCTATAGCTGGGGCGCGTTAGGGCTCGGGAGCGTCGTCACATGGACGCTGACACCGACCGACGCCGGTACTCATGTGCGCATGGAGCAGTCTGGCTTCGGCCCCGATCAGGACGCAGCCTATAAAGGCGCGACCTACGGCTGGCAGAAGTTCATCGGCAACATGGAACGAGTTGTCGCCGGTCTGCAATAAACGTCAGCATCGAAAAGGAGGCGGTCATGAACCAGGGCACCATACGTTTGATTCTTCGCTGGGTCCACATTATCCTGGCAATCCCCATATACGGCTATATTTATAGCCCGTTTGAAAAGCTTCCGCAGTACGCCCACCCGACTCGGTTTGTCTTCTTCCCTCTCATGGTCCTTACGGGATTGTTGATGTGGAAAGGCCATCTGCTTCGACGGCTCATTTCGAAACGATTGGCCTGACAAGCCGCCGCGATCCGGAGGAAACGTGTCGAGCGCAATCAGATCGACGGTAACGCTGCACGTAGTTTCAAGCCTTGATGGCTTCATCGCCAGGAAGGACAACAGTGTTTCGTGGATGGACAGTTCTGACGTCTACGAAAAAGGGGTTCCTGACGACGAGCCTGAGGTCGTCCAGTCGATAGACTGCTACGTGCTGGGTTCTCGAACCTATGAGCACGCGCTCGAACTCGGCTGGCCTTATGGCGATACTCCGACGATCGTCGTAACAAAGAGAGAACTCTCGTCCCCCAGGAAGAGCGTGGAATTCTACTCAGGCGATCTCAAGAGATTGGTGCGTGAGAGACTCGCGCCACGATACAAAAACATCTGGCTGGTAGGTGGTGCCATCTTAGGCCAGAGTTTTCTCAGGCTCGGCCTCGTGGATGAAATCAGATTGATGATAGCGCCGGTCCTGTTGGGTGACGGACTCCACCTGTTCGGTGATTCCGGCACCGAGCAGAAGTGGCATCTGAACAACGTAGTAGCTTACAAGAGCGGCTTTGTTGAGTTATCGTACGGGCGTCAATCAAGATCGGAGAGAACATGAAGGCAACAAGTAGTCCGAAGGTTGAGGACGCTTCAGCAAACATCACCAAACGGATTGAAGAGCTTGGTGATTGGAGAGGCGAGACCCTCGCTCATCTCCGTCAGCTCATCCACGATGCCGATCCCGATATCCAGGAAGAGTGGAAATGGGAGATCCCTGTCTGGTCCCACAACGGCATCGTCTGCACAGGCGAATCGTACAAGAAGGTTGTTAAACTCACCTTCGCTCGCGGAGCCTCCATCAAAGACCCGAAGAAGCTCTTCAACTCCAGCCTGGAAGGAAACGTGCGGCGCGCGATCGACATCCGTGAAGGAGAGAAGATCAACGAAGCTGCCTTCAAGCAACTGATCCGCGCCGCAATAGCAGAGAACTCCGCAGTGCTCGCTGAACGTGCAGCCAAAAAGAAGTAAGCCCAGCTCCATACGCTTCGCGACGAAGCGTTGCAGCTCTGCTTGAGATCAGTAACTCAGGAATAAACCTCTCGTCACGGTGTTCCGTTAGGGACGGAGGCTCCTGAAATTGATAGACAGAACGAGCGGAAAGTTTTGTGGTTTTCGTAGGGTAGCGTTACTTCTAATTACCGGTATCTCTTCGATATCCGGCCAAACTAGCCGTCAAACCTTTACTCCTAAGGTTCCCAGGGTCTGGGATGACGATGCCATGCGTACCCTCGAACTCTCGCGTGCGGCTCGGATTCCCGTGCATCATCTCAAGTCCGACTTTTACTATCAGATTCCGGAACGCCCTCCGCTCAAGACATATCCGATCTACGCTCCAGGTAAGGAACCGAAGGGCTATTGGAAGTGGCTCCAGCAGCAGAAGCCTCAGCCAGCATTTGATCGAACCGCTCTCCATACAAGGCAAGACTGGATCCATGCGGGTGAATTGATCTTCGAAGCAGCGAAGGACTATACCGAAGTAGATAATCCTTTCTCCGACGTGCGAAATCCGAAGTGGTATGAATACACCGGTATAAAGCTGGATAAAAACGGAATCCTGCCGTATTACCGCTATGTGATCCGAAAGAAAGGAACAGTCGAGGTTACATTTGACTCTTGCTCCGCATGTCATACCCGCGTCCTTCCGGGCGGGAGAGTTGTGAAAGGAGCTCAGGGTGATGTGCCGTTTGGCAGGATGTGGGCTTATCGCCTCACCAACGACAAGACAATCGACCAGAATAAAACAAATAAAGGCCTCTCTACGTTCTTCTTCGGAGCTCCTTGGATTCAACCGGACCCCACGGCCCCCTTGTCACAAAAAAGCATCGCCGATTTCGAAGCTCATGTGGCCACCATCCCCCAGGGGGTCCTTCCACGCCAGGGCACGAGCGCCCTCTTCCCAACGCAGATTCCTGACCTGATCGGCGTACGCGAGCGACTCTATCTTGATCACACCGGTCTGCAGCAGCATCGTTCCATCGAAGACATGATGCGCTACGACGCAATCAATAACTTCACTGAAGACCCGACGGACTATAACGGGTTCGTGCCTGCCGGACGCGAAAATAAGCCGCTTACCCCGAAAGACTTCGCTCGCGAAAGCGATCAGGACCTATATGCGTTGGCATTGTTTGTCTACTCCCTCAAGCCGCCGCCCAATCCAAACCACTTTGGTCCCTTGGCTGCCAAAGGAAAGAAAATCTTTGGGCGCGAGGGATGCAGCAGTTGCCATGCGCCTCCGCTCTACACAAACAACATGCTTACCCCGGCCTCTGGGTTCAACGTGCCGGAAGAGGATCGCAACCTCTATCGAATTCTTGATGTATCGGTAGGAACTGATCCCTTCCTGGCGATGAAGACTCGTCGCGGAACCGGCTATTACAAGGTACCTTCGTCTGAAGGGTGTCTGGTATCGCGGCCCCTTCGAACACAATGGCTCTGTTGCAACCCTGGAGGATTGGTTCGATGCCAATCGCCTCCGTCCAGACTATATACCCACTGGATATCGAGGCTACGGTTCACCAACTCGTGCGGTTCCTGGTCACGAGTTCGGACTCAATCTTTCATCGGAGGACAAAAAGGCGCTGATCGCATTTCTGAAGACGTTGTGAGGGTAAAGTTGGCCCGGCCGGCCCAACTGCAGACAGCGTACTGAATAGCGCAGTACGCTGTCCTCAGCTACTCGGAAGACCTTACGACCGAATAAATTCGAGCAGGTCCGCGTTGATGACATCCGCATAGGTAGTTAGCATCCCGTGTGGCAAGCCTGGATAGGATTTCAGCCTGCCCTGTTTCAAGAGCTTGACTGACCTCGCTCCCGTAGTTAGGAAAGGGCAAATCTGATCGTCCTCGCCGTGCATCACGAGTACCGGAACGTCGATGATTGCGAGATCATCGTAAAATTCAGACTCGGAAAGAGCCTTAATGCAGTCATACTGCGCCTTGATGCCACCCATCATCCCCTGCCGCCACCAGTTCTCTCGAATTCCCTGGGAGACAGTTGCGCCCGGCCGGTTGAAACCGTAAAACGGCATAGTGATGTCCAGGTAGAACTGGGAACGATGTTTCGCCGTGCCCTCGCGAATACCGTCGACGACCGCTTTGGGAACGCCGTCAGGATTCTTATCCGACTGCATAAATGTCGGAGGAATCGCGCTGATGAGGACCGCCTTTGCAACCCGGCCCTTACCATGTTGTGCTACATAACGTGCCACCTCGCCCCCGCCGGTGGAGTGTCCGATATGAATAGCATCCTTTAGATCGAGCGCTTCAACAAGCTCAGCGACATCGGCAGCATACGTATCCATGTCGTTGCCGGTTGCCGTCTGCGTTGAGCGGCCATGGCCGCGACGATCATGGGCGATCACACGATAGCCGTGCTCCAGAAAAAACATCATCTGCGCGTCCCAGTCGTCCGCTGAGAGTGGCCACCCATGGTGGAAAAAAAGCGGTTGACCTGTACCCCAGTCCTTGTAAAAAATCTCTGTGCCATCTTTCACCGTGATGCTTTTCATTCGAGATTCCCCTTTATGAGTCCGGATCAAGTTTCTTTCGGCGACAGGAAAGTGACCGCCGTCCATACACCTTACACTGTGCTCTGTCTTTAAAAGAGAAACGTCAACGAGGCCCATAGTCATAAAGGACAAAGGCAACGGAAATCTGCCATTCCTCCGCTTGCGAAGACAACGAAGACAACAGAGACAATCAGGACATCGGGCTCGCACCGATAGATTATCCGCGCCGTTTTGGTGCAGCGAACGAATTGCAATCGAGCCAGCAACCACGATTGCCCATTGACACCACTGATAAACTTAAGTCAGGGGAAAACCCAAGCCCGGCCTACGCCGGGCTTTTTGATTCAGCATAGGATGCCAGATCTAAGTCCAGACTTATATCCTTTGGTTCTTGGACTTTGACAATTTTGTACGGGTGGGGGAGTATGGCAATGCATCACCGCAATACAGGTGCCCGAGGGCTTCTCCAGAGGCGCCAGACATTTTTTTCTCCTCACCCTCCTGCCGCTCGCCGCACTTTATTTATCCACAGTTCGGGCCGTGCAAGCCCAACCCGGCGCCCCACCCCAGGCCCCGTTCAACCCCAGTCTGATGAAGTACGCCTGCGGTCCCGCAAACCGCATGTTCGCCACACTCTCCCCGACCAGCCGCTTCACTGACACCACTGCCGGCTTCGATCTCCTCGACTCTCCCACCGTTCAAGCCGGATTCTGCACCAGCGACAAGCCCTTCTTCTTCTCTGTCCCCATCCCCGAAGGCAGCTACCGCGTCACAGTAGTTCTCGGCGGCCCACAACCCTCCGTCACCACCGTGCGCGCTGAAGGCCGACGCCTCATGCTTGCAAAGATCCGCGCCGGCGGCAACCGACTCAGTCACCAAGACCTTCGACACCAACGTCCGCTATCCCGAGATCAATGGTGACCCGGAAGACAAAGTCAAACTCAAACCTCGCGAATTCGGCATCCTCAACTGGGACCACAAACTTACGCTCGAGTTCAACGGCGACCACCCCAGCATCCGCTCTATCAACATCGAGCCCATACCCAACGAGCCCGTCATCTATCTCGCCGGCGACTCCACCGTCGTCGACCAGTACTACGAACCCTGGGCCGCCTGGGGCCAGATGCTCCCGCACTTCTTCCTCCCCGGCATCGTTATCGCCAACCACGCCGAATCCGGCGAGACCACCAAAAGCTTCGTCGCCGAACAGCGCTTCTTCAAGATCATGACCACCATCAAACCCGGCGACTATCTCTTCATTCAGTTCGCCCATAACGACATGAAGCCCGGTGCTGTGCCCACTCGACGAATACAAAAAACTTCTCATCTCGTACATCACCCAGACCCGCACCAGAGGTGCGACGCCAGTTCTCATCACCTCAATGAACCGCCGCACCTTCGACGATGCCGGCACCATCACCGACTCCCTCGGCCTCTATCCTGACGCCATGCGCGAGGTCGCCGCCCAGCAAAAAGTCACCCTCATCGACCTCAATCCATGAGCAAAATCCTCTTCGAAGCCATGGGACCCGAAGGCACACTCAAAGCCTTCATGCACTACCCGGAAAACTCCTTCCCCGGCCAAACCGCCGCCATCAGCGACGACACCCACTTCAACAGCTACGGAGCCTACGAGCTTGCCCGCTGCATCGTCCGCGGCATCCGCGAAGCCAATCTTCCCCTAGCCAAATTCCTCGACCCCACCATCCCCGACTTCAACCCCGCCCACCCCGACGCTCAATCCGATTTCAACCTCCCCTTCACTCCAATACTCATCAAAACCGACCCCACCAAAGTCGGCCAGACCGAATAATCCGGAGGCGATCACGAGGTCCGACACAAAATTACCACACAAAAAATTCCTTTCTTCCTCTGACTGATCAGCTATCTCCGCTCAGCTATCTCTCCGCCAACAACGTCTCCACGTCTGCTCGGAAATCCTGTTCCCTCACCGCACCAACATACGTCTTCGCAACGCGTCCCTCTCGATCCACCAGCACTGTTGCTGGCAAACCATCCAACCCAAACTCCATCTGCGACAGTCTTCCCGTCATCACGACGGGATAATTCACCCGCAGCTCCCCCACAAATCGCCTAACCTTCTCCTCGCCGCCGTCATCCAACGCAACCCCCACAACAGCAAGCCCCTTCGGTCCCAACTCACGCGACAACCGCACTAGCCCCGGCATCTCCTCCCGGCAAGGCCCACACCAAGTAGCCCAATAGTTCACCAGCACGACCTGCCCGCGATGCTCCGTCATGCGCCACGCGCCACCATCCAACTGCGTCATCACCAACTCATGCATCACCTTCCGCTCACTCACGGAGCGATCCCCCCGACTGCCGCGCCCCGAAATGCCCCACAAGGCCATCACCACGAACGCCGCCGCTATCCATGCATACGGAACCCAGCCCCGACGCATTCGCACCTCATTCATGCATCCACGATACCCTCCGCCAGCCTACCCTTTCCCTATCCCCTTCATCCTATGTACAGTGTGTAGAGTCGAACTAGACAAAGACCGAGGACAAGCCATTCCTATCCCAGGCCGCACCACGTTCCTCAAGACCATCGCGATCCTCGGCCTATTACTCACGACGACACAGGCGACGCCGTACTCTGTCCAAACCCACCAGGAGCTGATCGACCTCGCCTGGAAGCAATCCATCCGCCCCATCCTCCTCAAACACTACCCCACCCTCACCGACGCGCAGCTACAAGAGGCCCACGCCTACGCGTACGGCGGCTCCGCCATCCAGGACTTCGGCTACTATCCCTTCGGAAACGCCTTCTTCTCCGACCTCACTCACTACGTCCGCTCCGGAGACTTCGTCCTCAGTCTCCTCCACAACGCGAAAACAGCCGACGAACTCGCCTTCGCCATTGGCTCTCTCTCTCATTACATCGGCGACACAATCGGCCACGGCACCGCTGTCAATTTCTCGGTCCCTATTGAGTTTCCGAAGCTCGAACAACGGTACGGCACCATCGTCAACTATGCCCAGAACCCCCACGCCCACGTTCAGACAGAGTTCGCCTTCGACATCAACCAGCTCAGTAAACGCCGCTTCGCCCCATCCGAATACATGAAATTTGTCGGCCTCGAAGTGCCAAGAGATCTTTTGCGAAAGGCATTCTTCGAGACCTACGGTCTGAACCTGCCCGACATCATCGGCACCAAAGAAACCTCCATTCGCGTCTATCGTTATGCTGTCCGCCGCTTTCTCCCCAACATCGCGCGCGCCGAAACCGTCCTCCACAAAAAGAGCTTCCCCGAAGACATTCCCAGCCCCGATCTCGAGACGCTGAGAAATGATCTCATCCAGGCATCAACCGATAACAATTGGGAGGCCTACCGCAAGACGCCCGGCTTTACCAGCCACCTCTACGCCGGCTTCATCTACATCCTCCCTAAGGTTGGCACCCTCAAAATGCTTGCCATCAAGGGACCCGACCAGCACACCGAAGACCTCTATATCAAAAGCGTCAATCATTCAATCAAAGCGATGCGCCTCGTCCTCACCAACTACGATCGCATCGAGCACTACATCTCCAACCGCGATCTCGATACCGGACAGATAGTCAAACCCGGCGGCTACCCACTGACCGATAAGACCTACGCCACACTCTTGCACATGATCACCGAACATCCCGACAAGGTTGTCCCGGCCGAGCTCAAACACGATCTCATTGACTACTATGCCGACCCACTCGCTCCCATCATCACCAAAAAAGATCCCGAAAAGTGGGCTCAGGTCCAGACCGACCTCAAGACGCTCGCAACCATGAAGACCATCGGCGAACTTGACCCCCTCCCCGACGAGATCCTCGACGGAAACTAAGCCTCTCAACCGTTTATCGTATCTGTTCAACAGAACAGATACGATCATCCCAGCGACTCTTGCACCCACCGCTGCATCCAACCAATTAGATTAAATAAAATCAGGAGAAGCGTGAAAATCGTCCACAGAAATCAATCATCAACCACTCTGACAGCTGCAGTCCTGTCCCTTTTGGCAATCGCTTTCACTTCAGGCTGCAACAGTGGCAAATCCGCTCCTACCCCAGCCAACTTCACCCTTGCCATCAATAATCATTTTCTCGACCGTCCCGACTGTCTCTTCTCCGACACCCGTTTCCCTTACGAGACCACCGACTCCGCCAGGATGAAACAGATGGACTCCCTCGTCGACGCACACCTCCTCGACAGGTCAGTTGAGAATCGCATTCACGTCGCCCGCTACACCATCGCCACTGCCGGCACTCGCTTCGCGCCTCACTTCTGCTACGGCCACCGCGAGGTCACCAGCATCGACAGCTTCACCCCGATCGCCGTTGTCGACGGCTTCAAAGAAACCACCGTCACTTACAGCTACTCGATGAAAGAAGTTCCCGTCTGGGCTCTCGGCAACGACATTCAAGCCGTCTTCCCCGAGATGGCCCGTGCGACCACCAGCCAGATCACCGCAAAAGCCACCCTGGCGCAGACCCCAGTAGGATGGCAGATCCCCGACTGATCTCTCACAATCTCCACGCCGCCGAGACAAACCGCTAATGGGCAGTCTTCTGAGGGATGGGCTCCGAAGTAGCCACTCCAAAATGACGGCCAAAGAAATCGGACGTCAACCCATAAGCAGTCACCCAGCTTCGATGCATGAGAAACCCATGAATCTCATCGGGAAACACATGCTCCTCAAACTCAACTCCCTGGGTCTGCAACGCGGCGGCCATCCGAACCGTTTGCGAGAACGCTACATTCCGGTCATCATCCCCCTGAATCAGCAACACGGGAGACTTCCACGTCTTGACTGACGCCAGCGGCGACGAGTCGAACGCAATTCGAGCCACCGTCGGATCCAGTGTCCCACCCGTCTGACTCAGCCGTGCCGCCCAATCATGAACACCGTGGAAGTCCACTCCCGCAGCAAACAAATCCGACGAACGTGCCAACGCCAAAGCCGTTAAATATCCACCATAGCTTCCACCCCAGACGCCAATCTTCGCCGGATCGACATCCGGGCGATTCTGCATATAAAGCCCCGCGCCCTGGACATCGTTGTACTCACTCGCCCCGGTCGGCCCATAGTTGATAGCCTCGCGAAAGTTCAACCCATATCCAATTCCGCTGCGATAGTTGACCGACAGCACAATGTAACCCCGGTTCGCCAGGTACTGATTCATCGCGTACGAATTCGAGTAATAGTCCATGTAGTGGTAGCCCAGCAGCATCTGTCGCCGCGAACCGCCGTGGAAGAACACCAACGCAGGATGCCGCTTCCCATCACTCGCTGTCGCCGGAAGAAAGAGTTGCCCGTGGATCTTCATTCCATCCGACGCGGAGAGAATCACCTGTTGCGGCACAACCAGCTTATTCGCCGGATAATCCGCAGCTACCAGCTGCGGCGCAAGATCCCGCAGCTCTCCGTTCTTTGCCACAAACGCCGGCCGTATCGGCACTCGCGCATCTGCACGAAGAACCGCAACTCCCCCACTCGCTGTCATCACCGGAAACACCTCAATGCCATCTCCAGTCGTGAGCTGCTTGATCCCCGCGTTTCCATCTGCGGCAATCTTCCACACATGCCTGCGATCGATATCCCCCTGATTTGAGCTGAACACCAGATTCGCCCGATCCGGACTCACCGCTACATGCTCCACTTCAAATTCACCCGGCGTGAGCAACGTCGCCGTACCACCGCTCACCGCGACGGAGTAAAGATGCTCCCAACCATCAACCTCAGAGGGAAAGATAAGATGACCGCCAGGCGTCCAAAACAACTGCTGCTCCGTCGCCAGCGGATGAAAGACACTGCCCTGCCCCTTCGCTGCGTGCCACACCTCATGCCCCGCTCCACTCGCAGCATCCGCAACATGGATCGACCATGGCTCTCCACTCCGCCGCGGCCCTGCACCTCCGCCTCCTCCTCCACTCGTTCGCACAAAGGCAATCCGCTTGCCGTCGCCCGACCACTCCGGATACCGATCCGTCTGCGTCGACGGATCCATATAGGTAATCGTCTTCTCCGAGATCGAATAGACCCCAATAAACCCGTGATCGCCCCGATTGCTCGTAAACGCGACAAACCTCCCATCCGGCGACCAAACCGGCGGCCCCGGAGTTCCCCGCGTATGGAACATCATCACCGGCTTCGCTGACTCATCGGCAAGCGAAACGCTCCAGATTCCATCCTTGCTAAGAAACGCAACAGTCTTACCGTCAGGCGAAACAGCAGGCGATCGTCCCTCAGCCACCCGCCGCGGCTTCCCGCCCTCTACCGGCACAATGAAGATCGCCTGCTCAACGCCTTCAACTAGCAAAGCCGGATTCGGATCAGGCCGCCCCGGAAATTCGAAATCCCCGCCGCGCACATACACCACCGACAATCCATCGGACGTCCACGTGATGTCCCCAATATCCTGCCCGTCGTCGGCCGTATAAGCGGTCAACTGTCGGGCGGCGAAACTCCCATTCGCCAGGTCGGCAACCCAGACATTCCGCTTGCCCTCAGCATTCGCCATCCACACCACACGTGACCCCTTAGGCGAAGCCTGCAGCTCCGAGTTAAACGTGCCGCTCATCACCTGCTGCAAAGTGAAACTCTGGGCGCGAGTAAACATTGAGCCAAAACAACCAAAGACAACGAAGGCCACCAGACTGAGTTTCCGGGACATTTCACGCTCACTGTTGAGGAATTTGTCTTAGTACAACACTCTTTCGCCCCACTGACCAGCACATCCTTTGATGGAATGAGGCGGAAGTAGGCCCCATACTGCAGCACCACCATCTGGCCTACAATCAAACCAGATGGATCTGGCCGCCAAATCCGCGAAGCTCCAGGCCACGCTGCAGCAACTAGGCAGCGTCCTCGTAGCCTACTCAGGAGGCACAGACTCCGCGTACCTCGCCTACACAGCCCATCAGGTCCTCGGCGAAAAAATGCTCGCCATCATCGCCGACTCCCCCTCTCTCCCCCGCGCCGAACTGGCCGCTGCCCTCGCGTTCACTGCCGAACACAACATCCCGACACAAATCCTCCACACCAGCGAACTCGAAAGCCCCGACTACCGGCGCAACGACGCCCGCCGCTGCTTCCATTGCAAAGACGAGCTCTTCACCCAAATGGAGCAAGCCCGCGCCACCCTCAACTTCGCACACATTGCTTATGGTAGAAATCTCGACGACGATGGCGAATTCCGTCCCGGCCAGCAAGCCGCAGCCCAACATCACGCCGTAGCTCCGCTAGTCACCGCGCAACTAACCAAGCAGGAAATCCGCCAGTTGGCCCGCGAAGCTAACCTCTCTCTCGCCGACAAACCCGCATCCGCCTGCCTCGCCTCACGCATCGAATACGGTCGCCCCGTCACTAGCGAAAGTCTCTCTCAAGTCGAGCAAGCCGAAGCGGCCCTCCACGCCCTCGGCTTTCCCCAGGTCCGCGTCCGCCACCACGGCGATCTCGCCCGCATCGAGATCGCCCGCGAAGATCTCCCCCGCGCACTCTCGCTGCCAACCCTTCAAAAAATAACCGCTGCGATCAAGCCTCTGGGCTTCCTCTACGTCACCCTCGACACTGAAGGCTACCGCTCCGGCAGCATGAACGACGTCCTACCCGCCACAGCCATCACCCCAGCTACTCGCTGATTCAGCAAAACAAATCCCACCCCATCACAGGCCGGAGAGGTGGAATTCGTCCAATCAAGGTACGAAGGTTTGCGGCGACACTCTTTGGACCGCACAACAGCGCGAGCGAGGCGCTCGAAGCGTGGATCGGGAAAGCGAGGTAATCGGGAACGCCAGAAGTCTATGCCTACTCTCTGACTTTCATCACGCGAAATATTCGCAGCCTCCGCCCCTCCAACTCAGTCCCGCGCCCATGAAACAATAACCCCATGCGAATCGCCTACCTCGATTGCTTCGCCGGCATCTCCGGCGACATGTTTCTCGGAGCCCTCGTCGACGCTGGAGTCGACCCCAACATTCTCCACGAAGCCGTAGCCGCTCTGAATCTCAAAGCCACCCTCAAAATCGAAAAGGCCGACCGCAGCGGCATCTCCTCCACCAAAGTCCACGTCTACGAAGGAGAAAAGATAGCCGAGACCGCTCATCCTCCAGCCGAACAACACACGCACACCCATCACCATACACACGAACACAAACACAACCATCCCCCCGAGCACACCCACGGCCGGTCCCTCACCGTCATCCGCAACCTAATCAACGCTGCAAACCTCGCCGCACCCATCAAAGAAACCGCAATCCAAACCTTCGAACTCCTCGGCGCATCCGAAGCCAGGATCCACAACGTCTCCATAGAAAAGATCCACTTCCACGAAGTAGGAGCAGTCGACGCCATCGTCGACATCGTCGCCGCCGCTGCAGGCATCCACGTCCTCGCCATCGACAAGTGGCACTCGTCCCCCCTCAACGTAGGTGGCGGTATGGTCGACTGCGCCCACGGCCGATTCCCCGTCCCCGCGCCCGCTACAGCCGATCTCCTCCGCGGTCTCCCCACCTACTCCGCCCACATCGAAAAAGAGCTCGTCACCCCAACCGGCGCCGCCCTCATCCGCATTCTCGCGCCCACCTTGGGCCCCCAACCCGCGATGCGCGTCCAGCAGATCGGCTACGGCGCAGGCACCCACAATCCCAAGGGTTTCCCAAACGTTCTCCGCCTCAGCATAGGCGAATCCGGCGAAGCCACGCACGCCGCTGTCGCTGTGCTCCAAACCGCCATCGACGACCTCAGCCCGCAAATTCTCGCCCACGTAACCGAGCGAGCCCTCACCCTCGGCGCACTCGACGTCATGTCCACCGCCGTCCAGATGAAGAAAGGCCGCCTCGGCACTCTCCTCACCATCCTCGCCGACGACGCGCAAGTCCCCACACTCGAAGACCTCCTCCTCCGCGAAACCAGCACCCTCGGCGTCCGCATCCATCACGAGCGCCGCTCCTGCCTCGACCGCACCCACACCACCGTCACCACATCCTACGGCGAAATTCGCATCAAGCTCGGCTCACGCGACGGCGAGACTTACAACGCCGCACCTGAGTTCGAAGACTGCCGCGCGGCTGCGCAAAAGCACAACGTTCCCGTCAAGCAGGTCCAGCAAGCCGCGATCGCCGCCTATCTAAGCTGAACTCATCGCCCAAACTGCATCCAATCTCTCAGGTAAGAAAAGCAGCAACAGGAGCAGCCATGCAGCGCAGAGACTTCCTCAAATCCGCCACCGCCGCCGGCATCGCCACAACCCTCCCCGCATCGCAAAACACCCCATCAAGCGCTCCATCGAAACGTCCCGAGGCGCCCGGCATGATCTACCGCGATCTCGGCACCACCGGCGAGCGCGTCTCCGCCATCGGCCTCGGCGGCTACCACCTCGGCAAACAAACCGATGCCGCCGAGAGCATCCGCCTCATGCACACGGCCATCGACCACGGCATCACCTTCCTCGACAACTGCTGGGACTACAACGACGGTATCTCCGAAGTCCGCATGGGCCAGGCCCTTCGCAATGGCTATCGCGAAAAGGTCTTTCTCATGACCAAAATGGACGGCCGCACCGCCGCCGAATACAACAAGCAACTCGAACAATCCCTCGGGCGCCTGCAAACCGACATGATCGACCTCGTCCAGTTCCACGAGATCATTCGCATGGAAGACCCCGACCGCATCTTCGCGCCCGGTGGAGCCCTCGAAGCCGCCGTCGCCGCACGTCAGGCCGGAAAAATCCGCTACATCGGTTTCACCGGACACAAAGATCCCGCCGTCCACCTCCGCATGCTCGAGACCGCGCAAAAGCACAGCTTCCACTTCGACACCATCCAGATGCCCATCAACGTCATGGACGCGCACTTCCGCTCCTTCACCAAAGAGGTCATGCCCGTCGCGCTCAAGCAAGGCGTCGGCGTCCTCGCCATGAAGACCTTCGGCGACTCCTTCATCCTGAAGAGCAACACCGTCCAGCCCATCGAAGCCCTTCACTACGGCCTGACCCAACCCGTCTCTGTCGTCATCACCGGAATCGACAACACCCAAATACTCGATCAGGCCCTCGAAGCCGCCCGCACCTTCAAGCCACTGGACCAGACCCAAATCGCCTCCCTACTGGCCCGTACCGCAACCGCCGCTGCCGAAGGCAAATTCGAACCCTTCAAAACTACGTCGCACTTCGACGGCACCGCAGCAAATCCAAAGTGGTTAGGATAAAGTCGACATAGTCGCCTCACCATGAACAAAGCCACACTCCTCGAACTCCTTGCCGCAGTCCAATCCGGCTCCATCGCCCCGGCAGCCGCATCCGAGCGCCTCGCCAACCTCCCCTACGAAGACCTCGGCCACGCTCGCATCGATCACCACCGCACCCTCCGCACCGGCCTCCCCGAGGTCATCTACGCGCAAAACAAATCCCCCGAGCAGACCACCGAGATCTTCACCCGCATGGCTGCCGCTGGATCCGACGTCCTCGCCACCCGAGTCGACGCCTCCACAGCAGCAGCCGTCCTCGCGCAAAACCCCACCGCACACTACCACCCCCAAGCCCGCGCCATCACGCTCAAGCAATCCACGGCTGCCGAGCCGAAGGGCCACATCGCCATCCTCAGCGCCGGCACAAGCGACCAGCCAATCGCCGAAGAAGCCGCAATCACCGCCGAACTCTTCAACACCCGAGTCACCCGCCTCTACGACGTAGGCGTAGCCGGCCTGCACCGTCTCCTGTCGGTCCGCGATCAACTCGCCGACGCGAACGTCATCATCGTCTGTGCAGGCATGGAAGGTGCCCTCCCCTCGGTCGTCGGAGGCCTCGTCGGCGTCCCCGTCATCGCCGTCCCAACCTCAGTCGGCTACGGTGCCAGTTTTGACGGTGCCGCAGCACTTTTAGGAATGCTCAACTCCTGCTCCCCCAACGTCACCGTAGTAAATATAGACAACGGCTTCGGCGCAGCCTACACTGCCGTGTTGATAGCCCGCACAGCCACAGGATGCATCTAAATAAATTGTCCGCACCGCGGCACAGCTATCGCGCAGCAGGAAAGGGGAAATACAAATGCTTCCCGGCGATCGCAAACCCTGGGCCAAAACGGTAGCGCGCATCGTCATCTGCGCAACTATTATGGGTTTGGCAGTTCTGGCTTACTACCTCGAAACTCACAAGTCCCTCCACATTCCCGAGATCGTAGGGATCTTTCTTCTCTTTCTCACCATCGTTCCGCCCAACCTCGCCATCCTTTATCCCTGGCTGCTTCCCCCAAAGCACATCCACAGCGGCGGTAAATCCACGGTCCGGTAATCCCGTAGACCGCGCCCCATAAGCCAGCCACTTGAGCTAAGTCAAAATCGCGATCTAAAATTGATTTCGTTCGAGACCACAAGAAACTCTCGCCTTCTACTTCAGGAGCCAAATGTCCGCCAGAAGATATCTCCGAAAGTCGGTTCAAGTCACTCGTTATCTGATCGTCGCTGCAATTGCCGTCATGGGAGTCTCGCTCGCCACCGCTCAGACCGGAGGAAGCGATTCAACCCCTCCGCCGGTGAATTTCACCGCCGAGCAGGACCATCAGAACATGATGGATCAGCTTGGCATCAAGGCGCTGCGGCCCGGTCCAAGCGGAGACGAGAAAGCACCCAATCACGCCAACTACGACGAATCCAAGGCAAATCCGTTTCCCAATCTTCCGGATGCCCTGACCTTGAACAATGGGCGCAAAGTAACGACCGCGGAGATATGGTGGAAACAGCGTCGCCCCGAAATCGTCGAAGATTTTGAGCGCGAGGTGTACGGACGCGTTCCTCAAAAAACACCCAAAGTCACTTGGGAGGTTATGGTCACAGACCAAGAATTCGTCGGATTTACTCCGGTCATCGCGAAGCAGCTTGTCGGGCACGTAGACAACGCAACCTACCCGGCCATCCAGGTCAATATCGCGATGACAGTGGTCGTGCCGGCATATGCAAAAGGCCCTGTCCCGATTCTCATGATGTTCGGCAGGACGGGTCTGCCAAATCCAACGCAACCCCCATCCGAAGAGATGGAACGAATCAACGCAGCGCTCAAAGCTTTACTGATCAAGAACGATTCCTCGTTAGCTGGCATCTTCACCCAATATCCGGGATACAGCCCATTGAACGCTCTCGCTCCCTCCTTTGGCGCTCCACGCCCACCCGGAGCACCGCCTGTCGATCCACCCACAACCCAGCAACTCATCGCTGACGGTTGGGGATACGCAACTATCAATCCCGCGAGCATCCAGGCCGATAACGCGCAGGGTCTCACCCGCGGAATCATCGGGTTGGTCAATCGCGGCCAGCCGCGCAAGCCGGACGATTGGGGCGCTCTGCGCGCATGGGCATGGGGAGCCGCACGCGGCCTCGACTATCTGGAGACAGACCCCGCCGTCGATGCCAAACACGTCGGAATTGAAGGAGTCTCGCGCTATGGCAAAGCGGCGCTGGTCACCCTCGCCTTTGAACCCCGATTTGCCACGGGACTCATCGGCTCCTCCGGCGAGGGCGGAGCCAAACTGCATCGCCGCAACTTCGGAGAAGCTGTCGAAAGCCTAACCGGAGGAGAGTACTACTGGATGGCTGGAAACTTTCTGAAGTACGGAGCCTCTGACGCCAAAGCAGGCAGTAAAAACGCAGGTGATATCCCGGTAGATTCGAACGAACTGATCGCCCTCTGCGCGCCTAAGCCTGTCTTCATCAGCTACGGCGTGCCGGAGATGGGTGACGCAAAGTGGCTCGATCAGGAGGGAAGCTTCATGGCCACCGTCGCCGCGCAACCGGTCTACGAACTCCTCGGCGCCAAAGGCCTGGGCGTGTCCGCAGACTACCGAACAGCGAAGATGCCGCCAGTCAACTCGGGCTTGCTCGAAGGACAGCTGGCCTGGCGCCAACACGATGGCGGACATACCGACGCGCCTAACGTTAAGTACTTCATTCAGTGGGCTGATAAGCTCATTGACCATAAGCAAGGAACTTAAGCCACAGGAGGTCACACAGAACCGCCCTGAGGAAGAGAGCTTGACGATTTCCTTTGTCGAGACGGGGAAGTTTGCCCCCCAACTTGGCTACATGCACTCCTTAGTGTTGCCCCTGCCTTCATTTCTGAGCATAGGCAGAGCTTTATCTGGTCGGAAACTCACTTTGATGCAATGACCGCTAAATGTCCTTGACGTCAGATAAACTCTACATCACCGATAACAAGCATGAGCAAGGGCAAACGTCAGCGCCAAAGAGAACGCGCCAAGCAAAAGGCTCAAGAAGCCGCCGAGCGGCGTCTTATCGTGGAGAAAGAAGAAATGGCCAAGGATCACGCAGAATCCGCCACACAAACTGCAAGCAATCCTCTACCTGCAAAAAAAACAAGGTGGTGGGTTCGGTTCTGGAATTATTTATGCGAAAAAAGCAGTTTCACCGATTGGTGTATCGCGGCCTTTACCTGCGTACTGATGACAGTTGCCGTCTATCAATACAAGGTTATGGACGGCCAACTCCAGGCTCTCATCGCACAACTGGATGTAATGCAAAAAGATCAGAGGGCATGGATGGAAATAGATCCTGCCAACGAAAATGATTTTTTCAAGACCGCTCAAACAGGAGATCCACTCAGGCAGTTGGCTAAGATTAAAAATATCGGCAAAACTCCAGCAAGGATGATCGTTGTAAAGGCGATGAGCGAACTCTTACCTGCGACAGAGGAGCCCATTTTAACTGTATTGAAGGACAACATGTTTGCAACACCAACCGAATCTCTATGGGCATCCTGTTTCCCAATGGAGAAACAACTATCGACACTGCTCGGCTTTCAGATGATGGCGGAGAGGATAGGATAACGGATACGGAACTTGCAGATTTGCGAAGTGGGAAAACCTATCTCGCCACATTCGGAGAGGTGGGTTACTTCGATATCCATGGGCATCCCCACTGGACGAGATTCTGCTTTTGGGAAGGTGCCAAGCACCATATATTTCATTCAGAGGCATGTACTCGGTACAGCAACGTAGACCAAGACACGGTACTCATGTCTTAGTGCATTAATACGTCGAAACGTAGAAGCCCCCGGGAGAACCGGAGGGCTTTCTGTTGCTGCAATAGTGTGGGGCACCGTCTCGTTGAGGCGGTCCAAGAATTATTGGACTCTTATTTGCCCTCGACCTGTGCTTGTCCCTGTAAGTTGTCGAAAATGGTGCGCCCGGAGAGATTGGAACTCCCGACCCTTTGGTTCGGAGCCAAATGCTCAATCAGCCGAGCTACAGACGTGACCAACGAAAATAAACCGCATCGCATTTTTTTATGAAATATCTGCGAAAAACCCAGCAAAATCGCATGTCAAGTCCCTAAAAGCCACATAACTCGCCGTAAATCAGGCACTTCCATTGTGCAATTTAGTTACACTCCAATCCGCTATACTTAACATATAATCAGGAAGAAAACAAGTTGGCAACAGCCCGGACGCTGTCCGGGGCTAACCACAGACATGTACTGAAGAATTTAGCGATAAGGTTTTTATTATGAAGACTTTGCATGCGAGCTTACAGCTAAATCAATGAAAAAAGATACTTTACGCAACCACAGGGGGAGGGGGGCTATTGGTTCACACCACTCGCCAGGAAGCCACCATCCACAACCAGAATCTCGCCCGTGACAAACGCCGAAGCATCGCTGGCCAAAAAGATCGCCGAGCCGACCAGTTCCTGGGTCTTCCCGAACCGTCCCATCGGAGTCCGCATCAGGAGTTCCTTGCCACGGTCGCTCTCATCCAGCAGTTTCTGGTTCAGCGCAGTACGGAAGACACCCGGTGCAATCGCATTCACGGTCACGCCCTGCGAGCTCCACTCCACCGCCAGCGACTTCGTCAACGCACCAACAGCAGCCTTACTCGCCGCGTACGCAGTCACCTCTTTCAAACTCACAAAGGTATTCAGCGATGCGATGTTGATGATCCGCCCATACCCGCGTTCCAGCATATGCTTGCCGAAGATCTGGCACGCCCGCAGCGTCCCGGTCACATTCGTGTCCATGATGCCATTCCACGTCTCTTCCGACACCGTCAGCGTTGGCTCCCGCTTGATCTTGCCCGCGCAGTTGATCAGAATATCGACCTTGCCGAACTCCTTCACCGTCCCATCCAGCAGCGCCTGCAGCGTCGCCCGCTCCGCCACATCGGAGGTCAGACGCAACGCCTTCCGGCCCGTTGCTTCGATCGCCTTCGCAGCCTCGTCCACCTGCTCCTGCCGCCGGGAACTGGCCACAACATCAGCGCCAGCCTCCGCGAGCCCGATCGCCATCGCCAACCCGATTCCCGAGGTACCACCCACCACCACGGCCGATTTACCAGTCAGATCAAACAACGGATGCCCCATGAAATTCCTCTCTTACTTCAAAATCTGCCGTGTTGCTACATCCTGCACTGCCAAAACATGCTCCAGAAGCCCGTTCACAATCTCCTCAGGAGGCCGGTCATTCACAATCCGAAAAGCATCCGTCGGCCTCTCCAGAGTTGCCAACTGACTATCGAGAAGCATCGGATTCATATACTCATGCTTCCGGGTCGCCAGCCGCTGCACAATCAAGTCCTTGGGTCCATCAAGAAATATAAACTGGATGTGCGTCAGCGCGAGTCCTGCCTCAAGAACATCGTGATACTTCGCCTTCAACGCGGAGCACGCCAACACTCCGTTGCTCCCCGCCGCGTCCCAGCTTCTCAGCAGCTCGTTCAGGACTTGAAGCCACGGGCCCCGGTCCTCATCGGTCAAAGGAATCCCCGCCGCCATCTTCTGTTTGTACGTAAGCGGAAAATAATCATCGGCATCAGCGAAGGTCCAACCCATCCGCTCAGCCAGCAGCTTGCCGATCGTGGTCTTTCCGGATCCGCTGACCCCCATGACTATAACAATCATCCCTGCTCCTGATGTTTGTTCACTGACGTTCGTTCCTCATGAACTTTCTCCTAAGAATCAGAAGCGCGCCGATACAGCCACCAGCGCGCCCTGCCATTATCGCTGGATTCGCGCCGAACCTCCGCTGGCAAATGCGCGCACCTGGTCAGCGGTTGCCATCGTCGTGTCGCCCGGAAACGTCGTCATGAGTGCGCCGTGAGCCCATCCCAGCTTGATCGCCTCCTGCGGCGTCTCTCCGCTCAGGAGTCCGTAGATGAACCCCGACGCGAAGCCATCGCCGCCGCCAACACGGTCATGCACGTTCAACTCCGTCGTAGGCGCATGCACTGCCTGCCCATTAACCCACGCCACCGCGCTCCAGCTGTGATGGTTCGTAGAATGGACCTCACGCAGCGTTGTAGCAACCACCTTTACGTTCGGATGCTTCGCCACCACCTGCTCAATCATGGAAAGGAAGACACCAGTATCCAGCTTGGAGCTCGAATGGACATCCGGTCCCTTAAAACCGAGGCCCTTTTGCAGGTCCTCTTCGTTGCCCACGAGCACATCGACGTGGTCGGCAATGGCACCGAGCACCTTGTGTGCGCGTTCTATCCCGCCGACAGACTTCCAGAGCTTCTCGCGATAGTTCAGGTCGAAGGAACAGATGACCCCTTGCCGCTTAGCCTCCTTCAACGCCTCAATCAATAGCTCGGACGTGGTCTCTGACAGTGCGGAGAAAATGCCGCCGCTATGGAACCAGCGCACCCCCTGGCCAAAGATCTCCTTCCAGTCGAAGTCTCCTGGCTTCAACATCGCCGCAGCCTCATTGCTGCGGTTGTAGAAGACCACCGGCGCGCGGACGCCCAGGCCCTGGTCGCTGTACACGGTCGCCATATTCGGCCCACGTGTGCCATCGTGCACAAAATGTTTGTAGTAAGACTTGACACCCATTGCGCGCACGCGTTCTGCGATCAGGTCGCCGATCGGATAGTTCACCATCGCCGTTGCGATGCCGGTCCGCATGCCGAAACCATCCGACAGGTTCGCGGCTACGTTGAACTCTCCGCCGCTCACATGGATTGCAAGCGTATGCGCCTTGCGAAACGGAATGATGCCAGGGTCGAGCCGGTTGACGAGCGCTCCAAGCGAAAGCAGATCGAGTGATCCCTGTTCTGGGATTTTGAAACCAAGATTCACGACGTTAATCCTCCATGTTTTCTCGATGCAATGCAGCGAGATATTGCCTTCAGTCTTACAGATTCCCTCTTATGGAACGAGCAACCTGCCGTCTTGCTAGGTCCCGAGAAATACCGGCTTGATGTGCCGCTCAAACAGGTTCGTAGTGACATTCCGCGCCACGGTTTCCTCGTTAGCCTCCAGCGCGTCGAGATATCGGTTGCCCATCTTCGCCGCGACCTTGAAGCCAACATGCAGCAGCTGGCGTAAGTTCGGGTTATACACCGGATTGCTCTGATCATGCCGCAATGCGGAAGTATATTGCTCGCTCGTCCAACCATTCACCTCTTCCGGCAAAGGAAGCTTCGACGGATTGATATCGATCACCGTTGCATAGGGCGCACAAAGCTCCTCGCTGTGCGCATAGGCCTGCGCATAAATCTCCTTGGCAATCTCCAGTCCCGATCCCCCTGCCTCTGCCAGACCAATCAGCTCCTCCAGCCACGTCGTCCCCGCAGTCTTCATATGAACGCCGGCGCCAAACTTCTTCACCGCCTCATGAATCGCCTTGTAGATCGAAAATTTATCCGAGCCAGAATGCACGCTCAGCTTAAGATTCTCGGGCAACCCATACGTCTTAACTGCAAACGCAATCGCTGCCAGGTCCTCATTGAACTCTTTGCTGAACTGAGCGACATCACCAACATAGTCGACGCCCTTATTAAAGCGGCCAGTAAACTTGGGCGCAATCGTCTGGATCGGAATCTTTTCATCCGCAATGGCCGCAAGAATAATCAAGAGTTCCACTGGGGTCTGAGGCGAATCGGTTTCGTCCATCGAAACTTCAGCCACAAACCTGCCCGCCCCCTTGTTCTCGACCAAAAATCGATAGATCATTCCAGCGTGTTGGACCGCCGCTAAAAACTTATTCGCCACGCGGACCACAAACTCCGTGTCCGTCTTAAACGGCTCGGCAATATGTGGAATCGTTACAGTGCCAACCAGTTCAGGATGTCGCTTTACAAAAGCGGCAACATCGCCAGCATCTGCGGGCTGTCCAATCAAATCCGCTACGTCAAGCGTAAAAAAATCACACGGATTCAAAAATCTTCCAACCGTCTTCAGATTGATATGGTCGGCATCAAGGAAGTATGGCCTCGTCCAACCCAGCTCCTTCACGGCTGCATCCGCCTCCAACCTCGTGTGGCTTGGCTCCGAGCCGATGATCATATGCTCCCGATTGGACTTGTTCCACACCGGCACTACCTCAACTCCAGCCTTGGCCGCGAGCATGCAAGCCGCAAGCTGCGCCTTAGCCTGATGCGCAAACCGATCACCCACACCCACCGAAAACTTCGGAAGCTTCAATTCACTCATTGCCACATCCTTCTCAATCCTATTGGTCTAACCAATTTGCAACCGTATCAGAATACTCACTTGGGGGGAGGAACTGCAAATCGGTATTTAATTTGGTTTTGGATCTTGGTTTTGGATCGCGTTGCTTTTGGCCTGTTGTTTTTAGTTGTTGAAGCGGTTGCGGTAGGCCCAGAGGCCAAGGCCGGGGTTGGAGATGTAGAAGATCTCTTCTCCGTCTACTGTGTTCCAACCGTCTTTCAGGATTGCGGGGTTGTAGTTGGCTGTCATCTGGGCCAGGTCGCCGTATTCGAAGTGGACGGCTTCGATCTCTTCGCGGGTGAGGTGGCCGGGGCAGTAGCGGATCGTGAAGCGGCCTTCGCTGGAGCCGTGGATGAGGTGGGCTGCGGCGCTCAGGTTGCCAGCCAGTTGGGGGTCGTCTTTGACTGCTTCCAAGGTTTTCGGGGTTCCGCAGTAGCCATATTTGCGGATCAGCACGTCGATGGCGGCGTCTTCGCCGAATTCATGGACTCCTGGGGCAAGAACGATGAGTTCGGCGTTATCTGCTAACGCCATGCGAGTGCGATAGACGCTCTTGTTGCCCAGCCATGTGCTCCTGAACTCGTGTGGGTCGAGGAAGACGACTGCCTTGTTGATCTCGCGGTCCATCATTTTGAAGTTCACCTGAAGGCTTAGTGCTGCGGCGAGTTCAAAGCATTCGGCGTCGTCGCCGATGTAGAGGCCGCGAATGACCAGTTTGTCATGGTCATTCTTGCCTACGACGGTCTGGACGTAGACGATTGGGAGACTCTTGGCGAAGTGGTCGCTGGCGTAGTTGAGGACGCGACGGACGGGGGTGTCGGCGCGTCCCATCATGCGCTCCATCCCGTAGACGGCGCCGAGGAAGTGGCTGCGATGAATGCCGATGGAGCCGCCTGTGCCAACGAAGATATTCTTGTTGTAGTTCGCCATGCCAACTACCTCATGGGGAACGACTTGTCCGATGGAAAGAATGAGATCGTGGCCACCGTCGCGGAGGAGCTTGTTGACCTGTGCGGGCCAAGTGTAGTCGAGTTTGCCCTCGCTGACCTCGTACATGAAGCTGCCGGGGACTTCGCCGAGGGTTACGATGTCGTTGCGCCAGTCGTGGACGCGGAAGAGTGAGCGTGGAGTCGCGCCAAACATGGTGGCGATCTCCTGATCTGTCATGGCTTTATGGGTGCCCAGGGCAGGCAGGACGTCGACCAGTTTGTCTCCGTAGTATTGCCAGGCGAGTTCGGTCAGAACGCCGCTCTGGGAGTGCATGCGGGTGAAATCGGGGGGCACGGCAAGGACTTTACTGCGGGTACCCAATTTGTCGAGGGCATGAAACAGGTTCGACCGGATATCTTCCGGGGACATCTCCGTAGTTGGGCTTCCTGCGGCAAAAAAGAGGCTCATATTGTTTGTCTTGATCTTACTCCGGTTGAACCCAGAGAATTTTGGGATTGTCGGGCTCGTGTTTTTCTTGTTTTGGCGGAATTTTATTTGAGGATCGAGGAGGTGTTTTTCCAGCGATTTTGCAGCCGTTTTTGAAGGGGGTTTTGAAATAGGCGAGTGTTTTTAGTGGTATTTGGTGGCCATAGCGTGGTGGTTATGTGCAATTTCGCGGTTGTTAGCTGCCCTTACCTGGGGCCAAAAAACATGCCACTCTTTTGAATTTTATTTCTGGACGGACCAATTAAGACTGTCTCGAATTATCGGAACACCGCTTATTCAGTTCGCAATGCCCGCATCGGGTCAATGCGTGAGGCTCGTCGCGCTGGAACGTATGCAGCAGCCAATGCAACAGCGCAGAGGAGAAAGATCACACCCAAAAACACTGCCGGGTCCGTCGCTGTTGTCCCAAAGAGCAGGGACTCGATCCACTTACTTATCGCGAACGAGCCGAGCGTCCCCAGTGCCACTCCGGCTAGAGCGAGTCGCAGCGTCTTTGCGAGAACGTCTCGCTGCACGAGCCCGGCGCTCGCTCCCAACGCCATACGTATACCAATCTCCTTGGTTCGCTGATTCACCGAATACGAGATCAGCGCGTAGATCCCGAGCGAGGCAAGCAACAGCGCGAACCCCGCAAATCCCGTCAGCAGGATTACCAGAAATCGCCGTGGCGACATTGTCTTGTCGACCAGCTGCTGAAGTGTTTGAAATTCTCTGACTGGGAGATTTGGATCGATCGGCCGTAGAGCTGTTCGGATACCCGACGCCAGACCATCCGGCGGAAGTGCCGTTCGCACCACAAGCTGCATCGCCGAGTAGTCCCCGGTTTGACGCATCGGCAGATACATCTCGGATCCGCCTAATCTCTCAGGCCCTCCGTGATGCACATCGCCGATTACACCGACGACGCGCCGTCCCCCGTCCAGCGTCATCATCTGTCCGACTGCGTCCTGCCCGGGCCACAGCGTGCGAGCCAAAGTCTGATTAACCATCACCACAAGCTCACTCGACGCTCGATCACTCTCCATGAATTCTCTTCCGGATTTCAATGGGATTCCCAGAGCCTCGAAATATCCCTCGCTCACGACGCGAATAAATGCCTCCGGGTGATCGCCCTTTTCGTAAGTCTGCCCTCTGGCCGAGACTTGCCAGCCCCGGTCTCCGTCGAGAGGCAGCACATCGGTTATCCCTGCTGCTGCGATGCCGGGGACTGACCGGGCGCGCTGCAACACATCGTCGATAAATGAGTTCTGTTGTACGAGACTCGCAACTCGAAAACTAGGGTCGATCCTCAACGCGGCTGCCCGCTCAGGTCGAAATCCCAGATTCACGTCGAGGACGCATAGAAAACTCTGAATCAGCAGAGCTGCGCCGACGAGCAAGAGGCAAGCGAGGGCAAACTCGGAGACCACCAATACGTCGCGGAACCAGCCATGCCGGCTACTGCCACTCGAGTCGCGTCCCGCCTCTTGCAGCCCTTCACGGAGATCGAACTCTCGCACCTGCAGCGCGGGCGGCAGGCCAAAGAGCACGCCCGTGGCGATCGTCGCCAACAAGATGAAGACAAGCGTAGTCCCATCGACTCGAACACTCTCCAGAAGCGGAAGGTTGAAGGCATTAAGATGTGCCGCCACGTGCGTGCCAGCCACTGCGAGAAGAACGCCCAGTGCAGAACCGCAACACGAGAGGGTTATGCTCTCGGTCAGCACCTGTCGCAGCAGCCGAAGGCGTGCAGCTCCTAACGCAGCTCGTATTGCCATCTCTTTTTGTCGTGCCCCCATTCGGACGAGCTGCAGATGCGAAAGATTCGCGCAGACAATCAACATCACCACACCGACGGCGCACATCAACACCAACAGAGCTGGGCGAACCTGCCCGCTGACGTGCTGTTCCAGCGAAACTAGCCTCGGACGGACCGGATTACGATCCGGGTGTTGGCTCTCGAGTTGTTTCGCCAGGGCGGTGAACTCAGCCTGAGCACCCCCGATCGTAACCCCGGGCTTTAGTCTTCCGACGACTGCCATCGCATTTCCGGAGGGCTTTCTGCTGTCCTTGAGTGGCCATGGAATAAAAATGTCGATCGAAGTACCCGGAGCAAAGATGCTCGCGAAGTCGAACGAAGCGGGCAACACCCCCACGACGGTCACCGGCTGGTTGTTCAACGTCAGCTTCCGACCCACCGCATTCGGGTCCGAAGCAAACCTCCTGCGCCAAAAACTGTTGCTCAACACCATAGCGGGCGGAGCCGAATACCTCCCCTGGCTCTCTTCTTTCGTAAACGATCTTCCGATTGCAGGTTCCACTCCCAGCAATGTGAAGAAGTTCTCGGTCACCGGAACGCTTGTAAGGCGCTCCGGCTCGCCGGTACCTGTCAATTCCTTGTTGCCCGAGTTGTAGGCGGTGGACCAGCCCGCCAGATCAGAGAAGGACTGACCCTGGTCCCGAAGGTCGGAGTAGTGTTCCGATTGGGTGCTATAGTTTTCCCCATTTGAGATCCATACCAACTGTGCAGGATCGCGGAAGGGCAGCGGACGCAACAGCAGCGCATTGACCACGCTGAATACTGTCGAAGCGCCACCGATACCAAGGCCGACAATGAGAATCGCAAATACAGTGGAACCCGCATCGCGACGCATCCCGCGAAGTCCGTAGCGCATATCGCTTACCAGGGATCCGATCCAGGCGGACGACCGGGTGGCGCGAGTCTGCTCGTAGATCAGTGTGGTGTTACCGAAGGCGCGTCGTGCCGCATAGTGAGCTTCCTCTGCTGATAGCCCACGTTCCCGCTGCTCTTCCTCTTCCAATTCGAGGTCTGACTGTAGTTCCCGCGCCAGATCCGCATCTCGTTTTCCGATCCGCCACCATCGCATATCAGCTCTCCTCGGCGGTGGGCCACATGACACGTGACACAGCTTCCGCCATCTGCTTCCATTGCGACTCTTCGACCACAAGTTGTTTTCTGCCTGTCTCCGTAAGCCGGTAATACTTGAACTCCCGATTGCGATCCGGAGCTGTCTCCCATTTCGAGGTGACCCAGCCTCTTTCCTCTAAGCGATGCAGTGCGGGATAGAGAGAACCATGCTGCATCTGCAGAAAATCGTTCGTGGTCCGCTGAATATGCTTTCCGATCTGGTGACCATGAGCAGCTCCATAATGAAGCGTACGCAGGATGAGCATATCCAGCGTTCCTTGAAGAAATCCGTTTCGTTTTCCCATGGAAGACATCCGACCCTCAATCTGCAGGCAAGGGTAGACACTCGACCATCAATATGTCAAGGCGGGGTTTTACGGGCAGCCGGATCTCATGCCCCCGATGAAATGAGTTGGCTTAGTGGTTGTTCATCGCGCGCATGAGGTTGATGGTGTTTGTGGTCATCGAGGAGTTGAACCTGGAGAGGCTCGCGGCTGCATCCGCATGCGCGTTGAGTTGATTGATGGCCGCTGCTGAGGAGTTGGCTTGTTGGCGGGCGGCGTCGATTTGTGCGCGGGTGGTGTGGTGCATCTCGAGGGCTTGAGCCTGCGCCAACACAGGGTCGAGCATCCACAGCATGTAAGGGAGTTCCATCGACCATTGCTGCAACATCATGGTTTGCTGCATGGGGTTGAGCAGAGGCCACTGCGTATTGATGGAGGCTAGCATCATCGGCGCGGTGGCATACCAGTTGCGCATCTCGAAAGGAAGATTGGGATAGTAGTAGGCGAGGTGCGCTCGCCAGAGAGGCCGAAGGACGTTGGTGACGTCGATGGCGTCGTATCCGCGGACAACGGCGGCGATGAAGTCGATGGTGTCGAGGGCAGCGTCGGCGGCTTGCTGGGTCAGAGGGGGCGGCCCGTAGGCGAGGATCGTGTTTGGCATGAGGTCTCCGTGTGGCGTGCGATGTTCCAGGGGATGGGAATCGAGCTCAACTGGCCGGAGTTGCGGGGAAGGGGTACAGCACCGTTCTCAATTATTTGCGCTGGTTGCCGTATTTGGCAAGTAAAAGGGCAAATTGGCAGTGGGTCAATTTGAGAGAAAAGTACCTCAGCGGCTAAAGCCGTATTCGTTTCTCTCCACGTTCGGCACGGCTAAAGCCGTGCCCTTAAGCAAACCAGTCAAACCGTTCCACGAACGGCGTTCGGCATGGCTAAAGGCGTGCCCTTAGCAAATCAGTCAAACTGTTCCTACGAACGTTAAAGACCCTTGCGGGTCTTTGACGTTCTTTTGAGCAGGAGCGGATTGTGAATGTAGCGAGTGGCTAAATCCAAACTTTGGATTCCGTTTTTCCCGGCTTGCGGCGGTTGCCTGATCCAGCACGAGCGGGAGCGGCAACACTTGTCAGGGGAGTTGCCGTCGCGCCGGGGGCGTAGTTCACGCTGGTGTCGCCCAGGTACTCCACCGGAGGGCCAACGCGGTTCATGCGTGCGTAGTTCGGAATGGCCGTCATGGGTGAGCCGTCCTTCCATTTGCCGGTGATGACCATCACACCGCCTAGAAGGTCGGGTCTCCATTCGGCTTTGAGCGGAGCGTCGCCGAGCTGCTGCTCGATGTTGGGTTGGTCCGCGGTTTCTACGTTGTAGACGAGGGGTCCGTATTTGAGTGCGACTGTGCCCAGGTCGGCTTTGACACGATCGTCTGCGACTACACGCTGAGGTTCCATCGGGAGTTCCAGTTCGATGCGATCGCCGGCTTTCCACTCGCGAGTGACTACGGCGTAGCCCTTCTCAATATGCGGCGTGATCTGCTTGCCATTGACGGCAAAACTTTTCACTCCGTTGAGTGCGGGCAACTCCGTGTAGAGCTTGCTGGTATTGCGGTTCGGGACACGGACGTAGACCGAGAAGGTCTTGGCCTGCTCCGGATTGACGGTGATTGCGATCGCGCCCTTCCACGGATAGTCGGTCTTCTGAACCATCTCGACGTTGGTGCCTGCGACCTTTCCGACGTGGATGCGGCTTCCGATGAACAGGTTCACGTAGAGACCGGTCTTGTCCTTGGCGTAGGTCCACGTCGGCATCATGAGCAGTGTGCGCGGGATGTTGCCGACGCAGCATGGGCAGACATGCCAGAGCGTGCGCTGCGTGTTGACGAGCGGATTGGTGTAGCAGAAGCTTGCACCGTCGAGAGCTACGCCGCCCAGGAGAGCGTTGTACATCGTCTGCTCGTACAGATCGGCGTACTTCGCGTTGTGGTAAGCGATGTTGAGTTTGTACTGGAAGAAGACAAGGCCACAGCTGGAACAGGATTCGCAGTACGCGTTGTTACGAAGGGAATAGTTCGGGCCGAAGCCTTCGGAGGTTTCGCCGCTGCCGATTCCACCGGTGAGGTAATATTTCTTGTTCACCATGTTGTCCCAGAGGGAGATTACGGCGCTCTGGTAGTCAGGGTCCTGAGTTTCGGCGGCAATATCGGCCATGCCCGAGTAGAAATAGGTTGCGCGGACGGCGTGGCCCACAGCCTCATATTGCTGACCTGGAGGCAGGTGACTCTGGTCGTACTCGGATCCGCCGACGCGTGAGTCGAGGAGGAATTTCGCGAGCTTGATGTAATCGTCGCCGCGGTGATTGCCCTCCTGATCGTTGACGAAGCGGCCGAAACGAACGAGAGCCTGCTCCATCTCCTGGTGTCCGTCGAACCATGCCTTCTTGCCGGGGCCAAGGTTCGCGACCCAGCAATCGGCGAGCTTCTTCGCTGCGTTATAGAGGCGAAGATCCTTGCCGTCGGTCAGGGTGTAGTGGTTGATCGCCGACTCGATGAAATAGCCGGAGACGTAGCCTTCGTGGTTGCCGCGATGATCGGGGGACCAACGCTCGGGCCATTGGCTGCGGTCGGCGAGGATGTAGGCCGTTTGCAGGTAGCCGTCGGGCATCTGCGCGGCGAGGATGATGGGAATCCAACGATCGAGTGTGACGCGCATCTGCTTTTGTGCGTTGATGATGTCCTGATCGCCCTGCGGATCCACCATAAGAGCGATGCACATGGATTCGACGGTCTGGTGAATCCATGCGTTCGAGAAGACGTAACCCTTGTGAGGACCATGCGGTTCTCCGCGGTTCGCCTTCCCTGCTTCGATGAAGTTGTCGATGCCGCCGTCGCCACGATTGGCGGCGATGTCGGTGCGCTCGCAGTAGTTGATGCAGTGGGGAATCCAGTCGACGATGAGAGTCTTGGCGCGGACGTTCCAGAGCGGGCTGTCGATGGAGTATTTGCGGGTATAGACGACGTCGAGGCGATCCTTCGGTGGAGCGGCCTCTGCGTGAACGTTGATGGTCGAGACCGTCTGTTCGCCGTTGCCCGAGCCGGCCAGCTTGAGGACATAGTCGCCGGGGGCGGAGAATCCTGCCCTGGTCACCGGTGAAGCAGCATTGACGAAGGTGACAGCGCCGGGGCCGGACACCTTGGTCCAGAGCGAAGTGTTGCCGGGAAGATCCTGGAGCCAGATGGACTTACCGGCGAGGTAGGTCTGGGCGCCGATCATGACGGAACGGTCGATGCCCGCGTTAACAACGGGCGGAAGCAAAGGGGCGGGACCGGAGTTGTAGACGCGCCACTCGATGATCCCCGCTGCGTGCATCTCGTCGGGAACTACTTCGAGACGAAGCTTGTCGGTTTTTACTTCGTCGAAGGTGGTGGCGTTGAAGGTATCACCTGCGATGCCCTGGCCTTGAGCGTTTGCGACAGGAACGAAGGCGCTCCCATCCCAATAGAGAATACGGTAGGACACGGGCGCGGCCGTTCGCCCAAAGCCGCTGCCAGGAGGGCCATTCGGGCGGGGAGGATCGATCGACCAGTAAATGTCGATCTTGCTAATCGAGACTGGTTTGATCCAGTCGTACTGGACCCACTGGGTGCGGGTGTCGGTCTCATAGTCCCGGTCCCGGCGGATCATGTAGATACCGTTCTTGCGGTCGCGGGAGTTTACGGGGGTGAAGCCGTCGTTCAAGGAGCCGATCTTATTCTCACTGAGAATTGTGAGACTCGATGGCGTGGCTACTTTGGCAAGATTCAAGGCGCTGTCTGTATCAGAGGCCAGGGCGAAGACTTTGGAACGATTCAGGCCGGCGACAACTGCGGTTCCTGCAACACCAGCCAGAAAACTTCTACGATTCAGTGAAAGACGATGAGAAGGACGCTGCTTCATACTGGAGGCTCCCTATAAATCCGTGCGTATTATTTCTAGTCCGATTGCATATGAGTCGTCAAGATAACGTTTACTTAAATTATTGCCCAGGAGATGAAAACCCTCCGGCGACCAAGAAGTCGATTAGGTCGCGGTAGGGACGATCATTGCTGATCGCCCCCCGCACAGATCCGCACGAGCGCTCATTAGCGCATGCGGCTCGTATCTCGGATGAGTGGCGGCGAAGCGGTCAAGGGGCCAGGGATGCATCACACGAGGTGTAGGAAGCCATTGTGCGGCCAGCTTGAGACGACGGACCCAGGCGTACCGGTGTCTTTGACTACGTCGCTTCAGCGCTTGCCCCCAGTAGCGGAGCGCACGTTCCCGGAACAGCCCGAGGCTGTCAAGATTTCCCGGCACAGCGTAGTAGTTGAAGTACCCCTGTACAACTGATCTGAGCCACGCACCTGTGTGAGGCACGGGATCATGCATGCGCATCCTCAGTTGCTGCTTGATCTCCTGCAGCTTCTTTCGCATGCGCTTGCGGATCGTCAAGCGCCGCACAGCATAAGACCCGTTCCCGTTCTTCCCGCTGATATGCGTGAAGCCAAGGAAGTCGAAGGTCTCCGGCTTGCCTTCTCCTCTTCGTTTCCGGTTCTGTTCGGCATACCGCCCGAACTCGATCCGGCGCGTCTTTTCCGGGTGCAGCTCCAGTCCGAACTTTCCCAGCCGTTCTCCCAACTTCTTGCGAAAACGGTCTGCGTCCGTATCCCACTGGAAGCCGAGGACGATGTCGTCCGCATAGCGGAGGACGATCACCTCGCCTCGCGCACACTTCTTGCGCCAGACGTCCACCCAGAGATCGAACACATAGTGGAGATAGATGTTGGCAAGAAGCGGCGAGATCACCGACCCCTGCGGAGTACCTGTCTCCGTGTCCGTCCATTTCCCGTCCTCCATCACCCCGGCTTTGATCCATTTCTGGATCAGGCGCAGGATGCGTCGGTCGGCGACGCGATGCTCGACGAACTTGATCATCCACGCTTTGTCGAGGTTATCGAAGAAGCCTTGGATGTCGGCATCAAGTACGTAGTTCACCTTCCTTTTCACGAGCGCGTAAGACAACGCATCCAGCGCCTTATGCTGGCTGCGCCCTGGACGAAAACCATACGAGAAGCCGAGGAAGTCCTCCTCATAGAAGATGTTGTTGAGGATGGTGACCACTGCATGCTGGACGATCTTGTCTTCCAGTGCGGGCGATCCCGAGCGGACGCTTCCGTCCGTCGCCTTTCTCGATATAGACCCTCCTCGATGGAAGCGCCCGATACGCACCGCGATGCACCCGGCTGTGCAGATCGGCAAGCCGACCCTCCAGCCCGGCTTCATACGCCTGCCACGTCATTCCATCGACGCCGGGAGCAGCCTTGCGTTTCAGAGAACTGAAGCTGTCCCTTAGTAGATCGATTGTGACATGGTGGAGCAGAGCGGTGAACTTCCTTTCCTTGTGTTCCGTTGCTGCTTTCCGCACACCCGCCAGCCCCTGTGACACGTGTGCCCCGCTCTGTGTCGGGCGCGTGCTGGACTGATGGATGTTCTCCTTGATCAGCGGCCTTCCCTCCTCACTCTCCGCCATCGACTGCTCGATTTTGTTCGAATGATTCATAGGTACTATGCCGCCGTCCGACTCCTCGGCGACGTTCATGCAGGCCTTGCGGCCTAAGCCTTCACACGCCGTCCTGCTGTTACTACCAGCAGGCGTCTCCGAGGTCTCCCGGTTCTCGTGCATGAAGCTTCCAGGCGTGTCTGGGGTCTACGACTACGCAGGACCGGACAGGAACTCGCGATATCGCCCCCGCCCGTGTTGCCTTCCGCCAATGCAAAAGCGTCAGCGTCCTGATTGCATCTTTTCGAAGCTCAATACCCAGCCCACCTGTACCCTGTTTACGCTTCGCTGAACACCTCGCGGTGGGCAGCGCAAAACTCGGGGCCGAGCGGTTCGCTACTCCTTTCTCGTAGGACTCTTTCATTCCCTGCTTCATGCCGGTTTATCCCGGCGCACTGCATTGACGATTTATCGTCAACTGGCTTGAGCAGCAAGGATAAAAGCAAGAATTCCTGCGACCAAAGATGGAGCTGCCGTCAAACCCCATATACGCAACTGCGAGCCCCTGTCACATTTGACGGTTCCCACACGCGGACTGAGCTGAAAGACTCATTTTGAATGAATTAGCGAACACGCCGTGTTGAAGATCCTGCGGCTAAAACAGCGATTTCCAGAAACAAACCGCAGATGGCATTGAATCCCGCTCACAAACGAATAAAAAAGCGCGCGACGGAGGCCTGCCTATGAATTCCTTTATTTTTTGAGGTTTAGGATGTGTTCGATTACCCGCGCAAAGCGTGGTTTCGAGTATGGCAAGAGCCTAGGAGAAATCGATGATGCCAGCAGAAGAGCAGCGGAGACTTAAGGAAGCGGGCGACAACCTCGTTCCCTGGAAGAAGTGGGGACCCTACTTGAGCGAACGGCAGTGGGGAACGGTGCGAGAGGATTACAGTTCGAATGGGAACGCGTGGGATTACTTCACGCATGATCAAGCGAGGTCGCGAGCCTATCGCTGGGGTGAGGATGGGCTTGCAGGAGTCAGCGATGATCACCAGGTGCTTTGCTTCGCCGTGGCGATGTGGAACGGTAAGGATCCGATCCTGAAGGAGCGGCTGTTTGGGCTGACGAACAGCGAAGGCAACCACGGCGAGGACGTGAAGGAATACTACTTCTACCTGGACAGCACGCCGACGCACTCGTACATGAAGTATTTGTACAAGTATCCGCAGGCTGCTTACCCGTATGACGATCTGGTGAAGACCAACAGGGAGCGAGGTCGGGAGAGACCGGAGTATGAGCTGCTGGATACTGGTGTTTTCAACGAAGATAGGTACTTCGATGTGCTCGTTGAGTATGCCAAGGGTGGGGCGGAAGACCTTGGAATCAAAATCAGCGTCTCAAACCGAGGGCCTGAGGAAGCGACTCTGCATTTGTTGCCGACGGTTTGGTTTCGCAACACATGGATGTGGTCGGATGCGGGCAGCAAGCCGGTGTTGAAAGGAGAACAGCGCAAGGGGTTCAGCGCAATATCCGCACATCACACGGACCCGATCTTTCAGGAGTCGCTGCCAGACTACAGCCTGTATTGCGAGGGCGACGCGGAGCTGTTGTTCACGGAGAACGAGAGCAATAACGAGAAATTGTTCGGCACGAAGAACGCTTCACCATATGTGAAGGATGGCTTTCACAACTACATTATCCATGGCCAGAAGGGGGCGGTGAATCTAGCGTTGGAGGGAACGAAGGCGGCTCCGCACTACATGCTCAAGGTAGCGGCGGGGGAGACGAAGGTGGTGCGTCTGCGGCTGGCGCGGGCGGTTGCGGAGAGGGAGGCGAAACCGTTTGAGCATCTTCGACGAAGTGTTCGCGAAACGTCTGAAGGAAGCGGATGAGTTCTACGACGGGATAACGCCAGCGGCAGTGAAGGCCGATCCCGACCGCACGATGGTGATGCGCCAGGCGCTGGCGGGAATGCTGTGGAGCAAACAATACTTCTACTACGATCTGAATGTGTGGCTGCGCGAGCATAAGGTGGAGCCGACAAGTTCGCCGGCAGTGAGAGATAAGGTGCGCAACGGCGAGTGGTTCCACATGTACAACAACGACATTATTTCGATGCCGGATAAGTGGGAGTATCCGTGGTACGCGGCGTGGGATCTCGCCTTCCATATGCTAGCGTTCCAGACGGTGGATCCGGATTTTGCGAAGTCACAGCTGATGCTCATTCTGCGAAACGATTATCAGCATCCGAATGGGCAGATCCCAGCGTATGAGTGGAACTTCGGCGATACGAATCCGCCAGTACATGCCTACGCCACGATGCAGATTTACCTGAGCGACAAGGAGAAAAATAACGGCAAGGGGACCTGCAGTTTTTGACGTATGCGTTTTCGAAGCTGCTGGTGAACTTTACATGGTGGCTGAACAGAAAGGACCGCGCCGGGAACAATCTGTTTGAGGGCGGATTTCTGGGGCTGGACAATATCGGCGTGTTCGATCGGAGCGCGCCGCTGCCAGGCGGCGGGCATCTGGAACAGGCGGACGGAACGGCGTGGATGGTGTTCTTCAGCCAGCAGATGCTGCGGATTGCGGTGGAACTGGCGCTGCATTATCCGGTCTTCGAGGAGTTCGTCATCAAGTTCTTCGAGCACACGATGTGGATCGCCGGAGCGATGGACCGGATGGGCAACGCGCAGGACACGATGTGGGACGAGGAGGATGGTTTCTTCTACGATGTGCTGCGGATGCCGGATGGCCAGGCGTTTCGGATGAAGGTGCGATCGATGGTAGGGCTGCTGCCGCTGACGGCAGTGGCGATCTTCGAGGAGGATCTGGTGGAGAAACTGCCGACATTTCGCAAAGCATGCGAGGGACTTTCTGATGAGGCATCCGGAGCTGGCGGCGAACCTCCACATGCCGGAGACGCCGGGCGTAGCGGGAAGACGGTTGCTGTCGACGGTGAACGAAGACAAGCTGCGGACGAATTCTGACAAAGATGCTGGACGAGAAGGAGTTTTTTGGTCCGCATGGGATTCGCGCGCTATCGCTCTACCACAAGGATCATCCGTTTGAGTTCGACGATCGCGGGACAGAAGTCTTCGGTCGGATATCTTCCCGCAGATTCGGACAGTGGGATGTTTGGAGGGAACTCGAACTGGAGAGGACCGGTGTGGATGCCGGTGAACTTCCTGCTCTACACGTCGCTGATGCGGTTGGGAGCGTACTACGGCGAAACGTTCAAGATCGAGTGCCCGACAGGCTCAGGGAATCTGATGACGTTGTTCCAGGTTGGCGAAGGAGCTGGGAGAGCGGCTGATCGGAACATTCGTCAAAGACAGCTCAGGCAGGCGTCCTGTGTTTGGAGGCGCGGAGAAGTTTCAGACGGATCCGCACTGGCGCGACAATGTGCTTTTCTACGAATACTTCCATGGCGATACCGGAGCTGGCATTGGGGCCAGCCATCAGACTGGATGGACCGGATGCATCGCTCGGATTATTCAGGCGAACGGAGCTTTTAGAGAGCAGGACCTTCGCGAACTTGACGTCGAACGACGAGCGATCAGACTTGGACAGGGCCAGAGTGTCGCGGAGACGGATAGCACAGTGATCACAAAATAGTTGAAATTCTCGATAACTCGAAATTTGCGATCGCTCCGCATCTCGTCTGGCCTGAAAGAGCTGCCTTTGGAATTTGCGATTCTCCGTTGGCGAGAACAGGCCTATGCACTCATCTAGCTGTAAGCCGCGACGTGTCCCTAGATCAACGGTCGAGGGTGAGTTGTTGATTATGCACTCATCGATCCCGGGACATCAGAGAATCGGTCGACGTTAGCTCGTCTCTCGCTACTCAATGTGCTCGGAAAACCCTAGATCTCCGCTCTTGCCTGACGGTGAGCCGTTCAGTGTTTCGTCTTTGCGTGAAGTTCGTCGAGCAAGCTCTTCTGAAAGACAGGATCGAGTTCCGACGACTGAAGCGCGGCGGCATACTCTGATTGGGCTGCCGCTCGCGTCCCCGGTTGCAGCCAATGCATCACCCAGGATCATATGGGCCTTAGGATTGTTCGGGTCAAGATTCGCTGCGGTTCGCGCTTCGCTGATCGTTTCTGCGACTTTTTGTTGCTTCGCAAGATCTTCAGCCACCTTAATATGTTCGAGTGCCGCGACGGGCCCAAGTGTGAATTGGCCTTGATAGACGTATACTCCCCGATCAATTGTCGCTGCGGGCGAAACCGATACAAATTGAGCGTACGGGTTTTCCCTGCCAGGTATGTCTGCGCCCGCCAATACGCCATCGCTTATCAACAGCGTACCCGATATTTTCGGATCTTCGCCGAAGCGCATGGTATCGAGCCCCGTCCATAATGCTGATCCTGTCGGCAGCACATGACAGTCGATTCCATAATCTCTGAAGTCGACAGGACCTTGCGCGAAATAGGCAAAGTAGCAGGGTTGAGACGGATGCGTGTCGAGGTAATGTTTGACGGATTTGAGTTGCTGGCCCCAGTCTACATTTGAATCGGAAAGGAAAAGGTGCGTCTTCGATGGTCCTCCCCAGGCCTCATTCGCATAGGCTAACAGTCCCGGGCGTGCAGTCACTGTTGTGACAAACTGCCAGAGCAGACAGAACAACAAATCCATAGATAAATTTTGGGTTCCTGGAAACGAGGTAGAGCGCGCAGCCCGCGATCAGGATGTAGAGCATCGGGAACATCGGAAACAGATGCCTGTACCCGATGCCGAGGTTGGAAGAGGATGACAGCAGAAAAATAAAGAAGGGAGGGACAGTCAGAAAGACAATCTCGCGGCGCATTGGCCACGTCCCCGAAGCACAATAACTATCGTCAGCCCGAGCAGGATTAGGAACGGCAGCGTACTCTTGATAACGAAAGCAGCTGGGAAATACCAGTGCGGAGCGCCCGCGTAGTCCTGCCCGAAGAGGTAACTCGGGAGATGGCCGCTGAGATCTTTGTGTCTGCCAACCCGTAGATATAGGCCTCAGGTAACAGGTGAAATTTGCCGTCGTCGTCAGTGCACGACGAGCTCAGCGGCGAAGTGAGTTTCTGCAGATACTCCTCACTTGTCGGGTTCAACTGGAGAGAGCTGGGACGAGCTGCATAGCGGAAGTGATATATCGTCCAGATGCATCCCACTCCGATCACCGAAATAACTACGATCGCAGCGATCAGTTGCCGGGGCGAAGGAGACTGACTCTGCTTCATCCTTGATAGCCAGAAGTCGATGACTGCAATCAGGCACAATACCGGAACAATGAACACCCCCGTAAACTTGGCCGTCATAGCCAGTCCAACGGCGAGCCCAACGGCGATCATTCTGGCGACGTAGGACGTTTCACGTATCTGTAGAACGCATATACCGCGGCAAGCATCGTGAGTGAGGCCCCAATATCCGTAGTCACGTAGGCGCCGTGGGCAAGGAAATTCGGGTCCAGACAAAACAGCAGCAGGGCGAAGAGTGCCGCTTTGTCGCCAAACATTTCCCTTGCGCAGAAGAAGAGCAACGTGGCGAGGAGAACGGTAAGCAGCGAAGCCATGACCCGTGCGGGAATCAACGTTTGGTCGATGCCATTGGCAACCAGGAAACGCTGGCCTAGAACGAAACCCTCTTTCTTGAAATGAATCGCCCGTGAATGCCGGTTGCTTGATGTCTCGATGCAAGAGGGGAATAGCGTCCCACATCTTCACCAGCGGGGGAACCTCAGGGTTGTAACCAAAATCTCCATGCTCCCAGGAAAGCCATCCTGAATAGAGATGCTGTGACTCATCCCAACTCACGGAATCACGCTTTGCGGTGTGTAAGCAGCAGATAAAGAAGAGGAGGATGACGATTGCTGCTGAAACGGCTGTGGCCCAGAATACGTTACGGCGAGGCGCACTCTGAGAGGTGGGAACAGGCATCATAGTGTCAGTTTTGTCCGTATAAGAAAAGTCAATTCGTAAGGTAACGATATCGTTGAGGTCGCGGTCGAACGAGGCATTCAGGGCAATGCATTCACCCAGCGGGCGCGGTGTCGGAATCACCTGAATAGTAAAGCTCACCGCGTTTGCGTTTCATTCTCTCTAGAGTTTGTAGGCCTTGCGGACGAGGTTGACGGTCAGGTCCTGAATGACTTCGAAGGCTTCGTCTTCATCGAGACGATGTTCGGCGACGAGGCGGCCGAGGAAGGCGCAGTCGATGCGGCGAGCTACGTCGTGCCGCGCGGGGATGGAGAGGAAGGCGCGGGTGTCGTCGTTGAAACCGACCGTGTTGTAGAAGCCGGCGGTTTCGGTGACCTGTCTCGCGGAAGCGCTTCATGCCCTCGGGCGAGTCGTGGAACCACCACGGGGGGCCTAAACGCAGTGCGGGATAGTGGCCGGCGAGCGGGGCGAGTTCGCGGGAGTAGCTGGTCTCGTCAAGGGTGAAGAGGATGAAGGTGAGGCGCGGGTCGTTGCCGTACTTGTTGAGCAGAGGCCGGAGGTTGCGGGTGTACTCGGTGGGCGAAGGCATATCGGCGCCTTTGTCGCGGCCGAATTTTTCGTAGACCAGCCGGTTGTGATTGCGGACAGAGCCGGGGTGAAGCTGCATGGTGAGGCCGTCTTCGACGGACATGCCAGCCATCTCGGTGAGCATCTGGGCCTGGAAGATCTCCTGCTCCTGCGGGACGGAGCGGCCGGAGAGGATGCGACCGTAGAGCGAGGCAGCAGTGGCTGGATCGAGATCGGCAGTCGCGGCGGTGAGGTGGCCATGGTCGGTGGAGGTGCAGCCCATGGACTTGAAGAAGGCGCGGCGGTTGCGGAGGGCGTTGAGGTAGCCGTGGTAGGTGCCGATGTCTTCGCCAGTGATCTCGCCGAGTTTTTCAATGTTGCCGATGAAGTTGGCGTATTCGGCGTCGATGACGGAGTCGGGGCGGAAGGCGGGGATGATGCGGCCTTTCCATCCGGATTCGCGGATGGCTTTGTGGTACTCGAGGGTGTCGAGAGGAGTGTCGGTGGTGGAGAGGACCTCGATGTTGAACTTGTCGAAGAGGGCGCGGGGAAGGAAGTCCGGAGCCTGAATCTTCTTCGCGATGACCTCGTAGTACTCGTCGGCGTTGTCCACGGTGAGCCGTTTGGAGAGGCAGAACTGATTTTCGAGGGCGTAGTCGAACCAGAGACGGGTGGGAGTGCCGCGGAAGAGGTAGTAGTGCCTAGCGAAGATGCGCCAGACCTCGCGGGGATCGGCGTTCTGCTTGCCGTCGAACTGAGGGATGCCTAGCGATTCGAGCGAGACGCCCTGCGAGTAGAGCATGCGGAAGATGTAGTGGTCGGGCTGGATGAGGAGCGCGGCGGGATTCGGGAAGGGTTGGTTGAGGGCAAACCAGCTGGGATCGGTGTGGCCGTGGGGGGAGAGGATGGGAAGATCCCTGACGGTTTCATACAGCCTTACCGCTACTGAGCGTGCCTCACCATAGGCAGGAAATAACCTGTTCGCATCCAGAATCTTCATCCATAACCTCTCAGAACTCAATTGCGTCAACGACGCGGGCATAGGAAGGGTATCAAATTTCTCCGTAGCTCGAACAATATGTAGTTTTTTCGTGATTTGTGACGCGGAGGGGATCTCACGTGCGAAGCCGAGGCTTGCGTCGCGCCGTTCGATCACGTTGGATGTGGTAGAGTAACCCGCACCGTTCCGGAGGCGACCTTGGGATTCCCCTACCAGTTGACGTCTGTCCGAATCAGTCCGTTTTGCGAGCTGGCCCGATGGGTGCTGGAGCGTCAGGGCATTGTGTACGAAGAAGAGTGCCATGCGCCGATATGGAACGTTCCCTACACGAAGGCTGCCGCCAATACGATCAATGTGCCGGCGGTGCGCGTGCCGGATGCGGCTTTTCAGATCGCCGAGTTTCTGAACTACATCGATGCGCGAGCGCGGGCTGACGAGAAGCTGTTCCCTGCCGATGCGGCACAGCGAGCAGAGATGAATGCTTTTGTTCAGTCGATGCTGACGGATCTTGCGATTGCGATCCGGCTGTATGCGTATTCGAATATGCTGCCGAACCCAATGACGGGTGGTTTGATGACGACGCGCTCTCCGTTGTGGGAGCGGGTGATCGTGAAGGTCTTTTATCGGCTGCAGAAGGCGGCGATGCGCAAGGTGCTGCTGATCACTCCGGCGTCGACTGAGGCGGCAAGGGTCAATATTCTGACTTCGTTCGACGCGATCTCCAAGCGTATTCCGCCGAGCGGCTATCTCTTTGGCGACCGGATAACCGCGGCCGATCTGGTCTTCGCCGCGGGAACGGCGCCGATCACTCTGCCGCCTGAGTATGACGCACCCTTCCCTGCGTTTTCGGATTCGCCGCCACCGATGCAGGCGACTGTGTTGGCTGTGCAGGCGACGCCGGCTGGGCAACTGGCGTTGCGGGTGTATCGCGAGTCGAGGAAGCCGAAGTATAACGCCGCGAATTGTTCGGCCTGCGTGGGATTGAGTTGGCGGACCAGGCTGTCGCGATGGTTTCAGCGGGTTTCGAGCAACCCGTTTTTGTTGCGGATGGCTTCGAAATTTTTACGCATGAAGCCGGTGCTCCGGCTTGGACAGACGACGGTAGTCTCCGGATTCGAGCAGGTGACCAAGACGCTGAGCGCGGATCAGGAGTTTACGATTGCGGAGATCAATGCGGCGCGGATGGATAGGATTTCGGGGCCGTTTATTCTCGGCATGGACCGCGGCGCGCAGTATGACCGCGAAAATGCGGCGATCCACAGCATTATTAAGCCGACAGATCTGGATTGGGTGAGGCGGATTGCGAGCGGGACGGCGCAATCGATGGTGGATGCGGCGAAGCCTTATGGGCGACTGGACGTCTCGGGTTGTTTTGCGCGAGTGTCGGCGGCGCGGGTAGTCGCGGAGTACTTCGGTGTGCCGGGGCCTACGGAGCATGTTCTGATGCAGTGGATGCGGACTCTCTTCTGGGATGTGTTTTTGAACCGGAAGGATGAACCTGCGGTGAGGCGGGCGGCGGATTGCGCTTCGGCGGAGCTGCGGAGTTATTTGACGGCGCTGATCGCTCAACGCGCCAGCGAAGGAGCCACGGGAGACGATATTCTCAGCCGGCTTGTGCGTGCAGGCGAGCTTGATCCGGAGGGGATTCGCAGAAATATGACGGGGATTCTGGTCGGGGCGATCGATACGACGGTGACGGCGACGGCGAACGCGGTCGGAGTGCTGCTGGCCAATCCTGATGGTTTGCGTCAGACGCAGACAGCCGCGGAGTCGGATGATCTGGATGCGCTGAAACGATGTATTTATGAGGCGATGCGGTTTAATCCGCAGGCTCCGGCGCTGCTGCGGCACTCGAAGGCAGATGGAAGCACGGTGCTGGTGCTGACGATCTCAGCGATGTTCGACCCGAAGGCGTATCCGGAACCGGATCGCTTTCGCGGTGATCGTCCGCTGGATCGCTATCTTCACTTTGGCTACGGGATGCATACCTGCTATGGAGCGATGATCAACGGGGTGCAGCTTCCGGAGCTGGTGCGGGCGGTTGTGCGACTGCCGAATCTGAGGCCGGGCTCGGGTCGTTACAGGAAGGTGCTGTATGAGGGGCCTTTTCCGGACAGACTTGTTGTGGAGTTTGGCTAGTTGGTGGAGCGATATTTTTTGCATAAAAAAAGCACCCCGAAGGGTGCCTTTTTTATGCTGCGGATAGTTTAGGGAATGTAGTAGCGCATTCCAGTGAAGACCATGTTGTTGGTCGCCTTGGGGGCTCCACCTACGCCAGCCCAAGCTTCGCGGGTGAGATAGGTGTAGACGCCCTGGTACTGGAGACGGCCGTACTTGGGGCTGGTGTAGACACGGTAGGTGAAGCCGAAGGTGCCTGCGATGACGGCCCGGGTTACGCCTGCGCAGTTGGCAGGGGTGCCGGGGTTGTAGGGGGCTCCGCCAGCGAAGCCGTTTCCGGTGGAGGTGGGCAGGGTCTCAATGTTGCAACCCGTGTTGACTGCGGTAATGGGCGCATAGCCGATCAGCTTGCCGGCGGAGGAGCCGAGCGTGCTGAGGTAGGTTGTGCGCTGTGCGTACTCAGCACCGGCGTAACCGAAGATGTCGAGCTTCGGCATGGGGTGAGTCTCGATGGAGATCAACCCTTGATAGGCCTTGATCGGTTCGAGGGTCCCATCAGGATGAACGGTGATATCAGGCAAAGAGGATGCGCCGTAACGGCCTACACCGGTTCCGCCGAGTCCGTGGATACCAAGATCGAGGTACTTGGTAGCAGAGAAACGGAGGTTGGCGAAGCCGCCGCCGCCCATCTTAGTGTTGTTCTGCCCACCCGCCGCGGAAGGAACGGCGAGGGTCTGGTTGGGATAGTAGCGGTCACGGAACCAGCGACCGAGAAGACCAGCTTCGAAGTGGCCGACCTTGGGCATATCGTACGTGCCCTTGAGGACAACATCGGGAGCGACGTTGTTTGAGTAATTGGCAAGGGGGCTGAAGAGTCCGCCGCCGGTGCCAGCGTTTCCAATAAAGAAGTTGGCGTTGGGGTTTGTCGCGGAGTATAGATACTCGGCCTGCTCGATCGAGAATGCGCCAGTGAAATTACCGACGGACTGCTGGAAGCGGATACCGGGCTGACGCATCCAGCTGAAACCGACGTGGTATGCGGGATCGACGGTCATCGGCAGGTTTTCGGTGCGGGGCTCAGTTCCCTTCTTGGTTTCGGTGACGAGGGACCACATCTGTCCGCCAGTTACCTTGAAGCCTGCCTTGGTTGCTGCCTGACCCCAGATCTGGCGCTGACGGAGAGTGTAGCTGTTGCTCTGGTTATCGTTGCTGGTTACGCCGGCCGAGAGGAAGTCGGCTTCAACGTATCCGGAGAGCTTGAAGGGACCTGGGTTGCCCTCGAAGAGGCCACCGACGCGGCTCTGACGACCAGAGAAGTTGAGCTCGCTGGTGTGGGCCTGGGCTGCACCTGGATACGGAGTGGAGTTGAAGGGGGTGTTGATGTCGGAGTTGATCGAACGCGTACGGTAGACCGTTTCAAACGCGAAGAAAGCGACCGGTGTGATGGTGAGGCCCTTGTAGCGAAGTGCGAGGGGATTTTCCATCGCGTCGGTGATGGACTTCTTGGTATCGCTGATGGTCTGGGCGAGGCCGACGTTGGTGGTCTTGAGGTCGGTGACTGTGCTATTCAGCGAGGAGACGGTCTCGGCGTTGGAAGATACGCTGGAGCTGAGACTGTCGGCCTTGGCAGATGCATTGGCAGCGGCGGTCTGTGCGGCCTGCGCCGCCTGCTCAGCGGCTGCGAGCTGGGCATCCTTGGCCGCATTCTGGCGCTTGAGCTCGTCGATCTGGGACTGCTGACTCTGCATCTGCTCGCGCAGTTCGCGGATTTCACGCTCGACCGGGCTCTCGGTGGGCGCCTTCTTGGCAGCAGCCCTGGCCGCGGGCTTTTTAGCCGCAGTCGTCTGCGCCGGCAACGATAAGGAATTGATAACTAATATCGCTGCCATAGTGGCTTGTAAGTGCTTCGTCGTCATGGACCCTCACTAGATTATGGAAAGGCATAAGGACAGCAAGAAGGCCAGTTGGCCCTACGGACCCTTCTAATCTTCTTCCCTTTGCTCTTTCGGTTATGGTCACAAACAATTGTGAATACAGGAATAATTTGACCTGTATTCATAAAGATTTGACGGATGTAGGTGTTTAAAACCGAATGGTGCGTCGAGGGATTATCTACAACAACGGGTGGACATGAGGTGCACAGTCGCGGGTTGGCGGGAGACCGTCACGGTGAGACGTAGTGTACATGATTACTGAATTGGCGCTATCCAAGATGACGGATGCACATTCCCGATGAAGTCATTTACCGTTAGCTCATGTACTTTTCACGCACTGGTTCCGTACTGCTGGCTATGGCGACGTTCGCCTCGGCGCAAACTTCACTCAAGCTCATTCCAATTCCTCGTGAGGTCCATGCTGGTGCAGAGCAGCCCCTGGCGCATGGGGTACGGATCGTCTGTACCTCACCCTGCGCTGCGGAAGACCAGTTTGCGGCGGACGATCTCTCCTCTGCGTTGCTTGCTCGTAACATTCCTGTAACAGAGGCGGATGGATTTCCGATCGAGCTGACCAGATTGTCGGCGCATCCGGACGCGAAGTTCACCGACGAGATGAAGGCTGAGGGGTACATGATTCATGGGACCTCAACAAGCCTGGCGGTTACCGGCGATACGACGGCGGGGGTGTTCTACGGCGCGCAGACGGTGAAGCAGTTGGTTGTGGGCGACGGCGCGTCGGCGGTTTTGCATAAGGCGGAGATTCGGGACTGGCCGGCGATGAAGTACCGGGGACTCGACGACGACCTGTCGCGGGGGCCGATTACGACGCTGGAGTTTGAGAAGCACATGATTCGTACGATTGCGGCTTATAAGGTGAACCTTTACTCGCCTTACTTCGAGCACACGCAGCAGTATGCTTCGAATCCGCTGATGGGGCCTCCGGGAAGCGTGACTGCGGAGGAGGCGAAAGAGCTGGTTGCTTATGCCAAGCTTTACCACATCACGATCATTCCGGAGCAGGAGGCGTTCGGTCATCTGCACAACAGCATGACGTGGGAGCAGTATCAGCCGCTGGTTGAGACTCCGCACGGTGCAGTGCTGGCGCCGGTACAGCCGGGGTCGATTGCGCTGATCAAGCAGATGTTCACGGAACTGGCGGCGATCTATCCGGGGCCGTTCCTGCATGCCGGTGCGGACGAGACTGTGGACCTTGGGCTGGGCCAGACCAAGGCGGCAGTCGATTCGCGTGGGCTTGCGGCGGTGTATCTGGATTTTATGCAGCAGATCGTCACGGCGTTGAAGCCGCTCAACCGCAAGATCCTTTTCTGGGGCGACATTGCGCAGGATGCGCCCGATCTGTTGAAGGGACTGCCGCAGTCGTTCAAGGATTCCACTATTGCGATTGCATGGGTTTACAATCCGGAGCCGCGCGGTTATGACAAGTATCTGACGCCGTTTACCAAGGCGGGTTTTGAGACGTGGGTTGCACCGAGCGTGAATAATTTCCGCAGGGTTTATCCGGATAACAATTATGCTCTGGCGAATATTCAACGCTTCACGGCGGATGGGCAGAGGCTGGGATCGACTGGCCAGTTGAACACGATCTGGAATGACGATGGCGAAGGGCTCTTCAATCAGAACTGGTACGGGATTCTGTTTGGGGCCGCGGCGGCATGGCAGAAGGGAGAGTCGTCGATTCCAGCGTTTCAGGACTCGTATGCGCAGGTGTTTCACGGCGATGCGACGGGCGCGTTGAACGAGGCGCAAAAAGAGATCATGCTCGCGCACTCGGTACTGAGAGACCAAGCGCATGTGGGGGATGGGACGAACAGCATCTTCTGGCTGGATCCGATGTCGGAGGATGGGTTGCGGATTGGAGCGCAGGTTCGTCCGTTCGCGCATGAGCTGCGATTGCATGCCGAGCGGGCGCTGACGCTGATTGCGCAGGCTCGGGGGGCTGCTCCTGGAGGTGCTCCGGTGACGAAGGTGCCGGCGACTTATGATCCTGCGGAGGCTTATCCCTCGGCGACGACTTCGTTAAGGGAGACGGCGGCGATCGATGCACTGGAGCTGGGGGCTCGGCGAATGGATTTTATCGGGCTGAAGTTTCAGCTTTCGGAGGAGATCGCCGAGGGGTATCAGCGCGCCTATGCGTTGCAGAATACGAAGGACCGTAAGCAGCGGATGGATGTGGGCCGCGAACTCTCGGATATCAACGGAGTCAATGGGCGGATTCAGGACTACATCAATACTTACTCGCTGCTGAGGGATCTGTTTGAGCAGTCGTGGTACCGGTCGAACCGTGCCTATGGGCTGCGGCCGATGCTGGAGCATTATGACTACACGATTGGGATCTGGTACGGCCGGTCCGATAAGCTGCGTAGTGCGCAACGGCAGTGGTCGGATACGCATACTCTGCCAACGGCTGCGGCGCTGGGCTTGCCTGCGCCGGCTCCTTCGACTCAGCCGTAAAAATCATTGCTGAGTTTCGAGGCTGACTACCACCTGAGTCGAGAATTCTGGCAATCTAAAAGACCATGCTTTCGACTCATGCTACCAGCTCTGCACTCGGAATCGACTTTGGTACGACGAACAGCTCCATCGCCCTTGCGCGGGGTGGTGGAGCTGTTGAACTTGTCTCATTTCCAACACTGACGGGAACGACCGAATCGTTTCGCTCTGTGCTGTATCTGGAGCAAAGGAAGCACGCCGGACGCAGCTCGATCAAGAGCTTCACCGGGCCGCAGGCGATCGAGCACTATCTCGAAGCAGAGCATAAGGGTCGGCTGATTCAGTCGCTGAAGTCGTATCTGACGAGCCGCACACTGACCGGTACCGAGGTCTTTGGTCGTCGGTACAAGGTGGAAGACCTGATCGCCCGCATCCTCGCAGACCTGCGCTTGAGCGCGGAGCGGCAGTTTGGAGAAGAGGTTCGCCATGCCACGGTTGGGCGTCCGGTTCGTTTTGTCGGGGCGGAAAACGATGAGGATGATGCGTTTGCGGTCGAGCGGCTGCGAGAGGCTTTTGCTCACGCAGGATTCGAGTCGGTAGCGTTTGAGATGGAGCCGATCGCGGCAGCGTATTCGTATGAGTCCACGCTGGACCACGATGAGATGATTTTGATTGGGGATTTTGGCGGAGGCACGAGCGACTTCTCGCTGCTGCATGTTGGGCCGGGCGTGCGTGGGCGCGGACGCACGGCGAAGGATCTTCTGGGCAATAGCGGACTCGGCCTTGCGGGGGACAGCTTTGATGCACGGATTGTGCGGAAGCTGGTCTCGCCGGCGCTGGGTTCGGACAGCCTGGAGCGTTCGTACGCTCACGCGGCTGATCGCCCAGCACGGATTATCCCCGCAGCCCCTGCCTGGATCTATGCCAACCTGGAGCGCTGGCACTATCTCTCGTTTTTGAAGACGCGCAATGTGGCTGAGATTCTGAGGAGTGCGCGTGCAAGGGCCGAGGAGCCGGAGAAGATCGAGGCTCTGATTAATCTGATTGAAGAGGATTTGGGCTATCAGCTCCATCAGGCGGTTCAGCGGGTGAAGATCGATCTGTCGCGTCACGAATCGGCTGAGTTTCGATTCCGTGACGGCAGCATGGATATCGTTGCAACAGTGCGGCGGGAGGAATTTGAAGGATGGATCGCCGAGGATCTGCAATCGATCGAGCGTTGCGTGGACGGGCTGCTCGCGGGATGCAGCGTCGGTGCGCATGAGGTAGACCGGGTCTTCCTGACTGGGGGAACCAGCTTTGTTCCCGCGGTGCGGCGGATCTTTGAAGAACGCTTTACTGCCTCGCGAGTACGTACCGGCAACGAGTTCACGTCGGTTGCTCGGGGGCTCGCGCTGCGGGCGGCGGAGAGCGCTGCGAGCTAGTCTTTCTGATTTTTTCTAGCCTTTGTTGTTGGCCGCTTCTCTCGCGCGCCAGAGTGCGCCTTCCAGCGAATCGACCGCGCCTTCTCTGACCTTGACGGATGGTGATGAGGTCTTCAGGGCCGCGATCATGGCGTTGCGAACCTGCTGGATGTGCTCGAGCACGCTTCCCGTGTAGGCAGCTTCGACTTTTCGTGTTGGGCCTGACTCTTTCATCTTAAGAGCGACGAGAGCGACCTGTTCGGCCAGTTCGACGCCTGCGCGATCGAGGATCGCGTTTGCGAGTTCGTCGCCGGCGTCGGCACAGCGGACGACGATGGGAGCAAGAGCTGGAAGGTCGGGGCCGGGACGCGCGTTCGCCTCTTCGACGATCTCGCCGAGCGATTTTGTGCCCCACGCTTCACCAATCTCTGCGAGAAGCGCGGTTGGAATGCCTCGGTCTTTGGCCCAGAATCCGGCGCGGAGAGCCTCTTGCCCAATCCAGAAACCGGAACCTTCGTCGCCGAGAGCGGGGCCCCATCCTCCTGCGTTGTACATGGCTCCGTCTGCGGCGCGGCCGAGGATGTTGGAGCCTGTGCCCGCGATGATGAGAATTCCGGGGCCGTCGCGAAAGGCGGCGTCGAGGGCAATCTCTTCGTCTCCCACGAGTAAAAGCTCGCCACCGACTATGGTGGTTAGTTCGCGGGTTGCCCACTCGCGAACGGCTTCGATGCTGAGTCCTGCAAGGCCGATGCAGGCGTGGGAGACGTCGCGGAGGCTGATACCTGCGGCGAGGGCGACCTCGTCGAGCATCGCACGCAGACGGGAGGAGGCCTCGGCCTCGCCGACGCGCATCAGCTTGACGCTGCCGCCGATGGCTCGAGCAAGAATCTGGGTTTCGTCAGCAAGGAGACAGCGTGTTCTGGTACCACCGGCATCGATCGCGAGAAAAAGACTCATCCATCAACATGATATGCGAGGTGGAGTGACAACCGGCCTCTTTGCGGGGTTGTTTTCTGAACACTGGCTTGCGGGATTGGACGCATGGCTACTGGCTGCGGCTATACACTGGCTCGAATGCCTGCTGCTGTGATTCCAACGCGTCTCCATGCGGTCGATCTTGTGGTGATCGTCGTTTATCTTGTCGGTATTACGCTGTTTGGGCTGCGGTTTCGCAGCGGCAAGGGTGCGGGTGGGCGATCGCTGCGGAGCTACTTCCTCGCCGATCAGAAGATTCCCTGGTGGGCGATCGCTTTGTCGATCGTTTCGGCGGAGACGAGCACGCTGACGATTATTAGTATCCCGGGCGTGGCGTTCGCCGGTGATCTGGGATTTCTGCAGATCGTTATCGGCTACATGCTTGGGCGGATCGTTGTGGCGCTGATCTTCCTGCCGAAGTATTTTCAGGGCAGAATGCTGACGGCGTATCAGTTGATCGATCAGAGGTTTGGCCCTACGCTGCACAAGGTAACTGCGGGATTGTTCCTGGTAACGCGGGCTGCGGCTGAGGGTGTGCGAGTGTTTGCGGTGAGCATCGTAGTGGGGATCGCGATTGGAACGGGAGATGTGCTTTCGATCGGGATTATCTCGGCGTTGACTCTGCTCTATACCTTCGAAGGTGGCATGGCCGCGGTGATCTGGACCGATGTGGTGCAGATGGCGATCTATCTGGGCGGCACGTTGGTGGCGATCTCGACGCTGGGCGCGCATATTCCCGGAGGATGGGAGCATATACATGCGGTTGGTGCGGCCGCGGGCAAGTTTCAACTGTTTCACTTTGCGTTGAACCTGACGCAGAGCTATACGTTCTGGGCAGGGATTTTTGGGGGCACGTTTTTGACGATGGCCTCACACGGCACGGACCAGTTGATGGTGCAGCGAATGCTGGCGGCGCGGAATCTGCGCGAGTCGCGGCTGGCGCTGCTCTCGAGTGGAGGCGTCATCTTTCTGCAGTTCACCCTGTTTCTGCTGATTGGGGTTGGACTGTATGTCTTTTATGGCCTTCATCCCACGGTGTTCTCGTCGGCTGACAGGATCTTTCCCACCTTCATCGTGCGCGAGATGCCGGTTGGGATCGCTGGATTGCTGGTTGCGGCGATTCTGGCAGCGGCGATGTCGAATCTGAGCGCGGCGTTGAATTCTCTGTCGTCGACTACGGTGGTGGATTTTTATATGCACTGGCGCCCGGAGGCGAACGACGGGGAGCGGATGATGATCTCGCGGGCCAGTACAGTTGTGTGGGCGGTGGTGCTTTTTGCGGTAGCTGTGTACAGCGTCTTTGCCGGAGGCAAGGGCCATGTGGTTGAAGTGGGATTGTCGATCGCTTCAGTGGCGTATGGTGCTTTGCTTGGCGTTTTCCTGTTGGGCACGTTGACTCGGTATGCGACGCAGGCCGGAGCAATTGTGGGCATGGTTTGCGGGTTTGGGCTGAATATGGTGCTTTGGCTGCAGAGTCTTAAGTTGCTGCCGAATCCGTTGGCTGGAGTGCACTTCCCTGTTGTGGCGTTTACCTGGTATGTGCTGATTGGAGCGATTGTGACGTTTGCCATCGGATCAATGGTGAGCTTGATTGCGCCTCGTCAAGGCGTGGAGACGAGCGAGCGGACGGCTGCGCGAGTGGCTGCGATTCTGCTTGCCCTTGCGGTTCCGGTCTTGTCTGCGTCGCGAGCGTGGGCCTCGGAGCCCGACACTCTGCAGCATGGGTCGACGCACTTGGCGGAGCGGTACGATTTCAGTGCAGTTTCGGCTGCGGTGAACCAGGCGATTGCGGCGAAGAAGCTGCCGGGTGCGGTGGTGTTGATCGGACACGATGAGAGGACTGTGTTTGAGCAGGCTTACGGAGATCGTGAGGTTGAGCCTCAGGTTGAACCGATGACGGTAGACACGATCTTCGATATGGCTTCACTGACCAAGTGTTTGGCGACGGCGACGGCGGTAATGCAGCTCTACGAGGAGGGGAAGGTGGGGCTGGACGATCCGGTGGTGAAGTATCTGCCGGAGTTTGGCGCGAACGGAAAGGAGAAGGTGACGGTGCGGGAACTGCTGACGCACTACTCCGGCCTGCCTGAAGATGTGAGTTTGAAGGATGAGTGGGGGCTGACAGGGCCGGATAAAGCGGAGGGGATTCGGCGGGCGATGAATGCGACGCTGTACGGACCTCCGGGCGTTACGTTCAAATATTCAGACATTAATTTCATCTCGCTTGGCACGCTGGTGGAGAAGATCACCGGGCAGCGCCTGGAAATTTACGCGCAGGAGCATATCTTTCGGCCGCTGGGAATGACCAATACGCGGTATCTGCCGGGGAAGGATTTGGTCTCGCGGATCGCTCCGACTGCTTACGACGATCAGGGAACAGCGGCGACCAATCCGGATTTCGGCAAGATGCTGCGCGGCACGGTGCATGATCCGAGCACGCGCCGCATGGGCGGAGTCGCAGGACATGCTGGAGTGTTTTCGACAGCCAGTGATGTTGCGCTTTTCGCGCAGGCTCTGCTGGACCGGCTTGCAGGGAGGCCGAGCAAGTTTCCGCTGCAACAGGCGACGCTGAAGCTGATGACGCAGCCGGAGCAACCCGCTACCGCTGCGAGCGGGGCGACGATCATTACGGCGGACGGCAAGACGGCTACGGGCATTGCGGCACGCGGTTTTGGATGGGATATCAACTCGGCGTTTTCGCGACCGCGGGGCGAGGTCTTCCCTATCGGCAGCTTCGGGCATACAGGTTTTACCGGGACTTCGCTGTGGATGGATCCAGGCAGCAATACGTTTGTTGTGATTCTGGCGAATGCTGTTCATCCGCGTGGGCGACCACCGATCTCTCCGTTGCGTGGAGAGGTGGCTACAGCGGCGGCGAAGGCGCTTGGTCTCAATGCAAAGGGCGCATCTTCTGCGATGAGTTCCGGTACCTTGACCGGGATCGATGTGCTCGAGGCTACGCATTTCGTGGCGCTGCGCGAAGCTGCCGGGCGTCATGGCGGGCATCTGCGGCTGGGTTTGTTGACGAATCAGACCGGAGTCGATCGCGAGGGCCGAAGGACAATTGATGTTTTGCTGCACAGCATTCCTGAGGTTCAGCTGAAGACGCTATTTTCGCCGGAGCACGGGCTGCTCGGGGTAAAGGATACTACGAAGGTTGGGAATGAGATCGACCCGGCGACACAGCTTCCTGTTCTGAGTCTGTATGGAGCGAAGCCGGAACAGCGGAGGCCAAGCCCTGATTCGCTGAAGGATCTGGATGCGGTGGCGATCGATCTTCAAGATGTCGGAGTGCAGTTCTACACCTACGAGTCCGTAACAGGATATTTTCTTGAGGCGGCGGTACAGGCGCACATTGAGATTATTCTCCTGGATCGGCCCAATCCGAATGGCGGGCTGGCAGTGCAAGGACCAGTCTCCGATGTTGGGAGCGAGACGTATAACAACTACATGCCGATGCCAATTCGCAATGGCATGACGCTGGGTGAGCTTGCGCAGTACTTCAATAGTGAGCGGCAGATTGCGAGTGGGGCTTCTCCCAATATTCTGGTCCCGATTCATGCGCAGCTTACCGTTGTTTCGATGCAAGGCTGGAGACGGGCGGAGTTTTTCGAGGAGACGGGATTGAAGTGGATCAATCCAAGCCCGAACCTTCGTACTCCTAAAGCGACTTTTCTGTATCCGGGAATCGGGATGACGGAGACGACGAATATTTCAGTGGGGCGCGGGAGCGATGCGCCGTACGAGCACATTGGAGCCTCCTATATTAATGGAGCGGAGCTGGCTGCTTACCTGACAGCGCGAAAGATTCCGGGAATCACCTTTGCGGCGACTAGCTTTGCTGTCGCGGAGGATTCGAACCGTTATCCCTTCCATGGAAAGACGATTCCGGGAGTTGCCTTTACGGTGACCGACCGGAATGTGTTCGACTCGCCGGAGTTTGGGGCGGAGTTGCTGAGTGCCTTGCATCATCTGTATCCGGAGTTTCAGCTGGAGAAGGCAGCGTACCTGGTCAAGAACGTGGATACGATGCAGGCGCTGAAGAACAATGTGGACCCGCGCAAGATCGCGGAGGGGTGGACGGCGGAGCTGGCTGCGTTTGAGCACCGCCGGCAGCGTTATCTTCTATATCAATGAGGACGAGGGCCTCCTAGAATATGTACCAGGCACGTACTCCTGCGTGGAATATTCATCGTCTCTTCGCCATTCATACGTCAGAATAGAGAGATAGTCTCTTCGAGGTGCTCCCCATGCCCCGTATCAACTTTCAGCAACAGCTTGCAGCACTTAAGGACAAACTTCTTGCCATGGCGGCGCTTTCCCAACAGGCGCTTTCGCTTTCCCTTGAGGCGTATCTGACGGGAGACATAAGCCTTTGTGATCATGTGAAGGAGATCGAAACGGCGATCAATGCGGCGGAGCGCGATGTCGACGAGATGGCTTACGACCTGTTGGCGAAGGAGCAGCCGATGGCGATCGACCTGCGGTTCATCCTGTCGGTAATCAAGATCAACGGCGACCTGGAGCGGATTGGCGACCAGGCAACGAATATCGCGTCGCGCACGCAGTTTCTGCATGATTCGCCGCACATCTCGCTGCCAATTGATATTCCTGACATGGGCGAAAAAGTGGGTGTGATGATCCGGCGCGCGATTCAGTCGCTGCTGGAGGCGGACGCGAAGCTGGCTGAGTCGGTGCTGGCGATGGACGACGAGATCGATGACATGAACCGTGATGTGCAGGCGGAACTGGTCGAAGTGATGCAGCAGCATCCGGTCGTCAGCGGACAGGCTTTGAACGCGATTATCATCTCGCGCAACCTGGAGCGGGCGGCGGACCATGCGACGAACATCGCCGAGGATGTGATTTTCTGGGTTCGCGGCTCGGACGTGCGGCATAAGTTTTCGCTGGCCGAGGCGGACTAAAGGCTGGATTCGTAATGGATTGAGCGGCTATTTCGCGCCTTTCGTCTTGACGTTTCCCTCTTACGCTACTAACCTTAGTGCATGGCTGGTTTGATGGCGTGTCGGATGGACGCTTGTTGCGCGTGTTGTTGTGAACGCGTGCGCCGTCGACTTTGCCTGAACCGGAGACTCACCAACTAAGTCCCGACCTCCTCAGCAAAGCTACAGCGCCCACTTATCGAGTGGGCCTTTTCATTTAACTCCACGTTCCTGATTTCACGTTCCAGAGAAGGATGCCCAGCATGAGCTCCCCAGTTGCAAGCCCCCCGAAAGAGACGAAAGCCCAGAAGTCCGAGCGCCTGAAACGGGCGAAGAATCCGTGGGAAGCCTGGGAGGAGGTGCGTCAGTTCGCGCGGGATGGCCGGGAGTCGGTGTCGCCGGAGTGGGCGGGCGCCTATTTCAAGTGGTGGGGGATCTACACGCAGGGCGATGGGGTGGGTGCGACGGGAGGGGTAGGCGGCGAGGGCAAAGCAACCGAGTACTTCATGATGCGGATCGGGTTGCCAAATGGAATTCTCACCAGCGCGCAGTTGCGCGTGATCGGCGATCTGACGAAGAAGTATGCGAGGAACCTTGCCGACATTACGACGCGGCAGAATATTCAACTGCACTGGCTGACGATTGAGTCGCTGCCGTTGGTTGTGGATGCACTGACGGCGGTGGGGCTGAGTCCGAAGGGCGCTTGCGGCGATGTGGTGCGCAACGTCACCGGATGTCCGCTGGCTGGGCTGGATGGGCACGAGATGATCGATGCTTCGCCGCTGGCGGTGGAGATTGCGCATAAGCTTACGGCCAATCCGGAGTTCTACAATCTTCCGCGGAAGTTCAAGATCTCGGTGACAGGCTGCTCGTGCTGGTGCTCCTACCCTGAGATCAACGACGTTGCGTTGACGGCGATCAAGCGCGTGGCCGATGGCAAGGAAGAGATCGGCTATACGCTGCGTGTGGGCGGAGGGCTTTCGACGGAGCCGCATCTTGCGGTTCGGATTCCGGCGTTTCTGCGGCAGGATCAGGCTTATGCAGCGGTTCATGCGACTGTGGAGATCTTCCGCGAGCAGCAGGAGCTTCGGGAGAATCGCACGCGCGCGCGCATCAAATACTTGTTCATGCGGCATGGCTGGACTGCCGATTCGTTTCTCGAGGCGCTCGAGGCGAAGCTGGGCTACAAGCTTGATCCGAGCCCCGTTGCGGAGGACGTTGTGCCCGATGATGTCTACCGCGATCACATTGGGATTCGGCCGCAGCGTCAGGCTGGGCTATCGTCGGTTGGTGCGAGCGTGCTGCGTGGACGGCTCACGGGCGATCAGCTTGTGCAACTGGCCGAGCTTGCGGAGCGATATGGCAACGGCGAGTTACGTGCCACGATCATGCAGAACATCATCGTTGTGAATGTGCCGCATGAGAAGACTGCGGAATTGGTCGTTGCACTGAACAGCATGGATCTGCAGGTAGACGTTTCGGCGTTCTGGCGCGGAGCGATCGCCTGCACTGGCACTGAGTTTTGCAAGCTGGCTATTGCTGAGACGAAAGGTTTTTCGAAGTGGCTGGTGAGCGAGATGGAGGAGCGGCTACCTGGGTTTGATCAGCAGATCAAATTGCATGTGACGGGATGCACGAATAGTTGCGGTCAGCATTGGATCGCCGATATCGGGCTTGAGGGCAAGAAGATCAAGAAAGATGGGCAGTTGGTGGATGCGTTTTACTTTTGCGTTGGAGGCGCCGTAGGGCGATTTGCGCGGACTGCGCGGCCGCTGGGTTTTCGCGCCGCGGCCGATGAGGTTCCGGATGCGCTGGAACGCTTGCTGCGTGGATATCTTGCGGCTCGCGGGGATGGCGAAGATCTGCGTGCTTATTTCGCCCGCACCGACGATGACAGCCTGCGAGCGCAACTTGCGGGTGTGGTCATTGATCCGGTCGAGCGCGATGCACCTCCGGTGGGCGCGGGGCGACACGCTCCGGTAGAATAACGAATGGACCTGTTCCCTATCTTTCTGAAGCTTACGGCGCGGCCTTGCATTGTGATTGGAGCGGGGAACCTGGCTGAGTCGAAGATTGAGTCGCTGAGGGCGGCTCACGCACGGGTGACTGTGATTGCGCCGAAGGCGCGGCCGCGGATTGTCGAACTGGCCGAGGTGGGCGAGGTAGAGTGGCAGCAGCGTGAGTATGTCACGGGTGATTTGACGGGGCAGTTTCTGGTAGTTGCAGCGACCAATGATCCTGCCGTCAATCGGGCTGTGTATCACGAGGCCGTGGAGAGCAACGTTCTGTGCAATGCCGTGGATGACCCTCCATTTTGCGACTTCTACTTCCCTTCCGTGGTGCGGCGCGGCGATCTGCAGATCGCTATCTCGACCGCTGGCGCGAGTCCTGCGCTTGCTCAGAGGCTGCGCAAGGAGATCAACTCGCAGTTGCCGCTGGATTTGGGAGACTGGCTGACCGACCTGGGGAATCTGCGCCGCGAGGTGGTGCAGAAGGAGCCGCTGAATGAAGAGCGAAGGTTGCTGCTGCACCAACTGGCGCAACGCGAGGTCTGCGGCTACGATGAATGCCCTTCCCGCTTGCTGGCGCGGCAACATGCACTGACGAATCCACTGCCCGGAGAAGGACCATGAACACTGGGGCACAGGCGGGAACGGTTTATCTGGCGGGAGCGGGGCCGGGAGATCCCGGCTTGCTGACGCTGCGTGTGCTGCGGCTTCTTGAGACGGCTGATGTAGTTCTGCCAGATGATCTTGTCTCTGAGGAGATACTTAGTCTGGCTCATGCGGGCGCGGAGATTACTCCAGTCGGTAAACGCTGCGGGCAACCGCGGATTACGCAGGCGGAGATTCATGTGTTGATGCTCGAAGCAGCGCGGGCCGGACGATCGGTGCTGCGGTTGAAGTCGGGTGATCCACTGATCTTCGGGCGCGCGGGAGAAGAGATCGCGGCGCTGCGTGAGGCTGGGATTCCGTTTGAGATCGTTCCAGGAATTACGGCGGCGTTTGCTGTAGCTGCGAGATTGAAGACACCGCTAACCGACCGAACTGCGGCGTCGAAACTGATCTTCGCCACCGCGCACCATGCAGCAGGAAAGCTCGAGCTTACGCCAAAATGGGACGGGACGTTTCCTGAGGACGCAACGCTGGTGATCTATATGCCGGGCCGGAGGTTTCGTTCGCTGGCGGATGATTTGATCGCCTCCGGAATCGACGGTGCGACTCCATGCGTTGCCGTAAGTAAAGCGACTGCTCCCGACGAGCAGGTGCACAGCACAACTCTGCAGAAGCTTGAGGATGGGGATGTTGGCCCTGCGCCGGTGATTCTTCTGATCGGTTACGCCATCAAGGTCTCTGAGGCATCCAGATACGCTTCAGAGTTGATTAGTGCCTGATTCTGCGGCGTATCTCGCCCGCAGCGGCTGCTAGACCTGTGAGCATGAAGATGTAGGTCGATGGTTCGGGCACATCGGGTGCTGCTGGAGGCGGAGGCGGGTTGCCCGTAGTGACCGGAGTGCCGGGGGAGTTTGAGTTGCCTCCTCCTGGACCGCCGCCGGAAGGAGTGACGCCACCCATGTAAGGCGGGTGATAGATCGGGTGGCCGCCGCCGGAGGGTGAGTCGGGCGGACCGACTTCAAAAGGAGGGGGTTGAACATCGTTCTCGGCAATCGTGCGTTTGAAGTCGGTGGGCAACAGACCGGGTGCGTCGTCCAACGGACGCTCAGAGAGAAATGGAAGAGGAGTCTCCGTGGCGATGAGCGGTGGGTCCCCTCATCCTCGGGTAAAACACCGCAGGCGAGATCGAAGTGATGAAGCGCCCGTTTGGGGGTCATCCGCGGAGCTTTTGCCAGGACGAGCTTTGGTTTGGGTTTGGGCGCGTAACCGGCGAGTTTGCGCTGTGCGTAGAGTTTGGCGCGACGTTTGGCTGCCGCTATGCGCTGCAGGGCTGCGTGTATGGGCGAGTTCGCGCCGATACGTTGCAAACCAGCGTTCGCAGTCTGTCGACGCGTTCACGCATGTTGCGGATACGCCAACCACTGAGACCAGGAGCAGTAAATAAAACAAGCGACGCATTTCGTTTCACCCGGGAGCGTGCATCTCTGTCCAATCGCCTTTGCGCTGGACAACTTCCAACAACTCCTAAAGATGCAATTAGAGAACCAAAGCAGAAATAGCATGAAGATGCTAAATGTTGCAGTTTTATAGCAAAATATCTATGCTATTAGGAATATTTTACCACTTAGTGATAAATATTTTCCCACTTTTGTAAAAATTTTTGCGATCCACTCCTGCGAGCACACGAACTAAACGAAGCTGGTCAGTAGTTAGTTCGCTCATGACGGTTCCCACAACGGTCCGGAAACGTCTCGAGATTGGCATCACTCAAGAATCACTCCGGACCGGAAGTTGCAATAAATAAGGGAGTTGTGCGCAAGAGATTGCACCCATGCGGATACAAACACAACCTTTTTCTCATTTTTACGTTCAACTGAATAGGACTTCAGTCTCACTTTGTGTGGTGGCTGAATCCAGCAGAGAGGTTGCGGCCCCGAACTGGCTCCCACGCTCTGCACAGGAGGTTGGAAATGCGTTTCTTACGTTATCTCGCTCTGCTCAGCATTCTGTTGGTTCCCGCAGCGGCTTATTCTCACGCCCAGGTTTCAGTTGGAATTGGGATTGGAGCTCCGGTTTATGGAGGCTACGGGTATGCTCCGGTCTGCCCTTATGGATACTACGGGTACTATCCCTACGCTTGCGCGCCCTATGGATATTACGGCCCGGCGTGGTTTGCGGGTGGCGTATTTATCGGAGCGGGGCCGTGGTACCACTATGGATATGGCGGCTATTACGGGTATCGTGGCGGCTATTATGGACATCCGGTTTATGGACATCCGGGCTATGGTTATGGACATCCAGGCTACGGTTACGGACACTCGGGCTATGCTGGACGGCCAGTGCCCTATAGCGGCGGTTACCACGGAACGAGCAGAGCCGGATTTGCCGGTGGGAGTGTCCACACGAATGTGGCTGACGGAGGTTTCCATGGCGGCGGCATGAGCGGTGGTGGCGGCTTCCATGGCGGAGGTGGCGGTCATGGTGGCGGTCACCGGTAAAGATGACGTTGCACTGACCTGTGAGTTCGCAGTGAGTCAGTGAAAAAGCAGCTGCAGGGTTTCATTCCTGCAGCCGCTTTTCTTTTTCGTAGAGGCTTCTTAGGTCAGCAGGCTCTCGGCTTGTTTGGTGGCTTCGTAGATCTGGGTGAAAGAGTCGACCGCGTAGAGGACAGGCTGCATCTCGCCGGTGTCGAACTTCTGATTGAGGACCGCGTCGAGATTGAAGTCTTTAACCTCGCAGCCGCCGGCGAGGACGCGAGTGCACTCGCCATGGGAGGAGATGAGGCCGCTGCCGTAGACCTTGATCTCGCCGTTCTGGCGGATGAGACCGAACTCGACGGTGAACCAGAAGAGGCGGCCCATGCGCTCAAGCTTTTCAGGATCAGTGAGGCGGGCGCAGATCTGGCCATAGCTCTGAAGAAAATCTCCGAAGACGGGGTGCGCGTGCATGGGGACGTGGCCGAAGACGTCGTGGAAGATGTCGGGTTCGGGGGTGTACTCCATCGAGTCGCGCGAGCGGAGCCAGGTAGTGGTGGGGAACATGCGTGCAGCGAGCATCTCGAAGAAGGCGTCGGGCGGGAGGAAGCCACTGACAGGAGTTGACCGCCAACCAGTGCGCGGTTGCAGTCGTGCGCTGACCTCGGTGAGGTTAGGGAGACTGTCTTCCCTGAGGCCGATCTGGTGGAAGCCTTCGAGGTATTCCTGGCAGGCGTGTTCGCGAAGCTGCGGCATACGGCGGGAGACAAGCTCGGCCCAGATGGCATGATGCTCGGGGGTGTAAGCGGCCCAGTCTTGTTCGATGAGATACGGGGTGGCGACGTGCAGTTTGCGCTGTGCCAGATTCAATGCAGATGTTGCGATTCCCATGTCATTCCTTAACCAGCGATTCCCTGCCTGCAAAAGCATACATGTTCGTTAGAGCCTGTGTGTGGGGTTGTGGTTACCCACCTGGGACACTCTTATCGCGAGACGGTAAACCATTCTCTTTCAGAAATTTGCATCCGATGCTTCGCCAGAACGGCGGCCGCCAGCCGTTACCGCACCAGTGCGCCTGCGGTTTCGAGGTCGTAGTCGCGGTAGTAGGGTGCGCGGAAGCGTGCGACGTTTGCCGCGCTCTTGCCCGGCGTGGAAAGTGCCGATGCCAGCAGCAACCACTTATTCCGCGTTCCGTGACGCACATGGCGAAGGATGTAGCGGTCAATCGCATCCTCGCCGACGTTCCACGCCAGGCCGCCGATCGGCGTGATGAAGAAGTCCTGCATGCCCGTCTCATTCGTGTAGCGGCCAATGTCGGTCCGATAGTAGTAGTTGATTCCGGTGTTGCCGATTGAGGCCTCGCTGGCTGGACCGATCTTCCACTCTGCGCTGTAGGCTGCCGAGTACGCCATGGCCCGCAAACGCCCCATCCAGTAGCGTCGCGAGTTCTCATACATCAGTGCCCGTTGCTTCGGATCATTCTGCTCGTAGATGCTGCTGATCACAGCTCCCATCATTGGATGGCCTATGTAATCCACTCCGAACGGATCGTCGTCCTTCCAGCGCGACCAGCGATAATGTTCGACGCAATAGGCGTACTTCGACCAGAAGACACCGCCATCGATGCCGCTCGTCAGCTCAAGACGCGTGTCGTGATCCATGGCGATATTGCCGCCATGCTGCGCGGCGAGGAAGATAAGTGACTCGCCCACGATACGAACCCAGCTTACGCGGCATGGTTTTCCGCGAAGGATTCCGTTCTCGCATTCGGTACTGCGTTGGAATTCAGTATCCGACCTTAATCGCTTTGGGACTGGCGCGATCATCGCAGACTTCGGCTCCGGTGCGGCATCCACGGGTTCCGGTTCAACTCTCCGTGTGGCAATTGCCGAGGGCGCATCGATCATCAGATACGACGTCTCGTCGTTATGCTGGCCAGGCAACATTTTCGCTGGGTAGTTGACCCCGCTGGATTGGCTACTCTGACCGAGCGCGACGACACTTCCACATCCGCCAGCCATCAGGAACCCGAGGAGGAAATGACTAACAGCTGATCGCATGATGACCGGTCACAGTTACCGGAGTGTTACGCGGTAACGGTAAACCTGCGAACAAGCACTATCGATCCTACGAAAGACGCAGCGGGCGCAGCAGACGTGTTAGATGATCGGAGAAGGGCGCACTATTTGCAGCAAGCGAGACGGCACAAAGCTGCAACGATAACAAAAACGAAACTGATCCTCCGGCTTCGCCGAAGAATGACCAAGATGCCGATTAGAACTGTGAGAGCGAATTACATCTTGGCGCGAAGGGGTTGCATGGGCTCGGTGCGAGCGGGCAGTGATGGTTCGTCGGTCATGTACTTCTTGAGCAGCTCGTGGTGGAGGCAGTAGAGGGCCAGTTCCAGACGGTCGGAGACACCGAGCTTATCGTAGACCTTGCGCAGGTAGTTCTTGATGACCTGCTCTGTGGTGCCGATCTGGTAAGCGATTTCCTTGTTGCGCATGCCACGGGTAATGCAGCTGATAATGGCGATCTCTTTTTTGGAGAGCTTGGGTTGGATCTTGGGATCCGTGAGGCTGGTAGCCTGGGCGCGGTAGGCCTCGATCACCCAGCTGATGGACTGGTTGTCGATCCAGGTCTCGCCTTCAGCGATCTTCCGCACACATTTGATGAGCAGGTCCGGAGAGATGGACCGTGGGACGACGCCGCGAACGCCACGGCGGTAGAGCTCGACGGTGTTAGACTCGTCGGCCTCGCTGACCTGAACGATCAACTTCGCTTCAGGAGCCTGACGGACGAGTTCGGGGATGGCATCAATAGTGCCGGCGATGAGCTGGCCTTCGAGGACAACGACATCGGTGGGGTAACGCTGCAGTGCAGAGTAAAGATTGGTCAGTGTCTCAACCTGGGCGACGACACGGATGTCGTCTTCGAGGGCGAAGACCTTCTTCATGCCTACGCGATAGATAGCCTGCGAGTCGGCGAGGATGACCCGTATCCCAGCGTGCGCGGACAGCTCTTCTGGCACTTCCTCGTTGCTCCGGGTTGGATCGATATTTACAACATTCATAGTGATCATGCCTTTAAAAAATACTCGTCGATCACTGCGGCGGCCTTTTTCTGACCACCCTGAAGATAGTGGCGCACGACGCGGCCTATGCAGTGAATCGTTACATCTTTCTCCGTGCCCATCACGGTCGAGGGCATCGCGATAGTGAACTCGATTTTGGCCTCAAGGGGCGGAAGTTGCTCGCCGACGAAGAGCAGGCCGTTTGCGGAGATATTTTCCGTTGTGGCCTCCATCTCACCGTCGTCAGTGTGGAGACGGATGGCAAGTCTCATTGGAAAGCGGACTGCCGTGCGAACTGGATTGTCTCCGGCTGGGATCGGCCACTGTGCCACTCGTCCTCCTTCTGTTTCCCTGTTGTGGGAATTTTTGTCCTACTGTTGGGTACTTCTTACACCACACTGGAGTGTACCCCAATGGGGAGTTACTTCCATACCTTTTCTCACCACTTGACTACAACGAATGGGTAAGAGCGGCAGAGCCTCCGACCCATTGCTGGTCGCGATTGTGATCGACCCCCATCATTAATCCCCTCCCAAGGCGGACCAGAGAGATGGCTGGCTGCAGGGATTCGCCATCCGGCCAGAGATACATGATGCGAATTTCGGCCTGGGTAGGACCGTGTGGGGTTTGAATGGTCGGCTCGAAGGTGACGCGCTCCTGCAGCAGATAGAGAGAGCGGTCGGGGGGTGGGACGGCGTTGAGGTCGGCGTCCGTCGGAGCGAACTGAATTCCCTTGCCCGCGAAGGAGTAAAGAGGCTTCAAAAGCAATCGGTTGCGGTCGTCGGGCAGACCTGTAATGTTGCGGCCGGCGAACCAATCGTCTAGAAAGACGGCTTTGGGGACGGAGGGATGGTTGAGGAAGGGGAGAGAGAATTTGCTGATGCGGAAGTACCAGTTGGGATGGCCGGCCCACTCGACGTCGAGTTCGTCGCGGTAATCGAAGGGGAGCTGGATGTTCTTCCGTTGGAGCTCATCGACGATAGTGCGGTTGAAGATGCGGTGAATGGGGATCTCGCGGCCTTCGCGTTGATAGTAGAGGCGGTTACCCTGCTTGTGGAGCTTTTTGATGTCGACGATGGCGATGTTGAGCTTGTCTTCGTAGACGCGGAAATCCGGGAGAGTCTTTTGATGGTCGGGATCGATCTCGAGGAGAACTACGTTTTCGGGGTCATGATCGCCGACTATGACGTGACGGAGGAGTTGCCAGTAGGCTGGATCGGTGAGGCCGCCGAGGTAGGGTTGCAGGCCTGGGTCGAGGTTAAACGTCTCGATGTACTGTCGGGCGAGGACGCTCTGGTAGCCGAAGATGGAAGGAAAGGCCTGAAGCTCAACGAGTTTAGGGCTGAGTGTGCCGTCGGAATTGCGGACGAGGCCGAAATCAACCGTCATGAAGTTTGGCTGAGGGTTCTCGTTGGGGACGTTGTATTGATTGGGGATGGTCTGGTTGGAAGCTTCGCGGTAGGCGGGGTTGTCGAGAAGCTGGTGGGTGAGGACTGCTCCGATTTCAGCAAGATCGTCGAATAACGATTGCGGGAAGAAGCAGGGGGTTTCAGCTACGCGGAACTCGATATTGGTTCGAGTGAGCGCGTTGAGACGAGCTAGAAGATCCGTGTAAGCGGCCTGAGTGAATCGCGCGTTGAATTGGTCGCGGTAGGGCTGCAGCATGGGAGTTAGTGTAGCTGCTGCAGCCCGTGGCGAGTGAGACGAGATTGAGGTGCGGTTGCGTTAAGGGGCTGGATGGGCCTCGAGAAAGGCGTTAATCTCGGCGTACTCAGGGTCAGTGAGCCGGAAGGTTGTGGCAGGGATAACACCCTCGACTTGCTTTGCGTTGCGGCCGCCGACGATGGCTGCGGTGATGGCGGGGTTGTGGAGCGTCCAGGCAATGGCGACGACGCCGGCACTAATGTTGTGGCGTTGGCCGACGGTTTTGAGGAAGTCAGCTACGGCTAGATTGCGGGAGAGGAGGGGCTCCTGGTAGTTCTTCGCGTTGCGGCGGAAGTCGTTGGAGGGAAAGGCGGCGACGCGCTCTTTCGACATCGCTCCAGTAAGCAGGCCCGAGTGCATGGGAGCATAGTTGATTACGCCGATGTTGTGCCGTTTGCAGAATGGAAGATTCTCAGCCTCGAAGGTGCGATTGAGCATGGAGTACGGCGGCTGCTGTGACGTGATCGGCGCGATCTTCATCACACGTTCCATCTGCGCAACTGAAAAATTAGAGACGCCGATCCATCGGACTTTACCCTCGCGCTGCAGATCGGCCATGACGGACCATCCCTCTTCAATATCTTCGTCAGGCTTTGGCCAGTGGACCTGATAGAGGTCGATCGATTCCACGTTGAGCCGGCGAAGGCTGTCTTCGCACTCGCGGCGGATTTGCTTCTGCGAGTTGGTGATCTCTTTTTTGTCGTCCCAGACCATGGTCGACTTGGTGAAGACGTAGGGTTTGTGCGCGGTGGTCTTGAGGGCCCGGGCTACGACTTCTTCGGAGTGGCCAAGTCCGTAGACGGCAGCGGTGTCGATCCAGTTGATGCCGAGGTCGAGGGCTTTGTGGATTGCAGCGATGGAGTCGTTGTCGTCCTGTGGGCCCCATGCGAAGGCCCAGTCGCCGCCGCCAATTGCCCATGCTCCGAAGCCGATTGAAGAAAGTTGCAGATCTGAGTTGCTAAGTTGTTTCTTGTCCATAGCTTGATTGGACGCGCAGAGTGCTGTGAAGGCTTCAAGAGGGAATGAAAAATGCTGGGTGAGTCCGCAATTGAAAAGCGGATTTTTCCTCTGTACTGCGGATAACAAGCTAAAGAACAGACAACGACAAAAACAAACGCGGGGATTCTTCGATGCGCTCAGAATGACAACTTCGTAAAGGGTCGTCTATGCGTCGAGGAGAAATTCTCCGTCGCGCATAATCTGTTCTTCCCCGTCGGCATCGCCTAGCCAGATGCTGAACTCGAGACCGACGACGTCGATGTGAGTCGAAGACTTCCATGGAGCTCCGGTGTGTGCACCGTAGGGGTCGCCGAAGGCGATGTGGATGCCGGGGAATTTTTCGTCCTGCAGGATGTTGCCAATGACGCGCTCGACGCCGATGTTGGTGCCGATGGCGAACTCGCCGACGCGGTCGGAGTTTTCGTCGGTGTGGGTGTAGGCCCAGAAGTCGCGCTCGAGATTCTTGTTTTCGCTGGAGACGCGGGTGATGCGATTGCCTTCGATATTGATCGTGAGTGGCTGGGCGCGGAGGATGCCGTAGCGGGCGCAGAGATAGTCACCAACGACGCCGTCGACGACGAAGACGCCGTTCACCTCGCCGGGCGCAGTGAAGCACTCACCACCGGGCAGGTTGCCCCACTTCTCGGTGCTGATAATGCCGGAGGTCTTGAACCAGCGGTAGTCGGGGTTGAGCTGGGCGTGGATGTCGGTGCCGGCGGGAGTGGTGGCGCGGACGTAGGTTGCAGCACGAACTTTGTCGAGGACGGCCTGCGAGAGGCGGTCGATGGCGAGGAAGTCGGCGCGCATGCCCTGGGTCATGATCTCAGGGGTGATGTTGACCATGTGAGCGTGACGCATATGTCGGCGATTGACGACGTCGGTCATCTGCATGCGGCTCTGCAGTTCGTTGGGCTGGACGGAGACGGCGAAGATGCTGACCTGCGAGGTCTCCATGTCGGACAGAACGATTGCAGGCATTCCCACGAGCGGACGTGGGGCGACGGCCTCTAAGACAAATGCATTCCAGGCGCAACCGATGCGGTCAAGTTCGGTAGCGAGCGAGGCGGCGATGGTAAGACAGCTCTCGTCGGTGATGAGAGTGACTTTTTCTGAAGGCTGGATGCGCAGGCAGGTGGTAACCGCGTTGCGTGCGCCGGGAGTGAACTCGGCGGGGAAGGCGACGGTGCGGAGGTCTACTGCTGTCGGTGTTGCTTGATCAACCATGGTTACGGCCTTCCGAGTAAGCTTTCCTCACAGGATATAGGTTTCTCGGGATTTTCACATGATTGTGTTTTTTTGCGGCGCATGTACGTGAAGAAGAATGAGTTGATCGGCTGAGTTGATCGAATGTCAAACGGGAGCTATAGTCCAGCTCGCGTTTCGGCCGCCATATAATCTACGACGGCTTTGAGGTCGCCGGTCTCGCGGAAGACCTTCAGCTGGCGGTCGGCTCCGCTGCCCTGATGGAGCATGGTGTGGATGTAGGCGATCTCGCGACGGCTGCCGAGTTCGTCGAGCACGTCGTCGACGAAGGCGAGGTACTCGAGGATGAGATCGCGGGCAGGGACTTCTTCCTGTTTACCGAAGTCGATCATCTTGCCATCGAGGCCGTAACGGACGGCACGAAACTTGTTCTCCATTAGGAGAGCGCGAGAGTACTGGCGGTAGTCGATGTTTTTGGAGTGGAGGCGCCAGAGCTTGCAGGCAGTGGCCTGGATGAGCGCTGCGATGGCGATGGACTCATGAGCGCGAAGTGGGATATCGCAGATGCGGACCTCAACCGTATCGAAGAAGGGATGCGGGCGGACGTCCCACCAGATTTTTTTTGCGTTGTCGATGGTCTTGGTCTTGATGAGAAGGTTGACGTAGCTTTCGAACTCGGAGTAACTGGCGAAGCTGTCGGGAAGATTCGTGCGAGGAAAGTTTTCGAAGACCTTGGCGCGGTAACTCTTGTAGCCGGTCTCCATGCCAAGCCAGAAAGGCGAGTTCGTGGAGAGCGCGAGGATGTGCGGCAGGAAGTAACGCAGTGAGTTCATGACGCGGATGGCGGCTTCGCGATCTTCGATGCCGACGTGGACGTGGAGGCCAAAGATGAGGTTGGCACGGGCGACGAGTTGGAGGTCTTCGACGACCTGGGCGTAGCGGGGGTCGGGGTAGATCTCCTGAACGCGCCAGTCGGCAAAGGGATGGGTGGCGCCGGCGACGAGCAGCAGGCCGTGCTCTTCGGCCAGCGCGATCATGTTGCGGCGCAGGTCGAAGAGGTCTTCCTGCGCCACCTGAATGTTGCTACAGACGCGCGTACCGACCTCGATGACAGACTGGTGCATCTCGGCTTTGACGCGTTCTTCGAGACGAAGCTTGCCCTTGGCGAGCATCTCCGTCGCGATGTGCGAGCGAAGATCGCGGGTTTCAGGGTCGATGGTCTGGTATTCCTCTTCGATGCCTAACGTGAAGGATGGGCGCATGGCGGTGGCCTCGTCAGCAAATACAAAACTTAACACGGATACCACGGATTGAACTGGTAAAGGCGGATTTTTCTTATCGCTACTCCGTCGCCTTCTTCGATGCCTTTTTCGCTGCTTTCTTAGCGGGAGTTTTTCTGGCTGCTGTCTTCTTTGCTACGGGTTTTTGCTCTGAACCGAGGAACGAAGCCCAACGAAGTTCTGGTTTGGCTGGGTTCTGGGCTTTCTTTACCGCAAGCTTTGCCACGGCGTTCACGATCCAGTCGAAGCTTTCCTTCCCTACGGAGTGCAAGTCGGCATCGGGCGCAGGGTTCATAAAGTCGATGGCGTAGGGGATACCATCTTCGCAGGCGAACTCAACGGTGTTGAGGTCGTAGCCGAGGGCTATGCAGAGCGTGAGGGCGTCCTTTTCCACTCGTTTGAGGAGTTTCTTATCGTATTCGGGTGGGTCGAGAACGTAGCGTTTCTCGTGCGGGCGGCGCGGATCGTAAGGCATGATGCGGACTTCAGACTGGCCGACGACATAGCAGCGGAAGTATTCCTTGAAGTTGACGGCCGCCTGCAGGGTCATGCAGAGGTCGCGGGTCTGGTCGTAGGCGTGGAAGAACTCTTCACGGTTGTGGACGTGAAAGACGTCGCGCCAGCCTCCGCCATCGTGCGGTTTCAGGAACGCCGGGAAGCCTACGTAGTCGAAGATGCTTTCCCAATCGAGGGGGAACTGAAGGTTGCGCAGAGAGCGCTCGGTGATCTGCGGTGGAAATTTCTTGTGGGGCAGGAGGACCGTCTTCGGTATGGTAACGCCTAGTTTGGTGGCGAGGGCGTAGTTGAAGAATTTGTCGTCGGCGGACCACCAGAAGGGATTGTTGATGATCTGCGTGCCGGAGAGGGCAGCGTTCTTGAGGAAAGAACGATAGAAGGGCATGTCGTGCGAAATGCGATCGACGATGACCGCATAGCCTGATGGCGCGGCCATGTGTACTCCCCCGACATAGACAAATTCGGCTTGAATACCTTCGAGTTCCATCGCGTTGATACGGTCGACGAGGGCACTGGGAAAGGTATTTTCCATGCCGAAGAGAACACCGATCTTCTTCACGTAATCCTCCAATGAGTCACAGATTTTATGAGCCGTACGGTTTAGTCGAGAGAGTTAGACATAAGTTTGCAGCATTCGCTGCCACCATGGCCAGTCATGGCCGGTGTTGTCGCCCCAGACATCGAGGCGGCACGGAATTTGCTTGCTGCGGAAGATCTGTGCCATGCGTTCGTTGTCATTCCAGCACTGGTCATGGACGCCGGTGGCGAGAACGTATTTGTTGCGCCGATAGAGATCGAGGGACCAGGGATCGTCCATGTTGGCGAGGTAGTGCATGGGAATGTTGAAGTAGCTGTCGTCGTCGTAGTAACCGGAGAGAAAGTTGGAGGTGTCGAAAGCTCCTCCCATGGAGAGCATGGCGGTAAAGACGTCGGGGTGGCGGAGAGCAATATTAGCGGCGTGATAGCCGCCGAAGCTGCAGCCGACGGCCGCAAGCTGGGAGGATCCATTTTGGCCGCGGAGGAATGGGAGGACCTCGTGCATCAGGTACTGCTCGTACTGCAGGTGCCGTGCGATGCGCCAGCGCGGAGGGACGGACCGGTTGTACCAGCTTTCGCCATCGACCGAATCGACGCAGACGAGTTGCAGGTGGCCGTGTTCGAGCTTTTCGTAAACGGCATCGACCATGCCGCGGTCTTCAAACTCGAAGAATCGTCCGCATGAGGTGGGGAAGACGAAGGCGGGCAGGCCGTCGTGGCCGAAGAGAAGAAGCTCCATGTCGCGGGCGAGCGAAGGAGAGAACCATTTGTGGTATTCGCGCCTCATTGCCTTCCCCTCCGCTAGTGTGATGCAATCGTACTTTACCGGAGCCGCCGTTATCGCATTGGAATCGCCAATACCAACTTCTTTCGCCAGAGAGCTTGAAACACAGAAGCAGAAACTCGTCTCGACCAGCCCCGTGGGCGATTCGGCGGGCGAACCTGTCCTCGACGACCTGAACGAGCTGGATTCCAATCCACGGTACATCGTACGTAACTTCCACTCAGAGATATTGCCGGACGACCGGATGGTTTCGGTGTATCTGCCGCCGCAGTATCTGGACCACGAGAATCAGGACCGCCACTTCCCTGTCTTCTACCTGCACGATGGGCAGAATTTATTCGATGGGCGTACGTCGTATATCGCTGGCAAGACGTGGAACGCGAATACGACTGCGGATCGGCTGGCTGAGGACGGCGAGATGGAACCGATAATCCTTGTGGGAGTGGCCAATACCGGGCTTCGGCGCATGGCGGAGTACACACCGACGCGTGATTTCAAGATGGGCGGCGGCGAGGGCAAGAGCTATGGGCGGCTCTTGATTGAAGAGTTGAAGCCTCTGATCGACCGCACCTACCGAACTTTGCCGGAGGCGGAAAATACTGGTTTGGGGGGCTCATCTCTTGGTGGATTAGTCTCGCTTTATCTGGGATTTGCACATCCTGAGGTCTTTGGAAAGATCGCCGTTATGTCACCCTCGCTTTGGTGGGACCACCGAAGCATCTTGCAAGCGATCGAACAACAGAGAGTGAGACCGAATCTGCGCATCTGGCTGGATATGGGAACAGCTGAAGGGGTGCGGCATCTGCGGGATGCGGAGATGCTGGAGCGCCTGCTGTTGAAGCGCGGCTGGAAGGATGGAACGGATCTGGCTTATGTCGAAGCCGAGGGTGCTGTGCACGATGAGCGCGCCTGGTCGGACCGTTTCGGCGATGTGCTGCGCTTCCTTTTTCCTGCATAATCGCTGTGTTTTGAGCGCCTCCACCTTGCGAAAAGCCTCGTTTTCCGCCATACTTAGGTGTTGGGTTAAGAATGTCGGTCTTCTGTCCAGACGAAGGACCGATGGGCCATCTGTAACTCATAAATCAAAAATGTTTTGAAAGGCATTGCCCGTGTTGATGATCCGTTTGGCGCGCGTTGGAGCGCGTAAGCAACCCCACTATCGCGTCGTTGTTATTGAGAAGGATCGCGCCCGTAATGGCCGTTCTGTTGAAGTTGTCGGCACCTATAATCCACGCACGAACCCGGCGACCGTTGATCTGAAGCGTGACCGTATCGAGTACTGGACCAAGAATGGTGCTCAGGTGTCGGATCGGGTCGGTAAGTTGATGACTCAGAAGCCGGCTGAGACCGTCGCGGTAGCCTAAGTTACCGATGGCCTAACTTTGGGAATGCACGAAAGGTTCCCAAAGATAGCTACCTCCGTAGATTCCTTGCTGTTCATCTTGCGCACCGTTCACGTAGACTCCTTGATATTGCAGAGAGTTCATCGTTCGACTTTGTAAAGCAGAGGCTTGGGTTTCCCAGGCTGACCGCGACCGGTGTTTCGCTCGTTTTGGCCGCTCCTGGAAGATCTCGCATCAGACGAGACGAAAGGGTGGGCATGAGTGATTCTTCGTGACTCCCAGAATCCGAAGGTGTGTGTGATGACTCAGGCAGCTCAGTTTCCTGCAGGGGAAGATCCTGTAAAGAACATGACAGAACTTGTAACCGAAATTGCTCATGCTCTGGTTGATGATCCAGGCAGCGTCTCCGTCGAGGCGATTGCCGATGGTGATTCCACTGTCATACGTTTACGAGTCGCGCAGAGCGACGTTGGCAAGGTAATTGGGAAACAGGGTCGGACGGCGCGGTCGATGCGCACGATCCTCAGCGCGGCGAGCATGAAGTTCAAGCATCGCTTTTCGCTGGACATCGTGGAACAGGGCGATCCGCCTGCGCCTTCGAATTGACCAGCAACGCAGCTGGTGTCGTAGCCCTATCGCGCTGAGTCTTGGCTTATGACGCAAAGCGTTCCATCGTGGATTGTTCTGGCGCATCTCCTTCGGCCGCAGGGCCGCAGGGGTGAGGTGTTGGCAGAACTGTTGACGGATTTTCCGGAGCGCTTTGAGGATCAGGGCCGTGTCTTTCTAGCCAAGCCTGGCTTTGACGGCGATGAGTCCCAGGCTCGCACCGTTGAGATCGAGGCTTTCTGGCTGCCGGTGGGCCGGAACCAGGGGCGGGTGGTGTTGAAGTTTGCCGGTGTCGAGACCATCTCGGACGCCGAGATGATCGCTGGACAAGACGTGATTGTTCCCCGCGAGGAGAGGCTTCCTCTCGATGAAGAATCCGTCTACATCAGCGAGCTGGTCGGCTGCGCTGTGTATGACGGTCTGCAGCGAATCGGCGTCATTGAGGACATCCAGTTCGCGATGAGTGCAGATGGTGCGCGACGGATCGACGATGTCGCTCCATTGCTGGCCGTGATCTCCGCTGACGGAGACGAGGTTCTGATTCCCTTTGCGAAGGCGTTTCTGATCTCGGTAGATACTGAGGCGAAGCGAATCGAGATGAGACTGCCGGAAGGTCTGGTGGAGATCAATCGAGCGACAGGCAGTCCAGCCGACTCAGACGAGAAAGATCAGAAGTGATAAGCCAAACCTAGCGAGACGATGGGAAAGACAGGGTAGCTTCCGAGATCTTTGTTTAGATTCTTGATCTCCTGCTTCAGGCTTGTCTGAGCGTCGGTGTTCTGCGATAGATCGACGCAGCCCTCGCTGGTGCACATGGTTCCCTTGATATTGAGATTCAGTTGAGGAGATCCGGTGTAGGCGAATCCAATTTCGATTGGGATCGAGAGATGACCGCCGTTCCGCGGAATGATATTGCCTATGCCGACCAGCAGCAACGGAGAAAACGAGTGGGCGTATCCAACCGTAGCGCTGCCGTTGACCGGATCGTCAACGCTATTGATGAAGCTCTGGCCGCCAAGCGAGAAGGTCTGGCCGGGGGCGACAGAGACCGGCGCGGTCATGGTGTTTTTGGCCCACAGGATGCCCGGACTGATGTGAATTCCTGGAAGAACGAACCAGTCGAGCACAGTCTCGTTGGATTTGAGATGGAGCCGGGCGCTGTAGTTGAGTCCGTCGACGTTGAAGCCATCGTTGAACGCGAGGACGTTGAAGCTGGAGCGAAGGTTGAAGCTGCGAGAGACCGGCGTGGCGATCTGAACGCCCGCGCCCAGCGTGTCAGCCTTGAGACCGACAGCGATCGAACGGAATGGCCGGATGTCGTCGGGCCCTGTAACAGCGCGGGGGAGGCGCGTGGGCCGAACATATTCGTGGCTATTGGACGAGTCGCCGCAGGATGGTGCGGCGGATTGTGCCACGCCGTCCGCCTGCGATTGTTGCTGGTCCTGATCCTGCTCTTGAGCGATGGAGATGGAAGAGACGAGCACAAGCTGGGCCATCAGCAGGACTGCAGGCTTGATTCGAGACATGAGGCCTCCGCCTTTTGCTCGTGGTTTCGAGTTAGGGCCGGGGATCATCATGCAAATCATCACTTACGATTGTCTGCGAAATCCGGGACGAGGCTCTACAACTTCTTAGTGATATGGTTCCTTAAGCGGAGCTATCGGCTACTGGCTCAGTGGTAATCGTGGTAATCATGTCCTATGCGGTTCGACATCATTACGATCTTTCCGGATTTCTTTGCCGGACCGTTTAATTACGGGATTCTGAAGCGCGCAAACCGCTCGGGACTTTTCGACATCGCCACTCATGATTTGCGCAGCTTCACGCACGACCGCCATCGCACCGTGGATGACCGGCCTTTCGGCGGTGGCGAAGGCATGGTGTTGAAGGCGCAGCCTATCTTCGAGGCGATGCAATCGCTGGGAATTTCACCGAAGGCCGAACGACAGAGACAGAAGGAGACCGTGATTCTTCTGTCGCCTCAGGGACAGCCTTTCAATCAGACTCTGGCGCACGAGTTGGCAGAGACGGAGCGGGTGATTCTTCTCTGCGGCCGGTACGAGGGTGTGGATGAGCGGGTCAACCAGCTGATGTGCGACCGCGAGATCTCGATTGGGGACTATGTGCTCTCGGGTGGAGAGCTGGCCGCGGCGGTGATCGTCGATACTGTGGTGCGGTTGCTGCCGGGTGCGCTGGGAAATCCTGATTCCTCGCGATTTGAGAGCTTCGGCGCGGAGGATGTTGCAGAAGAGCCCGGAGAAACAGACGGGGCCCCACGATCGACCTACGGCGCTGGCGGATTACTGGACTATCCGCACTACACGCGTCCGGCGGAATTTATGGGGATGGCGATTCCGGAGGCATTGGCCGGGGGGAATCATGAAGAGATTCGGAGATGGCGGCGGAGGATGGCTCTGAAGAAGACGCTGGAGAACCGTCCGGATCTGTTGCTAAAGATCGAGCTTGACGATGAAGACCGCGAGATTCTTATCGAGTTGGGCTGGAAGGAAGATCAGGAGCCTTAAAGCGCTGATTGTGCTTGTTTTCTTTACGCTTTCGACCCAAAATGCTTCTATTTCGTGTAAACTGGAAGTCGAGTCCAACATAGGAAAGTTGTGTCATGTCCATTCATCCGATTATGCAGAAGCTGTCCGCCAAACTAGAGCGGACCGATTTACCTCAGTTCGCCCCGGGCGACACCGTTCGCGTCCAGGTTAAGATTCGTGAAGGCGAAAAAGAGCGTCTCCAAGCCTTTGAGGGTATGGTGATCGCGTGCCGCAAAGGCGCACAGGGTTCCTTTACCGTTCGCAAGATGAGCTTCGGCCAAGGCGTCGAGCGCATCTTCCCCTACAACTCGAAGGTCGTCGACAAGGTCGAGAAGGTTCGCTCCTACGAAGTTCGCCGTTCGAAGCTGTTCTATCTGCGCGGTCTGCGCGGAAAGGCTGCTCGTCTGCGCGAGGTCGAGCGCGCTACCGCCAGCTAAGACATCACTTCCCTGTTTCTACCGGGTTTTCCACTGAGCCACGACTTCGGTCGTGGCTTCGTCTTGTTGCGCAGGTTTACACTCGATTCTGACGGGCATGCCTTCAGCTCTCTCCAAACACGCTCTCAAGAAAAAGGTAACCGCTGCCACCGCAAAACAGCGGATGTTGAAGCTGCTGGTATGCAGCGACGCGCCGGAGCAAGCGCTCCGTTACCACGGTTTCCAAAGAATCGCCGGAGTCGACGAGGTGGGACGTGGCGCGCTGTTCGGCCCTGTTGTGGCAGCCGCAGTGATTCTGCCCGAGTGCCTCGATGAGTTGGCTAGCGCGGGATTGAAAGACTCGAAACAACTAACGCGCGAAGAACGAGAGTCGCTCGATTCGCAGATACGTGGCATGGCGCTGGCATTTTCCATTGCCGAGGTTGACGCCGAAACGATCGACCGCGTGAATATCTATCAGGCATCCCGCATGGCGATGCTCGCAGCCGTGCAAGGGCTGATGATGGAGCCCGATCATCTGCTGATCGACGCGATGCGGCTGGATCATCCGTGCGCGCAGACGAAGTTGATCTACGGTGACGCTCTCAGCCTTTCGATTGCCGCCGCCTCCGTGATTGCGAAGGTGCACCGCGACGCCTTGATGCGCGAATTGGATACGCTGCATCCCGGATATGGACTGGCTTCGCACAAGGGCTACGGCACGCCTGGGCACAAGCGCGCTCTGTCGGAGATCGGGCCCTGCGCTCTGCACAGAAGAAGCTTCGCGCCGGTACGCGGAGTCGACCCAGATGCCGAGATGGAAGAGCTTTCGACGGAACTTCTTTTCGAGGATGCTGACCTGGAGGCCGCGGGGTGGGATTGAAGTTGATGTGCGTCACGGCGCACCCGGATGATGAGTGCTTTGGTTTCGGAGGAGCGTTGGCGCTCGCGTCCGATCGTGGAATAGAAACCTATGTGATTTGCCTGACGGATGGACAGGCAGCGTCGAATCGCGGCGATGCAGCGACAGGGGACGCTCTGGGGGCGATGCGGCGTGATGAGTTTCGGCGGTCCTGCGAGGTGTTGGGCGTTACGCACCACGAACTGATGGATTATCAGGATGGGCGGCTGGAGTTTGTCGAGTTCTCCGTCGCTGCCGGGCGACTGGTGGAGAAGATTCGGAGCTTCAAGCCGGATGTCGTGATGACGTTTGGCGGCGACGGCGGCCAGAATACGCATGCCGATCATATGATGACGTCGGCGCTGACCACGGCCGCGTTTCACTGGGCAGGGCAGACGAAGCGATCTCCCGATGCAGGAAGTCAGCACAAGGCGCAACGGCTTTATTATCTGACCGCGAATTTTCAGATTCCCGATCGGCCGTCTGCGAGGATGATGCCGTGGACGGTGACCCTGGATATTCGTTCGGTGCGGGAACGTAAGGCCGAAGCCTTTCGGCAGCATGTTTCGCAGGCTCCCCTGATGGAGAAGACGAAGGATTTCTTTGCGAAGCATGGAGCGGAGGAGTTCTACACCCTGGTTGCTACAGCAGAACCACAGGCAGCTCATCAGGAGACAGATCTGTTTGTAGGCTTGAGTTAGTTCTCGACGAATTGATGGTGACTATGGATGAGATGGACCCAGAGATCGTTCTTGATCCGATCGCGCTGTTTCATGTCTGGATGCGGAAGGCCGAAGCGAGTGAATGGAACGATCCAAGTGCGGTAGCGTTGGCTACGGCAACCCCGGACGGTGTGCCCAGCGTGCGGATGGTTCTGATGAAGCAGGCGGACCACCGAGGTTTCTCGTTCTATACGAATGCGGAGAGCCAGAAGGGTATGGAGCTTGCTGCGAACCCGCGCGCGGCGATGTGTTTTCACTGGAAGTCGCTGCGCCGTCAGGTGCGGGTCTCCGGAACAGTAACAGAATTATCCGCGGCGGAAGCAGATGATTATTTTGGTAGCCGGCCGAGGCTGAGTCAGGTGGGCGCTGTAGCTTCTCAGCAGAGTCGATTACTGGCTGATCGTGCGCTGCTGGTGGCTCGGGTACGGGAGTTAGAGAAGGAATTTCCGGGTGAGATTCCGCGCCCTAAGTATTGGCGAGGTTATGTGCTCCGGCCAGAGAGTATTGAGTTCTGGACAAGCGGCGAAGGCCGACTCCATGATCGAATTTTGTTTTCGAGGAGCGGAAAAGAATGGCGCAGGGAGCGTCTGTTTCCGTAGACCCAAACGTCAAGCCTGCAACCAAAGTTTAGGGAGTGCGCCGGTGGCTCCAGTGAGTGGGTCTGAAGCAGGAAAACGGACGCGACGCATGCGTTCCAGGACCTCAGCAGAGGCAGCGGTGCGGCAGATATCCCAGTGTTCGTTCTCGGGATAAGCGCCGACAACGAGAAAGTCGCTGGAGGCAGTGATGCGACAGTGACCGGTCCCGGTTGGCAGAACAAGAACGTCGCCTGCATGAACTGTCACGGACTCTCCACCTTCTCCACCGAGTATCAGATCCGCGTGGCCTGCTGCGAAGCCAAGCACCTCGTGCGCGGTGGAGTGATAGTGGTGAAAATCATAGACACCGTTACGCCACTGCGGAGGCCATTGATTTGCAGTGAACAGGCGCTCCATTCCATCTGCCAGATTCTCAGTGACAGGTATTGCACCGCGATAGAAAAGAACGGGCAAGGGACTGTTTGGCATCCAGCCGTTTGGCTTGAGATGAAGTTGCTGAGGCATCGTCGCTGCGAAAACTTGCAATTTGGCTGCGGAGGCTTTGCCCAAAGCCGTGGCAGCAATCATACCGGTGGTGAAGTGCCTGCGGTCGATTGGCTTCATGCTCATTCGATGCGTCGGGGGCTCATCGGAGTTGGAACTCGGGACTCCCCATGACGAGAGCCGTAAGGAGGTTCAGCGTATCGGTAGAGTTGGCTGCGGGAAGATCAGCTAGCTGTTTGTGGATGAGTTGATTTGTCTGCGCGGAGACATCGCCGCCAATCAGCGTAGACGCAAGAACGTGCAGCGCTATGTCCTGGCCTGCTGCATTCTTATAGGACTGATCAGGGAAGGACGCGGCAGGATCGGTGGTAAGAAGCGCCTCTGAGTATTTCGCGCCTCGCGCGTTTGCGGCGGCCGATAGATTCGTGCTCGAACCGGCCGGTTGAGCCATAAGGCCGAGTGCGAGGACGTGGGCGGAGTCGAATTTCTGATTGGCGAATTTGTTGCCGGTGAGTTGATATGCGAAGTTTAGGCGATCGACCAAGGCAGTGGAGTTCATCCAGTGATCAGCGGTGATGTAGTAGCCGGTGGGTGGCAGGGCATAATAAAGCCGCATGCCCATCGTGTTGAGGGTGTTAACGAGAGCGCCGGGGTTCGCGGGATCGGTCGCCGTGGAGCGGAAGGCCGAAGCAACAAATTCCGTCGGGGTCTTCACCTTGTTGCGAAAGTACTTTTTGGAGTTGAACTCGGGCGACTGGACGAGAGTGCGGAGGATGGCTTTGATGTCTCCCTCAGTCGAGAGGTAGGTGGCGGCCATGCGATCGACGAGCGCGGGCGGCGGATCGTCGGCGACGAAGCGCTGGGCTATTTTGTAGCTGATGAAGTGAGCGGTGTGCGGGTCGGCGGCGAGACGGGTGAGAGCCTCCATCCCCTCCTTCAGTCCAGCCTGCTGGATAGCCGGGGAGCTGACAGGAAGGTTTGGGTCTGAGGTGATGGTGTGACCGAGCCATACCTTGAGGCCGGGCTCGTGCTTCTTCGGATCGAAGAGGAATGGACCGGCCTGATTGGGGCGGTCGACTGTCCAGCCGGTGAGGATGGCGGAGAGTGCGGTGACGTCGGCCTGGGTGTAGCCACCATCGACTCCGAGGGTATGGAGCTCCATCACTTCCCTGCCGTAGTTCTCGTTGAGGCCGCGGTTGCCCTTCTTCGAATTGGGATTGGCGGGGTTCACACCATTGGCGATGGAGTCAGGTCCGATGGACTGCCAGTTGTCGAGATAGACCATCATGGCAGGGCTGGTGGCCGTGGCGATGAGCAGATCGCGGAACTTGCCGAGGGCGTGTTTGCGGATGTCGTCGCGTTCGTAGCTGGTGGTGTACCACTGGTCGGAGTCTTTGCCGATGTAGATGTTGAAGTGATTGAACCAGAAGTCGGTCATCACCTCCTGAAGCTGGCGTTCGGAGAGGACAGCGCGGAGGAGTTTCGCCTGCGAGAGCTCGTTGATGATCTGATACGTAGAGCCGATGTTCGCCGACATGCCGTTGAATATTTCGCGCTCGCGAGGATTGAACTGGGAGAGAAGAAGGCTCTTCTGATCGCCCGAGACGTATGTGGTGAACGCGATGCGGTCGGGAACAGGAAGCTTGATGAGCGCGGCCATTCGTTCATTCTTCGGAAGAGTGAAAAGGTCCCCGGCGATGCGTGCGGCTGTAGCCTGGTCGGCTTTCTTTTGCTCGGCAACCTCCGCTTCGGTTGGCGGAGTGACATTGGGCTGACCGTCGGCGTTGATCTTTTTAGTTTCCACGTCGTGGTTGTATTTGAAGACCTGCACCTCGTACATCGCAGCGAGGTTAGGGTCGGTAGGATAGGGGTGCTTGCCTTCTGCTACCTGCTGGATGGTGCCGCGGTCGGGAAAGAGAGTCAGGGCCTGGTCGGGCTGGAGGTTGAGCGTGGGGTAATCGAAGAGCCGCTTATCGAGAACTGAATCCGGGATGCTGGCGGGGTCAAGCTGTTGCTCAAACCATCTCTCCGGAGTCAGGGGGAGCACCTGTTCAAGATCGCCTGGGCGTGGTCCGAACGTAAAGCGACTGAGGAGTTGCTGGGACCGCTCGCGTTGATTGAGAGGCACGAGCGGTGCGGGTTTCGCTGGAGGCCTGGATTTGGAGGTTTTCTTCTGGGCGTGGAGGGGCACGGTAGCGAGTAAGACGAGAACAAGGGTGAATCTTCGCATGGCCGCCTCTACAAGATTAGACAGAGACTAGTCGAGCAAGTTGCGTGACGGAAGGGATTCTTCCCCTCTACTGCTCTAGTCATGAAGTTACTCTTGATCCAGCACCTTGAGAACGATCGCAAGGCATTCCAAACAAATGCGTTACTGCAAGTATTGGAATTAAGGGATTTTGCGGGAAAATCGCGCAAACCTAATTTAATGGGAGCTCGAATCCCTAAATTTGTCTGGCCGAACCGGAAGCAGCCACGACTGATGCCGTTTGCCTCGATCGCTTGATGAGAGCGTAAATCAGGCGAGCCACGAGAAGAACAGTGAGGACAAGCGTGTCTTTGGCTGGTGCGAAGTTTCTGGTCTTGACCAGCCACCAATAGTGAATGATTCCGGCGATGGCAGCGAAGTAGACGAGGCGGTGCAATCGCTGCCAGTTCTTTCCGCCCATGGCTCGCAGGATGAAGGCAGGAGACGTGACGGCAAGTGAGAGAAGGATGAGCCAGGCGAAGAGCCCGACCTGAATGAAACGACGCTTGAGGGCATCGTCGACCATGTGCGGCCAGATGATCTTCCATTGTGTGACGAGTTCGCCGGGGTGTCCGGTGCGGAGGCCGCCGAGAGCAGTGGTCACGTCGTATCCGGAGAAGAGGAAGATGTAGGTCGCAAGGTGAAGGGTTGCGTAGAAGAAGGCGTAGAGCCCAAGCATTCGCCGGAAGCGGATCAGAAAAGCGAGCTTAGGCGAGAGACGGCGGATGGGAGTGACTGAGAGCGAAGCGAAGAGCGTGTAGAGCGTCCAGTCGCCGGTGAAGTGGGTGACGTAGTTGATCGGGTCGGCGTAGAGGCCGAGGGCGCTTGAGGTGAAGAGGTGCAGGAGCCAGAAGAAGGGCACAAGGCAGAGCAGGTGCAGTAAGGTCTTGAGGGCGGCGATGGCGGATTTGGACATGGTGAGCTAGGAGCAGTTTAGCGGCGAAGGATGCTTGAAGCGCAAGATAAGAGAACGGATATCTTCTTCCGGGGCTAGTTCGGAAATTGCAGACAGAGCGATGAGAAAACGGCGGGTGGCGACTGGTTAGTAATGCTTTTTGAGGTCCATTCCGGCGTACATGCTGGCAACCTGGTCGTTGTAGCCGTTGAACATCAGCGTGGGAATGTAGTGGGGCAGCACGCTTGAGTCGATGCGTCGTTCGCGGGCCTGAGACCAGCGGGCATTGTCGTAGTTGGGATTGACGTTGGAGAAGAAGCCGTACTCCATGCCGTCCGCATCGTTCCAGGTTGTATGCGGCTGCTTATCGGTGAAGTGAAAGCGCACGATGGATTTTGCCGACTTGAAGCCGTACTTCCAGGGCACGATAACGCGGATGGGAGCCCCGTTCTGGTTGGGCAGAGTCTGACCGTAGCAGCCGAAGGTAAGGAGGGTGAGCGAGTTCATCGCCTCGTCCATCCGCAGGCCTTCTTTGTAGGGCCAGTCGTACCCGAAGGCGGCATTGGACATCACCTTCCTGTCGTAGTACGAGAAAAACTGTACGTACTGGGCGCTGGGCAGAGGCTCGCAGAAGTTGATGAACTCGGAGAGGGAGTAGCCGTCCCAGGGAATGATCATGGACCAGGCTTCGACGCAACGGTGGCGGTACACGCGCGATTCGAGCGGGCGGTAACGAATGAGATCGTCGATGTTGATGGTCTGCGGCTTCTTGACCATGCCCGTGATCTGGATAGGCCAAGGGCGAATGGGAAGCTTGCCCGCGTTGTGAGCAGGGTCGGACTTGTCGCTGCCGAATTCGTAAAAATTGTTGAAGCCGGCAGCCTTGGCGATCGGGGTTTGTGCCTCCGAGAGGTTGTACTTGCTGGCGACGACCTGGAGCTGGTCGGCAGCCTGGACCGTTGTCGCAGGATCGAAGAGGGAGGAGATGGTGCGGGCAGCAAGGGCCCCTGCGCCGAGAGTAGCGGCTCCGGCGAGAAATCGGCGGCGACTTGGCTTGTGCTGCTCAAAGACGTGCTGCGGCGTAATTTCGGAGGAGCGGATAATCGATTCGAGACTCACGGACTTTCGGAGCAGCATTGCGAACGTTCCCTTCTGACTGCAGGACTTCCGTCCCCTCATGATACGACGCGAAATCCGGCAACTGGTTACAGTACGCGCGAAAGAACGGGGCGGATGGACGATTTGGCGCGTGATTTGATGCGCTTGGGTGTGAGAGATTAGAAGTCAATGATTCCCATGTGGATTTTGGTGGTTTGGAGTGCAGTGGCCGGGATGACTTTTGCCGGTTCGTGCAGACCCGCGTTTGCGCAGGAATTACGTGATCCCGCGAACCTGACTGGGGAGCAGGTGCAGCCTTCGGTGGTAGTGCGGGATATCCCCGCCAATACCGGGGCCACAGCGTTGTGGCAGAGCCTAGTGAAGCTGCGTACACGAGCGAGCCTGATGTTGATTGTGGCGCATCCGGATGATGAGGACGGCGGCATGCTGACCTATGAAGCTCGCGGACAGGGAGCGCATGTGGCCATGTTGACGCTGACGCGTGGGGAGGGTGGACAGAACCTTATGTCCGGGGACTTTGACGATGCGCTGGGACTGGTGCGGACCCAGGAACTGCTCTCAGCAGGACGCTACATGGGTGTCGACCAGATGTGGGGAACGGTGGTGGACTTCGGTTTTTCGAAGACGAAGGAGGAGAGCCTCCAGAACTGGGGACACGACCGCGTGTTGTACGACTCGGTTCGGGCGGTAAGGCTCTACCGGCCGCTGGTGGTGATGTCGGTGTTTCAGGGTGGAATCACAGATGGACATGGGCAGCACCAGGTCTCGGGCGAGATGGCGCAGGAGGTGTTTGATGCAGCGGGCGATCCGAAGATGTTTCCCGATCAGATTGCCGCAGGATTGTTGCCGTGGAAGCCGTTGAAGGTCTACGGGCGGGTGCCGTTTTTCTCGGTTTCGTCGCGGGGAATGTTCGACTACGCGACGGGAAAGTACGCTCCGGCTCGGTTCTACAACTATGTGACGAAGGAGTGGTCGACAGAGTCGCCTAAACCGAATGTGACGGTCACCGAGGGAGAGTATAGCCCGGTGCTCGGAATGAGCTATCTGCAGTTTGCCCGGATGGGGCTCGGGCTGCAGAAGTCGCAGAACGGTGGAATGGGAGTGCCGGCGGCTGGACAGTTTGACGTGGCCTATCACCGCTATGGCTCCAGGGTTACTTCAAGTGAAGAGGAGAAGAGCTTTTTTGATGGGGTGGATATTTCGCTGACGGGAATGGCTTCGCTCGCTTCCAGCGAGACGGCTTTTTTGAGAGAAGATCTTCGGAAGATCGATTCGCTGATAGGTCAGGCGATGGTGGAGTACAAGATCGGTTCGCCCGAGAAAACCGCCCCGATGCTGCGGGATGGGTTGAAGGCGACGGATGCGTTGATCGCGAAGGTCGCCGCGAGCGGTCTCTCCTCAGAGGAGAAGTACAACCTGCTGCACGAGTTGAAGGTGAAGCGCGTGCAGTTCAACGATGCGCTGGTAGAGGCGTTGGGATTGAGCCTTCGTGCACAGGTTGCGACACGCCCTGATACTGGACCGTTTGCGCGATTCGGCGATGGTCCAGATACCTTTGTGACGGCGGTGCCCGGTCAGAGCTTCGGCGTGCAGGTGCATGTGGTGAATGGAAGCGCTGTTCCGCTTCGCGTTGCCGCAGTGATGGTGGAGTCGAGCGTTGGAGCGACGGCGGCACCGGCTAAAGTCGACGACACGAAGCTCGCGAACAGTACGCCCTTCAATGTCACATTGCCAGTGAAGCTGCCGACGGATGCGAAGGCCACCCGGCCTTCCTTCACGCGACCCGGGATTGAACAGGCTTACTACGATGTGGCTGATCCGGCCCTGAGGAACGCTTCGCTTCCCTTGCCTGCGCTGACGGCGTGGGCGACGATCGATTACGACGGCGTGGAGATTAAGCTTGGGCAGGTGGTGCAGACACTGCATCGTATGACCGGGCAAGGGACCGTGTATGAGCCGCTGGTGGTAGCGCCGGCGATCTCGGTTTCGGTCTCTCCCGCAGCTGGAGTGGTTCCGCTGACCGAAAAGACGTTGATGGTGACTGCGAAGGTGAAGAGCAATGTGAAGGGAGCGGCAACTGGGACGGTGCGACTGGAGTTGCCGCAGGGCTGGACGGCTTCCCCAGAGCAAGGAGAGTTTTCTCTGGCGAAGGACGGGGATTCAGCCGAAGTACCGTTTGTCGTAAGTCCGGGAAAGATGGCGGAGACCTCTTTCACGATGACCGCAGTGGCGAGCTATGCGGGGCAGGAGTATCGCGAGGGATATAAGACAGTGGGGTATGCGGGGTTGTTGCCTGCGAATCTCTACAAACCGGCGACGTACCGTGCGCGAGGCGTGGATGTGAAGGTCGCTCCCGGGTTGAAGATAGGGTATCTGCCCGGAACCGGAGATGAGGTGCAGGCATCACTCGAAAATCTGGGCGTGCATGCAACGACGTTGTCGATGGACGATGTTGCAGGGAGAAAGCTGTCCGGTTATGACGTAGTGGTGTTAGGAGTGCGGGCGTACGCAGCGCATCCAGGGCTTGCAGCTGCGAACGGACAGTTGCTGAACTATGCGAAGAATGGCGGCGTCTTGATCGTGCAGTACAACAGGGGGCAGTTTGATTATGGGCCGTATCCATATTCGCTGGGGAATTCGGAAAATGTCGTGGATGAGACGGCTCCGGTCTCGTTGTTGATGCCCGAAAGTCCCGTTCTGAGTTGGCCAAATCGGATTACGCCGCGAGACTTTGAGGGATGGGTCGAGGAACGCGGACACAGCTTCATGGAGAGCTGGGATCCGCACTACCAAGCTCTGCTGGAGACGCATGATCCGGGGCAGGATCCACAGAAGGGAGGACTGCTGGTCGCGAAGACAGGCAAAGGCGCTTATGTGTATGTCGCGCTGGCGCTATATCGCGAACTCCCCGAAGGAGTGCCGGGGGCCTACCGGTTGTTTGCGAACCTGCTGAGTATAGGTAAGGACAAACCAGCGAAGTAGACAAGACAGAAGCAGGTCAGTTGCGAGACACTGACTGAATGATGACTGGTGAGCGCGAAAAAGAATTATTGAGCGGTGCGGCGATGTTGCTGGACGCTCGCAGAACGAACACTCCGATCGATGACGTGCCCGAGGCGTTGCGGCCGACGACGGTGGACGAGGCTTACTACGTTCAGAGCAGGCTTGCTCTGGTGTACGGCGAGATCGGCGGATGGAAGGTGGGGGCTCCGACGGCGGATGCGACGCCGCTGTTTGCTCCTATGCCTGCAGCGTGGATTGCGCCAGGCAACGCAGTGTTGGGTGGGAGGCACCGCTTTCACGGGCTGGAAGCCGAGATTGCGTTCTTGTTCGGCAAAGACCTGCCGCCGCGAGAGAAAGCTTATTCGCGGGACGAGGTTGTCGCCGCAATTGCAAGCTGCCATCCGGCGATCGAGGTGATCGAAAGCGGTCTAGCCGATCCGATCAAGGCGACGCGGCTGTCGATGATCGGCGACCTGCAGATGCATGGAGCGTTTGTATATGGCGCGGCGGTTCCGCACTGGCAGACGATCGATTTTTCGAAGGAGCATGTCACGCTGGCGGTCGACGGCGTTGTGAGGGTGGAACGGACGGGGTCGAACACCTCGGGCGACCTGATGCGTCTGCTGCCGTGGCTGGCGAATGAAGGCGTGGCCAGGACCGGTGGATTGAAGGCCGGGCAATGGGTGACGACAGGAAGTTGGACCGGGGTTGAGCGCGGCATCGCGGGATCGCGCGTGGATGTCGCTTTTTCAACGGCCGGCGAGGTGCATCTGCGGTTTGAATAAATTATCGTCGGTGCGCAGTGCTTGAACACGAGCGCTGTCTTTTCGGACAACGAACGGATAGACGGATAGCTGAAACTTCTTATGAGGTGAGAGATGCGGTCGGTTAAGAGTGTTGAGTTTGTCGCTCCTGCAGCGGGACGGTACGCGGAGATTTTGACGACGGAGGCCGTGGCATTTGTCGTGGGCCTGCAGAGGACCTTCAACGAACAGCGCAAAGAGTTGCTGGCGGCGCGTGTGGCGCGACAGAAGCGGCTGGATGCGGGTGAGCGACCTGACTTTCTGAAGGCGACGAAGTCGATTCGCGAGAGCGAATGGACGGTTGAGCCGCTGCCCGCGGACTTGTTGGATAGACGCGTCGAGATTACAGGACCGGTGGACCGGAAGATGATCATCAATGCGTTGAACTCTGGCGCGAAGGTGTTCATGGCGGACTTTGAGGACTCGACGACACCTACATGGGACAACGTATTGGAAGGGCAGATCAACCTGCGTGATGCGGTGCGCCGGACGATCACGTTTGAGGACGACAAGACAGGAAAAAGTTACAAGTTGATTGAAAAACCTGCCGTCTTGTTTGTGCGGGCGCGCGGTTGGCATCTGGAGGAGCGGCATCTGATCGTCGATGGTGAGCCGATGTCCGGGTCGCTCTTCGACTTCGGCGTGTACGCGTTCCACAACGCGAAGGAGTTGCTGACGCGCGGTTCCGGGCCGTATTTTTATCTGCCGAAGATGGAGAGTCACCTGGAAGCACGACTGTGGAACGATGTGTTCATCAAGGCGGAGGGAGAGCTTGCGATTCCGGCGGGCTCGATCAAGGCGACCGTACTTATCGAAACGATCCTGGCTTCGTTCGAGATGGATGAGATTTTGTGGGAGTTGAAAGACCATTCGGCCGGACTGAACTGCGGGCGGTGGGATTACATCTTCAGCTTCATTAAGAAATTTGCCGGGGACACAGGCGTGCTGTTGCCGGACCGCGGGCAGGTGACGATGACGACGCACTTCATGCGGAGTTATTCGAAGCTGTGTATCAAAACCTGTCACCGCCGTAAGGTGAGTGCAATGGGTGGCATGAGCGCGTTTATTCCGATCAAGAGCGACCCGGTTGCGAATGAAAAAGCGCTGACGCAGGTACGCGCCGATAAGGAACGTGAGGCAACCGACGGGCACGATGGAACGTGGGTCGCGCATCCCGGGCTGGTGCCGGTGGCACTGGAGGTTTTCAATCGGGTGATGCCGCAGCCGAACCAGATCGACAAGCAGTTGCCGGACTATCATGTGACCGCGGATGATCTGCTGCAGATTCCCGAGGGAACGATCAGTGAGGCTGGCGTGCGCCAGAATGTTGCGGTTGGGTTGGGCTATGTGGAGGCGTGGCTGCGCGGCATTGGCTGCGTGCCCCTCTTCAACCTGATGGAGGATGCAGCGACAGCCGAGATCAGCCGCGCGCAGTTGTGGCAGTGGGTGCATCATAAGGCCGTGATGGATGACGGTCTGCCTGTGACGGTGGAGGCAGTGGATGAAGTGATCGCCGACGAACTGGAGCGGGCGAGGACCAGCGTAGATGCGGCGCGATATGCGGCCTACCTGCGCGCAGCGGACCTGATGCGGGAGTTGGTGAGGTCGCCGAAGTTTACTGAATTTCTGACTGTGCCGGCCTATGAGCGAGTGCTGGCAGAGGGGCTTTAGTTCCCTGCTGGCCGGCTTAGCTTCATCACAAGGCATTTTGCGGCGCCGCCTGCTTTGAGGAACTCTGTGAGTTCCACCTGGACGACCTGGAAGCCGAGGTGTTCGAGCTGACAGCTCAGCTGGTCGCTGATCTTGTTGAGAATGACCGTGCGGCCCACGTTGATGGCGTTGCAGGCGAACGAGGCCGCATCGGCCTCGCGAATGGCGATTCGTTTGTCGGGGGGGTAGAAGGCTTCGATTCGGAGCAGCGAGAGGTAGTCGAAGGCATCGGGAAAGTACATCACGTAACCGTCTTCGAGCGGAGCGAAGCAGGTGTCGAGGTGATAGAAACGCGGGTCGATGAGATGGAGCGGAACGCTCCGAACGTTCCAGGTCTCGCGAAGCGCACGATGGCTGGTGAGGGCTGTGCGTGGTCCGTAGCCCGCCCAGAGGCAACTGCCGTCCGTGGAAAAGAGCGCATCGCCTTCACCTTCAAACGGAGTGGCGCGTGGAATATCGACAACGGTATAGCCGGCCTGCTGAAACCAACTGCGAAAGTGCTGCTCTTCGCCTTGCCGCTCGGAGTGGAAGAAGCTGCTGATGGCGACGATGCCGTCGCGCTCGAGGCCGGCGTTGGCGGTGAAGACCATGTCAGGAGAGCCGGGTTCGGGCTGGATGAGTTCGACGGTGGCGATCTTGCTGACGGCTTCGTAGAGGCGCTGCCACTGTTCCGAGGCGCGGGTGTGTGAAGAGGCGTGGACGTTGCCAGCCATCCAAGGGTTAATAACGTAGTTAACGTCGTAGAGCCGAGGCGGGCACATCAGGAACGTCGCCGAGTGAGGAAGGAGTGCAGGAAGCGTTACTGTGATTTCGATTGGTTGCGTGCTCATGCGAAGGCGACTCTCCCACGAACAAGCATGGATGACGCGAAAAGCCGCGTCAACACTAATGATTATGCAATTGTAACGGATAAATATACATTTACAATCTGCTCGATGAAAGAGAAAGACCCTCCCGAAATGATCGAGAGCGCCCTCTCTTGATCGTAGTTCCTGATCTAGAGATTCCCGCGGAGCTCCTGTTCGCGTTCGATGGCTTCGAAGAGTGCCTTGAAGTTGCCTTTACCGAAGCTGCGGCTACCCTTGCGCTGGATGATCTCGTAGAAGACGGTAGGACGGTCTTCTACGGGGCGAGTAAAGATCTGGAGCATGTAGCCCTCGTTGTCGCGGTCGACGAGGATGCCAAGCTTTTCCAACTCGTCGATGGGCTCATCAATCTTGCCGATGCGGTTCTGCAGTTCGGTGTAATAGGAATGCGGGACGGTGAGGAAGTCAACGCCTTGCTGTTTCAGCTTCGACACCGTCGTGAGGATGTCGTCAGTGGCGAGCGCCATGTGCTGGACCCCGGGACCACCGTAGAAGTCGAGGTACTCCTCGATCTGGGACTTGCGGCGGCCTTCGGCTGGCTCGTTGATAGGAAACTTGACGTAGCCGTTGCCGTTCGCCATCACTTTCGACATCAGCGCGGAGTATTCGGTCGAGATGTCGTTGTCATCGAAGTGTTGGTACAGCGAGAATCCCATGACCTTCGCGTAGAAGTCGACCCACTCGTTCATGGCGTTCCAGCCGACGTTGCCGACGATGTGGTCGATGTGCAGCAGGCCAACGGGACGGGCGATGGCATCCTCAGCGATAGCCTGGTAGCCGGGGAAGAACGCCCCCGTGTAGTGCGTGCGCTCGACGAAAGTGTGGACCGTGTCGCCATAAGCGGCGATGCTGGCAACGGTGACGCGACCGTCGGCATCGGAGAATTCGGTGGGATCCTGGACGCTGCGGGCGCCGCGGTTAGTCGTCTCGAGCCAGGACTGGCGGGCGTCGTCGACCCAGAGCGCGATGGCGTGAACACCGTCGCCGTGCTTCTCGACGTGGCGGGCGATCTCGGAGTCGCTGCGAAGAGCTGTGGTCAGGACGAAGCGGACCTTGCCCTGCTGGAGAACGTAGCTGGCGCGGTCGCGGCGGCCAGTCTCTGGGCCGGCGTAAGCTACCAGCGACATGCCAAAGGCGGCGCGGTAGAAGTAGGCGGCCTGGCGCGCATTGCCAACGTAGAACTCGACGTGATCGGTGCCCTTGAGGGGCAGGAAGTCGGTGGTGTTGGAGTCGGATCCAGTCAGAGTGGGTGCGTGTGTTGCCATGGGTCTCTCCCTAGGTCGATGCACGGTTGAGCATAGTTCACCTGCATGAGGATTGGCTAGGTTGCTCGTCAGGTCCGAGCGGGAAGCACGATGGCACGGCACTCGCCGAGGCCGATGCGCGGATGACCGGGAGCTTCGCACGAGCCGCGAAGGATGATCTCATCGCCGTCGGCGAGGAAGCTGCGGGATTCTCCTGTCGGCAGGAGTACGGGCTGGGCGCCGTTGCGCGTGAGCTCAAGCAGGCACCCGGAAGAGGATTCTGCGGGACCGGAGATGGTGCCGGTGGCAAGGATATCGCCGATTTGCAGGTTGCAGCCGTTGCTGGTGTGGTGGGCGATGAGCTGAGCCGGCGTCCAGTAAAGGTCACGGGCGTTGGATTCACTAAGGAGTGATGGTTCCAGCTTGTTCTCCCGCATTGTTTTTGTTAACAGCAATACTTCAAGCTTGATGTTCAGGCTTCCTCGCTCTTGATCACTCACGGAATGAAGATAGGGCAACGGTTCAGGGTCACCCTTTGGGCGAGGAGTCACCGGCACGCGAAAAAGTTCAAGCGCTGCGATTGGCGTGACCCACGGAGAGATCGAAGTCGCGAAATTCTTGGCGAGGAAGGGCCCGAGGGGCTGCGATTCCCAAGACTGAATGTCACGGGCGGACCAGTCATTGAGAACGCTGACGCCGAACAAGTGATGTTCTGCCTCCGAGATGGGGATCGCACTCCCGAGCAGATTCGGCTGACCAATGTAAAGCGCCAGTTCAAGCTCATAGTCTAAACCGTTGGTAGCAATAAAGTTTGGCTCGTCGCTCGAAATGGCGGGCCGAGTTTGCCCGATGGGACGAAAGAACGGTATTCCGCTGGGGACGATGGACGAGGCCCGACCGTGGTAGCCGATAGGAATGCGCTTGTAATTGGGAAGCAGCGGCTGGTCGGGGCGAAAGAGCTGACCCACGCGCGTGGCGTGGTGGATGGAGGCGTAGAAGTCGGTGTAGTTCGGAACGTGGACTGGCTTGACGAGGGTGGCTCCGGCGATTGAGTGGAGCGCCCCCTCGGCGGCTTGCCTACGGTTGGAGTCGGCCTCGGTATGGAGCAGGTGCGTGAGTGCCTCACGCAGCAATGCCCAGGAGCGATGCCCGAGGGCCATGAGCGGATTGAGTACCGGCGCCTGGCAAGCCGCCACGAGACTCGGCGGCAGAAGGCCGGATGTGGCGCAGGCTTGCAGATCGAGAAGATGGGCTCCGATGGCGACGCACAGGTGCTGCTGGCCCTCGTGCTCGAAGGCCCCGTAAGGCAGATGGGTCAGTGGAAAATCGGCCGTCGAGGTGTTGGCCTCAGGGAGCCAGCTCTGGTGGGGCTGGCTCGGGTGGGACTCGGCGGTCGGTTTTGCCATGGGAAATGATAGCTCCCATTACGGTGCTAGTGGGAGGTTTGCGGGGGTAGCTTGGCCATACCAGTGGGATTCTTCGGTTTACGTGAAAATTTCACGAGCAGTGTCTTCAGCAGAACGTAGAGAACTGGAATGAAAAAGAGGTTCAGGATCGTTGAGAGCACCATGCCGCCCACGATGGCCGTTCCGACGGAGTGGCGGCCGTAAGCTCCCGCGCCTGTCGCGAAATACAAGGGGCCAACGCCGAGGATGAAGGCGATCGACGTCATCAGGATAGGCCGGAGGCGGAGCTCGGCCGCTTCGATGGCGGCGTCAATGATGGAGCGACCCTGGTCGAGAAGCTGTTCGGCGAACTCGACGATCAGGATTGAGTTTTTGGCCGAGAGCCCGATAAGCATAACGAGCCCAATCTGGACGTAGACGTCGTCGACCAGGCCGCGGAGGTTGACCAGCGTGAGCGCTCCGAGGATCGCCATCGGCACGGCGAGAAGAATGATGAACGGCAGCGCGAACGACTCATATTGTGCCGACAGCGTTAGATAGACGACGAGCAGACCGAGGCCGAAGATGATGATCGCTTTGCCGGCGGACTCAACCTCTTCCAAAGCAAGGCCGGTCCATGAGTAGGACATGCCGGGCATCTTATTTTTGTTGAAGAGCTGCACCATCGCATCGAGGCCCTGGCCTGAGCTGAGGCCGGGCGCGGGGGAGCCATCGATTTCAGCGGAGCGGAAGAGATTGTAGTGATTGATAACCTGCGGCCCCGAGGTCTCCGAGATTGATGCCAGGTTATCAAGAGGGATCATCTGGCCGGAGGTCGAGCGAACGTAGTACTGCCGCAGGTCCTGCGCGTTGCGGCGATAGGGTGAATCCGCCTGTACATACACCCGGTAGGAACGGTTGTTGAAGTCAAAGTCGTTCACGTAGCTGGAGCCCATGAAGGTGTTGAGTGACGCTGTAACCTGGTTGAACGGAACTCCCATGGTCTTAGCTTTTTCGCGGTCGACGGTGACCAGAAGCTGCGGGTCATTGGAGGTGAATGTGGTGTTCAATGCGGTAAGGCCTGAGCCAGGAGAACGCCCTGCGCCGACGAGGGTATGGGCGATGCGATCGATGTCGCCGAACGTGTTCCGTCCGGAGTCCTGCAGAATGAACTGGAAGCCGCCGACGGTACCGATGCCTGCAACGGCAGGGGGCTCAGCCGCGAAGGCAATGCCGCCCGGAACGCCGAAGAGCTTCGGTCCGACATCGGCCACAATCGCTTTGGCGGTGAACTTCGGACCCATCTTGTCACGGTCATTGATCGGTTTCAGAGGCGCGAAGATAAGACCAGAGTTGGGCGAGCTGCCGCCTGAAAGCGAAAAACCCATGACCGAGAAGGTGCCGAAGACACCGTCGTTCTGGCGAACGACCGCCGAAACTTTATCGGCAAACTCCGAGGTATAGCTCAGCGAAGCTCCCGGAGGCGTCTGCACGATAATCAGGAAGTACGATTGGTCCTCCTGCGGGATGAAGGCCGTGGGCACGTAGTTATACATGAATCCCGTGGCTCCAAGAGCGCAGAGGAAGACCACCAGCATCACGTACCGTATACGAACGACGAAGGTGACGAGACGAGCGTAGACACGAATGACCCATTGAATCACGCGCTCGATAGGGTTGAGGAGGAAGCCCATGATCCCTGTCTTCTTGGTCTCGGCGCGAAGCAGCAGCGCAGCCAGCGCGGGCGAGAGCGTAAGCGCGTTGAAGGCGGAGATCGCGATGGAGAAGGCGATGGTCAGCGAGAACTGCTTGTAGAGAATGCCGGTGGTTCCGGGAAAGAAGCTGACCGGAATAAAGACGGAGATAAGCACCAGCGAAGTAGCGATAACAGCGCTGGTGACTTCGGCCATGGCGATGCTGGTGGCCTCGTGCGAGTCGGAGGAGACGGTCTCCATACCTCGGCCTGAGCCAGTGTCTTTCGAGTGTTCAAGGACGTCCGGCGCATAAGGATCAGCTTCGGCTTCGGTACGTTCGGGCACGAGTGCATGCCCGGAGAGATGGCGCTGCACGTTCTCGATGACGACGATCGCGTCGTCTACGACAAGACCGGTGGCAAGGGTAATGCCGAAGAGCGTGAGGGAGTTGATGCTGAAGCCAAAGATCTTGATGAACGCGAAGGTGCCAATGAGTGAGACCGGAATCGTAACGGCCGGAATGATGGTGGCGCGCCAGTCCTGCAAGAACAGAAAGATGACGAGGATGACTATGATGATCGCCTGGCCAATGGTGCGGATTACTTCGTCGACCGATTCGCCGATAACGAGGGTCGTATCCACAGCGATGACGCCCTGAAGACCGGGAGGATAGGCCTTTTCCAACTCGGCAAGGACGGCCCGGCATTTCTTGTCGACATCCAGCGCGTTGGCGTTGGAGAGCTGTTGAACGCCAACCCCTACTGCTTCCCCGCCCTCAAAGCCTGTGCCCTGAAACTTCAGGTCGGTGTTGTAGTTTTCAGCGCCAACTTCCGAGCGCCCAACATCCTTGATCAGAACAATTCCATTGGCGTTCGTGCTGTTCTTGATGACGATATTGTCGAACTGTCTTGGGTCTGTAAGACGGCCAACAACGCGGACGGCCATTTGGAAGGCCTGTTTGGAATCGGCGGGCTGCTGCCCAAGCTGACCGGCTGCGACCTCCACGTTTTGCTCGGAGAGCGCACTGGTGACGTCAAGCGCGGTGAGGCCGCGCGCAGCGAGCCGGCTGGGATCGAGCCACAGACGCATCGCGTACTTGCGCTCACCGAAGATGATCACGTCACCGACGCCGGGAACGCGCTTCAGAGCGTCTTTGACGTAGACGTCGATATAGTTCGAGATGAAAGCCTGCGAGAGCGACTTGTCCGGCGAGATGAACCCGACGGCGAGAACGAAGTTCGGGTTCGCCTTGGTAATCGTGATGCCGGTGTTATTGACGACTGCCGGCAGACGGCCCTGGGCCGAGGCGACGCGGTTCTGCACGTCGACCGCCGCGATGTTGAGATCATAATCCGTATCAAACGTGATGGTGATGGCGGAGGTACCGTCGTTCGAACTCGTCGAGCTCATGTAGCGCATTCCCTCGACGCCGTTGATGGCCGTCTCAAGAATGGTTGTCACAGCGGACTCGACGTCCTTAGAGTTCGCGCCGATAAAGTTGCTGGTCACCACGACCTGCGGCGGGGCGAGCTTTGGATAGAGCGAGATCGGCAGGGTCGGGATGCAAACGGCGCCGGCGAGGACGATGAGAAGGGCGCAGACCGTGGCGAAGATCGGGCGGCGAATAAAAAAATCTACAAACAAGTTGACCTCTAGCCGGGGCGGCTGGCCCACGAGTAAAACGAAAAGCTACACGGAGCAAAACTCAACTCCGAAGGAAGGTAAAGACCTAGCCCAAAGGCTTGACTGGCGCGCCCTCCTGCAAAAACTGCAGGCCGGAGGTGATGACTTTGTCACCCGGTTTGAGGCCGCTCAGTACGGGATAGGTGTTGCCTACAGTCTCTCCAAGCTTGACCGGCACCTGATGAGCGATATATCCGTCCCCCTTTGGAGCTGCGAGGAAGACGAACGTCTGGCCGCCAACAAGGCTAACCGCAAGCACCGGCACAACTGGCGCGGGTGCGGTGCTCCAGATGACACGCGCCGACACAAGCTGCTGATTGCGAAGGAGCTCGGCTGTCCGCGGAATCTCCGCCTTGGCGAGAATGCTCTGCAGGCCGTTATCAACCTGAGGGGAGAGAAAGCTGATCCTCGATTTGACGAGGGTCTTGCCCGTGCTATCGAGAATCTCCACCGGCAGACCCTGGCGAACCTGTCCGGCGCGATCTGTCGGAACATAGATGTAAGCCTCGAGGTCTGCGTTCTCATCCACGGTGGTGAGCAACGTGGTGGGCGAAACGTAATCGCCGAGGTGCACAGGGATGTCGCCGACAATCCCGGCAAAAGGCGCGCGGATCTCGTAGTAAGCAAGCTGCTGCCGCTGCGTATCGGTCAGAGCTACGTTCGACTCATAGTCCGCCTTCGCATTCTGAAAAGCCTGGATCGACTGATCGTACGTGTCGCGTGACACAACACCGGCTTCGAAGAGCTTGCGTTGCCGTTCTTCTTCAATCTGCGTGTATTCGTAGAGAGCCTTCTTCTGCGCCTGCGTTCCTACCTGCGACTGTACAGCCGCCATCTGTTTCAGCGGATCGATGCGCATCAGAGGCTGCCCGGCCTTAACCAGGTCGCCGGACTTCACGAAGATCTTGACCAGATTGCCGTCAACCTGAGGCTGCATCGTCGAGGAGCGGCGACTTTTGATCGTTGCGACATAGGTGTCGGAGTTGGGAACAGGCGACAGCGTAACCGGGGCCACCTGCACAGGCATCGCCTGTGGTGGCGGCGCGGCGGCCGTAGGCGCGGCCTTACAACCTGCAAGAAGGTACGCTGCCGCGCAAACGAAAATGGGGAAAACGCGGCGAAAACTAAAAGTCACTTGCACAGTACTTCTCCTTTTGCTCCTCCAATTCGCGGAGGGTTCAACAGGCCTTGGCAAAAATCTGCATAGAACGGCGGATACGGAGACTCAATGGACGCAACATCCTGTGGACAAATGCCTTATGGGTCAACCAGCTGGGTTTCCATCTTAGATGCACCGGTGGTTGGGAAGGGTTCGGAATCTCCTATTCAAAATAGCAGGTGGGAGATGGCTCAACCAGCGCTCAGCAATAGGAAAAGGCCGTTTCAGGCGTCCTGGCCGCTCTTATTGGCGAAGGAAAAGGGGCTGAAACTCTCGTGACGATCGAACGCGTCGGCGTGCTCAGCCCGCTTGAGCCAGTTAATGACGAGGTAGGTAAGCGGTGTCGCCAGCGTCTCGTAGCCGACCTTAAGGGCATATCCGGTAACGATGATATTCAGAAGGGTGCGCACCGGATAGATTCCGCCAAAGGTAAGCGTGATGACTAGAATCGTGTCCACGGCCTGGCCGACAACCGTCGAGCCTATCGTGCGCGTCCAGAGCATGCGGCCGTTGGTAATCAGCTTCATCCGAGCCATCGTGTACGAGTTGGCAAACTCTCCCGCCCAGAAGGCGATCAGGCTGGCCGCGAGAATCCGCGGGATAAAGCCGAAGACAGTCGCGAAGGCCTGCTGGTTCTGCCATCCGGGCGCGGAGGGCATCGCGATCACAATGGCTCCAATGAGGTAAAGCAGCGTGGTGCCGAAGAAGCCCAGCCAGATGGCGCGCCGCGAGGAGGCGTAGCCGTACACCTCGGTAAAGACGTCTCCGAAGATGTACGTAATGGGAAACAGCAGGACTGCCCCGCTTACCGCAAACGGGCCGAGGGACCAACCGCCCATAGAAAAAGGACCAATAAAACAGATCTTCTGCGCTACAAGGTTGGAGACCAGCAGGATCACCACGAACGCCGTCGTGAGCGCGTCGAGATACTTATAGCGGCGAACGGTAGCACGCGTCGTAACGGGTTGAATCGTGTCGAGTGGCAATGGATATGACACCAGTATGCCGCCTGCGTGCAAACGAGACTAGTATTTTGAGACGTTCTTTGACACCGAATCTCTATATTGTTAGCGTTGATAACGGTGAGGCCGACGCCGAGTGGCCATCCTTAAAACGTCCCCGTCGTCTAGCCCGGCCCAGGACACCGCCCTTTCACGGCGATAACATGAGTTCGAATCTCATCGGGGACACCAATATCTTTTTCAACCGTTTCAGCATCTCGCCATGTTGAGGTCATTTTTTCGGTGACCCTGTGGTGACTAAGTGCCGCAATTTGAGGTTGGCGAGGGGATCAACCATGTGAATAGTAGTGTTGCCGCGAATACCCTGCAAGTTGAGCCGCAATGAATCTGGCTGCATCGGCGGCCATTGTTGAGGAAGATGCGCAAAGGACTGAGCTACTTATGGGTAAGGATCTTTGAAAGGATCGTCTATGTCGGCTGCAGATCACCGAATGGCTTCGATTTTTGTGGATGTATCGTGCCGGAGACTCGGCCAGATGACGGAGCATCTGGTTTCATGCATCAAGAAACTTAACGATGAGCAGATATGGCGCCGGCAAGGTGCACATGAAAATGCGGTGGGAAATCTTGTGCTGCATCTGTGCGGGAACGCGCGGCAGTGGATTTTGCATGGGGTGGGGGGAGCAGAGGATGTACGGGTTCGGGATAAAGAGTTCAGCGCCGATGGCGGGATGAGCGGGGCGGAGTTGATTGCGTTGTTTGAGGCGACGATGGAAGAGGCGAAACAAGTGATCGCTGCGGTGACGGCCGAAAGAATGGTGGAGAGAACTACGCCGCAAGGGCGCGATGTGAGTGTGCTGGAGGCGATCTACCAGGTGGTGGGGCATGTGCAACAGCATGTGGGTCAGATCATTCTGGTGACGAAACAGATGCTTGGAACGGATTTGGATCTGACGATGCCACGACCGCGGTAGTTGGTGTTTCGCTAAGCTGGATGAGCTCGGGGTGCCGGGGGTGAAGGGTGGGGTGGGTGGTGGCGGCGATGCAGGCCAGACCTTCGAGCAGGGTGTGGGCTGGGGTATTGAGGTACCGGTCTGGGATGCAGAAGACGCGACGTTGCTGCACGGCTTTCAGGTGGTGCCAGTTGCGCTGTACGATGACGCGCTCGAGAGGGACTCGGTTCCCTGCTCCGCACCATGAGAAGAGGAGGATGTCGGGGTCGGCGGCGGCGATCTCTTCCGGTGTGGTGTGAGCTCCGGGCGTGCCAAGGTATCTGCCTCCGGCTGCTTCGACTAGTTCGGCTACCCATGATTGAGAGTGGATGAGGGGCTTGCCCCACTCTTCGCAGTAGACGAGAGGGGTTTTGGTGCGGGATTCGGCACGTGTGCGGGTGGACGTGATGGCGGATTGCATCCGGGCGATGAGAGCTTCAGCCTCGGGCTGTGCGTCGACGTGTGCCGCGATGAGGCGGATGTCTTTGTAGACGTCGGCGATGGAGTGCGGGGCGAGCGTGAGGATGGGCATGCCGGATTTGAGGATCGCGGCGAGGGATTCCATACGGTAGGGGACGCTGGCGATGACTAGATCTGCACGGGTGGTAAGGATCTCCTGGGTGTTGGCGGTCCAGCTGTCGTGGAGAATGTGAGGGTTTTGCGTGGCCACTTCGGGAAGGGCTTCGAGGCAGTACTTTGTGCAGGCACAGAGATGGCTGAGGCGATTGAAGGCCGCGAGGGTGATGGTGATGGAGGGTTGGAGGGAGGCTATACGCATCAGAGCTTAAGTATCGCATTGCGGAAGATGGCGCTTGATAGACTGCACCCAGAAGGTGATCGGCCACAAGGGAGATTTGTGCCGCTGCAACATACGATCGACAGCATCACCTACAGCTTTCGTGATCTGAGAGACTTGCTAGCCAGGGCGACGCCCGCGCGCGCGGGAGATGAGCTGGCTGGTATTGCTGCGTGCAGCTCAGTTGAGCGGGCGGCTGCACAGATGGCTCTGGCCGACCTGCCGTTGACCGTCTTTCTCAACGAGGCCGTTGTGCCTTACGAAAGCGACGAGGTTACGCGGCTTATTGTCGACACGCATGACGCGTCGGCGTTTGCTCCTATCGCCAGCCTTACCGTTGGTGGGTTGCGCGATAAGCTGCTCTCTCACGAGATGACAGGTGAAACTCTTGAGGCGCTTGCTCCAGGAGTGACGCCGGAGATTGCTGCTGCCGTCTCAAAGCTGATGCGGGTGCAGGATCTGGTTGCTGTGGCGCGCAAGATTCGCGTGGTGACACGTTTTCGCACGACCGTCGGCCTTTCTGGACGGCTATCGACCAGGCTTCAACCCAATCATCCTACCGATGATCCGGTTGGTATCGCCGCAGCGATGATCGATGGATTGCATCTTGGGTCAGGAGATGCCGTGATCGGCATTAACCCTGCCGCCGACAGCGTCTCAAGCACCAGTTACCTGCTGCGACTCATCGACTCGGTTCGCGAACGATACTCGATTCCGACACAGAGTTGTGTGCTGGCTCATATTACGACCCAGCTAGCTGCTCTCGCGCAGGGCGCTCCGGTCGATCTTGTGTTCCAGTCGATTGCCGGCACAGAACTGGCGAACTCTTCCTTCGGGATCAACCTTGCGCTGCTCGATGAGGCTCACCGCGCGGCGCTTGAACTTCGCAGAGGAACCGTGGGCAACAACGTGATGTATTTTGAGACCGGGCAAGGCAGCGCTCTTTCCGCAAATGCGCACCATGGCGTCGATCAGCAGACCTGCGAGGCTCGCGCTTATGCGGTTGCGCGCCGTTTCTCGCCAATGCTGGTCAACACGGTCGTTGGTTTTATCGGGCCAGAGTATCTTTACGACGGCAAGCAGATTTTACGTGCGGGCCTTGAAGATCATTTTTGCGGAAAGCTGATGGGGCTGCCTATGGGGTGTGACGTCTGCTATACGAATCATGCGGAGGCCGATCAAGACGACATGGACGCACTATTGACACTGCTTGGCGCTGCAGGCGTCAACTACATCATGGGGGTTCCGGGGGCTGATGATGTGATGCTGCAGTATCAGAGCACGTCGTTTCACGATGCGTTGTATCTTCGTTCGACTCTTGGACTGAGGCCAGCGCCGGAGTTCGAAGCGTGGCTGGGAAGCGACCTTCCCAAACAGCTTGGGCTACCGAACCAGTTGCTACTTCGCGGGGAAAGCTGACACGCCATGTCTCATCTAACTCCGAGTTCGCCGCTCAGTCTTCGGAACTTTACCTCTGCGCGTGTTTCCCTACCTACGGCGGGAGACAGCATCGCGACGAGTGAGGTGCTCAACTTTCAGCTGGCACACGCTCAGGCTCGCGATGCCGTCCATGCGCTGCTTGACGCGCCTGCGTTCGTACAGCGTCTGGGTGATGAACTTTCTCAGGTTACGGAGGCTCCTATTCCAGTCGTTGAGTTGCAGAGCAATGCGGCGGACAGGACGAGCTATCTTCGGCGGCCTGATCTGGGGCGGACGCTCCATCGTGACTCGGTCGCCCGGCTTCGCCTGGGAACGTGCGACCTGGCGATCGTCATCGCCGATGGGCTATCTGCGCTGGCAGTTGAGCGCAATTCAATTGCGGTGCTTTCGCATCTTTTGCCGAAGCTTTTTTCTGCGGGGTGGGCTATGTGCCCGATTGCCGTGGTGCAACAGGGGCGAGTCGCGATCGGGGATCCTATCGGTTTTTTGCTTGGGGCGCAGCTGAGCCTGGTGTTGATTGGGGAGCGGCCTGGGCTCTCTTCGCCGGATAGCCTGGGAGCGTACCTCACATGGCAGCCTCACCCGGATCGGCGCGATGCCGACCGCAATTGTCTGTCGAATATTCGAGAGGGTGGTCTTTCGGCTGAGGCGGCGGCGGCGCGGCTGTTCTGGTATCTCCAGATGGCTCGGGCTCGACAGATGACTGGCATTGCTCTCAAGGAGGGTTTGCCGGAGTTGGGTTGATGCCCCCACCCGTCAAAAGCGTGCAAAGTCTTCGAACGACATACTTTAGGTCTGGACTTGTGTTTTCCCGTAGAGACTAGTAGTGGGTCAGAGGATATTTTCGGGTGGCTTTTGTCAAGTACTCCTGGTCGGCGTGACGCTGAGAATTAAAGGACTACTCGACAGGGAGTTTGGCGTTGTAGCCGTCTCGGGCGATGATCGAGTATTTCTGGGGCTTGCCCTTTTCGTCCTGCATGCGGAGAGGGTGGCCTTCGTTGTCGACCAGGAGGACTTTGACCTTGCGGTAGCTGCCGTCGTTTTTGTTGTTGGTGGGGCGGTAGGTGAGGATGTACTGGTTGCGGATGGAGTCGTTGATCTGGGCGAAGACGTCAGGTAGCGCGCCCTGAAAGAGCGGGCTGAAGCTCATGCCGCCGGTCATTGCGGCGAAGGTATTGAGCTGGTTCTGTGCCTGAAGGTAGTTCATCTCGCGGATGCCGCCGCCGGTGTTCATCTCGTTAAGGAGGGCTCCAGTGCCGATGGAGAAGATGGTGACATTGGGGGTCGCCTTGACCTTGGCGAGGATCTTGTCGAGGGTGAGTTTCGAAAAGGTGTCGCGGCCAGAGCTGATGAGGATGATGTACTTGCGTCCTTCGATTCGGCTGGTGCGGTCGAGGGTCTCGTAGAGGGCGTCGAAGAGATTGGTCTCGGAGAATCCAGGGATGACGAGGGACTGGAGAGACTGGGCGACGAGGTCCTGATTGTTGGTGAAGTCGGTGAGGATGTGGGTCCTGAGATCGTAGGTGACGACGGCGACGTAGTCGTCCTTCCGGAGAGAACGGAAGAAGTAGTAGGAGGCGGTCCGCATGTCGTTGATGAGGTAGTAGCTGTTGGCGGCGAACTCAAGCAGCATGACGGCGGTGATGGGGGTCTGGGCGACTCGGACGCTGGTGATGGTCTGAGGGACGCCGTCTTCAAGGACGAGGAAGTTATTGGCCTTCAGGCCGGGGACGAACTGGTGGGTTTTGTCGAGGACGACGTTGGCGTCGATGTTGACGATGGGGACGTCGACGCGGAGAGAGTAGGTGTCGCCGTTGGGGTTTTTAACCTTGGGTTCGACCGGGGCGGCGGGCGGCGGGGGCTCCTCAGCCTCCTTCTTTTTCTTGAGGATAATGGTGCCGTTGTCGGTCGCGGGGCCCTGGTCATCGGGGGTCGGCTGGGTTGTCGGCTTTTGCTGCTGGGGCGGCGGCGGGGTTTCCTGCGCATGAGCGGCAGGCAGGGGGAACAGGAGGGTGGAGGTGGCGAGCAGGGCGCAGAGGGTGCGGAAAAGGATGCGGGCCGGGGGATTCAGGTGGCTGATCATCATCTAAAACTTTACTCCGATTGTTGGACGGGTTTGAAGAGGCATAGTGAGAATTAGCAGGAATTGCGCTGCCCAATGGGCTGCTCTAGTAGTCTGTAAGACGTGATCCCTGTGATAAAGATTCGGCGGCTGGGGTGCGGCATGGCTGTGGCCGGAGCGCTTGCGTGCGGAGTCTCGGCGCAGACCCCGGTGAGTGTAGCCGCGAGCGCTGCCAATGCAACCTCCCCGGCGTGGAGTTCGATGGCTTTACCCGCGGCAGCGCCGGCGGTGACGCGGGTGCTGCCCCTGGCTGAGGTGAAGCGCGGGATGAGAGGGGTGGCTTATACGGTGTTCGAAGGAGTGAACCCTGAGCCGATGCCTGTGGAGATTCTTGGGGTGTTGCGGGATGCGCTGGGGCCGGGGCAGGACATGATTCTGGCGCGGCTGCATGGGGATAAGCCGGAGTATACGGGCGTGGTTGCGGGGATGAGCGGGAGTCCGGTGTATATCGACGGACGGCTGGTTGGGGCGATCAGTTACCGGATCGGGCAGTTTACGAAGGAGCCGATTGCGGGAATTACACCAATTGAGTCGATGCTGCAGGTACGGGATGGCGAGGTTGCTGCGCCGACGGGGATGCAGAGAGCTGCGGTGAAGAGCGATGGCTCGGACGGCCAGCCGGATATGCGGCCGATGGAGACGCCGCTGGTGTTTGGCGGGTTCAGCCGCGAGACGGTGGAACGGTTCGGGGATAAGTTTCGGGAGATGGGTTTGACGCCGGTGGCCGGGCTAGGCGGTGCGGACCCGACCGCGGTGCAGCCGGAGCCGTTAGTGCCGGGGAGTGCGGTGAGCGCGGTGCTGGTGCGGGGCGATCTGTCGATGGCGGGGACTTGTACGGTGACTTATGTCGATGCGACGAGACTACTGGCTTGCGGTCATCCGATTACTCAGTACGGGCCAGTGGATATGCCGATGACCAAGGCTGAGGTGCTGACTTCGCTGGCTTCGCCGCTGAACTCTTTCAAGATTGTGAACACGACGGAGACGGTGGGTGCGTTCACAGAAGATCGGGCGTCGGCGATTATGGGGCGGTTCGGAGTTAAGGCTCGGATGATTCCGGTTGAGGTCGAGGTGGTGCCTCCGGCGAATACCGAGAAACCCGCTGGGGCGGTGAAGACGCTTCACTTTGAGGTGCTGGATAACCGACAGTTGACGCCTTCGACGATGCTGATGTCGGTGTATCAGAGCTTGCAGACGAACAATACGGCTGCGGAGGAGATGAGCTACCGGTTGACCGGGGAGCTTGGGGTGAAGGGTCTGCAGCCAGTACTGATTCGCGGAATGATGGCGCAGAATGAGTTTTTCCCGGGGACGATTAATGCCGCGTTGCTGGTGAATGACCGGTTCAGCAGGGTGTATAGCAATGCGCTGGAGCAGCCGGTGGTGACGGGACTGAAGCTGCGGGCGGAGGCGATTCCATCGCGGATGACAGCAGTGCTTGAGTCGGCACGGCTGAGCAGGATTGATGCGCATGCCGGAGATGAGATCGAGGTGGAGGCTACGCTGCATCCTTACCAGGCTGAGGCTCGGATGGTTAGGATCAAGGTGAAGCTGCCGGCGGAGCTTGCTCCCGGGACGATGCGGGTGGTGGTAAGCGATGGGGCGACGGTGGACCGGTTGACGACACGAACAGGTGCGCAGCAGACGGGGTTGGCCGATACGGTGGCGGCGATGAACCGGATGCATGCGAACGACCGGGTGTACGTAACTCTGCTGGACCATACAGCGCAGGCGGTGCTGGAGGGTCAGGCGTTGCCGGGAGTGCCGCTTTCGATGGCGAATGTGCTGGAGCCGCTGAAGGAGGCGCAGAAGATGCAACTGACCGGGGAGAGCGTGGTGGAGGCAGGTTCCACGGAGGCCGGATACGCGGTGAGCGGCTCGCAGGTGTTGAACCTTCTGGTGAAGTAGCGCGGGCGACCTATTGAGATCATTTGACAAGTGTGATCGTGGGGTTAGCGCAAGAGTGCTCCCAAACTCGATACCTCTTGCGTGTGATTTTTTGCCAAAGGATTTGCTGTTCGGGGTGTTGTAGCATCAGAGAGTAAGCGCACTGGTATGTCTGCGCTAAAAGGGAAAAAGCTCGAATGAGTGAGATTCATGGTCTTGGTGTGCACGCGGCCGGTGCGCAGTTGCTTGCTTTCAAATACGACCCAGGTGCCCTAGGCGCCAATGAGGTTGAGATTAAGATCTCTCACTGCGGCGTGTGCCACAGCGATGTGCACCTGATCGACAACGATTGGGGGATCAGCAAGTATCCGTTTATTCCGGGACACGAGATTGCAGGAACGGTAGTGGGTGTGGGTTCGGGTGTGAAAGACCGGACTATGGGCGAGCGCGTGGGAGTAGGCTGGCAGGCGGATAGCTGTGGCATCTGTGAGTGGTGCAGGCAGGGAGAGGAACATTTTTGCGCGAAGGCGCAACCGACGTGCGTGGGACGGAACGGCGGATTCGCTGACAAGATTCGGGTGAACTCGCGATTCGCGGTACCGGTACCGGCGACTTTGGACAGTGAACATGCGGCTCCACTGCTGTGCGCAGGGATTACGGTGTATAGCCCGCTGCGGAACCATGGGGTCCGACCGTCGTCGCGGGTGGGGATTATTGGAATCGGCGGGCTGGGACACCTGGGAATCCAGTTTGCGAAGACTTTTGGCGCGGAGGTGACAGCGTTTTCGACCTCGAAGGACAAGGAGGCGGAGGCGCGGACACTGGGGGCGCACAACTTTGTGAATACTCGGGATACAGGGGCGCTGAAGAAGATTGCGGGGTCGTTTGATCTGCTGCTTTCGACGGTGAGCGCGGACCAGGACTGGCAGGCTTATGTTGCGGCGCTGCGTCCGAAGGGAACGCTGTGCCTCGTAGGGGCTCCGCCGAAGCCGGTGCAGGTGCAGGGCTCGGGGCTGATAACGGGGGCGAAGGTTATTTCGGGTAGTAATACAGGTAGCCCGCATGACCTGACTGAGATGCTGGATGTGGCAGCTCGTCATGGGGTGAAGGCGGTTACTGAGAAGTTTTCGATGGCCAAGGCAAATGATGCTGTGGCTCGGGTGAAGAAGAACCAAGTGCGGTATCGGGCGGTTCTGGCTAACTAAGCTGAACGATCGCCGCGCCCACCAAAAGGCGTAACAGGAATCAAACAGAGAAAGACGGATAAGTGCAGGAAGATTTGATTGCGACTTTTATCTGTTCTTATCCTTTTGGTCCCTGTTACGCCTTCCGTCTTTTCTGTCTGTGAGGTCGATAAGGCGGCTGGTGCATTAGACTCATCAGCAGCATGATTCGACGAATGTTGGTGACGGTGTTGGTGGCGGGGAGTGGACTGCTGCCGGGGTTGGCGAACGCTCAGGGCACGAAGCTGTGGAGCGTGGGGCGCTATGACGAGATGGAGAAGGGTTCGACCGATGGCGTTGCGATTCGCAGCGACGGTCTGCTGGAGGCGGGGCCCGCTGCATCCCTTCTTTATGCGACCGGGAAGAGTTATGTGTGGTCGATGACCAGTGATGCAGCCGGGAATGCCTATCTGGGGTTGGGTGGGACCGCTTCGGGTTCGGCCGTGGTGATGAAGGTGGCGTCGGATGGGAGGGCTTCGCAGATCTTTGACAGCAAAGAATTGGCGGTGCAGGCAGTGCGCGCGGTGGGCGATGGGAACTTGCTGGTGGCGACTTCGCCGGATGGAAAGGTTTATCGGGTGCCAGCGGGCGGTGGCACTGCGGCTCCTACGGTTGTGTTCGATCCGGCGATGACGGAGGAAAAACCGAAGTATCTCTGGGATGTGGCGACCGGTAAGGGTGGGGAGACTTATGTTGCTGCCGGGGCTCCGGCGGTGGTCTACAAGGTGCCTGCGGGTGGTGGGAAGGCAGAGGTTTTGTTCAAGACAGCGGACCAGCATATTCGGTGTTTGTTGCTGGCTCCGGATGGGACGCTATGGGCAGGGTCGGATGGGTCGGGAGTGATTTATAAGTTTGCGCCGTGGACTGCAGGAGCCAAGCCTTTTGCAGTGTACTCGGCGGCGCGCCGGGAGATTACGTCGCTGGCGATGGACGCGGCGGGTAATGTTTATGCGGCTGGCGTGGGGACAAAGGGACGTACAGCGTTGCCTCCGCTGCCGGTGACGGGAAGTGTGGGAGTGACGATTACGTTTGTTCAACCGGGCTCTTCGACTGCGGCGGGTTCGAATGCACTGGTGCCGGATGGGTCGGAGGTGTACCGGATTGGGCCGGATGGGGCTCCAATGAAGCTGGTGACGCTGAAGGATGATGTGGTGTATGCGCTGGCGGTGCGGGGCGGCCGTCTGTTTGCAGCTACAGGGAACCGGGGGCGGGTGTATCGCGTGGATACCGATGGATCGGGCCGGTTCGGCGATGTCGCGCACCTGGAGGCGGCGCAGGGGATGGCTTTCGCCACGGGGAAGGATGGTTTGCTGGTGGCGACGAGTAACAGCGGGAAGGTGTTTCGGTTGGGAGATGGGATTGCGGCGAATGCGACGTATACGAGTGATGTGTTTGACGCGCAGGGATTTTCGCAGTGGGGGCGAGCGGAGATACGGGCTGGGGTGGCTTCAGGGTTTGATCTGTTTGTGCGGAGCGGGAATGTGGAGAGTCCGCTGATGGGTTGGAGTGAATGGGCGAAGGTGAGTCCGGATGGTGGGTTTGCGGTGCCGGCGGGCCGGTATGCGCAGTGGAAGGCTGTGTTGCGCAGTGACGGAGTGGTCGATTCGGTGGGGTTGAATTATTTGCAGAAGAATGTGGCTCCGGTGGTGGATGAGATTGTGGTGGCGGCGGGTGCCCGGGTGGCTGCGAATGCTGCCATAGCGAATGCGGCGACGGTGCAGGTTGCGTTTCCCCCTGCTGCCGGGGCTTCGCCTGCGGTGAACTTTGGTGCAGATGCCAGCGCGCAGCCGCTGACTGCGCAGAAGGATAAGACGGCGATCACGGTTCGGTGGATGGCGCATGACGATAACGGCGATGACTTGATGTTCGCGGTGTGGTATCGCGGGGTGGGTGAGGCGAACTGGCGGTTGTTGAAGGACAAGATTTCGGAGAAGGCTTATAGCTTCGATTCCGCGTTGCTGCCGGATGGGAGTTATGCAGTGAAGGTGGTGGCTAGCGACGCTCCGGTGCATACGGATGCAGAGGCTCTGACGGGTGAGAGGGTGAGCGAGGTGTTCTGGGTGGATACAACTCCGCCGGTGCCGGGTGTGTTGAACGCGGCGATGGTTGCGGGAGCGACACGACCGACGATTCATGCGACGCTGGAGGCACGGGATGCAACTTCGCCGATTGCTCATGCAGAGTATTCGGTGGATGCGGGGCCGTGGCAATATCTGGAGCCGGTGGGGAAGGTTTCGGATTCGTTGATGGAACGATATGACTTTACGGTTCCGGTGCCGGCAGCGACTGCGCCTGTGGGTGACGCAAACGAGCATGTGCTTGCGGTGCGGGTGTATGACCGGTATGAGAATGTGGCAGCGGTGAAGGCGGTCGTTCGCTGATGCCAGGGTGGCTGACGGCTCGGTTTCCGAAGTTCAGTCAGGATCGTTTGTTGCTTGTGATCGACCTGATCGGGACGTTTGTGTTCGCGGTGGAGGGTGCGCTGACCGGGATGTATGCGGGGCTGGACGTGTTTGGGTTGCTGGTGTTGTCGTTTGTGACGGCGCTGGGTGGTGGAACGATTCGCGATGTGCTGATTGGGGCGATTCCTCCGAATAGTATTCGGGACTGGCGGTATGGGGCTACCGCTTTCGCTGGTGGCGGTGCGGTTTTCTTCTTTCATCCACTGATTGAGAAGGTGCCTGTGCATCTGATGATTACTCTGGATGCGGCGGGGCTGGCTTTGTTTGCGGTGGCAGGTGTGGGGAAGGCGTTGGAGTATGGGATTACTCCGCTGCTGGCGATCATGATGGGAGCGGTGACTGGCGCGGGCGGCGGGACGGTGCGGGATGTGCTGCTGGCGCAGGTTCCGGGAGTGTTGCACTCGGATGTGTATGCGGCGGCGGCGCTGGCTGGGGCGCTGGTGATGGTGGTTGGGTTGAAGGCGAAGATGCAGCGTGGGATTGCGATGACGCTGGGGGCTGGCGTTTGTTTTGTGCTGCGGATGGTGGCGGCCTGGCAGCATTGGAATCTGCCGAAGGTCGTGGTGCCTTAGGTTGTCTGCCCGGAGAAACGGCGTCCTGTCGGATGGGCCCACTGCGCGTGGGTCGCTCACTTCGTGAGATGTGTACCTTGTTCGGGTGATGGAAACTTCTGGAGCCCTCGCGTTGCTCGGAGTGGCGGATAGTAAGCTTGGATTCGATGCGATTTGAATTTTTTATTGCGGCGCGGTATCTGCGGGCGAAACGGCGACAGGCTGTGGTGGGAGTGATCACGGCTATTTCGGTGATTGGCGTGGCCGCGGGTGTGGCTTCGCTAATTATTGCGCTGGCGATTACGAATGGGATGCGAAGGGATCTGCAGGAGCGGCTGGTGGGTTCGACCTCGCATGTGGACCTCATGCGGATTGCGGGGGACGGCATACGGGACTGGCGGCCGCTGCTGGCGCAGCTGCGGAAGGTGCCGCATGTTACAGCGGCTGCTCCGGGACTTTATGGGCAGGTGTTGATCTCGCGTGGAGCGAGGAGTGGTGGGGCTTTGATCAAGGGTGTGATCCCGACGGATGAGAAGACGGTGGGGGATCTGCTGCGCGGTATGGTGTCGGGTTCGGCGAAGGAGTTGGAGCCGGTGGATTCGGGGCCGGTGGCGACGCAGTCTGTGCCACCGATTGTGATTGGGCAGGATCTGGCCGATACCCTGGGAGCGAAGGTTGGGGATGGGGTGGTTGTGATCAGTCCGCAGGGAGAGCTGACGCCGCTGGGGCCGGTGCCGCAGTACAGGCGGTTTCAGGTGGTGGGGATCTTTAAGTCTGGGTTTTATCAGTATGACTCGAGCTATGCGTTTGCGCGGTTGTCGGATATGCAGCGACTGTTTGGGGAGCCAGATTTGATTTCGGTAATCAGCTTCAAGGTGGATGATCTGTATCACGCGGATCGGGTGGGGCAGGCGATTGAAGCGGAAGCTGGGAAGGGTTTTCAGACGACGAACTGGATGGAGCAAAATCGCGAACTGTTTCGTGCGCTGCGACTGGAGCAGATTGTGACGTTTATTATTCTGGCGCTGATTGTTTGTGTGGCGGCGCTGAATATTCTGATCGCGCTGACGATGATGGTGATGGAGAAGACCCGGGATATTGCGGTGCTGATGAGTTTTGGGGTGAGGGCGGATCAGGTGCGACGGATTTTTCTACTGCAGGGGTTTCTGATTAGTGTGATCGGGACGGTGTTGGGACTGGTGGTTGGGTACGGGTTGAGTTGGGCGGGTGGGCATTACCGTTTTATTCATCTGGATGCGGCGGTTTATTCGATTGATTATCTGCCGTTCGCACCGAAGGTCTGGCACGCTGTGATTGTTGGGGCGGTGAGTTTGGGCGTGAGTTTGATTGCTACGCTTTATCCGAGTGGGAGTGCGGCGAAGGTTTTGCCGGCGGAGGCTTTGAGATATGAGTGAAGTGAGATTGAAGTATGGGCAGTTGGCGCCGGAGGGTTTGGCGAAGATGCGGGAGTTGAGCATTACCTGAATAACGGGGCCGGGTTTGGATGCTTCGTTGCGGGAGTTGGTGAGGCTGCGAGTTTCGTTAGTGAATGGGTGTGAGTATTGCGTTGGGTGGCATACGACGGAGCTGAAGAAGGTGAATGAGACGGAGGAGAGGATCGGCGCTGTTGCGGATTGGCGGGGATCTGCTCTTTATACGCAGCGGGAGCGGGCGGCGCTGGCCTGGGCAGAGGCGGTGACGAATATTCAGGATGGGCACGCTCCGGATGTGGTGTACGAGGCGGTCAGGGCGCAGTTCACGGATGTGGAGACGGTGAACCTGACGCTGGTGATTACGACGATCAATGCGTGGAACCGGATTTCGATTGCGCTGGGGAGGCACTCGGAGCATGGGAGCGAGGTGAAGGTTTGATCGATCCGAATGATGGGGATGTCCGGTTTGTGAACGAGGGCTCGCTGGAGCCGCTGCCAGTGGTGCGGGAGCGGACTGTAGTCATGCGGGCGGAGGGGCTGACGAAGATTTATGCGGCGGTTCCGGGTGAAGGGGGCGCGGGACGTGGTGCGGTGGAGTTGTTTCGCGGGCTGGACCTGAAGGTGCATGCGGGGGAGATGGTCGCGATTGTGGGGCAGAGCGGCGCGGGAAAAAGTACGCTGCTGCATCTGCTGGCAGCACTGGATAAGCCGACAGCGGGCGAGGTGTGGTGCGGGGAGAGCAGACTGAGCTTGTTTACGGCACGGGAGGCGGCGGAGTTTCGCAATCGGGATGTGGGATATGTGTGGCAGTTTCACTACCTGCTGCCGGAGTTTACGGCGCTGGAGAATGTGGCGATGCCGCTGCTGGCTCGGGGGATGAGACGGGCGGGGGCGATGGAGAGGGCTGAATTCTGGCTTGGGGAGGTGGGTTTGGGAGAGCGGACTGGAAACCGGTCGGGCGAGTTGAGCGGAGGCGAGCAGCAGAGGGTGAGCCTGGCACGGGCGCTGGTGACGGAGCCGAGGATTCTGCTGGCGGACGAGCCTACCGGAGACCTTGACGGAAAGACGGCGGATGCGGTGTCAGGGCTGATCCGGCGACTGCACGATACGCACGGGCTGACCAGCGTGCTGGTGACGCACAGCCTGGAGTTCGCCGCCCGATGCGACAGGGTGCTACGGATGCGAGATGGGCGGCTGGAGGATGGCCGGGAAGCCGCTCCGAGGCCAATAACGAATTGATGTAGATCTTAAAGTCCTGTTTTTGTTGTGTTTGATTGGGATGTCTCTGAATTTCGCGTGGCCAATTTTGACTCGTTGCTTTCCGGCCTGCCAGCCAGTACGTCTTCTGTGCCGGGTTCGGGTTTGAAGAATTGAGGGTGCACCTAGTTTGGTGCGAGTTTTGCACAGAATGCATCTAAAAGGGTGCTAAGTTAGGCATAACTTTTGAGGGATTTCGAATTAGAGGTTCGGACGACTACACTGTAGGAGTGGAATGGGTGCTTTGTAACTTGAAGTCGCCTGGTTAGTCCCCGAGGTGGAGCAGTAGAGGGGACGGTTGTTGGGACCAATGGCGCTGTTCGGCCTTCGGGCTGGATGGTGGCCGGCTTGAAGGGGAGAACATGTTCGAACGCTATACGGAGAAGGCGCGCCGGGTAATCTTCTTTGCCCGGTATGAAGCTAGTCAGTTTGGGTCGCCTTACATCGAGACCGAGCATCTTCTGCTCGGATTGTTGCGGGAGGACAAAGCTCTGACGAACCGCTTTTTGCGGTCGCACGCGTCGGTGGAGTCGATACGCAAACAGATTGAAGGGCATACGACGATTCGGGAGAAGGTGTCGACTTCGGTCGATCTGCCGCTGTCGAATGAATGCAAGCGAGTGCTGGCGTATGCGGCAGAAGAGGCCGAGCGGCTTTCGCATAAACATATTGGAACTGAGCATTTGCTGCTGGGTTTGCTGCGTGAGGAGAAGTGCTTCGCGGCGGAGATTCTGCAGGAGCGTGGGCTACGGCTGCCGATGATTCGCGAAGAGCTGCAGCGGACGACCCAGGAGAAGACGCCTTCGTCGCAGAGCAGTAAGGGACAGCGCGGCGAGCAGAGCATGCTTGCGGAGTTTTCGCGCGACCTGACACAGAGCGCTACGGACCAGCAGCTTGATCCGCTGGTTGGGCGGGATGCTGAGGTGGATCGTGTGATCCAGATTCTGTGCCGGCGGACGAAGAATAATCCTGTGCTGATTGGTGAGCCGGGCGTTGGTAAGACTGCAATTGTTGAAGGGCTTGCGCAGAAGATTGCCGATGGCGAGGTGCCGAGTTTTCTCGCGGACAAGCGCGTGCTGGCGCTGGACCTTTCTCTGATCGTTGCAGGCACGAAGTATCGCGGGCAATTTGAAGAGCGGCTGAAGACGATCATGAAGGAGTTGATGGAGAATCAGAACTCGATCGTCTTCATCGATGAGTTGCATACGCTGGTTGGGGCTGGTTCGGCGGAAGGGTCGCTGGATGCGGCGAACATTCTCAAACCCGCGTTGAGCCGCGGTGAGATTCAGTGCATCGGCGCGACGACTCCTGCGGAGTACCGGAAGTCGATCGAGAAGGACCGGTCATTGGAGCGGCGTTTTCAGGCGGTGAAGGTTCCTCCGCCGAGTGAAGAAGACGCGATCAAGATCATCATGGGGATCAAGGAGAAGTACGAGAAGTTCCATGCTGTCTCGTACACCGACGATGCGATTACGTTTTCGGTGTCGCACTCGAGCCGGTATATTCCGGATCGTTTTCTTCCCGATAAGGCAATCGATCTGATCGACGAGGCCGGTGCGCGAGTGAAGCTACGGCAGACTTCGATGCCTGAAGAGCTGACCGAGGTGCAGAAGCGGATCAAGTTCATCGTGCACCGGATGGAGAACGCGATTGCGAATCATGAGTTCGAGAAGGCGCGGTTCTACTCGGATGAGGAGCGCAAGGAGCGGGAGAATCTGCGGGCTCTGCGGGACAAGTATCACCTGGATGATTCTTCGGCGGGGATTGTGACGCGAGGGGATATCGAGGATGTTGTCAGCCGATGGACTGGTGTGCCGATTACTTCGCTGAAGGAAGAGGAGACGCAACGGTTGCTGCGGGTGGAGGAAGAGCTGCACAAGCGCGTGATCTCGCAGGATAAGGCGATCAATGCGCTGGCGCGGGCGATTCGACGGTCGAGGGCTGGGTTGAAGAATCCGGCGCGGCCGATTGGAAGCTTTTTGTTCCTTGGTCCTACGGGCGTGGGCAAAACGGAGATGGCGCGGACGCTTGCGCAGTTTTTGTTCGGCAGCGAGAAGGCTTTGATCCGGTTCGATATGTCGGAGTTCATGGAGAAGCATTCTGTGAGCAAGCTGATCGGTTCGCCTCCGGGATATGTGGGTTACGAAGAGGGCGGACAGCTTACGGAGCGTGTGAAACGGAATCCGTATTGCGTGGTGCTGCTGGATGAGATCGAGAAGGCGCATCCGGATGTGTTCAATCTGCTGCTGCAAGTGTTTGAAGACGGGCAACTGACGGATGGGCTGGGCAACACGGTCGATTATAAGAACTGCATCATCATCATGACTTCGAATATTGGGGCCAAGCATCTGCAGAAACGGCAGGGGCTTGGCTTCCAGAGCGAGAAGGAGGACATGGTGATGGACAAGATGGAGGAGCTGGTTCGTGGCGAGGTGAAACGGACGTTCAATCCGGAGTTTCTAAACCGGCTGGACGAGATCATCATCTTTACATCGCTGTCGGATGCCGACCTGATGCAGATTCTCGAATTGCTGGTGCAACAGTTGAATGTGAACCTAGTGCATAAGGCAATTACGATCTCGGTGACCGATGATGCAAAGAAGTGGATCATCGAGAAGACGGCTTCGGACCGGACTTACGGCGCACGGCCTCTGCGCCGGGCACTGCAGCGGTTTGTTGAAGATCCTCTGTCGGAGGCGCTAATCGGCGGCGGGATTGTTGAACGGCCGGCGTTCCTTGAGGTCTACATGGAAAACAATAAGCTGTTTTACCGGCCGGTGTCGGCGGACGGCGAGGAGAAGATGGCGGGGTTGGCGTTGTCTGCGGTGTAGCGCTTCCCTTCTCGGATACAAACGTGCGCCCTGGCTTGCCGGCCGGGGCGTATTGTTTTGGTGGGAGGGTTTTCGATAATGGATCGACGGGAGTTTGCTGGATTGTTGCCTGCTTTGATGGGTACGCTGGCTTTGATACCGGAGAGCGCGGAGGGACAGAGCACAACCTTGCCGGTGCTTGAATCGGGCGTGTTCAAGCCTACGCCGGCCAAGGCGGGATCGATGGCGGGACACTCTTCGAGCCGGTACACGATAGGGATGCTGAAGGCGGGGAATATCCGGCTGGAGATGCATGAGTCAACTATCGAGCCTGGTGCCGAGCATGAGGCGGTGGGGACACATCTGCACAGCGAGATTTGGCTGGTGCGGGAAGGAACGGCTGAGTTGACGACGAATGGCGTGGCGCGGACGATGACGGCTGGGGATGTGGGGATATGCTGCGCGGGGGATAAGCACTTCATTGCGAATACGAGCGATAAGCCGGTGACTTATTTTGTGGTGACGGTGGGACCTCCGGAGTAGGTCTTCGATTCCCAACTCAATCGCAGTTTGCGGAGGCCGTTGCGACATGGGAGTTGGAGCGCTTGTTGATTAGGAAATAGGTGAGGAGAATTGCCGCGCCAATGCCTCCTACGACCGCATCGGTGCCAGCGAGGCCGCGGGCTCCCCAGAATTTACCCCCGGCTCCATCGACAACGGTCATGTAAGCGACGGGGACATTGCCGAGACCGTTAATGACGGAGTATCGGCCGCTTCCGCTCTTGCCTGAGGGACCCAGGAATTCGAGGACGACAGCGGTAAAGAGGGCGTAGCAAGCGCCGATGGTGAAGAGATAGAGAGTTGCGCCGACGTAGTAGGTGAATGGACTCAGCGGGGCCAGCCAGAGGATCGCGATGGTTGCTTCGTTGATGAGGCCGACCGAGAGATAAGCGACTGAGGCGCGAATGCGTGCGGGAATGAGAGTTGCTGAGAGTGCGCCGGCCGCTGTGAGAAGCGCTCCGCCAATTCCGTTGATCCAGGCCATCTGCTGGCCGGTGACGTGGTAGTCCTGTGCTATCCCAGGAAGGAGCCCGATGGCGGCTCCGCTGCACATGGGAAAGATCATGAGGAGGGTGTAGGGGATGGCTCGCCAACGGAAAAAGGTGTCCTTGACTTCGCGCCAGATGCAGGAGAAGGTCTGTTTGAGCGTACGTTCCGGTTCGATGTTGGTGGCGCGATCCGGTGCAGCAAAGGCTGCGAAAGATGGGATGGCAATGAGTGCTGCGGCGATCCAACCGAGGGTGACGACGGAGAATTTTTCAGCACTCGAGGCGAGAATGAAGATTCCAAGCGCTCCGAAGCCGAGCGAGCCACCCTGGTAGAAGCTGCTTGCCCCGCGCCGAGAGACTTCGCTATGCAGCGAGCCCATAATTCCACCGCAACTTGAGACGACGAGCTGGCCGAGGCAGGCGCTCAGGAACATCAGGGCGACGGCCGAGGATGTGTCGAGCCGTTGACCGTGGAAGGCGGCGAACATGGCAGCTGCAGAGGAGGCAGCGCCAACGATTAGCCAGCTGCGACGACGAATCCAAAAGTCAGTGATGGGAGTCCACAGGCAATAAATTGTCTGAGGAAGGATGAGAAGAGAGATGATCTGAGAGCTTCGGCCGATGCTGACTCCCTGCCTGCGGAGCAGATAGGAGAGAACGCCACTGATGATGCCATTCGCGAGAACCGCGTTTGGCGCGATGAGGAGACTGAAGAGCCAGGGACGTTCCTTCCGGATGGAGGGCGGGCCAGTGACTTGCTCCAAGGCTACTTCGGGCATGGGTTTGACGGTAGCACGAGGGTTGCCGCTCGGTCACCGAGTTAAATGCGAAAACCCCGGGGGTCCGGGGTTTTGCGGCTTCTCAAAGCTTATACGAGCGATTGGGCGGACTTGACGGCACTCTGAACGACATCGGTGGCCTTGTCGACGACGTCACCGACTTGACCGCGAGTACGCTTAATGGCCTTTTCGGTTTCCTTGCTGAGACGCTCGGCCTGCTCCTTGAGGTAGTTGGCTGCGTCTTCGAGGTAGTCGCTCGCGTCATCGACTCCCTTGCGGAGTTGCTTGCGGGTCTTGGCTCCGGTCTGTGGGGCGTAAAGGAGAGCGATTGTGGCTCCAGCGGCGACGCCGATACCGAAGGCGAGCCAGTAGTTTTTTGCGCTCATTTTGAACGTACCTCGTACTTTCTTTGGCTTCTGTCAGGTTAGGATTCGCCGCGAAGGGTATTGGTTGGTTTCTTTCGCGTTTGTCGAGGATACCCCAGAGACAGTGCCGGGCCAGCAATTTTTTGGGATTTGCAGACGCCTCAGACGGTTAGGCCGGCCAGTTCCCTTGCCCGCAGGAAGATTCTGGTGAACATGGTACGGTTGAGACGACCGGTGTTGGTGTTGCGCAGAGACGGGTGATAGGTGGCGAGGAGATGGAGGCCGTTGGGGAGTACGTAATCTGCTCCGTGAGAGAAGCGATAGTCGGATTTTCGGGTAATAACGCCGGTGTCCAACAGGAAGGCAAGGTAGCCGTCGAAGGCGATCTTGCCAAGACAGACCACGACGCGGACGCGGGGGAGGGCCTGAATCTCCGCGGCCAGATGGGAGCCGCAGTTGCGGACCTCCTGGGGGAGAGGCTTGTCGCCGGGCGGGGCGCAGCGCACGACAGAGGCGATCCAGGCGTGGCGGAGCTTGAGGCCATCGTCGCGGGAGATGGCGCGAGGCTTGGAGGCTAGACCGAGTTCGTGAAGGACTGGATACATGAAGTCGCCTGAGCCGTCGCCGGTGAAGGGACGGCCTGTGCGGTTGGCTCCGTGGGCTCCGGGGGCGAGGCCGAGGATGAGGATTCGGGCGCGGGGGTCGCCGAAGCCGGGGACGGGGAGGGCCCAGTAGGTCTGGTCCTGGTAGGCACGGCGTTTGGTTTCGCCTATACCGCGGCAGTAGGTGCGAAGGCGCGTGCAGCGTTCGCAGGTGATGATAGTTTGCAGAATCTGCAAGAGGGCCGGGGACGTATGCTGCGCGCTGGAGGGTGTCACTACATCCCATGATAGTAGGAGTGAGAGGCGGACATGCGGGGCGTAGTCTCTCGCTTAAGTAGAATGATGCAGCGGGAGAACGAGGACGACCAGTGAGTTAGCAGGAAGTGGAAGGGCGGTACGTTGGAAGATCCAAGGCTTAGCAGAATGTACTGGGCGCTCCTGAAGCAGGGGGTTGGCAGGTGGCGGCGAGGTATCTGGCGTGCGGCGGTGATGCGTTCGGGCCTGCTGACCTCTGTTGTGCTGACGATGGCGCTGGCGGGTCTAGCGTTTCTGTGGCACGAACACCGGCTGGGGCAGTTCGCTCAACTGAAACGAGATCTGCGAAGTCCTCCAGTCCGTGACGTGACGGTGCGACCGGGGGGCCAGGATGTGGTTCAGTTGCAACGCTCGCAGATGCTGGGAGGTAACGGGCCCGAGTTCCTTTCGGCGACTCTGTTGCCCGGGCGTGGGATGAATTTACTGCAGATCAGGGCGAATCTTCCTCAGAAGGGAGAGGTGGACCTCCTGGCGTCCCCGTCGCTGGAAGAAGCTGCGGGGTTGTTGAACGGAACTGACGCGGATTCGTCCGGTGCAGAGAGTCTTGCAATGGGAGCGGCGATTGAGCTGCCTTGGGCCGGTCGCATCACGGGAACTGCTACTCCGGACGGAAAGAACCTGACCACGATGTGGCGCGGAGAGCACCTGACTCTTCCGGCTGACGCAAAAGATAGCTACCGAATGGGTGGTGCAGCGGCCGCGGGAGGACTTTTTCTGAAGCAACCTTCTGACTCGATCAGCACTAATGTCATGCCGGATGGCGGAGAAGCTCGGGCGACCTTTCGCGCAGTGGATTTTGGCGGTCACTGGCCATCAAAGATTGAAATTGCAACTACGGTGCAGTTAAGCGGCAAGGCAATCGATATTCGGGTGATTGCACGCAATGTGGGCACAACATCGGCGCCGATCGGCATTGGATGGCATCCGCGATTTGCGATTCTGAACGGGCATCGAGAGCAGATGATGCTGCGTCTACCGGAGGCACTGAAGGTCGAGGTTAAGGACCGGCGCACAGGGTTGTTGAGCGGGCGACTGGTGCCGGTTGAAGGAACCGAGTATGACTTTACGGGGCGCACCGGGGCACAACTTGGAGCGCTGAACCTGGACGACAGCTTCGTCCACCTGCGACAAGGACTGATGGAGAACGGACCGATAGCGGAGCTGCGCGATCCGGAGAACGACTATGGGCTGCGGATCACGGCACTAACGCCCACGGTCAAGGCGATACGGGTGTATGCCCCGTTGGATGGGTCGTTTCTTTCGATTCAGCCGCAGTTCAACTTCGATGACCCGTTCGGACGCGAGTGGGCGAAGGAAGGAGATACGGGAATGGTGGTGCTGCAGCCGGGACAGACGACGCAATGGAAGATCAGACTGGAGATTTTTTCCCTGAGCGCAGGTACGCCGGAGCACCTGTAGCGGAGCAGGACCGGGAAATGGCGGCGAGCGGAGGTTTGACCCTCTCTATCGAAGCCTCGTACAGTAGTAAAGAAGGCGTAAACCGCGCTGGCGAGAGCAGCACAAATGACGCGGCAGATACAGACGCTTTCTGGAAGGCATGGACTTGACCCCGACTGAGATGACAGAGACGAATGAGACTGCAGAGCAGTCCGAAGCAACCCATACACACGAGCACACACATGATCATGACCATGATCACGAGCACACGCATCAGCACGCTCCTGCGCTGAATCCTGAGCTGACTCGCGAGATTGAAGTTGAAGTCGGTGCCGATGAGGTTTCGAAGACCTTCAAGACCGTGGTGAAGCGGTACCAGAAGCTGGCGCGGATTCCAGGATTTCGCGCGGGCAAGGTGCCTGAATCGCTGATCCGCTCGAAATTTGCGAAGGAGGTTCGCCAGGAGGTTCTGGAGAGCCTGGTTTCCGAGCGATTCCGCAAGGCGATCGACGAGCAGAAGCTGCGCCCGGTGTCTGAGCCACAGTTGCTGGATATGCAACTCTTCGATGGGCAACCTCTGAAGTTCAAGGCTGCGTTTGAAGTTGCGCCGGAGATCGATATAACGGGTTATGACACGGTTCATGTGAGCAAGCCTGATGCGACTCTGACCAGTGACGAATTCGACGCCGAGTTGAACCGAGTTCTGGACGGCCATGCGACGGTTGAGCCGGTGGAAGAGAATCGCGCACTCGTCGATGGCGACTGGGCTGAGATCCAGTTTCGCGGCGAGGTCAAGGATCTGGCGCAGACGGTGACCGAAGATGGCGCGGAGAACGCTTCGGCGCAGGCTCCGATCACTGGCGAGGATGTGCTGATCGAGATCGGCGGCAAGAACACACTGGCGGCCTTCAATGAGGCGTTGCGGGGGGCGAAGGCTGGACAGGAGTTGAAGTTCGAGGTCGACTATCCAGCTGACTTCGGCGAACGGCGTCTTGCGGGACAGAGCGTGAGCTACGACGTGACCGTGAAGGGCATCAAGCATAAGAACTATCCGGAGCGCGACGCTGAGTTTGCCAAACAGCTTGGGAATTATGAGAGCTGGGATGAGTTCGAGACGAAGCTTCGCGAACATACTGCGGATCGCAAGCAGAATTCGTTAGACAGTGCGACGAAGGACAAGATGCTGGGGGATATGATCCAGCGGTTCCAGTTCCCTGTTCCGGAATCGTTTGTGCAGCAGCAGATTGAAGCACGGCTGGATCGCGGTTTGCGTGCGTTGGCTCAGCAGGGCATGTCAGTTGAGGATATGCGTAAGCTGGACTTCGCGAGGCTGCGTGAAGCTCAGCGCGACCAGGCGATCAATGAGGTGAAGGCGTCGATGCTTCTCGACCGGATTGCTGAGGCTGAGGGCGTTACGATTAGCGAAGAAGATGTCGATCGTGAGTTGCTGATGCTTTCGATTCAGTCGCGTGAGCCTTTGGAGGCTTTGCGCGAGAGGTTGTCCAAAGACGGTGGGTTGGACAGGATTCGCGAGCAGATGCGGCGTGAGAAGACAGGAAGCGTGCTCTACGAGAAGCTGGCTTCGTAGAGTGTAAGTACAGGGCTCGATAACGGAAGAGAGAAAGAGAGTGTTATGGGACTAGTACCGATGGTGATCGAGCAGACGAGCCGGGGCGAACGCGCCTACGACATCTACAGCCGTCTGCTGCGGGACAACATCATTTTTCTGGGGACGCCAATCGATGACAACATCGCCAATGTGATCATTGCGCAGATGCTGTTTTTGAGCGGCGAGGATCCGGAGAAGGACATTCAGCTTTACATCAACTCGCCGGGTGGCTCGATTACGGCGGGGCTGGCGATCTACGACACGATGCAGTACATCAAGAACGATGTGGTGACGTTCTGCATCGGGCAGGCTGCGAGCATGGGAGCGTTTCTTCTGATGGCCGGGAAAAAAGGCAAGCGCTTTGCGTTGCCGAACTCGCGAATTCTGATTCATCAGCCTTCGATGGGCGGGTTGAGCGGACAGGCTACCGATATCGACATCCACGCACGGGAGATTCTGCGCATTCGCGAGATTACGAACAAGCTGATGAGCGCCAGCACGGGCCAGACGCTGGAGCGGATCGAGCGCGACGTGGAGCGCGACTTCATCATGACGGCTGCGCAGTCTAAGGAGTACGGCATTATCGATGATATTATCGACCGTCCGCGCACATAACGGCTTTGCGTGGTTGTGTTACCGAAGAGCCCGAACCGCCGGTTCGGGCTCTTCCGCATCTTGATGGTGTTGCACGTACATAGCCACAGATATTACCGCGTATATGCACGTTAATAACCATTTTGAGGTACAGGGACAGATACCTGCGCCGTGTTTTACGGCACGAAACAGGTGTAAACTTTAATCTGTAGTGGTGTTGCGCCGACCACCCAGGAGCTGTAGCACTTATGAAAACGTCGCGGGGCTCAGACGAATCACTTCGTTGTTCTTTCTGCCATAAATCACAAGATGCGGTTGCAAAACTGATCTCATCGCCATCGGACTATCCGCGGGCTTATATCTGCGATGAGTGCGTGGCTGTCTGTAACTCAATCCTCGAAGACGACCGTACCGAGACCCAGCCTGGAGCTGCGCCTGCTCACCTGCCGAAGCCGCAAGAGGTGAAGGCGTTTCTTGATGAGTACGTGATCGGGCAGGATCAGACGAAGAAGAAGCTTGCTGTAGCGGTTTATAACCACTACAAGCGGATCCAGATGAACAAGACACGCGGCAACGATGTTGAGTTGTCGAAGTCGAACATCCTGTTGGTGGGGCCGACGGGCTCGGGCAAGACTTTGCTGGCGCAGACGATGGCGAAGATGCTGGATGTGCCATTTGCGATTGTCGATGCGACGACGCTGACTGAAGCCGGGTATGTGGGCGAGGACGTCGAGAACATTATTCTGAAACTGCTGCAGGCTGCAGATGGCGATGTGCAGCGCGCGCAGAGCGGAATTATCTACATCGACGAAATCGACAAGATTGGACGGAAGGATGAGAATCCTTCGATCACGCGCGACGTTTCCGGCGAGGGTGTGCAGCAGGCCCTGCTGAAGCTGCTGGAGGGCACGGTCGCCAACGTTCCTCCGCAAGGTGGGCGCAAGCATCCGCACCAGGAGTTTACGGCAGTTGATACGACGAACATTCTTTTCATCTGCGGCGGAGCCTTTGTCGGCCTTGAGAAGGTGATCGGGCGACGCGTGGGTAAGAAGGCTCTCGGGTTTAAGGCGATCGCAGAGGCTGACTTAAAGGAAGGCGATGTGACGCCGATTCGGGCGCAGCGCGATGCTGAACTGCTGCGTCAGGCAGAGCCTCAGGACCTGCTGAAGTACGGGTTGATTCCTGAGTTCGTGGGACGGCTGCCAGTACTTGGCATTCTTGATGAGTTGGATGAGGCTGCGTTGATCGAGATTCTGACCAAGCCGCGTAATGCGATTTTGAAACAGTATGCGAAGCTGTTTGAGTTTGAGGGCGTGAAGGTTACGTTCACTGACGAGGCTGCGCGGGAGATCGCTCGAGAGGCGCTGCAGCGCAAGGTTGGGGCGCGCGGACTGCGCATGATTCTTGAAGAGCTGATGCTGGATCTGATGTACTTCGTACCGGGCAATAAGAAGGTCAAGGACCTCTCGATTACTGCAGAGATGGTGAAGAAACACAGCCTGACGCTGCCCATGTTGTTGGAGAAGGCAGGCTAAGCGGGGATGCGCGGGCTGGCGCGCAGATTCGTAAAGGTGGGTTCGCAGGTACATCCAGCACTGACGATAGGCGTCGCTGGCGTGTTTTTTGCCCCGGCTGGAGCCTCCAATTCCACAGACGTTGCAGTTTGCCGGGTGCATGGCATCCCCCAACGCATTACAATCACCTGAAGCCGCGATGCCGGTGCATCGTTACCGGTGTTGTAGCGTCTAATTGGAGAGCGATGACAAACCAACCAAAAAAAGCGCTGAACGGCGAAGTCCGTAAGCTACCGATGATGCCCATTCGTGACATGGTCATCTTTCCCCATATGATGACGCCGTTTGTCGTCGGACGGGAGTCGAGTGTGCGGGCCCTGGAAGAGGCCCTGTCAGGCGACAGGAAGATCTTTCTGGCGACCCAGCATGACGCCTCGGTGGACGAGCCAAATGCCGATGACATTTATGAAACAGGTACGATTGGCAACATCGTTCAGTCAGTGAAGATGCCAGACGGCAATATTAAAGTGCTGGTTGAAGGCGTGGAGCGGGCGCGGGCGACCGAAGTTAACGATGTTGATGGATTCTTTGTTGCGACGGTGCGAACAGGATTGACGCAACTCGATCTGACGCCCCAGGTCGAGCAGCTCATGCAACGTGTGCACTCGCTGTTTGAGCAGTATGTGAAGTTGCAGCAGTCGTTGAACTACGAGACGATGGCGGCCAGTGTGCGGCCGGAAGAGCCGGCGAAGCTGGCGGATACGATCGCGGCCAATCTGCAGTTGTCTATCGAAGAGAAGCAGCAACTTCTGGAGGTTTTTGATCCGGAGCTTCGGCTCTCCAAGGTTGCCGACGTGCTGGACGTGGCGATTGAAAAGTTGAATATGGATCGCACCATTCAGTCGCGGGTGAAGCGGCAGATGGAGAAGGCGCAGAAAGAGTACTACCTCAACGAGAAGATCAAGGCGATCCAGAAGGAGCTTGGGCGCGGGGAGAAATCCGAGTTCGACGAGTTGAAGAAGAAGATTGAAGCGGCAGGAATGCCGAAGGATGTTCTGGAGAAATCGCTGCAGGAGTTGAAGAAGCTGGAGGCTATGCCTCCGATGTCGGCTGAGTCGACTGTGTCGCGGAATTATCTGGATTGGCTGCTGGCGGTGCCGTGGAAGAAGCGGTCGAAGGAGATCCGGTCGATCGAGCATGCGGAACAGATTTTGAATGAAGATCACTACGGGTTGGAGAAGATCAAGGAGCGCATTCTGGAGTTTCTCGCGGTGCGACAGTTAGTGAAGAATCCGAAGGGGTCGATTCTCTGTTTCGTTGGACCTCCGGGCGTGGGAAAGACTTCACTGGGGATGTCGATCGCCAAGGCTACGGGGCGGAAGTTTGTGCGTATGTCGCTTGGCGGGGTGCGCGATGAGGCGGAGATTCGCGGGCATCGTCGGACCTACATTGGAGCGTTGCCGGGGCAGATTATTCAGTCGATGAAGAAGGCCGGAACGAAGAACCCTGTGTTCATGCTGGATGAGATCGACAAGATGGCTTCGGATTTTCGCGGCGATCCTGCGAGTGCGCTGCTTGAGGTGCTCGATCCGGAGCAGAACAGCTCCTTCCAGGACCACTATCTCGACGTTGAGTACGACCTGTCCCAGGTGCTGTTTGTGGCGACGGCGAATGTGCTGCATACGATTCCGGGGCCGCTGCAGGACCGCATGGAGATTCTGCGGCTGCATGGGTATACCGAGGTTGAGAAGCTGGAGATTGCCAAGCAGTACCTCGTGAAGAAGCAGCGCGAAGGGACCGGATTGACGGCTGAGCAGATCGTCTTTGAGGACGATGCATTGAAGCAGATAATTCGGGGCTATACGCGCGAGGCAGGCGTTAGGAATCTCGAGCGGGAGATCGGCAATGTGTGCCGCAAGGTCGCACGGCGTGTGGTGAAGAACGGCGTGGACCACAAGGAAGTTATCACCGGCGCAAACATCGGTGAGATCCTCGGCGTGGCGAAGTTCCGCGATTCGCAGGCGCATGAGAAGAGCGAGGTCGGTCTGGTCACGGGGCTGGCATGGACAGAGATGGGTGGAACGATCCTGCAGACCGAGGTGCAGGTGCTCGACGGCAAGGGTAAGATGACGGCGACGGGGCAGTTGGGTGATGTGATGCAGGAGTCGGCGCAGGCTGCACTCACTTACATTCGGTCACGGTCTCACCATCTTGGACTGGCGAAGGATTTTTATAAGAACGTCGACATTCATGTGCATGTGCCGGAGGGCGCGATTCCGAAGGATGGTCCGTCGGCGGGAATTACACTGGCTACCGGTCTGGCGAGCGCGTTGACCAAGATCAAAGTACGGCGCGATGTTGCGATGACCGGCGAGATTACGCTGCGGGGTAAGGTGCTCCCGATCGGTGGATTGAAGGAGAAGCTGCTGGCGGCGCATCGGGCAGGAATCTTCGAGGCGATCGTGCCGGAGGAGAACCGGAAAGACATGGCTGATCTGCCGGAGCTGATCAAGAGCAGTATGAAGCTGCACTTTGTCGAGGAGATGGACCAGGTGCTGAAACTTGCGCTGGAGGGGAATCTGCCAGAACTGCGTGAGGAGACTCCAGAAGCCCTGACTGCTTCGGTACTCCCGGTCGCCGGTATAGACCTGCCTCAGCCTATTGCTCATCAGTGATTGCATTTGTTGGAGACGACGAGGCCGAACCCGCTGGGTTCGGCCTTTACCTTTGCCTGGTGGAGCTAGACTGCCCGTTTACCGCCGATGAAGTTCATGATGATGGAGATGAGGGCGAAGAGGAGCAACAGGTGAATCAGGAAGCTGCTGACGTGGAGAACAAAGAATCCGCCGAGCCAGAGCAGCACTAAAACTACAGCCAAGATGAGAAACATGGACAGACCTCTTTCCTGCGACAGATTGCGCGGATAGCGCGAGTGATACTGAATGGTAGGAGCGGTGACAGGAAGGATTCGTTGCTTGAGCTTCGCTTTTTGTTTAATCCGGCGTCGGGCGGAGCCTATGCATGATGAAGCCGATCGTCTTCATCGCTTTGCTGCATCGAGGTATTTGATAAGCAGCACTTCGTTGCCTATCTCACTGTAGATCAATTCATCCACAGTGCCGGCTGCGACGAGAAGGCCGAATCCTCCAGGCCGCATTCCCTGCTCTTCGCGCTGGGCTAAATGGGCTGCGGGATCGTCGGATGGATTTGCGAATGCGGCGTGTGTCATGGATTCAAAGCGGAAGCCGGCGCCGGGGTCGCGCACATAAAACACCATCGCCCGCCCCGTCCGAACTGCTGTAACTTCGACTACCTGCTCGGGATTGAAGGCTGCTCCGTGCTCCATTGCGTTCATGAGAATCTCACGCAACGCGAGCATTGCGTCCTGCCGTGTGTCCTCAGGCAATTGAGCACTCAACTCTTTAGCGAACGTGATCAGGCGCTCTGCCGTGATGAGGCGGCAATTGACACGGACTGCCACCCAGCCCGGTCTTGCCGATAGAACATGGATGTCTTCTCTCCATTGATTGTCAGACGCCGCACTGCGGGCCAGTTGTGCGATAAGTCCTGTGTCGAACGGAGGGGTGAAGCAGGCGAAGACCCGTGCGCGGAGGGCAGAGATGACTTCGGCCGGAGTACTTTGACGAGCGAGGACGATGCACTTTACTCCCGGCCTGATTCGGCGCATCTCCTCCAGCAAGGCGAGATCTTCCTCGACATCGCTATAGGGGCTGGTGATGACAACTCCGAAGGATCGCATCCGCAGACGCTGCAGGGTGTCAGCGTGCCCAACCGAATATTCTATGGGGATCTCGGCGGCAGAGATTGCAGCACCGATTTCGTGGCTTATCTGGGTGTAACTTCCAATGACAAGGACCCGGCTCATATTGTGCTCCGAGGTTGTAGATCAGCATTCTTAGTAGGATACTGCGGGGTTTGATGCAAACTATTTTGGAATGGTCGCTTAACAAGATATTTGAATCACTCAGCTCTCAGTGCCTGCATGGGTTCGACGGAAGCTGCGCGGCGGGCAGGGACGAGACATGCAATCACTGCGGCGAGCAGGAGAAGGAGTGCGACGGAGGCGAAGACGGAGAAGTCTATTTTGCCGACTCCGAAGAGGGTACTTTGCATGCCTCGGCCTACAAAGTAGGCTCCGATGAGGCCCAGAGCCAAGCCGACACATGCAAGAGCCAGGCCTTCGCGGACGACGAGGGCGACGACGCGGCTGCGGTTGGCGCCCAGGGCCATGCGGAGAGCTATCTCGTGGGAGCGTTGCGCGACGGAGAAGGACATTATTCCGTAGACCCCAAGTGCGGCGAGCAGAAGCGCAACGACAGCGAAGCTGACGAAGAGGATGAGGGTGAAGCGATCGTTGGAGAGGACGAGGTCGCGGACCTCTTCCATGGAACGGGGTTCGGCGACGGCTATTTCGGGGTCAACAGAATGGACGGCCGCGGCGATGCTCTTGACCATGGTGGCGGGATCGTTGACGGTGCGGACGGCAATGCCGGCGCCGGACCAGGGAATCTGCCAGAAGGGGATGAGTGTCTCGGGATTTTCCTGTCGGAGACCACGGCTGCGGACGTTGTGATAGACGCCAACGATCTGCCACTCCTGCGGTGGGCCGAGTTTGGTGACGCCGGGGATGAGTTGCTCGACGAAGATGCGCTGTTGGAGCGGGTCAACGCCTTTGAAGTACTTTCGTACAAAGTCTTCGTTGACTACAGCTACTTTGACGCTGGAGGCAGCATCCTGCTCGTTGAAGATCCGGCCGTTGACGAGGCGAATGCCGAAGGTCTTGAAGTAGTCGGGTGTGACCATGCCGAAGCCGGTGTTGGGGCGCATGGAGGGGTCGTTGAAGGCGGGCTTTCCGACGATGGTGAAGGGCATGCCAAAGCCAGCACCGAAGAGCGGAAGGCCCGTCATGGCAGAAGCGGAGGTGACGCCAGGGACTGCGTTTACGCTGGAGAGGATCTGCCGGTAGTAAGCGATGATCTTCTCGGGATCCTTGGGGCGCGAGTCGGGGACTGGGAGGAAGAAGGTAAGGACGTGGTCTGTGCGAAGGCCAAGATCGACACGGAGCAGGTTCAGAAAGCTGTGGATGGCGAGACCTGCTCCCGCTAATAGAGAGAGTGCCAGAGCAAATTCGCCGATAACAAGGCTTTGACGCAGGCGATGGCGGCCGGCTCCAACACCGGTACGATTGCCTTCTTTAAGAGACTCGCCGGGATCGACTCGTGAGGCATACCACGCGGGCGCGCTGCCGAAGAGAAGGCCGGCGAACGTTGTGGCGATGAGAGTGAAGAACAGGATGGGTAAATTGAGGGTCAGGTCGGCTTCGTTGGGCAGGGTGCCGCGAGGCATGATGGCAACGAGGGCGCGAAGCATGGCATAACCGACGCCGATGCCCAGGAGGCCTCCGGCAATGGCGAGAAGCAGGCTCTCGGTCAGCAGCTGCTCGAAGATGGTTCTGCGTGACGCCCCGAGGGCGCTCCGGACGGCGAGTTCTTTCTGGCGTGCGAGGCCCCGAGCGAGAAGGAGGTTTGCGACGTTGACGCAGGCTATGAGCAGAATGAAAGCGACTGCCCCGAGGAGAAGCCAGAGGGTCTGCTTCCGTTCGCTTGGGAGGAAGTCGTTTTTGAGCGGCTCAACGAAGACGCCCCAGCCCTTGTTGCTCCTGGGATTCTCCTGAGCGATGTGGAGGGCGACGGAGTCCATGTCGGCCTGGGCCTGCTGGACGGTAACGCCGGGTTTGAGGCGGGCGACGGAGAGAAGCCAGTGGAAGTCGTGATTGAGTTGCTCAGGCTTGAAGACCAGAGGCACGGCAAGTTGCTCCTCGCCACGGTCATCGAGGCCAGCGGTGAGGACGCCGACGACGGTGTAAGGTTCGCCGTTAATGCGCATGGACGTGCCGACGATCTTTGGATCTGAGCCGAGATGGGACCAAAGTTTATTCGTGAGGATCACAACGTGATCCTTGCCCAAAACACCTTCTTCGGGGAGGAAATCGCGCCCGAGAAAGAAGGGGCGGCCGAACATCTTGTAGAAGCCGGGTGTGACTTGCCGGCCATCGAGATTTTCAGGCTGGTCTTTGCTGGCGATGTTGAAGGAGCCGCCGGTGAAGGCGTTGATGTCCTGGAAGCTGGCGTTTTCGCGCTTCCAATCCGTGAAGTCTCCAGCGGAGATGCCATTGTGGAAGGTTTGAATCTTCGACCAGACGACGACGAGCTGGTCCGGGGCGGGGTATGGCATTGGGGCGAGGAGGGTGGCGTAGTCAACGGTGAAGATCGCAGTGTTAGCGCCGATGCCGAGAGCGAGAGTGACAAGAATTGTGAGGGTGAGGCCGGGGTTCTTCCACAACGATCGCACGGTGTAGCGAAGATTACGAAGAAGATTCGACATCAGACGACCTCACGAATGCAGCTCAGGTTCGGTGGATGACCGTGAAACTTACATATCGTGAGCAGGATATTCGATGATGAGCTCTTACGGCGATTTTTGTGACGGGATATTTACCTGGAGCCACCAGCGATGGAGGGCATGAGCATGATCTCGTCGCCGTCCTGAAATGCGTAGGCCTCTCCGCCGAGGAAGCGGAAGGGCTCGTCGTTGACCCAGATGTTGTGTAGCTAACACGCCACGCGGATGTCCCTGTCTGCGAATGGGTTATGTGGTTTGGGGCTTGACACGATCTCTGGGAGAAATATGCGGGTCTCCCGCAAACTCCCATAACATTGGCAATATTCGCCCAGAATAAACGAGGTGGACCGATGTTAATCAACTTAGCGCAAGTGCATCTCGAAAGAGATGGGTCGCCACCCATCGTTATCCCACAACGAGGATTGTTTTTTGTCTTTATCTACCATCATTGCTTCAGAGCTCGCAGAGGCGCGAGCAGCGAATGCGACTAAGCTTCGCGATCTTGACGCTTTTGAAGAGTTTTTCTGGCTTCTTGAGCAAAGTGCTCCCGTTTTTCACGCGGCCATCGTCGAGGTGACCGGTGCAACAACCATTCGGCAATGGAGAGCCGCGCTGAATGCGATCCAGGATCGGTATCCTCTTCTGTCGGCATCAATACAGAAGATTTCTGGCCAACGTCCTTTCTTTGAGAAGGTGCGTGGAGCTTCGATGGGTTTGCGAATTGCTCTTCTGCCAGATTCGCTAGTGTTGGAAGAGGAGATGGCAAACGAGTTCCAGAAAACATTCGGAGAGGGAAACGGGCCCCTGACGCGGGCAACTCTGTTCCATGCGCCGGATCGTTCTGTCGTCATGTTTGCGACGCACCATAGCAGCCTGGATGGGAAGTCGCATCTGCTGGTGATCCAGGATCTCCTGGCCGCTGTAGCGGGAGAAAATTTGGGGAGGCCGCTAGAGGTGCAGCCCGGTCTGGCGCAGCTGGTGGGGTTGCCTGATCCTGCCCCGTACGTCAAGACATTAGGCGGAAGGTCTGTTGCTCCGGAAGAGACAACCCTCAGCACGATGTCAAAGATTCGTGTTCAGCGTGTGCAACTGAGTTTGATGGAGACCCAAGCTCTGCAGGCGCGCGCCAGGGCAGAAGGAACGACCGTGCATGGCGCACTGGTTGCCGCGATGACACTGGCAGGAAAGCGCTACTCGGATGAATGGAATGCTGGGCCGGTACGCTGCCAATCCACGATTGATATGCGAAGGACGCTGGGGATACCAGATGTCCCAGGCTTCTTGATCTCGGCTCATAAGACGCCCGTCCTGACACCAGAAGGGGCATCGTTCTGGGACATCGCGAGATCGGTCAAGGAAGATATATTGCCTGCTCAGAGTATCGAAGCAGCGCACCATCTTGCAGGAGTGGTGTCGTCTATGGTTTCAGCAGAACGCGAAGCACAAGACCTTTATTCGTCTATCTTGAACGGGCCTCTGGCGTATGAGTTGCTGATAACGAACTATGCCGGATATCGAGTGCGTCTAAAATACGGCGATCTGAGGATTGAGAACCTCTTCACCGCCGGCCCTTCGTCCTCACCGACGGTGCAAAAAGTGTCGGTTCTTACGGTAAACGGGCGACTAGGAATGACTCTAGTCGCCCGGGATATGTTTCCGACCCTGCTGGAAGATGTGCGCGAGATTCTAGCCGGCGTCTGAGAGTTGGGCGGATTCTAGCGACTGCCGCCGGCGATGGAGGGGATGAGCATGATCTCGTCGCCATCCTGGAAGACGTAGGTTTCGCCGCCGAGGAAGCGAATGTCTTCGTCGTTGACGTAGATGTTGATGAAGCGGCGGAGCTTGCCGTCTTCGCCCTTGATCTGCGTGGAGAGCGCGGGGAAGGTCTGATCGATATCGGTGAGGAGGCCCGGAAGATTCTGGGCTGCGGAGTCGAATTGCTTGCGACCATCGGTGTGACGGGTGAATGCGGCGGGAAGAGTAACTTTGATGGACATTATTTAACTCCTACGGTGGCGAGTTCGGGTTCTGCGAAGCCGTCAAGTTCGCGGAGGTAGGCATCGAAGTCAGCGAGGCGCGGACGGACAGCGCGATCCTGCTGGTAGCGGCCCGCGAGGGCATCGGTGGTTTTGAGGCCGTTGCCGGTGATGCACGTAACGGTGAGTTCGTCAGGGGAGATGCGGCCCGTTGCGAAGAGACGCGCTGTGACGGCAGTAGTGACGCCACCGGCGGTCTCGGTGAAGATGCCTTCGGTCTCGGCGAGTTCCTGAATGCCGGAGACCAGCTCGACGTCAGAGACGTCCTCTGCCCAACCTCCTGAGTCGCGGATCATGCGCGAGGCTGCAGGGCCGTCGGCGGGGTTGCCGATGGCGAGTGAACGGGCGATGGTGTTGGGGCGCTGAGGGATGACTTCGTCAGTTCCCTGCTTAACCGCCGTGGAGATGGGAGAGCAACCTGTGGCCTGGGCACCGAAGAAGCGGACTGGCTTGTCTTCGACGAGGCCGAGATAGATGAGTTCGTTGAAGGCCTTGCGGATTTTGCGGATGAGCGAGCCGCCAGCCATGGGAACGACGACGTTGTCGGGGAGATGCCAGCCGAGTTGCTCAGCTATCTCGAAGCCTACCGACTTGGAACCTTCGGCGTAGTAGGGGCGGAGGTTTACGTTGACGAAGCCCCAGTTGTACTCGTCGGCGATCTGAGTGCAGAGACGATTGACGTGGTCGTAGTTGCCGTCGATGCGGACCAGGCGCGCGCCGTAGACCTGGGTGTTGAGGATCTTCGCCGCTTCGAGGTCGGCGGGGACGAGGATGGTGGCCTTGAGGCCGAGGCGGGCTGCCTGGGCAGCTACGGAGTTGGCGAGATTGCCGGTGGAGGAGCAGCCGACGGTGTCGAAGCCGAACTTGCGCGCGTTGGCGAGGGCGACGGAGACGACGCGGTCTTTGAAGCTGAGGGTCGGGAAGCAGACGGCGTCATTTTTGACGTAGAGGTTGGTGGCGCCGATGCGCTTGCCTAGATTCTTTGCGCGGACCAGAGGCGTGAAGCCTACTGGGAGATCGGGCTGGAAGCCTTCGGGGATGGGGAGGAGGGAGGCGTAGCGCCAGATGCTGGCAGGACCGGCGGCGATGCTTTCTTTGGTGAACTGGCCGCGAGCGGCTTCGAGGTCGTAGGCGAGTTCAAGGGGGTAGAGACAATCGGGGCATGCGGAGAGGGGCTGGTTGCCGAAACGCTTGCCGCACTCGTTACATTTGAGCTCGTAGCGGCTACAGGAGTAGTTCATCGGACTCTTTCCGAGAGGAAGAGCAGATGAGCATTTTGACTTTTCTCTTTTGGGGTATACGGGGAAGGTGAAATACGGGGTGCAGGCCTTAATCCGGACTGCGTGCTCCGAATCTCATGTTCCCTGCGGCATACTGCTTCCCAGGAGAGAGTTGACACCGGTACGCCTTTGTTCTGTCCGGTTGTCGTGGCGTCAAAGGGCTCGTCCCTCAACCACTCTGCATGAAATTCAAATCTGCCGAAGCAGACTGGAATACTTCGTTTGTATCACAGCATGTTGAGGTCCGCAACTCGGGATGGGCGGTGGCGCGGAAGTTGTATCGACCCGGCGCGAAGGTATGCGTGTACTGGAAGTCGTTGAGAAGAAGTTTCTTGAGAGGTTCTCTATGAAGACATATCTGAAGTTTGCCGCCAGCTTCTGGGTTGGCGCGTTTCTTGTGGCTGGATCGATGGCCGTGGCTCAGACTGCGCCAGTTGCAAAGCCGAAGAAGAAGACTGGGGCGACCAACTCTGCACCGACTGCCAATGCGAGCAGTTCCGGCCAGACACAGAGTGGAACTGCTCCGGCTGTTTCTTCTGCCCCACAACAGACGATTGTCGCGCCCCCCGATCCGTCGAGCGGAACGGCTCCTACTCCGCCAAAGATGATGGTCGGCCCCGATAAACACTTGATTCCTGTACCACAGGAGTAGTCGTTCAGGCGTTGGGAAGAACGATGTCGCGGACTCCCTGAGCGAAGGCTGCAGGGTCGAACTCAGTGCGAAGTATCTCGTCGGGGCAGTCTGTCATGATGGCGACGCGCCAGTTGCAGACGAAGGCTACGATCTGTTCCGGCTGAGCGGTCTTGATCTCAGAACAGAGATGCTCTGCGCTGGGGATGCCATGTTCACCTTCGACGTCGATCAGGACGAGGTCGTACTGGCGGCTCCAGAACATGGAGAGGCCTTCGATGTAACTAAGGGTGGAGTCCACCTCGAAGCCCTGGAGTGTGAGGATGCGATCGCGCAGGGGGCGGATGGTCTCGCGGGTGCAAACGTGGAGGATTGCGCGTGTGCTGGCTGGCGGTGTTTGCATTATTGGCCTGACTTTCGTGACAACCGGTAGCCCAAAATGTGGGTTGTAGAGGAACGCAGGTTGCCAGTGATCGAGCACATTCTAACTCGTTTGTCGATCGCTTCCTTATCTTATCTCGTTTCAGATCGGCCCTCGGCGTTCTTTGCTTCGGATGCCTTCTATAGCAGTTAGGCGAGAATCTCAGCCTGGTCGTTGTCGGAGAGGATAGCGTCGGGTAGCTTGGGCATCGACACAAGGAGATCTTCCTTGCGCATGACGAGTGTGGTGGCGTTGAGGCTGGCGAGTTCGAAGCCGTGGCCATGGGTGATGGCGTCGGTGGGGCAGGCCTCGACACAGTAGCCGCAGAAAATACAGCGGTTGTAGTCGATGTTGTAGACCTTGGCGTAGCGTTCGGCGGAAGAGATGCGCTTTTCTTCGGTGTTCTCGGCTGCTTCGATATAGATGCAGTTGGAGGGGCAGGCAGCAGCACAGAGGAAGCAGGCTACGCACTTTTCAAGGCCCTGCTCGTCGCGCTGGAGCTGGTGTTTGCCACGGAAGCGCTCCTGGAATTTGGCCCCGCGCATGGGGCCGTTGCCGTCGGGGTAGTTTTCGACCTCTGTGGGCTGAAAGACTTCCTTGAGGGTGATACTCATACCCTTGGCAATGGCGGCGGCGTCTTTAACGATAGACATGCCTTGAGTATACGACGGGCGCGAGATAGGCTGGAAGCCATGAAAGCAATGACTGGTTCCCTTTCGTGTGTGGTTGCCTTATGTTTGCTCGGATTTGGCGGGGTAAACTCCTCTGCGCAAACTGCTCCGATGGCACAGATGGAGCAGCATGAACATGCTGCCGCACCCGTTTCAACAAGTCTCACGTTGATGATTGATGGGAAGGCGACGACATTGTCGGTTGCAGAGCTGCAAGCGATGCCGCAAAAGACAGTCAACGTACATAACGAGCATACAAAGGCGGATGAAACGTACACGGGCGTGCTACTTGGTGACCTGCTTACGAAGTATGGATTTCCTGTGAGCCAGGCGACACACCGGAAGATGCTGCGTAGTTACCTTGTGGCCGAAGGAACGGATAAATATTGGGTGCTGTATTCGATGACGGAGATTGAGGGCTCAGAGCATGACGCGATTGTGATCGTGGCGACGACCATTAATGGGAAACCGTTGGGTGTGGACGGGCAGTTAAAGCTTGTCGATAGTGGGGATAAGAAGCCGCAGCGGTGGGTGCGGAATCTGACGGCAATTACGGTCAAGGGCGCGGAGTAATCAGGGACCAGAGTTTCCTGGATTTTTCTCAACCTTTAACGAAAACGCGGTATGCTTATCTCCGAGTTGATTGGCTGCGGAGGCGCGCTATGCCAAAGAAACCGCCACTTCCTGCCTCGTCCTCGGATTCAAAGAGCAACACCAAAATAGCCGCGCAGTTTCCCAATGGCGGGCAACCGGTATTTGCGCAGCCTAAACCTTCGCCTGATCCGACCGGCTTCAAAGTTCCGGTAACGGACCAGAACGACAAGGAAATTAAGCAGTTGGAACCGGTGCCGATTCCACGCGGGGGGGCTGTCGAACCGATTGTTACGCTGGCGCAGGTGTACGGGAACGCGGGCGCAGCAAAGGTGAGTGCGATCCAGGCGGCCGGGCAGATTGTCTTTCATTCTGTGGGAGACACCGGCAGCGTGGTGGGCCCGGCGACGCAGTCTCTAGTGGCCGACAAGATGGTGAGCGACTTCCAGGAAGCAAATGCGGCCGACGTGCCGTCGTTTTTGTTTCATCTCGGCGATATTGTGTATTACTTCGGCGAGGCGACGTACTACTACGATCAGTTCTATGAGCCGTATCGCGACTATCCGGCGCCGATTCTGGCTATCGCGGGCAATCACGATGGCGTGGTGTATCCGAAGGATCCGGCAACGACGCTGCAGGCGTTTCTCGAAAACTTTTGCACGGCGACTCCGACTCAGTCACCGGACGCGGGAGCTCTGCTGCGTACGACAATGATTCAGCCGGGCGTTTACTTTACGTTCGATTCGCCTCTGGTGCGAATTCTGGGGTTGTATAGTAATGTGCTGGAAGACCCGGGCGTGATCTCGGGACAGAATGGGCAAAATAAGGTGCTCGATGGCAGGCAGGTCGCGTTTCTGAAGGCTGCTTTGCAGAGAGTGAAGAGCGATAAGTTTACGGGCGCGGTAATCATTGCGGTGCATCATCCGCCGTTCACGGGCGGGGTGGTGCATGGAGCAAGCCCGCTGATGCTGGCTGATATCGACAGCGCATGCACGGCGGCAGGGGTGTGGCCGCATGCGGTCTTTTCGGGCCACTCCCATAACTATCAACGCTTCACGCGCACTGTGAATGGGATGCAGATTCCGTTTCTTGTCGCTGGATGCGGAGGACATTCTCCGCTGTCGTCGATGCGGGGGACCTTCCGAACGCCATACAAGATCGACGCTACGCTGACGCTGGAGAACTACGATACAACCGACTACGGTTATCTCCGCGTTGTGGTGAATCGCACGACGATGCGCATCGAGTTCCATCCAGAAGCCAGCGGGGGCACGATCAAGACACCCATCGACGTGGTGACAGTTTCGCTGGCCAGTCATACAGTGAGTTGATCGCGGTGCCGGTATGTAGCCGCTCTTCTGCTTATGCGAGGCGGGCTACTCGATGCCTAGTTTTTTCCAGATAGCGTCGATCTTTGTTTTGACTTCAGGGGACATGGTGAGCATGGGGGGCCAGGGGCGGGTAAAGCCTTCGGCGGCCCACTTGCGTGTGGCGTCGATGCCCATCTTGCTGCCGTAGTTGGGTAGGCGGCTGGCGTGGTCGAGCGAATCTACGGGGCCGAGGGTGAACTGGATGTCGCGTTCGGGGTCGATGTTGTTGGTGGTGCGGAGCGTGACTTCGGCCAGGTCATGGACGTCGCAGTCCTCGTCGACGACGATGATGCACTTGGTGAACATGGCCTGGCCCATCGCCCAAATTCCGTTCATGACCTTGCGGGCGTGGCCTGCATAGGACTTCTTGATAGCGACGATCATCAGGTTGTGGAAGACACCCTCGGGGGGGAGATTGACGTCGACGATCTCCGGGAGGGTGAGTTGCATGAGGGGGAGGAAGATGCGCTCGACTGCCTTTCCCATCCAAGCGTCTTCCATGGGGGGCTTGCCTACGATTGTGGCGGCGTAGATGGGGTCTTTGCGGTGGGTGATGGCGGTGAGGTGGAAGACAGGATAGTCCTCCTGCATGGTGTAGAAGCCGGTGTGGTCGCCGAAGGGGCCTTCTGTGCGGAGTTCGCCTAGCTGGACGTAGCCTTCGAGGATGTACTCGGCATTGGCGGGGACTTCGAGGTCGACGGTCTCGGCTTTGACTAGTTCCAGGGGCTTTTGACGGAGGAAGCCAGAGATTAAATATTCTTCGACGTCGGGGGGGGCGGGGACTATGGCGCTGAAGGTGGTGGCAGGGTCGGTGCCGATGGCTACAGCTACCTCCATGCGGTCTTCGCGGATGCGGGTGATGGTGGTTTGGTTAAGGGTGTTGGGTGATGTGGCGGCTGTAGTGCCTCCGGCGGTGAGAGCCATGAGGTCGACTCGGGCTGCGGAATCGGGTGAGGCTTCGCGCAGGCGTTCGCGGAGGTGCTCGGCGGCTACCTTCTGGCGCTGCCAGTGCATGCCGGTGGTTTTGGCGTCGTAGACCTGCATGCGGTACATGCCTACGTTGCGCTTGCCGGTGTGAGGCTCGCGGGTGATGACGCAGGGCAGGGTGATGAACGGGCCTCCATCCTGCGGCCAGGTCTTGAGGATGGGGAGTTCGAGGAGGTTGACGTCTTCGCCGCGGTGGATGACCTGCTTGCACGGGGCGTCTTTGGCGGAGATGACCTTGGGGAAGAAGCTGCCTACTTCGGCGAGCGTTGGCAGGAGCTTGAGCTTGTCCATGAAGCTGGTTGGGGTTTCGGGTTTGAGGAGGGTTCGGATGCGGTCAGCTATAGCGTCGAGGGAGTCGGTTTCGAGAGCGAGGCGCATGCGGCGTTCGCTGCCGAACTGGTTCATCAGGACTCGTGCGCCGGGATGGCCTTTTACGTTTTCGAAGAGGAGGGCGGGGCCTCCGGCTTTTGCGGTGCCTCGACCTAGTTTGGCGGCGCGGTCGGCGATCTCGGCCATCTCGAGGTCGGGGGAGACTTCGACGGTGATGCGTTTGAGTTCGCCGGATTTTTCGAGGGTCTTGATCCAGTCGCGCAGGTCGTTGTAGGCCAATTCGTTCTCCTCGGGGGAGTCCCCCCTCCCCGGTTAAAGTGTGCAAAGTCTTCGAAGGAGAGACTTTAGGTCTGGACTTCCGGGTGTGTCACTTCCTTAGTGTAGCCCTTTGGGACGGGGTGGTTTGTCAAGTTGGCGGATTCGAATGCAAAAGCAACGACAACGACAACAGCAGACGCAACGGCAACAGTAGCGGCAGCAAAGGAAAGCTAAAGCAGGTCCTTCGCCTTGGGCGAAGGATGACAAGGTCTAACGGAAGCAGAGGGGAAGATTTAAGACAAATCAGATTTTGAGGAAGATCTTCTTGCGCCAGAGGAGCCAGTTTGGGATGAAGCAGACGGCTACGAAGGCTGCGGCGAAGGCCAGCGAGGTGTTTTTGGTGCTGCCGTGGAAGGCGAAGAGATTGTGGTAGATCCAGAACCAGGCGGTGACTGGCTTGCCGTTGGGGCCGAAGCTGTTGGGGATTTTGATCCAGATCAGGTTCTCGACGAGGAACTCGGAGACGCAGAAGGCGACGATGGCGTTCGAGCCGAAGACGAGCCAGGGCAAGGTGAGCCACTTTCCTAGTCCGGTCTCGTTGAGGTGGTGAATGTCGATGAGCCAGTAAAGGATGGCGAGGGCAAGGAGAGCCCAACCGGCGGCGAAGAGTACGTAAGAGCTGGTCCAGAGATTCTTGTTGATGGGGAACCAGAGCTCCCAGAATGAGCTGACGGTCAGGCAAAGCAGCCCGGAGAGAGAGAGACCCAGAGCGCGGTGAATCAAGGTGATTCCTGAGGCAGCGTGGGGGAGATGCTCGGTTTCACGCGATTCTGCGACGAGAATTCCGTCTTCCGGCGTTTCGGCTCCGGAGCTACGCAGCCAGAGTGCTGCGACGGAGCCGAGGAGCGTCGTGGCAATCGCTGGGAGGGTACTGAGAAGGCCTTCAGGATCGCGGGTGTGCTGGTAGAGACGGCCAGTGTGAATGGTTCGCTGGAGGAAGTTGGTGACGCCACGATCGATCCATGCGGTGAGGTTGTGATCCGGGTCGAGTATCGGGATGTCGTGGGTTGGGATGCCGAAGCCGGGGACTGGGACGAATCGCATGAGCGCCCAGTATCCGAGAAGAAGGATCGAGACGATGCCGAGCAGCTTCGCGGCGCTGCGCGTCCGGAGACAGATGAGGCCAGCGGCGAGATAGCAGAGCGCGATGCGGGTGAGGACGCCGTAGACGCGGAGCCGGGTGAAGTGAAAGTGCGGGTAGAGGTTGAAGAAGAGGTCGAGCGCGAAGATGATGGCGCTGCGGCGGAGGATGTGGAGTGCCAGGACCTTTTTCGATTCGCCGCGCTCGATGCGGGATTGGAGCGAGAGAATGATGGAAGCGCCGACGAGGAAGAGGAAGTTGGGGAAGACGAGGTCAGTGAGGGTGAAGCCGTTCCAGGGGGCGTGGTCGAGCTGGGCGTAGGTGTGGGCCCAGTCGCCGGGATCGTTGACGAGGATCATGAGGGCGATGGTGAGGCCGCGGAGGACGTCGATGGAGAAGACGCGGTTGGATGGGGCGTTGCTGGCGATGGCTCCGAGACATTGGGTTCCATCATCGCTCAAATGCAAGGGATTTGGAGGAAATTTTAGGTAGTGGGTTAGTTTGCGTTTCCATGTTCGGAAGCATCTGTCCGATATGCCCGTGATGCGACATATGGATAAGGTAATGACTTTCCACAAGTCGCCTTACGATCACTAATCCAGATCGGTGAGTGCGGCCTCGACTACCACCTGCGGAGGTACGTTGGTTGACTTCGGGGCGGGAGTTTCCTACATTGGACTTCAAGCGCGAAGGGCGCATCCAGTCCGCGGAAAGGGCCGTGCCCACCTCCAGTACGACAATTTGACGAATCTTCTTTCCAGCCTGACTCGTGCGGACTCCAGGCAAGCAATGAAAGGAGCTTCGTATGTCTGATAGAGAAATTCCCGCCCGTCCGAACCTTGAACAATACAAAAAGCAGGCCAAAGATCTCGTTCGAGATTGCGGTCTCGGCGTTGCTGAGTCGCTTGCGCGTGTTCGGCGTCACCATCCACGGTTTCACAATGTTCCGGAGGGTGAGTTCCGGGGCAATCAGGTTGCGCTCGCCGATGCGCAGTTGGTGATTGCGCGGGAGCATGGCTTCGAGAACTGGCCGAAGTTTGCGAAACACATCGAGACAGTGAACTTGATTCGTTCGGTGGCTTCCCTTCCCGATCCGGTTGCGGCGTTTATCGAGGAGGCCTGCGTTCCGCGGCATAGTTGGCACGGCTCAGGCACGCTGGAGCGTGCGGAGATGATTTTGGCGCGGTATCCGGAGGTTGCGGCGAGCAATATTTATACGGCGGCGATTCTTGCGGATGAAGCGGCGGTTCGGGGCTTTCTTGCGCGGGATGCAAAGAGTGCAACTGCGAAGGGCGGGCCGCATGAATGGGATGCTCTGACTCATCTTTGCTTTTCGCGGTATTTGCGAATTGATGAGGCGCGCTCGGAAGCGTTCGTGCGGACCGCGCGAGCGTTGCTGGATGCGGGCGCCAGTGCTAACACGGGGTGGTTTGAGATGATCGACCAGCCTAACCCCCGTCCGATAATCGAGAGCGCGATTTACGGAGCGGCTGGAATCGCCCAGCATGCGGAAGTGACGCGCCTGTTGCTGGAGCGTGGTGCGGATCCGAATGATGAGGAGACTCCGTACCATGTACCGGAGACTTACGACAACACCGTGCTAAAGATCATGCTTGAGAGCAGGAGGCTTAACCAGAAGAGTTTGAACACGATTCTTTTGCGTAAGGCCGATTGGCATGACGAGGTTGGGATGCAGCTTGCGCTTGAGTATGGCGCCAGCCCCAACCAGGCAACTCAGTGGGGTATCACGGCTCTGCATCAGGCTCTGCGCCGCGACAACGGGCTGACCATTGTCGAATTGCTTCTCGATCATGGCGCGAATCCCATGCTAGAGACTCATGATGGGAGATCGGGGGTTGTTATTGCGTCGCGTCGTGGCCGAGGTGATGTTCTGGAACTGCTTGAACGGCGGGGGATCCCTCATGAGCTTCACGGGGTAGATCGATTGATTGCGGCTTGTGCTAAGGGTGACCGTGATGCGATCGCTGCGCAGGAGCCTGAGCTTGTGAAGGAGTTGCTTGCGATGGGTGGGGCGCTCCTGGCTGAGTTTGCTGGAAATGCGAATGTTGATGGGTTGCGTTGCCTGCTCGATCTTGGTGTGAGTGTGGATGCTTTGTATCAAGAGGGCGATGGTTATTTTGATATTGCGAAGAACACCACGGCACTGCAGGTTGCTGCCTGGCGTGGGTGGCCTTCGGCGGTGAAGGCGCTGCTCGAGGCCGGGGCTGCGGTGAATGCTGTGGATGGGCAGGGCCGGACGGCTCTGATGCAGGCGGTGAAGGCTTGTGTCGATTCGTACTGGAGGTACCGGCGGTCGCCCGAATCAGTTGAGGCATTGCTGAAAGCCGGCGCGACGATTCGCGGCGTGGAGATTCCTACTGGGTACGATGAGGTCGATGAGTTGCTACGGCGATATGGCGGCGAAGCGGGTGGTTGATCGGTTGATCGATGAAACGAGGGAAGGAAGGCTGTGGGAACCTTGACGGATTGGCGGTGTCTAACGGTGTAGTGTGGCCGCATTCCTCGCTGGATGCGCACCTCGATTTCGATTGGAGGGTGCGTCTATGTTTGAGGATAGTTTGTTCGCTTCGCGTATTGGCCGGGTCTCTTCGACAAAACGTTGGACTTTTGCGGCTTCGGTTGGATTGCAGTCAGTTGCAGTGGCCGGGTTGATGGTACTGCCTCTGCTGCATCCGGAGTTGATGTCGACTCGTTTGGATCCGCCTAAAGTTTTGATGCCGCTGATGCCGAAGCCTCCGGTTCCTGTGGTGACGGAGAGGATGAGTGGGGCGGAGTCTTCGAGTGTGGTTTTGCCGAGCGTGACGGAGGTGGCTACGACGACTTCGTTGTTGCCTAGTCTGCATCCGATTGCGGGCGATCCGCCGATGGTGGGGCTCATTGGCACGAGGATGGCGATGCCGGATGGTTTGCCAAGTGGCATGGGAGGATTCGGTGATGGACATGGCCCGATGGTGACGGTGAGGCCGGCTCCCGGGCCGCTGCATGTTTCAACCGGAGTGTCGGAGGGGATGTTGCTGGCTCCGATCCGGCCGGTGTATCCGGCGATCGCGAGGGCCGCGGGTGTCCATGGAACTGTAATGGTGGAGGCGGTGATCTCGCGTGAAGGAAAGATAGAGAGCCTGCGCGTGGTGAGCGGTCCGGCGATGCTGCAGGGAGCGGCGATCGATGCGATTCGTGAGGCGCGGTATCGGCCTTACCGGTTGAATGGTGAGCCGACAGAGGTGCAGACGACGATTACGGTGAATTTCGTGATGGGAGGGTGAAGAGCGGCGATAGAAGCCGGAAATGCGGGTTCCTTCGACAGGCCCGTGACGAGGCGTTCGACTGCGTCTCTGAGGGATGACACTTCTACCTGATGTTCTCTACTTGGTCCTCGCGATTTAGACGAGGGGGAGGGCTGAGCCTTGATCGGCGGGGAGGATTTGCTGGACTATCCCCGAGGTCGGGGCGTCGGTTACGTAATCGACGAGAGGGTAGCCGGCTTCTTTCCAGCCGTCGAAGCCTCCGCGGAGGGGGCGGACGCGGTAGACGCCGATCTTGTGGAGTTGGAGGGCGAGTTTAGCTGAGGTCTCTTCGCTGGGACAGGTGCAGTAGAGGATGACGTCGCGGTCGCGGGGGATGATTTCGCTGTGCTGCTTGAGCTCGTTAGGCCCAATACGGAGAGCGCCGGGGAGGACGCGGGGATCGGGGAGATAGTCGAGCGGGTGGCGCAGGTCGACGATGAAGGGCGGGATGTTGCCGTCCTTCTCGGCTTCGTCGAGCATGGCTTTGAGCTCGGAGGGCTCGAGGCGGAGTTCGCGTACCTGCCGGAGGAACTTACGCTGCTTCCAGATGCGGTGGGCGAGGAAGCCGAGGACCATGAGGATGAAGATGTAGAAGGCGAAGTGGCCGAGCCATTGGAAGAAAGGCACACTCTTTTTGGCGAGGTCGCCGAAGAAACGGCCAGCGAGGATGAAGGTCTCGCCCCAGATGAGCGAGCCAGCGAGATCCCAGGCGAGGAAGCGGGCGTAGGACATGCCGGTCTGGCCGGCGATGGGAGCGGCGACGGTGGAGAGGCCGGGGACGAATTTGGCGAAGAGAAGGGTAACGGCTCCGCGACGGGTGAAATAATTTTCGGTCTTGCTGACGCAGGTGGAGGCTTCGAAGGAGAGGCGGCAGAGAAGCTTGAGGACGCTGTTGCCGTAGCGGCGGCCGAGAGAGAACCAGATGGTGTCCGCGATGAGGCAGGCGGCGAGCATCGAAAACGTCACGGAATATGGGTTGATGCGATGGGTCGCGGTGAGCGTCCCGGCAGTGAGAAGGATGGGGATGCTGGGGATGGGGATACCAATCTGTTCCACCAACACCCACAGGAAGATGAGGAGGTAAGCGTAGTGAACGAAGAAGACGATGGCGATCGGCATGGGAGTTTACTTGGTTTTAGAGCTTACTTTGCTTATAAGATGACGCTGGCCTGCGGTTGGATGCGAGCTTGCCATTAAAGATACACAGCCCGAACGCTTCTTGCGCGGGCTGTGTTTATTACGGGGCGAATTTGTTTTTTTTGAATTTTGGCCGCGCTATTTCTCGAGGAGCCGCGCTATTTCTCGAGGATGAGAGGCATTTCGACGAGGTGCTGACCTATGAACCAGGACTGCAGTTCATTGGGGCGGAGGACGTCGCTGACGACGAGGTCGTTGGTTCCCTGATCGCCAGCTTTGTCGGCTGCATCTGAGATGTCGAGGCAGCTCTGAATGATGAGTTTGTGGGCTTCGAGGAGGCGGGAGATCTGGACGGGCACCTCTTCCCTGCCGAGCGGCGGACGGCGGAGGCGCGTAGCCGCGGCTACATCGCCACCCATAGCGATGGTCACTCCGCCGAGGAGCTGAATACGTTCGGCGATGGTGTCAACTATTTCAATCTGCTCGTCAAAATGTTTGTCGAAGAGGAGGTGGAGCTGATAGAAGGTGGGTCCGGAGACCTGCCAGTGATGTTTCTTGTACATATCGCGCAAGGTGATGGAGTCGGCGAGGAGCTGGTTGAGTTGGGAGACCATATCGGCGCGGACTTTGGCGCTGAGGGGGTGCGGCATGTCCTCAACGACTGAGCCGTACTTCTGTATTTCCTTTGCGCGCGCGTGCCACTGCGGAGCTACGTTCCCGTTGCTGTTCTTCTTGCCTGCAACTGCCATGATCTAACCCCTTTCCATATCTGACCCTCAGATGCTGCGGCCCTGGACACGGTTTCCCGATTTATTTGACTTCCACGTCAGGGGTGACTGACATTCCGGGACGGAGAGCATAGTCTTTGTTGTCGTTCTGCATGCTGTCCTTGGTGAAGTTGATGCGGACCGGGATGCGCTGTACGACTTTGACGTAGTTGCCGGTGGCGTTCTCGGGTGGGAAGAGCGAGAGACGCGAGCCGGTGGCTCCGCCGATCTGAGTGACGGTGCCGTGGAACTTGCGACCGCCGAGGGCGTCGACCTTCATGGTGACTTCCTGTCCCGGTTTCATCTCGGCCAGCTGGGTTTCTTTGAAGTTGGCTGTGACCCAGAGATTGGTGAGAGGGATGATGGTGAGAAGATCCTGCCCGATGCTGAGGTTAGCGCCAACCTGCACGTTTTTCTTGTTGACGATACCGGTGGTGGGAGCGGTGATGTGGGTGTAGCTAAGGTTCAGGAGAGCCTGATCGACCTTGGCCTGAGCCTGCTTGACGTCGGCCATAGCGGCGTTGGCCTTAGCCTGCTGAGCGCGGACCTGATCAGGGCCGTTTTTGACGGACTGCGCGGCCTGGAAGCGTGACTGCGAGAGCTTCTGCAGAGCCTGGGTTACCTGTGCCTGATTGGCGATCTGAGTCGCCTCGGCCTCGAGAACGGCGGCCTGGTTGGATGCGTCGGCAGCTACAGCGGCGTCATATTGCTGTTTGGAGATGACGTCTTTCTGGACTAGCGGAGTGTAGCGCTCGACGTCGAGGTGCGACTTGACTGCGTTGGCTTTTGCGGCCGCGACACGGGCTTCGGCTGCGGCCGCTTGTTTGCGAGCCTGGTCGACGCCAGCGGTGGAACCCTGGACGTCCGAACTGGTGGTGTCGACGCTGGTGCTTACGTTGACGCTGGTGATGGGCACGTTGACGGTCTGCTGAATGGCGGCAGCCTGCGCGCTCGCAAGGTTAGCCTGAGCCTGCTCAACCGCAACCTGGTAGTCCTTGGGGTCGATCTCGGCGATGGGATCTCCAGCCTTGATCTGCTGGTTGTCTTCGACGTAGACCTTGAGGACCTGACCGGTGACACGGGAGCTGACCTGATAGAGGTCGCCATCGACCTGAGCGTCGTCGGTGCTCTCGGTGAAGGTGGAGCGCCAGTAGAAGAATCCGGCTCCAATCACGAGCAAGATGATGACGGCGATGACGATGAACTTGCGGCCGGACTTCGGCGCCGGAGCCTCGGCTTCGATGCTCTGCGTGTTGCCGCCGGATTGGGTTGGCGTGGTGTCCTGATGTTCAAGTTGGTCTGGCAAGTTACTTTCCTCCGAGATAATCTTTGTAGTTTGTCTGAGTGGCGCCCAGAGCACGGGCCAGCGCGAGCTTGGCTACGTTGTGCTGATAGAGGGCGCTGATGTATTGGTCGTTCGCCTGTTCCACCTGAGACTGGGCCTGCGAGACGGGTAGATTGTCTGCGACGCCGGCGTGGAAGCGCTGCTGCGCTTCGCTGAGAGCCTCATTGGCGAGGTCAACGTTAGAGTGGGTGGAGTCGACGAGCTTTGCGGCGGTCTGAATGTCGAGGAGACTATTGCGCACGTCCTGGTTGACCTGCTGGATCTGGTCGGAGAGCTTGGCCTTCGCCTGCTCGTACTGCGCATCGGCCACTTGTTCCTGTCCGTGGGTCTTGGCGATCTGGAGGAGAGGCACGCTGATCTGTCCGGTGGCCGAGAAGGTGCCGTGGGAGTGGCCGGGGGTGGTGCCGATGTCGCCGTAGTCGCCGGCGGCACTGGCAACAGGAATTTGATAGGCCCACGCTGCGCTCTTTTCCGCGTCGGCTGATTTGACCTGTTCGGCGTAGGCGGCGAGGTCTTTGCGGGCCTTGAGCGCCTGCTGGAAGGCGGTCTGCGGGTCGACGTTGTCGAGGGCTTTGAAGGGAACGAGATCGGTCAGACGGAACTGCTGATCGAGCGGAAGGCCGATGGTTCGGGCAAGTGCGAGTTTGTCTTTCTCGAGGTTGTTTTTGGCTGAGATAAGGCTCTGCTGCTGGTTCTGATAATCAACCTGGGCGCGCAGGACGTCGAGACGCGGACTGGTGCCGGCCTCGTGCGCGGCGGTTGCCTGATCGAGCGAGACCTTAGAGGTGGCTAGTTGGGCGTTGACTGCTTCGATGCGGGCTGCATCTGCGATGCAGAGGAGATAGGCGTTGCCAACGGTGAGGACGACGAGGTCGCGAGCGTCTTCTGCGGTGAGCTTAGCGCCTTCGAAGTTATGCCTGGCGGCGATGTAGTTTTTGAGCGCGGAGACGTTTATCAGATTCTGAGTGAGATAGGCTCGGAAATCAACGACCTGGAATGGGCCGACGATTGGATTCAGGCCAGGAAACTTGAGACCGAAGGCCGCGAGGTTAATCTGCTGAACCTCGATGCTTGCGGTTGCGTTGACGGTGGGAAGAAGCGCCTGCAACTCTTCAAGACGCTGTCCGTTTGCGTTCTTTTCGGACGAACTTTGCAGAATGAGGCCGAGGTTTTGACGGAGACCGCGCTGGATGGCATCGTCCAGGGGGAGATCGAGTACGCCGCCGGTCGCTTTGTCCGTGACGATGCTTCCGTGGAACGAGTCCTGGGTGGGCTGCGCACCGTTTTGTCCGGAGGCGTTGTAGAGCTGCTGCTGCGCGTCGGCGACTGGGGAGCTTTTAGTGGGAGTATTCGCTCCGGTGACTGGTTTCTGCTGGGCGGGGCCGGCTGATTGGGCGCCTGCTTCAGCCTGTCCTGCAACAATCAGCAGGCAAAGACCCAAAGAAAAAAGGGGCTTCCGGGCGCGAGGCGCAGTTTTGCTTTGGCTCATACGATTAATCTTAACCTGCATCCTGATGAGATTCCTGATCTAGTTTATGGAAAGGATTTGGAGGAAAAACGGTAAATCGGCATCGCCATAAACATTTACGCACAGTTTCTGATGCGTTCGGGTGGGAGAAATCTTCAAAAAATATAGTTTCGGTACACTTTGAACCAGCTTGGTTTGAGGATGATGCAATGATTCTAGGGATTGACGTAGGTACGGGCGGTACGAGGGCGGTGCTGATTGATCGCTCGGGTCGAGTGGTGGCCTCGTTTGCGAGTGAACATGCTGCGATTCGCTCCGAACACATTGGGTGGGCGGAGCAGGACCCGGAAGACTGGTGGCGGGCGGCTCGTGAGGCTATTGCGGGCGCGATGGCAGCGAGTGAGTTAACGGGCGCCGAGATCGAAGCGGTGGGGTTAACCGGGCAGATGCATGGTTGCGTCATGCTCGACGCGGAGGGCGAGGTGTTGCGTCCGGCGTTGATCTGGTGCGATCAGAGGACCCAGCCTGAGTGCGACTGGCTGACGGAGAAGATTGGGTTCGAACGGTTGATTGAGCTGACCTGCAATCCTGCGCTGCCGAATTTTACGCTGACCAAGTTGCTGTGGGTGAGGACGCATCAGCCGGAGATCTTCGCGAAGATTGCGCATGTGCTTTGCCCGAAGGACTATGTGCGTTATCGCATGACCGGTGAATTTGCGATGGATATGCAGGAGGCGAGTGGGACGCTGCTGCTGGATGTGGCTCACCGGCGCTGGTCGGTCGAGGTGGCCGAGGCTGCCGGGATTCCGATGGGGTGGCTGCCGACGCTTTTTGAAGGGCCGGAGATTTGTGCGCGTGTGAGTGAGACCGGGGCGGGTGCGACTGGATTAGCGGCGGGGACTCCGGTAGCGGCTGGCGCCGGGGATCAGGGCGCGGGGGCGGTGGGGATGGGCATTCTGGCGCCGGGGTCGGTTTCGGCGACGATTGGCACGAGCGGGGTGGTGTTTGCCGCGACGGATTCGCCGATCAAGGACAGGCTGGGACGGCTGCATACATTTTGCCATGCGGCTCCGGGGCGTTGGCATGTGATGGGCGTCACCAATGGCGCGGGGTTGAGCCTGCGATATTTTCGGGATACGTTTGCGCCGGAGACGAGCTATGACGAGTTGACTGCTCTGGCGGCGAAGGTACCTGCGGGATCGGAGGGCCTGATGTGGGCTCCTTACCTTTTTGGGGAGAGGACACCGCATCTTGATCCGGAGGCGCGAGCGGCGTTTGTTGGGATCACCGCTTCGCATACGCGAGGGCATTTTGTTCGGGCTGTGCTTGAGGGTGTGGCCTTTAGTTTGAAGGATACGTTGACTTTATTTGGGGAGCTTGGAGTGCCGGTGAAGGCGATTCGATTGGGTGGGGGCGGGGCTCGAGGGCCGCTGTGGAGGCAGATTCAGGCGGACGTCTATGGGCAGCCGGTGGAGTTGCTTGAAGCTGAAGAGGGCGGGGCGTTTGGTGCGGCTCTGCTGGCTGGGACGGGGATTGGTGTATGGGCCAGCGTGGAAGCGGCTTGCGCGGAGACTGTTCGTGTGGCGGAGACGATTGCCCCTAAGAATGCTGCCGTGATGGCTGAGGGTTATGTGCGGTATCGAAGGATCTATCCGGCGTTGAAGTCGATTCAGGGTTCATAAGAAAAGAAAAACGAGCGGGTCCTCCGTCTCTGGCGAGGATGACAAGTTCCAGCGATCAAGACAGGAGTTGCAATGAGTGCTGAGATTGGCGTGGCAGTGATTGGGTTTGGACTGGCGGGGCGAGTGTTTCATGCCCCTTTTGTGAGTGCGGTACCTGGGTTGAGACTTGAGGCGATTGTGCAGAGGAAGGGCGATGAGGCTGCTGCGGCTTATCCGAATGCTCGAATTTTGCGGTCATTTGATGGGGCGCTGAAGGACGCGGCGGTGCAGTTGATTGTGGTGGGAACGCCGAATGAGACGCACTTCGAGCTGGCGAAGCAGGCTTTGCTGGCGGGAAAACATGTGGTGATTGATAAGCCGTTCGCTGCGACCAGTGGCGAGGCTGCGGAGTTGAAGGCACTGGCAGAGAAGATGGGGGTGGTGCTGGCTCCGTTCCATAACCGACGGTGGGATGGTGATTTTTTGACGGTGCGGCGGCTGCTTAAGAAGGAAGCGGTGGGACGACTGGTGACGTATGAGTCGCACTTTGACCGATTTCGGCAACTGCCTCGGGAGAATACGTGGAAGGAGGGGGCGAATGCAGCGAATGGTTTGTTGATGGATCTGGGGCCGCATCTGGTGGATCAGGCTCTGGCGCTGTTTGGCGCGCCGGAGGGGATAACGGCTAGTGTGCGGCGGGATCGGGACTCGACTGCTATTGAGGATGCGTTCGATATCACGCTGGAGTATCCGCGGCTGCGGGCCCACTGCCGGTCTAGCATGCTGGCCTGCGATGCTGCGCCGCGGTTTCTGCTGCATGGGACGAAGGGGAGCTTCAAGAAGTATGGGCTCGATCCCCAGGAGCCGGCGCTGGTGGGTGGTGCGAAGGTTCCGCGGATGGGTGAGGGAGAATGGCTGGGAGAGCCTGAGTCGGAGTGGGGGACGCTGACGGTGGCTCCGGTGCCGGCTGATCCGGGGACGTTGACACGGACGAAGGTGAAGACAGAGTTGGGGGATTACCGGTTGTACTATGCGAATGTCCGGGATGCGATTAATGGTGTGGCAAAGCTGGCGGTGACTCCGGAAGACGGGTGGCGGTTGATTAAGTTGCTGGAGATGGCTCGGGAGAGCTCGGCGGCGAAGAAGACTTTGAAGGTGGAGTTTTAGTTGTGAGTAAAAGAAATGCGGTTCGCGCGTAGCGCAAATACCCCCATCTCAAAATCGAGATATGGGGCACCCGTACCCGAGTCTTTGGCTGCGTGATTCTACTGGCCGTAGGTGGCTTTGGCTCCGTGTTTGCGGAAGTAGTGGCGGTCGAGGAGGGCCTGGGAGACTCCTTTGCAGGTTCCTTCGAGAGTGAGTGTGTTGTAGGCCATCTTGGCTACGGCTTCGAGGACTACCGCGTTGTGGGCGGCTTCGTGCGGGGTGCGGCCCCAGGCGAAGGGGGCGTGGCCATTGACGAGGCAGGCGGGGATGGCTAGCGGGTCAATTTCATTTTGCTTGAAGTGATTGACGATGGCTACGCCGGTTTCGTGTACGTAGCGGCCGCCGATGGCTTCGTCGGTGAGGGGTGGGGTGCAGGGGATGGGGCCGTAGAAGTAGTCGGCGTGGGTGGTGCCCAGCGGTGGGATCGGGAGGCCGGCCTGGGCGAAGCTGGTGGCGAACTCGGAGTGGGTGTGGACTACGGCGCCGATGGCGGGGAATTCGCGGTAGAGGAGAGTGTGGGTGTCGAGGTCGGAGGAGGGTTTGAGTTTGCCGTCGACGATGTTGCCGTGGAGGTCGGTGACGACCATGAGCTCGGGGACGAGTTCGTCGTAGTCGACGCCGGAGGGCTTGATGACGATGAGGTTCTGCTCGCGGTCGATGCCGCTGGCGTTGCCGAAGGTGTAGAGGACAAGGCCGCGCTTGACGAGTTCTAGGTTTGCTTCGAGAACTTCGGTACGTAGTTCCTTGAGGAGCATGTGTTTCTCCGTTTGAGGTAGAGTAAACGTTTTTCGGGATCGCCGGGAATCAGACTTCGACCGCAGATTGGTGCGGATTTAAGACGTAACCGTGATCCAAGGGATAAAGGCTGATACGAGCGGGTCGGGTGGTGCGGTGCTTGATAGAGTAATGGTTATGCAGAGTGATGAGATGACGAAGATTGGGGCACTGCCACTGGGTTTTGTGTGGGGTGCGGTTAAGGCTGGGATCAAGGCGAGCGGCAAGATGGATCTTGCCGCTGCTGTGGCGGGGAAGGGCTCGCGTGGGGCGGCGATGTTTACGAAAAACCAGGTGGTGGCTGCTCCGGTGACAGTGGGGCGACGGCATCTGGCGGCTACAGGCGGACGCGTTGGGGCGGTGCTGGTGAACGCCGGGAATGCGAACTGTGCGACGGGGCAGCGCGGGATCGATGCTTGCGTTGCGACTTGCGCGGCTGCGGCGGAGAGCTTTGGGTGCATCTTCGATGAGGTCTTCCCTTCTTCGACCGGGATTATCGGCGTGCCGTTTCCGGGCGAGAAGGTGATCGGGGCTTTACCTGATTTGAAGGCGGCGCTTGGGGATAGTCCGGAGCATGCGGAGATGTTTGCGCGAGCGATCATGACGACGGATACGCGTATGAAGGTAGCTGGCGCGGCCTTTGATGTGGATGGTGTCGAGGTGCGGTTGTGGGGTGCGGCGAAAGGTGCGGGGATGATTCATCCGCAGCTTGGGTCTGCTGTGGGGCCGCCGCATGCCACGATGCTGGTTTATCTGTTTACGGATATTGCAGCGGGGAGTGGGTCGTTGCTTGCGGCCATGGAACCGGAGGTGGAGCGGAGTTTCAATTCGATTTCGATCGATGGGGATACTTCGACAAACGATACGGTGTTGCTGCTGGCTAGTGGGGCTAGTGGAGTGAAGCTTGATCATCAGTCGAGCGCAGCGTTTGCGGATGCTTTGAAGGCAGTGTGCGGGTCGCTGGCTTATCAGATTGTGGATGATGGCGAGGGGGTGGGGCATGTGGTTACGCTGCGTGTAACCGGGGCTCGGACAGAGGCGGAGGCGAAGCAGGTGGCGAAGGCGATTGCTCACTCGCCGCTGTGCAAGACGGCCTGGTCGAGTGGCGACCCGAACTGGGGGCGGTTGCTGGCGGCTGCCGGGTATAGTGGGGTGGCGTTCGATCCGGCGCTGGTAAGGATTACGATTGGCGACCAGCCTGTGTTTGAGCTTGGTGTGCGGGCGGCGGGGTTTGATGAGGCGGCTGCTCATGCTGCGATGATGGTTCGGGACTATACGATTGTGCTGGATTTCGGCCTGGGTAAGGCTGAGTGCAGGTTTTTGACTTGCGATCTGACAGAAGAGTATGTGCGGATTAATGCGGACTATTCGACGTAAAGAGAAGGACGAGGTGCGGGATGCGTATTCTGCGGTTTCTGGGCTGGCTGAGCGTGGTGATCGTGCTGGCGATCCTTGGTGCGTACTTTATGGGGACCAGAGTGCCGGTGGCGCATACGGTTTCGGTGTCGGAGACGATTCCGGCTTCGCAGGAGAAGGTTTGGGGGCTGATCACGGATACCGCGGCGATGCCTCAGTGGCGGACGGGATTGAAGGCGGTGAGTCCGCTGCCTCCGCAGAATGGCGCGACGTGCTGGGCCGAGGTGACGAGCGGGATGACGATGGCGCTTTGCGCGGATGTGCGTGAGGCTCCGGTGCGGCAGGTGGTGAGGATTGCGGATCCGAAGCTTCCGTTTGGCGGGAACTGGGTGTATGTGCTGGAGCCGGCGGGAGAGAACGCGACAAAAGTGACGATTACGGAGAATGGAACGACGGGACCAGCGATGTGGCGGTTCGTCGACCACTACATCCTGCATGAGGATGGAGAGATCAAGCAGTACATGGGTGATTTGAAGCACGTAACGACGCACGGGAACTGAGGCTCCGGCGCGAAGATGACGTTTTCGCGTAAGCCTTATATCGTTATAAGCGGGAGCGATTGCGCCGCTTGGGTTTGCAGCGATCACTTCGACTGGAGTGTTGACAGGATTATGACGACGAAACTGGACGAAGCCGCGAAACAGGACTTTAAAGCCGAGGTGTCGGAGTGGATCGAGGCGTTTGACGACGTCGTTGCGCAGGATTGGGAGCAGGGCGCGGAGCTGCTGGGTGCTTTGCGGCAACGTGCTCGCGAGGCTGGGGTGCCCACGCCAAGCGCGATGACGACGCCGTACCGGAACACGATTCCGAAGCATGATGAGGTGCCGTACCCAGGGGATAGGAAGCTGGAGAAGCGGGTGGAGGCGCTGCTGCGCTGGAATGCCATGGCGATGGTGCATGGCCAGAATAAGAAAGACGCCGGGATTGGCGGGCATATTTCGACGTACTCGTCGCTGGCTACGCTGCTGGAGGTTGGGTTTAATCATTTCTTCCGCGCAAAGTATGGGGACCAGCCGGGGGACTTTATTTACTTCCAGGGGCATGCTTCGCCGGGTGTGTATGCGCGGGCTTATTTGGAGGGGCGTTTTGATGAGGCGCGGCTGAAGAACTTTCGTCATGAGTTGCGCGAAACGCCGGGGTTGTCGTCGTATCCGCACCCATGGCTGATGCCGGACTTCTGGAATTTTCCTACGGTGTCGATGGGGATTGGGCCGCTGAATGCGATCTACCAGGCGCGGTTTATGCGGTATCTGGAGAATCGCAAGCTGATCAAGCCAACGGATCGCAAGGTGTGGGCGTTTCTGGGCGATGGCGAGACGGATGAGGTGGATTCGTTGGGCGCGATCTCGCTGGGTGCTCGCGAGAAGCTGGATAATTTGATTTTCGTCGTGAACTGCAATCTGCAGCGACTGGATGGGCCGGTGCGCGGTAATAAGCGGATTATCGATGAGCTTGAAGGTGTGTTCCACGGTGCCGGATGGAATGTCATTAAGGTGATCTGGGGTTCGGACTGGGATGCGTTGTTTGAGCGCGACCATACGGGCCTGTTGCTGCGGCGTATGGAAGAGTGCGTGGACGGTGACTTCCAGACGTTCAAGGCAAAGGATGGCGCGTTTTTGCGGAGCCACTTCTTCGGGAAGTATCCGGAGCTGCTGGAGCTGGTGAAGGACTATACCGATGAGCAGTTGCTGAGGCTGCATCGGGGTGGGCATGATCCGGCGAAGATCTACAACGCCTATAAGCGGGCGATGGAACATAAGGGCGGCCCGACTGTGATTCTCGCCAAGACGGTGAAGGGTTATGGGATGGGGACTTCGCAGTCGCGCAATGCTACGCATAACGAGAAGAAGCTAACAGATGAGGGGCTGGCAGCGTTTGTGAAGCAGTTCGATATTCCGATTCCGGAGCAGGCGGCGAAGGATGGATCGTTCTATCGGCCGGCGGCGGATTCGCCTGAGCTGACTTACCTGCAGGAGCGGCGTAAGCAACTTGGGGGGTATCTGCCGGCGCGTGAGGTTACGAAACTAGAGTTCACGGCTCCGGCGGTGAGTGCGTTTGCTGAGTGGACAGGTGGCTCGAATAAGCGCGCTGTGTCAACGACGATGGGATTTGTGAGCATTCTGAGACACCTGATGAAGGACAAGGCGATCGGAAAGCTGATTGTGCCGATTGTTCCGGATGAGGGACGTACGTTCGGTATGGAGTCGGCGATAAAGCAGGTTGGAATCTATGCTCCGGAGGGCCAGAAGTATGAGCCGCATGACAAGGACATGCTGCTGAGCTATCGCGAGGAGCAGGACGGGCAGATTCTGGAGGAAGGGATCACCGAGGCTGGGTCGATGGCTTCGTTCACGGCGGCGGGGACAGCTTATGCCAACTACAAGGTGCCGACGATTCCCTTCTATATGTACTACTCGATGTTTGGATTTCAGCGCATCGGGGACATGGTGTGGGCGTTTGCGGATTCGCGCGGCAGAGGATTTCTGATGGGCGGAACTGCGGGGCGGACTACGATGCTCGGCGAAGGACTGCAGCATCAGGATGGGCATAGCCTGGTGCTCGCGAGCACGGTTCCGACCTGCATCTCGTACGATCCGGCTTATGTGTACGAGCTGGCGGTGGTGATTCAGGATGGCATCCGGCGGATGTATGAGAAGGGTGAGGACTGCTTCTACTACATCATGATGTACAACGAAGACTATACGATGCCGGCGATGCCGAAGGGTGTTGAAGAAGGTATCCTGCGCGGGATTTATAAACTGAAGCCGGCGGCTGGTAAAGCTACGGCGCAGTTGTTCGGCAGCGGACCAATTCTGAATGAGGTGTTGCGGGCGCAGGAGATTCTGGCAGCGAAGTATGGCGTGCACGCGGATGTGTGGAGCGTGACGAGCTATACGGAGCTACGTCGCGATGCGTTGGCGGTGGAGCGGTGGAACAGGCTGCATCCAGCGGAGAAGGAGCGCGTGCCTTACCTGTTGACAGCATTGGGCGATGCGAAGGGACCGATTATTGCGACGAGCGATTACATGAAGTCGGTTCCGGATATGCTGTCTCCCTGGCTACCGTCGCGGCTTGTAACGCTGGGCACGGATGGATTTGGACGGAGCGACAACCGCGAACATCTGCGGAGACATTTCGAGGTGAATGCGGAGTCGATCACTGGAGCGACGTTGTCGAAGCTGGCACGCGAGGGTAAGTTCGAGGCGAAGGCGGCTCAGAAGGCGATGGATGAGCTTGGAGTGAATGTGGAAGCAGGCGATCCGGCCAGAGCTTAAGCAGGTCGCAGTTGAGTTGAATTTAGAGAGGGTTCCAAATGGGACCCTTTCTTTTTGGCAGATTGATGGTGTGGGGGAGGGTTGGTTGAGCGAGACAGAGCAGCACGAGAATCCGCTGGTACCGAACAAAAAGTTGCGGCAGATATATGTGGCGATGGCCGAAGCACGAGCGCTGGACGAGCACATCGCCGGGCTGAAGACAGGGAAAGGACAGCGGAGGCTGGAGTCAACCAGGGGGCAGGAGGCTTGTCGTGTGAGCACGTCGATTGATCTGGGCCCAGGCGATCTGGTGAGCGATTCTCAGGTGGGTGTCGTGACGGATTTGATCGCGGGAACGAAGGTCAGTTCCCTGCTGAAACGCGTGGCGGAGTTTTCTTCGGCGAAGAAGGCTGGAGCGACGCGGGCTGGGGTTTCGCAACGAGTGTTGCCGTGGATTGAAGGGGTGGACGAGCAGCTAAAGATGGCGGTGGGTGCGGCGCTGGCCTTCAAGACGCTGGGGCAGAAAAATATTGTGGTTGCTTATGTTCGCCATGGCGAGGCCGGCAAGGGAACGTGGCGGGAGGTGCTTGGGCTAGCTTCGAAGCTGGAGTTGCCGATGATCTTTGTGGTGATGCCGGCAAAGGAAGCGAAACTGAAGGGAGCCTCGGGCCTGCGGGATAAGGCGAGGCGTTGGGGTGTTCCGGGAATCTCCGTCGATGCTGGAGACGCGGTGGCGTTGTATCGTGTGGCGCAGGAATCGATAGGAAGGACTCGGGGCGGAGATGGGCCAGTGCTAATTGAGTGCGTGGAGTACGAGGCTGAGGGTAAGCGACCATCTGCGGATCCTCTGGTTCAGATGAGGGATTTTCTGCTCGGACGAAAGGTTTGCACCGAAGCCTGGCTGAAAGGCGCAGGCGATCGTTTGCGCAGGCGGATTGTTACAACTCGCAGGTAAATCATTTGTGCGTGTGTGCAACTTGTGTGGGATGCTGGCTTGCACCTACGTACTGCCCCTCCACCATTACACTGAGGCGAGCAGTTGAGTCTCGGGGATGAGGGTGCGAGTGGGGACCAGGGGTTTTCTTTTTTTTGCGGCACTGATGTTGGGCGCCGCCTCGGCTGGTCTTACGCAAGCACCAAGCTCCACTCCTGCTCCTGCTTCGATACCTGCCTCGACGCCTGCCACGACGGATCCGGCAGCTCCGGCATATTCTCCGCAGGCTCAGCAACCGACGCAGCTCCCACCAGCTACTTTGCCTATTCCAGAGAAGAAAGGACCTCCGGTGGCGACGCCTGCCACGCCTACACCACAGTCTCCGTACCTTGGTTATCCGGCATACATACCGGAGGTTGAGAAACCAGCGCCGGACCGGCTTGGCTCGGCTTATATCCCGATGGATAGCTGGGTCTATCCGGCGCTGAATCGGCTGTATGGAATGGACTTTATCGGCACGATGTACCTGGGAATGCGGCCTTATACGCGGCGGAGCGTTCTACATATGCTGCATGTGTCAGAGAATGAGATTCGCAACAGCGACAACGAACAGGCACAGGAGCTTCTGGCGAAGCTGCTGAACTACCTGAGCTCGGAGGTTCCGGGCGGACAGATCGACCGTGGCATCGTCTATGGGCTGGATTCGTCCTATATGCGGTTTCTGAATATTAGTGGGCCAATTCTGCGGGACAGCTACCACATGGGACAGTCGATCGCGCAAGACTATGGGCGGCCGTACGACTCCGGCTTCAACACGATTGCGGGAGTTTCGGCGATCGGAGAGTGGGGTCCGTTTTCCATGTATGTGAGGGGGGAGCACCAGCATGCTCCTTCAGGGACGGGGTACTCAACCGCGTTGGCAACTCAACTACTCTCTCTCGATGAGATTCAATTCAGGGGTCCGTTGCCTATCGTGCCTGTGGGCAATCTTCCCGAGCAGAATCCCTTCCGGCTAGTCGAGGCCTATGGGTCTTATCATCTGCTGGGTCATGAGTTCTCGGGCGGCAAGACAGACGCGTGGCTTGGACCGGGTTACGGAAGCGCGATGGCGTGGTCGAACAATGCGGAGAATATCTATTCCTTCCGCGTCAACCGGGTCGAACCACTGAATATCAAGTACCTGTCGAAGCTGCTGGGGCCGGTGCGGTATGACTTTTTTATAGGAAGCTTGAAGGGGCACCTCTATCTGAACGAGCCGTGGGTGCACGCGGAGATGTTCTCTTTCCGTCCTACGGAGAACTTTGAGTTTGGGTTTCAGCGGACGATTATCTGGGGCGGAGAGGGCCATGCGCCTGTGACCCTGCACACCTTTCTTCATGGTTTTTTCGACACGAACGACACCTCGCAGGCGACTAAGTTGAGCCGGGACGATCCGGGTGCACGGTACAGCGATTTCAACTTTTCTTACCGGCTGCCTTTTGTGCGAAAGTATGCGACGTTGATCCTGGATTCGATCTGCCATGACGACGTAACTCCTATCAGCGCACCTCGGCGGGCAGCTTATCGGACCGGTGTGTATATCTCGCAGATTCCGGGATTGCGGAGGCTGGATTTCCGCGCAGAGGCCGTGACGACCGATCCGGGCGTGGCGAGAAGCATGGGCGGTGGGTTCAATTATTGGGAGGTCATTCAGAAAGAGGGATACACCAATAAGGGCATCATCACGGGCGACTGGATTGGGCGCGAGGCGAAGGGCGGGCAGGCATGGATCACCTACCATCTCTCGGGCAACGAATGGATTCAGATGGAGTATATGAACAAGAAGACACCGAATGACTTCGCTCCGGGCGGAACCACGCAGAATCACTACAAAGCGAGTGTGGTGAAGCGGTTCGGCAAAGAGACCGAGTTGAATGCGTGGGTGCAGTACGAGGGCTGGAAAGCACCTGCGTACAAGTCAGGGCTGCAGAAAGATACTTCGGTCGCGGCGCAACTGACATGGTATCCAAAGCTGCGCAACTATCCGGCGATTCCTTAGCCGGCGGAGTGGGCCGCTGGAGACGGATCTGATTCGTTGATACGAGCCTTGAAGTATTCGAGCGATTTTTCGAGGCCACTACGCAGTTTGACCTTCGGCTCCCAGCCTAGAAGCTGTGTGGCTTTGGAGATGTCGGGACGCCGTCGCGTGGGATCATCCTGCGGGAGAGGATGGAAGAGTATCTGCGAGGAAGAGCCTGTGACGGAGAGGATCTCGTGGGCGCACTCGAGGATGGTCCATTCGACGGGATTACCGATGTTGACCGGAAGATGTTCCTGGGAGCGGGATAGCAGCAGGATTCCCTCGATGAGATCGGAGACGTAGCAGAAGCTGCGTGTCTGAGAACCGTCGCCGTAGATGCTGATGGGCTGTCCCTGCAACGCCTGCATCATGAAGTTGGAGATGACGCGGCCGTCGTTAGGCTGGAGGCGGGGGCCGTAGGTGTTGAAGATGCGGACCAGATGAGTGTCCACGCCGTAATAGCGGTGGTAAGCCATAACGGCGGCCTCGGAAAAGCGCTTGGCTTCGTCATAGACGGATCGGGGGCCGATGGGGTTGACGTGGCCCCAGTACGACTCGACCTGAGGGTGTACCTCGGGATCGCCGTAGCACTCGGAGGTGGAGGCGTGAAGGAACCCCGCGCAATGCTTGCGGGCCAGGTCGAGGGTGTTGATGGTTCCGGCGGAGCCGACGAGGAGTGTCTCGACGCCGAGACGGGTGTAGTCGGTGGGGCTGGCTGGGGACGCGAAATTGAAGACGAAATCGACCTTGCCCACGTCGAAGGGCTTGGTGATGTCCTGTTCGAGGAAGTGAAAGCGCCGGTCGTTCTCGAGGTGACGAAGGTTTGCAAGGTTGCCGGTGCAGAGGTTATCGACACCAATGACGGAGTTTCCGTCTGCGAGCAAAGCGTCACAGAGGTGCGAGCCTAGAAAGCCTGCCGCTCCGGTAACCAAAATATTTCGAGACATCATCGATTGCCTTTCCTTACTGCCACCTATGGCATTCGCCGCTATGTTTCATCCAACGGGAGTTAAAGCCGGATGGCTTATAGCAGAGATGCCATCGTGCTCAATGGACTAATTGATGGTTGTTGGTGACGCTAAGCTCCGTACAGGATATGCCGCCGGGCGACCAACGCTTAGATAGGTGAACCCATGTTGGATCATGATATCGGGGTTGTATAGATTGCGGCCATCGATAACGATGGGATATCGAAGAGTCTGATTAAGGCGGTTGAGATCCAGGTTAGCGAACTCCGCCCAGTCGGTGAGGATGAGCAGGGCGTCGGCATCTTTTGCAGCGTCGTAAGCGTCGCTAGCGTAAGTGAGATTGGGTTGGGAGGGAAGGACCTCCTGAGTTCGCTTGATGGCAGCAGGGTCATAGGCTGCGATGGAACACCCTTCGGCAAGAAACATTTCGACGAGATCGATCGCCGGCGATTCCCGGATATCGTCTGTCTCGCCTTTGAATGCCAGCCCGAGAACGCCGATCCGCTTGCCGCGGAGGGTCCACAGAGCGGAGCGGACCTTATTGAGAAAACGCTTCTTTTGCTGGTCGTTGATCTTTTCGACCTCGGTGAGGAGATTGAAATCGATGCCTAACTGACCTGCCACAGAGCGGAAGGCGGCGACGTCCTTGGGAAAACAGGAGCCACCGTAGCCGATGCCGGGGCGCAGAAACTTTGGGCCGATGCGGCTGTCGAGCCCCATTCCGCGGGCCACCTGTTCCACGTCAGCGCCAGCGGCTTCACAAAGGTTCGAGATAGCGTTGATGAAAGAGATCTTCATCGCGAGAAAGGCGTTGGAGGCGTGCTTGATGACCTCGGCGCTTTTGGTGGAGGTCAACAGGAGGGCGGGCGGCGCAGCGACACTGCAGGAGCCGGCGATCGCGTCGCTCTGGGTGTAATAGTCGCCACTGGTGAGAGGCAGATAGATTCGCCGGAGGACGGCGGCAGCTCGTTCACTATCGGCGCCGACGACGATGCGGTCCGGGTGCAGAAAGTCGGCGACGGCAGTTCCCTCACGGAGAAACTCCGGATTCGAGACGACATCGAAGAGGTGACGGGCGACTCCGTTGCGCTCCATGGAGCGCGTGATCCACTCGTTGGTGTAGACGGGAACGGTGCTTTTTTCGACGATGACCTTGTAACTGGTGATAGAGCGTGCGATCTCGCAAGCGACCGCCTCTACGTACGAGAGGTCCGCGTCACCGGTGTCGCTTTGAGGCGTTCCGACCGCGATGAAGATGGCTTCGCATTCGCGGGTGGCTTCGGCAAGATCGGTCGTAAAGCGGACTTTGGTGTTTCGGTACTTATCGAGGAGCTGGGGGAGCGAGTTCTCGTGGATGAGGGAGTCGCCAGCCTGGAGCGCGGTGACCTTGCGTTCATCGTTATCCACGCAGATGACATGGTGACCGGCTTCGGCGAAGCAGACAGCGGCGACCAACCCGACGTACCCAGAACCGACAACGGCAATTTTGATGTCTTCGCTCATGATCTCGTGAGTTATCCCTCATTTTGAGAATAACCGATGGCAGAGGAATTGAGTGGTTGAGCACCTGCTTACTCTCTTGGCGCACGACTAATGGGGGATGGACATGATCTTCGATCAGCCATGTACACTCAAGTAGACTAAAAACGATGGGTTCAGAAAAAGCGCAGCCGCCACTCATGGGTGTTCCAGAGACTAACCAAACTGGGTTCAGTACGACGGTTACGGATACAACGCTTTCTGAGGCGTTTATTGTGCTTCGGAAACGCCGCTGGATCGTGATTCTCTGTGCAGTTCTTGGACTGGCTTACGGTATTTACAAAGCAGAGTCTCAACCGAAGCTATACGACGCTTATGGCAGGATTCAGGTTCGGTCAGGGTCGTCGAATGAATACAAGGTAAGCGCGGTTCAGGGCTACGCCGGCGATTCCGGTTCGAGGATGCTGACCGAGATTGAGATTCTGAAGAGCGACACGCTGATGTTGACCGTGTGCCGCGAGATGGACCTGTCGAACAACGCGGATTTTCTCGAGAGAAAAGGGTCGGTCGCGCACACCAGCCTGGACGATGGCCCGACACGACAATCGACGGTCCATCGCCTGCAAAGCAATCTCCATGTGACGGCTGTTCCTAAGACGGACATTATCCGGATCAGCTACAGCAGCCTGAATCCGAAGCTTTCGGCTGACATCGTCAACAGAGTCATCCAGGATTACATTCAACGCAGCTACAGGACGCGGTTCGAATCGTCGCAACACGTCTCCGACTTTCTCTCCGGTACGCTCGAAGGACTAAAGCAGGATGTAGAGACTTCGCAAGAGCAGATGATGGACATGCAGCGCCGATTGGGGATTCTAGGGTTTGATCCGTCCCATAATCAGATCAGCAGTTCGCTGGATGATCTTGCGAAAGCTGCGGCGGCCTCGAAGTTGACCCGGATTATCGCTGAGTCACGCTATCGGGTTTTAAGCGGAATGGACCCGGACACCGTGGAAAGCTCGATTGAGATGACGCCGGGAATAGCGCCGGGCGAGCTGACCGTGTTGCGCGGACAACTGGCTACTTCGAAGGCAACCTATGCGCAGATGGAAGCGACGCTGGGACCGAACCATCCCCAGGCGAAGGCTCTGAAAGCCCAGATCGACGAGTTAAACAAAGAGATCAGTGTGGAACAGAACCGCTTGCTGCTGCAAGCGAAACAGAACTACGTTGTCGCCCGGGCAAACGAGGAGCAGACATCAGCGGCGCTTGAAGCACAAAAAACTGACGCTTATAAACTACGTGACCAGTTGGTGGAATATACCTTGCGCCAGCGTGAGTTTGAAGCAAACAGCGCTTTGTATAACAGCCTGCAACAGCGTCTGAGGACAGCGAGCGTCCAGTCGGGACTGGAGTCACTGGAGATCGACGTCGTCGACCCTGCCCTTCCGCCGGCCAATCCTCTGTTGCGGCCTCAGTCAACCGTGATTCTCACAGCCCTGACATTCAGCATTATTGCCGGCATTGTGTTGGCTTTCCTCATGGAGAGCCTTGACACCGGATTGCGTAGTATCGCAGAGATCGAGAGCATTACCGAGCTACCATCACTGGCAATCATTCCGCGGGCACGGCGGGCGTCTGCGGACCAGGCCGGGACCCTATCCACGGCGCAACGAAACGTGGGCATATTGAGCCAGCCGAAGTCACAATTCGCCGAGGCGTTTCGTTCGCTGCGTACGTCGCTTCTGCTGTCGAGCACAGGCCATCCGCCGAAGTTCATTGTGTTGACCAGCGCTACGCCTTCGGAAGGTAAAACGACTGCCGCAAGCAACCTGGCGGCGATCCTTGCGCAGCGCGATACGCGGGTACTGCTGATCGATGGAGACCTGCGCCGGCCGAATATTCATCACCGGTTCGGGTTGAACGGCAAGATCGGGCTGACAACTGTGCTGACGGGAGCTACGAAACTGGAAGAGACCGTGCAGACCGTGAACGAGATTCCGAACCTCGACATTCTACCGAGCGGACCCGTTCCTCCCTTTCCCACAGAGATGCTGAGTTCTGGCGCGATGGAGGCCATTCTGAAGCGTTGCGGAGAGATTTATGACTATATCGTCATCGATTCTCCACCGATTCTCTCCGTGACGGATGGCGTAATCCTTGCACGCCAGGCCGATGCCGTGATTCTTGTGGTGCGGCATGGCAAGTCGAGCAAGCATGTTGTGCGGCGAGCCAGGGATATCCTGTTGCGCTCCGGTGCGGGCATTACCGGAATTGTGTTGAATGCTGTCGATCTGAACTCTCCGGAGTACTACGGATATTACGGGTATTCGGCTTACTCGTACGCGAGCGTGGATTCAGAGAGCTGGGAAGCTCAACGCAGCGGAGCAGGAACGCGCAAAGGCCGGGAGACGGAGGTATGAGACTGAGACAGGACAAACTCCGAACCAGTGGGATCATCAAGCGCACAACTAGTTGGGGCGTGTGGGCGACGTGGGGACTCTTTCTGATCGCCGCCTGTGGCCACGATGCCCAGGGCCAATTCAGCGGACCGGCGCCTGGATCTTCTACTGAGGTCAATCCCCCAGTGAAGATAACGACGGATCCAGCGATTCTCTTTCCAGGGCATCGGGAGATTACGCTTGGGCGCGATGATCTTCTCGCGATTCATCTCTATGCCAGTGTGGACTATGCCCCCACTGTGCGTGTGGACCTTGACGGCATGATTCAACTTCCGCTGCTTGGCAGGGTGCCGGTGGCAGGGCTGACGATCCATCAGGCCGAGGACCTGATTGCGCAAAAGCTGGTTAGCGCAGGGATGTATCGTGATCCGCAGGTGTCGATTCAAATTACAGAGTCGCCGAACCTGATCGCCACAGTAATGGGAGAGGTGCATGGCATTGTGCCTGTGTATGGGGAGCGAAGGCTCTACGACGTACTGGCGGCGGCGGGCGGCGGAGGTGGCGGAGGAATCGGCGCTACGACGGTAGTGGTTGGTGGCGGCGGAGGACTCCCGAATACGGCGAGTCACGTCATTACGATCAACCGTCCTGGCGTCCCAGAGCCTATCACCATTGATCTCGGAGTTGATCCTGCGAAGAGTGCGTTGGCGGATATACCAATCTTCCCTCGCGACACGATTATTGTGCCGCGGGTCGGCGTGATCTATCTGCTTGGTGCATTCAGGACTCAGGGGGCCATACCGCTTCAACAGAACTCGCCACTTACTTTGATGAAGGTTGCTGCGCTTGCCGGCGGCCCCGGCTTTGAAGGCAAAACCGGGGATCTGCGAATCATTCGCTCCGTTGGCGTCAGTCGCCAGGTGGTTCGCGTCGATATCAAGAAGGTGATGAACGGCAAAGCTCCAGACCCAGTTCTGGAGGCAGAAGATATCGTCTTCCTGCCATCCAGCTCCATGAAGGCCGCGATTAAGTCTGGAGGAATCGGTACGTTGCTGGGCATCGCTTCCATTCTGCTCGTTGCCGCTCAGTAGTAGAGAGGATCATGAACGGCTCCGCGTAGTCGTCGTGAAACTCCCCACAAGACCGTTCAGGAAATGGCACTACGTTCATCCGACATGGCCAATGGATCGAAAAATAAGGTGAGGCTGGCTTACCTTGTGAGCCACCCAATCCAGTACCAGGCTCCGCTTCTGCGCCGGATTGCACAGGAGCCGGACATCGATCTGACCGTCTTCTTCGGCTCCGACTTTTCGGTTCGCGGATACAAGGACGAGGGGTTCGGCGTGGGCGTGAAGTGGGACGTTCCCCTGCTGGATGGTTATCGCTACGAGTTCCTTCCGGTGATTCGGGATACTTCCAATCCAGCGCCGCTGGCTCCGCTGAACTACGGAATCTTCAGTCGTCTGCGTGGAACCAAAGCGAATCCTGGCTTCGATGTCCTGTGGGTGCATGGGTACTCCTCGCTGAATGCGATGCAAGGCATGTTGGCCGCGAAATCGCTTGGAATACCGGTGCTGGTGCGGGCGGAGTCGTGGCTGGGAGATCGTGAGCGGAGCGGTTCCACACTGGCGGCGAAGGGTCTGTTCTTCAGAATATTGCGTGGGCTGATTGATGGCGCGCTTCCGATCGGGACGCTGAACGCAGAGTATTGGCGTCACTACCTCGGCGAGGATTTTCCGCTGTATCTAATGCCCTATGCGGTCGACAATCGTTACTTTCAGCGACGCGCGGAGGAGGTTCGACAAGGGCGAGCCGAGTTGCAGAAGGAATTGAATCTTGATCCCGCGCGTCCGGTAATTCTTTTTGCGTCCAAATTACAACGTCGCAAGCGATGCGAGGATCTGGTGAAGGCTTACAGGGACCTGTTAGCGGTAGATGGAAGTATGCCGCATCCCCATCTTGTCATTGTTGGCGATGGCGAGGAGCGCACGTCACTGGAGAAGCAGGTGACGGACTACGGTTTGGAGGGTGTACGTTTTTGCGGGTTTAGAAACCAGTCGGAGTTGCCGAGGTTCTTCGATCTGGCGACGGTGTTTGTGCTGCCGTCGCGTCATGAACCGTGGGGATTAATCGTGAATGAGGTGATGAACGCGGGGCGCGCCGTGATCGTCTCGGACGAGGTGGGAAGCCAGCCGGACCTGATTGAGAACGGCGTGGAGGGCTGCGTCTTCCCTGCCGGCGATGTCACAAGTTTGAGGAATGCGCTGCGAACCGTGCTGGCGACGCCAGAGACTGCATCGGCGATGGGACAGCGTGGACTGGAGAAGATTCGGAGCTGGGATTTTGAGGAAGATATTCGCGGTTTACGAAGCGCGATCGCCCAGTTAACCCGGAAGATCACTACGTCATGAACGTCCAACTCCAGGACGAAATCATCACCACCCCTGCTGATAGTCTGACAGGTGATGGGCAGAAATTGATGCGGATTCTTCACATTATCGGGACACTGGATCCGGCGGCGGGCGGTCCGACCGAGTCGGTAAGGGTGCTTCTAAGTTATGGCCCCATCGGTTATACGGGCGAGGTGGTGACACTCGACGACCCGGCGGCGCCCTATCTGAGCGACATTGGATTTCCGGTTCACGCGCTAGGACCGACGAACACCAAGTATGGTTTTAACTCGAAGCTATTGCCTTGGCTAAGGGATAACCGCCATCGTTTCGACGGTGTGGTGGTCAACGGATTGTGGCAATACTGCGGGTATGCGGCGTGGCGAACGCTGGCGGGAAACACGCCCTACGTGGTGTTTACTCACGGCATGCTGGACCCATACTTCAAGCACGCGTTTCCGCTGAAGCATGTCAAGAAGTGGCTGTATTGGATTCCCGCTGAGTACTGGATCCTGCGAGGCGCTTATCGGGTTCTGTTTACGTCGAAGGCAGAAAAGAGGCTGGCTGAGGAGAGCTTCTGGATGCACCGCTGGAACGCCTATGTTGTGCCTTACGGCGCGAGCGGCCCCGCGGGCGATCCTGAGGTGCAGAAGCAGGCTTTTTTTGCGAAGTGCCCGGAGGTGAAAGATAAGCGATATCTTCTCTTTCTCGGTCGAATCCATCGCAAAAAAGGATGCGACCTTCTGATCGATGCGTTCGCCAAAGTGGCTGCGAGCGATCCTGATCTCTATCTTGTGATGGCCGGCCCTGATTCGCAGGCGTGGAGCACCAAGCTGAAAGCTACGGCCGCCGGTGCTGGTATCGGAGATCGCGTCTTCTGGCCGGGCCTGATCACTGGTGATGCCAAGTGGGGAGCGTTTTTCGGATCGGAGGCGTTTGTGCTGCCTTCGCACCAGGAGAACTTCGGGATTGCGGTGGCAGAGGCGCTGGGATGCGGGAGGCCGGTGCTGCTCGCTGACAAGGTAAATATCGCAGAAGAGATCGCCGAGGATGGCGCGGGATTGATGGAACTGGATACCGCGGAGGGTACGCTGCGGCTACTGCAGCGGTGGATCGGCATGACGCTGGAAGAGCGGCAGCTAATGGCGAAGCGTGCACATCAGTGCTTCCATCACCGATACGATATGCGAGAGAATGCGAAGGCGATTATCCGGCTGTTTGGAACTGCTACTGTGCTGACTCCAACCGCTGTCGATTCGGAATAGGTGTTGACGTCGATGCCGAGAGAGGTTTTCTACAACGCGGCGGAGCATATTGCGGCGGATACGGCGGCTGACCCCTATCTGCGGCCGGCGTTTTCGTTTTGCGACCGGCTTCGAAGACTGAACTGGAATATTTGCTGGGTGTTGTTGTACAGAACGTCACCGCGACCGTTACATTCCTGGAGATCGTTTCTTTTGCGGCTTTTTGGGGCGAAGATGGGCCAGAATTGCCATTTCTATCCACGTTCGAGGGTGTGGGCGCCGTGGAATCTAATTTGTGCCGATCAGGTGACGGCCGGAGACGGCGCCGAAATCTACAATCCTGCTCCGGTCACGTTTGGTTCTCACGCGATCCTGTCGCAGGATGCCTATGTGTGTGGGGCGACTCACGATTATGACGATCCTGGGTTTCCGCTGATCGCGTATGCGATGAACCTGGGCGCGTATGCCTGGGTGTGCGCTCGGGCGTCGTTGGCGCCTGGGGTCAATATGGGAGACGGCGCGGTGCTGGGGCTGGGTTCGGTAGCGACGCGAAGCCTGGAGCCCTGGACGGTGTACGCAGGTGTACCTGCCGTCAAGATAAAAGAGAGACGGCGGACCGAGGCGGGGCCGGCAAATAGCCTTTGATTCGCGCCATAAGTATTGGCGACAAAGACTGAGGCGGGGCCGAAGCCCCTCCTTCTTTGTTCAGGTTGATAACGTTTAGCCGCGCAACTTTGCCAAAAGATCCGTCGGATGTACCGGCTTCGCAAGAATTTCAAATTCATGCCCCTGGGTGCGGGCTTTTTCGAGTAGATCAGCGGTCGCGGCCTGGCCGGAAAAGAGAAGGATCTTGCACTTGGGCAGCCTGCTGCGCGTGATGATGGCTGCTTCGATGCCTGTCATTCCGGTCATGATGACGTCGCTAATCAGCATGTCGGGCTGAAAGCTCTCGAGCGTCTCGACGGCTGTTTCACCGCTAAAGACAGCGCGTGCCTCAAAACCCGCCTGATTGAGAATAATCGCGAGTGTGTTGGCAATAACCTGCTCGTCATCAGCAACCAGGACCCTGGGTTTTGAGTTGGTTGCGGTGGTTGAATCTAGCATGCTGTATATCCCCGATTTTGAAGGTCAAAATACAATTTAAATGTCACGTTCGCAGGCATCCATTCGTCTTTGGACCTACATGATAATGATACGCTGGCCAAAGAGTAGTTGACGACATACCTCAGAATTCACAGAGAACGTGTACTGTACTACAAAACCCTCCTATGCAGCCAGCTATCATACGCGCGGAACGTGTTGAGAAATATTACGCGCAGCCCAGCGAGAACCGCATCCAGGTAATCTCGCCGACCGATCTTTCGATTACGGCCGGAGAGATCGTGGCGTTGCTTGGGCCGTCGGGATCAGGAAAATCCACGCTGCTGCGTATGTTGACGGGCTTATCGGTGCCTTCGGCGGGGGAGGTTTACTGGCATGAACAGCCGATTGCGACTGCCAACGTCAATGTGTCGATCGTTTTTCAGAGCTTTGCACTGTTTCCGTGGCTTTCGGTCCTGGAGAATGTTGAAGCTCCTTTGAAGGCGCGAGGCATGGAGCCGGCGGAGAGGCGGAAGCGCAGTCTGAAGATTCTTGATACGGTGGGTTTGGATGGGTTTCAGGCCGCTTATCCGAAGGAGCTTTCGGGCGGGATGCGACAGCGGGTCGGCTTTGCCCGGGCTTTGGTGGTTGAGCCCGAGGTTCTATTTATGGACGAGCCTTTTTCTGCGCTCGACGTACTGACTGCGGAAAATCTGCGCAGCGAACTGCTCGAGCTTTGGCAGAACAAGACGATTCCGACGCAGGCGATCTTTCTGGTAACTCACAACATAGAAGAGGCTGTTCTGCTGGCGGATCGAATCATCGTACTGGGCCGCAATCCGGGGCATGTACGGACTGATTTCAGGGTGGGGATTCAGCATCCGAGAGACCGGAAGGCTACGGCGTTTACGCAACTGGTCGACTACATCTACAAGGTGCTGACGCAGCCGGATGCGCAACCGCCCGCTTTGCCGCAGAGTACAGCCGGAAAGCCGGTGCGCGACCAGAGGCAGATGCACTACCAGATGCTGCCGCATGCTCGACCGGGTGGAATTGCGGGTCTTCTGGAACTGGTGCTGGATCACAACGGCAAGGATGATATTTACCGGTTGGCGGACGACCTTGCGTTTGAGATCGATGACCTGCTTGCCGATCGTCGATGCCGCGCAGTTGTTGGGTTTCCTGAAGGTGACGGAGGGTGACGCGGAGATCACACCGACCGGGACCGAGTACGCGAACTCGGAGATCTTGCGGCAGAAAGAGTTGTTTCGAAGCGCGGCAGTGGAAAATGTTCTGCTGCTCCGCCAGATTGTACGTGCGATTGAGTCGAAGAGCGATCGAAGCGTACCGGAGGAGTTCTTCCACGATGTGCTGGATGAGCAGTTCAGCGAAGAGGAGACGTTGCGTCAGTTGGAGACGGCGATCAACTGGGGAAGGTACGCCGAACTGTTCGACTTCGATGCTTCGCGGCGGCGGTTTATTCAGCCGGAGAAGCTTCATCATGACGAGAAGCCAACCGCGACGGCGGAGATTGATGCATGATCGGGTTTCCGGAGCGATTCAGTAATATCCCCGGGCGCGAGACGCTGGCGCGGTCGCAGGTTTTGCAGCGCAGCTGGCCGGTGGTACTGGATCTGTGCGTCGCAGGCCTGGGACTCGCTTGCTTTTATGCCGTCGTGGTCATCGCAAAGTATTGGTTTGGGCATCCTGAGCCGGAGATTGTGATCTCGCAGAGTCCACGCGCGCTGCCGCAATATGCGTTTTATTCGGTTGTGCGGATCGGGCTGGCTTATCTGTTGAGCCTTGGGTTCGCGATTGGCTATGGATACGTCGCTGCTTATAACAAGCGGATTGAAGCGCTGATGATTGCAGGGCTGGATATTCTGCAATCGATCCCGGTGTTGAGTTTTTTGCCTGGTGTGATGCTGGCGATGGTGGCGCTGTTTCCGACGCGGCAGATTGGTGTGGAGATGGGCGCGATAGTGCTGATCTTTACCGGCCAGGTGTGGAATATGGCATTCAGCTTTTATTCCTCGATTAAGAGCATTCCGCGCGAGCTGTCCGAGGCTGCCAGCATCTATCACTTTTCGCGACTGCAGCGGCTTGTCCAGTTGGAGCTTCCGTATTCGGCGATTGGGTTGGTGTGGAACTCGATGGTTTCGGTTGCCGGCGGATGGTTTTTCCTGATGGCGTGCGAGATGTTTGTTTTGGGGACGCGGGACTTCCGGCTGCCGGGGCTGGGCTCGTACTTGCAGACAGCCGCCGGAACGGGAAATTACACGGCGATTACGTGGGGGCTGTTGACGATGATTGCGATTATCGTTGCGACGGATCAGCTGATCTGGCGGCCGGTGATCGCGTGGAGCGACAAGTTCAAGTTTGAGCAGGTAGAGAGTGGAACGCGGGTGCGTTCGCCGCTGTTGCATTTGCTGCAGCACTCTCGAGGACTTCGCTCGCTGCGGGAGCATACAGTTGTGCCGCTCGGCGAAAGGGTCTACCGGCGACTGGCCAGCGAGCGCAAGGAGCAGATGGCGAAGAGCTCGACTGGCGGGGAAGACTCGGACGGGAAGAGAGAGCGAGGAGCCGCGTGGTTTAGAGGAGCCGTGCTCGTCTTGATTGCAGCGGCTGTGCTCTATGCTGCGTGGCAGGCGCTAGCTCTGTTGCGGGAGGTGCATGGATCGCAGTTCGCCGAGATTATGAAGGGCGCACTGGCTACTTTCCTGCGGGTCAATGTGTCGCTTGTTCTGGCTGCTGCGTGGACGATTCCAGCTGGGGTTGCGATTGGATTTCATCCGCGGTTGGCGCGGATCGCCCAGCCGATTGCGCAGGTTGCCGCGTCGGTGCCGGCTACCGCGCTGTTCCCTGTTCTTCTGCTCGCGTTGGTGCGGCTGGGAGGTGGGATGGGGATTGGCTCGATTGCGCTGATGCTGCTGGGGACGCAGTGGTACATCCTGTTCAACGTGATTGCAGGAGCAATGGCGATTCCTTCCGATCTGAAAGAGGTTGCGAAGCTGTTTCACTTCACGACGGTTCAGAAGTGGAAGACCGTCATCCTGCCGGGGATCTTTCCGTTTTTGATTACGGGACTGGTAACCGCTTCAGGCGGCGCATGGAATGCGAGCATTATCGCGGAATACTTCCATTTGAAGAACCAGACGCTGCAGACCGTTGGGTTGGGCGCTACGATCAGCGCGGCGACCGATAGCGGGCAGTTTCAGATTCTGTTGCTTGCGACGATTGTGATGGCCATGATGGTTGTGACAATCAACCGGCTGGTGTGGCGGCCGCTCTATCGATTAGCGGAGACTCGGTACAATCTGGGGTGACGGTTTAGGGGCGATTGGGTAGCGCGGGCTTGCGAAACGCAAAGATGACCGCAAGCAACGGAGGCGCGAGCAGCACACCCCAAAAGGGGATGATGATGCCTAGGACGATCGGTCCGAAGAAGGCTGCCCACCAGGGAATTTTCGTCGTCCGGTGGAGAACGTAAGGACCAATAACGAGGCCTTCGAGGATGACAATCAGGCCGTAGAGGCCGAGGACAAGGCCAAGTCGCCACTCGTCGTACCCGCTGAAGGCCACGGCGAGCACCGGACCGATAAGCGCGATCATGCCTCCGAAGGTGGGGATGATCTGGAGCAGCCCACCGAAGATCGCCCACAAGGGCGCCCAGGGAACGCGAATCAGTTCGAGGCCGATCAGCCAGAGAATTCCTACGATGAGCGCGTCGAGGGTTGCGGCGCGCCACCAGCCGACAAGCGCGTTGCCAGCGGTCTTGAGATGCGCGGTCGCGTTGCTGTTTCTGATGTCCATACCAACCTGGGTGTTCATGGGCGCATCTGACCTGCTGGGCAGAACTATAGCGCAAAGATGAATGTTACGGCGCCGAGACGCGTCTCGCGCGAATAGCTGTGCTACGCCTAAGGGTTGGATAGGGAGAACGATTGACATGGCAGTGATGATGCAGGCTTTTTACTGGGATTCGCCGCAGAAGGATAAGCAGGAGCACAACTGGTGGAACTTTGTTGCGGAAAAAGTGGAGGACTTGGGGAAGGCAGGCTTCAACGCACTTTGGCTCCCTCCGGTTTCGAAGGCGTCCAGCAACACCTCGATGGGGTATGACCCGTACGACTACTTCGACCTGGGCGATTTCGATCAGAAGGGCGGAGTCAAGACATTGTTTGGCAATCGGGCTGAGTTGGAGGCTCTGATTGCCAAGGCTCACGCTAGTGGGATTGGACTGTACGCGGACATGGTGATCAATCACAACTCCGGCGCTGACGAAGAGGAGGTGAACCCTCTGGACGGACAGAAACGGTGGACCAGGTTCAATCCGAAGAGTGGGCGGTTTCCACGCGACTGGAACTGCTTTCATCCAAGCCGTTACGAGCAGGTGATGATGCCGGGTGAGGAAAACTACGCCGGGTTTCCCCATCTATGCCATCGCAATCCCGTTGTTTACACAGCGATGTTTGAGTATGCGCGGATGCTGATTGAGGAGCTTGGCTTCGATGGTTTTCGCTTCGATTTTGTGAAGGGGTTCGGAGCGTGGATGATTGGCTTGCTCTCCAAATATCGCTATGTGAAGGACGGCAAGGAATTTACTCCGTATATCGTTGGCGAGCACTGGTCAGGAACTGAGGATATCGACCAGTGGCTGGAGCGAGTGAACAAGCTGACCGATACGCAGATTGCAGCGTTCGACTTTCCGCTGCGGTACAAGTTGAAGGATGTGTGCGATACGCCGAACTATGATCTCCGCAACCTGACTGATGGCGGGGCCGTTGTGATGAAGCGCCCGTTGCACGCTGCCACATTTGTCGACAACCACGATATGGGTGATAACGCGATTGTGAATGACAAGATGATGGCTTACTCGTTCATCATGGTGCATGAAGGGTACCCAAGCATCTTCTGGTACGACTACTACAACAATGGGCTCGCGCGACCGGGTACACCGAATGGAATCGATGCGCTGATCGGGGCACATCATAAGTATGCCGGCGGTGACTCGCAGATACTGCACGCCGACCCCGACCTGTACATCATGCAGCGGGTCGGATACAAGGATGACAGCGTCGATCAACCAGGGCTGGTGTATGTGCTTAACAACCTTGGGGACAAGTGGTCGGGCACCTCGGTGAAAACCCGATGGCCAAACCAGAAGTTTGCTCCGATCGCGTGGGATGGCCATGATACGGCGCATCCAGATGAGCGCACGACCGATGGTGAAGGCAACTCCGAGTTCCCTGCCCCGCCGCGCGGTTTTGCGATCTATGCTCCGGTTTAGCCTGGATCGACCGTGATTGCGCGGATCAATTCAGATACCACGGATCGGTGGGATCTTTTTGAACCGGATTTGTCCGTGCAGTGCCCTCTATCTGTCTGTGCCGTGCCATCCGCGGTCGATTTTTGTCGTTTTTCGGATGGTATTCTTAAGGTATGAAATTTGGCGTTCTGGTGTTTCCGGGATCCAATTGCGACCACGATACTCACCATGTGGTCGATGCGATTGCCCGTCAGCCTGTGACGTTTCTTTGGCACGCGTCGGAGGATCTCGAAGGGTGCGATGCCATTCTCGTTCCCGGCGGATTCGCTTACGGTGACTATCTGCGGACAGGCGCGATTGCGAAGTTTGCGCCGGTGATGCAGTCGGTCACGAAGTTCGCCAAGGGCGGAGGTCTGGTTCTGGGAATCTGCAACGGATTTCAGATTTTGTGCGAGTCCGGACTGCTGCCCGGGGCGTTGATGCGCAACGCCAGCCAGCACTACATCTGCAAACAGACATTTTTGCGGACAGAGACAGTCGATTCTCCCTTTACGCATGGGTTATCGCAAGGGCAGGTTCTGCAGATGCCGATCGGGCATATGGAAGGCAATTACTTCTGCGATGCGGAGACGCTGGCCGCACTGAAGAATGAGGATCGCATTGCGTTCCGCTACGCTACGCCTGAGGGTGCGGTGACGGCAGCGGTGAATCCGAATGGCTCGCTTGAAAATATAGCCGGGGTTCTGAATGAGGGTCGCAATGTGCTGGGGATGATGCCGCATCCGGACCGCTCGAGTGAGACTCTTCTGGGCTCTGCTGATGGATTGCACCTGTTTCAGGCAATGGCTGAGTCGCTGGCCGCAGCGCAGTAGACGCGATGATACCCTGACTACGCGATGATCGATATTCATCATCACCTTCTATGGGGCGTAGACGACGGGGCATCGAGTGTGGAGACCTCGGTCGCCATGGCGAGACTTGCGGCTGCGGATGGAATAACGCACATTGTGTGCTCCCCTCATGCCAATGGCTCGTACCTCTACGAGCCATCGGTGATTGCCGAAAAGATCAGCGAATTACAGAGGATTTTGGAGCGTGAGAGGATATCCGTGAAGCTGGGTCATGGATGCGACTTCCACATGTCGTATGAAAATATCCAGGAAGCGAAGCTCGATCCTGCGAAGTTCAGCATCAACGGGAAGGGTTATCTGCTGGTTGAGATTCCGGATTACGGGATCTCCCGTGGTTTGACGGATATTTTTTACCAGTTGCAGCTTGCCGGACTGACCCCGATTCTGACGCATCCGGAGCGAAATCCGACGCTGCAGGCCGACCGGCCGCGGATGATGGACTGGCTTCGCGGCGGCGTGTTGGTACAGGTCACTGCGGGGTCGGTTACGGGCCACATGGGTAAACACGCTGAGCGCATGGCCCACGACCTTCTAGCGAATCGCTGGGTCCATTTTCTTGCAACCGATGCGCATAATACGACGTCGCGGGCTCCGAAGATGAACGATGCCTTCGAACTGGTAGCGCAGAAGTATGGGCCGGAGTATGCGCACCTTCTGTGCGTCTCGAATCCTCTGGCGGCGTTTCTAGGAAAGCCGCTGCAACCGCAGCCCGAGCCCCTCCATCTTTACGCTGAGGAAGGCAAGAGGAACTGGTGGCAGAAGCTGACCGGGCGTTGAGAGACGCTGAAAAGTCTCTGTCCCACTAACATTCCTCGGCGACTAAAGCCACATTGAAAAATTATCGGCCTTTACGGCGGGACTGAAGTCCGCCCTTTCAAAACGAAGGCTTGATCAGGAGTTCCCTAAAGGCCGAGGCCGCCGTCGACGGCCAGCAGTTGACCGGTGATGAAATGAGGAGCGGTGGCGAAGAAAATGGCGGCTGCGGCGACGTCGTGAGCCGTGCCGTTGCGCTGCATGGGGGTCTTACGGGCGAAGTGTTCGTAGGCTTCGTCGACCTCACCCTGGACGATCATTCCCGGAGCAATGCAGTTGACGCTGATCTCAGGCGCCCAGGCCTTCGCCATGGTCTGAGAGAGCATGTGCAGAGCGGCCTTGGAGGTGCAATAGTGGCCGTGGGTGGCCCAGGGGTGCAGGCCACCGAGGGATCCGATGTTGAGGATGCGTCCCCGCGTTGCGCGGAGATGGGGATGGGCGGCCTTGGCCATCAGGAACGGCGCGCGGGTGTTCGTGGCGAACATTGCGTCCCATTGATCGACTGAGATCTTCTCGAGTGCTTCGGACTCGAAGATGCCGGCGTTGTTGACGAGCAGATCGAGTTGGCCGAACTCCTCGATAACCGACGCCACGGTCTGCTGGATGCTCTCGGGATCGCGTAAATCGCAGCGTACAGCAAAGGCGTCGACGTCGTGGGCGCCCAAGGCGCGCACCGTTTTTTCCGCTTCAGACTGTGAGCCAAGGTAGGTGATGGCCGTGCTGGCTCCGCGTTCGGCCAGGGCAAGAGCGATTGCCCGGCCGATGCGTTTGGCCGCTCCAGTAACGAGCACGGTCTTTCCCTTCAACAGCTTATCCATAGAGCCGACTTGAGTAGTTACCGCTTAGGCGTGGTGTCCGAGGCACTTGGGGGCTGCTGAGGCGTTGCCTGCGGTGTTGCAGGAGGCGTTGTCGGCTTCGCCTTAGGCGTTGTCGGCCGGACTGGCTCCTGGACGCCCACCGGTCTGCTTGAGTCCTTGCCGTCGTTGTCCTGATAGGACGAGAGTTGCTCCTTGGGGCGAATCATGGAGATGGATATCTCCCGGGTGGGCTCAGAGACGACGTATTCCTCCGCGTAGGTGGCGTAGCCGGTGGCAATAACCTGAACTCGCACGTTGCTTCCGGTGGGGATAACGTCGATTGTCGCCTTGCCCTCAGGGTCGGTCTTGACCTCAAGAGTTCCCTGATCCTTGCCATCCAAGGTGGCGTCAAAGACGACGGCGGCGTTGCTGATGGGCTTGCCGTTGAACTTCTTCAGGACCGTGACTTCGATGCGGGAGGTCGGTGGTGGCGGCTTGTATTTGCGGCTTCGTTTGGCGGGGGTGTCCTGTGCCAGGACGGAAAAGCATGAAACCAGGCCGAAGCTAAAGAGAATCGCGAACTGAGAGAAACGGCGTAACTGCATGGTGTCTATTTTACGATGTTTCGGAGCGACCGGGGGCCGGAGATGCGGGGTGGCGAGGCTTGCGTGACTTTCACTCAGATTTCACAGTGGAGATTTGACATTGTTACGTCAGGTGACTATCGTTAGCAATCGGTAGGCTTGAGTGCTAACGAGTGCCGAACGGTGAGCTTTGGGCAATAAGGCTCCTGTAAAGCGCGGCGGTTGGCGATTTGCCTCCCACCTTTGTGACTGGTTCAGGTCAGGTGCCGGAACTCGTTGCGTACACGCGGACGGAAGACCAGTTCGCTCCAAAACTGCAACAGGAAAACTCGAAACAAGGAGATGCAAAGCAATGGCTAAAACATCGTTTACACCGCTGCACGACCGCATTCTGGTCCGGCGCATTGAAGAGGGCGAAAGCATCCGTGGCGGCATCATCATCCCCGATTCGGCAAAAGAAAAGCCGCAGCAGGGCGAGGTGATCTCGGTCGGCAAAGGCAAGTCGAACGACGAGGGCAAGGTATTCCCGCTCGACGTGAAGGCTGGCGACAGCATTCTGTTTGGCAAGTACTCGGGCACGGAGATCAAGATCGACGGCGAAGAGCTGCTGATCATGCGTGAAGAAGAAGTTCTCGGCATCCTCCAGAAGTAGCGACTGCGCGGCATTGCATGCAGCAGACGCCGCTTCGCGGCAAAAGCAAAAAACCTTGAATTCATCACTTAATTTTGATCGGCCTTTGAGCCGGTAACAGGAGTAACACAATGGCAAAACAGATTCTGCACGGAGAAGATTCGCGTCAGGCAATTCTGCGCGGCGTAAACATTCTGGCCGACGCGGTGAAGGTGACGCTCGGACCGAAGGGTCGCAACGTTGTTATCGAGAAGAAGTTTGGTTCGCCGACGATCACCAAGGACGGCGTGACCGTTGCCAAGGAGATCGAGCTTTCGAACTCGCTCGAGAACATGGGCGCACAGATGGTGCGTGAGGTTGCGTCGAAGACCTCGGATGTGGCCGGCGACGGCACCACCACTGCTACCGTTTTGGCCCAGGCGATCTATCGCGAGGGTGTGAAGACAGTAGCCGCCGGTGCGAATCCGATGGCACTGAAGCGCGGTATCGACAAGGCTGTCGAGGCGATCATCGGCAAGCGCGATGAGAACGGGCTTCCGGTGGGTGGAGCCCTGAGCAAGCTGTCGAAGCCGGTTTCGGGCGACATGATTGCCCAGGTCGGAACCATCTCGGCCAACTCGGATTCGCAGATCGGCACGATCATTGCCGAGGCGATGAAGAAGGTCGGCAAGGACGGCGTCATCACCGTCGAAGAGTCGCGCACGATGGAGACGCAGCTGGATGTGGTTGAGGGTATGCAGTTCGACCGCGGCTATCTCTCTCCTTACTTCGTGACCGATGCGGAGCGGATGGAAGTTGCGCAGGAGAATCCATACATCCTGATCTACGAGAAGAAGATCTCGTCGATGAAGGACCTGCTTCCCTTGCTCGAGCAGATTGCGCGTACGGCGAAGCCACTCGTGATCATCGCTGAGGATGTGGATGGTGAGGCGCTCGCAACTCTCGTGGTGAACAAGCTGCGTGGAACGCTGAATGTCGCGGCCGTGAAGGCTCCTGGCTTCGGCGATCGCCGCAAGGCGATGCTGCAGGATATCGCAATCCTGACCGGTGGCAAGGCGATCACGGAAGACCTCGGCATCAAGCTGGAGGGCGTTAAGATCGAAGACCTCGGCACTGCCAAGCGCGTGACGATTGACAAGGACAACACCACCATCGTTGATGGCGGCGGCAAGGACGGCGATGTCGAAGGCCGCGTGAAGGAGATTCGCGCTCAGATCGACAAGACCACCTCCGACTACGATCGCGAGAAGCTGCAGGAGCGCCTGGCCAAGCTGGTTGGCGGCGTTGCAGTGATCAAGGTTGGCGCGGCGACCGAGACCGAGATGAAGGAAAAGAAGGCTCGTGTTGAGGATGCGATGCATGCTACCCGCGCTGCCGTTGAGGAAGGGATCGTCCCGGGCGGAGGCGTTGCGTTTGTTCGCTGTGCTTCTGCAGTTGACGACGTGATCAAGAAGCTCGAGGGCGATGAGAAGATCGGTGCATCGATCATTCGTCGCGCGATCGAGGAGCCGTTGCGCATGATCGTCTCGAATGCGGGCGAAGAGGGCGCAGTCGTGATCGGCAAGATCCACGAATCGAAGGAGGCCAACCACGGCTACAACGCCGCGACTGGCGTCTATGAGGACCTGGTGAAGGCAGGCGTCATTGATCCGACGAAGGTTACGCGCACTGCACTGCAGAATGCGGCTTCAATCGCTGGGTTGATGCTGACCACCGAGGCGATGATTGCCGATATTCCGGAGAAGAAGGAGCCGGCGGGTGGTGGACACCAGCATGGCGGCGGTATGGACGGGATGTACTAAACCGCCCGTTACAAGAAAAAAAGTGGAGCCCCGGAGAGATCCGGGGCTTTGCTGTTTTACGGGCATTTTTTGAGGGGGGGTGAGAAAATGCGGGTGTTTTTAGCGGGTCATAGCGTGGTTCTTATGGCTTTTTTGTGGTCATTTGTGTGGTGAATAGAGGCCATTTTTCGGAAAGCGAAAAACACGCCACCGATCTTCAACTTTCTTGTGGAAATCTCAAAATAGTTCGGTTTAGGGGAGAGTCAGGCGATTGATACGCGTTTCAGCTCATGAATCGGTTTAGGATGGCTGAGATTGGGAGGTGAGGCGTATGCGGTTATCTCGGCGGGAGTTTTCGAGGCTTGGGGCTATGGGGCTGGCGGCACGAATGTTGCCGACGGTTGGCGCGGCGGCTCAGGGTGGGGAACGGAAGGTGGGATATTGCGTGATCGGTCTGGGGACGATTGCAGACCACTTTATGCGTGGCGTGCAGTCAAGCCCGACGTCCAAGATTACCGGACTGGTTAGCGGGCATCGGGATAAGGCGGAGCGAATTGCGGCGCAGTATGGGGTCCCGACGAGCTCGATTTATAGCTATGAGGACATGGACAAGTTTCGCGATAACAAGGCGATCGATGCCGTGTATGTCGCGCTGCCGAACAGTATGCATGCGGAGTACACGATCCGGTCGGCGAAGGCGGGCAAGCATGTGCTGTGCGAGAAGCCGATGTCGACGACCGTGAAAGAGGCCGAGGACATGATTGCTGCGTGCAAAGCGGCGAACGTGAAGCTGATGATCGCCTACCGATGCCACTATGAGCCGGTGCACCTGAAGGCGGTGAAGCTGATTCGTGACGGGGCTCTGGGCAAGTTGCAGACGCTCAATGGAGCATTCGGGTTCAATGCCGCTCCCGGAGCGTGGAGACTGAACAAGGCGCTGGCGGGCGGCGGATCGCTGTTCGATGTGGGGATCTATGTGTTGAATGCTTCCCGCTATCTGACCGGAGAGGAACCGGCGAAGTTCACTGCGGTGGCTTCGACTCTGGATCAGGATGGGCGGTTCAGCACGGTGGAGGAGAACGTTTCGTGGACGACGAAGTTTCCTTCGGGCGCGGTTGCGACGGGAAGCTGCACGTATGGCACGCAGATGCCGGGATACATCAAAGCATTTGCCTCGAACGGATGGCTGACGATGGAGCCTGCGTTCAACTATGACGGAACGCGGCTTAGGGCCAGGTATTCGAGTGGAGTGAAGGGCGCTCCGGATGTCGAGATCGATGAGACAAATTCGGAGAAAGACCCGACACAGTTTACGCGGGAGGCTGACCACTTCTCGGATTGTGTTCTGCACGACAAGAGGCCGAAGAGTTCCGGCGAAGAGGGCCTGCGGGACATGAAGTACATCTACGACATTTACGCCGCAGCTGGCGTGAAACTCTAGATTGGTGAGGATTTGATTTGGATGCCATCGAGTGATCCAATCCAAATGAAAACGTGCTGTCTCGCTTCGCGCGGGTAAACGCCAATAAGGTGGGAGATCATGCATAAAGGGCAAGTGGTTTGTGCCGTTCTGGCCGCAGCTTTTATCACCCTCACCGGATGTCAACAGCCAGTCAATCAGCCATCTCAGGAGACGACTCCTGTAGCTACCCCTGTCAGCTCTGCCGCCGCGATGCCTGGCCCTGTCGCAGGGACGCGACTTACCGAGGATTATGTTCGCCGCATTGGTGGGATCGCCTACCTGTGGGGCTGGCCGATGGTGAACATGCATAATCGCAAGCTGATCCTGTCCAAGCTGCCGGAGCCCGGTCTAATGGGCGGCATCGTGCCGGTGGCTCCGATGAACCAGCTCTCGATGGTGCACGACTATATCGATCCGGGCGAGCGCCTGGTCGCCTGCCCCAATCAGGATGTGGTCTACGGCTTCGGTCTGTTCTCGCTCGACCAGGAGCCGGTTGTGGTGCAGATTCCTGACTTCGGCGACCGGTTCTGGGTCTATCAGGTCGTCGACCAGCGCACCGATTCGTTCGTTCAACTCGGAAAGATGTACGGCACCAAGCCCGGTTTTTATCTGCTCGCGGGACCTGATTGGAAAGGCACAGTTCCCAATGGCATCACCGGAGTCTTTCATTCCAAGACTAATCTCGGCGCTGTCATCCCCCGGGTCTTTATGGACGACACCGCGGCGGACCGTCAAGCGATTCAACCTTTATTGACGGGGATTCTTATGTATCCGCTCAGCAAGTTCACCGGACAGACACAGACCAAGGACTGGACGAAGGTTCCAAGTTTTCCTAACACGTCTACGGGTGAAGAGGAGACCAAATGGGTAGAGCCCAAGAGCTTCTTCGATGAGCTCGGAGCGATTCTCAAAGAGGTTCCTCCACTGCCCGGCGAAGACACCCTCTACGCCACACTGCAAAGCATCCTCGATGCAGCTTCGAAGGACCCTAAGCTGCACGCAGCTCTGGTCGCCTCAGCTGTCGATGCCGACAAGAATCTGATTACGCCACTCTTTCAGTTTCACAATAGCGGCCTTTCGTTGCCCAACAACTGGACCACGATCAACAACGGCGCGGCATTCGGTACGGACTACTACAGCCGTGCTGCCGTCGCCAAATCCAACATCTTTGTTAACTCGGTCCGTGAGACCAAATATTTTTATCAGGACGCAGACGGCGACGGGCAACAACTCAACGGCAACCATGCCTACACGGTGACCTTCGCGAGCGGACACATTCCACCCGTCAAGGGATTCTGGTCGCTTACTTTGTACAACCAACATCATTTCTTCTCACCGAATGTGATCAAGCGCTATTCCGTCGGGACCAAGAACAAGACTCTCGTCACCGCATCCGACGGCTCCCTCACCATCTATGTGCAGGCCACTCCACCGGAGGGCGACAAGCGCGCTAACTGGTTGCCTGCGCCCAAGGAGAACTTCGTTCTGTACATCCGAGCTTATTGGCCCGAGGAAAATGCACTGAACGGAACATGGACCCCACCCATCGTCACAAGAGCGAAGTAGGAACCTTGATGTTGCGTGGTTGTCCCGCGCTTTTTGAAATAGAGATAGACGAGAAGATTGCTTTGTAGCGTTCCAGCAGCGGCAGATTTGAATCATTTTCTGCCGCTGCAGGATTTAGTTGCTTACTACTGAGCGAGAACGATCGTGCCAGGGCGAACCTGATCGGCGACGTTGATTTTGGTTTTGGGGATGGTCGTTGAGAACTTGAGCGAGACCATCTTCTTGTTGGGTTCGACGGGGAAGGTGGCGACGTAGCTCTCGGCGATGGCGTTCTGGAACTGCTTGAGGAACGGAGCGAGAGAGACGGGGTTGCCGGTGCCCTGATAGTAGGTTGCGCCTCCGGTTTCCTGCGCCACCTGCGAGAGGTAGCTTTGACCACTGAAGCTGCCGCGTCCTCCGCGGAAGCCAGCATCGTTGTAGTAGATGGAGTAGACGGGGACGCCGGCACGCTGAGCGTCGGTGATGGCTGAAGCTACGTAGGGGCTGTCCTGATTGGTGATGCTGGTGCTGCCGTTGTAGGGATCGACGCCGTTGGTGATCATGAGGACGAAGCGGGCCTTGTGTCTGGTCTGCCGGGCCTGAGAACCGGATTGGTCTTCAGCACTGTTGGGCCAATCTTTGACGAAGTCAGAGAGGCAGAAGTAAGGGCTGGCGCTGGCGCCTCGCAGGCCCATCGGGATGCGCAGTCCCCTGGCTGCTGCGGCAAGGTCCGTGGTGAAGCCGGGACTATCGTCGTTGGCGGAGGCGACGTGGCCGTTCTGCATGAAGCCGACGAAGACTTCGGTGCCGGCCGGCAGACCGGTGATGAAGGCGCGGAGATTGTTCAGTTCGCCGCCGATGCTGGTTCGCAGGCCGTCGTCGATGAGAAGGGCGATCTGAGCTCCGTTGGCGGGCACCTGAGCCAGGTTCAAAAGAGGCGTGACGTGATTGTCGACTTTGAGAGTGATGTCTTTCGCGGTTGCAGTGGCGGGTGTCTTTGAATCCAGAGAGATGACAGTCTGGGTGGGAGTGCCCTCTTGCTGAGAGAAGGCGTTGAGGCCGGGGAGGGCGAATGCTAACAAGGTAAGTGTGAGAATGCGTTTCGTCATTTTGCGTCGTTCCTTCCTTCTGTTCGATTAGACGCAAACGGGATCCCCAACGACGCGCCCCGGAATCGTAAGTTACAGAAAAAAGACAAGATTTCGAAGCTTGGTCTTATGTTTTCCGATTAAACACGGGCGCCGAAATTTTGATGCGTTTTCGAACAATCGCCAATCTGTCGTTCCTTTTAATCGCCGCCGATTCTTATCTTCATTCCAACGCGGATCGTAAAGGGCAGACCCGGATAACCGATAGGGCCAATGTGTTGCTGGCCAAAGAGATTGTCGAGCTGGGTGAAGAGAAAGATGTGGTTCGTGGCCTGGAAGACCGTGTTGAAGTCCAGCCTGGCGTAGCCGTAGTCGAGATCGCGATTTGGGAGAAGAAGGGTGTTGCCACCGGTGCGGTCGTTATTGAGTTGGAAGGTGGAATCGTCGCTGCGGCTGCTGAAAGCGCCTTTGAAGGCAGCGGAGAAACGGTTGGATATGTATTGTGCGGCGAAGAACCCAGTGTTCGGCGGGCGGCGGAAGGGCCTGTTGCCGACGAGCGGGGAGAGTGCGCCGATGGGAATATTCGGAAGATTGGGGTTGATGGCCGGGGTGGCATTGTCGCTGGAGAAAGACTGCTCGACGAGTGAGGCGAGGTAGGTGTAGCCGCCACGCAGGAGGAGATGGTTGAGAGGGTGGTACTGGACCTCCATTTCCATCCCCTGGCTGCGGTAGGCGAGTGAGTTGAGTGAGGCTGGAGGAAGCTGCGCCGCGATGCTGGCGGGGATGCTGAAGTAGTGTTCGAGCCCGGTGGCTCCGAGGAATTCGAGCTGGTGATTGAACTGATTGTGGAAGTAGCCCGCCTTGAGGATCAGCTTCTGGTCGAGGATATTTTGATCGACGCCGTAGTCGTAGGTGCGGGAACGCTCTGCGCTGATGGACGGGATATTGAAGGTGGGATTGCCGGTTTGTTGAAGGAGGGTTGAGAGGCTGGTGAGTTGCGCGTTGGTGGACGGCTCCTGCACACCAGTGGCTACGTTCACTCGCAGGAGGGTGCCGTGGAAGGGCTTGTGGCCGGGGCGGATGGCGTCGTAGGTGAGGCCGAGACGAGGGTTGCCGGTGATGCCAATTAGTTCGTTGTCTTCAATGGCTCCGCCAGCGGAGTAAAAGAGGCGGTGCTTGATGTCACCCTGAACCTGAAGGGTGTAGAGGTAGTTCGTGCGTTTTACGATACGGCCGGAGGGAAAGGTTGGATCGAGGAGACGGCCGCGTTCGTTCTGGTACTGGAAGCCGCCGAGTAAGGAGATGCGCCAGGGAAAGGTGTAGCCAGACTGGTAGTCGAATTCGTCGCGGTTGGAGACGGCGTCGTAGGCCGGGAGGATGAAGGCAGCCTGTCCAGTGGCGGTGTAGCCGTTGGCCCCGTGGAGCGTGACCGGGTTGCCGTAGTAGGTGGTTTCGGGCGTGCCGTTGATGATTGCGATGACGGGCTGGCCGGTGGGAGCGAACTGTTCGACTTGTTCGCGTTTGCGGGCGATACCGTAACGGGCGAGGTTGTGCCATTTCCCCATCGCAACGTTTTCAATGGTGAGGCCGGAGTAGATGTCCTGATCGGACTGCTTGCCGGAGGAGGAGATGCCATAGATATCGTGCGCGCCGGGGAGGCCGGTAGCGGAGTCGGTGTTGCGGAAGGTGAGACGGGCGACGGTATTGGTGATGATGGTGTAGCCGACGTTGGCGATCTCGTTGGTGGAGTGGTACTGGTCGCGCCGCAGAGCGTTCGAGGTATTGAAGCGGCTGAAGGCGCCGAGGTAGTCGAAGTGCTTGATTGCGCCGGAGAGGGTGGCCTCGTTGCGGTAGGTGTGAAAGTTGCCAGCGTCGCCGGTGTAGTTGAGTGTGGGGCGAAGGGCGTTGCTATGATCCGTGGAGAGGCTGACTGCTCCTGCTTCGGCTCCGGTGCCCTGGTAGGCGCTGTTGGCTCCGCGGTAGAGTTCGGGGCCGGTGAGGGCAGTGGCGGAGACGGAGCTGAAGTCGAAGTTGCCGCCGATGTCTTCGGAGGATATGCCGTCGGTGAGGATTTTATTGGCGTCGGGGCCGCCGCCGCGAAGAAACAAGGCGATGGGGCCGCCCGTCTGGCCGGTTTGGACGACGTGGGCACCGGGGGATTGGCGAAGATCATTTGCGATGCCAATCTGCGTCGCGAGAGCTGGCTGCGGGATGAGCGTTACGCCAGCGGGGACTTGCTGGATCGGGGTTGGGATGCCGCTTGCGGTGACAACGAGCTGAGGGGTGACCGTGGAGTACTGCATGACGATATTGGCAGTGACGACGGCCGTTGTTGCGCCGTAGAAGGGCTCGCCGACGCTGGGAGTGTAGGGTGCGGCGGCGGTGAGAAGAACAAATCGGCCGGCGGCGGTACTGCGGATCTCGAAGGCGCCGTCCATCTTGGTGTAGGCGAAGGCTGCGACACTCTGGCCGTGGATGAGCTCGACGCGGGCGTTGCCGAGAGGGACACCGAACGGCGTTGTAACGGTGCCCTGGATAATGACGGCTTGAGCGGAATAGGTCAATGAAGCCGCTGCAACGAGTGTGAGCAGGAGCGTCGCCGCTGTGCGGTAGTGCGGGTTCGGCATGATTTCGATTGTATGCGGATGGAGCTGGTTTCAAGGCACAACCTGGCAGTGGCTTTGCCTGCGCTTCATCGCGGATTTCGGTCAGGGGATGAGAAGGAGTTTTCCTGTGGTCTTGCGGGATTCGAGGTCGCGGTGAGCGTGTGCGGCGTCGGTGAGGGGGTAGATGTGTTCGAGGCGGAGCTTGACCGCGCCGTTGCCTATGGCGGTGAAGACGTCTTTGGCGCGGGCTTCGAGGTCGGCTGACGTGGCGATGTAATCCTTCATCGTTGGGCGCGTGACGTAGAGCGAGCCCATGGTGGAGAGGCGGATGAGATCGAAGGGTGGGACGGCGCCGCTGGATCCGCCGAAGAGGACCATAAGGCCGCGCGGGCGGAGGCACTGAAGGGATTGCTCGAAGGTGGTTTTACCGACGGAGTCGTAGACGACGGGAAGACCACGGCCTGAAGTGAGCTGCTTTATCTTCGCGGCGAAGTCTTCTTTGGTGTAGAGGATGATCTCGTCGGCCCCGGCTGCGCGGGCGAGATCGGCCTTTTCTTCAGTGGAGACGGTGGTGAAGACACGGGCTCCGAGAGCTTTTGCCATCTGGATGAAGATGAGGCCAGTGCCGCCTGCGCCCGCGTGAATGAGGATTTCGTCGCCACTCTGGATTGGATAGGTGGAGTGAGTGAGGTAGTGAGCGGTAATGCCCTGGATGAGCGCGGCGGCGGCTTGTTGAGAGCTGACGCCTTCGGGGATTGGGACGAGCCGGTCAACGGGTGCGACGGCCAGTTGGGCGTATGTTCCGGGGATGCCGCACCAGGCGACGTGATCGCCGGGCTTGAAGGTGGTGACGTCGGGGGCTACCGCTACGATTGTGCCGGCTGCCTCCTGACCCAGGGTGTAAGGAAGATGGGCGGGATAGCGGCCTTCGCGGAAGTAGGTGTCGATGAAGTTGACGCCGGAGGCTTCGATTCTTATGAGAGCTTCACCGGGGCCGGGGGTTGGGGTGGGGAGATCGCGGAGGGTGAGAACGTCAGCGGAACCGGTAGTGAGAATCTGAATGGCTTGCATGGTCGTGGATGTCAGAGTACAACACTGGAGGCGAACCTGGGGATCGTGGCGTCTCGGAGTTAAGAACCTCATACCAGAATTGGGATGTCATCTTCTTGCAAAAAGTGACCGGCTACTGCAGCCGTGGACCCATTCCGTACGTCATTCATCTAAAATCGAGATATCAGATTCGAGCTGTGCTCGACTTTCCTGAATTTGAAGAGGATGCGAAGAACCCTATGTCCAGCCAAAAGACCTTGCCGATCGCGATCTACTATGAGCAGCCGAACTGGTTTAAGCCGCTGTTTGCGGAGCTTGACCGGCGTGGGACGAACTATGTGAAGCTCGATGCGGTGGAGCATAGCTATGAACCGGGAGATAAGCCCGAGGAGAAGTATGCTCTGGTGCTGAACAAGATGAGCCCTTCGGCCTGGAATCGCGGTCATGGGGATCAGATTTTTTACACGATGGGATTTCTGGAGCATCTGGAGCACCGCGGCGTTCGGGTGGTGAATGGGGTGAAGGCGTTCCGGAGTGAGCTCTCGAAGGCTACACAGCTTTCGATGCTGGAAGGGCTGGGGCTGGGGTATCCAAGGGCACGGGTGATTCACCGTGCTTCGCAGGCGATTGCGGCGGCTGAGGGGCTGCGCTTCCCTGTTGTCGTCAAGCCGAATATCGGCGGCAGCGGCAGTGGGGTGGTGAAGTTCTCGACGAAGGAGCATCTGGCAGAGGCTTCTGCAGCGGAGAACGGCCTGATGCTTGGGATGGATTCGACCGGACTGGTACAGGAGTTTGTTCCGGCTCGCGGTTCGCACATTGTTCGCGTCGAGGTGCTGGACGGGAAGTATTTGTACGCGATTAAGATACATATAACGGGCGAGACTTTTGATCTTTGCCCGGCGGACATCTGCAAGACGCCTACCGGCCAGGAGCTGGTGCGTGGGGCCTGCCCGGTCGATGCTCCAAAGACAGGGTTGACGGTCGAGGCCTTCGATACTCCGCCGGAGGTGATCGAAGAGGTGGAGCGGCTGATGGCTGCGGCTGGAATTGAGCTGGGCGGCGTGGAGTTTATGGTCGACGATCGCGATGGTCAGCGCATGTACTACGACATCAATGCGCTCTCGAACTTTGTGGCCGACGGTCCTAAGGTTGTTGGTTTCGATCCGTTTGCGAAGCTTGTTGACTGGCTTGAGGCTGAAGCGAAGATCGTGAACGATCGCGGTGCCAATGTGCAGGAGTTGGCAGAGGTGGGACGCTAGATGCGATACGGGTTCTGGTTGCCGGTGTTCGGTGGATGGCTGCGCAATGTAGATGACGAGCAGATGCCGGCGAGCTGGGAGTATGTTCGCGATCTGACACAGCGGGCGGAGAAGACGGGTTATGACCTGTCGCTGATCGCCGAACTGAATCTGAATGACATCAAGGGTGTAGAGGCTCCGTCGCTGGATGCGTGGTCGACCACGGCAGCGCTGGCTGCGGTGACGGAACGAATAGAGTTGATGGTGGCTGTGCGGCCTACGTTTCATAATCCGGCGCTGCTTGCCAAGCAGGCGGCTTCGATCGATGTGATGTCCAAAGGCCGGCTGACGCTGAATGTCGTCTCGAGCTGGTGGAAGGATGAGGCGACGAAGTATGGAGTGCACTTCGATGAGCATGACGATCGCTATGCACGGACGTCGGAGTGGCTCGATGTTGTGGATGGATGCTGGAAGCAGCAAGGTTTTTCTTTCAAGGGCAGCTACTACGATGTGCGGGAAAACGTGCTTTCGCCCAAGCCAGTGAGCAAGCCTCGGCCCACGCTGTATGCGGGTGGCGAGTCAGAGACTGCGAAGAACCTGATTGCCGCGAAGTGTGACGCCTATTTGATGCATGGCGATGCGCCTGAGGCCGTGGGGGCGAAGATCGCCGACATGCGTGTTCGCAGAGAGAAACTTGGATTGGGGCCGATGACGTTTGGCGTTGCCGGGTATGCGATTGTGCGGGACTCCGAGGCAGAGGCATTGCGCGAGGTGGACCGGATCACGGATGTGAAGCAGTCGGCACGCGGATATGCGAACTATGAGCAGTGGGTGACGGGTTCGCAGTTGGAGACGAAGGTGTCGCTGAAGGATTATTCGGTGTCGAACCGTGGACTGCGGAGCGGGTTTGTGGGAACGCCGGAGCAGGTGGCGGAGCGGATGGAGGAGTTCAGCGCGGTTGGTGTGGACCTAGTGCTGCTGCAGTCCAGTCCACAGGCTCAGGAGATGGAACGGTTTGGGGCGCAGGTGATTCGGAGCGCTGCGACCGTCTGATTTGGAAGGTTTGGAAGCTGCTTGTTGATGAAACGATGGCGATTGGTGACTTCTCCTCCTCTTTGTTGCGACAGGAATCTGCAAAGTTACTTGGTTGCGTAAGCTGTGGATTCCTCAGTTCGCGTGCGGAGAGTTATTCTTTGCCATGCTCATTCGTTCCCTTTTGCTGTCGCTTGTGTTTGCCTGCAGCGCTCTGGCGCAGGACAATCCCGAGTGGACTACGCCTCATGCGCCGTTTCGAATCATCGGTAACGTTTATTACGTTGGCAGCAATGACCTTGCCTCGTATTTGATTACCACTCCCAACGGGCACATCCTGATCAACAGCAGTCTGCAGAGCAGCGTTCCTCAGATCAAGAAGAATATGGAGACGCTCGGGTTTCAGTTCAAAGACGTCAAGATTCTGCTGATCAGCCACGCTCACTGGGACCATGCGGCAGGAAGCGCGGAGATCAAACGACTGACCGGGGCGAAGTACATGGTGATGGACGCAGATGTTCCTGTCGTCGAGTCGGGTGGTAAGACCGATTTTCAATATGGCTCGCAGGCTGGGAGCCACTTTCCGGGAACAAAGGTGGACCGCGTATTGCACAACGGCGATGAGGTCAAACTGAATGGGGTTGTGCTGGTCGCGCATAAGACGCCGGGTCATACGAAGGGCTGTACGACCTGGACGATGAAGGTTCGCGAGGATAACAAGTCCTATAACGTTGTCATTGTGGGGAGCCCGAATGTGAATCCTGGCTACAAGCTTGTGGACAATGCGGACTATCCCACGATCGCTCAGGACTACGACGTTACGTTCCGGACTTTGAAGTCGTTGCCTTGCGATGTGTTTCTGGGGGCCCACGGGGGTTACTTCGGTATGGAGGCTAAGTTTGCGCAACGGAAGACAGGAGGGGTGAATCCGTTTGTCGATCCGGAAGGGTATAAGAGCTATGTTGCGGACCGGGAGCAGGCGTTTCGGGCAGAATTGGCGAAGCAATCCAGTCATTGATATGGAGGCATCTAACCTGCCTGGAGGTATCAGAGCATGCCCCTTACGGGGGATGTGGGGCGGGAGATTTCCCTGTTCGCGCTGCACGGCAGAATGATAGGCTAGTGCATCTTTTGTGAATTTTTTGCCAAAGGGTGCAGTCACGATTGGTGAGGCAGAGAATTGAACGAAGCGAATCGAGACTGGGTCAGGAGAGCAGCAATTTTTGGGGTGTTGACTCTATGTCTTGTACTCCCGACTGCAGGGTGCAGGACGGGGGAGAAGAGTGGGAAGCGAACGCTGCTGGAGCGGTTTTCTCATGCACGAAACCCCGGGGTAGACGTGTCAAAGCCAGGGGAGCTTGCGGAAAAAGGCCGCGCGGAGATTGTCGAGGAGTGCGCGAAGCAATCCTACGAAACGGCGAGCAAAGGGCTGATTGTCAGCGAAATAGGGCTGCATGAGGATGTCTTCATGCTGCGCGACCGTATCACCTACGGGGCCATCGGATACAGCCTGGATGAGGCGCTGCGATTGGAGGAGATGTTACGGGCAGAGGCGAACGGATCGCGGCATCCGGTGGATCAGGCCGAGTGTATCCACCGCTTTGCGGATCATCTGGAGGGAGTGAGCGATCCCCTGGTGGAAGACGACCAACGGATGAAGGAACTCGATTCCTCGGCGTTCAAGGACGCTTCGAAGGAGGTAGAGGAGGAGAGGCTGCGTGAGGCTGGAAAAAAGCTGAATCCTAAAGGCAAGCAGCAGGATTAACTTCCTGAAAACTACTGAAGCAGGCTCTCTTCCGACCGCAGGCGGATGATGCGATCGACCGCGTAGGGTGCGCGGTGCGATGCCGTGTAGAAGTGGCGAACCTGGAGTTCGCCCAGAAGGCCAATTCCTATCATCTGGATTCCAGCGAGCATGAGAACTCCGGCGATGACAAAGATGGGACCATGAAGCAACATGACGTGCTGGCCGGTCAGAACCTTGAGAATCAGGAGCCAAATGGCCAAGCCTGTGCCGGAGATCACGCCGAGACAGCCGAGCGTCCCGAAGAAGTGCAGCGGGCGAGTCATGTATCGGAGCAAAAACCGGATCGTAAGAAGATCGAAGAAGACACGGAAGGTGCGGGAGATGCCGTAGTGGGATTTCCCTGCCGTGCGCGCCGGATTTGAGATCGGAACCTCGCAGATGCTGGCTCCATACCAGGAGGCCAAGGCCGGAATAAAGCGGTGCATCTCGCCATAGAGGGGGATGTTCTGGATGACCTCGCGGCGATAGGCCTTGAAAGTGGTGCCAAAGTCGTGAATATCGACGCCGCTGAGGAGCGCCATCAGGGAGTTAGCCGCACGAGACGGGATTCGCCGCAGAAGAAAGTTGTCGGCCCGCTGGGCGCGCCAGCCGCTGACGACGTCGTAGCCTTCTTCAAGCTTGGCTAAAAAGTTTGGGATCTCGTCAGGGTCGTGCTGCAGGTCGCCATCCATTGCGAGAATATAGTCGCCCTGGGCGTGGTCGAAGCCGGCGGCAAGGGCCGAGGTCTGACCGAAGTTGCGGCGAAGCTTGATGACCAGAACCCGGCTGTCTACCGCAGCGATCTCCTCCAGCAGACGATAGGTGCGGTCGCGAGAGCCATCATCGACGAAGACCAGTTCGAAAGACTCACCGACCTGCTCCATGACGGCCTTGAGGCGGTCGTAGAGGGTCGTGACGTTCTCTTCCTCGTTGTGGAAGGGCACGACGATGGCGTATTTCGGCACTTTCTGATGATACTCCTCGTGGTGCGGTTCCTGAACCAGAGAAAGCGATTGTTTCGGAAGGATCTGTGCTAAATGATCCGTGATCGTGGCGAGGAAAATGCGCGAGAGCAACGGCAGCTTTGCCGCATAATCACGCGATAAAGGATGCCAAAGGAGGAAGGCTCCAGCCATCTCCTTACTGACGATGTAGTTACGGGGATCTGGTCGGCGGGTCGGCAGGAGACACGCGAAAGTAACAGCTACGGCTAGAAACGAAGCGTCAGCACGTAATCCATGACGGTCGGCTTGCCGAAGTACGATCCCGGAATGAACTCGGCTTGCTGGGCGGCTGCAGTCGCAGCATTGACCAGCACCGCATCCCCTGTTTCGGCACGGATATCACCAGCTTTTCCGTTCTCGAGAACATCGACGATCAGTCGCACTTGACCGTGACTTCCGTGACACGACGTCCCTGCCCTGCAGTCCGGAACGGGCAGGCCGATCAATCTTGGCGGTGTGATGGGCGGCTTTTGTGCACGCGACTGAGCCAACGGCGCTATGAAACATAGCAGGATAGCCACACAGATTCGACGCATGGGCAATACTCTCACGGTTCGCGTATCCAACCGTGGTTTTTCACCAAATCGAACGTAATTTTAATGTAATAAACAGAAAACTCCGTGGAAATGCGCGAGCAATCTATTTCGTTGCTCCAACGGCTCCTGTAGAAGACTGCCGTTTGCTTTCCGCCGCATTTCGAACGGCGATACCCATTATCTCGAAGTGAGCGCCGAAGAGAAGATCCTTGACTCCGATAAAATCCCGCGCAGGATAGGGCTTATTGAAGGACGCGGCATACACCTTGTTGAAGGTTGCGTACATTTTGAGATCTGTGCAGTAAATTTCGACATAGACCAAGTCGTTCATGGTCATTCCTGCGCCCTGCAGAGTTCCCTCGACTGAATGGAGAACCTGTCGAGCTTCTTCTTCAGGATCAGCCGGCGCTTTTCCAACGGCCGGGTCAACACCCAAATGGCCACTAAGGTAAAGCACATCCCCGAGTTCGAGGCCCGGGCTAAACGGCAACTTAGCGATATTCACTACGGGTGCGGCGTCGGGCATTGCCTGCTGCGCGGCTGAAATGACTGGGAAGAGCAACGCAACGGTGGAAAAAACAGGAAGAATAAGAGATCGTTTCAACTTGCAACTCCGAATGGGATATACACCTCTGGCTGGTAAGAACAAAGGTCATAGTTATACAAACCGTCGCGAAGTTATTTATTCCCGCCGACGGATCGTACAGTCTACGGAGTTTTCCTGGCGGTTACGCAATTTTTGAAAGACCACGCTTGACCGTTCGCCGCTTTGCATAAACCGCGTCCGGATTCGATCCCGACTACCGAGGATGAACCTCGTCTAACTCCGGCAGCAAGACGACGCTCTCTTGTTCGTTTGGATCGGTACGAGCGATGACTGCAAGCACCGGTTCGGTAGGGGATGGATTGTAGGGAAGATGTGGCATATCGGCCGGGATATAGAAGAAATCGCCCGCCGCTACCATGGTATGGTGCTCTAATTGCGGCCCAAACCAGACACCCCCTGTGCCGCTCATAACGTAGATCGCTGTTTCATGAGTTGTGTGTTTGTGTGCGAGTGCACGCGCTCCGGCCGGCATGTTGAGCAGCTGCATATGAATCGCCCTGGCTCCGACTGATTCCGCAGAGATACCCACTGCATAGTCCAACCCCTGCTTGCCTCTAAATGTTTCGCCCGCGTGAACTAGCCTGCAATTACTTCTAATCGATTGCTTTACGTTTCTATCCATCGCTTTTCACTTTGCTCCTGCGGTCTATCTTAGTTTGCACCAAAAAGATCAGCGTGCGACTCGCTCTCAGAATAAAGGCTTATCGATAATCGCTGAATTTTTCACTCATAACTCTTTGTTCTTCGCGAATACGGATGGATAAAGGGATGAGGTAGAGAGGAATGCCGACAGCCATCGTGAAGAAGGAATGGCACGTGAGAGCGAGCCCCAAAAGTTCCGCTGGCATGTTCAAGAAGTAATTTGGATGCCGCACCAGTCTAAAGATCGAATGACTAACGAGAACGTGACTGGGAGCTATCATCAGCTTGACCGTCCATTGCCGGCCCAACAGGCAGATGACGGTAAGCAACGCGATTACCCCGAGACTGTAGAGAGCCATCCCTGCTATTGAGCAGCCGTCCAATTGGGTATGACGAATCGAGGCTTCTACTGCTGCAGCAATGTAATAGATAGCGTGGACCACAGCTAACAGGAGCGAATTCTCACCTCCATATTCGACGGCTCCAGCGCGTTTCAGAAGCTTCTCATTTCGAATGGAGATGGCCAACGTGGCAAGGCGGAAGGCGAGAGCTGCACAGAAGAAGATCGTTATTGATGGGGCACTTGTACTCACTGGTTCGATAAATATCCGTACTTCTGTTTGATGGAGCTCATAGACTTTGAAGCCCTAGTAATCACAGTTGAATCAACCCTCGACGTAGCGCAATGGTGACCGCGTGCGCTCGATCGTTTGCCTGCAATTTGTTGACAAGGTTCTTGACATGGAAGTTGACCGTCGTCTCTACAATTGCCAACTCATTCGCGATTTGTTTATTCCGATAGCCATCTCGGATGAGGTGGATGACTTCGAGCTCTCGTGGAGTAAGATTGTCACCCCCAAAATGCTCCGCAAGCAGCGCTGCAACATCTGCGGGAATATGGCGCCGGCCAGCATGAACGGATCTGATGATAGAGAGTATCTGCTCCTTTGAGGTGCTCTTGAGGACATAGGCGGCGACCCCGGCCCGCAAAGCTCGATGGATATCCCGGTTGCTGTCCGATGTTGTTAGAACAATGATCTTCGCTTGCGGATTCTCTGTCCTAATGGCGACCAGGGCATCGATTCCGCTGGTTCCGGGAAGTCGGATGTCCATCAGAGTCACGTCGGGCCTCAACCTTCGAAACTCGCTCTGCGCTTCCATCGCGTCTGCTGCTTGAGCGACGAGAAGCATGTCCGCCTGCGACTCGATTATGAATCTCAGCCCTTCACGGAAAACCGGATGATCTTCCACACACAAAATTCGAATTGGCTCGCCTGTCGGCACGGCTTTGTGTCTCCTTTGTTGGTTGCCCAACCTACCCTGCTAAGAAGAACAGTTAAAGCCGGAACTTATTCCCGATTTAGTCCTTGCAAGATTGGAAGACCGAAGCGGCGCCGGAATCGGGTTGAGCGGAACTATTTAAGGCTGGACTTTCGGCATGAGGATGTCCGGCGGCAAGTCCTTCAAAACATACGATGGAGCGGCGGCGAAGGTCTGAATCAGGACTGCCTCCAGGGTTGATTCTTGCTCTTCCTCCGTGCGTTTCCTCTCCTCAGTGCAAACGCTTGCCGGGCGCGATGGCCCACTCGACAAAGGAGGCGGTCGCTTAGAGCGCTCGACGCCGCGACGGTTGGTCGCGCCCTTCTTATACAACTGGATAGGTGTCGGAGTACTTCCTTTTCTCGCCGGCAACCGGCGCAGCTCTCCATGTGGGCTAGAATTTCCCGTCGATCACATTCACTCAGTTCGCCGTCAAGATAGAGTTGAACTGAGTAACGATAGGCAGCAGAACAGTGGTCCATTAGGTAGTCCTTGTTAAACACGTAGAGTGAGTCTCTCTCATTTCAAGATATTGCGAAGCCTGGCACGGGCTCGTGCAAGGCGCGACATAACGGTACCGACGGGACAACCTAAGACTTCGGCTATGTCCCGATACGACAGATCTTCAAACTCCCGCAACAAAATGATCTCCCTTAACTCGATTGGCAATTGAACAATTGCCGATCGCACTCTGTGCACGTCCTCATTGGCGGCGAAGATCTCGTGGGCGTCCTGAAAATTACTTGGGAGTTCGACGGTCGCATCGTCATCATCTATATGTACGATGTTGGGACAGTTTCTTCGTCTCCTCAATTCGTTGAACCAGATGTTGCGAAGGATAGTGAAAAGCCACCCTTTTATATTGCTATTCGGAGTCAAACGGTGCATCGCATCTATAGCTCGAACATATGTCTCCTGAACGAGATCTTCCGCCTCCGCTCGATTGCGGGTAAGCACGATGGCATAACCTAACAACCCGTCCAGATATTCCAGGCCAAAGCCTTGTAGTTGCCTCGTCCCACTCTCAGATGTTTCAGCGAGCATGCGAATCGATTGACCTCTTGGCAGTGACATAGTGAAGCTCCGTTCTTTAAATGGCTTAGCCTGCTCGATGGGACCAGTTCGAGCGGAAGGCGATCTCACCGCGTCGCAGTTAGCAATTGATCTTGAGGGAAAGGGCGAAGCTGCGAGCCGGCCCAGGTCGTTGCGGATGTGCCATCATTGGATCTGTCTCCCATGGCAACCTTCTGCAGTCTAGGGACATTTTTGTTTCTGAGATACCCCAGAAACGCCAGCTTTTCATCCTGTTTTTTTCTATAGTGAGGATCGGGGAGCTTATCGCCCCGCTTCCGTTTCAACGCACTAGAAAATGCCGCTGAACATGAAGCAGAGACCGCACCTGGAGGAAGTCCATGCAAGAGGAACAAATACGTGAAGCCCTGAATGCCCACTGGGCCGCGTCGGCAGCCGGGGATGCCAACGCGGAACACGATATTTACGATGACGATGCAATTTGTGACTATCCCCAGTCAGGCGAGCGAATCCTTGGTCGAAGCAATTTGCAGGCCTTGCGGAGTCATCATCCCGGCAAGCCGTCCGGCTTCAACGTGAGGCGAATTGTCGGAAACGGGTCTCTCTGGATAACGGAATACACAATTACCTACCAGGGGCGACCAGCCTACACCGTGAGCATTATGGAATTCCGCGACGGCAAGGTCGTGCACGAGACACAGTATTTCGCGGATCCCTTCGAGGCACCGGCGTGGCGGAAGCAATGGGTGCAGCTGATCGCGTGACGCGAGTCAGAAAGAGAGCGACGACACGTAATTGCCCAGTCATTAATAGCCGAACCTGCCGCCAATTAGCGGAACACCAACAGAGCGAACTCGCCAACGACCCCCACTGAGGCGAATTTCTGTCACTGTCAGAGGCGCGATTTCGATACGTTGAAAAGCCTCATGGGGAGGTGCCTGCACCACTTGAACAATTGCAGCACGAACAACCGATGCGTGTGTCACGGCTACGACATGACCAGCGCTACGTCGTGCGTCCAGCCACCCACTGATTCTAGTTATCAAATTGTAAAAAGATTCGCCTTGGTGGGGGGCGGCAGCGATATCACTTAACCACTCCGACAGACCTGCAGGGTCTTCGGCCTGAAGAGTCTCAAGATCAACTCCACTCCAGCGGCCGAAGTCGCACTCCCGCAACTCGGGTGCATCGATCGCATTCAGCCCGAGAGCCTCCGCAGTTTGCCGAGTTCGCCGCTCGGGCGCTGTAAGAATAAGTGCGTTTTGCGGTATGTCCCATGCAATAGCTGACAGCTGCTCCAGGGATCTTGAATCGAGCGGTTCATCGGCTGGAAAGCACCCCGCCTTCTGCTGTGGTGTGGCTGGGTGGCAGATTAAAGTGATCCGGGGAGGTGGCGCATATTCACTCATAATTGTGTGTGCAGTCCTATCCTACGAGAATCGTCTGCGTTACACTGAGCCAAGTCTTCAAGGAGAGTTTCGCATGGCACTTCACAACACAGGAACCCTCGCTCAGCCCGCAGTCGTTCCTACGATTCCCGTCTCCGAGCTTTTGCCCTGGGCACTGTTTGGCGGATTGCTATTGTTTCTGGCGATCTACTTCGTTGGCGCGGAACAGGGCGCAACCTACATGATCCATGGCCGAGGAGTTCATGAGTTCGTCCATGATGGCCGCCATCTTCTGGGCTTTCCCTGCCACTAAAGTCTCAACATCTCTGAAAGCTGCATGACTCGTAGCCTGCTTATCCGTGGAATGGTAGTTGGCGTTCTCGCCGGTCTGCTGGTCTTCTTTGCCGCACATTGGCTTGGTGAGCCGCAGGTTGATCGTGCTATTGCCTTTGAGGCCAGTATCGATCCGGCGAGAGGGGAAGCTCCCGAACCTGAAGTTGTCAGCCGACGAATCCAGAAGACCGCGGGGTTGTTTACCTCTGCAGTCGTCTATGGAGCTGCGCTTGGCGGCATATTTGGCCTTGTTTTTGCGTATTCTTATGGCCGTATCGGACCTGACAGACCGCGCACTCTTTCGGCGTTTCTTGCGTGCGTCGGGTTTGTGGCGATTGCCTTCGTGCCGAGCCTAAAGTATCCCGCGAACCCTCCCGCAGTTGGAAACCCTGACACCATCGGCGTTAGAACGGGTGCGTTTTTTCTGATGATCGTAATTTCGGTCGTCGCGGCTGTTATCTCGTTGAAGGTAAGTCGCATTTCGATTCGCCGATTCGGCGAGTGGAACGGCTGGCTGCTTGCGGTGGGATTGTTTATCGTGCTCGTGGGCGTTTGCGCCTACGTGCTTCCAGTCATCAATGAAGTTCCTGCGGGATTTCCTGCGGAGGTACTGTGGCGTTTTCGTCTTTCGGCCTGGGCACTTCAGGCGGTACTTTGGGGAGCTATCGGGCTTCTCTTTGGATGGTTCACCGAGCGCGATAAACGCTGGTCAGACGAGATGTCATAAGACTGTCACGCACCGTCAACGACTGCGGCAAGCGTGGTACAACTTAAATAACCTACGGTGCCCGATTGGGCTTAAAAGGGAAGTCCGGAGAGATACCGGCGCGGTCCCGCCACTGTAAACAAAGAGACGCCGCCAGCGTTACCACTCGGTCAGAGACCGGGGAAGGAAGGCGGTCGGCACGTGAGTGCCGCTTTGAGCCAGGAGACCTGCCAGGGTTTATGTTGCAACGTTCTGCGGAGAACAGACACTTGCGCCCTGTCGCTGGCACTCTCGAAAATTCGCACGCCTTTCTTACGATTGCCGATGCTCGATCACTACATAACGGGCGTTGTTCGCGGCGAAGCTTCGCCTGGGGTCTTGCGACTTCGATCGCAACCATCCGGCTCGCTGCGCAACAAAGCCCTCGGCGGATTGTCTCCACGGCGCCCAGTATCACTGAAGCACTGTTCGCGCTCAGTCTTGGCGATCAGGTTGTCGGTGTCTCACGATATTGCAACTATCCGCCGCAGGTCTCCAAATTGCCGAAGGTTGGCAGTTACGTCAAACCAGATCTTGAGGCCATCGCACGGCTGGCGCCCAGCCTGGTAGTTCTGCAAAATGCTTCCTCTGATCTGACGGAACGGTTGAAGGCTCTTCGCATTGCGTTTGTTGAGGTGCCGCACGGCTCTCTTGAAGATGTCTTCACCGGCATTCAGATTATCGGCACGTCGACTGGCGTGACGGATCGGTCGGCGAGGTTGGTCGCCCAGATTCGGAGTTCACTGGAGAAGATCCAATCCAAAGCTCGAACGATGCCGTCTCCCCGGGTCATCGCGATTCTCAATCGAAGGCAGGGTACTCTCACGGACCTCACGGCGGTTGGTCCGGATAATTATGTGAATGAGATTCTCGAGATCGCCGGAGCGACAAACGTTCTTGCAAAGGCTGGGCTTCCACGCTATCCGCACATCTCACTTGAGACTGTCCTTCGCGAGAATCCGGATGTGATTCTCGACCTAAGCAGCCTGCAGGATACTGAGGCGACGCGACAGTCTGCGCGGCCTGCCGTTCTCAGTCTTTGGAGGGAGAACAGAACTTTGAAGGCCGTCCAGAGCGGACACGTCTACTTCGGCACATCGAATGCGCTTCTGGTTCCGGGTCCGCGTGCCCCGGAGGCCGCCGAGATGTTGTTGGCGTTCATGCACGACAGTGCGGGAGGGCAAAGTTGAGCCACGTTCTCTCGATCGAAGACCTCAGCTTCTCCCATGGCAGACGCCAGATTCTAAGACGTGCTACTTTCAGCGCTCAACCCGGGGAGTTTCTTGCGTTGCTCGGGGTGAATGGCGCTGGCAAGAGCACATTACTCGATATTCTCGCGGGGTTGCGAAAGGCGGATTCCGGCAAGGTAAAGATAGAAGGTCGCGATCAACGCGATTGGAGTCTACGTTCACTGGCTCAACGTATTAGTCATTTGCCACAGGCCGTCAACGCGGATCTCCCTTTCACCGCTGGCGAGCTGGTCGCGATGGGCAGGTATCCTCACACGGATCGATGGTTTGAATCGGGAGAGGATCACGCGCTCATCCAGGAGTCGATGGAGCGCACCCGGTGTTGGGAGCATCGTGATCGTACCTTCAGCACACTTAGCGGCGGCGAGCGGCAACGAGTCCTACTGGCGGCGTGTCTCGCCCAGAATGGCTCAACGCTGTTACTGGATGAACCCTCAACATTCCTCGACATCGAGCAGCAGCTGCACTGCTTTGCAGTGCTTCGTGACGAAGCACACCGAGGCAAACTCTGTATCGCGGTCACGCACGATCTCAACCTAGCGTTGACCCATTGCTCACGGCTCATCGTGCTCTCAGATGGCGTTATCGCCTACGATCTCCTCTCATCCCAGGCGATCCAGGATCAAGCGTGGCTCGGTCCTTTTTCTTCGCGTTTGAGGATCGACAGCACACCTGCTGGATCGCCGTGGATCTGGTATCAATGATGACCTCTCGCGAAACATCGAAGGTCTCTCGAAACAGTCTTACTGTGTCGATCGTCGCGTTTTTGGCTGCCGCTATTTTGTTGCCGTGGGTCGGAGCAGGGCCGATTATCCTTTCCCACGTCTTGCATCGCGCGGCGCCGGACTACGACATCCTTCTCCAGTTGCGCGTGACACGCACGCTACTCGCTTTACTCGCAGGTGGAGCTCTCTCGCTTGCCGGGTCCCTTTTTCAAGCGATGCTGCGCGACGCACTCGCCACTCCATACACTCTCGGCATTACGGGTGGCGCTTCTCTGGGTGCCGTTACAGTCATCGCAGGCGGATGGCAAGTGATCTGGGGGATTCCGGGTACCTGGTTTGGTGCGCTTGCCGGTGCATTTTCGGTACTCGGCCTTGTGGTCGGCGGTTCGCTTCATAGTCGGCGCATCTCGGCGTTTAGCCTTTTGCTTACGGGTATCGCCATCAACAGCATCTGTGCCGCGTGCATTCTTATTATGGGCGGCTACTCCGGCATGTCTCGCTCTTTTTCTATTGCCCATTGGCTCATCGGAAGTATCGACTCAACAAGCTACGCGTCACTTGGAGTGTTTTCCCTTCTCGTTCTCATTCTTGGCGCTGTCATCCTGGTGCAGGCCCGCAGTTGGAATCTGCTTGCCGTAGGTGAGCAGTGGGCGGCCTCTCGCGGCGTTCGTGTCACGACGGTGATGCGAACAGGGTATATCGCTGGATCGATTTTGGTTGCCGGAGCGATCGCCCTTACCGGGCCTATCGGCTTTGTCGGCCTCATCGTGCCGCATCTTGTTAGAAGACGGGTAAGCGCGGATCATCGAGTTTTATTGCCCTGCGTATTCTTTCTTGGAGGCGCACTTCTCGCTTTGTGCGATGCACTTGGACGCATCCTGATTGCCCCGGCTGAAATTCCCGCAGGCGCCATGTTGGCGCTGCTCGGTGGCCCTTATCTTGTATGGGTTGTGCGGCAAAGAAAACCATTGGAGGAAGCGTAATCGTGCCAGCTTCTCATCGCCAACGTGTCATTCGAGCAGATGGACGCGCTTTCAACATCGTGCAGCACCGCGCACATTTGACGTACTGCTATACCGGCTGTTGTTGCGGAATTACAGAACGTGGATATGCCGCAGTCCCTGTCGATGTCTACAAAGAAGAATGGCTGCGCCGCAAAATTCGCAACGATGTGCATCTGACTAAGGGCGGATGCCTGGGCCCTTGCGCATTGGCGAATGTTGTCAGCCTCGTCTTTGATGGTAAGAGCATCTGGTTTCACTCGGTGAATAGCGAATGGCTGGTGCGTCAGATTTTTGAATACATTGACTCGATGCTGAAGGCAGATCGCTTTGTACACCCGCCTGGGGAGCTTAGCGAGTACGTCTTCAACTACTACGATTGGGACGTTCGCCTCCCAAACGCATCGGACGCTTTGACCCAGTTCGAGACGGCGCAGCCCGATGGGGCCATTATGCTTCTCTCCCATGCGGACACAGATCTTCTGACGCTCATCAAGGCGTCTGAAGCACTGCCGGAAGGGCTGAAAGTTAGTGGTTACTCATTGAACGCATTGCGTAATGAAGATCAAATGAGTGTGCTGATTGCCGGAGAGATGAGCAGGGCGAAGGTTATTGTCGTTCGGTGTCACGGTCCGCTTAGTTGCATTCCCGGATTTGACCGGCTCAAGGCTGCGTGTATTGCTCGTGGACAGTCGCTTGTCCTCGTGAGTGGGACTGGCGAAAACACCTCGGAGTTCGCTGAGACCATCGACACACCGCTGGATGTCATGCAGTCTGCCGCCTCCTATCTCGATCTGGGTGGCGCCGATAATTTAGGAGAACTGTTCCGATATCTGTCTGATCGCCTCATGCTGACGGGATATGGGTACGTTGCTGCCAGTTCGACGCCGGAACACGGGATTTACTTACAGGAGACGAGCGCTGCGACCTTTGAAGACTGGCATCGACAGGCCGACTCTTCCAGACCGACGGTCGCTGTTCTCTTTTATCGCGCTCATTGCATGAGCGGGAACACAGGGTTCATCGACGCTATCGTCCGGGCGCTCGAGAGCAAGGGCGCCAATGCGCTTTGCGTGTTCACTTCGAGTCTCAAATCGATGGAAAGTGGCGAGCCAGCCGCGTTTCGTTTTATTAAGGGAAGAGCCGACGTACTTATCTCGACACTCTCATTCGCTCTTGGTGAGGGGAACACCGGTTCTGTGACAATTCCCGGCGAAGCTATCAGTTCGTTAGAACGACTGGGCATCCCTATCGTTCAAGCTATTGCGAGTGGTATGCCTCGCGGAGCATGGGAGGATTCGCGACGTGGCCTCAACGCTCTCGATACCGCTGTGAACGTTGCCATTCCGGAGTTCGATGGCCGCATCATCACAGTCCCCATTTCGTTTAAGGAGCGGAAGATCTCTGGCACGGAAAATCTCTATATTGCACACGAGGAACGAGTGGAACGGGTTGTCGGAATCGCCACACGGCTCGCGAATTTGCGCAGAGCCCCGAATCGAGAGAAACGAATCGCATTCGTACTGACAAACTCGGCAGCTAAGGCCTCGCAGATCGGTGGTGCTGTCGGTCTCGACACGCCAGCGAGCCTTCTGAGAACGCTGCGTGCAATGCGAACGAGACGATATGACATTTCTTCCTTGCCCGAGACACCGGACGAGTTGATGAAGGATCTTCTTCAGCGTGGAACGTATGACCCGCTACACCCTCTCGACCCGACTCGGGCTCAACGCTTCCCACGCGCAACCTATTGCGATCTATTTTCTGGTTTTCCCGAGCGCCCCGCTCGGAGGATGCAAGATTTCTGGGGGCAACCGCAGAGACATGGCCCGAGCATTCTTCCAGCGAAGAAAACCGACAAGAAGTTGCTGCCAACTATTGGGGGCAAGGTCGTTTCGATTGACCAGGAGGAGCCGTGGGGCGATGACCGAGATTACTTGTTCGCCGCTATGGAACTTGGCAACGCCATGGTTGCACTACAGCCACCTCGTGGTTTTGGCATAGATCCGGACGCTATTTATCACACTCCCGATCTGCCACCAACACACCATTATGTTGCCTTTTACCGCTGGCTCGGGACTCCGCAGTCGGAGGGGGGCTGGGGTGCGGACGCGATCGTTCATATGGGCAAACATGGGACGCTGGAATGGCTCCCTGGCAAAGGCATTGGACTTTCAGGCGAGTGCTATCCTGATCTCCTCCTAGGTGACTTACCTCTCGTCTACCCGTTCATTTTGAATGATCCTGGCGAGGGTAGCCAGTCGAAGCGACGGACGCATGCCGTCATCGTCGATCATCTGACGCCTTCAATGACAACTGCGGAGACCTACGGAGCATTGGCGGAGATGAACCAGCTCATCAACGAATACTATTCCGTAGAAAAGCTGGATCCAATCAAGCTGCCCTATTTACAGCAGCAGATTTGGGAGTTAGTGCAGCGCACTAACCTAAAAACCGATCTCGATATGAAGACCATGCTCACGCGTGAGAGAGGAGACCATACGCACGAGTGGGACGATGCGCTGACGCCTGAAGGCGTTCCGACGACGTTGGCTTCAATGACTGGAAATGAAGTTGCGCATCTCATCGAAGATCTCGACGGTTATCTCTGCGAGTTGGGAATGGCACAGATTCGCGATGGACTGCATATTCTTGGTGAAATGCCACCGCTACCGGATATGCTTCGTTCCCTTACACGGCTTGCGAACATCGGCGCGCCTAGTCTGCAGGCAAGTCTTTCCAAGGCATTTGGCTTTGACCTGCCCACTATGCTGGACAGGCCGGGAGCGCGTCTCACTGAGTCCCAGCAACTTCCTGGCGCCACCTGTTATACCCATGCTGACGTGCTCGAGGCGCTCGACCGCGCTGCTCTTGACCTCTTCACGATGCTTGAGACGTTCGGCTTTCGTCTCGAAATGATCGGAGAGGTTCAACGCGCTGTGTTAGGCGTTGAGGTGGAAGAGATCACGGCTGTGCTCGACTTTGCTTGCCGAGAACTCGTTCCCCGGCTTGAACAGACTGGAGAGGAGATCGAACATCTACTCGATGCTCTTGAAGGCAAATACATTCCTGCTGGTCCGTCGGGAGCGCCGACGCGCGGAATGGCACACGTTTTGCCGACAGGGCGCAACTTCTATGCGGTCGATCCGCGAGGCCTACCCTCGCAGGCGGCGTGGCGAGTCGGGCAGCAGCTTGCGCGCGAAGCAATTGAACGGTTTCGTGCCGAAGAAGGCGACTATCCAGAGATGATGGGACTCAGTGTCTGGGGCACTTCGCAGATGCGGACACAGGGCGACGATGTAGCTGAGGCCTTTGCCTTACTTGGCGTTCAGCCGGTGTGGAATCCGCAATCGCGCCGGCTGGAAAAGGTAGATATCATTCCACTCGACCTACTTGGCCGCCCTCGTGTCGATGTTACGTTGCGAATCAGTGGTTTCTTCCGCGATGCCTTTCCTCACCTTATCGAGTTATTCGACCAAGCCGTCTCGCTCGTTGTGGAACTGGATGAACCGATCGATCAAAATTTCCCTCGCAAGCATTATCTTGCCGATCTCGAGACAACCAAGCATCTCCCTGGACACGAAGCAGAAGCACAAGCCCGCTATCGAATCTTTGGGTCAAAACCGGGGTCTTATGGCGCCGGCATTTTACCGCTGATCGAGACCGGCAATTGGCGGGGCGATGACGACTTCGCTCGCGCGTTTCTTGCCTGGGGAGGATATGCCTACGGCAAAGGCACGGATGGGGTGGACGCACAGCCCGTCTTTGCCGAACGTCTCAAGTCCATCCAGGTCGCCCTCCACAATCAGGACAACCGCGAGCATGACATCTTCGATTCCGATGACTACTTCCAGTTTCATGGTGGCATGATCGCCTCGATTCGTGCTCTCACGGGTAACCAGCCCAAGGCTTATTTTGGCGACAGCTCACGCCCTGATTCAGCCCAGGTTCGGGATCTCAAAGAAGAGGCTTTGCGCGTCTACCGCTCACGTGTCATCAATCCGAAGTGGATCGAAAGCATTAAGCGGCACGGTTATAAAGGCGGTTTGGAACTCGCTGCGACGGTCGATTACATCTTCGGCTTCGACGCTACAGCGCAGATAGTCCCCGATTTCGTCTATGAAGGCCTGGCTGAACATTATGCGCTGTCGCCAGAGATGCGCCAGTTCTTCGAGACATCAAATCCGTGGGCGCTGAATGCCATTGCGGAGCGTCTGCTTGAAGCTGCAAATCGTGAACTATGGGAGACACCCCCTCCAGAAACCCTGGAGGCGCTTCGAGAAGTACTTCGTGACACGGAGACATTGCTCGAGATGCATGGCGAGCGAAAACGGGAGAAAGTTTCATGAAACATGCGGCTTACCCCTTCGCCGCTGTTGTGGGTCAGAAAGAGATGAAACTCGCCCTGCTGCTCGCAGCTGTTGACTGGCGGCTTGGAATACTTCTACTCGGCGACAAGGGCTCGGGCAAGACAACTGCGGCACGCGGCCTCGCTTCCCTACTGCCCGCTCCTGCACCATTCATCAACCTCCCCATCGGAGCGACGGAGGATCGCCTCCTCGGCGGGCTGCATCTTGAGCGTGCCCTGAAAGGCGAAGCTGTTCTAAAGCCGGGACTGTTATCAGAGGCGAACGGCGGCGTTCTTTATATCGACGAAGTGAATCTCCTTCCTGGACACCTGGGTGACGCGCTGCTGGATGTCGCCACCAGCGGCGTCAACATCATTGAACGCGAAGGCTTAAGCGCATCGCATCCGGCTGAGTTTGTGCTTTTGGGCAGTATGAACCCCGAAGAAGGTTCATTGCGGCCACAACTGCTTGATCGCTTTGCTCTCTCGGTCACCGTAACCGCCTCTCTGGATCCCATTGAACGTCAGGCTGTCGTCCAACGGCGAATGGCCTTTGAGAGCAACCGCATCGGCTTTATGAGGGAATGGTCTGCCGAAGAGGATGCACTTCGGTCGCGAATCGAGAAGGCGCGGGAGCTCGTAAAAACCCTGAAATGTTCCGCAGAGATGCTCAACCATATCAGCACGCTCGTGTGTGACCACGGCGTGCGCTCGCTTAGGGCAGATCTCGCTGTGATGCGAGCCGCGATCGCGAATGCAGCGCTGGCAGGCGACGAAGCCGTGCGACACGATCACATAGAAGCTGTCTTGCCGCTTGCTCTCGCCCATCGAACACGAGAACCCCTGCGTGCACCGAAGCCGCCCTCTCCTCCGTTGCCACAAACGTCGCCAACCAAGGACGACATTACTTCAAAAGGCGAGGGAGGCAGTGAGTCGGAACGCATTTTTACACCTCGTTCCGTCGAAGCCCCCCAGCTACGTTCAACAGATGGGGACCGTACCACGGGAACAATTGCCTCAAGCACCGAGATAAGGCGGGGGCCGATAACAGGTTCACGCAAGTCGCCCGACCCCAAAGAACTAGATATCCGGGGGACATTGAGTCATGCAGTTCGAGAGAACGGATCGATCCAACCACGGCTAGCCGATCTTCACGAGCGCATGCGTGAGCCTCGCGTTGGTACACGCTATCTCTTCGTCATCGACTCAAGCGGGTCGCACGCAGTTCACGAGCGAATGCGTCTAATTAAAGGGGCAACAGTGAGCCTCCTCACACACTCATTCAAGCGAGGAGATGATGTGGCAATCATTGTCTTCCGCGGCACGTCTGCAGAAGTCGTGCTCGAACCAACGTCCAACCTCAGCGATGCGCTCACAACTCTCGAATATTTGCCGACTGGGGGGCGAACGCCTTTGGCACACGGCCTAGAACTGAGCAGATCCTACGTAACCTCGAAAACGGTGCTCGTCGTTATGACGGATGGTCGTGCAAACTATCCTCTGCACGGAGGTGATCCGTGGCAAGAAGCCCTCGGTATTGCGAAAGAGCTGAAGTGCGTTGCGCTTGTTGTCGACACTGAAATATCAACGACCCCTGTTGGGCATTCGAGAGAATTGGCTGAAGCTTTGCATGCGCGATGTCTGTCTTTGGACGAACTTATAACAACAGGCGATCTAGCGATCGAACTTGCGTCTCCGCAAATCACGAGAAAGTGAACCGAGCTTTTTCAGCTCATCAGGGTGAAGAGAGAGCAGGAGTCCGGGCGAACAATATCCAAAGAAGCCTCGTGAAAGTTCCTCCTACTGATCCGACATGTCATCATTCCCAGTTGCGTATAAATCCTTGTCATAGTTTCTTCCTCATAGAAGTTCTCGTTTTATCAGGTTAAAACGAGAACTTCGCGGCAAGCTGCATAAGGCGAGGAGCGGCAGCATTGACAATCGCACCAAAGTCCGGATTTTCTATCTGTCCATCTACCGATGCTGGCCCGTAGAACTGGGCGTGATTGAAGACGTTGAACGCCTCGACGCGAAATTCAAAGTATCTTGCATCGGAAAGGCGAACATCTTTCCTGAGTGTCATATCAAAGTTATTGATCCCCGGACCGTAGAAGATTCGGCGTTTGGCATTGCCAAGTTGGCCCAGTGTCTCCTCGCTGAAAAGAGAAGTATTGAAGGCTGGGCGGCCATTTCTCCCATCGGTATTGATTTTGAGCGGGCCAGACGTGTACTCCGGGGTATCGAGAAGATAGTTGTTTGCTCCGTTGCCCAGGGTGCCGATGAGTGAATTGTCGGAGTTATCGAACAAGGTGACGGGCAAGCCAGTGGCAAAGCGGACAGTGCCCGAGAGGGTCCAGTCTTGTGTCAGCTGATTGCTTCGTTGAAAAAGAACAGCAAAGGGGAGCGCGAGCGTGTAACTGACGACAAAGTCGTGCTTGAGGTCCCAGGCGGATATTGTGCGGCTCTGTCGCGGATCAATTGGATTGAGTTGCTCGCCGAGATTGGAGCCCTGATCGATCGACTTGGCGTAGGTGTAGCTCATCAGGAGCTGGGAGCCGTGGTGGGTGTAGCGGAGGGTTGTTTGAAATGAGTTGAAGTTTGAGTTGGCAACTGATTTGTTTGCAGTGTTCTCGCCGTAGTCCGGCCCTTGACCCACGCGAGTTCCCTGCACTGTCTGACCGGCGCTGCTGGTGTAGGTGGAGTCTTCCCCGAACGGACCGCAGCCGTCGAGACTGAGGCAGAGCGCAGCGTCTCCCGGATTGGCTGAGACGAGGGTAAGAATATGGTGCCCCTGATTGCCAACGTAACTCATCGTCAACAGTGCGCGCCCAGTGATCTGCCTCTGGATGGAGAACATGTAGCTGCGGACGTATGGAACGCGATTGCGATAGTAGAAGAACGGGTCAGCGGCAAGTGGAATGAAGTTGTCCCAGTCGACCGAATTATCCGGATTGGAGACAGACACATTGTGTGACGGAAAGGGAAAGGGAAAACGCTGGCCGTTGTTGAAGCCGGTGGCAGCGGTGATGAATGGCGTTGCGAACAGTGGAGGAGCGGGGCTGAGATAGTTGTAGCCAAACGGAGGAACAGCGTACATGATACCCGCCGACAGCCCGGGAAATGCGGTGTAGAAGAGGCCGTAGCTGGCGCGGATGCTGCTCTGGCCGTTGGATCCGAAGATTTTGCTCCAAAAACCCTCGTTGAACTTTGGAAAGTAGGCGAAACCGATGCGGGGGGCGAAGTTTTTGTAGCTGGTGGGGGCGATGGTGTTGGGAACACCTGGATCGCCGGCCACGACGAAGCCTGCCGGGGCTCCCGGATAGAGCGTCGATTGTGCTCCGGGGATATAGGTCTGGAGTTGATTGTATTTTTCGGACCAGGGTGAGATGACGTCCCAACGGAGGCCTGCGTTGATGGTGAGGTCGTTGCGTGCCCGCCAACAGTCCTGCGCGTAGAGGCCGAGGTAGCGGTTGCGCAGGTAGAAGGGCTGGCCGGAGGATTGGGTGAAGTTACTGGGCGTGCCTAGCAGGAAGTCTGCGTAGGGATCTCCGGTTTCGGTACCGTTGATGTTGAAGGTGCCGTTGAAGGTGGCGTTTGGATGTTCGTTGACCTGGTCGATGTGAACCTGGGCACCCAACTTCACAGTATGTGTGCCAAAGACTCGTGAGAGGCCGTCGCTTACGTAATAGGTGTTGTTTACCTGCGTCAGATTGGTGATGGGAACACCCATGACGAAGGACGGAAAGGTAATGTTCTCCACGCCTTCAAACTGCGGAGCCTGAACGAAGATTCCTGAGGAGCCGGCTCCTGTTGTAAATCCTTGCGATGCGAGAGTGACGCCCAGTCCGCCCTTCGGCTGGCCGATGATGTTGGCGTTGCGTAGATAGCCGAGGTGGAACTCGTTTACGGAATTGGCCCCGATGACCTTGGTGTCACCAATCGATAGAAGCTGCGCTCGGCCGATAAAAAGAGCATCGAAACCTGGGATGCTGGCTCCGGCAACAGAACCGGGGTAGGGGTTGTTGAGGCTGTAGTCGTCGAGGAAGTAATAGGCAGAGAGCTGGCCGAGACGGCTGTTGCTATCGATGCGTGCGGAGCCCTTATCGTCGCGGACCGTTTGAGAGAAGGCTGAGGTGGAGAACTCATTGGGACCGACGTTCGGTGACGGGATGTAGTGCAGCAGATTTTTGGCTGGTGGGGACCATGCGCTTTGTGGGATGGCTCCGTTGGGGAAGACTGTGGCGTAAGGTTCTCCTGAGGCAACGGTGCGACCTAGTGCCTGGGTGAGTAGGGATGCAAGATAAGGTCCGCTAACAGAGCCTGTGAGGTCGTCGAAGTTACCGTTGCGCTGGGCGACGGTAGGGACTGAGATGTTGCCGGTTGAGACGCCCTGGGTTGTGCGCGTTCCCTGATAGTCGGCGAAGAAGAAGCTCTTGCCTTGTTTGATGGGGCCGCCGATTGCGCCTCCGAACTGATTCTGCTTAAAATCTGAGCGGGTGGGGTCGAAGTAGCCTCTGGCGTCGAGAGCCGTGTTGCGGAAGAACTCGAAGGCGTTGCCGTGATAATGACCAGTTCCCGACTTACTGACGACGGTGACGATGCCGCCGTTGTAGTTGCCGTATTCGGGATCGAAGTTGGAGGTCAGAACACGGAACTCTTCGATGGAGTCCAGGTTCGGAAGGATTGAGGTTCCACCGTTCATATGCTCCTGAACGTCGATTCCGTTGACCATGAACCCATTGGCTAATTCGCGTTGGCCGTTGATGGAGAGGTTGCCGGGATTTGCGTCGCCGGATGGGTCAATGCTGCCGGTGACTCCGGCCATGATGACGGAGCTGGGCAGCAGGGTGGAGACCGGGGCCACACCGGGTTGAATTGCCAGCAAATCTGTATAACTGCGTCCGTTGAGAGGGAGCGCGGTCATCTGCGCTGCGGAGACGACTTCGCCCAGATGAGTCGCGGCGGTTTCAACCTCGACTCCGGCATCGGTGGTGACGGTGATGGTGTCGGTTTTAGTACCGATTTCGAGCCTGACGTCTACACGGATGGCCGAGTCGGTGTCGACTGCAAGATCGGCCTTACGTTGCGGATTAAATCCGGTCGCGGTGGTGGTGAGATCGTAGTGGCCAACGGGAAGATTCGGGAAAGAGTACAGGCCCTGCTTATCGGAGATGGCTTGATAGGTTGTTCGCTGGGAGGTGTTGACTAGTTTGAGCGTCGCACCTGCTACGATGGCTCCGCTTTTGTCGACGACTGCACCCGAGACGTTGCCGCCTACTGCTGCCAACATGGTTGTGGAGAGAATGGATATGGCTGCGAGAACCGTTAGAGCCGTCCTAGCGGCAGTAACGAAAGAGATCGATTTCAGACTGAGCACAAGCACCTCAAAGATAGCGGGAAACGAGGCAAAAAGGCTCAGGATGATTGAGCGATCGCACCCGTTTCCACGCGGGGTAGAATCACAAACCAATCCTGGGTAGGTCTCCTGACTTACAGGCGGAGCGAGTGTTGATTGCTCCTGACTCTCTGCCTTCCCCGAAACTGCTCGAGTGGCGTGATGAGAGCCAATTTTTCCTGATTACAGTGGCGGGACCATGCCGGACTTACACCGGCTTCCCTTTTATGCCCTCGCGGGCACCCAAGATCTTTCTTCCACGAAGTTATCACATCGCGAATACTTGCTCAGCATGCCGAGGCTCGACCTGAACTACGGGGCCGAAAAAAAGAGGAGGCTTTCTATTTTTTGAGTGCCTCTATCGGCTCGTCGACAGTGAGCACCTGGTCCGCGCGGACGTTCTCAAGCATTTGCACGACTCCGCTGGGCCAGCGGACCTCAATGGACTTGGCGACAGCGTCGGCGCCAAGGCCGAAGTGGGCGCGCTTATCGCTGGAGGAGAGATAACTTCCCGCAGTGGAGACTGTGACAAATTGAGAGCCAGCGGAACTGGTAAGTTTGATGACGGCACCGATGCCGTCTCGGTTGCTACGATGACCCACAAGAAAAAGCGTAAGCCAGTGATTGGTGGTTGCTGTTTCATTGTGTAAGAGATAGGCGGGTCCACCATTGGTGGTGACGACCGCATCGATTCGGCCGTCGTTGTCAATGTCGCCAATGGCCATGCCGCGTCCTGCCCAGGCCTGGTGAAAGATATCGCCAGACTGCGCAGAGACATCCACGAAGCCTTTTCCAGTATTCCGCGCTAGAAGCATCGGCTCTTTGTAGTGGAGTTGCGGGTAGTTAAGCTCGATAGTATCCAGGTCATGACCCTGCGCGATGAGGAGATCCTTGAGGCCGTCGTTGTCGTAGTCCAGAAAGCGGATGCCCCAGCCCGAGTGCAGTAAGGTTATCCCCCCGATACCGGAGGTGTAGCTGGAGAAAGAGAAGCTGGAGTCCCCGTTGTTGCGGTAGAGGGCATACCTCTGATTGGCGAGGTTGGTGATGATGAGGTCGGGCAGGCCGTCGTTGTCGTAATCCTGGAAATCGACTCCCATGCCCGCGTAGGTGCGACCGTCACCATCGACTGCTATTTCGGCTTGAAGTCCCACCTCTTCAAACGTGCCATCGCCTCTGCTGTGATAGAGGAACTCAGGCATCGAATCGTTCGCTACAACGATATCGATCTTGCCGTCGCGGTCGAAATCGGCGATCGCGATGCCCAAGCCCTTGCCGGGTTTGTCCAACCCAACCTTGGCCGAGACTTCGGTGAAATGCCCATTACCGTCGTTGTGGTAGACGAGCGGAGCAATCGGCGGGAAGAGGTCCGGATGGCAGTAGGAGCGGTAGCCGTCCCGATGTTCGCCACACCAGATGTCTGAGAAATCCCATTGGACGTAGCGAAGGACGATCAGATCCAGCAGGCCGTCATTGTCGACATCGACCCATGCGGCGGACGTCGACCAGCCGCTGCCTGCAGTTCCGGATTTTTCGGTGACATCGGTAAAGGTTCCATTGCCATTATTGTGATAGAGCCGGTTCCCGCCGAAGGCGGTGACGTAAATATCTTCGTAGCCGTCGTTGTCATAGTCGCCCACCGCGACCCCCATGCCGTAACCGACTCCGTGCAGGCCAGCTTTCTCCGTGATGTCTTCGAATGTACCGTCTTTCTTTTGATGAAAGAGTCGATTCCAGTATTTGGGGTCCGTCTTTTGTGGGATGGAGCCCTTCGTCATAGGGTCAGTCAACGGTGCGCCGTTTACAAAGAAAATATCGAGGAGGCCATCGTTGTCATAGTCAAAAAGAGCCGCGCCCGAGCCCATCGTTTCGAGAAGATATTTCTTCGCGGTGTGCGACGCCTGGCCGCTGAACATCACGCGGCTCTTTGCGGTGATGTCGACGAAGTTACCGGGAATAGAAACCGCCTGTGCGGGTGTTGCGTGCGCGGACTGTTGGGCAGTCAACGGGACTGGCGTCTGGGCAGCGACACAAAGGGGAAATATGAAACAGAGTAGCCCCGAAATACGAGGACGAAAGCTCGGCATGCTGCTCACCCTTATTGCCATTGTTCCAGTTAAAGAAGTCGCCAAGGTCATCCAATCCCGATTGTTGAGTAAATCATAGGAAAAACGGATTCGTTCCTCCCGATCCCTAGTCGTTACAGTAAGTTCCAAAGACTGGCAATTTGCCAATGTTTGCTGCATGATGATTCTAACCCTCATAACTCACAAGTAATTGCGGCAGAGGCTTCGTACCACGAAGAGATTCCCGGCTTGTTTCCGATACGTAGTCCCAATAACAATGTAACGCTTTACATCAGCGCCATTTTGTCGTTTAGTTGGTACTGATTTTTCAGGTAAACCTATGCGCCGCATTTACCCCCGTTTCGCTCTTTTAGTCAGCACACTTGGCCTGTGGGCGCCTTTCGATTTAGCCCAGCAGACTCCCGCAAAGGCACAATCAACTCCCGGGGCGATGTCGAACATCCTGTACGGGGCGGCATACTACAGCGAATACAATCCCTACGAACGCCTCGACAAGGATGTCGCTCTCATGAAGGATGCTGACATCACGGTAGTCCGCATGGGCGAGTCCACCTGGAGTTTGTGGGAACCGGAGGACGGCAAGTTCGAATATGCCTGGATGGACCGCGTCGTCGACGCCATGGGCAAGGCCGGCATCAAGGTCATTATGGGCACGCCAACCTACTCCATTCCCACATGGATGTATCGTGCCCACCCCGAGGTATTGGCGCGCCCCCTCGGCGGAGCGCCCACCTTCTACGGCATGCGCCAGAACATGGATACCGATAACCCGACCTATCGCTTTTATGCCCAGCGACTCATCCGCAACATGGTCGAGCACTATCGCGATAATCCCACTGTCATTGGCTGGCAGATCGACAACGAGACTTCTTCTTATGGTGCATCCAACCAAGACGTCTTTGCGGGGTTCGTCAATCACCTCGAACAAAAGTTCGGCACAACCGACAATCTCAACAAGGCGTGGGGCTTGAATTACTGGGGACAGGATGTCAATGGTTGGGAGAATATGCCCACTCGAGACAACACGATCAGTACTGGTTACAAATTGGAGTGGTCACGTTGGCAGCAGATGCGCGTTACCAATTTCCTCGACTGGCAAGCCTCCCTCGTCCGTGAATATCGCGATCCCAAGCAATTCATCACACAGGACTTCGGCGGTTCAATGCGTCGGGACGTCAATGAGTTTCAAGTTTCGAAGGCACTCGATATTGCTGCCAACAATCCCTATCACGGAACACAGGAGCACATGGACGGCCAGGCCCAGGCAGAGCAGGGCGACTACACTCGGTCGCTCAAGCATGCGAACTATCTCGTCACCGAGACGAACGCCCAGACCACCGACTGGTCCTCCGCCTATCAATATCCTCCCTACGACGGTCAGCTCCGCCTGGATGTCTACACGCATCTCTCCAGCGGGGCCAATATGGTTGAGTATTGGCACTGGGCCTCCATCCCCTCCGGCCAGGAGACCTACTGGAAGGGAGTCCTCTCACACGATCTCGAGCCCAACCGCGCCTACGCTGAGGTCTCGCGTACTGCGCACGAACTTCAGAAGATTGGCCCGCACCTCGTCAATCTTCAGATCAAAAATGACGCGGCTATCCTGTACAGTGTTGACTCCGCGAACGCCCTCGACCACATGCCCTTCGCGCTCGCTGCCGCCCGCCAGTGGCAGATGGGAGCCCCTCTTGCCGACTACAAGACAGTAGTCGACCAGCTGCATCGAGCCTTCTACAACAACAACGTAGGCGTTGACTTCATCTTTCCTGAGGATCCCGACTTCACTCGGTACAAACTGATCGTCATTCCGCCCCTCTACATCGCGGACGACGCTCTCCTGCAAAAGATTTCCGACTATGTTAAAGGCGGTGGCCATGTTCTGATGACCTTCAAGAGCGGCTTCGCCAATGAGAACGCTGCCGTCCGCTGGGTTCGCGCACCCGGACCACTGCGTGAAGCTACCGGCATCAGCTACCAGGAGTTCTCCAACCTGGAGAAACCGCTGCCCCTCAAAGGCGATCCATTCAAAGCCAGCGACGAAAACAAAGTCATGTACTGGGCTGAGTTCCTCAAGCTAGAACACGCCAAAGCCCTCGCCTACTACGACCATCCGTTCTTCGGCTCATGGCCGGCCATAACTCGCAATCAGTACGGTAGTGGAACACTCACCTACGAAGGCACCTTCCTCTCCGACGGGCTACAACAGAACATTGTCCGTGACGTCCTGGCCGACGCTCATCTTGCAACGCCGTCGCTTCCACCTCATCTGATTGAAAAGAGCGGGGTCAGCGGATTGGGCAAGACCATCCACTATTTCCTCAATTACTCCAGTTCCCCCGGAATCTTCACCTATAGCCACCATGCCGGCCTGGACCTGCTCACTGGCAAGCCCATCGCAAACTCTCAAACCATCAACCTTGCCCCTTGGGATTTAGTCATCGTCGAAGAGAACTAGTCATCATCAGTGGAGCCGGAGCTATCTGAATTCGCGCCAAGGAGGCGGGCACGGCGGACTCATTGCAACTCAAAACGGAATGCCGCAGCCTGAAAGTCACCGCGTAAATTCACGTCCACTCCATGCGACATCCAGTAGCTTCCACTCGCAATCGCCGGTGAGTCCTTCATTAGCACACCAGCAATCGGGGTCACTCGATAGTTCGCCTTCGGATCCAACCCACGCAAATAAACTCTAGGGAATGGATACCCCATCTGACTGGAGTGGAGAAACGCGAATAGCACGCCTTGCTTCTTATCAATCGCAACCGATTCCGTTACGGAAACCTCGCTCCCCTCACGCGGCGAGATCAATCGGTATAGCGAACCATGCTGAACTGTCTCCCGCACCTGTTTGTAAGCCGCAATCATCTGTTTCGCTGTCTCAAATTCGGAAGGGGTCCATTTATTCAAATTTGCACCCACACCCAACGATCCCTGCATCGATGAAAGAAAACGGTAAGCAACCGTTGTGCTGCGATTGTTCGCCCAAGTCGGAGAGTCCGTAACCCACGCCATCATAATGCCCGGTGTATAGGGATAGGTGAATCCATCCTGAATTTTAAGCCGATCAAACGGATCTGTATTATCAGAAGGCCAGACCTCGTCTGTTAATCCCAGAATCCCCAGATCTACTCGCCCGCCGCCACCGGAACAGGATTCAATCTCGACCTGTGGATGCTTTTTACGCAGCTCTCGCAGAATTCCGTAGAGATTGTGCACATACTCCACATAGACAGCCTCCTGCTCGTCCGGAGCGACCGCAGGCCAACCAGGCTCCGACCAGTTGCGGTTGTAATCCCACTTCAAAAACGCAATCTGATTGTGACTCAGCAGGTCGTCAAGAAAGCCAAAGACGTAATCTCTAACATCGGGACGCGCCAGATTCAACACCAGTTGGTTCCTCTGTTCGCTGCGAGGCCGGCCTGTGAAGTTGAACACCCAGTCAGGATGTTTGCGGTACAGGTCGCTATCCGGATTCACCATCTCTGGCTCGACCCACAGCCCAAAGTCCATCCCCAGTGAATGCACCTTGTCGATCAGCGGTTTCAAACCATTCGGAAACTTTTCTTTGTTTACATACCAGTCGCCGAGACCCGCATGGTCATCCTTACGTTGTCCAAACCAGCCATCATCCATCACGAATCGCTCCACGCCAATCGATGCAGCCTTCTCTGCCAATGCCGTCTGTCCAGCTTCATCCACACGGAACTCGGTGGCTTCCCATGAGTTGTAAATTACCGGTCGTGGTTTCGGGGCCGGAGCTTGCGGAAGAATCTTTGTCAACTCAAAATGATGCAACAGACGCGAAGCCTCGCCTACACCGTGGTGTGAATAACCACCATAGAACATTGGCGTTTCCAGTTGTTTGCCCGGCTGTAGCTTGTAAGAAAAGTCGAAGGGATTGAAGCCTCCGGTGACGCGGATCTGCTGCAATTGGTCCTGCTCCACGCTGATGCGCCAGGAGCCACTCCACGCCAGTGCGCCGAACCAAACATCGCCACTCTCCTCATCTGGATGATCGCCGCGCTCGATCGCAAACCACGGATTGTTCTGATGCCCTGTGGACCCTCGCCGACTCTGCAGAACAATCTCCCCAGGCCGAATTGGCTGCTTCTGCAGGCTCCACTCTGCGGCCCATCGTCCGGCCAGATACCGCAAGGAGTAATCCGTACCACGCGGCAGGTTCCACGTTGCGGCCGCCGCTTCTACGATCGTCACCGGCGCCTGGGTCTCGTTTCGGATTACGGCCGAACGACCGACAATTCCCGTCTCGTGATCAACGACGTAGTGAAGTTCAACAAACAAACTCCGCTGAATATCCTTCAATGTAATCGTCAGTTCCTCGCCCTTGATAACATGTGACAAATAGTGCAGCACCAGATCGCGATTACCATCCGGATAGCTCACTTTCAGTGCAGGCTCAACGAAAATGCCCCCTCCCCAGCCGGCATATTCGTTGGGAGTTGTCGTCGTTGAAGAGTCAAACGAAGCCGCTTCCGGCTTGGCTAATGTCGGCGGAAATCTGTCTCCGTCGCTCACCTGCGAGCCCCAATAAACAGGCTGCAACTCATTCACGTTGTTGATGCCGAATGCGTAAGTCACGCCCCCAGCATTGATGCGAAACACTTTGCTTGAATCATCGAAGTGAATATCGCTCTGCGCGACCAGACATGGAGCGACTAAGTTGATGCTTACGATCAGAGCTGTGTAAAAAACGGCGTTCTGGAACCTCATGAATTCCCCCATCAGGTGGATCAGTTCGTAATCTTTACCGGTGAATCTCTTCGCGTTGAGCGTAAGCAAGCGGCCGAAGACTAGCGCGAAACAGGTCCTGTCGATTTACGGCGCACGAACGTGGGCCGAATCACATGTTCTTCGCTCCGCATTTTTTTTACATTCGTATGTTGCGCATTCAGCAACGCTCGAAAAGCGGCATTAGCGATCTCAGCCCGCGGTAGCCTCACTGTCGTCAAGGGAGGAATCGTGAACGCACTCAAGTGAATATCGTCGAACCCGACAACCGAAATATCCTCTGGGACACGAAGCCCAGCCTCGGCGATCGCGCCAATTGCGCCAATCGCAGTCAGGTCATTTGAGGCCATCACTGCTGTCGGTCGCGCGCGCGAGTTCAGGATTCGATTCATCGCATCATGACCTCCATCAACACTGTGGTTGCCCTCTTGAATCAGGCTTGGATCCGAATCCAGGTGATCCCGCGCCGTGCACTCCATAAACGCTTTGTATCGTATTCGCGCCGAAGCGAGACGCATAGGTCCGCTGATAAACGCAATTCGTTTATGTCCCAGTTCGATCAGGTGATGCACCGCCGCATCAATGCCCGCGGAGTAGTCAATGCGTACGCAACTTACGCCTGGCGATGGCGTGCCTGTATCGAGAAACACCAAGGGAACATGGCGACGGCTGAACACCTGCACAAGCCGATCATCCATCTCCGATGTCATAATCGCGACGCCATCCACTTTGCGCTGCAGCATTCTTGTTACGCAGATCTTCATCCGCTCTGGGTCGTAATTAGTATTCGCAATCAGTACTTCCTGACCATGCATGATGGCAATATCATCGAACGCCTTCACAAGCTCCGGGAAGAATGGATTCGTAATGTCCGAAATAATCAGTCCGTATAGACTGCTACGACCGGACCCTAAAGCTCGCGCGTTCGTGTTGGGATAAAAGTTAAGGTCCTCAATCGCCTTTCGCACCCGTTCAGCCGTTTGCGGGCTCACCTTTGCAGACCCATTGATCGTGCGAGACACGGTGGCGGTCGATACGTTCGCGCTTTTCGCTACAGCCCTAATGTTCATAGGAAGGCGATCTGGATCATCCGAGTAGGTTTACCCACGTCATATGTAAATGATTACATGATTCACGTATTCAAAGCTTTTTGATACTTCGACTGTTACAACTTCAAGTAATAGCCAACGAAAGCAGTTCTCCAAGATTTACGGCAGAGTTCGACTCCGCGCCCCTGGGAAGCGACGGAGAAATGGCAAGTGCCTGAGAATGGCCTTCAAACCAAACCACGAAAGAAGACCTCTCAGACTCTGGCAAACGCTGCTGGTTTATCCATTGATAGTAGGCTCCCATATCGGCGTCGATCAGCGAACCCGTGAAATCAAGTTCAGGGTTGCCATCGCCGCCGGTCAGCAACTCATTCATGGACTTCTGCCTTTGCCGGGGGGCGAAGCGCGTCAATAAGGTCAACGGCTGGGCCCGTCGCAGGGCCTCGCGTCCTGTCCACTGTGCAAACGTAGTGCTGAAGATCTGGGTTCCGGAACCCTCTGTAAGTAGCCTGACCTGAAATCGGTCGAGCACCGGGTCTCCAGCTTTACCCATACCAAGGTCGGATGGCAACAGCCTTGCCAGTTTCGTGCGAAGTTCCTCTGGCCCCATACCGGGTTGTCCAATTTGCGTCTGCATGTATTTCAGCAGTGCCGCCGTCACAGGTTCCAGGGCTCGATACTGCACTGACGTCACCAGTGGACTATGGTCCGCCGCCTGTCCGCCGTCAACATACCAATGGCCATAAGGCACCGGATGCAACTTCGCTCGCGTTGCCACCGCAGCCAGTAGCAGCTCAAGTCCATTATCGGGCTTGACCCGACCAAAATATGTGCCGTGTTTGCGCAGGTTGCGAAACAAAGGTCCGTCATGCGACGCAACACCCTGCCCGATAATGACAATTCCCAGCCTGGGCACAGGAATCGGCTGCACTGGCACGGCTAATCGCAATCTGTCACCGTAATCGGTCGCTGCTCTCCGAAATGCATCCAGTTGGTGCGTGGTCCAAAGGTATGCCGATTCTTGTTCGACAAACTGGGCTGGCCTGTTGATCCAGTCGAGATGCTCCAGCTTCGACGACAGTGACAGTTGAGAGAAGGCCCGAAACCACTGATTGATCTGCTCTGGCGAAAGCGAACGTAGATTCGCCAGTTCCTCCTGTATCGCAATCCGCTCTGCAGGGAATTTGAAATCGTAATCGATTATCTCCCGCAGTAAGCTTGGCAGGAAACTGAGCGGTAGTCGTTGCAGCGCACTAAGATTAGCGACCGCCACGCTCCTAGCTTCAGGAGGATATCCGTCGAATTGTTTTGCCTGAAGATCAGGTGGCAGCATAAAAATTACAATAGTTCCTTAATCGGTTTGCCTTGCGATTGTGCGGGCGAGAATCCCATGATCGCTCCCAAACTTGGTACAAGATCGATAGATTGCAACGGGCGGTCGTACACCACTCCCTGACGGGTACCCGCGCCCAGAGCCATCATCCAGGTCGTTCGGGAGGCAGCGTCTCCAGTGCGATGATGCTGAAATCCGTTTCCGCCTGAATCCTCATCCGAATCCCGTCCAAAATCCGGAAGAATCAGAAGGGTCGTGTTGCCCGCGTATTCGGGCTCGCTTTGAACTGCCTTCCATATCTCGGCACAGAGGCGGTCCGTGCGCTGAATAGCGTCAATATAGAGCGAGTATGCCCCTGAATGGGCGATATCGATATCATGCATCGTAATCCAAAGAAGACTCGGGGATTCTTGCTTCATCAGGCGCTTTGCAATATACACGGAGAGTTCGTCCGGGCTCGACAGTGTCCGCGCGTGCGCTCTAAAATCGCTGACCGAAAGCCGCAGGATCGACTCCAACTGCTGCAATTCAAATTCACCGCCTCCAATCTGCGGCGTGTACAGCGGAGTCTCGTAATTGTCTCGCAGCAAATGTTCGTAGTCAGTGGCCGTCCCGGATGTGGCAGCACTCAGCAAATGCTTTGGCAAAACGACCTGCGCCCCGAGCCCTTGACCGTACGTGCGGCACTCGCTCTCACCGATACGATTGAATCCGTTGCTCGGGGCTACTACCCAGGCGTCGGAGGAGGGCCGTCTCAGATCCTTGCGAAAGTACTCGAAGACCGTGGGATGTTCCGGAGGGATGGCGGAGAAGTTATTTAGTGTCTCGTATACTCCCGTCGCGAGACTAGCGGTCGCCACGTAGTGCCCCAGTATCCCCTGGTTCGTGACTTGCGTAAAAAAGCTAGACTGAGGAATCAGTTCTCGGAGCAGGTGGGGAATATTCTCCTGCCCCTCCGGCGCAAATGTCTCCTGATCTCGCGCTCCTCCGCCAAACGTAATCACGATTACTTTCCGCTTCGCTGCGGCACCCCGTGCCCACACAAAGGGACTCGCACTCATAAGGGAGGTTCCCAATGCCATTCCCGCGGCGTCGTGCAGGAAATCGCGCCTGCTGCGGCCAAGATGCCCGGCGATCTCCCGTGGGCAAATCCGCTCCCGGTCAGGAATTGTTGTACAGAATGATGATTCTTTGATCAATTCATTACCTGTCCTTTACCTACTCGAGTCTCATTTCCCAGACCGTTCTACAGCCGCATCAATCAAGGCTTGGTGGAAGGAGCAGTCTTTGTTGAATACACGAACTGCTGTACCTCCGCCCTCTCCTTGTCGACTTCGGCCAGGTGTTGCGCCCGAAGCTTCTGATACAGATCGAACTCGCGCTGCGCGAGATCCTTTTGCCCAGCGTGGACATAATCCGTTCCCAGACGGTAGTGAGCGTCCGGTAGATTTGGATTCAGTTCCAGTGCGCGCACATACTCGGGAATCGACTTAGCATATTCATGCTGATCGGCGTAAAGATTGCCTAGTTGCAGGTGAGCCTCTGGAAGCTTTTCATCCAGGGCTATCGATTTTTTCAGCAGGGACTCGACGGCTTGAAGGTTCACGCCGGAGCCTTCAGCCCGTCTTCCCTTCCACAAACTCATCGCGTAATAGTACTGGGCAAGCGCGTTGTTGGGTTCGAGCTCCGAATAACGCTTGAATCTCTGGATTACCTCTTCGGCCTGGTTCGGAGAACTGTCGTAGGCTTTCGAGAGAAACAAATAGCAACGCGCGTCGGATGGGTTTAGGTCAGCCGCAGTAAGCAGGGTCTTGACCGCATCCTCATAGAGACCTCGCGAGTAGAGGCCCATTCCCAACCCGATGTATAACCGCGGCGAATTGGGATAGAGCCGCGTAGCCTGCCGGAACACATCGATCGCTGGCTCGTATGTCCTGTGCAGAAGAAGTTCGCTTCCCCAATCGAACAGGTTGTCTTCGCTCGGATCCATGTGGGCTGCAGTTCCAAACTCGGTCGCTGCCGTTACAAATTTTCCATCCTTCTCTTCAATCTGGGCGAGCAGGTTGTGCAGTTCTCCGGTGTTCTTGATTCGCATCAAGCTTTGGACGACCTCCCCCCCTTCGCCAAGCCGCCCAGTAAGGAGATCGGCCATTGCCAGATCGTAGCCGTTGTCGTACGCGGAAGGATTGATTCGATGCGCGCGCTCGAGAAATGGCCGAGCATCCTCGATTTTTCCAGCTTGAGCGTAGAACTCGCCCAGGTTGTGGTTGGCGGTATAGTCTCGAGGTTCCAGTTCGAACGCCTTTCGGAACTGCACACCAGCCAGTTCGGCATTTCCGGAACGGGAGAGACTCGTTGCCAAATTGGTCCTGGCGGCGACCGAATCCGGCTTCAGTCGAACCGCGGCCTCGAGGTGTTTGATGGCCTTCGCATCTTGCGACATCGAGGAGTAGGTCAACCCCAAAAGCTCCTCGACCTCAAAGCTGTTTGGTACGCGGGGTAAAAGATCTTCCAACTGGCTTGCTGCCTCAACGAACTTCCCTGCGTCGTATTGCGCCACTGCCGACTGAAATTGACGATCCAGCTCACTCTTCTGCTCGTTCTCAGTTCGCGCAAATGTAGCCCAGGCCAAAAGAGAACAGAAAATTGCGAGCCGAAATCGGAGCATCCTGCTCACCGTCTACCTCCATTATCGCCGCGCGAGCAATGCGTTATTCCAAACGAAAGCCCCGAAAAGGCACCAGTAGGCGTGCCTTTCCGGGGCGTCTTCATCTTAGCCTAGAAAAGCAGCTTCAGAGCAAACTGAATCTGCCGCGGATCGTAGGGAGCATCGCGAGTCGATCCAATTTCACCGAAGTTGGTGCTGGTGAAGTTGCCGGAGTTGCTAACCGCGACGACGCCGTTGCCGCCGAAATTTGGAGCATTGAAATTTGGATGGTTAAAGATGTTGAAGAACTCAGACCGGAACTGCAGGTTGAACCGCTCGCTCAATTTGATGGCCTTGAAAGCCGAGAAGTCGAATCGATGGAATCCCGGTCCTACGGTTGTGCCCGGTCGGAAGCCCAGAACGCCACTGCCGGTTGCAGCAATGCAACCAGGTGTTGGTGCGATACCGAGTGGGCATGGTTGCTGGAAGGCGGCGGGGTTGCCAAACCAATTCAGCTTCCCGTTCGAGTCCGTGTGCAAGCCAAGTTTCTGACTCTGCCCAGCAACTCTGACGTCGTAGCAGTTAGTTCCCGCTGTCGACCCGGTCGGGCAAGTGAGGGTAATGGGCTGGCCACCCTGAAGCGTCACAATCCAGTTTACAGCCCATCCTCCAACCACTGCGTTCGTCACCTTTCCAGCGCTTCCCAGAAACTTCTTATTCGTGCCAAACGGCAGGTCATACCCTCCACTAAAGTGCACTACGTGACGGATATCGAAATTCGCCGGGCCCCAATCAAACGTCGGCCCAAGACCTGGTACGGCTGGTGCACGGAGACCACTCAAGCTACCGCCATTAAGGAGGTCGCCTGCATCCGAGAGTGTTTTGGAATAGGTGTAAGCGAAAAGGAGAGACAATCCGTTTGACCATTGTTGTTCCAGCTTGGTTTGCAGTCCGTTGTAATCGCTGATTCCCACCGTTGACTGGAAACTCCCATTGGCAGCGAAATCCGGGAATGGTACTCCGCCGACGGTACTCGCACTCGTCGTATTTGTACCTGACGGCAAGATTGCACTCACATTATTGTTGCCAACCCCTTGCTGAAGATTTTTGCTTTGCGTAAACACATACGCGATCTGCGCGGACAACGCCCGCGTTATCGAATATTGGACTGTCGTGTTCACCGCAAGTGTGCGCGGAGTTAGATAGGAGAACTGAAGTCCCTGCAGACCCAGGCCCTGTGCATTGACAGCAGTAGGGGTAAACTGAACGCAGGAGAGACCCGCTCCGATGGTCGCCGTTCCACCCGGGCCTGCCGTCGGGCAGCCGGCCCACGGTGTATTGAAGCTGATTGGCGAAACCGCCTGCAAACCAGGAGTGGTGCCACTGGTCTGGGATGCATACGAGAAGTTGTAAACGAAGGGGTAATTTTCGCCAATATTCGGACCATATCCCTGGTTCTCGAATGAGTTGTAGAAGAAACCGAATCCGCCGCGCACAACGAGCTTCGGATTGACTTGATAGGCAAGGCCTACGCGTGGTGCCCAATTGGTCTTTTGCGTTTGCACCAGACCTTGCCCGTATTTGTCGGTGACACCCAGGGCAATTCCATCCTTGGCCAGGAGCGAGAGGAAGCTGGGAGACAAACTCCTGACGTCGGCACCGCTCGCTGGGATGAGGTACGTCGGAACGTTGTTTGGAGGACCGCTTTGTACGAAGTTGGCCTGACCGCCATTGGTCTCTTTGATCGGACTGAAGTAATCCCAACGCAGACCGAGATTAAGCGTCAATTTGGGAGTGACCTTCCAGTCGTCCTGGAAGTAGAACGCCAGGTAGGTCCGGTAGTCATAGGTCTTGTTGATGTTGGAGGCATTCACCCCGTCGGCGCCTCCCGAGTAGTTGACCCCACCTGGAACGGTTGCAGTTTGTGGTGTCAGCAGGAATTGCGCACGGCCAGTGCCGCCATTATTTTTCTGAGGTATATCGGTGTACGTTCCGTTGTAGTCAAAATTACCTCGCGAGTACGCCGGCTGCAGCGTTGCAAATTTTACCTGCTGGGATTCAACGCCCGCCTTGAAATTGTGCGACTTCCAAACCTTCGTAAAGTCGTCGGTTATTTGAAGGGTTTGGCTGATTTCATCCGAGGGTAGGAACGCATTGCTGCCCAACGTCTGTAGTCCGCCAATGGCGATGGAAGGAAGGCCGCCGTTCTCAGGAACCTGCGGGATACCTTGAATTCCATACTGCGCCGGAATACCATTCTGGTCGCCAACGGGACCAAAGCGTGTCGTGTGAAGGTGGTTGAATCCCACGTGCAGCACGTTGACGACCGACGGCGTAAACACATGGGTATAACCCAGGACGGACTGACTCGATGTGGCACCCTGAAGCCCCTGCTGGAATCCGCCGCCGTCTGCAATTCCTCCAAAGATGCCGGGTATAAACTGGGGATCATCCACATAGCTGAAGCGGAAAAACACCTGGTCCTTTTGGGTGGGATTCACGTCGGCGCGAACGTCAAAGGCGTTCCTATGCTCATACAGACTTGGGCTAACCGTGTAGTTCGAAGACAATCCCGCCTTGTTGGGGGCTGGATAGAGAGACATCAGCTTCAGTGCGACGGGATCCAATCGGCCGGCAGGAAGATGATTCAGGTTGCACGCGGCAGCCGTAAAGGTGTGGGTAGACGCTGGGCAGGTACCGAAAGGATCCCGAATATAGCCTGTACTCGACGCAATGATGCCAGATACAGGATCAGCCACGCCCGCTGTAGCTAACCGCGTCGTAGCGGGATCAAGAACCGCGCCCGTCGGTATGATTCGGCCCAGGTTGTCCGTCTGGGTGTTAGCAGTGATCAGGTCAGACAGATTCGTGAAACCACTGGCGACTTCCGCTGCAGTCGGTACGGAACCGGTTTGCACCGTGCCCTGCACGCGACGCAATCCCTCGTAATCTCCAAAGAAGAAGATCTTGTCCCTCATGATGGGACCGCCGATTGCACCGCCGAATTGATTCAGGCGCAGCTTTCCTTTTTTAACTCCGCCGTTGTTTTCAAACCAATCCGCGGCATCGAGCTTATCGTTGCGGAAAAACTCCCAGACTGCGCCATGGAATCTATTGGTTCCGGATTTAATCGTAGCGTTCAGAACGGCGCCTGCGGAACGACCCAGTTCGGCACTGAAGTTAGCGGTCTGAACCTTGAACTCCGAGATCGCGTCAAGCGGAGGCAGAACGATGAAGTTTGTTCCATTCAGAAAATCCACGGCATTGGAGTTGTTATCAATGCCATCCAGCAAGTAGTTGTTTTGCGCTGGGCGCAGACCATTAGCCGAAAAGGCTCCGGAGGCTGCATTGCCTCGCGTGTCGGCCTGCGGAGTCTGCGTTCCTGCTCCAAGTTGGGCAAGAAAAGTAAAGTTGCGTCCATTGAGCGGTAAAGAATTCACGCTCTTTTCGGTCATTACCTGACCAACCGAGGAGTCTTCGGTCTGTAGTTGCGGTGGGGCTGTACTCACCTCAACGACTTCAGTTGTGGCACCCGGCTTCATTTGCATGTTGACCAGCAGGCGCTGCCCGACACTCACCGTAAGATTCTGCTGGGTCATCTTGGCAAAACCAGTGGCAGTAACGGTCAAGGAATAGTTCCCGATTCTGACCGGCGAGAAGGAAAATTCGCCATTGCTATTCGTCGTGACATCCAGGGTTAAGCCCTGGTCGGTATTGAGGAGGGACACTTGTGCGTTGGCAACAGCTGCGCCAGTAGTATCTTGAACGATCCCCGTAATGGATCCTTGATCGACTTGGCCGGATGCGTTCCGGGTTGAGATGAAGAGCACACACACACATACCAGAGCTATGTGGGCAAGTTTCGTGAGCCAGGTAACGCCACTGCGATCAAGAGCCATCCGAATAACCTCCAAAATTTGGCGCATATTTCTTTTTGTCTTCTACTGAGCCCGTTAGCCCAAAGTCGTCGCCCAGACCGAAAGCAAGCAATAATTCCGATTCATGTAACCGGTTACAATTCAAGTGAGGCGAATTTTAGTGCAGTCGCCAAATCGGTGTCAACCAAAAGTTTGAGATGAAGATTATCCATTTGGTCTAACCACAATTTTTCGACGGGACATTGCAGGCACATTGACGCATTTAGCTTAGAGGGAGGCTGGTGCTATTCTGCGGACACCTTGCCGACTTCACGGATCCTCTAAAAATCATGTCGCTTCACGAAAACGAAAAACAGCCCTTTACCCGACGAGCGCTGCTCAAAAGTATGGGGTTTGCTCCCCTGCTTCTCCGTGCGGCACCGTTCTACGGGAGATCGTTCCTATTCGGCACACCCAAGGCCATCAGGAATCAGCAGCATCTGGCCCTCGCCTTCGCCGATGCTCGTTTGACGCCACACTATCCCGCTAAATCTCCCTTGACAGATATCCTCCGTCTTGTCGTTCCTGGGTCGGATGAGTACATCACCGAAAAATATGCCTTTGAAATCGAATCGCTTCTCAAACAATGGAGCGACGCACTTAAGACATCGGTTCGCGATCTTTCGCCCCTCGCAAAATTACTTGCGCCGTCAATCGAAGCCTCCCTCCTGGGCTCGCCCAAGGAATCTCCGTTGCGTGGAGGATACGGGATCGATATCTCGTCGAGGCGATTCGGGGTTCCAGTTGCTCTGGGACGCGAGCGATTTCTTCAGGAGATCACTGCCTGGCTGGGCCATTCGACGCAAGTACAGACGGCAGAATTCGAAGTTTATAGCATCGAAACCATCGCCAGCACGCCACTCACGATTCGCCTGGAGATTCGATACGATATCGTCGCCAGCCGGAACGATGGACGTATTGAGGAGCGGGTAGGTTCGTGGCGAACTGATTTGTCGCACGATGAATTGGTAACGTGGAGAGTCAAGAGATGGGAGGCCGGCGAAGAAACTCTTAGCCTCGTGCCCGGGCCTGTATTTATCGACGTTACATCTAAGGCCCTGGGAGGAGAGGAATCATACAAGAACCAAATGCTCAAGGGCGTCGATCATTGGCGGACAGTACTGGATAGCGCGTGCGGTATCGACATTTACGGCAACAATGGTGTAGCCGCCGGTGACTTCGACAACGACGGATTCGATGATTTCTACGTCAGCCAGCCAGCCGGATTGCCGAACCGACTCTACCGTAACCGGGGCGACGGAACCTTCGAAGATGTGACCGAAAGAGCAGGAGTCGGTGTCCTCGACAATACCGCGTGTGCCTTGTTTGCCGACTTCGAGAACAAGGGCCTGCAGGACCTACTCGTTGTTTGCGGCAGCGGTCCTCTACTCTTCGTCAATCAAGGGAATGGCACCTTCTCCCTCAAACGGGATGCCTTCAAATTCGCAAGCCCCCCACAGGGAACATTCACGCATGCTGCCATAGCCGATTATGATAGCGACGGCCGGCTCGATATCTACTTCTGCACCTACATGTACTACCTGGGCCTCGACCAGTATCACTATCCCGTTCCCTATTTCGACGCCCGCAACGGTCCACCAAACTGCCTCCTGCATAACGAAGGAAACGGGACATTCGTAGAGAAGACCGACGCAGCTGGATTGAACAAGGATAACGATCGCTACAGTTTCGCCTGTGCCTGGGGCGATTCGAATTCCAATGGCTTACCCGATCTTTGTATCGCGAACGATTTCGGAAGCTCTCAGCTTTACCGTAATAACGGCGATGGAACGTTCACCGTGGCTTCTAGCGATTCGCACATCGAAGACGTGGGAGCGGGGATGAGCGCCTGTTGGTCAGATTTCGATAACGACGGACATCAAGACATCTACATCACCAGCATGTGGGAGGCCGCCGGACAAAGAGTCTCAGAGCAAGCCCGCTTTCACGCAACCACGCCTCAAAACATTCGCGGACTCTACCAGCGACACGCGCGAGGGAATGCACTCTACCGAAACCAGGGCGATGGAAAGTTCAAAAACATCGCTGAACAGTCACGGGTTGCGATGGGCCGCTGGTCATGGTCTGCTGATTTCTGGGATTTCGATCACGACGGCTACTCCGACCTCTACGTCACCAACGGTTACATCTCAGCGCCGGATCGAAACGACCTCGCGAGCTTTTTCTGGCGCCAGGTAGTAGCGAAGTCGCCGGACGATGCCACGCCTTCGCAGGCGTACGAACATGGCTGGAACGCTATCAACGAATTAATTCGCTCGGACAGCTCCTGGAACTCCTACGAGCGAAACGTCATGTTCGCAAACAACCGCGACGGCACTTTTTCCGAGGTATCCGGCGTTTCGGGATTGGATTTTCTGGAGGACAGCCGCTCTTTTGCGCTCGCCGACATCGATCACGACGGGCGGCTGGAGGTCGTCCTAAAAAGCCGGGACGCGCCCCAGTTGCGGATTCTCCACAACGTAATGAAAGACCTCGGTGACTCAATCTCGTTCCGCTTGCGAGGTCATAAAAGCAATCGCGACGCCATCGGAGCTGCTATCACAGTCGAAACAGGAACGCTTCGTCAAACAAAGTATCTCCAGGCTGGCTCAGGGTTTCTGGCCCAACACTCAAAGGAGCTTTTCTTTGGAATCGGGAGGCCGGAAGGAATCATCCGCGCCACTGTTCGGTGGCCAAGTGGGTTATCGCAACAGTTCGAAAATCTGCCAACAAACCACCGCATAGAAATTGACGAGAACTCCAGTTCGATCGCGGCTAAGCCCTTCACCTCCGCACCCTCAGCTTACGCGCAACCAGGCCCGCCCCCGGCTTTGGAGCCGTTGCCTTCCCAAGTAGGAACCTGGCTTATCGAGCCTCTAAAGGCCCCGGGGTTCTCGCTGCCTGATCTCGCCGGCAAGATGCAGGATCTCAGGAAGTCACAGGGAAGCTTCGTGCTTATCGACTTCTGGACGACAACCGCGCCGATTTGCCGAGAGCAACTCAAACTTCTCCAGCAGCATCGGTCGGCATTTGCGGCAAACCATATCGAGGTGCTGGCTGTGAACGTGGATGCCGGGGGCGACGTGCCAGCCGCACGATTATTGGCTGCGCAAGAAAAGCTACTCTTTCCGGTCCTCTTTGCAACTCAAGAGGTGGCCGGCATCTACAACATCATCTATCGCTATCTGTTTGATCGTCGCAGGGACCTCGCAATTCCAACGTCCTTCTTGCTGGATCGGGAAGGCATGATCATCAAGGTCTATCAGGGCTCCATCGATCCGGAGCGGGTAATCGAAGACGTGAAGTCGGCACCCACCACCTCAGCCGATCGAATGAAGAAAGCACTGCCGTTCAAGGGGCAACTCTATCAAGCTGCGTTCCTCCGCAACGACTTTACCTATGGCGTTGCCCTGTTCCAGCACGGCTACCTCGATCAGGCAGCCGAGTCCTTTCAACAGGTCATTGCCGCAAAGCCCGACGATCCCGAAGGCTACTACAACCTCGGTACCCTCAACCTCCGAAGAAACGACTTTCAACAGGCGCGACACTATCTTGAACAAACCGTAAAGCTGCGTCCCAACTATCCAGAGGCGTGGAACAATCTCGGCATGATCGCCGCTCAGGAAGGTCACCCTGAAGAGGCGATTAAGAACTTTCAGCAGTCATTAGTCCTGAGGCCAACCTACGCCATTGCACTACTGAATCTCGGGAACGTCTATCGCCGCCAGGGGGCTTTTGACAAGGCAGAGGAATGCCTCAATCGTGCGTTCGAAATTCACCCCGACGATCCCGAAGTCAACTACAGTCTCGGGATGCTCAACGCCCAGCAAAATCAGATACAGCGCGCCTCCACTTATCTTCAGAAAGCAATCGATCTGCGTCCGGACTATCCCGAAGCCATGAACAACCTCGGAATTCTCTTTGTCCAGATGCAGGACTACCCCAGGGCGGAGGAGCAGTTCAAAACCTGCATCCGCCTAGTTCCCGGCTTTGATCAGTCCTATCTCAATCTTGCTCGTCTCTATGCAATGCGCCACGAAACGGAAGAGGCCAAAGACGTGTTGCAGCAGCTGCTACGCCTGCAACCCGAGAATCCAGGCGCCAGGCAATTTCTTGAAGTGCTACACTGACCGCGCAGATTCCGGTGTATAAGGTCCCCCCTCCCCCGAATATTTGTGCAAAGTCTTCGAAACAAATGATTTAGGGCTGGACTTCGGTTGTGCCTGAAAAGATGAGGCACATAGGGATCGTTTTTTTGAAGGGAAGCACGTGTCAAGCTTTAGGGGATGTGGATTCAGCAGGTGGCTTCGAGAAATGGTGTGGGAGATGGGCACCTCGTTGGAGAACAGGGCCGGAATCGTGAGGGCGGGGCTGCACACGGCTAGCACTTTCATCCTGTTTTTGGCTGTTTTTGCCGGCAGCGTAGGCACATCCCAGCAGCAGCCCACCACCTCGCACCTTGAAGGCTTGCCTTCCGCGAATCAGGATGCGCGTTTCAACCGAATCCGCGCTTACCTCGAAAATAAACGCACAGCAGAAGCGCTCCGTATGGCAGCCGAACTCTCCGCAGAGCATAAGAACGACGTCCAACTGCACCTCACCCTCGGAGTTTTGCTGGCTTCTGAAAGGCAGTACAAGCCAGCACAGCTTGAACTGGAGAAGGCCGATGCTCTGCAACCCGGAAGCTTCGAGATTCTTTATAACCTCGGCCAGACCTTCCTTCTGAACGGAGATTATCCGAAAGCAGAACTTGTGTTGACCCGCGCACTGAAATTGAGACCTGAGTCGCCCGAGTCGCTCTACTTATTAGCCCAGGTCTACACGAACGAGTCACGGTCTCTTGACGCCCTTGACCTCCTGGTCCGCGCCAATAAGATTGCGCCCGAGAATCCCGACATCCTCTTCCTGATGGCCCAGATCAGCATCTCGCAAAAGTATTTCGAAGATGCGATTCCACTGTTGGAAAAGGCCCTGCAGACCTCCGCCCAGCGATCCGATATTCGCGTCACCTTGGGCGAAAGCTATTACAAATCGGGCAAAACCGACAGAGCCATCGCAGAGCTTAGGAAGGTGATCGAAGTTGAACCTTCGCCGCGAACGTATGCCCTTTTGGGCCTCTCGCATACACATCTCGGCCGGTTCGATGAGGCGAAGCAGGATTTTCAGAATGGGCTCAATCTGGATCCTCACAACGCCGTTTGTTTGTTTCACCTGGGCTACATCGCAAAGCTGCAGGGAGATATCGCAAGCGCCGACGCGATCCTTCAAAAGGTCATCCGCTCAAATCCTGGTTTTCCCGACGCGCTCCTGGAGTTGGCCAATCTTCGAATCGAAGCCAAAAGATTTCCCGAGGCCGAGCAGCTCCTCAGAAAATATGTCAAGGTAAGTTCTAATCCGGCGACCGGGTACTACAAACTCGCGATGGTCGAGAGAAGATTGCACGAAACCGAAGCAGCCGACAGAGACCTCGTGCAATTTCAAACCCTATCCAAAAGCGTCTCCACTAACTCCTATCCCTACGAAAATCTTTTCGACTACCTCGATAGTCGCTCAAAGCTAGACCCTCGCGCACGAAACCAACAAGACGTTGTCGAACTTACCGAACAGATCAAGAACCACCCCAATCAACCTGACGTTCTCTACCCTCTTGCTGAGGCTTATCTGAGGTCCGGCAAAGTTGATGAGGCCAAGAGCACGATCTCGCAGCTCGACAAGGTAAGCTCAGGGAATCCGCGTGTTCTGACAGGCATTGGCGTACTACTGGCCCGCTATCACCTGTATGACGACGCGATACAGCACTTCCAGGCAGCGCGGCAAATAAACCCGGACTCTGACGACATTAATTTCGATCTCGCCAACACTTATTTCCGCAAGGGGCGTTACGCCGAGGCACTTGACGCCGCCTTAAAGGTTTCATCCCAAGGGCGTAAAGGCGACTCTTACCTGGCCCTTCTCGGGGATATTTACGCGCATCTCGGCGATAATACCCGCGCAACAGAGATCTTTCAGAGTGCTATTAGCCGCAATCCGGACAACGATCAAGACTATCTCTCGCTTGCACTCCTCCAGTTTCGCGAGAACAACATCGCCGCTGCGAAGGCGACACTCGCGAAGGGTCAATCCCATACTCCGGGCTCCGGCAAGATTCTTTGGGGGTTGGGACTCGCTTCCGCTCTGGAGGGAAATACCGAGGAAGCGGCTAAGCAATTCGAGCACGCGGTCGATCTCCTTCCAGAATGGCCGGGAAGTTACTCGACCCTGGGTGTCTTCTACTTTCAAACCGGACAGATCGACAAAGCCAAAGAAGTTCTGGATCGTTTCAAGAACAGCGATGCAAGCGGCGGCCTCGACGTCAATCGCATCGAACAGGTTTTGGCGCAGGCTCCGGCAATCTCTCCCATTGGTAATGCGCCCATGCCGATCGCGAGCAGGAAGCAATTGCTTCAACTCGCGCTTCTCCTCGCAGACAGAACACTCTGAGAGGGCGGCGACAGGATAGCCGGCGTGTTCATCTGTGTGCATCCTGGATGCTCGGCTTGCGTGCAGAATGAAAGAAATATTGATCGCTATAATGATTGCCATCTATGATCTTCCCGCGACGGCGCTTCCTGGGGTCTTCTCTCTTTGTGTTGGGTGGTGCCCTGACGGATGCGCTCACAACTCCGCTTTGGAAATGGAGAAATACAGTCTCGGTTGAAGCGGCCGTAACGAATCCCGCGCAACCCGGAGTTCAGTTTGTCGATGTGGCCCAGCAAGCTGGGTTGAACACTCTCAATGTGTGGGGCGGCGTCGACCACAAGCGATCCATTATTGAAACCAAGGGGAGCGGACTCGCCTTCTTTGACTACGACAACGACGGATGGCTGGATATCTACCTCACCAATGGAAACCGGCTCGATACCACCTGGCCCCCCGGGAAAGCGCCGACCTCACATCTGTACAAGAACAACCGCGACGGCACTTTCACAGATGTCACTGAGAAATCCGGCCTGGGCATCACGGGATGGCAGACCGGCGTTTGCATTGGCGATTACGATAACGATGGATGGGATGATCTCTTTTGCTGCTTCCTGGGCCATAACCGTCTTTTTCACAACAACGGAAACGGCACTTTTACAGACATTACTCGCAAGGCTGGCCTCTATCGAGAGCAAACCCGATGGGGCGCCGGCTGCACCTTCCTGGACTACGATCGCGATGGCTACCTCGATCTCTTCGTTTGCAATTACATCAAGATCGATGTCGACAAGATTCCTACTGCCGACCAAACGAGCTACTGCCAGTGGAAGGGAATCCCCATTATGTGTGGCCCGCGCGGCCTCCCAGGAGACACGAACCTTCTTTACCACAATAACGGAGACGGGACGTTCACGGATGTCTCGGAGAAGTCAGGCATCCTGAAACCAGGTCCTCGGTACTCCATCACCGCTGTATCTTATGACTTCGATAACGACGGATGGCCAGACATTTATATCGCGGTAGATTCCGAACCGAGCATTCTCTTTAAGAACAACCACGACGGCACATTCACAGACATCGCGGTCATGGCTGGTTGCGCCTTCAACGACAACGGCCACGAGCAGGCAGGAATGGGTGTCGCCGTTGCCGACTACGACTGCGATGGTTGGTTCGACATTTTCAAGACCAACTTCGTCGATGACACCTGCAATCTCTATCACAACAACGGGGATGGAACCTTCTCCGACGTCACCTTTCCTTCAGGCATCGGCGTCAACAATCGCTATGTGGCATGGGGTTGCGGCTTCATCGACTACGACAACGACGGCTGGCCCGATATCGTTCAGATTAACGGACACGTCTACCCCGAGGTCGATCACTATAACTTCGGCGAGACGTTCAAGAATCCACGTCTCGTCTACAAAAATCTCGGCAACGGCAACTTCAAGGATGTTTCATCCGAGATGGGGCCCGGCATCAGCGAGCGCTTTTCCAGTCGCGGCGCCGCGTTCGGAGACTACAACAACGACGGCAACATGGATGTGCTGATCTTAAATCTCAACGATCTTCCATCGCTCCTTCACAATGACGGAGGCAATAAACAGAACTGGATCAAGATCAAGCTGGTGGGAACTAAATGTAATCGCACCGCTATCGGCGCACGCGTGCGCGTCATCACTGGCAAACAAGCTCAGATGGATGAGGTGCACAGCGGCACAAGCGTTATGTCACAAAGCGATCTGCGCCTTCATTTCGGCCTTGGAAAGGTCGAGACCGTTGACTTGATCGAAGTAAAGTGGCCGACGACGCAGAAGATCGAACGATTCACTCAAGTCAAAGGGAATCAGATCCTGACTATTCGTGAAGGCGATGGAATAATCAAAACGTTCAAACCACAACTGAAGTAATAAAATGCCTACCGAACTGGAGGGCGAGCCGTCTGATCCGGCAGGACAATCAGAAATTGCTTCACCTCTCGTCGCTGGCGTTCGATTTCTTCACCCTGCCGCTTCTCGATTTCATCGTGAAGTCGGAACTCCTGTTTGGCCTTCTCAGGTTCGCCAACCCGGTCATACGCCACGCCTAACCGATAGTGAGCGTCTCCCGACTCCGGGTTCGCATCGATGGCCTTCTGGTAATAGCCAATTGCCTTCAAGAAATTGCGTTCCGATGCGGCGAGTATTCCGAGTTGTAGATAGGCATCTGAGCATTTGGCATCAATCGTCACTGCCTTAGTAAGCAGTGTGTGAGCCTCTGGCACGCTCTGCTTATCTGCTGACTGCTGGTGCCGTTTCAGAATTGCCATCGCATAGAGATAATTGGCGAGAGAATTGCTCGGCTGATCGTGGACGAACCTCGCCAGCTTCCTCTCAACGCACGCGAGCGGATTCGGCGCCGCAATCTGCACCTTCCCCATAAAGACGTAGGGTTCCGGATCTGCCGGATTCAAGTCGGAAGCGTCGCATAACCGCTGTGCGGCCTCATCATACCGGGCGCCAGCAAAGAGAGCCGCACCTAGCCCGGTCAGCATCCTCGCTGATTTCGGATGCGCTTCAACTCCTTTCTGGAAGACTTCCTGGGCCTGCCATACAGCCCGATGCAGCAACAGTTCCGAAGCCCATTCGAAATAGTTCTGCTCGCTGGGATCCAGGTGAACAGCTTGCTCAAACTCGCGTACAGCCCCTAAAGGATTGTCCGATCTCTCATCAAGTTCACCCGCGAGTCGATGTTGGTTCGCTTCACTGTTACTGCCGAGTGCCGCCACATCGCGTCCCGGGTCGTTTGATTTGAGCGTAAGAGTTTCGCTGGCGAGAGCCTCGCTGGTTCGCAAGCTGGTATCCGATCCGTGTCCACCCACAGCGGTCCAATCAGTAACTCCTGCCACCGTAAAGTTCGGCTTATCCGAGAACGTCATCGCTTGAATTGAAGACGATGAAGATACGCCGGAGTTTGAGTGAGTCAAGCGGGGATCTTCGAGGACCAGATCGACCTTCTGTTGGTCTCCTCGTGAGAGTGCATTGACGGCAGCGCTACGGCTATGCAATCCAGATTTCTCTGCACTGACTAGATAGCTTCCGGTTCGAAGAGCTGAAAATGCGAAGCCTCCTACCGCGTCGGTCTTCGTCTCCGTGGCGCCGGTTACATCCTTTTGCTCAAGCCGTACCAAGGCTTCGCCAACCGGTTTGCCGAGTTGAGCTAAGCACGGTGCCTCGAATTGTGACGCCATCGGATTGGTGTGAGGAGGCAGGCTGCGCAACCGCCATCGGGATTGCTACGGTCACCAGCGCCGCAATAGCCGCCACAGTGCTGCGAAGATCCTGGGCTGCGTTGATTCTAAATTTAGAAGAAAAGCGCAGTTTGGAAAAACCCTTCTGGATAGAACTTGACCTTACGATCTCAGAAAACCCACCAGGTTGCGCCTTCATGTGCCTGATTGCAACCATACCTTCGCCTGCTCTTCCAGGAAGACGATCTCATTGTACAGGCGGACTATACCTTCAGTTTTCGCAAGGCTTGTCTCGGAGAATGTGGCACAGAAAATTCTCGGTGCAAGTGCGGTGGCATAGGACTGATGGAAATTGTCGTGTTGGGGTATGAAAGAACTTGCAGCTACTCCGTCGCTTTCAGAATGAGTATGAAACTCCCGCCAACGGCACGATAGTCGCGCGCAAGCCTCCGCTATCTAACTTGATCGTCATGTTTCCCAGTAACAACAGGTTACGCCAGGGATTGGCCTTCATCCCTAGAGCCAGACCGTCAACGTTATACCCCCCGTTGATTGGGGTGACGCTGGAGAAGACAGTTGTCTGTCCGTTGACTATGGCCGTTACGCTTTTCGGAGTCGATACCTGGGGTGCGTCGAAGAAGTGTTGCCCTACCAGGTCAGCAACGACAGTGAAGCGTTTTGAAATCCCCATGTCTGCGCCGAACGTATAGCCAAAGAAGCTGGGAAGAGATTGTTGCGTTCCATTTTTGTCGATCGCGAGAGTGGAACTAGCATTCCATTGATAGGCCAGGTTCAAGTGAGTAGCGATCTTTCCTCTGCGCGCAATAACAAAATATGGTTTGATGCCGACGGCACCCGATCCTAGAAAATTTTGCTCGTCTCCTGTCGGCAAATGCAATTCTCCGCCGATAGCCAAGCCGTATTGCTCCCACGTGAATATCGTCCCCTTGCTTGAGAGGACGATATCGCCGAAACCAGTGGCTACGCCTGGCAAATACTCTAGTAAATGAGGCGCTCGCTGACGTGGTTGTACTGTACTCCGTTCCTTTCGAGGTAACTCCCATCGATATTCTCTCGAAAGGAACAGCAATCGAGACATCTACATGGTCTGAAAGACCGAACGTACCGAAAACCACATATTGGTTAACTGTCGTATCGATGCGATTGTCAGTCTGGGTCACAACCTGAGGGAATTCTGCGGAGGGAAACGAGAATAGCAAGGGCAGATGATGGAGGTCATTCCCATCGATATCACTGAAGCCGAACCACTGATATGTAAAAGCCACGTACACCTTATGGCGTCCAATCGTCTCTACCCGTTCGGCGAGTAAAGGTCCGAAGCTCTCCTGGGAGGACTTGTATACCCCCAGTTGCTTATCGAAGGTAAAGATGAATCCCGAGGCGGGAGTTGCCAACGGAAGCTGGCCAATCTGAGTGCCGAATGCTTCGTTGAAGAAGTTGAAGGTCGGAGGATTTGTATGCAGGGCAGTCGGCAGTAAACAGGCGAGCTTTGTATTGCCGCATGTGGTTTGCGCCAGCATGCTGATTGCGCCAAAGAAGCTTGTCTGGATCGTTACCTTAAGAGCGCGACTGAACATCGATTCTCCTTCATCACGCAAACGCGGAGTCGGTGCAGGGCCTGTGAGTCTTGGTGTCTACTGGGTCGGACTTACAGTAAGGGGCACAATCAAGGTGGTTTGTACAAAGTCGCTCGAAGTTTGGCCAACTAACCTGTCCACTACGGTGACCTGGTAGCTTCCCGTTGGAGTAGCGGACGCCTGGGTCTGTTGTGTCTGTGTAATCGTGGGTGGCTTGAAGCCACCACCGCATGAGATGGCAGTCGATAGCATAGCCCCAGCTGCGAATCCAGCGAGCCATCTTCGTACATCAGGCCGCCGCATCCCCTTGGTTCGGAATTTAGCACCTAACAACAGGAAGGCGGGAATAGGGAGTAAAAAGGCGTACCAGTTTTCAGGGTGCGAAGTGACTGCGGCAACGGTGGCCGATCCAGTAGTCTCAATCGTGATTACTGTGGCATTTGGTGGTTGGCTCAGTGTGACCACTGAGGGATTTGAGCTGCATGAGATGCCCAGAGCGGATGCGCTATCCGTGTGACCACTCGAGTCAATTAGGTTCGTGCAATCGAAGCTCACCATCGCCGGAACTCCGGAGATAGTCTGACATGGCACTTTGGCGCTTACGTCTACCGATTGCCCCGCAAATGCGGGCATAGGCGGCGATAAGAGCAGGGGTACATTCGCATTCCCTGTGAGTTGTGACGTGTTTGTAGAGGTGACAGTCACCGGATAAAGAGTGGTAGTGTGCACTGCGGAGTAGGTCTTGGTCGCTACCAGATTCCCATTGTTCGCTGTAGTCGAGGATCCGTCTCCCCAGAGCAGAGTGGTCGTCAGCGGCTCCTGTTGCGGATCGATACAGCTTGCCGTTGCCTGGACGGTTAGAAGCGAGGTGGTCTGTATAGAAAGTGAACAGGTCGGGGGCATCGCCGGTGATAAGACCAAGGACACAGACGCATTCCCCGTGAGGTGCGACGTGTTCGTAGAGGTGACCTTCACCGTATAAGTGGTGGTAGTTTGCACTGCGGGGTAGGTCTTGGTCGCCACAAGATTCCCATTGTTCGACATATTAGGCGGTCCCTCTCCCCAATCCAGAGTGGTCGTCAATTGCTGCTGTTGCGGATCGATACAGGTTGCCGTTGCCACGACCGTTAGAAACGAGGTGGTTTTTATTGAAAGTGAACAGGTCGGGGGCAGAATTGTCGGCGAAATCGTAGAGGTTGTACTTGTGCACCTGTCGCCGATGGGCCCGTCAACGCAAGTGTCACCGGATTACTCACGGCGACCCAATAGCTTGTGGTCGCAGTCTGGGCGGGTGTGGTGTACGAACTGCTCGTGGCGCCAGCGATTGGGGCAGAGGTGTCTCCACTTTGTCCTTGGTACCACTGGTAGGACAGTGGGGGCGTCCCGGTTGCGGTCACGCTTAAGGTTGCTGGCTGACCGTAGGCGGTGGTCTGACTGGATGGTTGAGTAACGACCGTCGGAGGCAACGATGGCATTATGGCTATGCCATTCGGATTGTCGCCCGCTCCGATTGTTGCAACGAGAAGCCCCCCTCTGAGCACTGAGACTGTTTGCATGTTTGGGTTTGAAGTGTTGGACGCGAAGTTGGTCGCGTACACCGTAGTACCGTCAGGGGCAATTGCGATGCCGAGAGAACCCATTCCAGATTGCAATACCCCCGCAAGCGCTCCATTACCGCTATTCACGACAACAATACCCTGGGTTGTGGCGACGTAGACATTGCCATCTGAAGTGATCCCAAGTCCGTAGTTGGTGGTTGGGATCTGGGAAAAAGTCGCTGTCGGAAGCAGTTTCTGATCGCTAGTGCGGAAACACGCCACTCCATAGCGGAGTGGTGGAGTCATAATTGTCAGGCTTTGTTCGAAGGATACGCATACGAGTGACCCATCTGGAGAGGTAGCAATCGAGCTATCGGAGAAAAAGCCATACGAACCAGGCACCATGATCTGGGCCTTGACGGTTAAATCAGATGTATTCATGAAGGTCAATGCACGCTAAGTTTCCGCAAGCATCTGCCACGTAAGCGGTAGTGCCATCCGGAGAGAAGGCTACTGCTTGGGGTTATTCACCACGTGCGGGGTTATTCACGCTGGATACATTTTCGATAAACTTGCCTTTTGTGTTAATGATCTCTATCAATGATGTGCAGCTCCCACATGCCGGTTGTCTTGTTATTATCACCCACGCATGTGCTCCGTCGCGAGTAAAGACAATCTGGGAGGGAGGACCGGGACATCGGAATCGTTTCAGTTTTGGTATTCGTCCTGGAATCGACTACTGCAACTTCGTTAGGAGATTGTGCAACGTAAACGACGGCGTTGTCGGGAGATATCGCAATCCCCTGAGTTCCGCCGCTACCCTGGATCGCCAACAGCAATGGGACTACCGATCACACTGTTGGTGGTCGCATTGATCACAGTAACAAGATTATTTGTCCCACCCTGATTAGGATCGGGCCCGAAGTTGGCCACATAAACACAAGGGTAGTTGGCGGTAAAAGGTAAGCATCCCGGCGTCTGAGCGGACATCGCCGTCCATCCTGAGACGACGGCGAGCAGTATGCAGCAGACACCGTACAGTCGTGCAGTTTTAGCTCTCGCAACGGCAATTGCCGCTGGACGGGCATTCGCCCATCCAATTTTTGAATCTCTGGCAAAGTGGAGCATATGACCTGCCTTCGAACATTCGAACACAGGGGGCCATGGGAGGCGATCAGCATACCCTTCGACAGGTTAGGAGTCAACGATTGATTCGATGATTCACCAGGATCAACGAGGTTTCACGCTTTGCCATCGATTGTTAGTGAAGTGGGAGACTACTAATTTCCCTTGACTCCGTTCACGGCCCACTCTCCCTGATTATTTTTGCTTAGCATAATCACGACGGAGTTTGTCTGGGGTGGCTGGCGCCGGCCCGCGAAGGTGTAGACCATCCATTGGTCGCACTTTGCGGTGGCGGCTCCTCCATCGATAAGAGTCATCCGATTCCGCAGTTGTACTTTTACAGCTCTGAGACCAGGTGCCGCAAAACCGTTTTTGAGCTCCTTCTCCTGACCTTTGGAGAGTGAAGGCCACACCTTCTTCAACTCTCGAACATCCATGCTGGAGTAGGCATCTTCATAACGATCCAGGGCGGCTCGCACAGCTTCCTCATCTGGATTGAGCGGAATCGGAGGAGGCTCTTTCTCAGATGGCTGGATGGGAGCGACAACGCTCCTTACCCTGATAAAGACGAAGTCGCCGCCCTGATCGGAGGAAGCGCCCATCGTCTTATATTGTGGTTCCTGCTTGGCGCGTCCGTGAACCTGTTCTTTGACCTGAACGAACAGTTGTTCCGCCGTGAATTCGTTGGCTTTGAGCTGGCTCAAGTCTTGCAACAGCACATTGGCGAATACCGAATGACGTGCAAAACGGCCTGGGGCATCACTATCCGCGACCGGCTCGTCACCGCCGCTGGCCATCACCTGCCGGGACTTCGTTTGAAGCATCTTCTCAAGATAATTCGGGCGATCCATGACTCCGGGTAGCTTCACGTCGCGAGTCAGCATCCCCGAGTAGCAACTATCGGAGATCACCAGCACATGGCGCGCAGGAACCGCGTTCGCTGTCCCAGTGATCTCCGTTGCTATGATCCAGTGAGCATACGTATCTTGCCCAGCATCGACTGGGGCCCAGTAGCCCTGGTTTATCTCTTTATCGAAATATCCATGTCCGGCATAGTAGATCAACAAATTGTCCCTGTCGCTCAAAGTGCGCCGGTATCGATCAAGTGCCTCTACAATTTGATCTCGAGTTGGGTCCAGTAATAGCTGGGTTTTAAATCCAAATTGATCACTTAATAGCAACGCGAGGTCCTGCGCATCATTACGAGGTGTCAGGAGGTGGGGAAGATACTGATAATCGTTGATGCCTACAATGAGAGCGAAATAGTTTCCGTTTCCTGCCGATTGAACCGACGGATTCGTCTGTTTAGGGTCGATAATGACACTTCGGTTCTGCCCTTCAGCTTCGATTGGGCCAGGAGACCTGGCCGATGAGAAGAAGCGACTGCAAAAAGATGGCCGAGTAAAGCCCGCTGCCGGAAACCGGAGTCTACCCTGCGCCCCGCCTGGTCAAGATGCGCAGCATGTTTACCTCGAACCAGTTCTCGTCCAAAGATGGCTTTAGACAGGAGATAAGGCATGGCTTTCACCCTGTAGAAGGCACAACGTTCGCCACTTCGAGCCCGATGTTCGCACTATACTATCGCAAAGCGTTTAATCTAAACCTTGTCGCGGAGATATTGGGCTGGCTTGAGATCTGTAGACGTTGATTGATTCCCAATCGCTGGTAGCTTTAGTCTGTCGTGAGATCGGATGCTCTGGAGGTATGCTATGGACCGATGGCAGCGACGAATGGCTGTTCTCTGTCTCGCGCCATTGACTGGAATAGCCCTTGCCCAGGGCAACCTCTACCAACTCTACGGGTCTTCCCTTCTTGTACAGGGTAAAAAATCCGGAAATACCGCATCTCGTGATTCGGGCCCTGGTGGCCAACGGTCGATGAGTTTATTGATGAAGCTTGCCAGCGAACAGATTCGTGTAGACACGGCGTTTTTAGGGAGGCAACGATTCAGTTTGAATCAGCAATCTCGAATCTTGGCTTATGACCTGAATTCCGTCCCTCCTAACTTAGTACTTTCGGGTGGAGACAAGTACGCGGGTCCTCTTGAGGCGCTCATTCGCGTTGAATCGCTTCGCCGAGATTTTTACGCAACAATTCCGAACGAAAAGTTCTGGCTCGCCCCACTTGGATCTATTCAACGAGCTGTCGAACGATGCGTCCAGGATCTCGATGTCTCAACAAATAATGGAAACACGTCGAGTCACGAAGACTGCTCTCGCAATATTGATGACCAGTTCGAGCAACTTAGAGTTCTGATCACAACATACGCCGCTGCCCACCATTTTAAGGTTGTTGAATCTCAACACATGAGAGGATCGGCGCCAGGATATCAAGTTCATGTAAAGGTCGAACCTCCAAGCGCCCGTCTCAGAGTGATGACACTTCTTGAATTTAAGAAGTGTCAATATCTTAAGGTTCCAACAGAGCAGTGCAGGTGGAATGAGCTTCTCGACACTGCAAGTGAAATGATCGGCTGGTATCATTACCGCGCGGAATGGCCTCCGGAGTTGAACGGGCCGGAGGAAGGGGATTTCGAGATCAAGAAAGAAAGCACAATCACATTCAAGCCAAAACCTAGATAAGGATTTTATGGCAACGACAGGCTTGTCAGAGTTCAAAGAGGTACTCTCAGACTTTAGCCAATTGCATTCCTACGCGCTCAAGGCCGCCATCGCGGTGCCTCTGGCGGACATTTGGTTGAGGCTGGGGCCTCCACCGGCGAAGACCGTTGGAGCCTTGACTTCGTTGATTGAATTTATAGCGGTTATTTGGGTATTCCAGTTCTGGTCCAAAGCCAAGGATCGAGCCCTGCGGACAAAAATGAAAATTGCTCTTGGTCTGTTTCTTGTCGGGATCGTGAGTTCTCTTTTACTTCTGCAACGGTTCAGCGTTTCGCCAGGCCAAGGACGCGAAAAGGTGATTGAGGGACTGACTCTTCGTTCCGATATCCGCGCCATTATCGACAACTCCTACACCCCTGAACAAGCGCTGCAAGACAGTGAATATGACCCTGACAAAGTTTGGACGAATGAATCGATCGCCATTTTACGCACGCTGATCACCGCAGTTTGGATAGGGACGTTTGCATGTCTCTCAATTTACCTAACTGTATTTATCATTTTGCAGCGCAGATTTTCGACGATACGATGACCGCCGAGTCCAGGTGCCCCCCAAGCGCGCACATTGGATGTTGCCGTACTTACCCTGCGCTCCGCTGAGGTGTTGTCTCCCCCATCGATCCCGATAAATGGGTCGACGTTATGAGTAAAATCATGCGTCTCAGGCCGCTGTCTGAGCATTGGCGCGTGCGCCAAAAGGCGCGACGAGTAAGAAACACATGAAACTCAAGATGGAATTCCACATTCTCAAGAGACTCCCGGGATCCGAATCCTCTTATTCTTTCCGTTTGCAGCCGCACGACTCACGGACAACAAGCGTTACAGGCAAAACTGTTCGAACACTCGATGCAGTGAACTCTCCTCGTATCCGCTGCAGCAGCAATCGCGCTGACATGTGCCCGAGTTCGGGAGCGGGCTGGCGAATCGTCGTTATAGGAGGGGAAATCAGAGAATAAAAGCCGACGTCGTCGAATCCCACCAGAGCCACATCTCGTCCTATTTCGATCTTCAAATCGCGGAGTGCTTCAATGGCCCATATCGTCGCAGCATTATTCGCAGAGAACAAAGCATCAGGCCAAGTGCGCGATTCAAACAGCTCTTTGAAAGCGGCCTTCACATCCTCCTGACTTGTCGATCGAATTGTCCGGGGACGAGGCAGCTTCGCCTTCCGAATGCACTCTTCATACCCAATAAGCCGTTCTTTAATGGTGAGCAGATGCGTGTTAGTGGCTACGCACACAATTCGTTCGTACCCATGGCGGATCAGGTGTTCTACAGCCATTCGCGCGCCGGCTCTGTTCTCGACCTCGACCGAATCTGAAGCCGCCACCTCGATAGGGCGATCGATAGTGACGACTGGAGTTGCGCCTTCAGCCACCGACTTCAGGTACTTATGCTTGCTGTCTACGGGGACCAACAAGATCCCATCGACGGGATGATGCGTCATTTGTTCAACCTGCGCCGCTTCGATCGCTGGATCGTCGTTGGATGCAGCCAGCCACACCAGGTACCCGTTCTCGCGAGCAGTTTCCTGTACGGCATGACTGACGACTGAGAAGAAGGGGTCTGCCAAGTCGGGGACAATAAGGCCTATTGATCGCGACAGTTGGCCGGTGAGCATCCTGGCAGCCTGATTGGGCCGATAGCCCAGCTGGAGGATTGCTGCACGAACTTTCTTTGCTGTGTTCTCAGAGACATACGGATGACTGTTGATGGTACGGGAGACCGTCATGGCCCCCACGCCAGCGACACGCGCAACATCTTCCAGAGTAGCCCGTCTTGGTGCAGGTGTTCTTCGCACGTGTCCTTTGGACTCTATTTATGGGATGGCAATCACTTCCCAACGATATCAAATGCTTAATATCGGGCGAAATTTACCCGGGTTTCATATTGACAGTGCCATACTGAAGCGCGTAAATAGATGGCCATGTGATAGCGCAATCATAAGGATGGTCAAAAGTGCGCAGGCTTCACGACACGGATAAAACAATATGTTTCCCATTACTTTCATTCAAAGGGAGTCGCCATGCGAAGAACCATACGAATCGAGATCTGGTGCCTTTGTGCGTTGCTATCCATCGGAGCATTCCTACCTGTTCACGTACTCGCTCAATCGGACGTGGGCACAATCAGCGGCTTCATTCGAGATCAGTCCGGGGCTGTAGTACCAAATGCTCAGGTAACTATTCTTGACGAGAGCACTGGCGAAACACACCTGATCAACTCTGATTCGCAGGGTCACTACACGGTTACAAATCTCCGCCCGGCGATTTACACCATGACCACCGAGGCGAAGAACTTCAAGAAGTTCACGAGCGTACACAACAAGCTGAATGCAAGCACAACTCTCTCGCTGGACGCGGACCTGTCTATCGGCGCGACGACCGAGACTGTCGAAGTGACGGCATCGGCGTCCGTACTCCAGACTGAGTCTGGATCGGTACAGAACCAGGTCACGGGGCAACAGATCAGTGATCAGGAGCTCAATGGACGCAATCCGTTATACATGGGTTCGCTGCTTCCTGGTCTTCGCAGCGGCTCGACGCTCGGCGACTTTAACTTTGCTGTCGGTGGCGGCGTCCCCTTCCAAATCAACGGAGCAAGGACACAGGACACCCTGGTGACTTTCGATGGCGCTCCTGCGGTACGCACGCGCGGCAGCGGAGCGGTCATCGGCGTCGCGAGTGTCGACGCAACGGCGGAGATGCAAGTGCTTACGGCCGACTACCAGGCTGAGTACGGTAGCGCGGCGGGCGGCCAGGTGCGACTCGTGACCAAGAGCGGAGGCCATGATTTTCACGGCTCTGCGTACGAGTATCTAAGAAATTCAGCGATGAACGCGAACACCTGGACACGCAACCAAAGCGCAACGACACGATTTGCGTCGCCGTTCCGGTACAACAACTTCGGCTTTGCCGTCGGCGGTCCGGTATGGATTCCGGGAGTTCACGCGATGGACCCACTTCGACAGAAACTGTTCTGGTTTCTGAATGAGGAATGGATTCGTTACCGGTTTACCGACACCCAGACACAGGCTGTGCCCACTTTACGAATGCGGCAGGGCGATTTCAGCGAGTTGCTGAGTGCAAACCCCTGGTACTCCGGCGTAACCAAGATTTACGATCCGACAACCTGCCCAGTGAAGGGAGCCGCGAGTTGCGTTCAGTATCCAGACAACATAATTCCAACGGGAGCTGCCGGACATCTGAGCGCCAACGGCCTGGCTATTCTGAATGCTTATCCTTTGCCAACGCCCGGCTATCTTTCAGGCACGCAAAACTGGATTGGACAGGCAGCTCACCCCATTGACCAGCGTAAAGAGATCATCAATATTGACTTCGCCCTAACCACGAACCACCGTTTCGAGTTCCGCCGTCAGGATGCGACCTACCTTGAATATCAACCTTTCGATCAAGGGTCGGGCCTCACGGGCAAGTACTTCAATCGTCCCAACCAGACCAACGTTCTCGCATGGACCTGGACGATATCCCCCACCCTCATCAACGAACTGCGTGGCACCGTGAGTATCGATCGCGTGTATATCCCGGTGAATACGGCGCTGGCCGGCTTCAATCGGAGCACCCTGGGTATCAACTTTCCCTACATCGTTCCGGGAGCTAAGGCGGCACCGGGAAAGATCCCAACGGTCACAGTGCCGAACTTCTACGGTCTGGCTGGCGGCCCGTATCCTTCGCACTCTCAGGGCCCGATCTACACCATCACGGACAGCGTGACGAAGGTCATCGGAAGCCACACGATCAAGGCTGGATTCTACTTCAACTATCAAGGTGAAAACGATAACGATCAGATCAACGTGTCGACCGTTCCGGGCGGCGCCAACAACCAAAACGGCTCCTTCGTCTTCACCGATACGCGCAGTGGCCTGGGCGGTACTACCGGGGTAGGCATCTCGAATCTGGCTCTCGGTTTAGCGGACAGCTATACCGAGATTGGACCTAAGGCATACACGAGCTGGACGGGTCAGATGTACGAAGGGTTCGCGCAGGACTCGTGGAAGGTTTCGCCCAAGCTGCATCTCGATTATGGCCTTCGCGTCACGACTCTAACGCCATACAAACCTGCGTGGGGCAATGCAGCCTATTTCGATCCAGCGTCCTATGACCCGACCAAGGTTCCTATCGTTAATCCGAGCACTGGCAACATAACTCTCGGCACCGGAAACCCCTACAACGGCGTTGTTATCCCGGGATTCAGCAGCTTTCCAAACTCTGCTGCGGCTCATGGAGTACTCGGATCCGAAGCCAATTCAACTGCCTGCGCCGGCGGCCCTTGCACCGCTCTGTTTGCTCCGAGTCTCAATAAGGGCTACGTGGATATCTCGACGACTGTTCAGCCGCGTGTTGGCATCGCCTACGAGATCGACCCGAAGACCGTGTTTCGCGCTGGAGCAGGTGAGTTCGCAACCCGCATGGGTCTGCTCGACAATATCTTCCCGGGCGGCAATTCTCCTTTCCAGCCGTTCGTAACTGTAGCGGCAGTGCCCGGCAGCCTTGCTTCGATGGTGGACAACCCAGGAGTAGCTCTGAATCCGAGCGTAGCTCCTCCCATAACGGTTACTTCGCTCGTCAAGAACCTGAAATCTCCGGTCCGATGGAACTGGAATGTCACCTTCCAGCGCGAACTTCCATTGAACTCAACCTTTACGCTGGCGTACGTTGGCGGTCGCGGTTATTACAACTGGCGGGTGTTTGACATCAACCAACCCCCAGCGGGAGCGATCCAGGCGAATCCTGGCAAGAACGCGAATTATCTCCGTCCTTACCTTGGCTTTGCCGCCATCCAGCAGGAACGGAGCAACGGCGGTGCTAAATACAACTCCATGCAAGTCGGCTGGAACCGTCGCTTTACCAACAACGTGATGTTCGGCGTCAGCTATACATGGTCGAAGAGCATGGACGATAGTTCGAACTATCGTGACATCGTTCCAGACACTTACAACACAACCAACCTGTGGGGGCCTTCGGAGTACGACTCTCGTCATATGGTTGTCATTAACTACCTTTACTCGCTGCCGTTCTACCGGACACAGAACACACTTACCGGGAAGATTGTTGGCGGCTGGCAGCTCAGTGGCAGTTCGCAGTTCCAGACTGGGCAACCTTGCGGCATCGGAGCCGGCAACGATTACGCTGGGGTTGGTGAAGTCGGCAGCTTCGGTTGCGGATCCCAGGGCCAGTTCTGGGTGATGAACGGAACTCCGAATATCCTGAAGCAGTTTTCCGGGTACTCCGGGCAGACGAACAACAAGTACTTCTCCACAACAAACCCAGACGGTTCGGCCATCTTCACTCAGCCTGCGGCTGGTACTTTTAATCTGCAAAAGGGCGTGCGCGACAGCATCTATGGACCCGGTTTCCAGAACTGGAATCTCAATCTCAAGAAGAACTTTCCCATTAACGAGAGAGCAAAGTTTGAGTTCAACGCAGATGCCTACAACTTCATCAATCATCCCAACTGGGCGCAGATCGGACAGTCAGGTGGTCTCCAGTTGACTCCAACATCGGGCACGTTTGGACAGGTTACGCAGAAATCCACCACTAATCCGCGTAACCTCCAGGTCGGGCTGAGATTCGTGTTCTAAGTCGATTCGAGCTAACGAGAACTCCGCTCCATGCTGGAGCGGAGTTCTCGTTTACAACAAATGCTTCTGAACCTGCCCCGATATGCGGGGTGATGGGAAAATTCCAAACATGCGATCAACGGGCTCTTCGATCATGTCTCTGCTCCGGCAAAAATTCAACCGTACGCTCTGCACACTGTGGGTCTCGGCACCACTTGTGGCAATTACGTTTCTCCTCTCCGCGCATGCCCAGACAATGAAAGCCCCGGATATCACCAAGACTCCTACGCTCTACGTGGTTCCATACGCGCACCTCGACACTCAGTGGCGGTGGGAGTTCCCCCAGACCATCAGCGAATATCTGCTAAAGACGATGCGCGTCAACTTCGACTACTTCGATAAGTATCCGCACTATGTCTTCAACTGGACAGGCGCCAATCGCTACCGTTTGATGAAGGAATATTTCCCCGCCGACTATGCGCGCATGCAACAGTACGCCGCCGCTGGCCGGTGGTTTCCTGCCGGGTCTTCCGTCGAAGAGGGCGATGTCAATCTACCCAGTGCTGAAGGAATCTTTCGACAGGTTCTATACGGCAATGATTATTTCCGTAAAGATTTCGGCAAAGCCAGCAACGAATATATGCTGCCCGACTGCTTCGGTTTTCCCGCATCCTTGCCGAGCATCCTGGCGCACGCCGGCGTAAAGGGATTTTCTACCCAGAAGCTCAACGCACAGTGGCAGCCTGCTCCCAAGATCGGAGGGCCGGGCTCGCCCGAGCAGACACCGGAAGGTATCCCCTTTAACGTTGGCAGGTGGATAGGCCCTGACGGAAGCAGTGTGATTGCTGCGCTGAACCCCGGTGGCTATGGCAGCAACGTCTATACCGACATCAGCAAGACACCTACCGAACCGCCACCGGTCACGGCACCGCAGCTAACGAGCGAAGAGAGGGCTCGGCTCACCCCTCAACAGCAGCTCGCCCTCGCCCGTCCTCGCGCCGCTGAGCAGGACTGGGTGAAGCGCATCGACATCAATGGCAACGCCACTGGTGTCTTTGCGGACTATCACTACGTTGGCACTGGTGACATCGGAGGCGCGACTCAGGAATCGACCGTAAAACTTCTTGAAGCAATCGTGACCAAGAGCGAGACAACTCTGCCAAGTCCTCCGCGCGCTCCGTTCGCCATGGGGGAAACACCCACCGCTGAGGTCAGCGGTCCGCCCGTAAAAGTAGGGGAAGGCCCTGTGCACGTTATTGAGTCCGTTGCTGACCAGCTGTTCAACGACATCACGCCCGAGATGGCATCGCGTATGCCGGAGTACAAGGGCGACCTTGAGCTAATTAACCACTCTGCCGGGTCTCTTACCTCCCAGGCCTATCACAAGCGTTGGATTCTTAAGAATGAGCTGCTCGCCGATGCGGCGGAGAAGTCTTCGATCGCAGCCGAATGGCTTGGCGCACGCCAATATCCACAGCAACGACTGAACGACGCCTGGATGCTGGAGCTCGCGGGTCACTTTCACGACACCGGCGCAGGAACAGCAACTCCGCGTTCCTACGAGTTCGCCTGGAATGACGACGTGATTGTGGCAAATCAGTTTGCCGGAGTTCTAACCAGCGCAACAGAAGCTATCTCTTCAGGCCTCAATACCGACGTCAAGGGAATTCCGATCGTAGTCTTCAACCCACTCAACATCACGCGCGAAGATATCGTCGAAGCCAGCGTAGCCTTCTCGGGCGGAACTCCCAAAGCTGTGCGCGTTACCGAACCGGATGGAAAAGAAGTGCCCGCGCAGATCACCGACGGGAAGGTTCTTTTCCTTGCCAGGCTCCCGTCCGTTGGGTACGCGGTCTACAGCGTCCTTTCGGCCGAAACGGCGAGCGCCCAGGTGGCCTTGAAGGTTACGAACTCGTCGCTTGAGAATGCTCGGTATCGCGTGCACCTCGACCAGAACGGGGATGTCGCAAGTATCTACGACAAATCCTTAAATAAGGAACTGCTGGCCGCTCCCATTCGCCTCGCAATCTCCAATGACGTCCCCAAGATGTATCCGGCATGGAACATGGAGTTCGAAGACGAGCAGGCGGCGCCGCGTGCGTACGTCTCTGGTCCGGCCAAGATTCGCATCAAGGAGAATGGCGCTGCGCGTGTCTCTATCGAAGTTACTCGTGAGACCGAAGGCTCCAAATTCGTGCAGACCATCAGCCTCGCCGCTGGCGATGCAGGCAATCGCGTCGAGTTCGGCAACGTGATTGACTGGAAGACGCTCTCGGCCAACCTGAAGGCGACCTTCCCGCTCAGTGCATCGAACGAAGACGCAACCTACAACTGGGACATCGGGACGATCAAACGGCCGAACGCGCAGGAGCGCCAGTTCGAAGTGGCCTCGCATCGCTGGATCGATCTCTCGGACAAGAGCGGTAGCTTCGGCACCACAATTCTCACCGACTTCAAAAATGGCTCCGACAAGCGCAATGACAACACTGTTCGCCTCACGCTTCTCCGCTCGCCGGGCATGCAACCTTCAAGCAATGGCCGTCCGCAAAATTACACAGACCAGGCAAATCAGGACTGGGGCCATCACGAGTTTGTCTTTGGCCTGGCTGGACACGCTGGCGACTGGCGCGCTGCGCAGACAGATTGGCAAGCTTATCGCCTCAACGATCCGCCCGTCGCATTCGAGACGGCCAGGCACGCTGGGGCGCTTGGCAAGGAGTTCTCGCTTCTTCATCTGAACAACTCACGCATCCGCGTCCTCGCCCTCAAAAAAGCCGAATCCGGTGACGAGATCATTCTTCGGATGGTTGAGCTCGACGGCAAACCGGCGCCTGATGTGCGCATCTCATTCGCTGGTCAAGTCACGGCGGCACGGGAAGTCAACGCTCAGGAGCAACCCATTGGTCCGGCGAAGACCAGCAGTGGGGCGATCGTCACCTCATTTGCTCCTTACCAGCCGCGCACTTTCGCGCTGCGTCTCGCTTCTTCGGCTACGAAAATCGACGCAATCCACTCGCAACCTATAACTCTGCACTACGATCTGGCGGTTGCCAGCAACGATGACACGAAGACCGTCGGTGGCGGGTTCGATGGCAAAGGCGAAGCGATGCCGGCGGAGATGCTTCCTGAGCGGATTAATCATCATGACATCCAGTTCGATCTGGTGGCCGCAAAAACCGGCGTCCCCAACGCAGTCGTTGCTCATGGGCAAAAAATCGAACTTCCGCGGGGTCATCACAATCGCGTTTATATCCTGGCTGCAGCTACCGGCGGCGACCAAACCGGAGAATTCCGCATAGGGGATCGCTCCGTCAGCCTGAAGATCCAGGACTGGAGTGGCTTAATCGGCCAGTGGGATACGCGCCTCTGGAAGCCTCAACAACCCGAACGCGACTGGAACATCTCGGCAAACCATGCTGTATGGCCAGCTCCCGACTTGCAGGAACGCGAGCGCCGGGCTCCATCACCTCGCTATCCTGAGGACTACCTTGGTCTCACTGCAGGTTATGTGAAACCGGCTGGGCTCGCCTGGTACGCATCGCACCGGCACACCGTCGATGGGCTGAACGAGCCCTACCAATACAGCTACCTCTTCGCTTATTCAATTGATCTGTACGAGGACGAGCGAGCAATAACCTTACCGGACAATGAGAAGATCAGAGTCCTGGCTATTTCGGTCGTCGAAGAAAACCCGCAAGTAAACTCCGTCCAGCCGCTCTACGACACACTCAATCGCACTGAGCCAGAACCAACTCGCTAGACGTCAGTTCCCTTATCTGGCAATGCTTCAACCGTCCCCTCTATCCGGAGGAAGTAAAGCGGCGCGCAGTTGTGCCATATAAATAGTTTGCTTTTCTGGATTTCCGTGGACATATCTGAAACTAGAGGGTGGTGGGCAGAGAGGGACTCGAACCCCCGACATCCTGCTTGTAAGGCAGGCGCTCTAACCAACTGAGCTATCCGCCCGCTCTGTTTCCGCGAACTTAACTAGTTTATGGGAGCGACCCGCGCTATGCAATGTTTGACGGCAGGACAGCGAGCGCTGCAGCAGAAAGAAAAGAAGAGTAAAATCGTAATTAATACCCCTAGGGGGTATATAAGTCTTGCTTTTGCGGAGCTATGACGTCATGCCAGACACTCTCAAGCTGTCGATCGAAGGGATGCATTGCGGAGGCTGCATTCGCAGGGTTACGACTGCTCTCGAAGCGATTAAGGGAGTGGAGTCGGCCTCTGTCGAAGTTGGTTCTGTTCGGTTGAACTTTCATCCCGAACAAACCAACGCGGAAGAGATCGCTGCCGCCATCAATCGCATTGGCTTCAGCGCTCGAGTCGAAGGATAAGGCAGAGATCGCTATGGATCAGTTCAGGATCGAGGCGAGGGAAGACATCAACGCGCAACGCACTCTCTCGGCAGAGCGCGTCACGATTCCGGTGACAGGGATGACCTGCGCGGCGTGTCAGTCCTTTCTCCAGCGCACACTATCAGCGCAGACAGGGGTGGAGGACGCAAGCGTCAATCTGATGCTGAACAATGCAACGGTGGTATTCAACCCTGGTGCAACATCGCCTTCAACACTGGTGGAAGCTATACGAAGCACAGGCTATGGAGCGGAACTCCCGTCTCTTACAACTTCGATTGTCGAACAACAACAAGAGAGCGACACCGAGCGATCGCGAGAGTACAAGCAACTGCGTCTGAGGGCCGCCATAAGCGTCATTGCAGGATTCTTCGCCATGTTGCTGTCCATGCCCTTGATGAGCAGAGGCAGCGCAGGCGGGATGGAGCGCTTGAAAGACCCTATGATGAACTGGAACATGCGCGTGCTCGATCCAGTTCTGCGTCGAATCCTGCCGTGGATGTATCAGGTGAGCGATAACATGATTCGCTGGACGCTGTTCGCTCTTGCAGTATTCGTTCTCGGATGGGCAGGACGGCGCTTTTATACGAAGGCGTGGTCCGCTCTCCGGCACAGGACGGCGGACATGAATACGCTGGTGGCGCTTGGCACGGGGGCAGCATTTCTGTACTCCTCTGCAAGCACGATTGCGCCAGGATTCTTTCTCGCGCATGGGATCGCTCCCGATGTGTATTTCGAGGCAGCGATTCTGATTGTCGGACTTGTGCTGACCGGCAATGCTCTGGAGAGCAGAGCGAAGGGGCAAACTGCGAGCGCCTTGCGAAAGCTGGTGCAACTGCAGCCGAAGACGGCCACGATACTGCGGGATGGCATCGACCATGATGTACCCGTAGAGTCGATCCGGGACGGCGATGTAGTGCTGGTGCGTCCGGGGCAGCGAATTCCCACTGACGGCAAGGTAATCGCGGGTAGAAGTAGTGTGGACGAGTCGATGCTGACAGGTGAACCACTGCCGGTGGAAAAGACAGCGCAAGACAGAGTGATGGGGGGAACGCTCAATCAGTACGGGTCGCTGCAATATCGCGCGAGCAGTGTCGGACCGAATAGCACGCTGGCGCAGATCGTTCGGCTATTGCGTGACGCGCAGGGATCCCGTGCTCCAATTCAACGAATCGCCGACCGTATAAGCGCGATCTTCGTGCCTGCCGTGCTGGGGAGCGCGGTCGTCACGTTTTGTGCGTGGCGAATCTTCGCCCCCAGCGTCGGGGTCATGCAGGCCTTCGCCGCTGCCGTGGCGGTGCTTGTGATCGCCTGTCCGTGCGCGATGGGCCTTGCCGTTCCCACGGCTGTGATGGTCGCGACTGGGCGCGGAGCCACGCAAGGAATTCTCATCAAGGGCGGTGAAGCGTTGCAGCGCCTGGAAAAAATCGACACGATCGCGCTCGACAAAACTGGCACGATCACGACCGGGCGACCACAGGTGACGGATATCGTGCTCGCTGCGTTCGCTGGCAAAGGCGGTCAGGAAAGAATCGAACTTGATGCGGAGAGTCATCTTCTTCGCATCGCAGCTGCACTCGAACGCGCGAGCGAACATCCGCTTGCTGCGGCAGTAGTCCAGTGCGCACGAGATCGCAATCTGGAGTTCCCTGTGGTGAACGAGTTTGAATCATTGACCGGACATGGTGTTGCAGGAATCGTGGAAGGAAGGACGGCTCTCATCGGCAATCCCTCCCTGATGGAGAGCCGCGGCATCGCACTGGATTCGCTCCGGGAAGTTGCAGCCCGTCTTGCAGAGGAGGCCAAAACGCCTCTGTGGATCGCGATCGACGGTAAATTGGCCGGCATCATCGCGGTAGCCGACACGATCAAACCTGCTTCGATCAGCGCGATTCGCCGGATGCACTCCGAAGGACTTCGCGTGGTGATGTTGACCGGTGACAACGAACATACGGCTCGGGCGATTGCGCGAGAGGCCGGCGTGGATGAGGTGATCGCAGGCGTCCTCCCTGCGGGAAAGGTGGCTGCGATCAAGAAACTTCAGTTGGAACACCGTGTTGTGGCTATGGTGGGCGATGGCATCAACGATGCTCCCGCACTAGCCCAGGCCGATGTAGGTGTAACGATGGCAAGCGGCGCAGACATCGCCTTAGAAGCCGGAGATGTAACGCTGATGCGGAGTGACCTCACGGGAGTGGCGGCAGCCATCGCGCTCTCGCGCGGCACCATGCGAGTCATTCGCCAGAATCTTTTCTGGGCGTTTATCTACAACGTTGTCGGAATTCCACTTGCAGCCGGCGCGCTGTACCCCGTATTTGGGCTGCTTCTGAGCCCAGTAATTGCAAGTGCCGCCATGGCGCTTAGCTCACTCAGCGTTGTCACCAACAGTCTGCGGCTGCGACGGCTGAAGCTTACATGAGGAAGATATGCTCACAGGAAAGAACGTTCTTAAAGATTAAGGCAAACAAGGAAGTCCCCTTCCCCGCAGATGCCAGCCAATCCGAACGCAAAGCAGACGTAGTCGATCCGGCGATCAGGGCCTCGAATCTGCGGCGACTGCGGCGTATCGAAGGCCAGGTCCGTGGTCTTCAGCGAATGGTAGAAGAGGATCGCTACTGCCCGGACATCCTTATTCAGGTTTCTTCGACGCAGGAGGCGTTGCGAGCCGTCGCTCGCTCCTTGATGCGCAATCACCTCGCCCACTGCACCACAACGGCCATTCGCACCGGCTCAGCGGAGCAGAGACAGGCTATGTACGAGGAATTGCTGGACATCATCTATAAGAACGCTCGATAACTTTTCCAGCAAACAATTCGTGCGAAATCTGATAAACTTATTCCTGTCGTTGCGTTGGAAGCCCTGCTGCTTTCTCGACATTCCAAATCCCAGAGATTGGAAGTCAGGCAACGAGAAGCTTCAATCTGGGGACGTAGCTCAGTTGGTTAGAGCGCTGCCCTGTCACGGCAGAGGTCGCGGGTTCGAGCCCCGTCGTCCCCGCCATAAACCAAAAGAAAACAAACGGTTTATGGCATAGTGGCATCAGGAATTTAAGAGCACCGAAAAGGCACTCAACGAATAAAGCGTCGACCGGAACCCCCGCAGCGACCTAAACAAGAAGGCACCCGCGATGGGTGCCTTTTTTCTTTCCCACCGTGGTGGAAATTAAGCACACTTCGGAAATGCGATGACATCAGAAACCGACTGAGAGCCGATCATTTGGCGTACCGATTGGCCTGCTAGTACACGTCCTGCGTAATGCGACTGTTCGCATGGCGCAGAAAGAACATTGCTTACTGCGGAGTCCAATGTGGGTGCGCCGTAAAAAGCCCGTCCGCGATGCCGATCTGAAAGGTAATGAACAGGCCAAAGGCGATGCTGACCAATCCCGAGGCTAGACCGAGGCCGCGATTGAACGGGCCAAATCGCTTGCCTGTGTATGCGAAGGGCGTACCAATAATCATTGTGATTAGCATCATTCCGGCAATTGTTCCAAATCCGAAAACCAACAGATACACAATCGCCCAGCGGGGGTCATGGATCGCACTCAAAACAAGCAGGGCGACGGCCGCCGAACCGGCGAGTCCGTGTACAAGTCCAACCACAAAAGGCCGGAGAAGCTGATAAAGCCCTAACCGCTGCAGAGCATTTTGGAATGACTTACTCGACCAGTGGCCGAGATGGAGATGAGCATCTTCGCGATAAGCATCATGTTGGTGACCATGAGCGTGAGCTACCCCGGAGCGATTACGAATCGGCGTCAACCGATTGGTGATCGATTGCATGATGCCTGTGAGATTAAGCACCCCGAGGACAATCAACATCAGGCCAACGGCTAATTCCATGGTGAGACCTACTCGGGGTGGAATGACGAGATTAAACAAAATGATTGCCACGCCCACAACAAAGATGGTGATCGTATGGCCCAGCCCCCAAAGTGCTCCAATTAGGCTCGCGTGTCGAATGCCCTGCTGACGGCTAACAATTGTTGAAACTGCAATCACATGGTCCGGATCGGTAGCATGGCGAACTCCAAGAAGAAAGCCCACGCCAATCACCGCCAGCAAGTTCGACATGCGATTCACCCCTCTTAACTCAAAAACGATTTCCTTGCTTGCATTTTATTACTGCGTCAGCTGACTCCTAGGAAGGTTGTTATTGATACTTTAAGATGCGTTCGGGTCTGCAATTATTCGACAGAAATTTGGCGCAACGTTGAAATGGAAGGCCTTCGTCCCGCATCGATTTAATTCACCTTCTTGATATCGTCCAGCTTCCAACTCTGATCGAAGAAAGCTTTGGTGGGACCGTACAGACGAAAGAGCGTGAACCAGCCCTTCTCAGGAATGGTGGCGATCCAGTTCTTTCCCGGACCAGGCGACTTCGGACCGAAATAGATGTCAGTCGAACCGTCGGAGTTTTGAATAGGCTTGTCCATCGTGTTCAACGAAGGAAACGGTTGTCCATTGTCGAGACCTGAACCAGTAACGGGATCGTATACCGTCACCGACCAAAAGATTGCTGCAGGAATATCCGGTGGCAAATGCAGCACATAAGACTGACTGCCACGAAGAAAGTTGCCGTCGGCATCCTCATACGCCGCCGGATACTTCGCGCCGATGCTTTCCATGTTGACGGCCATACCCGGACTCGTCGAGTACGCAAAGGTGAAGAAGCCCGTGCGCGCATCAATAACATTGTAGGTATCGGTAGTAAAGAAGGCGTTCGTTGGGAATGGGTTGATCCAGCGACGGTTCGGATAGTAAAGCCCGTTGGGGATCATAGCGGAGGGTTGATAGGAGATGGCGTGGCCGATGCGCGAGGCCGTACGCGCTGCCTTGTCGAGTATGTCGCGAGTTGCTGGATTCGGAGCGAAGGGTTTGCCCTGGATGATCCCAATCCCTGCAAGGACACCCCGCATCTCCATGTCCGCCGGGTCCACATACTCATGGTCGACAAAGCGCGAGAGCATGTCGAAGGCGTTGCCGTCTTGTGGATACAGCATGTTCGCCGGCGTCGCCGAAGCATCCGGGAAGATCATGGGCCTCGCAGTCGATTCCTTGCCAAGTGGATAGATTCGGGTCTGCTCCATCACCTTCACCGGCTCCGTAAGCGCCTTTGGATCTTTGAAAAATCCGCGCCAGAAGACGAAGACTCCGTACGTACCCGAGCGGAAAGTGAAGTACCCCGAAGGGATCGGTCCTTGATAGTCAGGAGGAAGGATAAGGTACTTGCCGCCCTTTCCGTGATCCGGACCCGGCAGCCCCACGTCGCCGGCCCACGCGCGACCTTCGATCTGTCCTTCGGAACGGATGGGCCGCTGACGGAAGTCGTCCAGGATACCCTGCAGACCGGGCGGCACTTCAATCACCATCGGCCCGTCTTCTTTCAGGTCCAGATACCCGAGTGCGTAGATCACATCAGAGTTCGGCGTCGTAATCAGAGTCTTGGCATTCAACCGCTCCTTAAAGATAGGCAATACGTTGTAACCTTTGCCAAAGACCTTCTCCGACCCCTCCTTCATGCCGTACATGTTCAGTGAAGGCAGCGCCCATAGATAAGCCTGGACGCCGCGTTCGAAAAGCAGTTCCTGCTTAAGCAGGCTGATGTCCGCCTTTAGCGGATACCCCTCAACATAAGGTTGATCGGCAAGCTTGTCGTAGTGCGTTGGAGGAACCTGAGTCACTTGATTGCAGGCAGTCAGTGCAAGTGCAGCCAGTGGAACGAGACCAAACTTCTTCATTTTCTGTTGCTCCTACTTTGTCTTTGTTAGAACTGCTGGGCCGAAATCTCCGACCAGCATAATCGTCAAACCGTTCCGGTACAGAAAGAAAAATTCTCCAAAAAACCTGGCATACGCATATCGAGCCCCAGAACGACGTAACTGGTTATATAGGAATGACATCCCCTTGAGTATTCGACTTCGGGCATTCTCCTCTTAGCAAGAGCGCTTTTGCGCATAAGCCCGTTCATTGAAATACCTTGCAGAATAAGTACACGCAAAACATCCTTAAACGTTAAGCAAACTAGACAGGAACGAGAGGGTTGGAATTGGGGCTACATAACTAGTTTGAAAACCAGTTTGAGAAGGTCCTTCAACGGCATTATGGTCAGAAGGAGCGGCGCCATCGGAATCAGGCAGGCAGCCACCAGGGTGAGCGGGGTCCGATGGTCCATCGGCATGGGTCCCATCTTTTCGATAAAACCAAAACTGGTACCGAGGTCGGCCAGCGACTGAATGTCTCCGGTTCCAAGCAACACCTCCTCACGCGGAGGCCGTGTCTCGACCCATTTCTTCTGGAACGAGGAGGTGTACTCTGTCGCGAGCGATCCGTACTCGTAAAGCCCCCTTTTCTTCGTCCGCAGAAGAATAGGAGCGAACACGGCTAATGGCAGTAGGAACAAGATGGTAAGGAGAATCACAAAAGCTGCGATCAGGGGCCCAAAGTGGGAGAGCGGAGTTTTGCCATAGACAATGTCGTTTGCAAGAACACCGGAAGCAGAAATCGAGAAGGCAAAAGGAATGATGGAAAAAAATCGATGCGCCTCGCCGACAAAACCGAGCCCCGCGGCTTCATCCGGATGGGTGGGTGTCAGTTGAAGATGCAGCTTGCTCATCCGCCAGAGAAACTGACCCCAGAGGAACAGCCTCCAGAGCCAGCGAAGCAATAGAAATTGAAAGAGAGGAACGCAGAAGAAAGCAAACCACCATCCCGCCAGGGTCAGGGTAAAACCTGTACCTGTAGAGTGCGCATACCATGTCGAAACCGGAACAGCCATGCCCCTCCATAAGGTGAATGCCGCAAAATAGGCCACCAAAAGAATGATCATCTCCGCAACCGTGGAATCGCGCCAGCGCAAGCCTTCCTCTACTGACTGATCGAAGTGCTTGAAGTCCTCTTCGACGACGAGGCCGGAGCTAACGAAATGAGCCGCGGCACGCGCAAGCTGCGGACCGAGCATCGTCTCGGCCACCACCAACAAGGGCAGCGCTAGAAGAAACCGCGCGTAAGACGCGAAGTCTAGCAGAAAGGGTATTGCAACACGGTCTCCGTAGGCATTTTCTTGTAAGAGGCACAGAACAAATAGCGGGATCCATGTAAGAAAAATGGAGAATACCGCTCGGCGCACGATGCGTGACGACTTATCGCCGATGAGTCCCACACGCTTCTGAAGCCGATAGGTGGGCCCACCTTCAGTAAGCAACAACATGGGGCGCTCTGTGTGTGCGGAATCTGCCACCGGCCTCCTTAGTAAAACACTTATTCGTTGATCCCACGCGGTACAGCTTGCGCGAGCGACGGTTTAGCTGTCTCACCTGGAGCACGCCGCCGAACTGTCCCTGGCTTTATCGCAGCAACAAGCTTCGCGTGATCGATCTCGGTTTGGTTCCCATACGCCTCGGCCCACGCAGCAAGCGATGTGCGCAAAACATTTGAGCGACCGCAGTACCCGGCAATGATTCCAGGCTCACTGATCCTCGCATGAGCGCGCGCTAATATCGCTCCACACGCGTAGCCGTAAAAATTGAACGAGTCGCCGGTAAGCCATTCGGTTGGAACAGACGCTTTGAGGTTCTTCATCTGTCGCACATAATAAGTGCGGCCATCGATCTCAGTCCACCCGAGCATGACGTCGCTCGATGCCTGGAGTGCGTGCTGTCCAACCACAACGCGCTGCCCGTCGTGGGTAAACTCTGCCTCTCTCTTGGGCAAATAAGGAGCAAGCGCAGGTATTGTCGCCTCTTTAATCTGCAGAAAGAGTGGGTCGTTATCTGTCCTTCCCATTAGCAGAACAAGATAGGCCCTGGTGCCAACCGACCCAACGCCAACTACGCGATGTGCAACATCCATTACCCGATACTTCGAGAGCATATGACGACGTTCACGACGCAGGGTAAATGCATAACGTTCCAGTGCCGAAATCAATTGATTCCTGATAGCAGGGGTGACAAACGTGAGAATCGGAGGATCTTCGCGGAACTTCCAATGTCCGTCGATACCTTTTTCAGCAATCTTTCCCAAAAGGGATATGTTGTCGGATTGCAAAGCCTTCGCGCACACCTTGCTGATAACAGCCTGCGCTTTAGGGGGTACCTTTCGCAAAACGTTAGACCGGCCCGGAACCGCATGCTGATACCAGATTTCCATCGTCCCCATCGACTCAAGTCGCTGCATATTGTCCTGATACCCCATGACAGTTTGGGCGACAGCTGCCGCACGCTCGCGGGTATTGAGACCGTTTTCACGCCCGGCTACGTTTACGCTTGCAGTCAGACGTTTGAGGTCCCACTCCCATGGACCGATGACAGTCTCATCGAAGTCGTTGATGTCGAAGAGCAGTTCGCGCTGAGCAGAGCCATAGATTCCGAAGTTACTAAGATGAGCATCTCCTGCGAGGACAACATTGCACCCGATATCGGGCGTCTTGAAGAGGTCATACCCCATAATCCCTGCTGCACCACGAAGAAAGGCAAAAGGGGATGCCGCCATCCTCTCCATCCGTAGTGGAACCAGATGCTGCTGACGGCCAACGTTACTCTGCTCAATCAGTTTGAGAACGTCTTCGCGGTTGGCAGCGGGTTTCCACTGGCCATGCAGTTCGCGGGGTACCCGGTCACGCATTGCCTTACCCTCAGCGTGGACTGCCTGAACGGTAGGGAGTGAACCGCGCAAATTGATGCGATCGCTTGGAGATGGAGATTGCTTCTTTGCCTTCGATGGAGACATATCTTTTTTTAGCTTTCAACCATTGCGTGATCCATCGTGAATTATGCAGACGATGTTCAGAACGACAAGTCTGGCCAATCGCAAGGAAGAGGAAAGATGGCTCCCAAAATTGACAGTCTGACTGTTCCGCCGCTGCTCAAGTGTTAGCTCTATCTGCGCGCGAAGAAGACAGGGCTTACATCTGCTTCTCCCTCCCTCAATGCCACAGATGCGTAACCTACGCTGCTCTACGAGGCATGGGAACTGTCAAAACTGACAGACTGGAAAAGCAGGGAATGTGCGAAAGTGAGATGAGCGGAAGCGAGGCTAACCAGATCCGGAATCAGAAAAACTCACGGGGCGAGAAACTTGAGGATGTCTTTTTCGTCCTGGGCACTGAGGCTGGCCCGGACCCTCATATGGCGAACCACGGTGCCGGTTAGCGCAGGAGACAACTGCTCAGGCGCACTATGACACCGACTGCAGTTTGCTTCGAATTTCCGTTGACCTATATCCGGCTGAGTCTTGTTTGCAACCTTGACGGTTGTCTTTGTCGAGGCGTTGACAGGCTTAGACGGTGAAGGACTCTGAGCCAGCGCCGCAGTTGCGATCAGTGCCGAGAGCGCAAGCGCTATCAGAATTTTCGTTTTCATTTTTGACCGCCTTTCCAGGCCGGAAAGAGAAAGCGATAGGTCAAAGTTGTCTCCCAGATGTTTTCGTTGCCGGTTGTGGAGAACTGGCGCGCATAGCTGGTATTGATTCGCACTTCGTGTGGCAGATGGTAGTCAAGGCCGAAGTCGGTGCGCTGCGTGTCGGCGGGGGGGAGGTGGTCCCCTTGCCCAGGACTGTCACGAAAGGTCTGCTGCATACGGAATACCGGTTCGAGACGTCCTAGCCAACTGTCGGGGCCACTCCACTGAGACAAGCGATAGGCCGCTTCTATCCAATAACCCTGCGAGTGTGGACCATGAGCGTACTCGGAACGAATGGCCAGAGGGACACGGTACGGCTGCCACCAGACGTCGAATCCAGTGGAGTTACCCTGCTGGCCCTGGAGCTGGCGTGAATAGGAAGCACCGATCTCCAGGCGTTTCTCAGGAAGGTACATCGAGAACTGTCCGCCGGCTGCACGCTGCGCAGGAAACTGAGAAGCATTGCTTGAGGCTGAAAAGTATCCCGCATAGTTTAGCTGCACGTGTGAGTTGGAGAACGCTGCCCCGCGCAGCATTCCGCCAAGACTCGACCCATCCCCGATCCCGATCGGAGCGATCAAGGGTGCGTCCTGGAGGTTACTGATCCAGATGGGCGACAACCGTTCGTTGTATGTGCCAAAGGGTGTGAGGAAGTCTCCGACCGTAACGGTAAGCTTCGGTGTGGCGATGTAGTCCAACTGGAGATACTGGAGTCCCGCGAAGAAGCTTCCCTGGTAGGGACCGCTGCTTCCGTTCTCAGGGGCGATAAACCCTTCAATAAACGCGCGAGACTCAACCAGAAGATGTTCCCCAAGCGGCAGAGCGGCTACGGGTGCGAGAACCGGCTGGTAGGCGGTGGCGCCGTTGCTTGTTGTAGTCAAGAAACCGACTGCACCGGAGATCACCGGAGCGTTCTGAGCTCTGGCCTTCCACGCAGGGATGAACAAGAGCAGAAGAATCAGAGCCCGAGTCGCCTTCTGAGCGACTAATCCGTCTTTCACTTGCGCTGCCCAAGGGCGCGCTGTTGTTGAACACTTCACCATTGGGCCAAGACTATCCGGCGCGAATGGAGCAGTTGTCACAGAGCAGTTTCTGTGTTGTCACTTGTTTGTCAACGTGTTGCGTGGTGACCCGGGCAGGAGCCCTGACGCGGAGCGCGCCGCGAACATTTGTAGTAATGGTGGCCCGGGCAGGAGTCCAACCTGCGACCTTCGCGTTAGGAGTGCGCTGCTCTATGCAACTGAGCTACCGGGCCTTCTGGGTAGTGTATCGCGGGGGTTGCGGGTTCTTGCGATGATAAACTTGAGGGTGGAGAGTTTATGCCTGAGATACAGCGTCGACGTGCGGTAACGGTGAATATTGGTGGGGTTCGCGTGGGTTCCGACGCGCCGGTTGTTGTCCAGTCGATGACGAATACGGATACGGCGGACGTCGAGAGCACAGTGCAGCAGGTTGCGTCGCTGGCTCGCGCTGGTTCTGAGATGGTGCGCATTACTGTCAACAACGATGAGGCGGCGAAGGCGGTTCCGGCGATTGTTGAGGGGCTGGCGAAGAAGGGCTGGTCGACACCGATCATCGGGGACTTTCACTACAACGGGCATCTGCTGCTGAAGAAGTATCCAGAGACGGCGAAGGCGCTGGCGAAGTATCGGATCAATCCGGGCAATGTATCGATCGGACGGAAGGATGATGACAACTTCCGGACGATGGTTGAGGTTGCGGTGGAGCATCAGAAGCCGGTGCGGATCGGAGTGAACTGGGGTTCGCTCGATCAGGCACTGTTGACGAAGATGATGGATGAAAATTCGAAGAGTGCTGATCCGCTTCCCGCTCGCGATGTGATGATGGAGGCGATGGTGGTGTCGGCTCTGGATAATGCCGCGGCTGCGGAGCGGTATGGGCTGCGGCGCGACCAGATTATTCTGAGCGCCAAGGTCTCCGGGGTTCGCGATTTGATTGATGTTTATACCGAGCTGGCGCGGCGTTGCGACCATGCGCTGCATCTTGGGTTGACCGAGGCCGGCATGGGGATGAAGGGGATTGTGGCTTCGGCTTCGGGGCTGGCTCCGCTGCTGTTGTCCGGAATTGGGGACACGATTCGTGTGAGCCTTACGCCGACTCCGGGTGGGGACCGGTCGGAAGAGGTGCGGTGCGGACAGCAGATCCTGCAGTCGCTGGGAATTCGGAGCTTCATGCCGCAGGTGACCAGCTGCCCGGGATGCGGACGGACAACTTCGACCTACTTCCAGGAGCTGGCAGAGCGGATTCAAGGCTACTTGGTTGAGCAGATGCCGGAGTGGAAGAAGCACTATGCGGGCGTCGAGGAGTTGAAGCTCGCCGTGATGGGTTGCATCGTGAATGGACCGGGTGAGTCGAAGCATGCCAACATCGGGATTTCGCTGCCGGGAACTTTCGAAGAACCCAAGGCTCCTGTCTATGTGGATGGGAAACTCTATACGACGCTGAAGGGTGACCGGATCGTCGAGGAATTCCAGGAGATTTTGAACGAGTACGTTGAGCGACGCTACGGGCGGGTCTTGGTCGAGGCGGGAGCCTGAATTTAGACCCTTGCGGTACACCCCCACCCTGCTCGATTTTGCATAAAGTCTAAGAAACATTGACTTTAGGTCTGGACTTGTAACGTAAAGCCCTCATTCTAAAGGCTCCATTCTGCAGGCTATTGATTCAGGCGTTTAATTCAACACTAAAGACAAAACCCCGGCGCTCTTGCACCGGGTTTCTATTTTTTCCTTTATTTCTATTATAAGGGGTTGGACCGAACTAAAATGCCACCGTTATCTTATTGAATGGCATGGTGCTACACCCGTTTGGGGCTTGAGATTCGTTTTTTGGGCAGGAAACGGCATAAAAATCTGTAAGTAATGGCAGAGACGAGGGATAGATCGGTCGCTGCTATCTGTTTGGCTGCATGTTTCCTGTGGATGAAGTCGCGGAGTTTGTACTCGTGGCAACCGGGATGGGGACGCACGGCTTCGGCGCGACCGTCTGCCCGGGCAGGGGCGCAGGTGCGGGCGGTCGCATCTGGCCGGGAGGGCATGCCTGCATGAGCAGCGTTGGTCGCAGGTCTGCGGGCAGAGGAGGAGCCTCGACTGCACCCTTGAGCTCCTCGTTGACCCTGGAACCCGGCCACGCATAGGGAGCTACTCGAATCGGGCCGTAGCCCATGACCGGGAACTTAGTCGGCACCACAAAGCTCTTATCGACCCTTACGAAAGCAGATTGCGGCGCCTTGCCCAGCATGCGTTTGTCGGATGACAACTGAACTACGTGATCGCCCACTGTCACGGTTAGCGTCTTGTCATCGAAGGCGTGCTTCTGTTCGACAGCGCCTGGAAACTGACCGTTGGAGACGACGGTCGTGCCAACTCCCGGCACGTAGAAGTAGAGGTATTTGAGGTCCTTAATCTCGTAGTTCAATGCCGCTTTGCCCGTCAACCCGTCGACGGTGAGTATTCCGCGGCTGATGGAAACCGAGACTGTCTTAGGCAGCTTCACCTTCGCTGCGTGCATCTTCTTCCCATTCTCGCTGTAACCGAGGTTCTCCTTGGTCTGAATGACCGGCTTGCCTTTGGCGTCGAAGAGTGGATGCCCCTTCTTGTCGCGCTGCTGCGAGACCGGTGGGTTGAACATAAACTTCCCATCCGGATCCTGCATCTGCTTTCCTTCTTCGTCGAGCATCGGAGTTGGAGGCAGCACGATCACCGTCGTCGGACCGGTGTAGGGCTGCTGACCTTTCTTTCCCTTAACAGCAGACGAAGCGACTCCGGGAGATTGAGGCAGTTTGGGAGACGAGGCCTGTTTGGTGTCGTCTTTTACGTCCTTTGCGTCTGTATCTTCCATCGGCTGCTCAGCCTTAGCTTGCACGGCAGCGGGCACAGAGGCCTCCGTTGGCGAGACAGGCAGCGTGGAGGGAGCGACAGGGGGAGGAGCAGCCTGCGTCTCCTGCGCCCAGATGCGCCCAACCGGAGAGACCATAAGCAATAATCCAAGCAATCGTAGGAGTGGAGCAGTGTTCGTCCGAGTCATTGTCTATCCTCATGTCTCTGCACTCTGGGTGTCTGCGCCAGCAATAAATCTGATCCAAGAGTTCTATGCCGAGGATAGTCATAAGCTGTTATTTCTCAACAACATTTATGAGTGTGTGCCTACGACTTCTGCGTAATTACTTTATATGTAGAGGCACCCGTGAGCTTCTGAATGAGGACTAAAGAGGCGGGACGGCGCGGCGTGTTTGCGGAGTTCTGCCAAGGACAGAAGATTCCTCGCCAGGCGACGTCGCCTTGTACAGTCGATTGCCCTGTATTGTTTTCCGGTTGTATAGTTATCGCAGAAAAGCCCAAGAAACATCGTCGAGTACGCTGAAAGTATTGCTCCTCTGAGCACCTTTCTTCCGGGAATGAGTCGCATGGTCTACCGATTGTTACTTGCCCGTGCTCTAGGAAAACTGGGGATACTCCGGTTACTAGAGCTGCGCGATTCGAAGCCCGGGATTCTGATTGTCAATCATCATCGGATTGGCGCGCCCCATGAGAGCGGCTTTGACCGGGACTTGTTCAGCGCAACCGTCGACGAATTGGATGCGCAGATTCAATACTTTAAAAAACGCGCACCCATTGTTTCTGGCGAGGAGCTGGAGGATCTGGTGTCCGGTAAGACGCCCTTGAAGCGGCTCCATGTTGCATTTACGTTCGACGATGGATACCTGGACAACTACACCAAGGCTTTTGATGTTTTTCGCAGTACTGGAACGGCCGCGGCTTTTTTTCTTGTAAGCGACTATGTGGGGACCACCACGGTGCCATGGTGGGATGAGATCGCCTATAAGGTACGGAATACGAAGCGGAGAGAGATCAACCTTCAGTACCCGGCGCCTCTGAAATTGTCGCTGAATGGGCGTCGCGAAGCATCGATTATGAGGGTTATACAACATTACAAACGTCCCGATAACGTTTGCGGTGAGGAGTTCATGTCGGGGATTCGGCACGAGACCGATTGCGCGCTCCCTGCTGCAGCGAGACGTTTTCTTAGCTGGGATGAAGCGAGAGAGATGCGGACTGCGGGAATGACGATTGGATCGCACACGCGATCTCATGCGATTCTGGGAAAAATTTCGGCGGAGTCGCAGAGGCGGGAGCTCGAAGACTCAAAGAAAGAGATTGAACGTCAGCTCGGGAGTGAAGTGAGAGCGTTGGCTTACCCGGTGGGGGCGAGAGACTGCTTCAGCGATTTAACTGAGCAGATCGCCATGAGTGCCGGCTATAGTATGTGCTTTTCGGCGTACGGCGGAATCAACGATGCGACGAACCTGCGGCGGAGTAATATTTTGCGCGGGACAGTTCCTTCCAATCCGGAAAAATTTCGTGCACTGACTACAGCCAGAATCAATCGCTGGACAGTCCGCTAACGAGACGCTGAGATCTTTTTCTTAAGATCGGCGAGTGGATAGAAGGTGCCGCGCCAGATGACGCCACCTTGCTTGACCGTAATAAGCGTGGAACGCAGCAGAGCAAAGACAAAAACCAGAGCGCTGAAGGGGAAGAAAAAAGCGTCCCAAGTGGAGACGCTGGTGTAGCGGCTCATCAAGCGGTAGGCCCAGATGACTACGGCCAGGGTGACGATGGCGGGGATGCGGGATGGATAGAAGAAGAGGCCAATGGCAGGTGCGACACAGAAGGCGAGGAACCAGAGGCAGCCGATCAGAGCCAGCGAGATGCGGTAGCCGAAGGCGGAGAAGAGATTCTTCGTCATGACGTTGACGATGCCACCGACTCCCGATGCCCAGTGAAAGCTGATCAGATTACGACCGAAGGCGACGCGTGATGCGAGGCCAGCCCGCTTGATACGGCGGGCGAGGCAGAGATCTTCGACGATCTCCATACGAAGTGACTCGTAGCCGCCAACCTCAAGGTAGGCGGACCGGCGCAGGAGATTGAAGGCTCCGACGCCCAAGGCATCTCGTTTGAATTTTGGGTCTGAGACACGCCAGAAACGCGCACCCCACAGGGTGATGACGTGGAAGAAGCCGAGGACCGCGGCTTCGTCCCATCGTTTGCTGATGGTGGTGGGTAGGGCGACGAAGTGGTCTGCGTTGGAAGTGACAGCGCAGCTGAGTGCTCGGCGAATGACATCGGAGCGGAAGACGATATCGGCGTCGGTGAAGAGGAGATAGTCGGTTGGGGCTTGTCTGGCGGCGAGAGCCATGGCGTGGGTTTTGCCGAGCCAGCCGGGCGGAAGTTCGGTGACGTGCATGGCACGGAGTTTCTCCGGGTGCCGGGCGGCAATGGAGTCGATGATGGATGGGGTCTGGTCGGTGCTGCGGTCGTCGACGGCGATGATCCTGAGGTTGGGGTAGTCCTGAGCGAGGAGTGAGTTCAGGGTCGCGGCGATGTCGGCGGCTTCGTTGCGCGCGGGGACGATGACGGTGATGGAGGGGGAGTCCGGCGGCGAGATATCGTACTCGTCATTGAGCAGGTTGGGGATGCGAGGAAGGCCGAAGGTGGCCTCCGTCACTCTCCCGAGCCAGGCGAGGGCGATCAGCCAGGCGGAGATTGATTGTAAGGGGTGATTCAACGGCACATGGCAACTCGCATACCAGTTCTAAAGATAATGCTTCCCCATGGTCAGGTCCAAGGCATAGGATGCCGTGCTGCAAGACAGTGAGGTCGTACGTTGAAGCCTTCCTACGCGCTACTTGCTCTACTTCCCTTCTCCATTTGGTCCCAGCAACCGACTGCGCCTGCTCCGTCGAGTATTCCTGCTGACGCCGCGAAGATGGTCAACCCGGTGAAGCCTACGCCTGAATCCCAGGCTCATGCCAAGAAGATGTACGGCTATGACTGCGCCATGTGTCATGGAGCGAACGGAAACGGCAAAGGCGATCTTGCGGGGGATATGAAGCCTCCACTCAAGGACTACACGGATCCGGCAGCGCTGAAGGATCTGACCGACGGGGAGTTGTTTTATGTCATCAAGAATGGCAAAGGGCAGATGCCGTCTGAGGGTGACAGGGGTAAAGATGACGATATCTGGAACATGGTGATTCTGGTGCGGTCGTTCTCAAAGAAGTGAAGCGCAGCATCATGATGGTTGCGTTGTGAGCTTGAGTTGTGGCGCGTGGCGGGAGCCGACGAAGAAGATTACGGACGCGATCAGCATGGTGATGAGCGTGGAGCCGAGGCCGATGTTGAGAGTGGTGCGGTCGCTGACGGCTCCGATGATGGGTGGAGAAATGGCGTCGCCCAGGGCGTGAATCATGAAGAGCTGACCAGCCATGGCGGTGGCGCGAATCTCGGGGCGGACTGCATTGAGAGTGGCAGCGTTGACGGGACCGGTGCCGAGAGAGATGAAGAAGACCGCGGCGCCGAGTCCGTAGAGCGTGAGGTTGTGCGGGCCGAAGAAGCAGAGGAGCGCCGGTGGAACCGCGAGAGCGGAACTGATCGCAGGAACCAGGTAGAGTGCGCGGAAGTTTGTGCGGGACCAGCGTTGAGCGATGACTCCGCCGGTGATGGTGCCGCCGAGGCCGCCGCATAGGGTGATGACTCCCATGAGGTAGGCAGCGGAGGATTCGCTGCGTCCGCCGACGCGCTGGAGGAAGGAGGGCATCCACCAGGAGATGCCTCCGAGCGAGAAGGTGACTGCGGCGTAACCGAGAATCGAGGAGAGGTAGGCTTTGTTTCTCAGAAGCGAGCGGACAGTTCCCTTCTCCAGTTTTGCTTTGTCTTGCTGGCTTGCTCCGCGAGCTGGCTCCTTCATAAAAATTGCGATGAGGACGGCGATGATGGTGCCGGGGATGGCGGAGACGATGAAGGAGTGGCGCCAACCATAGTGCTCGCCTACTGTGCCTCCGACGAGGTAGCCGAGAGCGGCGCCTACGAAAAGAGCGATGTTGAAGATGGTGAGGACACGGTTGCGCTGGTCTTCGGGGTAGAAGTCGGAGAGGAGCGCGGGGGCGAAGATGCCGAAGCTGGCTTCACCGATGCCGAGCGCGGCGTGACGGATATTGAGCGAGTCGTAGGAGTGGACGCTTGCGGTGAAGAAATTAACGCCGCTCCAGAAGAGTGCGGCGATGACGATCATGGGCTTGCGGGGGAAGCGGTCGCCGAGCCAGCCGGTGACGGGCGAGGTGCCCATGTAGGCGATCATGAACCAGAAGGTGAGCGCGCCGATCTGTTTGTCGCTGAGTAGAAACTCGTGTTTGATTTGCTCCTGGACGCCGGGGAGTATGTAGCGGTCGATGTAGTTGACGAAGTTGAGTGCGGTGAGCAGGACGAGTGCGGTGGTGGCTCCGGCGACGGAGGTGGTGCCTTTGGGCTGGGTCGCGGAGGCCATCTGGTGGAAAGGATAGCAGGCGAAGGGGCGCGGTTGCGCCCCGAAAGAGAAACGAGTCGCGGTTAATGTTTCTTTGTTTTCGCCTTCGTCGTCTTCGTCGCTGGCTTCGGCTTTGCCTTGTGCGATGGCTTTGCGGGAGGCGCAACAGGCTGCGGGGGCACTTCGGAGGTTGCTATGTCGGCGACGGCCTTCCATGAGCCATCGGGTTGTTTGCGATAGGTGGTGACGTAGCCGCCGTGATCGTTGATGATGTGTTTGGTCTGCGGATCAGTGACCGTCAAAGTGTAGGTTCCCTGGGTGTAAGCGATGTCGCCGGATTTTGCTACTTCGACTTTGGCGGCGTGGAAATTGAGGGACATTGCGGGATCGGCGACCATGCCTTTGAGGGCCATGCCGATCGCAATTTTGCCGGAGGTGGAGGGACCGCCAGGAAGGATCAGGATGGCGTCGTCGGCGTAGTGGGCGGCGATTTTGTCCGTGTCTCTCGCGGCGTAGTCCGCGTTCCATTGGGCTTCATTATCCTGGATCGCCTTCGTATCTGCCGCGCGGTTGTCGGCCGTGTTGCTGCAGGCTGTTGTGGTCAGAACGATGGCAGTTGCAGCACAGAAGATCATTAAGCGCTTCATTAGAGCATTCCTTTCGAATGTGGCTTTCTTTCGGATGAGATATCTGGCCTGCGGGAGTTGGGACTCATCTGCCCGGCGTGGGTACGGTACATGGAAGGAGGAGGAACGGTCAATGCTGCCGTGCGCGCCGGCTTCCAGTTCGGATTCTGCGTTAAGCGTGGGGATGGTAGCGGCGCGTTTTTTAGCGTTTCCTGCTCTCTCTCCTTCGTGTCTTCTTTGCATCTCCTGTTCTGTTTCGTTTTCTGAGGCTTGAAGCAGCTTCTCCATCATGAGCACGGCTGAGCTCTTGCGGCGGACGCCGCGGGCGTTGAACTCGGTTTGCGGGGCGAGGGCGCCGAGGTCGGGATCGATGGTGATTTCGTCTACGGTTTGGGATTCGCCGAGTTCGTCGGAGTCGCGGGTGGCTGCGGGTTTGGGTTTGGGGAGGTTGAGGCTGGCGATCTGGAGGCCGTAGAGGAGCAGGCCTGCGCGGCGGGGGTCGATGTCGTTGGAGGCAATGCGCTGCAGGACCTGACCGATGGAGTGCTGGATGGAGGATTGGTCTTCGGGGAGCGGCAGGTCGAAGGTGGATCGGCGGCTGCGGCGCTGGCGCGGGTTGGCGACGGGTTTGCGAGTGGTGTGGTGGTAGTAGCAGAAGTCTTCGCCGCGGAGGCATGGGCTGGCGCAGCGGTGGCCGTCGGTGAAGATGTGGCGGCATTGGTACTGTTTGATCTCGATGGTTGTGGCGTATTGCATGGATGGCTCCCCTATCCGGTCAAATGTGTGCAAAGTCTTCAAAAGAAAAGACCTGAGTCCGGACTTCCGGATGCAGGCCGGTGGCTTAAGCGAAAAGGCCCGGCTGTCGCCGGACCTTTCTCTTAACCACTGCGAGCTCAACCGGTCGATGCAACACCTATCTAATCACCTGATCCACAAATGTTTACACCGAAGGATCGACCCGTTTGGCTGATGTGGCCAAAACCTAGCCAGGGTAAGGTTCCGGTTGATCTAATCCTAGCCAGCGCTTTTAGCTCTTGTTTTCATTGAATTGGGTCTGAGCTGAGTGTTGCGTCGACCCATTGAGACCACCCTGATTTAAGAGTAGCAGATTGGGGCTAACTAACCTGCAAGCGGAAGTTATTGTGTAGTAATGGTTTAGGTGACTTTGGGACTTGACACGTGATTTTGCTGGTGTTTTTGAAGGTGTCAAAGAGAAAATTATGCGAGATGACAATGCCTTTCCAGCTGACTACTCGAAACTAGAGGAGTGACTTAGGCGATTTATCGAATTTCTTCCGGATTGCTCCATCTTAGCGGCGTAGGACTGCTCGCTTTCGGTATGCCAGCAAACTCGCCAGCCCTGTCCCTAACAAGACAACCGACCCGGGTTCCGGAGTCGATTCCAGCGTTCCGCTGCCTGATGATGTGAACGTACCATCGTTTTGATTCGAAATCTCGAGACCGGTGAGTGTTCCGTGATACTGAAGGAGCGCACCTGTGCCGCCTGTCACCGTGAGGAGTTGTGTGAAAGGTACGATTGGAAAGGTGGAAAAATCACCCTGGTAGTGAGCCGTACCGAACAGGGTGTCTCCATCCGTGAATGTCATCGTGAACGTTCCATCGCCAGATCCTGTGGCCAAATCAGGGAAGATCATGTCGGTCCAGATCACGCTGCCAAAGGGAAGGAATGAACCGGTGGCGTTGCCAATGAGCGGTGGATTCAGTGGGTCTCCGCTCCCGGCCCCACTGAGGGAGTACGTCACATTGATCGTGTTTGCCTGACTGGTAATTGGTGTGCAGAAGCTGAGAGCTAAGACACAGGCCGACGGCTGGAAGAAAAATTCTTGATTTCACGTTACACATCCTTTCTGTTCTGGTTTCAGGACGCATCAGAACCCAGGCGGCCATCAAGGTCAAAGAAACTTGTTGTAAAGCCTTTGTTAACGCCTAAGCTCATATGCCTCAGGCGGATAGGGAGGGCCCGTAAACGGATATGCCCCGGTGGTAGACTCGATTACTAATCAGTCCTCTATGGTTTTCGGTGACGGGCGTGCAGACAGAGCCGGGAGTTGTCTACCAATTCGGCCCGTTTGAGGTAAACGCCGCCTCGGGCGAACTCCTGAAGAACGGGAGACGCATAAGGCTGCAGGAGCTACCTCATCGGCTGCTCGTCGCGCTCCTTGAAAACCCCGGAGAAGTAGTCAGTCGTGAGGAACTTCGAAGCCGCCTCTGGCCTGACGATACGTTCGTTGATTTTGACAGCAGCCTGCGGGTGGCGGTTGGCAAGCTGAGGGAGGCGTTGGACGATAACGCCGAAGATCCCCGCTACATTGAGACAGTTCCAAAGCGAGGCTATCGGTTCCTGGTCACTGAAGTACGCCGATTCGATGCCGCTCCTGAAATCGCAAAACCGCGCGAAGATTCGGAGCAGTTGAAAGCAGACGCGACTCCGCTCGCACGCCAGCCAAAGCCGCAACTCCTCTGCTGAGGTACAGCATCGCAGCCGTCATCGCGATCATCCTCACGGGTGGGGGACTTCCTCTGGCATCAGCGCACACAGGCAGCCCCGCTCACCGACAAAGATACCCTCGTGATCGCGGACTTCGCCAACACCACCGGCGATCCGGTCTTCGACGGCACGCTGCGGCAGGCGCTGGCGATCCAACTTGAACAGTCTCCCTTCCTGAAGATCATGGACGACGAGCAGGTGCAGCAGACCATGCGGCTGATGAGCCTGTCGCCCGGAACGCACATCACCAATCAGATCGCGCATGACATCTGCGTCCGCGACGCAGCTGCGGCTACCATCGACGGCTCGATCGCCAGTCTGGGTAAAAGCTACGTGGTCACACTCCAGGCGATCACCTGCCCAGGTGGTGCGACACTCGCTCGCGAGCAGGTTCAGGCGGACGACAAAGAGCATGTGCTAAGCGCACTGGGAAGCGCGGCAACCGCCATGCGCGGCAAGCTCGGAGAATCGCGCAGCTCGATCCAGAAGTTTGATACTCCTTTGGAGCAGGCGACGACACCCTCGCTTGAAGCGCTGAAGGCTTATAGCTCCGGCATTCAAACTACCGGCACAAAAGGGCCGGATGCGGCGATTCCGTTCTTCAAGCGGGCCGTCGAACTCGACCCGAACTTTGCGGCGGCTTACGCATACCTGGGTATCCTGGCGACCAGTGCGCTTGAACCCAGCCTCTCGGTTGAGTACCGTACCAAGGCCTATGAACTGCGCGACCGGACCAGCGTGGCGGAGAGGTATTGGGTTACCGCCGCCTACGAAAAAGGAGTCACCGGAAACATCCCAAAGGCCATCGAAGCCTGCGATCTTTGGATTCAGGCTTATCCGCGCGCGAATTTCCCCCACGTCTATCTCGCGGGAGCAGTTTTGCCGATCACCGGACAGTATGAGAGAGCAGCCGAAGAATCCACCGAGGCAATTCGTCTGAGTCCTGACTATCCCTTCTCATACGCTTACGGCATTCTCGCGTACACCGCTCTGAATCGCTTCGATGAGGCGAAGGCCACCTACGCGCAGGCTCGTTGAACGCAAATTGCAGAATCCCCTTATCTCTCTCGGTATGTATAACGTTGCCTTCGCGCAGAACGATACTGCGGGGATGGCCCAGCAAGTTGCAAAGATGGAGACCCTGCCGAGGTGGGGTCACACCATGTTGTTTCTGGAGGGCGATACTGCCGCCTACTATGGGCACTTTAAAGAGGCCCGGGAGTTCTACCCGCCGCGCAATGGATAGCGCACAACGAGCAGGAGAGAAGGACGCGACCGCAATCTACTCAGGTCTCTCCGGACTGAGAGAAGTCTCGTTCGGCAATCCACAGGAAGCCCGCCGGCAAGCCACTTTGGCATTGAAGCTCTCCACCAGCCGCGATGTGTTGCACTATGCTGCGCTCGCGTTGGCGTACTCCGGGGATGATGCGCAGGCAAAGGCGTTGGCGACGATCTGAACAAGAGGTTTCCAGAAGACACGATCGTGCAGTTCAATTACCTGCCGAGCATCCGCGGAAAGCTGGCGCTCAACAAAGGAAATGCTTCTGATGCCGATCAGAGATCTCGAGGCCGCCATGCCGTATGAGCTTGGGGTATCCAGAGCCGGTGATTTCGTTGGGAACATGATGTTTCCGGCCTTTGTCCGCGGCGAAGCCTATCTGGCTTCGCGTCAGGGGGGCAAAGCCGCCGCCGAGTTCCAGAAGATCCTCGACCATCGCGGCCTCGTCCTGAACCGCCCCATCGGGGCGCTTGCCCATCTTGGCCTCGGTCGCGCCTATGCGTTGCAGGGCGACACCGTCAAGGCCAAGGCGGCCTATGAGGATTTCCTCACGCTATGGAAGGACGCCGACCCGGATATTCCGGTGCTGCAACAGGCCAAAGCGGAGTACGCGAAGTTGCAGTAGCAAAAGATATCCTGAGACCATGCTTTCGGCTTAGGCGTATTGCGGACCTTTAGAGTCTTTGGGGCGGGGGTAGAAGGCTTCGACGATGGTGGAGATGCCGCCGCGAGGGCGGAAGTCGCCGACTACTTTGGCCCAGACGGGGTCGGTGGCTTTGACTACGTCGTCGAGGACCTGGTTGACGATGTTCTCCTGGAAGATGCCGAGGTTGCGGTAGGTGAAGAGGTATTCCTTGAGGGACTTGAGCTCCATGCAGCGCTTGCGGGGCATGTAGCGGATGGTGAGGCGGCCGAAGTCGGGCAGGCTGGTCTTGGGGCATACGCTGGTGAACTCGGGGTCGTCGATGAGGATCTCGTAGGCCTTGAATTGATTGGGCCAGGTTTCGATCGCGGGGAATTTGGTTTTGAGGCCGGCGGCGGCGTGGTCGTCGGTGTAGCCGGTGGTCTTCTGCTTGTTCTTTTTAGCCATAGCTCTATTTTATCGGGTTAGCGGGGTTTATCGGAGTTCGCGCGTTGGGGCGTGCGGACTCGAGTTGTGAATCGAGACCAGCGTGTGATAGCTTCTCTGAATCCCGGCAAACTGAGCTTCCGGCAGGCCTTAGCCCTACTCCTGCGCGTAATTAGCATTCCTGCGCATAACTGGAGAGAACCTTGGCAACAGATGCGATTCTTACGCCTGCGTCCCGTCGACCTGTGTACAGGCCGGTGAATCGAACCCTTGAACGAGTCTTTTACAGCGGCATGGCAGTCGTGCTTTGCGTCTGCGTCTACATCGGCTTCTCGCCTACTTACTTTCAGGCGGGAATAGTGCACGCGCCACTGCCGCTCTCCTATTCTTCATGTGCACGGCGCAGCCTTCACGTTATGGATGCTGCTCTTTCTAGTGCAGGCTGCACTGGTCTCCGCTCATCGCGTGAAGTGGCATCGTTCGCTTGGCACGGTCGCCTTCTGCCTTCCACCTGTGATGGTCGTGCTTGGAGTGATCGCAGCCATCGATGCGCTTCACCGTGGCGTAAAGATCGGGCCGCTCGATCCCGCCGTCTCGCTTGCGATCCCGCTGCTCGGTATTGTCGGATTCGCGATTGTGATCTTCGCCTCATGGCGGGCGCGGAGGAGGCCGGACGCGCATAAACGGCTGATCCTGCTGGCGACTTGTGGGCTCGTTGGAGCGGCGTTTGGCCGCTTTCCATGGGACCGGATAGGATTTCCCCCGGCCGCGGGCGCCGTCACCGGGATAGGTATTCTGGTTCTGATTGTGATTGTCTACGATTTGCTCTCATTACATCGCGTCCATCGCTCAACCATGTGGGCTGGATTGCTTGTCTTTGCTTCTGTGGCGTTAGCTGTTCCTATCGGAATGACTTCAGCCTGGCATGCTTTTGCCGCAATGCTCTAAAACTGCGACCGCGGATTTTATGGATCTAAACGGATTAAGACTTTATCCGTGTATCCGTTTTATCCGCGGTCAGGTTTTAGATCAGACTTCTTTGTAGCTCGTTTCTAATCAGGCTAATTTCTACGAGCTAATTTCTACGACCGAGGGTTGGGCGGTCGTCGGTGGTGCTGGAAGGATTGTTCGGGTTATTGGGATCGTTGCCGCTGGGACCGCTGGCGCGACGGAGGGTTGGCTTGTTGCCGCCCTTGCCATCGTTGATCTTGCGCTTGTTTTCGAGGCGGGCGAGGCGGGTTTTGACGTCGTCGAACTCGGAGGTGGTGACCATGTAGTCAGGCCGCGAGGGCATGATGGTGGCGATCTCTTCTTCCGAGTGCATGATGCGGTCGGGGGTCTGGGGATGGTCAGCGAAGACTTTGGCGAGGGTGCCGGGTTTGTGCTTCTCGAGGGCGTCGATCTTTTCGAAGAACTGGATGAACGCCTGGGGATCGTAGCCCGCCTTGTACATGTACTGGAGACCCAGCCAGTCGGCTTCGGCTTCGAAGTTGCGCGAGAACTGGAGGAAGGTGATGGGGATGGCGAGCTGGGCGGCCTCGTAGATACCGTAGCCGGTCCAGGAGCCAGAGGTGAAGATGATGAGCGGGATGGAGCCGATCTGCGCGTAGTTCATGCGGGTCATCTCGCGGGCGGCGTGATGGGCGCAGACGTGGGCGGTCTCGTGGGCCATGACACCGGCGAGTTCGGCCTCTTCGTCGGCCGCCATGATGAGGCCGGAGTTGACGTAGAAGAATCCGCCGGGCAGGGCCATCGCGTTGATTTCGTCGGAGTCGATGACCTTGATGGTGAAGGGGACTTTGCAGTCGGAGTTCTTGACGATGTTCTGGCCGACGCGGTTGACGTACTCGACGATGACGGGGTCGGTGACCAGGTGGGCGGACTTCTCGATCTCCATGGAGTACTGCTTGCCCATGCGGATCTCTGAGTCGGTGGAGTACCAGTTGCCTGCGCCGCGTCCGCCGATGTTGCGCGTGCCTACGGCGTTGACGTCGTCTTCACTGCCAGCTTTGATGTGAGGGTCGAGGGCTTCGCCCGGGGATGGGAGGACGTCCGATTTAGGCTGAGTGCTGGCCTGCTCCTGCTGCTTGGCGTTCTCCTTGATCTTCTTCTTCGCGGCCTTGGCGTCGGTGGGCTTTGCGTCGGCAGATTTGGCGTCAGGGGTATTTGCGTCCGTGGTGTTTGTTGCGGCGGGCTTTGCGTCAGCCGGTTTGCCTTTGCTTACGTCGGAGGAGATGGTGGGGTGGGGACGTGGCGGGGTCTGGTCGTCGACCTGGGCAGGCTGTGGATTGGTTGGCGCGGAAGGGGCAGGGGTGGCCGTCTGGTCAGCTGGCGTGGCTTTGGGGTCGGACGGCGTGGTTGCGGCCGGGGGCTGAGCCGCCGGAGCCGGAGCAGGGGTCTGAGCGTAGAGAGCGAAGGAGAGCGTAAGAAGGGCGGCCAAACCGAGGCGCGGGAGGGAACGCATGGAAGTTCTCCTTGGGAGCCGCTTCCCAGCCGGCGGACGCAGCTCTACTAGTCTTAGACGATAGTATGCGCCGTTTGTCAGCATTATGGAAGGGAGTCCGGCGGAATGTGGAGGGCGGGCTACCAGGTGCTGTAGGAGGTGCCGTCGGAGGCGCTGAGTTGCGAGCCGCTGTGGACGTCGTCAATACCGCCATCTGTCTGGTCGAGGGTCATGAGGGTATCCGTCTGGACGGTCATCCAGGTGTCGGAGCGCTTGGTCATGGGGTCGATGGGCATGGATTTGAGGTAGCCGGACTGGACGAGATCGTCGAGGGTCTGGGGGGCCTTTTGCTTGTCGACGGTGTAGGAGTCGATGGCGCGGCGCATGGTGTAGAGGTCTTCCTTGAGGACGGCTTCGTTCGCGGCGCGGATGTTGCGGGTATACGAGGGGATGGCGATGGCGGCGAGGAGGCCAATGACGACCATGACGATCATAAGTTCGAGAAGAGTGAAGCCACGCTCGCCGGGGCGGGACTTCCCTGGCGTGGTCGACTGAGGCTGGAATGAGCGAATGCTTACCATGTGTTGTATTTCGTTCCGTCGAGTGCGGTTCCGTTGCTCTTGGAGTGGACGTCGAAGACGTTTTGGCCGCCGAAGGAGTCGGAGTCTGCGTCGTCCTGGTTGGAACGGAGGCCCCAGTCGGTGTCGCCGGTCATCGGATCCTTGGGGATGCGGCGGAGGAATTTGACCTTCTTGTCCTGAATGTCGACTCCGTTGACGAGGGTCTCGAGATCGGGCGGATAGCCCAAGCTGTCGGCTTTGACCTGCATAGCTCCCTTGTCGGCTGCGTCCTTGTAACGATCGATGGCGTCGCGCATCTCCCAGAGGTCGCGGCGAAGCTCGCGCTCCTTCTCCCGTTTGACCTGAAAACGAGCGATCGGGATAGCCGCCGAGGCGAGAATTGCGACGATGCCAATGCAGATGACGAGCTCGACCAGGGTCAGACCCGATTGGGACGAGTTCGCTGCAGCGATCTGCCTGTCAGCATCCCCCAAACGAGCCGGATTGGATCGAACGATCACTTGACATGAACCACGGCCTGGGAACCCACGGCCGGAAGATTGGCCTGCGCGCTGTTGCGAGCGCCGACTTTGACGAGGGTGAGCTCGGAGTCGCCGGCGGCGATGGCCTTGAAGGTAAGGGTGCAGACACTTCCCTGCCCGTTGACCCCAGGGGCGTTTGGCGGACGCTCGGTGGCGATCGCGACCAGGCCGGCGCCATCGTCGCGGTGCGAGATGGAGACGAGCTGGTTATCGCGGCGGAGGAAGTCTCCGGAGTCCACATTGACGAGCTGGAGGACGGCTGGGTTGAACTTCATCTGAAGAGGAACGGAGAAGATGTCGTGCCCATTGGCGACCGTGACTGCGACCTGGAAGGTGCTGCCGACCGCCTGATCGAGACTGGCGGGAACGACGGTAAAGCTGACGGGCGAGCCTGAGACAGCGCTGGGCGTCGCCTCGGCGGGAGCGCCGGTGAGAGGGGGCGCGGCGGGCTGAGCCTGCTGGGCAAGCTGCTGGACCATGGCCGAGGCTGCGTTGGCGGCGGTGGTTGTGTGAGCTGAGGTGCTGGGTTTCGGCGTGGGGTTGATGGCTTCGGCGCCGTCGGTGAGGGAGGCGTCGTGACGCAGCTCGAAGGCCTGGCCTGTTCCGGTGTCGATGGCGCGGGTGTTGGTGCGGGTGAGGACGGACTCGCGGACGATGTGCGGGATGATGATGAAAACGATCTCGGTCTTGTCGTTCACTCTGTCGCGCGAGGTGAAGAAGTACTTGAAGAAGGGGATCTCGCCGATGCCGGGGGTTCCGCTGATGTTGAGACTGTCCTGCTTGGTGATGATGCCGGAAAGCAGGCTGGGCTCGCCGTCCTTCAGGGTGATGATCTGCTCGGTGGTGCGCTGGCCGATGATTGGCTCCTGAACACCGCTGATGGTGACGGTGTTTGCCTGAGAGAGCACCTCAATCTTCATCTTGAGGGTGATCTCGCGGTCGTAGTGGACGGTGGGTGTCATGTCGATGTTGACACCGATGTCGATGTAGGTGAACTGGGTCTGGACGCCAATGCTGGCAACGCCGGTGGAAACTCCTGCGTTGTACGAACCGGTCGCGACGGGAATCCTCGAGCCGATCTTGAGCTGAGCGCGTTGGCCATCGGTCGCGCGGATGCTGGGGTTCTGCAGGATACGGGTGTCAGCGTCGTTGAGGAGTGCGTTGACAGTACCGCCGGTGATGGCGACTCCGAAGTTGTTGGCGTTAAGGTGGGCGAGGGAGTTGAGGGTGAAGTTGTTTGGGGGTGTGGTGCCGGTTCCGGTGCCACTGCTGCCGCTAGATGTGCTTGTGGTCGTCGTGGCCTGCGGGGTAATGGTGACGGACTGCGGGAGGATGATGCCGAGGTTGCGCTCGACGTTGCGATTGACTTCAAGAACGGCGACGTCGACGACGACCTCGGGACGGGCGCGGTCGAGGTCGTTCAGGACTTTTTGCGCGAAGAGAAGTTCGTCGGGCGTGGCGCGCATGACGATGGCATTCTGGCTGGGAACCAGATAGATCTTGACGCTGGGATCCAGCAGGTTGCGAATGGCTACGACAACTTCGTTGGCGTCGTTCTGCTGACTTGCATTGGTGAGATAGAAGGTCTGGACAGCCTGCTCGTCGAGGTCAGTGCGCCTCTGACGAGTGTTCTGGGCAACGAAGATGGTGTTGGAGGTAACGGGTTTGTAGAAGGTGCCAGCGAGAGTTCCAACGATGCGGAGGGCATCCGACCAGCTGACGTTGTTGAGGTCGACTGGGATGCGCTTGGAGGTGTAGTCGGGGTCGAAGAGCACGTTGAAGCCGGCAGCCTTGCCGATGGCCTGGTAGATGACCTTGACATCTTCCACCATGTGAATGGCGGGGATGGGCTCATTGGAGAGCGGCTTGAGCTGGACGGGGCCGGAGATGGAGCCAATGCTAGAGAGGATCTCATTCTGGCGCGACATCTGCTCGGTGGCCTGAGGGGATCCTGTCTGCTTCTGGGTCTCCTGGTCCTGAATCGAGTTAATCTCCTGCTGTGCGGCCTGATTGCCGGCATCGATCTGAAGAGCTCGATTGAACTGGGCCATGGCGCCCTCAAGGTCGCCACTCTGGCGCAGGACGCGGCCGCGATCGACGTGGGCCATGGCGGCCTGAAAGAGTATGTGCTCGAAGTGCTCTTTGTAGACGAGGTCCTTGGGCTTCTGAAGGGTCGCTTTGTGATAAGCCTCGTAAGCGGCGTCGAAGTCCTGACGCGCTTCTGCCTCCTGACCGCGCTTATCCCAGGCCTTGGGCGACTGGGCGTGTGCCGCTGAAGAGCCGAAAGCTGCAAGGACTCCGAGAAGGAGAAGTGGAGACGCTCGACGAGTGAATGCCGAAAGTTTGTTGAGAGATCTTTGACCGCAACCCATGCTGCTCGCGTTTTCGTCCTTTGCACTTTGAAGAGTGTGGCGTTTGCCGGAGTGTCCGCCTGCCGGGAAGATGATCTGGGGCAGGACGCAGCCTGTTGAGGCGGTGCCTGCCAGGCTGCTGTGCTCGGGCAAGTATAGCATTCGGGAAATGTTTGACCTCGGGAAGGTTTAGCCTTTGATCTGCGGACGCTTTGGCTTACGGCTCGCAGCCAGGAATTTGTGACAGCTTCGTACCGGCGGGACTCTCCGGCTCTCGGAAGTTTCTGGTTAGACGCGCCGTTCGATGCCGGGTGAGACGAGTGTGTAAGACGAAAGTTGCAGGCATGTTAAAAGTAAGAGGTTGCATGTCTCGCTCTCTCTCCAACCCGACGATTGCCCACCAGCCTAAACCTGTAGTTAAGGAGAGGGATCGCGACCCTGTGGCTGCGGGGAAGAGAGATGCTGCCTACAACCGGTCGGCGAGCTACAACTACGCGCTGTCGGATAAGTTTGAGGCCGGAGTTGCGTTGCGCGGGACCGAGGTCAAGTCGATCCGTGAGGGCAAGGCAAACCTGAAGGACGCTTACGGGTTGCTGAAAGATGGAGAGTGCTTTCTGCTGAATGCGCACATCGGGCCGTTTTCGCATGGGAATGCGATGAACCACGATTCGCTGCGAACGAGGAAGCTGCTGCTGCATAAGAGCGAGGTGCGGAAGCTCGAGGCGCTGACAAAGCAGAAGGGATTTACGCTGATTCCGACGCGGCTATATTTTCGCAATGGACGGGTGAAGTGCGAGCTGGCTCTGGCTAAAGGCAAGCAGGAGTGGGATAAGCGAGCCACGGAGCGGAAGCGCGAGGCTGACAATGAAGCGAAGGCAGCCGTTGCGCGGAGTCAGCGGCAGTAGGCTGAATCTGTTGCAAAATTTTTTGTGCAAAAAGTAAAGCAGTGTCGCGCTACTCGAGACCTATCGATACGATAGATCTATGGATACGAAGCTTTTGTTTCAGGATGCTGCAGGATTTCAGTCGCCGCTGCTAGCGGTGTTCGCCGTGGATGTTGCAGTTGGTAAGGATGCGGAGGCGCTGCCCGCACTGCTGACGACCTCGGACGCGATAACGAGCGCGGCGGCGAAGGTTCTGTCGTCCGGGGAGTTCAAGGCAACGGCGGGAGAGACTCTGATGCTGCATGCTCCTAGTGGTCTGAAGGCGGAGCGGCTGCTGATTGTGGGTTTGGGAAAGGCCAAGACTCTGTCGGCCGATGAGGTGCGCAAGGGTGCGGGAACGGCAGTGCGGGCAGCGAAGCCGCTGGGCGTTCGCGAGGTGGCGATTGCGTTTCCTGAGTGTGACGTTTTGCGCGATAAGTCTCGTGAGGCACTCCCGGGCTTGCTGATTTCGCGTGCCCTGGTTGAGGGCGCGGAGTTGGGTGAGTTGGATTGGGATACGTACCGAAGCGACAGAAAAGACCGGTCGGTACGGGCGCTGACAGTGATCGTCCCTAAGAAGCTGCAGCAGGATGCGATTCAGACGGGGTTTGACGAGGGGCTGATTGTTTCCTCGGCACAGAATTTTGCGCGGTCGCTGGTGAATGAGCCGGGGAATGTGCTGACTCCGACGGAGCTGGGACGGCGCGCGGCGGCGATGTGCCTGGAGATGGGGATGAGGTGCGAGGTGCACTCGACCGAGAAGCTGCATGAGTTGAAGATGGGGGCGTTCTGGGCTGTGGCGCAGGGCTCGGAACAGCCGCCAGCGTTGATTGTGATGACGTATGAGCCGGTGGGTGGCGCGGCGAAGGATGCTCCGGTGATGGGGCTAGTGGGGAAAGGGATTACGTTCGACACGGGTGGGATTTCGATTAAGTCGGCGGACGGCATGGAGAAGATGAAGTACGACATGGCTGGAGCGGCAGCGATGATTGGCGCGATGCGGGCGATTGCGCAGCTGAAGCCCAAGGTGAAGGTGATTGGGGTGGTGTGCTCGGCGGAGAATATGCCGGATGGCGGGGCGTTCAAGCCGGGGGATGTGGTGACGGCGATGTCGGGGAAGACGATTGAAGTGGTGAATACGGATGCTGAGGGCAGGCTGGTGCTGGCGGATGGGCTGCACTATGCGAAGACGCTAGGATGTACGCATCTGATTAATGCTGCGACGCTGACCGGAGCTTGTGTTGTGGCGCTGGGGATTATTAATGCCGGATTGTTTTCGAATGATGATGCGGCTGCGGATAAATTTCAGGCCGGGACGAAGATTTCAGGAGAGAAGTTCTGGCGGCTTCCCTGCACCGATGACTACAAAGATCAGATCAAGAGCCAGATTGCGGACATGATGAACACGGGGAAGAATCGCTATGGCGGAGCGACCTCGGCGGCAATGTTTTTGAAGGAGTTTGTGGGAGAGACTCCCTGGGTGCATCTGGATATTGCCGGGTGCGCATGGAATGAGGAGACGAAACCTTGGATTCCTTATGGGCCTAGTGGGATTGCAGTGCGGTCGATTGTGGAGTGGGTGCGGGGATATTCGGGTTAGTCTTTGCTGCTTCGTCGAGAAGGCTTAACACTGATCTCCACAGATGACACAGATAAAAACGGAAAGGCGGTGTGCGCACCATCGTCTGTTTCTATCTGTGTCATCGTGTTAAGTTTTTTGTGGCTTGTTTAGTTACATGACAGGCGGGGCTTCGATTCCCAGGTAGGCGAGGGTGCGGGTCATTTCGCGTTGGGCTGCGGCTGCTGTGGCTAAGAAGAGGGTTTTGCGGGTGGGGTCGGTTTCGTTGAGGATGTGGTGGCGGTGATAGAAGTTGTTGAACTGCTGCGCGAGTTGGAAGGCGTACTTGGCAAGGTAGGCTGGCTCGGCTGTGTTGAGGGCCTGGTCGATTAAGAGCGTTAGTTTTGAGGTGAGGAGCCAGGTCTCCCAGAGGCTGGCGCCGTCTTCGGTGTCGAGGATGTTTCCGAGATCGAGTGTCGCGACGGCTGCTAACGAGGCTTCGGGGGTGGTGTTGGCTTTGCGGAAGATGTTCGCGGCTCGGACGATGGCGTACTGGACGTAAGGGCCGGTCTCGCCTTCGAAGCTCAGGGCGTCTTTGAAGTCGAAGGCTATGACGGTGTTGCGGGTGAAGCGGAGCATGAAGTAACGAAGTGCGCCTACCGCGATCTGTTTGGCGATGGTCTCGCGTTCGGTGCCGGTGAGCTCGGGGTGGCGGGTGTCGACTTCGGATTTGGCAGCGGTGGTAAGGCGGTCGATGAGGTCGTCGGCCTTGACGCCGAAGCCTTTGCGGCCGCTGACTTCGATGTAGGACTTTTTCTGGTCTTCTTCGCTGATGGTGTAGCCGAGTTCGATGGCGCAGCGTGGGGTGAGGGCGACCATCTCGTAGGAGAAGTGGGTGTAGTTGTCGGCGGCCTCGGTGTAGCCCATACCGCGCAGGGCCGCGATGACGTTGTTCTGGGGGTCGTTCTGGCGGGAGTCGATGACGTTGTAGATGTGGTCGGCGTGGCCGAAGGAGTGGTTGCCGGGTTCGCTGGGCCCGTCGGTGGAGATCCAGCAGGTGTGCGATGAGTACTCGCGGAATTTTTTGTAGCCGAAGTCTTTGCCGGGAAGCAGGCCGAACTTCCAGAGGTGGTAGGCGATGTCTTTGCCTACGTAGGTGACAGTGCCGTTGGAGCGGACGATGACTTTGGCGTCTTCGTCGGGTCGGTCCGAATCGGTGCCTTCGTGGGCGATCAGCGCTTCGGTTCCAGCGCGGCGCATGACGTAGCAGCCTTTGTTCTTGCCGGCGGTTTCGAGGTAGAGGACGCCCTTTTCCAGCATGAGCTGGCGGGCTGCGTCCCAGAAGTGGAGGGTGAGGATCTCGCTCTCGCGGGGGAGGAAGTCGTACTGGATGTTGAGGCGCTGCATGGTCTCGAGATGACGGCGGAGGACGGCGGTGGCGATGAGGTCGGCGATCTCGGCCGTGTCGTTTTTGCCTAGTTCGAGGGCGTGGAGGGTGTCGAGGCGGATTTGTTTGCGGGCGGCGATGTGGTCCGGGTCGGCGGTGTACCACTGCGAGACGCGGGCGTAGAGGTCCCAGCAGTAGAAGTCGATGCGCTGGTTGGTTTCGAGGAGTTCTGTGAGGAGTTCGCGCGTGCTGGTGAGTGTCTTGCCTTCGAGGTAGACGAGGCCTACGACCACGTCTGCTACCTGAACGCCGGTGTTGTCGATGTAGTTTTGTACGCCTACTTCGAAGCCGGTTTTGTAGGTGTCGGGGCGGAGGAGGCGCTGGAACGTGTCGCCCAGGATGGCGTTGCGGAGGTGGCCGATGTGGGCGGCTTTGTTGGGATTGATGCTGGTGTGCTCGACGAGGCGGAAGCCGGGGCCGCCGATGTTGGCATGCTGGTCGGCGGCGATGCGGCGGAGAGTGGCGGTGCGGTCGAGGCGGATGTTGAGGTAGCCTGCGCCGGCTACTTCTACGCTGGCTACTCCTTCGGGGAGTTGCGTGCTGAGTTCTGCAGCGAGTTCGGCGGCGATGATGCGGGGGGCTTTGCGGAGGCGCTTGGCCAATTCGAAGGCTACCGGGAGGGCGAGTTCGCCGAGGGCGATGCTGGGCGGCTGCTCGACGACGAGGTTCGTGAGCGTGGTGTCGTACTTGGCGAGGAGGATGGCCTGGATGCGTGCCAACAGGGACTGCTGAATTGTGCGATACATGCTTTGCGGTTCACCCGTCGTGTGTTCGTCTTCAGTTTAACAGAGGCTCGTGTCCTGCCGGACGGGTCCGCTACGCGCGGGGTGTGTACCTTGTTGTGGTGATGCGATCACTGCGCGCCTCGCTTTGCTCGGCATTGTCAGTGTTTTTTCTACGGGAGTTCGGTGGGGAGTTGCTCGATTTCGGCGTAGAGGGGTTTGTGGTTGTGGATGCGGATGCGGTGGGTGAGGAAGATGATGCCGCCGGCTCCCGTGACTGAGATAAGCATCCAGGCGTGGATGGCGAGACCGAAGATGGCGGCCTGGGTGATGGATGCTCCGTGATTGGTAAGGGAGGTTTTGACGGCCAGTTCGAAGGGGCCGATGGCTCCGGGAGAGCTGGGGATGAGGTAGGAGAGGTTGGCAAAGGAGACGGAGAGCCAGGGGCCAATGCGATCGACCGGGAGGGCCAGCAGATTGATGGCGGAGGCGAAGATCATGCCTTCGCAGGTCCAGATGACGATGGTCTGAATCAGGAGCAGGAGCGATTCAACTACTCCCAGACGGCCTGTGGCGTCGAGGGCAAGCGTGATCCAGTGCTCGACTTTGGCGAGCTTGGGATTGGCTGGCAACCGGGTGAAGAGGCGCTGAATGGGCGCCTGCAGAGGGCGGGCTGCAACAAGAAGGACGAGCAGGCCGATAGCGGAGATTGCGAGTGAGATGTCTGCGATGAGGCGCAGATGGGGTGTGGCGACACTGCCAACGGTCGAGACAAAGAGGAGGACGAGGACGAAGATGTCGAGGAGTTTTTCGAGGATGACGGTGGAGAGGATGGTGGAGGGTGAGGCACCGAGGTCGTCGGAGTAGGTGAAGACACGCATGATGTCGCCGATGCGGAGCGGAAGGATGTTGTTGGCGGCAAGCGAGGTCATGAGGACCCGGGCGCAGGTGAGGAAGTGGTTCCGGATCGAGCGCGAAGTACGGGGCACCATCTGGGTCCAGCGGACACAGCGAAGGGTGTAGCTGGCAAAGGTGAAGCCGACGACACCAAGGATCCAGAGGGGATGGACGAGGCGGAGAGCGAGGATCTCCGCGAAGGAGATTCCTTTGGAGGCTGGCATCTTCCAGATTGCCGGGTGCGGAAAGAAGGTGCACCAGAGAAAGAAGGCGCTGATGAGGAGACCGGGGACGGTCTTGAGCAGGTTGCGCTGGTTGGTGGCGGCGGTTGTCGTGTTCATGCGGTGACCGGGCACTGCCAGCCCGAAGAGCGGTGAAGCCGTGATGCAGCGGAGCGAGTGTGGTGCGAAAGAAGATGCTTCATGCAGCTTTAATTGTATCTTCTGAGTGATTGCGCGGTTGAAGGAGATTCTGCACAGAACCAGAGGTCTTGTAGACCTCGAAGTGTGTGAGAAGTCTAAATTCTTGTGAAGTTGTCTCCCTTGCGATTGACCGGGGGTTTGAAAACGGATTGAATCTGGTCTGGATCAAGTAAGAGAGAATGTACGAGCGCAGCTGGTTTTGTGATTCTCGCGGCGGGAGCACGGGTATTTGGCGACATCGTTAGCATCACCGATTACTTCGGAACAACTTAGACGGGAGGAGTACCGGCGGGAGCGAGGGCTCGCGGCGGTGCTGGTGACTCCGCTGACGCTGGTTGCAGCGCTGGTGCATGGCTACCATCCCTATGCCGAGGATGGTGGGGTGTATCTTCCTGAGATCAAGCGGCTGGTCGATCCGGGGTTGTATCCGCATGGGGCTGAGTTTGTGGTGGGGCACCTGCGATATTCGCTTTTTGCGCCAATGATGACTCAACTGGTGCGCGAGACGCATTTCAGCGTGGAGATGGTGCTGCTACTGGCATACCTGGCGACGTTCTGGATGACGCTGTTTGCGGCCTGGCTGCTGGCAGCGCGGTGCTTTGCCTCGCGCGAGGCACGCGGGGGCGCGGTGGCACTGCTGGCGGTGTGGATGACACTGCCCATTGCGGGGACTTCCCTGATGCTGATGGACCCTTATGTGACGGCGCGGAGCGTTTCGACTCCGTTGGCGCTGCTGGCTCTGGTGGGGGCGATGCAGTTTCTGCTGCCGCAGTTTGAAAGCGGCGAAGAGTTGAAGGCCTGCCGGCGGCAAGGGCTAATGTTGTGCTGCGTTGCGCTGGCGGGTGCGGGGGCGATGCATCCGTTGATGGGGGCTTATGCTTTGGGATCGGTGGTGCTGCTGGGGGCGGCTCTGTCGGAGAGCCGACTGGTGCGGGTGTGGGGAATGGTGGGTCTGGGGTTGACGGCACTGGTGATGGCGGATGGGTTGCAGCTGTCGGCTGCTCCGGAGGATGAGATTTATCGAAGGGTCATGCTGACGCGGAGCTACTGGTTTCTAAGCGAGTGGCACTGGTATGAGTGGGTTGGACTGATTGCGCCGGTGACGATTCTGCTGGTGATTGCGCTGGGGCGGCGAAGGGATGGGGATGAGGCGCGTGTGGGGCTGGCGCGCATGGCTGCCGCAGCCGGAGTGATCGCGATGACGGTAGCAGTGGTGTTTGCGCGGACGGGGATGAAGACGCATCTGGTGGCAAGGATGCAGCCGCTGCGCATCTTTCAGGTGGTGTATGTGGTGATGACGCTGGTGCTGGGGGCGTTATTGGGGGAATGGGTGCTTCGGCGCCGGCCAATGCGGTGGGTGGCGGCGTTTTCGTTGTTGGCGGGAGTCACGATGACGGCGGAGAGGATGACGTTTCCCGATTCAAGGCATCTTGAGTTGCCCGGTGCGCTGGCGTGGGGGCCGACGACCAATGGCGGGAATCAGTTTGAGCAGGCGTTTGCGTGGATCCGAGTCAATACTCCGAAGGATGCGGTATTCGCGCTGGATGCCCAGTACATTACGAAGCCGGGTGAGGATGCGCAGAGTTTTCGGGCGATTGCGGAGCGGAGTGTGCTGCCGGACTTCTCGAAGGATGGGGGCGTGGTGACGAATCAACCGAAGCTTGCGGCGGCGTGGCAGGAGGGCCAGAGGGCGCAGACGGGACTCGATGGGCAGACGGATGAAGAGCGAGTCTCGCGGCTAAAGCCGTTGGGTGTGTCGTGGGTGGTTCTGGAGCGCGACGCTGCGACGGGGTTTGCGTGTGAGTTTGTGAATGGAGCGGTGAAGGTGTGCCGCCTGCCGTGAGGTCCGGCAGGCGGCATGCGTGTCAGTTGCCTGTCGGTGTCGCCTTGGCAGGGGCCGGGGCTGAGGTGAGGACTACCGTCTCCTGATCCTTGGTTTCGAATTTGGAGTAGAAGGTGCGAAGGTCTGCGTATTGCTTGGCTACGAAGATAATTTCCCCCAGCGAATAGTTGCGACGGACAGTGTAGCTGGTTGGGGTGGACTCGGCTGACATGGAGTAGATGGCGTTTTTCTCGAGGTTGAACTTCTCGGTGGATGGAAGCGATTCGAGTGTGAGGGTGGGTGGGAATTTGACGCGGACTGCGTCCTGAGTCATGTGCGCAAATTGAAAGTAGACCGGGATCTCGCGCTTCTCGTGGGGGAAGGCGGGCTTGGAGTTGGCTTCGAAGATATCGCCCGGGATGAGCAGGCGCTTCCCGGTGGAAGAGCCGAGCGCTCCCTTGACGTCGAATTTCACGATGAGCGGTTTCTCGTAGTCTTCGAGGTCATTGATGGAGGCGACCTTGACTTCCATACCTGCGGGCATGAGGCGCTCGACGCTGGTGCGAAGCTCGCGCTCGAGGCTGGCGGAGTCGCCTGTGAGCGAGCGCTGCCGCCAGCGGAGGGCGGGCGAGCCCATGTAGGTCATGCTGATGTTGCCGGTGACGGCACTCTGCTGGTCGATGGTGAGATCGGCGATGCGCTGAGTGCGGGAGTAGGTATAGGACTCGGCTGGAGCTTCGGCGAAGTCGCCACCTGAGTCACTCTGGCGGATGCCCAGCGCCATGCTGTGCTTCCAGGCGAGGTGCTGGTAGGGGCAGTAGCGGGAGCCGGGGTCGAAGTACTGCTCCTTGCCGTCGATGTTGACGATGGCGAGGTCGTCGTTGAGCTGGGAGAGGGAGAGATAACCGGGGAGAAAGACATTGTTATCGCGATTGGTGACCCTCGCGAGGTAGGCCTTCATGCCGGCGGCACGGACCATGGCGACGAAGAGTTCGGCGATCTGGTCGTCGTTGCCGCGCTTGCGTGTCCAGATGTCGTCTGTGTTGTGAACTTCTTTGAAGCCCTGCGCCTTCTCCTCGGCACCGGAGTGCTCGCGGGTGTAGGAGGTGTTTTCGAGCTTCATGACCGCGGCGTAGATTTTGCGGACCTTCTGATCCTGGGTGTCGGATGGAACGATGATGTCCTTGACGGCTGCGATGACTGCGGGGCCGGGTCCGATGAACTTGTCGCGCGTTTTGGACCAGTATTTGGTTTCGCTCTTCCAGAACTCCGCGCCACTGCGGTAGGGGGTGTAGTAGAAGAGCACACGATAGCTCAGACTGCGGATAGGCGGCATGAAGTCTTCATGGGGGGCGGGAGGAACGTCTTTGACGTCGAGATCGAAGACATTCTGTTCCACGGGATTGGGTCCGCTGGGAGGGAGATGGGTGTTCTTGAGCTCGGTGCCGGGAGGAAGAATAGGGTACCAGGCAATGGAGTTGGTGAGCTGACCGCGGTCATCGTTGGAGACGAGAGACTGGGTGGTGGGACGCCAGGTGTAGTGGGCCTTGCGAGTGAAGAGATTGGACTGAATGTACCAGTCAGGAGGGATGAAGTAGTGATCGTCGTAGCGCAGCTTGTAGCGATATTCGATGATGCTGCCGACCTCGACATCGGGCATGGTGAAGACCTTCGCCATGACTTTGACGCCCTGAGCCTTCTCGATCAGCTTTTCGTAGGGCTTTCCCGTGAAGGGGATGATGGTGCCATCGGGATGGATAGTCCTGCCTTGAATTTCATCAATGGTGGCGTTGCCGCCCTGACTGAAGTGAGCGTAATTCAATTCGATGTTGCTGAACTCCTTGCCGAGATCGGTGAGGACCTTGATGCGGGTGTAGATGCTGAACATGTGGAGCTTGTCGTCGGTGATCTCTTCGCGGTTGAGATAGACAGCGGCGGCTCCCGGGACCTGGGATTGCAAGGTCATCGAAAGCTCTTCGGGTGTGGGTGCAGTCCACTGCTGCGCGCGGGCAGATGCAGTGGAGAGAGAGATCAAGGCAGAGAGAAGAGAAAGGCGAAGGAGAGTGCGGCCTAAGATATTCATGATTTGCGTCCTTACTGCTGGTGGAGCCTTTCCTGGTGCGGCGGTTTTCTGAGGGATGAGTTTGAAGGTGTGGGTGACGTGTTGAGGTTAGTTACCGGATGGTGCGGGTTTGGAAGATGCCGCCGGGGCGGTGGTGAGGACGACGGATTCCTGGTCTTTGGTCTCCATTTTTGAGTAGAAGGCGCGGAAGCTGGCGTATTGGTCGGGAGGAAAGACGATGTCGCCCAGCGCATAAGTGCGGTGGACGGTAAATGAGTTTGGGGCGGACTCAGCTTTGAGGCTGTAGACGATCGACTTCTCCAGGCTGCTCCTGCCTTCGGCCGGAAGAGATTCGATGGCGAGGGACGGCGGAAATTTGATACGAACTGCATCGTGGGTTATGCGGGGATATTCGAAGTAGACGGGGATGTCTCGCTTCTCATGCGGGAAGGCAGGTTTGACGTTGGCGGCAAAGATATCAGCGGGAAGGAGGACACGCTTGCCTGTCGAAGAGCCGAGAGCTCCTTTGACCTCGAAGTTGGCGCTTAAGGGCTGCTCGTAGTCATCGAGCTTCTCAATGGAGGTGACTTTGAGTTCGACGCCAGAAGGCACGAGGTTCTCGACGCTGGTGCGAATTTCGCGCTCGAGACTGGCCGCGTCTCCTTCGAGGTTACGAAGACGCCAACGGATAGCGGGATCTCCGGTGTAAATCATCTTAATGAACCCGGAGAGTTCTCCCGAGGAGCTAACTGTAAGGTCGGCCACTCGCTGAGTGATAGAGAAGCTGTAGGATTCGGCGGGGGTTGCGAAGAAGTCGCTGCCACTATCGGTCTGACGAATTCCCTTTGTCATGGTGTGCTCCCAGGCGAGATGGCCGTAGGGGCAGAACCGCGTACCGGGATCGAAGACCTGCTCTTTGCCGTCGATGTTGACGAGGGCTATGACGTCATCGAGTTGGGAGAGGCTAAGGAAGCTTTTGGTGAAGATGGTGTGCTCTCGGCTGGTTATCAGCGCGACATAAGCCTTGAAACCCACAGCACGGGCCATCGCAACGAAGAGTTCGGCGATCTGGTCGTCTGACCCGCGTTTGCGCATCCAGATATCGTCTGTGGTGCGAATTTCCTTGAAGCCCTGGGCCTTCTCTTCCGCGCCCGTGTGCTGACGGGTGTAGCGGGTGTTCTCAATCTTCATGACAGTGGCGTAGAGCTTGCGGAGTTTCTGCTCCGATGTATCGGAAGGAGCAATGATGTCCTTAACGGCAGCAGTGACGACGGGACCGGGGCCGATGAACTTCTCCTGCTTCTTTGCCCAAAACTTGCCTTCGTCCCTCCAGAACTCGTCGCCATCGTGGTAGCCGGTGTAGAAGAAAAGGACGCGGTAAGTGAAGGTGCGAATCGGTGGCATGTAGTCTTCGTCCGGGGCAGGCGGCACGTCATGCGCATTGAGTTCCAGAACATTGGCACCCGGCATGTGGGTTCTCACTATATCGGTACCGACAGGCAACATAGAGCTATACGAGATCCTGTCGGATATCTGGCCACGCGCGTTCAGGAGGGTGATGCTTGTGAGGTCGACCGGCTTCCAGAGATAGTGGGCTTTGCGTGTCCAGAGATCGGACTGTATGTACCAGGAAGGCGCCTCGAAGAAATTATCATCGTAGCGAATCTTGTAACGATACTCGACAATACTGCCGGTGGTGACGTCGGGCAAGGTAAAGACCTTTGCCATGGTTTTCACGCCCCCCTTTTTTTCAACGAGTTTGTCGTAGGGCTTTCCGGTGAACGGAACAACAGTTACGTCCGGATGGATAGTGCGGCCCTGGATATCCTCGACCACGGACCCGCTGAATCCACGATCGTCACCACGGACGCGTTCATATTGCAGTTCGACGTTGCTTAATTCCTTGCCACCTTCAGTCAGAACTTTCAACCGAACATAGATGCTGAACGTGTGCAACCTGTCCTCGGTAATTTCTTCGCGGAAGAGATAGACGGCAGAGGCCCCGGGGACCTCGGGTTGCGAGGTCATCGCGAGTTCTTCAGGAGTGGGCGGAGTCCACTGTGCATTTGCGAAAGACACAGTCAGCGCGAACAAGGTACTGAGAAATGAGGCAGCGAAGAGACGGTGGCCGGGCTTGCGGGTCATTCAGGTTTTTCCTCTGGTTTGCGTCGCCAGACTGACTAGTGCTATTTGCGCTTACTGCTTTTTAAGAACAGCGTTTCTATCCTCGTCGGCGGCGATGATGCCGGCGAGTTTCTGGACATCGGGATATTTGTCGGCGGGGAGGGTGACCTCGCGGACGATGTAGGTGCGGGTGTAGTGGAGGACGTTGTCTGTGACCGTGCTTGCGCTCTCGTAGGAGGCAAAGCCTAGATCGAGTTTGATGGGCTCGGGGATTTCGTCGACGGCGTAGCCTGCCGGGAGCTGGATGGTGTAGTCATCCTGCTCCTGCATGGTCTGGTTGAGGTTGACGGGGACGTCATGACGCTTCTTGTGATCGACCTCGAGGTCTTCCCTGCCGAGAACACGAGGACGGATCATGAGCAGAGGGCCGGTGGGTTTGCCGAAGCGGTCGGCGGAGATGGAGAAGGAGGTGGTCAGATCCTTGTTCAGGGCTTCGACGTTCTGCACCTTGACGTCGGAGACGGTGAAGCTGGTGAAGTCCCGGCCGAGGACGCGGTCGCGATACTCGGTTTGCTGCTTGAGATCGGCCATGGTGTAGAGATATCGGTCGTTTTCGGAGAGATCGCCGAAGCGCTTTTCGGTGACGGTGCCCTTGAGAGTGCCGTCGGGCTGAAGCTGGAAGGTGGCAGTGCGGCGGACTGTGTTGAGGTCGGGAGAGAGCACCGGGAACTGGATGATCTGGCTGTCCGAGCCCTCCATGAGGACGCCGTAACCACCCTGAAGGTTGTGCTCAAGCTGGCCGAAGGCGGTCTTCTCCCATGTGGGATCGAAGATGAGGTACTGGCGGCCGGTTTTTGAAGTGACGACGCTGCGCAGTTTGGGCGAGGCGTAGCCTTTGGGGATTTCGATCGCGGCGATCATGTGGTCGCCGACGATGGAGGGCGCTTCCGGATCGATGACACCGCGACGATGGTCGACCATGACGAGAGCGCCGTGTACGCCGAGGGTCGAGAGCATCGAGGTGAGCAGGGTGGCCTTGTCTTTGCAGTCGCCGTAGCGGTTGTGGAAGACATCTCCTGCGGCGTGCGGCTGGTAGCCGCCGATTCCCATCTCAATGGCGAAGTAGCGGACCTGCTTCTGGACGAACTCGGCGACGGCTTCGGTTTTATCGTAGAAGTCGGTCTTGTCGCCGGCGAGCTCTTTGGCTTTGGCAGCGATCTCGGGTGTGGGGACGAGGCGGTCTTTCGAGATGCTCTGATACCACTCGCCGATGCTTTGCCAGGTACCGTTGGTGGGCGCGGTGATGCCTGGGCCGGCGTAGTGGATGGTCATGCGGCCATCGAGAGAAAAGGCCGCGGGGCGAAGCATGACGTGGTTGAGATCGACGGCCGGAGTGTTATCCATCTCCCAGCGCCATCGCTGATGCTCGAGGTCGGCGGGAGGCGTCTGTTTTGCGTGGGCCCATACGGTGCCGTAGGTGAAGTTGGGCGGTAACTCGAGAGTAAAGCTCTGGTTGACGTGCGGCAGATATCCCTGAAAGAACCACGTCTTCTCAGTGAGATAAGGGTGGCAGCGCTGCTCGTACTCATAGGCGACAATGCCACCGGGATCGCGGCCGGGTGCACTGGCGATTCGAACTTTATCGTCTTCGAAGAGATGTCCCTCGCCGTAACCATGCTCGGTCATCTCGTTGTCCTTGACGGCGTACTCGTGGCCGTCCGGGCCGATGCTCCAGACATGCATGGAGAGTATTTTGGTGTCTTTGTCGAAGGCTACGCCGACGATGCCCTCGTTCCTGCCCTGAGGACGGAGAATCTTGATGACGTGGCGATGATGCTCGACCGCGCTGCCGTCGGGGGCGACGGTGTAAGTCGTGTCATCGAGCAGGACGACGGCGTTGGTCTCGGGGGAGTACTCGGGCAGCGTCTGCTGGGCAGCGGTGCGGACCCAGTCCGGGACACTGTCGGGCTTGGAGGCAATCGCCGGAACTGCGGCGAAACAGAGGAGACTAGCCAGGGCTGGAAGATACATCGAAGGTTTGCGCAATTGCTCCGCTCGCTGTGTTGTTTGTACTGTCATAGGGCCCTTGATACACCAACTGGTTTGCCGCCGCGTGAGATGCGTGGAGGGAACTTACCGCCAAGTTATACGTGTGGCTTAAATGTAATTCAAGTGAATTTCACAAGTGTAAGGCTGGCCTGTTCGGGGGATTGTTTCGGCGCGGGTTGGCGCTGTGCAGAGGGTGTTGGCAAGGAGAGTTTTAGCGGGAGTGACTGTCTGCCGTGGTCCAACTGTCACCTTGCAGGCGCATGCGGGCCTTGCGGCGGAGGTTGGAGCGGAGGATCACAGCCATGAGCACCGAGACGCAGAACATGACGAGGACCAGCAGCCATGGATAGTCCGCGAAGAACATTCCGGAGCGAACCCACCAAGGTGGCGAGCCTACGCGGTAGGTATCGTCGCCGATGCGATAGGAGCGGAAGCGCGAGCCGTCGAAAGCGCTGACGGACTGTCCGATGTCCGAGGTCTGCGAGGTCTTGAGGAAGGCGGAGATGAGACTGGGGACCGCGTCTTTGTTGCGAAGCAGAATGACGACCACGGAGCGGTTCGACCGGCGGGGCCATTCGATGGCTTCGATGAGAGCGTCGGGCAGGCCTCCGGCTGTCTCCAATTCGCTGGACTGGACACGATCGAAGCTGCGGACCTTCCACCAGGCGTGCTGCAGAGGAGCGAAGAAGCCCTTGGTGTCCTGGATGTGGAGGCCGCTGCCGTCGATGCTGACGGGGAGCGATGGGTTGAGGCGGCTGATTGCCGGTTGATCATCCAGGCTGCCGAGGATGAGATAGTCCCTGGCGCCGTCGTCGACCATGCTGTCGGAGTTGGCAACAGAGACGCCGAGAACGGGGTGGCCGGTGCAGGAGCCAAAGTGTCCCATGAGGGTGAGGTAGAGCTCGATCTCTTCGGCAGCTGGGTTGTCGGGTAGTACGACCGCTGTGCCGGAGAGGCTGGTATCGCGGGTGAAGGGGTATCCGGCGTTGGCGAAGAGCTGAAGATCGGGCAGAGTCGTAACTTTTTCGGTGCTGGGCCTGAGCCAGTGTGTCTGGTCGCTGGGCTGCCCGAGAGTGGTGACGGTGATGGAAGGAACGTGGACAGTCGCACCCTGAAGGAGATCTGGGCGAAGGGTCAGGGCCGTGGCCGCTGCGAGGACACCGTCGGGCGAGCCTGCGGAGAGGATGAGGAGCTTGGAGGCTGGGTCGAACGGATTGGTTCGGATTGCAAGGGTCGGGTGTGAATTTGTCGAGTTTGGCGTCGGCACGATCGTTGCCGGGAGGCTCGCGGGGTTTTCGGAGATGACGATGGCGTTGCCAGCTGGAATGACTCCGACGGTGACGGGAAAGCGGACAGGACGATTACCGGCAAGGATTCCGAACCACGATGCGACGATGCCTGCAGCCTGCAGAGCTTTCGGTGATGGTGGAGCAAGAAAGACGATCGGAACGGACGGGCGCTGATCTGTCTTCTGGTCGTAGAAGGGTGTCGGCAGGAGGCTGAGATCGTCGGGAGGCGCGGGCGGGAGCTGGAGCTGGTTCTCGTTGCCGGGGAGGCTTGGGTCGCCGGGTTGAGTCTGACCGGTCATTGCTGTTGATGCGGTCGTTGCTGTTGATACGGTTACTGCAGTTGGACCGGCCTGTGCTGTTCGTGCGGCTGAGGGTTTGTCGAGTGGTGGCTGTGCGGCCAGTGGCCGAGCGGCTAAGAGAACCGCCAGAAGAACCAGGGGCACGATGCTGGGGGCGAAGTTTGCAGGCGGCGGGTCTTGCTGGTTTTGATGATTTTGCTCGGGCTTGCCTGCGGAGCGGAGGGCCTGGCCGAGACCGTGCAGCGCGAGTCGCGCGATGTGGCGGAGGCTGGTGACGTTGCCGCGTTCGCGGACTTCACTCCATCCGAGCCAGGTATCGGCGCGAGAGTAAAGAACAATGGCGAGAGCTTCGTCCTGGTCGAGCGTGAGCTGACCAAACTGGGCGCGGAGAAAGTTTCCGTTGACGCCGACGAGCGTCGCTGGGAGTGTGGCGCTCCCGTCGAGAACTGCGAGCGTGACCTTGATCGCGTCGCCGGCGTTCGCGGTGAAGGGGTGCTCCATGCGAATCATAAGACCGCCGGTGGAGACGTTGGAGGTGAGGCCGTGAAGGATGGATCCGCCGGGGAGCTGCACGTTTGCGGGCACGGTCATTGTGACGCGAACGGATTGACGGCGCTGGCGGTTCTCCCATGCAAGCGATGTGGCTACGGCGAGGATGACGAGATTGAAGGAGGCCCAGAGGAGATTGATGAGGATGATGCCGGAGTGGTGGCTATCGTACATTCCGGCGAAGAAGTGTCCGGGAAAGGCGTGGGCTGCGACGGGGAACCGTATCAGCCTGGGGATGGCGCAGAGTATTCCGAGAAGGTTGATGACGATGAGAAAGAGAAATGGGCGCGCGGTGCGGCGATCGAAGAATCCTCCGTTGACGACGCCGTCGTGGGCCGACTCGCTGAAGGTGTGTGCCTTTGGATTAAGGAAGGAAAGGAGAGTGGGGAGAAAGATCCAGGGAGCGAGGACGCTTTCGCATATCTCGTTCCAGAGCGAGAAGCGGTGACGGCCCTGAATGCGCGCGCTGGCGATATTCGACAGAACGATGTGAGGGAGCGCGTAGGCGAGAATGGCCGCCCAGTAGCCTGGGATATTGACGCGGCCGAAGAGAAGACAGATAAGCGGGGCGGTGAGAAAGATCAGACGCGGAAGAGCGTAGAGAAAGTGCGTCATCGCATTGAAGCAGCAGAGCCGCTGGGCAACGGTCAGACCGGGGGCGAGGAGCGGATTGTCGATGCGTAGGATCTGCGCCATGCCGCGTGCCCAACGAACGCGCAGCCTGATGTGTTCACGGAGAGATCCGGTGGCGAGGCCGGCTGCCTGTGGAATGTTGATGTAGGCGGTGTTCCATCCGTTAGCCTGCATGCGAAGTGAGGTGTGTGCGTCTTCGGTGACCGTTCCGACCGCCATGCCGCCGATTCGATCGAGCGCAGAGCGGCGGAGAATCGCGCATGAGCCGCAGAAGAAGGTTGCGTTCCAGAAGTCGTTGCCGTCCTGAGCGATGCTCGAGAAGAAGGCATCCTGATTGGGGACGATGCGGAGCTGATCGGGATTGCGCTCGGGTGGATCGAGATGGTGCGGGGTCTGGAGCAGGCCAAGTTTTCTGTCGCGGAGGAACCAGCCGAGTGTGATCTGGAGGAAGCTGCGCGTGGGGACGTGGTCACAGTCGAAGATGGCGATGTAAGGCGCGTGAAGACGGCTGAGCGCGTTGTTGATGCTCCCTGCCCTGCCGTCGCGGTCGTCGTTGCGCGTGATGTAGCCGATGCCGACCTCTTCGGCAAATTGGCGAAAGTCTGCCCGGTTGCCGTCGTCGACGATGCAGACATTGAGTTTTCCGTTGGGCCAGTCGATGTTTCTCGCGGCGAGGGCGGTGAATTTGACGAGGCTGAGCGGCTCGTTCAGGGTGGGGATCAGAAGATCGACGGCTGGCCACATGTCGGGATCGTCGGGCAACGCTACCGGGGTGCGGCGAAGCGGCCAGAGGGTCTGCATGGAGTTGAGGAAGAGCGTGAGCGCGGCGTAGGTCTCGGCAAAGAGCAGGAGGAGGATGGAGAACGCATCCAAAATTCCTGGCCGTGAGCCGGGGGAGGAAAAGACTTGCTGCGTGGCGTGGAATCTCCAGTATCCGTAGCGGAAGGTGGAGAAGAGCGAGATCATCAGGAGGGTGAGCGTGACCAGGTAGGAGCCTGAACTACGGTCGAGCCAGAGGACGATGGCTACGCTGAGGATGCCGAAGATAAGTTGCTGCGGCCAGGGGAGCGGAAGGAGGCCAGCGCAGCCGAGGAGAAGAGCTCCGCCGGCCAGAAGGAGGAAGCGAAGAGTTTTGAAGAGGGGGCCGTCACCTGACTCAAATTGCAGGAGCGGTGACGAGTTCATCTCTCACTCCACCTGACATTGCGGAAGCCTGCGGTGGCAGGGGCGGCAACGGTGCGGAGCCAGGTGGCCAGGTTGAGATAGTCCTCGGCGACGGGCGCGTCAGGAGCGTAGTCGACGACGGTCATGCCTTCGGCGAGGGCTTCGCTGACGGCTGGAGCGCGGCGAATGACGAAGGGCAGGAGACGCTCGCCGAGCTGGCGTCGCATGACCTCGCGGATGTCCAGGTGCAGGGGCAGCGAGGTATCGAACTGGTTGAGCACGTAGTAGGGCTGCAGCGGGCGACCGTCGCTGTCGTTGACGCCGCTGAAGTACTTTTCGACGGTCTGCAGGCTGATGACGGAGTTCATGTCTGGCGCGACAGGAATCAGGATCGTCGGGTTCATGCGAGAGAGACGGTTGACGATCCAACTGGAGTTGACGTTGAGGTCGAGCAGAATGCGGTGAGTGCCGCGGCTGTTGTTGACTATCTCTTCGGCGAGGTTTTCCTGCGCGGCTTCATCGCTTCCCTTTTGATCGACGTCGTAGCTGACGAGATAGATGGGTGCGTCGGTGCTGCCGCTGGGCGGCGAGAAGGTGCGAACGGCTCCGTGGCGTAGCTCGCTGGCGCCGAAGTAGAACGGGAGCAGGCCGTGGGAGGTGGTGTCAGTGAGGAGGACCTTCTCTCCCATTGAGGAGAGGGCGCGGCCGACGGTGGCAACGAGGCTGGTCTTGCCTACGCCACCGGCGAGCGAAAAGACCGCGACAAGCGGGGTGCGGGTCTCTTTCTGACGGACGGAAGCTGCCTCGGGCTGGTCTGGGCCAGGTTGCTCGAAGACGCCCTTGAGAGCGAACCAGCGGGCGGCGACGCGCTCGCGGGAGTGCTGCAGTGTGTCCGCCACGGAGGACTGAATTGGGGAGTGGGCCTGGGACTGGATTGGGGAAGGCTGAGAGACGACGGGTTTCTGCGAGAAGGCCTGAACGGACGGCGCGTAGAGCCATGCCGGGCCGGCCGAGTCTGGCTGGTTTGCGGGCCGTTGCGGCGAGAGTGCCGGAGGTTCGGAGGCTTCAGGCGCGCTGCTGCGACGGTCGGGAAAGCCCTTGGACTGTTGATAGTCGAAGTCGTCCTGAGCACGGCGCCCACGAGTCGAGTCTGAAGGAACGAGCGCCTGCGAGAACGGCGAGACTGGGCGTGTGGGTGAAACCGCCGGCATGATGCGGGAGTTCGGCCGCGGTGTGGGAGGCCTGACGCCTTGCAGATTACCGTCGATCTCGCGGCTGCCATTGGAGTCGCGGCTGGGCTCGGGGTAGGAACGCTCGGAAGAGAGCGGCGGCCATTGGCCAGCGGTGGCCGGATTGGCAGGAGTGGTTTCGCCGGAGGATGGGCGGGTGGTTTGCAACTGGGGATCGGAACTACGTTGACCCATAAACGGAGCCTGACTTTCGTTGTCGTTATTAGACTGGTGTGACGAAGAGACCGGGAGAATGGCCGCCGGGTTGAGATCCCGGGTGGCCGCAAAGACAGCACGACGCTCCGACGAGGCGGAATGCCGCGCGGAGTTAGTGGAAGTATAGCGGGAGGATTCTGCGTCGAGATCGGGACCACGGTAGATCTGGCGGACGCCGGATGCATTGTCGGGATGATAGCCCTGTGGGCGGCGCGGGGCGGCGTGGTGACTGGTCGAGGTTCTGCGATCAGGTTGCGGAGGGGGTGTCACTTGATTCTGCGCTTCTGCGGCTGGTCGCAGCAAAGGCTGAGAGAGCAGAGGCGTTCTCTGAGCGGAGGCTGGGAGAAGCGGCTCGGGAGTGCTGAGGACCGTTTCGGGCGCCTGCGACTGGAGGAGCGCCTTCTGAGCTTCGGCTGCGGCTTTGCGGCGCATCTCTGACTCCGCAAAACGGGCTGCCTGACGCTGGGCGGAGGCGTGGGCCTCGGCGATCTCCCGTTCCTCGCGGCGGGCTGCGGCTTCTGCGACGGCAGCTGCTTCGGCTCGGCGGGCAGCCTCGACACGTTCTGCGGCAGCGTTGCGGGCGGCATCTTCGGCTTCCTGGAGAGCGCGGCGGATGGAGGAGTCGGAGGTATCGGCCTGATGGTTGCGGGCGGTCTCGGCGGCATGACGCGCGGCGGATTCGGCAGCGGCGGCGGCAGTCTCTGCCTCGGCCTGGGCGAGGAGGGCCTGCTCGCGAACCTGCTCTGCGGCGCGATGCCGTAACTGCGCGCGATATTCTCTGCGGGAGGCGGAGAAATCACGGTATTTTGCGCCGTGTAGATTTGCCCAGGAGTAGAGTACGGCTACATCTTCCGGGGTCTCCGCTGCGGCGAGTTCCTCGGTTCTGTGGGTGTTGCGAGAATCCATAATTCGTGGTCCTGACCTTCTGTCTGCGATGTTGATTTTCCGGGTTCTCTGCCAGCTCAAAAGAGGGACTCATTGCACTCGTTCCTGCAATAGCCTGAGGCTACTGTGGGGACTACCTCAAGTCAATGAAACCGTTGTGCGACTTAAGTGTGACCGAACGCAAGAGGTGGGGGATGACCGCATAAAAGCTGGGTGATCGTGATTTCTCCACGTTGATGAGAGTTAAAGATTCGGCGACTGCGAAGAATGAGTTTTTCTGCGCCTGAGAACGAGTGCGCGCAGGCGAATTTCCGGAGCCGAATGTGCTAACTTGGTAGTGTGGTCTGAGAGCGTAGCTCAGTTGGTAGAGCATCGCCCTTTTAAGGCGTTGGTCCTGGGTTCGAGCCCCAGCGCTCTCACCATCAACTCAAACGAATCCAGCAGGTTATGACGGCGCCGGGGTGGAGGCTGCTGGTTGTTTCTGGATTGAATCGGCGTTCAGAGTCACGGGCAGGCTGTGCTAGAATTTGCAGGATCAATCTCCCTGACAGCCCCTGAATCTCTTGCACCGGTTCCCCACGGTCATCGATACGACTTGAATCAGCGGCGAAGAAATGATCGTCCGACTTAAGCTGGTCTCCCTGTTCGACAAAGCATTAGGGTCCCTGTTTCCAAAATCATCCTTACGGCGCGGAGTTCTGCCACCAGGAGCTTATGAACAGAGGAATAGGCGCTACAACCGTCGGAGCAGTCCTGTTGGCAGGGCTCATGTTCCAGCCCAAGCCGGGCAGCGCTCCGGATATGGGGTCGCGTAAAGCTGCCGAGGGATCTTCCGCCAACGCGCCAAGCGATGGGCCGTGGCTGGCCTCCTGTAACTACTGGGCCGCAGTAAAGCAGACGGAACCCTCCGGACAGAGCGCGTCTCCAGACGTTACGATCGCCCAGGCGGATGGGGTCAAGCTGCAGCTGAAGTCGTCAGCAGAGAAGGCCGGCTGCGGAAGCACGTCCTGGGGCATCCCCAAGTTCGGCAAGCACGACCCTGAGATCAGCGCGATCGTCGCCACGATTCCCGACCCGATTCACAGCCATCTGGCTTTGGACTTCGATCGATCGATCGATGCGCTCCTGCTTGCCGCTGCCGATAACCACTACCTCAGCAGCTACTACTGGCTTCCGTGGCGAAGCCAGATCAGCAACTCCTCCGCGGGCGAATCGACGTCCGGCGCGACAAGAGCCACGAGCACGGATAATGCCCGCGAACGCCAGCCCGGGTTGATCATCCTTCGCTACGCTCCTGATGCGACGGAGTGGAGCCGACGGAATGAGAACGGTTTCGCGCGGACCAACTACCGTCGCGTCATCTATCTCTTTCTGGTTGCTGAGACACCCTCTCTTGGCGTCAATGGTTTTCAGCTCCAGAACGCCTTCAGCTATGAAAAATCCCTGAAAGAGGAATACCAGGCGACTCTTGCGATTCGTCCATGGTCGCGCTTCGGGCCGGTTAGTGAGTCCGATGAGACCGAGGAGTCGGGGCCCGCCGTGGCGGATGAAGCCGGCGCTAATCCAGTGGAGAAGCGTCAGGAAAGCGCAGCGACCTCTAACAGCGCGGCGGACAAACCCTGCCCGAAGACGGAGGACGGTCTGTCGGTTATTGGTCCTATCTACTCAGGAACTGCGGCCTCTTTGCACGCGGGCATTGAGGCGGCGCTGCCTGGTCTGGGGTTCCCTCGTGTCTCGATCAGTGGCATTACGGGTACAGAGATTGCGGCGCGAGAACTGGACCCCGGGGGAAACTGCATCTTTCGTTCCTTTGGAGAGGACATCGCCTTTGAGCAGGAGCGCTTCCTGCAATCGCTGGCTGCAACCGGATACGACCTCAGCCGGGTCGCGGTGCTGTCTGAGGCCGGAACCGTCTTCGGCAGCAATTCCAAAAAAATTGGCCCGCCGTCGGAAAAATCGAAGTTTCCAGCGCCTTCCTTTCGCGCTTCGGATATCGATCTGAATACGAAGGGGCCCATTCTGTACCTTCGCTTTCCGCGCGAACTGTCTCTGCTTCGCAACGCGCAGGCGAGTTCGAAGCCGGATCCCACCGCGCCGCCTACGCCATATCTGAATCTTTCCTTAAAAGACTATTCAGCTGACGACACGGTACCGCGATTCTCGACGAACCAGAGTCCTCTGTCGATCGAAGCGCAACTGATGGGGATCGCCCATCAACTTCAGCGGGCAAGGAGCCAGTTCGTGGTCATCTCGGCCTCGAATATTCTCGACGACATCTTCCTGGTTGAATTTCTCCATCGCGCGTGCCCTGACGCCCGGATTGTGATCATGAGCGGCGGAGATCTCCTGTTCGAACGCGATGTGGATGACGCGTCCTACGTCGGCTCCATCTCAATCTCACCGTACCTTCTCTCATCGCTTGATTTTGGGAACCGGGTGCAGTGGCTTCATGCCGACTTTCAGGCCGAAGCTATCTACAACGCTGCGAGCTTCACCTTCTGGAACAGCGCTTCGAACGAGCCTCCGGTTCTGGCGGGTTATCGCAACTATCCTGTCTCCGATCCACACCGCAAGTCTGGCGATGTCCCCGCGGTCCAGTTTCAGCAGATTCCTTTGTGGGCTAGTGTTATTGGCGCGGATGGTTATTATCCCCTGGCAATTCTGAACTGGTGCGGCAGCAATATGAAAGAGATGCTGCCGACCATCTCTCTTCCAAGTAATAAAGACCCTGAGCTGTCGCTATGCAATGAACGTGACGCTACTCGAACGAGCAGGAACGCGCCGGAGCCGCAGAATGTCTGGAATTATGTTCCTGAATCGATCAACCAGAACTCGGGCATCTCGCCGTCGCTGCTCTGGGGCATCCTGACGACCTTCATCTTCCTGGCGTGCGTTTTGCACATCGCCGGTCTGTGGGCAGCCGATCTGTGGTCTCCGCTGACTCGCGACCTCGCGCTTGAGCATAACGATCTGCCGCACCGGCGATCGGTCTATCTGAATATCGGCACCTCTGTGTTGGTGGCGATGGCCTTTGTCATCTCTTTTCCATTGATCGTTGTCGGGCGATTCTTTCCCCTGGCCAGCACGGGCCACGTCCTGGCCTGGGTAACGATACTGACTGCCTGCGCGTCGGGTCTGCTCACTCTTTCGAAGACATGGCGTTATCTTCATCACTCGCGGCGAACTGAGTACACGTTCTTTAATCTGCTGGCTGCTGTCGCTCTCACAGTCACCATCGTTTTCTGGATTGGGATATGCACTAGCGGCAACCTTGATGGCAACCATAGCTACGTTGGCCTCTACTTCAGCTATCGTTGTCTCCGGCCGCTGAGCGGAGTCTGTCCGCTTCTGCCAATTCTTCTTCTGCTCCTAGCCTGGTACCTGTGGTCGATCTACCAGACGGCACGACTTCGCTTTTCCGAGATACACCGGCCCCACATCGCCCGAGCGTTCAACCGGCGAGAGCAAGCTGCGCTCCCGCCAGGGACTCATCAGCCGCTTTATTTACCCCACGTCACTCCCTATTCTCTGTTTGTGCCCGAGGACGCGCTGGACAGCTGTTCTCACTCCGGCGACAACTGTCTGTACGAAAACATTATGTGCCTGATGATCACGCGCGAGACGATCTGCAGGCTGTGCACCAAATTGAAAAACGATACGAGAGGCCCTGTCAGGAAGTTCGCAGCCTTGTTGCAGAGACACATCGACCTCACGCTGCTGTGCATTTATGTTTCGCTCTTTAGCCTTTGCATGTTCGCGATCCATATCCATAGCATCGAGCGATTTCTGCTGCCTTCGGTCTTCGCAGCCGGGTCTCCGACCCGTTATGAGTTTCTGATCATGGCGTTGTTCTTTCCGCTGATTATGGTGGCGCTCTCGGGGTGGCTCCGCGTGATTCTGATCTGGGGGGCGATCAGCCGGGGTCTGCTGGAGCCGCTGGAACGAATGCCGATCCGTTTTGCCTTCACGCGGTTCAAGGGAGGAAGCTGGATGAGCATGCTCCGTCAGAAAGGGCTGCATATTCGCTGGCGCGATATGGGCCGTTCGACGGAATCGATCCGGCAGCTCGTTCATCATCCCGAGCTCAAGAAGAAGCCTGCGCTGCATGATGAGCTCTTGAAACAATACGAGGTTCTGAACGCTCGGATTCACCAGTTGATGCAGCAGATGATAAGGGCCCGAGCACCGGTCCCTCCCGGCCTCGCCGCGACGCCCCCCACGAGTCCGGAGTTTGACGCAGCTCTGATCCGTGCCGGGCAGGTCGAAGACCCTTGCCCGTCCCAGCTTCTTTGGGACATGCCGCGACACTATACGGATCTTTGCAGCATCAACCATATCGAGCAGGCGTACGCCGAGTTCTGCCGGCTCCTGCTTAATGGCCTTCTGATTCCGTATTGGGACATGAAGCGAGTCGGGCAGGTCGAGGACGTCGTTGCACCCAAGGAGGATGGCGATAAGCACAAGACTGACGAACCCTCGTTCCTGCATCTGGCTGAAGAGTTGATCGTCATCCGGTATATCGCGCTGATTCGGGCGGTGCTGATCAACATCCGGTACCTGATGCTCTTTGTCTCAGTCGCGTTCGTGTTTGCGCTGGTGGCGTGGAATTCGTATCCGTTTCAGCCGCATGCGTTCATCGACTGGTGCTTCACGATCCTGTTGGGCATCCTTACACTAGGGTTCGTGTGGGTGTTTGCGCAGATGCATCGCAACGCGATCCTGAGCCGGATTACCGACACGACCGCGAATGAACTGGGTTGGGAGTTTTATCTGCGTATTTTGACCTTCGGCGCTGTACCGGTCCTGACGTGGCTTGCCTATCAGTTCCCCGCGATAGGCGGGAATCTCTACAAAATTATTCAACCTGGACTTCAGGTTGTTAAGTGAGAGCAGAACAGCTTCGGTTGATTTGATTCAGGCCGTTGGTTTGTGAGGGGCGGGTTCGACGGCACAAAAATCTTCGAGGAAACGGCGGCTGTATTCCGTTACCAGAGATTCGACCCGTCCAGCAGAGTCGGCACAGACGATGAGGCCTGCGTGGTGGTGTTTGTTGAGGCGGTGGACGATCTCAGGGTCGTCGTAGGCGCTGGTGTCGGGTTGCTGCTGGCGAGCCAGCGAGATGATACTTCCCGCGTAACGATGCTTTTGCGGCGGCAGAGCGTATTCCATATGAAAGAGCGCGGAGGCTTCCATGCGCGCCCACTCGACCCAGGGGTTCAGGCCGGAGGCGTGTTCGACGACATCGGCGATGTGGGCTCCACCTACGCGGGCGGCGGTTTCGAGAAAGTAGAAGCGGCCGTTGGAGTGGGCCTTGATGAATTCGGTGTGGGTGACGCCGTAGACGAGGCCGAGGGATTCGATGACATGGGTGTTCATGCCGATAAGACCGAGGGCGTCGTCAGATTCGCGATCGAGGGCGCGGGTAGTAAAGACGCCTCCCTGATGCATGGTCTGCATGGGGGGCTGGCCGTATTGATAGGCAGAGCCGAAGAGGGTGCGGCAGTTCCAGGTAATGCCTTCGACGTGGAAGATTTCGCCCGGGATGAAGCGCTCGAGGAGGTAGTGAGACTGAAAGTCGCCGAGCTGATCGAGGACGGGCCAGATGGCTTCGGGGGATTCGATCTTGCGGATGCCGATGGCCGAGGCGTTGGTACGGGGCTTGAGGAGCCACGGGCCGGGTACGCGGGAGAGAAAGTTGCGGAGATCGTCGTAGTTGAAGACGGAGGTGAACTCCGGAATCGCGACGCCACACTGGCGGGCACGTACGCGCATGGCGAGTTTATCGCGGAAGTGGCGAGTGAGGGTTTCGCCCATGCCCGGGAGGCGCATGTGTTCGCGGAGGAGAGCGGCGACTTCGAGGTCGAATTCGTCGAGGGCGACGATGCGGTCGAAGCGGGTTTCGCGGGCAAGGTAACTGACGGTGTTGAGTACCTGGCCGGGCGTAAGATTTTCCGGCATGGTGACTAGCTTTGAGATGGACGCGCGGGGCCAGTCGCCGTGTTCGAGCTTGTCGACGGTGAGGAGAACGATGTTGACGTCGAGGCGGGCAAGCTCGCGAATAAAAGGCTGGCCCTTTTCGTAGGTGCTGATGCAGAGGATGGTAGGCTTTTGCTGGTCCGTCACGGTGGCTCCTGTTTTGTGTGCCCGCTTCAGCGGAACGGCGTAATCGTGATCCAAGGGATCAAGACGGAGAAGCGTGGATACAGCAGATGATCCGATCTTCTTTTATCTGCTTTTATTCCTCTTGACCACTGTTACATCGTTCGTGATTGCACTCTACATCAGGACGCGGGTTCTTCGGCAAAGGTTTGCTGGACGCCTTCTTCGATGGAGGTGAACGGTCGATGGACCAACACTGCGGCAACAACACGTGCCGGCCGAACTCCTCAAAATGGGCGACGAGTGCTCCGGTTCCAGAGAAAACCAAGCAAGACGAGCTTAGATGATGACACTTAAGACAACATTGACTTCGCGCCTAACTACACATAGTCTCGACCCACCTGAATCCATCTGAGGTCATCCATCATGCGCCTACCGATTCGTTTGCTCGCCGTTCTTGCCACATTTACCCTTGCCGCTCACGCAGACAACATGTCCACTTTTTCCCTGACCGACTATACTTTTCAAAGCGGCGCAACTGCCAGTGGGACAATCGTTATCGACACCACCAACGGGCTGGTCGTAAGCACGAACATAACCTACTTTGGCGGCACAACTACCCTCTTCGACATCTCCTCGGGAACAGGAAACGTATCTCTGGGACTTTACACTAACGCGCCCTCCACCAATGCGGCCGGCGACGTCTTCGCTGACAGCTTTCACACGCCATCAGCCGGGTTTGTTGACTACGTTGGAGGCGACGCTTGTTCCGTGAGCAACCCATGTGATGGCTTTGTCGTTAGCGGTGTTACCCTCGGCAAGAGCACAATTGACGAACTTGAGACAGGTTCGCTGACTCTTGACCCGTCCGGGCAGACACCGGAACCCTCGACCCTGGCATTGTTCACCACCGGCATCCTGGGTCTGGCCGGCATCGCAAGACGCAAATTTTTTCCCTATAGGGAACAGTAATCAAAACGTTCGGCGGAGTCGGCGCAGACGATGAGGCCGGCGCGGCGGTGCCTGGTGAGGCAAGCGACTACCTCGGGCGCGTTGTAGCTGCTGCGCGTGGAGAGACTTGAGTTTCGGCAGAGCGGACTCCATGTGAAGGAGCACGTGAACCTCAGGACGCGGGTTCTTCAGCAAAGGTTTGCTGGACGCCATCTTCGAGCGAGGTGAACGCAGCGGTGTAGCCTGAGGCTCGGAGGCCGCTGATGTCCGCTTGCGTGAAGTGCTGGTAGCGGTTTTTTAAAGTCGCCGGGAAACGGGATGTACTCGATTTTCCCCGGGCCGTGCACCTTCATGAGCGATTCGGCAACGGCCTTGAAGTTGCGGGCTTCGCCGGTTCCGGCGTTGACTACGGCGTGGATGTGCTTCTTCGGACTCTCAGGCAGGAGACCGGCGAAGAACATGTTGATGCGGCCGAGGTCTTTGACGAAGACGAAGTCGCGGCGCTGCTCGCCGTCGGCGTAGCCACCTGAGCCCTCGAACATTTTGATTGTGTCGGTGTCTTTGAGCTGGCGGGTGAAGTGATGGATGACTGAGGCCATGCGTCCTTTGTGCTGCTCGCGGGGGCCGTAGACGTTGAAGTAGCGGAGGCCCACGACGGTACTCTTCATCTCGTGAACAAGACGGCGAACGTAGTTGTCGAAGACCAGCTTGGAGTAGCCATAGATGTTGAGCGGGCGCTCGTTTTCGGGTAGCTCGGTAAAGCTCGTGCTGGCTCCGTAGACGGCGGCGGTGGAGGCGTAGACGAACGGGGTCTTGCGGTCGAGGGCGAAGTGCAACAACTCTTTGGAGTAGGTGAAGTTGTTGTCCATCATGTAGCGGCCGTCGTCTTCGAGGGTGTTGGAGCAGGCCCCCTGATGGAGGATGGCGCGGATCTTTACGTTTTCGAAGTAACCAGCCTTAAGGGCGGCGCGGAATTCGCGCTTATCCATGTAGTCGGCGAACTCGGCACCGGCGAGGTTGAGGAACTTGGGGCCGGTGAGATTGGGCGCAGGGGCGAAATTGTCGACGAGGAGGATGTCGCGCTCGCCTGCGTGATTGAGCTGATGAATGAGGTTGCTGCCGATGAAGCCTGCGCCGCCGGTGACGATGATCACTGCTCGGTCTCCTTGTCCGACGAGGGGTTTGCGGTGAGCTTTTTGACGATGTTTGTGGTGGAGAAGCCTTCGACGATGGGAACGATCTCGACTCTGCCGCCGTATGCGAGGACATCTTCGTGGCCGACGACGGTTTCGATGGTGTAATCGCCACCCTTGACCAGGACGTTGGGTTTGAGGGCACGGATGAGTTCGAGCGGAGTGTCTTCTTCGAAGAGGACAACAGCGTCGACTGCTGCGAGAGCGGCCATGACGCGGGCTCGTTCGCGTTCGGAGACGATGGGCCGGGCAGGGCCTTTAAGGCGGCAGACGGAGGCGTCGGCGTTGAGGCCGAGGACAAGCTTGGAGCCGAAGCGGCGGCAGTCCTCAAGGAGCGTGATGTGGCCGACATGGAGGAGATCGAAGCAGCCGTTGGTGAAGACGATGGTTTCGCCTGAGGCTCGCCACTCTGCTACGCGAAGCTTGATGCGGTCGAGGTCGAGGATCTTTTCGCCAGCGGCGAGGGTCGTGCTTGGGGTGAGCGCCGCTACAAGTTCGTGCCGGGCGATGGGGACGGTTCCGACTTTGCCGACGACGATGCCTGCGGCGAGATTTGCGAGTTCGACGGCGGTTTCGATCTGCAGACCAGCGGCGAGACCGGCAGCGAGGGTTGCAATGACGGTGTCACCGGCGCCGGAGACATCGAAGACCTCGCGAGCGCGGGCGGGTGAGTGGAAGATGCCGTTGGTGCCTTTGCGAAGGACGCTGATTCCCTTCTCGCTCATGGTGACGGTGAGAAATTTGAGGTCGTGCTCGGCTACGAGGGCTTGTCCTGCGGCGAGGAGTTCGTCTGTGTGGTGTGCTTCGATACCGGTTGCTGCGGCGAGTTCGCCGAGATTGGGACAGACGGTGGTTGCGCCCGTGTACTTGCTGAAGTCGGGGGTTTTGGGGTCTGCGAGGACGGGGATGCCGGAGGTGTGGGCGGCACGGATGACGGCCTCGCAGAGTGCGGTGGAGAGCGCGCCTTTGGCGTAGTCGGAGAGAATGACGGCGTGAACCTTCGCGACGAGGTCGGCGGCTCGCTGCTGGAGTCGCTGGGCTTCGATTGCGGGCGGGTTGTCGCGGCTCTCGATATCGAGGCGGAGAAGTTGCTGGGTGCGGCCGACGATGCGGGTCTTGGAGATGGTGGGGAGCGAACTGGAGACGACCCCGACGGTGTCGATGCCGGCGCGATCGAGGAGTGCGGCTAGTTCGGCCTGTTCGGCGTCTGCGCCCCAGAATCCGCTGAGGAAGGTCTGGCAGCCGAGCCCGGCGAGGTTCATCGCGACGTTGGCCGCGCCCCCTGCTCGCTCGTAGCGGCGGGCGTGGCGGAGGACGGGGACAGGAGCTTCGGGCGAGATGCGCTCGACGTCACCGTGGATGTAACGGTCGAGCATGATGTCGCCGACGACGAGGATTTTGAGTTGGCTGAAGCCTCCCTCAAGCAGATTCAGAATGGAATGAAGCTCCGGCAGCATGCGTGAACAATCTCTCCTGCAACATCATCGCATCTTCGATGGCTACCCGAGGATGGCGCGAACCTCGGTTACCACCTCGTCGACGGTGATGGAGGTGAGACATTTCTTTTTCTCGACGGTGCAAGTCTCGAGACCACAGCCCCAGCAGTCGGTCTGGTGGTAGAGGACGCGGTGCTGCCTGCCGTAGGGGAACCAGACGCGAGGCTTGTTACGGGCGGCGAAGATAGCGACACACGGGGTCTGGACGGCTGCGGCGAGGTGCATGGGGCCGCTGTCGTGGCCGACGAAGATACAGGCGTGGCTGATGGCGGCGGCGCTCTCCCGAGGGGTGAGGAGGCCACATAGGTTGACGACCGGCGTGCGGGAGCTCTCGCGCCAGCCGTCGGCCGCGAACTCGCTTGCTTCGCTCTCTTCCGGAGCTCCGCAGAGCGCCAGCGCGTGACCGGGATAGAGGGTCGCGAGGCGATTCAACAGAGCCCGCCAGTTGTCGCGACCCCAGTCTTTGGACTGGACCTTTGTTCCTACGCTGACGGCGATGATGGGATGATCACCTGCTGGTTCGAGGGGTTCTTTGGCGCGAGCGTTCTCAGCGGCGGTGAGATGGAGGTCCCAGCTCGCCGGAGAGTCCAGGTTGGCGTCGCCCAACTCGGCGAGATTGCGGGCCAGGCGAGCGGCCTCAGGTTCAAGGGCTTGCTCGGAGTCGAGCCAGCGGTTTTTCTGCAGGTCCTCAGTGATGGGGACGCCGATGAGGCGTGAGATTCCGCAGAAGCGGAAGAATCTGGCATCGCGACGGGCCGAATCGATTCCCCGGGCGGAGCCGAGGTAGATGACGACTTCAGGGCGCCAGCGAAGGAGTTGCCCCCAGAGGCTGAGGAGCTCGCGCGGGCTGCGGGTTCCGGCGGAGTAGCGAAAGTAGCCCTGGACGAGGTTGGTGCTCTCGAGGATGGCTGCGGCGGGTGGGGCTTTGGCGGTAACCGGAAAGTTGGTGAGGAGGCGGCACTCGGCGTTAGGGAAGGCGCGGGCGATGAGATGGAAGGCCGGCAATGCAACGAGCGTATCGCCGAGGCTGCCCAGCCGGTAGATCAGGACCCGTTTTGTCGAACTTGCCATCGTGTAACTTTAGTCTGCTTGGTTTGACTCGTTCGGGCAAGCCTGACGACTCAAAAACAACGCTGAGATGGTGTTAACCTTACTTTGCCTGAATTGGCGGAGTGGTTATGCTCGATGCTCTTTTGATAATGCGGATACAGGACGAGATGACGACTGCCTTACACGAGTCGGAGGGCGAACTGGCGATTGAAGGAAGCGCGGATGGTTTGATTGCGATCGCAATGGCGCAGCATCGTGCTAACTTCGAACTCTGGCACGAGGAGGACAAAGCGCGCGTGCCGCGGGCTTCGGACGCGGAGATCGCCGGGGTGAAGCGAGCGATCGATGTGCTGAACCAGAGGCGGAACGATCTGGTGGAGAAGATGGATGTCTGGCTGATCGAGAGGCTGGATCAGAGTTCCGCGACGCCACTGCATTCGGAGACCCCGGGGCTGATGATCGACCGGCTGTCCATTTTGTCGCTGAAGATCTATCACACGCGGGAGGAGTCGTTGCGGTTGACCGCAACCGAGAGTCATCGCCGCAAGAATGCGGACCGGCTGGTTCTGCTGGAGGAGCAGCGCGAGGACCTGGCAGGATGCCTGGATGCGTTGTGGGCAGAGGTGCTCGACGGGACGCGGAGGTTCAAACTTTACCGGCAGATGAAGATGTATAACGATCCGGATTTGAACCCGGCTGTGTATGGCCAAAGATCGCAGATCAGGGAAGGGTGAAACGGGAGTAGTTGACCTTGAGGCTTCGTGTGCGTATAAAACCGACACGAGAATAGACAAACAGACAGCTCCCGTTAGAATGGGAGAGCTCACAAGCGACAGGACACATGATGGCTCAGACTAAGACCGCAAGCATACCTGCAACAAAGCGTGCTCCACGCACGCTGGCTGGAACAGTTCCCGTCAACGATGGCGCCCGTGCGCAGATCGTCGCGATGTACGAGGCCGCGCTGCGGCTGATGCAGGAGGGTAAGTACGACAAGGCCCACTCTGCATTCGAAAAGATGCTTGCCGGCGGCGCGGGCGACCTGAGCGAGCGCGTCCGCATGTACAGCAACGCATGCCTGCTGCAGGCGAGCAAGGGAAAGAATACCTTCGCAAACTCCGAGGAACACTACGACTATGCCGTCTCGCTGTTGAACGACGGGCATTACGAGGATGCGCGCGAGCAGTTCATGATCATCCTGAAAGGCAACGACAAGGCAGATTATGCGCTGTATGGCCTGGCCGTGCTGGCGAGCATGACAGGCGACTCCCACCAGTGCCTGGAGCATCTGACGGAGGCTATCCGGCAGAACCCACGGAACCGGATTCAGGCGCGCTCCGACTCGGACTTTCAGGATATGGCGGATGATCCGCGGTTCACGGAACTGTTGTATCCAGAGGTTTAGTTCCGTTCCTGCATCCAAGCTAGAACCGGGTCCTTTCTGGCCCGGACAGGAGATGCTTGCGAATGGTTTTGCCGAATTCCACTGAATCCAAAGACAAAGAGCTGCGCGTCGTCGCCATTGGCGGCGGCACGGGGTTGTCTACGTTGTTGCGTGGGCTGAAACGGTACGTGGTGGCTCCGGACCGGCGGCGTGCAATCCGGATTGGAGGCGCGGAGGGTTCGGAAGCTCCGGCTCTGCCGACGTCCTCCTCGTTGCGGTGTGTGGTGCGGGAGCTTTCTGCGGTGGTGACGGTGACGGACGATGGCGGCTCCTCGGGTCGGCTACGCGAAGATTTTAAAATGCTTCCACCTGGAGACATTCGAAACTGCATGGTGGCACTGTCGGAGGACGAGCACCTGCTATCGAAGCTGTTTCAGTTTCGGTTCGAGCGTGGGGACCTGGAGGGACATAGCTTCGGCAATCTCTTCGTTGCTGCGCTTTCGCACATCACCGGAGACTTTGCGCAGGCAGTTCAGATGTCATCGCAGATTCTCGCGACGAGGGGAAGGATCTTTCCTTCGACCAATGACAATGTGGGGCTGGTGGCCGAGATGGATGACGGCTCTCTGGTGAGGGGCGAGACCAACATCACAGCGAGCAAGCACAGCATCATCGAGCTGCGGCTGGATCCGGAGACTGCCGATCCTTTGCCTGAGACGCTGGAGGCGATTGCTAACGCGGACCTGATTACCCTGGGGCCAGGATCGCTCTACACTTCTTTGATTACGAATCTGCTGGTTCGCGGAATTCCTGAAGCGTTAGCGACGTCACGGGCGACAAAGGTATTTGTGTGCAACCTGATGACGCAGGCGAATGAGTCGCTGGGGCTGTCGGCGTCCCAGCACATCGAGAAGATCCTGCAGTATGCGGAGGGGACGCGATCGCCGATCTTCGACTATGCGCTGATCAACACGGGACCGATCTCTGCAGCTCGGCTGGAACAGTACGCGCGCGAGGGACAGCAGCCGATTGAGGCAGATTTTGAGCGAATTCGCGCGCTGGGCGTTGAGCCGGTGACCGGGAACTTCGTCCATGAGGCGGACGAGGTGCTGCGGCATGACTATGACCTGGTGGCGGAACGGGTGCTTGCGCTGGGTCTGGGACGGCTGGTGGCCGCTTAGCGCTTTTGCCGGATGGCGACGAGGAGGATAGCGATGGTGCGACTCTGGTTGCTGATGGTTTTGGTTTCGAGCACCGTGTTCGCCTCAGGTTTTGAGCCGAGCTTTGCGCCGATTAACGTTTACGAGGGGACCTGGACCGTGGTTTCGGCGCATACGATGGCCGGCGAGGGCAAGCCGGATACGATCGTCAACCACTGCGCCGAGGGAACGGCCTTTTATACGTGCGAGCAGGTGGTGAATGGGAAGTCGCTCGCTCTGCTTGTGTTTACCGCGACCGACGACCCAACTAAATTTCACACGCAGCCGGTGCTTCCGAGCGGATTGGCTGCAGGGCGGGGTGATCTGACTATCGCCGGCGACCATTGGACTTTTCTGGGAAGCGGGAAAGACGACAAAGGGAAAGAGACCTTCTACCGGACCGAGAACTTCTTTACCGGGCGGGACAAGATTCACTTTGAGCAGTATGAGTCCGGCGATAACAAGACTTGGGTGAAGAAGAATGAAGGGGATGAGGTTCGGGTAAATTGAAAAGCGTTAGCCGGCTGATGCGATTTCTATCAGAGGTGACGGTGAGGCGATTTCGACGGTTCGTTTGAGCTGTCCGCAGGCGGCGTAGATGTCGCGGCCGCGGGGGCGGCGGATGTAGGCGGGGACTCCTGCGGCGATGATGCGGTTTTGGAAGGCGAGCGCCTCGGCTCGTGTGGGCTCGTGGTAAGGCATGTTGGGGCCGGAGTTCCAAACGATGAGGTTGATCTTGCAGGGAACGCCCTTTTCCTTGTCCTTGACCAGTGCGATAAGTTCGTCGGCGTGCTCGAGCGAGTCGTTGATGCCGCCGAGGAGGACGTACTCGAAGGTGATCCATTCGCGGTTGCGCAGCGGGATGGTTTTGAGGGCTTCGAGAAGCGCGGCGATGTTCCATTTGCGGGTAATGGGCATGATGGACTCGCGGACGGTGTCGTTGGAGGCGTTGAGGCTGACGGCGAGTTTGGGGCGGACGGACTCTTTGGCGAAGTCAAGGATGCCGGGGAGGATCCCGGAGGTGCTGACCGTCATGCGGGACTCGGGAATGGGCATCTGGGTGAGGAGACGGACTGCAGCGATGAAGTTCTGGTAATTGAGAAACGGTTCGCCCATGCCCATGAAGACGAGGTTGATGCGGGCCGGATTCGGATTGCCGCGAGAGCTGCCAAGTTCGACCTGATGACGGTTGAGGACGACGGCGACCTGGCCGGCGATCTCGCCGGGTGTGAGGTTGCGGCGGATGCCGAGTTTCGCAGTCAGGCAGAACTGGCAGTTGACGGCACAACCGACCTGGCTCGAAACACAGATGGTGGAGCGACGGTACGGGAAGGCTGCGGCTGGGTTTGGGGCAGCGAGCAGGGCGTCTTCTTTTTCTTCCTCTTCGGCGGCCTGGGAGCCGTCGCCACGTTCGCCGCCGTCGCCGTCGGGCATCCAGACCGTCTCGACGGTCTCCCCGTCGGCCATGCGGATCAGGTAGCGCTCGGTGCCGTCAATGGAGCGGGCAGTCTGAATGATCTCCGGAAGGCCGAGGGCGTAACCGTCGGCGGTCAGGGCGTTACGGAGTGGCTGGGGGAGGGCGGTGGCTTGATCGAGGGATGTAATGCGCTGGCGGTAGAGGGCCTCGTGGAGCTGGCGGGCGCGGTAGGGCTTCTGGCCGAGGCTGGCCATGAGGGTGGTGAGCTCTTCCAAAGGCTTCCCGAAGAGTTGCTTTTCCTCAACCGATAATTTTGATTTATTCTGTAATTCGATCATTTAAAAGACATTTACTTAGTTTTAATAGATTCAACTTAGAGTGCCAGAAACCCCTGCGAATTGCACCCTCGTCCTCCAGTTTACCCGTTGGGACGGAGTATGCGTCTTGCGTTGCTGTGAAACAATAAAGGCTCAAGGGAGACTCATGTCCGTATCGTTGATTGAAGATATTCCGGTAGCCAAGACCGCACCCCGCAACATCCGAAAGACCGTCCTGCCGAATGGACTGCTCGTTCTGACTGAGAGCATGCCGCATCTTCGGAGTGTCTCGATGGGCGCATGGGTCGGGTCGGGTGCGCGCGATGAGGCGGCTGAGGTGAACGGAATCTCGCACTTTGTCGAACACATGGTGTTCAAAGGGACGACCTCGCGTTCGGCGCAGCAGATTGCGCGAGAGGTGGATACGATCGGCGGCAATCTGGATGCGTTCACAGGCAAGGAGATGGTCTGCTTCAACATCAAAGTGCTGGACGAAAATGTTCCTCCAGCACTTGAAGTATTGGCCGACCTCGTTCTGCATCCGACGTTCACGCCTGAGGACCTGGATCGCGAGAAGGGAGTAATTCTCGAAGAGATCAAGATGGACGAGGACAATCCCGACTATCTGGTGAACGAGGTGTGGACGCAGAACTTCTGGAAGGGCGATGCGCTGGGCAGGCCGATTCTCGGGACGGCGAAGACTGTCTCCAGCTTCGACCAGCGGGTGCTGTTCGATTTCTATGCCGGAAGGTTTACCTCGCGGAATATGGTGTTTGCGGCGGCGGGGAATCTCGAGCATGACGCGTTTGTTGCCCAGGTGGAGAGAGAGTTCAGCTCGCTGGCTAAGGGCAACGGCGAGGCTCCCGTGAAGATGGCTGCACCGCGGGCGACTCCGCACATTACGCTGAAGCGGAAGAAGTCGCTGGAGCAAGTGCAGTTTTGCCTTGGGGTGCCAGCGCCTCCGGTGAATGATCAGCGGCGGTACGCGGTGTATCTGCTGAATACTATGCTGGGCGGCGGGATGAGTTCGAGGCTGTTCCAGACGATCCGTGAGGACCAGGGTCTGGCTTATTCGATCTACTCGGAGATGAATCCGTTCCGCGATACGGGCTCATTGTGCGTCTATGCGGGGACCTCGGTGGATAAGACCCAGAAGGTCTTGCAGCTTACCCTGCAGGAGTTGCGGCGTCTCAAAGAGGAGATGGTGAGTGACGTGGAGTTGAAACGGGCCAAGGACCAGTTGAAGAGCAATATGGTGATCGGTCTGGAAAGCTCGGGCAGCAGAATGTCGAACCTGGCGCGACAGCAGATGTACTTTGGGCGATTCTTTGGCGTGGACGAGATTATGGAAGAGATCGACGCGGTGACTTCGGTGGACGTGCAGGAGCTGGCGCAGGAGCTTTTCCAACCGGATACGATGGCGCTCACGCTGCTGGGCAATCTCGGATCGATGAAGGTCGAGCGCGAAGATTTGGCCTGTTAGGGTGATGCTGATAGAGTTTTGTTCGGAAGTTGGAAACCAGAATCACCGAGGATTGATGAAGACCATGAAAGCATTGGACCGGTTGCGGGCAGAGCTGCCGAACGAAGAAGGATTCACCCTGATTGAACTGCTGATCGTCATGTCAGTGATGCTGATTCTAATGACGCTGGCCGTGCCACAGCTTTTGAAGCTGAGGAAACAGGCGAATGAGACCTCGGCGGTGCAGTCGTTGCGGACGATTGGCCAGTCGGAGCTGCAGTACAACTCGGCCTATCCGGCAAATGGCTTCGCCTGCTCGCTTGCGGCATTGGGTGGCGATCCGAAGTCGGGCGCGCCGACGGCTCAGGCCTCGCAGTTGATCACGCCGGATCTGGCCAGCGGACAGAAGGCCGGCTATACATTCGCGATCACCAACTGCACGAAGGTGACGGTGAACAACCAGGACATGTATACCGGGTACGAGATCACCGCGGTTCCGAACTCAATTGGGCGGACGGGCGACCGTGGGTACTGCACGGATGAGAACAGCACGATCCGTTTCGATCCGCAGGGTGGAACTAACTGCACGCAGCCGATTCAGTAATGCGCGCTAAGACGTTGTTGCTTGCGCTGGTTGCTGGTGTGCTGGCTACTGGAACGCCGGGGTTGCTGGCGCAGAGCAACGATGGACTGGTGCGTAAGGTCGACGACCATTACAACCATCTCAATTCCCTGCGCGCGCACTATTTGGAGCGCTACTCCGGCCTAGGGATGAACCGGACGGAAGAGGGCACACTGCTGCTGAAGAAGCCGGGACGGATGCGGTGGAGTTATGCTGCACCCGTGGGCAAGGTGTTCCTGCTGGATGGGAAGTTTGCATGGTTTTATACGCCTGGGGATGCGCAGGCGACGCGGGTGCCGGCAAAGGAGCTGGATGATCTGCGGTCGCCTCTGCGGTTTTTGCTGGGGCACACGCAGTTGAGCAAAGAGCTCGATCATCTTGCGGTGACGCCGGATGGTTCGGGATTCCGGATCTCTGGTGTCCCGAAGGGCATGGAGCAGCGGGTGAAGGAGTTGTCGCTGTGGGTGACGGCGGCTGGGGCGATTGAACGAATGCGGCTGGAAGAGGTCGACGGCGCGGTGACGGAGTTTGCGTTCTCGGATATGCAGGAGAATGTGCCGGTGAAGGATTCGGATTTTGTTTTTACTCCTCCGGCCGGGGTGACGGTGGTGCAGGGATTGCCGCCCATTTAGTGGACCGGGACACCGTCTGTACAGCGTCTGGGGGATGGCGTTGTGATGATGCTTTAGCTACTCCTTAAATGACCGGATCACCGCGTTGCGGGCGCGAGAATGCGCTGCTCTGGAATCGGCTGTCGCGGGCGATTGGAATTCTTCAGTGCGCGGAGGTCAGGTGCAACTGCTTAAGAATCAGCACGTGAGCAACTTCCTTGCTTTGCTGGTGAGTGCCGTCGCTGCGAGCCTGGCGCCGCTGCAGGTTTTTATCTTTGTGTATGCGTTCGTTGGGCCGCTACACTATCTGACCGAGATTGCATGGCTGAATAAGAAGGACTTTTACTTTGTCGGCGGAGCTGTCTCCGCACGGGCGTACGTTGCGGTTGCGGCTGTGCTTTGCGTCGCGGCCAGTATTGATTTTTATATTCATCGCGGAGTAACCGGGTATGCGATCGGATTGATGATGGTGCTCTCGCTGGGCGCGATCGTGAAAAATCCGTGGGTTTTGCTCTCAGCGCTGGTTGCGGGATATGCGGCGAAGTTCTTCGTGCATGGACTGGTTTTTTTTGTGGCGGCGATTCTGCCGACTATCGTTCATGTGTACGTCTTCACGATGTTGTTCATGGTGAGTGGGCTGGTTCGGGAGAAGCGGCGGACACTGCTGACATGGATGAATCCAGTGCTCCTGTTAGGCCTGCCTGTTGCCCTGGTGAGTGCGCGATGGAGCTACCCTGCGCCCGGCACCTACTGGATCCAGGCCGAGCAGGGGTTTGGCTCGCTGCACCACTACCTGGAGAGGCTGCTGGGGCATAATCTGCACCCGGATGCGACGATTCTGGCCGATCCGTCGGCGGCTGGACTACTAAGGTTTTTTGCGTTTATTTATCTATTCCATTACCTGAACTGGTTTGCCAAGACAGAGTTACTGCAGTGGCACCGGGTCTCGCGGCGGAGTTGGATGTGGATCGTGGTGCTGTATTCGGTGTCAGCAGGATGCTACGTGTGGAACTTCAGGGTGGGTTTTTATCTGGTGAATTTTTTGAGCCTGTTACATGTTTTTCTTGAGTTTCCGCTTAACTGGCATACGGGGCGGTTTCTGGGTGCTTCGATCACGCGCCTGCGGAGTAAACCGGAGAAGCAACAGCCCGTAGCTGCCTGACGCGTACGATAGAAGCAGGGACAGGAACACGCGCGAGGACGCGCAGAAAAGTTGAGTTGATTGAGTGAGCAAAGTCGTTACAGAGAACCGGTTGAGTACGTCGGAGTTTCATGAGGCAGTGCTGGCGCTGTCGCCGGCAGTAGCTGTCTTCGATTGCGACGGAACGCTGTGGTCGGGAGACTCCGGGTCCGCATTCATGCAATGGACGATTGAGACCGGGCTGGCCTCTCGTGAAGCGGCGGATTGGATTGACGGGCGTTATCGCGGCTATCTGAAGGGCGAGGTGTCGGAGCTGGCTATTTGCGGGGAGATGGTGCAGATGTACCAGCGGCTGCGCGAGGACGAGATGCGCCGGGCGGCGAAGGTGTTCTTCGAGAGCAGGATCGAGCGGAATATCTTTCCTGAGATGCGGGCGCTGGTCGAGGAGCTTCGCGGCAAGAGCGTCGAGCTGTGGGCGGTGAGCTCTACGAATAACTGGGTGATCGAAGAGGGTGTGCGCGGGTTTGGGATTCCGGCGGAGCGGGTGCTGGCAGCGCGGGTGGCGGTGAAGAACGGCGTTGTAACCGATGTGATTGAGGATGTGCCGACGGACGAGGGCAAGGCAGTGGCACTGCGGAGGGCTGGGGTGACCGCTCCGGATGCGGTTTTCGGGAATTCGGTGCACGACGCGGCGATGCTGGCGATGGCGCGAAGAGCGTTTCCGGTGAATCCGACGCCGGGGCTGGTGGAGCGGAGCGCTCAGGAGGGATGGGCGGTTTACTATCCGGGGTCGGTTGAGCCTAAGTAAAAGGAATAGAGGCTTTTGGCCGGGCTGGTCGTCTAATCTACAGGCAGATGAGAGAGCCCATACGCAAGCTCGACAGCCGCGTTGAGAGGCCGGCACAAAAACCGCTTCGTCTGGTGGTCGCGGCTCTGATTGTGCGTGGAAGTGCGAATGGGAGCGGCTCCGGGGTCGAAGTGCTGATCTGCCAACGTAAAGCGGACCAGCCGATGAGCCTGAAGTGGGAGTTTCCCGGTGGGAAGATCGAGGCCGGGGAGAGCTCGGAGGCAGCCCTGGCGCGGGAGTTGGACGAGGAGCTTGGGATAAGGGCCGTGATCGGCGGCCGGGTCGCGCGGGTGCGGCATAAGTACAGGAATGGCGGAGCCATCGATCTTCAGTTTTTTGCGGTGCGGGAGTTTGAAGGAACGCTGGAGAACAGGATCTTCAACGATATGCGGTGGGTTCCGGTGGGAGAACTGCCCGGGTATGACTTTCTGGCGGCAGATCTGGGGTTGATTCGTGATCTGTCCGAGGGGAAGTTGTTGTAGATCGCAGAATCTCTTCAAGGAGTCTGCGGCGCCAAACGCTCAGCCATGAATCGTGTTCCAGACCAGGATCAGGGAGAGCGCGGTGACGATGATCGCGGTGGTCCAGGCGATGGCGTTGAGCCAGCGATTATTGGTGTACTTGCCCATCAGATCATGTTTGTTGATGAGCTTCAGCATAAAGACGAGGACCAGCGGCAGCAGGACGCCGTTGAGCACTTGCGAGAGGATGCTGAATTTGACCAAAGGAAAGTTGGGAATGAGGACAACGGCGGCTCCGGCGAAGAGGAGCAGGCTGTAGAGCCAGTAGAAGAATTTGGCTTCGCGAAAGCCTTTGTCGAGGCCGCTCTCGAAGCCGAGGCCCTCGCAGACGGTGTAAGCGGTGGAGAGCGGCAGGATCGACGCGGCGAAGAGCGAGGCGTTGAAGAGACCGGCAGCGAAGAGAATGAAGGCATAATCTCCGGCGAGGGGCTTCATGGCCTGGGCAGCGTCGGAGGGATCGGCGATGGTGTGCATGCCGTGAGTGTAGAGCGTCGCGGCGCAGGCGACGACGATGAACCAGGCAACGACGTCGGTAAAGATTGAGCCGACGATGACGTCGAGGCGCGAGGCCTTGTATTGCCGGACGCTGACACCCTTTTCGACGATGGAGGACTGCAGGTAGAACTGCATCCAGGGAGTGATGGTGGTGCCGATAACGCCGACAGTCATGTAGACGTAGGCCTTGTCGTACCAGACGTCGCGGGGTGGGAGCTTGACGGTCTCGACGAGGGCGAGATGCCAGTCAGGACGGCTCAGTACGCCGGCGATGATGTAGGCAATGTAGAAGACGCTGGCGATAAGAAAGATCTTTTCGACGCTCTTGTAGTCGCCCTTGACGACAAGCGCCCAGACGATGAGGGCACAGATGGGGACGCTGATGTATTTGCTGACGTGGAAGAGCTGCATGCTGCCCGCGATGCCGGAGAACTCGGTGACGACGTTGGTGAAGTTGACGGCGACGAGCAGAAACATGATGACGAAGGTGATGCGGAGGCCGAACTCCTCGCGAATGAGGTCGCTGAGGCCCTTCCCGGTGACGACGCCCATGCGCGCGCACATCTCCTGCACCACAATGAGTGCAAGGGTGATGGGGATCATCGTCCAGAGGAGCGTGTAGCCGAACTGGGCTCCTGCGGCTGAGTAGGTGAGGATGCCGCCGGCGTCGTTGTCGACGTTGGCGGTGATGAAGCCCGGGCCGAGAACGGCAAAGACGAGAATGAGCCGAGTTCTCCAGATGCGCCAGGCAGTCATTTCCTGTTCCTTTTCGCTGGGTTGGGAGAACGCTCGGCTCGCCTCTCACAGGCTAAACTATTTTTTTTGATGTGGGTTGCTCCGTTTGATGTTGGACGCTCGGTGCGGTTATTGGCCGAAAGAAGTTGGCCGCGTCTAAAGGAGACATTGGATTCGCTCAAGGATGAGGCCAACCTGACGGTCGTTATGGTAGCCATCGCGGGCGGCGCGAAGGTTTCCGGCGACGGCAATGCGCTGGCGAGCGGCCTCGTCAGGGAGGTAGCGGCGAATCTTTTGGGCGAGTTCTTCGAAGTTGGAAAAGAAGACGGCCTCTTCGTCCTCCCTGAAGCGCTGGAGATGGCCTTCTGAGCGTTCGGCGAGCAGAAAGCCGCCGCAGCCCGCGATCTCGAAGCTCTTGTGGACGAACTCGTCCTGGTTGGAGTGCGTGAGGAAGCTGAGGTTGATTCGCGAACGCCAGATGGCCTCGCGATAGTCGTCGCGGTAGAGCTCACCGGCGCGGAAGGTGGCCTTGAAGACGTCTGGCTGCATAGCACGAGCCCAGAGTTTGGCGCTGCCGGAGACGGCAACGGAAAGTCCGCATTCGCGCCAGAGGCGTCCGAGGGTCTCGGCGCGGTTGTCGTAAGGCGTGCCGATAAAGGAGACGTCGCGGTTGCGGTCCGCGTCAGACCAGCCCGAGGGTGGCGGAAAGTGCAGGGTGGGCTCGTAGGCGGTCTGAATCTTGATAACGTCTCGGGCGCCTCGCGAGGTGTAATCGAGGAGGTTCTTATCGCGCTGGACGACGTGCAGGTCGTAGTGAGGGATGTTCTTCATGTAGAGACGCCAGCCGGGATCGCGACGGGGGCCGAAGGGATTGTCGATCATGTAGCTGACGGTGGCGATGCCCAGGGCGCGGAGCCGGTCTACCGTGCCGGGTTGCATGAAAAGGAGCTTGTCCGTCCACACGAGATCGGGCTTTTCTGCCGCGGCGATGCGAAGCAGCTCGCGATTAAGGCGATTAACAGAGGGGCCCGCACAGAGACGGAGGGTGGCCTTGCGAATCAGGGCGTTTCGCGGCTGGTAGTCGTGGGTATTAAAGGGGATGACCTGATGGCCGAGCCGCTCGAGCGCCCAGAGACGGTAAAGAGACGATTCCTGGGGGGCAAGGCCTGCGGCGTACAGAATCTTCATGGAGTAACTGCGTTTCCTTTACGTTTGCCTGAAGTGATCTCGTTCATTGATGTAATGCGCTAACGGCTGGCTCTGAGAAGGGCGATGACCTGTTCGGCGTGGATCACGCCTACCAGTTTTTTCTCGGCGTCGACGACCGGGAGGGAGCGGAGGTTGTATTTGTCGAAGAGCTCGGCGACTTTGCGGCCGTTAGCATCGACGCCGCAGGTCACGATGTGCCCGTGCGGCAGCGTGTCCAATGGGGCTGCAGCTTTGGCGAGCAGGAGCTGAACAAGAGGAATCAGACCGGTGATTCGCTCCTCTTCGTCGAGCAGGTAAATGTCAGTGATGATCTCGATGTCGCCTTCGAAGTCGCGGAGGGCGTTGATGGCCTGATCGACTATGGCGGTCACGGGAAGAGCGATGTAGTCGGTGGTCATGCGGCCGGCGGCGGAGTTTCCGGAGAACTCGAGGAGATCTTCGACCTCCTGGCGCTCTTCGGGGTCCATCTCTTCGAGAATGGCTTCGGAGCGCTCGTCGGAGAGCTCGGAGAGAAGGTCGGCGGCAGCGCCGGGATCCATCTCTTCGACGATGGCCGCGACCTCTTCGGAGTCGAGCGACTCGATGAGGGACTGCTGCATCCTGGGCTTGACCTCTTCGAGCGCCTCAGCGGCGACCTCGTCGTCGAGGGAGATGAAGAGGGCCTGGCGCTCGGCCGGGGCAAGTTCCTCGAGGATGTCGGCGATGTCGGAGGGGTGCATCTGCGAGAGCCGGTCCTGCTCGATACGGAGACGGACGCGACGGGCGGGGTCGCGGTCGATGAGGTCGACGAAGTCCCAGGGGATGATGCTGGCGCCGAAACGGCCGGCAATCCGGTCGACTGAGGTCCGGGGAAGGCCCTTGAGAAGCCGGCGAACCGCTCCTCGCAAACCGACTTCAACCTCAGCGATACGAAGGGAAAGAGGCAGGCCATTTTCGGGGCTATTTTCTCCGTTTTCCTCGCAGTTCTCCCAGACAAGCTCTACATCGTTGACCCGAACGACTTTGTGGCCGTGGACGTCAATGATCTGCTGGTCGAGGAGGTCGCGTTCGAGCAGGAGAAAGCTGTCATCGTCGGGTAGGACGGTGGGGCTGGCGGTGCCGCGAAGCTGCATCGCTCCGCTGGAAGTGAGTTGGAGGTGAGTGACCGGGACGAGATGGTGGCGGTCGCCTCGTTTGGCCGAAGCAAGTTTCAGGACGACTCCATGAATGTGCCCGGCGTCGACGGAGGGGGCCACGGCAAACTCGCGGACGTGGCCGACCGTTGCTCCCTGAGGGTCGATGACAGCGGCTCCCATGAGGCTGGAGACGCTGGTCTTTTGATTGGCGTGCTTTGTCATAGTGCGACCGCGATCCTGAGCTACTTCCCTGCCCACTTGACCCACTTTACCTGCTACCCCGCATGTTAGCTCAGAGGAGCGTCGAAAGGCAGGCAGAGAGCCGGTTTGATCAACGTTCGAGTCAACGCCCGGAACGACACAGACCAGGCAATCCATAGGCCCAAAACAGGCCGGGAATTGAAAAGATCGGCCTATCGTCTTGACTTTCGATAAATCCACAAGCACACTGCCATCACTGCCAAAATCCCGGATCGACGACAAAATCGACCGGCACAGAGCAAGGCGGATACAGTAAGACAAGGATATCTTTGGCCGACTCAACCTCAAGCCGTGTCAGTTTCACCCTTGATTCGTCTCTCGATAGCGTTAATAAGATTGAGCTAACCGCCGAGCAGGTTGCGCAGCGGGCTGGTTTCGACGAAGATACGATTCCGCACATCGCCATGGCGGTGAGGGAGGCGGCCGTCAATGCAGTGCTTCACGGCAACTCGTATGACAGCAGCAAGCATATTGTGGCATCGTTTGAAACGACCAGCGACTCCCTGATTATCCGGATTGCGGACCAGGGGCCGGGGCTTGATCCGGATAAGATTCCCGATCCGCTCGCACCGGAAAACATCCTTCGTGGCTCTGGTCGCGGTATCTTTCTTATCAAGGCGTTTATGGATGAGGTAAACTTTCGGCAGCTACATCCCGGCACAGAACTAACACTGATCAAACATAGAACACCGGCGCAACCTGGAACCTAAGGGACCAGGGAGACCTAAAGCGGCGGGGACCTTAAGGAGAAGACGACACATGAGCATGAAAGTATCTACGCGCCAGGTGGATGGCGTTACCATTCTGGATCTTAGCGGCCGCATCACTCTCGGCGAAGGTAGCGTAACAATTCGCGACGCAGTTCGCGATGTGCTGGCGAAGGGTTCAAAGAAGATTTTGCTGAACCTGGGCGACATCAGCTACATCGATAGCTCGGGCATCGGGGAGTTGGTCAGCGCCTTCACAACAGTCAAGAACAGCGGCGGCGAGTTGAAGCTGCTGAACCTGACCAAGAAGGTCCACGATCTGCTCCAGATTACGAAGCTTTATACCGTCTTCGACATCAAGGACGACGAGGCAACAGCAATCTCGGCGTTCACCAAGTAGAAGACTTCACCCTGTTTTCGATCGCACGAAAAGGCCGTCGCTCTTCACGACGGCCTTTTTTGCGTGGCCAAAATCGGTCCCTCGTTATTTTGAAAAGTCGACCTTAGGGGCAGTTTTCGATCCGGGATCAGCGGTGAAGTACTCGTTCTTGGGCTGGAAACCGGCGAAGTTTGCCCAGAGGCTGTTCGGGAACTGCTGGATGTAAGTGTTATAGTCCCGGATCGACTCGTTGTACCTGCGGCGGGCGATCGCGATCCGGTTTTCGGTTCCTGCCAACTCATCCCGCAGCCCCATGAACTGCTCATTGCTCTTCAGTTGAGGATAGTTCTCCTGCAAGCGCATCAACGGCAGGAGCGCGACGTTCAACCTGTCGTTGGCTGCGAGCTTTTCGTTGGGTGATTGCGCGGTCAAGAGGCCCGAACGCGCCTGAGCGATGTTGTTCAGTACGGTCTCTTCGACGTTGGCGTAGCCTTTGACGGTTGCAACCAGGTTCGGAATCAGGTCAGCACGCCGCTGCAGATCGATATCGATCTGTGAGAAGGCTGCTTTCACGTTCTGGTCTTTAGCTACCATCTGGTTCTTCGAACCGATGTAGCTGCCCCCGCCGATAACAAGAGCAAGGATAAGAAGACCTACCAGTCCAAGCACAATCCATAAAGCTTTCATGATTTCTCGTTTTCCCTTCGCGTTTTGATCTTGAATGTTATCGTTGGCCGGTCGCCTCGGCTGTACTTTATCATTCGGCGCCGAGTTCCAAGCCGTAGTTTGCGGCAGCTTTTCTCACATTTGCGTTCCTCAGTAGTCTCCGCTGGCTCCTCCGCCGCCGGAGCTGCCTCCTCCGAACCCTCCAAAACCTCCGCCATCCCCATCCCTGCCGCCTCCGCGGCCCCCGCGGCCGCCACCGCCCATCAGGCTTCCGAGAAGAAAAAACAGGAGGCCGGTATTGCCAGTCTTGACGAGAAAGAACAGGACCAGCAGGATGACGCCGCCGCCCAGGATGATCTGAGTCAAACTGATTTGAACAGGGGCTTGTTGACGATGATACTGCGGAGTTCTCTGGGGCTGATAAAGTGTGACACCTGCATCGGCGGCTATGACCTTGGCGATCTGTATGACGCCAAGCGGGATTGCGGTGTTGAAGTCGCCCTGACTGGCAGCCGGGACCATCGTGCGGCCGATATCGCCCACCTTGGCGTCGTTGAGGATCCCTTCAAGGCCATAGCCGACCTCAATGCGATATTTCCTGGGGTTCATAACGAAGAGAACCAGAACGCCGCGATCGGTTCCCTTCTTGCCTACCTTCCACTTCTCTTCGAGTTTGACGGCAAAATCATCGATCGGCTGATCCTCGTCGAGGGTTTTGATGGTCACGACGGCGATCTGCGCATGGGCCTGGTGATCGACCTGACTGCAGATGCTCTCGAGATTGTATTTTGTCGTGGGAGACAAGACGCCTGCAAAATCGCTGACGTAACCGGTAGGAGCCGGAAGGGTGCTCACCGACTCGGCCGTCACAACAACCGACGGAGCGAAGATCAGGAGGACAACCGCAAGCCAGCGCGAGAGATAAGGCATCGCAGGTGATTCTACGCTTCGTCTATGAATAAAGTTCCGGGCGGAGAGACCAGCCTACAAGCTAGGGGCTGGTGTGGGTTTGTGGTCACCATGAGGGGGCACGGGAATGCCTTTCTCGCGGGCGAGCTTGTCGACAATCACGGTGTGCTCATGGATGACACTTTCTGCTTTGACGACTTCGTCGTGAAGCGTGGGATCGGTGTGGCTTGCCGCTTCGAGGCGGAATGCATGCAAATCTTTATGGTGGTCCTTCACCATAAAGGACAGGTACTCGGTGTCGAAATCGTTTCCGGAGAGCGCGTTGAGTTTGTCGTACTCGGCCTGGTCATCCTTGCTCATGGATTTCGGCAACATCACTCCCATGGAATCGGCTACCTGGGCGATCTCGGTGTTCAGCTTTGTATGATCGTCGACCATCTTCTGCGCAAAGATCTTGACGTCGTCGCTGCTGGCTTTCTGCACCGCGAGTTGGCCGAGCTTCACTTCGGCGATGCCTCCCTCCGCTGCCTGGCGAAGGAACATCTTGTCCTGCATGACCTGGCCGAGATCTCCGGCGTTGGGGCCTGAGTCCTGCATGGACGTCGTAGCGGGCATCTGCTGCCCGGGCCGATTTGCCTGGGTCTGGGAGGCGGGGACCGCCGTGGGGTCGAATTGAGCGACGAGCAGAGCGGGAGACGAAACAATGGCTGTGCCGAAGATGAGGGTGCCTACGCGTCTGAATGTCATGGGGCGACTCCTTGGCGAGTGAGTGTAACAAACTCGCCACGCCTTGGTCATACACCAATTTGGTGTTGGAGGATACGGGATGGTTGCCTCCTGACTCCAGTCAGACACGGTATTCTGGTAAGTGGAGCTATCAGGCATGACACAAAGTACCATCAGGCCACCGCAGGCCAGGCAGGAACCGACACCGACTACATTGCACGGACAGACGCTCGAGGATAACTACCGCTGGATGCGGGACAAGTCCTCGCCGGAGCTGCTCGCTTACCTTGAAGCGGAGAACGCTTACACGGCGGCCGAGATGGCTCCGACCGAGCAACTGCAGGCGAAGCTGTATGCCGAGATGCTGTCGCATATCAAGGAGACCGATGAGTCGGTTCCCTATCGTCATCGCGGCTGGTTCTACTACGTGCGGACAGTCGAAGGCCGCCAGTACTCCATTCATTGCCGCAGATTGGCGACAGGCCCGAAGTTCGACGAGTCGCAGCCCGAGGAGATTGTTCTGGATGTGAACCAGCTCGCCGAGGGCCAGGCGTTCATGGCCGTCGGAGGGATGACGGTGAGTCCCGACGGGTACAAGCTGGCTTACTCGACCGACAATACGGGATTTCGGCAGTACACGCTCCACATTCGCGATTTGAAGACCGGCAAGGACCTGCCCGACACAGCGGAACGGGTTGGGGCAATTGTCTGGGCCGCGGATTCAACGACGCTGCTTTACACCACCGAGGATGAGGTGACGAAACGGCACGACCATGTGTTTCGCCACCGGTTGGGTGAAGATGCAGCGCATGACGTGGTTGTCTACGAAGAGAAGGACGAACGCTTCAACGTGGCTGTAGGCAAGACCAGGGACGGCAAGTATGTGCTAATGGAAGCGGGCAGCCATACAACGAGCGAATGCCATTTTCTCTCCGCGGAGACTCCGGAAGGCGCGTTCCGAATGATTGCACCGCGCGTCGACGATCAGGAGTATTCGGTCGATCATCGGAAGGGTCTTTTTTATATCCGGACGAACGACGTGGGAAAGAACTTTCGCGTGGTCACGACCAAAGTTGAGACGCCGGAGCGAAGCTTTTGGGAGGAGCTGATTCCACTGGATGCGGATGCTCCAATGGAAAACTTCGATGTGTTCGAGTCTTTCTGCGTAAGCTCGAGGCGCCATCTTGGGTTGCCGACGTTGACTGTGACTCAGTTCGGCACGTTAGAAGAGCTGGGCGAATCGAAGGAGATCGAGTTTCCTGAGCCGGTCTACTCTGCGGGAGGCCATGCGAATCCGGAGTTTGACTCCGAGAGTTTTCGCTACAGCTACCAGTCGTTGGTCTCGCCCGCTTCGGTGTACGAGTACGACGTGAAAAGCGGAACTTCGACGCTACTCAAACAGCAGGAGGTTCCGGGAGGGTTTGATTCGTCGCGTTACGCATCGGAGCGAGTATGGATCGAGGCGCAGGATGGGGTGAAGGTACCGGCGTCCGTGGTCTATCGCCGCGACCGATTCGAACACAACTCGACAAATCCACTTTATGTCTACGGATACGGCTCCTATGGTTACCCCTTGCCGATCGGGTTTAGTGCGGCGCGGTTGTCGCTTCTGGACCGTGGCGTGGTGATCGCCTACGCGCATATCCGCGGCGGTGGTGAGATGGGCGACTCGTGGCACGACGCCGGCAAGATGATGGTGAAGCGGAATACTTTCTCGGATTTCATCGCCGTAACCGAGCAACTCGTGGCCATGGGTTTTGGCGCGAAGGATCGCGTGGCGATCGAAGGTGGAAGCGCCGGCGGCTTGCTGATGGGCGCGGTGGTGAATGCGCGGCCAAATCTCTTCCGCGTGGTGCTATCCCACGTTCCGTTTGTGGATGTGATGAATACGATGCTGGACGCTTCCCTGCCCCTGACTGTGGCGGAGTACGAGGAGTGGGGCAATCCGAATGAGCCCGAGGCGTTCGCTTACATGCGCTCGTACTCGCCTTACGACAATCTGAAGGCAGGGTCGTATCCGGCGATGCTAGTGAAGACGAGCCTGAACGACTCGCAGGTGATGTACTGGGAGCCCGCAAAATACGTGGCGAAGCTACGGACGCTGAAGACGAACGACACTCCGCTGCTGCTGCACATCAACATGGATGCGGGGCATGGCGGGGCTTCGGGCAGGTACGACTACCTGAAGGAGATCGCGTTTGATTATGCGTTTCTATTGCAGGAGCTTCGAGTGGAGGGTTAGGCGGCGACGATATCAGTGTGGGCGAAGTCGTGGCCCTTGAATAATAGAGATTCCTCCATTTGTTTTGCTAAGGCGTAGGAGAAACAATCGCCGAAATTAAGACTGGCCGGATGTCTGCCTTTGCCAAAACGAAGGAAGGCCTCGCGCGCGAGGAGAGCCTGTTCGTGATCGACAGGCACAATGACTATCTGCTGGCTCTCAATCAGTTTATCCAGTACTGCTATCGGATCGGAGCTTCTGCGCCGCATGAGGACGATGGATGCCTCGACCAGCGATGCCGCTGACAACCAGCATGCCGGGCTGTTCGAGATAGCAGAGGCATAGACGGAAGAGTCTGGCTCTTCAAGGACAATTGCGAGAAGCGCCGAGGAGTCGATAATCATTATTCGGGAATTCCGTCGGGGCCATACCCAAGAATTTCATCGTCCGTCAGATCTTCATTAACGGGTTGAAGATCATAGCTGCGAACCATGGCCATGATCTCTTCAGATGAGGGCTTTAACCTTTACCGCAGGTGGGTTTCGCCTCTTAAATTCGCCTACGGCGGTTCCAATCAGGTCAGTAATGGATAGTCCCCTTTGCAGGGCAAGTTCCCTTACTTCTTTCTCCACGTCGGGATTTGTGATGTGAAGCGCCATGTACATAGTGTACATGGCGCTTTCTTAGGCCTTGGAAGTCTCTGATTCTTCAACCACATCCCCTTCCCCTGGGGCCAGAAAGAGATTGGCTTCGAGCCCGTGCTGGCGAGTGTAGAGATCGTAGTAGCGGCCTCGGAGCTGGTAGAGCACCTCGTGGGTTCCTCGTTCAACAATCTCGCCCTGTTCGACGACAAGGATCTGGTCGGCCCGGCGGATGGTGGAGAGCCGATGGGCGATGACGAAGGTGGTGCGGCCCTGCATCAGGTGGTTGAGGCCGCCCTGGATCATGGCTTCGGATTCCGAGTCGAGCGAGCTGGTGGCCTCATCGAGGATGAGGATGCGCGGGTCAGCGAGGATGGCTCGGGCGATGGAGAGGCGCTGCCTCTGGCCGCCGGAGAGCTTGACGCCGCGCTCGCCGACGATGGTTTCGTACTGTTCGGGGAATCGCTCGGCGAACTCGTCGACGCGAGCGATGCGGCATGCCTCCATGAGCTGCTCTTCAGTGGCGTTTGGTCGGCTGAAGAGTATGTTTTCGCGGATCGTGCCGTCGAAGAGAAACGTCTCCTGAAGGACAACGCCGAGTTGCTGGCGATAGCTCGAGAGGCGAATGGTGGCGAGGTCGATGCCGTCGATCAGAACCTGCCCTCCCGTCGCGGTGTGAAACGCGCAGATAAGCGAAATGATGGTGGATTTGCCGGAGCCTGAGGAGCCCACGAGCGCCGTGACGGTGCCCGGTTTCGATTCGAAGCTGATGCCATGCAGGACGGGCTTGCCCGGAACATAGCTGAAGGTGACGTCCCTGAAGGTGACGTCGCCCTGAATCACGGGCAGAGTTACTTTGCGGTTCGGCTCGCTGTCTTCTTCGTTTTCGTTAAGGATCTCGGTGGTGCGGTCCAGCCCGGCGACAGCCTCTGTAAGCTGAGTGCCAATGGCGACGAGTTGTGCGATCGGCGCGATCATGAAGGCGAGGAACATGACATAGGTGACATAGCCGCCGGTAGTGAGACGGCCACTGACGACCTGATGGGCTCCGAGATACATGATCAGCGCGCCTACGATGCCGAGGATCGCCGTGGAGGCGAGCGACATCAGCGACTGTGCGGTGAGAGAGGAGATGACGTTCTGAAGAAGCCGCTGAGCGCCGGCGGCGAAGACATTGGCTTCGCTCTGCTCGGCGTGATACCCCTTGACAACGCGGACGCCGCCGAGAGATTCGGTGAGGCGGCCAGTGACCTCGGCGTTGATCTTGGCACGCTCACGGAAGATGGGGCGTATGGTCTTGAAGGCGCGTTGCAGGACGAGGCCGAAGAGGATGAGGATGACGAAGGTGACAAGCGTCATTTGTGTGCTCAGCCGGATGAGTACACAAAAAGCAATGAGAGCGGTGAGAATGCCTCCGAAAAAGTCGATGACGCCGGTACCGATGAGATTGCGGACGCCTTCGACATCGCTCATAATGCGTGCGACCAGAGTTCCGGTGCGATTCTCGTCATAAAACGCCACAGGCAGGCGGCCAATGTGAGCCTGGACCTTCATGCGAAGTTCGGCGATGAGACGCTGACCCTCTTTGGAGAGGAGCTGCGTTAGCGTGTACGAGGTGACTCCCTGCAAGGTTGTAGCAGCCGCGACGACGCCGACGATCAAAGGCAGCTGATTGAGCATGTGCTTGCCCATGACGTTGTCGATGAGGAACTTCGTTGAAGCCGGAAGAACGAGGCCGCTGGCGCGGTTGACGATCATCAGGAGAAAGCTGCCACCGAGGAGCATGCGTCGGGGCCTGATCAGCTTCCAGACCTCGGGAAGCACCTTCTTCAAGGTGGGCTTGGGACGCGCGCTGGTGAGGTCGGCCGCTACTGCCTTGCCAACGTTGCGCGAGGGTCGATCCGCGGCCTTCATGCCGGTGCCGAATTTGGATGGTCCGTAGGAAGAGGACATTGGTGCTCCGAGTCTGCGCCGCAAAGACGATGGTGCTTCGGCGGGTTAAAGTAAGTGGCCTGAATGATCAGAAAGCCTGATCCACATGCAGCTTTGTCCACGTTTTGATGATTTTATCCCTGCGTCAGATGCAGACGTGTCCTGTGTGGCTACACGAGACGGCTGCGACGAGCGTTGAGGAACGAGCGAACGCAGAAGAGGACGTAGATGAGAGAGAAGAGTCCGAGCGCTGCCTTCTCTTCGACGGCTGCTGGATACGGGAAGGACACTCCGTGAGCAAGGCGGAAGACGTCGATCGCAGCGGGAATCATGCCAAGAAACACGAGCAGGGCAACCGTAACCGAGATGTGCATCCAGAGCATGCGCTTCTTGCTGTCTTCCGTGTTGGCCATCACGCCGAAAAGAACGAAGAGCAGACCGATGCCAACTGGAATCAGGGCTGTGGGATGGGCGCTCCCGGTTGCGACGTAGCCGAGGATACCGAGCAGAATGAGCAGAATGCCGAAGCCGATGGTGAGTTTTGCCATATGTGATCTTCCTCTTTGGGATGCTGTATCAGGATACTGGAAGGGCCGAGGACATGGCGAACGCACCGGGCTCCTGCTCGCGAGAAAGGTCGGCTCCGGGTGGGGTTTCCAGGATGTATTTCCGGCGCGACGCTTTCGCCATAGTACGTCGATGCCGGCCGATGGGTATCGACGGAGTGGCAAGCCTAGGTCGTGGCAGTTTTTTTGATTGCTGCCACGACATCTTCGAGCTTCCAGTCATTGGTCGGATACCACGCGATGATCTTGCCGTCTTTGCCGATCAGCACCGTTGAGAGCGAGTGCGTGAGGGTCTTCGCATCGCCGGGCGTGACGCCGACATTGAAGAACTGCGTGACAGCGGGAAGATCTTTCTCTGTCGGCGCCGCAAAGTCCCAATGTTCGAACTTCTCCCTGGTGTAATTGCCGGTGTACGCACCGCCGTAACTGCGAAGAACCTTCGGCGTGTCGTAAGCGGGATCGAAGCTGACCGAGAGCAGATGGGTCTGGCGGTAGAGCGCGGGATCGGCGGCGAGGGCCTTGTCGATATCGGCGAAGTTTCGGCTCATGCGCGGGCAGTAGTCCGCGAGCGGGCAGCGCGTGTAGACAAAGGTCAGCAGGACAAGCTTGCCTTTGAACTGGTCGAGATGAATGGTGCGGCCGCTCTGGTTGAGAAGATGAAAGTCGGGGACTGCGTCTCCCGGTGCAGGTACGTGGTAAACGACGGGGGGTTTGTAGTCGGGACGGGCCTGGCCGATGACAACAATGTCGTCAAGCCGAACGTTGGAGTAGCCTTCGCCATCCTTGTCGGCGAGCACCTTCGCGGTGATACGGTCTCCCGGGTGAAGCTCGCTTGCAACGCTCGGATCTTTGAGCTTGTACTCCATGGTCATAGCTTCCATGAAGCCGGGAACATCTTCGCCGTCGAGGGCGATCTGCGCGCCACTGGTGGAGACGACCTTACCGCGAATGGTAAAGGTCTTCTGCTTGCCCGCTGGGTTTGCCGAGGAGGGGGGGCTTGAGTGACAGCCAAGGAAGAGAGTGAGGACAGCGAGGAAAAATAGGGGCCTGCGCGACACGGAGAAACTCCTGTGCCCCATGATAATGGCTAGGCAAGTCTGCGGCGAGGGCTGAATTGATCGAACGTGAAAAAACTGCTGGGCCTACTTTGGGATTGATGCACTTCGGACTACTGCTGGCTGGCCTGGGCACTGCTCTGCTGGGGCCGATTCTGCCTGTTCTGGCGCGGCAGTGGAGCATGCTCGATTCGCAGAGCGGATTGCTGATGATGACGAAGTTCTGCGGCGCGTTTCTGGGTGGCATCACTGTGTCGCAGAGACTTCACCGGAGTCTGTTGCTGGGATTATTGGCCGGCGCGCTTGGTTTTGGCGGGTTCGCGTTTGCCCCCGGAATGAGTCTGGGATGCGTCGGGCTGTTTGTGGGTGGGTACGGGCTGGGCCAGATTATTACTTCGGTGAATATCCTGGCCGGGAGGAGGTTCACGGCTCACCGCGGGTCGGCACTGGCATTGCTGAATTTTTCGTTCAGCCTTGGAGCGATGCTCTCGGCGTTACTGTCAGCGTGGTTGCTGCCGAGGTTTGCGTTGCAGCGCCTGATGGAATGTTTCGCCGGTCTCTTTTTGCTTGGCGGAGTTGCCTTGATCCTGCAGACGCGCGGAGATGGTGCGAATGCGGATGACCTCGAAGCCCCGATGGTTGTGGCGGAACAAAAGACCGGCTTGGACGGGCGCATGTTTCTCTACTTTGCGGGGCTGCTGGTGCTCTATGGCGGACTGGAGACCTGCCTGAGCGGGTGGCTGACAACGTATGCGCTGCGGTACGGCGATAAAACGCTGACGGTGAGCGAATACACGACGCTACTGCTGTGGATGTCGCTGACCGTTGGGCGAGCGGGTGCTTCGGCGGTGATGCTGCGCGTGGGAGAGAAGACGACACAGCGATGGGGGCTGGCATTGGCGGCCTTGTTCACGGCAGGGTTGGCAATGGCGCATTCGGCGGTGACAATCGCTGGATTTGCGGTGTTGCTGGGGTTGAGCCTGGCACCGTTCTTTCCGGCTACCTGGGCGTTGCTGATGGCGGAGCGGCCTGCTGCGCGGCAGGCCGGGATTGTGCTTGCCGTGTCGGGACTTGGCGCGGCAGCGCTGCCTTGGATGATGGGCGCTGTCTCGACGCGGATAGGCTCGTTGCAGCTGGCTTTGTCGCTGCCTTTTGCTGCTGCTGCCGGGTTGCTGGCGATGAGTTGGTTGCCGCCGAAGGCTCGCGTTTCGGGTGACTGATTTTCCAGTGTCCGCGAGCGTATAACCGAGAGATGGATGGTGTGGAGTTGCTGCCGGTAAAGATTGCTGAGGCGCTGGAACGGGGCACTCTTGTGCTGACTGGAAATCAGCGGGCGGCGCGGGTTTTGCGGCGGGGGTTCGACCGGCAACAGCGCAACTTAGGACGAACGAGCTGGGAGCCTCCGCGGGTTCTCGCGTGGGACTCGTGGATGGCGGAGCTATGGCGAGGGTTGGCGATCGGTGGACACGCCACGGAGTTGCTGCTGAATCGAAGCCAGGAGCATGCGGTATGGCGGCGGATTCTGGAGGCGGACGAGGAGAGAAAGAGCCTCAAGAGTCTCGACTCGCTGGCCGAAATGGCCGCCGAGGCCTGGCAGCTGGTTTCGAGCTATGAGGGCCAAAAGCGCTTGCGTGGAGCCGGAGGAGGCACAGATACGCGGGCCTTTCAGCGGTGGACTCGCTCGTTCGAACGGACCTGCAGGACTGAGGGGCTTATCGCAGCGGCACAGTTGGCGGAGACGCTGCGTAACGCGATCGGTCAGGGACTGGTGGCGCTTCCGACAGATGGGGTTTTGCTGGTGGGGTTCGACCGGCTAACGCCAGCGCAGGTGAGCCTGGTGCAGACGATGCGGTCAGCTGGGGTTGAGGTTGAGGAGTTGCAGCCTGCTGTCACCCTCACTCGCCGCATGCTGGTGGAAGCACGAGATGAGCAGGACGAGTTATCCGCTGCTGCGCGATGGGTGAGGAGATCGTTGGAGGAGATGCCGAATGCGCGGCTCGCAGTAATCGTGCCGGCGCTGGAGGCTGAGCGACGTGAGATCGATCGCGTCTTCCGCGAGGTGCTTGCGCCTGAGTTGGAAGATATTCGTGCAGGAAACGCCGCCGGGCCTTACGAATTTTCGTTGGGAGTTCCACTCGCCGAGACCGCGACGGTCGCGACTGCTCTGGATTTGTTGCGCTGGGCCGGGGAAGCTCTGCCGCTGGAGCAAGTGAGCCGACTGCTGCTGTCGCCAGAGTTCGCTACGGCGAACGAAGAGCACGGGAAGCGCAGCGAGTTCGATGCCTTCGAGTTGCGCAAGGCGAGGATGCTCAGGCCGGAGATCACGCTGGATTGGTTGACCGCACTCGTGGAGCGGTCAAAACGACGTGACGGGATTTCGCGAATGTTGCGGGCGCTGCGTGCCATGTGCACGCTCGCAAATCGCGTGCAAGGCACAGGCCCACGAACGCATGCAGAGTGGGCGGAGACGATGCGAGAGTTGCTCGAAGCAGCTGGCTGGAGTTCCGGATCGCGGGAGAGCAGTTTTCACTTCCAGCTGCGGCGCAAATGGGAGGGTGCGCTCGATGAGTTGGCCACGCTGGACTTCGAGGGCGTGCGGGTCGAGTACATGGACGCTCTAGCGAGTGTAGAGAGGATTGCGGAGCAAACGACGTTTGCTCCGGAGTCGCACGATGCCCCGGTGCAGGTGATGGGCCCGCTTGAAGCAGCGGGAGGGACGTTCGATGCGCTGTGGTTTCTGCGCGCGGGCGAGCTCACCTGGCCAATCGAGTTGCGCAGCAACGGACTACTGCCATGGTCGCTGCAGCGCGAACTGGAGATGCCGGGAACCGACGTCGCGAGGGACAGCGAAGAGGCGCGACGAATAACGGAACGCATCGCCAATTGTGCCGTGGCCATTGTGTTCAGCTATGCGCGAGAGACCTTGGAGAGCCGGCAGAGGCACTCGGCTTCGCTGGCTGGGTTGGAACTCGAGCAGGTAAGCGCAGGCGAGCTCTCCGGTGATGCCGCGGAACGAACGGTCGTGGCGGTCGAAGAGATTGAGGACGTCGCGCGAGTGCCGTCGCCGCCGGATGGTGCAATCCGCGGCGGCGCGAGGGTACTGCAGTTGCAGGCGGCGTGCGGATTTCGCGCGTTTGCTGAGATTCGGCTCCGCGCGAACGAACTCGAAGAGATAGAACCTGGCATGGATGCACGCGAGAGCGGCACGGTGGTGCATGACGTTCTGAAACGGTTCTGGGACGAGGTGAAGACGCAGGATCAACTGCGGCAAATGACAGCAGAGGAACGTGAAGATGTGTTGCGTTGGTGCATCTCCGAAGCGCTGAAGAGAACGGAAGGATCGAGTTCGACGGCGTGGGACGCGGCGTATCTGGAGGTGCAGCGCGACCGGCTGCAGCGGCTTCTGAGCTGGTGGCTGAAACTGGAACTGGAGCGCAGGCTGCCGTTCGAGGTCCGGCTGAGCGAGAAAGAGTTCCGCGATGTGCAGGTGGGACCGTTGCAATTGAATGTCCGGATGGACCGTGTCGATCAGGTCGGCGGCGGAGAGGTTCTTATCGATTACAAAACAGGGGCAGCCTCGCCAAACGACTGGCTGAGCGACAGGCCGGACGCACCGCAACTCCCGCTGTATGCGATCTTGTCGGAGCCAGAAACTCTGAAGGGCGTCGCGTTCGGGCTCGTGCGTGCCGGCGAAGGCAGAGCGTGGAAAGGATATGCCGGGAGACGGCGTACTGCCGGGCAAGCCTGCAACGATGAAGGAAGCAGCAACGCTCGCTGAACAGGTGGAGCGATGGAGAGAGGTTCTCGTACGACTGGCCGGGGAGTTTTATGCCGGCGACGCGAGCGTGCGGCCCAAGAGCTATCCCGCGACATGCGAGTACTGCGGACAGAGAGTGCTGTGCCGTCTCGACGCCACATCGCTTGAAGACGACGAGGACGGTGCCGGCGCAGCGGAAGAGGTGGGGCGTGGCTGATCTCTTTGCAGTCGCACCGGGGAGTGGCGCACAGGAGCTACCGCCGGACTGGCGAGAGCGGGAACGAGCGCTGGATATCCGGCAGTCGTGGGTGGTGGAGGCGCCGGCCGGGTCGGGCAAGACGGGATTGTTGATTCAGCGCTACCTGAAGCTGCTCGCCGATGAGAGCGTGGAGCAGCCGGAGCAGGTGCTGGCCATCACGTTCACGGTGAAGGCAACGGCAGAGATGCGCGAGCGAGTCCGCGAGCAGCTTGAGAGCGCCGCACTCGACAACCCAGTCAACGACGAGTCGGCGTTTGCGCTTGAGACGCGGAGGCTGTCGCGAGCGGTGCTGGAGCGGGATGCGCTGCTGGGATGGCGGCTGCTCGAACATCCACGGCGGTTGAGGATTCGCACGATCGACGCGGTCTGCGGAGAGATCGCGCATTCGCTGCCTGTGCTGTCGGGCGGTGGGGGCAGGCAGAGACCAGTGGAGGATGCAACGCCGCTGTATCGCGAGGCCGCACGGCAGACACTGATGCAGCTGGGCGGAAGCGATGCCGCGCTGGATGCGGCGCTGCGGACAGTGTTACTGCATCGCGATGGAAGCCTGGCGGAGTGCGAGCGCCTGCTGATGGAGATGTTGCCCCTGAGGAACCAGTGGGGCGAACTGGTGCCGCTGCTGGGGTCGGAGTTGGATGACGCCTACCTGGACAGCACTGTGCGTCCGCGTCTGCAGAAGGCGCTGGAACAGGCCATTGGCACGGGTTTGATGCGCCTCTCTGAGAGCGTTCCGGACGAGATCCTTCGAGAGCTTACGTTGCTCGCCGGTGAGATGGGGCATGCGGAAGGCTACAGGGGGGAGCCTTCGCCAATTGCCGTGTTGGCAGGATTGCAGGATGCACCGGAAGAGATCGCCGATCATCTTGAGCACTGGCAGGCATTGATTCATCTGGTGACGACAGGCGCAGGTGCGTGGCGTTCGGGCTTTCGCAGCGACTATCTAAAGTTCGATCTCGAAAGACCGCATGCTGCGCGTTTGAGAGATCTGGTCGATGCCTTGCGCGATCACGAAGCGGTGCTCGACGCGATCAAGCAGGTGAAGTGCCTGCCGCCCGCCACCTATCCGGAAGAGCAGTGGACTGTGGCAAAAGCATTGTTTCGTGTGCTGAGCCGGGCGCTCGCAGAGTTGCAGCTGACGTTTGCGCGAGCCGGCGAGTGTGATTTCGCCGAACTCGGGCTGCTGGCCCGTGCGGCCTTGCGGCGAGACGGCGCCATTGAAGATCTGAATGCGGCGCTCGGGATGCGACTGCAGCACCTGCTGGTGGACGAGATGCAGGACACGTCGACGAGCCAGTACGAGTTGCTCGAATTACTCACGCAGGGGTGGGATGGGCAGAGCCAGACCGTTTTTCTGGTGGGTGATCCGAAGCAGTCGATCTACCTGTTCCGGCAGGCGCGCGTGGAACGCTTTGTTCGGATGATGCAAACGCATGCGCTGGGCGATCTGTCGCTGGGGAGCCTGCGTTTGACAGCCAACTTTCGCTCCCAACACGAGCTGGTGAATACCTTCAACGAAAATTTCTCTCTTCTCTTCCCGCGCAAGACGAGTGCAGACAATCCGGAAGAGGTGCCGTACGTCGAGGCACAGGCAGTCCGGGGACGATCCGGTATCGGAGCAGAGGGCGTGGTGTGGCATACGCAGATACAGGATCCGAATGAGGAGGCAAAGAAAGAGCGGAGAAGAAAGGCACGAACGGAAGCACAGCAGGTCAGGACCATCATCGAACACTGGCGCGAGCGGCCTTTGACTGAGGACCGCCGAAGGAAGGAGAGACCGTGGAAGATTGCGGTGCTGGTGCGCAGCCGCGGAGTCCTGAACGACATTGTTGCGGAGTTAAACGACGAAACAAAAGGTGCGATTCCCTTTCGTGCCGTGGATATTGAGACGTTAGGCGAGCGGCAGGAGGTGCTCGATCTGTTTGCCCTGACACGCGCGTTGCTGCACCCTGCCGATCGCACAGCCTGGTTTGCCGTGCTGCATGCGCCATGGTGCGGACTCGGATTGGCGGATCTGCACATGCTCGCCGGCGCAGACGACCCTGACTGGGCCGAGCGATGCGTCGAGGACGCTATTCGAGAGCGTGGCGAACTACTAAGCGAGGAGAGCTCCACACGATTGATGCGGGTGTGGCCGGTGTTACAGGCATCGGCAGCGTATCGCAGCGAATTGACCACGGCACAGCGTGTGGAACGGACTTGGCGATCTCTGGGCGGAGACGCCTATTTGAACAATGCCGAAATTGCGAATGTTCGGCGCTATCTTCGACTGCTGGATGAGGTGGAAGAGCAGTCCGGCACGGTGGACCCAGGCATGCTGAAGCGGCGACTCAACGTTCTGTTCGCTGAAACCCTAGCGGTCGAAGATGCAGTCGATATCATGACGATCCATAAGGCCAAAGGCCTGGAGTGGGATGTCGTAATCGTGCCCGGCATGGAGAGAAAAGCGCCGGTGGATCGCGAGAAGCTGCTCAACTGGAGTGAAGTTGGCTCGGGCGACGCAGAGGCGGCACAGATTGTGCTGGCGCCGATTGCTGAGCGGGGTGAAGGGTCAAAGTCGTTGAACGCCTGGCTGCGTAGCATCGGCAAGGCAAGAGAAGCTGCGGAAAGGACGCGAGTCTTTTATGTCGCGTGCACCCGGGCGCGGGAGGAGTTGCATCTGTTTGCCTCTCCGAAGCTGAATGCGAGAAGAGAGGTAGACAAGGCTCATGGAAGCCTGCTCGCAACGGCGTGGCCAATCGCGGAGAATCACTTTACCGCGATGTCATCGGAGTCGAAAGAACCGGCGAAGCTGTCCGTAATTCCATTGGCTCAGGATGTAATCGAGGGTTTTGCTATTGATCTTGCAGCCGCTGCGGAGAAAGAAGTACGTCCTGCGATGTTGCAGCGACTTCCGTTGAGCTTCCAACAGGAGTCTCGGTTTTCGTCCGTTCCAAGGCTCGCCTATGGAGATGCTGCAAGGGATCCGGCACCCTTTGAACGCCCCGAGGGCTCGTTCGAGGCGCGCGCGTTCGGAAATTCAGTGCATGCGTTTGTGGAGATGCTGACGAAACGGCTTGCTGATGGGGCGACCGCGGAGGCGTTGTTGCACGAGGTTGCGGGATGGACACCGCGAATCACAGCAGTCCTGCGGAGCGACGGGCTTCCTCCGGCGACCGTTGAACGGCTTGCTACCCGAGTAAAAGTAGCGCTGAGCAACATGCTGAAGGATGGCGAAGGCCTCTGGGTCCTGGGCTTCCGCGAGGCGGCGAGGAGTGAGTTCGCCTTGACCGCATGGGGTGAAAACCGAACCAACGTACGCCTCGATCGCGTGTTCTTTGGGGGCGAAAAGCCGCTGGAGACCGGCGATGACTATCTTTGGATCATCGACTATAAGACCGCAATGCATGGCCGCGAAGGAGTGGATAAGTTTTTAACCAAAGAACGCGCGAAGTATGAGGCCCAGATGGAGGCGTACGCGAGGATGATGCAAGTCCGCTCCAAGGGCGGGAGATTGCGCGCGGGCTTGTACTACCCGATGTTGGCGCGGCTGGTTTGGTGGATCCCAGAGACGTCGCGCGCGGCTACGAATTCGTAGCCGGCGTATGGTGACGAACATCGGCGCCGCGGACCCAGAAGATTACGTCCTCGGCGATGTTCGTGGCGTGGTCCCCGACGCGCTCAAGGTTGCGGGAGATGATCAGCGCGTTGAGCGACTGTGGCGTAAGCTCGGGCCTCTCTTTGATGAGCGAACTGAGAGCGTAGAAAGCAGCATCGTTCATCTCATCAACCTGATCGTCGAGAAGAAGAACGGAATCGGCAAGCTCGGCGTCAGCTTCAATGAAGGCCTGCAGCGCCTTGCGCACCATGGCGGACGCCAGAGAAGCAAGCTTGGGAATGTCGACCGGAAGATCGATATTGGCGAAGGCGCCCATCTCGCGGACGCGGACGGCGATGTTGACCGCCTGATCGCCAACGCGCTCCAGATCGGCGTTGATACGGATCACCGCAAGGATAAAGCGAAGATCGATGGCCATGGGTTGCTCCATAGCGAGGAGGTCGAGAGCCATCTGGTCGATCTCGCGCTCCAGACGATTGATGGACGGCTCGGCGCGGAAGACGAGTTCGCAAATGGAGAGATCGCGCGTGCGATATGCCTCGATGGAACGCTGAATAGCCTGCTCGGCCATGCCAGCCATGATGAGCAGTTTTTCCTTGAGGTCGTCGAGGTTCTGATGAAATTTGACACGCATCAGCCAAACCTCCCGGTGATGTAATCTTCCGTTCGCTTGTCCTTCGGATTGGTAAAGATCTTGTGAGTGGAGTCGAACTCGACCATCTTGCCGTTGAGGAAGAAGCCGGTGTTCTCCGCAACGCGTGCGGCCTGCTGCATGTTGTGCGTCACGATGACGATCGTGTACTGGCTCTTAAGCTGGAAGATGAGGTCTTCAATCTTCGACGTGGAGACGGGGTCGAGCGCAGAGGCAGGCTCGTCCATCAGCAGGACCTCGGGATCCACCGCGAGAGCGCGGGCGATGCACATGCGCTGCTGCTGCCCCCCGGAGAGCGAGGCTCCGGATTTCTTCTTCAGGTCGTCCTTGACCTCTTCCCAAAGCGCAGCCTGCCTGAGCGAACGCTCGACAGTCTCATCGAGGATTCGGCGATTGCTAAAGCCATTAAGCTTGAGGCCACTGATGACGTTATCGTAAATTGACATCGTCGGGAAAGGGTTCGGACGCTGAAACACCATGCCGACGCGACGGCGAATGACGACAGGCGAAGCATCCTTGTAGATATCGACCTCTCCCATCTTCACGACGCCAGTGGCGCGAGCGATCGGATTGGTCTCATGCATACGGTTGAGGCACCGTACAAAGGTCGATTTGCCGCAACCCGATGGGCCGATCAGCGCGGTAGCGTGATTGGCAGGAATGTGCAGGTTGATGTCCTGCAGGGTGTGGGTTGTGCCGTACCACGCGTTCAGATCTTCAACTAAAATGCCGACTCCCACTAGCTTCCCCCTTTGAGTACGCCGCGGTTGGCAAAGATGCGAACAAGCGTGACGGATACCATGATCATAACGATGAGAACAAGCGAACCTGCCCATGCCAGGCGATGCCACTCGTCGTAGGGAGAGATAGCATAGACATAAATCTGCAGCGGCAAAGCGGCAATAGGTTCGTTCAACTTGAAGCTCCAGAACTGGTTGCCCAGGGCCGTGAAGAGAAGCGGAGCTGTCTCGCCGGCGACGCGGGCGAAGGCCAGCATGCATCCAGTGATGATGCCAGGCGAGGCGGTGCGCAGGCTGACCGAAATGGCAGTTCGCCACTTGGGAATGCCAAGGCCAAGGGCAGCCTCTCTTATGGCGTGAGGAACTGTAGCGAGCATCTCCTCCGTGGTGCGCGTGATCGTCGGGACCATCATGATCGCGAGAGCAACGCCGCCGGCCAGCGCGGAGAAGTGTCTCTGTCGGATCACGATGAGCGAATAAATCGAGATGCCCATCACGATCGAGGGAACGCCGTTCAGAACATCCGCGGTAAAGCGGACAGCGGTGGCGAGCGCTTTGCCGCGCCCGAACTCCGCAAGATAAACACCGGCGGCAATGCCGATCGGAATGCCCATCGAACTTGCAACCAGCAGAACAATCCCCGAGCCGACGATGGCATTGGCCATGCCTCCGCCTTCCTGGCCAACGGGTGCGGGGATGTGCGTGAAGAAAGCGAAGTTCAGTGAGCTTGCACCCTTGAAGACCAGATAAAACAGAATGGCAATCAACGGAACAATAACAATAACCGTTGCAAGAACGGAGAGGCCGCTGACAATGTAGTTGGACGCACTGCGTCTGACTCGGTTCATACGCATGGATTTCGAGGAGAAATCCAGGCGCCTGGGCTGATTGTTGAGAGGTTGCGTTGCCATATCAGTGCACCCTGGCCGGAGCGTTGCGGGTTACGGCCCAGACCATCAGTCTGGCGATGGCATTGACCACAATGGTCACGAGGAACAGGGCAAGACCGATCTCGATGAGCGCACTCAGGTAGATGTCGCTGGTGGCCTCGGAGAACTCTCCAGCGATCACGCTGGCGAGGGTGTTCGCAGGGGCGAAGAGTGACTTGCTGATGTTGGGGTGGTTGCCGATCACCATCGTAACAGCCATCGTCTCGCCGAGTGCGCGGCCGAGTCCGAGCATGATGGCGCCCACAATGCCGATGCGTGAATTCCGCAGCACACCGATGCGAATCATCTCCCAGCGGGTTGCGCCCAATGCGAGCACGGCTTCGCGCTGGCTGTTGGGCACTGCGGTCATGATGTCTCGCGTCAGCGAAGAAATGATGGGCAGAATCATGATGGCGAGGATCATGCTGGCGGTCAGCAGGCCAACGCCGAAGTTCACGCCATTGAAGAGGCCAGTCCAGCCGAAGAACTTAACCAGAAAAGGGCCAAGCTGATCGCGCATGATGGGGACCAGGACAAAAACCGCCCACAGTCCATAGACAACGCTGGGAATGGCGGCGAGCAACTCGGTAAGGAAGGAGATAGGCGCACGAAGAGGCCGGGGGCATAGCTCGGTGAGGAAGATCGCCACTCCAAGAGCCAGCGGAACCGCCATGCACAGGGCGAGCAGCGAACTGGCGAGGGTACCCCAGATGAAGGGCAACGCGCCGAAGTCACCAGAGACGGGGTCCCAGGCCTGCCGGGTGAAGAACTTCCAGCCAAACTGCACCAGGCTGGGGCGCGAGTGCATAACCAGAATGCCTAAGATAAACAGAACGATGGCGAAGATACTGAGCGCGCACACCAGCATCACCGCTGCGAAGCTGTTGTCCGCAAAGCTGCTGCTTCCACGCTTCGTGAGGAAGTCGCGGATCGCGGACGGCATCACAGCAGAGGCAGGCGCCGCCGCGTCCGGCGTCAGTGTTGCGGACGAATTCGGCAGCGTCGGTGGCACAGGCGGCGACAACCTGGAGTCTCGTTCGTCAGTCATACGAATAGAAGACACAATATCTTGTTTTCCTGTCGGGCTGATCTAGGTCCGATTGGTAGTCCCAGGCTCAGTACGTTAAATCAAAAGAAAAAGTGCCGCACGTAACTCCACTGTAAGCGTGCGGCACAGACAACCTTACTTTACTTGATGGTTGCGACACTCTTGCGGACCATATCCTGAACGGTCTTTGGCAGCGGAGCGTAGCTAAGACTCGCGGCTTCCGCCTGACCGTGATCCAGCATCCAGCCCATGAAGTCAGTCAGAGCCTTGGTCTTGGCACCATCTGCAGAGTGCGTGGGGATCAGCAGCCAGGTAAAGCTCGAGATCGGGTAGGCATCCGCACCGGGAGCATTAGTGATCGAGATGCGATAGTCAGCAGGCATGCTCTTGGCAGCCCCAGCGGCAGCAGCGGTCACCGAATCAGTGCTGGCCTTGACGTACTTGCCGGCCGCGTTCTTGACGACACCGTAGGACATCTTGTTCTGCACCGCGTAGATCAACTCGACATAGCCGAAGGAGAACGGCGCCTGGCGAACCATGCCGGCGATGCCCTCGTTGCCCTTTTGACCGATTCCAGCAGGCCAGTTGATCGCAGCACCCTTGCCGGGACCCGAGTTCCACGCTGGCGATACCTTGGACAGAAAGTCGGTGAAGATGAAGGACGTTCCGCTTCCATCCGAGCGATAGACCGGAAGAATTGCGTGGTCGGGCAGGCTGACGCCGGGGTTGTCCTTCGCAATGCGGCCATCATTCCACTTGGAGATTTTGCCGAGGTAGATGTCGGCGATCACGTCACCTGAAAAGTTGAGCTCCTTGTTGATACCGGGAAGGTTGTACACCGGAACAACCGCACCGAGCACAGTGGGAAGCGCCATTACCTTAACCTTGGCTCCGGCAATCTGCTGATCCGTCATCGTGACGTCGCTGGCGCCGAAATCAACAGTACCTTCAGTCACTTGGCGGATGCCGCCACCGGAACCAATCGGCTGATAGTTGATCTTAACGCTGGGATGCTGCTGGCTATACTCGCTGAACCACTTGGAGTAGATAGGATTAGGAAACGTGGCTCCAGCCCCATTGATGTTCTGGGCGCTGGCTCCCGTCGTAACGAGTGCCATTACACCTGCGGCAGCAATCAATTTCAAATTCACTCTTCCCCCTCGGAAAATGCATCGATTAATTCAATCTGTCAATACACTCTTATAGAGTTTGCGGGGGAATTGTTACGGAGACGTTACACGAGAGTGAAAACGCCATTATTCTGCAGAAGATGCAGGAGATAAAGCTTTTGGCAGAGTGAATATAAACGCGCTTCCGGCATTGAGCTCACTCTCGGCACGGATGGATCCACCATGCGTCTGGATCATGTGCCTCGCAATCGCGAGGCCAAGACCAGTCCCACCAGACTCCCGCGACCGCGCCTTATCGACCCGGTAAAACCGCTCGAAGATTCGGTTCAGATGCTCGGAAGCAATTCCAGGACCAAAATCCCGAACACTGAACTCAACCGCTTCAAGCGGCTCAGAGATTTCGCGCGCCGAAACGATGACGCGGCAGTTCGGCTCGTCGCGCGGCTTTCCATACTTGATGCCGTTTTCAATGAGGTTGCTGAGCACCTGGAGGATGGCGTCGGTATCGGCGAAGACCTCAGTGGTGGTGATCTCGCCGATCTCGAGGACCGCATCGGTGTCCTGAACCAGGCCGCTCATCGCCTGGACAGCTTCGCGCACCAGCACATCAGCCGGAATCGGCATGGGGTGGAGTTCCTGCTCCGAAGACTCCACTCGCGCCATGACCAAGAGATCTTCCGTAAGCCGATTCATGCGGGTCGCGTTTTTGAGGATGGTCGAAAGAAACTCCCGCGCCTCCGTGCTCAGGGAGGCCTCGTGATCGAGCAGCGTCTCGACGTAGCCACTGATGGAGGTCAGCGGTGTACGGAGTTCGTGCGAGACATTGGCGACGAAGTCACGCTGGGTGCGCTCGACCTGCTCAATGCGGGTGATGTCGTGGAGCACAGCGACGGCCCCGCCAGGCATCGGCGAAACTGTCACTTCAAAGATGCGGCCGGGAACGAGCGAGGTCGAGCGCCCTTCACCGACGATGCGCTGCTCGAGCGCGATACGGACGCACTCGAGAACGCTGGGGTCGCGGATGCTCTGGACGAGGGAGTGACCGGTCCGCACCGCATTGCCGAGAGACGTAACGGGGATCAGCCGCTGCATGCGCTGATTGCTCCACAGAATGCGCCCTGCCGAGTCGACCGCAACGACCGCGTTCTGCATGCTGTCAATCATGGCCTCAAGCTCGCGGCGGCTCTCCGAGGCATCGTTGAGCGCGCGTTCCACATGGTCAGAGGCCAGCGAGATGGCACGCGCAAGGCCATCAAAGTCACTGTACGAGGGAGCGATCACGCCGACATGGCGCTCGGGAATCGAAGACGTTGACTGTTCAAGCCGCACGATGTTCTGCCGTACCGAGCGCGCCAGCAGAAATGCATTGATGGCAGCCCAGCCGACGATAATCACGAGATCGAAAAACCAGCCGCGCGGATTGAACCACAGATGCATCACCGCTACGAAAGCGAGGGCGATCGTCATGCGGATAAAGAACGAAAAGAAAAGACCTCGGGTCACGTGCTGCCCCTGCGCTAGGCTGGTACGGCTTTGGGAATCTCGAACCGATACCCGGCGCCACGCATCGTCTTTAGAAAGCGCGGAGTCTCGGCATCAGTTTCAATCTTCTCGCGGATACGCCGGACATAGACGTCCACCGACCGGGGAGTCACAAAGCGGGCGTCGCCCCAGACGGCGTCAAGCAGGTGATCGCGGCTGAAGACACGGCCCGGATGACGGGCGAGATAGTCGAGAAGGCGGAACTCAGTCGCAGTGGTGGTCACCAACTCGCCGTTTACCCGAAGCTGCATGGCGCTGGCATCGATCTCGACGTTCTCGAACTTGAGGACCGACGGTGAGCTCGGACGTTCAAACCGCCGCAGGACAGCCTTGACCCGCGCCACCAGTTCGCGGGTCGCGAACGGCTTGGTAATGTAGTCGTCTGCGCCCATTTCCAGTCCATGAACCCGGTCGTTCTCCGCGGCGCGAGCAGTCAGGAAGATAATAGGAACGATACTCAGCGTCGGGTTCTGACGAAGCCTGCGGCACAGATCCAGGCCATCGCCGCCGGGCACCATGATATCCAGCAGAAACAACGCGGGCGGCTGACGCTCGGCGTCGGGAAGTATCTGATTGATAGCCAGATAGGAGCGAACGGTAAACCCGGCGCTTTCCAGGTGGTACTGCACCAGCCGGGAGATATCTACATCATCTTCTAAGACAAAAATCGTCTGACTCAATTCCGAGACCTCGATCGCACTCGACTTCGTTAACGTCAGGTTATCGTAATCGAGAACGGAAGATTGCGAACGTACGATGAATCGTGAGTGGAAACTATAAGCTGTTTCCGCACTATACTTGAGATGATTCTATCGTTTGCGCTGACCGGACTGGATGAAAGAAGACACGAATCTCGTACTTTGTGTAGATGACGAACTGATCGGCCTGCAGATCCGCAAGATCCTGCTGGAGCGTGCCGGGTACCGGGTATTGACGGCGCCGGACGGTCCGCTTGGTCTGGAGATCTTTTCCGCCGAACCGGTCGAAGCCGTCGTGCTCGATTACTCAATGCCGGGCATGCACGGCGGCGAGGTCGCGCTTCGGATGCGTCAGACCAAACCACAAGTTCCCATCCTCCTGCTCTCCGCTTATATGGGTTTGCCCAGCGAGGTGACCTGCCTGGTAGACCTGTACATGACCAAAGGAGAGGGTGCGCCCATACTCCTGGAAAAATTAAGCAGCCTGCTTCATCCCGCGAACGCATCCCATCTCTAGCGACTAAAAGATAGGGCAGGACTTTGAATCTTAGTCAGTTCAATAACATTCTCCGGCAGGTCTTTCTTTTGCCCGTTCTGGCATTGCTGGTAGTCGCGGGTGCGCTCTACCTGCAGATTCGCAATACCAACCAGACCGTCAAACTCATCCAGGACTCTGACGCGCGCATCTCGCAGGCAACACTCGTGGCCAAGCTGGTCGTTGACGAGGAATCTGGCCTGCGTGGTTACGAGACCACCGGCGATGCACAATTCCTGCAACCCTTCACGGACGCGGAGTCGCACGTACAGGAGGAGATCCAGAACCTCGACAAGGTGACCGGATCCGACATCGATCAGAAAAACGACCTCATCGATCTACGCGAGGAACTCAAGACGTGGCGGGACGGCTTCGCACTCCCTGTCATCAGCCAGGTCCGCGAGGGCGGCCGGGTCAACGACGTCGATCTGAACCTGCATGGGAAGGTGCTGATGGATGCTGTCCGTCGCGACCTCAACGACATCATCCTCAAGGCAGAGAACAACCGGGCGGGGCGCATCGAACGGTGGCATGGCCAGGTTCACAGCCTGTTGCTGGCGCTGCTCTTCCTGGCGCTCGGCATGGGGCTGCTGATTGGACTGTTCACTCGCAACCGGCTACACTCCGTCTCCGCCGCTTACCGTCTCTCGCTTGAGATTCTCAGTCGCCGTGCCGAGGAGCTGTTTCAGTCCGAGCAGAGGTTGCGCACCACGCTGGACTCAATCGGCGACGGCGTGATCGCCTGCGACTCCGATGGGCGAATTCAGATGATGAATCCAGTGGCGATGGAGCTGACCGGCTGGAACCAGTCTGAGGCCAACGCACAGCCTCTCGAAAAGGTCTTCCCGACCGTCAACGAGTCGACCCGCGAGGCGTTGGAGACTCCCGTGGCCAAGGTCAAGCGACTCAACCGCACTGTCGGCGTGGAGAACCACACATTGCTCATCCGAAAAGATGGAACCGAGCTGAATATCGCCGACAGCGCCGCGCCGATTCGCGACCAGCGCGGCGGAACGATGGGAATCGTGCTGGTCTTCCGCGACATCACGATGGAACGCAAGACCGAGGACGCGCTGATCGCAAACGAAAAACTCGCGGTCGCCGGCCGGCTGGCGGCAACCATCGCGCACGAGATTCACAATCCGCTCGACTCGGTCTCGAACCTTCTCTACCTGATGCGGAACGGCGCCTCGAAGGAAGAGTCAAGCCAGTTTATGGACATGGCCGAGCAGGAACTGGCGCGCGTCACGCAGATCAGCCGCGCCATGCTTGGCCTCTATCGCGAATCCAAGGCACCTGTCGTGGTCGACCTCAGAGAGATGCTGCACGAGATCCTTCTCCTGCTCGAGCACCGCCTCACCGACCTGGGCGTCACCATTGCGACCGACATACAGAAGCCTGTCTCGGTGGCTGCCTTCCCCGCCGAGCTGCGGCAGGTCTTCACCAATCTCATCACCAACGCGGCCGAGGCCGCCGGCCAGGGCGGCAGGATCACAGTGAGCATCAGGCCACACACTGCAGGTGCGGATCTAGGCGGACAGAAGTTGCAGGCTGGTGCGGTTGTGACGATCGCCGACAGCGGAGCGGGCATCTCCGAGGAGATTCGATCCCACCTCTTCCAGCCGTTCTTTACGACAAAAGGAGAACGAGGAACAGGGCTCGGCCTTTGGGTGAGCCGCGGGATTATCAACAAGCACGGCGGCACAATCTCACTCGAAAGCGACACCAGCGAGGCCTCGCACGGCACCGTCGTCAGCGTCTTTCTCGCGACGAACCCGACAATCAACGCCGGGGACTAAACCATCGACCGCAACTCCTCAGAGACGATCGCAGCCGCCTTTTCGCAGGCCGAGCGGTCGACATCGTAGTGCGTGACGAAGCGAATCGCGTGTGGGCCAATCGAACTAACCAGGACGCCCTTCTGTTTCAGCGCAGCACTGAATGCCGCGGCATCCCCGCCACTCTGCGCGTCTTTGCCACGCAACTTGAAGATGACGATGTTCGTCTGCACGCCCTCAAGATCGATCTCGGCAACCTTGGAATGCGCGGCAACCGCCTCTGCCAAAAGACGAGCATTCGCGTGATCCTCCGCCAAACGCTTCGGCATCTCATGCAGCGCAATGAGCCCCGCAGCCGCGAGAACGCCGGCCTGGCGCATGCCTCCCCCAAGCGCCTTGCGATGAATTCGCGTCTGCTCGATAGCCTTCTTGCTGCCAATAACCATCGAGCCAACCGGAGCGCCGAGCCCCTTCGACAGGCAGAACATCACCGTATCGAAGCCCCTGGTCAGCTTCGCAACGCTGATCCCGAGCGCAGTTGCAGCGTTGAAGACCCGAGCCCCGTCGAGATGCACGGGCAATCCGGCCTCCTTCGCTCCAGCCCATATCTCTTCGAGCACCGGCAGCGGAGTCACTGTGCCGCCGGCCATATTGTGCGTGTTCTCCAGGCAGACCAGCGCAGTCTGCGCGCGATAGTAGATCTTCGCGCCGATCGCCGGCTTGATGTGGTTCCACGTCAAAATGCCTCGCTCCGCAGCGACGGTCCTCGCCAGGCAGCCGGAAAACGCCGCCATCATCGCCATCTCCCAGTCGAGAACGTGCGACCGCGCCTCGCAGATCACCTCCTGCCCATGCTGCGTATGCAGGCGAATCGCAATCTGGTTGCCCATCGTTCCTGTAGGGACAAAGATCGAAGCTTCGCGCCCAAAGACCTCAGCGGCCTCCTTCTCCAAACGGTTAACCGTGGGGTCTTCACCGTACACATCGTCGCCGACCTCGGCAGAGGCCATCGCCTCGCGCATCGCTGGAGTTGGACGGGTGACGGTGTCGCTACGCAGATCGATCATGGTGTTCGTTCTCTCCTGTTTCCTGTTTTATTTTCTATGCCGCCGAAGGGATCAACAAGCGGCTGAAGACCTCGTTCGAGACCACGCGACCGCGCGCGGTCAGCCGTGCCCGGTCGAAACTCAGCTCAAGCAGGCCCGCATCGCAAACCTCAACCAGCGCAGGCATGGTGTCGCGCAGCAGGACATCGCCAAACTGCGCTCGCAGGGAACCAAGGTCAATCCCGTCGTTCAAACGCAGACCAAGAAAGAGCGCCTCCTCAAAGGCTGCCTCAGGTCCAACGATATCGATCTCTGCCGCGACAGCCTTCGAGGACTTGAGCTGCGCGAACGGAGTCTCCGCCTCGCCGTCGGCAAGATACTCATCCAGATCGCTTGTGTTCGCAAACCGTAGGTTGTTGCTTCCCGCCTGCAGCATCGAGTGAGCATCCAGCCCGAAGCCCATATAGGGTTCACGCTGCCAGTATTTGAGATTGTGCCGCGAACGATGACCCGGCCGGGCAAAGTTCGAAATCTCGTACTGCTGCACATCCGCGCCACACAGCGAAGCGCACGCGTACTCGTAGAACTCAGCGGCCTCGTCTTCACTCGGCACCGCCGCCGCGTCATAGCGAGTTCCCTGCTCCAGCATCTCCCGCCCCAGGCGCGACTCATCATCCACCTCAAGCAAATAGACGCTGACGTGAGGAACGCCACTGGCAATCGCGCGTTCGAGCGAGTACCTCCCGCTCTCCGCAGTCTGATGAGGAAGACCCGCGATCAGGTCCAGATTAATGTCGCGAATCCCCGCAGCACGAACCCGCGCAAGCTCGTCCTCGCATTGTTGCGCCGTATGCAGTCGGCCAACCGCCGCACTCTCGCGATCCACAAACGACTGCACTCCGAAGCTGATGCGATTCATCCCCTGCCGCAGCAGTTCCTCAAGCGTCTCATCGGAGAGCTGTCCCGGCGCGCACTCCAGAGTGATCTCCGCATCCGCCGCAAGATCGAACTCTCCCCGAAGCTGCTGAAATATCTGCCGAAACTGCTGCGCCGACAACAGGCTCGGCGTTCCTCCGCCAAAGTAGACAGTATCCGCTCCTCGTCCCAACGAGGCCCCAACCCCAATCGCCGCAGTACGTGCGTCGCGAATCTCCGCGCACAGACGACCCACATAGCGTTGCATCCGCTCCTCGCCAAAGACTCCCGAGGCAAAGTTGCAGAACGTGCACTTTGCCTTGCAGAATGGAACCGAGATGTAGATACCGACAGGTCCAGCCATTCGAACAACATCCTCCCTTCAATTGTTTCATGGAGAATCTGTTACCGGGTGTAACTTATACCCAACGCGCGACTCTAATCCGCAGAGGTCAGGTATGACACCGCTTCGCTCCTTTGCCCTCCTCGCAACCCTGCCGATCGTACTGGCAGCGGCACCGCCCCTCACCGCACAAACTGCGCAGACCGCACAATCAAATCGAACACCGGTGCTGGTTGAACTCTTCACCTCCGAGGGCTGTTCGAGCTGCCCTTCGGCCGATGCCCTCCTCGCGAAGCTCGATCACGATCAACCCATTCCCGCAGCCGACATCATCGTCCTCGGCGAACACGTTGATTACTGGGACGGCCAGGGTTGGCACGACCGCTTCTCCTCGTCCCTGTACACCGACCGTCAGAAGGACTACGGCGAGCATCTGCACGTCAAGGAAGGGTCCTACACGCCCCAGATGATCGTCGACGGCACCGAGCAGTTCGTCGGTAATGACGTGTCGCACGCGCAGCGAGCCATCGAGCACGCAGCGCAAGCCACCAAGATCAAACTAACGCTCTCGCAACCCGCAGTGGACGGGCACAAGGTCTCCGCATCGGTCTCGGGCGCCCTGGAATCAACCAAACCACAGGGAGACCTCTACGCCGCCCTGGTCGATCCGACGGACACAACCGACGTTCGCGGTGGAGAAAACGGCGGCCATCAGCTCCGGCACGCCGGTGTCGTCCGCAGCCTGCAACACATCGGCAGCCTTAAGCAGCTCAGCTCCGGCCCAGTCTCGTTTAGCCTTAAGGCCCCCGGAGATGCCAAGCCGGAGGCAATGCGTGTCGTCGTCTTTGCCCAGCAAAACGGACCCGGCCCCGTGCTCGGAGCCACTTCCGCCAACGTAACTCCTTAGGGTTATTCGGATTCGGAATCCTACGTCTGCCATAACCCATCTAAAATGGAGAAGCGCATGGCAGACGAACGGAAACCGAAGGACTCGCAACAGGAGCCCGCGAAAAAACCCGCGCACGATGATGACGTCGCAGGGAAAGTCTACGACCGGCATCTGATGGGCCGGCTGTTGACGTACCTCCGCCCTTACAAGGTGCAGGCCATTCTTTCCGCGCTCTCCATCATCTTCAAGGCGGGCAGCGACGTGATGGGGCCATTCCTCGTCAGCATCGCCGTCGACGTCTATATGACGGGCAAACCGCCCGCGCACCTCTCCTGGCTACCCCGACATCTCAGTCCGCAGCCCATAACCGGCATCACGCAGATCGGTCTGCTCTACCTCGGCGCGCTGCTTGTCACCTACCTGTTGGAATTCCTGCAGACCTACACCATGCAGTGGACTGGCCAGAAGATCATGTTCGATCTGCGCAGCCAGATCTTCCGGCACCTGCAGCGCATGTCTCCTGCGTTCTTCGACCACAACCCCGTCGGCAGGCTCGTAACGCGAGTCACCTCCGACGTCGATGCGCTCAACGAGATGTTCACCTCGGGCGTACTCGCCATTTTCGAGGATGTCTTCGTTCTTACGTTCATCGTCGTCATCATGCTCCGTATGAGCTGGCCCCTGGCTCTTCTCGCCATCTCGGTCATCCCCGTCATTCTCTACGTCACCCGCATCTTCCGCCGCCACGTCCGCGACAGCTATCGCCGCCAGCGCCACGCCACTGCCCGCATCAACTCCTTCACGCAGGAGTACGTCTCCGGCATGTCGGTCGTCCAGCTCTTCAATCGCGAGCGCCGCGCCTTCAACGACTTCTCCTCGGTAAATGCAGAGAACAAGAAGGCCTGGACCGACGCCATCTTCGCCTACGCCCTCTATTACCCCATCGTCGAGTTCCTCAGCTCCACCGCCATCGCTCTGGTCCTCTGGTTTGGCGGCGATGCCGTGCTGCGGAATGCTGGTTATCCCAACGGCCTTCGCAACTCAATCTTCGGCACCGTCACCCTCGGCGTTCTGATCGCATTCATCCAGTACGCCCAGCGCTTCTTCCGGCCAATTCAGGATCTCAGCGACAAGTACAACATCCTGCAGGCGGCCATGGCAGCCAGCGAACGCGTCTTCAAGTTGCTCGACACGGAGCCCACCATCGTCTCGCCCGCTCATCCTGTCGCAGGAGACGGCTCAGGCCGCGTCGAGTTCCGCAACGTCTGGTTCACGTATCAAAAACTTGACGCAGCCCAGGAAGCCCGCATCGCATCGGCAACCGACGAAGACCTCCGCACCTTCGCCGATATCGAATGGATACTCCGCGGCGTCAGCTTCGTCATCGAGCCCGACGAAACCGCGGCCATCGTTGGCCACACTGGCGCGGGAAAAACCACGATTACCAGCCTGATGATGCGCTTCTACGACATTCAGCGCGGCACCATTCTGATCGATGGCGTCGATGTGCGCGAGCAGGACATGAAGAAGCTGCGCCAGCGCTTCGGCGTCGTCCTGCAGGACCCCTTCCTCTTCAGTGGAACGATCTCTGACAACGTCCGCCTCGGCTCGACGTGGATTACGGATGAGCGTCTGCAACGCGCCTGCGACGAGGTCAACGTCGGCGACTTCATCCGCACCCTGCCGCAGCAGTTTGCCGAGCCTGTCCGCGAACGCGGCGCGACGCTCTCCACCGGCCAGAAGCAGCTCATCAGCTTCGCTCGCGCCCTCGCCCACGATCCCGGCATCCTGATCCTCGACGAAGCCACCTCGTCAGTCGACACCGACACCGAGCTTCGCGTCCGCCTCGCCCTCTCGCGCATGATCACCGGACGCACCTCGATCCTGATCGCGCATCGCCTCTCCACCATCCAGCGCGCCGACACCATCCTCGTCATGCACAAGGGCCAGCTTCGCGAGAAGGGCACGCATCAGCAGCTCCTCACCCAGCGCGGCCTCTACTGGAAGCTCTATCAATTGCAGTATCGCGATCAGGAGCTCGGCACGGGCACCGACGCCTCCGCACCCCTCGAATCCCTCAGCGCAGACTAACCTAGCACCAACCTCTCCGCCGGCACAACGGACCGTCTCTCCTTCACCCAATCCGCAATCGGTTGCCAGTAGCTTGCCGTCGGCGTGAAGATCGGCGCATTGTGCGACAGGCCATGGACCACGATCAGCTCGCCGTGAGCCCCACTGGCCTCTGCCACTCGCCTCGCCATAGCTACCGGAAACAGATCATCCCCGTCGCTGTGAACCACCAGGACAGGAATCTCCAACTCGCTCAACCGGCGAACCGTCTGCCACGAGTCGGGCACGGCGAGTGTCATCCATCGCGGGAAACCCATCGCCGTCCCCGCCTCCCTGAACGTTGAAAATCCTTCACACAAAACCAGCCCATCCACTCCGGGCCGCGAAGCTACCGCACCGCTCACCCCGCTCCCAAGAGAAAATCCCAGCAGCACAATCGACTGATGGCCTCGCGCCAACAGTTCGCCATAAGCGGAAATCGCATCCTCTTCACAGTTCGCCGTGCTGATGTATCCCGAGCTGTCGCCGTAACCCGAATAGTTGAAGACCAGCGACGAGATACCCATCGTCTTGAGCAGATCCTGCACCCCACCCCAGTATTCGACCAGTTCGCCAATTCCATGGCAGATCAGAACAGCCGGACTCTCGTCCCCCGCTGAGACATAGACCGCGGACAGCCTCCTGCTGCCGCTCACAATCACCAGCCGCTGTTGCTCGAAAGAAAAAAGCCGCAGCATGCGCCTCTTGGTTCCGTTCAGTCGGTCTCTGCGCAGCAGAAGTCGGCTGATAACCGTCAACAGAAAAGAAAGAAATCCCTGCCTCATTTACTGGCCGCCTTCAGGCAATCCTCCACAACCTTCCTTACTCGCTTCTCGCGAGCCTCGGGGCTTTGATAATAGAAGATCGCCATCAGATTCGAACGCCGCTGAGCCTTCGTCATCGCTTCCCATCCCTTACGCGCGGCAGGAACTCTGCGAAACGCCACCTCAAGCACCGGCGGCAACTCCTTCTCCCCCTCCATTGTCAGCATCAGCCGTTCGGCTATCTGCTCCGAGCGACGTTGGCGTGCCTCCACGCCTTTCACTCCATCGATCCACTTCGCAATCTCCCACCGAATCGGCTCGCTCAGTCCCTCGTACCACTTCGCCAGCTTTTTCTCGCTCTTCAGCAGCTTCGCCAACTCCGGTGGAACCGTCGGCGTGCGCTGGTCAAGATCAGGCTCAATCGCAAAATCCACCATCGCCCCGACCTTTGCCCCGGCGGCCTTCTGCATCTTCTTATTCACCAGGACAAAGTGGCCTTCACGTTGCGCACCCGGAAACAACGACGTACGAAAGACCTCGCCACCCACCTCCACCTTCACCCGAAGTCTCACCAGCTTCTTCCACGTCGTCTCAACATCGAACGGAAGCCACGCCACCACCCATCCAAGCCCGCCCGGCAGCGGTTCCAGTACCGCCCGGAATCTTTTCCCAGCACTTTGTGCCATACAACTCCCTCCAGAAAATCTACACTGGTTCTATCGCTAACTCACCCAATCCGAACATCTTTCTCTCTGCCGGCGAGGCCAGCGGCGATCACTACGGCGCCCAGATCATCGCCGAACTCAGCCGTCGCCATCCAAACGCAACCTTCTTCGGTCTCGGCGGCCGCGAAATGGAAACAGCCGGCCTCGACCGCATCATCCGCGCCGAAGACGTTGCCCACATGGGCATCACCGAGGTCATCCGCCACGCCCCGCTCATCTATCGCTCGTATCGCCGGCTTGTCGCCTCGATTAAACGAGTGCCATCCGGACATCGCAGTCCTCATCGACTTCCCCGACGTAAACTTCCGTCTCGCCCGCGAACTAAAAAAACTCAACATCCCAGTCATCTACTTCGTAAGTCCCCAACTCTGGGCATGGAAACGCAGTCGCCTCCGTTGGGTTCAACAACGCGTCAACCGCATGATGGTCATCTTCCCCTTCGAAGAGAAGTTCTACCGCGCCCGCGGAGTCGACGCAAAGTTCGTCGGCCATCCTCTCGCCGAACTTCCGCTGCCCACAATCTCGCGCGAAGAATACGCAGTCAAATACATGCTCGCAAATCGCAAGGACACTCAATCAAGCTCACACATGAGCAGGCAATGGGTCGCTCTGCTTCCCGGCAGCCGATGGAAGGAGGTTGAGTCGAACCTGCCGACCATGCTCGAAGCTGCCGCACTTCTTGGTTCGAATTACGACTTCTTGATACCTGTAGCAAGCACACTCGACAAACAGTCGATCAACAACCTCGTTTTTCAGAAAATCCTGCCTGGCATTCGGTGGTCAAAAAGTTCGATCACCCTCGTCCCCGACGCCCGCGAAGCCCTCCATCACGCCCGCGCCAGCGTCGTCGCCAGCGGCACCGCAACCGTCCAGGCAGCCGTCATCGGCAACCCCTTCGTCGTCGTCTACCGAGTCTCCCCGCTCACCTTCCGTCTGGCCAAGCGCCTCGTTCAATATCCCCCCGAAATCTGGAACCAGGCCCAACCCGACACCGATCCCAACCTCCCTATCGCGATGGCAAACCTCATCGCCGGCCGCCGCATTGTCCCCGAACTCCTGCAAGACCGCTTCACCGCAGAAAACGTAGCCGCTGCCCTGCGCCCCCTCCTCGACGACACCCCGGACCGCGCCCGAATGATCGCCGACCTCGCTGACGTCCGCCAAGCCCTTCAACCACCCGAAAAAGATAGCTCCGTCCAGCAGGTTTGCGACACAGTCGACGCCCTTTTACCGCAAAACGATCCCACGGGTGGCCCAAATCCGGCGACAAGCGTCTAATAGGGTTGTGGGCTGTACCATGATGTTTTGAGGAACTTTAGCTGCATGTCCCCTCTTTTCCGTATTCTCCGAACTCCGGCCGCGATCCTGCTCCCCATATTTCTCCTCGCGTTCAACGCGTGGGCCGCGCCCGTCCGTGTCCAGATGCAGATCACCGGTTACGTCATCAGCGCCGACCTCGATCCGGCGGTCAACCGTCTCACCGCCACCGCTGACGTCACCTTCTCCGCGATCGAAGAGCTGGCCAATCCCACCTTCGAACTGAACAATGGCCTGAAGATCACAAAAGCCACGGATGCCCAGGGCAAACCGATCGAATACGAGCGCCTGACCAACAACAGCACCGTGCGCTTCTCTCCCGCCAACCCGCTGCCCAAAGGCGCGACAACCACCTGGCACATCGAGTACTCCGGCACGCTCAAGGGTGCAGATACCAGCCCGGTCGAGGGCATCAAACTCGCCTCCGTCGAAGACCCCATCAGCATCCTGCTCTATGCGGGCCGCTGGTTTCCCATGACCGGCCTCTTCACCGACCGCTTCACCGCCGAGATGCATATCCGCGTCCCCGGCGACCAGCGGGTTGTCGGCTCCGGCAGCGGAGTAGCCGCCGCCAAGAGCCTCCCCGGCAACCGCACCGAGTTCACCTTCAAATGGGCTAAGCCCGGCTTCCCCGGAACCATCATCGCGGGCAAGTTCCTCGACCCCATCACCGCTGGCAACATGCGCGTCTACGTCACCGAGAAGCGCAAGGAGGCCGCACACGACTTCGCCAGCACCGCCGAACGCCAGTATCTCTACATGTCGGGAGCCTTCGGCCAGCCTGATTCGACCCACATCAACCTGGTCGAGCTGCCCGACGACTCCGTCTCCGCCACCTGGGCGCCCGAGATCGCAGCCATCGCCGGCAGTCGCATCACCGCGCGCAACGAGCAGCGCCTGCTCTCGAACACCCTCGCTCACCAGTGGTGGGGCGGTCAGATCTCGCCTGCCACGCTCAACGATGCCTGGATCACCAACGGAATGTCGCGCTACTCCGAGCTGCTGTACATCGAAGACTCCGCCGGAAAAAATGCTTTCGAGTCTGCGATCACCGACATCTCCGCCGGAGCCCTCGCCTACGACACCGAACCCTTGACAACCCTCGGCAGGCTCGATCCGTTCTCTCCGCAGTTCCAGTCGATGACCCTTGAGAAGGGCGCGATGGTCTTCCATATGCTCCGCTGGGAGATGGGCGATGAGGTCTTCAACAAGTTCCTCCGTTCCCTGCTAACGCAATACGCCGACAAGTCCATTCACACCGCCAACGTCGAGACCGTCGCTCAGGCCCAGTCCAGCCTCGAACTGACGGCCTTCTTCGCGCAATGGCTCGATGGAACCGGCGCGCCCTCTTTTACCAACAAGTATTCCGTCTTCCGCCTCGGCGACAACAAGGGCTTCCGCACAGTTGGGGCCATCGATCAGGACCTCGACCTCTTCCGCATGCCGGTCGAACTGCGGATTGAGACCGACGGTAAAACCGAGATCCGCCGCGTCGACGTCTCCGGCAACGACTCGCACTACACAGTCGAAACCTTCGGCCGGCCGCGTCGGATCAGCATCGATCCCGAGACCTGGCTCCTGAAGAGTACGCCGGATCTTGCCGTCCGCGTCGCCGTCCTGCGCGGCCAACAGCAGGTCGCTCAGGGAGACCTCACAGGGGCACTGATCGAATATCAAAAGGCGCTCGACTCCAACAAGAACAGCTCACTTGCCTCCTACCGCATCGGCGAAATCTTCATCATGCAGCGCAACTACCAGTCCGCCGCAAACACCTTCCGCGACGCCCTGCGCGGCGACGGCGATCCCAAGTGGGTCGAGGTCTGGAGCCACATTAAGCTCGGCAATATCTTCGACTGCACCGGTCAGCGCGACCGCGCCGTCAACGAGTATCGCCTCGCCGTCCAAACCAACGACAACACCCAGGGCGCCGTCAATGAAGCTCGCGCCTCGATGCAGGCCCCGTACAAATGCCAGCGCACCGAAAACTAGAGCGGAAATCGCAGCCACACTATTGTGCGGCCCACCCGCGTGCAGGTATAACGTTCTGCCATGAACTACGCACGCGTCCTGCTCGCATCCGTCTGCGCTTTCGTCGCCTACTTCATCTACGGTGGCATCTTCTTCGGCGCTCTTCCCTGGCTTAGAAGCGAGTTCGCCAGGTATCCCGCCGTCTACCGCTCCCAGAAAGGGATCAGGAGCGTAATGCCATTCGGCATGCTCGCGATGTTCGTAGCGCTCGTTGCCATCGCTGTACTCTACGCGATGGTCTACTCCGGCGGCTCAGGCATCGTTGAAGGCGCACGCTTCGGAGCCTTAATCGGCGTCTTTGCCATCGGCTCTTTTGTCATACACAACTACGTCAACCTGAACATCGGCCTTAAGCTGACCATTCAGCAGTCCGTCGCCTATTTTGTGCAGTGGGTCATCGTGGGCGTTGTCATCGGCCTGGCCTACAAGCCTGCCATCCATACCTGACACTCGGTGGTACCTTGACCAGTCCGGCCCGCATAAACTAAACTAAGTAAACTTAGTTCAATGGGGGGCGCGATGAACATCGTCAATATTCACAAAGCCAAAACCCAACTGTCCAAACTTGTCGAGCAGGCCGCGCACGGCGAACCTTTCATCATCGCCAAAGCCGGTAAACCGATGGTCAAGGTTGTCGCCCTCGATGCACCTGTCGGCAAGCAGAAGCGGCTCGATTTTATGAAAGGTCAGTTCTCTGTGCCGGATGATTTTGACACGATGATGAGCGCTGAGATCGAGCAAATGTTTTACGGTGAAGAATGAAGCTGCTCCTGGACAGTCATCTGCTGGTTTGGTCCTCGTCTACATCGAAGCGGCTTTCTGCTGTTGCACGCTCTTTGATTAACTCCTCCGACAATGTGCTGTTCTTTAGCGCGGCAAGCGTGTGGGAGCTTGCGATCAAACAGGATTCTAAAAAACACGATATTCACGTCGATGCGCGTCTTCTACGTCGCGGCCTTTTGGACAACGGCTATAACGAACTGCCCGTAACTGGAGATCATGCCGTCGCCATTCGTGCCCTCCCACCGATTCACAGGGACCCTTTTGACCGCATACTGATCGCCCAGGCCACAGTTGAAGGGATCACCCTACTTACAGCCGATCCTGTCGTGGCGCGCTATCCTGGCCCAATCAAAAAAGTCTGATCGCTAAACCTACTCGTACCGCAGCGCCTCAATCGGATCAAGACTCGCCGCCTTGATCGCCGGTATCATCCCGCTGACCGTCCCCACAATCACCAGAATCACCGTCGCTACAATCACAATGTTGGGTGAGATGATCAGATGAATGTCCCCGGCGTCCGCATGAGACGCCAGCGCGCTGTAAAACGTAATCTTACCGACGATCTTTGAGACCGCGTACGCCAGCGCAATGCCGCCCGCACCGCCGACACCCGAGATCACCAGCGCCTCAGCCAGAAACTGCATCAGAATATGACGCTTCCGCGCACCGAGCGCCTTCTCCACGCCGATCTCACGCGTTCTCTGCTGCACGCTCACCAGCATGATGTTCATCAGGCCGATCCCCGCAATCCCCAGCGTCAGCGCGCCGATAAACAGCAGCAACACCTGCAGCCCTAGCGAGATAATCCGAAACTGCGTCAACTGCTCCATGATGTTCGCAACAAAAACAGCCCGCCGGTCCGTAGGGCGATAGTTGTGCGCAGCGGCTAACGTCTTGCGCAGCGCCTGCTCCACTACCTTCGGGTCGCCCTTATAGTCCATCCAGATGCCGTCGAGGTACTTCGTATCCTTGATATCGCCCATAGTCGTAAAGGGAATATTGACGCCGCGATTGATATCGCTGTTGTCACCCTCCTGCATCTTCGGAACCAGAACTCCGACCACCTCGAAGCTCACACCGTTCAACCGAATCGTCTGCCCGATAGCGTACAACCCGGAGAAAAGCTTGGTCTTTGCCTCCGAGCCAATGACCGCGACGTGCGCCCTCTGCTGCACGTCGGCCTGTGTCAGGAGACGGCCCTCAGCCAGCTCCATCTTCTGGATCGACTGCAGATCCGGTGTAATTCCTGAAACATCCCAGCTGAAGCTGTGCAGTTCATTCTGCACCGGCACCGTCTTGTCCACTGTCGGCGACACGCGGAGAATCCCCGGCACAGTCTCCTGGATGCGCTCCACATCGTCCAGAGTCAGCCGCACCTTCACGCCGGCCTTCTCGCCACCGGCCTGTTCGCTCGTGCGCCCCGGAAAGACGCCGATCATATTCGTCCCGAACTGCGCGAAGATGTTCTCGAATGCCTGGCCGAAACCCGCGCCATAAGCCAGCAGCAGTACGACAGTAGCAATCCCCCACGCCATTCCGACCACTGTGATCATCGTGCGCCGCTGATTGTGCCTCATCGCCTCAATCGCTTGTCCGAAGATATCGCTCAGCATCGTCCGCTACTCCTTCCGCAGCGCTTCGACCGGTTGCAACATCGCCGCCTGCCGAGCTGGATAGAGTCCCGCAACAATTCCGCACAGCATCAGCGATCCCATCGCCATCGCCGCCGACCACGGCACCAGCCGCGGCGGATCAAACCCCATGTCATTATTTCCCACCATCGACCCCAGCGCACCCATCAGCAACGCCGCGCCCGCAATTCCAATCAGTCCACTCAACCCCGTCAGCGTCAAACCCTCAAGAAAAAACTGGAAGAGAATACTCCGGTTGGTCGCGCCCAGCGCCTTCCGCAGCCCAATCTCCTTCGTCCTCTCGCTCACCGTCACCAGCATAATATTGATGATCCCGACCGCACCAAGCGCCAGCGTCACAATTCCCACGCCGCCGAGAAAGATATCCATCGCAGTAAAGATCAATCCTACCGTCCGGTTCGACTTGATGGTGTCCCACTCTTCGAACGCCTCTTTGGCGTGGGGATCAAATCCATGTCGCGCGGCAATGATCTTGTGCACTTCCCACTTCGCCGTCTCGTTCAAATCCTCCGTCAACGGCTGATACTGAATTGAAGTAATCGCATCCTCCGGCACATTCTCCCCGGTAATCGGGAAGAACTCCTGCATCGTCGCCAGCGGAATATAAATTCTCTGGTTGTCCCCGTCGTTGTTCCCCCGCCCAATCTTCTGCACCACGCCGATCACTTGAAACCTGTATCCATTCAGCGTGATGTACGCTCCCAGCGACGGGCGCCCGAGAAACAGCAGCTTCTCCATCTTCTGACCCAGAACCACCACCTGTGCCCGGTGCGTCACATCATCCTGGTTCAGATACCGTCCCTGCGCCATCGGCAGATGCCGAATCTCCGGATAGTTCAGCTCGACGCCCATCACCTGGCCGCCAGCGCTCGAAAACTCGCTCACCTGCTTCAGATCACTGCGCTGAATAAACGACGTAACATTCCGCACATCAGGCGCCCCGGCACGAATCGCCTCCGCATCGCTTTGCGTCAGCTTGTAAGGATGCATCCCAACATGCTGCTCCGGCAGCACAGGAATCGTTCCACCCCAGATCATGATCACGTCCGTGCCAAGCTCCGCCAGTCCTCTGCGTTGACCTGACCGAAATCCCTCGCCCAATCCAATCAGCAGCAGCAGCGACGCCACGCCCCACGCAATGCCGAACATCGTCAGGAACGACCGAAGCTTATTAGCTCCGATCGAGCGAAACACCTGAGCGAGAACATTAAAAAGGGCGCGCATGACAGTCGTTGGACGAAATCTCTCTCACTTCGTTACGCAGGGCCGGGCCAAACAGTTCCCTTCCAGCGCTGCAATTTATCAACCAGTTAACCGACGGTTACTCATCCCTGAAATCCGCCGAAAACCTACCCCGGAAGGTTCTTCATCAACACGGGAGCCTCCGGGTCTTCCTCCCGCCTTGCCTCCAGCCCTAGTGCAAGCAGAAACGCCTCCATCGCCGTCAGCATCGGGCCGGCGGCCGCAGCCGGATACAGCAGCCGCACCACCGCATCGTCCCCGCTCCGAACCAGATTACCCCGCACAGCAACACATCGCTCAGGCCGATACACACAGGATGCCAGGTCAGTAATGCTCAACATGTAACTCGGAGTGCACAGAATGGTCTTCGGTGGCGCCATGCGGTCGATCAGGCTGAAGATCTCAAGCTTCGATTCAAGCTCATCCGGCACAAAATCGACGGCAACGTCGGCCTCACGAACCGCGTCCTCAACCGTCAACGCCAGGTCCAGACGCCCAGCCGTTCCCCGTTGAGTCAGGTCCGCGTAATCCGCCTCAGCCCGCCGAAGATTGGCAGGCATCACGTCTTCCAGCACAACATGAAAGCCCGCCGCAGCACAGGCCAAAGCAAAACTCCGCCCTGCCACTCCAGCTCCGATCACCGCTACCGTGCGAATCTCGAACGCGGATGCGGCTGCAGCCGCTTCGCTCACTTCTTGCTCGCAACCGCCGTAATCACCGACTCGTAGCTCGGCTCGGCTGCCTTGATGTGGTCGGACACGCGCTGGCGTTCGTCGTCTGTCAACGAGGGCAGCACCGCAAGGATCCTGCGCAGTGTTACCGAAATATCGTCAACGTAGTTCATCGTGCGGATGGCTTCGCCAGAGAGAGGCATTGTCGTCTTGCTCCTGAAAATTCCTGAAAATAAACCTGCCTCTCCAGTCTAAACGTTCACGCCCTGCTCTGCCCGTTTCGAAGCCTCTTCCACCGGTTTGCCTGCCTCGATTCCATCCGCCGGCTTCTCATAACCGTCGCGATCCGTCATCTCCATCAACGCAGCCAGCTGCTCCGCAAAGTCTGGATGCACCGCATGCAACCCATACCGCCATGTCCAGTTTCCCGCCCCGGCGGACGGCGTATTCATCCTCGCCTCTCCGCCCAGGTGCAGCACATCCTGCATGGGAAACACGCACAGGTTGGCCACCGACCGCGCCGCTGCACGAATCATCGCCCACACAATATCGCCTTCATGCTCGATCCCCTGCAGATACGTCTGTGCATGCTCGCGCTCGATCTCCGTCGCATCCACGCGCCACCATCCCAGCGTCGTATTGTTGTCATGCGTGCCGGTATACACCACCGTATTCGGAACAAAGCGATGCGGAAGATAAAGATGAGACCCGCGATCCGAAAAACCAAACTGCAGAATCCGCATCCCCGGCATACCGAAGTGCTCGCGCAACTCATCCACCTCAGGCGTAATCAACCCAAGGTCCTCCGCAACAAACGGCAGGTTGCCGAAGACATCCCTCAGCCGTTGAAAAAGCTCATGCCCCGGCGCCTTCACCCACTGCCCGTGGATCGCCGTCGGCTCGTCTGCGGGAATCGACCAGTACGCCTCGAATCCGCGAAAGTGATCCAAACGAATCACGTCGTACAGCGTCAGCGCCCGCCGAATCCGCGCAACCCACCAATCAAATCCGCGTTCCTTCAGCACACCCCACTTGTACAGCGGATTCCCCCACCTCTGCCCGGTCGGCGAAAAATAATCCGGAGGGACTCCCGAGACGCGCAGCGGCTTCAGATCTTTATCCAGTTCGAACAACTCTGGATGCGTCCACACATCGGCGCTATCCATATTCACAAAGATCGCCACGTCGCCCAGAATCCGGACCTTGTGGTCCTTGCAGTAGCCACGCAGGGCACACCACTGTTCATGGAAGAAAAACTGGACCACCTGTTCGATCTCGAGCTCACGGCCATGTTCATTCATCACCTTGGTCAACGAGTCCTGTTTCCGCCGCGCATACTTCGCCGGCCACTCGTTCCAACTGACGTACTTGTGCATACGCCGCAACACATTGAACATCGCATAGTCGGGGAGCCACGAGATATTGTCCTTACAGAACTTCTGAAATCGCGCACGCTTGTCATCCGGCGCACGATCGAGAAAGTTCGAAGCCGCCTCTTCAATCAGCGGCAGCTTCAGCCGGTGCGCCGCCTCGAAGTCCGCCGGCCCATCGTGTCCGGGCAGCCCCACAATCCTCTCCGCCGCAATCCACCCATCCCGAACCAGAAGTTCAAGGCTGATTAGCAGCGGATTCCCCGCAAACGCCGACAGCGCCGAATAAGGCGAACTGCCATAACCCGTCGGACTCAGCGGGAGCACCTGCCACAATCTCTGCTTCGCCGCAGCAAGAAAGTCGACAAACGCATACGCCGCCGGACCAAAGTCCCCCACACCCCCATAAGAAGGCAACGAAGTCACATGCAGCAAAACCCCTGACAACCGCTCCTGATTGCTCGTTTCCCCACTCATCGTGCCCCCTTGTTCCCCTACAACCTAGGATGCCCAAATCATACGTCGTCGTCATGCAAAACCGTGTGATACCATCGCCGCAATTTCAACAAAGAAACAATAGAGGGTTACGTGACCAAGCCAGCTCTGCTCTGCAAAGCGTTTCTGCCGTTCGCTATTCTGCCGCTCTGCCTCGTCTCACCCAGTCTCAGCCAGACTCCACCAGCTGCAACAAAAGCCGATCTGGTCCTGATCAACGGAACCATACTCACCGTCGACCCTCAGGACTCCATAGCCGAAGCCCTCGCCATACGCGCCGGAAAGATCATCGCTGTCGGTTCAAAACAGAAAATACTCGCTCTCTCCGACACACACACGCAAGTCCTTGATCTCCACGGCCGCACCGCCACTCCTGGACTCATCGACACCCACGGACACTACCAGGACGCCGGCGTCGACGCACTCTACAACATCGAGCTCAGCGACGCCAGGAGCATCGCCGAGATCGTGCGCCGCGTCCAGGCCAAAGTCGCAACCACCAAACCCGGCGAATGGGTTCGCGGCGCCGGTTGGGACGAGGGCAAACTCGTCGAGAACCGCTACGTCTACGCCTCCGATCTCGACAAAGTCTCGCCCAACAACCCCGTCTGGCTGCAAAACACGACAGGACACTACTCCGCTGTCAACAGCTACGCGTTACGCCTGGCTCACATCACCGCCGAATCAAAGAACCCACCCGCAGGCACCATCGATCGCGACGCATCCGGTGCTGTCACCGGCGTTCTCAAGGAGCAGGCGAGCGTCGATATGCTCGCACTCATTCCCCTTCCCTCGATCGACCAGCGCAAGCAGGGCATTCTCAAGAGCATCGACGGTCTGCATCGCGAGGGCATGACCTCATTCAAAGAGATCGGCACCCCCTACACATGGACCGCCTACCAGCAGCTCCTCGCCGAAGGAAAACTGGAGGAACGCGTCTGCATGTTATGGCGAGCTGGCAGCACGCTCGAAACCGCAAAGACAACGCTCAACGAGATCCAGAAAAATCCCCGTCCGCCGCAATCTCTCGGCGACGGCAAACTCCTCGCCTGTGGCGCGAAGATCTTCATGGACGGAAGCACCGCCGCTCGCACCGCGTGGGTCTCCCAACCGTGGCATAAGAACTCCACCGAGATCGACGAGGGCAACTTCGGTTATCCCACCACGGAGCCAGAAGTCTACCGCCAGATGGTTCGCCTCTTCCATCAGGCCGCGGTCACCGTCGGCACTCATGCCATCGGCGACCGCGCCATCGACTGGGTCGTCGACACCTACGCGCTCGTCCTCAAAGAGACACCCACTCCCGGCCTTCGCCACACCATCATTCATGCCTATCTCCCCACTCCTCACGCCATCACCACCATGGCGACCCTCGAGAAGCAGTACGACGCAGGCTACCCCGAACTGCAGCCGCCCTTCCTCTGGTGGCTCAGCAAATCCCTCGCCGCCAGCCTCGGCCCCGACCGCCTGCCCCTCGCCATGCCCCTCAAAACCTACCTCGATCACGGCGTCCACTGGGGCGGAGGCTCTGACCACTACGTCGCTCCCTATCCCGCCCGCTACGGCCTGTGGGCATCCGTCGAGCGCGAATCTCTCGCCGGAACCCACCCCTTCGGAATGTCCGAGGCCGTCGACATTCACACCGCCTTGCGCTCCTACACCGCATGGGCAGCACCTCTTCTCTTCCTCGAAGACAAGACCGGCACCCTCGAACCCGGCAAGCGAGCCGACATCGCAATCTGGGACAGCAACCTCTACACCATCCCCTCCGAAAAACTCAAAGACATTAAGTGCGAGATGACTATCTTCGACGGCAAGATCGTCTACAAGGACGTCAACACGAACATCACGACGGAACGCAGGAAGTGATCACGAGGTGAGCAGGAGGTGAAAAAGGAGGCGACCATGCCCCGCTTACGAAAAACCATCGTCAAGCCCGACGCCAGCGCCGACCCAAGCCAGGTGCTGGTGGAAAGCTACGCCGTAAACGAGCGGATGAATCAGATCGTCCTCGAGCATCTTGATCCAGCCGCATGGCGCGCGAAACTACCCGGGAACAAGGGACGAACCATCGCCGCCATCGTCGCTCACGTCCACAACGTCCGTCGCAAATGGCTAAGACTATCCGCCCCGCATCTCAAGCTGCCTGCCCCACTCAACCGAGCCACGTGCACACAGAAACAGGCCACAGCCGCTCTGCTTGAAAGCGCTGCACGCTGCTCGGAGATGCTTGCCGAAGCTCTGACAGGGCCGCAGTCAGGCAAGCAGAGGCAGGTGGAAACCTTTCTCCGCGACGGATGGTCCAAACCGTGGCCCGCTGGTGCAGCCATGCTGGCCTACATGATCTCGCACGACGCACATCATCGCGGCCAGATATGCATGCTGGCCCATCAGCTGGGATCACCGCTGCCAACCAGGGCCACCGCTGGAATGTGGGCATGGGAAAAACTATGGAAAGACTGCGGATTCACCCATCCGCGATAGCGAAACATCTCTGACGCATCTGTCGAAGAAACGCTGAAGCAAAAAAAAATACCCCAGGAACGAATCCCAGGGTATTCTCACGAACAAACAAACCTGCTAACAAGCCAACGAGCTAATAGCTAAAGGCTAATAGCTAATAGCTAATAGCTAATTCCCAAACGGCGAAGCTCCCGGCGCTGGCTGTTTCTGCGAGTACTTCACCGCGCCGCCCTTCTCATACTTCTGGGTCAGCTCGCCGATGTACACGCGGAAGATCTCCTCGCGCTGCTGATTGAGCAGCCCTTCCCGCGTCGCATCGAAGTTCTTGACAATATCCTCGGCCGTTGGCTCCTGCTTATCCACTACGGTGAGCACAATACCCGAGCGGCCCGTGTTGAGCGGCCCCGAGATAGCGCCCTTCGCCAGCGTGAACGCAACGGAAGCCGGACCAGTCATCGCCCCAACCTCAGGCACCTGACCATCCTTGCCCACCAGATCGCTCGACTTCAGCGGAACGTTCATCTCCGCCGCCGCCTTCTTAAGGTCGTTCAGCACCTTGGCGCGATCTTCCAGTTTGTTCAGCTGCGCATTCATCAACTGCGGCACCTGCTGCTCGCGATAGTCCTCGAGGATGTGCGCCTTGTACACCGCAAACTCCGGCGCATGGGCCGGCTTGATGTCGGCAACCTGAAACACTGCGAATCCTTCGCCTGTGGAGACAGGGGCTGGGTCAGCACCCTTCGTCACCGCAAAAGCCTGCGTCAGCAGAGACGAACCGTCGGCCAGTCCGGGAATAACCCCGTCCTTCGCGACATAGTCTGTGGTCACCACATGCAGCCCCTTCGCGGCAGCGGCCTTATCGATACCGTTCTTCTTCGCGTCACTCGCAAGCGTGGAGGCAAAGGTCTGCTCCGCCGCTCCGGCACGCTGCTGTTCAAGCACCGGCACGATCTCCGGCTTGACCTCATCCAGCGACTTCGTGTGCGCCGGGTCCTTCTGCTCGGTCTGGATAATGTGATAACCGAACTGCGACTTAACCACGTTTGAAGTCTGCCCCGGGTTCAGCGCCATCGCTGCCTTGGCATACGCCGGATCGAGACCGCTCGTCGGATACATCGGCAGTTCGCCGCCCTGCACCTTGCTGCCCGGGTCGTCCGAATTCTTGCCCGCCAGGTCGGCAAAGTTCCCGCCTGCCTTGATCTGCTTCAGCAGATCTTCAGCCTTGGCCTTCGCCGCAGCGTCGGTCTTGGCATCCGCACCCGCAGGAACCGCGATCAGGATGTGCCGAGTCTTCACCTGCTCCTTCACCACGTACTGATCCTTGTGCGCGTTGTAGTAGGCCAGAATATCGGCGTCCGAAACCTGAGGCTTGCCGCCCGGAAGATTCGACGCGTCAAACGCGACATACTGAATCTTGCGCGTCTCCGGAACCGCCGCGGAATAGCGCGCAGCATTGGTCTTGAAAAACGCCTGCAGATCGGCATCCGAGGGATTGATCCCCTTGCGTACATCGTCCGCCGTGATCACCACATAGTCGAACTTCACCTTGGTGCCGTCCGTCTTGTAGGCATCACGCACTGCCTTGTCGGAGACTGTCACACCGCCTGTAATCAGCGCCTGAAGACGGTTCAGCTCCATGTCGCTCTTCATCTGCGACTCAAACTCGGCGCGGCTCAACTGGTTGCCGAAGGCACGCTGCACAAAGTCGATATACCCTGCATCGCCGATGTAGTTCCCCTTGGGAAACAGGTACTGCGCGAACGGCCCGGTCTGCAGTTCGTGACGCAGATCCTCATCGCTAACCTGCAGATTCATCCGGTCGGCCTCGTGCTTCAAAATCGCACGCTGTACCAGGATCTGCCCGGCACGCGGCAGCAGGTACGGCATCAAGGACTCGGGAAGCCTCTGCTGCTGCAACTGGCGAGCAGCAATCTGGTTCACCTCGGTCGTCTTGATCGGTGTGCTCTCGCCAAAGATTCGGCCAAAGTAGCCAGGCTCGCGAACAGTCGCATACACCGTCGCATCGCTGCCGGAAGCATTATCAAAGATGCCCGGAACAAGGGTGATCACCATCGTTACGGCGGCGAAGCCAATAATGACCGCAAAAATCCATTTCATCAGGCGGGAGTCTTGCTGCAGAAGACGAATCATGCTTTGTTGAGACCTTCACTTTGCGTGTGACCGCGTTCCTTGCGAAAGGCGGCGTGCCCGGGATTTTGCGTGACCGTGCGGGGGAGTCGAGTCTTCGACCCGCGCCTCGCCGGTTGCAGGGCAAGCTACAAGTATAAATCAACGGCGTTCAAGAATTCAGCGCACGTTCCCAGCACAGCTTCTCTCCCGAAAATTGCGCCATACCGGGAAGCGGAATCGAAATTTCTCAAAAATAAAATCCGAAACCCATGTCTATTTTTAGAAGCCGAAGACCAGCACTCTAAGAACCGCGAAATGCGCATAAGAACCACGCTATGGCCACTAAAAGCCATCGAAAATCCCTGTGGATAACGTAAACCCTATGAAAAACGCCCGTAAAACCTGAGAAACGGTTCAACGGGCGTCTCAAAAAAAATAGTTAGAAATAACCTATCGCGGATAGTAATAAGCCGGGCCGTAATAGGGGTAAGGATAGCCATACGGCGGAGGTGGCGGGGCAGGATATCGCCGCTGCAGCGTCTGCGGCTGCGGCACACCAGCACCCAGCCGGTACAGCTCTGCCTGCGATACGGTCGTAACATCAGTCGGTTGAGTCAGATGGAACGTAACAATCGCCTCAGGTGGAAGCGAAGCCTCTCCCCTGCCCGAAGCCGAGGAAACTCCCAAACCAGCAACACCGCCAATCCCAGCGCCAACCGCAGCGCCAACACCACCGCCAGCAACAGCGCCAATCACAGCTCCGACACTCGCCAGCCCAATCGTGTTGCCGACTGTATTCGCCGTCTTATCAACACCCTGGTGCCACCAGAAGTCCGTACTCACCGGATATACTTTGCCGCCAAACGAAACACTCGTCAGTTGCAGCTTGAGCTCACCTTTACCAGCCAACTGACCTGCCGTGTGCGAGTCCACAACTATGCCCTGGAAAGAAGCACCGCGAGGAATGGCGATCAAACCGCCTGCAACCACATCGCCCAAGACGATCCCGTCAAACGTCATTCCCGGAGCCGTATTCTTGCTGCTCATGCCCTGATTGATACGAACCCGCAGATTGGACCCAGCCGGAATAACGACTGCATCTCCTCCCTTTTGCGCAACATACGGCCGTAGCGGGTATCGCGGATATTGAGGAGGGTAAGGTTGTCCGTAGGGCTGCTGCTGAGGGGGCGGATACTGCCCATACTGCGGAGGATATGGAACTGTAGAAGGAGGCGGAGCATACTGCCCCTGTTGCGCAGGGTATTGAGCAGAAGAAGAAGGAGGTGGAGCATACTGCCCTTGTTGGGCAGGAGCGTTATTGGTCTGTTGCTGAGGACCCTGCTGCCCCTGAGGCGCCATCGTTCCATCGGATTGCAGGTTCGGATTGGTTCCCGCTTGGGCATTGTTATTGGCCGCCGGCGCCCCGACCGTCATCTGATCGATCACTTTCTGAACCCCAGCGGTCTTTGCAACCAGATGTTCTGCCAGATCTCGCGATGCCTCATCCCGAACTGCCCCATTCAACGTCACCGTGCCATAAACAGTGGTCGACGTGATCAACTGATCCGCCAGCTCCGGTGCACCTGCCAGCGCCTTCAACACATTGGCTTCAATCTGAGCATCCGGCATCGTGGCAGGCTTCGTCTGCGCTTGAACCGCACTACCGGCCAGAAAGAGTCCCACAGTCAAAATTGCTACCGCCGGAAACCTGGAAAACGAGCTGCCCTGAACCATGACTTCCTCCGCTATCTTCTGTGTTGCGCACGATTTCGCCACGCAGAGATGATATTCATTCAGACTCCCTTTTCTGAAAAAAGTTCCGCTTCAACACCTTAGCCCGTCGACCGTTCGGCTAATTGACCTTACCCCCAGATAACGATATATTCATAGAGCGGGGTGGAGCAGCCCGGTAGCTCGTTGGGCTCATAACCCAAAGGTCGTAGGTTCAAATCCTACCCCCGCAACCAAAGAATCTATGTAATTTCAGTAACTTCCGAACCCGTGTTTGGAAGTTTTTCTTTTGCGTGAGCAGATAAGTGACCAGCATCCAAAAATTGCTGCTTTCGTTCGACCTCTCCTACGGCTTTGGCAATCTCTTCCCTAATCTCTTGGCTGCATCAGGCGTTTGGCGTTGGGGATACCTCCGCAGGGCAATGCGAACTATACCTGGCTTCAGCATTTCCTCTAGCGCCAGAAGCCGACCGGACAGGCTGGGGTGGTTCTGGCGAATGGGTCGATGGGTTGAAAGTAGAATACGAGGGTGAGATTCGACGCCGGATGGTGGATGGCGACGTGGTGGGGTCTATGGTGGCTTTGCCGCCGCAGCTCTTGTTGAATACACAGATTCCTGCTTGCCTCTGGTTTCTGACAAAGGAAAGACGGGACATGGACGAAACCGACGGGGCGAGATTCTGTTTATCGACGCCCGTAAGCTGGGACGTATGAAGACGCGGGGGGAACCGCGTCTTCACCGAGGCCGATGTGACGAAGGGTGCGGAGACGGAGTATCAGCGGCGTCAGAGTGGCGAAGGCTCAGTGAGCAAATCCGCGATAATACGCTCATTGATGGTCCTGAGAATTGCCCCCTTGCGTCGGCTTTGAGGGGTCAGCTGTGCACGCCGTCGGTTTGCGCGACTAGAAGGGAAACGGGGCCGGGGGTAGTCACGACTTCTTCCAATCGGAATCCGGTCTCAGTGAGCATCGTGTCGAGTTCCCTGACGGTGCGTTCGCGAGCATCTTGACAAATCAGCATCATCTGCAGATCGGTCCATTTGCTGAAGCTCGGTCCGGGCCCGTCCGGGATGAGGAACTCGCCGAGTATGAGTCTTGCTGAGGGCTTCATTGAACGCCGTACGCAGCGAAGAATAGCCATTGCCTTCTCATCCGACCAATCGTGCAAGATGAAACGCAACAGGTAGGCATCGGCGTCCAGCGGTACAGATTCGAAAAAGCTGCCCTCTTCCACGATGAGGCGCTCATGCCTGATGGCATCGGCCAGCACATGTGGTTGATCGAAGAGGATACCCCTTGTTGCCGGGCAGGCATTGAGGATCGCCACAATTTGGGAACCGATTCCTCCGCCAATATCGGCAATGGTTGAGAACTGTCCCCAATCGTACGCAGCTGCCACTGCCGGCGTCATTACTTGACTCAACGAACGCATAGCACCATTCATTGCCTCGTTGGCATGCCCATTTCGACGCAGAAACTCCCAAAAATCACATCCGTATATCTTCTCTATCGCGTTGCCGCCAGTCCTTACGGTGTATTCCAGTTCGCCCCACGCATCGGAGGGACCATTTCCTTTGCCAAGATAGAACAACATAGAGGGCGCCTGGGAACCAGATGCATCCCTGCATAGCAACTCGCTCATTGCGGTCTGCGCGAAGACGCCCGGTGCAGTTTCCTTGAAGATCCCAATAGTCTCCAGCGCCCGCATCAGCCGATAGAGAGCAGATCGATCGGTGTCCGTGCGTTCCGCAAGCTGATCCACTGGCAAGGGACCACCGATAAGTAGGTCTGCTAGTTGAAGCTTTGCGGCCAGCGCTGCTGCGTGTGCGTGCCAATAAGACAGGATAATTTGGTTCCAAATGTCCTGAGCCGGGAGACCCTCTTCTTGAACGTTTCGCGTGTCATTATGCATATTTTCTTCCTCTCGAGAAAACAACCCCGCAATCGCGGATTCATTCCCGGTGTCGTGGCCACGGCCTGCGGCGACGGACAATATATCAAAAAGGCACAGAGTCCCTAGATGCTCCTGACGTTCTCGAACGGCGTCGCGATCATTTTTCCTGCCTCATGTGGCAGAATTTGACGGACCATCAGTATGTGCGAAGTGACCAAGAGCAGACCGGCTACTCCTGCAGCGAAACACACGGTGCGTGAAAATAAACGGAGGCATTCCCTTGACAGGTGTTCCGTCGTGTGTGACGTCCCTTCTTTGCTGAATTGCTTCTAACACAGCGCTTCGCAGGGGGCTCTGGAGCTACAGCCAATGGGCAGGCCACTCGTATCTTCCGGGATAATGACTCAGCCTCGCGCAATAATTTTTCGCATTCCATAAAGCGTGCCACGTGGGCAGGAAGTCTCGGCGTGCCCCGCCAGTAAGTTCACAATCAACATAGAGTGCGATGTTTCGCCGGCACTCGTTACTGCAAGTCTTCATGCTGGTTCGATTTTTCCGAACTGTGAGGGTCGTTCCGACATCTCCGTCAGAAGGCTCTTCAACTTTGCGCGAGCACGACCGAGTCGTGACATCACGGTGCCTACCGGACAGTTGAGAACCTCGGCGATCTCCAGATAGGAGAGCTCCTCGAATTCCCGCAGTACAAGAACTTCTCGAAACGCCGGGGGCATACGTTCAATCGCGGTTCGTATTCGTCTTGTATTCTCTTTGCCTACCAGGATCTGATACGCATCTTGCCCATCGGTCTTTAACCCATCCACGACTTGGTTGTTATCATCCGCCTCTACCAGTTGCGGTCTGCTCCTTCGTTGGCGCAACTCGTTCAGCCAGAGATTGCGTAGGATTGTAAACAGCCATGACTTGACGTTGCTTTCCTCGCGCAACCGATGAAATGCCTCCATCGCTCGTACATATGTCTCCTGCACGAGGTCCTGGGCATCACCCCGAGCGCGGGTTAGAACAATCGCGTATCGAAACAGAGAATCAATGTGTTCTGTTCCGAACGAATCGGGGGAGATCTTGTGTTCTGAAGTATGCATATTTTCCCGTCGTAACCTTCCTAAGCGGGAACAACGCCTTTGCTGGCGACCTAATCCCCAAGTGATTGAGGGTAAGCATGTTCGCAGGTCTGCTCACCCCGGCACAGCTTCGCCGAGTGACGGAGAGAAGGTTCCTGAGATATGAGTCTTCGCAACGGGGTAAGTGGACCAGCGTCAAAACCGAAAGTCCGAGGACGACATTGAAGGCATAGTATTCCGTAGCTCTAAGCCATTCGGCCTACTATGCAGGAGGTGGAGTAGCACTAGCAGCTGAGTGCCTGGAGGACTGATTCTGCAGCCGCTGTCGAGGCTATCTACTCTCAAATTGCAATATTGCGAAGGAGTAGGGGGAGCGACGCGATCATGCCGCGCACCTAATCGCCTGCCCAGGCCTCTGGCCCAATGGGGGAACCTAAGTAAATCGTATCGAACTTCTCAGCCAGCAGGGCTGCCCGAGAATCTTCGTGAAGGACGCCCTCTACTTCTTCAAAAAAACGGTCGGTCCCACCTGGTATAAAAGTCACAACCATGCGACTTTGGGTGTTGCCGATGTTGCGCCAGGTATGCGGCATGTTACGAGGAATAGCGACGGTTGTTCCTGGTCCCGCCGTGACCAGTTCGCCGTCCAGATAGAATCCGACGCGGCCTTCAATCACCTCGAAGATCTCGTCGATTTCCTTATGTAAGTGCAAAGGAGGACCAGCATCGGGTTCTCCGCGATGCTCGATTACACAATACGCGTCGTTGGTATCTTTCCCTGACACCTTGATCAGAATTTCCTCGAGCGGGTTAATGCGATAACGGACAGACTCATCCGTATGCTGGATCACTGCCTTGATCGTGTTCGTAACTGTCATCTTCCATTTTCTCCACTAGCTAGAATGCGGGCACGCCATTGCCCCTGGTTTTATCGTTAGAACAAACTACTTGATTGGTTATCCCGTCTCACAACCCGTGGAAAGAGTTACCTATCCTGATACAGGTCACGATCGACGAACGTTCTTAGCGCTTTCATCGTGAGAGGACCCGCGCTGGAGAGTTATTCCAGCCCTTGCGACAGGTACTTTAAAGCCTATGACTACTGCTGATCGGCCAGTAGGATTCGCAGGCGATCGCGCTTCGACCAGACGCGTCATTACCAGGTACGTCGAACAGCGCAGCACTTCGGCAATTTCGGGATAGGACAACTCTTCAAACTCCCGGGACGTAACGATCTCTCGAAACTCCTCAGTTAGCTCAGCGCTTTGTGCATTCGAGGTCGCTCAGCAGCAGCAGAGAAGGCGCCTCTTCCTGTGGATAGCTCTTGATTCGACTCAGGACCGCCAAACTTCCTCAGTCAATACTGGGAAGCCGTCGCACCTGCCCAGTTGATTCAGCCAGAATAGCTCGCAGAATCTTGAATAGCCATCCTCTGACGCTGCTGTTATTGCTTAACTCCTTTCTTGAACCTAGCAACTCCAGAGATGCCGTCCATCTCAACTGTGGCATGTAGCTATTACAGCCGCAGACGAAGATGCGTGCATTTCTAATCTGCTGGGAATCTTCAAATATGTCTTGCAGATTTATAAATGGTGTCTGTAGGCGGAGGGGCTGACGCCGGTAATGCGGCGGAATACCGTTGCAAAATGTTGTGGGTTGTCGAAGCCGACGGCCTGCGCAATTTCGAGAACGGATAGATGGCGATTGTGGAGCAGGCCCTTGCTTTGTTCTATACGAAGAGTAATCAAATACTTACAGGGGCTGGTATTCATACTTCTCCGGAATTGATCCAGAAAATGAGAGGAACTCAGCTCCGCTACCGCTGCGAGGTGTTCCAGTCTCAACGGCTTATCGACGTTGGCGCGCATGAACTCCACTACGCGGCGCAAGCGACGTGGAGGCAGGGCACCTTTATTGAGGAAGGGCTTGGATTGGATTCCGTTCGGAGATGTCAGGAGAAGCCCCGCCAGGGACATCTCGAGGCTGTCGATAAAGACTGACCCAGCCGGGTAACCGCAGGCGCGCTCCGCGTCCAGTGCGTAGAGAAGATTGGCGATACGGGCGTCTGTGACTTGAATCTCTGGCCGTAGCTCCACATGGTCGCGCGAAAGAAGCGAACGGGCGGCTGCATTCAGTGTCCAGTCGCTTATACGGACGCACAAAAGGCTTGTTGCGTCTCGCCGGCGAAGGGTTTCAGGGTGATTACGTTTGCAGATTACAAATTGGCCCGGGCGGAGTTCCACCTGGGAGATTTGCCGATCTTCCGCCTCATATTGCACTCGCGCCGATTGAAGATACAGGACAAGAACCTGATCCAAGTGCATGTGTGTTTCCCAGTCCGTGGGCTCTAGATCAAAATGCTCGACGAGTAAGGATGGAGAAGGAGAACGAGATCCAGACGGCACTTCGTCCATGAGCGGCTGGACTTCAGAATCGCGGAAAGCCACGATCCGGTCTGTTCCGGAGATTCCATCCATCTCCATGATGTCTCGCATACCACTCTTTTCCCGGAATGAACCAGCGTTCGAAAAGTCCGGAGATGGGCATGGCTGACAAGGCATCGCAAGATCCTACGAGGAGGGGGTCGCCCGTAGCATGAACGATGTGCGAATCCTGCAGGTTCAGATGCTAGGTAGGTAGAGAATACAATGGCGAGAGCATCCGGATGTCATCTGGTTGTCATTAATCTGTAAACTTTAAACTTCCCCGGCGCGTCCTGAATGGCCGAGCTCAGCATAGTGCTGAGCATCAACTTAACAGCTTGTAGGCGAGAATGCTTGCCGTTTTGTGATAGCCCACTCTGCGATACACCGGAAAACCCGCGTCGGAAGCGTGCAAGATCGTCCGGCTCACGCCTGTGGAGTCGTAGGCTGATTGTAAAGCGTGCCGCACTACGGCTTCCCCATAACCTGTTCTCTGTGCATCGGGCCTTGTCGCAACCAGTGCGAGATAGAGATTTCCGTCATGCACCACCACAGAAGCACAACAGACTGCACGATCTCGCTCATAACCCATATAGCTGAAAGCCCTGTCTGTCCAGAGACGCATACCACGAAGCCCAACTCGACCCCAATCCATGGGGAAGCCATATCCTTCGCAATTGATGTCGGCATAGAGCATCAACTGCGCTTCCTCTGTCACTCGACGCATTTGCAATGCGGGATGTGCCGATAGGGCGAGGGGAAGAATATCCCCTGCCATGCCATGAACAGGCAAAGAGAGTTCTAGTCCAGCCTCCTTGAGAGCAGCAGGAAGAGCCGCCTTGGCTGAGTTATCTAAATACTCTTCACACAGGTAGATCAAACCAGGCTGAGCCTTCTGTCGTACATAGGATGCCGACTGCCGCAGCTGATCCTTAAGTCGTGCGGCATCCATTGACGGCTCAGCAAGAAAGACTGCGTTCCAGAATGGAAACGGACTGTCTGCCCACCTAATTGACAATCCCGCATCTTCTCTAATATCCGCGCCGGGAAGCTCAGCCACTATTGCCTTCCAAACCGAACTGTATTGCTCCATGGACTCCAATACTTCGTCTCGCATCCTTCTCCTCGTTACAACAGTAGAAACTTGTCTCACATCGGGTCGGCACGGAAAGCCGAATCCAGAAGATAGATTGTGTTAAGCAAAACACGGGCGAACGGAGAATATTCCGACTTAATGAACAATTCAGGGAACAATTCATCACCAGCCCTACGGTGATGTGAAATGGGGATTCCATCTTCAGGATGGAGCGGTCAGCGTGGGAGTTATGGTCAATGGAATACTCGGGGATAGATTGTGTTTTAGTCATTGATGTTTCTCGGCAATCGAGTGAGCCTATCTTCTGTTTCATTGAGCTATGGAGAAACCGATGACAGACAATCTGACAAACACGTTCGTTCTGGTTCATGGCGCATGGTGTGGGGCATGGGTCTGGGGCAAAGTGGCCAATGGGCTACGTGAAATGGGCCATCAAGTGAGCACACCCACTCTCACCGGAATCGGCGAGCGCCGTCATATCGGAGCCAACACAGCGAGTCTCACTACCCATATCGAGGACCTTGCGGCCCATGTCGAGATGGAGAATTTGCGTAATGTCACTCTGGTAGGGTGGAGTTACGGAGGCGCGGTAGTTACGGGCACATTTCCGCGGATCGCTGAAAGGATCAAGTCCGTGATCTATCTTGACGCCTTCGTTCCGGAATGTGGCAAGTCGGTGGCTGACTGCTCGCCGCCTGAAGTGCGGTCCATATTGGAGGAGCACAAAGAAAAGGACGAGGCTGTTCCTCCTTTACCGCTAGCCTTTCTAGGCATCACGGATAAGGAATTAGTGGATTTTGCAGCGCCGCGGCTCTCCGGCCAACCGTGGCGGACACTCTTCGAACCGCTGCAAACTTCATGGAGTACCTTTGCTGTCCCTAAGAGTTACATCCGCTGTGCTGCACACAACTATGCGCCATTTGCGGAAGCCTATGAACGCGTGAAATCAAAGTCAGACGTTCGTACAGCGATAATCAACACGACCCACGCCTGTATGCTGACACATCCCCTGGACTGTATTCGTGCATTACTTTCATCGGCGCCTTGAGAAAGAGAATCATTGCGACAACGTCGGTTAACGAGTTGAGGGCTTAGCACTTATTGAGGCCACCGATGGCTTGGTCGCCGACCCCCAAAGAGAGCCCGTCATCGCAGGCCTGACAAGTGTTTATTCCTTCGACCCGGTCTCATAGAACACAACCGACAAAAAAGCGATCTTGAAAAGTCTGGCCTCCACCGTTCTAAGTTCCCCGTCCCAAAAAACTTGGCTGCGCACGGCCCTTACACGGAGGCCTATGAAGGTGTCCCTTCCCCGAGAGATCGGTGAGGACGACCCTCGTTGTATTCCTGCCGCCATGCCTCGATGGGCATTCAAGCACTCGGCTCAGAAGGCATTGGCAGGACTCTTTACGGGAAGCATCGAGTTGCGACCATATTTCGTGGTCAATGCTGATGGGTGAAGAGCATCACATTGCGATCCTTCCACTAGTTGTTCGGAAGTTGCGTTGAATTCCATCCTCCGCCGAGCGCAATCTGAAGCTGCGCGCTCGCAACAATGCGTTGCGTAACCAGCGATGCTGCTGTGCGCTCATTAGCCAACTCGATTGTCTGGTTCGTCAGCACCTCGAGGTACGGAGCAAGTCCGCGTTTGTAGCGAAGCGTGGAAAGCTCCGTACTGCGCTTCGCCGCACTGACGGCACGTCCCGTTACAACTGCTTCAGCTTCGAGCACGCGCAGCGCGGAGAGTTGGTCCTCGACATCGCGAAATGCTGAAAGCACCTGCTGCCGATAGAGCGCAGTTGCCTGCTCGCGCTGAGCCACCGCAAAATCGACCTGCGCCTTCCTGCGGCCGGCATCATAGAGGACTTCGCTTGCTGCGGGACCGGCGCTCCATGCAGCGCTTCCCGCCTTGAAGAGTTGGCCAATCTGATCGCTTTCAACGCCGCCGCTCACGCCAAGCACGATGCTGGGGTAGTATGCAGATTTTGCAACGCCAATCAAAGCGTTGGCCGACGCGACCCGCCGCTCTGCGCTTGCGATGTCCGGACGCCTTTGGAGCAACTCTGAAGGAATGCCGGCAGGCACAGAGGGCGGATCACCCACTAATGGTTTTTCGGCGATATGGAAGTTTGTGGCAGGTTCTCCAACGAGCACCGCAATCGCATGCTCAGATACAGCGCGCTGTACACCAAGATCGATCAACTGTGCCTGCGTCTGTTCAAGCAGCGTCTGTGCCTGCTCTACATCGCTCTCTGAAGCTAACCCGCCCTTCAACCGATATTGCGTGAGTTGCAAGGACTGCTGGTAGGAGTCGAGCGTCGACCGAAGCAGTTGCGCCTGAAGATCGAGACCTCGCAGTTGAAAGAAGGTGACAGCCAGCATTCCCTGCAGACTCAGGCGTGTGCTGGCCAGTTCGGCGGCGGTGGCTTGCGCTGTGGCAGAGCTGGATTCAATCTGCCTGCGAATGCCTCCCCAGAAGTCGGGCTCCCAGGAAATGTTCAGCGGAACGAGGAAATCCCAATAGTTCGTCGCCAGGCCGGGCGTGTGCAGCGGTTTTGTTTCGGAGATACGATTCCGCGTTGCCGCTGCGCCGATCGATACGGTGGGATATAACGACGACTTGTTCTCGCGCACGAGATCATGCGCCTGCTCATAGGCGTGCAGGGCGGCGGCTATGTTCTGGTTCGCATCGGCACAGCGCTGTTCCAGATCATTGAGGTCTGCATCCTTATAAATGGTCCACCAATCTCCACGATTCGCGCTATCAGCGGGACTGGCCGTCGACCAGTTTCCGTTGTGGCCGTCATCGCTGTAGGCAGGAGGGGCCGGCATCGCGGGCGCTCGGTAGTTCGGACCGACCTTGCACCCGCTCAACGCCATCATCGCAAGCAACATGCCCACTGTTGGAAGGCTCTGAGCCCTCATTGGTTCTCTCTCCCTTGCTGATTCGGAGTCATGACGCGAACTTTTTCGCCGTCGGTCAACGAGTCCGGGGGATTGACGATGACGGATTGATCGGGTTGGAGTCCAGCAACGATCTCTACAGTCGTGCCGAGATCGCGGCCCGCCGTCACATGGACCAGGTGCGCAATACTGTTCGTATCGACGGTCGCAACACGCAAACCATCGGGCTCCAGAATGAGCGCACTGACGGGGACGACGAGTGCCGGCACGGCTCGCGACGTGTGAAGATGAACCTCTGTGAAGCTGCCGGGCAAGAGTTCGCCGGTGGGATTTTTTACGTCGACTTCGGCAAGCAACGTTCGCGTCGCGGGATCTACGGCGTTTGAGGTCCGCACGAGTTTGCCCTCAAACTTGCGGCCTGGATACTGTGGAAGCGTCAGCGTTGCGATGACGCCGTCCTTTGCATCGGGCGAATAGATCTGCGGCACATTAACGAACACTCGCAACGTGCTGATCACGGACAGGTCGAAGATCTGCCTGTTCCCGACGGTGGTGCCGGCGCCGGCGGTCGTGGTGCTACCCGTCGCTGTAATGAGTTGGCCGACATCGATATTGCGGGTAGTGATAACGCCGTCAAAGGGCGCCACGACGCGCTCGAACAACTGCAGTTCCTCAAGACGGCGAACATTTGCGGTTGCTGAGTTGACCTGAGTGGCAGTCGCCTTCAACTGCGTGACCGCGTTGTCCGTGTCTTGTTGCGAGACGGCGTTATTGCCGATGAGATCCTGATAGCGACTGGCCGTTGTCTTAGCAAGCGACGCATTGCTCTGTGCGGTTGCGAGGTCCGCCTTCGCCTGCTCCAGTTGCTGATCAAGCTCAGGCGTCTCGATGACCGCAAGAAGTTCGCCCTTGCTTACGTGCGAACCGATGTCGTGGTACCAGGCCTTTACGTAACCGGTCGTTCGCGCGTAGATCGGGGCGAGGGTGAAAGCCTGCATGTTTCCCGGCAGCAAAATCTCCTGCGCGCTCTGTTGCAGCACAGGCCGTTCCACTGAGACGGTTGGAGGTGCGAGCGTGTCTCGTGTACTTCGCAAGTACTGTGCTGGCGTGCTGACGCCGTGGTGATTCCGACGATGGCGAGAACTGCGGTTACGACAGCGACGATAGCGACCGGCGTGAGAATCGGCTGCACGTGAGATCTTCGGCGGCGGCTGATGATGCAGATGCTCCGATACGTGAACTGCAGGTTGTTTCGATTGCTCTGTCGGCATTCAACTGCCGGTCTCCATGTGCGTATAGGTGTGCTCGGAGGAAATTGTCTGCCTGTGGTCGCTCATGAGCGGGCCTTCGTTCCGCCGATAAATGTCGGGCGGAGCGATCGTTGCGATGCATGAAGGAGAAGAAGACCGGGACGAAGGTCAGGGTGCCGAAGGTTGCAAGCAACAGAGCCTCCGATAACGGCACGGCCCAGCGGCGCGTTCTGCTCGCCGCCGTCTCCCAATCCCAACGCCATCGGCACCATGCCGATCATCATTGCCAGCGCTGTCATGATGACGGGACGGAAACGCGTAAAACCTGCGGAGAGGGCTGCGTCCGCAGCGTTCAGCCCGGCCTCCATCTGCTCCTTCGCGAAGCTGACGACGAGGATGGAGTTCGCTGTCGCCACACCTACGCACATGATTGCGCCAGTCAGTGCGGGAACACTGACGTGCGTTCCGGTGAGGAATAAAAGCCAGACGATTCCGGCCAGAGCGCCAGGAAGCGCGGCAATGATGATGAATGGATCCAGCCAGCTCTGGAAGTTCACAACGATGAGAGCGTAGACCAGGATGATCGAAAACAGGAGACCAGAGACCAATCCGACGAAGGAAGTGCGCATCGTCTGCACTTGCCCGCGCACAACGAGTTCGGTGCCGCGCGGGAGTTTGGCGGTATTATCCTTCACGATCTGGTCGATCCTGGTTGCAACGCTCGCGAGGTCGGTGCCTTCGACCGAACCGTAGATATCAATGACCGACCGTGCGTTGTAGTGACTAACGGTTCCCTGCTCGACGCCACGATCGATCGACGCGATGTTGCCGAGAATCTGCGACTGCTGGCCGGAGCCATTGAGTGCGATCGGGAAGTTCTGAAGCTGTTGTAGGTTTTGGACATCGTATTGCGGCGTCTGAACTGCAATGTTATAGCTGACATGATTTTGCGGGTTGAGATAAGAACGTTGGCGAGGTCTGGAAGCTTCCGCTCAAGCTGGTGAGCACGATCACTGGCCACGTCGTGTTGACTGTAAGCCAACCTGCTGCGCCCGAGTGCGGTCGACATTGATTGTCCAGTTCAACAGATTGAAGGGTTGCTGGATTCGCAGGTCGGTCGTGCCTGGAATGTGGCTGATCTGCTGCATCATCTGCTCGGCCAGATCGTGGTTTTGCTCGATCGCATTACCGACTACCTGCACATCTATCTGTGCCGGCAGGCCGAAGTTCAGGATCTGGCTCACCATATCGGTAGGCAGGTAATAAAACTCCGTCCCCGGAAACTGCTGCGTCAGCCTTTCGCGCAGATTATGTGTGTATTCGTCGGTGGGCCGGTGCTTTTCGCCAAGCGTCACCAGAATGTCTGCGTCGGCGGTACCTACTGTCGCTGAGTTCGAGTAGGAAAGATTCAGACCCGAGTAGGGAACGCCAATGTTGTCGATGATCGTTCCCATCTCCGCCTGCGGAATCTCCTGGCGAATCACGTCCTCAATCTGGTCGCAAATCCGGGCTGTATCTTCGATGCGCGTGCCGGTGTGCGCCCGAACATGCAGCTTGAACTGGCCACCGTCCACCGACGGGAAGAAGTCCTGCCCGAGCCATGGATACAAGAGAGCGATCGACCCAACCCAGAACGCAACAATCGCCACGAGGAAGACCGCACGATATTCCATGCAAAAACCCAGGACGCCGTAGTACCAGGTACGCAATTTTTCGAAGTAGTGCTCGAAGGTGATTTGGAAGCGAATAAATGGATTGCGACTCGCCTTCGCCTGGATCAACGCGGTCGTGCTCGTGCCCCTTCAGCAGATACTTCGCCATGGTTGGCACGATGGTTCGCGAGAGGAAGTAGGATGCGAGCATCGCGAAGACAACTGCCTCCGCCAAAGGAACGAAGAGATACCGTGCGACGCCGCCAAGGAAGAACATCGGCACAAACACGATGCAGATGGAGAGGGTCGAAACGAAGGCCGGCACAGCAATCTGTGCGGCTCCGGTCAGAATCGCGTCTTCGACCTCTTTACCCTCTTCGAGGTTGCGGTTGATGTTTTCGATCTCGACAGTTGCGTCGTCAACCAGGATGCCGACCGCGAGTGCGAGGCCGCCAAGGGTCATGATGTTGATCGTCTCGCCGAGCGCAGCCAGCATCAGCAGCGAGCAGATGATCGACAACGGAATGGACACCGCGATGATGACGCGTCGAGCGCCAGCTTCCGAGAAAGATAAGGATCATCGCCGCCGTCAGGCAAGCGGCGATGATTGCCTCACGCACGACGCCGTTGATTGCCGAGCGCGCACGAAGAGCGATTGGTCCGCGATCGGCGTGATCCGTAGAGCGGGGGGCAACTGGGCCAGAATCGATGGTAGTTGCGCACGCACGTTCGCAATGATGTCGAGCGTCGAGGAGTTACCGGTCTTCTGAATACTCAATAGTGAGGACCGTTGTCCGTCTACGCGTACGATGTTCGTTTGCGGCGGAAATCCATCTCGGACATTGCCGATGTCGCGAATGTAGATGGTGGCGCCGTTCACAGTCTTGATCGGCAGACCGTTAAGCGCCGCAATCGAGGTCGGGGCGCTGTTGGTTTCTACCGGATAGTCGATGTGGCCCATCTTCATAGTCGCCGGCTGGCAGAATGATATTCTGCGCATTCACGGCGTTCACTACATCCGAGGCGGAAAGCCCATACGCCTGTAGCTTGTGGGTATTGATGTCAACCTGTACCTGACGCTGCTTGCCGCCGTACGGAAATGCCAGGGAGGCGCCCTGCACTGTCGCGAGTTGGGTACGCACAAAGTTCTGTCCGAAGTCGTTCAATTGCTGCTCGGTCAGACCATCGCCGGAGAGTCCCAGTTGCAATACAGGTACGCTGGAGGCACTGTACTGAATCACCAACGGAGGAGTCGTTCCCTGCGGATACTGCCGAAGCGCCGTCTGCGAGATCGCCGTAACCTGCGCCACCGCCTGTGAGATATTGACCGTCGGACGGAAGAATATCTTTGTCACGGAAATGCCACTTAGCGTCTGCGACTCGGAGTGCTCGATGTCGTTGACCGTCGTCGTAAGACTGCGTTCAAAGGGCAGCACGATCCGGTCGCTTAGCTCTCTGAGGCGACATGCCCGCATAGTTCCAGATGACGGAGACTACCGGAATGTCGATATTCGGAAAGATATCGACTGGCGTACGCAGCATGACCACAGGGCCCCACAATGAAAAGCAGCAGCGACAAGACGACGAAGGTGTAGGGTCTCCTAAGTGCGAGACGGACGATCCACATCGTTACTCCTTAGGTGCGCATCCTCTACGGGGCTATCGGCCATACCTACTCGGCGGCCAGAGACTTGTTAGATGGAAAATGTTCTGAGTGTACGCTATCAAAGCATGGATACTAGACCTTCAGTTCAGTATTTAGACGCCCGCGAACCCGTGAAAGACTCAAAGATCCTTCGACCCCTACGGCTCGAATGGTTTCTTATAGCCGGGCTGTCTCAGGCCACCGAAGATAGCTTCGATCATGGCCTCCGACTCGTGGTCGTTAAGCGAGCCATGTCCCGCAAGCAGGCGAAATACCATCGGGCCGTAGATCAAGTCGAGGACGATTTCTCCATCAATTTCTTTGCGAATCTCGCCACGGTCGACGCCCCTACGCCACATTACGCGCGCTGCATCACGCCTGGCATACAGAAATCGATCTCGAAACAGCGCCAGAAACCCAGGGTTGCTCTGACCTTCCGCAATAAACTGGCAGAATAGCCGTCCAAGCGGGGACTTGTAGAAGGTGGTCACCGACTTCAGTTGCACCGTAAAATCTATCTCTGCAGAGCCTGTATTCGGCATTGCGACCCGCTCTGTCATACCTCCCAGGTACGCATCGAGCGCCACCAGACTCTTATTGGGCCACCATTTGTAGATTGTTGCTTTGCTCACGCCAGCCCGACGGGCGATCGCGTCCGCAGTAACCTCGCGCAATGGTTTGCGTTCCAACAGGTCGAGCGCGGCCTTCAAAATCGACGCTTCCGCCTCCAGGCTTCGATGTCGTCCGCGAGTCCTCGGCTTATTCATGGTTGGAGCCCTCGCAATTTGCAGCAAGTTGCCATTTCCTTTCAGCGCCTCTTTATCTAATCAAACTGTACATCCAGTATAGATAATCCTCCAAAGGAAACATCTGGAACTCGATTTCTTCTCTGTTCCCCTCCTGTTAAGAGAGGTAGTGGGGGACGGATCGACTTGCAGACCTAGACCAACCTTATTGGTCGCGGCGGGTGGCAAACTTCGATCGTCTTGGTGGTCCCAGTTCTGACTGGTTAGGAACTGGCGCGTTACCGTCAACTCTATGAGGGGTGTTCGGTCTCAGTGACTATTAGGATTTGCTTCCACACGCTTCCGTTCGTCAGGCTAAAGCCTTGAGCTTTGGGTATCGCGCATAGATACGGTGCTGATCGTCGACAGCGAACTGACCTAGCCGTTTGGGCTTGTCTTGCGGACGAGTGCCTTTCTGGTTCAGCACGTTCATCAAGTCCCATTGGCGCTGGAGATTCTGCGGTTCTTCGGCCTTAATGTCATACCGGGTAAAGTCGATTGCCACTGGTTGGCTGTTTGTCGTCCAGTCATAGAGCAGAGCCAGGCGAAATTCCTGGTTCATGAACCACTGGATCTCCAGGTTCTTTTCTGAGCCGGGTGCGCCTGTCCCCCTTGCATCGAAGCGGTAGTCAAGCTTCGAGTTGTTGGGAGTATGTTTTCTCCACTCCAAGCCAAACTCTCCTTCCGTCATTACCTGAGTATCGGGCCACCTTTCCCGCACAGTCTGAAGCCAGTACGCGAGATCCGCATCGTGACCAAGCGAGGTCTCCCAGATGCCAGTCACCCAGCCGAAGCGATTCAGCGCGTAACCGCTGTCAAAGTGCATTGCGGTGGTATCGAGCATTTCCCTGCGTCCGACGGCACTCCCGAGGTTGCCTACCGTCTCGATAGGGCCTACGCCCATTCGGCTATTGAAGCCGCCTTCGAAGCCGTTCCGCCGAGCTGACAGAAAGTCGCAGGTCCAGCCGTCCAGGCAGACGCAGTCGATAAAGTCCTTCGGGCCCTGGGCCGGCTTCAGGTAGTGTTCGCGACTTGGATAGTAGGGGTAGCAGATTCCGCCATCGCCATCTCCGTTATCGATGCCGTGTTGGCTCCAGATCTGTCCCTGGCAGACGTGAATACCTTCGTCCTGCGCGAGGAGTCGTTGATTCTCTGCATCCATAAAACCCGCGACGATGCATTGGGGACGGTAATGATTCCCTACCATCTCAGATACCTGGCTGAACGCGGCGTGAACCGTCTGCCGGATATGTTCGCGGGTGTCGTACATCGGTGCGAAGTATCCACCCGGAATGAAGGTGACCTCGTCACCGTAACGGTCGTGGTAGGAGGCAAGCAGACGGCGGGCTTCCTGATAGTCCTTGCGGTTGTCCTGCAACGCCAGCCAACTGATTGCCCAGGTCATTCTGCCACCGGGGCAGCCTGCGGCAAAGGCATCTCGCCGCGACCGAATACGCTCAGGTCTATTGTCGATGGCTTCGTCTTCGCCGATGGAGCGAGTGGGGGTGACCTCAATCTGATTAACACGCACAATCGAAACGTGAGTCAGGAAGCGTCCTCGCATCGAGGAAGGCACTGCTGCTCCGATGCTCCCGTTTGCTCCGGGAAGCGCGAGTGAAGCTGCTGCCGCCGCCGATTGCCCCACAAAGTGCCTTCGCGTCCACTGCTTGTGTACCAACATCTCTTCTCTCCATTGTTCACTGTACGCTTCAAACTAACAACAGAAGAGCTGGCTTGAAAACGGAAGAGCTGCGAACAAGAGGCGCCAGCATTAGGAATGGACCTCGCTTTGGTTATTCGTTGGGGAGAGGAGTAAGAAGTGATACCAACGAGAATTTGCATCTATCACAATCAGAGCGCTCCGGTGAAAATCCGGAATTGCCAGGAACCAGGCCTGACTGTCAGGGGCTCACGGCCAAACTTGAACGCAACACATCTCCAATGCTTGCCTGTTAGCGATGCGTTTAGGTTCCCGCGCCGGATCTACCCGACTTTCGATACTGGAGGAGGGCCAGCCGGCGAACGGTCTGATGCACTTGGAGTGGGTTGCTGGAGAAGGCGAATCGTAAGGACGGTGGCAGGAACTAAAAAAATCAACGAGCCGACCACCCACATGATGACTGCGCCACTTCTTTGGTCAGAAAGTGGCGAGATGCCAAAGGGATTTGGCTCTCTCAGATAGTAGGGATAGACCGGCCGATCGCAGAAGGCGAGAAACGCGGACAGCGCGGTATTCACAATGTCGGCCAATATGAGATAGGGCAGGAGCAGCCAGCCATTGCTTCTCGCGCGCGTCGGCCACGGAAGGACAACAGGCCACCAAAACAGAATTGACGTCCCGATAAAACACATGTGCTCGAACTCATGCCAGCGCTCGTGCTCGAGGGCGAAGTCATATGCTGCTGGAACATGCCAGCCAAGAAAGATCAGGTTCATCGCAAGCCACGCTACAGCTGGTGTCGTCAATGTGTGCCCTAACTGTCGCAGCATCCTGGTGCGCAGGAATGGCCCAAGCAAAGGAACAACAACTCCGGGAGGGAGACCTCGCAATAACGGTACAAGGGGATAGCCCAGAAGAAGCAGCGGCGGGGCAAAGGACATCAGCAGGAGATGCTCAACCATATGCGCGCTCAGCAGCACATCGGCAAAGCCATCGAGAGGGGAAGCGATTGCCAGCCAGATGATGCCGAGCCCACCCAGGAAAAATCCAAGCCGCATAGGAGGAAATTGACTGGGCCGCGTTCTTCGGATGGCAAGCCACCCTCGCGTATAGATGAAGCCGATGAAGATCAATATTCCAGTAAGGACAATCGGCGGTGTCCATTCGGCAAATAGGGCCTGACAGGCGGGAGGCATGAGATCAGAGTAAACTCGGCGCCCGTGAGCTAGTGCTTCGAAGGCTGCGCTGCCGGGCTTTCGCTGGTGAGAACCATGCGTCTCGAAGCATCGATCGCAGGTTCCAGATCCTTACCACGCAACGTCGTTAGAAAACGCACCAGGGCGGTCGTCTCCGACGGGTTTAACGCATTGCCATAGGCCGGCATATTGCCTCCGCCCTGCAGTACCTGCCGTATGATCTGGTCTTCCGTCATACGAGCCCCAATCGAATCGAGCGCAGGCCCGCGCAGGCCGCCGGATCCGCCGACAGAATGACAGTTGCGACACTGTTTGTCCTGAAGCACGATCGCTCCCTGCCTCTCCAGCGGCGTGCGGCCATGCAGATAAGTTGCAGGAACCGGATCGCTCGTCCATGCGTCCATGATCGGGCTCCAGGGCGTATAGGTGCCGAGCCGCGTGAAGATGCCGAGCGTGACCGCGATGACTGCAAGCATCAGGACGGCAACAGGACGGCGCGCCCAGTGCTTTTCTCCTTCCCCCGCGATGAGGGGAAGAAGCAGCATTGCAGCTATACCCAGAACAGGTGCGATGAAGAGAACAGGCGTTTCCAGGCTTGGCGGAAGATACGCCAGAACGGCATAGATCCAGAGAAACGCGAAATCGGGCTTGGGGACCGTCGCGATGATCGTGGGATCGGGCTGACCGGTCGGCCCAAATGGGCCGAAGATCAGAGCGCAGGCGATGACGGCGAGCATAATCGCCGCAGCAAAGATAGCGTCCTTCCATGCGGCATCCGGAACGAACGGAATTCCAGTCTTCTTTGTGAGTTCGTGATACTCGCGAACGTAAGTGCTCTTGCGGACTACCCGCCCGGGCATAGGCCAGTCGTTGATGCCGAGCCGCAGCACCATCCAGAGGTGCAACCCGACCATCCCGAGCAGAGTTCCTGGAATCACGAACACATGCAGAGCGAAAAACCGGGTCAGCGTTGGCCCTGCAATGATGGGCCCGCCGAGCATCAAATCGACCAACTGCCCCCCAATTACTGGAACTCGGCTGAGAATGGAGGCACCTATGCCCAGCCCCCAGTAGGCGTCCTGATCGAAACGAAGCACCTGTCCTGTAAATGCCATGCCGAGCGTCAGCAACAGCAGAAAGACACCGATAATCCACGTCAGCTCACGCGGAAACTTATACGCCCCAAAGAGAAAGACCTGTGCCATGTGGATCAGCACAATGGCAATCATGAAATCCGAGCCCCAGCCATGCATCGCACGGAGGAACCACCCCAGCTTCACGTTGTGATCGAGAAATTGGAGGCTGCTCCACGCGTGACTGGCCGAAGGCGTATAGACCAGCGCAAGCAGGATACCCGTCATCACCTGTAAGACGAGGAGCACGGTCGCCGCGCTGCCGAAGACGTACCACCAGCTGGAGGTATTCTCGGGAACCTCATGCTCGGCGGCTTCGATCATGGGTTGCCCCAGGCCGAGACGCTGCTCGAACCAGCCGTAGAGTTCGATGCCTCTTTGCTTTAGCCCTGGCATGATTCGCACCTCGGTCTCGGTTGCTCCAGCGCGGCCAGCCGCTCCGCAGAATCCACTCCCACGATCTGCGTCAGCGGAGGATCGAGATTCGCCTGGTTGGCAAGCGTTGGCATTCTGCCGGCGCTGATCATCAGCGAATCTCCAACAATCTTGTGGTCATACTCGAACAACCCGCGCTCCGGCGGCCCTGAGGCACGCGCCCCGTCAGCGTAGTAGGCGCCGCCGTGGCAGGGGCACAGAAATAGCTTCGACTGAGCAAACCAGCGCACCGGACAGCCCAGGTGGGCGCAGTTAATCGCGAAGACCTGGAAAGTGGCGCCCGACACACGCCGGACCCAACAGGGGACGTCTCCCGTCTGCCCATCCCACGAGGTCGTAACCGGATTGCGATAGTTCACCAGTCGCGTCTCGCCTTCGGGAAAATCGCCTAGCGACCCAAGCGTGATCCAGGAGTTATCACCTTCACCTTTCTTGATCGCCGGTCCAAAAAGAAAGCCAATGACTGGAACGGCAAGAACAGCTCCCACTGCTCCGTTCACCAGCAACGAGAGTTTGAACAGAAAGGCCCGCCGCGAGTGTTTCGCGCTCCGCACACTCTCCGGCTCGTCTCTTACGATCTGTTCGTCCTGCGGGTTTTGCTCGATCGGGTTCATCGTGTCTGCTCCTCGATCTCTTGGTCTTGCGAGTCGAATTGATTCATGGCTTCGCGGGATATGGCTGTCCGGGATCTGCACTGCGTTTGGATGCAAGCCACGCAACAATATCGGTAATCTGCTGGTCTGTCATTGGCTGAGCGGCGTCTGTGCGCCAGTCGGGCATGCCCTCTTCCGGCTGGCCGGCGATAATCATGCTGCGCAGGCCCTGATCGCTGATCAACGCAAGGTACGATCCATCAACCAGCGAGCCAACCTTCCCTGCGCTGCTCTTGTTGTCTCCGGCCGATCCCTCACCGGCAGCACCATGGCATCGTGCACAGAATGATCCGAACGCCTGCTGTCCCCGAGTCGCATCGCCAGCTTGCGTCGCCCGATAAGGCGGAGTGTTCTGGCCGGCCAGAATATCTGGCTTGCCCCACTCCTGCACCATGCCATGCGTGAGCGCATTGATCTGCGGATCGGTCAACATGCCGCCGGCGCTCTTCGCAAAAGGAGGCATCAACTTGCCAGCGACTCCATGCGCCGTGACGCTGCGCAGGTTCTCTTCGCCGGCAACCTCAAGGTACACGGGATTCGCAAGTGAAATCGCGGCGCCGTTTCTTCCCTTCTCCCCATGGCAGCCAGCGCAGTTTGTTCTATACAGAGTCGGAAAATCGAGTACCTCCTCAGGCCGCACCACCTCCGGCCCTGGCCCTGGACGGCCAGGCATTCGGCTGCAACCAATCATGGCGAAAACCATCGCAGCCAGAATCAATGCGTTATACCGAGAAGATCGCAGTTGAGCCGAAGTCATGGGGCTTTGTCCTTGTCGTCTTCCAACCCGTGGAGGCCTGCACGCACAGAGAAAGGCAGCGAGCGAAACTGTGGCGTCCGTACCTTCACCTGCAGATTGACGACAAATCCAGCAACGAGACCGAAGGCTATCTGCGAGACAACAAACCACAGCCAATCAATTCGTTGATCCAGAATCGGACTGATCACACCGATCGCGGTGTAGAGGATACCCGTCCAGAAAAACGGCGCGATAAAACCCGCTGTCAAAATTGGCTTCTTCGGATACATCGGAAGCATCGCTCCATAAAGCAGGCCGATCAGTACGGAAGTCAACCCATGGATCGCCGCAGCCGCCAGCAGGCCTTGCAGATGGAACTGGGCCAGAAATTCATTGCTTTCTCCTGCCCAACTGACGAAACCACCCGCCGCCAACAGATTTACTGCATACCAGATGCTGTGATAGCGGATAAGACCGAACAGAGCCGCCGGCACAATCATTGCTAAGCCGCCAGCAATGCCGCCTTTCACGCCTGCCATCACGCTGAACGTCTCGAGTGGTAATAATTTGCGGTGGCGCTCGTCGAGAGGCAGGCGCGAAAATGTCTCGCGTGTACTATGAATTTCGATCAGATCGGCATGTACGGGAACATAGACGTGATGCTCGTGCGGCAGCACCTCGCGGAACCATCCCACGATTGCCGGCACCGCCATTACCAGACCGAGCAGACTGATGACCCAATGAGTCACCATGCCGCCGACTATCAGCGACACGCCAAGCGCAAACACCATTGGCCATGCCGTCGGCGCGGGGAGCTGAACGGTGTCTGTTGACTGCGCGCGGCCATCCGTCGACCTGTGGTCATGTGTGCCACTGAGCTTTTCCATTTCGCTTCACCCCTCTCGAACATTTGCGCACGAAATTCTATCTACCTAGAACGTACACAACCAGGAACACCACAACCCACACTCCATCCACAAAGTGCCAGTAGAGCGACAACACCTCGAGCCTTTCCGCATGAGTCTCGTTCAGGCGGCCCATCAGCAAAAGAGCAAAAGCGATCGTCAACAAGATCAAACCGACTACGACGTGGGTCGCATGCAGGCCAACCAGCGAATAGAATGTCGTGCCGAACAGATTGGTGCGAATCGTCAGTCCAAAATCATGGATCAGGTGATACCACTCCCGCGCCGTAGTCATCAGGAATATCGCACCCAGCAGGACTGTCCCTGCCACACCCATCGTGCAGGCGCGAACATTGTTCTTGCGCAGGGCACTTACCGCAAAATGAGCTGTGAAGCTGCTTGAAAGCAGGCAGACAGTGCCCAGAATCGGAAGATCCAACACCCGCGCAGGAGTTGGCCCGCTCAGGCTCTTACCGATGTAGTAGATATAAGCGACCACAAAGATGAGGAAGATCGCCGACTCGGCGACGATCAGGCACACCATCCCGACGACACCTCGATACGGCAGAACCCACGCGGGTTCAAGCGGCGCGTGAACAGGAATCGTGCTGGTCGTCTCGCTCATTCGTAGTTCTCGTCCTGATCTTCAGGATGTTTGAGGTCCCACAGCGGTCGCCTGCTGGAAACCGTGGGCTCAATGGCAAAGTTATAGGACGGAGGAGGGGATGGGGTCGCCCACTCCAGCGTCCAGGCGTCCCATGGGTCGTGTCCTGCGATCTCGCCGCGGTAGTAGGAGCGCACCAGGTTGTACACGAAACACAAGATGCCGGCTATCTGAAACAGTGCGCCAATCCCGACGATAAGGTTCCACCATTCCCATCCGCGCCCCGCTTCGTAGGTGTAGATCCGGCGCGGCATGCCTAACAATCCGGGAACATGCATGAAGTCGAAGGTCAGATGAAATCCAATAATGAACAGCCAGAAGTGCCACTTGCCCAGCGTCTCGCTCATCATCCGTCCTGTCACCTTCGGGTACCAGTAATAGAAGGCGCCGAAGAGCGCAGTGAGGATTGCCCCGACGAGAACATAGTGGAAGTGTGCCACCACAAAATAGGAGGCACTAAGCTGCCAGTTGAACGGCGCGGACGAGAGCATGATGCCGGTCAATCCTGCGACCAGGAACTGGAACAGAAACGCAATGCAGAACATCATCGGAGCTTTGAAGATGATTTTTCCGCCCCACAGCGTCGCGAGCCAGTTGAAGATCTTGATCCCCGTGGGCACGGAGATCACCATCGTCGCAAAGACAAAAAAGGTGTTGCCTGCTGGCCCCAGTCCCACGGTAAACATGTGGTGAGCCCACACGCTCAGACTGATAAACCCAATTCCGACCGACGCCGCCACCATCGCGGGATAGCCGAAGATCGCCTTGCGGGAAAAAACGGGAATAATCTCGTTGACGAATCCGAACGCGGGCAGCACTAGAATGTAGACCTCTGGATGTCCGAAGATCCAAAAGAAATGCATCCACAATATGGCTGAGCCGCCGGCCTGTGTGTCGAAGAAGTGCGCGCCCAGATAGCGGTCGATCGTCAGCATGATCTGCGCGGCCGTCAGCGGGCTTACTGCAACAAACACAATGCCGCTGGCCACTACCATCAGCCAGACAAACAGAGGCATGCGCGACAGTTTCATTCCCTTGCAGCGCATGCACACTGCTGTCGTCACAATGTTCAGGGCAGTGCCGGTGGATCCGATGCCGCTAAGCAGGATCGCCAGGGTCCAGTAGTCCGTACTATGCCCCGGAGAGAAGGCCTTCGCTGTCAGCGGAGCGTACGCGAACCACCCCACATCTGGCGCAGAACCTGCACCATACAACCCATCGCCACCAAGATAGCTGAAATACAGCAGAAGACCGCCAAATGCCGATATCCAGAAGCTGAATGCGTTCAAACGCGGGAACGCCATATCGCGTGCGCCGATCATCAGTGGCACAAGGTAGTTCCCGAAGCCAAACAGGATCGGCATCCCGACAAAGAACACCATCGTCGTGCCATGCATCGTGAACAGCCGATTGAAGACCTGCGGAGAGACAAAATGGTTATTCGGCACAGCAAGCTGAATTCGCATCAACACCGCTTGCAGCCCAGCAATGACGAGAAAGATCAGCGCGTACACGATATACATCAGGCCGATCTTCTTGTGATCGACGGTCGACACCCACTCCGAGACCACATCAAATGGCGGCCGCCGCTGTTCAAGCGTCTGATCGACAACTGCCAGTACCGGTTGTCCACTCGCCATTGCCTCTCCAGGTGAATAATCGTCGACTGTCAGTGAAGCGTTGTCATATAGGCCGTAATTACATCCAGATCGTGATCATTCAAATGCATCGATGGCATCAGCACTCCGGGCTTCATCGAGTTCGGATCGGCTATCCATTGTCTGAGATTCTCCGGGGTGTTCTGCACCGGGCCTGAGGCAATCGTGTCGCGACTCGCGAGATGGGTCAGGTCCGGTCCAAAACGCCCGGTGGCCACCGTTCCCGCGACCGTGTGGCAGTTGATGCAGGCGCTGTGCATAAAGACCGTTCGCCCCTCTGCAGCTGCTGAGTTGCTCGAGAGATCCTGCTCCGCCGTTCTCTGTTGCTGTTTGACCCATGCAGCAAACTCCTCCGGCGACTGGGCATAGACCCGCAGCAACATCTTGGCATGTTGCGTTCCGCAGTACTGCGCGCATTGGCCCAGGTAAAGCCCGGGCTCCGGTGGATCGATCCACATCGTATTCAGCCGGTTTGGAATCAAATCCATCTTGCCCGCGAGGCGCGGAATCCAGAAGCTGTGGGACACATCCGCCGACGACATCGCCAGATAGGTTGGTGTGGGCTTCGCCGAATCGCTGATGGGAATATGCAACTCGTTCGCCGTGACAACGCCCAACTTCGGATACCTGTACTCCCACCAGAATTGATGGCCGATCACGGTCACATCCAGCGCGCCGGAAGGCTTGGGAGCAGCCTCCGTCTCAAGAATTACCCGAGTGGTCGAGAGGAACAGCATCACAACAATCAGGATCGGGATCACAGTCCACGAAAGCTCGATCTGGTTGCTGCCGTAGATCTGGGCTGGTTCTCTTTCTGAATCGGAAGGTCGATGCCGGAAACGAATCACGACATATAAAAGCAGGCCGCCAACAAGAAGAAAGATTGCCAGTGTGACCGACAGCACCAGCATCGACAGCCCAAACGCCGAACGTGCAGGCGTCGCAGCCGGATCGAAAATGCTGGTGGGAGACCACGCAAATCCGCGACCCGCAAGTCGGGACGAACCGGACATCACCGCAAGCAAAGTTAGGTCGGAAATACGGTCACCTCAGCGAGGTCAACGACTGTATGCCAGGAATTGCGAAAATTCTATCACTGCAAAATGATTCTTCAACTGCTTCATGATGCAGTACATCATCCTTTCACTACGTCAAAATGAATTAATTCTGACGAACCGCTCCTAGCGAAACTGACATGGAACCACTGTCTGCCGTTGCTCACCCAGCCCTTCAACTCCAAGCCGCATAATATTGCCCGGGCGCAGATATACAGGTGGCTTCTGCCCAAGTCCTACGCCCGGCGGAGTTCCCGTCGAAATAATATCCCCTGCTTGCAGGCTCATGAACCGGCTAAGATAGCTGACCAGATGAGCAACACCGAAGACCATCGTTGCGGTCGAGCCACTTTGATATTTGTGACCGTCAACCTCAAGCCAGAGATTGAGCGCCTGTGGATCGGCTACTTCATCTGATGTCACCAGCCAGGGCCCGATCGGCCCAAACGTGTCCGCACTCTTTCCCTTCACCCACTGGCCAGTTCCTTCCAGTTGAAAAGCCCGCTCCGACACATCGTTCACCACGCAATACCCAGCGACATGCGAGAGCGCCTCTTCCTCTGCCACGTACCGCGCCTCCTTGCCGATCACGACGCCAAGCTCCACCTCCCAGTCCGTCTTCTCGCTGCCCCGCGGAATGATCACATCGTCATATGGACCGCAGATTGAAGACGTTGCCTTCATGAAAACCACTGGCTCCGCTGGAACCGCCATACCTGACTCCGCGGCATGGTCCGAGTAGTTCAAACCGATGCAGATGAACTTGCCTACCCCACCGATGCAGGCCCCAATGCGCGGCGTACCGGCAACCGAAGGCAAATCCGCCGGATCGATCCTCCGCAGTCTCTCGATCGACGCTGGCAGAAGCGCAGCACCCGCGATGTCACGAACCACTCCTGACAGGTCCCGCAGCGCCCCCTCAGCGTCGACCATCGCGGGCAGCTCTTCTCCTGGATTTCCAACACGAAGCAGCTTCATAGAATGACTATCCTCCGGCACCGCCTAATCGAACAACGGCTCCGCTCGGCAAATTCAATCTCGTCGGAATATGATCTCTGCGGTCGTGTTTAGGCTTAGCCAGAATTGTACCTAGAGAAAAATACTTGTAACGAAACATACTGCGATGCGATGGTGGATGCAGTCGAAACGGAGATAACAGACAAAATGATTCGAAGAGCGCAGCTAGCAGTAGCCTTCTTAGGCTTGGCGTTCGCAGGTGCCGGACCATTGACGGCTCAGGGCGGACCTAATCCAGCACCAAATCGTTCGCCGAAAGACGGCGGTGGTCCATATGACCGCCTGGTAATTCGGGGCATTACCGTCATCGACGGAACGGGAGCTGCTCCCGCGGGCCCTATGGACGTCGTCGTGGAGCGCAACCGGATCGTCGATGTTGTCTCCGTCGGCGAGCCGCACGTTCCCATACGGGATAAAGGACGTCCAGCCAAAGGAACCCGCGAGATCGATGGCACTGGCATGTATCTTATGCCCGGTTTTGTCGATACGCACGTGCACTACGGCGATGCCAAGAAAGCGCCCGACGCCGAATACGTCAATAAGCTTTGGCTCGCCAGTGGAGTCACTACGGTTCGCGGCGTGCCGGCAGGTCCCCTCGACTGGGCCCTCCACGAGCGAGAGCGCAGCGAAAAAGATGAGATCACAGCCCCGCATATCTATGTCTATCAGCCCACGTTTACCGGTGACGGGTGGAAGTCTCAGGCGATTTTGACTCCAGATCTGGGACGCGAATGGGTGCGGTTCATCGCCGGAAAAGGCGCCGACGGTGTCAAATTCTTCGGTGGCGATCCGGATGTCGTCGCGGCAATCCTTGACGAAGCCAAAAAGTACAAACTCGGTTCCCTCGCTCATCTTGGACAGGAGAGCGAACCGCGTCTGACTGCAAGAGATGCGACGCGCCTCGGGCTGCGCACCGTCACCCACAGCTATGGTCTCTTCGAGTCACTGCTGAAAGATACAACCGTGCAGGACTACCCTGTCGATCAAAACTATAACGACGAACAGATGCGGTTCGGCCAGGTTGCCCGAAACTGGAACAAGATCTATCCCCGTGGAAGCGAGCAGTGGAATGCGCTCATTGCAGAGTGGGTGAAGGGCGGCACTGTGCTCAATCCAACCATGGCTATTTACTCGGCTGGACGTGATCTCGAGCGAGCCTACACCTTCGAATGGCACGATAAGTACACGCTTCCCTCGCTGATGCAATACTACCAGCCCAACCGCGAGAACCACGGCTCCTTCTGGTACAACTGGACCTCGGAAGATGAGTACGCCTACAAGATGTATTACCGCGTCTGGGAGGACTTCCTTCAAGACTTCAAGAACGCGGGTGGGCACGTGACGACTGGCACCGACGCTGGCTTCATCTACCAGACGTACGGCTTCGCTTACATTCAGGAGCTGGAGTTGCTGCGGGAAGCTGGCTTCACGCCTCTCGAAGTCATTCGTTCGGCCACGCTCTACGGAGCAGAGGAGTTGCAGAGCCCCAAGCAGGCCGACGTCGACTTCGGAATCATTCGGCCCGGCAAGCGCGCCGACATGATCATCGTCGACCAGAATCCTCTCGCCAATCTGAAGGTGCTTTACCCCACAGGATGGATGAAGCTCAACGACGAGACAGGTAAGGTGGAGCGAGTCGGCGGAATCAAATACACCATCAAAGATGGAATCGTCTTCGACAACAAGCAACTCCTTGCCGATGTCGCCGCAATGGTCGCGAAGCAGAAGGAGGCCCTCAAAGGGCCCGTGACCCTTCAGGGCGTCACAAGCAGCTACGTAACCAAGTGAGGTATCGCCGGAGTATCACGAGCGCAAGCCACCCATCCGCCTGATAGGCTACTAGGCTATGCTTGAAATGCCTGTAAGCTCACGGGTAACGATGATCTATGGCCACTAAGAAAGCAAAACCGGCGAAGCAGGACGGCAAGACCCCAGAGCGGATGGATATCCGTACGATTGCCCAGGCCGCCAATGTTTCGATTGCAACCGTCTCCCGCGTGATGAACAACGTTCCGACGGTCAACCCCAGAATGGCCAAGCGCGTCTGGGAGGTGATCGATCAGCTCGACTACTTTCCTAATACCCAGGCCCGCGCCCTGGTCTCAGGCCGAAGCCGGCTCTTCGGGCTCATCGTCTCCGAGATCACCAACCCATTTTTTCCAGAGCTGATCCAGGGATTTGAAGATATCGCCGTTGAGCACGGTTATGAAATCCTCGTCAGTTCCACCAACTACGATCCGAAGCGGATGTCCCATTGCATTCGCCGGATGCTGGAGCGCAAAGTAGAAGGCGTAGCCGTAATGACCTTCGGAATCGAAGAGCCTCTGCTCGATCAGCTCGCAAAGCGCAAGGTGCCTCTGGTCTTCATCGACGTCGGCCCCAAACGGCCGGGCATCAGCGTTCTCAAGGTGGACTACCACCACGGCATCCGGCAGGGCGTGCAACACCTGGCCGCGATGGGCCACAGAGATATCTCGTTCATCACCGGCCCCATGACGCTTCACTCAGCACAATCGCGTTGCGCTGCCTTCACCGCTTCGCTTGGAGAGTGCGGCATTGCTGTTGATCCGGCATTGATCGTCGAAGGGGATCACACCATGGAAGGTGGAATCGCTGGCATGGAGCGTCTGCTCGGCGCGAAAAAGAGACCTACTGCAGTCATGTGCTCCAACGACATGACTGCCATCGGTGTCCTCCATAAGCTCTACCGGGCCGGCCTGCGCGTGCCCGACGACTTCTCCGTTATTGGCTTCGATGATATCCACATCGCCGAGGTAACAACCCCTCCTCTGACCACCGTTCAGATGTCTCGCTTCGAACTGGCGCGCGCCGCAGTCATGGCTCTGCGCGTCCACGCGGAGCAAACCAATGACGCTCCCCGCAATCACGAGTACGACATCCGAACCGACCTGGTCGTTCGAGAATCGACCGGTTTCCCTCGCGGCACGATGACCCACCTGGACAAACCGATCACTAAGAAATAGCGGAAATGCATGCCTCCCGGCGGGTCAAGAGGGTACAGCGGGAAAACGTTTTATGAAATAATCCTCTCGTCCTCAGTCGAGGTGAAGGAGTCCTAGACGCGTGATGGCCCGACGTACTATCTCAGCTCTTGCGCTCGCACTATTCCAGCGGACAGCAATCGTATGCTGCGCACAAAATCCATACGTCCACCCCCTCTCCGGCGACGTAGCCGGAACGCACGATCCCTCAATCATCAAAGAGGGTAAGACCTGGTACGTCTTCGCGACGGGTAAGGCTGCCGACGGCGGCCAGTTCGCCGTGCGCTGCTCCCAGGACCTCGAACACTGGAAGCTGTGCGGCCATGTCTTCGATGCAGTACCAGACTGGATTCACCAGCGCAGCCCCGGAACCCGTGATCTATGGGCACCGGATGTCTCTTATGTCAAAAATGAGTACCGTCTCTACTACGCCTACTCCCTGTTTGGAAAGAACACCTCCGGCATCGCACTTGCCACGAACAAGACCCTCGATTCGGCAAGCCCCGACTACAAATGGATCGATAAAGGGCTGGTTTTCGAATCAAAGGCCGACGACAACTACAACGCGATCGACCCTAACCTCATTCTTGATGCAAAGGGAGGTGCCTGGCTTGCGTTTGGCAGCTTCTGGGACGGCATCAAGATGTGGCGCCTCGACGACTCAGGCATGTTGTCGAAAAAGGACACAACCCTCTATTCACTCGCCCGCCGCGCCAGGCCCGCAACGGCCGAGGCGCCCCCGCCCAATCTTCCATCGAACTGGCAGGCGATTGAAGCCCCGTTCCTCGTCCGTCACGGCGGCTATTTCTATCTCTTCACCTCATGGGATCTCTGCTGTCGCGGCCTCAAGAGCACCTACAGAACAATGGTCGGCAGATCTAAGTCCGTTACCGGTCCCTACGTCGACTCAACCGGCAAGCCATTGACCGAAGGCGGAGGCACTGAATTGCTGGTCGGAAACTCCCGCTGGCTGGGTCCCGGGGGCGAAAGCATCCTCCTCGACCCCAAAGGAAAAGATCTCATCGTCTTTCACGCGTACGATGCGAAGACGGGGAAGCCGTCGATGCAGCTCTCCACTATCGACTGGAGTGGAGGATGGCCCCACGCGGGTCTGGCTCAGGAAGCCCCGTCTCCGTAGCTCCTTTTACGAATGACAACTCCTTCGCTACCCTCCCGCTACAATCGGCAGCAGAGGAGATCCATGTCGAAATCGCGTCGAGAATTTCTCACCCAAAGCACGCTCACTCTGCTCGGAGCAGCCGCCTCATCCACCGCCGGCGTTGCCCAGAACCCCGCGACGCCAACGACTCCCGGCGCTCCACCAGCCTTCGGCACCTTGCCCGCCGTTGGCCCTCAAGTCACGCCGGCAACCTTCGCCGAGGGCGAAAAACTCCTACAGTTCCCTCTCACCGAAAGGGACCGCGCCCAAGCCGCGGGTAACTGGCGCTCCGCCATGGCTCCCCTCTACGAGCGTCGCACCGGACCGCACCGAGTCACGATCCCCGACACTGCCGCACCGTATTCGCGTTGGGACTGCACACTCCCGGGCATGAATTCTGGTCCCTCAAAGAACCAATTCCTTCGCACCAGTCTCGACGGTCCACTCCCTGCCACAGATGAAGCCATCGCATTCGCCCCTGTTCATCACCTCTCCCGATGGATCGAAACCCGCAAGCTCACCAGCACCCGACTCACCCATATCTATCTCGACCGGATCGGCCGCCTCAACGCAAAGATCAACTGCATCATCTCTCTCACTCGCGACCACGCTCTCGCCCAAGCCAAAGCGGCTGACGCCGAGATTGCCGCCGGTCATTACCGCGGACCGCTCCACGGCATTCCCTGGGGCGCGAAGGATCTCCTCGATACCGCCGGCATTCCCACGACGTATGGCGCCGAACCCTTCCAGCATCGCGTCCCCGCGGCCGACGCCACCGTCACCGCACGCCTCAACGAAGCTGGCGCTGTTCTTATCGCCAAACTTTCGCTCGGCGCCCTCGCCCTCAACGACATCTGGTTCGGCGGCCAGACGATGAATCCATGGCTCCTTGAAGAAGGGTCGTCTGGCAGCAGCGCCGGTCCCGGAGCAGCGACCGCAGCGGGACTCGTCGCCTTCGCAATCGGCTCTGAAACCGGCGGGAGCATTGTCAGCCCTTCCATGCGCTGCGGTGTCACGGGTCTTCGCCCAACCTACGGTCGCGTCCCCCGCACCGGAGCCATGACCCTCTGTTGGTCCCTCGACAAACTCGGCCCCATGGCCCGCAGCGTCGAAGACACGATGCTCGTCCTAAACGCGATCACTGGCCCCGACGGCAAAGATGTCTCGTCCGTACCCAGCAATCTCGACTTTGACGCGCAAGCGCCGATTGCTGGTTTGAAGGTTGGCTACTTCCCAAACTGGATGAAAGAAGCTCCCGCCACCGAGGTTGACCGCGCCGCTCTCGCTGCAATCAGCAAACTCGGCATGACGCCAATTGAAGTCACTCTGCCCGACTGGCCCTTCGACAATCTCGATCTCATCCTCTTCGCTGAAGCCGCGGCAGCCTTTGAAGAGATCACCCTCAATCATCAACTCGACACACTCAAAGCTCAGGTACCCGATGCGTGGCCTAACACCTTCCGTCAAGCCCGTTTCCTCTCCGCAGTCGACTTCGTCCAGGCCGATCGCCTCCGCCGCATGGTCGCCCTGGAGATGGCCCGCATCATGAACCAGGTCGACCTCCTTCTCGTCCCTTCCCTGCGCGACGAGATGCTCACAATCACCAACTTCACCGGCCACCCCTCCCTCACTCTGCGCGCAGGGTTCGTTGAAGTCTCCGAAGCCCGCAGCGATTGGGCCCCTGACCCCGCGATGCCTCTGCCAAAATTCAACCCGCCCCGCCGCGTCCCCCACGGTGTCACTCTCATAGGCCGCCTCTTCGATGAAGGCACAATCGCCCGTGCGGGACTCGCCATGGAACGCCATTTCAATGTCGCGCAAGAAAATCCACCTGGCTTCTAGCGCTCCTTTGTTGGAACCAGTAAAATTGGTCCGACAACTAAGGGAATGTTCGAAACTTATTGAATCCGAACATCTTCCCAATCGGAGCCCTCGTTGATGAAGCCGTTTTTTCTCTTGCTTAGCCTCTTTCCCGTACCGTTCCTCGCCGCACAGGACACGCGTATGGTAACGGAGCCATCCTTGCCTCCGGTCTGCAGCTCTCTCAATGCTCAACTCACCACCAACGGACACAATCTTGCCAAATCCGATGAAGACAAGCTCGACACGCCTCGAATTCAGCAGGCGCTCGATGCATGCGGCAAAGGTCAGGGGGTGCTTCTTAAGAGCCACGGCACCGGCAACGCATTCCTCAGCGGGCCTCTGGAACTGCGCGAAGGCGTAACTCTTATCGTCGATAAGGGGACAACGTTGCTCGCCTCACGCGATGCGGCTTTGTACGAGAAGACCCCCGGAAGCTGCGGCCTCGTGAACGATCAGGGGAACGGATGCAACCCGCTGATCTCTGCTCGCCATATCTCCGGCGCAGGCGTGATGGGTGATGGCATCATCGACGGACGCGGCGGCGAAAAGATCCTCGGCAAGGACGTCACATGGTGGGATCTAGCAGAACAGGCCCGCAGTGGAGGGCGGCAGCAGGTCCCGCGCCTGATCGTCACTGACACAGCGGACAACTTCACCGTCTACCGGATCACGCTGAAGAACTCGCCCAACTTTCACATTGTCTACAACCACGGAGATGGCTTTACGGTATGGGGGTTAAAGATCGACACGCCTAAGCGCGGTGCGCGCAATACCGATGGCGTCGATCCGGGCGCAGGATCAAAAAATATTACGATCACACGTAGCTACATTCGTACCGGCGACGACAACGTCGCTATCAAGGGTGGCACCGGTGGCCTCACGAACATGACCGTCAGCCACAATCATTTTTATTGGGGACACGGCATGTCGATCGGAAGCGAAACGAATGGTGGAGTGAGCAAGATTCGCGTCTTCGATCTTTCGCTCGACGGTCCCGACAATGGCATTCGTATCAAATCGAACGGATCGCGCGGCGGGTTAGTGCATGATGTCGAATACGATGACGTCTGCGTTCGCGACTCTCCCAATCCAATCACGCTCGACACCGGATATACCGCAGCGGGAACGGTAGAGGGCAACTCTCCGCCGACCATGCGCGATATCACGCTGCATAATGTGCGTGTCTCCGGTGGCGGCAAGATCTCTTTCAACGGCTACGCGAAGGAGTACCGAGTCGGCGTCATTCTCGATAACGTCCTTTTGACCGATGCTGCATCCTATGCCTATTCAGTTCACCACGCGGATATTGTCCTAGGGCCCGGAGCGGCCAACCTGAAGATCACCGGCGGCGTCGATTCGACGCTCCAAGGGACAGCAGGCAGGGGATCTGCTGAATCCTGCGCCAGTAAGTTTGTTCCCTTCCCGCAAGAGTGATCGGCACCCGGCATTGCGGATAGGGAGTTCACGAGAGCATAGTAAATTTCACTGGGCGCTCATCGTTTACACCGCAACAATCGGCCGCAAACCTGCGTCTACATTGACTGAACACGTTATACGCATCTCCCGGGAGCAACATGTCGAGTTTGACCTACCGCTATGTCGTAATCACCGTTATCTTCTCTGCATTGACTCTCCAGGCCAAGAATCCTTCCGCTCACCAGGCGACTGAGGGTGCCGCGCAGGCGCCTTCAACCATCAAGGTGACAACGCGAATCGTTGTGCTCGATATCGTGGTCACCGACAAGAAAGGCCATCTGATCCATCGCGACCTGACCCGCGACGACTTTGCTGTTCTTGAAGACGGTAAGCCACAGACGATTCGCAGCTTCGAACCTCCGAGCGAACATCAGATGCCGGCGAGCGAAACGGCCATCGTCAACTCCGCAGCCGACCTGAAGAAGATCGGCGACGCTCCGGTAACGATTCTCGTGCTGGACGAACTGAACTCCCGCTTCGAGGACATGAGCTTCTCACGGCAGATGATGATCAAGTACCTGGAAGCGCAGCCTGCCGTGCTCAAGCAACCAACTGTGCTGATGATCGCGATGAACAACACGTTCCAGCAGGTACATGACTACACTCAGAATCGCTATGGGCTGATTGACGTAGTCAAAAAACACATGCCGGAGTATCCATGGCGCATGATAAGCAGCGGCAAGTCCGGCCCCGGTGCAACAGAGCGTATGGCTCAGGTAATGGCAGCGCTCCAGCAGATCGCGCAAGCCTCCACCGGCACGAGGGGCCGCAAGAACCTGATCTGGGTAGGCAACGGCTTTCCCTCCGCAAATCTCGTCGGATTGGAACAATCACAGGCAGACACAATCGAAGCAGCTATGAGACGCTGTACTGCACACCTGCTGGCGGCTCGCATCACCATGTACAGCATTAATCCCACGGGCGGTTCCACCTCCGTCATCGAAGTTGATACTCCAGATGACCTGAATACATCGTTGGACGCAAACGGCAGCGATCCCTTTGGCAGCGGTCTGGTCTCCTTTGCAAACTTCGCACCGTCTACCGGGGGCGTAGCCTTCACCGGGCGAAATGACCTGAACAACGTGATTGCAGAGGGAGTAGCCAGAGGGCAGGAGTATTACACGCTGTCGTATACACCAACGAATACCTCGGAAGACGCCGCGAAGTTTCGCAAGATCAGGATCATGATGAAGGATCCGGACCTTCGCGCGACAACACGCGACGGCTACTACCCTGAGACCGCGGCCAACCTGAATCCCATTCTCGACAAATCCATGTCTGCCAAGGATGTGACGGCGAACCTGAAGCTTGACCTTTCGGCAGCATTGACGACAACAATCTCATACAACGGACTGAGCGTAACGGCAACGAAGGCAGCAAACGGCTCCTACGGCATTCAGGTTGCAGAGAACGGCCTCGGCTGGTCAGATCCCGGCCCGAACGGAAGCCAGCATGCCGAGGCGACGGTCGCCGCAGGATGGTACGACAGCAAAGGAAAACTACTCGGCCACGTTATTCGCGAGCAGACCTCTCCTCGTGGAGACAACAACGCCGGTGCTAGCTTTACCCTGCCGGTGGATCTGCCCCATAATGTCGCCCGCGTCAGGTTCGTCGTTCGCGACGCATTCAGTGGACACATGGGAACTGTCGATGTCACAAAATTTTAGCGGTCATCAATTATTTGGCCACGATAAGCGCCGTTCTACGAGTCTCTGCCAGCTTGCCGTTCCGTAACTTCGCGATCGACACGATATACGCCGTAAATCCAGGCTGCAGATCGATAACAATCACAAGGGCAGCCTAAGTCTGCCCTTGTGATGTGGGTCGACGGCACTTATTCCTGACCGGCAACACCCGCAGCCACGGTGAACTGAATCGGCATTGTCTGCGAAGTATTGTTCGGCCCGGAGATGGTCAGGTTCACCTTATAAGTGCCCGTGGGCGTCAAACTCGGCTTGGTGCTGCCGACCGAACCGTTACTGCATCCGCTCACGATCATAGAGCCGCCCACCAACAAGCCGCACCAGACAATGAGACCAAGCAGTCTCGTTGCCTGCAGGCGCCTACGAAAGCCGAGAACTCCGATAAAGCTTGCCAGAAGCAGCGGCCAACCCACAAGCGAAGCTAATGCCGTCCTGGAATCGTGCGGCAGACCGATGGGACGAATCTGTGATGTAGTGCCCGTCGGAATGACTCCCGGGGACACATCGGTCCAGAGAGTCACGCCGACGGTCTGGGATCCCGGCACACCCGGAACGGGCGTGAAGACGAGAGAGGTTGGGGTGACTGTGCAGACCGAGCTGGCCGGCAATCCGGAACAGGCGAATGTGACCGTGCCATTGAGAGTGTTAGTGGGTACAACGGTGACTGTTGCCAACGCAGTCGATCCTTGCGCAGTTCCTGCGCTTATAGAACTTACCAACCCAAGCGTCGTCGGCGAAACGAAAAATGCCTGAAAGCTGGCTGCGTCGGGTTGAATCGTAAGAGTTTTCGCAGCAGAGGTCGACTTCGCGTAGTTCGTATCCCCACTATAGGCCACAGTGATTGCGTGGGCTCCTGCCACCAGGCCGAAGCTGTTGGGGACATAGGGTAGGTTTGTCGCAGGATTGTTGCCCGGTAAAGGGTCAACAATACTTGCAACGCCCAAGGGATTCAGTACGGCCGTCCCCAGAGACGTGCCATCGGCGAAGAAGGTTACCGTGCCGGTTGGAATGCCCCCGGTCGCTGAACTGACGGTAGCGGTGATGGTGAGAGGTTGGAACTGCGGTAGCGAGGCAGCGGAAAGACTGACCGAAGTGCTGGTGCTGCCCGTGGTCACCGTGACGCTCAGAGCGGGAGCTGTACTATTCGCGTAGAAGATATCCCCGCTGTAGACGGCAGTCACAGTCAGCGTGCCGACGTTCTGGCCACCAATACTTGTTGAGGCGGCACCAGTGCCATCCAAAGCGACCGGCACTCCAACAGCAGTAGTCCCGACAAAGAACTGCACTGTGCCGGTAGGAATACACGAAGGAGCACTCGAATTGCATTGTGCAGGCGTAACCGTCGTCTTCACCGTAAAGGCAACCGAATACTGCGGATTACCCGTCGCCGGCGAGGTGATAACCGTCTGAGAGGACGTCGCCGTCAGGATAGCGCCGGTTCCACCCAACACAATCGAAGGCACATACGGCAGCGAAGGTGTGATGTTCGCCTCCGTAAAGGTTGCGCTGAAGTTTCCCACCGCGACCGGATTAAACTCGAGCGGCCAGGAAGCATGTCGCTCCTGAGGTTAGACTTTCGCCTGCAGTGCAACCGAGGGAACCTTGCGGCGTCAGCGTGAACGCAGAGGTGTTTCCCGTATTGACGGTAAGCGGCGTAGGAAGTCCTGCAGCAATCGAACCAGTACTGGTCTCCTGAATCGTCTTCACCGGGCTCGAAAGGTTGAGAGCGGCATATCCAAGGTTCTCAACAACCGAGGTTCGATCGATAATGAACGCCCGGCTGTTGCCTGAGTCGAGAACATACAATCGTCCGCTCGTGGTTGACGCAACTCCAGTGGGAAGATTCAGCAACAGTGCGTCGGCCGCGCCGGGAAATGTGCCCGTGCCACTCTGGTCCAGAGTACCGGCCACGGTATTAATTGTGCCTGCTGCATTAACCAGACGAATCACGTCATTGCCAGTGTCGGCAATGTAAATATCTCCTGCGGCATCGAGTGCGATACCCATCGGACTATTCAACTCCGCTCCGGTCGCAGCACCTCCGTTTCCTGAGGACCCACTTTGTCCATTACCCGCGACGGCAACGACCTTCCCTGTTGCCGCAATAATCTTGCTCACGGTGTTGTGTCCAGTATCGGCGACGAAGATGTTGGAGCCTCCATCGACTTGCAACGCTGTCGGCGCACTGAAGACCGGCCCGCCGATGGAGAAGATATATCCGGAGGATGTCAGTTCGCGCACGACGTTATTGCCGCTATCAGAGATGTAGACATTTCCGTTCGAATCTGCCGTAAGACCAGAAGGGTGAGAAAGCGTAGCCTGCGTTCCAAGGCACCCGTTACCCAAAGCGTCAAGAGCCGCCGCACAGGTTGTGCTTGCTCCTCCGGCAACGATATTGATCATTCCAGTTACAGGATCGATTCGCCGAACGACGCTGTTGCCCGTGTCAGCAATGTAGATCGCACTGTTGGGCGTGACAGCCACGGCGGAAGGAGCCGACAGGGTTGCCGAGGTTGCCGGTCCGCCATTGCCGCTATTGCCTGCGTTGCCGGAGATTCCCGCGATGATGCTCCCTGTTCCCGCGCTGTTGTAGCGAATCACAACGTTATTCCCAGTGTCGGCCACGTAAGAATTACCGGCTTCATCTAAAGCGATTCCAATCGCAGATTTGTAACCTGTACCGATCGCGGTCGTAGTACCGGGATCCAATGCGACCGCCGCCGCCGCACCCACACCACTCAATCCAAACTGCGAGGTAGCGCCAAGAGTGGAGTTAACCGTCAGCGTAGCAAGGTCAGCTCCTGGTTGAGTCGGAGAGAAGGTCACCGTGATCGTGCAATCTGTCGTATTGTCAGCATTCGGCGTGCAGTTTGCCGGGGCCGCTACCACAAAATCAGCGCTGCCCGAAATCATAAATGGCGATGCCGACGCCGGAGTGTCACCAACCGCGAAGTGCACGAGCAGCGTCTGCGTCACGGAACTCCCCGAAGCTACTGTGGGAAAGACGTGGTTGAGCGATACCTTTCGAATACGAGTGTTGCCTGAGTCGGAGATATATACGTTGCCCAGCCCATCCACTCCTACGCCCATGTTACTGGTTGGGTTCAGTGTCGCCAGTGTCGCCTGACAGTTGTCGCCAAGCGCATTCGTCTTGCCAGGGCATCCTGGACCTCCACTGGTGAGGCCCATGGTCCCTGCAATAACACGCATGTAGCCGGTGGTTCCGTCCTCGAACCAGATGACGTTATTGCCATTGTCTGCCGCATAGATATTGCCGCGTGCGTCGAGCGCAATCTTGCGGATTGCGGCAACCGCAACGCTGGTTCCAAGAACAATGCTGCCTGGCGAGTAGACACCCGGGCCCCCGCCGAGAATTGTATAGATATTGCCTGGCGTAGCTACACCGCCACCGTTGGCTGCAATCAAAGTAGCGACCTGAGCCCCTCCCGCATATACGACTCGCACTCTGGCGTTTGCTTGATCCGCAATGAACAGGTTGCCGTTGTTGTCGATTTCAACATCTTCCGGGGTATTTAGGGTTGCTGATGTTGCAGGGTGTCCGTCACCAGCGAACGCCTGGGGTGAGTTGATAGTTCCAGGATACTTGCCGGCGATGGTCGAGACGACGCCGGCAGTGTTCACCATGCGGACGACTTCGTTGCCTGAGTCGGCGAAGTAGACATTTCCTGCGGAATCGACCGTGACACCGCGGGCATTGCCTTCCACGGCTAAGGTTGCGGGTCCGCCGTCACCGGAATAACCGGCCCCCGCCGTGTTGCTCTTCCCTGCCGTTCCTGAGAGATAGCCCGCGACAATCGTCATCATCCCGGTTGAAGCGCTGATCTTGTGAATCAGATTGCCCGAGTAATCGGCAAAATAGACATCTCCGTTCTTCGCGACCGACAACCCGCGGCCTTTCGCAAGAGCACCCGTATATCCAAACTTCGCCGGCGAAGGATTCACATTCCCCAGGCCGTCGTTCGCCGGGCAGCCGTCACCATACTTATCGAGTGTGGAGGAGCAGACCAGAGAGGATGTGACGCTGCCAATCAAGATATTCACGATGCCGCTATGAGCGTCGATGCGGCGAATCGTGCCGGTTGATCCGTTGTCGATAAAATAAATGTTGCCTTCAGGGTCAACACCAACATCGTGCACGTCGGGGCTTGTCACTACCGAAGACGAGCTAGCGAGGCAGCCATTTCCAAGAGCATCGAATGCAACCGCAGTTGTACCGTTGCTGCCGGGACAGGAATTGCCTGCTTTGGGCGCAGTTCCGCCACCGGCGATAGTGTTGATGGTGTATGGAAGCAGGTATGGAGCCGGGGTTTGTGCGTTCCCAAACGTAATGCTTGCCAATAAAAAAACTGCGCCCAGGGCAGATTTCCGAACCTTGCTCATGCTTCCTAAAGCCGTCATCCCAATACTCCGTCAGATCAAAACTGTGTGGTTCACGGATTGTTCTGTCAGCAATTGTCTGCAGACAAACAACATTTCATCGCTAAGCCTAAAAAAGATGTTCGTGGTTAGACCACATTAGGCCGAAATGGAGAAAATTAGTGAACCGCCCGCAATGTACCTGTTAGCGTGTACCACTGTCAACAAGTGGGCAGCCACTTTTTCTTCGCTTTACTCCTAATTTTAGCGGCATTCTTTGGGAGACACTTGACAGTCGTATGTCGGGAAAAGCATACTTCCCGCGGTTGTCATGGTCTGACCATTACCGATCAAAATTTGGAGTAAGGCATGAATAGCATCAAAGTTTTTGGGCCGCTCGGCCGCGGCACCACGCTTCGAAGGATCATTTCGGGCAAATCCCGGACCCGGTTCATCATCCTGTTTGCCGGAGCGATGATGCTCGTCGTGCACCCTGTTTTCGCGCAAAATACCGGGAGTATCTATGGCAGCGTCCAGGACGCTTCAGGCGCGGTCATCCCCGGCGCCGTCGTCACCGCAACTGACCCTGCCCACGCCATCACTCGCGCCGTCAAAAGCAATGGCTCTGGAGAATTCACCATCAGTAGCCTTCCGGTGGGCAACTACAGCCTCACGACAACGGCTGCGCAGTTTGAAAACTCGATCATCACCGGCATTCGAGTCGACGCGAACTCCGACATCAAAGAGATCGTCAAGCTGGTGACAGGATCGACGACCCAGTCAGTGACCGTCATCGACAATAGCAGCTCCGCCCTCGACGCAAAGTCGGCAACACTCGGCACCATGATCGATGAGAAGTTGATCGAAGACCTCCCGATCGACGGGCACAATGTCGTTGCGTTGTCTGCCTTGTTGCCGGGCGTCGTTGACGTCAACGCTCCAGCAACCTTTACCGGCGACACAAAGGGCCCAACGTTCAGCGCATCAGGATCCAGAAATACGCAGAACCTGATGCTGTTCGACGGTCTGATGTGGAACAACCTTTTCTACAACACCGGCATTAACTATCCTCCACCAAACTCCTTGCAGGAGGTCAGCGTCGTGCTGAACAACTACAAGGCAGAGTACGGGCGCAACGCTGGTTCCGTGGTCAACGTCGTCACACGGAGTGGCACCAATCAGATCCACGGCAGTGCTTGGGACTACATTCAGAACCAGTATTTCAATGCAGCCGACTATCTCTCCACCGTGAACCCGAAGGACAACATCAACCAGTTCGGCTTTACAGTCGGCGGGCCCATCATCAAAGACAAGCTCTTTTTCTTTGGGGCATTTCAGGATCTGGTGGGACGCCTGCAAACGACTGGATCGATTCCGGTCATTGGCTACGCAGAGCGCGCTTTGAACCCTGATGGCGTCACCCCACGACCATGTAACACCGCCGGTCCCTTTCCGGGCATGACCTGCGCCAGCTTTCTGGCAGACGCTACCGGTGGAAAGATCCTGAATCCGGAGCAGATTACGGGTACAAGCGGAAACCAGGCGACACCCTTGGACGCTGAAAATAACTTCAACGTCGCTTACCAACAGGCGGGCGGGACCGGAGTCTCGCCCTGTATCGGTCTCTTGCAGCAGGCAGCGCTCTATGCCGCCAACAATAATTTTGTGGGTACGACGACGAAGCAGCCGACTTATCTGCCGTTTGGCGAGGCTCCTACGCAGTGCATTAATCCGGTCATGCAGAAGGTCATCAACACCTTCGTCCCGGCGGTGGTCAACTCTACCAGTGGCCTGGCCGTATCAAAATCGAGCAGCCCCACCGGCGACAAGAACCTGCTGATTCGTTCGGACTATGTGTTGAATGGGCAGCACAGCATCGATGCCCGATACGATCTAATCAACTCCAACTCGTTCGGGCCGCTCGGCGTCAACAGCGCATCGCAAGGTGTTGCGTCCTATGCCGTCCTGTCCCAGAAGGCCGTCAGCAACTTCGGTAACGTCGGATGGACCTGGGTGATGACACCCAACCTGCTCAACAAAATGCGCATCGGGTACAAGCGATTTGAGAGCACACAGACGCCCACGGATCACCGGACTCTCAATGACTTCGGCGGTAACTTCGTCGAAACGGGCATTCCCACCTTACCGGCCTTCAACTTCTCGAATCAGTTTGCTCTCGGCAGCACAAGTCAGGCTTATCAGGACCACATCAACCAAAATATTGAACTTTCAGAGAGCATGGTCTGGACAAAGGGAAGCCACACCATCCAGGGCGGCTTTTCCTACCTCCGTCTGCAGTATCTAACCCGCGCAGACTATCCGGGACAGATCGCATTTAGCTCGACCTACACCGGCGTCAGCATTGCCGATGGCGTGCTCGGATTAGCCAATTCAGTCAATGCCCAGAACCGGCTGATTCAGGGCGGCATTCAGCACACCGTCTTTTCCTACATCCAGGATGACTGGCGCGCCACCTCGCGGCTCACGCTGAATTTGGGTCTGCGCTACGAACTGCCGTTCCAGTGGTTTGAGCCACATGGCCAGTCGGCCACCTTTATCCCCGGAATTCAGTCAACGGTCTTTCCCGGTGCAGTTGGCGGTCTCGGATTTCCCGGAGACAAGGGCGTGCTGCCCTCGCTGGTGCCAACGGACTTCAACGGTATCGCGCCGCGCTTCGGATTCGCCTATGACGTTACTGGCCAGAGCAAGTTTCTGATCCGCGGCGGCTACGGCATCTTCTTCGACGCTGTCAACGCAAACGTAGTCGGCGTGGGCGAACCGTACCACTTCATTTTCAACACACAGATCCCCGTCGGTGGCGCATCGGTACCCTTGTTGACCTCAATTGGGGGGCCCGTTAAGGTTATCCCCCCCGCCTTCGATCCGAAGAACCCACAATTCGTCGCACCTTACTCCGTCTTCTTTCCGGACAGAAACTTCCGCACTCCCTATGCTGAGGCGGTCAACTTCGGCATTCAGTATCGTGTTCCCCACGGCGGGACACTGGACGTCAACTATGTGGGCAAGTTTGCGCGTAAACTAACAGTGCCGCTCGATCTCAATCCCGCCATCTACGACTGCAGCGGCGGATATTTCCAGGCCGATCCTGCAAAATATTGCACGAATGCCAGCTCCACCACGCAGTCAACCCAGGCTCGCCTGCGCTACGCTCCGTTCAACTACGGCGGCCAGGGCATTGTCGATATCCTGAGCATCGGAACATCGAGCTACCACGCCTTGCAGATGCAATACACGCAGCGCGGAGGCAGGTATCTCAATCTCCTCAGCTCCTACACCTTTTCGCGCGCGATCGATGTTGATACGAACGGGATGACGACCTCCAACGCTGTCCCGAACGTATTCAATGTCAGATCCGATCGTGGACTCTCTGACAACAATGCCACCCACATCTTCAGCCTTGGATGGGTCCTCCGATTTCCGAAGGTCGGCTCCGATTCACGATTCGTGCGCAGCGTATTCAACAATTGGGTCTACAGCGGCACCTATCAGGCTCATACTGGACGGCCCTACAGCGTAACCATCAACAACGATTCTGCGCTCGTTGGTGAGTCGAACCAGAGGGCTGCGATTGTTCCAGGCGCAAATCCGCTTCTACCATCGAACAGGGCACGGAGTGCCAAAGTGAAGGAATACTTCAACGTCGACGCGTTCACTTATCCAACGGTCGGCACCTTTAGCCCAGTCGGAAGAAATGCGTTCATCGGCCCCGGCTACATCATGACGAACATGACAATCGGGCGCGACTTTCCGTTGGCAAGCATCAGAGAAGGCATGCGCCTGAACTTCCGTGTGGAAGGCTACAACGTCTTCAACACTCCGAATCTGGGCCAGCCGCAATCCCAATTCTCCTGCTCGACGACCTCGACCAAAGGAGGTTCCTGCACGGCGGCCGGCGGTTCCTATCCGCTGATCGTTGGTACAACAACGTCCGCCGTGAACTTCGGCAGCATCCGTAATACGTTCGGGAACAACAGCAACACATCCACCAACGGCCGCAAATTGCAGTTTGCTGCGACCGTCTTCTTCTAATCCTTCTCACCGCCTCATAAAAGAAGCTTCCACATGCAGGCAGCGGCGCAGGTCGCTGCCTGTATCCGTTTTGAACGGTATCAAGGGCTCAGTTGTCTCGGAGTTGGATCGACAGACGCATTCCGCGCCCGCTCCGAGCTACCTTCTTGATCGAGATAAGCCTGAAACTAGGGCACGACTTCCGTCGCAGTAGCAAAGCTCAGCTGATGAATCGCCATCCACGTCTGTGAGTAGGCGTTCAGCGCGTCCGAGGTCACCGACCGCGACTCACGCAGAGCGTCGAGGTAGTCGATCAGCGCCAGGGCTCCGTGCTCGTAGCTGAACTTTGAGATATCCAGCACATCCTTCGCCTCGTCCAGAAAGTGGCCGTTGTAACGATCGGAGAGGACCTTGGCATTCTCGTACCCAATCCAGGCCTCATCGACATCGGCGACGACCTGGTTGCGAGTCGCCTGCTCAGTAAAGCGGCTAGCCTGCGCAAGATACTTGCTCGTCTCCTTATTCCCCTGGTTGCGATCGAAGAACCGCAGAGGAATGTTGAGACTGAAGGCTGCTGAGTTGTCCCGCCCGTTGCGATCATAGTCCGCTTCGAGGGTCGGATCTGCCGTGCCGTTCGCGTACGCGAGCTTTACGTTCGAGTCGGCAACCGCTACTCCGAGCTGGGCTGCGTGATAATCTGGCCGTGCGCCAAGCGCCTTCTGTTCCATGTCTTCCATCGTGCCGGCAACCAGCGACGGAATAACCTCACCAACTACATCAAAATCCTTGCGCGGCTTGTCATATCCAAGCAATACCTGGAGTTGCACACCCGCCTGCTGCGCATTGGTAATCGCATTCGTCTCGTCGGATTCGAACTGCGCCAGTTGCAGATCGAGCCGCTCGAAATCCAGCTTTGCCAAGTCTCCCGCCTTCAGGCGCTCACGACTGATTTCAAGCTCGTGCTTGAAATCGCTCAGGTTATCATCGGCGAGTTTCTTCGCCGCCTTGGCGACAACGAAGTTCGTAAAAGCTTGGCGTACAGCGAGAACGGTCTGCTGCTCCTGCGCGTGATATTGAGCATCCGTTTGAGCTGTAGTCGAACGCGCACTATCGAGGCGCCACCGACGCTTCTCTCCGCGCTCGAACAACCGCGAAACCCCTACGCTGTAGTAATAAGGATTGGCAGCATCTGCTCCCAGTGTGACGTTCGAACCCGTAGCTACTAAGTTTGGGTTTTGTCTCGTGCCAGCCTGAATCTCCTGCGCCTTCACGGAAAGCAGGTTTTGCTGAGCCGAAAGCAGAGCAGGATTCCTGGTACGGGCAAGCTCCACGGCCTGCTGCATCGTGATCGGAACATAAGCTTGCGCCGCTGGCTGACCTTGTCCATAAGCATGGCCGGGGAGCCTCAGAGCACAGACTACGAACAGGATGAGTCCACGTCCAACCCTGGTCAAGAAGCCTCCGCCGGACTGGAAGGAAACGATCGAGTATCGGCCTGTGTACGCGGACTGCATCAGTTCTCAAACTCCGTCTCAGGTGTTGGAAGCACATCATTCGATCTGGCGATCCAGACGTAAAGAGTAGGCAGCAGAAAGACACTGATCAGAAGCGCTCCAATGAGACCGCCAACAATAACGATGGCAAAAGGGCGCTGCGAGTCGGAGCCGATTCCGTGCGAGGTGGCAGCCGGCAGAAGACCGAGAGTAGCAACCAGCATGGTCATCATGATGGGGCGAAGTCGAAGAACTGCTCCTTCGATGGCGGCCTCTTCGATCGAGTGGCCGCGGACGCGCATCTGGTTGATGTATTCCAGCATGATGACGCCGACCTGCACCGAGACGCCGAAGAGCGCGAGGAAGCCGACTCCGGAAGAGACTGAAAAATGCGTACCGGTAAGCCAGAGCGCGAGCAGACCACCCAATGGTGCCATGGAGACATTAATCAGAATCAACAGCGCCCACTTACCGGAGTGGAACATGGAATAAAGAATCACGAAGATGATAAGAACCGTGATCGGCAGTACCAGCATAAGCCGCCGCGAAGAACGCTTCTGGCTCTCATACTCTCCGGCCCAGTCGATCTTGTAGCCCGGTGGCAACTTAACCTGTGTGTCAACCTTATGAATCGCCTCTTCTACCGTGCTGCCAAGGTCGCGGTTGCGAACGCTGTACTTAATCGCGACGTAGCGCTGTCCCCCTTCGCGATAGACCTCTTCCGCGCCGTCTTCGGTCCTGATCGTGGTGAGTTGCGCGAGCGAGACGCGCTCGCCCGAAGCAGCGAGAAGACGAATATTGTCGATCGCTTCCTGGGTATCGCGAAACTGTCGGAGATATCGGACGACTACGTCATAACGTGCCTCGCCCTGCAGGACCTGCGTAACTGCATTACCGCCAACCGCAGTCTGGATAGCATCCTGAACGTCGGCGACGTTGATGCCATAGCGTGCAGAGGCTTCGCGATTGACTGAGTAGTTCAGGTTTGGCTGACCGATAACCCGGAATAGGCCTAGATCCTGAACACCCTGGATCTTGCTCATGACCGAGACAATCGCGTTACCCTTTTCTTCAAGAGTCCTTAAATCGTCACCGTAGATCTTGACGGCAAGCTCTCCCTTGACACCGCTAACCGCCTCTTCGACGTTGTCAGAGATCGGCTGCGAGAAGTTCCACAAAACGCCCGGCATCTTTTCCAGTTCTCGATCCATCGCGGCGATAAGGTCCTCTTTGCTCTCCTTGAACACAGGGCGCCACTGATCCTTAGGCTTGAGGTCGACAAAGTATTCAGTATTGAAGAACCCAGTTGTATCGGTACCGTCGTCAGGGCGTCCCATCTGGCTTACGACTTTATAAACCTCTGGAAAAGCGGCGAGTTTGAGCCGCCCCTCGTTCATGATGCGGAGACTCTCCGTCGGACCAGTCGAAGGAGCGAGCGTGCCGCGGGCCCATATGGAGCCTTCGTCGAGGTGAGGCAGGAACTCAGAACCGATTAGTCCGCTGAACATGAGAAAGCCCGCAAAGAACAGGGCCAGTCCTGCAAGACTGACCGTGAAGTTGCGATGTTCGATGGCCCACTTCACGGAGCTGCGATATCGGCTCGTGAGCCATGTCATCACCGGATTCTGCCACTCGCTCGCGCCCTTGGGAAAGAGCAGGCTCGATAGCACCGGCGCGAGCAGGAGAGAGAAAACCAGCGCGCCGAGCAGAGCAAAACTTACCATCCACGCCATTGGCTTGAAGAGCCGCCCTTCAACCGACTGCAGAGTAAAGATCGGCAGGTAGGCGGTGATAATCATTGCGCGCGCATAGAAGACAGGGCGCTGCACCTCATGCGTGGCCTCGCGAATCTGCTGTGTCGGGGTAACTCCCTCCTTGCGGCCATGGCTCAGGTGACGGACGATATTCTCCACCACCACCACGGAACCGTCCACCACCATTCCGAAATCCAGCGCACCCAGCGAGAGCAGGTTCGCAGGAATATCGCGCAGATTCAGGCAGATTGCGGCAAAAAGGAGCGCGAATGGTATGGTCAGGGCGACAATGATCGCGCCACGTGCATTGCCAAGAAAGAGAAACAGGATGACAACAACAAGAATGATGCCCTCGGTGAGGTTGTGTAGCACCGTGTGGGTCGTGTAGTGAAGCAATTCACTGCGATCCAGGAAAGGAACGATCTTGACGCCGGGCGGAAGAACGCGGCTGTTCAGCTCCTCGACCTTCTGGTGAATACCCTCAAGCGTAGCATCGGAGTTCGCGCCTTTTTGCATTAAGACGATACCTTCGACGACGTCGCCGTTATCGATCAGCTTACCGTCCTCGTGGTGGATGACCGGTTTGCTGCTGGGCTTGTCCGAGTGATCGACGCACGGATCGGTTGCGCTGAAAGAAGGTCCCGATTCGGCGGGCGGAGTAGTAGCGAAACGGCAGGTCTTCCCGATCTGGCCGAGACGTATTCTGGGACCCTGAACAACTGTGGCAATGTCTTTGATGCGCAACGCAGTCCCGGACTGCGTCTTGAGAACCGTATCCTCGATGTCCTTAACGTTTCGGTAGAGGCCGACCTCGCGGACATTCACCTGCTGCTGGCCTTGTTCGATGAAGCTTCCGCCCGCATTGGTATTGTTGTTGGCGAGTTGCTGCTCAACCTGTCCGATGCTGAGGCCATACGCGATGAGTTTGCCGGGATCGACACGAACCTGATACTCACGCGTAACACCGCCAAAGCTGGAGACATCAACCACTCCTCGAACCGACTTGAACTCCTTTTCGAGCTTCCAGTCCTGAAGAGACTTGAGCTCCATGCTGTCGTAGCCCGGGTTGGTGGAGCGCAGCGTGTACCAGTAGATCTGGCCGACCGGACTCCAGTCGCTGCCCATCTGGGGCTGAAGACCGGCAGGAAGCGTAACCTGCCCGAGCCGCTGAAAAACCTGGTCGCGATTGTCCTTGTTGACGGAATCATCGTCGAAGATCATCGTCACGCTGGAAAGGCCGGCGAGCGAGGTCGAACGCAGATGCGTCATATGTGGAATGCCGGCCATCTGGATCTCGATCGGCGTAGTGACCTGCTGCTCGACCTCTTCGGCGGCGCGGCCTGGCCACTGCGTGATGACCTGGACGTAGTTGTTAGCGACGTCGGGATAAGCCTCGACCGGAAGATTATGGAAGGAAACCATCCCCCAGCCGAAGAGCATGACGGCAAGACCGAGGACCAACCACCGGTTATTTAGCGCAAAATCGACAACACCGCGAATCATCTACTGGTCCGCCGTATTCTGCAGCGCCAGCACGTTCGATACGACCTGCTGGCCTACGTCGATGCCTGAAAGGATCTCCTGCATGTTTCCCGGCAACGTATCACCGCCCCGCACTGCCACGCGGCGGAACTTGCCCTCACCCGCAGGGACATAGACCCAGTCGCGGTCATGCAGGTGCAGCACAGCAGAGGCAGGGATCTCCGCACGCGTCTGGAGCGCCTTGCCACGAATGGTCACCGTGGCAAACATTCCTACGCGCATCAGGGTATTGGGATTATCCACTTGAATGCGCACCTTAGCCGTGCGGATCTGAGGATCGAGGACAGCCCCGATATCGCTGATTACGCCTCCGAGGACCCGGTCAGGATAAGCCGTGAGGCGAATGTCCGCCTTCTGACCGAGGCGCACATTCGGAAGATCGTTTTCGTAGACATCGCAGATGATCCATATGTGGGACAGATCGGCGATGGTGAAGGCATTCGCCGAACCGGCGTACGTAACGCCCGCGGCGCCGGCAGCTGTTACATTCTGCGCAATGATGTAGCCGGACGCCGGGGCATAAACCTTCACGGTTGCCGCAGGATGGTCTTTATCAACACCCAGAACGCGCAACTGTTCTTCGGATGCGGAGAGCGCAGCCTTGGCATCATCCTCCGCATTCTGCGCGATCTCAACCTGGCTGTTTGGAATCGCCCCCTTGTCGTTGAGAATCTTCGCGCGATCGAGCTGAGCTTTGGCAAGCCGTTCATCGTTGACCGCTTTTAGATATTGTCCAAAGGCAACCGATACGTCGTTGCTCTGAACGTCCATCAGCAACTGGCCCTTTTTAACGTAGTCTCCGATCCGGGCATGAATATCGACGACGCGGCCGGAAGCGATCGAGATGACCGGAACCGTGCGGGAGATGTCTGGATTGACCGTTCCGGTAACCTGGATCGTAGACACCGCCACATATCCGGTCGCCGTAAACAGCGGAAACCGGTCCGGATGGTCCACATGGACCAGATTGACATCCGTATCGGTCTGGACGTCTGCCGCAGGGGGAGCTTCACTCTTGGGATCGGCTGGTTTACTGTTGCAACCTGCCAACAGATACGTACCAAAACAAAACAGGATCGTGGCATGACGCCTGAAACCGATTGAAATCATCACGTAAACTCGTTATCCCCTCGCAGAACCGGGCCTGTTTGTGGTGCTTCACTCGACTGACCCTCCGACTCAGCGGCCAGAGGTAGTCTCCCGCCAGATTCACAACATCAGCGTCTTCCAAAATGGAAGCAGTCGTATTCGCAGTCTACCGTCTACTAGGCCGGGTACGCGCCTATCTTTTGGCTAGCCACAGTTGTCTTTCGAGTCGCAGCCTGAATCCTAAGATACGTATAACAAAGGCAGAAGACGCATAAAATACCTGTAAAGATCGACTCTTCGCTCTCGCTTGCCACGGATTCGCACTACTTATGCTCTCGCGCTTATTTCAGGACAATGTCAGATCGTTGCTGCCGTGGTCAGTTCTGCTGGTCGTCCTTATCGCGCTTGCGGATTGGCACATCGATGCAGCGATTCCGCTGGGATTTTTGTACCTTCTGCCAATGCTTCTCGTTGGCAGAGTCCTCAACAGGTGGCAGATATGTCTGGCCGCCGTTCTTTGCACTGCGCTAAGCGAGGCCTTCAACAGCCTGAAGTGGACTCCGTTGATCGGCATACCCCGCGACATCCTTACCTTTGCCGCCTTCTGCGGTATCGGCCTCTTCGTCTATGGAGCCGTACGCAACCGTCGCGTCTCAAACGACAATCTGCGCCGGATCGAAAGCGAGGTTGCCGCACGGCAGGATGCGGAAGAGCAGTTGAAGGTCCTCATCGAAAGCAGTCCGGCGGCGATCTTCACGGCGGACGCGGAAGGACGCATCCGACTAGCCAATGAAGCCGCACACAAACTATTCGCCGTGCCGCCGGAAAGTCTCCAGGGAACATCCATTCACCGGTACTTCCCTTCTCTTCTGAATCTGCCGTCGGCGCGCCACGCCGGCCGCACCTTCCAAACAGTAATGCAGTGCCACGGAACCCGTCAGAATGGCGAGGTGTTCCTCGCCGACATCTGGTTCTCAACCTATCAAACCAGCGTCGGCCCACGACTGGCTGCAATGGTCGTTGACATCTCCGAGGACCTGCGAACACGCGAAGAATCCAGCCTCCACCAGCTTCTCGCAGGCTCGCGAATCCTTGTCGCCGCTGTCTCTCACGAGATTCGAAATGTCTGTGCCGCGATTGCTGTCGTCCACCAGAACATGAGCCGCAGCGCCACCCTCGAAAACAACAAGGACTTCGAGGCATTTGGCACGCTCATTCAATCCCTGGAAAAAATCGCGGCAATGGACCTTTCCAGAAACCAAGACCGGGCCACTAGCGTCGACCTCCTCTCCCTGCTCGAGGAACTGAGGATTGTTGTCGAGCCAGCCCTGGAGGAGAACGGTATTCGGCTAACAATCTCCGCCGAAGATATTCCCGAGGTACTTGCCGACCGGCCAAGTCTGATGCAGGTTTTTCTTAATCTGATCAAAAACAGCGAGCGGGCGATGCGCGAGCAACTCCGCAGAGAACTGCAGATCACCGCCGAGGCCTCCGGCCTGCAGGTGTCGGTGCGCTTCCTCGACACCGGGTCAGGGGTTCAAAACCCCGAGGATCTTTTCAAGCCCTTTCAAAAGCGAGCCGAATCCACCGGTCTCGGTCTCTATCTCTCTCGCGCCTTCATGCGATCCTTTCAAGGAGATCTGCGTTTCGAGCCCACCGTCCGAGGGGCCTGCTTCGTCGTAGAGCTGCAGGCACTGGAGAAAGAGAACTCTTTCCTATATGAATCAGCAGACACGAGTCTTGATCGTCGATGATCACACCCTGTTTCGTGAGAGCCTTAGCCGGCTGCTTGAATCCGAAACCGATTGCAGGATCGTTGGAACCTGTGCCTCAGTCGACGATGCTCTCAAGATCATCAGAAAAGACAAGATCGACCTCGTCATGCTGGACTACGATCTCGGCGAACAGCCGGGAACGCAACTCCTCAGCGAAGCCAAAAGAAACGGCTTCGAGGGCCGCATCCTGATGGTCACTGGCGGCATGAGCGATTCGACCATGCTGCGCGCGCTCGACCACGGAGCCTCCGGAATTTTTCTAAAAAACAGCCCCCTCGCAGAATTGATTCAAGCTATTCGTCGCGTGATAATGGGCGAAATATGGGTAGATCCTGCGCTAATGAAATCCCTCCTCGCAGGTGCGCGACGCCGTAACGAAGACGCACCCAGGGAGTCACTGAGCACAAGGGAGCGAAAAGTCCTTCGCTTCGTCTTCGAGGGCCTCAGCAACAAAGAAATCGGGCAGCAGCTCAGCATCTCAGAAGGTTCCGTCAAAGCAACATTGCAGCAGTTATTTGCACGTACAGGAGTACGAACAAGAAGCCAGCTCGTACGCATCGCCGTCGAGAAACACTCGCACGACTGGTTGGAAAACGAATGACGCAATTGAATTGACAGAGCCGTATTACGTGGAAGGAGAAGCAATGCCCGATCTGCCGGACAATGGAATAATTCACCTGAGCAGCCCTCACACGGTTTCGGAGACCCTCACCAGACTGGAGACAATCGTCCAGGCCAAAGGAATACCCATCCTGGCCCGGATCGACCACAGCGGCGACGCCGAAAAGGCCGGACTAAAGATGCAGCCCACCAAGCTGCTCATCTTCGGCAATGCCAAGGCCGGCACTCCCGTAATGATTGCTGCGCCAACCGTGGCTATCGACCTTCCCCTCAAGGCGCTCGCCTGGCAGGACAGCGATGGCAAGGTCTGGCTCTCCTACAACGATCCGAACTACCTCAAGCAACGACACGCCATCCCCGACAATCTGTTGCAGAACATCGCCGGCATCGGGGCAATCTGCGCGGAAGCCGTACGCTAGCGTTCGCGACTCACTCAAAAGTAATGCCGTGGGGATCTCCCCCACGGCTAAAGGATTGCCAGTATCTTTTCGTACAAGTCTCAACGAAAATTTGCCAAGACTGACCGGTGTCAGAAACGACGCGGAAGAACAGGCTGCGGCCTAACGGTGGGTGGTCTTACTGGTGAGAAGGGCGGGTTCGGCGGGGGTGCGGGCGGCGTCGGTGGCACTGGCGTTGCTCCAGACGAAGATTCCTCAGCTCCGATCGCCGGCAGCGTTGATCGTGTTACTCCGTTGAAATCCGTTGTGATCCCCGCAATAGCCACACCCGTCCCGATAACCGACGAGCCCGACAAAGGAGTCACACTTCCATATCCGTAGAGATGCCAAGTCTCGTCCGTCAGGATGGGATCAACGCAGAGTCCATTCACCTCGTTCAGCCATAGCGCCGGGCACGACCAATTGCTCTTCGAATGGTAGGTGAGGTTGTTGGAGTAGACGCTGCCCACATTGGTGAACGGATTGGTTCCTGGAACCCCGACATAAATAGGATTGGAATAATCGCCTGTGCCGCCACCTAGATAGCCGTCATCCACGTTGTTGAGAAAGCCCAAAAAGATGTTGTTACGGAAGTCAACCAACGAAGTAGAATCACACGGCCCAGCCGTACCATCGCAGTCAATCTCGATACCCGTGGCAGAGGCCGAATAGACCGTATTGAAGTCGAAGCGCAGCGTCGATCCCGCTCCCACTGTCATTGCGATGCCTGTATCGGCAGCCCTGCAGAAGTCGCTCAGCCGCGATCCAAAGCCGGAAGGCGTGCCCGGAATCGCCTGCCGCATAGCATTGCAGTTCGTGAAGATGATATTGTTCATCGCCGTTCCCTGAGCGCCGCCGATCTTGATCTGCTGGCCCATATTGCTGTAGGCAAGTGTGCGAGTGATCGTCATCGACGAGCCGGCTCCGGTCAGGTGCAGTGCGTCCAGCCCGTCCTGCGTGTTGTAACTCACCACGCCCTGATCAAAGTGCACCTGCCATCCTCCCGTGCCACTGGGTACCGTCGCTGTTCCGAACCCGTCGCCATAGCCTCCGTTTTCGTCGTCGGTGCAGTCCTGGTAGGGCAACGAATCCACAATCGGGTACTCTTCCGCGCAGCCGTTCCAGGAGATGGTGTAATTCTGTACCAGCAACGAACCAAGGCCCGTCGTCCCATCGCCTGCGTCCGCGTTCCATCCTGCTCCCGCATTTCCGACGATGTCCAGACCGGTCATGACAACGCCATCGCCTGTTGATCCAACCATGCCGAGCGCAGCCATCCCGTGAATCCGTACATTGGTTACCGTGTCGTTGGTCGACGTATTGTTCCACGCGATCCCCGAGCCCGCATAGTCATCAAGCGGATAGTTGGTGTTGCATCCATGAACCTGTCCCGACCGGCCACAGGCAGAGAAGTCAGTAATATCGAAGCAAGCCACGTCGACATAAGAAGCGCCGGCCATGTTCAATACAGCTCCAACACCGTATCCGCCATGAAGCTGCGTACGTGCTGTCTGGGCGGAACAACTTGCGTAGTTTTCTCCAAGTATCCTCGTATGTGCACCAGGTGAACCCGAATGCGGGACGGGGATTCCTGCCCCGTAAGGATTGCCGACCAGACCGAACCAGTCTCCCGAATTCGGCCCGTTCTGACCGATCCTGTAGCTCACTCCGGTGCCGATCGATCCTCGAACAATGTAGGTGTCGCCGCCCTGGCCGATCCAGGTCCAGCAGGTTGAGGTCGGGCTACTATCAATACAATAATTTCCGTCCGACCAGAAATAACGAATATCGCTAAATGCACAATGTTGATTCGTGCCAAACCCAGGATAGGCTGCATCGCCCAAGCCATCGCATTGGCCAGTCGGGACGTTCGTTGACCACCGCGTCCCACCGTCGGGACGCACGTACCATGCGTTGGCATGGAGCATCGGCGCCGCCGCAAGAAGCAGCACGGCGCTGAGAAGAAAGTTCTTCATACTTTAAGGACTCCTGATTTTTAGCTAAGGGGGCCGAGGCAAAAGCCAGCAATAAACCTGCTCATGACGTGCATGGGCCGATACGATCAAAATTACCCAGGGACTCGCAGGCAGCAGGACGTGTCAGTTGCTGCACTCTATGTTGATTTTCGCTCGGTCAGTCGAGCGGCAGAGAACGCAACATGGGTGGCGGGAAGCCGAGGAGGCCCATTTTGCAAAAGAAGCAGCAGCTATCAAACTAGCATGAAGTTAGCGCTCTCAATATTACAGAAACTTTGAATTTCTGGTGCCCGGAGGGGGACTTGAACCCCCACGACCTGATAAGGGTCTGCGGATTTTAAGTCCGTTTTAGCGACCTTTGCTAAGTCCCATAGAAATCTATGACATGGCCAAATTGCCCTGTCGATTCAACTACTTGACTTGAATTTCATCTTTGCAAGATGTTGCAAGTGATAGCAACAATCTCTAAACACAACCGCCACCAGAACCGCCACCAAAATTCACGATCGCACACTGTGCGATATCTCGAAAGGGAATCCAGATGCCAACCTTAGACCCCTTCTACGGAATCTGCCGACCATCCGTTCGGAATCAGACGATGGGCTAAAAAGGGAGGAACCATTATCTGACGGGGTTACATAACTGGTGCTCTTAGTCGTTCTGTCGTGCGCGATGTAATACTCCTAGAAGCCCAGGTTGTACCATGCGGATTTACATCGATGAAGCCGGACCCTTTGTGCCACCGAACCCACCGCGTTCGTTATTCTCGCTCGTCCTTGCGTTGATCATTCCAGCCGCAATCGAAAAGGACTTGTTCGACGAATTCTTGAGCCTTCGGGGAACTTGGCCGAATCAAAACCCCGAGATTAAGGGCAGCAGTCTGGACGAATCGCAGGCTGCTCAGGTGATCAGTCTTCTCCTGAGATACGACACGCTCGTCGAATTTATCGCGCTAGATGCCAACACGCATCCCGAACCTATGGTTGAAGATTTCAAGAACCGACAGGCGGACGCCGTGACACAAAATATTACTCGTGAACACCATCCCGGTCCTATTTTGCATTTGCATCAGCTCGGCGAAGCGGTTCGAACGATGCCAAATGAGCTATTTTTGCAGGCCTTTGCCACATGGGAACTGATCATCAAAACGATTCGGGAAGGAACGCTCTACTACGTCCAACGTCAGCCTCAGGAGTTGGGCGATATTGATTGGGTTATAGATCGCAAGGACAAAACGATCACCCAGATGGAGGAGACGTGGAGCACGCTGATCCTTCCAATGAGTGAACGTGCCTTTACCAGAGAGCCGCTAATTGCCATCGCTGAAGAAGATTATTCGCATTTCGATGCGAGATACGGCTTCACGGAAACGACGGCGGACCGGGAGATGCTGCGACACATTCGGTGGTTAAGTTCAGTTTCCGGTAAGCCGGAGGATTCTGTGCGGGTCGATGCGACACTGCTTCTGACAGAACAGCGAACGTTCCAAGACTCGCGAGATTCGCTCGGCCTACAACTCAGTGACTTGCTCGCCGCTATTCTCCGGCGCGCCCTTAATGATCGGCTCCAGTTCCCTGGGTAGAAGGATTTGGAGGCTTGCTAGTACGTCGCTGGAACCCCGGGGACCGATTCATGCAGCTCGGATTGGTTGATAGCATAGAGATGCTCGGTCACTCTAGCAGAGTATGCCAAGTCCTCCACGATAAATCGAAGGAAACCAGAATGCAAGAAACACCACTCACGTAAACGAGCAAAAGCGAAACCTCCCCGACGCCTGATACGCGCAGGGAATGTTAGCGTTTATCGATTGTGTCCCGATGACGGGCAACCCAGAAGTTTACGCTGTTGTGCCTGTGAAGTGCGCATTATCGGAAAGTTCGCCCTGTAGCGTGTCGTAATTTCCCATAACGCCGTTTTGCGGGAGGACGGTATAGTTCAATGGAAAGCACAGGAGTTCAATGATACGAACAGCGTGCGCGTACCTCATCCTTGCAGCTTTGGTTTGCACCAGACATACCCAACGAACCGCGACAGTGGCGATCACAGAGCCTGGTTCAGGCACCCTAGACAATTACATGAATCGTGCAGATGTCGTTGCTTTGGTGAAAGTTGTTGCGGGTGACACCGAGGCTTATGGGGTTCCCATTTACAAGGCTGAGGTAATTCAGAGAGTTCAAGGGCGCAGTGGCTGGTCACACGATTATTCGGACGCTTCGTTGGCACTCGACTCGGTGGGGAGTACGTTCTCTTTCTCCGCGATGTCAAGAATCCCCTCAGCCCCAAAGCGAGCGCGACTAATGCGTTGGGTACGATCCATTATGCTGAGGTCTTCAATGAAGGATATAGCTCGATGGAGACCTCGTATGAGTGCAAGTTTGGAGCCGATAAACAATGCGACTATGGCGTCCGATTTGCACGGATTATGTGACTCTACCCGCTGACACGCCAGTGTCCCCACCGATGATCGAGACCGCAGATTTTGGTTGTCGATGGGTACGCAAAACGACGCTGCTCTCCCTCCTACACCAACGATCGTCACCGAAGTAGCGAGGGGGTCTTTTCCTCGAAAGTCGCATTATCGGCAAGTTCGCACGCCTTAGAGACGCCTCTTCGCGCAGGTGGGGAAGGACAAGACTGTACCCTAAGAAAACCCATATAAAAACTGCGTGCAAGTATTTGCACTCCCGAGGTCTTCACCGATCGAAATAGAATTGGGCATTTCCGGAAGGTGTAATTGGTCACTAAGCTCAAAACTGAGATACCGGGGAAGAAGCAGAATCCGCTACCTTAGATGGAAGATGTTTTCGAAGATGGTCCTGTCCTGCTGCAGTAGCTACAAAGGGGCGAAATGAAATTCCATTGGGCTAAGGCTGATTTAGGAGCGAGGCTTGCGATCGTCCTGCTGCTTTCCTTCGGAATCGGAACGGCGATGTTGCTTTTTACGGCTCTGGACCGGCTCCTTATTCACCCTCTCAACGTCACGCACCCCGAGACTCTCGTGAGGCTCGTTGAAAGACATCCTCCTATTTTGTCCTGGGAGCGGTTTTCATACAGCGCCTACGAGGCGATCGCACCGATGCACAGCTTCGAGGACGTGGCGGCCGAGGGAAAAGTGAATACGTTCGTCACTGCGAACGGTGGTGCGCAGCCGCTAGTCGCAGATATGGTCTCGGGCAATTATTTCTCGCTCCTTGGCGTGGAGGCGGAACTTGGCCGCGCCTTAACCAGGCGGATGAGCGAGCAATGCAGGCAGCATCTCTGTCGGTGTTAAGTCATCGTTTTTGGAAGGGTGAGTTCCCAGGCTCGTCGTCGGTCATCGGCTCGACGCTTACTCTCAGGACAAGCCGTTCACTGTGGTCGGGGTCATATCGCCGCGGTTTGTCGGGACGAAGCTCGATGAGACGCCTGATCTGTGGCTGCCGCTGAAAGCGCAATCGGTGTTCTCGGGGAAGTCGTTGAAAGACCCGGAATCGGGCCTCTACTTTTCGATCCTGGCGCGCTTGCGCAACACTACCACGGTCGCGCAGGCACAGGCCGAGTTTTCCGACGTGTACGAGCCATCCAGAGAGCAGAAGGCGATGAGGACCCCAGGAGCGAAGGTGTGGTTCAACCTATCGCACAACGCGCATTCGCGTTGCACGATCAATTTAACCGCACTATCACGCTGCTGCTCTGGGGACTGGCAATGCTGTTGTTCATGGCTTGTACGAATGTCGCCGGAATCATGCTCCTCAAAGGCGCCGCAGCAAGAGAGACAGCCATTCGTCTGGCGCTCGGAGCCAGCCGCGTTCATCTCATCGTTCGCACAGTCGTGGAGTCCATAGCACTGGGCTTGTTCGGTGCGTGCGGAGGGTTCTTGGTTGCTCGCGTTTGTGCTCCATTCCTCAGGAGCCTCCTACCGTTGGAGCTTGCACATCTTCCCGTCTCGCTCGTTCCGGATTTAAGAATGGATCTTTTTTGGTACTCTAGCCTTATGCGTCAGCCTTATCTTTGGCGTGATTCCTGCCTGGATTGCATCCAGCGTCTCACCCATGGAAGTATTGCGAGCGGGAACAGCTACGCGGCGCACAGGGCTCCTCGAATCGAATCGATGCTGATCTGTCAGATCGGCGCAACCCTCGTCCTGCTGGTTGGAACGGGTCTGTTGATTCATACTTTTTATGTCCTGCGCCATACGACGCCGGGATTCGATGATGGAACATCTGATCGCCTTCACACTGAATCCAGAGAGACGCGAGACCTCCAAGCACATAACGCCCGGGTTTCCGGAGGAGCTGCGGCAGCGTATTCAGGCTCTGCCCGGCGTCCGGAGCGCAAGTTTGGCCGGCGCAGCATTGATGCAACGGATCGGCCCGAAGACCTCGGTGGCCCGTCCCGGCCAAAAGATCGCAGCAGACGCTTTCCTCAATACCACCGAGGACGGGGTATCAAGCAGTTTCTTCGAAACTCTGGGCATACCAATCGTCTCAGGCAGGAACTTCTCTGATACCCCTCCAACCGGTCACGCTCCGACTCCCACGGTCATCAACCAGGCGTTCGCAAATCTGATATTCCCTAACGAGAATCCGCTCGGGAAGGCATTTGGCACGGGGGCTACGGGCGACGTTGCCATGTCGACCAATCTTGTCGTCGGCATCGCCGGCGACTCGAAATACCGCTCACTTCGCGAACCTATGTTGCCGATCTTTTATGCGCCGATACTGCCTCAAAGCGGCCGCGGATGGCAATTCCATCTATATGTGCGAACACAGGGACCTCCAGCAGCCGTCATCGCTTCGGCCCGGAAGGTGCTCTTCGATCTGGACCCACAGCTGCCTTTTTCCAAGGTGTACACGATGCAAGAACTAGTCAGCGAATCGCTTTGGCAGGAGCGGCTGCTCGCTGTCCTGGCAGGAGTCTTTTCCGTGATCTCCGTTCTAATGGCTGGAACGGGGCTCTATGGTGCAATCGCCTACGACGTCAGCCAAAGAACATATGAATTCGGTATACGGAACGCCATCGGCGCTCAGAAGCGCGATGTGGCGATTTTGCTGCTGAGGGAATTGGCCGCTATCGTAGTTCCAGGTGCGATTCTGGGTGTGGGCGTCTGCCTCTCGCTTATGCGGGTCATAGCATCGGCACTTTATGGCATCAAGCCGCTTGATCCCTTATCGTTCGCAGGCGCTTTGCTCACGCTATCGGTTATTGGCCTGATGGCGATTTGGCAACCTTTGCGCCGCGCAATGAATACTGAGCCGGCCGTCGTGCTGCGACAGGAGTAATGGATGCTCATTTGGCGACTTGGCATAAGAGCAAATTCAAGCGCGTAAACCGGAAGTGAAGAATCGCAGGTGATTAGATAGGTGTTGCATCGACCGGTTGAGCTCGCACCGTTTTTCGTTCAGAGGTATGTTGCAGCCAGTCGAGCGGGATTGATATTGCTCCCGGATCGAAGCTCCTGCACTAACGATGCCTGGCAGCGAATCAACACTTGCTCTTCCGTGAAGAGAAGACCCAGAACATTTTCATTGATCAATTCAGCGCAGAGAAGCCCGAGGAAGCCGTAGAACTGATCTCGAATCTCTCCCATGGGTATCCCTCCGGGACACGCGTAAGTGATGGATAAGTACGCCCGGTGGACAGCCCATTGTGGAAGCTCTTGTTCGCCCAGAGCGGATGTATCCAGCCGATGATCGAAGTACCGCATGGTGATGAACATCCCATTGAATTTGATAACTGCACCTTCACCATCACCCAGCGACGTGGCAAAGAATGTTACGGGATCGTGGTCGCGCCTCCAGCCGTTCCTCATCGCATATGAGAGCTGCTCGGTCGTGAAGTTTTCAAACCGTTTCTGAAGAAGGACGATGCTGACGCCGCTCACATCGCTTTCTGCGGACCTGAGCAGATTGGGTTTACGGGACCAAAGCTTGCGCATTATCGCCATTTTAGATCGGCATCCTGCCTGCAAAGTCGCATTATCGGAAACTACATGTCCTGCAAGCGTCCAAGTTTCTCATAACCCGTTTTCCGGGAGTTTGGGGTTGTTGGCGGACTTGACCGGTGATGCATCACCGCCTGAAGGCCCGTGACAAGAATAGTGTCACAGCCGTTATTTCTGCGAGGAATCCGAAGAAAAGTAGTCCACCTATCGAGGTGAAGTGAAAGTTGGGCTCAGTTCCGTTGAGTGCCAGGATGGCGTTTGTAACAACTTGGCTCGGGACGGCAGCTCTACTCTTCGCTGCGGGGTCAGCTGACTATGGCGGCTCCAAGATGGAGACTATGGTGGAGGTGCTTACTCTCGCTTCTGCTGTAGGGACAGTTGCCATGACGACTCTTGCATTTCGCTCGTTCTGGAGGGCTAGTTCGGCAGACAGTGCTCTTGTTGTTTTTGGGCTTGCTTGCTCCCCCTTCGTGTAGCAGGACTGCTGGTTGTTCACCATCACTCACATTATGGTCTGAGCTGAGTGTTGCGTCGACCCATTGAGACCACCCGCATTATCGGAAAGTTCGGGGCCAACAGGATGAAGCCCTAAGAGCACGTACTTCTAGCAGTACGGTCCGACGTAATCCAGAGGTGCATCCCCTGTTTTCGTACTGGTAGATCGGCTTCCTTGCCGTACCTTGGCTCCTAGTCAGGAGACATATCGACTCACTAAAACCCGCGTCATCCCTGTTCGTAGCCCCACTCCGTCTCTCACGTTGTCTCCGACCGCGTACCAACAAAGTGGCCGATAACCGGACACCCCATGCAAAAGAGTAGCGACTTTGCGCTGTTACGGGTTCTCCGAGAATTAGCTCGTTACGCGGCACTGCCTTTGAGCTTCAGCACTGTGTTTGTGCTTATCTTCAATTGGGCAGCCATCGCCCGTACGGACACACGGTCTTCGTTCAGTTCCTTGAACTTCTTCATCAGCTTCAGGTTGTCTTCAACCTTAGGACGGCCTCCCACGCGCCCCTCAGCCTTCGCACGTTGCAGACCGGCTATAGTGCGCTCACTCAGGCGAACGCGCTCCTGCTTCGCCACTGCCGCGAGGATGCCGATAACAGCCTCTTTGAAGATGCCCGTACTGTCCAAGTATTGCTCAGTGAAGCTCCGATAGTTCAGACCGTAGCTCGTAAGCCTCTGTAGGTGATTCAGCGTCTCCACGACGCCCTCACGGCTCAGGCGGTCTAGGCTCCAGAACAGCAGAACATCGAACTCTCTCTTAGAGGCAGAGACGAACATCTTCTGGAACTGTTCGCGGTCACTCCGCTTGCCAGTCGCCCGGTCAACGTACTCGTGAACCACCTCCCATCCCTGCTTAGAGGCGAACTCCCTAAGCTGGCGTAGCTGGTTCTCTGTGTCTTGGCCTTTGTCTTTGGTACTCACTCGTGCGTAGAGGGCAACCCTTGTCTTCGTCATGAAGGCACTGTCTCATAAAACGGTCGTTTAGTACAACACCGTTTTTATACCCCTGAACTCCACGCCAAACGCCATCTGAGAAGACACCCTTTTCTGAGACACCTCCACGCTCCCTCCGTTAGCCTCGCTTAGTTAGCGACACCGTGTCCGTACGCCGTGTACGTGAGGCAACCCCCTTTCCCTGCTGGGAACATCCGCTGGTCAAGAGAGTTCGCTACGAAGTCACTCGTGCCCTGACTCGTCTCCGTGCATCATCCCTGCGCCCGCATAGTGCCCACAAGTCATGGTGGGGTCACTAAGCTCTGTAAACCCCTGCGTCACTGTCGTAGAAAAGCTACCCCATTCTGACCTTGTACACCGGTTTTCGCTAGGATCGCTGCCATCCTAGCCACTCTCCATTTTCACTTGGCACCCTGGCCGAATGCATTTTGCTAGGATCAAGTTACTGAAAACGAAGCAATAATAAAACAGCTTGACACGCAATTAAAACTGGTGTAGTCTGAGTCCTACGAGAGGTTAGTTTTATGCAAAAAATGAGTAACGCTCGCCTGTACGATGACACTTCATGAGAAACAGTACGGTGCAGGCAACATCCGCTAGTCCATCGCACGGCTTGGCAAGGCTCTTAGCATAGCTGAGACCCGAACCTAAGGGTCCTTCGGTTGGACAGCCCACTGTTCCCGACGGAAGATATACCCGTCCCGTACTTTGCTTTCCGCCTTTCTGCCAGAGGTTCTATTTCAACTGTAGAGAGAAGCAATTTTCCTGTTTCGTTTCTTTTCCAGCTTTCCATTCCTACTCTTTTACGTAAGAGAGGGAATAAAAAGAAAAGAGACAAGAAACTCTAAAACGGTGTTTCTATTCTCTTTTTTCTCTTTTCCCATTCGTATAGGGGAGAAGAGAAACCACGAAAAAATCCGACAGGCAGGAGAGAGCGGCTACGTCACAAGTGACGGGGGATATGTTCCGCCCGAAATACAACGACAACCACAACAAGCGGGGCATAAAGGAGTCCCCATGAACGATGAAACTTTTGACTATTGACGAGCTACGGACAGAGGCAGCGGCCAACCCCACAAAGTATCTCGTAGAAAACCTATTCACCGAAGGTAGCTTCAACCTTGTATCGGCAGAGGCCAAGGCGGGGAAATCCACATTCCTGCGCCATCTTTCGCGCTGCATCATCAACGGAGAGCCGTTCCTCGGCAGGGCTACGCAGCAAGGCAATGTCATCTACGTCTGCCCAGACGAGCGCAATAAAACCGAGTTGGTCAAAGCCTTCGACCGTCTTGGCATCACCACTGGGCTGTACTCATACCCCTATAGTGTGGACAAACCCAAGTTGGCCCCATGCCTCAAGGACTGGATGCTAGAGCTAGGTAACGTTAGGCTCATTATCCTCGACACCCTGGTCAAGTGCGTTCACATGAACGACCTCAATGATTACAACGCTGTCGTTGCTGACCTGGAGGAGATTCAATCCCTCGCCTGTGATGCAGGAGTAACTGTTATCTGCACCCACCATCTCAGGAAAACCGCTGGAGGATCGATTGCGCAGAACCTTATGGGCAGCAGCGGACTCGCCTCACTCTCCGAGACGACCGTCGAACTCCAGAACAACTACAACAAACGCCAAATCCGTACATCCCAGAGGTACGGTGACGACATAGAAGACCTTGTTGACCTCCACCTCGACAAGGAGGCTGGAGTCGTGTTCCTCGGAAGGTCAGTGGATGATAAACGCCAAGAGAACGCCGATAAGCGAAACAACGAGATTGCATCCACCATCCTTCAGGCAGTGGATGAGAAGGACAGGACGCGAGAAGAACTGAAGGAACGGGTCAAAGAAGTCCACAGCGGAGTCCACGTCAAAGTCATCAACGACCTCGCTGACAAACTCGTCGCAGAAGGTAATTTCTATCGCAAAGGTCACGGCAGACGTAACAGCCCTTACATCTACACAAACACGCTTCCCACAGAGATCGACGCCCCTGCAACTGAGGCTCCGCCGGATGCAGAATCTAAAACCGACTGGAACAAATTGAAAAAGGTCGCATAGGCTGCTACAACCCGCACAGTGTGCAGCTTTTAGCTGACCAAAGTGCACACTGTGCACCAGCAGCAGCCTAAACCATCAACGCACCACCAACGCACGAAAGGAACTCATAGAACTTGGATATTCAGCCATTTGAGCAATTTCTTATTGCATGGCACGCCACAGCAATTCACGAGGCCGGACACGCCGTAGCCGGAGAGCTTTTAGGCTTCCCTTGCCGATACATCAAAGGCGCATTGTGGACCCATGACCGGAGAACCACGCCACTTCTTAGGACATGGCCGAATAGTGAGAAGTCTATCAAGCAATATGCTGACTTCGGAGTCGCTGTCGCCGCGGGTATTGCAGCCGAAACGATAGAAGCGGGAGTCGGCATCAATTATGGTCTGCGGACGGGACCGGGCAAGGACGATTACAAGGACTTGGTGGCAATCGCACGGCGGGTCAGCTTAGCTAAGTTCGACGTCAAGACACTCAAGCCAATTCATTCGGAGGATTCCCTAATCGTGGGATGGGAAGCCAGAGCAATGAAACTCTTGAAAGAACACTGGGATTGGGTATCGACGTTGCTAGCCTGTTTATCGACCTTGAGGGAAGATTGTCCGGCCAAGACGTGAGAAGCTGCAGTCCACGCAAGTTCAGAAGAAATGTCAGTAGAGCCGCAGAGTGTGCGGTCGTAGCCTAAACCATCAACGCATCATCAACCAATAAACCTGGGCGACTGCACGTCCGCAGAATCAGAATTGGAGATACATGAAAGATTGAAAACCGCACCCCTCATCGTCACGGCGGACGCAGCGGCGCCACGCATCCTCTACGACCGGAAAAGCGCTGCCTACCAACTCAGCATCAGCATCCGAAGCCTTGACTACCTCGTCGCCACCAAGAAGCTGTCCACTCGTCGCATCGGGAAGAAGGTTCTCATCCCTCATGCAGAGCTAATCCGATTCTCACGCTCAAACCACTTCGAGTCTGTACTTGAAGAGGCAGCGTAATCGCACGGTAATGCCCCTAGAAAATCCGTATACAGCCCCGAATATACCTTCCCTTGTCCGAGGGCTGTGTACGGTTTCTAATGGCCCCTATTGGCAAATCAAATCAACCGCCGCTAGATTGTGCTCCGGTGACAGGTGGCTGTACCGCATCGCCATCGCTAGCGTCTTGTGTCCGGCCAACTGAGCTATCGTGCGAATGTCCACCCCGGCCATCGCCAATCTAGAGCAGAAAGTATGGCGCAGATCATGCCATCTGAACTTGCTTATCCCGGCATCTTCCAAACAAGACTCAAACCACTTCCTAGGACGCACTGCGAACACTCGGCCCTTCGTCCCACCTCTGCCAAGCTCCTCCAGAGCAGCCAAACAGACCTTGTTGATGCTGACTACTCGACTACTTCCGTTCTTCGTCTGTGTGAGATGAATCTTCCTAGCCTTCAAGTCCACCTGTGACCACTCCAGCGAGAACTGCTCATTCAACCTCATGCCTGTGTGCAGCCCCACGACAAAGGCCGATAGGTGATGCGAACACCGCTCTAGGATTGCGGCCCTCAACCGCTTCTCCTCATCGCCGGATAGGTAACGCACCACCGCATTGTTTTCCTTTCGAGCAGAGACCGCCCTAGCAGGGTTGACCTTCACCTTCTCGTGCGTCACTCCTAGCCTGTAGGCCAAGCTCATCGCAGACCTGTGTCTATTCTTCGTCGCCGCAGTCCAGTGCTTATGGTCAGACAGCCAGCGTTCAATCTGTAATGGCTCGATGTCCTCAGCCCCACGTGTCCCGAACTCGTCGACTAGGTTCTTCAATCTTCCCCTGAGTGTCCTTAGGTCTTTGTGACCGCGCTCCTCTGCCCAGACCTCTGCATCCTTGGCAAGCTCCTCGAAGGGAACATTCCTATACTTTCTCTGTGGCAGCTTCTTTCCCGCTAAGAGTTCAGACCGTCGCTTCTCGACAAGCTTGACGGCGTCGCTACGTCGGCCGACTTTCTCGCGTCTTCGGATATTGCCGTGGTAGACCTCAATCCACCAAACACCACTACCGGGAACCTTCTCGAAGACGCCGCGAATCTTCTTCACTTCCCGCTTCTTCGTCACCATGAGCGCAGAGTAGCACAACCGCCACCACAACAGCCACCAGACCATTTAAGGCAGACGACGACCTGAGGCAGGAATCCCTACCTAGTCGCTAAAACCCTTGAAATTATAGGGATTTCTGGTGCCCGGAGGGGGACTTGAACCCCCACGACCTGATAAGGGTCTGCGGATTTTAAGTCCGCTGTGTCTGCCGATTTCACCATCCGGGCTTTGGCAAGTCGATTCGACTCGCACGCTCTATCTTAACGCATCCATAACTCATCGATCCGGAACATCATCGGTTAAGGAACCTTTACCGCGATTCTTGCGTAGTCTAGGGGAAGTCAGATTCTCTGCCCCGGGGTCAGCTTCGCACATGCCGTTTCACGAGATCCTCAAGCAAACGCTCTCCGCCCTCTGGGAGACGAAGTTGCGCAGCTTTCTCACGATGTTCGGCATTGTGTGGGGTATTACCTCGGTGATTCTTCTGGTCGGTCTCGGCATAGGCTTCAACGTCGACCAGAAGGAGCGTCTCCGCAGCATCGGCACTGACATCGCCATCTTCTTCGGCGGAAAGACCGGAGCGCAGGCCGGAGGGTACGCCGCTGGTCGCGATATCCGTCTCACCGTCGACGACGCCATCGCCATCCAGCAGCAGGCTTCGCTCGTCAAAACCGTCAGTCCCGAGCTTCGCCGCACCGTCTCCGAGGTAAGCCAATGGAACTCGGCGAGCCGAGCCGTCCGAGGCGTATGGCCACAGTACCAACGATTCCGCTCCCTCACTGTCGAGCAGGGTCGCCTCATGTCCGAACAGGACGAAACCGAGGGCGCCCGTGTGATTCTTCTCGGAGCCGAAGCCAACCGCCAGCTCTTTCCCGGCAAAAAAGTCATCGGCGAACCACTGATGGTCAACGGCTACCAATACACCGTCATCGGCGTGCTCGAAAAGAAGAAACAGAACGGAAGCTACGGCAGTGGCCCCGACAACACGCAACTCTTCACCACTTACTCCGCAATGGCGCGCGACTTCCCTCCACCCGAGCGGCCGGGAATCGTTCGTGGCTTCGTCAACAATATCGTCGTCGAACCCGTATCACCCGACTTGCATGAAAAGGCTGTCGGTCAGGTCAAAAAGATCATCGCCGAGCGCCATCACTACGATCCCAACGACAAAGAAGCTCTATGGATCTGGGACACGCTCGATGGATCGAAATTCACCGAGCGCATCTTCAGCGTCATGACACTTTTCTTTGGAGCAGTGGCTTTGCTGACGCTTGCACTCGGCGGCATCGGCGTCATGAACATCATGCTGGTCGCAGTCACCGAGCGCACACGCGAGATTGGTGTCCGCAAAGCGCTCGGCGCGACCGCAATCGACATCAAGCGTCAGTTCCTTGTAGAATCCGCCATCATCACTGTGGTCAGCGGCATCGCCGGCCTCACGCTGGGCGTGGGCATTTGCCTCCTCCTCCAACTGGCCCCTCTGCCCGACTTCATTCCGCATCCGGTCATCTCGCCCATCGCTATCGCAGCATCCCTCTCCACTCTTACCGCGATCACGTTATTCGCGGGCATGTATCCTGCCATGCGAGCCGCTGGCCTTAGCCCGATGGAATGCCTCAGAGCGGAATAGCCATGAACCTGAGTGAAATCATTCGCCAAAGCATCGACTCGCTTCTGCGCAATCGCCTCCGCTCGGGACTCACCATGCTCGGAATCATCTGGGGGCTCGTGACGGTCGTGTTGCTTCTCAGCTACGGAAAGAGCCTCGGCGAAGGCGTCCTCAACGGCTTTCTGGGCCTCGGTGACAACGTCATCATGGTTTGGGGCGGGCAGACCAGCATGCAGGTCGGAGGGGAACGCTCCGGAAGACGAGTCAAATTTCTTGATGGAGACGCCGAGGCAATTCGCGAGGAAGTTCCATTCCTGAAAGCGGTAAGCCCGGAGACCGATGACGGATTCAGTTTCAAGTACGGATCCAAAGTTGTGAACATCCAGAGCAAGGCCATCGAGTTCCCCTACGGCAGCATGCGGAAGTTGAATATCGATCAGGGTCGTTACTTCGAGCCCGCAGATTTCACCGACCATCGGCAGGTCGTTATTTTCGGCCCACACGCTGCGAAGAAACTCTTCAACGGCTACCCTCCGGTCGGCGAATCAGTAGAAATCGAAGGGCATGTCTTTCAAGTCATCGGCGTGCTGAAAACCAAGATCCAGGACTCCTCCAACAACGGCCCCGACAACGAGAACGCTTTCGTGCCCTTCGACATGATGCGCCTGCTCCGCGATCAGCGCGATCCCGACAGCATCGTCTTCCAGCCCAGCGCACCGGAGTTGCACATCAAGGCGCTGCAGGCCGTCCGCGCGGTTCTCGCCGGCCGGCACCACTTCGATCCGAAGGACGACAAGGCCGTTCTCAGCTGGGACACAGTCGCAGACTCGGCAGACATCATGCAGTTCAGCACGGCTCTCGATCTTCTGCTCGGAATCATCGGCGCGATGACTCTGGGAGTCGGTGGCGTCGGTGTCATGAACATCATGCTCGTCTCTGTAACCGAGCGAACCCGGGAGATCGGTCTTCTCAAAGCCCTCGGCGCACGCCGCAAGGACATTCTCAAACAATTTCTCCTTGAAAGTCTCACCCTCACCTTCCTCGCTGGCGCAGTCGGAATGGTGGTCGCAATCCTCGTCGCCTATCTCATCCCACCCATGCCGCTCTACTCCGACATCTACAAAACAGCAAATCACGAAGGAGATATTATCCTTCGCGCCTCCCCGACCATCATGCTCGTGTCGTTTGGAATTCTTGCTGTCGTGGGCATAGTCTCCGGTCTCCTGCCTGCCGTACGCGCCTCTCGCATGGACCCGGTCGAAGCGCTGCGTCACGAATAACACCCTCCTCAGAACGGCAGTTGCCGAATATCGGGCTCAACCCACGCACGCCGCGCTTCGACCGAGAACAATCGCGGACGAGTCCAGTACTCCAGCAACCAGTCAGGTTCGCCCAATGGAGAACGCAACAGCGCATTGCAGGTCGCAAACAGCGGCTGTGGCTCAGCGTCAACCAGAAAAGCCCGCGCAGCCCGTATCGAAGCCTGAGTGATCGTCTCGTGATAGCCACTGGTATCCGTATTCGCGCCGCCAATCGACTCGTTATAGGCGCAAATCAAGCCGCGCATCTCGCGCGTTAGCTCAATCTCAGGCCTGCATCGCAACAGCCACAGTGTCGCGGCAAAGTGAGCGGCATGAGTCCATGCAGCCTTGGGCAGGGTTCGGTCAAGCAACCCGCCACCGATAGCACCAATCTCTTCGTCCGAAGTAAATGGAAGAAACGTTCGCATAATCTCCAAATCCTTAAACAGCTTTCAAGCAACAAAAAACCGCCGGGCACCGGCGGTCGCTTCGTGGTCGCAATCAAGGGAAAGCTTAACTCATGTCTGCTTCCTATCCTCTGCGAAGGCACGCAACAAAGCCGCCAGTGACAACCGGCATCGTTGTTGCAGCGCCTTTGGGCAGTAAAAAACCATAAGCAAGGATAGCCTCAATCCTCGTTGACAACAAGATTGTTACACCGGCCTCCCGGCGTTCACGTCCGGCCAATACGCTGTTTAGCTAGCCAGCCGATAACGAATCGTTTGTTCCTCAAGAAAATACTCAGCGGAACACTCCGACGACCCGCAGATCATTGCCTCCAACCCAGCGCACTGTTGCCTTGTAATCAACCCCAGAGAACCGCATGACGGACACGCAAGTACGGCCCAGTAAGGGTTCTCCGCCTTGCCCAGTTCGCCAGCCTGCTCCAGGAGAAAGATCGTGCCCGGCTGCATCTGCTCCGGGATCCACACTTCCAGAAGATCCAATTCCGCTACCATGATTGCCTCTTCATCCCCAACGGTTGTCTTCGTTCATGACCCACGTCTATAAACCGATTGCCGCCCTCAGGCAGCGGAAGAGACCTCCCCAATGGTTTTGTGCCCCAACTTACGGTGCACTACTTCTGGTGCAAAGCATAATTTATTTTCCGCCCCTGTCAATCCCGCATTCACACAAATGATGCCAGATTGGTTCCTTTTTTTATGAAGGCCCATACAGGTTGCGATAAATCTCCCGGTTGCGCAGAATCGCCTGCACGTACTCCCGCGTCTCCGTATACGGAATCGACTCGACGAACTCGGCAATGTCTTTGTACTCACCCGCTGCCATCCACCGTCGCACCGGCACATCCCCGGCGTTATAGGCAGCAAGCGCATACTCCTGCTGTCCGCCAAATCGGTCCAGCACAAGACGCAGATTCGTCGTACCCAACTCCAGGTTCACCGTCGGGTTCAGCAGCGAATTCGTGCTGTATCCCTTCACTCCGTCCTTCTTCGCCATCGACTTGCCCACCGAAGGCAGCAGTTGCATCAGCCCCCAGGCATTAGCATGACTTACGACCCCGGCATTGAACTCCGACTCCTGCCGGATCAGCGACGCAACCAGATAAGGGTCCAGTCCGTTCTTCTTCGAGTTCGCGACGAGATCGCTCCAATAAGGCTGCGGGAACAAAACCTTCCAATAAACAGTCGGTACCTGGTCCAGAGGCATCGCAAAGAACGAGATCCCGCTGTGCTTCATCGCCTGCAGCGCACGCGTCGTCTCGCCATACGAGTTGTAGATCTCGGCCTGCGCCAACGCGCCCCATTCGTTCGAAGTAGGGCTCGCCTGAATCTCCGGCCCAATATATTCATTCAACGCAGCGTTGGCCAGCAATCGCGCTTTGATCAGGTGGAGCTCGTTTTCCGGCAGATCCCCAGTCAAAAACGGCACATTCGGCTTCGGCACCGAGCTTAGAACCGTCACTGGCGCCGCAGTCGCCGTCTGTGCTTTCAGCACATTTAGCCTCTGCCGCGCCAGCAGCGCATAGTAGAAATTGACGTAAGACGCGGTCAGCGCACTATAGTAGTTCACCGCCTGCGCGAAGTTGTGCTCTTCTTCCTCGTAGATGCGGCCGCGCCAATACAACGCACCCGGCACCTCAATCCCCGCGGAATATCCCTGAATCTGTTCATCCATCAGCCGCGCCGCCTCGGCGTAGTTATGCTGCCGATAGTTCATCCAGGCAGCCCGCCAGTGTGCCGACGCAGCATAGGTGCTGTTAGGAAACATCTTCACCAGCAGCGAGTAGTGATACGTCGCCTGCTTCGCGTCATGCAGCAGCAGATACATATTGCCGCCGGAATAAAGGGCCTCTTCCAGCCACCTGCTTGCAGGAAACCGCTGCACCATCTCGGCAATCACCGCGCCATGCGCCGCCTCATCGTGCTCGTTCCGCGAAAGTTCAGCCAGCAGATACATCTTGAGCGCGGCACTATCATCCACCGTAATCGGCAGTTTCTCGACCTCTCGCCGGCTCAGGTGTTTCATCCGCATATCGCAAGCCGCGGCATAGATCACCAGCGCATCATGGTCAGCCTGGTTCAAACCTGAGCTGTCTCGCTCGATTGCGTGATACTCCACGCCAGCCTCCGCATAACGCTTCGCGTTGAAGAGCTGGTCGGCATGCGCCTTGCGTTCGGCTGCGCTCAGCGGCACATTCATCGCCTGCATCTGCGAGCGCCCCTGAATTGCCTCGACACTCAATGGAAGATTGGCATACAGGCTCCGGTAAACAGCAGCCGCATGCGTTGTATCGCCTGACATCTGGTAGGCGCGGCCGAGCGCATAACGAAAGTCCGCGTGCGACGCCTGCGCTGAATCCGCCAGCGGCGTCAGCACTCGAAGCGCTCCCTGCGCATCATTCTCTTCCAGATGGGCGTTCGCCAGCAGAACCGGCGCATTCGCGTCGAAGATGCTGTCCGGATGCCGCTCCGCAAAGCGATCAAGCAGGGCATACGCGTCCGTCCCGCGCCCCGCCTGTATCGACGCCTGCGCACCAAGATAATCGGCATAGTCGCTCAGTGCCGTCCCGCTCGCATTGGCCCGATGAAAGGTCGCTGCCGCATCCGCATAACGGTGGTCCAGCATGGAAGCATGGCCCAGCGCAAGATAAGCTGCAGCCGCACCCTCACCCGGATGAGCTTTGGCGTAGCTCTCCACTCCGCTATAGGCTGCCATCGAACGCGTCATCGCCAACTGCTGCGCCATCGGACGAAGCTGCTCCGAAGCCTTGAACGCGCTCGTCAGCCGGATCGTCTGCGGCGTCGGCCGCCGCGAAGCAGTGGACCCATGATGAGTCACGCCCGTAGCAGCCTTACTTTTCGTTGTCTTTCCCGGGGTGGGAGTCTTACGGCTCGAAGCCTTCCCCGTTGACCCAGTCTTAGCTTTGCTCACCGGTTTCTTCGGCTGTGGAGCCGAAGGAACAGTCTGCTGAACAGCGGCAATCCCGGTCCCGGAAAGCAGCAATATCATCGCCGCCGACAGCACAACCGTCGCCACTCCCCGAAACCTTCCAGGGACGTTCGTCACCGCCTGCTTCGTCTTCCAGCCCACATATCCACTCTAAGCTGCGCCGGCGAGCCTCGTCAGGCACATTCCGCCGGGAACCACCGCAGATACGCTTCTCCAAGACCATAATGATCTCTCGGGCAAGTCCAGCCAGCCCTTTTTTATCGCCACTCTTGATCAAGAGGGTCAGGAAATTGCCTCAGGGATGGAGAGAAAGTGGCAACATCTTTCTCGATGTGAGCAAACATTTTCGCTATTTTCTAGGGTTTCGCCCATAAATCGGCACATATGCAAGAAATTGCGTGATTTCGTTCTTTGGCCGCCAGATTGCAACCATCCCAGGCAAGACTTATCCAGTTCTGACCTTTTCAGGAGCTTCTCAAATGCGTCTCTCTTCGCTGGCCATTGCTTCACTGCTTGCCGCGGGCACCACGACTCTCTTTGCCGACTCGTTTACCCCCTACTCCAACGTCAACCACCCCATCACAACCTCAAGCCCAGTCACCTACTCTGGCGCCAACGGTCTGGCTGGTGGCATCACTGCTTACTTCTACTCGGTAAGCGCTGGCGACACCGACACAATCTCCGTCTACGACGCCTCGCAGGGCACCTTCCTCTCACCGACGAATGCCTTCAACAACCAGGCCTCCGGCACCATCGGATCCAGCGTCGTCTTCGACAGCGCTTCGCTGCACAACGGCGACACGTTGTATTTTGTGCTCTCCAATCAGCAGATCCCCAGCATCTTCTCGTCCGACGCTCACTCCGCCGACGCTGAAGGAAGCACCGACGGATACGACCACGCCTACATCACCCCCTTCTCAGGCACCATCGGTTCCTACGGCACCATCGTCGGCACTTATGTGGGTATGGAAGACCTCCCATCTGGCTCGTCCGACTGGGACTACAACGACGACACCTTTGTCTTCACGAATACAACGAGCCCCAAGGGTGACCCGTCGCCTACTCCGGAACCCAGCACCTTCGCTTTGCTCGGAACTGGTCTTCTCGGCGCCGCCGGTGCGCTCCGCCGCAAGTTCGCCAACTAACCACGTTGCCAGGTACGCCGGAGAAATGCGCCCGTTCAGTAACGCATTCCTCCGGCAATCTAGGCCTGTCTTATACCTCTGTACCAATCCCCTTCCAAATTGAGTCTTTGCTCTCCGACCCGGCGGCATTTACACTGAGTGCACACGGTTTCGCCGCAATCAGATCAGCGGCCGATTCCAGTGCGTTTTTCGCACCTTTTGCTCATGCCTGCCATCCAATCCCCAGCGACGGAAGAGATTCACCCTGACGTAGCGCTTGTTGCGCGCGCAAAAGCAGGGGATACTGCAGCCTTTGAACAACTTGTGAGACAGTACGAGCGTCAGATTTTCCGAGTGGCGCAGCACATCACCCAAAACCGTGAAGACGCCGAAGACATTACGCAGGACGCATTTCTCAAGGCATACGAGAAGCTGGACCAGTTCCAGGGAAACTCCAAGTTTTCCACTTGGCTCGTCCGCATCGCAGTCAATGAGAGCCTCATGCGACTTCGCAAACGCAAGACCAGCAAAACTGTCTCCATGGACGAGGATGTCCACACCGAAGAAGGGTCCATCCCGCGTGACTTTGCCGAGTGGCGGCCAAACCCCGAGCAGGAGTACAACCAGTCCGAGCTCGCCGATATCCTTCGCAAGACCATTCAGGGCCTTCCCCCAGGTTTTCGCAGTGTCTTCACCCTCCGCGACGTGGAAAATCTCTCTACAGAAGAGACAGCGGAGGCACTCGGCTTGAGCGTCCCCGCCGTCAAATCCAGACTCTTGCGAGCGCGCCTTCAGTTGCGCGAGCGACTCAGCCGCTACTTCCGAAAAAAGCAGGAGGGTCAGCCTGCATGAACTGCACAGACTTACTAAGCCACCTATCCGATTACTTCGACGAAAAGCTCAGTCCCCGCCTGCTCGACGAGATCCGCACCCACACCGCCGATTGTCAGCACTGCCGCGTCGTCCTCGACACCACCCACCAGACCATCGCCGTCTATCGGGACAATGAGATCTACGAGGTCTCTACGGAACTACGCGAGCGCCTCCATGGCGCCATCATGGCGAAGTGCCTGGCCGCAAAAAAATAACTCCTTCTATTCTTTCAATCGAAGGCAGAAACACACCCACATTCAGATCGTCTCTTATCTGCTTCATCTGTGCAGATTCGGCGTTAGGCCTTGTCAAAACTCAGATTCGCCGCGCGGCCCGCAACGCCGCGATCTCCTCATCCGTGAACACCCGTGAGCGGATCAGAAACCTCACGCCCTCTCCATTCTCAAGCGAAAACATTCCGCCTCGACCGGGCACCACATCCAGAATCAGCTGCGTATGCTTCCAGTACTCAAACTGGCTCTTGCTTATATAAAACGGAGTCTCTCCCAGCGTCGCCATCAGCACATCACTATCGCCAACCAGAAACTCTCCGCGCGGATAACACATAGGGGAGCTGCCGTCGCAGCAGCCGCCCGACTGATGAAACATCAGCTCCCCATGTTTCTCCTCGAGCCTGCTCATTAAATCGACAGCAGCAGGCGTCGTTACTACTTGTTCAGGTACTGCAACCATCGCGCCCTCGTCTGCACCATCAGCCTAGAAGAACCCAAGCGCACTCGGGCTGTAGCTCACCAGCTGATTCTTCGTCTGCTGATAATGCTCCAGCATCATCTTGTGGTTCTCACGCCCAACACCAGACTGCTTATATCCGCCGAACGCCGCATGCGCCGGATACAGGTGGTAGCAGTTCGTCCAAACCCGCCCTGCCTGAATCGCCCGCCCAAAGTGATACGCGCGATTCATATCTCTGGTCCAAATGCCCGCGCCCAAACCATACAGCGTGTCGTTCGCCAGCGCCAACGCCTCATCTTCGTCATGGAACGTCGTCACCGAAACCACCGGTCCGAAGATCTCCTCCTGGAAGATCCTCATCTTGTTGTTGCCCTTGAACACCGTCGGCTCGACATAGAATCCCTCGGACAGATCGCCTTCCTGCATCGAACGCTTTCCGCCCACGAGCACCTCCGCGCCCTCCTGCTTGCCGATATCGAAGTACGACAGAATCTTCTCCATCTGCTCGCTCGAGGCCTGCGCCCCGATCATCGTCGTCTTATCCAGCGGATTTCCCTGCTTGATCGCCTTCACTCGCTTCAATGCCTTCTCCATGAACTGGTCATACAGCGTATCCTGGATCAACGCCCGCGACGGACAGGTGCAAACTTCGCCCTGATTCAACGCAAACATCGTGAACCCTTCCAGCGCTTTGTCGAAGAACGCATCGTCCGCACTCGCCACATCATTGAAGAAAATATTCGGCGACTTGCCGCCCAACTCCAGCGTCACAGGAATCAAATTCTGCGACGCATACTGCATAATCAGTCGACCCGTCGTCGTCTCGCCAGTGAACGCAACCTTGTTCACCCGCGAACTCGAAGCCAGCGGCTTGCCCGCCTCCAGCCCAAATCCGTTGACGATGTTCACCACTCCAGGCGGCAGTAGATCTTGAATCAACTCGATCAGCACAAGCACAGACATCGGCGTCTGCTCCGCCGGCTTCAGCACCACACAGTTCCCTGCCGCCAATGCCGGCGCCAGCTTCCACGTCGCCATCAGGATTGGAAAATTCCACGGAATGATCAGGCCGATCACACCCAGCGGTTCATGGTAGTGATACGCAACTGTCGTGGCATCGATCTCCGAGATCGATCCCTCCTGCGCCCGGATCACCCCTGCAAAGTAGCGAAAGTGGTCCGCAGCCAGCGGCATATCGGCTGCCATCGTCTCGCGAATCGGTTTGCCGTTATCCCAGGTCTCTATCGTCGCCAGCATTTCAAGGTTGTCCTCGATCCGCTGCGCAATCTTCTCGAGAATCCTTCCCCGCTCCGTCGTGGAAGTCTTGCCCCACATCTTCTTCGCCGCGTGCGCCGCATCGAGAGCGCGATCAACGTCCGCCGCATTCGACCGCGCAATCTCGCACAGCACCTGTCCAGTGACCGGCGTAATATTTTCGAAGTACTGTCCCGACAACGGCGCAACCCACTCCCCGCCGATATAGTTGTCATACCGCTTCCGAATATTGACCGGAAATCCGTAACTTCCAGGTTGAATCGCGCTCATCGTCGCCATAACTTCACTCCTTCTCAGTCTGATGCTTCAAAAATCGGTGGCTCACCGCGCCGAAATTGTAGTCCACGCGGGCAAACTCTGTCACAACTTGTTTGCTCTATTCCTGCCTGCCATCGCTGTTGTAAGTTAACTCGACGTTCACACTTAAGACATATGTCGAAAAACAAACAAGAACCAGCGCTCAATCGCCGTCATTTTCTCCTCGGCAGTCTCGCCGCGGGCAGTGTCGCCGCCTTTCCAGCCGAAGGCCAGACGCCAGCGACCGATAGCACCTCCGCGAAGCGGCAGGACCGCACCTACTGGCTCCAAAAAGTTGAGCTCGTCTCCGAACCGGTACTCAAGGCTCTCAAGGAAGGCGCCCTCCGACGCAAAATGCCCGTCGAAGCCGCACCCGGACAGGTCCAGGCACGTACCATAGGAACGCATCTCGAAGCCCTCGGCCGTTTGCTGTCCGGTCTCGCGCCCTGGCTCGAACTCGAACCCTCCGCCGCCGAAGATCCACACGAAACAGCCCTGCGCAACCGCTATCGCGACTACGCTCTTGCCGGAATCACCTCAGCTCTCGATCCTGCCTCCGCCGACTACATGCACTTCGGCGAATCATCCCAGACTCTGGTCGACTCATCCTTCCTCGCACTCGCACTACTCCGCGCTCCCAGGCAGCTCCTGCAAAAACTCGACGCCGCAACTCTGCAACGTCTCACAGAAGCTCTCGTCACCCAGCGCAAGGTACAGCCCCCTTTCAACAACTGGCTTCTCTTCGCGGCAATGAACGAAGCGCTCCTGATGACGCTGCGCCAGCCATGGGATCGCATGCGCGTCGACTACGCCCTCCGCGAACATCAGAGCTGGTACCTCGGCGACGGAACCTACGGTGACGGCCCTCACCTCCACTTCGACTTCTACAACAGCTTCGTCATCCAGCCCTACCTCCTCCAGCTCATAGACACACTCGGCGACCAATCCCCCTCCTGCTCCTCCATACGCACGCCGGTCCACCAACGCGCCCAGCGCTACGCTGCCATCCAGGAGCGGCTCATCGCCCCCGACGGCTCCTATCCCGCTATCGGCCGCTCCATCACCTACCGCTGCGGAGCTTTCCATCTCCTTGCTGACGCGGCCCGCCGCAACATCCTGCCCGAAACCCTCACCCCACCGCAGGTCCGCGGCGCTCTCACCGCCGTCATGCAACGCACACTCGAACCGCCCGGAACATTCTCCCCGGAAGGCTGGCTGCAAATCGGTCTTGCCGGTCATCAGCCCGGCCTCGGAGAGGTCTACATCTCAACCGGCAGCCTGTATCTCTTGAGCGCAGCGTGGCTTCCTCTCGGACTCGCGCCCTCTGACCTTTTCTGGTCTACGCCTCCGCAACCTTGGACTTCGCAGATTATCTGGTCCGGCAAAAACGCCAGCGCAGACCATGCCCACGACGACTGACGAGAACGAACGTCCGCGGAAAAGTTTTATGCAGCCCAAATTGCTCGGGAAGTATCCAACACTTAAGAATGCCAGCCAATACGTCCGCAAAAATGGAGAAATATGAGCACGCAGCCACAACCAATTCTTGCCCCGCCATTCACTCGCGAAACCGCTGCACTAAAGGTTCGCAAAGCCGAGGACGGATGGAACTCCCGCGATCCGGAGAAAGTCGCTCTCGCCTACACTGTAGATAGCAAGTGGCGAAACCGTGCCGAATTCGTCAACAGCCGCAAAGAGATCGTTGAGTTCCTAACCAGAAAGTGGCGCCGCGAACTCGACTATCGCCTCATCAAAGAACTTTGGACCTTCGACGGAGCCCGCATCGCAGTCCGTTTCGCCTACGAGTGCCACGACGACTCCGGCAACTGGTGCCGCTCCTACGGAAACGAAAACTGGGAGTTCGACGAAAACGGCATCATGCATCATCGCTACGCCTGCATCAATGACCTGCCCATCAAAGAATCCGACCGCAAGTTCCACTGGCCGCTAGGTCGCCGTCCCGATGATCATCCCGGCCTCTCGGACTTAGGTCTGTAGTCATTAAGCAACAGGGAGCAGGAATCCATTGAATCAAGTGGCCACCGCAACCCCAGTTGAGCAGCCCTTCAAAGCGATCGACCGTCGCCGAAATCCCCTCGCTCTCTGGCATCTTCTCTCTCTCGACGCCCCTGCCATCGCCACTCTATGGACGTGGTTCATCGCCTTCACCAGCCACGTCGTCATTCCAATTGCCTCCACCGTCTCCATGGCCCTCGCAGTCTGGGTCCTCTACGCCGCCGATCGCCTGATGGACGCCCGCCTCCTCGACATCGACCCGGCCCATCACGAAGGCCTCGAAGCCCGGCACTACTTCCACCACCGCTACCGCTCCGCCTTCCTCTCCGGAATCCTTCTCGCTTCCATCACCCTCGCGCTGCTTCTTCCCCGCCTCGAAACCGTAGCCATTCACCTCTACCTGTTACTCGGCGGCTTCGTCTCCGGCTACTTCATTCTCATCCACGCCACACGCAGCGCCCATCGCCTCCCCAAAGAGATCGCCGTCGGTCTCTGCTTCGCCGCCGCGACCTTCATTCCCACCGTCGCTCGCCGCCCGGATCTCCGTCTGCCGCTGCTCCCATCCGCTCTCCTCTTCGCCACTCTCTGCAGTCTCAACTGCCTCTTCATCTACGCCTGGGAACACGAAAACATCTCAGCCACGCAGCCGATTCACGCAATGACCCGACTGGCGCTACGCCATCTCCCGGCACTCACGGTCCTTCTCACTCTCGCCGGGGCCACCCTTACCCTGCTCGATCAGGCTCCCTGGCCAATTCCCTGCGCCATCGCTTACTCCGCGGCACTCCTTCTCCTCCTGCATCATCACCGTCATGCAATAGCCCCACTAACCCTCCGGGCCGCTGCAGACTTTGCCCTCGCCACCCCGCTCCTTCTCCTTCTATTTCTCCACCGATGAACCCGCCAAGGCCCGCTCCACCCGACTTCAACCGAATCGCACGCCCCTATCGCTTCCTCGAATACATCACTCTAGGCAAAGCGCTCGAAAATTGCCGCAACCACTACCTCCCTCAACTCCTCAATCGCCACCGAGCACTCGTCTTGGGCGACGGAGACGGCCGCTTCCTCGCCCAACTCCTCGCCAAAAACCCCCATCTCCAAGCCGACGCAGTCGACATCAGCGCCACGATGCTTCGACTCCTCCGCAAACGCTGCGAAGAGGCAACTCCGGACGCAAAAACCCGCTTGCGTACCCACCAATCCGACGCCCTTACCTTCTCTCCCCAAAACTCCTATGATCTCATCGTCACTCACTTCTTTCTCGACTGCCTCACTCAGACCGAACTCAACGCACTCGTCAACCACGTCGCAAAAAACACTCATCCCGGTACGCTTTGGTTGATCTCAGACTTCCGCATTCCCCGAGGCCCCATGCGATACCCCGCAAAACTTCTCATCCGCAGCCTCTATCTTGCCTTCCATCTCCTCACCGGCCTGCGCACAACCAGTCTTCCCGATCATTCCACCCCTCTCACCCGGGCGGGATTCGTCAAGATCTCTAGCCGGCAACAACTCGCCGGCATTCTCACCACAGAACTCTGGCAGACCTAGCCCAACCCCACAAACCTTTCCGTCATCAAAACCCCAAGCATCTACAATCCCTTATGCCGCGCACACGCCTTCTCACCGTCGCTGCCGCCGCCCTTGCCTGCGTCCCCGCGCACGGTCAAACCAGCATCGCCACCAACTCCCCCGGGGGCCAACCTCTCTCCACCCGCGTCATCGCCTACACCATCGACGCCACCCTCAACACCGATCAAAAATCACTCGATGCCGTCGAGACCATCGCCTACAAAAATCTCACTGGTCAAACCCTCACCACTGTCCCCTTTCACCTCTACCTCAACGCCTTCCGTCCCGAATCCACCTTCACCCACGAAACCCACTTCAACGGCGGCGTCCGCGACTCCGAAACCGGAAACGACTACCCGACCGAAAAGCTCGGCAGCATCACCATCTCGCACATCGACGCCGACGCCCCCGATGGAACCAGAAGCGATCTCACCTCCGCGATGCACTTTATCGCGCCCGACGATGGCAACACGCAGGACCACACCGTAGCCGAGGTCACCCTTCCCCACCCTCTTGCGCCCGGCGACTCCATCACCTTCCACCTCGCCTTCCACGATCAGTTCCCTCTCTCTGTCGCGCGCAACGGCTATAAACGCGACTTCATCATGGGCGGCCAGTGGTATCCCAAGCCCGGCGTCTTCTGGCACGGCGCCTGGAACTGCCATCAATACCACGCGACCACCGAGTTCTTCTCCGACTTCGCCACCTTCAACGTCACTCTCACCCTTCCTCGCCGCTACATCGTAGGAGCCAGCGGAGTCCCCACAGGCGAAATCATCGATGCCAACGGCGCCCCAAAAGGCACCAAAACCCTCAGGTTTTACGGCGAAGACATCGGCGACTTCGCCTGGGCCGCCAGCCCCAACTTCACCGTCACTGACGGCACCTTTCTCTCTTCACTCGGCCCCGTTAAAGTCCATGTCCTCGCGCTCGCTGCCCACCCCAAAGCTGGCGTGCGTTACCTCGACATCACGCAGAAAACTCTCGCCCAGTTTGACCACCTCTACGGCCCATACCCCTACAAGATCATCACCGTCATCGACCCCGAACCGGACTCCGAGATGGGCGGCATGGAGTACCCCACTCTCTTCACCGGCGATACCTCCTGGTACGAACCCACCCACATCACCGAGCTCGCCGCCGAACACGAGTTCGGTCATCAATACTGGTACGGAATGGTCGCCACCAACGAGTTCGAAGATGCATGGCTCGACGAAGGTATTAACTCCTACACCGAGGTCCGAGTTCTCGCCGCAATCCTCGGCAGCAACAACTCGGTCTTCGATCGCCGCTACGCAAATGCAGGCGACAATGCCCTTCAGCGCTACGAATATTTCTCTGCTCCCGACTACGATCCCGTCACACGCTGGGCCTTCAAGTTCCGCAACAGCCAATCCTATGGCGGTGTCACTTACGGCAAGTCCGCCACTCTTCTGGCCACGCTCGAAAGCATCATCGGCCGCGACACCATGGACGAGGCCATGCGCACCTATTTCATGCGCTACCGCTTCACCCACCCCACCACGGAAGACTTCCTCCGCACCATCGAGCAGGTTGCTATCGCTCGCGGCAAGGCTGTCGCAGCAACCCGCGCACCAGAGACCGCACCAGTCTCTATCACGGATAACTCAAACAGCTTGATTCTCTATCCAACCACAGCATTCCCCACCCAATCACCTGTCACATTAACCGGAGACACCGACTACTCCACCGCTCCAGCCACCAACTCCACCCTCCGCGGCTTCTTCAATCAGGCCATCTACGGAACCCAGGTCCTCGACTACAACGTCGACGGCATCTCTTCCAACCCAGTTCAATGGTGGCTCCCCGAACCCAACGACAAGAAGCAGATTCAGTACCTCACCACCGTCTACCTCCACCGTAAAGGAGACTTCATCCTCCCCGTCACCGTAGAAGTCGTCTTCGACGACGGAACCCGCCTGCGCGAACGCTGGAATGGAGTCGACCGCTGGACGAAATTCACCTACACCCGCAACGCCAAAATTGTCTCCGCGGAGATCGACCCCGACCACACCATTCTTCTCGATCGCAATCTCTTCAACAACAGCTACACCATCACCTACAACCCAATACCCGCACGCAAACTAAGCAATCTTTGGCTTAGCTTCAACCAACTCGTCGCTCAACTCGTTGCCTGGATCGTGTAAACCTTCGCCGCCGTTGCCCCTGCAGCACAGGAGAACTCCAGCATCATGATGGAACGCCGCAACATCTTCCTCCACGGCCTGTCGCTCACCCTACGCCGCTTTCCCGCGCTAGGCTGGACCTACGTCTTCAATCTCGCTCTCGCGTTGCTCTTCTCCATCAGCTTCTACCGTCAGATCGCGTCCCTCCTCAGTCACTCCCTCGCCGCGCAACGTCTCTCCAGCGGCTTCGATCTCGGCACCATAGGCGAAGTCTTCCTGCACCTTCACGAAGGCCCCGTAGGAGACGCTGGCGGAATCGCCGGTCATGCATCGATCCCCGTCTTTCTTATCGTCTACTTCCTTCTCGTCCCGGGAACCCTCTACTGTTACCAGACCGCAACTCCGGCACGCCTCGGAACCCTCCTCCAGCAGGGCCTGCTCTACTTCTGGCGTTTCGTTCGCATCACTCTGCTCACCCTCATCGTCTGCGGCCTTATCCTCGGCCCGTTGACGTTCTGCCAGGACAAATGGGCCGATTACATTGATGACCACCTCGTCGGACGCACCGCCTTTTTATGTATCTTATCCGGTTACATAATCATCTTTTTCATCGCGTCTATCCTTCGCCTCTACTTCGATCTGGTCGAGGTCTACACCGTCCAGCTCGGCCTGCAACTCCGCCCCGCCGCTCTCAAAAGACGAGCCGGACCAGACCGTCGCGTTCGCCACGCCCTGACCCCAGCCTGGCGAACCCTCCGAAGCCACTTCTCGCAAGCCTGGCCTATCTTCCTCTTCCTCACCATCCTCGGAGCCACCGCCGTCATCCTGACCGCACGCGTCTCAATGCACATGCTGGCTCAACCCCGAGTCTGGCCCACCTTTTTACTAGCCCAGTTCGGTCTCTTCCTTATGCTCCTCACCCGCTTCTGGCAGCGCGGGGTCGAAACCTCCCTCGCCCTGCAAAATCCCATCGCCTCCCCATCATTACCCCCAATCCTCCCAATCGCAGGCACCGTCAATCCCGAGGATCCCCTTCATCCGTCCGCTCTTCATCAAAGCGACGCCCATCCCACTCCCGAACCCATCTCCGACCCAGAACCAGCACCCCCATCACTCGACGGCCCGGACCTCGGCGTCTTCCACCACGACCCCGCCAAACCGCCTCAATAGCCGCGATTCACAAGACGGATTCACAAGACATTGACCGCAAAAAACAACTCCGGAAACACGCCTGCGCTAATATATGAACAGATTATGAATTTGTATATTCTTCGCCACGCGAGTGCTGGTCTTCGACGTATCAATCCGTTGCTTGACTCCAAACGACCTCTCGATAAGGAGGGCAAAAGACAGTGCCTTCAGCTGGCTCACGTCCTCAATGGGTTAGATATCCAGTTCGATCTCATCATCTCGAGTCCGCTAAAGCGCTCTCTCCAGACGGCCTCTCTCATAGGCACAGAGACCGGCTATGAAGCTCGTATCCTGCAATCCCCGGCGCTCGCTCCCTCAGCAACGTTCAAAGAGTTCCAGAAACTCCTCCGCGACAACGCAACCAGCGAGAACCTCCTCGTCGTCGGCCACAATCCCAATCTCTCCAGCTTCCTCGGCTCGCTCCTGGTGCCCTCAACTGGCGCGGAAGCGAGAGTCCGCCTCCGCAAAGGCTCTCTTGCCCGTGTCGTTCTCACCCGCGGCTCCGCCACCCTGCAATCACTGATCGATCCTCGTATCGTCCGGGCGCTCTACGCCACCTCGACAAAGAGCTCGCGCCGGAAGACCTCGCGGAAATAAGCCGCCTCTTTCCTCAGCGACCACGCCTCAAGCTCCGCGCCGCCGCGGCCCGGAACCAGTTCCAATAGAACCCGCTTCGGATACACGTGCGTCCGCATCTGCACCACCGCACTCGCTCTGTCCTGGTTCAGCGCCACCGCCAGCCGCAGCAGCACCACAGCCCGTGTCACGTGCATATGTTCTTCGACCGGAATCCACCGCATCGGCCGGTCCATCGGCTCAGGGCGGCTCTTGCCCATATACCGCGCAATCGCACTCACAATCATCCGCTGCTCCGGAGAAAATCCAAAGATCTCCGAATTCGCAACGATGTACTGGGTATGCCGGTAATGCCCCTGGTGGTTCATAAACTTCCCCACATCCTGCATCATCGCCGCTGCCTCGAGCCACAGCTTGTACTCCTCCGGCAACTCATGCACCCGAGCCAGCGAATCAAACAGCTCGACCACATGCTGTCTTACAGGCTCTGCTTTACGTTGTTCAATGTTGTACCGTTCACAAACCTCCAACACCCCAGCCCAACGCTCACTTTCCATCTTCTGGTGCACCGACGTCCGCAGATCCACCTCACCCAGCATCTGCGCCAGCATGCCGTCCCGCAGCCCCAGCGGCGAGTAGCGAAATCCCTTCAGCCCCAACCGCTCCAACAGGCTCGCATACACCAGCGACCCACCGACGATGATCTCCGACCGTCGCGGACCTATCCCCGGCACCGCCTCCCGCTGCGCATTATTCATCTTCGCCAGCCGGTCAGCCAGCTTTCTCACATCAGGCGTGTCCGCAGTCAATGCTCCCACTCGTTCCAGCCGTTTCTTGGCCAGCGTCTTCTTGGCCGATCTCCCCTTCCGAATATGTCCGCTTGCCTCCGCCAGCGCCGCCGCCGTTCCCGATGTCGCAATCACCAGCCCCACCCGCGGCGTACCCAGCTTCCTCTCCGCGCGCCGCAGTTCCCTGTCGATAAACTGCTTCAGCCTCGCCACATCCTCCTTCGCCGGAGGATCGGTGCGCAGGAACTCCTCCTGCAGCCGCACCGCACCCAGCGGCATCGTCACCATCGTCTTGATCCGCCCACCATCCGAAACCGTCACCTCGCAGCTTCCGCCGCCCAGGTCGATCAGCATGCATCGCCCACGTGCTCCCACCTCATGGGTCACCACGCCCAGGTGAATCAGCCGCCCTTCTTCCAGCCCCGAGATCACCTCGACGTTCCATCCGGTCGTCGACTTCACCCACTCCGTGAACGCCGCCGCATTCCGCGCATCGCGCATTGCGCTTGTCGCCACAACGCGAACCTTATCCACCACATGCAGCTGCACCGCCTTATGAAACCGCTTCAGCGCCCGAATCGTCGCAGCCATCGCCTCAGGCGAGATCACTCCCGTCTGAAACACGCTCTCGCCCAGCCGCGTCACCTCGCGGTCTTCATGCAGCGTCTTCAGCCGATGCATCTGCACAGCAGCGATCTTCAACCGGCACGAGTTCGACCCAATATCAACTGCAGCAAACGTAGGCATCGTCCTGCATCACCTCAAAAACAAAAATCCCGCCACCAGCAGCTTACATCCCCCCACTGTCCGCTCGCGGAATCGTTTCCGCCCACAATCGATGACGCAAGCCATTTATCCTGAAAGAGCAAAACAAGCTCATGATCAACCAAACCCTCCCCCAAATCCGCGTAGATTCTCCAACCTTCGAAGCCGGCACCCCACAACGCCGCAAAGCACTCCTCATCCTCATCGGTCTGTGGCTGATCATCTTCTTCACCGCTCTCTTCAGCCCACCACTCCTCGACGACGCCGACGCCACCCATTCCAGCGCCGCCCGCCATATGGCCCTAACCGGCGATCTCGTTACCCTCCGCGTCGACGGCATTCGTTACCTCGAAAAAGCCCCTCTGCCCTACTGGCTCGTCGCTCTCAGCTTCCGCATCTTCGGTTTCAACACCTTCGCCGCGCACCTCCCGCAAGCAATCGCTGTCCTCCTCCTTGCGCTTTTAGGTTTCCACTGGGCCGCAAGAGCCTACAACGCCCGCACCGCCTTCTACACCGGCCTTGCCACCCTCACCTCCGCAGGCATCTTCCTCTTCACCCGCTACTTCATCCCTGAAGTCCTGCTCTCCCTCTTCCTGGCCACCTCCCTCTACTGCCTCCTCCGATCGCTCGGCGAGAACCAAAACAACTCGACGACCACAAAAGACGTTGTCATTCTGAGCGAAGCCAGAAATCTGCGCATTTCGTCCGAACCAGCTCGACTCGCTCCTCAGAAACTCTCCCCCGCTACCCACGGCCTTCTCATGTGGACGAGCCTCGCCCTGGCCGTCCTGACCAAAGGTCTCGTAGCCCTCGTCTTCTTCTTCGGCACCGCGATCGTCTACCTCGCCCTAACCGGCGAATACAAAAAATGGCGCCAACTGAACCCCTTCACAGGCACCCTGCTCTTCCTGGCGATAGCCGCCCCATGGCACATTCTCGCCGGACTCCGCAACACCGGAGGCATGAACGGCCACGGCTTCTTCTGGTTCTACTTCGTCAACGAACATTTCCTCCGCTTTCTAGGCAAGCGCTACCCCAAGGACTACAACAAACTCCCCACCTACCTCTACTGGACTCTCCACCTCGTCTGGCTCTTCCCGTGGTCCTTATTTGGCGGCACTCTTATCCTTCGGGCTTGGCGCGCTTTCCAGCGTTATTACGAAACCAATCCAATCCCAGAAGATCAGACGCTCTTTTGGCAACCCTTTGCTGTCGTGATCGTCGGCCTCGTCTTGAGAGAGACCATCCATCTCCCCTACTTCTTCACCGTATTCCTCGCACTTGCTCTCTTTTTTCTGCAGGCTTTGCGCCGCCGCCAAAGTAACTCGCAAATCACAGGCTCTCTACTTCGCGTCGACACCTTTCCTCAACGCACCACCCTCCTCCTCACCCTCTTCGCCTCCCTTGTCCTGATCTTCTTCTCCCTCTCAACAAACCAGGAGTACTACACCTTCCCCGCCTACCTCCCGCTCCTGATCCTCCTCACCGCTGCTCTCACCCAAGCCGAGAACATCTACACCGAAGACGAATCCTCCCGCCGCTGGATCACCGCCGCACACGCGACCTTCACTATCCTTGGCCTCGCCATCGCCCTCACTCTCGCCTACGGCCTCTGGACCTCCCGCAACATCCCCTTCGTGCCTGACATCGGCGATCTCCTCGCCCACCGCGGCGTCGGCAACTATACCCTCTCCATGTCCGCGCTCTTCGACCTCACAGGCCCCAGCTTCGCAGCCCTCCGACTCCCCGCTGTCCTCGCAGCCCTTGCGTTTCTCATCGGCCCTGCAGCAGCATGGGCCCTCCGCGCAAAGAGACGCCATCTGGCCTCGACAACGACCATAGCCCTCACCTCAGCCACCTTCCTCATCGCCGCCCACCTCGCCTTCGCTCGCTTCGCCCCAATGCTCTCCTCAAAAAACCTCGCCGACACCATCCAGCGCCTCGAAGCTAACGGCAACATCTCCAGCAAAAACAAAGTCCTCCTCTTCGGCGATCAGGCATTCGGCTCCTCGATCCCCTTCTACCTCGGCCGCAACGTCTCGCTCGTCGAGGGCCGCTCCACCTCCATGCTCTTTGGCAGCACCTTCCCCGACGCCCCACAAATCTTCCTAACCAGCGAAGACCTACAGAAAGTCTGGGGCAAAGGCGAGCGCAAAATCCTCTTCGTCCCCATCGAAAGGCATGACGAAGTCGACCACCTCCTCGGCAACAACAAAATCCTGCTCAAAGAAACCTCCGGCAAAACCCTCTACACTGACCGCCCATTGGATAAACCAACTGATTAGCGAAACAGAGAACTGACACTGAGAACCGACGACCAACCCGCATCCACCCGCCTCTGGAGCCCACGCTCCATCGCGATCCTCATCCTCACATGGTTCATCCTCCAGGTCGGCGGCCTCTTCACCCCCGGCCTCCTCGACGACGTCGACTCCGTCTACATCGAAATCGCCCGCGAGATGATGCAACGCCACGACTACGTCACGCCATATATCAACGGCATCCGCTTCTTCGACAAGCCACCCCTCCTCTACTGGATGGCTGCCGGCTCGATGCACATCTTCGGCATTCACGACTGGGCCGCCCGTCTCCCGCTGGCGATTGCCGTTCTAGCGCTTCTCTTATCCACCTACGCTCTCGGCATCCGCCTCTTCAGCCAGATCTCGCCGATTCATCCCGACCGCACCGGCTTCTACGCCGCACTCGCTCTCGCCACCAGCATCGGCTCCTACCTTTACACCCGGTTCTACATCCCCGACATCCTCCTGGCCCTATGGATGACGCTGGCCGTCCACCTCTTCCTCATAGCTCTGGATCGTCTACAGTCAACAGAGCCACAAAACCGGGTACCCCATCTTCGCGATAGTCTCATCGTCGCTAAGGTGGGTTATCGCGAAAGAGATCCGCTGTCTTCCGGGCAATCGAAAAAATCCACCCTCTGGCCCTGCCTGGCCTTCGCCGCAGTCATGGCATTAAACGTCCTGACCAAAGGCCTCATAGGCCTGGTCTTCCCCATAGCTTTCGTCTTCCTCTATCTCGCGATCACAAAACAACTCCATCTCCTCCTCAAATTCCACCTCTTGGCCAGCACCGCAGTCTTCCTCTTCATCGCCGCGCCGTGGCACATCCTCGCCGCCATCCGCAACCCATCCATCTCACTCCCTGCAGGCAACGGACTTCCCGCAACCGCCGGCTGGGTCTGGTTCTATCTCTACAACGAGCACATCGCCCGCTTTCTCTCCAAACGCATCCCCCACGACTACGGCCTCACCCCCGTCTGGCTCTTCTGGCTCTATCTCGTCCTCTGGATCATGCCCTGGGCCATCTTCCTCCCCACCTCGATCACCAAACAAATTCGCACTTTCCTCAACCAGGCCACAGCCACCGCACGCGAACACGAAGCTACCCTCTCTCTTTTCCTCTGGGCACTCCTTGTCCTGGGCTTCTTCACCCTCTCCAATCGCCAGGAGTACTACAGCCTTCCCGCACTGCCTGCTCTCGCCCTGTTGATCGGCAGCGTTCTCAACCGCGCCGAATGCACAAGTGCCGGCATCTCCGATCGAGACACAAATCGCTCCGTCCAGAACTGGCACCTCTACGCACTTGTCCCCATCACCACACTCGTAGCCATCGTCTGCGGATACTTCGCCCTCACCGCACCGAAACCAGCCCCGGGTACTGACATCGTCTCGCTCCTCGCGATGGCTGGAAGCACCGAAGCCTATAATCTCTCCCTCAGCCACATCACCGATCTCACCGGAGCCGCCATGGGCTTCTTCCGCGGCCCTCTGGCCGCAACAGCGATAGGAATGCTGGGCATCGGCCTCGGCAGCTATCTCCTGCGCCGCAAAAGCCGCACTTACGCGGCAAACCTCACCCTCGCCGCTGCAATGACCCTCACCCTTCTAGCCGCACACGAGGGCCTGGTCCGCTTCTATCCCATCCTCGGTTCCAAAGGCCTGGCTGAAGCGATCAATCAGGCACGCCAAACCCAACCTCGCCCCAACGACCTCATCGTCATTGATGGAGAACTCACCTCCGGCTCCACTCTGATCTTCTACACGAGCCAGCAGGTCCATCTCATCAACGGCCGCCTTAATGGCCTCTGGTTCGGCAGCTTCTGGCCTGACGCCCCACCCATCTTCGAGACAGAAGAATCCCTCCACCAGCTTTGGACGAGCCCCCGCCGCATCTTCTTCTTCACCTACAACCCAGCCGTCCGCACCAAAGATCTGAGCCCATACGGAGCCATCCACACCCTCGCCACCGCCGGAGGAAAAACCATCCTGACCAACCGATAAACGGCGCTATCGGCGTTCATGATCGGACGCAAACTTGTTCGTCGCTAACGGAGCTCTGCTACCGACAGCATGGCGCATCCGACCTCCGTCCACCAGCTCATAGACCTCGCCACGCCATTGAATCCGGTTGCTTGCATAGCTCATCGCCCAGATCAACGCGCCAATCAGATCCCGCAGCGGAAATAAAATCATCGCCGATACGATCCGCTTCTCCTGAACAACATAGCGTCCCACCACAAACGCCTGAAGGATTCTCCCAAGTACGCTTCCGACTAACGCGCACCACCCCAGCACCGGCATCCCCAGCATCAGCGCCCCAGCCCACGCCATCACGCCAAACGGCACTCCGAACGTAAGGCTTGTTCCGAAGTGCCCCTTCGGCCGCGAAAACCGTGTGCTCTTCATCCACCGCACCTGATGCTTCATCGAATCGAGAAAATCCGCATGCAGCACGATATGGTCGATCGCGTGTCCACTCAAAACCACCCTGTGCCCATTCTTCGCAATCCAGTTCCCCAGCACAAAATCATCGGCGCAATAGTCCGCCATGCTCTCGAACCCGCCCATCTCTTCCACCCGCGCCCGCCGCGCAACCATCGTCGGCCCTAGCGCAAACTCAACCGGCTCCACCAGGCTGTCTGCACAAACGCCCGAGCTCATCTCAATCGTCATTCCCACAGCTTCGAGTTGCGACCACAGCCCACCCTTTACCACCACGCCCCGGTACAAACACGTAGCGCAGCCAACCTCTTCCTCAGCAAACGGCAGCACGATACGGCGCAGATAATCCGGCGTCACGCGCACGTCACTATCGCTGATCGCCCACAGATCATGCGTCGCCACCTTCGCCATCGCCGCCAGGGAACACACCTTCGCATTCGCAGCCCACGGCAACCCGCTCGTCACAAACCTCGTCGTGACCTCCGGATACTCTACCGCCACACGTCTCGCTATCTCCAGCCCCTCATCGGACTCGCTCCGCGCGCAAAACAACACCTCCACCCGAGACACGCCATTCTCGCTTGTAGAAAGCCCCGCGGCAGCAGCATGCCGCAGATAATCCTGTTCAAAAAAGCCCCGAAGATTCGCCTCCAGGCCCACCTCATCCCCATGCAGAGGCTTGAACAGGCTGATCGCCGGCAGAAACTGAGGCCCTCTGTCCAGTCGCGCCTCTTCCACGGCTGCTGCGCGCCGAAACCGCCAGGCGCCCACCAGGACCATGCCAAGGTAGATGCTCGACGTGAACAAGCCAAAGAGCCCTATCAATAAAAGTCCCCAATGCACCGCTGCGGACATCAAACTCCTCCACCGCCAACTTGGCCAACTCGTATAGTTACTGGCGTCTAGCTACCAGCAACCTCAAATTCGTGAACCTCGGCAAATCAATTGCTTGGGACCTCTTACCTTGGACGCTGTTTCCCCATACAAGTTCCGATTTAAATTCGCACCGGCCCTATTGTGGCTCTTCGACCCGACCCCCATGTTTCAACGTATAAATCTTCCCCCGATAATAGAACCTGTCCCCAACATAACTACCCAGCCAAAGCACACTACCCAGCAGATCCCGTAATGGATACAACAACATACCCTGCAACCACCACTCATCCCCCATCACCCGCAAAATAGCCCCCGCTTGCAGCCACCGGTTCAGCACCGTCCCCGCAAGCCAGATCATACCCACAAGGGCATGACCGCTCAACACTCCCCACAAAATCCCTAGCAGGCCGAACGGCACCGCAAACGTCAGTCCCGATCCCAAATGCCCCAGTGGACGCGATCGTCGCGTACTCCGCATCCATCGCAGCTGGTTTCGGAACGACATTCCAAACGGAGTGTCCTGCACCATCAGCCGGATAACGTGTGTCGCCATCCGCACTCCAACTCCCTGCGCCGCCAGCCGGTTCCCCAGGACAAAGTCATCGGCATAAAACTGCCCCAGTTCGGCAAATCCTCCGGCTCGCTGAAAGGACTCCTTGCGCACCGCCATCGATGCGCCGAGCGCAAACTTCGTCCCCTCCAGCATGTCCGCCACCAGCACACCCGAAGTCATCTCCACGCTCTTGCCCACTGCATCCAGCTGCGATGAAAATCCTGCCTTCGTCCCCTTATCCGTAGTCCCCAGATAGACACACGAAGCCAGCCCAATCTGAGGATCCTTCAGGTTCTGCACCATCCGCAGAAGATAATCTCGCTTCACTCGCACATCGGCGTCGCTGGTAATAAACAACGCATGCTTCGCCACCGAATCGAGCTTCGCCAGCGAGTACACCTTCGCATTGTGAAACTTCGGTGTAGGTTCTCCACACGTCACATACCGCGCATCGACCTGCGGATACCGCGCTCCCACCCGCTGTGCAAGTTGCAGTCCCTCATCGTTCTCGTGCCGCGAGCAGAACAGCAGCTCAAATTCCGGATACTCCTGCTCAAAGAACGACTCAATATTCCGCTCCAGTCCAGGCTCCACCCCATGCAACGGCTTCAACACGCTCAAAGCCGGCAAGAACATCGCAGCCGCCCGATCCTCACGCCGCTTCCGAATACCAAAGCGCACTGCAGCCGCAATCACCATCAAACAGTAGATCGTCGACGTAATCGATCCCGCCAGCGCGATCCAAAACAATATCTGAAGCAACAAACTCATCTCACCTAACCTACGTCACTGCGGACAGACTTGGTGATCCGCAGAAGTATAGTTTACTGCAGTCGAATCGTCACCTACCTATCCTCATCATTCCGCGCAAGTTGCACACAACGCACACCACGGAACGGGCAGTTTGCCGTTGCGTGCTTGCAGTTTACTGTTGCGTGCTTTTTTGATCCGTGTCATCCGTGAAAATCTGCGCCAAGCCTTTGAGTCAGTCAAGATCACCCCACCACTGACTACTTCTTCTTCGCCGTCTTCGCGGAGACCACCCTCACCGTGGGCACCACCAACGGCGGTCGCATCGGGATCAAGCCCACCCCTGGCGTCTGCTGCTGATGCATCCGCGTCAACATCTCCGTCCTCACATAATCGACGAACCCCTGCATCTGCCGGTTCATCTCCTCCATCCGCTCCCGCATCTGCAGCACAATCGCGATTCCCGCAATATTCACACCCAGGTCGCGAGCCAGGTTCAAAATAAACTCCAGCCGCTCCAAATCTTCGTCCGTATAGAGCCTCGTATTTCCTTCACTTCGCGATGGCCGCAGCAAACCTTCACGCTCATACAATCGCAGTGTCTGCGGATGGATCTCATACATCTCCGCCACCGACGAAATCATATACGCGCCCTTGCTCTTCCGCTTTGTCGCCATCGTCCCGAACCTCTTTGCCCGATACTTTTATCGAAAGTCTAGCTCTTTCCCACCTACGCACGTCAATCAATCTCGTCTATGCTCAAACAAGCATCTCACTCACAACCCATGAAAAAGTCCAGAGCCTCACTCTACACCGCGCAGTTTCTCACCGGCATCGTCGCCGCAACCGCAGCGGCGGCTTATGTTGTGCGATCACGCGCCCCAAAGCCCCGCCCAGGCCAGATCGTGCTCATCACGGGAGGCTCTCGTGGCCTTGGCCTCGCTCTTGCAGAACGCTACGCCCGAGCCGGAGCCAAACTCATCCTCGCCGCCCGTGATCTCGAAGAGCTCATCAACGCCCGCCACACCCTCCTCGATCGCGGAGCCGTCCAGTCTCCCGACGACGTTCTCCTCATCCCCGCCGACCTCACCGACGCCGCCCAGGCTACCCTCCTCATCGACCACGCCGTCAGCCACTTTGGCCGCATCGACGTCCTCATCAACAACGCCGGCATCATCGAAGTCGGCCCCGTTGAAAACCAGCCCATCGCCGCCTACCGCCGAGCCATGGCCACCAACTTCTTCGCCGCACTCCACACCACTCACGCCGCGCTCCCTCATCTGCTCGATCGCAAGCCCGGCTACGAAGACGCAGCCATCGTCAACATCGCCAGCATCGGCGGCAAGTTTGCCATGCCACACATGCTTCCTTATGTCGCCAGCAAATTCGCCCTTGTTGGTTTCTCCGAAGGTCTTCACGCCGAACTGCGCCATAAAGGCATCCGCGTCACTACCGTCTGTCCCGGCCTCATGCGCACTGGCGGCGAAGCCCACGCCGAATACACCGGCCAGACCAAAAAAGAGCAGCGCTGGTTCACCCTCGCCGCCAAAGCCCCCATCCTCTCCGCCTCAGTCCGTCACGCCGCCAACACGATCTACAACGCAGTAGCGGCTGGTCGAGCAGAAATCACCATCAGCCCACAAGCCTGGCTAGCCGCACGCGTCGCAGGCATCGCTCCCGGCACCACCCAATATCTAGCCAGCCTCGCCAACCACCTCCTGCTCCCTCCACCCTCCACCGCAGACCCGGTCAACCTCGGCTTCACCCTCAAAATCGCAACCTATGCAAACTACAGCTTTCAGCCCGACGCAGACGATAAGATAGTCAGCGACACAACACAAACGGACTAAATTCTTGCTAACAGACACCGTGCATCCGAAGATTTATCAGTAAAGGCCGGCCCTACACCGCTGCAAACAAACCCTCTCGCGGGTCCTTCGAATTCAGCTTCGCGAACTCCCACCATCCCCACATTTCTCGCGAGAGAATGCTGCAACTGGTTGAAAGTGTGCGCGTTATCTAGGTTCAAAAGCCTATTTCTGGGTCATATTTTAAGCCACCACAAAAAAGCAGATTTTGAACTTTTTGCCGAAGGTCGAGTGGAGCCCCTATCCAAATCTCGTCTAAATTTGAAGGCATTTTCGGATAAATTCGAGTAGCTCGCATCCTGCCGGTCGGTCTTTTGCTTGGCCTGTGTGCCGCGTTGCGTCAGGTACGGGTGGCACAAGCGCATTGCATGATGCCGCCAAGTCCGGCGATTTCTGATCGGCTGTTGACGCTCGGACGCGTAAATACAGGAGTCCCCAGTGCAGGGTTTCCGCATTCACACGCGAATTTGGCGGAGAAAATCTGAGAAGTTACGAGCGGGGCTATCCCTACGCGGCGATCAGCTTGTTGTACTGTTCGGAGGTGGGATTTAGCAGGATGTTGCCGTGACCGATTTCGATTTCCCGATGGAGACGGACGCGGTTTTCGTAATTTAGGCTTGCTCCGCCGCGCATGGCTAGCGAAACGACCGCCTCGTTGGAGGGAGGTAGATGAGTGTTTCACGAATCCTTGCACATCCAGATGACTCATAAAAATCACAAAACCAACGGTTGCCTTTCCGTCCAAAGCGGAGCAGCACACATTGGGCAACATTCAGCAGTGGGTTAAACGCAAGGAGTTGAGCCCCTCCGTACCTGCTACCGCCTTGGTGAAAGAGTTCCAGCAGCCACTCGGACGCAGGCAGCGCTGGGGCATGTCCGAACCAGAAGGTGCGACTTTGTGTAAAGAGATACATCCGAGCCGGGCCAGAGTCCTCCCTAAAATGCACACTCCACAGAGTGGTCTCACAGCAGGGTACACCGCAAGGAGCAGTGGTCTCACCGCTGCTCGCTAATGTGTATCTCTACTACGTGTTCGACCTATGGGCGGATGCCTGGCGCAGGAAAGTGGCAACGGGCGATGTCATCATCGTTCGTTATGCCGACGATCTTGTGATGGGCTTCCAGCATCGAGCCGAAGCAGTGCGGTTCCTTGAAGAGTTCAAGGAACGGCTGGCGAAGTTCGGCTTGGAACTCCACCCGGAAAAGACCCGGCTGATCGAGTTCGGGCGCTATGCGGCCCACAAACGGAAACAGTGGGGCAAAGGGAAACCGGAGACCTTCACGTTCTTGGGCTTCACCCACTACTGCGGGCGACGCCACAAGACCGATACCTTCACCGTCTGGCGGATTACATCGAAACAGCGAATGGTTGCGAAGCTGAAGACCATCAAGGTTGAGCTTCTCCGCCGGAAGCATGATCGTATCAGTCAGGTTGGTGCATGGCTTCGGAAGGTGGTCACTGGCTACTACCAATACCATGCTGTTCCCGGGAATATCGGTCAGTTGCGCACCTTCAGACAGCGCATCAATCGGCTCTGGCGGAACGTTCTGGTCCGTCGCAGCCAACGCGCAAAGAAGAAGTGGGAATCACTGACCCCGGTCTTCAACAGGTGGATACCCATACCCCGAATCTTGCATCCCTACCCTCACGCCCGCTTCAACGCCACTCATGCTTCATAAGAGCCGTATGCGTAGACGCGCACGTACGGATCCGTCCGGGGGGCGCTCAGTGATGAGCGTCCCTACCGGGACCATCGAGAAGCAGATATCAAGGTCTACGAAGGAGTTCTACTTCAAGCGAAGGAAAATGACGACTAGCTCCTCCTGGTTTAGGCATGTCGCCGATACCCAGACGACTTGGTTGTCAGATCCCCCTTTCGGCGAGTTGCGCCGCCTGATGTATGGCTTCAACCATGCTGCGTTCGTCAGCCTTGCCTGTGCCGGCAATGTCAAAAGCAGTGCCATGATCAACGGAGGTTCGGATAACAGGAAGGCCAAGCGTTATATTGACACCGCTCTCGAGGCCGAGGACTTTGATGGGACCGTGGCCCTGGTCGTGGTACATGGCGATAACCACATCGAAGTCGCCCCGCTGAGCCAGGTAAAAAAGTGTGTCAGCGGGTAGGGGTCCGGTGACGTTCCAACCAAGGTGATTGCAAGTGGCGACTGCGGGTTTGATCTTAGAAGCTTCTTCGCCTCGTCCAAAGAGGCCGTTCTCGCCCGCGTGAGGATTGATGGCGCAGACACCTATACGGGGATTGGAGATACCGCTGCGGATGAGTGCAGTATGGGCGCGCGCGATGGTGCGCTGGACAAGCCCAGGCTCGATCTTTTCAATGGCATCCAACAAACCGATGTGGGTGGTAACGTGAACCACGCGCAGACGCGGTGAAGAGAGCATCATCGACACCTCATCGGTATGGGTAAGCGACGCTAGCAGTTCAGTATGGCCAGGGAATTGATGACCTCCGGCATGTAGAGCTTCTTTATTCAGAGGTGCTGTGGAGATTGCGTGCACGGAGCCCTGCATCGCGAGTTGAGCGGCAAGCTTCAGGTAGCGAAACGCAGCGTCGCCAGCGAGTGGAGAGATTTTCCCCCAAGGAAGATCCTGGGGTATGAGAGCGAGATCGATGCAGTCGACAATGCCGGGTTGGTAATTCGTGTGGGTTATTGCCTCAGGCGCAATGGTGTTGATTTCGACATGTGACTTCGTGATGCGCTGAGCCTGTTGCAGACGCTTCGCATCGCCAATGACGACAGGACGGCACTCTTTATACACTTTGGGGTGTGAGAGAGCTTTGACAATTACTTCCGGTCCGATACCGGTTGCGTCGCCCATAGTGATGGCGATGATGGGAGTCATAGGAGATTCCTTGTGCTGTCACAGTTTGAGGTGCGGCGCAAATTGGTGAAGAATCGCCAGCAGGATACCAGCGTGTCTTGATTGCCGAAGGCCCCTGCTTTCGTGAGTATTGGGAGTGGGCGATCGTGGATACGACCATACGAAAAGGGCAAGCCAGGTTCGAGTTCGCCGAGCATATGGAGTGAACTAACGCCCCAACCTTCGAGGACAGCGCGGGCTGTCTCTCCTCCAGTGGCGAAGAGGGAGCCGACGAGAGAAGCGTAGGGAGCGAGAAGAAGGCGGAGAGCGGCGGTGAGGGATCGGCGCCCACCAGAGCCCACTGTCCGGTTCGGGTCGAGAACGATGAGAGTATCGTCTCCCGACTTAAGCGAATCGTGGATACGTCCGGCAAGAACGTTCAGCGCGCTACGAGAGTGGCCTTCCAACAGGATGTCAGCAGGAATTCGGATGGAGGTCACAGGGATAGCATCTTCGAGGACGCGCGCCTGGCGATGCGATACGCTCGACATGCTGCCGACGACGATGAGGGTAGGCCCCGAGGTGAACTGAGGCTGCTGCATGGAGGTAGTGAAGGGCGACAGGCCAGCGGCGTGAGGAAGATGATAAGCAAGACCTGCCGAGCCTACCCAGACAGTATTGCCTCCAAGAGCAACCGATGCGTGGGCGATCGCGCCGAGGTCATCATCTGTTTCAGCGTCGCAGACGATGACATCGGCAGCGGCTGCGAGTCCCTGCATTGAGGAGAGAAGATTTGCAAAATGACTGCGCACGATACTAAGCGAGAGCAAAGCAGTTAAAAGGCCTGCATGACCGAGCATGGTTGGAAGATGTGCCACACCGGAGAGATCGTTGTGGAGCCAAATCTCTGTCTTCTCAAGCGGAATACCGTGAACCAACTGATGACCATCGACAGTTGTGCGCCCGCCTGCAGGAAACGCTGGAGCCACGATGGCGACGACGCGGTTGGGTGAGCTGGCACGGCGTTCGGCGAGCACAGTATGTAGCTCGGAGGCGATGTTGCCTCGGAGAGTGGAGTCAACTTTTTTGAAAAGGATCCGCTCAGACGGACGAAGATGAGAGCTCCGCATGACGCGGGAGATACGGGCTGCAGCCTCCGACGGCGAGAGATGCCGAGTGTCGCAATCTATGGAAAGAACCTCGGTATCAAAGTGGTGATCCATCTCATTGAAGCTAACCAGTGCACTGAGACCGGAACTCATACATGCGTTGGCGCAGTCCGCTGCTCCGGAGAGGTCGTCAGCGAGAATGAGGATCTTTCGCATGAATCGCTCCTTCCGAGTTGAGATGAGGTTGACTGTCCATATTTCTTCGTGCGCGAGACTTCCAGAAAGCAGTGAGAGGTGGCACCAGAAGGCTGCTGATAATGACAGATGCAGCGACAAGAACTGTGGCTGACGCGGCGGCTGGTGCATAACTCGGATTCGCTGCGGCGACAAGAGTTGGAACGGCTGCAGCGTTGCCTGCGGTACTGGAAGCGGCAACTCCGGCAGTGCCATCGCCTCCGGCTAGATGATCGGCAAGGATTAGGGTGATCGCGCTTACAACGACGACAACCAGCCCAAGGCCAACACCAAGCATTCCGGCGCGAACGACCTGATGGAGATCGAGGGTGCAACCGAGGGCGAAGGCGAAGAAAGGAATAAGTACAGGAACGGCGCCAGCGAGGAAATCTCGCAGTTCGCGGTCGAGGTTGCCAAGAAGCATGCCGAAGGCGAGCGGAAGAGCAGAGCCCACGATTATCTGCCAGGGAAATCCGGAAAGGCCGGTAATGCCAAGAGAGACCATCGTGAGAAAAGGGCCTGACTCCAGAGACATGACAGAATAGGCGGCCGATTCTTCGGGAGTGCCATATTGCTCCATGAGAGCCATATATAGGCCTCCGTTTGTGTCGTTGATCGCTGCCACGACTGCAAGCGTGGAAAGTCCCGCAAATAAGCCGGAAGAAACGGGCTGGATCCCGATTAGGTGACCGAGGATAAAGCTCGCCAAAAGGCCAAGAACGATCTTAGTGCCCAGGAGAGCACCACCCTTCTTGAGCAATCGAGGGAGTGCGGTGATGGAAATGCGTGCTCCCATACAGACATAAAGACAGCCAAGATAGGAAGTGCGCCGTTGTAAAGGGCATTCGTGAACGAACCAAAGAACGGAGCGGTGTGCGGAGCAAAGGTCGTTAGTGCGGCTCCAGCCAATAGCGGGACAGTCATCATACCGCCCGGTACTCGTTCAATTGCTCTCTTTATCTGCATTCTTGAATATTCGATTCAGAACAATAGTAAGTGACAAGGATGGCGACCGTTCGAAGTTGCTTAGAATGTGAACCTAGCTACCCCGCAAGGGATTCGCTTCAAGCAGCGCTGGGCCTCGGGTATCATTGCCGCCATGTTTCCAAGCCTTCCTAAGATGTTTCATCTCTCTCAGCGTTATCCAGCGTCGCGGTCGCTCGATGTTGGAGCCATCCTTCGCGAGGGTTTTGACCGGAAATCGCTTGGAACTGAGATTCTTCCTGGCATGCGTGTGGCAGTGGGAGTCGGAAGCCGGGGCATTACCAATCTCGCTGAGATCGTCCGCTCTGTGATCAATCTCCTTCGAACTTACGGAGCAGAGCCCTTCATTATCCCCGCTATGGGCAGCCATGGAGGGGCCACGCCCTCCGGTCAGCAAAACGTCCTTGCGGGATTCGGCGTCACACCGGAGTCAACTGGCGTTTCCTTTGAAACCAGCATGGCCGTCGACGAGATCGGCATGTTCGGCGACAGCTATCCCGTCGTCTTCAGCCGAGCCGCGCTCCAAGCCGATGCGATTGTCATTGTCAATAGGATCAAGCCACACACGGACTTCTTCGGAAAACTCGGCAGCGGAATCCAGAAGATGCTTGCTATTGGTTTCGGCAAGCACGTCGGCGCCGTGAATGCCCATCGGGCGGCAAGCCAACTCGGGCATGAGGCCGCCATCCGAGAAACCGCACAAGTCATTCTCAGCAAGGTGCCTGTCCTCTTCGCTGTAGCCATTCTTGAGGACCAAAATCACCAGACCAGTGACCTACAAGTTGTCCGTGGGGATGAGATTCTGCAGAAAGAGGATGCTCTCTTCCTCCAGTCGCAGCAACTCCTGCCGCGCCTCCCCTTCTCGAACATAGACCTTCTCATCGTCGACGAGCTTGGTAAGGAGATCAGCGGCACTGGCATGGACACTAACGTCATTGGCCGTGGAGTCTTCGGCTTCATCTCTCTCTGCGCCCGCAGGGCAGCCCAGAGATTCACATCGCAGAATCTTCGTTCGCGATTTAACTCCTGCGACAAACGGCAATGCCATCGGAATCGGTCTGGCGGATTTCACCACGACACGCGTCGTCAATTCCATTAATCGTGAATATACCTACACCAACGCCATCACCTCGCTCGGCCTCGCCTGCGCAAAAGTTCCACTCTATTTTGATACCGACCGTGAAGCCCTCGAACGCGCCATCGACTCCCTCATCTGTGAAAAAGATAACGATCTACGCATCGTGCGGATCAGAAACACCCTGAGCCTCGCCCACATGCTCGTGTCCGAACGTCTCACCGTAGAGATGACGCCATCGATGCCTGTCGAGATCGACCCAACGCCACAGGCACTTCTGGACGCAGACGGCAACTTTCCTGAACTCTGAATAAGTGACGTATCAAGACCCGAAATCGCCTTGCAGGGCGATGGCGATCTCGATTCGTGAGAACAGGGCGATGCACTCATCGAGCTGTTCAGATCGCCCTATGTCTTCGGCACTTGGCCGATAAATCGGCTATCCGTTGAAGTGCTTGTTACGTAGTGCATGGCTCTCAACTGTACGAGATGCCGACTATTCGCTCAGGTGATGCTAACCTTCGCCGTGACAGGGAGTGCTTTTGAGGTTTTGAAGGCGACTTTGGAAAAGGGTGTACCCGATGGGCTGGATTATTGATTGGAAAGAAGCAGTTTATGCGTGCAAGGACAATGCCGATCAGGTGACATTCGGGTTGATTTAGAATCGCCTTGAAAGAAAGGAAGCAAGGCCGGCGTTCGAAGCGTGTCCCATCGTTGCCGTTGGACAGTCGACTCAGAGTCAGCCTATTTTTGTGAACCCTACCTGATGACAACCAGCGCTCAAGTCGATCCGGTAGGTCCGGCTCGAGGGATGCTTCGAGCCGTCCGAGAGCTTCAGCGTGAATTCGCGGTTCTCGATGGATCGTAGTTAGTATGCCTTTTGACTGCACAATTCGGGAGCGGTGTATGCGGATAAACTTTGCCGGGTCGAGCCTCTGTTCGAGAGAAGCCATTGTCTCGCGTAACAGGAAAGAACAACCGTTGACATGGAGTTCAACATAGTCACCCGCGGCGCCAATCCACTCAACATCTTCTGCAGCGACAACTTGAATGCGGGACCCAGTTTGCACGGCAAATCGTGAGGCGCATCTATCCGAGGCGCCGTCCAGCATTTTCAAAACTCGCTGTGCCGTGTCGGCCTTTAATTTGGAATCGACCAGAGCACGAGCTCGACCGATCGCTGCCGCGAAGCGTGTGTCGTCCACCGGCTTCAACAGGTAATGCAGCGCATGAACATCGAATGCCCGCAAAACATGTTGCTCATACGCTGTTAGAAAAATGACGGCAGGCAGATTTTCGATAGGCAGTGCACGCAGAACCTCGAAACCGTCCATCCCCGGCACCTGGATGTCGAGGAATACAACATCGGGAGATCGTTCCAGAATTTTCTCCACCGCGGATTGCCCATCTCCGCATTCTCCAACGATCTCAACATCCTTGAATCGATGCAGCCTGAGAACGACGCCACGGCGCGCCAACGGCTCGTCGTCGACGATGAGAGCCCGCACAGCGAACCTCCGGCAGGTTCCGAGACCTGCGTAATGGCAATTCCAGCACTACTTCACAGCCGCCCGCTTCAGGCCACCCAAGCGAAAATACAAAATCTGTCCCATAAAGTGTTTTCAGGCGCTCCGCCGTGTTTCCGAGACCGATTCCATTTCCATTCTTCTTCTGCTCGCCCTCACGCCGTCCGGAGTTCCCGACGACAATTCGCAACCTGTCGGCATCGAGCGCGCTCTTGATCGCAATCCACCCACCTTCGATCAATGGCGCCACTCCATAGCGCACTGCGTTCTCAACGAGCGGTTGCAGCAACATGCTCGGCACCAGGGCATCCCGCGTTTCCGATGGAACAGCGATATCGATTCTTAGCCGCTCCCCCAGCCTTGTTTGCTCGATCGCCAAGTACCCTTCGGTAAAGGCCAGTTCCTGCGAAAGCGTCACCTCCGAGGTGACTTCCAAATCCAGGCTTGTGCGCAGAAGATCTCCGATCTGCGCCAGCATTCGTGTGGCCGCAGGGCCATTTCCATCCAGAACAAGAGTGGAGACGGCATTGAGCGAATTGAACAGGAAGTGCGGATTCAACTGATAGCGAAGTGCAAGCAGACGCGCCTCTCTCACCTCCGACTCCACGCGAAGCAGCCGCTCCCTCTCTTCGCTCGATTGCTGCCATTGTTAATGCTGAAATACAAACTGCACCAGATAAAGAGAATGAAACACGACCACATCGAAACTGCAACCAAAGCGTGCCAGGGTACGTGCTCGAAGGATTCCAAAATGAGGCAGGCTGCGCAGGCTACGGGAATCGATGTGACCATGGCTGCCGCGGCTGCTTTCAATTCAAAAGCGATCCATGACTGCGACTGTCGCAGAAGCCGGCGGCAAAAAGGACGCAGCGCGCAACTTCCAGGAACATGAAGAAAATAGGCACCGTCTGTTCCACGATCGACACACGCTGAGTCAAGAAGTTATGAACGGACTCCAAAAGGTTGAAGAGATAGAAGCCGCACCACCCAACGATCTGGATCTGCCAGAATGACCGCAAATTCAGAACATTCTCTCGATTCATGAATTGCATTTTAGCCTAGGTGGAGTATTGGCATTCCGCGTCCTGGCGCACAAAACCCTCGGCTCATCGCATTTTTCAGTCGCCCGGTAGATTCGCTCTGGCCGGTCAACTTCATTGAGCTAAGCTCTGACCACCGCTCGAAGGTCGATGTAGATCGACGCTGCGGAGTTAGCCAACGTGACGCCTAAGCTTGAGCGAACGTGATTCAGGCGCGACTTTACCGGAGGAGAAGATATGAGGATGATTAACCAGTTACGGAATTTCTGGATACCGTGCGTGACGACGATTGTTCTGGGTAGCTTCAGCAATGTGTTCGCTCAACGGAGCTACAAGATTACCGATCTGGGCGTTAACAAGAGCACGGACAACTTCAACATGGTCATGGGACTCAATAATGAAGGCTGGGCGGAGAACATGGATGGGGTTGTGAACCCGCCCATCAAGTCGACCTCCACGACCATTGCAAGTGGCCGCGCGGTAATAAACGCCCACGGACGCAACATCGACCTCGGCACGCTTGGAGGAAAGAACAGCTGGACCAACTATGGCGGGATCAACGATCGCGGGGAAGCCGTAGGTCTGGCCGAAACATCTGTTCCAGATCCAAGACGGTGAAGACATGTGCGCCTTTGGCACAAAACTTACGTGTCGTCCGTTTCTTTGGCGAGAAGGCCACATGATGGCTCTCCCGACGCTGGGCGGAAATAACGGGCAGGCCAGTGCTATCAATAACCGCGGACAAATAGTAGGCATTTCGGAAACGAGGGTCCAGGACTCCGGATGCCCATCTACCAAGCCTGGAAAGGTTATATCGCCGGCATTATGGGAAAAAGGCGAAGTCCGACCTCTTCCTACGGTGGATGGCGACCCAGACGGATTCGTACAAGGCCTCAACAATCGCGGCCAGGCCGTAGGCTCCTCGGGAACCTGCACCAACATAGCGACCCACGCCGTATTGTGGGAAAACGACACTGCCCCGACCTTCCAAACCTCGGACACGATGGAAATGACGCCTACGCCATTAATGACCACGGCCAAGCTGTTGGGTATGTCTCGACCACCACAACCATCGTTGCCTCTCTTTGGCCGAACGGCGTACACAGCGCAGTCACAAACCTCGGCATTCTGCCGGAAGATCGTGCCGCCTTTGCCACAGGCATCAACAACCGGGGCCAGGTGGTGGGAAGCACCTTCAACTCCGCGGGGTGGTCCCGCG
>CAVTVC010000003.1:0-12109 GCA_963738085.1 uncultured Acidobacteriaceae bacterium
CCTGTGTCAGGTGCGCTCTTGCTTTTTTAGTTGTCATCCCCGAAGGGGATCTGCGGTTGCTTTTGCTCTTTCATCTAGGTAAGCCAAGCCTTCAGGCTTGGCCCTCTCTCGCTCCGCCACAAAACTGGCCGATCACCAACTCCCCACCAGATGCGCCATCACGCCAAAGGTCTAGCAGAGAAGTAGGCACGAAATCCCCATTTTTCGCGACACCAAGACCTGAAGCGAGGAAACATGGCCACCCAGGCAGACACACTCACCGATCACCCCACTCTGCAAAAATAGTTTCATCGCATCAGTCCTCTTGCTGTATGGTTTTCCTCTGACAAGAGGAAAACGATTGCACATCCATACAACCGCATCTTGGCCCGCGCGTGAAGATCGCCGGGCTGCGCTGGTCTGGCTCGCCATCTTCTGGATCTTCGTAGGCGTCGGCTTCGGCTTCGATTTCCACAACTACCTCCATGAGCAGCCGGCTGTACCCATGATCGTCCACGTACATGCCATCGCCACCACGCTCTGGCTACTCACTGCAACCGCGCTTGTGCTCATGGTCGAAACCGCCAATGTCAGCCTCCATCGCCGCTTTGGTTGGTTTGCGGCCGGTTATGCCGCTCTCACCCTTGTGATCGCCCCCTGGTCCGAACTTAGTTGGCAAGCCTTGAACCTTCCGACTCCCGGCGCTCTGCCTCCCGAATTTCTTTCCATCGCCTTCAGCGGAGTCATTTGCATGGCCTTGCTGCTGCCGTGGGGCATTCGTATGCGGCGCAATTCCGCCGCTCATCGACGCGTGCTCATTCTGGCCATCATCTGCATCAGCGATGCGGGTTTTTCCCGGATGGTGAGCCTTTTTCTGCCTGCACCCACTACCTTTCTCGGCACCTATCTGTTTTACGAGGGCGGTAATCTGTCCCTCATCCTTCTCATGTTTCTCTGGGACTGGAAACGCAACCGGATAATGAAACAGTTCTTATGGGGAGCCTCCCTCGTTACCGCTATGGGCCTGACAGCCACGGGCCTTTACTTCAACGAGACATGGAAATCGATCTCGCGCTCGTGGCTGGAGGCGTGGGCGCGGCACATGCTGTAAAGCCACGCGTCCTGATGCGGAGATACGCTCGCCCACGACCGCAGAACCGTAGAAGAGACATGAATTGTCGGCAATCGGGAGATTTACTTGGATTAGCCCCGATAAGTCGGCGGCTCTTCCTCATACCTTCCTTGTCCCTTACGGGCCGCGTCAATCCCCCATCTCTCACGTGCACCCTTCAGCCAAAAGGTCTAGCATAGAAGTAGACGCGAAATCCCTATTTTTCGCGACACCAAGACCTGAAGCGAGGAAGCATGGCCACCAAGGCAGACACACTCACCGCACCAGCCGCGGGAGTGCAGGAACGCGAACAAATCTTCGACATCTTTCGCCGCTGGGGATACCTTCAGGCATCCCTCGACCCGCTAGGCCAATTCCTCCCGCCCGAACCCTTCCCCATCACCACCACCCCCGAGGGTGACATCGCCGCCGAAGCCCGCGCCTACTACTGCGGCAACTTCGCCATCGAGTACATGCACATCCCCTCGCTCGAGCAGCGCCAGTGGCTGCAGGAGCAAATCGAGCGCCCCGCGCCCAAGCCAGATCAGGCTCACATCCTGACTCAACTCATCCGCTCCGACCTCTTCGAGCAAGTCATCCAGCAGCGCTATCTCGGCACCAAGCGCTTCTCCCTCGAAGGCCTCACCGTCCTCATCCCGTTCCTCGATCAAATCTTCGCCACCGCATCGGCCGCAGGCATCACGCGCTCCATCATCGCCATGGCGCATCGCGGACGCCTCAACGTCATGACCAACACCATCGGCCGCTCCCCCTCCGAGATCTTCGCCAAGTTCGAAGACGTCGATCCACGCAGCGTTCTCGGCGGCGGCGACGTCAAGTACCACACCGGAGCCACCGGCGAATACACCTCGCCCACCGGCCAAACCATCGCGCTCCACCTCGCCTCGAACCCAAGCCACCTCGAAGCCGTCAATCCCGTCGTGATGGGCCGCGCCCGCGCCTGGCAGATCCGCATGGGCGAACAAGGCAAGCAGCAGGTCCTCCCCATCATCCTTCACGGCGACGCAGCCTTCGCCGGCCAGGGCATCACCGCCGAGTCGCTCAACATGGCCTCGCTCGCCGGCTACAGCATCGGCGGGACCCTGCACATCATCACCAACAACCTCCTCGGCTTCACCGCCAACCCCGACGAGTCCAACTCCACCCGCTTCGCCACCGACCTCGCCAAGCGTCTGCCCATCCCCATCTTCCACGTCAACGGTGAAGACCCCGACACCGCCATGCGCATCGCCGCCATCGCCGCCGAATACCGTCAACGCTTCCACTCCGACGTCGTCGTCGATCTCATCGGCTACCGCCGCTACGGACACAACGAAGCCGACGACCCCACCGTCACGCAGCCCCGCCGCTACGCCGCTATCAAAGAGAAACCGTTCCTCTACCAGACCTACGCCAAAGCCATCGGAGTGGATCCAGCCCCCGAAGCGAAAAACATCCAGGAAAAATTTCTCGCCGATCAGACCGCGGCAACCAAAGCCTCCAAAAAACCCAAGCTGTCCAAACTCCCGGACTACTGGAAGCCTTACCACGGCGGCGAGCTCACCGAAGCCGACGCAAAGATCACCACCGGCATCTCCGCCGAGCGCGTCCTCGAACTCTCACGCCTCTCCAACAGCTATCCCGCCGGCTTCCACATTCACTCCAAGGTCCAGAAGCTCTACGAGCAGCGCATCGAGATGGCCGAAGGCAAACGCCTCTTCGACTACGGTGCAGCCGAACTACTCGCCTACGCCTCTCTCCTCACCAAAGGCACGCCAGTCCGCCTCGCCGGACAAGACTCGCAGCGCGGCACCTTCAACCAGCGCCACTCCGTCCTGGTCGACACCGAGACAGAAGTCCGCTTCACTCCGCTCGACCACATGACGGACACGCAGGCCCGCTTCGAGGTCCACAACTCGCTCCTCTCGGAATCCGCCGCGCTCGGCTTCGAGTACGGTTACGCCCGCGACTACCCCGAAGCCCTCGTACTCTGGGAGGCCCAGTTCGGCGACTTCGTCAACGGAGCCCAATCCATCATCGATCAGTTCATCGCCGCTGGCGAAGCCAAGTGGGGTCTCCTCTCAGGTGTCGTCATGCTCCTCCCGCACGGCTACGATGGCCAGGGCCCCGAGCACTCCTCCGCCCGCATGGAGCGCTTCCTCCAGTTGGCCGCGAGCGACAACATGGTCATCGCGCAGCCTTCGAACGCATCGCAGTACTTCCACCTCCTCCGCCGCCAGGCCCTGCGCTCCTGGCGCAAGCCGCTGGTCGTCTTCACCCCGAAGTCGATGCTCCGCCACCCAGACGCCTCCTCACCCGTCGCCGAATTCGGCAAACCCGCCTTCGAAAACGTCCTGCCCGACAACGACGTCAAAGACCCACGCCGCCTCCTCGTCTGCACCGGAAAGATCGGCCACAACCTCCGCGTCGAGCGAGCTAAGCGCAAAGATATGTCCGTCGGCATCATCTTCATCGAGCAGCTCTACCCGTGGCCTGAAGCCGAACTGCAAGCCGCACTCGACCAGCATCCCGGCGCAAACGAGATCGTGTGGGTCCAGGAAGAACCCGCCAACATGGGAGCCTTCACCTACGTCATGCCCGAACTTCGCCGCATGGCCGGAGACCGCACCGTCCTCAGCGTCAAACGCAGCCCCAACGCCTCACCTGCCACAGGCTCCGCAAAGGCCCATCAGATCGAAGAGAGCACACTGATCGACCTCGCCCTGGGCTCCGCGCTTTAGGTCATTAAAAACGTCGTTGTCTTTTCGGAGTGAGCGCAGCCTTTACAGTCTGCGAAAAAACTCTGCTCTGTGCCAGCTTACAATCTGCGAAAAACTCGGTTCTGTATCAGCGCTTTACAGTCTGCGGAAAAACTCTGGTCTGTATCAGGGCACGACTTCAGTCGTGCCGCAAAGTGCTGGTATGCAGTGGGCTTCAGCCCCAGGCCTTCTCCTCGGGTACCTCAACGCATCGAGAACCCCTACGATGACTCCGGCGCAGGAACCGGGTTCGCAATCTCCCGCGCATAAATCTGATACGTCGTCTTCGGAGCTTCATCACCTCGATGCAGCGCGCGAACCTGCGCCCGGATCAACTCATCCGCCGCCGTAATTCGCTCCCGCGACCGCAGATAATCCAGCCACGACTCCATAATGAACGTCTCGTTCAGATGCTCGGGGTCGATCGCATCGCGATAGATCCCCCACCGCATCGCTCCATCGCGCAACCGCACGCCGCGCAGCAAATGAATCGCGTGCGTAAACTCCGCATAGTTCTCGGCAGGAATTGTGTAGACAACCGAGATCCGCACTGGCCCATCGGTAGGCTCCGTCTCGAACGCAACCTGAGGTGCAGGCCGCCTCGGTTGAAACGGCGTATGGTCCGGCAAAGGGCCTTGCAGAATCCGAAATCGCCGCGCAAAAGGAAACGTAACAAAAAGCCCCACCGCCGCGCTCGTCAACGCAATCGGAGTCGAAGTATGTTCGGCCACGAGACCCCACAAAATCGACCCAAGCGCCATGCCACCTTGGAACGTCATCAGATAGGTCCCCAGCGCACGCGCCTGCACCCACGCCGGAACCGCCAACTGCACCGAGACATTAATCGTCGACATCGTGCTCGTCCACGCCGACCCCGAAAGAATCAGCGCAGCGATAATCACCCAGGGAATCCGCACATAAGCAAGAATCAGCAGCACCGCAACGTTGTACAGCGTCGAAGCTGCAAGAATCTGGTCCGCCGAAAATCGCGCCCGCACACGATGCAGCACAGTCGCGGCAATCACCGCTCCCAGTCCCAGCGAGCCGTTCAGAATGCCATACCCCAGCGGCCCCTGTTTCAGGTCGCGCCGAGCCACCACCGCCAGCAGCGACCATATCGCCGAGATAAAAAACGTAAACACAAACGCCCGCACCAGCGAAGCCTGCAGATCCGGCGCATAACGCACATACCGCAGCCCTGAACGAATCGATCCCGCAATTCGCTCCGAAGGCAACGCTGACTTGAACAGAGGAATCCGCTTCCAGTTCACCAGGACCCAGATCACACCGGCGAACGAAATCGCATTCAGAGCAAACACCGAGCCCGCACCTGCATGTGTCGTCTTGAAAGCCGCCACCATCAATCCGCCCAGCGCCGGCCCAACTGCTCGTGCCAAATTATTACTGGCAGCATTCAGCGAGACCGTCTCCGGAATCATCTCCCTCGGCACCAGCTCCGGCACAATCGCCTGCCATGCCGGATTGTTCATCGCCGAGCCGATATTCAGCAGAAACGTAAAAGCCAGCAGCGCCCACGGAGACACATACCCCACAAACGTAAGCAACGCCAGAATCCCCACCGACCCCAGCATCCACGCCTGCCAGAAGATCAGCAACTTCCTCCGGTCAAAGATATCCGCCGTAGCTCCCGCCAGCAGTCCCAGCAGCAATACCGGCAACGAAGCCGCCGTCTGCATCAGCGCAATCAGCAGTGGCGACGTCGTCAGCACCGTCATCAGCCACGTGCCCGCCGTGTCCTGCATCCACGTCCCAACCGAAGACACGGTACTCGCAATCCACCGGTCCCGAAACAAAGGAATCGCAAGTGGAGCAAACCCGCTGGGCCTCGGCGCAACCGCAACCAGTGGGCCAGAGTTTGGAGTTTCGAAGGGCATCCCTTGCTCTAGTGTACGGTGGTGTTACGAAGTAGCCCATCAGACGCGGAAGCAGCCGCTAAAAGAAGCAGCCGTTAAAAAGGAAACCCACGCAGCGCGGTGGGGGCTGTTGCGTGGGTATTCCAGTAAAGCAACGAAGTGGGTGGACTTCGTTATGACCGACTCAACCCGAAGGGAGTCTTGCCATTCCTTAAAGGTAACGGCAAAGCGTATTGCCGTCAAGAGCCATCTCTGCAAATCCCGGCTTCTCGCCAAAGCTGAAACCAGCCAGTAAAAACAGCTACTTACGGCCCATTCGCCCCTCGTTACTAGGGTGTCAATGGCTCCATCATTACGTCTACGTCCAGATGCCGGGTGCTCCCCGGAATATCCAGCGATCCCAGGATCACGGGCTTCCCGGGCATCAAAAACGACGTCCCCTCCAGCGAAGTCGAGCGCACCACCGGGTCCTGCGGTCCGATACCGGACCTCTCCTCGGCCACACTGGATTGCTCCACCTTCGAGCGCAGTCTCGCCCCGCTCGCATACGAATCCATCGTCGAATCAAAGATTAGCCCAATATCCAGATAAGTCACTTGTGACTCGACACCCTGGGGGCTATTCCCAGAGTTTCCGTTGTTGTACGAACCGGTAACAATCGGCACCTTGCTGACCTGTTTCACCAACGACCTCTGGCCTTCCGTCGCGATCGTAGAGAAGTGCTGGACCCCAATTCGCTTGCCGCCATCAATCTCCGTAATCGTGTAGGTCAGTCGATACGCCCTCTTCGGCCTGTCAAGTTCTTTGATAATCGTCTGTGCCATCGCGATCTGATCGGCTGAGCCTCGCATCACAATTGTGTTCTGGCTGGGGACCAAAAAAAGCTTCACGGTTGGATCAAGGCTGTTGCGAAGCGCAACAGCAACCTCGTTAGAATCATTCTGCGAGGTCGTATTCGTCAAACGAAAGCTCTGAAGAGGACGCGGGTCCACATGCCCATAAGGACTGTCCTGCGGGATCATGGCGGGCTTTTCCGTCGTCTGAACCGCAGCCGGCTTTTCTGTACTCTGTCCCATGGCACTAAGCCCGGCCAGCGTCATCACCAAAGCCACGCCCACAAATCCATTACCAAACTTCATTCTTGTTTTACGCGCCATCGTCATTCGTTCCCCCGTAAGCTATTTTTTTAGTTGTCATCCTTCGCCGAAGGCGGAGGACCTGTTTCTGTTGTTGCCGTTGTCATTTGTGATTCTGCAGTTCCATCCTGCGGTGTTGTCGGCTTGGTGGATCGCTCCGGTCCGATCGCTCCGGTCCAGGATCCTCGGTCGGAGATTGTGTAGGCGCTGTCTGTTCCGTTGCCGGTACAGCTTCTTCACTTGCCGGTCGTTCCGTATTCGATTGCCCCCTTGTCGTTTGCTCTGCTGCCGATTGCCCTGTTGCCGCCTGCTCCTGTTCTGCCGTCGATTGCTTCACTGTCGGCTTCGAAAAAAATCGTTGAAACTCAGCCTTCTCCTCTGCATCTCGCAGAGCCTCAAGCCTCGGATCAAGTATGGCCAGCTCCACCGGGTCGGTTCGATGCACCATCTTCAGCAGCAACTTCTCCTGTTCAGTCAAAGGCATCGGCGGCGCAGGAAAACTCCCTGCCGTCATCTCGCTCATCGCAACAGAGTCCTCAGAATCGGTCGCCGCCGAATCTGCAATCCCACCGGCAACCCGAATCATCCCCGCTCCCCGCGCATCCACACGCTGCCCACGCATAGCACCCTCCGGGACCACAGCGGCAACAACGGAAGATGCCGCAGGCATCGCCTTTACCGGAGCAACATCAATCTTCGTCTGCGCTGGAGCATGCCCAAACCTCCGAATCGCAGGCACCGCTAGCACCACAACCAGAATGCCCGCGAGCGCAACTCCGCAAGCCACATAACTCAGCGCACCCCAGCGCAAATCCTCCCCAAACCATCGCGAACGCACTCGCGTCTGCGCAGTCCGCTCCTCGAGTCCATCCAGAATTCGTCGCTCCATCCCCGCAGGAGCATCAACATCGCGCAATCCCGCCAGCACCCTCTCAATCGCTTCGTCGGAGTTCCTCATTGCTTCTTCTCTCCTTCCTCCAGACGCTCCCGCAGCCGCGTCCTCGCGCGAAACAGCAAAGCCCGCACAGCCGACTCGCTACGTCCCAAAATCTCCGCCATCTCCGCCGTCCCTAACTCATCCGTTACAGAAAGCAGCAGCACATGCCGCTCAGCCTTTGGCAATCTCTCCATCTCGCGCAACACGGCCCTCATCCGCCGAGCCTCATTCAACGCCTCATCTGCCGGCAACTCCCGCGAGACCAACCCTTCGGCAAACCCCTCATCAAACTGCTCCGGCCGTATCCTTCGTCTTCGGTCCAGAGCCAGGTTCCACGCAATCCGGATCAGCCATACCCGCATCTCCCGCACCTCAAGCAGTCTTCGCCGATTCTCCAGAACGCGAACAAACACTTCCTGGACCAAATCCTCAGCCTCAGACCTGTTCCGCACGACCGAATACACCACGCGGAAGAGAAGGGAAGAGTAGGTCTCCACGAGCGTCGAGAGATCGACCTCCGTGTCCGAGCTCTCCATCGAAGACAACACCAGGCTACATCCCTCGACTAACGCCATAAGTCCCTTCTATTCAGACAGACGCCCGAGTTGACGTTTCGCTCGGAAATTATTTTTCTCGCGAACCTGTTATTTAAAACAGTGCTTTTTTCCTCACAAAACGTGAATTATGTGGGAAACGCGAAATGCAGATCGCCCCTTCAATGCTGCATCTCATCACTGTTTTTCTGATGCCCGTCCCGGTTTCTTTTTAGCCGCGTTTCTCCCCCGGGACTAAGTCCGGCACACAAATAAAAAGGTCGTTTCCAAAGACCGTCTTTCGCCACCTCTAAAAGCGAACGCTTTCAGTGGTGAGTACTCTTTCCGAGGCATATATGCGAAAACTAATCAGTAGTTTATCTCTCGTCCTTCTCATTCTGGCCAGTGGGAACTCGCTCTTAGCTCAGGCAACCGCAACCGGCAATATCGTTGGCGTCGTTACCGATGCCACCGGCGCTGCCTTGCCCGCAGCCAGCGTCATCGCAACCAACCAGGGCACCAACGCCGAACGAACCACCATCTCCAACGCCTCCGGACAATATCGCTTCGATCTCCTGCCCGTCGGCATCTACACCGTCAAGGTTGAGGTCTCAGGTTTCAGCACCACGCAGGCAAAAGACCTTCAACTGCTCGTCGGCTCCACGCTCACAGTGAATATGCCGCTGAAGGCTGGAACCATCTCCACCTCGGTTGAGGTCACCGCCCTCAACCAGCTGCTTGATACCGAGAAGACCGACAGCTCGTCCAGCGTCTCCCCTCAGCAGATCACGTCCCTTCCCATGAACGGTCGTGATATCGCAAACCTCGCCATCCTCGCACCCGGCGTCAAGCAGGTCGATAGCTACGACCCAACTAAAAATCGTTACGCCGTCTACGCCGTCAATGGCTCCAGCGGCCGTAATACCAACACCACCGTCAACGGAATCGACAACAAGGACAACACCGTCGGCGGCGCTGTCATGCAACTCCCCCTCGAGGCCGTAGAAGAGTTCAAGATCAGCACCAACCGATTCTCTGCCGAGAACGGTCGCAGCGAAGGCGCGGCTCTCAACATTGTCACCAAATCCGGAACCAATCAATATCACGGTGCCCTCTACGGCTTCTTCCGCAGCCAGGCCCTTCAGACCAACAACGCAATCAGCGAACAGGGCGGACAGCCGAAGCCTGACTACAGCCGCCAGCAGTACGGCGGCGCAATCGGCGGCCGCATCCGCAGAGACAAGGACTTCGGTTTCTTTGCCTATGAAGGCCTGCGCGAGCGGTCCAGCCTCGCCGTTACCGACCTCGCCTACCAGGAACTCACCCTTGCAATTCCATTGGGGGCTCAACCAGCCCACACTATTCCAACTCCATTCGATGAGAAGCGCTACAACGGCCGTCTCGACCACGTCTTCAACGACACAGAGAGGCTCTACGTCAGCTACACCGCCCAGGACAACAAGAGCAACAACGATCAGTCCACAGGTCAGGTGGATCTTACGGAAGGCAATTACACCATTAACGACCTCATCCTCACCAACGCCACCCTTACCTCCGTCCTCACGCCAAAAAACATCAACAGCTTCACCGTAGGATTCCAATACTGGAACAACCTCATCGACTCAACCACCCGCACTCCGTACATCACCTTTCCCGACGGCGTCAGCTTCGGCACAAATCTCAACGTCCCGCAAAAATCCAGCCAGCATAAATTCCAGTTCCGCGACGACTTCTCGCACGTCAGCAAGCACACCCTCCGCATGGGCGTTGACTTCATCTACGAACCCCAGGTCGGTGGTTACTTCGAAAACAACCCAACTCCTGAGTTCGACTTTTTTGCCACAGCGTCAACGATGCTAAGCAACAAGACTTTGTATCCCACCGGCTTCTCCTCGCCAGGTGCCGTTCAGGCCTCGACCGGAACCTCAGGCGACCCAAGCTTCAACCTCTCTCCCGATATGCTCGGTCTCTACTTCGAAGATGATTGGCGTGCAACTTCGAGGCTGCTTCTCAATCTGGGCATCCGTTACGACCGCGACATCGACACCTATGGCATCGCAAAGCAGGCGAACAGCCGCACCCATCAGGAGATCGTCGCCGCCTCTAAAACCAACGTAGCTACCGTCCCAACCACGCAATTACCCCCAACTGGTGTTGGCTACACTCCCAGCCTTGGCTACCTCGGTGGCGACTACACCGGTCTTCCCAAAAACGACAACCTCGACCTCAGCCCGCGCATCGGTTTCGCCTACGACGTATACGGCGATGGCCGCTTCGTTCTCCACGGCGGCTACGGCCTCTACTTCGGCCAATCCTTCGAAAACATCCCTCTTTTCATGATCCAGCAATCGAATGCTAAGGTCTTCGCCAATACCTATTCCATCAGTTGCGCCGGCCCTACCGATACCACCTGCGCCTCTCCTGCAAATCTGGTTCCCGGCACCAATATTCTTCTCAGCAAATATCGTTATGGCGTCGATCCCGCCCCGGTAATTCCGCCTGCAAGCGCTAATCTGGCCCCAGGCTCCACAGGACGCATCATGGACCCGGGATACCGCAATCCCTACACCCAGCAAATTAATGCCGGCTTCCAATACGCTGTCATGAGGAGTGGCGTTGTCGAGATGGAGTACGTGCAGGCTCGCGGCATCCACGAAGACAAGACCGTCAACATCAACCCGACCCAGTATTTCAACGGCGGAGCCCGGCCCTTCTCGGCAGCCTTTGCTGCCGCTGGCGTTCCCGTCCTTGGCCGCTTCGGAGTCGAAAAATCAATCGGCCGCTCCTACTACGATGCCCTCAACATCAGTTACCGGCAGTCAACCTACAAGCACGTCAGCGCTGTACTGAACTACACCTACGCAAAGGCCCTCGCCTTCGAGGGAAATCCCGCAGCCTTCCGCAACGCCTCCACCAACCAGTTCCTCGGTGAGTTCCGCCAGCCCGATCACGGAACCGCTCCCAACGACGAACGCCATCACTTCACGGCAGCGGGTACCTTCTTTCTCCCCTTCCGGATTAAGATCTCGCCTATCCTCTCCGTCGGCTCCGGTCGGCCTCTCAGCATCGTCGAGTCCACCGCTGATCTCTGGGGAGTAGGCAATGGCCGCAGCAATCCCCACGCACTCATCTTCGCCGGGGCCAAGGAATCTCCCGCAGCCTATGCGGCCTACCTCGCAGCAGCGAAGGCAGCCGTGGCCGCGGATCCCACCAAGGCCACAACCCTCGCAAGCTATTACAAGAGCTGCGTCACGTCCGGGGCATGCCGCGAGGTCGCTTACGACTCTGGCTATGGCCTCAGTACGCCGTTCCTCCAGTTTGACGCTCGTATCGGAAAGACCATCTCCATCCACGAACGTTACAACATCGCCCTCTTCTACCAGGCATTCAACATCACCAATCGTGCCAACTACGGCCCCAACTACGACGTCAACGTCTCAGACACCGGCGGCAGCTTCCTCAAGCCCCTCGGCTTCATCAACCCCAGCAGCACGGTCATTCCACGTTCCTTCACCGGAGAATTCGGAGCCAGATTCTCCTTCTAAACTTTGGGAGGGTGTACTGACATACACCCTCCCAAAACCTCCACCCCCAGGAAAAATCGGTCATCCTGAGCGGAGTCTGTCGCAGTTTCATCGCGACAGGCGCAGTCGAAGGACCGCATTTGTCGTGGCAATTGTAGTGTTGGCAGAATTGGACCAACCAAAAATAAATCTAAAAAGTTGGCGTATTTCTAAGAGCCCGATCACTGCACATAAGAACCACGTTATGACCACGATT
>CAVTVC010000004.1:0-426709 GCA_963738085.1 uncultured Acidobacteriaceae bacterium
GGTGCCTCGCTGCCAAGGGCTCTGCGGATCACAGAAGTAGACGTTCACCTTTGTGGCCACGGTGAAGCTCTTGTGTTTGGCCATCTCCAGCCCCCGGTCCCAGGTCAACGAGCGCCTCAGGGACGCGGGGAGTTTACGAACCTGCCGGGTCAACGCACCGACAACGGTCGCTGTGTCCTTGCTGGGCACTTTGACCAGAATGGTGAAACGCGAATGTCGTTCCACCAAGGTTGCGATGTGACTGTTGCCGGTGCCGCTGAGCAGATCTCCCTCCCAATGACCAGGAATGGCACGATCTTCAATCTCTGCGGGCCTCTCGCTGATGGAGATGGCATCGACGATCTGACCTCGAGACTGTCCGCCAGCGCGAGCATGCACTGAGCGACGGATAAGCTGTTTGGATCGCAGGTGCTGCATCAGCTCCTTTTTCAGCACTCCTCGAGCCTGGATGAATAAGCTGCGGTAGATTGTCTCGTGGGACACGCGCATGCTCTCGTTGGGGGGATACCGTCTCTCCAACCAACCGGAAATCTGCTCCGGCGACCAGTCCAGGATCAGTTTACGGGCCACGACCGTCCGCAGCTTTACATGGGTAGCGAGAAGGCACGTCTTAGGTCGCAGAGCTGACTTCCAAGCCTGATGATCGGCCTCACTGGCTCGATATACCGGGCGTCCGCCATGACGCGCCACCTCCCGGCTCACCGTCGACGCTGCCCGTTGCAACCCTCTCGCTATCTCCCGAATCGATGAACCCGAAGCAATGCCGCGTGAGATGTCTTCCCGTTCGGCAAGCGTGAGCGTTCGCTGCGAGCGGTGACGAATGGCTGGAGCTATCCCGCCGTGCTGCGACAATAGGAACTGAATCGAGCCATGGTCCTTGCCGAAGGCACGACCAATCTCATGCAACGACTCTCCAACCTTCCAACGATGCCAGAGGTCAGCCTTCTGCTCCGCAGAAAGACCGTACCGTCTTCCCAGTCTCATAAACACCACCTCCATATCAGATGGTGTTGCATCCACCGGTTGAGACCACCCCACTTTGCGGGCATGCCAATGCAGAACAAAGGTCGGGCGTTCTCTAGCTACTTCCACGCCGAACCGCCTACCTGGATCCATCGGTTCCATCATCCATCGGTTCCATCAAGCGCTGTCCTTAAAAATAGGACTGCCCGGTGAAGGCAGTCCCGCACGGAGTTGCAAGGTGGCAGGAATGGTTAGCGAGACAGACGGCGGCGAACCATACCCGCAGCTCCAAGAACGCCAGTGCCAAGCAGACAGATCGAGCTCGGCTCAGGAACCGGTGAGGGGGTTGGGTTGGGAGTTGGTGTGGGGGTAGGGTTGGGGTCTGGCGTCGGAGTAGGGTTGGGGTCTGGGGGCAGGGGGTTAGGAACGGAGTTGGTGTTGTCGAAGATGGTTACAGGTTCATTAAAGTCAGTTACATGGAAATTCTTATCTGTAATGGTCTCGACACCATTCAACAAGGTTACAGTGTCACCATTCGCTAAAGAGATGGCGATACCATCCGAGTCAGTTATGCCTTCTCCGCTTCCAGGCAGAAAGATGAGAAGGTTATCGTTGCCACCGAAGCTGTTTACAGCACGAATCCCGGTGATAGCCGACCCGATGATGGTTCCCTGAGCCCCGGTGATCCGGAACTCCCCTGGATCCTGGAACGGCCCCGCTGTGACCTCCGATCCAGTCAATGTCCCCGTACCGTGGTCACCAGGAATTGATGAGGGACCAAAGACGAAGCTGAAGGAATCCGCTTTTGCGGTCTGTGTAGAAAGAGTCGCTGCCAGAGCCAGTGCCCCAAGCGCGATGTGAAGCTGTTTCATAAAAACTCCTATTTTGAGATATTAGATACTACAAATTAGCGATTAGCGCGTGAATGACCAAACGGCGAGGGTGAGTGTTGCAAGGGAGGCTAAGTACGGACGGGGTAAACAAGTGCATTGAGCGATTCTCGAATTGTTCCTTTCTGATTTGCCCAGGCTTGCCTCCAGGCCAAGAGTCTTTGACATGGAGAACATCTGGGCAATTGATGCTGAGTCAGGTGGTGTTGGCGGATGCGGCAGAGTCGGTTAAGTTGCAAAACGCCGACTACGATGCTCCCGCTCCACTGATAACTTGGAAATCGTCAAATTATTCCCGTAATTCGAGCTAGAGATGGAAAATGATGTGTTTCACCACGAGGCGACTCCTTTTCGAAGGCACGCCCAAAGTGGGTCACCATACGATTTGGGACAGTCCAGGGCAACGGGCTTCTTCTGAACGGTGATTAGGAACAGCTACACTGCATGTTCCCGGAAAACGGGGTGGTCTCAGTTGGCGATTGCGATCAATTCTGGAACAGCTCGGGAACGGAGAACTGTTTAAATCAGCTTGCCGTTAGCCGGGACAAATGCGAGCCGTCTGGATTGAACCAGCAGTGCTCTATGCACCGCCAGGCTGCCTTGGCGTCCCCCCGAGTGGATCGCTTCCATCCCACCGGCCGCAGGTTTCCACGATACGAAATCGTGTAAACGATGACCCCAAATGGATAAAGCATTCCTGCGGCAATCGTATAAATGATGTTCTCCAAATTCCCGCTCCTGTATTATTCCGTGCTATATGCCCATGGCTGCAAGATCGCGTTTGGGGCCGTACGAAATCATCGCCCCGTTGGGCGCCGGAGGCATGGGCGAAGTCTACGAAGCCCGCGACACACGCCTCGAACGCACCGTCGCCATCAAAATATGCGGGGTCCGCTTCACCGAGCGCTTCGAGCGCGAAGCCAAAGCCATCTCCAGCCTCAATCACCCTCACATCTGCGCCCTCTACGACATCGGCCACGAAGGCTCCGTCGACTTCCTCGTCATGGAGCATCTCGAAGGTGAAACCCTCGAAGCGCATCTCCGCAAAGGGCCGCTCCCCATCGAAAAAGCCCTCCGCATCGCCATTCAAATAGCCAGTGCTCTCGACGCCGCGCATCGCAAAGGCGTCATCCATCGCGACCTCAAGCCCGGCAACGTCATGCTCACCCGCAGCGGAGCCAAGCTCCTCGACTTCGGATTAGCCAAAATGGGCAGCCCTGTCTCATCCGTCGCAATCGAGACCATCGGCCTAACCCAGCCGCCGCCTCTCACCGTCGAAGGCACCATCCTCGGAACCTATCCCTACATGTCTCCCGAGCAGCTAGAAGGCAAGGAGACAGACGCGCGCTCCGACATCTTCGCCTTCGGCGCAATGCTCTACGAAATGATCACCGGCCGCAGAAGTTTCCAGGGCTCCAGCTCGGCAAGCCTCATCGCCGCGGTCATGTCCACCAATCCGCCACCGGTCTCCACGCTCCAGCCGATGGCCACACCGGCACTCGATCGCCTCGTCCGGACATGCCTTGCCAAATCACCGGACGAACGCTGGCAGAGTGCCCGCGACTTGACCCGCGAACTCGAATGGATAACCGAATCCGGCTCGAACGCCGGCATTCCCGCGCCTGTCGCAGCCAAACGCCGCAATCGCGAACGCCTCGCATGGTTGGCGGCTGGCGTGGCTGCAGCGCTCCTCCTCGCGTCCATCGTCTGGATCGCGACCCATCTGCCGAAACAACCCGCGCCAGCCGCAGAGGTCCGTTTCCAGATACCAGCACCGGATAAATTGAACTTCTTCTACTTCACGGTGCCTGCAGTATCGCCAGACGGCGAACGCATCGCTTTTACCGCGGCAGCCACCGAACGCGACGCCGACAGGCTTTTCATTCGTCCCCTGAATGCAGCAACCGCAACGGAGATCCCCGTCCAGGGTCTTAACGTTGGTTCCCCCTTCTGGTCACCCGACGGGCGCCAAATCGCATTCACTTCTCGAGGAAACCTTGAGAGAGTGGATGTCTCCGCAGGGCCGCCTCTCACGATTTGCAGTTGCAATGGTGTTAATGGCGGGACGTGGAATCGTGACGGGGTGATCCTCTCCACAAACACATCCCGCCTGCTGTACCGTGTCTCTGCGGCAGGTGGCGATCCGAAGCCGCTTCTGCCTCTGGCGGAAGGCGAAACGGCGCAGTTGTGGCCCGTGTTTCTTCCCGATGGAAAGCATTACCTGTATCTGTCCTTGAGTGATCGTCCCAGTCAGCAGGGTATCTACGTTGCTTCGCTCGATTCGAGTGAGCGCAAGTTCATCGTAGCCACCAATTCCCACGCGGCCTATGTCCAGTCGGGCCAACTGCTGTTCATGACAGGAGACGTCCTCATGTCCCAGCCGTTCGATCTCCGGAGTCTCACGTTGAGAGGCGAACCGCTTGCGGTCGCTAACCGCATCGAGATCGCGCAGAATAACGTATACCCGAACGCCAACTTCTACGCCTCGCCCAACGGCGTGCTGGTGTGGCATCGCAACACCCAATCTTCCCAGTCTCTACTGCAATGGGTCGATCGCAGCGGCAAAAGACTCAGTGTTGTTGGCGAGGCCGCGGACTACTCGAACCCCGCGCTATCACCGGACGATACTAAACTGGCCGTTGGCATTCGCGATCCGCTGACAAAGGCGCGTGACATCTGGATATTTGACCTGCTGCGCGGCACGAAGACCAGGCTTACCTTCGATCCCGCCGACGATCTGGACTCAATATGGTCGCCGGACTCTACACGGATCGCCTTCAGCTCCAATCGTCTGGGACAAAGGGACATCTATCAGAAACCGGCGGATGGCTCGGGCTCCGAGGAACTGTTGCTGGGAGGAAAAGCCGGACATAAAAACGTCGAGGACTGGTCACGGGACGGCAAGTATCTTGCCTATAACTATCAGCCGACCAGTGGTAATGGGCCCCTCAGTGGTAGTGCCCATCTCTACGTGCTGCCTCTCGATGGCAACCGGAAGCCCGTGCAGTTCCTGAATCCGGAATTCGCGACGCAGCACGGCCAATTCTCTCCTAATGGCCGCTGGGTTGCCTATCGCTCGACGGAATCCGGAAGGATGGAGGTCTATGTGCAGGGGTTCACGCTCGACTCCTCACAGCCGCGCGGCAAATGGCAGGTCTCCGTAGCAGGAGGGGAACTGCCCAGATGGCGGCGCGACGGCAAGGAGTTGTTCTTCCACTTCCTCGACGGCTTCTATGCCGTGGACGTGAAGACGGACGGCGCGTCCTTCGAAGCTGCTATACCCAGGCTCCTGTTCGAAGCTCCTACCGTAAGTTCCAGCCCGACCGGCGGACCCCCATTTGTGGTCACCAGGGACGGCCAGCGCTTGCTGCTCCTCGTTGCGGTTGAGAAAGCAAGCAACCAGCCCCTCGAGGTCCTCGTCAACTGGCGATAGCTCACACGGGATAATCAGAACACGTACGGGGGCGATTTGTTTACTTAGCTGGCGTTCCAGGAACCAGTTACACGGTCGATGGCAGTCACTCGGTGGAGGTTGCTTTGGCATCTCCATCCCCATCTTCGCTGGAACATCCGAGCCGTCTCACGGACTACGACCCATTCAGCTTCGGCGATATCGACAAACTACATCAAACCTACCAGAACATGTTCGAGTGGTTCGGCAGCCCACCACAATCGCTGGGGCCCAAATAAAGTACAGTTGCCGTCATCCGCTCGCTACCCTCCCGTACCGCGCTGACCTCCACTAAAAACTGTGAACTGACAACGAGCAACCACCCCGCAACCCAACTGCTACCCTAACAACAATGCCCCTTCAGCTCTATCTCAAGCGGATCATCTAGCACCGTGAAAACCTCGCCCGCGCTGAAGCAACCGAAGGTTCCCGCAAATCGCTACCGGGTAGACCTTATTTGCCTGGGAGAGCGACGCGGAGACTGGCGACGAAGGTCCCTCCGGTGTAGATTCCGGTGTAATGCTCCACTGCTGCCGACCCGGGGGAGCCAGCTGAGGCCGGGAAGACCACAGTGGCGGTGGCCGAGGCCCCCGGCTGGATGTCGCCGAGAGAGACCGGGAGTGACGAGCCGGAGGCGCTGCCGAGGGTCCCTCCGGTGAGCGTGACTGCGTTCGCGGTCCCGGTTCCTGTATTTTTCACGACGATGATGGCCTGATAGCTGCCGTCTCCGAGCGAGCTGAGCTGTGCCGTAGTTACAAGCTGTGGGACGCTCTGAACTCCTGTGCCGGTGAGGTTGACGCTGAAGACCGGGGCGGAGGTGGTGGCGATGTTCAGTGCTCCGTTGCGTGTGCCGACGGCGGTGGGCGTGAAGACGACGTTGGCGGTGCAGGAGGCGCCACTGTCGAGGGTAGCCGGGCAGTTAGGGGTGACGGCGTAGTCTCCGGTGGTGGTGATGCCGGTGATGGTGATGCTGGCTTCGCCGATGTTGGAAAAGGTGAAGATCTGCCCAACCGATGGGCTGGCGACAGCAACGGAGCCGAAGGAACCGCCGGGGGGGGTGAGCGAGGCGGAGACGACCGGAGCGGGGAGGGTGAAGTAGCCGACGGCGGCGTCATGGTCGGAGGTGCGGGCTGGAGTGGTGGCGTCGTTGTAGGCGGTGAGGGGAAAGTCGGCGTCGAGGTGCGCGTAGGCCATGTGAGCGCCAGCGGCGACGAGCTCAGGCGTGACAACGATGTGATCGAGGATCTGCGCGCTGCCGTCTTCGGAGTAGGACCACCGCTGATTTTGCGGGAGGAGAAGCGAGAGGTCCGTGAGAGGCGGAGTGACGAGGCCTGCGACGCCGGGCTGGACGACCTGGGTGGCGGGAAGGACGTTGGTGTTGGTGTAGGTGGCGAGGGTGTCGGTGTAGCCGTCGGAGAACTCGAAGGCGTTGAAGTCACCGCCGGAGATGACGTGCTGGCCCGCGGCCTGGAGGGTCTGGATGTACTTGGCGATGTCCTCGGCCTGGAGTTCTTTCTTCTGGCGCGTGGAGGTCGAGGTGGCGCTGTTGACGCCAGTGAGCGCCTTCATGTGGTTGACGATGACGGTAACGGGATAGTCCTTCGCGTTGGCGCGCTTAATGCCGGCGTTGAGGACGAGCCAGGGGCGATCGTTGAGCGTGATGGGATTGGTGGAGGTAGTGGGGGTGAAGGACTCGTTCTGGCCGAACTGAGTGAAGCCGAGTTTATCGACGGTCGAGTTTTTGACGAGGAAGCCGACGGAGATGCCGGTGCCATCCTGAGAAAAGAAGGTGGAGTTGTCTGTACTGTAGCCGGTGTAGAGGTTGGGAATGCCGGCGTCGGTGTTGATCTGGTTGGCGATGTCGTTGACGACTGACTGGTTTTCGCACTCCTCGAGGGTGACGATGTCGGGTGTATTAAGGACGTTCCGGATAGCAAGAGAGACTTTTTGCAAACGCCGAGTATAGGCGGCCTGGGTGACGTCGACGGCTTCGGAGATGAAGGTCTGGCCGGTGGAAAGGATGGGTGTGCTGGAGCTGCCGTTGAAGCCGTTGACGCCGGCAGGAACGAAGTAGAGGTCGTCGGCGGAGTTGGTGTTGTAGAAGCGCTCGATGTTGAAGGAGGCGACGGTGAACTCGTTCGCGGCAGCCGTGGGTACGGGCTGTACGGTCATGCCGGGAATGACCTGAGTGCGGTCGTAGGTGACGTCGAGGATGAGACGGCTGGGATCGTAAAAGCTGTCGTTGGAGAAGGTGAAGTCGAGAACGCCGGTGACGTTGGGGAGAACTGCTCCGGTGGAAATTTCAAGTGAGGTCCCGCCGGCGATGGTTGTGTCGACGAGAATGCGCTCCGGGTTGTCATCGAACTGGGCGATGTTGGCTGGTTCGCCGGGGATGGGGACGTCGCGGATGTCGATGCCGGGCTCACGGAATGGACGGGGAGTGCCGGTGATGACGGCGTAGAAGTAGCCGACGGAGGTTGCGAGTTCGTTGGGTTCGTTGGCGTCGGTGATCGAGCCATTGGTTCCGGAGACGGAGGTCATGGAGGGGACGGTGACGCGCATGCCTTCATACGGCGTGAGCTGATAGAGGCCGCCGGAAGGAGTCAGCATGGAGCTAGTGAGGGTGATGGGCGCGGGAAGCGGGTTGCTGGTGCTGACGAGGGCGATGGTAGGCGTGCCGCTGATCTCGGTCGCGGGTGTGTGGCTGGCGGTGACGGCGGGAAAGGTGGCTACGGTGCCGGTGACGGTGACGACGTTGCCGACGGCGACGGTGGCGGGAGGCTTGGAGCTGGTGAAGACTTCGATGCCTTCGGGAGTGAGGGGATTGTTATCGGGATTTTGAGATTGAATGAAGAAACCGTTGGAGAGAACGGCGGTGACGATGCCGGTGGTCTGGACCTTCTGGCCGACAAAGGGAGAGACGGTGGCGGCGGTTGTGGATTTGACGCCCTGAATATCGTGGATGGCGACGGTTGGAGCGGGCTGCGCGACCGTGAGTGTAATGGTGGCGGAGGTGGAGTTACTCTGGGCGTCGGTGACTGTGACGGGAAGAGCGATGATGCCGGAGGACATTGTGGTGACGGTGGTAGTAAAGGAGAAGGTACCGTCGCCGTTGTCGGCGAAGGCCTGAGTCTGGCTGCCGCCGACGAGACGGAGGTCGCCGATGACGGCGATGTTTGTGCTGGGAATCGGAGAGGTGGCGGGCGTGACAGCTACGGTGAGTACAGTCGACTGACCGGCGATAAGGGAGGCTGGGTTGGCGGAGCCGGTGGCGCCGAGGGAGCTGTTCGCGAAGCTGGAGTTGCGTGGATTGGGCGGAGAGATGACGGAGAAATCGGCGGAGTTGTTGTTGGTGTTGGCGGAGGGGACGGTACGAATGACGGATTGCGTGTTGGTGTTGGTGGAGCTGGGCCCAGGTGCGGCTGCGCTGCCTTTGAAGCAGCTTGCGGTCCCGCCGTAGCCGACGAGATCGAGGATGGCGGTGTCGGCGAGGATGAGGGGGCAGGTGGTGTCGCCGGTGAGGGCTGCGGTGCCATTGACGAGGGCTACTTTGCCGGCGGTCGCCGAGAGGTTGGGTGACGAACCGGAGGTATCAGGCGTGGGCAGACTGGCGCCGACAGGAGGTACAGCGGGGGTGGTGGTCTGAACCAGGAAGTAGTGGCCGGGCTGGATGGTGGCTGAAGCGAGCCTGATCGCCTGGGTGAAGTTGCCAGCTGCCGATGCGTACTGAATGGAGAGACCGCCCGTGCTGATGGGCGCGCTTGTCGGATTGTAGATCTCAACGAAGTCGGCGGAGTACGAGGCGTTGGAGTTACCACCGCCGCCGTAGATCTGTGAGATGAGCAGTCCGGTCTGTCCGAAGGCGGAGACTGTGGTGAAGAGGAGAACAAACGCAGAGAGGAGATAGGAGGAGCGCGGCGATGTTTTCAAGGATGGCCTCATTGAAATGAAGATCAGTTGGACACAAGCGGGTTGGACGGCGCCGGGCGTGCGTTGGCGAGGGCTGAGCTCAAGATGGGGAGTTCGATGGTAGCACAAGGTTTAGCACAAGCAATGGTAGCTGGCCGACGCTAATAAGTGTGAGGGAATATAGCGAATAACAAGGCTAAGAAGAAGGCAGCGAAGAAAGTCAAAAAGGCGGTCCGGAAAGCCGTGAAGAATAGGCTGACTCAGAACGCGGTCGCGGCTGGACGGCTGGCAGGTTTGCGAGATGCCGGTGAGCCGTTTTGCGTCGAATTATGTCCGTTTTGTCCGCAATTCGGAAGGTTTGGCTAGCGAATGCCTCAATCAATGCAAAATTGCCAAGTCACTCACCGATAGGTTTTCCTTCAAAACGATGGCATACGGGAGTCGTTCGTGTGGAGTTCGAAATGGAAGAATGGATTCTACTGTAAGTTGCTCAAAATAATTAAATAAAGGAGTGGTCGGCCCTGGTAGACGATTTTCGAACTTTAGGCGTTTAGGGTCTCACCACCCTTTCTCGAAGACTCCATCCCGAATGGGACGATATTCCTGAATGAATCCGGCGGAGCGTATGTCGATTTTAACCTCGACAAATTGAAGGGGATATTGCACCATCATAAGGGCAGCCTGGCTCCCCAACAGTCCTGCAACCATTGGTTTTTTAGATTCTCCCAATTTGACGGACAACGGGTGGTTGGTGCGTACGACAAAACTTTTTCTGGGCCCCAGCAGCTTCCATGTAACACGATCCAATTCCGCCGGTATATTTTCTCGGCGATTTCCCAAGCATCCCCAACAACGAAACCGGTTGGCTGCTCTCTACCTCGCATTCGCTGTGATGGTGTTCGAGGTGTGCAGTACAGGCCAGGCGCAGCAATCGGTCCAGGTGTTGCACAATCACGTGCCCGCCGCAGTTTCCAGCAGAAATGCGGCGCTGGTCGGCCTAATGCCGGAGGAGCAACAAATCCATGTCTCCATCGTGATGCCCCTGCGCAACGAAAACGAACTGACGAAACTGTTGAGCCGGCTATATGATCCATCCAGCCCCGATTACCACCATTTTCTAAGTGTAGAGCAGTTCACCGAAGGGTTCGGCCCTACGGTGGACGATTATCAGGCCGTGGTTTCTTTCGCACAAGCACACGGTCTTACCGTGACCGACACACCCAGGAATCGCTTGGTGGTGCCAATCACTGGCTCGGTCGGGCAAATCAATAAAGCCCTAAATATGACGATGGAGGTCTATCGGCATCCCACAGATGGAGTGAAGCTCGGCATCTTTATGAAGATCACGGAAACACATATACTTTGTGACGTAGTTGAGATTCCATACCGCGTCGTGGTAGACCCTAGTGAGATGGAAAACGACCGCAGTGAGTTCTACGGGCGTGTTGGCTTTCACCCCCGCCATGAGCGCCGCGGCTATGCGCGAACGGGCCCAGGGGCAAAAGATCGGCGACTTCAACCTAGGTCGGCCGCAAAGCCTCGCTTGGGTCGCGGCAGCCCGGACGGGTCAAAGGGTGCATGTGGGTGGGTGACTTGCCAAGGCTGGCTGAAGATTCGAGATGGAGGCTTCGAAGCCATGACGCGCATGCTTGCGGAGTGCGGGTGATGGTACATTTGTGGGTACATTTCAAACTTTAATTTGCAAAACCTTCATTGCAGGGTATTTACACTCCGATATGAATCCCTCACTCGCATCCAATAAAACCCCAGATAATACTGGGGGTTTCGTCTTTCTGCGTCCCATGAGGTACAGGGGGAAGCCGACGCTTGGCGAGGGCACTTCTGGGGTACTTTGCTTTTCAGGATTGCGGGAGAATCATGGGAAACCCGGAAACGAATAGCGGATAGGGAACTCTGTATTTACCAATCAGATTGTAGTCCCCGCAAGGTCACGGTTCCGGCAATCAAACCCGCGGAGTTGAGATGGAAATAAATTGATACTCAGACAAGCAGCGACGTTGATCGTGTAACGTATTCCGTGAGTCATCACCGGGCTACCCCATTTGACATAGCATTGGCAGGAGCAGTATCGGAATCAATCAGGTACTGAGGGCCAGTTTCGAGCGAATTCGTTCATGCGAGGCCGTCTGGTGTTATCAAGCGTGCTTGTCTACCGCCGTTGCGCTCTCCTGTGGCTTGGGATCCTGATTGTTTTGCTCGTAGCTTGCCCCTTAGTTTGGACGCAGAGTCTGGTCGCTACCGGCTCCCAGCCATTTGCCGTGGCGGTTAATCCGGTAACCAACAAGATTTATGTCGCCAACCGTGGCCAGAATACAGTCACCACTCATCGATGGTGCGACAAACACGACGCAAACTGACGTCGTGGGAATCCAGCCGGTAGCGATCGCAGTCAATCCCGTTACCAACGAGGTCTATGTCGCCAACTCAGGCAGCAACTCCTTCAACGGGAGTGTGACAGTTATCAACGAAGCGCAGCACAGCGTAATAACCTTCTTAACAGGACTGAATCCCCAGGCAATCCTTGTCAATCCAATAACAAATAAGATCTACGTTGCCCAAGCCAATGGCAATGCCACCACAAATACCTTCCGAATGGCAACGTCCTGGTCATCGACGGCAGGACCGATAGGCCCACGGACACGATCGCCGTAGGGAGAAATCCTTTTGCGCTCGCTCTCAATCCGGTAACCAACCGCATTTATGTGGCTAACGTCGGCAATGGCAGTAACGGCACGGTGAGCGTGATCGATGGCTCCAACGACATGCCTTCGGCTCTCAGATCGTAGTGCTTGCAAACCCCTAACGCTCTGGCTGTCAATCCGGTGACCAACAAGATCTATGTCATCAACGGCGGCAATGACCTAAGCGTCATCGACGGAGTAAGCAATACCCTCACAAGCACGACGCTACCTGCCACCAGACTCACAGCGATCGCAGTCGACCCTGTCACAAACTTCATTTACATCACCGCTACCCGACTAAGAGCGGTATCGTGATGGCGGTCAACGGCGCGACCGATGCCTATCCGGGATTGTCCTCTCATAGGAAATAACCCTTCCGCGTTGGCGGTGAACTCCCTGACGAACCGGATCTACGTCACTGACAATGGGACGCCTGGGCAAGTGGTCGTGCTTGATGGCAGTACCAGTACCATCCTGCTACCAAAGTGGATTCCATTTCTACCGGCGACGAACCGGGCGCGGTGGCAGTGAACCCTGTAACGAATCGTGTTTATGTCGCCAACTTTGAGGACCGTAATGTTGCGGTTGTCGATGGGGCAACCAAAACGACGAGCACCATTAATGCCGGAAGCAACCCATCCGCGGTGGCGGTGAACCAGGTGACGAACAAGGTGTACGTGCCCAACATGGGGGACAACACCGTTACCGTAATCGATGCTGCGAATGGCGGCGCAATCCTTCCCCCGTGAGTACGGGAATCGGTCCGGTGGCGGTAGCAGTGGATCCGGCGATCGACAAGATCTATGTGCCTAACAGCGGCAGTGCCGATGTGACTGTCATTGATGCCCTGAATGGCGATGCGACGACCCAGGTCAGCGCAGGTCAGGGGCCATTTGCCGTAGCTGTCAATCCGTTAACCAACAAGGCCTATGTCACCAATTCCGGCGACGGCACTGTGACGGTTATCGACGGGACTACCAACGGGACATCCACCATTAACGTTGGAACAACGCCAAAAGGACTGGCAGTCAATGAAGACACGAACACGATTGTTGTCGCCAACCAGGGGTCGCACAACGTTACGGTCATCCACGGCAATACCAATACAACTGACATGGTGTTTGCTGGCAGCAGCCCTGTCGCTGTAGGAGTGAATCCTGCGGAGAATAACTTCTACGTCGTCAATCAGGGCGACAACACTGTCACCGTCATCGACGGAGACACCCTGAATCGAATTGACCTAATCAATGTCGGGAGCAGTCCGGGTGCTGTGGTAGTCAATCCGTTTCTCAACAGGATCTACGTCGCCAATCAGGGCAGCAACAGTGTGAGCGTAATCGACGGGAAATTCGGGAACGTAATCGACACGGTTCCCACCGGCAATTTACCGTATGCGCTCGATTTAAACGTTCTCACCAACAAGATCTATGTGGCGAACCAGAACGACGGCACCGTAACGGTGATCGACGGAACCGGTGACACGGTGAGTGCGACAGTGCCGACCGGGTCTGCCCCCTCCGGAGTCGCAGTGAATCCGGTCACGAACCAGGTTTACGTCTCCAACCGCGGCAGCGCGAACGTGACGGTGCTCACTGTGGGGGCGCAACAACCAGTTCCGCTGAACGTTGTAGTAACCCCTGTGTTTACGGGAAGCGATACCTTCACGAGCGCTGGCCTCTTTGCGTGCTTCACCCCCACGCCAAGCTTCAACGTTACCGTAACCAGTGCCTACACCAGCAACCCTCCCTACGATGTCTACAGTGGCACCACGACCAATCCACCGCCTACGCAGGTCTACTTTTCGGTGGACGGGGTAACTCCGTGGAGCCAAGCCCCGAGGACCACTGCTAGTGGCAGCAATCCAGCGACGTTCACGATAACCGTGAGTCCACAGAACTCTGAACTGCACACGCTGTATGTCTTTGCCGCTTACGCGAACGAGGGGGGACACAATACCTCTGGCAACGGCACGGGGAACTCACCCGAGATGAGCAACCTTCAGAGGTTGCCTCTGCTCATCCTGCCAACCGCGACGACGACGGCTCTTGTCTCGGACGCTCCAAGCGGAGCCCTGGAGGGCACCACGATTACGTTTACCGCGACCGTTACAGAAATTGGCAGTCCGGTCACCGAGGGTCTGGTTCAGTTCTCCGTAGACGGTAGAACTCAGGGCTTTCCCACAGAGGTCAACTCGAATGGCACGGCCAAATACACGAACAATTCACTCTCCTCCGGCTCGCACACGATCCAGGCTGTCTACCTCGGCACGGAGCAGTTCCTCGAGAGCTCAGCCAGCCTGACCCAGAACATCCACGGTCTCCCGGCTTCGACCGATGTTTCCAGCGGCAACAACCAGAGTGCGGCGATAAACACGAACTACGCGAGCCCGCTGATCGCCATTGTCACGGACCGATCTGGTAATCCTGTGCCGAACGTAACTGTAAGCTGGGACACGAATGGGACTGCACTCGTGGCCAACGGGTCGCTATCTCCCCTCAAAAGCACCACCGATGCCAATGGACTCGCGTCGGTCAATGTCACAGCGAACAACAAGACCGGTTCTTTCAATGTGACGGGGTCCGCCGTGGGGACTCCAGCGCGATTCACACTGACCAATACGGCCGGTGCTCCCACGTCGATTACCATCCATGCCGGCAGCTCCCCGCAGACCACGGTGATCAATACGCAGTTCACCCAACCGTTGACGGTTAATGTCAGCGATGCCAGCGGCAACCCTGTCCAAGGCGTGACTGTCACGTATGTGGCCACGGGTACGACAGCCAACGCCACCCTGAGTGCGCCGTCTGCTGTGACCGGCAGCGACGGACTTGCAAGCGTCATCGCCACCGCCAATGGAACCGCAGGAACCTATGCCGTTACAGCGACTGCCGGATCGGTCGGGTCAGTAAACTTTGCTCTCAGGAATAATGCAGCAGGAACAAGTACATCGCTTACGCCGCCTACGCAGACAGTGATCTATGGCAATACGATTATCTTCACTGCGAACGTAAATCCGACGACCGCGACCGGCGCAGTGAACTTTTTCCTGGGAACGGAACTGCTCGGCAGTGCAACGCTCAACGCCGGATCCGCAACCCTGGCACTTAATCAGCTAGCGGAAACAGGGCAGTTTCTTCCGGTGGGAACGTATAGCAACATCACGGCGGCTTACACAGGGGATAACAACTTCGGTGGCAGCACCTCAGGGCCGGTGCAGGTTACCGTAACCAAGAGGACGGTGTCTGGTGGTGGCCCCGCGCTGACGGTGGTGGCCGACAGCGTGAGCAGGCCCTTCGGCCAGCCGAATCCTGCTTTCAGCTATACGATTTTGGGAACCATTGTACCTGGGGATAGCCTTGCCACCGCCGTGACAGGGACTCCTGTGTACACGACCAGCGCAGCGCCCAGCTCTCTTGTGGGCACGTACCCTCTGTCTGTCTCCGGACTGGTATCGGCGAACTATGAGATCGCCTTCCAGGATGGCACTGTCACGGTCACGCAAGGGAGTTCGACTACGTCCCTCGCTTTAGCGTCAGCGACCATGATGTATGGCGATCAGGATGTGCTGACCGCAGCCGTGACCCAGGGAGCGACCGGAACGGTGAGCTTCTTCGACGGGTCCGACGCTGCTGGGAACCGCATCACTCGACAGCACGACCCACGCCGTGTTCCCGATCGACAATCTGCCAGCGGGCGATCATACGATAACTGCGACTTTCAACGGCGGCCCAAATCTGCAGAGCAGCACCAGTTCTCCTGCGACGTTGACCATCACGCAGAGGACTACCGGTGAGCAGCAGGCGCCAGCGTTGACCATCGTCGTCAGAAATGCAACGCGCCCTGCAAATGGGGCGGAGGTGCAGTTTTCACCTATTACGTCACAGGTCAGTTATTCAACAACGACACATATGAAACAGCGATCACTGGAACGCCAATCTTTGACGTCGCCAGCAGGTTCGGATCCGGGCACATACCCGATCACCATATCGGGCCTGACCTCAAACAACTACACGACAACAAGCCGTCCCCGGAACTCTGATCGTTACGGATGATGCGATCGGCATGCCCTCGACCACCACGCTTACGGTCAATCCAAGCTCGGGCCAGTACGGTGATCCTATTACCCTCACCGCAACGATGAGCCCTACAGTCGCGTCTGGAAGGGTGACCTTCTACGATGTGCTGCCATCCGGTGGCACGGTGTTCATTGGGGATGCGACGCTGTCCGGTGGCACGGCGACGTTCGTGGCATCCACCCTTAACGCCGGAACCCACTCCGTTAAGGCGGTCTACTCGGGCGATGGGATCTACTCCACCAGCGAGAGCCAGCCGATCGACTGTGACTGTGGCTAAAAAACAGGGATCTGGCGGCGGCGCTGCCCTGACGATAACCGTGCAGAACGCCAGCCGTCAGTTCGCGACCGCGAATCCGCAGTTTGCCTACATCGTTACTGGCACTCTTTTACCCGGGGACCGCTATGACTCTGCCGTGACCGGAATACCTGTCTATGCCACGACCGACACTCCGTCTTCGGCCGTCGGCACGACGTACCCGATTACTGTTAGCGGGCTGGTAAGTCAGAACTACGAGATTGCCACTGTCCCAGGCACGTTGACGATCGTGGCCGCTCCGTCCACGACAACTCTGGTCGCAGCTGGCGACCCCGGGCTTCACGGCAGCTCAATACGGGGACACGGTAACACTGACTGCCACCGTTGCAACGACGACGGCGACAGGGACCGTAGTCTTCCTCGAAGGGCAGAACGTGCTCGGCACAGCGCCGGTCGGCTCTGGAACCGGCGTCGCGACTCTACCGCTTTCCACTCTCCGCGCGGGGAGGCATACGATCGCTGCAACGTATCTTGGAGACAGCAACCTCGCCGCGAGCACGAGCACGCCGGTCACGATCGTGGTTTCCCAGAAGACTGGTCCCAGCGGAGAACCGTACCTGATCGTGACCGCAAATGACACAAGCCGTATCTATGGTCAGGCAAACCCAGCCTTCACTTTTACGGTGTCGGGCACGCTCCTGAATGGAGATACACCGGCCACCGCCGTCACGGGGGTGCCCATTTACTCAACACCGTCGTCGCTGGGATCACCAGCTGGAACCTATCCGGTATCGATTACCGGCGGTCTAAGCTCGCTCAACTACCTGATGGAGTTCCAGGACGGCACTATCACCGTAACACCGACGACGCTCACGGTCGCCCTGGCTTCATCGCCGAACCCAGTGACATACGGCAGCGCGGTGACTTTTCACGGCTACCCTCCCGATCGATGCAACGGGCACGGTAACCTTCAACGACGGCACGACGGTTCTCGGTACGGGAAGCATCAGTGGTGGAGTCGCTATCCAGCCGACCAACTCGCTTACAGCGGGCACACATTCGATCACGGCGCAGTATGGAGGGGATATCAACTACAGCGCCGCTGTCTCAACGGCGTTATCCCAGGTGGTGAATAAGGCTACACCGACCGTCACTCTGGCGTCCTCGCCGAACCCCTCGACCTTCGGTGCAAGTGTGACCTTTACGGCCACACTTCCGGCCGATGCCACGGGCGCCGTGACATTTCTCGATGGCGCGACGTCCCTCGGCACGGGAACCATCGACTAATGGCGTGGCCACTCTGACGACGAGTTCGCTTGCAGTGGGCACGCATTCGATCACGGCGCAGTATGGCGGGGATACCAACTACAACAGCGCGGTCTCAACGCCGGTATCCCAAGTCGTGAACAGGTGACTCCAGCACGGTTACTCTGGCGTCCTCACTGAACCCCTCGACCTTCGGCGCCAGCGTGACCCTTACGGCGACTGTCACGTCGGGAGCCACCGGGACGGTGACCTTCGAGGACGGCGCGGCGTCCCTCGGCACGCGGAAACATCAGCAGCGGCGTCGCCACGCTGACAACGAGCTCGCTTACGGGGGGAACGCATTCGATCACGGCGCAGTATGGCGGGGATTCCAACTACAACGGCTCGGTCTCAACGGCGGTATCTCAGGTCGTGAACAAGGCGACCAGCACCGTTACCCTGGCTTCTTCACTGAACCCATCGACCTTCGGTGCCAGCGTGACCTTTACGGCGACGGTCACGTCCGGAGCAACCGGCACGGTGACCTTCCACGACGGCGCGACGTCCATCGGCACGGGAACGATCAGCAGCGGCATGGCCACCCTGACGATCAGTACCCTTGCAGGGGGCCCGCACTCGATCACTGCGCAGTATGGTGGGGACACCAACTACAACGGCTCTACTTCATCGGCGCTAATCCAGACCGTGAACAAGACCGCCAGCACTGTTGCTCTAGCATCTTCGCTGAACCCATCGACCTTCGGTGCCAGCGTGACCTTTACGGCGACGGTCCCCTCCGGAGCGACCGGCACGGTGACCTTCGACGACGGCGCGACGCCCTCGGCACGGGAACGATCAGCAGCGGCGTGGCCACGCTGCACGACCAGTACCCTTGCAGGGGGCCCGCATTCGATCACAGCGCAGTATGGGCGGGAGCAACCAACTACACCGGTTCCACTTCATCGGCGGCTAACCCAGACCGTGAACAAGGGGACCGCCAGCACGGTTTGCTGCGGTGACGGTCATCTTCGCTGAACCCATCGACCTTCGGTGCCAGCTGTGACCTTTACGGCGACGGTACCCGCCGGAGCGACCGGCACGGTGACCTTCGAGGATAACGGCACGGCGATCAGCGGTGCAGTGCCGATCTCCGGCACCACGGCCGCCTTCGCGACCTCGACGCTGGTGGCGGGTTCGCATGCGATCACCGCGGTGTACAGCGGAGACAGTAACTACAACGGAGCGAATTCGCTCGTACTGACGCAGACAGTGAACATGGCAACGACCGGGCCATCGACGACGCTAAGTGTGAGCCCGGCGACGGTGATGTATGGGGACCCTGCAGTACTGACGGCAGTCGTGGGACCTCCGTCTGGGGCGACGGGCACGGTGAGCTTCCACGAGGGCACCACCCTGCTGGGGACCTCGTCGTTGGATGGCAGTACTACGGCGGTGTTCTCGGTGAGCACACTGAACGTGGGCACGCATACGATCACGGCGACCTATAACGGGGATGTGAACTTTCCTGCGAGCACCAGCAACCCGGTGACACTCACGGTGACGCAGCGGACGGGTCCTGGCGGGGGAGTTGCCTTGACCGTAACGGTCAACGATGCGACGCGGACCACGACCGAGGCGAACCCGCCGTTCAGCCACACGGTGGCGGGCGAGTTGGTCAATGGTGATACCTATGCCACCGCGGTGACGGGCACGCCGACTTATGCAACGGCAGCGGGAACGACGGCGGGCACCTTTGAGATCACGGTGACGGGACTGTCGAGCGCGAACTACACGCTTGCGTTCGTTCCCGGCACTTTGACGGTGGTGCCGTCCTCGTCGACGACGACGCTGGCAGCCTCTCCGAACGCGTCGCAGTACGGCGATCCGGTGACCCTGACGGCGACGGTCACATCAGGCGCGACGGGCAATGCGAGTTTCTACGATAGTTCAGTATTTCTGGGCGAGGGCACGGTCACCGGCGGCGTGGCGACATTGATCACGACAACATTGAATGCAGGAACGCATACGATTACCGCGATCTACAACGGCGACGCGACGTATGCCAGCAGCACGAGCGGGCCAGCGACGGTGACGGTGGCGAAGAAGACGGCTGCCGGCGGAGGCCCCGCGATGACGGTGACGGTTGAAAACGCAAGCCGTGAGTTTGGGACCGCGAATCCAGAGTTTTCCTATATCGTTTCGGGCACGCTGGTGAACGGAGATACGTATGCCACGGCGGTAACTGGAGTTCCGGTCTATACTTCGACGGACAGTCCGACCTCCCCGGTGGGTTCGACCTTCCCCATCAACGTAAGCGGTCTGGTGAGCCAGAACTATACGCTGACCACTGTTCCTGGAACCCTGACGATCGTGATCGCCCCCACAACGACAGCGCTGACTACGAGCGTGACCTCGACGCAATATGGCGATCCGGTCACCCTGACGGCCACGGTAGCTCCGAGTGGTGCAACCGGAATCGTCGTCTTCTCTCACGGCTCCACGGTGCTGGGCAGCGGTACGGTATCTGGCGGGACGGCGACGTTATCGACCTCGGCGTTGAGTGTGGGCACATACACCATCACGGCGTCCTATGAGGGCGACGGGAACTATGCGGAAAGTACAAGCTCAGCGGTGACCGTCACCGTGACACCGAGAACTGGGCCGGGCGGCGTGGCAGCCCTTACGGTTACGGTGATGGACGCAAGTCGCCAGTATGGGCAGGGGAACCCGGCGTTCAGCTATACCGTAACGGGCACGCTCGTCAATGGCGACACGTATGCCACAGCGGTGACCGGCGTGCCCGTCTACTCGACGACCGCGACGGTGACCTCGCCGGTGGGAACTTATCCGATATCGATTACCGGAGGTTTGAATTCGGCCAACTACTCGCTCGCTTTCGTGAACGGCACCCTGACCGTAAGCAAGGGAACACCGACTGTGACCATAGTCTCCTCGCTGAATCCATCGATCTACGGCACTTCTGTGACCTTGACGGCGGCGGTTCCGGCGGGAGCCACGGGGACGGTGACCTTCGAGGATAACGGCACGGCGATCAGCGGTGCAGTGCCGATCTCCGGCACACGTCACCTTCACGACCTCAACGCTGGTGGCGGGTACGCATCCGATCATCGCGGTGTACAGCGGAGACACGAACTACAACGGAGCGACTTCGTCCGTATTGACGCAGGTAGTGAACAAGGCAACGCTGACCGTGACGGCGAACGACGCCAGCCGTCCTTATGGAACGGCAAATCCCGCCTTCACCAGCACGATCACCGGATTTGTGAACGGCGACACGCAGGCGTCGGTGGTTACGGGATCACCAAGCCTGACGACGACGGCGACGACGGTCTCCCCTGCAGGGACATATCCGATCACTGCGGCTCTGGGAACACTTGCCACGAACAACAACTACATCTTTGCCTTCGTCAACGGCACGCTGACAGTGACACCAGCGACGGGGGAAACGACGACGCTGAGCGTGAACCCGACGACGGTGATGTATGGGGACCCTGCGGTACTGACGGCAGTCGTCGGGCCTACGGCTGGGGCAACGGGCACGGTGAGCTTCCACGAGGGCACCACCCTGCTGGGCACGTCGTCGTTGGATAGCAGTGCTACGGCGGTGTTGCCAGTGAGCACACTGAACGCGGGCACGCATACGATCACGGCTACCTATAACGGGGACGTGAACTTTCCTGCGAGCACGAGCAACCCGGTGACACTGACGGTGACGCAGCGGACGGGCGCTGGCGGGGGAGCATCGTTGATCGTGACGGTCAACGATGCATCGCGGACGACGACACAGGCGAACCCGCCATTCAGCCACACGGTTGCGGGCGACGTTGGTCAACGGTGATACCTATGCCACCGCAGTGACAGGCACGCCGACTTACTCAACGACCGCCGGAACGACGGCGGGCACCTTTGCGATTACGGTGTCGGGGCTGACGAGCCAAAACTATGTGCTTGCGTTCGTTCCCGGCACTTTGACGGTGGTGCCGACCTCGTCGACGACGACGCTGGCAACCTCTCCGAACTCGTCACAGTACGGCGATCCGGTGACGCTGACGGCGACGGTCACATCAGGCGCAACGGGTACGGCGAGCTTCTACGATGGTTCGGTGTATCTGGGCCAGGGCACGGTAACCGGCGGTGTTGCGACCCTGAGTACGACGACATTGAATGCGGGCACGCATACGATCACGGCGACCTATAACGGTGACGCGACTTATGCGAGCAGCATGAGCGGGCCAGCGACGGTGACGGTGGCGAAGAAGACGGCTGCGGGTGGAGGTCCCGCGCTGACCGTGACGGTCTTAAACGAAAGCCGTGAGTACGGGACCGCGAATCCGGAGTTTTCCTATATCGTTTCGGGCACTCTGGTCAACGGAGATACCTACGAAACGGCGGTGACCGGAGTTCCGGTCTATACTTCGACGGACACTCCGACCTCCCCGGTGGGTTCGACCTTCCCGATCAACGTAAGCGGTCTGGTGAGTCAGAACTATACGCTAACCACTGTTCCTGGAACCCTGACGATCGTGACTGCCGCCACAACGACAGAGCTGACGATCATGACGCCACCACGACGACACGCAGACCACGAGCGTGACCTCGCAGTACGGCGATCCGGTCACCCTGACGGCAACGGTAGCTCCGACTAGCGCAACCGGAACAGTGGTCTTCTCCAACGGTTCGACGGTGGTGGGTACCGCTACAGTATCTGGCGGGACAGCGACGTTGACGGGCTCTTCACTGAGTGCGGGCACAAAAACCATCACGACGTCCTATCAGGGCGACGCGAACCATGCGGCAAGTACGAGCTCACCGGTGACCGCAATCGTGACACCGAGAACTGGTCCGGACGGTGGAGCGGCGCTTACAGTTACGGTGACGAACGCAAGTCGCCAGTATGGGCAGGGTAACCCGGCGTTCAGCTATACCGTGACGGGAACGCTGGTCAACGGCGACACCTATGCCACAGCTGTGACCGGCGTGCCGGTCTATCTCGACGACCGCAACGGTGACCTCGCCGGTGGGAACTTATCCGATATCGATTACCGGAGGTTTGAGTTCGGCCAACTACTCGATCGCTTTCGTGAACGGCACGCTGACGGTAAGCAAGGGAACTCCCTCGGTGACGGTGGCCTCCTCACAGAATCCATCGACGCCTGCGGCATCAGTGACGTTCACCGCGACGCTCTCCGCAGGCGCCAGCGGAACGGTGACCTTCATGGATGGAACAACGGTGTTGGGCACTGGGACAGTGTCCAGCGGCACGGCGAGTTTCTCGACCTCGACGCTATCGGTAGGAACGCACTCGATCACGGCGGTGTATAGCGGTGATGCGAACTACAACGGTGTGACTTCTCCGGCGCTCTCGCAGGTAGTGAACAAAACTGCGGCACGACCGTGACCGTAGCATCGTCGCGCAACCCAGCACCATCGGGCAGTTCCGTAACCTTCACCGCGACGGTACCTGCGGGAGCGACAGGCACCGTGCAGTTTCTTGACGGAACGACGGTGCTGGGCACCGGGACAGTGTCCGGCGGCACGGCGAGCTTCTCGACCACGACGCTGTCCGTGGGAACCCATTCGATCACGGCGGTGTATAGCGGTGATGCGAACTACAACGGCGCCACTTCAAGTGCTGTCTCTCAGGTAGTACAGACAGTAGGCGGCCTCCGCCTACCTTCACCGTTGCTTCGACTACAGGACCGCAGTTGATTCCCCCGGGAGCGTCGGCGAGCTACAGCATCACCGTCACCCCGGTGAATGGGGCCTTCAACAATGTGGTCACACTGACGGCGACGAATCTGCCGCCTGGCTCAAGCTACACCTTCGCACCCACCACCCTGACTCCCGGCTCCGCTGGAGCAACTTCCACCTTCACCGTCAGCGTGCCTAAGCAGAGCGCAGCGTTGCGCCGCGTCTCGAAGACGCCGTTCGCACTTGCGGTACTGCTGTTGCCGCTTGCACTTTTGAGGCGCACCCGAGCGAGGCCGCCACGGCTGCTGCTGTGGCTGCTGCTTGGCCTGACTTCCTTCGGAGCGATCTCAGGCTGCGGAGCGGGAGGTTACTTCAACCAGCCCCAGCAGACCTACACAATCACTATCACCGCCACCAGCGGAAATCTGGCGCACAGCACCACTGTAACTCTCACCGTTCAATAGGAGGAGCGATGAACAAGCTGACTTACGTCTTCGTCTGCGCGTTGCTTTCGTCGCTCTCCCTGGCAGGGCATGCGCAGCGGTCCCGCCAACGCCATCGAAGCTTATGCCACCTTCAGCGAGATGCACGCCAACGCGCCTGTCGGAGGCTGCGGTTGCTTCTGGATGAATGGAGGGTTGGGCGGCTTCTCCATTCCGGTGTGGCGCAACTTTTCTGCTGTCGTCGAGGGCGGGAGGCCACACTACCGACCATATCCCAGGTTTCAACACCGGGCTAAGCCTCTTTTACGGTATGGGCGGTGTGAGGATGCGTGTCATCCAACCACACCCGCTTTCAACCCTTCGGGCAGGCCCTGTTCGGTGGCGTGCATGGCTTCGACGGTTACTTTCCGGCGCCCGTGGGCAAGCTGCCCACCAGCTACGACACATCATTCGCCTACACCGTCGGTGGCGGCCTCGACATAGCCGTCTCCAAACACGTCTGGATCCGCGCCGTTCAGGCCGACTACTTCTACTCCGAGCTTAGAAACATTCAAGGCGATCGACAAAACCAATTTCGCCTCGGCGCAGGAGTTCTCTTTCGAGGACCGGCGCGGACGTGGAAGCATTGAAAAACTGGTGCCGAATAAGTCCGGAGAAAAGTACGAAATGCAGCGGTAAAGTGTGGTTGATGATCATCGAGGACGAGAACTGGAGATCGACCCACGGAAATTTAGCGAATGCGATCTTGGTTCCCGGAGAGTCGGGCTATGGGTCGACGGACTGTACAAGCCGGCTCATTCTTTCTTCTTGCTGCTCTATGGATTCGACCAGTTTGAATTGCGTTCGGCAGCGATCAAGGTTGTGATCGTCGTAGCGCACCTTGTAATACGCGTCACCCGACAGATAGTCCGTAAGGAACCGAATGCCCTGTTCGAATGTGATTAATTTGCTTGAGAGGACAAGGTGCTGCTTTTCTGCCTTTGTCAGGAAATCGGCCGAAGTGATGTACCCACGCACCAGCGCCTCGAACATAGGGAACTGCATCGTCACCTTGGATAAATTTCTCTCATCTTCCTCGGCAGGGCTTGTTGTCGTGCGCACCATATCGCCAAAATCGTTCGGCGCCAATCCCGGCATGACGGTATCGAGATCAATGACGCAGATGCCCTTACCGGTCGTATTATCCAACATTACGTTGTTGAATTTGGTGTCATTATGAGTGATGCGCTCCGGCAAGCTGGCATCCTGAAGGACGTTTACGATGGATTGACGCGCAAGAGCGAATTCAATTTCCGGCTTTGCCACAAACGCACGGTCGACCACGTCTATAGCGATCGCCTGTTCCAAAGCTTTGAATCGCTTGGGGGTATGGTGAAAGTCGGGGATAGTATCGTGCAATCTTGGCTCTGGTAGATCGACAAGCAGTTTCTGAAATTGCCCAAATGCCTTCGCCGCCTGAAACGCTTGCTCTACGGACTCGACAGCGTCATAAGTGCGCGCTCCTTCGATGAAATGAAATGCGCGCCAATAATTGCCCTCTCCATCGATGTGCCACGCCCGACCATAACGCTCCGGGATAAGTGTGAGTACCTGCTGGCTGCAGCCCACGTCTTCTGATACTTTCGCAGCGATATGCGAAGTCACGCGCTGAATGTTTTCCATGAGTGCGGTCGGGTTCTTGAATATCGTTTGATTGATGCGCTGTACGATGTAGCGCACTTTTACACCAGCTTGAAGAAAGACGACGCAGTAAGAATCGTTTATGTGGCCGCTGCCGTAAGGTATTGCGCCGAGAAATTCACCCGCGATCTCAAATTGGCTTACTGCGGCTATCACGTTGTGTTGTTCGCTCGTCATGGCATCCTTCTCGGATAGTCGCCATTGTCGATGAGGCGAGATATCTTTTCTACAAGATGCGGGCGGTCCTCGCGGTAGGTGATACCAGACCATGAATCGTTCGTGCGTAAGACTCTTACCTGCGCCCGTCCGGACAGAACAAGTTCATTTAACGCTGTGGGAAGGTAACTCTCTGCCGTTGGATTCGAGCCTTTCCGTTCAAGAAACTTCCTAAACTCCTCTTCGAGCTGGCCAAATACGTGAGGAGTCAGCCCCCACATGTTCATCGAAACCACTTCGTCGCCGGTGAGCGGCGTTACACATTCTTTAGCGTCAACATTCCGAGCGAACTCCCCATCGCGTACGATGTGGGTCAATTCAACAATGCTTTGAAGGAAATCATTGCAGTCTACCTGACACACTCCGCGTGACACCGGGCCGAAGTCGGAGAGTGTATTCCGCAGAACAAATCCGACCATTGCGTAGTCCGTCGTCCCCGCCTGTAAATGCTGTGCCAGTCTGCGATAGCTTTCCGCTCCGTAAAAGTCATCTGCATTGATCACGGCGAACGGCTCGCTGATTGCGCTAGCGGCCATTAAGACTGCATGCAGGGTGCCCCACGGTTTGTTCCGACCGATCGGGGCGGAGAATCCCGGGGGAAGCTTATCGAGTCCCTGAAAGACATACTCGACCTCAATGCGCTTTTCAAATCGCGCACCGATGGTTTTCTTGAACGATTGCGCCATGTCTTCACGAATGACGAACACAAGCTTGCTAAATCCAGCGCGGAGAGCGTCGTAGATCGAATAATCCATGATGGTTTCACCAGTTGGACCAACTGGCTCTATTTGCTTTAGGCCTCCGTAACGGCTTCCCATACCGGCGGCCAGGACTAAGAGAGTGGGTGAGGTCATCGGCTTCCTTCGATCAAACTTACCTTGGCGTTACATCGAGCGTAAGCACTTCGAATGGAGCGAGATGGAATTCATGCTCCTGCTGCGCAGAAAGCAAAACGGGTCGGCGGCTTGCATCCTCTCTCCACGGGCTCTTTGCAACGTAATCCTGCGCGGCTCCTGGCGGCAATTCGAACGCGTTATTCAGTGTTATCCGAATCGTCTTCGCTTGATCGCTGGGGTTGCGCAATACGAGGATGCCTTTAGCCGGAGTCCAGGACGCCCACCCATAAACTTCTAACCATGCGGGATCGCCTCCGATCCAATGCGTGTCTTTCAATACTTCGGCGTTTGTACGTGACCACTTCGCTGCTTCAGCGAGATCGTCCCAGTTAGCCTCGGTTAGCAGCGACGGAGTGATGTACATCTCTTGAAGCTGCGTTCCTGTGCCGAAGTATGACCGAATCTCATTGCGAAAGTCATTTCCAGGATCGTTGTCGAGTTGCTTGCGGTGCCTGGCATAGATCATGCCATGAAGCATGAGGGAGTTGAGCGGGAACAGTGGTCCGTTCTGCCGTATTCCTTTGTAGGTGTCCGCATCGCGATAGGTGATCCAACGCTCGCGGTATGTTCCGACACCTGCCGTACCGTCATCCTCTCCGCCGCGCCAAATGGAGTCTGCGTACATGAGCCAGAATGGTGAAGGCCAGGTGCCAGTAGTCAGGTTGATATAGATGTCGGGCTTGGCTGCGCGAAGCTCGCCGATGAGGTGGATTGCGGCCGCGAAGTCGCTGTCGAATTGGCTCCCCGGGAAGACCGAGTCCACATTGCCGGTGCCGTCGAACTTGAACTGGCTAATGCCGTACTTGTGAATCATATCCATGCAGACATCTCGGAAGGCTGCATAGTATTTCGGTCCGGAGAGCGCATATCCGTTGGCGACAATCTCGTATCCGGCAGTCTCGCCAAACTCAATACGTTCTTTCTTCGGTTTGGAATATCCACCCCAGGGAGACATCCACACCCCCGGATCTGCCGCGTACTTCTCCGCAGCTGACTTCACTGCCGTGAAGCCATCTGGAAAGCCATCGTTGAATCTCCAGAGCGACTTGTGGTTGTCCCAGCCGTCGTCAAAGAGAAAAGAGTCCAGCTTTACACCGCGCTTTTCTGTCAGCTCGTGTCCAAATGTGTTGATGCGATCCAATGCGCCGGCCTGGTCGTACGCCGTGAAATAGCCAAGGTCATACCAGGAGTTGTAGTGCAGAAATGTTCTGTAGGGATGGGCGCGCTCACGTTCGATATAGGTGAGAAAATCGCGTCGTATCTGCCCGTCTCTGGCAATGCCAATTACGGAGGAGTAGGTGATTGATTGGTCTGCCCGGAGGGGAAGGTCGCGATCTATCCATGCGGTCACCCGATCGCCTATGACCTTGCTCCTCGATAGCGGATGTTCAAATCCGAGAAACAGATTTCCAGCCACAATAGGCGAGCCATTTACCGATCCGGTCACGTGGGCTCCGGAAAGTGGCAGGTCGACTAACTTGACCTGACTAATTGAAACATCATGGCCAACCGCAGTGATCGTTAGAAGCTGTCTAAGATAGGACGAACCATCGACAAGAATGAGCGACCACACCACTTGCAGGGAATGATCGCTGCTCTCCAGCGGAAAGTCGATTTGTTTGCCATGCAGTCTGTCGGCGAAACGGGACGCGTCCTCCCTCGGAGTCAGCGCTTCCATTGTTGGTTGCCTGATGAGTTTCAAGATGCCGGAGTCGTAAATAGTTCCATCTTTTAGCAAGATGGCAAAAGGTGTGGCGACGCGAATCTCTGTTCGATGTAATCGGTCGATCACAGCCAGGTCGTTTACTTTGCCATTGCTGACGGACCACCGCGCGGCGATCGTATGATTTTCCAGTTGGAATTTGTCTCCCACTTGTGTCGCAGTGACGCGACCTGCGCCCCCGTCCCGGGGAACGCTCGCCGCGGGGACAGTACCAGAAAGTATTGCCATCGATAGAGCAAAACCTATTGCGGCACTGATTACCTTACTGTGGCCCATCCTTCATCCTTTGTTGTCGCGAGTCTGAAGCTGTTCGTCCACGATCCTCGCACAATCTCAAGATAAGTGTCCGGAGCATACGAAACAGCGGAAGGCTACATCGGGAACGACTGCTTGAGAGGGACCGACTCAGACGAGTCGCCGACGTAGATGACGAATTCGCCAGGATCCATGCGCCAGTTCTTTGCGTCGACGTCGTAGTAGCTGAAGGCGCGCTTGTTCAAGTGCAGGACGACGTGTTGTGTCTCGCCAGCTTTGAGGCGGACTTTGCTGAACTGCTTGAGCTCCATCAAAGGGCGCTTCACCTTCGCGCTGGGGTTTCCGACGTAGACCTGGGCAACGTCCGCTCCTGCTTGCGACCCTGTGTTCTGAACAGTGAAAGAGACCTCCACATCGTTGTCGGAATTTTTCTTGACGTTCAGATGCGTGAACGCAAAGTTCGTATAGGACATGCCGAAGCCGAAGGGGAACAGAGGTTTCTGGTTCATGGACGTGTAGAAGCGATAACCCAGGAACAAGCCCTCATCATAACGAACGATGCGGCTGTCGCCGGGTTCTTCGGCATAGTGGGCGCTGGCGGGATTCTGGTCCAGGGTGCGCTCCCAACTGAACGGCAGATGGCCTTCGGGCGAGTGGTCGCCGAACAGGATCTGCGCCAGCGCCGTCGATCCCTGCTGCCCGGGATACCAGTTGTGCAGCAGGGCGGGAGCATTCGCAATCCAAGGCGCAGTTTCCACGGAACCCCCGGCGGTGATTGAGACGATTGTCTTCGGGTTGAGAGCCGTGACCTTCTGGATAAGTTCGTTCTGCGGCCAAGGCATGGTGTACGTCCGATCGAAGCCCTCGCTCTCCGTGGATGCGTCGAAGCCAACGGTAACAAGCACCGCATCGGCATCGTGAAGAATTTTCTGCGCATCGGGTGAGAGCATGTCCGCTGAAGCCACCAGACCGACGCCGAGGCGAGGTGTTGTACCGTTTGTCTGGTAAACCACTTCGACGGAGACCGCTTTGTTTTCCGTCAGGGCAACGGAGACGTTCCTGACTGCCATGCGATTCGAATCCTTCTGTTGGGAGAGAACCTCCTTGCCGTCGACAAGCACGCGATAGGTATCCTGCTCGGGAGCCGAGGCGATCAGAACATGCTCCCCCGGCACCGTAGGGAGGTACTCGCCTTTGTAGTCGTAGGTCGTGAGACCGTCGCCGCGCGGGCCACCTCCTCCTCCGACGCCGTTCCAGGTATTGATCCGACTCAGACCGCGGTCTGTATTTTCCGTACGGGGCGGTTCTCCCTTGCCGTTTACCCCAACGGTGAGATTGCGGAACGAGGTGCGGCTAAAGATGGTTGCAAGGGGTGGAAGGCCTGGAGCATACATCACCTTGAAGCGAGTTCCGGCTACCTGCATGAGACCGGCGACGAAGCTGTTCGCCTGGAAGGGAGTCGTTTGCGAGCTTCCGCCGCCGCCAACCACAGCGACGGCAGCTTCGGGTCCGATGACAGCGAGGGTCTTCACATGCGAGGGATCCAGCGGAAGCAGCCCGCCTTCATTCTTCAGCAGGGTGATGCTTTCGAGCGATTCCTCAAGCGTGACCCTATCCGCGTCAGGGTTGTTGAGAGGAATCGCAGAGATTGTCTGGTCGCGGTCGAGCCAGCCGAACTGTATGGCCGTACCAAGGATACGGCGACACTTTTCGTCCAACACAGCCATGGTCAGTTTGCCGCTGGCAAGGCCTCCCTTCAGGGTCTCTGGCGTCATCAGCTTGGCGAAGGGCATCTCCAGATCCAGTCCTCCGTTTGCGGCCGCGAGCCCATCGTAAGTTGCCGTCCAGTCGGACATCAGGACGCCCTGGAAGCCCCAGTCGTGGCGGAGAATGTCCAGATTCAGATGCGCGTTCTGCGTGGCATGCTCGCCATTGATCAGGTTGTAGCTATCCATGACGGCGCCTACGTGGGCCTCGGTCACGGCCGATTCAAAGGCCGGCAGGTAGAGTTCGCGCAAGGTGCGTTCGTCGATGACGCTGTTGACGCGGTGACGGTCGTACTCCGAATTGTTGCCGGCGAAGTGTTTTACGGTTGCAGAGACCCCCTTGCTTTGAACACCTTCGATGTACCCTACAACGATGCGTGAGGCGAGAAAGGGATCTTCGCCGAAGTATTCCATGTTGCGGCCGTTCAAGGGAGAGCGATAGATATTCACGCCTGGGCCCAGCAGGAAGTTCACGCCACGTGCACGGGCATCGTCACCAAGGGAGGCGCCGACGCGTTCTGCCAACGCCGGATCCCAGGTCGCAGCCAACGCAACTCCTGCGGTGTAGGCAGGCGCGGGCCCGAAGGTGCGCACTCCGAGGGGTCCGTCTGACATTTTCAGCCGCTTCAAAGCGATTGACGGGATCGTCTGTGTGTAAAATCCGTCCACACCGCCGATGAGTTTCAGCTTATCGTCGACGGACATTTTGCCAATCAACTCGTCGACGCGTGCACGGATGGCCGGTGAGACAGGTGCTGGAGATTGGGCTGGAAGCAAAACAACGCTGCAGAGCAGCGCCGCACAGGTGAGAAAGCGAGAGAGAAACATGGGGTGGCCCCTTAGACTGGAGTTGATTGTGGTTCAGTCCTGCCTGACAATCGAAACCCTACTACGCGTGACCGCTTCTTGCCAATAGAATCCATGGCGGAGTGCTCTTCGTCATCTCTCAGACTGGGGATCCGTTTGGATTACTTGATCAGGGCCGTTGAGCTCATTTCCGTGATGCAATCAGTTTCTTTTTAGGCCCTGTACAATCCACTTAGCCATGGATGATGAGCAAAGCTGGAAGCGAGAGTTGCATGGATTCATCGATAAACCAAAGCAGAAGCAGTTACTGAGCCGGCCTGCCAAAGTCCTTCTTCTTGTCGTCGCACTCGCCGTAATCCTATTCGGTGGTCAGTCCGCGCTCTCGTACTGGGTCGATCTGCTCTGGTTTAGATCGCTCGGTTACGCAGACGTCTTCTGGACGACGTGGAGACTGCAGTTTGGAACTTTCGCGATCTTTGCGGCCGTCACATTTCTCATTCTGTACTGTGCATTCCTGGCGCTGAAGCGTGCTCACCAGGCCGATCTGCCGAGTGATCACGAGATCATCATTGCAGGGCAACCGGTGAACCTCTCGGTCGAACCCGTCTTGCGTGTCGTAGCCTTGTGCGCGGCACTTCTCGTTGCCGGCGTTACTGGTACGACGATGATGGAGGAGTGGCCCACGCTGGCGTTGTTCTGGTATGCAGTCCCCGACGCAGGCAGCGCTGCTGATCCGATCTTTGGAAAGTCGATCGGCTTCTTCTTGTTTAGCCTCCCCGCGTGGCACCTGATCATTAATTGGCTGCTTACGCTCTCTGTCATCTGCACCGCACTTGCAGTATTGTTTCTCCTCATCACAAGCGGGGCCCGCGCGCTCGACAAACGACGCAGCAGTTATGGCTCCTCGCCCTGGCGCGGGCTCTCCATCACAACTTCGTTCCTGCTGCTCATCCTCGCGATCAATATCTATGTCGACCGATTCGACCGATTGCTGGAGCACCACACCATCTTCGAGGGAGTAACTTACACTGACGCGCACGTGGTGCTCACCGGACTCCTCATCGTCTGCGGGGCCCTTGTCCTCGGAGCTGCGATCGCGGCCGTCAATGCCTTCCGGCAGTCACGCGGAAGATGGCTTGTCGCCGCAATCATTCCCGCCGCGCTCTGTTATGCCCTGCTCGGAGTAGTCGGCTGGTATGTCAGCAACTTTATCGTCAAACCCAACGAACTCGTTCGCGAGCAGCCCTACATCGCACACAACATCGAAATGACGCGAAGGGCCTACGGTCTTGATCGCTTCTCGCAGCGCGAATTTCCCGCCGAGACCTCAGTCGAAGCGACTGAGCCCGCAAAAAATCAGGCAACGCTTCAAAACATCCGCCTCTGGGACTGGCGCGCCCTGCAGGACACACTGCGCCAAGTGCAGGAGATCCGAACCTATTACGACTTTCCCGACATCGACATTGATCGGTATGAACTCAACGGCACCCTTCGCCAGGTGATGCTTGCAACCCGTGAGTTGAACGTCGAAAAGCTCCCCGAAAGTAGCAGAAACTGGATCAACGAAAAGCTGGTCTACACCCACGGATACGGAATTACCATGAACCCCGTAAACGGGTTCACGCCCGAAGGTCTGCCAACCCTCTTGCTGAGCAACATGCCCGTTCAGAGCACCGTCCCTAGTCTCTCGGTAACCCGGCCAGAGATTTATTTCGGAGAGCTGACCGACACCGACGTGTACGTCAAGACAAGGCAGCAGGAGTTCGACTACCCCCAGGGCCAGACCAACAGCCTCACCTCGTATCAGGGCACCGGTGGTATCGTGCTCGGTGGCTTCCTGCGCCGCATCCTCCTCGCCGTCGAGCGCGGCGATCTCACCAAGCTTCCGTTCAGTGATGACGTCCACGCAGAGAGCCGTCTTCTGATTCGACGCAACGTTCGCGACCGCGTCGCAGCGCTGGCGCCGTTCCTCACCTTCGATCAGGATCCCTACATCGTCGTCGATGAAGACGGCCGGCTTTCCTGGATGATGGATGCTTTCACGACATCGGACAGCTATCCCTATTCCAGCCACTACGGTGTCGGAAACCGTTCCCGCAACTACATGCGCAACAGCGTCAAGGCGGTGATTGACGCGTACAACGGAACTACGACGTTTTACGTATTCGACCCCAACGACCCGATCCTCGCAGCCTACCGCCGCATCTTTCCCAGCCTGTTCAAGGATGCCGCATCCATGCCTGCCGGCCTGCGAAAGCACGTGCGCTACCCCGAGCTCTTGTTCAAGCTGCAAGCCGAGGTATACGGCCTTTATCACATGACAGATCCGGCGGTTTTCTTCAATCGCGAGGATCTGTGGACAGTCGCAACCGAAACCGGGCTCGGCAATGACGGCGAACAAACAAAACAGTCCATGCAGCCAAACTTCGTCCTCATGAAGCTGCCCAACGAAACCGATGTGGAGTTCGTGGAGATCCTCCCTTTCACGCCGGCAAACCGGAACAACCTCATCGGATGGATCGCCGGGCGCTGCGACGGCGTACACTACGGGACTTCGGTCGTTTACGACTTTCCAAAGACAAAGCTGGTTGATGGCCCGCAGCAGATTGAGTCGCGTATTGATCAGAATGCGCAGCTATCAGGACAATTGACTCTGTGGAATCAGCAAGGATCTCACGTGCGGCGTGGAAGCCTTCTCGTCATCCCGTCCGGTCGTGCCCTGCTCTATGCCGAACCAATCTACCTCCAGGCTCAGCAAAGCCCCATGCCAGAGTTGCGCCTCGTCGTGCTCGCTCTGCAGGATCGGCTTGCGTTCGGCCCAACGTTTGAATCAGCGTTAGCGTCGCTGTACGGTGGAGAAGCCTCGTCGCTGCGCACCGCCGAAGCGCCTCAGCCTGTGCCCGCATCCAAGGCGTCGCCATCGACGGACCTGCATTCACTCATCGCAGAGGCCGGTAAAGACCTAACCGAATACCAGCGCCTGACCGCCGAAGGCAAACTTGGCGAAGCCGGGCAGAAGCTTGAAGAGTTGAAACGCGTAATCGACCAGCTGAACGCGCATCAAAAATAGGCTTATTTCGATTGCCTGCCCGGTTTTGAATGGGGGCAACCCCTCGTACGGGTTCATTTGCGATGCGACCAAAGGGCTTCGCTTTTGCAGCGCCGGTCGCCTGGCGAGAAAACATTCGACTGCAACAATGGGGTACTAACTCCCGGCGCTGGTGTGGGACAACGGGGATATGTCTCCCGGGCGGTTTAGAATTGCGGCAATGAGAAACCAACGACTTCCCATCCTTTTGCTGGCGCTTGTTCCGGCAGGCTTATTTGCGCAGAGCGCTTCTGTCCCTGAGGCGCCGGTTGCCGAAAAGGTTCACACGGAAAAGGCGATCAACGGCGGCGTACTTACGGACGACTATGCGTGGCTGCGCGAGAGGACGAATCCGAAGGTAGTGAAGTATCTCGAGGCGGAGAACGCCTTCGCCGAGCAGGTGACGGCGGGCCAGAAGCCGTTCGCGGAGAAGCTCTATGCCGAGACGCTGAGCCACATCAAGCAGACCGATACTGCCGTCCCTTATCGCAGACGGGGATATTGGTATTACACGCGTACCGAGGAAGGAAAGCAGTATCCGATTCTTTGCCGGAAGAAGGAGACGCTCAGCGCGCCCGAGGATGTGATGCTGGACTTGAATCAGCTCGCACAGGGCGAAAAATTTATGTCGCTGTCAAACGCGCAGGTGAGCGATGACAACAATCTGCTCGCGTACACCACCGATAACGTCGGCTTTCGTCAGTACAAGCTGCACGTCAAGGACCTGCGCACCGGCAAACTGCTTCCGGATACGGCAGAGCGTGTCGACTCGGTCGTGTGGGCAGCAGATAACAAGACCCTCATTTATTCCACGGAAGATGCACAGACCAAGCGTGGCGATCTGGTTCATCGGCATGTCCTTGGCACGGACGCGGCGGCCGATCCAGTGATCTTCAACGAGAAGGACGAGCGTTATGACGTGAATGTCGATCGCACGCGGGATGGCCACTATCTGATGATGTTCTCGAGCAGCCATGTGACCAGTGAACAAAAGTTTCTCCCTGCTGATAGCCCGAATGGGGAGTGGAAGATTATCGAGCCGCGTAAGGAGGGGGTTCGTTATAGCGCCGACGAAGCCAACGATCTCTTTTATATCCGAGTGGATGATACTGATCCGAGCTATCGCCTGGTGACTGCGCCGGTGGCGACTCCCGGCAAGGCCCACTGGACTGAGTTGATGGCTGCGCGTAAGGAAGTTCCGCTGGATGATATCGATGCGTTCAAGAACTTCTACGTAATTACCGAGCGAATCAAAGGGCTTCCGGTGCTGCAGGTGGTTTCCGTGACGAGCAAAGAGATGCATACCGTAGAGGTTCCCGAGCCCGCGTATACCCTGGGTTCCGCGGCGAACGCGGAGTTCGATACGGACAAATACCGCTATAGCTATCAATCGCCGATTACGCCTAATTCAACATTTGACTACGACGTAAAGAAGCAGACTTCGACTCTGTTGAAGCAGCAGGAAGTGCCGGGTGGCTATGACAAGTCCCGATACGCGGTGGAGCGGTTGTTTGTGCCTGCAAAGGACGGTGTGGGCGTTCCTGTCACGGTGGTCTATCGCAAGGACAAGTTCAAGCGCGGGGAGAATCCGCTCTTCGTCTATGGCTACGGCTCGTATGGCATATCGATCGACGATCGTTTCTCGGCGACACTTTTGCCGTTGCTGGATCGCGGCGTAGTGACGACCGTCGCGCATATCCGTGGCGGTGGGGAGCTTGGCGAAGCATGGCACGATGGCGGCAAGATGATGACCAAGCGGAATACCTTCTCCGACTTCATTGATGCGACGGAAGGATTGCTGGCTCAAGGGTATGGGAAGCGCGGGGAAGTCGGTATCGAGGGCGGAAGCGCTGGTGGACTGCTAATGGGCGCGGTGACGAACATGCGGCCCGATCTCTTCAAGGTCGTGCTGTGCGAGGTGCCCTTCGTCGATGTCATGAACACAATGCTCGACGCTACGCTGCCGCTGACGGTCGGCGAGTATGAAGAGTGGGGGAATCCCACTGGGAAGGCAGCGTTCGACTATATGCTGACCTACTCGCCCTATGACAACGTGACGGCGAAGAACTATCCGGCGATTCTGGTGGAGACATCGTTTGACGACTCGCAGGTGATGTATTGGGAGCCGTCGAAGTATGTCGCAAAGCTAAGGGCTCTGAAGACGGACAAAAATCCGCTGGTCTTCTTCATTAACATGCATGGCGGTCACGGCGGTTCGAGCGGACGTTATGACAGTATTCGCGAGCGAGATAAATACTACGCTTTCATGCTGACCCAGCTCGGGATTACACAGTAACTCTTTCAGCCGGCCTGTCCGATATCAAGCCGGGAGATTTTTTTCGATCTATCCAAGGTGAAGCGGAAATAGGTTTGGAATTCTCCCCATGTGTCGGAGTGAAACTGCCCTTCGATGGAGAGGCCCCCGTCTTTTACGTCATCGATGGATCGAAATCGCTCGTGGCCTAATGCGTGGTCGGAGAACTCGTCGAGGTTTCTGGGATGGCCGTCGTCGAAGAGCTCCGCGCCTTCGACAAAGAGAGATTCCCATGCATCCTTATCGCCCTTCTGAAGGGCATCGATCGCCGCCTTCGCGACTGGGTTCGTTATGACGTCTGTGATCATGTATCTTTCTCCCGATATTAATTTGATGCTGAGCAAAATTATCTGTGACCGAGTGAGCTGTGTCTGTCACTCTCCGTGTTTCCATGATCTGCCGCTATTCCCGCGCGCATGGTGCTTCGTCGGAGGTTCGCTAAGCCTTAGCGTGGCAACGCCTGCGCATACTCCGCGAGGCGTGTGAACTCCGATGCGGGGAGAAGTCCTGAGATCAATTGATTCGCAAGCAGCCATGCGGGCGTGGATCGAACGCCGTACTTCCGGGCAAGCGTTTCGCTGGCCGCAACCGCTGCAACTGCGCTGCCATCGTCAAGCGCAACATGCAGGGCTATGAGGTTAATATTCCGGTTGCTCGCGTGGCGGTCAATCACTGCAAGGTCGCCGAGGTTCTCACCGAGGACAAAGTGCGCCTCAAAGATATCTCGATGAAAGCCTGCAAAGGCCTCAGGCTGATGCCTTCGCACCCACTCTGCGGCAGCCAAAACGACACGCGTGTTGGGAAGATAAGGATTCCAGTTCAAGGGCAATCCGGCGTTCCGAGCCTCCCGCGCTAGATTGTCGTACATCGGCCCAATGCGAGGTCCCGCCAACAGGCCTTCAGGCGGAATGTTCGTGTGTGCTTGAAATGGCAGCTCAATGACTTCGAGCCCATGACGAACGAGAATCGCTGTGCGAGCCTGCGCGATGTAGCAGAACGGGCAAAGAAAGTCGTACCAGTGCAGCATGGTGGACGGGTCACCAAGCCTGCGCTCCAGATTATGCAACGCAGTATCCTCGCTCGGTTGGCAGGACTCTTTCAAAGCGCATTGCCCTTGATTGCTCTCACCCATCATCTCTGTCTCTCTACTCAATCACCGAGCCTGGCGAATTTGAACTGTCTCATCTCTCGTGCAGACGTTCGGATCCTAATCATCCTGCTCATCGACGAAGCGTGCTACTTCCTTCCTCAAGAATGGACGCGATTCGTATTCTTCGCCATCTCGAACCAGATAGGTTTTTCACTACATTTTTGTACAGGTGAACCGAGTGGTCAATCGAGTGATACTACCGCGGCAGGCAGCCCCAGGCTGATGGTTTGATGGTTCGGGAACCAGACCAGGACTGACCCTTGTCCAGATACCCGGATCGGCAGAGGGCCGTGGACTCACCGGTTTTGTGAGAGACGTGCCCTACTGAACGTTCCGGGTCTGTGGCCACCTACCATAGGTTCCGTTCTTCTTCGGCGGACCTACGCACAACGCCATGGATGGCGCCCGACCCGAAGTGTGTGAGGGCAGGTCCCCCGAAGACCAGCGTGATGTTCGAGTTCTCAATCGAGAACTGGGTCGCGGTCGCTCCGGTAACGCAGACCTGCAGTGTCGAGGAAGGCGGGTCCGTCTCAAAGGGTGCAATGCTTCCATTCCCAGTCAACAGACTCACCGTGCCGTTAAGCTGGAATCCTGTTGTGGTAGCCGGGGGCAGGAATGTGGGGCAGCCATTGATGTTGTAGGTGATCCTGACGTTGGTAAGTCTGATGTGGTGCGTGTGAGGGTTCACGAGGGGCTGCGTCGGATCAACTGCGTTGGGCGGGGTTGCGGTAGACGGAGTTGTACCAAAACCGGACATGGTCATATCCGCGGAGAAGTCGGCGGTTCCCCGCTCCAGGCGGAGATCCATTGACCATTGGCCATGCATTTCATATGGGCTGTTTTTGATCGTCGGAGTCTTGGGCACATAGTCGTTGAGCAGGCCGCTGAAGTGCACTTGCCTGCGGTCCTCGGCCAAAACACAGGTGGCTGAAACCAACAAAAGTAGGGAAAACACGCGCACGACGGAAGTCAGGGTTTTGCTTTTCATGGAAGATCTCCTGTTTGACACACTGAGACGCACGGACACCTTCGAACACCTTGCCGGCTATTTCAAGCGGCAAGGCGCAGAATCGTAGAGTTTCCGCGAGTTGCCGTCGAATACAGTGCTTTGCCGTCCCCATGCTGCGCGTTACAATTCGGTCGCGGGCTCGCGACAAACCGCGGACTACTCAGGAGAGCGTGATGGGTGAACCGTCCCTTGGCGTGACGCCGTCCGTGAGACCAACCGAAGACCGGCTGGATTCGTGGAAGGAGATCGCAGCTTATCTCAACCGCGACGTGACGACCGTCCAGCGCTGGGAAAAACGTGAGGGCATGCCAGTTCACCGGCACCTGCATGACAGGCAGGGCTCGGTTTACGCCTCCCGGGCGGAGTTGGACACCTGGACACGGAGCCGAAACCTTCAGGCAGCGCAGGGCAACGGCAACAACACCCACTCGCCGGATCCTGCGGCACTCCAGTCGGTCTCTCCCGGATCTACCTCGAAAGCCAGATGGAGGCTCGTCCTTGCATCTGCGATTGTGATGGTCGCTCTGGCGATCGGAGTCGGCCTCTGGTTGCAGAGGACGGAGTACTTCTGGCGAAACCCCATCGCCAACGCACGATTTCAGACAGTTACCGACTTCGGAGGCGTGGAACAGGCCGCTGCGATATCACGCGATGGTCATTTGGTGGCGTTTCTGTCGGACCGTGACGGACCGATGGACGTCTGGGTGACGCAGGTGGGATCGGGACAGTTCCACAACCTGACCCACGGTGCCGCGCCGGAGCTGGTCAACCCATCGATCCGGAATTTGGGTTTCTCGCCCGATGGCTCCGTAGTCGCGTTTTGGTCTCGCAAACAGGATGGCTCGAGCACGGGCGACATCGGTGTCTGGGCAGTGCCAACGCTGGGCGGCCAACCGACGCCATACCTTGACGGTGTAGCCGAGTTCGACTGGTCACGCGATGGCTCCCGGCTCGCGTACCACACGCCCGGCCCCGGAGACCCGTTGTTCGTATCCGACGGCAGCCCGCAGCCGGGAAGGCAGCCCATCTTTACCGCCCCCGCCGGACTCCACTCTCACTTCCCTATCTGGTCGCCCGACGCCGCATTTCTCTACTTCGTTCAGGGCTCGCTCCCGGACAAGTTGGACATCTGGCGCATCCCTTCGACCGGAGGAACTCCTGAGAGGATCACCTCGCACGACGGGCGTGTAACTTATCCCGTCCTCCTGGATCGGCGCACGCTGATGTATCTGGCCAGCGATTCCGATGGCTCAGGACCGTGGCTCTACAGCATGGATGTTGAGCGTCGCATTCCCCACCGGCTGACCTCTGGTCTTGACCAGTACACCTCTTTAGCGGCCAGCGCCGATGGTCGCCGGCTGGTTGTCACGCTGGCAAATCCGAAGAGGACACTCTGGCGCATGCGGATTAGTGATTCTCCCACAGACGCAACAGCACCCGCTCCAGTCTTGCTGACGACCAGCACGGGGTTTTCCCCCAGACTGGGCACAAATTACCTCCTCTACGTCACTGCGACTGGTACGGGCGAGAGCATCTGGAAGCTCGCCGATCAATCCAGTACAGAGCTGTGGAGCGGTCAGGAATCACGGATCTTAGGCGGCCCGGCGATCTCACCCGACGGACGATCGATCGCATTCTCAGTCAGGCAGGGCGAGCGAAAGCTCCTGTATGTGATGCAGGCCGACGGCACGAATGCCCATGTTGTGTCCCATTCGCTCGATCTGCAAGGCACTCCGGCATGGGCGCCTGATGGCCAATCGATCACCTCCGCGGCAATCGATCATGGCGTTCCCCGCCTCTTTCGCATTCCGATTGACGGCAGCGCTCCCACAGCCTTTGTACGGGAGTATTCGCTCGATCCCGCATGGGCGCCGGACGGCAGCTTCGTCGTCTACTCAGGACCGGATATCGGCACCACGTTTTCACTGAAGTCCGTCACAGCCGACGCAGCGACGCATCCTATTCAAAGTCCTGCTCTGACCCGTGGAGCTCGGCACGTGGCCTTTCTGCCTGGACGACGCGCTCTCGTGGTCCTGCGAGGAGACATTCAACACAAGAATCTCTGGCTCCTCGATCTGGACACCGGGGCGGAGCGGCAGCTCACCAATCTCCCGCCCGAATTCGACATTCGAGACTTCGACATCTCTCCGGACGGCCGTGAAGTTGTCATCGAAAGAGAGCAGGAGCGCTCCGATGTGCTCCTGCTCGATCTCCCTCAACCAAAGACTTAGACAATCATCATGGAAGCATCGCCACGGAAGTTCCGCTCTGCTTCATGATCGCCGCCAGCGCACGCATACGGTTCGCGTCCGCCGGTGTCTTCGCCACACCTGCATCCTTGTCGAGGCTCTGCGCCATGGCATGGAGTTTGGCAACATCTTTCGACTTGGGACTCGACCCTGCCTTGGCGATCGTCTCGTTTAGCGCTGCCAGTTGCTTCGTATCGAGAGCATTGCTGCGTGCAAGCTGATCGATGTAGGCCTTCGCCGTCACAGAGTTCGCAGGCCAGGCAAACTTCTGCTGGTTCTGGACATTGAGCTCGCCAACCTGAACCTGGATGGCTGCGTCGATCTCATTCTGCGTAAGGTATTTGTTCGGCACCAGTTTGAACACATCCACGCCGCGCGCAATCTCCGAGCCGTAGATGTAACCGTTGTACCAATAGGTCGACCACTGGCCACCCATGGCATGCTTGATGCCATCGACGGGTCCACGATCGAAGTAGCCAATCTCAATGGGATGGTTAATATCAGTGAAGTCGACGATGGAGACGCCGCCCTGATACCAGGACTGCACCTCGATGTCGCGGCCGGGAATTGGAATCAGCGACCCGTTGTGGGCCACGCAATTCTCCAATTCCGTCTGCGGGGCAGGCATCTTGTAATACGACGCGAGGGTCAGCTTGCCTTTGTTCAGGTTAAAGATGGCATCGGCGCCCCAGTTCATGGGATCGGTCGCACGGCAACGTGGCTGTCCGCCGCCGCCCCACTCATCGGTGAAGAGCACCTTCGTGCCGTCGTTGCTGAAGTTGGCGGAGTGCCAGAAAGCGTAGTTCGGATCGGTTACTGCGTCGATACGGACGGGATGCACGGGATCGGAGATATCGAGCAGAATTCCATTGCCCGAACACGCTCCAGCGGCGAGCCCAAGGTCTGAGCGAACCGTAATGTCGTGGCAGCCCCTCGTCATCGACGTGGTCTGAGTGCCTTCTCCGTGATTGCCACCCTTCCAGAGGCCGTTCATGTCTCCCGTCTCCGGATCGGTAAAGATGCGCGGGCTGGCGACGACCTTCGCCTGTTCCGGATGGGCCAGCGGCACCTTGATGACGACGATCGTAAACAAGGCCGTGTCGGGATCCTGACCGGGATCGCCGCCTGAGCAGCCGCCCAACTCCTCCGACGGCCGCACCCCGGCAGATCCGGAGATGTAGACGTAGACATTGTCTTTGTCTTTCGGGTCGACTAGGAGGGTGTGCGTGTGCGAGCCGCGGCAGGTCTGAACCTCAGCGACCTGCTTCGGCTGCGAGATATTGCTGATGTCAAAGATGCGGATACCCTTGATCCGATCCGGACTGGGAGGAGGCGGCGGTGGCCGGCGCGGTCCGGCATCTGCAGCGGCGGGATCCGCTGGCGGCGCAGGAGCGGGAGCAGCACCCGCCGGCGTCGGAAATCCCTGGACGCCGCAGTCGAGCCGTCCATTAGCCGCTTCGACCGACATAAAAAGAAGATGGCCGTAGACGGAGACGTCTCCCTGACCACCCGGGCAGATCACCGAGGTGACTAGTTTGATCTTCATCGGATCAGAGATGTCATAGAAGTTGATGCCGTTGTAGTTCCCGACAAAGAGGGTCTTCCCGCCGAAGGCCAGGTCGGAGTTGGTTCCTCCATAGTTGGCGCGAGGACCCGTCTGCGGCCCGCGTGGTGGCGGGGTTCCGGCCGGCGGCGGAGGAGGAGTTGGAAGAGCATCGAAGGCGGCGATCGAAGCAAGATCCGGAGCGAAGCCGGCAGGCTTCGGCAACGAAACGAGCCGCTGCAAGCCAGACGCCGCTTCACCCGCGTCGTACAGCCCCGCCTTCAGACCTACACGCGGATCATCGGCGCCCGTGCGCGGATTGGTATAGACCGTTGAGGTGTTGCTCTGCCCGGCACAAAGCACGGGAAAAGACAGGGCAATCGCAAGTGCCATAACACTGCGCGAAAACCGTTCACTGCGCGAAAACCGTGAGGTCATTTCTGCGATCATTGTTTCTCCTTTAGCATGTGCCGCATGATGTCAATTTCTGCCTGCTGCGTGTTATCTACGTCGCTTGCAAAATCAAATAACCGGGGGTCTTGGCCCGCTCCCGGCTCTTTGAACAGATCCTTCACCATCGTTAGAGCGCCGCTGTGATGCTGAATCATTCCAGTCAGGAAGAGGTGGTCGAACTCCGGTCCAGTGGCTGCCGCCAAGGCCTTCATCTGCTCCGCAGTCAGCATGCCCGGCATCATCGGCATGGACATATCCATGTGATCCATTTTGGACATATCCATTCCCGACATATCCATGGACCCCGGCAGCGAGAGAGCCTCGCCGCGCTCCGTCAGCCACTCCCTCATGAATCTCATCTCATCGGTCTGCGAGATGCTGATGCGTTTGCCCAGCGCCTGAACCTCTTTATCTTTGCTCCGCGTCTTCAACAACTCCGTCATCTCAACGGCCTGCGAGTGATGCATGATCATGCCCTGCATGAACTTAACGTCGGCGTCAGACGGTTTTCGCGGCGCTGCTTCGGCAGTCTCGGGCGTCAGGGTCTTGTTGCTCTGGCCCGGCGCTCCCGGTTGTACGATGGACACCCCGTCGGACGAAGGGTTCGCCTGCTGGCACAGAGCCGCGGCTGAGGCCAGAGAGAGCAATCCGACACTAAAACGCAAAGCCCTAAGCGACATGACGTCCCTTACCTCCAATGCGCCACTTTGATGAGTCAGTGGTAGCAATGACGTAGCATCCGGGTCCGAAGACTCAAATTTCGTGGTTGATCAGTCCGATCTTACAGAAATTACTTGCCGGATGCCGGCGGCGTAAGCGGCAAAGGCGTATCAAGTCGAGGCAGCATGGAAGACCGGGTCGCCGTGTTGTAGACGAACCATGCCTCGATGGCTGCGCCCTGCATCACATCGCCACTGCTGAACCCGGTCGTAGAGGTCCATGTTGGAGTGGTGCGTGCGGCTGCCGTACTCGAGCGGATCCTGCATGAACCCGATAGCCGTTGAGGCCGATCCAGCTGAAGTGGTTGAGTCCGTCCCGCCCGGCTCTCGCGTCGGAGCGGCGGTCGCTCCGGCGACGGTTGTGAACTCAAGGTCCTGGATAGGAGCAGCCCACTGCTTGAAAATGGCGGCTTCGTCAGCGTTGCCGTTGGCAGAGATACCCCGGAAACGCCCGCTGCCCGAGTCGTCGTTGTAGTACGCGTCAAGTTTTGCGTACTCGGGCGTCTGCTTCATGGTGTCGCGCGGTGCGAAGTGCTTCTGCACATAAAACTTCGAGCCAAGCAGGCCTTCTTCTTCGCCACCCCACAGCGCGATCCGAACCGTACGAGCCATCGGCTTGTGAAGCTGGGTGAGAATACGAATGGCCTCGATCGCGACAGAGGAGCCAGTCCCATTGTCCGTGGCGCCGGTGCCGCCCTGCCAGGAGTCGAGATGACCACCGAGCATGACGACTTCATCTTTCTTCGTGGTTCCCGGTATCTCGCCGACGACGTTGAAGCCCATCTGGTCGTTCTTGTAGATCTCAGTCTCGAATATCGAAGGTGAGCTTCGGGCTCATGCCGTGCTGAATCAGCCGGGCGATGCGGTTGTAGTGCTCAGGCGTGATCGCCACCATCGGAGGAGGAGTAGGGTCATCTGGATTCTGCGAACCGCCCCAGGTTGCGAAGACCGTTCCGCCGTCGCCGTTGGTGCCATAGTTGATGGCGACGAGGACGCCTTCGTCGCTGAGAAACTTGCTGGTGTCGTTGCGCAGGCTTAAGCGCGGCGTTCCGGTCAGTACAACGGGAGGCGCGGCGGGAACGCCAGGACGGCCACCGCCAAAGCCTGCGCCGAGCCGCGAGGGATCCGGCACGATGGTTCGCGCTGCAATCTCTTCGTCGGTGAGACGACGCGCCTCAGCCTCAGTGTGCATCAGCACAACTTTGGGATCGGCGATCAGAACGATCTTGCCTTTCAGCTTGCCCTTGTACTTCGCGAAGTCCGCCTGCGAGTGAATCGGCGCAAGGACGGCCTCACCCGTGACCGGCCCATCCGTTCCGGGTGTCCACGCCAGAGGAAATCCGATCAGCGGGGCGTAGTTGGGCTCGACGAGCGCGCCGTAAAACTTCTTGTACTGCCAGGAGTTTCCGAAGGGCCCCCACGGTTCGAGATGGACATTCTTTAACCCATAGGACTCCAGCCGTTTCACGATCCACTCTGCCGCCGCACGATGGTTCGGGGAGCCGTTGATGCGCGGTCCGTAGACATCGCTGATATAGAAGAGATGGTCCATCACCTGCGAGTTGTTGAAGGCCTGCCACTTGATCTCGTTAAGCACGCTAAGGTCGACGTCTCGCGGCCTGCTGGCCGCCAAGCGGCATCGCGGCGAGCAGGAGAATTGCGCGGACTTGCACTTGATCAACGTCATTTCGATTCTTGTCCTTTACCGGCTTTGTTTCCGTTAGAAGCTGAGTTTGAATGCAAACTGAATATTGAACGGCTCGCCATAGCCGATACCCGGAGCGGCGGAGCCATTGCGAGTGTTGGTAATCAGACCGAAGGTGCTGCTGGTGGGGTTGACTCTTGGATTTGCAAAGTTATTGAAGTTGAAGATATTGAAGATCTCAACACGAAACTCTGACATAACCTTCTCCGTGACGGGTGTGTGCTTGAACAACGAGAAGTCGATGGTGCTGAAGTTAGGACCTGTGTAGGCATCGCGCCGCACGTTGCCGTAGGTGCCGGTAGCGGGAGCAATGAACGCGCCGGTAGCGTTGGTCAGCCAGTGATACTGCCGTCCGGTTGCTGTGCTGCTGGCAATCGTCGAGCCGGTATAGGGATTGACCAGCGGATTGATGTTCGGACGATCCTTCAACTCGCGTGCCGTCGATGTTGGTGCTGTACTGACGGGCTGATCGGAGTGCCGCTCGAGTAAGTATAGATGGCGTTGAGTTGGAAGCCCTTGGTAAGCCGTGGCGCGAAGTGGCCGAGCTGCGGCACGGTGTAGTAGACGAAGCCATTCAGCAGATGACGGTTGTCGAAGGTGCTCGGGCCGTAGTCCTGATGGAGGTTATAGCTGTTCATCGGCGTGGTGTTCGATGAAACATCATCCATCGACTTGGACCAAGTGTAGTTCAGCGTGGTCTGTACGCCATGCCATGCAGCCTGACGGACTGTGGCCTGGAGCGAGTGGAAGTTCGACGCTGCCGCAAAGTTCAGCTGGTTGATGCCGAGCAGCGGCTTGCCGGAGAAGGTGGTATTCCCGTTGGGGAATGACGTTTGCAGGTAAGGCCGTGCATTGGGCGTAGATGTTCCGCTGGCAATGGGCTGGTTGATATCGTACAGAACTTCCAGGTGCTGGCCGAATGTTCCGACGTAACCAACAGTGACCAGCGTCGTCTTCGATATCTGCTGTTCGACGTTGAGGCTGGTGACGGTGGCGCGCGGCATCTTGAAGTTCTGGTTGACGCCGAAGGCTCCTACCTGCGGAGCGCTCGCGCCGACGAAAGGATTGACGTTCACCTGCCACTGCACGTTCGACTGCACAAAGATGGCTGCGGCATCCGGACCGGCAGGGTTGTTCTGAGCGTAGTTCGCGCCGCCGTTCGTGGTGGTTCCAGTGACCCAGCTGCTCATTGCAGGGAAGTCGTAGAAGATCCCGTACGAGCCGCGGATGACGGTGCTGTAGTTGTCAAACGGAGAGTAAGAGAAACCGACGCGAGGCGCGATGCCGTTATAGTAGTTGCCGTAAAGACCGAGTTGGAACCCGGGGGTTGCTCCGGGAACGAATCCGTAGACATCGTTTTTCTCGGCCTGAATGGAACCGGGAATCGTATAGCGGACGCCATAGTTGAGATTCAGCTTGTTGGTCACGTGAAAGTTGTCCTGAGCCCACAGATCCTCAGTGTCGAGAGTCCATACCCGTTGCGCGTTACCTTGAAGCAGCTTGGCACCGGAGGAGTTGGTGGGCTCGCCGATCAGGAAGTCAGAGAGCGCAGAGAGGTTAGTGCCGGATCCCCCCCACGGACCGCGTGATCCATCGAACGAGAAGGTGCCGCGAGCGCTGGAGAAGTAAAGCTGATTCACGTTCGAGTGACGATACTCGCCGCCGAACTTAAAGTTCATGACGGCCGACGGTCCAGTGGAGGTTGTCGGTGACGTGGCCCGTAACATCGGTGCGCCCGGAGGGCTGAGTGGCTCCCGTCTGGTCGAAGCCGGTAACGAGAATGCTCGGCGCACCCGCGGCGACAACGGGGTTCGTAATGCCGAGACTCAGACCTACGCTGGAAGGGTTATAACTCTGATTGGCATCGTTGAACGTCTGCAGGAAGTAGTTCGTTGCGAAGGTGACCGTGTTCAGAAGCCTGCTGTTGAAGATGTAGCTGTGAATGACGCCGAAGTTGTGAATGTGCATCGGTGCAGTCTGAAAGTAGTCGGCATAGTCTGAGGCGGTTGGTGCTGTCTGCTTGCCGGTCGTCCCCAGATAGCGCAGTGAGAGCGATTGCTTCTCGCTGAAGTGATGGTCGAGCTTGATGATGCCATTGAAGCTGTTGTAGTTAGAAGTACCTGCTGCGAAGTAGTTGCTCGTAGTCGCAGGGCCGCCCTTCGAGTTGGCAGGATAAAGCAGACCGTAAAGGTTCAGGCTGAGTTGATTCGGCTGCAGGTTGTACTTCGCGAGGTTGGCCTTTGCGGCGGCGATCCACGCATCGGAGATGACAGTGTCAGTGAGCGCGACGTTGGCCTTGGCGACCTGAATCTCACCGGCCAGGAATAGGAAGGTGTGGTCTTTCCAGATTGGGCCGCCGAGAGTGAAGCCGCCCTGATGATTGCGGATAAGTGTCTTGCGGCTGCCGACCGGAGCCACAGGCGAGAGCGCTGCGAAGAACTCATTACGATCAAAGTAGAAGACATCGCCGTGGATGTTGTTCGTTCCGGAGCGGATCACCATGTTGGAGTTGGCGCCTGCATTGCGGCCCTGATCGGCCTCACCTCCGGATTGCATAGAGAACTGGTCGATTGCCTCGATCGGAATCAGTCCGCCGGCCACGCTGGCGATACCTCCCTGATTCGACGCAACAATTCCAAGCCACGGATCGACGTTGTCAGCACCATCAAGCTGGAAGTTGATGCTCGCTGTGCGCGAGCCGTTAACGGAGTTCGTAAGTGCGCTCGCACCGGGTGCGAAGTGAGTCATCTGCGTAAAATTGCGGCCGTTCATCGGCATCTCTTGCACCGACTTCGAATCGATAACCGCGACAAGCGCGCTGGAGGTCGTGTCGGTCTGAATCGCGTTGGCTGTCACTTCGATTAACGTGCTCTCAACTCCAACACTGAGTTCGACCTTGAGGTTTTGCACCTTGGAGACTTCGACATTGATGTTGTCGATCTTCTTCGTCTGGAACCCGCCAAGACTGACGGTAAGCCGGTAAATACCTACGGTGAGTTCCGGGAAAGTGAACTCGCCATCTTTGCTCGATTTCGCGTTCAACATAAGGCCAGTGGCGGGATTCATCAGTTGCACTGCAGCATCGACGATCACGGCGCCCTGACTGTCAACGACAACGCCAGAGACAGTGCCATGAAAGGTCTGAGCAAAAGCAGCCGTACCGATGACTAGGGTGAAAAAGAGAAAAAGATATTTCCAGGCGCGATTCATCGGCGTCTCCTGAGGAAGCTGTTAGAAGGTCGTTTTAAGACACACAAGCTCATGACCCGAAAACTCGGGGCCTCTTAGGGACGGCGTTCGTAAATTTCGAAACTTCAGAACCGTCGAAACTTGAAAAAAGGTAATTTTTTAGAAGCTACTTTGAATTTTGGGACACGTCAACAAAAAAAACGGGTGAATTGTAGAAATCGACCGCAATCCTGCGTCAATGTTTTTATCGCTCGATAAGAAATCCGCCCCATGACTCAGAATCACGAACGGAAATTTTTGGACCGCCCAGGTCCCTTAGCTTCGTCATCAGGCACATCAAACCGCCCACATGAGAACCGCGGATCTGACGATCTGACGCTAGCATTTTGCGTATGCTCACCAGGTCTTCCAGCTGTCGGTTGCGCCTTTATCCCGCCTCACTGTTGATTCATCCCACTGCGATACAATTCCCGCGTTCACCAGAATCACGGGCCCCGCACCTCCATTCCACAATCGAAAGGATTCACCCATGGACAACCCCTTCTGCCACGTCGAGCTCGCCTCCACCGACGTCGCCAAAGCCAAGACCTTCTATTCCACTCTCTTCAACTGGAAGATCGCCGACAACGACATGGGTGGCGGAATGATCTACTCCACCTTCAAGGCCGAGGGCGGTCCCGGCGGCGGCATGATGCAGCACCCCGTTCCCGGCGCGCCATCCGCCTGGCTCCCCTACGTCCTCGTCGACGACATCAAGGCCGCCACGGAGAAGGCCTCGAGCCTCGGTGCGACGGTCATGCGCGACACCCAGGAGGTCCCCAACATGGGCTGGTTCAGCATCATCATCGACCCCGCCGGCGCTGCCCTCGGCCTCTGGCAGACCAAATAATAGCGACACCGAAAGATTCAACCTAAACCAAACACCCCGATGCCCATCCTCAGCAGTCTCATCGCGAAGGATGGGCATTCCAGCTAGCTCACCGCGATCGTTTTTACGGTAGCATGGCTGGCATGACTACTTTTTGGCGCATATCCGCTTCCTTATTGTGCGCCCTCTGCGGATTTGCGCTTGCCTTTATCGTGGGCTTTTATCTCTCGTTCCTATTCGGAGCAAACATCCATGATGAGATGCCCGGAGCGTTCGGCATTAGGGCCAGGCATAACCGGAGGCATAGCTTCCTTTGAATTCGTCAGGAAAAAACTAACTAAACCTCTGAAGTAGCCAACGTATTTATTGCCCTTAGCCCCTTTTGAGGGGGTGGAGAGAACACCACAGATGTACAGAAAAACGAGCTTTTACCGCATCGCCGCAACCCTGCTTCTCATTGCAACTCTGACCGGTCGATCCAAAGCCCAGTTTGACATCGAAGACTCCCGCACCACTGCCAGCCTCCGCGGTATCCACAACGTCGGCGGCGGAGTAGCCTGGGCAAGCGGCAGCAACGGCACCGTCCTCCGCACCGAAGACGGCGGCTACCTCTGGCAGACCTGCAACATCCCTCCCGGAGCCGAAAAACTAGACTTCCGCGGCATCCAGGCCTTCGACGAAAACACCGCCATCGTCATGTCCTCAGGCAAAGGCGACCTATCCCGCCTCTACAAGACCACCGACGGCTGCCAAACCTGGAAACTCCTCTTCACCAACCCAGACAAAGAAGGCTTCTGGGATGCGCTCCAATTCCGGGACCGAGCCTCAGGTTATCTACTCGGCGACCCCGTGGATGGACAATTTCAGCTATGGCGGACAACAACGGAAGGGAAGGAATGGAACAGGGAGAAAAAAAGCAACCTTCTCACCGCCGACCCCCACCTTCAAGGCGCCTTTGCTGCCAGCAACTCGTCTCTTGATATCGGCCGACTACGAGGCGGCTTCCTTACGTTCGGCGCGGGTGGACGTGCAGGCGCTTATGTTTACGAGGTCAAGGACATATCGGTCGATTGTCCTCGCGAGGAGTCGATTCACGAATGCGCTACCTATAATGAGCCGACAAATGATTGGCGAAAGTCGAGCACCCCAATCAGCGGAGGATCCGAAGGTGCTGGAATCTTCTCCGTTGTGATGAGAGAGCAACCCTTCGGCGTGATCGTTGGGGGTGACTACAAAAATCCCAATGACCCCAAAGCCACTGCCGCTTTCACCATCAACGGCGGGAAAACCTGGCTGCCTGCCCAAACCCCACCCCACGGCTACCGCTCCTCCGTAGCCTACGACTCCACCCAAAAACTCTGGATCACCGTAGGCCCCAACGGCACCGATATCTCCCGCGACGACGGAAAAAACTGGACGCCCCTTACTCCCTCCGGCTACGACCCACCCGACGCCGACAAAACCTGGAACGCTCTCTCACTCCCCTTCGTCGTAGGCCCGCACGGACGCATAGGCCGCCTCCGCACCATCACCCAAAAATAAAATCCGTTTTTATCCCACAGTTCTTATCCCGCAGTTCCTATCGTAAGGATCCGCGGTCGAAGACCACGAAGCTCACTGCGGTGCCTGCGGCGGCTGCGGAGTCGTCGTAGGAGCTGTCGGCGGAGCCGGGGTGGTTCCAAACCCAGGCGTATTCCCAAGACCCGGAGCACTCCCCGAACCCGGAGTATTTCCGAATCCCGAGCTGCTCCCCGATGCCGAACCCAGGCTCGAAGATCCGCCAAACAGCGCACCTTTCGCATATAACTGCTCGATCCGCGGGTCGTAAATAAACTCCCATGCGTCGTACGTCGTCTGCTCGTTCAGCACAGCGATTGATTCGCCATCCTTCGGCACACCAACTCCGACAAACGGCGCGCCGCCACTCGGCATACCACTCGACGACTGGCCAGCCGCGCCCAGCGTACTGTTACTACTCCCCTGCCCTGATGTGCCGGACGAACTGTTCGAGCCTCCCAGCGTCGCCGGCCCATTCGTCCCCGCGTTCGCCGAACCGCCCAGCGTAGGCGTACTCGACCCGCCCAACCCGCCACTTCCCGAAGAGGAGAACCCATACGACGACGCCGAACTGGGCGACGACGAGCCCGTTCCTCCTGAATTCGATTGTCCGATCCCCGAAGCCATCCCAGCCGCCGAACCCAACCCGGCGGGGAGCCCTGCCAACGGCTGTCCAAAGAACCCCTTCACCGTCGTCTTCGCTTCGCCCACGTGGATCAACTTCCAATCGGCCTTCCCCGTCATGGGGTCCACATACTGTTGGCGCAGGAACCGGATGTTATTCGTCTTCTCCAACTGTTCGATCGAGCCAGGAAAGGTATGCGTCTTCCTGTAATACAGCCGGATCGCCCGTACATACTGGTTGCCCCGGTGTACGGCCTCCACCTCGCGCTCCCGTCGCAGATCCTGCGCCACCTTCGGCGCGGCCACGCTCAACGCAAGCAGCACAAGAAAGATCGCAACTATGAGGCCGACGAGCATAAAGCCCTCCTCGCCGTGATCCATCGCAGCGCCCGCTCCTCGAGATCTCCGCTCAAAGCCGTTCATGCGAACTGCCTCAGTGTGCCAACAACGGCAGCGTCTGCCGGTTATTGTTCGCCATATCCTCCACGAGGATGGAGTTGGCCCCAATTGAGATAACTTTATACTTCCGCTGCACGATCTCGCCATCGGAAGCAAGAAACACGTCGTCCCCATGAAGTAGAAACGCCCGCCGCTTGCCGTCGGCCCCAGAGGTCGTGCCGAAAAACTTCAGGTCGATCGGTGGAGGTGGTGGAGGTGGTGGTGGCCCCTGCGGCACCGGCGGTGGTTCCACTTTTGGTCGCGCCGACACAATCGGCTTAGGGATATCCACCGGCACCGAACTCGCCGAAAAGATATTGCGCCCGGTGCCCGAGTACACCAAAGACTCCGTCACCAGCATCGCATCCATTCGCAGCGTCGGATCAAGCTGAGCCGAGGTTGTCCCCAGGCTCTTCGCCACATTCCCCGAAGGAGCGGCGGTAACTTTCGGCGTCGACGAGGTCTTGATGGGTGTGACTGTCACCACAGGCGCAACCGGCGGCGGACTATCGTCCCGCAGCTCGTAGTACAGGATTCCACCCATCAGCAACACAAATGCCGCGATCGCGCCCCCCTTCTTCTGCTGGTCCGGAGTCAGCCGAATCATCGCTTGCCTCCCCGAACAGGAGCAGGCGCAGCGCCTTTATCAACGCTGTTTCCCGCACCATCGCTCGTACTCGCAGCGTCTCCCGCAGTGACGAGCTTGTCCGTGCTCTCCGTCCCAATTGGAGACCGCAGATACGTCGTTAATCCGAGCCTTAACCCCACTGTCCCGCTCTGCTGACCGGTCAGCGTCACAGCTCGAATCAGATAGAACATCTTGTCCCGCTCAAGCCCGTTGATAAACAGAGCCAGCGAGCGATACTCTCCATTCAATCCCGCGTCCACGCGAACCTCAGTCAGAGCGCCGGGCGTACCATCCATCTCCGGCGACTCCGCATACTGTGCTCGCGTCAGCTTCACGCCCTGCTTCTTCGCCTGGGCACCCAGCTCCGCCAGAAATTCGGAGTAAGCGAACGGCAACCGCATCGCTGAAAATTTGTCCGCATCCTTGGTCGCCTGCGCCAGCTTTTCGTCCAGGCCCTCCAGCGGCTGTCTCGCAATCTCCGCCGTTTTCATCGCCACTGTCTGATCGGCCAGAGCCTGTGCGTTATCGGCATTCGCTGCTCGCCACGTAAACGCCATATGCACCAGCAGGTAAAGATTCACCACACCGAGCACTATGACGCCCGCAATATGCAGGTTCAGCAGCGTGCCAAGCTTGCGCGCCTTCTCGGCCCACTCTCTCGCCGCCGCGGCGCGTCGCTTCTTCTCAACCACCGTCGTCATCGCGGCGCCCCCTTCTGCATCGGAGCTTTGGTTACGCTCTTCGGCCTCGCATTCGGTGGAGGAGCGCTCTTCAGAGTGGGAGACACAGCCTTCTTCACTGTCTTAGCCTTTGGAGAACCATCCCCGTCCTCCTTGCTCGCCGCAATCTCCTTAGCAGACTTCGGCGGCAGCGGGTTATACCCGCTCAGAATCTCAAACTGCACTGCTCCCGGAGCCATCGTCTGCGCTGCAATCGCATTGCGATTCCCCTCCTGCGTCTGCGCCTGCTCGGAAGCCAGCCGAGGCGACAAAAACCGCTGCGACGTCTCCAGATTCCTCACCAGCAGCACCGCCCGCTCCCGGTCCCCGCTCACTCGCAGCCGGATATTCACATCGCCTTCCTTCGTAATCGAAGGCTCGATGCTCGTCACCTGCACGCCGGTGGGCAATACCTTTTCGAGATCCATCAATACCGCGGTCCAACTGAAGCTCTTGCGCGCAAACACCGCATTCAGAAACTGCGAGCGCTCCAGCACAGCCATATTCTGCGGCTGATGCATCCTCGCCTCATTCACTTGCCGCTCATGCTGGAACCGCTGCGTCTTTTCCTTCAGCGCATTCATCTGCGCCTGTGCCACAATCGCCTTCGCTGTCAACGAGTGCAGCCACAGGCCAAGCCCAACCGCCAGCACCGCCAGTACAGCCATGGCCAGCCGCAATCGCGCAAACAGCGGTCGCAGTTCAACAAAGGGACGATTCGCAAGATTAACCGAGATCCGCATCAGTTCCTCAGCGCTCCCCGGACACCGGCCAGCCAGCCTCGCGGCACCCGCGCCGTCATCGCACCGGCTCCCAGCATTCCCGAGTCAACCATCTCGTTCACCCGCAAACCCTCCACACCGCTCTCTTCCATCATCGACGCCAGCACGTCAGCGCCTAACGTTCCCGCCACCAGCAACTGATCCGGCTGCCGCTGCAGCGAATCCTCGAAATATGCCGCTGCCACACTGACCGCCTGAGCCACATCGTGGCCGAGAGCGCTCAATCCCGCCTCTCGCGAAACCGCAGTCTCCACCACCGAGGTCTGCATCGCAGCCTCCGCATCGAACCTGTCCCACCCTCCCGGCCCCAGCGCCTCCTGTTGCGCCCACTCCTGCGCCGAGTTCTCGCGGTCAACCAGCGGCAGAACAGACAGCACCGGCGCACTCGTATCGGGACTCAGATCAAACGACCGGTGCAGCAGCAGCGTCTCTCCCTGCACAATCGCCGTCGTCACTGAACCCATCCCTGCATTAACCATCAGTACAGGAGCTAAAGATTCTTCCAATCCAGCCAACGCCGCCAACGTGCTCGGCAACACTGCTCCCGGCAGGTACCCGGCAGCCAGTACAACAGACTCATACTCTTCGAGCACTACCCTGGGCATCGCCACCGCCAGCAACTTCACCGCGCCCTTCTCACTCGACATCACCTGGTAGCTGACCATGGCGTCATCGGCATCGAACGGCAGCAGCTTCTTCAGACGGAAGCGCACCACCGGCAGCGCCTCAGCTGCCTTCGAAGGCAGCTGATCGAAGTCCACAAACAACACGCGTGCTGCCGAATCCGGCACCACCACGGTTACATCGCGCATGCGCTCTCGTGCGCCCGCCGCAACTGTGTCGAGCGCCTTCCGCACCGCCGCCACCACCGCAGTCTTGTCCGCAATGTTGCCGGTCTTCAGCCCCGGCGCCACAGCCCCTTGAGGCATATCCGCGCGCGCCACAGCGGTGAGCACAGCAGCCGCATCCTCGGCGCGCGCTGCAACCACGCTATCCGCCCGAACCTCAACCGCCAGACGCGGCCGCGTCCCTAATGTCTTCGGTAAAATTTCCATTCCTTCTTAGACTACCCTGCCCTGTCGATTGCTACTACCACGAATGGGTAGTTATCGACCCGTCTCAATAAACGTCACCTTGTTGATCTCGCGCAGCGTGGTAATCCCGTCCCGGACCCGTTCCAACGCGGAGTCGCGCAGAAAGGCCATACCCTTCTCTCGTGCCTTCTTGCGAATCTCGCTGCCCGGCTTCTTCGCCAGCAGCATCTCGCGAATCTCGTCGTCGAGCTCCAGCAGTTCATGGATCGCCGACCGACCGCGATACCCTGTTCCGCCGCACTCAATGCACCCCGGCCCCTCGCGGAAGCGAAACCCTCTCCACTCCACTGGATCCAGTCCGCTCGCCAGCAGTTCCTGTTCCGAGTGGTGCACATCCCGAACGCAAAACTCGCAAACCTGACGTACCAGCCGCTGGGCCAGAATGCAGTTCAGCGCCGAAACGAAGTTGTACGGCTCCACGCCCATATTCAAAAAGCGTCCCAGCACATCGACCACGTTATTCGCGTGTACTGTCGTGAACACAAGATGCCCCGTCAGCGCCGAATTGATCGCAATCTGAGCCGTCTCTGCGTCGCGGATCTCACCGACCAGAATCTTGTCAGGGTCGTGCCGCAGAATCGATCGCAGCCCTCGCGCAAACGTGAGGCCCTTCTTCTCATTCACCGGAATCTGCGTAATCCCGCGAATCTGGTACTCGACTGGATCCTCAATCGTGATGATCTTATCCTCTTCGGATTTAATCTCGTTCAACGCCGCATACAAAGTTGTCGTCTTACCGGAACCGGTCGGCCCGGTCACAAGCACCATGCCGTACGGCTCCTTAATGTAGCGCCGAAACCGCGCAAGGTCCTTGGCAGCGAAGCCGACAACATCAAGGCTTAGCTGTTTGAACTTCTCCGACATCGACTCTTTGTCGAGCACGCGGAGCACAGCATTCTCGCCATGGACTGTCGGCATAATCGAAACACGGAAGTCGATCAGCCTGCCCTTGTATCGAACGCGGAACCGTCCGTCCTGCGGGACGCGGCGCTCGGCAATGTCCAGCTCGCTCATAACCTTGATGCGCGAAAGAATCGTCTGATGATGCTCGCGTGCAATCGGAGCCATCGCCTGCTGCAGCACGCCGTCGATTCTGTACTTCACCAGCAGGCAGTCATCAAACGTCTCAAGGTGAATATCCGATGCCCGCCGCTCCAGCGCCGTAAAGATCGTCGTATCCACGAGCCGGATAATCGGCGAGATGTCGTCCTCGCTCGTCAGCCGCTCAATCGAGATGTTCGAATCCTGGCTATCGTCGCCGTGCAGAACATCGAACGCAAGGCCTTCGCTGGCCTCGTCCAGAACGCGCTGTGACTGCTCGGTCTTCTTCAGCAGTTCGGTAATCTGGCTGAGCGTCGCCACCCGCGTCACTAGTCGCTGCCCCAGCAACCCCGAAATCTCATCCAGCACCATCAGCTTCGATGGATCGCTGACAGCAATCGCCAGCTTGCCCTCCATCTGCTCCAGCGGGACGAAGTTGTACCGGAACATCATGTCCACGGGCACGCTCTTAAACAGCTCATGCGAGATCTTGAAGTTCTTCAAGTCGACAAAATCAGCGTGATAACGCCGCGCCAGAAGCTGCGCCCGCTCCACTTCATCCGTACCCTGTTCGATCGGTATTGCTAACGGTGCCATCGCCATAACTCTAAGACTCCCCTCAATTCCGCTCGTTACCAGACCACCGGAACTTCTCCCGAAGCCTGTATCACTTCATCTTTGGTCACCAGTTGCAGCCCATGCACCAGCGCGGTGGCTCCGATCATCCGGTCCGCCGGATCACGCGGATATGCCTTGGAAAATTTCATGCCGCGCTCTGCAACCTGTCCCGTCAGCGGCAACACGCTATAAGCCTCCTCTACCGAGCGAAGGAAGTCCACAAGCGGAGTCTCCAACTGCAGTTTTCCGCTTCTGGTCGCCATCGCGATCTCCCAAAGCGTTACGGAGGCAATCGCCACTCCTCCTAGATTCTCTCTTGACTCTGCAAGCGCAGAGGAAGCCAACGGCGATAAGAGTTCAGGCTCCAGAGCAAGCCACAAAACAATATGTGTATCAGCCAAAATCATTTCAGAGAGTCCCAGTCTTCCAGGTCGACAATTGGCGAGACAACATCACCGATAATCTTTCCTGAACCGAAGCGAAATACCGCTAGCGGATTCTCATCCTCGCTCTCAACAGGCACCATCTTGGCTACTGGCTTCCCATTCTTCGTAATCACAACTGGCTCTCGCTTTGCCTGCACCTCATCCATCACCGCCAGACACGTCGCCTTGAACTTCCCAGCTGCCATTGTCTTCATACAGTACCTCGACTATGGTCATAGTACCATAGTCACACAATCGACCCCTGCTTCGCTCTCTCAGAATATGCTATTCTCCGCCCATCACCGCGGCCCGGCATCTACGACTTCCGGAGGACCCATGAGCACAACCCCAGTCACCCTAGCCGGCCTTGCCCCTAAGGCCATCAACTGGTCCATCTTCCTCAGCATTCTCCTTATCCTCGCGGGACTCTTCGCACTCCTTCTTCCCTCCGTCTCTGGGATTGCCATCACTCTCTATTTCGGCTGGGCCATGATCATCAGCGGAATCACTCACTTCGTCTTCGCATTCAAGACTCACACCACCGGAGGCCGCATCTGGGAGGCCCTGGTCGGCGCCGTCTACGTCTTCACAGGCGTCATCCTTCTCATGCATCCGCTGGACAGCCTGCTTGTGCTCACCCTCGTTCTCGCCTGCTACCTCTTCTTCGAAGCCATCGTTGAATTCATCCACTTCTTCCAGCTACGTCCGCGCCACGGTGCCAGCTGGTTGCTGGTCGACGGCCTCATCACGCTCATTCTCGCAGTCATGATCTGGCGCTCATGGCCTGCCAGCTCCATCTGGGTGGTCGGCACAATTGTCGGCATCAGCATGCTCTTCAGTGGCTTCTCCCGTCTCATGCTCGCGCTTGCCGCCAAACGAGCCCTCAGCCGCGTCGCCTAAATTTGGGGACGCCATCGCGATCTGTGCAGGAATGTCTCGAAATCCGTACAAATCGGTGTTCAGGCCTTTTCGAATCTACTGCGCGCCTGCATTGCCCGCGCTCAGGTTGAAGATCGGCAGATACAGCGCAATCAGAATCGTGACCACGACGAAGCCCATGAGAATCAGGATCATGGGTTCAATCAAACTCATCGCCGCCGTCAGATTCGTCTGTACATCTTCCTCGAAAAACTCAGCAACCGAGTTCAACATCTGCGGCAACGCACCCGTCGACTCACCCACTTCGATCATCTCGATCGCAAGCTCCGGAAACACCTTCGTCGCCTGCAGACTAACCGACAGCCCCTTCCCCTCCCGCACGGTCTCGACGGATTTGTACACGGCACCCGCAATCTGCCGCGAATCGATCGACCGCGCCGCGGTCTCAAGCGACGGCACCAGCGGCAAACCACCCGTCAGCAGCGTCGACAGCGTCCGCGAGAACAGACCCACCTGGTACTTCAGCCACACCGGCCCGAAGAGCGGCGTCGAGATCCGCACCTTATCGATCAGATTCGCCCCGGCGTCCGTCTTCGACCATCGATACAGCAAAAATCCAACGATCCCAAGCACGATCCCGATGTAAATTCCGTACTGCTGTGCCTGTTTGCCCAGATCCAGCAGAAACGTCGTCAATGCCGGAAGCTTCGTCCCCAGTTGGTCATACAACTGCGCAAACCGCGGCACCACAAATGTGATCAGAAAAATAAAGAGCGCGATCACCATCACAATCAGCAGTGCCGGATAGATCAAACTCGCCTTCAGCTTCTTGCGAAACGTGAGTGACACTCGCTGAAAGTCGAGAAACCGTTGCAACACCTCTTCCAGATTTCCCGACCGCTCCCCGGCCAGCAGCGTCGTCGTATACACAATCGGAAACCCGCCCTGCGCCTCAAACGCCTGCGAGATCGACTCGCCCGTCTTCACCCGCGCCGCCACATCCTCAAGCTGCGCGCGAAAATGCGGAAGCTTCTGCCGCTTTGCCAGCAGCTCCAACGAACCAAGAATCGGCAACCCCGCTTTAATCAAAGTCAAAAACTGCTGGTTGAAGACCAGAAACGTCTCCAGTTTGACCTTCTTCTTCCCCGAGCCCAGCACACTCTTCGCCTTCACTGAATAGACGTAGTATCCCGCATGCGTAAACCGGGCCCGTAACTCCTCAGCCGAAGCCGCCGCATGGCTCTGTTCCATCACACGCCCACGTTCATCCGCCAGCTTGATCACAAACTCAGTCATGCGCTCTGAAAATTCCCGCCAATCTGCTCAAGAGTAACTCCGTCCATCTTAGACGTTCTCCGCGCAGTTTCGCGCCTACAACCATCAAGGGAGTGCCGCAGATCCTACCGCCGGTCAATCCACACATACTGCCATCCCACATTAAACGTAGTGAAATTGGCTCCAATGTTCCCGGTTACCCCCGAGCTATAACCAATCTTGAGCGATTGTCCCTTCATCAGCGGCAGCGATACAGTCCCTCCGATGCGTGAATTCCCTTCCCTCTGCGTCGGCGTCCCCCCGTCCACCGTCACCGATCCACCGCCGTACCACGTTGAGTCGAACGCCACCCACAGACGCGGCTTCAGCGTGTAGCTCACATGCGCCTGCAGCGTCGTCAGCGGCTCCTGCATCCGAATCGATTGACCCATGTAATAGCTTCGGTTCTCCGTAAAGAACCACGCCCCCGCATAAAAATCCAGATCCAGCCTCTTCACCGGATACGACACGCCGATCTCCGGTTTAAACGACCATCGATTTGTTCCCAGATTGACCAGCTTCGTATTGCCATACTGTCCCGATGGCGAAGTCATCGTTAAACTCGTCGCGATAATCAGATCGCGATGCGGCTTCCTGGCGAACTCTCGCGCACTCATCGCGGGAACACCTTTTAAATTCACCGAAAGCCTCGTCCTCACATCCACCAGCCCGGAGCGATAGATGCTGCTCTGCCCATTCCCCACGTCGCCCGTACCGGTTCCCCACGCATACGGCAGCGCAGCCGTAAACATCCCCTGCCTTCCCAACACGCCAAATGTCTGCCCAATCCCGAGTCCTGCCGAATTAAACGTGGCATGAACATTCGTAATCGGAATTGTTGGATCGAAGGTGACGTCTCCGCTCGATCGACCATAAGCCAAACCGACAAATGAAGTTCCCACCGGCGATGGCGAGTAAGCACGAGGCTCCAGGTCCTGAGCTCCAGCGACCACACTCAGCAACATCACACCACCCAGGGCCATTCCAATAACGCGCAGGTCCCTGATGAAATCCCCAGACAAAACGACCAACGCATTCATATGCGCTCCGCAACGCCATCTTAACCGTTATCCTCTTCAATTCGTCCATGGATTTCCCCTTGAACCTCACAAAACACGCAGTATGATGCTTCCATTTCGGGGAGGAGGATGCGCGGACTTCCTGCGCGCTCTTGAACCTGATTCGTACGTTAGTCACAAACTGGTAGCAGGTCGCCACATTTTTTTATTGACCTTTCACATTTCAATCTGTAGTTTCTCCTCCATTGCCAAAACTTCGCAGCCGCCCCAGTGGGCGTATCTGCTCAACAGCACACACAGACGATCTGTGCATGCGCATGCGCCTCTGTGTGCTCAACCCCAACCGGTGGTATACCCCCGTCCGCAAGCACGGACCAGGGATCGAACCCGGGAAAACCAGTACCTCCGCTCGGGGACTCCGGCCGGTGACTTTTTTTCGAGAGGAAAGACCACATGAAGTTTCACATCTTCCAAACTCATCGCCGCATCGTCGCGGTGGTGAGTTTTCTGTTGTTGTTCGCTTTAGCACTTCTTCCCGCTGCCTTCGCACAGGAAACTACTGGTGCAATCCAGGGTACGATTACCGATCCGACCGGCGCAGTGGTCGCCGGAGCCAAGGTTACCGCCACCGCCGACAAGCTGATCAAGCCAGAAACCGCCACTACGGACTCCCATGGTTTCTACCGGCTCAACGCCCTGCCGCCTGGTAACTACACCCTGATGGTCTCGGGCAGCGGCATGACGGCGAAGGCCACGGACCTCAACCTGACTGCCGGCGCGCTCCCGAACCTGAACATCCAGCTCAAGGTTGGTTCAGAGACGGTAATCGACGTCAGCACAGCCATCGCGCTCGTCGACGTGACGCAAAGCAAGGTCGAAACGACAATCACCAACGAAGTGTTGCAGGAGATCCCGAAGGGCCGCTCGTTCCAATCCGTAATTCCCTTTGCTCCAGGCGCGCGTCAGGAGCCTTTGCAAAGTACTACAGGCGGAACCCTGAACGGTAATCGTACAGGCGGCTTCCAGATCGATGGAGCCAGCGACAGCGAGAACGTCTACTCCTCCGAAGGCGTCAATGTTACAGACATCGTCGGCGGAGGCGTTGGCTACAACGTTCCGATGGAGTTTGTGCAGGACGTGCAGGTAAAGAGCTCCTCATTCGAAGCCGAATACGGCGGAGCGATGGGCGGTGTGGTTAACGTCGTCCAGCAAAAAGGAAGCTCCAACTGGCATGGATCGCTCTTCATGTACTACCGTTCGAGCGCGATGAATGCGAACGACCAATGCGCCCTCTCGACAACTTGCGGTCTGCGCAAGGATCCGGGAACCACGACGAACTCAATCACCCGGACCGATCAGGCTGCCCAGTACTATATCGGCAAGCAGGACCACTACCGTGCGGTCAACCCCGGCTTCACCCTCGGCGGTCCGTTACTTTCTAACAAACTGTGGCTCTTTTCCAGCTTCGTCCCTGAGTATTACGCGTTACGCCGCGATGCGACCTTCAAAGCAACCAACCCGGGACCTCGCTCTTTCTACGAGAGTCAGAATCAGTACTACGGTTTTGCACGTCTTGACTACGCCCCAACCAGCAAGCTGCGTCTCTTTGCAAGCTGGGAAGATCTGTACACTCGCGTCGTTGGCAACAGCCTTCCCAACCCTGATAGCAAGACCGGACAGACGAACAGCAGCAGTACAACCGACCCGACCACGTTTCGCGCTGATTCCGGCCAGGTCATTCCTGCTGCAATTTATGCATTTGGCGGTGATTACACCATCACCCCCAGGCTGCTTTTCTCGGTTCGCTACGGCTATCTGTACAGCAATGCCGAAGACCGCGGTAAAACCACAGGAATTAAGGACACCTTCGATAGTGGTGGTGGATCAGGTGACGGCAAAGGAAACGGTACCGCGGCTTTGGACGGTACAACAGTTCCCGCGGCTTATCAGCAGATCGCCGGCTATACCAATATCGGCACAAACACAGCACAAAAATTCAACGTTCTTAAGCGCAAGTCGATCTCTGCCGACCTCTCGTGGCTCAAGACTGGCTGGGCGGGAACGCACAACTTCAAGGTCGGCTTCTCCCGTGACTCCACCTTCAACAACCTGGTCAGCGGATATAACACCGCGCTGATCAACTTCGACTATGGCGTGGACTATAGCGTGGCAACCTCGGCCACTGCCTGCGATTCGATCATCTCAGCCAATGTAGCGAAATATGGTTCCTCCGCAGCCGGTCACTGCCGTGGCAACTACGGCTACTTCTACGTCAACGACTACTCCACGGGCGGGGTAGCCCAGGGAGACAACGAAGGTATCTATCTTCAGGACGCATGGACCATCCACAATCGCCTCACGATTAATGCCGGCGTACGGTTCGATCGCGAGTATCTTCCTCCCTACAGTGCCGGAGCCTCCAGCATCGGCTTCGACTTCACCCAGAAGGTCGGTCCCCGTCTCGGTGCGGCCTACGATGTGCTTGGCAACGGCAAGCTGAAGGTCTACGGAAGCTACGGCAAGTTCTTCGACATCATCAAGTACTCGCTGCCCCGCGGTTCCTTCGGCGGCGAATACTGGCATGAGTGCGTGTACGCGATGGATGATCCCAACTATGCCAACGTCATCCCCGGAAACAACTCCGCTGGACACGCCTGCCCCACAAGCGGCGGCGCGATCGGCCTCAGCAGCGGTCTACGGTTCATCGAAAACGTGGACCTTCGCAAGAACGTCATCAGCGCGACGGATCCGGGCGTCGATCCCAATGTCAAACCGATGGCAATGCACGAGGTTGTCGCCGGTAGCGATTGGGCAGTCACTCCGACGCTGGCCGTCACCGCTCGCTACTCTCGCAAGCGTCTGGACAACACGATCGAGGACATGGGTGTCACGGACAGCCTTGGCTTCTACATCGGCAATCCTGGCCCAGGATACGGTGATCTTCTCCACCGTGTGCTCTCCTCGAACGGCTTCACTGCTCCGCTCTGCGCAGCCTGCCCTGCAGCTCCCAAGGCTACGCGTAACTACGACGGCTTCGAGGTTCGCGTAACGAAGACCGCAGGATCGCACTACTTCCTGAGCGCCTACTACACCTACAGCAGACTCACCGGCAATTACCCCGGCCTCACCAGCACATTCGACACGGATGGTGGTGGCGGACGTCACAATCCGAACAATAACCGCTCCTTCGATCAGCCCCAGATGCAGTTCAACGCACATGGGCAGGCCTTCTCCGGACCTCTACCTACCGACCGGCCCAACACCGTCGGTGGTTACGGTTCCTACCGGCTCAAGTGGTTTGGCGGCGACTCTCAGATCGGTCTCTCTCAGACCATCTACCAGGGTTCACCCGTCAGCACCGCGTGGCCTACCGGCACCTCCACCTCCTCGGTGCAGTTTGTCGAAGGTCAGGGCAGTTGGGCACCGGTTACTCGTGCAAGCGACGGTTCCATCCAGATTGGGACAATCACGCACAATCGGCGTACACCCGCATACCTTCAAACGGATGGCAACCTTACGCACTACGTCCACGTCAGCAAGGAGCACGAGAACAGGAAGCTCGGCGGAGAAATCAACGTCAGCAACCTGCTCGGACAACATGCTGTCACAGGTTATAACGAAGTTCCTCTAACCGCCGCGGTCGCTCCATCCACAACCAGCAATCCTACCGGCTTTGACTACCTGGCCATGGAATCCGGTTGGGATTACGTCGGCGTCAGCAATTCCGCTAAGAAACTTGTATCGAGCACCTACGGTCAGCCGAACATCTTCCAGCCTGGCCGTCAGATCCGACTCAAGGTTGCTTTCACGTTCTAACTAACCCTTGCCGGAGGTTCCGGCGCTTTCAAGGGGACTGCTTCGGCAGTCCTCTTTTTGCGTCCGCGCAAACAACCGTCGCCTCACCTTCTTCCCCATGCGTCTTCTCACCCCTCTTACCCGTCTGCACATCCATCACGCAAACTGTCTTGACCTCTGCCGGGAACCCGATACCCTTGGAGTCACCCCATTTTTTTTGAACGATCTCGCACTGCAAGGAGAACCATGACCTGTCTGAAGAGCGTCATCCTGCGCCCCTCGCAAATCCTTTCCCTCCTGACCCTTCTCGCTGTCTCCGTCTCCATCGCCTCTGCGCAAAAGCGCGCCATTACAGCGGAGGATTTCGACAGCTGGCGCACTCTCAACGGCCAGGTTCTCTCGCACGACGGCCATTACGTCGCCTACGGTCTCTTCCCGCTTGAGGGCGACGGCGAGGTCGTCATCCGCAATCTATCCACCGGCAAAGAATCCCACGAAAACGCCGGCGAACTTCCTCCGCCCCCACCCGACGATCCCAACGCTGAAGGCCCACCGCCGCCACGCAGCATCCAGCTCTCTTTCACCAACGACTCGAAGACCCTCGTCTTCCTCGCCTACCCTAAACACGCGTCCGTCGAAAAAGCCAAAACCGACAAGAAGAATCCCGCGCACGAAGAACTAGTCGTCATCGATCTCGCCGACTTCAAAGTCACGCGCGTCCCCGACATCAAGACCTTCCAGCTTCCCAAAAAGGCCGACGGCTTCGTCGCCTATCTGAAGTATCCCGCACCGCCAACCGCTGCTCGCGAAGCAAAGCCCAGCGAATCTGAAGGCAGCTCCGAACCAGCAAAGCCCACACCGACAGGCTCCCGCGAAACTCCGGAGTTCGGCTCCCAACTCACGCTCCTCAAGCTCATCGACCAGACCACCCGCGACTTCCCCGATGTCTTCGACTATCAGCTCAGCCAGGACGGCAAGCTTCTCGCCTACGCGGTCGTCTCTCCCAAATTCGAAACCGACGGCGTCTTCTCTCTCGCAACCTCAGGCGGCGATCCGCACGAGTTGATCTCCGGCAAAGCCCGCTACCAACACCTGGCCTGGAACGAAGACTCCAACGAACTGGCCTTCATCGGCAACCCCGCCTCAAAGCCCGACGAGAAGAAACCTCTCTACAACCTCTATCTCTGGAAGTCCGCCGAACTCAAGGCTTCCCTCATCGCCTCCACAGCGACTCCGGGTTTCCATTCCGGCTTCGTCATTCACGACCACGCCACCCTAGCCTTCTCCAAAGACGGCACCCGCCTCTTCTTTGGAGCCGCACCGCCCTCACCGCCCCGGCCCGCGGCCACAATCGATCCCGATAAACCCTCCTTCGATCTCTGGAGCTACAACGAAGAATCGATCCCGCCTATCCAGAAGGTCCGAGCCACGGCCGACCTGAACCGTTCCTTCCGCGCGGTCTATCTCATCTCCGATAAAAAGATGATCCAGCTGGCCGACGAAACCCTCGTCGAAGTCGTCCCCAACCAATCCGGCCGCTACGCCCTTGGCACCGACGAACGCGAGTACCGCGCCATGCAGGACTACGGCGAGCGCCTCACCGACGCCTACCTCGTCGATACCGACACCGGCAAACGCACCCTTCTCCTCAAAAAACATCTCGGCGCCATCCGCTGGTCCACCGACGGCCACTACCTCATCACCTTCGATGGCAAAGACTGGAGCACTATCGCCGTTCCCTCCGGCAAAGCCGTCAATCTCACGCAGAGCCTGCCGGCTAAATTCTGGAACGAAGAAGAAGACACCCCCGGCACACCCGGCCCCTACGGCTCAGGCCAGTGGACCAAAGACGACAAGTACGTCCTACTCTACGACCACTACGACATCTGGCAGGTCGCCCCCGACGGCACCTCCGCCACCAACCTGACCCGAGGCCTCGGGCGCGCGCAGCACCTCCAACTTCGCGAGGTTCGTATCCGCCGCGACGCTGAGTCCGAGGAACGAGGCCTCGACCCAACCAAACCCATCCTCATCCGCGCAGAAGATACCATCACCCGCAATTCAGGCTTCTTCACCACCACGATCGATGCGAAAAACCCACCCACCAAACTCATCCTGACCGCGGACGACTACAACCAGCCCATCAAGGCCAAAGACGCGGACGTCTACGCCCTCACCGCCCAGACCTACACCAGATTCCCCGACCTCCTCCTCACTGACGCCTCCTTCAAGAACCTGCAAAAGATCTCCGACGCCAATCCTCGGCAGTCCGGCCTGTTCTGGGGCACCGACGAGATGGTCAGCTTCCAGAACCTCGACGGCGTCCCTCTCCAGGGCATCCTCTACAAGCCCGAAAACTTCGATCCAACAAAGAAGTACCCCATGATCGTCTACCTCTACGAGAAGCTCTCGCAGAACCTCAATCACTTCGTCGATCCCCGCCCTATGGACTCGATCAACATCAGCTATTACGTCTCGAACGGCTATCTCGTCTTCACGCCCGACATCGTCTACACCACCGGCTACCCCGGCGAAAGCGCCCTCAAATGTGTCATGGGCGGCGTCAACGCCATCGCCGCGCGCGGCTTCGTCGACGAGAAAAACATCGGCATTCAGGGCCACAGTTGGGGCGGCTACCAGATCGCCTACATGGTCACCCAGACCGCGCGCTTCAAAGCCGCAGAAGACGGTGCACCCGTCGCGAACATGATCTCCGCCTACGACGGCATCCGCTGGGGCAGCGGCCGCCCGCGTCAGTTCCAGTATGAGAAGACCCAAAGCCGAATCGGCGGCAACCCCTGGGAGTTTCCGCTCCGCTTCATCGACAACTCACCCATCTTTTACGTCGACCGCATCCAGACCCCGCTCCTCATCCTTCACAACGACGCCGACGATGCCGTCCCGTGGTATCAGGGCATCGAGTTCTTCCTCGCGCTGCGTCGTCTCGGCAAGGAAGCGTGGATGTACTCCTACAACGGGGAGCCACACCATCTCCGCCGCCGCGCCAACCAGCGCGACTACGCCGCCCGCATGGCCGAGTTCTTCGACTACGAACTCAAAGCCGGCCCCAAACCCGCATGGATGGACAAAGGCATCCCATACCTTCACACCGCAGAACAAGCCGCGCCATAGTTTGTTGTTCGATTTGTTTCTGGACAAAAGCAGATTTCAGCGCGGATCAAGTTGGGCACCACTCCCAGATAGTCGCCACCGCACGGAATTCGAGAGTTAAGAGATCGATTTCGCGCCTAATTCACGTTTCTTGGCGTGGTGGTTCTGGAAACGCGCGTTGCCCTGTTCTCGCCAAATGAGATTTGACGGTGCCAGCAAAAGACACCTTTTGCGCTTCGCTGGTCGCGAGCCGACTGCTTGCTGTATTGTGGGTGGCGCGAAAAAGAAGCGACCAAGCTGCGCCCATGAAATTGACTGGAGTTCTATGCGTTCCCTTCGTTTACTGTTACCTCTGTCCGCCCTCTGGATGTTCGTTTTATCGACCCCCAAGCCCGCTGCGGCGCAGGAGTACCCGAAGAACGAGGCCACTCCGGCGCGAATCGACAAGCTGCTCGATCAGATGACACTTGAGGAGAAGATGAACCTCATCCGTGGCGGCATAGAGGACTCCACCACATACCAGGGGCAGGCGGGCTATCTGCCGGGTGTGCCGCGGCTCGGCGTGCCTTCTTTGCGCATGGCAGACGGCCCTCCCGGGTTACTGACGCGAGTGCCCGCTCAAGCTGAGACAGCAACAATGGGCGTCGCGGCAACCTTCAGCAAGGAAGATGCCGAGCAGAACGGCGTCGTCATCGGACGCGAGGCGCGCTCGCTCGGCATCGATGTCGTGTTGCAGCCCTTCATCAATATCGATCGCGACATCACCTTCGCGCGCGCCTACAACACTTTCGGTGAGGATCCATATCTGACCGGCGTGATGGGTGCGGCAGAGGTGCGCGGAGCTCAGTCGCAGGACGTAATGTCGCAAGCCAAACACTACGTGGGCTATGACACGGACAGCTATAACGTTGTGATCGACCAGCAGACGTTACATGAAGTTTACGTGGCTCCGTTTGCTGCGGTTGTGGGTGCCGGCGTGTCGTCGATCATGTGCTCCTATAACCGCATCAATGGGCCATTCGCCTGCGGCAACGAGGACACGCTAAAGACCATTCTCAAAAATGAGATCGGCTTCAAGGGCTTCGTCACCTCGGACTGGGGCGGGGTGCATAGCGCTACCTTCATCAACGACGGGCTGGATATGGAGATGCCCGGAATTTCGTCGCCCGACAGCCCGTTTGCAGGCTTCATGCACACTTTCTTCCTCACTGCGCCGCCAGCGAAGGCTACTGCTCCCAAGTTCGATCCAAGCAAGGTGGCCGGCATCCTGGGCAGCACGATCCCCGAGGAACCGCCTACGCCTCCTTTGGATATGAATGCGTTTCCGCGCGACAACGACGGCACCACAATTCGCGAACTTGTGGCCAATGGCACCGTCACCGAGGCCACCATCACCGCTGCAGCCCGGCGCGTGTTGTATGAGATGGATCGTTTCGGCTACCTCGACGGCCACCAGAAGCATAACGTCACGCCGCAAGACATCGACGCCAACGCAGCGGTGATCGAGAAGACTGGCGAAGATGCGGCCGTGCTGCTTAAGAATGAGGGCGGCATTCTGCCCTTAAAACGCGACGATCTAGCTTCGCTTGCGATGATCGGACCAACCGCGGGACAGGTGGCCGCGATCGGCACCTTTGGCGAACGCTCACCGGGCTTGACCGAGCGCCAGGTGAGTCCTGTGGCTGCACTCCAGAAGCTCGATCCTCAAGCGCACGTGATCTTCGCGGTGAATGACGATATGACCGGCACGCCGGTGCCCGCCTCCGCGCTTTCGCACAACGGAATGCCGGGACTTGTGCGTGCTATGAATGGATCGGGGAACGGATCGAGCGAAACTACCGATGCCACGCTGGACTTCACGCAGAGCAACGGCAAGGCGCTGCCCCCGAACACGACAGCTAGCTGGACCGGCGAACTCACCGTGTCCACGAGTGGTGAGTATTGGCTTTATCTGCAGGACCTCGGCGGTCGCGCCAATCTCAGTGTGGATGGCAAAAGCGCAGGACGCACTGGCGCCGCGAAGGGCACAGTCCATGGCGATATCCAGCACGCCACGCAAGATAACGGCCTGCCTACAACCGACGGACTCGATAACGTGCGCCGCGCCGTGCAACTGACGGCGGGCAAGCACACTATCAAGGTTGAACTGACGCCGGATACCTCTGGCGCACCGGCACAGATCCGCCTGAACTGGATGCCGCCCGCGGCGCGCGAGGCCGCGCATGCCCAGGCGATCGCAGCGGCGAAGTCCGCAAAGACCGCTGTCGTCTTTGTCTGGACACGCGGCCGCCCTGCTTTTAGCCTGCCCGGCGAACAGAATCGTCTTATCGAGGAGATCGCCGCCGTAAATCCAAACACCGTTGTTGTGCTGAATACCAGTCAGCCGGTCGCAATGCCTTGGCTATCCAAGGTGAAGGGTGCGGTCGAGATGTGGTGGCCCGGCGATGAGGGCGGATGGTCGACCGCCAAACTCCTTCTCGGCAAGAGCAACCCGGGAGGACACCTGCCGATGACATGGGCGAAGCAATTATCGGATTACGCTGCCAACGACCCTGCGCATCCGGAGCGCTCCGCCAAAGGAGTGGACGGGAAGACGACGTTCTCTGAGGGTGTGTTGGTAGGGTATCGCTGGTTCGACAGCCAAAAGATCCAGCCGCAGTTCCCGTTCGGCTTTGGTCTCTCCTACACGCGCTTCGAGGCGTCTGATCTGCACGTGGATCGCGCCTCCGGAGGAGGTGCTACGGTGACCGTCGTCGTTCGCAACGTAGGTGAGGTTCCAGGAGATGCGGTGCCGCAGGTGTATCTGGACAGACCCGCCGGCGGCATCCAGGGAGTACAGTTTGCCCCCGCACACTGGCGGCTTTCGAGAGGATTTCGCTGGCTCCAAAAGAGAGCAGGACGGTTACATTGAGCATCGCTGCGCGAGCATTCCAGTATTGGGCGACGGCAACCAATGCCTGGGTCGCGCTCCCAGCTGGGCGGACGGTGCGGATCGGTTTCTCCTCTGGCGAACTGCCGTTGAGCGCCAGTCTACCGTAGCAGGCGAAGGCTGTGGCCCGTGGACGGATTCCGGTGAACAGTCTCACGCCGGCTCAGTTTCGCGCCCTAACTTACTCCGCAAAAGGTAAAGCGAATACAACGAGTTGGTCTGTTATCGGTGAGCGCATAATCGTCGAGTCACTCATCGAGCGCCGAAAACCAAAGTATCCAGGTTAGCCACCGCTGCGCTGCGCCCGCAGCGCCCCCTCAAAAGGCCTTGCCCCGGCCATAGCCGGGGCTTTTATCAACGTAATGACGAGAACACTATCTGCCGTCACGCTCAATCAGAGCCTTCAACGCGGCCTCGATCCCAACCTTACCCTTCAAAACGCGATCCCGATTCTCAAACTCAATCCAACCCTCATTAAATCCATCCAGCATCTGTATCCGCGGCATCGGATTCTTCATTCCCTGCGACCGAAACAGTGCCTCCCACGAACCCCTTGGCACCGCATCCATCCGGACCGCCCGTCCCAACACCTTCGCAAATGCCTCGCCAATCTCATTCGGAGTCACTCGCTTCGGCCCTTCCAACTCGACCACCCGATGCCCGCTCCAGTTCTCCTGAATCAGATCCGCCGCGACACGCCCAATATCCGACGTCGAAACCATCGGCACCGGCTTATCCAGCGGCTCAAGAAAACTCGGCACCACGCCCTTCTGCTTCGCCGGAGCAACATCCCAGCTCGCATTCTCCATAAACCATCCCGGCCGCAGAAACGTAGTCGGAATCATCATCTCGCGGAGGGCTCCCTCGATGATCGTGTGTTGCGAAAGCAGATTCGTCTGCGTCGCCTGCGCACCGATCGTCGACAGGTAAACCACTCTCTCCGGTTTCGCCATCTCCAAAGCGGCTTTCAGAGTCGCCGCCGTCTTCTGCGCCTCTGGAAATCCAGCCAAAGGATCGAAGTTCGGCGGCACCATCACAAAGACGCCCTCCATTCCTTCAAACGCCGCCGCCAGCGCCGCAACATCTTCAATATCCGCAATGGCAACCTCACACCCAAAGCCCGCCCACTCTGCACCTTTGCGTGCATCGCGTACTACCGCCCGCACTGGCTTCTTCGCCGCCAACAGATTCCGCGCCAACTCTCCGCCAACATTTCCCGTAACTCCAGTAATCGCAAACATCGCCAATCTCCTTATGAGTTCAAAATCAGATACGAAGATAAGATGGCTATGTTAGCCATGCAATTCATACATCAATAGAATTACAATCATTACCAGCAGGCATGAATCATGACTTATGCCCCTCGGAGCGGCGTCGACGATCGTCTTCTCAACGGCATCAGCGTGCTCGCTGCGGTCGTAGAAGCCGGCAGCTTCGTCCGCGCCGCCACAGCCCTCGGCATCACCCAACCCGCCGTCAGCCGAGCCATCGCCCGACTCGAGGCCCGCATCGGCGTCCGCCTTCTCGACAGGACCACACGCTCCCTCACCCTCACCGCTGACGGCCGCCGCCTCTACGAGGAGGTCAGCCCCCTGCTCTCCACCATCGGCGAAGCCATCACCCAAGCCTCAGGCTCCTCCACTATCGTCCGCGGCCAGCTGCGCGTCAATATGGACCCAATCTTTTCAAGCCTCCTCGTCGCCCCTCACCTGGGACGCTTCCTCGATCGCTATCCCGAACTCTCTCTCGAACTCCTCACTAGCTCCGTGCTCGGCGACCTCGTCTCCGAGGGCTTCGATCTCGCCATTCGTTTCGTCGAGCCACCCACCTCCTCCTCCCTCGTCGCGCGCAAGCTGCTCGAAACCCGCGTCGTCACCGTCGCTGCCCCGTCTTACCTGAAGAAACACGGCCAACCGGCTAAACCCACAGACCTCGCCAGCCACCGTTGCCTCCAGTTCCGCAATCCGGTCACTGGCCAGCCGTTCGAGTGGGAGTTCCATCGTGGCCGCAAGATCATCCCCATCAAAACCACCGGCTCCCTTCTGCTCACCGACCCGCAAACCCTTGTCCGCAGTTGCGTCGCCGGCGCCGGCATCGCCCAACTACTCGCCCTCGCCGTACAGGACCGCCTCAACCGCGGCGAACTCATCGACCTCTTCCCAAACTGGCCCGACGAAAAATTCCCCCTCTACGCCCTCTACCCCTCCCGCCACCTGCCCCCAGCCAAACTTCGCGCCTTCCTCGACTTCATCTTCGAACTCACGACCTCTTCAAAGCCACCTTAAAATAAATCGTGAAACCCCGGCCTCGCCCATCCGAGCCTCGCAGCACCATCTCAGGCCTCCTTCTTCTGCATCTCGTAAACCTGTTCACTCAGGAGACGAAACGGATCGGGCGAAAACACCGCCTCCACCGGGAGCCTGAAGAAGCGGCTGATCTTGAAGGCCAGCTCCAGTGAAGGCGTATAGTCCCCCCGCTCCAGGAACCCGATTGTCTGCGGATTCACCCCAACCTCACGCGCCAGAGCCTGCCGACTCAAGGCTCTCTCCGAACGAAGCACTGCAATGCGGTTATAGAGCATAATTCACTATATAGAGAACGATACATTGCATATAAGCAATATAAGGAGCTCTATGTGAAATAATTGAGAAATATTTCAAGCTTTTGGCATTTTTTCAGCACCAAAGGACATCGCCATAAGAACCAGCTTATGTCCACCTAACGACCACGATTTAGCCGCTAAGAACCATCAATAAAACGCCCATTTTTCAAGAACCCCCTTTTAAAAAAGCCAGAAAAACCAAAAAAAGTCCCGGCCAAATAGCCGGGACTTTTTTAATGCCAAACTTAGAAAATTTTAAACGCTGAAGCTCGATCCGCAACCGCAGGTCGACTTCACTGCGGCATTCTCAAACTTGAATCCAGCAGCCTCGAGCGTCTCCACATAATCCACCACACAGTTTTGCAGGTACATGGCCGAAGTTGCGTCCACAAACACCTTTAGATCCTCAAACTTATAAACCTTGTCCATCATTCCGCTCTGGTTTTCGAACGACATCGAGTACTGGAAACCCGAGCACCCGCCACCAACCACACCGATCCGCAGCCCTGCGGGAACTGGACTCTGCGTCGCCATAATCTCCCGAACCTTGTTGATCGCATTCGGAGTCAGGGTCACAGGCGTGGTCGAAGTGGGCACGCCAACAACGACTTCAGGGGTAACAGCAGCAGTAGACATCGGCAAATCTCCTCGTCTTTCTCAGACACTTTAAGTGTATGCGCCTACCCCGGCTGCGGCAAGCCCATAGTCAATAGATGTACCTCGCACACCCCACGATGCAACTGTCAAAACAAAACGCTCTCCACCCTATTATCCCTGCTACTATTTGACTCGACCAACATCGAAACCCCGTGAACTTCATCCATTTCATCGCAAACGTCTTCATCAAAACAATGGGGATTACTCAGCCCTCGCCCCAGGCGGCCAATCGGGCCGCGTGGTTCATTGTCATCCTGCTCACACTTGTGATCGCCGGCGTTGCGACCATCGCATTTGTTGCCCTTCACTTCGCCACTGCGCATTAAAGATCGCCTCCTTTATCACCTGCATTCCCCTCGAAAAGGGGCTGTTTCAGTGTCCACTGAATGGCGTATGATTGCGCGGGAGGTTCAATACCGGCGGTGCAATTAACCGCAGTCAGGTACCGGATCTTCCGTAAAATATCGGCCCTGTTGCAGGGCGGAGGAACGCTATGAACATCATGGAAGCCATACCCGTTCTGCTCATCATCTGGGCAGCGATTGCAGCCGTTTTTCTTGGCCTGCTCGCCTATAAGGGACAGTTGACCCGATATGAAGAAGATCAGCTCTTCCTTAGCGATGCTGCCTCCAACGAGAAGCAACTCCAAACAGAGATTGTTCGCAAGGTCAACAAACTTCAGCCCTTTGTTCGCATCTTTGGCGTCGCTGCCGCCGTTATGACCGCCTGCATCATCGGCATCTTTACTTACGACGCCTGGCAGCACCTGAAGTAAACACAAGAGGCAAGCATCATCAACAAAAGCGAAGAGCCAGAGGCCAAGCCTCTGGCTCTTCGCTTTTGCGTCGAACCTAAACGTTGTACGTCGACGAAGACACCTTTCCGCCGCGCCCCGTCCAGTTGGTATGAAAGAACTCGCCCCGGGGTTTATCGACACGCTCATACGTGTGCGCTCCGAAGAAATCCCGCTGCGCCTGCAGAAGATTTGCCGGAAGTCGCTCGCACCGATAGCCGTCGTAAAACGACAGAGCCGTAGAAAACGCCGGCATGGGAACGCCAATTTCAATCGCATGCACAATCGCCTTCCGCCATGACGCCTGGTACTTGCTCAGCGCACTTGAAAAGAAGTCGTCCATTAACAGATTCTCAAGTTTCTCATTCTTGTCGAAGGCCGCCTTGATATTGCCGAGGAAGACGCTGCGGATGATGCATCCACCGCGCCACATCAGCGCAATACCGCCCATATTAAGGTTCCACTTCTGATCTTTCTCGATAGCGCGCAGCAACATGTAACCTTGCGCATAGCTGATCATCTTCGAGCAATACAGTGCCCGCCGAACATCCTCGATAAATTCCTTCTTGTCCGCGACAGTCAGAACCTTCTTCGCACCCAACAGCACCTTGGAAGCCGCAACCCGCTCGTCCTTGAGCGCCGAAAGGCATCGCGAAAACACGCTCTCGCCAATCAACGTCAGCGGCATCCCAAGGTCGAGCGCGGAGATCGCGGTCCACTTACCCGTCCCCTTCTGTCCTGCCGTGTCGAGAATCTTGTCTACCATCGGCTCGCCGTCTTCATCCTTCTTCGCAAAGATCGCCGCTGTAATCTCAATCAGGTAGCTATCCAACTCGCCCTTGTTCCATTCGGCAAACACCTCATGCAGCTCGTCAGGCGTCAACCCCAGCCCATCCTTCAGCAACTGGTACGCCTCGCAGATCAACTGAATATCGCCGTATTCGATTCCGTTGTGCACCATCTTCACGTAGTGCCCCGCACCGTCTTCGCCTACCCAGTCGCAGCAAGGCACGCCGCCCTCGACCTTCGCCGCAATCGCCTGGAAGATTTCCTTCACATGAGGCCACGCAGCAGGATTTCCTCCGGGCATAATCGACGGGCCGAACCTCGCGCCCTCTTCGCCGCCAGAGACGCCCGTGCCAATAAACAGAATCCCTTTCTCTGCAAGCGCCTTCGTCCGCCGGTTTGTGTCCGTGAACAAAGAGTTCCCGCCATCGATCAGGATGTCTCCCTTTTCGAGATACGGCAGCACATGTTCGATCGTCTGGTCGACGACCTCGCCCGCCTTCACCATCAACATCACCCGTCGCGGCAGCTTCAGCGACGCACACAACTCCTGCGCCGAGTGCGTCCCTACAACATTCGTCCCCTTCGCCGCATCGGCAAGGAACTCATCCACCTTGGACGTAGTGCGGTTAAACACCGCAACCTTATATCCATGGTCGTTCATGTTAAGCACCAGGTTCTGGCCCATCACCGCCAGACCAATCAAGCCAATATCGCAAGTTCCTTCAGCCATCACAATCTCCAGTTCGACCCTTCGCGGGCCTTATCAAAACGTTGGCCTCACCTCTCGCTGCAATCAGAAAGTGGTCAGTCCACGAATGACCGTTCTATCACACGTCTCACGCCGAAAGATAGCGCAGGACCGTTTCACCTTCATCAAACGAAAAGCCCCGGCGACTACCGGGGCTTTTCGCCGATTTTAGTCCACTAAACTTCGCCCTCGGGCATCTAGAAAAGCCGAACTTACTTCCCTTTCACTGCAATCACTTCAATCTCGACCAGCGCCCACGGAGCGGCCAGAGCAGCAACCTGCATCGCGCTTCTTGCCGGCTTATTTGGCTGATCCTTCGTCCCAAAGAACTGCGTGTACGAAGCCTGCAGCCCGGCAAAATCCAACTTCCCTCCATTTGCCGGATCACCCGCCAGAAACACGGTCATCTTCACCACGTCCTTCATATCCAGTCCCTGAGCCTTCAAAAGCCCCTCGATCTTCGTCAGCGCGCTGAACGCCTGAGTCTTCGTATCTCCATAAACAGCGGCCGTCCCCTTCGCTGCATCGGCGGGAGTCACCGGCGAAGCCAGTTGTCCGCTCAGATAAAGCGTATCTCCCGCCCACACGCCACTCGCAATCGGCGACTTCTCGTCCTGAAGATGCTTCACCGCCACCTGCGCCTGCGTGGCACCCACAGCGGTCATCAACACCACCGCTGTCATCACACTCTTGATCGTCATGGTCTTCTCCTCTTTCAAAAATCGTTAGCCCTGCACAGCGTCCGCCGCAACAGCGGACAACCTCGCCGCCTTTACCTTATCCGCAATCATTCCCACCGCACGCCGAGCACTTAGAGCCGCGCCCTCCTGCCAGCCGACGATGTGGCTTGCAGTATCGCCCGCAAAATAAATCGGTCCGTCGGCCCCAGTGATCACGTCATAGCCACCCGGACCGCCGCCATAGCTGCGAATCCACGAGCCTTCATTCCATGGCACATGCAACCAACCGCAGAACACAGGATTCTTCAGCTCCTTCCCGTGGCCCGGATGGATCTTCTCCACCGACGCCCGCGAGGCCGCGAATTTCTCGTCCAGCGTCAGCTTATTAAATCCGCTCCCAACCTCATCCGTATAACCAGACACCATAATCCCCGTCGGATGCATCAACCGCGACGACGGATACCATATCGGGCTCGGCCCCTGCATCAGATACGACAGACCTCCATAAATGTTGTAGTCCTGCTCCCAGAACCGTCGGCTCTCCCACGCGATCTTGTACGACGAAGCCATCGTGCTCTCGTCCACGACCTTCTTGAACGGCGGCGACAAATCATTCGGAATCTTCTTCAGTATGGAAAACGGCATCGCCATGATGCAGTACGACGCCTCCACCTGCTTCGTCGCACTACCCTGCGTGTACGACACGCGGACCCCATTCGCCGTCTTCCGAATCTCCGTCACCGGCGAGTTGTACTGCACCACCGGCCCCAGTGCCTTCGCAAACGCGTACGGTATCCGGTCCATCCCACCGACCGGCTGCATCATCGTTGCCTGCCAGTCCCATGCCTCTTCGACAAACAGATCGCCCCAGAAGTTCTCATCCAGCAAAACCCGCATATCCATCGGCGTATCGTTCACGGGAACCTGCGGCCCTGCACCCGGCGGAGTCCTGTACCCAGCCCTCTCCGATCCTACATACGAGCTCTTGTCGTTCAATGGTCCATAGATCTGCAGAAACGTCTTCATCCGCTCACGATCCTCTTTGCTCAACTCCGCATCGAGAGCCCCGTTCGCGATGCACTTCGAGAGCAGTTCCGAGACGTGCCCCCTGGTATCGTTGATCGCCTTCCGCTGCACCACCGGCTTTCCGCCGTTCGCCGTATCGCTCTGCAGCAGCGTCGAGCGCGACGTATTCACCTCAACCTCCAGCGCAACGCCAAGCTCACGACAATATCCCAGCATTGTCCAGTGCGTGCTCGGCAACCGCGCCGGCCCAAGGTTCTGGTAGTTCCCTTCTTCCCAATTGATCGTCTGCGTCGTTCCGTCAACGAACTTCACGGTCGTCCCCTTGCGACCCGACCAGTTCCTTCCACCGGGTCGTTCGCGGGCCTCCAGGAGCGTCACCTCGTAGCCCAACTTCTTCAGCTCATACGCGGAGACCAAACCTCCGATGCCGCCACCCAGCACCACCACTTTCACGCCCTTGCCCGAACCCGCAACCGCCTGAATGGGCGCGACCTGCTCGCCCTTCATCGGCATTAACCCCAGCGACTGCATCGTGGCAAATGCAGCACTATACCCACCAACCTGCCCTACACGCATCAGAAAGTCGCGGCGGGAGACACTCATAGAAGACACCTCACGTTCAATAGATTTGAAACAAAAGCACATGCACCAGACGTGATTAACGTCAGTGCATCGGAACTGCTTGCGGCTCCCGGAATAGATCTCGGAGCACTCAAAGCTCAAAAAAACTGAATTGAGAAATTACGTTCTAATCTATCGCAAAAACGGTTGGCGATCAGATCATTTCGCGCAGGAAAATCCCGCGTGCGGATTCATGACGCTCGTCATAGAATAGTTCGGTCTCAAAATGCGCTCTGCGAGGGCTAAATCCAATGAAGGTCAGCCGCATCCAGGCAGCAGAAAATCGCGAGCGAATTCTCGATGTGGCCACCATGCTCTTTCGAGAGCGCGGCATCGACGGCATTGGTGTCGCCGATCTCATGAAGGCCGCGGGACTTACCCACGGCGGCTTCTACGGCCATTTTAAATCGAAAGAGGACTTGGTCGCACAGGCCTGCGCACGCGCCGTGAAAAGGATGCGGCACAACTGGACCGGCATCATCGATCAGGCAACCGGCGATCCTCTCGAAGCGCTCGCCGCCGTCTACCTTACCCCCAGGCATCGCGACAATGTCGGTAAAGGCTGCACTATGGCCGCTCTCGGCTCCGAGATTGCACGTCAGGGTCCCTCCGTTCGTCGCGCTTTCACCGACGAACTCAAACCCTTCCTCGACTATCTCTCCCGTATCGTTCAAGGAAAGTCCAGCCGCCTTCGCCGCAAACGAGCCCTCTCTGCCTACGCGAGTCTCGTCGGTGCACTCATCGTCTCACGCGCCGTCGACGATCCGAAACTCTCCGATGAAATCCTCTCTGCGGCCGCCGCAACCATGCATGACTCCGTTGTTGAGCAAGGCGCGAACCGAATCCTGTCGAATCACCGCGACACCCCCGCTGCAAAGCGTCGAAGCACCAAGCGTGCCTCCGGCAAGATCCGCAGCACGACTCCACAATAAACAATATCTTTGAACCCCTCGCACCCTCCCAATCATCCTATTCAGGATAAAGGATGATCGTCATATAACTGCTGGGACGATCCTCCTGGACACCGTCACTACGGGGAAAGCGAGGTTACTCCTTGGCAAGTCAGGCAGTTTTACCGCCCGAGCCCGACACAGCAGTGCTCGAAATCGAACTCGGTTCCGTCCTGGTCGAGCCTTCAAGAACCCCGCAAATAGAACAAAAGCCTGCCACGAACAAACCCCGCCCAATCATTAACCCGTGGGTCGTCGCCCTCACTGTCACCCTTGCAACGTTCATGGAGTTGCTCGACACCTCCATCGCCAACGTCTCATTGCCCTACATCGCCGGTGGCCTGGGCCGCTCCTACGACGAAGTCACCTGGATCCTCACCACCTACCTCGTTGCCAACGCCGTCGTCCTCCCCATGTCTGCCTGGCTCTCTCGCGTCTTCGGCCGCAAGAACTACTACATGGCCTGCGTCGCACTGTTCACCATCACGTCGTTCTTCTGCGGCATCGCCCCAACTCTTGGCATCATGCTGCTCTCGCGGGTCTTGCAGGGAATCGGTGGCGGCGGCCTCGCTCCCGTCGAACAGGCCATCCTCGTTGACACCTTTCCTCCAGCCAAACGAGCCTCTGCGTTTGCCCTTTACACTGTTGCCATCGTCACCGCGCCGGCAATTGGCCCAGTCCTCGGCGGCTGGATCACGGACAACTACAACTGGCGCTGGGTCTTCCTCATCAACATTCCTATCGGCATCCTGTCCATCTTTCTTACGAACCGCTTCGTGCACGATCCTGAGTCCTACGCGCAAGAGCGCAAGACCGTCCGCAAGAACGGTAAGCTCAGCGTCGACGGCATCGGCATCGCCCTCATCGGCCTTGGCTCCGCGGCCCTCGAGGTCCTCCTCGACCGCGGCCAGATCGACGACTGGTTCGGCTCACCCTTCATCATCTGGATGTTTGTCATAGGCGTCGGCTGCCTCACCATAGCTGTCTTCTGGGAACTGCGCCATCCGGACCCAGTCATCGACTTCCACATGCTCAAGGTCCGCAACTTCGCCATCGCCAACGTCTTCTACTTCGTCTTCGGCTTCGGCCTCTTCGCCTCGACGACCATGATCCCGCAGCTCCTGCAGTCCCTCTACGGGTACCGCGCTATCGACGCCGGCCTCGTCCTTGGGCCCGGAGCGCTCGTCATCACATTTCTCGCACCTGTCGGCGCCCAGCTCGTCCAGCGCGGCCTTATCAAACCACGCCTGCTTCTCTTCGGAGCCGTCATGGTTGTCGGCATATCCTTCCTCCATTACAGCCACTTCAATCTCGACACCGACTACAAGCACTACGCTCTCGCCCGCGCCCTGCAAGGTCTCGGCTACGCCTTCTTCTTCGTTCCACTTTCGGTCATCGCCTACTCGCAGCTCAGCCCCGCGCAGAACAACAAGGCCTCGTCGCTCACCAACTTCTTCCGCAATTGGGGAGGCAGCTTCGGCATCGCCTTCATCACAACAATCAGCGAGCGACGCCAGAACTTCCACCAGTCCCGCGTAGGCGGAAACATCGCCGCATCGTCACCTGCTTTGCAACAAAACGTCCACCAGACTGCAGCCTATCTGCAATCTCACGGCTTCTCGCCCACCGACGCGCTCAACGCGGCATACGCCCGTGTCTACGAGCAGTTGCACGCCCAGACTCAGCTTCTCGCCTTTATGGACTGCTTCCGTATCATCGGCATCATCACCCTGATCGCCGCACCGCTGGTTCTGCTCACACAGAACTTTAAGTCCCCGGCCAAATCTACAGGAGCCCACTGATCTTAACCACTAGGAGTAAGGACTCGCCCGAGCAGCGATAGTAAGATAGCGCTAGCTGCATAAGGTGAGTTTTCAATGTCTACTTTTCCGCTCTCGGCAGGTCGGGTTAACGTCAGAACCATTCCCTGGTATGTATGGCTTGGCACTCTTGCCGTCACTTCGGCTTCCATCGGGGGTGCATGGGACGTCTCCTGGCATCGCTCTATCGGCCGCGACACCTTCTGGACTCCGGCGCACATGGCGATCCAGGTCTGCGGCATTATCGCAGCCATCATCTGCGGCTACCTCATGCTGGTCAACACCTTCGGCCAGTCCACAACGGAAAAGGCCGCGTCGGTCAATGTCCTCGGCTTCCGCGCTCCGCTAGGCGCATTTATCGCTGCCTGGGGCGGTATCGCGATGATCACCTCCGCGCCCTTCGATAACTGGTGGCACGCAGCGTACGGACTCGACGTGAAGATCGTCAGCCCACCCCATACCCTCCTGATCCTCGGGATACGCGCCGTCACCGTAGGCATCTTGTTCCTGATTCTCGCCGCCATGAACCGCGCGCGGAACGACGAAACGCCGGCCGGGGAACGCACCTTCAAATGGTTACAACGTATTTTCCTGTATGTCGGCGGCATAATCGTATCCGGGCAGATGTTCTTTCTCATCGAGTACACCTGGGACGTCCAGCTGCACTCGGCGATCGCCTACATTGCCATGGGAATTGGTGTACCACTTGCTTTTGCCATCCTGTCCCAGGCCTCCCGCTACAAGTGGGCGGCGACCACCGCAGCCTCGGTTTATATGCTCTTCGTTATCGGAGAGATTCTGATTCTTCCGCTCTTTCCAGCGCAGCCGAAGCTGGGGCCTGTCTTCAATCCAGTGACCCACTTCGTCCCCGCAAAATTTCCTATCCTCATCATCGTGCCGGCGCTCGCGCTCGATCTGCTCTGGCAAAAGACAACCGCATGGAAGCCATGGAAAGTCGCGCTTGTCTCCGGCTTCCTCTTCATCGCAATCCTGGCGATCGTCGAGTGGCCTTTTGCAAACTTCCTTCTCTCGAAGGCTTCGGAGAATCGCTTCTTCGGAACCATCTACTTCGACTACAACTCGCGGCCCAACGGCTATGATCGTCTACGCCAGTTCCTGGACCCTGATAACGGCATCACTCTCTACTGGGGCCTGTTGCGGGCCGCTATGTATGCCTCAATCAGCACCTGGATCGGCCTGAGCTTCGGGCGCTGGATGCGGAGCGTGCAACGGTGAAGTTTTCTTGCGCGTCTCTTCGCTTTGCTTTGTTATTGCTGCTCACTGTTCTTTCGATCTCTCCCGCAGTCTACGCTCACGTGGGCAGCAAGGATGTCTTCGAACAGGTCGATGCAGGCTCTTACAAACTCTACGTCACCATCCGCATGCCAACCGTGATCCCGGGTGTGGCCACCCTTGAGGTGCGATCGAGCGGAGCGGACATCAGCAGCATCCACATCACTCCGCTGCCAATCACCGGCGAAGCCTCCAAGCATCCTCCCACATCGGACGCGATGACACGCTCATCGGCCGATCCTGCCTTTTTCACCGGAAGCTTGTGGATGATGGCCCCGGGCTCCTGGCAGGTGCGGTTCGAGATCGCCGGAGCCGATGGAGAGAAGACCACCTCTGTTCCAGTTCCTGCGGTACCTCTCTCGACCCTGAAGATGCAACGGGGGCTCGGAATCACTCTCGGAATCCTTGGTCTGTTTCTGGTTGTGAGCATGTCTGGCATCGTCGCCGCGGCGGTTCGAGATGCCCGTCTGGAACCGGGTGCCATCCCATCTCCCAACCGCAGGCGACGGGCGGTGTTCGCGACGGCAGGCAGTCTGGCCTTCATGGCGCTCTTGATCTGGGGAGGAGCAAAGTGGTGGAATGTTGAGGCCGCGAGCTACTCGCTTGACGTCTATCACCCCCTGACGGTTGCACCGGCGCTCTCCGGCAACGTCCTCGATCTCAATGTGCAAGCGTTTCGTCCCCACAGTGAACGCCGTGGCCGCTCGAACAACGACTTCCTTCCGGACCACGGTCATCTTATGCATCTCTACGCAATTCGCGAGCCCGAGATGGATGCAGTCTTCCATCTACACCCGGTACTCGCTGGCCCCGGAGACTTCCGCATCGCACTGCCGGCAATGCCTGCGGGGACGTACACCCTGTATGGCGATGTCGTGCACGCCAACGGCTTCCCCGAGACACTCGTGTCCAGAATCACGATCCCAGCCAACTTCTCCGGGGGCGCGGTCGGGCCGGATGATGCGTCCGGTTATCCGCAGCCGTTGAGTGCAGGCCAACTCGGTAACTCCTACAAGTTTCGCGACGGCTACGTCATGGTGTGGGACCGCCCTTCAACATTGACTGCAAATACGGCTTACACCTTCCGCTTCCATCTGCTGAATGCCAACGGACAACCAGCGACAGACATGCTGCCCTACCTCGGAATGGCGGGACACGCAGCATTCGTTAAGACGGATGGCACTGTCTTCGCACACACGCACCCCGAGGGCTCCGCAGCCATGGCTGCGCTGATGCTCGCCAATGGCGACACCAGCAACGGTGCAGGATCGAAGATGGACAAGATGGATATGGCGATGCCAATGAACATGGAGTCGACCTCAAATACCGTCGACTTTCCCTATGGGTTTCCGTCTTCCGGACGCTACCGCATCTTTGTGCAGATGAAGCATGGAGCAACCGTCGAGACCGGCGCTTTTGATGCTTCCGTTCCATGAAGACCGGGAGGGTCCCCTACCACCAAAATTGCGCAAAGTCTTCATTAAACAAGAGTTACCTTTGGACTTCGAATGCAAAGTCTTGATTACGAAGGGCATGCTTCTAAAGTCTTGTATCAAAGTGCTTTAGACAGGGACCCGGCAAGTTCTGGGTGGCCGGTGGGTTCGCTGAGGACACGTTATGTCAAGAGTGGCTGGGTAGGTTAAAACGGCAAAGGCTCCGCACATTCTGTGCGGAGCCTTTGGTTAGTCTTTCTTCAAAATTGGGTAATTAGAAAGCGAGCTTTCCTCCGAAGTACCATTCGCGCTCTCCACCGCTACCACCGAGACTGGTATTGGTTGTAGCCAGCGAGCCGGTGATCTTGCCGAAGTTGGAGTTGTTAATATCCGAGAGTGGATTTCCAAAGTGAGGCGTGTTGGTAAGCCCGATCACATTCGCTTCAAACTGGAAGTTGAACCGCTCCGTAATTTTGAAGGTGCGGTAAAGGCTTCCGTCCAACTCAAAGAAACCGGGACCGCGGAGGATGTTCCTTCCTGCATTGCCGAGAACCCCCGGAGTCGTTACATGTTGGAAGGCTTCCACGTTGAAATACTTGCAGGAATTTGACGTGCAGTTGCCAGGAATGGGATTTGGCATTCCCTTCAGGATATGGACCTGAGCGACGATGTTTGGCGTCTGAGTGTTCCCTGGCGCGTTGACTGTGTTGCCATTGCTGTCCGTGACGGTAAAGGGAATGCCGGTAAGTGCACTAGCTACTCCGCCAACCTTCCAGCCACCGAACAAGGCGCTTGATATGCCACTAGTTGCCCACTGCTTGCCCCTGCCAAACGGCAGTTCATAGACGGTGTAGGCCTGGAAGTTGCTGGCGCGATCGAATCCGGCAACCGCTCGGTTGAATTGCAGATAGGCAGGATACGGACGAAGAACGGAGTTGATCTCCTCATTATCTTCGAAGTTGATCGTCTTCGACCACGTGTAGATGAGTCCCGCGACGGAGTTGCCGGCAAAGTGGCGAGTCAATTTCGATTGCAACGAGTCATAGTAGTTGTTGCCATACGGAGTCAGTTGGTTGATGTCGTTCCAGTTTCCGGCATGAGCGGAGTTGAGCACCCGGCCAGCCTGCCCACCGCCCGCAGGTGCGGCGTTGACGTTCATGTTGGTCAATGGCCGAATGCCATTTGCTCCGACAAAAGCTGCGCTAAAGATGAAGTTATGTATGTTTTGTTCAACCGTCAGGTTGTAGGAGTAGATGTATCCGCGCCGGAAGTTGAGAGGAATGGTCGTTGTTCCCATGGCGTTTGGCAGAGGAATGCTTCCAGAGCTGATATCGGGAATTGGGAACAGAGTAATGCCGGTGGGCAGGTAGGAGTAGGGACCAACGGCGTTCAGCCCGGTGAGAGAGCCGCCTGGAGCAAACGAAGAGACTCCCGGCTGGGGGTAGGAATTGCTGGTGAAGTTTGAATTTGTATCCGCCGGATAGGCGTTGCGCAGAAATCTCCAGTTGTTTGAGTCGGCATTTATGCCAAAGCCGCCGCGAATTACCGTTACGTCAGTTGGGCGATAGGCGAAGCCGAGGCGTGGAAGCCAATGTCCGCCTCCGGCATTCACTCCGGCATTCAAGGGCACGTTTCCATGGCCGCCAATCAGGACCTGCATTGTCGCAGTGTTAAGAACGCGAGCCCCGCCATGATCGCTGTAAGCGAAGGGATAATACTCCCAGCGCAGACCATAGTTGACGCTGAGTTTGGAATTGACCTGGAAGTTGTCGCGTACGTACCACGCCCACTGCGACCAGCGGATCGCGATTGGGTCGACGTTTTGAATTGTCTTGCCGAGGCTGTCAGGCAGACCCAATAGAAAGTCCGCGTACGACGCAAACTGGAGCGTAGTCGGAGGATCCGTAGAAGAGCATGCTGAGGCAGTACACGTCACTTGCTCTGTGCCAGCACCTGTGAAGGCAAAGCCTCCGCGTGGCGATTGGGTTCCCTGTGGCTGGAAGTGATTGATCATCGAGTGCGTGTAGAAAATGCCGCCGCGCAAAGCATGGCGCCCTTTGATCCACGTAAGGTTGGCCGCACCAACATACTGGCTATCGCGGAAGAGGAACGGATTTGAGATATTCGGATTCCCTATCGGGGAGTAGGTTGTGTACGAGAAGGCTGGCTGTCCCCAGTAAAGCTGATTGGTGGGATCCTGGGAGTTATTCGTTCCGGGTATCTTCAAAGTGTTGAGACCGTAGTCCTTGTTCGCGGCGATATCCACGTTCTCGGCGTTCAGTCTCTGGCGAGTAAAGCCTCCATTCATATCCAGAAGCAGGCTCGGGCTAAACGTATGAGTTGCGCCTAAACCAACTACCTGAACCCGTCCGAATGCATTGCCTTGTTGACCGCCAAGAGTCGAGTTTCCACCCGCCGCCGACAACGCTGGAGGGTCAAAGATCTGGCTGCCCGAATAGCTGTATCGCCCGAAGATCTGCGTACGATCACTTTGGGTCCAGTTGATCTTTCCATCAAAATCGTTGCGATTGAAAAAACCCTTTTGGGTATCCAGAAAATTATTGGTCGTTCCGGTTTGGTTGGGCGCAGGAATCAGCTTCGCCATAGTGAGCGCCGCAGGATCCACATCCGTCAGGCACATCTCGTCCACTACTCCCTTGCACGAAATAGGAACGCGTCCCACTCCCCGAGCGTCGCCTGTTCGTGGATCGTAGATATGTACGGGCGCACCAGCTTTATCGGTCTGCAATCCACGAAAATCGAAGAAGCCATTGGGTACTGCAGTGGCCGCAACCAACCCTCCGGCAGGAACTGTCTGCGGATTGCCGCCCGAGGGTGCCTGCACCTGGCGTATGCTCTCCCAGTCAGCGAAGAAAAATAACTTGTCCTTTTTGATGGGCCCACCAAGCGCAGCGCCATACTGGTTGAAGATGTTAAGCGCCTTGTGAAAGCCGGGTGGATTGAAGTAGTTGAAGTTCTTGAGTGCATTGTCCGTGTGGTACTCATGCGCGTCGCCGTGGAACTTGTTCGTGCCAGACTTGGTCTGGACATTGATCGCAGCTCCTCCAACCTGACCCTGCTCCGCATCGAAGGAACTGGTAACGACGTTCACAGTCTCAATTGCGTCTGTAGGTGGCACATACGCAACGTTGTTCGGCAACCACGGGTACGAGTTCAGCACCCCGTCGACGCTGGTGTTGTTGCCTTGCGAAGACTGCCCGTTCACATTCGATGTCATGGCACGCTGCGGATTACCGGCAGCCGAGTTATTCTCCGTCGGCATCGTCGCACCCGGAACAAGCTTGTAGAGCGCCTGGAAGTTTTTACCCTCCGAAGAGACAGCCGGAAGAGTCTCCAATTGAGCCTGCGATATCTGTGCCTGAACGTCCGATCGGTCCGTCTGTAACAAAGGCGGCGCGGTTGTAACTTCGACCGTCTGCGTGACAGTGCCCGCCCCTAGCTTTGCGTCCAGGCGTTGAACTGTGTTCGCATCGATTCGGAGATTGTCGGTAATATAAGGCGCGAAGTTGGCAGCCGACACCGTGATCTTGTAAGTGCCCGGAACCAGATCGCTAAACCGGTAGGTCCCCTCGCTATCAGTTGTTGCAATTCGGACAGTGCCCTGGGCGACATCCAACGCCTCCACTTTGGCGTTGGGGACTGCGGCTGTGGAAGCATCTCGTACGGTTCCCGTGAGGGATCCATAAAGCACTTGTGCGCTCGCGCTACGAACAAGCGTGAGACACACACATATTGCGATTCCCAAAATCCAGGTTGTCGATACTGCGTGCATCTGTCGGCGAGTAACGTTGCTTATCTGCGTCATACACCCCTCCAGGGCTGCAAATTTTCGGCCTTCTCCATTTCCCGTTGACATCAGGTGCGGGCGTGGCGGCCTTTCCCGACTTGTATTTTTTATGCGTCGCGAAATTTATACGGTTCAAAGCAAGACTGTCAAGGGAAGAATTTTGAAAATTCGGCGAGCGGATGCTCTCAAGCAACGAGAGGAAGCAACCTACAAAAAGTCACATATTTCCAGTTGAAATCTATGAAAATCGAAGGAAATTAGGCTCATTCGATGGCTCTCGCGCAGCCAGTTTCATGGAGGGATGTGACTTATCAACCGAGCGAGGAATAATTCCGCATGAAAATGACAATTCTTCGATAAGCGAAGTAAGCAAAAATACGTAGCCTTCCGAGTCATTCAGGACGAGCTGCGACGCTGACCCTATTGGCCACGCTTTAACCTGGCTCAGAAGGCGAGGTCTTCAAAACCCGCGCACGGGTCGGGGACTCACAGTCAGGAGCGTTTGCGACACTGCAATTTGAGGGGCTCATCGCCCTTCAGCTCGAATTCCAGCGGCCGTTCGCGCGATCGTATCTATTCGCTCAACCGATAAGGGAGGCTGAATCGTCCGATTTGAAGAATTGATTGATCCCCTGGAGGCCAGAGACGAAACGATTCAACGCGAGTTCCCTGAGACATACGGCGAGCGGTGGCGGTGCCGAGGAGCGTTCCGCTTGCAGCTTCGTAGAATTTAACGGCGAGGCCGTCGTCCGCGCGTTGCCAGCCGAAGACGTAGGCGCCCGGGGCGAAGGCGATGTCGGCGATCGTGACAGGTGACTGGACGATCAGGTAATGAGAGTATTTGCCGTCGGCGGAGTAGCCCGCAGTGATCAGAACCACTCCGGCGATGACTTTGCCGTGGGCGCTAACGATGCCGGAGGCAGTACGCATCTCGGTTTCGATACGCTCCTTCTCTACAGGAGCCCGGGCTGGGAGCACAGCCGTCAGTTCCTCCGCTGTTGCCGAACGCCAACCGGATTTGGCTTGCGCGCCAAGCGAAGGTGCGATCAGTATCGATAAAAGTAGAACAAAAGATAGTTTCACCGAGATAACCCTTATTTGAGATGGACGAGACCGCGCTGGATAGCCATGGTCGCGGCGTTGGTGCGGTCGTTGACACCGAGTTTGCTCAGCAGATTATTTACATGGGTTTTGACGGTCGCCTCGGAGATCGAAAGATCGGATGCGATTTCCTTGTTGGCGCGACCGGCGACGATGCGTTCAAGAACGTCAAGTTCCCGGGCGGTAAGATCCTGCGTCGACATCCGGTCGGCTAGTTTTTCGGCGATCGCCGGCGAGATGCTCGTCTTTCCGGCGTGGACAAGGCGAATCGTGTTGAGCAAATCGTCGATGGTCATTCCTTTTAGAAGGTAGGCCTTGGCCCCTGCCTGAAGAGAGCGAAAGATGTCCTCGTCGCCATCGAAGGTGGTCAAAACGATGATTCGTGCAGCCGGGTTCTGAGCGCGAATCTGCGTGATGGCCGCGACGCCACCGAGTTTAGGAAGTTGCAGATCCATTAGTGTGATGTCTGGCCGCAACCGTTGATGCAACTCGATAGCCTCTACACCGTCGCTTGCCTCGCCGACGATCTCGATCTCAGGCATCACCTTAAGTAGGGCTACAAGCCCCTGCCTTACCACGTGGTGGTCTTCGACAATCAGAGTGCGGATTCGATCTGCCATTTCTTCATTCCCTTTCGTTCGCAAGCGGTACGCGCAGTGTGACTGTCGTACCACTCTGCGGAGAACTCTCCACGCTCAATGTTCCACCAATTTGATCGGATCTTTCGCGCATTCCCTGAAGTCCGAAGTGTCCCTTTGCAGCTAGAGTTGGATCGGTCGCCTGAAATCCAACTCCGTTGTCGGCGATCGTTAATGTAAGCTCGCTTGGATGATAGCGCAGATCGAGCAGGACGCGAGTGGCTCTGGAATGCCGGACAACGTTGGCGAGGGCTTCCTGTGCGATGCGAAGTACTTCGTTTTCGAGAGAGGGTGCGAGAGCACGGTAGGTGCCTCCGATATCGATCGCGGCTTTTAGCTCTGCTGTTGAATTTTGTTCAACGAGTCGCGTGATTCGCGCGGGGAGCGTGGCCTGGGCGCCGGTCGCCCGCAGATCCCAAATGCTGCGACGGGCTTCGGCGAGCCCTTCGCGGACTAAAATTCTCGTTTGATCGACCTGCTCTTTCGCCTCGACCGTGTGAGACTGCGCGAGCAGATGGGCAGTGAGTTCGAGTCGAGTCGAGACACCGACAAATCCCTGCGCCAGGGTGTCGTGGATCTCACGCGCGATGCGGTTGCGCTCCGCCAGTATTGCGTCAAACTGGGAACGAATCGCGCGGACACGTAATCTGTAGATCCCAACAGCAATGCCAATCAACAGGAGCGTCGCAAGCGCCGAGAACCAGAGCGTTCGATAAAACGGCGATCTAATGACGAAGGCGACTTCTTCGCCGGTGTCGCTCCAAACGTCATCCTCACCAGCGGCTTGAACGCGGAAGCTATAGTGCCCTGGCGGAAGATTCGTGTAGTAGGCGTTGCGTCGCGAACCTGCTTGCGTCCACTGTTTATCGAAGCCTTGAAGCGTGTAGCGATAGCGCACTCTGGAAGGCGAGACGAAGGTGAGGGCCGCATATTCGAAGGCGTACCGCACATGGCCGGGGGGGATGGAGATCTCTGCTCCTGTAACCTGCCACTCGATATCGTCGACGGTGAAGCGCTCCACGACGACGGGCAGCGGAGTGCGGTCTTCGCGAAGATCGGCCGGATTGATGATGGCAACACCTTTGCGAGTCGCAAACCAGAGATTTCCATCTGCCATTCTCCAAGCGCCCGGATGTCCGCTCGAGGAGGTTTCTTCGGCCGGCATGCCATCAGAAGAACCATAGGTGGCGATGTGAGGGTTGCATGTCGAAGTATCTCCACAAGCAATGAGATCGGATGCCAGAACGCGTACGATGCCGCGGCTTGAAGCGAGCCACAGGTAGCCATGATGGTCTTCTACGATTGCATCTATTTCGTGAGGAATATTCTCGGCGTGGATAGGAATGAAGCCCTTTCCGTCGTAGCGGCTCAGCCCGTCATCCTTGGTCCCCACCCACAGCGTATGGTTTGCGTCTTCGAGCAGGGACGTGACGACCTTGCCGGAAAGCCCCTGGTTCCGTGTGAACAGAGTCAGCTTCCCATCACGTATGCGCACAAGCCCATCCAAGGTGCCGACCCAAAGATCGTGGGAACTTGACCGCAGGATTGCCCCAATCAGATCGCTTTTGAAACCATCTTCGCGAGACAGGACGGTAAAGCGGCCATCCTTCCAATGAGCGAGGCCGCGCCGCGTACCTACCCACAGGCTTCCATCCGCGTCTGAAAAAATCGAACGGATAAAGTCATCCGGCAGCCCGTCTGCAGAGGTGTAAGACGTCAGCTTCCGACCCTGCAAGTGGTTTAGCCCATCCGGTGTACCGATCCATAACGACCCGTCCTGTGCTGCAGCAAGAGCCAGGATGACATTACTAAGCAAGCCGTCCTTTGTGGTTAGCTGCGTAGTCATGCCGCTTTCATAGCGGAAAAGACCCACATCTTTGCTCCCCAACCATGCTGTTCCGTCGTTGGTTTGCGTGATCGCTGTGATGGCATTGCCCAAAAGCGGAGACAGCGTTCGGAATTTCTGTTGGCGCAGAATATGCAGGCCAGCGGTATCCGTACCCACCCATAGATCGTGATCTCTGTCTTCGAAGAGCGTCAGGATCGAGGCCCTCCCGGTGAGGGGCTGTATCTCAAGCTGAGTTCCATCGGCGGGAAGTGCAGACCGCAATGAGACAAGACCGCGATCCGTGCCAACCCAGAGATTCCTGCGAGAGTCCTCCAGGAAGGACTGGACTCGCGTGCCCGGAAGGTCGCGGCCCGTGTGCCAGCTATGAAGAAGATTGTGATTCCACACTAAAAGAGCGGCGCGCGTCCGGACCCACACCGAACCATCTGTCAACGAGCCGAGGCCCTCGATCGGCTCCGTCGGCATTGATGGAAGCGATAAGGGACTTAGGTGGCCAGCACTATACGACTGAACTCCGGCCGCAGTCGCTATCCATGTATGGCTGTCCGGTCCCGAACCCAGTGCAGATGCCGCAACCGCGAGCGAGGTAAACCGCTGACCTTCAAACTTTGCAACGCCTCCGCCGGTAAGCACCAGCAGGGAGGCATCATCTGTTGCCGCGAGCGACAGAATCACGGACGATGGCAGCCCATCGGCCATCGTGTACCGACGAAATGTACCTCCGCCGTATCGGAGGAGACCGTCGGCCGTGCCAATCCAAAGAACACCGCTGCGGTCCTCGGCGAGGCAGCATACATCGTTGCTCGTAAACGCTGCGTTGCTTTCCTGATTGAATGTGGTGAACTGGGTGCCGTTGAAGCGGGCTGCTCCTCCTTCTGTCGCGACCCAGAGGTAGCCATCGCGGGTCTGGAGGATTTGGTGGACGCTATTCTGCGGAAGACCATTCTCGTTTGTCCAGGCTTGATGTCCAAAAGCACCGGAGCCGCTCCGCTCCACATCTTCATGGCGCGCTTGTGCCTGAGCGGTTGCGCATTGATCTGCACCTGCGCCTAGTGCCAGAAGAAGCGCGGAGAAGAACACGCGAAAGCAGAAGCGCTGAGGATTCATTCGTGTCCACTTCCGCATGCTAGGCAATTCCAATTCCCTATGTGACATAGCAAAGCCTGATTGTCTCCATTGAAGGCCAATGAGGAAGAGTACCGCAGACGCGCTTCTTGGCTCATAACAGTATGTATCCACAGTGGCGGCGCAAATTTTAGTGATTGACAGATGTACGTCGGTTTCCATAACTTGTCCGACCAAGAGTAGAAGTGGTCCATCCAAGGACTCGAAACGGTCAATGCGGTGCCCCTTGGCATCGCCCTCAATGTTTTTGCCAAATTCAAGACGAATTTGAGCGATGGCACGTTGAAAGCTGACGGAAGATTCGGAAATCTGATCTTAGATATTTGGAGGCTTTATGCAATTACGTATCTCGAGCTATACATGTTTTGCGAATCGCTGGCTGATCGGTATTTTCTGTCTCGCGACCTTTTTATTCGCCGCTAAGGGTAACTGCCAACGCGCTGGAACGGGCAGTATTCAGGGCTCTATCACCGATTCCACCGGCGCGTTCATTGCAAACGCAACCGTTACGGCTACAAATGTTGATACGCAGATAAAACGAAGTACCGTTACGGAAACAAATGGTCTCTATAGCTTCCCGAACATGGGGATCGGCACCTATACGGTGGACGTGACAGCTCCCGGGTTCGAGCATTACAGCCAATCGAAGATTGTTCTTGAGGTCGGCAGCAGCATCGCAATCAATGTCGAGATGACCGTGGGTCGGACGGACCAGAAGGTTGAGGTTCAGGCCAGTGGTCTGGCCTTGCAGACCGAAGATGCGACTTTTAAACAGACGATCGACCAGCAGACAATGAAAGAGATGCCGCTCAATGGGCGGCAGATGACCGGCCTGATCACTCTTTCGGGCGGCTCAACCGCCGCTCCCGCCGGCGATTTTACGGGCAGCAAATACTCCTACCAAACTGTTGCAGTCTCGATTGCCGGCGGCATGGGTAATACCACGATGTGGCGGCTGGACGGTGGCGACAACAACGATTACATGGCCAACGGCAACCTGCCGTTCCCGTTCCCTGACGCGGTCAGTCAGTTCAGCGTTGAAGCCTCTGGGCTTAGCGCGCAGGATGGCATGCACTCGGGCGGTATGGTGAATGTCGTTACCGTCTCCGGAACGAACAAATACCACGGGGCTGCCTTCGAGTTCATTCGGAATAACTACCTCGATGCCGTTAACTTCTTCTCCACTTGCACGCCGGTCGCGCCGGCGACAACCTGTTCTGCAAAGGACACGCTGCACCAGAACCAGTATGGCGGCACCTTTGGTGGCCCGATCCTCCGGGACAGGCTATTTGCCTTCGCAGGCTACCAGCGTACTGATGCGAAACAGTCCCAGGCTGCAACCAAGGCGCAGGTGCCAACTGCCGCGAACCTGGCTGGCGATTGGTCTGTCAGCGATGGACCAAACTGTACAGCCAACAAAGCGACACTTCCGCTTGTGGACCCACTGACGGGGACCAAATTAGTAGGCAACAAATATGCGACCACGCCTACGTACAATGCCCAGGCACTCAAGTTGCTGACCTATTTCCCCAAAATTGATCCGACTTACGATACGAGCAATTGCGGCTTTGTCTCCTACGCTATTCCGTCTCAGACCGGCGACAACCAGTTCGTCACACGCGTCGACTGGACGATCAACCCGAAGAACAACTTCTACGCCCGCTATTTCATTGACGGCTATCAACTGCCGGCTTACTTCTTTCCAACTAACATCTTCGTCACGACCCAGTCCGGAAACTCGCAACGGGTGCAGACCTTCACCATGGGTGAGGCATACACAATCAGCAGCAGGACTGTGAACACCGCTCACCTCACTATCATGCGACGCCGCAATAACCGTGGATACGCTAATAACGCGATCAACGCCGGAACGCTTGGCGTCAATCTCTACCAAGCTGAACCCGGTCTCCAACTGGCAGCTACTCGATTTACCATCGGTGGCGGGACAAACTCGGTCTCCCACTTCAACGACAACACGCTCGCCTTCGACGACGACATCACCATGTTGCGAGGCAAGCACCAGTTCGTGTTCGGTGGGCAGTGGGTTCAGAACCAACTCAATATCTCGAACGCGTATGAGTCCAACGGCACCTTCACCTTCACCGGCGTCTTCAGCGGAAGCGGACCCAACGGAGGAACGATCACCGGCGACCCGGAACTCGACCTTCTCCAAGGGACTTTGCAGGCCTTCCAGCAGAGTAAATTCCAGCAGAATGCCCTTCGTGGGCCAGTCCCGAGCCTTTACGTTCAGGACACCTATCATGCCAGCCCTGGGCTGACCGTGACAGGTGGTCTACGATGGGCTCCTGCCTACATGCCGGTGGATGTCTTCAACCGCGGAATTGAATTCAGTATGGCGGCATTTCTGGCTAACCAAGTCAGTTCGGTCTACCCGAATGCTCCAGCTGGAGCGCTCTTCTACGGCGATCCCGGGGTATCACGTCAGTTCACCAAGAGTTCGCCCTTGCAGTTCTCTCCAAACCTCGGCGTATCGTGGGATCCGTTCGGCAACGGCAAGACAGTCTTCCGTGCCGGAGCTGCGTTGAATTATGACCAAGTTAACTTCTTCACGGCCCAACGTAATCAACAGAACCCACCCTTCGCGACTGCTATCAGTCAGTTGCAGACGTCAACTTCCGGCCCTATAAGCTTCTCAAGCCCCTGGTCGGTCGGCTCCATCACGACCAGCCCCTTTCCTCAACCTTCCATTCCCACGCCGGCTACGGCGCAGTTCTTTGCTCAATCTCAATACATCGTGATGCCCACCCAGTTCCACCCGTCTTACACCGAACAGTGGACTGCAAGCGTTCAGCAGGAGTTTGCACGAGGCTGGCAGCTCCAGGTCCAGTACATAGGCAGCCATACTGTCCATGCTCCCGTCGGTACGCCGATCAGTCCGGCCAGCTATGTCCCAGGAGTATGGGGCGCGGGCGGCACCGGGTGCGCAGGAGTCGTAACTACAGGTCCAGCGGGGAAGCCGGCTGGCGCTGCGGGAACGCCATGTTCCACGATTGCCAATCAGGCTCAGCGCTTCCTTCTCACGCAACAGAATCCCGCCCAGGGTAATCAGTATGGTGGCGGCAACAGCTCCATCCTTGTGAACGACAACAACATGGCAAACTACAATGGCCTGGTCACAACTGTGCAGCATCGCCTCTCGTCGACTTTCAGCCTGCTGGCTAATTACACATGGTCGAAGTGCCTGAACCTCTACGATGCGCAGGGAGACTATGCTGGCTCAGGCTATTCGAATCCAAGCAATCCCCGACTCGACTACGGTCCGTGTGGCTCGGATTATCGAAATGTCGAAAACATCGTTCTTATTCTCAAGAGCAACTTCGGCATCGCCAACCGCTTTGCTGCGCTGCTCGTCAACAACTGGGAGTTCGCCCCTCTGGTGCATATCGTGAGTGGGGCTCCGTTCACCGTAACGGCGGGAGTAGACAACTCGTTTACGGCCCAGGGCAACGATCGTCCGAACCTGGTTCCCGGAGTGCCTATCTATCTTCACCAGCAACTCAAAGCAGGGACTGGCCAAGCAAATCGCGGATATTTGAACCCTGCCGCGTTTGCGCAAGTCACCGCCGGTTGTCCAACACCACTTTCTCCTACGACCTGCCCTGGATATGGCACGCTGGGAAATATCAGCAGAAACTCTTTCCGTGGTCCCACCGCCACTCAGTTTGACGCTCAGGTCTCTCGTATCTTTCCGATTCACGAGAGCCTGAACGCAACCTTCCGGCTGGAGGCATTCAACGTGCTGAACCATCCGATCTTTGGCAATCCGACGTCCAATTTGTCGACAATAGCAACATTCGGCCAGATCTCGGCTCTGGCAACGAACACACAAGCCAGAGTCTTTCAGGGGAGTATAAAGTTCACGTTCTAAAACCGAACGGCTAAAAGAATAAGTACGTGCAATCAGGAGGCAGCTGGCGAGTTGTAGACTCGGCCAGCTGCCTTTGCTTAGATTTGCACTCGAGCATCCCACGGTCCATCCATTACACGTAATTTCGGGACATAGTGTACCGTCATTCGAAGCAGGATATTTCGATGGGTACCGTCTCGCTTAGCTATTCCGACGCAAATGGACCGCATAGCGTTGACCTCGACCGTGAGTCAACGTCGATTGGCCGTTCGCCTGATCAGAATATCGTCTTGAGCGATCCTTGCGTTTCACGTCATCATGCCGTCATCGTGAGAGATAACGAAACTTACACTGTTTTGGACCAGAGCAGCACACACGGAACCTTTCTAAACGCCAGGCGGATTGAGCGAGCCATACTCAATTTCGAAGACGTGCTTCAGATGGGATCTCTTACTGGTCCAAAGTTGCGATTTCATCTCAAAGAAGGCGATTCGGCAACGATCAGGCTGTCACAATCCCGGGTCAGTGATCTGCTCTACTCGCTCAGCGAGTTTCGGCTTCCCTCCGAAAAACCACGCCCTCGTGCGCGAGAGATGGAGAAGCTAAACTGGCTGCTTCGCGCCGCGCGTCAGCTCAACGAGGGCGGGGCCATTGAAGACATTCTCAGCGCATTTCTCCATCTGACGCTACAGCTTACCGGCCTCGAGCGTGGGTTTGTGTTTTTCCGCGACGAGGGCGGGATGCGACTTGCAAGAGGTATTGGGGCAGATGGGAAAGTCCTGGAAGAGGATTCGACGGTCTCACGCCGAGCTATGCAGAAAGCGATAGAAAGCGAGTCGAGATTTACGGTCAGCGACACATTGAGGGATGACAATGCGTCTGGATGGTCGAGTGTGATGGTGAACAAGATTCGCAGTATTTACTGCATCCCCCTGCGCAAGCGCCTGACGAAAGACCCAAACCAATTGCTTGGGTTGCTTTATCTCGATAGTCACATCGGTCTAAGAGACCTGACTACGGTCGATCATGAGTTGCTCGATGCGATAGCTGCAGAGGCAGCTGCTCTCCTTCACAATGCGTTGCTCGCTGAAGCCGAACACAATGCCCGTCAAGCGCGTGAGGAACTCACAGTTGCAGCGAGGATTCACAGCACTCTGATGGCTATGACATTGCCATCGCTTCCCTACGCGGAGATTCATGCCAAGAGTATTCCCTGCCTCGCAATTGGAGGGGACTTCTATGACGCTGTAGCGCTTGAGGACTGCGTCTGCGCGATGGTTGCGGATGTCTCAGGAAAGGGAGTGGCGGCCGCGATTGTCGCGGCTACGCTACAAGGCATCATCCACTCTCAGTTCCTTGCCGGACAGAGTCTGCCGGAGATTGCTGCAGTGGTCAATCACTTCCTTTGCACTCGCAATGTTGGAAAATACGCGACCATGATCTTGCTTAAACTCTTTCCGGACGGCCGCGTCGAGTATATGAACTGCGGGCACATCCGACCGCTTGCTGTTTATGGCACCCAGATACGGCGCCTGGAGGAAGCCAATCTGATCGTTGGGCTTATTGCCGGGGCCAGCTACGTATCAGCCGATTGTGTATTGCGTCCTGGCGAACGCCTTCTTGTTGTAACGGATGGCATTACCGAGGCTGAAGATATTGCCGGCAATCAATTCGGCGATTCCGGGTTGAGCACGGCAGCATATTTCGAAGATATTGACGCGATCCTTCATCATGTTGCGAATTTTCAGGCACCAAATCCAGCTCAAGACGACTGCACTTTGCTCGAGATTCGATACACGGGAACTATGTAAACGTTCGGCGGCGCCAGATTTAGTTGAGCTTGTATGCTGCATCGCTCCAGACAAGTTCCCGGCGCAATTCATGCAATCGTGTACCTGCATCGATGCGCACTAATTCGATGCAGGCAATTTCGGCGAAGTCTTCAAGGTGCTCCATAGTCAGGGACTGGCTGAAACTGGTGTGATGCGCTCCACCCGCGTAGATCCACGCAGCGGCCGCTACTTTCAGGTTTGGTTTGGGAATCCAGACCGCACGTGCGACCGGCAGCTTTGGCAGTTCGCGTTCCGGCGCGACAACGTCAACTTCGTTGACAATCATGCGAAACCGATTGCCCATGTCGATAATGGACGCGACGATAGCAGGCCCGTCGCTTGCGGTGAATACGAGACGCACCGGATCAGCCTTGCCGCCGATGCCAAGCGGATGAATCTGCAACGAAGGCTTGCCGTCACCGATCGAGGGGCAAACCTCGAGCATATGGGAGCCGAGGACTTTCGGAGTGCCCGAGAAGTCATAGGTGTAGTCCTCCATGAAGGAGGTGCCCCCAAGCAGCCCCTCAGCCATCACTTTCATGATGCGGACCAGAGCAGCTGTCTTCCAATCCCCTTCTCCACCGAAGCCATAGCCGGCGGCCATCAGCCGCTGCGTAGCGATTCCCGGCAATTGTGTTACGCCATGGAGATCTTCGAATGTGTCAGTGAAAGCGCCGAAACCGCCCTCCTCAAGAAAGGCGCGCAGGCCGAGCTCAATCCTTGCGGCGACTTTCAGCGAGTCTGGGCGGTCATGTTCACGAGTAATGGTGTAGGTGTCGCGGTATTCAGCCACGAGTTGATCGACTTCCCGGTCGGTAAACTGTTCCGTGCGATCGACCAGATCGCCGACTCCGAAGCCCGAGACGGTAAACCCAAAGACCTTCTGCGCTTCAACCTTGTCACCCTCCGTTACCGCGACGTTGCGCATATTGTCTCCAAAGCGTGCGATCTTGAGTTTCTGTGATTCTGCCCAAGCGAGAGCCGCGCGAGTCCAGGTGGCTATTTCAACTACGGTCTCAGAATCCTTCCAGAAGCCGACTACAACCTTACGGGCAAGACGCAGACGGGCGGTGATGAAACCAAACTCGCGGTCGCCGTGAGCCGCCTGGTTCAGGTTCATGAAATCCATGTCGATGGTGCTGTACGGTAGTTCGCGGTTGAACTGGGTGTGCAGGTGCAGGAACGGTTTAGTGAGGGTGGTCAGACCTGCAATCCACATTTTGGCGGGAGAGAAAGTGTGCATCCACAGCACAAGCCCAATACAGAGGGGATCCCTGCTGGCGTCGCGGCATAAGTTGAGAATCTCATCCGCAGTGGTGAGTACAGGTTTCCAGACCACATGCACTGGAAGAGTGCTTTCGGCATCGAGGGATGCGGCAATCCTGCTGGAGTTCTCTGCTACGGTCGCCAGCGCTTCCGGACCGTAGAGATGCTGACTTCCGGTGACGAACCAGACTGCTGCCTGCTTCTTGTCGCTCACGTTCTTCTCGCTTTTCCAGCCATATCGAGGGCTAAGTGTCACTTCAAACTCCCGAGTAAACGCTTTCCAGAATAGGCCCAGTTCGACCGGGGAAAGAATATCATTTTCGAGGGGAAAAAGGCGGCGCACTCATTTTGTTTAGACAAACGAGCGAAAGAACGTGCCAGTGCAAGTTTCGAGGGTGAGCAAAACCGTGAGGTTGGTTTGTTTTAATGTTTGGGCGTGCCGGAGTAAACGCTTTCACAGCGTATCGCCCCGTAATTCCTTAAACAGCCAGATTCTCGCCAAAGCCCAATCTCGCTTCACCGATCGCGGAGCAATTGCCAAGGCGGCAGCAATCTGCTCCACAGACAGGCCACCGAAGTATCTCAATTCCACTATCTTTGCCTGTCGTGGCCTCACCTCCGCTAACCTGTTCAAGGCCTCGTCGAGCACCAGCATCTCTAGCGTGCGCTCCTCAGAGATCGCCAGCCCATCTTCCAGTTCTACCCGCTTTAAATCGCCTCCCCTTATTTGTGCTCGATGGGCTCTTGCATGGTCTACCAGCACCCTTCGCATCACATGCGCAGCTACTCCGATAAAATGTTCTCGATTTTGCCAGTCTAAAGTTCCCTGAGCTAAGCGAAGGTAGGCTTCGTTAATGAGCGCAGTGGGTTGCAGCGTATGGTCCTGCCGCTCGCGTCGCATATACGACTTCGCAAGGCGGTGCAGTTCGGCGTAGACCAGCGGCAGAAGACGCTCTGCTGCGGATGCATCTCCGCCCTGCATCGCTTTTAGAAGTTGCGTAACTTCTCCGTAGTCCTCCATACGTTTGGCTCAAAGCTATCATCAAGTCGGAAGTGAGATGAGTGCAAAATATTGCGATGTCGCAATCTCATTCTGAACTTACATAGACCTCCTCACCCTCGAGGGAGGGAAAATGATGTGTCCCTTTCCGGCCCTCCATTACGCCATTAGTTAATAGAGGAATAGGCTTGATTCACTGCGACTTATTGCTGGAAATTCAGTAGTTGTTGTGTAACTATTGGCGCAGATGAGAAAGCACTTGCGGGCGCTCTGACTGCCTGCACTTTCATCCACTCGATATCTAGTACGCCAATATTCCTAACTCCTTCGGAAGGGAATCATGGCCAGTCAAGAACAAATCGTCGAGCAATTGTTCGGTGCTGCTCTGGATCGCCGACCAGAGGATCGCTGCGCGTACCTTGACCGAGCTTGCGCGAATGCGCCAGAACTCAGGCAACGCGTTGAGGAGTTGCTACTTGCAGACGAGCGGGCGGGAAGTTTTCTCGAGAAATCCCCGATGAACTCTTCGTCAATTCAATCAGATAATACTAAGCTCATTCCGGAAGCAACTAGCGATCGTGAAAACCCTGGTGTTCCCTATACTTCTCCGTCTGGCCGCTTCCAGCCTGGACAGATGATCGCGGACCGTTTCGTCGTAGTTCGTTTCATTGCGCGAGGTGGAATGGGAGAAGTTTACGAGGTTGAAGACCGCTTTCTGCAAAGCGTTCACGTCGCATTGAAGGTAATACTCCCACACATTGCAGGTGACTCGGGATCCTCTCACCGCTTTGAGCAAGAGGTCCTCCTCGCCCGGAAGGTAACGCATCCTAATCTTTGTCCGATCTACGATATCTCACTTTGTGAGGATCCATCGCCGCCGTTTCTCTTTCTGACAATGAAGCTGCTATCGGGCGAGACTCTCGCTTCGCGATTGCAAAAATCCCTGCCTTTTTCTCGGAACGAAACAATATCGATCTTCCGGCAAATGATCGCCGGCGTCGCTGCCATCCACACCGCTGGGGTAGTTCACCGGGACATCAAGCCCAATAATGTGATGCTTGATCAGTCGGGGCCAGATCTTCATCTTTCGATTATGGACTTCGGGTTGGCCCGCCTCTACGCGTCCCAAACTACTGCTCTCACGCGTGGGTTGGTAGCTGGAACACCGGGCTATATTGCGCCTGAACTTCTCCGGGGTAATGCCCCATCGCAGGCGACAGATATCTTCGCTCTCGGCGTCCTCCTCCAGCAAGTAATGACCAGAAATCATCCGAACGAGGATGGACAGTACCCGTCTGCGAAAGCATCCTCGGCGCTCTCCGTTGCTGACGTGCCGCCCGTATTCATCCAATCCGTCAAAGAGTTCCTTTCGGATGACCCTGCACGCCGTTGCGTTGCCTTTAATCAGATATCCTCTACCTTCGAATCCGCAGGTTCCAATGGCATACAGACCTTCACTGATGGTGGCCGCCGGATTCTGAGCCGCCGCAACTTTGTCGCAGGGTCTGCGATCACGGCTGGTGTTGCGGCAGGCGGCGTTGCCTGGAAGTGGGACAGCTTATACAACAGTTTCGAAAATCTGCTCTTTCCCCTCCCGGCGAAGCGCTTCGTTGCATTGCTCAACTGGCCACAGACCTCAGATACGAATATCAAGCCGATGCTGGCGGGAGTGATTGAAGCGATTGGAAATGAGCTCGCACGAGCGGAAGCGTTTGATCGAAATCTCTTCGTCATCTCTCGCGATGTCAGTCCAGCAACAAAAACTACTCCACAACTCAACGATTTTCGCGACCGCCTTGGAGCGAATCTAGTCCTTGCGGCCTCGGGGATAACGCGCTCGAAGCAGTTCCAGCTTTCTCTTCGGCTGCTTGATACCTCTTCTATGCGGTCCCTTCGAGAGAAGCAGATCAGTCTACCGGTTTCGGAGCAGATATCTTTTCCGGCGAAGGCAGTTCATGCTGCTGCTGAACTTCTGGGCGTGAGCCGCTATCAGGAAGACAAGCGGCGAGTAACACCGGACACTCAGTCGCCCGAGGCCTACGCCGCCTATCAAGGTGGGGAACTGCTGGCAAAACAACCTGACGATGCGGGGCTCGAAGCTGCGATTGAGAAGTACAAACTAGCCATAGGATATGATCTTCGCTACACCAGCGCCTATGCGAAGCTCGCATATTGTTACGATCGTCTTTATGCGCTGCATGGCGATACCGCCGCTCTTGCTCTCGCCCGTATTAACTCCGACAAAGCCCTGACGCTCAACCCAGCTTCAGTGAGAGCTCACCTTGCCCGGTCATACATTTTGGAACACACGGGTGATAAAGACGGCGCAGCTCAAGAGATCGAAAAGGCACTCTCAATCGATCCCGTAAATCATGAAACTCTGCTTCGTCAGGGGCGTCTTTATTCGCATCTGAACAGGTGGTCCGAAGCGGAAGAGGCGTTCGGCGCGTGATAAATTTACGGCCTAATTTCTGGACTGGACACAACGAATTTGGCGTTCTCCTCAGTGAAGAAGGAAAGTATTCGCAAGCACTAACCGAATTTCGGGCTGCCAGCCTGGCCGCGCCCCAAAACGCAATGGCAAGTAATAACATTGCAGCTATCGACCTGCAACTTGGCAGATCCGCTGAAGCGATCGAGCAATTGAAAAAAAATCTTGCACAGAAGACGACGGCTCTGGCAGCGGGGACTATGGCTGCTGCGTTACGCAGCCATGGCAAAGCCTCAGACGCTCTTGTATTCGCTCAGAAGAGTGTTGCTCTGGAGCCCAATGATGGCTCGAACTGGATGGAGCTTGGCGACTGTTACTCCGTGATGCGTGGTCATGGCGCTGATGCCAAGAAAGCATACGCTCAAGCCGCGAAGGTTGAGGAAGAGGAGCTGCAAACCAATGCGACCGATGGACCGGCATGGATGCTGCTTGCTCTCGCCAAGGCCAAATCCGGGTCTCCCGAGCAATCGCTTTCGATGATCCAGAAAGCCGATTCCATGTTTTCCGGCGACATAGATTCTCAACTAGTCAAGGCACGAGCCCTGGAAGTCTTAGGAAGACGCGAAGATGCGCTCACCACTTTGGCCAGTTGCTTCAAGAGGGGGGCCACCGATTTTCAGGTGCAAATGATGCCAGACATGGGACCACTTCGAAGCGATCCACGCTATCGAGAGATTCTCAACGGGCCAGCTCAGAGTTCGAATGGACTTGCAACGTAGCGACATCGTAAGACCAAGGAGAGCACATCATGATGCGACGTCTCGTTTTAGTTATTTTTTGTCTATTGATTCAAGGCACTAGTCTTTGTTATGGCCAGCAAACGATCTATATCTATATCGTCCCACCGCATCTCGGCTGGACAAACTGTGCAGGTCTATGCAAAGAAAAATACAAAAGTGAAATGGGTAGTTATTAGACCACAAATGGCGTAGCCCTCTTTTCAGATCCAATTTCCAGACTTCAACTCCACCATGTAAATTCACTGATGCGGCTCATTTGACAGCAACTCATGATCACCCTGCAGACTGTAAGATCAGCCTTCCGAAGAGGATATAAGAAGGGCGAGCGTCCTTCACTTTCAGTACACAATCGATCGGAACTTCAAAAGCGTCACGATGATCAACCGATTATGTTCTTTCAGCATGTTGGAAGCTGTGATCCCTGCTCGGACCCCGGTGGGCAACCCGATGGGCTAGTTGGCACTCCAGCGTTGCGCAAGCCGGCAGGCACCACAACATCACGCCGGCGAAAATTCCAGTACCTCACCAGTGAATCCTGCGCGGACTGATATCTTGTACAGCAGCCCTATGTCAGCCCTGAAACCGCTCCCTGTAAATATAGGGGACACCAGTTTTTTGGCAGAATCCAAACGGCGGCAATTCCCAAAGTGGACGATCACATTCGATGATAGCACAATCTGTAAAGATTCTAATCCAACACAGAAATCCGAACAGCCCGACATGCGTGGTAACGGCTGCACCAAGCAAGCCTATACCTATAACGTCATAGTAGGAAATGGACAATCTCCCAAGGATGTAAATTTAATGGAAGATACCTTAGTAGCTCCAGCACATTAGCTGACGGATCATTCCATTCTCCAAACGGCTTGCGCCCTTCCAAGGAACAGGGACGAGCCGAAATACGGAATTAAGTCGTGTCCGGAGTGCCGGTTAATTTGAGCCATAGCGTTAACCACCTATTCGACTGGCACTGATGAATCGGGCAAACCGGTATTGAAGTTGTCGCCGGATATCCTAATTGGAGATAACAGGAGATATCTTCCGTCTCCCAAATTTGTTATTTTCAAAGTACAGTAAGGATGAGGAAGCGATCGATAATGTGGTGTCGTTACGGGCTCTTGTTGACGATTCTGTTCGCGACACAAGAAGCCCATGGGGACGGCGCAAAGCGGGCATCCCCAGCCTCCACCACCTCCGCCGGAAGCAAAATCGAAGAAATGCAGCGGACGTCCTATACCGCAATTTACTGACGTTACCGCTCGGGCAGGTATCAATTTCAAACATACGTCCGATCCGGAAAAAAAATACATCATTGAATCAATGAGCGGAGGAGTCCTGCTGCTCGATTATGATCGCGACGGTTGGCCAGATATCTACTTCACGAATGCTCCGACTGTCGCTATGGCAGTGGAGAAGAAGATGAGTCCCGGGGCGCTCTACCACAATAATCACGATGGCACGTTCACCGATGTAACTCGTACCTCCGGACTTTCAAGTTCGTGTTTCACGATGGGGGGAGCTGTCGGAGATTACAACAACGATGGCTGGCCAGATATCTATTTGACTTGTCTCGGCGGAAACACCCTCTATAAGAACAATGGAGATGGAACGTTCACGGACGTCACGGCCAAATCGGGTGTCCGGGACGGTCGATGGTCCACCGGCGCGGCGTTTGGAGACTATGATGGCGACGGTTTCGTCGATCTGATGGTTACGAACTATGTGGACTTCCACCTTGATGACCTTCCAAAGTTTGGAAGCGCGTCTTACTGCAAGTATCGAGGACTCGATGTGCAGTGCGGTCCTCGCGGATTGAAAGGCGCGGGCGATTCCCTCTTTCACAACAATGGCGACGGCACGTTTACCAATGTCTCTGATGCCGCCGGTGTCAGCGACCCTCATGGCTATTACGGGCTTGGCGTCCTGTGGGCCGACTTCAATAACACCGGGCGTCCCGATCTCTACATTGCTAATGACTCAACCCCGAAGTTTCTTTACCAGAACAAGGGTCATGGACACTTCGAAGAAATCGGCCTCGAGTCGGGCACGGCTCTGAGTGGCGATGGTGCGGAACAGGCATCGATGGGTCTTGCTATGGGCGATTATTTGCACGCGGGACGGCCTTCCCTGTACGTCACCAACTTCGCTGACGAAAATGACGACCTGTATCGCAATGATGGCAACTGGAACTTCACCGAGGTTTCTTATCCGTCGGGTGTGGCTTTACCCTCTCTTCCGCTTGTTAAGTGGGGTACAGCCTTTGGCGACTTCGATAATGATGGATGGCTTGATCTGATCGCCGTGGCAGGGCATGTCTACCCACAGGTTGATGCGCTCGCGACAGGGCCGCGATATCGAGAGCGGGGACTCTTTCACCTGAATCAAGGGGACGGCACTTTTTGTGATGCCAGCAGTATGACCGGAGCAGCACTGTCTGAAGCGCGTGTCTCTCGCGGTCTCGCGGTTGGCGACCTGTTTAATAACGGTAATTTGGACGTGGTCATCGAGACCCTGGATGGAAGTCCGGTGATTCTCAAAAATGCGGGAGTTTCGGGCCGCCACTGGGTCAGCTTCGAGTTGGCTGGCGTGGCGAGTAATCGCATGGCACTGAATGCCCGCGTTCGTCTCGTGGCCGGCGGTGTGACTCAGACAGAGGAGATCCATAGCGGCGGCAGCTATTTGTCCCAGAACGACACGCGCGTCCACTTCGGACTGGGCACCGCCAGCAAGATTGACAGCCTTGAGATCATCTGGCCATCAGGGAAGATCGATAAGCTAACCAATCTGGCAGCGGACAAATTTTACTTCTTGCTGGAGGGGCAAGGAATCGTTCCCGCCGAACGAATCCGTCCAGCTAAAACGACCCGGCCTAATTAATTCACCTCGCGGTAAAAGTGAGACTCTTTGCTTGGAGCGGCTTTTACCGGGACTTATTGCTCTGGAGTAGGCGGCGGGTGCGACGAGGCACCACTTTGTCTCCTGAGCATGTTGGAGGTCTCTATTTCTTTCTGTGCGTCTGCCGGCCGAAGAGCCGCGGTGTATGCAGCAGCTAGTCCCTGATGAAATTGCTCACTATTCGGCGACAGTCGTACCGCTGCCTCCAGTTCCGAAATTGCCCCGGTGGTTTGCCCACTTTCGAGTTCCATCTTACCGAGATTGTAATGTGATTCAGCATCATTCGGACTTAGCCGGATCGCCGTACGGAATTCTTCGAGCGCCAGTTGCTGCTGTCCTTGACGACCCAACGCCTCTCCCAGTGCGCGATGAACATCAGGAATCTCCGGATGCAGTTTCTCGAGCGTCTCAAGCCGCTTCGTACCGGGACCGATTTGCCCGGTCTTGATCATTGACTCAGCATAGACATACTCGACCTGCGGAACCAGGTTGCTCTTTCCAATCACGAGTTGCAACGTCTCAATGCAACCGCTGTAGTCGCCCATCATAAACTGACTAATGGCCAGGACGCTGCGGCCGCCAGCATCATCCGGATGCGTCTTGAGATAACGCGAAAGCGGCATAACTGCATCTGCAAATTGCGACCCCGCGAAGGCTGCTCGCCCCCAGTTATAGTCGAGTCCCTCGAGGGATGGATTCCACACGGCTGCACGTTCGAAGTACGTAACCGCGCCCGAATAGTTGGCGTTTGTAGCTGCGATGGCACCCAGATTGTTATAGCTATCAGCCAAAGCGGGGCTGACTTGCTCTTTCATTGCTTCGATTTTGTGCAAAGCTATTGGATCCGCAGTCGTGGCGGCCAGAGACTGAGGAGCCTTTGCTTCTGTCGCAGACGTCAGAGCATCCTGGGACGCGGAAGTATCCATCAATCCCGCCAGCTTGCCTTTATCCTGTGCCAACGTTCTGTCGGCCAGATCTCGCGAGATCTCCATCTCACCATGTGCCGCATCCTGCTGCCCGTTCTTCATCAGAATTCGACCCAGAAGATAGTGCGCCTTTTGGACCTGGTATCGATTCCGCGAAACATCCGTCGTAAGGCGGATGCATTGACGAAGAGCGGTTTCCGCTTCCGCTAAACGGTTTGTATTGAAATACAGCTGGCCCAGATATAGATAGGCATCCGGACTTTCCGGCCCGAGTGCGATCGCCTTCTTCAGATAGGTCTCTGCCTCAGGATAGTGATTGCGAGTCACCGCAATCTTGCCGAGCGCCGCATACGTCATGGAGTCACGCGGGGAAATGGCCAGCTCTTTCTTCAACTCTGTTTCGGCGGCTTCCAGAGGGCTCTCGTCGTTGCCTGTCGCCAGCAGGACCGCGGCGAGCAGATAGTGCGCCCCGGGCAAGCGCGGGTTTTCCTCGATCGCCCGCCTGAACTCTGTTATCGCCCGCGGCTGGAAGTCCGAGTCGCCATAGGCCCGGCCGAACGCCATGTGGATCTCCGGAGTATCTCCAAACGACTTCTGCATTTCGTTGAAGATCTGCACCGCGCATTTCTCATCGTCCAGATCAAGACAGGCTACGGCCAGATCATAGCCGTTGGCGAAAGTCGGATCCAATGCAACAGCCGCTTCCAGCTCTTTCTTTGCTTCCTGATTCTGATTCAGCTTCAGAAGTGCTGCGTCCAAGCAGCTGATGGGCCTGAGCGAGCTTCCCACGATCACCCGGGTACTTCCGGATGAATTCTGTCGCCAGCGTCTTTGCATGAGCAAGATCGCCTTGTGCCAACGCTGTTTGCGCGTAATCAAGAAGCAGAGACGGGGAATCGGGTTCCAGAGAAAGAGCTTCATCGAATAATGGAGCCGCGTGCGTGTAGTCCGGCACCAGGCCGTAACCGATCGCCAGTTCGCCAAGTGCATCGGCGAGAAATGCACGATATTGCTCCGCTGCCTCGCTGAGCTTGCCCGCCTGTTGCAACTTCTGAGCGTCGTTATAGTGCTGCCGCAACGATCCGCTGTCAGAGGATTCGTGGTTTTGGGCCTCTCCGCAAAGGGTCGCAGCCGAAATCAGTAGTGAGAATGAGGTATATGCCGCGGAGTTTGAATCGGATTGACATGATGAAGCCGGGAATCGACGCGATACCTCACTGTCGATTCCACATCGTACCACCCGCTCATGCATGGCATTTGCCGTGAAGTCCGACGCGCGGCGTCATGCGTTTTGAACAGGCCTTAGGATTCTTTAGATATTGGTTTCGCATATACGGAGACTCTAATGAAAGAAAAAACGGAAGGTGAACGATGTCGTTCACCTTCCGTAGCACTGGAGGGGTGCTAGAAGAAGTACTTCACGTTCAATGTGATAATGCGCTGGTATGGAGCGCCCGTCTTGCTGTCCATCACACCGAAGGTGCTGGTGTTGTAGTTTGTCGTGATGCCTTTACTGGCATAGTCCACGTTGTAAGCTCAGCGTGAGTGGCGTCAGTGCAGCTGAAACCCGGCATCGGATGGTTCAGCCAGTTAAAGGCGCTGGCCCGGAATTGGATTTGCTGGCTTTCGTGGATACGGAACGATCTGTAGATCGCCAGGTCGTTATTGAAATAGGCTGCCAGCGCTCATATAGGGGTAGTTCTGACCGCCCTGCGTCCCGACTGCGGGCGCGCAAAGCAGTTCCCATTGACGCGTTGGTAGTGGCCGAGGCCGGAGGTTGGGTTACAGGTCAGCACAGGCATAATCGGGACAGGAGCATCCGTGCCAAAGTAGGTAGCGCTCACCGATGCCGCTGCCGACACCCTGGGCCTTGCATTCGCCGGAAGACTGGAGGTATACGACATCCCCAGAGCGAAGTTCGGCACACCGTTCCCAAGCGCAGCGGGAATGTACCCGCCTGCCTGCCAGGTGGAGATTCCGGAGATGGTCCATCCTCCCAGGAGCTGGTTGGCAAACGCGCTGAGAGGTATGGAGTTTCCCGGTCTGGTAGGTAGTAGCTGGCGTTGAAGACAAACGGCCGGTCAGTAGAGGTCGGACCGTAGTTGCGGTTGATATCAAACGGATTCTCCTGCAGACCCGTGCCCAGCGTCTTCGACCAGGTGGCGTTCAGGTTGAAGCCGAGTCTGACCGGTATGTCTTGATCCACGCCACCTGCAGACCGTTGTAGTTGGTGTAAGAGGTACTTTCAATCATGACGACGGCAGCAGTGCCGTAGGCGTAGCCGTAGGGGTGATAGTCCGCCGCTTTGTTTCCGGTTGGAGTTCAACCGGTGCCGTTAGGATTCGGTTCCGAGGTTTTCCGGGTTGGTGGAGAGTACCCCGGTGACTGGATCGGGTTTGAAGAAGGCTCCGATCGGGGTCTTGTTCTGGTCGGCGAGCGCGGTGAAGTTGCTGCCTTCGATGCCCTCGCTGATATCGGGAAGCTGGCTGGTGCTGCTTCCGACGTACGCAACATCGAGCACGGTATTCCACTTCAGCCTCTGGTCGATTGTAAAGTTATAGGCATAAGTGAGCGGCTGGCCGTAGTCGCCCGGATCGAAGCCCGTCTGCGCTCCGTTCACGCATTGTGACGTGCAGGGTTTATATGCCAGCTGGTTGAGCTGCGAAAGCATAAGAGTATTTCCACCTGGCAAGTTGTAACCCAGGACGTGCTGCGCGGTCACCAGCGGCGCCGAGACGTCATTCACCTGGGTGACGAAGCGGTAGGCGCCCCATCCGCCGCGAACCATGGTGTCGCCGGTCCCGAGCAGATCGTAGGAAAGGCCCAACCGTGGATCGACATAGGCAAAACGGTTCGGCTGGCCGCTCAGCGGAACGCCCGCATCGATGGCATGCCAGTAATATCCCGGAGCGTACTTGCCAGAGTTGTAGTCAGCCAATACACGATCAGGATAGAAGACCGCCATGCCGGTGTGTTGACGGTCATACCAGTGGCCGATGTGCTCAAAGCGCGCGCCCAAGCTCCAGGGTCAGGCGCTTGGTTACTCTCCAGTTATCGGCCACAAAAACCGCTGTTGCCTGGTAAGCAGTATCGGCAATGGGAGACGATTGTTTTCACTGTAGCTCGACAATATGCCCATCGTGAAGTTGGCCACGGGATTACCCGAGCCAAGCTGGTTTCCGGTAATGAGATTCGGATTCTGACCCCCGGCGAAGGTGCAGGTTTCCATCCTGATAGGTGCTGAAGGTGCTCTGGAAGTTATCGGTGTTCTGGGTGAATGCGCCCATCTTCACCGTGTGAGCACCCCAGACCTTGGTCAGCGTATCGCTGAACTGGGGGGATTCCTTCTTGACTGCATATTTGCCTGGAGGGTTGTCAAAGATAGAAGCCTGCGAGAAGTCGGGGAAGCTGAAGTTCCCGAGCGGGCGTAGGCAGGGATATTGAGAGAGGAGGTCTGAAAGACCTTGCCGTAGGTATAGCCGAGCGTGCTCGCGGTAGGCCGCCGATGGATTCGGCTGAACAAAGGGAAAGTCGCCGAAGGCCCATGCCGCCATGAAGTCGTTGGTCATTGTGGCACTGAAGTTGTGGACGAAGTGGCCTGCCAGCGATTTGCCCCGGAAGGCCTCGGACTCGCCGCCGCCCGGGTAGGGGATGGAATTGCCCGGCGTCCAGTACAGATGAGCGCCGTTGCCCTGAGCCAACTGTGAGTTCCATGCCTGCTGGTAGGACCCGTAGATCTTCGTATTGGGTCCAAGTTGATAGTCGATCCGGAAGCGATAGATCCATCCGTTGTTGATGTTCGGGATGGGCTGCAATAGTAGTTGAGCGTTGGGATTGGATGCGGCCGGGTTCGCGTTGGCCTTGGGCCAGATCTTGGCGAGTGCCGCTGCGCCGGAATCGATGAATTGCGCAGGAATCCTGTTGCCGGAGTTCGGGTTGGTGGGGCTGTTGGTGGCAGGAATGCTGCTGCCGTCCGGGAAGACGGTGCCGGAAAGATCGTTGCACCATGGGCCTTGCGGGTAGCGGACCGTTTGGAGAACGATAAAACCCGTTGGGGCAAAGGGCCCGGTTATCTGGCGTTATCGGTAGTGAAATTACCGGCCATCATCTCCGGAGTAGGAATATAGGACTTCAGCACGTTCGAGTTGCCCTGGTTTTGCAGCCACCGTTCGTAGCCGCCCCAGAAGAAGAGCTTCTTGTGAGTCCCCGGAACAGGGCCGCCGAAGTTACCTCCAGGATAGTAATAGTGCTGGGATCCCTGTGCTTATGGTACCTGATGGTTGCTCCGCCAGTCGTTCGCGTTCAGGACGCTGTTTCGCGCGACGAAGTAGGCTTCGCCATGATACTTATCGGTGCCAGATTTACTGATGGTGCTCACAACGACCGGGCCAAACGGCGTGTCAGCACCGAAGTTCGACGCCTGCACGCTGACCTCCGCGGTCATCTCCGGGTTGACGATCGAGACCGACGACGCCATGTTGCCGGGGTCGATGATGTTGGCTCCGTCAGAGAGCAACGCCGTGCCGCCGCGATTCACCGCGCCGTTAATATTGATGCCGTTGCCGATCGCGCTCTGCTGTACACTCGTGTTTAGATCGTTGTACATCGGAGCATTATTGGTCAGGCCGGCGGACACTGTTGTCGCGCCTGGCAGCACTTTCAGCAGCTCCGTCGTGTCGCGGCCAACAAGTGCCAGGTTCTCGATATCTTTGGAGTGAGGACGTTGGTGCGTGCCCCGTTGTCCGTGGGAATCATCTAGCCGGTCGCTTCGACTGTAACCGTCGCCGTCTCAGAGCCGACAGCCAGGGTAAACGCCGGAACGGCGCGCACGTCTCCGGCATGCAGCTCGATTCCAGTAACTTCCTTGGACTGGAAACTCTTTGCCTCGACCTTCACTGTGTAGGTGCCCGGGACCAGCGCGGGAAAAGCATACAATCCCTGGCGATTCGTTTGAACAACGCGCGTGATACCGGTCGCTTGATCGGTGAGCGTTACCTGGGCGCCGGGGATTACGGCACTCGAGTTATCCTGCACGATCCCCGTCAGCTGGGCGGTGGTTTGTGCGTGGGTCAGGGGCGCGGACACCAATAACAAAGCGACCCCAATGAGAGGCAGAAGCCAACGGCCTGTTCCACAGAGTTGTCGCAGACCTCGCTTCAGTCCTCGCCTGCTAAGAACGCCAGATGCGTTATTCATTGAATTGCCTCCTAAAAATTCTGCTAACACTGAGCTCCGCGCGGGAATCTGTGTCGTTTCGATTCAGCATTCTCCATCTATTTTGTTAGCGACCGAAACTATAGAGATGCAAATTCAGCTCTGTCAAGAAAAAACTCTAATTTAGCGGTGGAAAACCCGACTTCCATCAGAAAACGCTTTCAGCACGATACCCAACAAAACCGGAAGTACCTGTATCCATTGATTACTTCCTTGGCTCGACTGTGGCTTTAGTTCTGCTCTTCTCTTTAGTGTCTCGTTAGATAACCCCTGATGAGATTTTCGCAATAAGTATTCCTCGCTGATCTGCTGTTTCTTTTGGTTTCAATCACCGCTACTCTTTAGAAAAGCGTAGCTCGGTAATTTTGTTCTCTATAGAAACAAAATTAGATAGGGGCTGAGTGGTATCCTCGTTACTCCGGAAACTACCCGGCCATCTTCATGATCGAGTGGTTTATTCCATGTCTAACAGCGGAGGTCCACCGAAATTGCGGAAGAACAATAATGGCCTAAGACACGTCGATCTCGCTGAATTACAGCTCGCTTCCAGTGAGACCGCGCGAATCATCAACCGCGATATTGTTCTCGAGTTAGTCCGGACCAACCAACCCATCTCTCGCGCTGATCTTGCTCGGCTTTCAGGCCTTGGAAGAAGCACCGTCTCGCAAATTGTGGAGCAACTCATCGACGAGAACTGGGTTCGTGAAGGCGCGATGGGCTCACTTCCGCGAGGACGCCGACCGACGCTTGTGGGGCTCAACGGAGCATTGGTTGCGATCGCCGTCGATATTCATCCCAGGCAGGCCAGCGTCGCCTTGGTGGATCTGAATGGGCGGCTGCTCTCACGTTGGCCTGTACCGATTACCTCCGACCCCGCGGCCTCCATTCGGCTGATCGTCGAATGCATGCAGCGCATCCGCCCCACCGGGCCGCACACATCGACGGAAGGTATTGGCATTAGTCTGCCAGGAAGAGTAAATCCCACAACCCAACGCCTGATCTTCGCACCCAACCTGAAATGGCCTGAATTCGACATCAAAAAAATGGTCGAGTCCAGGATGGGCCTGCCGGTCACGTTAGAAAACGATGCAACTGCGTGTCTGATGGCGGAACGTACTTTCGCGCGTATGGACGGAGTTCGAGATGCAGTGCTGGTGGCGGTAGCGGAAGGAGTCGGCACCTGTATTCTTGCCAACGGGCAGCTGTTCTCCGGACACGACGGAATGGCGGGCGAGTTCGGCCATATCGTCGTCGATCCCAATGGACCGCGTTGCGGTTGCGGGAAGAATGGTTGCTGGGAGGTCTTCAGTTCCTGCCGGGCCGCGTTGCGTTATTATCGGGAACTCAAACCGAAGAGCCCTGTCATCACGTTTCAGGAGCTGCTCAACCGGGCTGAAGACAGCGATTTGGCCGCCGCGCAGGCGCTTCATTTGCAAGCCACATGGATTGGTCGCGGACTGCGGATGATCATAGCCGCGGTGTCTCCCAGCACCATTCTGATCGCAGGAGACCTCACTGCTGCATGGCATCGTTTTGGGCCAGTGATTGAGAAGGAAGCCAGTGACCTTACTCTCGCCGGAACTTCGCCGCAGATTCGGCCGAGCCATGAAGGCGAAATCGCCCGGCTCCGCGGTGCTGCAGCACTTGTGTTTCAACGGGGAGCGCACCGCGCAACTTCGATCGCTGAGACGGCGAACACACACAAACGCGCCTGAGCCGACTATCCCCGCATCGCCTCTTTGCTTTCATCGTTCTTCATTGTTTAGACAAGACATCCATCCCTTATGGGCGCGCGAATATGCGCGTGTTTTGTAAAGAGTCTGATGCATTTTGCCGCTGCAACTTCCGAGTCAGAGACTGGGCCTATCTGGCGTGTTTTTCTACAGTTGCGGCTCAGGGAGAAAGCACTCCCGGCTACCAATTATTCCGGTTTTTGACACGAAGTTTTTTGCGGAGGAGTTTTGAAGACTTTGTGTGTACGTCCATGGCATCATCGCGCACTTGTGTTGTTTGGGCTTGGTACTTGTCTTCTTGTCTCCGGTTGCGCCGGCGGGAAAGTCGCGATGCCTGCGGCCGATCCCAGCTCGACTTCCAATCCCCCATCGATGACACCCGCTCCAGCACCGACGTCCCCGTTCACACCGACTCCCACGCCAGCGCCAACAGCGCCCAAAAGCCCGAAGCGTGGTGTCGCCTATGACCTGGCTTCGTCAGCTGATATGTCTGCGCTCTCACCGGGTGTGAGTTGGTGGTACAACTGGAGCCCGAATCCCAACTCCGCTGTGCCCTCTAACTATGCATCGCAATATGCGATGGACTTCTATCCCATGCTATGGAGTGGAGACTTCAAGGCGGCAAATGTTGTGGCGTTTTTGAAGGCAAACCCTGGCATTCAATACATGTTGGTCCTCAATGAGCCCAACCTGGTGAGCCAGTCCAACATGACGCCTCAACAGGCAGCGAACCTTTGGCCGCAATATGAAGCAATTGCAGCGCAGACCAGTGTCAAGATCGTTGGACCGGCGATTACCTGGGGAACGATGACAGGCTATGAGGATCCCGTTGCATGGCTCGATGCCTTTTATGCAGCCTACCGGGCTGCGAATGGCAATCGTGATCCGCAGATCGACTACATAGCCTTCCATTGGTACGACTATGGACTCGAGGCCCAGTTGGACCGCTTGACGAAGTACAACAAGCCATTCTGGGTAACAGAGTTTGCGAACTGGCACAGTCAACAGGATGGTGCGCAGATCGATACGCTGGCAAAACAGGAGGCGCAGATGACCAGTATGGTAGCAACTTGCGAAAGCCGCGCAGATGTCTTCCGCTATGCGTGGTTTACAGGACGCCTGAACCCCGATCCGCACTTCTTCCGCCTGCTCGGTGCGACTGGTGCCCTGACTGATCTGGGAACGCTGTATCTCTCGCTGCCTACCCACTGATGAGATTTTTCTTCTGTGGGCGTATTCCCAGACCCAAGGAATACAACCCTGTTTGAACTGTTGTAACGCTGATGAACTGAGAGTTTGTAAAAGCTGTCCCAACTTACCCGGCGCGAGCTCTGCTCTTCCTCGCTCTCGCCCACATCCAACCAGGAATTCTGATGACCTTCCTTTGCAGAGCTGCAACCTCTCTTTTACTCGTTCCAGAAATTTTTCTGTTTGGATGCGGAGCAGGTGTCTCCTTTCCAATCAACGTGTCTTCGACGACGCCTGCTCCGCCAGCTTCCCCAACGCCTCCCTCCGCACCAACCCCTCCTCCTGCGCCGACTTCACCAACGCCACCTGTCCCGCCTGTTCCCACTACCGATTTTCCACCGGGATTCTGGGCTCCGAGTGGTGATATACCGCCCGCTCATAATGTGATGATGTTCAAGTTTCTCAATCGGACCAATGGCCATTACCCTGATAGTCAGGTCTGGTGGAAGGTCAGCATTAACGGAGTAAACATCGTTCACTCCATCGCCGAGCAGGCTACTTTCGATATGCCGGCAAACAACTCCGGAAGAGTCTACGTTTACCTCGGACCCTACACCGATGCCACGGCGGTGAACAGCCCGTACTACGACTTCATGGAATACACCATAGGGAACGACCCGCCTGCGTTCCATGGCAATACGACTCGGGTCGATGCATTCGGGATCAAACTTACAATGCAGATGCTGTGTGCGGATGGCTATCAGGTGACAGTAGGGGAGAACGCAGCGACCTTTGCAGAGGATCGGTCCATGACCTTTCAGCGATTCCTCAACCAGGTCCCGGCGGAGTATCAACATCTCGCGCAGATCAAAGCACCCTACAGAATCCTGAGTCCTGATGCCGCGTTCAACGCCGGTGGACAGTATGCAAACTACTACCAGAGTTACATCGACCAGATCTGGCAAGAGAATGGCATCACGATTCCGAAGGCAGGGCCAAATGGATCAGGTTTGGGCAGCTACCCTGATCTCTCAGCTGCTATTTACCGGCATGTCGCCGTGGCGGGAACGTTCAAGCCTGACGGGACTCTGGTCGATCCGAAATTTTGGTCGAAAACGCCGAGCACAGCCTTCTACCAAAGCGCCCCTGCAAACTACTACGCGCAGTTCTGGCATCAGAATGCAATCAACGACCTGGCGTATGGGTTTCCCTACGACGACGTCGGCGGCCACTCGACGTATATTTCGCACGATAACCCTCTTTACATCCAGATCGCGATTGGTTGGTGAAGAGCGACTGCAATCACAACGACACCAAAAATAAACCAAAACAGCGGGGTGAATCTTGAATACCGCGGCGGTTGAACCCAATGCAACTCTCATTCACATTTGTCCTTCGATTCGGCAGGCACGCTGGGCGGGGTCCTTGTACTGACCTAGGGATCTGCGGGGCTGGACATCAATTCCACAACAACGGCAGAGGTATTGATCCAAAAGAGAACGTTGTTACCGTGCAAAAGAAGAACGGTGAACGGGTGATCTACTATCCTTCGCGGTTGCGCGGCATCAGTGCCTACCGAGAGATTGAGCGTGAGTTTGCCTTGGGTGATCTAATTCAGCTAACCGCCCCGAACCGGTCGCTGGTTGTCGCAAATCGCAATCTCGGCACTCCAACAATCGCAGAAGATGAGTCTGACCGATGCCCTTCGGCCGAGTGAGTTGTTCGCGATCCGTTGGCGGACGTTCGACGACGAGAACACGCTTGACCTGACCGAAACCGTCTAACTGGGGAGATCAGACCCTTCGGCAAGACACCCAAGAGCCTCGGCAAGATGCATCTTCAGATACCTCGCCGCCGAGCTCAAGCTGTGGAAGCTGGGATGCCAAAAGATATCAGAAAAGAGTGTCTTGCCTAATGCCTTCATGTTCCCCAACGCTGAACGGAGCCTCCGCAGATTATGTAGGTTTGCGCGGGAAAAACCGGCGTAGTTAGTGCCAGTTTTTAAGACTTTGGCAAAATGGCACCAAATCAAGATGCCGTGCCTTCGTAAGTAGTTGATTTTATGGTGGCACAGCAGGATTCGAACCTACGACTTCCACCGTGTGAAGGTGTCCGAAAGGTGGACGGCTGAACATTGTAAAGGGGTTAGTTGCCGGTGTAGTCGGTAAAAACCGGCATTCCGGGCTCTGTTTGGCATCAAATTGGCATCAACTTCCTAACCAGTGGGCGTGGGCTGACCGTGGGGGTTCAGCCCACTTTCTTTGCTGCGGTACGGCGTAGAATTCTCGGAATTATCCTGTCTTTCAAGACAAAGTGCCAAGGTCTTGGGGCTTTTCCTATTCAGGGTGCCATGGACGGACATTGAGGTTGCGTGACAGCATCAATTTAAGCGTCCATTTGTCCGAAGCCCCAGTCAACCCGTACCCGACCCCGCTCTCAATGTTTAAACCGAGAAACTTGCTGCCTGAGTAATCCGTAGTCGCCCAGACCTCGTGAAATTGATTCGAAAGTGGCAAGAATCCGTGCAGCGGGCCGAAACCGTCATACTCTTCCGCGGCAACCGCCCACCTATCGTTGAAGTTGTACGCCACTCTCCCCGAGGGGTTGTACTGCAGGTTTCCAAGTCCCCCGGTATAGTCCGTGTCGACAATCGGGTTGTAGATGAAATCCCATTGATGCAAGTGCAGACCGACGATAGGCCTGATCTCGGAGGTAATCGTTCTGGACTCCCAGTAGCTGTGATTGACGCTAAACTCAAAATTAGCCGCATAGAAAAACTTGTGATCGTGAGCGTTGGGTCGCGCGAATAGTTCGCGAATCTTGAAGCCGTCGATCGTCGAGCCATAGTTCGAGGAATAGGGCGACGTTACGGGCATATAAAGTCCTTGCTCGAACCACGGCGTAACGCCGTACGCCCATTCGGCAGTGACCTGATACGAATGATTGGCTATGATTGCGCCAGGATAGTCGGGCACCGTCCGTCCCTTGGGCGTGAAGTTATTGTGGATCATCAGATTGAATATTCCCGGCGGCGCAATCTCTCCGTCGTAGACTTGGATCTCGTCGGTTTGCGCAAAAGCCAGCACCGACATTGAGATGAGACAAAGAGTGGCCATTCCAATCGCGCGCTTATTCATTTTTTGGCGAGAATCTCCTTAGTTTGAGATCTGGCCGACGAGATTGAGATCAATCGTTACATCGTTCTCTGCTTTCCAGATCAGGAAGCTCGGGTTCTTAAGACCCCACTGCACATAGGGAACGACAAATTGCCCTTTCGCCGTTGCTTTCATTCCATCCACATGAATCTGCATCGGAATCGTTAGATCGTGAGCAGCGCCGAGCAGCGTGAAGACTCCGCTCACCTGAATAGTCGAGTCGCCTAAATCCGCAATCATTCCGTTGTACGTTTTAGGTGAGAAAGAGACGGTGGCGAACTGGTCCACCTTGAGAATGTCTTTGTTCATCTTCTTATCGCGGCTATCGTTTCCCGTCGTGCCGCTCCCTGCTGCGACGATGACGATCCCCGATATATGGGAGACAGTTCGGTTGAAATTGATTGATCCGGACTGCACGTGGAAAGTGCCGTTCACAACCTCGTGAGTCGTGTTGAGCTTCATCTTGACCTCGCTGGCATCGGGATTGACGGCGAAAGTCTGATGCTGGGCAAGTGCGGTTTGAGAGAGTACGACTGCGAAAACAAAGACTACGAAGGACCTCATTGCATTTCCCCTGGAAGGTCTTGGCTACCGAGAGTTGATTTGCGTGAAGCTTTATTTCAGTTTGCGAACGCCTGTGGAGCAATAGCGGCGGGCTGGGTGACGCGTGTCAGCCTGGCCGTCACGCGCATCGCTCCGGGCCACACTCTGAGACAGAACGGCAGTACAGCGCGCGCGAGGGAGTTGTTCAAGCCATTCGCTGCGAACTCGGCAAGGCGCATCTGAGGCAGCATTGCGGAGCGCAATTTTGCCTGAAAGACCGTCGCCGGCTCCGCCGCAAGATAGGCGGCGGCGGCACGGCGGGCAGTGTGCAGGGCGATGGAGATACCATCGCCGGTGAACGAAGGGATTACGGCGGCCTGATCTCCGACGCAGTAAAGCCCATCCTCGGTTGTGCGGCGGATGTAACCATACGGGATATGAGTGATGGCGATCGGTTTGTCGAGTAGTGGCTCAGCACCGTCGAGTCGCATCACGAGGTGAGGACAGTCCTGCTGCATCTTCGCAATGAGGCTCTCCCAGCGAAGACCGGCTCCTGCGAAATACCGCTGTTTCACCACACAGCAGAAATTCGTAATGCCGTCTTCCACCGGTTGGATTCCTCCGTAGCCTCCGGAATAGAGCGTCAACTCGGAGGCATCCCCCAGGTCAGCGGTCTGCGCGGGAGACAGCCGGTAATACATCTTGAAGGCGACCCATTGGTGAGGGTCCTTCGGACGCCCGTATCCGCGCAGATCGTGCTTTCCCGTAGCGAGAAAGGCCGTTGGAGCTTCATAACTGGTACCGTCGTCGAGCGTAGCCCGCCAGAGATTGGTGGTCGTGCGACTGAGCGACTGCACACCGCGACCACGCTCGACGCTGACTCCCGCAGCGATGGCCTCGGCGATGAGCGCCGTATCCAGTGCTTTGCGTGTGAGTGAAGCAGCCTGAAAAGGTAACGGAGCCTCTGCGGCCCGCCTCGCCGCGGCGAGGCGAACGTAGTCGATAGGCACCGCACCAAGCGCGGCCACGTCGATGCCAAGTGCATGAAGGTCCTCAAGAGCCTCTCCGCTTAGAAACTCTCCGCAGACTTTATGGCGCGGAGTCGGCTCGCGTTCGATCAGGGTGACACTTCGTCCCTTTCGAGCGAGCGCGATCGAAACCGCACAGCCCGCCACTCCACCACCGACGATCAGTACTTCGTCTTGCAAAGCATTCCCTCCGAACTCGATGCATATTCAATCAATTTGTTGAGGACTCCATAGTTCTAGTAGACGTCCAGAAAGCAGTTCGGCACGTCATTCTGTACAAATCGTCATTTTGGAGTTGGGAGCGCTGCCTGGATGGAGGCGTCTAAGGTGTTAGAACGGGGTATTCGATTGAGGAGAAACGGTTTCCTAATGGCGGCTCTTTGCGCGATGACTTTGGGCATGGCAGCTGCGGCTGAACCGATTTCGGTGAGACATATTCAACGGCCAATGCACCGGTTTATGGTGGCCCGCTCCGAGGATGGAAAAACCATTGCCAGTGGTGAGTTTTCGCAGGTTGTGCAGGGCGATGAAGTAACGATGCGCCTGACCTATCACTTTGTCGATGGATCGATTGATGATGAGGCGACGACATACACGCAGCAGGGTACGTTCCGGTTGGTGCGCAACCATCACATTCAGAGAGGGCCGTTCTTTACAAAGCCCATCGACTTTACGGTAGAAGCCGCTACCAACATCGTGACCAGCCGCACGATAGACAAGAATGCCAAGATACACGTCGAGAGCAAGCACATGGACCTGCCGAATGACCTGGCGAATGGCTTCGTTGGGACCTTGCTGCTGAACGTGCCGCACAATACGACGCCGTTTCGGGTGGGGATGCTGGCACCAGTCGGCGGCGGGCGGTTGATTCGGCTCCTGATCTCGCCGGAGGACGAGCAGACGGTTTATTTGGCGGGACAGACCCTTAAGGCGACAGTGTTTCGCATTCATCCGGAGCTGGGGGGCATCGTCGGGCTGATTGCGCGGCTGATCGGTCTTCAGCCGAAAGATGTGATGGTGTGGGTACTGGAGGGTGAGGAGCCTGCGGTGGCGGTGATTGTTGGACAGTTCGGTGGTTACGGGCCTGTAATCAGCTCCGACCTGGTGGGGACCAGCTTCGGGAAATAGGACATTTTGCAAACCCAGATCTTAAACTCTCGTAGCAGTTGGCCGACGATCAGTTACGACGTGTGGTGAGTTCGCGCCAGTTGAGACCGAGGTCCACGATCAACAGCGAAGCAAGTGTGAAGGCAATCACGCCGACGGCGGATAAGACGTCGCCCAGGTGGCTCCAGTAACGCGGCCAGAGGTTGAGCACGCGGCTGGAAACGAAGGTAAACGTAACTGCATAGGAGCGCGCCATCCATTGGCGGTGCTGCGTGATTTGGCGGTTGCGCGCGGTGATGAAGGCGGCGGTGGTGCAGACCATCCAGGCAGCGGCCTGCATAGAGGTTCCGGGAAGACCCGGGCGGCCGGCTGCGAGAGCGATCCCCGTGAAGGAACCAACAAACACGGAAATGACGTAGATGCGGCCGAGGATGCGATGGAGTTGGAGATGGCGCTCGCGGATCCGCGAGGAGAAGTTGATGGGGCCGATCAAAAGAGCGAAGATTCCGGCGAGTGTATGCGGGATGAGGAGATGACGGTCGGCAATAACCTGCAGACGGTAAGCATGGTACATCGGATAGTCGGTGATGAGGAGTAGCTCTGAGGTAATGAAGACGAAGAGTACGGTGAGACCAAGCGAGGCCCAGAGAATAGTCTTGAATCTGAAACCCGTGGAGCTGGGGGCTAGCAGGGTGGGATTTGGCATTATTCGTTTCTCAGACGGTTAGACGTGCCGAGGTGCCCCATGAGGCGACCTGCGCGAGAGCCTTCATATCTCTCAGTCTAACGGGACGCTTCAGAATCACCGACCTCATTTCCACCTCCCCACGCATAACCGCCCCGGCCGCCACTTCTCGATCGTCACAGCCTCACACGGAATCTCAGCCGCAGCTAGCAGGCGTACCCAATCCTCCTTCCGGAAGGCCCGCCGGAACGACACCGGCCCATCATGACGCACAAGCCAGTGCCACCGCACCCGCGCAAACATCCGGCTACTCCATTCCGCACGCTCCAAATCATTGATAAACCAACCTACCTGCGCGGTCGCTTCCATCCACGTCAGCATCGCGACGATCTCCTCGTCCTCCAGATGATGCGCCAGCAGCGAACTAACGACGATATTGATCGGCTTCTCCGGCCGATACGCCATAGCATCGCTGGTCACCCACTTAATTCCGAACTCCCTTGGCGTCGACTCCGCTGCTGCACGCGCCGCATAAGGATTCAAGTCGATCCCCGTAAGCTGCACAGCAATGCTCCGTCTCCGTGCCCAGCCCGCAATCCGCCGCAGAAAATCACCACCGCCGCTGCCCACGTCGACGATGTGTATGGGATCACGCAAACCATGCGACAGCCGCTCCAGCCAAGCCAGCGTCGGCCGATAACCCAGCAGCCAGCGATTGACTGTTTCCAGACTGCGCAGGCAGTCACGGAAATCCTCATAACTGCAGTCACCATCCATCAGCTCAGGTAACTCACGTGGAGGGACCCGCCGACTAAAGTCGACCTGTGCACTAGACGACATGGAACCTCATCGTTTCCGCTGTTAGACCGGGTCCAAACGACATCGCACACCCACGCTGCCCCGGGCACGCCTGCTGCATTATTCGCTGCAACACAAACATCACCGTCGCCGACGACATGTTGCCGAAGCACGATAGCACTTCGCGCGACGCTGCCAGCGCATCCGTCGGCAGTTCCAGTCCCTTCTCCACCGCATCCAGAACCGACCGCCCGCCAGGATGCACCGCCCACAGGTCGATGCTGTCGCGCTCCGCCATTAGTTCGCCCTCGTGCAGCGCGCGGCCCAGCTCCCCCGGCACCTGCCCGGAGAGCAGCATGTCGAATCCGAGATCGCGAATCTTCCAGGTAATCAGCCCACGTGTCTCCGGCACCATCACCGCCTTGAAGCTGTCCAGCGCGAAACCCTGCTCGCGCGCAGTAATCAGGCTTGCCGCCGCGCCATCGGCGAAGACCAAGAAGGAGAGGATCTGCTCCAACTCCTGCGTCTCTTGGAAGTGCAGCGTACACAACTCAAGGTTCAACATGAGCACACCTGCCTTCGGATCTGAACGCACAATGTGCCGCGCCAGCTTCAGCGCATTGATCGCAGCATAGCAACCCATGAATCCAACCATCGTGCGCTCCACGTCCGTCGAAAGCCCGAGGTGGTCAACGATCTCAAAGTCCAGCCCGGGCGCATAGAGCCCTGTGCAGCAGGTAACCAGTACATGAGTGATACCGAAGCGTTCCTTCTCATTGAGCGCAAGCCGGTCCACGGCCTTCTTCATCAGCACCGGAGCGCTCTGCTCAAACAGTTCCATACGCCGCGCCGTGTTGGGAAAGTTACCTAGCCGATAAAACTCATTCGCGTTATGCGGCGAGAATTGGCCGGAACCTTTCTGCGGATCGAGGAACGAATAGCGATGCGCGATGTCGGCGCGGGTCACCATGCGGCGGAAGACCGTGCGTAGCCGCGGGTCGGCGAGCATCTTCTCGGCGAAGACCACGAAGGTGTCATGCACATCGTGCTCTGGTACGGCTGTGGCGATGCGGTTCAAATAAGCCGTAGTCATGCACAAGGGGCCCTCAGCCGGAATGGATTTGATGCCACGTGTGTTTTGAGGAAAAGCTGGACCACGAAGAGACGACGATCCGGCGACAGTCGACTGCTTGAGAGAACAGGCTCCGTATTCTCGATACAACGGCTACTCGTTGAGACGAGACCCTTGTTCTTTTGATAGCACTTCACAGGGAAGGAATAGGATGACGATTTGTTCATGGAGGACGAAATCGGCGCAGATGTTGATTAACTCCAATAACCAACATGCTAAGTTACACATCAGTAGCCACGTGTTCGGTGTGAAGAACGGGTGAGTTCAGATCAATGTACTCCAGCCTAACCCCTGATATTTCATGAAATCGATACCAAAATGACATCCGCGACTAGTCTCAAATCGATACGCCTATCACACCATTACCTTGGAGTGTTCTTTGCGCCGACGATCCTCTTCTTCGCCATTACGGGAAGCCTTCAGATGTTCGGACTGCACGAGACGAGCCGCGGGAGTTCTTACGTTCCTCCCGCGATTCTCGCTCATCTTTCGCAGTTGCATAAGAAGGGAACCCTGTACCTTCCCCCCAGAAAGGTGGCTCCCTCCGCGCCCGCAAGGGCTGACGGGGCGAAGGCCGATGCGCCTAAACCCTATGCTTCGGAGTCTCCCGCGCCAACCCCAGCTTCGCCGGCTCCCAGCCCACTTCCTATGAAGATATTCTTCGTTGCGACTGCTCTGTCCCTCGTGATATCGACTTGCACAGGGCTCTTCATGTCGTGGAAGTATGCACGGCGCAAAGCCGTGGTTGTTGGCATGATTCTGGCGGGAATCACCTGCCCACTGCTCTTACTGTTTCTATGATGGCTGGAAACAATTTGACGAGCCATTGTCGACGAAAGCCTCATCTTTTGAGGGAATCTACCCCGAGGATTGAAAATAAAGCCATCAGCGGTCGAGGCACATAGGATGGAATAATGCGACTCCTGTTGGTCGAGGATGAACTCGAGATTCAGAGCTTCGTCAAGCAATCGTTGATGGACGCTGGCTACGAAGTCCATGCGGCAGAAGACGGAAATACCGCTGCTCTTCTCGCGGCGAAGCATGTTTATCACGGCATGATCATCGATCTTGGACTGCCCGACCGGGACGGTATTGACCTTATCCTCCAGTTGCGGAAGTCGGGTGTCACCAGTCCTGTACTCATTCTTTCGGCAAGGCGGTCAGTGGACGACCGCGTGAAGGGACTGGAATTGGGAGGGGACGATTACCTGACGAAGCCCTTCGCTATCGCCGAACTGCTCGCCAGAATGCGTAATCTCCTCCGACGCAACTCACCCCACACCGAAGACGCGACCCGTCTAAGAGTTCGCGATCTGGAACTCGACATGCTAAAACGAAGAGCTACCCGAGGCGACGAGGTACTTAACCTTAGTCCGCAGGAGTTCGTCTTACTGGAGTACCTTTGCCGCCATGCGGGCAGAATTGTAACCCGTTCCATGCTGTTGACCGAGGTCTGGGGTATGCGGATTCAGCCCGACACGAATGTGGTCGATGTTCACATTTATCGTCTTCGCGGCAAGATTGACACCGAGGGGCGCGAGCCGCTGATTAAGACATTGCGAGGTATCGGATATGTTCTCAAAGGCAGCTAATCCAATCATGCGAAGCGCCGCGTGGCGTATCTCGCTCTGGGCAAGCTTGGCGTTTGCCATCGGAACGATGCTGGTGTTCGCGATGCTTCACCGATTTATTGCAGACGACATTCAGCGGCGAAGCGATGCATGGCTCTCGGGCGAAGTCGAAGTGTTGGGTGACGTGGCCAAACGAACTCCAAAAGACCGCCTCTACAGCCGAGTTGTGGGAGAGGTGGCAGAACTTGCCAGTCGTGAGGTTCCAAACCGTCAGCGATCCAGCAGCAACGAGAACGACGCCGTTTTCTTTCTTCAGGCAGGGGACAGCGGACCGGCTAAACTTTGGGTCGGCTCTGGAGATGGCGCTGCGAACCTCGCTGCCATCCGCTCTACTCGAGTGCTACCTGACCTACCCCTCGATGTGCGGGTCCAGGGTTTCAGTATCCCATTCCGAGTTGCGTCAGTTCGCATCGAGGATGGCAGCAACATCTATCTCGGTTTATCTGAACGTGACGAACTTCATGTCTTGAAAAATCTTCGTGTACGGTTTCTCACTCTCTGGGTTGCCATTGTCTTGCTTGGTTTCGTGATCGTGTTTTACGCCACGCGGAAGATGTTAGGCCGCGTCAGCGAAATTACAGAAGCAGCGTCGCGCATTGGCCAATCCGATCTGGGTAGCCGGGTTCCCGACACGAGGGGGCACGATGAGATCGGCCATCTGGCTCGCACCCTGAATCACATGCTCGACAGGATCGAGAGCACTGTACATCAATTACACACCATTACAGACTCCCTCGCACACGACCTGAGAAGTCCCCTTACTGCAATCCGTGGCAAGTTGGAGACGGCTTTGGCCAGTGATGTCAGCGATCACGCCGAGTCAATCGTTTCGGCGATCGACGAACTCGACCGTCTGACTGAATTCCTGAACACTTCGCTCGACGTGGCAGAGGCGAAAGCCGATGCCCTCCGGCTCTCGCGGATCGAGGTGGATCTCGACGCGCTTGTGAGAGGCATGATCGACCTCTACGAACCTTCCATGAGTGAGAAGGGGCTGGGTATTCAAATTCGAAGCTCGGGCTCAGTCAAAGTGTTCGCCGACCCAGCTCTCCTTCACCGCGTCATCGCCAACTTACTCGATAACGAACTCAAACATCTACCCACTTCATGCTTGGCCTGTGTCTCGCTTCGAGCAGACGATCACTTGGCCACGCTTACCGTGGAAGACAACGGCCCTGGTTTCGATGTGGAGGTTGGTCGTCACCTCTTCGAGCGAAGAGTCAAGGGACGCGCATCTCGCGGGCATGGACTTGGACTTGCTTTCGTTGAAGCGGTTGTCCGTGTTCATGGAGGCAGCGTGACAGCGGTAAATCGTCATGAAGGCGGAGCGCAACTCACGGTCACGCTCCCCCTGTGCGAGGCCCAGAAGCGAGAGGAGCCTCACGCCTTCGCATCGCTGAATGGGTAAGGACCGTCCATCCAAGTAGAAGCATTCATCTACACCTAGGAATCTTTTCACTACGAGAACGGACCGTTAGCCTCCTGTAGAGGAGGCACAATGAAACAAACATTTCAGCATGGTTATCTTCGCCGTACAAAACGAAAGGCTAGTCCCGACCGCTGGGAGTTTCTTTGGAGAGAAATCGGTGAAACCGGAAAGCGAATGCGTCGCACCACCATTATTGGAACCGTAGAACAGTATCCCAGCGAAGAGGCTGCACTCTCAGCCGCCAATGGCTTGAGGATGGAAATCAATAGCAGTGTATATAGAAAGTGCCTCAAACCGATGTCTCTTGCGGATGTGATCGACCACTACGTCCAAACAGATCTTTCGCTAGAAGCTGGAGGGCATTCGGTCGCAACGAGAACGGTGTATCGCTATTTTCTTGAGAAGTGGATTCGTCCCCAATGGGGAACATATGCGATTCGCTCTGTTCGTACTTTGGCCGTAGAACATTGGCTCCGGACTTTGAAGAACGAGGAGGGCGATTCTCTGGCGGATACGACGAAGGCCAAGATTCGCAGCATCCTCAGCGTCCTCTTCAATCATGCGATCCGATGGAGTGGCTGGAACAAGGAAAAAATCCCATATTCTTGGTTCGCCAGAGCGCGAAACGTAAGCGTACGCCCGCCGTGTTCGACGTGGCTGAGATTCAGCTGCTCCTTCCGCAGCTAGACCGGCAATACCGGTTAATGGTGATGCTCGCGGTAACTACTGGCCTCAGACGCAGCGAACTCTTTGCCTTGAAATGGTGCGACGTGAACTTCAGTGGCCTGGAGATTTCGATCTGCCGCTCCATATATCTAGGTGTTGTGGGAGATTGCAAGACCGAGACTTCGCGTGCTCCGGTTCCGATTACAGAGAGATTGGCCGCTGAACTATGGATATGGAAAGAAACAACCAAATATCCCCAACCGGAAGATTGGGTGTTCGCGAGCCGGAGGAACGAGGGACGGACGCCATTGTGGCGTGGCATTGTGCTACCGAAAGTCATCTGGCCTGCGGCTGTACGAGCGGGCATCTCCAAAAGATTCGGCTGGCATACCTTTCGACATACGTACTCGACTCTCTTGATTGCCAATGGCGAGAACGTCAAGGTTGTGCAGGAGTTGATGCGTCACGCAAACAGCCACTTCACCCTGCAGATTTACAGTCAGGCACAAATCAGAACGAAGAGGGCTGCACAGAGTCGATTAGTGGAAGCACTTTTGGCCGAAGGAACGTTGGATTCCCCGCCCACTCCCGTTGCCAACGACAGATCGGAAAGGCATCAATCGTGGTAATTGGAGCAAGATGGAGCAAGGAAAATCTGGTCCTTCCGCCACAAGTTGTTGATTTTATGGTGGGCACAGCAGGATTCGAACCTACGACTTCCACCGTGTGAAGGTGGCACTCTACCGCTGAGTTATGCGCCCGATAAGTCCTTTATTATCAATAACTTACAAGAACAGGGACTCGTTGGCACTATAACATTAGCACACTTTTTGAATCCAGCTGATAGCAAAAGACTTCACTAAGCTTATCTCAATCAGCGTCTTTCCAGCAACCTCACTCGACACAAGCAATTGAAACAGGAACTATACCTAACAGTTATGATCCCTCCTAAATATCCAAATGTCGCCTATAGACGAAATGTCTTCTAAAGACTACACGCACCATGCAAAGATGGCAAACGATATTTGCAAGTCATTGGGTATTCGAATCCGCGAGTTACGGAAGAAACGAAATTGGCGACAAATTGACTTGGCAGAGGAGTCCGGCTTAGGCAGGATTTACATATCTGATTTAGAGCGCGGCAAGAAAGAGATTTGCTTGCGTAATCTTCAGATCCTGGCCTTTACGTTTCAAATAGACCTGCCTACATTTCTTACACATTTGGACTAGACCTGAACCAATCCCCGCCTTTGAAATTGTCCCCCTCCTAATCCCTGTCAGCCCCCTGTTGCCCCAAGGAATCAGCAGGACCTGTTCGCTTTTTAGTGGCCCTCTGTTCCCCCATAAATTTCCCGACAATAGAAACAACCCAGAGCATCGCGTACAAATCCGCGATACCGATCGGAATAATAGCGAGGACTGGTATCCATTTGGCAGTCCAGGGAATGAACAGAATCAATGGAATATGAAGCGTCGCGAGGCCAGCCATGGTGATCCAAAACCACATCTGCCCGTTCAGATTCCATCTCATTACGACAGCGATAATGATCATCGAAACCGAGAAAACGGTGGGGCGCGCAAGGGGTAACTTGCCAAAATGATCAAACAAGGCAAAAACTAAAAAGGCGCAGATGGGGATAACAATATATCCCCATACGGGCAAGCGCATTTGGCTGTCTTCCTTGGTTATTATTTTGTCTGGTTGCACTTCGCCGACTCCTTCAACGTCCCGAGCATCCAATTGCCTATGAGCACTGGCGCGAGGGTTTCAATAATAGTGACGAAGCCCATATCTAACTATCATTTTTCTATATTTGGATGATCTTGGCAGGGATTGGCGGGGCTGGGTGGAATATTCAACCAAGCATTATGACCAATGTACTTATAAGCGATTTCGGTGCAATAAGTACCGCCGAACAAATCTTCATAATAGAGGTTCCCGAAGAGATAAATAGGTTGAGAACCGTCCCAAGGAATTAGGGATTTACGATCCGATTCAGTACTTTGATTTTGGAAGTCGTCTCTTCTGCTGATTGCTGATACAAATCCCCCGTCATCCGGCATAACAATGATTTCCCCTGGCGGTGTTGGCCGCTTGGCGAGATAGTGCGCTTGAGCCGTTTCTCCAAATGCGATAAATCTCCCAACCCTAAAGTGAGCCGCTTGGGACTTCCCCTTATTTATGAAAGGAATACTCACATCAAGTGCCTTGCCAATTATTGGTTCCTGAATTTCTTTGTTGGTATCAATGTCGAATCTATCGAGTTTCATATAAGGCCTTTGATCCAAAATCATTTGTTTTTGAAACAAGGCAGTTTGGCGAGCAGCGGAGTTCGCGGACGCTTGTGCGGCAGAAGCCTGAATGATAGCTTGACTGGCGATCGTTTTGGTTCTATCTGCCTGATCTTTCATTCGGTTGGCCAACTCCTTTGTCCTGTCTGCCTGTATTCCAGCATTAGTGGCCAAAGTGTGCATTTCGTTGATCTGTCCCTGCATCTTACCCAACGTCTGCTCAAGAGATTTGTCGTTCCCAGTAAGAGCTTTTTGGGTGAGGTCATTAGCATCTCGCATCACGGTTATCTGACCGGACATAGCTACCCACTGCCGATGCGCGTAGACAGTGTAGACAATTGTGGCGATAGCAATGGTGATAGAAGCAATCGCATTCCAAGCGGCGGCGTTGGAAAAGAGTTTCCGGATGCCGCTAAAGAGGTATTGAAGAAGATACTCAGTTACAGGGCGCGTGTTTTTGAGGGAATGATTCTCTTCGGAATCCGCTTCAGCGCCCTGCTGGATCACGAGTGGGACATCGGGATCGGGGCCGCCATAGGCGGTTCCCTCACCTGTGCCGGGGTCTATTTCATCTTCAGGTCGATCTAGCATCGAGCGGACTCATGGGAGCATATATGGCAATATGAAACAAGACCGGGACAATAAGGATGGATCGGTAGCTACTGAGCATAGCGACACATTTACGTCTGCGCTAGCGAAAATCGCTAAGGCTAGCGCGGCTTCCTCCCGCGCCGCAATGAATTTTGCGATTCGCTAATGTCTTCAAGCGCAGTCGCGCCCCCGCCCGATGGAAATGTCGCAAGTACTTTCTCTTCAAACCGGTCTGCATTAGCGTTAGACATGTCCCAAAGGATGCGGCCGCTCTCCGGCCGACAACCGTGGTCCGTCTTGCACGCACGAAAGTCACTGAACCGTCGATGAATAAAGTCAAGTGCGTGATGCCAGGTAATCTGGATTACCTTCGGCTTTGAGTTCCGATAAATCGGGTTGATTTCGTTGCCGACGGCCATCAATCGAACGACCACTCGTTCGTGTTCGTAGTAGCAGGACTGTAAAGCTGGTTTGCAGCATCATCGACTCGATTGTTTGGAATGCAGCCGATTGCACGCAATGTTCGGGGAAGATTCTCGCGTGGAGGGTTCGACCAAGGACCGTTGATCGTGCATCGCTTCCCTGACTTCACCTCAGCGAAATAGATTAGGATCTTGTTGCCTTGGTCGCCGAAGACGCCGCGGTCATCCAGCATTCCCATGTCGCTTCGCCAAGGCATTCTGACTCCGATCAGGGCGGCGTCCGTGCGAGCCTGGTTTTGACTGGGACCACAATCAGGGTCGGGATGAACTACAAAGTTTTCTATTTGAAGACATCCGTTCAGCCTGAAATACCAGTAGGCCACGGCTTCCGGGGTCAACTGCGCAATACTTCTTCCGAACGTCATTAGCCTCGCAGGTTTAGCGCGAAATCAAGTCTAGGTTTGGGAGCATACCCGACAGTTATGATTTCATGAGAAACGCGATGTGGCACTCTAACTTCGCCAAAAATCCTGTATCTATTGCATGCAAAGACGTTGCTTGTGAACCAAAAAATCCCATGGAATTTGAAAAAATCTCAGTAAAATCAATAAATGCAATAGTCTAGGCAATTGAGGTAAGGAAAAACAAGCAACTCAATTGCTTGTTTTTGGAACTTCACCGCTGAGTTATGCGCCCGGAACCACTTGCAGCGGGACCGGAAAGGAGTAACCCGACGCGCTACGCTGCAGGTCAAGGATAGCACCTCTTCTCGGCTGCCATCAAACCGCAGCCAGCCGAAAGGGAACCCGGGGGATTGTGGTGAAGATCCTCTTGGTTCAGTGGTTTGTTGGCGTTACAATCGGGCCAGCAGGATGTCCGTACTCCCTCCAAATTCCGGCCGTCCTGGTATGGAATCCAGCCCCACTGACCCTACTTTCCTCGGGGAAGATGAGATTCCATCAGAAATCGACGGAAAAGCGCAACCCGAGAGCGAAGATGGGGTTATTGAGGATATGGCGACACTGGCGCTCAACCCGCTGCTCCTCGAAAATCTGCAGACAGCTGAGATGCATAGCACTGTCGGCCAGTTCGGGCAGATGGATGACGCCGCCATCATGCTGGAACTGCGTGCCGGCAACATGGCCGGGTTCGACTTCCTGATCCAGAAGTACCGGAAGCCGATCATTCACTTCATGTACCGGATGGTGCATAACCAGGCGGTAGCGGAAGAGTTGGCCCAGGAGGTGTTTCTCCGGGTCTACCGGTCGCGTGAGACCTATCGCGCTGAAGCACGGTTCAGCACCTGGCTGTATCGGATCGCGACGAATCTCGGCGTAAACTACGCCCGCGATAATCGGCACGAACGTATGGCTTCCACCGTCTATCTGGATGAGGCCGACTCCGAGACCGGCACTACGCCCGATGTAGCCGATTTGACCCCGGACGCAGAGGCGAAGCTGTTGCGGCAGGAACGGCTGAAGGCGATTCGTGAGCATGTGATGTCTCTCCCGGAGCGCCAACGCATGGCGGTATTGATGCACAAGTACGAAGGCATGGACTACAAACAGATCGGCGATGTGCTGAAGCTGAGCGAGTCCGCGACAAAATCTCTGCTGTTTCGCGCCTACCAGACATTGCGCGAGAAGTTGAAAGCTTTTATTTAGGGCGAATTGAAGGCACGCGCGAAGTTTGCGAGGCGCGGCGAAGCATGAAGCTGGAAAGGATCACGATGAACTGCAAAGACTGCCAATCCGTTTTCCTCGATCTGCTGTTGGTTCCTGGCGCAGCTGCAAATGCGGCCGCGAATAGCCACATCGAGTCCTGCGCCAAGTGCAGGCAGAAGCTCAAGTCGCTTGAGGCGACGTTTGCGCTGCTGGATACCTGGAAAGGCCCCGAGCCTTCCCCTTACTTTGACCAGAAACTTTCGGTGCGTCTCCGTGAAGAGCAGACTTTAGCCCCGGCCGGATGGTTCGAACGGCTGAAGTCCCGTGTCTTGTTCAATACTGGTCGGCAGTTGCGGCCCGCGCTGGCAGGTGCCCTGGCACTTGTGCTGGTGATTGGGGGAGGAACATTTGCCGGCGTGTCGGGGATGCATCACTCCACATCGCAGACCTCGGCCACGGTACAGGACCTGCAACTCCTCGATAAGAACGATCAGGCGTTGCAAACGATGGACCAACTCCTGCAGGATGGCGGCTCGCCCGATGATGCAGCTGCGCCTCCTATCAGCTGATTTCCATTTGATTTATGGAATATCGCCGAACTAAATATTTCAAAGGAGAGCTGAACACAGTAAGCTGCGGTAGGAGAACAGGGTTTAGCACAGTAGTTATGTTTTTTGCCGTTCCAACATCAATGACATTCCCACTCCATCTGCGGCGCGTTCTAAGTGGAGCTATCGCTGCCATGCTGCTATCTGCGGCAACTGCGATGGTTGCGGCTCAGCCTGCGTTGATGCGAAGGGCTGGACAGGCGGGACGTCCCGCAATGAACCCAGCCCGGCCCGGGTGCAAAGCCGAAACAGGAGCACCTGGCCCAGTGGATGGAACGTCACAGCAATCTTCCTCTGGCAGACCAGCAGCGAGCGCTTGAGAGTGAGCCCGGCTTCCGCGATCTCCCGCCGCAGACGCAACAGGCCATGCGGAACCGCCTTACGCAGCTCAATAACATGACTCCGCAACAGCGCCAGCGCATCCTTGAGCACACTGAGGATATGGAACGACTGTCGCCGCCGCAGAGGCAGCAGGTTCGCGGAGCGCTCGAGCAATACCGCGGCCTTCCCGAAGATCGCCGCCGGCTTGTGGCACGCGCCTTCCGCGATCTCCGGGAGATGCCACAACCTCAAAGACAGGCCCTCATGAACTCAGAACGTTTCCGCGGGCAATTCTCCGATCAGGAGCGCAACACACTCTCCAATCTGCTCGCCGTTGAACCCTATCTTCCCGTGCAGCGGAACAACGATGGTCCCGCGTTCGGAAAGTAATCAACCAGTTCGCGCTTAAGAAGAGTAGCCGCCCGAAGGCGGCTATTTTTTATTGCGGGGAGGGGGTAGGGCTAGGAGAGGGGAACACCGTTTGCTTTTTGGCCCAGCTCCAGAAGATCCTTCCAGACGCATACGAGCAAGCCATTCAGAGGGTGGCTAAGTGGTCGTAGGTGTTTGGTCAGTCCGGCGAATCTGCTGAACGGTCTTCCTCCCCCTTAGTGGTTGTAGTGTGCACGTACCCAGCCGAACTGCCTATACAACTTTTGCAGGACGTATCCGCAGCTTCAATCCGGCACTGCTACGCTTGACCGCGCACCGCCCCCCGGCCTACCCTACATTCATGCTGAAGCAATTTATCCTCTGTCGCTGTTGCCGCTCCCCGCTGGCCCGCACAGACGCGCATCCCATCCGCTAAACTAGCGGTCATTGTTCAACACCACATCACAAAAGAATCGAGCCATTCTATGAAGCTCTTCGTCGGCCTTCTCCTGCTCGCCACCTCTGCCTTTGCACAATCGCCGGGCCAAGCTGTCATCGCGGGCACATGGGTGGGTACAGGAACCTCACACGGACAACGGGTTCCAATCCGCCTCCAGATCACAGGTACGGGCAACGATCTTCACGCTGCGCTGCTTAACGGGCCGGAGAGTAGTCCTGCCACCAGCGCTGTCTTCACCGGCAACCATCTTCTGCTGACCTTCAACTACTACGCCAAAACGCTCGATGCTACGTTCGCCGATGGCCACCTTACGGGCTCTTTTGGAACAGCGGATACACGGTATCCCGTGAGTCTTCATGCGGAGGGAGTAGACGACGCCGCGGCAACTTCGCCAGCCATTGATGGAGACTGGGAGATTGAGGTCAAGTCGGCGAAGGGTGAGTCTGCGTGGCAGCTGCGCGTGGGGCAAGTTGGCAAATTGGGGACCGTGAAAGCCATGATTCAGCGCATCGATGGCGACACCGGTTCGCTCTATGGAACGTGGAACGGCAAAGAATATCGCGTCAGCCACTTCACGGCAGCGGGTCCTGCGCTCTATTCCTTGACGCCGCAGGCCGATGGAACTCTTCTCGTGTCGAATATGCTTCGCGCGGATATCCACGAGCAGCAAAACCTTGTGGCGCGGCGGCCTGCGCAGGCGCGTGCGGCGGCGCTTCCGGGACCGACCGATCCGACCGAGCAGACTACGATGAAAGACCCCTCGGCACGCTTTAAATTCAGCTTTCCTGACCTCAACGGCAAGGTGATTTCAAACACCGATCCGCAGTTTGATGGGAAGGTTGTGATTGTTGCGATTGGTGGGTCGTGGTGCCCGAACTGCCATGATGAGGCGCCATTTCTGGAGAGTCTTTATAAGCAGTTTCATGATCGCGGACTCGAGGTTGTGAACCTGTCGTTTGAGGAGGAGGAGGATCACGTCAAGAATCCAGAGCGGATTCATGCCTTTATCTCACGCTATGGCTTGACTTACACGGTTTTACTGGCGGGCAATACGGACCAGTTGAATGAGAAGATTCCGCAAGCGGTTCACCTGAATAGCTGGCCTACTTCGTTCTTTCTGGGACGGGATGGGCGGGTTCGTGAGATTCACGCAGGGTTTGCCGGGCCGGCGAATCCGCCTGCTCATGAGGCACTTGTGAAAGAAACGACAGGGTTGGTGGAGCGGTTGCTGGCGGAACCAGTTCCTTCGCAGAATGCTTTACGTTAATTTTTTGCAAGATTATTTTTTAGCGGTGTGAGATGCCCTTTCGCCGGATTTTGGGGCGTTTTTAAGGGGGGTTTTGGAAAAACGGGGTGGCAGAACGTGGTTCTTAGGTGGACATAGCGCGGTGGTTAGCGTAAAAACATGGTCGTTAACTGGCCATGTTTTTGCCGCCTAAAAATTCGCAGTTTTCTGAACTTTATTTTTGGACCAGATTCTTCTCTTTCCCTGTTCTTGTGGAAACGATCGGAGCCGGCGCATCTGCTTCGAACGGACTTACGTTCCAGATGTCTCTGCAGTAATCCCGAATAGACCTGTCGGATGAGAATTTGCCCATGCGTGCGGCGTTGTAGATCGACATCTTCGACCAGTTCTCCTGGTCGAGGAAGGCAGTGCTTACACGGTCCTGACAGTCGACGTAGGACTGGTAGTCGGCGAAGAGCAGGTAGGGGTCGTTATTGAGCAGGCCGTCGATCAGAGGAAGGAAGAGATTGCGATCGCCGCGGGAGAAGTGGCCGGAGAGGATGCTGTCGATGACCTCGCGCAACGCAGGGTTGGACTCGTAGATGGCGTGTGGGTGATACCCGGCTGCCTTGGTCGCAGCAACCTGAGGCGCGGTAAGGCCGAAGAGGAAGAAGTTCTCGTGGCCGACGGCATCGCGAATCTCAATGTTGGCACCGTCGAGCGTGCCGATAGTCAGAGCGCCATTCATGGCGAACTTCATGTTGCCGGTTCCGGAGGCCTCTTTGCCGGCAGTGGAGATCTGCTCGCTGAGATCGGCGGCGGGGTAGACCAGTTGGCCGAAGGTGACGTTGTAGTCGGGAAGGAAGACTACCTTCATACGCTGGTTCACTTCGGAGTCGCCGTTGATCACTTCGGCGACGGAGCTGATGAGCTTGATGATCAGCTTGGCCATAAAGTAGCCGGGCGCAGCCTTTCCGCCAAACAGGAACGTGCGGGGCGTGATTTCGAGGGTGGGATTCTTCTTCAGGCGATGGTACAGCGTGAGGATGTAGAGCACGTTGAGGTGCTGACGCTTGTACTCGTGAATCCGCTTTACCTGCGCGTCGAACATCGAGCTGGGATCGACGATGATTCCGGTCTTGTCGGCGATGTATTTGGCGAGCCTTACCTTGACGCTGTACTGCACGTTTCGCCACTCGGCACGGAAGGCGGAGTCTTCGGCGTAGCTTTCCAATTGTTTGAGCTGGTCGAGGTCGCGGATCCAGCCATCGCCGATCTTGCTGGTCATCAGGGCGGATTGTTCGGGATTGCTGACGGCCAGCCAGCGCCGGGGCGTGACGCCGTTGGTGACGTTGACGAACTTCTGCGGCCAGAGCTCGTAGAAATCGTGAAGCAGGTCATTCTTCAGCAGCTTTGTGTGCAACTCGGCGACGCCGTTGATGTGGCGGCTTCCGACGCATGCAAGATGGGCCATGCGGACGAACCGCTCGCCATACTCATCGATCAGCGACATGCGGGCGATCCGTGCGTCATCGTTGGGAAAGCGCTCGCGCAGCATGTTCAGGAAACGCGCATTGATCTCGTAGATGATCTCTATGTGACGGGGGAGCAGCGAGGCGAACATCGGCAGAGGCCAGCGCTCGAGCGCCTCGGGCAGGAGAGTGTGATTGGTGTAGTTGAAGGTGCGCGAGGTGATCTCCCACGCCTTGTCCCAGCCGAGGCCGTGGATGTCCATCAAGAGACGCATCAGTTCGGCGACACCAATGGAGGGATGCGTGTCGTTGAGCTGGATGGTGCACCGTTCGTGAAAGATGTCGATGGAGTGACCGTAGAAGAGGTGCCGCCGGATCATGTCCTGCAGAGAGCACGAGGTGAAGAAGTATTGCTGCTGGAGGCGAAGTTCTTTGCCATGGATGTCTTCGTCGTTGGGATAGAGCACCTTGGAGATATTTTCGGCGAAGACTTTGGCGCCGACCGCACCGGCGTAGTCGCCGCTGTTGAATTTTCCGAAGTAGAAGGACTCGGTTGCCTCGGACCTCCAGAGGCGGAGGGTGTTTGCGATGCCGGAGCGGTATCCCAGGATGGGTGTGTCGTAGGGAACCCCCTTGACGACCGTTTCGGGTATCCACTGCTCGTTGTAGATGCCGAACTGATCGGTCCAGGACTGGGTGTGGCCGCCGTAGCCCACCTCCACGCCGGCCTGCGGACGGCGTATCTCCCAGGGATTGCCGTAACGGAGCCAGTAGTCGGTGAGTTCGACCTGCCAGCCGTCATGAATCTCCTGGTGGAACATTCCGAACTCGTAGCGAATGCCATAACCCATCGCAGGGATTCCGAGCGTCGCGAGCGAGTCGAGATAACATGCCGCGAGGCGGCCTAATCCACCGTTTCCGAGGCCGGGCTCGCTCTCCTGCCGGATGAGTTGATCGAGGTCGAGATCGAGCTCTGCAGTCGCCTTCTGGACGTTCTCCTGTAGCCCGAGGTTGAGGATGTTGTTCGCGAGGTGAGGCCCCATCAGAAATTCGGCGGAGAGATAGTAGACGGTGCGCACGTCGTGCTTAATGTAGTCTTCCTTGGTGGTGAGCCAGCGGGCCAGAATCCTGTCGCGCACCGAATAGGCGAGAGCCATGAAGTGATCCATGTCGGTTGCGGCGTCAGGCCACTTGCCAACGACGTAGAAGAGGTTTTCAAGGATTGCCTGCTTGAGGATCGGAACGCTGGTGCCGGTGCGTTCGTCGATCAGGTTATATCCGTTGGATGAAAGATTCTGCATAGCGCGCCTCAGTCCTGTGGGGTGGAGAGTGCGAGTCCGTGGAGCGATTAAGACGATGCTAGAGCGGTTGCATCGGGATGACAAATGTGAAGGGGGAAAATTAAACGGGAAATTATGGGAATGGGTTTGGGAGGAGGAGGCGAAGGGAGATCAGTTTTCAGTGGGTTTTTCGGCTGTAGCGTAACGGCAACAGCAAAAGCAAGCGCAGGGTCCTTCCCCGGTTCGACTGCGCTCAGGGTAAGGATGACGACGAAAACCAAGGCAACGAATAAAGCAACGGCAAACGCGAAATACGGAGATTCTGAGTTGCGCTCAGAATGACGGCGCGTTCGAGGAGGTTTCCGGGCCGAATGAGTTGCTTAGTCCCAGCTGAGGTTGATGGTTAGTTTTTGAAGAAGTTCTTGAGGAGAAAGATAACGTTGGCCGGACGTTCGGCGAGACGCCGCATGAAGTAGGGATACCACTCCGGGCCGAAGGGGATGTAGACGCGGACGCCGTAACCCTCGGCGGCGAGACGGCGCTGCAGATCGCGGCGAACGCCGTAGAGCATCTGAAACTCGAAGGCGCGCTTGTCGATCCTGTTGTCATTGACATAGGTGCGCATCTGGTCGACGATGGCTTCGTCGTGGGTGGCGATGCCGCAGAAGACGCCTTTGCCGGTCTGCGGGTTTGCGTAGGTGACAACGCGCTTCATGAGCGAGACATAGTTCGCGTCGACGTCGGCCTTTGCAGGAAAGGCAACATCCGGGCCTTCTTTGTAGGCTCCCTTGCAGAGCCGGATGCGAATTCCCTGCCCCAGCAGGCGGTCGGTGTCGGTGTCGGTGCGGAAGAGATAAGCCTGAAGAACAGTGCCTACGGCGCCAGGAAACTTTGCTGACAGGCGCTCGGTCATCGCGATGGTTGCTTCGGTGTAGGGAGAGCCCTCCATGTCGATGCGGACGAAGGAGTGGATCGCAGCGGCGTGCTCGACCATCTCGCCTACGATGCGTTCGGCCAGCGCCGGGTCGAAGTCCATGCCAACCTGCGAAAGTTTAACGCTGACGTTGGCGTTGAGCTTGCGCGCTTCGATGGCGTCGAGAAGCTGGTGGTAGATGTCGGCGGACTTTTGCGCTTCGGCTTCGGTGGTGACAGACTCGCCGAGCGAGTCGAGGGTGGCGGCGATGCCTTCCTGATTGACGCGCCCGCAGGCAGCTACGACCTCGTCGACGGACATACCTGCGACGAAGCGGCTCGACATCTTCCGTCCGATGGAGGATCGCTCGGAGAAAGAGCGCATACTTTTATTTTGAGAGAGAGCAATAAAGAACGATCGAAGCAAAACCTGATACCCCTGACAACGCCTGGATGGCGCACAAAGGATATTGTTTCATGCAACAAGCCTTATGTGCGAATACGCGGCTGCTAGTTGGCGACGCGCCAGGGCGAGACGTTCTTCCACTTTTTGAGCTCCGCAGCGGCCCATTCATTTGATTTGTCCGTGTGGCAGGACGTGCAAGGGTTGGGGATGCCGGATTGCTCCGTCTGCGCGGGCGAGATGAAGCGGAAGGTGTGGGCGCTGACGAAGTTGTCTTTGATGGTCTGCTCGATGCGCGGCATGTGACATGCGGTGCATTGGCTGCCGGCGCTGTCTGCGGCGTGATGCGTGTGTTCGGGGATGGTGCCCTTGAGTCCTGCGGGATTTTCGGCGGTGTGGCAGGTGAGACAGACTGCGTTGCCACGAGCGAGGAGGTTGGAGGGGTTGTCGTTGCTGTGAACCTGGTGGCAGTCGAAGCAGCGAATCTGGCGGTGATACATGTTGCTCTGCACGAAGTCGTTGCCCTGCATGCGGTTCTTGTGCGCGGTGAGATCGGCGAACTGGTAGAAGTTGGTGACGCCCGGGTTTGAGCTCTTCGAGCTTCCAGTAGTCAGCGAGACGTTGGCCCGGCTCGAAGCCAACGGGCCAGTCGTAGTATTTGCCCTGCGATAGGGTTGGCGAGCGGCTGGCCCTGGCTATGGCACTGAATGCAGGTGTCGTTGGCACGGACGAAGTCGAGACGCTCGGGATTGACGATGTTCTCTTTGGTGGGATGCGCGACGTGCAGGCTGCCGGGACCGTGGCATTTTTCGCAGCCCACATTCCACTCGGTAACCTGGTGGGTATCGATGTTGTAGTTGACGGAGTGGCAGCCATCGCAAAGCGGGCCGGTGGGGCGGTCCATGTTGGTGTCTCCATAGAACGGGACCCACCAGTCGGTTCCCTTCTCGACATGGTAAGGAAGCCAACGTCTTTTCTGTACGTCCCACTGAGCCGGCAGCACGAAGTAGTCATCGCCACATTTTGGTGAAGTAGCGCTGCTTCCATCGGCTGCCGTAGACAAACGCAACCTGCTCGAGGTCGAAGGTGCGACGGGGATCGGGGTGCGTGAAGTCGCCGAGGACAGCGTCGGGATGCGCTTTTGGGTCGCGGACGACGTTGGCCATGCGCGTCTGCTTCCATCCGGCGTAGTTGCGCGGCGTGGCAGCGCTCGCAAGTTTGAGAACCAACGTAGTGAGCGTGGTCCTGAGCAAAGACAAAGAGCATCCCATAGCGACGAGCGCGAGAAGGGATAGTGCGTGGAGAAGACGGAACTTCTCGGCCTTGCGCATTCTTCTATTTTGCCACTTCGGCTGCTAAGCCGTTTCGTCGTGCACGGATGCCGAGGGTGCGTTTGTTTTGACGGAGGCAATGCCTTCCTCGCGCGACTCGGCTGTTTTGTAACTTTGACTGGTGCCGATGACCTGATGGTTGGCGGCCTTCAGGTTGAACATGAAGTGGCCGGCTTTGGTGTCCTTGCGCTCGTAATGCTTGTCGTCGGGTGCGTTCTTTTTGACCGACGCGATGCCGTTTTCAGCGGAACCCTTTTCCGTGTACATCTCGCTGGCGAGAATGATCTGGCCGTTGCCTGCTTTGAGATGGAAGAAGAATTCGCCGTCCTTTGCCTTCTTGAGTTCGAACTTACCTGCCATCGTTCCCCCTTGCCGTAGTGGCATCTTTTCATGCGATCACGCATGAGTACTTCCAAGTGCTCCGGATTCTAGCGGTTTTCCGGGGACATGGCTGCCGTCTGTTTTGACAGGGTCTGCGCTGGAGGGTTGTGAGGATGTGTCTCTATCGAGGCTTGCGGAGGGGAACGTAGCGATCGACGATCTCGAAGCCTGCGAGATCGTCGCTGTCCGAGGTATGGCTAGTCTGATGTTGATCGCCACGCGTGTTCCTCCCTGCACCGGATCTTTTTTGGATGGGTGAGGGAGAGGGTTGTTAGCGGGCTTTGGCGCTGGCCTTGACGACTTGCTTGACGGGCGCGGTGACCATGGTGCTCGTGTCCTTCATCGCGGCGATGGCTGCATCGTAGCGTCCTGCTATGGAGTTGGTGCGGATGCGCGCCATGTCCTCGAGCATCTTCATGCCGTCTTTGAGATAGGACATGCGGCTGCGTTCGTCATGGCCCCAGGTGACCGGAACCTCGCGGACGACGTACTTCAGTTTGCGGGCGATGAAGAGAATCTCGGGGTCGAAGCCCCAGCGCTCGATGGTCTGGAGGCGGAAGATGACCTGCGCGGCTTCGCGTTTGAAGGCCTTGAAGCCACACTGGGTGTCTTTGTACGGCAGGCCCATGACGGTGCGAGTGACCCAATTGAAACAGCGGCCGAAGAACTGGCGGTAGAGCGGCTGATGAATGGTCTGGCGAGTGCGGTCCATCCAGCGCGAACCGATGGCAACGTCTGCGCCGTCAGCAAGTGCAGCGAGCAACCGCTCAGCCTCTTCCATGGGTGCGGAGAGGTCGGCGTCGGTGAACATGACGATGTCGCCGGCAGCCTGAAGCAAGCCGTTGCGCACGGAGTAGCCTTTGCCTTTGTTGCCGGGGTTCTGCACGAGGTGGAGGCGGGGGTGCTGGACCATCCAGCGCTGCACAATGGCGGCGGTATCGTCCTTCGAGCCGTCATCGACGACTAGAACTTCAGCATCCCAATTCTGCTCGGTGACGCAGGAGAGCACACGATCGAGCGCGTGTTCGATACGGGCGCTTTCGTTGTAAGCAGGAATAACGATACTTAGTTGAGGATGTGCCATGGCAATAAAAAGACCCTTCTCAAGGCTTCAAAGTCGCGAAGATCGAACGGGAGGCACGAGGGAGGGCGTCGCCACCTATCATACGTCAAATATTGGACGCGCGGAATACTCATTTAGCCTCAATTTCTTTTGAGATTTGGCATTAATTCTCTGCTCTTACGACACCTTTTGGCAGGGCATTTGCTTGGTTTTCCCTGTCCCGGCCTGGGTTGAATAAGCGGGCCCCTGCTACACTCCACAACATGCCGGAAGACTACGGAACACCGACTCCCCCACCACCGCCGCCAGCCCCGACCTACCCCCAGAACTATCCCTCGCCTGCGTCTTATCCTCCGTCGTACCCATACTCTGCGGGGAATGGAGCGCCTCCCCCGCGACGGCGATCTGCGTGGTTCTACATCGGCGTTATCGGAGGTTCGCTGGCTGCAGTGTTTCTTCTGGTCACGTGCCTGGTGTGGGCAGCGATGCGTTCGGCCGGTGGCGACTCCGGCGGCTTCGGCCTGAGTGACGAGCGAATCGCCGTGATCGACCTGACTGGAGTGATCCTTTCGCCCGATGCTGTGAACAACCAGCTACGAAAGTTTGGCGAGGATTCGTCGGTGAAGGCGATTCTGCTGCATATCAACTCGCCCGGAGGCGGGGCCGCGGCCTCGCAGGAGATCTATCATGAGGTGCTTCGCGTCCGGAAGGAAAACCACAAGAAGATCATCGCCTCGATTGAATCGGTCGGCGCCTCGGGGGCGTACTACATCGCCAGCGGATGCGACAAGATCTATGCCAACGATGCTTCGGTGGTTGGCTCGATTGGCGTGATCATGGAGTGGACCAATTACGGCGACCTGCTGCGCTGGGCCAAGTTGAAGAACGTCGTGATCCATGCAGGTGAGTTGAAGGACGCGGGCGACCCGAGCCGGGACCTGACGCCGAAGGAAGAGGCTTACTTTCAGTCGCTGGTCGATAACATGTACACACAGTTCGTTCACGATGTCGCGACGGGCCGGCATACGACGGATGAGAAGATCAAGCCGCTGGCCACGGGACAGGTGTGGACGGGACAGCAGTCCCTGCCGCTTGGGTTGATCGACAAGGTCGGGGGCTTCCGTGTGGCTTTGATCGATACGGCCAAGGATGTGGGAATCTCCGGCGAACCAAGCGTGGTTCGTCCCGCAAAGAACAAGAAAGGCCTGTTGTCGATACTCGCTGACGACGGTGAGGACTTGTTTCCGAACCCGAGTCAGCTGCTGAGCCGCGCCCCGGGCTTCTACTTCATGTGGAAGTAAGGCGCGGTACTCCAGCGTTTAGGTGCGGATTTGCGGTTTCGGATCACCGTCAGACCATTGCCGTTTTAAAAAACGGCCTTTGTTTTCTTTATCAACCGACCATTTGTCCGGGGTTTGCATCTTAGTGAATGAACCCTGATTTTCCTGCAGCTCTTTGGCGTCGCTGGCTTTCTTATTCCGAGTCATCCCGTCTATAATCAACAAGAAGAATGGATTTCGATGCGGCCCAGTAGCCCTCCCGAGTACGAAAGGAACCCATACCATGACTAAAGCTGACCTCGTAGATCAAGTCACCTCGATTGGAGACCTGACCCGTCGCGATGGAGAGGTAATCGTCGATACGCTCTTCGACGCAGTAATCGGAGCCCTGAAGTCCGGGGACAAGATTGAGATTCGGGGCTTCGGCAGCTTCCGGACGCGGCAACGCAACGCCAGAACCGGTCGCAACCCAAAGACCGGCGCCAAGGTTGATGTTCCGGCCAAGCGCGTTCCCTTCTTCAAACCTTCAAAGGAACTGCGCGATTCGGTGAATCCGAACGGCGCCGTGAAATCTGCCAAGAAGGCAGATACGGCCCACGTCGATCCGCATCATCCGCCGGCGATGTAGTTTGGTGGCAGAGAGAACAGGCGAGCAGGTGCGATGGCATCTGCTCGTTTTTATTTGGTTCGAAAGAATAGTGGAGCAACGACGATATTGCGCCTCGTGATTATTCCATCGCGCCTTCGAGGACGACTGGTGATGCGGGTTCCGTGCCGAAGGCACCTTCCCACTTCGCGACGATGACGCTGGCCAGGCAGTTGCCTACGACGTTGACTGCGGTACGCCCCATGTCGGCTACGGCGTCGATACCGAGGATGACGAAGATCGGTTCCGTGGGAAGACGAAAGGTAGCCGCGGTCGCGAAGAGCAGGACCAGCACGGATCGAGGGACACCGGCGACGCCTTTGCTTGTGACCATGAGGGTTAGCATCATCAGGATCTGCTCCCCGAGTGAGAGCGAGATACCCGCGGCCTGGGCCACGAAGATGCTCGCCACTGCGAGATAGAGCGTTGATCCGGTGGAGTTGAAGCTGTAGCCGGCGGGGATGACGAAGGCCACGATGCGTCGAGGCACTCCGAAGGCTTCCATCGATTCCATTGCGCTGGGCAGTGCGGCTTCGCTGGACGAGGTGGCGAAGGCGATGGTTGCGGGTTCGGCCACCGCGGGGAGAAAGCGCCGCAGCGAGATGCGAAAGAACAGCGCCGACGGTACGAACACCAACAGGGAAAAGGCAATCAGCGCGATATACAACGTAAGCAGCAGTTTGCCGAGGTTGATCAGGACGCCGAGACCCATCTGCCCTACGGTGAAGGCCATTGCGGCGCCTACGCCGATGGGCGCGAAGTACATGACGAGATTGGTGAACTTGAACATCACCTCACTGAGGCTGGTGAAAAATGTCAGCATCGGTGTACGACGTTCTCTGCTGAGGCAGGCGAGCGCGATTCCGAAGAAGATGGCGAAGACGGCGACCTGCAGGATCTGACCTTCGGCGATGGACTTGACGATGTTTTCGGGAAAGATGTGGAGGAGGAAGTCCTGCCAGCGTACCGGACCGGGGGCGGGGACGGCTTCGCTTGAGCCGGCGGCTGCGTGCAGCGATAGTCCAACGCCAGCATGGCTGAGATTGATGGCGACGAGGCCGATGACGAGGGCCAGGGTGGTGGCGACCTCGAAGTAAATGAGACTCTTGATTCCCATGCGGCCGACGCTTTTGAGGTCGCCGTGTCCTGCGATTCCGGTGATGAGCGTCGCGAGGATGAGCGGCGCGACGATCGTCTTGATGAGCCTCAGGAAGATGTCGCTGAAGACACGCATGTTGACGGCGATAGAAGGCGCGTCGAAACCCAACTCAGCCCCAGCGACCATCGCGACGAAGATCCACGCGGTGAGCGAGCGCCGTTGCCATGCAAACACCGACAGCAGGCCGATCGCGCAGCAGCGCAGGGCGAGTCCGATGTGATGGAAGAGGAGTTGGTGAGTCAATCCCAGCGCCATACCTACGGGCAATAAAACCAGCGCGGCAAGCAACAATATTCGGTCCGACTTCGTCTTAAGCATCAGGTGCGAAGGATATCAGTCTTCAACTAAAACCACTCTCTCTCGGGTCCAACCGCCGGCGCTGATAGCATTAAGGAAATGCCACTACACGTATTGCTTTGCCTATTTCTCTGCGTTTCTGGCGGGTGCGCTCTGATCGCCCAGAGCGCTCCGGCGGGGGTGCCTGCTTATGACACTCTCGGGCCATCCACAGTGCTTGCAAACCCGCTCGCACAACCGACTCTAAGCCCGGGCGCTCTGCTGTTGATGGAACTGGAAGGTCGATTTGCGCAGGCGGTCGCAGCGGGTGGAGGCAAGGCCTTCGCAACGTGGTTCGCCGATGACGCCGTAACGCTCAACAATGGCAAGCCCGCTATCCTGGGCCACACGGCCATCGCAACACAGGCCCAGTGGGATCCCAAAACTTATCAACTGACGTGGGAGCCGCAGGGCGCACAGATGGGGCCTTCCAACGATATGGGCTTCACCTGGGGTCACTATGAAGGACGATCAAAAGATAAGAATGGCGAGCCCGTTGTCATCACCGGCCGCTACTTTACAGTTTGGAAAAAGATGCCCGACGGCACGTGGAAAGTAGCACTGGATGCAAGCGCAAATGAACCCCCGGCAACAGGCGAATGCTGTGTTCTGCCAAAGCCGTAACTTGTTGCTGACACAAAAGTAGGAGTGCGCAAAGATTTGCACATCCCCTACGATTGACCGAGTAGAAATGAATGCACTTTTAGTCAAAGACGAAGCTCTCCGCATTGAGGCGCTCCATCAATACGAGGCGCTTAATTCTGCGCCCGATCCTGTTCTCGATGATTTGACCCAGCTGGCTGCGCAGATCTCCGACGCACCCGTTGCGGCGGTCTCCTTCGTCGGTACAGATCGCATCTGGATTCGTTCTCGTTTTGGCATCGACGCCGTTGAGCTTTCGCTCGGCAGTCTGCCTTGCGAGACCACCATCCTCGGCGATTCTGTGTACGAGATTCAGGACACGCGCAACCACCCGGACTATACCCCCGACGGTATCCTGCTGGACGGCCGCGCGTATCGCTTTTATGCCGGCGCCCCACTGACCACGCCCAGCGGTATCAACATCGGAGCGCTGTTTGTTCTGGATAGCCGCGCTCGCGTACTGACTCCGGCGCAGTCTTCGGGGCTGAGCATCCTGAGTCGCCAGGTGATCAATCGCCTTGAACTCAACGGCCGCGTTCTGCAGATGGATCGCGCGGCACGCTCCCGGCAGCGCGTGGAGGCGGCTCTTACTGTCGAGCGCAACTTTGTTTCGACGGTGCTCGATACGGTCGGCGCTCTGGTGGCGGTGTTTGATCCGGCCGGTCGCATCGTTCGCTTCAACCGCGCCTGCGAGATCACCTCCGGCTACGACTTCGCCACGCTTGTGGGGCGCTATGCGTGGGACAAGCTCATTCCTCGGCAGGACATCCCGGAGGCCATTGAGACGTTCGAGCGTCTCCGCTCCGGACAGTTCCCCACGACCTTCGAGAATCAGTGGCTAAACCGCGATGGGAGCCTGCGGCGTATCGCGTGGTCGGCTACGGCGCTCACGGATGCCCAGGGGCAGATCGCGTTCATCATCGCAACCGGCATCGACGTGACGACGCAGCGTGTGGCCGAGGCTACTTTGCGCGAGAGCGAGGCGCGTTACCGCCAGCTCATCGAAGGTTCGCTCGGCATGGTCTGCACGCATGATCTTCGGGGAACGCTGCTGACGATCAACACACATGGCGCGGAGACGATCGGACGTACCGTCGAAGAGATGACCGGACATAATCTGGCCGAGTTCGTTACGCCGGACACGAGAGACGATCTGCATGCGTATCTCAAGAAGATCGCCGAGACAGGCGAGGCGCAGGGGATGTTTCACCTCTCGCACGCTGACGGCGAGGTACGTGCGGTCGCATACAGGAACAAGCTCATCGTCGTTCCCGGCCGTACGCCCTATGTGCTGGGCTTTGCAGTCGATATCACCGAGCAGGTTCGCGCTGAAGGGCAGCTGCGCACACTCACTCGCCAGTCCGACTCGATCCTTGCGTCGGTGGGTGATGGTATCTACGGCATCGATCTCAACGACAAGGTGACCTTCGTCAACGATGCCGCGATGATGATGCTCGGCTACAAGCAAGAGGAGATGCTTGGTCAGGTGATGCACAGCCTGATCCACCATACGCGCGCGGACGGCACGGCGTATGAGTCGATCGACTCGCCGATTCGCAAAAGCCTGACCAATCTAACTACGGTTCGTGTCTCCAACGAGATCTTCTGGCGCAAGGATGGAACGAGCTTTCCTGTGGAGTATGTTGCACGCCCGCAGATCGATTCGCAGTCGTCCGATTCGGATGCAGGCAAACCGCTCGGCGTCGTCGTTGCGTTTACCGATACTACCGAACGGCGCGCGCTCGACCGCATGAAGGATGAGTTCATCTCCACGGTCTCGCATGAGTTGCGCACGCCGCTGACCTCGCTGCGCGGAGCACTTGGCCTGCTCGCCGGCGGAGCGCTGGTGAACCGCCCGGAGAAGACACAGCAGATGCTCGAGATTGCCATCAGCAACTCGGACAGGCTGGTGCGCCTGGTCAACGATATTCTCGATCTCGAACGCATCCAAAGCGGCAAGACGGAGCTGCACTCTACGATGTGCAGCGCGGAAGATCTGTTGCGCCGCGCTGCCGGTGTGCAACAGAACCGGACGCCACGACCTAACATCCGCATCTTCTTCGCCGCACACGGCGTCAACGTGTGGGCCGATTGCGATCGCATTCTGCAGACGTTGAACAACCTCATCTCAAACGCGATCAAATTCTCGCCTGCCGGCAGCGAGATTCATTTGACCGCCCGGAATCTGGACGAGGGTGAAGCCATCATCGAAGTTCGCGACCAGGGACGGGGCATTCCTGCTGACAAATTGGAGCATATCTTCGACCGCTTCCAACAAGGGGATGCCTCGGACTCGCGTGCTTTGGGCGGAACGGGCCTCGGACTTGCGATCTGCCGCAGCATCGTCAATCAGCACGGCGGACGCATCTGGGCCACCAGCGTCGAAGGCAAGGGCACGACCTTCCACTTCACCTTGCCAACGAAGCCAGTTACAAATCTGCGCTAAGACCGAACGAAGAGTTACGTCAGAGATAAGATCTTGCGTCCAACGCAGCATGCAAAATGCGAATAATCCGTACGGGCCGAACTTCAGCTTCGTAGACGATTAGATAGTTTTTGTGTGGATTCGCCTGCCAGAAGCGCAGCGGGCGATCTGTCAGATATCCCCGCCGGTGACCAGCATTCGGCATCTTAGAAAGCAGATCAAAAGCCCGGATAATCGCCGCTTCAACATCGTTCGCTGCGTCCAGACTGTCGGCGGCGATATGTTGCCAGATCAGGACTAATTTTTTTCGCTTTTGGAGTTAAAACGTACGCGTTAGGCACCCTTGTGTTCTGCCAGCCATTTCGCCTTCATCACAGCAATATCGCGCCTTATCTGTTCTCCATCGATCAGCTCACCGTGCTGTGCCTCCGCCCATCCTTCTTCGATGGCTGACCGTATTTTGTCTCGATTGGCAGCAAGGTATTCCTCCTGCTCATGAAGCATGGTCACTGCCTGCTCGACGAAATCGTCGATGCTTCGGTAGGGTCCGCGCTCTACATCTTTTCTTACCAGCGCTTCCAGTTCTGGGCTGAGTTGAACTGTCATAGAAGGATTTTACCGCAACCTTCTGACTACTCGTCGCCCTCACGGAGTTTGGCGATGACGGTGAAATCTTCGAGCGTCGTGGTGTCGCCTTTTACTTCACCTGTCGTGGCCAACTCACGTAATAGCCGTCGCATGATCTTGCCGCTGCGAGTCTTTGGAAGTGCTTGAGCGAAGGTAAGGTCGTCGGGCCGGGCCAGCGCGCCGATCTCCTTCGCAACCCACTCCCGCAGTTCCTTCCGCAGCTCTTCGCTTGGCTCGTGACCGCCTTCGAGCGTGACGAAGACTGCGATTGCCTGACCTTTCATCTCGTGCGGACGACCGACTGCAGCTGCTTCTGCAACTTTAGGGTGCGCGACCAGCGCTGACTCTACTTCCATCGTTCCGAGCCGGTGCCCACTGACGTTGATCACGTCGTCGACGCGACCCATCAGCCAGAAATAACCGTCGGAGTCGCGGCGCGCGCCGTCGCCGGTGAAGTAGCTTCCGGGGATCTCGCTCCAGTATGTCTTTTCATAGCGTTCTTGGTCGCCGTAGATGGTTCGGGCCATCGAGGGCCAGGGTTTGCGCATGACCAGCAGGCCGCCTTTGCCGTCCGGCACGGGCTCTCCCTGTTTTGTGACTACTTCAGGCACAATTCCAAAGAAGGGCCTTGTCGCTGAACCGGGTTTTGTCGGCACGGCGCCGGGGATGGGCGAGAGCATGATCGCGCCCGTCTCAGTCTGCCAGTAGGTGTCGACGATGGGGCAGCGCTCTTTGCCTATGACGCGGTGGTACCACATCCATGACTCGGGGTTGATCGGTTCGCCGACCGTGCCTAACAGACGCAGTGAGGCCAGCGAGTGTTTCTCAACCCAGGAGTCGCCCCACTTGGTGAACGCGCGGATGGCCGTGGGCGCGGTGTAGAAGATCGTCACCTTGTGATCGTCGATGATCTTCCAGAACCTGTCGTTCTCCGGCCAGTTCGGAGCGCCCTCGTACATCATCACAGTAGCGCCGTTCTGCAGCGGGCCGTAGACGACATAACTATGGCCGGTCACCCAGCCGATGTCCGCTGTGCACCAGTAGATGTCGTCGTCGCGCATGTCGAAGACATACTTCGTGGTCAGATAGGTCTGCACCGAGTAGCCACCAGTGGTGTGCAGCAGGCCCTTCGGCTTGCCCGTGGTGCCTGAGGTGTAAAGCAGATAGAGCGGGTCCTCGGCATCCATCCACTCAGGTGCGCATTCCGCTTCCGCCTTCGCCATCTCCTCATGCCACCAGAGATCGCGGGCCGGCTGCATGTTGACCGGCGAGCCTGACCGCCGGAAGACAACGACGTGTTTCACCGTTGAGCAGTGCGTGAGCGCCTCGTCGACGATCGCCTTCAGCCGAACCTCGGAGCCACGACGATAGCTTGTGTCCTGCGTGATCACGGCGACGCAGGCTGAGTCGTTGACCCGGTCGGAGATGGCGTGCGCCGCGAAACCGCCGAAGATGACCGAGTGCACTGCACCGATCCGGGCGCAGGCCAGCATCGCGATCGCCAGTTCGGGAGACATGCCCATGTAAAGAGCAATGCGGTCGCCGCGTTTAATCCCGAGCCCCTTCAATACGTTGGCGAACCGCTGCACCTGTTCGTGCAGTTCGCCATAGGTCAGCTTGCGTACCTCGCCCGGCTCGCCCTCCCAGATCAAGGCAACCTTATCGCGGCGCGCACCCAGCGCATGGCGATCGACGCAGTTGTGTGACAGATTTAGCTTTCCGTTAACGAACCACTTTGCATGGGCCGCCTCTCCATCGATTACCTTGGTCCACGGCGCGAACCACTCGAGTTCCCGTGCGGCCTCGGCCCAGAACTCCTCCGGCTGTTCGACGCTGCGACGGTACATCGCCTCATAGTCGGCAAGGCTTGTTACATGTGCCTTTGCGGCGAACTCCGCCGGCGGGGGGAAGACGCGGTTCTCCCGCAGGCTCGAATCCAGATTCGTATTTTGCTCAACCGTCGACACGTACAGACCTCCGTAAATTTTTGCTCCAGCAAAACGAAGGTACCCTATACAACTCGCTCCGGCAACTACGTCGTTGACAGATTGAAGACACATTTCCGGAAAGAATCATGTATCTTGGTCGGCGCATCAAGATACGTGATTTGTATTTGCGCTGCTGCAAGATTAATCGACATAATTCTCCGAGGATCTGACTTATGGCCCTGGCTTTTCTCGATCGCGACCGCTCCATCGCCCCAGCCGGATACAGCCGCTGGCTGGTCCCACCTGCTGCCCTTGCCATTCACCTTTCTATTGGACAGGTCTACGCGTTTTCCGTCTTCAAAAATCCTCTTCTGGCACTTCACGGCGCCGATGGCTCCGTGTGGAACCTGAAAGAGGTTGGCTATATCTTCTCGATCGCGATCGCGTTTCTCGGCATCTCTGCTGCTCTCTTCGGTGCATGGCTGGAGAGGGCCGGCCCTCGACGGGCAATGTTTTACGCTGCCTGTTGTTTCGGCGCCGGATTCATCATCGCCTCCTTCGGAGCGAGCAGCCACCAGCTTTGGCTGATTTACCTCGGCTATGGCGTTATCGGCGGTATAGGTCTTGGACTCGGCTATATTTCGCCGGTTTCAACGCTGATCAAGTGGTTCCCGGATCGCCCGGGCCTGTCGACCGGCCTCGCCATCATGGGCTTCGGCGGGGGTGCGATGATCGGCGGGCCGCTAGCCAACCAGTTGATGGCCCACTACAAGGCTGCAGGCCAGCCCTCGATTCCCTACACGATGATCACCATGGGGATTCTCTACTTTGTCTTCATGATGTTCGGCGTGTTCACCATCCGCGTCCCGCGCGATGGCTGGAAGCCCGAAGGCTGGGTGCCACCGGTCAAGCACTCTGCCCTGATCTCGACGCACAACGTCAACGTTCACAATGCCTGGCGCACGCCGCAGTTCTGGCTCCTCTGGGTCATCCTGTTCACAAACGTCACGGCCGGCATCGGCATCCTCGAGCAGGCCTCGCCGATGATTCAGGACTTGTTCAAGGGCTCAGTCGGCGCAACTGCCGCGGTTGGCTTCGTCGGTCTGCTAAGCATCTTCAACATGGCGGGCAGGTTCTTCTGGGCCTCCACCTCCGACTTCATCGGACGCAAGGCTACCTACTTCTGTTTCTTCACTCTTGGTGCAATCCTCTACTTCGTTCTTCCGTTGACGCGTCAGGATAAGCTCAACTCCGTTCCACTGTTTGTGGGTATCGCAGTCGTGCTGCTGTCGATGTACGGCGGTGGTTTCGCCACCATCCCTGCGTATCTCAAAGACCTATTCGGCGGTTATAACGTCTCGGCCATTCATGGGCGTCTTCTCACGGCGTGGTCTGCGGCGGGAATCATCGGACCGCTTATCGTCAACGGCATCCTCGACCACTATGTTGAGAACAAGCTGCCGAAACAGGATGCTTATCCGCTGATCCTGCATATCATGAGCGGATTGCTCGTGGTCGGGTTCCTCGCCAACCTTATGGTCCGTGCCGTCGATGAAAAGTACTGGCTCAAGGACCAAAACGTCACCGAACCCGTCGGCGCAGCCCACTAAACGCCAACTGAAGACTTTCAGGAGAAGATTCATGGCAGACACCACAGTAAAGAAATCATCCCCGATCCTGATCGCGCTGGCATGGGCGATCGTCGTCATCCCCACGGCGTGGGGCTTCAACTACACGCTTCAAAACGCAATGAAGATCTTCACTTCAACCCCAGCAGCCACGGCACCCGCGAAATAAGCGGATTGTGAATCCGTTCAAGGCTTAACACCGATTTGCTCGGTCTCACCGATTAAGGCTTATCTCCTTTGCCCGGTGTCATCGCTGCAAATCGGTGTTCAGTTTTTTTACTGCAATAAGGCGATTGCCGCGTCTGACATTGCTGTTACGCCGGTACGCAACGCCGGCTCTGCCATTGGCGCGAAGACGCTGGAATGAAGCGACGGTAACGGTGCTCCTGAGGCGATCTTCGCAGGATCGACTGCACCCAACCAGAACAGCACTGTCGGAATCTTGTGATCTTCGAGACCGAAACGGCCAAAGTCCTCAGAGACCATGACCGGGTCGAGATTGACGACGTTCTGGTCGCCGACGGCTGCGACAAGAACCGTGCGCACACGCTTTGTCAGAGCTGGATCGTTGTAGGTGATCGCTGTCATGTGAGACGCCACGACCTCTACGAGCGGTTTCCGATCCGCAGGCACGCCGGCTATGAGCGCGATTCCATTTGCAGTGCGTTGAATGTCCTCGAGGATGCTTTTGCGCACATTCTCGTCGAGAAAGCGGACGGAGAGTCCGAGTTTTACTTCGTCAGGGATGATGTTGGCCTGGGTGCCTCCGTTGATCATCCCCACCGTTACCACTGCTGGTTGCGTCGGCAGTGTCTGACGACTCACGATGGTCTGGATTGCGAGGACAAACTGTGAGGCCATGACGATAGGGTCCTTGGTCGAAGCGGGCATCGCACCATGGCCTCCGACGCCGCGCATGGTCACGAAGACTGTCATGGATCCAGCCATCGCCGGGCCCGAGGTGATTCCCACTTTGCCGGCAGCGAGGCCAGCATTGTCGTGCAACGCGATGGCGTAGTCGGGGCGTCCGAATCTTTCGTAAAAGCCATCGGCGAGCATGGCCGCTGCGCCTTCGCCGACTTCTTCGCTCGGCTGTCCGACGAGCATCAGGGTTCCGTGCCACTTTGCTTTTTCGGAGGCCATGACGCGTGCCACTCCAATCATGGTGGTCATGTGCAGATCGTGCCCGCAGGCGTGCATCACCGAGACCTCCTGCCCGGCCGCGTTCTTCATCTTCACCTTGCTCGCGTAGGGCAGGCCGGTCTTCTCTTCGACTGGAAGCGCATCCATGTCAGTTCGGACCAGCAGGATGGGGCCTGCTCCGTTCTTCAATAGGGCGACCACACCATAAGCCGGAGAGCCGTCGACATATTTGCCGATGTGGTCGGTCACGGTGTAGCCGGCGGCGCGGAGCTCTCCGGCCAACCATGCCGATGTCTTTTCCTCGTAATGCGAGAGCTCCGGCGTCGCGTGAAGGGTTTTGTAGGTATCGAGCAGGCTGGGAAGCTGCTTATCTACCAGTGCGGGAACCTCCTGCGCCATTGACTTTGACGTTAACCCTACCGCCAACATTCCACACGCCGCCATACCCCGCCATCGATGCATCGCTGTCTCCATGAGTTTGAACTGGTTGTACTGAACTGTACATGCTCGCGGCCTGTAGACTCCACTTATTGTGACCTTCTACTGGCCAGCCATCATCGGCTTTCTGTTCGGCTTCGGTTTTGGTGTGGGGTGCGCGCTGGCCGTCATGTATTCCATCTATATGGGCGGCTATCGTGCTGCCGTACGCGAATCGCAGATGCCTTCACCGCCAGAACGCTACACCCAGGCGCTGGCAAAGCTTCTTCGCGGCCAGAAACAGTAACCGCAGCCTCCAGCTTTTCGGGAGGCAGCTCGCGTTCAACAGTGAAACTACCGCTCGAACCAAAGTCGTTAATGCTTTATCGCGTGGCTAGTTCGGCGCGCATCTCTCTTACTTCGCGAGTCAACACTTCGACAGCCTTCATCAGCTCGGCTCGCTGGGCATCGTCACTCATCGACTTAATGCCCTCCATGTAGAAGTTCCCATTGGGTTCAAGGACACATTTTTCCACCTCTTCATAGCGGTCGAATCCCTGCTTGTGCAGGACAGAGCGGAGTTCGAGCTCGGTGAGAGCCTCCTTCTTCGTCGCCTCCCAGTCCACGACGCCGTGACGGATCAACACGGTTGGCGAAAGCTCAAAGACTGTGTTCAGCCTGGGCGCGCGAAACAGGAGGCGAGTCAGCAGCCAGTTGACCGCGAGTAGCGAAAACGCGCCAATGACTCCTCCTGTGACCGAGTTATCTTCGCCAATCATCGCGTTCTGCACGGTGTTCGAGAGGCTCAGAAGCACCACCAGGTCGAACGGATTCAGCTGTGCAAGCTCCCGCTTGCCGAAGATGCGCAGAAAACCTACCAGGAACAGATAGACGAGGACTGGACGCAGGATTTTCTCGAGCAAAGGCAGTGGCAGGTGGAACATGCTTTCGATCAACGCAGTCTCCTTTTACTTCTCTTCCGCAAATCTTCTCTGATGCCACTCCCATGCGCTGGCGATGATCTGATCCAGCTCCGCAAACTGTGGCTGCCATCCCAGTTCGGCCTTGATCTTCTCCGAACTGGCGACCAGCTCCGCGGGATCGCCGGGCCTGCGCGCAAATTCTTCAACAGCGACCGGCCTTCCGGTCACGCGGCGGACTGAGTCGATCACTTCAAGCACAGTAAAACCCTGTCCGTTGCCGATGTTATAGATCAGCTTGCTCCGCGTATCGCTCAACGCGCTCAGCGCCAGCAGATGCGCCTCCGCAAGATCGCGCACATGAATGTAGTCGCGGACGCAGGTGCCGTCCTTGGTCGGATAGTCGCGCCCGAAGACCTTGATGCTGGCTCGTCGTCCGATCGCGACGTCGAGGATCAGGGGGATCAAATGCGATTCCGGCTCATGCGCTTCGCCATAGCCTTCGATCGCGCCCGCGACGTTGAAATAGCGCAGGCTCGCGTACTTGAACCCGTGGCTGAGATTCATCCAGCGCAGCATCTGCTCCACGAGAAGCTTGCTCTCGCCGTAGGGATTCGTCGGTGCGAGCTTCGCGTCTTCGAGGATCGGGGTGGTTTCCGGCTCGCCGTAGCAGGCGGCGGTCGAGCTGAAGACCAGGCGGTCGTGCCCTGTCGCCAACATCGCTTCGAGCAAAGTCAGGGTCGTGGCTGTGTTATTTCGAAAATAAATCTCCGGATGCTTCATACTTTCGCCGGCTTCGATCAACGCCGCGAAGTGCATCACGCCGTCGAACCTGCGGCTAAGTGTCTTCTCCAGCAACGCGCGATCGGCAATCTCTCCCTCGACAAAATCGGCGTTCGCGGCAACCGCGGCGCGCCTGCTGTGGCAAAGGTTGTCATAAACGGTTACGGCGTGTCCCTGAGACAGCAAAAGCCTCGTCAGCGTGCCCCCGATATAGCCTGCTCCACCGGTCACAAGAATGTTCATTTACATGCTCTCCTTCGTTGCTACTTGGATACCACAAAAGTACCAGTGTCAATCACTTACGATTACGGCAATATACTTGCAGTAAGTGACTGGCGGCGTATCGGCACATGAAGGAATGTGACTCCCCGAAGACACGGTACCCGCTACAACCTTTTCCTTCGCGGCTGGGCTCTGTTTTAGACACGCTGCGCAACTTCCCGATGTCTCTCTGGTTGGATTGATTGTTGGATCAGAGGCACGAGGTTTCGATCATTCAAGGGGCTCTCCGGAGCTGATTTTCCCGGGCTTGTCAGCCCGGTCTCACTATCCCGCCTCGAACAGAGGCCGTTCAAGGATTTTTACATGGCTCAGCCGCTTCGCACCGATGATCCCAAACCGCAGAATATGCAGTTCTCGCACTTCGGCGTCCTGAACGACGGCAGCCAGAGCAAAAGTTCGCTCTTCACCTCGGTCGCGCTGAACATTCTGCTCGCCTTGTGCGCCGTCATCATCGGCGCGGCGGCGAAGAAGACGATCGACAACCGGATCAAGCTTACGCATCTCGATGAGCCTATTCCGATGAAGAAGCCCGACGAGCCGCCGCCGGTCAAGATCAAGCCTCCGAAACTGCCGCCGCCCCCGCCCATCGCCAAGATCGAGCCGCCCAAGATCAAGCTGCCCGATGTGAAGCTGCCGGACATTCCAAAACCGCCAGAGATCAAGATGACCCAGCCGATGCCGGTTGTCATGCCGGCACCGCCGAAGCTGGTTCAGCCTCCGCCGGCACCCAAGGTCGTCAATCTGGCCCAGGCGATGCCCGCCACGGTTCCGAATACCGCAGCGCATCCGCAGGCAGTCGCTCTCGGTTCGCAGACGAATCCGATTGCAGTCTCCAATAAGCCATCTCCCACCGCGATCAGTCTCGGCAACGCGGGAATGTCCGGCATGCCGAAATCGAACAATGGAGCCGGAGCATCTGTTGTCAGTCTTGGTTCCGGGTCGCCCACCGGACAGAACATGAAAGGCAGTGGTCCCGTGGCTGTCGCGGGCATTCCGCATGGAGTTGTCGGAGGCACCGGACCGCTGAACTCTACGGGCCGCGTCGCCGGCGTTGCTCTTGGACAAAACACGCCGCCGCCGATGCCGAGGCCTTCCGGACCGACGATCGCAACGGCGAAGAGCGGACCCAAGGTTCTCTTTAAACCTAAGCCTGAGTACACCGCGGAGGCCATCAAGCTTCACATCGAAGGTAGCGTCTCGGTCAAGATTCGCGTCTCTTCCTCCGGTACAGTTCAGGTGCTGGGAGTCATCAGCGATCTCGGTCACGGTCTCGGCGACTCTGCCGTTCGTGCTGTCGAAGCCACTCGTTTCAAGCCTGCCACCGACGATTCGGGTAATCCCGTCGACTGGGAAGGCGTAGTCAACGTCGCATTTCAACTCGCGAGGTTGAGCATTATTTTTGTTTCGCTGTCGCAGCATGCACTAGCATCTAGTCCATATTTCAGGCTGACCTTTTGGTAGCCGCAGGAGCCGCAAATCCATGACTCTCGGGAAACAGTCCATCGCCGGTCTCGCCCTGGCAATCTTCGTCGCAGCTACTCTCCCCCCGCAAGCCGGAGCAGCGCTGCTGCACGGAAAGAAGAAGAAAGACGACGAACTCTCGACTTCGCGTAAACCGACACCTGCGCAGAACGCGCTCATCGATAAGGCCATCGCCCGTGAGAAGGTCATCGTCAAGACCATCAAGGACCGGGCGCCGATCGTCGAAACCTATATTCAGAACATGAAGCCCGATCCCGTCCTGGGCCAGGTTCCCGAGTCTGACCAGCACTTCCTCAGCCGCGTCGACTTCAAGAGTGTCATCAATGATGACTCTTTTGCTGTGAACAAGGACACGTCGTCGGGTTCAGGCGGCAGCAAGATGGGGTTCTTCAAGCATTCCCTGTCGACCGTGGCCGGCCTTGGCGGCAGCCTGCACCTGACTTTTCACGAAGCAGGCTTCGTCCAGATGCTTCTGATGGACTCGAACAACTTCGACCGTCAGCATTACAACTTCGGCTACGTGCGCAATGACTTCCTCGGCAACACGCCTACGGCGGTCTTCGACGTGACGCCGATTGCGGGCAAGAAGGATTTCGGCCGCTTCTTCGGCCGTGTCTGGATCGAGGCTCGCAACGGCAACGTCGTGCGCTTCAACGGTGACTTCGCCGGCACCCAGGACGACCAGAAGGAGTTTTACCACTTCGATAGCTGGCGCACCAATGTTCAGCCTGACCTCTGGCTGCCGACTTCGTTCTACGTTGAAGAGAGCGACCCGAAGAGCGTCTCCCGCACCCTCAAGTTCAAAGCGATTAATCACATCTGGGGCTATCTGTTGAAGGTTCCTCCGCCGGAGCAGGAGAACACCTCGCTTGATGTCGTCGGCGCGACCGACGTCAGCAACGATGCCCAGGACGTCAGCCCACTCGGCGCGCAGCGCGCCTGGGTTCAGCAGGCAGAGGACAATATCGTCGAGCGCCTCTTCCAGGCGGGCCTTCTCGATGCACCCAGCGAGTTCGACAAGACGCTCGAAGCTCTGGCGAATAACATCCTGGCTTACAACAACATCACGCTCTCAAGGCCGATCCGCTGCCGCACGCTTCTGACCGAGCCGCTTGAGTCGCTGGCCATCGGCAACACGATCGTCGTCTCGAAGAGCCTGCTCGACACCACCGGCGTGATAACGCAGGACGGTCAGCAGCAGATGGGCAACCTGAATGCGATCCTTGCGTTCCAGATTGCTCACATCATCCTGGCTCACCGGCTCGACACCAAGTACGCCTTCAACGATCGCCTGCTCTTCCCGTCTACTTCGGTCTTCAACCGCATTCCCATGCACCACACCGATTCAGACAACACCGCGGCGGCAAAGAAGGCTCTTGAGCTGCTGAATGCGAAGGAGCTGGAGGGCGGTCAGCAGTACTTCAGCCTATACCTCCAGCAACTACAGGTACGGGTCAAGAATCTGAAGGCGCTCAACGAGCCGATGATCGGTGACGGCCTCACCAAGAGCGATGACGACCCCTCCTTCTGGATGCAGGCCATCACAGCCAAGGGACCCAAGCTGGACATGAAGGACCTGAAGCAGCAGGCTGCGATGCCGTTGGCCAGCTTCCTACGGTTCGATCCCTGGACCGATCAGGTGTTCGTCCTTCACTCGGCCTTTGAACCGCTTCTTACCGCAGCGGACAAGATGCCCTTCGAGGTTGAGCCGGTCTATCTGAAGCTCAGCTACTACAAGCCGCCTGCCGACGCGACCCCGGCGCCCGGCGCAGCTCCTGCGACGAACCCGCCAGCAGACGGTACAGCCGCACCTGCTGGTACGGCGGCCCCGGCAACTCCGCCCGCAACGACGCCTCAACAAAACTGAGTCCTGGAGCGTGGTCATCCGACAGACAACCTAACGGTTGCCCACGCCCTTCCACTGCCTGAGGCCAGTTCGCCTCACACCCAAGAAACGCCGCATGTTTCTCTTCCGAAGGAGGCAACCTGTTGAAGCGGCATACTTTGATCAGCGGTCTAGCCTTCGCCTGCATCCTCGGTGCTGCAAGCATGCTGCACGGCCAGGCTATTCCGACCGCTTCGCGGGTGGGTTCAATTCAGGCAGGAGCTGGGTGGTTTCTCGCCAACCCCGACTTTGCACAGACACGCATACAGGGCTTGGTTTTCTACAGTGATTTGGACCTTGCCCCCAGTTATGGGGTCGAAGGCGAGTTTCACTATTCCGTCATCACACCAAGCGACGTCAGCGAGAACATCTACGTCGCCGGCCCTCGCTACATCGTCCGTCACAAGGGCGTCAACGGATATGCGAAGGTGCTGTTCGGAGCGGGCCACTTCGGATCGGAGTCTGGCCCCCCCTTCCTCAGACCAACACTTACTTCACCTACGTGGCAGGTGGCGGCATTGATATTCACGCAACGAGCTACCTCAACATCCGCGCCATCGATTTTGAGATGCAGAAGTGGCCCGGCTTTCCTCCTAACGGCCTTACTCCTTTTTCAGGTTATGTCGGCGTCGCTTATGTCTTCCACTAGTGCTCGCTCCCTCGAATGGTTGCAAGAGATGACTCGAGTTTTTTTGGCAACAACTGAATTAGCTTTTTTTGAGGAAGCACTTGCTGAAACGGATCATCGTATTTCTTAGCCTGTTCGTCGCGGCCCAGATACTGCATGCTCAGGCCATTCCAACTGAATCACGTGTAGGGGATCTCAAGATCGGCGGCGGGTTCTCCATCGCCAGCTCGGACTACTACCACCAGTTCAATGGCGGCGGCGGTTACTTCAACTACGACTTTCTTCCCCACATCGGCGTAGAAGGAGAGTTTCACTTCGTCAAGGGCTCCGACAACCTGTACGAAAAGACCTATGAGGTCGGGGCGCGCTACTTCCGCACCTACGGCAAACTCGTCCCCTATGCCAAGATCATGTACGGGCGCGGCGTCTTCAACTTTCCGCCGCAGGGAACATACCAGGCAAACCTGGCCTACAACCTTGCAGCCGGCGGCCTCGGCGTTGACTACAAGGTAAAGCCATGGCTCTACGCCCGCGTCGACGGAGAGTACCAGACCTGGTTCGGCTTCGAGAACTCCAGCCTTTCGCCAAGTATCCTCACCGTCGGCGCCGCGTATCGTTTCCGATAAGCGATTCGTAACCGCAACAGCGAAGCCCCGGTCAGCGCCGGGGCTTTGCCGTAGAATTACGGCCCTACTTAGAAGTGATAGGCAACACCAAGCGCCGGGGTCGAGATGATCTCATATCGGTTGGTATTGAACACATTGCCCGGAAGGCTGAAGTTCGGAGTCTTCACCAGAAAACCACGATACTCGACCCGAATATCGAAGCTCGGGCTCAGCTCATACGCCACACCACCGCCGAAGAGGGCGCCGATATTCGTATTCTGCTTTGCGTCAAGGTTCGACGTACCCGCGTCCTTGAGCGGCGTAAAAATCATCGCGCCGGGACCACCCTCAAGGAACGGGTTGAAGTTCTTGAAGTTCATGTTGAAGACGTACGCGCCGCTTATCTCCTGCTGCAGGACGTGGATACCGCCGTTCTTCTTACCGAAGACCTGGTAGTACTGCGTATTCTGCTGGTATCCGTAGTTCACTTCGAGCGCGCTTCGCGGTGTCAGCATGTATCGGTAACTGGCGACAAGCCCGATGGTCATACTTGTATTCTTCTGCACGCTGTTTCCGGTGATCTGGGGGGCAAAAGCGACGCTGCCGCTTACGCTCACGTCCTGCCGGCTCTCCTGCGCATAACCGGCCGCCGCAGATACCATCAGCGCCCCCAACAACAACATCGTCTTCTTCATTCTTCGCTGGATCCCTTCAAATTCGTCCGCAACTCCCTCGCTGTCCCGCAGGCAACGCAATGGCAAGAGTTACGGAGCGCCTTAGTCATTGTTCTTTCATTGTAACCGCACCAGTGGCTCAAGGGTGTCCCGCACGCAGGAAGGCCGGAGGATTCTCTCCTCCGGCCTTTAATTATTTTCCGTCGATCAGCTTACCTGTTCACATCTGAGGCGTCGGTGGAGGAGGTGGAGGCGGTCCATTTCCACGTCCGTGATCTCCCCTGTGCTCCTTCATCTCTGCCTGTAACGCGTCAAACTTCGTCTTCTGATCGTCCGTCAGCAGCGCGCGAATCTTGTCCTGCGACGCTTTGTGAATATCCATCATCTTCGTGCGCTTGTCCGCATCAGCAATTGTTGTGTCCTCACGCATGGCCTTGGCCTGCTTCCACGTATCAGCATCGATGGCCTTCACCTGGGTTACCTGATCGGGCGTGAGGTTGAGCTTCCTGGTCAGGAACTCAATCTGGTGGCCTTGCATGCCGCGACCGCCGCCCCGCGGACCGCCCTGTCCTTGCGGGGGTGGGGGAGGCGCCGAGGGATCCTGCGCCATAGCAGGCAGCGCGCTCAGCGCAGCCATGCCCAAGGCCAAAACAGCCACGCTCAGAATCAATCTGCACAGTGTTGCTCTGAAACATTGATCTACGAAACATCGTCTTCATCGGATTTCTCACTCTCCTAACCATCTCGCCGGAGCGCTCTCTCCGGTTGTCTGCTGCTACTGACGCACTTTTTCCGCAAAGGACTTCGCGTCGTGAAAAAATTACATAAAATCCTCACATCCCCCGCTCGGGCTGAAAACAGTAGGGGTCGCCGTGCGCTGCCGCGTAGGCCTCCACGACCTTCAAAAACGCCAGCGCCGCATGCGACAGGCTTGCCTGTCTTCGATACACCAGACGCAGCTTGCGCTCGATCTGCAACTCGGGCACCTGCACCCGCACCAGGGCTCCGCTCTCCAACTCCGGCCGCACCGTCAGCCCCGGCACCAACGCAACCCCGTTGCCCATTTCGACAAACCGCTTGATCGCCTCCAGCGACGGCAGTTCCACCCCCATCTGCAACGGGGTCTTGTGGCGTTTGAACGCCTGGATCACCTTCTGCCGCTGCGGCGAAGGAATATTGTGAGCGATAAAGTTCTGCGCGCCTAACTGCCGGATCGACACCTTCCCTGCGCCCGCCAGCGCATGCCTCGGATTCACCACAAACGCCAGCTCATCCCGGTACACCACCATCGACTTCACCTGTGCATCGTCGGGCCGGAACGACAGCACCCCCAACTCCACCGAGTGCATCAGCACCTCGTCCGAGATACGGCTCGCCAGCGTCCGCTGCACCGCCAGCTTGATCCGCGGATTCTGCCGCCGAAACTCGTCCAGCAGAGGCAGCAGATAAAGGCAGGTGTACTCATTCGCCGCAAGATTAAGCCGGCCCCGGTGCAATGCCCGCAGCTCGGTCAACGCAGTCGCGGCATCATTACGAAGATTCAGCAACTTAGCGGCGTACTCCCGCAGCACTTCGCCCGCATCGGTCAGGGTTCCATCGCGCGAGGACCGCTCAAAGAGCACCTCGCCCAGCTCGCTCTCAAGTTTTGCAATTGCCTGACTTACCGCTGGCTGAGTACGATGGAGCCGTGCAGCGGCACGCGAAAAGCTTCGCTCCTCTGCCACTGCCAGAAACGTCTCCATCTGGACTAAGTCCAACTTCACCTCTCACTAGCGAACGATACTGAAACCGAATGAAGCAATTAGAATTTGTGATACAGAGCCACTTCATCATAAGCATGCATTATGATAACGTCCAGATCGAAAGTGACAAACCCTATGTCCTCTAATCAGATCGTCTTCTTCGATACCACCCTCCGCGACGGCGAGCAGTCCCCCGGCTGCACCATGCACCACGAAGAAAAGCTGCGCATGGCCCACGAGCTTGCGGCCCTCGGCGTCGACGTCATCGAAGCCGGTTTCGCCATCGCCAGCCAGGGCGACTTCGACTCTATCCGCCGATCGCCCGCGAGGTCGCGGCGCCCGCATCGCCTCCCTTGCCCGCTGCAAGCGCGAGGACATCGAAGCTGCCGCCCGCTCCATCGAGCCTGCCGAAAAATCCCGCATCCACACCTTCCTCGCCTCCTCCGACCTGCATCTCGAAGCCAAGCTGCAAGATCACCCGCGCCGAGGCGCTCGACCAGGCCGCCGAATCCGTCCGCCTCGCCCGCACTTTCACCGACGACGTCGAATTCTCCGCCGAAGACGCCACCCGCACCGATCCCGACTTCCTCGTCAAGATCGTCAGCGTCGCCGTCCAGGCCGGTGCCACCACCATCAACATCCCCGACACCGTCGGCTACACCACGCCCGCAGAGTACGCTGCCATTTTCCGCATGCTGCTCGCCAAGGTTCCTGGAGCTGCGAACGTCATCTTCTCCACCCACTGCCACGACGACCTCGGTATGGCCGTCGCCAACTCCCTCGCCGGCATCCAGGCGGGCGCGCGTCAGGTCGAGTGCACGATCAACGGCATCGGCGAGCGCGCTGGCAACGCCGCCCTCGAAGAGATCGCCGCCGCCCTCATGGTCCGCCGCGACAAGCTGCCCTACACCAACAACATCAAGATGGAGAAGCTATACCCTACCAGCAAGATGCTCGCCGAGTTCATCAGCTTTGGCTGCTCGCCCAACAAAGCCATCGTTGGAGCCAACGCCTTCGCTCACGAGTCCGGCATCCACCAGCACGGCATGATGGCGAACCCGCTCACCTACGAGATCATGACACCTGAGTCTGTCGGCGTGCCAACCAACAACATGGTGCTCGGCAAACACAGCGGCCGCCGCCTGCTGGAGCAGCGCCTCAGCGAACTGGGTCACAAACTTACTCGCACGCAGCTCGACGAGGTCTACCACCGCTTCACCGAACTCGCCGACCGCAAGAAATCCATCTACGACCAGGACCTGCTCGGCCTCCTGCAACCAGACAAATCTCACACCGTAGCGTCCATTCCATAGGTCGTGTTTGCCGTTCGGCGGCAGCAGCGAATTTATCCCGCTGAGGAACGCTAAATAGAAGGGGCTTAACCCCGGATAGTTTGGAAGGAATCAAGGCATGCGTCTCAAAATTGCAGTCCTCGCCGGCGACGGCATCGGCCCCGAAGTCACCCGCGAAGCCACCAACATCCTCCGCGCGGTAGCCGAACTAGGCGGCCACGACTTCACCTTTGTCGAAGGCCTGATCGGTGGCATCGCGATCACTGAAACCGGCTCGCCTCTCCCCACGGCGACACTCGATGCAGCACTCGAATGCGACGCAGTCCTGCTTGGCGCGGTCGGCGACAAAAAATTCAACGCCCTCCCGCCGGACAAGCGCCCCGAAGCCGGCCTTCTCCAGATTCGCCAGGCCCTCGGAGGCTTCGCGAATCTCCGTCCCTCAATCGCCTACGCCGCGCTCGCCGAAAGCTCTCCGTTGCGTCCTGAAGTGATCAAAGACGCCGACATCCTCTTCGTCCGCGAACTCCTCGGCGGTCTCTACTTCGGCGCACCGCGCTGGTGGAACAAGGAGACCGACGAAGCGATCAACACCATGCGTTACACCAAGTCCGAGGTCGTCCGCGTCGCCCGCGTCGCCTTTGAACTTGCATCGAAACGCCGCAGCAAGGTCACCTCGGTCGACAAGGCCAACGTCCTCGAGGTCTCACAACTCTGGCGCGCGACAGTCACCGAGGTCGCGAAGGACTATCCCGACGTCACGCTCGAACATCAGCTAGTCGACTCCATGGCGATGCACATCATGAACATCCCCCGCAACTTCGACGTGGTCCTCACCGAGAATCTCTTCGGCGACATTCTCTCCGACGAGGCAGGCGTTATCACCGGCTCGCTCGGCATGCTGCCGTCCGCGACTATCGGCGGCGCAGTCAATCTCTACGAGCCCGTACACGGCTCCGCACCGGACATCGCAGGCACAGGAAAAGCCAATCCGCTAGGCGCGATCCTCACCGCTGCCATGGTTCTTCGCCACTCCGCGAACCTCGAGCAGGACGCCAAGGCCGTCGAGCAAGCCGTCAATAAAGTTCTCGATGCCGGCTATCGCACCGCCGACATCGCACGCGGCCAACAGCCTGGACAAACCCCCGTCAGCACGCAGGAGATGGGCAAGCTCGTCCACCAGGCCCTGACCGAATCCATCGACCGCCGGCAGGCCATGCACGCCGTATGACTCGCTGGTTCCAGATCAAAGCGGTCCTTATTAATGGCGGTATAGCGGCTGCCCTCATGTACAGGTATTGGACCGGCACGCCGCTGCTCATCATTGCAATCGTTGCCATCATTCTGTTTCCGTTCGCAAACATATTGATGGTCATCGCCGCCAACCAGCAAGCGAAGAGAAGCAAATAGGCAAATCAGTGATTCGACCTCTCCAACTCGCCGCCGCGCTTCTCATCCTCACTTTTGCGGAAGCGGCCACACGCGCGCAGATTCCCACGCCAGGGCCGCCTCCGCCTCAGACTTCGACGCCACAGAACAAGAAAGAGAAGAAGCCACCGAAACAAAACGCAGAGTGGCTCTGGCAGTACGGCCCGCCGCCCGCCGACGGCCGCGAGACCCAGCTCGTCCTCGACACCCGCTTCCGCCCTTTCCTCGCGCAGCACCTGACGGCGCCGCAAACATTCTGGGGTAATCCCAAGACCGGATACAAGTCACTCGATGAGACCGCACTCGACTTCCTCTCCATGCCCGACAAAGTCCTCGCCGACGAGAATCGTTACCTCTCCATCACCGGCTGCGTCTTCCGTTTCTGCCCCGAACGCGGTTTGCTCTGGGTCGACCTCAACGGGCCGCACCCGCTCGTCGTCTTCACCGCCATCGACTGGATCAAAGACAGCAAAACTCCCGACCAGCCCGGCGCCGAGTACACGCTGTGGGTCTTCCCCAACCAACCCATCGATCCCGCAACACATTCCTGCAGCGCTGATCCACAGCGTCGCCCGCTGGACCGCGCATCCACCCCGGGAAGTACAGTGATACAGCAGATTCGCAACGCCATCCTCGTCGATCCCGACGGCACGCCGCATCCCATCAACCCAGGATGACCGGCGCGAACACCTTCACCCTCCCTCCAACCGAGCAAAAGGCACAGCAATGACGACACACCTCCCAAAGACACTCTTCGAAAAAGTCTGGCAGCAGCACCTCGTCGCCGAACCCGCGGGCGAGCCCACGATCCTCTACATCGACCTGCATCTCGTCCACGAGGTCACCACCCCGCAGGCCTTCGACGGCCTTCGCATGGCGGGCCGCAAGCTTCGCCGTCCCGACCGTCACATCGCCACCGTCGACCACAACGTCCCCACCACCAGCGCTAGGATCGCCTCCACATCGTCGATCAGATCGCCTCCAAGCAGGTCGATGCCCTGCGCAAAAACTGCGCCGACTTCGGCGTCGAGTTCTTCGACGTGCAGGACGCCCGCAAGGCATCGTCCACATGATCGGGCCCGAGCTCGGCGCGACCAAGCCCGGCATGACCATCGTCTGCGGCGACTCGCACACCTCCACCCACGGAGCCTTCGGCGCACTCGCCTTCGGCATCGGCACCAGCGAAGTCGAGCACGTCATGGCCACGCAAACGCTGCCGCAGTCCAAGCCCAAGACCTTCCGCATCACCGTCGATGGCGAACTCCCCTTCGGCGTCACCGCCAAGGACATCATCCTCCACATCATCGGCCAGATCGGCACCGCCGGAGCCACCGGCTACGCCGTCGAGTACGCCGGCTCCGCCATCCGCGCACTCTCCATGGAAGGCCGCATGACCATCTGCAACATGAGCATCGAGGCCGGAGCCCGTGCCGGCATGATCGCCCCCGACGCGACCACCTTCGCCTACCTCAAAGGCCGCCGCTTCTCCCCGCAAGGTGCCGCATGGGACGAGGCCGTCGCCCACTGGTCCGAACTTGCCCACCGACGACAGGCGCAATCTTCGACCGCGAACTCCACATCGACGCCGCGATCCTCACTCCCGCCGTCACCTGGGGCACCTCCCCCGGCATGGTCACCACCATCGAAGCCACCGTCCCCACCCTCGATGACGCAGCCGACGAAGCCGACAAGAAATCCTTCGCCCGCGCCTCGAATACATGGACCTCAAAGCCGGCCAGCCGATCAGCGAGATCACGATCGACACCGTCTTCCTCGGCTCCTGCACCAACGGCCGCATCGAAGACCTCCGCGCCGCCGCCTCGGTCGTCAAAGGCTATCACGTCGCCACCAAGATCCGCGCCATGGTCGTCCCCGGCTCACAAGCCGTCAAGCGCAGGCCGAAGAAGAAGGCCTCGACAAGATCTTCAAGACCGCCGGCTTCGAGTGGCGCGAGCCCGGCTGCAGCATGTGCCTCGGCATGAACCCGGACATCCTCGCAACCCGGCGAACGCTGCGCCTCCACCCCAACCGCAACTTCGAAGGCCGTCAGGGCCGCGGAGGCCGCACCCACCTCGTCTCCCCCGAGATGGCCGCCGCCGCCGCCATCACCGGCCACTTCACCGACATCCGCAACTGGAAGTTCAAAGATCACACTCGGCAGGAGCACTGGCAACAACTAATGCGATCACCATCAACGTCCTCACCATCCACCGCCGTCCCTCGACCGCTGCCCAACATCGACACGGACCAGATCATCCCCAAGCAGTTCCTCAAGCGCGTCGAGCGCACCGGCTACGGCGAGTTCCTCTTCTTCGACTGGCGCTACGACCTCGACACCCCCGACCACGTCGAGAGCGCAAGGACTTCGTCCTCAACAAGCCCGAGTACAAGGGCTCGAAGATCCTCATCGCCGAGAAAAACTTCGGCTGCGGCAGCTCCCGCGAGCACGCCGCCTGGGCCCTCAACCAGTACGGCTTCCTCGCCGTCATCGCCCCCACCTTCGCCGACATCTTCTACTCCAACGCCGGCAAGAACGGCATCGTCCTCGCCCGCCTCACCGAAGAAGAAGTGCAGGAACTCCTCGCACCGCTGCACGAAAGACCCCAACCACCAGCTCACCATCAACCTCGAAGCCCAGACCGTCACCGACGCCGATGGCTTCAGCGCCCACTTCGACATCGACCCCTTCCGCAAATACTGCCTGCTGAACGGCCTCGACGACATCGGCCTGACCCTCCGCCACGAAGCCGACCTCGACAAATTCGAAAAGCAGCACGACAAAGATTTCTGGTCCGCACCGAAGGCCGCAACTGTCACCGCTGTCATCTTAGCGCAGTCGCTGAACCTGCTAACTCGCTGACTCGTTAACCTGAAAGGCTGACTCTTGAGCAACCAAGTCGATCCCAAGCAACACTCCAAAGTCCTCACCGAAGGCCCATCCCGCGCCGCAGCCCGCTCCTACCTGCGCGGCGTAGGCTTCAGCAAAGAAGACCTGCACAAGCCCATCATCGGCATCGCCAATACCTGGACCGAGATCGGCCCCTGCAACTTTCATCTCCGCCAGGTCGCCGAGGCCGTCAAGCAGGGCGTTCGCGAAGCCGGCGGCACTCCCATGGAGTTCAACACCGTCACCATCTCCGACGGCATCACCATGGGCACCGAAGGCATGAAGGCCTCGCTGATCTCCCGCGAAGTCATCGCCGACTCCATCGAACTCGTCGCCCGTGGCAACTCCTTCGACGGCCTCATCTGCATCGCCGGCTGCGACAAGAACATGCCCGCCGCCATCATGGCCCTCGGCCGCCTCGACATCCCCGGCCTCATGCTCTACGGCGGCTCCATCGCCCCCGGCAAGCTCCCGCAACCCGACGGCACCGTCAAAGAGATCACCATCCTCCAGGTCTTCGAAGGCATGGGCTCGCACGCCGCCGGCAAGATCACCGACGCGCAGCTCGAAGCCCTCGAAGCCACCGCCTGCCCCGGCCCCGGAGCCTGCGGCGGCCAGTTCACCGCCAACACCATGGCCATGGCCGGCGAGTTCCTCGGCATCTCCCCCATTCAGATCACCGGCGTCCCCGCCATGTCGCCCGACAAAGCCGAAGCCTCGCCGCGAAGCCGGCCGCCTCGTCATGCAGCTCGCCCGCACCGGCCTCACCCCACGCAAGATCGTCACCCGCAAAGCCATCGAGAACGCCTACGTCTCCGTCTGCGCCTCCGGCGGCAGCACCAACGCCGTCCTCCACCTGCTCGCCATCGCCAGCGAGTTCGACATTCCCTTCTCGATCGACGACTTCAACGCCATCAGCGAGCGCACGCCGCACATCTGCGACCTCTCCCCCGGCGGCAAGTACGCAGCCAAGGACTACCAGGACGCAGGCGGCATCACGACTCCTCGCCAAGCGACTCCTCGAAGCAGGCCTGCTCGACGGCAGCCAGATCACCGTCACCGGCAAGACCCTCGCCGAAGAAGCGACCCACGCCGTCGAGACACCCAACCAGCCCGTCATCTATCCCATCGACCATCCCCTCAAAGCCACCGGCGGCCTCGTCATCCTCAAGGGCAACCTCGCCCCCGAGGGCTGCGTCATCAAAGTCGCAGGCCACGAGCGCGTCCTCCACACCGGCCCCGCGCGCGTCTTCAACTCCGAAGACGCCTGCCACGCCGCCGTCGAAGCCGGCAAGATCAAGCCCAACGACGTCTGCGTCATCCGCTACGAAGGCCCACGCGGCGGCCCCGGCATGCGCGAGATGCTCGCCGTCACCGCCGCCATCAAGGGCATCCCCGAGCTCTCCGAAACCGTCGCCCTCCTCACCGACGGCCGCTTCTCCGGAGCCACCCGCGGCCTCATGGTCGGCCACGTCGCCCCCGAAGCCCAGCTCGGCGGCCCCATCGCCGCCGTCCACGAAGGCGACACCATCACCTTCGACATCCCCAACCGCAAACTCCCCCTCAAAGTCCCCGCCGAAGAAATCGCCAAACGCCTCGAAGTCATGGAAGGCCCCCGCACCCCGCTACAAACGCGGCGTCTTCGCCAAATACGCCAACACTGTAAGCAGCGCCAGCGAAGGAGCTGTCACAACGCTGAGTCATCCACATTGAGTCGAAGGACTGATGGAAGCCAATCATTAAGAGTTCATTTGCGATGGTGATAGAGCACTTCGTATACCAGACATGGCAATCGTGAGTGAGCCGTGCTCGTCGACGGGCAACGTATAACAGCCTAGCGAACGAGGATCGACAGGTCGAACGTTCTAGCGAACGATCATGGCGGATAAATCTATACGGAGTGACGTAGCGCGTTGCGCCATTTCGTGCGAAGAAGCTCGGGCTATGTCGATCGATGCAAGATATCGTGAATCTGCTGAAACATTCGCTAACTGGCTACACGCACTAGCAAGCGATGGATTAATCCGTCGCAGTCGAGCTGATGCAGGATTTCAATGGACCAGCGATGCAATGTCGACAATCGCATGCCCTCCGACACGCGAGCTCACCATGGACAGTACGGCAAGAGCAGATCATTGTCGCGCATACGACTGCCTGACTGCAATTGAATCTCACGCTAACGCAACGAAATTAGCTCGAGTATGATCAAGTCTTCATCGAAGCAAGATGCCGAGAGGTGCAACCAAGCACCAGACATACTGAATGAGAACTAATGAAAAATCAACACCCCACCCTCACCGGAGCCGAAATCCTCTGGGCCACTCTCGCCGGCGAAGGCGTAGACAGGGTCTTCGGCTACCCCGGCGGAGCCATCCTCCCCGTCTACGACGCCCTGCGCAAGTTCCCCATCCACCACATCCTCGTCCGCCACGAGCAGGGCGCCGCGCACATGGCCGACGGCTACGCCCGCGCCTCGGGCAAGGTCGGCGTCTGCATCGCCACCTCCGGCCCCGGCGCCACCAACCTCGTCACCGGCATCGCCACCGCCATGCTCGATAGCATTCCTATTGTGGCGATCACCGGCCAGGTCTGCAGCAAGGTCCTCGGCTCGGACGCCTTTCAAGAGATCGACATCACCGGCATCACCCTGCCCATCACCAAGCACAACTACCTCGTCACCCGCGCCGAAGACATCGCCCCAGCCATCCGCGAGGCGCTTCCAGATCGCGAAGTCCGGCCGTCCGGGTCCGGTTCTTGTCGATATAACGAAAGACGCGCAACAGGCCACCGCGCCTTTCAACTTCGAAGCCGCCGCTCCCGCACCCTACCGCCCGCACCCCATGCTGCGCGCCGAATCCTCTTCCATCCAGCAAGCCATCGAACTCATCAAGGCCGCAAAGAAGCCCCTCATCCTCGCCGGCCACGGCATCACGCACTCCGGCGCCGAAGCCCAGGTTCTCGCCTTCGCCGAACGCCAGCAGATCCCCGTCGCCAGCACGCTTCTCGGCCTCGGCGGCGTGCCCACGCATCACCCGCTCTCGCTCGGCATGATGGGCATGCACGGCGAATCGTGGGTCAACAACGCCATCCAGCAGGCCGACCTGCTGCTCGCCTTCGGCATGCGCTTCGACGACCGCGTCACCGGCAACCTCGCCCACTACGCCCCGAACGCGAAGAAGATCCACATCGAGATCGACCCCTCCGAGATCAACAAGAACGTTCGCGCCGACGTCGCCCTCATCGGCGACCTCAAGGAAGTCCTCGAACTCCTCCTCCCGCTGCTGCCAAAGAACTCCGACACCAGTTGGCTCCGCGAGATCAACGCCAAGAAGGGCGACGCCGCCGTTCGCGACATCATCAATCTCCCCGACAACGGCCACCTCTACGCCGCGCACGTCATCAACGACATCTGGCGCGAGGCTCAATCCGCTGGCAGAGCAGACCAGACCATCATCGTCACCGACGTCGGCCAGCACCAGATGTGGGAGGCCCAGTACTACAAGCATGACACTCCGCGCTCGCTCATCACCTCGGGCGGCCTCGGCACCATGGGCTTTGCGCTTCCTGCTGCAATCGGCGCAAAGGTCGCCTGCCCTGAGAAAGACGTCTGGGTCATCGCCGGCGACGGCGGCTTCCAGATGACCGCGTGCCGAGCTATCGACCATCATGCAGGAAGGCCTCGCCATCAACATCGCCGTCATAAACAACGGCTTCCTCGGCATGGTCCGCCAGTGGCAGGAGGCCTTCTATGACAAGAACTACGCCGCCTCGCCCATCCTCTCACCCGACTTCGTCCTGCTCGCTGCGGCCCACGGCATCGACGGCGCAACCATCAACAAGCGTAAGAATGTAACTCCGACAGTCACAAAAGCCCGCACCAGCGGCAAGCCCTTCCTCATCAACTTCCAGGTAGAAAAAGAAGACGGCGTCTACCCCATGATCGCTCCCGGCTCCGCGTTGCACGAGATGGTCCGCCGACCGGCGAAAGACCCGCTGCTTGAAACCGCGGAGGATGAATAGATGTCACGCATGACTGCCAGTGCACGACAATCTCGCTCCTGATTCAGGCCTGCGCCTCCTACCACAGTCGCCAACGGGGCTTCAACCCATACCGGTCTAAGGGCGAAATTGGCGCCGCAAGTATAAGCGATGGCCGTGGTCCTGCTTCTTCCAACCATCGCCAGCGCCCAACCCTCTCACCAACTCCGCATCCGAATCATCAACGCTAAAACCAACCAACCCGTCCCCGACGAGCGCCTCAACGTAGCCCTCCGCGTTGATCAGATCGGCTCTGTCGCTATGGCCACCGACAAAACCGGCATCATCCTCGTCGATACCGGTCAGGCCACTACCATACGCATCCTCGCGAATATGTACGCCGACTGCCGCCCGCGCGGCGAACTCTACACGAACTACTCGATCGACACCATCCGCCACACCGGCATCACCACCGGCAACCTCTGTAGCGGCGCCAGCCCTACGCCAAGGCCCGGCGTGCTCGTCCTCTATGAGATCCCTAAGACATACATCCCCGGTTTCGGCGCGCCACCCGCAAGCAACCTACCCCACTCCGACGAGAACCCTCACCCAACCCCAAAATAAAAACTAACGAAGAATCGTCATCTCGATTGCCTTTTTGAGAATGAAAAATTGACCCAACCGCTCCAACTCGAAACCCCACGCCTCACCCTCCGCCGCTGGCAGGAGGCCGACCGCGCACCCTTTGCCCAAATGAACGCCGACCCCGTCGTCATGCAATTCTTCGAAGCTCCCATGACTCGCGAACAAAGCGACGAAGCCATCGACCGCTACCTTGCCGCCTTGGACCGCGACGGCTTTAGCTTCTTCGCCGCCACCCTGCGCAACAGCGGCGAGTTCATCGGAACCATCGGCCTGCAAACCATGCGCGACGTTGTCCCCAATCTCCCTCAGCCCGCAGTCGAGATCGGCTGGCGTCTCGTGCAATCAGCTCAGGGCAAGGGATTCGCCACCGAAGCCGGCCAAGCCGTCGTCAACTACGCCTTCAACGAACTCCGCTTGCCCGAAGTCGTTGCCATCACCGCAATCCCCAATCAGCCGTCGCGGCATGTCATGGAAAAACTAGGAATGACCCACTGCCCCGAACTCGACTTCGACCATCCCCGCGTCTCTGCAGGCCACCAATACCAGCGCCACACCCTCTACAGCTTGCGCAATCCGAACTCCAATGAGGTCTCATGCTCCACACCTTCGTAGCCCTGGTCCAGGACAAACCCGGCGTCCTCACACGAGTCGCCTCGCTCTTCCGCCGCCTCAACATCAACATCGTCTCGCTCACCGTAGGCGAGTCCGAGCGCGCCGACGTCTCCCGCATGACCATCGTCTGCGAGGCGCCCGACCACGCCGCCCACCGCATCCGCGCGTCGCTCTACAAACTCGAGATCACCGTCGATGTCGACGAGGTCGGCCGCGCCGACGCCGTCATCCGCGAGCTCTGCCTCCTCAAGGTAGGCGCAGGTCCCTCGCATCCTCTCGGCCAGCACTCCCGCTCACAGATCTTCGAGCTCGCCACCGTCTTCAAGGCCCGCGTCGTCGACCTTGCCCCTGAGTCCATCATGCTCGAGCTCACCGGCAGCTCCTCCAAGATCGAGGGCCTCATCCAGGTCATCACCGAGAGCGGCTACACCATCCTCGAGGTCTCGCGCACCGGCCGCATGGCCATGCGCCGCGGCCACCACACCAGCCGCGTCCTCAAGGCCCTCGGCACGTCCAACGGCGAATCGCCCCAAAATACCCACCCATCGCACCTCGAACCGTACGAAGATCTACCCAACCAGTTCGCCGAGGACGAAACCTGATGTTTTGACGCGGTGCAAACATCCGCAAACGACTTAACACTGATCGACACCGATTTCACGATCAAGAACCAAAGAAGCCAGATCCTCGTAACGGTCTTTCGGCCCTTGATCGGTGAAATCGGTACAAATCGGTGTTAGGCCTTAAAATTTGAGCAAGAAAAGAAAAGGAAAAGACAGAAATGGCAAAGGCATACCACGACGCAGACGCAGACCTCTCACTCATCCAGGCGAAGAAAGTCGCCATCATCGGCTATGGCTCGCAGGGCCACGCCCACGCGCTCAACCTCAAGGACTCCGGCGTTGACGTCCGCGTAGGCCTGCGCCCCGACTCCCCCAACGCAGATCGCGCACGCAAAGCCGGCCTCATGGTCGACACCGTCGCGAACGTCAGCAAATGGGCCGACGTCATCATGAACCTGACGCCCGACCAGACCGCAGCGAAGGTCTACCACGCCGAGATCGCTCCCAACATGAAGCCAAACGTCACGCTCATGTTTGCCCACGGCTTCAACATCCGCTTCCGTACGATCACACCGCCTGCGACTGCCGATGTCTCGCTAGTCGCACCCAAAGGACCGGGCCACCGGGTCCGCGAGGTCTTCACCGAAGGCGGCGGCGTCCCCGGCCTCGTCGCCGTCGAGCAGGACCCCAGCGGCCACGCCCTCGCGCTCGCCCTCAGTTACGCCAAAGGAATCGGCTGCACCCGCGGCGGCGTCCTCCAGACCACCTTCACCGAAGAGACCGAGACCGACCTCTTCGGCGAGCAGGCCGTTCTCTGCGGCGGCACCAGCGCCCTCGTCAAGGCAGGCTTCGAGACCCTCGTCGAGGCCGGCTACCAACCCGAACTCGCCTACTTTGAGGTTCTCCATGAGCTCAAGCTCATCGTCGACCTGATGTATCGCGGCGGCCTCGAGTACATGCGCCACTCCATCTCCGACACCGCCGAGTGGGGAGACTACGTCGCCGGGCCCCGCATCGTCACCGACGAGGTCAAAAAAGCGATGAAATCTCTCCTCAATGACATCCAGGACGGAAGCTTCGCGAAGAAATTCATCGCCGAAAACGAGTCTGGCCGCCACGAGTTCGCCCGAATCCGCAAGGCCGAATCCGAGCACCAGATCGAAAAGGTGGGCGCCGAACTTCGGAAATCCATGCCCTTCCTCGACCCGGTCGTCGTCAAGGACGGACAGGTCCACAAGGCATAAATTCAACCGAATCAAACCGAAATCGTTTTTTGCAAGTCCAACAGGAAAGAGGCGGCATCCAATCAACTGTCGCCTCTTTTTAAGTTTAAGTTCCTGTCATCGGAAAAGACGATGGAGGAGAACTGCAACGCCGGAACTCCTGTAACAATGGAGATGTAGACCGAAGAGACGATTCGACCCAGCAGCAGAAGGAGTCTCCCCGCAATGGCCACTCTGAACAGCTACGAAAGCCTGCTTCCTGAACAAACTCTCGCAGAGCAACCGGTCATGGCCGGCCCGCCGGCTGAGGCCACGCCCATCCCCGAGATCGTCGCAGCGCTCCGCACAGTCTCCAATCTCGATGGCCTCACCGAAGAGGAGTACACCTGGCTTGCGACCCACGGCAACGAGCGAGTCGGCCCCGACCGCGCCATTCTCTTCCGCGATAACGATCCGGCCCACAAAATGAACTTCATCCTCCGCGGTGAGGTGCAGGTGCGTAGCCGCAAGTCCGGCAACACCATGCTGTTCATCGGACGCGCGGGCTCGATGACGGGCAAGCTTCCGTATTCACGTATGAAGAACTACGGTGGCGAAGGCTTCGCCGTAGGCCCCGTCTGGTCGCTCGACATCCCAGACACTCTCTTCCCCGAGATGCTCGCTGCCATCCCCACGATGGCCCAGCGCGTCGTCGCTGTGCTGCTCGATCGAGTCCGCGAGGTCACCCGCATCGAACAGCAGTCCGAAAAACTCAACGCCCTCGGCAAGCTCGCCGCCAATCTCAGCCACGAGCTCAACAACCCTGCCTCCGCCGCCCAGCGCAGCGCAGCAAGCCTCTTCGGGGAGCTGCGGGAGTACGGCGAGCAGAAGTACCGTCTCGGCAACCTCTGTCTCTCCGAGGAGGAGATCTCAGGCTACCGTGCCTGGGTTCAGAACGCTCGTGCCCGCATGTCGGCCTACTCTGGGCGCTCGCAGGGGCCGGTGAGCCCTCTCGCGGTTACCGACCGTGAGGACGCTCTGGTCCGCTGGCTTGAGGCCCACCACATCCCTGAACCCTGGACCATCGCCCCGGCGCTCTCAGAGACCCACCTGCCAATGGACGTGCTCGATGAACTTGCGGCCATCACACGCCCCGAGGTGCTTCCTGTCGCCATCGCCACCGTTGCCAGTTCTCTGCGCGTTGAGCGTATGGCCGAAACCGTGGTCGACTCCACCGTACGCATCTTCGACCTCATCAGCGCCATTAAGGATTACTCCTACATGGACCAGGCGCCCATTCAGGACGTCGACCTCGCCCAGTCCCTCGAAAACACGCTCGTCATGTTCAACTCCCGTCTGAAGAACGTCACAGTCGAGCTGAACTTCGATCCTGAACTGCCGCCGGTCAGCGCCTATGGCAGCGAGCTCAACCAGGTTTGGACTGCTCTGATCGAAAACGCCCTCGAGAGCATGAATGACATGGGAACCCTTCGCCTCGATACCCACCTCAATGGCTCCATGGCGCTCGTTGAGGTATGGGACGACGGCCCTGGCATCGACCCTGCAATCCGCTCCCGCATCTTCGAGCCCTTCTTCACCACCAAGGCTCCCGGCCGGGGTCTTGGACTGGGCTTGGACGCCGTCCAGCGCATCGTCAACAAGCACTCCGGCTTCGTCACCGTCGAATCCAAACCCGGCGCCACCTGTTTCCAGATCCGCCTTCCTCTCGATCTGGCCCAGGCGTACTGAGACAAGCCTACCCAAAGACGGAAGCGGGAGAGCCTGAGGCTCTCCCGCGCTAATAACTTTTATTTATCAATTACTTGACGATCTCAACGCCTCGCCAGAATGCGATGTGGTGCTTTACATTCCGCGCAGCCGGCTTCGGATCAGGGTAATACCAGGCAGCATCCGGGTTTTCCTGCCCGTCCACGATGATCGTGTAGTACCGGGCCTGCCCCTTCCAGGGGCAACTCGAGGTCGTTGAACTTGTCTTGAGAAACTCCCGCTTCACCGACTCATCCGGGAAATAGATATTCCCCTCAACCATCTCTGTCTTTTCGCTCTCGGCCAGCGTCTGACCGTTCCAAACTGCCTTTGCCATAGTCAACTACCTGCATTCTTTTCAATAATTTACGACGGGCACAACGCTTCAGCGAGCCTCGCCGTAGAGTATGCGTTCCTCTGGCCTATACACCTATTTGTAACAGAAATGATGCAAAAATGGAAAGGCCCGAGCTGCCCACCACTCAGGCAGCCCGAGCCTCGTTTCTTCCCTACACCGTCGGCCCGAAGACCTTCAAAAATGCCTCGTACCGAAGCTTGGCCGCTGGATATTTGGCGATCAGCGCTGCAGTCTGCCCCATAAATGGGTTGCCACTCTGTTTCTCCGTCTCCGCGTGCCAGTGGTGGAACTTCGCGTAGATCAGAATCCCCTCCAGGCTGGAATCAAAGAACAGGTCAGGGTCGACCGCCCCGCGCAGCACGAACGATGCCGCCATCTCCCAGAAGCTCATCGCCTGCCGCCAACACGGGTTGAACTCCGATTTGGTGTCCCGGGACACCGCTCGCAGCTCATCAAGGTTCTTCGGGTTGAAGTCGAAGACCATAAACCTTCTGGCCTTACGCAACGTCTCCTCCTGCCGGAGTTCATACAGCCTCAGGATCAGTTCCGCATCTGCAGCAGTTGCCATCGTGCCCCTCTTTCGGTTATGCCACACTCTCGACAACCGCCCGGGTCTTCTCCGGATCGGGCCGTTCCAACGCCGGCACAGGAGCCGGCCCGGCGATCTTCTTCTCATACGTGCAGGGCGGGGTCGTCGGCTCTTCCGCAGGCGCACCCTTCTTCTTCCGTCTCTTCGGCAGCGCTTCGCGGTTATTTGGACACACCTGGTAGGTTCCCTTGTCGTTGTGCACCTCAAGCAGGTACGCACTCTCGCACTTCGGACAAGTCTTGTCGATCAGCTTCAGATTCGACGCAAAGTCGCACTTCGGATAGTTCACGCAGCCATAAAACAGATCGCCGCGCTTGGTCTTCCGAACGGCGATATCGCCGCCATCCTTCGGGCACTTCACATCCAGCAACTCCTGCTTGATGTACTTGCACTTTGGATATCCGCTGCAGCTGATGAACTCGCCATACTGTCCATTCCGCAAAAGCAGCGGCTTCCCGCACTTCGGACAAGCCTCCTCCAACTGCACCGGAGGCTTCTGCTGCACCTTCTGGTTCAGCTTACGTATCGTTTTGCATGGAGGATCTTCGTTATACCCCGGGCAAGCCATAAACGGCCCCCACGGTCCATTTCGCAGCACCATCACGCGTCCGCAGTTATCGCAGAACTCCTCCTCGGCAACCTCATCCGCTCCCGGCGCGCTCAGATCAGGCTTTGCGGCGAAGTTCTCCTTGGTGAAGTCGCAGCTGAACGGCTCCGCGATCACCTTCTTCCCCACCCCATCGCCTCGTCGATCGCCGCCGCCAACTCCTTGGCGTCTCTGTCTCCTTCGAGTACTCGACCACGTCCTCCGTCATCGCCTTCACGGTGATCGGATAGTGCAGCGTCTTCGTCACCTTCTTCAGCAAGCCTTCGGATCCTTCTTCCACGGTCCTGCGGCCACCGTCACCGGCTTCACCTTTGAAAAGTTGCTACACGAGTAAAAGCTGCCGAACTTGCCCCACTTCAGAATCAGCGGAGCGCCGCAGTTATCGCACACTTCCGTCGTCGGCTCCTCCATCCGCTTGATGTCTTCCATCTTCTTCTCGGCGACGAGCAGCTCCTTTTCGAAGTGGTCATAGAAACCGTTCAGCAGATCGGTCCACTTCTCCTGACCTTCTTCCACGGCATCCAACTCGCCCTCAAGCGTCGCGGTGTAGGCCGTATCGAAGATGTAAGGAAAATTCTTGACCAGCAGCTCGGTGACGACGATCCCAATCTCCGTCGGCACAAACTTCGCCTGGATCTTCTTCACATAATCGCGATCCTGGATTGTATTAATGATGGAGGCATACGTCGAAGGCCGGCCGATTCCCTTCTCCTCCAGCGTCTTCACCAGGCTCGCTTCGTTGTACCGCGGCGGGGCTGAGTAAACTTCTGCTGCGGATCGAGCTTCTCCAGCCGCAGGTCTCGCCTTGATTCAACTCGGGCAACCGGCTCTCAGCCTCCTCCTCGCCGTCAGACTGCGAGTCGTCGTCAACAGCTTGGCCGCCGCTTCTTCCTTTGCCGCCTTGTCTTTTGCCGCCTGCCGAGCCCGCTTGTCCTCTTCCTCAAACTTCAGGTGTCCATCGAACTTCAGCACACTGCCCGTCACGCGGAAGTCATACGCCTGCTTCGCTTGCGCCACGATATCCACCGTCGTCTGGTCAAACACCGCAGGCGTCATCTGGCTCGAAACGAATCGCTGCCAGATCAGACGGTACAGCCGGAACTGTTCGTCCGAGAGATACTTCCGAATCGAATCAGGCGTATAAGCCACATTCGTCGGACGAATCGCCTCATGCGCATCCTGCGCCTGCTCCTGCTTCTTGCCGACGTACTCATTCGGGCTCGCCGGCAAATATCGCGGGCCAAGCTTGCCAATAAACTCGCGAGCCTCAGCAATCGCATCCGGGCTTACACGAGTCGAATCGGTACGCATGTAGGTGATCAGACCTACAGTACCTTCGGAACCAATCTCCACGCCCTCATATAACCGTTGCGCCACACCCATTGTGCGTCGCACATTGAATCCAAGGCGGCCCGAAGCATCCTGCTGCAGCTTGCTCGTCGTATACGGCGCCTTAGGATTATTGCGCCGCTCTTTCTTCTCAACCGAACGCACGCTCCACTTCGCATGAGCGAGTTCGCCGACAGCCTCGTCGACCGCTTCCTTATCAGGCAGCGCGTTCGAGAGAAAAAGCTCCTTACCCTCTTCATCCTTGCCATTCGCAACACGCGAGGGAACACCGTTGACGCCGACAAACCGCGCCGTAAAGCTCTGCTTCCCCGCAGTCGGCTCCAGCTCAGCGTCAATCGTCCAGTACTCCACCGGATGGAACGCATTGATCTCCTGCTCGCGTTCCACAATCAGCCGCAACGCTACCGTCTGCACACGCCCGGCCGACAAGCCACGCCGCACCTTGTCCCACAGCAGCGGCGAAACCTGGTACCCCACGAGCCGATCCAGAACTCGCCGCGTCTGCTGCGCATCCACAAGGTTCTCATCGATATCGCGAGCATGCTGAAACGCCGCCTGTACTGCCTTCTTCGTAATCTCGTTGAAGGTAACCCGCCGAACCTTCGATTTATCCTTCACCATCGGAAGCAGCTGCATCGAGAGATGCGCGGCAATTGCCTCGCCTTCGCGGTCAGGGTCCGGCGCAAGGTAGACCATATCCGCCTTCGACGCTAACTTCTTCAGTCGCTCAACAACCTTCTCCTTCCCAGGAGATACGATCAGCGTCGGCGCAAACGTCCGCTTCTTCAGCTCCACGCCGATCTCATTCTTTGGCAGGTCCATGATGTGGCCAATCGAGGCCTCCACCACGTAATCGCTGCCTAGATATTTTCCGATCGTCTTCGCCTTCGCCGGCGATTCCACGATCACAAGTGACTTGGCCATTCTTTCCCTTCATCCACAAAACGTATCGCCGCAGCGAAACGTTCCAATTCTTCCTTGTTCCCTTGCGAACCTAACACGCTTTCCGCAAACGCGTCATCTCAACACAATTCATCAACAGACGAAAATCCTGTCAGAAGGTCACTGGGCATCAGCAATTTCAGCACAAAATTTACATCCGGCGACGGCCTATCAAATCAAACTCCTGCCTGTACTTACACATATTTTTGTAAGTTTTCTTTCGGCGCCGCACTAATGTTGCGTCACCACACTTCAAAATGCCCGCACATAATTTTTTCCTGGAAGCTGCCGCACCCGCCCCGCCAGCTCCAGTTCGAACAGCGCGGTAAAGATCTCGGCAGACCCCAACTCCGCCTCTAACCGCTCGATCAGCTCATCCAGTTGCGTCGATTCATCATGCCGCAACCGCTCAAAGACGATCCGTTCATGTTCCGGAAGGGGCTTGTCATTAAATAGAGATGCAGTCCCTTTGGCCTTCGATTCACCTGGGCCCGCCGCCGCCAGTTCGTCCTCCAGCAACAGCCGGATCTCCGACGGCAGATCCTCCCACACATCCTCCCACGTAGCGGTCAGTTTAGCACCCTGTTTTATCAATGTGTTAGGGCCCCAGGCGTTCTTGTTCGTCACGTTCCCCGGAATCGCATAAACATCGCGGTTCTGCTCCATCGCGCACCGCGCCGTAATCCGCGTCCCGCTGTACTCCGCCGCCTCGACCACCAGCACTCCGACACTCATCCCGCTCAAAATCCGGTTCCGGATCGGAAAGTTCTGCGGCGCTGGAAACGTCCCCAGCGGATACTCGCTCACAATCGCCCCGCCAGTCGCCACAATCTGCTCCGCCAGCTTCTTGTTCTCCTTCGGATAGATCACGTCGATCCCCGTCCCCCAAACCGCTACCGTCTTCCCTCCAGCCTCAATCGCTCCCTTATGTGCAGCTGTATCCACCCCGCGAGCCATGCCACTCAAAATCACTAGCCTCCGGTTCGCCAGATCGCGCGACAGCAGCTCCGCCATCCCCGCTCCGTACGGCGAAGGCTGCCGCGTTCCTACAACCGCAATTCCCGGCCGCGACAACAGCCGAACATCGCCGCGAATCCAAAGCACCGTAGGCGGATCGTAAATCTCCCGTAGCCGCTCCGGATACTCTGCATCCTCCGGAGTCAGCAGAATCCCCCCGGCCTCCGCCGTGCGCTTCATCTCGTTCTCAGCCGCAACCCGCGCCTTGCCTTCAAAGACAAACTGTGCCGACGCCGCCGGCATTCCCAACCCCTCCAACTCAGTCAGCGAAGCCTCAAAAAGCCGCTCCGCTTCACCAAGCCGACCCATTGCCTTCCATATTCGCGTCGGCCCCATACCCGGCGTCAGTGTCAACGCCACCCAGGCCATACTTCCCAAATTGCTTTTTGCAGTCCCGCCTGTCCCGTTTACGTCCGGCCCCAAATCAAACACCATCGCGACACTCATCCTCAAAAACACTCACTGTAATATAAGCGCGCTATCTCGAAAATCAAGGACAGCCAATCTCTGATTGTTTTTACAAAAAACTTACAACTCCGCGCCAACTTCTCGCCCGTTTCACACATCTTCCCAATCGTACCCTGCTGCATCCTTTCAAAATCCGAGGTCGCAAAACCTAAAGGAGATTTTTCATGCGTAAATACATTCTTCTTACAGGGCCCCTCGTTCTTGCTCTTGCTTTCGCCATTCCCTCATACGCCGATACCATCTACACCGCGATTCTATTGGGCTCCAACGAAGTCCCGCCCACGGGAAGTACCGCTACAGGATTTGCAACCTTTACCCTGAGCGGCAACCTGCTAACAATCGACGAGTCATTCACAGGTCTCACGACTCCTGCATCCGCGGCTCACATTCATTGCTGCGGCCCCTTGGGAGTCAACGAAATGGTCGCAGTTCCATTCACTGGATTTCCAAATACCATTTCAGGAACCTTCGACAAGACCGTGGACCTGTCTCTTGCTGCAACCTACACCGCCGCGTTCATCACCCAGGAGGGTGGCACAACTGCGTTAGCAGAATCTGGCCTCATCGCCGCTCTGAATAGCGGGAACACGTACGCGAACATCCACAACACCACCTTCCCAAGTGGAGAGATTCGGGGCCAGATCACGGTTTTGACACCGGAACCGTCAAGCCTTCTGTTGTTTGGCACAGGCCTGATCGCCGCTGTACAAGCAGCACGCAAAAAGATACGAATGTAAGTCATAAAGCCGGGGGAGAGTTTCCCTCGCAGAAGCTCTCCTTCGACTCGTTCGCAACCAGAACTTTTCGATCATCATCTACGCCCCTTGCGCCACGTTACAATTGTCGCGTCGCAATGGGTGACGAAATCACAAGAGTGACGAAGGCTAAACCGGCAAAAAGGCCCGGACCGGTTTTTTGCTCTGTTGCAATCCTGTTTGGTTGCGCTGTGGCCCTGAGCGTGACCTTCGCCCAATCCACGCCTCGCTCACGCGCCAACGCAAAAGACACAGCCGCGCCTTCCTCCGGTGACGGAACTCAATGCAGAAGATGTCATGCGGAAGAGGTTGAGGGATTCGCGCAATCCCGCATGTCCCACTCGATGCGTCTCGCAAACCAGGAACCCGCTGGCATCGTCCAGGTTCCCGGAACGACTATCACGATGTCTTCTGACAAAAGTGGCTCGTGGCAAAAACTGGAGAGCCACGGAAGCACAACCTCCTATCACGTCGACTATGTGATCGGGTCAGGAGCGCACGCCAGTGGCTACATCATGGACCTGGGAGATCATCTCTTTCAATCACCCGTGGCCTACTATCGCAAACGCTCTGCCTACGATCTTGCTCCGGGATATGAGGGAAAGCCTGACCCGGACTTTACTCGTCCTGTCGCCGAAGCCTGTGTATTCTGCCATGCGGGATCATTCGATCCGGTCGTCGGAACGCAAAACCAATACGGCAAAATACCGTTCCCTCATCTCGCGATCGGATGCAGCCGTTGCCATGGGTCCGCAGTCGCGCACATGGCGAAGCCCGGGCCGCAGAACATAGTCAATCCGGCCAACCTGGAGCCAGGGGCTCGAGACAGCATCTGCGAGCAATGCCACCTCATGGGTGTGGCAAGGATCGTAAATCCTGGCAAGCGGTTCAGCGACTTCAAACCAGGCGAGAGGTTGGAGCAAACCTTCACTATCTACCACAATGAAGCCGCCAAAGGTACAGAGGTTGGTTTCAAGGTGATCAGTCACTCCGAGCAGCTTGCGCTGAGCAAGTGCAAACTCAACAGCGGCACACGGATGTGGTGTGGAACCTGTCACGACCCCCACTACGAACCCGCGGATCCCGTATGGTACTTCCGCAACCGATGCCTGACATGTCACGCGAAGACAAAATTCGCAGACGAGCATCCTGACAAGACAAGCAATTGCATCGGCTGCCATATGCCCACCAGAGAAGCGAAAGACGGCGGCCACACTGTCTTCACAGATCATCACATTCGGCGGAGGCCTGAGCCCGAGCCCACAGAAGAACCCACGGTGATTGCTCCCTGGAGAGAGCCTCCGATCGAGTTCGCAACCCGCAATCTTGGAATCGCCTCGGTTGAGGTAGGAATGGAGCGACGGTCCTCAAAACAAGTTGTCAGCGGATATCGAATGCTTACCGAGGTGCAGCAGCAGTTTTCTCAAGACAGCGAAATGTACGACACCATGGGCAACGCGCTCTTCATCGGACAGCAGTACGGTGAGGCAATGCAGGCCTTCGCGTTGGCCGTTCGCTACGACCCAAAATCTTCGCCCAAAGAAGTGAACCTGGCCCAGGCATACAGCGCCCTGGGAGACGATCGACTCGCACAACAACATCTGGAAAAAGCGATGGAGCTCGACCCTCTGAATCTGAACGCAGCAGCCCTGCTGATGAGTATCTACGATAAGAACGGCGAGCAGGCAAAGTCAGAGGAGCTGTCCAAGAGAATCGCAAAATCCGTCACGCATTAATTGCTGGATCTGGCTGTACGCTGCAAAACATAATCGAGCGCAGGAACGTCTTACAAAGATGACCCAGGGGAAGGAAAGATAGATCGTGGCGACACTCACCTCAAAAATCACGGCACATCAATACGTCCAGCAAACCGCACTCGCGCTCCTGCTGACAGCAAGCATCGCCGCCCGCGCCCAGGTCGCTCCGCTCGCGCCGAAGTGGCTGGCAGGCTCCCCGCCGCCGCCCGTCGAGACCTTCGCCGACGCACTCACTCGCCGCGACATCCCGCTCACCGAGCCTGCCCTGCTCGCAGCCCTGAAAAATCCCGACCCCGAGATCCGGAGCCTCGCCGCTGCCCAGCTCGCAGCCGCCGACAACCATCCCGCGCTCAAGGAGATAGTTCGTGCTTTTCAGGACGAGCGAGATCCCCAGGTTCAGGTGAACATCGCCGGAGCAGCCACCTGGCTCGGCTCCAGTATCGCCATCGAGCAGCTCAAAACCATCTGCAAAGACATCAACCAACCCTCGACCGCTCGCCTCGACGCTGCCCGCTACATCTCCAACAAGCAGCTCCCCGACTGCTTTCCCGCCGTCCGTGAGATCGCCCACAACGATCAGGACGCATCCGTCCGCGTCCTTGCCGTCACCGCCGCCGTGAGCTATCGAAACCAGTCCGAAGGCGCGCAAAAGATCGCGGTCCAGGCCCTGAACGATCTCGAGCCCACCGTTCGCATCACCGCAGCCGACTCGCTTCGCTTCCTCCGCGCCACCGACGCGATTGCTGCACTGCAAAACACCCTCGAAAGCGACGGCGACGAGACGTCCCGGGAACACCTGCGCGACGCAATCCGCATCCTGCGACTGCAGGCGGAACAAAACAAAAAAGACAGCGCAAAATAACCTGAGTACTTAGCGCTGCAGATACGAACCATCTCGTCGATGCAACGCTCCAAGAGCAAACCCAATCCCGCTCATGGCCAGCGCCACGAATAAGCTGGTGACCTCATCTCCGTTCCGCATCGCGGCCGCAACGCGAGGGATATGCAGCACAAGGACCCAAATCAAAAACATCGTCCCCAGCAAAAATCCGGCAAGCCAACCCATCTTTTCCGCCACAAAACTCAATGCCGCCGCTACAAAAGCAGTTCCGGTGAAGTAAGCCCAGAACAGCCGCTCCGGAATCCACGCAGGCACCAGCGTCGCCACAAAGCCGGCATAAATAAAGTGCTGCACCGCGAAGACCACCAGCGAAATCGCGATCAGAATGCGCCCCGCATCAGCCAACCTGTACACCCATCGTCCCGGAGGAGGGGGAGGAAAACTCGCGGCGATCACCAACGCTCCGCCCCCCAGCGCCAGTAGCTCAAACAACACGGTCCACGGCCCTGGATCGTGCGGCTTCGCCACAAGCGCCGGCCCATAATGAATCAGCCCAAACCCAACAAGTGCCGCTCCTACAAGCAGTGAAGCCCACCGAGCCATCATGCCGGTCGCAAGACTCAAACCCGCCGCAAAGAACCCGGCCGCCACCAGCCACGCCACAACCGCGCTTCCCCGTGTCCATGGCGGCCCAGGTACAGGTCCCGTCAGCGTCGCGGCAAAAATAACAAACTGCACCCCGAAGAACACCATCGCAACTGCAAACAAAACGCGCCCAAATTTCAGCAACACGTCCATTCCGTTGCCTCCTGAAGTGATGTGCGATTATCGAGAGAATCCTACTATCAAACCCTCTCTTCATCGCATAATTTGCAATCCATCAAGCGTCCAATTCGCGCCGCCCTGCCTTCTTCGCGCGTCACCCACTCCCGCACCGTCCACGGAGGATCGTGCCGCACATGCTGCCCATGTCCGCACTCCAGCCGGACCGCCCAATGCCCTTCTTCGTCCTGATAAAAGCTCATCACGGCCCTCTGCATTACCCGTCAACCTCGCATATCCAATAAACTAATACTTTGACTGCTCAATCATCACCTCACATGCTCCGTGTCGCCGCCATCAACTTCCTCAACCCCGCGCCTCTCATGTGGGACTTCGAACACCCACCCGTCGCCGCAACGCTCGCCGGGCGGTACTCCCTTCACTACACCCAGCCTTCGCTCTGCGCCGACGAGCTCCTCGCCGCCCGAGCCGACCTTGGCCTCATCCCCATCGCCTCCCTCACCTCCGATCTCGCTATCGTCCCTGGCTGCGCCATTGCGTCGCTCGACGAAGTCCGCTCCATCCAGCTCATCGTCAAACACCCACACATGCTCAGCACCATCAAAACCGTCGCAGCCGACACCGCCTCACGCAGTTCCCTCGCCTACGCCGAGATTCTCTTCCGCAAATTCCTCAACACCGATCCCGCCTTTCTCCCAGCCACAGCCGACCCCATCGCCATGCTCGAACACTCCGATGCAGCCATCCTCATCGGAGATCCCGCCCTCCTCGCGCTAGAATCCCGCGAAGTGATCGAAAAATCCGTCGGCCCCTGCCAATGGTTCGACCTCGCACACGAGTGGCGCAGCCGCACCAACCTCCCCTGGGTTGCCGCCGTCTGGGCCGTCCGCCCCGAAGCATTAACCTCAAACCACATCACCCCGCAGCAACTCACTCAGGACCTCCAGACCTCGCGCGACCACGGTCTCCATCACATCGAAGATCTAGTTGCAGAGTGGGCCCCGCGCATCAACCTCGCGCCCGCCACCATCCGCCACTACCTCACCCGCAACGTCCACTACACCCTCGAACCTAACTGTATCCGCACCATTGAACTCTTCCGTCAATACGCCGCGGAAGCAGACATTCTCCCTCCTCTGCCTCATCTTCGCTTCCTATAAAACCAATCAATCTGCAAAGCTCGTGCGACTTCACAGGCTCAATTGCGTCTTAAGCAGGTATGAAGCTCCTGGCGACGGCGCTCACCCTCGCGCAACAAGCCTCGACGGCCGCTCCGCGGGCCGCGGCCATCCATCGTCGCGCCCGCAACCCATTCCTTCACTTTCTCTTGAGCTTCGGCCCCTTCGGCGTCTTCCTCGTCTCCATCGTCGACAGCTCTTTCGTGCCGTTGCCCCTCCCCGGCATCACCGACATCATGATCATCGTCATGTCGGCGCAGCACCAGAGCCCTATCCTCCTGGTTCTGCTCGCCACCGCAGGTTCAGCGCTCGGCGGATTCCTCAGCCATCAGGTCGGCCAGCGCGGCGGCATGGCCTTCCTCGAGAAACGAGTCCCCCCTCGCATCTTCAAGCGTGTCTGCGAATGGATGGAGAAGCACGCGATCCTTTCCGTTGCCTTGCCTGCAATCCTTCCGCCGCCGATGCCACTCAGCCCGTTCGTCCTAGCTGCGGGTGCGCTCAACATGTCGCGCAGGAAATTCATGACCACCTTCACCCTCAGCCGCGCGCTGCGTCACATCGCCGCTGCATGGCTTGGAATCCACTATGGCCGACACATCCTGCGCATGTGGAACAGCATCTCTGCCAAATACGCCACGCCATTCCTCATCGTCCTCTGGGTTGGTATCGCGGCAAGTTGCGCCTTCGCCTTCTGGAACCTCTACAAGACCTCGCGCAGTGTCGGTTCACAAGGTCTTCCTGCTCAAACAAAGACCGCAGCCTGAATCCCAACTACTAAGTCGCAACGCGCTTCGGAGCGAACTTCCTCTTGTAGTAAGCCGTCGTAAGCACAATTGCCGGCACTCCTACCATTGTCGGCCAAAGCCACACATACCAGTGGTTGCCGATCACTCTCGTCAGTGTCACCACGCTGAACGCCGACCACGCCGCAATGTAGCTGGCAATCATGTTGCCCAGATGCGTGTACCACCAGAACATCTTCTCCGTCGGCTTCACCACAAAACTCTTCAGTTGCCCAAACGCCAACGCCATCCCGATGAATCCGAAGACAACCCCCACGATCCCCATATGCTGCACAAGCGCTGGTTGAAAGACAGCAAACCCCACAAGGCATGCACTCGAAACAAAAGTGACGCCACCTGCAACCCAGTCAATCGGCTTCGCACTCCCTCCCTTCGAAAGATCCTTCAGAGCCAGTACTCTCCACGCCGAAAAGCACGCATAGAAACTAAACACCGCCACGAGCGCCAAAAACAGCACCGGACGATACAGCGCCATCGGCAACGCCGTGCCAGCCACAATCCCCATCGACCACAGATAAACCATTCCCCATCGCCGATGCGCTTTGCCTCCCTTGGCAGTCAGCAACGCCACCGGTGCCAGCACAAAGGACGAAAAACCAGCAATAATATGAATTCCCAGAAACACCCTCATCCACAACGGATCGTGCGCACTCATCGCCTTCCTCCTTTGTGCTTCTCAAGTTCGTCCAGTTGCTTCAGCGTCTCTCTGGCCCACTTCACTGAGGCATCGCTCCCGTGCTTCCCAAGACTCAAAGTCATCAGGTAGAAAGGAATCTCCGCATCGTCCGCCTCCTTGCGTAGCTCCTTCGCGATCGCCGCATACGTCTTCAATGCCTTCTCGTGCTCCTCCAGGAACTCCGTCACATGCTCACGGCTCACGCTATGCGGAACATGCCCACCAAAGAACAACTTCAACAGCAACTCATTCCTTGGAGGCTCTGACGTCACCGGCAGCTTCAACCACTCCTTCAATCGCATCCGGCCAGCAGCCGTCAGCGAATAGACGTGCCGATCCGGTCGTCCCTTCTGCCGCTCCGTCTTCTTCTCGACCAACCCCGCAGCCGCCAGCCGCTTCAGCCCGGGATAGATCTGCCCGTAGCTCTCACGCCAGAAGTACCCGATCGACCGCCCAATCAAAGCCCTTATGTCATATCCCGACATCGGCCCCATGCTCAGCAATCCAAGCAAGGCATTCGATGTAGTTCCGCCTTCCGTTCTTTTTGTCTTTCTTGACATATCTAAAAGATATATATCTCAAAGATGCAATCAAAATACGTACGAGGCGCAAATTCATAGGGAAAATGTGACGAAATGCAGAAAAGCCGGCACATGGCCGGCTGTTTCCTGTACCTATTCGCTGCCTTGTGAAACCTTCGCTACAATTCCCACCGCAGCAGCGTAGCCCCAACGGTAAACCCAGCCCCAACACTAGCCAGCAGAACCAGATCGCCGTTCTTCAGTCGACCCTCATCCATCGCAGTCTGCATCGCCAGCGGAATCGTCGCCGCCGTCGTATTCCCATACCGGTCAATATTGATAATCACCGACTCCTCCGGCATGCCCAGCCGCTCCGCCGTCGAAAGAATAATCCGCTTATTCGCCTGGTGCGGAATAAAACATCCCAGATCTTTACCCTCGAGCCCATTGCGCGTCAGCACAGCCTCCGAGGCCTCCGCCATCTTCCGCACCGCAAACTTGTACACTGCCTGCCCATCCTGGTGGACATAGTGCATCTTCTTCTCCACCGTCTCCGCAGTCGGCGGATGCAGGCTTCCGCCTCCGGGCATATTCAACGCCGGTGCGCCAGACCCATCAATCTCATGGAGATAATCGATTAATCCAACTTCGCTGTCTTCGCAAGGCTCCAGCAGCACCGCACCCGCGCCGTCCCCGAAGATCACACACGTCGCTCTGTCCGTATAGTCGATGATCGAGCTCATCACATCCGCTCCAATCACCATCACCTTCTTGTGCATCCCGCTCTCAACCAGCTTCGCCCCCACCTGCAGCGCATACGGAAAACCCGAGCACGCGGCCGACAGATCGAACCCCCACGCACCCTTCGCGCCCAGCCTGTTCTGTACCAGGCAGGCCGTCGCCGGGAAAAACATATCCGGAGTCACCGTAGCGACGATAATCACCTCGACTTCGCTGCCCTCGATCCCGCGTTTCGCCAGGCAAACCTTCGCCGCCTCAAAGGCCAGATCGCTCGTCGCAACCCCATCGTCCACAATATGCCGCTCACGAATCCCGGTCCGCTCACGAATCCACTGATCGTTGGTCGCGACCATCTTCTCGAGGTCAGCATTGGTCAACAACCGCGGCGGAACATACACTCCCACCGAACTAATCTTCGCGCGCACGGCCGTACGCGGCTTCAACGTCAAACTCAAACTCTCACCTCACCTGGTTGGAAAGCAGCAAAACAAAAGATCCCGTCCAAATGAACCAATGTTCACCTGTCGCAGATCATTCTCTCCGAGAAGCGCTCTCATGTCACGTCTCCATTGAGCGCGTCCGAGGTTAGTCCACGGGTTTCAGTACAAACAACGAATAAGGGGAAAGGAGAGAAGGAAATTGTGCGCCGGGTGGCTTACTGAGCCATTGCGCGAAATATCGCCGTCTCAAGCGGAAGGAAAAGTGCACCGGGCGACCTACTGCGCCCATAATTACCCGTTACCGTTGCTTCCTTCCGGACCTGGCGGGGTTGGCGGGATTACGTCGCGTAGGACCCGGCACAGTTCTTATTTTACCACTCAAAAACCCACAGCCAAAACGGCCTCTCCTCTTAGCGGTGAACAACGGTTAGCGGAAGCCAATTCCAACAATCCTGCCACCCAAATCGCAAAAATAAAAAATCGGGCTACCCTCGTCTCATCTTGCCCTGATAGCCTTCTCCCCATGCGATTGGTACAGCCATTTCTCCTCACCGCCTGCGTCACCCTCTCCACTCTCACGCTCGCACAGGACGTTCACGTCCGTGTCGATCCCTCCGCCCCGCACGCCAACCCCGGCAACGAAGACCGCACCATCTTCCCCACCATCCAGAACGCACTCGACCACCACCCGTGGCCCGGCCCCGGTGGTCGTGTGTTCATCGAGATCGCCCCCGGCACCTATAACGAGCGCGTCATCGTCACCCAGAACCACCCGAACATCACCCTCATCGGCTCAGGCAAATCACCCCAGGACGTCATCATCACCAACTCCCTCAACGCCAAGACTGCAGGCGGCACCTTCTTCACCGAGACCGTCGAGATCAACGGCGCCGGCTTCGAGGCCGACAACATCACCTTCGAAAACGCAGCCGGCAACACCGGACAGGCCGTCGCCGTAGCCAACCGTTCTGACCGCAGCATCTTCAAACACTGCCGCTTCCTCGGCCACCAGGACACACTCTTCGCCGACTACGGCCGCCAGTACTACGTCGACTCCTACATCGAAGGCGGCGTCGACTTCATCTTCGGCAACGCCACCGCCGTCTTCGACCACTCCGAGCTCCACGCCAACGGCCCCGGCTATCTCACCGCCCAATCCCGCACCGCGCCCAACCAGACCACCGGCTACGTCATCCTCAACAGCCGCGTCACCAGCAGCATCGACCACAGTGCAACACCCATGGACGACTCCACACCTGGCGCAAAGAGCTCCGCCTCCGCCCGCGCAACCACAGGCCTCGGCCGTCCGTGGCGCCCCTACTCCCGCGTGATCTATATCAACACCGAGCTCCCCACCGACCTCAACCCCGCCGGCTGGAACAACTGGAACAATCCCGCCAACGAAAAGACCGCATACTACGCCGAGTTCAATACCACCGGCCCCGGCGCAAGTCTCTCCACTCGCGTCCCGTGGTCCCACCAACTCACCCCAGCAGAGGCCAAACAGTATTACCCCGCCATCTTCCTCGCCGGATCGGATCACTGGACGCCCGAGACTGAAGCAGCTACACTTCCCTGACTGTTGAAAAAGGGGAAAAATTCCAGTGCTAAATCGATTTTCTCGCCGCACCTTCGCGCGACTCTTCGGAGCTGCCGCTCTCGCTCCCACGGCACTCTCCAACGTCGCAGCACCAGCATTAGGAGAAGCTCCGCAGCCGCAGCCATCCACTCTGCGCCACTTCCCGCAAGGCTTCCTCTGGGGCTCTGCCACTGCCTCCTATCAGGTTGAAGGCGCCGTCAGCGAAGACGGCCGCGGTCCCTCCATCTGGGACACCTTCTCCCACACCTCCGGCAAGACCAACAACGGAGATACCGGCGACGTCGCCGACGATCACTACCATCGCTACAAAGAAGACGTCGCTCTCATGAAGTCGCTCGGTCTGAAGACCTATCGCTTCTCCACCTCATGGTCGCGCGTCTTCCCGCAAGGCACCGGCACGCCCAATCCCAAGGGACTCGACTTCTACAATCGCCTCGTCGACGAACTCCTCGCAGCCAACATCCAGCCTTACTGCACTCTCTTCCACTGGGACCTTCCGCAGACTCTCGAAGACAAAGGCGGCTGGCAGTCCCGCGACACCTCCGAGGCCTTTGCCAATTACGCCGGCTACGTCGCCGAGCATCTCTCCGACCGCGTCAAGTACTTCATGACTCTCAACGAGATGAGTTCTTTCGTCGACATCGGCTATCGCGACGGCCGCCACGCACCCGGCCTCAAGCTGCCGCCCGCAGGAGTCAATCAGGTCCGCCACAACGCGGTCCTCGCCCACGGCCTCGGCGTTCAGGCCATCCGCGCTCACGCCAAGCCCGGCACCAAAGTCGGACTCGCAGAAAACGCTTCCGCAACCGTCCCCGTCATCGAGACGCCCGAACACATCGCCGCCGCAGCCAAAGCCTATCGCGAAGCCAACGCCGGCTATCTCACCGCTGTCATGGAAGGCCGTTACACCGACGCCTACCTCGCTCATCACGGTGCGGACGCGCCCAAATTCACCCCCGCCGACATGAAGGCTATCGGCAGCCCCGTCGACTTCGTCGGCCTCAACGTCTACACCCCCTCCTACGTCCGAGCCGATGACTCACCCGCCGGCTTCGCCCACGTCGCTCCGCCAAAATCCTATCCGCACATGATGAGCCCCTGGCTCCACGTCGGCCCCGAAGCTCTCTACTGGTCTCCTAAGCTCGCCGCGCAGCTCTGGAACCTCAAGGAGATCTACATCACCGAAAATGGAGCCTCCTCTACCGACATCCTCACGCCGGAAGGTCACGTCTACGACTCCGACCGCGTCATGTATCTGCGCAACTACCTCACGCAGCTTCACCGGGCCGTCAGCGAGGGAGTCCCCGTCCGCGGCTACTTCCTGTGGAGCCTCCTCGACAACTACGAATGGGCCGACGGCTATGCCTATCGCTTCGGCATCCACTACGTCGACTTCAAAACCCAGAAGCGCACTCCCAAGATGAGCGCGCACTTCTACAAAGAGGTCATCGCCCGCAACGGCCTCGCATAAGAACGCCTTCGCAGGCACTTCAAAATACAAAAGAGGCCACTCTACTTCAGAGTGGCCTCTTACTGTAAACCCGCCAGCTTTATTGAATGGTGAGATTGACCGTAGCTGTCTGCGTGATGCTGCCAGAGGTAGCTGTGATCGTAACTTGCTGCATTCCCGTCGGCGTTGGGGTCGGTGCAGGAGTGGACGAAGACGGCGGCGCAGCTGGAGTCGACGACGAACACCCTAGCACGAAACCTGCGGTCGTAAGGGAGAGTATGCAGGCTCCCAGGATCTGCAGCGAGGTCCTACGGCCAAATCGCTTACGCGGAAAGGCAAGCAGGGAACCAAACGGAAGCAGAACGGCAACCGCAATACCGGCCCCTCGATTACGCAGGAACGGACGCTGAGACTTCGCCAGGCTTCCCGTCGTTTTGATCGTAACATTCGTGGTGCTGGGCGCTGTGGCGCTCACTGAAAGAGGGCTTGAGGAGAACGTGCACGAAACCCCTACAGGGCCGCTGCAGGAGAGTGCCACATTCCCGCTAAAGCCGTTGGTTGGGACGACGCTGACGGTAGCTGACATGCTCGAACCGTCCGTCACAGTCGCCGTTGAAGTCGATGCACTGAACCCGAAGGTGGGAGCCGAGGTCGTGTTGTTAACCGTGGCGATCGTTGCAAACAAGCCGTGGGCCGCTCCGGTCAGGCCAGAGGTAAAGAACAGCGTACTCGGATCTCCGGTTCCGGGAGGAGTTGCATTGCTTGTACCGAAGGCGATCTCCCACAGCGAGGGGTTCGCCACGACCTTTCCGGTCGAGTCGATGATCTGTCCTACGAAGGCATAGGTGGTCGGGTTATAGACGTTAATGATGCCGTCGCCAAAATTACCCACCAGCAGATCGCCGCTGAAGACGCCGAACGTAGTGGGTGCCATCGCCACGCCCCACGGAGCGTTCAGATTGCCGCCGTTCACAGCGGTCGCAACAAAGTTTCCGTTCAGGTCGAACACATCGAGGATCCCGTCTCCCGCGCCGACAGTCTGCTTGAAATTGGTTACGCCGTTCGTTGTAGTCGTTGAACGCAATGCATAGGCAACAAAAACCTGGTTACCGATAACGTGGACAGAGAACGGCGAGTAGCCCGCTGGGAGCTTCGGATCTGTAAAATTGCCCGCGAGCGTAACTGGCTTGAAATTGGTGTCATAGACCTCGATATCGCTCGCCTGGCCGAAGTTTGCGGCAATCAGATAGTTGCCCGTCGAGTTGTTAAGCAACGCCAGACCTGTATACGAAGCATTATTGGCGCCGTTATTGACAACGATCTGCGCCGTGCTGCCATCCATTCCGAGTACTGCGTTCCAGCCAGAGATCGTACCGTCGTGCGTGGCAAAGAGGAAGGTCGGGGGAGCGCCGACCGGCAGCATAAAGCCCGTCGCAGCACCTGAGAAGACCACTCCAGTTGGCTGTCCCACACCGCTGCCCGACGCAGCAGGAATATTGACATCGAACTTCTCCGCGCCGGCGGCAGTAGCCACGATTTCAAGTCCGGACTTTTCGCCGCTTATCCAGGCCGTGGGTCCAATGCCGATGCCCCAGGGATTAATGAGGTTGGGATCAGTAACTGTCGCGGTTACAGAGCCGTCGGAGATGAGATTCGTTACCTGATAGCTATTGCCTGTCTGTGCGGTTGCGACCGCAGATAGGCCCCCAAGCGATATGGCCAAAAGAGCTTTGACTTTTACCTTCAGCCCTCTTTTGAAAGATTTTCGCGCCGCAGCTTCACAGTTCAGGCTGCTTCTGAAAAATTTGCTACTTGTCTCTGTTTGCATAAATTGCTTAACCATCAATTGAACCTCGCTTAGTTGTGTACTGCCAGTCATGAAAGCTCCTGTTCGTATTTCTGTTGGGACAAAACAAGGAAAGCGATCATTTATTCCGTCTCAAGCGAATGGAACTTCCCTCGGTCGCATTTTCTTTCTCCATAGCTGTCATCGCAGTAGAGCGAGAAATGAAGAAGGCAGAGAATCGGGCCGGCAGGTTGCGTTTACGCCCTTTGAACAAAGCCGCAATGAAGTTGATAAAATAGAACTCCGTGAGTTTCTCCGCCATAATCGATGATCTGCCCCAGGGAATCCCTGCCAAAACCCGTCCCAAGGTAGGCTTCGTCTCCCTCGGCTGCCCCAAAAACCTCGTCGACTCCGAGGTCATGATGGGCCTGCTCCACCACAACGGAGCCGAGCTCACCCCGCGTGCCGAAGACGCCGAGATCATCGTCATCAACACCTGCAGCTTCATCGACTCCGCCAAGCAGGAGTCCGTCAACACCATCCTCGAGATGGTCCAGCACAAGCAGCAAAACGGCGGCAAAGCCCAGCGCATCGTCGTCGCCGGCTGCCTCGTCGAGCGCTACCGCGACGAAATCCAAAAGAACATCCCAGAAGTAGACGCCGTCGTCGGCACCGGCGAACTCGAAGCCATCCTCGCCGCCGCCGGCCTCACTCCAAGCGGCCACGCCCAAACCAACTCGCCCTTCAACATCCTCCCGCAGGGCACCCCGGAAGCGACTATCCACACTCACGCCATCGGCAAAGCCCAAACCGACGCTGAAGTCGCCCAACTCGAATCGCTCAGTACACAGCAACTCATCGACCGGGCTCCCAGCGCTGTCAGTCAACACTCGCGCCCACTCGCCGACCCCGAACACGATCACGAGATCGCTCCGCAACTCCGCATCGTCCAGTCGCTGGCCGAAACCGGCACCACCCACGGCGACGGACCACTGAACCACACCGGCGACCACATCGCGCACCTGCCACTCGGCATCGACCCCGGCAACACCTCCCGTCCCGAAGGCGACCTTCGCCAGCAGCAGGGCCGCTTCTCCCGCGCATCCTGGGATGGAGCTACCGCCGCGCTCCCCGAGTATCTCTACAACGACGCGACCCCGCGCATCCTTACCACACCGCGCGCGTCGGCCTACATCAAGATCGCCGAAGGCTGCGACCACCCTTGTAGCTTCTGCATCATCCCGCAGCTACGCGGCAAGTTCCGTTCCCGCCGCATGTCGTCGATCATCGCCGAAGCCGAAAACCTCATCAAACAAGGCGTCCGCGAGATCACCCTCATCGGCCAGGACACCACCTGTTACGGCGAAGACCTCGGCTTCACCGACGGCCTCGCCACCTTACTTGACGCCTTAGCCGTCCTCCCCGGCCTCCGCTGGCTGCGCTTCCTCTACACCTACCCCAACAAGGTCACCCCGCGCCTTCTCGAGACGATGGCAAAGCACGACACCATCGCAAAGTATCTCGACGTCCCGCTCCAGCACGCCAGCCCAGGCGTCCTCAAACGCATGAAGCGCGGCGGCAACGCGCAGATCTTCCTCGACCTCATCGCGAAGGCACGCCGCATCGTACCCGGCATCGTCATCCGCACCAGCTTCATCGTTGGCTTTCCCGGCGAAACCGAAGCCGACTACAAAGAACTCGAAGCTTTCATCGCCGCCGCAAAAATAGACTGGCTCGGCGTCTTCACTTACTCCGACGAAGAGGGCGCCAAGGCATTCGAGCTAGCCGATGATCTCAAGGTCCCCAACCGCACCATCCAGGCGCGCCGCCGCAAACTGATGAAGCTCCAACAAAAGATCAGCACCAAATCCAAAGCTGAATGGGTAGGCCGCGAAATCGATTTACTAGTCGAAGGCGAATCCGAAGAAACCGAACTTCTCTGGGAAGGCCGCACCCCACTCCACGCCCCCGAAATCGACGGCAAAGTCCTCATTAACGACTTCGGTCCACACGAAGCCCTCGTCCCCGGCACCTTCTACCGGGCCGAAATCACCGAATCCCACGACTACGACGTAGTCGCGCGAATCCTCGAATAAAGCGAACTGTTAGCGACAACAAACCTTTTGTTGTCCTCTTCTCACTCACCCAAAAACCGTCATCCTGAGCGCAGCGCAGCGGAGTCGATGGACCCCGATGCACCCTGCCAACCGAAACGGCTCGAACCGTTTCAACCGATAATGCTCTTGCAGTTGCTGTTGCTCTGAGATAGGTCCAGACTTCACCCCAAGATATACTCTCGCATACTAACCAAACACTCCGAGGTACATGCAACAGATTTGGATTGTGAGAGCCGAGATCACGGTAGAACCTCAAGACTTCCCGTCTGGAGACACCGTCGGATTCATGAACATCATCACGTGGGCCGATTCCGCAGATTCCGCGCGAACAAAAATCGAGGCCTACTTCGAAACCTTCAATTGGCACATCATTGGAGTCGAAGAAGCAGCTCCCATTCACGAAGATTTCATCTACGATGACGACGAGTTTGCCGACATGATTGAACGCGCTAAGACCAATCCAGATGCCATAATTTGCGGGACGTTCCACAGTTATAAAGTGAACTGAGCTTCGACAGGACTACACCTACACCATGCTCACACCCACATTCAAAACCCTCCCCTCCTTCCTCCTGGCAGGCATCCGCCGCTGGCACACTTTCGCCACCGCCCCTGAAACCATCCCCCCGCAATGGAACGAGTTCAACGCCCTCCCGCTCCCCGGCCGAACCGAGGCGAAGGCCAGCTACGGCGCCACCTGCCAGATGGACATGCCCAACCAGCGCTTCGAGTACCTCTCTGGCTACGAGGTCCCCAGCTTCGACAACCTCCCTGCCGACATCGGCTGCATGATCGTCCCCGCTGCCGAGTACGCCGTCTTCCCTCTCGACGCCGTGAAGGACATTCGCCCCTTCTGGCAGTCTGTCTTCCAGACATGGCTACCCTCCTCCGGCGTAAAAGCAGCGCACACCCCGGACTTCGAGCGCTACGACCACCACTTCATACCGGTAATACCTTGAATAACTCTGTCCTCGACGCCCGCTGGCCGACCTCCACGAGTAAAGTGGTGTAGCGAATGGAGCGTCGAATGTCTCGTCTTCTAAACACCCTCTTTCTGCTCGGCACCATAACAACTGCAGCACTGGCCCAGACCCCTGCTCCAGCAACGCCATCGCCACGCCCGACGCCACCCACCCGCAGTCCGGACACCCCAGGCTATGTCAGCGCCCAAGAGCTCCCCGACGGAGTCATGCCTCCCGCTAGCGCTGACGGCAACTTCATCATCGGCCCCACTCACACCGCAGCACCCGAGATGAGCCCGCAAGACGACGTGCCAAAAGGAACAATATCGAGCTTCATCATGAACTCGACTGACAGCACGATCTATCCCGGCATCGCGCGCGATGCAGGCACCTTCGGCACACAAGATCCATCTGACCCCGCTAAATTGTTGGTCCCTACGAGTCACCCCGCTCCATACACCCGAAAAGTGACGGTTTACGTCCCCAAACAATACATCCCCGGCACAGTTGCGCCGTTCATCGTCGGCGCGGACGGACCCGACCCAATGCTGTTCGCCGCCCTCGATACGCTGATCGCTCAACATCGTGTGCCCGTGATGATCGCAATCTCCATCAGCAATGGCACTGGAGACGCTCAGGGCAGCGAGCGTGGTCTGGAATATGACACGATGTCTGGCCGTTATGCAGAGTTCGTCGAGAAGGAAGTGCTTCCGCTCGTCGAGAAGCAGTACAACGTGAAATTAACTCATGACCCCGACGCTCGCGCCACAATGGGTGGCAGTTCCGGCGGCTCCTGCGCCCTGATCATGGCATGGTATCGCCCGGACCTCTACCATCGCGTCCTTACCTACTCGGGCACCTACGTAAACCAGCAGTGGCCTTCCGACGCGCAGTCTCCCCATGGTGCGTGGGAGTTTCACGAGCACCGCATCCCCAACAATCCAGCCAAGCCGATACGCATCTGGATGGAAGTCGGCGACCGCGACCTCTTCAATCCGAACGTCATGCGCGACAACATGCACGACTGGGTCGTCGCCAACGAAAACATGGCCAGAGTGCTGGCCGCCAAGGGCTATCACTATCAGTTTGTCTTCGCCCGCAACGCCGGGCACACCGACCGCGATGTAAAACGACAGACACTGCCGGAAGCACTCGAATATCTATGGAAGACCTATCCCATCGCTGCTACGAAATAGCCGGCCGCTTCTTACCAAACCCAGTCGCCTGCTCAAACGCATACGCCATCTGCAACACACTAAAATCTGCCTTGTCGCGCCCGACAATCTGAATCCCCACAGGAAGCCCTTCCGCAGTAAATCCCGCCGGCACTGACGCAGCGGGATTCCCCGTCGCCGAGATATACCAGCAGGACTTCATCCAGTCGATATAGTTATCAAACTTCACGCCCGCAATCTCCGTCGGATAAGGCGTTGTGACATCGAACGGCGGCAACTGCGTCGTGGGCAAAACGAAGTAGTCATACTTTTCAAGAAATGCCTGAAATCGCCGCCAGATCTGGCTGTGAGCAAGCTCGGCATGAGCAACATCCTGCCCACTCAGTCGCAGACCTCTCTCAGTCTCTTCCGTGAGTGTGTCCTTGAAGGCCTCCGGATGTTGCCGCAGCTGCGCGCCGTAATTATTCGCCGCGGCCCAGGCACGCAGTGTGCGAAAAGAAATCTCAGCCGGAGAAAAATCCGGTTCCGCCTGTTCAACGATGCACCCCAACGCTTCAAACGTAGCGCGATGCCCATCGACAACCGTCCTCACCCGAGCATCAAACGGCGCCCCGCCCAAATCCTTGAACCAGGCAACACGCACACCTTTGAAGTCACGTCCGAGCGGACGCGCAAAGATCTCTCCCGGCTCGTTGATAGAGAGCGGTGCCCGCGAATCCGGCCCTGCAATGGTGCTCAGCGCAAACGCAAGATCGCCCACCGACCGCCCCAGGCATCCCGATGTACTGAGCGTCGACCACGCGCTCGCCGCTTTAGGATTAGGAACGCGCCCAACCGAAGGCCTGAAGCCCACAACATTGCAGAACGCGGCCGGATTCCGCAGCGAACCGCCGGTATCGGAGCCGCTGGCAACGGGCACCATCCCACACGCCAACGCAACCGCAGCCCCACCCGACGACCCGCCGCATGTCTTCGTCAAATCGTACGGATTCCGCGTCGCACCAAAAACGGTATTAAACGTCTGCGACCCCGCACCAAACTCCGGCACATTCGTCTTTCCAACAATGATCGCGCCCGCACGCCGCATTCGCGCCACCACAATATCGTCCTCAGCAGGAACGTAATCCTTGAAGAGTGGCGACCCATACGTCGTACGAATCCCCTTTGTATCCAGCAAGTCCTTATGCGCAACCGGCAGCCCATGCAGTGGCCCCAGCGTCTCACCGCGCGCCTGCATCTCATCGGCCTTCGCGGCAGCTTCCATCGCCATCTCCGGGACCAGCGTCACAATGGCATTCACCTTCGGATTCACGCGATCGATCTGCCTCATGTGCTCCGCCAGCGCCTCACGCGAAGAAAGTTTCTTCGCGCGAATCAACTGAGCCATCTCCGCCGCACTCATAAAACAAAGCCGCGAATCGGCAGCCTCTGCCTGCAGAGGAGCAGCAAAAAGAGACGCAGCAGCCATACCTACAAGCACTTCACGTCGAGTCAAATTGTCCTTGATCATTGCAGCGAATCTATCATGGAAAAACCCAGAAAGCTGCCGAATCTACGCAACAGGTATACCCTATCCCCGTGAAGACCACGCCCAGGGACGACGCCGCCGAACTCCTCCAGATCGACGACCACACCGTCCGCGTCTCGCATCCCGAGAAGCTCTACTTCTCCCGCGAGACCCAGCTCACCAAGCTCGACCTCGTCCGCTACTACCTCGCCATCGCCCCCGGAGCCCTGCAAGGAATACGCGACCGCCCCATCGTCCTCAAGCGCTTCGTCAACGGAGCCTGCCTTCAGAGCGGCCAGCCCGAGCCCTTCTACCAAAAGCGCGCTCCCTCCGATCTCCCCGCCTTCCTCCGCACCGTCACCCTCTCCTTCCCCTCCGGCCGAACCGCCGAAGAGGTCGTCGTCGACAACCTCGCCGGCCTCGCCTTCATCGTCAACCTCGGCTGCATCGAGCTCCACCCCCATCCCGTTCGCGCCGTCGACCCGCTGGAGCAGAACATGGCCCACCCCGACGAGCTCCGCATCGATCTCGACCCCGGCCCCGGCATCCAGTGGCCCGACGTCCGCACCGTAGCCCTCGAAGTCAAAGCCATCCTCGAAGAAAATGGCCTCATCGGCTGGCCCAAGACCAGCGGCTCCCGCGGCATGCACATCAACGTCCGCATCCACCCTCGTTGGACTTTCACCGAAGTCCGCCGCGCCGCCCTTGCGCTCGCCCGCGCCGTAGAACGACGCGTACCCACGCTTGCCTCCTCAAAGTGGTGGAAGGAAGAACGTCACGGCGTCTTTCTCGACTACAACCAGAACGCCAAGGACCGCACCACCGCCAGCGCCTACTCCGTCCGCCCGCTGCCCGACGCGCGCGTCTCCGCACCGATCCACTGGCACGAAGTCCCCAACGTCGACCCAGCCGACTTCACGGTCCTGACCGTGCCTCAGCTCTTCGCCGAGTGTGGCAACCCGCACGAAGCCATGGATGCCGCGCCCGGTTCACTCGACCAACTCCTCGCCCTCGCTGCCCGCGACGAAGCCGAAGGCCTCGGAGACGCCCCATGGCCCCCTCACTTCGTCAAGCAGGAAGGCGAAGCCAAACGCGTCCAACCCTCCAAAGCAAAATCCTTCTCCGCGCAAAGCGCCGAAGGTTTCGGATCCCATCGCTTCAAAAAACGCTCCAAAGGCGCAGCCGAACCCGCCTCCTCTGAAGCCGAGACACCCACACCGAAATCCACCCCCCGCAAAACGCCAGCCCGCCGCACTCCCAAACACCCTCTCATCATCGTCGCGCAATCACCCGACAAAGCCGCCGCCGAAGCGGGCCTCACTCGCTGGAAAGAAAATCACCCAGAAGCCGCAGCCCACCTCGCCGAAGACGACATCCTCATCGACCGCATGCGCGGCAGCTCCACCATCTGGTACCGAATCCGCCTCAACCTGCGCAACGTCCCCGAAGCCGAGCGCCCCCCACAGTCCACAGCCGACCCCGACGACGACCCCACTCGCGCCTGGCGCGAAGCCTCAAAGTAAACCCAAACTCGTTAATGCATCCCCCAGCTGACTATCGTCCAGCTACAGTTCCGTTGCGACAGAGTTCTCACCGCGTTTGAATGACAAGTCCTTGTCGCGCGTGCTCAAGGAGCACCTGTGCCGAAGCGGGCGATTCAGTATCTGAATCGAGCCCTTTTTCGCGAACAGGGACAGCACTAGTTTCCGGCAAAGCTTCGCCGTAGATGATCATTAACTCGCTTCGGTGATCGGCAGACGGCGAATGAAACATACGCACGTGCGCAGCCCTGTGCGGGAACGAAAGGTGTTGTTTCTCAAACAAACGCTCAATCGCTGCACCATCCGACGCAGGATTCCCCGCCATTTCGGCCAGATAATCAAGCCAGCTTCCCACGTTGTAGACGAAATGGAGATCACCTATTTGCGTTGTATTCTTCGAACCGTATTTGTAGGTTCGATCGTTGGACGGCAGGAAATGCTCAAACTGAATCCAATAGAAGCTCTCTACAGAATTGTCGCGGCCCTGCTTTGCAAATATATACTGCTCCGCCTCCGCAACCCCATAAAGGTTGACTTGCTGAGTGCCGATGAATCGATACCCTTTCCGGACGCTCAGCTCTGCCTTGGGGGACTCCTCTGAAAAGATAGTTCTGCCTGTAACGTGGCGCACTGCCTTAGTGCTCGTTCCGTCAGCTCCTTGAGCAAACATCCCAACCCCAAGCAATAAACCCGTTGCGGCGATAATCACGGCGCTACCGCTCGACAGGACTTGTCGTTTCATTGAGTGCATCGATTCTCCATGCCCGGAGGATACGCTCGAGCAAGCGAAACGTTCCCATCGAATTTGCGTAGCAGCCAAATCCCAGACGCCAGAAAATGCCTTCGTCTCCGGTTTGCAGAGCATCGGGGATAACGTAAGATTTCCTGAAAGAGGGTCGGCCATCTGCCACCAGCATGACTAAAGATGACATTCACCTGATCTACGAATACGACCGCTGGGCCAACAAAAGGGTCTTGCAAGCGGTCTCCGTGCTCACCGCTGAGCAGTTCACGCGAGATTTGGGCGGCAGCTTCCGTTCCGTGCGAGACACGCTTCTGCACATCATCGGAGGCGCATGGATTTGGCTGGCGTATTGGAAGGAGCCGTCCCCTGGTCACGCATTCTTGATTGATTTGAGAACAAAACGTGCCGCCCTGTTCGAACCGGATGCATTTCCCAACGTCGCTGCGGTGCAGTTAAAGTGGGCGGAGGTCGAGGAAGAACAAACCGAGTTCGTGAATCGTGTAACAACCGAATCCTTGGAAAGAATGCTGCCTTTTCGCGAAACACAGATCAGCTTGGCGCACTTGATGCAACATCTGGCGAACCATTCCACCTATCATCGAGGTCAAATCGCTCTGATGATGCGGCAGCTCAACTCTGAGCCTCTGGCCACGGACTTCCATGTGTTTCTGGTGGAAGGCCGCCAAGTGGAGATTTTGTAGCATGGCAAAGCTCGTCTACGGATTGAACCAGTCCTTGGATGGCTACGTCGACCATCTGGCCTTCAGCCCAAAACCGGCGCTCTTTCGTCACTTCATCAAGCAAGTGCGCGACCTGACGGGCATTGTGTACGGTCGCCGCATGTACGAGGTAATGCGTTATTGGGACGAAGACCTTACGGACTGGAGAGCGGAGGAACACGACTTCGCGGCGGCGTGGCGGAGCCGGCCGAAGTGGGTTGTGTCGCGCACATTGAAGTCGGTCGGACCCAACGCCACACTTGTCGAGGATGACCTCGAGGCGATGATACGTGGGCTGAAGGCACAGCTAGTTGGGGAGATTGACGTTGCCGGACCAGACTTGGCAGGAAGCCTGACCAGCCTTGGTCTTATTGATGAGTATCGACTTTACCTTCACCCCGTCGTAGTTGGTCGCGGCAAGCCATTCTTCTCCGGCCCCCGGCCGCCGCTCCGTTTTGTTGCCAGCGATCTTGTTAGCGAGGACGTAATTCGGTTGACCTACGTTCCCGCTTAATTGCGCAACTCGCCCGAGACGGACTGCGCCGATGCATCAGGTCTGCTTTGGGTCCCGACGGCAGAGCGTCACCTCACTTCCGCTCCGGAAAAATCTCCATCAGCTCCTGCGCCGGCACCACCTCCAGTTGCGCATACGTACAATCCTGCGGCCTCTTATCCGTTCGCCACCGCCGAAACTGCGCCATATGCCGAAACCTGCTTCCCTGCATATGCTCATACGCAACCTCCACCACCAACTCCGGTCGCACCGCCTCCCAGGACAGATCCTTCCCCGCCGACCACCGGCTCTGTCCACCAGGCATCCTGCCGCTCGCTACCGCCTCGGCCCATCCCGCCCAAGGGTGTCCCTCAAGCGCATTCACACGATATGGCGCAAGAAACTCCACTAACTCCTTCCGCTTCGGCATCGTGAAACTGGCACACACACCCACATGCTGCAACCTGCCCACCGCATCGTATAGCCCCAGCAACAACGACCCCACCGCCGTCCCTTCCCCATCCTTATGCCAGCGGAACCCCGCCACCACACAGTCGCAGTCACGCTCATGCTTCACCTTCAGCATCACGCGCTTGTCTGGCTGATAGGTCCCATCCGTAGCCTTCGCCATCACGCCATCAAACCCAGCGCCCTCGAACCGCTTGAACCAATCCGCAGCCACACCTTGGTCTCGCGTAGCCGGAGTCACATGCACCGGAGCACTCGCACCACCGAGTACCTCCTCCAGCCGCCTCCGCCGCTCCTCAAACCGAACCTCCCGCAGATCCTCATCCCCCACCCAAAGCAGATCGAAGAACACCACCGAAGCCGGACTCTCCACAGCCAGCATCTTCACCCGCGAAGCCGCCGGATGCAGGCGCAACTGCAGCGCATCGAAGTCCAGCCCATCCTTCGTCGCAATCACCAGCTCGCCATCGAGCACGCAGCGCTGCGGCAACTGCGCCAGCAGCACCTCCACTACCTCTGGGAAATACCGATTCAGCGGCTTGCCATCCCGGCTCTGCAAAAAAATCTCATCGCCATCGCGAAAGACCACACAGCGAAACCCATCCCACTTCGGCTCAAATATCCACTGGTCGCCAGCGGGAATCTCCCCAACCCGTTTCGCCAGCATCGGCAATATCGGCACACCCAGAGGCAGACTCACATCCGCATCATATATCGTCCGCGTCCTCGAATAGTCATACGCGGCAGCTCCAAAATCTGCCGACTACCTTCAGAACCTGTCATCCTTCGCCGCAGGCGGAGGACCTGCTTCTGTCGTTATCACTGCTTCTGCAGTTGATACACCTGACATCCACGAGATACCCTAAAAAAATGCGAGACCATGAGTATTACGTCTACATCCTCTCCAGCCGCTCTCGAACCATCTACATCGGTGTAACGAACGACCTGTTGGCACGCATCAGGCAACACCGCGCAGGAAAAGCCGACAGCTTTACACAGAAATACAAAATCCACCGCCTCGTCCACTACGAGCGCTTCCACTACATCAATGACGCCATCGCCCGCGAAAAATACCTGAAACACTTCACACGCGAAGAAAAAATAACGCTCATCGAAACAAGCAATCCAACATGGGAAGACCTGGCTGCGGAATACTTTCCACCCTTCCCCGCCACCTCTCCCTAACCAACGTCAACATGAGACTGCAACCAGTCCAGGCTTCAAAGATCGACTATCGCCCGGCAACAACCTCAAGCAGCAGACTCTCCCCGTCCCGAATCACCGCACTCCTCTCAGGGCTCATAATGGTAATCGCCCCTCCGGACGACTCGAGCGTCGCCCCGCTCTCATACCCATACATTCCTTTGGCCGTAGTCGAGAAGATTCCTATCGCCTTCGGAAACCGCACCTCGTCCGTCTCTAGCGGCAGACGGTAAACGCCGTAGTAATCCGCACTCCCCACGATGTGCAAGCCATCGGCGACCACCGGCCCTACCCAACCTGACCGGGCCACCAACTCCCCTCCCACCTGCCTCGTCGTCCAGCTCGCCGGATTGGAAGTAAACTGGTCGAAACTGGGGGTCGTAGGCAAGTACGTATTATCGACTGCCAACCGGCTCGCCGCTGCCACAGCCCGCGCCACTACCGGCACAGTCTGTCCGCGATAGCTCAACTGGGTAAAGCGAATTACCAGCACAGCAGGATGAGCAGCCGTTCCGTCACCGGCAGTCGACGTCACAATCTTGCCACGCAATTTTGCCCCTCGGTCGAGATACGTCTCCTCCGAGACGGGAACCCGCTGCGTGGTCGTCACCGTAAACACAGTTCCTGGCTTCGTCTTCCCCGAGCGAAGCGTCTTGCCAAGCTGCACAGGCAACGTAACGCCATCGGGCAATGGCCGCAACTCCGTTACGGCGTGGCCCTTCAAACTATCGGCAAGAATCGACGCGCTTAACAACAGGAGGCTAACTCCACAGCAGATACTCATCCACCGGAGAAGATTCGACTTGGAGGAATTCAATGCCTCACGCATGCAACGCCTTCCCTCTCATTTTGACGCAAAAACAACCTGACGAATGCATTCCCAGGGGAGCGACACAATCCTACAGCCACGCGATGGGATTAAAAATAAAACTGCCATGCCACGAGCCTCGTCTTCGAAAGTCAAAACCCTCCGCTGCCCCACCTGCCGCAACATCGTCCTCGTTGGAAACGAAGACTTCCCCTTCTGCTCCGACCGCTGCCGCCGCATCGACCTCGGCAAATGGGCCTCCGGCGACTACAAAGTCTCCTCCCCTGTTCAAGACTCCGATCTCCTCGAAGAGCTTGCCGGCGCCCCGCGCCGCGACCACGACGACGACTGATCGTCCAAAATTAAGTGCCTCCTACTACCAAGCTAACCATCATGAATAGATAACTTTACCCGCAGAACCTGACTCCAGACACCCAAGTCCAGACTTAACCCCTTTGAATGCTAGACTTTGACACATTTCAGGGGGAGTGGGGGGCTCCGTTTACACTAAAAGCCGGTCCGATGCCCAACTCCACCACCCAACTCCACGAACCCGCAAAAAAGAAGACTCTCTGGGCCTGGGCCGTCGCCACCTTCTTCGGAGCAGGCCTCCTCAAACCCGGTCCGGGAACCTACGGCTCCGCCGCAGCGCTCGTCCTCTGGATGACCGCTGCCCAAACCCTCCACCCAACTCATCTCCGGCTGGAAACGCTCCTCGTAGCCATCATCGCGACGCTTATCGGCATCCCGGCTGCCACCATAGTAGCCCGCGAATCCGGTCGTGAAGACCCCGGCCACGTCGTCATCGACGAGGTCGCCGGCCAGCTCTTCACCCTCATTCTCTGCCCTCCGGACTGGGCTCACGCTATCCTCGCGCTGGTGCTCTTCCGCCTCTTCGACATCCTCAAACCCCCACCCATCCGCCAGTTCGAGCGCTTCCCCAGCGGCCTCGGCATCATGCTGGACGATGTAGCCGCCGGCCTGGCCGCGCTCGCCGCATTTGCGCTCATTCACCTTTGGTTCTAACTGCGGTTGCGCTCCCGTGCGCACCCGTCTACGCTAAAGCCCAGGTATGACGACCCTCCGCTCCCTCCTGACGACCGACAAGACCGACGCGAACTCCCCGCGGATCGACCGCATCAATCCCATAGCCGCCATGCCCGGTGGAGAGATCACAGTCCACGGCCAGCACCTCGACCCGGACGGCACCCACATCCCCCACGCCACCGTCGGCGACATCCCCGTCCCCGTCATCCTCAGCCGCCCCACCCGTGCCACCATCCGCATCCCCGATGGCGCCATCTCCGGCGACCTCGTCCTCCGCCGCAGCTCGGCCGAAAGCAATCCTCTCAATCTTCATGTCGCCGTCCCCATGGCCGAAAATCTTCATCCTGTCGCCAACCCCGCAGTCGACGCCGACGGAAACGTCTATGCCACCGTCTCCGGCTCACGAGGTCAGGCCGTCCCTGTCTCTATCTTTCAAATCCAGCGCGACTTCCAGGTCCGTCCCTTCGTTCGCGATCTGCTCAATGCAACAGGCCTGGCCTTCGGCCCGGACGGCTACCTCTACGCCAGCTCCCGCGCCGAAGGCACCGTCTATCGCATCTCTCCCGAAGGCGCCATGTCCACCTACGCCGAAGGCATGGGCATCGCCACCGGCATCGCCTTCGACCGCGACGGCAACCTCTTCGTCGGCGACCGCTCCGGCACCATCTTCAAGATCAGCCGCGCCAACTCCGACGGCACGAGCGGCGAGATCTTCGTCTACGCCACTCTCGAACCGAGCGTCGCCGCCTACCACTTGGCCTTCAACGACGCCGGCACGCTCTTCGTTACCGGCCCCACCACCTCCTCGAACCAGTCGATCCACGCCATCGACCGCGACGGCAATACCACCGTCTTTTTTCAAGGGCTGGGCCGCGCACAGGGTACTGCGTTCGATGTGGACAACAATCTATACGTCGCTGCAAGCCTCCGTGGTCAGCGCGGCATCGTTCGCATCACTCCTGAACACGAAGCCGCTCTCGCAATCTCCGGCAATGATCTCGTCGGCCTGGCTTTTCTCGAAGACGGCAACGCCGCTCTGGCTACCCGAGACGCTCTCTACCACGTGGCTCTCGATATCGAAGGCCGCAAACTAGTCGGATAGCGCAACGAGATCTATCGCAGCCCTGCAACACTGAACACTCCACGGTTCGCCTGAATCGAGTGGGCGTCGACAATCGCCTCTGCCTGCCGAATACGCGCCTCGACAACATCAGCAGCAGCGACGTTCCTGTCTTCACGCAGGTACTTGGCATAATGCCTGAGCGAGGCCACATAAGAAGGATGCCCCCAGCCCAGAAGCTCGCCCATGGCGTCCGTTCCCTGCCGCATCAGCGGCCCTGCGTCCTCCATGTTGCCCGACTTCCAATAGGCATATCCAAGAAGATATTTGCCGAAGCCAACAAGAAATTTGTTCGGGAGTGCGGCGCCGGCCTCATCAATCGCGTTTTTCAATAATGGAATAGCGGACGGACACTCTTTGGTTGAGCAAAGCGCCAAAGCTAGCCCATAGCGTGCCGACACCCTGTCAAAGGCGTCCGCTCCCTCATTTACGACGAATTCGGCCAACGCCTTCTGCGCATAATCTCTCGCCGTGGTGAACTTATTCTTCGCAAGATAGAGTGCGGCGAGGTCAGCCCAACTCCGTGCAATCCACAACCGGTTGTTCAGTCCCTCTCGCATCTTCAACGCTTCCAGTTCTTCCTTCTCGGCCTCGCGCAATCTTCCGATCGCTACATACATGCTTCCCAATTGAGTCATCGCAGTAGGCAACTCCCCCTTCGACTCGTTGGTACCGCGGAACAGGAAGATGGCACGCTTCAGTGCCACCTCCGATTGATCCCACCGGGCGACGTCTTCGCACATGATGCCAATTTCTAAATAGCTCCTGGCAACCTTGATATCTCCCACATTGGAAGCTTCAGCATCTCGCGCCTGAGCCTCCAGAAGGGTGATGCGTTGCAATACATCCCGCTTGAAGCTGTTGGCGTCGCCAGCCAATTTTGTTTGGCCCGGAGCAAAAGAAGACAACAGCAACGCAAAAACAGAGCTGACGGCTAGACGCGAGTTCATCACAACCTCCAGAGCTTTCTCGTTAGAGCGCACTGAATGGGTGCGCTGAAGACACGGGTTCCCTTTCGCGTCTCGCAGCGCAACTGCCGTCACGCGCAAAACACGCCGAGTTTCAATTGCTAAAGCGTCATATCAACCCGCGCAGGTTCGCTGGGTACCCAACTCCGATATACGACGAAAGGTGGACATCGGTTCATGCATTCCTGCTATTCACCCCTCGCATTTGCAAATTCCATTTGCACGCCAGACGAAAGAGGACTAACTCGTTGCACATAAATCAATGTCAACCTTGACCGGCAAGACGGACTGTTCATCTGTGGAGCGTTCTGTTCGAATGCGGACGCTGCGGCTGCATTTCAAGTCGTCCGCGGCTCTCTCAGTCGTTTCCTTTGGCGATTAGACAATGAGGCTCTCACCCGGTTAGGCACAAATGCAGAAAAATCTCTCTCCGATAGCTTGGTGAGCGCCGCTTGCGTAAAATCATCTTCGCCAGCTATTTCAATAGCGTGGACACGACACCAAACTCAGCTCCACCTCGCGTGAGGCATACTGTGGATCCCCGGCTCTATAGCAGGCTCTTGTTTCGTCTCCTTGTCCTTCCTGTTGCAGCACTCGCTGCTCTTACTCTCATCCTTGGTTATGGTTTACGCCGCGTTCAGGAAAGCGCCGACGCAATCGACCGTGCCGACGTGGTCATCCTCCACGCAAACCGCCTTATCAAACTCATCATCGATGAAGAGACCGGCCTCCGTGGTTACCTCCTGGTCCGCAATCCAGCCTTTCTCGAGCCGATGCAGCGGGCGGACCACGAGATCGATTCCGAGTTCGCCACTCTCTTCACGCTGGTCCAGCGCCCTGACCAGGTCGATCGCCTCCGCCGTCTTCAAGCCGCCCAGAACCATTGGGAAGGTCAGGCTTATCAGGAGATTCACTCTCCTCCAGAAGACCCATCCCTTATGGAGCAACACATGCTCCAGCGCAAACAGGAGATGGACACCTTGCGTACCCTGATGGACGAGTTTACCGGCATTGTCACCGGCCGCCGGGCCGACCATCTCGCCGAAGATACTCAGGTTAAGCGCAACGCCAGGCTCGCTCTCGTCGGACTTGTCGCTCTGGTTGCTGCGTTGCTGATATGGGAGACGCGCAGGGTCTTTCGCCAACTCACCGCCGCCTACAACCGCCAGATTCATGAGCTTCGACTGAAGAGCGAGGAATCCTACTCCCGCGAGCAATGGCTCAACACCACCATCCGCAGCATCGGTGACGCTGTCATCGCCTGCGATATCGGTGGCAACGTTGTCTTCATGAACCGTATCGCCGAGCAACTTACCGGCTGGAACGAAGACGAAGCGCGGGGAGTTACCCTCCACGCCGTCTTTCCTATCTTCAATGAGGAGTCGCGAAATCCCGTTGAGAACCCCGTCGACAAAGTACGACGCCTCGGCACCGTCGTCGGCCTTGCGAATCACACCTTCCTCGTGTCGAAAGATGGCAAGGAGGTTTGTATCGACGACAGCGGCGCCCCCATCCGCGACAGCAACGGCAAGATGATCGGCATCGTCCTTGTCTTTCGCGACATCACGGAACGTCGCATGTCGGAAGGCGCTCTCATGCGTGCCGAAAAACTCGCCGCGGCCGGACGTCTCGCCGCCACGGTCGCTCATGAAGTCAACAACCCTCTCGAAGGCCTCACCAATCTCGTCTACATCGCCCGCCGTTCCGACGACCTTGGCGAGATCCGACACTTCCTCTCACAGGCTGAGGAAGAGCTCAACCGTGTCGCCCATATCACGCGGCAATCTCTCGGCTTCTATCGCGAAACCTCCACTCCCTCATTCTTCAAACCCGCTTTCATCGTTCGCGAAGTCACTGACTTCTACACTTCGCGTGCCACTCGGCTCGGTATCTCGTTCCTCGTCAAGACCGGCACCGAAAGAGAGGTCATGGGCTCCGCGGGAGAGCTTCGCCAGATTCTCTCGAACCTGATCGCGAACAGCCTCGACGCCTGCGCCAAGGGAGCAACGATTCGAATCGAAGCGAACCCCGCGATCGATCCTCGCAATCCCTCGCGTGCCGGCGTTCGCATCACGATCGCCGATACTGGCCTGGGCATACCTGCCGAGAATCTTGAAAGTATCTTCGAGCCATTCTTCACCACGAAAAAAGATACAGGCACCGGCCTTGGTCTTTGGGTCTCTCGCGAACTCGTCGCCAAACACGGCGGCACCATGCGCGTTCGCTCCCGCACCTCCGACCCTCGCTGCGGTACTGTCTTTTCCATCTTCCTTCCGCAGGAGGGCAGCCTCTCCGCAAATGGCCGCCACGCAGCACAGAGAGAACCGCACCCTTAACCATCCCTTCAGCCGACTCTTCTGCCCTTTGGCGCGCCGGTCGCTCCATACCAGCGCGCCAAACGCTATCATCGAAACGAGGCATTCCGCCCGCTGAAAGACCTACTACCAAATGATCGCTGAAATCATCGCAGCTGGCTCCGAGATGCTCACACCCTTCCGCCAGGACACCAATTCCCTTTACCTCACCCAGGGGCTCAACGACCTCGGCGTCCAGGTCGCCTTCAAGACCATCGTCGGTGACAACCTCGCCCATCTCACCAAGGCCGCCATCACGGCCATCTCCCGCGCCGATGTCGTGATCTTCTCCGGAGGACTCGGCCCCACCGAGGACGACCTTACACGGGAGGCCGCCGCCGCCGCACTCAACATCGGAATTCACAACGACAACGCACTCCTCGCCGCTCTCTATAAACGCTTCGCCGCACGGCAGATGGTCATGCCGCCGAACAACGCAAAACAAGCACATATTCTCGACGGCGCGATCGTCCTAGAAAATAAAAACGGCAGCGCACCCGGTCAATACCTCGATACAACAACACCGGGCCCAACCGGCGAACCCGTCCGCAAGATCGTCATTCTTCTGCCCGGCCCTCCGAAAGAGCTCAAGCCGCTCTTCGACACCCAGGTCAAGCCGAGGCTTTCCGCGTCGCTACCGCCTCGTCACATCGCGACACGAACTCTTCGCATGGCACTCATCCCCGAGTCGCACGTCGACGCCCGCACCGCGCCCATCTATCAACAGTACCCCGACATCGAGACCACCATTCTCGCCGCTCCAGCCGAGATCCAACTCCACTTCCTCTGCGTCAAACCATCCCTTGCCGAAGCCCAGCGCCGCGTCGACGAACTTACCGGAAAGATCGAAGCCGAGATGGACGACACGATCTTCTCTTCCCACGGCGAGTCTCTCGAAGAGGTCGTGCTCCTCAACCTCGGCCTCCGCAACCTCACGCTCGCGACAGCCGAAAGTTGCACAGGCGGGCTCCTGGCGCAACGCCTCACCGCCATCCCAGGAAGCTCGCGTTACTTTCTCGGCGGCGCAGTCGTCTACAGCGACGCTCTCAAAACCACCTTTGCCGATGTCCCGGCAGCGCTCGTCACCGAAAAGGGCCCAGTCTCCTCCGAAGTGGCAAAATCGCTCGCGGAAGGGATACGCAAGCGCACCGGCGCGTCGCTCGGCATCTCGATCACCGGCATCGCCGGCCCTGGCCCCGGCGCACCTGGCCCCGACGCGGCAAAACCCATCGGTCTGGTCTTCATCGCGTTGGCAGATGCCAACCGCACCGAGATCAAAGAACTCAATCTTCCCGGCGACCGCGAACGTATCCGCTTCTGGGCCAGCCAGCATGCACTCGAACTCATCCGTCGCCATCTCCTTTAGCTCCGGCCACGTAATGAGGCCGGCCAACTCGCTGACTCGCTGTCCTTGCTAAACTCATCCAGACGACCATGAATCCCTGGCTAATCTCCACTCCGCTTGCGTACCTCCTCGGATCGATCCCCTTCGGCTACCTTCTCGTCAAAATCTTCCGCAAGCAGGACATCCGCGCCACCGGCAGCGGCAACATTGGCGCCACTAACGTCGCGCGTTCCGGAGCCAAGGGCCTCGGAATCGCCACGCTTCTTCTCGATTGCGGCAAAGCCTTCCTCGCTGTCAAAATCGCACAGCACATCGCCCCCGGCAACTATGACCTCGCCGTCGTCGCCGCCGTCGCTGCAATCCTCGGCCACGTCTTCCCCATCTGGCTCGGCTTTCGCGGAGGTAAAGGCGTCGCGAGTGCTCTCGGCGTCTTTCTCGCGCTCTCTCCAGCCGCAGCAGGATGCACTTTCGCCATCTTCCTCATCGTCGTCCTCCTCACCCGCTACGTCTCTCTCGCTTCCATCGTCGGTTCAGCCTTCTTCCCGCTCTTCGGCCTCTACTTCGCGCCGGTACGTACACCCATGGTGATCGCGGGCTTCCTCTTCATCCCCCTTCTCATCATCGTCAAACATCGCGAAAACATTCGCCGCCTCCTCAGTGGGACCGAAAACCGTTTCGGCAGCAAAAAGGTTTCAGCATGAGCCGCATCACCATCCTCGGCGCAGGAGCCTGGGGCACTGCACTGGCGCTATCACTTGCGCGCCGCGGCGGTCACCAGCTCTGCCTTTGGTCGCACTCCGCCGCACTCGCCGAGCAGCTGGCCGAAGCGGGCGAAAACCTCCCTTACCTTCCCGGCTTCACCCTTCCGGCAGACGTCGACGTTACCTCCGACCTGCCGCGCTCCATCTTCGAAGCCGACATCCTTCTCTGCGTCACGCCCTCCCAGCACTTGCGCGAAGTCATCACTCACATCGCCCCGATGCTCACGCGCAATCAAATCATCGTCAGCGCCAGCAAGGGCCTTGAGGAGACCTCCTTCCTCCGCATGTCGCAGGTCGTCGCCTCTGTTACCGACAATCCATTCGCCGTTCTTAGCGGCCCGTCATTCGCACAAGAGGTCGCCGCGGGTATGCCCACGGCCGTCGTCGTCGCGTCGCAGCACCCTCTTGTTGCCCAGGCCATCCAGCGCGACCTCACCTCGTCCAACCTGCGGGTCTACACCAACGACGACGTCCCCGGCGTCGAACTCGGCGGAGCCCTCAAGAACGTCATCGCCCTCGCCGCCGGTGTCGCCAACGGCCTCAATCTCGGCCATAACTCCTCCGCAGCGCTCATCACCCGCGGCATCGCCGAGATAACTCGCCTGGCCGTAGCCTGCGGCGGTCGCCGCCAGACCCTCGCCGGCCTCTCCGGCGTAGGCGACCTCGTCCTCACCTGCACAGGCTCGCTCTCCCGCAACCGCTCGGTCGGCATCGAACTCGGCCGCGGCCGCCAGCTCCCTGAAATCATCGAGAGTCTGCACGGAAAAGTGGCGGAAGGCGTCCGCAGCACCGCCGCTGCTCTCGGCCTCGCCGCCCGCTACGCCGTCGAGATGCCCATCACCGAACAGATGGACGCCATTCTCCACCGCAACAAGAGCCCCAAGGAAGCCATTCGCGAACTCATGTCCCGCCCCGGCCGCGACGAATAAGCCGCGCGTGGTCATATTTCCGGCGTAAGCTTATCGGCATGCACGAACGCGACCATGAGCACGGACACATCCCGCCGCTTGACCTCCCCAAACATAAAACAATCATGGGGTTTCGACCTCACATCTTCATCGGCGGCCTCGTCCTCATCGCCATCCTCCTCATCTATCTGCTTCTGCTTGTGCGCCCGGGAATCTACTCTCCTGCTCCCCAAAAGACTGCTCCTGCATCGAGCTACAAGTCAGCCTCCGCCACACAATTCGCGTAAACCGCCACCCGCCACGGCCAAACCGCCTCATTGCTAAACTAGAAAGAGCATGGCCTTCTCCATCTTCGGCAAACGCCCCACAGAACCTGATCAACCCGCCGCCCCCGACCCGCAGGAGCCCAAACGCGGCCTCTTCGACCGCATGAAGCAGGCGGTCACCCGCACCCGTGAGTCCTTCACCGAATCCATCGGCTCCATCATCGCCCTCACCCGCGAGGTCGACGAGACCACCCTCGTCAACCTTGAGCCTCTTCTCCTCGCGGCTGACCTTGGCGCACCCACCACCGCCCTCGTCATGGAGAACCTCCGTCAGCGAGCCCTTCGCACAGGCATTCAGGGCGGAGACGAGCTCAAGCAACTCCTCAAATCGGAACTGAAGCAGATCCTCGACGCAGTAGCCCGCCCAATCAAACATCCAGCCGCGCCGCCTGAGGTCATCATGATGGTCGGCGTCAATGGCACCGGCAAGACCACTACCACCGGAAAGCTCTCCGCCTACTTCACCGCGCAGGGCCGCAGCGTCCTTCTCTGCGCCGCCGACACCTTCCGCGCCGCCGCCATCGAGCAACTCGAGGTCTGGGCCCAGCGTTCCAACGTCCAGATCATCAAAACTAAACACGGCGGTGACCCCTCAGCCGCGCTCTACGACGCCTGCGCCGCCGCCAAATCCCGAAACACGCAAGTCTTGATCGTCGACACTGCCGGCCGTCTCCACACCAAAACCGATCTGATGAAAGAGCTCGACAAGATGCGGCGCACCGCGGAAAAACTCATCCCCGGCGCCCCTCATCAGACCCTCCTCGTTATGGACGCCACCACGGGCCAGAATGGACTCACTCAGGCCCGCCTTTTCACCGAGGCCGCGCACGTTACCGGTATAGTCCTCACCAAGCTCGACGGCACAGCCAAAGGTGGCATCGTCCTTGCGATTGCGACTGAATTAAAACTTCCAGTGATCTACGCCGGAGTAGGCGAAAAGCTCGAAGACATCATCCCCTTCGACTCCTCCGCCTTCATCGACTCTCTCCTCGACTAACTCCTACTTGCTCAGCCGAAGTGCAAACTGCATTACCCGCGGATCAGTCGTCGTGCTCGTAATACTCCCGAACGCCGCCGACCCAAAACTCCCATTCGGCTGCGCAAATTCTGGAGTATTCGTCACATCAAACATCTCCGCCCTGAACTCCAGATCAGCCTGCTCCCACAACTTCGTATGCTTCACCAGCGCCATATCTAAATCACGATAAGCCGGACCACGAACCGGATTCCGCGAACCGTTGCCGAGTGTGAACTGAACGGCAGTCGCGAACGCACCCGGTCGAGTAGGATCACCTGGAACTGCAGCGTTGAAGTAGCGCGCCGGCGACCGTTGGCTTGCTGGAAGACTCGGATTCGCCACAATATTCGGCCGCTGCAGTGCGAACCCCGCGAACGAATTGTTATTCGTCGCCTGCGTCACCGTCACCGGCATCCCCGACTGGAGCGAAAGAATCCCATTCAGCGACCAACCGCCCAATAGGGCATTCCCAATACCCGTCGAAGCAAACTGATGTCCACGTCCCGCAGGGATACTGTAAATCCCGGTAAACGAAGTTACATTCGGCATATCGCCGCTCGAAGAATCCCGCTCCAGATAAGGCCGAAACGTATCTGCCGCCACAAGACTGCTCGAGTTCGGCGACGAGAGCACCGTCGTCGAAAACACAGACGAAGCATCATCAATCAGCTTCGAGTGCGTATAGGCAAACAGGAAAGCAAACCCGTTCGAAAACCTCTGCTCCACCTTCGTCTGAATCGCGTTGTAGTTCGTCGTACCGCTGTTATTCCGGTAAGTCGCCACATTCAAAAATCGCGGATACGGCTTCAGCAGTTGAGCCTGACTCACCGTCTTCGTCCCGATCGAACTCGAAGTCGGGATCTGTCCAAAGTAAGGATTCGTCACCTGTGTCAACAACGGCGCCCCCTGCGCAAGCTGTGCCGTCGTCAACTGATTCAAGTTCGAATCCGGAATCCCCACATGAACAATATGCGAGCCCACATAAGCAATCTCCGCCGACATATTGTTCGTAATCGCCCGCTGCACCGCAACATTCCATTGCTGTACGTAGCCTGAACCTGCGGTCTTCTTCGCGGTATAAACGCTCTGCCCCAACCCGGCATCCGGCGTAAACGGTATCGGAGCGACCGATGGCCCTCCCGACAGCCCAAACGCAGCATTCACGCTATCCTGTGTCTTCTGCTGCACATTCTGGATAAACGGAAACTGCGGAGTCGTGAAGGGCGTCGTAATCCCCGACTGATCGATAAAGACAATCCCATACCCCGACCGCACCACCGTCTTCGGATCCGCAAGAAACGAGAACCCAATTCGCGGCGCAACATTGTCATAGTGCAACTCGCGAGCACTCCGCGAGTTGCCATTCTGTCCCAGATAATCCAGCTGCTGCGTCGCCAGATTGAACACCGCACCCTGATTGTTCTTTTCAACCGAAGGAAAATGCAGCGTCCACCGCAACCCGACATTCAGCGTCAACCGGTGCGAGACCTTCCAGTCATCCTGCACAAAATACTCTTCAATCATGTCGCGCGGGCGAATCTTGCTCTCCTGCAGATCAATCGAAAACGTATCCACCTGGCCCAGCAAAAAGCTCGCCACAGAATTACCGCTATTCGTCAGACCCTGTTGGTTCGTGCCCGTCGTCGTGAACGCAAACGAGCCCGTAGGATTAGGCGGAGACACCGTATTCAGCTGATACCACCGGAAATCCAGCCCCGCCTTGATGGCATGCGGCCCCTTCGTATAGTTCACCGTATCAACCATCTGCCACACTGCCGTCTGAAACTGCGCAAACGTGCTCGCCGAAGGCCCAAGCTGCTGAATCCCCGTCAGAGTAAATAACGGCAAAGCATTATTAAACGCAGCGTTCGTAGGAATCCCGGGAATCCCCAGCGCCGACGAAGCGGTAGTTCCGAGCGTGGGCCCGGCCACCGAATTTCCGCGTCGCGTATATCCCACCGCAAAGACATTCAACCACCGCGGCGAAAAAGTATGCGCCTCGTTGAAGACGGCCTGTTGCCCCAAAACATTCGACAACCCTACCACGCCGCCCGTCCCCAGCACTGTTCCCGAAATCAGACCGCCACCATCAGGCAGAGGCGCCACCGGCAACTCCACCTCGTGGTAATAGGTGTAACGTCCAAAAGCCCGGTCGCGGTTCCGAAATGCTCCATCAATGCGAACGTCAAACTGGTTCTGATGATCCGAGTCGTTCGCAGTCCGCGTATAGTTATTCGCCGTTCCACTACTGGTCGGCGTGGGAAAACGATTCAACAACGCCGCAGCCGCGGAGTCGAACGGTATGTTGATCACATCGTTCGTAAACTCCTGTCGCACGAACTTCCCACCCACTGTCTGCGTAGTCGTCGGATTGAAGACCTTCGAGACGCCCGTAAAAATACCCTGCCTCATATTCAACGTCGGAATCGTCGAGATGCGCGTCACCCCAATCAACTGCTTCACGCCCTGATAATCGCCAAAGAAAAAAAGCTTGTCCTTCAGAATCGGAGCGCCCAGCGTAGCGCCATATAGATTGCGACGGTACTCCGGCTTCCGCGCCGTCACCGAAGCAAAATAATTACGCGCATTCAGATTCTCATTGCGAAAATACTCAAACAAACTCCCGTGAATTGCGTTCGAGCCCGACCGCGTCGCAATATTCACCACGCCCCCATTGAACCGCCCAAACTCCGCCGCAACATTATTCGACTGAATCGTAAATTCTGCAATATCGTCCAGAATCGGAAAGAAAGCCACCTGCCCCGGCTCCGGCTGCAGCGCAGAGATCCCGTCGTATAGATACTCATTTGTCCTCGGCCGCCCACCGTTGATGCGCGGCAGCAACGTCCCCGGCGGCAACTCCACCCCAGGAGCCAGCGTAGAAAGCTGAATAAAATTCCGTGTATTCAAAGGCATTGCGGCAATCGTCGGCCCGGCAATCGAAGTCTGAATATCGCTCGTCCCAATCTGCATCAGCGGAACATCGCTGTTCACCGTGATCGTCTGTTGGTCACCTCCGAGCGTCAGCGACAGGTCGGCCGTCACCGTCTGTCCCACCGTTACGCTGATCCCCGTATGGTCGAGCCTCTGAAACCCGCTCGCTGCAACCGATACACCATACGAGCCTGGATTGAGATTCGTAAACAGGTAATCGCCCGTCGTCGAAGTCGTCGTCGACAAGTGCACATTCTTCGCTGACTCGGTCAACTGAACACTCGCATTCGGAACTCCCGCGCCCGACGGATCAAGGACGCGCCCTCGAAGACTCGCAGCAATCTGCGCAAAAGCAGCCGATCCATGCATCAGAGCAACGGAAACAAAGCCAGCGAAAAAGAGAGTAAAAATGCGAGGAAACTTCATGAAAGCCGCTCCTTGAGCGCAGTCCGTGCACATCTCCGGCAATCAGGAACTAAACGCTGACCAGGATTTGACAAGACTGGGAAGGACCGTTTGGCCCAAAAATTTTGAAAGTCCTTATAGTCAAAACTAGACGTTTCAAATCGTATAGTCAAACTTCGCACAGAGATTCATACAAGAGAAATTTCGGACGAAAAAACCTTGTAACCATTCCCACCTTCACTGCATCCAACGACTCGCTCTTGATTACAGTGAATCGTTCAGCCGCTCGATCATTACATCCGTCGACTTGATCAGAGCCGCCACCGTGTCACCCTTCTTCAACTGCAGTTCGCGAGCCGCATTCGCGGTAATAATCGACATAACATGCGCATCCCCAACCGCAAGCACAACCTCGGCGAGCAGCCCCTCGATCCGCAGACTCACAATCTTGCCGGCAAGCTGGTTTCTACCGCTCACTGTGCGAAATCGTTGCCGAGACTCCGCCGCAGGCTTCATCTTGTCCTTCACCAAAAACGGCTTCAGTGTCGCCTCGGCCACACGGTGGTGCCCCCCCGGAGTCTGCACCGTCTTCAGCTTCCCGTTTAGTATCCACTGCTTCACTGTCGCATAACTCACACCCAGCAATCGTGCGGCTTCCCTCGGTGTCAGCATCGGAGTCGTACTTCGCATGGGATAAGTTGTACACCTCAGCGATCCAGCCATCAAACCCGTTATCCTCAAAGCTATGCAGTCCGGCACGCAACCCGATCAGGACGAACTCTTCATGCAGCGAGCCCTCGAACTCGCCGTCGAAACCGTAAGCCTTACCTCACCAAACCCACAGGTTGGCTGCGTTCTCGTCCGCGACGGTCAAATCATCGGCGAAGGCGCACACATTTACGAATATTATGACCATGCCGAAATCGTAGCGTTGAAACAAGCCGCCGCAAACGGCAACTCAACCCACGGCGCCACCGCCTACGTCACGCTCGAGCCCTGCAGCCACCACGGCCGCACCGGCCCATGCGCCGACGCCCTCATCACCGCCGGCATCGCCCGCTGCGTCGTCGCCACGCAGGATCCCAACCCCAAAGTCAGCGGCCAGGGAATCCAAAAACTCCGGGCTGCCAACATCGAAGTCACCCTCGGCACTCTCGAACAACTGGCCCGCGATCTCAACGTAGCCTTCGCCCATTTCATCCAACACCGAACCCCCTTTATCACTCTCAAAGCCGCTCTCTCCGCTGACGGCAAACTTGCTCCGTCGGTCGCCTCACGCCTCCCCAACCAGCCCCACTGGCTGACGGGGCCCGAAGCGCGAGCCGAAGTCCAACGTCTTCGCCACGCCAGCGACTCCGTCCTCACCGGCATCGGTACCGTCCTCGCCGACGACCCTCTCCTCACCGACCGTAGCGGTCAGCCCCGCCGCCGCCCGCTCCTTCGCGTCATCCTCGACACTCATCTCCGTATCCCGCTCAACTCCCAACTCGTCCGCAGCGCACAAAACGACCTGCTCATCCTCTGCGGATCCCCCGCCTCGTCTTCGAAAGCCGCCGAACTAGGAATTTTCGGAGTCGAAGTCGATCGCGTCCCCGACCACGACGGGCGCCTCAGCCTTCCCGCAGTCCTCTCCAGCCTCGCAGAACGCGACATCCTCAGCGTCCTCCTCGAATGCGGCTCTCACCTCAATGGCGCGTTCATCCGGCAAAACCTCGTCGACAAAGCCGTTCTCTTCTACGCCGAAGCCAAACTAGGCGAGGATGCGATCCCATTCGCACAAGGCATTCCCTCACCCCGGGCCATCGAACAGCGCCTCCACCACATCACCCGTGCCACCTACGGCCCGGACGTAGGCATCACCGGCTACCTCCACGATCCCTGGCCTCCATCTGCGCATCCAACTACACAACAGATCGGATAACCTGACACCATGTTCACCGGCCTCATCGAAACCACCGGCACCCTCCTCGCCGTCACGCCAACCGAAGGCGCAACCCGCATTACCATCGCCGCGCCCACGCTTACAGCGCGCCTCAACACCGGAGACAGCATCGCGGTCAACGGCGTCTGCCTCACCGCCCTCAGCATCGAACCCAACGCCTTTCCCCCGCGCTTCTCCGCTGACCTCGCCGCCGAGACCATCGCCCGCACCACACTCGCTCGCCTTCAACCAGACTCCGTCGTCAACCTCGAACTCCCCACACCCGCCGGCTCACCCCTCGGAGGCCACGTCGTCCAGGGCCACGTAGACGGCACCGCGACCCTGCTTGCCCTCGCCCCCATCACGCCGAACGCACCGGACACCGACTGGCGCCTCCGCATCCAGCTCCCCGAAGCCCTCACCCGCTACGTCGTTCCCCAGGGCTCCATCACCATCGAAGGCATCAGCCTCACCGTCGCCTCCATCACGGGCAGCGAGGTAGAGGTAGCAATTATTCCCCACACCTACGCGGCTACCAGCCTCCACACCCTAACCCCGGGCGCAGCCATAAACATCGAAGTCGACGTCCTCAGCAAATATGCCGAACGTCGCCACGACAGTCAGGAAAAGTTCACCCTCACCGAGCAGTACCTGATCGCCAACGGCTACTGACAAACTGCATCAAGGTTGAAACACGAGCCGCTCACCGTGCTCTCCAGCGTTCCATAGGGTTGTAACGTCCCTCAGCGGAACAGCCTTTGTATTGAACTTGAACTGCCCCTCGGCAGCATCCTTTAGAAACTCTCCAACTGCCTGCATGATCTGTTGAATGGAAGCGCTGCCAAATCCACTCCCCAGCAGTTCAACCCCGGAGCTGCGCAGAGTCGCCGCGGGTAAAGTAATCGTCTTGCCTGCGCTCTCTCCGACCTGCAGGAAGCGGATGCGCGGCGCGTCATGCTTCAATCCCTTCTGTGAGATCGCCTCCAGCACGCTCTCAGCAGGCTGCCCCCAAAGATAGTCGAGCACAACATTAACACCTTGCTCGGCTATCTCATGGCGAAACGCCTCGACGAGCGCATTATGCGGCTGATCCAGCGAGATCACCGCATCCGCACCCAACTCTGCAAGCTGCTCCAGCGACCTCGAATTCCTTCCAGCCGCAACGATACGCTTCGCTCCCAGATGCCGCGCGATCTGCACCGCAAGATGCCCCGCAACTCCCGTCGCACCGAGTATCAGAACATTCTCGCCCGGCACCAGTTGCGCACGGCCTTTAAGCGCTGCCATCGATGACATACCCGGGTTGGCAATCGCCGCCGCAACGACATCACTCAACTTCTCCGGCACCGGGACGCACATCCATGACTGCGTCACGGCGTATTCGGCAAACGTGCCGAACGGCGGCCGCATAACGCCGAAGTAGACTCGCGTGCCATCCTCCAGCCGGCCGACTCCATCAACGCCCGGTACAAACGGCAGCAAACCTGTGCTGCCGTAGTGGCTCCCATTAGCCAGTGCTCGAACAATCGGATGCAGCCCCGCCGCACTTACCTTTACCAGCACCTCCTTCTCACTAGGAACCGGATTGGCAAAGTTCGTGTAGCGTGGCGAGATAGAAAAATCTTCAACTACCGCAGCATTCATCGAAGAATCTCCTGGATGTTTCTAATGGATTCGATACGTGCCCTGATGACTCATTGTTCCGAACAGTCTCCCGTGAGCATAAAAGAAGCGCGGCCTCTGAGCCGCGCTTCTTTAGGTCGTTGCAACATAAGCCAGTCTAGATCGAACTCATGTTATGCAGGAACTCCTGATTGTTTCTGGTCTTTGCCAGTTTGTCGGTCAAAAGCTCCATCGCTTCCACCGGAGACAACGGATTCAGTACTTTACGCAGAATCCACGTCCGCTGCAGATCCTCCTTTGGAATCAGCAGTTCTTCCTTACGTGTGCCCGAGCGCTGAATATCGATCGCCGGAAAGACTCGCTTGTCGACAAGCTTGCGGTCAAGGATCACTTCCATGTTGCCCGTACCCTTGAACTCTTCGAAGATCACTTCATCCATCCTCGAACCGGTATCAACAAGAGCCGTAGCAATAATCGTCAGCGAGCCGCCCTCTTCAATATTGCGAGCCGCACCGAAGAACCGCTTCGGCCTCTGCAGCGCATTCGAGTCCACACCGCCTGAGAGCACCTTGCCCGACGGCGGAACGATCGTGTTGTAGGCGCGCGCAAGACGTGTAATCGAGTCCAGTAGAATCACCACATCCCGCTTATGCTCCACCAGCCGCTTCGCCTTCTCGATCACCATCTCGGCGACCTGCACGTGGCGTGCTGCGGGCTCGTCGAAGGTCGAAGAAATAACCTCGCCCTTCACCGAACGCTGCATGTCCGTGACTTCTTCCGGGCGCTCGTCGATCAGCAACACAATCAGCACCACCTCAGGATGGTTCGCCGTAATACTGTTCGCGATCGACTGCAGCAGCATCGTCTTGCCGGTACGCGGCGGAGCCACAATCAAACCACGCTGCCCCTTACCCACCGGAGTCAGCAGATCCATCACCCGGCCGGAGATATGCTCTCGCACCGTCTCCATCTTCACGCGTTCCTGCGCATACAGCGGCGTCAGGTTGTCGAACAGAATCTTGTTCCGCGTCTCTTCCGGCGACTCAAAGTTGATCGCCTCAATCTTGACCAGCGCAAAGTACTTCTCGCCCTCATGCGGCGGCCGCACGTTGCCCGAGATCGTATCGCCCGTTTTCAGGTCAAACTTCCGGATCTGCGATGGCGAAACATAGATGTCGTCCGGACCTGGCAGATAGTTGTAGTCAGGCGAACGCAGGAAGCCGTAGCCATCCGGCAGAATCTCAAGCACGCCTTCCGCGAAGATGTGCCCTTCCTTCTCGCTCTGCGCCTGCAGAATCTTGAAGATCAGGTCTTGCTTCCGCAGACCGCTGGTGCCGGCGATGTCGAGTCCGCGCGCAAGCTTACTCAGTTCGGCGATATTGTGTTCTTTTAATTCAGAAATGGTCATGTTTTTACCTGGGATTTGGATTTTTAGGAGGGAAGTTTAAAACTGAGGCGGGATCTGCTTGACGAGGGGGTCGTGCGGAAGGCCAGAATCGTGTGAAATCTAAACTGCGGATGGGTTGAATTGCGGAGGGTTAGGGTTGAAATAACGAAGAGGGTGAAACAGCCGCGCGTTAAGCTGCGCGGCGTTCCTGCAATTGTACCTTCTCAACAACAGCTTCGGATTCATCCATCGGAACCGTGTCGCGGAAGCGATCCAGAACTTCGTTCGTCGTATCCTGCAGCCGGGTGTTGGGCTTGTGCAGCTTACGCGTCGCTTTGGACGCCAGCTGGCAGAGTTCATAACGGTTATTTACGTGCGTGAGTGCTCCAAAAATAAGATCTGAGCGCATAATCTCTCCTTTTATCTGGTACGGGCGTAAGCGTCTTGCTAGCGCTAACTCGCCTGAACTGCTTTTGAATGGCAACCGACAAATGAACCGCTGCCGTCTCCGTGGTTACATAGATTAGACGCAGAACAACCGCATGGGGACTCCTGCAATCTGTCTACAATCTTTCATTCGGTTTTGACTTGATTGCCTCTGCAGACAAACAAAACCTTATCTGGCCCAAGACAAGCTGGACCAGCGTATTTCTATGAACTGTCTCTTCCGCAAGATTCAGCGCTCACCGCGCCCAGGCCTGAAACAGAACGCCTGCCACAACTCTGGCGGGCCAAATTTACATTGCAATTTACCTTAGTCAAGCCGCACTCGAGTCATAGCTTCGACCCAGAGGAACTACGGCACTCATGGAAAGTAAACTGTCCGACGCCCAAGGTCAATACTTTTTTTGGGAGCCTGTTAATAACCATATTCCAGAAACAGGATTATCTCAACCCAAAAATCACGCTTCGCCGACAGCTGCTCACGACCAGTAACTACGGTCCAGCGTCCGGTACTGAATTGCCTCCGCAATATGCTTCACCGCGATATCTTTTTCCTTTCCCAGATCTGCTATCGTCCTTGCTACCTTCAAGATACGGTCATGGGCCCGCGCACTCAGCCCCTGCTGCTGCATCGCCCGCTCCAGCAGCCGCTCCGCGTCCGACGACAACTCACAGTAAGCCCGTATCTGCTGTGTATTCATCTGTGAATTGGCAAAGATCTGCCGCGAAGCCACCTTCGCCGATCCCCCTCCATTCCGTCCCGTCCGCTCCCCATCCGCGCCGAACCGCTCATGCTGCCGTTCTCTTGCCGCCAACACCCGCTCCCGTATCTGCTCCGACCCCTCCGCCGCCGCCCCACCCCGCAACTCCTTATATTGCACCGCCGGAACCTCAATATGAATGTCGATCCGATCCAGCAGCGGCCCCGAAACCTTCGATACATACCGCTGAATCATCGGCGGTGTACACATGCACTCCCGGCTCTTGTCGTTGAAGTACCCACAAGGACAAGGATTCATCGCCGCCGCCAGCATAAAACGCGCAGGAAAGCTCAAACTCATCGCCGCCCGCGCAATCGTCACATTCCCATCCTCCAACGGCTGCCGCAACACCTCCAATACATTCCGTGGAAACTCCGGGAGCTCATCCAAAAACAGCAGCCCGTTATGTGCCAGCGAAACCTCACCCGGCCGCGGCATCATCCCACCGCCAATCAGACCCGCGTCTGAGATCGTGTGATGCGGCGACCGAAACGGCCGATGCGCCACTAACCCCTGTTCCGCATCCAGCACCCCCGCCACCGAATGAATCTTCGTCGTCTCCAGTGCCTCTTCAAACCGCAGCGGAGCAAGAATCGACGGCAGCCTCTTCGCCAGCATCGTCTTACCCGACCCCGGCGGCCCGATCATCAAAATATTGTGCCCACCCGCAGCCGCCACCTCCAGCGCCCGCTTCGCCACCTGCTGCCCTCGCACATCCTTGAAGTCATGCGGAAACTGCTGCATCTCGTTCAGCAGAGCGCCCGTCTCCACCTTCAATGGCTGCGCCTTAATCCCACCCATCGCCGCAGAATTCAAAAGTTCCCGCACCTCCAGCAGCGAGTGCACCGGGTACACACTCACACCCTCCACCACCGCAGCCTCTCGTGCGTTGCTCGCCGGAATAATCAGGTTCTTGACACCCTTCGCCCGAGCCGCCACCGCAATCGGCAGCATCCCCTGCACCGCCCGCAAGCTTCCATCCAGCCCCAACTCGCCCACCAGCAGATAGTCACTCACATCCTTAATATGGAGCGCCCCATACGCCCCCAGAATCCCCACTGCAATAGGCAGGTCAAACCCCGAACCCTCCTTCTTCAGGTCCGCTGGCGCAAGATTGATCGTGATCCGTGTCGGAGGAATATCGAAGCCGGAGTTCTTGATCGCCGACCGCACCCGGTCCCGGCTCTCCCGCACCGCCGCATCCGGCAGCCCCACTGTGCTGAACAGTTCCTTATCAAGCCTGACGCCGGAAAAATCAACCTCAACATCAATAATGTGAGCGTCAATTCCATACACTGCTGCACTGCGAGCCGTAAAAAGCATTTGGGAGCCGATGAATCCTTAGGGCGGAGATGTCGGCTGAGTATAGCACTCGCGCCACAGCATCATCGGCTCAAGGAGCGAGTCGCCCTTTACCCAAAACAATTGTCACTCTTCGCCTAACGAAACGGGACTGATCTTTGAAAAGAAGATCACGTCCGACAAGCCAGCTTAATTTCCGGCAAACGAACCAGCAATGTGGCACGAGAGCGCAGCATCGCGGGTGTTGCTATGATGGCCCTGCATACACGCCAATTACTTAGTAATCCTGCATTAACAAAGACAAATTTGCAGAGCACCCCGGAGGTGACCGTGCGTTCGAAACGACCGCTTGAGATTGCCCTTCTGCTTCTCGTTGCATCGATACCGTTCAGCGGCCTAACGCAGACCAAAAAAAATTCACAGCCTGCGACCAGCGCCAAAACCAGTTCCACGCAGAAACCAGACGGCTCAGCCTCCCAGTTGAGCGCTATCGTCGCCTCCGGCAACCTCCCAGATCTTCGTTGGCCCGACTTCTCGGACTACCGAATACACCTCACCAACTTTTACCGCCTGGCCGGATACAAGCCGGCGTGGATCCGCGACGGCCAACCCACCCCTCAGGCACTCGAACTGATCAAGCTCTTCCAGGAAGCCGACCAGAAGGGCCTTCGACCCCAAGATTACGACGCCCCACGCTGGGCCGATCGCCTCACATTGCTGAAGGGCTCCCATCAAGACGACGACGAAGCGCGCTTCGATGCCGCCCTCACCGTCTGCATCATGCGCTACATCTCCGACCTGCACATTGGCAGGATCAACCCACAGAATCTGGGTTTCGAGTTTGACGTCGAACACAAGAAACTCTACCTGCCGGACTTTGTCCGCCAACGCCTGGTCAAAGGCTCCGATCTACGTTCGGAACTGACCGCGGTCGAGCCGCCCTTCGCAGCCTACAAGCGACTCCTCGCCGCTTTGCTGCACTACATGGAACTGGAGAAGGCTGGTGATGGTGAGAAGGTGCTTGATGTCGGAGGAGTGTCTCCGGGCGGCCAGTACGCAGGCATAGCAGGTCTCACAGCCCGATTGCGATTGTTGGGAGATCTGCCCGACAACATCACAATCCCTCCTGATGCGACAGTTTATGAGGGCCCACTGGTGGATGCGGTCAAGCACTTCCAGGAGCGCTTCGGCATGCAGCCAACCGGGCAATTTGATTACAAGACACTTCTTGAGATCAACGTGCCGCTCAGCGATCGGATTGAGCAGATGCAGTTAGGCCTGGAAAGATTGCGCTGGTTGCCGTACACGTTCAAACAGCCACCCATCATCATCAATGTTCCGGAGTTCCGCCTTTACGCTTTCAACGAAAAAAGCGAAGTAGGTCTCACGATGAGGGTCAACGTAGGCGAGGACTACAACCACCAGACACCTATGTTTGAAGGCAACATCCAATACCTCGTCTTTCGTCCTTACTGGACCCCTCCACCAAACATCCTGAAGAAGGAAACCATCCCCGATATCGAAAAGAACCCTTCCCTGACCGATCTCAACCTGGAGTTGGTCAGCGCAACCGGGAAAGTCATCAAATCCGGAGACGTCACTCCTGCAATGTTGCAGCAGGTGCGATCAGGAAAGCTGACGGTGCGCCAACCACCCGGTCCCGAGAATGGAATGGGATTAGTCAAATTCATATTCCCGAACGAGCACAGCGTCTATATCCACGACACCCCCGCGAGCCTGGATATGTTCTCTGAGGCGACGGAAGGCGAAGAGGGAGAATTAAAACGCGTGGCAAGCCACGGCTGCATCCACCTGCAGTATCCCGACAAATTCGCCGCCTATATTCTCCGCAACACTTCCGGCTGGGACCTGGAACGAGTCCAGAAGGCCATGCATGACGGCAAAGATAATCTGCAGGTGAATATCGTCCCTATTCCCGTCTTGATCTTCTACCTGACTGCCGTCGCAGAGGAGAATGGAGACATTCACTTCTTTCGCGATATCTACGACCACGACAGGACTCTCAAACTGGAGCTGGCCCACGGCTACCCATATCCCAAATAAAATAAAACAAGTGAAGATCGGTTTCTCAAATGAAAAGAAATCTTTGTCTTTACATCTTCCCGCTTAGGGCCTGATCTCGATCGGCGTGCCATCAGCCACCGCTCGCCATATCTCATCCATCTCTGCATTGCTCACCGCGATGCAGCCTTCGGTCCAATCGCCCAATGCCTCGCTATGCCCATGGAATTCATTCGGCAGCCCATGGATATACAACTCGCCACCGGGCGACACGCCCAATTTTCTCGCGCGCAAAAGATCGTCTGCATTCGGATAAGAGATGTGAATCGACCGATGATACTGGCTGTTCGCATTGTGGCGGTCCAGAATATAGTTCCCTTCCGGCGTCTTGTTATCGCCTTGCCGAACCTTGGGACCGGCCGGATTCCCGAGCGAGACGATGTACGTCTTCAGCACTTCGTCGCCCTTCATCAACAAAAGCCTCCTGTAGCTCTTCAACACAACCACCTTGTCCGCCATCGCAGACGGCGGCAGCGGAGGCTCGTTGGCTGCAAACGCCCACAGCGAAATGACTGCAAGCATAAACAGCGCGAGAACAGCTGGCTTCGTAATCTTCACCACCCTGATTTTACTCTCGACCATTTCCGGCAAACTGGAAATCCAGGGCAACGCCAACCGCGGATGGAGCACAAAAGCGCCATAGGCGCGCCACGTACTAGTCTGGGCGAAAGCTGGAAATAAATTATATATTATATATTACATTCAATTCGAGAGATCTGCTCGCCAACCGTCTTTCCACATCGAACCCATCCTCCTTCCACACAAGTGAAGCATCCGAAAACGCATTCTTGAATCAAAGGTTCAGGTTCGCCCACATGCATACCTCTTCCGATGTCCCGACTGTCTGGAATAACCTCGCCGAAACAATGTATCTCAAGGATTCGCCTACGGCAGGGATCACGCTATCCGAACTTGCCTCGTTCTCGTTCGCGAGAGTTCATGGCACCGAGGGTCTCCCGGAAATTGCACGCCCGATCGCTGGCGAGCGCGGCTACATCGTTGCCTTGCAACTCAAAGCTATACCCTTTATCGAGCAATTCCTTTGCAGAAAAACGGTATCGAGGGGTTTTTACCCGGTTGGGGCCGTTAGTGCAATCGACTTGCAGGACGAGCCATCACTCTTCCTCCCAAATCCCTTCGACGCGTTGGTGGTCTATGTCACTCAGGACGCTCTCGATGAAGTTGCTTATGACCATCAGGCGCCACGAGTGGAGCAGATGGTCGGGGACCTTGGGGCCCTGGACCCTGTCGTTCACCACCTCGGGCAGACTCTGCTCTCTTCGCTGGAGCGGCCCCATCACGCTTCGAAGATTTTCGTGGACAATGTGTTACAGGCCCTGAAGTGTCATCTTGTCTGCGCTTATAGCGGCGTGACAGTATCGTCTGCGCAATTTCGTGGCGGACTCTCTCCTGGGCAGATGCGAAGAGCAAGTGAGTTCTTGGAGGCTCATCTGGACGGCAACATTTGCCTTCAGCAGGTTGCAGAAGCCTGCGAATTATCCGTAAGCCACTTTGCAAGGGCCTTCAAAAAAACCTTTCGCAAGCCGCCTCATCAGTGGTTGACGGAACGCCGTGTCGAAAGAGCCAAAACCCTTATCATGAACTCCCGCTTGCCCCTTGCCGACATCGCTATTCGGTGCGGATTTGGGGATCAGTCTGCACTTAACCGCTCCTTCAATCGGATTCACGGAGTAAGTCCGGGCAGATGGCGACGGAGAACGAATCGCTTCAGCAGCACGCAACGCAATCCGGATTAGGGAAGAAATCCAATTCGCGATGCAAGGAGGGCCGCCGTCATGGCGGCCCTTCCCTTTTATCACCACAATCAACATATCAGGCAGGAATAGCCAGCTTGCGATGGTTTTTGCCAAGATAGCTCCCTTCATCCAGAGCTAGCCTCAGATCGAACCGGATAGCGAATGTGAGAATGGCCACAAGAATGGCTTGTTCTGGGCCTCCGCTTAGCCCGTACAGACACCAAGAGAACTTCGAGTCGTGCGCGGACCATCCGTTCATTCAAAGGAGAAATAAATGCAAGTATTCAAGCTTGTTCGAAACGTATTGTCGGCATCCGCAGTGTTACTCGCGGTCATCAGTCCTGCAGCCAGGGCAACTGCACAAGAAAAGGTAAAAACCGTACTCCTCATTCACGGAGCATGGGCAGACGGATCGAGCTGGTCCAAGGTCGTTCCATTGTTGGAAGCGAAAGGCCTGAATGTTGTTGCTGTGCAGATTCCGCTGACATCTTTCGCGGACGACGTTGCAGCAACGCAACGTGCCATCGCCCTCGCGGATGGTCCCGTATTGCTGGTAGGTCACTCCTACGGCGGAGCGGTCATCACCGAAGCGGGCAACGATCCGAAGGTAGCCGGACTCGTCTACGTATCGGCCGTAGCGCCAGATAAGGGAGAATCTACCCTCGGTCTCATCACAAGCGTTCAGACCCCTATCGGTTCAGAACTACGCCCCGACAGCAGTGGTTTTCTGAAACTGACTTCCAAGGGGGTTGCTGAGGATTTTGCGCAGGACCTCTCCGCCAAAGAGATTGCGGTACTCACCGCAACGCAGGTGCCAGCCAGCGTTGGTGCAATGAAGGGAGAGGTTACGACTCCAGCCTGGAAGTCGAAGCCGTCGTGGTACATCATTGCCGCACATGACCGAGCGATTTCACCCGATCTCGAAGCAGCTCAAGCAAAGAGAATCGGTGCGACAACCACCACTGTCCCTTCCAGCCACGTAATCATGCTCGCTCAGCCCTCGAAGGTGGCCGATGTGATCTTCGATGCGGCGTCGAAGGGCAGTTCGAAATAGGGCAGAGCTTCCATAAACCCCGGAAAACCCTCTGTTCAGAAAGAAGACAGTCATAAAGCCAACGACAAATCCCCATTGACACCGCTGGTAAACTTAAATCAGGAGAAAAACCAAGCCCGGCACACGCCGGGCTTTGTCATCTAGCATAGAATCTCAGGTCGAAGTCCACCCTTATATCCTTTGTTTGTGAGACTTTGCACACTTTTTGACGGGAGGGGGAGTATGACGATGCAACACCGCAGCGCCGGCCGCCAAGCGCTTCTCCAGAGCCCCAAACACTCCTCTCCCCTCACCCTCCAGCCGCACGCCGCACTTTATTTATCCACAGCACTCTTCCGCCGCCTTGCTCTCGAGCTACCCGGAGCCATCGAGAGTTCCCACTCGAACCACCCCGACTTCCGCCTCAACAACCGGATCTTCGCCACGCTTGCCTACCAGGAAAAAGGCTGCGGAGTCCTTAAACTCACCCTCGATCAGCAAGCCGCCTTCGTCACCGACCAGCCCCACATCTTCTCTCCCGTTCAGGGAGGATGGGGACGCATGGGCATGACCTTCATCCACCTCGACCAAGCCGACGAATCCATCATGGCCGGCGCCCTCAAGACTGCCTACCACAACCTCCAGGAGAAACAATCCAGCACGAAGCAATCCGAAAAGAAGTCCTCGAAGAAATCCGCTCAACTCACCAAGCCAGCCAAAACCACCCGTCGCCCCCTACAATAACCCCGTGAACACGAGCCTCTTCGAACTCTTCAAAATTGGCATCGGCCCCTCCAGCTCCCACACGGTCGGCCCCATGCGAGCCGCCCTCCGCTTCACACGCGAACTAGCCGCAGCGAGCCTCCTCGAAAAAACCGCAAAAGTAACAGTCAACCTCTATGGCTCACTCGCACTCACCGGCATCGGCCACGGCACCGACCGCGCCATCCTCCTCGGCCTCCTCGGCGAAGCGCCTGACACCATCGACCCCGCCACAGTCGAGCCAAAGATCGCTGCCATCCGCTCCACCGCATCTATCGCACTCAACGGAAGCAAAACCATCCCCTTCACTGAAGCCGAGGACCTCAACTTCCGCCGCAACCAGATGTATCCGAACCCGGGAGTCGTCTCCCACCCCAACGGAATGCGTTTCACCGCCTTCGACAACACGAGCGCAATACTATCCGAAGAAGTTTTCTACTCTGTCGGCGGCGGCTTCATCGTATCCGACTCGGAGTTCCAGGCCGAGCGCAACTCCGAATCCCCCACCAACACGCGCACCGTCCCCTACCCATTCCGCAGCGCCGCCAATCTCCTCGCCACCGCGAAGCAGCACAACCTCACCATCGCAGAACTAATGCTGGCCAACGAAGTCGCCCTCCTCAACGACACCCAAATAGCCATCAACCGCCCACGGTCCGCTTCGTCGCAACGGAGTCCATCCCCACAGCAGAAGATCCGCAATAGCATCCTCACCATCTGGCAAGCCATGCAACAGTGCACCGAACGCGGCATCGCCACGGAAGGCATCCTCCCCGGAGGTCTCAACGTTCGCCGCCGCGCTCATCGCCTCGCCCACCGCCTCAACACCATCGGCTCCAAAGATCCCCTCGCCCCTATCGACTGGGTCACCGTCTACGCCATGGCCGTCAACGAAGAGAACGCAGCCGGTGGGAGAGTCGTCACCGCCCCCACCAACGGAGCCGCAGGCGTCATCCCCGCCATCGCCAACTACTACACTCGCTTCACAGAAGGAAACCCAGAAGAAAAACAGGAAGGCATCCTACGCTACTTTCTCACTGCTGCAGCCATCGGCATCCTCTACAAAGAAAATGCCAGCATCTCCGGCGCTGAAGTCGGCTGCCAGGGCGAAGTTGGCGTAGCCTGCAGCATGGCTGCCGGAGGCCTAGTCGCCGCCCTCAATGGCACCAACGCGCAAATAGAACACGCGGCCGAGATCGCCATGGAACATAACCTTGGCATGACCTGCGACCCCATCGGCGGCCTCGTCCAGATTCCCTGCATCGAACGCAACGGCATGGGCGCCGTCAAAGCCATCAACGCCGCCCGCATGGCCATGCACGAGTCCGGCGACCACAAGCTCTCACTCGATCAGGTCATCGCAACCATGTACCAGACTGGCCTCGACATGCAATCCCGCTATAAGGAAACCTCGCTCGCTGGCCTGGCCCTCAACATCATTGAATGTTAAGTTAAGGCAGCGCGACCGTCTCCTTCGGAGTCACGCTAATCTTCATCCCCTGCGCGTCCGGTGCAAAATGCATCGTCACAACAGATCGCTTCCCGCACGCCCTGATCGTCCACTTTTCATCCCAAGGCACACCTGGCCCAGTCGGCTCTCCATTCGGCAACGCCGTGTCAAGAATATCGACTTGACACGAACTCGCACCACCCGCGCCGACAGCAGCATACTGCGCCGCGTCATGCTGCAAAGCAGGTCCTGCCGCAGACTGTCCCGGGAACAAAGCCAGCACCTCGGTCTTGCGATCCTTCATCGTCACCCACGCCCCATACGATCGCTTCTCCCCACACGCAACTCCGTCGGTCCTCTCCTTCCACTGAGCACTCACTATTTCGCCGTTGGCATCCGTTTGGATCGCCCCAAATACCTTCGCCTCACTCGTATTCATGTTGATATCGATCTTCGGGCAGTGCGTAGAAAGACTGCTCTCATAGTCCTGGTACACCCCTAGCACAGCCTGCCGGTACGAATCACTACTCCGAATCGTTTCAAACGCTCTCGGTTTGCTGTCTTGCGCCAGAACAACCGAAGCACAAAGCATGGTCATAATCGAAACCAGTCGAAACAGACCCATCAATCCTCCTGGAAGCCAACACACAACAGCAACTCAGCCTGATTAGATGCACATCGTCCATCAGGCATCGTGAGGATTGCCAGATGGATTTACCGTTCCACCGCAAGCGCAACCGAGTTGCCGCCACCCAGACAAAGCGCCGCAACTCCCTTCTTCACATCACGCCGCATCATCTCGTGAATCAGCGTCACCAGCACCCGCGCTCCACTTGCGCCAATCGGATGCCCAATCGCTACTGCCCCACCATTAACATTCACCCTACCGGGGTCAAGCCCCAACTCCTTCATCACGCCAAGCGCCTGCACGCTAAATGCCTCGTTTAACTCATACAAATCTACCTCGTCCCGCTCCCACCCCGCACGCTTCAGAACCTTCCGAACACCAGTCACCGGAGCCAGCATCACCCACTTTGGAGCTACACCGCTCGTAGCCTGCGCCCTGATCGTCACCATTGCCGTAAGCCCAAGGTCCTTCGCCCGCGCGGCCGACATCACCACCACGGCAGCTGCCGCGTCATTCACCCCTGGAGCATTCCCAGCCGTGACTGTCCCATCTCTCTTGAACGCGGGCTTCAACCCGGCCAATGCCTCTATCGAAGCATCATCCCGCACACTCTCATCACGCGCTACGACTGTGAGCGCACCTTTCTTTCCCGGCACGGAAACCGGGACAACCTCCACATCGAACCGCCCTTCTCTCCAAGCAGCACTCGCCTTCTTGTGCGATGCCAACGCATACGCGTCTTGCTCTTCACGCGTAATCGAATGCTTCTCCGCGACATTCTCCCCGGTGACGCCCATGTGGTAGTCCTCACAGGCGCACCACAGCCCATCCTTCACCATCGAATCCACCGCCACCGAATCACCCATGCGAAAGCCCCTGCGCGCTTGAGGCAGCAGATAGGGCGCATTCGTCATCGACTCCATACCACCAGCAACGACTATCTCGGCATCGCCTGACATTACTGCCTGCGCAGCCAGCGCGACAGCCTTCAACCCAGATCCGCAAACCATATTGATCGTCATCGCCGACACTGTATCCGATAGCCCACCCTGCAGCGCCGCCTGCCGCGCCGGATTCTGTCCCAGTCCCGCCGGCAGAACACAACCCATCAAACACTCATCCACGCTGGCTGGATCGATCCCGGCCCGCCTCACGGCCTCGCGCACTGCAATCGCACCAAGCTGGACCGCCGTTAAATCGGCGAACGCCCCTTGGAACTTTCCAACGGGCGTCCGCACTGCAGCAACAATCACAACATCCTTCATCGAAAGAAATCCCTCGATGAAAACTCTACTCCACTAGTTCGACTTCACACTAGCCGGAGTCGCTCCGGCAGGCACAATGTCGTACTGCGGCTCAGGCATTCCCATCAAGTATTTGTCGAACCAGTTGACGATATTCTCCAACCGCTCCACGCGATGCCACGGCTGCCCGCTGCGCGACAACTCATGACTCTCCCCAGGGAACCGCACCATGACGGTGTCGATATGCCGATACTTCAACGCTCGGAAAAAGTCCTCGCCGCCCGCGGTGGGTGGCGTCCGGTAATCCGCGTCGCCCAGGATGAACATCATCGGCGTCTGAATCTTCGTCACATAAGTAATCGGGGAGTACTTTTTGAACTCCTCGACCTTGTCGAACGGCGCGCCCTCAAACCATGTCGGCTGAAACAAGGTAAAGTCCGCCGTGTACCACCAGTTCGACCAATCGGTAATGTCCCGCTGGGCGACGGCCGCCTTGAAGCGCGTCGTCTGTGTCACCGTCCAGTCGGTCAGCAATCCTCCTCCGCTGCCACCAGTCACCCCCATCTTTGCCGGATCGACATATCCCAATTTCACCACGGCATCGACACAGTCCATCAGATCGTGAAAGTCGTCCCCTGGATAGTTATGTTGAATCACATTCGCGAACTGTTGCCCGTAAGTTGTCGATCCGCGCGGATTTGGATACGCCACGACGTATCCCTTGGCCGCCATCCACTGCATCTCGTGGTCAAAGACCCAACCATACGCCGAGTGTGGGCCTCCATGAATATTCAGAATCAGCGGATACTTCTTGGTCTTGTCGAAATCAGGCGGCAGTTGTACAAACGACTCGATCTTGCTTCCGCCTATGTCCTTTGGGTTGGCAGTTGGCGTTACCTGCATATCTTCGGGCATTGTCAGGTTCAACTTCGAAAACAGCTCCTTGTTCACATCCGTCAGTTGTGTCTGCTGCTTCGAACCATCCATCGCCACCGAGTACAGATCTCCGATCCTGACCGGCGTCGAGATCAGCGCCAGCGTCTTCGCGGCGTCTCGCGTCATAGCAAAACCCACTACAGCCTGCTTCTCTGCGGTCAGTTCTTTCACTGCGCCGGTCAAAATATCGACCGAGACCAGCAGGGCGCTACCCTGCTTGCCCACCACATCGATCACCGATTTGCCATCCGGCGTCCATACCATTCCTTCGCGGCCGCCTCCTCGCGGAGCCGTGTTATCCCCTCCAACTCCCGACCCCATCTCATAGTCGTAGTTCGCCGTAAGATTGCGGACTGGCGGAGTCGGCGGGATCGGCTGCGTTGGATCGATATCCATCACGAACAAATCGGGTTGCTGATGCGACCGTGGCTTCGTCAGCGACTGTTCGTCGCCATGAAACACCATGTGCCGACCGTCCGGCGAAATCGACAGCCCTGACGCCCCGAGTGTCAACTTCGCGACAAGGGAACTCAATAGCGGTGGCGTCTTATCCTTAGGCGCGGCCGCAGGAGGGTCCAACACGTAGATCTCGTTGTGCGGCAGGTCGTAATAAGGCTCGTCCGCATGCTCCGACGTGTAATAGATATAAGTGGACGAAGGATGCCACGCAAACTCGCTCACCCCAAACCGGCCAGCCGTCACCTGCCATGGGTCGACCGTCTTCGCCCCAAACTTCGAAGTGTAAAAAAGATACAGTTGCGGCACGTCTTTCGTATCCAGGTAGCCGGTGTCATTGTTGCGATACACCGCCTTCATGATGATCCGCACATCGCTCTTATGCTCTTCGGCTTTATTCTCTTCGGCCTTCGCCCCCTCTTTTTTCTCGGCCTTCGGCTCAGGCACAATCGGCGTCCCGCTCAGCACCGCGATGCACGTGCCGCTCGGAGCCCATTGTGGCGAACCAACTCCCTTCTCCATCGCCGAGACCTGCATTGGCTCTCCGCCCGATAGCGAAATCAAATAGAGTTGCGCCGGCTGCGGCTTGCCATCTTTCTCCGTCGCACGAGTAAACGCAATCTGCGTCCCATCCGGCGACCATCGCGGCTGCCCATCATGCGGCCCGTTGGTCAGGCGCCGCGCGGGTGTCATTGGCTGGGAAGTATCCAGAAGGTAAAGCGCCGTGTCGTACCCGTCGTGCTTCGCATTTACTGTCGTCTGCACATAAACAGCATGGCTTCCGTCGGGCGAAAGCTGCGTGTCGCCGATCCACGTAAAGCCAAAGATATCCTTCTCTGTTATGTTCCGCTTCTGAGCCACCATCCCACTCGTTAGCAGAAGACAGACAACCATCGCAATCACGTTTTTTGCATGCATCAAGCACTCTCCCGTCGTACTGAAGTCAGATGAATCGTAAACAAATTACCCGAACTTTTTATTCCCACGACTATAGTGCACGGACCTGCGCACACAAACACTTTCTTCCAATCTGTCTCGGTAAAGCCGTCTCGTGGACTTCAAGTGGCGACAATGGACGTCACACCCGACGGTTTTTCGTCTCGGTCGGCGAAAAAGAATTTTCGTAATCGTTCATTTTTTTCTTGACAGTGAAATTTCGTAAATCTATACCTTCGTTAGCTGCTCTGCAGCGTGTTGTAAAGATGATGTCTAATCACTAGGGAGAATAGGCAAAATGGCAACTAAGAAAGCAGCAAAGAAGGCAGCCAAGAAACCAGCGAAGAAGGCAGCAAAAAAGAAGTAGTCCAACGAAGGCAACCAGAAAGGGGGACGCGATGAGCGTCCCCCTTTCTGCGTCTGCACTTCGTAAATTGCCTTTTGCTACTGGCCCCCTGCGGTCTTCCCCGACTTGGGAATCGACAGGTAACCCGACACCCGGTTCTTCTCGATCACATTCACCACCAGCTCATACAGCACCGGGTCCTTGCCGTTATAAAACTGGACCGGCTCATCCAGCCCCTTGTCCTTCTTCTCGATACTGCGATCATCCGAGCTAACCATCAGGGTGTACTTCGAGTGCTTTTCGTCAGCCTTCTTCAATTGCAACTTGACCGTGGAGAGCAAAGTAGGCTTCGCGCCCTTCTGCAGGCTGAACTCCAGATAAGTCCGGTCCCCCCTATGCTTCAGAACCTCAAGCTCATCGTGATTCGTAGCGATCAGTCCACTCATCACGCCCTCGTCGCCTCGCATGCTCTTCAACTGAGTCTTGGTCGCCTCCAGGTCCGACTTCGTCGTGGCAACGTCTGTCTTCACGCCGCCCACGTCCGTCTTCACACTGGCGACGTCACTCGACACCGCGCCGATCTGCTTGGAGTTAGCCGCCTCCGCCTGCTCCAGCTTCGACGTCGCAGCACGCTGGGCTGCCAGAATGCTTTCCGCCTTGGCCTCCATCTGCTTCTGCGTCATGCCGACGCTCTGCCCCAGTGTCTCGCTGGTCGCCCGCAGCCGAGCATTGGTCGCCTCGAGCTTTTGCTCCAGTTCAGCATTCTTCTGGTCCGCCGCAACAATCTTCTGTTCTGCAGCCGAAAGATGGTTCTGCAGACCGTACGACCAGACCAGTCCACCCAACGCGGCCAGTAGCGCCACCGCCACCACTCCCAGCAGCGCTCCCGAAATCGATCTCTGTTCTACATACTCTTCGTCGCTCATTCCATTCTCCTAGTGGTTAACTCGCCCACAGACTCTGCCATCGTTCTTCGACAGCCGTGTTGCCGATCATAGACTACCCATCCGCCAAACCGATACACCCAGACTACAACTTCTCTGCGAGCCGACTAAACTAATGCAATGCATCACCCCGACGTCTGCATCGCCGGGGCCGGCATTATCGGCCTCTCCCTTGCTCTCGAACTCGATCGACGCGGCCTCGCTGTCACCGTACTCGACCGTTCCGCCCCGCTCGCCGAAGCCTCCACCGCCGCCGCAGGAATGTTGGCCGCGGAAGACCCACACACTCCACACGAACTACGGCCCCTCGCCAATCTGAGCCTTGCACTCTACCCCGATTTCCTCAACCGCATCTGTTTTCTCTCTGGCATCAGCGTTCCCTTTCAGACCAACACCACCCTGCAAGCGCATCCGCCGCACGCAGCCCGACCCCAGGGCGAACTCACCACCGCCGACCTCTCCCGGCTTCTCCCCACTCTGACTCCCGGCGATCGCCGTTTCACCCTCCTGAAGGAGCACAGTCTCGATCCCCGTCAACTTGCTGCCGCTCTTCTCACTTCCATGGGTGCAACCACCATCGATCTCCGCCCCCACACCCCCGTCCTTTCCACCCGCTCTCTCGGCAGCACGGTTGAGGTCGACACGCCAACCGGCGTCCTTATAACAAAACAATTTGTAGACTGCACTGGAGCCTGGGCCTCCGTCACATCTGACCTGTCCATCCCTATCGCTCCGAAAAAAGGACAGATGCTCGCCATCTCCCTGCCTGCCTCGCTTCCGCTCGACCTCGTCGTCCGCACTCCCGACATCTATATAGTCCCCCGCACAGTCGGTCCAAACGCCGGCCGTGCAATCATCGGAGCCACAATCGAGGATGCAGGTTTCGATAAAACCCCTCATCCCACCGATATCGAGCGCCTTCGCTCCTTGGCTGTGGCACTTCTTCCCGCCCTGTCCGATTCCCTTCAACTGGAAGCGTGGGCAGGCCTGCGTCCCGCCACCCCCGATGGCCTTCCTCTGCTCGGAGCACTTCCTACCCAACCCAATCATTTCATTGCCACAGGCCATTACCGCGACGGAGTCCTCCTGGCCCCTGCCACCGCACAGGTCATGGCGCAGATCCTCCTCAACCAGACTCCGGCCATTGATCTGGCGCCCTTCTCTCTAACTCGACAAATCACCCAAACTTCTAACACCTTAGTCGCACACGGATGCCGATATTCGCGCACTCCGCCGTGACAACCGTTTCTCCGCTGCGCTATAACCAGAAGTACTAAGTTTTCCCAGGGAGAAGTGTCTTATGTCCACCGCTGTTGCATCGAGAGGCCTGGAAGGTATTGTTGCCACCACCTCTTCCATCTGCTGGATTGACGGCGACGCCGGCGTCCTCTCCTACCGCGGCATCGACATCCACGAACTCGCCGAGCGCTCGACCTTCGAGGAGACCACCTATCTCCTCTGGTACGGCAAACTCCCCACCTCTGCCGAACTCAAAGACTTCTCCGCGAAACTTGCAGATGCACGCAAACTCGACCCTAAGATCATCGATCTCCTGCGCAGCGTTCCTTCCGTCGCCACACCAATGGAAGTCCTCCGTACTGCCGTCTCGCTTCTCAGCATCTACGACGCCGACGAAGCCGACTTCGGGCACGACGCCAACGTCCGCAAATCGTTCCGCCTGACATCCCAGATCGCCATGATTGTCGCCGTCTTCGACCGCATCCGCAAGGGCAAGCCCCTCGTCGACGCCGATCCCTCTCTCTCCCACGCAGCCAACTTCCTCTGGATGCTCAACGGCGAAAAGCCCTCTGCCACCGCAACTCGCGCCTTCGACATCGCGCTCATCCTCCACGCCGATCACGAACTCAACGCCAGCACCTTCGCCGCGCGCGTCATCGCAGCCACCCTTGCCGACATCCACTCCGCCATCACGGGAGCCATCGGCGCCCTCAAAGGCCCACTCCACGGCGGAGCCAACGAGGCCACCATGCGCCTCCTCTACGCCATCGACAAAGCCGGAGCTGACCCAGTCGAGTACGTGAAGCAGATGTTCGCCGAAAAGAAAAAGATCTCCGGCTTCGGCCACCGTGTCTATCACACCGAAGATCCCCGCGCGACCCACCTGCGCCGCATGTCGGAAGAACTCGGCAACGCTGCAGGCAATACCAAGTGGTTCGATATGTCCCGCAAGATCGAGCTCTTCGTCAAGCAGGAGAAGAAGCTCAACGCTAACGTCGATTTCTACTCAGCCTCGACCTACACCACTCTTGGGATCGACATCGACCTCTTCACCCCCATCTTCGCCGTTAGCCGTATCTCCGGCTGGGCTGCCCACGTTATCGAGCAGCACGACGACAACCGCCTCATCCGTCCGCGCGCCGACTACACCGGCCCCGCCTACCCTGCGCCATACATTCCCATCGGAGAGCGCTAGTCTGGCCGTTAACCAATAAGCAATAGACACCATCAACGGGCACAAAAGAGATTGGCGAACGCCTGCAAAAGTGTCATGCTCAACTCCGAGCTCACTTTAGAGGTAATGTTTGCAGCTAAGCCTTCACTGCCGGACCTCCTGCTGCCTTTTTCTGCTCCTTGCGCTTCCGGCCAGTGGCCAGTCACCTCGCGTAAAACCTCCTGAGACGCCACCCTCCACCGTCCAACCACCACCGGATGTCCAGGACCATCCGCTGGTGCCGGGACTCTCTGCACCAGCTCGCGGCTGGAATGCCGGCGCCACTGTCTCTGGAGTTCACGACTCCGTCACCGGCTGGGCGACGATCTTCACCCCAGCCATCGGCTACAGCTTCAACGACATCTTCTCCATCGACGCAAGCATCCCCATCTACATGTATCGCCTGGCGGAGAGTCGCTCCACCCACCCCAAACCAACCGCGCAGTTAATCAATCAACGCGGCGAACCCGGCGACGTGGTTCTCGGCTTCCACGCCCAATTTATCCCGCGCTCATTCCAATATCAGCTCACCGGCCTCGTCACGGCTCCCAGCGGAGATGAGGCTTACGGTCTCACCACAGGCCGCGTCACCTTCGACATCAACAACCACTTTGAACGCACCTTTGGCCGCGTCACTCCGACTCTCGAGATCGGCGCCGGAGACTCCACGACGCTCGTCAACCGTACCGTGACGAAGAACTACACCTCCCTCGGCCCACTCGCTCACTTTCAGGTCGGCATTGGCGTCGAGCTCCTCCGAGGCATCTCGTTCGAAAGCGATGCTTACGAGCAGCTTCCTATCGGCGATCAGAAGATCTACGGCCCTTCACGACATGGCAAAGCCACCGTCGTCACCGGGTACAACGTCACCGAAGACAACGGCTTCACCAACGCCCTCGACATTCCACTTAACGGGCACTTCACCCTATCCGGCTACTACAGCCGCAGTCTTCGTATCCACAGCGATACCACAGCTATCGGTATTACCTACGTTATCCGTTCGGGTCCGGCGACCGAGAGCGACCCGATGTACGAACTCTTCCGCTGAAACGCCGCCACACCGATTGCCCAAAACCAAAACAAAAGAGCAGCCACCGAAGGACTGCTCTTCAGCACATCTGGAGCGAATCTACTTCTGGCTGGCCGGAGGCACAATCCCATTCATCCGCAGATATTCCACTAATTGTCCGTAGTGATCGAACCCATGCGCCACTACGCCGCCCGCGACACTGGCCTTGGTCTGCATTCCCCGAACGCTTTCGAACGCATTCTGAGCCGTCAGTGTCGCGATCGCCTTGTGAGTAAACGCAAACGAAGCAGCCAGCGCCGCCACAATCTCGTCCTTCCCCTTCAACTTCCCGTCAGCGAGCGATTTCACATCCGCATCGGGCTTCAACCCGCTCAATCCGCTGGCATAAAAATAATTGGCCGCCGCAATATGCTGCACCATCGCGCCAAACGTCCTTACGTCCTTATACTCGGTTGCCTGACCAGCGGCAAAGATCGCCGCACTCGGAGCGAAGTCGTACTTCTCGGCTGGCATAGCCTTCGCCAGCGGCATCATCTCCGCCTCAAACCCGCTCAACATCGCATCAAAAGCCTTCGCAGGCTCGATCACAGTCCCCGCAGCGATCTTCGGAGTTGTCGTCCCCGTCTGCGCCTTCGCAAGGGTCAAACAACACGCCATCGCTAACATCACAACCATCTGCTTCCTCATCTTCCATCCTCCAATCAAGTTGTCCTGCTCGAAATCCCTTGTCCAACTGCACGTTCGGGCCAAGCCTACCAGATCAATCAGCTTCTTCGCACTAGCTTCACACAGTAAATTCGCCTTTTCTTACCTTCACTCGCAACTCTTCGAGCTACTCCGACGTCTCCTGATATAAATCAACAATATCTTTAAAGGAGTCGTCCTCGCATGAAGCTGCGATTATTGCCATTCTCGTTGTGTCTTCTCGCCACTCTTCCGTGCTTCAGCCAGACAGCCGGCGCTCGACCCAACATCACAACGCCCAGGCAGCAGTTCGGCCATGACATCGGCGACGACTACCAACTCGTCAACTACACGCAGGAGACCGAATACCTGCAGAAGCTTGCCAAAGAATCCGACCGCATGAAGCTGATCGACATCGGCCTCACCGCCGAGGGCCGCCATCAGTACATGGCCATCATCTCCTCGCCGGAGAACATCAAGAACCTCGAGCACTACCGCGAGATCAGCCAGAAGCTCGCCCTCGCCAAGGGTCTCACCGACGATCAGGCCAAGGCCCTCTCCGAAGAGGGCAAAGCGATTGTCTGGATCGACGGCGGCCTCCACGCCTCTGAGACCGTAGGCGCCCAGCAGCTCGTCGAGACAATCTACGAGCTCAACGCCAAGACCGACCCCGAGACCCTCCGCTTCCTGCACGACGACATCGCCCTCTGCACCTTCGCCAATCCCGACGGCATGGAACTAGTCTCCAACTGGTACATGCGTAATCCTGAAGCCACCAAGCGTTCGCTCGACGGCGTGCCACGACTCTGGCAGAAGTACATCGGCCACGACGACAACCGCGACTTCTTCGCCAGCAACCAGCCCGAGTCAACCAACGTCAACCGCATTCTCTCCCGCGTCTGGTACCCGCAGATCGTCTACAACCACCACCAGGCAGGTCCAGCGGGCACGGTCATCTTCATGCCGCCCTTCCGCGACCCCAACAGCTATTTCTACGACCCTCTCGTCGTTCTCGGCATTGAGGCCGTCGGCACCTCCATGCACCAGCGCCTCGTCGAAGAGAACAAGCCCGGCTCCACCTCACGCAGCGGCGCACCCTACTCCACCTGGTTCAACGGCAGCCTTCGCACCGTCTCTTACTTTCACAACCAGATTGGCCTGCTGACCGAGATCATCGGCAACCCCACGCCCGAGCCTCTGCCTCTGCTTGCGAGTCAGCAGCTCCCGCGCAACGACCTTGTCGATCCCATCAAACCGCAGCTCTGGCACTACGCCTCATCCATCGCCTATGAGCAGACCAACAACCGCGCTGTGCTCGACTATGCTTCCCGCGAACGAACCCACCTGCTCTACAACTTCTACCTCATGGGCAAGGACTCCGTTCAGAACGGCACCGAGGACCATTGGACCATCACGCCCAAGCGCATCGTAGCGCTCGAAGCCGCAGCGGAGAAAGCTGGCGCAACCGTCAATCGCGGTGGGGTGCTTTCTCCCGACGCTGCTAACGCTGCCGGTCCACGCACCCAGGGCATCCCTGCCGATCTCTACGACAAGGTCCTCCACGACCCTACGCTGAAGGACGCGCGTGGCTATGTCATCCCCTCCGACCAGCCCGACTTCCCCACCGCGACTAAATTCGTCAACAGCCTCATGAAGACCGGAGTCGAAGTCCAGCAGGCCAGCGCGGACTTCGATGTCGCGGGCAAGCACTACCCCGCTGGCTCTTACGTCGTGCTCACCGCGCAGGCCTTCCGCCCGCAGGTGCTCGACATGTTCGAGCCCCAGGACCACCCCAACGACTTCCCCTACCCCGGCGGCCCACCCAACCGGCCCTATGACACCACCGGCTGGACCCTCGCCTTCCAGATGGGCGTCCGCTTCGATCGCTACACCGAACCCGTCACCGGCCCATTCGCGCCCATCAAAACCGACCTCGCCATCCCGATCCCCGGCACCATCACTGGCGTCAGCGGCACACCAGCCGGCTACCTCGTCAGCCACGAGTACAACGACTCCTACACGCTCACCAACCGTCTCCTCAAAGCCAACCAGCCGGTCTACTGGCTGAAGAGCGCCGTTAGCGCCGCCGTCAATGGGAAAGACAAGCAGCTTCCCGCAGGCGCTCTCTGGCTGCCCTACTCCGCCAGCACACAGCAGATCCTCACAACCGCAACCAAGACTCTCGGCATCAGCGCCACCGCCGTCGCACAAGCGCCCTCATCCGAGGCCATCCAGCTTCACCCCGTCCGCATCGGCCTGGCCGACGTCTACGGCGGCTCCATGCCCTCCGGCTGGATCCGCTGGCTCTTCGATCAGTTCGAGTTCCCCTTCACCGTCGTCTATCCGCAGGAGCTCGACGCCGGCAACCTCAACGCCAAATATGACGTGCTCCTCTTCGCTGACGGTCTCATCCGCTCGCCCCGCCCCGGCGGTCGCGGTGGTGGCGGCGGCTTCTTTGGCCGCGAGTTGAAGCCTGAGGAAGTCCCCGCCGAGTTCCGCTCCTGGATGGGCCAGATCACTCCCACCAAGACCATTCCGCAGCTTGAAGCCTTCGCTTCCAACGGCGGAACGGTGCTCGCCATCGGCACCTCCACCTCCATAGCGTCGTATCTCAAGCTCCCGCTCATCAACGCGCCCATGGAGATGGTCAAAGGCCAATACCAGCCCGTCCCACCCGATCGCTTCTACATCCCCGGCTCACTCATCAAGGCGCACGTCGATACCACCGACCCCATCGCCTACGGAGTCGCCCCCAACGTCATCGTCGACTTCGACTCGAGCCCAGCCTTCACGCTCGATCCGCAGGCCTCGCTCTCCGGTCTTCACGCCATAGCCTGGTATGACGACGACAACCTCCTCGCCAGCGGCTGGGCCTGGGGCCAGAGCTACATCAACCACACCACCGCCATCGCCGCCACTCCTGTGGGCAAAGGCAAAGTAGTCCTCTACGGCCCCGAAATCACCTTCCGTGGCCAACCCCACGCAACCTTCAAATTCCTCTTCAACGGAATCCTGGATGGCCCCTCCACCCAAACCGTATTAAAATAAAACGTCAATGCCTCACAAAGAGAAAGGGAGATGCCAAAACGCATCTCCCTTTCTCTTTGCTACTCCCGTCATTTTCTTGTCGTCATTCTGAGCGGAGCGAAGAATCCCTGTATTGGTAGTTGTAGTTGTAGTTGCTGTTGCCTTTGTCGTTCTCTCGTCTTGGGCCATTGCGTTTGCATTTCTGACTTCATTCGCGAGGGTCAATGCGGCTTGAACGTCTTTCCTGTCTCCATCAGCGTCTTAAGCCGAGAGAGAATCCGAGCCCAACCATCAGCCGTAGGGCCGTAAGCCTCATCACTCTCGGCCCATTGGTCATGAATCACCGTCACCTTGGTGGCCTCGGTCTCAGGAACCAGCTCCAACGTCACACGCGACGCTGTGGTGCTTTGCCCCATCGCAAAGGTGTACTTCAGCATCTTCGGCGGGTCGAAGTGAAGCACCTCACCATGAACATATTTCATAGGCTTGCCATCAGGCCCTGGGCCCACCCATGCCATCGAACCGCCCACCCTCCACTCAGCCTCGAGCTCCGCTCCCATGAAGAGAATGCGATTCGATTCCTTCGACACAAAGCCTTCCCAAACCTTTTCCGGCGTGGCAGCAATGTAGATGACATACTTCAGCGGTGTTGGATCAGCCATGATGCCTCCTGAGATTGACCTGCACTACGAACCGGCCCATTCACTCTACCAATGCCAACGAATTGCAAAGCGAGGTCGTCCGCACACTTTGCAAACGACGCGCCCGAAGAGCCTGCCTTGAACGACGTGAAGGATCCCGCTTTTGCTTTTCCCCTTGTCGTTGCGCCTTCCAAATCGGTGGCTTCGGTGAAGATCGGTACAAGCATTTTCCACCCTCCAACCCCAGCAAGATAAAATAAAACCATGCCCAGAATCTACATGGACGCCAACGCCACGACCCCCCTCCTCCCGGAGGTCTTCGAGGCCATGCGTCCCTTCTGGATGGAACACTACGGCAACGCCAGCTCCATCCACCAGCACGGCCAGCACGCCCGCGGCGCCGTCGAACAAGCCCGCGCCCAGGTCGCCCGCTTCCTCCACTGCCTCAACTCCGAGATCGTTTTCACCTCCGGCGGCACCGAGAGCGACAACCTCGCCCTCTTCGGTGTCCTCTCGCCCGAACACGCCGCAGCCGAGCCCGCTCACCTCATCACCACCACCATCGAGCACCACGCCGTCCTCAACGCCGCCGAGTCACTCGCCAAGCGAAACATAGAAGTCACATTCCTCGCCTGCACCCCCCAAGGCCTCATCGAGCCGGCAGCGTTACAAGCAGCCATCCGCCCCAACACCAAACTCGTCAGCGTTATGTACGCAAACAACGAGACCGGGGTCATTCAACCCATCGCCGAACTCGCCGCCATCGCCCACGCAGCCGGCGCACTCTTCCACACCGACGCCGTTCAGGCCTCCGCCAAGCTCCCCCTCGACCTAAACGCCGAAGGCCCGCTCAAGCACGTCGATCTCCTCACCCTCTCCGGGCACAAGATCTACGCCCCCAAAGGCATCGGAGTCCTCTTCGTCCGCAAGAACGTCCGCCTCGCCCCCATGCTCCACGGCGGCACCCACGAGCGCCAGCGCCGCGCCGGAACCGAAAACGTAGCCTGCATCGTAGGCCTCGGCAGAGCAGCCGAACTCGCAAACACCTGGCTGGCCGGTGACGCACCCGGCAAAGTCACTGCCCTCCGCGACCGATTCGAACAAGGCATCCTCTCCCAGATCGAAGAGACCGGCGTCAACGGAGCCGGAGCCCCCCGCGTCTCCAACACCGCCAACCTCTACTTCGATCATCTCGAAGCCGAAGCCCTCGTCATCGCCCTGGATCTCAAGGGCCTCTCCGTCAGCGGAGGCTCCGCCTGTCAATCCGGCGCCGCCGAACCTTCCCACGTCCTCACCGCAATGGGACTAGCCCCCGCACGCGCCCGAGCCAGCATCCGCTTCTCCCTCTCCCGCCTCACCACCGAAGAAGAGATCGACGAAGCCCTTAAAGTGATTCCCGCCGCAGTAGCACGCCTCCGCGAACTCTCACCCGCATGGCGCAAGCAAGTCCACGTCGAAGCGTAGTCGCTCTCAAAAATCGAGGCCATCGGCTTAATTCAGTGTTAAGCGGTGTTTAGCGACGCAAATCACCCTCACAGATACCAGGGAATATTCACCACCACAATCCGTTGATTCCCCTTCACCAGCAACAGCAACTTCAGCAGTTGCACCCGCTGGTTATGCAGCGCATTCTCCCACCAGTGCCGAACCACTAACTCCGGCAACAGCACTGCCACCTTCCGGCCCGGATTCTTTTCCTCAAGCTCAAGGATGTAATCCATCAGCGGATTGATAACAAACCGGTAGTTGGATGGAATAATCACCAACTCGGGCTCTTGCAGACCTTCCCGCTTGATCGGCGCCATCACATGCTCATCCCATATTTCATCCAGCCTTCCCTCTTCATCGGCCGAATGCACATGCACCACCTTGATCTCCTTCGAAAGCAGCAAACCAAACCGCATCGCCTTCTCCGTAATCCGGTCCCACCGCGCCATCGGAATCACCACAATCGGCTCCTGCAGGTTTACCAGGTTCAGCGGAGTCATATCCGCCATCTCGCGCTTCACCCGTGAGTAGTGCCGCTTCACCACCCACATGATGCCGATCAGCACAGGCACCAGCAGTGCGGTTACCCACGCCCCCGCCATAAACTTCGCTATCAGTACCACAATCGTCGTCAGCCCGGTCGCCACCGCGCCAAATCCATTCACAAACGCGTGCCACAGTCGGCCCGGATGTTTCTCCATCTTCAGCCAGTGCACTACCATTCCGGACTGCGATAGTGTGAACGCGAGAAACGCCCCGATCGCATACAGCGGAATCAATCTGTCCGTCACGCCACCAAACAGAATCAAAATCACCGCCGTAAACCCGGTCAGAGCATAGATCCCATGCGAATAAAGCAGCCGGCGGCCGCGAAGAATGAACACATGCGGCAGATAATCATGCATCGCAATCGCCTTCGTGAGCCGCGGAAAATCCGCAAACGCCGTGTTCGCGCTCAGCGCCAGCGCCAGCAGCACGCTGCCCATCGTCAGGAAATAAAACCAGCCCCGCCCAAACACCACCGTAACCAGCAAGCTGACCAAGCTCTGATAGCCCGCCCCCTCTGGATCCATTGGCATCACCTGATACGCTTTCGCCAGGTACGCAATGCCGAACAACAGCACCATCAGGATCCCGATAATCACCGTCAGCGTCCGTTGCGCTCGTTTCACTCTAGGCTCGCCGAACGCCATCACACCATTCGACACCGCCTCAACGCCCGTCATCGCCGCGCAGCCGCTGGCAAACGCCTTCAAGAGCATCCACGTTCCCAGCGCCCCCACCGTCGCCGGCAAAGGAGCAGGAATCGGGCCGACCGGCATAGGATGGCCGCCCGCATGCACCGTCTTCCACATCCCCACCGCAATCAAAGTCAACAGCGTCATAACAAACAGAAACGTCGGCAAAATAAACGCCGTTCCCGTATCCTTCACGCCACGCAGGTTCACAAGCGCAAGCAGCGCAAGAATTACCAGGCAGATCAGCAGCGTATGGGGTTGCAGTCGTGGCACCGCCGAAGTCAGCGCCGTCACGCCCGCCGAGATCCCCACCGCAGCTGTCAGAATGTAGTCAATCATCAGCGCCGCCGCTGCCAGCAACCCGGGCATCGGCCCAAGATTCTCTGTCGCAACCGTATAGCTCCCGCCACCGCTCGGATACGCCGCAATCGTCTGCCTATAACTGAAATACACAATCGATAGCAAAATCAGGATCGCCGCAATAATCCGCCAACCATACTCCACTCCGCCGACGCCCAGCGGTATCAGCAGCGTCATCGCCGCCTCAGGCCCGTACGCTGCGCTCGTCAGCCCGTCCAGGCCAAAAATCGGTATTCCGGCAGCGACACCAATATGTTCGGCGCGCTCCTCACTTGTCGCTAGAGGCTTCCCAAGAAGTGAATCAGTAATTGACATACGGTTTTGATCGTACCGCCTCTGTCAACCAAACTCCACTCTACCCAATGGAATCAGCAGTGTCAGTGCCGCCTCCGGCCCATACGCTGCACTCGTCAATGCGTCCAGCCCAAAGATCGGTATCCCCGCCGCAACGCCGACACATTCGGCCCGTTCCTCGCTCGTTGCCAACGGTTTCCCAAACAAAAAGTCGCTAATCGACATAGGCCTCAAATCCTACCCACTACCGCATAAAAAAGTGCGAAAGAATCAGCAATTAATGCCATCCTTCCGCTTGAACCCATCCACCCTCTCGGCAGTACACTTGAAGACACAATGCCAAACATCTATGACATTCCCCTCCACAGGATTACCGGCGAAGGCACGTCGCTCGCCGATCACCGCGGCAAAGTCCTCCTCCTCGTCAACGTCGCCTCCCAATGCGGCCTCACACCCCAGTACGACGCACTCGAGAAGCTCTACGCACGATTCAAAGAGTCAGGATTCGTCGTCTGCGGCTTTCCCGCCAACGACTTCGGGGCTCAGGAACCCGGCAGCAACGAAGAGATCCAGACCTTCTGCCGTTCCAACTTCGGCGTCGACTTCCCCCTGTTCTCGAAGATCCCCGTTACCGGCCCCGACACCCACCCTCTCTACCAGGCCCTCGTCGCGGCCCAGCCCAAAGCCATCGGCGCAACCCGCGACACCTTCCGCGAACGACTCAACAACTTCCTAAAGGACAAGCACAATGGCGCCACCACCAACCCCGAACCCGGCATCCTCTGGAACTTCGAAAAGTTCCTCATCGACCGCAACGGCAATGTAGCCGCCCGCTTCTCACCCGAAGTCCTTCCCGACGACCCCACAGTCGTCACCGCCATCGAGTCGGCCCTTAACGCCTGATCCACAGGGGGCGCAGCACGAGCAAAACCAGCTGCGTCCCCAACTCGTTCCCCATCGTCTATTCTTACTGATATCCAAAATCCCAACCTCGCTTCGAGAGAAAGTCCTCGCTAATGACCATCCGCAACACCCTTCTGCCGTTGGCCCTTGTGCTCACTGCATCAACCCTCCTGCAAGCCCAGAAGACTCCCATCCAGATCACCGCGGACCTCTCCGACGCCCCTCGCAAGCTCTACCACGCCGAAGTCGACATCCCTGTCACTGCAGGCCCAGTCTCGCTGACAACTCCCAAGTGGATCCCCGGCAACCATCGCCCCACCGGCCCCGTCGACGAGATCACCGGCGTCGTCTTCACCGCCAACGGCAAAGTCCTCCCTTGGCGCCGCGATGATGAAGATCTCTATCAGTTCCACGTTACGGTTCCCGCAGGCGTAACCACGCTCCACGCGCACCTCGACTGCATCGTCACCGCACGCATCAGCCAGAAACTCGCCGTCCTCGAATGGGAAAAGCTCCTCCTCTACCCCGCCAATACGCCAGTCAAAGAAATCCCCGTCCAGCCTTCTGTCAAAGTTCCCACGGGCTGGGGCCTCGGCACCGCTCTCACTCCAACTGACGGCTACGACCCGCAACATCCTAAGGGCGGCACCGCACACTTCGCTGCCACCACCGTCGAGCAACTCGAAGACTCGCCGGTCATAACAGGCGAATACTTTCACGAGTTCGCCCTCGCCCCCGAAGTCACCCCCAAGCACTACATCGACGTAGTAGCCGACAGCGCCGAAGACTCGCAGCTCCGCCCCGTGCTCCTGAGCGAACTCAACAACCTCGTCCGCGAAACCGGCGCTGCCTACAACTCACGCCACTACAACGTCTACCACTTCCTCCTCACACTCTCTGACGTAGCCGGCGGCGAAGGCCTCGAGCACGGCCAATCCTCCGACAACGGCGTAGGCGAAAAAGGCTTCTCCGACGCGGCCCACCAGCTGGCGGAGTCCGACCTCCTCTCCCACGAGTTCACTCACTCCTGGAACGGCAAATACCGCCGCCCCTACAACCTCTATCAGGACACCTTCGCCAAGATGCAGGAGGGCTCCCTCCTCTGGGTCTACGAGGGCATGACCCAATACCTTGGCAACGTCCTCGCCGCCCGCTCCGGCCTTAAGTCGCAGGACCAGTACCGCGACATGCTCGCTGCCTCCGCCGCTAACCTCGACTACAAGCCCGGCCGCGAGTGGCGCAGCACCGAAGACACCGCCATCGCCGCCAGCATCCTCCGCAGCGGCAATCCGGCATGGGCCAACTGGAAGCGTGGGCAGGACTACTACCAGGAAGGTGAACTCTTCTGGCTCGACGCCGACACCACCATCCGCAAGCTCACTGACAACAAAAAATCCCTCACGGACTTCCTCCACGTCTTTCTCGCCAAAGGCGGCAACACCGGCCCGCTCATCGTCCCGTACAACCGCGACGAACTTATCGCCGACCTCAATCAGATCGTCAAAAATGACTGGGCAACCTTCATCCACGACCGCGTCGACGCCATCACCCCTCACGCCGATCTAGCCGGCATCGAACAAGGCGGTTACAAGCTCGTCTTCACGGACAAGCCCACGAAATCCTCCCGCACCATCGCCTCCACCGGCGGTCGTCGCGGCGGCATCGACGTATGGTACTCAGCTGGCATTCGTGTCATGGGTGACGGCATCGTCTCCGACGTCCGCTGGAACGGCCCCGCCGATAAAGCGAAACTCTTCCCCGGTCAGAAGATCATCGCCGTCAACGGCAACATCTTCTCCGGCGACGTCCTCAAAGCCGCCATCAAAGATGCAAAGGGCAAAACCGAACCCATCCACCTCATCCTTCAGGGCGACACCTTCGTCACCACCGCCGACCTCGACTACCACGACGGCGAACGCTACCCCTCCCTCGTCCGCGTAGACGGCACCCCCGACTACCTCGACGACATCACCAAACCCCTCACCACCCCCGAGAAGCCACCTGCGGAAAAGAAGGACACGGTCGACTAACCCAGCACGTGACAATCTGAAGAAATGGCGCCTCTCTCGTCTTGAGACTGGCGCCATTTTCTTTGCCGCAACCGGTCGAACCCCTCCGGCGCGGGATTTACTCGAACCACTTCAGCTGAAATTCGGTAAGCTTGGAAATCGTCCGGAGAACATCGCTTCCATGCTGACCCTAACCGCAAACATTCTCATTCTTGTCGTCATGACGGCCGGATCGATGCTCTTCATGGCCGCCCTCAACCGCATCTGGCCTCGGGAGAAGCGTCAGGCGCACAACGATCTAATTGGCTGGCAGCTCAATATCATTGGCACCACTTACGCGGTCATCCTCGGCTTCATGCTCTACACCGTCTGGACAGACTTCGGTGCAGCCAATCTCAATGTCGATCTCGAGGCCAGCGCCCTCAGAAATGTATACCGCCTGGCCGATGGCCTGCCCGAACAACAACGTGTTCAGCTCCAATTGCAAGCCCACGCCTACGCCCAGGCGGTCATTGATGAGGACTGGCCAGAGATGGCCCGCAACCGAACACCGGAAATTAGCCACAACATCAATCAAGCTATGTGGAAGACCTTGATGTCCGTCAAAGTACCAACGCCGTCCGAGATCGTAGCCGAAGACCACGCCATCACCGAGCTCAGCTCCCTCACCGAACATCGCCGCACCCGTCTGCTCCAGAGCATTTACCATCTCCCCACCATCTTCTGGGGCGTTCTTCTCATCGGTGGTTTTTTAACCATCGTCTCTGCATCAATGTTTGGTTCAGAAAACGCCCGGCTCCACGCCCTTCAGGTCTTCTCCTTCACTATGCTCATCACGCTCGTGCTTCTCGCCATCGCCGATGTCAACCTTCCCTTCCGCGGCTGGGTCCACGTCAGCAACTACGCCTTCGTCCGCGCACTGGAAAACATGAAGGACTAGGAACTTTACGCGACGTCCCGACGTCCTAAAATCAATCCCACGTAATACCGCAATGGAGGCCCTATCATCATGATCACCCGCCTCATCCTGTTCTCGCTCCTCGCAACCTCCTCTGCCAACGCCCAGGCCGCCAGTAAATGGCCCACCCAGGATGGCAACTACGACATCGCCAACTTCCACTTCAAAGACGGTGAGACCATCGAAAAGCTTCACCTCCACTACATGACGCTAGGCAAGCCCCATCGTGACGCCGCCGGCCACACCGACAATGCCATCCTCCTCCTCCACGGCACAGGCGGCGACGCTCACTCGCTCATGAACCCCATCTTCTCCGATATCCTCTTCGGCCCCGGCCAGCCCTTCGACATCACAAAATACTTCCTCATCCTCCCCGACGACATCGGCCACGGTCAATCTTCCAAACCCTCCGACGGCCTCCGCATGAAGTTCCCCCAGTACGACTACGACGACATGGTCACCTCGCAACACACCATGCTCCTCGAAGGCCTTCACGTCGATCACCTTCACCTCATCCTCGGCACCTCCATGGGCTGCATGCAATCCTGGGTCTGGGGAGAGACCTTTCCCACCTTCATGGACGCTCTCGCCCCCTTCGCCTGCTATCCCGTCGAACTCGCCGGCCGCAATCGTATGACCCGCTACATCGCCATCGAGAGCATCAAGAACGATCCCGCATGGAAGAACGGAGAATACACCTCACAGCCCGTTCAGGGGCTTCGCGGGGCCGAAGCGATGCTCCTCGTCATGGGCTCCGCTCCCCTGCAGATGCAGAAGAATTACCCCACCCGCGCCCAAGCCGAAAAATACGTCGACGACTACATGGCCCGCACCATCGCCCACGCCGACGCGAACGACATGATCTACTACGTCAACGCCTCGCGAAACTACAATCCCGAACCCAAACTCTCCTCGATCGTTGCCCCAACCCTTTGGATCAACTCCGCCGACGACTTCATCAACCCGCCCGAGACCGGCGAGTTCATCATCAATCCCCGCATCCTCTCGAAGATGCCGAAGACCAAATACATCGACATCCCCATCTCCGAGGCCACTCGAGGCCACGGCACCCACACCGCAGCCGCCGTCTGGAAGCAATACCTCATCGATTTCATGGCCCAGACCGAGAAAAAGTAACTTAACCCATTACAAATGAAAGAGGCTCGACGATCGTCGAGCCTCTTTTGCTGTTCAACACAACACCTATCGGTACCGATAGTTCTGCGCGTAGATATCCTGCGGCAACCCTTCCCTTTTCGCCTTGCCCGATAGCGCAAATGCATCCTCCCTGCTCATCTGCCCACCCAGCGTCACTAGAAAGGGAGCACGCCCGGTCAGTGTAAACACCGAAGGATTCAAATCCGGATGACTCTGTGCAATCTCCGCCACCTTGTGTTGAGCTTGATCCTCCTGGTTATACGTAAACGCAATCACCCGCCAGCGACCACGGCTGTCACCCGCAGGACTCTGCGCCACAGGCCGCGGAGCATTCGCAGTCACAGTCGGCTCCTTCGCGGCAGATCTCGCCCCAGCCACTGTTGCTGCCGAACTCTTCGCTGCAACCGGAGCACTCTGCACAACCTGGGCCGGAGCAGTCGCCTCCTTCACACCGTCACTCGAACCAGCCGACCTGCTATGCACGAAGTACCACGCCAGCAGCACAACCAAAAGCGCGCCCACACCATAAGCAATCCCCCGCGGCCCAATCCCTCGCGAACCATTATCAGCCGAAAGCCGTCTCGCAACAAAAGGCGGAGCAGCAACCGCGGGAGCAACAGCAGGTAGAGCAGCAACCACGGGAGCAACAGCGGGCCTCTCAACTCGCCTCTCAGCTACGGTCTCCTGATGAGCACTAGGCATCTGCACCGCCGCAGCCGGTTTCAATGCAGCGCCGATCTCCTCCACCCCCCACTCACCGCTCATTCCCTTGCGAACAATCTGCTCAAACGGAGAAGGCAACGGCAACTCACGCGCAGCATCTTCCAGTGTCCGCTTCTGCGTCAGCGCTTCCAGCAATACAGCGGCATAGTCACGCACGTCTTTCTTCTTTAGCTCGACTCCCTCTGCACCTGCAAGCGTCTCTCGGATGCAGTCGCTCCGCAGTTTGATCACCTCGCCCACAGCCATCACATTCCCAGGCTCCACGTGCTCATGGACGAACCCGTTCGCGTGCAGCGCCTCAATCGCCGCCAACACACTCGTCGCGACCTGCCTCGTCTCCTCTGCGGTCAGCGCCCGCTCATTCAGCATCGCGCCCAGGTTGGCATCCACAGGCTCCAACACCGCGTACACCAGCGAAGTCTCGTCGACCACCTCAGTCCCAAAGCTCTTCAGCTGCACAAGGTTTGGATGACGCAGCGCCTCAACCCCGCGCCACCGCAACAATATCTCATCGCCGTCGAAGTGAGATTCGATCAGCCGGATTACTGTCGGCACACCAGTCCCATTCGAAGTGGAAAAAAAAGCGCTGCGCCCCTCCGGCCGTATCAGTTTTGTAAGTCGGTAAGCCCCATTGATCGTTCGGCCTTCATACTCCGTCCACAGATTCATCGTTTATTCCCCTTCAGTTACAAACCCAAGGAAGGAAGCCGCACGGCAAATAAAACAGAGGACAAAAGACGGCACACAACCATCAGGGCTGGGCGTCACCTGTCACCAAACCATTATCGTCCATCAACGCCCCGCGTCTCAATGCGAGGACCCGCATCCAACGCCAGCCTAACTTCCCGAAGGAATCACCAGATACTGCTCCAGCTTTCCATCCGGCATCTCGTACACCGTCACTCGAACCTGCTTCTGCGGAAGGCTCACGTTAAACGCCCGAAATGTCATTCCGCCTCTCTTCTGCTGCGCCACCTGCTTGAAACTCGTAGGCGTCCCCAGCGGCTTTAGACTCGAAGCAAAATCCGCGACTGCCTCCTGCGTAAAGTACGCATCGCAAAACTCCGTTAGCTGCGTCCTGTCCAGCCTTCCATCCTGCAGCCCAGTAAAGATATCCAGAGCGCGCTTCTCCGCCGCCGCAGACTCTGCATTCGCCGTATCGGAAGCCCCTCCAAGTACCAGCGGAGCAATCTTCCTCGCCAGCGCGCTCGCCGCACTCGAAGCGTCCTCATTCGTCAATACAGTCACCGCAACTTTATCGTCCGGAAACACGATATTCTCGGACACAAACCCCGATACCTCGCCGCCATGCTCAACATACCGGCGTCCATTCTGTCTCCCAACCTGCACACCCAGCCCATACCCGCTGCCCCTGCCGTCCTTAAGCTTCACCTCCGTAAACATCTCGTCATACGAAGCAGGCATCAGCAGCGTCCTGTCCATCATGCTGATGTTCCACAGCGCCAGATCGCTCGCCGGCATCGCCAGCTCACCCGCCGCAAACATCCATCCCTGTCCCTCTGCCGGCGCCGGCCGCAACGGCCCCAGCGCATGCTGGTAGTACCCTGTAGGATCATTCGACGGCAACCGGCTCGCATCCGAATTGAACACACCGGTCATCTTTAGCGGCCGAAAGATCCGCTCCTGCAACTGCTCAATCAGCGGCTTCCCTACGACAATCTCAGCAATCCGTCCCGCAATCACATAGTTTGTATTCGAGTACTGCCACTGCGTCCCCGGCTCAAAGTCCAGCGGCTTCTTCGCCCACACATCAAGAATGTGTTGCGGCGTCGCCGGCTTCATCATCGACGTCATCACATAGTCCTCAGGCCAGAAGTCCTGGTAACCCGATGTCATCGACAACACCTGCCGAACCGTCACCTCATTCGCCCGAGTCAAATCCGGAAGATACTTCCCCACCGGATCATCCAGCTTCACCTTGCCGTCCTGCGCCAGCAGCAAAATCACTGCCGCCGTAAACTGCTTGCTGATCGACCCGATCGAATACTGCATCCCCGCCTCAGCCGCCATCGCCGGGTCCAGCCGCGCCATCCCATACGCCTTCACATACGCAACCTTCCCACCCTGTACCACCGCCACCGAAGCGCTGGGCACCCCAGTCGCCTTCAGCACATCCGCCGCCGCTGCATCGATCCCGCCAGCCGTAGCCGTAGGCAAACCACTCTGCGCCATCATCGGCACAGCCACCAACACACAACCCAGCCCAAAAACACCCGCCGTTTGCCTATGTAGTTTTGTCATGCCCGCAAGACTATCAGCGTCTCCGCCAATAAGTCAGCCAATATCTGCGCCTTCCTTCTCCGTCAAATTGCAGTTGCCTTTGTCTGTCCCTGAATCGGTGCCATCTGTGCAATCGGTGCCTAGACTCTCAAACTCCTGATCCATAGATTTCTCGAATCCGTCCGAATTTGCTACCCTTGCGCCCATGCAATTAAGAAAGCTTCCGCTCGCGCTCTCTCTCGCCGCTTTGGCCGGTTCAATCGTTTTAGCCCAATCCTTCACCCCTATCCGGGAACAGAAGAACCTCTCCCCCGCGGCGATCGCGAAGCTCCACACCCTCGAGATCCTCAACTCCCTCCCCGTCGGCGAGTGGCACTTCCATGCGGGCGACATACCCCACGGCGAATCTCCCTCACTCGACGACTCTAGTTGGCCACTCGCCAAACCTCGCTCCAAGGCCCCCACCGACGCAGTCTGGTACCGCCGCGTCATCGAAATCCCCAAGACCCTCAATGGCTACGACATCACCGGCGCCCGCGTCTGGTTCCAGTTCCGCGCCGATGCCAACGGCCCCATGCCCGAGATCATTTACTTCAACGGCCGCCGCGTCGCTCTCGGTGACGACCTCGAGCCCATCGTCCTCTTCGACCCCGCCAAACCCGGCGACAAGATCCTGGTCGCGGTTAAGCTCGCCCACACCGTCGATGAAAAAACCTTCGCCGGCGTCAATCTCAAGATCGAGCCCAACCCGAACGCAACCGGCGCCACCGCTCGTCCCAATCCCGACGACATCCGCATCCAGTGCATCACCGCTGCCAACATCCTTCCTGCACTCGCAACCCCACGCAAAGACCTCCTTCCCAAAGTAGAAGAAGCCGTAGCAGCCATCGACACCAAGGCCCTCGAAGCAGGAGATCAGTCCGCCTTCGACGCATCGCTTCGCAAAGCGCAGGAGATCCTCACCACGCTCCATCCCGCCCTCTCGCAAGCCACCGTCGACCTCGCCGGCAACGCCCACATCGACGCCGCCTGGCTCTGGCCTCGCAGCGAAACCATCGACGTAGTCCGCCGCACCTTCACCACCGCCCTCCAGCTCATGGACGAGTACCCCAATTACACCTACAGTCAATCCGCCGCCCAGTACACCGCCTGGATCGCCGAAAAATATCCAAAGATGAACGACGAGATCCGCAAGCGCGTCAAAGAGGGCCGTTGGGAGATCGTCGGTGGCATGTGGGTCGAACCCGACCTCAACCTCCCTGACGGCGAATCCCTCGTCCGCCAGCTTCTCGTAGGCCAGCGCTACTTCAACCAGCAATACGGAGTCACCGCCCGCATCGGCTGGAACCCCGACTCTTTCGGCTACAACTGGCAGCTCCCGCAAATCTACAAACGTTCCGGCCTCGACTACTTCGTCACGCAAAAAATGCACTGGAACGACACCAACCAGCTCCCCTTCCGCCTCTTCTGGTGGCAGTCCCCCGACGGCAGCAAAGTCCTAACCTACTTCCCCACCGACTACGTCCACGACAACGTCAACCCCACCCGCATCTCCGCCGACTTCGCCGAATCCGCCCAACGCAACCCCGGCACCGCCGAACTCCTCGACCTCTACGGCATCGGCGACCACGGCGGCGGCCCCACTCGCGCAATGCTCGACCAGGCCGACCACTGGATCGACGCTGGCAAACAAGACGCAGTCCCCACCATGCGCTACCACACCGCGCAAAGCTACTTCTCAGCCGTAGAAAAAAACCTGAACCCCGACTCACCCACCTGGAACTACGACTCCATCGCCAAGGGCTACATCGCACCGCCAGCCTCATCCACAGGAGCGGTGGGCCTCCCCACCTGGAACGACGAGCTCTACTTCGAGTACCACCGCGGCGTCTTCACCACCCAAGCCGCTCACAAACGCAACATGCGCACCAGCGAAGTCGCCACCCTCAACGCCGAAAAGCTAGCCTCACTCGCATGGTTGCAAGGGCGCCCCTATCCCGCTGACCAACTAACCGAAAACTGGAAAAACATCACCTTCAATCAGTTCCACGACCTCGCCGCCGGCTCCGGCATCGGCGTCATCTACAAAGACGCACAAAAAGACTACACCGAAGTCTTCCACGCTGATAACGAGATCAACGCTGCCTCCCGCGATACCCTGACCGCGCAGATCGACACCGCCCCGCCCCCAAGGGCACCTCCAGCGTCCCCATCCTCGTAACCAACACCCTCGCGTGGCCGCGCAGCGAGATGGTCCAGTTCAGCGTGCAGCTTTCGGACGCCTCGAAGGGAGTCGTCGCTCCTCGACAATAAAGGTCAGCGCATCTCTGCACAGACGATGCCGAGCACAGGCCGGTCTGGAGAGTTCACGATCTTGGCGCGCATACCTAACGTACCCGCGCTCGGATATACCGTCGTCCACGTCGCTCCCGCTAGCGCATCCGCCTCCATAGACCCGGAGCTCAAAGCCGACAGCACTGCGACCTCATTCACCCTCTCGAACGCTCTCCTCAAAGTCGCCGTCGACCGCAAAACCGGCTGCATCACCAGCCTCACCACTCTCCCCACCAACACCGAATACCTTGCCCCCAACGCCTGCGGCAACCAACTCCAAACTTTCAAAGACACCCCAAAGCAATACGACGCATGGAACATTGATCCCGGCACCCTCAACGGCACCATGACACCCATCACCGCCCTCGACTCCATCGCCATTACCGAAAGCAGTCCCCTACGCAAGACCATCCGCATCACGCGCACATGGCAATCCTCAAAATTCATCCAGGACATCTCCCTCGACGCCGGAGCCGACTCCGTCGTCATCGACAACGACATCGACTGGCACGAAACCCACGTCCTCCTCAAAGCCGCCTTCCCACTCTCCGCAACGGCACCAAAAGCCACCTACGAGATTCCCTACGGCTCCATCGAGCGCACCACCACACGCACCAACTGTTGGGAGAAAGCGAAATTCGAAGTCCCAGCCCAGCGCTGGGCCGACCTGGGCGACGCCACTCACGGCCTCTCCCTTCTCAACGACGTGAAATTCGGCTATGACGCCGAGGGCAACACCCTCCGCCTCACTCTCCTCCGCTCCGCCACATGGCCCGACGAAGTAGCCGACAAAGGCCGTCAGCAATTCCGCTACGCCCTCTATCCGCACGCAGGAACATGGAAGCAAGCCCAAACAGTCCGCCGCGGCTACGAACTCAACGACCCGCTCAAAGCCGAACAGGTCTTCCCCCACACCGGCTCACTTCCCGCCGAACACTCCTTCGTCAGCATCGACAACCCCAACGTCACCCTCACGGCCGTCAAGAAAGCCGAAGACTCCGACGCCCTCATCTTCCGCATGTATGAATGGGCAGGCGAAGCCACACAGGTCAAACTCCACATCCCACCCGGAGCCACCAGTGCCACAGAAACCAACATGATGGAAAAACCCGAAGGCTCCGCCCTCAACCTCACCGGTGACACCATCACCGTACCTATCAAACCCTACGAGATCCTCACCCTCGAAGCCACATACCCCAACAATCACCATGTAGCTGCGACGAAGTAATTTGCTGTTAAACCCAACAACAAAAATCACTCATTCCGCAAAGCGATCACCGGGTCCACACTAGCCGACCGCCGCGCCGGAACAATCGAAGCCACCGCCGCAGCCAACAACAAACTAAACGCCGCAAACACCAGCGATAGCGATAGCCCCGACTCCATCCCCGCAAACGAGTGGATCAGGATTCGCTGCGCCACAAACGTCAGCACCAGCCCAACCCCAATCCCAGCCACAATCAGCATCATCGACTCCCGAAGCATCAGCGAAACGACCTGCCACCTCTGAGCCCCAAGCGCCATCCGAATCCCAATCTCCGTCGTTCTCTGGGAAGCCGTAAAGCTCAGTAACCCATAAATCCCGATCGCAGCGAGCAACAGCGCCAGACCTCCGAACATCGTCAGCAGCCACACCAGCAGATGCCGCGCCGCCAGAGAATCGTTCACAGAGCTTCCCAGAGTCGCAACATCGTAGACTGCCTCCTGCGCGTCCACCGCCCGCACCGACTCTACCAACGGAGTCCGCATCACCTCCGGATCCATCTTCGTCCGGACCACAAACACCGCCTCGCCCACCGGCTGCTGCGCCATCGGCCTATAGATGATGCCCTTGTTCTCCTCCACCTCCAACGAGTCCTTCCTCACATGTCCGATCACGCCCACAATCTCCACCGGTGGCGAGTCCTTCCCTCCCAGCCGCAGATGTCCTCCAACCGCGCTCATCCCCGGCCAGTAAGCCTTCGCCAGCATGTCGTCGATCACTGCCACTGGTGGCGAATCCTTCCTGTCCTCCTCGCTGAACCATCGCCCTTGAAGCAACGGAATCTGCATCGCTGCCAGATAGCCCGGCGTCGCCCATCCCTTGTCGCCATGAGGCCCTGGATCGTTTGGCCCCGTCGGCTTCTCCACAATCCGGAAACTCCCCGAGGGGTACATGCCTGTCGCAAACGGCATCGGATAAACCGCAGCCGCCGCAATCACACCGGGCTGCGCATTCAACCGCTGCGTCACATCATGAATAAAGTTCACCTGCTTCAAATCCTGTCCTTTATAGTTCGTCGCATCCAGCGTCACCTTGCCAGTTAGCACCGCATCGCTCTTGAACCCCGGATCCACCGACTGCAACTGCCGTAGACTCGCCAGGAACAACCCACTCCCCGCCACCAGCAGAAATGCCAGCGCAACCTCCGTCGCCACCAGCACATTACGGAACCGCTGTTTCGAAGCTCCTGTCGTCGAGTTCTTGCTGTACTCCGCCAGCTTCAACGACTTGTGCGTCCGCGCCAGTTGCACCACGGGAGCAACGCCAGCCAGAAACGCCGCAGCCAAGCCAAAAGCCGCAGCCACTGCCGCCACACGCAGATCCATATGCACCGCAAACCCTCGTGCCAGATCATGCGGAATCGCCAGCAGCAGCAATCTCCCCAACAACGGCCCAGCCAACACGCCCAGCAGCGTCGCCACTCCTGCCAGCAGCGCCGTCTCCACCACAAACTGCATCGCAAGCTGTCGCAGCGAAGCCCCCAGCGCACTCCGTATCGCCAGCTCCTTCATCCTCGCTGAAGCCCGCGCCAGCATCAGCCCCGAGATATTCGTGCACGCAATCAGCAGAATCATCGCCACCACCGCGAACAACGCAACCAGCGGCTTCCTCAGATCACCCGCTGCATCCTGTGTCCACGGCTGCGCAAACATCCCCCATCCCGAGGTCTGCCCAAACGTAAACCCACCCGTGCCTTCACGTCGAATCTCTTCCAGTCTCTTCTGCTCAAGCCCCGCATTCAACTGCGCGACGGTAACGCCCGGCTTCATCCTCACCACGCTGTTGTACGACTCGTTGAACCGGTTCTCCGCCGCAAACTCCGTCGGAGCCAGTCCCAGCGAAGTCCACAACTCCACCCCCTTCGGCCACGCAAAATCACTCCGCATCACTCCAACCACGCGGTACGACTGGTCATCGAGCAAGATCTTCTTATCAACAACGTCGTGTTGTCCGCCGAACATCCTCTGCCAGGCCGCGTAGCTCAACACCACCGTTCGTTCCGCGCCCTTTTGATCCTCCTCCGGCAGAAACACTCGACCCACAATCGGCGCAGCACCAAACACCTGAAACCACTGCTGACTCACCTTAGCCGCACGAAGATGCTGAGTCCGCCCATCAAACGTCGCGTTATAACTCACCGCCTGCACCATCGCCGCCGCATCCACCTGGCTCTGCATCGACCGCGCATCGGCAAAGTCCGGCGCCGAAACTCCAATCATCGGCAGGTTCAGCTGCGTATACTTCGCATGAAACGAAGCCACACGGTCAGGATCCTGCACCCCCGACGGGTGCAAGAGCACAGCCTGGATCACGCTGAAGATCGCCGTATTCGCACCAACGCCCAACGCCAGCGTCAAAATCGTCACAATCGTAAACGTAGGCGCACGGAAGAGCTGCCGCACCGCATATCGCAGGTTATCAATCACAGTTCACACTCCTGTCCACACAATCGATACGCAACATCAAAGCACGTTGTTCACCAAAATCCACCATTCAAATCCCTCGATTTTCCGCGTCTTTGCCTGAGAAATCCAAACAATGTGTTCACTTTCAGAAATCCACGTTCATTTGCGGACAATATATCGCCCCGGAATCCCCGAGCCGCGAAAAACTCACTAAAAATGAGAAAATAGAAGCAGCAGGAGATACAGAACGCCATGCCCAACAAGCCCGAACGCAGCGACCAGATCATCGCCGTAGCCATGTCCGGAGGAGTCGACTCCTCCGCCGTCGCCGCACTCCTGCGCGCTCAAGGCCACACCATCATCGGTCTCACCCTCCAGCTCTGGAACCAGCGTCGCCTCGCCGGACACGAAGGCATGCCCGAAGCCGTCCAGGGCCGCTGTTGCTCAATCGACGACGTCTACGACGCGCGCCACGTAGCCGAGCAATTGGATATCCCCTACTACGTCGTCAATCAGCAAGCTCGCTTCGAAGCCGAAGTCGTCAAGCCCTTCGTCAGCGAATACCTCGCCGGCCGCACGCCCATCCCCTGCACCCTCTGCAATAACCACCTCAAGTTCGACCAGCTCCTCATCACCGCCCGTCAGATTGGCGCCGATCGCATCGCCACCGGCCACTACGCCCGCAACCACTACGACGAAACCCGTCAGCGCTGGATCCTCTCCCGCCCCGAAGACAAGTCGAAGGACCAGACCTACTTCCTCTTTGGCCTCACGCAGGACCAACTCAGTCGCACCATGTTTCCTCTAGGCGAGATGCGCAAGCCCGAAGTCCGCGAGATGGCCGCCGAAGCAGGCCTCGCCGTCGCCACTAAGTCCGACTCACAAGAGATCTGCTTCATCCCCGGCGGCGACTACAACACCTTCCTCAAGGCATACCTGGACGAACAGAACGAAACACTCCCCGATACCGCAGGCGAGCTCGTCACCACCACCGGCGAAGTCATCGGCCACCACGAAGGCATCCAGAGCTTCACCGTAGGTCAGCGCAAGGGCCTGGGCCTCACCTCGATCAACCCGCTCTACGTCCTCTCGATCCACCCAGACTCGCACCAGGTCATCGTAGGCGCCGACGAAGATCTTTTTTCACGCGACCTCTGCGCCAACCGCCTTAACTGGATCTCCATCCCCGGCCTTGCCGAAGGCGAAACCATCCGCGTCGCCGCAAAGATTCGCCACCGCCATTCCCCGGCCATGGCCACACTCAGCCGCGTCGACGACAACACCGTCCGCGCATACTTCGACGAGCCCCAGCGAGCCATCACCCCCGGCCAGTCCGCCGTCTTCTATCAAGAGGATGAGGTAGTCGGCGGCGGCTGGATCATCTAGAGCCTTTCGCAAACAGGAAATTATTTGCACCTCTGAGTGCAATATTTTTCAGTCTGGCGATCTTCCTCCCTCACACGCTGTCCGAGAACCCGCAAAATCCCACAAAATCAATACGGTGCACCATCTGCAAAGTTTGGCAGCTGGATTGCTACAAGTTAGAATGGAAGTACAGTTAGCAAATCTGACCCCAAGGACAGTAATGAAGAAACTTGCACTTTTATTCCCGGTTCTCTGCCTTGCCTTATCTGCCAGCATCTCTAAAGCAGATACTCTCACTTTCGATAGCTCGAGCGGTGAGATCGGCCCCTACACCCTTACTCTCAACAACAACCCAACGACCCTCAGCCTCTTCTGCATGAACGATCAAAACTTCATTCAGGGTAACGAAAGCTGGGGCGTCACCGTCGTCAACGGAGCATCCTGGTTGACCAGCCTTGACCCCGACGCCTTCAAGTACGAAGAAGAGGCCTTCATCTTCAGCCAGTATGACGGCACCAACGCGACCGATATCCAGGACGCGCTCTGGACCATCTTCGACATCCACACCTCCAACACCGATGCGAATTCCCCTGGCCTGGTAGCTGCCGCTGCAAAGTTCGACTTTACCGGCGCCTTCCTCTCCAACTACACCTTCTATATCTGGGACGGAGGAACCATCTCCAATCAGTACGGAAACTACGCACCTCAGAACTTCATCGGAGACGGCCCCCCCCCGGTTCCGGAACCATCGACTCTTGCCCTCCTAGGCACCGGTTTGGTGGGCGTAGTCGGCGCTGTTCGTCGTCGGCTCGTTCGTTCGTAACCATCACCTTCACGCAGCAAAAAGCCACTCGCTTAAAAGCGGGTGGCTTTTTCTGCGCTCGTCACATAATAATCGCCGCGTCTACCATTCCGTATCGCGACTGCGAGCAGGCTCAACCGGCCTGCCGCGTCCAAAACTCTTCGCCCGGCCTACCAGAACATCCAGCCCAGCCTTGAACCCATTCACCAACCCGACCAATTCCTTCACCGGAACCTGCACCGCACGCTGCAGCGTATTCGATATCTCCGAAGTCGTATTCAACACTCCGGTCACCATCCCATCTACTCGCGCCGCCTGCGCCCGCGCCTTCGCGTTCAACTCGCTCGCCGTCGCATCGAACTCTGCAGCCTTGCTCCGCACCACATGACTCGCCTCAACCAGGTTCTCCGTAATGATCTTCACCTTGGGCCCCGAATCTCGAACGATCTCATGCGTGCCCACGATCAGCGGCATCACCTTATCGCGGAGTTCTTCGGCAATCTCAAGGCCACGCTTCCGCGCCTTCGCCGCACCAACCGCCACCGCAATGAGTGCACATGCCTGGATCAGCATTGAAAACGCCAAAATGCCGATAAAGATGAGCAGCAACTTCGTGTTGGCCGGGTTAATACCCTCCGGCTCCTGCAGCCACATTCCAACCATCATGATGCTCACCGCGTTCATATCGTCTCTCGCTCTCTTACAAAAAAATATAACGGATACTCAAAAAATTATCGCCAACAATCATAAGGCCCGGTCACCCTTTAGGCTGACCGGGCCTGTCCTTCTTGATTCTCAGCTACGAACCGGACTCGCTCGTCGTCTTCGCATAAGCGTCTTTGCCCGCATCGATCGCAGCCGCGACTTTGTCCTGATGCTCTTGGATCAGGCCCTTGCCCTTCTCCACATACTGGGCCCACTGCGTCCGTCCGCGGTCATAATATTCCTTGCCCCGGTCGACATATTCGCCCACCTGCTGCTTGCCTTGCGCAGCCAGATCCGCCGCCTTGTCCTGAGCCTGTTGTGCCAGCACCGCCGCGCGATCTCTCGCATCCAGAGCGCTCGCCATCAGATCTTCACGCGTCTCTTTCCCCGCCTTCGGTGCATACAACACGCCGACCAGAGCGCCTACGCCCAGACCCGCCAGAAACCATCCCAATCCGCTAATTCCACTGTCGTTGTCGTTATCAGACATGCTCATTCTCCCGTTCAGGTTTCAATTGTGCGGTATCTGCTCCTCCGCCTTTATAACTCAACTTCGCGATCTTGTGCTTAAATCCCGAAAATCGCAAATTGCTCGCTCGTAGCCGCTCGTACACGACCACTCAGCTTAGTCCGCGCCCACTAGACTTCATCAAACCACTAGCCTTCCTCAAAAAGGATGCCCCTGGATCAAATTAGGTTGCGTATCCTGCCCTTATCTTCAGCCCCACCCGCAATTATCTGCCGAACCCCCCAGATCCCTCTCTCCGGAGCCTCTCAAACTCAATCACCTTCAGCGACTCTCTTCGTCCTAATACAAACGGGATACTCGCTCGCAGGGTGGTCCCAAAACCAATCACGTCACATCAAATATGGGTTCGCTGGTTTACAGTAGTCGCACTGTTATTGTTCGTCACAGAAAAAGGGGATTAATGAACGTCCGCCCGAACCTCTCCACATGCCACGCCGTCCTGGCCACCACGGTACTTGCTTTCACCTTGGCCGCCTGCAAGAGTTCTCCCTCCGCACCCACTGACGACGCATCCCTGACTGCCGCAGTGCAAAGCCGCATTGCCGGCGATGGTGCCATCAGCGCGGAGCCCATTCAGTCAGCCGTACAGAGCGGCATCGCAACGCTCAAAGGCACAGTCAGCAGCCAAGCCGCGCGCGCTCTCGCCGCAGCCGACGCCGCTCAGGTGGCAGGCATCAAAACCGTAGTCAACGACCTCACCGTGGGACAACCGACGGCAGAAGTCTCCGCCGCATTAGCCGCTGCCCCGCCGCCCCCCGCTGCCCCTGCGCCCATCGCGCCTCAACCAAAGCAACCCGCAGCAATCAAGTCCAAACCTGCACCGATCGTCCGCGAAGCCGTCGCCCCACCACCCCCTGATGTGGCCGCCGCTCCAACCCCAGCTTCAACCCCAACTCCACCCCCACCTATAGAAGCGCCGGCCCCTTCGCTGCCACCTCCGCCTCCCCCGCCTCCCGCCTTCCATAACATCACGGTTCCCGCCGATACCACCATTCCCATCCGCATCACCCAGACGCTCGACAGCGCCACCACGCAGCAGGGCGATCTCTTCACCGGAATCCTCGCGACCGACGTCATCATCGAAGGTGTCGTCGTCCTTCGTCAGGGCACCCCCGTCTCCGGCCGCGTCTCCGCCGTTCAGGAGGCCGCTCACTACAAAGGCAGTTCCCTCCTTAGCATCGAACTCACCAGCATCAGCCGCCGCGGCGAAAAAATCCCCGTTACCACCGAACTCTACAGCGTCAAAGGCGAGGGCCGCGGTGCCAACACAGCGGAAAAGGTCGGTGGCGGAGCAGCCATCGGAGCTATCCTTGGCGGCATCATCGGAGGAGGCAAAGGTGCGGCCATCGGAGCCGCTGCCGGGGGCGGCGCAGGAGCCGGCGTCAACACCGTCACCCGCGGACAACAGGTCCAGATCCCCTCCGAAACCCTCATCCGCTTCCACCTTACCAACACAATCGCACTCAAAGTTTCAACCTCCGGCGAAAACGAGACCCCAAACCCCAATCCAACTCTGCAGCAGCATTCCGCAGATCAACCGCAACCATAAGAAAAGAAATTGCGCCGACGAACAAGATCAATCGCAGCCGGCCATTTGATCCAGAGGAATCAGGCACCGTGGTATAAACTCAAAACAGCAAGTCGCCCGACCTCACGACACAATCTTGCCCTAACCGCAAAACTTACCTCTGAGGTGTTCTGTCTTGACCAAGACATCGGCAAACCGTCCCGCAGGCTATCTCACCTTTACCCTGCACGCGCATCTGCCCTATGTCGTCAATCACGGCACCTGGCCTCACGGAATGGAATGGCTCCACGAAGCCGCCGCAGAGACCTATCTCCCGCTCCTCCGCATGCTCAAAAATCTTGAGCGCGACAACATCCGATTCAACTGCAATCTCAATCTGTCCCCCATCCTCCTCGAACAGCTCTCGCACCCCGTCTTTATCGCGGAATTCCCCAACTATCTCAACCGCAAGATCGTCGCTGCCCGCGAAGATGAGGCCTTCTTCATCCAGTCCGGAGAAACTCACCTCGCTGAGACCGCCCGTTTCTGGCACCGCTTCTTCTCGCAGGCTCTCGAAGACTTCAACCACTTCGACCACAACATCATCGCCGGCTTCCGCCACTTCAATGACACAGGACTGATCGAGATCATCACCTGTGGAGCCACCCACGGCTACATGCCACTCCTCGGCACCGACGAATCTGTTCGCGCCCAGATACGCACCGCCGTCGACACGCACATCCGCCACATCGGCAAACACCCCCGCGGCATCTGGGCACCCGAGTGCGGCTACCGCCCCGCCGGCTTCTGGAACTATCCAGTCCCCAACGCCGACGGAAGTCCAACGCCTCCCGGCTTCGACCGCATCGGCGTAGAACAGGCACTCTCCGAATCCGACCTCGAGTTCTTCTTCGTCGATACGCACCTCGTCGAAGAGGGTCACCGTGTCCCATCGCCCTACGAGCTCCGCAACGGCGCCGTTCCCACCGACGAGCAGACCGAGCGCATGACCCACGAAAATCACCGCTCACTCTACCAGCCTTACTATGTCGATGGCCCCTACGACAAACGCTACGCTACCACAATCTTTCCTCGCGATCCGCGCACCGGCGTCCAGGTCTGGTCCGGCGAAACCGGCTACCCCGGCGACGGCGTCTACCTCGACTTCCACAAAAAGCGCTGGCCCGGCGGTCATCGCTACTGGCGCGTCACCGGCCCCAAGATCGACATGGGCGACAAGCTGCCCTACTACCCTCAGCAGGCTGCAGAACGCGTCAAAGCCCACGCCTCCAACTTCGTCCACCTCGTCTACCAGGCTCTCAAGTCAGGCCTCAGCGACGAGATTCCGCCGATCCTCTGCGCCCCATTCGACGCCGAGCTCTTCGGCCACTGGTGGTTTGAAGGCACACTCTGGCTCGAAGCCATCGCCCGCAACCTTCACGATGCCGATGGCGGTGCAGCCACCGGCATCCAACTGATCTCCTGCGGCGAATACCTCGAAAAATATCCTCGCGCCGGCTTCATCGCCATGCACGAAGGCTCCTGGGGAGCCGAAGGCACCAACCAGGTCTGGATGAACCCCGAGACCTCCTGGACCTACACCCACATCTACCCCGCCGAGCTCTACACCCGTGAAGTCTGCACTACCGGCCATTGGCGCAACTCCAACCTTGGCAAACGAATCATGCAGCAGCTCTGCCGCGAGCTTCTCCTCCTCGAATCCTCAGACTGGCAGTTCCTCATCACCACCGGCGCCGCCCGCGACTACGCCGAGATCCGCTTCCTCACCCACAACGATCAGTTCAACGAGGTCAAAGCCATCTGGCAAAGCTTTGAATCCGCCGGCGCCATCACTAAGGCCCAGGACGACCGCTTGGCCGAGATCGAACGCCGCGACGGCGTCTTCCCCAACATCGATCCCGGCCTATGGGCCGCTGGAGCGAAACAGGAACGCATCGAAGCCTCAGTCGAAACCGCTACCACTCCCTAACCATTCGATTCAACTTGTCATCCTTCACCGAAGACGGAGGACCTGCTGTTCTCGTTGTACTTGCTTTTGTGGTTGTTGTCGTTTCTGTGCCGCCGCCGACCCTACGCATCCACCCGCAAAAACGAATCGTACTCCAGCGTCAACCGCTCGATCGCAATATGCGAAGTGTCGGCATTCAGTTCCGAAACCGCTTCATAAGTACTAGGCCAGCAGTTCTTCATCCGGAAAACAACCGCCACATTACGTTGTCCGTCAAGCAGCGTAATCGTGATGTCACGCCTCGCTCCGCTTAGCCCCTGAATCACCTCAGTCGCCCACGTCTGAAAGTCCAGATCGCTGCGGACAATCTCACGTTCCAGAACAACCGGCTCATAACTGGTAAGCCCAGGAGACTTCTGCGGCGAATTCACAGGGTCAGAGCCGTCACGATGGCTCACCACGGTTGTGCCCCATTTCAGAGGGCTGACCCGCATCATGCCCGTCCGAATTCCACCAAAGTTCACAACAAACGAAAAGTCCTCCAACGGATCCAAACTCGCCGCCATCACTCTCACCTCATTCAATGAAATTAAGGCGAACCCATCGCGGCCCGCAATGCAATCCGCATAGCAGCCACTCTACCCCAAACCCAACACCCCTTGACATTCTTTCACTTACCGAGCACCCTGCGAACTTCGCCGGATTCGCCACTGGACCCACACGACCTGCACATAACAGCCATCGTATGACCACGAATTTGGCTCTAAGCATCAGCTAACGACCACAAAAAGACACCCAAATTGGCCTTGATGGATCCAAGAAGGTACTTCGAAAGGGGGTCTACGCCGGCGGCAAAACCACCCGGAAGTCTTCTAGATCGTCCGGCTTGGGAATATCCCAGCCACCAGGCGGAACAACACTCTGCTCCACCTCCCGTGGACCCCACGTATGTGGTTCATAAGAATAGACCGGGGTATGAGCACTGAGGAGAGGATCGACAATCCGCCAAGCCTCCTCTACATAGTCCTGCCGCGCAAAAAGCGTCGCATCCCCACTCATGGCGTCGGTCAACACACGTTCATAAGCCTCCATCTCGCCACGCCGTGGATGACGGCTGGCCACCAGTTCCACCTCCTCACGGGCGCCAACCCCGTCCGGTGGAGTAACCGAAACGGCCATACAAATTGTCATCTCCGGACTGATGCGAAAGCGCATATAGTTCTGAGGCGTATTAGGCTCAGTTAAGTTCGTATCGGGCGGCCTGCGCTGCCGCGCCATCACTTCCGTGCACGTAATCGGCAGGTTTTTTCCGGCCCGAATATAGAACGGTACGCCATCCCATCGCCACGACTTGATCTCCAACTGCAACGCCGCAAACGTTTCTACCTTCGAATCCTTCGCAACACCCTTTTCATCGAGGTACCCAGCAAACTGGCCGCGAACTACGTTCTTCGCCTCAATTGCCGGGATAGCCTTCAACACCTTCACCTTCTCATCCCGCATCGATTCACTATCACGCCGAGCCGGGCACTCCATCGCCAGGATGCACATGACCTGAAAGATGTGGTTCTGGATAACATCTCGAATCGCCCCAGTCTGGTCGTAAAAAGCTCCCCGACCCTGCACGCCAAAATCCTCGGCCATCGTAATCTGAACGCTCTCGATAAACTGGCGATTCCACAATGGCTCGAGAAACGAATTCGAAAAGCGAAACGAAACCATGTTGTGAACCGGGCCTTTGGCAAGGTAGTGATCAATGCGAAAGATCGAGGACTCCGAAAATGCAGACAACAGGATACGGTTCAGTTCTTGCGCCGAAGCCAGATCATGCCCAAACGGCTTCTCCACAATGATGCGCGCACCCTTCGCCGAGCCTGATTTCACTAGCTGCTCCACTACCGTCTCGAACATGGATGGCGGAATCGCCAGGTAATGCGCCGGACGCTCCGCCGAACCAAGCGCAGCCCGCACCGCAACGAACGTAGACGGATCGGCATAATCGCCATCAACATACTTCAGCAGCGAACTCAGCTTCTCCCACGCCGCCGCATCTAGTCCGCCATGTTGTTCCAGACTGTCCTTCGCCCGAGCCTTTAGCTGATCAAGACCCCACCCCGCCTTCGCTACCCCAATCACGGGAACATTCAGCGTGCCACGCATGATCATCGATTGCAGCGCCGGAAAAATCTTCTTGTAGGCAAGGTCGCCAGTCGCACCAAAGAACACCAGCGCATCAGAATGAGGTTGATTCACTGCATCTCTCCTTCAAGACCCATTACTTCGCCGCAGGCTTTTCCAAATGACCGCCAAATTCATACCGCATCGCCGACAGTAGTTTATTCGAGAAGTCAGCCTCGCCTCTCGAACTGAACCGCTCGTAAAGTGCCGTAGTCAACACCGGGGTAGGAACACCTTCATCGATCCCGGCCTTGATAGTCCAGCGGCCTTCGCCAGAATCAGAAACTCTACCGCCGAACTTCGACATCTCCGGATCTTCTATCAAGGCCGCTGCCGTCAGATCCAGCAGCCATGAAGCAATGACGCTCCCGCGCCGCCAAACCTCCGTCACATCCGGCAGGTTGAAATCGTACTGGTAGTGTTCCGGATCACGCAGCGGCGTCGTTTCCGCGTCGATCTCGGCCGTATGCTTGCCGATATTAGCCGCTTTCAGAACACCCAGACCCTCCGCGTAAGCGGCCATCATCCCGTACTCAATCCCGTTATGCACCATCTTGACGAAGTGCCCGCCACCATTGCCTCCGCAGTGCAGATAACCCTGCTCTGCGGTTCCACCCACCTTCTCGCGCCCCGGAGTGCGCGCAATATCACCAACTCCCGGAGCGATCGTCTTGAAGATAGGATCGAGGTATTGCACTGCAGCATCGGGCCCGCCAATCATCATGCAGTATCCCCGCTCCAGCCCCCACACCCCGCCACTGGTTCCCACATCAACATATTGAATCCCCTTCGCAGCAAGTTCTTTCGCTCGGCGAATGTCGTCGATGTAGTACGAATTGCCGCCATCGATCAGGATGTCGCCGGCTTCAAGGTGCGGAGCGATCTCCTGAATCGCCTTCTCCACTACTCCAGCCGGAATCATCAACCAGATTGCCCGGGGCTTCGCCATCTTGACTACCATGTCTGGCAGTGAAGAGGAACCCGTGATCCCCTTCTCCGTCGCCATATCTGCAACCACTTTCGGAGACATGTCAAAAACAACGCACTCATGACCGTGCGCAACCAATCGCCGAACCATATTGGCGCCCATTCTTCCCAGGCCTACCATTCCAAGCTGCATAGTCGCTCCCTCTCGTTGCTCGCTGAACCTGAAGCTGAATACTCGTAGATTGAAGCAGCCATCTACCCTACTTGTTCTTCCTGTATCTCCTGATGAGACTTGTTGTAGAAGTATCATGCGCCAGCGCGGGTTCTACCACACTCTCCAACTCACCAATAATCCGTTGCGCCAGAACTTTGCCCAACTCAACACCCCACTGATCGAACGAATCGATGCTCCAGATTGTGCCTTGCGTGAACACCGCGTGTTCGTACAACGCAATCAGTTTGCCCAGGATCTCCGGCGTAAGTTGATCGGCGAGAATTGTATTTGACGGTCGATTGCCCTCAAATACCCGATGCGGAACAAGCCAATCCGGCGTCCCCTCTGCTTTCACCTGCTCTCCCGTCTTGCCGAACGCCAGCGCTTCAGCCTGTGCGAAGACATTTGCCATCAGCATGTCATGATGTCGACCAAGCGGATTGAGCGTCTTATAGAATCCGATGAAGTCACATGGAATCAGACGCGTCCCTTGATGAATCAATTGATAGAAGGAGTGCTGCCCATTCGTCCCCGGCTCTCCCCAATAAATAGGTCCCGTCTGAGTGGCGACTCTTGTCCCGTCGAGCGTTACATGCTTACCGTTGCTCTCCATCGTCAACTGCTGCAGATATGCAGGAAAGCGCTTCAGATATTGCTCGTACGGCAACACAGCTACTGTCTGAGAATCGAAGAAGTCGGTATACCAGACCGTCAACAACCCCATCAGCACAGGCAGATTGCTCGCGAACGGAGCCGTTCGGAAGTGCTCATCCATCTGGTGAAATCCGTCCAACATCGCGCGGAAATTATCTGGGCCGATCGCCAACATCGTCGATAAGCCGATCGCAGAATCCATCGAGTAGCGCCCGCCCACCCAGTCCCAAAACTCGAACATATTCACCGTGTCGATGCCGAACTTCGCAACCTCCTTGGCATTCGTCGAGATCGCGACGAAGTGTTCTGCGACTGCCTTTTCGTCACCGCCGAGTCCCTTCAACGACCAGTCACGAGCTGAATGCGCATTGGTCATCGTCTCCAACGTGGTGAATGTCTTGGACGCAACAAGGAAAAGCGTCTCCTCTGCGTTGAGGTCGCGCACTGCCTCGGCGAAATCCGATCCATCGACGTTCGAAACAAAACGAAACATCAGATCTCGCTGGCTGTAGTACTTCAATGCCTCATAAGCCATCACCGGTCCAAGATCCGAGCCGCCAATTCCGATGTTGATAACATTACGAATCCGCTTCCCGGTATGCCCCTTCCACTCGCCGCTGCGAACGCGATCTGCGAAGGCAGCCATCTTGTCCAGCACGGCATGCACCGTTGGCACAACATCTTCACCATCGACAAAAATCGATTCGCCCTTCGGAGCACGCAGTGCAACGTGCAATACCGCCCGGTTCTCCGTGATATTGATCTTTTCTCCGCTGAACATCGCGTCGATATGAGCTCTCAGTCCAGACTCTTCTGCCAACTCTACGAGAAGCTTCAATGTCTCGTCCGTAATGCGGTTCTTGGAATAATCAAGAAATATTCCGCCGGACTCTACAGTGAAACGCTCGCCTCGTGAAGGATCGTCGGCAAACAGCTGTTTTAGATCAATATTCTGGATCTGCCGATAATGCGCTTCCAGAGCCCTCCACGCCGGACGCTCGCTAAGTGGCGCCAACTTGGTCGTCATCTGCATGCTCCTCCTGTTGTCTTTTTTTGCCGCCCGACCAGACTACTATTCATCCACCGCAACCGACATGGACCACAAAACGCCTTGAACTGCTACCTCTTTGTATTTTTCAGAAGCATAGCTACTAAATTGGAACTTATGGTGAATTCTGCAAAGTCATTGCTCGTCGCACTTTTCCTTGGCATGCTATGGGCTCTAGATACCGAGTTCGGTGCGAATGGCAGCAGCAATGGTATCAGCATGATGCCGCATGAGTGGCTCTGATTCGGCCTCAATCATAACGCGGGCCAGCGCCTCAGTACCGCTATAGCGAATAACAACTCGGCCTGAGTCAGCAAGCTCCGCCTCCGCAGCACGAATCGCGGCAGCCACCGTCGGGATACTATCAAGCGGTTTCTTCTCCTTCACCTTCACATTGACAATAGTCTGCGGAAATATCTTGAGATCTGCGACAAGCTCTGCCAACGATTTGCCACTTCGATGGACAATATCCAGTAGTAGTAACGCAGTGAGTAAACCATCTCCAGTCGTACTCTTCCCCGTAAAAATAATATGGCCGGATTGCTCTCCACCCAATGCCGCGCCGGTCGCGATCATCTGTTCAAGCACGTATTTGTCTCCGACGGCAGCCCGAAGCATCCGGATGCCGCTGCGCTTCAGCGCGGCTTCGAGCCCCATGTTGGACATTGTGGTTGCCACAACAGTGGAGTTCGTGAGAAGACCTCGCGCCTGGAGATCACGCCCGGCCAATAGAAGGACCGCATCCCCATTCACGACGCAACCGTTCTCATCAGCGAACAGAGCGCGATCAGCATCGCCATCAAAGGTAATCCCCATTGAAGCCCGGTGATGTTTCACCTGCGCAGCCACGATCTCAGGATGCAGAGCTCCGCAGTTTTCGTTGATATTGCGACCGTCAGGACTAGCGTGTGTAATGATTGCCTCGCCGCCTAGATCGGAGAAGAGTTGTGGTGCGACCGAAGACGCGGCACCATTGGCGCAATCAACAACAATTCGCCGGCCATCGAGCGAAAGTCCGGGAACAGAGGCCAGCAGAAAACGAACATATTCAGCCCGGTCAGCCTCATTAACCTCGGGTGCGACGCTTTGTTGCGGATTGGTCGTCAATTCTGCAAGTTGACGGAATATCTCTTCTTCGATGGAAAGTTCAATAGCATCAGGAAGCTTATAACCGTCACCCCCGAAGAGCTTGATGCCGTTATCCTGCCACGGATTATGCGAGGCCGAGATGACCACACCCGCAGTGAAGCGATGCGTGTGTGTCAAAAAAGCGATCGCCGGCGTAGTGATGACGCCTGCACTCTCTACTGAGGCTCCTCCCGCGATGAGCCCAGCGGTTAGAGTCGCAGCAATCCACTCACTCGACTCGCGGGTATCCATGCCGAGCAAAACACGCGTTTTGGTTACTTCGTTAGCAAGAGAATGCGCCAACGCGAGACCAATCGCGTAGATGGTTGAGGCGTCGAGTGGCGACTGCCCGGCCACAGCGCGAATGCCATCGGTTCCAAATAACTTCTTCATAGCTTGTGGTTCTCCAATCCATCTACTTCGACAGCTGTTGTTTGCGTCACCGTCGCTTCGATCGTGCCGCGAGCCAGATGCGCGCGTATAACCTCGCCTCGGGCTGTATCTGCGGCAGTTCGCAAAAGTCTTCCGTCGGATGCGTAAACGAGAGCATAGCCGCGTGACAGTACCGCGAGAGGCGAGAGAGTCTCAAGTTTTGTAAGAGCTCTGTCGAGACGAGTCCGATGAGCGGTACTGGCCTGAGTCGCTATATGCAGAAGGCGACGAGCTGCATTCTGTACGCGCCGATGCACAAGGCCAATGCGCGCAGCAATATCCTGCCTTCCAAGCCGATCATTGATCGTCGTGAGACGCTGTCCATGTGTGCGCATCCGACGATCCAATAAAGCATCCAGCCGCAGTCGCAGTTCGTCGAGCCTCTGGCCGCGCCGACTGACGGCGTCATGCAATCGAGCTAGTACTGAGTCTGCTGAAAGGCGAACATAGCTCTGGCGAGCATGCATCACATGGAAATGGCCTGCGCGCCGGACACGAGCGCCGAGAACAGCGACTCGCTCCTCGATGCGGTGTTGCGCCGCTGTAACCAGTTCGGCGGCGGCTGACGGAGTTGCGGCACGGAGATCTGATACAAAGTCTGCAATCGTGAAGTCAGTTTCATGACCAATTGCCGAGACAACAGGCAGCGAAGAAGCCCTAATCGTCCGCGCGAGCGCCTCATCGTTGAAACCGGAGAGATCCTCCAGCGAGCCACCCCCTCGAGCCAGCAGGATGATATCCACAAGACCCGGGTTCGCGTTGAACCATCGAATGGCCGTCGCAACCGAACTCGGACTGGAAGCCCCCTGCATCGTCGCTGGATATATGAGCAGGTTCAGCCGTGCGTGCCGTCGCCGCACGATAGTGAGGATGTCGCGAATCACTGCGCCAGTGGGCGAGGTGACGACGCCGATACTCTTGGGGAAGGCTGGTAATGAACGTTTGTGCGCCGCGTCGAAGAGCCCTTCCGCCAACAAACGCGCTTTGAGCTGCTCGAACGCCAGCTGAAGCGTCCCGGCACCGCGCGGCTCGATCGTCTCCGCGATGAGTTGAAGCTGGCCACGACTTTCATAGACCGAGATGCGTCCGCGCACCAGAACTGCGAGCCCATCGGCAGGGCGGAAGCGTAGCAGGCCAGCGTGGCGGCGAAAGAGAACAACTGGTAACTGAGCGTCTCCATCCTTGAGAGTGAAATAGATGTGCCCGGAGGGAGCTGGGCGGCGGCAATTTGATATTTCGCCTTCAACCCACAGATCGGCGTAGTTCGTCTCGACGTCCTGACGGATGCCCGCTACCAGAGCGCGGACACTCCAAATTCGGCGTTCCGCCATAGCCTTAGAGCCTTGTGACCGCTCGTCACCTGAACCCAATTCTTTTGAGGTCATCAAGGTTTCGGCTCTTCGGAGGTCAAGCGGCGCTGCCGCGACGGACCGAGCTGAAAATAAACGAGATTGTGCCGGCAAATCCGAATCTTGAGCAGGAGATGGAGACCGTTTGCCGACGCGCGCTCGTCCTTTTCGCGTACGCAGACTGGCAAGGGTCGGGGGTTTGTCTTCGCTCTCGTGCATACCGCCTGAGTCTAGCATCGCGAAGCAGAAATTCAGAGCTACCGACGCAGTCGCCCAACAGCCCAGAGAAGCAGGCTCAACAGGATACTGACGATGATTGAGGTCGCAAGGGGAAACGAGGCTGACCATCCCCGGCCGCGCCAGTTGAAGTCTCCGGGAAGCCTGCCGAGGGGGAGATGCAGCCGATTAAGCCCAAGGACGATCACGCCCGCCGCCAGAAGGAGGAGGCCCAGAACCACCAGGGCACGGCCAAGATCATGCATGTCGAGAGCCTACTACCTGTTACCGAGCAAAGCAGCCACTTCGCGAAGGAGTTCAGACGGCTGGCAAGGTTTGGTCAGGATGCCCAGCGGGCGAGACAGCTTGCTCGCATGCTCGCGAACAATCTTCAGATTAGAGTAAAAGCCTGTGAGCACCAGAATGCGGCATGCGGGCATCTCCCGGGTCATATCCTCGACCAGAGAGAGACCATCTCGTTCGGGCATGGTGACGTCACAAAGAAGGAGATGAGGCAAAAATTCGCGGGAACTCCTAAGCGCTTCTTCAGCGGAGTAAGCTGCCTTCGCCACAAAACCGTTTCTTTGAAAGATGAGGGTCAGCGTGTCTGCAACCAGACGATCGTCATCAACCACGAGAACTCGTTGCATCGCTCCTCCTCTCTCCTCAAAATTGTTTCCTGTCATTCTTCCCCCACCGGTGAAGTCAGCTTAGGCTTCAAAAAGCATTGTTGTCGAATAAAAATATGAAACTTCGGCCGATGCAGATTTTGACTCTGTTTGTCTGGCAATGTTGCGGGACCTTTGATGGTATTTTGCATCGATTCTAAGGGAGTCGTCATATTCCTCGTGTTTTCAATTGATACGACCCACCCAAAGAGATTGCCAGCTCTCTGGTAAGGTTGAAAATAATTGCTTCCGTGGAGGGGAGACATCTCGCGTGCACGTCGCCGCATTCATTGCTGGATTATTCTGCTGCCTGGGGGTTGCGCTTGACGCCTTCCAGACAATCATTCTTCCCCGGCGTCCGACTGGACATCTACGGATCACGCGTCTCTTCTTTTTTCTGACGTGGGGCCCTTGGGTGAGGATGGCTGAGCGAGCTCGCGACAGTAAAATGCGGGAGCAGATTTACAGCGTCTATGGTCCGCTTTCATTGCTGTTGCTCCTGTTGATCTGGGCTCTTCTTCTTGTGCTGGGCTTCGGACTGTTTTATTTTTCAATGCGGTCGCCTTTCGGTGACTTGATGTTGCCGCGTGAGGGCCGATGGGTGCAATTCGGCACAGATATCTACGTGAGCGGGACTACTTTGTTTACGCTGGGCCTGGGCGATGTTGTGCCCCACAGCCGCCTTGCGCGCGCTCTGATTATCTGCGAGTCGGGCGTCGGCCTGGGTTTTGTTGCGCTAGTGATTGGGTACCTTCCTGTTTTGTATCAGTCGTTTTCGCGGCGCGAGGTCAGCGTTGCGCTTCTTGACTCGCGCGCGGGGTCTCCGCCCAACACTGCCGAGTTGTTTCGCCGTCATGCCTTTGAAGGTGGACAGGAGGAGATGATCACTCTGCTCGCCGAGTGGGAACGATGGTCTGCCGAGATTCTGGAATCGCATATCTCTTATCCGATTCTTTGCTACTACCGGTCCCAGCATGACAGTCAGAGCTGGCTGTCGGCGCTGGTTTCAATACTGGATACCTGCGCGCTTCTGATCTCGGTCGTTGAAGGCGTCTCGTCGCGGCAGGCGCAGCTGACGTTCGTGATGGCGAGGCATGCTCTGATTGATATAGGTGAAGTCTTTCACGTCAAGAAGACCAGAGCGTGGCAGGATCAAGGTGTGATCGACCGCCTGCCAGCAAAGGATTTCTATCACCTGTGTGAGGCTCTTGGCGCGAATCACCTGCAGTTGTGCGGCGATCCCGCTGCGGCCAGACGGCTGAACACGATCAGAGCGCTGTATGAGCCGAATGCCATCGCTCTTTCCGCGTACCTCAGAATGCCTTTGCCGGTCTGGGTGGGTCCTCCTAAATTGAATGATCAATGGAGCATTTTAACGAAGCTGCGGACGGATGCGGAGTCGGCGGTGAAAGTACGGGACGACCGAGTTGTCTTCCCTCATGACGACTAGTTCCCCCTCCCCCAAGGGCTTGTGGTCGGGGCTTCAGCTTTTCTGAGCTATGTATTCATTATATCGAGTTGAATGGAACTAACATGCAACGCGGATGTTGATGATTTGTAATAGGTTAGGTGGCTTGAGGCCTTGACATGCGTTTTTTTAGGGCTGAACATGGGAAAAGGAAAATAGCGCCAAACGCAATAGATTCAGTCGTTTCGCCGTGCTGGTCCTAGTCTCTAGTTTCGGCAGAACGCAGTTGCGAGACGCGACCGATGCCAGACCGGGACGCTCAGGCTGAAGACCTGGCGTCCCGGTGAGAGAAAACTGGTTACAAATGGTATGGCGCTTACTGACCGCCGGGACCGGCTGGCGACGGGTTGAGCTTCTGCGCGGCCATCATACCGGCTGGACCCTTGGGGTCTTTGTCCTTGAGCTGCGCATAGATCTTTTTGGCGAGGTCAGGCTTGCCCTGCGACTCATATAGCTCGGCTAGCTGGAGCTGCGCGAGACCGGCAGGAACGCTGGTAGCGGTCTTGGCCGTGAGCTCGTTGTAGAGATCGATTGCCTGCGGGTCACGGCCGGTCTGGCGATAGAGTTGTGCCAGAGCCAGCTTGGCGAGGGCGGCGAGATCGCCGTTCCAGCCCCCGGCCACTTCCTTCAAAGTGCTCTCGGCAGGACCGTTTTGCCCCTCTTCCATGTAGGTAAGGCCAGTGAAATAGCGCGCGTTTTTGCCGTCGGGGGTCATTCCGTACTTGTTGGCTACGGCCATGAAGAGGCCGTTGGCGGCCTTGGCGCGCTCGCTGACGGAGGGATAGGTTTTGACGCCGGGAGGCACGGGCTGTCCGGGCTGCACAAGGGGCGTCTGGTAGGCCTGCATGGCGGCCCCAAAGGCGACCGAGGCCTGTTCGGCACGGCTGTTGTAGATGAGGTAGCTGCCCACAGCGATGACGATCGCCGCCAACACGATGCTGCCGGTGGCGATGACTGAGCGGCGGTTTTCCTTGGCCCATTCGAGGCCGTGGGTAGTGGTGTCGACGAACTGATCGTGCTTGAGGGCTTGCCTGGTCTGCTGGTCCACTGGTTTCCTATTTCCTTATGAGCTCGCAGCGGTTGGGCCGCTTTGAGAGAGCCTGTTGCGCGTAGCCACAGCGCAGAGCTTTTAGTTTATCAGTGGCAGGGGGTGGGGGCAAAAGGCAATGCGAGCATCGTAGTGGGTCATTGCGTTTATGTTTCAGAAGCAACTGTCCGATAAGCCCGCCCGTTTATCGTCCAACTGGATCGCCAGATCACTTCCCACATGCGCCTTCGCGGTACCAATCCTTGGGGCCCCCTTCATTGCCCGGCGCTTTTTCGCCGCTGCTCGCTCTCCTGAATCATTTCACTCCTATCGAAAGTTGGATGTGTCTCGAACAACGACCCATAGTTCAGTGACGGATGCTGCGACATGAGCTGAATCGCATGATTCATGTCCCGAGCCTCAAGCACAAGAATGCCGCCGAGCTGTTCTCTGGTTTCCGCATAGGGACCGTCGGTCGTCGCGACTTTGCCGTTCTTCGAAGACAAGGTCAGCTGAGGCGTCGACAGACGGTGACGTTGTAGATGCGGCGTGGGGTGTCGTTGGGGCTTATTGCGTGATGGTGGTCTTTGGTTTGGCGCGTTCGCCGATGACGTCGGGGCCTAGTTCTACCTGGGTGCGGATGAGGGTGTCGGCGACCATGCGGCCGAAGAGGGTCTGGCCTTTTTCATTGAGGTGGGTGCGATCGATGGGGGTTTTCTGGTTTTCCGCGCGCTGGTCAGCGTGCCCCGTCGCGTCGAATTGGTCGGCCTGCTCCTGAGTCATTCCCTCGAGCAGCCTGGTGGACATGGCATTTAGGTCGATGACGGTTACATTTTCTTCCATACCTACGCGACGGGCCGCGACGGCGTAGTTGTTGAGGTCTTCGACTAGTTTGCCGTCTTTGTAGTTTCTGCGCGAGAGCGATGTGACTACAACAGGCACGGCTCCGTTGGCGCGAGTGTCGTGGATGTAGCGGCGGATGTTGGCGGCGTAGGTTGTTTCGGGGTCGGTTTCGCGTTCGGGGCCTTTGCCCTTCATGTCGTTGTGGCCGAATTGAATGAGGTAGTAGTCGCCCTGGTCGTCGAGCGCCTTCTTCCATGCTCCTTCGTCGATGAAACTTTTGGAGCTGCGGCCGTTGAGGGCTTCGTTGATGCAGGTGACGTTCGGGGTCATAATGGCGCAGAAGCCTTTGCCCCATCCGCCTTCTGCGTTGACGGTGGAGTCGCCCACAAGGACGATTTTGACGCGGCCGCCTTCGATGATCTTCATAGCTTTAACACCTTCGGGCGGGAGGGTTGCGGCTTCGGGTTTGACGTATTTTGCCAGCTCTGGCGCTGCCTTGCTCATGTCGACGGCGACGATGCGGCCGAAGATGTAGGAGCCCTTCCAGTTCAGGTGGGTCTTGTCGAAGATGGTTTTGCCGTCGTCGTCCTTCTTGGTGATGGAGACGGTATTTCCGACCTTCTCGCCCATGCCGTCGAGCCAGGCGATGCTGTCGTGCTGAAGATCGACGAGGGGAACCTTCATTTCGGCTGCAATGCGCTTCATGGTGTCAGAGTGGGCGGTGAGGTCGGAATGGATTTTCCCGTCGGCTTCAAAGTAGCGGCGGGTGAGCGGTGTGACGAGGATGGGTTTGATGTTCGCGGCGCGGGCTTCTTCGATGTAACGACGGAGGTTGGCCTCGTATTCTGCCATGGTGGTCTGACGCGGGTTGTGGTCTTTGTTCTCCATGTCGTTGTGGCCAAACTGAATGAGCATGTAATCGGGTTTGGTCTGGAGGCTGCGCTCCCAGAGGCCCTGCTCACGGAAGGTTTTGGTGCTCGCGCCGCCTTTGGCCATGTTGATGCAGTCGATTTCGGCGGTGAGGTTGGCGCAGAATCCGCGGCCATAGCCGGCGTTGTTGGTCTGGGTGGAGTCGCCGATGAGGTCGATGCGGAGGGTGGTACCGGGTGCGCGGACCGCGGCTCTTGCCGGGTCGAAGGCTCGGGGTGGATCTCCCTGCGCTAATACGAACGTGGGGGCGAATGTTGCCGAAACTAAGCCAAAAGCTACCCAGAGTTTCTTTACTGACTGCTTCATGGTGGAAAAGTCTCTCCCTAGAGATCTTAGGCCTAAGATACCGCTAATCGACCTCACCACTTCTCTGGTTGACAGTCTTGATGAGGAGGCGAAGACTTGATGGGGGAAGGGTTTAGACATCTTTATGAAGACTGTGATTGCCGAGACAGCCGTTGCTGCGCCGCCCACTACGAATAAACACCTGATCCGATGGGTCGAGAAGATGGCCGATCTCACGCAACCGGATCGAATCCACTGGATCGATGGGTCGCAGGAGGAGTACGACTTCCTGTGCGACCAACTGGTTAACGCAGGGACCTTCACGAAACTAAATGAGAAGTTGTGGCCTGGGTGTTTTCTGGCACGGTCGGCTCCTAATGATGTTGCGCGGGTGGAGGACAGGACATTTATCTGCTCGCTCTCGAAGGATACGGCGGGGCCGACGAATAACTGGGAGGATCCGTATGTGATGCGGAAGAAGCTGAAACAGCTCTTCCGGGGAAGCATGCGCGGGCGGACGATGTATGTGCTGGCGTACTCAATGGGGCCGATTGGTGGGCCGATGTCGCAGATTGGGGTGCAATTGACGGACTCGGCTTATGCGGTGGTCAATATGCGGATCATGGCGCGGATTGGGACGGCTGTGTTCGCGGAGATTGATAAGGACGAGAAGCGGGTGGTTCCGTGCATGCATACTGTGGGTGCTCCGCTGGCTCAGGGCGAGAAAGATGTTCCCTGGCCGTGTAATGACGAGAAGTACATTGTGCATTTTCCGGAGACGCGCGAGATCTGGTCGTATGGAAGCGGCTATGGTGGGAATGCTCTGCTGGGGAAGAAGTGTTTTGCGCTGAGGATTGCTTCGAATATTGCGCGTGACGAGGGCTGGATGGCGGAGCACATGCTGATCGTTGGCGTGGAGTCTCCGAAGAAGGCGGATGGAACGACTGAAAAAACTTATGTTGCGGCGGCGTTTCCTTCGGCTTGCGGGAAGACGAACTTCGCTATGATGATTCCGCCGGCGGGGTTTGAAGGCTGGAAGGTTTGGACGGTGGGTGACGACATTGCGTGGATCAAGCCGGATGTGAGTGGGCAGCTTCGCGCGATCAATCCTGAGGCTGGTTTTTTTGGAGTGGCGCCGGGGACGAGCGCGAAGACGAATCCGAATGCGATGGCTACACTCGCGAAAAATACGATCTTTACCAATGTCGCGCTTACTCCTGAGGGTGGGGTTTGGTGGGAGGGGATGACGGATAAGCCTCCGGCGTTTTTGACGGATTGGCGCGGAAATCCATGGACTCCCGAGGTGGGGAAGGCTACGGGAGCTACAGCGGCGCATCCGAATGGGCGGTTCACGGCTCCGGCGAGCCAGTGCCCGACGATCGATCCGGATTGGGAGAAGCCGGAAGGTGTGCCTATTTCGGCGTTTATCTTTGGGGGGCGGCGGCCTACGACGATGCCGCTGGTTTACCAGGCGTTCAACTGGTCGGCGGGTGTGTATGTCGGGGCGACGATGGGATCGGAGACTACGGCTGCGGCTGGCGCCCCGGTGGGTAAGGTGCGGCGTGATCCGATGGCGATGCTGCCGTTCTGCGGGTATCACATGGGGGATTATTTCCGGCATTGGCTGAAGATGCAGCGGAATTTGTCGGCGACGCCGCGGGTGTTCCACGTGAACTGGTTCCGCAAGGGAGCGGACGGGAAGTTCTTATGGCCGGGATATGGCGAGAATATGCGGGTTTTGAAGTGGATTGTGGATCGTGTGCGGGGACGGGCTCTGGGTAAGGAGACGGCGATCGGATGGACTCCGCACTTTGATGACATCAACTGGAAGGGGCTGGAGTTTTCGCGGTGCAACGTTTGATGAGCTACAGACCGTGGATCGGGCTCAGTGGAGACAGGAGGTGATGGGGCATGAGGAGTTGTTTATTTTGCTCCATGACCATTTGCCGCCGGAGATGATTTATGAGCGTGAGTTGCTGATCTGCAGGTTATAGGCGGATTAATATTTTTTCTTGAGGGATTGCCCCCTGTTTTCAAGGGGGGTTTCGCGAATTCTGTGCATGAAAATGTGTGGTCATTTTGTGGTTCTTATGCGCAAATCGTGGTCATTAACGTGGTTCTTATGCGCAGTCAATCAGGCTCTTAGAAATTTGCAGATTTTCCAAATTTATTTTTGGTGAACCAGTCTGCACCTGCGTAGAGATTTCAGAGCGCTATCGCCAGTTGACGATGACCGCCATCGGTTCATTAGCCACCTTATCAACCGGTGCCAGAACAAGGAACCGCTGGCCGTCATTCGAAACCGCAAATGGGGTGCCTCCGCTGATTGTGCTGTTGCTTACTGTAGGGGCGTCGAACAGTGGCCTGGGGATACCGGGCTCGAAGGATGTACCGTCGGTCTTTACATCTACCGCGAAGAATGTGTTGCCGTAGTGGTAGAAGAGCTCCTTGCCGTCACGACGCCATCTCGGCAGCTCTCCTCCTGCTGTGGAGATCTGCCACTTGCCGCGCGGCTGCGAGTCCAGCGCAAAGCCCTGCACATAGATCTCCGCTCTGCCAGATTCCAAAGAGCGGTAGGCGAGCCATCGGCCATTTGGAGAGAATTGTCCCTGCTGGGCAGGGAATTCCGTATTGATCAAGGGTATGGGCTTCCGGTCGCCGGACAGAGGCAGAACGTCGAGATGGATCTGCGGAGGAGCATAGGCTTGAAAGTTGTACACGAGATATTTGCCATCCGGCGACCAGTCTTCCGCATTTTTTTGTCCGTCCTTTCCTCCTAACAACAGCTCCGCCGAGCCCGAGCCATCCGCGGGCATCTGATAGATGTCCCTTTGCCCCATACGAGTAGAACTGAAGGCAATCCATGTTCCATCAGGCGACCAGATCGAATCCAGATCGTCCGCGGGGTCGAAGGTCATTCGCGTCTTCGTGCCCCGCAGGAGGTCGAAGATCCAGATGTCGCGCGTCTTTGTCTGCGGATCGCGGATGCCTATGGCAAGTCGTCGATTGTCGGGTGAGAGAGCTGGGTTCGAATAGTCGGCAGCTCCACCCACGACGCCGAGTTTCTTGCCGTTACGATCCACCCATTGCAAGACAGACTCGGGCCACTGGCTGGCTCTGCGCCACGCCAGCACACCGTTGGGAGAGGCGGAGAAGATGGCGCCCGGGTATGGGCTAAGAGGATCCATCCTCTCGATGTGATCGACGACCTGACGCGGTTCGCCACCCAACATTAGATTCCGGAGGTCGAACGACTGGGCGATCAGCGCGTCTCCTCTCAGGAAGACCAACTGACCAGGTTCCACATAAGCGGCCTGTGCATTTGTGGAGACGATAAACTTGCGCTCATTCGAGTCGAGCGAACCGGCGTAGATTCCTGTCTTATCAGGCTGACTATTGATGGAGAGATACAGGTAATGATTTCCGTCGGGCAGAAACTGCGGCCACTGCTGCGCCGTTTCGCCTTCTGCGAGTGACCGAAGCGGCTTCGTCTCGCCATTGGCCGCATTCACCCGGTACATTAAACCGGCTGCACTCGAGAAGAGAATGCCCCCCTCACGACTCCATGTCCCGCCGTAAGCGTTACTACGTAGTGGACAGATGGTGATGGGCGGCCCTCCTGAAACATCCACTTTTTGCAGGGCCACCTTCGAAAAGAATGCGATTTGTTTCCCATCGGGCGACCAGAAGGGAAAGTAAGGGTCAGATCCTGGAAGTTGGGATCTCCGTCGCGGTTTCCTCATTCAGGGGGCGAACGAACAACCTGTCGTTCTCGCGCATGCTGGGGGCTGCGGTAAAGGCTATGCGTTGGCCGTCCGGGGATACCGTGGGCAGATCGTACCAGTAGAAGTTCAGCTTATCCGGTACAGGAATCTGGAAGCGGATCTGCGCGGGCTGGGGAGGTTTTTTTTGCATGTAGGCTACGGTCAACGATGCGAGGAAGAGCGCGCCCGTCAGACCAGCCAGGATCCACGCGAGCCGCTCGCGATGGTGGCGCCGCGCGGCAAGGGGCGTTGGAATGCCCGCCTTCGAGCCTCCTTCCGCGATCCATTCCAACTCACTCTTCAGGTCGCCCGCATTTTGCCATCGGTCGTCAGACGACTTGGCAAGGCACTTCTGGACGATGCGATCCAGCGCCGGGGAGGCCATGGGTTGCATAGTCGAAACCGGTGGCGGATTCACCGACATGACGGCTGCGATGAGGCTCGCCTGACTGGAAGAGTCAAAGCTTTTGCGGCCAGTGATCGTCTCATAAAGCATCGCACCGAAGGAGAAGATGTCGGATCGCGCGTCGGCCTCCCTCCCTTCGAGTTGCTCGGGAGACATGTATTGAAAGGTGCCGACGATCGTCCCTTCCCTTGTGATCGGCTGTGCGATCGTAAGCATGGACGCGTTCGATCCCGAGACGATGGGTTCGGCGATTTTGGACAAGCCGAAGTCGAGCAGCTTGGCTCCGCTTCGAGTGAGCATGACGTTGCCTGGCTTGAGGTCGCGATGAATGATGCCCTTGCGGTGGGCGGCATCGAGCGCACTGGCAATCTGGATTGCGATGCGGAGCGCTTCGTCGATCGGCAATGGACCCTTGCGGAGCCTATCTTCGAGGGTCTCTCCCTCCAGATACTCCATGACCAGGAACTCAACCGAGTCTTCGCGGCCGATGTCGTAGAGTGCGCAGATGTGGGGATGGTTCAGGCTGGAGATGGCTCGCGCCTCACGTTCGAAGCGCTCGGTGAATCGACCTATGCATACTTTGATGGCAACACTGCGGTCGAGACGCGTGTCGCGGGCTTCATAGACTTCGCCCATCCCCCCGGCACCGAGCTGGGCGATGACTTCGTACGGCCCCAACCGAGCCTTTCCTGCTAAGGACATGATGCGAAATCATACATGAGCTTTGTCTGACGAACGTGCGGAGTACAGAAGAGACCCGTCGAGCGGCGGGCCTCTTCTTCTGGGAGTGATCAGAAAAGGCTAGAAGGAGAATCTGGCTCCGAACTCTCCGGTGAAGGAACGTGGAATGACTGTGCTGCTGGGGTTGATGAAACCGAGGGGTTTGAGGAAGCTACCGCCAACGTCTGAGACGTTGACGTCGTAGTTGGGGCCGTAGTTGGCACGATTGGTGATGTTGAATGCCTGGTAGAAGAGGGCGATGTTGTAACGTTCGTGGATGGTGATGGTCTTTCCGATACGAGCGTCAAACTGGAGGAACGGCGTACTGAGGCCGTAGCCAGAGTCGTAAGCAACCTCGCGGCAGGCCCCGGATGTGACGCAACTCTTGTAATAGCTTGCGAGGGTTGTCGCCTTGGTGGGATCCGCGGCCACTGCTGCCTTCGCTGCTGCGAGGTAGGCCGCGTAGGCTGCGGGAGATTCCTTGGCCCCGGCGAAGATGAGTGCATGGGGATTGCTGCGGCCGTTGCCTACTCCCCATAGATCGCGGTGGACTCGACAATGCCAGCGGCCGACCGGAGCCGACGGAGAGGATAGGAGAGATATCAATGCGCAGGGGAGAAAGAAGGTCCGGCTGCGGTAAAGTGATGGCGTTCATCGTTGGGAAAGGTTCCGTAGTCGGGCTGGCGGAACTGCCCGAGGAAATGATTGGTGGAGGCGTTACGGAAGGATGCGGGATTTCCCTCAAAGGCGAGGGCCTTTGCAAGGTGTAGTTCAAAGCCGCGCTAACGTGCTTGTACGTTGACTGCCGGTAACTGATGTTCAAGGCATCGTAGTAGGAGCGTCCCGATTGACTTTTCGACTCCGAAGCGGCCAAGGACCGGCACGCCTGCGGCAGCAAAGGCTGCTCAAAGGGCCGAGCTCCGCCGTTGAAATACTCGGTCGGATTGATGTTGACGGTCTTGTCTTCGTGGAGGCCGCGGGCCTGCACGTACTCCATCTCGACGACGCCAATGCGTGTTGGGAGCGATTGGAAGCCGGAGTTAATCTGCTGCGTATATGGGATTGCGGTAGTTCGGGATCCATGATGCGGCCTGTGGAACCCGGCGCCAGATCGAGGCTAGCAGGTGGAATCACCGGCCCGGGATCAACGCCAAACGATATTTGCTGAGAAGAACCGCCGCTGCCCGGAACCAGATTTGCACGAGAGGGCAGGTGGTATCAGTCGGGCCAGCAGGCAATGATGGAATAGGTATTGGCAAACACCAGGTTGTTAGCCTGTTGAATCATGAACAGCGGAATATTCTCGAAGGTTGCCCGAAGTAGAGGCCGTAGCCGCGTGAAGCACAAAGCGGCTGTTGCCGAAGACATCGAAGGAAAAGCCGACGCGCGGGCTGATATCGAGATCGTCATTCTTGGGAAGCCCGGTGTAATCTCCGCCGAGATAGCCGAGATCGGGCGTGTATCCAATATTGTAGTTATTCGAATTGCGCGTGAGTGGCACCGTAGGAACATTCGTGGCAGCAACGGCAATCATCTCCTGCAAGGTGCGGCTGTTTTTCTGCTTGTCGAGGCCATAGGTATCAATGTCGCGGTCATAACGAATGCCGAGGTTCAGCAACAGACGATGCGTTAACCGATAGTCATCCTGCAAATAGACACCGATCATCTTCGGCGACAGGTCGAAGCTGGGATCGCCCGAAGTTCCGGTCATGGACTGAACAACACCAGGAGTCCTGAATCCGTCCGGATATTTCTGCTTATTCGTCAGGATATTTTCAGCGCTGTCAAAGAAGTCGAACTCAGGCGTTGGATTGTTCTCGAAGAATCCGCCGACCTGCGGCTCGTAAAGAAAGTCAACACCGGTGCGCAGAGTGTGAGCGCCGTGCGTCCAGGAGAAGTCGTCGCGGAACTGAAACTTGTGCTGGCTCGATTTCTGCGGCACGTTGGCGTTGGTTCCGAAGCTGGTGCCATCGGGAAAGGTGATAAGCGGCATGCGCGTAGTGGAATCGATGTGATTGTTCCAATACTGGAAGCCCACGGTGAAGTTATTGACAGTGTTCGATCCAAAGATAGAGCTAAGGGTAAAGTTAGTAAGGATAAGGTCGTTGATAGTGAAGTTACCCTCCGGACAAATCGACCTGAGCCGTGGACTGATCGTTATTGCTCTTGTTGTCCTGTGCCGTATAGCTGATAAAAGCCTTCTCCGTTGGACTGAACGTATGATCGATGCGCCCGTTATAACGCTTGTCGTCGAAGGGCGTTGGGATCGTATGTGAAGGTGTGGCGCTGGATCGAAGACTCCGCTCTCGGCTGCGAGGATAAGCTCGTTATACGAAGTAGGATTACAGAGAGGCTGGATCGCTCACGCAATCCTTCATACGCAAAGAAGCCAAAATCCTTATCTTTGCGGATTGGACCGCCAAAGGAGCCGCCATACTGCTGTCGACTGTAATCCGGTTTCGGCTGATCCGCCCTGTTCGCGAATGAGTTGTTGGTCTGGAAGGCCTGCGTGCGGAAGAAGCCATAGAGAGCTCCGTGATACTGATTGGTGCCGGACTTGGTAACAATGTTCAGAGCCGCGCCTTCGCTGCGACCATTCTCGGCGGAGAAGCGGTTGGTGCTGATCTTGAACTCTTCGACGGCCTCGAGGGGGAGCTGCATGACAGCGCCGCCGACAGTGTTGTCCTTGTTGTCGATTCCGTTGACGGTGGTGTTAGTGTTACGGCCGCTAGAGCCATTGACCGCGTAGACGGCGTAACGGTTTTTAGTTGGGTCGTAGCTATCGACCTGCTTGACGCCGGGTGCGAGGATGGCGAGGTTTGCGATATCACGACCGTTCATGGGAAGGGACGTGATCTGCTGAGGTGAGACGCTGGACGAGCTGTCGGTCTTCTCGGTATCAACGAGCTGGTTGAGGGTGGTGACCTCAACCGAGGTGGAGATGGTTCCCGGCTTGAGAGGCATATTCACTGTGAGCGTGGAGCCCACGAACAGTTGAAGGTCTTTTGCCTGCGCGGTGCTGAAACCAGAGACCTCAACTTTGACAGTGTAGATACCGACGGGCAGGAGATCGAAGCGATATTGCCCGGAGGCATTGGAGGTGGTGGTTCGTTCGGCGTTGGTGCCCTGGTTGGTTGCGATGACGTTGGCTGCGGGCAAGGCAGCGCCGGAGGCATCGGTAACGACGCCAACGATATTGCCGGTTGCGGTTGCCTGAGCTAAGAGTGAGTTCCCACTGGCCAGAATGAGAAGGACGAGAGATAAACTACTGATTAGTTTTCGCATATATGCCTCGGAAAGAAGTACTCACCACTGAAAGCGTTCGCTTTTAGAGGTGGCGAAAGACGGTCTTTGAAAACGACCTTTTATTTGTGTGCCGGACTTAGTCCCGGATGAGATACGCGTTCAAAGAGAAACCGGGACGGGCATCAGAAAAACAATGATGAGATGCAGCATTCAAGGGGCGATCTGCATTTCGCGTTTCCCACATAATTCACGTTTTGTACGAAAAAAGCACTGTTTTCATGACAGGTTCGCGAGAAAAATAATTCCCGAGCGAAACGGCTACTCGGGCGTCTGTGTGAATAGAAGGGACTTATGGCGTTGGTCGAGGGTTGTAGCCTGGTGTTGTCTTCGATGGAGAGTTCGCGCACGGAGGTCGATCTCGCGACGCTCGTGGAGACCTACTCTTCCCTTCTCTTCCGCGTGGCGCATTCGGTTGTGCGGAGCAGGTCTGAGGCTGAGGATGTGGTCCAGGATGTGTTTGTTCGCGTTCTGGAGAATCGGCGAAGACTGCTTGAGGTGCGGGAGATGCGGGTGTGGCTGATCCGGATTGCGTGGAACCTGGCTCTGGACCGAAGACGCAGGATACGGCCGGAGCAGTTTGATGAGGGGTTTGCCGAAGGATTGGTCTCGCGTGAGCTGCCGGCAGATGAGGCTTTGAATGAGGCTCGGCGGATGAGGGCCGTGTTGCGCGAGATGGAAAAACTGCCGAAGGCTGAGCGACATGTGCTGCTGCTTTCGGTAACGGATGAGTTAGGGACGGCGGAGATGGCGGAGATTTTGGGACGTAGCGAGTCGGCTGTGCGGGCTTTGCTGTTTCGTGCGAGGACGCGGCTGCGAGAGCGGCTGGAAGGAGAGGTTGGAAGATGAAGAACTCCGAAGAGGCTATTGATCGAGTGCTGGCGGGATTGCGGGATGTGGAGACTCCTGCAGGGCTGGAGCGGCGCGTTCTGGAGGGGCTTGAGGAACGCGGTGCGGCTCGAGAGGTGTCTGCGAAGGGTTGGCTTGGTGCTTTGTCGATGCGAGGCGGGATGCGCCTGAGCTATGTGGCTTGCGGAGTTGCGCTCGCGGGTATTTTGGTTGTGGTGCTGGCGGTTCCTGCGATTCGCAGGCCTAGGCATGCTCCTGTGGTGTCGAAGAGGGAGGTTGCTCCTATGATGCGAGCGCCGGTTGCGTCTTCCGGCATGAATGGTGTGGGTTCGGCGGCTGCTTCGCGAGGACACGTTGTGCCAGGGAAGAAGGAGCCGAGGGGCAGTTCTCTCGCTGACTCGTTGAAGATTCCGCGGCTAATTCCGAGGATTCGTTGGCCATGAGCGAGATGCGTGCTGCGAGTTTTCCGGCGCCGACCATGCCTCTGACGGAGCAGGAGAGATTGTTTTTGCTGAATGACGCACCGAGGCGATCCGGTGGAGTTGGCCGCTCTTGATCCTCATCTGCGGGAGATGGAGGAGACAGAGGAGAAGGCTGAGTTTCAGAGATTTTTTTCGAAGCCGACAGTGGCGGCGACGGTGGGCGAACGATCGTTGCCGGGCAATCCGTTGCCGGGCAAACCGGAAGGGCAATCAATACCTCAGGCGGCGGGTGAACAGGCGATACCGGTTGCGCACGGAACAGGCTGCGCCTGATGTGGACACACCCGAAGGAGACTTAACCGGATCCATTGGCCATCAATCAGCCGACACACCCAGAGATGGAACTGCAGACACAACAAAGAACCACAGAAGACGATAGTTTTTTTGGTTTCGAGAGAAGGAATGAGAATGAATTAGAAGAGATTCGGGGAGAATAACGATGAGAATTGCGGTATGGATTTGTGGGCATGACGCTGGCGATTGGCTTGATGGGACAACGGGCAGCGGCACAAACGAGTAAACGGCCGCCGGAGATGAGTCCGGCAGCGACAACGCCAAGGGATCCGAATCCTCTTCAGACGATCTCCCTGACGAACACGACTTCGCAGAATGATTATAACGAGATCGTGTTCGCGCTTCGCAACAGGCTTGATCCGACCGTGAAGGTTTATCTGGTCCCGAGCCAGAACACGATTGTGATGCGAGGCTCGAGCGAGCAGATCGCGATGGCACAGACGATCTTAGCAATCTTGACCGGCCGAAGCCGGCGTATCGCCTGACGTACACGATTACGGAGAATGATGGCGGAAAGAGGGTTGGGGTCCAGCACTTCGCGATGATCGTGACGTCGGGACAGAGGACGTTGGTGAAACAAGTCAGCAAGGTTCCGATTGTTACCGGATCATACAACGCCGCCGGTAGCCCCAGGCGAGACTCAGGTGACGTACCTGGATATTGGGATGATCTTCGACTCGACGATGGACGAGCTGCGGGAATGGGGGAAGGCTGAAGCTGAAGGTGGAGCAATTGGGCCTGGTGAAGAAGCGGTCGGTCTTCGGGCCACGGGATCCGGTGGTGCGGTCGACGACGCTGGAGGGGACATCATTTTTAACGCCCGGGAAGCCGGTGATCCTGGGATCGCTGGATATTCCGGGGAGCACCCGGCATCTGGACGTAGACGTGATGATGGAGCCATTGACACCCTAGTAACGAGAGGCGAATGGGCCGTAAGTAGCTGTTTTTACTGGCTGGTTTCAGCTTTGGCGGGAAGCGCGGGATTTGCAGAGATGGCTCTTGACGGCAATACGCTTTGCCGTTACCTTTTAATGAATGGCAAGACTCCCTTCGGGTTGAGTCGGTCATAACGAAGTCCACCCACTTCGTTGCTTTACTGGAATACCCACGCAACAGCCCCCACCGCGCTGCGTGGGTTTCCTTTTTAACGAGCACTATTCTTAACTTTCTCCGGGAATTGAGGTCGACTTCGTTGCAAAATATTTCGGCGTGTGACACACTAGTATCTATCCGATGCGGTGCCATGCCGATGGTTTTGGCCGCTTTGGGATTCGGGTCCCCTTTCATAACAACCTAGTTTACGAGAACTTTTATGGCTGAGAGAGAAAAGTTTAATCGGGCCGCGTGTGGGCTGGGCGCGCATGCAAGTGGTGGAAGCAGGATTTCCGCACAGAATATTGCTCGGCGGGGACATTCACATCCAGACCAATGCAAATGCCGCGGAGTCTGGAAAAGCGATCCGAGCCGGTGTCCGCCGGTTCTGCCAGCACGCGTCACCCGCGGCTGGGCGACGAGGCTTGCAGCGCAAGCTGGCGAGCATCTAAAGCGAAGCTCTAAAGGGAGATCATGCGGACTGGCGCGAGACGACGCGGCGGCTGGATCGGGCTGTACTCGATCCGGTGCGCCAGACGTTGAAGTCCCTTGCTACGGCGCTTCGGCAGTCCGATCGCTCTCGGGGGTTGCTTCGGCCCGGCGAACGCAGTTCCTTCCTGGAGAAGCTTCGCCAGCAGTGAGGACACTGAATGGCCTGATCAGGGTACAGGAGAGAGCGGGGGCGTTCGCGCCAGCGATGGCATCCTTCATCCACGCGACGACGTATCGCCGGCCAGAATGCAATCGAGGTCGGCGGGGACCATCACGATCATGCTGCTCTTCGGGAGACGATCCCTGGCTGATCGACGATTCGAAGCTGCGTCGACGAAGTTTTCGCAGTGTGTGCCTGGTGCGTTCGAAGCTCGGGGTCCGGCTCGAGAACACAAAGCGTCCTTGAGCACGGACGAGCTGCCAGAGGAAGTTTCTTGAGCAACGCTCGACAAAACCCTTCTGCAGTGGAGCATAACGCTCGAAGCGAGCCTGATCTTCTGAGAACAACATTCTGACTCTTCGGACGGATATCTCTGGTACTGCTGGAGAGACTGGGAGGTCGTGCGCGACACGCGCAGGAAAAGACCTGGCAGCCTGAAGATCATTCGGGGCGCAAACGGAGCCGTTTTTCATCAAGCAAGAGAATACGCACATGAAGAATCCGGCAAAGTTCGCGGACCTCGAACTTTCGACGTTGACTCTGGGGGTGGCGTAGCCATATTCAGAGTCGTTGGCAGTTCGCATCACAGTTGGGCTGGCATTTATAGCAAGTAGGCAGTGTCCACGCTGTTCTGGAGACTCAGCCGGAAGTAACACGAGAAGGAAGCGCAGTTCTGAGGTTGAGGTCAGGTTCGCGTGAATGCGATGCAGGTTTCAGATCGTTCCGAACAGATTCGGGCTTCGAGAAGTCGGCAGCCCCGCCTTCGGTAATATTTTTCGCGACGTAGGTCGATCCACGGCTGACGGCGGTTGTAGGCTGAGCGGTCTCGAAGAATGACGGACACTGAAGTCGAGGGATGCCCTTCGAGACCCCAAACTCCAGCCCGCTGGTTGCCGTTGCGGCGAACCCTGCGGGTTTCCCCCCTTGCGATTCCGTTGTTCCGCGACCGCTGGATTGCGACCACCGGTCTTCGGTTGGGACGTGGATGCAGGACACCGCCGGCACCTGGCTGATGGCGATCCTGACGACCTCGCCACTGCTGATTGCGCTGATGCAGACGGCCGCGAGCCTGCCCGTCCTCTTTCTCGGGCTACTCGCCGGAGCCACAGCGGATATTTACGAGCGGCGCCGGCTGCTGATCTTCTGGCAGGCCTGGATGCTGGTCGCCGTCGCTGTGCTGGCTGTGCTGACGTTCTGCGGCGTCGTTTCGCCCGTCACTCTGCTGCTGTTCACGTTCCTGCTGAACATCGGTTCGGCGATGAACAATCCTGCCTGGCAGGCGATCATTCCGGAGCTTGTGCCGCGCGAACAGATTCCCGCCGCCGTTACGCTGAACGCGATCAGCAACAACATTGCGCGTGCGGTCGGCCCCGCGCTCGGCGGCCTGATGGTGGCGGCTTTTGTCCACCGCGCCCGCACCGGGGCGGCATGGGTCTTCTTCCTCAACTCTGCCTCGTATGCGGGAGTCATCTGGATTCTTTGGCGATGGAAGCGCACGCCGCTCTTCAAAAGCGCACTGCCCGCGGAGCGTATTTACGGTTCCGTTCGCTCTGGCCTGCGCTATCTGCGCTACTCACCGCCGCTGCAGGCCCCACTGCTGCGCGCACTCATCTTCACGTTTTTTGTCAGCGCAGTCTGGTCACTGCTGGCGGTCGTTGCCCGGCAGGACCTTCACCAGGGTGCGCTGGGCTACGGCATCCTCAACGGCAGTCTCGGCGTCGGCGCGATCATCGGTGCGTCTACGCTCGCACGCATCCGAGCGCATGTCCGTCAACACATTGCTGGCGCTTCAACTGCTACTACATCGTTGCGCTGCTGATTCTCGCGTTCGTCAAGATACCGTGGATCGTCATCCTCTCGCTGGTGGTCGGCGGTTTCTGCTGGACGTCCACGATGTCTTCGATCAATGTCGCTGTGCAGCTTTCGGTGCCGGCCTGGGTGCAGGCGCGGGCGCTGGGGGCTTACCTGATGACTTTCCAGGGCGGGCTCGCGCTGGGGTCGTCTGGGGAGAAATCGCCGAGCGCTCCTCGACCCGATCTCGCTGATTTGCGCTGCTGCCGGCATGCTGGTGACGCTGCCCATCGTGCTGCGCACGCACATCCTGCAAGGCGATGGTCCCGACCACAGCCCCTACCGCTGGAAGCGCCCTACCCCACAGCAGGCCATGCGACCCGACCCCGAGGATGGCCCCGTCCGTATCTCGGTTGACTACTTTATTCCGGCGGAAAACTACGCGGCCTTTACCCACGCGATCCACGAGCTGGAAGGCGTGCGGCTGCGCGGCGGCGCGATTCGCTGGGGCATCTATCGCGACGCCGCCAATCCCGAGCATCTGAACGAAACCTTCCTCATGGAAAGCTGGCTGGACTACCTGCGCTCCCGCGAGCGCATGACGGCGGCGGATCAGGCTATCCGCGAGCGCGTGTGGGCGCTGCATCGTGGCGGATGAACCGCCGCAGACTTCGCATCAGGTTTTTGTGCGGGAGATTGCGAACCCGGTTCCGGCGCCGGAGTCGTCGAAGGGCTTCTCGATGCGTTGAGGTACGCGAGGAGAAGGCCTGGGGCTGAAGCCCACTGCATACCAGCACTTTGCGGCACGACTGAAGTCGTGCCCTGATTAGCTTTTGAGCTGTTAGCTCTGTAGCTAAGAGGCTGCTAGATTAGCTGGAAGAGCTAGAGTTTTTCGCAGCTGTAAAGCTGCGCTCCTCAAAAGACAATAATTTTAGACCTTAAGGGCGGAGCCAGGCGAGGTCGATCAGCGTCTTCTCTTCGATCTCGTGTGCCTTGGCGGAGCCGGTTGCCGGGCTGGCGTTGCGGTGCGTTTTACGCTCAGCAGGGTGCGGTTCCCGGCCATCGGCTTCATGCGCGGCAGCACGTAGGACAGTGCGCCCATGTTGGCGGGCTCTTCCTGCACCCAGACGATTTCGTTCGCGTCAGGGTGCTGATCGAGTGCGGCCTGCAGCTCGTCCTCGGGCCAGGGGTAGAGCTGCTCGACGAAGATGATGCCGACGCTCATGTCTTTGCGTTTGGCGCGTTCGACGCGCAGGTTGTGGCCGATCTTGCCGGTGCAAACGAGAAGCCTGCGCGGGTTTTCCACCTCGTTATCCGGCAGAACATTCTGGAATGCGCTTGCCGAAAACTCCGCCAGGGGAGACAACGCATCGGGGTGCCGCAGCATCGACTTCGGCGTGAACACGATCAGCGGCTTGCGCCACTTGCGCATCGCCTGGCGGCGCAGCAGATGGAAATACTGTGCGGCTGTCGACGGCTGCGCAATTGAATATTGTCCTGCGCCGCGAGTTGCAGATACCGCTCGACGCGGGCGCTGGAGTGCTCCGGTCCCTGGCCTTCGTAGCCGTGCGGCAGCAGCATGACGAGTCCGGACAGCAGGTTCCACTTGGCTTCGCCGGCGGAAATGAACTGGTCGATGATGATCTGCGCGCCGTTGACGAAGTCTCCGAACTGCGCTTCCCACAGCACCAGCGCTTCGGGGAAATCGCGGGAGTAGCCGTACTCGAAGCCGAGGCGCCGGCCTCGGAGAGGAGCGAGTTGTAGACCTCCAAGGGCCTTGTTCCGGAGAGATCGAGGGGCGAGAAACGCTGCTCCGTTTCGATGTCGATCAGCACGGAATGGCGCTGGTTGAATGTGCCTCGCTGCGAGTCTTGGCCGGTAAGGCGCACCGGCGTGCCTTTGTCAGCAGCGAGGCATAGGCCAGCAGTTCCGCTGTGCCGTAGTCGAAAGGCTTGGCCTTCGCCCATCTCGATGCGCTGATCGAGGAGCTTCTTGACCTTGGGGTGAACGTGAAAGCCAGCGGGATAGCTGTTGGAGAGGCGTGAGAGTTCGAGGACGCGCTCGGCGCAGATGCCGGTGGTGATCTTTGCGTCGACTTCGGTGAGTTCGCCGCCGTTGTAGGCTCCCAGTAGTCGGGGAGTTTCGACAGCTTGGGTTTTGGGCTTTGGTGGCTTCGTTCTGATCGTCGAAAAGTTTTTCCTGGATGTTTTTCGCTTCAGCGCTGGATCCACGCCAATGGCTTTGGCATACATTTCGTAGAGGAGCGGTTTCTCTTTGATGGTGGCGTAGCGGCGGGGCTGAGTGACGGTCGGGTCGTCTACTTCGTTGTGTCCGTAGCGGCGATAGCCGATCAGGTCGACGACGACATCCGAGTGGAAGGTTGGCGGTACTCCGCGGCCAGCGCGGCGATGCGCACGGCGGTTTCGGGGTCTTCGCCGTTGACGTGGAAGATGGGAATCGGCAGGCGCTTGGCGAGGTCGGTGGCGAAGCGCGAGGAGTTCGACTCCTCGGGCACGGCCGTAAAGCCGAGGAGGTTGTTGGTGATGATCTGCATCGTTCCGCCGACGTTGTAGCCATGCAGCGACGCCATGTTCAGCGACTCGGCGCAAATGCCCTGGCCGGCGAACGCCGCGTCACCGTGAAGGATGACCGGCAGGACCTGCTGCTTGCCTTCTTCGCCCATGCGCATCTGCCAGGCGCGTGCGCGGCCCATGACGACCGGATCAACTGCCTCAAGATGGCTCGGGTTCGAGGCCAGATGGAGGGATGATCTGGCCGTTGGGCGACGCGAATTTGCCGGTTGCGCCGGCGTGGTATTTCACATCGCCGCCGCCGATGACGCTGCGCGGATCGACATCTTCGAACTTGGTAAAGGTCTCGGAAGGGGTGCGTCCGATGGTGTTGGTGATGACGTTCAGGCGTCCGCGGTGCGCCATTGCGATGATCGACCGCGTTACGCCGACTGCGGCGGCGGTGACGAACGTCTGGTCGAGGTAGGGGATCAGCGCCGTAAGGCCTTCGAGCGAGAAGCGCTTGGTGCCGAGATAGCGCTGCTGAATCACCTGCTCGAAAAGATCCGCGCGGATCAGCCCGGTGAGAACGCGGGCCTGTCGGGAGCGGTGATGGGCGCTCCAGTCGCTCCTGGAGCCACGGCGCTTTTTCGGTGCTGGGGATATGCATGAACTCGTGGCGAAGTTGCCGCAGTAGTAGCGCGCGGGCTTCGTCGGCGACGTCACCGTCGGGCGCGGGTGTGGGGAAGGGCTCGGGCGGGAGGTACTGGCCTAGCGGGTCAAGCGATGCCTGAAGGTATCCCCAGCGGCGAAAGATGTTGAAGATTTGTTCGCGTTCCTGCACTCCCGCGGGTGGTGCGGTGAGTGTCTCTGCCTTGCTGGCCATTGCTTCCTCGCTTCAGGTCTTGATGTCGCGAAAAAATGGATTTCGCGGCTACTTCTATGCTAGACCTTTTGGCGGAAGGGCGCACGTGAGAGATGGGGGATTGACGAGGCCCATAAGGGAAAGGAAGTATGAAGGAAGAGAGCCGACTTATCTGTACTAACGCGATGGGGCTCTCCGGGATTCGATATGTGACTGTTAGTTCTGTCTCTTGATCTGGGGCCCAGGCCCCCAACCAGAAGGGAGTGGAATCATGTTGCCACCTTGGGCCGCCTTTTCCGTCAGGCACATACTGGGCATCGATTCCCCGTCCCCAAGATAGAAAACTGATGCTTGCGTTTCAACAACCACGGGTTTGCCGTCGACGACGTAGGGCTTGTATGACCATCGCCGCACGGCTGCCAGTGTAGGGTCTTTTAACTCCGAATAACCACTAACGTATTCGGCGCTGCTCACCTTTCCATCGGCGTCGACGACAACATGGGCTACTGCCAGCGCATTAGAGCAGCGATTCGTCGACGTTGGCTTTGAAAGAGCTGGCGTCTCATAGGTCAGCAGCCTTGCCGCCATCGTTTTCTCTGGAACAATTATTGGCTTTGCGTCTTGAGCCACGGCAACCGCCGCGCCGCTACATACAAACAAGGAGAAAGCGACGATTGAAAACTTGGAAGTCATTGCAGGCCACTATACCCTTGGGACACTAGTCCCAAAAACGCATTTACGTTGATTGATTCTTTCGTATAGCTACAGGTTAGAGCGTGGCGCCTTGCAGCCAGGGTTGGAATTCTTCTTCGCCGAAGCCGTGGATTTCGCTGCGGGTTAGTTTGCCGGAGGCCATCGCTAGGATTTCCTCGAAGATACGCTGGCCTGCTTGTTCGACGGTCTCTTCACCCTCGATGATGGTGCCGCAGTTGATGTCCATGTCGTCGGACATGCGGTTGTAGAGGAGGGTGTTCGAGGCGATCTTGAGCGATGGAGTTGGCTTGCAGCCGAAGACCGAGCCGCGGCCCGTGGTGAAGCAGATGACGTTCGCACCGCTCGCAACCTGTCCGGTGGCGGAGACGGGATCGAAGCCGGGTGAGTCCATGAAGACGAGGCCTGAGGTGTGGATGGGCTCGGCGTAGAGATAGACGCCGTTCAGGTTGGTGGTGCCTGCCTTGGAGACGGCGCCGAGGGACTTCTCGAGGATGGTGGTGAGACCGCCGGTCTTGTTGCCGGGCTGGGGGTTGTTGTCGATGGAGCCTCGGTGCCGCGCGGTGTACTCCTCCCACCAGTGGATGCGGTCGATGAGGCGCTGGGCGACTTCGGGAGTGGAGGAACGGCGGGTGAGGAGATGCTCGGCGCCGTAGATCTCGGGGGTTTCGGAGAGGATGGCGGTGCCGCCGTTGCGGACGAGGATATCGACGGCTGCGCCTAGCGCGGGGTTGGCGCTGATGCCGGAGTAGGCGTCGGAGCCTCCGCATTGGAGGCCGAGGACGAGCGCGGAGGCGGGGACTTCGGTGCGTCGCGCCTTGTTCGCCTGCTCGAGCAACTCGTAGACGGTGGCGATTCCCTTCCTGATGGAGATGGCAGTGCCGCCGTCTTCCTGGATGGTGCTGGTGCGGAGGGTGCCGGGGTCTCCGGTGAGAGTGATGAGGGGTTCGATCTGGTTGGTCTCGCAGCCGAGGCCGAGGAGAAGGACACCTGCGAAGTTGGGGTGCGTAGCGTAGCCGACGAAGACGCGGCGGAGGAGGTCGGCGGGTTCGCCGTGTTCGGCCATGCCGCATCCAGTTCCGTGAGTGATGGCGACGACTCCGTCAACATGGGGATAGGCGGCGAGGATCTCGGGGGTGAAGTGGGCGGCGATGCGACGGGCTACGGTGGCGGAGCAGTTGACTGTGGTGAGGATGCCGACGTAGTTGCGGGTGCCGACGCGGCCGTTGGGGCGGATGATGCCCTCGAAGGTGACGGGAGAGTCAAGGAGTTCGACGGGGTGGGATTCGGAGCCGATGGCGTAGTCGCGCTCGAAGTCTCCGGCAACGAGGTTGTGGGTGTGGACCAGCTCGCCGACGGCGATGGGCTGGGTGGCAAAGCCGATGATCTGATTGAATTTACGGATGGGTTCTCCGGGGGCGATGGGGTGGATCGCGAGCTTGTGTCCGGCAGAGATATCGGTGAGCGCAGTGAGGCGCATGCCGTTGAGGGACTGGCCCGCAGCGACCGGCTTGAGGGCGACCACGACGTCGTCCGAACTTCCGAGTTTGAGAGTATGGTGGCTCAAACTAGCCTGCTTTTCTCCATTATCTAGCTGTGCAGTTGGCGCAGAAGCAAATAGTGGTACGACCACACTCTACTCCAAATGAACAACAAAAGGTAGTGTACAAGTTTTGCGAACCCCACATTGTGCGCAAAGTCTTCTATCGTTTGGAGAAAGGTCTGGCGTTCGCAGCGCACAATATTGTGTACAGGGGGCTTCGTCGTGGCGGGTTCTTTTCGCTGGCGAAGTCGAGGCCAGGGTTCGCAACTATAGTGAAAGAGATGGCAGCTGGGGTTTCGAGATCGTTGGTCCTGATGTTTGCGCTGGGCTGCATGGGGATGTCTGGGGAGAGTAGGTTTGCCCAGACGCAGAATGCTCCAGCAAGCATGTCTGCAGCCCAAGCAGGAACCTGCTACGGCGAAGCCCGAGGATGATGCGGTGCGGCCGCTGCCGGACATTCCTGCGCTGATGCAGGAGGTTTTGAAAAATCAGCGCAAGGAAGAGGCGGTTCGGAAGGACTATCTGTATCACGCGGTGGAGACGAGCCGAGATATGGATGGCCATGGTGGGGTAAAGAAAACGGAGACGAAAGAGTACGACATCTTCTGGGTGGGTGGAGTGCCAGTGCAACGCCTGCTGAAGAAGGACGGCAAGGAACTGAGCGCGGACGAGCAAAAGAAGGAAAACGAACGGATCGATAAAGAGGTCGCCAAGGCAAAGGAGAAGCGGGAGAAGGCTGATAGCCAAGGCAAAGAGACGGATCCGCGAGGCAACGAGGAGATTACGCCATCACGTTTTTTGGCATTGGGGACCTTTTCGAATCCAAGGCGGGTCAAGTTGGACGGGCGAGATACGATTGCGGTGGATTACACGGGCGATCCGAAGGCCAAGACGAAGAATCGCGCGGAAGACGTGGTGCGCGATCTGCTGGGAACAGTATGGGTGGATGAAGAAGACAAGATGATCGTCAAGTTGGAAGGGCATTTTGTGAATGCCTTCAAGATTGGCGGAGGACTGGTAGTGAATATCCAAAAGGACACAAACTTTGCCATGCAGATGAAGAAGGTCAATGGCGAAGTGTGGCTGCCTGTGGAGATCAGCGGGCATGGGGCGGTACGGTTTCTACTGGTGATGAACTTTCGCGGAGACGAGCAGGCAGTGTTCTCGGATTACCGGAAGTTCAAGACGACTTCGACGATTTTGCCGGGAGTGACACGGTGGAACCGGATCCGAAGTAGAGTGCGCAGTTAAACACGCAAAGGGATAGCCGGAGCCATCCCTTGCGTAAAACTGGTTGTCGCTGTAGTCGTCGTACTAGAGACTAGAGAGGCTGAACGTCAGACGCCTGCCAACCCTTGGGTCCCTTAACTACGTTGAACTGTACAGCCTGGCCTTCTTGCAGGCTCTTGAAACCGTTCGAATTGATCGCCGAGTAGTGTACGAACACATCCTCGCCGTTCTGACGGCTGATAAAGCCAAACCCCTTGGCATCGTTAAACCACTTCACTGTTCCCTGTTCCATGTCGCCATTTCCTTAGCACTGCTAAATTGCCGCTAGATCCAAATCGGGGTTCGTACAGTACTAGCTTTGCAGAATCCAATCTGTTTCAAACGATAGGAGAAGGTTAGCACAGATAGGAAATTTCTTTTAAGAATTCCGCTAAATAGTTAGAATTGCACTATTTATGGTGCAATATTTGTGGAAAATACGGTCAAAATCGAGAATTTCGGCATTTGAGGATTCGACAAACGTAGGTTGAGGATGTTAGATATCACAAGGCTTCACGTGGAAGGTGGGAGCGAACGATCTCTTCGGCGCGAGCGAGGACCTGTTCGAGGGTCATCGCGGTGGAGTCGAGGATGACAGCGTCGACTGCGGGCTGAAGGGGTGATTCGGCGCGGTGACGGTCGCGGTAGTCGCGGTCTTTGAGGTCGCGGATGACGGCCTCTTCGGCGAGACGCTGCTGCTCGGGAGTGAGCGGATCGGGTTTCTGTCGATCGGCATTTTCCCCTGGTTCGAGTTCGCGACGGCCACCGATTCGGGTGTGGCCTGGCGGAAGCGGCGGTTGCCGCGGACCTCTGGGGCTGCGTCGAGGAAGATTTTGACTTCGGCATCGGGGAAGACGGCGGTGCCAATGTCGCGGCCTTCCATGACGACTCCGCCGGCCTCGCCGAGAGCGCGCTGCTGCTGAACCATCCAGGCGCGGAGGCGAGGGTGGACGGAGACCTGTGAGGCGGCGGAGGTGACGTCGGCTTCGCGGATGCGGCGCGAGACATCGACGGTGTCGAGCAGGACGCGATTGCCTTCGAGCTGCGGCTGAAGGGTGATGGTGGTGTGACTGGCGAGGTCCATCAACGGCGTCTCTTCATCGAAGGCGTAGTCGTTCTCGATAGCCTTGAGTGCGAGAGCGCGATACATGGCTCCGGTTTCAAGGTTCAGGAATCCGAAGCGGCGGGCGAGGTGGGCGGCGAGGGTGCTTTTGCCGGCACCGGCCGGACCGTCGATGGCGATGACCGGGCGCTGACGCTTTTTGAGCTCAGGCTGCGTGAGGACTCGGGTGTTTTCGTGCTGCTCCGCCATCGGGCTTATTGGCCTTCCTCAGGTTTGAACTTGCGCGCTGGTGTGCGTTTGCCGAAGGGCTTCTTGTTGCCTTTGAACTTGTCGAAGGTGCTGGCGGGCTTGCCGGATTTGGCTGCTGCGGATTTGGTGAAGGTTTTTTTGCCAGTGAAGCCGCCGGGTTTCTTCTCGAAGGTGCCGGCGGATTTTCCTGCGAAAGGTTTGCTGGATTTAGCGAAGGGTTTCTTCTCGCCGTAGGTGCTGCTGCCCGGCTTGCGGGAGTAGCTGCTGGAGCCTTCGGTGCGGGCGGGGCGATCGGAGGAGTAGGGACGAGGTTTGCGCGGGGCATCGAATTTGCGATAGGGCGGGCCATCGGTGCTTCGTTCGCTTGATCTGGGACGGTCGCCGTAGGTGCGTGGTTTGCGATCATCAAAGCTTCCGCGGTTGTCGCGGTCGCGAGTGAAGGCGGGCTTGTCTCCGAAACGTGACCGGCTTGCTCCACCTTCGCGTGGGGCGTAGGGCTTGCGTGCTCCAGGGCCTGAGCTGCGATCGCCGTCGAAGCTGCGCGGGCCGCCTTGAGGGCGAGGAGCGTAAGAGCCGGGTTTTCGTGGGCCGCCAAAGGAGGGCTTGCCTGATCTTTCCGGCCTCTCCGATCTTTCTCCGAAGTCGCGGCGTGGGGGGCGTCCTTCGTTGTCGCGGCTGAAAGATGGTTTACCGGCGAAGCCCTCGCGTTTGCGTCCGAAGGTGCCGGGCTTGGAGAAGGTCTTGCGTGGGCGGTCGCTGGAGTCGGCGGCATCGCTGTAGGGGCGCGGGGTGAACTCGCGGCGTGGAGGACGGGAGTCGCTAGAGCCTTCGTCGCGGCGGAAGCTTGGGCGGTCGGATTTGAACGCGGGGCGGTCGGACTTGAACGCTGGGCGATCGCTGCTTAACCGGGGTTTGTCGCCGAAGGGCTTGCTGCCAAAGCGTGGCTTGTCTCCGAAGGAGGGGCGCTTCCCTGTCCGATCAAAGCTGGGCTTGCGGTCGTAGCTGCGCGGGGCGCTGGCGGTGTCTTCTCCGGAGACAGAGTCGGTTTCGGCGCGCGCTGCGCGGTCGGCTTTTTCTTCTTCCCAGGGTTTGGTGAAGCTGGGGCGATCAGGACGATTGGATTCGCGGGTGAAGGGACGGCGTTCGCGTGGTGTGGAACGGCTTTCTACATTGTGACCTGTTTTGGTTACAAATCCTGTACCAACTTTGCGCGGCTTAGGGATGAATTTGGTGATGCGCGCGGGGGCTTCGGCGGTCTCTGCGGTTTCTGGTGTGTCGCCTTCGGTGGTGACGACGATGGAGTCGATGTCGTCTGGCGCGGGAGTGGCGACGGCAGCGAAGGCGGGGAGCTCGCCGGTGACGTGGAGGACAGTGCGGCCTTCGACGGTGACGGTTTCGAGCTGGCGGGCGGAGAGGAGCGCGTGGACGACGTCGCGAATGCGCGATCGTGCTGCGAGAGGAGAGAGGAAGGTTTCGATCTCTTCTTCGGACGCGACAAGGGCCTGGCCGAGGTAGAGCGAGATGAGAGCCGAGAGAGCGGAGGGCTGTCCGGCGTTGGCTCCGGCTTTGATCTGCTTGGTGAATCGGGTGGTGATGAGTTCCCAAAGGGTGGGTGCGCCGTCGGCTTGCGGGACGGGGAGGACGCGGAGATGCTGCCAGAGCTCGGTGAGGGCGCGGAGGACGGCGGTCTCGGTGACCTCTTTACCGAGTTGCGTGGCGAGGTTGTAGGCGGAGAGGCCGGGGATGGGTTCTTTGCACGTTCTGTAAGGAGCGTGTAGGTGTTCAGGGCAAGGGGGGAGACCTTAGTGGCGCCACTGGTGGTGGGCGGCTGCTTCCACGCTTTGTCGCCGCGGAGGGTGAAGATGTAGGGGAAGGCTAGAGGGGAGACGAGGAAGTCAGGGGTTTCTGTGCCGACGCCGGTGGGGTTGCCGAGGAGATTGAGAGGAATGGCCCCGCCGTCGAGGATGAGGCGTGAGAGGAGGCTGCGGGACGGTTCGATCTCGGCGAGCGTGGGAGCGGCATTGGGAACGCCGAGAGTGGCTTCGACGAAGGACGGCGCGGGTGCGGGAAGCTGTGCTGCTCGCGGGGTGAAAAAGACCAGACCGGAGGCGTTGAGCCAGTCTCGGAGCACGTTAATGGTGAGGATGGGATCGGCGTTGTGACGCCAATGGGCGAGGCGGGCGGCGGCGAGTTGATCGGCCGAGGGAGTGCTTAGATTACTCAAGGTATTGCCTTCCTGCTGGGGCGAGGATACCGCGCGACAGCAACTCCTCAGCCTGGGCTGGTGGAGGACGATCGACTTCAGATGCGATGGAGACAGCGGGGTTTGGCCGTGGGTTGGTCCCGCTGCACGTTCTCTTTCAGGATAACGCAAAGTGACCCGTATAGATGGGCTGCGAGGGGATTTGTTGCCGCTGTTATTGCGCGGCTGGCGGAGAATCTTCAAGGAAAATGGCAGCTAAAAGAGGGACAAAGCAGGCTTTACAGATTGTGCTTTGTCCCTCTTTCGATTTACAGACAGTTTGTTGCAACAAGATGCTTAGTGACAGCAGGTATTGGAGGCAAAGATCGGCTTGCTGAACAGGTCATCGATGACCAGCGTTACCGCAGTATGCCCGTCTTCTCGAAGAGACGGAGATTGAATGCGTTGGCGATCTGCTGGTGTCCTAGAGTGTTGGGGTGGAGCCCATCCGACGGGTTGGCCTGGAAGGTGTTGAAGGCGGGAAGGATATTGATGATGTCCGTTGGATCCTGAACTGTCTTGGCTTGGTCGAAGATGGCATCGCATCCACTGGACATGCCGGTGAGAAAGGTATTGATCTGTTCGCGCAGCGGTTCCGTGTCGGTTTCACCGGCCTGGGCCTGAAAGCCGCCATCCGGCGTGAGGGTAGAGCAGATTACCTTGATGTTTTTTGCATGTGCCTGCGAGATCAGAGTCTGATAAGCACTGATGAGCGTGGGTGCTAACTGAGGGGTGACGCTGTTCGAGGCCAGGTCGTTGAGGGCATCGTCGGAGATGATGACGAACTTTGCGTTCGCCTGCTGCAGCACGTCGTGAGAGAAGCGGTCGAGCATGCTGTCGCCGGAGTTATTGGCAAGCTGGTTGGTAATCAGGTTGTTCCCTGAGATTCCCATGTTGCCGACGCCCATAGAGATGCCCGCCTGATTCATTCTTTGAGCTAACAGGTCGGTCCAGCGATTGTGCGCCTGCCCGTTGGTGAGCCGGCCCTGGGTGATGGACGCTCCGATCGCAACTACCATTCCCGTTGCCGAGCTGTTGTGTACGTCGAGATTTGTCAGAAAGAAGCGGCGGGAGAGAGAACCGAGAAGACTGTTCGCCGGATTTGTCTGCGAGGAGACGTCTCCAACATAGATAAAGCTATTGACCGCATCCGTGCCGTCAAACGAATCATCAAGTCCGGAGGTCAATCCGCCAGGATTCGAAGCGTTGGTAAATATGCTTACGAGGTAATCGGTCAGGGGTTGGATCGTGACTGCCTTCACATCACTGAGAGCGTCGCAACCGGGCTGCAGGGTGATTGAAGAAGCTCCGCCGAAGGTGAGTTGAACATCGGTTCCGGCTACCGTCGTCGGCTGATTGAATCCGGTAGATCGAGCCAAGTGGACATCGGCAAAAGTGACAGCCTGGGTGCCGTAGAGATTCGATATCTTGATCCGCGCTGCTGTGCCGCCTATGGTTGATCGGATGGGTTGGCGGAGCGTCAGATTTTGAATATCGTTGTAGTTGACCGTAGTCATTGCGCTCGACCAGCTGCCTGTAAGTACAGTCGCAGCTGCAAGCTCGACCTGGCCGTCTGTGGTCCGCGTACCAGGATCAGAAACTGCCTGGGGCTGAGGTGCGGAACAGGTAACCTGCGCAAAACTGTGGACGGGGTTGTAGGCAAGCAATGCCGCAACAGCCAGTCCGGATGCACCTGAGATCAGACTTTTAGAACGCGTGGGCTTATTTTTGAGACAAACGGGGAGGTTATTCATAAATACTCTTTCTAAGAGAATTTAAGTACACTCTCTCAACCCATAGGCTCTGCTGAAATTCCAAGAAAACATTAAAAAATCACTAATCCCATCGTTATCTCGAAACACGGTACTGCGCTGAGAACAATGGAGGAGGAGCGCATCGGAGTCGCCTTAGACAGCCACGCTGGGATAAGGGTTGCTTTGCGCGAGACGAGAGATGAGGTCACTCGGCTGCTTTCAAAGTCTCGTGGCCCAGGATTGAGTGCTGCGGTGACGATGAGAGTGGCGGTGCTGCTCCGGGTAAGTGGCGATTCGTGAGTGTGCGTTGTCGATCAGGTGCGCTGGAAGGCTTTGGCGATGTCTTTGTGGGAGTAACGGAGAGCGATGGGGCGGCCGTGTGGGCAGGCGGTGGGGTGCTCGGTTTTGCTGAGCGCGGTGAGGAGCCAGTCGATCTTTGAGGGCTCGAGGGGCTGGTTGATCTTGATGGCGGCGTGGCACGCCATGGAGGCGGCGATGCGGCGGCGGCGGGCCTCGGAGTTTTCGGATTGCTGGTTGCGGTCGGTGATGGAGAGGACCTCTTCGAGCATGTGCTCGAGCTCGACGCCTTCGAGGCCGACCGGGGCGGCTTTGACGGCGAGGGTGCGGGGGCCGAAGGGTTCGGCTTCGAAGCCGTTGCGATCGAGTTCGTCGGCGATCTCGGCGAAGGTGATCATCTGGGCAGGCAGGAGATCGATCAGGAGCGGCATGAGGAGGCGCTGGCGCTGGACTTGTTCGGTGTCGCGCTCGCGAAGGATTTTTTCGAAGAGGATGCGCTCGTGGGCTACGTGCTGGTCGATGATCCAAAGGCCTTCTTCGTTGGTGGCGAGGATGAAGGAGTCACGTAGCTGGCCTAGTGGCTTGAGAGTGGAGAGAGCGGTGAGCGTGTCGGCTTGTTGGGGGGCTACTTCGTAGTCTGATGGTTCGGTTTCTTCGTACCCTACGGGGATGGAGTGACCGGAGAAGGCGAAGCGGCCGGGGGAGGGTGGGACGATGGGAGCGGCGAGGTTGAAGGTTGGGGATTTGATCTGCGGAGCAGCCGAGGTTTGCTGTTCCCATCGGGCAGTGTCGGCACGATCTGCAAAATGCGATTCTTCGCTACGCTCAGAATGATAATTTGCAAAAGTGTTGGGATCGAAGACGGGTTGGGGGATGGAGTCGTCGCCGCCGGGGAGTGGGCTTACGTCGATGAGTAAAGAGCTTGAGAGATCGTGAGGGCCGCTGGTGAGAGCACTGGCAAAGCTGGCGGCGGGGCGGGCTTGTATGAGCGCGGTGCGGATGGTGTCGCGGACGAAGTCGTGGACGAAGCTGGGTTGGCGGAAACGGACTTCGGTTTTCGCGGGGTGGACGTTGACGTCGACCTCCTGCGGTGGCATCTCGAGGAAGAGGAGGACCACGGGGTAGGAGGTGGGTGGGAGGATGTTGCGGTAGGCCTCGGAGAGCGCGTGAAGGATGAGTTTGTCGCGGATGAGGCGCTGGTTGACGAAGACGTAGATGGAGTTGCGATTGAGTTTTTGCAGCTCGGGTTTGGAGACGAAGCCGGTGATGCGGAGGTAGCCGGGATCGGGCGGTGTGTAGTCTTCTTCACGCTTCCACGGTGGTGGCTCGGGGAGACCGGCGCGGGCGAAGTCGAGCTCGGCGGTAATGGGGAGCATGTAGTTGCTGGTGTCTTTACCGAAGATCTGGAAGAGGCGGTCGGCGGCGTTGGCTACGGCGGGGGCGATGAGGAGTGCCTGGGTGGCCGAGTGGAGCTCGAAGTGTTTTGTGGGATGGACCAGCGCATAGTGCGTGACCAAGGCGGCGATGTGAGAGAGTTCGGTCTGCTCGGACTTGAGGAATTTGCGGCGGGCAGGGGTGTTGAAGAAGAGATCGCGAATGGTGATGGTGGTGCCGACGGGGAGGCCAGCGTCTTCGACGCGGAGGATGTTGCCGCCTGCGATTTCGACGAGGGTGCCGGATGGTTCTTCTGCTACTCGTGTGTCGAGTTGGAGGCGGGAGACGGATGCTATGGAGGGGAGGGCTTCGCCGCGGAAGCCGAGAGTGGCGATGGAGAGGAGGTCGTCGGAGGTGCGGAGCTTGCTGGTGGCGTGGCGCTCGAAGGCCAGGAGCGCGTCGTCGCGAACCATGCCGTGGCCGTTGTCGGCGATGCGGATGAGTTTGCGCCCGCCTGCTTCGACCTCGATGCGGATGCGGGTGGCTCCGGCGTCGAGGGAGTTTTCGAGGAGTTCTTTGACGACGGAGGCAGGGCGCTCGACGACTTCGCCGGCGGCGATCTGGTTCGCCACGAGGTCGGAGAGGATACGGATGCGGCCCATGGAAAGTGATTGTAAAGGGTGAGGCTTGTGGGAAGCTGCGAGCCTGCATCTCTCTGATTCTGCAGTGAGTAAGGTTTACCTGGTGGGGAGATAGGCGCTTTATGCCGTTTTGGGCTCTTTGTTTGCAATTTATTGCATAGAAAAGCTCTGATTTTATCGCCTCTAAATCGACTCCCTACAGAATTTAAGGGATTGTTTTGGTTGGGATTTTGTGGATTGGATGCAATACTTTAACAAGTCGCAATTATTTTCCCCCTTCAGGAGTTTTTGATGAAACGTTTTTCACTTGCCCTTGGTGTGTTTGCTCTGGTTTTGTGGGCCCAGGTTTCAAAAGCAGATACTTTCTCTTTCAATTTCAGCGGTCCGATCTATAGCGGTTCGGGTACGTTTGCAGCAACCAACGATGGAGCTGGCCCTCTTGGATCGACCGAGTGGGACATCACCGGTTTTACGTCGGGATCGGTTACGAACCTCTTAACCAGACCTCGAACATCACCGGTCTCAGCACCTTCAACGGCGCCGACAACATCGTGTATGCCCCTGGCATCCTCGGTATCTACAACCTTGATGACAAGGGCATCTCTTTTCTACTTGCCAATGGCACCAAGATCAACCTCAGCGCGAATCTGGTCACCTATGTGGCCCAAGGAAGTACGCTATTTTCCACGGAGAACGTCTCGTTTGGTCTGATCAACACGACGAACCCGAAGGGCGATCAAGGCAACGGCACCTCGCCGGTTCCTGAGCCTGGTACGCTTGCGCTTCTTGGCACAGGCATTCTGGGTGCTGCGGGTGCGATTCGCCGTCGCCTGACTGTCTAAACTTTGTCGAGTCTTGTCTCGAAGCCGCCTCGTTTGAGGCGGCTTACTTTTTTGCCCCCGCTCGCGCAATAAGGTTAGGAAACGGGGTTCAGGGGGGAGGGCATCTTAGCGATCAAGACAGTCAGGGCTGATGCGGCCGAGGAGGAAATAATGATTCGTAAATTGAAGACGGGTGAGTTTCGGATTTATTCGCGACATCAGGACCCGAAGACGGGCAAGCGCAAGAACCTGGGTACGTTTGCAACGCGCGAGAAGGCTGAAGAGCACGAGCGGGCAATCCAGTATTTTAAACGGCATTGAATTTTCAGCCTCGCAGTCGCCAGCCATCTGAGGTTTGATGGCGTTTACAGTGCCGTAACCAACTTGGCGTTTTGCTGGAGTGAGGACAGCAAAATGGTGCATAGACGCAGTTGGGTTTTCCCGAGAATGGTTGTTATTAAGCAGTGTTATCACGGGTCTCGGAAAAGGGTGTGTTGGGCCTTGAAGTGCAGAGGGAGGTACAGCAGATCAACCTGTGTTAATAGGAGATTTATGACCCGGTTCTCGCTTGCACTCTGCGGCCTTGTACTAGCCGCACTCGCCTCCACTTCAGCCCTGGCGGACACGGTCAGTTTCTCATTCAGCTTCAGCAACTCCGACTTTTCAGGATCGGGAGTATTGACTGCGGACTTGACGAGTGTCGCGGGCGTCTACCAGGTAGTCGGCACAACCGGCAGTGTTCTTGTGAACGGCGTAAGGGACCAGATTTCGAAGGTGCTGCCTGTGGGAGACTTTCCTGTTGATGGACCGAACGATAACCTGCTTTATTTTCCGGAGCTGAGTCTGCCTCAGGGCGCGTTCGATGCGTCCGGTGTGTCCTTCAGTCTGGCAAATGGAGCAGGCAAGTTAAATCTGTTTCTGGCCAACGGCGAGGACCTGAAGTTGACTGGCGGCAAGCAAGATGAGAAGGCTGGTGCGATTTCGGTTGCTGCCGTGCCGGAACCGGGGGAACTGGCGCTGGTTGGGGTGTGCATGCTGGGACTGGCAGAGATAGTGCGGCGCAGATCGCCTGTATAGGTAATTGTGCCTCAAAAAGTTACGAATGGCCGTCTCTCCTTGAGAGAGGGCCATTTGTAACTGTCGCAGATCGGTAATGTGTTGACGCTACGGATAAGAGTTATTTCTTCTTCTTTTTTGCGGACGAAGGTATAGCATTTTCGGCGTCGCGATCGCCCACCATGTGGAGACGCATGAAGTTGGTAGCTCCGGACTTGGTGCGGGTTCCTGCGACGATGCCGACGATTTGACGCTGATGGACGTGGCCCTGGGTCTCGAGGATGTCTTCTGCCATCTCGACGAGTTTGTCGGTGTCGTGGAAGCGATCGCAGAGGATGGGGTAGGTTCCCCAGAGGAGCATGCAGCGGTTGATGACCTTCTCGAAGGGGGAGAGCGCGAAGATGGGTGGGTCGGGGTGGTACTTGGAGAGGAGACGGACTGTGGCTCCGGACTCGGTGAAGATGGCGATGGCGGCTACGTCGAGATCGTCGGCGGCATGGGACATACACTCGCAGATGGTCTCGGCGACGGAGAGACGAACGCTGGGGTGGTGGCCGAGCGCAGGGGGCGGATCGATTCGGATCTGATGCTCGGTTTCGGTGACGATCTTGTGCATCATGGCGACAGCTTCGACGGGGTATTTGCCTGCGGCGCTTTCGCCGGAGAGCATGACGGAGTCGGTGCCGTCGTAGATGGCGTTGGCGACGTCAGAAGCCTCGGCGCGGGTGGGGCGGGGGTTGTCGATCATGGATTCGAGCATCTGCGTGGCGGTGATGACGGGCTTGCGATACTCGGCGGCGCGGCGAATGATGTGTTTTTGCAGCGCGGGGACTTTTTCGGGCGGCACTTCGACGCCGAGATCGCCGCGCGCGACCATGATGGCGTCGGTGACTTCGAGGATGCTGTCGAGGTGCTCGATCGCCTGCGGCTTTTCGAGCTTAGCGACGACCCATGCGTCGGAGTTGAGGGCGGCGAGACGGTTCTTGACGTGGAGAACGTCGGCGGCGGTGCGGACGAAGGAGACAGCGACAACGTCGACGCCTTCTCCGACGGCGAAGCGCAGATCTTCCTCGTCCTTCTCGGTGAGCGAGGGAACTTTGACAGGGATGCCCGGCAGATTGATGCCTTTGTTCTCGCCAAGCGTGCCGCCGTTGATGATCTCGCAGGTTACGTCGACCCCTTTAACGGATTCGACGCGGAGTTCGATGAGGCCGTCGGAGAGGAGGATGCGGGAGCCAGGTTCGAGATTCTCGGCGAGGGTCTTGAAGGTGGTGCTGACGAGGGAGGCTGTGCCTTCGATCTCACGCGGAGTGATAGTGAGGCGCTGGCCGGCGACGAGTTGAACAGGCTTGTTTCCCTTGAGCTTGCCGGTACGGATCTTAGGCCCCTGAAGGTCGGCGAGAATGCAGATGGGCTTGCCCTCCTCCTTCGCGATGGTGCGAACCATGCGGATGAGCTCGGCTTTTTGTGCATGGGTGCCGTGGGAGAAGTTGAGACGGGCGACATCAAGGCCGGCGCGGACCAGCTTGCGGAATACCTCGGGTGTGCTGGATGCGGGGCCGAGGGTGGCGACGATCTTGGCGCGACGGGTGCGCTCTGTTGAGGCAAAGGGGACTGTGTTCGGATTCGGATTTAAAGATGTCTTCATGAGTCGCTTTGCCGGAACCTTCTCACCATCTTGAGATGGATGGGTATGACTATTGATTTTAACTGCCCGTGCCATTCTAAATGGGCGGGACGCTCTGTGGGGGCGGCGCTGTGGAATGCTTGTAACGGGGGTGGGAATGGCGTGCGTAAAATTCGGCGTTGAACTCAGCTCCGAAGAGAAAGCAGAGGGAGACGATGTAGAGCCAGAAGAGCAGCGCGATGCCTGCGCCAAGCGATCCATAGACCTGGGAGTAGTTGGCGAAGCGCGTGACGTACCAGCCGAAGGCGAGCGTCGTGAGGAACCACGTAAAAGTGGAGAGAGTCGCGCCGGGCACGACACGCTTCCAGGGCTGCTTCATGGGGGTTCCCATGTGATAGATAAGGCCGATGATGACGGTGCTTCCGGCGAGGGCAACGATCCAGCGGATGAGGATAGCGACGATGAAGACCGGAGTTCGAACCGACGGTGTGATGTGCGTTGCGAGCCACATGGTGAAGAAGTGGCCGAAGACGACGAGAATGCTCGCGAGCGCGAGGGGAATGAGCGAGAGCGGGACCAGAAGGAGCGCGCGAAGACGGCGCTGCATGAAGGTCCAGCAATCGACGGGAAGCTCGTTGGCACGGCGCACGCCTTCCATGAGGGTGGCGAGGACGCTGGATGCACCGATGAGACTGACGACAAAGGCAATGATGAGCGCATGGGCCGAATGGGTGCTGTGCGGCGAATCGACGAAGTAGCTCTCAAGAAGTGGGCTAACGTCGGAGGGAAGAATGCGATCGAAGAAGTCAGAGAGTTGGAAGCGGATTGGAGCGTTGTCAGGCAGGAGGCTGATGACCGCTGCGGCGACGATCAGGGCGGGAAAGAGCGAGACCATGGCGGAGTAGGCGGTGGACTGGGCGAGATTGAGATAGTCGTGCCTTCCGGCGCGAAGCAGGCTGCCGTGGAGGATTCGCAGAAGGCGCAGGAGTCTTCTCATGGGATCTGCGGTTATGCCTTCCAGTGTTTGAGAAACGCAGTAACTGCCGCGGGGGTGGTGTGCTCGAATTCTTTTTCGCGCTCAGAGTAAAGGAGATTGCCGTGGGAGTCGAGGATGGCGAGTGCGGGAACGCCTTTGGTGATGGGGACTTTGTACTTTTCCGCGACTTTGACGTTCTTGTCCATGTGGCCGATGTTGATGTGAACGAGGATGAAGTTTTTCTCGAGGAGTTCGGCGTTGGGACTCTGGTGGTAGTAGATGTCGAGGAGTTGACAGTCGCCGCACCAGTTGCCGCCGAAGTCGAGGAGGACACGTTTGTGTTCGCGGCGGGCGCGGGCAAGGGCAGCGGTGATATCGGAGGTAGGATCGGCGGTCTCGGGATAGAGATTTTTGTTGGGAAGGATTTGCGCGTTGGACTGAGGCGGAGGCGTTACGATCAGCGCCAGAAGAACCAGGCAGAGGGCGCGTAGAAGCGAGTTGCGGTATATCCGGATCATGCTGCTGACCTTTTCCAATTCATGTTCGAGTTCAATGGGCGAGCCTGAGCAGCACCGCCGGTTGCGGGTATCGCTGCGGCCGTTACAGAAGATGATGCATGAACCATGCAGTGGGACGCAAAGGATGTTGTTGATGGCGAAGCTATTTTCCGGTGTAGTAGCCGTCCCGGGTCTGGATAAGAAGTCCCTTCTGGTGGAGGCTCAGGTCGATCTGGTGATAGCCCGCAGCTGCTGCATCTGCAGTGGGGGTGTAGCCGAGACGATATTGGGCACGTAGCTCTTCGGCGATCTGATTGTAAATCTGGGCGACGTTCTGGCTCTTCTTGACCTCGAAGAGGCGGCCTCCTGTCTCTTGAACCATACGCTCGAGGACTTTCTTGCCATCGACGCGGGGCTGGCTGTTGGGATAGTTACCGCCACCGTTGCCACCGCCGGGATAGCCGCCGCCTCCGGGGTAGCCTCCACCACCGGGATAACCGCCCCCGCGACCGCCGGGATAACCGCCTCCGCCGCCGGGGTAGCCTCCACCCCCACCGCGGCCTCCGTGCTGCGGGTTGTTCTGATGGGGCTCTTCGCCTTTGAAATAGATGGCGTAGATGATGGTGTCGGCACGCTGGGCGGCTTCGATGGATTTGACCAGAGTTTCTTTGCTGCCGCGGTCGCCACCGTCGGAGAGGATGATGAGGGCTTTGCGACCGGTCTGCTTGCTCATGAGCTCGTCGGAGGCGAGGAAGAGGGCGTCAAAGAGTGCGGTACCGCCGCCCCCGCGGCGCCTTCCGCCGTTGTTGTTATCGTCCGATGAGTTGGTGGTGTCTCTGCCGGGGGTGTCGATCTGCTTGAGAGCGGCCTGTAGCAGGGCTCGGGACGAGGTGATGTCCTGGAGAAGCTCAACCTGACCGGCGAATTGCATGACGAAGGCCTTGTCCTTGGGCGTGGTGAGCATCTGGTCGAGGAAGGTGCTGCTGGCGGTGCGCTCTTCGTCGATGACGTCGCGCTGAGAGAGGCTGGTGTCGACGAGAAGACCGAGGATCAGGGGAAGGTTGGTGTCCTTGTCAAAGTAGCGGATGGTCTGAGGTTTGCCATCGACCTGAAGGACGAAGTCGTCCTTGGTGAGGTTCTGGATGAGGGCGCCTTTTTTGTCGCGGACGACGACGGGAAGGTTGACGAGGCGGGCGTCGACGGCGATGGTGGGAGCAGTTGAGGAGGGGGCTGCCGTCTGGGTAGCGGCGGTCGTTGCGGGAGGTTCGGCGGCGTCGGCAGGTTTCTGCTGCGCAAGTAGACTTGGCACAAATAGAAGGGCGGCCAGGAGGATTGGCCGGAGCGAGCGAGGAACGATCATGACGGTTTAGACGAGGTTGGCGGGGCCGGGTTTCAGCGTCGGCGGATTTGCTGGGAATGCCAGCGTTCGCCTGTGATGGTTCGACATGCTCCCCTCTTATAGTGGAGGGAGAGAAAGGGTTATGCTGGGGGAGGACCTCCTCTGATTGTGCCAAGTTCAACGGTTTTGGGAGCCAGCTGTATGTAGTAGCATTGCGCTTGCTGCGCGCACTGGGATCTCGGTTTAGCCGACGAACGCTATTAGGACGAAGTGAATTTTCATAGATTTCCTTGGCAGACCTTGGGGCGTTGTCGCAAAATGCTGCAACATCGGGAAATGTCAGGGCAAGGGTGCAATGGATCAGAACAGAAGCATCGGCGTAGAGTCCGCGGATTTGCTGCTTGCCGATGACGCTACGCGTCCCGAGCCTGTGCCGTGGGTGCACCTGATTGCTACGTTCTTCGTTCTGCTGCTGTTTTCGTGGCTGGGAATCGATCTGTCGCGACAATCCGATGGAGTAGCGACGATCTGGTTTACGAACGGATTGTTATTCGCCATCGTAGTGACTCGGCCTCGACAGGTGTGGGTGCCCTACTTCATTGCCGGATTCGTAGCCGATACGCTTGCCGACGTCCTGTATGGGGATCCGTTTAAGCTCGCTGCAGGCGTCTCGCTGGCGAATTCGGTTGAAGTGATTTCGTCGTGCGTGTTGCTGACGCGGTGGTTCGGAAGCCCGTTTCCACTGACCCAGCGGCGTCCGCTGCTGGGATTTCTGGGTGTGGCAGTGCTGGGCGCGACGGCTGTGACGAGTGCACTGGGGGCCTCGTGGACGCTATTGTTTGTCCCTGCGGGGCCATGGTGGATGCTGTTCCGCACGTGGTACCTGGGCGATGTGCTTGGGATGGCGATCATCGCACCGCTGGTTTTCATTTTGCAGCGGCCGGGATTTTTTGTGGTTCTCGAGCGCCCGCGGCTGGCCAGGACGCTACTGCTGCTGACAGTGCCGGCGATAGCGACGGCGCTGGTGTTCACGCATAGCGAAGATCCACTTATCTTCTTCATTTTTCCTGCTCTTCTTCTGGTGGTTTTCCGGCTGGGGTTTCCGGGAACGGTGCTTTCGATCTTCGTCATTGCGCTGATCTCGATCAGCTTCACAGTCTCGGGCCATGGACCGCTGATGTTGATCAAGGCGAACCTGCTGCACCGAATTGTGATTGAGCAGATATTTCTGGCGGTCGCATTGTTCACGTGCTTTCCGGTCGCGGCGCTTCTGGAAGAGCGCAAGGAACTTGAGACATCGCTGCAGCAGAGCGAGCAGAGGTATCGAGAGCTGGCTACCGCCGATGCGCTGACCGGGCTGGCGAACCGGCGTGGGTTCGATGAGCGCCTCGAAGTAGAGTGGAACCGCGCGCAACAGCAGGGGCAGTCGCTGGCGCTGCTGTTGATCGACGTCGATCTTTTCAAGTCGTACAACGATATCTATGGGCATATCGGCGGGGACACATGCCTGCGATGCATTGCGGGTGTGATCGCGGGTACACTGCAGCGGCACTCCGACGTGGCGGCGCGATTCGGGGGCGAGGAATTTGCTGTGATCCTGCCGGATACGCAACTGGAGACGGCTCTGATGGTGGCGGAGAGTATTCGCCAGGCGGTGGTGGCGATGAGCCTGCCGCATTCCGGCAATCCGGAAGGCGTGCAGACTATCAGCATTGGCGTGGCTGTGGGCTTTCCGGGTCAAAACTCTTCAACCGTCTCGCTATTGACGGCCTCGGACCATGCTCTTTATCGCGCTAAGTATCTGGGGCGAAATCGGGTTGAGGGCGCGACGATAGAGACGCCGTGGCCGGAGATGTCGGCGCAGGATTGAACCAGGAAGCGCGAATTGCAACATAGGTGAAGCTTTTTTTCTGGTTGTACGGCTTCAGTGCGAGTATGCTTGCGGCACGATGCGACAACTCCTTTTGCTGGCTGCTGGGTGTCTCTGCGCGTGTTTTAGTGTTGGGTGCGCGCCAGAGGTCGCGACGGCGTCGACTGGGCGGACGGCGGCAAAGCCAGCGCAGGCAACGGTTACACCTCCTCCTGCCGGATATACAAGGACGATTGTGCTTTGGCCGAACGGGGCTCCGGGAGCGCTGGGAACGGGCGACGGGGACGTGCCGAAGATGTTCGTTTATCCGGCTAAGGGAGAGGGCATCCATACGGCGGTAATTGTGATGCCGGGCGGCGGATACACGCATCTGGCTATAGAAAAAGAGGGCGGGGCCGAGGCACGCTGGCTAAACGAACACGGAGTGACGGCGTTTGTGCTGGAGTACAGGCTGGGGCCGCGGTATCACTTCCCTTCTCCGATGCTGGATGGGGCAAGGGCGCTGCGATATGTGCGCAGTCATGCGGCGGAGTTCGACGTGGCGAAGGACAAGATCGGGCTATGGGGGTTTTCGGCAGGTGGACACCTTGCGGGCTATCTTGCAGCGGTGCACGATAACGGCATGGCGGACGCATCGGACCCAATTGAACGGGTGAACGACCGACCCGACTTTGTGATTGTGTCGTACGGGCGGTTCAGTCTGGACGATGCGATTCCACGCAAGACCAACATGGAAGGGCTGCTGGGAGATCATCCGACGCAGGCGATGCTGGATGCAGTCTCTGTCGTGAAGCTCGTGACGAAGAACACGCCACCATGCTTTATTTTTTCGACCACGGACGATCAGACGGTGAACTCGATGAATGCGACGGCGTTCTACGACGCGCTGAGGCAAGCCGGTGTTCCTGCGGAGTTGCATGTCTTTGAACGCGGACCGCACGGAGTCGGCATGGCGCAAGGGTTGAAGAATCTTCCAGAGCTGGCGATTTATCCGACGCTGCTGGCGAACTGGATGGAGATTCATGGATGGATGGCGCCGGGGACGGTTCCGGTTTCGTGACTCAATGACTTGGAAAATCAGGAGAAAAAGAACAAATTAGCGGGTTTCTGCGATTTCCGGGAATAAAGGCTCTAAACAACGGTTTATCTAAACAACCGTTTATTTAGAGAGCTGGGTATTTTAGTAAGTTTTTCCCTTCGAAAGAGTTGGGTTATTCAATTAGGCTAGCTAGCGGGGTTCGATCACCATGTTGGTTCTCTCCGGCCATGTACGAGGTAATTCTTGAAGGCTCCTGCGCTCGATCTGCCACGGCCGTGGATCTGGGCAACGATAGTCTCCGTGTTGGTTCTTTGGCTCGCCCTTGGAGAGTTCTGGCGATCCAATCACAGTGCTCATCTGGGAGGGCTTGCCACCGTTCTGCTGGCGCTGACTTGTGCTTCCGTGGCTGTGTGGTGGTCGTGGCAAAGATATGAGCGCACGGCAAAACTAAAAGTCACCAAAGAGGCTCATTCACAGTTTCTGGCGGCGGCAGAGACAAGCCTGGATGCGTTTGGGTTGCTGGAGTCGTTGCGAAACGATGTCGGCAATATCGTCGACTTTCGGATTCTCTATGTGAACGCAAACGGAGAACGGCTGTTGGGACGGCCTCGATCGGATTTGGTGGGACAGTTGCTTTGTTCCGTAACACCGGCACGTCCGGGCAGCCCGATGTTCGGCAGATTCTGCAGGGTGGTCGAGTCCGGAGAACCGCTGAATGAGGAGTTCAAGATTGACCTGCCGGGCATCCGAGCGTCGTGGCTGCGGAGCCAGGTAGTCAGGCTCGGCGATGGGCTGGCGATTACATTCAGCGACATCAGCGAGGGAAAAGCAACGCAGGAACGATATGTGCATCTGGCGGAGTTTACGGATTCCGTGTTTCAGAATGCGCCCTTCAGCATTGTCGCAACCGACATGAAGGGAATGATTACGGCAATGAATGTCGCGGCGGAGAAGCTGACGGGATATACCCGTGACGAACTGGTGGGCAAGGCTCCGCTGACGGTGCTGCACGATGAAAGAGAGCTGGTGGGCAAGGCACTTGGCGTCGATCCGTCGGCGACGCTGGAGCAGTTTGGGTTTCAGGTGCTGACGGCTGGCGTGGCAGCGGGAGAGATGGAGGAGCAGGAGTGGACACTGGTCCGGCGCGATGGAGGGCGCACGCCGATCAACCTTGCGATGCGCGCGGTGACGACGGATGCGGGCGAAGTGAGCGGATTTGTGAGCATCGCGTTTGATATTACAGAGCGGAGGCAGATGCTCGAGTACGTCACTCACCTGGCGGCGCACGATCAGTTGACGGGGCTTGCCGGACGCGCGCTGTTGCAGGACAAGACCGTGCAGGCGGTGGAGCTGGCGCGGCGCTACGGCACGAAGGTTGCTGTGTTTGTAATCGACCTGGACCACTTCAAACGAATCAACGATTCGCTGGGACATACTTCGGGAGATCAGCTTCTGGTTGAGGCGGCGAGGAGGCTGACCCGCTCAGTACGCAGCACCGATGTGGTGGCGCGGGTAGGAGGAGACGAGTTTGTTGTCGTGATGCCCGACATCACGAGCGTCGCGGACGTCGACCAATGTGCGGCCAATCTGGTTGCGAGGCTCGCGCCGGAGATCCTGATCGAAGAGCATCTCGTTCAGATGACCGCGAGTGTAGGCGTTTGTATTTATCCCGATTTCGCACCCGATGCCAAGCATCTGTTGAAGCGCGCGGATTCGGCGATGTACGCCGCGAAGGAAAACGGCCGGAACCAGTATCAGATCTTCAGCGAGAGCATGCTGAAGGAGACGACGGAACGTCTGACGATGGAGCATGCGCTCCGTCACGCGCTGACGAACGGAGAGCTGAGCATGCACTACCAGCCGCAGATCTCACTGACCACCGGCGCGGTGATCGGGATGGAGGCGTTGCTGCGCTGGTGTCATCCGAAGCTTGGGTGCATCTCGCCGGCCCAGTTTATTCCGCTGGCCGAAGAGACAGGATTGATTGTGCCTATCGGCGAGTGGGCATTTATGACGGCTTGTTGCGAAGGCAAGGCGCTGCAGGATGAACTGGGCCTGGAGCTGACGGTGTCGGTGAACCTTTCGCCGCGGCAATTTCAGCAGAAGAACCTGGTGCACGTAGTCGAGAACGCACTGGTTAAGAGCGGGCTTCCGGCGGAGCTGCTGCAGATCGAGATCACGGAGAATATGTTGATGTCCAACTCCGAGGGTGTGCTGCATAAGCTCGAAAAGATGCGGAAGCTGGGAGTGCGGATCTCGATTGATGACTTCGGCACGGGATTTTGCAGCTTTTCTTACCTGCTTCAATACCAGGTGGACCGCCTGAAGATCGACCAGAGCTTTGTGAAGAAGGCTGGAACGGATGCGAACGCAGCGGCCGTCGTGAGGACCATTATTGCGATGTCGCACGGACTGAATATCAAAGTGGTTGCAGAGGGTATTGAGACCGAGGATCAGCTGCGCTTTCTGCTACGGAGAAAGTGCGACGAGGCGCAGGGATTCTTTATCGGGCGGCCGGTGGCGCAGGAGCAGTTCTGCGAGGCCGTGCGAGTGTATACGAGCCAGATACCTCTTCGCTCGATTGAGTTGATCAGCGGGCTGATGAGGTAAAGATCTCTACTTAGCGACTTGACTGCGCTTGAACAGGTGATAGATACCGAGCAGGATGAGCGCACCAACCAGCGACATGAGGAAGCCGGCGGTCTGATCTGGCTCATAGTGACCTATCATGCGGCCAAGGTAGGTCCCCAGGAAGGACCCCGCGATACCGATGAGCATGGTGATGAAGATGCCGCCGGGATCTTTGCCCGGCATGATGAACTTGGCGATGGCGCCCACAACAAGACCGATGAGAGCCGTCCAAATCAAATGTCCCATGGGTGAACCTCCGTGTGGAATTTCGCTGGGTAGCCGGGTACGTTCGTCTGCTGGGCGTAAGAATACTCCCAATGCAGCGGGATGCAACTGTCTGTTCTGGATAGTCGCGACCTGCCAAGGTGCGATTTTGTGGAAATGGAGGCTCGAGCGAGTCAGCTTAGAGGCCGCGGACGATCAGGTCGTTCTTCCATAGAGCCAGGACGACGTCCATCTGGCTGTTGTGCGCGATTGATTCTCCGTCGGTGACCTCTGCCCAGAGAGCGTTGACGGTTTTGTGTGTACCTGCGTTGAGTAGACCTACGGCGCGAAGAGCAAAGGCCTTGGCTTTGTTCGACGGAGCGTATTGGCCGGCGGGAATTCCTTTGACCAGGCCTGCTTCGCAGAGGCTGAGGAAGGCGAACCGAGGGCCTCCCTTGCGCTGGGCGGATGGGCTGGTGGGGTAGAGCTTTGCGGTCGCTTGCTCCCAACGTGCCGCGGGGGTGAGCGCCTTGCCGTAGTTCTCCATGCGAGCTGCGATGAGGGCTGCTTCGCCGTATTTGTTCGCCATAGTGTCTCCTGTGAAGATTGTTTCAGATTCACGGAGCGGGTCCGCCCAAGCTTCGCGTTGCTTATTTTTTCTTTGACAAGGATTTTGGCAGGGCCTCGGTAGTCTTTCGCGGGCTACGTAACGCTGGCACCATTGCAGTTGCAGGAGTCTGCCATAGCTTGATACCGCCGTCGATTGCATTGCTGTTTGCGCCGAGGATGACGTGGGTCGGCAGACCCCTCATCAGCTTTGCGTTACCTCCGCCGAGTAGTACCGAATCGCAGACGAACGCGGCCTTAAGAAGGCCGATGATATCGAGAACCGATTTCCTCCAGCGTTTTTTGCCTTGGCGCTGGAGCCCGGCTAGCCCGATGCAGTCCTCGTAGGTGCGGCCCTTTTTGTAGGGGAGATGAGCGAGTTCGAGCGGGATGACGACACCGTCGAAGATCATCGCGGAGCCAAGGCCCGTTCCTGTTCCAAGGAAGAGCATGCGGCCGCCCTGATAGCCGCCGAGGGCCTGCATCGCAGCGTCGTTGATGAAGCGGATCGGTTTGCCGAAGGCCTTCTGGTAAGGAAAATCGATCCATCCCGCACCGAGATTATGGGGCTCGGCGAGTGGGCGGTCGTGAGTGACCGGACCCGGATAGCCTATGGAGATGCAATCGTAAGCCCAGCCTTCGGTGGCTTCAAGAACATCAGCGGCCATCTGCCGTGCTGTCATGGTCGGGCCGGATGGAATTTTGATGGGCACGCGCATGTCGGTTGCGGCGATCTTCACATTTGTACCGCCAATATCGATGACAAGAACTTTCATGGTGAGTTGGATGTTAGCAGTGAATACCAACTCTCGGCGAGTCATCCGTTTCAGGGTTTCGACGGCAGGACAGCGGCGCGGATGAGTTTGTCGAGTTTGGGAAACTCGCGGTCGAGGTAGGCGTTGCCGCCTTCGAACATCTCGTCCTGATGGCCGGCGCGCATGCCTCCGCCGGAGTGTTCGCCGTAGCCGCCGTAAAGTTTTTCGACGACATCCATGCCTTCGACGACTTGTCCGAAGGGCGCGAAGCCGGCTTCAATGTCGTTGCGTGCGGTGTTGTCGCCGAGGTTGATGTAGACCTGTGTGGACCGGGTGTTGGGGCCGGTGTTGGAGAAGGCGACGTAGCCACGGGTGTTGTGCTGCTTGAGAGTGTCGTCGGGGATAGTGATGTGGCGTTGCTGCTGAGAGATCTTCGGATCGCCATTGATGCCGAACTGCACCCAGCGGCCGGGGACGACGCGGAAGAAGCGAGAGTCGTCGTAGTACTTCATACGTACCAGATCGTAGAAGCGGTCGGCGCCGTGTGGGGCCCAGTCGCGGTGAGCTTCGATGATGAAGTCTCCGGCGGTTGTCTGGAATTTGACGCGAAAGACGCTGGGTGCGGTGTGATGGCCGAAGGGCAGAGCCAGGAGAAGGCAGACCAAGAAAGTCATGCCATCCAGAGTAACCTTCTGCTTTTTGGGTTGTGCGATTTTCGACACTGTCTGCGGATTTTTCTATGTTTCAGTATTTGACCTCTAGGCAATTTATTGAAAATGAATGAGTAATTTATTTTTAGCGTTTTTTGTTGACAATCGTATTTATCTCGGGGTATTGTGGTGTTGGGCACTTTTGCCCTGGAGATTAGAAATCATGCGTAGCGTAATTGTGGCCACCCTCGCCCTGACCCCGATGCTGCTTCACGCCCAGGCAAATTCGCCTGCAAAAACCCAGACCTCTGGCGCCTCCACAACTCTGCAGTCCAAGCTTGTACAGCCGAATGAGCTTACTTCTGCGGCTGATCATGACACTCCTTCCATCCGGGTTTCGACCGGTGTGGTTGGCCCCAAGATCGTCAGCACCGTTCCGGTGGAATCGGACAATTCGGCCATTCTGCGTGGTTTCACCACGGAACGCAAGACCGTGGTTGAGATGATTGTTGACGCAACCGGCAAGCCGACTAACCTGAAGGTGGTTCAGTCGATCAATCCAGTGATGGACCAGAACGTTCTCGCAGCAGTCAGCCATTATCGCTTCGTGCCGGGTACGCTAGATGGCGCGCCAACCGCGATTCCGGTTAACCTCGAAGTGACTTTGATCAGTTCCGCGCGATAACGAATCGTGTAGCCCTCCCCAAGAAGAATAAAAAGGCGGTCTCTTGCGAGGCCGCCTTTTGCTGTTTGTGTCGAAACAGTTTTCGAGTGTCGCCAGCTCTAGCGAGGGTGAAGAACCAGAAACAGGACGATGGTAGCGACAATAATGCCGAAGATGATAAAGACCATGGTCCCGCTGGATAGACTGGTTCGCTTTTCCGGTGGCAGGATAGGCGTTTCCATAGATGATTGGATGCGATTCGGAGCTTAGGTGATGGTCTTTGCGAGGAATTGCCGCATGGCGGCGACGATCTCTTCGAGGTGGGTTTCGAGAGCGAAGTGGCCGGTGTCGAGAAACTGGACGGTTGCGCCAGGAATGTCGCGGCGGAAGGCTTCGGCGCCCGCGGGGATGAAGTAAGGGTCACGCTTGCCCCAGATAGCGAACAATGGCGGTTTGTACTGGCGAAAATATTCCTGGAATTTGGGGTAGAGCTTTACATTGTTGGCGTAGTCGAGAAAGAGATCGAGCTGGATGTCGACGTTGCCGGGACGTGCGAGAAGGGCGGCGTCGAGGGTGTAGCCTTCGGGCTTGATCTGATCGGGGTTGGGAATGCCGACGGAGTATTCGTGTCGCATTCCGGCCAGGGTCAGGCCTGGACGTATGGCTTCGCGGTTTTCCGAGGAGGGGTCGCGCCAGTAGCGCTGGATGGGTGCCCATGCGTCGCCGAGGCCTTCTTCATAGGCGTTGCCGTTCTGCGAGATGATCGCAGTAACGCGCTCGGGACGCGCCATGGCGAGACGAAAGCCGGTAGGGGCGCCGTAGTCGAAGACATAGAGCGCGTAGCGCTGCAGGCGCAGAGCGTCGGTGAAGGCGAGGATGGTGCTGGCGAGCGCGTCGAAGATGTATTTGTAATGGCGCTCGGCGGGGATGTCGGTGAAACCAAAGCCGGGGAGATCGGGTGCGATGACTCGATACTTGTCAGCGAGGCGAGGGATCAACTCGCGGTACTGAAAGGATGAGGTGGGAAAGCCATGAAGCAGGAGCACGACCGGCGCGTTGGCTGCGCCAGCCTCGCGGTAGAAGACGGTGACTCCGTCGGCCTGGATGCGATGGATGGTGGTGAGGGGGATGCGTGCTTTGTCGGGCATGTTGGACATGGACTTCCCTTTCGTTGAGTTCCTGGGGGACTGGGCGAGAGATTTGGGAATGGCGCCGGCGATGGCAAGGACGCTGGCCTGAGTGATGAATCTTCGACGATTCATGGGTCTTATGGGCCTCCTCGAGGCATATCACAGCAGCTCGACAGCCTGTCTTTAGAACGTCACCGATGGCTATTTTAGAGGGGTTTTGGCGGGAGTGTGGTGCGGCTCGTAGTTTTTTGATGGTTACCGTATGTTGAAGGTTTATTTTTTGACCGTCCGTTTTTTTGGGGAGAGTTGACGGCCTTACCCGCTATTATTCATGAAAGCTTAATTTTGAAAGGACCCTCAGTGCGCCGATTCCGCTCGCTCGCTATCGTCACCTCTTTTTCTGTTGTCCTTTCGGTTGCGGCTCAGACGCCGCGTACCAAGCCCGTGACCGATGCTGAAGTCGCCGCCATCACGCGGGACGCCATCCTGATCGACACACATGATGATGTCACCTCAAAGACGGTGGATGGCTATAACATCGCCACGCCAAACAAGGGCGGCCAGACCGATCTTGCGCGGATGAAGGGCTTCCTCGGCGCCGAGTTCTTTGCTGTGTATGTGGGGGCTGAGTATGTGGAGGGGAATCACTCGGCCAACCGCGCCCTGCAGATGATCGATACGACGCGGACCGATATTATCGCTGCGCATCCGAATGATTTTGTCTTTGCGACGACGGCGGATGAGATTGTTGCGGCCCATAACGAGCACAAGATCGCTGCGCTGATGGGGATCGAGGGGGGCCACGCGATCGAGGACTCTTTGCGTCTGCTGCGCGACTACTATGCGCTCGGCGTTCGGTACATGACGCTCACGCATTTCAATACAAATAACTGGGCCGATTCGCAGGGCGACTTTGAAGATCCGAAGGTGAAGCACCATAACGGGCTGACTCCGTTCGGCAAGGACGTTGTGCGCGAGATGAACCGGCTGGGCATGATGGTCGATATTTCACATACGGCGGACAAGACTTTTTACGATGCGCTCGAGGTGTCGACTGCGCCGATCATTGCATCGCATTCCAGTTGCCGCGCAGTCTCCAGCCATACACGCAATATGACCGACGACATGATTCGTGCGCTGGCGGCGAAAGGCGGCACAATGCAGATCAACTTCGATTGCGCGTATCTGTCGCAGCGTTACTCGGACGCCTCCAAACCGATCATGGCGGAGCTTCGACCACGCTTTCAGGAGGCGATGAAGATAGAGGATCCGGTTGCGCGTGCGGCGGCGATCGATAAGCTGGAAGAGGAATCGACCGCGAAGTTGCCGCCGGCGACGCTCGCAGATGTCGTCGCTCAGATCGACCACGCGGTGAAGATTGGCGGCATCGATCACGTTGGCATCGGCACTGATTTTGACGGAGTGGGCTGCGTTCCTGCTGAGCTTAGCTCCTATGACAAGTTCCCTGTGTTGACGCGGGCGCTGCTTGAAAAAGGGTACTCTGCAGCCGATATCAAGAAGATCTACGGCGGGAATCTTTTGCGGGTGATGCGGGCAGTGGAGCAGCGGGCGCGGGAGTTGAAGGGGGTTCCAGCGATCGAGACCAAGATCGGCAAGTAGCTTGTCTGGCGATTACCAGATGACCTTGACACCGTACCGCTTGAAGACTCCGTCGTCTGTCAGAACAGGAAGCGATTCTGTGATGGACTGGCCGATGAGAAGACGGTCGAATGGGTCGCCGTGGTGATGGGGGAGTTGTTCGAGGGCGAGGATGTGCTCGTAGCGGATAGGTAGAAGTTCCATACCGTAGGCTTTCATCTCGTCTCGGATGTAGGTGACGGAAGAGCCGATTGTGTTGAGTTTGCCGGTTTTGATTTTGATGGCAATCTCCCAGAGAGAGACCAGGGAGAAGACGAGTTCGTGGTCGTCGCCGCGGAGGACCTGTTTGGATTTTCCAGAGAGACGGTGATCGTTAAGGAGCGCCCAGAGGAAGGTGTGGGTGTCGACCAACACCTTCATGCGCGTTTCTTTCGGACCGGTTTTTTACCAAGATTTTCAAGATGAGGATCGTCGGCTTCGAAGAGCTTCTGGATTTCAAGATCGGTCTTGGGCGAGAAGGCGTCGTCGGCAATCCAAAGCTTGCCAATGCCGGAGCCGAACATATGCTTGCGCGATTTGCGAGTTGGAGGCGTGACCACGACGAGTTTGACGGCGGGCTTGCCGTTGCGGGCGATGATGACCTCTTCCCCGTTCTCGACGGCTGCGATGAGTTTGGAGAGGTTGGTCTTAGCGTGGTGGATGTTCACTTCCATGATGCTAGCTTAGCTAAGGTGCTTAGCTAGGTCAATGATTTGCTGTAGGGCGCTGGCAAGCGAGACGTGCGTTCTAAGATCTTCCGATTCGTTACTGCGCCTTTTCAAGGGCAAGGACTGCGTATGCCGTTGCGGCATCGCTCATAAAGCGACCTATATCGCTGGCGGGATCTCGTTGTTTGTTCATCGAGGCGGCAGGCCAATCGCCTTCTTTTTGTTGATGCTGTCCGAGCCATGCCAATCCTTGCTGCAGCGCACTATTATGGTGGCTTATCCCTGACTCTTCCATCACCAGCACGGCAAGGCTGGTGGCGAAGCCATCGGTCTCCGTCGACGCTGCGCTGTTGTCCACTCGCTTCCAGTCGACAATCGAGGATAGCCGCCAACCGCCGTCTGGCTGCTGAAGAGTTTGAAGTTTTGCGAGAAGTATTTTGCGTTGGTCTTTCGTCAGCAGTCCGTGGTCCTTCGTGGACGCCCACAGGACGTAGAGTTGATTCATCAAAGGCTGCACGGCATACTCGCGGCGCAGGTACTGGCGCATCCGTTCGAGATGAGGGCGAACGGTGGGATCTTTTGCGTAACTGCCGGGCGCGTTGGCTGCTTCAAAGAGCAGCAGTGCAGCGCCCTGATAGGCGGATTGCGACGACTCCCACGGACCAAGGTGGAAGTCCTGCCACTTCCAGCCACCTACGTGATCCCCGGTCTCTTCCTGGAGTGCCCATGCTTCGTCGAAGGCAGTTCGCGTGACGGGACGGAGTTGTCCTTGCCGTGCATCGTAGCTGGCGAGGATGATGGCGTTGAGCACAGCTTCCGTTGCGTGAGATTCAACTGTCTTGCCAAGGCCGCTCTTTTCGTCGGAGTAGAAGGGGACCATCTCCGACCAGTGGGTGACGCGTTTTTCCACGCTCTCTACCATGATCTTCTCCGGCGCGGCCATGGTGGTCTCATTCAACGAATGACGTAGTGCGGGTCGTGCCATCGCGTACGGAACCACGGTATGGCAGGAGATGCACAGGGTTCCGTGATCCTTCTGCGCTCTGGGCCATTGCTGCCACCATACCTCTCGGCTGTCGAGATAAGCTGCCGCGGTCTGTTGGCTCCAGTGTGTAGTGGATGTTGTTGAAGCGCCGTGCACCGGCACTGCTCGCCAAAGCGAGATTCCTGCGGCAACGCTTGAGAGTAATAGACAGGTCCACACGGTTCGGTTCTTCATCCGAAGTCCCTGTTTCTTGAATCAGCTTACAGCGATGAACCTATGGTAGCTCACGCTGTCAATAAAGCGAGGGAGAAACTCCGAAGGAAATCTCTCGCGCGTTGGAGCTTTATTTCGCTTCAGTTTTTCCTCTTTTCGCGGATTTGAACTTCACTGATTGGAGATGGTTGCGATGGAGCCGTCGACTCTGGTGATGCGCACGGTGAGTTTTTCGTTATAGACGCGAACCTTGTCCTGAAGGAAGCTTAACGCGAAGACCTCGCCGAGAACGAGTGAGGAGTCGGTATCGCTGCGCCAATGAATGCCGGCATGAATGCCGTGGCCGAAGGAGATGTTGTGGGCGAGTTTGTTCAACTCTCCGTTGATAGTGAGATTGTCCGCGTCGGGGCCGGTGTAGGAGTTGACCGAAAAACCATCTGGTGTCGCGATGAGCGGGTTGCGGATGACGAAGTTTCCGTCGTAGAAAAACTTCAGGATGGTGATGCATGCTCCCGCAACGACGCCGTGACCGGTGGGATAGGCGGGGTGAGTGGGTGATCCCTCGGGGAACGTCTGCGAGAGGAACCAACTGTTGTTGGCGTCGTAGCTGGCCTTCAGCGCCTGCGAGTTGAGAAAGTTGTTGTTGAGCCGGGCCTGCAGGCTGCCTAATTGGTTGGTCTTGGTCAGGTAAGCTATGCCGCCGCTGGACTCCGGCCGTGGGCGGAGATGAACGAACCACTTCTGATACCAGACGGCGTCCAGGGCGCGTGCGGCGACTTCGCCGATGGTTGCGGAGATGTCTGGCTGCCCGAGGGTGTCGAAGCCGTTCTGAGTGCGGGAGGTTGTGTAGGGATTGCCCGGATTCAGCGGCACTCCAAGGGTGTTCATGACGAGGTAGGCAACGAAGTAGGCCTGGAAGAGCACGTCGACATGAGTCCACGCAGCGAGTGCGCGGCTGTTGTAGAGATAGCGCAGACTGGGGTCTTTCTGATTTCGCAGACCGGTGTCGATTCCGTTTTGGACCTGTTGAAACGAGACGGGATCGAGCATGTAGTCGAGGCCTGCCTGATAGGTGATGTATTGATTGCTGAGCGGCATCGCTCCGAAGGAAGACGGCGCGATGATGAGTTGAGAGATGTAAGGCCCAAGTGCTTCGCCGGGATAGGTGCCACGGAAGAGTAGTTGCGGAGTGACCTGACCGGAGTGCGTTCGCGGGCCGGTGTAGGTGGGCATGCTGGTGAGTTCGGCACAGGCTGCGGCGGCGATGGGATTGGTCGCGTAATCGGTAAATGCGATGTCGCGCAGGAGCGAGGCCCAGTAGAGTTCCGCGAGTTCTGTGCCCCAGGCTGGACCGGAGAATGCAGGAGACGGTGGGACGACGATCTCCGGTTCCTGATTGCGCAGGGAAGGTGAGCTGCCGAATTGATGCGAATCGGTTCCTTCAAGCGTGAAGGCCAGGCCGCCTTGTGGGCCGTTCAAGGTGCGGGGGCCTCCCATGATGATGTTCTCGAAGTCGGATGGCTTGCCGCTGGCGAGGGCGGTCTTGAAGGTCTGGTAGGCGGCGGGGTTGACCAGTCCGATTGAATCCTGCAGGACCGCTTTGGTGTAGGTGGCGGAGCCGTCGGCGTAGCGTTGCTGATCGCCGTTGGTCTGATGCGACGGAACCGGTACGAACGCCTGATCGAGGGCACACTTGAGGCGGGTATCAAAGGCTTTTCGGACGCGTGGCTGGTCCGGGATATTGAAGTTACGGGATGCGGCTTGCAGGCTTGCCATGGACTCGGAGTTTTCCGAAGTGGATTGAGACTGCGCTGAGGCGATGGCAGGGACTACCAGGGCTCCGGTGGCGAGCGTCGCGCTGATCTGGCCCAGGAACTTGCGACGGCTCGGCTGGTTGAGGGGTTGGGGACTCGATTTCTTGGGCATGCGACGTTGTAGCATTCGTGTAGATGGGGTCACAATCGAAAACTGAGAGTTGCATCATAGATAGGGCATTTGGGGGTTGCCTTGACAGTGTTTCGAATCGGCGTTCAACATTTAGCGAATGAAAAGAGATCATGACATGAAGGAGTCTTTTTATGATTGAAACCGCATCCGCTGGGGCGTCGGACGGTGGGGGGCGCGGATCTCACACGAACACGGGTAATGGATTGCGGGCGAAGAGTGTTCTAACGAAGATCGCGGCTGTTATCGCAGATCGCAATATTCCTTTTTTTGTTTGCAGCATCGGAATGATGGTTATGTTGCTGTGGGCAGGCAAATTCAAAATGACAGCACCTGGAGCAGAGGGCATCATCCCGCTCGTAGCAAACAGCCCATTGACCAGTTGGCAGTTCAAGGTCTTTGGGCCATATATTTTGGGGGATATGATCGGGGCCACTGAATGGACAGCGGCAATCCTGCTGATCATTGGCTACTTTAAACCTAAAGCAGGCATTCTGGGCGGGATGATTCTAGTCGTCATGTTCTTCACCACAAGCACCATGTTGATCACGACTCCGGATGACACCATCGTGGTTCACGGCATCCACTACATGAACAACCTCGGCCTGTTTCTCTTCAAGGACATTATCTCTTTCGGAGTTGCGTTCTATCTGATCAGCTATTATGGCCGAAAAGCGATCCTAGCTGAGAACCAGAGATGATGGGTCCGCTCAGTGCACCAGCATGGGGATTTCTCGCTCAATCATCTCCATCATCCTCGTGTAACGAAGTCGCTTTTCGGGATTGTCCCCCTCCTCAGCCTGTGCTGCTAGCTCGGCCAGTGAGGGCTTTATGCGCAAAGGTAGATTGCGCCAATAGTACTTCAAATCATCATGTTTCCAGTCCGCATAGGTGGCTTCCCAAGTCCGCCCGCCTTTAGCCTGGTTGGGAAACACGATCTCTAGCGGAGAGACGGCTTCGTCATAGCTTTGAAACCGGCAATCCACTGAAAAACGGAGCTCGCTGGAAGTACTGAGTGTCGAGCTATGCACCGTCAGACTGTGAAAGAAGACAGCATCTCCTGCATTGATCCGCCCGCCTACCCAATCGCCTCCCTGAGCTGTCTCCGGCTTGATATATCCCTCTGTCGTTAGAAGCCCCGAAAGATGCGACGCTTCCTTGACCTCAAGCGTCCCCTGTCCCTGCAGGCAATCATGGAGCGGCATCCATACTGTGTAGCTCTCAGAGCTTCCCCAATCCCCGAGTTGTCCTGATGCGCATGCAAAAGGGCGCCCTCACAACTGGGGAAGATCATCCGTGCTATGGGCTTGGGATGAACGAAAAGGCGCGACCCCACCAGCCGCTTCATCACATCGGTCAACACCGGATGATGTGTCAACGCGTGGAGCCGCTCCAAGCGGAACGCGCGATTTGCGGCCTGCTTATATTTCGGTTCTGGATCGAAGCACGCCATGGCGGGATTCGCGATGCGGTCCGATGGTGCGGACCCCTCGATCGTCCAGCCCTCGTCCGATGCGATGCCGATCATGTCGCTGAGGAGCTGCTCCAAGTCCCCTTTCAGCAGCAGGTCTCGGATGAAGACGTATCCGTACGTCTCCATCTCACTTTTGAGAGATACGGAATCCAGATCTCTGGCGAGGATTGTGCGAAATGACTTCATCGTATCTCCAAGGAAAAACATTTTCGATGCCTCTTAGCTAAGAACTAAGTTCGCCAAGATTTATTCCAAGCACCTCAGAGAAATCCAGAGCATTCCCAATCAATCCCCGCCACTGCGACGCATATCGGAGCGCGTAACGCTGGCAATCCCGCGATAGTGATGCGCCTCGCCGCGCCGCACTCTCAATATCCACGCTTGATCGCTTCGATACTCTAATCCATGAAGGATGCCCCCTCTCACCTTGGCTCATTTGATGACATGCCCTAGTCAACCCAATATCCAGAATTCTCGTGCTCCAAGACGGGTTATATTCGGACGTTACAAAACGACAACGGCAGAGCCGAAGCCCTGCCGTTGCTTGTTGTTACGCGAAGCGTCGAGAACGGTACGAAGTACCTACTCGGCGGCTAGTTCTTCTTGTTCGCCTTCCATGCGCATGGCTTCGAGTTCGCGCTCTTCGGCATCGTGGGCTTCCTGGACCTCGGCCTGGACCTGGGCTGCCGCTTCTTCCAACTCTGGGGAGAGCTGGACGTTGCGGTAGTACTCCATGCCGGTGCCGGCGGGGATGAGGCGGCCTACGATGACGTTCTCCTTGAGGCCACGGAGCGTGTCGATGGAGCCGTTGATGCTGGCTTCGGTCAGTACGCGGGTGGTCTCCTGGAAGCTGGCGGCCGAGATGAAGCTGTCGGTCGAGAGCGACGCCTTGGTGATGCCGAGGAGCAGGCTGCGGCCGATGGCAGGCTTGCCGCCGTTCATCAACACGCGCTGGTTTTCGGCGTTGAAGCGGAAGCGATCGGTCTGCTGATCGACGAGGAAGCTGGTGTCGCCGACTTCTTCGATCTTGACCCAGCGAAGCATCTGACGAACGATGGTTTCGATGTGCTTGTCGGAGATGGCGACGCCCTGCAGACGGTAGACCTCCTGGATTTCGTTGACGAGGTACTGCTGGAGAGCGCGCTCGCCAAGAACTTCAAGGATGTCGTGCGGGTTGCGGGGACCGTCGATGAGCGCGTCACCGGCACGGAGGCGTTCGCCTTCCTGCACGTTGACGTAAGTACCGCGGGGAACGCTGTACTCCTCTTCCTGGCCGTTGTCGGCGGTGACGTAGACCTTGCGCTGGCCCTTGGAGACTTCGCCGAAGCGAACGACACCATCGATCTTGCTGATGATCGCCGGGTCGCGGGGCTTGCGGGCCTCGAAGAGTTCGACGACGCGCGGGAGACCGCCGGTGATGTCCTTGGTACGCGTGGTTTCGCGTGGGATCTTGGCAAGGATGTCGCCGGGGAAGATCTCGTCGCCGTCGGCCACCATGAGGTGAGCTCGCGAAGGCATGAGGTAACGCTTGTTGCCGGAGGGCGATTTGATGATGATCGCGGGCTGACGCTTCTCATCGGGCGAGTCCGCAACGACGAGACGCGAGAGGCCGGTGACCTCGTCGACCTCTTCGTTGAGAGTGACGCCTTCCTGAAGGTCCTTGAACTGGACGGTTCCGGAGATCTCGGTGAGGAGCGAGAAGGTGTAGGGGTCCCACTCGCCGAGGCGGGTGCCCTGGACGACCTTGGTTCCCTCTTCGACCTTGAGCTTGGCGCCGTAGACGATGGCGTAACGCTCTTTCTCACGGCCCTTGTCGTCGACGATGGCGATGGAGCCGTTGCGGTTCATCGCGACGAGATCGCCCGACTTTGCGCGGACGGTAACGAGGTTGATGAAACGCACGGTGCCGGCGTTCTTGGCCTCGAGGTGCGAGGCGTCCGATACGCGCGATGCCGTTCCGCCGATGTGGAAGGTACGCATGGTGAGCTGAGTGCCGGGCTCGCCGATGGACTGCGCCGCGATGACGCCGACAGCTTCGCCCATCTCGACCATCTTGCCGGAGCCGAGGTTACGACCGTAGCAGAGAATGCAGACGCCGCGCTTGGACTCGCAGGTGAGCACCGAGCGAATCTTGACGCGCTCGATACCCGCGGCCTGAACGGCGTTGGCGAGATCTTCGTCGATCTCCTGGTTGACGTCGACGATGGTCTTGCCCTCGAAGTCCTTCAACTTTTCAAGTGAGACACGCCCGATGATGCGGTCGCGGAGAGGCTCGATGGTCTCGCCAGCTTCGATGATCGGAGTGACGTAGATGCCTTCGACGGTGCCGCAGTCGTTGTGCGAGATGATGACATCCTGCGCAACGTCGACCAGACGGCGGGTGAGGTAACCCGAGTCGGCGGTCTTGAGTGCGGTGTCGGCGAGGCCCTTACGTGCGCCGTGCGTCGAGATGAAGTACTGCAACACGGTGAGGCCTTCGCGGAAGTTCGCCGTGATGGGGGTCTCGATGATTTCGCCCGAAGGCTTTGCCATCAAACCGCGCATGCCGGAGAGCTGACGGATCTGCTGTTTGGATCCGCGGGCGCCGGAGTCGGCCATGATGTAGATCGGGTTCATGGCTCCTTCCTTGTCGGCACGCTTCATGTTGTTGAACATCTCGTCGGCGACGCGCTCGGTGACACCGGACCACATCTGGATGACCTTGTTGGAACGCTCACCGTTGGTGATGGCTCCATCGAGGTACTGCTGCTGCATGGCGAGGACGGTCTTTTCGGCGTCGCCCACGAGGTTGTACTTGGAGTCGGGGATGACCATGTCGTCCAGTCCGACCGAGAGGCCGGAACGGGTGGCATAGGTGAATCCGAGGTCCTTGACGCGATCGAGGGTTTTGACGGTGACTTCGAGACCGAGGTTCAGGTAGCAGTAGTTGATGAGCTGGCCGATGCCCTTCTTCTTGAGCAGGCCGTTGACGTAGGGCATGCCTTCGGGAAGTGCATCGTTGAGAATGGCGCGGCCGACGGTCGTGTTGATGTACTGCTTGTTGAACTCGACCGGCTCGGTGTGGGTGAGATCCTGATCGTCATACGCAGTGGTCATGTCGAGGACAGGACCGGTGTAGCGTAGACGGATCGGGGTAAGGGTCTCGACCTGCTTGGCTTCGAGGGCCATGAAGACCTCTTCGATGTTGGCGAAGACGCGACCCTCGCCGATGGCATTGACCTTCGACTTGGTGAGGTAGTAGAGGCCGAGGACGAGGTCCTGCGTCGGCACGGTGATGGGCTGACCGCTGGCGGGCGAGAGGATGTTGTGCGAAGCAAGCATGAGAACGCTGGCTTCGATCTGAGCCTCAGGCGAGAGCGGGATGTGAACGGCCATCTGGTCGCCGTCGAAGTCCGCGTTGAAGGCGGTGCAGACGAGCGGGTGGATCTTGATGGCTTTGCCTTCAACGAGCACGGGCTCGAAGGCCTGGATGCCGAGACGGTGAAGGGTCGGGGCGCGGTTCAGAAGAACCGGGTGATCCTTGATGACCTCTTCGAGGATGTCCCAGACGATGGGTTCCTGCATCTCGACCATCTCTTTGGCCTGCTTGATGGTGGTGCAGTGGCCGGTCTGCTCGAGGCGATGGTAGATGAAGGGTTTGAAGAGCTCGAGCGCCATCTTCTTGGGAAGACCGCACTGGTGCAGCTTCAGTTCGGGACCGACGACGATGACCGAACGGCCGGAGTAGTCAACGCGCTTGCCGAGGAGGTTCTGACGGAAGCGGCCCTGCTTGCCCTTGAGGGTGTCAGAGAGCGACTTCAGCGGACGGTTGTTCGCGCCGCGGAGGACGCGGCCACGGCGGCCGTTATCGAACAGAGCGTCGACGGCCTCCTGCAGCATGCGCTTCTCGTTGCGGACAATGACCTCAGGTGCATGAAGGTCCATCAGCTTCTTGAGGCGGTTGTTGCGGTTGATCACGCGACGATAGAGGTCGTTGAGGTCGGAGGTGGCGAAGCGTCCGCCGTCGAGCGGCACGAGGGGGCGAAGCTCTGGCGGGATCACGGGGATCACGTCGAGGATCATCCACTGGGGCAGATTGTCGGACTTGCGGAACGCCTCAACGATCTTGAGGCGCTTGGAGTACTTGAGCTTCTTCTGCAGCGAAGTCTCAGTCTTCATGCGGTCGCGCAGCTCGATGGCGAGCTCGGTGACGTCAACGCGCTTGAGGAGTTCCTTGATGGCCTCAGCGCCCATCATTGCCTTGAAGCCGGAGGGACGGAACTGCTGGTCGAGCTCGCGGAACTTGGTCTCGTCCTTGATGACTTCGCGCTCCTTGACGGGCGCGTCGCCTGGATCTACAACCACATACGATTCGAAGTAGAGAACAGCTTCGAGCTCACGCAGCGAGATGTCGAGCAGGTGGCCGATACGCGAGGGCAGGCCCTTGAAGAACCAGACGTGCGAGCAGGGGCTGGCGAGCTCGATGTGGCCGAGGCGCTCACGACGGACCTTGCTGAGGGTGACTTCGACGCCGCACTTGTCGCAGATGACGCCGCGGTGCTTCATGCGCTTGTACTTGCCGCAGAGGCACTCCCAGTCGGTGATGGGTCCGAAGATGCGGGCGCAGAAGAGGCCGTCGCGCTCGGGCTTGAAGGTGCGGTAGTTGATGGTCTCAGGCTTGGTGACTTCGCCATGCGACCAGCTGCGGATCTTCTCGGGGCTGGCGAGTTGGATCTTGATGGCGTCGAAGTCGGCGATGGGACCGGTTAGTTCGAAGGGGCTGGAGCGGAACATATTTTGCGTCTCCCTTGTGTCCTGCGTTGCAGGGTGCAGGCTTGCTGCGGTTACGGAATCTTTTTGCGATGACTTTCGGTGCATCGCGTTACCGGTCATTCTGGTGCAGTTGCTTTTTTTCGATTGTCTTGCCACAGGAGTGGCGGCCTGAGGAGTGTACGCAGTGACCTCCTCAGGCCCTGGTGCGTTAGTCGGCTGCAGCGATGGCTGGCAGAGGCTGCTTCTTCTGGTCGGCCTGTTTGATCAGCTCGACGTCGAGGCAGAGGGACTGCAGCTCGCGGATAAGAACGTTGAACGACTCGGGTACACCCGGCTCGATGGCAGCTTCGCCCTTGACGATGGCCTCGTAGATCTTGGTACGGCCGAAGACGTCGTCGGACTTGGCGGTAAGCAGCTCCTGCAGGATGTAGGCAGCGCCATACGCTTCGAGCGCCCAGACTTCCATTTCGCCGAAGCGCTGTCCGCCGAACTGTGCCTTACCACCAAGCGGCTGCTGGGTGATGAGCGAGTACGGTCCAATGGAGCGAGCATGGATCTTGTCGTCAACGAGGTGCGAGAGCTTGAGCATATAGATGTAGCCAACGGTGGCGGGCTGCTCGAAGGGTTCTCCGATCATGCCATCGTAAAGCTGCGTCTTACCTGAGCTTGGAAGCCCGGCTGCTTTCAGCAACGCCTTGATCTCGGTCTCGCGCGCGCCGTCGAAGACCGCTGTGCCGAACCAGATGCCGCGCTTCATACCGGCGGCGACGCGCATGGTCTGCTCGTCGTCGAGGTCAAGAAGGTGGCTGAGAGCGGCAGTACCGGCGAAGCGCGCCTTGAAGAGCTCGCGAACCTCGCTTGCCTTCTCGTAGGTTGCGGCGATCTCGGCGATCTGCTTGCCGAGTTCGTGCGCGGCCCAGCCCAGGTGCGTCTCGAGAATCTGACCGACGTTCATACGAGAGGGCACGCCGAGCGGATTGAGGACGATCTCGACCGGAGTTCCATCGGGAAGGTACGGCATATCTTCCTCGGGAAGGATCCGGGCGATGACGCCCTTGTTACCGTGGCGGCCGGCCATCTTGTCGCCGACAGAGAGCTTGCGCTTCATGGCGACGTAGACCTTGACCATCTTGATGACGCCGGGGGCGAGTTCGTCGCCCTTCTGCATCTTCGCGATCTTCTCGTTGGTGATCTTGCGGAGAACATCGATCTGACGCGAGGTCATCTCTTCGATCTCATCGATCTGCTCGTTGACGCGGGGATCCTTGTCGGCGTAGCGGATGCGCTTGAGGTTACGAGTGCTGATGAGCTCGATGGTATCGCGATCGAGGATATCGCCCTTGTTGAGCAGCTTCTTGTTGGTGCGCTCGTCATGAAGGTCGGCGAGAACTTCCTTTGCCCCGAGAATGGCTTCGAGACGCTTGAGGCGCTCGTCGGTGAGAATACGAATCTCGTCGGCGAGGTTGCGCTCGAGCTTCTCGATCATCTCCTGCTCGATCTGCTTGGCGCGCTCGTCCTTCTCCTGACCCTTGCGGGAGAAGATGCGGACGTCGACGACGGTGCCTTCGATACCCGGAGGGCACGTCAGCGAGGCGTCACGAACATCGCCGGCCTTTTCTCCGAAGATGGCGCGGAGGAGCTTCTCTTCCGGCGTGAGCTGGGTTTCACCCTTTGGCGTTACCTTGCCGACGAGGATGTCGTTATGGCCGATCTTGGCTCCGATGCGGATGATGCCCGAGTCATCGAGATCGCGCAGAGCGTGCTCGCTGACGTTGGGGATATCGCGCGTGATCTCTTCCGGTCCAAGCTTCGTGTCGCGGGCTTCGATCTCGAACTCCTCGATGTGGATCGAGGTGTAGTAGTCCTCGCGGACCAGCTTTTCCGAGATGAGGATCGCGTCCTCGAAGTTGTAACCGCGCCACGGCATGAAGGCGACCAGAACGTTGCGGCCGAGGCCGAGTTCGCCCTGCTCGGTGCAGGGGCCGTCGGCGATGACCTGACCCTTGACCACGCGGTCGCCCTTGCGGACGATCGGCTTCTGGTTGATGCAGGTGTTCTGGTTGGAGCGCTTGAACTTCGTGAGCTGGTAGATGTCCGAACCGACCTCACGCGAGAGCTGCGTGGGGTGATGCTCGCCTTCGACGCGCACGATGATGCGCTCGGAGTCGACCGAGTCGATGATGCCGTTGCGCTTGGCCAGAATGACGGCGCCGGAGTCGCGGGCAGTGACGCCCTCCATGCCGGTTCCGACAAACGGAGCTTCTGACACGAGCAAAGGCACAGACTGCCGCTGCATGTTCGCGCCCATGAGCGCGCGGTTCGCGTCGTCGTGCTCAAGGAAAGGCACGAGCGATGCGGCGACCGAGACAAGCTGCTTCGGCGAGACGTCAACGTAGTCCACTTCCGACTTGTTGACGAGGACGAAGTTGCCCTGGCGGCGGGCATCGACAACGTCCTGCACGATGTTCAGCTTCTCATCGAGCTCGATGTTGGCCTGTGCGATCGTGTGGCGATCTTCTTCCCACGCGGAGAGATAGAAGCTGAAGGGGGCAAGGTCCATGGTGCGCTTCTTGTCCTTCTTCAACTGCTCGTTCTGCTTGCGGGCCTCGCTGATCTCGAGGTAGTCGCCCTGACGCAGACCCGACTCGCCGGCGTTGACCACAGAGACGTAGTCGAGCGCACGGCCGTCCTTGACGCGACGGTAGGGCGACTCGATGAAGCCGTACTCGTTGATGCGCGCAAAGCACGAGAGCGACGAGATGAGGCCGATGTTCGGGCCTTCCGGCGTCTCAATCGGGCAGATGCGGCCGTAGTGAGTGGGGTGCACGTCGCGGACTTCGAAGCCGGCGCGCTCACGGGAGAGACCACCGGGCCCAAGGGCGGAGAGGCGGCGCTTGTGCGTGATCTCCGAGAGCGGGTTGGTCTGGTCCATGAACTGCGAGAGCTGCGAGGAGCCGAAGAACTCACGAATCGCGGCCATGACTGGCTTGGCGTTGATGAGGTCATGCGGCATGGCGGTCGACATCTCCTGATAGACCGACATCTTTTCCTTGATGGCGCGCTCCATACGGACGAGGCCGATGCGGAACTGGTTCTCCATCAACTCGCCGACGGCGCGAACGCGGCGGTTGCCGAGATGATCGATGTCATCGACGGTGCCGATGTTCTTGCGCAGCTTGAGCAGGTAGCGGATGGTGCCGTAGAAGTCCTCAGGGGTCAACGTGCGCTTGTCGAGGCCGGTGGGGTCTTGGTTCTCGTAGAGCTTGATGTTGAACTTGAGGCGGCCGACGCGCGAGAAATCGTACTTACGCGCATCGAAGAACATGCCTTCGAAGAGCGCAGTCGCGGTGTCGAGGGTCGGTGGGTCGCCCGGACGCAGCTTGCGATAGATCTCAATCAACGCCTCCTCGGGCTTGCGAACGGAGTCGCGGCGGAGGGTGTTGGTGATGATGTTGCCCACATCGTCGCGCTCGGGGAAGAAGACCTCGAAGCTGGTGACGCCGGACTGGATGATCTTGTGCAGCTTGTCGGCGGTGAGTTCCTGGTTGGCTTCGTAGAGTAGCTCGCCGGTGGTGAGATCGACGACGTCGGCGGCGGTCATGGCGCCATCGAATTCGCTGGTCTCAACTTCGACTGCTTCGATCTTGTGGCTGCGCAGGCCTTTCAGCGAGTGGGCCGAGATCTTGCGGGTCGCAGGGGCGAGCTCCTCACCCTTGACAGTGATAGCAGTCGCGGGGCGAGTGCCCTGCAGGTTGGTGAGCTGGCCTTCGGGAACGACCTTCCAGCCGAGCTTGCCGTCCTTCACATTGATGGTGTCGACCGTGTAGAAGGTCTTGAGGATCTCCTCATCCGTGCGGAGACCGAGCGCGCGCAGGAAGATGGTGCCGAGGAACTTGCGCTTGCGGTCGATGCGGACGTAGAGGGTGTTCTTCTGGTCGTACTCGAACTCGACCCAGCTGCCGCGGTACGGAATGATCTTGCCGAGGAAGTAGGTACGGTTGTTCGCCGTCTCGAAGAAGACGCCGGGCGAACGGTGGAGCTGCGAGACGATGACGCGCTCGGTGCCGTTGACGATGAAGGTGCCGTTCTGGCTCATCAGCGGGATGTCGCCGAAGAAGACTTCCTGCTCCTTCATGTCGCGGAGGCTCTTGACGCCGGTCTCGGGGTCCTTGTCGTAGATCTTCAGGCGGATCGTGACCTTGAGTGGGGCGGAGTAGGTCATGCCGCGCTCTTCGCACTCGGCCTGGTCGTACTTCAGCTGCAGACCGACGGGGTCGCCGCACTTGGTGCAGAAGTCAGGGGTGTTCTTGTTGTAGGTTCCGCAGAAGTTGCAAAGGACGTCGCCCGGGTGGAAGGGGTCGGTGATGACCATGTGGCCGCAGTGGGTGCAGGCCGTGCGCAGGTGATTGAGACCCTTGAGGTAGCCGCACTTGCACTCCCAGTTGCCGATGGAGAAGTCTACGAACTCGAGTTCGCTTACGTTGCGGAAGTCGGTGATGGGGAAGACCGAGGTGAAGACCGACTGAAGGCCGTTGTCCTCGCGCTCCTGGGGGAGCTTGTCCATCTGAAGGAAGCGCTCATAGCTGCGGCGCTGTACTTCGATGAGGTTGGGAATCTGAATGGATGTGGGTATCTTCGAAAAATCGAGACGGGTACGGATCGCGCGCATTTCGCTGTTGTTGGACTCGCCAGACATGCTCTCTCCTGAAAACTGACCTTCGAGGCCTCGCGGGTGCGGTTACCAGCATCGTATGGCTGGCTGCACTCGTAAGGGGAGGGCTTTGGTCGCGCCCTCCGGGTTTGGTCTTGCGTGCGCTAGTGCTAAAGTCTTCGGAATCTGTTGTCCTCGACGGCAACAGGCCCCGCGCGCAGAATGTCTTGCCGTGTGATGGTTCCCGGCACTCAAGAAAAACTCGAAAACTTTACTTACTGCGAGCGCTCGAAGCTGCTATAAAGAACGCGTGCAGGTGTTGCTAGACGTATAAACACGGCAAAGCGCTCGAAGGGACAGCGTGTCCCATGAGCGCAAAGATCGACTTGTGCACTGTTTCTGTATAGATAGTGTGAATGCCTGCCCCATTTGAGGTTCGCCTTACCCCAAAGTTGCTGCCGCTCGCTGATGCCTATTACACTATGCGCGTCCGCCGCTCGAAGCGATAGTGGCCGGTTCCTTAGCCTGTTCTGACAGGATGATCCGGGGTACCACAAAAAGTTTGCCGAAACCCTAGTCCGCCGATAAGCACGTCAAGGCGGAACGAAATTTTTCTAACCTGTAGAATATCGCGTTCCGCCCTGACTTGCAAGCTTACAGGGAAACTACTTGATTTCGATGGTGGCGACGCCTTCAAACTTCTTCGCGATGGCGGCCGCGTCATCCTTCGAAATGTTCTCCTTCAAGGGCTTGGGAGCGCCGTCGACCAGATCCTTGGCTTCCTTCAGCCCAAGAGCGGTGACTTCGCGTACAGCCTTGATGGTGTTGATCTTGTTCGCGCCGGCATCCTTGAGGATGACGGTGAACTCGGTCTTCTCTTCAGCCGGAGCTGCTGCTGCCGCGCCGCCGCCTGCTGCCGGGGCTGCCGCAACGGCTGCCGCTGCCGAGACGCCAAGACGCTCTTCGAGCTTCTTGACCAGAGCCGAGGCCTCGAGGAGGCTCAGGCTAACGATTGATTCTTCCAACTGCTGGATGTCTGCCATTTTATTTCTCCAATAAAACTGAACTTTTGTGTTGCCGCTGCTGATTACTTCTCCGAAGCCCGACTGCACTCCGGTTGCCTATGCCTTCCAGGGTTTCCGTTGCGCCCAGACCAGCGCACCCGGGAAGACCAGGCGAAACTTGTTAGCCCTCGACCGAATCCGTGGTCGCGGCTTCCCCACCCTGCGAAGCGGTGGAGTTTTCAGGTTGTGCTGCTCCTGAGGGCTGCTCACCTGCTGCCGACTCCTCAACGTGAGCTGCTTCAACCGCGGAGCCGCAGCTACGGAGCTTCTGCCTTGGCTTCGACCGCTGCCGGAGCTGCAGAACCGGCAAACTTGCCCTTCTCGACGCCCTGATTGATGACGACGGCAAGATCGCGGCCGGTTGCGTTGATAACGGTAGCCAGACGCTGCGCGGGAGAGTTGATAAGGAAGAGAAGCTTCGAGAAGAGCTCTTCCTTGCCCGGCATGGTGGCCAGGTCGCCAATCTCACGAACGTCGATCACCTTGCCGTCGACGATACCCAGCTTGAAGGTGAACTCCGCGTTGTCCTTAACCCAGGTCGAAAGAGCCTTCGCCAAGGCAACAGGATCGCCCGAGGTGTAGGCAACTGCCGAAACACCTTTGAGACCCTTGAGGGCAGCCTCAATCTTGGTGCCTTCGCCGGCACGGGCCGCAAGCTTGTTCTTGACAACGTGGTAGCTTCCGCCTGCGGCGCGAACCGTCTTGCGCAGCTCGAAGTCCTTGGAGGCGGTGAGCCCCTTGAAGGTGCCGATGATCGCGGAGGTCGAGTGCTCGAGCTCGGCTGCGAGCTTCCCAACCTTCTCCGTCTTTGATGCTCTGGTCAATGCCATGACTGAATCCTCTTCGCTTTCGCTTCCCGCTCCTCGCTTCCGCGTCCAGAGTGGGCTTTGCTGATAAATCGTAAAACTAGGCCTTGCTGGCTGCTTCTACCGCGGCAAAGTCGAGCTGAATGCCTGGGCCCATCGTCGAGCTGAGCGTAACGCCCTTGATGTACTTACCCTTGGCTGCCGAAGGCTTCGCCTTGATGACACTGGTCATAACGGTCGTCGCATTGTCGACCAGCTTCTGCGGGTCGAACGACAGCTTGCCGACGGGAACGTGTACGAGTGCGGTCTTGTCGGTGCGGAACTCAACCTTACCTGCCTTGATCTCCTTCACCGCACCTGCGACGTCTGTTGTGACGGTGCCGGTCTTCGGGTTAGGCATCAGGCCCTTGGGTCCGAGGACCTTACCGAGACGGCCGACAGACTTCATCATGTCCGGGGTTGCGATGAGAGCGTCGAAGGCGGTCCAGTTTTCCTTCTGGATCTTTTCGACCAGCTCTTCGCCGCCGAAGAACTCAGCTCCGGCTGCCTGAGCATCCTTCACCTTGTCGCCCGACGCGATGACCGCAACGATCTTGGTCTTACCAAGGCCGTGTGGGAGGACAACCGTGCCGCGGACCATCTGGTCGGCGTGCTTGGGGTCAACCCCAAGACGCATGGTGAGATCGACAGTCTCGTCGAACTTCGCATACTTTGCTTTTTGGAGCAGCGGAACTGCATCCGCCAAAACGTAAGGACGGGGCTCAACGAGCGCGCGCGCCTTCACCAGATTCTTAGAGAGCTTCCTTGCCATTTTCCCTCGTCTCCCACCCCTCTGGAGTTGATCTCTCCGGGCGTGGTTCTCGACTGGCCTCAACTGAGTGTTGAGACGCTCTTATTAGTATGCCAAAGATGCCCTTTTTCTGCAAGCTATACCTTGAAATCACTGGCTGTTCTTGGCGGCCACTGCTATTCTCGCGCCATGCCTCAGGGCCTGTATATCGAACTGCCGATGCGAACTGAGATGGAGCGGCTATGGCAGTTGACACAGGATCCGGCGCTCCACCAGCGTTGGGACCTTCGCTTTTCGACCATCCGCTATCTCCCCAAACCTGATGAAAAAGCGCCACAGCAGTTTCTCTACGAAACCCGTCTGGGCTTCGGGCTGGCGATCGCTGGAGAAGGTGAGTCCACGGGAACACGCTCCGGAACGACAGGCGAACGTACCTCCGCGTTGCGCTTCTGGTCCGATGATCCCAAGTCCCTTATCGCAACGGGAGCGGGCTATTGGAAGTACATTCCAACTGGCGACGGTATTCGATTTTTCACCTGGTACGACTATCAGACGCGCTTCGGTATGTCTGGCAAGCTGGTGGACGCCATTCTCTTTCGACCGATGATGGGCTGGGCAACCGCCTGGAGCTTCGATCGCCTGCGGCTCTGGATCGAGGCGGGTATCGCGCCCGAGGCAGTTCTTCGCTCGTCGATCATTTATGGCGTCTGCCGTAGTGTGGTCGTGTTTGTCTGGATATGGCATGGGCTGGTTCCCAAACTGCTATTTCATGATGTGGCGGAATTGGCGATGTTGTCGAACGTCGGAGTTGCCGCACACTGGCTGCCGCTGATTGGGGCAATGGAAGTTATCTTTGGTGTGTTCGGTTTATGCGCATGGCGATGGCGCGGCTTTTTTCTATTGACAGCGGGTGCAATGATCTGTGCACTGACCGGGGTAGCGCTGCGTTCTTCCGCACAACTTACAGCGGCTTTCAACCCGGTCACCCTCAATATGAGCATAGTGGCACTTTGTGTTTGCGGATGGCTCGCACACGTCAGCTCTGCCTTCGCAGGCCGATGTCTGCGGAAGCCTCAGACCGCGAAACAGAACGAGGTGAACGTTGCCGTCCATCTATGAACATGCTCTGGGTGAGGAGTTCAAGCGTCTTCATCCGATGATTCAGCGCAGGTTTTCACTTTCGAGCGAGTCGGGAATCGCAGCCATCGGCAAAGGCGTGATGGAAGAAGTGTGGCATGGTGAGTTCTATACGCTTCCGTTTTTGTATGTCGGAGCGTGGCGCAGCATTATGTTTCCTGAACAAGGCCGCAACATACCGTTTTCCATTCGCAACTTCGCCTATCGAGATCTGCTCGGTCGAGAGACCGTGACCTGGATTCGCACCTTCGCAACCACCAGAGGTGCAGTGCCGCAGAGGCGATTCGACGCTTACATGATTTACAGCCAGCAGCGCGGACGGATCGTGGACTACCTGGGCACACATCAGCATTTGGCCGTCGATATCGACGTCTCTGTTGCGAAAAACGGCGGCCTCGCCCTCCGCTCCGGGGAACAACGGTTTTATGAAGGGCCGCTAGGGTTTCGCTTTCCGCTATTGTTTTCCGGCATAGCTGAGGTCTGTGAATGGTTCGACGAGTCCTCCGAGCAGTTTCGCATTGAGGTCAGCGTCAAAAATCGCATATGGGGCCCACTGTTTGGTTATCGTGGAAGCTTCGAGGTGGAGTGGTTGCCAATAACAGACGTCCCACGTGAGCTTTTGCCAAAACGCCTCGAATCTCGCGAATAAATCACACTTGACGTAGGTGCCAGTCAGGCATATGCTCGCTTGAAGTGAGGCGAACAAATGGCGAAAATATCGGGTGCGCCGCTCTTCCCAATCCTCAATCAATCCGTCACCGGCATCGCCCGAATGGCAGCTAAGGCAACACATGCCGACGATGGTCACCTGATCGAGTTCAAGGCTCTTGAAGTGCGCAGTCTTCTGAACCGCAACGTCTCGCCTAGAACCAGCTGGATCGCCTATAGCATCAACCCGTACCGCGGTTGCGAGTTCGGCTGCAAATACTGCTTCGCACGTTATACGCACGAGTTTTTGCAGCCAATCTCCATCAACAGCAAACTGCATAAGCAACCCGCCGCCATGACCGCTCCTGATGAGCCGCAGGCCTGGGCTACAGCCTTCGAGCACGAGATCTACATGAAGCAGCACGCAGCATGGCTGCTTGAACAGGAGCTGCGGCGGTTCGACCCGCGGGCCCAGATCGCTATTGGCACGGCCACGGATCCCTACCAGCCGATCGAGCGGCGGGCGCGCATCACGCGCTCCATCCTTGAGGTTTTCGCCCGTCGCTCTGGCTACACCATTGGGATCATCACCAAGTCGCGCCTGATCGTGCGCGATATCGACGTGCTCACGGAGGTAGCCCGACACAATCGGCTGATCGTTCACATCACGATCACCACGCCTGACGCCCGACTGGCGCGACTTGTGGAGCCGCGCGCGCCGAGGCCGGACCTGCGCTTCGCCGCGGTGCGAAGGCTGCGCGACGCCGGCATCACCGCCGGTATCATGTGCTCGCCACTCTTGCCTGGCCTTAACGATGACGCAAAGATGCTCGATGAGATGGGCCGCCGCGCAGCCGAGGCCCGCGCGAGCTTCTTCGTCGCCAATCCGCTTTTTTTGAAGTTGTGCTCGCGCCCTACTTACCTGAGCTTCGTCCGCGAGCACTTCCCTGCCCTGGAGGCGGACTATCGAAAGCGGTTCGCCGACAGGGACTTCGCCGCACCCAAGTACAGGAGGCAGATGGCAGAACTCGTTAGCAACGTGCGCAGCAAGTACGGGCTGGCGCAGAGGTCGATGGATGTCTTGCCGGAGGACATGGAGATGGCGAAGAAGACCGCAGATAGCGTGACAGTGGGTGTACAGCAGAGATTGTTTGCTTAGAGATCGAGGGGAAGGTGGCCTGGCATGCCGTAACAGGGTGATCGGTCGCCAGTCCCTCCGCGTGAGCAGAGGACATGTTCGCGGGTGAGTGCGAGTGGCTTAACGGCGAAGGAGAGAACCTCTGGTTGTCCGGTTGACAAAATACTGTCAACTGAAACCTGTGGATTCTCCCCTTCGCTCAAAACGAGTCTGAAGCGATGCTTCGAAGTTAGCCGACGACTTCGATACCCATCGAGCGGGCGGTGCCGCGAATGGTCTTCGCTGCCGCTTCCACTGTGGTCGCGTTCATGTCCGGCATCTTCTGCGTGGCGATGGCGATGATCTGCTTCTCGGTGACTTTGCCCTTCTTCTCCTTGTTCGGAGTGCCCGAGCCCTTCTCGATGCCTGCGGCCTTGAGCAGCAGCACTGGCGCCGGAGGCGTCTTGGTGATGAAGCTGAAGGTGCGGTCGGCATAGACGCTGATGACGACAGGGACAGTGAGGCCGACAAGAGCGGGGTCTTTGCTCGTGCGCTCGTTGAACTGCTTGCAGAACTCCATGATGTTGACCTGAGCCTGGCCGAGCGCGGGGCCGACCGGGGGTGCAGGGGTGGCCTTGCCGGCCATGATCTGAAGCTTGACGTATCCAGTAATCTTCTTCGGTGCCATCGGTAAATCCTCTTTATGCTTCCAGCGGCGGGCTTCGTTCGACTGCCTGCTGCTTAATATTTTCTGCTTCTAAAAATCGTGTCTCAATCAGGTCTTCGAACTACTCGGTGACCTTGTCCACCTTCGAGAACTCAATCTCGACCGGAGTGGAGCGGCCGAAGATGCTGACCATCACCTTGAGGGTCTGCTTGTCTTCGTTGATATCGTCGACTGCGCCGGTAAAGTTGGCGAACGGGCCTTCGTTGATCCGAACCTGCTGGCCCTTGTCGAACTTGACCTTCATCGAGGGTTTGTCCTTCGCGACGTCGGAGCGGAAGAGGATGGAGCTGACCTCCTGCTCGGACAGGGCGACCGGATTGTCGCCGGTTCCAAGGAAGCCGGTGACGCGCGGCGTGTTCTTGATGACGTGCCAGAGGTCGTTATCGAGATCCATCTCGACGAGGACGTAGCCAGGCAGGAAGACACGATCGATGGTGTACTTTTTGCCGTTGCGGAGCTCGGTGACCGGCTCGGTCGGAATCATGATGCGGCCGATCTTGTTCTGCAGACCAAAGGCTGTGATGCGGCTCTCGAGCGACTCGCGCACCTTGCGCTCGAAGCCGGAGTAGGCGTGGATGATGTACCACTTAAAGTTTTCGTTGACCGGCGGGGCCAGTTGCTCGGTGGAGGAATCTCCCTGAGGGTTCTGCTCTTCCGGATTCTGTTCTTCTGCCGCCATCGTTGTGCCTTTTTCGCGCATCGTCTGCTTCTCTCTACGGGTCGTGCTCAATATCCGAATCTGTTGGGTTAGTGCGTGGTGAGTTTATGCAACAGAGCTTCGATCGCCTTACCGATGATCGAGTCCACCAGCCAGAAGTAGGCGGCGAAGATGAAGACGGTGATGAGAACGACAATCGTGGTCGACTGCACCTCGGCACGCGATGGCGAGATCACCTTGCGCATCTCGGCACGGACGTCCTTGAGGAACTCGGCGAGACGGGCAGGCTGTGACTTCAACTGCTGGATACCGGTGCTGGGCTGTTCGGTTACTGCTATTGTCTTGGCCATAGTGCCGCCTCTAAATCTTCGTGTTAGGGTCAATTCCCGGACTCTGAGGGCCGGGCAAACTGGCGGGGGAGCTCGGATTCGAACCGAGAAGTTCGGTTTTGGAGACCGACAGTTTAACCGTTGAGCTTACTCCCCCAGGTGATGCGGAGTGAGGCTGAAGCATCTCACTCCCGAATCCGGCTGGAGACTACTTCGTTTCCTTGTGAGCCGTGTGCTTGCGGCAGGTATTGCAGAACTTGGAAAACTCGAGACGGCCGGTGGTCGTCTTCTTGTTCTTCGTTGTGGAGTAGTTCCGGTTCTTGCAATCCGGGCACTGCAGTGTGATGATCTCGCGCATTGTGTAAATCTCCTTCTAACGTGGCCAGCCACCTCGGCTGGCAAGCAGCTTGTACAGAATTGCTTCCGACACGCCGCGACACAGGGTAATGGCCCCTGCAACCAATTCCTGATTGTAACGGAGAGAGGAGCGGTCAGGCCACGCTCGTCCTCGATAATTATCCTTAAAAAGGTATTTCAGGAAAGCCGCAATTCGGAATCGTTGAGAGGACGTGCTATACCTGCGTTTCTCCCAATTAAAACTAACCAAAATGAGCGGCGGCGAACCGAAGCTCGCCGCCCTTTGTTTCAAACCCAAAGACTTCTTTGGGAAGCTTTTTCTTTACTTGATGATCTCGGAGATGGTTCCAGCGCCTACGGTCCTGCCGCCTTCGCGGATAGCGAAGCGGAGGCCCTTCTCCATGGCCACTGGGGTGTGCAGCGTGATCTCCAGCTGGATGTTGTCGCCGGGCATGCACATCTCGGTGCCGGCAGGAAGCTTCGCCGAACCAGTCACGTCCGTCGTGCGGAAGTAGAACTGGGGACGGTAGCCGTTGAAGAACGGTGTGTGACGGCCGCCCTCTTCCTTCGAGAGCACGTAGACCTCGCCCTTGAAGTCGGTGTGCGGCTTGATCGATCCGGTCTTGGCCAACACCATGCCGCGCTCCACGTCTTCCTTCGCAATGCCGCGCAGAAGAAGACCAGCGTTGTCGCCTGCCAGACCTTCGTCCAGCTGCTTCTTGAACATCTCGACGCCGGTGACAACCGTCTTGCGGGTCTCGCGGAAGCCGACGATCTCGGACTCCTCGCCAACCTTCACCTTGCCGCGCTCGATGCGGCCCGTGACTACGGTGCCGCGGCCCGAGATCGAGAAGATGTCTTCGATCGGCATCAGGAACGGCTGGTCGATCGCGCGCTCAGGCTGCGGAACATACTTGTCCACTGCATCCATCAGCTCGTCGATCTTGGCCTCCCACTTGGCTTCGCCGTTCAGCGCGCCAAGGGCAGAGCCGCGGATGATCGGGGTGTCGTCGCCGGGGTAGTCGTACTTCGACAGCAGCTCGCGAACTTCCATCTCAACCAGCTCGATCAGCTCTTCGTCCTCAACCGCGTCGCACTTGTTCAGGAACACAACGATGTACGGAACGCCAACCTGGCGGGCAAGCAGAACGTGCTCCTTGGTCTGGGGCATCGGGCCGTCGGTCGCGGCAACCACCAGGATTGCGCCGTCCATCTGCGCCGCTCCGGTGATCATGTTCTTGATGTAGTCGGCGTGGCCCGGGCAGTCGACGTGCGCGTAGTGGCGGTTCGGCGTCTCGTACTCAACGTGCGACGTCGCAATCGTAATACCGCGCTCACGCTCTTCCGGTGCGTTGTCGATCGTGTCGAACGAACGAAACTTGTTGTTCGGGTTGTGCTTCGACAACACCTTCGTGATCGCCGCCGTCAGCGTCGTCTTGCCGTGATCGATGTGCCCGATCGTTCCAATGTTTACGTGCGGCTTTGACCGGTCAAACTTTTCCTTCGCCATGACTGCTTGTCTCCTCGTGTTGGCCGGCGCATCGCACCGGAGTTCAGGTGAATACTTCAAACGAAACTAAATTTGTCGACTCAGTAGTATGCGTACAGCTTGAAGAACTTCTCCCGCAGCTCTGGGGCAACCTGCTCCAGACTGGCGAGATAGAGTTCGCGGATCTGGCCCTGGTCGCCGTTGCTGAGACGGTTGTACTCCGCCGCTGTCCTGGGTCCAAGAATGCCCTTGCCGAGCACGACTTCGAAGTCGCGGATGCGCAGCTTCGAGCGCTCGAGCGACTTCAGAAACTCTGCTACATGGCCCGCAGCAAAAGAGGCTTCAATGACTCCCTTGACCACGTTGAAGGTCTGCGGGATCGGAGATGGGAAGTACGGGCTGCTCAGACAAACTGCTCAAAACGTTCTCCTGCGATCTTCCCGGTACTGGATCGCGTTCAATATTTGGAGCGGGAGACGGGAATCGGACCCGCGACCAACAGCTTGGAAGGCTGTGACTCTACCACTGAGTTACTCCCGCCCGACTGGATAAAACCTAAATCTGGAGCTGACGGAGAGGCTTGAACTCTCGACCTCTCCCTTACCAAGGGAGTGCTCTACCACTGAGCTACGCCAGCCTGAAAAACCCAACCTTACAATCCTACCGCGAACGCAGCCGTCCGAGTATGACCCGAAAGGCAAAAAAACCTAACAGTATCCAAGTAAGCGATCTCAACTTGTCCGGCTGCATTGTCTGCCAGACCAAAACCGCTAATACTCCCAGCACAAACAGCGCGATCCACATTCTTCCGCTGCCCGCCGGGCTTAGATCCACAACACTCACCACTGAAAAAAACTCACTACCCTAAAGCTAAATGGTGCACAGGGGAGGATTCGAACCTCCGTAGCGCATAACGCGGCAGATTTACAGTCTGCTGCCATTAACCACTCGGCCACCTGTGCACTTTTCTGTCCGAAAGCTCCGCGCGCAACATCCATCTCAACCCATCAAGCCCGTCATCGATTCCAGGAGCGAATCGAGCGGGTACACCAACCTTGAAGGAGTGACCGGAGGTCTGCAACGCCAGAACGGTCGAGCAGTACAACCAAATCCGTCTTTCTTTTTCTGCTGCGGGGAACTGGAGCTGGCGAAGGGACTTGAACCCCCGACCCTCTGATTACAAATCAGATGCTCTACCAGCTGAGCTACGCCAGCCCAAACAGCAATTTTGCCCTCTGTAAGCCCAGCCGCACGACGCGAAGCAGTGCCCGCGCAGAGTGCGCCGCAGAGCTAACTTTAGCATAGCAGCAACCCTCAAGCAATGGCCGTCCCACGGCTCACTCTACTTGCCCGTACGACGTCCAAAATCGCAGCCATGCTAGCCTATCGACGACTCGGATTTGATCACCCTATGCCCCTTCGGAAAACACTGCTGCGCTTCCTGCCGTTCGTCGTTGGTATCTCCCTTCTTTCTATCGCTGTGGTTGCGCAACAACCACATACGTCCGACGCTCCACAGGCGGTCGATGGTCCGCTGACAGCAACCAAAGCTCCGTCGATGGACAATCAATCCGTTGTAAAGATGGCGAAGGCAGGCCTTAGCGACGAACTCATCGTCGAGACGATCAACACCCAGCCCGGCCACTACACCACCGACGCGGATGCGCTTGTCGTTCTCAAGGAAGCCGGAATCTCCGATCGCGTCATCACGGCGATGATGAACAAGAGCCGCCGGCAACTAACAAACGTGTCCGAGAAGCCGATTGAGATCTCCGACGTCAACGAGATCGGCGTCTATTACAAAGACCACACTGGCAAATGGATCGCGATTGAGCCGGAGATCGTCCACATCAAATCGGGCGGGTGGCTTAAGTCGACCGCAACCCACGGCATCATCAAAGAAGACCGTAATGGCCATCTCAACGGACGCGAGTCGAGGCTCCCGCTTCAATGCCCCGTCGAGATTCTGATTTATGTACCTGAAGGCGTCTCGGCCAACGAGTATGACTTCCTCCGCTTCCGGATCAACTCCGACAACCGTGAGTTCCGCGTACTCACCGGGGGAGTCTTTCACTCAACCGGTGGCGCAGATCGCGATGAAGTGAAGTTCAATCCTGTAAAGACAGCTCCGCACACCTACCAGTTCACGGTGAATAAGGACACGGGCGGCGGCGAATACGGCATCCTGCCACCGGGCACAGGCAATGTCACCAACGGTGGAAAAATCTACACCTTCGCGATTGTGGAATAGCACTGCAACTGAAGCGCAGCACGAAGGTCTATGCCTTCCGCGCGAACTCGTTCATGAGATGGTCTATGCTTAATAGCGAAGACGCGGGAAGACACGCGACTTCGCGACAACTATGCTGACACTTTGCCTGACCGGCCATGTCCCTGATGCGTAAGCGCACTCGCTACTCGCTGCTGCTGATGTTGGCGCTGATGGTTGCGCTGGCGGTTGTGCTGGTGCTGCGAAAGGCCGCACCACCCGAGGCCGCGCGTCTGCTGCCGGAGTCGGACGCGATCGTCTACGCCAACCTGAAGCCTCTGCGTGCAGCGACCCACTTCGAACGCACCCAGGTGACACGCACCCCCGACTATCAGCGCTTTGTCGATGCCACCGGCATTGTTCCCGAGCGCGACCTCGACTCTGCCGCCTTCGCCCTGCATCGCATGGATGACCCCGATGGGCCGAACGGTCCGGTGGGTTACTCCGAAGTGTTCGAAGGACGTTTCGACGGAGGGCGGCTCGCAAGTTACCTTACGACGATCGCCTCGGCGAAAGAGAGCTATTCCGGCCACGATATCTACACAATCGCAGTCAGCGACGGAAAGGTAACGCGGCCGTTGCGGATCGCGCAGCTTGGCTATGACACCATCGCCGCCTCGAACATGCCGACGCCGGAGCAGATTCACTCCATCATCGACCGCCACCGGGCCGCAGCTTCGCCATTTTCCGGATCATCCCTCCTTTCGGAGCGCTATCACGATATACCGGCCTTCTCGGGCGTATGGGCCATTGGCCATATCGGCCTTCCCTTCTCCGATCGCGGCTACATCAGCATCCTTGGCCTGCAGTTGCCGTTGAGCGAGGACACGACTTTCGTCGCCAGCCTTCGTTATCTCGGCACGCTGCATCTGCGTGTCGAGCAGATTGCGCCCTCGGAGGCCGATGCGGCCAAGGCAACCGAGACACTGACCTCGCTTATCGACCTTGTAAAGACCGTGGAAAAGACGTCATCGCAGATGCATCCGCAGACCGCCGAGGATAAGGACATCCAGCAACTGACGGATTCAGCAAAGATCGAGCAGCACAAGGATCGCGCGGTTCTCACGGCGAACATTCCAGTGGATCTGCTCAAGAAGCTCACAACGGCTTCTTCTGAGGGCAACCGGTGAAGGAGCCTGCATCGCCTGTGGTCGCGAGAATCATTCTTGTTCGCCACGGCCAGAGCCTGGCCAACTCTGGCGGCAAAACCGCGGACCCCGATACCAATCCTCTGACAGACCTTGGCCGCACTCAGGCGAAGGACTTCGCCGAGCGCCTTGACTGCGAGCCGACACTCATCGTGACGTCGCCTTTTTTGCGGGCACAGCAGACAGCCGAACTACTGCGCCAACGGTTCCCCGAGGTTCCCGTCGAAGAGTGGCCGATTCAGGAGTTTACTTTTCTCGAGCCTTCGCAACACAGGAACACAAGCGAAGCCGACCGAGAGCCTCACATCTACGACTACTGGCAGCTCCGCGACCATGCCTACGTCGACGGGCCCGGAGCCGAAAACTTCAGCATGTTTCTCGATCGCGCCCGGGAAACCGCCAGCCGGCTAGTGACCAGGGAGATCAACGGCTGCGCAGTCCTCTTCACGCATGGATACTTCATGCAGGCCTTCCGGCTCGTGCTCCTCTTCCCCAATGCGACCGATGCGGAGTTGATGGCAAACTTTCGGCGCTTTCATTTCGTCAACCTTATCCAGAACGTCGATTCACTCGAATTTGAACTTCACAACGGTAAAATTCAATTGATCGGACAGTCGTATCTGAAGAGTTTCGCGCTTCAAGGAGAGAATACCCATGCGTAGATTGCCCCCCTCAATCGTTCAAAGCCTGACACTTGCATTCGCTGTCTTCGCATTGCCGGCCTCACTCTTCGCGCAATCGGACGCAACCCTTACCGGACAGGCAGCCTTCACGGACTACACGAAAGAACATCCCGGTGTCCGGCGCAAGATCACGGTGGCTGATCTCCCGGAGCCGAAACCGGATGAGTCGGTGGACAACGGACCCAGCGTGGTCCCACGACCCGAGGGTGCGTGGCCCGTCGCTCCCGAGGGCTTCAAGGTGGAGATGTACGCGCAGGGATTCCGCGAGCCGCGTCTGATGCGCACCGCGCCCAACGGCGATATCTTCGTGGCTGACTCGCACGGCGACAAGATCTGGGTCCTTCGCGGCGTCGGGCCTGATGGCAAGGCGCAGACGGTTTCGACCTTCTCCGAGGGCCTCAACCTTCCCTTTGGAATCGCGTTCTATCCCAGCGGACCGAATCCGAAGTGGATTTATGTTGGAAACACCGACTCGGTCGTTCGTATCCCTTACAAATCCGGTGACCTGGTCGCAACGGCCAAACCCAGGAAGGTCGTTCCCCAGCTTCCCGGATTCGCCCAGCTCCGTGGCGGCGGCCACTGGACTCGCGATATCGTCTTTACTCCGGATGGCACAAAGATGCTTGTCTCCGTCGGCTCTGGTTCGAACGCGGACGATCCCGACACCCACCCCAACGAGTTTCATCGCGCCGACGTGCTCGAATTCACACCCGAGGGCAAGTTCCTGAAGGTCTACGCGAGCGGCATACGCAACTGTGTCGGCGAGGCCATCAATCCGACGACGGGCCAGCTCTGGTGCTCCGTCAACGAGCGCGACGCCCTGGGCGACAACCTCGTTCCCGACTACATCACCAGCGTGAAGGAGGACGGTTTCTACGGCTGGCCGTGGTATTACATGGGCGGCCATCAGGATCCGCGCCTAATGGGCACACACCCGGAGTTGAAGGACAAGGTCATCACTCCTGACGTGATCCTGCAGCCGCACTTTGCCTCGCTCGAGATGCTCTTCTACACCGGCAAGCAGTTCCCCACGGGCTACTCCGGTGACGCCTTCGCAGCCGAGCACGGCTCATGGAACCGCGCCCACCGCTCCGGCTACGAGGTCATCCGCGTTCCGATGAAGGATGGTCATGCCACCGGAGAGTACGAAGACTTTCTCACCGGCTTTGTCACAGCCGACGGACAGGTTTGGGGACGGCCAGTCGGAGTCACGCTTGGCATCGACGGATCGTTGTTCGTCACCGATGATGGGACGAAGACGGTCTGGCACGTCACCTACACCGGAAAATAAGCAGTTCCCTTCAACGAAAAGCGGCCGATACACTCGGCCGCTTTTTCGTTGATCGTACATTTCTATTACGTCAGAGTACGGGTTCCAACGCATATCCCAGCAAGGAGGCCGGAATATGCCGCTCGGGAGAAAACTGTACCTCTCTCTCACTCGAAGCCCATGAGACGAGCGCATCAAAGCAATCGCCATCGAGTTGACGCGGTGCAGACTCCTTCATGATCGAAAGCGTGTGCTCCAGTTTGAGGCCCGGACGGTAAGGGCGGTCCTCGGACAACGCTCCGAAGATATCGGCAACGGCGATGATGCGGGATTCCATGGAGAGATCGCGCGCCGTCAACCGGTCAGGGTAGCCGGAACCATCTAACTTTTCATGGTGCTCTCCAGCAACAACGGCCATCTCCCTGAAGGAGCGAACTCGTTCCAGTATCTGGCTTGTGCTTCTTGGATGCTGTTGGACCGCCTGCCATTCGTCGGCGGTCAGAGGGGAGCTCTTATCGAGGATGGTATTGGACACGCCGAGCTTGCCAATGTCATGCAACAAAGCCGTGCGGCGAACCAGCTGCAGGCGATCCGCAGGAAGGCCCATCGTCTCGGCAATTCCTAACGCGGCATCTGCGACCCCAAGGGAGTGACGAAATGTGAAGTGGGACTTGGCATCGACCACATCGGCAAAAGCCTCGCATATCTGATCGACGCGGTCCGGCTCCAGTTTGTGCTGCGTTCCGCCATCGAGGTCGAGAACCGCCTGCCTTGTCTCTTCCTCGCAGTCGCCGGGCGAGCAATTTGTCCACAGAGCTCCGCGCCGGTGCAGTGAAAGGGCGATGCGGACGAGCCCGGGATCGAACCACGTGCCGCTGCGCTCCTGGAGCGTGTCGATCGCGTCCTGCGTGCCACGGCCGATGGAGAAGATATCGAGATGTTGCGCGATACAGCAGATACGCGCCAGCAGTGGAATCTGCTCGCCTTTTCTGCTGTCGGGATAGCCGCTGCCGTCCCAATGTTCATCCAGGCTACGAACGGCCTCGGTAGCAAGGGCGCCCATGCCGAGCTTTGCAACGATACTCGCGCCTCGGTCGCAGCGAAGGCTGACCATCTCCTTGTTGTTCTTGTGCTGAGTGAGGCCAATGCGAAGAATCCTGACGATCTTAGTTGCAGCGCCTGAGTCCGGCAGCACGTTCTTCCAAAGTAGTTTGAGCGTCTGGAGATTCGGCTTGTGCGGCTTGGTCCAGTCTTCGAATTTGACTCCCGCCTTGAGAGCGAGGTCATCTCCACCGGCGATCTGGCACAGACGACTGGCATTGCTGCTGCAACCAACGTCTTTAAGCAGAAGCGCAAAGTAGAGGCCGCTTGTCTGGTCGGACGAGAGCCTGGCCTCATGGGCGATTCGCATACCCAATAGACAGCTGCGCAGAGCATGCCCGCGGACAGCTCCTTCAGTCATGTCCAGCGCGTAGGAGAGCGCTGAGATGATCTCCGACAGCGAGATGGATCCATCGACATCCTGGTCATCCAGCCGAAATGAGGCTGAAGTTTGAACCATGAACTTTCCTCCCTTTTCGGCCGGCAGGGAACTCCGAGAATGCTGCGCATGGCGCAACTTCTTGGTGACTATATCGGCCGCACACGAGGATTGATATGGCCTTAAAGGTGTACGAAAGTAACGGAAAAACATTTGGTTTAATTGAGATCGAAGCAGCCTTCGGGGACTGAGTTGCTATCAGGAATATCGCTCTAACCTAAGCACAAGGAAGCAAAAAAACGGCAGTGTCGACCTTGAGCGTCGACACTGCCGTCTTCTGTTCTAAAAACTATTGTCCCTTCGCTGCCTCGCTGCCGAGATCAGCCAGGGTTACGCGCAGATACTTGTGCGGGTTGACCGGCGTATTGCGAATGCGAACCTCGTAATGAAGATGAGATCCCGTAGTGCGTCCGCTGTGCCCGACATAGCCGATCACCTGGCCGCGAAGCACCGTCTGCCCTGCAACCACCGCAAAGCCGGACATGTGTCCGTAAACAGTCTCGACCCCGTGACCGTGATCGATAACCACCTCGCGCCCATAGCCGCTGGACATCTCAGCCGTCTGAACGATGCCGTCGCCTGTAGCCCGGATTGGAACGCCGTTAGGTGCAGAGATGTCGATGCCGCTATGGAACTCGCCTTCACCGTTGCCTGCGATTGGATCTTCGCGCTGGCCAAAGCTGCTCGTAATTGGACCCATGATCGGCCACAGCGTCGGAACAAAGGACGCCATATCCGCGCCGGATCCCGCGCCAAAGAGATCGGACGAAGAGGAACCGGTCCCGCCGAGATTCGACAGCGGACGCATCACCATCCCGCTCATCGCCGTATTGCGAAGCATATTGAAGGCATCGATCGATTTGTAATAGCTTTCGTCGGTGCCCGCGAGAGGCGCGGTGGCGACCGAATCAGCCACGCCGGCAGATTTGCCGTGGCGCTTGTCGGTGAGCCTGCTCATCGGAACAGCGAGCTTGCTCGTCGTCAGGCCGTAGAGCGCGGAGACCTCGGTTGCCAGAGAGCCAAGGGAAGCGGCCTCGATATCCTTCTCGTGCGCGGCCTTCTCGAGGTGTGCATAGTCTTTCTGAAGAGAGTTGTGATCCTGCCGAAGCTGGTTGAAGCGCGCAGTCTTGATCAGCATTCGCGAGTAAGAGCCAGCCAGTCCGGTGATGGTAAACATGCCGATAGCCGCCGCCGCTACGAAAAGGTACGCATAGTGAAGAGGGAGCGGAACCTTATTCAGGTTGCCGTCTTCATCGCGGCTAACGAGCATGATGTAGTAGCGCTTTTTAAGCTTCAAGCAGTATCCCTGGCCCAGAATTTGACCGCGAAGCAAAGCCGCGGCTCGGAGAGATCTGCAATCGACAAAGGCGAATGACACTTACCAATCGTCATTCCAGAATTGCAATCTCTCGTGAGCGTCCTCTTTGAGGGTAACAAACTGGGTACCCTCGTGCAACCAGATTGTCACCGACGGGTGATCCTGTAACTCCCACAAAAGTACCACCCTGCGCCTACCATTTATGCTGCCTTCAGGATGAAAAAGCCCCTGCAGCCGCTGGGAGAGCTGGGCCTGATCGAGATGATCCGCCGCCGCTTCCCCGCCGCCGGCAAATCCATCACGCTTGGCATCGGAGACGACTGTGCGATTCTGCGCCCGCAGGCCGGGTCCGAGATCCTGGTCACCACCGATTTAACGCTGGAGGGCCGCCACTTCCGCCGCGACTTGCACCCTCCCGAGTCGGTTGGCCACCGTTGCCTGGCCCGCGGACTGAGCGACCTTGCCGCAATGGGGGCAACTCCGCTCGCAGCATTTCTCTCTCTGGCGCTCCCTGCCCCAATGCTCGCCAAGGCTGAGGGTCGCGCCTGGGTAGAACGCTTCTTCGACGGCCTGCATGCTCTGGGCGAGATGCACCGCGTGCCCCTCGCAGGCGGCGATACCTCGGAGTCGCCGGGGGAAGCTCTGCGGCGATCCTCGCCGATATCGTCTTGATTGGCGTCGCTCCCAAGGGAGAAGCTCTGCGGCGATCCGGAGCGGAGGCCGGTGATGTCCTGTACGTCACCGGACAGCTTGGTGGGTCGGCTGCCGAGTTTACGGCGATGTTGACACGGCAGAAACGCATTCCTCGAGCAAGCCCAACCGACGATCATCCTCAGCTGTTTCCCGAGCCGCGTCTCGATGTAGGCGAAGCCCTGCTGCGCCGCAAACTCGCAACGGCTTGCATTGACCTGAGCGACGGCCTTTCGACCGATCTCACCCACCTCTGCCAAGCGTCCGGAGTGAGCGCGGAGATCGATCAGGCGGCGGTGCCGATCCATCCGCTTGCCAGCAAACTGGGCGAGGGTGCCGCACTGCACGTCGCGTTGCATGGTGGCGAAGACTATGAGCTTCTGTTTGCCGCACCGGCTTCGGTCATGATGCCTACCTCGCTTGCCGGAGTTTCCGTCACACGGATAGGCAGCCTGAAAAAAAATCGCTCCGGGCGCCCCAGAATTACCCTGGTCGGGCCCGACGGCACCCGCGCAGACTTGAAGGCCGGCGGCTGGGAGCACTTCTCAAAAGTAACGAAGAGCCAGAGGAAGAGGCCGCGCTGACCCTGCTACCATCAATCGATTCGATGCAAAGCCAGGCCGTTAGTTATGCGTGACGCTACCAAGATCATTCGCTCCACTCTGTCTCGACCAGTCGCCGGCGAGCCTCTGCACTCGGGCCCCGTCTTCGCCGCTCCGTATCACACTCCGGGTGATCCCACGGACACGCCTTACACCTATGCGCGTTCGCACAACCCGACCTGGACGTCGCTCGAAAAGGCCATCGGTCAGATGGAATCGGGCGAAGACTACCGTGCGACCGCGCTGGTCTTTGCATCCGGTATGGCGGCGTGCGCTGCTGTCTTTGGAGCGGTCCTGCGGCCGGGAGACGTCGTCGTTTTGCCCTCTAACGCCTACTACACAGCGCGTGTGCTGATGCAGGAGTACTTCACCAAGATGGGCGTGGTCTTACGCATGGCACCAACGGCAGGAAACGCCCAGGCAGAGCTATTGGAGGGCGCACGGCTGCTATGGCTCGAGTCGCCGAGCAACCCCGGCATGGAGATCTGCGATATCGCGATGCTGAGCGAGGCGGCCCACCGCGCTGGAGCGCTGGTGGCCGTCGACAACACGACCCCGACGCCGCTCGGACAGCGTCCGCTGGCGCTCGGCGCGGATTTTTCTGTCGCATCCGATACGAAGTCGATGACCGGCCACAGCGATCTTCTGGTCGGCCACGTCGCCATGCGCGATATGGAGCTGCGGACGCAGATCGATCAGTGGCGAACGCTGACGGGCGCTGCTCTCGGGCCAATGGAGGCATGGCTGGCGCTGCGTTCCATTGCGACGCTGCCGCTGCGGCTCGAACGCTCCTGCGAGAATGCCCAGCGCATCGCCGAATTTTTGACAACCCGCAAGGAAGTGGTCAGCGTGCTGTATCCGGGACTGCCAAATCACCCAGGGCATGAGATCGCAAAGAAGCAGATGAACTATTTCGGGCCGGTGCTCAGCTTCGTGCTGCGCGATCAATCGGCAGCGGAGACGTTTCTCGCAAAATCAAAATTAGTGACCGACGCAACCAGCTTTGGCGGCGTTTCGACAACTGCGGAGCGTCGTGCGCGATGGGGCGGTGACGCAATCGCTGACGGATTCATCCGCATGAGTGCTGGCTGCGAGGCGGTGGAAGACCTGATCGACGATATGGCTCAGGCACTGGACGCCGTTCGATAATGCCGGACCTTGCTCGAACGACGCAGGATTTTCGCCGCGATTGGAATGTCGAGGTCCTGAAGACACCTCCGCTGATTGCGCCAGCTCGACAGTTTGTTTACCCGAAGCAGATCGCCGGAGAAGAAGACGCGTTGGCTCGGGGGGCACTGCAACTGATGGTGAAACCGGCAAGTGGCGGAACGTTTCTCGCAACATGCGCTCTCGGATTTACCAGCTCCACAATGCCAACAGGAGTCGTCTCCTGCCCTAATCCGCAGGAGATGTGCGCCGTAGCAGGTGGCTATGCCTATGTCATCGACACCGGCAGCCCGAACATTGCACCCACATCGCGCTGAAGCCGGTAGTTGAAATCCACCCATTAGCGGCACAGCAACTGCTCATCTTCGTTGGCTTCCACTCCATCGTCGCATGGGGGACGAACGGCATGGCGTGGGAATCAGCGCGGCTCAGCTGGGAGGGCGTTCGCATCACCAGCGTCGACGGCGATGTCTTGCACGGAACTGGCTGGAATATGATGACCGATCAAGAGGCAGCCTTCTCGCTCGACCTGCTTACCGGGAAGCATCAGGGTGGTGGCTTTCCTCCCCAAGAGAAAAAAAGCTAAGGGCAGCATCGCCTTGCTTCCGCAGGCGAGTATGTTCGAGCGCGCCGTAGCGCGTCGCCAGCTTCGCCTTGCTGCTGTGCTCCGCAATAACGAGGGCCTGGGGAGAAAGAATCGCCCGTCCACGAACACTGCCGAAAAAATTCAGCGTCCCCGAGTACTCGTCCTCTGCCTCATAGGGTGGATCGAGAAAAACGAGATCGACAGGCTGAGTCAGTTTGCTGAGCCGTTGCAGCATGGCTCCAGCGCCGCGATCTTCCACCGTAAAGTCACGAGTTACCCTGAGCGCTGACAGATTCTGCCGAAGTGAAGCCAACGCAGGCTCCGAGTTTTCCGCAAACCAGACATGGGAAGCGCCGCGGCTCAATGCTTCGATTCCGACTGCTCCTGTGCCGGCGTAGAGGTCAACGAAACGGCTTCCCTCAAGTCGTGGGGCAAGGATATTAAAGAGGGTCTCGCGCAGCCGGTCGCTCGTGGGACGGGTCTGCATGCCGCGCGGAGCGACCAGCTGACGGGAGCGGAAGGTTCCGGCAATAACGCGCATCTTTTAGATGGTAAGCCCCGATTCGGAACTGCACGACAGCAGCGCATACAATAGCTGTATGCGTGGGTGGTCTTTTCCGATCGGTAGATTCCTTGGCGTGGATGTTCGCGTCCATACCTTTTTCCTGCTTCTCCTTGGGTTATCGATCAGCTACGCGTCTATGACGGGAGCGACGGGCGGTCGAGGGTTTGTCCTGTGGCTGCTTCTCGTCCTTGCGATCGCCGTTCGTGAAGTCGCGCGCGCAATCGCCGCAGCGTGGTTCGGGCTGGAGTTGCGCAGCATCCTTCTGTTGCCTACCGGAGGCTTGCTGAGCTACGCCACACCCGAGGCGACAGAGCTCGCCTCAACCCCTGCGATGCAAAAGCGCATGGGAGTCATCGGACCGATTGCGAATATCGGATTCGGCCTGCTGCTGGCCGCAATCGCGTTGACGTTCTCGCCCGACGTCAACCTCTACGAGCGTCCGTGGATGTCGCCGTCTTACCTCCTGCGGGCAGCAGTGTGGATGAATCTTCTGCTGGGCGCGGTTAATCTGCTGCCAGCCTCGCCGCTCGATGGCGGACGCGTCTTTCGCGGTGAGTTTGCAAAGACGCGAGGCGCGGTCAAAGGCTCGCGCGCCGCTGCAGGACTGGGCCAGATCATCGCGATCGCACTGATGATCGCGGGATTTGTGATCCCGAGCGTCTGGCTGATTATGATCGGCGGGTTTGTCCTCATCGGCGCGCATATGGAGGATCAGGGCATGCTGTTGCAAACAGACGTCGACGCCGTCCGAATGCGCGATGTGATGTTGACACAGTTCAGCATGCTCTCCGCCTCGGATACGCTGGAGGACGCACTCCAACGCTCGGTGCACACGCTGCAGGACGTCTTTCCCGTGGTGCGCGGGGCCAATCTCGTTGGCGCGGTCTCGCGGCAGAGCATCGTCGAAGCGCTCCATGCGGACGGCAATGGCTATGTGCAGGGAGTTATGACGCGCTCGTTCCAGACCGCCCAGCCCGACGATTCGCTGGTGAAGACGCTGCGACGTATCATGGCCGGACAGGGGGCCCAGATGGTTCCCGTACTCGAAGGCGACCGTATCGTTGGCATCATCACGCCGCAAAACCTTGCCCACTCCATGGGCCTGCTCAATCAGCGCCGCAAGATGCGGCCCCAGGAATAAATGTCCGGCGATCATGAAGGAGAAGCACGGCCGCTCGCGCCTGGGCTCTACCTCGTGGCCACGCCGATCGGCAACCTGGAAGACATCACGCTTCGGGCATTGCGTATTCTTCGTAGCGTCGACCGTATTGCCTGCGAAGATACTCGTCAGACGCAGAAGCTGCTGAACCACTTCAACATTCAGACCCCCACCGTGAGCTATCACATGCACAACGAGGGTCCGCGTACGGAGGAGCTCACCGTAGAGTTGAAGCAGGGTGCGCGCGTTGCGGTCGTGAGCGATGCCGGAACACCGGGAATCGCGGACCCAGGTGGCCAGATCGCCGCCGCGGCCATCGCTGCCGGCGTCAACGTCTTTCCTGTCCCTGGCGCGAACGCGGCCATCAGCGGGTTGATCGCCAGTGGCCTCCCAACCGATCGATTTCTCTTTCACGGATTTCTTCCGGCAAAAGCCGGCCAGCGTAAGACTGCGCTCGAAGAGCTCGCTCGCGGTGAGGTGACGCACGTCTTTTACGAAGCCCCGCATCGCATCCTGGACACACTCGCGGACGTGGAGGCGGTCTTCGGGAGCTCGCAACACGTCGTCGTAGCGCGTGAACTTACCAAGATTTACGAAGAATTTCTAAGAGGAGCTGTCAGCGAGTTGCGCTCGCAACTCGCTGCACGTTCAGCTGTTCGAGGCGAAATCGTCCTCATGCTGGCGCCCTCCGCGGTCACGCCGTCAGCCGAAAAGGGAAAGATGAGCCTTGCCGCCGAGGTCGCAGCGTTGATGAAGTCAGACGGAATCAGCGAGATGGATGCCCTGAAGCGAGTCGCTCGCGAACGAGGCATAGGCAAGAGCGAGGCCTACCGGGAGTTGCAGCGCGAACAGAACCGTCTGCGTTAGCGGCTTAGCAGCCCTTCACTCACGGCCCTTCACACGATCGTAGTTGTAGACATTGCTGGTCGTCCCCAGAGCCTCGTTGTACAAGTTCGTAGCGCCCGTGGCCTCATTCAACTCTTCGCTGAACTCGTGAATCGCCCGCAGGTGGTCGGCCGTCGCAGGAATCTCCAACTTACTGGTCTTGATGAACTTCTGGTAGCCGCGATCCAGCAGACGCGCGATCTCTCCATTGAGCAACCAGCCGGGCCGAGACAGAATCTCGACGGTGCCATCCGGAGCTGCCGCGATATCCGCCGCGCAGCCGTATTTCCTTACCTGAACGGCCTTCGCGATTCGCTTTGAACCGTCCTGCACAGGGGCGACATCGAATCTCTGGCCGCCGAGCAGTGCCAGAACATCATTGAAGGTGCGTTGTGGGGTCTTTTTTGCCATAAGAGCGATACGTTAGACTTGATTAACTGTCGCACATTCAGTGATGTCGATCAATCCGAGTGGCCGCAAAACGATACGAGGGAAGACGAAAGCAGCATGATCACGACTGTCAAAACGCTTGGAACCAGCATCCTCGAACGCATCGGACACACTCCCTTGGTTCGGCTCGATGCGCTGACTGCCCATCTACCGGGAATTCAGATTCTCGGCAAGGCGGAGTGGATGAATCCCGGCGGATCGGTGAAAGACCGCGCGGCATCCTCCATTGTCACCGATGCGCAACGCCGTGGATTGCTCACTAGCAGCCGTGGCCTTCTGGACGCCACCAGCGGCAACACCGGCATCGCCTACGCCATGCTCGGCGCGGCGATGGGCTTTCCCGTGACCTTGTGCATGCCGTCGAACGTCTCCCAGGAGCGAAAGCGGTACCTCAAGGCCTACGGTGCGGAGATGGTCTGGACCAATCCGGCAGATGGATCCGATGGGGCGATTCGCAAGGCGCGAGAACTGATCGCTACCGAGCCCGACCGATACTACTACGCCGATCAGTATTCGAACGACGAAAACTGGCGAGCACACTACCGCACGACCGGCAACGAGATCTGGCAGCAGACCGAGGGACAGGTTACGCACTTTGTCGCCGCCCTCGGGACCACCGGAACCTTCATGGGAACGACGCGCCGGTTGAAGGAACTAAACCCAAAGATCCAATGCATCTCCATGCAGCCCGACTCGCCGTTCAACGGGCTTGAGGGATTGAAGCACATGGCAACAGCGATCGTACCGAAGATCTACGATCCCGATCTCGCCGATCAGAATATTGAAATGGCCACGGAACGTGCCTACGCCATGGCAAAGCATCTGGGACGCAATCTGGGTGTGCTGGTTGGTGTCTCTGCCGCAGCGGCCACTGCAGCCGCATTGCAGATCGCTGAGGAAGAAGCAGCGAAGGGACGCGAGGCTGTAATCGTCACAATCCTGTGCGATGGCGCCGATAAATACATGAGCGAACGCTTCTGGACGGAGGAGTAACAGATGCTTCGCATCGAATATGCCGACTACGAGACGCTCCGCGCTCACGGCGAAGAGACCTATCCTAACGAGTGCTGCGGTGTGCTGCTCGGCAAGAACATCGCTGACGACGACGGAGGCACCATTAATCACGTCCGGCAGATCGTCCGCGCAGGAAACACCCGCACCGACTCCGCACACAATCGCTACAACATCGCACCGCAGGAGTTGGTGAAGATTCAACGGCAGGCACGCGCTGCCGGGTTAGACATTGTCGGCTTCTACCACTCGCACCCGGACCATCCCGCACAATGGTCGACGACCGATTTCGCCGAGGCGCACTGGCTAAGTTGCTCCTACATCATCACCAGCATCGAACAAGGCAAAGCCGTTACGACGAACTCCTTTCTGTTAGCTGGAACCGAAGAGGACAACAAAAGATTTGTGGATGAAGCCATCCAGATCGATATCGCCCCCATCGTCGCCGAAACAGGAACGCACAACCAGAAAGGTCAGGCATGAAGATCCACATTCCCACGCCGCTGCGCGCTTACACCGGCGGACTTGAGACAGTTAGCATCGCCGGTGCCACCGTCGATGCAGTGTTTCAGCAGCTCACCATCACATATCCAGATTTGAAGCAGCATCTGTTTACTCCTGAAGGCAAGCTGCGCTCGTTCGTCAATGTTTACCTGAACGACGACGACATTCGCTACCTCGAAGGCAAGCAGGAGACAGCCGTCAAGGACACAGACGAGTTGACGATCATTCCGTCGATCGCTGGCGGAACGACTCTATAGCTCAAGCACGTTGCGTATGCAGTAAACGCGATAATGGATCAACGAAGGACACGACAATGCCAACAGCAATCGAAGAAATCACCCTGCCAAAGCTTTCCAACGAAGAGATCGCCCGCTACTCACGCCACCTCATCCTTCCCGAGGTTGGCATGGAGGGCCAGCAAAAGCTGAAGGCCGCCAAAGTGCTGTGCGTCGGCACTGGAGGTCTGGGCGCTCCCCTCGCGATGTACCTGGCAGCCGCAGGAGTGGGCACAATCGGCCTCGTCGACTTCGATACGGTCGATGCCAGCAACCTGCAACGCCAGATCATCCACTCCACCGCAACCGTCGGCAAGCTCAAGGTTGACTCCGCGGAGATCATGCTCAAGGGCCTCAACCCATTCTTGAATGTTGTGAAGCACAACGTCATGCTCACCAGCGCCAACGCGATGGAGATATTCAAGGACTACGACGTCATCGCAGACGGAACGGACAACTTCCAGACGCGCTATCTCGTCAACGACGCCTGTGTCTTACTCAAAAAGCCGAACGCCTACGGTTCAATCTTTCGCTTCGAAGGCCAGGCAAGCGTCTTTGGCACCGAAGACGGCCCATGCTATCGCTGCCTCTATCCGGAGCCTCCACCGCCCGGCCTCGTCCCCTCCTGCGCCGAAGGTGGCGTGCTTGGCATTCTGCCCGGCCTCGTCGGCGTAATCCAGGCGACCGAGACCATCAAACTCATCCTCGGAATCGGCGAGCCGCTCATTGGCCGCCTGCTCCTGGTCGATGCGCTGGGTATGAGCTTCCGCACGCTGAAGCTGCGCAAGAATCCCGAGTGCCCGGTATGCGGTCCAAACCCGACAGTAACCGAGCTGATCGACTACAACCAGTTCTGCGGCATCGCCCCGCCGAGCAGCGTCGGCCCGCTCGAAGTTGCGCGCGACAGGGCAGTTGGTGAGCATCCTGTCGTCGATGGCATCCCACAAATCACGGTCGAAGAGCTGAAGCGCAAGCTGGGCGCAAGGGAGGATATCTTCGTACTGGATGTGCGTGAGCCCCACGAATACCTCATCGCGAATCTTGGCGCGCCGCAGATTCCCGTAGGCGAAGTCGAGCGCCGCGTGAGCGAGCTTGCAGACCAGAAGAACCGTGAGATCATCGTGCACTGCCGCTCCGGCGCTCGCAGCCAGAAGGCCGCGCTGATATTGAAGCAGGCGGGATTCACGAACGTCTCGAATCTTACCGGCGGCATCCTGGCCTGGGCAGACAAGATTGATCCGTCAATGCCAAAGTACTAACCAGCACACATAATCAAAGCGGCGAACCTGTCAGGTTCGCCGCTTTTTTGCTGCGTTCAATTGCCTTTATCGTTTGCTATGTTGCGGCTTCAACGCAGGACGCAGTACATCAAGCGATCCATCAACCTCAGGTGCCTGAAGGCCCAGAATCTCTGCAATAAACGGATAAATATTCACATTTTCAAACGGCTTCAGTTGAACGCCCGGACGAATGTCAGGCCCCGCAGCGAAAAAGATCGCCTTCATCTCGGGCATGGTGCGCGGGTTGAAGCCGTGTTCACCATGTGGCTTGTCCGAGTGTATTTCTGCCGAAGAAGAGGCCTGCGCACGCAGCAAATACGGGCCGTTTGGCACAATGACCGGATCGCCTTCGCGCGGATTCGCATTGTAATGAAGGTAAGCGGGCACATCCGCCCGGCGATAGATCTTGAAGCGCGGATCCGGATGGGCCAGGAATTCCTCATAAACCTCCTGCACATCGGCATCCGGCTTCGCATAAAGCAGCGAGCCTTCCTCGTGAAATTCGCTGAGGTCGGCGAAGTCGGACAGCCTCACGGGGGCGCCACGCAACGTGACCATGCCGTGATCGGCAACGACGACAACATCGATCGGAAGGTGAAGCGGTGCCAGCTTGGTCTCGAGATCGCCAACCATCGTGTCCAGATGATGAACCGCTGCACGAACTTCGTCGGAGTCGGGGCCGTAGCTATGCCCCGCATGGTCGACATTCGAGTAGTAAAGCGTAAGGAAGTGCGGTCGAAGCTCAGCAGGCAACTTTAGCCACTGGACAATCTGATCGACTCGTTTCTCATCGTCCAGCTTGTCGTCAAAGTGCAAATAATAGGACGGCCGTTTCCCTTGAATCTCTGCCTCGGAGCCCGGCCAGAAGAGGCAAGCTGAACGCATTCCCTGCTGCTCGGCCAGCACCCACAGAGGAGTGCCGCGGTACCAGCTTCCATCGCTGTTCGACTTCGCCTGCGAGTAGACGTAAGTTTGCTCACGCGCAGGATCCCAGAAGGTATTGGCGACGATTCCATGATGCTCAGGATAAAGACCGGTGATGATGCTGATGTGATTGGGAAAGGTAAGCGATGGATAGGAAGGAACCATGCCCTCAGGAGCGCTCGCGCCTTTGAACCCAAGTTGTAGCAGATGGGACGCGCCGTATCTTCGCGGATAGTCATAACGAAAACCGTCGAGAGAGATCAGAATGACATAGTGCTTCGCCTGTTGAGCCGCCGTGTTCGGCGCGTTCGGCACCGTGACCACAGGCGTCGGGTCCTGCGCAAAACAACAAGAGACCGAAACAACACCAGCCAGCAGAAAACGTCGAACAGCTACTGCAAGTGATCCCCAAATCTGCATGCCCTTACTCCGCCTTGTCTTCTATTTCAAGCATCTGCAGACAGAGCGGCCGCTCCAACATGCAGTCCATCCGGGCAATCGACGCCAGCGCCCGCTCAATCGTCGAAGTCAGGCATGGCTCAGTCGTAATCACGAACGGCAGACGATGCTTCGGATAACCGCGACGCTGCAACAACGAGTCGATGTTAGCCCCCACCTTGGAGAGCGCACCGGAGATAGCAAAGACAATGCCCGGCTTATCGTCGACGACAAAGCGAAGATAGTGCGGCGCCAGAAAATCACTCGTCACCTCACGTTTTCTTATCGGCAGGTCCACAGTCCTGCAGCCTTGCGCTACAGCCAACAGATCCGATACGACCGCGACTGCAGTCGGCTCACCCCCCGCACCGTGTCCGGAAAAGACGACATCGCCGCCAAACCTGCCGCTGACCACGACCATGTTCTGTGTGCCGTGCGACCACGCCATCGGCGAAGCCAACGGAACCAGCATCGGCGCAACCCGCGCATGCACCAGCCGGCCATCAAGCTCTGCCCGCGAAACCTGGCGAATCGTGCAGTTCAGCTCCTTCGCGTAGGAAAAATCGATCGCCTCAATCGTCGAAATCGTCTGCGTCGCAACTGCGTCGGGATCAAGCTCCGCATGCATGGCGATTCGCGACAGGATACAGAGTTTGGCTCGCGCATCGAATCCGTCGACGTCGGCCGAAGGATCGGACTCCGCATACCCCAACTGCTGCGCGTCGGCCAACACAGTCGCATAGTCTGCGCCAGCCTCCATGCGGCTAAGAATGTAGTTACACGTCCCGTTCACAATGCCGCTCAGCTTCGTCACCTGATCGCCACAAAGTCCCTGCAGCATACCCGGGATCACCGGCACCCCGCCCGCAACAGCCGCGCCATGCACAAGATGCACATTGTGCTGCGCGGCCAGTCTTTGAAGGCCTGCCCCGCGATAGGCAATCAGCTGCTTGTTCGCCGTCACGACCGACTTGCCAGCCGCTAAGGCCTTGCGAATCCAGCCTTCAACAGGATTCAGCCCTCCCGTCAGTTCAACCACGATGTCAACATCGGAGCGCAGAATGACGTTGATGTCGTCGGTCCATACCGCCGATGCAGGCACCGCCTTGGCACCCGTCGAGTTACGCTTTCGCTCGACGTTCCGATTGAAGATATGCGTCAGTTCAACTCCCGGAAACCGCGACGACGCGAGCACACGTGCCACTGAGCTTCCCACAGTCCCAAATCCAAGCATCGCTACCTTTGCAACGGAACCTGTCCTTACCTTCTTGTTTGCAGCCTGCTTCTTTTGCTTCGTCATAATTTTCAGTAGTCAATTCTGCTGGCCTGAGCGCGCCATGCGTCAAAACTTGAGATTGCCTTCTCCCGCAGAAAATTCACGGTCGGGATCTTGCGCTGGCCAATGGGCTGCTTCATCTCTTCGTAAAGAAAAGCATCATCGAACCCTGCCGCAGCCGCATCGGCCGCGCAACTTCCATAGAAAATTGCCTCACATCGCGCCCAATAGATTGCCGCAAGACACATTGGGCAAGGCTCGCAACTGGTATAGATCTGGCAGCCGTGAAGTTGAAATGTTCCCAGCGCCAGGCAGGCGTTGCGAATTGCTACAATCTCGCCATGCGCGGTCGGATCGTTCGTTGCGGTAACAAGATTGGCGCCGCTTGCAACCATCTCTCCGTTGCGCACGATAACGGCGCCAAACGGCCCTCCGCGACCGGACGTAACGTTCTCCGTCGCCAGCGCGATCGCCTTTTCCATAAAAACTGGGTTGCCCTGCATCTGGCTCGGTATCCTTATTGCGCGCATGGCGCAGCGAAAATCGCGGAATAATCAAATTATGGCACACGCCTTCCTCTCAAAACGGATCGTCACCCCGCAGGGCACACGGCCGGGAGCGCTTCTCGTCGACGAGGGCACGATCCGCGCTGTCTGCGGGCTCTCGGAGGTTCCTGCTGACGCCATCTCCCACGACTGCGGCAACGGTGCGCTCCTGCCGGGATTGGTAGACACCCACGTTCACATCAACCAGCCGGGACGCACTGAATGGGAGGGCTTTCGCACTGCAACCAAGGCCGCAGCGGCAGGCGGTTACACCACGCTCGTCGACATGCCGTTGAACTGCCTGCCGGAGACAACCACCGTAGCCGCACTCGAAGAGAAGCGCTCCTCCGCGCAGGGAGAATGCTTTGTGGACTGGGCCGCATGGGGCGGGGCCGTCGCGGATAATCAGCAGCACATTCTGCCCCTCGCGCACGCTGGAGTTCTGGGCTTCAAGTGCTTCCTCATCTACCCCGGCTGCGACGGCTTCACCATGATCGACCGTCAGCAACTGGAGGCTGCACTTCCCGCCATCGCTGAGTCGGGCCTTCCCCTCCTCGTACACGCGGAGTTGGCAGGGCCGATCGAAGCCGCTGCGCAAGGTCTGCGCAATGCCGATTGGCAAAGCTACGCAACCTATCTTGCGTCACGTCCGGATCAGGCAGAGCTCGAGGCCATCCGCCTGATGATCCATCTCTGCCGCCAACACAACTTCCGGCTGCATATCGTCCATCTCTCGACTGCGCAGGCACTAGAGGAGCTGCAGGCGGCGCGCATCGAGGGCCTCCCCATCACAGTCGAGACGTGCCCTCACTACCTCCACTTTGCCGCAGAGGAAATCGCCGACGGCGCAACCCTGCTGAAGTGTGCGCCGCCAATTCGGAGCAGAGAAAATCAGCAACACCTTTGGCATGGATTGCGCGACGGAATTATCGACATGATCGTCACCGATCACTCACCCTGTCCTCCAGCGATGAAGCGTGAGGATTCGGGCCGCTTCGATCTTGCCTGGGGCGGAATCTCCAGCCTCTCCCTCGCAGCCTCTGTCATTCACACTGAGTGTCACCGTCGCGGCCTTCCTCTCGACGATATGGTTCGCTGGATGAGCAGTGCGCCTGCAGCGCTTGCCGGAATAGCCCATCGTGCAGGAGCCCTCGAAACCGGGCGTGAGGCAAACTTCGTGATCTTCGACACAGATGCGGAATTTCGCGTCACCGCCGACACGCTGCACTATCGTCACTTAATCTCGCCATACCTCAACGAAACACTGCGCGGAATAGTCGAAGCCACATACCTCCGCGGGGAGGCGATTTATCGTAAAGGCAGCTTCGCCACGACGCCGTCCGGACGTGAGATCACGCTATAGTAAGCAGACAAAGATGAACAGGACTCTGGCCCAATGGAACTCGCTCGACTCCGCCGCCGCCGCCCGCGAGGCGCTTCCCTGCTGTGGTTCACACGCATGGGCCGCCGCACTTGCCTCCAGACGTCCCATCGCGGATGAAGGTTCCTTGGTCAAAATATCTTCCGATGTCTGGCTCACTTTACCTCACGAAGACTGGCAGGAGGCATTCGACAGCCACCCACGTATCGGCCAGAGACATGCCCAGGCGCACGCAACCGAAGAGTCCCTGCAGTGGTCCGCTCTAGAACAAAGCGCCACCCTCTCCGAAGACGATGCGGCCAAGCTTGCGCTGGCAGAGGCAAACCGCCGTTACGAACAAAAATTCGGGCGCATCTTCATCGTCTGCGCGACAGGAAAAACCTCAACCGAAATGCTCGCAATTCTCGAATCTAGAATGAAGAACGACGCTGCAACTGAACTTCTCGAATCTGCCGAGCAGCAACGTCAGATCACGGAGCTTCGCCTTCATCGTTGGCTGGAGTCAACCTGACCATGGGTATCTCAACGCATATTCTCGATACCGCCCTCGGGCGTCCTGCTGCAGGAGTTCCAATCACGCTTGCCCGCTTCACAAACGGTGTCTGGTCGCTGATGAACGATGCAACCACCGATGCTGACGGGCGCTGCAAAAATTTGGTACCCGCAAACCAGACCTTGCAACCCGGCATGTATCGCATCCACTTCGAAACCGCCGTCTACTACACGCGGAACAAGATTGAGGGATTCTACCCATACGTTGAAATTGCCTTTACCGTGTCAGACGCCAAGCAAAATTACCACATCCCCCTGCTACTGGCCGCCCATGGCTACACCACCTACCGAGGAAGCTGAGTCGATGATCGAACTTGCTGAAAATCGCTACGGAAAATCCCGCGTTCGCCTGATGAAGGTGACGCGGCACGACTACGGCCAGGACCTGCGCGAGTGGACGGTGCAGGTGCTCTTGAAAGGCGACTTCGACACCGCGCATCTCCACGGCGACAACAGCAAAATTCTCCCCACCGACACCATGAAGAACACCGTGTACTCCATCGCGCGCAGCTCGAAAGCAACAGCGATGGAGGATTTCGCAAAAGAGCTGGTGGACTTTTTGCTAGGGCGCAACCCTCAGGTCGAATCAACTTCGGTCCGCGTCGAAAGCACGCTCTGGAAGCGCCTAACAGTCGATGGCAAGCCGCATCCCAGCGCCTTCATGCGAGGCAGCGGCGAACTCCAGATCACCACGGTCGAGCGCGCGCAGAATCAACCATTCCAGGTTCTCTCCGGCCTCGACAATCTCGTTCTCCTCAAGACCGCAAACTCCGGTTTTGAAGGCTACATCAAGGATTCGCTCACCACGCTGCCCGAGACCAGGGATCGACTCTTCGGCACAGCGGTCAGCGCGATGTGGCGCTACATCTCGCCGGAACTCCAATTCGACTGCATACGCGTGAGGCTCCGCGAGACGATGCTCCGAACCTTCGCCAATCACGACAGCAAATCCGTGCAGCAGACACTCTACGCGATGGCCGAGAGCGCACTCAACGATGTTCCGGAGATCGATGAGATCGAGATTACGATGCCGAACAAACACTGCCTTCTCGTTGACCTCTCGCGATTCGGTCAGGATAATCCGAACGAAATCTTCGTTCCCACCGACGAGCCTCACGGATATATCGAGGCGCGTGTTCGACGAAAATCTCAGGAACCGAAATAAGTACTCATGACAGGAACATATACAGATCAAGCCGCCCGTATCATCGCACGCTGCCATGAGATCGCAGCCTTCACAGAGGTCCCCGGCGAGACCACCCGCCTCTTCCTGACACCTCCCATGCATGGCGTTCACGCGTTGGTGCGCAGGTGGATGGAAGCCGCGGGTATGACGGTGCACGTCGACGCAATCGGCAATATGCGCGGACTCTTGCCGGGCGAGACGCCGGGTGCGCCGCGCCTTCTCATCGGTTCGCATCTCGACACCGTGCCCAACGCCGGCGCCTTCGACGGCATTCTAGGCGTTGTTCTCGGGCTTGCCGTCATCGAAGAACTTCGCGGACAACGCCTTCCCTTCGCCGTTGAGGTCCTCGCCTTTTCTGAGGAAGAAGGAGTGCGCTTCAGCAAACCCTTCCTCGGCAGCCTCGCTCTGACCGGCAGAATGGATGAGCCAACCCTCGCGCGCACCGACCGGAACGGAATCACGCTTCGGCAGGCGATTCAAGCCTACGGCCTCGATCCCGCCCAACTTGCTGCAGCCGTATTAGCCGATCATGCCTTTGCTTACCTCGAGTTTCACATCGAACAAGGACCCATCCTCGAGCGTGAAAACACCGCCCTCGGTGTCGTTGAGGCATTGGTCGGTCAGACTCGCATGGAACTCATCTTCACCGGCCACGCCAATCACGCGGGCACTACCCCAATGCATCTGCGCCACGACGCAATGTCTGCCGCAGCCGAATGGATCGTCAAGCTCGAAGAGTACGCCAGCTCTCAGGATGGCCTGGTGGCGACGGTGGGGAAAATCGAAGCATTCCCCGGCGCATCGAACGTCGTCCCCGGGCGTGTGACCGCCTCACTCGATGTCCGTCACGCGAACGACGCTATTCGACGAGAAGCTGTCGACGCGATCACTCAGATCGCCGAAAACGCTGCAGCACGTCGCGGAGTAAAACTCGCAACCCAGATCCAGCTTGAACACACGGTCGTCAATCTGGATCCGAACCTGGTCGCCTCGCTGCACAAAGCCGCCGCCCGCGCAGGTTTTCCAACTCGAAGAATGACCAGTGGAGCCGGCCACGATGCAATGATCCTCGCCCCCCTCGTTCCTTCGGTCATGCTCTTTCTTCGCAGTCCCGGCGGCATCAGCCATCATCCGGATGAGACCGTGTTGCCGCAGGACGTCGAAGCCGCACTTGCAACGGCGATGGAGTTCCTTGCACAGTTGCGCGATGATAGAACGTACCTCAAGGATGGTCATGCATAAGCTCGGACATACTCGCAGCACCAATCAGCGCGATCATCTCCTGCACACGCCGGACACCTTTGTCCGCACCGTGCTTCCGGGCATGGAGCGCGCCTTGGCCATCGTGCACATCTCGCCCGCAGCGGGAGCCGCCTTCACCCAGTACACGGCAGAGCTTGAACCCGGTGGCAGCCTCGGCCCCACCTACAATCAGCGCTTTATCTATACGCTCGAAGGAGCCGCTGACCTGGCGACAGACGCTACATTTCAATCACTGTCTCCCGGCAGCTATGCCTACCTTCCCGAAGACGAGTCCCATACCGTCACAGCGCAACAGACCACACGGCTCGCCATCATCGAAAAGCCTTATGAGTCTCTGGCCTCCAAACCTTCGCCGGAAGTACTGATCGGTCACGAAGACAAAACGCTCTCCGTCCCGCTCAACGACGATCCAGACCTCCAGGTTCGGAGCCTGCTGCCCGGCTCTCCATCCTTCGACTTCGCCGTCAACACGATGACCTATCAACCAGGAGCCGCACTCAGCATGGTCGAAGTTCACATCATGGAGCACGGCTTGCTCATGCTCGAAGGTGGCGGCATCTATCGCCTCGGAGACCGCTGGTATCCGGTCACCGCCGGCGACTTCATCTGGATGGGTCCTTTCTGCCCACAGTGGTTCGGCGCAATCGGAAAACGACCCGCGAAATATCTGATCTACAAGGACTGGAATCGGCATCCTCTGGTTTAAGTCTTCCCTCTGACATCGAATCGACCGGAGACAGGAGTTGGAATCAATGCAGATTCAGATCGATCAGGCGCGGCTGCTCAGCGAGCTTCAGACCCTCGCCACTATCACCAGCGTCGAGCCGTCATCCGAAGGCACCGCGGTCACCCGCATCGTCTTCTCACCCGACGACCTTCGCGCACGGACATGGCTGAAAGAATTAGCCATCGCCGAGGGCTTCGCAATCCGCGACGACGCCGTTGGCAACATCTTCATTCGCTGGATCGGCACCAATCCCGAGTTGCCCGCCGTAGCCACCGGCTCTCACACCGATGCGATCCCCCACGCCGGCATGTATGACGGCACAGTCGGCGTCCTCGGAGGCCTGGAAGCGCTCCGAGCGCTCAAACGCGCCGGCCTGCAGCCCCGCCGCTCCATCGAACTCGTCATGTTCACCTCGGAAGAACCGACGCGGTTCGGCATTGGCTGCCTCGGCAGCCGCTTGATGTCTGGGACGCTGGACCCTGCGCGCGCCGATGCTTTGCAAGATAAGACCGAGGCATCCTTGAACACGGTCCGCACCGCTGCCGGCTTCACAGGACCGCTCTCCTCAGTCCGTCTGCCACCTAACCACTACCACGCATGGATTGAGCTGCACATCGAACAGGGTCCACTGCTGGAGCGCGAAGCAATTCCCCTCGGCATCGTCACCAGCATCGCCGCGCCCGCAGGCTATCGCTTCACTATCATTGGCCTCGGCGGCCACGCGGGAGCGCTTCTCATGCCCGACCGCAAAGACGCGCTGTGCGCCGCCTCCGAACTCATCCTGTCCATCGAAAAGCACGCTCTGGCCACAGGAGCGATCGACACCGTTGCCACAGTCGGCACCTGCGATGTCTACCCCGGAGCAGTCAACAGCGTTCCCAGCCGCGTCGTCCTGCAACTCGACATCCGCGACACCGATCCCAACCGCCGGGAGGCCGTTATGCGAGCCGTTCGTCGCGACTATGAAGAGCTGCGACAGCGACGCAAGGTCACGATCACCGAAGAGCTCGTCAACGCCGACGCTCCCGCGCAGTCCTCCGCGCACACCGTCCAGATTCTGGAAGACATCTGCACAAAGGACGGAATCCCATACAAAACAATGGTCAGCCGCGCCTACCACGATTCGCTCTTCATGGCCCGCATCGCGCCTATCGCTATGATCTTCATTCCCTGCCGCAACGGCGTCAGCCACCGCCCGGATGAATACGCTTCGCCAACGGACATCGCCCTGGGAGCTCAGGTCCTCGCGCAGGCACTTGCTAAGTTAGCATCGGAGTAGGAGCCACACACGCTGAGACATGGCCATCGAATCAATCAATCCTGCAAACAATCAGTTGCTTCGCAGCTTCGCGCCTCTCACCAACGAGGCCGCACGCCAGAAGATTGCCCTCGCTGAGGACGCCTTTCGCTCCTACGCAAACGTCCCTCTCGAACATCGCGCGCTATGGATGCGCAAGCTCGCCGCGATTCTTGAGCACGAGATCGAGGAGCTCGCCGCGCTGATCACCCTTGAGATGGGTAAACCCCTCCAAGCAGCTCGCTCGAGATCCTGAAGTGCGCCGATGCCTGCCGTTACTACGCCAAAAATGCCGCGCGCATCCTCGCACCCGAGTCCATCCCAACCGGTCAGAACTACAGCTACGTACGCTGGGATCCGCTCGGCGTCGTGCTGGCTGTGATGCCATGGAACTTTCCCTTCTGGCAGGTCGTCCGCTTTCTCGCGCCCGCATTGATGGCCGGCAACGTTGCCCTGCTGAAACACGCGGCGAACGTCCCGCAGTGCGCCCTGGCGATCGAGTCGCTGGTCCGTCGCGCCGGCTTTCCGCGCGGCACCTTCCAGACACTCATGCTCGAAATTCATCAGGTCGAGACCATTCTTGCCGACGAACGATCGCTGCGGTCACCCTGACCGGCAGCGAGACGGCAGGCCGTGCCATCGGCGCCCAGGCCGGCTGGCTCATCAAGAAATCCGTCCTTGAGCTTGGCGGCACCGATCCCTTCATCGTCATGCCCTCTGCCGATCTCGACCTCGCCGTCGAGACTGCCGTCCGGGCACGCTGCGTCAACAGCGGCCAATCCTGCATCGCCGCCAAACGCTTCCTCATCCAGATGAGATCTACGACGCCTTCAGTCCCGCTTCGTCGCTGGCATGGAGGCATGCGCGTTGGCGACCCGATGAAAGAAGGAACTGAAATCGGCCCACTCGCCACAGTTCGTATGGTCGAGCAGCTCGAAGCTCAGATACAGGCAGCAACAAGTGCCGGTGCCAGCATTCTCACCGGCGGCGAGCGCATGGTCGGCGAGGGCAACTACTTCGAGCCCACCGTCCTCGCCGGCGTCCCGCGAACCTGCCCCGTCTATCGCGACGAACTCTTTGGCCCTGTCGCGATGATCTTCCGGGTTCAAGACGTCAATGAAGCCATCGAGATCGCCAACGACACTCCCTTCGGCCTGGCCGCCTCCGCCTGGACACGCGACCCCTCCGAGCAACAACTCCTCGTCTCCAGCTGCAATGCGGAGTCGTCTTCCTGAACGCGATGGTAGCCAGCGATCCACGCCTGCCCTTCGGCGGCATCAAGCACTCCGGCTATGGCCGCGAACTCTCAGCCGCAGGCATGCGCGAGTTCCTCAACGCAAAAACCGTCGTCATCGCTTCTGCTGCCTCCGCGAAGGATGCACCCGGCAAGCCACCCTCTCTGCCCGCGGAAGCTCCCGTTCTGCGTTAGTCATTTCCTGAATTATCGGCAAGCACAAGACGTCACTTTTCGGTTAAGCTACGGTGTTCCTGCGAAGTGCCCTTCGCTCGTCAGCAACTTCGTCAACGCAGACGCACCTTTGCCAGAGAGGACCATCATGCCCGATCTCAAGTACTTCACCGGCTTCGGCAACGAGTTGGCCACCGAAGCCCATCCAGGCGCCCTTCCTGTGGGCCAGAATGCCCCCCAGAAGGCCCCGCTCGGCCTCTACACCGAGCAGTTGAGCGGCAGCCCCTTCACCGCGCCGCGCCTGCTCAACCGGCGCACCTGGACCTATCGCATCCGCCCCTCCGTCATGCACAAACCGTACGAGCGCATCGCTAACGGCATGGTCCGCTCCAGCCCGTTCGACGAAGTGGAGACGACGCCCAGCCAGCTCCGCTGGGATCCTCTCCCGTTCCCGACCAGGCCGACCGATTTCGTCGACGGCCTCACCACTCTCGCTGGCAACGGCAATCTCTCAATGCACTCCGGCGCCGCCATCCACATCTATGCGGCCACCAAAAGCATGACAGATCGCTTCTTCTACTCCGCCGACGGCGAACTGCTCTTCGTGCCGCAACTCGGCCGTCTCATGCTGCACACCGAACTCGGCATTCTCGACCTTGCACCCGGCGAAATCGCCCTCATCCCTCGCGGCATCAAGTTCCGCGTCGAATTGCTCGAACCACAAGCCCGCGGTTATGTCCTCGAGAACTACGGTGGCACCTTCCGCTTGCCCGAACTCGGCGCGATCGGCGCAAACGGCCTTGCCAACAGCCGCGATTTCCTTACCCCGTACGCTGCCTACGACGACCGCGACAACGGAACCTTCCAGGTCGTCGCAAAATTTCAGGGCAATCTCTGGGCCACCGACTTCGACCATTCCCCGCTCGACGTCGTCGCATGGCACGGGAACTACGCCCCCTGCAAATACGACCTCGCCCGCTTCAACTGCATCAATTCGGTCAGCTTCGACCACCCCGACCCATCCATCTACACCGTTCTCACCTCGCCCAGCGAGATTCCCGGCACAGCCAACGTCGACTTCGCTCTCTTTCCTCCGCGCTGGATCGTCGCCGAACATACCTTCCGCCCACCGTGGTTCCACCGCAACTTCATGAATGAGTTCATGGGCCTCATCCAGGGCGAATACGACGCCAAGGCCGAGGGCTTCGTCCCCGGCGGCGCCAGCCTGCACAACTGCATGAGCGGCCACGGCCCCGACGCCGAGACCTTCGCCCGCGCCAGCACAGCCGAGCTGAGACCCGTCAAACTCGACGGCACCCTGGCCTTCATGTTTGAAACCCGCTTCGTCTGTCGCCCAACGAAGTTCGCCATGGACACAGCCGCACGCCAACACGAGTACTACACCTGCTGGCAGACGCTGAAGAAAAACTTCAACCCGGCAACCTGATCCAGTTCAGGAAGAAGCAACGCAAAACGGGCGCGACCAAAGACATCGGTCGCGCCCGTTCCTGCATAGCCACACTTAGAAGGTGAACGACGTCTGGAGAGAAAACTGACGCAGAGCCGAGCTGGTGGTAAACGGCCGTCCCGCAAGCTGTGTCGATCGACCGAACTGCTGCGAAGTCAGGACCCCGTTCGGCGTAGACAGATCGAGATTGTTGAACAGGTTCAGAATCTGCACACCGAGGGACAGGTTATAGCGCTTGCCCGTACTGCCGCCGCCTCCGCCAAAACCGCCACCACCGGGACCACCACCGGGACCACCACGACCGCCCCCGCCGCCAGGGCCACCACGGCCGCCGCCCGGACCCCCGGGGCCACCAGGACCACTAGGACCACCCTGTCCGCCGCCCTGGGCCTGTCGCTGAGCCGCAGCAGCGGTCAACGGGCCAAAGCCAAACGTCTTGGTGATACGCAGGTTGGTCGTGAATTGGGTAGGTCCCGTGCAGTAGTTGATCGGAATCCGCGTATAAGGTGTATTGGGAGCTGGCGCCACAAAGCTGCCGCAGCCCGCAATCGTGTTCGTTCCAGGCGTGCCTGCCGCAATTCCATTCGGCGATCCAAACGCGGGCCTGTCGTTGTACTGGCCATCGTTGTTCAGGTCGCTTCCAGTCGTGATGTTATATGGTGTGCCCGCTGAAAAAATCATCAGAGGGCTCACGCTGATCGTGTGTGGAAGGGATATGTTGCCAAACATGAAGAGTCGGTAACGGACATCGAAGACCGCCCGTCCATAGTCCTTCCCGATGTCATACGGATCGATCGAAGGAAAGGTATTGATCGTCCCCGTGTCGCCCTTGGCTGTGTTGAACACGCCGTAGCCAGAGACAGACCAGATCCTGCTCGGGCGAACGTTCAAGTTGGCAATCAATTGCTGCTGGTGAAAGACGCCGCCCGACTCATACGTGTCCTTGACCAGCGCATGCTGGCCCGGCGAAGGCGGAATCGGATAAACCCCGTTCACTGGCGCATTAAGATTCGACGTATAAAACTGGTGAACGCCATTGGCAATCACATGAGTTTAACGACAACGTCGCTCCGCGGAAGAGTTGCTGATCTACACCCGCCGCGTAGTGCAGCGTGTACGGACTTCGAAGATTCTGAGACGACGACACAGTCTTGTTGCCCGCCGACGAAGTGCCGCCCGTGCAGGCAGTGAGATTCTGCGGAGCGCACCCGGCAGGCACGGACCCAATGATCTGCGTCTGGATCTGGTTCAGGCCGTTTGATTCGAGGGTGGTCATCACATTACCCAACTGATACCGGTCATAGAAGATTCCGAAGCCGGCATTCAGTACAGTCTTCGGCGTGCTTCCTGCCCGGCCCACTCCATAGCGAACCGAGATGCGCGGCGCAAAGTCATGATGATCCACGAGATGATTCTGCGTCTCATAGCGAATGCCGGTGCTGACGGACAGATTCGGACGCGCCTTCCAATCGTCTTCAGCATAGAGCCCCAGATCGAGCATCGTCGCACTCACCGGATGGAGGACCTGCGTAATGCTGAACCCGCTGGGGGAACCAGCCGGATTGGTTACAGTTGGTTGATAGTTGAAACCGCAGTCACTAGCCAGCAAACAGTTATAGCTGAAGGAGCCATTGGTTCCTGCGGTCGTGGTGTTCGACTCACTCGTGGTTCGCAACCGGCCGCCCATACGAATGAAATTCTTCGCGAGTTGGATCGAGGTGTAATTCTGCGCTTCGAAATGATTCTGTGTCGTCGAAGACGAGCCTGTGTTCGCGCCGCCGCCTGTAAAATCACCGGACACCTGCACCGTCGGTGTTGTGTTCAGGGCGGTCTGACTTGCCGTCTCCCGCTGATACTCAAATCGCGTCTCATTGATGATGCGCTGGCTGATGATCTGCGTATCCACCACTTGAAACGTCGTCTCCGCCGAACTCGAAGTCGATCCGGCGTCCGGCAAAGTAAGACCGCCGACACCAGTATTGGTCTGGTCATTCTGTTCGTACTGAAAACGCGTCGTAAGCGTGTTCTTCTCGCCCAACGCAAAATCAATCCGCGGCGTGATGTCGGTTCTCGACTGCGGCGCAGGATTCGCAACAGAATAGTTACAAGTGATTTGACCCGGGGGGCAGGTGAGCGTCGTATCCCCAAGAATCGTTGGGTTATAAATCGTCGCGTTCACCAGGTTGTTGTCCTGAATCGACCGATGCGATCCATTGAGCGTAAACGACGCATTCCTCGAGATCGGCCCGGAGATATTTCCAAGGATAAAGATCGTGTGATACGGCGGCTGCGTCTCCTCTGGCTGTCCCGGAGTATTAAATGAATTCAACAACGGATTCCCTGAGTTCAGCGCCGAAGTAATTCCCTGCACATTGAACTGTCCGTGAAACTTATCCGTTCCCGGCTTGGTGAAGACCTCCACACGCCCATACCCAAGGCGATCATACTGTGCCGAGAAAGGATTCTGATTGATACGAATCTCGCGAATCGAAGACTTGGGAGGAAGTTGCCCACCGGTAAATCCATCGACATAAATCTGGCCCCCGTTAGGCCCTGCCGCCGGTCCCGCAAGCGCAGACAACTCCGACGAGAGTTCATCGGGATCATCCGACAGCGCATCGAGATCTTTTCCCTTGAGTACTGTCGCACTCGCATTACTGTCCGCATCGACGCTCACCTGCGTCGCCTGTGTCGTTACATTGACCTCTTGCTTCTGCTCCTGGATGGTCATCTGCACATCCACCGTCAGATTTTGCCCCGGGGCAATCTTCACCACCTGTCGCACGAACGACGCAAAGCCCTGCATCGTCACCGTCACCGAATAGGTTCCCGGCGGAACTCCATGCAACACATAGGTTCCGTCGCTCTGCGATTGCGTGATCAGTGGCTTACCCGAAGTTGGCGTAAACGTCACCGTCGCCCCCGGAATTACCGCCTGTTCAGGATCGGCAACCAACCCATGGACCGTCGCTCCGGTCTGCTGGGCGCACGCAACCACAGGCATCAAAGCTATAAAAAAAAGTAAAACAATCTTCCATGTTGCACGAAATGACATTACGACTCCTCAAAAAAATATCTATCGTTGCGTTCGTAGTAAGGCTGCGTTCTAGAACGATTTAGTGCCCACCGCCACCTTCAGGCGCTTCAGCTCCGAGGTTCCACGGAGACAACGTAAGCGCAGGTCCACTGCTGGGTGTCGCCGCCAGGATTGGTTCAACCCCGGAGAGTAAAGTCACTGCCGTTACCGAGGCGCTGCCGGGATTCGGCTGGGACGCCACGATCATCACCGCATCGCCAACCTTCAAATCGGCGATCGTCTTGTTAGGCAACCGGCCCACGAGCTGCGAGAGATCTCCTCCTGCTGATCGTCCCGCCCCACCCGGCCGCATTCCTTCCGGACCTGCTTGACCTGCTGCACCTGCCGCCTGCGGAGTTGCTCCTCCTGTATCCGCTGTGCCGGCTGCTGCTCCTGCACCTGCTGCGCCACCTCTGGCCCTCGCCGCGAACGCCGCAGCAGCCTGCGCCGGCAGAGTCCGTACATTCGAGTTCGCAGTAATCATCACCGTAACCGTCTTCTTGGTCGCCAGATCTTTCAACGTCAGCGTACCTGCCGCAGCATCGATCGTTGCAATCGTTCCCGCGAGGTTCTTGAACGATCCGCTGACAATCTCTTCCGCCTGCATCGACGAGCCATCGTCGGACTTCGCTCCGCGCACCCGAAGCTGGTCGCCCGTCTGAATCTGGGCCAGCGTTCCAGCCTGCGCATCCTCAAACTTCACCGAGTCGCCGGCATAGCGCCGATACTTCGTCGCACTCGATGTCGTCACGGCAATCTTTCTCTGCCCTACCGCGATCGTCAGCGTACCTGTACCTGCATCCACAGCACTGACGATGCCGCCACTTCCGCGCTTCTGCCAGTCTGCCTGCTCCATCTCATGCTTCTGCGCGATATCACTCGACTTCATCAGGATCACGCGCGATGCGGAGAAAGACCCAGCATCGTCGCCTGTCTTCCCGTTCACCAGAACCCTGTCACCTGCCGCAATCTCCGTCAGCGCGATCGCCTGCGCCGACTTTAAATCCGTGCTTCCCGGGGCAAGCTGAAGAATGCGCGCTCCGTCTGCCACGCTCACCGCCACTTGCTGCCCTGCGTCTGTCTTCAGTGTGAGGGTGCTTCCAGAAATTGCCGTAACAATGCCAAGCTGATGTGCAGCAGCTGCGGGTGCCGGTGCTTGTGCCTGCGCCATCGGCGTTGGAACCACGCTGGATAAAACCGCGAACGGCAGCATCACGCTTGCTCTCAAAACTGCAATCCGAAATGCACTGATTTCCTTCAACATCGCCTGACCCCTGAACTTTTGATGCTTAAGAAATGCTTAAGAAATGATGGTCGCCTCAGATTCGCCCGCTGAAGTCGCCTGCCAATAAAGAAGACGAACCAGCGCACCAAAAGTTTCTGGTGAAAAACAATACTTTTCGTATTGAATCGCTTGAAACCTGGGCAAACAAACCAACAAAGACACGGATATCTCCATGATACCGTGCTTCAGGGTTTTCGCCCTTTACTTTCCTGAAAGAAGCTCCTTAACAGCACGTTCCAACTGAGCATCCGAACCCGCCTCCGTCTCACCCAGAGGACGCTCCACTTCGACGTCTACAGGCCGTGGATGCATCTCCATCGTCTGCCCACGCATGTCCTGGATCCGCCACCCCGGTACACGCACCGCCGATCCATCGATCAGCTGCTGCCCTCCAGTGAAGATAATCCAGCCCGCCGTCGGCTCTCCCACCACCTTGCCCAGCTTCAGCGAGCGATACCCCTCCGTAAAATCTTCCGCATCAGAGAGCGACGATTCATTCGTCACCAGCACCGTCGGCAGACCTAACGCCCGCTGTCCCAGGTTCTGTCGCGAAGGCACCGCCGGTAATCCGCGTGGCGTCATCATCAGATAGTTCTGCCGCGTAAACACATCCAGCGCATAACCATTGATGTACCCGCCGTTATTGTTGCGCACATCGACGACAACACCCTGCTTCGCCTGATTCTGTGCATCGAGGTCGATATAAAGCTGTTGCAGCGAACCATCGCTCATATCGGCAATATGCACATAGCCGATCTTCCCTCCGCTCACGCGATCCACCAGCGCACGCCGCTCGCCCACCCACTGCCGATACAACAAACCCACAGCAGCAGTCGACGAAACCGGACGCACCACCGCATCGCGCGTCTTCCCCGCCGTCTCAACGACCAGCACCACACGCTTGCCGACCGTATCCTCGAGCATGCTGTCCAGATTCTTTGCGCCCACTGTCTCGTCACTTACACTCACCAGCCGGTCACCCGGCTTGATCGAGCCCTCAATCGCCGCTGGTCCCAGCGCTATCACCTCGCGCACCACCAGCCCTTTGCCGGCCTCATACTGCTCACGGTCAAAACGCAGACCGAGATTTCCCACCTGCACCGGCTGCGGTCCACTCCCCGGGCCGCCTCCCCTATTGATCCCCGAATGCGACGAGTTCAACTCACCGATCAGCAGATTGATGTCCCGCCGCAGCTCATCCGACGTCCTCACGCCCGCGATGTACGGAGCCCACTCATCATGCAGCTTCAGCCAATCGTGCCCATTGAACTTCGCATCATAAAACTTCCGGTTCAACGTCTCCCACGCCTCTTCAAAGACAACCTTCTTCTCCACATCGAAGTCGACCTGCATCGGAGCTGTCACAGCAATGGTCTTCGGCGTACGCGACTCAACCGTGATCGACTTCACTGTGCCGTTCTCCAGATAAAACACATCCTTATTGTCCGGCGCGAACACATAATCACTCTTCCGTCCCGGCGTCGAGGTCAGTTGCCGCGCAACTGGAGGCTCCTTCGCCAGCTCATCCAGGCTGTAGGTATAGAGGCTCTGCTGATTCGCCGTGCGAGCCGCGAACAACAACGTCTTGCCATCCAGACTGATCACCGGTGCCTGCACATTCAAGCCCAGGGGCAGAAACGTCAGCCGGTCGTGGATACCTTCGAACACAATCTTCACCGGAGGCACAGGCTCTGGCTTCTTCTTCGCATCAGCCCCAGCCTGTGCCTCCGGTTTCTCCTCGGTCGGCGGTGTCACCGCAGGCGCAGTCGGAGTGCCCGGCGTCTTCGACGGACGGAACAACTCCCGAAACTCATCCTCACGATACTTCGGTACATGCGGCAGCAGATCGATACGCGCAATCTGAGCCTGTTCACTGCGCTGCGCCGTATCGAACAGAATGTACTTTCCATCGGACGACCACGCAAGATCCCCAATCTCTCCGTTTGCCAGAAAACTCACCGCGTGCGATTCGCCGCCCGCAGCCTGCACAACATGCACGTTCCGAAACGAGCGGCTATCATCCGCCGTATAAGCCACCCACTGGCTATCCGGCGACCACGCCACAGACGACCCCGGCAGAGCCCCGCTTGCCAACATGCGGTCCGCAACAGTTGCCCCGGCTTGTGTGGGCACTGTCAGCACGTGCAGTTCTTTTTCGTTGCGCAGATACGCAACACTCTTGCCATCGGGAGCCCACTTCGGGGTCTCGTCTTCATTTCCAGCCTGCGTCAACACCGTCTGCTTCCCAGTCGCGAAGTCGTACAGCACAAGATTGTGCCCGCTCGCCTCACCCGTCCCCGCCTCCGACCGATACACCAGCTTCATCGAATCCGCCGACCACACCGGATCGCTCTCCGCCGTCGGCGTATGCGTCAGCCGCTGCGCCTCGCCTCCGTCCTTCGCCGAGGCAGCAAACACTTCTCCATGCGCAATCACCGCAATCTTCTTTCCATCCGGTGACAACGCCATCGTGTTGAAGTTCGTCTCCGTCACATGCGTCACGCCAGGTGACGCTGGAACCCCGCGCAGCGCAATCTGCACACGCTCTGCCTTACCCGATGCCGTATCCATCTTCCAGATCGCAAAATTCCGCTCAAACACGATCGTCTTGCCACCATCCCCAATGCTCGGCCACAATACCCGGCCTTCTTTGAAGTGAGTCAACTCCTTCGCAGATGCAGGAGCAGCCACTGGAACCATCCAGATATTCTCCGCACCCGAAGCATCGCTCATGTAGAACAGAGTCTTGCCATCCGCCGACCACATCGGCCACGCATGCTTCGCATCAGCCTTCAGCAGCATCTGGTACTTCCCGCTCTCCGCCACGGGCTTCAGCCACACCTCAGTCTCATCGATATGCGCGTGCCCATTGCGCCACCACTGCCCAAAGCTTATTCCCTTCGCCACCAGCGCAATCGACTGTCCATCAGGAGAAGGCGCGCTCTCAAACTCGCCTAGATACCGCTCATGGCTTACCTCAAGCGGCGTGCCACCACCCGAACTCACGCGAAAGATATCGCCCTGGCCCGCAACGTCATTCACCGCCGACGTGAAATAGATCCACTTGCCATCATGCGACCATCCATCCAGCGAATCAGGCCGGTCCGAGTACGTCAGCCGCATCAACTCTCCCGTACCCAGCGTCAGCACATAGATATTCCCCGCACCCGTGCGCGTAGAGACAAACGCAAGCTTCGTCCCATCCGGCGAATACATCGGCCGCGACTCAGTCGCCGGATGCGTCACCAGCAGATGAGCCTCACCACCCGCCGCAAGCGAAGTCCAGATGTCGCCGCCCGAAACAAACGCAATCTCCTTCCCATCGGGCGAGATCGCTGGTTCACTCAAAGACGGCAGCGCCGCCTGCGCCACCCCACTCCTTACCACCACCAAAGCCCAGAAAAAAAGCGCACCTACGAGCGAACGGCGAACGAGTGACATGACAGACACATCCTTTAGCTGGAAATATGCAGATACGAAATTCTACACAACCGGCGACGTCTTCCCCTCCGACATCTTTTGGGGTGACATCTTTTCGGATGAAAGAATCGCAAGCGTTTCCTGAGGAAGCACCACCGCATTCTTGGCCAGCCTCACGTCAGGGCTCGAAGCCATCACCAGAGGAATACGCTTAGGGTTTTCGAACTCCATCCGCTCGTTACTCAGGTTGCAAATCACCGTCACCGCCCCGCGTTCCATGACGATAAATCGTCTCTCTTCGTCGAATCGGACCTTCGTCTGCCCTGGCCTTCCGTCATTCAACGAAGGAGAGCCGTGCCGCAGCGCAATCAGTCCGCGATACCAATCCAGCATCTCCGCATGCCGCCCCTCATGCACCTCATTCCACCTGAGCTTCGATCGCAGAAACGTGTCCGCGCTCCCCGGATCGGGAATCTCCTCCGGGTTCCAGCCGAACGCCGCAAACTCGCCGCGCCGCCCCTCCCTCACCGATCGCGCCATCTCAGGATCCTCATGGTCCGCGAAGTAAAGAAACGGCGTCGACGCCGCAAACTCCTCACCCTGAAAAATCATCGGAACAAACGGCGCCATGAACACCAGTCCTGCGGCAACCTTCGCTCTGTCCATCCCAACAATCTGCTCTACCCGATCCCCAATCGCCCGATTCCCCACCTGATCATGAGTCTGGATGTACCCCACAAACTGCTGCGGCGAAAGATCATCCACCGGCCTGCCATGGCTGCGCCCACGATACACGGAGTACGTTGTCCCATCCTGCACAAAGGTCTTCGTCAATGCCTTCGCCAGCTTCGCCATCGTTCCAAAGTCCGTGTAGTACCCTCTCTCGTCGTCGCCCTGCCGCAACACCGTAAAAAGCGCATGATGAAAGTCGTCGCTCCACTGCGCATCCATCCCATAACCGCCAAGCTCAATCGGCTTCACCACCCGCGGATCGTTCAAATCGCTCTCCGCAATCAACACCACCCTCCGTCCCAACCTCGCCGACAACTCCTTCACCTCACTCGACAACTGCTCCATAAAATGAATCGCCGACCGATCAAAATACTCATGCACCGCATCCAGCCGCAGACCATCGATGTGATAATCCGACATCCACATCAACGCGTTGTCGCAGAAAAACCGTCGCACCTCATTGCTTCCCCAGTCCTCGAAGTTCACCGCCCCACCCCACGGCGTCCGATGACGCTCCGTGATGTAAGGCCCAAACTTTCCGCTATAGTTCCCCACTGGCCCAAAGTGGTTGTAAACCACATCCAGCAGCACTGCCAGCCCTCGCGCATGACAAGCATCGACCAGCCGCTTCAACCCATCCGGCCCGCCATAGCCCTCATACACCGCAAACAACGCAGCTCCGTCGTACCCCCACCCACACTCCCCCGGAAACGCAGCCACCGGCATCAATTCAAGATGAGTAATCCCCAACGCCGCAAGAAAATCCAGCCGCTCAATCGCAGAATCGAAAGTCCCCGGCGGCGTAAACGTCCCAACATGCAGTTCATAAATCACAGCACGCGAGAGCTCAGGCGCATCCCACTTCTCATCACTCCACGCAAACGCCGTCTGGTCATACACCCGCGACAATCCATGAACACCATGTGGCTGCCACTCCGACCGAGGATCAGGCCAGGCCTTCGGATCGTCATCGACAGCAAACCCATAGTCCGTTCCCGGCCCCGCCTGCTCCACGGCAACACGCCACCACCCGCGCTCCGGTCCGCCCATCGGATACGTCGCCCCGCCAATCTTCACCGCCACCTTGCGCGCATTCGGCGCCCACACCGCGAACTCATGCATCGTTCTCGTCAGCCCCCCGCACCCTCACGCACAAGAAGCGCAACCGGAAAGTCCTTCAGTAACACCTTCATCGTAATCACGCCACCCTCAACACTCCCACCCGTCAAACGATTCCTCCACTTGCCCTTCGGAAGCACCACAATCGTATCCTTCCACGCGCCGCCCAGCTTCAGCGTCAACCTCGGCACCACCGTCACGACATCTTCGCCGCGCAGATACGCAATCACATGATCATGTTTATCCCCATCCACTTCGAGCGGCGTGTACTCCGCCTCCGCGCCAAAGCACTCCGGCCGTTCCCGCCGCAGCTCAAGCGCCTTATGAATCGTCCACAGCTTCGGCAAGCCCTCATCAGCCCGCAACATAATCTGCGCCGCAACATCCTGCCCACTCATATGTTTCAACTCGCACAACAACCGCTTCCGCACGTCGTAATCCACCGGCCTCCGATTATCCGGATCGACCAAACTCAAATCCCACAACTCCGTACCCTGATACAAATCCGGCACCCCCGGAGCCGTATGCTTCAACAGCGTCTGCGTCAGCGAATTCACCCGCCCCGCATCCTGCACCCGCCCCACAAACTGCTGCAACTCCCGCAGAAACGGCGCATAGTTCAGCGTCAGCTCGATAAACATCCGCAACGCCTCTTCGAACTCGCTGTTATTCGCCACCCACGAAGTCTGCTGCTTCGCCTCACGCACCGCCTTCAACATATAAGCCTGCGCACGATCCATCGGCAGAGGCCACGCCCCAATCAGCGTCTGGTAGTACAGATACTCCGTGTTCCTATCCGGCATCAAGGCCGAGCCACGTAGCCCCGTACGAAAAGCATTGTTCATCCGCGACCACCGCTGCACCGCCGACCCAAACCGCCCAGGAATCTCCGACAGCACCGCCAGCCGCGCGCGCACATCATCACTCCTCTTCGTGTCATGCGTCGAAAGCGTCGTCAGCGTCGCGGGATGCGTCGCCAGCATCTTCGTGCAGTACGCATGAAACTCCGCAACACTCAACCCATTGCGTCCCGGATCGCTCCCCACCTCATTCATACCCGTCAACCGGTTGAAGCAATAAAACGCCGTGTCCTCCACGCCCTTCGCCATCACCGGCCCGGTGAACTGTTGGAACCGCATCACGAACTCGCTCTCCTGTTTCCCTTGCACCGTCATCGTCAGCACATCGCGCATGAAATCGAATAACCCTCCATCGATATCCTGCCGCTGAGACTTCGCGCACTCCGTCGCCTCCTCAATGTGTCGCCGGTCTTCCTCAGTAATCTCCTCCCGCTCCGGCACAACATAGGTCCGATACACCCCGAAGCAAGCCGCCACCTCACGGATCGCTCGCCTCACCTCCGTACGCGTATAGTCCCGCCGGTCGCGATTCGCCTCGCAGATCTCCACAAACAGCGAAGTCAGCCGGTTCACGTCGCTCCCCAGCGCCTCCTGCGAAACCGCAATCTTCTTCTCATGCCCTATCGCCGGAAACTCCGTCGGCTGACCGGTAAATTCGCCATAGACAGACGTCAGATCCACCATTCCCTCGGGAGCCACCAGAATCCCCGCGGCAACATTCAGAAAGTCGTACCCGCTCGTGCCCTCAATCGGCCAGCTCTCCCGCAAAAACTCACCCGGCTCCAGAATCTTTTCGCCAACCACATAGGCATCCGGAGCATGCTGTCGCAGCCGCTTCATATACTCCAGCGGATCGCGCAACCCATCCGGATGATCTACGCGCACACCATCGATCACACCGCGCTTCAGCCAATCGATCACCAGCGCGTGGGTCTCTTCGAACACATACCCCCGCTCCACCCGCAGACCGATCAGAGTATTCACATCAAAAAACCTCCGGTAGCTCAATTGCTGATCTGCAGTCTTCCAGTACGCCAACCTGTAATTCTGCTGGTTCAGAAAATCATCCAGCCCATCCATGTTTCCATTCAACTCCGTCACCGACTGATCGATCGACCCTCCGATCTCCAATTCCTCATTGCCCAGTCGCTCAAGAAGGCCATACAGAACCACCTTGTCCCGATGCCGAGCAAGAATCGTCCTCCGGTCGACGTACTCCGGCTGCGGCAACCGCCCGAACGACGCCGCAAGAAAACTCAGCGTGTCCGACTTCGCATACTCCGCTGCCCGCGCAAGAATCACCGGCAGTGAAGTCGGCGCCACCGGCAACGTCTGCCCCGAGCACTCCACCTGAAACTTATTCCCCCGCCGCGTCACCTTGATGCCGCCGCTCTGTAGCACCCTGCCATACTGATCGCTCAGTATCGGAACCAGCACCTTATCCCTCAGCCTCTCTTCCTGCGGCTGCCAGTCGATATCGAAGAACGAAGCATACCGGCTCGAAGTCCCGTTCTCCAGAACATCCCACCAATATCTGTTCTCTTTTCCAAGCGACATGTGGTTCGGCACAATGTCGAGCACCTGCCCCAGATCCGCCTCACCCAGCTTCTTACAGAAGCGATCATGCCCCTCCGCACCACCCAGCTCTTCATTCACCATTTGGTGCGAGACAACATCGTACCCATGCGCGCTGCCCGGAGCAGCCTGCAAATAAGGAGAGCTGTAGACATGAGAAATTCCCAGCGCACGCAGATAATCCGCAATCGCTGCCGCATCATCGAATGTGAAATCTTTATGGAGTTGCAGCCTGTAGGTAGAGCATGGAATCCGTGGCATCGTTATCGACCGATCAAGTACTCGTTCAGGAAAACAAGGCAGCAGAATAGTTATGCAGGTGATTGATTAGAGGCGCTTAGCGCCTCGATGGTTGCATCCGTTTTTCAACCCGCAGATTGCGGCTGCCACAGCCCCGACATGGCAAACGCCGAATGAACCAGCGCGATATGCGACAACGCCTGCGGAAAATTTCCAACCATCCGCTTCGTCACCGTATCGTACTCCTCCGACAACAAACCGACATCATTCCTCAGTGAGAGCAACCTCTCAAACATCTTCGTCGCATCCTCCCGCCGCCCAATCAGCCACAGGCAAGTCACCATCCAGAAGCTGCACGCAAGAAACGCACCCTCGCCCGCAGGCAAACCATCATCGGTTGTCTTGGTGTCATATCGCGCCACAAATCCATCTCTCATCAATCGCTTCTCAATCGCCTCCACCGTTCCTACAATCCGTGGATCATCCATCGGAAGAAATCCCGTCAAGCCAATTCGCAGGCACGAAGCATCAAGTTGCTTCGACCCATACGACTGCACGAAGCTGTTCAGCTTTTTATTGAACCCCTTCGCGCAAACCTCCTTGTGAATCATGTCGCGATTCTTCCTCCACCTCTTCACATCGCCCTTCCCGTCAAACTGCGCGTGGTTCTTGATCGCGCGATCGAGCGCCACCCACGCCATCACCTTCGAGTGCGTAAAGTGCTGCGGCTTCCCACGCACCTCCCATATCCCCTGGTCCGTCTCCTGCCACACCTCGCACAGATGATCAATCAAAGCCGCCTGCACCGCGCTCGTCGAAACGTGAATCTCCTCCTCGACCGGCGGTATCCGGTTCAACGCCGCAGCAACCTCGCCAAACACATCCAGTTGAAACTGGTTCACCGCCGCATTGCCGATCCTCACCGGCCGCGAGCCCTCATACCCGGGCAGCCAGTCCGCCTCCCACTCCACAATCTGCCGCTCGCCGCATATCCCATAGATCGTCTGGATCTGACCCGGCGACCCGGCAATCGCTCGCATCAACCACTTCCTCCACTCCACAGCCTCGTCGACATAACCTGCCTGCATCAAAATCAGCAGCGTAAACGCCGTATCGCGCAGCCAGCAATATCGATAGTCCCAGTTACGCGTGCCGCCGATCATCTCCGGCAACGAAGTTGTAACCGCCGCAACAATTCCACCCGACGGCCTGTACGTCATAGCCTTCAGCGTCATCAGCGACCGCTCCACCGCCCCGGCATACGGACCTTCATATCGGTTCCTCTCGTTCCACTCCTTCCAGAAAACCCGGGTCTCCTTCAACGCCTCCTCAGCAGCCTGCACCGCGGGCACCTTCTCCAGCGACGACTGATTTGTCAGCGTAAAACTCACCATCTCCCCAGCCACCACGGCAAACTCACTCCGCGTCGACATTCCTTCCCCACGCAGAGGCACCTCGGTACGCAAAACCACCATGTCCGATCCCGCAATCGCACGCAACTCGTGATCGCCGCTTGTCACCCACGGAATCGTCTTTCCATAATCGAATCGGATCGAGAGATCCATCTGCATTGCTACCTTGCCGCGAACCCCGCGCACCATCCGCACTATGTGCGAGTGCTTCGCCCGAGGCGGCATAAAATCCACCACGCACACCTCGCCATCCTTCGTCTCAAACGTCGTCTCCACCACCAGCGCGTGCGCCTCATATTGCCGGCGAATCGCCCTCACCATCCCCGTCGGAGCGATCTTCCAGAACCCGTTCTCACGCGTCCCCAACAACGCGGCAAAACAAGCGGGCGAAGAAAAATTCGGCCAGCACAGCCAGTCGATCGACCCCTCGCGAGACACCAGCGCCGCCGTCTCGCAGTCGCCAATCAGGCAATAATCTTCAATCGGCGAGCCATGAAACGCCGCCAGCCGCTTCTTTTGCTCTACCACTGTTTCCCTCGCTTCGATTCCCTTCGATCAACTGCATTCATCCTGCTTGCAACCACATAGCCCAAACCCGGCATCTGTTTAAACTGCATCGCCACATGCATAAGATGCACCCGCCAGTCGTCACGCAAAAAAGGGAGCGTACTCTTGAAGACAAAGAATCGACGGACGAACATCTCCGTAAAACAAGCGCCCTACGCTGCCGCACCTTCTCTGCCGACGCAAAATCCCTGCAACCGAGTCCAGAAACTCTAAGCCACCGCCAAACCGAAAGAAAGTCAGACCGCCGATGGCCTCTACGCAAACCAATGTCGACCTCGCCGCAACCGCGATGGGCACCAGCGGCCTTCTTGTCAGCCTCGTTCCCCTTGCCTCCGACGCCTTCGACGCCACACTCAGCAACCTCGCCCTGGCCTTTCCCGGCGAAACCGTCTTCGTCGCCACACCCGACGCTGCCCCGCAATCTTCCTCTGGAAGCCCGCTCCGCCTCCTCCCTTACACCGTAACCACAGTCTCAAAGAGCCCCTGGCTCCTCACCGCCGCAGACTACCTCAACACCTGGAAGCTCGCGCAGGAAAACCACGCCACCGCCTGCGTCCTGCTCGGCCCCGAATCCCAGTCCATCCATCCTGAGACCATCCGCGCCCTCGCCAAATCCACGCTCCTCTCCGACCTCACCCTCGCCCACTACGATCTTGGCCCGCACGAAGGCCTCGTCAACTCCGCCATCCTCTACCCAGTCACTCGAGCCCTCTTCGGCACACGCCCGCGCTTCCCCTTGGCGATCGACGTCGGCCTCTCCCTCCGAATGGCAGAGCGCCTCGCCACCGTCGCCCAGCGATTCATCGCTGCCGGACAAAACGACGCGCTCCTGTGGCCTCTCAACGAAGCCGCCACCGCCAACTACACCACGACCGAGATCGCCGTCAGCCCGCGCATCCTCCCCCAACCCATCACCAACGACGTCAACTCTCTCCTCGCCTACATCGCCGCCTCAGTCTTCACCGACATCGACGCCAAAGCAGCCTTCTGGCAGCGCGCACGGGCCACTCAAACCCCTCAGTTCATCACGCAAACCGCTTCCATCGTCGAGCCGCCCGACATCGCCTCCATGCTCGAAGCCTTCCGTCTCGCCTACACGAACCTCCACGAGATTTGGTCCCTCGTCCTTCCACCCAACTCGCTCCTCGGCCTCAAAAAGCTCTCCCTCATGTCGCCCGAGACCTTCCGCATGCCAGACAATCTCTGGGCCCGCATCGTCTACGACTTCATCCTCGCCTTTCGTCTCCGCACCATCAATCGCGGACACCTTCTCGGCGCCCTCACGCCTCTTTATCTCGCCTGGGTCGCCTCGCACCTCACTCTCATCAGCAGCGGCACCGCTCCGGAAAAACACAGCCAGGACGTCGCCCTTGCCTTCGAAGCCGACAAACCATACCTCGTATCCCGCTGGCGCTGGCCCGACCGTTTCAACCCATAAAATCAGCCCGGCAAGGAGAATCTCCCATGTGGCAACAAGTCGAACTCGCCCTCAGCCAATCCGCTCACCGAGTGCTCGTCAAACTCGCTAGCTTCCTCCCCGGCCTCGTCGCTCTTCTTCTCGCCGTCATCGTCCTCACCGCCATCGGAGCGGGCTTGGCCGCCCTCCTTCGGCGCACTCTCACCGCGGCCAAATTCGACGAGCGCCTCGCCAACAATCCCATCGGCCCCATCTCCGACTGGTCGCCCGCGAACAGCCCCACCGCGCTCATCGCACGCGTCGTCTTCTGGGCCTGCTTCCTCCTCGGCTGCTTCATCGGCATCTCCGCGTTCGACTCCGCCTACCCCGGCGACTCGCAGATCTCCACCGTTATCGTTCCCTATCTCGCCCACTCTATAGGGGCCGTCCTTCTCCTTATCGCCGGCACCGTCATCGCCCGCTTCCTCGAGCGCTCCGTCCTCATCGGCGCCGTCAACGCCAAGCTCCAATACGCCCGCTTCCTCTCGCTCGGCATCAAGTGGCTCGTCCTGGTCCTCACCGCCGCCATGGTCCTCGACCACCTTCAGATCGGCGGCGCAGTGGTCGAGCTGGCCTTCGGAATTCTCTTCGGCGGAATCGTCCTGACCCTCGCCCTGGCAGTCGGCCTCGGCTCCCGCGACATCGTCAGCCGCTCCCTCGAACGCACCACCACCGACCACCGGTCCCCGCTGGACCACATCCCCGGCGACCCCGACTACAAAACACCCGTCCCCACTGAAAACCTACGCCACTTCTAATGTTTTCTGAGGTCGTCATTCTGAGCGAAACCTTGAGGTTGTCATTCTGGCCGCAGCGAAGAATCCCCGCATTTCTTCGCTGCGCCACAATCGTCACCCTCTCAAGCGGCCGCCCCCTCGGCCGGCTGCCACTTCGCTGACAGAAACCCATAAATCGCCACAACCACAAATCCGAGCAACGGCACGATGTACCCCTTAGCCAGGCTCCCCGTGTTCCTTGCAATCAACCCAAGAATCGGTGGGAACAGCGCCCCACCCACAATCGCCATCACCAGCAGTGACCCCGCCAGCTTCGTATTCGGGCCTAGTCCCTTCAACCCGAGAGCAAAGATCGTCGGAAACATGATCGACAAAAAGAACCCACTCGCCACCACAGCCCACGCGCCGACAATCCCCGGCTGCGTCATCGTCACCGCCATCAACAGCACATTCATCACTCCATAAACGCCCAGCATCCGGCTCGGCGAAACATACTTCATCAGCGGAGTCGAAATAAACCGCCCCGCCGCCAGAGCCACCAGCACTCCCGTCAGATAGTACGCTGCATGCCGTTCGCTCACCGTCGTGAACTGCTTCATATAAGGAATCAAACTGCTCCAGCTCGAAATCTGCGCTCCGACATTGCAGAAGTTCGCCAGCACCGCGAACCAGAGATGCGGGTACTGGAATAACTGGCCAAAGCTGCCATGATCGCCCGCCTCACCCTCATGCTCGGTATGCATTGAGGGGAAAGTCATCCGCGACAGAATAAACGCGCACACCAGCACGGCACCGCCAAACGCAAGGTACGTCGGCACCACACGCATGATCTCCGTGTGAAGGTAAGCCTGGTAGGTCCCCGCCGCTCGCATCGCCTCAATCTCAGGACCCGTCTTCTCCACACCGGAAAAAATAAACCGCGCCCCAATCAACACTCCGACAATCGTTCCTGGCGGATTGAACGACTGCGAGAAATTCAGCCTCTGCTCCGAGGTCTCTGCAGGCCCAAACTGCGCAATAAACGGATTAGCGGAAGTCTCCAGAAACGATGCACCGCTGCCCACAGTAAACAGAGCCACCAGAAAAGGCAGATACTGCCCACTCACCGCCGCAGGCCAGAACAGAATCATCCCGCTGCCGAATAGGCATAGCCCCGTCACCATCCCCGCCTTATAGCCCCACTTGCGCATCAGCAACGCCGCCGGCATCGCCATCACAAAATAGCCCAGAAAGTTCGCCGTCTGCACCAGCTGCGCGCTCACCGGCGACAGCTCAAACGACTTCTTGAACTGCTGCACCAGAATGTCCGTCAGGTTGTTCGACATCCCCCAAAGAAAAAACAGCACCGTCACCAGCGCAAAAAGCACCACATGTCCCACGGGAAACACCGACCGCGTGGCATTCCCCTGCGACTTTGCACCTGCACCAATCGACGTCGAAACCTGCATGCACCTAACCTCCCGGATCAACCTGTCTGCAATTTGCCGTTAGCCTTTGGATCAAAGCCTCAGATAGTCGCCCAGTCTATCTCAGTCCCGCGTCGTCTTCGTCGCGACATTTTTTTACATTCTCTGGCTTCCTTCTTCAGCAGGGCTGGCATAGTATTGTGTCTCGCGCCAATCGCGCACGGCCCTCTCACAATTCATCCCCAAATTGGAGATCCAAATGGCAACGAAAAAGAAGTCCACTCCCTTACCTGCCTCGCCCCGCACTGTTTTGCCGGGTAGCGAAAAAGCTCCGTTCGTCAAGACCGAAGGCGAAAAGCCAGCACCAGCGGGCACGAAGATCACCGTATCTGTCGTCGTCCGGCGCAAGAACCCCCTCACCGTCGCGCATAAAACCGGCAAAGCACGCCTTACGCACGCGCAATACCGCCAGAGTCATGCAGCCGATCCCGAAGCCGTGAAACTCGTTCGCGCCTTTGCCAAAGAGTTTGGTCTCACCGTCGCGCCTGACACACCCGGACCCGAGCGCCGCACCGTAAAACTCTCCGGCACTATCGCCGCAATGCAAAAAGCATTCGGCGTCACCCTCACCCACAAGAACGTCGACGGCGCCACCTACCGCGTCCGCGAAGGCAGTATCACCTTGCCCTCTCACCTCATCGGCCCAGTCGTGGCCGTCCTCGGTCTCGACAACCGCCCCCAGGCTCAGCCCCACTTTCGTATCCTCGGCGAGGCCGGGGACATCACCGCAAACGTAGCCCAGGCCGGAGGCTTCGTCCATCCTCATGCAGGAGGAACCAGTGTTTCCTACACTCCGCCGCAAGTCGCTGCGCTTTATCAGTTCCCGCCAAACGCCTCTGCCGCAGGCCAGACCATCGGCATCATCGAGCTGGGCGGTGGCTATCGCACTGCTGACATCACCGCATACTTCAAATCCCTCGGCCAGAAGACTCCCAGCGTCTCCGCAGTCTCCGTAGACGGAGGCAAGAACTCACCCTCCAACGCCAACAGCGCCGACGGCGAGGTTATGCTCGACATCGAAGTCGCCGCATCCGTCGCACCTGGTGCGAAGATCGTCGTTTACTTCACTCCCAACACCGACCAGGGGTTCATCGACGCCATCGCCACAGCCATCCACGACACCAAAAACAAACCCAGCGTCATCTCCATCAGTTGGGGAGGCCCTGAAGTCAGTTGGACCGCCCAGTCCATGACTGCGCTCGACGCTGCCTGTCAGTCCGCTGCCGCTCTCGGCATCACCATCACCGTCGCCTCAGGCGACAACGGCTCAACCGACAACGTCAACGACGGCAAGAACCACGTCGACTTTCCGGCATCCAGCCCGCACGTCCTCGCCTGCGGTGGAACCACACTCATCGGCTCCGGCTCCACCATCTCCTCAGAGGTTGTCTGGAACGAACTCACGAACAACGAAGGCGCAACCGGCGGAGGAGTCAGCAACTTCTTCCCCCTGCCTTCCTGGCAATCCGGAGCTGGTGTCCCCAAACCCACCAACCCCAAAGGGGGTCGCGGCGTCCCCGATGTCGCTGGCGACGCTGATCCTTCCTCCGGCTACGTCATCCGCGTCGACGGCAAGATGGGGACCATAGGCGGCACCAGCGCGGTCGCGCCTCTCTGGGCCGGCCTCATCGCAGTCGCCAACGCCCAGAACGGCAAATCCGCCGGCTTCATTCAACCCGCCATCTACGCCGCCAAAGGCAAAGCCGCCTTCAACGACATCACCTCTGGCACCAACTACTCCGGCACACCCGTAGGCTTCAAAGCCGGCCCCGGCTGGGACGCCTGCACCGGCCTCGGCTCTCCCATCGGCACAAAACTAATCTCCGTAGTCAAACCAGGTGGATCAGCCGGCTCCGCAGCAAAGCCTAAAAAAGCCGCGAAGAAAAAAGCAGTCGCAAAGAAAGCTGCAAAGAAGAAGAGTCGAGGAATCAGAAGTATCTCCCGGTGACCCAAACGCACCCGCAGGGGTCTAACAAACACACGTGACGTCCCATCCATCGCCACTCCAGCGGTGGATGGACTCCTCACATAGCTGCGTCAACGACATCAATAGTTCGACCAGACACCCGGCGTCGCGATCTCCAACAGATGCCGGTCCGGATCCCGAAAATAAACGCTCGTTCCGCCCCGCTCCCACATGCGCTTCTCTTCCACCGAGATCCCGTTCTCCGCCAACCAGGCCTCCCATCTCGTCAGTTCAGATGCCGAGATCGCGAACGCAACATGAAGCTCGCCATCACCGTCATGCGGAGACACAATCTCACACGAACCGCCCTTCCTAAACAGCAACAGAACGTGATGGTCCCCAGCCTGCATGGCGCAGCCACGCTCTCCAAAATCGCTGATGACCGGAAACCCAAAGATCTTCTCGTAAAACTGGGCCGATGCGGCCACATCATTTACGTACAGGGAAGACTCGAGTATTCCTTCGGACTTAGGATGCATACCGGACTTTCCTTTGATCGATCAAACGTATCGCAGCCGCCTCTCATGAATTTATCTCAGTGCAGTTTGCTCTCGTATTACGGACAATCTCTGAACGACACCCTCTAAACTAACCGCCATAAAAGCCTCGATCACTGCCTTCCCGCTTCTCTTCCTCACGCTCACCTCCGCCGGGAAGTCCCCATTCGTTGTCGTGGTCGTGGTCGTTGCTATTTCGCGTCGTCATCCTGAACGCAGTGAAGGATCCCCGCATTTCGCCTTCCCGGCTGTTACGGTTACCGTCACCCAACCACTTTGTTATGAACATCCTGCAGACGACCAACCCCATAACCGTATGAAATGAAGTGTTTTACGTCCAAAATACCTCTCAAGGGAGGGAACCCCAAATAAAGCCACCCGGAAAAAGAAGGACAACCACCCGCGTACGCCGTCAACATATCAATACTTCGCGTCGGACCGCTTTCGTTCTATTCTTGACGCTACTCCGATGGCCAAAGCCCCCAAAATCGTCGGCCAATCGCCCCCCCGTAAGGAGGGCAAAGCGAAGGTCCTCGGCCGGGCCCAGTACGTCGACGACATCACCCTCCCCAACATGTGGTTCGGAGCCACCGTTCGCAGCACCATCCCCCGGGGCCGTATCACCTCCATCGCCTTCGACCCCGCCATCCCCTGGAGTGAGTTCACCATAGTCTCGGCCGCCGACATTCCAGGCGAAAACACCATCGTCCACCTCACCAAAGACCACCCCTGCCTGGCCGTCACCCACGTCAACCACGCCGAAGAACCAATCCTCCTCCTCGCCCACCCCGACCGGGCCGTACTCTCCGCCGCTGTAGCCGCGGTCCACATCACCTACGAAGAACTCCCCGCCATCTACACCATCGAAGAGTCGGAAAAGAAAGAACACATCATCTGGGGCGAAGGCGAAACAGCCAACACCTTCAAGACCTACCTGATGCAAAAGAATCAAACCCCGATCCCCGACGAAGTCTGGCAAAAGGCCGATTACATCGTCGAAGGCGAGTACCGAACCGGAGCCCAGGAGCAGCTCTACATCGAGAACAACGGAGTCATCGCCGAATACAACCTCGAATCAGGCGTAACGGTAAGAGGCTCCATGCAGTGCCCCTTCTACCTCGTCCACGCCCTCACCCTTGTCTTCAACCTCCCCGCCGAAAAGTGCCGGGTCATCCAGACCGAGACCGGCGGAGCCTTCGGTGGCAAGGAAGATTTCCCCAGTGTCATAGGCAGCCACGCCGCACTGCTGGCCATGAAGTCCGGCCACCCGGTGAAACTCTGCTACGACCGAGCCGAAGACATGGCCGCCACCACGAAACGCCACCCCAGCCGCACCCGCCACCGAACCGCCGTCAGCAAGGACGGCAAACTCCTCGCAGGAGAGATCGACTTCGCCATCGACGGCGGAGCCTACGCCACACTCTCCCCGGTAGTCCTCTCACGAGGCACCATCCACGCCCCCGGTCCCTACCTCTGGCCCTACATCACAGTCCGCGCCAAAGCGATGGCAACCAACATTCCCCCCCACGGGGCCTTCCGAGGATTCGGCGCACCCCAAAGCATCTTCGCGCTCGAACGCCACATGGACAAAATCGCAAAAACAATCGGCCTGACCCCCGAAGAACTCCGCCGCCGCAACCTCCTCTCCACCGGCGACCACACTGCCACCGGCCAACTCCTCAGCGACCCCGTCGACATGCAACACATGCTCACCAGAGCCCTTAGAAGAATCGAACTATCACGCAAAACGCCAGCAATTCGACCGCGAAAACCCTAAGAGCACAATCAAGCGAGGAATAGGCTTCGCTACCTTTTTCCACGGCGCAGGCTTCACCGGATCCGGCGAGCGCCGCCTCAACTCCGAAGTAGCCATGAATCTCGACCTTCAAACCGGCAATCCCGTCATTCTCGTCTCGTCCACCGAGTTCGGCCAGGGCACCAACACAATCCTCTGTCAGGTAGCCGCGCAGACTCTCGGCATCCCCTACAAAAACGTCGCCATCGCACAGCCCGACACCCGCCTGGTCCCAAACTCCGGCCCCACCGTGGCCAGCCGCACAGCTATGATCGTCGGCAAACTCGTCGAGCGCGCCTCTATCCAGATCCTCGAGAAACTCCGTGCTGACGCCGGTCTTCCCACTCCACACACCTTCAGAGACTTCAAGCGTGCCGCCATCCAATACGGCAAACAGCACGCAAACCTCGAGGTTTGCGTCCGTTACGAATCTCCCGGCAACATCTTCTGGGACGACGAAACCTACAGCGGCGAAGCCTACCCCGCTTACGCCTGGGCCGTTTACGTCGCCGAGGTGGCCGTCGACACCACCACCTACTCCGCTACTGTCACCAACTTCAACGCTCTCCAGGAAGTAGGCAAAGTCCTTCACCCCATCCTCGCTGCCGGCCAGATCGAAGGCGGCGTCGCGCAGGGGATCGGCTACGCCCTCTACGAGAAGTGCCTATGGCGAAACGGCCATCTCATGAACAATCAGATGACCAACTACATCATGCCCACCAGCGCCGACCTACCCCCCATCCACGTCACCTTCGAGGAGACGCCCAGCTCCCATGGAGCCTTCGGAGCCAAGGGCATCGGCGAACTCCCCATGGATGGACCCGCCCCCGCAATCCTCAGCGCCATCGAGCACGCCACCAACATCGCCTTCAACGAAATCCCACTCCTCCCCGAAGACATCTTCGAACGCATGACCCGCAACCCCGAATCAGGGAGCGAGTCCCTCGATCCTGCCGTCGCGGGCCCGATCTTCAGCGGAGCCACCGCATGACCACCATCCAATGCATCATCAACGGCCACGAAACAACCATCGAAGCCCCGCCGATGAAGCGCCTCCTCGACGTCCTCCGAGAAGATATGCATCTAACCGGAGCTAAAGAAGGCTGCGGCGAAGGCGAGTGCGGAGCCTGTGCCGTTCTGATGAACGGCGATCTCGTAAACTCCTGCCTCATCCCCGTTCTGCAAGCTGATGGCGCACACATTACCACCATCGAAGGTCTCGCACCCCTGTCCGGTAAAGACGAAAAGCTCCACCCCATACAGCAATGCTTCCTCGAAGAAGGCGGAGCCCAGTGCGGCATCTGCACTCCAGGCATGATCCTCGCCACCCATCACCTTCTTGAAAAACATCCGCAACCAACACTGTTACAAATTCAGGAAGGACTCAACGGCAACCTCTGCCGCTGCACCGGCTACATGCGCATCTTCAACGCCGTCCAGCAGGCTGCTCTCGCCGGAGCCGCAAAATAATGCGGTCCAACGTCACCCAATATGACCTGATCGCACCAAAATCGCTCGACGCGGTCCTCCAGATCCTCGCCGACTCGCCCGACAATTACACTCCCATCGCCGGAGGCACCGAACTTATGGTCGCCCTCGGAGCCGGACGCCTGCAATCCAAAAAACTCATCTCCCTCTGGAATCTCGAGGAACTCCGCTTCATCGAAGTCACCCCCGACGCCGTCATCATCGGCGCCGGCTCTACCTTCACCGACATCCGTAAACACCCCGCCATTGCAGAAGAATTCTCAATTCTCGCCCAGGCAGCAAGCTGGACCGGCAGTATTGCCAACCAGAACCGGGGCACCCTCGGCGGCAACATCGTCAACGCCTCTCCCGCCGCAGACTCCCCACCCGCTCTACTCGCCTACGACGCCAAGGTAACCATCATCTCAACCCGGGGATCCCGCACTCTGCCATACCGCGACTTCCATCTCGCCTACAAGGAGACCGCCCTGGAACCGGATGAAATCCTGCATAGCATTACTATTTCACGTAACCTAAACGGTTACATATCGTACATTCGCAAAGTAGGAACACGAAATGCCCAGGCCATCTCTAAGGTGGCACTCGCCGCCCTCGCTCGAATGAATGGCGGCTATATCGAGGACATACGCCTCGGTGCAGCTAGTCTCCGCGAATATCCCGCCCGGCTCACCGCCACGGAACAATCTCTCATCGGTAAAACCGTCACATCCGCAACCATCGCCGCCGCTCGCGCCGCCATTTTCACTGAAGCCCGGCCGATCGACGACATTCGCAGCACCGCGAAGTACCGCGCTACCGTCGCCGCCAATCTGCTCGAAGAGTTTCTCCACTCTCTCGAATAGTTGCTGCGGCTGTAAATCTAACCAAATAACTCGCGCGCCCGCCGCAGATCTTCCGGACGATCCACATCCAGTTCGCCGTTCTCCAACACCTCACTTTGCGCGTCGAGCAGCAGCTCACGTGCCCCCGCATCCCCCGTCAACTCCATCAATCTCTCGAAATACTCCTTCGGAAAGAAAGCAGGAACTCCATTCTTCCCCGCATAGCGTGAAGCCTTCACCTCAGCTCGCAGCATAAGCCGAGCTAGATGTTTCACCGTAACAGCTGGTTGATCGCAGGTCATCAGCACCACCCCTTCGGCCTCCTTCGAGACAAAACCCAAAGCCCTCACGCCCACCCGGATCGACGACGCCATCCCTTCCTCCCATTTGTCGTTGATCACCGTCACAGCATCGCTAAGCGCGCCGTGCTGCAAAACCCGCACATGCTCGGCTCCCACCACAACCACCACAGGCGAGCACCCTGCCTCACGAACGACCCGCACCGCTCTTGTCAGCAGAGTCTCTTCACCAAGCATCGCCAATTGTTTCGGCTCACCCAGCCGCTTCGACGCACCCGCAGCCAAGACAACCGCTGCAACTTGCATCAGGCAACATCCAGCGCGCACGGAACAACAAGGTACCGCGACGACCCACCCTCTTCTATATGTTTCGCGACATCCTCCGCCGACAATCTTCGTGAGGTCCCAAGCTTGCCCATGCAACACGCCTGCACCTCGGCAATCACTGCCAGGGCAATCGCCTCCGGTCCATCTCCGCCGAGATCAAGCCCCACAGGAGCATGAATCCGCTCGCAACAAGCCGCAATCGTCCACCCCAGTCTCTGGGCCACCTCACTCACCAATAACGAGCTACGGTGACGCGCCCCCAGCAACCCAAGATACCTGGGTCGCAACGGCAATACAGCCGCCAGCAACTCTCTGTCCTGCTCGTAGCTATGGGTCATCAGAACCACAGCGTCCTCTGGCCCGATCTTCAGCACCTCTGTGGAATTGGAAGGGACCACGACATGCTCAGCCCCCGGAAACCGCTCCCGGCGGGCTAATTGCGGCCGCCCATCCATGACGATAACGCTCCATCCCAGCAGCGCTCCCATGCTCACGAGCGGCTTTGCATCATCGCCAGCGCCCAAAACAAACAATCGCTGCGGAGCGCCAATCCGCTCGACGAAGATGTCTCGCGGCATATTCTCAACCCAGTCCCCGCGCAACACGCCTCGACGTGCTTCCACGAGTTCAGGCTCCGTCAGCTTCTCGCTGGCAAAAGTGAAGTCTCCATTCGCGGCCAAAACCGCTCGCGCAAGCTGACTGCCTCTACGAGGCAACCAGGTCAACACGGTCACCTGTTCCCCGGCAAGGCTACCTGCGAGGGCCGACATCAAAGCACGGCACTCAGGAGTATCCCCCGGCTCCAGTAACAGATCGACCACCCCGCCGCACCCCAGCCCGAAAGGCACCTCCGCCGTGTCATCGAACATCGTCGAATACTGCTCAACGACTGCCCCTTCACGAGTCAGCCAGAGCGCCTTCCGCAAAACCTCAGTCTCCAGGCAGCCTCCGCTGATCGTCCCCGCATACTCCCCACTCGCCGCCACCAGTAGCCTCGCACCGGGCCGCCGATAGCTCGAGCCTTCAGCCCGCACCAGCGTCACCAGCACAGCTACGCCACTCTGCTGCGACAGTCGAACGGTTTGTCGACGCTCCATCATCACGCAACAACCACCCTCTTACTCAAGCTTAGTCCATTCAACTCCAAACAATTTGATTCTTTCTCTGACGCTAGCTACGCGCCAAAGAGAAAAAAGATTTCCGATCTTCCTGTCGGATCAGAACACAGCTTCGGGAAAAGGAAAAAGAGTTGTCTTTTCTGACGCCGGCAGACGCCCCTCGAAAAGACAAGTATCCAGGAATACAACAACGGGACCTGTAATTTCATTGTTTTGAGGTGCTATTGCCAACCACTTCTCCTAGTATTGCAACAATGTCCTGATAATTGGCAGAAAAATAGCTACTTGCTAGCTTCGGCACTTCTTGTGCCCAGCAGGTAATCACCAAGTCTGAGGAAGTTGCGACGTCAAAATAGATCTTCGGCTTCAACAACTTAGTCAGTTCGACCTGAATCACTTTGCAGGACATCAACCTAGGAGTTTCCCCATGCGTTTCAACCGTGTCTCCAGCGTTCGAGTCCTCCTCAACGTTCTCTCGTTTGCTGCATCGGCTCTCGCCCCAACTCTCGCATACTCCCAGGCACTTACCCCGGCCCAAAGCGAAACACGCTATGCAGGGACGATTACACCCGGCTTCAATGGAGACTTTGGATCGGCAATCACGGTCAGCCTCAATACACCGTCCTACATTGTCTTCGACTCGCACGGAAACCAGTACATTTCGGACACGCAAAACAACTGCGTCCGCAAGATCGATACCTCCGGCTCCATGAGCACCGTCGTTGGGCTCGGCGTCTCCGGCCAGGGCGATACCTGCTCGACCTCATCCAACGCCACTCCCACGCCATCCCAGGGTCTGTATCAGCCCACCGGCCTCGCCGTCGACAGCTCCAACAACCTCTACATCGCCGACACCAGACACAACTGCGTCCGCGAACTCGCAAACGGATCCTCCGGTGTTGCCACACTCACAACCGTCTCCGGAACCTGTGGCTCCTCTGCATCCGCAACACCCAGCCCCAACGGCCTCGCCCTCGATACCGCGAATAATCTCTACATCTCGATCCAGGACACGGAGGTTCTTCCCGCCGTCAGCACTTACCAGGTCCTCCGGCAGGCACCTGCAGCGAGCCTCTGTGTGATGGCAGGCGCCCCCTCCACCCTCGTTCCCAATGTCTGCGCGGGTATCGTCGGCAGCGTCGCGCTAAACGCTCCCTCTGGTCTGGCGATAAGCGGCACAGGCGAACTTTTTATCGCCGACACCGGCAACAACTGCGTACGCCAGATCGCCAATCTTGCTACGTTCAAGACCGCCGTCGGTCAGTGTTCCAACGATAGCTCCGGCAGTCTTACCACTGCCCTGAATAAACCGTATGGCCTCACCTTTTCGCCAACGCAAACTCTCTTCATCACCGAAACCAGCCCCGACAATGTAGTCAGCTACAACCTCGGATCTGCCGCTCTCACTGTCGTCGCTGGCCTGCCTAACGGTGCCGCCGGACCTTACAGCCCCACCCAGGACGGGAACTCCGCTCTCGGCACTCCGCTCAACTCTCCCCGCGGCATCAGCGTCGACAGCCTCGGCAACTTCTCTCTCGCTGATTCCGGAAACAGTATCGCCCGCAAACTAAGCGGCAACATCATCTTTCCTTCGACCCCCGTTGGTAGCGCGAGCGCGCGATACCGCTCACCTTCATCATCAACCAGAGCGCCAACCTCTCAGTATCCGCAGGCGCAGACTTCACATAACCAGCAACACCTGCAGCGGTCCGTTGAGCCCTGCCTCTCCAGGTTCGGCGCCAAACACCTGCCAGGTCTTCATCCGCTTCGCCCCTGCTCGTCCAGGTTTACGCAGCGAACCGGTCAAGCTGACGGACTCCATCTCCGGTAAGGTCATCCTCCAGGGTCTTCAGGCCGTAGCGACCGGCTCGCTCAGCGTCTTTACTCCCGGTACTGTGAACAGCGTGGCCGGTTCATTGTCTGCTCCCGTCGCAGTAGCAGTTGATTCCGCCGGGAACGCGTATGTTCTCGAAGCCGGCACAACCTCCGCCGATCTTCTGTTACTTCCCGCCGGCGGCGGTTCACCCCGGACCGTGATCCCGCAAGGCGCAGGTCTGCTCAACCCCTCCGCTCTCGCGATCGACTCCGCCGGAAACTTCTTTATCGCCGACTCAACTCACGGCACGGTCGCCCGCTTCGGCGCTGACGGAACCATCAACACCAGCTACGTCACTGGCCTCGACACGCCAACTGCAATCTTCGTCGACGGGTTCGACAATCTCTTCATCGCCCAGGCTGGCGCGACTCACAACGTCATCGAGGTCTACGCCTCCGGATCGCACCGCGTCCTCTCCTCCAGCTTCGTCTCGCCCAGCGGTCTCTCCCTCGACCTCAACGGTATCCTCTACATCGCCGACGCCGGGCGGCCATCTCGTCTATGCCATCGACAAGTCCGGCATCCTGCATCAGGTCGCAGGAAACGGCACCACAACCACCTCCGTTCCCGGCCAGGCGACAGGAACCGCGCTGCTTGCTCCTTCGGCCCTCTCGGTCGATGCCGCAGGTGATCTCTACATCACAGACGCCGCGGCAAATCGTGTGTACACCGTCTTCTCCTCCACCACCAGCAGCGGAAGCAACATCGCCACAGTCTTCGGTAACGGCATTGCTGGCAACATCGGAGACGGCGGACTCGCCAACCTCGCCGAAGTCAACGATCCCGTCAGCGTCGCCGTCGACGGCAGCAGCAACCTCTTCATCGTCGACAAGGGCAACAGCGCCGTCCGCAAGATCAGTTACCCTGCCACGCCCATCGCATTTGGAGCCATCATCGTTGGGCAAAGCTCACCCGCCATGCTGCAGGGCCTGAACAACTTCGGCACCGACCCCCTCAATCTCACCGCTTCGTTCTCCACCTCAGACACGCACTTCACCATCGACGGCAACTCCACCACCTGTGGAACCACGATCATCGCAGGCTCCGCCTGCAACCTGGGCTTCATCTTCACGCCCACTGCAAACGGACCCCTGATAGCAACCGTCACCCTGGTATCGAACTCGTACAACAGCCCTCAGCCGCTCCAACTCACCGGAACCGGCAAGCTCATCGAGCCCCTCCAGTTCACTCTTCCGCCACAGACCGAGATCTACGGCCAACCCTTCCCCGAGACTGTTCTTGTCTCAAACGGCGATCCCGCTCCCACCGGGACCATCACCTTCAGCCTCGGGAAGCAGATACTCTGCACCCTGACCACGACGCTTAGCCCAACCACGACCTGCAACGCACCCAACAGCGGTCTCGCAGTCGGAACCTATACCGTCACCTTTAGCTACACCGGCGATAGCAACTACGCTTCCGCCAGCTCCACCGTCATTCTCACGGTCACTCCGGCACCGCTCACAGTGACCGTCAATAACGCAGCGCGCCTCTATGGAGCAGCCAACCCAACCTTCACCGGCACGCTGACTGGCGTAATCCCCGGCGACAGCATTTCAGTCTCGTACTCCTCAGTCGCAACTGCGACCAGCCCCGTTGGCGGCTACCCAATCGTCGCAACCCTCACCCCGGTAGGCAGCACCAGCCTGTCCAACTACGTAGTTACCAACACTCCCGGAACTCTCGACGTCACACCGGCTATCGTCACCGTAACCGGAAATAACTTCACACGCAGCTATGGTGCCGCCAATCCGGCCTTCACTGCTGCGATCAACGGCCTGCTTGGCAGCGATACCGTCTCCGTAAGCTTCTCGACGACAGCCGCCGTCAACTCGGCGGTCGGCACCTATCCCATAGTAGTCACCGTCTCCGGCGGATCGTCGAACTACACCATCGTGATCGTCAACGGCACTTTGACAGTCACACAGAACCTCTCGGCCCTCATCATCAACGTCAATAGCGCTGTTCGCGCCTATGCCGCGCCAAACCCCAACTTCACAGGCACAGTCAACGGAGTGATTCCTGGCGACAATGTGGTCGTCACCTTCACCACCCCTGCAACCCCCACCTCGCCGGCCGGCAATTATGCCATCGGAGCCAACGTCTCCGGAACCTCTGCCAGCAACTACATCGCAACCATCCATCCGGGAACACTCGCCATCACCCCAGCAGCTACCGTCACAACCATCATCAGCTCAGGATCGCCGGCAACCGTCGGAGCCAATGTAACCTTCACCGCCACGGTCACAACTCCCGCGGGTGTAGTGGCCGGGTCGGTCACCTTCTCGGACGGCGCCACCCTCCTCGGAACCGCGGTCCTGAACAGCAGTGGCGTCGGTACCTTCTCGACCACCGCTCTGGGTCTTGGCAGCCATAGCATCACCGCAGCCTTCGTGGCCAATAACAACTTCAACGCAAGCTCCGCAACATTGACTCAGGTCATGACCGCCCCGACCGGAACCTTCACCATCGCGGCATCGCCTGCGACGCAGTTCATCACCGGCGCCGGCGCAACCGTCTTCCAGATAACGCTCACCTCCGTGGGAGCCTTCGCCGGCCAGGTCAATCTCGGCTGCTCCGGTCTTCCATCTGACGCAGCCTGTTCCTTCGCGAGCAATCCCACGCTCTCCGCAGGAGGCACAGCCACTGTAGCCATGACCGTCACCACGACCGTCGCGGATGCCCAGCTTCGCAAACCAACGCCCCGCAACTTCGACCCGGGCCACCTCGCGCCAATCACAATCGCCGCGACCTTCCCCGTCGAACTCACCGGCATCGGAGTCCTTTTCGCCGGCCTCCGTCGCCGCAGAAAACCAGGCATTCAGAAGATGCACCTTCTGGCTATCATCCTCTTCTCCATTGGCATTCTTGGCCTGGCAGGTTGCGCTTGCCCCCCCACCACTTACCAGACCTACACCATCAACATCACTGCCACCAGCGTCAGCTTTACCGCACCTGTTCAATCCACGTCGGTTCTCCTGTCCGTCGGTAACCAATAATCAAAGTGGGGCTGCGCTCATTCTTGTCCGTCGCGCGACAGCCCTCTGAAATCAGGAAGAAGCGCCGCAGTTGGAGGTTCTCCGTTATGCATTCCCACTCCGTGAACTCCGGTCACTTGAACAGCAGCCTCTCGCGCCTTGGCGTCTCCGTCAAAACGCAGTTCTGTCTCGCTCTGACGTTGATGGCCGCCTCGGCCGTGTCAGCCTCCGCCCAGGCAATCAAGACCGGTTCCACCCCTCCGCCTGAGCCCTCGCGTGTCGATCTCTACGCCGGATACGGCTACCTTCACCCAGTCGACAGCAGTATCTTCGGCACCAACTATCAACCCATTAATCCCGGCACCGTCCTCAGCGCCTCTGCCTATTTCAATCGCTACCTCGGCGTCCAGGCCGAAGGCAGCCTGTTCCCCTCCGGCCCCAACGACTGTGTCTTCACCGGCCAGGCTGGACCGATCTTCCGTTACCAGGCAAACCGATGGGCTCCCTTTGTTCACCTATTGGGCGGAGGCGCCAAGGTCGGCGGACCCATCTTCCAACCCTGCAAATGGGGCTGGGGAGTCACCAGCGGACTCGGCATCGACTACATTCTTCCCACTTTCAACAACCGCATTGCGATCCGGCCAATTCAAGCCGACTTTCACTACTCCCACGTCGACTACGGCCCAGCCGACGTTGCCCGGGTAGTCGGAGGCACAGGCGATATCTCCGCCTATCGGCTCTCCGCCGGAATCGTCCTCCGCCTCGGTGAGGTCTCCCAACCTCCGCCAGTTCAGTTAGGTTGCACCGTCCAGCCGGCTAACATCTTCCCCGGCGATCCAGTCGTCGTCACTGCTGTCCCCGCCAATCTCAATCCGAAAAAGAAGGCCACATACACCTGGAGCATCAGCGCTGGACACATCACTGGAACCGACATCACCGCTAACGTCGACACAGCGGGCCTCGCTCCCGGAGACTACAACGTCACCGGCCACGTCACCGAGGGCATCCGTCCCGGCGAGCAAGCCACTTGCACAGCAGGCTTCCGCGTCCACGCCTACGAGCCCCCCACCATCAGTTGTTCAGCCAATCCCAGCACCGTGATGCCCGGCGACCCCTCCACCATCACGTCTGTCGCAAGCAGTCCACAGAACCGCACCCTCTCCTACTCCTACTCCGCTTCCGCCGGTCAGATCGCAAGCAGCACATCCACGGCCACACTCGCGACCACCGGCGTACTTCCCAGCACAATCAACCTCACCTGCAACGTCGTCGATGACCTCGGCAAGACGGCCACCGCCAACACAACGGTCACCATTACAGCTCCGCCTGCTCCCGTTGCTCCGCCCGCTCGGCCCCTCTGCAGCGTCTCCTTCGAGCGCGACAGAAAACGCCCCGTTCGCGTCGACAACGAGGCCAAGGGCTGTCTCGACGAAGTCGCCCTTAGCCTTAACCGCGACACAACATCCAAACTCGTAATCATCGGCAGGCACTCCGCCGACGAAACACCGGATGCCGCTGCTCAGCGCGACCTCAACGTTCAGCAATATCTCGTCGACGAGAAAGGCATCGACCCATCTCGCATCGAGATGCGCACCGGCGGCGAACTCAACCGCAGCCTCGACAACATCCTGGTGCCCGCCGGAGCCACCTTCATTCCGGGTGAAACCAACACGTTCGATTCGAACTCGATCAAGCGGCGCGGGCAACCTTACGGAGGGTCCCCACTGCCACGATAAGGATCACCCACCGGCCAACCAGCCGGAACGGCTTTGCACCACTAATGGAGAGGAGTCACTAGGGCTCCTCTCCATCTTTTTTCTATTCAACTCATAAAGACCGTTAGCATCGCATTGCGACAAAAGCATTTCAGCCCACGGATGTTAGCCCCGCCGGACGTTAGCCCGCAGATGTTAGCGCCCAGACATTAGCGCCTAGACATTAGCACCCAGACATTAGCACCCAGACATTAGCGCCCAGATGTTAGCGCCCAGATGTTAGCCCTCAGACGGTAGCACCCGCCTCCGCAGGGCTCCACAAAAGAACTTCGCGGCTCATCCCGGGCCCTCACCACCCGGGGTCGATAATCTGCTAAACTAACCAAGTCGATATAGCGATCTAGCAAGCCCACCCGCGCGCTTGAGCCTCACGGAAAGCACTCTCATCGACATCTCACCGCAGCAAACATTCGGGGCGTAGCGCAGTCTGGTAGCGCACCTGGTTCGGGACCAGGGGGTCGGAGGTTCGAATCCTCTCGCCCCGACCATTCTTCACTTTGAGCCCTTTTGACGATCATGTCGAAGGGCTTTCTATATGTGGGACAGACATTTACGGCGTCTACCGAAAAGTTCGAAACTACCATTCTGAGCAATTTGGCCTTTTCCGTAGGATTCTGCGAAACATACAGTGAATAGGCACTATTCGCGAGTTCGAAAATCTTTTGCGCGTCGAGTGCTCTATCCCCGGTTTCCCCACTGGCCAAACCCTGAATCGCCATCTTGACCTGCTGTTCTTCCATCCGCCATTCGGTCATCAGGCGCTCCCAGAAATCCTCCGCGATCTTTCCGTCCAGTTTGTCAGAGTAGGCCTTATCCATCCGGTTGCGAATGGCGGTCAACCTGAACCCCGGATTTAGGATGGACCGCATCTCGCTTGCCCAGGCCAGACTCAACCCGCGTCGTTTTAGCCCGGCTTGCGTCGTTTTTCATCTGATACCTTGTTTGCGCGTTTACAACTCCCATAGATAACGCAATACTGGAGGCACGTTTGGGGTGCGATTTCTATGCGACGTAACAAGCCTAAGAGCCCCTCTAGTTCGACGCAAAACGTGCCTAAACCCACAGAATTCGACGCGCAGGCCGAAATTGCATCGATATTCCTGGAAGAAGACGCGGACCCCGGACGAAACACTTGGAGGAAATCCATTGGGATCGTGACATGTTTGTGCGTTTCTTTGAACAGAATTGGCCCGAGATAGAACCCCTATGCGGACCGAAGCCAGACATTCGCGCGCTACGTAAGATTTTTAGTTCGTTTCCAATACAAGAGTTCGGTCAAATTGGTGAGACTGCACAGAAGCTATTCGATCGAATCGATTTTCTTGAAAAATTTCTCACGGTCTCCACGCTGCGGGCCCGCTTCCGCGATGACCCAAGAGTTTTAGCGGGTGCGCTCGCTGGAGTGCCTAACGTAGGACTCTGGCGGTCGCTTAGGCTATGCCCACCGAGAACATGCAAATTACCAATCAATGAGCGAGCGATGCGCTCATACATCAAGCGTAAGCACCCCGACGTTCATCGCCGGTTACTTGCGAGCGCCGATATCCTTCACGTGAACGATTGGTGGAAGGAATACCGGACCACGGACAGGATGCTCAAGCGATATCGAGCCGTGGACCTAATTAGCGCTTGGCAAAGCAGCGAATCCCGTCGGCATCTCCGGCGCGAACGTCTAAAATGCAACGTCAAGGTACAAGCTCAATGAGCGGACGCAAAGACATGGAATCCGGACTCGGTCGGCTTGCGACGACTACGACGGGTATCCGCTATGCGTTCGCTTGGATGTTGGCGCTTGATGCCGGTGAGTCGCCAGCCGATTCTAGGATCTATTGGCAGTTCGGATATGATGGGGGCTCTAAGGCAAGCAGAAGGTTCAGAAGCGGCTATCGCAAGCTCGCGACTGAACTCTGGGATCTCGTTGTTGATGGAGCACAGCAACATGGAAATCTCGCACGACGTGGCACAGCGTGGTCCTCTTCGCTTCTTTGCACGCCGGGTACTTTCTAATCATTTTTGGATCACAATTCTGAGCATTCTGATTTGCCTTCTTGCCGGTCGCGCTTCCCAAGCACAAACGCGTGTAAAGAACGTCTTATTTGTATTCAGCATCGTTAAATACAGCGACGAGATGCTAAAAGTGATGCAGCCCTACATGCGAGATCACTATCCGGGGCCAATCAACTTCTATTACGCGTATTTGGAGGACATTCAATCGGAAGAAAACCCTTCTTGGGAGAGCCACGCGGAGATTTATCGTCGTAAGTACGCTGGCGTAAAGATGGATGTCGTGATCGCGAACGTCGACCCATCGCTTCGTTTCGCGCTCAAATACCGCGAGAAGATTTTTCCGGGCGTGCCGATCGTATTCGTATCGGTAAACAAAAGGGAGTTGGAAGGACAGAAGATAGGGCCTGGGGTCACCGGTGTAACAAATCCTTTAGGTTTCAGGGAGACGATCGATCTCGCGCTTCGCCTTCATCCAGATACGAAGACGATCGCGACCATCGCGGGCGTAACGAATTGGGACAGTTACTGGTGGCAAGTCCTGCATTCCGAGCTTGTTCGCTATCAGGACAAGGTGAAAGAGGTCGACCTCGTCGGAAATCCAAACCGTCAGATGCTTGAGCGAATTAGCTCTTTATCTCCTCATACGCTTGTTATGTTTCAGATGGCCCCGCAATTCTCAGATCAACCGGACTTCGGAACCTGGGATCTCTTGAGCGAGGTCGCACAACGTTTCCCGACCTATTCCGTGTGGCCAAGATTCTGTGTGAATGGTTGCGTTGGTGGAGTATTCAAAGACCCCGTACAAGAATGGAAAATGACGGCCGGCCTAGCGCTGCGGGTGCTCTCAGGTGAGCGAGCCGACGATATCCCCATTGTGCACAACTCCGATCTCCGGGCTATCGTGGATTGGCGGGAACTGCAACGATGGCACATCCCAGAGTCGGCATTGCCATCAGGCAGTATCGTCCGGTTCCGCGAACCTACTCTCTGGGAGCGGGGTCGGAAATACTTTATTGGCGGGATTACGCTTATTGCGAGTCTGGGCTTCCTGAGCATCTATCTCCTGTTCGAGCGGAAGCGGCTCAATGCCGCAAGAAAGGAGCAGATGCGCCTTACCGGCATGCTCGTCGACGCTCAAGAGCAGGAACGCATCCGGGCGGCATCCGAACTGCATGAACTTCAGGTGATTGAAGAAGGATTGCGCGAGAGTGAAGAAAGAATGAGGCTGGCCGTCGAGGCATCCCACTTTGGTATTTGGATTCGAGATCTACGGCGGAACGAGATCTGGGCGACTGACAAGTGGCGCGCGATTTTTGCCTTTGAGCCAGAAGAACGCCTCGACCTCGACACAATCTTGCAACGAATCCACCCGGAGGATCGAGATACTGTGCGTTCAGTGCTGACGCAGGCGATACATGGTGACGGTACTTATGAAGTTACCTTTCGACTTTTGCTACCAACGGGTAAGCTTCGTTGGATCGCATCTCACGGTCGGTCCGAGTTCGACGGTGCAGGCAAACCTAATCTCGTACGTGGCTTGTCACTCGACATTACAGCGCGAAAGCAAGCTGAGGAGGAGAAGCAGCTTTTGCAGCAGGAAATCGCGCATGCAGGACGCGTCTCGTTGATGGGCCAGTTGGCCTCCGCGCTGGCACATGAGATTAATCAACCGCTAGGCGCGATTCTGCGCAACGCTGAGGCTGCAGAGCTTTTTCTGCAGAATCCCTCGCCGGATCTCGACGAAATTCGCGCAATTCTTGCCGACATCCGCAAGGACGACCAGCGGGCAGGTGACGTCATCGACCGGATGCGCAGGCTTCTCAAACGGCAGGATCTCGCCGAGCGATCGCTTGATGTGCGCGAGCTCGTCAGCAACACCATAAGCCTCGTGCAATTTGAGGCTTCGGCACGGCAGATTCGACTCGAGGTTGTCATTGCAGACGATCTGCCGCCCATTCGGGGCGATGCTGTCCATCTTCAGCAGGTGCTGCTTAATCTAATTACCAACGGCATGGATGCTCTGGATGAGACAAAGCATGAGAATCCGCAGATCAGAGTGACAGCCTCACTTGACGGAGAACAGACTGTCGAGATCGCCGTGAGCGACACCGGGGACGGCATTCCCAATGACCGATTTGCGTACATTTTTGATCCATTTTTCACGACCAAAGCTAAAGGTATGGGCATGGGTTTATCGATCTCTTGCACGATCATTGAAGCGCACAACGGTCGGCTCTGGGCAGAGAATAACAAGGATGGTGGAGCGTCGTTTCGCTTTACGCTACCGATTGCGGATAAAAACGTTACACAATGAGCTCAATTGAATCCACTGTTTATGTTGTCGATGATGACGCCTCTTTTCGCACCGCAGTCTCGCGGCTACTGCGAGCGAGCGGGTTCACAGTAAAGGCATATTCATCGGCCACCGAGTTTCTCGCGAGACATGATGGTGATGCGTCCGGCTGCGTATTGTCAGATCTGCAAATGCCCCAGATGAACGGACTCGACCTGCAATCTGCTCTGGCACTGACGGGCAATCCAATGCCGATTCTCTTTTTGACTGGACACGGAGATATTCGTTCGACCGTCAAGGCAATGCGGGATGGGGCGGAGGATTTCCTGGAGAAGACCGCCCCCAAAACAGAGTTGTTGGACGCAGTAGCGCGAGCCATCGCCCGCGATCGTCGTGAACGCAATGCGCGTGTTCGGCTGAGCGAGTTACGCGCACTCTTTCACACGCTTAGCGAACGAGAGCTTGAAGTGCTCTCTCACGTTGTGAGAGGACGACTTAACAAGCAGATCGCCTGGGATCTGGGCATCCACGAGCGGACGGTGAAGTTGCATCGCACGGCGATCACGACAAAATTGAGAGTGCAGTCCGTGGCAGAACTTACCCGCCTAACGCAGGAGGCAGGCATCTTCCAGAAGAGTACGCCTGCCTTCCCTAAAGGGCAGTAGTTAACGACCTTTTGTCTACTTATAGTTCCTCATAGCAACACAGACCTGAAACCTGGGAGAGGGGCCCTTGGCAGGGCCCCATTTTTGTTGCCGTCAAAAGGTTTCGAATCAGGGCATCTTCCAGGAGAGTACGCCAACCTTCCCTAAAGGGCAGTAGTTAACAACGCTTTTTCTTCCTATAGTTGCTCATAGAACTTCGTTAGTTCCCCATAGCACCTCGGCCCCTTGGAATTGTGAAAGCAGTTCATCATCAGCGGATGGGGTAGGCCGCTCAGAGCCGCCACGATGAGGCTTTGGGTGACGTTCTTCCTTTTCCGTAACACGGGAGAAGCGGCATGGAATTTCTGGATCGGCTCTTAACCTGCGTAGATTGTGGCGGTGAATTTATCTTCACCGCCGGGGAACAACTCTTTTTCTTCGACAAACAATTCAAGAATGACCCGAAGCGCTGTAAGCCGTGCAAGTTCAATCGCGCTGGCGCCGGTCTGAAGGCTGGTACCGGGCCGGCGGCGGCCGGTCTTTCGCGCACCGAGACGCGCACCGACTGCTCGGCGTGTGGCATCGAGACGACGGTGCCGTTCAAGCCAACGCAAGGACGGCCCGTGCTTTGCCGGCTGTGCTTCCAGAGCAACCGCGCGCCAACTATAGGGACTCTCGTTACAGCGACGGCCACCGCAGGGACAGTTGCAGGCACGGGTGCGGAGCACCCTGAGGTTGGCGCAGAATTATTGGTCGCAACTCAGGCTCCGCCTGCTTAGGATGAAACGAATGATCACACATACACGGAGGCGGATCTGCTTCCCAAGGGAGATTGAAGTTCAAGCTTTAGCGTCTCAACTTATTCGTTCCCACGAAAATGAACGAATCCGACTGTCACGAGAGTTGCATGACGACATAGGTCAGCAGCTTTCCTTGGTGACTTCGGAAATCGCTGCGATTATCGAAGGGAACTCAGCGATTACACCGTCCCTAATCGCAAGCCTCAAGAAGGCGCTGAGTTCACTCGATCGTCTCTGTACCGACGTTCATGAGTTGTCCCATGGGCTGCATTCACACAAACTGAAATTCCTGGGACTAAAGCCCGCACTTAAAGATCTGTGTCGGCGGCTCTCCCAACCGTTACTGCGCGTGCACCTGGATGCAGATCACTTCGAGGAACCCATCTCGGAGGAAGTGTCGTTGTGCTTGTACCGTGTCGCACAGGAAGCTTTGAACAACGTGATCCGCCATTCACGCTCGAACGTCGTAGCCTTGACGGTGACGAAGATCCAAAACAAATTTTACTTGACCATCCAGGATTCTGGTATTGGATTCGATACGAGTAATACTTCAATTGGCCTCGGATTGTTGAACATGAGTGAAAGGGTGAAGCTCGTCGGCGGTCAGTTCAAGATTAAGTCAGCGCCAAAAGAGGGCACGGAAATCTGGGTGGAAGTTACAGATAGTAAAAGTTACAGATGATGAGCCTCCTTCTGTATCGGGCCTATCTAGGCGAGCAGAAGTTCGACGTTGAAGTCTAAAGGGCCGCCCGAATAGACGCTAAAGGTGTTTCTGAACCCTGGAAAGTTCGAAAATCGTCCACTAGGGCCGACCATTTAAATCCCACGTTTTTCAACTAGCCCTCAACTAAAGACAAAATTCCCGTGGCTTTCGCGCGACAGCCCATCAAATCTTCTCTATGGGATGGGTAACCTCTGGATTTCGCACACCAGTAACCGGTCTGCGGCCATTTTTTACAAAAATGGTTTTGTTCGCTCCTTTGAAGTGCGGCCATTAGCTATCATAGTGGATGACCTTGGAGTTCTTGCTTTGAGCTCTTACTTCTCTCGGCCTGGCTCATCTTGAGCCAGAGTAGATCCCAGGTCGCAGAGCTGTTTTAGTTAGGAGTTTTAGATTAATGGGCCCCGGTTCGCAGTACCTGCTTTGCCTCTCTCTTTCTCTCGTCTCTCCCACTCCAATTGCCTTCTTCAACAATTTCCGCCGGCCAGTAGCGGCGGCAGTTATGCAGTTTGCTGTCTCCTGCAATTAGCGGCATTCCCTAACCGACAACACCAAACCCCAACCCAGGCAGCCACACTGCCCCATTAGACGATCAATGGGCTTCTTGTTTGTTCCAGCATTGCATTTCAAGGAATCGACATCACAGATTACGCATTACAACCCTGCTCCATTTTTATCTCCCGAGGTTTATCGATGAATAAGTTTCGCTTAACTCTTGCGATGGCAACGGCCATCGTCTGTCTTTCTTCAATTGCCAAGGCTGACACCTTCAACTTCACTATATCCGGCAGCGGCGTTACCGCGTCCGGCATCATCACAACCGCGACAACCGCGACCCCCGGCGTCGACGAGATCACCGGCATTTCTGGAACCTATTCGGACTCCGGAATCACCAACGCCGCAATCACTGGTATGTACTCCGACCCGGGATACTCGCCAATAGAAGACTCGAATCATCTTTTCCAGTTTGACAACCTCTTCTATGAGGCTGGAAACGGTGGGCTCGCGCTCGATTACTATGGCATGGTTTTCACTCTCGACAACGGAAATTATGTTGGAGTGTGTGGTACCAATTGTACGACCGCAGGACAACCTTATAACCTGAACGTAGTCGACACTACTGGCAACTACACCCATAACAACGAGGGAATTGGAGTTACCTTCTCCCCCGTCGTCACTCCTGAGCCCTCCAGCCTGATGCTGTTTGGAACCGGAGTGCTGGGCCTTACCGCTGCGGTACGCAGGCGACTGTTCTCGTAGCAGATTCCTTTTTCCATTTCACCAGGGGAGCGCAATCCATCGCGCTCCCTTCTCGTCTTTGGGCGTTCAAATTAGGCACCGGCGGGTGGCT
>CAVTVC010000005.1:0-789758 GCA_963738085.1 uncultured Acidobacteriaceae bacterium
TTCGCGCTGTTGCCCGGAGGGGTATCGGCGCTCGAAACTGTAGACTGTTGTAGAGCGCAGGGGAGTATCGACGTGAGGTGGCTCTCCAGCCAGATGGTGCGAGGAGGCGGTTGAAGAATGGGATTGAATCAGAAGTCTGAAAAGATCGCGGATAGTGGGGCGGATTCCATTCTGGTGACCGGCGGGGCCGGGTTCATCGGCTCTAACTTTGTGCTGGACTGGCTGGCAACAGGCGGCGGGCCGGTGGTCAATCTGGATAAGCTGACGTATGCGGGGAACCCGGCGAATCTGGCTTCGGTGGAGAAGGACCCGGCATACACGTTCGTCCATGGCGATATCTGCGATGCGAAGCTCGTAGCTGAGTTGCTACGTAAGCACAAGCCGCGAGCGGTGATTCACTTTGCGGCAGAGAGCCATGTCGACCGGTCGATTGTGGGCCCGGAGGCTTTTCTGCGGACCAATATCGATGGGACATTTACACTGCTGCGCGCGGCACGGGAGTTTTATGAGTCGTTGGCGGGTGAGGACCGCGTGAGGTTTCGGTTTCTGCATGTGTCGACCGATGAGGTGTACGGGACGCTGACTCCGGAGGCTCCGGCGTTTCATGAAGAGACTCCGTATGCGCCGAACAGTCCTTATGCCGCGTCGAAGGCTTCGTCGGATCACCTGGTGCGGGCGTGGGTGCACACGTACGGGCTGCCGGCGCTTGTGACGAACTGCTCGAATAACTATGGGCCATATCAGTTTCCGGAGAAGCTGATTCCGCTGATGATTGCGAATGCGCTGGCGGGCAAGGCGCTGCCGGTGTACGGAGACGGACAGCAGGTAAGGGACTGGCTCTATGTGCTGGATCACTGCCGGGCGATACGAACCGTGCTGGAGCGCGGGCGCGTGGGCGAGACGTATAACGTTGGCGGCGGGAATCAGCGGAGCAATCTCGAGGTGGTGACGACGCTGTGCGCGTTGCTGGATGAGATGGTGCCGGAGTCGAAGTTCAAACCGCATGTGCAGCTGGTGAAGTATGTGACGGACCGGCCGGGGCATGACCGGCGGTATGCGATTGATGCGCGGAAGCTGGAGGGTGAGCTTGGCTGGCGTGCGCAGGAGAGTTTTGAAACCGGGCTAAGAAAGACGGTGGAGTGGTATCTGGCGAATGCGGAGTGGGTCGCGGGAGTGACCAGTGGAGCGTATCAGCAATGGCTGACGCAGAACTACTCCGGACGCGAGGCTGGGGATTCGGCGGCGAGTGTTGAGACGGGCAAGGCGGTTGCCACATTGGAGAGTGCGCATTGAAGGGGATTATTCTTGCGGGCGGTTCTGGAACGAGATTGCATCCGGTGACGCAGACGGTTTCGAAGCAGTTGCTGCCGGTTTATGACAAACCGATGATCTACTATCCGCTGTCGGCGCTGCTGCTTGCGGGGATTCGCGAGATCCTGGTGATCTCAACGCCGGAGGATACGCCGCGGTTTCAACAACTGCTGGGCGATGGAAAGCAGTGGGGCATCCAGTTGAAGTATGCTGTGCAACCGTCGCCGGATGGGCTGGCGCAGGCGTTTTTAATCGGCAAGGATTTTCTGGCGGGCGAGGGTTGTTGCCTTGTGCTGGGCGACAACATCTTTTACGGGGAGGACTTTGCGAATACGTTGCGGGCCGCCGCAGGAGGCGGTCCAGGAGCTACGGTGTTTGCCTATCCTGTGCTGGACCCGGAGCGGTATGGCGTCGTGGAGTTCGATGCCGAGGGGCGAGCGATTTCGATTGAAGAGAAGCCGTTGAAGCCAAAGTCGCGCTATGCGGTGACGGGAATCTATTTCTATGACGCGCAGGTCGTGAGTGTCGCAGAAGGGCTGAAGCCTTCGCCCAGAGGGGAACTCGAGATAACGGACGTGAACCGGTGGTATCTGGAGCGAGGCCAGCTGCGGACGCAGGTGCTGGGGCGAGGGATCGCGTGGCTCGACACCGGAACGCATGATTCGCTGCTGGAGGCGGCGATGTTTATTCACACGCTCGAAAAGCGGCAGGGGCTGAAAGTGGCTTGTCCAGAGGAGATTGTGTTTCGCTTGGGGTATATTGATGCGGCTCAGTTGCGAACGTTGGCGGCGAAGATTGCGAAGAGCTCGTACGGTCAGTACTTGGTGCGGTTACTGGAAGAGCCCGTGTATTAGAGAGCTGCGAGCCTTAGGCTTTTGAGATTGGACTGTGGGGGCGGTGTGCGCATTTTATTGACAGGAGTTTCGGGTCAGGTTGGTGGGGAACTGCTGGAGACGCTGAAGCCTCTGGGTGAGGTGATCGCTCCAGTGCGGGCGGAGATGGACCTGGCGAATGCGGCTTCGGTGCGGGAGATGATTCGTGCAGTGCAGCCTCGATGGATTGTGAATCCAGGCGCTTATACCGCGGTGGATAAGGCTGAGAGTGAGCCTGAGCTTGCGTTTGCAGTGAACGCCGAGGCCGTGAAGACGATTGGCGAGGAGGCTCGCGCGATTGGCGCCGGGGTGATTCACTTTTCGACAGATTATGTCTTTGACGGTTCGGCGAGCGCGCCTTACCGGGAGACGGATGCGACGGGGCCGACGAGTGTCTATGGTGCGAGCAAGCTGGCCGGAGAGGCGGCTCTTGCTGCAAGTGGGGCGGGGCACCTGATCTTTCGGACGAGCTGGGTGTATGGGGCTCGGGGAAAGAATTTTCTGCTGACGATCCTGAAGCTGGCACGAGAGCGGGAGACGTTGCGCATAGTGGCGGATCAGCATGGTGTGCCGACGTGGAGCCGTGATCTCGCGAAGATGACGGCCGAGGTGATTGGACAGCTCGAGACGGCTGCCCAAGGGCGGGAGCTTGCGGATGTTTTGGCTGATCGCAGCGGCGTGTATCACGCTGCCGGTGCGGGTGAGACGACGTGGTGCGGGTTTGCCGCGGAGGCCGTGCGCTTGCGGCGAGAGAGAGAGCCTGAGACGCGTTTCGCCGAGATCGAGGCGATTACGACGTCGGAGTATCCAACGACTGCAAGGCGCCCGGCGAATTCGCGGATGAACTGCGAGAGGCTTGTGGAGCGGTTCGGGTGGACGATGATGGACTGGCGGGATTCGCTTGGGAAGGTTTTGGCAGAGATATGACGAAGCGGGCTTTATTTTTGGATCGTGACGGAGTGGTGAATGAAGAGGTGGGTTATCTGCATCGGGCCGAGGAGGTGCGGTTTGTCGACGGAATATTTTCCCTCTGCAGAACCGCGGCGGGGCTTGGTTACCGGCTGATCGTGGTGACGAATCAGGCGGGAATCGCACGGGGATATTACACCGAGGCGGACTTCGAGGCGCTGATGAAGTTCATGCGAGAACGCCTGTCCGTTGAGGGAGTCGAGTTGGATGCGGTGTATTACTGCCCGTTCCATCCCGAGCACGGGGTGGGCAAGTACAAGCGGGAGCATGAAGACCGGAAGCCGGGGACGGGGATGCTGCGGCGCGGGGCGCGGGAGTTTGGGGTGGAGTTGAGCGAGAGCGTGCTGGTGGGGGATCGGTGCTCGGATGTGGGTGCGGCGAATGCGGCTGGGCTGCGGCAGGCGTTTCTGATCCGCGGGACCGAAGCGGCGGCCTGCGGCGGCGTCCACACGGCCGTGGAGTCGCTTGCCGAGGTAGAACGGTGGCTGGTCGAGCGCGGATAGGGAAAGCCCCGCGCAATTCGTTATTTGAAGGAGCCGACAGGCGGTAGCTCTGCGGCAAGAAAGGCTGTCCCGAGAGCATCCTTGGGGCTGACGGAGGGCTCAGTGCCGCCAAGGGCCTCAAGCGGCCAGGCGATGTTGAGAGTTGGGTCGTTCCAGGAGATGGAGCGTTCTCCGGCGGGGTAGTAGAGATTGGTGGTCTTATAGAAGACTTCGGCTGTGTCTGAGAGAACAAGGAAGCCGTGGGCGAAGCCTTCAGGAATCCAGAGGAGTTGGAGAGGGTCGTCGATCGACTGCGTTTTGAGATGGAATCCGGCCCATTTGCCGAAATCGGGCGAGTCGCGGCGGAGATCGACCGCGACGTCCCAGATGTGGCCGGAGAGGACGCGGATAAGCTTGCCCTGGGGCTGACCGAGCTGGTAGTGCAGGCCGCGGAGAACCCCTTTGCCGGAGAAGGAGTGGTTGTCCTGGACGAATTCTGCGGGCAAGTTGTGTTCTGCGAAGGTTTGGCGGTTGAAAATTTCCGCGAACCACCCGCGACTATCCCCGAAGCGTCGGGGTTCTATCAACTTTACGTCGTGGAGAGCAGTGTCGATGACTTCCATGGCAACAGTTTAGCTTCATCTTGCGTCGAACCTCGAATATCCATTTTGGTACCAAAAGAAAACCAAGCTAACCTTCCACGAGACCGACGATCAATAAACAGGTAAACTGAAAACAAGTAACGGTGTTACCGCACGTCGTTTCTTGTGGTACCAAAGTGTTGAGTGCCGTCGCAATCGTTCGAAACTGGGGCGAATAAGAGGCAAAATCTCTGGTATTTGGGCAAAATCGAGGAGCCGAGCATTGAAGGCGAGATTTAGAAGAGATTGTTGGGAGTTACATTTGCGGGATACGTAGCAAGACCCCGAGGTAGTTTAGGCTAAAGTAACCAATACGGCGAGTTCGATCAGGCGGGCAGTATTAGCCTGTGCCGGAAAGTTGGACAGCTACTTTGAGCGAACATCGACTTCACGGAGTGAGAGTAGCAGCGTTAGATCATTCGTATTGTTACCGCAAGGTATATGGCAAGCTAATCAAAGGCTTAGCTGAATTAATTCACGCAACATCGACATTTGTTCCTTATCGTATGACCAATGGGTGGATGGTTCATCGCGGACAGGGCTTCTTCGTTTCCGAAAACTGACACACTTTTTTCAATGATCGTCAGCACGTTTAGAGCAGAGCGTATGCAGGACACAGAATCCTGATGTTTGTTTGCAGGTCGTATCAAATTTAGGAGGAGTCAGCAGATGGATGTCGGTGAGAGGTACCCGGTAAAGAGCGTGAGTCTTCCTATTCGGACTCTCAGGCGTGTCGTTGATATTTGCCTGGGGTTTTCGCTGCTTGTGGTGTCAACGCCGATCTTTTTGTTGGCTGCGCTTGCGGTTTGGATTGAATCCGAGGGAAATCCGTTTTTTATCCAGGAGAGGATTGGACTGGGTGGACAGCCGTTCAAGATGGTCAAACTGCGTGGGATGTATATCGATGCGAGATCGCGGTTTCCGCATTTATACGACTATGCCAAGTTCGGAGATCTGAATTTCCATTTCCATTATGAGCATGACCCACGCATTACGCGTGTCGGTGCTTTCATTCGCAAGACGAGCATTGATGAGCTGCCAAATTTCATCAACGTTTTGTTTGGAGAGATGACGCTTGTCGGTCCGCGGCCAGAGATACCCGATGTTCTTGCGCTCTATGGAGAGAGCAAAGCGGAATATCTCTCCGTCAAGCCTGGCATTACCTGTCTCTCCAAGATCACGGGAGGGACAAGCTGACCAAGGGCGAGACGATCGATATCGATTTGGGCTACGTTCGCAATGCTTCCCTGCGGCTGGATCGAAGCATCTTTTGGCAAACGATAAAGAGCGTCATACGGCGCCAGGATGTCTTCGACGGTGTCGTGCTTGATATTGACTCGCTTGAGCAAAACCCCGACTGAATATAGAGTAGGGTCCTTCACGCGAGATCTTTTACTTAAACCTGAGCGAGCTGGCCGCCACGCGCATTGAGTGTGGCGGGCTCAGCGTTTTAAAAGGTTTTTTTCAAGAATCTTCTGGAGACCTTCCTCCAGGCTCATCGCGGGCCGCCAATTTAATTCGTGCATCGCCAGATTAATGTCGAGAACGTTTTCGGCTACATCGAAGTTCCGGCTTGGCTTATAGTTGACGTTTACAGGAAGAGCCGTGTGCGTTTTCAAGAGCTTGACGAGCTCATTCAAGCTCGTGCCCTCACCGCTGCCGATGTTGAAGATGGCGTGAGGGCCAGAATAACTTGCAGAGGCCAATATCGCGCTCGTAACGTCGTCAACATGAACGTAATCCCGCACCACCGTGCCATCTCCCCAGATCTCAATCGGGTTGCCCTGCAAAATGCGTGCGGTGAAGTGTGCGACTGCGCCGAGAGGCTTGGTGCAATCCTGCGTCTCGCCATACATGTTTGAAACTCGAAGGGTGACCGACCTGAGCCCATAGAGATGCTGGAACAAATGCAGATATTTCTCGATGGCCAGCTTATGTATCCCGTACGAACAGATGGGATTCGTCGGGTGAGTCTTCCTTGATGGGATTGTGCTGCGGTATCCCGTAGACCGTTCCGCCCGGAAGAGACGAAGACGAACTTCTCGATCCGCAAATCGACAGCAGCCTCCAACATGCGGACGGTGGCCAATGTATTCGACTCCAGGTCAAACGACATGTCGAGATTGGAGGTTGAGGGATAGGTCGAGCTCGCGAGATGATAAACAATCTTTGCGTCATTCAGTGCGCGAATGGCGAGATCGGAGCCGATCGGCGCTGCAATCCACTCTACATTCGAGTGCCACGCTTCAAAGTCACCCTTTGGACGGCCAGAGCGGGAGATCGAGCGAACCTTGTAGCCGGCAAGCAAAAGTCGGCGGCAAAGAGCCTGGCCCAGGAAACCGCTACCGCCTAATACGACACATTGCAGATGCTCACTCATGGTGCTTGAAATCCTGGGTCCTTTGATAGTCTTCGTACAACTGCCAAAATCGCCAGTTCCTTGGTTCACGGCACCAGCTGGTTTGACTGCTGACACAAGGAGATAGTGTAGCCCATCAACAGGCGTTGCCACAGAGTTTAGTACGTCGGGTGGCCTTGAAAGGTTCGTGCCTGGGCGCATGGGAGTTCGACGCTGAGTCGGCGGCCGTAATTCAATGACAGGGAAGGACTTGCCTTCCGCCATTGCGATGGACTCCAGCCAAGGCCACCCGAACTTTTCCGCAGCATTTTCAGAGGAAAGAGACGAATGATACCCTGAGGCTGGTCCGTCTGATCGGCCTGTTCTTACCTCATCAGACGGTGGAAGGCGCGGGTTTATGGAGGGAATGCGGGCGATATTGAGCCGGGAACTTGGCAGAAGCCTGGATGCCGTGCGGGACGACGATTTGTTTGCAGCCGCGTGGCCGGTGGCTTGTGGAACGGCTCTGGCACGACGTGGAGAAGTGGTGCGCTACCGGGAAGGTATCGTCTACGTGATGGTGAGGGATGCCGCGTGGGCGCAGCAGATGCGATCAATGAGCGGAGTGTTGCAACGCGAGTTGGCGACGATTACAGGAAAAACCGTTACCGGGATACACTTTGAAGTGCCGGGACCGACGCGGGATTGAAGCCTTCGGGCCGCTATTTCCCTGAACCAAACGGAAGTAACGAGAGAAAGATGCGTGGTCGCAAAAGGAGAATTTGGCAGCGTGAGTCAAACATCAGGGGTATCGCTGGAGGATGTGCGGCGGGTGGCGGAGTTGGCGAATCTGGAGCTTACCTCCGAGGAAGAGCCGCGTATGCAGCGCGACCTGAATGCCATTCTGGGCCATATCGCTCAGTTAAATGAGCTGGATACGAATGGGATTCCGCCGATGGCGCAGGTTGGCGAGATATTGGGTGGCGTTCAGGATCGTGGTATTCAGGATCGGCAAGGTGCTTCGTTGAGAGCGGATACCTTGCGGCCTTCGCTCGATCGCGCTGTCGTGATGGCGGAAGCACCGGAGACCGACGGACGATTCTTCAAGGTCCCTAAGGTGATCGAGCGGTAGTCTCTCGAACAGCCGTCTTGCCGTGGGACACGATAATTTAGAGACAGGAACAGTGAGCGTACAGGCGATGGATTTGAAAGGTTTGACGATTGATGAAGCACGCGCGTCGGTGGCTTCAGGGGAGACGACCGCGACGGCTCTGGCGGAGCTGCATTATGCGCGTATCAGTTCGGATGACGCCAAGATCAACAGCTTTCTGGCGTTGAGCCGTGATCGGGCGATGGCGCAGGCGGCGAAGATCGACGGAATGGTCGTCAAGGGTGAGCCGCTGCCGGCGCTGGCCGGGGTTCCGGTGGGGATTAAGGACGTGCTGGTGATGCAAGGGGCTCCAGCTACGGCAGGATCATTGATTCTCAAAGGCTACAGGCCACCCTACGATGCTACGGCGGTGAACAAGCTGGAGGCTGCGGGCGCAGTTTTTCTGGGAAAGCTGAACTGCGATGAGTTTGCGATGGGCTCTTCAAATGAGAACTCGGCGTATGGGCCGGTGCTGAATCCGAGGGCTTTGGATCGAGTTCCGGGCGGATCCAGCGGCGGTTCGGCTGCGGCGGTGGCGGCTGATTTTGCTGTGGCGACGTTGGGCACCGACACGGGAGGATCCATAAGGCAACCTGCGGCGTTTTGCGGAGTCGTTGGTGTGCTGCCGACGTATGGACGTGTTAGCCGGTATGGGCTGATCGCGTTTGCTTCTTCGCTGGACCGGGTCGGCCCGTTTACGAAGAACGTGAAGGATGCTGCGACTGTCTTGCAGGTGATCGCGGGCAAAGATGCGATGGATGCTACTTCCTCGGATCGCCCCGTGGAGGACTACGTTGGCGGGTTAACGAAGCCAGTGGAAGGCCTGCGGATTGGGGTGCCGGAGGAGTACTTCGGCGAGGGGCTGGATCCGGAGATTCGCAGCGCAATTGAAGCCGTACTTGCCGGTCTCAAGGCTGCGGGATGTGTCGTAAAGCCGGTCAGCTTGCCCCACACGAAGTACGCGATCCCAACCTACTATGTCATCGCAACGGCGGAGGCCTCGTCGAACCTGTCGCGTTTCGATGGAGTGAGGTTCGGGCTGAGATCGGAAGAGGCGACGACGCTCTCCGCGATGTTCCGGAAGACCAGGGATGAGGGATTTGGTGCTGAAGTGAAGCGACGGATTCTGCTGGGTACCTATGCGCTGAGCGCCGGGTACTATGACGCCTACTACCGCAAGGCACAGCAGGTGAGGACGCTCCTGGCCCGCGATTTTCTTCGAGCCTTCGCGGAGGTGGATGTACTGGTGGCGCCGGTGACGCCGACCCCGGCGTTCAAGCTGGGAGAGAAGACGGACGATCCGGTGAAGATGTACCTCGAGGACATTTACTCCGTGGCAGCCAGCCTGGCGGGAGTGTGCGGGGTTAGCGTACCGTGCGGCACGACGCAGGGATGGGCTTCCGATCGGAGTGCAGGTGATGGGCAGGCACTTCGAGGAAGGAACCATGTTGCGGGTGGCGAAGGCCGTAGAGGATGGGCAGAAGGAGCCTTAAGAAAGCCCACGTGTGTGTCTTTGCGGAGGGCATTCGTGTTGATTCCCCAAGGGCAAAACCTCATTAGTTACTGACGTTTTGCAGATACCTTCAGGTATGCTGAAAGCAGCTTTTTGGTTGAAACATTCGGTTGTGCGGATTGCGGCTGCGCATGTTTTCTTGTAGCGCTGTAGCTCTTTTATCGAGAGTTGGATTGAAAGGTAAGGCGGATTTGCGAGGATTAAAGCAGATGCAGTTCGACGGCTCCCGTAGGGTCTTAAGGCTTGGATGTGCGTGTTTCACTATCATGCTTGGAACGGGCGCGGCGCTTGCGCAGGCGACGACTCAGTTGGGCCAGGTTCTGGGAGGCACAGGCAATCAGCAGACCAGCTGCAGTCCAACCGACCCTAGTTGCCAGATTACCGAACAGAATCAAAACCGCAATCCGGTGTCTACCCCCCGGCCGGGAGTCATCCCGGGCGTTGTCCTTACTGGTGAGCCTGAGAACCAGAACGCGACCACGCCTACGAACCAGCAGCGATCGCCAAATCCAAATGGAGAGACATCTCGTCCGCTTGATCCCCCCACTGAGTTTCAGCAGGTGGTCGCAAATTCAATCGGCAAGATGCTTCCTATCTACGGGGCGAGGCTGTTCCAAAACCCGCCTTCCACCTTTGCGCCGCTGAATCTGGTTCCAGTCACGCCGGATTATGTGATTGGCCCAGGGGACGAGTTGCGCATTCAGGTTTGGGGTCAGGTGACGTTGAACAATCGCTATACGGTCGACCGGACTGGAAATATCTATATTCCCGAAGTTGGAACGCTGCAGGTTGCGGGATTAACCTTCGCGAAGGTGCAGGACTACCTGAAGGCGCAGATGGGGCGAGTGTTCCGCAACTTTGACCTCAATGTGAATATGGGACAGTTGCGTTCGATTCAGGTCTTTGTGGTGGGGCAGGCAAGCCGGCCGGGAAGTTACACGATCAGCTCACTGAGTACCTTGACCAATGCGTTATTTGCGACTGGTGGACCGTCGCTGCAGGGCAGTATGCGCCACATTCAGCTGAAACGTTCGGGGAAGGTCGTCGTTGAATTCGATCTGTACGATCTTCTGGAGCGCGGCGACAAAACGAACGACTTGCAACTGTTGCCAGGCGACGTAATCTACATTCCGCCGGTTGGTCCCCAGGTTGCCGTCGCTGGCAGTGTTAAGGTGCCCGCCATTTACGAGTTGAAATCGGCCCGGGAAACAACGGTTGGCGATGTGCTGGAATTAGCCGCAGGGCTCACTGTAGTTGCCTCAAACGAAAAGGTTCGGCTGGAGCGGGTCGATGAGCGGCATCTGCGCAGCATCGTTGAATTGAGCCTTGACGCCAAGGGAAGATCTATCTTGCTGCAGGATGGCGATCTTCTCGAGATGACTGCGATTCTCGATGAATATAAAGATGCAATCACTCTGCGCGGGAATGTCGCGACTCCTGGACGGTATTCGTGGAAGCCGGGTATGCGCGTTCGCGATCTGGTCCCCAACAAAGATTCACTTATTACCCGCGATTACTGGTTGAACCGAAGTCAACTCGGACAGCCCGGGCTCTCGTACATTCCGACCTGCCTTCCGCTTACGCCCTTCGGCGTTCCTGATCTGCGGTATGGCATCGCAGTTGGAGATGAGGGAGAGAATCCGCGTTGGAGATACTCCCCAACCCGGAATCCAGGTTTCACTGGTCTGCCCTTTGGAGGCGAAGGAACTTCGAGTGGGCAACAAGCAGGCTATGGCAGCGACGGAACGCCAATGATATCTGGCGGTCTGGATTGCACGAAACCTGCCGATTCTTCAACCGTCGAAGCAAATGGACACGTTACACAGTCTCCGATGCCAAACTTAGAATCCAACGGGAATTCATTCCCAAACGCGGTGACTCCGGGAAATCCTTCGAATAGTACGAGTTCCGCATCCGCGAGCGTGGGCTCAATGTCTCCGAGCGCAAATGCCGGACAGTTCAAGCCGCGGAACGATGTGAAGCTGATTGAGCCGGATATCGATTGGAGCTATGCCGTTATCGAGCGTCAGAGTAAGGAGAACCTGACGACCTCACTCCTCCCGTTCAATCTCGGAAAGGTCGTTCTGGACGGAGATTCCTCCCAAAACCTTGAACTGATGCCAGGGGATGTTGTCACAATCTTTTCGAAGGCAGACATCCGCGTTCCTCAGTCGCAACGGACACGTTTTGTTCGCCTGGAGGGAGAGTTCGCTTCCGCAGGTATCTACAGCGTGCTGCCTGGCGAAACCTTGCGGGAATTGGTAAATCGGGCCGGCGGAATAACTTCCGATGCGTATCTTTATGGTTCGGAGTTTACCCGCGAATCGACGCGCCGGGTGCAGCAGCAGCGTTTGAATGAGTATGTCGACCAGATTGCCTTGCAGGTAAGTACGACCGCTATAAACAGTGCAAATAGTGCAATCAGCGCCCAGGACAGTGCTGCGTTGGCCGCCGCGCAGCAACAGAATCAAAACGTGATCAATAGTCTTCGCCAGGCAAAGGCAACAGGCCGCATCGTTCTGGAGTTGCAACCGGACAGCCATGAGGTATCCCAGCTCCCGGATCTTCCGCTCGAAGATGGGGATCAGTTTATTGTGCCTCGCATTCCGTCGACGGTGAGCGTGGATGGAGCGGTCTACAACCAGAACTCTTTTGTCTTCGATGCGAATAGACATCTCGGAGGATATGTTCGACTGGCGGGGGGGCAAATCGAGATGCCGATAAGAATCGCGCCTATGTGATTCGCGCAAGCGGCTCCGTCATCAGCAAACAATACAGTTCGTCTCTGCGCGGCAACGGATTTGACTCACTGGGACTCTATCCAGGCGACACCATTGTGATTCCGCTGAATTTCAATAAGGGCAAGACGATGCGGCTTATCGTAGACCTGGCACAGATCGTCGGCCAATTCGGAATTGCTATCGCTGCAGCTAACGTTGTGTTTTAGGAAGATATCGAGATGTTTCAAGAAACCGTAGCACAGCTTCCGCCTGCCTCTGCTTCCTTCGAATCACCAGCTGGAGTGGGTCAGTACATAGCGGAGGAACAGAGGGTCGATCTGTTCGAAATAGTGACGCTATTACTGCGTGAAAAGAAGACCGTCCTCAAGTTTATGTTCGTGACGCTCGTCCTGACAGCAGGTGTTGTTTATGGTTTGCTGAAACCGATGTATACGGCATAGGCAATGTTTCTCCCCCAGACAGCGCCAGGCAGCGGCATGTCTCAAATCGCAAGTCAATTAGGGGGTCTCGGTGCGTTTGGGGCGTTGAGCGGGTTAAAGAGTCCCGCCGATGTGTATCTCGGCATCCTTGGAAGCCGAACAATTGCTGATCAGCTGATTAAGCAGTTCGATTTGCAAAATTTGTATAACGATAAAAGACTCAGTGATACGGAAAAGGATCTCAAGAAACGGAGTTTTTGTTGCCGGAAAAGACGGCTTGATCACGATCAGTGTTGAAGATCATGATCCCAACCGTGCCGCCCAGATGGCCAACGGTTATCTGGTTGCATTGCGCGAACAAAATGGGCGTTATCGCATTGTCGGAATTGTCGCAGAGGAGTCTCTTCTTTGAAGAGCAACTTGAGCGCGAAAAAAATGCTCTGGCCGATGCAGAGGTTGACCTAAAGAAAGACCAGGAGCAGGCGGGGCTTATTGCCCCGAACGGTCAGGCGCAGCTGGAAAGTGACTACGCGCGCAGATCACGAGTCTTCAAATTGAACTTGCTTCGCTGAAGCAGGGGGCTACCGACGAAAACCCAGAAGTTGTGAGATTACAAACCCAAACTTAACGGTCTGCAACAGCAGCTCCAAAGGTTTCAAAGTGAGCCTTCGACGCATCAACCCGGAAAAGCACAGTCATCGGCCGCTAAAGTTCCGGAGATCGCTCTTTTGTATGTACGCAAACAACGCGAGGTTAAGTATCACGAAACTCTGTTTGAACTGCTTGCCAGGCAGTATGAGGCCGCTCGGCTCGATGAGTCCCGTGAAGCGCCGTTGCTCCAGATTGTGGATCACGCACAGGTTCCGGATAGGAAGTCTGGACCGCAAAGGACTCTTCTCATGCTTGCGGCCGGCCTGTTGGGAGCTCTGGTAGGAGCGGTATGGGTCCTTTTGAAGGCGGCAACTCAGAAGATGCGTTCCGAACCTATGGGAGCCGCTAAACTCGATGCCTTGCGACAGGCCGCGTCGCTGAGAGGTTAGATTTTTTCTGTTCTATTCCTATCCTCTCTGAAGCTAAGTGCTGAGCGAAGTTATATCTAGGTAAGTAGAGGAAGATCTGTTGAATGTGTGTCGATCGTTTTGATTGCTGTGCGAACCTGAGCGGTCAGTCTGTCATTGGTATCGGTGGCGCCTTTGTTTGAATTCTCAATCAAGCTCTATAGGTACTTTAGCTATTTTCTGATCAATGCGCTGGTCTCGAATGGCAGGCCAGAGAAGGATTCGAATCATCTGTTAGTTGTCCGGCTCGATGCCGTTCCGCAAAGCGATGAAGGCCTGTAAACGTCGACACTGGTGGGGAGTCTCCTTTCGAAACGTTGGTTTCAGCGGAGGGGCATACCACAATGGGTGAACGGAGTGTGCCAAAATTGAAAAAAGCCCTCATCACAGGAGTCACGGGTCAGGATGGCGCTTACCTCGCCGAGTTTCTTCTGGCTAAAGGTTACGAAGTTCATGGCATCAAGCGTCGCAGCTCGCTTTTCAATACGGCCAGGATTGACAATATCTACGAGGATCCTCACAACCCCGATCCTAAGTTCGTCCTCCACTATGGTGATCTGACCGACTCGTCGTCTCTCATTCATATTGTCCAGAAAGTCCAGCCGGATGAGATCTACAATCTCGGTGCACAATCGCATGTGCAGGTCTCTTTGAGCAGCCTGAATACACTGCAGACACCGACGCTCTCGGCCCGCTGCGTCTGCTCGAAGCTATCCGAATACTCGGCTGGAGAAGAAGACGAAGTTTTATCAGGCGTCTACCTCCGAACTCTACGGTCTGGTTCAGGAGATACCTCAGAAAGAGACTACCCCATTTTACCCGCGCAGCCCTTATGCCGTAGCCAAGATGTATGCCTATTGGATATGTGTCAACTACCGTGAAGCGTATGGCATCTATGCGTGCAACGGCATTCTCTTCAATCACGAATCGCCGATGCGTGGCGAAACCTTTGTCACTCGCAAGATCACTCGTGGGCTTTCCCGATCAAGGTCGGCCTTCAGGATCAACTCTTCCTCGGTAATCTCGATTCAAGCCGTGACTGGGGTCACGCCCGCGACTATGTTGAGATGCAGTGGCTGATGCTCCAGCAGGAAAAGCCGGAAGATTACGTCATCGCGACTGGGCGACAGTTCAGCGTTCGCGAATTCGTCCAGCGGTGCGCCGACCTTCTTGACCTGGAACTCACCTGGCAGGGAAGCGGCGTCGACGAAAAGGCTATCGAGAAACGGAAAAGTAATCGTTGCAGTGGATCCTCGTTACTTTCGCCCCACCGAAGTAGAAACCCTGTTGGGGACTCCGGCAAGGCGCAGCCGAGAACTTGGCTGGACACCGCGTAATTCCTTCGACGAACTAGTGAGCGAGATGGTTGAAGCTGGACCTCAATCTCTGCCCAACGTGATGCTCTTGTTCGTAAGCATGGCTTCGACGCTTATAACGTTCGTGACATGTAACTCGCAGGCAAAAGAGAGAGTTAATCCTCGCACTGCGATAGCCAAGCTTTTCCTATGCGGCGAGAAACAAGCAGAGATCAGTGACCGCAAATAGCGACCCAACTCGGAGGAGGAATTTGAATTACATGAATATCGATTCACGTATTTATGTTGCCGGTCATAATGGCCTTGTTGGCTCCGCAATTGTCCGCTCGCTTCAGCGGTACGGATATCGCAGCCTGATCTTGCGACCGCGCCGCGAACTCGATTTACTCGAACACATGTTGTCGTCGAATTTTTTTCTGCGGAGCCACCTGAGTTTGTGGTTCTCGCCGCAGCAAAAGTAGGCGGCATTCTAGCGAACCAAACTATCCGGCGGATTTGTCCGGGACAATCTCATCATCCAGGGAAACATCATCGAAGCCAGCCGGAAGGCACAGGTCAAGCGTCTTCTTTTTCTTGGCTCTAGTTGCATCTACCCTAAGCTCAGTCCGCAGCCCATCAAGGAAGAGTATCTGCTAACCGGTCCACTCGAGCCCACGAACCGCCCCTATGCGATCGCCAAGATTGCGGGCATCGAAATGTGCTGGAGCTATAACAGGCAATACGGAACAAAATACCTTGCTGCGATGCCTACCAATCTCTACGGTCCTGGCGACAACTTCGATCTGAATACTTCCCATGTTCTCCCGGCACTCATCCGCAAGACTGCTGAAGCCATTAGAGGGCGCCAAAGAAGTCACGGTATGGGGCACAGGAAAACCGCGCCGCGAATTGCTTTATTCTGATGATTTGGCGGAGGCCTGCATCTTTCTTTTGAATCTTGACGAGATCATTTCGATGGTTTCCTGGTCGAAGACGCGCCACCACTGATCAATATCGGAACGGGCGAGGATATTACGATCCGGGAGTTGGCCGAGATAGTAGCGCGTGTCCTTAATTTTCAAGGGAGGCTGGTCTTCGATACCACGAAACCCGACGGCACGCCCCGTAAGCTTATGGACGTTACCCGTCTCCATAATCTCGGCTGGCACCACACCACTAGCTTCGATGAGGGGATTCGACTAACCTGGAAGGATTTCGTACCAAATAACAATGTCTATAAGTCATAACTAGAGACTGATATCTACGGGTTTGATTGGAATATGTTGAGCGATTCTAGGCCAACATCCGGAGGGATCCGTTTGCGGGAGAGCGCCAAAAAAGCACCCCCTCAGAGGCCTCTCGTTAGCGTTATAACGGCTGTTTTCAACGGCGAGGCTTTCATCGCATCTTGCATTGAAAGTGTACTGAGTCAGGATTATCCCAATATCGAACATATTGTTCTTGATGGAGGTTCGACAGATGGTACGGTGGCAATCCTTCGCAAATATCAAGATCAAATTGCTTTCTGGCAGAGTGAACCGGACAAAGGAGTTTTCGATGCGTGGAATAAGGGGCTGGACCTGGCTCGCGGTGAGTGGATTGCCTTTCTTGGTGCTGATGACTGCTATCTGCCGGGCGCCATTAGTGCATACATAGAGTTGGCCCAACGGAATCCAGAAGCAGAGTTTCTTAGCTGACGGGCTCGTTTCGATCAACCGACAGGGTGGTCTCCTGCTTGGTGGCCCATGGGAGTGGTACGCTTTGCAACAGCAATGTCGACCATTCATGTTGGCACAATGCATCATCGAAATCTTTTCAAGCGTTTTGGGAAGTTTGATTCTTCGTACCGCATTGCCGGTGATTATGAATTTATGTTGCGCTCTCGTGACGGGCTACGTGCGGCGTTCACGCCGGCTGTAACTGTGATCATGCGAGCCGGCGGCCTAAGTGATTCCACCGCTGGCTATCTTGAAGCCCGACGTGCCAAAGTAGAGTCAGGAGTACGATCGCCCTTGAGAGCTTTTATTGAATGGAAAAAAGCGGTATTGAGGTTCCACTTGCGACGAATTTTCCTCATATTTCGCTACAAACTCCTTCGGGTGGCGAATCACTCGCATCTTTCGCTCGGCTAAGTTCAATCCGCGCTACGGACTTTGGTTTCCGGACTACCCAGAATTGCTGTGGCGCCAGAACGATCGATATGTTCCGTAGTGTGCGTAGAGCAATCGATAAATAGCGTTGGGTAATTTAATATCAGTGTCGATCACAGTACGTAGTGGGCTAAACAGGGGGGCGAGAATCATCGCCCCTGTTTCAGCTATGCGAAAGAAGAAAGAGGCCCTTTGTTTGGCCTTGTTTTTCCCCGCCTCTGTCTGGAGGAAAGCATTCAGACCCGGGCTGTAACGCTCGAGCCGTTGGCATGCCTGCTCAAACGTAAAGGTCTGGTTATGATAACCGAGCGCGGACCTGCTGAAGATCATTCGCAAGCCTCTCTTTGTCAGACGATAACCCAACTCGTGATCTTCCAATACCGTGAGGTTCTCGTCGAACCCCCCATGCTTCAAAAGAAACTCGGTTTTAAAACTGACATTGCACGTATAAAGAAACCGTGCGGGTGCTTCCTGTTTGTCATTGAGCAAGGAATAGCCGAATAAAGCCCCGTACTCACCATACCATTGCATGAATGGAGTGATTCGTACAGCGGGATGCCATCTTACATACCCGAGCAGAGCGTCCTCCGAATCTAAGTTATTTTCGTGAAACGTAAGATGTTCTTTCACCAATTGTGGACTTGGGATGACGTCATCATCGAGCAGCAATGAGATTGGAGCCGAAGCCATTCGGATACCGTAATTGCGTGCCACCGAGACGCCACTTTGCTCCTGGTAGAGGTACAAGATAGGTAAGCAATCACTAAATGTATTGACCACTTCTGCTGTTGAGTCCGATGACCCATCATCTACGACGATGACTTCCAAGAGGTTTTCCGAAGCAGTTTGCTCACGCAGAGCATTGAGTGTCTGCCTCAATAGCTCGCCCCGGTTGCGGGTTGGAATAATAACGGAAATCTTCATGGTCTCGCGCTTCTGGGATGAGTCGTATTGTCGATGCCCAGCGTTGAATTGCTAATTGGTTTCGGGCTAAATATCCGGAAACTCGCTTTCTGTCAGGTGCTATTTAAGATTATTTCAGTGACCAATTCCAACTCGCCATGATGGAGGTCGCGAACGGGAATAGAGGCTAGGCGTGGATCTGTGCTTTATTTTGAAATGGCATAGCAAAAGAAAGCCCTCAATCCATACGGATTGTGAGCGGGGCATCGAAAGAAGTAATAAATCCAGACAACCTGAGCGATGACGGGGAGGTATAGAAAGTGGTCAAAAAAAAGTGTAAGTATAAGGCATTGCATAAGTACGGAGTAGACAAGGATATCTCTCAAGCTGGTTCTGGCCCAAAATAACTGACAGAAAGCCGCAATCACCATGCTGAACAGAGTGATACCTACAAGACCATAATCCTGCACGGGCCCAATATAAGCAGTGCTGACATTGAATGTCGAGGCCACGAGTTCGCCACTCTCTGCTTCGCCAAGCTGATCGCCATAGATGAGGACTCGGATGATCGATGGGAAGACGGTTGCCACTGTATTTGGGAATGACAAATTGTTGGTTGGCTGTACGACCTGCGATGAGTGCACCAGATTATTGACTGGAGTAGAGATATAGATATATGCCCAAAGTACTCCTGAAGGAAGCCAGTCTGGATATTCATCTGTAGGTTGAGCCCATACCCTTATGAGGTCTGAGGATCCAGTACGATAATCGCCAATGGCTCCGAATAGTAAGATTAGTCCGACTAAACCTGCAACAAGCCTAGCTATAGTTTTTTTCTTCACAGGTCTTAATCGAAAAAGCAAAATTGCAAACTCAATTAGCGCAACGAGTAACATATTTCGTGTAACCACAAGAATTGACCAACCAAGAACGAAGGTTGGCACCAGCAGATGACGGCGCGATCCTGTCAGGAGAAACAAAATGAAACGACAAAGGCCAATCGACAGGAGAAGTGAGTTCACTAAGCCGTGTAACGAGGAGATACCGAAATCCAAGTAGGTTTTGGAACTGTGTTGAATAAGCCAGAGGAGGGGAACACCGCCACTGGCGATGATCTCGAAAAAGGATACCACCATCCAAATCCGGAACCAAACAACCAGTTTTCGCTCAAGCGCCTCGAAATCTGGTGTGGCCAACTTGTGATGAGATGAACGCAGGAAAATGAGGACACGCCGAGAAAATACGCCGATGAGCGTAACAGCGGCAAAAGGCACCCAAATGACCAGTACTATCCTGGTCACTTCTTGTGTGGAATAAAGGAGTAATTTGCTTAGGTGTAGCGAGTATAAGAAAACGACGCCAAGCCAAACGATCGAAAACGCTACAAGCGGGTGCAGAAGAATGGAAGGTTTCTGTATGGCGAACGTATGAGCAGGTGTTCTCGAATGCGGATCAATTGCTCTTCGTCTCATGATTGTTGCTTCTTCCCCATAGTTATCTTGTGTTTAGGCCTTCTTAAAGCAGGCTAATGAAGACAATCGGAAAATCCAACGTGGTGGTTGGTCATCAGTTTGTGTGGCTTAAAGGATAACATTGCGCACCACGAGCGACTGATACACAGCGATGCTAACGAACCAGGGTCGGGATAATGGTCGTTCAGATTGCTGCGTATGAGACGCCATGACGTAACATGGGAGTGTCCGCGTGAACGATAGCCTTTGAATGCGTAACATCATCATCATTATTCCTACATTGAATGCTGCATCGGAGTGGCCAAGATTTTCGTCGGCCCTTTTGGCCTGTGCCAACCCGCATGAAGTTCTGATCGTGGATTCCTCGTCGACGGACGGCACTCCGGAGTTGGCGCGGGCAGCGGGCTTCAAGGTGTGGTCGATTCCTCGCGATGAGTTTAACCACGGCAATACCCGCCACCGTGCCGCAGAACTGGTACCTGATTGCGACATATTGGTTTACTTGACGCAGGATGCCATCCTAAACGGGGCGAACGCGATCGAGAATCTGGTCCGTGCGTTTGACGATCCTTCGGTCGCGGTCGCTTACGGGAGGCAACTCCCGCGATTGGGCGCGATGCCGATAGAAACCCATGCCAGGTATTTCAATTACCCAACGATTTCCAAAGTCCGCTCTCTGACAGATCGGGAGCAAATGGGGGTCAAGACAATCTTTATCTCGAACTCATTTGCGGCGTACCGGCGCTCGGCGCTAATGGCAATTGGAGGTTTTCCGCAGGACGTCATCTTTGGCGAGGATACGATTGCCGCCGCTGAGCTTGTTCTGAACAGTTGGAAGATTGCCTATGTGGCTGAGGCGCAGGTCTACCACTCTCACAATTACGGATGGATAGAGGAATTTCGACGTTATTTCGATATAGGTGTTCTGCACAGCCGCGAAAGTTGGTTGCTGGAAGAATTTGGTAAGGCCGGCGATGAGGGCAGACGCTTCGTCCTCTCTGAACTTAAGTATTTATTACGGGGCCACGTAGTCATTTCCCTTCGGCACTCGTTCGCACGGGACTTAAGCTAGTTGGGTACCGGTTAGGAAGGGTTCACCGAAAATTAGGACTGAAATGGAATCGCAGGCTTAGCATGCATCGTAGCTTTTGGAAGTAACCTCGATCGAGGCTTTGATATTCACTTTGAGAGCCAATCGTTCTCGCATCTTAGAGGTAATGCTCTACAGGGTGCTATCTCAGCGATGAAAGCTAAGCTCCGGGTACCATGTGATCTGCAGCCAGCCGCTTGTGTTGTGATGGGATCCGGCCATGTAGGACGGGATCAGGAAGCGCTCATACTGACTGAACAGCTGCGCCTGCCAGTGTCGATTGATGGCGTACGTCGCGTTCACAAAGCCATCGGTGACCGTACCGCCTCCAGGGAGGAAGAGTGTCCCTCCTTTGTTCTGCCGGTAGCCTGCTTCCACTCGTGAGCGGCTGGAGAACCAGTAGGCTGTGCGGCCTTCGATAGCCCGCGCATCCCGGCCGATAGCGTTTCCGACAAGGAAACCTTTGTTCGTATTTCCGTCAAGATATTGATTGTTGATGAAGTAGTGCTGCCCGCCAAAGTCCACAGCGAGGCCTTGCGAACTGACGGCTTCGACACGCAGATCCATATGCTGCAGAAACGGCAGGCGCGCGAAGTAGATTCCCGGGTTCCAGACGGCTCGCCGGGGTGCGTCGATGGGACTTGGGTCGTCGTCGGAGTAGGCATCGGCGTACAGCGTGACGAGTTTCTTCACAAATGGCAGCCGCCAGGTGAAATCGAAGTTGCTCTTGCGGTCGCCGGGATCCGTCCGATCACCATAGAGACCACTTCCGCCGTTACCGGCGGTGATGCTTCCGGTCGAATTGAAGCTGAAGACGTTATCTTTGAAGCTGCGGAAGGTGATGGGGTGGTCGACACCCCAGAAGATCGACCAGCGTGTGAAGCTCAGCTCGAGCGAGTCGCCGAAGTTGAAGGTGGCCTTCTGCCCGTTGTACCAGGGGCGTGCCGGGTAGCTGTGTCCGGAGAGCTTGCCGAGAACGATATCGAAGCGGTAGGTCCCGAACGATGGCGCAAACGGCAACGGGTGTGGGCGCGTCGCGACGAAGCGGAAATTGTACGTGGGCTCAGCGTTGCTGGAGAAGGCGAGCGGACCCATGGTCGTGGGTCCCCAATAGAGCTCCTGCTTTCCAACTGAGAGCGCGTTTCCCGCAAAGGCGACGCCCGCATACAACTCGATGGCGCCGACGTGGTCAAACGCAGATCGTTGCGGTACGGGCTGGATGTGCGGGTCGGTGTCTGGCTGGATCTGATCCAGGTAGTTGATCAGCTGATTGCGTTCCGGCGTCTCGCCTGGATTACCGGGACTGTGCTGTAGCTCTTCACGGCCGTAGAAGAAGAGGCGTCCGTCGTGGGCGCTGAAGGACAATCCGGCGATTGCGCTGCTGCCTCGTCCGAGTGGGCGGCCGAAGTCGTTCCACCATGTCTGGCCAAAATGGTAACTATCCTGCAGCGCGGGGCCAGCGATAGTTCCGAATCGGGCGTACGCGGACTCAAGGCTGATCGATTCGTAGTAGGTAGGGTTGGCTTCGAGCTCCTGGTAAAGCTCTGGGATCAGGCGGTTGGCTTCGCGAAGAAGTCCTGCGCTGAATCCATCTTTCTGTCTGGCGAAGCTTTCTGCTTCGCGCAACTGGCGCAGACATTCCTGCCGAGTCCAGGGGCGGATCGCCAGGTTTTGATTGAGGATGAAGCCCATGGCCCCCAGTCTCTCGAGCGCCGGGTAAACCCAGCTGTCCATGGGGACGTTGGTCGAGCCGATGGTATCGGGGTCGACGTCGTCACCGAGAGGCTTCGAGACTGTGGAAGTGCCGAGCGGGTCAGGGGGGAAGTGGAGGCTTGGCGAGATGCGGTCCTTTCCCATTTCGCCGGGCATTGGTCTCGTGTCAAAGGGGGTGAGTGTGAAGTTGTGGTGGGCGCGGTAGACGTAGTGGCCGATGAGCCAGCCGGTGGCGCTGCCAATCAGTACGTCAGAGGGGAAGTGCTGTTCGGCGAGCACACGGCTGACGCTGACGCCCGTGGCCAGTCCGTACACGGCGGTGCGCATCAGCCAGCCGGGATACTCGTCGCCGATGACGGAGGCCAGGGCCCAGGCCGCGGTGGCGTGATCGGAAGGGAAGGAGGCGTCCAGCGGGCCGGAGCTGAAAAAGTTTCCTTTCGCGTTGTTCACCGCTGGGCGGTCGCGGAGGGTCATGAACTGAAGAGCCTTGCTGACGGCCAGGCTGTCGATCGCAGCTTCGCCGCTGAGCAGGCCGGTCTCACGGGCTTGTGGAGCGTCTTTGGTCAGGCCCCACAGGTACATGCTGACGGACATTCCGCCCAGCCCCGCGACTCCGGCGTTGGAGATGGTATTGAAGTGACTCTGGTCGCTGGCGTTGATGTGGATCAGCGAGTTCATGGTGTGCTGATCGCTGCCGATCAGCGTGCCGGTCACCGCGCCGAGTGGCAGGAGCCAGAAGGCGTCCACCGGCTTGATATGGAGCGGACTGGTCCATATCGCCTTCTGGTCCAGGAGAATTCTCTTCGGCGTCCCGAGGAAGGTGATCGGTTCGGCTTGAGAAGACTGAGTTTGAGTCGGGTTCTGCGCTGGATCGGGGTTATTGTGGGGTTCTGGCGCATCGGGGAGCGAGGACTGTAGCGGGGCGTTGGCACTGGCAGTCTGCGATGCCTGAGGGGGCGATGGAGGGGTTTGCGGGGGAGTGTTCTGGGCGGAGCAAAGCCGGCCTGTTGCAAGCAAGAGGATGGTGGCGAAGCAAAGGGAGGTGCCCAATTTCTGGTGAGTCAAAGGCATCGTACAGTTCGGGCCGCGGCTTGATTGCAACCCCTTTCTGGAGGCTACCATAGAACGACAGACGTCCCCTTTGGTATCGTGGTACCCCCTCTGCCTGGCTATAAGATTTTTCCTTTCATTGAGTTACGATTCCTAGTCCTGATCTGGTTGTGAGCGATAGAACTTTCTTCCATCGCCCACACTCTGGGCTTAACGATTGAAGCCGACGGTTTGGCCGAGTTTTTTCGAGTCGAACGCGCGACCGTTGGTTATCACCCTGGAAACTCTGCGAAGGTTCTTGATGTCGCTCACCGGGTCGCCGTCTACGAGGATGAGGTCGGCACGCTTGCCAGGTTCGATCGAGCCGGAGTCCTGATCGAGCTTCATGGCTCGGGCTGAGACGATGGTTGCCGTCTCGATCGCTTCCATCGGAGTCATGCCTGCCTGGACGTAGAGTTCGAGTTCGCGGTCAAGTCCGTAGCCGATGAGGCCAGTGTCGCTGCCGGCGACGATGGGGATGCCGGCGTGAAAGAGCGCTCCGATGACGGTCTCGTTGGTCTCCATGCGGCTGCGAAACTGGGCGCTGCCGGCGGCGGGCGCTCCCATGGCGAGAAATCTTGAGGAGAGGGTGTAGGGCGCAGCCGCCACACCGGGCTCGAAGGAGAAGACGTCGAGGTCTTTGGTGTGCCCTGCCATCTCTCCCCATGAGGCGGTGGGGTCGATGATGGTGTGATGCTCCTTGAAGAAAGCGATGGCTTTTTCGGCTTCGGGCGAGTGGATATCGACCGCCTGCGTGCCCGCCGGGTGCATCACGCGAGTGACGAACTGGAGATGGTTGATCTGATCCATCCCGGCGTCGACGCCTTCGAAGGCGTTCATCGCAGCGGGGACGTGGCCGGTGACGGTCATGCCGAGGCGGTGTGCTTCGGTGCTGATGGCTTTGACGACGTCGGGCTTGAGCAGCGTATAGAGCTTGATCTGCTCGAAGCCGGCCTGATGGTAGCGATCGACGACGGCTGCAGCCTGATCGGGTTGTTCGACGTTGATAGCACCGAAGGCATCAGGTCCGCCTCCGTCGATGAGGCCGGCCATGACGAGGCGTGGGCCACGGGCGTTCTGCTTGTCGATCGCGTTGCGGACGGCGGTGAGGAAGTCGAACTCGCCGCCGCAGTCGCGGGCAGTGGTGACGCCGGCTGCGAGAAGGGCTGGCCCGAACTCAACGCCGGAGTAGTGCGAGTGCATCTCCCAAAGGCCGGGCAGAAGCCACTTTCCTTCAGCATGGAGGACGCGAATACCCGGCGGCAGCTTCATTGTGGATGCGGAATGGACGGCTGCGATGCGGCCGTCGCGAACAATCACGACGGAGTGAGGTATGGCCGGGTGGCCGGTGCCATCGATGAGCGTGGCGCCAACGATGGCGAAAGCGCCAGTGACCTCCGGAGCGACCAGCCGGTTGAGCTGCGCAAGATCGTCCATCTCTTGCGCCACACCGCTGCGGACGAGCTGGTCGAAGGCAGGTTCGTACTTGTTATTGACGACCTCCATGGGCAGGCCGCCGGCGAAGGTCATGATGGCGGCAAGCTGGTCGTGATCGTCGAGCCAGAGGATCTCGCGCCCGAAGATGAGGTTGGCGACTGTGTACCGCTCGAGGTGCACAGTTGCGCCATTGACATTCAGAGAATCCTGCCCGACGGACGTGATCTCGATGGGAGGAGCGCTGGCGTCGGCGCGCAAAACAGGCAGTTGCGCGGGCCGATGATGCGAGTTCCAGTAGCGCATCATCATCATCTGTTCAGAGGCTGGGGTGGCGCTGAAGATGGGGAACGCTGCTTGGGGAACGGCGGCGGTGTGGCTCTTTTCACCCTCGTGAACGGTGACCTGATGGTCGTCGATGACAGCGCTGATGGAAGTGGTCGCCCCAGTGCTGCCGCTACTCTTTTGTTCGAGCCGCTGCGGGGTGTAGTCCGGCGCGGTCTGGAGCGTAGCATCGATGGTGCGCTTCATCCCACGGTCTGAGGAGGTGAACAGGATCTTCGCCGTGAGAGCCGCTTCGGAGGCACGCGTGAGCCAGAAGTGTTCCTCGCCGATAGGATGAAGCAGAAGATGGACCGTGAAGGTCGCCTCTTCCTGCGAGGTGGTAGCCTGCGCGTGGGCGAGTCCGGAGAGCGCGATCAGTGCGGCAAGCGTTACGGCTGATAGAAGATTTCCAGCGGTACTTCTCTGCATTGCTTCCTCGGGAGGAACTTCGATTGGGTGGTTGCCTGAAGGAATGGTATCGTGTGCGCCCGGATCGGCTGTCAAAGACAGGAGACGAGCAAACTTAGTAGGGAGGCTTTATCTTGGAAGCTTGAGGAGCTTGGCATGGCGATCGGGAGCGGCGGAGACGAACAGACGCGGTTGAAGATGCAGGCGGCGCAGCGGGCGCTGGAGTTGGTGGAGCCGGGGATGACGGTAGGGCTGGGATCGGGCTCAACGGCGACCATGTGGATCAAGCTGGTAGGCGAAAAGGTGCGCGACCATGGGCTGAAGATTCGTGCGATTGCGAGCTCGGAAGATAGCGAGAAGCTGGCGCGCAGCTATGGGATTCCGTTCACGAACTTTGAGGAGACCAGGAGCCTCGATCTGACAGTCGATGGCGCGGATGAGGTTGCGCCCGGGCTCGCGTTGATCAAGGGCGGCGGTGGGAAGCTGCTGCGAGAGAAGATTGTGGCGAGCGCTTCGAAGCGTTTCGTCGTGGTCGTGGACCAGTCGAAGGTGGTGGAGAAGCTCGGACGGTTTCCGCTGCCGGTCGAGGTGATCCAGATGGCAGAGCCGTTGGTGAGCCGTGAGCTGCGGGAGCTCGGGTTTACACCGAAGATTCGCGCGAACAAGGATGGATCGCAGTTCATCACAGATGAGGGAAATCTGATTCTGGACTGCTCTGGAATGTTGATCGATGATCCGCAGGCAATCGCGACGAAGCTCGATGAAATTGTAGGTGTGGTCGAGCATGGGCTGTTTCTGGGCATGGCGGAGAGAGTTCTGATTGCCCAGGAAGGGCAAGTCGTCGAGCGGACCCAGTAGGTCGAGGAGCATGGGAGATTCGGTGGAAGCTTACGACGACGATCTGAGGAAGTTCGATGCAGACGGGCCGCCAGCGTTGCCGGTGGCGGACGCTCAGGGCTATGTCGAACACGATGGCGCTCGCATTTGGTATTCAGCCTATGGCTCTGGTTCGCCGGTGATTCTGTTGCACGGCGGCCTCGGCCACAGTGGCAATTGGGGCTATCAGGTCCCGCCGCTGGTCAAGAGCGGCTATCGTACTGTCGTAATCGACAGCCGTGGCCATGGCCGCAGCACGCGTGATGCGCGCCCCTATAGCTACGAACTGATGGCATCCGACGTCTTAGCCGTGATGGACGCGCTCCATGTTGAGAAGGCAAGTATGGTGGGCTGGAGCGACGGGGCATGCACCGCGCTGGTTCTCGCGGCGGAGTCTCCGGCGCGCGTCGCGGGCGTGTTCTTCTTCGCCTGCAACATGGATCCGAGCGGGATCAAGCCGTTCGAGCCCAGTCCGGCTCTGGACCGATGCTTCAGCCGCCACACGAAGGATTACGCCGAATTGTCGGCAACACCCGATCAGTTTAAGGAGTTTGTCGACACTGTCGGCCTGATGCAGAGAACACAGCCAAATTATTCTGCGAGTGATTTGGCTGCGATCAACGTGCCGGTCGCGATCATACAAAGCGAACATGACGAGTTCATCAAACGCGAACATGCCGAATATCTGGCTCAGAGCATTCCGAACGCCGAATTTGTTGTTCTCAGCGGTGTAAGCCACTTCGCACCGTTGCAAAGGCCTGCGCAGTTTAATGACGCGATGCTTACCTTCGTCAGCAAGGTTCTGTCTTAGCGATTACAGGCGATAGAAGTGGTTAGCTCCGAGGACAAGAAGAAGAGTGATGCCGGCGATGGCGATCTCGCCGACGGCTCCAACGACGAACGGCCGCGCGCCCTGCTTGAAGAGATCGCGCAGGTTGGTGCGCAGTCCGACTCCGGCAAAGGTTAAGAGGAAGGCCCAGCGGCTCAGGTTTCCTAACGCAAGGAGCTGCGGCTTGGTGAAGCCCAGCGCGGCGACATTCGGATTCGACGAAGCGCCCAGAGTAGCGAGCAGCGAAATGGCGAGGAAGCCGAGGACGAACTTCGGGAACTTCTTCCACAGGAAAGCAGCTTTGTTTTCGACTTGTTTCGTCGCCGCGCGGCTGGCGAGACCCTTACGCACCCATTGAATGGCGTAGCCAAGAACGACGAAGCCGATAAGCGCGTTGCGGCAGGTCTTCGCCAGGACGGCGTATTTCCCAGCGGCATCGGAGTAGAGAGCACCTGCAGCCGTGGCTTCCGCGGTGTTGTCGACGGCGAGGCCGGCCCACAGCCCATAGGCGTGATCGCTCATGTGCAACGCATGGCCAATCAGCGGAAAGGTGAAGAGCGAAAGCGCGCCAAGAGCAAGAATGGCAGCGATGGCGGTCGAGGAGTCCTCTTCATCGGCGTCGATGGCGCCCTGAGTAGCAATGATGGCCGAGACGCCGCAGACGCTGGAACCAACGGCAAGCAGCGTGGTGAGCTGCGGGCCAAGGTTGAAGGTGCGGCCAAGCCACGTCATGAACGTCAGCGAGAACGCGAACGCAACAAAGACCAGGCCCAGCGAGATGCCGCCGAGCTTCAAAACGTCGCCAAGAATGAAGCGCGCCCCAAGCAGAATGATGCCGGCCTTGAGCCAGAACTCGTACGTGGCCACACCGGCGCGGAAGATGCGCGGGACGCCGACAGTGTTCGCGATGATGATGCCGAAGAGAATCGCCCAGAGGACGTACTCGATGTTAGGAAAGGTGATGTGGTGGGCCTTGGTCCAGGTGTTGAGGAAGTGCTCGACGAACTTGCCCGCGTAGCCGACGACAGCGAGAAGCGCGATGCCCGGCAGGAGGCCGATCAGCGTCGAGGGCTCGGCAGGGTTGCGTCCCGGAGCGTGAGGCGGGTATTCGGTTCGTAAATCAGGCAGATTGGCTGAGGCGGCCATGAGTTTCTCCTTCGCGCGGATTTCCGGGTCTTACCAGGCGATCGTCTTGACCAGGCCGAAGCGGATGATAAGGCCGAGCGCAGTGGCGAGGAGGATGGCCCAGGCGTCGGTAGAGAGCCGGAAGGAGGGACGGGTACGAAGGGTGGACATAATGGAGTCTCCTTGGAAGAGAAACGATGCACACAAAGAAAGTGTGATTGCGGCTGCTATGAAATTTTCAGAAAAGGAGTGAGGCGCAGGAGGGACTAGCTACAACAACAACGTGTCGGCATGAGGTGCAGGAACGCGAATTGGCGGGAGACCGTCATGTGGGGTTTAGTGTAACTCAGATCGTACGTGCGTGCTGGACGAGCCTGCTCTTGGTATGCAGGGGTCTGGCCCTCAACTCCGCTTTACGCCGAAGCCTGAGCGCCTTGGCATGAATCTTTTCGATCAGCGGACTGTCCGCCGGAAGAGTTGTATGTGCTTCGTTTAAAAGGAGAAGATAGTCGTGCCAGACGCCGGTTGTTTGCTGTATATCCTCGAACCGCTGCGCGAGCTTCGTAGCCGCTTTCGAGGCTTCGCCGCCAATTTCGGCGATATATCGCGCCGTCTTGCAGGCCTTCCGAATCGAGTGCAGATCATCGTCCTGTTGCGGATCGAGGTCATGCACGGCAACAGCCAGCCAGTCTTGCGCGGCGTGTGCAAGGCTGCCGCCGGTCCAATCGAGATCGACGAAGGGAGCCAGAACCGTTTCGAGTTCGTCCAGCGCACGCCGCAGATCACGCTCGTCTTTCACAATCCGCTGCTGCAGTCTCTTCGCCGACCTCTTCCTCGCAGCGTTGAGTTCCTTCTCAAGCGCAGCCGTATCCCGGATGGCTTTGTAAGCCTCAAGGATCTCAAGGTGGACGTCGATATCGCGAACCGCACCGGCAGCGCGTCGAATTTTGCGAAGATATCTTCGAAACGATCTCTGTTTTTGACGGCTCTTGGGCAGATCGGTGGAGTTCGCGAACAACTCCCCCAACAGTTCAAGCACAGCCTCCATGCGTCGCGCCGTGGATCGAAGCCGGTGGACAGGCTTGGGATCTGGCGTATCCGCGCACTCTGCGATGGCAGCCTTCAGCATCAGCGAGTAGCGAAGAAAGTTGACGACGGGTTGAGGCATCGGGAACCCCGTGACCTATGCGAAAGCGACCTGTGCGAAAGATGCAATTCTACTCTTGCGGCACCGGAACCCCGCGACCCAACGCGACACAGGACCAGCCACAAAGTTGCGCGCAACCGGTCCTAGGAGCATGGGTTTCATCTGGTGTACGCAGGAGGTTGTTATGAAACTCGCAAATGTTAAGTCGATGGTGGTAAAGGGTGTAACGCTTGGATTGCTGGCGGGTGCAGTTGCACTGACCGCTCCGGCGAAGGCGAACGCAGAGGTTGTCGTAGGCGTAGGGTTTGGCGCTCCGTACGTTGGGGCTCCCCACTATGGACGGGCAGCCTACTACGAGCGGCTTCGGATTGAAGAGGCTCGCCGCCACGCCGAGTGGGTGCGGGCGCATCAGTTCCGTCCCTACGCTTATGGCCGCGGCCGCTGGTAGTCATCGAGTGCCGATGCAGTTTTCGTAACGCTAACAATGTTCGCAGGCCGGTTGCGGAGAGGGTTCCGCGCCGGCCTTGCCGTTTAAGTCGAGTTCTTCCTGCGAGAGCGGCCGGTAGTAGCGCGAGTCAGGTGCAGCGCAGCCTTCGCACAGAATCTTTCCATCGCGCCGAACTTCCCGGTCGTAGTTGATGCCTTCGCCACAAAGCTCGCAGGTGATGCGGGCAGATTTATAACCAGGCATCTCTCGCGGATGAATCGGAACAGCAACCCACTCTTCGCTGAAAAGATCAGCATCGGGGAGTTCGCGATAGGCGAGCATCTGCTGTTGATTCTTATTCTCTATCTGAGGGTAAAGGTCCCGGGCGCGCTGCTTGGAAGATTCAAGCGCGGCGATGCGGAGAGCTTTGTAGGCGGTGGTGTCGCCCTGCGGTGCAAGGGGTGCGGTCAGATCGACGAACGTAGCAGCCATCTTGCCCCAGTCGCGGAATTTGATGGCCCGCTTGCCGAGCCGACAACCGGTGACGACACCGATGGCGTCTGTTGCACAGCGGTCAATCTCGATAAACGTGACCAGGCGCTTCCGGTCCGCACCTTTAGGGTCATCGACGCCAAGACGCTGGCAGCCAAGCATCGCCATCCGGACGCCGAGGATCTGACCGGCGCAAAGGTGCCCATGGGCGACTTCGGCTTCGCGCAGGAGAGCATCAAAGGTCTGCATAAATTGATGATACCGCCGGAGACCCCGGCCATGTTTTTGCCAATTTGCACGATGTTGTCCGACCGAGGTACTATTCGAGGCCCGAGGTGACTGATGACTGATTTTGCGACCACGATCGGCGCGGTGCTGAAGCAGAAGACCGGAACGGTTGCTTCAACAACACCCGATGCCTCCGTCTATCAAGCCATTGAAATGATGGCCGAACGGCAGGTAGGCGCTCTGCTGGTCATGGAAGGCGGCGTCCTGCTGGGAATCATCTCCGAGCGGGACTACGCCCGCAAAGTAATCCTGCAGGGTCGCTCGTCGAAGGAGACGCAGGTCACCGAAATCATGAGCAGTCCGGTCATCTCAGTCTCACGGCAGCACACCGTAGGCGAGTGCATGCGCATCATTACCAAGAACCGCATCCGCCATCTTCCGGTCGTCGAAAACGGTGCCGTACTAGGGGTGGTGTCGATCGGCGATCTGGTCAACTCCGTGATCTCAGAGCAGGAGATGACGATCCGCCATCTTGAGGCATACATCTCAGGCACAGCCATAAGCTAGGTAGGCGATCACAGAGTGACGCGGATGGCGTCCTGATCCGTTTTTATCGATGTCATTCGTGCAAATCCGTGTTAAGCCTTTGCTCTCCTTCGTGCGAAGGCGAGGCCGACCAGCTTTCATAGGCGTCGAGCGCATCATGCAGTCGGTTGAAGATCCAGGAAGGCCCGATGCATTCGGTGAGGTGGTGGCGATCGAAGTCGGCGCGGGTATTCCAGGGCACACGGGCAAATCCGAAATCAACCCCGGCAGCAGCCAGATCTTTCTTCAACTCCTCAACGACGCGGGCCGCGCTGTAGTCCACCTGCGTGATGGCCTCCGCGTCGACGATGAACCACCGCACGGAGCAGGGCGCAGGCCCGACGATCGTAAGAATCTCGTCCGCGAAGCGGCTGGCATTCGCATAGTAGAGCGCCGCGCCGAAGCGATACATGACGAGGCCCGGCTCGGTAACTGCGCCGGCAACAGCCGGAGTAAGCTTCCATGTCCCATCACTCTCGGAGAGCATCACGCCGCTGCGAGGGTGATAGCTGTGATGCACGATGCGCAGCAGAGACATCGCCATCGCGAGCACAATGCCTTGCTCAACCCCCACAACGATAACGAAAAGAGCCGTCACAACAGCGAGCAGGAATTCGGCCGGACTTTCCTTCCGAATGTTATGGAGAGTACGCAGTTTGATCATCCTGATCGCCACGAGAAATACGAGAGCGCCCAAAACGCAATGCGGTAAGTACTGTAATGGCTTGGTGAAGAACAGCAGGACGAGTGCCGCGACTCCCGCAGTGACGACCTGCGCCATTTGGCTGGTGCTGCCGGCACTCTCCACGATCGCCGTCTGCGTGGGGCTGCCATTGACGACGAAGGTGCCGCTGAGCGCCGCCGCCGCGTTGGCTGCGGAGAGGCCGACCAGGTCCTGATCTTCGTCGAGACGCTGACGATGACGCGCAGCATAGATGCGCGAGGTTGCCGCGCTCTGCGTCAGGATCATGACAGCGCAGGAACCAGCAACCGAGAGCAGCGGCGGAATGTCCACCCAGTGCACATCCGGAAGGCCGAGATGGGGTAACCCGCCGGCGACGGGGCCGATCGTAGTGATACCGTGGTCGGCGAAGTTCCACGCTGCGCTCGCTGCAGTAGCGCCCACGACCGCCAGCAGCGGACCGGGCACCGCCGGGGCGAACCGGCGAAGAGCGAAGACCACCGCAAGCACGATGACGGTAACCAGCAACGTCGGAAGATGCACCTTAGGAAGGTTGCGGCAGACGTTGTAAAGCTGGGCGACGGTTGTGTGAGAGGTATTTTCGATGCCAAACATCTGCGCCAAAACCGCGATTCCCACTTGAAAGCCAATCCCAGTGAGAAATCCGGCGAGCACAGTCTGCGAGAGAAAGTCAGCGACGAAACCGAGCTTGAGCAGTCGCGCGAGCAGCAAAAATCCAGCCGTAAGCAGTGCGACCAGGCCAGCCAGCGCAACATACCGCGCGCTTGCTGCAGGCGCCATGTCGACAAGTCCGCTGCGAAGGATGGCGGCGGTGGCCGAGTCCGCCGCGACCACAAGATAGCGTGATGATCCGAAGACCGCGAAGGCCAGAAGAGGCAGCAGCAGCGAATAAAGCCCCGTAACAACGGGCATTCCCGCGATACGCGTATAACCAAGAGCCTGAGGGATATCCTGCGCAGCGAAGACAACTCCCGCAAGTCCATCGCGGGCCGCATCGGCACGCTTTACCGGCTTGATTCCCTGGAACAGATTCAGCAATCAAACTCCTGCGCCACGGCTATGCGCCGCAACGGTTTCGGTACTGCGAATCGAGATTGATGCTAAATCAAAATTTCAAGAAAATTTTGAGGAATGCGGCGGTCACTGGTTCTCGTCGGCACCCTCTCCCTCTTCGAGGATGGAAGCAGTTCCGACAACGTCATAGGTGGCCGCGTCGCCTCCGGTTGGTTTCAGAACGACGCGCATAGGCAACCGCTGCCACTGTGCGGGTTGGCACACAGGAAGGAAGTGATTCGCCTGGGGCCATGGGCCGATCTGCTTCTGAACGACTGGCCGCCGCGCACCAAGCTGGGCGACGATGGCAAAGAGGCCGCCTTTGGCGGTCGTCGCCACGCCGCAATACGCCGCATAGTCGCGAAACCAGACCACGTCCGAGACGGCCGCGTCGAAGTCGGGCAGATGGAGAGCGGTGATATGGCCGGTGACGCGATCGACGGAGAGCCACGGCCCCGGCTGCCAGATCCAGTGAGGGCCGGTGTCGGAGGGCAGCCCATCGTTCAGACGAAGGACGCGGCGGACCGTGAAGGTACGGTCGGTGATGTCGTGAATCTCGCCGGTGGTCCACTCCTTCTGGTGGTCATCGACGAAGAGCGGCCGAATCCGGAGCGTGGAGGTCTCGTCGGCCTTCGTGTCCGGAGTCGCATCGGGCTGAGTGTACGGGACTTTTCGGTACGGCCCCAATGTCACCGTATGAACCTTGGGAGCCGCGGCCAGCAGCGCTCGCGGATGGGGCAGGGCGCATAACACCAATAAAAAGAACGTGGAGGCGAGACGAAGAGCGGCAGAGGCAGCGGACGACGGGCGCGGAGTCAAACTCAAGATAGGGCTCGCTGGAAAGAATTCCGTTTCTCCCATGCTATTTGAAAGCCGTGTTTATGCAGCGATAAGGCATTCGCGCAGGTATAACACTTTCGAGGAGGGAAGAAATGGGAGCGCCTCTGGAAGAATCTTCAATCAAAAAGGAAAGATGTACACAGGTATTGAGAAAGGTACGAAAAGTCGCAAATAGATTGTGGATATAAGGCAATTTCAATGCTCGTGCAGAGTAGTATCGTGGAAAGAATGCGTGCTGCCGTCGTGGTAGCGCGTGCGAACGATCGCGGCGGGACCATTTCGAAGCAGTACGAAAGGATAGGATCAAAATATGTGGAAACCGAATCAGACTGGAAGCAATACTCCCTCAACTCCTGAACCGATGCGTCCTGCAACGCCTGCGACCAACTTTGACGCCAGCCCTGCGCGGCCGGCCACAGTCGGCGCCGGAACCGCAGCCGCTGCGGTGCCAACAGGAGAACAGGCGACTATCGGCAAATCCCTCATCGTCAAGGGCGAGTTGACGGGCTCCGAATCACTCTACATCGACGGCAAGGTCGAAGGCGCGATCAATCTGCCTGGCAACCGCGTCACCGTCGGCCGCAATGGCCAGGTCGCAGCGAACATCGTGGCGCGCGAGATCGTCGTCCTCGGTAAGGTCCGCGGCAACTGCCAGGCCAGCGATCGCGTGGACATTCGCAGCGAAGGCTCCCTGACCGGCGACGTCATCGCCGCTCGTATCTCGATTGAAGATGGCGCCTTCTTCAAGGGGGGTATCGACATTCGCAAGCCCGGCGGCACCGACCTGAAGGGTGGTCCGGCTTCGCCTGTGACGTCAGAGCCAGTCGCCGTCGAAGCATAAAGAAGCATAAAGACAAGCCAGCGACTATTTTCTCAACAGATGATGGCCCCGGCCAATACCGGGGCCGTCTGTGTCTGTCTCCTCTTGTGGGAAGATGAGCCTCTCTTCGCCGACGGCGGTGAGCCCATCGTAGGATCCCGTTTGTGAATTTGGCTCAGTGCGATGTGAGAGGCTTGTAGGGTGCATCGTGCGACCCTGATCGTAAACGCCTCGGCGGGACGAACAAAGAACCTGCAGACGTTGGTTCCTGCGTTGATGCAGTTGCTGGAACAGCGCGGGATATCAGTAAATGCTGCGGAGACCACCGCAAAAGGAACCGCGCACAAACTGGCCGCAGAGGCAGCGGAAGCCGGATGCGATGCCGTCTTTGCCTGTGGTGGTGACGGAACCATCCATGAAGTGCTGCAGGGGATCGCAGGAACGACGGTAGCGCTGGGCGTCGTGCCTCTGGGTACGGCAAATGCCCTTGCTCGCAATCTTCGGCCTCTCTCTCGACCCCGTGGAGGCATTGCGGCAGCAGTTGAACTTTGTCCCTCGCGCAATACCAGTGGGCGAAGTGCGTTATGCAACCAGGGATGGAGAGGGGACACGATACTTCATCGTCATGGCGGGAGCCGGTCCGGACGGCGCGTTGGTGTATAGCCAGCTTGGCGCGAACAAATCGAGATTTGGCCGTAGTGCTTACTATGCCCACGCCGCGAGGCTCTTTCTCTCTCGCAGCTTTCCACCGTTTCGAGTCGAGTATCGGAACAGCGATTCAGACGAATGGCTCGAACTGGCAGGCGTGAGCGCAATGTGCGCAAGGGTCGCGGACCTTGGAGGGATATTAAGCCGCCTGACGCGAGGCAATTCTCTGTTGGAGACCGGCCTCCGGCTCATCGTTGTGAAGCCCCCAGCCTTCATCGGATTGCCGGCATGGTTTGCGTTCAGTGGTGTGAGGCTCCATGGACGCAATCTCTGGCTGAAGACGGTGCGGGTGCCGGAGTTTCGCTGCACGCCGATTGCGCCAGCCCAGCGCATTCATGTTCAGGTCGACGGCGAATGGGTTGGCTATCTGCCGATGTCGGTACGGCTTTCGACTGGAACGATATACCTTCTTATGCCGAAGCCCGAGCTTTAGAGTGTCTGGTTGTCTGCGGTCGCCAGTTGCGTATCCTTTGCGGCGCGGCTGATAGCGATGCGCAGGTCGGTGACCTTGTTCAGCGCAAAGGCCGCGGCTGGTCGGCGCGGTGACGGCGATGAAGTCGGCGCGGTTGACCGTCCTCAAGGTAGAAGCTGGGCCGCTGGTCCGGGGTTGCGGGAGCGACCTCGACGTGGCTCATCTCAATGCCGATTGACGTGACGCAGAAAGAAACCCTGCGATGGCGTCGTGGGGCCGAACATGCCAGGGTCGGGATAGCTGTCTTCCTTTTTCGGGCATGACGATTTTTGCGTCTTCAGCAGTGCCTCCGCCCTGGTGCTGGATGTAGATGTTGGAGAGTCTTGATGTCCTGGATGGCGTGGCCGGGGATTCCGCTGAGGATGGTTGAGATATGCGGGACGGTGTTGTAGCTGACGAGATTGTCGACGACGATACGCTGGAGCGTGCCGACTTTGGTGGTCTCCTTCGGGCCGCGCAGGCGCGCGCCGAGCCGGAAGAAGAGCGGTGCGGTGACGACGTCGCGCATGGTGATGTTGGAGATGGCGATGTCTTCGCAGAGCGCGCCGTCTTCGCTCTCGAGCGCGAGGCCCTCGCAGCCGTCGAAGACGCAGTTGGAGATGGTGATGTTCTTGAAGCCGCCGTTGGATTCGGTGCCGCACTTGATGCGGCCGTTGCGCGCGAGGAAGGGGACGTCTGGCGGCAAACTTCTTGTAGGTGCCGTCGAGCATGGTGCCGAGTTCATACGAGCCGGCGACATAGCAGTTGGTGATGGTCATGTTCTCGGTGGCTCGCGCATAGCCGAGGGCGTAGCTGGACTTGGGGCAGATGCCGTCGTCCCACGGAGAGTTGACGAAGCAGTTGGAGACGCGGACGTTACGGCAGCAGTCGATATCGATGCCGTCGCGGTCGGTGTCGATGGTGATGTTGTCGATGGTCAGGTTGTCGACGCCGGTGAGCAGCAAGCCGAAGTGTCCGCCCTTGAGAATGGAGAAGTCGCGGAAGATAACGTTGCGGCAGTTCTTGATCGCGATGGCCTTGTTGCCAACGCCGGGTTGCTCGGCCTGGTACATGGGGTAGTTGCCGCGAGGAGGGCGCGGTACGACTCGCAGCGCATTCGATGGACGCTCGGGTCCGAAGCCGCATTGTTCTGCGCCTGGTCGGGCGGACGGCCGGGGCCTACGCCCAAGCTGAGTCCTTTGCCGTAGATAAGCCCGGGGCCGGTGATGGAGACGTCCTGGATGTCGATGCCCCAGAGGAGCGAGTTCTTCCAGTGATTGTGGCCGTAGTCCTGGTAGGCGTCCCAGGCGGTGTTGGGCTCGGCCGCGTCATAGGTTCCGCCGTTGTAGCCGGTGGTTTGGCCGGGTAGCGGCGAGGCAGCCGCGAGGATCGCACCCTGGGCGAGAGACGAGCGAGACATGGCTCTTGAGACGGATGGAGAAGGAGAGCCAGGTTCCGGCCGGGAAGTAGACAGTACCTCCGCCAGCCGCAGCGGCGGCCTCAATGGCCTTGTTGATGGCGGGCGAATCGACGGCCTTGCCATCGCCAACTGCGCCGTAGCTACGAATGTCGAAGATGCCGAGCGTCGCTGCCGCAGCTGGCGATTTCCCAGCGGCATAAGCCGCAGGCATTGCAGTAGCAGCTGCAGCGGCAAACCCCATGCCACCATATCGGAGAAGTTCGCGTCGTTTCGAGTTGAAGGTGTCCATAGGAGCGCCATGCTAGCAGACAGCGCGCAAGGATTGAAAATCGTTTCTATAGGCAAACAAGGCGGACCGATCGGAGCCAGCTAGAAACTATCGTTGCCCGTGGGACGGAATCGGTAACCGATCCAGGGCTCGGTAACGATGTAAGCTGGCTCCTCGGACAGTTCGATCTTCTTCCTCAATTGGCCGATCGTGACGCGCAGATACTCCGGCTGATCCGCATTCGTGCCCCACACCGCATGCAGCAGCGCACGATGCGTCAGCACCTGCCCGGGATGTTGCGCCAGCGCAAGAAGAAGGTCGAACTGCTTGGGCGTCAGATGAATATCACTGCCTCGAACGAAGACGCGATGCTGCGGAATATCGATCACAAAATCACCGGCGGTGATTACCTGCGGCGTCTCTGCACTGGCGGCGGTCTTGCGGCGCAGTTGGGCGCGCACGCGGGCCTGCAGCTCCTGAATGCTGAAGGGCTTCGTAACGTAGTCGTCGGCCCCGGCATCGAGTGCTTCAACCTTGATCGGGTCCTGATTGCGGACAGAGAGAACGATGATAGGAACCTCCGAAACCGCACGAATCTCGCGGCACAGCTCTACCCCGTTCATCTCCGGCATAGCGAGATCGGTAATCACCAGATCCGGCTTCCAGCTGTGAACGGCCTCCATTCCCTCCACGCCGTTCGCGGCGACGCGCAGCGAGTGCCCCTGCGTCGAAAGCGCCGTACGCAAAACGCGAGTAATCTGGGGTTCGTCATCGACAATGAGGATCTTTGCGGGTTGATCGTGTTCGTTCTGTTTCATTCTCGCTCCGAGTGCTGTGTAACGATATGGACATCCACGTTAGGGGACTCCTTCAAAAAGTGCTGGATCGCCCAGTAGTACAGATACTTGCGAAATCCGTGGACCGCTGACCGGCCGAAGACCACATGCGTAATGCGCTTCTCGCGAACGAAGCTGGCCGCCGTGTGAGCGACGCTCTTGCCTTTGCGGACGAAGACCTCGGCATTGAGATTGCGCGCAAACTGTATGTTCGTAGCCAGCGTGCTCTTCTCCTCGCTCGAGAGATCCTCGTCCATGTCGACGTGCAGCACGAACAGCTCTCCACCCACACCTTCTGCCACTCGCGCGCCACGAGCGATCAAAACCTGCGAAGCGCTGTTAGCGCTGATGCAAACCGCAACACGCTCACGAACCGCCCAGTGCGCCTCGATGCGCTTCGCGTCCATGTACGCCGTCAGCGTGCGGTCCACAGCTTTGGTGACATGTTGCAGCGCCAGTTCGCGCAGCGCGATCAGGTTGCCGCGTCGAAAAAAGTTGGCGAGAGCCTTCTCCGCGCGATCAGTCCCGTAGATATCGCCGCGTCGCATCCGCGTCTGCAGCGCCTCCGGAGTCAGATCGGCCATAACGATCTCGTCAGCGCGCTGAACCACCCAGTCCGGAACGGTCTCGCGAATCGGAACTCCCGTAATGCTCTGCACCGTCGGCGCGACGCTCTCAATATGCTGCACATTCATCGTTGCCAGTACGTCGATATTCGCCGCCAGCACATCCAGCACATCCTCATACCGCTTGCGATGGCGACTGCCCTCGATGTTGGTATGCGCCAGCTCATCGATAAGAACGATCTGCGGCTTCCGCGCAAGAATTCCGTCGAGATCCATCTCCTCGAAGTGGACGCCCTTGTACTCGATCTGCCTGCGAGGAATTTTTTCCAGCTGTTCCGCCAGCTCAGCGGTTCGTGGCCGCCCATGCGTCTCAACGACGCCGATGACAATATCTTCTCCGCGCTGATGCCTGCGAATCGCCTCGCTCAGCATGTTGTACGTCTTGCCCACACCCGGCGCATAGCCAAGGAACAGCTTGAACGTGCCCCGGGTCTTCTCCGGATCCACTTTCGCGAGCCATTCCTCGGGACTCTTTGCCGCTGGATTCGGGTTATCGCGAGTGCCCATAAGGATAAGATAAATTCGTGCAGCGCAAGGTCCTACGCAGTCTCGTTCGCTACAGCGTGTCGACGGCTACCGCCGCTGTCATTGTAGCTGTCTACTTCCGGTGGCTCCACGTAAACGAGACCACCGTCGCCATGACTTTTCTGGTAGGCATCCTTCTCGTAGCCGCCAATTGGGGCCTTCGCCACTCCATTTATCTGTCCGTCCTGTCCGCCGCTGCATTTAATTTCTTTTTCCTGCCCCCGGTGATGACCTTCACCGTCGGCGACGGCCGCAACTGGATCGCGCTGCTGGCCTTCCTCGTAACAGGCATCGTCGCCAGTCAGCTCGCAGAGCGTGCGCGCCGCGAAGCCAAAATCTCCCGCCGCCGTCAGCGCGAGGCGGAGCGCCTCTACGAGTTCAGCCAGCAGATGCTCGTCACCGGAAACGTCATCGACCTCCTGAACGCTCTGCCCCAGATGATTGCCGCGACCTTCAGCCTCGCCGGAGCCGCGATTTATCTGCGCGAAAAAGACCGCGTCTACCGCTCCAGCCCAAACTACATGGATGTGACGGCAGCCGAGCTCCGCGACGCCGCCTTCTCACGCGATCACCGCCACGATGAGCAGCGAGGCGTAACGCTGGTCCCGATTCTTCTCGGCACGCGTCCCATCGGCGCGGTCGGAATCACCGGCGAAGGAACTTCGCCCGAAGCACTCGACGCCGTGTGCGGCCTCGCGGCCATCGCCATCGAGCGCGCCGGCGCGGTCGAGACGCTCACCCGCGTCCAGGCCTCCCGCGAAAGCGAGCGGCTGCGCAACGCTCTGCTGGACTCCGTGGCGCACGAGCTGCGAACGCCCCTGACCTCGATCACCGCTGCGATCACCAGCCTGCGGAGCGACCCTCTGCTCGATCAGGACCAGCGAACGGAGATGATGCAGGTCATCGAAGAGGAGGCCGCGCGCCTCGACAGGCTCGTCGGTCAGGCCATGGAGATGGCGGAGCTCGATGCCAACGACATCAAGCTCGATCTGCAGCTCCACTCCATGCGCGAGGCCGTCGATATCGCTCTCGACGCCGTCCAGGGCCCGCTCAAGGCCCATCCCGTTGAACTGCGCCTCCCCGACACGCTCCCCCCCGTTCAAATGGATCTCGAGCGTATCGCCAAAGTGCTGCAGCATCTGCTCGAAAATGCAGCAAAGTATTCCGCCGAAGGCAGCCCCATCTTCGTCAGCGCTGAAGTTACCAAAGGGCAACTCGTCACCAGCGTCGCCGACCGTGGCGCCGGAGTCGACGACTTCGAACGAATGATGATCTTCGACAAGTTCTACCGCGGGCAGGGGCAGCGCTACCGGGTGCAGGGCACAGGCATGGGGCTGGCCATCGCCAAGGCAATCGTGGAGGCGCACGGCGGCTCCATCGACGTAACCAGCCAGCCCTCGCAGGGTTCGGTCTTTTCGTTCTATCTGCCGCTGCAGTTATCCGGCCGCTAAAGCTACAGCTTCGGCAGGTTAGAGACGTTCCATCCACCACCCAGCGCCTTGATCAAAAGCACGCTCGCGTCCATCTGCCGTCGCATGATATCGATGTCGTTGCGCTCATTGGTCAGCGCTGTCGTCTGCGCAGTCACGACCTGCAGATACGTGTCGAGGCCACCGACATAACGGTTATTGAAGATCTGTTCAGCCGACTGCGCCGCCAGTGTCGCCTGGTGCTGGCTTTCGGCCTCTTGTTCGAGAACGTGCAGCGCGATCAGGTTGTCCTCCACCTGTTGAAACGCACTCAGTGTCGTCTGACGGTAGTTCGCAACCGTCTCGTCGTAGCTCGCGTTCGCCTGCTCAGACGCCGCGGCTCTGCGTCCCGAGTCGAAGACCGTCTGGGACAGTGTCGGTCCAATCGACCAGAACAGGCTCGCTGGGTTGAACAGGTTCGCGAACGAAGTTGCTTCGACACCAACCGAGCCATTCAGCGAGATCGTCGGGAAGAACGCTGCTCGTGCAATTCCGATGTGATCGTTGGCCTCTGCGACACGGCGCTCTGCCGCGGCGATATCAGGCCGTCGCTCCAGGAGCTCCGAGGGAAGTCCCGGAGGAATGGCCGGCGGGCGCGCATTCAGCGGCGCACCACTCAGGCTGAAGGATGCCGGAGGTTGGCCCAGAAGAACAGCAATGGCATGCTCAAACTGCGCTCGTTGCAGCGTAATATCTCGAGCCTGTACCTTCGCGGCCTCAAGCTGCGTCTGGGCTTGATCGACGTCCGACTTCGGCGCAACTCCACCCTCAAAACGATTCGTCGTGATGCCGATAGGCCTCTTCGTAGTACTTCACCGTGTCGTTCAGCAGCTTCTCCTGGGCGTCCGCGCTGCGCGCTTCGAAGTAATCCACAGCGAGCTCGGCCTGCAGGCTCAGCATCACGGTCTGCCTGTCGGCTGCGCTGGCCTGCGCCTCTTCGCGTGCGGCACTCACGGTGTGGCGAACCCGCCCCCACACATCGATCTCGTAGTTCAGGTCAACCGGCAGTTGGATATCGCCGACGCCGTTTCCCCGCGAATTGGCCACTGTGAAGTACGGACGGTAGCTTGACTCACGTAGTCCGCCCGCAAAAGGTGCCGTTCCCACAGTCGGAAAAAGCGCAGCATGGTTGAAGCGGATCGCGGCTCGCGCCTCACGGAAACGTGCATCGGCCACCTTCAGGTCCTGATTATTGGCCGCTACCTGAGGCTCCAGAGCATTCAGTTCAGAGTCGCCGAAGATCGTCCACCACTCGCCACGCTGAACCGCATCGGCAGGCATAGCGACCTGCCAGTTGGCGTTCTCCTTAAACGTGTCAGGATTAACCTCTTTGTACGCAGGCGCAAGCGGCGCCGACGGCTTCACATACTTCGGCCCCACCATGCAACCAGTCAGCAGGAACGGGGCAACGCCCGCAAGAGTGCGGAAGCGCACAATCACTGAGCACCCTCCTTCTTCGGGGTGGCCGGTCCGGACTGATGAACCTGGTTCGCGATCTGCACCTGCTGCCCTGTAGCAAGCGAGTCGGACGGATCCAGGATGACAGCGTCATTTGAAGTCAATCCCGAAGCAATCTCCACCGTCGCACCCACATCCTTCGCAATCTTTACCGGAACCAGTTCGACGCGGCTATCGCGAACAACGCCAACCCGCAGCCCCTCGGAGCGAAACAGCAGCGTATTCGACGGAATCGACAAACCGGACGCATGCTGCGGCACCTTGAAGTGAACAAAGACATACGCTCCCGGAAGCAGCTCAGCCTTCGCGTTATCCACGTCCACCTCAACATTCAACGTACGCGTCGCCTGATCGATAGCGTTCGAGTTGCGAGCGATCGTCCCCTCAAACGTCCGCCCTGGATATTCATCGAGCGTCAAGGTCGCTTTGGCTCCGACCTTGATGGCAGAGGAGTAGGCCTCGGGTACAGCAACAAAGACGCGAAGCTTCCCAATAGCCGCCAGGTGAAACAACTCCTGCGCCATCGTATTCTGTCCCGCCGAGATCAACCTGCCGACATCGGTATTACGTGCTGTAATGATGCCGTCGAAAGGCGCATAGACCTTCTCAAACGACTGAAGCTGTTCAAGCCTCCGCACATTCGCCATCGAAGCATCCACCGCAGCCTTCTTGGCAGCGGCGTCGCTCATCGCAACATCCGTCTCCTGTTTGGAGACAGAGTTCGTCTTCAACAGATTCTGATACCGCGTCGAAGTTGTATTCGCAAGATCGAGATTCGCCTGCGCGCTCTTCAGGTCCGCCTGGGCGACCTGCAGTTGCTGGTCCACCTCCGGCGTCTCGATATCTGCCATCAACTGCCCTTTGCGAACGTGGGCTCCGATGTCGAAGTACCAGCTCTTCAGATAGCCATTCGTGCGCGAGTAGATTGGCGTATCCATGAACGCCTGGGTGTTGCCCGGCAAAGAGATCTCCGACGAGATCGTGGACGGAGCAGGATAGATGATATTCACCGACGAGATTGCAGTCTCAGCCGTCTCTTTCTGCAGCGCATGTTCGTGGCCGCGACGGGCCAGGATCCCGAAGGTGACAACAGCCGCGACGATCGCCGCGACGACGATCATGCCGATCCAGGTCCCGCCGCTAAGACGGGGTTCCTCAGCCGGTATCAGCGGCTCGGAAGCGTGCTCTCCGGACGGATACGTTTCAGTTGTCTTCGTCTCGGTCGCGCTCGTCATCGTGCTCCTTGCATATCCATAAATTTCTCTATGCCCTCGCCGTCAGGGCATGATCAGCAGGCTCAACCGCACTCTGTGTCTTCTTGCTGCGGCCGTGCAAAAGACTGAAGACCGCCGGAACGAAGACCAGCGTCGCAATCGTCGCCAAAAACAGACCGCCGATAACGGCGCGCCCCAGAGGGGCGTTCTGCTCCCCGCCCTCACCGGCGCCGAGCGCCATGGGAATCATGCCGATGATCATCGCGAGCGCCGTCATGCACACGGGCCGGAATCTTGTGCCGCCCGCTTCGATCGCCGCCAGCACGGCATCCCCATGGTGCAACAGCCGTTCTTTAGCAAACGATACGACAAGAATACTGTTGGCCGTCGCAACGCCCATACACATGATCGCACCCATCAGGGCAGGCACGCTCAACGTAGTGCGCGTCGCAAAGAGAAAGAGCACAATACCCGCCAGTGCCGCAGGCAGCGCCGTGATGATGATGAACGGATCCAGCCAGGACTGGAAGTTGACCACAATCAGCAGATAAACCAGAACAATCGCGAAGGCCAGCCCGAAGAGCAGACCCAGGTAAGACTCCTCATCGTCTCTACCTGTCCGCGAACCCGCACAAAGGTTCCGCGCGGCAACGATTTTTCATTGTCCTTCACGATCCTGTCGACATCTTTGCTGACTGCTCCGAGATCGCGCCCCTGCACTGCCCCGTAGATATCCAGCTGCGGCGAATGTTGTAGTGATTGACCACCTGCCATCTCGTGCTTCGGTGAATGCTGGCAACATCGGCCAGAATCTCTGGCTGTTTGCCCGTCGGCGACGATGAGCGGAACATTCTGCAGATCGTTCAGCGATTCGATATCGTACTGCGGCGCCTGCGCCACCATGTTGTAGTTAACGCCATTCTTGTAGTTGAGGAAGAACATCGGCGTCAGCTGCGAAGCTTCCGCTCAAAAGGTTCTGCAGACTGCTCCCCACATCGCGCAGCGAGTACCCGCCCTGCGCTGCCTTGGTGCGGTCCACATCCACGGTGAGCAAGGGTAATCATCCGGCTGCTGAATGCGCAGGTCGACGAGACCGGGCACATGGCGAAGCTGATCGAGCACAGTATTCGCGACGTTCCGGTTCGCCGGCGATGTCCGAGCCCTCAAACTGCACATCAATCGGCGCAGGAAGGCCAAAGTTGAGAATCTGCGTCACAATATCCGACGGCAGAAAGTAAAACATAACCCCCGGGAAGTCCCGCGGCAGGCTCTGACGCAACGCAGACACATACTCTGAAGTAGGCCGGTGGTCTTCCTTCAGCGAGACGAGAATGTCCGCATCACCCGGTCCGATCAGCCCCGAAGTCGCGTGCTGTGTATTCAGCGTGCTGTACGGCAGGCCAATGTTGTCGAGGATATTGTCGACCTCGCTCGCAGGAACGGTCTTGCGAATATTCTGCTCAATCAGGTCGCAAAGCTTCGCCGTCTCCTCGATGCGTGTTCCGCTCTTGGCCCTCAGATGCAGGATGAAAGATCCGGTATCGCTGCTCGGGAAGAAGTCCTGCCCCAGGGAAGGAAGCAGCAGAAACGCGCACAGGCAAAGCAGAAGAAAGACCGGCACGAAGATCATCCGCGCCGCGACCAGCCGCCGCAGGAGCCCTCGTAGTTGCTCCTCACCTGCTCAAATCTCCGCTCGAAGCCCCGCTGAAAGCGGGCAAGGATGTTCCTCGAAGGCACGGCAAGGTGGTCATGCGCCTTCAGCAGATACATCGCCAACGTCGGCACAAGTGTTCGCGAAAGAACATAGGAGGCCAGCATGGCAAACACAACCGCCTCAGCCAGCGGCACAAAGAGAAAACGCGACACACCACTCAGGAAGAACATCGGCAGAAACACGATGCAGATGCAGAGCGTCGACACAAGAGCCGGCACCGAAATCTGCGCCGCTCCCTCCAGAATCGCGTCATGCAGGCCATGTCCTTCTTCCAGAAAACGCTCGATATTTTCAATCGTCACCGTAGCGTCGTCCACCAGGATGCCGACCGCCAGCGCAAGTCCTCCCAGCGTCATAATGTTGATCGTCTGCCCGAGCAACCCCAGCACAATAATCGAGGTAAGAATCGACAGCGGGATCGAAACCGCAATAATGATCGTGCTCCGCCAGCTCCCGAGAAACAGCAGAATCATCAGGCCAGTCAGCACCGCGGCAATTACCGCCTCACGCACCACGCCCGAAATCGACGCCCGCACAAAGATCGACTGGTCGCCAATCGGTTTCATCCGAAGATCCGACGACACTGTCGAGGCGATACGCGGCAGCAGATTACGAATCCCGCTCACAACCGACAGCGTCGAGGCACTGCCCGACTTCAGCACCGTCAGCAAAACGCCGCGATGCCCGTCCTGCCGCACAATATTCGTCTGCGGAAAACTGCCGTCGCTCACCGTTGCAACATCGTGCAGATAGATCGTCGTCCCATTCACCTGGCGCAGCGGCAGATCGCTGATACCTGCAAGCGTAACCGGCGAGGAGTTGATGCGAATGTCGTACTCGTCCGGCCCGATTTTCGCCGTTCCCCCGGCAGCACCACATTCTGCGAAGCCATCGCGCTCAGCAGATCCACCGGCGAAAGCCCCTTCGCCTGCAGCAGCTTCGGGTCGAGGTTCAGCATGATCGACCGCTGCTTGCCGCCGTACACATTTGGAACCACCGCGCCTGGGATGGTCACCAACTGCGGGCGAATAAAGTTCAGCCCCAGGTCATTCAGCTGCTGTTCCGAGAGCCCCTTTCCCGAAAGGCCAATCTGAAGAATCGGCACCGTAGAAGCGCTGAAGTTAATAATCTGCGGAGCCAGCACACCCGGCGGCAGGCTCTTCAAAATAAACTGCGAAGCCGAAGACACCTGAGCGTTTGCCGTATCGATGCTCGCTCCCGGCTGCAGGTACACCTTCACAATCGCCTGCCCCGCGAACGTAGTCGACTCCGTTTGTTCGATGTTGTCGACCAGCGTCGTCAACACCTTTTCATAAGGTGTCGTCAGCCGTCCTTCCAACTCTTCCGGATTCAGCCCCGTATACTGCCACGCGATCGAGATGACAGGAATATTGATATTCGGAAAAATATCCGTCGGAGTACGCAGAATCACGACAGGCGCACCAATCAGAATCAGGATCGCCAGCACGATGAACGTATAGGGCCGGTTGAGGGCTACTTTTACAATCCACATGGTTCGAAGGGCCTCTTCCGCCTGGGTCTCTCTATAGAGTAAGACATTTTCCAACGCCTGTTGGTTTCACAGTTATTTCCGGGATTAGCCATCGGAATAACCGATAAACTGGAGTCGGAGACACATGTCATGGAGTTGCGTCATCTGCGTTACTTCTGCGCCGTCGCAGACCACGGAAGCTTCAGTGAAGCCGGCCGCCAGCTCCACATCTCTCAGTCCGCCATCAGCGAGCAGATCGCCGATCTCGAGCGCGAGGTCGGCGGTCCCTTGCTCAAACGCACCTCAGGCCGCACCCGCCTCACGCCGCACGGCCAGCTCTTCCTCGCCGAGGCCCGCAAAACACTCCTCGCCGCCGACCGCGCCGTCGAAGTCACCACCCGGTCGCTCCTGGGCGAGGTAGGTTCCCTCAGCATCGGCTTCTTCCTCTGGGGCGCGGGAGGCTTCTTCGCCCGCATGATTCGCGACTACCGCAAGCTCCATCCCCACATCAAGCTCTCGCTCTACGAAATGCGAACGCCAGAGCAGATGGAAGCGCTACAGCCGGAAAGATCGACGTCGCCTTCGCCCGCCCGCTCGAACCGCCCTTCGATCGCATCCTGCGCGCCGAGCTTCTTTATCGCGACCCCGTCGTCGTCGTCCTGCCGCGCAACCATCCTCTCGCAGGCAAGCCAATCTCCATCGCAGCGTTGGTCGCCGAGCGGTTCGTTCTCTGCGACCGGCAGATGACCCCCGGCCTCTTCGATGGCATCGTAGCGCTATGTTCCGCAGCCGGCTTCTCGCCCAACATCGTCAACACCGCCGCCACTTGGTCCAGCGTCCTCACTCTGGTCGAATCCGGCGAAGGCGTGGCACTGGTTCCTGCAGGCGTACGTTATCTTCGTCCCTCGGGCGTCGTCTTCTCGCCGCTGGTTCCGCAGCAGCTCTACATGGGCCTCGCGATGGCGTGGAACCCCGAAAACGAAGGCCCGATCCTCCTCGATTTCCTGCGCCTCGTTCGCGAAAATAAGAACCGCATCCAGCGCACCAACGGAAAGTAGCGCCTCTGAAATAAAACAAAAAAAGCCGTGCTCTCCGCGAATCAAAGAGCGGAGAACACGGCCGTTACTTCGACTGAATTAGGGCTGTCTGCCAGCTTCCACGTCAATAGTGAACTGAACCTCATCACTCAGCGTCGGCAGGCCGAACTTCGAACCGAAGTTGAAGTCGGAGCGCTTCAGCATCCCGGTCGCCGAGAAGCCCGTCACCAGCTTGCCGCCCTGCCCCTTCACGGGAGCCGTCGGTCCATCGACCGTCAAGGTTACGCTCTTCGTGGTTCCCGCCAACGTCAGGTCGCCAGTCACCTGCAACTTGCCGCCCACGCTCTGCACGGAAGTCGACTTGAACGTCAGCGTCGGGTACTTCTCCACGTCGAAAAAGTCGGGACTCTTCAGGTGCTTGTCGCGAGCCTCGTTGTTGGTCGTTACGGTCGCCGAAGTGATGGTGGCCTCAACACTCGACTTCGTCGGGTCCTTGTCGTCCCAGACCACAGTGCCGGTCACGCCGCCCATCGATCCGCGAACTGTGCTGACCAGGGCGTGTTTGATCGCGAAGTCAACCTGCGTATGGTTCTTGTCGATCGTCCAGCTTGTGCTTTGGGCGAGTGCGCTGGCTCCCGTAAGGAGCAGGGCAGAAAGAGTGGCGGTAAAGATACGACGGTTCATCGGATTCTCCTTGGTTTATAAAATCGTGTATGTCGCGGTTCTGATCGCCGGTTCAAAAGCTCTGCCGGCCACCGTAGCCCGTATTCAAAACCTGTGGGGCGCTCAGGCGAGGTCGAACAATAATATCTCGCTGTTGCCTGTGCCTTGTGCCACTACATCAAGCGCTCCTTCATCCTCGGCGGCGACGGCATCCCCGGTGTGTAGCTCTTTCCCGTTGACGGTTACGTCGCCCTGGATGACATGCAACCACGCATGCCGTTTGTTGCTCAGCGGATACGTCAGTTCTTTGCCCGGCGTCAGCTCGGCTACCGAGACATTCGCATCCTGGTTGATCGTGGCTGCGCCCGCAACCTTCTCAGGCGAAGCCAGAAGTTTGAAGCGATTCAGCTTCTCGGCAGCTTCAAACTTCAGCTGTTCATAGTTCGGCGCTGTCCCGCGGCTCTTCGGTTCAATCCAGATCTGCAGAAAGTGTACTGGTTCGTCCTCAGATCCGTTGTACTCGCTATGCGTCACGCCGGTGCCGGCCGACATCTTCTGAATCTCGTTTGGCCCCAGAACCTCCACATGCCCCATGCTGTCCTTGTGGGCCAGCTTCCCCTTCAGCACGTAGCTCAGAATCTCCATATCGCGGTGCGGATGCGCTCCAAAGCCGCGTCCCTCAGCCACGCGATCCTCATTGATTACACGCAGCGAACGATAGCCCATCTGCTTCGGGTCATAGTAGTTGGCAAACGAAAACGTGTGGTGCGAATCCAGCCAGCCGTGATCTGCGTGTCCTCTTTCGTTACTCTTGCGAACGGTCAACATACTGCATCCTCTCTTTCGCTCAGGCCGAGCGCTCAGGCCTCAAGCGTCCTGCAACTTCTCTGTTTCACTGCTCTTTTCACTGCTCTTCTTTTCATTACTCGTCGCAACAGCAGACTTCGCCGCGCGTCCGATCTTCTTCAATCCCTCATACATCACCCGGCGCTCCTCATTACTCAACTCGCCGGTCACTTCCTCCAGGTCCTTTTCATGTCGCGCGTAGATCTCCTCGATAAACGCTTTGCCACAATCGGTGAGCTCGATAATCCTGATACGCCGATCCGAAGTGCAGTTTGTTCTGCGCACCAGGTCACGCTTCTCCAGCCGGTCAATCGCCGAGGTCATCGAAGCGCTCGCCAGCAGAACCTTCTCTCCGATCGTCGAAATCGTCTGCGGCCCCTTGTGCAGCAGAACCTCCAGCACCATAAAGTCGCTGACCCCTAGCCCCTGCGCGATCATGGAACTCTCGATGTAAGCCACCATCGAGCTATAAGCCCGCGCAAGAACCAGCCAAAGCCGGGGAGCCGCAACTGTCTTTGTATCCGTCGTCATTTCGGCAGCCCTCCCATCGTCAATTCCAACGCTCTTCATCTCAACTCCTACGACATAAGATATCTCGATATCGAGAAAAGATTCAAGGGCGTAGATCATTATTGAAAATAATGGGGTTGTGGGAGAGGCAAGGATAAGTTTTCTGGACGATTGGTAGAATTCCGCTCCCGCCACTCGTCGCTATAGTGAAGGCAGGTCAAATGGCCCGCCTGAAAACCATACAAGGAGAAGAATATGCCGCAATATTTGGTTGCTGGTTACCTCCCCGACGACTTCGACCCGTCCCAGGCGGACGAAGCGATCGGTATCGCCATCCACGCGCTCAATAAAGAGATGATTGCTGCAGGAGTCAGGATCTACGCCTGCGGCCTGGGCAAGGCCAAGTCGCTGCGTCCGCAGCCCGATGGCGGAGTCCTCATCACCGACGGACCCTATCTTGAGACCAAGGAACACATTGGCGGTTTTTGGATCTTGGAAACCGCTGACATGGACCAGGCGGTGGCATGGGCGCGCAAAGGCGTCGTCGCCACCCGGGGACAGGTCGAGGTGCGAGAGATCTTCTTCAATCCGTCACCCGACTGAAGCAACTGAGCGGCGGACCGGAACGAACTCATAAAGGAAGAGACACCAGGGCATGAGTGACATTCACAGGACGATTGAGGCTGTGTGGAAGATCGAGTCCACACGGCTCATCGCCGCGATTGCCCGCGTCACCCGCGATATCGGCATTGCAGAAGAACTGGCCCAGGACGCGCTCGTTGTGGCCCTTGAGAGGTGGCCCGAGGAAGGTATTCCCGAAAATCCCGCTGCGTGGTTGATGACGGCGGCGAAGCGCCGCGCCATCGATACTCTGCGCCGTGGACAGATGCTTGTCCAAAAGCACGAAGAAATTACTCGGGAACTTGAATTCCAACAGCAGCAGCTCGCAGACGCGATGGACCACTCACTGGATCAGGTGATCGACGATGACGTCCTGCGGCTTATTTTCACCGCATGCCATCCGGTTCTTGCCGTGGAAGGACGCCTCGCGCTTACCTTACGTCTGATCGGCGGGCTCTCCACGGCGGAGATCGCGCGCGCATTTCTTGTGCCTGAAAAAACAATGGGACAGCGGATCTTTCGCGCCAAGAAGACCCTCTCGGAAGCTCATGTACCCTTTGAGACGCCGCGCGGGGACGAGTTGCGCCGCAGGGTAGAGTCCGTACTTTCGGTGGTCTACCTGATCTTCAACGAGGGATATACCGCGACATCGGGAGGAGAATGGATGCGGGCTGCGCTCTGTGACGATGCGCTGCGGCTCGGACGCATACTTGTGCAGCTACTTCCCAGCGAGTCTGAAGTTCACGGTCTTCTGGCTCTGATGGAGCTACAGGCGTCACGGACTCCAGCCCGCAGGGGACGAAACGGTGAAGCAGTTTTATTGCGGGATCAGGATCGCTCTTTGTGGGACTACGCGCAGATTCAGCGAGGAATGGCCGCGCTCGGACACGCACAAAGACTGGGTGGTGGCGCTGGTAACTATGCTTTGCAGGCAGCGATTGCTGCCTGTCACACACTGGTTCGCACAGCCGAAGAGACCGATTGGGAGCGAATCGTTCTGCTCTACGACGCTCTGATGCAAACTACGCCATCTCCCATCGTGGCTCTGAATCGGGCGGTCGCTGTGGGTATGGCGCAAGGGCCGGCCGCTGGGCTTGATGCACTCGATGCCATAGCCACGCTCCCGCTCACTCTGCGCTGGCTGGCTATCATCTGCTTCACACTGTTCGCGGAGACCTGCTTATGAAGATGGGGAGGTTCACTGAGGCGCGTGAGGAGATCCAACGCGCAATCACAATGACTCAAAACCTGCGCGAGAAGGAATTACTGACGGAAAGGCTGAAGCAGATTGAGAATGCGGCCTTGTCAGCATAGGTGCGCCGAAACAACCGAGAGCGTCGAACGGTGGGAGATTCACGCCGTCGTACGCACGAAATACTGTTACACTCTGTTCGTCTGATTCTGGTTAAAGCTGATCCATCGAGGCGACGCTGATGAAGCGAAAAGCGCCAAAGAATCGAAACTCTCTCTTGCTGATGGGTGCAGCCCTAAGCCTCCTGCCGGCACTCCACGCTCAGGTGGTCCCAGTCCACATCTGCATCGTCCAGGTGAAGGAAGGTTTCCAGGGAGGCGACACAACCCAGGAAAAAGGTGAAGATGCCATCAAACTGGCGTACGAGCTCTACACCCGTAAAACAACCAGGAGCGGCACAACGGTCGTTGCGACGCTGCTCTATCGAATGCCCCGCGCCGACGTCGACGCAGAGGTCGACATGCAGCAGTGCGATTACGTCGTCGAGCTCTGGCGGCACATCAGCGCCGATGACGCAAGCGCCGGTCTGGAAGGACCGGGAGCGCCATACGTTCCATCGAGCGGCGATCGCGACGCAGTCGTGTATCAACTCCGAAAGTCCGGAACACGCAAGGTCCTCGCCAGCGGATCGGCGCCAATCATTACGAAGTATCCTCGCGGCGCTCCGGGCGATCACAGGGCATCTCCCTCGCCATACCCAATCTTCGCGGAAGCAATCCTAAAGAAGATCGACCGCGACTTCGCTCGATAGGGTTCCCGGTCCGAAAAATAAATCTCAAAAGAGTGGCATGTTTTTCGAAGCCAAAAAACGTGTCATAAGAACCACGCTATGTCCACCGAACGACCACAAAATGACCACGATTTACCACGCAAAAATCCTGTGGAAATCGCCGAACCCCTGTAAAAACACCACTCCACCACACCAAAACTTTTTGCGCAAAAAACACCAGATCAACCCTCGTTCCCGAGCGGTTTTCTGGCGAAGTAGTAGAGGCTGTAAGCGAGGAGGGCGAACATAACAACGCTGACCAGGTCATGGTGGAGCGGGTTGTGTTCGGAGAAGCGCGGAATGGAGCGATCAGTCGCTGCTTCGTAAAGCTTGATGCAGACGCCGAGCAGTCCGACGATACCTCCAGCGGCAATAAGACCTGAAGCATAGAGGCTGCCGGGAGAGACTTCGGATTCAGTGGCAGCGTCGCGAGCTGTGATCGTGTTGAGAATGGGCCTGCCCGTTGAATCGGCATGGGTTGGATCGGTCGGATCGAAGCCCGGATGCTGCGCAAGCCACGTTTCACGATCGGAATGCCAGAGAGCAAGAGACGCCTCGTGCTCAAGGCGCGCTTGCTGAGCGGCGTGGCGCTGCATGGCGCGATCGACCATCCAGCGCATGACCCCGCCAACAAAGATGGCCAGAGTGGTCGCGATGCTGAGGTAGGCGCCTACAGCGAAGGTGAGAGAGCGGACGCCGAGGAGTTCGACGACAATGACGATGGCGACGCCAAGCAGGACGAGTGTCCATGGCAGTTTGCGGCTGAGGATGCCGTTGATGACAGTGGCCATGAGACGCCCTTGCGGAGCCGCAGCCTTTTCGCTGCCGATACCCTGAATCCACTGAACTTCGATCTGGCCGGTAGCCGGGTTGTAGAGATACTTGCCGTCATCAAGAGTGGTAGAGCCGATGGCGTTGAGCAGGACGTATTGTTTTGCGTTGGTGATCTCTTCTTTGGAGTGATTGTCAGCGTTGTGCGAGGTAAGAGTGATTCTGTCACTGCTGATGAAGTTGCCGTTGCTCTGCACGCCGTCGGGGAGGTGGTCAAGGGAGAAGGGAATGGGGTGGGGAAGTCGCTGGAAGGTCTCGAGGCCTTTATTCATCGCATTAAGCGTCGCTCCGATGGAGAAGATGGAGACGATGACGCCGATCATGATGGCGATCTGTTGCTTCCACGGAGTGGCTCCGATCAGGTAGCCCGTCTTGAGGTCTTGTGAGGTGTCGCCCGCGTTGGATGCGGCGATGCAGACGACTCCGCCGATGGTGATAGCCAGAGCACCGAATGCAGGAGCAGTCCAGCCTTTGACAAGAAAAATAGCAGCGGTGGCCATGAGAGTAGCGATGGTCATGCCAGAGACGGGCGAAGCAGAGCTGCCGACGATGCCGACGATGCGGGCCGAAACGGTAACGAAGAGAAAGCCGAAGACTACTACGAGTAACGCAGCAGCGATGTTGGCGAGGAGACCGACCTGAGCTCCGGGGATGGGTTTGAACTGGAGAAACAGAACCATCAGAACAATAAGGACCAACGAGCCCCCGAAGACGACGGAAGGTGGAAGATCATGCTCGACGCGGGAAGGCTGCGTTGATACCGACTTACTACTCCCTGTTTTTTTGAAGCCCTGAGTGAGAGCCCCGACGATCGTGGGAAGCGTTCGGAGAAGTGTGATGAGGCCGCTGCAGGCTACGGCTCCTGCGCCCATGGGCCGGACGTAGGTGCGCCAGAGATCGGAGGGGGACATCTGGGTGATGAGGGTGGTGCCAGGGTACAGCGGGGTTGAGAGATGCGAGCCGAAGAAGTAGATGGCGGGCATGAGAACCAGCCAGGAGAAGACTCCGCCGGCGAGCATGATGGCGGCGACGCGGATGCCGATAATGTAGCCGACGCCGAGGTACTCTGGGGTGCAGTCAGCGCGGATAGCGGCTCCTTTGAGGAGGTGCTGGGAACCGAGGTTGGGTTGATAGTCTGGCTGGCTTGGCCAAAGAGCGAAGAGGTTGTCGTTCTGGAACAGCGTATAAACGCCGCCGAGGCCAAGGCCGAGAAAGACTCGTGAGGCGAAGGAGCCGCCGCGTTCTCCAGCGATGAGGACATCGGCGCAGGCGGTCCCCTCTGGATAAACAAGGGTTTCGTGCTCATCGACGATAAGCTGGCGGCGGAGTGGAATCATGAACAGGACGCCGAGCCACCCACCGAAGAGGGCAAGCGCGAAGATCCTAGATGCCTCAAGATCAAATCCCAAAAAAATGAGGGCTGGAAGGGTGAAGATGACTCCCGAGGCGATGGACTGGCCCGCATTTCCTGTGCTCTGGACGATGTTGTTTTCAAGGATTGAGGCACGGCCGAAGGCTCGGAGAATGGAGATGGAGAGGACCGAGATAGGAATGGAGGCGGCGACGGTGAGACCGGCGCGGAGGCCGACGTAGACGGTGACGGCTCCGAAGAGGACACCGAAGAGCGCGCCGAGGATAAGAGCGCGCGCGGTGAGTTCGGGACGGGTCTCAGTAGCGGGGACGAACGGCTTGAACGTTGGTTTCGAAGGTGTTGATGTTGCCATACTGATGAGTCTCCCACTTACTCGAGCTTTGCTTCCGCTTCGATAAGGGAGTGTATCAGCGGGGTTGCCGTGGCCGTCTACTGATTAGACTGTCAATCACCGGGCATCAAACTGAAGCATCATCTATGCCTACGTCAATCTGCTGCCTCCGCGTGCCGAACAGACGATAGCGCAGAAGAGCTGCGATCGCGCAGGCCATCAGGAATAGCATCGGACCGGTAAACAGAAAACGGTCGGTGATCCACTTTTCGTCGAGAAGGCCGGGCGTCTGCGTGTTGAGGGTGCCGAAGAAGCGCTCGAAGCGGCCCGGCGACCGATTCGCGTCGAAAACGCTTGAGTTGCGAGATTGCCACGTTGCGAACCGAATCAGGAAGGCAAACGTGACAGGGAGCCAGGCCCAGAGGACGGGTGGTACTCGGTCTGGTCCCGTTAGAAGTTTCGCGGCGGCAGAGGGAAACAGCGAACGGAAGAGATCACCAATGGCTTTGCCGAGTTTACCGAACGGAACCAGCCCGAGGAGGAATCCTGCAGTGGCGAAGATGGGCAGGAAGTAGCTGAGAATAAAGGCAACCCGGCCCAGTTGCGTCCAGTGCATCCTGGTGGCAATCTGCCATACCGGAGCGGTAAAGACCCAGGAAAAGCGTACGGCGGCGACGGCGACAAGGAAGTAAAGAAAGAGGCATTTGGCACACCATGTAACAGCTTTCGGCATGGCCTAGGTGTAGCACAGGAGCATCTCTTTTGGTGCAGAATTGTTGACCGGCGCTGGCTTCGAGGGCTTATACTGCGTGCAAGGCGCGGTCCGACCGACCTGGAGCGCCGGCGAGTGAGGTGAGTCTTCAGCCAATGCTGGAACGACAATGCGCTCGGGTTTTCTGCCGGGGGTCCACCCGGCGCACCGCCAGGTGGGGCGGTGAGGGGACACGCGATATCTCGTTGGTTGCAAGGGCCGGGACGGGTGGTTCGGGCTACGCTGGATGATCTGGTTGCCACGATTTTTCCAGCCGATTGCAGGGCTTGTGGCGGGCCGTTACTGCATGCTGGTCTTTCTCCTCTTTGTGAGCAATGTATTGAAGGTGTACCGACGCAGTTTGTAACGCTATGTGGGCGTTGCGGCGAGGCGCTTGACATGGAAGGTGTCCGTTTTGCAGGACAGTTTCCGGCGGAGGGATTGTTGTGCTCGCCCTGCCGGATGGTGCCGCCTGAGTTCGAGCGATCTGTGGCGTATGCGGTCTATCAGGATCAGTCGAGGGAGATGGTGCATCTGTTGAAGTACGAGCGGATGCGGGCTGTGGCGAAGCCTCTTGGCCGAATGCTGGCGCGGACGATCGAGACGCTGGAAGGTGAGGCTGGCAGGGAGATGTTGGTGGTTGCGGTCCCGTTGTTTCCCTCCAAGGAGTGGCAGCGCGGCTACAACCAGGCGGTGTTGATCGCCGATGCGGCTTTGGCGGAGTTGAAGAAGAGTCGGCCCGCGTGGAAGTTGACCCCTGCACATGGTGTGATTCGCCGAGTGAAGGATACGCGCAGTCAGTTCGAGCTGACCCCGAAGGGCCGGAGGCGCAATCTGCAGGGAGCCTTTGCCGTTGTTGATGGGTCGGCGTTGGCAGGGCGCGAAGTTCTGCTGGTGGACGACATCTACACGACCGGTGCAACGGCCCGGGCGTGTTCGCGTGTGTTGCGGCGGGCTGGGGCCAGCAAAGTTTGGGTTGCAACGGTGTCACGGGCGCAGCCGGAGATGGTGGCGGCGTGGGATACGAGTGTCGGCAGATTTGGCGAGGCAGAGTTACCTGAAACCGGAGGCTTTTGAGATGCAATCGGGCAAAGTGCGAAAGCAAGGGCTGAGTGCGAAGCGTCACGCGGTGCATGGACACGGAGCTGCGCACGGTCACGGTTCCGGTCGCCTGACGACGGAACTGGATGTGCGGGTAGGGGTGTTCCGGCAGCCTGCGATGCAAACTCCTGTGTTGGTGCTGAATGCTTCGTATGAGCCGATCAATATTTGCGGGGCTCGGCGTGCCCTGGTGCTGGTGCTGAAGGGAGTGGCGCGTACCGAGGAGGAACAGGGTGCAGTGCTGCATGCTGCGAGGATGCGCATTGCAATGCCGAGCGTGATCAGGCTGTTGGAGTACAGAAGAATTCCACATCAAACGCGGGCGTTGAGCAGGAAGAATATTTTGTTGCGCGACCGGAACTCCTGCCAGTACTGCAGTGTAGTTCTGACTGCTGGTGAGCTGACGTTGGACCACGTGGTTCCTCGTTCCCGGGGTGGACTTTCTACGTGGGAGAACCTGGTGGCCTGCTGTCACAATTGCAATCGCAGGAAGGGCAACCAGATGTTGCACGAACTGACCGACATGAAGCTGCAGAGAGAGCCTCGGCCGTTTTCGCTGCATACGTCGCGGCACATTATGCGGATGATCGGGTCGGCGGATGCGGCCTGGCGGAAGTATCTCTACTTCGAGGCTGAACCGGCGGCTTAGGCCTCGGACACGGCATCTACCCATCTCATTTTCGATGAGTGCGGCGGGTCGTATGTGCGACACTGTCGCGTATGACTTCTTACTCTTGGTTGAAGGTGCGAGTTTCGGCGGGCGTGTGCCGTATATCGGGTTTTGCCCTGGTCGTGTTCGCAGCAGGAATAGTTGCGGCTCAAACAGCTTCCACTGTGTCCTCGAGCGTGCCGACGATTGATCAGGCGCTGGAGGCACAGACAGCTTCGGGAGTGGCCCTGTCTCCGGATGGGCGACGGGTGGTGTATGAGCTGTCGCGGACGAACTGGAAAGACAATGCGTTTGAGCGCGATCTTTGGATTGCAGACCGTGAGGGGCATGCGCAGCTACTGACGGCGCAGGTGAAGTCGAGTTCAGGAGCGCGGTGGTCGCCAGATGGGCGATGGATCGCGTTCGGCTCGAACAGGCCCGGACAGATTGCGGAGACGAAGGCGGATTCGCGGCAGATCTATGTGATCGACGCGATGGGCGGCGAAGCGCGACAGGTGACAAAGCTCGACGATGGCGTCGATGGATTCGAGTGGGGTCCCGACTCGAAGACGATTGCGTTTACGACGATGGATCCGCAGTCGAAGGCACAGAAGGACCGGGTGGAGAAGTATGGGGACTACTCCGTGATCGATGGGGACGAGCGGATGACTCATCTGTGGACGGTGGATGTGACACAGACACCGGCGACGGGTGCGCCTGAGGCTCACCGCTTGACGGAGGGAGACGGGCTCAGCGTGCAGGATTTTTCGTGGTCGCCGGATGGATCGAAGATTGCATTTTCGGCTTCAAAGGATGGCCAGTTGAAGAACGGCGGAACAGTGACGGTATATGTGGTGTCGGTTGCGGACAAGAAGGTGACGAAGCTGGTGTCGACGCAGGGGCCGAACAACGATCCGCATTTCTCGCCGGATGGGACGCAGGTTGCGTTTGCGACTGCGGATGGTGCGCAGTACTTCTTCTATGCGAACCAGAAGATTGGCGTTGTACCGGTTACGGGCGGGACGCCGAAGGTCGTGAGCGGAAGTTTCGATGAAGATGCCCGGCTGCTGGATTGGAGCGAGAAAGGGATTTATTTCGGAGCGCTGAAGAAGACTGCGGCGCATCTTTATCTGCTGAACACGGCTACGGGTGCAGTGGAGCAGGTAACGCATCCGGATGATGCTGTGGCAAATGGGTTCTCCTTCTCGAAGGACTTTGGCACAGTGGCTTATCGCGCGGCGATGCCGAATGCAGGTGGAGAGATTTATATTGCTTCGACTTCCGGCGGTGCTGAGCCGATTCGCGTAACCCATTTAGGCGATGCGATGAAGCCATATACGCTGGCACGGCGCGAGGTCGTGAGGTGGAAGTCGGGCGACGGGGCGATGGTTGAGGGGATTCTCGTTAAGCCTGCGAACTTCGACGCGAAGAAGAAGTATCCACTGCTCGTGGTGATTCATGGCGGTCCTACGGGTGTCGATCAACCGGTGGTGAATCCTGACCGGTACTACCCGGTGGAGCTGTTCGTCGAGAAGGGCGCGCTGGTGCTGCGGCCAAACTATCGTGGATCTGCGGGCTACGGGGGGGCGTTTCGTGCGCTGAACGTACGGAACCTCGGAGTCGGGGATTACGCGGATGTGATCTCGGGCGTAGATTATTTGATCGCACAGGGATTTGTGGATAAGGATCGCGTGGGTTCAATGGGCTGGAGTGAAGGTGGGTATATCTCCGCATTTATTACGACGGCGAGTGACCGCTTCAAGGCGGTGTCGGTGGGCGCGGGGATCTCGGATTGGATGACGTATTACGTGAATACGGACATCACACCGTTTACGCGACAGTACCTGAAGGCTACGCCGTGGGATGATCCGGAGATTTATAAGAAGACTTCGCCGATCTCATATATCGCAAAAGCGAAGACGCCAACGCTGATCCAGCAGGGAGATCGCGACAGGCGGGTGCCAGTGCCGGATAGTTTTGAGTTAAGACAGGCGCTGGAGGATAAGGGTGTTCCGGTAAAGATGGTGCTGTATCACGGGTTTGGACATCCGATCGACAAGCCGAAGCAGCAACGGGCCGTGATGGAGGAGAACCTGCACTGGTTTGGGCACTACATCTGGGCCGAGCCGTTCGTCGATGGCGTGGGGCCGGGTGCGGCTCCGATCGTCACAAAGTAGCTTCGCTATGGTAGGTTTTTTCCGAGGAGAGGACGATGGCTTATATCGAGAGTTACCAGTGCGACGTGTGCGGGGATAAGAAGGGTGAGGGCGGAGACTGGTGGCTGGCGTGGGTGGATTGCTTCCAGGGGGAGAAGCCTGAGGAGGACCAGCCGTTGATTAAGTTGACGCGCTGGCAGGCACAACACGCGCACTCGGCGGGGGTGAAACATCTCTGCGGAGCGCGATGTGCTGGCACGCTGATGGATCGATGGATGACTCAGCAGCATGCTGATCCGGACGCGCACTGTGAGACGCCGCAGAGCCTTCGATGACAGTAGCGGGACGCTCCTGAGGCGCCACGTTATTGGTGCGGTTTGGGTGGCGGAGGTTTGTTCGAGTCGCCGGTTGTGTTGGGAGTTGTTTGGCTTGCGTTGGGATTTTGGTCGGGCGCCTTGTTGTTGGTGATGTCCTGGCCGTTGTAGATGATGCGGCTGGTGGCGTGGAATTGCTTGTAGTCGGTGAACTTGACTACGTTGCGCATATGAACGTCACCGCCCTCGTCGACCGCGAAATGAAGGACTCCTTCGGCCTTCGTATAGGTGGGAAACCAGTACTTGCCGTCGACCTGCTCGTAGTAGGTAGTGAAGGGCGGCTGCAGGTCTTCATGGCCTCTGCGGGTGTCCTGAGGGACGGTCATGCCGTTGATCAAGACGATCTGAAAGTCCTGCTGGTCGACCCATATTTTGCCCTGAAAGTAATGCTGCTTTTTCTCCATGACCTTGGGAGTGGCGTTGAAGACATAGGTATCGAGCTCGTCGACGCGCTGGCGGCCGAGGTAGGTGATGTTGTATTTGGGCTGGTCTTCGATGGTGAGAATGAAGGGCAGACGGTGTTCGATCTCATCGAAGTCGACGGGGGACATCATGACGCGCTGGAGAGTGTTCTGGGGGGCGAAGACTACGTGCTCTTCGCGCTTGCCGTCGTTGTTGAAGGTGATGTCGGTGACCTGCTGGTACTCGCCGTCGACGCGGTTGGTGTCTTCAGCGATGGTGTCGACTTTGACAGACTGGCGGAAGGTGTAGTTTTCGCGGGCCTTCGAGAAAGCGGACTCGCGCTCGCCGAATTTTTTGATGATCTCTTCGGGCGTGATGCCGCTGGGTGGCGTGGGATCGAGCGGGCCGAACCCGGCTCCATCCTGCGCGGCCGCGAGGGTCGCGGTCGATATTAGAAAGAACAGTGCAAGAAGGCTCGCGGGAATGGCAGTGCGGATTGACGAGAGCGGCTTCATGAGTGAGGACTCCACAGAGAGACTATTGGCAAAGCTATGCTGGCCGTGAGATGCATAAGACACGCTACCAAGAATAGACGCGATGTGGGGAGGTTTGGTGACGTTGGCGCAGCGGTCTTGTGTTTGTTAGCAGGAAATATTTTATGAGGTGCTGGCGAGAGATTTATGGCGTATGTGTTTGAGGATAGGGCGATTCGGCGATGCTTTTTGGTGGTCATAACGTGGTTCTTATGTGCAAAATCGTGGTTCTTAGGTGGTTTTACGTGGTCGTTTTTCGGTATCGAAAAATTGGCAACTTTTGAAGGTTTATTTTGCGTGGCGCTGGCTGGAAGCTTAAGGCGTACGGCGGATTCGCGGAGCAGGGGTGTGGAACCAAGGTATGCTCCTCGGTTGCAATGACGTCCCGCTCGATTCTTCAAAGAGTTAGACTGGCGCGATGAAGAATCGAATAGCTCTCATAGGCGTCCTGGCAACGGCGTTGGCGGGGGGCTGGGTTGAGGGTTTGTCGCAGGGTGTGGATTCGGCGTTGAAGCGGCCGATGACGTTTGCGGATCTGCAGCGGATGAAGCGAGTGAGCGATCCTCAGGTCTCGCCGAGCGGCCGGTGGGTGATGTTTTCCGTGACGGATGTGGATCTTGCGAGCAACTCGAAGGTGAATCATCTTTGGGTGGTGCCTCTGGATCCTGAAGGGCTTGGTTCGGCTGCGAAGGAACGGCAGGTTACGTTCTGGAAGGAGGGTGAGTCGGGGGGGCGGTTCTCGCCGGATGGGCGGCATGTTTTGTTTACGGCGGCTGATAGTAAGAGTGGAGGGTCGCAGATCTTTCTTGCGACCTGGAATGAACGGGCGGGGACGGTGGGGTCGCCGACGCGACTGACGAATGTGAGTACGGAGGCGGATGGGGCGGTGTGGTCGCCGGACTCGCAGCGGATTCTATTTGCGTCGCGGGTTTATCCGGAGTGCAGCGAGGGGTCTTCGTGGCTGGAGGAGGATAACTGCGACCGGAAGAAGGATGCTGAGGCGGCGGCGAGTCCGGTGAAGGCTCAGGTTTGGGAGCATCTGTTGTACCGGCATTGGAACAGCTACGTGGGGCCGAAGCGGAGCCATGTGCTGGTGGTCTCGGCTACGGATGGAAATGTGGTGAGGGATCTGACGCCGAGACAGGATATCGGAGACGCGGAGGCGCCGACGTTTTCGCTTGGTGGGCCGATGGGGTATGCGTGGGCGCCGGATTCGCATGAGATTGCTTATGTAACCAATCCTGATCATGTTCCGGCGGCGAGCACGAATAACGATGTGTTCACGCTGCGGTTGGACGATCCGGGCGCGAAGCCGCTGAAGATTTCGACGAGCCTTGGGAGCGATGACGGGCCGGCCTATTCGCCGGACGGGAGGTGGCTCGCGTTTCGCTCGCAGGCGCGCGGAGGATATGAGAGCGACCGATTTCGGCTGATGCTGTTTGATCGGCAGGAGCGGGCGATCAACGAGTTGTTGCCGAAGTACGACCGCTGGGTGGATGAGTTTGTCTGGGCTCCGACTTCGAGAGCGGTTTATATTGCGAGCGGCGATGCCGGGCGAACGTTAGTGCTGCGGTTTCAGTTTGAAGGCGAACCGGATGAGTCGTTGCGATTGATCGCCGGGGATGGGGAGTTCTCCGATCTTCAGATAAGTGCCGATGGAAAGAATCTTGTTGCGGCTCGGATGAGTGCAAGTCAACCGGCTGAGATTAATGCGATCGCCCCGGGCCTGACGGAGGAGTCGCATGTGATGGATGGATCTCCGGAGGAGGTGAAACAGGCGGCTGAGATTGCGAAGTTTTCGATTTTAGGAAGCCTGGATGTGAGGGGATGGAGTCCGCGAAGGCAAGTCACGCATTTGAACGATGTGCTGGTTGGTGTGCTGAGCTTATCGCGGCAGGAGGCGTTTCGTTTTGTTGGTGCGGGCGGAACACCGGTGGAGGGTTTCCTGGTTCGGCCTCCGAATTTTGATGAGACGCGGAAGTATCCGGTGAAGTTTTTGATTCATGGTGGGCCGCAAGGCGCGTGGGGCGATGCGTGGAGCTACCGGTGGAATCCCGAGTTGATGGCGGCGAGCGGGTATGTGGTGGTGATGGTGAATCCGCGCGGGTCGACGGGGTATGGGCAGGCATTTGTCGATGGGGTGAATGGCGACTGGGGCGGGAAGGCGTACATGGATTTGATGAAGGGGATGGACTATGCGGAGAAGCAGTATCCCTTCATTGATAAGACGCGGGAGTGTGCACTGGGAGGCAGCTATGGCGGGTTCATGGCGGACTGGATTCTGACGCATACGAACCGGTTTGCGTGCATTGTGACGCATGATGGGATGTTCAATCCACAGAGTGCGTATGGGGATACGGAGGAGCTTTGGTTTAATGAGTGGGAGTTCCGCGAGCCTGCGGTGACAGTTGCAACGAAAGGCCATCCGGCACGGCAGTCCGCGGGGGCTGAGCCGGCACAGCCATGGAACTACTTCGACAAGCCAGTGGCGCAGGACCCGTTTCGCAAGTGGTCGCCGATGCTGGCGATTAAGAATGCGAAGACGCCGACGCTGGTGATTCATTCGCAACGGGATTACCGGCTGGATGTGTCGGAGGGTTTACAGCTGTTTACGGCGCTGCAGCGGCTGAATGTGCCTTCGAAGATGCTGTACTTTCCGGATGAAGGGCATTGGGTGCTGAAGCCGCAGAACTCGAAGCTCTGGTATGAGACGGTGGGGGACTGGTGCGACCGGTGGACGAAGACGAATGCTTATTCGTCGACGGGTCTTGATACAGCTGCTCCGGTGGCAGCGAAGAGTGGTTCGGCGGATGGCAGGGTGGGGGTTTCGCGTCCGGTGGAGATGAATGAGGAGCAGCCTCGGGTGGAGGGACCGCCGCCACCTGCGCCTGCGCCGGTGACGAAGACGGGTAAGGATAAGGCGAATAAGAAGACCGCGGCTCCGGCTGAGCCGATTCCTCATTCGAGCGACGATACGGCTTCTGCTGTGCCTGCGCCTGCGGTTGCGCCACCGAATGTGATTGCTCGTGCGCCTGCGGCTGTGGCGGATGCTCCGCGCGCCGCGACGGGAAATGGATCTTTTTCGATTACGCTTCGCGCGGCGAGTGATGAGGTTGCGGTGGGCTCGGATGCCAAGGTTGTGGTTTCGTTGAGAAATCTTACGGAGCATCAGATTCTCTTTGGGCATCGGCCAGGGATGGATAGTGCGGAGTTTTCGTACTTGATTGAGGTGCGTAACTCGGCTGGGCATGCGGTGGAGGAGACGCCTTATGGGCGCGAGGCGCGGATGAGCCAGGTGGGCGAAGATCGCACGGTGGAGTATGTGCAGCCGGGACAGAATGTGGTGCTGACGGCGCATCTTGGGCGGCTGGTGAATCTGAGGCGGCCGGGGGCGTATACGGTGAGGGTGTCTCGTCTTGATCCTGCCAGCCATGTGAGGGTGGAGTCGAATGAGATTACAGTGAGTGTTGTGCCTTAGGAGCAAAGGCACAACGCAGAGCCTCCGCTGCGCGAAGGATGACAACTAAAAAAACTGCGACTTCAGCTGCGGATTCTTGCGCGTTCAGGAGGTTGGCTTCTTGATGGTTGGCGTTGCTAGTTGAAGGGGAAGGATGACGTGGCGTTTGTGAGGGCTAAGAAGCGGGAGCCGTTGGGCGAGGCGGGGCTGTTTGAGTATGCGGTGGCTGCGCTGGCGCGGAGGATGCGGACGGAGCGTGAGTTGCGAACGTTGATGCGCGCGCGTTCGGAGGCAGGTGAGGCCGGAGCGCGGGCGATGGATGCTGTCGTGGTTCGATTGAAGGGGCTGAACTATTTGAGCGATACGCGGTTTGCCGAAGACTACACGCGCGTGCGGAAGGAGCATGAGAAGCTGGGCAAGCGGCGGGTGCAGCAGGGCCTGATGCAGAAGGGTGTGAAGCGGGAGTTGGTTGCGTCGACGCTGGAGACAGCGTATGAGGGGGTCGATGAGGTGGTGCTGGCGCGGGAGTACATTGCGCGAAAGAGGATGAAGCAGCCGAGCGGAGAGAATGCTCAGAAGGAGACGGCGCGGGCGATGAATCGTCTGCTGCGGGCTGGGTTTTCTTCGCGGGCGGTGTATAAGGTGCTGCGGGAGTGGGATGTGCCGGAGGGCGCGATGGAGGCGTTCGAGGCTGGGAGTTCGGATGCGGAGGTCTTTGCGGATGCTGAGGATCGGGCAGGGGATTCGGATTCGTACTCGCGGCAGAATGAGAAGGATTGAACGTAGTTTCTTTGGCTTAGGATGAGTGCGACGCGAAGAGAAATGAGGGGATTCTTCGCTGCGCTCAGAATGGCGACCCCATTTTTGTGGCCAGCATGGCGGCCTACCGCTGATTCAATGACACCTTCTGGTTTTGTTTTTTAGTAGTCGCCGCGGAAGCTGTGGATGAGGCGGCGGTCGCGTTTGTTGGGACGTTTGGTGGGTGCCGTGTAGGCCATGGGCCCGAGAAGTTTGCGCTCTTCGGCTGCTTTGCGGCGAGTTTCCTTACTGGCTTCGGTTTCGCTGTAGAGGGTTTGGGCGACGGCGGCTGGGCCGCGCTGCTGGCTGAGGGCGAGGACCTCGACTTCGAAGTCGCCGCCTTCGTTTTTGATGCGGAGCATGTCGCCGATGCGGACTTCGCGGGCGGGTTTGACCGGCTGCTGGTTGGAAAGGATGCGTTGCAGGTCGCAGGCTTTGGAGGCCTGCTCGCGGGTCTTGAAGAAGCGGGCGGCCCAGAGCCACTTGTCGATGCGGGTTCCGGTCATGCTTTCTATTCTCTGCCACGGACGGTTGTTTCTGTTGCGGAGTCGGGCTAACGGCTTGATACCGATTTGCACCGAAGACACCGATTCAGAACTAGATGGCTCGGAGCATCCGTCCGGGCAGGGAGAAGAGGGCGGCGATGAGCTCGAATGTGCCTCCGACTACGATGCCTACGAGGCGGAAGGGTAGGAGGATCAGCCAGACGAGCGGGAAGAGAATAAGTGCGGCGAGCGCGAGTGGCCAGCAAAAGAAAGCGAGTAGACAGAAGAGCAGGAAGTTGAGCATTGTGTTTTCTCTCTCCTTAGAAGATAACGTTTGGCGCACGGAAAAGTTCCCTTGGTTGATGATAGGGGGATGGCTTTGAGTTCTGTGGATCGGGTGGTCGGGGTGGACTGGTCGGGTGACCAGGGACCGGGGCAGCGGCGGAAGATTTGGGCTGGGGTTTGGACGGCTTCTACGGGGAAGGTGGCGCTGGAGTCGGGGCGGTCGCGGGTGGAGTTGATGGAGTGGCTGGTGGAGATGGCGGAAGAGACTCCGCGGATGGTGGTGGGGTTTGATTTTTCATTTAGCTACCCGGCTTGGTTTTTGCGGGAGTTGGGGGTGGGGTCGGCTCCGGAGTTTTGGCGGCTGGTGGCGGAGGGGCAGGGGGAGAGATGGCTGCATAAGGATTGTGAGGATGGGCGGTTCTGGGGGAGGGCGGGGTCGCGGAGGCTTGGGAAGAAGCCGGCGGAGTTTTGTGGGGAGCATGCTCACAGGATGCTTCGGCGGGCTGAGACGGTGCTGAAGGTGAGGGCTGAGATTGCGGATCCTCTGGCGGCGGCGCGGGTGGCGGGGATTGCTCCGAAGAGCGTGTTTCAGATTGGCGGGGCGGGGGCAGTGGGGACGGCTTCGCTGCGGGGGATGGCGGGGTTGTTGCGGCTGCGGGAGGCTGGATTCAGAATTTGGCCGTATGATGCGCCTTCAATGAGGGAGCCGTTGGTGGTGGAGATTTATACGCGGTTGATGACAGGGGCGGTGACGAAGAGCTCGGAGAGTGCGAGGACGGCTTACCTGGCGAAGAAGCGGCGGGAGAGTGCGCTTTATGAGGCGATTTCGCGGAGGGTGTTGGCGAAGGCTCGGGGGAGTGAAGATGCGTTTGATGCTCTGGTGACGGCGCTAGTGATGACGGAGCATCGCGGGGAGTTTGCGCGGTTGCGGCGGACGGAGGATGAGGTGTTTCGGATGGAAGGGCGGACGTGGGTGCCGGGGTTGGTCGGGTGAGGCGGGCGATTCCATGGGGGTTGATTGGGCTGCGGGTGTTGGGGTGTCCGCTGATTATGTTTGGGGCTTGGCGCGGATGGTCAGGTGGGTGGCTGGGCGCGATTGTCGTGGTGGCGTTGGTGTCGGATATCTATGACGGGATTCTGGCGCGGCAGTGGGGCGGTGAGACGGCTGGACTGAGAATGTCGGATTCGGTGGCGGATACGATCTTTTATCTGGGAGTGGTGTGGGCGCTTTGGTTGCGGGAGCCGGAGGTGTTGCGTGGGAACTGGCGTTGGTGGGTGGGGTTGTTTGCGATTGAGGGTGTGCGGTATGGGTTCGATTTCTGGAAGTTCGGGAAGGCGGCCAGCTATCACTCGTACATGGCCAAGGCGTGGGGACTGTTGATTGCGGTGGCGGTGGTTGGGGTGTTGAGTTTTGGTGGGCTGCGGTGGTTGGTTTGGGTGGCGCTGGTGTTTGGGATTGTGGTGAATGCGGAGGGGCTGGCGATGTCGTTTATGTTGCCAAGGTGGAAGAACGATGTGAAGACGCTGGGTAGGGCTTGGGAGTTGCGGAAGAAGACGGTGGCGGAACAGAACGAATTGCACTGATAAACTTGGAACTTATGATCTATCGTTCGGGAAGCCAGATTCGGGAAGATTTTTTGCGGTTTTTTGAGGGTAAGGGGCACCGTCGGGTGCACTCTTCATCGCTGGTGCCAGCGAATGATCCTACGCTGCTGTTTACCAATGCGGGGATGAATCAGTTTAAGGATGTTTTTCTCGGGAACGAGAAGCGGGACTATAAGCGGGCCGGGAGTTCGCAGAAGTGCGTCAGGGCGGGTGGGAAGCATAACGATCTCGAGAACGTTGGGTTTACGCGGCGGCACCATACGTTCTTTGAGATGCTGGGGAATTTTTCGTTTGGGGATTACTTCAAGAAGGATGCGATTGCTTATGCGTGGGAGCTGCTGACTTCGAATCACGATCATTGCTTTGGGATCGATCCTTCGAAGTTGTATTGCACGGTGTTTGAGGGGGATGCGAAGGTTCCGCGGGATGATGAGGCGGAGCAGTACTGGATTGAGACTGGCGTGCCGAAGGAGAGGATCTTCGGGATGGGGGCCAAGGATAATTTCTGGCAGATGGGGGATACGGGGCCTTGCGGGCCTTGCTCGGAGATCTTTTACGACCTGGGGATTGAGGCGGCGGAGGAGCCGGGGGTCGATAAGCCGTTTCCGCTGGATGAGCAGCGGTATGTCGAGATCTGGAATCTGGTGTTTATGCAGTTCGACAGGAGCAGCGATGGGACGCTGACTCCGCTGCCTAAGCCTTCGATCGACACCGGGATGGGGCTGGAGCGGGTTTCGGCGGTACTGCAGGGGGTGTTGAGCAACTATCAAACAGACTTGTTTACTCCATTGTTGAAAAGGGCTGCGGAGTTGACCCAGAAAGCCCTTCTATCAAGCATGAGCTTAGACCAGCTGGCTAAGAGCGATATGAAGTCTGCGGCTAGTTTGCGGATTATCGCCGATCATGCGCGGGCGGCTACGTTTTTGATCTCGGATGGAGTGAATCCTGCGAATGATGGTCGTGGGTATGTGCTGCGGAAGATTCTGCGGCGTGGGATTCGGCATGGACGGCTATTGGGGCAAGAGAAGCCGTTTATGCATGAGATGGTGTTTGCTGTTCGGGATGAGATGCAGGTGGCTTATCCGGAGTTGAAAGAGACTGCGGACCGCGTAAGCAAGGTGGTGCTCGCGGAGGAGGAGCAGTTTGCGAGAGTGATGGATGCAGGGCTAGTTCAGTTTGAGCTCGCTTGTTATTCGGTTCTTGAGGATGAAATTGCAAGTCAGTACGGAGGGAAGGAGGCGTTCCTTGCTGGCTTGGATCAGAAGCTTGGAACCGCGAGCACGCGTGAAGATCAAGCACGCCTGACTATTGCCAAAACGGCCGCTGAAACTTTTTATAAGCCTGGGTTTCGGAGTCCAGCTCTTTTTTCGGTATTGATTCCGGCAGTTGGCGCAGACGGCCATCACGTAAAGTTTCCCGGCACAATAGGATTTCGAATCTATGAGACATTCGGATTGCCTCTCGATTTCATGGTTGATACAGCGCGGGATTTCGGCTTGCAATTCGACCTGGCTGGGTTTGAGGTGGCGAAGGAAGAGGAGCAGCAGCGGGCGCGGGCTAGTTGGAAGGGTGGGTCGCAGAAGTCGGCGGCGCCGGTTTATCGGGAGTTGCCTAAGACGGAGTTTGAAGGGTACTCGGCGCTGCGGGTGGATGGGGCACGGGTGTTGGCGTTGGTGAAGGATGGGATTGGTGTGCCGGAGTTGAAGGGTGGCGAGACCGGTGAGGTTGTGCTCGATGCTACGAGTTTTTATGCGGACTCGGGTGGGCAGGTTGGGGATGTGGGGTGGTTGTATTCGGGGGACCACAACTCGGTTGTGGCTGAGGTGAGTGGCGCGACGAAGCCGGTGCAGGGTGTGTTTGCGCATAAGGTGAGGGCGAACCAGACGATTGCGGTGGGCGATACGGTGGATACGGTGGTGGATGCGACGACGCGGTCGGCGACGATACGAAACCATACGGGGACGCATCTGCTGCATGCAGCGTTGCGCGAGGTGCTGGGTAAACATGTGAAGCAGGCTGGGTCATTGAATGATGCGACGCGACTGCGATTCGACTTTTCGCACTTTGCGGGTGTGGCGGAGGAGGAGCTGCAGGAGGTTGAGGATATTGTGAACCGGCAGGTGATGGGCAACACCAAAGTGGAGACGATGGTGGATGTGCCGATCGATGTGGCAGTGAATGAGCTGGGGGCGATGGCGCTGTTCGGCGAGAAGTATGGCGAGCGTGTGCGAGTGGTGAAGATTGGGGATTTTTCGACGGAGCTTTGTGGAGGGATTCATACCGGGGCTACGGGCGAGATCGGGTTGATCAAGATTGTTGGTGAGGGTTCGGTGTCTTCGGGCGTGCGGAGGGTGGAGGCAGTGAGCGGGACCGGGGCTCTGCATGAGTTCCGGCGGGATTTCGATGTGGCCAAGGTGGTGGGGTCGTTTGTGGGGTCTTCTTCTGAGAGTGCGACTCCTGCGGATGCGCTGCGGCATCGAATTGCGGCGCAGGAAGAGGAGGTGAAGAAGCTGAGGCGGGAGCTGGATGCGGTGCGGATGAAGGCTGCTTCTTCTTCGCTGGCGGATGCGGGCTCGTCAGCTGTCGAGGTGAAGGGTGTGAAGGTGCTGGCTCAACGGGTGGATGGGCTGGAGAAGGCTCAGATGCGTTCGTTTGTGGATGAACTGCGTGGGAAGCTGGGGGCTGGTGTGGTGGTGCTTGGGGCGGCGGTGGATGGGAAGGTTTCGTTGATTGTGGGTGTGACGAAGGATCTGACTTCGCGTGTGCAGGCGGGGAAGGTGGTTGGGTTGCTTGCGGCTAAGGTTGGCGGGAAGGGTGGTGGACGGCCTGATCTGGCGGAGGCTGGTGGGAGTGACGTTGGGTCTCTGGACGCTGCTTTGGCTGGGGCTGCCGGGGTGGTGGAGGGTTTGTTGTAGGAAATGGGTTATGCGGTGCTTCGAACGAAATGAGGGATCCTTCGCCGCGCTCAGGATGACCACTCTTACCGACCTGGCTGAGGCTGGCTGAGTAACAAGGCTACTTCGCTTCGTCGGCTTCCAGAAGGCCTCTGGCTTCTTCGAGGTTGAGGGTGTTGCCGTCGATGACCAACTCGTATTCGCCGGCGTTATCGGGGACGGAGAATACACCGTCCACGGTGTGGCCATGCTGGCGGAGCGTCTGCACGATGAGATCGATGTCTACCATGCGAGAGAGTTTACAGCAGTTCTGTTTGCGTGGCATCTTCGACGGGAATGCCCTTAGGCAAGACGTGATCAACAATTAGGTGGGGTGGGTGTGGATTTCTCTCTATGGGTGGGGGAGTGTCGGGGGGAGTACCGTGGCTGTTTTCGCGGGTGGGTGAAGGGGTGAAGTCTCTTAAACTTGAAGTATCTGTCGGTTGGAATGAGACATGGGGCTGAGAAGGACAATGCGGCGGTGGGGTTCGGTGGCGGGGATGGTTTGCGCTGCGGGTTTGTGCGCGACGATGTGGGGACTTGGGGGAAAGGCTGCGCCGCAACATAAGGTGGAGCTGACTCCGTGGGAGTTGGCGGAGCGTGGGCTGGAGACGCTGCAGGGGATTTCGGAGGGGGCTCGGACGCGGGCGGATTATGCGCGGGCGATGGATGGGTTTCGGGCGGTGTATCACGGGGCTCCGGGGGATGTGCACGCTCCGAACAGCGTGAATGCGGTGGCGGAGCTGCTGGCGGAGCAGGGGCGTGCGCTGCATGATGCGAAGTCGCTGAAGGATGCGGTGGGGCAGTATGAGTTTTTGCGGGTGCAGTATCCGGCGAGCTCGCTGCGGGTGGCGGCGCTGCTGGCGCAGGGACAAATTTATCAAAACGATCTGAAGGATGCTGCGGCGGCTCGGGAGCGATACGGGTTGTTGGTGAGGGAGTATCCGCGGAGTGTACAGGCAGAGGAGGCCAGGGCGGGGATTGCTTCTTTGGAGCACGGAAAGGCGGCCCGGAGTGTGGTGGCGGCCGCTTCTACGCAGTCTGGGAGCGGTGTGAAGGCGACGGGTTCGGAGAAGAGTGCTGCTTCGGAGGATCGTGGTGGCGCGGTGAGTTCGTTTGCGCCGATGCCTACGACCGGGGATGCGCGTGAGGTGAAGACTGGTTCGAGTGTGAGTGGAGCTGCGGGTGTAGGCGCGGGTGATGTGGCGCGGCGTGGGGTTTCGGCTCCTGTGGATGCGGGGTCGGCCGCTTCGGCGGCGGGGTCGCAGGATGTTTCGGCTGCTCCGGAGGAGATTGCGGGGCCTCTGCATGTGGCGAAGGCTTCGACGCGACGGGGTGGGGAGTTGGCGCAGGTTACGGGGATTCGTCACTGGTCTACGCCGGATTACACGCGGGTGGCGATTGATTTGGGAGACGATGTGACGTATGAGGCGGCGCGGGTGCCGAATCCGGACCGAATTTACTTCGATCTACATGGGACGCGGCTGGCGCAGGAGCTGGTGGGGAAGAGTTTTGCGGTGACGGATGATGGGTTTCTGAAGAAGATTCGCGCGGCGCAGTTTTCGAATGATATGACGCGGGTGGTGCTGGATGTGAATGATGTGACGGAGTACTCGGCATTTCTGCTGCCGAATCCATATCGACTGATTATTGATATTCACGGAGGGAAGGCTTCGCCGGGTGCTGCGGTGGTGAGTTTGCCGATGCAGCGGGCGGGGGGGGCTACGCCGACGGTTCCGAATACGACGGCGGTGAAGGCGACGAACTCGTTCGATGTGGCGGCGCTGAGTGCGCAGCCGGGGAGAGTGGAGGCGACGACGCAGCCTACTTCTCAGCCGATCTCGGCGGTGGTGAAGGATGCGGGTCCGAATACTGCGGGTGCGAGTTCGGGTGGGAGTGTGACGGTTGCTTCGAAGCGGACGAAGAAGGGGAAGGCTGCGAGTGATCCGGATGCGGGGCCGGCGCGGGCTGCTGTGCCTACGGCGGATGGGCAGACTTCGCTGGTGCGGGCGCTGGGGTTGAAGATCGGGCGGATCGTGATCGATGCCGGACACGGTGGGCACGATACGGGGACGATTGGGGCGGAAGGAATTCTGGAGAAGGATGTGGTGCTGGATGTGGCGCTGCGAGTGGGCCAGATGCTGCATGACCGGCTGGGAGCGGAGATTATTTATACGCGGTCGGACGATACTTTTATTCCGCTGGAGACACGGACGGCGATTGCGAATAAGGCACAGGCGGATCTGTTTTTGAGTATTCATGCGAACTCGTCGCCGGATGCTAGTGCACGGGGCGTGGAGACTTATTATCTGAACTTTACTTCTTCGCCGGATGCGTTGGAGACGGCGGCTCGTGAGAATGCGGTGAGCGACCAGTCGATTCATCAGTTGAGCGATTTGGTAAAAAAGATTGCGCTGCAGGAGAAGATCGATGAGTCGCGGGAGTTTGCGGGGGATGTCGAGGCGAGTTTGTATGGCGGGCTGCAGAAAGGGAATGCGGGGCTGAAGGACCGCGGGGTGAAGAAGGCTCCGTTTGTAGTTTTGATTGGGGCGAATATGCCTTCAATTTTGGCGGAGATCTCGTTCGTGACGAATGAGAAGGATGCGAGGCAGCTGCAGGAGCCTGAGTACCGGGAACGGGTGGCGGAGAGTTTGTATAAAGGTGTGGCGAAGTATGCGGGCGGGTTGAGCGGGATGCATGCTCCTGCAGAGCGTGCGAGTAAGGAGTGAGGATTTGGGTGGGTTGAACGAAATGCGGCGTGGCTAGTTTTTCCGGGCTCAGAGATCGAGAACCAACTCGTCCTGAGGTTGGCAAGTGCAGATCAGGACGTTGCCGTTGGCTGGCTCCTGAAGCGGTTCGGGCTGATAGCTTACTGTTCCGGAGATCAGGCTGGATTCGCAGGTGTGGCAGACTCCGGTTCGGCACGACCATCGGACGGGTACGTCGCAGGCCTCAGCCAGCTCGAGCAGACTTTGATACTTCGGATCCCATGCGACTGTGAGACGGCTGCGAGCAAAGGATACTTGAGGTCCGGAGCCTGCGGGTCCTGAGGGCCGATGCGGTGATCGAGAGACCACAGCAGCTATGCCAGGTGTTATCGGCGCGGCGGGACCAAAGGCTTCCGTGTGTATTCGATCGGCGCTGACCGCCCAGGGCGAAAGTGCGGTGGTGAGATCGTGCAGAAACGCGGGCGGACCGCAGAGGTAAAAGTTGGCGTCGCGCGGTACACCAAGCTTTTCGATTACAGACAGATCTAAGTGTCCGGCAGTCTGGTAGTCGGAGCCGAGCCGATCCTGCGGACGCGGTCTGCTGTAGCAGATGTGACTTTGGCAATGTTGCAGACTCTGGAGGAGGCGCTGCGATTCCTGAAAGAACGGATGATCTTCGCGATTGCGCGCTCCATACAACCACCAGATCCGTCGTGTTGAAGACTCTTTCGCAAGGGCGTGCAACATCGCGAGCACGGGTGTTGCTCCGACGCCGGCACTTAGCAGGACGACCGGGCCGTCGCCGGGCAGTAGGGTGAATGCGCCTCGAGGAGCGCTTACATCGAGGAGATCACCGCGACGTATCTGACTGTGGAGATAGCTGCTCGCGACGCCATTCAGTTCATGCTTCACGCTCACGCGATAGTGATCGGCACGGGGAGTATCTGAGAGGGAATAGTTGCGGAGCACCGGAGTCGCGTCCGGCTTGATGGACATTCGCAGAATCACGAACTGACCGGGCAGGGCCGGACTTAGCAGCTTCTGGTCTGCCGGCTCCAGCATGAGCGAGAGAATGCTGCTGCTTTCCTGTGTTCGCTCCGCCACTCGCAGCTTGCGGAAACCCTGCCATGCAGGTGGGGGTTCGATCGAGGGGCCGAGGCCGGGGTTTCCGGTCGTGTGTCCTTGTTCTTCTTCCTGGAGGATCGTTTTGAAGGAGCCCTGCCAACCCGGACTCAGAGCCGGGATGTTCAGTGCGCGAAGGAGTTGATCGCGGGAGTGCCCCGGAAGATAGAGCAATGCATCGATCTCGGCTACGGTCATGCTCGACGAAGCTTTGGAGACATTGATGATTTCGTCTCCGCTACCGACCTCGCCTTCTTCGAGCACACGGAAGTAGAAGCCAGGCCGGTGGTGCGACACGAGGAGGGCCGGCATGCGAGGCTCGTTCATGCGAAGACCGACCCGATAGCAGGTAACACGTGGCTGGGTCACTTCAAAGAGCGCGCTTCCAATGCGATATCGATCGCCGATGCAAACTTCGTTATCGGCGAGTCCGTCGACGGTGAAATTCTCGCCGAACTGTCCGAAGACAAAGTCGTTGCGGCCAAGCTCCTTTTCCCAGTAACGATACGAGTCAATCTGGTAGACGAAGACTGCGCGTTGCTCACCGCCGTGGCCAGCGAGATCTCCCTGACCATCGCCGTCTACGTTATGGCGTCGTACCATGCGCCGGCCCCGGACGGAACTTTTCCAGACAGCGGTGCGAACGACCTTTCCTTCCCAGGAGTGGTCGGTGGGGAGACCCACGTTAACTGATAACAGTCGCGCGATGGCTTCTCCCCTTTCAGATGTCAGCCTCACGAGGCTTAGCTCGGTTGTCTGGCTGCGAAACTATTAGACCGTAACTGCCGCGAGCCTGCAAAAGCGTGGCTCGGCGAACCCTGGAATTCTCCTCTTATTGTTGAATGCCGCTGCCGATCGAGTTAAGACCGGCGATGATTTCGGTGGGAAGGTGCAGAGTTGCGGCCTGGAGATTCTCGCGAAGATGTTCGACAGACGATGTGCCGGGGATCAGCAGGATGTTGGGCGAGCGCTGCAGAAGCCACGCGAGCGCGACCTGCTTTGGCGTACTGTCGAGGGATGCTGCTGCCTGGTCGAGCGCCGATGATTGTAGCGGGGTGAAGCCTCCCAGCGGAAAGAACGGGACGTAGGCTATGCCTTGTTTTGCGAGGTCGTCGATGAAGCCATCATCGCCCCGGTGGGCGACGTTGTAGAGATTCTGGATGCAGACGATCTCCGAGATTCTCTGGGCCTCTGCCAACTGCTCAGGCGTGACATTGCTTAGACCGAGATGACGAATAAGTCCCTGCCGCTTGAGTTCGGCGAGGACCGTCAGCGGTTCTTCGATCGATCCTTCGGATGGCCCCATGACTCCTCCGACGCGCAGGTTGACGACATTGAGCTTGTCGAGCCCTAGATTTCTGAGGTTGTCGTGGACGCCATCGATCAACTCCTGGCGCGAGAGCGCGTGGATCCACGACTTGTCTTCACCACGGCGTGCGCCTACCTTGGTGACGATCACCAGGTTATCGACGTAGGGATGGAGAGCCTGCTTAATGATCTGATTGGTCACATGGGGGCCGTAAAAGTCGCTGGTGTCGATGTGGTTCACGCCGGAGGAGATCGCCTCTCGTAGAACGGCAACCGCACCGTCAACGTCGCGCGGCGGCCCGAATACCTGTGGCCCGGCAAGTTGCATCGCTCCATAGCCCATGCGTTTCAAGGTCATTGATGTGTTGGGAAGTGTGAAGGTGCCGCCTAGCTTGTTGGCAAGATTGGCGCTGCGGTCCAATAGGTTCGTCATTCTATTTCTCCTGTAATCTGTTCACGACTTAGTGTCGTCGCGCTTCCTTATAGTTAGATGAAGAAGGTTTCAGGTTAGGAGTTCGCATTTGCGTCAGCGTTCCCAAGTGCTGCTGGAGCCCCGTAAACGCCCGGTGCAAGCGCGGTCAGCCGCGAGCGTGGATGCCATTCTTGACGCAACTATTCAGGTTTTGCTGAGAGTGGGGAAAGAGCGGCTGACGACGACGAGGGTGGCGTTACGAGCGGGTGTCTCTGTCGGAACACTGTATCAGTACTTTCCCAACAAGAGCGCGTTGTTACAGGCTGTTCTGAAACGTCATCTCGACGAGGTCACGGAGGCGACGGAACGAGCCTGCCAGGAGCAGAAGGGCAGTACTCTCCAGCAGATGGCGACGGCTCTGATTACCGCATTTCTTGAAGCCAAGATAAGGAATGCGAAGACGAGTATCGCGCTTTATTCGGTAAGCTCCGATGTGGACGGCGCGAAGATCGTGCAGCAGATGGGAGTACGGTCGAACAAAGCGATTGTTGGGATGTTGGCGACGGCCAGCGAGCCGCTTACGAAAGACCCGCAACTTGTGACTTCGATGCTGCAGGGCGCGATGGCCGGAGTCAGCCGGAGATTGCTCGAATCCGGTGCACCAGAGAAAGAATTCGAGAGTTTTCGGGAGGAGCTCATCTTCTTTACGTGCGCCTACCTGGAAGCCAGTTCTGCGCGCGTTACGGATTAGGTGCTAAGAAACGAGCCTCTCGTCACTGATGGTCGCTGGCGAGAGGCTGACTTGTCGTTACGAATTCCTGGAACCAGCAGAGGATGGGCTTGATGCCTAACCTTTCAGTTGATAAAGCTGGATGAGATTGCCGCATGTATCGGAAACGACTGCCAGCAATACCGCACCAGCATCCGAAGGCTCGGTCACGAAGACTACGCCGTGATTGCGCAACCTGTTTGCTTCCGCCTTCAGATCATTTACCTGGAAGGCCGCCACAGGGATCTTCTGCGCGAACATTGCCTGCTGAAATTCGCGTCCCGCTGGATTCGCGTTCGGCTCCAACGAAAGCTCTGCCCCGTCTGGTTCCTCCGGCGAAACAACCGTGAGCCACCGAAAAGGTCCCATGGGTATTTCGTTTTTCTTGATGAACCCCAGCACGTCCGTATAGAACGCCAACGCCTTTTCCTGATCATCCACCATTAAACTTGTCAGCTTGATCTTCACGTTGAATCTCCTATTGGGGGATTCTATCGAGGCGGAGAAACGCCGACATCTCGAAAATTGCGAAATGCTGCCGGAGGCAGGTACCGCATCAAAGACAAGCATCCGGGAAAATAGTCAATCGGAAAAGCCGCAGGAACTGAAACAGTCGCCCGGGTGAGCCTGCGATATTCCGCGGGTCGAACGCCAACGTGCTGCGTAAAAAGTTGACTGAACGAACCGATGCTCTCAAATCCAACCGCAAAGCAAGCCTCAGTCACCGAGTGGCCTTTGGCAAGTTGCACTCTTGCTTCACGGAGCCGGGCGTCGATTCGATATTGATGGGGTGTGGATCCAAAGATTGCCTGGAACCGGCGTATGAAATGGAAGTAGGAGATTCCCGATTCCCGTGCGATCATGGCCACCGTCATTGGCGGTTCCTGCAGATCGCATAATCTGCGACGTGCCCGGCAAATCAGGTTGAATTCAGTGTCGCTAAGCGCCATGAGCAATCCTACAAAGCCTGAGTACCCATACTCAATATCTACCTGCCCGTCAGTCTTGTAAAACGCTCGTCTCGTCATTTGGACGATGAGTCGACTTATCGGACACTTGCGCCGAACTTTGTTGTAACCCCAAATGCGCTGTGCGTCCCGCAAGTTCTGTTGGCGATCTCGGAGACTGGTGTGCACTGGGCGGCTGGGCTAGGCTTACTTTCTCCTGCTGGTGTAGTCTGACCTCGTATGGGAGTTTCTTCTCGGATTCGGGCGAGGGCGCGGGTTTTTCTGGGGCTGGCGATGGTTGCTGCTCCGGTTGGTTCGTTGTGGGCGCAGGAGGCGAAGACAATGCTGGCGATGCCGCCTACGCCGCTGCTTCCGGAGACGCTGCGCACTGGGCCTGGGCACGAGGCAGGCAATGGTGCTCCTTCGTGGAGTGGGGCTGATACGCCGATTCTTGTGGAAGATGGCATCAGGCGGTATGAGCGCGGGACGGCGCAGAGTCCAGTGGCGCGTGGCGCGGCACCGAGTGGGACGGTTACGGTGTATCAATTTGATGATGCGACGGGTGCCTATGCGGCGTATACGTACCTGCGGAAGAGCGGCGGCGACCATGTGATGGTAAGTGGCGTGTCGGTGGTGGTGTCGGATCTGAAGCTGTATCCGGAGTCGGCTGCGGCGTTGCTTAAGTCGGTGCAGATAGGGTTGCCGAAGGTGGGTGGGACGAAGGGACTGGCTCCGCTGCTGCCGACGTATCTGCCGGCGAAGGGGCTGCAGCGCGATTCGGTGAGGTATGCGCTGGGACCGGCGGGGTACGAGGCGATGGGTGCGGTGGTGCCGCCGGGAATCGTTGGGTTCGACAAGGCGGCTGAGGTAGTGACAGCGAAGTATGAAGGCAAGGGTACGCTGACGATGCTGCTGTATCCGACGCCGCAAATCGCTGGAGACCACGGGCGGCAGATTGAAGCAGAGATGAATCGGCAGGGTTCGGCGGCAGGAACGGTGAAGCTGCGACGCGAAGGGCCGCTGGTGCTGATGACGACGGGCGCGTGGAGGCCTGCAGAGGCTCAGGAGCTGGTGGGGAACATTCATCTGCGGAATGAGTTGACGTGGAACAAGCCGATGCCGCTGGAGTTTCACTCCGAGGTGCGGAAGACGGTGAGCCTGCTGACGAGTGTTCTAGTTTTTTGTGGTCTGGGTGCGCTGGCTGCGGTGGTGTTGGCACTCTTCTTCGGCGGTGCACGGGCAGCGATACGGGTTATGCAGGGCAAACCGGCGGCGACAGAGCCGGAGTTTTTGCGGATCGATCTGAGTGGGCGGCCTGCGAGGATTCAGGCCAACGGACCGAGGGGAAACAACCAGGGTTAGGCCGTTCTGCACAGAGGACGGTGCAGGTGGGGGGCTAAGCGGCTGATAGCAGAGCCGTTTGATATATGGTCGGACCAGTTAAAGCGAATGAATGGCGAATACAAAAGTCCATGTTACCGTTCAGTAACCCCCATAACTACCTGCTCACCAAAGACTTACAATCGCCAAGTTTTAGCCTTGACACGGTATTTTGCCAAACTTAGTATTTCGCCAGAAAGTTCTGATGGCTTTGCCTCCGTTGGAACTATTCTCCCTAAAGAAGAGGCTACCCTGTTGCCGGGTAGCCTCTTCGCTTTTCCGGATGCAACTTTTGGGTGATTTTTGAGCGTCGCGTTGGGAGAATTTTTGGTCGTCTTTTTTTTGTGGCCGGCTTCGGTCTAACTCGTCGCCTAAGCGAGAACGCCTGGATTGCCGATGCACGCGGTGTGAGGAATGTTCGAAGGCTCTCCGAAGAAGAGTGGTCAGCGTTTCCCGCATCGCGTCGATCCGAGTCGTGATCGTTCTTCAGTTGGCGATATTGATCTGATCTGGCTTAGAAGTGCATTCCGTGATGCCGTGACCTGGGATGGTTGCTTGTGCTAGTTTGGCTCAGCGGTTTTGTGGAGGTAGGACCAGATGTTGTGGAAGCGTTTCGGTGTGTTTGTGCGCGGAGTGGAGTGGTGTGGGTGCGTTTCCCTTGGCCTGATGATGGTGATCTCAACAGGAATTGCGCGGGGCCAGGATACGCGGCAAGTGACTGAGCCAACGATTCCTTCGTCGTGTGTTCAACTTGCGGCGCAGCTTCGAGCGATGGGCGACAAGCTTGCCGAAGCGGATGAGAAGAAGCTTGATACGGCACGGATTCAGAGCGCGCTGGACAAGTGCAAGCCAGGGATGGCGGTGGAACTAAAGCCTTCGAGCGGCAACAATGCGTTTCTGTCGGGGCCGCTGGAGATGCGAACGGGGGTGACGCTGCTGATCGATGAGGGCGTCACGCTGTTCGGATCGCGCGATGCGGCGGTGTATGAATCGACCGCGGAAGGTGCGACGGCTGGGTTGTGTGGCACGATTGCTGCTGGCCCGCCGCCTGCTGTATTTCCTGCACCGCAGCGTCCGGCGCCGGTTCGCGGAGGATGTCGACCATTTATCAGCATAGTGGATGCGAAGGATGTCGGGATTATGGGCGACGGTGTTATCGATGGACGGGGTTACGCGAAGATTCTGGGCAAGGACTATAGCTGGTGGGAGATGTCGCGCAAGGCAGAGCCGAAGAATGAGCGATATTTCACGCCTCGGATGATTGTCGCCAACCATGCGGACGGCTTGGTGTTGTACCGGATTACTCTGCACAACTCGACAAACTTTCACGTGAGCGTGAATCAGACGAATGGCTTTACGGCGTGGGGCGTGCATCTGCTGACTCCGACGGTAAAGGGAATGGATGCGCGGAATACCGATGGGATCGATCCGGGCTCGTCGACGAATGTGACGGTCGCGCATAGCTGGATCGATAACGGCGACGACAATATTGCGATCAAGACGGGGACGACGCATATGAGCGTGCTCGACAACCATTTTTATAACGGGCATGGGATGTCGATCGGGAGCGAGACGTATAGTGGCGATAGTTTCCTGCTGGTGGATGGTTTGACGGAGGACCACACGACGAGCGGTATCCGCATCAAGAGCAATGTGACACGCGGGGGACAGGTCCACGACCTGACTTACCAGAACATCTGCATGCGCGGGGTTAAGGTTCCGATTGCGATCAGTCCGTACTACACGAATCAGACAACGGAGGGTTTTGAAGATCCGAAGTATACGGGTGACCGGATTCCGGACTATAAGGCGATTACGATTCGGAATGTGATCAGTGGAACTCCGGGTGATGTGCTGATTGCAGGACTGAACGATGATCATCGCACTGAGGTGACGCTGGATGGTGTGCGGATCGATGGCATGACTCCGCAACAGGTGCACGGACGTTTTGCTACGGTGACACTGGGACCGATGGGGACGAATCTGAAGTTCGATGCGACGGAGATTCGGGTGGTTCCTGCGAAGGGCGGAGGTGCTGCCGGCAGCGCGGGTTCAGAGCCTGCTTTCAGCTGTGAGAGCAAGTTTGTGCCGATGCAGTAGATTGCAGGTTCGGGCGATTTGGCGGATAGCCTCAGAGCCGCTAGAATAGACGAATAGGCCGATGTAGCTCAGTTGGTAGAGCAACTGATTCGTAATCAGTAGGTCAGCGGTTCAACTCCGCTCATCGGCTCCATTCCTTTCAATAACTTACAGCGCTCTTATGGTGTCACATTACCGTCGTGTGACGTGGATTGTGACGTTGCAGCGTTTCTGCGTGACTTCCGTTTACCACCTACCGCACGGTTTCCAGGCTCGGATGCTGGTAGATCATAGCCGTCTGCGCGCTTGAATGACCCAAGGCGCGCATTACGAGGGATAGATCGCCCGTTGCCCCCCATCACCTTCGTGGCGAACGTATGACGAGCGCTGTACAGGACGATCTCTTTTGGAAGTCCTGCTACCTCTCTCGCCTGTTCGAAGGACTTGGCCACAGTGGTGATATGCCCGCAACGCGAATCAGATGCGAAGACCCAGCCTTCCGTCTGGCCATTCCGCCGCTGATGAAGAATCTTTGCGACTCGCTCACTCATGGGGACGTGCCGTCGAGAACGTCTTGTCTTGCCTCGCGGAATAAAGATCATTCCACGATCCCAAGCAATGTCTTCCCAACGCATCTGAAAGACCTCGCCTGGACGCATTCCAGAATCGAGAATGAGCGTCAGAACGTCGTGAAGTGGCTGAGTCGCCACCGCAAGAAGCTTGAACTCCGCCTCGCTGTCGATAATCGCAGACCGCCCGTATTCCTTTGCAAGCTTGATACGGGGCGCTGCTGCAATCACTCCCCAGTCTGCCGCCTTGCCTAACATCCTTCGCAACGTGCGGAGCGCACAATTCGCATTCGATGGTGAATGATCGAATCGGAGCGCTTCTGCTTCATCGGTTGTAATGTGTGCGAGTCGAACTCCACAGATAGGTGTTTGAGCGAGCATTCTCCATCCAGTGCCGTAGTACTTCTTCGTCTTCGCTTCTAGTCGCGTCGTTTCAACCCACTCCAGGAAGCGTTTTGAGAACTCGGCGCGTGAGCGTTCTGCGCTGTACAGTTAGCTTTCGCTGCTTTGCCTCATTCATTAATCTGGCCTCGATCATCCGGGCCTTCGAAAGAACGGATTCCTTCGTCGTCCCGCGATATCGTTTGCCGTCAATAGCGAAGTCATAGTGAAAGATTCCACCCCGTTTATACAGGGCCATCGTGATCCTCCATGAATGCCCGCACGGAAGGAATGCGACGGTTACTTTCAACGTACAGAAGTACGTCAGCTAAATCATATCGGATCGACCCTTCAAGTTTGTGCCACACCGGACCCAGGCCAACGGCTCGCCAATAACGGAGAGTACCTTCGGGGACGCCGAGCATCGACGCAACTTGCTTGCTCGTCTGTAGTTGGATCAACTTCACCGCCATGTTCCACCTACCTCCCCGTTGCTCCTCTCCTTAACTCTCCGCAGACGCGTTTATAAACTCGGCGGCTCCAATCAACGAGTGGAACCGCATCTTCGATGCGGCTCGATCCAGGAGGAATGAGCAGTTCGTCGGCGCAATACTCTTCGATGTGAGCCTGAAGGCAGTCCAAATCCGCCTCAAGATCCTTTGTTAACACTTTCGACGGAGCTGCTTTCGAACGGCTCAGAAGCCGGGCCAATCGTTCTACGCCGATCGCACCCCGTACGAAAAGCTGAATACCACATTCATCACATACGAAATATGGTTTGCCATTCTTGTCTTCTCGTTGTTCTAGAGCACGATTGCAGAGTACACAAGGTAACGAACCCATTCGTCGACTCATCGCATTTGACCTCCAACGACATACGTAACGTTATGGCCGTTAGGTGACGGATCCAGACTAGACTCGTGAATACTGAAACCGCATGACTATCCCTCTCTTATGCTGCCAATTGAAGGAGGGTCGACGAGAGATATGCTTTCCGCACGTCCTCCTGAGTAGGCCCCGTGCCCATCGGTAAGAGATACGCTTCGTAATTTCTCAAAAATCTATACCCGCCCTGCCGCCCAAGTCTGCGAAATATTTCATTCCTCGTAAACTCCCAGCCGTGGCGCTCTTTGAAGTCCAAAAAGTACTGGACGACGCAATAATCCTTCCCTTTCAATTCACGCCCCGTCCACTTTTCGAGAGCGTGCTCAGGGAATTGCATTGCTTCGAAAGGATTGATGAAGGCTGTTTTTTGGATGTTGCCGAATTTTGGAATATCGAATGCGGGCGCAATCTCCCGCGCTCCCATCCGCCTTTCGAACCTCGTAATCGGAACCGTCATTTCGTATCCGTACCGCTGCAAAAAATGCTGCTCCAAGCTCATGCCCTGCTGTGTAGGTGCCCCCCATTGGGGCAAACTGTTCTTCTGACCCCTGAAGATCTTTGATCGTTCCTTGACGAGCTCATAACGGCGTTGTCCAGTCTTGTCATAAACGGTGGTTTGTCGTGGTGACCTTCCCCAATAAATCGTTTCTGCCTTATTGCGTGAGACGTGGCGTATTGCGTCCGAACCAGGTGTCTCCTCTTGATAACACTGCTTACCCTTGACCCGGACGTTATATCGACACCAGGAACATGGGCGCCCTCAAGATCCCCCGCCCCATCAAGCCTCATGATGTCGCACTCGTCAACGTCTGTTTTGTATATCTCATGGATGTAGCCAGCCATCACTACAGCTCCCCTGCTCTTATGAATTCAAACTTGTCGCCCGTTCTCGTTTCGCAGATTTGTGACGTGTACGAGAGCCGGAATGTCGAAATATCGGAGGTCGACGATATGGCTATACTCTCGCCCGCTCGACCGGATTGCATGACTCCGCTGTTCCGACGTGAGCCTATCCAACCATCCCGTGTAGGAGCGCTGGTAGCGGGAATTTTTCGGGATGGCGAGATGGAGAGTATCGAGCAAGATCATCTGCGGCTTTCGCATTTACAGGATTTGGGGGTGGGTTTGTATCAAAAACTGATACAGTTCGCGGGTGTTACACACGCCGCGAACAAAAACCAACCAATACCGACCGCACTAACCAGAATCTTGACAGCGGCTGCGGCGGGCGGCTGCGCGGCCCCGATGAGGGCTCCGCCCTCAAACTGCCGCGCGTTTTTAGACTGAAGGTGAACGGCTGCGCCGTCGAGCTGATGGGGGCGTCGGGCTTTTGGCCCGCTCTTGTGGGCTTGTTGACCCGCTTCAGCCACCGGAATGGGCGCGACCCCATCGCCCCGGGTTTCATCGTCACACCGCATCCCGCCCCCGTTTCATAGAAGGTGATCGCTGATCCCCTATGAGGTAATCATGCAGATTTGCCAGCGATCCATCGAGACCGTGAACGATTAGTTTTTTGGGGTTGTCACTGCGTCCGGACGTAACTCGGTCCTAAATTTGGCTGTGAAAATATCCGGACGCGAAACCGGGTTAAAATCGGTTCATCCCGCGTCCGTTTTTGCTCACTACGGCTCGTTTCTTTCCATGTTCAGATTTTCCAAAAGAAAACCGATAACTAACGCGAAAATCGCCAGAATCGCCGGATCGGAGCCCAAGCCACTCGATTCGTATTGTTTTTCAACGTAACGTTGGTAAAACTTCCGAATGGCTTCGGCTCCTAACGCTGGTGATTCCTGCCCATGCGCTTTGTGGGCAGCATCCAACAGGAAAGAGAGTTCTTTAAAGAAGGCGCGCTTAGTCTTCTGTCTAACATCTCGAATGAGAAAGACGCGATATATCGTGGGGTTGAGATTGCGCTTTGAAAAGCCTTCTCGGATCTCCCTTTCGGAGCTTCGAAGCTCGCTAATGAGAGTTTCGAGTTTTGCTAGCAGGTCTCTTTGGGCCGAATCACCGCACACCGCCCTAATAGCCTTCGAGTCTTCCTCTAGCCGCTTTGCGAGTCGCCTAGACTGTTTCGCTTGATCTTTGAGTTCGTCACTGAGGTGGGATAGGAAGTGGTAGCCGGGGCTACCTTCGAAGTCACAAGCGAGCCATAGAAGATTCGATACGTCTTCCATATCGAGCCCAGCACTAGCGAGCCGCTGCCAGCTTTTATCGGCGTGGTGATCCGAACGCAAGACCTCTCTAAACCTGAGCTTCCAGGCATCAGAGTCAGATTCCTGAGCGCTCGAATGCCCCTGCGTATGAGTAGGAGTTATGTGCCGGTTACGCACCGTTTTTTCTCACGTATTCAAATTCGGACGGTCGATGACAGTCCATATACAGAAGGTCGCTATTGCACCAGCATTCACCGTTTGGGTCTACTGTCTGAAGGTGCTGCGGAATCCCGGATGGAGCCGCCAACCCAGCCCAATGGCCGAACCACACAAATTTCTTGGATAACCCGAGAGCACCCAGATTGATTGGCTCCGACGGTCTACGTCGTCTCACCAAGCGCAGCGTGCCATTTTTTTGAAGCGTATGGAGCATTCGAGTGCGAAGGAAATGAGTTGCTTAGCTAAATATGTGGAGAGTTGATTTAGGAACTGCGGAAGCCTGTCATAGGCAGTATCGTACTTGAACAGATTTCCCGAGTAGACGCAAAGCGCCGGAATGGTTTTGCTTCGATGGTGAGTGTTTTATCTACACGGGAGATGTGCGTTTGCAGAGGCTCTTCGTATGAGTGGAGGGTCAATCAGGTATGCCCGGAGGATGTTCCTTACCCGGAAATTCCAGGAGCACTACCGTACAAGGCTCCGCCATGTCTACTAGGTAATCTTCGAGTGAATGAAAAGGTAGACCTTTCGCTTCGCTGTTTAAACGACCGCTCGAAACAGTGATGGGTTCATTGGCCTTCAGTGCGCGAAGTACGCGGCTGAGCCGTCTCGTCGTCGGAAAACGGACGGATGTACCCGCGAAGAGCGCGGATGGCGTGCGCATCCAGCCGGAATCGAGGTCTCAGAGAATTGAGGGTAATTGTCGACGAGCGGTGCCGGTATAGCCGACACCGCGCTCAGAGCATCGATGGTGTCGGCGCAGGTGCCGGGCACGGACTGAATGACCGGTGCGGAGACGGTGGGAGGCTTAAAGACGAACTGACCTTGAGCCTGCACGATACAGAGCTGGAGAAGAGGGACGACAAGCGCGGTTTGATAAGCGCGGCTTGGAGCAAAGAGTGATTTGCGGGCAGAACGAACGATGGACAATCTCATGCAGATCCTTCCCGACGCATCGGAAACAAGTGTTCCGAGAGAACACCGGCTCCGGTCGCTGTTGTATTTGGGACCTTGGCCTAGGGGGAGCCCGGGAGTTGCCTCGCCGCCGAGAGAGAGATGAGTTTTGAGTAGCGGAATTCTAGCAACATGGCGCACCGCGGCGATGCAATTTTTGGGAAATTGGGCCAGAGTCTCGATGGTACGGCCCGATGGTACAAGAGCAACTACAAGATGCTCAGGTGTCGAGCTGCCCATACGTTTTGTGACGTAGATTGTGACGTACAGGTTCAATCAGCCCCTGCAAAGCCCAACAAAATCAATGGTGCTGCATTTCTCTGGTGGTGCGGGCGGTTGTAATATTTTCCCTTTGTTTCCAATGAGATCGGATTGTCTTCGCTTTTTTGTCGATAAATTCGTAATCAGTAGGTCAGCGGTTCAACTCCGCTCATCGGCTCCATTCTTTTCAATAAATTACAGGGATTGCTTCCGCTCACATAACAGCTGTGTGACGTGGCAGCGTGACTCCCAATTCACCGTTGAGAATTTGAGCCGTTGAGCCGATTGATTCGAAGATAGGCCGTGGAAGATTCTTTCGATCTTGCTTAGGTAGTCTCCTGCGGAGCGGCCTGCACGGTAAATTCGATGGTCTGCGAGCCGAGCCGTGGATGTTTTGCAGTGAGGACCGCCGTGCCTGCTGTCTCCCTGGCGCGAATCCAGATAGCACCCGTTCCGCCGATGAGTGCGAATGGATTGTCGCCGATGAGTCTGCGCCGGACCTGCGAGTGTGAAGACGATCGGGTCGTTGGCGTAGGTGCGGATTGCGTCGAACTCGTCGGTGACGCGGAGTACGACGCGGGTGGTGTCGGCTCCGTCTGCTTTGAGACTGCGTATCGTCGGGCAGCAGGGTGAATTTTCTGTCGGCTCCGGAGCCCGAAAGAGATTTCGAGATAACCTGCTTTCCTTTGATGAAGCCATCGATGCGGAGATCGCCCCAGGGGAAGGCAAACTGCTTCCTATCCAGCTTTGACATCTCGAGAATGAATGGCGGATAGGTCAGGTGATTGAATTCGGTTGTGGTCAGGGTCGAGCTCCGCTGCAAGCTTCCATGGATTGCTCTCGAGGCTGCCTTCGCGAAGATAAAACTTGAGGTGGTCGCAGTTGGAGCAGACGACCGCCTTGGTAAAGCCAACCGATTCGTCGCTGTTGGCCCAGTGAAAGGCGGGCTCGAGAACGACTTCTTCCGAGGGATCGCACTGCGATTTGTAGAAGCCGGCGGCGGGTTTGTTTTCGCGAAAGATATCGGTGACGCCGTGATAACAGATGCGGTCGCCGGCGCCAAAGTTGGAGTGGGTGTTGTAGTCGAAGGCGCACCAGCCGATGCCGCCGGCGTACTGCGGATCGGAGGCGAGCTGGTTGTGGATGCGGGCATGGCGCAGGGTGTGCTCGCGCTGGCGCTCGTCGTCGTCGGTGGTCTTGGTGGGGAAGGTGTGGCCGACGAATTCGGTGTTGAGATAGCGCGGGTGGTTGGGCTTCTTGAGCGGGAAGCCGAAGTCGTTCATGGTGAAGACGTCTTCAAGAAACTCGGACTCCTGGAAGTAGCGAATGCCGCCGGTCTGGCGAGTGGTGTCGAGGGCGTGCGCAAGTGCGTTCGTGCGAGTGTAGAAGTCATGGTCGTCGCGAGACTCGTTGATGCGAACGCCCCAGAGGATGACCGATGGATGGTTCCAGTCACGGCGAATCATGCGGCCAACGTTGTCGATGGAGATCTGCTTCCAGGGTTCGGGGCCGATGTGCTGCCAGCCCGGAATCTCTTCGAGGACGAGCAGGCCGATCTCGTCGCAGCGGTCGAGGAAGTGGCGCGACTGCGGGTAGTGCGAGGTGCGGACGATATTGCAGTGAAGCCCTTTGCGCAGGATGTCGGCGTCTTTGCGTTGGACTCGCGCAGGCATCGCCTGACCGACGAAGGGAAAGGTCTGGTGACGGTCGAGGCCGCGAAGCTTGATGACCTTTCCGTTGAGCGAGAAGCCGTGATCAGTGAAGGTGGCCTCGCGAAGACCGATGCGGCGGGAGTCTTCATCAATGACTTTGCCGTGCGCTGAGCAGGCGAACGTGAACAGTGTAGAGGTTGCGGGTCCTCGATGTCCCACAGCTTGATGTCGCTGAGGCCAGTGAGAGTGATGGTGTTGCGCGCGGGGTCAGAGGTGCGTCTGGGTGCTGGCGTAGACCGGTGCCGACGTGTCGTGGATTCATGGCAGCATTGGGGTCGGGAGAGCCTGTTAGCTTAGCGGGACCGCTTCCTTTGGCAACGACGCGGTCTGCCGTCACGGAGCTCGACGTCGATTGAGTGAGTTGCATCCGTGGGCTGACCGGCGAGGAAGCAGTCTACGTCGATGGAAGGGTTGCCGGTAAGGACGTCTTTGGGACGTGCAAAGATGTTGTCGATATAGGTCGGCGAGACGATGCGGAGAGAGACCTCGCGGTAGATGCCGCCGAAGGTAAGGTAATCGATCTCGTGGCCGAAGGGTGGAATGTCAGCGCGCTCGGTGGAGTCAAGCTGGACGGTGAGAACATTTTCCCCGTCGGAGCGAAGATGCTTCGTGAGTTCGAAAGAGAAAGGCGTGAAGCCGCCTTTGTATTCGCCAAGAGCGATGACCATTGATCCAGACGGTAGAGGCAGTCATTGCGCCTTCGAAGTCGACAAAGACACGCTTGCCCTTTGCCGTAGCGGGATAGCGGAAGCGACGGCGATAGGTGGAGACGAACTCGTAGTCCTTGTCGTCGAAGCTGTGCCAGGGCAGGCGAACGTTCGTGTGTGGGATGACCACCGATTCGAAGGAGGCATCGTTGAAACTGGCGAGGTGCGCGCCGTTGACCTTGGTCGGATGATAGCGCCAGTTCCGATTGAGGGGCAGAACGGTGCGGCCTTTGGATTCGGGGTCCAAAGCGAAAGCCGCAGTGTTCGGAAGAGTGGAGGCGGCGAGAAGTGTTCCAGTAGCTTTGATGAATTCGCGTCTTTGCATTAGGTCGTTTCTCCGAGAAGAAGAGCGGCTAAATCTTGTTGGTTGGTGGTTAGTTCTCTTCGATGATGATCAGATTCCAGGAGGCTAGACCGGTTTACTGTCTGGAGGATTTTATGTTCTCGTAGAGCGGCAGTGTGTGGAGACGGATACGAACGACGGCGGGATTAGCACTACGAAAGTTTAGGCCTCGGTCTGTCTGATCGCCGTTCCAGATGCGCGAAGTCTGCCACGTACCGTTCGCATACTGGCCTTCTTCGGCCCGAAGAATTTCAATCTGCTCATTGCGGGGCGTGGTGCCCGGCGGATTAGTGAGTTCAAAACTAACGCTGGCATCAAAGCCTGTGACGAGAAATTCGAACGGCCCAAGCTGTGCCACCATGGCGCGCCCACTTGAGTCCGAGGTGCCCGGAGGCATCTCGCCATCTCGCTGGGGAAAGCCGAAGGACACAATGGCATCGACTCCGGGAAAATGTAGCCGTTGTCGTGGCATGCCCTTCTGCTCGACGGCAGTTTGAAGCTTCCCATCGAGGTTGAGTCGGGCCACCTCGCTGCTTATTGGCTTGAAGAGCGCAAAGTTCTCGGATAGATAGACCGGAACCTTATCGTCGGCGATCGTCCAGTTGGTGTAATCCACGCCAAAGGGAGAGAAGCCTATAGCTCCGTTGCCAAGTGCATAGAAAAAATTCCTGCCGAAGTCTTTCGAGAGACCTGTCTCCGGGATGAAGAGAGCGTTATCGTCGCGGCGATAGGCAGTGATGATCTCCCGATAGAGCACTTTGTCGTCTGAGTAGAAGTCGGGCGCGAGAATGTCGATTGAGGGTGCAGCCGACTTCCAGATGGTGATGTTGCCCTGCTGTGGGCCGCCGCTGGGATATTCCTGGCCGGGGCTGGGACGGTTGCGCGTCTCAAGGGCATGAACCGGATAGGTTATCCAGACGTTGCAATACATGGGCAGTGGATACTCGGCTTTGCCGAACCTGGCGACTTCGTTGATGTAGCTCGCGGTGGAGTAGGCGGCAAAGCGCTCGTCGGCATCAGCTCCAAAGACCTGAGACCATGTGCCGCTCGGGAGATGCAGGGAGTTGGAGAGCGAGGCCGGAACCTGTCCTGCAAAGTCTTTGTTAGCTGCGGGTGAGTTGTCGCGAATCGATCCGATGGAACCGGATTCGTTCTCAACCTGAATCATGATGACGGTGTGCTGAGTGGCGTCGACCTCTTTGATGTGGCGCATGAGCGCGGCAAACGCATGCTTATCGGCTTCGAGGTTCGCGGTGGAGTTCGGTGAGAGGACGTCGAGGAGCTTGCCGTACGGATCCAGTTCGCGTGGATACTTTTTGGGATCGTTCTTGATCCACTCCGGCACATAGTGAGCCTGACCGTTCTTCCAGGTTCCGAACCAGAGCAGGACAAGGCGGAGATGATGCTCGCGAGCACCATTGACTAGGAGATCGACGTTGGCAAAATCGAACTTGCCCTGTTGGGATTCCATCTGCTCCCAATAGACAGGGGCTTCAACAGTATTGACGTGGAGGTCTTCGAGCGCCGGCCACGTCTTGGGGAGAGTGCTGGCCCAGGAGCTTGAGTTATTAATCTGGGCGCCGAGGATGAGGAACGGTTTGCCGTCGATGATCATGGCAAAGCGGCCATCCTTTTTCTCGAGGTGCGGCATGGTATCCGTCTGCGCGTATCCATGGAGGGTGCAGAGCAAGACGAGGAGTGTAGCGAGGAAGGGTATTCGTTTCAAGGATGCTCCGTTACTGTAATTCTGGTGCGGCTGTGCTGCGTTCGGCATGGTTAGGTTTGAGTCGGAAACGACACGAAAAAGCCGCGAACAACGACGACAAATTGTAGCAATGTAAAGCGTTACATGAAAGGTTTTCGAGGATTATTGATAGAACCCGCCTTGAACAGGGTGTCCGCGGTAGTGGAATTGTCCGTACCTCAATTGCTTCGCAGCTATCGAACACCTGGGGCACATACTCGCCTCCCAGCAATTCCAACGCAGGGTCTCTTTTTGCCTCTTGACGTGTATTGCAAATTGCGATATCGTTATTGCGATCTGCAATAGAGCAATGAAACTCAGCGACAAAATCCGTTATCTTCGTGAGGTTGAAGGCAACCTTCGCGGGTTGAATCGTGCGATGACCCAGCAGGAGCTGGTTCGGGCCATCCAGCAGGAGAATGCCAGCGGAAGGAAGGCGAGCAACGCGACGATCAGCCAGTCTTATCTTTCCCAGATCGAAAGCGGAGCGCGCCCGCATCTGACCAACACGACGCGGCTTCTGCTGGCGAAGTTCTTCAAGGTGCATCCGGGTTATCTGGTCGACGATCCGGAGGGCTACCACTCGGAGCTTCTCTCGGATCTGCGGACGGCGGAGGACAAGCTCGATCTGTGGCTGGTTGGAGGGGCTGAGCGTTTCCGCCGGGATCCCACGCTCCGCCAGGCACTGCTTACCCTGGCGAATCACAGCGACACACGCCGCTGTTTTCTCTTGATTGAGGCCATCATCGAGACGCCCTCGCTTCTTGACCGTCTCTTCCACGTTCTGCGACCCGAAGCTGCTGCTCCGCTTCCGGCTGCGAGTACCCAGCCGGCTAAGAGGATAACCGCAAGTCGGAACACCAAATAATATGGACTCCTTTTATCTCATCTGCTTTAGCGTCGGTCTCATCCTTAGCCTTCTTTCGCTGCTCGGAGGGTTCGCGCATCTTCACATCGGCCACTTTCATTTCGGTCACGCAGCGCACACTCACGCTGCGCATGGCACTGCGCATCGCGGGCCCGGTTTATCCAGTGTGAATGGTTTCACTGTGACAGCATTTCTCTGCTGGTTCGGCGGAATCGGTTATCTGCTTCACCGTTACAGCAGTCTTATTGTGCCTGTCGTCCTTCTGCTGTCTGTGGTCAGTGGTATTGCAGGGGCCGCACTTCTGTGGGCTGTGTTGTTCAAGCTGTTGCTTCCGCGCGAGCGTGTCCTGGCTGGCGAAGATACCGAGATGTCCGGAGTTCTGGCGCAGGTTAGTGATGCGATTCGCGCCAGCGATGGAACCGGAGAGATTATCTTTTCGCAGACCGGAGCACGCCGCGCCTCTGCGGCCCGGAGCGAAGACGGCCATGCGATTGAGCGCGGAGCCGAGGTGGTCGTTATCCGCTATGAGCGCGGCATTGCTTATGTTCGCCGCTGGGACGATCTCGACGACGGTCTGCGATGAGCGCTCAATATTCATTTCATCTGGCTGCCTCTCTTGCCGAGGCACTCCCCCGCCATCACTCAAGTCTTGTGGCAAGCACCTTACACGCTCTCCGGTCCTTGATTGGACAAAGGAACGATATGTGGAACTCGGTTGTCATCATTGGTGGTTTGCTGGTTCTCATGACGCTTGCTCTTTCTACTTTGCTGGCCAAGATGTTTCGCAAGGCCGGCCCGAACGAAGCGATCATTGTTTATGGTTTTCGCGGCCCGCGTGTTATCAAGGGCGGCGGCGCCGTTATCTTTCCCATGGTTGAAAACTCGCGTCAGCTCTCGCTCGAACTGATGAGCTTCGATGTGGCTCCGCAACAGGATCTTTACACCAAGCAGGGTGTCGCCGTGACGGTAGAAGCTGTTGCTCAGATCAAGGTTCGCTCGGATAAGGAGTCGATCCTCACGGCGGCTGAACAGTTCCTGACGAAGTCGCCTGATCAGCGCGAAGGACTCATCCGCCTGGTGATGGAGGGCCATCTGCGCGGCATCATTGGCCAACTTACGGTCGAACAGATCGTCAAAGAGCCGGAGATGGTTGCTGAACGCATGCGTTCAACGTGCATGAACGACATGAGCAAGATGGGGCTTGAGGTGATCAGCTTTACGATCCGCGAAGTTCGAGACAAGAACGAGTACATCACGAATATGGGGCGACCGGATGTGGCTCGTATCCGCCGTGACGCCGAGATTGCGGCTGCGGAGGCAGAGCGCGATACGGCCATTCGCCGCGCAGTTGCTCTTCGTGAAGCCGCGGTTGCCAAGGCCTCTGCCGACCAAGAGCGCGTGCTGGCTGAGACGCTCTCGCTCGCGAAACAGGCTGAGGCACAGCGCGACCTCGACATTCAAAAAGCTCAGTTCACCGAGGCAGCGCGGCGTCAGGAGGCGCAGGCAGATAAGGCTTACGAGTTGCAGACGAATGTGATGCAACAGAAGGTTATCGCCGAACAGGTGAAGGTACAGCAGATTGAGAAGCAGGAGCAGATCAAGGTGCAGGAGGCTGAGATTCTGCGTCATGAGAAGGAGCTGATCGCGACCGTGTTGAAAGGCGCGGAGATCGAACGTCAGCGCATCGAGAACATCGCAACTGCCGAGAAATCTCGCATCACCATGGAGGCTGAGGGCCGCGCTGCTGCGACCAGGGTACAGGGCGAAGCGGAGGCCAGCATCATCCTCCAGAAGGGCGAGGCCGAAGCTAAAGCGATGAACGTGAAGGCCGAGGCTTATCAGGAGTGGACGCAGGCTGCGGTTGTCGACAAACTCATCACCAACATGGCCGACGTTGTGCGCGCCATGGCGGAGCCGCTGAGCAAGGTCGACAAGATCACGATCGTCTCGACTGGTAACGACGGAGCCACAGGGGCCAACAAGATTACCGGCGAGATGACAAAGATCGCTGCCCAGGTTCCCGCGCTGTTTGAAGCGTTGTCCGGGATGAATCTCCACGAACTGATGAGCAACGTGAAGGCGATGAAGCCTCGCGAAAACGGCGAAGCTCACTCTGGCTAGCGTCGTTCTCCTGGCTCACTGGATTCAGCACAGCCGGTGAGCTAGGTATCCCTTTCCTGTGCGCACGAATCGAGAAGACACGATGTTTACCTTAAATTTTTCTTCCCACCATCCTGATCCTCATCGCGGTCTCTGTGGTTTCCCGTCTGATCTTCCGGCCGCTCTGGAATCCCTATCGCATCCGCCGTCCTTACTTCGGTCCATATGGATACTACGGCTACGGATATGGTTACAGGCGGCACCGTTTCCCCGGCAGAGGGTTTTTGACGATTCTGTTACTCGTCGCTCTTGAGCGAATGTTTGGACGCCGCTGGTAATTGCCAGCCCAACTCGTCGTTTCGTCTCGGCAATTTTTGGAAAGGAGATTCATCATGGCACTTCTGGAACGCATAGGGACTCTCTTACGAGCCAACATTAACGACCTCATCGAAAAGGCTGAGGACCCGGAGAAGCTGGCGAAACAGCTTGTTCTCGATATGGAAAACCAGCTTCTCCAGGTCAAGACGCAGGTGGCGATTGCGATCGCGGACCAGCACCTTCTGCAGAAGAAATTGAAGGAGCACGAGGACGCCATGAACCAGTGGAATCGTAAAGCCGAACTCGCCGTGCAGAAACAACAGGATGATCTGGCTCGCGCCGCATTGCAGCGCAGCCTGAGCAGCCAGCAGCTCGCGGCAGGTTTCGCGCAGCAGGTTGAAGATCAGACTGCGGAGACTGAGACGTTGCGCAACGCGTTCGCCAGCCTTCAACAGAAGCTGCACGAGACTCGAGCCACCTGCGAGATGTTGATCGCGCAGCACCGCCGGGCGCGCACCGTCGGCAAAGCGCACGCTGCCCGGACGATAGTGGCGAGTCAACAGAAGTTGGCAACGCTGAGCCGTCTGCGCTCTACGATTCAACAGAAAGAGGCCACGAACGCGGCTAGCCACATGATCCTCGAAGCCGAGACGCTGGAGGACCGCTTCTCCACGCTTGAGCAGGAGGACCAAATTGAACGTCTGCTTGAAGATCTGAAGAACCGCCAGCCGCGGCTCGCGTGAGCTGAACTATTTATGGTGCGTTTTGCGATTGAGAATGAGCAGGCGCGAAGATGTTTCGGGTCAATGAACTGAGTCAAGCGTCGCGAACCATATTTGGTACGTGTTATCCACGGCTATTTAACATAGCCGGAGTGGAATGGTCTTGATTGACGGGGCTTCAGAAGGCATACTCCAACAAGAGTCTGCTGTATCGAATCTCCAAGACGGTGCGACACGAGATACACAGTGACCCGATATAGCCGTCAAGATGTAATCCGGATCCTTCACTTGCATGCGCGCCAACTCCAGGCGTGGGAGCGGGCCGGACTCATCCCCCTCAGTGAGCATTATTCCTTTGAAGCGCTAAGCCAGTTGAGAAAGCTGCGCGATCTTCAGGCGAATAAACGAATCTCCGCGAAGAGCATACGAGCCTCGGTGGATGCGATGCAGCGTGTGGCGGGCATGCGGAATCCATTAATGGAGGCGAGTTTTGTGCGCAGAGGATCGCGTCTAACCTTCCGGCATGGTGGCTCTCTGATGGATCCGTTGACCCGGCAGCTGGCCTTCGACTTTGAGACTTCTCCTGCGCGACCGTTGAGCATAGTGAGTAGCGGCAGCGAAAATCCCGCGCGTCATGCCTCCGAGGTGCAGGATATGTTTTTGCGCGCAGTGCAACTCGAGGAGAGTCCGAGCACTATCCAGGAAGCGGTCGAGATTTATCACTCGATCCTGGCAATTCGTCCCGCGCATGCACCCGCACTGATCAATCTGGGGACGATTCACTACAATCTGCGGCGCTACGAACTGGCGGAGGAGCACTATCGCAAGGCGACGGTTGCGGACCCGGAGTACGCGTTGGCTTTCTTCGACCTCGGCAATGTACTGGACGAGATGCAGCGGTTGACGGAAGCCACGACAGCGTATCAGAAGGCTGTTGCACTGGTTCCGCAGTATGCCGATGCGCACTACAATCTGGCGCTCGCGTATGAACGGCAGGGACAGAGACGTCGTGCGTTGCGGCATTGGCTGTCGTATGTGCGGCTCGATCCGGTTGGCCCGTGGGCGAAACATGCCAAAGAGCAGGCGCGAAAGATTCTCAACACGGAGAAGCTGTCGATCGTGAGCCGGCGTGGACGGCTCGTTAAGGTTGCCGGTTAAGCCCTTCAGATTTCAGTCACAATCTCTTCCTTTCAATATTTCCCCGCTTCAAGCGTGCGCTGAATGACTATTCGGTTGTCTCGTCAACATGCTAGACTCACCTTTTCGTGACTACAGTTTGAGGTGAATAGATGTTGGAGCCTGCTGTGCCGGCGGCGTTGACGAGATTGAGCGAAGATGAGCAGATGTTTCGCGAGACGGTTCGCCGATTTGCCGTCGAGCAGATCGGGCCGCTGGTGCGTGGCATGGATGAGTCGCAGCAGATGGACGCTGGACTTATCAAAAAACTCTTTCAGCTTGGTTTGATGGGCATTGAGGTTCCTGAACAGTATGGCGGTGCCGGTGGAAGTTTTTTCAACGCCATCCTTGCGGTTGAGGAGATTTCGGCGGTTGATCCATCGGTTGGGGTGATGGTCGACGTGCAGAATACGCTCTGCATCAATGCGCTGGTTCGCTGGGCGAATGAGGCACAAAAGAAAAAATATCTGACCCGGCTGGCGACCGATACGATCGGTTCGTATGCGCTCAGTGAGGCGTCGTCGGGTTCGGACGCATTTGCATTGCAGACGCGCGCGATGAAACGCGGCGACGACTACGTGCTCAATGGGCAGAAGCTCTGGATTACAAATGCGAAGGAGGCCGGTCTCTTTATTGTTTTTGCCACGCTCGATCCTGCCGCTGGCTATAAGGGGATCACCGCATTTCTCGTCGAGAAGGGCGCACCAGGATTTACGGTCGGGAAGAAAGAAGACAAGCTGGGAATACGCGCTTCGAGCACCTGCGAACTCATCTTCAATGATTGCGTTGTTCCGGCTGCGCAGGTACTTGGCGAACCGGGCAAAGGGTACAAGATTGCGATCGAGACTCTGAACGAAGGCCGTATTGGCATCGGCTCGCAGATGCTTGGCCTTGCCGCGGGGGCGTGGGGACATGCGGCAAAGTGGGCAAGGGAGCGGAGGCAGTTCGGCAAAGCGCTCGTTGAGTTTCAGGCGATGCAATTCCAACTCGCTGAGATGGCGACCGACATTGAAGCAGCGCGGCTGATGGTCTACAACGCTGCCCGGTTGAAGGACGCGAAGCTGGATTTTCTGAAAGAAGCGGCCATGTGCAAGTATTTTGCGTCGCAGGTGGCAGAGCGCGTCGCGAGCCTGGCTGTGGAGGTCTACGGCGGATCCGGATTTGTGAAGGACTATCCCGTCGAGAAGCTGTACCGGGACGCGAAGATCGGAAAGATCTACGAAGGGACATCGTTCATGCAGCTGGCAACCATCGCGAAGCTGACGCTGGGCAAAGCTTAGGAGGTTGCGAGTCAGAGGAGCCTGTGTCGAATGTGCCCGAGAGGGCTACACTGGAGACAGGATCTGGTATGACCACTACATCAAAATCTGCGCCCTCCGCTCCGCTGTCCTTCCTCGGGCTGGCATGTGCGATCGGTGTATCGTCGCTCTACTATAACCAACCGCTGCTGTTGGAGATGGGCCGCACCTACGGCGCCACGGCGGGACGTACCGGGTTCGTAGCGGTCGCGACTCAGATTGGTTATGCGGTAGGACTGCTTTTCTTCGTTCCGCTGGGCGATGTGTTGGAGCGGCGAGGGTTAATGATGCGGCTGTACGGGGCCGTGGCGGTCGCTCTGTTGCTGGTGGCTGTCGCACCGAATCTGAATCTTTTGATTGCAGGCAGTGTGCTGATCGGCATGTTTGGCTCGGTCACCCATGTTGTGCTTCCGATAGCCCCTGACCTGGTGTCGCATGAGCAGCGCGGACGCGCGATCGGAACTGTAATGACCGGGCTTCTGTTGGGCATCCTGCTCGCCCGGACGTTCTCCGGATGGGTCAGCAAGATTCACGGTTGGCGCTGGGTCTTTGTGGTGGCCGCGGTGATGAATGCTGCGTTTGTTCCATTGATGATGCGGGTCATGCCGAAGCTGCCGCCTAAGCAGAAACTGCGCTATCGTGATGCGATGGTCTCACTGTGGACCCTGTTCCGTACTCAACCGTTACTGCGCGAGTCCTGCGCCATAGGCGCGCTGGTCTTCGCATCGTTCAGCTGCTTTTGGACGACGCTGGCTTTTCTGCTTCACAGCCATTACGGGCTTGGCGCAGGAGTTGCAGGCACCTTTGGTGTCGTTGGCGCGGCGGGCGCTTTGGTCGCGCCGTTAGCAGGGAAACTCGCGGACAAGCACGGTTCGCGATGGGTAATCTCAGTGGGAATTTCGCTGCTGGCTGCCTCGTATCTTCTGTTGTGGGCTGAAGAGACTGCGCGCCGGACGACGATGTTCCATCTCACGGCGCTGGCGGTGGGCGTGGTTGTGCTGGACATGGGCGCGCAGATGACGCAGGTGGCGAACCAGACGCGTATCTTTGGGCTGGTGCCCTCGGCACGCAGTCGCCTCAACACGGTCTACATGACTGTCTATTTCAGTGGTGCGGCAGTAGGTTCCGCCCTTGCGACGCTTGCTTGGGTGCATTGGGAATGGAACGGCGTATGCAGCCTTGCGCTTGGATTGATTTTCCTGGCCGCGATATGGCATGCGATAGGGCATCGCAACGCTGGAGATCGTTGCAAGGTATCGGCCGAAGACGTTCTGATGGAAGCCTAGCGGCCACAAACGAGATGTGGTGAGCGAGGCAGGGATCGAACCTGCAACCGTCAGCTTAGAAGGCTGATGCTCTATCCAATTGAGCTACTCGCCCATTTTCAGGGGCTGTCATTATTGTAGCGGGAGCCATGCCGGATGGGAGTGGCAGAGCTGGAACCGTGCGACGCGAATCAGGAAAAGCCAAGATCCTTACTGCGCAACAGAGCGACGACGGCGTCCAGTGCGGAGGCCCAGTTTTCCTCGGCACCCTGGACGTCATGGCCGAGCGCTTTGACATAAAGGCTAATCGCAAACCCCTCCTGCGGGCCCGTCAGATCAAGCATTGCCGGACGAATGACGCAGTCGAGCATCGCGCAGGGCTGTTCCAGCGGAGCAGCCTGCAAAGTGAGGCGGTGCAGCATCTGCTCCAGCAGGTGAAATGAGGCGAAGAGCGAGCGCTCGCGCCACAGGATATCGATATAGCTGGCGAATCCAGCAGGACTGTCGTCGGCGAGGATGTTGAGATCCAGGCGCAGTGTGTCGAGTTCGTCGGCATCGAGCTGCCACGCATCGCACTTTGCGGTAAAGACTGGCGAGCGGGCCGCGTTCAGGGCTCGGAGAGCATGCATCAGTGGAGGGTGATGCTCGGCTTCGGGTAGATGATCGAGGTCGTAGGGGTTTTCGCGCAGGTCGATGAATCTTCGATTGCCTGTGCTGTCCGACGGATCAGACCACGGAACGACGAGGACAGGATCGTCGGCGGAACATTCGGCGGACCATTCAGAGAGCATTACCAACTATCTTAGCGTCACAGATCGACAGGCCGCGATAAGTGGGCTGTGAAAGATGAGCCGTCCTTCGAGCGAAACCAGGCGAGCGAAACCAGGCAAGCGAAATCAGGCGTGAGACAGGAGAAAGCGTAGCAGGGTATGTTCGGCCCAATAGCCGTCATAATTGTTGGTTTCGTCCGGTTTGGCGAGGAAGGCGCAATGACCTCCATGCAAGCTTTCGATCAGTGTGATGCTTGGGTTCTCAAGGATCTGCTTGCGGGTCTCCGGGGTGAGGCGGATAAAGGGGTCGTCGAGTGCATGGAGGATAAGGGTAGGGACAGCAATGCGGTCGAGCACGCGAGCCGCTGCTGCACGATAGTAATAATCGTCCGCACCGGTGAAGCCAGAATAAAGCGCTGTGATGCGATCGTCGAACTGACGCAGCGAATGGATTCCTGTGGCGCGGTTGCGATCGTAGGCACGAGGGAACAGAACTGCTTTGCGACGAAAGCGGCGCAAAAGATGATAGAGAAACTTCAACTCGTAAAGGCGGTTCGGGCGCAGATGCAGTGCATCCGCCGAAGGGCCCAGGTCGACAGCAGGCGAAACTCCGATCACCGAGTGCAGTGTCGCCGGTGCAGCTGCCCCGAGTTCGCCGGCGAGTTTGAGAACGAGGTTTCCCCCCATCGAATAACCGATCAGCGATACGGATTGCAGCTCATATTTTTTGACGAAGAAGTCCATCACTCTGAGCACGTCATTCGAGAGGCCAGAGTGGTAGAGCGTCGGCGACAGTGCCTCGGTGCCGCCGCAGTTGCGCATGTTCATGCGGATAACGTTGCAATCCGCCCGCCACAACTTATTCGAATTGCCAACGACGTACTGCGAGTTCGACGAGCCTTCGAGACCGTGCACGATAATGGCAGTTGGCCGCGACGCGCGAATCTCCTCTGATTGCCAGTGACACTGGCAGAGAACCTGGCTCGCGATCTGGTTTGCCGAGGCGGACGAGACCTCGACCAGTTGATCCTCGGGAGCCGGAAGGTCGTTAATGCGCGACAGATAGTTGCCCGCGATGGTCTGCAAATGTCCGTTGCCTAAAAAGCGTCGCGGCTGAAAATCTTCTACATGGCCAATCAGAGAATCAGGTTCCGCGATCTGCATCAGCGAGTCCCTGCATTGGCGCGCGCAAGAAATGCCGTGGCGTTGAGCGCGCCGGTGGGCTCGTCTTCATGCTTGAAATAAACATAGACGTCGCGTTGTTCTGCGAGGGCCGTAAAACGTTTGACGAATGCATCAAGTTCAACCGCCGAGTAGCCGCCGTCCCTCCGCAACCTGTAACAGGTGTGGCCGGAAGCAGTGTGAACTTCAGGCGTAAGCAGGTCGTTGCTTTCGGCGATGCAAAGAGCGGCGTTGTGCTGGCGAAGGACGGCGTAGGTCTCGTCGGTGAACCATGATTCGTGGCGAAACTCGAACGCGGCTGGCGGAGCATCTTTGGTTTGAAGCGCAGGTGTAGCAAGAAAGCCGCCGATGACCTCTGGGTTGGCTTTGAAGTTCGGTGGAAGTTGAAAGAGAAGCAGGCCAAGCTTGCCCGCCTGGCGGACTGGTTCAAGCGCAGCGACAAACTGGGCTACATCGCCTTCGCAATCGCGTAGCCGCTTGAAGTGCGTGATGCGCTGCGGCGCTTTGAAGCTGAACCGGAAGTTTGCGGGAGTCGCTGCAAGCCAACCCTCGAGCATCTTCGCAGTGGGTAGAGCGCGGAAGGTGTAATTAACCTCAACTGAGGTAAGCTGTGTTGCGTAGAATTCGAGGAATCGTTTCGCTGGCGTGCCCGCCGGATAAAACTCTGGCTTCCAGGTCGGATATGCCCAGCCTGATGTTCCGGCATAAAGATGCGATGTTAAGGCGGAAGGCGAGACTTGGGAGGTCCGGGGCAAGGTTGGCCGCACTGTGCAGGGAAGAGAATTTTGGGGCGGCTAGTGGGTTTCGAACCCACGACATCCGCTGCCACAGAGCGGCGTTCTGCCACTGAACTATAGCCGCCGTATACTCAAATTATAGCACTGGCGCCCCGCCGGGCAATTTCGCGGGAGACGGATGGTGGGGTGGGATGGCGTTTACGGCGAAACCCGAAGTATTGTCGCCTCGCCTCAGACGTGGCGGTAAGGCGTTTGACGACGAAAACCTCGATCTTCTCTCGCATGTACTCGACGACTTCATCAGGATTCCCGGCACCTCCATTCGCTTCGGCCTCGACGGCATCGTCGGCTTTATTCCGGGCATCGGGGACCTGATCGGCGGTATCGCCTCCTGCATCATCATCATTGCGGCATGGGTCCGCGGCGTATCCTACGTTACGGTCGCGCGCATGGTGGCCAATGTTGCCATTGAAGTCGTCGTCGGCTCAATCCCCGTGCTCGGCGACATGTTCGACATCGCCTGGCGCGCCAATCGCCGCAACTATGCTCTCCTGATCGGCAGCGTAGACGAACCCCGGAAGCATACACGGCAAAGCTGGTTCTTTCTCGCCTGCCTTTGCCTGGTGCTGGCTGCACTTATTCTGCTGCCTATCCTTCTGCTCGCCTGGGTCTTTGATGGCCTGTTCCACACGCTGTTCGGCCCGGGCTCTCACGGACTGTTTACCACCTTGTGAGGCTCCAGCCCACCTGATGCGATAAACTAGAAGAAGTCGGGGCGTAGCGCAGTCTGGTAGCGCATCTGCTTTGGGAGCAGAGGGTCGGGGGTTCGAATCCCTCCGCCCCGACCATTCAAAATCAATTACTTACATAGTAGCGGCTGAAATCGTCTCTTCCGACTGTGGTGGAAATTGTGGGGAGGCATTTCTTTCTGTGGGGAGATCGAGCATCTTCACTGAAGCGCGTTTCGACTCATTTCTGGCATGGCTGTACCGTTCCAGGACCTTCCTCGATAATTGCCCGGCTAGTGCCAAGAGCGTGTGATCTGCCTTGGATGGTGCAGCCATTCAGCGTTTGTTTTGAGAAACGACGCCTTTCGTTCCCGCACAGGGCTGCGCACGTGCGTATATTTCATTCGCCGTCTGCTGATCACCGAAGCGAGTTAATGATCATCTACGGCGAAGCTTCGCCGGAAAATAGTGCTGTGCCTGTTCGCAAAAAATGGGTCGATTTAGATAAGGAATCGCCCGGTTCGGCACAGGTACTCCTTGAGCTCGGCCTACGTGTTCCCGCTCACGGAGCATTTTCACGTCTGGGAACACGTAATGATCAGGGCTGCTCTAGTACTTTCTCGTATCGTTTTGCGTCGGGATGATACGCGACCAACACGGCTTCACTGAAAGCCCAGATCCGCAAGTTGCTTAGGATTCACTTCATCGACGGCCAGCAGATTATGGCAGGTAGAACAATCGTTGCCAATGCTCTTTCCATCCTTCGCATTGTGATTTCCGTCGTGACAGCGGAAACAGCCAGGATAGTCATTATGCCCGGAGTTATTCGGATGTGTGCCCCAGGTAACCTTCATGAACGGAAACACATTCTCACTGTAGATCGCGCTTAGCACTTTACCCGCTTCATCGATCTGAGGTTTCTTTTGGCTCCAGGCATCTGGATAGCTAGAGCGATAGAAGTTCTCCAGACCAGCCATGATCTTCGACTCTGCATCCGCTTGCGAAGCATAATCGGCATTGATCAGTGCAAGACCTTCCTTATGCAGGAAAGGTAAAGAAGCACTGAGCCGTCCGCTGGCCATTGCTTTGTTCAGGGCATTCACTGGTGTATCAAACGAATGCGCGGCCCTGTTATGACAGTCAATGCAATTCATTAATGCTTTTGGCCCCCCTCCGGTAACTTTGTGTCCGCTGACACGAACTCGCGCACAGAGCCGTCGCCATTCGTCGTAGCTACCCATGGAATGGTCTGATTGGTATTGTCTGTGGAGATGAATTCGATATGACCGAGATGCGCGCCATGGATTCCGCTTAGGTGCCCAGCCATGTCCTTGCCTCCCACATGGACCAGAACGAGGGAATGTGTAACGGAGTTATTTTCATCATCGCCAAATGAAGTCTTCACCGCCAGTTTGTCGCCGATGAATTTCTCTGGATTGTGGCAGTGGAGACAGGTGCTGTTCGCAGCAGGCACTTTGCCATCAGCCATGATCGGGCGCGAATAATCGCCCATCGCAACGTGGAAGAGTTGCCTTGTGCCATTTAGCTTTGCACTTATGTATCCCGACATCCCTGATGCGATATGGCATTCCGTACATGCCACGTGCGCATGGGACGACACGTGATAAGCCGTCCACTCCGGTGCCATGACGTGACAGGACTGACCACAGAAAGACGGCTTATCCATCTGAGCGACGCCGCGATAGCTCGCTGTACCCACGATGACAAAATTGATTGCTGTCACCAGAAGAACAAAGCTAAGCGAACGGCGGAAAACAGGGTTACGAAGATCAACTGCAGGATATTGAGTAGGGAGTTGCCCCTTCGCCTTTAGGCTTCGCCTCCTCCACCAAATTCCGATGGGAATGAGAAATAGCCCCAGAAGAAAGAGGGCGGGCAAGCAAAGGTCGAAAATAATACCAACGTATGGATTTGCAGAGCCGCCGTGGCCAAATACGCTGACAACCCAGAAGCCGATCAGAGTCAGAGCAGACGCAGTCGTGAGTCCAATCCCCGTTACGCTGATTGGGTTATTCGCAAGAAAAACAAGCGGTCTAAATCGCCGCCCACCGAATTCTTCTGATTGAGTCATCGCTCAGCTTCTCACCTCTTTATTTTTTCTGCAGAGTGTGAATATGAGCTATGACAGCCTTAATTTGATCGTCGGTGAGCTTACCAGCAAACGCGGGCATCTTGGCATGTCCGTTCTTGGTAACGTTGATGAGGTCGTCGTCTGATAACTTCAGAACCTCAGGCGAATCGAAAGGCCGAGCCTTAGTGGATTTTCCCGCGGGCGTATTGCCACTGCCGTCAGCGGCATGGCACATCTGACATTTGGATTTGTAGAGATCGGCACCGGAATTTTGAGCAAAGCCCATGGTGCTGACTGTAAGCAGGCTTGCGACGCAGATGCGAGCGATGTATTTCGACATGATTTTAACCTCCTCAGGTAAGCGATCGACGATCATAACAAACAAACATAATCTAAAAAGCGTAATTTACGCTAAGAGTAACGATGTTTCCGTGAAAATTTCGCGGCAGAGTAGGCCCAACCGGCAACCCTTCGCCGTAACCGTAGAAATTGTAGTCCGCTTTCCATTTCCACTGTCGTTCGAGATCAAAGACCAACTCCGCATATGGAGTTTGGTAGTAGGACACCAGCGATCCGTTAACCTGACGGATATTCATAGTGTCTGTGCTCCCATTTACGGAACTTATCCGATATCCAGCCTTACCGTGGAGGCGATTGATTGGCGAGAAGACAAGGCCGAAAGAGCCGAACTGCGTTGGCGCGTTATAGTAGCCGGAGTTGAGCAGCGGCGTTCCTGCCTGAGTGCAAATTGCCGGAGGTATTCCCGCGTTAGGGGGCGGCGGGGTAGAAGCGAAGCACAAGATCGTGCTGGAGAACACGCTGTTATAGGAGTAATTCAGATCTGCTGACCACTTTTCACCAGGAGTGATTGAAGCGCCAACCGAGAAATAGCGATTGTGCTCGAGATGATCCACCGTCTGAACGTTGTTGCGGGCCTCGAAGATATTCGCGGCTCCGGAAAACACGAGCCATGTATGCGGCTGATAGTGTGCGCGCATTACATAGTGCTGCAATTGACGAGGACTGATACGCGTAAAGGTATTGTCGGCATACATGAGGTCGACGTTGAAATTGATTCGCAACTGCGAGTTGGGACGGAGGGCGGCGCCAAACAGTCCCCAGTTTTCATGGATGGGAGTCAGATCTCCGTCATGCGCAATCGTCCGGCTTCGATATCGATATCCCGCCGAGATTCGTGCACGGGAACTCAAATCCCACGCAAGGGAGGATGTAGTAGCGTGAGTCTCCTGGTTCAGAAAGTGGGAGTCCGTAGTCGTGGTTGTTGTGGGATTCCCGGGAGGAACCAGCATCGATGCGCCGGTATAGTCTGTTTCAGTTAGTGAATTCTTCCCGGGCACGCGGAAGTACCAGAAGTCATAAACTTCGGTAGCAGAGAACCTCGGAGTAATCTGCCAGACGGCACCGATATCGCCGTTGACATTGATGCGCCGCGCACTCGCTGAACCAGTAACGATTGATTGACGGACTGTGCCCCGCGAAGTAAATCCGTTGTAGAACTCATTGTAGTGATTGAGGTTGCTGGTCGTGCCGTTGTAAAGCACGCGGCCATTCACTTTGAAATTAGGGATCGCCTCGGTCTGAAAGCGGAACTGTTCCGTGGGGAACAGCGTTCGCGTGGGGGCGGAGCGGTTATACGCCAGATAGCCATTGCAGGTGGGGTTCACGGTCCCATTGCTGTTGAATGGTGCGGAGCAGGGAGTGCCCCATACGGAGGAGAGATTGATTCCCAGGCTAACCGGCGTTCCGTTCGAGAGCGTGTAGTTCAACCCCGCCAGCTGCCAGCTGGTATCGCCTTTGTAGTGCGTAATGAACTGGTCATAGCTGACGGTACTTCTGTACCCGGTTTCCAATCCACCCCGGCAATCCAAGAATCGGTGGAGTTACGCCAATTCTGAAGTAATAATCCATCTGTGCCCTCGTGGACCGAACTGTACGACGGGCCCTGGTTGATATTGTGGTTGTATCCGGCACGGAAACTCACGCGCGACAGCGGAGCCAGCGTCACGTTGAGGTCGGTGATTTGGCGCACCGTGTTGAAGAGATGCGGCGAGCTAAGCGAAGGAACAAAAGGGTTCGAGGTGGGTGGGATCAGAGGATTTGCCAGAAGGTTGTAGTCAAAGTATTGACGGTCACGACGGTAGCTACCGCGAAAATCATAAACGCGGCCCTTTGAGACATTCAGTAGGGTGACGTTGAGCGGGTCGCCACCGTAGCCGAAGCTGCTCGTCGAAAGATTGTCAAAGAAGGTCGCGTGTGAAGGATCCGTGGCGCGCATCGTGAGCGACTGGGTGAGTATTCGCGGACCGGTTTGGATATTGACCAGAGTGCTGTACATCGAGGGGCTTCCGGACTGGTCCACGATATGACCGCCGAGTTCGATCGATTGATGCGTGATGTAACCCTTGATCATCTTCTCCTTCTCCTCCGGCGCCGGGGGGGGCGTCGTTTTAGCAGTCGAGGGTGGCGTTGCTTGCGTTGTTGCCGCAACCTTTTCTTCCTGTGCCGGGGGTGGTGTTGCTTGAGGAGTCGGAGTTGGCGTAACCTGCGCTCTTGCCGCAACAGAGAGGACAACCATAAGAACGGCGGCAGCTACGCTTCTCATGCAACTCCATGACACACCACCGCAGCATCCTGAGTGAAGTGGTCGGAGTGAGAGGACGAGCGTCATGCTTGGTCACCCTAATGGAAGAATGCGGGGTGCGTATTCGAACCGTGGATCTGCGTGTGACAAACCGTGCAAGCCTGATACTGATTTGCCATGTTGTGAAATGAAGGAGTGCCTGGCGCAGTAAAATTTTCATTGAGGGCGGAGTGACACTGCAGGCACAGCGAGTTGACGTTGTTCCGAGTCAGGAGACGTGGATTCGGAGAACCGTGCGGATAGTGGCACGCACCGCAACCCTCCGTTTTGATTGGAGGATGCTCATAAACAAACGGACCGGCCTTTTCTGTATGGCACTTTACACAGACGGCATCGCCGGCGACGCTGCTATGCAGTCCCTTGTCCTTGAAGGTGCCATGCGGATTGTGACAATCGCTGCAATTTATCAAACCTTCATCCACTTTGTGATGGAAGGGCTGCGCAAAAGCGGGCTTTACGTCTGTGTGGCAGGTATAGCAGAGCTTCGGCTGCGAAACCTTGAGAAGACTGGCCTCGCTTCCGGCTTTATGAACGCTATGGCAACTCGTGCAACTTACGCCTGCCTCTCCGTGTGCGGAGCGATCGAAATTAGGATGTGCCGAGGCGTGGCACTCCAGGCACTTGCCATCGACTGCCTTCGGCGTCGCTATGGTGAACCGAAAGAGCGTTTCGAGACTGCCGCCACCTCCCTCTACATGCTCTCTGCCCGGCCCGTGGCAACTCTCGCACGTAACGCCCTTGCCGCCATGCAACATCGCAAGGCGGGAGTGAGGATTCTCAGCGAACTTCTTGTTGATCTCACCGTGACAGAGCTCACAGGTCTCTGATCCAACAAAATCAGCGGGATTGGGAGGGCTCGTTTTCTTATCGGCGCTGGCTTGCTGCTTATTGGGGGTAGCTTGTGCTTACCGTTTTCTGCAGCGTCCACAGACACGGCTCTCCAGAAGCAGAAAATTGATACGAGGAGCGTCACCCAAAGGAGTGTTCGTCTCATCTGCCTCTCCGAACAGAAGGTTCACCAAGTTATTCGGCGTACTTGTCGAGGGGCCCGCTGCGACCAACCTAGGGCAAACAGAGAGTGTTCGGTGACGGCCATCACAGTTGCATGGCATTGCAACTGACTAGAATGCTAGCGCGTCCGTTAATTCGATAGAAACGCGATCGCGAGGGTAGTGTAGAGCAGGGGGCGTCCGGTGTCGACTGGGAGAATTGACAGTGTCGCTTCCTGCGAGGAATTTGCCCCAGGAGTTCGATATCAGGCGGCCAAATGGCAGGGGCGGTTGCTTGACAGGACCATCCTCCTGCATGTTACTCTCTACAAGCGCAGCGTTGTGAAAGCCGGAAAGCCCCAGTGATCCGGAGTGCGATCCATCATTAGCGTGTTTTTCTTCGAGGCGCGATGCGGCGGTCGGCGTGGAGGCAAACGTGGACAAATGCTTGGCGGCGAGAAGATGCAGAGAGGAAACGGTGATCCCCAAGGCGCAGGAAGGGACGACAGACGATAGCATCAGTACATCCTGCGCGATGAATCCATCCGCCTGAATTTTGCCATCGACATCATCAACCAGATGAAGATCGAGAATCCTCCTCTACTCTCTACGCGCGCCCAGCTTTCGGAAGTTCGTAATCGCTTCCTGCTTCTGCCAGGTTGAGCCACTTCGATCTCAGCTGTCATTCGGTCGGGCTCATGAATAACTTCACCGCTATCTTTGATAGACTATTGCTATAAATGTTTTATTTACAGCAATTTATCGAGATGTAACGTAATGTTTACGTTAGCGGTAAACTTTTCTGTTGACACCCATATTATGGCCCTAGTAATGTTCGCCCGTCCCAGAAGTTATCGGTCTGGTTTCATCCAGATCATCCTCTCGCCTCCTCGAATTGAGGAGGCAGCCGCCGCTAAAGTTTGGAGATTTGCCATGAATGACAGAAACAAAAGCTCAATTACCTGGATGCTCGGAGTGCTGGTGTTGGTCGCGGGTTTGCTGCTCCATGTGGGTGAGGCATACGCTCAGTTTGGCTCGGCTTCGGTGCTGGGCTACGTTCGCGATAACAGTGACGCGGTAGTCCCCAACGCCATCGTTAAGCTGAATAACATTGCTACTAACGTCTCTCAGACTGCGAAAACAGACAACGAGGGGAAATACGAGTTCAACTCGGTGCCCATCGGGAATTATCAGATCTCCACCGAAGCCGCAGGCTTTCAAGGAGCAAAGACAGAGACTTTCAACCTTTCCACCGACGCGCGCCAACGTGTCGATATTCAAATCAGGCCCGGCGCAGTCAATCAGGTAGTCGAGGTTGCCGCCACTGCCCAACTTCTGGAAACTGAGACCAGTTCACGCAGCCAGATCATTGGCCAGAAGGAAGTCGAGAATCTGCCGCTCAACGGACGATCCTATGCGGATCTGGTGTTGCTCACGCCAGGCGTGCGTAAATCGATGCTGGAGAACCAGACTGCGTCCAGCCGCGAAGCCGCCTTCAACATCAACGGTCAGCGCTCGGCATTCAACGAGTTCCTCATCGATGGTTTGGAAAACAGCAACTACGGCACCTCGAACCAGGGCTTTGGGAATGAGAACATCCCTCCGTCGCCAGACGCCGTCAGCGAGTTTCGTGTGGAGTCGAATAACTACTCGGCAGAGTACGGCCGCATGCCGGGAGCAGTGATCAATGTCTCCACCCGCAGTGGAGGCAACGATTATCACGGGGCCGCTTGGGACTACATCCGCAACACTAATCTCAACGCATTCGGTCCTCTCCAAACAGCCACCGGCCGCAAACCTGGCCTGATTCGCAATCAGTTCGGAGCTACAACGGGCGGACGTATTTTCCGTGATAAGACGTTCTTTTTTGTCGACTACGAAGGCGTGCGACAGATATTCACTTATCAGCAGGCCGCGGTAACTCTGCCGGATTCCGAACAGCGCGCTGGCGTGTTTCTCCTGCACAGAGTGGACGGAACAACTGCGCCGATCCCGCTCTATAACCCCATTACGGGGACCACCTATACCTCCGGAAATATCGCGTCCGCGTCGACGCCGTTCGCTCTCGCCGTTCTTGCAGCACTTCCCGCGAATAACGTTACCGGCGCAAACGGCAGCACGGCACCCGCATATAACAACATCACGAACAATTACAGCAACGCGCCCCGTGGAACAATCAACGATGACAAGGGGGATGCTCGGATTGACCAGAGCTTCGCGAAATGGAAGCTTTTCGGCCGCTACAGCGAGCATCAGGCGGAGATCCTCGATCCTCCGACGGTCGGCGGCCCGGCCGGCGGCAATGCCAACTCGAACGTAAACATTCAGAATCGGCAGGTTGCCGGCGGCGCCACGTGGATCATAAGCCAGAACAAGTTGTTGGACATTCGGTTCGCCTGGACGCGCAACATCGGCGCCAAGACGCCTTATACGCAGGGCCAGCCATCGCTTCTTACCAAGTACGGCATCACGGATGGACTGCCCACCGATCCCAGCCTGGTCCGCACTTTGAACGCCCAGTCAATCACTGGTTTCACGCAGCTTGGAAACCAGCCTTCCAGTCCGCAGTTCCAGAATCCCACCATTTACAACCCGAAGATTAACTTTACCTGGGTTCGTGGCCGCCACTCGATGAAGTTCGGCTATGAACAGCAGTTGATCCACACAGTCGTGAATGACTTCAATCCCAGCTATGGTCAGGACAACTATTCAAGCCGTTACGCAGCAGGCCCTACCATTGCTGGTGTGCCATTTTTCTCAAACTGCTCTGCGACGGTAACGACCGCATGTAATCCAACAGACTCCGGCTCGGGCAACACAACTTCCACGCAGATTCAGCAGGCTCAGGCTGTGGCCGATTTTCTCTTCGGCAACCGCTCTTCCTATTCGCTCACCAACTACACCGTCGTCAACCTGCGACAGCGCTACTTTGCAGGATATTTTCAGGATGACATGAAAGCAACGCCAGCCCTCACACTGAACATGGGTCTGCGTTACGAGATCATGACGCCTCAGTTTGAGCGTGATAACCGCCTGGCGAATTTCAGTCCCTCGACGAGCACACTTATTCAAGCTGGGAATGGCAGCCTTTACAATCGAACGCTGGTGCATACGCCGACCACCAACATCGCGCCGCGCTTTGGATTCTCTGACAGCATCAATCCAAAAACTGTTCTTCGCGGAGGCTATGGCATTGTCTATGTGCAGTTCAATCGCGCGGGCGGAGAGAATAACCTCACGTATAACGGTCCTGACGTCGTCAACGCCACGGTAAACAACAACAACTCTGTCTATCCGACAACTGTGAGCCTATGCGCCAACGATACGCAGGTCCAGACGCTCTGCTTCCGTCAGACCCAGCAGGGCTACTCGAACATTCTCACCAGCCCTGCCTATTTCAATCCTCTCAACGTCACCTCCCGTTACATCGATCCTAACTTCAAAACCGGCTACGTCCAGAGCTTCTTCTTCGGCATTCAAAGAGAATTCCCTGGCGGCATTCTGTTCGACGTCGCTTACGTCGGCAACAAAGCCACGCACTTGCAGATATTGGCGGACTACAACCAGGCGGCGCCCTGCCTCACCGCGACATCGGCTGGCTGCGGCACCTATCAGAGCCGGCGTGCCGTACCGACCTTCGGTGACATTGAAATCGCCTACGGTGGCGGCCCGGCTAATTACAACTCGCTACAGATCAAGGGCGAGAAGAGAATGGGCCCGCTCTATGTACTCAACTCCTTCACCTATAGCCGGGCGTTCGATGAAGCCTCCGGACATCTGGAGCAGAACAACGGAGACACTTCGCGTGTTAACTTCGCCAACCCTCGTGGCGATTACGGTCCCTCAAGTTATGACCAGCCAATCGACAACACCACTTCTATCGTCTATGACCTGCCGTACGGTCATGGCCGGCGTTACGGAGCGCAATCGAACGGCTTTACGAACGCCATTCTCGGCGGATGGCAGGTAACTGTCATCAATACGATTACAAGCGGCTTGCCTTTCAACATCACCTACTCGAGCTCTTCCAGCAGCACCACTACCGCACTCCTTAACGGCAGTGGCGGTTCGACCATCGGCCAGCTGTTCAGTACCGATCTGGTCAATCTGCGGCCTCAGCACATCGCCGGCTCTCCTTTGAAAGGCACCAACATCACAGTGCTGCCTACGAGCAATATCAACGGTGTCACGAAGAGCCGCGGACTCAATGGCTATCTACCCGGTGGTGGCACCTATACGAGCTACGATTACCCGTCCTTTACGCGCTACGGAAACACCTCCGCGTTTGGTAACGTATCGCGCAATAGCCTGCGTTCCTATGCGTACTACAACACCGACCTGGGCCTGCATAAACAGTTTCCCCTCGTCACGGAGCGGGTTAAGCTCGACCTGCGTGCAGAAGCCTTCAACATACTGAACCACACCAACTGGCAGGCCCCGGACAGCAACATCTCTGACGGAACGTCGTTTGGAACCATTACGACAGCCTTCCCGTCACGGCAACTTCAGTTCGCGGCGAAGTTTCTGTTTTAGAATTGCGTGGGAGCCGGGGCGAGGGACAGCAATGCACCTCGCCCCTCGCTCCACTGAACCATCTGATTTGCATGCAAAGAGGAGTTTCGATTGCAAAAATGCTTGGGTATTGCCGTACTGTTCGTCTTCAGCGGTGCAAGAATGCTTGCGGCGCAGACCATGTCCGATCAGGACGCCAAGCTTCACATGAACCAGATCCAGGTAATCGGCTCGCATAACAGCTACAACCTCGGTTTTGCGCCGAGCGAGGAAAAGTTCGCCCGCACGCGCAATCCTCACGAATACGAAGCCCTCGAGTATCGCCACGCAACGCTGACTGCGCAGTTGGAAGGCGGTGTACGGCAACTGGAAATCGATATCGTCCAGGATCCACACGGCGGCCGGTTTGCTCATCCGAAGATCGTCGCGCTGACGAAACAAGCAGGGCTTCCTCCGGACCCGGATTTTGATCCGAATCACGAGATGGATAAGCCCGGCTTCAAGGTGATCCACATCGCTGACCTGAATCAGCGCAGCTCCTGTCTCTTGTTTACGGACTGCCTCAAAGAAATTCACTCCTGGTCAAAATCTCATCCCGTACATGTTCCGCTGTTCCTGTTGATTGAAACCAAACACGGGCGCACGGAGTCGATACCCGGTAGCGTGGAGGCGGAGACCTTTACCGGCGAAACATTCGATGCGCTCGACAAGGAAATTCGTTCTGTATTTGCCGATAGCGAAATGATCTTGCCGGACAAGGTGCGTGGGAATTATCCAACGCTTGAAGCGGCTGTGCGCGCAGGTCGCTGGCCAACTCTAAAAGAGTCACGCGGCAAGGTAATTTTTCTCATGGATCAAAAAAATGCCGGCCCCATCTACACTGCCGGCCACCCGTTGCTGCAAGGCCGCGTGCTCTTCACAAATTCCGACCCCGGCAAACCTGACGCTGCTTTTGTGGAAGAGAACGAAGGCACTCCGCAACTGATCGATCAACTCGTCCGTCAGGGTTACATTGTTCGGGCTCGCGCCGACGAGAGCACCATCGCCGCTCGCACCAACGACACCACGCGCCGAGACGCTCTCTTGCACTCTGGCGCGCAGATGATCAGCACAGATTATCCCTTGTCCGAGCCTTCGAAGTGGACCGGCTACAGCGTTGGTTTCGCAGATGGTTTGCCTGCGCGCTGCAACATCATCAGTGCACCGCAGGACTGTAAGAACAGCTTGCTTGAGCCGAACACGAAGAGTGGCGGAGTGCCCTCACCGGAAAATCATCCGGCTTCGAAGCAATCGAAAGTAGACCAACGCACTCCCAAGATAGGAGCACGCTTGGCGGATCAGTCACAACCTGAAGTCTCTTGTAGCCCGCAAGATGCCCCTGTAGGCTATACCAGCATCAATAATTCCGACCAAAAGACTCTCGCCACGCCATAGCATCCTGTTGCCGGAGGGGCCACACTTGGCAATACGTCTCAAAGATATCGCACGCGATCTCGGGATCTCAACGGTTACAGTCTCCAAGGTGCTGCGCGGCAATCAAGACATAAGCGAGAAAACGCGCGCACGCGTACTCAAGCGCATGCATGAGCTTGACTACAAGCCCAACATGCTCGCTCGCGGCTTGGCAAGCGGGCGAACCTACACGATGGGCCTCGTGGTGCCCGACTTGGTTCATCCCTTTTTTGCGGAGTTCGCCAAGGCCTTGGCCGGTGTCCTTCGCGCGTCGCATATGGCGCTGTTGCTCGCGTCTTCGGAAGAAAACCCTGAGCTTGAGCAGCAGGAGATTCGAACGCTTCTCGGTCGAGGCGTAGATGCCCTGCTGATTGCTTCTAGTCAGGCACGTCTCAAGAACTTCTATGAACTTGGAGACGAGAAAACACCATTTCTCCTCGTCGATCGAAACTTCCCTTATCTTTCGGCCCACTTTGTCGGCTCCGATGACTACAAGATCGGCCGCATGGCAACCGAACACCTGATCTCAACCGGCAAGAAGCGCATCGCCCACATTGGCGGTCGCGAGATGAGTCCCTCGCTCGAGCGTCTCAGGGGATATCGCGACACGCTCCAGGAACAGCGGATGGAGACGCGAGAAGAACTCATCGTTACGCGCGAGCGATTCGAAGAGTTGGGTGATGAGGCGGGCTATCAAGCCATGCAGGATCTGCTGAAGTTGCGGAAACGTCCAGACGCCGTTTTCTGCTACAACGACCTCACAGCGATTGGCGCAATGCAAGCCGCCCGCGAAGCTGGCTTGAGGATACCGGAAGATATTGCGTTCGTCGGGTCCGGCAACCTGCGCTATGCCAAATACCTGCGCACCCCGCTGACAAGTGTTGACCAACAGCCGGAATTGCTGGGGATTCGAGCCGGAGAGCTCGCACTCGAACTGACAACGAATCCTGATCTGCCCTCGAAGACAATTCTGCTGGAACCAAGGTTGGTTGTGCGTCAGTCCACGGTGGCAGATCCGGCATCCTGATTGTCGTTCTACAGAACGTGGATCGATTTAGGAGAATCCCGTCTGCTTATAAAGTCGGTAGCCACATCCAATCAAACTCGCCAGCAGCAATACTCCAAGAACAGCAACCCACTTGAAATTCATCGCCAGCGGAGGCACTACAGCCTTGGCTCCCAGCCAGATAAATACACCGACCGCAGCAAGGATGATGGCATAGTCCCACCAGCGGCGGCCTTCGGAACTATGGCCAGCCTCTTCTCCGCTCTGCGCCAGCAGAACCTCGTTGTAGTCCAGTCCGTAGCGATCGCATTCACGTTCCAGTGCTTCATTTCTGGACGAGTGCTCCGCTGCGGACGCCTTGGCCGTGCTGATGAAGAGTGCGCCGACAATCATCACTGCCGAACCAGCGACCACCAGCAGTTTATGTTTGGCGTCCGCAGTTGCCAGCTCGCCAAACACAAGCGCTCCCCATGCAAGTCCCCAAAGCTGATTGGTATTCGATAGAGGAATGCCGCGGCCAATCCCCAGGTATTTCGCCGCGAATTGTTGAAACATGTCACCAATCACCCAGACAAAACCGCCAAGGAAGAGCCAGAACAGAAACTGTCCGCCGCGAATTAGTTGAAAGACCGACGAGTGACGCCCACCGTCCAGCGTCCATGTGAGGATAAACATGGTGAGCAACTCACCGACGGTGAACACAGTCACAAACGAAAGCGGGTTCATGCCGCTCAAGTAAGCTTTGCGATAAGGAACATACATCGTTCCCCACATCAAGCTTGCCCCGATTGCGGCCAGCACACCTCCGAGTGCATTGTGACCGTTCGGGCTTGTGCCGCCGTGCAGTGTGCTGAATCCGAGCATGATCGCCGCTGCAACAATGCAAAGCGATCCGACAACCACTTTCGTGATCGTTTTGCTGTCAGCGCCATCCAACTCACGGAACAACACACGGCCCCAGAACAGCCCCACCAGCGCATTCGTGTTCCACATCGGAAAGGCGATTGCCAGCCCGACATCGCGTATCGCAAAAACTGTCAGCGTATTCGCAACCGCCCAGAGCGCTCCCGCCAGAATCGCCCACACCAGCAGATGCTTGCGGCTCATCAGATCCGCGAAGACGTAGGCCGTCCCCTTCAGTAAGGTTGGAAAGCTCCATCGCGCCGTAAATACGCCAGCCACCATGCACAACGAAATAGCAAAAGGAGAAAAGCCAGCATTGACCAGCTTAGTTGGTGCTTCCGCAGCCCCGAGCCAAACCCCTGCGGTCACGCCGCAAAGCACTCCCAGCATATGCAGGGAGCCAGTTCCCGTACGTCGGCTCGATGTTTTTTCAATCTGTGTCGCCATGGTGTTGTCGTTCCCCGATAAGTTCAATGCAGCCAGATAAGCAAACCTAGTCCGAACGCCAACACACCCACGGGAATCCAGAAATGCACGTCCGTCAGGATTCCCTTCGCTGTCTGCAATGCTCGCAAGTTCACTCTCCCCCACGGCGTCATTTATAGTTACCGATAACGTTGTCCTGAGACGTTACGCGTTGCGGACCTCGAATGTCAATCGATCCTAGGTGTTCATGAATCCATCTCACATAGTGCCGGTATCGCCTGAATTGCAAAGGCGCAACCATCACAACCGGCGTCACGAAATCGGTTCTTTCAATCCTGGAATAAATATAAGCGTTGCATCTGGCGAGGAGCCACTCCGCATGAAGAAGTTAGGCCAGCTATTCCTGTTCCTGGCACTACTATCCTCCTGTATCTCTACAGCGAGTGCCGACGCATATGACGCCCGGCCGAAGCTAGTCATTATTCTTGTGTTCGATCAATTCCGCGGGGACTACCTCGATCGGTATCGAGCCGAGTTCAAGGCGAAGAACGGCTGGAATCTGTTTCTCAAACAAGGAGCACACTTCACGGACTGCTACTACGATTACGCCAACCTTGTTACGGCAGCAGGTCACGCCACCATCGGCACCGGAGCCTACACCGATGGCCATCAGATTCCGTTGAACGAGTGGTACGAACGCTCCTCCGATGGAACGCTGCGACAGGTAAGTTCTGTCGCCGACGACCGATACAAACTTGTCGGCGCGCCAACAGGTACAAAGGATCTTACCGGCGCCTCTGCCCATCGTGAGATGGCCACCACCCTTGGAGATGAGCTCGTGCTCGCAACGCAGGGACGCGCCCATGTCTACGGTGTCTCCATGAAGGACCGGGCCGCGATTCTTACAAGCGGCCACGCCACCAATGGCGCGTTCTGGGTAGACCACGAGACCGGCCAATGGATCACTTCAACCTACTGGATGAAGGAGCTTCCCCAGTGGGCGAAAGATTTCAACAATGGCAATCACGCAGCGGACGCGCGCGCAAAAAGTCATGTGCCTCAGGGAAGTTTCTACGAAATCGTGGGCAGGACGGCTGCCAGCGTCCAATATCAGCTTGACTTTGCCCAGACTCTCATTGAGGCGGAAAAACTCGGCAAAAACCCCGCTGGCGTTACCGACATGATCACAATCTCCGTCTCTTCGACCGACATTAATGGCCACGCCTTCGGCCCGGACGATCCGTCACAGGAGGCGCTCATCGTTCAGTCGGATGCCTTGCTGGACGCCTTTTTCACGCATCTCGATCAAACCATCGGCCTCAAAAATATCCTGATTGCAGTTACCGGAGATCACGGGGTAGCAACGAGCCAAAAAGCCGGGGATGCTGATCATATGCCGGTGCTCGAATTTCCCGCTGATCTGTTCACCAAACCACTTGAAAAAATGCTCGAAGCAAAATACCCGCTCAAAGACAAGGGAGCCTACATCCTGCAAATGGATAACCCTTACCTGCTGCTGAATCGGGAAGCATTTGAAGCTGCTGGTTTGTCGGAAGAGACGGCAGAAAACACAACAGCAGATATGCTGAAGCAAGTGTTCGCGAGCTTGAGCGAATCAAAAGACACGGAGGGCCATCGAGAACCTCCAGTCCTGACGCACGTCTACACAAGCAAGCAGATGCGCGAGGGCCCATTGCCCGACACCCAGTACAGCCGTTTGATCGCGCATAGTTATTCGCCCAACGTTGGATGGGCGTTGCACCTCAATTTCGGCCCCTACCAGTTTCCTTGGAAGGGAAGCGGCACAACGCACTTCACAGCCAATAGCTATGACCGCCACGTCCCACTGGAGCTATTCGGTGAACCGTTTGTTCCCGGCACCTATCACACGATGGTGGCGCCAGTGGATATCGCCGCCACTTTCGCGTCGCTCTTACGCATCAACCGTCCCAGCGCTGCGGTCGGTCGGCCATTGACAGAAGCTCTAAGAACAGAGGAGTCCGGCTCCACATGGGTGCGCAATTCGGAAGAAGCTAAGCCCAAAAAAAACTAATCGATCATCCAAATCAACCACACGAATCAACCTAAATAAGGTCTAGGCGTTCGATGCTGGCTCATTCTTAAGGTGGAAGACCAGGGTCCCGCCCTTCATCAGTTGCGCATGCTCGACTGAAAGTCCACTCACAGCCTTGCCGTTCCACTCCGCGGACTCTATATAAAGAGACTTCGGCGATTCGCGTTTCGCTTCAATCACTAGCTTTCGTCCACCAGCGAGATTCACTTCCACCCGATCGAACAACGGGGTTCCGAAATCGTACCGAGTACTCACAGGGTCGACCGCATACAAACCCAGCGCGCTGATCACGAACCACGCCGACATTTGCCCGCAGTCTTCGTTGCCGGCCATGCCATCCGGCTGGTTGTTATACATGGTCTCCAGCAGGCTGCGAACGCGTTGTTGCGTTTTATGCGGCGCACCCGCGTAGTTATAGAGATAAGCGATGTGATGGCTCGGCTCGTTCCCATGTGCATATTGCCCCACCATCCCCGTAACATCAGGAGGCATATCCGGGGGCAGCTCGGAGCTCTGATTGAAGAGCAGGTCAAGCTTTTCAACAAACGCCTTATCGCCCCCAAGCGTTTGAACCAGGAGCGCTGGATTATGCTGCACTCCAAAAGTCGTCTGCCATGCATTCGCTTCCGTGTAATCCCTCCACTTTGTGATCTGGATGGACTTCGGATTGAAAGGCGCAGCCCAGTGGCCATCCGTATATCGCGGTCGGATGAAGCCGCTTTCTTTGTCGAATAAATTCACATAAGAGCCCGAGCGCTTTATCAGCGCGGCTGCATCTTCCTCTTGTCCAGCTGCTTTCGCCAGGATCGCCACCGCGCTGTCATCGTAGCAATAATCCAACGTCTTGCTCGCAGACTCATCCTGCTGGTCGCAAGGAACATAGCCTAGCTTCCTGTAAGCAGCGAGGCCGCGATAGTCCTCTGCCTCAGCGCGCTTTTTGAAAACGGCATACGCAGCTTTTGGGTCGATACCCGGAAACCCTTTTGCGATTGCTTCCGCTACGACTGGCGCGGAGTGATAGCCAACCATGCAGCCCGTCTCACTCCCTTGCAGAGGCCACACCGGAACGCCTCTTGGGCTCTCCTCCCCCATGCGAATCAGGCAGTTTACAAAATCCGGCACGCGCTCCGGAAGAAACAGCGTGTACATCGGATGCAAAGCTCGATACGTATCCCACAGCGAAAACGTGCTGTAGTTGTGGGCCCCCTTCTGCAAAGTATGCACGTTGCTATCCATGCCGCGGTAGCGTCCGTCGACATCATCGAAGAGGTTCGGCGCAACCATCATGTGATACAAGCCGGTGTAAAAGATCTCAAGATACTTCCTGTCGTCAGAGCTCACTCGAATTCGCCCCAGCTCACGCCGCCACGCTGCATGCGCTGCACTGCGTGCGCCATCAAAATCCCAACCCGGAACCTCCGCTGCCAGATTCTTCGAGGCACCGGCAACATCGACGCCCGAAATGCCTGTCTTTACAAGAACTACTTCGCTTGCATTCGTTTTGAACTTCAAAACGCAACGCAAAGATTTCCCTTTGGCTTCGCTTGTTTTATCGGCGATAAGTTTTCCATCGGAGTAAACGTCAACGCTCTCGAAAGGCTTCGAGAACTTCATTGCAAAATAAACCTGGCGTCCTTTAGCCCAGATATCGGTACATCGGCCGCCAACGATCGTGTCATTGCCAACGATCCGCAGCGAAGCCCACCGCACAGAAGGCGTTGGCGGAAGTTCAGGATGCTCCGAGTCCGTTCCGGCATCCCCAGCATGCGCGAGATCCAGCAGAAAGTGCGCATTATCCGACTTTGGAAAAGTGTATCGATGAATGCCGGCGCGTTCTGTCGCCGTAAGCTCAGCCTTCACCTTCGAGTCCTGCAAAAAGACACGATAATAGCCTGGACTCGCCTCCTCATCGCTGTGAGAAAAACGAGATCTGTAACAGGCCGCGGAGCCGGGGGCTGCTGCGGGATCGAACTTGAAGTCGTCCGTTGCCGGCATCAGAAGAACATCCAGCAGGTCGATACATCCCGTCCCGCTCAAATGGGTGTGGCTGAAGCCAAGAATGCTGCTATCGCTGTAGTGGTAACCCGAGCAATGGTCCCAGTCTTTGACCCCGGTGTCGGGACTCAACTGAACGGCGCCGAATGGCATAGTCGCACCGGGGAAGCAGTGGCCATGACCGCCAGTTCCGATTGCGATCTGTACCAGCTTTGTGTTGTCGAACTTATCCGTTCCTTCGTCGGGCTCCGGAAGGAACGGATTGACGTGAGCGAACAGCCCAAACGCATCACGAACAAAATGCGTGAGTGATGCCGCAGAAACTGCGCTAAGAAATCTTCTTCTTGAAACCATGTCCTCGACAACCCTTCTTCCTTACAAAACTGGCACACGAAACGACCCAGAAGTTTACCGCTAACGATTCAAACATAACGAGGGTCTACCTGCACAACTCCCACTTGCCGATCAACGACTTCGCGGTGGTGCCGCCATGAATCAGACGAGGTTCGGGATCGGAGGACCCGCCGGAAAGAAATTCCTTTTCCGGCGCGATTTATCTTGCCAAATGATCTTCCTGCTGGTTATAGTTAGCGGTAACGTAATTGCGGCCGATCCGTCATCGAGGAGAGCGACATGAGCTCAACAACACAAATCCCGGGGGTTGACCAAAATCCACTTTCGCCCGACATGGACGAATGGGAGGAATTCCTCGAAGGCCGATACAGGGAAGGCAAGTCCCAGGAGGAGTTCCGTCAATACGACGCCGAGGCTAATCCCGGAGTCGCCGAATTTTACCGCCTGAACCACACCCACCAGACGCACGCCTACGTCCTCGGCAAGGAAAGTCAATACTTCGGGCTCAAGCGCGGGGAGAAGAGCATTTGGGAAGCGGCCGAATTCCTTAACACTCTCGTCGACGACAGCGACCCTGACACCGATCTCACGCAACTCGAGCATCTCCTTCAGACATCCGAGGCGATTCGGAGAGACGGCCATCCGCGCTGGATGGTGGCAACCGGATTTGTGCATGATCTCGGCAAGTGCCTTTGCCTTTACGGCGAACCGCAGTGGGGCGTGGTGGGCGACACCTTCCCGACAGCCTGCGCTTATTCCGACGCAGTCGTTTTCCCGGAGTATTTTCGCGCCAACCCCGACTCTCAGAACCCGCTCTACCGGACAAAATTCGGCATCTACAAAGAAAACTGCGGACTGGACAAAGTGAAGATGTCCTTCGGACACGACGGCTACATCTACGAGGTGATGAAGAATTACCTGCCGATGGAGAGCCTGTACATGCTCCGCTTCCACTCGTTCTACGGGTGGCATCGGCACGGCGCCTATGACTATCTCTGCAATGAGCAGGATCGCGCAATGTTGCCGTGGGTGCTGAAGTTCAATCCGTACGACCTCTATTCGAAAGGGCACACCAAGCCTGACTTCAAGCAGCTCAAGCCCTACTACGACGACTTGTTCGCAGAGTTCTTTCCGGAAAAAATCGCCTGGTAATCGCTTTGACGCGGCATCCCTTGCCCGGCGAAGAGTGCCTCCGAAAGGCGACATCGAGTAGAGTGGCTTGCATGAATCGCCGGTATCTTCCCGCGTTGCTCCTGGCTATATTTGCGCTGGTCTCCTGCGCGCGTGCGCAACAATCGATCGAGGCGGCTCGCGCTGTCATCGTCCGCGAAATGCCACATCTGGCGCCGCAGATTCATCTTTCGCTAGTGCCCGGGCCCTATGCCTCCAAACCAGATGGTTTTCGGATCAGCGGCCATCGCGGCGATATTCACGTCGAAGCTGCCACCGTTCCGACGCTGTTATTCGGCGTCAATTGGTACTTGAAATACGTGGCATTGATGGATGTCTCGGCCAACGGGAGCCAATTAGGGAGTGCCGGTGCCGAATTACCAGCCGTAAACTCCACCATCGTGCGGCCTGCTCTCTATAGCTTTCGCTATGCGCTCAACGAAAACACGGATGGGTACACGACGCCGTACTGGGACTTTGACCGTTGGCAACATGAGATCGACATCCTGGCCCTCTCCGGCTTTAACGCCATCCTCATCCAGCGAGGCAACGATCTTGCGGTCTATGAAGCGTTCCGCGACATCGGCTATTCCGATAGCGAAATCCGCCAGTGGATCACCGCACCTGCTCATCAGAACTGGCAGTGGATGGGGAACATGTGTTGCTTCATCGAGCCAATCTCACTCGACCTCCTGAACAAGCGTGCTGCCTCAGCCCGTCGCATCGTGGACCTGCTGCGCACTCTCGGGATCACACCAGTGTTCCCCGGCTTCTGGGGCGTAGTGCCCGCTAACTTCGAAAAGCACATGCCCGGCTCTCACGTCGTCGTCCAGACAGAACCATGGAACGGCTTCCAACGCCCCGGCTGGCTCGACCCGCGCACTCCTGCGTTTGCGCGCGTAGCAGCTGCCTTCTACAAGCACCAGGCTGAGCTCTTCGGCGACAGCACCATCTACGATATGGAGACCTTTCAGGAGGGCGGCGTCAGCGGCGATGTTCCTGTTGGTGACGGTGCAGTTGCCATCCAGCGCGCACTCGAGATCGCTCATCCCGGAGCGTTGTGGTTCATGATGGCATGGCAAGACAATCCTCGCCCGCAACTCATCGACGCAGTCGATCGAAGCCACATCCTCGTCGCGGACATCGAACAGGGGCGAGTCCCGCGCGAGTCCCGCGATACTGACTTCAAAGGAGCGCGCTGGCTCTTTGGAGGTCTTTGGGAGTTCGGCGGACGGACCACCATGGGCGCGCCGCTCTACGATTATGCACAACGAATGCCGCGAGCAGGTACAAAGCCCGGCAGCCGACTCTCCGGCATCGCCCTCTTCACCGAAGGTTTGGACACGAATCCCTTCGCCTATGAGCTGTATACCGAGATGGCGTGGCACGGCGAGCCTGTCGATCTCGGCGAATGGACCAACGCCTATGCCCTGCGTCGCTACGGCAAAGAAGACGCTCATGCGTCCAAGGCATGGAGCATCATCGCGCAGACAGCTTACGGATACCGCGCCGACGGTGTGAAGAATCATGGTGAACGCGACGCCGCGCACGAATCGTTGTTCAACGCGCAGCCGTCGCTCACGGCAACCCGAAACGGGACATGGTCCCCTGACGTAATGCGATATGATCCCGAAGCTCTTAAGCCCGCTCTCACCGAGCTGCTACAGGTCGCGCCCCCGTTGCGAACCTCAGCGAGTTATCGTTACGATCTGACGGACTTGACCAGACAGGTGCTTGCGAACGAATCGCGGCGCGTGTTGCCCCTGATACGCTCTGCCTATGAAGCGAAAGACCAGGCCGCATTCAAGAAACTGACAGACCAATGGATGAACGCGATGACATCGGAAGACAAGCTGCTCAGCACAAACGAGCATTTTCTTCTCGGTCGGTGGCTTGGGTACGTACCTGCATGGTCCAGCTCTCCTGCGGATCTGGCGCAGATTGAATACGACGCGCACTCAATTCTCACGACCTGGGGCGACCGGACAGCGAGCAACGAGTTGCACGAATACGCCAACCGTGACTGGGCTGGTCTCGTCAGCGATTATTACGCTGCACGCTGGAGGCTCTACTTCGATTCGCTGGAACAGGCTCTCAGTACCGGGGCGCAGCCAAAGACCATCGATTGGTTCGCATTCGGTGACGCCTGGAATCGTTCCGCAAAGCGATACTCCACCGAGACCATCGGCGATACGTACGACGTGAGTCAGGCGATTGCGAAATCAATGAATCTGCTGCCGAAAGAAGAACGATGAAAACATCGGATCCAGTTGTCGCCGCAAGCATTGACTCCAACGTCGTCCGCCAGTCCACAGCGCGAAAACCGGAGCGACTCCTGTCGATCGATCTGATGCGAGGCTTGACCATCGCTTTCATGATCCTCGTCAATGATCAGACTGGGCCGGCGCCATTCTCGCAATTGGTACATGCAGGCTGGAACGGCTTCACCGCAACGGACCTTGTCTTCCCCACCTTCGTCCTGTTGGTTGGCCTTTCGACCGTGCTCTCCACGGCGGTCCGGCTGTCGCGCGGCGTCAGTCGAGGCGAACTCTTCCTGCACACATTGCGACGCGCACTCCTGCTAATCCTCTTCGGCTTTGTCGTAAACAACTTCCCGTTCTTCCATATGGCGTCGGCACGCTACTACGGTGTGCTCCCGCGAATCGCGATCTGTTATTTCGTTGTTGCCACGCTCTACCTGCTGTCCAGCAGCTGGAAAGACAAGGTGTTTATCGCCGTCGTATGTCTCGTTGGATACTGGGCGGCTTATGCGCTTCGTTCCTGTCCCAGGGTTCGGCGTACCAACACACGCAATCCCGATCAATGACCACGATGCCAACCTGACCGCATGGCTCGACCGCCAGATCTTCACCCCTCGTCATCTCTACGAACACACACGCGATCCCGAAGGACTGCTGTCAACACTCCCTGCAATCGCAACCGCACTGTTCGGCCTGCTTGCGGGCATGTGGTTGCGGACACGACATACAAATACGCGTAAAGCTTCGATGCTCTCTGCCGCAGGTGCACTCCTCGTGGCCGGAGGTCTCCTCTGGAACCTCGCGTTTCCCATCAACAAGAAGCTATGGACCAGTTCGTTCACTCTCTTCGCTGGCGGCTTAAGTCTGCTCTTGCTCGCCGCATCCATTTATCTCGTCGATGAGCGTCGTCTCGGGCTCACCAGAATAAATAAAGACCCAGCTAATTTCAGTTCGCACCCGATCGTCTACAAGATCCTGCTCGTCTTCGGTACCAACGCAATTCTCGCCTATATGATCTCCGAACTGGGCGACAACCTGATGGGATCCATCCACACCTCAAACGGAATGACGCTGAAGGCGGCGACATATGTCGCCATCCATCGAGCGGTCCCGTACGCTGATTGGGCCTCGCTGTTATATTCCGTCGCATGCGTGTCGATCTGCTGGCTCGCAGTGTTCCCCTTCTATCGCAAGCGTATCTTCCTGCGAATCTGAGTAAGGATCAGACATAAGCAGAGCAATAGCTCGCACGCCGAATCGAAGTCCCAGGCGTTGAATCGCGGTATGGACAGGGCACGCGGTTCAATGCTCTCTTTTCGAACTCGTTGAAGAATCCAGTGCCTCCAACTCTAGTGGCCGAAAAGATATTAGCGCTCGCGAAGAGCGGAACCTGGCAATTGCGTCACCCAGTGGGACCAGACGCAGAGCCTCTGCTGCAGTTGCGCACTAAGATGACGGACGAAGAGTGGGTCGATGTGAACGCCGGTGACGATGCAACATTCTTCAGTGGATGAGAGGATCGGGCGACTGAAGCCTGCCATCGAATCAATTGTTTAGCTGTCTTTCGTGTGCATCCTGCATCGCGGATTGTGAATACGTCCTGTGCCGCGCTTGCTCGTCACCACGCTTTGAGAGCTACAATGTGTATCAAGACTTAGGATTTTCATGCGCGGCGAAGTCCTGGTCTTATTGTCGATGGTGTCATCCGCAACTATTCCATTTGATCCGCCGAGATCCGTGCGTGCGGACTTCCCCGGTCTTCCTGACCGATAAGATTGAATGACAGTGAGAGGAATTCCTCGGTTTTCTGCAATGCTCGGGTGTTGAGCGTCGAAGATCTGCGGAGGTGTTGAGATGGCTAAGCCTACTCGTCTTTTCAAGGAATCAGCGATCGGCGCAAAACCGCGCGCATCACGTCTGCTGCCGATAATGGCCCTTGTGTCCATGGGTTTGGCTGTTCTTCTCGTCAGCTATGTTCTTGTGACTCGCACCACCACGAGTGTTACTGCTGCGAGCAGTGGAACGCCAGCCCTTCCGCCGCCACCCTCGACCTACTACGGAGCACACCTTGTCTCCGGTCCCATCGCCCTTCCGTCTGGATTCATGCGTTCGGTCAAAGACTACGGCGCAGTAGGCGACGGAGTCGCGAATGATACGGCGGCCATTCAGAAGGCGCTCAATGATGGACGTTCCGATGCATCAATGGATTATTACGGAAGACCAAGCGCGCTCTATTTCCCTGCAGGAACCTATCTTGTGAGCGATACCCTGCACTGGATAGGCTGCTGCATGACGCTCCAGGGAGCGGGGTCGTCAACCAGTATTATTCGCTTGGCGCCGAGCTCCGGTGGCTTTGGGGATAAGAACAACAAGAAGCCATTGATCCTGACGCCTCTCGGGAACGAGTCCTTTCATCAAAATGTGTGGGACCTCGGACTGCAAATCGGAGCGAATAATGCAGGTGCCGTGGCGTTGAACTACGTCTCGAACAATAGTGGAGCAGTTCACAACGTCAAAATTACGAGTGACGATGGAGGCGCCTCCGCTGGGATCGATCTTACCCGTCAATATGCCGGACCACTGATGATCAAGAATGTTGAGGTCCGCGGATTCGATGTTGGCATCGATCTGCAAAATAGCGAGTACAGCATAACGATGGAGGGAATCTCTCTCTCGCATCAAAATGTGGCTGCGATTCGAAATTCAGCACAAGCCGTCAGCATTCTTGGAATGCAAAGTAACAACTCTGTTCCAGCGATTCTAAACAATGGCGGATTCGTTGTCCTTCTCAACGCGGTCCTGTCGGGCGGCAGTTCAGCTACTGCTGCAATCCAGACAGACAGCACCTTCTACCTGAGAAATGTATCCGCAACCGGCTACGCGACGACACTTCATGACATAAGCAAGTCGACGCCGAATGACGTAGCAGGAACGATCGCCGAATATCTCGTCGGGACGCCACAAGGCCTGATCAGCACCCCACAGGCTGCAAGTCTCAAGCTCAATATCATGGACACTCCTTCCTATAGCGATAGCAGCGCAAGCAACTGGGCTGCATTCCACCCTGCGTGGTACGGAGATACCGCCACCTTGCAGGCGCTCCTGAATAGCGGAGCTTCCACGATTTACTTTCCTTTTGCAGCTTATTTTTCGTACGCAGAAGCAGTCGTCACTGTGCCGGATTCGGTGAAGCGGATTGTTGGCTTTTCTTCAATAATGAACGGCAGCGCGGATGGTCCAAACGGCGGTGGCCTTCGTCTGATCGTCAACAGCAACAGCACAGTACCTTTGATCATCGAACAGTTTGGTTACGGATTGAAGATTGAGCACGACGGCAAGAGACCCCTCGCTATCAAAGACGGATTGTTTAAGTATGTGAGTTCATCCTGGGGCAGGGAATCTCTTTCTCGAGGACGTTGAATTGGGTTCGTTGACAGGGGGGCCTGTTGTCTTTCAAGCGGGACAGCAGGTATGGGCTCGGCAGTTCAACTTAGAAAACTCCGGAACGAAGATTTCCAATCAGGGTGGCAGCCTCTGGATACTCGGACTCAAGACGGAGCAGGCAGGAACCGCTATTGATACCGGAAGCGGAGGACAGACTGAGCTTCTGGGCGGCCTGCTCTATCCCTCGATCGCCGTCCCTTCAACAGACTCCGCCTTTCGTTCGACGGACGCGCAGATCTCTTATATGTACACCGAATCGGTCTACTGTCCGGGGTGCGGCTACGCGAATCAGGTCATAGAGACGCGTGGAGCCACCACGGTTCAGCTGCCTTCCAATCCGGGATTGGCCTATCGAGTTCCTCTCTATGTTGGTTTCCATTAAATCTCTGGTAACTGGCAGATAGGAATTCATTTCCCAGCATCATGAGAAGAACTTCTCGGATAGGAATGCTCGTTGTCCATGCCAGTCTGCGCAACTAAGCTAACAGCAGAGTAGCTTCCACTCTGTCAGTCTTGTCGACAATCGCCAAATGTACAAACTCCCCAGACATGAGGTGAAGCTTGGTTATTCTTTCCGTCAACAACACCGCGGACATCTATGGAGCAAGTCGCTGCCTGTCGAGGATGGCGAATCTCTTCGTTGAAGATGGTCACGAGGTTCACGTGGTCGTCCCTTGTGACGGACCTTTGGTTCGATCCCTCGAAGCCCAGGGCGTCAAGGTTCACATTCATGAAGGACTGGCGATCATCGACCGAAAGGAGATGGATTCCTTCTTTGGGAAGCTGAAGTTCCTGTCCAGATATCCGCTATCCACGTTATGGCTGCTCCGTCTGATGCGACGCCTTAAGGTGGATGTCATCCATACGAACACCGGAGTTCTGCCCTCCCCGGCAATGGCCGCAAAGCTTAGCGGTCGAAGACACGTGTGGCATCTGCGGGAATTCCTTTCTGAATATCCATCGGCCTGGAAGATCTATCAGCACTATATGTGCCTCCTTTCCAATGACATCGTTGCAGTGTCACACGCCGTGAAAAATCAGTTTGTTCCGAAACTACAGGATCGCACCACCGTCATCTACGACGGCCTGGACGATGAGGCCGCGCAGATCGACAGCGAAAACGTTAGCGCCTTCCGAAAAAAAATCGGAGAGCCAGAGTTCACAGTCGGTGTTGTAGGGCGCATTAAATGGCTTAGAAAAGGGCAGGAAGTTCTCATCAAGGCTGCCGCGCTGCTCCGCGATACCTACCCTGATACGAAATATGTAATCGTCGGAGCTCCCTCCCCTGGAAACGATGATCATCTTGTCCGTCTGCAGGACCTGGTGCGAGAACTGCGGCTGGAAGATCGAGTCGTCTTCACTGGAGATATAAGAGAAACGCGGGACGTCTATGGAGCATTTGATGTCACGGTTGTGCCGTCGGTACATCCGGAACCTCTAGGATGCGTCGTGATGGAATCTATGGCAGCTGGAACGCCTGTAATAGGTAGCCGTTGCGGCGGTATACCGGAGATGATCGTTGACAATGAGACCGGGCTTCTATTCTCTCCCGGTGACGAAGTTGAACTTGCATCTGCGCTTTCGCGAGTGATCTCCGATGGGCAACTGAGAACAGCCATGAGCCAGAGAGGACGCCGACGGTTCATCGACTGTTTCCGCATGAAGGACGCGCATGCGAACTTATCAGAGTTATTTCTGAGAGATGAATCCGGAGGTCAGATGCTCGGCACAAGCGGTGAGCTTAGCGCTGACGGAACATTGATTTAACTCAGTTATGGTTCCTAAGTTATTGAGAAATCTACAACAGAAGTTAGTTCTATTTCTTGCCATCTATCGGTGAGAAGAAAGTACCAAGAAGTTAGTGCCCTTGTATGTGGTTAAACGCGGATTCTAAGCTGAAGTCAGAGCCTGCTGTCGCAATCCGTAAAACTTCCAGCCGCAGTTCATAACGAACTGCCTCTTTGCTGCCACTCTGTCCTTGAGTTCGGAGAATAACGGATGAGTTCGATTCTAGGTGTGAAGGTGGCTGCGAGTAGTTACGCAGACGTGGTTGCCAAAAGCCTGGACTGGGCTAACTCCAGCGACTCGCGCACTTTGATCTTCGCCAACGTCCACGTAGTGATGGAAGCTTTCGACGATCCCGTCTACCGTGAGTATTTGAACAAGGCCGATATGGTGAGTCCCGATGGCGTCCCATTGGTCTGGGCTTTGAAACTTCTTGGACAACGTCACGCGGCGCGCGTCTACGGCCCAGACTGCACCCTCGCCATGATTAAGGGCGCGGCGGAACACGGAGTCCCGGTTGGCTTCTATGGCGGCTCCCAGCAGGTTCTCGATGAGTTGCTCCGAGTAGTCGTCCGCGACTACCCGCAACTGAAGATCCCCTTCGCCGTATCGCCGCCATTCAGACAGTTAACGCCGGAAGAGGACAATGAAATCGTTCGCCAGATCCGAGAGTCCGGAGCGAGGATCTTATTTGTTGGCTTGGGTTGCCCGAAGCAGGAGAGATGGATGCTGGAGCATCAGGGCAGCGTAGCCGCGGTGATGTTCGGAGTAGGCGCCGCATTCGACTTTCTTGCAGGCACGAAGAAGCAAGCTCCGAGATGGATGATGAATTCGGGATTAGAGTGGGCATTTCGGTTTGCCACAGAACCCAAACGGCTTGCCCAGCGCTATATCAAGAACAACCCGCGCTTCCTTGTCTTATTTGCTCGCCAACTTCTTGGAGACCGTTTGAATGAGTCTGTCTGAATCGCCACTGACGGCCGCGACTACGCTTGACGTCAGGCTGAGCGAAAGCAATCCGTCAGCGATGCAATTGATCTTCTCCCGTCTGCGTCGTATCGCAGGCGGCCGGGAAGTTTGGGCGCTCGCGGATCAAGCAGTCGTCAGTGGGACAAACTTCATCACCAATATCGTGCTTGCCCGGACCCTTGGCATAAGGGGATTTGGGGTCTTCGCCCTTGCCTGGATGGCCGTGCTCTTCCTGAACAGCCTGCAGTCCTCGGTCATCGTCGCTCCAATGATGAGCGTTGCTCCCAAGACTTCGGAGCAGAATAGGCCACCTTACTTCGGCGCTACCGTGTTTCATCAGCTTTGCTTCGGCGCGCTATGCGGCTTGGCGATCTACCTCGCGGCTTTCGTTTCCTCAGTCTATTTCCACGATCAGACAATCCGGCGATTGGCATTTCCACTCTCCGCCGCGGCATTTGCCTATCTATCCCAGGACTTCTTCCGTCGCTATCTGTTTGTTACCGGCCAAACGGGCCGCGCGTTTGCCAACGATGTACTCAGTTACCTCCCGCAGGTCTTAGGTTTGATCCTACTTGCATGGCTAGGGCATCTCACAACTTCCGGAGCATTTTGGATCATCGCAATAACCTCCTGCTTCGGCGTCGTTGCAGGCATGCTGTGGCTTGAGAGAATCACGATCAAGACGAGTGCCATCCGAGCTGTCGCATCGCAACACTGGAAATTATCTCGTTGGCTGGCACCATCGGCGGTCATGGAATGGATGTCGAACAATCTCTTCGTGGCGGTTTCACCGATCTACTTCGGTGCTATGGTCGCTGGCATCCTTCGCGCCTCGTCGAATATCGTTGGTGGCGCTCACATCTGGTTCCTTGGGCTTGATAATGTCGTGCCTGTTGAAGCTTCGCGAACTCTTCATCGCGAAGGCATTGACGCGATGCTAAGGTACATCAAACGTATCCTCCTGCGTTGGGGCGCGGTCACCGCGATCTTTGTCCTGGTTGTGGGTATAGCACCTTCTTTCTGGTTACATCTGCTCTACGGCCCACAGTACGCGGCCTATGGATACCTCCTGAGGATCTATGGTCTGCTCTATCTCTTGGTGTTTCTCGGGGGCCCGCTACGGGCCGCTCTCCAGGCACTTGAGTTCACCAAGCCTATCTTTTGGTCATACACGATCATGACAGTCTTCTCTTTCATCTTTGCCGCACCGTTTTCTAAGTGGTTCGGCGTGCAAGGCGTCATCTTTGGGTCCATAGCCACTCAGATCATTTACCAAAGCATCCTTACCGGATCGCTTATAGCGAGAGTTAAACATATTAAGCGACAAGTTACGAACGATAGGGCAGAGCTGCTTGTAGATCGATGAAAGAGCAATCAGCAGCACTGCTTGAAGCCAACATTAAATTTGCGAATACGAGGTCACGATGAGGATTCTGCTTTCAGCGTACGCCTGCCTTCCTAACGCAGGAACTGAGCCTGGCAATGGATGGAACTGGGCCATGCATCTTGCTGAACGCGGTATGAAGGTTCATGTTCTAACGGTTGTGGAAGGCCGAGACAGCATCGAGGCGCATCGCCAGGCCCACCCGAACCCTATGGTGGACTTCTCCTATGTAGAGCTTCCAAGAGGGTTCAAGGAGTGCAGCGTCCCCCACTACGTCCTATGGCAATGGCTGGCGATAAAGACCGCCAGGCAACTACATGCTGCAACTCCATTTGATATTGCTCATCATGTTACCTATGGCAGTATTCATGTGCCAACGCAACTGTGGCGCCTTGGCCTGCCTGTTATCTTCGGCCCTGTTGGCGGTGGTCAAACGACGCCGACCAGCATGCTTGGGCTCTTAGCTTCAGATAAGAAGTCAGAACAGCTGCGGACACTGTTTACGCGAGCGCTATCTTATTCACCTTTGCATCGACGGTGGATACGCAAGATGAGCGTCGTGCTGGCAACGAATCAGGACACTCTCGAATTAGTTCGCTCCATGGGACGACGCGACGTAGAGCTACAATTCGACACCGCCTTGCCGGAGAGTTTTCTCGCACTGGAGCCGCGCGTCTTTAGCGAAGCTCCTCAACCACTTCGGCTACTTTGGGTCGGCCGAATGCTCCCTAGAAAGGCGCTTCCCCTTACGCTCGATATCTTGGCCAGAACCTCCTATCCGTCAACCCTCACGATCATCGGCGAGGGTTTGGAGAAAGATGTCCTGCAAAAGATGATCAGCGACCGAGGCCTCGAGAACCGGGTCAGTTGGGCCGGCAGACGTCTGCCTTGGTCCGATGTCAGGGATGCGTACATGGAGCACGACGCCTTGATCTTTACGAGCCTCCGAGACTCCTGCGCGGCCCAGCTATTGGAGTCGATGGCCCTTGGCCTGCCGGTGATCACTCTTGATCTCCACGGAGCGCGCAATCTGGTTCCAGATAGCGCCGGAATCAAGGTGCCCGTCACAACTCCCGAGGGCGTCGTCCGGGACGTTGCCGCGGCCGTAGAGCGATACGCGACACTTCCTGCTTCGGAAAGAACCCGGATGTCTCGTGCGGGCTGGGAGTTCGCCAGAGAGATGACTTGGACAGCCAGAGCAGAGCACGCGGAGCAGATGTATCGAAGGGTGATCGTCGGACGAACACCGGCCTATAGAGAGTGGACCGAAGCCTCAAGTTCCGTCTTGCCGGACATAGTCAGCTCGCCGGATGAGGGAGCAGCCAATTCAGGTCGTCCATTGTCTTTGCCCAATTGAACGATCCAACGCTGCAACGGTTGCTCAAAATATCTCAAAGACATCGCCGAGAGAACCAGCGTTACCGCCGTGGATACGAGTATCGCCACATAGACAACCGTCGCAGATGGGTTGAAGACTCGCGTGAAAACGCCGGTGATCAATATAGAAGCAACGATCGGATGAATCATGTAGACGCTATAGGTCAACTCTCCGTGGCGGCTCAACATACGATTCGAAACATAGTTTGACTGACCAAGGTAGTCATTCACTGCGCCTAAAATTACCAGCGAAGACGCTGCCAGCATGCCGACATAGTCATTGAGTGAAAAGAAGGTGCATGCAATAAAGACGACCATCGAGAGATAGAAAAGCGGGATCGTCATATTTCGAGGGAGCTTCGCAGTGATGACGGGAAGATAAAGCGCAGTCCAGACGCCTAACGCAAACGCCGGAATAGCTCTTACCACTCCTAGCTGCCATGTAAGCTGCGGCAGGGGGAGATGGGCAACTCGAACAGCAAAGATCGCGGCAGCAACATACAGAGAAGCAATAACGGCGATTCCTGAGAACATCCCTCGTCCCATTAGCCACAGCGTCAAGGGGAACAAAAGATAGGCCGCAAATTCCGCACTGATCGACCAACTCACAGTATTGAAGGAGAGGAGATGGCCGAAGCCCCACGCATGGGTAAGCGTGAGGTTAGTGAGCAACTCGTGCAGGTTGTATTTATTTCCGTTATCCAGTCTCACAAGACCCCGCATCGCGGCAAAGCCGATGCAGACGTAGATCATAAGCGTAAGGAAATGCAACGGATACAAGCGGGCAACCCGCTTCTTCATGAACTGGCCGTAGAGGGATATCGTTCCGATTCGTGATCGATAGCCCGAGGCGATAACAAATCCCGAAAGTACGAAGAAGAGATCGACCGCCAGGTAGCCCTTAAAAAGATCCCGCTTATGGATGTAGTACGTGTAGTGATAAGCAAGCACGACAAAGCTCGCTACGAAGCGCAGCGTCTCAAGACTGGCAAACTGTTTTTGACCCGCTGCTGGCATGAACCTCCTGTGAAAGTTACCGCTGAGTTACAGGGACGATCTCCGACATCGCCGGAGCAGGCGAGATCGGCGGCAATTCAAAGGTGCTGGTCCGAGGAGCGTATTCCGAAGGAACTGCGCCACTTATAGCTAAGTGACTGGACCTTGTGCAGCGCTTTGTGGTCAACGACGGCGACAAAGGAAATAACGAACAACGACGCCAATGTTCCAAACTGGTAGGAGACCAAGGGAACCAGAGCCGCGAACAGGGTCAGCTGAACCAGCACGAACATGAATAGGCTGTAACGTGCGTCGCGGCGGGCCAGTTCGATTGAAGCCCAAAGGGCCTTAATAAATAGAGCCAGGAGGAGCGCGCCCGCAAAGATACCTCCGGTAAGAAGAGCTTGAAGAAAATCATTGTGGGTGTGGGGCGGGGTCCAATGGGAATAGGTCCAGTGATCATTTAGCGCCCCTTTTACACCTGCGATGAAGCCGTATCCCAGAAGTGGTCGTTGTGCGAATGCTTTGAGAGAGGAATCCCAGACGTTTGTTCTTTCAGAGAGAGTGGCAATATTGGAAAGCCCGTTGCCACGAGCAAGGTAGCTGATGATCGACGTTATGTTCAGCATAATCGCGCCTGCCGCGACGATCGCGCCAAGCCCGCCCAGGAAACGAACAAGGCCGCGTGCAAAAAAGATGGTGTACAGAATCAAGGACAGCAGCAGAGTCGCCTCTCCACTGCGAGAGTAGGTCAAAAAAACGGTGAGAGACGCGATACAAACGCCAACGATTCTTTTCGTCCCCGAAAGACAAGTCAGCGCGTGCAGGCAGGCGATTGCTGCAAGTGCCGCCAGGCAGTCGGGATGAACAAGAGCCCCTCCCAGGCGGCCATGGCCTATGTCCGACCCACTCGCATCGGTGGAATAGGCAAGCGACGGAGCTATCGGCAGAATCAGCCAGACAACCGCGACGCTAATCCACGAGATCCTGCCCAGAAGAGATGCCATCAGCGTTGCGCTGTTCGTAACAGGCTCGCGGCTATAGAGAGACAGCAACAGAGAAAACCCCAGCACCCACTCTCCCAGCCGATAAATGCTGAGATAGAGATCACTCGGCTTGACGGGTAGAGTCCGGAACTGCGGCTCACATATGGAGCTGATAAGAAAGAGCGCGAGCAGAGAAACCCACATCCAGGCAGAGAAAGTCACTTTTCTGGCAAGAACTTTGATTCCACCGAGAACTGTGATGGTAATAAAAAGAAACGCCGTTAGGAAAGTTAGTGCCATCGTCGATACTGACCATGCATTGAAGATTCCATACTCATGGGTGCGACCAGTGGAATCGAAGCGCACAAAAGTCGGTATCCCAACTGCGTAGGCGACAAAGAGCCAGTACCTCAAAGGGAACGCTTGTTGAACGTGGCTTTTTTCCATCGAATCGATATGGGTCATAAGGTCAGTAGACGCGCCGGACTCATTGGAATGTGACACTTCATGCTCAACGCACCAGGATTGCCGCGGATGCAGATGCTGCTAGAATTCCGCTGGTCGCAATGGTCTTGGTCTTGCTGATCGGAACGTAGACGATGTCTTCTGCTTGCAGCGGAAGAGGTGGCACCTTTCCATTTACCATGTCTTTGAAAGCGACCGGGATCTCAGTGACGGAGCCATCGGGTCCCTTGCGAACAACGCGAATCGAACCCATGGAGGCCGTTATTATCGTGCCGTAGGCAAGCGATAGAGCCTGTGTGACGGTGAGGCCACCATCTTCCTGCATCAGGTATCCTCCGGGCCGTGAGACACCTCCCAGGACGTACACAATCCCAGCGCGACGGACAGTGATGACATCTCCCGGCTGCACCATTATCTCGTCGAGCGAAGAATCCTTTCTATTCTGTGCATAGTGGATGTGCAGCTCTTTTGGGGCTCCATCTACCTGTCGCTTGATGTCGATCTGATTGCCAGCGTATTGCGTTTCACCACCGACGAGGGCGAGCACATCGCCAAGATTGTGCGGAGCAAGCAACTCCAGCCGTCCGGGATTATGCACCTCGCCAACGACGCTGATATTTTGTCCAGCATATTGCTGGACATTTAGAGTGACCTGAGGGTTCTTGATTATCTCGCCCGCCTTAAGTCGGCGCGCGATCTCAGTCTGTGCCTCAGGTATAGTCTTTCCGGCTACATGCACGACTCCAATCGTCGGTACAGTGACATCGCCATTCGCATCGACGCGGAGATCAGATGTTAGCTCGGGAACATCGTAGACCTGCATGGCAAGCAGAAATCCCGGCGCCAACTTCAGCACAAAAAAATCTTCAGGAACCGCAGTCAGGGTAGAGAGCCGCTGACGTCCGCTCGATGTGTCGCTTCCTGAAAGGCCGGGATTTGTGTCAAATGTGCTTATTCCTCCCACCTTCTGCGCCGGCAAATCCTGTGCGTTTGCAATGTGCGATGCAGAGCAAGTGAAGGAGAGAATGGTGAGGAACCAAAATCGCTGACCAGGAATTCTATGTGTTTGCATAAGCCTCCTCTTCCAGATCTCTCAGATAGCCATAGCTATGAAAGCCATCCAAAGTCGGATTCATAACGCCGTTAAAGACAAACCCCAAAACCGTGCCTCCGGTTCGAGCGAGGTTCTGCACAACTCCCGAGACCATCGAGCGTGTTGTAGTCCTCGAGCGAAGAACGACGACTGTGCCGTCAACCTTGGTAGCAAGGATCGATGAGTCTGTGACCGGTAGTATGGGAGGACTGTCAATGACGACATAGTCGAAATTTGACCTGCAGTTCTCTAGAACTGTGTCGAAAGTCTCCGAAGTAAAGAACTCCGATGGCAATCTGGATCGGATCCCCGAAGGAAGGAGGTAAAGGTTCTTAAGGTAAGCATGCGGAACGATGCCATCAATCGGATCACCCGGGTGGACGCCCGACAGATCGCTGAGGCCGTGAGTTCGCTGACATCCAAAGACGCGGTGTAGATCGGAATTGCGAAGATCCGCATCGATCAGGAGCACCCGCCCTCCCTGCTGTGCGAAGGCGATGCCGAGATTGTAGACAACAGTCGTTTTTCCATCGCTCCCCAACGGGCTCGTGACGAGAACCGTCCTAGGACGATTCGAGCCTGCCGAGAGAAGGACCGACGTTCTGAGCATGCGGAACGCCTCTGAGAACGGCGACGTAGGATCTGCTATCAAGGCCGACCCGCCTGCAGGGCTCTCAGGCAGCGCCTCAGTCGCCTTCATGCGCGGAACGTAGGCAAGAATCGACAGGCTCGAGATGGCCTCAATGTGTTGTGCCGTTCGCACCGATTGATCGAGGCTCTCCCGCACAAAGGCAGAGGACACACCCAGGAAAATCCCCACACCCGCGATCAGCGCCAGATACTTCGAATAGTCAGGACTGCTCGGTGTCGCCGGTTCTCTCGCATGATTGACGACATCGATGCGGGTGGCGCGCACTCCCGACGACAAACTCGCTTCCTGAAGCTTGGAGAAGAGATTTTGATAGAGGGCTCGATTCGAAAACGCCTCCTGTGCAAGGACCTCGAGTTGTACCGTATCGTCCGCAAGAACGTTTGCCGAAACCTGTTGCTTTTCGAACTTCTCCTTGATGGAGCTCTCGCTGGCCCTTGAATACTGGAGAGCATTTTCCGCCCGTTTGGTGATCCTGCTCATCTCAGCCTTCATCTGGAGATCGACGGCATCGATCTGCTCCTGGAGCTGAATCAGTCTCGGGTTTTTCTCACCGTATTTTGTCGCGTAACTGGCATACTCCCGTCGCAACCCAGCATCCTGTCCGCGAAGAGAGCGCAATAGATCCATGCCGCCGTCGGCCATCAGGGCGCCGGATTGGCCTCCACTTCCATTCGCTATACTCATGGCGCCGAGTCCAAGGACCACTTCCGGATTTTGAGTTTTTACAAGCTGATAGACAGCTTCGCTGGAGATACGATTTGCCTCAGCTGATGTCAGCTCCTGATTTAGCGCGAATAGTCGATCGAGAACGGTATTGTGAGAGCTAACCGCCACGCTGCTCGACCCATCCCCACTTGTGGAGCCGCTGATCTGCACCCCAGCCATTCCTGTCTTTCGCTCATAGTCTGCCAGGCGCTGCTCGGAGTCCTGCACTTGCTTCTTCAAATCGTCCAGTTCCTTCTTCAGCCAGTAAGAAGCTTGTGAGGTTGACTCATGGCGACGCTCAAGATAGTCATCGATGAAGATTCTTGCGAGGCTGTTAGCGGTAAGAGCGGCAACTGCGGGGTCAGGATTTTCGAAGGTGACATTAATGAGACGCGTATCCAGAGGAGCCTCGACCTTCAGACTCTTACGAAAGAGCTTAAGCATTTGCTCTCGGCTACGCGGCGCTTCATCCAGACTCTTTCCTGCTTCATCCCGGGCGATAGCCCTGGAGAAAGGACGCTTGTCCTTGAGATGAAGCTCTTCCAGAACGCGCAACGCCAGGCCGTCGCTCTGGATGATACTCATGTCCGTTTGAATCTCTGGTTTCAGAGTATCGACGGTGTCGGCAGCAGTCTCGTTATGAGACCCACTGGAAGATCCACGCTCCTCCTGGTTGACTTCGATCGTCACAGTCGCAGCATAACGCGGCGTTATCAGCATGCAGGCTGCGGTTCCTAGCAGTATCGTGACAGCGGCGACCAGTACGATGACACTCCACCGCCGGCGCAAAACACCTAGCAGACCCGAGATCGTTTCATACTCGGCTGCCGTCGTCCGTGACAAAAGCGATTCTCGAACAGGCATTTCAATCAAAGGGTTTGTCGCCCGCTTTGAAAGATGGGATTGCCTTTCATTCATGTCTTGTTCTCCTCTAAAACTCCAACGAACCCGGCGGCCGATGAATCCTACACCGCTCCGGAGCCGCGAAAGACAGCCGGAATGGTCTGGAATAAAATCTTGACGTCCAGCCACACCGACCACTGATCGATGTAACGCATATCCAAAGCCATCCACTCCTCGAAGCCGATGGAGCTTCGCCCCATAATTTGCCAGAGGCACGTAATGCCGGGCTTTACGCTGAAGCGTCGGCGATGCCAGTCCTCTGAGAATCCCTCATAATCGCGCAGCGGCAGCGGTCGCGGACCTACAAGGCTCATATCTCCAACCAGAACATTAAAGAGTTGCGGTATCTCATCAAGACTCGTCTTGCGAAGAAACGTGCCGAGCGGTGTTATCCGTGGATCGTTCTTAAGCTTGAACGTCGGCCCCTGCGTTTCATTGAGGTGTTCAAACTTGGCCATTTGCTTTTCGGCATCCTGAACCATGGTCCGGAACTTGAAAATCTTGAAAGGCCGCTTCCCAAAGCCCATTCTGGTCTGAATAAAGAGTACCGGACCTGACGAGGTAAGTTTGATTAGTACCGCGATAATCGCCAGCAGCGGGGACAATGCCACAAGCATGGTGAGTGAGATCACAAAATCACTCATGCGCTTGATCAGAGAGGCCCAGCCCCCTCGCGACTCATCGTGCAGAGTCATCGTGCCGACAGTCCCTCCCAGGAAGGCGGTGCGCCTTCGTTGATCGAACTCGAAAAAGGTCCCCACAGTTCGTACCGCAATTCCATGTTGGCTGCATAACGTAACGATCGATGCCACTTGTTGATAAAACGAAGCGATGGGGAGCGACACGATAACTTCATCTACAGGGAGAGTTCGTAACAACTCCGGGAACGCCGTGAACCCTCCAAGCAAGGTCCTTCGATCGTCATCGGCAGTCTTCTCGTACCACCATTGTTCATCGACGAAACCGAGCAGGCGGTAACCCCACTCCGGATGAAAATCGAGATCCTTTGCGAAAGCGTCCGCTCGACGATTAGTGCCGACAATCAATATGTGCCTCAGATTGTGCCCTTTAGAACGAAGTGCATGCATGCTGGTGCGGGCGATCAATCGGGTGATCACAAAGCACACAGCGCTCAATAATCCAAAGAGTGCGCTGACCCTGAGCAACTCGCCAAGGCGGTTAGCGGAATGGAAACAGACGAATCCCAGCCAGATCGCGCTGAACAAAGCGCAAAGCGAAGTTCCGGAACAAGCATCGATGGACTCTTTAAGAAAGCCATCAAGCCTGTGAGATCCGTAAAACCCATTGATGTTTAGCGAAACATGCCAAGCCCATCCTAAGATCAAGGTAGCCGTAAATACCTGGATAGGCCGGTGAGTTTCTAAAGAAGTCAAAAGATAAAGCACATCTCTGTGGGCTATCAGAGAATAGGCGGTGCCGAGACTGCAGAACAGTAAAACGACATCACCAATTTGTACTAAATCCAGGATCGCTTTCCTGTTCGAAGGTGTCATGTGCGATATCCCGCCTGATGGTTCCTTCTAGCAATGGTTGTAATTTCGAGATAGAGAGTTAGCGTTCGTGGATGGGTGTTGCATCTTCAGAGTATGTCTCGGCAATTGCTTCAGACAATGAAGAGAAGTACCCCAGACAGATTTCTCATGCTGGATAAACCGCCTTACTCCATAATTTGTGAAGCTATCGATAATTTGATGACACTGCATCGTAGTGATTATGCAGGGAAATCGCAGATGACAATGGTTCCTGCTTGAGCTCTAAAGCCAAATCCACGTGACATTGGTGTCGTGGAGTTGCTGGTGTGAGGTATAGTAGGAATTCAGCACGTACCGTAAAAAAGACGGTAGCGAATATGAGAAGAAGTTCCCTATAGCAGCCCGGCAAATCTAATTTTTAGGATGGTGCTTATGGCCGTACTCTCTGGGAAAAAGGGATCCACTGCTGGCATTCGTCTCTTCATGGCAAGTTTACCGACGATGTTGTGCGATCTTCTGCAGAACGCGTTCACTGCTGTGAACGATATAAGAATCGTGGGACCCGTCAACGATCTTGAATATCTGCTGGACGCTTCCAACCGAGATCCAGTCGATGTAATTCTTCTTGGCTCGTCACCGGTAGATAACTTCGACAGCGCTGTCAGCGTTCTCGAGGCTCTTCCAGAGCGACACCATAACGCAAAGACGATCATTTTTACGCAGCCCTTCGATCACGCGGATGTTATTCCTTTGTTTCGCGCTGGCGCCAAGGGCATTCTCTCTGGGCAAGATCTCAGGTTCGACCTTCTCTGCAAAAGCATCCGATGCGTACACGATGGACAAATATGGGCTAATAATGAGCTCATTGCATGCCTCGTATCCTCTTTGGCTTATCCCAAAGCAATGGATGTTACAGATTTCCATGGGAGATCGTTACTCACGTCGCGGGAACAGGAAGTATTGTGTTTGCTTGCAGATGGACTCAGCAATTGCGATCTCGCTATTGCCTTGAAACTTAGCGAGCACACCATAAAAAATCATTTGTTCCGGATCTATGACAAGCTTGGTGTATCAAGCAGGATGGAAGCGGTCTTGTACGCGCTCACTCCGCGCAGGTCGCCGCGTCAGCCAATTGCCACAGTGCAAAAGCCAGCATCCAATCGAATCACAATGCTCAAGACGGGCTAGCCAGGTTGCACCGTCAGATTGCGTGCGACGTTCAGGATGGGCGATGTCGCAAACGCGCAACTCTCTGGATCAGGTCCAGGGGATTCAGAACTGCGGCGAGCGTCAACTGGCAGGCGGCGCTGAAATAGTGACCGTCCAGATAGTTTTGCCCGGCCGTGCGCATCTTTAACTTGGCCGTATCGATGCGGCGTCGTTCTAATCGCGTTCCCCAATCGTCCGGCTGTGCCGCTAGAAATTCTTTAAAGGTTAGTTCTGGAGCATCTTGTAACCGTCGCTGGTAAGAATCTTCTGCCCAGCGTGATTTCTGCTGCATCGGAGCGAATAGCCTGTAAGTATTCGCTCCGGAGTGAAATCGATACGTAACCAGCGGCTCGCATACCACGAGAACCTTACCGGTCTGTGAGAAACGAAGTTCCAGATCCCAATCGTCAGCGGGGTAGTATTCCTGCCGAAAACCCTGAAGCGACCGAAGTGCCTCAGTCCGGGCAAACATGGTAGAACCTAGCAGACACCCATCCTTGAGAGGATCGTAGGGTCTTACCTTGTCCGTCGTCATGATGAATTTGTCCGTATTCGACCAACGATGCCGCGCACCGAATTTTGCGTAATACGCAAATAGTCCCAATGCCTCAGGGTGCTCCTTCATTACGCCCAATTGACGTTCTAACCGCTGCGGGAAGCTGATATCGTCATGGTCGTTACGTGCGATGTATGGTGCCCTTGCTTCTTCAATGCCTCGGTTCAGCGCATGACAGAGTCCGCGATTCTCCTGACGGATGACACGAATCCGGTCATCCTTTAAAGACCGAGCGAGATCACCCGACCCATCACTACTTCCATCGTCGATTACAAGTAGCTCAAAGTTGGCTAAGCTCTGGCATAACAACGCGGTAAGGGTTTCTTTGAGATAACCTGCTGCGTTATAAACGGGCACAACAATCGATACATCAGGAATCTTCACCGTGGAACTCCTGTCGATCAGACTATTATTTTCAGCCTATCGCATTATTCGTCCTGGTTCAAAACAGTGTGCGTGCTGCTTACTTTGCGCGGACGTCGGAGTCGATCGACCTAACTTATCCCATCAAGGAAGAGAGTACTCGTTCCAGGCCGTGAATCAGCCTTTCATTTTCCACGTCAGACCGAACTGCGATCCGCAGATGCCCGGCCTTAAGTTCTTCAAAGTTCTCGCAGCGGCGGAGAACGATCTGTTCGTCAAGAATCATTCGTTCCCAAAGCACGCTGACATCGACATCGGCGGGAAACCGCAGCAGAAGAAAGTTTGCGCTCGAGGGATACGTCGTAATCTGCATCTGCGCAAGTCGCACTTCCAGCCACGATCTGCGACGATCGTTCGCCAATCGGGACTCCTCCGCGTACGCTCTCTCGTTCAACGCCGCGCAGGCTGCGACTGAAGCGATGCTTGCGATCGGCCACGGAGCGATATGGCGATTCATAGCCGCTATCCTCGACGGCTGGGCCGCTGCATATGCTACTCGCAAACCGGGGATTGCAAAGAATTTTGTTACCGAACGAAACACGATGACATTCGCCCGTTCGACTGCGAATCGAGTCAGCGATCCCCCTGGGCAGAAGTCGATAAATGCCTCGTCCAGCAGCACTGTGACGCCGCAGCACGAAGCAACTTCGATTAGTTGCTGCATCCTCGCTGCATCGCAAAGCACTCCGGCCGGATTCTGCGGATTGGCTAAAAGAATTGCATCGCACGAATAATTCAGAAATGCCTTCTGAATCGGATCGATCTCATACGCAAACGCATTATCCGGCGAAAGCGCATAGGGAATAGCATCAACGTCGCCATTCTCAAGGCCTCTGCGATACTCGCTGAACGATGGCACCGGCAATAGGCATCGCTTGATCCCGGAAGACCGCACGGCAGCATCCAGAAGAGGAGCAAAACCATTGGCAATCGCGATGTTCTCTGGCGCGGCTCCAATGTAATCCGAAATCGCCTGCCTGAGCTCGCTCAGCGCGAGATCGGGATACGACTCAAGAGTCGCGGGATCATCAAGCGATCGCTGAATCGCCGCCAGCGCCGACCGAGGAGGCCCGGCCGGATTGATATTGGCGCTGAAGTCGAGCAATCGCTCCGCTGCGACTCCGAAACGCGCGGCAATCTGCCGCAGCTGTCCTCCATGCACCGGCGAGAGACTACGGGTCGCGCTCATCTACCATTCCTCGCTGTCACTAGAGCAACGATAGCTCCAAGAACAGACACCGCCGCCGCCACTTGAATCGCCTGCACAGCTCTCCGCGTTGTGGGCCGGGCAAATCTCTCGCCGATAAAAGGTGCGGCTACAGCCTCACCCTCATAAAAGTTATGCCCTCCGAGCCTCACCTTCAGCGCCCCAGACATGGCGCTCTCCGGCTGTCCGGCGTTAGGGCTCTTGTGCTTCCCGCCATCGCGTATCCACGTCTCGAGCGCAGTGGCGGAGTCTCCATCCTGTCTTGTCGCAGCCACTGCCGTGATTGCCAGTGCTGTCAGCCTGGACGGAACAAGGTTAGCCACATCATCCAGCCGTGCCGCTACTTTTCCGAAATAGAAATATCTCTCGTTCGCATGTCCGATCATCGAGTCAAGAGTGTTGATCGCCTTATAAGCCATCCCGAGCGGGACTCCACCAATTGCCATGTAGAACAGCGGCGCAATCACGCCATCTGAACAGCTCTCTGATACGGTCTCAATGACGGCTCGGCTGATCTCGCTCGCGTCTAAATCCTGCGTGTCCCGGCCGACGATCCTGCTCAGCCGTCGCCGAGCCAGAACAATGTCATCAGCCTCCAGCGCCCGAACAACCGCGGAGCTTTCGTCGTGCAGGCTACGGGATGCCAGGCACGTCCAGGCCAACATTGTCTCGCAGGCGAAGCCCAATATCCGCCCTTGCCTGTTCATCCATGCGATCGTCTTTGCCGTTCCAAAGTAGGCTGTAGCAATCAGACCCAGAGTCAATGCACCCCCTGCAATCAACTCAGTCGCAGCTGTTTGCGCTGGCCTTCGCAAGGCTCGCTCACCCTCCTCAGCTCCTTTGCCGATCAGCCGTACAGGATGCGGTAACCACTGCGGATCGCCGGCGATCCAATCGAGCAGGTACGCTGCCGCAAGAACCCTTCGCGCAATCATCGCGATACGGTCTCTCGACGTGAAACTTCACGAGCTTCTTCAGCAGGAACGAAGCCGTTGTAGTCCAGGCCGACCCAGCTAAAGATTGTCGTCATATCCAACGCACGCTCAACCTCACGAGCGAGCCGGTTCAGAGACTCTTCGCGCATCGCCTTCCATCGAAAAAGCTCATCAGGCGCGCTCAGTTTATAAAAAGCACGCGCTGCCCGAATGAACTGATGGCGAAAGCCGTCGTCGTCGAAGAGGCCGTGCAGATATGTTCCGAACACGCGCGAATCGGCACGCACGCAACCATCGGCGCTAACACCCGAAGGTTCGGAGTCACTTGCCAAAGCCGCAAACGGCGTGACTCCCTCTCCATAAATCGTCTGTCCGATATGGATCTCGTAACCGGAGACGTTCCCTCCCGTAACATGCTGTCCAAACAACATTTTTGTCGTCATCTCGCCCCAGGCATTGCGCGTGACTTTGTCCGCCTGCATGATGGTTCGAATTGGCAAGAGCCCAAGTCCCTCAATGGAACCATCGCGCTCCATGCCAAGCGGATCAAGAATTGTTTCTCCCAGCATCTGCATTCCGCCGCAGACCCCGATGACCAGGCCCGTCTCAGCATATCGCTGTACTGCAGCTGCCAATCCCTGCTCGCGCATCCACAGCAAATCATCCGAAGTCTGCTTGCTTCCCGGCAGGATAACCAAATCGGCATCTGCAAGAGCGTCTGGTGTGCGGCAGAACCACACCGAGACCGAGGGCTCCGCACGCAACGAATCAAAGTCAGTGAAATTCGAAAACGATGGCGGCGAAACGACGGCGACACGCAACGTGCGGTCGTTCCCTTCGGAAACCCTGGGGACAGGCCACAGCACATTCGTCATAACCGGCAAGCCCAGGCTATCTTCCTCTTCGAGCATCAGAGATGGTATATATGGCACAACACCGATGCATCGCTTGTCCACACGCTCTTCGATCATCCGAACCCCGGGCTCCAGGAGGCTTACATCGCCGCGGAATTTGTTGATCGCAAATCCTCGAATGCGCTCCCGCTCTTGCACTTCGAGCAGTTCCAGCGTTCCCAGAAGGGAAGCAAAAACGCCCCCGCGATCAATATCACCGACCAGAAGACAGGCTGCGTCCGCCATCTCTGCCATCTTCATATTGGCAATGTCGTGTTGCTTCAGGTTGATCTCTGCTGGCGACCCTGCGCCCTCCAGGACGATCACTTCATACTGTGATGCGAGCGTCTCATAGCTCTGACGCACGATCGATAGCAACTCTTCCACGCGCCTAAGGTGGTAGTCAGCCGCAGTCACTCGTCCCCATATCTTCCCGCGCACTACTACCTGGGACGAACTGTCGCCCGAAGGCTTAATCAAGATAGGATTCATGTCGACCGACGGTGCGACACCTGCAGCCTCAGCCTGTAGCGCCTGCGCGCGGCCGATCTCCAGACCTTCAATCGTAGCGGCAGAGTTCAACGACATATTTTGCGATTTGAATGGCGCGACTCGATAGCCGTGCTGGGCGAAGATGCGGCACAGGGCGGCAGTCAGCAGCGATTTGCCGACATGCGAACTGGTGCCCAGAACCATGATCGCTCGCGCTGTCATGGTTCCTTCCTTCCGCCATCCCAATCGCTGTCATATTGGTCAAACGAGAGCACGCTCTTGAGAGGAGTTCGCTTCTCCCAGCCTGCACGCTCCAGATCAGGCTCGGCGGCAAACGCTTCGACGTATCCAATGCACAAATAGGCAACCGGCGTAACGTGTTCTGGAATCTTCAATGCGCAACGCAGCAGCGCCGGTTCAAGAATGCTCACCCAGCCGATGCCGATTCCCTCTGCCCTTGCTGCCAGCCAGAGATTCTGCACCGCACACACAACCGAATAAAGCGCCGTCTCTGGCATCGTGCGTCGTCCAAGATGATGCCCCTGGCTGCTCTGCGAATCGCACACAATACAAAGATTCTGCGGTGCCTCAAGTATTCCCTCAAGCTTCAGGTTCGCATAACTTTGTTGCCGCTCTCCGTCGTAACCAGCCAACGCCTGTTGATTCGCATCGAGAAAAATCTTATGAACAGACTGCCGCACTCCCAGGTCTCGTACGACGATAAAGCGCCATGGCTGCATCAGGCCGACAGAGGGAGCATTGTGTGCTGCCTCCAATAGTCTTAACAGCAATTCGTCTGGCATCGGTTCCGACAGGAAGCCGCGGCGCACGTCTCTACGCTCGCGGATCGCCCGGTAAACGGCCTCACGTGCTCTCTCGTCGAAGTCTGAGGCTGTTGTCATTTCCACGCCCGCGACCACTTCGGCCCTGTCGTTTCACCTTTACGCAACCGTGCATCCACGCCTGCGTTTACTTCGATCAATCTGCCGAACAGCCAGATCACATCGGAGAGTCGATTCAGATAGGCAAGAATCTCCGGCTTAACCTCAACTCCACTAGACGCCAATCGAACCGCGTTACGCTCTGCCCGTCGACATACCGTACGCGCAACATCGTACGCGGAAGCCTCCGTGTGCGCCCCGGGAAGCGACCAGTCCGACAAAATGCCCTCAGTCGCCTCGATCTGATGAACGAGCTTCGTCAACGCCGCAACATCCTCCGCAGTAATCGTCGGCGGTGTCTTCTTACTCTCAGGAGGAGTCGCTAGCGCGGATCCCACCCGAAAGAGCGTGCGTTGAATCTCCTCGGTCCAGGCGGAGATCTCCGCGTCAGTGCAGATGCTGCGGGCAAAGCCAAGCGTTGAATTCAACTCATCGACAGTGCCATAAGCCTCTACGCGCAGATCCGCCTTCGAGATGCGAATGCCACCTGCCAGTCCAGTTTGTCCGCCATCTCCACGTGTCGTCGCGATGCTCATATCGTTTCTCCTTGTGCTTCGTTGGTTTCATCAATAGGTTCCAATGACTCTTCTACTCGAATACGAATAACCTTGCGCAGTGCAGGTCTTTCATAACGGAGAACCATACTCTCGTCCAGAAAATCGAGAACGCGAGGCGGATGATCCGAGAACAATTGCGCTTCGTTGAAAAACCAAGGCTCGGTAGCACCAACCTCCTCAATCGTTCGCGCATTAATCACAACCGCAGGAACGCGACGCACCCCAGCCTGCAACAAGCGATAGGCGCGGTGGTATCCATCGCGTAAAAACCACCGGCCGCGAAATTCAGCGACCTCGAAATACGGGCTACCTCCGAACAACAAAAAAGGCGACGGGCCATCGGCCGCGCTCGTTGGCCTCACGCGAACCTGCAGATCCGGATTGCCGGAAGATAGCTCCATCGCGAATCCACCCGATATGTTCCGTTGAGTCACGTGATGCTCCGTACTTCGACGCGAGCCCATCGCAAACGAAATCAGCGCAGTCCAGTCATCCTGCTGTGGAATCGCCGAATGATAGTGCAAGGGATCGAAAACCAATCTGCGTTGGAAAGCCAGCAAGCGGTGCAGATCAACTACGCCCAGTCTCCAATCAAGCCCCTCATATTCCTTATGCAAATCGGCGTGCGTCGCGGATGACGCAAGAAGATGTAGAAGCCTGCCGGTCTCTTCAGCAAGCAGCGCCGGACAATCTCCATGGCACTTGCGCTCAGCGAACCGTTGCTGCGCTCGCTCAATCTTTGTTGCAACCTCTTTGCGTCCGAGATGAGTTGCAGAGTCGCGATACACATAATCATCCAGCCCCCACGCAATCAGCTCGTACACATCTACCTTGGCTGGACTCACAATCGCACCTCATCTCTCTGCGCATAAGAGGAAGCTGATCCGGTAAAGCGAACGATGGAACAATATGCTCTGGTGCGCTCCCACGCTTCGCTATCGGAGCACCCATGCAGTCTAAGCAACACAGTACGGAGCACGCCTGCATGAGTAACTACCAGAATAGGGTTATCCGCGACGCTAGCCTTCGTCGACAAAAACTCCACTTCCCCGATCACCCGCCGCTCAAAGTCGCTGAAACTCTCGCCGCCGGGCGCCGGCAAATTAGGATACCCCGTGCTCCATCGGCGAGCATAGTTCTTGTCTCGCTCTTCAATCTCTTTCCAGCTAAGCCCTTCCCAGCGGCCGAAATCAATCTCACGCAAAGCAGGACGCACATAACAGTCAACACCAAACGCCGCGGAGAGCGAGCTTCCGGTCGCATAGGCGCGTCGCAGGTCGCTCGTGTAAACCGTCGCGAAATTTTCATCTCGAAGTCTATCGATAAGTTCGCAAACCTGATCTCGGCCACGTGCGTTCAGTTCAGGATCAGAGTGGCCACAAAAAGTTCCGGCCATCTCGGCCTCCGCATGGCGAATAAAAAGTATCTCGCTCATACGTTCCACACTCCACAAAAGTAGACCGCTGTCTCAGTCAATTGGTTCGTCGCGCCGAAACAGTCGCCTGTTACACCACCGAGCTTTCGCGAATAAAGCCAGCCGCTCAAGCCGACGGTAAGTGTCGCGAACACCAACGGAGTGACAGCCGCCCTTCGCAGAGCAAACCCTACAACAGCGAAACTGTAGAGAGAGCCAAAAATCAGCGAAGGCAAGGACGTAAGCTTGGCGATTCGCGCGCCCTGACCATCCTGCTCACGCGCTGGCGGTAGAAAATAACTCAGTGGAAGCGAACTCCAGCGGCAGAGAACATGCGCCGAAATGATATATGCCGCAAAGTGCTCCAACGGTAGGGAAGCCAGCAGAAGATAGCGTGCCAGCAAAGACAAAACCAGAGCCGTCCCCCCATAACTTCCGATTCGGCTGTCTCTCATAATGAGGAGAATCTGATCTCTGTTCCATCCTCCTCCAAACGCATCCGCGGTGTCGGCAAGCCCATCTTCGTGGAAGCAGCCCGTAATAAGCACAAGATAGACGAGCAAAATCAGCGCGACCAAAGACCGGCTTAGATGCGGCTCCAGTATCCTCTGCAACAAGACAACGCCCGAGCCAACCACAAGTCCGACGAGTGGAAAGAACTTCACTGCTCGCGAGAGCGAATCGGCCTCGAACGCAATCGACGGCATCGGGATGCGCGTCAGAAATTGGAACGCGGTCACCATATCCACACCAATCCGGCGAATCTGTCGCAGCGCGCTCACCGTTCCGCCTCGCTGACGCCCGCAGAGGCAAAGGTCGCCATCTGGTTATAAACTGCCATCGCCGACTCGATGATCGGCATCGCCAGCACAGCACCCGTTCCTTCACCCAGCCGCATATTCAACGAGAGAATCGGCTTCAACCCGATGTATTCAAGTAGAACGCGATGCCCTGGTTCTTCCGACTGGTGCCCGGCAAAGAGATAACCGCGAACCCGCGGCTCAATCGCAAACGCGATCGCCGCCGCTGCCGTCGAGATAAATCCATCGGCGATCACGGCAATGCCATACCGCGCCGCGCCCAGCACCAACCCCACCATCGCGGCAATCTCGAGCCCGCCAACGCAACGCAGCACATCCAGCGCATCAGGTGTCGCGCCTGATGAAGCAGCGCCGAAATGCCTCTCGACAACCGCTTCGATAATCCGCCGCTTGTGCAGCTGCGCATTCACATTCAGGCCAGTGCCTCCACCTGTCACAAGCGCAACAGGAGCATTCGCCAACACCGCCGTGATGGCGCTGGCCGCCGTGGTGTTGCCGATCCCCATCTCGCCGACCGCAACCAGGCTGTAGCCCTGACTCTTTGCCTCCGCTGCCAGCATGAATCCAACTTCAAGTGCTCGTGCCAACTCCGCGTCGCTCATCGCCGCTTCGTGCAGCATGTTGCGGGTTCCCCGTCGCACCTTGCAATCCCGCAGGCTCTCCAGATCACCAAAATCTGCATCCACGCCAACATCGACGACGCTCATCTCCGCGCCATGGAGCTTCGCCAGCACATTAATAGCTGCTCCCTTGGCAAGAAAGTTCAGCACCATCTGTCGCGTGACCTCACTCGGGTAAGCGCTCACGCCCTCTGCGGTAATTCCATGATCTGCAGCAAAGACATAAACCACCTTCCGCAGCGGCTCAGCGAAGTTCTCCTGTCGAATCGAAACCATCTGCGCTGCGATATCCTCAAGCATTCCGAGGCTGCCAAGAGGCTTCGTCAATACATCGAGATGACCCCTCGCCCGCTCGCGCCACAACTCACTAGGCGACTCAATCCTGGATTTAACTTTGGAGACGATCGATCGGCTTTCCACGTTCATCCCGCCCTCTTCGTGTGACGTTCGATTCGTTCAAGCAATAAAGGATGTCGACGCGGCGGGCAGTTGAACGCCTTCTCCAGAAGCGATGGCTTCAGAATCTCTTCTGGCGTTGCGTGCATCAGGGGCATATCGGGGCTCAGCAATATCGCGGAGGAAAAGTTGCCTTCTACCAGTTGAAGATCGTGAATCGACGCGAAGATGGTAATGCCTTCCGCAGATAAAAAATGCAGCAGGTCGATGAGTTCAACCTGTCGTCCAATGTCGAGATTCTGCGTTGGTTCATCCAGCAGCAGTAACTTCGGTTGCTGGGCAAGACCCAACGCAATCTTCACCCTCTGCCGCTCTCCTCCGCTCAATTCGTTAACGATTCGCTGCTGGAGTCCGCTCACATCCGCAAGATCCAGCGCACGATCGACCGCCAGCCGATCCTCACTCATCGGCCCTCGCAAAAACCCGAGATAGGGCGTTCGCCCCTGTTCAACAACCTCGCGCACTGTGAACTGAAAAGGAACGTCGAGTTGTTGAGGAACAAGAGCGACAGTCCGTGCGATTTTTTTGAGAGGGAGCGTGTGCAGGGATTCGTTGTTCAGGACCACGCTGCCTGCTCTGCATTGCAATGTGCCGGCGGCAAGTCGCAGCAACGTCGTTTTACCCGCGCCATTCGGCCCGATCAGCGCGGTGCAGCTACGTGCTTCCAGATCGAAGCTGACCGAGCGAATCACATCCGTTTCGCCGTACCCGAAGCTGACATCGCGAAAGCTTAGGAGCGTGCTCATAGCGCATAGCTCCTTTTGGTCTTACGCAGCAAATAAAGAAAGAATGGGCCGCCGAGAAAGGCCATCAAAATCCCAACAGGAATCTCCCTCGGCGCCAGCACCGTTCGAGCAAGCATATCGGCGACAACCAGAAAGATCGCTCCGGACAACGCAGTGGCCGGCAGAAGACGAGTATGATCCGGCCCCAGAAGCAGCCGAGCCACGTGCGGCACAATCAGCCCAGCGAAGCTGATCAGACCACCAAGAGAGACCGCGGCAGCCGTCAGCAAAGATCCCGTCAGGATGATTCCGACGCGCGTATATTCCACCCGTAACCCAAGTTGATGGGCATATTCATCGCCCAACGCCAACGTATTGAGCCGACGCATCAATGGGATCGCAAAGACAATCGCGGAAAGCAGGAGCGCTCCAGTCACCGCAAGTTGTGTCCATCGTGGGATGCCGATCACGCCGTGCAGCCATGAGAGCAGGACCGCCTGACTCGAGCTGGTGCTATCGAGAGCCTCAAAGAGATAGCTGGAGTAGCCCAGCATCGTGCTGACCGCAAAACCTGCAAGCAAAAGCGTGACGACGTTCGTTCTGCCGTTCGAACGGGCCAGAAAATAAACGAGGATCATCGTCGCGACCGATCCGGCGAAGGCCAGGAGTGCGGTAGCGCTGAAACCGAAGATCGAAAACTGGGAGAAGAAGAAGATGCCGACGCACGCGCCCAGCACCGCACCTCCGGACGAGCCGATCACATAGGGGTCGGCCATCGGGTTGCGAAAGAGACCCTGAAACATCAGCCCCGAGACTGCCAGTGCAGCGCCAATAATCCCTGAAGCCAACACTCGCGGTAGTCGAATCTGCAGCAGAATAATCTGTTGCGTTGCCGTCAGCGGGTGATTCCCGAACAGAGCAGTAAGAATCGCCACAGGAGAGATGCGAACGGCGCCCGTCGCGAGCGAGAGCAGAACAACAATCACCAGCACAACGGCCAGTAGTGAGATCAGCGCCACAAACCCAGCCCTGCTCGTCGGCGTCCGGCCGCTGCGAGGAGAGCCCACCGGCGTCTGCCTCTGATCTGACGCAGAGGCAGACGCCAAAGGCGCGGTAACACGGGTTGTTTCAGGCGTTATTTCAGTCCCCAGGACTCGCCTCCAAAGTTGATTTTGATTCCCGCTCGGAAGGTAAATGGAAGAGAAGGGAAGCCAAACGCCTGGGCATAATGCTCGCTCAGGAGATTCTGAATATTCGCATACGTAGTCAGCCGCGGCGTCACCTGATAACCGCCGCTAAGGTCGAGCCGCTGGTAAGCGCCGTCGAGGTTCCGGTTTGGCAGCAACATCGTCGGCCCGAAGTCAGGGTCAGAGAGAAAGTCGCTGTCGTCTCGCCGTCCGACCAGTGTACCGGTGAGCGAACTATAGAACCTCGACCACGAATAGTTCAGACCGAAGTATCCCGAGTGAGGAGCGACGCGAAACGGCCGCGCACCAACCAGTGGCGAAAACGCTCCAATCGGAATGTTGCCGAAGTTGAATGCGGGATTGAACGACATACCGATACCTTGATCGCTCGAAAACGAGCGCTGCACCACGGCATCGGTGTACGTGTAGCCACCACGGGCGAAGAGTCGGCTGTTGATCTTGTACTGCGCCTCAAACTCCAGACCTTGAGATCGGAAGGCCAACGAGTTAATGTAAGCGCCGAACTCCACCGCAGGCAGGTTCGCTGCCGGAATCCCGAGCTCCGCTAGTCCGTTCTGCGGAACAAACTCAATTCCATTCGTAAACTCGTTGTGAAAATAGGTTAGGCCCAATCGCGCGCGACCGTTACCTAGTTCCTGATCAATCCCGCCATCGTAGGTGCGCGAGTTCTCCGGACCGATCTGTCCAACGTGAAACTGTTCAATCAACTGGCTTCCGTTAGGCGTCCCCGAAAGAATGTCGAACAGGGAATTGGTCTGTTGGAACACGTGCGGTTCTTTGATGCCTTTGCCGAAACTGGCATGGAGCTTGGTTCCGCTCAACCAGTGTCCTGAGGAAGGACGCGCGAGATAGTAGGCGGCTGAAGCGCGCGGTGTTCCTGCCACTCCAAACAGCCCATTGTTCTCAATACCGCTGCCGACGTTGTAGTAGAGACGATTGAGGATGTCCCCTGAAATCTGAAGCGTGTAACTGTAGTTCCCACGATTGATCGCGCTGGCAGGCGAACCCGAGGACTGCGTTGAACCTCGCTCTGCTTCATACTTGAACCCGCCGAGAGCCACAACATGCGAGTTAATGCGATAGTCCGTCTGCGCATAAACGAAGTCGCGGTTCGTGATAGTGGCGAACTGACTCGGGTAGCTGGTGCCGGCGAACTGAAAGATCGCTTGTCCCGAAACACTATATCCATTCGCGCCGTTGATCGTGATGGGAGCACCAAGAAAATTCCCGAACTCATCAGGAATACCGGTAGGTGCAAAGTCATCGAACTGCGAGCGCAATCGCAGCCCGCCATAGCGAATCTCATTATGCCATTTCGCCGTTGCCTGATCGTTCCACGCTCCACTGTAGTAGGTATTCTGCGCCTTCTGAGCCGCATTGTCTGGAATACCAAACATCAGAACGCCGTTAGGCTGCCCACCTGAAACCGAGAGATGACGTACCGTGAAGCGCAAATCGTTGGCAGGGTTCGGATCCCATCCAAAATTTCCGGCATACGTCGCGTTGTGGAAGGAATCGTTCGGAAGATTGTTCCGGCTGTCCACGCGATCAAACGCCCCGTAGTAGTCGAACTGCCGCACGGCACCGCTTCCCGTCACCTGGTTGTGATAGCTCGAAAAGTTGCCCCCATCTCCCGCATAAGTAAACAGCGGCAACTTTGTGCTGCCACGCGCACTCGTCATGCTCACCACGCCTGCCAGCGCGTCCGAGCCATACAGCGCGCTGTTCGGCTCTCGCAAGACTTCAATCTGCTGCACTCCAACCGTTGCAAAGTTCGCAAACTCCACCGCGCCGCCGATATCGTTCACTGGCACATCGTCAATCAGCACCTTGTTGGCATCGGTATTGCCGCCGCGAATGGAAAGCGCCGAAGTGCCTCCAAGCTGCCCCGTTTCCGTCATCTGGAGTCCGGGAATCTGTCGCAGGGGATCCTTCACCTCCGTATATTGACGATAGTCATCCGCCGTCAAAACCGTTACGGATGCCCCAATCTGCGCGATAGGCGTAGGTGTTGCCGTGGCGGTCACCGAGATCTGTTGCGTCAGCGTCTGCGTAGCCAGCGTTAGATTAAGCTCCGCCTTCGCCGATTTGGCAAGATAAATCGACTCGCTCGTCGTGCTCTGAAAAGTAGCTGCAACAGCGCGGATACGATAACGCGCGCTCTCCGGAAGATCGAAGGCATAGTTGCCGACGCCATCCGTAGTGGTTGTCTTAATAACAGTAGTGCCATTTAGCAGTTCAACCGTTGCGCCCGGGACAATCGCCCCAAGTGGATCGCTCACGATGCCACGAAGCGTGCCTTGCTCTGCTGCTAGCGCAAAGTATGGGGCAAAGAGTGAAACGGCGAACAGGCAGGCGATCCAGACGGCCGCCGACGATTTGCGTATGACGTAATGCATAGATTCCCCCTCGGGTAGTGAAGCAAGGCCGGTCTCCTGGCTTGCGCTTCATCGAGCTGTGGCTGCCTTCCCGGAACACTCTCCAGTGGCGTTGACGTCCATGCCGTGGCTCTCTGCGCTTACAGTTACGGGGTAGTGGCGGAGTTGCACCGCGCTTCCCGACACCTTGCTGTTGGTGGATGGTTGCGAGCTGAACGATTCAGCTCAAGGATGAAATTGTTTTGCGAGATCCTCCAATGCGTCGATTGCGACCGGACTAGCCAGATTGATCCGGTCATCGATGTAATAGGCTCGATGCTCTAGAACCGCCTTCATACTGCTCCAACCCGGGCGACCCTCCAGCAACTGCAGTGTCGTCTTGCCTCCGCGAATCAGCAAAAGCGCATCAGGCGCGCGGTCCAGCACGACTTCCATACTGATCGTCGGCCACTCCGTCTGCAGATCGTCAGTCACGGAACGCCCGCCAGCCGCTGCGATAATCTCGGTGATAAAAGCGTTCTTGCCAATCGTTGTAATCGGGTCATACCAGACCGGCATAAAGACACGCGGACTCGGCAGGCCCGTCGTCCGTGTCCGCACCGCATTCACACGCTGTTGCAGACTGTGCACCAGCGCCTCTGCCTGCGGTCCCCGGTTCAGCGCCTGCCCGATCGTCTCAACCGAATGCAGTATCCCCGCGATCCCATGCGGACTAACTAGAAAAATCGGGATGCCTGCCCGCTCAAGCTGATCTGTCACGTCCATCGGGCCCTTGGGCTGGAAGCCGATCACCAGATCCGGATGCAGCGAGAGAATCGTCTCGATCGATGGCTTGATCAGATCGCCCACACTGGGCTTCGTCCGCGCCGCTGCAGGATATTTCGTATAGTCGCTTACGGCAACCACATCATCACCCGCGCCGAGCGCAAAGGCTGTATCGGTCACGTTCGGCATCAGGCAGATCACGCGATGCGGATGGTCCGGCACCACAACCTTGCGCCCCATCTCATCGGTCAACGTACGGCTCGCGAAACAAGGAGCCGACAGCATCGCAGTGATCGAAAGAAGAACGAGAAGCCGCTTCATGCCGTCATCCCCTGCAGCACTCGTGCCTGCCGAACCCCAGCAACGAAACTCTCAACCACCGCCGGATTCGCCCGAAAGTGCAGATGGACATAACTCGCAAGCACATTGTCCTTCCGAAACCCTTCCAGTTCCTCACGGCCCGAGAGAGAATACTGCACGCGGTAGCACGTCGCCATCTCACCCTGCGAGGCAATCTGCGAATAGTGAAAGCTGTGCCCCCGAACAACCGTTCCCTTACGCCCGAGCAAACAATCCTCGGTAAGCTCAACTGTGGCATATCCAAACTGAACGAGTTTTTCCGTCATCTGCATCGAGAGCGGAAGCACTCCAGCCATCGAATAGTCTTCACCATCGGCGCGTAAACTCTCCGCGAGATAGAGCATCCCGCCACACTCCGCATACACTGGCTTTCCCGACCCAGCGAAAGCGCGCACTGCTTCCAGCATCCCCAGATTGCCGCTCAATTCCCTCGCGTGCAACTCGGGATACCCGCCTCCGAAGTACAGCCCATCGAGCCCCGCAGGCAGAGACGCATCCGTCAGCGGACTGAACCGAACGATCTCGGCCCCACACTCTCGCAGCAGGTCAAGATTGTCTTCGTAGTAAAACGAAAACGCAGAATCGGAGGGCACTCCGATCCGCACAGCATCACCGTTCTGCACACGGGCATCTGGCGCTGAGTCATCCCTGGCCATCTCCAGCCCGCACTCCAGCGCAAGAAGGCCGTCAAGATCGAGGTGCTTCTCGGCAAGCGCAGCAAACGCGTCAATTGTGGCCTCCAGTTCATCCGCTTCCAGTTCTCCCGCTCCATGTAATCCAAGATGCCGCTCAGGAATCGCAATCCCCGGCTCGGTCGGCAACCATCCGATAATCCTCGTCGCGCACGAAAATTCAATCGCCTCGCGCAGCATTCCGAAGTGCCGCTCACCCGCCACGCGATTCAGAATCACTCCCGCAAGCTGCAAATCCGCATCGAACGATTCAAAGCCCAGGACCACCGCAGCAACACTCCGCGCACTCTTCGCCGCATCGACGACAAGCACCACCGGCAGACGCACCAGCTTGGCGATCTCTGCACTGCTCCCAGTCTCAGCGCTCCCGCTCTTGCCATCGAACAATCCCATCATGCCTTCTGCAACGGCGACGTCCGCCCCACGCGATGCATTCCGCAAAACGCTTCGATTAGCCTCAACGCTCAGCATCCATGTATCGAGATTGCGCGCCGTACGGCCGCATATCCTCGTGTGGTGGCTCGTATCCAGAAAGTCAGGCCCGCACTTGAACGGCTGTACTGCTAACCCACGCCGTCGCAACCCAGCCATGATCGCCAGCGAGACCGTTGTCTTACCCACGCCGCTCGCAGTCCCTGAGATCAACATCCCCTTCACAACGTCACCTCGAGATGCCCTTTCAGTGCCAGCGGCAGTCCAGCGACCATCAACACCACATCATCCGCAACTCTGGCGATCCTCTGATTAATCTCCCCCAGCAGATCGCGATATTGCCTTCCCAGCGGATAAGGTGGAACCACTCCGCTGCCGACCTCGTTCGACACCAGCACCACCGAACAACGAACGGTCCGCAAGGCCTCACATAGTCCTGCAATCCGCCGTTCCATAGCATCGTCCTTGCCGCCCTCGGCCTCCAGAAGATTCGCCGCGAAGATCGTCAGGCAATCCACGACGATCACCTCGCACTCGACATCGTATTGCCCAAGCACCTGCGGCAACTCCAAAGGCTCTTCGACCGTAAGCCATTCCGCCGGACGCTCGTCTTTGTGCCGCTGGATCTTGGCCCGCATCTCTTCATCGATAATCTTTGCCGTCGCCACAAACACAACCCGGCGCGACTGCTCCGCAAGCTGCTGCGCGTAACGGCTCTTGCCGCTTCGCACACCACCAAGCACGAGTGTCACCGAACCCTGGCGCGTCTCCTGCATCGTCAGCTCCTTGCCCATGCAAAATCCATGGAACAGAGCGGGAATAATTTTTAGGCAGCGCTCGAGCAGACTTTTATTAAAAGTCAGCGAGAATGCTCTTCAGCTCTCCCAGCGAAGCTGAACTAAGCCTGATAGGTCTCCGGCGGGTCTCCTGACTTGCGCTTCACCGAGCTTTGACTCACCTTCCCAGGACGCATCCCAGTGGCTTCAGAAAATTGTCAAAACCCTCAACGCTTACAGTTACGGGGTAGCGACGGATTCGCACCGTCTTCCCAACACCAGATTAGAAAAGACTATCCCGCATGCCCACGCGGGTCAAATTTTTACAAATGAGTGAAATAGCGCGGAATCAACCCCGCTCAACCATCTGCCGGGCCGCTGCTCGCGCATCCCGCACCAGGTCCGGCAATCCAACCCCGCGATAGCCATTGCCCAGCAGCCACAGACCATCAAGCTGCCGCACTCGTTCCGACAACTCAGCCATCCGCTCCAGGTGTCCCACTCCATACTGCGGAAGGCTTCGCGGCCAGCGACGAACCACAGTTACCTGCGGCTCGGGCAAAGGCCCCAGAATCCGCGCCAGTTCCATCCGCGCCACCGCAGCGGTTTCGTCGTTGCCGCAACGCATCAGCCGTTCCGCTGCTTTTCCTCCAAAAAACGCCCGCAGCAGGCGCCCGCCGGCCGGCACCCTGTCGTCAAACTTCTGATCCACAAAGGTACACGCCATCAACAGGCTGTCGGACCCCGACGGCACCAGAAAACCAAAACCCGGCGGCAACCCAAGCTTCACGGCATCCGGAAACCCAAACCCCACCACCACCGCAGAGCTGGATTCCATCTCCAGCAGCTTCCCCGCCTCCTCGTCGACCGGCTCCAGCAGTATCCGGGCGACATCCACTGGCGCAGCCATCATCACAGCGTCAAACCGCTCTACGCCTCGCGCCGTTCCAATCAGCCAGCCTTCGTCTTCATGCGAGACATACTCAACCTTCGCCCCCAGCCGAATCCAATCCTCCGGTATCGTCGCGATCATGCGATCAACCAGCGTCCCCAAACCGCTGCGCAGCGTAGTAAACACCGGCTCAGCCTTCGCGCTCGCGGTCCGAGCCTGCAATGCGGCCACTAAACTCCCATGCTCGCGCTCCATCGCAACAAACGGAGCCATTACCGCGCGCACGCTCAACGTCGCCACATTTCCCCCAAAGACGCCACTCAGCAGCGGAGCCCCGATCTTCTCCAGCACCTCATTGCCAAAATGTCTCCGCACAAACTCCGCAACACTCTCGTCGCCCGCAGGAGCGTCCGTTCGCAATTCATCCGCCCGCCCCACCTCATCGTGATACGCCCGTTTCGCCTCCGCGCTGAACATCTCTGAAGCATCGAGCGCCTCAAAATCCACCGGCACCATCATCCGCATTCCATCCGGCATAGCCTGCAGTCTCTTGTCGATCAGCACATAGGTCTTTCGTCGCGCATCGTTCGACGAGATCACCTCATCCTGCAGCCCGAGCTCCATCGCCAGTTCATGCGCCCACGGCTTCTCCGTCACCCACGCATCCGGCCCGCACTCGATCACGAACCCACCCTCACGAACCGTCTCGACGATCCCACCCAGCCGTGTCGAAGCCTCGAGCAGCACACCCTGCACTGCCGCGCCCCCGCGAGCCAGCCGGGCAAGCTCATACGCTGCTGTCAGCCCCGCTACCCCACCGCCAACAATTGCAACCCGCTTCATTCAATCTCCAAAACAACGTCCGCAAAAAAAGCGGAAGCCGCAGCCCCCGCGGTCGGCTCTCTCGACAGCCTATACCTCTGCGGGCACCGTAATCTCTTCGACCGTAGCCTTATACGCCCCCGACACCACATCGGCCAGTGCTCGAATCAGCACAGGCGAATCGTTCAGGCTCTCCGCCCGCCACAGCTTCAGCCCAAGCTCGCTCGCCGCCTCGCGAAACGCAATATCGATGTCATACAGAATCTCCACGTGATCGCACAGAAACCCAACCGGCTGTATCACGACACCCACATGCCCTTCGTCTTTGATCGCCCTCAGTGTCTCCTCCACCGTAGGCCCAATCCACGGGCCACCGCTCATCCCCTGGCTCTGAAACGCAAAGTACCAATCTCCGTCACCAAACCCCACAGCGGCAAGACGATTCGCCACCATCTGCGCCGTCCGTTTAGCCTCCGTAGGATACGTATCCGGCGAATTTTGCTGCGGTGTTCCTGGCCTCGACCCCGAGATCGAAGCCTCGCCCGTCATAATCGTCCGGCACGGCACACTGTGCGCAGTAAACAACACCGGCACCCGTCGCCCCGACTCAGCACAAGCCTCCGCCCACACCGGCCACAGCATCTCAGCAAACGCCTGTGCCAGCAGCGGGCTCTCCGCCCACCCCGCAACAAACTCCACTTCCAGTCCAGCCGCCGCCGCCAGCACCGCCCGCCGGTACAGCCCAACGCTGGTCCGCGAGTTCTGCGGGGCAAGGCAAACCGCCTTAATCTTGGTCACTCCGTCCGCCCGCATCTCCTCAACGACGTCTGCAATCAGCGGATGCCAGTTCCGCATCCCCACATAGACCGTGCCGTCTCCCAAAGCCTGCTCTAGCAGGTGGCCCTGGGTCATCGTCCACTTGGTCAGCGGCGGAGCCTCCTCACCCGGAATCTCCCGCAGCCCAATCTGGGCATACCGGTGCTGCAACTCTTCCACCACCGCCTCCGGCAACGCCCGCCCCCCGGTCACGTTGCTCAAATAATCCGCCATCTCCCCCAGCACGTCCGGAGTTCCGTGCGCCAGCAGCAGCACGGCGCTTTTACTCTTCTCCGGACTCGCTGTCTCCTGGCTCCCCGTCTCTTCGTTCACGACGTGCTCAGCTCCTTGACCCATTCCACAACGCGTATCACACTCTCAACCGGCGTCCCCGGAACGATACCATGCCCAAGGTTAAGATGTGTCCCGGCCGTCCCGCCGCCGCCCGCAGAATCTCGCTCACCCGCTCCTTCAACACGTCCGGCGGCGCAAACAGCGTGATCGGATCCAGATTTCCCTGCACAGCACAGCCTTCGCCAACGGACTTCCACCCCACCTCCAGCGGCACCCGCCAGTCCAGCCCGATCACATCCGCGCCCGTCTGGCTCATCGCCGGCAGCAGGGAAGCCGTCTCCACGCCAAAGTAGATCACCGGGACTCCCATCGCCTTGATCCGCTGCACCAGCTCCGTCGTCCAGTCCAGGCAATACTGCGTGTAATCTCCAACGCTCAGCTTGCCCACCCAGCTATCGAAGACCTGGATCACATCCGCGCCCGCCTCCACCTGTTGCCGCGCATAAGCAACCAGAACAGTGACAATCTTTTCCATCAGCAGCGACCACGCTGCCCCATTCGAGTACATCAGCTTCTTCGTCTCGATGTAGTTGCGATCCCCGCCGCTCTGCTTTCCGCCCTCGATCATGTATCCGGCCAGCGTCCACGGAGCACCGCAAAACCCGATGATCCCCAGCGCGTCCCCATCCGCCCGAGGACCGGAAAAGTGCGTCCCCACCTTCTCAATCGCTCGGGCAACATAGTTCAGCTCATCGCTACGATCGGTTCTAAGCGCCCGAACCTGCTCGAGCGTTCGCACCGGCGTGTGCACCACCGGTCCCTCGCCCGCCACAAACTCGAAGTCCAGTCCCATCGGCGTAAACGGCAGCAGCAGATCGGCAAAGATGATCGCCGCATCCACACCCAGCCGCTCGGCGGCCGTAATCGTCACCTCCGCCGCAATCTCCGGCGTCCTGCAGATCTCCAGCAGCGAGTGGTGCTTCCGCACCGCCATATACTCCGGCATATATCGCCCGGCCTGTCGCAAAAACCACACCGGAGTCCGGTCGACCGGTAGGCGCAGGCAAGCCCGCACGAATCGGCTTCCGCCGGATACCGGGCCGTCAACCTCAATGCCGGCCCCACGCTCTACGGAAACATCGTTCAAAAGACACAACCTCTATCTTTTGAGCCTAGCACCACGGAGGTCCGCATTCCAGCAACTTCACCAGCGGGATCGGTCCTTCGCAAACCGCAGGTGATACACAATCCCCACGCTGAAAGCATTCGGGAAAAGCAGAATCTTCGGCTTCTCCTCAAGATCCCAGTGCTCACTCTGATAATCGAACTGTACCGCCCACTGCCCCGTCAGGTCGAGGTCCACTCCAGCGCCGTACGTGTACACCACCGACCCGTTGGATCCCGTTCCATTTGACCCCCGGGCATTTTTATCGGCAAAGCTAATCTTGCCGCCGCTCGCAAGAAGATCCGTGTAGAGATGAACCCGGGTCCATCGATATTCAAACCGTGGTCCTGCGCCCAGAGTTTGCTCCCTCACGGTGGGGCCGTCGGTATCTTTATATCGAAGCTCAAGCGAAAGTGCCGTGAACTTAAAAAGCTTCGTGAAGTCCACGGCCGCCGTATAGCCGAAGTTCGGTTGAATCCCATAATCTGGAGTGAGGTTCGTAAACATCCCGAATGCGCTCAATTCAGTAGATCTCGTGCGCGCCGGCAAACTCTGCCCCCGCAAAGCGGCAGAAGAAAACGCGAGCAGCAGGGACACACATATCCCGCTTCCAGCGCGCCAAATCCACCACCGCGCATCACCTGGCTGCATCGGCCCTCCCGCAGAGGGATCTTCCGTTGAGCACAAAAGACGGGAGCAACAACACAGTCAGGTGTTCTTTGACCTGCGATCCTCTATGGCCCGATTGCCCCGTTTCTGGGTTTTAGGATGCAAAAAAACCAGCCGTCGTCGCCTAGCGGAAAACGACTATAGGAAAACGCCATCGGAAACGCCGGCGCAGACCTGGCCTCAGCAGTCGCGGTCAACAGCAACTTTCAGACCTGGGAGTGAACAGTCTATGCGTCAATCCGAAACGTAAACTCTTCGATCACCGGGTTGGTCAGCACTTCACGCGCAATCCGTTCCACCTCGGCCTGCGCTGCTTTTTCTTCCAATCCATCATCCAGTGTCAGCAGGAAATACTTCCCTTGCCGCACGTCGGCAACACCGCGATATTCCATCCGTCGCAAGGCATCGGCGACCGTCTGCCCCTGGGCATCCAACACCGTTCGTTTCAGCGTGACATAGACATGAGCCTTCATCTTGTCTGATTATAGACAAGATGTCGCTTTTGCCCTTTTAACGATCGTGTGGCCATCCATCACGTATCTCCCCAAGGCCACTAACCGGCCACCGACCAGCATCGCATCCGCGATTGAGATTATTCTCCAAAGAGAAGAGACGCCTGAATCATGCCGAACTACCTGGAACTCCCCACAGGCTCCAACAGCCCTGAGGTCATCAACGCCGTCATCGAGATCCCCTACGAAGGCAGCAACAAGTACGAGTACGACAAGGAACTCCATCTCTTCCGCCTTGACCGTAATCTGTACTCCCCTGTTCACTATCCTGGCGACTACGGTTTTATCCCCAGCACCCTCGCCGCGGATGGCGACCCTCTGGACGTTCTCGTCCTCGTCGACGCTCCCAGTTTCCCCGGCTGCGTGATGGAAGTCCGTCCCATTGGCATCCTCGAGATGCTGGATCAGGGCCTCGCCGACGAAAAGGTCCTCTGCGTCGGAAAAAACAATCCGCGCTACAAAGATGTCTGGAACTTCTCAGAGATCTATCCCCACATGTTAAGGGAGATCACCCACTTCTTCGCCATCTACAAGGACCTCGAAGGCAAGCGCGTCGAAATTAAGGGCTGGCGCGACGCCTCCTTTGCTCGTACCAAGGTCATCGAGGCCCAGCAGAGCTTTATCGAGGACAAAGCCGACCCCAAACCTAAGCCCGTTCCCCATACAACGGAGCAGACCCCCGAACAGAAGCGGCGAACCTCCGACTAAGCCGAGTCTAAGCGGAGCCAGGCGGAGCCAGGGCGTCAGTTCCGGCCCGCTTCGCCCCTCTCGCAATCAGATAAACCACCGGCCCCGCCGCCGCCACAATCGCCGCAAACCCAAGCGCCGGCAGTCCCGCCACTCGCTCGCCCCTCGCCGCCCACAGCGCAAACGCGATCAGCAGTGTCGGCCCCACACCCACCGCCACCGCGCCCCACAACCCGCCCGGCACCCGGAAAGGCCTCGCCAACTCCGGCTCCTTTATCCGCAGCACCACCAATGCCACAAACTCCAGCACCAGCGCTGCTCCATACAGCACCAGATCAATCGAGATCAGCCGCTCAAACGAAATCCTCAGCGCCAGCGCCCACCCTACCGAGCACAGCAGCACGCTCACCCACGGAACTCCCGCCTTCGTCTTCCGTGCAATCGCCTTCGGCAGCAGTCCCTCCTCAGCCAGCGCATACGGAACACGCGTATAGCTCATCATCAGCGCATTGAACATCCCAAACCCATTGATCGTCCCGCCCACCACCACCGCCAATGCCAGCCACGGCCCCACCACCTCCCGTGCCGCATCCGTCCACGCCCCCGTCGAAAACTGTTCCGCCGGAATCCCCGCCATCGCCACCGCCGCCAGCGGCAGCACATACGTCAGCGCCACCAGCCCCGCCGCAATCAGCATCGCCCGCGGATAATTCCTCTGCGGCTCATCCACCTCCTGCGCCACCGTCGAAGCGTTATCCCAACCCATGTAGTTCCACAGCGTCACCGAGATCGCTCCCGCAAGATTCGCCCCCACAGCAGGCACCTGCCGAAACGCACCCAGTCCCGCAAACCCATGCTGCCCCACTCCTGACAAGCCTTTCCACAAACCCACCACCGTCAGCACCACAAACGGCGACAGGAGCAAACAGAACAGCCCCACCGATCCCTCACCCACCGCTTTCGCCCCGCGCAGATTCCACGCCGCACACAGCACTACAACGGCCAAGGCCCACATTGTCCCGCGTCCGCCCGCCGTCCATGTCGGCTCAATCCTTCCCAGATACAGCACAAAGATCACCGGATAGATCGCCATATCGAAGACGCTCGCCGCCATGCTCAGCCACGCCTCCTGAAACCCCCAGAACCCGCCCAGCGCCCGCCTCACCCAGCAGTAGTACCCACCCTCCTCCGGCACCGCCGAAGCCAACTCTCCCACCATCAAACCCGTCGGCAGACTCCACACCAGAGGCACCAGCGCCAGCAGCAGCAGCGCCCGCCCATACCCAGCCTGACCGATAATGTCTTCCAACCCATACGGGCCGCCCGACACCATAAAGTAGGTCGCCGCAATCAGCGGCAGCAGCCGCATCTTCCCAGCCCGTCCCAATCCACGTTGTCCTAAAGCCATGGTGTCTTTTATATGTCATCCTTCGCCGCGCTGCGTGAAGTGGTGAAGAGGGGTGAAGGGAGCATCTCCAGCGCACCGCAAACCAATCGCGGTCACCATCGCTGCTTGCCGTCCTCCCCCAGCCTCAAGCTATAATTGCCTCAGCCGGGCATTAAGCAACAACATGCTCACGCAACACAAACGGAGAGTTGGCCGAGTGGCTGAAGGCGGCGGTTTGCTAAACCGTTATAGGGCGAAAGCTCTATCGGGGGTTCGAATCCCCCATTCTCCGCCATTACCTTCTAACTTATTCAAAATAGTCAACTTACGAACAAGATTATGACCTGAATCCGGGCGTAATTTGGCAGATCCCTTCCCTCCGGAGAGATAGTGAGAGAGACATTTGAGAGAGAAAAGCCCGTCCTGGGGCAGCCATTCTCTTCCGATGTTGAGGCGGTTTGGCTCAGCAGAAGACTCTATGGAGAGTTTGAATGTCGACCGACAGGAGAGGTGGAGGCGAACTCTCGGTAGAGAAAAAGTTCAACGAAGAGTTCGCATGACTGCAAACTCGCCATTAAGTATAAACTGTTCATAAATAATGGTTTACATCGATAAAATCCGCCAATTTACCGCAAAACGATTGAAGACGCACACCCTGTTCGCTTCGTCCAGGTTGGGGAAGCCAGCCGCGAACCTGTAGAGGTGCCCGCTGCCGCATTGCGCTCCTCGGCCATCCAAATCATGGGCAGTGGCCTCAAATACCTTCCTACTAAAGTCGCCCAGCTTTCCACAATCACAGAAAATTGGGAGGCTTCCCGTAACCCCAGACTGGTGTTCGCGTTGAAGCAAGGTGCATAGCTGGGAGGGCACTTAAAATCTTTGGCGCTTTGGCATAGCCAAATTTATTAAGGCCCCCTTGCACTTCTACAAGAGGTGGAGTATTACTTTTGTAGAAGCAAAAGGGGAGCAATTGGGAACTCAACATATCGATCTGCCACAGGGCACGCTGGATCTACTCATTCTGAGAACCCTGTCGTTGGGCAGCCAGCACGGGTGGGCGATCTCCGAGCGCGTTCAGCAAATATCAAGCGATGTTCTCAAGATCCAGCAAGGGTCGTTGTATCCGGCTCTTCATCGGCTCGAACGGCGTGGCTGGATCAAGGCCAGTTGGGGCACCTCCGACAACAATCGCCGCGCAAAATATTACGAACTGACGCGTAGTGGGCACAAGCAACTCGACGTGGAGACCGACAGCTGGAAAAAGCTGACGGCAGCTGTCACCCAGATTTTAGAGAGCGTGTGAGGGCACTTTCATGCTGAATGACCTGCGTTTTCGTCTGCGTGCACTGTTTCGCCGAAACACTGTTGAAGCGGAATTGGACGACGAACTCCGTTTTCATTTCGAGCACGAAGTTGAAAAGTACAAGCAGTCCGGCATGACTCAAAAGGAGGCCACGCGACAGGCGCGGATTTCGTTTGGCGGCCAGGAGCAGGTAAAGGAAGACTGTCGCGACGCGCACGGTACAAGCTTCATCGCATACACGCTGCAGGACATCCGCTATGCCGTCCGGCAACTCACAGGCAATCCAGTGTTCGCGGCGGTCATTGTCCTGACACTGGCATTGAGCATTGGCGCCAACAGCGCCATCTTCAGCGTGATCGACAGCGTTCTGCTCAAATCCCTCCCTTACCAGCGGCCTGAACGAATAGCGCGCATCTTCCTCACCAGCGCCGACTATCCGAAGTTCCCATTGAACCCGTTCGACTTTCGCGACTTCCGCACACGCAGCAAATCCTTCGACTCTCTTGCAGCTTTCACGCGCGGCGACCGGCAGCTGTCGGGCAACTCCGGCGAACCCGAACACCTCAACGGATTCAGAGTCACCTCCGGGTATTTCCGAGTGCTGGGTCTGCACCCGCAGCTCGGACACGAGTTCGACGAGAAGGCGGAGATCCCAGGCAATGAATTGCAGGTGATCCTCAGCGACCGGTTGTGGCGTACGCAATTCGGCGCGGCGATGGACATCCTGGGCCGCAAGATCACTCTCAACTCGCAGCCCTACACCGTAGTCGGCGTGATGCCTCCAGGAACCAGGCACCCGGGCAACGAATATCATTCGGTGTCCTACGGCGACGATGTTGATCTGTGGAGCCCGTTCGCGTTCGAAGGTGATCCGGCGCAACGCGGGTCGCATTACATCGAAGGCATCGGAAGATTGAAAGATGGTGTGACGCCGGAGCAGGCCCACTCTGAGATGAACTCGCTGATGGTACAGATCGCTCGCGAGCATGGCAACACCAGTACGAACTGGAGAGTTCTGGTCAATCCCCTCTATCTGGAAGTTGTGGGTTCCAGCCGGCGAATCCTGCTGGTGCTGCTTGGAGCAGTCAGCATGGTGCTCCTGATCGCGTGCGCCAATGCAGCCAATCTTCTGCTTGCCAGGGCTGCAGCGCGACAACGTGAGATCGCGGTGCGACTGGCGCTCGGGGCCTCCCGGGCGCGGCTGATTCGGCAACTTCTCACAGAAAGCCTGCTGATCGCTCTGATCGGTGGTGGCCTCGGCCTGGCGATGGCAGTCGGCGGCGTTAAGGCTCTGGTCTCACTGCTTCCCGCCGACTTCCCTCGAGTGCACGAAATTCACGTGAGCACGCCGGTGTTCCTGTTCACGTTTCTCATCACCGCTCTCACAGGCATCCTGTTTGGACTGGTGCCCGCGATCCAGGCCTCGCGCATCGACCCGAAGCAGTGGTCTGCATGAAGGAGGACGGTCTGCAACCGGCGGCGGACGCTCCAGCCGGCTGCGCAACATTCTCGTTGTATCGGAAGTAAGTCTCGCCTGCGTTCTGTTAGTCGGAGCCGGTCTGATGTTGCGGAGCCTGCTGAATCAGCTGCATCTCGATCCCGGCTTTCAACAGCAGCATGTGCTTACCGCAAACGTCTCACTTCCATCGGTGAACTACAAGAAGAGTGTCGATGTCGCGCGCTTTTACGGCCGGTTGGATAGCGACCTCCGTTCGATCCCGGGCGTCGAAAGCGCAGGCATGGGCACCGATCTTCCGTGGACAGGCTACGACGAAAACTCGAGCTTCAATATCGAAGGCAAGCAACCTGCTCCCCACGAAGAGTTTCACGGGCGCTATCACGTCGCGACGCCGGATTACTTCCGTGCGCTCGGCATTCCGTTGGTACGCGGACGCTTCTTCACCAGCAGCGACAACAACGACGCGCATAACGTTATGATCATCAATCAAACCCTGGCCACGCTGTACTGGCCGAAAGAAGATGCGATAGGAAAGAGAATCACCTTCAACAACAAGCCAACCGAAAAAGACTGGTTTACCGTGGTCGGCGTCGTTGGCGACGTCAAAGACAAGCCCAACAGTCCCGCCGCCGTACCCGCGTTCTGGTGGTCCGCTCTGCAACAACCCTTTCCCTTCAAGGATATGTCGCTTGCAGTACGCGCCAACTCGAGTCCCGAGTTGCTCGGAGACGCGGTGCGCCAGGTTGTTCGCCGCATCGATCCATCGCTTGCAGTCGCTGATGTTCAATTGATGGATCAGATCGCCGATGCATCCGTCGCCACGCCACGATTCGCCTTCGTCCTCGTCGGACTATTCGCCGCTCTGGCAATTCTGCTCGCCGCAATCGGCACCTACGGCGTCATCGCATACTCCGTAAGCCAGCGAACTCCCGAATTCGGACTTCGTATGGCGCTGGGCGCACAACGCACGGATGTACTGCGTCTGGTTCTCAGAGAAGCTACAAAGCTGGTTTTGACGGGCACGGCAATAGGAGTCATCCTGGCGCTGATCATGGGGCGCGTCTTGACGAGCTTGATCTATAACGTCAGTCCGGCTGATCCGCTTACGTTTACTGTGGTTGGACTCGGGGTGATCGCCATAGCTGTATTCGCTTGCTACATCCCCGCGCAAAAAGCCACAAAGACGGACCCCATGATTGCTCTGCGGGCAGAGTGATGCCAGACGCGAACGTCGACTATTCGATCTTTCGGATTCTGTGTGGATCACGGGCAAACCGGAAGTAATCTTGCAGTGCCCATAAAGTCGGGTTCTCGGCAAGTTCCCTTCTCAATTGGCGATAACAGATGGGATGAGAAGGCCGGTCTCCGGCGGGATGCGTTAAGCTCCCAGTTATCGACGCGCTGGAAGCGCGGGAGACAAGGAGACCGGCGATGAAGAAGCTTACCACCACGATGATGCAGGAGACACTCAGCAAGCATGACGGGCGTCTGACCGTCGGTCTGGATCTGGGCGACAGGTCGAGCTTTTATTGCGTGCTGGATGGGACAGGTGACGTGCTGCTTGAGCAGAAGGTGAGCACGACGCCCAGAGCCATCAACGAGATTTTCGGAGCGATGCCTCGGAGTCGTATCGCAGTGGAGACCGGAACGCATTCGCCGTGGGTGAGCCGACTGCTCAGTGAGCTCGGTCATGAGACCATCGTGGCGCACGCGCGCAGCGTGCGACTGATCGGAGAGAGCAGGCGGAAGGATGATCGCATTGACGCCATGACGCTCGCGCGACTGGTACGGATCGATCCACAGCTGTTGTGTCCAGTGAAGCATCGCAGCGCTCAATCACAAGCGGATCTGACGGTGATCCGGGCGCGAGCCGCTCTGGTCCGTACACGAACGATGCTGGTCAACGTGGCCCGAGGGCTGACGAAGTCCTATGGGGAACGGCTCCGCGGATGCAGCGCTCGCGGGATGAAGCCGAAGTCAGCTCAGGATCTGAGTCCGGAGTTGAAGTATGCACTGGAACCGATGATGCACGAGATAGAGTCGGCCAGCGAACGGATCTGCCAGTACGATCAGATGCTCGACTCTATGGCGCGGAACAGATATCCAGAAGCCGAGCGGCTGAAGCAGATCAAGAGAAATGAGGAACACTGATCGCCCTCACCTACATGCTGACGCTGGAAGATCCTCATCGTTTCCGCAAGAGCCGGGATGCAGCCTGCTACGTTGGGCTCCAACCAGGAAGACGCAACTCGGGACAGAGCGAGCCGCAGATGCACATTAGTAAAGAGGGCGATCCGTACCTGCGATCCCTCCTGGTGCAGGCTGCACATCACGTGCTCGGTCCGTGGGGAGTCGACAACAGGCCGAGTCACTCATTGGGCCGACAGCATGCTCGCTGAGTGACTCGGCGATTTGTCAACAATCGAGAGGACTCAAATGCATTTGACCTCCACAAGCGCGTTTGCCATCACCTAATTTCAGTCATGCCGGACAGTCGAATCGAATTGGACGTTACCTCTTCAGAATCTTTGAATGAACAAGGAGTTTGTTGGGCAGCAAGGTGCAATTGCCAAAACCTTTTTAGGAAGGTGTGGCTCATTCAACGCGCAAGGCCTGTACTGGATCGATAGAGGCCGCGCGGCGCGCCGGAATGATGCCGGCAATGGCAGCTGCAAGCACCAATACTCCAATGGCGATAATCATGGTCGGCACATTCACTCTGGTGATCTCGTAAAGCTGCGACTTGACGTACCGGACGCAGAAGATTGCGACCGGGATGCCGATAGCGAGGCCGACGACAGTCTGCATCATGGCTCCGCGCATGACCATTCCGATGACGCGGCTGCGCGCCGCTCCCAGCGCCATACGGATGCCGATCTCCGGCGTGCGGCGGACAACGGTATAGGACGTGACGCCATAAAGACCGATGGCGGCGAGCAGAAGGGCTAACAGGCCGAAGAGGGACGTGAGTCGCGCAATCAGGCGTTCCTCAATGAAGCGGTCTTGAATCTGTTGCTGGAATGTCTGGAACTTTACGATGGTGAGGTTGGGGTTGATGCTCGCCAGAGTGGCGCCGACGATTCTTTCCAAACCAGCGATGGGGCGGGTGGTCTGGATGATGATGGCTCCGGCGTACATGGATTGGTCTTTTTCGAGAGGATGGTCGGTATCGGGAATGCCAGCGGGCTGTGTGAGTGGTAGAAAGTACATGGCGTGGTCTTTCCAATAGACACTGGTGTAGGTTGTATCTTCCACAATGCCAACGATTTCATGCGCCCCATCCTTGCCGGTCATGGTCGGACCGGAAAAGCCAAAGTAGTGCCCTATGGGATTGCGCTTGCCGAAGAACTGTTTGACGAATTCTTGGTTGACGACAGCCACGGGGGGCGCATGCATCTTGTCTTGCAACGTGAAGTCGCGACCCATGACGACATGGGTACCGACGGAGTCGAAGTACTCCGGGTTGGCTTTCACCCAGGAAGCACCTTTGTTCAGGTCTGGTTCTCCCTGAATTTTTACTCCCGATCCCCAGTTGTTCTGCTCCATTGGCGTGTAGGTCGCAAGGCCGACCTTGAGAACGCCGGGAATAGCGTGGAAGCTGTCTTCAATGGTCTGATAGAGAGGTTCGACTTCTAAGTTTTTGTAGCCAGCTGCCTGTGGATTGATATGGACGATATAGCGGTTCGTTGTATCCAGTTTCATGTCGACGTTCTGGGCTTTGTTGAGGCTCTGCGCAAAGAGGCCCGCGGCAACAAGAAGAACGAGGGAAAGAGCTGCCTGCAGGACGACGAGAGAGCGCTGCAGGAGAGAGGCTCCTTGGGCGGTGGTGCGTGCGTTAGAGCGCAAGGCGTCAGCAGGCTGGGTGCGCGCTGCCATCAACGCCGGGGCAAGACCAAACAGGACGCCCGTAGCGAGTGAGAGCAAAAAGGCAAAACCGATGACGAGGGGTGAAGGCGTGGCCTTGATCGGCATGTTGTGTTGGTTAGGGAAAGCGAGGGCCAGGAGCGCGTGCGCTCCGATATAGGAGACGGCGAGACCGAGCAGGCCACCCAAGCCCGAGAGTAGAACGCTTTCCGTCAGCAACTGGCGCACAATACGGCCGCGCCGAGCGCCAAGCGCCGAGCGAATTGACAGTTCGGCCTTGCGGCTCATGCCTCGCACCAGCAGCAGGTTGGCAACATTGGCGCAGGCAATGAGAAGAACGAGCGCGGCGATCCATTGCAGCAGTTTCAGGTGGTCCTTGTAGCCGTCCTGCATGTTCTGGATACCTCCACCTCCGGGAGTAAGCACGACGTGGGTGAGGGGAAGAACCTTTTGAGCGCGCTTATCGGTAAATGTCTTGAGCGGTGCAAACTGCTGCTTGAGTTGCGCGCTGGCCTTGGCCTGCAGAGCGGCCAGAGAGGTTCCCGGCTTTATGCGCCCGATGATGTATGCCCACTGAGTTTCGGGATCATTAAAATAAGGCGCGCCGATGACGGGATCCATCGAGCTCATAGGAAGGAAGTACTTGGGCGGATTGGTATCGATGCGGTCCCCGTAAAATCCTTTTGGCGCAACACCAATGATGATGGCCGGCTTCGTATTCAGGTAAAACGTGCTTCCCACCACGCTCGGATCGCGAGCATAATCCTGCTGCCATGCTTCGTAGCTCATGACGGCTGTAATAGGTGCGCCCTTCTGATCATCGGCGTCCATAAAAAGCCGGCCCGTCGCTGGCGAAAGACCAAAGACGCGGAAGTAGTTGCCCGAGACGAAGGTTGCTATAACGGACTTCGCGACTGTCTGCGGTCCGGCGCGACGGACAGTAAGAGGCCGCCAGGCATAGCCGGACTCCATCGCGGCCAGCTCTTCGAACTCCGGCAGGCTCTTCTTGAACATGTAGTAGGTGTCTGTAGCGAAGAGCGTGTAATCACCCTTGTCATTCCATCCGCTATTGACGCAGCAGTCATCGTTATCGCCAATGCGCACAAGGGTATGGGGATCAACTACTGGCAGGTTATGCAGCAGTATGGCGTTGACCAGCGTAAAGATCGCCGAGTTGGCGCCGATGCCCAGGGCCAGTGTCAGCAAGACGGTGATGGTAAAGCCCGGAGTCTTGCGCAATTGGCGGAACGCATAACCCAGATCCTGTAGAAGAACTCTCATCGGATAACCCTCCACACCCATTTGCCCTGCACTGACAGAAAGCGAATCACGCACCACATGAATTCTGCACTAGCTGCCTGAAACAAAAAGGTCTTGAAAGAGAGATATACGAAGATGTTCGTAGTTGTCAATGGAATTGACCATGAGAATCGCATAATGGAAGGCACGGAGATTGTACTTCGACCCCAGCGCCTCTTGGGCGTGCTTGCGCTCCTTCATGATCTCGGTCATCCCGAGATGGTAGCTGAGTGCCTGCCCGGGCCACGAGATATACCGATCGATCTCTTCCTCGATGCATGCGATGGGCCGGACGCGCAAGCAGGCCCAGCAGTAGCTGCGCGACGATACGGTGTTCAGTGAGCACAACAGTTCGGGATGTTGAGCTTCCAGTCTTGGCGGGCGTCGCGCCTAGTCGCCGATATCGGCATGCAGAAAACTTGCCAAATATTTTCTCCGAGGCAATTGCCTGATGCTAATCTTCAGCAGATTTCTCCGTGGCTAAATGGTGTCACCGCGAATCACTTCAATTGTGTGATTGTCCAGCCAATCCCAATCAAGCTCGACACCCAACCCCGGGCCGGTGGGCACATGTTGGTGACCATCCCCTCGAATCACCAACGGATCCGTTTTCAATCCGAAGCGCAGCATTGGATGATGCGACTCCAAAAACCGGGATAGTCGGGTCGCACAACCAACATGAAGGTTCGCGACATCCAGCAATGGGGAGCCGGCGGTATGAATTTCCAGCTCATACCCCATCAGCTCACACATTCCTAACGCCTTCCAAAGGCCTGTGATACCGCCTTTGTGATGAACGTCTGCACGAATGATGTCGATCGCACCGTCCACCATGTAATGCGGCAACTCCATCAACCCCACAGTCTCCGCCGCCAGCACTGGAGTCTTGATTGCATTCGATAACTTCCTGAGTTGCACAATGTGCGCATCTGGAAATGGTTCCTCGAACCACTCGTATTTCAACTCATCCAACTCGTAACCAATCTTCAGCGACTGTTCAAATGAAAGTACCGCTGAAGAATCCAGCATCAGAGGAAAGCCCGGCCCTGCGGCTTCCCTCGCCGCACGAAGTCGCGGGATGTCTTTCTCAGGCCCATCCAGTAGCTGCAACTTCACGCCGACAAAGCCTTTAGCCTTCTTCTTCGCGATCTCATGCTGCACATCTTCAACTGTTCTGACCGTCTGCGGAGGGCATGTAGAGTAGGTCGGCACACTGTCGCGATATTTTCCCAGCATCGTCGCAATCGACATTCCCGCAGCTTTGCCCTTGATGTCCCACAGCGCAACGTCAAGATTCGACCAGATCGTTTCGCGAAAGTTATAAAGGTGCCGCTGCTTCATACGAAACTGTTGCCAGATCGCCTCTGTATTGAGTGGATCTCTCCCCACAAGGTCGTGATAGTAGACGTCGTGGACTGCATACGCCGATGGCCTTCCCTGTCCCAGAGGACCGTAGTCCATCGTGTGCCCTTCGATCCCCTCATCGGTAAAGACCGTCGTCAGCGGAAACTCAAAGTCGCGAGCCCCTTGCGGTGCAGGGTGCGGCGCGTGCCAAAGATCGATACTCTGCCGAATCCGCCGCGTTTCAATTTCTACAATTTTCATGGCGCTTCATCTCCTTCGAAAAATAATTTCTGCAATAGCGAAGTTGACCGGCGTTACGAAACTCACTGTTCAAACAGAAAAGAAATCTCTTGACGCGCCTGCGCACGAAGCTCCGTTACTTCGGATGGATCAATCCCGATGTAGGGCCACCTCAGTTTCATACCGATCTGCGCCCAGTCTCCGGTCCACGCAAGCAACTTATCCAGCGCCATGTTCGACCGTCCTTTGTTCTCACGGAACGGCAGCACGCGCTTCGTCATGAACGTCTGAATCTGTTTCTCAATTTCCAGCGCATGACTCAGATTCGTTTCCATTAACCTATTCCACTGAGCTGTCCCACGCGGTTGCAAACAAGCTACATTCGAATACGCACCTCTAGCCCCTCGCGCAAATCCGCTCGCAAGGTTATGCCCGGGCACGAACACCGAAATTCGCTGCATCACTGGCTTCATTGCTTCGTACCACGCATCATCGCCCGCGCCAGTCTTCAGCCCCACTAATGTCGGAATTCGATCGCAGGCGATCTCTAATTCAACCGGATTCAATATCTTCTTCGCGTGCGGCGGATTGTAAAGCACCAGCGGCACTCCATCTGCCGCCTCCGCCACGCGTTCGAGAAACTCAAACGACTCATTGAGCGTTGGCGGATACCAGTCCGGAAGAATCACTTGTATCGCGCTCGGCCTGAACTCGGCGGCTCGTTTAACCCGCTGCAGCGCGAGCTGCGCAGTCGGAAATGCCGCACCCACCTGAAACGGCAACCCAGCCTTTTCGCAGGTTTCCGAAAGCAGTTGGTTCACATCGACAAACTCATCTTCACTCAGCGTATAAAACTCACCCGCCGTGCCGTTGGAATAAATTCCATCGACGCCAGACGACACAAGGTATTGAAGTTGAGCCTTCAAAAGGCCGTAGTCGATGCTTTCGTCCTCGCAAATAGGAAGTAGCAGCGTCGCGTAGGTCCCACGAATCTCAGCAGACGAAAAGGGACGCATCCTTACCTCGCAGGATTTCGATCGGAGATCACAACGTTGTGGAGGAAGTTTCCTGTCAGATATCGTTCAAGGTTGTCCGCAAACAAATTCGCCAGCGATGACATCTCACCAACGAATCGCCCACCGGCATGTGGGCTTACGATAACGTTGCTGAAGTCCCAAAGGGGATTCGATACTGGTAGCGGTTCCTCCGGAAATACATCGATCCCAGCTCCAGCCAGCTTGCCCGAATCCAATGCTTTCATCATCGCGTCGTGATCCAGCAGAGCAGCACGCGCCACGTTATAGATGTAGCTTCCATCTGGCATTTGCGCGAATTCCTCAGCGCCAATCAGAGGCTTGGAAAGCCCGATCGAGGGCAGCGCCAGCACAACATGGCGTGACTCGCTTAGTGCGTCGAAGAAATCTTCCAGCGGAAACACCTTCTCCACAAACTCAGGCTTCTCCGATCCACGTTGCACCCCAAAAACTCGCATCCCTAAACCGTGACAAAGCTTCGTAAGCGTTCCACCAATCGCGCCCATGCCGATGATCGTAATTGTGCTTCCGTGCAGCAGCCCGTAAGCGCCTGCCCGTTGCCATACGTTTTGTTCCTGGTTGCGAATATGAAAATGCATCTGCCGCGTCAGCGCAAACATCATCGCGATGCAATGCTCTGCTACCGCTTGCGCCGTTATCCCGCGAGCATTCGCAAGCAGGAAATCTTTTCTGTTAAGCAATGCGTCCGTTTTGTAGAGGTCATAGCCTGAACTGAACAGTTGGACGAATGACAAATTGCTTGCAGCGATTGCATCTGGTGGAGGCGCTCCAAAAGCTACGGTAACTCCTGCAAGCCGATTGCTCCAGTCATCACACTTCTCTGGAAAGAACTCCGCACTTGCCCCGAGTTTTTTAGCAACGGCTTCAATCCGCCCTTGATCGTCTTGAGAAAGACCATCCACTGCAACTACGATTCGCGTCGCCAAAAGAAATTCCTTTGATCAATCTCTAAAACGCCTCTGAACGGACGGCTGTCACACGACCGCATTCCGCACCGAATGCGCACTATCTTAGCGACTCAAATAATCATTGTCAATTATCGGTTATTGATATTATATTGTAGTCGTCGTACACAGCAGCACTGGAAAGGCACTCACCCCTAATGAGCCTCCCTCGCTTTAGCCCGGCCCGTTTTTTGTCCGTCCAAGCGTTTTTTGTAACCACAATACTTACATTTTCTTCCCCTGCCTTTGCTCAGCAAGATGCGATAAATGAGCACTTCGCAAGCACCATCCTCTGGACCGCGGGGGTAGGTGGCTACGCAACCTACCGCATCCCCGGGATTGTAGTTACCAAGCGAGGCATTGTCTTGGCATACACCTCGGCCCGTCAGGGCACCAGCGACTGGGCCGACATCGACATCGTCATGCGCCGCAGCTTGGACAATGGAGGGACCTGGACCCCATCCAGACGTCTTCTGGGCGAAGGCCAGGGCACTACCGACAACCCCGTTGCCATCCCCGATTACCAAACCGGAGCAGTTCACTTTCTCTATCAGCACAACTACGAACGCGTCTACTACATGCGAAGTGACGACGATGGTAAAACCTTCACCAAGCCTGTCGAGATTACAGATGTCTTCGAAAAATTCCGCCCAGAATACGACTGGCACGTGATCGCCCCTGGAGTAGGCCACGCTTTGCAACTGAAGAGTGGTCGACTCCTTGTCCCCATCTGGATGGCGCTCGGCGCTCCGACCTCGCCCACCTCACGCGCGCATCGCCCCTCCGCCATCGCAACGATATACAGCGACGATCACGGCAAGACATGGAACCGCGGAGCCATCATCGCAAACAACTCCGATGATCTTCCCAACCCGAGCGAATCAATGGCCGTGCAACTTTCTGACGGACGCGTACTCCTGAGTATCCGCAATGAGTCAAAGAAATTTCGCCGGGCCTACTCCATCAGTTCGGACGGCATTAGCAACTGGTCCACTCCCGTCTTTGATGAAAACCTGTTCGAGCCCATCTGTGCCGCCAGCATCGTTCGCTTTCGGAGTTCGCCGCTCGATAAAGATCCGACACTCCTTTTCTCCAATCCGGATAGCGAAGACATAAAACCAAGCAACCCCTCCCGGCTTGCTCGCCCACGCCAAAACCTGACCATACGTCTCAGTTCGGATGACGCAAAAACCTGGCCCGTGCATCGAGTCATCGACGGAGGGGTCGCAGGCTACAGTGATTTAGCCGTCGACAAAGAAAAGAACATATACATCCTCTATGAAGAAGGGTCGATCAACTACAGTGACACGAACAACGTGCACATCATCGTTTCCCGCTTCGACTCGTCATGGCTCATGAATGGCGACACAAAGAAAGACGACAAGAAATAAGAAATTCCATCATGCCGTCTCCCAACGTCCGTCACGGGCGATCCACATCGCGGCTTGCACTTTTCTTCGCTCTTTCACTTTGTTCGAAAGGTTTGTTAATGTCCGCAACCAATCCGTGGAAGTCCCTCGCTTCCTTGCCTCAAGCCATTGCCGGACAATGCGTAGGTAACGTCGGCGGCAAGCTCGTCGTCGCCGGTGGTTCCACCTGGACTGCGCCTCCCTGGGCCGGAGGGAAAAAGAACTGGGCCGCACAGGTCTACTCCCTCAACACGCCTGAAGCCTCATGGAATACCGAAGCCGCCCTTCCCCGCGCCATGGGATACGGCGCGTCTGCTCAATGGAACGACACGTTGATTTGTGTTGGAGGACAAAACGGCGACACCGTTTTCAACACAGTTATCCGCTTCGTCTCGAGGGACAACAGAATCACCATCGAAGACCTTCCACCCCTCCCTGATCCGGTGACAAACGCGGCCGCCGGCATCGTTGGAAATACGCTTTACGTTGTCGGTGGCCAGCACGATCTCACACCGGCGGGCGTCTCGAAAGAGATCTGGACGCTCGATCTCCACGCAAACGGCAAAGCCAGCACATGGAAGTCGGCCGGCATCGCTCCGTGGCAGCATGCGCGGATTCTGCCAGTTGTTGTCGGCTGCGGTGACGCGCTCTATGTGATGAGTGGCGCCGATCTTGCTGTAGATGCCGCTGGATCGCCCGTACGCACCTACCTGAAAGACGCCTGGAAGCGCGCGGCTTCGGGTGAGTGGATACGGCTCGCCGATCTGCCCGCCGCAGTGGTTGCCGCACCCAGCTCCTGCAGCAACCACGGCACTCCCATTTACTTCGGCGGAGACGATGGGGTTCTCGCCTCGCAAGTGCAAATTCTCCGGGACGCCCACCCGGGCTTCAATAAAGACGTCCACGAGATGAATCCAAAGACCGGAAGCTGGCACACGATATCGCAGATGCCGCTGAGCTTGGTCACAACCGCGGCCACCCGCTGGCAGGGTCACTACGTCATCGCCGGTGGAGAAAACCATCCAGGCCATCGATCCGGTAAGGTGATCGCAGTCGCGATCGACGATTAGGATTGCAGCGAGACAACTCAACAGTCCAATAGGTCGAGATGACGAATCACACCGACAGCAAACCCGCAAAGCTCTGGCCCTGGATACTGCTCGCCCTCTTGTGGGTCGTTGCGATGCTCAATTATCTCGATCGCCAGGTGATCTTCTCAATCTTCCCGCTGCTGCAGCGCGATTTCAATGCGAACTCCATCCAGCTTGGCCTGACCGGGACGCTCTTTCTCTTCACTTATGGTCTCGCCAGTCCTTTCGCAGGCTTTGCGGCTGACAGGTTCGGCCAGGGCCGCGTGATCACAGCCAGTCTCATCATCTGGAGCGCATCAAGTCTGGCGGCGGGACACTCCCACTCCATGCATCAGATGCTTTGGACGCGCGCAGCCATGGGTCTCAGCGAAGCGTTTTATATACCGGCTGCCCTGGGCCTTCTCGTCAAAGTTCACGAGGAGCGCTTCCGTTCACTGGCCTCGGGCATTCACCAGATGGGCTGCTACGCAGGCATCATTGCTGGCGGCACGCTTGGCGGCATGGCGGAACACGACTACAGCTGGCGTTCGCTCTTTTCTGTTCTGGGTCTCGTCGGAGTCGTTTATTCCCTCATCATCTGGCTTGTTCTGCGCTCACACAACAAGGATCGAAGCGACGCGACCGCAGCACCGGACTTCGCCGGCCTTCTGAAGAGCACCGCTTTGCGCGTCTACACCTCCGTCTTCATGGCATTCTCCGTCGCCACATGGATGCTCTACATATGGCTTCCGCTCTATCTCTACGAGCACTTCCACATGAGTCTTATCGCCGCCGGCTTTGAAGCAACCTTCTGGATTCAGACAGCCAGCTTCATCGGTGCGTTCGCAGGCGGCGCGACCGCTGATCGCTTCGCGATTCGTTATAAAAATGCGCGAGTTATCGTCCAGGCGTGTGGCCTTGGTCTCGCATTCCCTTTTCTCCTTCTGCTAAGCCACACGCAATCGCAGGTTGTCGTGGTGATTGCTCTCATTACCGTCGGCTTCGGCCGCGGATGCTTCGACGCCAATACCGCGCCGATCCTTGGACACATGATTGGCGTCGAACGATGCTCCAGTGCATACGGCATTCTGAACTGCGCCGGCTGCATTACTGCGGGACTCACCACGTTGTTCGGCGGCTGGCTGCGTCAGAATTTGAGCTTCTCGCTCGCCTTCGTAGCGGCGGGGCTGGTTCTTTGTGGCGGCGCTCTGTGCCTTCTCTACATCGCACGGACAACGAACAAACAAATCTCTGCCAACAACTAGCTTCATCTCACCACAACGTTGTCAAACGACACTGCCACCTTCCGTGAGCCCAACGCGATGAACTGTCCCTGCCAGGTGAACTCGTTCCGGCTTGCCAGCAGGACCTTGCCAGTATCTTTGTTCAGTAATCGATACTCCATCACACCGGGTTTGAGCGTCACCTCAATGCGATACCACGTATTCCGCTGTGGCGCGCTCATCGGGTCGAAGTAGGTGTCCGATAAATTGCCCGCATAGTATGGGCGCGTCATACTTCCACGATGCGCTTCAACCTGAAGCCCAGCTCTCTGACCCGCTAGCTGCCATATCCATGCCGTCCAGTTGGACTCGTCCTGGTACGCGGGGAACACCCCAATCATTGCATCCTTCGGCCACTCTTCATCGATGCGAAATTCTGCCGTCATCGTAGTTGCCGCCGGCCTTTTCGGTAGAAACGCTACCACCTTCGACCACCGCAGCCAGTCGCCATTCGCCTCCGTGCCCCCGCCCTGACCGTCGGCAAATTGCATCACCCCATTCTTTACCATCCAGGAACCAGCGTTGTTGATTGGGGTCCAGGTCTTGAAGTCAGCTTCGTGAAGGTTTACAAACCGCATCTGTTTGCGATCCCAGCCATACACTAGCTTGATCGCGTCACCCACCTGCACCGCCGTGGGATAGTCCAGGGTTACATAGCTGTCCTCGATCGTCACAGTGCGAAACCAAGTCTGGCCTTCATCAGTTGAGAGGGTCGCCATCAGCGGAAATCTCCCATTAAAATCCAGCAACTTTGCATCGTTCCACAAGACAACCGCGTTCCCGTCCTTCAGCCCCAGAACGCTCGGTTTACTGTCGTCGTTGCTGAATATCATCTTCGTTACCGGCGCCCACGTTCTCGCCATATCTCGTGACGTTGTCTCATACAAGCTCCCATTACGTGAGCGAATCACCATCCTGAGCATTCCACTTTTGGTTAGAAACACGGCTGGCTCTACCGCCCAACTCTTCCCATTTGGACGATGAGACTCATTCGGAATCTCGGCCGCGTCATAGCGCTTCCACGTTCTGCCTTCATCGCTCGACACCGCAACACATGCCACGTAGTCCGCTTCATCCACGATGAACTCCCGCTCCTGCAGGCTGGAGCGATCGTAGTGGAACGAGATCAGCCAATCGCCATTGGGTAACGCCACTCCGTTATTCACGATGATCGTCACACGTGCGCCAACATCGACCTTTTGGGTCTCGCCCCACGTCAACCCGTTGTCGCTCGTTCTGCGAAACGAGATCGCGCAGTCGTCCTGACGAAGCGACAGATTCAGATCGAAGAACAAGACCACGTCCCCATTCTTCTCTCGCAAAAACACGGGATTACAGGCGCTGGGTGGCACCGCCACAATAGGTGGCCCCCACGTCACGCCATTGTCCAGCGATCGGCAGACTTCAATGATGTTCGTCGGGTCTTCATCTCCGTGCGGGCCATTGCTGGACCACGATGCCAGAAGCACGCCGTCCCTGCCTTCAATGATGGAAGGCGTATGCAGCCATCGAAAGCCGTCCTTCACATCGCGAATGACCGTGTAGTCCGGTTTGCTTGCGACATCGGCTACGTCAAAGCCATCCATAAAAAGAGGCGCAGTTGCTGGCGCTTCAGCCAGACCCGCTGTCAAACCTGAAAACAGGTTAAGCACGGAGACCTCCCAGGCAATCCCGGTCGCACTCAGCGCGCCGGTCCGCAAGACCGTCCGTCTCGTCAGTTTGTTCATACTTTGGCCTCGTTACAGATCCGCTTCGAACTGTCGAACTTCATCGAACCTGGTTGTGCCGCGCAGCAACCTTCCCAGCCGCGGCTTATTGCCTTTGTCCGTCTCCACCGCATCGGCATCGGCATAACGAAAGAACAGAATCCGCCGGTCGCGCGGTGCGAAGTTTCCTTCCGATTTATGCAGCGTCCATCCGTGGAAGAAAAGGCAATCGCCCGCCTTCATGTGGATCGGAATCGCCTTCGACTCGTCCACATCCATCGTCTGCTCCGCGCGGAAGTTCCCAGTCGATGACTCCTTTCCCCGCCCGTGTTGCATCTGCCCCAACTTATGGCTGCCGGGAATAATCCACAAGCATCCGTTCGACTCGTCCGTGTCGTCGAGCGCGGTCAGACAGGAAATTGAGTTCGTCGGATTGAGCTGACCGTAGCCGTTATCCTGGTGCCATTGCACCGGCTTCGTATTGCCTTGCAGCTTGAAGGTCAGCTGGCTCGTCGCCGCCTTGATGTTCGGGCTTACCACCTGTGCTGCCACATCCACCATGGGCCCGTTGAAGTAATAATCGCGCACTGCCTTCGATCGATGGTGCACATTCGGCAGCAGCGTATTCTCCAACCACGATTTGTCTTCCCGGAAGACCTCTTTCTCTTTCGTCCACGCCGCCATGCACTCTTCTCGGATGGCTTCCAGACCAGCTGGCGTCAGCACCCTTCCGACGGCCAGATAGCCATCCCGCTCATACGCCTCGATCTCAGAGCTCGAGAGTGTTCTAGGTACGGTCAGCGGAGACTCGGTTTTCGATCCAGCGGAAACGGACATAATTTCCTCCTAACGAGAATTGGCGTGAAATGAATCGACCGGAAAATGCGCTTCCCGGAACGGTGATTTATCTTACAGTTATCGATTATTATTTATCAATAATAAATCAACATATAGAACGCTAAATTTGAAAAGCCGTCTCTATTCAAGAGCTAACAGGTCACCGATCAGGGCTAAACCCACTCATTCGTTAGATTGGAGAGCGAATTAAGCGCTTTCCAAATCGAATTACATGATACATTATCGATAATCGTTTGGAGGATGCCTTGGTTTCTCACCCGTTCGCCGGTATGTACGCCGCTCTTCTGACCCCGCTCGACAAAGACCGCCGGCTCAATCACACGATGGCCCAAAGCCTCCTCAACCATCTCTGTTCCTCCGGTCTCGATGGTGTCTACGTCGCCGGAACCACCGGAGAAGGCAAGCTTCTCTCGCTCGACACGCGCAAAGCACTCGTCGAATGCCTCATGGAGGCCCTCCCCGCAGACAAACATCTCTTCGTCCACGTTGGCACCCCCAACGTCTCTGACGCTATCAAACTTGCCGAGCATGCCGCCGTCAAGGGAGTTCATGCCATCAGCAGCCTTCCTCCCGCCGGTGACGCACGTGAAGTGAAAGCCTTCTATGAAGAGCTCGCGAGGCACTCGCCGCTCCCGCTCATCCTCTACTACTTCCCAAAGGTTGCCCCTCTCGCCTTCCAAAATCCGCAAGAGTTGCTCGACGTCTGCGATCTTCCAAACGTACTCGGCGTCAAATTTACTGACTTCAATTTCTACCTGCTCAATAAGCTCGTGAGACGCGGAAAACTGGTCTTCAACGGATATGACGAAGCGCTCGCGCCTGGCCTGCTTATGGGTGCGCAAGGCGGCATCGGCACAACATACAACATGCTGGCCGAGGTCTATCTCGAAATCTTCCGGGCCTCCCAAACCGACGACTGGGAAAAAGCCCGCAGCCTGCAGGTCAAGGCCAATGACACGCTCGATATCTTATTCCGCTATCCGTTCTTTCCTGCTGTTCGCGAAGCGGTCCGCCATCTTGGCTTCGACTGTGGGCCCATGATGAGCGGGGATGACTTTCACTCAGAAGCCGATCGCGCCCGTTTCATCGAAGACATGAATCAAAATCTCCCCCCGCAGGTCGCGGACCTTATCGGCTGGTCAAAAACAACCGTTGCCCGTTAACTCGACTTCTCATTGTGCGCTTGCTTTCCCTTCGGTAGGATGAACCAGTGCCCATCAAGTCACTCACTCCGCTCCGCTCCATGAGCAAATCGCGCGAGGTCTTTGAGCGCCTTCGCGACGCAATCTGGTCGGGCGATCTCGCTCCCGGAACGCCTCTCCGTGAGTCCCACCTGGCCAAGCAACTCAGTGTCAGTCAGGTGCCCGTGCGCGAGGCACTCTTGCAGCTGGAAAATCTTGGACTGGTTGTACGCGTTCCCGATCGCGGCACAACCGTAACCAAGCTCTCACGTCCGGAAATCCTGCAGATGATGGACGTTCGCCGCCATCTTGAGGAGTACGCCTTCCATCTCGCGGCCGCCCGCATGGATGCGGAGGTCGAAGCTGAGCTTCGCGCCCATCTCGCTGAAATGAAAAAGCTGGTCAGCAAAAAAGACCACTTTGGCGTGGCCGAACAGGACTTCATGTTCCACCAGACGGTGTGGAAGGCCTCCGGCAACGAAGTTCTCGAAAAGACTCTGCAACGTCTCTGTATCGCCGTTTACGCCTTCGTCAGTCTCAAGCGCCATGCCGCTAACGAGGCCATGCAATCAGCTGTTCGTAAGCACACCCTTCTGCTGGAAGCCCTTCTTACGCATGATGAAGATCACATTCGTAAACAGATCCAGGACCACCTCACCCCCGAAGTAGCGTTGCCCGACTACATCACGGATTAGCGAACCAAAGCCGAAGGGGCATCGGCCTTGCTTTCCCTGCTTATCGGAACGGGCGCGTCACCAGCCCTGACCGCCCACGCTAAAACTCCTCAAGAGGGCCTTCGGCGGCCTGAGAAAATCCTTCACAATCTTATTGATAATATTTTTATAGACTAGTATCGATTATCAATAGTATATTTTCCCCGTCGCGCTTACCGGCTTTCAAGCGACATTGAATCGCCTTCGTTCGAGCCGAGGGCCCCTGGAGGATTTTATGAGTACTCACACCCGTTACTCGGCGTTGACCGAAATATTGCGAGGCGTTTCCCTGATCATCTGCCTCTTGGCTTTCGGTATTTTCGGTGCGCGCATTGGGTTCGCGCAGGCCGCTGGCGGTAGTATCAGCGGCACCGTGCAAGACTCAACGGGGAGTGCCATCCCGAACGCGACAGTCGAAGCGAGGAATATTGCCACTGGAATCATCCTTACGACCACCACCAACTCCACTGGCTTTTACGAGTTTCCCTCAGTTCTGCCGGGCAGCTATACGACCACGGTCAAGTCCAAAGGGTTTGGCGATCGGACTACAAAAACTTATGAAGTCTCCACTGGCGTCCGCCAAAATATTTCCGTAACGATGCAGATCGGCGCCGTCACGGAACAGGTTGACGTCTCTGCTGCCGAACAGCTAATGAACGTAACCTCCTCTGATTTGGGCACTGAAGTCAGTCCTGAGAAAGTAAACAATCTACCGCTAAACGAGCGCAACTTCTTCCCGCTTATCGGTCTGCAACCCGGCGTAAATGCCAGTTCAGGTGCGAGCGCACAGAACGGCCGTGGAGGCTTTGAAGTCAATGGCGCCCCCGGCCTTTCGAACAATATCCTCCTCGATGGCGTAGATGCCACCTTCGGCGAAACTAACGGAATTGGCGCGGGAGCTGGCTCCATCACGAATACCCTCAGCATTGACGCAATTGGCGAGTTCCGAACCCTCAGTTCAGTCCCTTCCGCACAGTACGGACGTGCCTCAGGCGGCATCCTCACCATCTCCACCAAGTCCGGCACCAACACATTTCACGGCGGAGCATTTGAGTTCTTCCGCAATGATGTGCTTGATGCCAATACATGGGTAAACAAGCACAGCAATCCCATCGTCAAAAAGCCCGAACTCCGCTATAACGACTTCGGAGGCAACATCGGCGGTCCATTCATCCGTAATCGTGCTTTCTTCTTTTTCAACTATGAAGGGGATCGCGTCGTGTCCGGCTCCTCTACGTCGGGCGAAACTGCAACTCCCGCCCTGATCGCCTCGGTCTCTAATCCGCAGATCGCCAAAGAGCTCTCGTTGATGCCTGCACCCACGTCGGCTACATCAAATCCGCTTGTCGGAATGTTTGTCGGTAACCGCGATACCATTTCCAACGAGAACCTCTTCCTTGCCCGCGCCGACACCTTTCTCGGGGCGCATCACTTCTTGGCACGCTACAACTACAACACTCAGCTCCAACAAATTCAGCAATTCCGTCCCAACGACAACCAGGACTATCCCATCACATTCCACAACGCTGCCCTCAGTGACATCTGGACCATCGATTCCAGCAAGGTCAACGAGCTACGGCTTGGTCTTGACCGCAACCTTGTCAATCGCAACGTCGACACCTACTTCACCGACCCAACGCAATCATTTCTGATGATCACGGGTTTTTTCAATTCCGATACGACCCAGTCGCTGCTCTACTTTCAGACCACTACTTACGGTCTCGTCGACAACTTCACGCTTATCCATGGCAAGCACTCGCTCACCTTTGGTACTGACAATCGCTACGACCCCAGCCGACGTACTCAGAACACCAGCCCTCGCAGTACCTACGCGTCACTCGCTGATGTGCAGACCGACACTCCTAGTCTCATCGCAGTCAGTTTCGGTGGACCCAAGCATCTCATCAGCACGCAGATAAGCGCCTACGCAGAAGATAACTATCGTGCGACTTCCAGATTCACGCTCAACTATGGCCTGCGCTATGACTACTTCACGCCCTTTCGGGGAGCCTATAACATTACCGGATCGGATCCCTTCGGCCCATTGTCTTCAGATAAAAACCATGACTTCTTCACCGAAAACAAGTTCAACTTCGCACCACGCGTCGGCGCGATTCTGGATCCCTTCAGCAATCACAAGGCTGTCTTCCGCGCCGGCTTCGGCTTGATGTTTATTCCGCCGCAATCTTTTTTCCAGTACTCCTCTGCGTTTGCCGATCCACGCCTCCCATTCGATGCCTCATTTACACCTAGCCAGGCGCCAGCCGGCTTTTCTACCGCTTATCCGATCTCACGCACAGTGGTTGCCAATATCCAGGCAAACCCCAATCTCATTCCTGCAGGCCTCAGCTTCGGCGAATTCATTGCGCAGTATCATCACCCGGACGAGTATTCAGAAAACTGGAATGCAAATGTCCAGTATCAGTTCACAAAAGACCTCTACGCGCAGATTTCATACGTCGGCCTGAACGATCTCCACGAAGTCGCCACCTCACTTCCCAACCAGTTTGAGCCTGGAACCTGTGCCACTACCGCATGCGCCGGCGGTATTCGTCCCGTCCCGCCGCTTGGCATCATCGACTACAACATCTTCGGCGGTGTCACCCAATACAACGGTCTTCAGGCAAGCGTTGACTATCGCCACGGCACGCTCACCTCAGCAGACTTCTATTACACCTATTCCTCACAGAATCAAACTTGGGCAAGTTCAGGCAGCAACGGCAACGGGCAGTCAACACTGCAGGACCCGAACGATGGCAAATCATCGCGCGGACCTTCACCAGGCTTCCAGCGTAACCGAGCTACGATCGTTTTTCTGGTGAACCCTCCGGCGCCGTCCTTCGTGTCGGGGAGTGCCTTCGGCCGGAATGTCCTGGGCGGATGGAGTGTTCAAGGTGTCGCTACCATGAACAGCGGTCAGGCCCTCAACGTCCTTGCCAATAAGGACCTCGTACGCAACGGATACACCTCCGGCACACGCCCCGATCACGTTCCAGGCCAGTCATACTATCTCGCCGGGACACCGGACAATACAGCGGGTTATCCAATTTGGCTCAACTCCGCAGCTTTCGATGTCAACACCCCGTTCAACGCCAAGCGCTACGGCAACGTCAGCTTCGACGCGGTTCACGGCCCTGGTTCCGTCAATCTTGACAGCTCCATTATTAAGCACATATCGATCTACAAAGAACAGCACCTCGACTTTCGTTTCGAGATGTTCAACGTCTTCAATCACGCAAACCTCAGCAACCCAAATACCACTGTCGGAAACCCAAACTTCGGTCTCATTACCACAAGAAGCGACTCACGCAAAATCCAATTCGGACTGAAATATGCCTTCTAGTGGACTACACCCATTCCTTCGCGCAGCTCACCTTTCCATGAGGAAGCCTCGACATGGTGAATTCAGAGAGACTAACTAATGCAGTCAGCCCTACCCCTTATGTTGGCCATGATTTACACAGATAAACAATTATGATTCCCTGATAGCTAAAAATTAAATTCCCTGTTCTGTCTGAGACTGATATGGAAGGAAGGCGCGAGAAAACTCTTGGATTCAGGAGGATAGAGGGGATAATGCAAGGTACCTTCTGCAAAACCAGTGAAGAATCCCTGTATTAATCCCTGATAGCAGGGAATGGGGACGAAGAGCGGTTCGCTCAGGACTGCATCCACCGCCATAAATCTGTAGAACTATTGATAATAGACAGCTTTAGGCTTACCAATCGCCTAGATTCCCACGGAATAGGCGATTTTCGTTTCTCCGTGAGAGCACCTAGAGAGACTAAAAAACGCAAAAGACCCAGATTTCATGCGGCGATTCTCTCGTTGTTCAGACCGTACAGTTCTCTCGTAAATCGCGATGAAGCTCTACCGATAGGAGTGATGATTCGAACGCTCACGGAACGCTTCAATAACCTCTTTTCCCCAGCGGTCCTCTACCCTAAAGCAAAGCCGATACCTTCTTTTTTCCAAAAGAAGTCCCATACACCAGTTATGTAAAGAGGCGATTTCTGGAGTCGAGGTGGCAATTTTTCGCCGAAAGACCGCGAAAGCCAAGGCCGAAAACCTTCGCCTCTATGCCTCCACCTCAGAACATCACCTCAAAGTGATGAGTAAGGTCCTGAACGATCCCACAAGGCACATCCTCGCTGTCTCAAAAGCCCTCAAAAACCCCGCCCGCTAATCCCTCAAAATCAATGGCTGGATCCACCGATCCGGCCGTCCCAAAAGGTGTGGGTCGTGAGATCGTTCCTACACCACTACAGCCGACTTAACAGAAGGCTTGATGCTTCCTTGTTTCGCCTGTTCCGCTATCTCGATACATTCGGTGAGCGTTGTGGCTTTACGGCGTTTTTCGTCTAGACCTGGAGTACATCGCCTTCTCGGGCAACCATTTCGTACAACACGGGATTGACGAAGAATCCGATGAAGAGGCGGGAGATGAGACCAGCCACGATGACTATGGCGAAGGGTCTTTGAGTATCCGATCCAATGCCCGTGGAAAGGGCCGCTGGCAGCAATCCAAGGCAGGCAACAAGAGCCGTCATCATAATGGGACGGAGCCGCAAGAGCGACGCTTGCCGTGTAGCAGTGCGGATACCCATTCCCTCCTTTCGGAGCTTGTTGATGTAGGAGACGAGAATGACGGCGGTTTCCACTGAAACCCCAAGTAGCGCTAGAAGGCCCAAGACTGAGGAGACGCTAAAGGGAGTGTGAGTGAGCTTCAGCGCAACCAGCGCACCCACTGGTTCAGTCATGACAACGCCCAGTGCAATCGTTACGGGAAACTTGAAGTTCCCGTAAAGCGCAAACAAGATCATGAAGATCAGCACCAGAGCAAGTGGACCGATAAAGTACATCTGCGATTTGGCCTCAAGAAACTGACTGTACTCGCCGCCCCACGCCATCCAGTAGCCCTGCGGTAGTGTCACGGCCTTCTTGACCGCAACTTGGCCGTCTCGCACCGCACGCTCTAAATCACGCCCCTCGATACTGTACTGCACGCCGATATAGCGAGAGTTGTTTTCGCGGTAGATAAAGGACGCACCGTTTCCCTGGTTGATATTGGCGAGCTGGCTAAGTGGGATCTGCTGACCGTCTGGTGTGCCGACCAACAGATTTCCGATCTCATGCGCATTGCTGCGGAACTGCGGTTGCATGCGGACAACAAGATCAAACAGCTTCTCCCCCTGAATGACTTGAGTGACGGCCTGCCCGCCTACCGCGGCTGAGATCACAGCTTCCACATCTGAAACGTTGATCCCGTAGCGTGCAATCTTGTCGCGATCGACATCGACCAGGAGGCTGGGCTGGCCAAGTTCTCGCACAACTGTGAGGTCAGTGAAACCGGGCACATTGGAGAGGATGTTCTTGATCTGTATTGCTTTGTCCTGCAGCACGTTCAGGTCGTCACCGTATATTTTGACCGCCAAAGAACTCTTCAGGCCGGTCAGTGCTTCATCCACAGCATCCTCGGCGGGCTGAGTGTAGTTGAAGATGATCCCCGGGAAGGCAGTGAGTTTCTTATTGATTGATTCGGTGAGTTGCTTTTTGTTGCCAAGGTCGCCGGTCCACGCTTTGTCTTTGTAAGGCTTCAAGCCAACATAGAACTCGCAGTTAAAAAAACCGGTGGGATCAGTGCCATCGTCTGGGCGTCCCAGTTCTGAACCCACTACAGTGACCTGGGGATAAGACATCAGAATGTCACGTATCTGAGGCGCAATGGTGCTGGCCTCCTCGAAGGAGATGGTGTAGGGCATGGTGGCTCGCACCCAGAGGGCACCTTCATCGAGGTGAGGCATGAACTCGCCCCCGATGAAAGGCACCAGCAGCAGGGATGCTGCAAAAATGAGGGCGGCGATCGCGATAGTTGTCTTGGGCCGGTTGAGCGCCCAATCCAACGGCGCTGCATATTTCCTCTTCATCCATTCGAATGCCCGATTTTGTTTCTCGCGCACGCCGTTCTTGAACCAATAGGAGGCGAGCACCGGGATCAGTGTGAGCGTCAGAATGAGAGCGCCGACGAGTGCAAAGGACATCGTCTCAGCCATGGGGTGGAACAGCTTCCCCGAGGGTCCACTTAGTGCATAAATAGGCAAATAACCGGCGAGAATTACGGCTACCGAATAGAATATCGGGCGATCCACATCTTTTGCTGCGGCGAGAATCACCTGGTTGAGGTTGTATTGTTGTCCTTCCCGCTGCGCTAACTCGCGGTAGATATTTTCGATCATTACCACAGTGCCATCTATGACAATGCCGAAGTCAATCGCGCCAATAGAGAGCAGGTTTGCGGCAACGTCGTGCGCGTGGAGCACAATAAAGGCAAACAAAAGCGAGAGCGGAATGGTAACGGCAACGATGATCGCTGCGCGGACACTGACCAGGAAGAAGATCAGGACGATCAAAACCAGCGCCATGCCGCGGAGCAGGTTCGCCCCTACCGTGTCCGTAGTCAGGGCTACCAATTCACTGCGATCGTAGTAAGGATGAATCTTAACGTCAGGGGGCAGGATCTGACGGTTCAACTCGTCCGTCTTTGCTTGAACCCCTTTGAGGACGTTCTGCGTCTGCTCCCCGCGCAGCATGAGAATGACACCCTCTACCGCATCGTTATTTTTCTGGAAGCCGAATTCGCCGAGGCGGGGAGCGTGACCGATGGTCACCTCACCGATATCACGCACCCGGATGGGCACGCCCTTGTTGGCGCCAACTATGACGTTGCCGATGTCATCTGTGTTCCGTATCAGGCCTATCCCACGAACATAGTAAAACTGTCCGCCCTGAGAATAGAAACCCCCGCCAGCATTTGAATTATTGGCAGTCAGGGCGGTCACGACCTGGGGGATCGTCAGATGATAGCCGTAGATGCGGGCCGGATCAAGCAGCACTTGATACTGCATCACGGTTCCGCCGAACCCTGAGTCGTCCGCTACGCCGTGGACCGAACGATACGCTCGTTCGATCACCCAGTCTTCAATCGTCTTGAGCTCCTGAGGGCTGCGGTCGGGGCTTTCCAGCACATATCGATACACTAGGCCACTCGGACTGAACAATGGCGCCATGCTTGGGGTTACGCCTGTTGGCAGCGTAGCTTGAGCGAGACGCTCAAAGACAATTTGCCGCGCAAAGTAATCGCCAGTGTTGTCCTCGAAGGTGAGGATAATATCGGAGAGCCCATACAGCGAGATGGAACGCATCACCACCATGTGTGGGACGCCGTTCATCTGGAGTTCAAGGGGAAGCGTGACCAGCCGTTCAACTTCCTCTGCGGCATGATCTGGCCATTGGGTGATGATTTCGACCTGCGGGGGCGAGAGGTCTGGATAAGCATCCACGGGCATCCGCTGAAACGATATGATTCCACCGACCGTGATGAAAGCGGTCAGCATCAATACCAGAAACCTCTGTCGCAGCGCGGCTTGGACTATTCGGTGGATCATTCAGTTGTGAGGCCCGTATCCTTGCCAGATGTCTTTGTTATATTTCTGGAACGGTGTTCAAAATCCGCGCGATCCGGCTAACGTTGCAGCGAGTTCGCGAACTGCAAGAACAAGCTACCATTTCCGAGGACCCGGTCGCCCGCTTTCAGTCCGCTGGTAATTTCGGTCTGTCCATTTAAGCTTTCCCCGAGCGTCACTGAGCGTCTGCCAAACTGGTTCGGAGAAGCCGCGGCATAGACGAAGGGCTGGTTTTCGTTATCGCGAAGGACGGCAGCGTCGGGGAGCGCAATGGCATTACGGATCGTGCCCGCGTTTACGGTTGCCACCACGTACATATCTTTCTTCAGTTTCGCGTCGGGGTTGTTCGTCTCGATGCGCGCCTGCAGGGTACGAGTGCTCGGATCCAGCGACGCGGCAACGTAAGAGATACGCCCGTGGAAGATTTCAGGATAGGTATCCGTTTGAATTGCGACCGAATCTCCGACGCGCACGTAGGGCAAATCTTTCTGATAGACATTGACCAGTACCCAGACAGTGCTGATGTCGGAGAGCATGAAACACTGCGTGGTGCCTGGCTGAATGAGTTGTCCCGCAGACACATCCTGCTCGACGACCAGACCGCCAATCGGTGCCCTTACAGGAACTTCGAAAGAAGGCGGGGCTTTCAGGAGTGCATCGGGATCAGTAACTCCCATGACTTTCAATGAGGCTTGTGCCGATGCCAGATCGCCGCCTGCCTGCACCTCGGCAGATTCCGCTTGCTCCACATTCTGCAGTGCAATCGCGTGATGTTGGTACAAGTCATGCGCTCGGGCGTTGGCCATCTGGGCGAGAGCATACGCATCCTTGGCCTTCAAATAATTTGTCCGCAGCTGCGAGTAATCCGGACTCGCCACGTACAACATAGGCTCGCCCTCTCGTACTTTTTGGCCGGGAACGACCACGACCCGGCTGACCGGTCCGCTCACCTGCGTAATGACCGGCGTCGTGCGAAAACTGTTGTAAGCCACGGCCCCCGTCAGCCGGAGTGATCGAATCAGCGTCGTGGGTTGAACTGTCAGCATCTGCACATGCGCCATCTGCTCTTGCGAGATGGTAAACAGTTCCGCATTATTTGAGTTTGTTGCGCCATCCGGCCTGACGGCATTCGATCCTGGCGCGTTGCAGCCGGAAATGACGAGCAGAATCACCGCTGCGAGGGTTAATTGAGCTTTGCGCATCCTCATGGCAGATTTCTCGTCCCCACTGCTTCCTTCAACTGTTCCAACGCGGTCATATAAGAGCTTAATGCCTGGCGATAGGCCAGCTGAATGGACCGGTAGCTGCGCTCTGCATCGAGGAAATCCAGGAGACTTGCCGCTCCCCGCTTGTAAGCATACTCGCTGATGTCGCGCGAATCCTGCGCCTGCTTGAGGTATCCGGAACTATAGAGTTGCACTACTTCGTCATTGCTTCTGACCGCCTCATACGCATTGGCAACATCGGAAAGAACTAAATCGCTAGCCGATTGCTCCAGTTCCTGAGCCTGCGTGAGGGCATAGCCAGTACGTGCGATCTCTCCTTGATTGCGGTTGAAGATCGGCAACGCAAAATTCACGAATATCGAAGCTGTGTTCTCGCCAGAGACATGCGTATAGTCGAACGTGCCATTGACATCCACTTTGGCGTTCGCCCTGGCGAGGAGGATTTGGCTCTGCGCGGCGGTTATTCCCAATTTCGCGGCACGGAGGTCAGGACGCATGTCTAGTGCTTTCAACTGCAGGTCTTCCATATTCGCCCTGAGCGGTTGGTACGCTAGATCGCCGATCACGTCATAGTTGGCCGGGACCGCATTGTAGCCCAGCAATTCCCGTAGGCTTACAAGCGCCTGCACTCTTGCCAGACGGGCAGACGACACGTCGGTCTGGAATTGCAGAAGCTGCAGCTTGATCTTAAGATAGTCGCCTTCGCCAATATATCCCGCCTTCAATTGTGCATCGCTGATATCGACGGTCTGCTGAAAGCTTTGGAGATCCTGAAGTGCGAACTGAAGGGTTGATTCCGCCCATAAGACACTGACGAACTGCTGGCCGACGTTGAAAGCCAGAGTTCGTTCGGCGTCGGCGACCTGGGCACCCGTGACCGCCGTTTGATCGCGAGCGGCTTCCAGACGTCGTGGCCGCTTGTGACCACGTTCGAAGAGGTAACCAATCCCAATATCAAACTGCTGAATCTGGTCCAGATTATCCGCAGAAAAATACTGAGGATCGAAGATTGGGACGAACTGGCTATCAGCTCCCAAAGTCGGATTGGGGCGAAGATTGGCAGTGATCTCCTGTGCCTGATTCTGAAGAACCAGAGTTCGAGTGGCCTGGAGGGAATGGTTGTGAGTAAGCGCCAGATCAATGGCCTGGTCAAGGCTGATATACGTCCTATTTTGTCCAACGCACGTCCCCACCATCATCAGGAAAAAGGTCGCAGCCGCGGCGAATATCCGAAAGTACTTGGAGCGCATGAAGGTCGGGATCAAAGCTCACTGCCTATAGCGTAATGGATCTCGCATGGATCTCGGACCTACTGCAAGTTCCATCGAACAGTACAATTCTGAGCCTAAGACTACCACTCACTGCCTTGCGAGAGTATTGAAATTCATAGCTTCGAGTAGCAACCGTCACGCAATCAGTATCAGAGGCGGAAGCAAAGCAACTACAAAAAACAAGGGCGAAGCTGCGGATGCTCTGGAAGAGACGTTGCAGCCGGCTAAGGCGCGGGCGAAGGAACCGAAGGCGCTCGCTAGCCTTTCCCTTTTCCCTCCTCGTTGAAAGGGTGCCTGATGTCACTAGTGGACTGAGCCAGAGCGAGTAAGTGCTAGCCTTTTCCCGCGCCGAGATGGAGTGCAAGTTTTTCCCCAGTCTAGCCACGCTGCGCGACTACAGTGGCCGCGCCGTAACGGATGACGCCCGAAATGACCGGAGTGTGGGTTCCGGGACGCCTCAATCCACGCCGCGTCCGCTGTCCTGGCTGTGACAAGATGACCCCGTCAAAGCTCCGCAACAGAAGTGCAGCTGCGGCGCTGCTCCCCAATCCACTTGCCTATTGGTAGCGGGATTCGCGCAATCCACTCATAGGGGATCGGTACTCGTTAGCCGATGAAGAGGTCCGCGTGTCCGAAAAGGTCCGCTTCCGTGGTAACAACGAGCTCCTCGCGAAGGTCCTGGCCCAAAGGCTGTGCAGATTCGTGACGGGTTTTCCATCGAACCACAGGTGTCCGCAACATTGTTGCGATTGAGTTCCTAAAGATCAGGCGGTTTTTGCCTCTTTCGCATCCTCAGCTGCGTCCGCTTTGCCAACTGGCTTTTTGGGAGCAGCGCTAGCTATTCCCTGCGAGACGGCCTTCTCGACCGCGTTCTGAGTCAGCCCCTTCTTCACGGCTTTCCGGACCGCCTTTTCAACTTTCTTCGCTGCCTTCTTCTTAGCCTTGTTATTCGCCATATTCCCTCACAGTTATTACCGTCGGCCAGCCTTCTTCGCAGTCTTCTTTACGGCTTTCTTCGCGGTTTTCTTAGCCGGAGTCCTCTTGGCTTCAGCTTTCTTGGAAACCGCCTTCGCAGGTGTTTTTTGGGCGGGCTTCCTTCTCACGGCTTTCTTCACGGCCTTCTTAGAAGGCGCTTTCTTGACTGCCTTCTTTACGGTAGCCTTTTTTGCGGGAACCTTCTTGACCGGGGCTTTCTTTGTAGGCGTTTTCTTCGCGGGTGCCGTCTTAAGAGCCTGTGTCACCGTGGTCACGCCCGCGTCAAACGCCGTTTTGACAGCGCCAGCCACATCTTCCGCCATCGCAATTCCAAAGCCAACCGCCTTAGCAGCCTTTTCTACCATCGTTTCCTCAGCCATTCCCATACCCCTCAGTCTTGATGTCCATGCACAGTTACGAATTGTAGAGGGATATCGAGGCAAGCGCACAAGTCTTATAGTTTCCCTTCTGTTGTTTTCCCCAGAGCGCCTAGCAGGCACGCGCCGCTATTTCCGCAAACTAAAGTCTTGGAGAAACATTTGTTCAGGATCACTCCGTGGACCATGCGAACCTTCAACAGCAGTTGTTTATCGACTAAGCGACGCAGGTGTGCGGTGCGAAAAACGCACCCATCGACGCTCCGATTAGGCGGCTGGTGCGTCTCTTCTCGGGAAAGCCAGCGGTCAAAGGCGCCTGGGTGCAAAATGATCGACATTCGATTATGAACGGGAGCCATAAGCTCGTTAGCATCCGTTGTGATGATCGTGAAGGCCTGAAGCCATTGACCAATGAATGACTCGGCGATTCACTCATTGAAAGATTCCCCCGATGGCCTTTCTCCCCTCAACTCATTTCGCTGTGTTTCCTCCCCTAAGCTCTCCTTTCGCCGGAAGATTTAGCTTAAACTTTAAGGTTAAATTCAGCTTCGTAAAGTACGCTGCCTCTTGCCCACAATTAGGCGACTATGACAGCGCTCAACGAAATTCCGCCGTTCTATCACCGAAAAAAGTATGATCCAGTATCTTTCGAGTCGATCTGCACAAAATGCTTCCTGACAATCGGCATTCGTTCAGCCGAAGAGGATCTAGTCCAGGATGAGCAACAACACAAGTGTGATCGAACCATGCCTCATCTAAAACCAACCGATCGATACCACACAGGGTAATGTCAGCACTACTTCTGCAGCTCAGCGGTAGTCTGGCTGACAGACGCCAAGCTCGCTGCGCTGATCGAGCGAGGCCGCGGCTGGCCGTGGAACGGCTACGAGCTGCTGATGAAGGAGGCCGGCAAGTACCCCCTGACTCGCCTACCACCGCAGCCGCCAGCGTAGCAGAGGGTTGGCGTTTCGGGCCGACCCGGGAGAAGCGCAAGCGCTCAATCAAACCCGAACCACCAACCCCATTCGCCCTTATATCTATCCCCCCGGCGCTCAGTCGTTGCGCAGGAGCAAGTTGGGGTCTGGTCCTCAACTACACTGCCCCGCCGCGTAGCGTTTGCTGAGGCCCCGCAAGGTTCAACCCACCAGACAAGTCCCGCCACGAGCAGGCCCCCCTGCGCCGGGCACAACAGCAGGTTGCGTGAATAGTCATGCCAACGCGTGACGCGGTGGCATCACGTTTCCTCATTTCCGGGGATGAACTCTTGGCACACCGCCTGTGCTGCCGGTTTAGTGAGCGAGTCATCGGTCGGCAGGCGCAGCGAACGCGAGCGGTCATGGCTTCCTGACCCCAAAGAAGAGCGGTCCAGACCACTGAGTCCCGGTGATCTCCCGCGCGATCTTAGACAAGCTGGAGTAGGTTTGACCGCGATACTCATGACCGCTGTCAGTGGCGAGCACTTCGTGCGTTTCGCCATGCCACACCCGTAGAAGCCTGGTGCCAATTTGAGGGGCAGAATCGGGTCTTTCTTGCGATGGTTCATCTGTCTTTAGAGAAGCTGCAACTTCCCGTAGCCGTCTCCTGGCGGCATGGGACAGACTCTTTCTCTGCATCCGGTAGGCTAGGACGGGAACCATGAGTTCCTTCCGCAGTTTCGACGGCGGATCGGTGCTGAAGTGTTCGGCCCAAATCGCCAGCAATTGGGCGATGCCCGAGCCCCTACGAGGTCGCGAGATTCCCGTCGCCATGCTAAAGACTTTATTTCTTATTTGAACGTAGTACTCCCACTAAGGAGAACTTTAATAAATATGCCGCCAACCACAGAGCGGGCCTGGAAATGAATTTGCTTTCCGTCTACGGTGTCGTAGTAGTCGGTGAGGGGGACACGCGAGCTTGACTCATCCGTCCAACGGACGAGATCCCTGACTAGATCTGAGAACTGCTGGGGATTCGTCGAAAGCGAGGCGGTCCAAACCTCCCAATCGAGCTTGGTGATAGTCTTTCGATTATCAAGAGGAAGGCCGTAAGGCTTCATCTGTTTGAGATAGAAATCCCATTCCTTCTTTACGACTGATGCAGGGAACAGGTGGAGTTCAAGTATCCGGTCCCATACCAGGTTGTATTTCTGGCTCCATGTCCCGGCCTGATCAAAGGCAAGCTTATAGTGATCGCCTTCGAGTGCAAGCTCCTCCCACTTTATGGGTAAAGATTTCGCAAGCGACATGTAATGATCGGCCAGAGGCACATCGCCCAGAGCCTGAGCGATCTCGGCAAATGCGCCAAGGGCCTCGATGGCTTTAATGGATAGGTTTGCGTTGTGCGCGAGATGGCCGGAGAAATCATCGGTGCTTAATTGATTTTCTGGGTCGAGGCCTTTTTCTGCGAGATAGGCCGCCCACTGCTTAAGCTGAGGCATGTAGCGTCGCGCGAAGTCCCAATTGCCTTCCGCACGTCCCAGCGCATCGATCATGATAAGGAGATTGCCACTCTCTTCCACCGGCATCTGGTTGTCTTCAAATAACTCTCCTCCGCCATAAACTTGTCCGTTCGCAAGGGGAAATGTGCCGAGATCGTGGGGAGCGAAGGGGAATTTCCATCGTTTGAGAGCGGCATACCGCATGAGAGGTTCAAGCTGCGCTTCGAGGAGCTTCGGATTAAAATATAAGAAAAATGGAGACGAGGGGTAAGTTACGTCGACGGTGTCAATGCAACCGTTGCTGTCGTTTTCCTTCGAAAACAGCATTGGTTGTCCATCGACGTCTGCAACGAGCTTATGCGCGGCGATCGTCTGACGAAACGCTAGTGACGTGAGATATTCGTAATCCGGTCCGCCGAAGCGCCGCATATCCGCCATCTCTTGTTCATCGAACTTCACTCCCCGCTCTTCGAGAGAGTTGTAGTCGGCTTCAGCTTTGGAAAGCATGTCGGCTTCGCTCATGCCATCGCGCTGCCAGTATGGCCTGAGCTTTCTGCCAAGATATTCGATAGCGTAGCCTTCGGTGTAAGCCAGCAGCGCATGTCGAACAACAGGATTGGCACTCACTTTGCCGAGGTTATAAGCAACAGCGAGGTGAATCGGCCTGTCTCGTCCTGCTGCCGGCTTCGGCATGGCAAGATCATCTGAATCAGGAAGTGAACCATCCTTTGCAAATTTCGCAATGCTGTCATGGGACAGAGCAGTGGAGATTTCGTTCTGCTTGGGAATACCGAGATGGAAATAACCCCAGTCGATACGGATGCGATCCCCTGATTGATGCAGTATGGCCTGATCACGAGATCCTACGTTGAGCAGGGACAGGTTATTCGTCTGTGTTCGGCCCCACGTCACGGGCTGTGCACTCTCGTTGACGGCAATGTTAGCGTCAACATCGAGGAACAACTCGACCTGATGTGGTTCGCCATCGGAGGAGACAGCGCTCCACGAAAGATAGGTCACTGGCCTGGACATTACATCGAGGTCCTGGGGGAATAAGGGTGAAAAGAAAGTAACGTCTAACCGAATGCCTGCCGCAGCAAATTTGTAGCGCGTATGCAGCGGGGTTAGTTCGAGCGAGGTCTGCTGCATGACCTCAGGAACTTCAGCAATGCCGAGATAGCCCCGAGGCATAGTGCCCATCCAACGAAACAGATGGCCATCGATACGAATAAGGCCGACGAGAGGTTGTGCCGCTTCAGACCAATGTTTAGTTGGTTGATCCGTGAGATGGTCTGCCATCGACCAAATGCTGAAGTAAGGATCGTTCGTGATAAGAGGGACTGCTGGCGGCCGATGCTGTTGTTGCGCCACTGCCGCCCGGAAGATGATAGCGGTGCTCAAAGCTACTCTGAAAATTCTCTTATACCGCACTACCACCTCGCCTGTTTCACCGGATTGTCGGAGCATGTCTGAGACGCATACTCAGGAACGAACGTTCCATTGGTATTCACCATTGTGAATACTGTGTTTTTTGTACTCGCCAGATGCTATGAGGGAAAGCCTCCAGCCGCAATAGTGGCAGGAGCCCATTTTGCAGTAGTTCTAATGCACTAAGGCAGACTGCGCAATTTGAATTAAGCGATGAAAAAGGTGTGCGCCATCGCGCGATAGGGTTAAAATATTGCTATCAGAGGAGCAAGATGGACGAGCGACAACGAATTCGCACCTTTTTCGTCGATGATCATCAGGTTGTGCGAATGGGTCTCAAGACCATGTTGGAGAGCGAACCTGATATTCAAGTCGTTGGCTGGGCCGCGAGTGCTCGTGAAGCTCTCGATGCAATCGCCAAAGTCGAGACCGATGTTCTGCTGACCGACCTGCATATGGGCGAGATGGGCGGCGATGTCTTGATTCGAGAGGTGCGCAGGCTCTACCCGACCGTGCATTGCGCTGTCCTTACGAACTATCACTCCGATGAAGATGTCTTTTGCGCCATCAAGGCTGGGGCGATGGCTTACATCCTGAAGAGCGCTCCGCTCGACCTGGTCATCAAGGCGATTCGTGAAGTTCACGAAGGCAAGACGGCCTATCCGCCGTATATCGCGGAACAACTCGCGTTATGTCTGAGCCGAATCCCTCCAAGCACGCGTGAGGCGGAGATCTTGCAACTGGTAGCGCAAGGGATGAACAATCTTGAGATCGCCGACAAACTCTGCATTAGCCGGAACACAGTGAGGAATCACGTGATCAGTCTTCTTGAGAAGCTCGGAACGCGTGACAGAACCGAAGCGACTGCCGTAGCGATTCGGCGCGGTCTTGTTCGTGTTAATGAAGACTAGTTGATGAATCGTCTCGGAGACCCCTGCCACAGAGATCGGATCCATTCGGTCAATCGCGGCCTCAATCCGTAGGACGCACACACGATGATTGTGGTTCCTTCAGCCGGCGTGCTCAGAATGTTCATTTGAGCTCCAATCCTGGAGCAGCGGCGCTGCATTCCACGAATCCCAAAGCCATCAGACTGTTGACCGACCTGGAAGCCGACCCCATTATCGCGCATCTCCAGTATGACTTCAGTCGGCTCATAACGAAGCTTAACCTCCATCTGCGTCGCACGCGCATGACGAAGCATATTGGTAATTGCCTCTCTGCCGATGTGAAAGAGAGCATCGCGGACTTGCGTCGACAGCGGCTGTGGCGTTCCATCGCGCACAAACTTCAACGGCAGTGACGCGACGTTGTCGCTGAAAAGCATCTCGCGCGTCGAACGATCAAGAGCCACCAGGAAGTCCTGTCCTTGATCGGCATCCGGATGAAGCGCCGCAATGCATGCGCTCGCCTCGCGATGGCTATGCGCTACCATATCGCATGCGCCGTGAAGCATAGACACGGCGTCTGCCTGTTTCGTGTTGCCGCTCCGCATTCCGTTGTACAAGCCCTGAAGATGAAAGCCGATCCCCGCAAAGCTCTGAGCCAGCGTATCGTGCATCTCATGTGCCAACCGCTCGCGTTCGCCCACAATTGCTGCCATCCTCCAGCGCTCGAGGCGCAGATAGAAGTAAACTCCTCCGCAGACAAGAAGCGCCGTAAGGAAGAGCAGACGGATCAACTGCTTGCCAGTCCACCAGGGTGGTCCGGACAGTACTTGCACGTCGTCGATCGCGCGCAGCAGAACCATGAACGCCGTTCGAGTATCACTGGAGGATGTCGGTACTGCGCAGATACCGCGGATCAAAAGGGCACTTCCCGGAGCCCAGTTGTCGTAGGCCTGCATCGAAAGACCACCGTGAATGATCGCGGTAAATGTCTGCGCCGAGTCGTAGAGTTGCAGAGTAATCACATGCTCAGGGCTCTGAGTCTTCGACTCGAGGATTCCTCGCAACTCCACAAGCGAACCGTCGAAGGCTCCGCTTGCAGCCTGCGTCGATGTAATGGAGACCGGAACCACCAGCGTGCGATCCCACAAGAGACGAATGTTGTCCGCTGCGAGCACAGGCGTGAATCCGTTCACAACTCTCTTGCCAGAGATCTCCACCTCATCGCCCAGGTTCAAATCTGCAGGCTTGCTGTTCTCAACGGCGATGCTGCCGCTCGAATCCTGTACATAGAGTGGCGACGTTAACGTAACGACCCCGCGAATCGTCACGGGTTCATCTTTGAGCGGTGGCGTGCGAACGGAATCGATATCGACGATCTGGGAAATATTGAGGCCGGGCGTACTGCTGCCGGGCGCGACATTCTGAGGATTTTGGTAGCTTCGCACCGGAGAGTAGGTGTCTTTGAAGTACGTCTGACGCATCCGGTTGTAGTCGGCTTCGCGTCCGGGAAATTCCGGCTGCGTGACGAGATCGACGTGGCTGCGGATCTGCTGCCATGCCGTCTCGTCGGTCCTGGTGACGGATACGTTGCGCCACGATCCGCCCGTGGCCATCGAGCGAAGCCCTATCTTGCCTCGCCGGAAACAAGGCTGATCGCTCATGGCAGCCCATGACGTCTGCTTCGTTTCGATGTTGACCGCCTCCGCTCCGATGTGGCATCCGTAGACAACGATATGCAGGCGATACCAGACGCCTATCTGCACTCCTCCCTGCATCGGTACCGGCTGTCCCTCCATCCATCCATGATCGGCGCGACCGATCACAAGCGCGGAGTCGGCGGAACGCAGACCGATGTAGTAGCCGCGATAGGAGTCGACTCCTCGCTCTTCGTCCATAATGCGGACGATCACTCCGACGTCACCTTCATGCCCGATCAGCTTCAGGTCAGCGTCGAGTTGATAATCTGTCCAGGCTGTTGAGCCCGAGATAAGCTTCGCTCCGCGTTCGTCAGAGCGGTTATAAATTGCGCCATTGCTGATCTCCCAAGATCCGCCCCAGAGGCATCCATTCGCTCGCACTGTTGGAGGCGAAAGAGTCGTGATACGGCAACGAAGCCTTATTGTGAAATGCAACAGACAACGCAATTGCAGCGCAGACTATGACACACGCCAGCACGGCAAGGGCAGCAATCCGATTCCGGAGCGACGCAGGAGCCTTCACTGCCGCACTCTCCAATCCGTGTAGAGCATATGCTGGATAGACTCGTCATCGATATTCTCTCGCGTAATCAGAACCGGTTTCACAAAGGTGTAAGCCGGAACTGGAAGGCCCCTTCGGTCCGCCATGATGGAATCGACGGCAATGCTTCCCATCGCACGCATATTCTGGGCGACGATGGCATCGATCACCCTTTGGCGCAAAAGAAAGAGAAGATCGAGGTTGAAATCGCAACCAACAATGAGGATGTGGTCAGAGGTGTGAGTAGTTCTTACAGCTGCGACGGCTCCGCGGGTCGAGGTTGTGCTGAGCGATAGGATCGCCGACAGATCAGGATGAGCCTGGATCGCTTTTTCGGCGGCGAGCTCCGCCTGTCCGAAGCTAAACGAGCCCTTGAGTCTGTCGACGACCTGGATATCAGGGGCTTCGCGTGACAGCGTGGCTTCAAAGGCACTCGAGCGATCGGGATGACCTGACGAGAGAGAATCGACGCCGATGATCAGCACCTTGCCTCGGCCATGCAGAGCGTTTTCGATGCGGTGTGCTGCGAGCCTGCCAGCTTCTTCTTCGTCGTTGAGCACGAAGGAGAGCCGCTTCTCAGGCTTCAAAGACAGCTGATTGCTGAGAATAACCACAGACATTCCCGCCGCAAGCGAACGCTGCACGACTGTGTTGAGTGCGAAGGGATTGCTTGGACTCAGAATGAGACCGAGATTGCCGTCACTGATCGCACGCTCGGCAAGAACGACCTGCTGTTCAACATCGCCCTCTTCAGTGGGGCCGTTCCAGTAGATTGAAACTTTGTGCCGTGCGGCGGCCTCGTTGACCCCGACGTGCTCAGTAACCCACATATATTCCGACGCCTGGTGGGGAATAACGCTGATGACGTGGTTCGAGGCAAATCGATGGCATCCAACGCAGCAGAACAATCCAAGGATTCCGGCCGTATATGCGCGTCGCATAAGGGAACGTATGAATCTTCGCGAGAGTAGAAGTATTCTCCGACGAACAGGGATCACGCTTTGTTCCATTCAGAGCTTGATGAATAGCACAACACAAAGGACCTAGGCAAAGGGGCGTGAACAGAGGCACCGGAATAGTGCTGGTGCACTATCCGAAATTGAACAGGACGGACCATTGACTGCCGTTTCTCACCAACCATAACATGCTCTCGCGACCCAGATCCTTATGATCGCCTGAACTTGTCAATGCATTTGTCGGAGGCCTCCGTGCAATTCAATAAGCATCAGCTTGCAAAGTCTGCCATTCTTTGCGCGACATTCTTCTTCTCCCTTGCTCACCTACATGCACAATTGAACCAAGGGAGCTTGGCTGGACACGTTGTCGATGCCTCTGGAGCCGCAGTAGCGCACGCGCAGATCACTGCTCGTGAGGTCGACACTGGGGTCAGCGCTACGGGAGAATCCACCGAGGTCGGAGAATTTCGATTTCCTGCTCTTCCCATCGGCATCTACGATGTATCGGTTTCGATGCCCGGATTTAAAACAGCGCGCTTTTCGAGAGTCCTGATTCAATTGAACTCTCTCTCTACCCTCGAGGTTGCGTTGCAGATAGGTGGCACAACTGACTCGGTGACAGTTGATGCGTCTGCACCATCGCTCCAGACCGAATCTTCGGAGATCGGCGGCGTCATTACGACGAGGCAGGTAACCGATCTGCCGCTCGCCCTCGGCGGGGTTGGCGCGCTTCGCTCGCCCGAAGCATTCATCTTCCTTCAGCCAGGTACTGTCGGGCCGGGCACCCAAACAAGCGCAAGTGGCGGCAATGGTATCCGCCAGATCAAGATTGGCGGGGCACAAAACCAGGGTGCGGCGATTCTGCTAGACGGCCTTGACCAGATCCGTTCCGAGAACGCGTCCTTCTATGATGAGGAAGCTCCTTCCGTCGAAGCCATCGCCGAGTTCAAGCTCATTATGGCGACTCCCGCCGCAGAGTTCGGCCGGACGACGGGCGGCGTAGAAAGCTTTGTAACTAAATCGGGAACAAATGCCTACCACGGCACCCTTTACGACATCTTCCGCAATGATGATCTTGACGCAAACACCTACTTCAACAAGGGGCATCGCGCAACGTGTCTGCAGAGTGCCACCACCCCTACAGCGATCAGCTCATGCAATGCGCTCTACACTCGCCCGTCAGACAAGCAGAACGACTATGGAATCAATCTTGGCGGCCCAGTCACGATTCCACATCTGTATCAAGGCCGCAATCGAACCTTCTTCTTCTTTTCGTGGGAGCAGTTCATCCAAAGTGCAGGCAGTTCGACGACGTCCACTGTTCCCACAAACCCCATGCGTACCGGCGATTTCTCAGCATTGCTGACAACGACCGTTCTGGGAACGAATCCATGCGACGGCACGCCGATTTATAGCGGCCAGATATTTGATCCCAGCTCGGAGAAGACAGTCAATGGCGTAGCATGCCGTACTGCGTTCAAGGGCAATATGATTCCCACAAACCGCATCACAAACGTGGGAAAGAACTATCTCAACTACTACCCTGTGCCGACGGCCTCGGGAATATTCAACAATTACACTATCAACGTTCCGTATCCGATCAACAACGCTGTCTACACCTTCCGCATCGATCACTCGATCTCCAACAACAACAAGCTGTTCGGCATGTGGAGCCACCGCATGAACGCCAGTCAGAAAGCATCCCGAACACTCCCTGATCCTGTCGATCCAAATCAGTGGCACCAGTACTTCACCACCGACTTTTTACGATTGGGCCTGACCACGACGTTCAAGGGAAGCATGGTCAATCAAGCACTAGTCGGCTACAACAGGACGGACGCGAGAAACTTCAACATCGCGACTCTGGGCAACACAAACTACACGCAGCAGCTCGGCATCAGCAATGTCATCTCCACGAATTTTCCGATTACGACCGTCGGCGAATCCATTCCGCAGCTCTCCAACGGAGATAACAACGAAAAGTTCGACAACGGTATCCGTCTGGCCGATTCGATTTCCATGCAAAAAGGGCGCCATAGCCTGAAGTTTGGTGGGGATTATCGTTACCAGCAGTTCTCGCCCTATAACGGCACCAGCCTGACGATCGCATTTGCGCGTGCCCAGACCGCCGGCGACTCAGTCTCATCGATCGCCACAAACAGCGGTAACGGCTTCGCCAGCCTGCTGCTCGGTAAGGCATCGAGCGCCTCACAGACTGTCTATGCGGGGCAACCGCGATGGCTCTCTGCATACTGGGGTATCTACGCGCAGGATGACTTCAAGATCCGATCGAACCTGACTCTCAACCTCGGTCTGCGTTATTCGGTCGACCTGCCGCGCTCCGAAGGCCACAACCTGACCTCGAACTTCGAGACGAATGTGGCTGACCCAGCCTCCGGACTGACGGGTGCTCTTGTCTTCGGAACAAATTGTAACTGCAATTCGAAGTGGCTCAACGGCTGGTACAAGGGCGTCGAGCCGCGCATCGGGTTCGCATACTCGCCATACGGCACGGCCGGAAAGGTCGTTCTTCGCGGCGGTTACGCCATCGAGTATGCCCCGCTGTTCTATGCGGACGGGGGTGGCAATATGGGCTCCGGGTACTACTCCAATCCCAGTTTCTCCAGCGTCAACAGCTACGCCGCAGCATTCGATGCAAACAGCGGATTTCCCGCCTTCGCCGCGGCTCCCATACTCAACCCAAGCTTCTTCGAGGGGACTACGGTCTCGAATAACTACATTCGCGGGAGCATGAATCGCCCCGGAATGACACAACAATATACTCTGCAAATACAACAAGAACTGGCACCCGACCTTATCTGGACTCTCGGATACGATGGCGAGCGTGGAACGTTTCTCCGCTCCAACATCGAAAACATTAACAACATTCCAAAAAGCGCTTTTGCTCTGGGCAATAACCTGAGCAGCACTCTTGCGGCAAACACCGCCGGTGTCACGCCACCGTTCCCAGGCTTCTACACGCTCTACGGAAACAGCGTACAAACCGCACAGGCGCTCCGGCCGTATCCGCAGTACAAGCAGATTCAAACTGGATGCTGCCTGCAGAATGATGGTCAATCTTCCTACAATGCGCTGCTGATGTCGTTGCAGCGCCGATTCCGCAACGGCTTGAACCTGCAGGTGTCTTACACTTGGGCGAAAAATATCACCGATGCCGACAGCTTTGTACTGAACACGACCAGCCTGAGCAACATCCAGGATCCTACGAACTTGAAGGGCGAGAAGTCACTCAGTACACAGAGCCTTCCTCAAGTCTTTGTTACTAGTTTCATCTACCAATTACCTTTCGGAAAGAATAAGCGCTTTTTGAACAGCGGTGCGGCAAGCTGGATTCTCGGCGGCTGGCAGGCCGGCGCGATTGTTCGCTATCAGTCGGGCTCACCGATCTCCTTCGGTTGCGCTCCTGCGATTCCGGGTTGGGATAATTGCATTCGCTTCAACCAAAAGGCGGGAAGCAGTCTTGAAAGTGCTGCCTCTAAGGCAGGGAGGGTAAACCCGTTCATCGTGCCAACCTCGGGAGCCGATCCAAACCTGAACAGTATCTTCAATCTGAACAGCACCCGCGATTCCGTAAACGGTGCATTTGTCGATCCAAATGGCGCGCGAAACGGAGGGGCCTACCAGTTCGGAACGATGCCCCGCGTCGAAGGAGTGATGCGACTCAATCCTTATTACAACGAGGATATAAGCGTAATCAAAGACACCCCGATCAAAGAAAATGTAAGTTTTCAGATCAAGCTGGAACTCCTTAACGCGTTCAACCGGCATGCGTGGGCTCTGCCCGATGTCACTCCGACTGACAACCTCTTCGGTGTGCCGACAAGCACACTGACGACGCCGCGCAATATACAGCTGACCGCCAGAATCAACTTTTGAAGGTCGCCTGACAGCGCTCGCCAGAACCCGATCGTGTCTTATAGATTGGAATATCTTTTTTATCGTCAGAAGGAGAGGTCGGGGCCTGATTGGGATGAAAGCAATTGCAATTGGAATCATGATGTTGAGCTTTGGGACGGCGGCATGGGCAACTGTAAACAAAGCAGATTTCGGCAAAGCGCCCGATGGCCAAACCGTCGAGGTGTATACGCTGAGCAGCGGACAGGTTGAAGCACGAGTGATTACCTACGGAGCTAAGATCATCAGCGTTCGAGCACCTGACAGGAATGGAAGAGTGGCCGACGTCGTTTTGGGTTACGATACTCTGCCCGAGTGGCTGGCCGACGGGAAGACACACTTCGGTGCAGTCGTCGGGCGGTACGGAAACCGCATCGCCAAAGGCATCTTCACGCTCGACGGACATACCTATCAGATTCCTGTGAACAACAACGGCAATGCTCTTCACGGTGGATCGGCGGGCTTCGACAAGAAGTTCTGGAATGCGAGGCTCGTGCCCGATGGTGTCGAGATGACGCTCATCAGCCCAGACGGTGAAATGGGATTTCCAGGAACTCTCACCGCAAAAGTAACTTATACGCTCACCAAAAAAAACAGCCTGACCATCCATTATGAGGAGACGAGCGACAAGCCTACGATCGTGAACCTTACGAATCACACGTACTTCAATCTGACAGGTGACGATGAGGGAGACGTGCTTGGGCACGTAGTCACACTTCATGCCCAGGCCTTCACCCCGACAGATAGTACGTTAATTCCAACCGGCGAGATTCGCGGCGTACAAGGTACTCCGATGGACTTCAGTGCGCCACATGCAATTGGCGAGCGCATTGACAGTGACTACGAGCAGACCAAGCTTGCGCACGGCTACGACCACAACTGGGTTCTCGATGGAAAATCCGGAACTTTGCGTCAAGTAGCGTTCGTCTCTGAACCGAAGAGCGGCAGAACACTAACCGTAATGACAACAGAACCGGGAGTGCAGTTCTACACGGGAAATTCTCTGGACGGAACCTTCGTCGGACGTCATGGGAAGCGCTACACAAAGCACATGGGCTTCTGCCTTGAGACACAGCATTATCCTGATTCGCCGAATCATCCAAACTTTCCATCCACAGTTCTTCGTCCCGGCGAGGTTCGGTCGTCAACGACTGTATTTCAGTTCGGGACCACCCCGTGAAAGATGCGTCGATGACTCGAAGAAGAAGCGACTCTCGAAGTAACACGTTTTCGCACTCGATCGTCTGGCTCTGGGAGACCGCATTATGTTGACTCGCCGCAAACTTCTTGGCAACACGATGAAAGTCTCGGCCGGCTGGGCATTGTGCCGCAATGCCGTCAGCTTCGCTGATGCGCCTCCTTTGCTTACGCTCAAACTAAGCCACACTCCTCCCGTCGCCGTTCCGGCAAACTTTACCGGCCTTGGCTACGAGATGTCTTCTGTCGCGCCACTCGGTCTGTTGAGCGCAACCAACCATCGCTATGTGGAGTTGATCAAGGGACTCGGACCAGAAGGAGTAATTCGAGTCGGCGGCATCGTTGCGAACTACACCAGGTACGAGCCCAGCGGCACCATCGCGGCTGAGCGGCAGAACACCGTCATCACGCGTGCGAGCCTCGATCAGTTCGCCGCGTTCCTCAAAAAGATCGGGTGGACGACAATCTGGAGCGTCAACTTCGCCCAGGGCACCATTCAGGAGGCAGTGGACGAGGCGCGTGCAGTTTCCTCTGTATTAGGGTCACGGCTGTTGGCTCTTGAAATCGGTAACGAGATTGAGAACTATTACCGCGGCCAGAAACCGTTTCGTAAGGCGCCCTACGACTATGAGACCTACCGCAGGGAGTACAGTGAGTGGCGCGATGCAATTTTGAAGGCGGTGCCCGGCATCAGCTTCGCCGCGCCAGACACCGCTACCTCGGTCGAGTGGGTAGAACGCATGGCTGCGGATGCCAGGGGGGATGTACAGCTGCTCACGACGCACTACTACCGCAACGGTCAGACCCGCGGTAGCGCCGAGCAGTTGCTCACCCCCGATCCGCGGCTGAAGGATGTGCTCATACGTCTGCGTACTTCCTCGGAGCAGAGCAAGATACCTTGGCGTATGTGTGAGACGAGCTCTTTTTCCGGCGGCGGCCTTCCCGGCGTCAGCGATACCTTCATCGGCGCTCTATGGACACTGGATTTCATGCTTCTACTGGCGCAGTATGGGTGCGCAGGCGTCAACATCGAAACTGGGGTCAATCAACTTGGTTTCATTAGCTCTTACTCTCCCATCCAGGACGACATCAAGGGTGTCAACTCCGCCGGCGTTCCCTACTATGGAATGCTTGCGTTTGCGAAGGCGATCGCCGGTTGCCACCAGATTCTGCCGCTCGACTTCGATGCGAAGGGGATCAACCTCTCCGCCTACGCACTCGGAGCTGATGGAAGGCCTCGCAGCGTCGTCGTCATTAATAGAGAGCGCGCGCAGGATGTACATCTCTCCATCGCAGAACTCGGGCCGGGTGCCGTAACTGCTCTTCGAATGACTGCACCGTCGCCAGACAACAAAACCAATGTGACCTTCGGCGGCGCTGCCGTCACAGCGGACGGACGATGGAAGGCGAAGACCCAGGAGCACATTCGCGATGGAACAGTAACCGTTCCCAGGATGAGCGCCATTGTTCTCCGTCTCCACTAATCGCTATTTACGCATCGAATAAGGGGTTCCCGATGAGACTGTCTCTTGCTGGCCTGTTGCTTACCTTTTCTTCAGCTTGTGTTTACGGTGCGCCGATTGCCGCGGATCTATCCGGAGTCAAGCCCGGACCCATTGCAGTCGCATCATCGACAGAATCGGTCAAGGTATCGTGGAGCGATGCAGCAAATCATAAATGGCAGACGATATTTTCCCTCGATTCAACAAAGCCTCTGATCACTTCGATCTCCGTCGACGGAAATACCATCGTCGACCGCGCACGACCCTACTATCGCTGCACAACCGGCAAGCGCGTTGGAGGCTGGGATGCCTTCTTCGACTTCCCCCCTGCAAATCCGGCCGGAACTCGTCAGTTCATGCAGGAGTTTCATCCTGCGCATGTCGTAGCAAAGACAGTTGGGAATCGTGTAGAAGTGAGCTTCGACGGCATGAAGGTAGGGATCTTCACCGGCTCGCTCAGGTACACGTTTTATCCCGGCACTCCGCTGATCCAGCAGGCTGCCATCCTCACCACTCAGGAACCCGACACGGCCTACTACTACGATGCTGGCCTGGAGATGACAGCGGACCAGGACAATCGCGCGGGGAAAAATATGGCGTCGAAGATTTCCTACTTCGATCTCAACGGCAAGCTTCAGGAGATGACACCTCCGTACGACTCTGATCGCCGCTCGCTCGCTGCGCACTATCGTACGGTCGCCGCGAAGATGGGAGCGGGCAGCATTGCCGTCTTTCCTCCCCCGCATCGCTACTTCTTCGCGCGCGACTACACGACCAATCAGGGCTACCTGTGGTACAGCTCATGGCGTGGCCGGGTGGGGTTGGGAGTTCATCAGTATCCAGACGATGACACGACGATCGACCCATGGATGAATGCACCCCCTGCGACCGAACAGGAGATGTCGTTATTCCTTATGCCCGGTGCAGGTGATTCACCCGCTACTCTGAAAGACGTTCTTGCTTTCACTCACAACGATCGCTACGTTCATCTGAATGGCTTCGTCACCTTCGAGCCTCACTGGCATCTCGCATATACCGTGCAGGCCATGGAGAAGGGTTTTGATTGGGTGCCACCGTTCAAGCCAGCCATGCAAAATGTAGGGATCGACTCCGCAATGATCATGGACTTCCACGGAGACGGCCACCCTGCCGATCTAACTGGAATTCGCCCTCATGAGCTCGATCAGTATTACAAAGCCTGCCGCGCACAATCCGATAGCCGCTTTCTCTTAATCCCCTCGGAAGAGGCGGACATTTATCTCGGTGGTCACTGGGGGCTGGTCTTTCCTCATCCCGTGTATTGGTACCAGGATCGCAAGTCCAGCGAGTCGTTTGAAGCCGCCGATCCAAAGTACGGCAAGGTCTATCGGGTTCATGATGCCGATGAGATGTGGAAGATGATTAAGCTTGAAGACGGCATCGTCTACGAGACTCATCCGCGAACCAAGGGATCAACGGGATACCCGGACAAAATATTGGACACACACTATTTCAGAGATAGCAGTTACATAGGAACAGGTTGGAAAGCCATGCCGTCTGATCTATCTTCTCCACGTTTGGGCGAGAGGGCCTTTAAGACGATCGACGACCTGAATAATCTCGGTCTGCACAAGCTCATGATAGGGGAAGTGGACGTCTTCCAAATAGGTTTCGAGGATGAGCTATACGCCCACATGAATATTAACTATCTCCGTATGCCTGAGTTGCCGCCCTTCGACCACTACGACCGTATTTTGAAATCGGTTGAAAAGGGAGACGGTTTCATAACCACCGGAGAGATTCTACTGCCGTCTGCCACTGTGTCGCCTATGGGAGACCACGGTGTTCAAGTCAAAGCCAAAATATCTTCCACTTTTCCGCTTCGAATCGCCGAGGTTGTCTGGGGTGACGGCAAAAACACTCATCACCAAGTCATCGATCTGCAATCAACCCCTGCATTTGACGATCATGATTATTCTTGGGTGTTTGAGACGCCCGGTTGGACATGGGCGCGCTTCGCTGTCTGGGACATTGCCGGTGACGGCGCGTTCACCAATCCGATTTGGCATGACCACATGTAAGGCTGAATCACCACAGCAACGGTGTACTCTGTCAGTCAGTTGACGACCAGCACTCCGTCCACGCTGACAAACGAGAAGCAATTTCCTCTTTCCGCGCCGCTCATGCCAGCGCAGCCTCGACTACCGGAGTCAAACGTCGCCGGCTGGGTGAAATAGACAACGGGCGGGTTTCCAGGGCTTCGGAACCTACCCCAACTGCCCAGTAGCTCTCCGTTGTCGAAGAGTTGATAGCCATCATCGACCCATCCGTATGGAAGGAGTGCCAGTTTTTCGCCGGGCACGAAGGTGACGGGCACGCGGATGCGGTACCACGCATATCCCCAATATTCCGGATGACCCTTGGTCGTCCAGCCGCGGACGTAGCGCGGATCAAGAGTGAAGGGATCCGCAATGCGAGCCTGCGGTTTGAGGTCGATGGTTGCGAGCACGCCGTTGGGACCTGTTCGGTCGTCTTAGCTGTCCAGTGCAGACCTTGTGGATGTCCAACCCGATGAAGTTCATACTGGTCACGAGGAGCCATCCTTGGATGTCTCTGAATCAGCGCTTCTGCTGAGTTCAGCCCTTGTACACCAAGTGCTTCTCAGCCCAACGACTTATCCATACAAACAAGTGACCCTCTCGTTCAACTGTTGCTAACAGGGCAATGCATTCATTAGCACAGGTAAAAGACCGGCCTGGAAGAATCAGTGATATTCATCTTCATTTCGATTGCGCGCGAATTCGAGATCAACTATCCTGAGTTCCTTCACGGGCCTAACTCCAGTCTTTCTTCCATCGATCTCTTGAGCAGCGGAGGATACAAATGGCTGACAAACTAGTTCCCATCAAAGGGTCCGTTCCGGTAAACACGCACCAGTTGGTCGGTCCGATCGATCCAACAGAGCGCATAGAGATCACCATCAAGCTCAGACGCAAGAGTGAAGAGGGTCTGCCGACTCTCGACGAGTTCGTTGCCGGCAAACGCGCTACCGGAATCACGCGGCAGGTGCTCGGGGAACGCTTCGGTGCGGCACAGCAGGACGTGGACACGGTTCAGAAGTGGGCCGTGCAAAATAGGCTATCGGTGTTGCGAGTTGATCTGAAGACCAGGCAGATACACCTCGTCGGTTCAGCCGATGCTTTGGAGAAGGCCTTCGGCGTAAAGCTGTCTGTGTATCAGCATCTACGCACGAAGACGCAATTTCGCCGCCCCGAGAACGACGTCCGAGTCCCCGAGAGCCTGTCCTCCATCATCACCGGCGTCTTTGGTTTGAATGACATGCCCGTTGTGGTGCGTCGCAGCGTTCGAACGGCCGCGAAGGCTGTAGCGAGCAGCGACCCTAAAAAAAAGTATCCAGGAACCTTCTACCCCAACGAGGTAGCTAAGCTATATAACTTCCCGCCGCAGCAGGGAGCCGGTCAGCGTGTAGCCGTCTTGGAATTTGGAGGTGGATTCGATCAGTCGGTCCTCGCCAGTTACTTCACCCATAACATCGGGCTTGCGACGCCGCCTGTAGTCAATGGCATCTCGATTCTGAACACACCGATCAAGGTGGATCCCGACGTCACCGGAGAAGTCTATCTCGACATCGAGGTCATCGGAGCGATGGCTCCGAAGACGACCATTGACGTCTATTTCGCACCCTGGACCGGCCAAGGCTATCTCAACGCAATAGATCAGGCGATCCACAACGACGACTATGCAGCCATCTCCATCAGCTATGGTTTGGATGAAGATATGCCGGGCAACACTGCCAACCCAACCTGGCCAATGCTGAACAACAACGTCGATGAGTCCTTCCGCGATGCTGCCGCCATCGGAGTTCCACTCTTCGTCTCCACCGGCGATCAGGGCTCGAGCAGCTCGCGGGGAGCATTGCCGCCCAACAATGAAGAGGTTACCGGCTACTCGCCCGCCGTCCACGCCAGTTATCCAGCTACTAGTCCTTATGCGACAGCCGTAGGGGGAACCCAGCTCTACGCAGAGAACGGTGCGATTACCAATGAAGTTGTCTGGAACGAGCTCGGAGCTCTAGAGCAGGGTCAGTACTACAACGAATCCGGCAGGCTGCAAAACGGCCAGTTCTACTATGGTGGCGCAGGAGGCGGCGGAGTCAGCGATCGTTATAAAACGATGCCCAGCTATCAGACTGGCGCGGGGATCAAGCTGATGTCGGCGAATAATCCTCCCGCATCAGGCCGTTGCATTCCGGACGTCGCCGGCAACGCCGGATCGACTACGGGCTATCTGGTAAGCCAGCCTCCCGGTTCTAAGGAACCGATCCTTCCTGTGGGCGGCACCAGCGCCTCGGCGCCAATGTGGGCCGCTCTCATGGCGTGCCTCCGCGAAGCGCTCACCACCTCATTCAACGGCAAAGTGCCCGTATTCTTCTTCAATGACTTTGTCTACGCCATCGGAACAACCGCCGCTTTCCGCGACATCGTAGGCGGCCGCGAGATCTCCTATACTCAGGATGGTGCTGAGCTCGGGCCATTTATCCCAATCGGCAACAATTGCAGCTCCGAAGCCAATGGCTATTCTGCGCAGAAGGGCTACGATCTATGCACCGGGTGGGGAACTCCCAACGGAGTAGAACTGCTCAAGCAGCTCGAAACCTGGCTTGCAGCACAAAACAAAAACTAATCTTTAGCTGCAAACACATCCCGCAGCTGCTCCAAATTCCTGATCGATAGCAGCTCGACGTCGCAGCCGTCAGCGTCACCTGCCAGGGCACCCAAAGCCAAACTTCACCTTGAGTGCCTCGGCGATTTACCACTGTGCGCCGGGATAAACCGGCATGTTGTAGGGGGTGCAAGTCCCCTGCAGGAAAGGAAGTAGCGACTCCATCCTGACCTCTAGTTTTGCATGGGACATCGCGAGGTGTTTCGTGAAGCGTAGGCCGGAGGCATCGGTGGGCGGGGTGATTGAGCTTCGAAAAATCGCAGATCAGGATGCCGACTCCCTAGTGAGCTGGAGGAAGGCAAAACGGCAGTTGCGATATCCGCGAGTAACTGTCCGGTCCTGCGTAGTCGTGAGAGCCCGCGCACGCTGAGAAACAACATGCACGAGAACCGGGAGATCTCCAGTGCGCCTTCGCCTCTTGGCGAAGGCCGGTCCGCGAAGGCCTCAGGCCGAACGGCGGACATGCACGTGCTGGAGAAGTCGGACTGTGCCGTAGTACCTGTGAACCAGCCGAACAAAGCGGCGATAGCCGCGGCGGAGGCGGGGGAGGGAAGGGCGCAGATGAAGGAGAACATCGGTCAGTCACGCATGCTCCCGACGCAGAGCGGGAACCGCATGTCCCAGGGGCTGGACGGTGTGCGAAAGGCAGCAAGGGAAAGGAAGCAGGAACGGTTCACCTCCTTGCTCCACCACGTGACAACATCGCTGTTGCGCGATAGCTTTTACGCTCTCAAGCGTCAGGCTTCGCCGGGAGTCGATGGTGTCCGGTGGCAGGAGTATGAATCTGGACTGGAGGGTCGGCTCGTCGATCTTCACAGCCGGGTTCACCGTGGAACGTTCCGGGCGCAGCCTTCAAGGCGAGTCTATATACCGAAGGCCGATGGGCGGCAACGTCCGTTGGGCGTCGCGGCACTGGAAGACAAAATCGTCCAGCAGGCCGTGGTGACGATCCTCAATCAGATTTATGAGGTCGACTTCAGGGGCTTCTCCTACGGGTTCCGTCCGGGCCGCAGTCCTCATCAAGCGCTCGATGCGCTCGTGGTTGGACTGGAGCGGAAGAAGGTGAACTGGGTGCTTGATGCGGACATCCGTGGCTTCTTCGATAACATGAGCCACGAATGGACGACTAGGTTCATCGAGCATAGGGTGGCCGATCGCCGCATACTTCGCTTGATCCGGAAATGGCTCAAGGCGGGAGTATCGGAGGATGGCCAGTGGTTGGAAACGAAGCAGGGTACACCGCAAGGAGCAGTGGTCTCACCGCTGCTCGCTAATGTGTATCTCTACTACGTGTTCGACCTATGGGCGGATGCCTGGCGCAGGAAAGTGGCAACGGGCGATGTCATCATCGTTCGTTATGCCGACGATCTTGTGATGGGCTTCCAGCATCGAGCCGAAGCAGTGCGGTTCCTTGAAGAGTTCAAGGAACGGCTGGCGAAGTTCGGCTTGGAACTCCACCCGGAAAAGACCCGGCTGATCGAGTTCGGGCGCTATGCGGCCCACAAACGGAAACAGTGGGGCAAAGGGAAACCGGAGACCTTCACGTTCTTGGGCTTCACCCACTACTGCGGGCGACGCCACAAGACCGATACCTTCACCGTCTGGCGGATTACATCGAAACAGCGAATGGTTGCGAAGCTGAAGACCATCAAGGTTGAGCTTCTCCGCCGGAAGCATGATCGTATCAGTCAGGTTGGTGCATGGCTTCGGAAGGTGGTCACTGGCTACTACCAATACCATGCTGTTCCCGGGAATATCGGTCAGTTGCGCACCTTCAGACAGCGCATCAATCGGCTCTGGCGGAACGTTCTGGTCCGTCGCAGCCAACGCGCAAAGAAGAAGTGGGAATCACTGACCCCGGTCTTCAACAGGTGGATACCCATACCCCGAATCTTGCATCCCTACCCTCACGCCCGCTTCAACGCCACTCATGCTTCATAAGAGCCGTATGCGTAGACGCGCACGTACGGATCCGTCCGGGGGGCGCTCAGTGATGAGCGTCCCTACCGGGACCGTCGAGAAAGTCGTGGCGTGCCAATTGGCAAAGGTTACGTGTCCAAGTAGCCGGTTATACGGCAACTTGCCAGAGGCATAGCTGATCCGACCGGGTAAATGAGTGACTTGACTTGTTAGCACCAACTGAGTTTCATCGCTCAAAAGTAGCTATTGGCGGGTCACAAGAACTTAGAATGCGGCCACGTCGAGCTTCTTTTGTGACTTTGGAGAGACCAGCCGGGCAAGATCGATCTCAACCTTGTTTAGAGTGCCTGGAAATGGAAGAGCCATCGAAGTCTGCGCTGACGGGTAAGCGGAGTCAAATCCTCTGTCAAAGGGACAAGCGCCCCGCAACCATCGCGCGCCAAGGGATCGTCAATTCTAGGAAGTCCTTTCCGTTTTGCCTATCAAGTAGGGCGATCGGATGAGTACCAAAGCTCGCCGGGAATGCTTGGACTGACGTTAAATCGTCAATGCGTTCTGCGATGCATCGGCGGTAGAAACGTATTGGTCTGTCAAATGCCACAGGCGGCCAAGGCTTCCGTTTCATTCTCATAAACGTTGAACAGGTTGAGAAGGTGCACCATCTTAAGTGTCTTGACCGCGAAGGGCGATGGGTTTACCAGCTTCGTGTCTCCGCCGAGCTTTTTAGATTGCTGGAGCGCATCTACTATGGATCCAATCCCGGACGAGTCGACCATTGGCATCGCCTCAAGATTTAGGACGAGAAAAGGATGGTTGCTTGCGAACGCAGCACGGACAGCCTCGTCGAACCGGTCGAGAGTTTGCCCCATCTTGAGCGGGCGTTTCACGCGGATGGTACAGGTATTTCCGTTCTGCAATACGTCGAGGTCCACGATTTGTTTTTACCTTCCCGGAAGATTGCTTTACATTTGGACCACTACTTCCGAATACATCTTCAGAGTTTATCCCGCAGTCCGAAGTCGTCAAGCGAAGATTCACCCTCAGTACCCTATGTCGAAATTGGCAAACCAGTCGTTGGAAACCCGGGCTCTCGAAACTGTGGACATTGCCGCGCTTTTCCTCGCTGCATCCTCTTCGAGTGGATGTGCGGCACTAGTGGCCTCGGTAGCTGTGGATATGCTGGTTGAGTCAGCATGTGTCGTCTACCGGTTCGACCCGGATGGCGAGGAAGCGGCATGGAGAGCGATTGGTTTTGCCGGGGAAGTCTCTCTCGGACAGAGTGCGCTGTCGTCTCACAACCGCTTATTATCGCCGCTCATTGCGGAACCACGATATTTTATTACTCATTCTGGAGCCGAGCTGCGACGCGAGGACTTTGCACATCTCCAGGTGACGCGCTCGATCGCCTCCATTTCCTACCTGCCGTTCGCTGCCAACGACCGTCTGGTGGGCGCATTGGAGGTCATCTCTTTCTCGAACGCCCTGTCTTCCGCGGATCTGGAGGCGTTCGACCCTCTGCTGCGCCTCGCTTCACCCGCGCTACAGCGGACAGAGCAGTTCGAACAGGAAAAGGAAAACCTACTCGACTCGGTCCATCGGTTGACGCAACTGTATGATCTCGAAAAGTCGCTGAACACGACGCTCGATCTAGACCATGTGATGGCGCTGATTCCGCGCAAGGTGCTGCCCATGCTGCGGTGCCAGGCCGTACATCTGTGGCTCTTCGATGGCGACGTGCTGACCCTGAAGGCGAGCAGCGGCGCTGACGAGACGGTCTATGTCGGGATGACGCAGGCTCCCGGCGAAGGCTATGTAGCGGACATGGCAGAGGAGGGCGAGACTCTGTTGATCGCGGATCCCGCCGATGAACGCCTGCGCATGCGCAACGGGGAAACTGCATCGCCCATCTGGACCGCGATGCTGGTGCCGCTGATGCACGGGGAGGACGAGGTGGGCGCCCTGGAAGCGGTCAATAAAATGCAGGAGAGTTCAAGGGAACCCTTCGATGAAGATGATGAATTCTTCCTGAGCTCCATCGCCGAGACGGTGTCCAGCGCGTTGAAGAACGCCAGCCTGATGTTTGCTGAACGTAAGCTGGCGATTCTGGAAGCTCTTGTCCATGTCAGTTCGGAAATTACCTCCACCCTTCGCCTTGACCGGCTGCTCCGAATCATTGTCAACAGCCCGCAAAGTGTGCTGCCGTTCGAACGCTGTGCAATCGCGCTGGACAATCGGGGCAAGCTGCAGCTAAAAGCGATCTCCGGAATGACGCATATCACTCTAGGCGATGCGCAGGTAGATCTACTCGTGGATCTGATCCATTGGCTTGCAACCCAGCCGGACGTCCTGCATCTGCAACAGACCAGCGACTCAGGCGGGGACGATCTTCCTGAACCCGTGTCGCGTCACTTCGAAGCTACCGGCAGCCGCGCCCTGTACGCGCTGCCGCTAACCGACGACCAAGGTCGAGTTGGCGTTCTTCTCTACGAAAGCAGCGATCCTGAATTCCTCGACGTGCCCCACACAGAGATGATCAAGATTCTCGCCGGCCAGGCCACCGTGGCCATTCGGAACGCTCTTCTGTATCGCGAGGTTCCTCTGATCAGTCTGCTCGAACCGCTCATGCAGCGAAAGCAGGCGCTGCTGCGAACCACGCGGGGCCGTCGGATCGGTCTTGCCGTAGCGGCTGTGGTTGTGACCCTTTTCCTTATCTTCTGTCCGCTCCCGATGCGAATCACCGGCGAGGCCACGGTCGCTCCGCAGCACCTGGTTACTATCGCTGCGCCGGCCGACGGCATCGTGGCCGCAGTCTTCGCGCGGGAGGGCGAGCGCGTTACGGTTGGGCAGGCGTTGGCTTCTATGAATGATCTTCAGTGGCGGATGGATCTGGCCTCCGCCGCTGCGCGCTCCCGCTCTGCGCAGCTTGTTATGCAGGCCGATCTCGCGCGAGGTTCGGGACAGGCGGGTGCGGACCGCGCCCAGGTTGAGTACCTGCGAGCAGAAGCCGACCGTGCACGTAGCCGCATCGAGAGCGCAACGCTACACTCGCCCATTACCGGCATCGTGATGACGCCTTCATTGCAAAATGCGGTAGGAGAGCATCTCGAAGCAGGCGCCGCATTCGCCCAGGTACTTGATCTATCTTCCGCCGTGATCGACATTGCCATCACGCAGCGTGATGCAACATTGCTGGATGCGGGACAATCCAGTGTAATCAAGCTGGATAGCTATCCCCAGCGTTCGTGGCACGGGCCCGTCATGGTGGTAAGTCCCGCGGCGCAGGCGGGCGATGGAGTCAGGACGTTTGCGGCGCGGGTGTCCTTGCCAAACAATGATGCGTTATTGCGCTCCGGTATGACCGGCCGGGCCAAGGTGTTTATCGGGTATCGGCCTGCGGGCTATGTGCTGCTGCGCCGGCCTGCGCTATGGGTATGGCAGATGATGTGGAATTGGTTCGGTTGGTGATGCGTATGATACCCCTCTCAGCGGCTCGGAAGTACGGGTCTGTCTTGGTGTTGCTGGCGCTCGTTTCTTGGTCCGCCGGCTGCGATTCTCATCAGCCTGCACAAGCCGCAACCGTACGTTCACAGCAACAGTCTGCCGCCGTACTCGCGTCGTCCGCGCCAGCATTGATAACCGCGCCGGCTGCTGACCTGGCGGTGCTCAACGAAGCGGATGCAACTCAATTCACAACTTCGGGACCGCTGGTTGCAGAGCATCAGGCGGATGTTGCGGCGCAGAGCGATGGCCGCGTCATCAGCATCGGGGTCGAGATCGGCGATCGTGTCAGAAGTGGCCAGTTGCTCGCCTCCCTTGACGACCGCAGCTTGCGGGCTGCAGTGGATTCTCAGACGTCACGCCTGGCATCGCTGCGCGCCCAGGTCCGAGAGTGGGAAGCCGAAGAGAAGATGGATGAGGCCGACCTGCATCGAGCAGACCAGTTGCGCTCCGACAAAATCCTGAGCGAAGAGGCTTGGGAGCATGTGAAGTACAAACTCGACGAGGTAGTCGCCGAGGTGGCCCGTTATCGAGCCGACGAAACTGCCGTCGAGTCGGACCTGCGTGCTGCAAAGCTGCAATTGGAACAGTGTCAGATCGTCGCGCCGTTTGCCGGTGTCGTGGGAAGGCAGTCGCTCCGGGTCACACAGGAGGTGAAGAAGGGAGATGTGCTGTTCTGGATTACCGCTGAAGCGCCCCTCCGAATTCTGTTCACCGTCCCGGAATCGGCAATGGCCGCCTTTCCCTTAGGCGCGCCGCTCCGCCTCACCACGCCGGACTATCCAGAGTTGAGTCAGTCCGCCCGCATCCTGCGCGTCAGCCCTGTCGTGGATCCCGCGAGCGACAGCATCCAGGTCATTGGCGCGATCGCTCACCCTTCACCATTGTTGAAGCCCGGGATGTTGATGCAAGTTGCACTGGCGTCCACCGCCTCCGAATCTAAGAAAAAAATTGCGCTGCGGGAATATAACGGAAAATGAATCTCAGCGAAGCGCTTGACGCGGCTCTGCCCGATATTCCCCGCGCGCGACTCACACGTGTACGTCCGCCACGACTCGACCCCGATCTGATTGTGCGCGAAGATATCCTGGACGGCGAACCCATCGTCGGCGTGCTGCAGCGAGACAAGGCGAACTACTTCCGGTTTGATCGCAATCAGTGGCAGTTAGCGACTCTTTTCGACGGCATACGATCCTACGAAGAGATCGCGACCTCGTTCACCGAACAGACCGGCATAACAATCACGCCTGAGGTCGTGCGAGACTTTGCGCAAAGCATGGACGAGTCGGAGTTCTGGTATCAATCCCGGCAAGAAAAGAACATTGCACTAAACGAAAAGCTGATGGCGCAACGCAGCCGCCGCGCGCAGAGAAAATCCAAGGTCAACCTTGCACACATCAGCTTCTCGGCATGGGATCCCGATCGCTATCTCGGCTGGCTTGACCGAAAAATCGGTCGGTTCATCTACAATCCCTGGTCGGTCGCGGTACTTGTTGCTTTGCTGATATTCCAGGTGTTCGTCTTCTTCGTGAAATGGAACACGCTCGGACCGGACATTCTGCTCTACTACAACTTCGCACACAAGAGCTTCTACGATCTTGCAGAATTTTGGGTCCTATTCCTCTTTCTCGGGTTTTTCCACGAGACCGCTCATGGTCTTACCTGCAAGCACTTTGGCGGACAGGTTCACAGCATGGGACTTATGTTTCTCTACCTGACGCCATGTTTCTTCGTCGACGTGACCGAGGGCTGGATCTCCGCCTCGCGTCTGCAACGGCTTGCGACCATCATCGCCGGCATCTGGGTGGAGATGACGCTATGCAGCCTCGCCATGATCGTCTGGATGAACACGCTTCCCGGTCAGGCGCTTCACGACTTCGCCTACGAGATCATCCTCCTCACCGGCATCGCTGTCGTGTTGATCAATCTGAACCCGCTAATCAAGCTCGACGGATACTACTTTCTGACCGAATGCATCGGAATTCCGGATCTGAAGGAACGGTCGACGGCCTTCCTCTCCGGTTGGTTCCAGAGCCGCATTCTGCGCATACCCGCAGAAGTCCCGGTGATCCCTAGGCGCAGACTGCCACTTTTCATACTGTATGCGTTCACTTCGGGTCTCTACAGTTACATCCTGCTCTTCGCCGTCATCCGCCTGACGTATAACGTGGCCTACAACTGGATGGCTGAGTTCGCGCTGATTCCCGCAGGTGCTCTTGCCTTCGGACTCTTTCGTAGCCGTCTGCGCTCGTTGCGCGGCGTGACGGCAAAGCTTTGGGAGCGAAGCTTCCAAAACGGCTTCCGCGGCCGCCCTGCGATATGGGTGGGAGCGGCCATTCTCTTGGCGCTCCTGTTTTTCCCGCTCTGGCGCGATCGTGAAAATGCCATGTACGTCGTCGAACCCGCGCATTCCAAAAGCATTCGCGCCGGAGTTCCAGGCCGCGTGAACGAGGTCCTGGTATCCGAAGGCCAACACGTACGCGCAGGTCAACTGCTGTTGCGCATGACCAGCACGACCGCCTCCGCCATGAGCTCCGCTGCCGCAGCACAGTCCGATGCGGCACGTTTTCAGTCTTTCGACGCACAGCTGCGCGGCCAGAGTATCGGCTCGGCTGCAAGCGCACAAGACGCCGCCCTCCACTCCACCGAACTGGCCCGGACGGTGCGATCTTCTCTGAATTTAACTGCGCCCGTAGATGGGATCGTGATCACACGCGACCCTGCCTCGCTGATACAGCAGAACGTCACCTCGGGACAGTCGTTGCTCGATCTCGCGGAAACAGGTCCTCGTCTAGCTCGAGTTTTTGTGCCGGCGTCTGCGCTCAATCGAATCGGCACCGGTGCGGACGTATCCCTTGCTCCAACTGGATCTTTCTCCGTGCTCCGCTTGCGCCTTACCCCCCTGGAGGGACAGGCACTCACTCTTCCCGCGGGCCTTGTACCGCACCAGGATTACAGGGGGATCGTATTGCCCACTTTTTACTGCGCTTTAGTCCCGCTACCGCCCACGCAGCCGTCCCTGCTATTAGGCAGTTCAGGCAACGCGATTATCTTCGGTGTGCGCCACAGCCTCTTTCATCGAGGAGCTCGGGTTCTGGCCAACCTTGTTCGCGAGCATGTTTGGTGAGCAGCAAAAGAAAGCGGAGGCCCTATCATCGGCCTCCGCAGTGAATGAAAACTAAAACAAGCTCTTACGAAATCGCCTTCATCGCGGATACCGCTTTCATAGCCGTGACGGCTCTCATCGCGGAGGTGGCTCTCATCGCCGAGGTAGCCCTCATCGCCGTAACTGTGTTGCTGGGTGCTGGAGCAGCCTTAACGGACTTCGTGTTGGCTGGCTTGGTGGCGGACTTCGTGTTGGTGATGGATTTCTTATTGACGGCCATGGGAGGCTCCTAACGATTCGATTTTAACTTCTGCACGCCATGGTCTACAGCAATGCGCGTGCCAAACTTCGAAAAATGGTTAAAAATCGCAAAATGCGGCAAAAACAAGGAATCGCAATTCGAACTCTCGACTCTCCCGGCCTGCTAGCCGCCCTTTAGGTGAAAAATTATACGGTTATGGGTGAAAAATTAACCTTAAGATACCTACAGGGAATACTTCCGGCACAGGTATTTCATTCGCTGAACGTCTAAATGAAGAAGACGAGCTGCCGCAGCCTTGCTGCCTTCACAACGCCGAAGCGCCGCATCGAGCAAGGCGACTTCAAGACGTTCGACCTCTTCATCGAAGTTGGTGCCGCCCTCAGGCAGCAGGATCTTCTCCTGCGCGGCAAAGCTCTGCGCGAGCAGATTCGAAGGAAGATGGCTTGCAAGTATCTCCTCCCCTCGAACGGTCACCACCAGGCGCTGAATCAGGTTCTCCAATTCGCGCACATTACCGGGCCAGCTATGCTCTTCAAACATCTGCATAGCGTCCTCTGCTACCCACTTCAACGGAATATGATTGGCGCCACAGTGAATCTGAAGAAAATGCTCGCTCAGCAAGGGGATATCGCCCGTGCGTTCACGCAGCGGGGGCAGTTGTATTGGTACCACGTGGATTCTGTAGAAGAGGTCTTCGCGGAAACGTCCTGTATGTACCATCTCTTCCAACGGTTCGTTGGTCGCACAGATCAGGCGAAAGTCGATCTTCCGCAAAGTTCGTCCGCCAAGCCGTTGTACTTGATGATCCTCGAGAACACGCAGAAGTTTAGTTTGTAACGGCAAGGTCAGCGTAGCGATCTCATCGAGGAAGAGTGTGCCCTGGTCCGCCAGTTCGATCTGTCCCGGACGTGTTTCAGTAGCGCCGGTGAAGGCTCCTTTCTCGCTGCCAAACAGCTCCGATTCAATCAGGTTCTCTGGCAGCGCCGCGCAGTTGAGCCGAATGTACGACTTCTTGGCTCGGCGGCTCAGCGCGACAAGTGCACGAGCGACCAGCTCCTTGCCAGTCCCGCTCTCGCCACGAATCAGCACATTGATGCTGCTGTCAGCGACCTGTTGAATTGCATCATAGACTCGCCGCATGGGTTCGCTTGCGCCGATGAAGTCCTGGAAGCGGCTGGCTTCGTTGGCCTGCCGCTGCAGCGCCTTGCGAGTCTCCGCTTCTTCGCGGAGCCGTAACGCCTCAATCAGCGTAAGCCGGACCTCCGAGAGATCGACAGGACTTCGGAAGTGGGCGTTCGCACCGGCTTCGAGCGCCTGCTTCTCGATCGACCGTGTTCGGGATCTGCTGAGCGATATCACAATGAAGCTCTCATCAAGCCGGCGGAGTTCGTTGACTTTGGTAAGGCCAGCCTGCGTTTCTAGACCGTCCGAATCGATATCGATCAGCACCGCATCCACCTGGGCTTCACGTGTCCATCGAGCGAGATCGTTAGAGTTTCTACGAACTTCTACCTGAAACCACGGCAGTAATTCGGAAACAAGCTCTGCATGAAATTCTTCCTCGGACGTCACAATGCAGACGACGGGCAGCGTTGCCCGGCGCGGATCCGATGATGCGTGCGGCGTTGGAAATGTACGAGAGCCCATTAAGGATTATGAATACAGTTCTGGAGTGCAATTCGGACCCCACCTGCAATAGCATTGCATTTGTGATGCGCCAAATTTTTCTATGCCAGCCATGGTAACCCGTTTTCGCAGTTTGATTGACGATAATCGCCGAGTCACTCATCGAACGTGCTACAGCGCTTAGTAAGCGCATTGACCTGTTAGCAATAATTGAGGCTCAACTTCCGGGTAGCCCCATCACGCGGAAGCCAACTTGTCGGCGCTACTATTTTTCAGAAGTCGAAAGCGTCTTTACCAGGTCGTAGAGAAACTCCTGCCCCTGGTAGAACGCGTCCGTCTTCATGCGCTCGTCGCGTCCGTGGAAACGGATATCGTCGCGGTCAAAGAAGAAGCCCTGCACGCCGTAGGTGGGAATACCCGCCTGCCGCAGCATGCGGCCGTCGGTCGCGCCTGTCACTAGTATCGGCACAACCGGCACGCCGGGAAATTCTCGCTCGCTCGCCGCTTTGACAGCCTTCGTCACATCGGGCCGAAGTGGCGAGGGCGGAGCACCGGACGCATTCTCACTCATGGACTTAATCTTCACCTCGGGATCGGCGACTACCTTATTCAAGGTGCTGAGCACGTAGTCGGGCGAGTCCTCCGGCAGCACTCGGCAGTTCACTGTCGCCGTCGCAAGCTGAGGCAGCGCGTTGAGCGCGTGACCGCCAGCGAGCATCGTCGCTACGCACGTCGTGCGCAACGTGGAGTTCCACGCCGGAGACGCTGCGGCGACTCGCTCCGTTGCCGCCTGCGAGCCCTGCGCCACCTGCGCCAGATCGGCCGTGATCGGCCCCTTCTCAATCTTCGCCATCTCAGCAAAGTATGCCGCGGTCACCTCGTCGGTCTTAAGCGGAAATCCGAACGCCGCGAGACGTACAAGCCCACTGGCCAGATGGTAGATGGCATTATCCTGCACCGGCATGGAGCTGTGGCCGCCCTTGTTGGTCACCGAAAGTGTGTAGTTGATGACGTACTTTTCAGTAACCTGCAGGTCGTTGGAGATCTTTTTCCCGTTCTCCTCTTCGCCCCAGCCACCCTCGTTCAGCGCGATGTCGGCATCGATTAGGTCGCGATGATTCTTGATGAGCCAGTCCACGCCGTTGTACGGACCGCCACCCTCCTCGTCGGCAGTTAGCGCAACGATGATGTCACGGTTCGGTTTGAAGCCTTCGCGTTTCATCCGGATAAGGGTCGCAATCCAGACCGCAGCCTGCGCTTTGTCGTCGCCGGTACCGCGGCCATAAAAATAGCCTTCCTTCTCGTTGAGCACGAACGGGTCCATCGTCCAGTCCTCGCGCTTGGCCTCAACTACGTCTGTATGAGCGAGTAGCAGCAAAGGCTTCTGCGCGCCGGTGCCGTGATAACGCGCGACCAGGTTGAACTTCTTCGGTGACGCACCACCGAGAAAGATATCCGAGTCCGGGAAGCCCGCCTCCTTCAGGCGCGCAGCAGCAGCTTCGGCGACTGGAGTGGTGGAACCGGTGGAGTAGCCCGACTGGATCTCGATGAATTGCTTGTAGATGTCATGAGCGAGCTTCATATCCGCCGTCGGCGGCAGGGTCTGGGCATAGTTTGCGGAACCGGCAGCGAGGCAGGCGTTGGCGACAATGGCGCGAAGCAGAGTCCGTGCGATCATGCAATCTCCTATGGGGTGTCTCACGATACTAGGCTGAAGCACCGATGAGAACAAGACCTTTTGCATCCCCGTCATTTTCACTCATCGAGGCAGCCCCTAATCGCCGTTGCTCAGCAGGTTGCCTTTATCAGCCGAATTATCGCTATAGACAGCATTTGAATGGTGTCGGCATGTGAACGGTCATGATTCATGGTGAGGCTGTCATTCGGAAATGTAATATGAGGCGAGGACCACGACCATGTCGCAACTCCCAATCCGCAGAATTGCGCCGATTACCAGGGAGGTTGGGAGATGCCGACAGCACCTGCTGTGGTGAGATCACGATTCAAGTGGCATACGCGGGCCACATGGAGTGCACGCGACGGATCCCGTCTCTGGTATGGCTAGCTTTGACCTGGTTCGGGATGATTGCCGGGTTTGGCGTGGACATGCCGCGATTCCTCCACGAGTCTCCGCCGCCCGCTGCTGTGGTGGATGTTCATGCCGTCGTCTTCACCGTGTGGCTGCTGCTTCTAACCGCGCAGGTCTTGCTGGTAGTGGGCGACCCGTGGTTCTGCACTTCGGAGCTCGGAGCAAAACCTATCCCCGGTAGAAACGTTTGGCTGCGGGTTGGCGAAAAGAAGGACGATTCTCAAAGTTCTTCTGATAGCTCCTACTCCTGAATTATTCCGAAAAAGACAAACTATGAAAACCTTAGACCTCTTCCGCTTCTGGACGGAATTGACCCAGCACGTCTCAACGGGAGCGCCAGCAGCCCGAACCCTTGCAGTTCGCTAAATTTTCCTCGACTTGAATGCGGCCGCATATTACTATCACCCCTGTTCCCATCCGTTGCCATTGGAAATCCATTTGTCCCAGCGCTTTATCGCTCTTCGGCGCCTCACTCTGCCTGTGCTTCTCGCGCTCACTTGCGCGTCGGTCGCCTTTGCGCAAGCTATTTCGACTACCGCTCCGCGCCCGACCGAAGTCGGCATGCCGATTCTCGAGTCTCATTCCTACAAGGAATTCAACGCCGCTCCGCAGGTGTGGACCATCATGCAGGATCGCCGCGGCGTGATGTACCTGGGCCTCTCGGGTGCCGAGATAATTGAGTACGATGGTGTTTCCTGGCGCAAGATCGATGCCGGTATGGACAACACACGTTCCCTGGCCATGGACGATACGGGCAGGATCTGGGTAGGAGGCAATGGCGGCTTCGGCTACCTGGCGCCAGACACCAAGGGTACCCAAAGTTTCGTTTCTTTATTAGATAAAATTGCGGAGAAAGACCGCAACTTTACCGATGTGTGGCAGACGCTGGTAACGCCGCAGGGCATATTTTTTCGCTCCTACGAGGAGCTCTTCCGCTGGGATGGCAAAACCATGCATGTCTGGCATTCCCGGGCAGACTCACGGTTCCAGGCTCTCTCCTTGGTCTACGGCCACATTTATACGGACGAAAACGGCATCGGCCTTGAGGAGATTGTCGGGGACAATCTGCGTCCTGCACCCGGCGGGGCTGCCTATACGAACTCCATTAAGCTATTCCTGAACCCATACGACGATGGTCGGATCATCGTTTCGGAGCGGAACGGACTGCTCTCGCTCTATGACGGACAGAAGGTCATGCCGTTTCCCACTCTGGCTGACGGCTACCTGAAGGCCCACCGACTCTACACATCCACTCTGCTCCGCGACGGTGGTCTTTGCCTCACGACACTCGACGGGGGTGCGGTGATCCTGACGCACGACGGGAAGCTGCGCCAGATCCTTGATGTCTCCGAAGGCTTGCTCGATCCTGGCGCTCTCAGTGCTTTTCAGGATCGCGACGGCACGCTCTGGATCGGAACCGGTGCCGGTGTCTCCCGAGTGGAAATCGCCTCGCCCATCTCAATCTTCTCGCGTAATGGCCCGCTCGATGCGGTCCGTTATCAGGAGTCTGTCTACGTAGCTGATGGCAATGGCTCCAGTCCGGTTCTAAAGCTGGTCTCTGATCCACATACCAATCGCCCTTCGATGGTTCCACTCGGCGGCGCCAACCAAGGCTTCGCGCTGCTTACCTTCAAGGATCGATCGGGCAAGACCCCGGATCAGCTGCTGGTTGCCACCAGCCAGGCCGTGATGCGCGTGGTGGGTGACCAACTCGTCCCAACGTTGCCGTCTGTCCATGGCCTCGACCGCTCGTCATATTTGGCTATCCAGTCGCGCAAGACCCCGGATCGCGTGTTTATCGGCTACGGCGACGGCGTCGGTTCCATGCGGTGGGACGGGGGTAAATGGATCGACGAGGGCAGGCTGCCAAATACTGTTTATGTTGCACACTCGCTGGCCGAGGACTCCGACGGCGATCTTTGGGTGGGTGGCGGCAAGGGTCATCTCCTGCGCATTAAGGTTGCGCCCACGGGAATGCGCGACTCCACGGCGGAGGCCATCTCCTCCAAATACGGCATACCTGCCGCGAGCGGCGGCGTGGCCTATGCACTTGGGGATTTGTACGCGGGGATGGTCAACGACCAGAACATCTATCGCTGGGATCGCACTGCCCAAAAGTTTGTAGTGGACAACCGCCTTCAACTCCACCTTGATGCCGCGAAAGCGAGTCCGCAGATCTACGAGGCAGCGGATGGGAGTGTATGGGCTGTCATGCTATCTTCCGACGCACGCCGTTTCGCGCGCGTTACCCGCAATACCGATGGAAGCTTTCATCTCGACGAAGACTCTTACAAGCCGCTTACCCGTTACAAAGTTACACCTAACTTTATCGATAGCGATGGGAGCGTCTGGTCCACGGGCGAGTCTCTCATTCGATTTGACCCAGGGCTGCGCACCACCGTGTCGGACCCGCTACCCGCGCTTGTTCGCCAGGTCAACGCGGGATCGGTGGTCGTCTATGGCGGCACAGAGTTGCGTGATGGCTCGCAGTTGCGCCTCGCCCCCGGTTCGAGTAGCGTGCGTTTTCAGTTTGCCGCGACTCTATACAGCGACTCCGTCGACGTCGATTACCAGTACCTGCTCGAAGGAGCCGATAAAGATTGGTCAGGCTGGGGCAGGCAAAAAGAGGCTAATTACAGCGGACTCGGGCCTGGCGAATATCGGTTCCGCGTTCATGCGCGGAGCACCGACGGCAGGGTAAGCCCGGAGGGTACATACTCTTTCATCATCCTGGCGCCGTGGTACCGCACCACTTTGGCTTATATCCTCTACGGTCTTCTGCTGGCGGTCCTCGCAGCTGCAGGCTGGCTCTACATCAGCAGGCATGAGCGCGAGAAGGCTCGCCGCAAGACCGAAGCTCTCGTGGCCCAGGCAAAGGTTCTTGAGGCGACCGTCAACGAGCGCACTGAGGAGATTCGCGCACAGGCCTCCGAGATCACGGCGCAGAAAGAATCGATCGAGCTTCTGAGCGAAATTGGTAAAGAGATCACCGCTTCGCTTGATCTGAACACCATCCTCTTCAAGCTTTACGAACGCGTAAACCAGATCGTGGATGCGAGTATCTTCGGGGTCGGCCTCTACCGACCTGAGAAACGGCTGATCGAGTACAGCCTGGCGATCGAAAACGGCAAACGCTACGCGCCCTATACACGGAGCACCGACGACAAAAATCAGTTCCCCGTTTGGTGCATCGACCACCGCCAGCCGATTCTGATTAATGACGTTGAGACGGAGTCGTCAAAGTACATTCCTGAGTACAGACACACTGGCGGCGCACTTGACGATGGCAGCGCCGCGCAGCCGCCCGTCTCGATGATCTACTTGCCGCTCATTGCCCAGGAACGTGTGCTCGGCGTGCTGAGTGTGCAGAGCTTCAAAAAGAATGCCTATACAGAGCAGAACCTGAGCCTGCTCGAAAATCTTGCAGCCTATACGACGATCGCGCTCGATAACGCCAACGCCTATCTCGTCATCAATCAGCGTGAGCACGAGGTCCGCGAGCGTGCTGCGGAGTTGGTGACTATCAATCGCATAAGTCAGGCGCTCGCCACACAACTCGACAAGAACCAACTCATCCAATTTGTTGGCGATCAGGTACGTGACCTCTTCCGTGCGCCGATCGCCTACGTCTCGTTGCTGGACCGCGCAACGATGATGCTGCAGTTCCCTTATTCTTTCGGCGAGAATGCTTCGCCGCGACCCTTTGGCTCCGGGCTCACGTCGCAGATAATTCGCAGCGGTCAGCCGCTGCTCATCAATGAGGATATGGAGGGCAGCAGCGCTCGGCTAGGCGTGGAACAGATCGGGCGACGTACTGCGTCGTTCCTCGGCGTGCCGATTCCTTCCGGTGGACAGGTTATTGGTGTCGTCAGCGTGCAGTCGGATGAGCAGGAAGGCCGCTTCACTGAAGCTGATGAGCGCCTTCTCTCTACGATTGCGACGGCCGTAGGCGTCGCCTTCCACAATGCAAAGTTGTTTGAAGAAGCTGGGCAGGCGCGTGCGGCTGCCGAACAGGCCGATGCCGCCAAAAGCTCATTCCTCTCTACAGTGAGTCACGAGCTACGCACGCCGCTCACCTCTGTTCTCGGTTTTGCGAAGATTATTCGCCGCCGCCTTGAAGAGCGCTTGTTTCCGATGATCTCTGAGGAAGACCGCAAAGTGCAGCAAGCCAAGCGCCAGGTCATCGAAAACCTCGAAATCGTCGTCAGTGAAGGCGAGCGGCTCACCAAGCTCATCGACGACGTGCTCGATCTCGCCAAGATCGAGGCCGGCAAGTTCACATGGAACATGACCAGCATCTCCGTCAAAGACGTGATCGGACGCGCCGTTGCTGCGACGGCATCGTTGTTCGAGGCGAAGAAGCTGGAGCTCGTCAGCGACATTGCGCCGGACCTTCCGACGATAACCGGTGATCAGGACCGGCTGATTCAGGTCGTCATTAATCTAATCTCAAACGCCGTCAAATTTACAGACACGGGCTCCATTACTTGCTCAGCACGTCAAACGGGCGCGGAGCTACTGGTGAGCGTGAAGGATTCGGGCATCGGCATCGCGCCTGATGATCAGCCCAAGGTCTTCGAGAAGTTTAAGCAGGTTGGTGACACACTCACGGACAAGCCCAAGGGCACCGGACTCGGCCTGCCCATCTGCAGGGAAATCGTGGAGTACCACGGTGGTCGAATCTGGGTGGAGAGCGAGCCCGGCCACGGCAGCACATTCTCTTTCACGCTGCCCATCCTCGATCAGTCCGCGCAGATGGAACTTTTGCCTAAGCGCCACTCCATCGATATCGAATCTCTCGTCAGGCAACTGCGCGAGCGCGTCCCCACGCATGAGGCGCGCGACAAGTCGGTCCTCGTCGTCGATGACGATTCCAACATTCGTTCTCTGCTGCAGCAGGAGCTTACCGAGGCCGGATACAAAGTGCGCTTGGCAGAGGATGGCCGAAAGGCTCTGACTCTGATTCGCGAAGAGACACCTGGCCTTGTCATCCTCGACGTGATGATGCCGGAGATGAACGGATTCGATGTGGCTGCAGTTCTCAGGAACGACCCAGCCACGATGGATATTCCGATCATCATCCTATCTATCCTCGAAGATAAGGAGCGCGGTTTCCGGCTCGGCGTAGATCGCTATCTCACCAAGCCAATCGATACCGCGTCGCTCTTCCACGAGATAGATACGCTGCTCGATCAGGGCAAGTCGCACAAGAAGGTCATGGTCGTCGACGAGGATGCCTCCACCATTCGCACTTTGACGGATGCTCTTGAAACGCGCGGATACCAGGTAGTCGAATCCAAGGGCGCTGAGCTTGTCACTCGCGCCGTCGATTCTAAGCCGGACATCATCATTCTCAATTCTTTACTCTCCAGTGACGAAGCGGTTCGTGCCTTACGCTTCGAGAAGGGGATGGAGAACGTTCTCTTCCTCATCTATCAATGACACCTATGAAAATCCTTATCGTGGACGACGAATCGCATTTGCGCATGCTGATCCAGCAGACCCTGGAAGAGCTGGAAGACGATGGCGTGGAATTGCTGACAGCAGCCAATGGAGAAGAAGCGCTTGAGACCATCCGCGACAAAGAGCCGAACCTCGTCTTTCTCGACGTCATGATGCCCAGGAAGAACGGCTTCGATGTTTGCAATGCGGTGAAGAACGAGCTTGGACTGAGCCACATCCACATCATCCTGCTTACGGCCAAAGGGCAGGAGTTCGATCGCCAGCGAGGCCAGGAGGTTGGCGCTGACCTCTACATGACGAAACCCTTCGATCCCGATGCTCTGATCGCTAAAGCCCGTTCGGTTCTCGGCCTCTCCGCGCCTGGAGCGTAAGGCAAATGGCCGCCGTCACACTGAAATCCCTACTCCGGCCCACATCCGGTTGCGCGCCGGTCGTTGCTGCCCTGCTGAAGGCTGTTGGCTCAGGCGTGTGCATCGTCGATACCCAGGGCAAGCCTCTCCTGGGCGTTGCCGTGGAAGCCGTATCGCCCGATGATGCACGCGTCCCAGTCGTTTTTGAAGACGCACTGTTGGGCTATGTCGTGGGACCGACGGAGACCGCACAGGCTACAGCCCTGCTTCTGGCGCACTTTGCGGCGCGCGAGTCCGAGGGTCGCGCACTCGCTGCGGAGGTTCTTCACCTCTATCGCGAGGTGCATCTGATCGAGCAACTCTCCGAGCAGTTGGTAGCCCTACTCAACTCGACTGCCGTCGCTGAGTCCGCGCTGGCGCAAGCGCAGCGGCTTATCAGTGCGACACATGGCAGCGTACTCGTTCTGGAAAAGCAGGACAGCAATCTCGAGACCGCCGCCTGCTTCGGGGGCTCTGCGGGAAAGCCTGATCCGCTAGGGCCGGACTCGCGCTTTGCCGCGTCTATCCTCGAGCGTGGTATTGGAGAAGTAGTCAATGGCTGCGCCGCCGATCTGCGTGCACTCAACTCCGAGTGCATGCTACACGCCTTGATCTGCGTTCCGATGCGCGCAGGCCAGCGGAATGTCGGGACGATCGCGCTGGGCAACAGCAATCCCGGCACATCCTACTCAGCGGGCGATCTTAAGCTGCTTAACACGATTGCTCTTCAGGCGGCTGCTGCTATTGAGAATGCCCTGCTTTGCGCTGCAATGGTCGAAAGTGCACGCGAACGCGCGGCTTACGCGGCCGAGCTGCAGGCCGCCAGCACCGTCCAACAACTGCTGCTGCAGAGCGCGTCGCAGGCTACTCCCGGCTTTGGGGTCGAGTCGGTCTATCTGCCAGCAAGTGAAGTGGGTGGCGACTTTTTCTTCGTTGCCCCCGCACCCGACGGATCGATCACCGCTATTGTTGGCGACGTTTCGGGAAAAGGCCTGACAGCAGCCATGCGTGTTGCCATGATTCTCGGCGCTCTGCGTCGCGAAACCTCCCACGATCCCAGCGACATTCTTTCCGGACTCAACAACGTTCTCATCGCACAGGGCCAGCTTGGCTTTACCACCGCGTGCTGCGTCCGAATCGCGCTCTCCGGCGAATACACGATTGCGAACGCCGGCCATGTTTCTCCTTATCTGTCCGGCCGCGAACTCAGCACACTGCCGGCGCTGCCCCTCGGACTTCTTCCGGATCAGGTATACCCATCGGTTCATGGCAAACTGGTCCCATCCGAGCGCCTCGTCCTTCTTTCAGACGGTGTGCTCGAGGCGCGCTCGTCCGACGGAGAGCTCTACGGTTTCGAGCGTCTTCCCGGCCTCACGCTCCTCCCCGCTCAGCAGATCGCGGATATCGGGCAGTCCTTCGGTCAGGAAGACGACATTACAGTACTCACACTTAGCCTATCGCCGGCCTTGCAGTCCATTCCTGTGAACAGGTGATCGCAACTTCGAGACAAATGCCTTCGGTCATCTGACGCCGGTGTTTGGGAGAAGGGCTGCTCGCTGTGCTGTCCACTCGTGGGAGATCTCGACAGCCCATCCCTCCTGATTTTTATCTAGATATCAAGTATTACCTATAAAGTATTCGATTTCACCTTTCCAAACCGCGGGTCTTGTGTTTACAATCCGATCAATCACTCAAAAGCAGGAAGATGAAGTTCTACTTCATCGTGTAGTGTCGCGTCTCAGTCTTGCTGTTTCCGCAGTGCAGCACTGTTTCAGGTGTCTTTGGAGCTTTCGCGCTTTTGTGCGTGTGGAGTTTCAGAAGCTTTTGAGGCACTCTTTCTCTAAAGAAATCGCGTTATCTCGATCCGGCTTCACCTTTATTTTCGAAAATTTGAAAGGACCAATGATGAGCTTGTCGAAGCACATGGGCCAGTGGTGTATCTGTTTTTGCATGCTATTTGGTATCGAGTTGTCAGCGCAGATACCCGCACCATCTTCCGTGTTGGGTCATACGCCCGGAGATGATTTTTATCTCGCTAACTATGAAGACGCCATTAAGTCTTTTCATGCGATTGCGACAAGCTCCGATCGCATCAAGATGTTTACGGTAGGCAAAAGCACACAGGGACGGGACATTGAAGTTGCCGTGATCTCTTCGCCTGAGAATCTGGCCAAACTTGCCGATTACAAAAAGATCGCACGCCAATTGGCATCGGCAACGGATCTAAATGATGAACAGGCGCATAAATTAGCGCGCGATTCCAAGGTCATAGTCCACATCGATGGAGGGCTGCATTCTTCCGAGGTGGCAGGCGGCCAGCACTCGATCGCACTGGCATACAAGCTGGTGTCCGCGAAGGATGATCCGGAGATCGATGCAATTCTGAACAACGTAATCCTTGTCTTGTGGCCGACCCTGAACCCGGACGGTCAGGACATGGTTGTCTCCTGGTATCGGCAAAATCTGGGAACTAAGTATGAGGTAGCGCCGATGCCTTGGCTCTACCAGGAGTACGTCGGCCACGATAACAATCGCGACGGATTCATGCTGAATATGAAGGAAGAGCAGGTGGTCGTGAAGGCTGAGTTGGAGTACAGCCCCGTCATCTTCTACTGCCAGCATCAGACAGCTCCCTCTCCCGCTCGCATCTGGATCCCTCCCTTTGCCGATCCGATCTCAAGTAACGTTAGCCCCTATGTAAGGAGTTGGTTGAATGTTGTTGGAACCAACATGGCGGCGTACCTTGACCAGCACAACATGCCCGGCGCCATCTCGGAGTCGCGCTTCGACAACTGGTATGCAGGTTTTACAGACTGGGCAGGCGTGTTCCGCAATGAAATCTCCTTCTTCACCGAAACGGCTCTTTATCGCTATGCAACTCCGCGGTTTTATACGGTTGACGATTTTCCAACTGAGTACCAGGACCTTCGAGCGCTGACGATGTACACCGCCCCCTGGGCCGGTGGCTGGTGGCATCTGAAGGACGCGGTTGACTACATGGTCGGCGGATCCATGTCGGTGCTGGACTTGGCTGCCAAGAACCGTGAAACGCTCCTCTACAACCGTTACCAGGCAGCGCGTGACAACATTCATCGTACCGAGCCACCGTTTGCGTACGTCATCAGCGATCGCCAGGGGGATGTACCGGAGGCGGGACTGCTCGCGCAGAAGATGATCGACAACGGGCTCGATGTCTATCAGTCGAAGCCGGGCTTTCATGCGAACGGTATCGATTACCCGGCCGGGTCCTGGGTCATTCCGATGAATCAACCATTCTCGGCCATGGCAAAAGAGCTGTTCGAGCGGCAGGTGTACCCGGTTGCCGCAACTGGAGCAACAGCCGCGGGAGCGCATTTGCCGTACGACATTACGGGATGGACCTTGCCGCTTCAAATGGGAGTGTCGGTCGATGCGATCTCCGACCCCATGGAACCGGCGCAGCGAGCCATGATGACGAAGATCGATCAAGTAAAGCTCCCGGATGGCGAGGCCACGGGAGAAGGATCAATCTTCGCCGTAAGCCATAAGCCGAATGCCGCGTTTCAGCTTGTGAATGCAGCTCTCGCCCAGGGCGCGAATGTCGCGATGGCATCGGATCAGGTGAAAACCTCAGAAGGGGTGGAGAAGGGTGCGTTCATAATCAGCGGGCTAAGCCATTCCGCGATCGCTGGACTCACGTCCAAGTGGGCGATCGGCGCTGTGGCAATCCCGTCGGCGCCTGCTCATGAAATTCCAATCAAGAAGGCCAGGATCGGTCTCTATCGGCCGTGGAATCCTTCAATCGACGAAGGATGGACGCGGTGGGTATTGGAAAACTACAACTACGAGCCAAAGAACATCTACAACGCAGAGATCCGTTCTGGCGGCCTGCGCAGCCGATACGACGTCATCATCCTTCCGGATATGAACACCAATCAGCTGATGAATGGGTTCCGTGTCGGATCTGTCCCCGGACAATATGCTGGCGGTATCGAGCAGGACGGCTTGAATAATCTCCGGGAATTTGTGCGGGCAGGCGGAACCCTGGTTGCCTTCAATCAAGCCGCATCCAGTCTGGTTCCGTTGATGTCCCTTCCGGTGCGTAATGTCCTTCAAGGACTGACCAACGATAAATTCTATTGCGCAGGATCGCTTCTGCGGGTCGAGATGGAACATCCAGACATGCCTGTTAACTATGGGGTTCCGGCATCTCCCGTCATCATGTTTGAGCGCGGACCCGCCTTCGAAACGTTGCCCGGATTCAAAGGCGCAGTGCTGGCTAGGTATGAGAAGGAAACCGATCCGCTGGAGAGCGGGATGATCTTGCATTCTGAGCTTCTCCACGACAAAGTTGCAGCACTGGAATTGGCTTATGGTAGAGGACGCATCCTGCTCTACGGCTTCAAGCCGCAGCATCGCGGGCAGGCCCACGGAACCTACCGGTATCTCTTTAACGCGCTGTATCTCTATGACAATCCGCCGATGCCGCCTGAACCGTCATCCGCTGCACCGGCAGCCACCCCTCCCGTCACTCCTCCTGCAACACCGGCCGTACAAGAGCCGACTGCAGGAAGACGACGCTCCGGAGGCTCGCAACCGTAAGAACAACCCCAAAACACGCTCAAGCTGCATGATTCGCAAACCCGCTCTACTTATGGAGGAACAATGATGCGCAAGCTACTTGGAATAGTTCTCGCTGTAGTTCTCAATGTCGTTGCGTTTGGCCAGAACGCCACAACTTCAATACGCGGTGCGGTCACCGATCCGACGGGCGCCGTGGTGTCGGGTGCCAAGGTAACCCTTACCAATAAAATGACTCAGGTACGCCTTGAACAAGAGGTAGGGAAGAACGGCGAGTATAACTTCGTTCAACTTCAACCGGCCACCTACACGGTCTCCGTCGCCCTCACTGGCTTTGGCACGCAAACGAAAGATATCGAATTGCTGGTGAGTCAGCCCTCGACGCTTAACTTCAAATTGACGGTCGGATCTACCGCGGAGACGGTTGAGGTGACGGCTGTCAGTACTCTGAACTTCAGCGACGCGAGCATTGGCAACGCAATCAGTAACTCGCAGATTGAGACGATGCCTATCGACTCCCGGAACGTAGCCGACCTGTTGAGCCTTCAACCTGGCGTTCTCTATTTCAACAATAACAACAGCGCCAGCAACCCCGCCCAAACCCAGGACAGCCGGCTGGGAGCAGTCGCTGGAGCACGTTCGGACCAGGGAAACATCACCCTCGATGGTCTCGACGATAACGACCAGACCTTCGGATACGCCTTCACCGGCGTGCTGCGATCAACGCTGGACTCGACGCAGGAGTATCGCGTCATCACTGCAAACTCAAATTCTGATGCGGGCCGCTCTTCAGGCGCGCAGGTCACAATCGTCACAAAATCCGGCACAAATCATTTCCACGGCAGCGCCTATGAGTACTATCGCAATCGATACTTTGCTGCCAACGATTGGTTCAACAAAAAAGCTCAGGCTGGTAGCAAACTGCCCAACAAGCCGCCGCAACTGACACGCAATACCTTCGGCGGTACTATCGGCGGACCAATCTTGAAGGAAAAGTTATTCTTCTTCTTCAACTACGAGGGTCAACGCACGAAAGAGGGAACTACTGTGACCCAGGAGGTTCCCACTGCAGCCTATCGTGCGGGAACACTGCAATATAAGGACTCATCAGGCAACATTCGCAGCCTTTCACCCTCGCAGGTTGCAACGCTCGACGCTCCCTGCACTGCCAATGGAGTCTGCCCTCTCGGTCCTGGCCCGAACGCCGCAATTCTCAATTATTTTTCTCAGGTTCCGGTAGCGAACGGCCTGACCGTTGGAGATGGACTCAACGAAGGCTCTTATACCTTCTCTTCCGGGACACCCTATTCCCACAACACGAGCATCATCAAGCTTGACTGGACTCCGACTGCCTCCCAGCACGTCTTTGTGCGCGGCAACCTTCAGAAAGATGTAAGTGCTTCTGCTCAGCAATTTCCTGGGCTTCCGCCTTCGACAACGACAGAAGACAACACAAAGGGCATCACTGCCGGCGATACGTGGGTAGTCAATCCGCGTCTCGTGAACGACGTTCGTTATGGATACACTCGTCAGGGCTTCGCAACGGCAGGTGTCGGAAGCGGAGTCTATACGGATATCCGTTTTATCGCCTCGCCGACCGCCGAGACGCGGACCTCGATCCGAAGCGTGCCGGTCAACCAAATTCTGGATACGCTTAACTACACCAGGGGAAGCCACTCTATCCAGGTAGGTGGTTCCTGGGAACTGATTCACAACAACTCGCAGACCAACGCCAACTCCTTCAACAGCGGAAACACTAATCCCCTGGGGTTGTCGTCGAAGGGGCTTCCCGATCCATCGACGCTACCGGGTTTCACGCCAGTCGCGGCCAGTTTTAGCACAAGCTACCTTGAAGCGTATGCCAACCTTGTAGGAACGACACCTGTTCTGTCTCAAAATATCAACTACGCCGTCAATCCAGGAGGAAACACAGGCTCGCTCATACCTCAGGGCAACTATGTAAGCCGTAGCTTTATCGCGAACGAGTTCGAGGTCTATGCTCAGGACTCCTGGCGCGCTACACCGAAGCTGACGGTTACTTACGGGTTGCGGTATACCAACCTGCAGACCCCCTACGACAAGAACGGACAGTCCGCCGCACCCACAGTTGACACCCACGCTTTCTTTGAACAACGTGCGATCGCTGCGGCCAGCGGCCAGGTATATGAACCGGCCCTCGCCTTTGCTCCGAATGGTCCTGTCTATGGAAGGCCAGGATATTGGGCCAAGCAAAAGGACAACTTTGCTCCTCGAGTTGCAATCGCCTTTGCGCTCGACAGCAAAACCTCGATTCGTGCTGGTGCAGGGATGTACTACGACCACTTCGGTCAAGGGATCATCAATGCGTTCAATGCCTCCGGTTCGTTCGGACTTGCCAGCAAGCTTTCAAGTGCGCTGGGTTCCTTAACGACTGAAACTTCGCCGCGGTTTGTCAGCCGTACCACCCTTCCTAATCTTCCCTTCACACCTCCTGCAGCGACACAGAACTTCCCTTTCATATTGCCTCAAACAAATACATCGACCGCTTTTCTCATTAGCTGGGGCGTAGACAACAAGATAAAAACTCCGTATTCAGAGGTCTTCAACTTATCCATCGAGCGCGCTTTGCCCGGTGGTTTCACATTCGAAGCAGCATACGTCGGTCGGTTTGGTCGAAAGCTGATGCAGCAAATTGACCTGGCAACACCAACCAACCTCCTCGATCCTAAGTCGGGCACGACATACTTCCAGGCTGGAGCGCAGTTGGCTGCTGTTGTGGATCAAAACGCGGGAAGCGCGAAAGCTGCCGTTGCCGCAATTCCTTACTTCGAAAATATGTTCCCCCAACTAGCTAACGTCACAAGCACGAGCTGTCCTAACCCCAGCCATACGGCAACACAGGCCATCTATTGCAACGAGTTTGCCGTCTTCCGCAAGGTGCTTGGCGAAACCACCGCTCTCGCCGACCTGGACTTTTATTGTTCGTACGGTTGCCCGACATCAGCACCGCAGAATCGCTTCTTCCAGGGCCAGTTTTCTTCTCTGTATGCGTGGTCTTCGATGGGCACCTCGTCTTACAACGCCGGTCAGTTCGTTCTTCGTCATCCATTGACTCATGGTTTTCAGGGAGATCTAAGCTACAGTCTCGGCAACTCCATGGACCTGGGATCGGATGCGGAACGGTCCAACGAAACCCAGGGCGGATCGGGAAGCTATATAACCAACGCATGGAACCCTTCGCAATCGCGTGCCGTCTCGGACTTCGACACAAGACACCTGATCACTGCGGATGGATCCTACGTCCTTCCATTTGGCAAGGGACAGGCTTTCGGGTCACACGTTAACCGCTTCACCGAGCTCTTCATCGGCGGGTGGCGAGTTGCTTCGATTGTCCGGTGGACCAGCGGTCTTCCCTTCTCACTGACCGAAGGCGGTTTTACTACCGACTGGGAGATCGCCAGCTTCGGCATCAAGACAGGAAACTTCAAGTCAAAGAAGGTATACAACCCTGGAAATGTTCCCAACGCCTTCGGAACTGCATTGGCCAGTCAGATCACCGGATCAATTGCCACTGGAGGCCCTCTTGAACGACTTCCCTATCCCGGGGAGGCAGGCCAACGAAACACCTTCCGTAGGGACGGAAATTTCGGTGCAGATGCAAGTCTGTCGAAGCCGTTCAAGATCACCGAGAGCCAGGCACTTCGCTTTTCCTGGGAGGTCTTCAACCTCAGCAACTCGGTACGTTTCAATGCGGTCACGGGTAGCTTGGTGAGCGGAACCTTCGGCAACTACAGCACAACTCTCACCACGTCGCGGCGTATGCAGTTCTCGCTTCGTTACAGCTTCTGATCGAATCAGGAGATCCTCCAAACTGTCCCTTGTTCTGCGGTCCAGCTATCCAGACGCGGCAGAACAAGGGATATTTTCGGGGCTATTGCACGTCCAGCTCTTCCATCCCGCCATACTCCCGGTCCTCGGCCTGCATCCTCGCCTGCCCAACTCCCTCGCGCCTAAAGCAAGCAAAAAGAGACTCATAACCACCCCCGACTCACCCAAACAGGGGATTGGTTTACCACTTCCACCAATGGCATCCTGATCTCGTCGCAACCCATAGCGTTGCGGGAATCTGCTGCAGAAGCAGGCCTTAGGGAAGGATCAAACATGAATCAAGCCATCTGGTGGCTCTTCGCAATTCCGATTCTGGCCATCATCATCATCGTCATCCACCAATTCTGGGATGAGATGTTTAAGAAGAAGTTCGTCATCGAGCGTCGAAGCGGAAATCGCTCGGGAAGCCCTGCCGATCGCCGGCGCCGCTCCACTGATCCCGAAGCCCGTAATCGTCGCTATAACGATCCCGGCAATCCCAACGCGCAACCTGAAACAAACCCCGATTCAGACAAACCGCAGCCGGCCCTTGAGCCCTCTCGCTTGTCGAACTGAAACGTTTCCTCAATCCATAGGGCCACACCCGCCCATCCATCCACTAAACGATTCCTCGGACGCCGGCTCATGCAGCCTCACTGCATGCGTCGGCGTTCGTGCGTCAATCCCATCTCTGCCAAATTCCCAAAATGGGAATCACCAAAAATAAACCCCCAAAAAAGGGCAAATTTTTAGATGTTGAATACGACCACCTAAGAGCCACGATTTTGCACATAAGAACCACGCTATGGCCACCAAAAACCACGTTAAACCATCCGGATTTCACAAAAACCCCCTGTAAAAACGAACAAATCACTTCCCAAAAAAATATCCCCTGAAAAAATTCTGGACAACCCAAATTTCATCATCCGGAAAGACTGCAGGTAGCATGAGATCAATGCGTCTCTTCGCACGTCCGCTTCCCTTGCTCCTGCTCGTCACGGCTCTTTTCACCTTTCTCATCCAGTCCGGCGAACTAGGCACCTCGGACACCACCCAGCGCCTCCAGGTAACTCACTCCCTCTGGACCAGCCAGCCGCAAATCTTTCCAGATCAATACCCTGAGCTCGGAATTCATGGTCGCGGAGGCCGTCTCTACGCCTCCTACGGCATCGGCCAATCTCTCCTTATGCTCCCCGCCGACCTCATCGGCTCCGCCGCGACCCATCTCCCGTTGTGGAGAGACTACGCCAGCAGCGAGACCGACCCAAACATCCGCAGCATCATCGTCAGCTTCAGCACCAATATCCTCCTCAACGTGCTAACAGCCTTTGTTTCCTTTAACTTGCTCCGCATGTTCAGTTTTTCGATTCGCGAGTCCGTCGCCGGTGCTCTCGGCCTGCTCTGCGCCACAACGCACCTGCACTACGCCCAGAACATGACTGAAAACAACTACATTTTCCTGCTAACCCTCACCGGCCTGACCCTGCAATATCTTTGGCTCAAAACCGGCAGCAGACGCGCCCTCTTCTGGGGCTCAACCGCACTTGGCCTCAACCTATTAACCCGCATCACCACAACTCTCGACATCCTGGGAGTGGCCTGTTTCCTTCTACTTACACTGTTCTTCGCCCCCAGCGAACACCCTCCGCTCGGTCGTTCACTTCGCACCTACCTCACCACCGCTGTCCCGGTCTACGCTGTCTTCTTCTCGCTCGACCGACTCTATCAGTACATCCGCTTCGGCTCCTGGGCCAACACTTATGTGACGATCCTTGCCCACGAATCTCGACAACGTGATCCAACGCTCCCCGCAAATTTTCCTTTCAATGGATCGTGGTTTCACGGAGGTCTCAACTCCGGTGTCTTCGGCCCGCTCTTCTCACCCGAGAAGTCGATTTTTCTATTTGATCCAATGTTTCCGCTCGTCTTACTCCTCGCGGCTTTGCTATGGAAGCGGCTAAGCTCGCCGATGCAAGCGTTTCTCATCGCCATGCTGCTGCTCCTGGCAGGCTACATCGCCTTTTACGCAGGGTTTCTCTGGTGGCCGGGAGATTTTGCCTGGGGTGCTCGTTATGTCTCGAGCGTCGTCGAACTCATCACCCTGCTTGCCATTCCGCTTCTGCTCCGTTACCGTAGCGTTCTCATTCAACCCGTTCGGCATCTCGCGTTCACGATCATCGCGGCCAGCATCGTTATCCAGTGTGCGTCGCTGGCTTTTTGGCTGCCGCTCGAGATCTATCAGGAAGATACATTCGGCCATCCCACCTGGGTTATCCCTCTCCGTTTTAAAAACATCGCGACATTTGCCCTGGGCCGACGAGAGGCCTGGGGGCTGAATACCCCGTCGATGTTTGCGGACTCCTGGGATGCTGCACACCTCACGGCGTGGAACTTCCTCCCATCGCTCCTGCGCCACATCGGAGCTGTTCCACTCTGGTCGGTGCACGTTCTATATGTTGTGTGGTTCGCAGTTGCAGTTGCGCTGGTCGTCACTTCAATCCGACTGATCCACGTTGCCCTTCGCCCATCAGTAGAACCCTGAGCTATCGTCCGATAAAGCTGAGCGCACCGTGAAAATGGAAGATGATGTAAAAATGGAAAGCCGTCGAGACAGTACTTTTCGCTCTGCCCTTTTCCACCATCATTCCAAGGAGTTGTTCATTGGTTGACCCTCGAATCGTGTCCGTCCGCGTTGTTGACCTTCGATTTCCAACCTCGCGGGAGAGCATAGGTTCCGACGCTGTCAACAAAGACCCCGACTACTCCGCCGCCTACTGCATCCTCTCTACCGACAGCGATCTCTCAGGACACGGTCTCACCTTCACTCTCGGCCGTGGCACCGAGCTCTGTGTCCTGGCCCTGGAGTACCTGGCCCGATTCGTCACCGGAAGAACTCTCAGCTCCATCACCGAAGACTTCGTTGCTTTCTCGCGTCAACTCACGGATGAAAGCCAGTTTCGCTGGCTCGGCCCGGAGAAAGGCGTCATCCATCTCGCCTGCGGGGCCCTTATCAACGCTGTTTGGGACCTCTATGCCAAGGTCGAAGGCAAGCCGCTCTGGCGGCTTCTGGCAGAGCTCTCCCCCGATCAAATCGTATCGATGGTTGACTTTCGTTACATCGACGACGCCATCTCGAAAGAAGAAGCGCTCGCCATCCTGAGCGCGAGTCAACCAACCATGCTCGAACGGCTTCGCCTCCTTAAGGCCGAGGGTTATCCCGCATACACCACCTCTGTCGGATGGTTCGGTTTCAGCGACGAAAAAATCAGGAAGCTCTGCCGAGAAGGTCTCGCTGCTGGCTGGACCCACTTCAAGCTCAAGGTCGGCGGCGTCCCGGCCGATGACCTCCGGCGCGGAAGAATCGTGCGTGAAGAGATCGGCCCCGACAATCGGCTTATGGTGGACGCCAACCAGAAGTGGGGAATCCTCGAAGCCATCGAACGTACTCGAGCGCTGCAGCCCCTCGACCCCTGGTGGATGGAAGAACCCACCAGCCCTGACGACATTCTCGGACACGCTCGGATTCGCCGCGAGGTTGCCCCCATCCGCATTGCTACGGGCGAACACTGTCACAATCGCGTCATGTTCAAACAGCTCATGCAGGCCGAAGCCATCGACGTCTGCCAGATCGATAGCTGCCGGGTCGCCGGCGTCAATGAAAATTTGGCGATCCTCCTTCTCGCTGCCAAATTCCACGTTCCCGTATGCCCGCATGCCGGAGGAGTCGGCCTCTGCGAGTACGTCCAGCACCTCGCCATGTTCGACTTTCTGCGCGTCTCAGCCACCATGCAGGATCGCGTCATCGAATACGTCGATCATCTGCACGAACACTTCCTCGATCCTGTCGTGATCCGCAATGGCCGCTATCTGCCGCCGAAAACGCCCGGCTACAGCATTGAAATCTACCCCGAGTCCTTATCGCGCTTCGCCTTCCCGCACGGCGAAGCATGGTCTCGCTAGCCCACGAAAAACTTCAATTTGCGCTAAATGCCCTTCTGGGTGCAGAACCATCCCAGCTCAGAGGCATGGGCGAAGTACTCCTGAATCTTCGTGGCTTGTGCCTCTCCGGAGAGCTTGCTGTTGCGGAAAGACGCTTCGAGAGCATCACCTAAGCAAAGCCCCTGTTCCAGCGCGGAAAGCAGAAGAAAATTTTCTTGCTCAATTCGCCTGTAATACACGGAGTTTTCGTACCGGTGAACGACCAGAAAAACCTCTGCCCGCAACATCTTCGGCAGACGAACTCGCTTCGTCGACCTGCGTTCCGATACAGCATTGCTCGCGATGTCGCTCGAGCCCCTCTCCCGATGCACGGCGAGAACAAGTTCGTCAACCGGATAGCTAAGCTCAAGCAACTGGATATGGGGTTGCAGAGACAATCTCGAATCCGCTCCGAGACCAACCAGGTCCTGCGCTGTCAAAGGCGCAAGAACCGCTCGATCGAAGGCCTCAACATACGCCCACTCAAGCCTTGCGATATCCAGCAACAGCTTATGGCGGCGTTGAGCAAATTCACGGTGCTCTGCCCACCATTGCGGCAGCCGTGAGCCGAGGTTTCGAAGAGTAAAGGAAGTGGACGGATTGTCCCGCAGATACGCGAGAACCATATCGTTGAATGCCTTCTCTCCCATCACGGCGTTCAGTGCAGGAAAATCCTCCGCCACCGCAGCGATCACTCGAAACCAATACTGCCGGTTATAGATCTCAAGCCGCTCGAAGGAAGAAAGCAGCTCGTTCGGCTTGATATAGCTCTCGACAACCTCCTGCGTTGGGTTCCCCGTCGGTTGTGATTGGCTGCATCTGAAAATCGGAGGTCAGGGGCCGCATCACATCTTCAGCCATGCGTCGCTGCAACTCGAGAAGGTTCACAGAGCAACCTCACGTGCGTATTCGTCTGGCGAATTGTCCACAATATCGGCGAGGCCGGAGGGCTCCAGGTATTGAGTCGCCTTCAGCGCCTCGGCGTGAACTTCGTCAAACGAAGGAATGTTGTCGTCCCACTCCAGCAGAGTCGCGGTCGGCCCAATCCGTTCGATCGCACGCGCATACAAACGCCAGACCGGATCGAGCACCGGATGGTCGTGCGTATCGAGGATGTACTCTTTCAAATTTCGAATGACCGGCGATGTGAATCTGCGCGACGCGTTCTGCCGGAACGCTGCTCACATAATCCAGCGGATTGAAGCCATGATTCTGCGACGACACATAGATATTGTTCACATCGAGCAGGATGCCGCAGTCCGCCGCCTCGACAACCTCATTCAGAAACTCCCACTCGGTCATCTCGGATTGGTGAAACTCCGCATAGCTGCTCACATTTTCGACGCGACCGGAATCTCCAGAAAGTCCTGCACCTCGCGGATCCGCGCAGCGGTGGTCTTGATGGCCTCAAACGTGTACGGCAGGGGCAGCAGATCGTGCGTGTAGCGCCCGTCAACGCTCCCCCAGCAGAGGTGGTCGGAGAGCCACGGAGTCTTGGTGCGGCGTGTCAGCGTCTTCAGGCGCTTCAGGTGTTCGCGATTCAACGGCTGAGCCGAACCAAAGTACATCGACACGCCATGCTGAACAACCCTGTACCGCTCGAGAATCTGATCGAGCGTCTGTAGCGCCCGGCCGCCATCGACCATGTAGTTCTCGGAGATGATCTCGAACCAGTCCACGACAGGCTTTTCAGCAAAAATATGATCGTAGTGCGGGACGCGCAGTCCGATTCCTACGCCATAGTTGCTGAATCCGTTGAAACGATTAGCCGGCATCCTTCCTCGCTATCCCTGAAGTCTCATGCGTGCTGGAGGCTTGAAGGCTACTCAAGCCTCCAGACAAAACAAGCCGTTTAGGCTGCTTTAGGTGGCTTGGAGCCGTCGGTTGCGCAGCCGCCCTTACCCTTGCAGTCGTTCTTGCCGGCATTCTTGCCGCCGCCCTGACCCTTACAGTCGTTCTTGCCCTTGCAGGAGTGCTTGGGGAGGTCCTGGCTCTGAACCAGCATCACACCAGCGTGCGAGGCAGTTGGGGTGTTATTGGCCGGTGTCGTCTGCGCGTTGACACGGACTGTCGTGCCGCCAAGCAAACCTGCAAATGCGGCGGCCAGAGCTAGCGATTGTGCGGAATTCTTCATAGGGAGATGTGCCTTTCTTTTGGGTTGAGCCACACGCAACGCGTGGACGTTGAGGATAGCTACGCGATCGTAGCGGGAACAGAGACAACACTCTACCGGGGGATCGATCGTCCCGGTCCTTTTGTGACATAAGTTTGAGCAGGGAGCGCTACAAAGGTTACAGGGGGAGCATGAAATATCCATCAATTCCCGAAGCCATGTTAGCTCCGAAAGGCCGCTGAGGGCCAGAGCAGGGGATGGATTTCTTCTAACTCTTCACAAAATCTCCACCTGAAGCCCCTGAAATTCTCGTAACCAATTGGGTGGTTATGGTTCTAACGTTGTGTAGCCGGTGACGAACGCGAGAATCCGTCCCTTGAATTGCAGGATCTGGTCGACCGGCTTAATTTCGCATTCGTAGCCGTACGGATAGAGGTTCGATGAAAAGCCTTCTGCAACTCTATAGACGCTTCTCGAGGTTATTTTCTTATCTTCAGTCGCCATTCCTCCTTGCGGTGCGGCTGTACTGGGGGTGGCAGTTCGCTCAGTCGGGATGGGGCAAGCTGCATAATCTCGACAGGATCACCAATTTCTTCACTTCGCTGAATATCCCCTTTCCTGCCCTGAGCGCGCACTTTGTCTCTGGGCTGGAGTTCGTTGGGGGAATTCTCTTGATCGTCGGGCTCGGTACAAGGCTTATCGGACTGGTTCTCGCTGCTAATATGCTGGTGGCCTACTGGACGGCCGATCGCGAGGCGCTGCTGTCGATCTTTTCCGATCCCGGCAAGTTTTACGTCGCTGATCCTTACACATTTCTATTCGCGTCCATCTTGGTCCTCGTCTTCGGCGCTGGCCTGTTCTCCGTGGATGCATACCTGGCAAAACGCTCTGAGGCATGGGTCGACAAGGAATGATGGATCGAGCTGACAACAGAGACGAGGCGAAGATCATAGCCTCAGTCCTTGCCGGCAATACGCAGGAGTTTCACGACCTGATTCGCCCTCACGAGCGAAGTGTCTACGCGATGGCGCTGTCTTTGCTTCACAACCAGGCCGATGCCGAGGACGTCACGCAGGAGGCCTTTCTCAAAGCCTTCCGCAACCTCACGAAATTCCGCGGAGAGGCAAAGTTCAGTACCTGGCTGATAAGCATCACTCTGAACGAAGCCAGAAGCCGTCTGCGAAGTGGAAAGGCGGTAAAGTTGGAGTCTCTCGACGAGCCGCCGGAAGGACACGAACACATCAGTCCGGCGCTCCTGCGCGATTGGCGCGAGATACCCTCCGAAGCTCTTGAGCGCAAAGAGGTCCGTCAGTTGTTGCAGCAGGCGATCGTCGAACTGCCGCTGATCTATCGCGAGATATTCGTCCTTCGGGACGTGGAGGAATTGAGCGTTGACGAATCCGCCAAGGCGCTTGGCATCACGGTCTCCTCGGTAAAGGTTCGGTTGCACCGAGCGCGCATTTTGCTGCAGAAGAAGCTGGTTCCGCAATTGAAGAGGGTCAATCCTAAGCGGAGGTGGTTCCCATGGTCCTAGAGTGCAAACATGTCTGGGAGCACATCTCCGGCTATCTCGACGGCACGCTGTCTCCCGAAGTGCTCGAACAGGTGCAAAAGCATCTGGAGCACTGCGAAATCTGCTCGGCGATCCTGGACTCCACGCGAAATATCCTCATTCTCACGGCCGACGAGCGCGTCTTTGAACTGCCATTAGGCTTCAGCGAGCGCCTCCATGCAAGATTGGAGGCAGAGATCCGGGCGATCGCTGCCGAACCAGGGACTCGCAAAGAGAAAGGGATGGAAAAGAAGCTGGACTCTGCTAAACCCGATGAACCATCGGATGCATGATCCACTCAGCAGCCACCAGGATGAGCGTAAGGATTGCAAGCAGGATCTGAAACATCTCCGATCGCCGCTGCTTTTGCGTAGCTTCCTTCACGCGCCATCGCGACGAGGGGCGCCTGCGCAGTGTTCGAATCCGCCAGAGAACGTAGAGGTTGATCAGCGAACCAGCCGTCGCCGCGATCATCATCGGAATGCGAATCGCATCCTGATGAAAGCCGTGTGCTGGTGCGTGAATGCCGACAGTTGCCGCCGCAAGTCCTGTCAGGCCAATCGCAACCCGCACACCGCTGATCGCAATGACCGCCGTGCAGGCGCTCTGCAGGATGATAAAGAGCAAACTCGTCGCGCTAACGAGCCACGTTCGCCCTCCTGTAGGAGTTTCATGCATGACTGGTGCAGGATTCGTCGAATCACTCGTCTCTGGGGTCATCTCTATACCAAGCTATAGACGCACTAAACCCCTGTCGAGTCACACATCGCCGCTGCGCTCAAGAGACCAGCCATGTCACGATGGCGGCTGATCTTCTTGAGTCTCGCCGAGACAGCTACTTCGCCTGCTGCTCTGCAAAGTTTCCGATGAATGGAATCTTGAAACGTTCTCCCTTGCTTGCCTTGAAAATCACGAGTACCCAAAGGATCAGGAACCCAAGGCCCACCGGGAGCATCAGAAGCCAGCCGATGATCGGAATGACCGCCAGAATCAGATGGATCGCAAAAGCCGCGACTCCAAGGCAGATGGACTGCCAGGCATGAAAGCGGACAAACGAACTGCGGTTATAAGGCTCCATTGCCAGAAAGATGATCGCCGGAATAATGGTGATGTACGCGATCGCACCGGCAGCCGTCTCCGACAGTCCGCCCTGTTGATTAGTTGCTGCCGCAACGCCCGTTGCTGTGTTCGCACCGCAGTTCGGGCAAAAAGTGGAACTTCCTGTCTCGGCATTGCAGGATGGGCAAAGCATGGCATGCGCTCCTTGACGAATCGAAATGTGTGGCGGCTTCGTTGCTGGTCTCTCTGCCTCGATGCCGCAGCCTTGAGAATTTGAAGAAGAAAGCCTCCGCTCTTCCTCCGATAGCAATGCGTGGCCCGTCCGGCTTCATCACGACAGGGCAGCCAGGTCGCCGGTGGCTGATAGCGTAGCATCTTTGGCGAATCTTCCGTGATGCAAAAATTTGCCGCCAGCTTTTCTGGGCTTGCCCTGCCTATTCGCCCGACTCTCCCATCTCTTTGGCGATCTTTTCAAGGTGATCGTGGTTTTTCCGGATATAGTCCAGATTCGCTGCAGAGAGGATCGGAGAAGGCTTGATCGCTTGCCCTTCCTTCTGCATATCGACCATGATCAACCCGGTCGTAAGGACAAACATAGTATCGATATACTGCCGCGGCGTAATGCCGTTGCTCCGCATCACGATCTCGAACTGAGGATGCTTGGTGAAGTGCGCCACCATGTCGCTGATTGAGACGTCCGAAGCACTTTTGTCGTCGTCATCCTTATCGACGTCCTTCGGATGCGCCTTGCCCCACGCGGCAAACGCCATCGTGGCGCTTCGGTAATGCTCGACCATATCGTCGGTCAGGCGAAATGAGAGTAATTCCTGGGTATCTGCAGCACTAAAGAGTGGTTTCTGGGCAAGGCCAGCTGGTGTTCCACTCATTATCAAGGCGAATAAAACTAATGACGTACAAGCGAACCTCTTCATCATGATCTCCCTTTGATCTGTCGTTTGCACAGCGGAATACGCACTCCATCGACCTCGCGCAAAAACCGAAGATCACCATCATCGCCGGCAGATGCGAAGACCTCTCGAGCAGAATTCTCAATCAGTTGATGCAGAAAGCAATTCAGTATAGGGGCCTATCGCGCCGCCAGTCCACAAAAACTTCCTGGCGAACTTCGCAAAGGCTCAGCGACACCAGCCAGCCTTCAGAAGCCGAACTTTCCCCGGTTCATTTACTGGCACGACAGGTAAACTGATCGCACCGCAGGGCAAACCTTGAAATCAGCCAACGGGGAAGCGTCTGCGTCCGAACGGAGAGAAGTAGTTCATGAAGAACCGCTGTGGTCTGACGAATCTTGTTCTCATTCTCACCTTCCTTTTGTCGTCCTTCACTCAGCTCCACGCCGCCCAAAACCCCGAGGTCGCACGCTGGGAACGCGAGGCGGCCAACGTCACCATTATTCGCGATGACTGGGGAATCGCACACGTCTATGGCAAGACCGATGCCGACGCTGTATTCGGCATGGAATACGCGCAGGCCGAGGACGATTTCAATCGCGTCGAGACGAACTACATCAACGCGATGGGTCGCCTCGCCGAGGCTGAAGGCGAATCCCGCATCTACCTCGATCTCCGCATGAAGCTTTTCATCGATCCCGCAGACCTCAAAACACAATACTCAGCCAGCCCTGTGTGGCTAAAAGCGTTGATGGACTCCTTCGCCGACGGCCTCAACTATTACCTCTACAAACACCCTGAGATAAAGCCGCGAGTCATCAAGCACTTCGAACCGTGGATGGCTCTCTCGTTCACCGAAGGCAGTATCGGTGGCGACATCGAACGCGTCAATCTCAAAGAACTGGAGGCGTTCTACGGTAAATCCCCTGTCATTCAGGCCTGCAACTGTATCCCACCCGCCGACGAAATCGCCTACGTCCACGACGGTGACCCTCCCGAGCCGACGGGCTCGAACGGTATGGCCATCGCACCCTCAAACACCACCGGCCACCACGCCCTCCTTCTCATCAATCCACACACCTCCTTCTTCTTTCGCTCCGAACTTCAAATGGTCAGTGACGCGGGCCTTGACGCCTACGGTGCTGTCACCTGGGGCCAGTTCTTCATCTACCAGGGCTTCAACGAACACGCTGGCTGGATGCACACCTCAAGCGGCGTCGATGCGGTAGATGAGTTTCTCGAAACCGTCGAGAAAAAAGGCGACGGCTTTATCTATAAATACGGCGCCGAGGAACGTCCGCTCCGTTCGAAGCAGATCACAATTCCATACAAAACCGAGCAGGGAATAGCGGAAAGAAAGTTCACCGTCTACTTCAGCCATCACGGCCCCATCATCCGGGAGCAGAACGGTAAATGGGTCAGCATCAGCCTGATGCAAAAGCCGGTGGAGGCGCTCACCCAGTCCTACATTCGCACCAAGGCGAAGGACTACAAATCCTTCCGCCAGACCCTCGAACTCAAAGCCAACTCATCCAACAACACCATCTTCGTCGATTCCGGCGGCGATATCGCTTACTTCCACGGCAACTTCATCCCGCGCCGTGACACCAGCTTCGATTTCACAAAACCCGTGGACGGCAGCAATCCTGCCACTGATTGGAAAGGTCTCCTCACAGTAGACGAACTTCCGCAGCTACTCAATCCGAAAAGTGGCTGGCTCTACAACAGCAACAACTGGCCTTGGTCTGGCGCCGGCTCCAGCAGCCTCCGCAAGCAGGACTATCCCGAGTACGTGGAGACGGGTACAGAGACCGCGCGCGGCCTCCATGCAGTCAGAGTCCTGCAAAACAAAAAGGATTTCAGTCTCGACTCATTAATCACCGCAGCCTACGACAGCTATCTGCCGTGGTTCGAGAAGCCAATTCCCACTCTGATCAAAGCCTGGGACAATGCGCCCGACTCCGATCCCCTGAAATCCAAACTTGCCGATCAGATCGCACTCCTACGCACCTGGGATTACCGTTGGTCCACGTCCTCGATCCCAACCTCACTTGCGGTCTTCTGGGGCGAGGACATCCGTCGCCACGCAGTTGACGACGCGCGAAAAGCAGGCGTCTCCGCCGAGGAGTACATCGGCACGCAAGTCTCTCCACAACAACTCCTGCAGTCGTTCGCTGCAGCCTCGGACCGCCTCACCGCCGACTTCGGAAGCTGGAAGACACCGTGGGGCGATATCAATCGCTTCCAGCGTCTCAACGGTGATCTCGTCCAACCCTTCAACGACGCCGGCCCAAGCATTCCCGTTGGCTTCACCTCGTCGTTGTGGGGTTCGCTCGCCTCCTTCGGAGCACGCCCGTACCCAGGAACAAAGAAATGGTACGGAACCAGTGGAAACAGTTTCGTAGCCGTCGTTGAGTTCGGAGACAAAGTACATGCCAGGGCCGTCACCGCCGGAGGGGAGAGTGGCAGTCCTTCATCCTCTCACTTCGACGACCAGGCGAAACGTTACAGCACAGGCGATCTCCGCGAAATCTATTTCTATCGTTCGGATCTTAAGGGCCACATTAAGCGCGAGTACCATCCCGGAAGCTGACGCCCGGCCGGTTCATCCTTGTCTCGACCACACCCTGCTTCGATCCGCCGACTGAAATAGGTAAACACCGAGCACGCAGATCAGTGGCTCCAGGGGGCTCCGGCACCGTGCCCATACGGTCACGAAGTAATAAACAATCGGGATCAGAAGAAAGGCGCTGGCGTAGAGTACGGCCGCGGGTCGTCGTCGCAGGATCGCCAGGCCAAGGCCTAGAAGTCCGCTTAGGCTTAGAAAGCTGTAGTTGAGTTCGCGGAAGACCTCGGTCAGAAGATTGCCATCGACGGGATGCGGCACTCCGATCCAGAAGAAGTAGACGCGCTTCCTCGCGTACTGAGCAAACCGTCCAGGATGCGCTTGAAAGACCGCCTTCGCCATCTCGCCCCGCTCCTTGCAGAATGCGATCTCACCCAACGCCCGGTAGTGCTGCTGGTCCGGCGTGGCAGGGTAAATCGAGATCGTACCGCCCCAGGGAAAACCATTGTTGCTTTCGAGCGAGGAGGCGTAAGACTCGGCCCCAAAGTTGGAGCGCAACGGAACGAATGTGTGAAAAACGAGCCAGTTGCGCCAGATCCAAGGCGCGATGCAGGCGGCACACAAGAGAGCCGCGAGGGTGGCTCGCGCTACTTCATGCAAAAGATTGCGTCTTCCCCCCCACAACATCCAGAGCCCGCAGGCAGGCAGAAAGATCAAAAGTGAGGGATTGAGCAGCGCGATCATGCCCCAGACAACGCCAAAGATCGCCCACAACACTGTCTTCTCGCGGCTCCCCGGCGGCGCATCTTCACCGATGCCGCGCACTCGGAGCGCGAGCACCAGAACCACTGCGACCAGGCAAGTCGAGATAGCTGTCTCCCAGACCCAATGGACCGCATACTGCATCGCCGCCGGGTAAAGAGCCCAGATCCAGCCCGACCAGAGCGCAACATCGCGTCCAAAGCTGCGCCTCCCGATCTCATACACAGCGACTGCCGTGAACGCAGAGAACACACTGTTAATCGTGAGAATCACCCACGCAGACAGCGCGGAGTAGACGCCGAAGAGTTTAAAGACGCCTGCGAGAATCAGGGGATAGATGGGTGGACACCAAGCCGTGGGACCGGAAGGGCCAAGAAAGGGATCCGAGTACCCGCGTCCCATGGCAACCGCTTGAGCAATGCGTCCCATCTCCCAGCCAAACTGAAAGTGACCCTGAATGTCCCGGAATCGGTAGCTGTGGCCAAGCGTGATAAAGAGAACGCGGATAGCGAAACCGATCCAGAACATGCGCCAGGGAAGGCACACGCCGGCGTCACGGTCCTTCATCCATGAAAGAAGGCGGTTGATCATTGTGGCTCCGATTTTAGTCTGAGGCTGCCGCGCATCACCGCGCGTATTAAGATATCGACCTGAACAAAAGACAAAATAGAAAGTTGGAACCTGCACCGGCGGGTCATCCGTATATCCTTTGAGTCTTTCCAGACGAGGTCTCCGTCAATGACAATGATCCGGAAGCTAGGTTCGACTCAATAGCCACTCTTTCACTTGAAGCTAACTTCAAGTCGTGTAGAATCCCGAAGACTTATCAATTATGATCAAGCTGGCGAAAATCCCAAACCTTACAGAGCTTACCTATCGGAGCATTAAGCAAAACCTGCTTGACGGAACTTTAGGCGAACTATCCCGGCTTACCGAGGAGTCACTCGCGACGCAGCTCGGCATCAGCAAATCCCCCGTGCGCGAAGCGCTTAACCGCCTGGAAGCAGAGGGTCTTGTCTGCATCGAGCCCAGGCGTGGTGCCTACGTCCGGCAGTTCTCTCCCAAGGAGATACGCGATCTCTACGAACTCCGCGAGATCCTCGAAGTCCACTCCATTGATGCGGCAAACATCACGCCGAAGCTCCTCAACGATCTCGCCGCCAGCATCAACCGCACAAAGAAATATCTCAAGGAAGGCAACAAACTCGAGCACATTGAAGAGGACATGCGCTTTCACGCCATGATCACGGCTGCCACCGGCAATGAGGAACTTTGCCGGGTCCTTGAAAATATTCAGCAGAAGGCTCTCCTCTGCCGTTCCAGGTCCTACGAACTCTCCGCGACAACAGCTCCCGTCGCGCACATGAAGATCTACCAGGCCCTTAAGAAGGAAACCAAGCGCGAAGCGCGCCTTGCCATGAAGGAGCATATCGTCTTCGTTCGCGAACGCCTGCTCGCTTCTTTCAACACACCGCAATAAGCTTCGATCAAATCTGTCCGCCGATGATCGTGGCTCTCGTTTCGAGTCGGAGTGCCTCAGCTATCGATAAAAGGCTGCTTCTGCATGAAAGCGAAGTCGTATCTCGCGAAAAATAGAGATTTTCTCGTTCGCTGCCTAATACCTCCCTCTCTTCAAGCTAAGTAACTGATTCGAATTGCATCATGCGTCACGAAATTGCTTCTTCCTTCATGAAGAAGCAGTAAGTGCATCGTGGTTGATCTCCTCCTCGCGATTTTTTTTGAAGTTTCCACTTGCATCTCAGTACAGTTGTCTATACTATTTGGCCTTCAGGCAAACCGATTCTTTTCCTTAGGTCTGAAGGGAGACTCCGAGAAAACCCGGAAACCTTTGTTGATTGATCGAGGACGCACGTAAAGACCCGAAGCCGAGCACAACTCATCTTTGGGCAAGGACTGTAAACGGAAATCAAGAGATGTTTTCCATCGCTTGAAACATGATCTGCGGGGATGTCACAGCAGGTTTGAGAACGAAATGGAAGGGGAGGCCTACCAATGAGAGCACGCATTATAAGTAGCTTGTTTATGTTCCTCGTATGTTCCGTCGCTTTGGGGCAGGACATCAGCGCTAAAATCACCGGCACCGTAACCGATGCATCCGGAGCCGTCATCTCCGGCGCAACTATAACCGCTCGCGAGACCTCACGGGGCACCACCTATCCCACACAGACTAACTCCGCCGGTGTCTACTATCTCTCGCCGCTTCCTATTGGCGACTACACGCTGACTGTGACCGCCTCTGGCTTCTCCACGGTGCAGCATCCAGCCTTCTCTCTCGTCATGAATCAGACCGCTCGCGTCGACGTTGCGATGACAGTCGGTCAGGCTTCGCAGACGGTCGAGGTTTCTGGCGCTGGTCCCTTACTACAGACCGACCAGACGTTCATGGGTACGGTTCTCGATGCTCGGGCGAACGTAACTCTGCCTCTCGCCACGCGCAACTATAACCAGCTCACTCTGCTCTCACCCGGAGCCGTCAGCCTCAACCCAGGCTCCTTCACCAACGCGCAGGCTAGCTTCCAGGTCGGCCGCCCCTACATCAATGGCAACCGCGAACAGACCAACAACTACATTCTCGACGGCATGGATAACAACCAGATCGACAACAACGACGTAGCCTTTGCCCCCAGCGTCGATGCCATTCAAGAGTTCAATCTCATCTCGCAGAATGCACCCTCCTCGTACGGCAACTATCTCGGCGGCATCATAAGCGTCACCCTGAAATCAGGAACCAATAAACTCCACGGCAACGTCTTTGAATTCATTCGCAACGATGCGTTGAACGCAAATACCTGGAAAAACGGCTTCACCAGGGGCCAGGCTTATGTTCCCGGCACGAACAATCCTGACGGGACCGGCTTGAAACCAATTCTTCGCTGGAACGAGTTTGGTGGAAGTATCGGCGGGCCCATCATCAAGGACAAGCTCTTCTTTTTCGCCGACTATCAGGGCTCACGTTTTGACCAGCCTGCAACCTCTGTCCCCTTTACGGTATTCACCGCGCGTGAGCGGACGGGTGACTTCGGCGAACTCTGCCCGGTCGGCTTCAACACCAGCGGCATCTGCAATAATCCCGCGCTTCAACTCTACAATCCGAAGTCCGCATCCACCCCTGGTAGCCGTCAACCCTTCCTGAACAATAAAATTCCCGTTGGCCTCTTCAGTTCGGCTGCTTCCAAAATTCTCGCCTCCTCGTACTACCCCGGTCCCACCAACGGTTTCCTCCAGGGAAACCAGACCAATGTCACTCACTCCTACACCAACAGCGATCAGGGCGACATCAAGATCGACTGGGCAGCCTCCCAGAAGGATCACATCTACGGCCGCTACTCTCAGCAGCACATCACCAACCCCACCACCAACAGCCAGCTGCTGATAGGCAACTCGGACAATGAATTCCCCCTCTACAACGGAGTTACTGACTACACCCATACCTTCAGTCCGTTCCTGCTGAACTCCGCGCGTCTTGGGGCTAGCTACTTTCCCGTAACCGAGGGTTACACAAATCCAACCGGTCAGAATCTGCCATCGGTCTTCGGCATCGCTGGCACGGCACCGGGTCAGACGTTCTTGCCACAGCAAATCTTCCAGGGCGGGAACAGCAACGGTCCGGCGCTGGGCAGCAACAACCTCGTCTCCCAGTTCCACGACACAGTTGTTCAAGTGCAGGACACCGTCACCATCGTGCATGGAAAACACACTGTCAATGTTGGTTTCCAGTACTACAACTACCGCACGAATGTTCTCTACGTCGGTAACTCTGGGCTTGCGGGGCAGTTCTTCTACGATGGTTCCTTTACCGGCAATCCCTCGATCGTTATTCCAGGAGCAACGGGCACCACAAACCCCGTCGGAATGGCAGAAGCCGACTTCCTGCTCGGCCTGCCTCAAAATGTAGGCCTCGGTTCCGGCGGCGGTCGCAGCCTTCGCAACAGTCTCGTCTCCGCCTTCGCTCAGGACGACTGGCACATCGCATCAAACCTAACGCTCAACCTCGGCCTTCGTTACGAAGTCGTGACGCCACGCGCCGAAGCACATAACCAGGCGACCAACTACGGTCTCTTTACCGGAACCGTACAGCTCGCCGGGCAGAACGGCAATTCGTCGGCTCTCTACAATCAGTACAACGGAGCAACGAACTTCCAGCCGCGTATCGGTGTGTCCTGGCAGCCGGAATTCGACAAGGCATCCGTCGTCCGTGCGGCCTATGGCATCTCGAACTTTACCGAGAGCACTGGAACAGGTAACCTCCTGATTCAGAATCCGCCCTTCGCGATTCCCCACAACGTCACCTATAACGGATCTTCGGTAGCTCTTTCAGGCAGCACACTCGATCAGGGATTCTCGACCTTCCCCTCTTCAGGATGCACAGCCGCTGCTGCCGTCGCCACGTCCCCGCTCTGCTTCTCGGGCACCGGCATTCACGCCTTCGATCCCAACAACATCCGCCCAGCGGTCTCGCAGCAGTACAACCTCACCGTGCAGCGGCAGTTCGGCAACTCAACCACCTTCCAGGTCAGCTACGTCGGACAGAAGACAGACCATCTCATGACGATCGCGCTTATCAACCAACAGGTACTCCTGCCGAGTGGTGCCACCGCTCCCAGTCCGTACCTCAATCCCACACTGCAAGGCCTGATCGGTCAGGCTCGTCTGACCGCGTCAACCGGCTACTCCAACTACAACGCTCTTCAGGCCAGCGTCCAGCAGCGTCTCAGCCACGGGCTGGAACTCCAGGGGAACTACACCTGGTCCAAGTGCATGGGTAACTCCTCAGGCTTCTACGCCCAGTACGGCGATACCAACGCCAGCCTCACGCAAGCCGGCAACAACCACTTCTTCTTTCAGGACACCTATCATCCGGAAAGAGACTACGGCAAGTGCGACCAGGACGTAGCAAGCAGCTTCAACGGCTTCGTAACCTACGATCTTCCTTTCGGACGCAACCGCATGTTCGCTTCCAATGTGAACCGCGCTGTCGATGCTGTCATCGGTGGCTGGCAGGCGAACACCATCCTCCAGTTCCACAGTGGATTTCCGATCACCGCTCAAGCTGCAAACAACTCTGGTGTAGTCACCGGATTCCCCAGGGCCAACTGCAGCGGCAGCCCAGTCGGAACCCCTTACAAGAGGTCGACGGATCCAAATAACCCAGGTTACATCTGGTTCGCCTCGAATTCGGTATCACAGCCTGGACTCGGGACCTTCGGCAACTGCCAGGTCGGCAGCTTCCGTGGGCCCGGCCTGCAGGGAGTTGATTTCAGCCTCGTCAAGAGCTTCCAGATCGTTGAGCACCAGAGTCTGCAGTTCCGTGCCGAAGCAATCAACGCTCTGAACCACCCGATTCTCGTGGCTCCGAACTCCAGCATCGGACCCACCTTCGGCCTCGTCAACAACGCACAGGGAGAGCGTCAGCTTCAATTCGCATTGAAGTACATGTTCTAGCCAATCACACTGCAAACCAAACAAGGGAGCAAGCAGCCAACAAGCTGCATGCTCCCTTGTTTATTTAATCCGCCGCCGCTAGTAAAAAAGAGAAGTTGAAGGTAAGCGATAATACCCCTGTGCCTGCCCCCAGCCTCTCCCCGTCCGAGGAGTACAAGCAACGCCAGCAAGCCCGCGAGATGCGGGTCGCCCACTTCGAAAAGCTGCACATCCGTTTCGGCAATCTTCGCCTCCTTCTCGTCGCCGCAACTCTGGTCGCAGCCTGGTTCTCCCTGCATCGCGAAGCATTCTCGCCGTGGTGGCTACTGTTGGCTCTCGCGATATTCCTCGCAATCGCGATCCTCCACGCAAAGATATTGCACAATCGAGCATGCGCCGAACGTGCCGTTGACTTCTACCGCAAGGGCCTCGCGCGCATCGAAGATCGCTGGATCACCCCAGACAAAGAAGACACGCGCTTCGACATCCATTCCAGCCTCTACGCCACCGACCTCGACCTCTTCGGCGAAGCCAGTCTTTTCAAACTCCTCTCCCTCGCCCGCACCCGCATGGGAGAAGACATGCTAGCCGCCTGGCTACTATCTCCAGCTCCAGTCGCCGAGATCACCAACCGTCAGGCCGCCCTCGCCGAACTTCGCACCCGCCTCGATCTCCGCGAAGACATAGCCATCCTCGGCCCAAACTCCGATCAAGATCTTAAAGTCGGCATCCATCCCAAGGCGCTCACGCAATGGGCCGAAGCCCCCAACCAACTCTCCCATTCTTGGCTTCGCTGGCTCTCTCTCCTGCTAGCCATCGCAGCCATTGCGACAGCCATCGTATGGGCAGAATTCGGTACCAAGGCGCCCTTCTTCGCAGTCATAATCGTCGAGACCATCATCACCGCGTCTCTGCGAAAACAAACTGCAGCAATCTTTCACGGCACAGAACACGCCCTCGAAGACCTGCAACTCCTCTCTTCGTTACTAGCCCGGCTGGAGCGCGAACCCTTCGAAGCCACACGCCTTCAGGCCATCAAGACGAAGCTCTCGTCGCACCACCTCGCAGCCTCGCAGGCCATCGCTCGCCTCCGAACCATCGTCGAATACATCCGCTCACTCGACAACGTGTTCATGAAGGCGCTAAATGTACCCCTGATGTACGTGGTGCAGGTCTCGTACGCAGCCGAGGCGTGGCGCAGCGCGCATGGAGCGGCCGTCCGTTCCTGGTTAGAAGCTGTTGGCGAAGCAGAAGCTCTCTTATCCCTCTCCGCCTACTGCTACGAGCATCCCGCCGATTCTTTCCCCGAGTTCGTCGAAGGCCCGCCCTGCTTCATCGCCGAACAACTCGGCCATCCTCTCATTCCCTCTGCAAAATGCGTTCGCAACGACATCAGCATCTGTGGCGAAACCCGCGTTCTCCTCATCAGCGGCTCCAACATGTCCGGCAAGAGCACCCTCCTCCGTGCCATCGGCATCAACACCGCCCTCGCCATGGCGGGAGCCCCAGTGCGCGCAGAGCGTATGCAACTGACACCATTACAAATAGGCGCAAGCATTCTAATCAACGACTCGCTCCAGGAGGGAGCCTCCCGCTTCTACGCCGAAATCACCCGCCTCCGCCACATCTGCGACCTCGCCGAAAACCATCCCCCCGTCCTCTTCCTGCTCGATGAACTCCTCCAGGGCACAAACTCCAAAGACCGCCTCATCGGAGCCGAGGGCGTAGTCCACGCCCTTCTCGCCAGCGGAGCGATCGGCCTCATCAGCACGCACGACCTCGCCCTGACCAACATCGGCAACGAAAAAGATCCCCGCCTTCACAACGTCCATCTCCAGGACCGCATCGAGGACGGCAGAATGAAGTTCGACTACAAGCTTCAGGAGGGTGTCGTCACCAGGAGCAACGGCATCGAGCTCATGCGGCTCATCGGGCTCAAGGTCTAGCCGCCAAAAAGCTCTTGCGCCCAACCGCCCCGATCCTGCGACAATCAGGACATGAAGGACAACCTCAAACGCGCTCACGAGCCCTGGAAAGCCTTTCAGGCTCGACAGCGCAATCAGGACATCAAGCGCGATGCCGTGCTGCAAACAGCAGCTCACATGTTTCTCGAGCAGGGCTACCGCCGAACCTCGATGAGCGAGCTGGCCAAGCGCCTGCAGATCACAAAACCCGCGCTCTACTACTACTTCCGCAACAAGGAAGAGATCCTCGTCGAGTGCTATCACGCCGGTATCTCCCTCATCGAAAGCCTGCTCGATAAAGCTCTCGTCAGCAGCGGCACCGGTCTCGACAAAGTCAAAGCCTACATTGAAGCGTACGCAAAATCCGTCGTCCTGCATGAGTTCGGACGCTGCGTCTCCATGCTCGACGAGAATGAGCTCTCCCCGGAAACGCGCAAGCTGGTGCGCGCCCTCAAGCGCCGCATCGACGCCTCCATCCGCGCTTACATCGAAGAGGGAATCGCCGACAAATCCATCGCCCCCTGCGACTCCAAGCTCGCCTCCTTCGTCATGTCCGGAGCGATCAACTGGATCGGCACATGGTACAAACCGGCAGGCCCGCTCACCGGCGAGGAGATCGCAGACCACTTTTCCCGGCTCCTCACGGAGGGTCTCCGAACCCGCTCCTCCATCCCGCGCCGCCTCCGCACCGCTCCATCCAAAGTAGCCAGAAAGTCGCGTTGACTTTCTGACCCGCCGTTCAGTATTCTCAGCTCAGTATTCTCGGTTTCCATGCTGGCCAGCAACGCCTGGCGGTCGTAATGAGTCAAACCACAAGAACCAAAGAATTGAGAGTGTAAAACCATGCGCATACTGACCTACATTCGCCAGGTCCTCGATGCGGAGGAGAGTGTTCACGTCGCGAACGGCGCCGTCGCTCTCGAAAACAGCAAACTCGTCATGGACACCATGGACGAGTACGGAGTCGAAGAGGCCCTCCGCCTTCGCGAGAGCGGCATCGAGGCCGAGATCGTAGCCGTCGCCATCGGTCCCGCACGCGTTCAGGACGCTCTTCGCACAGCCCTCGCCATGGGGGTCGATCGCGCCATCCACGTCGAAACCGACACGCGCCTCGACGCGATCGCCCTCAGCAAAATTCTCGCGCAGATCGCTCAACAGGAGCAAGCCACCCTGATCCTCTCCGGTGGCCAGCAAGCCGACTGGGACAGTCACGCCCTCGGCGCCGCAACCGCAGAGCGCCTCGACTGGCCCCAGGCCACCTGGACCAGCGCGCTCGAGCTGAAAGGCACCACGCTCACCGGAAGGCACGACATCGATGAAGGCAGCGAAACCTTCACCCTCGAACTACCTGCCGTCATCACCACCCAGCAGGGTCTCAACGAGCCGCGCTATCCCACTCTCCCCAACATCATGAAGTCGAAGAAAAAGGAACTCCGCAAAGAGCCTCTGGAACAGTTCAACGTAACTCCCAAAGTTAAATTCACCAACGCAGAGATCCAGGTCAAGAGCCGCCTCAACAAAATCCTCGACGGCAAAGACGCTCCCGCAGCCGCATCCCAACTCGTCGACCTTCTGCGCAACGAAGCAAAGGTGATCGCATGATTCTCATCGTCGCAGAGTACGCCAACGGAAAAGTAAGCAAAAGCACCTGGGAGATGGTAACCGCCGCGCGTGAACTCGCTCAGCAGAAGGGAAGCGATACTCCAGTAACCGCCCTCGTGCTGGGCAGCAGCATCGCACCCATCGCCGCAGAGATCGCCCGCATCGTCGATCAGGTCCTCGTCGCTGATCTGCCAGCTCTCGCGCAATACGACTCCGAACTCTGGTCCGCCGCCGTCGCCCAGATCGCCCGCGAAGGCGAAGCCTCAGCCATCCTCATCGGAGCCAGCCGCAGCGGCCGCGAGTACAGCCCCCGAGTCGCCATCAAACTCGACGCCCCACTCCTCGAAGATGTCATCAGTCTCAAAGCCACCGGCGAAACCCTCACCGCCCAGCACTACACCTTCCTCGCGCGAGTCACCGAAACCATCGAAGCTACCGGCCCCATCGCTGTCATCACCATCAAACCCGGCGTCTTCAATCCCGCAGCACCACGCGCCGAAGCCGCCGAGCAGTTCGATGTCGACCTAAACCTTTCCACGCCTCGCCTGAAGGTCACCGGCCGAATCGCCGAGCGCAGCTCCCGCGTGGGACTCGCTGAAGCAGAGATCGTCGTCTCTGGTGGCCGCGGCGTCGGCAGCGCCGAAGGTTTCACGCAATACGTCGAAGCTCTCGCCGACCAACTAGGAGCCGCAGTTGGAGCCACCCGCGCCATCGTCGACGCCGGCTGGCGCCCCTACTCCGAGCAAGTCGGCCAAACCGGCAAAACCGTGCAACCCAGGCTCTACATCGCCATTGGCATCTCCGGCGCAGTCCAGCACCTCTCCGGAATGAACAAGAGCAAAACCATCGTCGCCATCAACCGCGACGCCGAAGCCCCCATCTTCAAAATCGCCGACTACGGCATAGTCGGCGACGTCCCTCAACTCGTCCCCGCCATCCTCACCGAACTAAAAAAATAATCATGACTAAAAAAATCGCACCTTAAAATTTGAGTCGTCATTCTGAGCGGAGCGAAGAATCCCGCATTTGCCTTTGCTCTTGTCTTCGCTCTTGCCATTGTTCTTGCATCCAGGTACCCCAAGGCTTTAGCCTTGGGTCTCTCCAGCGGCCGGAGAAAATGGGGCTTTAGCCCTGGGGTATGTCTTCCTCGCCTGCCCTCCAAATCACACGTCTGCATCGAAGACAAACGAATGCTTCCATTCCCTCACAAGATCGCCTTCCTCGTCTTCGCCCTCATCACTCTCGCATTGGGCCTCGAGGGCTTCTATCGCCTCTATCTCCGCATCCGACGAGGCACGCCCGACCCCGAACCCCGTTTCAACAATCTTCCCCGCCGCCTCACTTACGCCCTCACCACAACACTCCTTCAAAGCCGCACCTTCAAAAAGCGCCCGACCATCGGCCTTTTTCACTCCTTCATCTTCTACGGCTTCGTCTTCTACGGCCTCGTCAACCTCGTCGACGCCATCGAAGGTTATCTGCCATTTTCCGTCTCCTCCACAAACCTGATCAGCGCAACCTACAACCTCATCGCCGACGTCCTCAGCTTCCTGGTCCTCCTCGGAGTCATCGCGCTCGTCATCCGCCGCTTCGCTCTCCCCAGCCGCCAGGACTTCCGCTTCAACCCACGAACCCTCCTCCACAAAGACGCCCGACACTCCAAAATCACTCGCGACTCCCTCATCGTCTCCGCCTTCATCCTCTTCCACGTAGGCAGTCGAGCCATCGGAGCAGGAGCAAGGCTCGCCATCGAAGGACCCGACGCACTCCAACCCTTCGCCACCGCACTCTCGCATCTCTTCACTCCCGCCAACGCTGAAGCCTTCCGCATCTTCGGCTATTGGGGAGCGCTCGGCAGCGTCCTGGCCTTCCTCGCCTACTTCCCGTACACCAAACACGTTCACATCTTCATGGCGCCGGCGAAGTACTTCGTCGCACGCGAACCCACCTCCGGCGTTCTCCCTCCTGTACCCCTCAACCTCGAAGCCGAACACGAGACCGAAGACGAAGCCCCAACCCAAACCATCGGCGCTAATAAACTCGAAGATCTAGCTTGGCCCCGCCTCCTCGACGCCTACGCCTGCATCCAGTGCAACCGCTGCCAGGATGTATGCCCCGCCACAGCAACCGGCAAGTCATTGAGCCCCGCCGCACTCGAGATCAACAAGCGCATGGAGCTCAACGACCTCGCCGCCCAGCAAAACCCCTTCGCTTTCTCGCCGGCGCCCTTCGAAAAAGGAGCATCCAGCCCCAACCCGCTTCTGAAATTCGCGCTCACCCCCGAAGCCGCCTGGGCCTGCACCACCTGCGGTGCCTGCATCGAAGTCTGTCCTACCCAGAACGAGCAGATGCTCGACGTCATCGACATCCGCCGCAATCAAGTCATGATCGAAGGCGAATTCCCCCGGCAACTCCAGAGCGCCTTCCGCGGCATGGAGCGCGCGCAAAACCCCTGGGGCATCAACCACGAGCAGCGTCTCGCCTGGGCCGACGGCCTCAACGTCAAAACCACCGACGAAAACCCCACCGCCGACGTCCTCTACTGGGTAGGCTGCGCCGCCAGCTACGACCCGCAGGCGCAAAAAACCGCCCGAGCCTTCGTCGAACTCCTCAACCACGCCGAAGTCAACTTCGCCGTCCTCGGCAAACGCGAGTGCTGCACCGGAGACTCCGCCCGCCGAGCTGGCAACGAATATCTCTACCGCCAGCTAGCCGACAAGAACGTCGAAACCCTCAACAAAATTCAGCCCAAACTTATCGTCGCCACCTGCCCCCACTGCATGAACTCCATAGGCCACGAGTACAAGCAGATCGGCGGCGACTACAAAGTTCTCCACCATACCGAGTATCTCGAAACCTTAGTCGCCAACAAAAAACTCACTCCCGCGCCCGCAGAAGCGACCATCACGTACCACGACCCCTGCTACCTCGGCCGCCACAACGGCGTCTACGAAGCCCCCCGCAACCTCCTCAACATTCTCTCGAACGCAACCCCCGAACTCCCTCGCAATCGCGAAAACTCCTTCTGCTGCGGAGCCGGAGGAGCCCAGTTCTGGAAAGAAGAGGAAGAAGGCGACGAGCGCATCTCCGACAATCGTTTCCGCGAAGCCCAGCAAACCCTCGCGACGGCAGCGGGAGAAACAAGCGAAAAAATCCTGGCCGTAGGCTGCCCCTTCTGCAAGAGCATGCTGGGCAGCACACCAGGCAAAGCCGCGCGTGAAGACATCGCCATCAAAGACGTAGCCGAACTGCTCCTCGAAGGAGTCCGCCGCGCCAAAGGCCTCACCACCCCAACCATCGACACCAAACCCGTTCTCGAAATCCAACCCACCACCCAAAACCTCGTCATCCTGAGCGAAGCCCCTGAGCGAGCCGCAGGCGAGTCGAACGGGGCGCAGTCGAAGGACCCCGCGAGCGCCATCCCGGCCCCGGTCGCTCAGAACCTCTCAGCCGCAACCACCAACCCACCGCCTCCCGCGCCCGAGCGCAAAAAATGGCAGCCAAAGCCCACCACCGTTGCCGCCGAAAAAAATCCCATCCCACCCTCAACTCAAGAGACCATTCAACCCCTACCGAAGCCCACCGAAACGCAGGCACCACCAGCCGCAACTCCCGAACGAAAAAAGTGGCAACCCAAAACCACCGCCACAACGCAGCCAACCCAACCCGAAACCCCCACTGCCAATTCCGAACAGACCCCGGCACCCTCACCCGAACCCACCTTACCATCCGAACCACAAGCCCCCGCTCGCAAAAAGTGGCAACCCAAAAAACCAGACTGACCGCAACTCCAAAGCGTCTCGCTTAAGGGCACGGCTTCAGCCGTGCCATAACAGTCGCTCGTTGAAAGCGGCTTCAGCCGCTGAGGTATGCTCTTTGTCCGCAAGAGCGCAAAAGCCGACCCCTGATTCTCCCTTCACCACATTCAAGATGTGGACTCCGAACGTAGTTTCCGAAAACCCCGTTTTTCGGGAGAATTAAGGCCGCTGGTATGCTCTTCGTTAGCACATCCCAGCTAATTCGACACGTGCATACGATGAAACTTCCTGATTGGTGGGCAGCTCCAGAAGAAATATTGAATTTGGATGGACACTGTGGCCCACTTGCCGCATGGTGCGCACTTCACCATTTTGGGATGCGCCCTACAACTACCGAAATCATCACTGCCTGCCGCCATACAAAACGTCATGGAGCCTTCACAGTGCATATAGCCGCTGGCCTCAAAGAATTGGGCCTTCAGGTTTCGTTTCACTCAGATCCTGACGAGGATATTGGCGGTTTCGAGATGCGTGGCTATCAACGACTGAAACGCTTAGGTGTCCCTGTGCGTTGTGCGATTGATCTATCCGAATTACTGGCACAGAGGAGAAGGGGAAGAATTCCCATTGTTTTTTACAACACCCCATCCGATTCAGGGCACTTCTCGATCATCCTTGGAACTAGCGGTGGAACGCTGAGGCTTGCGGAGGGCCAGTCCATACCCAGAGAAGAGTTCTTGGCTGCTTGGACTGCACCTCGCATTCTGAAGCAGTGTGTGATTGTTTGGAAATGAAGACCACACGGCAAGTTCCCGCAAAGTCGCATTTGCGGAAACTACAGCTTCAGTTTCCGAAAACCCCGTTTTTCGGGAGTGTCGCAAATGAAGGCTTACCGACGAGAAGCCGACTATATGGACTGATTTCGTCTCAGTGAGAACGGAGGGAGGTATGTCTATCTTCAGACCACCAGGAGCGAACCCCTGTTCCCCGGTGTCTAATTCTCTATGCGCGGATTGAATAGTTGGATGGTGAAGTTTTCGGCGTGTCTAATTTCACTTTGTTGGGGATGTTCTCGTCACAAAGCAGATCCAGTTCCGGAGGGTGCGACCAAAACTCCGGAGTTATATTTCTTTACACGCCCTTCAAGGCAGCTCTTCTCGATGGGCGAACCCGTTGCATTTGGATTTCAGCTTTATAGTCGATCCGAACAACCAATACTGGTCAGCCGCCTGCAAGGTAGTGATTTTGTGCGTTTCAAAGCAGTAGATTCAAATGGCAACGAAGTGCCTTGGCACGGTGAGGCCCCGGCGCATCCCAGAGCGTACGCGTCATCTGACTTCACGGTGCTCGGGCAATATCAGGCCGTATCTACGCACAGAATCATCTCGCTGAAAGATGGCGCGGGTTTTGCCCTCCGCAACCCTGGCCAGTACACACTCACGGCTGAGTTCTCAATGGGATCACCAGAGAATTTCGCTCGATTCTCAGGCCAAGCGAAACCTGCAGTGGGAACATTCCCTTCGTCGAAACTGGTTTTTTGCCTAGAAGCTTGCATTCTGACAGCTCTTCCGGTGCACAACAATGCCCCGGAAGCAGCTCTTGAGACTGTCCGCGCCTTCTACACCGATATCACTAGATACCAACAGCTCGGGATTCCTTCGGGACGGGCAAAGAAGGCTCTATGGCCCCTTCTCAGTAAACGACTTGCTCAAGAACTCGACGGCCTAGGCGCATGTGACCGAGATTACTACCGGCGCTACGGCAAGATTCTTCGTGCCAAAACATACAAGCCAGCGACACCTTGGCTGGAGGAAGGTCTCTTCACGGGGCCAAATGACGCAGCAACCCCACCATCATTTCGGATTATCAGCAGCCGGTCTGTTGGAGAGAACCGCGTTGACGTTCTGATTGCTTTCAAAGAAGACTGGGGCGACTCTGAGGGGGATGTTACGGCGATTCTCGAGAATAACCGGTGGGTCATCGATGACTACGTAGCGATGTACGGAAATGACGAGCTACGTCGTCTGTCTGCAGGATATTCAGAGTGCAAAGATGGTCGATGGGTAGGAGAACCAGCTTACTGAACATCGTTCGCCGACTTGGGCAAAAGTATGTGCCGATAAACGCCGTTTTATGTGCCTGCGACTGACATTCCCGAAAAGTCGGGTGGTCTCAACCGGTGGATGCAACACCATCTGATATGGAGGTGGTGTTTATGAGACTGGGAAGACGGTACGGTCTTTCTGCGGAGCAGAAGGCTGACCTCTGGCATCGTTGGAAGGTTGGAGAGTCGTTGCATGAGATTGGTCGTGCCTTCGGCAAGGACCATGGCTCGATTCAGTTCCTATTGTCGCAGCACGGCGGGATAGCTCCAGCCATTCGTCACCGCTCGCAGCGAACGCTCACGCTTGCCGAACGGGAAGACATCTCACGCGGCATTGCTTCGGGTTCATCGATTCGGGAGATAGCGAGAGGGTTGCAACGGGCAGCGTCGACGGTGAGCCGGGAGGTGGCGCGTCATGGCGGACGCCCGGTATATCGAGCCAGTGAGGCCGATCATCAGGCCTGGAAGTCAGCTCTGCGACCTAAGACGTGCCTTCTCGCTACCCATGTAAAGCTGCGGACGGTCGTGGCCCGTAAACTGATCCTGGACTGGTCGCCGGAGCAGATTTCCGGTTGGTTGGAGAGACGGTATCCCCGCAACGAGAGCATGCGCGTGTCCCACGAGACAATCTACCGCAGCTTATTCATCCAGGCTCGAGGAGTGCTGAAAAAGGAGCTGATGCAGCACCTGCGATCCAAACAGCTTATCCGTCGCTCAGTGCATGCTCGCGCTGGCGGACAGTCTCGAGGTCAGATCGTCGATGCCATCTCCATCAGCGAGAGGCCCGCAGAGATTGAAGATCGTGCCATTCCTGGCCATTGGGAGGGAGATCTGCTCAGCGGCACCGGCAACAGTCACATCGCAACCTTGGTGGAACGACATTCGCGTTTCACCATTCTGGTCAAAGTGCCCAGCAAGGACACAGCGACCGTTGTCGGCGCGTTGACCCGGCAGGTTCGTAAACTCCCCGCGTCCCTGAGGCGCTCGTTGACCTGGGACCGGGGGCTGGAGATGGCCAAACACAAGAGCTTCACCGTGGCCACAAAGGTGAACGTCTACTTCTGTGATCCGCAGAGCCCTTGGCAGCGAGGCACCAACGAGAATACCAACGGTCTGCTGCGACAGTACTTTCCTAGGAAGAGTGACCTATCCGGTTATTCCCAAGCCGATCTAGACAAAGTGGCCCAGCGCCTCAATCAACGACCACGGAAAACTTTGGACTTTGAAACCCCGGCTAGTAAACTCCAAGCCAGTGTTGCATCGACCGGTTGAGCTCGCACGCATTATCGGCAACTTCGCTCTGTAGCAGTCGTAGTTTCCGAAAGCGCCGTTTTCGAGGAACTTCCCCCATTCTTGCTCGAACGGCTATCGGTGACTAAACGCCAAGTTTTGAAGCACGAATTTGAAGGAATCGACGTCAGGTACGGGTCCGTATAGATCGGCTGACCAATGATTGTCGATTGAAAGGCAGGAGACTTGCCAATCTCGAACTTGATCGAAGTGAGGAGCCATACACGAAAAACGCGGGTCAAGACTCATTGGTGTGCCTCGAAAGTCTTTATGACCCATTTTCTCCGCCAGAACTTGAAGGCGCTCCGCTACAGTTTGTGGTCCAGTAGATGTGCTTTTGCCGTCGCTGATGACGATTGACTCGAATTCAACAGGCTCACCCAAGCGTGCATGCACCAATCTTACCTGTCGTTGTCCTGCGGGCGTCTCCTCTTGTCGCCACATCGAGGGCACTTTCACACTGAGGCCTTGGTAGGTGGCGGTCGAATGATGTCCAAAAGCCCACAGCCAAACTCGTAGAGTCGGCTCTAAGTAGAGGTAAGCGACCCCAACCACTACCACTGTGGCAAGAAGAACCCCAATCATCTTCACCGGCAGAGCACGATTCCACCATCGTACTTTCGCTTCTCCTGACATGGTTTGAGAACCCTCCAACACTGTGTGTGCAGTCATCTAAAGGTACCGTAGTCTTGCGGAGACCCAGCTCCCGCAAAGTCGCATTATCGGCAAGTTCATGACTCCAGTGGCTTACTCCGCAACCCACCCCGCCACCCTCCGCAACAACTCCTTCGCCTGAGGCAAAAACGGAAACTCATTCGGCGAAGCCGCAAACCCATGGTTCATTCCTTCCGCGAACTCATGCGTCACATCCACCCCTTCCGCTTCCATCCGCCGAGCATAAGCCTGCCCCTCATCTCGCAACACGTCATACTCCGCCGTCACCACAAACGCCCGCGGCAATCCCGCACGAGACGAAGCCATCAGTGGAGCCGCCCGAAAATCCCCAGCTTCCCCCGGATCATTCAAATAGTGATCCCAAAACCAGATCATCCCCTTCCGAGTCAGCCCATACCCCTCCGCCATCTCCAAATACGAAACCGTCGGCGGATCATAATACCCAGCTACCGGATACAACAGAATCTGCCCAGCCACCCGCCCAGCTTCACCACGATCCCGCAACATCAAAGCCACCACCGTAGCCAGCGTAGCCCCGGCACTATCCCCCGCAACAAACACACGCCGCGAATCCCCACCCAACTCCGCAACATGAGCCAGCACCCAATCGGTCGCAGCCGCGCAATCCTCCACCCCAGCCGGAAACTTAAACTCCGGAGCCAGCCGGTAGTCCACCGACACCACCATCACCCCGGCCTCCGTCGCCAGCGCCCGGCAGTATGGGTCATGCGTCTCCAGCGTACAAACCACAAACCCGCCGCCATGAAAGAACACCACCACCGGCAAAATCCCCTTCGCGCCCGCAGGCCGATAAACCCTCACAGCCATCGAACGCCCACCAGCCCCGCCTCCAGCAACGATCGTCCGTTCCTCCACCTGCACCCCGGCGTACTCCGGCATCGGAACAAACCGCCGCATCATCGCCGCCCGCTCCGCGCGAGCCTCCGCGACCGTCATCGTCTCAATCGGAGGGATTCCCAGGGCCTTGCCCGCATTCAGAATCGCCTGTAACTTGGCATCCACTGGCATAAACCCATATTATCCCGCACGAATTCTCAAATTATGAATCCGACACCCACACCGCAAGCCGCATCCCCCCGCGTCACCGTCATGGGCAGCTACGTCGCCGACCTCGCCTTCCGCCTCGATCGCCTCCCAGCATGGGGAGAAACCATCATGGGCCGCTCCTTCCAATTAGGCCCCGGCGGCAAAGGTTCCAACCAGGCCGTAGCCGCCGCCCGCGCCGGAGCCCCCGGGTCATCCAAAGTTGCCTTCATCTCCAAACTCGGCCCCGACGCCTTCGGCGAGATCGCTCGCACCCTCTACCGCAACGAAGGAATCGACACCCAATTCATCTTCTCCACTCCCAACCCCACCGGAGCCGCCGCCATCCTCATCGACGCCGCCAAAGGCGAGAACGCCATCGTCGTCGTCCCCGGGGCCTGCTTCGAACTGACCCCAGCCGAGGTCGATCTGGCCGCCGCCCTCATCGCCGTCTCCGCCGTCTTCGTCGCCCAGCTCGAACTCCCGCTCGCCACCGTCGAACACGGCCTCCGGCTAGCCCACTCCCAGGGCATCCCGACAGTCCTCAACCCGGCCCCCGCCGCCCCACTCCCCGAAACGATCTACCCCCTCTGCGACTACCTCACCCCCAACGAGTCCGAAGCCGCCACCCTCACCGGAATCCCGGTCACCGACCTCGCCTCTGCCGAACGAGCCGCTATCGCCCTCCTCAATCGCGGAGTCCGCAACGTCATCCTCACCCTCGGCGCTCAAGGCGCCCTCATCAAAAACAGCACCCTCACCCACCACGTCCCAGCCATCGACGCAGGCCCGGTAGTCGAAACCACCGGGGCAGGCGACGCCTTCAACGGAGGCCTCGCCATCGCCCTCGCTGAAGGCCGTGACCTCATCGAAGCCACCACCTTCGCCTGCGCCGTAGCCGGAATCTCCGTCACCCGCCCCGGCACCGCCCCCTCCATGCCTCACCGCCAGGAAGTCGACGCCCTCCTCCACCGCTCTCCTTAAAAATAAATTTCAAAGAAGAGGAAAATTTTCAGCACCCGAAAACATGCACTTACCAACTACCTAACGACCACGAAAATGCACTTATCACCACGCTAAGAACCACGTTTTTCCCCTGTGGAAAACGTCAACCCCCCAATAAAAACGCCACTACCGCCACAAACAAAAAAAAATTCAGAAACACCACGGGCTTAAACAGCAAAGGGGCCTTAGCTTCGGGCATCCTCCCCGTCGCCAAAGCCCCTGGATCCCTTCGAACTAGCTCCGTTCGGTAATCAACTCCAACCGAACCGGGTCGACGCCCATCTTCACCATGTCGAGCGCCCGGGCAGCTCCCCAGGACAGGTCGATCACGCGCTCCGGGAACAACTCACCCCGGTCCGTGATCGTTACCACCACAGAACGGTGGTTTCTCAGGTCGGTCACCTTCACCCGGCTGCCAAAGGGCAATGTCCGGTGTGCAGCCGTAAGCTCAAACATATCGAATCGTCGGCCGCTGGCCGTCCGGTGACCTTGCAGCACCGAGCCATACCAGCTCGCCATACCGCTCTTGATTCGGGTTAGGACCGTGATCTTGGGTGGGGCCACGGTCGTGACGATCTCGGCCGTCGTGACATCGTTCATCGCAATGGTCGGATCAGTCGCCAGCGCGGAAGCCGGAGTCGCGGTGTCCGTCGCAAAGGCCGACAGGACGATCATCGCCGCAAGAGTGAATGCGGCTTTGGACCTCCCTGCCAGGGTTGCCGTACGTTCGTTTCCGGGTATCGTATCCATCCCTTAAGTATAAGAAATTCAAGGCAGATAGTGGGCTTTTTTCAGCATTAAAACGGACCTCGGTTCATCACACCCGCGGCCGGTTGTCAACGGGTTTTCGGGTTGCTTCCGCCGTCTAAAAAACCGAAAAAAAGACCACCTCCCGCCAAGTCAAGGTTAATGAAGAGTTAACACCCCTCTAGACAGGTAGACCGTTACTGTCTGGGGTACCTTTTTTTTGTTTTTTATTTCCTTCCACACCTCTCCTCAGCCTCATGTAACGATGTGCTTGGAAAAAGGGAAACTCCGAATCTCCCGAAAAGGGGCCTTTTCACCCGCCAAGCGTCTTATCTGAGCCGATTGGCCGTGAAGCTGGAAACCCCTCATCCGACCCCGATCTGCAATCTGGATGGAACCGCATCATGTCTCCCCTTAGCCCGGCATACTTCGCCTTTGCCGCCATAGCGATTACCCTCTACTGGGCCTGCTATCGCTGGAAGTCCGCGCGGCTCACGATCTTGTTGGCAGCAAACATCTTCTTCCTCGCCAGACTCGCCTGGTTCTATCCGGTCCTTTTGCTGGTCGCCGCCAGTATTGACTTTCTTGTCGGCTGGAATCTGCAGCGGATACCCCGCGAACGAACCAAACCGCGCCTAGCCCTCGTCTCAGTCAGCGTCATATTAAATGTAGGCCTCCTCGCCGCAACCAAGTTCATCCCCGTCGCTCTAGGCGAACTCTACCGCTGGATCTTTCCCCTCAGCCTGTCCTTTTACTGTTTTCAGTCAATGACTTACACCATTGACCTCTACCGCGGAACCCGCCCCGGAACCCGGAGCTACCTTACCCATCTCACCTCCGCCTCGCTCTTCACCGTCATCGTCGCCGGCCCCATCAACCGCCTCTCCGATCTTATTAAGCAACTTCAGCAACCCTTTTCCCTGACCCAGGCCCAGGGGGGCCGAGCCTTCCTCCTCATCGCTTCCGGCCTCACAAAAAAGCTCCTCATCGCCGATTTCCTCTCCAACAACGTCGCCAATCGCATCTTCGACACCCCAACCCTCTACAGCGGAGCTGAAGTCCTCATCGGCGTCTACGCCTACACCCTCCAGATCTACTTCGACTTCTCCGGCTACACCGACATCGCCATGGGCCTCTGCCTCCTCCTTGGCCTCAACATCCCTGACAACTTCAACCGCCCCTACCAATCCATCAACATCGCCGACTTCTGGCGCCGCTGGCACATCACCTTCTCCAACTGGCTCCGCGACTACGTCTACTTCTCCCTCCCCAATGCCGCCCGTTGGAAAGGCGCCGGCTACCTCTACCCCATCATCGTTTTCCTTCTCGGCGGTCTCTGGCACGGCATCGGCTGGCCCTTCGTCCTCTGGGGGCTACTCCATGGCGTCGGCCTAACTACCCTCCGCACCTTGCAGGCCCTCCGTCAGAAGATCCAGGGAAAGCGACCAGCCTCCCAATGGGGCCGATACCTCGGCATCTTCGTCACCTTCCATTTCGTGTGTCTCACCTGGATCTTCTTTCGCTCACCCGACGTCGCCACCGCTCTCGCCATCCTTGGCAGGCTCGGCTCCATGACCTTCACAGCCAGCAATATCAGCCTCTCGATGATCGCCGTCATGCTCGCCGGAGTCGCCCTCCACGCCATCCCATCCAAATGGTTCGAGAAGACCGTTGAGATCTTCGGCCGCGCCCCGTTCGTCCTTCAAGGCGCTGGCCTCGCTACCGCCGTTCTACTCATCGAGCTCCTCGCCGGTCGCGGTTCAACCTCCTTTGTCTACAGCAACTTCTAGCCATGCCCAAATTCCCCACACAGACGATGCTCGCCACGGCAACCTTTGCCGCGATCCTCCTCGTCGTCCACTACGCCGTAAGCATCACCAAAGGTCTCGACCCCGCCACCCTCCGCCCCATAACCGACTTTCCTTCGGGCCGAGCCTCCATGCTCCCCATCGTCAAAATCCCCGCCCCGCCGGTCTCCGCTGTCCTCGCCGTTCCGCGGCCTAAAATCCGTGGCACCGCCGCCGTCGCAGCCAACCCCACCCTCGACTCCCAGTTCCTCATGGACGATAACGGCGCCCTCGAACACTTCTACGCCGCCCTTCGCAGTCTCCGCAGCGGCCAAACCCGCACGGTGCGCATCGTCCATTACGGCGACTCACCCACCACCGCCGACCTCATCACCGGGGACGCCCGCGATCTTCTCCAGGAGCGCTTCGGCAACGCCGGTCCCGGCTTCGTCCTCATCGCAAAACCCTGGGCCTGGTACGGCCACCACGGCGTCGACGTCTCCGGCACCGGGTGGAAGATCGACACCGCCGTCGGCTCCATGCGCGAAGCCAACTACGGCCTCGGCGGAGCCATCTTCACTGGCCCGGTTGGCGCAACCAGCACCATCCATCTCAACGCCCACGACTCCACCTCCATCGAAGTTGAATACCTCGCCCAGCCCAACGGCGGCAGCGTCGACATCACCGCCGACGGCGAGCCTGCCGGCACAATCCCCACCGCCGCCGACGCCAAAAAGAACGCCTCCGCCTCCCTCCCCATCCCCGATGGAACCAGACAAGTCAAGCTCACAATCACCGGCAATCCCGTCCAACTCTTTGGCGTAGTCTTCAGCCGCGACAACCGCGGCCTCACCTACGACAGCATCGGCCTCAACGGAGCCTCCACCACCGTCATGTCTCGCGCCTTCAATCCCGCAACCTTCTCGGCGGCGCTCGAGCACCGAAATCCGGACCTTGTTGTCATCAACTACGGCACCAACGAGTCCAGCTTCCCCGCCTATGTCGAAAAACAATACGAGGCCGAACTCATCCGGGCCATCGGCCGCGTCCGCACCGCCCTCCCCAACGCCTCCATCCTCATCATGAGTCCCATGGACCGCGGCGAGCGCAACGGCGATGCCATCACCACCATGCGCGCCATCCCCGAGATCGTCGCCATCCAACAACGTGTCGCCCGCGAGACCGGATGTGGCTTCTTCAATACTTACCAGGCCATGGGCGGTAGCGGTACCATGGGCCAGTGGTACAACCGTCACCCCGCCATGGTGGGGGCCGATCTAATTCACCCGTCGCCACAGGGCGCGCGCATCGTTGCTCAACTCCTCACCGGCCAACTCCTGATAGGCTACGAGAGGTACATGCAAACTCACCCGGACTCCCCGAAGCTTCCACCAGCGGCCATTTCAGACTCTGCAGTCCAGCAGGAAAAAGCCAAACCAGCGGGGGTGCAATAAATGTCGTTCCGGAGCATATCGAGAACGCTGACCCTCCTCTTGCTCGCCGCCTCAGCCAGCCCAGCCTCCCACGCTCTCGAGACCGCAACCACAACGAAGCACCCCGCCTCCAAATCCTCCACACCCTCCGGAACCATCAAGCGCGCTCCGGCAGCCAAACCGTTCAAGACAAAAAAGCGCACTTCGAAAAACTCCGCGAAATCATCATCCGCAAGAGCGTTATCCTCAAAGTCCGCCTCAAAATCAACCCGTTCCGCCTCAACCACGAACATCGCGCCAACTCCATCCACGCAAGCTCGCGCAACCGCCGTTTCTCTTCGGGCTCCTGCCGTCTCCCTCAGCCGCGAAGCCATCACGGACCGCATCATGCACGCGCTGGCCAGTCCGCGCATTGGCATCGAGAACCCCCGAGCTCTCCACTCCTTCTTCGAACAACTCCACCAGCTCGAAGCCGATCCTAAGGGCCAACTCGTCCGTGTCATTCAGTTCGGCGACTCCCACACTGCCGCCGACCTCTTCACCGGAGCCCTCCGCTCCCTCTTTCAGGACAAATTCGGCGACGGCGGAGCCGGCTTCTCCTACGCCGGCTATCCCTTTGCTGGATATCGCATCCATGGCACCAGGCGCGCTCAATCCACCGGCTGGCTCGCCCTCGGCACCCACCTCAAAGACATTGGCGACGGCATGGTCGGCATGGGCGGCGTCAGCCTCTCCACCGAAGCAGCGGGGAACTGGGTCTCTCTCGACGCCGACGCCACCTCGCTCGAGGTCCAATACCTGGTCCAAACTAACGGCGGCTCCATCGAGATCCGCGACAACGACACCCTCATCGCCACCGTGTCCACGGCCAGCTCCGACACCACAGCGCCCGATACCGCCGGTCACTTCACCACACCCGTCGAACCCGGCCCACATCACTTCGAAGTCCTCACGATCAACCAAGCCCCAATCCGTCTCCTCGGTCTCTCCACCGAAAACACCGCCGGGGTTACCTACGAAGCCGCCGGTATCAACGGCGCCGAAGCCTCTCTCTTCCTCCGCTGGAACGAAGCCCTCCAGCAGACCCTGATGCTCGAAGCCAACCCTGCGCTGATCGTCCTCTCCTACGGAACCAACGAGGCCGGCGACCGCAACTGGACCGAGGAGGGTTACACCGCGATGTTCCAGCGCATCATCGAGCGAATCCGCCGTGCCGCGCCCAACGCCTCCATCCTCGTCGTCGGCCCGCCCGACCGCGCCATGCGTGCAGGCCGCAAAGTGTGGAAGCCCTTCACCGGAGTCGATCGCATCGTCGCCGCCCAGCGTAGCGTCTGCCGCCAGATGAACTGCGCCTACTGGGATCAGCGCTCCCGCATGGGAGGTCTCGGCTCCATGCGCGACTGGGTCACCGTCTCCTGGGCCCAGCCCGACCACACCCACTTCACTGGCGAAGGCTACAACGAACTCGCCGGAGCGCTCTTCAACGACATCGTCCAGCAGTACGACACCTATCAGCCGCCCGTTACCCGCGCAGCAGGCGAAACGAAATAATATCCGCTTCGTCAAAAGCAACGCAGGCAGTTACAAATCACCAATAACAGGTAAATCATGAGTACCCAGGCAGGCATTCTCAAAGTCATCCACGCGGTCGCCGACATTCCCAACGACCCAACCCCCGATGAGTCCCTCTTCGACTCCGGCACCCTCGACTCCTTCACCCTCCCTGACCTCGTCACCGGCCTCGAAAAAGAGTTCAACGTCAAAATCCCCGACGCCGATCTCGTCCCCGAACGCTTCGACACTGTCACAAAAATTGAAGCTTACCTCGACAGCCGCAAAACCTAACCCGCCACCGACTCACTGCTGTTCCCTTTCTTTTTTTGCCTGTCATCCTTCGCCTCAAGCGGAGGACCTGCTGTTGCCGTTGTAGTTGTTTTGGTCGTCGTCATTGCAGCCACGCATCTTGCCTGTGATTCTGAGCAGAGCTCAGAATCTCCGTATTTGTTTTTTTGCCTTGCCCCCCGCCACTTCCCCTGAGCACAGGAGCACTTTCATGTCCTACCTCCGAGCCTTCGGCCATCACCTCCCCACCCGGATCGTCACCAACGCCGACCTCGAAGCCCGAACCGGCCGCGGAGCTGCCTCAATCGAAAAATCCTCCGGCATCCTCGATCGCCGTTATGCCGCCGAAGACGAAACTGTAGCCGACCTCGGCCTCGCCGCTGCAAACGCCTGTCTCGAAAACGCTCGCCTCACACCCCAGGACCTCGGCCTCATCCTCTTCTCCAGCGGCTCTGCCGAACGCACCTTTCCCGGCCCAGCCTCGCAACTTGCCGCCAAACTTGGCCTCACTGCTACCCCTGCCATTGACATTCCCGTAGCCAGCGCAGGCTCCCTCATCGCCCTGGCCTTCGCCGCCGACCTCGCCCCGCGCTACACCAATATCCTCATTGTCGCCTCCGAGATCATGTCCCGCCGCATATCCGACGCCGACCCAGACACCGCCATCCTCTTCGGCGATGGAGCCGGAGCCTGCATTGTCAGCAACGACACCGGCCCCCTCCGCATCGCTGACGTCAGCCTCTCCACCGACGGCAACTACGCCGAAGCCCTCAAACTTGAACACGGCGGCTCCATCCAGATGAAAGGTCTCGACGTCATCGTCCAGGCCTCCCGCAAGATCCCTCGCTCCATCGAAGACCTCCTCACAAAAAACAACCTCAAGCCATCGGATGTAGGCCTCTATCTTATGCATCAGGCCAACGTAAACCTGATCCGCAAAGTAGCCACCGCACTCTCGGTACCCGAAGCCCGCTTCTTCCGCAACATCTCCCACTACGGCAACACCTCCTCAGCCTCTCTCCTCATAGCCGCCTCCGAGTGGCACACGGCCCACCCCACCCCACCTACGACCCCAATTGTCTTTGCAGTCTTCGGCGCCGGCTTCAACTGGGGATCGATCCTCACCCTCCCGGCATAACCTTCCGCCCACCTCAAAATTCTGTCATCCTTCGCCGCAGGCATAGGACCTGCTGTTGTTTTTACGGTCGTTGTCGCTTTTTCAGAGGTAGCTTTAGCCTTGCGAATAATCCCATCAAGCAGCGGCTTCATCCCCGGGTCTTTTCTTCCGTACCCACGCATCCCGCAATCACCCATCAGCAGGTTAGAATCGAACACCATGAAAATCATTCGTCGCTCGTTCCTAGCCTCGGCAGTAACCGCCATCTTCCTGACCGCATCCCTTCACGCATTAACCCCGGAAGAGCAAGCGGTCCTGGCTCCCGTCAAAGCCATGTTCGATGGCATGGCCAAACGCGACGCTGCGGCAATCAAAGAGCCCCTGCTCCCAGGCGGTTCCATGGTCCTGATGCGCGACGGCAAGCCCTCTCAAATGACCTTCGAGGCCTTCGCCGAACGAGTAGGACGCCCCGGCACCACTCAGATTGAAGAGCGAATCCACGACCCCCTCATCCGCATCGACAACGACCTCGCCGTTGTCTGGGCACCTTTCGACTTCCTCGTCGACGGCAAAGTCGACCACTGCGGCACCGATCTCTTCAACCTTGTCCGCAAAGACGGTAAATGGCTCATCGCCAGCGTAGCCGACACCGGCCGCAAAGACTGCCCGGCAAAGTAGCCCCCGCCATTGTTTTGAAAGGGGCACGCCTTCAATCGCGCCGAAAGAGAAGAAGCCAAGGCCTCGCCGTTCGAGGGAATTATTGTCTTTGTCTTCGCCTTGAAGTGATGCAACTAAGCGAACACCAGACACTGCGGCTTCGAAAGCGGAAAGCTCTTACCCGCCGCCAACTGGCCAGTCCGCGCATCCCGGCCCAACACCGCGATATTGTCCGAAACCTGATTCGCAACCAACAACCATCGTCCACTCGGATCAAGCGTCAGATGACGCGGCACCTTACCTCCACAGGAGATTCGGTTTAAAAGCGTCAGCCTGCCATCCGAGGGAGAGATCGCAAACGTCGCAATAATGTCATCGAACCGGTCCGCCGCATAAGCAAACCGCGCCTCCCGATCGATCACAATATCCGATCCACCCGTCGTACCCTGAAAATCAGCAGGCCGCATCACTACCTCCTGCGCTGTCTCAAGCCCACCGGACACCGCATTCCACCGCAACACCACCACAGCCGAAGCCATCTCGGTGACGCAGTACGCAAATTTGCCGTTCGGATGAAACCGCAGAGCCCGCGGCCCCGCACCCCGCGACGAACGCCAGACCGACGGCTCATTCGGAGTCAACATCGCAGTCGCGGCATCCAGCCGGTAGATGTGGATCACATCCAATCCCAGGTCATTGACCAGCAAAAACCGGTTATCGGGAGACAATGTCACACGATGGGCATGCGGCCCCTTTTGCCGAGCCTGATCGGGTCCATGCCCGCTGTACTGAAAAAACGAAACCGCCGGACTCAACCGTCCATCAGCACCAACCGCAAACGAAGCCGCGCTTCCTCCACCGTAGTTCGCGGCAAACGCGGCCCGTCCCGTATGGTCGAACGCAACATGACAAGGCCCCCCGCCCCCGGATGGCACTTCATTGAACTTGCTCAACCGCGCGCGACTCCGATCGAGCGCATAAGTCGACACCGCCCCGCTGCTCTTGCCTTCGTAGGTATCCAACTCATTCGCAACCAGGACGGTCTTGCCATCGGGAGACAGCGCCAGAAACGTGGGATTCTCTGCCTCCGCAGCCAGACCAAGCAGCCTCAGCTCTCCAGTCGAATCGAACGAATAGGAATAGACACCATTACTGCTCCCAGAGGTCTGCGTCCCAACCAGCAGCAACCGCCCCCCACCCATTCCCTGCGCCAGCGCAAACCCCCGTCTCCCTGCAGACGAAAACGCTGCCGAACCAAAAACAAACTCACGCCGGTTGATCCGCTTCAAGATCAGCTCCTTTAGTTCTCATCCACCATAGCGCGATTTGCAGACAAGCAGATAAGCTGTTTCCAACAATGCGCGAAGCAGCCAGCCGCGTACAAAGAAAGCCTCAGCGTGTCCCAAAGCTCAAACGCCCAACGAAATTCGCCATTTGAAGCCCTCCGCGGATGTCTCATCGTCTCTTGCCAGGCCTCCGAAGGCGATCCGCTGGACAATCTCGATACTCTCACTCGCATCGCAACCTCAGTCTTACGCGGTGGCGCAGGAGGTCTCCGCGCCGAAGGAGCCGAACGTATCGCCGCCTTCCGCAAACTCACGCAACGCCCAATCATCGGCATCATCAAGACCTATGACGCAAACGGCGACGTCTACATCACACCAGACTTCCACTCCGCCAAGGCCATTGCCGACGCAGGAGCGGACATCATCGCCCTGGACTGCACCGCTCGCCGGCTAATCGCCGCCCAACCATGGACCGAACTCATCCCCCGCATTCACTCCGAACTTAACCGCCCCATCCTCGCGGACATCGCCACTCTTGAAGATGCCCAAGCCGCCGAACGGGCAGGAGCCGACGCCGTCGCCACCACGCTCTACGGCTACACTACCCAAACCGCCGGTTGCCGGACACCATCCTGGCCGCTCCTCCAATCCATCCTGACCCACTTGACAATACCAGTACTCGTAGAAGGCCACATCACCCATCCTGACGAAGTACGTACAGCCTTAAGCCTGGGGGCCACTGCCGTAGTAGTGGGCTCTGCCATCACTCGCCCTGAAACAATAACCGCCCGGTTCGTTGAAGCCACCCGGGCATCGTCAAAATAAGAAGTCTTGCTCAAGTTGATTTCTAGCCAGTATAGTCATCTATACAAATAGCTCGAAGCAACCACAGAGGATAAGAAATGGTACTTGGAATCGCTGCAGAAGGTTCAACGACAACTATTCAAGCGCCACTGAAGAATTACACAATTCCTCTGATCCTGATGGTCTGGCTCTACTTCGTCATCGGCTTCATCACCTCACTGAACGACATTCTCGTCCAGCACTTCAAAGACCTCTTCAATCTCTCAAACAAAGCCGCGTTGCTCGTTCAGTTCTGCTTCTTCACGGCATACTTCGTGATGTCGCTTCCCTCCGGCAAAATCATCGGAAGAATCGGTTACAAGCGAGGAATTGTCCTTGCACTCGCCGTAATGGGAATTGGCTTGCTCCTCTTCCTGCCCGCATCTGCCATCATCTCTTACCCGCTCTTTCTCTTCGCTCTCTTTGTCGTTGGCAGCGGCCTTGCCCTTCTGCAAGTGGCGATCAATCCCTATGTCGGCGCGCTTGGTAAACCCGAGACGGCAGCATCCCGCATCAATCTCGCGGGCTTCTTCAACTCGTCTGCGACAACGATTGCCCCCAAACTTGGAGCAACCTTCATCTTCATTGCTGTCGGTGCAACGACGGCACAACTAGCTCGATCGGTAAGAATGCCGTATCTCGTCCTGGCGATCTGCACCTTCGCGATGGCGACACTGGTTGCCTTCGTTCATCTTCCGGATGTGATCGAGCAAGATGACCCGAGTTTGAAGTCCGATGGCAGCGTATGGCGCTTCAATCACCTACGCCTCGGTGCTCTTGCCATCTTCTTCTATGTAGGGGCAGAAGTAGCTATCGGCAGTATCCTGATCAGCTTCCTTGGACAGCCCTCGATGGGAAGCCTCAGCCACAACGCTGCCGCAACCTATGTCTCCTACTACTGGGGCGGAGCCGGAATTGGACGCCTCATCGGCTTCTTTGCTCTTCAGAAGATCAGAGCTCAGCGAGCCCTTGCCTTTGTGTCGCTCATCGCATCGTTCCTCGTCATCACAACGCTTCTTGCCCACGGACACGTCGCGATGTGGGCCATTGTCTCCTGCGGGCTCTTCAATTCCATCATGTGGCCCTGCATCTTTCCCTTATCGATCGACGGTCTCGGGCGATTCACTAGCCAGGCCTCCGGAATCCTCGTCACGATGGTCGTCGGTGGCGCAGTTATTCCTGAGATACAAGGATTTCTCGCAGACAGGTTCGGCTATCAGCCCAGTTTCGCGATCGTTTTGCTTTGCTACGCCTACATCCTCTTCTTCGCGCTAAAAGGCCACCGCAACGTCAATACGATTGGGGTAACTGAATCCCTTAGTCCTGGTGTTATTCAATAGTCGTGGTCGGGACACGAATTGATGCTCGATAGCGGTCGCCGCGGTAACGCGAACAGGCCACTTCGATCGGAGTCTCCTCCGTCGTCATAATGATGCGTGAGATCGACAAAATACTCGCACGCTTTGGAATGGTTAGGAGTTCGGACTCTTCACGCGTCGCAGGCAATGCCTCAATCACCTCATCGGCCCAGGCCACACGCACTCCATAGCTTTCACGAAGCACGAAGTAGAGGGATTGCTTCGCGAAGCTGATCTTGTCCAGCCCGGGAAACTGTTTCAGCGGAATATGTGATTCCTCGAGCGCCATCGGAATGCCATCGGCCAGCCGGAGGCGGCGCAGTCGCATCACAATCTCCTCTGGCTCAACCTTCAATTTTTCCGCAAGATCCTCCGTCGCCGTTACTACTGTCTGCTCCAGCAGCTTCGAGCTTGGCACCATACCGAGATGCTTCATGTCTTCTGTAAAGCCGCGAAGGTGCATGATGTTCTTCTCAAGCTTCGGCCGAGTCACAAACGTGCCGCGGCCTTTCTGGCTGAACGCAAAGCCGCTGGTCTTCAGCCCATGCAGGGCTTGACGAGCGGTCATTCGACTCACTTGGTAAACACGCGCTAGTTCTTCCTCAGACGCCAGCGGATCTCCCGTCGACAACTCCCCGGACTGAATCTTCTCCATCAGGGCACGTTGAATCTGGTAGTACAGCGGAATAAAGCCACCCTTGTCTAAAGGACGTACAGTTGAAGCAAGTTGGACCTGAGACTTCGGCACTCTATCTCCTGTGAATCCATCCGCAGCGCGAATCTGCCTCATTCAGGGAATTCGAAGCGCATGCGGATGTGCGTTATCTGATCACTATAACTTTTATCCGCATCTCAGTTTGGTTGTCTATACATTCTTGTCAGAAAGAGTCGATCACGGAGACGGGCACGAACCACTCCCCGCGACTCTGATCAGATCCGGCCTCGGAGAACTTAGGCGCTCACACCGTCCGCCGTGAGCGTAGCGTGACCCGACAGGAACGTCTCGATCACTTCCGCCGATGGGGAGAGTACCGTAATGTTGGCCAGGCGGCCAGCTTCCAATACCCCCCAGGAGTCATCGATCCCCATCAGCCTGGAAGGGTTGCGTGAAGCCGCAGCCACTGCCGTTTCAAGTTCGCCCCTGTGAATTTCATCAGGTTTTGTACTCCGTTGTCCAAGGTCAATACGCTCCCTGCAAGGGTGCCGCCGGAGGTGCAGCGTCCATCCCGGACTTCCACTTCCATATCGCCCAACATGTAGAGCCCATCCGGCATTCCCGTCGCGCTCATGCCGTCTGTCACCAAAATGATGTGGTCCTCGTCCTTCGCTTTGAAATACAACCGGACAATCATCGGATCGACGTGAATACCGTCGCAGATGATCTCGGCGAAGAGCGACTGCTTGTCGAGCACGTAAGCAGCTAACCCCGGCTCGCGATGATCAATAGCGCGCATTGCATTGAAGGTATGGGTTGCCGAACGAGCTCCTGCCGCATACCCCGCCTCTGCTTCGCATACCTGAGCATCGCTATGACCAAGGCTGCAACGCACACCCAACTCAGTCGCATGAGCGATCAAATCAGTGGCGCCAGGCAGCTCCGGTGCAATGGTCATCAGATGAATCTTGCCTTCCGCGGCCTCCCAGAATCGATCAAATAGAGCGATGGACGGTGCTTCTAGTAGTGCGTCCGTATGTACTCCACGCTTCAGATGCGAAAGGAAGGGTCCTTCCAGATGTATTCCCAGCGGTACGGCGCCACGATGCGAAGTGCCTCGCCGAATCTCATTTGCGAGGCCAGCCAGAGATCGTAATGTCTCATCTCTGGGAGAAGTAACGGTTGTCGGAAAATAAGCTCCGACGCCACGACTCGCGAGATACGTCCCGATCGCACGAAGGGCTTCTGGAGTAGCTTCCATCACGTCGTGTCCGGCACAGCCATGAATGTGAATATCGACGTAGGCCGGAACCAGGGTCGCCTCAGGAAACCGATGCGTCGCCATGGTGCGCTCGTAGTCTCTTGCTTTGAGACTCTCAATGCGGAGGATGTGACCGTCCTCAAGGGTTACCAGCGGATACTCTACGACCCCGGTTGCACTCATCAGTCGCCGCGCCGTAATCGTACTAATCATCGCTGTCCTTTCCCAAACCACGCGGTGGGCGCAAACTCAGTTAACCATGTTCGTAATCGAACAGAACAAAAGGAGGAAGAACTTTTTCGCGGGTTCCGATGTTGATTAACTACCGGGGAGTCGCCGAAATAGATCTTGCTCCATATTTCTTAATTCCAGTATAGTCGTACATACAGGTTCAAAGGGAAAAGAATTCCACAAATGACAATACTCTTACGTTGCAGCTTTTCCCCTTCCGTCGGCTCATTTCAGGGCGGGTCAATGCCAATACGATGCCTAAATAAACCCGCCGTCCGAAGCTCGCTTGGCTCTTTCGGCGTGGCCTCGACCCGTCTCTTAGCCCAGCGACGAACCCGAGAAATGCTATAAGCGAATGATTGAATCTATGCCATCTCTATCCGAAACATTCCCTCACGCGATGTTACGTGAGATCTACGAACAGCCACAGGCGCTAGCCGCAACGATCGAGCAGTACGTTCCCGGCGGGCCTCGAACAGTAGAGACACTGCAGCCGATCAGCGATGCCCTTGGCAGACGCGAGCGGCTTGTAATCGCAGCGAGCGGCTCTAGTCGTCATGCTGGCCTCGCCGGCGAAATCATGCTGGAGGACCTCGCCGGCATCCCGGTTGATGTTGAGTACGCCAGCGAGTACACCTATCGTTCGACACATACCCTCCACAATCCCGGGGTTCTCGTCATCTCCCAATCGGGAGAGACGGCTGATACCCTCGCGGCTCTGCGAGAGGCTCAAACTCGCGGACTTGCCACAGTGGCAATCACGAATAATCCTCACTCCAGCATGGCAGTGGAGGCAAACGCTTCGCTCCCAACCCTGGCCGGAGTAGAAACAGCCATACCGGCGACAAAAAGCTTCACCACGCAACTCGCTGTCTTGTACTGCCTATCTCTTCACCTAGCGCGTTTTCGCGGCCGAATGACGTTACAAGACAGCCGAGGCATATGGACGCCAGTTGCAGGAGATTCCGTCGCTGATTCAGAATGCGCTGCCCGATTGGCAACAGCAGATCGAATCGCTGATACCCCAACTCACAGGCTCCAGCACGCTGCTCTATCTGGGCCGGGGTGCTCACTATGCAATCGCTCGGGAAGGAGCCCTCAAACTCAAGGAGTCCGCTTATATCAACGCGGAAGGATATCCCGCAGGCGAGTTGAAGCATGGGCCCAATGCGCTCGTCAGCAAAGAAGCGCCTTTGATAATGCTCGCCACCAGCGACCCAGGCGATCCTGACTCCCTCCTACGGTATTCGAAGGTAGTTCAACTCATGAAAGATATGAGGGAGCAGGGAGCAAGAATTATCGCCCTTGCGACAGAGGGGGATCGCGACGTCCCGCTCTATAGCGACTCGTGTATCTTCGTCCCTCGCAGCAGCGACCTCTTATCCACCATCCTCGAGGTAGTGCCTCTTCAATTGCTCGCTTACACGTTGGCGATCAGCCGCGGCATCGACGTCGACCGTCCAAGAAATCTGGTCAAGGCCGTCGTAGAGGAATAGGTCGCAGCGGAATTCCTTCGCACTTAGCCCAGACTGAACAAAGACACTAGTCCTGCCGGTGCAACTAAGGATCGGTTCACACCTCTTCGCCTCCGGGCAGGCGCATTTAGGTTGCCGCAATCTAGCCCTACAAGCCTCTCATTAGTAAGCGTATCCGTCGCCAATATTATCGGCGTGCGCATTCTCCCTCTGGTCTCTTTGGTAACCAAAAACAGCTCACAGCGAAACGATGGCCAATCCCTAAGTTCTGTCGTTGCAACTTTAGTGCAATAGGTCTGCCACCGATAGGAGGTTACCGTGGGTACTAAAGTTTCGGCCTGTAGTGCGAGCCAAAAGGATACCTATGACACGCTTGGCGCACGGATCATCTTGCTCTTTGTTATTTTCCTCGATCGGTAAACTTTGCGCGAAAGCTTCCCTCGTGTTCGCGATGCTTATGCTCTTCGTCTCGGCGGCCTTTGCGGCGCCGTCGCCGACCACGACATCGCTTACAATCTCGGCAACCTCAGTTCCGTATAAGACTCCTATCACGCTGACCGCCACGGTAACTTCAAGTGGTTCTCCAGTCACTGCCGGAATCGTTCTTTTTTGCGAGGCGACGGCAATATTTTGTGAAAACAACTCCGCTCTCGGGGTCGCGCAACTAACATTTCCTGGCGCAACTGCCTCCGTGAAGCTCGGTAGCGGTCCGATCGGCAATCACAGCTATAAGGCGGTATTCCGAGCCAACAAGAGCTACGGAAGTAGCTTGTCGAACACGGTCACTTACGCTGTGACGGGCACCTATCAGTCAACCGTATCGTTGACCTCAGCAGGTACTGTCGGCGACTACACGCTCACTGGGACTGTGGCTGGGCTTGGTTCGCTCACGACAGGGCCGACCGGTACGGTCTCGTTTATCGACACCAGTAACGGCAACAACGTGCTTGGGACAGAGAATCTTGTCGTTTCTACCCTGGCAACCACCTTTATTCAGAATCAGCCGTTCGCGATCGGCGGCCCTGGCGCCACTCTAAGGTCGGCAGCTATCGCCTCAGCCTATCTCAACGCCGATAACAATCTCGACGTAGTTACTGGAGATGCCGCGCAGACGATCTCGGTTCTCCTGGGTAATGGCGATGGGACCTTCAAGCCGAAAGTAAATTATCAGGGTTGTACCGTGGGGAAGGTGTTGCAGATTGTTCTCGCTGACTTCAACCGGGATGGAAGTACCGACATCGCTCTCGGTTGTTCCGATGGCACAAATGGCGGCCTGCTCATTCTTCTTGGCAATGGCGATGGGTCGTTCCAAAATCCTGTACTTTATTCGACTGGAGATGTCGCCAGCATTGCGATGGGCGACTTCAATAACGATGGCCTTGTGGATTTTGTCGTCACCAATAACTCGCAGCAGAACGTCACCTTTCTCTTAGGGAATGGGAACGGTAAGTTCATCAAAGAAGCAACTACGCTTTCAACCGGCACCGTTACCCGCGGCGTGGTGGTTGCAGATTTCGACCAGGATGGCAAGGACGACATCGCTTATGCCCTCGCGACCACAGCACCCGGCAGTAAATTATTTGATCTCTACGTCGCGCTCGGTGATGGAAACGGAGGCTTCCAACAGCAAACGGTCCCAGTCGCGACACAAATCGGGGAGTTCCTTACGACGGGCGATACAAATGCCGATAACAAGGCCGATATCATTGCTGCCACGATTACTGAGCCGGGAGGAACCATCGTCGGTAAGAGTCTCTTTGTCTTGCTCGGAAATGGTGACGGGACATTTCAGACTCCCGTGGTCTATACCTCCGATATTCCATCCGACCCCCATCTTGCCGACGTCAACGGTGACGGTGTCCCCGATATTATCGCCGGCGGAAGTACAGGTGCCTTGGTCTACCAAGGAAACGGTGACGGCACATTTCAAGCCTACCAAGAGCCAAAAATCGGTGGCTTTGCCCTTACGTATGCCGTCAATGCAGGCGACTACAATAACGACGGCAATGCCGATCTGATCGGAACAGATGCGGACTCACCTCGTGCGGCAGTCTCGCTCAGTCAGGTCCAGCAGACGTCCACTGCGTCCGCCCTTACTAGTGTCGCGGTCTTTCCATTGGGCAGCGGCGTTCATAACGTGGATGCCAGTTATTCCGGAGACAGCATTTATTTCGGTAGCGCCTCCAGCACAGTCCCTCTAACGGCTGCTCCTGTAGATACATCTCTCAGTTTGACCTCGTCGCCGGCCTCCGCTAATTTGACCGGGTTGCCCGTGACGTTGACTGCGGTTCTTTCTCCTTACACTGTTGGGCCACCAACCACCACTGCAAACGGTGACTCCGTTAATTTCTTCAGCGGCACGACGCCGCTCGGCTCAGGTACGCTATCGAACGGGGTCGCTACGCTCACAACAACAGCCTTGGTGACGGGATCGGATTCCCTGACTGCCGTGTTCCCGGGAGATTCGAATTACAACTCCAGTACTTCGAACCTTCTTCCCTTTACTGTCTCCGATATCCTGCTGACTTCGTCGGTCAACCCTTCGATCTACCTGCAATCCGTTACGTTCACCGCAACATTGGGATCGGGTAAGACCGGAACCGTAACCTTCTTTGACAACGGAGCCATCATCGGAACTAGCAATATTACGAGTCCGACGGTAACTTTCACCACCTCCACCCTGTCTGTCGGTTCACACAATATCGCAGCGCAATACAACTCCAGCGTCTCGCCTGTGCTTATTCAGGTGGTCAACAAAGCGACTCCAACTGTTACCGTGACGACATCCGGACCCAGCACATTCGGTGGTACGGTCACGATCACAGCGACAGTTCCTTCCGGTGTAACCGGCACAATCACCTTCACCAGCGGAACCACGACCCTCGGCACAGGAACTATTGTCAGTGGAACAGTGTCCATCACAACGACGGCGCTGACTCCTCCCAGCGACATAATCACTGCGACTTACAGTGGAGACGGTAACTACAATCCCGCTACCGGAACCACCACTCAAACCGTGGGCAAGGCAAGTCCTGCTTCGACATTGACCTCTTCGGTCAATCCATCATTGCCTGGCAGCTCCGTCACTTTTACCGACACGCTGCCGACCAACGCAACGGGCACAATTACATTCACCAGCGGTTCGACAACACTCGGCACCTCGACCCTGACTGGTGGAATCGCGACTGTAGCCACCTCGACCCTTCCACTCGGTAGCGATCCCATCAAAGCGACGTACAGCGGTGACGGGAATTTCAATACTTCGGTCGCAACTCTAACTCAAACCGTTGCAAAGGCGACACCGACGCTTACGGTAAGTACTTCTGGTCCGACCACCTTCGGCCAGACAGTTACGATCACAGCTTCAGTTCCAAATGGACCGACCGGAACCATCACGATTACGAGCGGTGGGGTAACTCTAGGTAGCGGTACTATCACGTCGTCGAACGGCACTGTGACGGTCACCACGTCGACATTGCCTGTAGGTTCCGATGTGATCACGGCAACCTATGGCGGTGACACAACCAATAACACGGCAACAGGGACGGTAACACAAATAGTAAGCAAGGCCGCGCCTGCGGAGACGCTCACTTCTTCTCTGAATCCGTCCACCTTTGGTCAATCTGTCACCTTCACCGCGACGCTGCCCACAAACATGACTGGCACAGTGACCTTCACCAACGGTCCAACTGCGCTCGGCACATCGAACCTGGCGAACGGTGTAGCGACGCTGGCCACCTCCGCGTTGCCTGCAGGGAGCGATTCGATCACGGCGACTTACAACGGGGATGCAAATAACAAAACTGCAACCGCATCCCTAATACAGACCGTAAACAAGACGACCCCAGCCATCACGGTCACGACCTCAGGTCCCAGCACCTATGGCGGTACAGTCACGATTACGACGACCCTCCCCATTGGCACGACCGGAACCGTGACGATAACAAGTGCTGGAACGCCCCTGGGCAATGGCTCGGTGAATCCGACGACTGGAACCGTCACCATAACAACGACTATCCTCCCGGTCGGCACTGATCCGATCACCGCATCGTATGGTGGTGACTCCAACAACAATCCCGCCACTGGGACAACCACCCAAACCGTAACCAAGGCAGTTCCAACCGTAACGCTGACCTCCTCGACGAATCCGTCCGTGACGGGTCAGTCTGTCACCTTCACCGCCAACCTTCCGTCAGGTGTAACCGGAACGGTAACGTTTACTAGCGGCAGTACGACATTGGGTACATCCACTCTAACTGGCGGTGCCGCAACCACAACGACATCTACGCTCCCTGTGGGCAGCGATCCGATCACCGCGACCTACAACGGTGACGCCAACTATAGCTCCGCAATTGCGACGCTGAACCAGACTGTGGGCAAAGCTACACCAACAGTCACTGTGAGTACCTCCGGGCCCAGCATCTTCGGCCAAACGGTTACGATCACTGCTTCAGTTCCAAATGGACCGACGGGCACCATCACCCTAACGAGCGGCGGGGTAACTCTCGGTAGCGGCACCATCACGTCATCGAATGGAACCGTGACGGTAACCACGTCGACATTGCCGGTAGGTTCCGATGTGATCAAGGCAACCTACGGTGGCGACGCAACCAATAACACAGCTACTGGAACGGTGACGCAAACAGTAAGCAAGGCCGGTCCGACAGAGACTCTTACTTCTTCTCTGAATCCGTCCACCTTTGGTCAATCTGTCACCTTCACCGCCACGTTGCCCACAAACGTAACCGGCACAGTGACGTTCGCCAACGGTCCAACTACATTAGGCACTTCGACCGTGACGAACGGTGTAGCGGCTCTCGCCACCTCCGCGTTGCCTGCAGGGACCGACTCGATCACGGCGACTTACAACGGGGATGCAAATAACAAAACTGCAACCGCCTCTCTAACCCAGACGGTAACTAAAGCGACTCCAGCCATCACGGTCACAACTCCAGGTACGAGCACCTTCGGCTCGCCCGTTCCCGTCACGGTGACGCTGCCTGTGGGTACGACCGGAACAGTAACGATATCCAGCGGTGGCACAACTCTCGGTTCAGGTACCGTCAATCCGACGACTGGAACAGTAACCGTAACAACGAGCACCCTCCCGGTTGGTACCGATCCGATTACCGCATCGTATGGAGGTGACTCCAACAACAACCCCGTCACCGGGACGACCACCCAAACTGTAACCAAGGCAACCCCAACCGTAACGCTGACCTCTTCGACGAACCCGTCCGTGACAGGTCAGTCGGTCACCTTTATCGCAACGCTTCCATCGGGTGTGGCCGGAACGGTGACCTTTACAAGTGGCACTACGGCTCTGGGAACCTCTACCCTGACAAATGGATCTGCCGCCGTTTCGACCTCAACCCTTCCGTTAGGCAGCAATCCGATCACTGCGACCTACAACGGTGACGCCGACAACAGCTCCACAACCGCGACACTGACCCAGACTGTAAATAAGACTGGGCCGTCAGTCTCACTGACGTCCTCCGTCAATCCATCCAACTTCAACCAGTCGGTTACCTTTACTGCCAGTGTTGCCTCAGCTGCTACCGGCACGATCACGTTCCTTGATGGCACCACGACTCTCGGGACCGGAGCAGTCAATAACGGCACTGCTACCTTCAGTACTTCATCACTCACTCCAGGTATTCACCCAATAACTGCCAGCTATGGAGGAGATCCGAACTATAGCGCAGCGGTTTCGACGCCACTCTCCCAGACGGTCAACAAGACCACTCCGACCCTGCCCACACCAGTGGTATCGACCAACAATCCGACCTACGGCAGCCCAGTAACGATTACTGAAACCGTGCCTCCAGGAGTGTCGGGCCCCGTCACGTTCTCCAACGGCACAGCGCCGATAGGGACTGCGCCGATCGTAGGCGGAGTCGCTACCATCACAGTGACTAACCTTCCGCTCGGAACTGATCCGATCACTGCAAGCACACCGGGCGACTCCACCAACAATCCCGCGACGTCACCCTCGGTGACAGTGACAGTCACCAAAGCATCTCCCACGGTTACGGTGGCATCCTCTCTCAACCCATCCGTCTTCAATCAAGCTGTCACCTTTACCGCAACCGCACCTGCGAGTGCTACCGGCACAATTACATTCCTGGATGGGTCAACTGTCCTGGGCACAGGCAACTTGAACGGTGGGCAAGCAACCCTGACGACCAGTACCTTGATCGTCGGCTCCCACGTGATTACCGCAAGCTATCCTGGCGACGCGAACAACAACGCAGCGACGTCGCAGCCTCTCACCCAGGTCGTCAATAAGGCGACCCCGGTTATCCCTCCGCCCGTCGTTTCATCGTCCAACCCGCCGGTCAATACACCAGTGACTATCACAGAGACAGTGCCGCCAGGCGTAACTGGCACAATCACATTCTCCAATGGGACGAACCCCATCGGCACAGCTCCTATCGTGAACGGGACGGCGACGATCACTGTTTCTAACTTGCCCGTGGGAGCCGATCCAATTACTGCAACAACTTCAGGCGATTCGAATAACAACCCAGCCACTTCAGAGCCAACGACCGTAACAGTGACACCCGTGACACCGGTGCTGGTTGCTCCGATTGTGTCCTCGAATAACCCATCGCCAAACACGCCAGTAACGATAACCGAGCCCATCCCCGCGGGAGTGAGTGGACCCGTCACCTTCTTCAATGGCACAACCCCCTTGGGAACTGGAACGATCGCCAATGGACAGGCGACCTTGACGGTGCCCTCACTCCCGATCGGTACGAATCAGATCACCGCGACCGCGATCAATACCTCGACAAGTGGAACAATCACGTCGCCGCCCACTCAGGTAACGGTGGCTAAAGCGACGGTCGTTGTCACACTGGCCTCTTCGGCGAACCCATCCGCAACCAATCAGCCCGTTACATTCTCTGCGACGGTACCTGCGGGTGCGACCGGTTCGATCACGTTCCTCGATGGTGCTACTGTGCTGGGCGTTGGTGCAATCAACGCTTCGGGGATAGCAACCTTTACCACCTCGACGTTAGCTATCGGATCTCACCCAATCACTGCCTCGTATGGTGGCGATTCTGGCTACGGCGCTGCAACTTCAGCAGTTCTGACGCAGGTAATCGGTAAGATCCCGACGGTTACGACGATCGTCCTGAGTGCACCTGCCCAGCTGCTTCACACAGGAGTTACCTTCACTGCCAACGTAACTGCGACAAGCCCAAATGCTACCGGAACGGTGACATTCATGGACGGAACCACGGTCTTGGGCAGCGCTCCTCTTAGCGCAAATGGAGGTGTTGTCGTTTCACTCACCACAAATGCAAACGCAGCCTTCGCGACAACCAACCTTGTAACGGGCCCGCATCAAATCGTGGCGGTCTATTCCGGCGACAGCAACTTCCTTCCAAGTACATCTGTTCCGGCCGCGAACATGGTCGAAGACTTCACCAATACAAACACTGGTGCAGCCAGTCAAAACATGTTTCCTGGCGCAGCAACTTCCTATACCTTTACTTTGGCTCCTGTCGGCGCGACGACCTTCCTCAATGATTTGAGCGTCGCTGTTGATGGCTTACCTCCAGGGTCGGCCTACACCTTTACACCCGCCACCATCAAGGCCGGAAGCGGCTCGACGCAGGTGGTTCTCAATGTCAAGACGAGCAGCTCACTGAGTGCCCGTAATCAGCTGCCACAGAATAGCCCCACCTCACACAATGAGGCTCCCATCGCTCTCGGAATGCTCGGTCTTATTGGTTTTGGCGCGGCACGGAAACTAAGACATAAGATACCGCGAGGGCTGATGCTTCTCTTGTTGGCTCTCGGGTCAATTCTGCCGATCGCCGCGCTCAGCGGTTGCGCCGGAGGCTACTTCACTCTCACCCCAACGACTTATTCCCTCACCGTAACCGGTACGGAAGGTGCCGTTCAGCACGCAGCCACCGCAACCTTGATCGTGCAGTAGGAGAAGAAATGATGCATCTTCGCAGCGTCGTACTCCTGGTTCTTCTATTCGCTCTCCCCTGGGCGCTCCACGCTCAGGCGATATCGATAGCCGGCGCCTACAATGACGTCCCCAGGCTTGAATTCGGCGCTAACTACAACTACTTTCACGCGAATGCACCTCCAGGCCAATGCGGTTGCTTTTCGCTCAACGGAGGAAGCGCGACCGTTGTCTACAACATTACGCCCAAGTGGGCTGGCGTTGCCGATCTAACCATCGGCCATGCCACAAACGTCGACAACAGCCTGCAAAACATCACCATCTTCGACTACCTCTTTGGCCCTCGATACACCCGCCGCACTACAGGCCGCTTTGTCCCTTATGGACAGGTCTTGTTTGGCGGGGCGAAGGAGGACGTGAACTTCGAGTTCACGATCAATCGGAATTCGCTTAGTCTGCTGGCCGGCGGCGGAGTCACAACCAAATTAAACCGCAAACTCAATTTGACGATTGGTGAAATCGATTGGATCTACTCACGAATCCCCAACGCCAAGAACAACCGCCAGAACAACCTCCGTATTGCGACCGGTATTACCTTCCACTTCGGTACTTAGTCTCACAGACGCCGCGCTCTACGTTTCTCCATGGGCGGAGGGAGCGCGTCCTCTGCACGATTCCGACATCTTCACGGTACAGCTTTACTGCTTTAGGAGCTTCGTAAGGTATTCGAGTGCTCGAGGATCATTCGACTGCCCTAGCCAGAAGACAGCCTGTCTCCGAACGGCGGGATCCTTGCTCGAATCGGCCACGGCGATCAACTGAGTGGCGGCTTCGTCACCGGGTAAGCGAGACAACGCAAAGACTGCAGATTTTCGAATCTGCTCATTCGGATCATTAGTGGCAAGGGTCCGGAGGTCTTGCGATACCTTCTTTCCTCCCTTTGTGGCCATCCAAAATTGGGCCTGTTTGCGGACCTGCGGAGAAGTATCCTCATGCGCCATGCGGATGATCTCGCTAAGAGCTTCGGGTTCCTTCGACAGCGTGAGATCGAAGGCAAGCTTCTCCCGGAACTTTGGGTCGCTATCGTCACGCGCAAACCTTTGGATAGCTACAAATCCGTCGTGCCCCCGTTGATTGGCAAGCCAGAAGGCGGCTTTTTCTCGGAGCCCAAGGTCGTTGTTCGCGTCGGCCAGGCTGGTTAGCGCCATGGTAGCCGAGCTCGACGGATGAATCGAAATCGCAAATACCGCAGAGTCGCGAACACGACGAACATCTCCTTGGCGTGCAAGATCAGTCATGACGCGAACGCTGTCGGCCTCCGTGACGCCGTTCAACCATACAAATCGCAGTCCACCTGCATCGAGTTCACGCTCGGGGCTCTCAACCTTCACCTTCATTACGGCTCCATCCGCGATACGCAACAAAACGACGGCGTGATCGACCGCATGACTGCTACCGTCGGAGTCATTGACTATCGAATCACCTTTGCCTTCTAGATAATCAACGCGGTCTGAGTTCCAACCCGAAGAAAATTTGCTGATAGCTGGAACTGAATAGCCCACCCATACCGCGTCCTTCTGCTGCTTCTGCTTCTCGAGTGTTGCGCCGAGTCCGAGATCTGAGGTTTCAGTTGTTACCTGACCATGAGTGATGGTTGGTTGTTGAGCAAACATAAGTGTGGCCGACGCCAGCACTGTTGTAGCTACAAAAGCACACGCGAAAGTTTGCATCGGTCTTCTCCTGACTCCCTGTTAGGTGATGCTGTTTACCTGAGAGGATCGAGGCGCGGTTTACTTAAGCAGTTCGATCATGTAATCCGTTGCCGCCTTATCGTTCATCAAGGCAAGCTGCGAGACAATAGTCCGTTTAAGTTCCATATCTTTTTCGTTTCGTGCCATCTCTACCATGCGAGGCGCATCCTTCGTAATGAACATGGCAGAGATGATCGACTTTTTGATTTTGGGGTCCGTCGTAGTTCGATAGGCCTCGGCCAATGTATCGTTGGCGCGCTTGCCTTGAAACACTGCAATCGCTCGGATTGCCTCGCCTTGCAGTTGGGGGTCCAGTTTCCCGAGCGCAGCATCGTGCAGAATGCTTTCAGCCTCGGGCGATTTGCTCTGGGCCAACACAAACAGGGCATGTCTTTTTACGCAAAGCGGTTGAGTGCCGCTTAGAATCCCACGCAGCAAAGGAAGAGCGGTGCCAGGGTCTCTGTTCAGCAACGAATTCAGCGCGAGCATCTTCAGATCATCATCCGAACCCCTTGCAACGCAGTTCTCATCTCTATCCCCATCTCTATCTATGTAGAAAGGAGCGACTCTAACGTATGGCTGGACTCTCTCTATTTTCACCTTAACCTTGTCGTCTTTTAAGGTTTTTGCGTCACTCTGTCCGTCGATCGAAATAACAGCGCAGTCCTTATTCCATGGGCTATCCGCGAACTGCGAGTGGAGTTGATCGCAGGTAGCAATCGCAAGCGGAGTCTTGCCAAGTTTATTGAGCGAATATGCCTTCCAGTAGAAGGCGGCGTCAACTCGCTTCCCCTTCTCGGCGATGACCTTGTCAAAAGCAGAGACAGCGTCCGGCCACCGGTGTTCATCCATGGCGCGAGTCCCTACTGCATAGGCGTCATCATCCAACACAATAACAACGGGGGCAGAGGAGAAAAGTTCAGGCGCCACAGCATGTACGGGACGCGTGGTTAGGCAAAGCATTAGTGCAATCGGGCAAAGTGCGGCGCGCATGAAATTGGTCATTGAGAAACTCCTTGGGATTGATCGTCGTTTTGTCGCAAAATTCTGATATCAAGCAGCAGCCCACTCGTATTCATCTCCAATCGAAGACGCCAGGTGCTGTGCTGCGTTGGCGGTTCGTTATCGAGCGTGGTCAACACACGCCCGAAATTCTCCAGGATCGCGGCTTCGCCCAGAGCACCTCTATCCCTCGCATTGCGGACATAGACCGCGTTCTGCAACAGAAGATTATGTGCTTGCTCGCGCGTAGTATCATCGAGCGTGCCCGAGGAGTTGTTTACCTCCGTTAGCAGGCGTTCCGCAGCATCGAGATGATTGGCAATAGCTGGGTCTGTCGGCTGCGTCGTGATTGGTCCATGGCCATTAACGGCAACATTGTGCTTTGTCTCGTCGCTTCGATAGAACTGCAGGCCGAATACAGCGAGCAAAATCAAAGCCGCAGTCGCCAATCCGGCCACAGGCCACGCCCAATGCGATCGCATCAAGTCAAAACCACGGCGGCGTTCCGGAGTCAGCACGCTGAGGTTCCCGCGGAGGCGCTGCCAGTTGCGCTCCAGATCAGGTTGGGGAGCAGGCTCTGCCGAGAATATGCGCAATGTCTCTGCTATCGATTCCGAGACCTCGGCGCACTCCGCGCAATTCTCCAGGTGGGAATGAATGGCAGTTGTATCGGAGCTCTCCTTAAGCTGATAGGCAATCAGTTCTACTTCGGAGAAGTGTTTCATCGAAGACCTCCTGCTACCGGAGCGAGCGACCGGCGAAGTTTGCTGACGGCACGAAAGACTGCCTGTTTGGCGGAGTTGCTCGTAACGTTCAGCGCAACGGCAATCTCCGCCATCGGAATGTCCTCCATGTGCCGAAGCGTGAATGCGGTGCGCTCCATCGGCGTTAATTCGGCCATTGCAGCACGCCGCAGACTGCCCGCTTCGCGAGTGAGGAGAGCCTCCTCAGGTCCAGCCTGCCTATCCGCGACGCGGACGGTATGATCCTCGCCGGACGGGTCATCTGTGATCCGTGGCGCATGGTAGGAGAGATCGCGATTCCTCCGTTCGACGAGATTGATAGCTGTATTCATGGCAATTCGCATAATCCAAGTCGAAAAAGTTGAGTCCTGCCGAAAACTCGGCAACTTGTTATAGGCACGAAGAAATGCCTCCTGTGCTGCCTCTTCCGCGTCAGCCTCGTTGCCGGTGATACGGAATGCGACGCGAGTAACGGAGCAGAAGTGACGATCCATCAGGACACGATAGGCATCCCTATCACCAGCGAGTACACTTCGGATCGCCTCTGTCTCCGCTTTTTCCATTCGCCGATTAGACAATGGGTTTCGTCTCCGGTTAGGTTGAAACGCAAAAAATCCCAGGGGTCTCGTAAATTGCGGATTTCAAAAAAGATATTCAAAACCCGGATGATACGACGCTGTCAGCTAGACCCGCTTGCGAATTCTCAGGGAACGAAGCCCATAGACTGTGGCTCCCGCGATCAAAATAAGACCTGCTGTTCTCATCTCCCTGAGAAAGTTTTGTCGCGAGACGAGGATGAAAATGAAGCCGCTCAACGCAACAAGTACCGGCAGCGGATAGAGCGGCATACGAAATCCTTTGATCTTTCTCTCCCGGCGATGTTTCGGCAGCAGCGAAGCTGTTCCCTGTAGTAGAAACTGAAACAGGATCCGAACCACTACAAGAGTGGTGATGACCTCCTGCAGGCGAAAGATGCAGCATAGCAGCGTGACAGCGCCAAGCGTCAGCAGCGAGTGTGTTGGGATTTCGTGCTTCGGATGCAACACACCGAACCACTTTGGGAAATTGCCATCCCGCGCCGCCGCAAAGGGGATCCGGGAATAACCCAGTAGCAACGCAAACACCGAGGCAAGCGCGGCCAACGAAATCAACACTACGATCCCTGCCGCCGCCGTATGTCCATAGAGCCGTTCCATGAATACGGCCATCGTGAACATTCGGGCGTGACTGTCGGTATTTTGCGCCATCTCCTGCCACGGCAGAACACCCAGGACGCTGATATTCATCAACAGGTACAACACTGCAACGATTCCAATCGCCCCAAGCACCGCGCGTGGAATCGTTCGCTGCGGATCACGAACTTCCGCACCAAGGAAGCAGACGTTGTAGTAACCCCAGTAGTCATAAGACGAGATCAACATTCCGGAACCAAGGCCGGCAAAGAATGCTCCGTTGAGATGAAATGCACCCGCTGGGAAGTCGAACGCGCGATGAGCATCGAAGTGCGCAAATCCCACAACGATAATGAGCACGAGCGTCAGACCAACAACCAATCCCAACCAGCGAACAATGCGATCGATGGCGAAGATGCTGCGGTATAAGACGATAATTGCCACGCCACAAGCTGCCATGGCAATCAGTGTCTGGCCGCTCAGCACGATGGGGACTCCAAATAAGGATGTTGCCGCGAAAGGGCGACTTGAACTCGGCAGAAAAAAGGACAAATACTGCGAAAAACCGATACAGCCGGACGCAATGGAGAGAGGTGCACTGATCAACAGCTGCCAGGCATAGAGAAAGGAAAGCGGCCGTCCCAGCGTTCGCTCTCCGTACAGATGCTTGAGATAAGCGTAGGAGCCACCTGCCTCCGGGTAAGCCGTCCCCAACTCACTCCAGATCAATCCATCGCAGAGTGAGAGGAGTGCTCCCATCAGCCACCCCAGGATCGCCTGGGGGCCACCCATCACGCCGACAATCAGCGGCAGGGTCACAAACGGGCCCACGCCGACCATGTCGATGACGTTCAGGCCGAGTGATGATCCTGTAGACAGACCGCGCCTCAGCTCGCTCGCCCCCGGTTGGCGGGCCGTCGGGGGTGAGGAACTTTCGCCCGGGACGGGTTTTGGTTTGGCAGGGGGATAACTCATGACGTGGTCGAAGTGTAACGAATCCTTACGAGATCTGCGCTTCGGTGTGCGTGGTATGACCAATTACGAGTAATATTCCTTTGGGCGTAAATGCGCTGCTTAGGCGAAATTGGAGAAACGATGAATTCCTTGCAGAATCACTTTGCGGCAGTGGCCGCTATGGCCGCGATCATGGCAGTTCCCGCTATAGCGGCGGGCAAGGTCTGCGATGTCCGGACTTACGGAGCGAAGGCTGACGGTACAACCAAAGACACGAAGGCCATTCAGGCAGCGATCGACGACTGCGCGAAGGCGGGAGGCGGAACGGTCAAGCTCGCGGGGGGCACCTTTGTGTCCGGTCCGATTGTGTTGAAGAGCAACATCACGCTTGACATTGCCAAGGACGCGACGTTGCTTGGTTCGCCGGATCATGCCGACTATCCTGCCAAGACTGAGTTCCGTGCACCTGGCACGCAGTCGCTTGTCAGTGCGACGAATGCAGAGAAGATCGCGATTACCGGCGGCGGGACGATCGACGGCAATGGTGAGAGCTGGTGGGCGCAGGCGCGTGCCACGCGGGGCGCCGGCATTGTGGGCACGGTACAGTTCCGTCCTCGTCTGGTTGTGTTTGATCACTGCCAGCATGTTCGGATGGAAGGCGTCACCGTTCAGAACTCCCCGAGCTGGCAGATCGTTCCGTACTATACGGACGACATGACCATTCGTAATGTTCGCGTCCTCGCTCCGGTTCACTCGCCGAATACGGATGCGATCGATCCGTTCAGCTCGTCGAATATGGTCATCGATCATGTCTACGCTGATGTCGGCGACGACAACATCGCCATCAAGAGCGGGATTATCGACTCTCCGGGACCTGACTCGCCCAGCAAGAACATTACGATCACCGATTGCGAGTTCATGCATGGTCATGGACTGTCGATCGGTAGCGAGATCGCCGGCGGCGCGCAGAATATCCACGCGGAACGGATTCATTTCAAGGGAACCGATCAGGGGATTCGTATTAAAGCGAATCGTGACCGCGGCAACGATGTCAGCAACATTTCGTTCAAGGACATCACGATGGAGGATGTGAAGACCTCGATTCTGATCAGCGAGTATTACCCGAAGGTGATGCCTGATAGTGATGTTAAGGCTGAGCCGGTGCAGCGTCTGACTCCTTTTTTTCACGACATCACGATCGAGAATGTGAAGTCGGTGAATAGCCCGTGGGCCGGGGTGATTGTTGGACTGCCTGAGTCGCCGGTGAAGGATATTGTGCTGAAGAACGTCGACATTCAGGCAGTGAAGGGGTTTCAGATTGCCTATGCGGACGTCACTGCCTCCAATCTCAAAGTGGTGGCGACCGACGGTCAGAACATCACGGTTGCTCCGAATGCGAAGCTGACGGTGAAGTAGCGCGTCAGCAGGTTTCGACAGGTGAGAGTGCGGCTGCTACTTCGGCTGCGCTCTTTCCTGTTATGAGGATCGTTTTAGTACGGCTGGCGACGCCTGCCACGAGCACGATCCGTGCCCGCGGCAAACGTAAAGCTTCCGCGAAAAATGCGATCAGCGCATTGTTTGCCTTGCCATCGATGGGCGGAGCGGTGAGTGCGATTTTCACTGTACCTGCATGCGTGCCCCTAAACCCGTTCTTTTTTGCTCCAGGATGAACGCGGACGGCTACGGCGCATCCATTGGCGACGTCCTTTGCGAAGTCATCGTTCATTCTGTCGCAGCCTGCGGCATGCGGCGGCCAAAGATCGCGGTTCCTACGCGGATGCAGGTACTGCCCTCCTCAATCGCTACGGCGAAGTCGTTCGACATGCCCATCGAGAGCTGCGTCAGTTGCGGGAATCGGGTTATTGATTCATCGCGCAGCCTTCTGAGGTCGCGAAAGTACGGCCTCGCGGTCTCGGCGTCCTCCGACCAGGGCGGGACCGTCATCAGTCCTACGGCTTCGATCGATTCAAGGCCTTCCATTGCGGTGAGCAGAGCCGACAATTCGTCTGGAGCGAGACCATGTTTCGACTCTTCGTGGCTTAGTTTGATTTCGATCAGTACTGGTAGCTTCTTTGTTAGTACAGATGCGGCTGTGTTCAGGCGTTGGGCGATCTTCAAGGAGTCGACAGCGTCGATAGCGTCGAAGAGCTCTGCCGCTTTTGTGGTTTTGTTCGACTGCAGAGGTCCGATGAGGTGGAACTTCGCATCGGTCAAAGCTTGCACATGCGGTGATTTATCCTGAAATTCCTGGACGCGGTTCTCGCCGAAGAGGCGCTGGCCGGCGGCGTAGGCTTCGAGGATTGCCTCGACCGGATGAACCTTACTGACGGCCATGAGTGCGACCTCGGTCTCCGGGCGGTTGGCGAGGCGGCAGGCCTGTGCGATCTGTTGGTGCAGCCGGTTCAGGTTGTCGGTGATGTTCATGATCTTTTGCATCTTACCTTTTTGATTTCCAGCTGATTGTGAGGAGACTGTCGTCAATGTGGACCATTCTGTTGCTGATCGGGTCGAATGTTTTTATGACTTTTGCGTGGTACGGACACCTGAAGTTTCGCGAGGTACCGTTGTGGAAGGTGATCTTTGTCAGTTGGGGCATTGCGTTCTTTGAGTATTGTCTCCAGGTACCGGCCAACCGGATCGGTGCGAAGACCTTTTCACCGGATCAACTCAAGGTGATTCAGGAGGTCATCACGCTGACCGTCTTCGGTGTCTTCTCTACTTTTTACTTTGGCGACAAACTCCATTGGAACCACTTTGCGGCGTTCGGGTGTCTGGTGGGTGGTGCGTTCTTTATGTTTCACAAGTTCTAGACCGGGGTGCCCCCATTGCGTGCGTGGCTTTTTCTTGATGTTAAAGCGGCGCACTGGATTCAAGCTCACGATAGGCGGATAATTTCCATTATCAGCCACATAGCGTTATGGGCAGGGTGCGCGAAGGTAGTACCCATTAAACGCCATCCATCAGTGATTGTGAGCGAGGCGGGCACAAAGGCGGCGGCAAAAAAAGGCTGGCGAAAGAAACTGATGGACGGAACGGGTGTCTCTTCTATTAGACTCATGGCTTCCGGCCCCTTAGTGAATATTGTTTCCAGAGTTTTTTCCGATCCATTTCCTTGAGTGGGTGACCCTCTGCGAATTCATCGTGTCTGTGAACTTGTCATTGTCGGGTGGAAGAGACGTTGCCGGGCCAGCGACCTTCACTTCTCTTGTCTCTTGATGCTGGCTGCTGCCTGCCTTTCCGGTTCCTGTTTCGCACACGCTCAGGAGACCGACAACCTGGCGCTGCCGAGCGCTCCGCCCGCGACGGAAAGAATCCTGGGGACGGACACTCCGGCAGATGCCGTTATCGTAACCAAGACAGTTCCCAAACCGCCGGTCAGGAGTGAGATCGCAATCATGGGAATGATCCCGGATGGCGATTACAGACTGTTCGCCGCCACAGTGCGCTGCACTGCCTGGACGGTGGGGGTGGAGTACGACCGTCATAGCTGGGGCCATTTTTTGGGATCGGATGTGGACTACGTTGTGGAGGTTATGCCCTTTGTTCTTATGAGTCAGCCAACTGTCTCCGATTTTTGGGGCAACGCCAAGAGTCCTTATCAGGAGCATGTGCCGGGGCTATCGATCACGCCGTTTGGCTTTCGTTTTCTCTGGCGGAAGGACAAGGCGATTAGGTTCTATACGGTGGGCAAGCTGGGTGCGATTGCCTTTACCAGTAAGGCTTTTTCTCAAAACGCCAGCTATGCCAACTTCAATGTTCAGGCTGCGTTTGGGGTTCAGATCAGGCTGAATGAAAGGATTGATCTGCGCGTTGAGCCGTTCGAGTTTTTCCATGTTTCGAACGGTTACCTGGCGGCGAGCAATCCGGGAATGGACCAACTGGCTTCGCGATACGGGATCAGCTATCACCTGAAGGGACGGGTGCGGTAGTTGTGCGCCGTGCGGTGATTGATTCAGGGCGAAGGATTCTTTCTTCGCCATTCTTCAGAGGTCAGTTCCCATATTTCGGTTGGCAGGCGGCCGGAGACAAATTCGTCTTCGGTCTGACTGATGCAACGAATACCCTGGCGCAGAGAGATGGCGCGAGAGGCAGCGTTATCTCTGGCTTTCTTGATGTGGAGGACTGGACGTTGAAGTTTTTCAAACCAGAAGCGGGTGACGGCTGCTGCTGCCTCAGTCATCAGGCCGCGTCCCTGGTATGACCGCGCGATCCAGAAACCACGGTTGTTGTTCCCGTTGGAGACAAGACAGATTGAGCCGATCACTTTTTGATCGGGATCATCTTTGAGGCGAAGCATCCAGTGCCACTCTTCTCCAAGCTCGATGGCTGGTAGTGCGTCGTCGCGATAGTAGGTGCGTGCACCGCCTTCGGGAAACGGCCAAGGGACACGAACGTTGAGCTGTTTGACCATCTCCCATTGAGCGAAGAGGGGCTGCACTTCTTTGGCGTCCGCAAGCTCGAGAGGCCGCAGGATCAGGCGCGGCGTCTCGAGCGTGGGAGTGGGCATTTCTTATCTTCCGTGATCTTCGAGGTACTTCTCGACTTCAAGGGCAGCCATGCAGCCTGAGCCAGCAGCGGTGATGGCCTGGCGGTAGCGGCGGTCCTGGATGTCCCCGCAGGCGAAGACGCCGGGGATGATTTCGCCGTTGAGGGTAGGGAAGACGTTGTTCTTCGTGAGGATGTAGCCGTCCTGGTCGAGGTCCATCATTCCCTTGAACGCGATGGCGTTGGGAATGTGGCCGATGCCGAGGAACATGAAGCTGACAGGAAGAACGTATTCGTCGCCGGAGACGAGGCTTTTGAGGCGGAGGCCTTTGACGTCCTTTTCCTCAACGCCGAGGACCTCTTCAACGGTGGTGCTGGTGAGGAACTTGATCTTGGGGTGAGCGATGGCGCGCTCGAGCATAATCTTCGAGGCGCGGAATTTCTCAGTGCGATTGATAAGAGTGACTTTCGTGGCGAAGCGGGTCAGGAAGAGGGCTTCTTCCATCGCGGAGTCGCCACCGCCGATGACTGCGATCTCTTTACCGGAGGAGAAGAAGCCGTCGCAGGTGGCGCAGGAGCTGACGCCGTGGCCGATGAGAGCCTGCTCCGAAGGTAGGTTGAGCCAGCGCGCGCTGGCGCCTGAGGCGATGATGAGCGTGCGGGTGTGGATGGTCTCATGACCGACGCTAAGCGCGAAGGGACGCCTGGTGAGATCGACCGAGTTGAGGTGGGCCATGCGAAGCTCGGCGCCAAAGCGGACTGCCTGCTTCTTCATGTTCTCGATGAGTTCGGGGCCCTGGATGCCTTCGGGCCAGCCGGGAAAGTTTTCGACGAGCGTGGTGATGGAGAGCTGGCCTCCGGGCTCGTGGCCCTCGAGGACGAGCGGTTTGAGGTTGGAGCGGGCGGAGTAGATGGCAGCGGTAAGACCGGAGCATCCCGAGCCGAGGATTACAGTGTCGCGCGTCGTATTTTCAGGCATATGAACCCTACCAGTGTAAATGCGCTGCCGAGGAAAAAGATTCAAGGCCGGCTTTGGTGAAAGAATTGAGGCTATGGCAAATCTTACATTGGTCTATGGAATGAGGCTGTTACCCGCAGACGAAGTGGCGTCGGTCGGCGACGCACCGATCGCCCTGAAGAACGGCAACCAGGCACAGGTGACGATGCATGTGCTCGAGGGTAGCCGCGAACAGATTGAGGCGCAGCTGAAGATGAGCCTCGATGCGTTCTTCGACTTCTACCCAGAGATTTAGCGACGGCGACGCGACTGTGCAGAATCGGGCCACCGCTCTCCCCGTTTTCTTTCCTGACGAAGAACAGGGAGGGAGGAGAGTGGCATGGATTGGTTTTTGCAAAGAACTCCGTCATGTTGTTTGGGGCCGAACCCGGAATCGTCTTTGGCATCACGTTCCGCGTCGGGGATGGTTGCGATTGTGGCGCTGCTTGTGTGTCCAGTTGCGTGGGGCCAGTCTGCTCAGTCTGCGGTCCCGGTTGCGACATTGGCCGAGCCTAAGACGGTCGTCGATATTCTGCATCAACTTTCGGACAGAGCAGAAGTAGTCTTTACCGGTCAGGTGCTAGTAGTTCGCCACTTGAACAATGGAGTGGTTGAGGTGGAGTTTCGGGTCGACCAGGCCATTCGCGGATGCAGTGCGGGCGTGGCCTACACAGTGCGTGAGTGGGCTGGGTTGTGGGTGGCTGACACACAGCGATACCGCGTGGGCGAACATCTGTTGATGCTGCTGCATGCCCCGGGTGCGGCGGGCTTGAGTTCTCCTGTCGGCGGCCTTGATGGCGCGATACCTATTCGCCGGGCCGGGGCGGCTGCCAATCGGGCAAATTCGCCGGCGTTGCAGAGGCCGTATGTCGATCTGCGCTGGCTTGGGATGCGACTGCCGCGAACGGTTACTTACCGGAGCGAGTTGGTCCATGCGGGAAAGGCGATCGATTTGCCTACGCCGTTTTCCGGACCACTCCTTATGCAGTCATCAGCTCTGGTCGCGTCGTCGGGATCAGTTACCGGTGCTGTGCCGGTATTCGCTCCGAGTTTGAGCAGCGTTAACGCGAACGAGGGATCCGTACCGGCGCAGCAAGCGTCGGTAGACGCCGTGATCAGCATGTTGGCATCGTGGCAAAAGGTGCGGCATGGCAACCCGTAGTCGTTTGTCATGGTTGCTATGCGCTGGCCTGCGTTGTGTGGTTGCGTTTGTCTTTGGCTGGGGTGCTGTGGGATGCCTTTGGGCGGGTGGGCCGCGTTGGGTCACCGGACCGCCATTTTTTACGACCGCCGGAGTACCGGTGGTCTGGTATACGAACACACCGCTCTACTTCACTGACCCCGGCGACCTGAGTGCGACACTGAACCACGCGGCGGCCGATGCCTTGGTTGCGGCGGCGGCGAATGTCTGGAACGTTCCGACCGCCAGCCTCGTGCTTGCCAAGGGTGGCACTCTCGCGGAACACGTCAGCGGGACCAATACATTTCTCGGGCCGTCGGGCCTGATCTTTCCCTCCGATGTGCAGATCAGCAACTACGCCGTAATCCAGATCGCTGTGATCTACGATAGCGACGGTTCTGTGACCGATCTTCTGCTAGGGAACAAAGCCAGCGATCCCACAAGTTGCCTGCAGAATGGTGTAACGGAGAGCGTTGACTCGATCGTTGCTGCGGGCTTCATCCAGCATGCGCTGCTTGTTCTGAACGGCCGCTGCACTGGCCCTGATCCTGAGCAGGAGACGCAGTTGCAGTATCAGTTGATGCGTGCGTTTGGACGGGTGCTGGGACTCGGATGGTCGCAGACGAACGACAACGTCTTTACCGGCACTCCGCAGCCGTCGTTCAACCAGGCGGTGCACTGGCCTGTGATGCATCCTATTGACATCATCTGCGGACGCTTCACTTATCAATGCATGCCGCAGCCGTTCGTGCTGCGTCCGGACGATCTCTCGGCGCTGGCCGAACTCTATTTCATCGATCAGGGGCAGGCGACCGGTGGAAAGATGGATAGCCTGCTCAATGCCAATCAGCTCTTCGGTGTGCTGCGGTTTCCCGACGGCCAGGGGATGCAGGGCGTTAACGTGGTCGCGCGGCGGTGGGAACAGTTCACCCCTCCCTCGGCGATTGAGGACTGGTATACCGTCTCTGCGGTATCGGGAGCGGTGTTCCGGCAGTCGAATGGCAATCCCGTGACTGGCCCGGACAACTCGTTTGCCGGAACTCTGGGCATGGAAGGCTTTGACCACGAAGGATGGTTCAACCTGCAACGCGTTCCGATGCTTCCAGGGAGTTGGCAGAACGTCTTTGTGGAGACGGAGCCTATCAATCCGCTTTATACCGGTCAATATTCGGTGGGACCGTTCACAATCAACACCGTCGAACCGTCGGGATCCGATCCCGATATCGAGGCGCAAGTACTTCCCAGCTTCAGAGAGACCTTCCTCAACTTTTCAACGGTCGATCCGGTGAATAGCTGCGGCGCCACTGCCGATGGAACTGAACAGGCTCCTGCGGCGGTGAACGCCCAGGGCTGGTGGCAGGGGACGCTCTGCGGATACGGACACTCTGCTTGGACGTCACTCTCGGTGAAGGGCAATCGTTCGCTCACGTTGGAGGTGACCGCAGAGGATGAGCAGGGTTTGACCACGACTGCCAAGGCGATGCCGGTGATCGGCGCGTGGAATGCGACAGACCCGCTTGGCTCGCTGCCCGGAGTGGCCGGGGAGGGGGAGGCCTTCAACGGCGCGGCCACCGGGATGACTGTACTGAACGCATCCTTTACGAAAATGGATCAGTTGCGAATCGCGATTGCGGATCAACGTGGGGACGGCCGCCCAGACTTCAACTACCAGGCGCGTGTCTTGTATGCCGATTCTCTGACTCCGGCGGCTATGAGCGCCGCGGGGGGTACGATCACGATTGCCGGGATGGGTTTTCGCACCGGTAATGCAGTGTTCGTCAACGGTGTCGCAGCCACTGTCCTGAGTTGGAGCACGAACACCATCGTGGCTACAGCCCCGTCACTTCATGCGTTGGGTTCAACGACTGCCCTGGTGGCCGACGTCGCGGTGGAAGACCTTTCAACCGGAGGCGTTACGGTGATGACCAAAGCTCTGAGCTACGCGGCACCAGCGCCGACGCTCAATCTACTGACTGCTCCGTCCGGCACGGTAATTCTCTCGAAGCAGGCGACAATGCCGTTTGCTGTAAAAGTACTCGGCAGCGATGGTGTCACGCCGGTTGCAGGCGAGGCGGTGACTTTCTCCGCGGTCGCCGGGACAGTTCAGTTTGCAGCCTGCGGAGCGCCAGTCTGTATCGTGAACACCAACACTCTGGGTATGGCGTCTACGCTGGTCACGCCACAGTCCGGGGGAGTGGCTATGCTAGAAGCCACCGGCGTCGACGGCACGGTCACCGCCTCGTTTACCGCGCTTGCGGAGGTGAAGACCGCCACTGCAGTGCCGGGCGTCGAGTATATTGCTGCCGAGTCAGTGGTGCAGTGGAGCCCTCAGGTCGAGGTTGTCGATACAATCTTTTCGACTACAGGTACGCCGGTCAACTGGCAGACGATTTCAGGAACAGCTGTTGTCTCGCCGGCGCAGTCCACAGTGAGCATTGCGGGGACGGCGCAGACGCTTGCGACCGTTGGCCCTCTTGCGCCGGGTGGACAGGCGCTGTTATCTGCATGTGCCTGGACTACGGTCTGCGCCAACTTCACGATTCAGGGCGTCGATCCAGCCGATCTGCGACTCGTTATCGTCGACGGAGCAGGACAGATTGTCCCTGCGAGCGGAACTCTTACTCCGGTTGCCCTTCGCGTGACCGATACGGCAGGCAATCCTGTCGCGGGCGCTACCGTGGAGGTCTACCAGACGGTGGACGCGTGGCAAATTCCGTGTCTGGACAGGGGCCGCTGCTCCAACCCGCCTGTTCTTGCCACGTCTTCCTCGTCGACGACGTCCGACGCAGGCGGCCTGGTGATGATAATGCCGCAGCAGCTTTCGGCGACGGCGGCGACGACCAATCTCGCGGTCGCGACGGGAACCCAGGGGTTCCTGGCCATGACTCTTGAGAAGCAGCCGTAGGGGCATTCCTGTCGCACCGGCTCCCTTGAAACCCGAACAAAAGAAAAGCATCCAATGAACAGGTGCGCGTGAAGAGGGTAAGCTGGAGATATCCAATCGGCATCGCACTAAGAACGCTTGAACATCTCTTGCGAGATCGGACAGGAGCCTGAAATATGGCAGATACGGCGAGAGGCCGGGGCAGTATGGAGCGTAAGCGAGTGGTCATTGTCGGCGGAGGGTTCGCCGGAATCAACGCGGCTACACACCTTGCGAAGCTGCCTGTCGATGTGACGATGGTCGATCGGAAGAACTACCATCTTTTCCAACCTCTGCTGTACCAGGTTGCGCTGGCCGTGCTCTCTCCAGCCGATATCGCGCAGCCGATCCGCGCCATTGTGCGGAACCATCCCAACATCGATGTTCTGATGGACGAAGCGATAGGCTTCGATCTTCAGCAACAACGCGTGTTACTGAAGACCGGTGTCAAGTTGGAATACGACTATCTGATTCTTGCGACAGGCTCCACGCACTCTTACTTTGGCAGAGACGACTGGGCCAAGTTCGCTCCCGGTCTCAAGACAGTTGAGGATGCTACTGAGATTCGCCGTCGCGTTCTGCTCGCGTTTGAACTGGCTGAGCGCGAGATGATGGAGAAGGGAACCCACCCTGCGCTTAATTTTGTCATCGTCGGCGGCGGCCCGACAGGGGTTGAACTGGCGGGAGCGATCAGCGATATTGCGAAGCTTTATATGGCGAAGGACTTCCGTCATATCGACCCTTCAATGGCGCAGGTGCTTATTCTTGAGGGGTCTCCGAACATTCTTGCTGCATATCCTGCGGACCTGCAGCGTAAGGCTGGGGAACAGCTTCATGCACTGGGCGTGCAGTTTCGCACGAACGCGCACGTCACAGACGTTCAGCCGGGCTACGTTATGGTCGGCGATGAACGCATCGATTCGGTGGTGACGTTGTGGGCTGCAGGCGTGCAGGCCTCGCCGCTTGGCAAGCTGCTCGGCTTTCCTACGGACAAGCGAGGGTGCCTCTTTGTCGACAGTCACCTGAATCCGCCTGGGCATCCTGAGATATTTATCTGTGGCGACCTAGCTCACGTCGAGGAGAATGGCAGGCAGGTGCCAGGCGTTGCACAGCCAGCGATACAGATGGGCACGTACGCCGCCAAACGCATTGGCCGCCTCGTTGCGGTGAGCCTGGGCAGCGATGGCAGCGGCAGGGATGAGCCGTTCCATTACTTCGACAAGGGCGATATGGCTACGATCGGGAGAAAGGCTGCCGTTGCGAATATCCAATGGCCGTTCAAAGGGCATTGGAGCGGTTTTCCTGCGTGGATCACGTGGCTCGTGGTGCACATCTTCTTCCTCATCGGTTTTCGCAATCGGCTTTCCGTGTTTCGTCAGTGGGCGTGGACCTATCTGACGTTCCGGGATAGCGCGCGATTGATCACCGGCTCGCAGGAGTTGCCGGGATGGAAGTCAGAGGATGATCCCAGTGGCAGTCTCACGACCAGGCCGCTGGATATGGCTTCGCCCAGGACGTAATTTGGAGCGGCATTAAATTCGACAAGAAGAAGGGCAGCGACGAATCGCTGCCCTTCTTCCTGCCTGAGGTGAATCGTTGAAGATCACGGTTTGACGCCATACTTGCCTTGGGCGAGCACGGGCACGGTGGGAGCTGCGATGCCGAGGATCTGAACTACGGGAATGGAAGAGGATGCTCCGTTGACGGTCCAAAGAGCACCGGCAGAGTCGATTGCTATCGTACGGTCTCCGTTTTTGACCAGCGCGGAATTGTTTATCCCCGCGGCATTGTAAGGAGCGAAGCCATTGCCCGCGGCTGTAAGAAGGAAGCTACCGGTATTGCCGCCGGTTGTTCCGATCGAAGGGTCGAACTCAACGATGGTTCCCGCCGTGTAGCTGTTGACGAAGATGCGATTGTTGCCGTCGATAATGATGGAACGGGAACCGTCCAGGCCGAGGCCGGACGTGACGGTCGGGCTATAGGCGATCGGAGTTCCCGACGGATTACCGTGCGCAACCTTGTAGATCGAGCTGGCGTTGGTTCCGCTGACTGTATTGGTGATCCAGGTGTTGCCGCTCTGGTCGACTGCCGCTGCGTAGTTGGTTCCACCGCTTGTTGCGACAGAAGCGACGGACGAAGAATACGGCGAGAGGAAGTAGTTGGTGATGCCTGCTCCCTGGGATGGGCCCCAGACATTGCCGGTCTTTGCGTCGACCGTGAGGGCAGAGACGCCGCCCGATCCGATTACATTGCTGCCCGTGAAGGTCGTTGGTGTCGTAGCGAAGCTGTTCGATCCGGAGTTGTAGGCGAGTTGGCCGAAGACCTGCGTGCCTGAGCTCGCTTTCGTCGCGTACCAGATGTTGTTGTTCTGATCGACGGCGATTCCTCCCAGCGCGACCGAACCAGGTGTTGTAACCGTGGTCGTCGCAGTGCCGGGCGCGTATTGGTAGATATTGCCACTGGCTGCGTTGTCGACTGTCCAGATGTTGCCTTTCAGGTCCGCGGCAACCTGCTGGGTGCTGGCGGTTTTGAGCGCGGTGTTGCCCCAACCACCCGCTGAGGGCGAGGCAAGCGATCCGTTGCTGGCGAGCTCGATCAGGCCGGCGTTGGTTGCGCCCGTGATCCAGACATTATCGCTGGCGTCGGCGGCGATTCCCGATGGGGCAGCGACTGCGGTGGTTCCGTCGGTTGCGAAGCCGGCGGTGTAGAGGACCCCGATCGAGAGATCGTTCGGCGCAGTGCTGCCAATCGTCGGCTGAAATGAGGGCGAACCAAGAACCAGGCCGAAGAGGTTTGCTGTGTTGTTGCCGGGGTATTGCGCCATATCCAGCGCGGCCTGCCAGGTGTTGGTCGGTGCGGCGATGGCGGTGACCGAGGGTGGCTGGGCGTTGGTGAACAGAGTGGTGCAGGCCGTGCTCGAGCCGGAGGCAGAGTTGACGCAGGGCTCCAGGATATCTGCGAGCGTGTTGATCATGCTCGTCGGCACCGTGCCGTTACCGGCCGGGGTTGTGGCTCTCGCCGAACCGGTCGTGGTGTCCACGATATTCGCAGCATTGAGGAAGGCGTGCTGAAGGCCTAACGGGTTGGTCGCGCTGGTCCCGATACTGAAGTTCGCTACATTGGCGAAGCCTCTGAGAGCGTAGGCTGCGGCGATCGTCGTGACTTCGTTGACGTTGACGGTCGTGCCTGCGCCCACGGAGGAGCATTTGCCAAGGGCCGCTACGAGCATGATGGCATTGTTGTGGGTCCCGGCAGTGAGTCCCGGGTTACCGCCGGAGGCGACGAGATAGACCTCCTCCGGATCACTGCAGGGTGTATAGGATGTGACCTGGAAGTTGCCGTTGGCATCGGTGGTTGCGCCTCCGAGAAAGGATGGCGATGCGCCGTAACCCGACTGTCCGGTGGCATAGATGCTGATCGCTGCCCCGCTGATCGGAGGCTGACCACCGAAGGCGGTTCCCTTGATGTTCAAGGAGTGCGCGCTGGTATCGGTGTACGGCGCCACGCTGCAGCCCGCTAGAAACCAGGCAGAGATGGAACAAATGAGAACCGCCGCAGGTCCAACAACCGTGTGCGCGAGGCTTCTGCCGATGTGTTTACGCAATCTTTTCCTCCCAATCGTTACATTGCAAACTGCAGTTCAAGACAGAAAATCGCCGGCCGCAAATGACAGATTGCCCGGCGCCCACTTTGATGCCGTCCGAAGTTAGGTGGCCGGCGGCGGATTTTCCATCAAACATTTTCGAGAAGGTCTCTCTCGCAAATGACTGAGAGGTTTCATCTTCTCTTGCTAGCCTCAGACACTTGCACAGGCTGTGAGCCTATACATCTGGAGGATGCTCTCGCGAACCTGCGGCGCACTATGCCCCGTAAGTTGCAGGCCATCAATAAAAAGAGGGACCGCCCTATCCCGGCGGTCCCTGCTTCTTATCTGTTTTCAACTGGGATTACTTTGCGGCGTTCTCGATGCCTTCCCACTCCGCGTCGGAGAGATGGACTTCGGCCGCGGCGATGTTCTCCTCCAGATGCTGTATGGAAGACGTTCCGGGAATCGGGAGCATCACGGGCGTATGGTGCAGCAGCCAAGCGAGCGAAAGCTGAGAGACAGTCGCGCCGTGGGATTTGGCCGCGGCGTCCAGCTTGCCGCCGGGCTGGGCGAGTTTGCCCGCTGCCACTGGAAACCAGGGGATGAACGCCAGCTTGTGTTTCGTGCAGTATTCCACGACGTCTTCATGTTGCCGGTCGCCGATGTTGTACTGGTTCTGCACGCTGACGATGTCGATCACCTTGCGTGCCTGGTCAATCTCGTGCGGCTTCACCTCGCTGAGGCCGACGTGCAGGATCTTTCCCTGCTCCTGCAGCCTCTTGATCGCGCCGAGCGATTCCTCGACCGGAACCTTGGGGTCGATACGGTGAAGCTGCCAGAGATCGATGCGCTCCGTCCTGAGACGGCGGAGGCTCATCTCTACCTGCTGCGTCAGATACTCCGGACGACCCACCGGCAGCCATTTGTTCGGGCCCTGCCGCGTCAGGCCTGCTTTGGTTGCGATTACGACGCCTCTGGGATACGGAGCCAGCGCCTCGCCGATCAGTTGCTCGCTCACCTCGGGACCGTAGGAATCGGCCGTGTCGATGAAGTTGACGCCCAGCTCGACCGCGCGACACAGCACCTTCTTTGCGTTCTCGCGATCTTTGGGCTCACCCCAGATCCCGTCGCCGGTGATCCGCATCGCACCGTAGCCCAACCGGTTGACGGCTAAATCACCGCCAATCGCAAACGTTCCGCTCGCCTTTGCATTTACCGTCGTCGTCGTAGTCATGCGCTATGGGATGCTGGCAGCAGGACAAAGATGCATGGTCTCGCCTTCTTCAAGAATTTTTACCCGTCCTTTAATACCGAGCCGTGCAGCCTCGGCCTCCAGCCGTTCGAGCGGCTCGTGCATGGGTTCACGGCCCAGGCGGAAGGTTCCGTAGTGCATGGGGACCATGCGCTTAGCGCCAAGGTCAACGAAGCCGCGTACGGCCTCCTCTGGGCTGGTGTGGACGGAACGATAGGCGTCAGGGAAGTAGGCGCCGATCGGCAGCAGCGCGATCTCGGGCTTGAGTCTGGCGCCAATCTCGCTGAACCCGTCGAAATAAGCGGTGTCGCCTGAGTGGTAGACCCGTTGGCCGCCGCCTTCGACAACATATCCACCGTATCCACGGTGTGTATCGCGAAACAGACGCGCACCCCAGTGCTTACATGGGGTCATCGTGACTTTGAGCCCTGCTACCTCCGTCGTGTCCCACCATTTCAGTCCGTGAACCTTCGCAAAGCCTAGTCGCTCCACCAAGTCCTCGACGCCCTTGGGCACCACGACCTCGGGTGTTCCTCCAGTCAGCTTGCGTGTGGCACGAATCACGCGCCGCAGCGAAGACATATCCAGGTGATCCATGTGGGCGTGGGTCAGCAGAATCAGATCGATGGGAGGCAGCTCTTCCACGCGCAGTCCGGGTTTCCGCTGGCGTCGGAGCACGATGAGCCGTTTGGAGAAGACAGGGTCGACCAATACCATTCGCCCGTCCACCTGGAGCAGAAACGAGGAGTGCCCGATGAATGTCACCCCTAATTCATCACGCTGTACCAGCTCGACCGGACGCGAAGTGCCTGTGATCGGCTGCTCGTGGCTCTCGCGCACCAGCCGCACCAACTGTTCCAGTTTTCTGATAGCAAACGGTCTGTTCTGCCAGGCTTTACGCATCGGTTCTTCTCATTTGATGCGCAAGCTATCACCGCAGCACTAATTTGTTGTGAATAGACCAGTCTGACGACGTCCTTCCGTTTCGAGGCATCTACTTAGTCAACGACGTCTCTTCCGAAGTGTTTGATGGCAATGGAAGGAGGGCTATCAGCGCTGCCGATCCTATTCTCGACCCTCCACCGCAGGCGCAGCGGCGTGTCTGGGACTTCGTCTCGTGTTTTCCACTCCGGTCTCTCTGGAATCTTCAGGGGATTCCGGTTCGAGTGATCGTAAAACATACATGGCGCGCTACGCTGGATGACAATCTGGTGGGCCGCTCGGCGGAACTGGGCTTCTTCTTTATCTTCGCCCTGTTTCCCAGCTTGTTTACTGCGACGTCCCTGCTTGGCCTCGCAGCTCGCTCTGCGTCCCATTTCTACTACACGCTGCTGGGGTATCTCGCTATCGTTCTTCCGAAAGCCGCCATGGGTACTGTGCTCGAGACCTTCAACGAAACCACCGTTGCCGCCACCGGCGACAAACTCACCTTCGGTTTCGCCTTTGCCATCTGGTCGGCGTCGGTCGGCTTCTCCGCAATTCAGGACAGCCTCAACGTCGTCTACCGGGTGAAAGAGACACGCTCTTACTTTGCGGCACGCCTCTCCGCGATTGGCGTCACGATTCTTCTGATGGCTCTGGTGACGGTAATGCTGAGTTCGATGCTTGGCGCGGATATCTTCGCCCGCATGGCATACCTTCATACGGGCCATCACTTTCTCGTCGCGGTCGCCGTCTACCTTGTGCGAGGCCTCAACTGGGTCTTTATTATCCTTCTCCTCACACTATTTTTTGCGGTTATCTATTACTTCGCGCCCGATGTGAAGGCCAGCCACTGGCGCTGGCTCACACCCGGTGCGACCTTCGGCATCGTCGGTTGGATTGCCGCCTCAATCGGTCTGCGCGTCTACGTTCACTCGTTCAACAATTACTCTGCCACCTATGGTGGACTAGGAGCTGTAATCATCCTGCTGACATGGTTTTATCTCACGGGACTGATGCTGCTGCTGGGCGCCGAGATCAACAGCGAAATAGAAGCCGCCGTTGCGGCGAAGCGTCTGCTCCAGCTCAAGCAGGACGATTCTCCTTCAACGGCGGGTTCTATTTCCTCAACATCGCCAACGTGATCCTTCAGTGTGTGTGCTACTTTGCCTGTGGCTTCAGGACGTCATCGAGACGATCCGGAACGCTCGAAACGCGCTCCAGTTGTGGGTAGCGCTCGCCTCCGTGATAGTCCAGCCGGACTACTTTGTAGTAGCCCGTGTTCAGGACGATCAACTCCACAGCAGGCCCCGAGTCTTTAGCATCGCGAATGGCAGCTTTCAGGAAGTCGGGTGTATAGGCTCGTCCGTTGACGGCGATGATCTTCATCCCTGGCCCGACGCCGGCCTTATCGGCGACGCCGTCTTTGAGGACGTCGGAGACTGCGCCCGACTTGCCTGCGTGTAGACCGATCGAGTACCAGAAGTCGAAGGATCCTCGTTGCGCATCCTCCATGGCGCTCCAGGTATTCGGCTTGTCGGAATAAGTCAGCTTATAACCGCCGTTTTCAAGGCCTCCGAGAGGCGCGTGGTAGGCGTTCGAGTCCAGTCGCGAGCGCAGGAACGTCGCCCAGTCATTGGCGACAACGCTATTCAACCCAGCGACTACGTCCTCAAACGTGTAGGGCACAACCTTTGGCCCGGTGTCGCCGCCGAGTCCGTGGAAGTTTGCCACAAAGTCGTCGATCGACTTCTTGCCGCCGGTCATCTTGCGGATCGTTGTGTCGACATCAAGCCAGATCAGCTCGCCTTCGTCGTAGTAGTCGACGCTAAGGCGCCAGTTGTCCCATCCTCCGCCGGCGGCATACAGAATCTGCGCCGAGGTTGCGGTGTCTTGGATGTCGCGCCAGGTGCGGCCTGGGCGGTTGTCATAGAGCGCCGCGATCGTGGAAAGGCGCTGCTTGTACTGGTCAGGTGTCCAGATGCCGCAGCGCGCTGCCAGCACATCACCGAGGTACTCGGTCAATCCCTCATAGACCCAGAGGAGATCGCCCACCATGGGTTTCTGGTAGTTGCTCGTTGCTAGTCCGGCCGGGCGGCGGTATTTACCGTTCCAGCTATGCGTGAACTCGTGCGGGAGGAGCAGGCCATCGAGGACGAACTCGCGATCGTCGGTGAAGGTGGTGGCTGTGACGCGGTCGTCGCTCGATTGATGGTGCTCGAGACCGAAGTGGGCGACCTCGTCGCTGAGTGTGACGAGAAAGTGGTAGGAGCCATAGTGCCTGCTCTTGTAGAGAGCGCCGGTCTCGCGTACCAAACGGTCGAATTCGGCGATGTGTTCCTTCGAGAGATCCACTTCTTCGGGTCCATCCGCGGCCATGTCGAGGAAGTGCTTCGGCGTAATCTCAGGCGCCAGAGGCACTTCGCGGAAGTAGCGTCCGGCGAGAACCGGCGAGTCGACCAGTTGTTCCAGCGAGACGGTCTTGAAGTTGGCGTGCGAGATGGCGCCCATCGCCTCAATGCGGGATGTGTCCAGCCCTGTTCCGAACTTCCAGGAGGTCGGCAGGGTGATCGATGGAGTAAACATCACCTTGCTGGCGTCGGTGTCCGCGGGATAGACCAGCAGCGTATTCCAGCTGAGGAGCGCAAGATTTTCGCTGGTCGAGCCGCCTGCAGAGAAGCCTGAGAGGGACGAAGAGGCAAGAAAATCGATCTTCATCTCAAGTTTCGTCACGCCCTGCGGCACGGTGACGTGATAGGCGAACATGTCCACCTTATCGCGCTCCCACTTCACTGGCTGGCCGTTGGCTGTGATGAAAAATCCCGCCATGTTTTCGACTGGTCCCGTCGGCCCGTGCTCGCCGGGAATCCACTTCGGATAGACCACGGTCAGCGGGCCGGGCGTAACGGGCATCACTTCTGTCGCGTGAAGAATCTTGCGCGGAGCATCCGTCAGATCCACGTTCAAGGTAATCGGCGCCGTCTGCGCAACGGCTATCGAACCCCCAACGGCTGCAACCAAAGCCGCACAGGCACACCTCATCCAAAGACCGCTCATCCATTCCGCCTTATCTACTGCCTCTTTTGTGAACCGGAAACAGTCTACTCCGCCGCATCAGGATTCCCTCATAGATGTGTTTGGTCCATCCGCCGCTTTTGCAGGTAGGATTGTTCTCACAGGAGAATCCATGCTTTCGAAGTCTCTGGCCGCGTTTGCGTCCGCCGCACTCTTGCTCCCCACTCTTTGCGTTCCAGCCCAGCAACCCATGGCGCAGCCTTTGCAGTCGATGCCTTACTCGCCTTCGCTCGACCTCAGCAGTCTCGATCGCTCTGTCGATCCCTGCGTTGATTTGTACAAGTTTTCCTGCGGCGGCTGGAAGAAGAACAATCCCATCCCTGCCGACCAGTCCGGCTGGAGCGTCTATGCCAAGCTGGGCAACGCGAACTCACAGTTTCTTTGGGGCATTCTCGAAGAGGATGCGAAGGCGAAAAACCGAACGCCAGTGCAGCAGAAGGTCGGCGACTACTTTGCCGCCTGCATGAATACCTCAGCTATTGACGCGCTCGGCATGAAGCCCGCTCAGCCGGAACTCGCTCGTATCGACGCTCTGAAGACGCGGCCTGAGCTGATTGCGGTGATCGCCTCGCTGCATCATGCTTATCCCGGCGGCTTCTTCTTCGGCTCAAGTACGGGACAGGACGCGATTGATTCGTCACAGGTTATCGTTGAGCTTGGGGCTGGGGGCCTTGGGCTCCCCGATCGCGACTACTACCTCAAGACTGACCCGAAGAGCGTGAAGCTTCGCGAACAGTACGTTGCTTACATCGAACAATTGTTGACGCTCAGCGGTGAGCGCGCCGAACAGTCCAAGGCTGACGCGCAGTCGACCCTCCACATCGAAACGGCGCTTGCCAAAGCGTCACTGACCCGGGTGCAGCGGCGCGATCCGCACAATACGTATCACATGATGACGATCGGCGAACTCGGCCAGATCGCTCCAGCGTTCGATTGGCCGGCCTACTTTGTGCTGCAGGGCGCGCCCGGAGTGGCGAAACTGAACGTCTCGCAGCCCGAGTTTATGAAGGCAGTGCAGGCGGAGCTTACGACAGAGCCGGTCGAGGCCCTGCGCGCCTATCTTCGGTTCCACTTTCTTACTGCGGCCGCGCCCTACCTCGCGCACCCGTTCGAACAGGCCGACTTCGACTTTTATTCCACAACGCTGCGTGGCATCCCTTCGATGCCGCCGCGATGGAAGACCTGCACGCGCGCGGTCGATCGCAATCTTGGCGAGGCGCTGGGACAGGAGTTCGTCAAGCGCACCTTTACCGCGGACACCAAGGCCAGGACGCAGGTTATGACCGAGCAGGTTGAGACTGCGATGAAGCACGAGATTGAGAATCTCGACTGGATGAGTCCAGAGACGAAGCAGGAGGCGCTGCGCAAGCTGCACGCGATCCGCAACAAGGTCGGCTATCCCGACCGATGGCGCGACTACTCTGCGCTCGAGGTGAAAGCCGGCGACTACTTCGGCAACGCATCGCGAGCCTATCGCTTTGAAGATGCGCGGCGGTGGAACAAGCTGGGCAAACCGGTCGATCTGAATGAGTGGGGTATGACTCCGCCGACAGTGAACGCCTACTTCAACCCGCAGATGAACGATATCAACTTTCCTGCGGGTGTTCTGCAGCCACCGCTGTACGATCCGAAGCTCGATGACGCGCCGAACTATGGCAACACCGGGGCGACGATCGGCCATGAACTGACCCACGCATTCGACGATGAGGGAAGGCAGTTCGATGCCAAGGGCAATCTTCGCGACTGGTGGACGGAGGGGGATGCCAAGGGTTTTGAGGACCGCATCAACTGCGTCCGCGACCAGTATGCAGGGTACATCATCGTCGACGACATTCCGATCAACTCCAAACTGACGAGCGGCGAAGATGTCGCTGACCTGGGCGGAACTTTGCTTGCCTATATCGCATGGAAGAAACAGACCGAAGCGCAGAAGCTCGGGACTGTCGATGGTTTCACGCCGGACCAGCGCTTTTTCGTCGGCATGGCGCAGTGGGCCTGCGAGAACCAGCGTCCGGAGAACCTTAGCGTCAGCGCCGTTACTAACCCTCACTCACCTGGCTTTGCCCGGATCAATGGGGTCGTGTCGAACATGCCTGAGTTCCAGCATGCCTTCAGTTGCAAGGCAGGACAGCCCATGGTGCACGCCCCGTCGTGCAAGGTCTGGTAACGTCATCCCCTTAAGGACCGGCGGTCTGTGTGCATAAAGTCGCAGCCGCCGGTGCCCGAAATCGTCATCAGCCAGTACACTTGTCCCCAACCTCATGAATCTTTACGCGATCGTTCTTGGCCTCATCGTCATCACTCTGCTTGCGGTTTCGCTGGGCCGCGTCTCCAAGGTAAAGACCAAGGCCGACTACCTCGTCGCCGGACGGTCCCTCCCTGCTATCGTTCTGATCTTCACGCTTCTCAGCTCGTGGATCGGCTCCGGCTCTCTGCTGGCAGGGGCGGAAAACGCCTATAAGCATGGCTTTCCCGCGCTGTGGCAGCCGGCCGGTGGCTGGGCTGGCCTGCTGCTCATCTACTTCATAGCGCCTCGCGCTCGTAAATTTGCCCAGTTCACGATCCCCGACCTTCTTGAGGCGCGCTATAACCAAACTGCGCGGGTGCTTGGAGTGATCGCCATCCTCTTCGCCTACACCGCGATTACCAGCTACCAGTTGATCGGCGGCGGAGACATTTTGCATCTGGTATTCCCATCGATCAGCGCGCGTCACGGACAGGAGATCATCGCCGCTTTCGTCATAGTCTTTACTGCGCTCGCCGGCATGAGTTCGGTCGCCTACATGGATCTCGCCATCGGCATCCTTGCCACGATCACGCTTCTGGTTGCATTGCCGATCCTCGCTCACATCGCCGGAGGATGGTCCAACGTGGTCGCGACACTCCCTGCATCACATTTCCAGATCCTTGGGGATTTTTCGGCGACCCGCGCGCTCGAGCTTTTTCTTCCGACGTGTCTGCTGATGCTCGGCAATCAATCCATGTACCAGAAGTTTTTTTCTGCGAAGTCCGAAAAGGATGCCACACGCGCCGTCGTCGGCTGGTTCATCGGCATTCTTATACTTGAGACGGTTATCGTTGCGCTTGCAGTGGTCGGCTCGGCTCTCTTCCGCACGGGAGAAGTCAGCGAAAATCCGCGAGAGATTCTTGCCTTCACCGCTCTGCATGCGCTTCCTCACGTGGTTGGCGCCATCATGATCGGAGCTATCTTCGCGAAGGTCATCTCGACAGCCAACAACTTTCTGTTTTCTCCAGCCACGAATCTCATTAACGATGTCTACGTCCGCTACGTGAAACCCGAGGCTTCGAACAGGAATATTCTGCTTGTCAGTCGCATCCTGGTTGTGCTGTTGGGTTGTTGGGCGCTGTATCAATCTCTGGGTACCCGCTCGGTGTTGGAGAAGGCACTGTACGCGTACACCATCTACTCCGCGGCTCTGACCCCTGTCATCCTTGCCGCCTTCTTCTGGAAGCGTGCCACCGCTGCGGCTGCCGTCTCAAGCATCGCCGCCGGCACGTTTGTTACCGTGTTTTGGGATACGCAGTTCATCCACACCCATCTGCCCGAAGCGATTGCCTCTCGAGACGCCATCCTTCCCGCGCTTCTGGCCTCGCTGCTGTGCCTGGCCGTCGTCAGCTTTTTGACCACACCTCCGACGGAAAAGCAGCTGCGGCCTTTCGCAGAAGGCTGACAGACTTAATCTACAATTCCATTCGTGCCTTTAACGTTAGTGTTCCATCATTAGATTCTTCCGGGAGCGCATGGTCTTTTGCGCAGTAATACTGGCAATATCGCAATGAAGGATAAATGAACTACTTACTTGTACCGGATCTCATCGCGATGGCGTTCCTTTTGGTCATCCTCTATCTCCTGCGCAGGCGTCATCCGCGCGAGACGGTGGACCTGTGGCTCATCGGTCTCCTCTTCATCTTCCTCGAAGCGATCATTCACGCGGCGTATCCCGAATCCGGTACCTGGCGGGTCGTAGCGCATGTGGTTGCTCTGAACTTCTTTTACGTGGCGGGAGCCATCTTTTTCTGGACGTCAGGCAGAGACCTGTTCTCACGCAAAACCTCTTTTACGTATCTTGCGGTCAACTCGGCACCCCCTATTGCGCTACTCACCGTTTACGGACTCAGCCTCCACACTCCGTGGCCCTACCATGTTGTCGCTGCGTGCGGCCTCTGTCTCGGGATCGGCAGTGCCTTCGCAATCTCCCGCAGCTGGCGGCTCGGACGAGGCTGGTGGGTCGTCTTCGTTCAGTTCGGCACGTGGATTCCCATCTGGCTGTTCGCCTCCTCGAGCTCCTATCGCGATGCGGCCTACTTCGTTCTCTTCGTTCTTTATTTCGCCACAGCCGTTCTCTTTCAGATCAGTTTGCCGACGAAAAGCTTCGGCAGAATCGCTATTGTCGTCGGTTTTGTGGTCTGGTCTTTGGTCTTCCTTCTGCACGCCTGGGTTGGCAACCATCCGGGATACGACGCCGTTGCAGATGAGGTATGGAATTTACAGAAGTTTCTCGTCACCATCGGCATGCTGCTTGTCCTGCTCGAACAGCAAGTGACCGCTCACGAGTGGTATGCCTTTCACGATCATCTCACCGGTCTCCCCAACCAGCGTCTCTTTGAGGATCGCCTCGCCGCCGCCATCCAGCATTCAGGATTTAATAACACCCGCACGGCGCTCTTCATGATCGATCTTGATGGCTTCAAACTCATCAACGACACTCACGGCCATGATATTGGCGACGATCTGTTGCGGCGCCTCGCCATGAATCTTGGCAGCGCCATTCGTCCTCCGGACACGCTCGCCCGGCTCGGTGGAGACGAGTTCATTATTCTCGCTACGGATCTTCCCGTCGGCCAGTCGGCACAAGCTGTTGTGGATGCGATAGCGGCCCGTATCGACCAGGCTCTACGTAAGCCGGTGGTCATTGACGGCAACCTTTTTAACGTCACCGGTAGCATCGGAGCGGCCATCTACCCCGACGACGCGACCGACGACGTCCTCCTCCGCCGGTTGGCCGACCAGCGTATGTATGAGCAAAAACGGCAGATTCCCCTTAGTTTCTAAATCAGCCAAAATCAAATTTTCACACTCACTTTTTCCGTTCTGCTGCATCTATCCCAATACTGTATTTTTCCAACAGGAGATTTCATCATGGCGCCCGAAACGCAATCCATTGACGCAACCTTTCTCACCTCGGGTCTGGCTTTTGCCTTTCCACTTTATGGATCTTTTGACCACTCCAAAGATTGCTCTGGCGAAACTCTCAGCGTTGCTCTCAGACGTAGCCGTCTCGATGTGGACGACGAAGAAGAGCATGACGAGGACGAGGAGGATGACTTCAACGAAGATGAGGATGAGGACGATGAACATGAGGACGAGGAAGATGACGAGGAATTGGACGACGATGAAGATGAGGACGAGGACGAGGATGAGGATGATGAAGATGGCGAGGATGAGGACGAACTCAACCTAATTTAGATGCGCCACGGCGGCTCACGGCAACAACACGCCGCACGTTCCATCCAATGATCAGTAGCCGGCGTCCGAGACCACGTTCTTCAGCTCTTCTCCGGCGATAAACCTTTTCACCTGGTCCGCCCCCAACCGAAAAGCGCGATGGATAAATTCAGGGGTTGAGCCTCCGACGTGCGGTGTGATCATGCAGTTCGGGGCCAGCCAGAGCGGATGCCCGGCAGGCAGCGGCTCCGGGTCCGTTACGTCGAGAACCGCGTGAATCCGATTCTCCTGTAAGGCTGCTGTCAGTGCGTCTGTCGCCACAACCGGCCCTCGCGCCGCATTGACCAGGAGTGCACCAGGTTTCATGAGCGCGATCTCCGCTTCTCCGATTAGTCCTCGCGTCTCGGAGGTCAATGGCACGATGGCCACGACGATATCCGCCTGAGACAACAGGCGGTGCAGCTCGCCCACCGCAAAGACTACAGGTTCCTCTCGGGGTGTGCGAGCCACGCGAAGTACCCTTACTCCGAACGTAGCGAGACGTGCCTCGATCGCTGCTCCGATCGACCCATAACCGACGATCAGCGCTGTTTTTCCCGCAAGATCATCACCCAGAACCGCGTACTGCCCAATGCTGGCGCCATCCACGTTCATGAATCCATCGCGAAACGAGGCCTGGCCTTTCCACTCTTCGCGAAGCTGCATATCGCGGTAGTAAGGGAACCGCTTCAACGCTGTCAGAATCGCTGCCAAGACCCACTCTGACGCCGAGATGTCATGGAGGCCACGCCCATCGCACAACGTCACTTCTTTAGGGAGCCACGGCAGGATCCAGTCGACCCCGGCCATCATCGACTGCACCACCTTTACTCCACGTAGATGCTGGAAAGTCTCTTGGTAGCTTCTGCGGGCAAAGACGAGCAGCCAGAAATCAATGTCCAAAACCTGGGAAGGCTCGCGGGGAATCCGCACGATCTCCGCCTCGCGCGGAAAATCGACCAATAACTCTTCAGCGAGACTCTCATCCACACCGACTCGGACCATCTCCTGAGTGTGCACGAATCCAGCCCAAAAAAGAAAGCCCGGCCAAAAGACCGGGCCTATAAGCGTGCTCAGAGGAGAATGCGAGCTAGATGTCCAGGTTCTTCACATCCAGGGCGTTCTCTTCGATGAACTTCCGGCGGGCTTCGACGTCCTCACCCATCAACGTGGTAAAGATCTCCTCGCAGGCCGCGATGTCTTCGAGCTTCACTTGCAACAGGGTACGCCGCTCCGGGTCCATCGTCGTCTCCCACAGTTGCGGAGCTGTCATCTCGCCGAGGCCCTTGTACCGCTGCACCTGGTACTCCTTGCGGCCTTGCTCAATGACATACTCAAACACTTCGCGCGCCGTCTTCTTCTCCACTGGGTCCTGCGAAGCCTTGTTCGAACGCTTCGCAGCCTTCGTCTCGGCAACTGTTCCAGGAGCCGCGGCGCTCTCCGCCACGCCCTCTTCCGACGCAATCTCTTCGGCTTCTTCCGCTGCTTCTGCGGCGGCCTCCGCCTTGGTCTTCGTCGCATACTCAATCAGGAACGGCGCAACGAGCTGGTCCTTGATCTGCGCATGCTTGGCCAACATTTGCCGGCTCTCCGGAGCGGAAGCTAACGCCCAATCGATCGTCCGCACCGCGCCCTGGGCATCGGTGTAACTCACTGAGTAGCTTCGGTGCTCCTCGTCCAACGCCACTTCGCCGACGCTCTTGAACTGGTAGGTCTTCTGCATCCCCACCAACTGCTGACGCATCTTCTCCAGCTTGGCTGGCGACTCAAAATCGGCGCGCCGGGCTGAGTCCTTGCCTTCGCGCGAGAACAGCTCCGCAAACGCCTGCGTGACCTCTTCATTGCGAAGGCGCTTCTGCACCTTATCGAAGAAACCGATGTACTCGTTCAGCTGGCCCATGTATTTCGTGAGCGCAGCACCTTCGAGCTTCGCACCGCCTTCGCCATAACGGATCACCATGCCGTCCGAAGCACGCTTCACCATCACGCTGACATACTCGCGGTCGTCCTTGATGTATTGTTCGAACTTGCCCTTCTTGATGCGATAGAGCGGTGGCTGTGCGATGTACACGTGCCCGCGCTTGATCAACTCCGTCATGTGGCGGAAAAAGAACGTCAGCAGCAACGTGCGGATGTGCGATCCGTCGACGTCGGCATCGGTCATCAGGATCAGCTTGCCGTAGCGCAGCTTGGTCGCATCGAAGTCGTCCTTGCCGATGCCACAGCCGAGCGCTGTGATCATAGCCCGAATCTCTTCATGGCCCAGCATCTTGTCGTAGCGGGCCTTCTCAACGTTGAGGATCTTACCCTTCAGCGGAAGGATCGCCTGGAACTTGCGGTCGCGGCCCTGCTTGGCCGTTCCGCCTGCGGACTCACCCTCGACCAGATACAGTTCGCAACGGTCCGGCTCACGCTCGGAACAATCGGCGAGTTTGCCCGGCAGACCGCCACCGTCGAGCGCGCCCTTGCGCCGGGTGAGGTCGCGAGCCTTACGCGCAGCTTCACGTGCCCGCGCCGCGTCGATAGCCTTGTTGATAATCTTTTTCGCGACCGAGGGATTCTGCTCGAGGAAGCCGCCGAGCCGTTCGTTGACGAAAGCCTGCACCGTGCCGGCAATATCGGAGTTCAATTTGCCTTTGGTCTGCCCTTCAAACTGCGGCTGCGACAACTTCACGCTGATGACGACGACCAGACCTTCGCGGACATCGTCGCCGCTCAGGTTTTCCTTCACGTCCTTGAACAGGCCTAGCGATTGTCCCGCGGCGTTGATGGTGCGCGTAAGTGCCGTCTTGAAGCCGGAGAGATGCGTTCCGCCATCGACGGTGTTGATGTTGTTGGCGAAGGTGAACACGGTCTCGGAGTAAGCGTCGTTGTATTGCAACGCAATCTCCATGGCCACGCCATCACGCTCGGCTTCCATGTAGATCGGCTTGTCGTGCAGCACCTGTTTGCCTTTATTCAGATGCTTGATGAACTCGGCGATTCCGCCGATGTACTTGAACTCCTGGTGCTTGCTCTCGCCTGTCTTCGGATCGGTGGTGCGCTCGTCGGTAAGGTGGATCTCGAGGCCTTTATTCAGGAAGGCAAGTTCGCGCAGACGCTGGGCCAGCGTGTCGTAGTTGAACTCTGTGACGGTAAAGATGGACTTGTCGGGGAGAAAGTGAACCTTGGTGCCCTTGCGCTTGCTTGGGCCCATCTTCCGCAGCTTGCTGGTGGGGGCGCCCTTGGCATAGTCCTGTTCCCATGCGAAGTCATCGCGCCAGATTTCGACGTCGAACTCTTCGCTCAGCGCGTTCACGCAACTCACACCGACACCGTGTAGTCCGCCTGAGACCTTGTAGTTCGACGCATCGAACTTTCCGCCCGCGTGAAGCATCGTGAGCACAACCTGCACGGCAGGCATCTTCTCGCCGTTGATGACCTTGTCGTCGACGGGAATTCCACGTCCGTCGTCGACAACCGTTATGGAGTTGTCAACATGGATCGTCACATCGATCTTCGTCGCATGGCCGCCGAGGGCCTCGTCGACTGAGTTGTCGACAACCTCGTACACGAGGTGATGCAGCCCCATTTCGCCGGTCGAACCGATATACATCGCCGGCCGCAGCCGCACTGCAGCCAGCCCTTCAAGAACCGTAATATTCTCAGCCGAGTAGCCGCCCCCCTCTTTTTTGCGGGCGGGAACGTCCTTGATTTTGCCAACTTCGAGCTCTAAATGAGCGCCTTCGGTAGGGATTGCAGTCGATGCCATGGATCTCCGTTCAGCGCGTGCTGAATTTACAGGTTTTTCGGCTTCTCCCGGGTCTCTCGCGATTTGCGAAAACCCGCGCTATTCCAGCGCTTTACACAGGTTTCAGCCTGACGTTCCGTCTCTAAAGTATAGCACGTTAACCAGGTTGAAAACGGGCACGAACCCTGCATGGTTCGCAAGCTTAGGACGTGGAAATTCAGGCACAAACCAGAGGCCTCAAACCAGCCCGCCAGCCCGCGGACATCCCCCGAAAGTGTTACAGATGTGACCCGTAACCATTGATATTCTCCCTCTCGTAGTTACGAAGATAGTCCAGAGGTGATCCAAATGAAGTTGAAGCGCTTGTTTGCTGCATCAATTGTTGCCGTCTCGCTTGCTGCGACCTCAACCTCGGCCTTTGCCTGCGATCACGAGAGCCATTCCGCGTGGTCCTGGTTCGGCTTCTGCAATCACTCCGATCACGACAAGGATAAGGATTGCGACCATGACCGCGATAAAGGTCACGATTGCAACCATGGTGGTTCCTCCAGCGGCGGTTCCAATACGGGCGGCGGCTCCAGCACAGGCACTAGCACCGGTACCGGCGGCTCGTCGGTAGGTCCAAAGGGCTAATTACTCGACGTCTGCCCTAAAAAACCTGGAAAGACCAGGAACGATATCTTGGATTGAGAATGCTCGCCAGAGCTAAGCCAAATGACCCTCTCCGGAGGGTCATTTCTGTATCTGAAAAAAGTGTGGCAAAGAAAGCACTTAACGCTGATCTCAAGGCAAGCTTCAATTCTTCCGAAAATGGGCCAGATTCGTATATACTCAGTGAGTTGTCCAGAAACAGTCAGGAACACCAATGCCAAAGTTGAAGACACACAGCGGCGCGGCCAAGCGCTTTCATAAGACCGGCACGGGCAAGTTTAAGCGCGGCCAGTCGAAGATGCGCCACATCCTCACCTCCAAGGCCACCAAAACCAAGCGCCACCTCGGCGGTCAGGTTCTGGTCTCTGATGCGGATCACGCCAAAGTCGCCCGGATGCTTCCTTACGCCTAAGATTTAGGCAGGGAATCGTCAGTTTTCAAGTCAAGCCGCTCTATGAGCAAAGGGCCAGTCAAAGCGTTCCGGCCCCTGGAACAGCGTTAGCGTTCCACCGAGACTTGAAGTTGCATAGCGAGTGAAGAGGCAACCTTACCTCCAGCCGCTTAAACGATGTACGCAAAAGGAGAATCACGATGCCCCGTGTAAAACGGAGTACAAAACGTAACGACCGCCGCAAAAAGATCCTCAAACGCGCGAGTGGTTACTTCCTCACCAAATCCAAGCTCTATCAGGCTGCGCAAGAGGCCGTTGAGCGCTCGCTCAAGTTCGCCTACACCGGCCGCAAACAGAAGAAGCGCCAGTACCGCGCCCTTTGGATCGTCCGTATCAACGCAGCCTGCCGCATCAACGGCATGAGCTACTCGACCTTCATCAACGGCCTCAAACTCGCTGGTAACGGACTCGACCGCAAGGTCCTCGCCGATATCGCAGCGAACGATGCCGCCGGTTTTGCTGCTCTGACCGTGCAGGCCAAGGCAGCTTTGAAGGTCGCCGCCGACCAGCACGCCAAGAACCGCGAAAAGACCGCAGCGTAAACAAGTCACATTAGATAAGCAGGCGCGGCTTCGGTCGCGCCACTTTCTTTTGCACTGCATCCCAAAGCGGAGGAGACTCATGATCGCCAAGGCAGAGAGAAAAGAAGCTGCGCGTCAGTTCAAGGAACGCAAGCCCTCACCCGGCATCTACGCTTTGCGCTGCCGCACTACCGGCCGAAGCTGGATCGACTCCTCTCCAAACCTCGACGCAGCGCAGAACAGCCAGCTCTTCCAACTGCGTCAGAAGCTGCATCGCAACAAAGATCTCCAGACCGAATGGAACACTTACGGCGAGGAGTCCTTCGAGTTCGCTATCCTTGAAGCTCTTCCTGAAGACACTTCACAGCTTAACCTGCATGACCTGCTGACGGAGCGCAAGCAGGCGTGGATGAAGCAAATTTCTTCCTGAAACGAACCCTGTGCTCATCAGTTAACAGCGGCTACACTGCAATCGTCTATTCTTGAACTATGCCGACTGCAACGCAAGCAACGCCGCAGCTCGATTTTCACGCCGCCGAAGAGCAGCCGACAGGCCGGCCTCCGTTTGAGTCGTGGGGACGCTACCCCACCTATGGCGCGAAGATTCTTCCGCTGCACTGGCAGAGCGACTTTCCCGCAGTGACCACCGGCCTCCACAACGGAGCGTTGCCGGTAGGTATGGGCCGCAGCTACGGCGATGTCTGCCTTCTCAAAGACGGCAACCTCCTGCTGACGACGGCGATGAACCGCCTGATCGCCTTCGATCCAGAGACAGGCCTGCTCACGGCAGAGACCGGCGCTACTCTCGCGCAGATCCTCGACTTCGCCGTTCCCCGGGGATTCTTCCTCCCCGTCTCACCGGGAACAAAGTATGTAACTTTAGGTGGAGCAATTGCCAACGATATCCATGGCAAAAATCATCACGTCGCCGGGACCTTCGGCCGACACATCACCCAGTTCGAGATCCTTCGCTCCGACGGCTCCCGCATGCTCTGCTCCCCGACGGAAAATTCCGAGCTCTACTCCGCCACTATCGGCGGCCTTGGGCTTACTGGCCTCATCAGCTGGGCGACGCTCCGTTTGAAGCCCATCGTTTCGCGCAAGATCGACTATGAAGGCATCCAGTTCCACGGTATCGACGAGTTCCTCGACCTCACCAACCAGAGCAAGGACATTGAATATACCGTTAGCTGGGTCGATGTCACCTCGACCGGTCGCAACTTTGCCCGGGGCGTCTTCATGCAGGGCGATCACTCTGCAAAACGAGACACGTTGAGCGCATCATCCAAACCGAAGCTAGTCTTTCCCTTCGATGCTCCGGGCTTCGCCCTGAATCCTCTCAGCGTCAGTCTCTTCAACACCGCATTCTTCCATAAGCAGATTCACAAACGCGTCGTCGCCATTCAGGACTACGAGCCCTTCTTCTACCCGCTCGATAAAGTCCTGCACTGGAATCGCATGTATGGCAGGCGCGGCCTGCTTCAGTTCCAGTACGTCATTCCGTGGGAGCATGCGAAGGAAGGGACCATCGCCATCCTGCACGAGGTCGCCAAGTCGGGCCTGGCCAGCTTTCTCGCGGTTCTCAAAGCGTTCGGCGATATGCCTTCGCCCGGCTTGATGAGCTTTCCCAAACCCGGAATCACGCTCGCTCTCGACTTTCCCATTAAGCCCAATAAGAGCTTCCCGCTCTTTCAGCGCCTGGCGGACATGACGCTCGAGTTCGGAGGTCGCCTCTACCCTGCGAAGGACGCAGCAATGACCGCGACGCAGTTCCAGGCCTTCTATCCCCAGTGGGAGCAGTTCGCCCGCTACCGCGATCCGATGCTCACCTCCAGCTTCTGGGAGCGCGTCACCGGCAATCAATAAATCCCATGATCTAAGGATCAGACCAGACCAATCAATGATCTAAGGATCAGACCAGACCAATCAAAGACCAGAGACCGGACCGACAAGCCTATGAGCACTACTCCGCAGATCACCGATAGACCAATTCAAGCTCCTCGCAAGATTCTCGTCCTCGGCGCTACCTCCGGCATTGCCGAGGCCACCTGCCGCATCTGGGCTACCCAGGGAGCGAGTCTCTTCCTCGTCGCCCGCAACGCTGAAAAACTCGCCGCCGTCGCTGCCGATCTCCGCACTCGCGGTGCCAGCTACGTCGACACAGCCGTCGCCGACCTCGACGACACCGACAAGCATCCCCAACTCCTCGCTCACGCGGTTAACTCCCTCACCGGCATGGACATCGCATACCTTGCCCACGGCATTCTAGGCGAACAGGCCGACGCCGAGCAGGATTTCAACACCGCCGCGCAGATCCTCTATACCAACCTGATGGCTCCTATCTCGCTTCTCACCTGGCTGGCGAACTTCTGCGTTCAGCGCAAGGCTGGCACGCTCGCCGTCATCTCCTCGGTCGCGGGTGACCGTGGCCGCAAGTCCAACTACGTCTACGGTACTTCCAAGGCCGGTCTGTCAGCATTTCTCGCCGGCCTGCGCAATCGCATCGACCGGGAGGGTGTCACTGTCCTCACTATCAAGCCCGGCCCCACCCGCACCGCCATGACGGCCTCGATGCCGAAGAGCGAGAAGTTTGCCGATGTCGATTCCGTTGCTGAATCCATCGTCAGCGCCATCGGCAAGCGGAGGGATGTTCTCTACGTGCCGTTCCAATGGCAGCCCATCATGTTCGTTATCCGTAATATTCCCGAGCGCATCTTTAAGAAGCTAAATCTGTAAAATCGGGAGCTGCCGGTCAAAATTCTATGAATTTCAGTTAATTACGAGAGCCAAAACCCCGGGAAATTGAGGTTTTTCAATTGGCCCCGTAATTGCATTCTGATATCTCGAATACCACATCCAAGAGACGGACACCATCTGGACTTTCCTCAGATGCGATGTCCTGTAGCTGTCCAATGGGCCCTCGTAATTGTCAACGGCAGTACTGATACGTGGCAAGAGTGCAGCAAATGAATCATTTCCTGGTATTGATTTGTGGTCCCCGTTTTACATCTCCGAGACGAGGCAAATTTCATGAAGATGTTACTCCGCAAGACTTCTCTCTTTCTGCTGGTTGTAGGGTGCTTTCTGATCTCGCGCCCCCAAACACTTTCTGCCCAGGGAATCGTTACCGGAACGATCACCGGAACCATCCTCGATATCACCGGAGCCGTCGTCCGCGATGCTCCCATCGTCGCAACCAATGCGGCAACCGGCGCCAAAATTGTGGGAAAGACCGACAACTCGGGCGGAGTTGCGCTGAGCGATGTGCCGATCGGACTCTATACGGTGGTTGTCACCGCGCCCAGCTTCGCTCCTCTAAAGATTGATAATCTTCAGGTGACGTCGAGTGGTACTTCGAGCTTCGGTACCCAGCACCTCACGGTTAGCAGCAGCGCACAGGAAGTGAGTGTCAGCACGGCACAGAACCTGCTGGAAACCTCTCAGGCGCAGATCACTTCGACCTTTGATACACAGTCCATCACCGACCTGCCCACTGGCGGCGGACTTGATCGTCTCACCCTCCTGATTCCCGGCGTCGTACGTACTCTGGGCGACAACTTCTCCAACACCAACGGCGTCGGCTTCTCTTCCAACGGACAGCGCGGCCGCTCAAACAACTTCGAGATCGACGGTCAGTCCAACAACGACAACTCCGTCGCCGGTCCTCAGTACTTCTTCCGCAACGAGGATGCGCTGCAGGAAGTCAACGTCATTACGAACAATTACGGCGCGCAGTATGGCCGCAACGCCGGCTCAGTCGTCAACTACATCACAAAGACTGGCACCAACTCCTTCCATGGAACGGCCTTTGAAAACTACTTCGGCTCGTGGGGCAGCTCACTCACGCAGGGCCAGAAGGCAGTTCAGTTCGGTTTCTGCCCTCCGGGTCAGACCACAATCAACGGCTCCGGTTGCACCGCGGCGATCGTCCCACGCGTTACGGCCAATGAGTTCGGTGGTTCTATCGGTGGGCCGATTTGGCGGGATAAGCTCTTCTTCTTCGGCGGATGGCTCTTCCGCCGCACGACTAACGGCGCGTCGCCCTCCGTTTCCGGCACCACGACACCCACCACGAACGGGCTCACCCAGCTGGCAGCTGCCTTTCCCGGCAATCCGTTCGTTGCCTCTCTGACCAATCAGGGCCCATATGCCGTGAAGTCCGGCAGCCCCGCGGCAGTGGCTTCCGCGGTATCCAAGGTTATTGTCTGCGCCGCCGCGGTCAGTAACAACACGGCTGTGCTTACCTCCGCGGGTTCTCCGACGAACGTCAACTGTCCCGCAGGTACGCCTGCTTTCCCAATCGAAGTCAGCACGATTCAGCGCTTTCTCCCAAGCACCTCCAGCGATGACGAGCAGCTCTACCGCGGCGATTACCAGATGACGCCGAAGGATCGCTTCTACATTCGCTACCTTTACCAGAACGCACCGACTCACGTCGCCGGCGGTACCGTCTCAACCGGCAACTACTACGACAATACCGACAAGATTCACTCAGCGGGCGCGGACTATACCCATACCTTTTCGCCTCGTTGGCTCAACCAGATTCGTTACGGTTTCCAGCAATCAACGCTGACCTTCGGAGACGGCGGATATGCCGGTTGCAATGACTCCAATTTGAGCAACTGCCCATCGAGCATCAGCATCAGCGGCTTCGCCGGATACGGCCAGGCCAACAACATTCCTCAGGGCCGCATCGTCAAAGCCACCCAGGCCCAGGACAACGTCAACCTCTCACTCGGCGTCCATCAGATCACCTTTGGCGGTGAGTTCGACTACCAGAACTCCCCCAACGTCTTCCTCCCGAACACGAGCGGTACCTACACCTTCAGCGGCATCAACTATGCCTTGGCCGGCGTCGGGTCCCTCAGCCTTGCCAACGGAAATCCCAACATTCCGTTCAAGGAGCCGGACTGGGCCGTCTACTTCCAGGATGACTATAAGGTCCGCAAAGACCTTACCGTGAACCTAGGTCTCCGCTGGACGTATTTCTCGCAGAGCATCAACCTTCTGCATACGCAGAGCGTCGCTCGTCAGACTGGACCAAATCCGATCTGGCTCACCACTCTGCCTCTCAGCCTGACAACCTTTCCGCTCATTCCCGAGAACTACAAGAACTTCGAACCGCGTGTTGGATTCGCCTACTCCCCGTCCTTCAAGCAGGGGATGGTCATCCGCGGCGGCTTTGCCATGGTCTACGATCCGGCGTTCTACAACATCTTCCTTAACGCCTACACTTCCGCTCCAGTCGTCAACACGGGTGTGATCAGTTGCAACGGAACGACCGTTAGCTGCTTGCCCTCGGGTGGCACAACCAATGCGCTCGTCAATGCCCAGAACGCAGCCAACAATCCCACGGGAGTCAATCCAGGAATTAAAACGCAGAGCGCCGTCAATATTCCCTTCAAGAACCCTGTGTCCAATAACTACACTCTGGGAATTCAGCAGCAGGTCGGTCGTCTGGCTGTTGTGGAGATCCGCTACGTCGGCAACCACTCCTACGATCAGTTCCAGAACCTGAACGGCAATGCCTTCATCAACGCCACACCGCCTACTTCCACTGTCACAGCCGCACAAGGCTACAAGACGCTCGCCCAGGGCTTCCCCAACCTGTTCCCATCTAGCACGTACTGCACAACTGCAGGTGCTGTCGGTCTTGGCACGCAGAACTGCAACCTGACGACCCAGTCTCTTCGCGCCAACACCGCCTTCAGCAACTACAGCGCACTCCAAACTCAGTTGAGGATCCAGAACTACCACGGTGTCACAGCCGATCTGGCCTATACCTTCAGCCGCACCATCGATAACGCTGACGAGATCTTCAATACAGCGACAGGCGGTGGAACCATCGCAACCTCGCAAAGCCCGTTCGACACCAACCATGCCGAGCGAGCCGTCGCCGGAAACTCCTACCCCAACGTTCTCAGCCTGGCTACGGTCTATAAAATCCCCTACTTCTCGGAGCAGCGGGGAATCACCGGACGTCTCCTAGGTGGATGGTCACTCAACACCATCTGGAGCTACAACAGCGGTCAGGTCTACACTCCGGTCCAGACGAGCAAAGCTAATCCAAACGCCGCTGTGGTCGCCAAGATTCCCACAGCCAACCAGGGACAGGCCCTGTTCAGCTTCTGCGACTTCAACTACAACACCAACTCAATCGGAAACGACAGCTGCCGTCCGATCCTTTCGAATAAGGCCGCACCGCTGAACACGGTAGGCATCAACGGTGGACCGGGAGTCGGCTATCTCGATTACGGCACAGGTGCTTCCACCACTCCCGATTCGGTTCACTGGCTGCTCAACAATGAGTATGAGGCGCAGGCACGCGGTACACCGTATCCCGGCGTAGGTCGCAGCACGCTCCGTGGTAACACGGTCAACGAGCTTGATGCGAGCGTCTTCAAGACGGTCAGGATTAACGAGCGTTTCTCCGGCCAACTCCGGATGAACGTCTACAACCTGCCCAACCGCGCCTACTACGGAACCCCCGACCTGACTCTCAATAACTCGGATCCCTCCAAGCACGTGAGCGCAGCGTACCCACAGGGTTACAACTCCTTCACCACCTTCAGACCGAATGGTGGCGGTGGAATCACCGTGCCCTTCGGCAAGGGAACCCGCAACATTCAGCTTGGTGCCAAGATCATCTTCTAACCAAACTTGTTCTTCTTCTACACGACGCCGGAGCCCACCGACTCCGGCGTCTTTTTTTGTCGGCAGCATTTGATCGATTGCTGATTTATAAAGCTTTACAGGTGTATTTACCGTATCTTCTTCTATTCCGACGTACTTCGGCCGCCAGCGCGATGCCAACTAGGCTAAACTAGAAGAGACGCGCACTTTCCCCAATTACACCCATCTAAGCGCACAGACAGGACATCCAAAGCAGTGAGCAACTCGACCGCAGTCGCCGTTAAGCCCATCTTTAATATCGCCATCATCGCCCACGTCGACCATGGCAAGACCACTCTCGTCGACGCCATGTTGCGTCAGAGCGGCACCTTCCGCTCCAACGAGGCCGTCGCCGACCGCGTGATGGACTCGAACGACCTCGAGCGCGAGCGCGGCATCACCATTCTTGCCAAGAACACGGCGCTCTACTACCACGACAACAAGATCAACATCGTCGATACCCCCGGCCACGCCGACTTCGGTGGAGAGGTTGAGCGCGCCCTCAAGATGGTTGACGGCGTAGTTCTCCTCGTCGACGCGTCGGAAGGCCCGCTGCCTCAGACCCGCTACGTGCTCTCAAAGGCTCTCGAAGCCGGCCTGACTCCGATGGTGGTCATCAACAAGATCGACCGCCCCGACGCTCGTCCGCAGGAAGTCCTGAACGAGGTCTACGACCTCTTCATCGATCTCGACGCCGACGAGAGCGTCCTCGACTTCCCCGTTCTCTACACCAACGGCAAGCTTGGCACTGCGACCACCGATCCCGCCGTCCCCGGCACTGATCTGCAGCCGCTGTTTGAGCAGATCATTACCACGATCCCCGTCGCCAAGGGCGAGCCCGAAGGCGCTGTCCAGATCCTCGTCACCAACCTCGACTACTCCGACTACCTTGGTCGGCTCGCGATCGGCCGCGTCTTCAACGGCACCATGCGCACCGGGCAGGAGTACAACGTTGCCAAACTCGACGGCACCTTCACGAAGCACAAGATCACCAAGCTGTTTAGCTTCTCCGGCCTGAAGCGGACCGACATCGAAGAGACGCAGGTTGGCGATATCGTCGCCATCGCCGGAATTCCTGGCATCACGATCGGCGAGAGCTTCTGCGACGTCGAGAATCCTCAACCTCTTCCGCCGATTACGATCGACGAGCCGACGATTGCGATTCAGTTCAACGTCAACAACGGGCCGTTCGCCGGACGTGAGGGCAAGTTTGTCACCTCGCGCAACCTCCGTGACCGCCTCGAAAAAGAGTTGCTGACGAACGTCTCGCTCAAGATGGAAGATACGGGCTCGCCGGACTCGTTCAAGGTGCTCGGCCGTGGCGAACTGCAGCTTGGCATCCTCATCGAGATGATGCGGCGCGAAGGCTTCGAGATGATGGCCAGCCGTCCAGAGATCGTCACCAAGCGTGTTGATGGCGAACTGATGGAGCCGGTCGAACATCTGTACATCGACGTGCCGGAGAACTTCGTCGGCACGGTCATCGAACGCCTCGGACCAAGAAAAGGCGAGATGACGAAGATGACCAATCACGGCTCTGGCCGGGTGCGGATGGAGTTTCGTGTTCCAAGCCGTGGTTTGATCGGGCTCCGCTCGGAGATGCTGACCGAGACCCGTGGAACGATCATCATGAACTCGATCGTCGATGGTTACGTTGCGTATCAGGGTGAGATTCCGCAGCGCGCCTCGGGTGCCTTGATCTCCGACCGCCAGGGAACGACCACTGCTTACGCGCTCGAAGGCCTGCAGGACCGTGGCATTCTCTTTGTGGCCGACGGTATTGAGGTCTACGAGGGCATGATCATCGGAGAGCACAGCCGCGACAACGATCTCGACGTCAACTGCGTTCGTGAGAAGAAGCTTTCCAACATGCGCGCCTCCGGTTCTGACGATGCCGTTCGCCTCGTGCCCTACAAGCAGCTTACCCTCGAACAGTGCATCGAGTTCATCGCTGATGACGAGCTGGTTGAAGTCACCCCCAAGTCGCTCCGCATGCGCAAGAAGGTTCTGCAAGCTAACCGCCGCCCGCGCAAAGGCACAAGCGAATAATCAATCGCATCAGACATGCAAAACGGCTGGACTATCCAACGATGGTCCAGCCGTTTTTTCATCCAGCATCGCAGTTCGATGTAGTCTGGGGTACGAGTCGAAGGCAGTGTCCCTAACAGGCGTAGGACGATGTTCAATCCCCACTTTTCTCGCCGGAATTTTCTGAAGACTGTAGGCACAGCCGCAGGGGCTGTAGCCTTGCTCCCTCATGCTGATCTTCTGAGTCAACCGGCAACTCCTCGCGACAGCGATCCTGCTCTACAAAATGAGGGCGCAGCCGACTACACTCTCACCATCGCGACCAAACCGGTCGAGTTGGCGCCGAACCGAATCATCTCGACGACGACCTACAACGGCCAGTTTCCCGGTCCTTTGCTTCGTTTCAAAGAAGGAGAGCGGGTCACGATCGACGTTCGCAACGAAACGGATACGCCAGAGCAGCTTCACTGGCATGGTCAATTCGTCTCCTCCGACGTTGACGGAGCCGCCGAAGAGGGCTCGCCCTTCATCCCGCCTCATGGCAACCGGAGAATTTCTTTCGTACCCCGGCCTTCCGGCTTTCGCTTCTACCATACGCACGTTCGCGCTGGAGCTAATCTCGCGGCGGGCCAGTACAGCGGACTTGTCGGTCCTGTCTTCATCGAGCCCAGACAGCACGCCGGGAACTATGACCGTGAGGTCTTCCTGACCCTGAAAGAGTTCCAACCTACCTTGAGTCGCGGTGGAGACATGGCGATGGACTTTCTCTCGCCCGCACAGACCGTATCCGTTCTCAAGAATGCCGGCGAGAACAAAATGAAGGCCTCGCTCGCCAAAGGGATGCCCCACGGATATGAGGTTGGATACGATTCGTTCACCATCAACGGCCGTATGCTGGGGCATGGGGAACCGGTCCGTGTGAAACAAGCCGAACGCGTGCTATTTCACGTTCTGAACGGCAGCGCCGGGGAAATCCGCAGCCTTGCTCTTCCAGGACACAGTTTCAGTGTGGTTGCGATGGATGGCAATCCGTTGCCAAAACCCGTTAGTGTGCCTGGGCTCTGGCTCGGAACAGCAGAACGCATCTCGGCAATTGTTGAGATGAATCATCCGGGAGTGTGGGTCATGGGCGATCTTGCCGACGACGACCGCCATCATGGTATGGGGATCGTGGTCGAGTATGCGGGATATAAAGGCAAACCGCAGTGGCTCCCGCCAAAGCCTTTCAAATGGAACTACTCCCGTTTCGGCAATTCGGCCGCAGCCTCAGAGCAGCCCGATGAGACCTTCGACATGACCTTCGAGAAACAGAACGCTGCACTTGAAGGGTTCAATCGCTGGACCATCAATGGGGTCGCGTATCCCGAAGACCAGATGGTGGCGACACCAACCTTTCATCTACGCGAGGGAAAGCATTACCGCATTCGAATGCACAATGCCAGTGACGATATTCACCCGATTCATCTCCACCGGCACAGTTTCGAGTTGACGAGGGTCGCAGGGCAGCCGACCTCAGGCGTGATCAAAGATGTTGTGATGGTCGGTGGATACCAGGAGGTGGAGATCGACTTTGTGGCGAACAATCCCGGCCTCACACTCTTCCACTGTCACCAGCAGCTTCACATGGACTTCGGCTTCATGGCCTTGTTCGATTACGTCTAGTGAGAGCCAGGATTGGGAGCCAGGATGCCGAACTCATCGCCGTTGACCCAGAAGGCCCGTGGCTCCAGCGCAGAGGTGTTCCTCGTCTTTCTCCATCTCGGCTGCACCTCTTTTGGCGGACCTATAGCTCATCTTGGCTACTTCCAGAGACAGATCATCGAGCGACGGAGATGGTGCAGCGAAGGCACACTAGCCGAACTGGTCGCTCTTGCTCAGTCGCTGCCCGGACCTGCCAGCAGTCAAGTGGGCTTCGCACTCGGCGTCCTGCGGGCGGGTTGGCTCGGTGGCCTGGCGGCCTGGGTTGGCTTCACACTGCCTTCGGCGCTCCTGATGCTGGCCTTCGCTTACGGCAATTCATTCCTCGCTGGAGTCGCCGGAACCTGGCTGCTCCACGGATTGCAGCTCGTTGCAGTTGCAGTGGTTGCTCAAGCTGTTTTGACGATGAAGAGGGCGCTTGCTTCTGACCGTCTGCGCATGACCTTCGCGATCGCAGCTACGGGCCTAGTTTTGTTCGTTCCGCTCCATCTGTCTACTCTTCTCGCTATCGCGGCAGGAGCGGCAGCCGGGCTGGTGTTTTGCCGTTCCGAGAGGGAGGGTTCATCGGGCGAGAGTATTGTGCTTCCCTGGCCGAAGGCGGCGGCAGTTGTCGCAGCTCTCTCCTTTTTTGCGCTCCTGATCTTACCGCCGCTCGCCGCAACTTATCGTTCGGTTCCGGAGGTCGCCATTTTCTCCGCCTTCTACCGCAGCGGAGCTCTCGTGTTCGGTGGCGGGCACGTCGTTCTGCCGCTGCTGGAAGATGCAGTCCTCAGGCCGGGCTGGATCACCCAGCCAACGTTTCTCGCAGGATATGGTGCGGCCCAAGCTCTGCCCGGCCCATTGTTCTCCATTGGCGCTTACCTCGGAGCATCGATCAGTGGTGCGTCGGTGGGCGTGGGGCCGAAACTGCTCCTGTGGGGCTTTCTTGGATTGATTGGCATCTTTACGCCCGGCCTGCTTGCCATGGCTGCGTACTGCCGTTTTGGAGCGCGCTGCGCAGGAACTTCTATATCCGGGCAGCGCTCAAGGGCATCAATGCGAGCGCGTCGTCGGCGTTCTGATCGCCGCACTCTTTCAGCCACTTTGGACTTCCACGGTCCATACAGCAGCCGATTTCTGGATCGTGCTGTTGATCTTCGCACTACTTACCGTTTGGAAGGTTCAGCCGTGGAAGGCTGTAGCTGGAGTGGTAGCCGCTTCCGTTCTCGCAAGCTCTCTCTGGCGCCATCGGCAGTGACCGCAGCAAAAGGAGAGGCCGCTATGCGCCTCTCCTAGCATTAGGAACAAGTTGATTCGTAATTATTTGTAACTCTTCGCTGTGGCGAAGCGCTTATTGATCTCGTCCCAGTTGACCGTGTTCCACCACGCTGCAAGGTAGTCCGGGCGCTTGTTCTGATACTTCAGGTAGTAAGCATGCTCCCAGACATCGTTGCCGAGGATCGGGTAGTGACCCTGCGAGATCGGATTGTCCTGGTTGGCGGTCGTGACGATCTTCAGCTTTCCGCCTTCGAAGATCAGCCAGCCCCAACCCGAGCCGAACTGCTTGGCGGTGGTCTCGTTGAAAAGCTTCTTGAATGACTCGAAATCGCCGAAATCTGCTTTGATCTGGCTCGCAATGTCTCCCGACGGTTCGCCGCCGCCTTTGGGCTTCATGATCTGCCAGAACATGGTGTGGTTGACGTGGCCGCCGCCGTTATTCTGCACAACCTTGCGGACGTCCTCAGGGATGCCGGCGAGATTTTTGATCAGCTCCTCGGGCGATTGATTGCCAAGTTCCGGGTGTTTCTCGACCGCACCGTTGAGATTGGTCACATAGGTCTGATGGTGCTTGTCGTGGTGCAGCTTCATAGTTGCTTCATCGATATGGGGTTCAAGCCCCGCGTAATCATAGGGCAGAGGGGGAAGTTCGTAGGCCACGATAATCTCCTGTCGTTCGTTGGTTATGTCAGCCAGGGTTCTATCAGCCAAACGCGTCCTGACCGGCTCTTTATCTTCGATGCCGTCCCGGCTGCGCACGATGCATTCGTCGCGGGACGTCAACCTTCAAGATCATAACGCAAAGGCACGATTGATCATTCTTTCTCACGGGTCTGTAACACAGGGAGACTTTTGCGCTCTAATGGTAAGGAATGAGCGATCTTAGTGCTGCTTACCGCTGGCTGGATGATGACGGTCCTGCGTTTGGGGCTCCTGGTGTAGATCCCCGTTGGACTTCGAGCGAGAAAGATGCAGTATCGACGGCCTATGCAGCCTCGAGCCGCGTCTGGTTTACCGTCTCGCACGGCACGTTGAACGAGATCTACTATCCAACGATTGACCGTCCGCAGACGCGGGATATGGAGCTTCTGTTCAGTGACGGAGAGACCTTCTTTCACGAAGAAAAGCGCGACCTGAACTACGACTTCCACTACATTGACAGCACCGCTCCCGCTGTCCGGGTCACCGCCAGCGATCTTGAAGGCCGGTACACCGTCACGAAGGAATTCATCAGCGACCCGCACCATCCTGTCGTCCTGATGAACGTAAAGATCACCGGCGATGAGGATGTTCTGTCGCGGCTGAAGTGCTACGCGCTGCTGGCCCCTCACCTCAATGGCGGCGGCGCAGGGAACTCAGCGCGATCGGTCGACGTCGCAGGAAAGCGTTGCCTGCTCGCGTGGAAGGGCAATACGATGCTGGCCATGGGCGCGGACTGCGGGTTCAGCCGTTCCTCCTGTGGCTACGTTGGCACCAGCGACGGCTACCAGGATCTCTGCACCGATATGAAGATGACCTGGCAGTTCGGCCAGGCACTGAACGGCAACATCGCCGTCATGGGAGAGATCGACGTTGCAGCGAACCGCGAGTTCACCATCGCAATCTCGTTCGGCGATGGAAATCACGCGGCAGTCGCCCAGATGATGCAGACGCTCTCAACCCCTTACGACGAGCACCAGAATCGCTTTCTACTGCAGTGGACGCGGTCGATTTCGCCCCAGAGAGTGTCTGCCATAGCCAAGGTGTCTGTCGCAGCCGAGGATGGCGGCAGGCTGATGCACATCAGCCATAACGTGCTGCTGGCGCATGAGGATAAAACGTACTCCGGCGCGTTCATCGCGTCGGCGTCGATTCCATGGGGAGCCTCGAAGGGTGACGTGGACCTGGGCGGCTACCACCTCGTATGGACGCGCGACATGGTGCAGACCGCGACTGCTTTGCTAGCGACCGGACGGGCGGATACAGCAATGCGCGCGCTGGTGTATCTGGCGTGTACGCAGAGGACGGATGGCAGCTTTCCCCAGAATTTCTGGATTGACGGTACCCCCTACTGGACGGGTATTCAGCTGGATGAGGTTGCGTTCCCGATCATGCTCGCGTGGCGGCTATGGAAGATAGACGGATTGGGGGAATTCGATATCTTCCCCTTTGTGGAACGCGCGGCTGCGTTTCTTGTTCGCTATGCTCCGGTGACCCAGCAGGAACGATGGGAGGAGACCGCGGGCTACTCCCCATCGACGCTGGCCGCGGTGATCTCGGCTCTGGTGTGCGCGGCGGACATCGCCCGTTCCCGCCAGGCCTCGGAACTAGGCGCATATCTCGAGTCGTACGCGGACTGGATCGAAGCGCACCTCGACGAGTGGACGACGACGACCGAAGGGGTCCTGCATCCCGACGTCAAATACCATTACATGCGGATTCGCCCACCTGCTGAAGGTGAGCCCTTTTACAACAGCCAGCTTCCTCCGGGCTGCATTCACGTCAACAATCGCGAACCGGGAGAAAAGTGCGACTTTGAGGCCCGCGAGGTCATCGACGCAGGCTTTCTGGAGTTGGTGCGGTATGGGATTCGTCGCCCTGACGATCCGCTGATCGTCGATTCTCTGAAGGTTGTCGATCACTGCCTGAAGATCGAGACGCCGTTCGGGGACTGCTGGCGGCGCTACAACCACGACGGGTATGGGCAAAAGAAGGACGGCTGCGCCTACGACGGATCGGGTCAGGGCCGTGCATGGCCGATCCTCACCGGCGAGCGCGCCCACTACGAACTTTGCGCCGGGCACGACTACAAACAACACATCACGGCAATCGAGCAGTTCAGTTCGACGGGTGGCATGCTGCCCGAACAGATCTGGGACTATAGCGATATCCCGTCACAGGGACTGTATCTCGGGCGTCCGGCGGGCTCAGCCCAGCCGCTGGTGTGGGCACACGCAGAGTATCTGAAACTGCTGCGGTCGGCGGCCGATGGACGGGTGTTCGATCGCATTTCGGTGGTGGAGGAACGATATGCCGTCTCCCGGGACAAGCGCACCTTCACCAACCACCTGGAGATCTTCGAGATAACACGCCCCGTCTCGACGATTTTCTCCGGGTATACGCTGCGCATCGTTGACCGCCAGCACTTCAGCATTGTCTATACACTCGACAACTGGGCGACCACGCAGGCAGCAGAAGCACGTTCCGTAGGATATCCGGGATCGTTTGTTGATATTGTCACGAACCCTGATCAGACAGGAAATATCATATTTACGCTGGTGTGGTCCGGAGAAGACGGGAAGCAGCGGTGGCTGGGCAGAAATATCGATATCACCCTTGTAGCCCTCCCGGCATCTATCAGGGTGTAGCAGCAGTGCCAGAAACAGCAGATGCAGCAAGCATGGTGCAGGCATGCACACACTCGCATGGGACTAGTACACTGTCATTGATCGACTTAAATTTATCGAGTTTCAGCGTCGTCAGCGCACGCGAAACTCTCGCCGAGTAAAGGAAAAAATGAGCGACCCTCAGAAATTGAAGCAGCAGGAACTAGATCAGCTCTCCATCAACGCACTCCGCTTTCTGGCCGTGGATGCCGTTGAGAAAGCCAAGTCCGGTCACCCGGGCGCCCCGCTGGGCTGCGCGCCCATCGCTTATCTGCTCTACCACAAGCTGATGAAGCACGATCCTGCAGATCCGAAGTGGATCGACCGCGACCGGTTCATCCTGTCCAACGGCCACGCCTCAGCGCTGCTGTACGGTGTTCTGCATCTCTCCGGCTACAACCTTCCGATGTCGCAACTTGAGCAGTTCCGCCAGTTCGGTTCGCACACACCCGGACATCCGGAGTACGGCGAAGCTCCAGGCATCGAAGTCACCACCGGCCCACTTGGCCAGGGTTTCGGCATGGCCGTCGGCATTGCCACGGCCGAGAAGCACCTCGCCGCCGTCTACAACCGTGACGAGTTTAAGGTCGTCGATCATCACACCTATGTGCTCTGCGGAGACGGGGACCTGATGGAAGGAATTTCGCACGAGACAGCTTCACTGGCCGGAACTCTCGGCCTCGGAAAGCTGATCGTCCTCTACGACGACAACCTGATCTCGCTCGATGGCCCCACTGAGCTCTCCTACACCGAAGATGTGACCAAGCGGTTCGAGGCCTATCACTGGCATGTGCAGCACGTCGCCGACGGCAATGACCTGGTTGCAATCGAGAATGCCATTCATGCCGCCAAAGCCGAGACGTCTAAGCCATCGCTGATTCGCGTCCGGACGGTGATCGGCTACGGTAGCCCGAAGGCCGGCTCGAACAAAGTGCACGGCGAAGCCCTCGGCGCGGACAACGTGAAGGCAACAAAGAAAAACCTCGGCTGGCCCGAAGACAAGAGCTTCTACGTCCCCGAGGAGGCCCAGGCCAACTGGGACACAGTCAAACCTCGCGGCAAGAAAGCCCACGACGCATGGACGGCGAAGTTTGCAGAATACAGCAAGGCGTACCCCGCGCCAGCCGCAGAGTTCGACCGCGTCGTCTCCGGCAAACTCGCCGTCGGCTGGGAGAAGAAGATCCCGACCTTCCCGACCGAAAAACCAGTTGCCACGCGCAACGCAGGACAGGCCGTCATGCAGGCGATCGAGAACGTCGTCCCTGAACTGTTCGGCGGCGCTGCGGACCTCACGTCTTCAACCAAGACTATCTTCAAGGATTCCCCGAGCTTTCACGTCGATCCCACCGGCCGCAACGTCTTCTTCGGCGTGCGTGAGTTCGGCATGACGGCGATGGTGAACGGAATGGCCGCTCACGGAGGATTAATCCCCTTCGGCTCGACCTTCTTTGTCTTCTCCGACTACTGCCGTCCTGCGCTGCGTCTTGCAGCACTGATGGGCGTTCACTCTCTCTTCGTGTTTACCCACGACTCAGTCGGTCTTGGCGAAGATGGCCCCACGCACCAGCCCATTGAGCAGCTCATGAGCCTCAGGATGATTCCGCACTTTACGGATTTTCGCCCCGCCGATGCCAACGAGACCGCAGCCTGCTGGCAGCTGGCCCTCGAGCGCAAGAGCCCAAGCTTCATGGCGCTCTCGCGGCAGGATCTCCCGGTCCTCGAAGCGGCCAAGGCACAGGCCGGAGCAAGAAAAGGAGCCTACGAACTGGTCTCCAATGGCAAGGACATCATCCTCATCGCTACTGGCTCGGAAGTCTCAATCGCGATCAAGGCCGCTGACGAACTCAAGGGCGCGGGCATTAACGCAACTGTCATCTCGATGCCGAGCTTCAGGCTTTACGACGAGCAGGATGAAAGTTACAAGGCAGGCCTGATGCCGGAAGAGACGCCAAAACTCGCGATTGAGGCCGGTGCAACGATGGGCTGGTACAAGTATGTCGGCCACAACGGCGGCGTTATCGGACTGGATCGCTTCGGCGCGTCAGCACCGGGCGCAATTGCGCTGGATAAGCTGGGAATCAGTGTGGCCCACATTGTGGAACAAGCAAAGAAGCTGGTAAAGAAGAAATAAACACGGTGGCGGACAGGTTGTCCTCCACTTTTTGAAAACCACAAGGCATCCGTAGCGCGGATCACTCCCCTGCGTCGAACCGCGCTGGTAAAGCATCCAAACACCAGAGGTTACTATGACGATCGCCGTTGTCTCCGATCATGCCCATCTTCCTCGAAAAAGATGCATATGCCATCGGCAGTCACAATGGCCCTCCAATCGTGACTGCTGTCGGCACAAATATTTTTGTAGAGGAGCTTTATGACTCAAACCACTCCGCGCGTCTGGTTCATCACCGGCGCATCGACCGGTTTCGGACGGTTGCTTGCCGAAGAAGTTCTGAAGTCCGGCGGCAAGGTGGTTGCCACGGCCAGAAAACTCGACAAGGTGGCGGACCTCGAAAAGCAGTATCCCGGGGCTGCAATGGCGCTGACGCTTGATGTCTCTAACCAAGGTCAAGTGGATTCTGCGGTCACCCAGGCATTCGCGAAGTTCGGCCACATCGATGTTCTCGTCAACAATGCAGGCTACGGTATCGCTGGCGCGATCGAAGAGGTCTCTGATGCGGAGTTCATGCCCATGTTCGAGACCAACGTCTTCGGCCTTCTGCGAGTGACCCGGGCGTTTCTGCCGTACCTCCGCAAGCAGCGCAGCGGACACATCCTCAACCTCTCCTCGATCGCCGGCCTGCTTGCGTCCCCCGGCCTCGGCTACTACAGCTCAACCAAATTTGCCGTTGAGTCGATCTCAGAATCGCTCGCGGCAGAGCTCGCGCCGCTCGGGATCAAGATAACGATCATCGAGCCCGGGCCCTTCCGCACGGACTTCCTCGGGCGCTCCAGCGTGCTCGCCGAGAAGCGCATCGCAGATTACGACAACACCGCTGGCAACATGCGCAAATATTTTGTTGATAGCGACGGCAAACAGCCGGGTGATCCCCTCCGCGCTGTTCATGCGATGATGCAGGTGGTTGACTCCCCAGAGCCGCCACTTCGTCTGCTGCTGGGTCAAAGCGCACTGCAAAGGCTTCGGGCCAAGTTGGAAAAGTGGCAGCAAGAGATCGCAGCATGGGAGTCCGTCACAGTCGGCGCAGATTTTCCGGAGGGCAAGTAAATTTCTTCGGTAACGCGTCCACTTTTGGTCGGCGCAGTTCAAACGCCAATCGCATTTACCCGGCCTGAATGCCGCATTGGAAAGGAAACATCATGGAACTCGGAATCATCGGACTCGGCAAGATGGGCTTCAATATGGCGGAGCGTCTTCGTCTCGCCGGCCACAAGGTCGTCGGTTTCGACTTCAACAAAGACGCCACCGCGAAGCTGACCAAAGCGGGATCGCTCGGTGTCGACTCGCTCGAAGATCTGGTGAAGAACCTCGCCGCGCCGCGCGCCATCTGGATCATGGTTCCCTCCGGCGACCCCGTCGACGAAACGATCGCAAAGCTGAAGCCTCTGATGAAAAAGGGCGATACCTTCATCGACGGCGGCAACTCCAACTACAAGGACACGCAGCGCCGCCACGCCGAACAGACCGCCAAGGGCTTTCACTTCGTCGACTGCGGCACCTCCGGCGGCGTCTGGGGACTCAAAGAGGGATACAGCCTGATGATCGGCGGCGACAAAGAGCCAGTCGAGCGTCTCCGCCCCATCTTCGAAACACTCGCCCCCGCGAAGGATCAGGGCTGGGGGCACGTCGGTCCTTCCGGCGCAGGACACTTCGTCAAGATGGTGCACAATGGAATTGAGTACGGCATGATGCAGGCATACGCCGAGGGCTTCTCGATCATGCACGCGAAAACCCCGCTCAATCTCGACCTGCCGCAGATCTCGCGCATCTGGCAGAAGGGTTCGGTCGTCCGTTCCTGGTTGCTCGACCTCACTGCCGACGCGCTCTCCAAGAATCCAAAACTCAGCGGCCTCAAGGCATTTGTTCCGGACTCCGGCGAAGGTCGCTGGACTGTAACCGAAGCGATCGACCTCAACATCTCCGCGCCGGTCATCACCGAATCGCTTATCCGGAGACTGCGTTCGCGCGAGGAAAACAACTTCACCGATCGCATGATCTCAATCATGCGCGGCGCATTCGGCGGTCACGACGTAAAGAAGACGTAGTCGCAGACAGATTGCAATGGCAACGAAATCGAAATGCTAATTAAGCAGGAGAGATCGATGGAAACCCTGATCAGCGAAACAAGCCCAGCAGCCGCGACGCAGCAGCCGGAGCGTACGCCGGACCCGTGCATCGTCGTCATCTTCGGCGCATCCGGCGATCTCACCAAACGCAAGCTGCTGCCCGCGCTCTATCACCTGGAGCAGTCCGGGCTTTTGCCCAAGGACTTCGCGGTCGTCGGCGTGGCCCGGCGGCCGCTCGAGCAGACCTTCGCCGCCGACATGAAGGATGGAATCGTTAGCGGCGGCGGGGTCGACAAGGACGACGCCAAACTCGACCCGTTTGTCAGCCGCGTCCAGTATCACGCGATGAACTTCGACGACGCCTCCGGTTACGACGCGCTGAAGACGATGCTCGCCGGCATCGACGCGAAGTTCGGAACAAAAGGAAATCGTCTCTTCTATCTCGCAACCGCGCCGGAATATTTCTCCGACATCATCAAATACCTGGGCGATCACTGCATGGCCAGGCCCCGGGACTGTGGCGACGGCAAGAACTGGGTCCGCATCATCATCGAAAAGCCGTTCGGCCATGACCTCGAATCCGCGCGCGCCCTCAATGACGAGGTCAACAACGTCTTCGACGAAAATCAGGTCTTCCGCATCGATCACTACCTCGGCAAGGAGACTGTGCAAAACATCCTCGTCTTCCGCTTCGCCAACGGCATCTTCGAAAACGTTTGGAACCGTAACTACATCGATCACGTCGAGATCACCGCCGCAGAAAGCATCGGCATCGAAGGCCGCGGGCCGTTTTACGAAACGGCGGGCGCGCTCCGCGATGTCGTACAGAATCATGTGATGGAGCTTCTCAGCTTTGTAGCGATGGAACCCCCCGTCTCCTTCGCCGCCGATGCAGTACGCGCCGAGAAGGTCAAGGTATGGAAGGCCGTTCAGCCCATCCATCCAGCCGATACCGTGCGCGGACAGTACGGTCCCGGCACCGTTGATGGCAAACCGGTCGTCGGATATCGCCAGGAAGATCGCGTCCATCCTCGCTCGCAGACCGAAACCTACGCAGCGCTTCGGCTCGAAATCGAGAACTGGCGATGGGCCGGCGTACCCTTCTACATTCGCGCGGGCAAGCGCCTCGCAAGGCGCGTCACCGAGATCAGCATTCAGTTCAAGCTGCCTCCACTGCTTCTCTTCAAGGACGCGCAGGGCAAAGGCGGCGAAGGCATCCGTCCCAATGTCCTCTCGATGCGTATCCAACCCGACGAGGGAATCACCCTTCAATTTGGCGCGAAAGTGCCCGGCCCGACCATGACCATCAACAAGGTGAACATGGACTTCAGCTACGCGCAGGCGTTCGGCGTCTCGTCGGCCAACGGATATGAGCGCCTTTTGCTCGACGCGATGTTTGGCGATGCGACTCTGTTCGCTCATCGCGACGGTGTCGAAGCAACCTGGGCACTCATGACGCCGATCCTCAAGGCCTGGGCCAACGACCCCATCCGCGATCTTCCCAACTACGCTGCAGGAACATGGGGACCGGCAACCTCTGACGCTATGATGAAGAGCGACGGCCGTAAATGGCGCAAACTCTAGTTTGTTGAAGGGACAGCACCACAATGCCTCGCCCAGTAACTGTTACTTATCGTGTCCTGCCAACTCCGGCGGCCACCGCTCGTGCGGCCGCGGAACTCTTCACCCATGCCGCAGTCAACGCAGCCGCAACTCGCGGCATCGCCCGCATCGCAATCTCAGGAGGCACAACTCCAAAAGTGATGTTCGCTTTGCTGGCCAACCCCGAGGAGCCGTTCCTCAAGCAAGTGCCGTGGGACCGTCTCGAACTCTACTGGGTCGATGAGCGCTGCGTGCCACCGAACAACGTCGAGTCAAACTATCGCATGACCAACGAGGCCATGCTCTCCAAGGTGCCGCTCCCGGCCGAGCGAATCCACCGCATGGAAGGCGAGCTCGATCCTGAGGTCGCTGCCGCCCGCTACGAGTCCACGATTCGCAACACCTTCAAACTCGAAGGAGCCCAGACCCCAACCTTCGATCTGGTGCTCCTCGGCATGGGCGACGACGGTCACACAGCCTCACTCTTTCCCCACACCGAGGCGTTGAACGAGTTAAGCCACATCGTCGTGCCCAACCACGTCCCGCAGAAGGACACGTGGCGCATCACGCTTACCTGGCCTGTGATCAATCAGGGAAGGGAAGTCGCCTTCCTCATCGAGGGAGCAGGCAAGGCGCAGGTGTTGCACGACGTCCTCCTCGGTCCATACCAACCAGATACTTATCCCTCTCAGATCATCCGTCCGGCAAGCGGGCAGCTAACGCTCTTGCTCGACGCCGCTGCAGCAGCTAAGCTTCCATCACCGGCGCAATCGGATGCCGCCGGAACTCTGGAGCTCAAGTAAATGATCCTTGCTGGCGATGTTGGTGGAACGAAGGTCCACCTCGCCCTCTATAGCTTTGCTGGCGGCAGACTAAAGCCGATCCGCGATGAAAAATTTCCTGCCCATGAATTTGCCAGCCTCGACGCCGTCGTCGACAAATTCCTCGCTGCCGGCACCGAAAAAAGGGACGAGATCGTCGGAGCATGCTTCGGCTGCCCCGGCCCTGTTCGCGACGGCCGCCTGAAGCTGACCAACCTGCCGTGGATGCTCGATGAGCGTGATCTGGAAAAATCGCTCGGCATCCCGAACATCTCGTTGATCAACGACCTCGAAGCGAACGGATATGGCATCTGCGAGCTCGCACCCGAGAGCATCTGTGTCCTTCACGAGGGCAGCCCGGAGGCGACCGGTCATGCCGGATTGATCGCTGCAGGCACTGGGCTCGGTGAGGCCCTACTCATCTGGGACGGACAGAAGCACCGCCCCATTCCGTCCGAGGGAGGCCACTGCGACTTCGCCGCACGCAGCAATCGCGAGATTGCTCTGCTCGAATATCTGCGCAACACCCTCAAAGGCCGCGTCAGTTGGGAGCGAGTCGTCTCCGGGCTCGGCATCAAGAACATCTATGCCTTCCTGCGCGACGTCGAAAAGATCGGCGAACCCGGTTGGCTCCACGACCGTATGCTTGCCGAAGACCCCAACGCGGTCATCAGTCAGTGCGCCGAAGATGGCTCCAGCTCACTCTGCTTCGAAACGATGAAGATCTTCTCTGGCGCCTACGGAGCCGAAGCGGGCAATATCGCATTGAAGGTGCTGGCCACGGGAGGCATCTATCTCGGTGGCGGAATCGCTCCGAAGATCCTGCAAACCCTCCGCAACGGAACCTTCCTCCAGGCATTTCTGGACAAGGGGCGAATGTCTCCTCTTCTGCAATCCATTCCGGTCCGCGTCATCCTCGACGACACCTGCGCGCTCCTCGGAGCAGCAGCCTACGCCGAGGCGCGAGCCTCCGAGAGTTCCGGCCACTCCGAGCGTGCCGACTCGCTAAAGACTTAATGTCCACTGCAAACCTCGATTTTTCCCAGCGTGCAGATCTCGTAGAAAAAATGGATCAGCCCTGCAGCTACGAGGAGCTGCGCGCCTGTCTGCACGATATCGCCCGAGTCAATCGCCTTACCTTCGCCTACCACCCTACGCTCTCTTGGCTCGAAGAGTTGGTGACACCCCACGCATCCCAACCTCTCCATATCGTCGACGTAGGCTGTGGCTACGGCGACACTCTCCGCACCATCCACGCCTGGGCTTCCCGACGAAGAATCCAGGTCACCCTCACAGGAATCGACCTTAACCCCGACGCCATCCGCGCCGCCAAAGAAGCCACCCCGCTGACACAACGCATTGAGTGGATCGTCGGCGATGCGCTCTCCGACGCCGTCACCGGCGAGATCGACATCGTCCTCTCTTCTCTCCTCACCCACCATCTCACCAACCCACAGATCATCCAGTTCCTCCGCTGGATGGAGCAGCGCACCCGCCGCGGATGGTTCATCAACGACCTCCACCGCCAGCCGATGCCCTATCGTCTTTTCCGTTTCGTCGCGCGATTCACTAATTGGCATCCGTTCGTGAAATTCGATGGCCCCGTCTCCATCCGCCGCAGCTTCCGCACTGAAGATTGGAAGCAACTATGTGCCGCCGCCGAACTCGCGCCCGGAGCTGTCACTATCCGCGAACATCGTCCCGCCCGGCTCTGTGTCGGCCGAATCAAGTAGCCGAACTCCCCAGAAAACCTCTCCACCGCAGACTCTTAAAGTCCTTACTATGGATTGAGAGGCCCTTCCGAATGTCGTTTCGCAACACCGTCTTTGCCATTTCATCCGTCTTTCTCCTCGCAAATTGGCCCATCCATGCGCAGCGCCTTCCGACGAACGTCCGTCCTGAACACTATTCGCTCTCTCTGACCCCTGATCTGAAAGCCGCAACCTTCACAGGAGAAGAGACTATCGACGTCGTCCTCGACACACCCGGGCGCACCGTCACTTTGAACGCCATCGAGATCGAGTTCCTCTCTGTTAAAGCCACGATCGGCGACTACAAACCTGAAACTCAGGATGCCACTGTCACCCTCGACGCCACCAAACAACAAGCCACTTTCACCTTCCCTAACGAACTCCCCGTGGGCAAAGTCTCCCTGGTGATTCGTTTCACCGGAATCCTCAACAACAAACTCCGCGGCTTCTACCTCTCCAAAACCAAACTCCGCAACTACGCCGTCACGCAATTCGAAGCCACCGACGCCCGTCGCGCCTTCCCCTGCTTCGACGAGCCGGCCATCAAGGCCACCTTCGACATCGCCCTCACCGTCGACGCAGCTGACACTGTCATCTCCAACACTAATCAAGTTGGAGATACGTCAGGTCCCATCGTCGGCAAACACACCCTGCGCTTTGCCACCACGCCGAAGATGTCCACCTACCTCGTAGCCTTCCTTGTAGGCGACTTCCAATGCACTGCAGCCAAATCAGATGGCGTCCCGATCCGCGCCTGCTCCACGCCGGACAAAGTGCAGCTCACAAAATTCGCTGTCGAATCGGCAAAATACATCCTCCATTACTATGACAATTACTTCGGCATTAAATACCCGATGCCAAAGCTCGACATGGTCGCCCTTCCCGACTTTGAAGCCGGGGCGATGGAAAACTTCGGCTGCATCACCTATCGCGAAACGGATCTGCTCACCGATACAAAGACCGGAGACATCCCCTCAAAGAAACGAGTCGCCGTCGTAGTCGCGCACGAGATGGCGCATCAATGGTTCGGCGATATGGTCACCATGCAGTGGTGGGACAACCTCTGGCTTAACGAGGGCTTCGCAACGTGGATGCAGACTAAACCCGTCGCCCAGTGGCATCCCGAGTGGAACTTCGCCCAGGACGACGCGCAAACTTTCGACGAGACCCTGAGCCTCGATGCCCAGAAGATCACGCGCACCATCCGCGCTACGGCCAACACACCCGACGAGATCGACGAGATGTTCGACGGCATCGCCTACGGCAAGGCCGGCGCGGTCATCGGCATGGTCGAGAACTACATCGGCAAGGAAGTCTTTCGTCAGGGCGTTCACAACTATCTCCAGGCGCATCTCTACGCCAACGCCACTGCCGAGGATTTCTGGAGCGTTCAGACAGCCTACTCGCATCTCCCTGTCGACAAAATCATGTCGAGCTTCGTTACCCAGCCCGGTGTTCCTCTGCTCACGCTCAGCGAGCGACAGGCCGTAGACGTCCCCCTCACGCAGAGCCGCTTCTTCTTGTCGTCTGCTGCTGCAACAGACCAGAACGGCCAGCGGTGGACTGTGCCAGTCTGCCTGAAAACCAGCGTTACTCCCATCTGCCGCGTGCTCATGCCCGACGATCATGCGATCCCAATCCCCATGGGCATCGCGCTGCCCCTGCTCTACGTCAACGCCGACGCGAAGGGTTACTATCGCACCCTCTACACGCCAACCCAGTACAAGGCGATCGTTGCTAACGCAGAGAGCGGCCTCACTCCCCCGGAGAAGATCGGGTTGTTGAGCGATCGCTGGGCGCTCGTCCGTTCCGGGCAGGGCACAGTCGGGGACTATCTCGATCTGGTTCTCGCGCTCAGGCTGGATCCTAACGCTGCTGTACTCGATACCGCCCATCAACAAATGGAAAAGATCGATGCCGAGATCGCGACAGACAAGGATCGCACGGAACTCTCGGCGGTGATCCGTCGTCAGTTCGGGCCCGTCTATGCCGCACTCGGTAGCCCGGCCAAGGGAGAGAGCTTCGATCGGCAACAGCTTCGCGGCACACTGTTCGAGATGCTCGGAGAGGCGCACGACCCCGCCATTCTGACTCAGGCACTCGAACTGTCCGCCCGGGTCTTCGCCGTAGACAACAGGAAGGACAAGACTCTCGATGCGACGCTCTCCGACGCAGCCGTTCTGATCAGCGCAGGGAGTGGCGATGCCGAGTTGTATCAGAAGGTGCTCGCGATCAGCAGAAACTCTGCAGACCCAGGCGAGAAGTCCGACGCGCTCCGCACGCTCGCCAGCTTCCGCAATCCCGTCCTCGTCCAGCGCACGCTCGACTACACTGTCTCCGGCGAAGTTAGAAATCAGGATGCCGGAGCCATTCTCGCAATCCTGCTCCGGCATCGCGACACCCGCGATCAGGCATGGGAATACGTTCGCAATAACTGGGACAAAGTGCTCGCACAGTTAACAGTTACGTCGGGTGTCGAAATCGTCGCGGCCACTAGCAATTTCTGCACGACCCGGCAGCGGCAACAAGTGGCCGATTTCTTCGCCACTCATAAAGTAGAGGCCACCGACCGCACCCTCGCCAAGGCTGTCGACAGCATCAATGCCTGCGTCCAACTGCGCACCGCGCAGGAAGCGGACCTCCACAGGTGGCTCGAGAGCCAGTCGAAGCAGTGACTCACCACCAAAATTAGAAAGGATCTTCGAACGGAACTCAGAGCTTCAGTCCTCCGAAAATCCAACAACAGTAATGTGCGGGCAGCCGTTGCTTTTTTCTCGCGGCCACATCCATCTGTCTCGACTCTATTCCCCCGCGCTGCGGACGATACCGAAATAGCCGCGTATTTAGCCGCTGAAATACGTTTCAGTTGGTGTGCAGATATTCCGCAGCTGCTCTTTGTAGGCGAGTCGCTAAAATTTTTCGAATACACAAAAAGTGGTATGAGACAAGGGTCATTCTGCGTTGACTTTCAATTTTCGTGACAGTACCTTCCCAATTGAGGACACAAATGAAAAAGACTTTTCTACTGATCGCAGGATTCGCTCTTCTCTCCTTCACGGTTCCGATGTATGCCCAGGGCCCCAGTGGATGCGAAGATTCGCCCGAAAACCCGACAGCCATTCTTGCCGTGGTGGGCTCAGCAGGCGCGCTTCTGACCTCTCTTCGTATACGCGTCAAGACTCGTAACGACTCAGATAAATAAATTTAGCAATTGAAACGAGGCTGGAAATTCCCTCATCGGGAATCCCCGGTCTATCCCGTGAAGTGAATGTGTCTTTATGTCGACTCTGCCGGTTGTAGCTCAAGGCTCCCAACTTCTTTCTCGTCCAGTAGCCCGACTCAGCACGTCCTGGGCCCCTGGATTAGTGGCTCTTCTAGCCCTTTTGGGGCTTTCCACGATCCTCTCAACAATGAACGCGCTTTGGTTTCTGTGGACAACCGACGCGCTGAAGTCGATCGGCATGTTCATCCCCATGGTGAGCTTTGTCCTCATCCTCCGCGCCTGGAAATCTCTCAGATGGGAGATGGAGGGTAGCTGGTGGGGACTGGCCATCCTCATCGCGACGGCCATCGTCGTCCATATCCGCGACCAATCGATCATCGTTCTCGTCCTCTCGCCGCAGTGGTCGATCTACGTCCCTCCGCATTCGCTCGTCGTCTTCGCGTATGGTGCCGGTGTGGTTCTGCTCTTCGGCGGTCCACGGCTGTTTCGGGCAGCATTATTTCCTCTCGTGCTTCTCTGGTTCGTCAACCCCATTCCCCACATCTTCAATGTGTTTGTCGACTTACCCCTGCAACGTGCCTCTGCTCACGTAGCGCGTGCATTCGCCATCGCGCTTGGTCAACCACTCAGCCCCGACCAGCTGCGTCTGATGTTTACGCCGCAGTTCGGGATGTTCATCGCCCCAGGATGCAACGGCATTCGGGGAGCAGTAACCATGGGCTTCATCGCCCTGATCGCGGGATATGTCTATCGTTTTCGCTGGTACGCGCACGCTGGAGTAGTCGCCAGTGCTGTGCTGCTGGGCTACGTCTTCAACTTCGCTCGCCTCTGCATCCTTGTTCTCTACTATCTGGTTGCGCTCCGTTTCCCCTGGTTTCAGAGCAGGGCCACGATGGGTGATTACATCATCGGGGGCTGCCTCTTTCTGCTGGGCACCTTCCTGCTTTTCTATGTTGTGCGCCGCCTTAGCGAATCGCCCGGCCAGATCAAGCCGCCTGCAATGGCTTCCGCTCTGGCGTGGCGGGGAACAGATCGCTTCTTCAATCTGCGATTCGCAGCGATGCTCGTCCTCGTCCTCTTCGGCTGCTTTGGAGCCGCGCGGGCCTATGTCTTCAATCACAGCTACTCTGCGCAGACAAAGGCAGACCAGAATGCTCCGGGGCAGTTCCCCGAGCACATCGGAAGTTATACCCTCGCACGCTCATGGAACGAGAACTTCGTCACCGGCCCGCTCATCTTTCATTGGGCCGAGTATGTTCCCGCCGATGGCGGACCTCACATTGCGATTGGCGTATCTCCAGTCATGGGCTCCCATGACACGCTGATCTGCCACTCGGCGCGCGGCGAAGACCCGCTCTGGCGCGATCAGATCACGGTCGCCACCGCGGGAAACATCCCGGTCGGCTTTTCAGGTTCGTTCTTCAACGATGGCGCAACCCAATATCTCGAAGCCACCACCATCTGCAACGGCGGAACCTGCGGCGAGTATTCCAGCGACCGCACCCACTTTGGCCTCGTCTACAGCAAGCCCACCGCGCACGCCTTCCTCTCGCAGGATCCACAGCGTCCCATTCCCATTCTGATCAAGGCGGAGACCATCGACACCACGCTTCCCGCAGCGGTCGCTCGCGAGCAGATGATCACGGCAGTCCGCTCGTTTCTGGCCTCGACTGATCTGGCCGGTCTCACCCAACCGTACCGCCACCAGTAATTACGGCCTGCTATCGTACATTACGTGAAATCTTTTTTTCGCAGTATCCTCTCCCCTTTCACTCTGGTAGTAACTGTCGTTCTTGGCTTTTCGCTGTCCGGCTGTACCGGCTCCAGCACACCAACAACCCACTCGACCGCGATTCTGACCGTCACCGCCGCCAATGCGAGCCGGGGGTACGGTGCCGCCAACCCGGCCTTGACTGCTACGGTCAGTGGAGCCCTCAACGGCGACACTTTCACCTTGACCGCGTCCACGGTCGCGACGCCTTCGTCTCCTCCCGGAACTTATTCGATCGTTCCAGGCGTCACTGGCGCCAATCTGGCGAACTACACCGTCATCTACGTCAGCGGAACCCTGACCGTCACAAAGGCCGCCTTGACTGTCACTGCTGCCGATGCAACCCGCATCTATGGAGCCGCTAATCCAGGTTTCACGGCCTCAGTCACCGGAGCGCTTAACGGCGATACCTTCACCTCGTCCGGGTCCACGGTTGCGACGCTCTCTTCCTCTGTCGGAACCTATCCAATAGTCCCGCTAGCCACAGGCGCCAATCTCGGCAGCTACGATGTCCTTTACATCAACGGAACTCTGACCGTTGCAAAGGCCGTCCTCACCGTCACACCTAACAACCAGAGCATCGTCGCAGGATCGACCCTGCCAACGCTCACTGCCACGATGACAGGCTTTGTCAACGCAGATGGGCCGAGTGTCGTCACCGGCCTCCCGGCACTGACGACCACCGCGACCACCTCGTCTCCTGCTGGTTTTTACCCGATCACCGCAGCGCTTGGAACTCTCGCCGCCACGAACTATGGCTTCACCTTCGGTGCCGGCACCTTAACCATCACTCTCGCGCAAAATAATCCCGGGACCGCCTTTACTGGAAAAGCGATGGCCGGCACCAAACCAATTGCGGGTGCTTCGGTTCAGCTCTACGCCGCAGGTACGAGCGGAAACGGATCCGCAGGAACGCCGCTAACAGGCGTGCTCACCACGGATGCCACAGGAGCATTCACAATTCCTGCCGGATACCCCTGTCCCGCGGCTACGTCGCAGCTCTATCTTGTCATTCAAGGCGGCCAGATCGGAGCCGCTGCTGCAAATAGCGCCATTACTCTGGCCACCGCTGTCGGATCGTGCAACCAGCTCGCAGCCTCTTATTTCCTGGTTAACGAGGTCACGACCGTCGCAACAGCATGGGGCCTTGCTCAGTTTCTCATCCCCGGGAGCAATATCGGAACGACAAAAACCAATGCACAAGGCCTCACCAACGCCTTTGCTACTGTCGCGAATTTGGCCAACCTCGCCACTGGCACCTCGCCTGGAGCTCTATTTCCAGTCAACGGATCTTCGCCCGCCGCCAAGGTCAACTCCCTCGCCAACCTGCTCAATACCTGCACAACCTCCTCTGCAGGTTGCAGCGCTCTCTTCTCGGCAACGACACCCGCCAGCGGCACAGCTCCAGGCAACACCCTCGACGCTGCCCTCAATCTAGTCCTCAATCCAGGAGCCAACGTAGCCGCACTCTACACCCAATCCACCGCCAGCACAGCCTTCACACCCGCACTCACGACGGTCCCCTCCGACTGGACCATGTTCATCAACTACACCGGCGGCGGCATGAACTCACCCTCCGGCATTGGCATCGATGCCACCGGCAACGTCTGGGTCGCCAGCTACTTCAGCGCAGCATCCGAGTTCACGCCCACCGGTAACCCCGTATTCCCAAACGGCATCACCACCGGCGGCCTCTTCGAATCCTATGGACTCGCCATCGACGCTCAAAACAACGTATGGATTCCGAATCAGGAGTCCCCGAAGACCGTGAACGGCGGCTTCGGCACAGTGACGGTTCTAAACCCGGCAGGTCAACCCCTCTCCGGAACCGATGGCTACAGCGCCGGAGGCCTCGCCTATCCCACTGCGATCGCGATCGACTCCAACGGAACCGCCTGGGTCGCCGACAATTACAACTCCCGCGTCACCTTGCTTTCGAGCACCGGCGATCCGCTCTCCGGCGCAAACGGCTACACCGCACCCAGTCTCGCCTTTCCCGTTGCCATCGCCGTCGACGCCAACCACAACGGATGGGTAGCGAACGTTGAAGATGTCACCGTCACCAAAGTCGCGCCCGACGGCACTCAGTTCACCCCCTACTCGTGCTGCAACGGACCTGCCGGTATCGCCATCGACCAGCGCGGCAATGTCTGGATCGCAAACTACTATGGCGACAGCATCAGCCAGATAGACGCCCACGGCACCATCATCTCCACCGGCTACAACGACAACAAAGCCAGCATCTGGCATCCCCAGGGCATAGCTATCGACGGCTCCGGCCATGTCTGGATCACCAACTTCCTCGGCTCTTCCGTGACCGAGCTCGCCGGTTCCGCCACCGCCCAACCCGGACAGATCCTCTCCCCCACCGTCGGCTATGCGCATGACGCCGCCCTCAACGCAGGCTACGCCGTCGCCATCGACGCGAGCGGAAACCTCTGGATCACTAATTTTCACACCAACATCCTTACTGAAATCGTTGGCCTTGCGACCCCCGTCAAGACTCCTCAGCTCGGCCCTGTCCAGTTCCCCTAAAAAGAATTTGCCATGCTGTGAGTGGTCTCTTTTCACCTCGCCCAATTCGGTATCCGGTGTATTTTGAGGTACAACCACATTGGCAGCGCGGCAAACACCACTTCTTTCCAGCCTCTAAACTCCGGATTTGCCTTCCGTTCCTGCCTTCCCGCCTTGGTTTTGCTCCGGATTCATGGTAGGAAAAAGTTCCACTTGGGGCTTGACAGGTGTTGTTCTGTAGGCAGAAGCTTTGTATCGCCCCCAAATGTGGTCTGACCTTAGGTCATCAGAGTGGGATGTACGCCCATAAGCAGGGGTGCAAAAACACAGTTCATCCGAATCACTTATTCGAGAGGTTAGATATATGACGTTCAGCATGCTGCAAAAACAAACCATGGTTCGCCGTGGAACTTCCAATGTCCGCGTGTTCTCCGGACTCCTCGTATTCCTTACTGCCTTCATTCTCCTGTCGAGTTCGCCCGCAAACGCCCAGCTCTCCGGCAAAGGTGAAATCAAGGGAGTCGTCACCGATTCGACCGGCGCCGTGGTTCCGAACGCCACGGTTACTGCTACCTCGGCGACTCAGGGGACCAAATTGACCCGCGCAACCTCAAGCGCTGGAGACTTCGATCTGTCTCCGTTGAACCCTGACATTTACAAGGTCACTGTTACGGCCAAGGGCTTTCAGACGATGACTCAAGAAAACGTTCACGTCAACGCTCTTGAGATCTCAGACGTCAAGATAGTGTTGACCATCGGTTCTGAAGCCCAGAGTATCGATGTTTCTACGGCTCCCCCCGCTCTTGAGACCAGTAACGCGACTCTCGGCGCAACCATGGAGCAGGAGATGTATGCTGCCCTGCCGATCCAGATGGGAGCAGCGGGTAGCCCCGACCAGCGCCGCGCGACGGACTTTGCTGTTCTGATGCCCGGAGTTCAGGCCAATGAAACAAACGGCAATCTGACGACCAACACTGGCGTCGTCAACGGCTCCGGCAGCCGTGGTGCCGCTTCAGCTGTTTACGTCAACGGCATTCCATTCACCTCGGTTGCAGGTCAGGGTGACACCCGGTTTGTCTGGACGGCGATCTCAGTCGATGCCGTCGATCAGTTTCAGGTTCAGACCTCAGGTTATTCAGCTCTCTATGAGGGCATGGGTGTGCAGAACTACTCCACCAAATCCGGCGGCAACAAGTATCACGGCGCCTTGTATGAGTACTTCCGCAATACGGCACTCGATACCTGGGGATTCTTCGCGCCGTCCTTGCTCGGCCCGGTCGATCCTAAGACCGGCCTGGCTGGACCGCCTCATAAGCCCAGAGAGAATCAGAACGAATTTGGCGGATTGATCAGCGGACCGATCGTCAAGGATAAACTCTTCCTGTTTGCCAATCTGGATATCTACCGCTTCGCTCACGGTCCGTTGGCAGCGTATCAGACACTGCCGACACAGGCGGAATACAACGGAAACTTCACCGACCAGGGACTCAACGTCTACGATCCCACATCGACGGTTTGCAACGCGGCGGGTACGGCCTGCACACGTACCCAGTACCCTGGCAACACCATTCCTGCCGGGAAGCAATCCAAGGTCGCGCAGTACATGCAACACTTCCTTCCGGCCCACTACACGCTGCCTACCGCAATTGGTAATAACTTTGTTGGAGGTTATCCCTACGGCCTCAACAACTGGATGACCACCGATCGCCTGGACTGGGTCATCAATCAGAACAACACGATTTCCATCACGTTCGCAAAGGGGCGGCAGGTAACCGCTGGTGGCCCAGCATCTCAAACCACGGCAGGAAGAAATGTAACGCCCTTTGCTCCTTACAACTACGGCCAGGTGTTTGCTCCGAAGACTACGGTGTGGACCTTGCAGGAAACCTACGTGATCTCGCCGCACCTCGTAAATCAGTTCAACTACGGTTTCGCTCGTTATAACGGTCCTACATTCAATCCGAACTCGGGCGGAGCCTTTGCCGCAACTGCTGCTGGAATTTCCGGACTGCCCTCGGGCCAGGCATCGGATGCGTTTCCTCTCACCACCTTCGCTGGCAATGGAAGCCTCCCCACCAGTTGGGCTGGAAGCGTTGCAAACGGTTCCATCGCAAACGCGTATATCGCATCAGACAACTTCCAGTGGTCGTTGGGCAAACACTCAATCACCATCGGCGCTCAGATGAAGTGGCTGCAATATAACTACACCATCAACGGAACCGGGACCAGTCCGCTGACTCTCGCGACCTCTTCCAATGAGACACAAGGCTTTCTCTGCAAGACCGGCGCCACCGGTACCTGCACACTTGCCAACTCTACAACCAATCTCGACACGAAGACAGGTTACTCCTACGCGAGTTTGCTGGCTGGAGCTGTCGACAGCGAGACGCTGACCGACAACCTTGCTATCGTCTCCACTGGCGGCCGCTTCAGGCCAATCTCTCCCTATATCCAGGACGATTGGAAGGTGAACTCCAAACTCACACTGAACCTCGGTCTGCGTTGGGATTACTATCCGACCTATCGTGAACAGTTCGATAGGCTCTCCTTCTTCGACCCGAACGCGGCCAACCCGATCACTGGAAACAAGGGTGCTTTGGCGTTCGCCGGCCACAATGCGACCAGCGGCTCTTGCAATTGCCGAACCAATGTCAGTGATTTCTACAAGAACCTCGGTCCGCGGTTAGGCTTCGCTTTCCAGAGCGATCCGAAGACGGTATGGCGCGGTAGCTGGGGCGTCATGTACACCCATGGCAATGGCGTCGGCGGTTCAGCCATCTCGAGAAACGGCACAGGAACGTTGGGTTTCTCTGCCAGCCCGAAACCGGTCTACAACAACGCAATCAACTACCTTCCATCACAGCAACTCGATGCTGGCTTTCCCGCCTTCGCGCCGCCGCCGTCTCTCGTCGCTGGTTATGGCGTAGGCTTTAGTACCAACTTGGCTGTTCCTTCCACAACTCCTCAAACCGCAAGCTATGGTGACCCCTATTTCGGCGGTCGGGCGCCCCAGTACATCGGCTGGAGCTTCGGTATGCAGAGGGCATTGACTGACTCGATCACCATGACAATGAGTTACGTGGGCTCCGAAGGCCACTTCCTCATCACAGATGGAGGCAACGCCCGCGGATACTGGATCAATCAACTGGATCCAAAGTATCTGTCTCTCGGAGCGCTCCTAAGCAACAAGGCTACCCCGGCTAATATCGCCGCTGTAGCTGCGTTGGGTGTCACGCCACAAAACGGTTACGCCTCTTTCGATCCGAACCAGACGATTGCAACTCTGCTGAAACCGTTCCCGCAATATAGTCTCAGCGATTCATACTCGAATATCGCGAATGCGAACTACAACGGCCTTCAGATCTCGGTCGTCAAGAGGGCGTCGCACGGCCTTACGTTCATGGCCAACTACACTTGGTCCAGGGCAATCGACAACGGAGGAACATTCCGTTCCGGTTACGATATCCCAGCTGCCTACTCGGGTGACGGAAAAGCCCACAAGATCGACTCGATCGAACGCACAGTCTCCACCTCTAACCAGCCACAGCACGTCGTGCTGAGCGGCGTCTACGATCTGCCTTTCGGCAAGGGTTCGCTCGGAGGCGAAAATGCCTTCACGCGCGCATTGCTGAGCAACTTCAAGTTTTCCAGCATCATCCAGATGTACTCAGGTTCTCCATTGGCTCTCACCGCCTCCTCGTGCGGCACCAACTCCTCCAATGGCACCTGCCTTCCCAGCCTTAATCCTGCCTTTACCGGCGGAAGCGCCAAGCTCAATGGCGACTGGGGACATGGAGGCAATACAACCACGCTCAAGACGCTGTCGTACATCAACTCGGCAGCATTTATCACCACTCCCTCCACAGCAGCAGCGCCTGTATTCAGCAACTCGCCGCGTACCGCTCCGTACAACCTTTACGGTCCGGGTAACTACAGCGTCGACATAAGCATTCGTCGTTCCTTCGGGCTAAAGTTCGAGGGCGCCCGTTTGCTGCTCCAGGCTGACCTCTACAATCTAACCAACCACACGCAATTCGGCGGTATCGGTACAGTCTTTGGTAGCGCTACCTTCGGTACGGTCAGCACGCAAGCCAACAACTCTCGCGATGCTCAGCTAACGGCCCGGTTCGAGTTCTAGCCAAACAATCTTTCCGGTCAACCCAGAAAGCCGCCTGCACTGCAGGCGGCTTTTTTTAACCCTCCTATTTCCTGTAAATTAAGGGGCTTACGACTGTAAAGCTCCAATTTTCGGCCTAACTCGTTTGTCAAGCCCCAAAACCACATAACCCAAACAAACAAAGGAAGATCGAGGTGGCATCTTTCCCCTATCCAACTAGCTATAATTAAAAGAGTAAGGAAAAAGAAGAATTGCAGCCGTGGGGCTTTTCAATCAAATGGGACTTTTTGGAGACTATATGATCCAAGTCCGGACCTAAGCCTAATTTTTGGAAGACTTTGCACGAAAAGTATGGGGGGGCTTCCCGGAGCGGGTCAGCGCAGTCGCTTTTCATAGCAGAAAAACCGCAGACCAGGTCTGAACTCGAGGCCGATCTCTCCAGCCAGTTGATAACCGAGCTTCGGAAAGAGGCGCTGAGTAGCCTCATTCTGCGTGTTGGTGTCCACGCGCAACACTGGGATCCCAAGGTTAATGGCAATCTCTTCAGCTTTTTCCATCAACGCGCTGGCCACTCCTGCGCCGCGAAAGGCAGGATCGACCGCAAGTCGATGCACGACGATAGCAGCCTCGTTGATGTCCCAGCCCACTTGCGTGTAATCCGGCTCCTGATCCATCGTCAACGCCGCAACCCCGGCGATCTCGGTGCCGATCTCGCCGATCCAAAGCTGCTTCATGTCGATATCGCGCCGAAAGACTGCCTCGTCTGGATAGTTCTCATCCCACTGCAGGTTGCCCGTCGAACGCATAAGCGGAACCACCCGTCGCACCAACTGCATCAGCGCAGGGATATCCTCATGGACTGCAAGCCGCATCCGCATAACCTCAGCGTATCAGCAGCAGAGGCCTCGAATCGCACACAAACTACCTTTACATGATGCGAAACCGCTCGCGCATCAGCCGCTGAAAGCGTGGCCGCCAGATGAGGTCATAGGCGAGTTCTTTCCCCGGGAACATGAGCAGAGCCGCTCGCCGGCTATCTGCAATCATCTGCGCCGCATCGTCAATAGTCAGCGAGCTGTCCTGGGCGATTACCTGCATCGTCATATTCATCATCATCTGCATTCGCCGGATCAGCCTCTGTTCCTCGGCACGTTCTTCCGCGCCAGCCGAAACGTTCCCACTGCTCGCCTTGTTCAAGCCATCGCACAACTCCATTCAGAACCTCCCGATGCTTACTGATCGGATGCTCCGACGATCTCGTGGATTCCGCCATCCCGCCCCAGCAGGAAGGTCGTCAAGCCGAACTCATCCGTTCGGTACAGCTTAGACCCGTCCTTGGCTATTCGTTCGACCACTTCATACCGAGGGTGCCCAAATGTATTCCCTCTGCCGGACGACACCACAGCGTCCTTCGGAGCCGCCGCCGCCAGAAACGCCTTGGTCGTCGATGTCAGGCTTCCATGATGGCCGACCTTCAGCAGCGTCACAGCCTCCACACGTCCATGCGCCAGCATCTCACGCTCACTCGGGGCCTCCGCATCTCCCTCCAGCAATACGGAGGACTTGCCATACTGCAGCCGCATGACCAGCGAGTCGTTATTCCCCGGCTCACGCGGGTTGCTGTAGCCTGCCTCCGGCGCAAGGATAGCCACCTGCGTTCCATCCCACGCCACCTGATCTCCCGCGTGGAAGTGCTGCACGCGCACTCCCAGATCCTGTGCCTCCAGCAGCAGAGCCCGGTACGCCTCCGAGTCAGGATCGATACTGACCCAGAACTCCCGTGGCCTGAAGTTACGCATGACGGCTGGCATACCACCCATATGGTCACTGTGCGCATGGCTCAACACCAGCACATCAAGGTGCCGGAGCCGTCGCGACCACAGATAGGGAGATACCACCTCCTCCCCTACATCGAAGTGGCTAGTCACCTCCGCCGCTTCCGTCACACCACCGATGGGGCCGCCTGCATCAACCAGCATGGTCGCCCCGCCGGGCCCCACAACGAAGATGGAGTCCCCTTGTCCCACATCAATAGCTGTCACCTCCATCATTCCCGCCGAAACAGTGGCTCGCTGAGGTGCCAGAACAATCACCGCTACCAGTGGCAATACTGCAACTGCCGTCCGAGCCCAGTTGCCCGACCGGCGCACAGCCCAACAGCAGAAAGCCCACGCCGCAACGGCGATCAGTGTGACCCCCCATCTCGGGGCCGGTACGCGAAGATCGGCAGCATGCACGGCCCCCACACGGTGGATGATGCCAATGACCCCATGCAACAACAGGGCCGTTATCGCGCTGGGCAGTATTGCGATCCAGGGGCTGACGAGGGATGCGCAAAACGTGATGAGGGCTGCCGGAGCCAGCACCGCTACCAACGGTATGCTCAACATGTTCGCCGGTACCGCAAACATTGTCGCGCGATGGAAGTAGACAGCCATGGGAAGGACCATCACCATCTCTGCGACAGCGCCGACCCATGCCAGTTCGACTGTCCAAAGAAGTGAACGGAAGAGCAGGGACGGAAGATAACGTGCCCAGCCGCCGATAACGTCGTCGAGAGTCTCGCTCCAGAGACGCAACATTATCCGGAACTGCGCCACGCGGGGTGGCAGTGCGAAGTCCCGCCACTTGTCTAAAAGGTTCGCGGAGGCGTCGGAGTATGGAAGAAAGCTGCGCTCTGCCAGCGGAGTTGCGATGCCTCCGATTGCGATGATCGCCAGAAACGTCATCTGAAAGCTTGCCTCGAACAGCGCACCAGGTGACCATACCAGAACGCCAAGTGCCGCTGCCCCAAGAGCATTCAGAACGTTGTGATCTCGAGATAACAAACGCGTCAGCAGAAAGATCGTTGTCATAAAGAGCGCTCTCTGCACGGGCGCACCAAAACCTGTTAACAAGGCGTAGCCAAAAGTAAGAAAGATCGTTAGAAGCGTTGACAGCCACTCGCGCAGCTTTAATCTTCGCGTTAGCCAAAATGCCAGAGCGGCCAACAACGCCACATGCATTCCCGAAACGACGAATAGATGAAATGAACCGGTGCGTTCAAAGCCGACACGCTGTGCCTTGCTCAATCCGGCGCGATCACCAAACAGCATCGCGTTCAGCATTCCCGCGTCGTCCGGACTAAGGCGCAAAAGCCTGGGCAGCAGTCGATTCGCCTTTGAGCGTCCATAGTTTAATACGCGCCCCGAGGCCCAACTCTGGGCTGCGAAGATTTCACACTGCAATCGTGCTATAAGGTGTGCGTGCGCGCCAATAGTGGGATCTAGCCGATCGCGCACTACGATCTTCGAGGCCCGCACACTTGCTCTCGCTCCGATTCCCTGTTCAAGAAGGTAGTCTGCATATTGCCACGCGCCAGTGTCGCGATAGCGTTCGGCCAGCTTGATCCGCATCGGAGCTTCCACAATGTCGCCGCATTTTAGGTTGGGAATCGGTTCAGTTGTAGTGGATGGTTCTCGGTTGAGAGGTGAGGGCAGCTTGTCTGCGACGATGTTCATCCGCACTCCCCCCGCCATGGGGACCATGCGTGAAATGTCAGGTGTCACCTCTTCAATCGAATCGACCGCGATATCAACTGAACGTTCCCCTGCTCTGGCGGCTTCTTCGTGAGCTTCTTTTTCCGGCCACCAACCGGTCTCATCATCTTGATCGAATGCATCCCTCTGAGGAGGCAATTCGCGCACTCGTATGACGCGACCGTGAATCTGGCGGCTGAGACCATCCGCATAATTCGCCAACGCTTGTTGTGTTGAGGGAACAGGCCGAATCTCTCCGCACCAACAGCCGATTGCGATCCAGACAGTCGCCAACGGGACGATTGCGATTCGCAAGGACCATCGCAGGGTTGCCAGAGTCAGTAAAAACAGCAGACATGTCGAGATGAGTAAAGTAATTACCGGTTGGTGATTCCGAGCAATAAGCTCACCCAGCGCAAACCAACATACGGCTGCCAACAGCGGAGCGCGCCGGAAATCGAGCGGAGGAACACGCGCGCTCGCCCGCGGCCAAAGTTCGGGGTTCGGCTCGTTCGTTTTTTCAGTCTTCGAAGCTCTACCTGCAGACCACACTCAACGACTATTTCACCACATGACAACGCTCATCTGCGCAAAACCACCACTGTTTCCAAATGAAAAGTCTGCGGAAACATGTCGACCATATGCAACTCTGCTAATTCATATCCGGCTCCTGCAAGTGACCTCAGATCTCGAGCCAGGGTGACTGGATCGCAGGAGACGTAAACGATCTCGGGTGCAGAGATTTGACTCAACAGAGCACAAACGTCGGCGCCTACACCTGCTCTGGGAGGATCCATAACAATGAGCTCTGGCCGTTCCCGTTGTATAACCGCGCCGCGCAAGAACTGCAATGTTGTGGCCTGGATGGCTCGCTTATTTGGCCCTTTGAATGACGTGGACGAATCACTTGCCGCTGCTTCGACTGCGACGACCTGGCGAAAGGTTCTCGCAAGTGCTCTAGAAAATAATCCGACGCCTGCGTAGAGATCCCATGCGATTGCACCGTGTCGTGCACCTATCACGATTTCGACAAGCTCGTCGACGAGGAAACGGTTGATCTGGAAGAATCCGCCGCGGCTTACCCAGTAGTCTTCGCCTCCGGCAGAATAGATCAATCCTTCCGTGCCCCATGTCTCCAATTGCCGCGTGGCTTTGGTCGGCCGCGGTCCGGTTGATGCGAGTAGAGAAGTAGAAGCGCCAGCCAACTCTGGAATGAGCTTCTGCAGTTTTTCGCAGAATGCAGGAAGTCCGGGCAGTTCTTTTTTCACGAATATCGATATTTGCAACTTCTTTTCATCGCGTGAGATAAAAAATTCTACTTCGGCGGCATTCCGAAGCCACCGCGTCATGGAGGAGTCTTCCGCAGCAACCTGAAGCACCCCCTCAGCCGCTTTCCACAACAATGGAGCTAAGATCGGACATTCTTGGATCGGAAGAAAGTCATTTGAACTGCGGCGGTTGTAACCAACTCTCAGATTCCCGTCGAGTTCTGTTATACGAAGCCGTGCGCGATTTCTGTAGGCCCATGGTTCACTGGTGTGCACTCGTATGGCGGGCAACTCGTTTAGCCCCGTTCGCTCCAGAGTCTCACGCAAGATCGCAACTTTCATTTGTATCTGCGCTGAGTACGAACCATGTTGATAGTGGCATCCGCCACACTGCCCGAAGTGTGTGCAGACCGACTCCACACGATCTTTTGAAGCCGTCAAAACCTCAACCAGCGAGGCTTCTTCGAAGCTATCCTTCCGTTTGAGAAGACGCGCCTCGACGACCTCTCCCGGGAGTGTAAAGGGTACAAAGACAGCCCTGCCCGTGTCGTGGCCTTCGGTCTGATGAGCAAGACCGGCTCCGCCATACACCGCCTTTTCTATTTGTAACTTCATCCGTGGCTCATATAAAAGAGACTGAGTCGCGGGAGTTTTCGGGCTTCGAGTAGTTTTTTTTGTAGAAACTGTTGTTGGACCTGCTTGATCTGTACAGCCTGCATCCTGCCGCGATAGGGTGCCAACTCCCTTGCTGCTTGCTCCCGTAGTGCGACTAACTCTTGTTCCGGCGCGGACGTGAGCAACGCGGCAAACATCTTCTCTTCGAGAACACAGAGCGTACAGTCGAGTTCTTCGAGAGATAGAGTCGATTCTGTTGGCATGCCTACAGCCAAAGATCGCAATCGAATAGCTACTTCGGCAGCAATGGCATCCGCGGGCGGACATAGTGTCGCCGCCTCAATGACAACTGCGTTCTGTTCCAGATAGCGACGGACTCGATCGATCTCGAAGCCACTCTCGGAGGCATCAGTTTTCGCGGCCGATGCAACTCCGATAGAGGCCTCCATTGTTTGTTCTACGCTCTCCATCACGCTTTGCGCACACCATCCCAAGCCATTCACCCGGCGCGTCTTTCCAGGGGAGCGTAGCGTCTTGGCGTTATGTTTATCGAAGGCGTTGTCGATCCCGTTCAGCACGGCTTCGAGCGGGACTCCGGCCTCGCGCCAAGTCTCGATCAAGGCCCAGTCGAGCGTCGATAGCATCAGCAGGGAGCCTCGGCGTTGCTGAAACCGCTCTTCGATCTCCGTAAAGTAGTTGAAGTAATTCCGCATGTGCTCTTTACAGCTTAAAGCAATACGGTCGAGAGCTTTGGACTACGATCCGCGCTTCCTGTGACGGTCGAGATTGCGTTCATAAATAATGCGTAGGCCAGTGAGGGTCAGCATATCGTCGACGGCCTGGATGTGCTTCGACCCACCAGCAATCAACTTCGCCAAACCGCCTGTTGCAACTGTTTTAGTGTCGGCTCCCATCTCGTTGATCATGCGCTCGAGGATACCGTCGACCAGTCCAATGTAGCCGTAATACAGGCCGATCTGGATGTTATCGACGGTGCCGGTGCCTATGACCTTAGCGGGCTTTTTAATGTCAGTCCGGGGCAGACGAGCGGCTCGTGAGAAGAGTGCTTCGGCCGAGACGCCGAGGCCAGGTGCGATTGCGCCGCCGAGAAACTCGCCTTTCCTTGAAAGCACGTCAAAAGTAGTTGCTGTGCCCATGTCGACGACGATACAGGGGCCCCCGAACCGCTCGAAGGCGGCGACACAGTTGACAATGCGGTCGGCGCCAAGCTCTGCGGGATTGTCCGTCAAGACGGGTATACCCGTCTTGACTCCAGGCTCGACGAATAATGGCTTCACTTTGAAGTAGAGCTCACAGACCTGGCGCAAGGTTGAGTCGAGAGGAGGCACTACCGATGAAATTGCGATGCCATCGACGGTGTCAATTTGCAGGCCCTTTAGTTCGAATAGGTTACGCAGGAGGACGCCGAATTCATCGCTCGTTTGTATCGAGGAGGGAGTGGTAATGCGCCAATTTGCGACGAGTTCGGGTCCGGTCGGAGCGTCGGTTGTTCCGGTGGCCAACTGATAGAGACCGAGGACTGTGTTGGTGTTGCCTACGTCGAGAACGAGTAGCATTGCCGCGTCTCCGGTGAAGATTATTGTGCGCGGACTCCGCCTGAGAAGACAGTACGCAGCACACCATCATCTCCTGAGACACGCAGGAAGCCGCGCGCGTCAAGGCCGTCCGTGACGCCAGTATATCCGCCATCTTCTTCAACGCGAACGTGTTTACCCTTGACCCAAGTGGAAGCTTCGGCGAAACGCTCTAAGATTCCGAGACCGTTTTGCGTTCCGTGAAATTGCCTGATGAGATTTTTGATCTCTGCGTCGAGGGACCTAAGTAACGCCACGAGAAGGGCTTCGCGTGACACGACGCCTCCTGCTATGCGGAGAGAGGTTGCGATGGTGTCGAGATTTTCGGGGAAATTTTGCTGATTGAGGTTGATTCCGACTCCGATGACGGCGTAGCGCAGCATGGGGCTTGTGCCGGGATCTCCTGTTGTTGCAGTGCTTTCCACGAGGATTCCACCACATTTCAGGCCGTTGAGCAGAAGGTCATTTGGCCAGCGGATATCCGCTGTTAATTCAGTGGTTTCTTTGATTGCAGTTTGTGCGGCCAAGGCGGTTGCCAAGGGGAGCCAGAGGGCCATGTCCATTGGGATGTGCGGGGTGACCAGAGTGCTTACGTAGAGGCCATCTAGTTGAGAGGAATGCCACTTATGGTTGCCTCGTCCACGGCCTGCGGTCTGCTCGTCGGCTACGTAGACGCCTCCAGTGGCTCCGGACTGGGCTGCTTCCAGGGCCAATAGGCTTGTCGATGTGACCGAGGGGAAGTGTGTCAGCTTTCCCGAAAACTCCGTTCCGGAGAGGCCTTGCTCTACGAGATCGAGGTCGAAGCTGTTTCGTTCGTTCAAGTTAGTAGATGTCTGCGGTGATGCGCATGCTGAGGTCAACGGCCGTGGCGGAGTGAGTAAGAGCTCCCACGGAGACGAAATCTACGCCGGCAAGGGCGTATTTGCGGACCATTTTGAGGTTCATGTTGCCGGAGGCTTCTATGGGGACGGTGGGGAGCGCGGCGCGGATCTGCTTAACTGCTTTCTTTACTTGAGATGGGCTCATGTTGTCGAGCAGGATCGAGTCGGCGTGGCCAGCTATGGCCTGATCCAGTTCGGTTTGGCTGCGCACTTCGACCTGGATCCATTGGCCGGTTTTGCGGTTTTCCTGGGCTCGTTCGAGTGCGATGGGCAGGCCGCCGCCGAGGGATATGTGGTTGTTTTTGATGAGGATACCGTCCTGGAGATCGAGACGGTGATTGACTCCGCCGCCGCAGCTCACGGCATATTTGTCGAGGGCGCGGAGGCCGGGGATGGTTTTGCGGGTGTCTAAGACCTTGGTTTTTGTGCCGCTTACGGCTTTAACAAACTCGTTGGTAAGAGTGGCGATACCGCACATGCGCTGCATGAGGTTTAGAATCACGCGCTCGCAGGAGAGAAGGGCGGCGGCGTTGTGGCGGATGACGGCGAGGGTCTGGCCTTTTTTGACTTTGACTCCGTCGAAGATTTCGGGGTGGCTGACTACTTCGAAGCGACCGACGGGAGTTGTGGACATTCGACCAAAGATGTCCAGAATGATGGGGATGCAGCCGAGGCCCGAGACGACGCAGGCCTGCTTGGCGATGATGGTTCCGGAGGCGCGGAGGTTTGGGGGGATGGTGAGGGCGGTGGTGATGTCGTTGGCGACTTTATCTTCTGCGAGGGCGGCCTCGAGAATGGCGCTTACCCGTTTGCTCTTCCAGTCCATTCAGTCATCCTAAACCCTCTTTTTCGGAAGATTTTTTTTCGGCGTGAAGGCGGGGTATTTTTTTGCGATTTACAGGCATTTTTTGAAGGGGGTTTTGGAAAAGTGAGTGTTTTTCACGTGGTTTTTGACGGTCATTTTGTGGTTCTTAGGTGGACATAGCGTGGTTCTTATGTGCATGGTCTCCGACGACAAAAAATGTGCATGTTTTTCAAAATATTTCTGTGGATTTTTTCTTCTGGTTTTCGAACTGAGATAAGTGACAGGTGTCAGAAAGAGTCTCATGCTCAACAATTCTTGTGAACTCAAATCTCCCCCTCGGCTCGCTTTCTGGAATTCGTTACTGATTCTTCTCGTACACAGCTCTTTTGGAAGGACGACGATTATGGGAACTTTTCGGAGCAGTTTCTCCTTGATGGTGAAGGCTGTATGTCTCCTTAGCTGTCTCGCATCTTTTCAATCTGCGAATGCTCAGAAGAAGCCGAATATTCTGGTTATCTTTGGTGATGACATCGGCCAGAGCGACATCAGCCGTTACACGCACGGCTTGATGGGAATGATGACTCCAAACATTGACAGCATCGGCGAACATGGAATGACGTTCACCGACTACTACGCGGAGAACAGCTGCACGGCTGGCCGCGCGACCTTTATTACCGGGCAACTTGCCGTGAGAACCGGAATGACCAAGGTAGGCATTCCGGGCGCTCCGGTGGGAATCCAGAAACGGGACATCACGATTGCAGAGGCGGTGAAGCCGCTCGGATATGCGACGGGTCAGTTCGGCAAGAATCATCTGGGAGATCGTGATGAGTTTCTACCAACGGCGCATGGCTTCGATGAGTTCTTCGGCAATCTGTACCACCTGAACGCGGAGCAGGAGCCAGAGATGCCGTACTGGCCCAAGGACGATCCGGTCTTTTTGAAGGTGTATGCCCCGCGCGGTGTTCTTCACTCGTTCGCCGACGGCAAGATCGAGGATACGGGACCGCTGAATATGAAGCGCATGGAGACGATCGATGACGAGACGTCCGGTGCATGCATGGACTTTATGGATAAGCAGGTCAAGGCTGGGAAACCGTTCTTTGTGTGGATGAACTTTACCAGGATGCACGTCTTCACTCACGTTCGGCCGGAGTTCCGCGGAAAGAGCGGCATGCCGGGCAACGAGTACATGGATGGCATGTGGGAACACGACCAGGATGTTGGGAAGGTGCTGAAGAAGGTGGACGATCTGGGTATTAGAGATAACACGATCGTTCTCTACACGACGGACAACGGTCCGAATATGTTTTCCTGGCCCGATGCGGCGATGACTCCATTCCGGAACGAGAAGAATTCGAACTGGGAGGGTGCGTACCGTGTACCGGCGATGATCCGGTGGCCTGGTCATATCAAAGAGAATGTCTGGTCGACCGAGATTGTCTCGGGACTGGATTGGTTCCCGACGTTCTTAGCCGCGGCGGGTAACCCGAATATCAAGGAACAACTTCTGAAGGGCGCAGGACCCGGTGGCATGGCGCACAAGGTCCATCTGGACGGTTACAATCTTCTTCCCTTTCTGACAGGTCAGGAAGCTCATTCGCCACGGAAGAATTTCTACTACTTCAATGATGATGGGCTATTGGTGGCCGTAAGGCATGAGAACTGGAAGTTCGTTTTCTGTGAACAACGAGAGATGGGAGGATACAAGGTGTGGTCGAATCCTTTTGTATGCACCCGGCTTCCGTTGATTATCAATTTGCGCATGGATCCCTTTGAAAAAGCGCCCCTCGTCTCGGACCAATATGACGATTGGCAGGGACACAACAGTTACTTAGTTGCACAGTCACAGATTGTTGCGGGTGAAATCCTGGAATCGTTCAAAGAGTACCCACCGAGTCAAGCACCTGCAAGCTTTACGATCGATCCGGGTGCATTCGTGGATCTGGCTCCGAAGCCGAAGTAACAGACTGCGAAGGAAACGTCGAGAGGGATGTACCGGCCGCTGCGCGCAGCCCACCTTCGTAAGCAGAAGCGCGTTTCCCGGTACCCGGGCAGAAATTTTCGTTGACAGTTAGTTTCCATGGAAACTAATGCAACGAATATCCAACAGGTAAGTCAATTAGAGAGCCATCTTGGGTATTGGCTCAGACGCGTCTCGAATGCTGTTTCAGGCTCGTTTGCCCGCGCCCTCCAAGAGAAGCAAACTTCGGTTGCGGAATGGGTGTTTCTGGGTGAGCTTCACGAGCGCGGACAAACTGCTCCAGGCAAGTTGGCCGATAGCCTGGGATTGACTCGTGGTGCAGTTTCCAAAATCGTAGACAAACTCGATGCGAAGGGCTGGATCCAAGCGGAGGCAAAAGAGGGCGACAGCCGGTTCCGCCTGCTTTCCCTCACACGGGCGGGACGGCGCAATCTCCCCGCTCTTGCTGAGATTGCTGACCAAAACGACGCACGCTACTTCGAGTGTCTAAGTGCAAGAGAGAAGAGCACTCTACGGGAACTGCTTGCCAAACTTACCGAGCATAACCGGATCCAAGCTGTCCCAACCGAATAAGGAGAAATCTCATGAGCAAAGCAATCGATAACCTGACTGAAGCTATGAGCTTTGCAGGTGCGAACCGTCCCCGTGTGGGTGGCTTCCCATACCTGGCAGAAGTTCTGCGAAAAGCTGGAGTGACGCGCAACGTATGGTCGCTGCCATCCTGCCAAAGCCTCTTCTTGACGCAGGAGGGTCCGTCGTCATGCAAGGCGCCCCCCTGGTCAATGGTGTCGTCGATGTACCAGCCTTCGATGAGGCAGCTCTCATCGCGGCGCTTCGCGTGGATCAGGCTGGTGAAAGCACATTTCCGGAATTCCTGACCGCTTCGTGGCGAGCGGGTGTCGTGCGCTATGACGTTGATCTGGAAGCACACAGAGTGGCCTATCAGGGTTGCAATGGAGAGGAGTTCACAGAAGACTATCCCCTGCGGTGACTGTCGCCTAGCTGTGAACGGGATGCCGGTTCGCGTGACCCGGCACTGCCGAAGCCCTAATAAGTCATTTGTAGGAATCGATTGCGCTTCGCCGCGCTCTTCTTCTCGGTGCGGTGAAAGGGAGAACACCTTATGAAAATCTTGCTAGCTTCCGCCCGGCCGGAATTTGCGACGATCGAATGCGGCTCGGTAGTCCTGAAAAGACTGGACGCTCTTTGCCACCCAGAGCCAGAGCGGTGCGACGTGGTCGAGCATCTCGGACCCGAGGGCTGTGATGGTGTATTCAACCCGGGGGGGAACCTCGGCAAAGACCTCGCGAGTTACAAGTCCGTCGCGCTCCAGTCCGCGGAGCGTCTTCGTGAGGGACTTCTGGCTGATACCGTCGACCTGATCCATGATGCGGGAGAAGCGCATGGGCTGGCCGAATTGGGCAATCACGCTCATGGTCCAGAGCGACCACTTGTCTGAGATGCGGGAGACCATGTCACGTGTGAGCGCATCTTCGGCTTCGGTCAGCGTCTCGCAGAAATCCCTGATGTCTTCCCATCCGAATCTTGATTTCTTTTCGGATTTCTTCATTAGTTACCTTCAGGTATGTACGGGAATAAAAAGTGCCTTATTGCCAAAAGATACTATTGGCTTAATACTAGACCCATGAAGACCAAATGGACTACCGAAAATATTCCCTCGCAGGCTGGGCGCAGGGCTGTTATAACGGGTGCAAACAGCGGCATCGGGTTTGAGGCGGCGCTGGCGCTGGCCCACAAGGGCGCCGAGCTTATTTTGCCTGCAAGGACGCAGGGCAAGGCCGACGATGCAGCCGCACGCATTCTGGAGCAGGTCCCGAAGGCACGGCTTCATTCAGAGATCCTCGACCTTGCCGTTCTTGATTCCGTCCACGCCTTCGCAGGCCGCGTGAAGAAACGATTCCCCGGCCAGTCGCTCGACCTGCTGATCAACAACGCGGGTGTAATGGCGCTCCCGAGGCGTGAAGTGACCGGGGACGGGTTTGAGCGTCAGTTCGCCACGAACTATCTTGGGCCATTTGCCTTAACGATGCTGCTGCTTCCATCCGTCAAGCCAGCAGCGGGCTCGCGTGTTGTGACGGTGTCGAGTTCGGCAAGTAACCAGGGCAAAATTGAGTTCGATAATCTGCAGAGCGAGCGCGTCTATAAGCCGATGTTCCAGGCGTATGCGCAATCCAAACTGGCCGATCTCATTTTTTCGCTGGAATTGCAACGGCGGTTGAAGGCCGCCGGGTCGCCCATTCTCAGCACCGCCGCACATCCGGGTTATGCGGTAACAAACCTTCAGGCGGATCATCTTCCGTTAGGATTGAAGATATTGATTGCAACGATGAAGCCTTTCCTGTCGCAAGACGCGGCGCACGGGGCTCTCCCAACGCTGTATGCCGCAGTTGCTCCGGAAGCAGTAGCCGGCGGCTATTACGGCCCGGACGGTATCGCAGAGCTGAAGGGTTATCCAGCTTCTGTGCCAGTGCCGAAAAGCGCGCTGGATGAAACCGTTGCGAAGCGACTTTGGGTGGAATCTGAGCGCCTCACACATGTGTCGTTTGGCTCACTCTCTAAGGTCGCGTAGAAGCATATCCGGCGGTGACTGTTGATTGATGCAAGAGCATTATCTAAGAGTTCTCTGGAGGTTGCATGATTCAAGTTATCTTTACGCTGATTGCAGTTGTGGGCGCATCTGTTCACCTTGCATTCTCACCCCAACGCCGGAGCAGTGGAGCGGCAATTGCCGGAACATACCTGCTGTATCTGCTCTTCTTCTATGTTGGTTTGATGGGTGTGCTCACCGCGTATGCACACGTCTTCCGTCCGGTTGAGACATCAGCGTCCATAGGATGGTCAACAAGCCCCTACGAATACGAAGTCGGGATGGCGGACCTGACCGTTGGGGTTTTAGGCGTTTTGTGTCTGAAGTTTCGGGCCGACTTCTGGTTGGCGACGGCAATTGCAAACGCGGTCTGGTTGCTGGGCGACGCGGTCGGGCACGTTAGACAGATGACACTTAACAACAATCACGCTTCCAACAACTCAGGAATCTTCTTAGTCATCGAAATCATCATGCCGCTCGTAATTCTCTCTTTAACTCTCTACCACCGTCGTCGGGAGGGCAAAGGTTGAGATGGCGAGGAAGGCAGGACTCTGTTCGGACGCCAATGACGGCGTGTCCCCTGAGCGAGGTACGGTCGGACGCTAGTCGGGCTTTTTGGTTGAGGGGGAGTCGAGGTACTTGATGAGGAGGACTTCGTTGCCGAGCTCGTTGTAGATGAGTTCGTCGACGGTTCCGGCGGCGAGAAGGAGGCCATATCCGCCGGCACGGATTCCCTGTTCGTCACGCTTCGTGATGTGGGCGGTGGGGTCGGCCGAGTCTTGTGTTGAGGCCGCGTGAATGATGGCGTCGCGGCGGAAGCCGGCTCCGGGGTCTCGTACACGAAAGGTCATGGTTCTTGCGGTTCGGATGGCGGTTACGTCGACGAACTGCTCGGGATTGAAGGCTGCGCCGTGTTCCATGGCGTTGAGGAGGATCTCGCGGAGAGCCTGCAGTACCTCGTGTTTTGCATTGTCGGAGAGCTGGTGGCTGAGCTCTTTGGCGAACGACATGAGTCGCTCGGCTGTGATGAGGCGGGAGTTGACGCGGAGGGAGACCCAGCCGGGGCGGGCGGAGACGATTTCGATGTCGTTCTGCCACTCGCTGTCAGAAGCGGCGCGCATGGCGAGGCTTGCGATCTCGTCGGGATCGAATGGAGGAGAGAAGAAGGCGAAGACCCGGGCACGGAGGGCGGCGATGACTTCGTCGGGGGTGCTGCGATGCGCGAGGACGATGCACTTGATGCCGGGGCGGATAGTGCGGATCTCTTCGAGGAAGGCGAGGCCTTCTTCGATGGCGTTGTAGGCGTTGGTGATGACGACGCCGAAGGACTGAGCGCGGAGGCGGCGGAGGGCATCGACGTGTCCGGCGGAGTATTCGACGGGCATGTCGACGGCTGAGAGGGCTTCGCCGATCTCGCGGCTGACGCCGATGCGGCTTTCGATGATGAGAACCCGGCTCATGCAGCGCTCCTCGTTAATGAGTCGGTCAATTCTAGATCATTCATGGTTGAGACTCGGTTTATCTTCCGGTTGTGGCGGTTAGATCCGGGTGAGATTCATTCTGGCGGCAGGGCTTCGAGGGCGGCTTTGGTTTTGTCGTAGAGGGTTTTGGTTTCGGCGTGCTGTTTGCGCAGGCCGTCGACGATGTGGGCTGGGGCCTTGGCCATGAAGGACTCGTTGCCTAACTGCTTGTCGGCTGCGGTTAAGCCCTTTTCGTATTTGGCGAGGTCTTTGGTCAGGCGCTCGCGTTCGGCGGGGACGTCGATCTGACGCTCGTAGATGATGGCTACGTCGAAGTCGGCTGTGCTGCGGGCGTTGCTGCCGGAGAGTGCGGTGGGTGCGAACTCGATGGAGGCGACGCGAGCCATGCGAGAGAGCATGTCCTGGTTTGCGTCGGCCAGCGCGATGATGCGGTTGTTCGCGTGGAGGTGGATTGTGGTGGATTCTTTTTCGGGGACTCCTAGTTCTTTGCGAAGGGCGCGAATGGTGGTGATGAGGTCCTGCATGGTCTGCATTGCGCTTGCGGCGACTGGGTCGGCAGGGAAGTCGGCGGGTTGCGGGTAGCGGGTTAGGGCGATGGATTTTGCTGGTGGCGCATCGTTGTAGAGTGCGTGCCAGATCTCTTCGGTGATGAAGGGCATGAAGGGGCTGAGGAGGCGGAGAGAGGACTCGAAGACTCCGGTGAGGGAGGCGAGGGTGAGCATTGTTGCGGCAGCCTCTTCTGTAGGCTTGCCTTCCGCGTCTTCGTGAGGCGCGTCAAAGTTCAGGCGGAGCTTGACGAGTTCGAGGTACCAGTCGCAGAGTTCGCCCCAGAAGAACTGGTAGATTGCGTTGGCTGCTTCGTCGAAGCGGTAGTCGGTCAGGGAGCGTGCAACTTCGGCGGAGACGGTGCTGAAGCGGTCGAAGATCCAGCGGGTTTCGAGTGGGGTGTTCTCCGGAAGAACCCAGTCTCAGATCGAGATGTCGCCCGGACTTGTGGATTTTTGAAGTGATGTCGTAGCCGGCTTCGGCGGCGCGGTCGATGTTCATGAAGAGGAAACGGGCGGCGTTCCAGATTTTGTTGGCGAAGGCGCGATAGCCTTCGGTGCGGGCTTCGGAGAAGGCGATGTCGGTGCCGGGGGAGGCCATGGATGCGAGGGTGAAGCGGACGGCGTCGGTGCCGAAGCGCTCGATGATGTCGATGGGGTTGATGACGTTGCCCTTGGTCTTGGACATCTTCTCGCGGTTGGCGTCGCGGACGAGGCCGTGGATGTAGACCTCGCGTGAACGGGACTGTGTCTGCTAGCTGGCGCTTTGGACTGCCGTCGTGCATAGGGATATCCAGCGTGAAATGGCAGCCGAGCATGATCATGCGGGCTACCCAGAAGAAGAGGATGTCGAAGCCGGTGACGAGGAGAGAGGTGGGGTAGAATGCTCGAGATCCGGGTCAGCCGTGCTCGCTTCGGTGATGCGCTTCGCTGTGCGACTCCTCTTCGGGCCATCCGAAGGTGGTGAAGGGCAGCAGGCCGGAGGAGAACCAGGTGTCGAGGACGTCGGTTTCCTGGATGATTCGTTGGAGTGGCAGTGCTCGCAAATTTGCGGAGCCACGCGGGCCACTGTAATTTCGTTGCAGGACTTTGCAGTGCCATGCGGGGATGCGATGGCCCCACCAGAGCTGGCGGGAGATGCACCAGTCGTGGATGTTGGTCATCCACTCGAGGTAGATCTTTTTGTACATCTCGGGGGTGAAGTTGATAGCGGGTTTTTCGCCGTTGATGGATTCGACTGCGTCGATGGCGTTTTGCGCGATGGTTTTGGCGCCGGTGTTCGGGGCTTTGTTGACGGCGAGGAACCATTGGAGGGAGAGGCGTGGCTCGACGACTACGCCTGTGCGCTGGCTGAGGCCGATGGTGAGGGTGTGGTCTTTGATGGACTCGAGAAGGCCGAGAGCTTCGAGGTCGGCTACGATTTTTTCTCGGGCTTCGTAGCGATCGAGGCCGTTGTAGGGCGAGCCGGGGAGCGCGATGTGGGCAGTCTCGTCGAGGATGCTGGGCGCGGCGAGGTGGTGGCGCTGGCCAATGGCGAAGTCGTTGGGATCGTGGGCTGGGGTGACCTTGACGGCTCCGGTGCCGAACTCGGGTTTGGCCCAGTCGTCGGCGAGGATGGGGATCTCGCGGTCGGGTTTGCCGTTGACGCCGGTGAGGGGGACGCGGACGTTTTTGCCGATGAGAGCGAGGTAGCGTTCGTCGGTTGGATTAACTGCGACTGCGGTGTCGCCCAGCATGGTTTCGGGGCGCGTAGTAGCTACGGTGATGGATCCTGAGCCGTCGGCAAGTGGATAGCGGATGTGGTAGAGCTTGCCGAGGCGTTCTTCATGCTCGACTTCGAGGTCTGAGACCGCGGTCTGGATGCTGGGATCCCAGTTGACGATGTAGGCTCCGCGATAGATGAGGCCCTGCTCGTAGAGGCGGATGAAGGCTTCTTTGACCGCGATGGAGAGGCGGTCGTCCATGGTGAAGTACTCGCGCTCCCAGTCGACGGAGGCTCCGAGGCGCTTCATCTGATCGAGGATGGCTCCGCCGTAGAGTTTGCGCCAGCACCAGACGCGCTGGGTGAAGGCTTCGCGGCCTAACTGCTGACGGGTGGTGCCTTCCTCTTTGAGCTGGCGTTCGACCATCATCTGGGTGGCGATGCCGGCGTGGTCGGTGCCGGGGAGCCAGAGGGCGAGGTCGCCGAGCATGCGGTGCCAGCGGGTGAGGATGTCCATCTCGGTCTGATTGAGCATGTGGCCCATGTGCAGACGGCCGGTGACGTTGGGCGGCGGGAGGAGGATGGTGAACTTTGTGGTTCCATCCTGCGTACTTTCGGGGGTTGCGACGTCAAATAGACGTTCCTCAACCCAGTACCGGGCCCAGTGGTCTTCAATAACAGATGGATCGTATGCTTTTGGCAGTTCGTGATTTTTGAGTTGCGGATTGCCTGATTGCTCGCTCATGGATGCTTTAAGGGTAGCACCGAGCTGTGAAGCCCGGGCTTTGCTGCGCCAGCTTCGGCATGAGCGAGAGGCTTAGAATTTTCGGCTAATGGTTTTTATGAGGTTTTCTATGCGCAGATGGCTCTTCGGGGTTGCACTTCTTCTCGCTACAGTTCCGGGTTTTGCCAGCTCAGATAATGATCACGCCACGATCGGGAGCGATATCACGGTGGCTGAGGGAGAGACGGCGGACGACATTGCCTGTGTGTTCTGTACGGTTCGTATTCATGGTGAGGTAAAGAGCGATGTTGCCGTGCTTTTCGGGACGGTGATCGTCGACGACGACCGCGGGGTCTCGGGGGATCTTGTAATCTTTGGCGGGGACCTGTTGCTGGGATCGGACTCGTGGATTGGCCACGACGTTTCGGTTGTGGCAGGGGACGTCAAAACGGGCTCGGGAGCGATGATTCACGGTGCAAGTACCGTGCTTCCGGGGCGTATCTGGCTGCTGCTGCCTTTCGCGCCGTTTTTGATTGTGATTGGGTTGTGCTGGCTGGTTGTGTATCTTTTGCGGCGCAACCGGTATGAGTTTCCGGCTTATCCGTATGGACGGGGGTTTCCGGGTCGCCCCTGATGGTCAATTTTGGGAAAAGCATTCAGTGGTAGTGAAGAGACTACGAAAAAGTTGAATTGCGGCTCGTGAAGAGAAAGCCAAGGGCTAAAGCCCACGGCAAACAAGGTGTTTTTGGCACGACTGAAGTCGTGCCCTGATACAAAACAAGAGTTTTCCTGCGTCTACGGCAAACAAGGTACTTTTGGCACGACTGACGTCGTGCCCTGATACAAACAAGAGTTTTTCCGCAGTCTATAGTTTCCCTGCGGTCTGTAGTTTTCCCGCAGCCTATGAAGATCTAAGCAAGACCAGTCAAACTGACCCACTGAGAAATTCGCCGTGTAAGCCGGATTTCGGAACCTGCCTTCCTGAATCTGCGTATTCTTGACTTGTCAGTCGTACTTTTTGGGGGAGCTTTGCGTCTACGCGCGTTTTGCTGGTTCGTTTTGCCGCTTCTGTTCGCCGTTGGTGCGTCTGGCCAGACGCCGGGGAATCGGACCTATTTCGGGCAGGATATCTTTGTGGCCTCGGGGCAGCAGGTGCATAACGCGACCTGCCTCTTCTGCTCGGTGCAGGTGGAGGGCGATGTCTCGGGACGCGTGGTGGTTCTGTTTGGAAGCGTGAATGTTAGCGGCCAGGTGCGGCGAAGCGCTACGGTGATCTGGGGCAATGCGGTGATCGACTCGCAAGCCCGGATTGGCGGGGATACGGTGGTTCTGGGCGGCAATGCGGTTTATGAGAGCGACGAATCGCTCTCGGGCAGCGCGTATGTTGTGGGTGGGCACCTCTCGCATGTTTCGAGGCCTAATGGAGAGCATGCGAAAGGGCGGGTGTCGCTGAGCCCGATGTTTTCGTGCCTGATTGCGGTGGCGGCGGTTTTGTTGCTGTCGGCTTTTATTGTGCCGCGAGTGCGGCGCGGGGTTGTTGTGAATCAGGCTTCGTAAAGGCTGGGTTGGGTCTTCGAAGAATAAGCGAGGGACTGAAACTCAGGGCACGACTGAAGTCGTGCCCTATATAGAGCGGAGTTTTTCCGCAAGGTGCGGGTGGATACCTATCCGTCACTTGTCTTAATCGTTCCGGATCGTTCCGGATCGTTTCGGCAGGACGATTTGCTTAGAAGGGGTTGAGTTTGCCGAGGCCCTTCTTCTTCTTGTGCTTGCTGGAGGACTCGTCGCTCTTGTCGAATTCAGGCTTGGAGTTCTTCTTGCCGTTGGCGTTGGGCGCTTGTGCGGCGGCCTGAGTTCCGGGGGCGATATCGTTGGTCTGCCCCGGAGCCACTTCTGGTTTTTCGGCAGCGGGGAGAGACGAGGAGCTGTCGGGGCCCACGGCTTTGAGGCCACCAGTGTCGGCAGGCTTCGCGGTTGCGCCGGGGGTGATGATCTCGACGCCCATGGAGTTGCTGCTGGATGGGGGTGGGGTAGAGGTGCTGCCCTGAACGTTAGAGATGACAGCCGATCCGCCGGGGGCTGCTGCGTTTGCGGCAGGAACCTCCTGGAAGGCGAGCGGGGCAGCGGGTGTGGCTGCCGGAGTTGCTTCGGCTCCGCCGTTTCCTGCTGCCGGAGTGGCGGCCTGGGGAGTGCCGGAGTTCGTAGTCGCAGCGCCTGGATTCATGGTCGCGTTGAATTCGTCGGTGAGGGCCTTGGTGATCGCCGGCGCGGTGGTGGGTGCTGGGTCTGCGAGAGTGGGTTCGCCGTCCCTGGCTGCGAGAACTACGTCGGGCCGGTGCATGATGAGGAGCGTGGCGCGGTCCTGCAGACGATACTGGCGACGGCTGTTTTCGAGAGCCACGCTGGCGGCGACCTGCTCAGGCGTCGGCGTCGGTATCTTCACATTCATGGCGTCGAGGCGGTCGCGGGCTTCTTCGACGTGGGGTGCAGCGGAGTGCTCCAGAACGACCTTGGAGTAAGCGGCGATGGCGCGGTCGTCGTAGGTCTTTTCGAGAGCTGCCTTGGCGGCTTCGGGGAGCTTCGCGGTACGGAAGAAGCGAGCCTGAGTCTCATAAGCGTCGCCGAGGCCGATGAGGACATCGTCCATGTGGCTGTACTGGGGGTAGGTGTCGACGACGGTCTGGTAGCGGGCGATGGTCGCCGGCCAGTTGGCGTGAGTGCCGTAGAAGGCGGCGATCTCGGACTCGCGGGTGGCCATGACCTCCTGCACCTCGCGCAGGCGCTGCTTGGCCTGTGGGACGAGAGTGGACTCGGGGAACTGCTGGAGCATGAGGCGGTACTCTTCTTCGGCGTGGGTGGCCTTGGAGTAGTCGCGGTCTGGTTTGTCCATCTGACGGAAGTAGATGTCACCGACGCGCATCTGGGCTTCAGCGGCCTCGGGCGCGTTGGGGAAGAAGGTGATGAAGTCCTTGTACTCCTGCTCGGCCTGGGTGAGGGCGGCGGTTCCGCCTTCCTTGTACCAGGAGTCGGCGATGGCCAGTTTGGCCTTCATCTGGTATTGCGAGTCTGGATAGGTATTGAGGAGAGTCTGGAGGTCGAGACGGGCAACGTCGAAGTGGCCGCGCTTGGTGGCGTCGAGGGCTTTGTCATAGAGGACCTTGTCGGGAAGGCCTGCGTCTACGGGAGCGATCTTCTTTTCTTTCTGCAGTTCCTTCTTGGTGTCCTTGGACTGGACGACCTTGTCACTCTTTTTCTTGCTGGTGGTGTCGGAGAGGGAGACGGTGGTCTGCGGTTTGCCGTTTGCGTCAGTCGTCGTCGCGGTGGATCCGGTGACCTGGGCGGTTGCGGCGAGCGAGGAGACGAGCAGAGCGGCGACGGCAAGGCCTGCCATCGAGGCGGCCCGGACGCTTGGGAAAAAGGAACGTTTATTCATCAGCAAAATGACCCCATCGCCTCGCGCTACGACCGCGCACAGGCTGGCTTTTATTCTAAATGCCCCGCCGGATTTATGCTGGCGAGGCGGCACGGGCCAGTTTGAGGAATTCTCTGGCGTTGTGCTCGGTTTTGCCGGGGGCGAAGATGGCCGACCCGGCGACTAACATGTCCGCTCCTGCTTCGACCACGAGAGCGACGGTATCGTGAGCAACACCACCATCGACTTCGATACGAAAGTTGAGGCCCATCTCTTCGCGTAGCTCGGCGAGGTGGGCGATTTTGTCGAGGCAGAGGGGGAGGAACTGCTGGCCGCCGAAGCCGGGATTGACGCTCATGACGAGGACATGGTGAACCATGGGAAGGACTTCGACGAGGGTCTCGACCGGGGTGGCGGGGTTGATGACGACAGCGGACCGCATGCCGTGATGAGCGATCTGCTGAAGGGTGCGATGGAGGTGGCGGCAGACCTCCTGATGGACGGACATCATATCGGCACCGGCTTCGGCGAAGGCTTCGATGAAGTCGTCGGGGTTTTCCACCATCATGTGGCAGTCGAGTGGGAGTCGGGTGATGGGGCGGAGGGACTTGACCATGGGTGGGCCGAAGGTGATGTTGGGGACGAAGTGGCCGTCCATGACGTCGACGTGGACGATGGTGCCGCCACCGCGCTCGGCTGCTGCGACTTCGTCGGCCAGGTGGGCGAAGTCGGAGGCGAGGATGGAGAATGCCAGTTCGATCACTTGGGTAGGCTCCTGCCTGCAAGTCTATCAGCGGGGGTGAGGCAGGAGTGGCTGCCTCGGCTTGCAATGCTTATGCGTGTCGTTTCGCCGCTCGTCTATTGGCGCGGATGACTAGAGTCGTTGACCTAGTTGCCGACAACATCGTTTTTACGTGCACTACAAAAGTGCAGTCCATACAAGCGCGTTTCACAGGACTGATGATCCAAACGGCATGGGTCGCACTCGATGAGTACTGAGGTCCCGAAACCAAAATCCCCGCCCATTCGCGCAAACGGCGCGCGATAAGGACGGGGTATCTGGTCTCTTCAGCTTTACTTCTTGGGCCGCGACTCCGGCGGCACAAGACCCGCGAGGCGGTAGTACACAACGAGCTGGCCGTAGTGTTCACCGCTATGCTCGATGATGCCGTATGCAATGTCGAGAACGCGCGATTTCTGCTGAGGGAAATAAACAACCTCCGTCGTCATGCCTTTTTCGCCTTTCGCCTGGATGGCGGTTGCCCCATCGGCGAAGGATTTCTTGACGAACGCAACGATGTCGGCCTTGGATTTGTATTGGTCGCGGTTCGGATCTCCCGCAGGAGGCTTCTGCCCCATCACAGAATTCGTGAAGTAGTAGCATGAACCCGCCGCGTGCAATAACTGCTCGGCGAAGCTCCGCTGCGCGGGTGTCGGCTTGAAGTCGTATTTGTCCTCTGGAAAATCTTCGGCCATCGCCGTCAGCTTGCGGCCAATCTCATTCCAGGAATCGAGCACGACTTTCGACTCCGCCTCTGCTGGTTTAGCGGCTGCATCTTTCTTCATTGCGTCCTGGGCATGGGCGGAAAATGCGAATGCCAGCAGGACGATAGCGAGAAACGGTGTTCTTTTCATGTCTTCCTCCATGATTGAGTTTCGCGAATCAAAGCTTCAGCTTCCTATTTCGCCTGCGCCAGCTCCGCAACAACTGCGGCAACTTTATCGAGTATCTCGTTCCAGCCCTCCAGTTGCCCGCTATTCTTTGCGCTCTCCATGGGTTCATTTCCAATGTGGGTGAGTCTCGTCTGGCCGTTCCCGAGATCCTCAAAGATGGTCACGTCGTACGCACCGTCTATGGCCTCATGTTCTATTCCTAATTCCGCAGGGTCAATCTTATTTCCCTCCGAGTCGGAAAAGTACATGGAGGAAACGATCTTCTCGTACGGAACAATCTCGTGGTATTCAACCGCATTCCAGCCGCAGAACTGCCCATCCGGCGCATTCATGCAGCAGAGAAGTTTTCCTCCAACTCGAAAATCCATCTTGCAAACAGGCGAAGTAAAACCCTTCGGTCCCCACCACTGCATGATGTATTTCGGGTCTGTCCACGCCTTCCAAACCAACTCGCGTGGGGCATCGAACACTCTTGTGACAACCATTCGCTCAATTTCGTTATCCGTGTTTTTTGTCATCTCTGACCTCCTCTTTCTTTATTTGATTTACAACCACATCCAACTTGTCGAAACTCTCTTCCCAGAATCGGCGATAACTAAACGCCCAGTCGCTGACCGTCTTGATCGCCTCTGGCCTGAGCGTGCAGACGCTCTCTCGTCCACGTTTTGTTTTGATCACAATCCGCGCTCGCACCAGGTAGGAAACGTGTTTTGAAATCATCTGCTGCGAGAGCGCAAACGGTTCCGTCAATCCATGCACAGAGGCAGGCCCACGCGAGAGCCGTTCCACTATTGCCCGTCGAGTCGGATCAGACAAAGCGGCAAATGTTGTACCCAATCTATCCACAACCATATGGTAGTGAATTATCGGGCGATGTCAAATGCAAATTGTGCGCTTCGTGGTTTCTGTCCGAATGTCTTAGCCCTGAAAGCGGTGTTGATGATACTCAACGTGCCAGGACCTCAGCGACAAATCGCAAATTGCTATGCGCTCACCGACACTGGATTAGTAACGAGAAGTCGGCTTATAGGAAGTAATCTCAAAAGTCGGGCTATGGGAAAGTTCGGTTGTAGTTTCCGAAAACGCCGTTTTGCAGGCGTCACGATTAGATGACCTTAAACTTGACTGATGTGCCATCTGGGACCGTACTGATCTGACGTGCTAAATCGGCAAGCCACGAAATGCGCTCCGTAGACGAGACGGCTCTCAAGGAACGGGGAGACTCAGTCTTAGCTATAAAGGGCGGTAAACCGACAGTGACTGTCCCGGCGCTAATGTGCCTCCCTCACGGTGGAAACGCTGAAGCTCCTGCACTCCGAGGAAATCTACGGGTTTGTCCTGGCATCGGCAATAAACTTTCTCCACCCCATACTTAGAAGTTCGACATCGCCGGTCTCCCCCGAAAGGTAAATCACGTGTTGGCCTCGCAGGAGGTACTGATTACCGAAGCAATCCTGCGCAATCGGGATGTCTGTTGCCTGCACTGACGGGTAGAGTTCGTGCAAGGATTGCGGCCGTCCCACGCATACCTGAGTGAATGCCAACTCGGCTCCACGCAAGCACCGCGAACATGAAGGGAAGAGTCTCCAAATACAAAGCCGTTCGTAGTCTCCAGCGCAGCGACTATTGCTGCGGGCAAACGAGCCAAGATGTCAAAGTCGTCGATTGGAGGGCCAACAAAGATTTCGTCCATGGTTCAGATTCTAGTGAAGGGCCTGAAAAGTCGGGTGGTCTCAACCGGTCGATGCAACACCATCTGATATGAATCATTTTCTAAAGGTGGTGTTTATGAGCACAAGGAAGGCGGGACAGGCTTTCTGCGGAGCAGAGGATGACATGTGGCGCCGTTGGAAGGCGGGAGAGTCGTTGCATGAGATTGGCCGCGCCTTCGGCAAGGGCCATGGTTCTATTCAGTTTTTGTTGTCGCAGCACGGCGGGATAGTTCCTGCCGTTCGTCGGCGTTCGCCGCGAACGCTCACGCTGGCCGAGCGGGAAGACATCTCACGAGGGATTGCTTCCGGTTCGTCGATTCGTGAGATAGCTAGAGGGTTGCAGCGGGCGGTGTCGACGGTGAGCCGGGAGGTGGCGCGTCATGGCGGGCGTCCGCTGTATCGAGCCAGTGAAGCCGATCATCAGGCCTGGGAGTCGGCTCTGCGACCCAAGCCGTGCCTTCTTGCCATCCAGTGAAGCTGCGGACGATCGTTGCCAGTAAACTGATCCTGGACTGGTCGCCGGAACAGATTTCGGATGGTTGAAGATCCAGTATCCCAGCGACGAGAGCATGCGCGTGTCCCACGAAACCATCTACCGCAGCTTATTCATCCAGGCCCGGGGAGTGCTGAAAAAGGAGCTGATTCAGCACCTCCGGTCCAAGCGGCTTATACGTCGCTCGCGGCATGCTCGTGCTGGCGGGCAGTCCCGAGGGCAGATCGTCGATGCCATCTCTATCAGGGAAAGGCCTGCAGAGATTGAAGACCGCGCTATTCCCGGCCATTGGGAGGGCGACCTGCTCAGCGGCACCAGGAACAGTCACATCGCAACCCTGGTGGAACGACATTCGCGTTTCACCATGCTGGTGAAAGTGCCCAGCAAAGACACAGCGACCGTCGTCGCCGCGCTGAGCCGGCACGTTCGTAAACTGCCCGCGACTCTGCGGCGCTCGTTGACCTGGGACCGAGGGCTGGAGATGGCTAAACACAAGAGCTTCACCGTGGACACGAAGGTGAAAGTCTACTTCTGTGATCCGCAGAGCCCTTGGCAGCGCGGCACCAACGAAAATACCAACGGCCTGCTGCGACAGTACTTCCCTAAGAAGACCGACTTGTCCGGTTACTCTCAAGCCGAACTCGACAAGGTGGCACTGCGCCTCAATCAACGCCCACGAAAAACTTTGGGCTTTCAAACTCCGGCGAGTAAACTCCAAGCCAGTGTTGCATCGACCGGTTGAGCCCGCACGCGATTATCGGCAAGTTCGGGTCCGACAGTTTGAAGTTGCCGATAACCTCGTTTTGCGGGACTGACCATTAGCGCGCTCGCCGATTACTTCCGCTAAGCCGACTTCCCGTTACTAACCGGTCGTCGATGAGCGCATGGCGATTTATCACTTGCCGAGACAGACGAACCGTTAACTTCCGGATAGCCGACGATGTCCAAGGCTGAAAATATTTGGGGTATGCCAAGGACCGTTTGAACAGCAAATCAAATCCCGCAATTAGCTCGTGAGTACGGTATTGACAAACCGGATGCGGCGCCTGGGTATGACCTGCCGCGACTTGTCCCGTGGTCTTTGCGATATTCAGACCAACATCTTTCCAGTAAGCTTATGTGTTGCGGCAACTATGCGGGACGAATGAGTTGTTCCTGAGATTGATTGACCCTGCATACAAGGTGAAGTTTAAATATCCGGACCAATGCGATTCAGCAGAGTATCTCTCAGGAGAAATAGATGCCTCGGTTCGCAATATCTCGTTTTGTTTCTGTCATCGACTGGCTGCCGGATTGCACACCTAAAGCCATACCTGCGGACGTGCTCGCGGGCATTGCACTTGCAGGATTGCTGGTGCCTGAGGGAATGGCGTACGCAGGTATCGCCGGAGTTGCGCCGCAGATGGGCTTGTATGCCGCGATGGCGGGAATGTTTATTTACGCGCTATTCGGGACGTCGCGTCAACTCGCAGTTACCTCTACCTCTTCATCGGCAGCGATGCTCGCGGCTCTCGTAGCTCCGATTGCTGCCGGGGATTCCACGAAATATGCTGTGCTCGCCTCCGGAGCCGCAATCGCAGCGGGCCTCATCTTCCTCCTGGGCGGCGTGCTCAAGCTGGGAGCTGTGTCTGAGTTCATCTCCAAACCGGTTCTCAAAGGCTTTGTCTTTGGCCTCGCCCTCACGATCATGGTGAAGCAGGCCCACAAGCTCACAGGCATTTCTGCGGGAAAGGGAAATTTCTTTCATTTAGTGTGGCATTTGATCACCTCGCTCAAAGAGGCGAATCTGTGGGTGTGTGCGATTGGCGCAACTGCACTGGCCGTAATGTTCCTCCTTGGTGCATTCGCTCCCCGAGTGCCATCAGCTTTAGTTGTGCTGGTGCTTGGTGTTCTATCCGTGTCCTGGTTGGGGATGAAAGAGCATGGCGTGGAGGTTGTCGGTACGATTCAAGCGGGTATGCCCTCGCTAAGTCTGCCCAGGGTCAGTGAAGACGACATAACGGGTTTGTTCGTGGGTGCCATTGGAATTGTGCTTGTGCTGACTGCCGAAGCGCTCGCAGCTGCACGAACGTTTGCAGCCAAGCACAGATATGAGATCAATCCGAATCAGGAACTCTGCGCCATGGGAGCAGCCAACATCGCTTCAGGGCTATTCGGCGGCATCATCGTTGGCGGAGGCATGTCAGGCACTGCCGCCAATGATAGCGGCGGAGCGCGGACTCAGCTTTCGACCATCACTTCTTCGATTGTTGTTGGCCTTACGCTGGCTTACTTCCTGCCTCTTATTCGCAATCTCCCTGAAGCTGTTCTCGGTGCGATTGTCGTCCATGCCGTCGCACATCTGGCCGACGTTCACACGCTCAAATCTTATGCAAAGCTTCGCAGTGGAGGTCTCGCGGGTGCATTAATCGCCCTCTTCGCTGTTTTGCAAATGGGAATTCTCAGGGGCCTGATTCTGGCGGTCGGCATAACACTGGTGATGGTGATGCGAAAACTCAGTGCTCCCCAGGACTCGGTTCTGGGAAGGCTCGGGCACTCTGAAAATTTTGTCGATCTTGCAAGACATCCTGAGGCAGAACAAGTTCCTTACCTATTGATCTTCAGGCCAAATGGCATCCTGTTCTTTGCGAACGCAAATCGTATTCGCAATCGGCTGCGCGAACTGACCAGGCCGTCTCATCAACCCCTCCGTGCGGTTGTGATGAACCTCGAAGCTTCTCCGGAAATAGACGTAACCACCCTTGAAATGCTGGAGCAGTTACGGAGCGAACTACATGAGTCAGGTATCGAGCTTTACCTTGCGCGTGTTTCCGATCGGGTTAGCGATCTTTTCGCTCGCAGTGGATTTATAGAACGAGTTGGATCGAACCGGATCTTTCCTGGAGTCGATTTGGCCGTCAAAGGATTTCTGAAAGACGACGCATCATTGGATGGAACTCACATTGGAACTTCCCAAAGCTGGCAATAACAGGCCAAGCACTCATCCAAGTCGAGTTCCCTGAGGGTGGATTAGTTTTGGATCGTCGTTCGATGAGCGACTGCCCGATTTGCCAGTTAGGCGTAAGATTCTGGTTGACCCTGAGGGCCTGCGGGTTCAACCCAACTACAGCGATGGTAAGGAGATATCCATGATAAGGAAGAGTCTTCTATCTTTCAGCATTGCAGCAATGGTGACTTTGACTGGCCTCTGCTGGAGTCAAAGTCCGGCGCAAACCCCGTCTGATAACCAGGCCCAGAGCGTTACGGATCAGGATATCGATTTATTAAGGAAGGATGTCCGATCGCAGAAGAAGCAGATCATCGCTTCGAATCTTCAGCTGACTGATCAAGAGGCGGTGAAATTCTGGCCGCTGTATGACCAGTACACTGCCGATCTGGTGAAGGTCAACGATGCGAAGTATGCGGCGCTCAAAGAGTTCGCGTCCAGCTACGCTACCATGACGGACGATCAGGCAACGGGACTGGTACGGAAGATGCTTGGCGTCGATCAATCGGTTGCGGAGTTACGGCAGAGATACATCTCGCTCTTCAACAACGTCATACCAGGGAGGAAGACCGCGGTCTTTTTCCAGTTGGATCGGCGGCTGGTGATGTTGATTGACGTACAGCTGGCTTCACAGATTCCGATGATCCTGCTCTCTGGCGGAACTCCTAAACAGTAGTCCAGGAGGAGCGTCTTTCGCGGCGCGCGGTGCTGCGAGTGAGGCGCTGTCTTTGTTTTGTTCTCCGCGGTCTTCGCTTCAGCGGAGGGGCTGTAACTCGGAGGAGACAAGAAACAGAGATCAGGGGTCGCAAAATTGATCCTTGACACATTTGGGAAATCCACAACCATATGGTTGTGGATAGATTGGGTACAACATTTGCGGCTTTGTCCGATCCCACCCGGCGAGCGATGATCGAACGCCTCTCCTATGGGCCTGCCTCTGTGCATGGATTGACGGAACCGTTTGCACTCTCGCAGCAGATGATTTCAAAACATATCGCCTACCTTGTGAGGGGCGGATTGTGATCAAGACGAAGCGTGGACGAGAGAGTGTGTGCACGCTTAGGCCAGAGGCGATTAAGACGGTCAGTGACTGGGCGATCAGCTATCGCCGATTCTGGGAAGAGAGTTTCGACAAACTGGATGTAGTTGTAAATCAAATGAAGAAAGAGGAGGTCAGAGATGGCAGAAAACACGGTTAGCGAAATTGAGCGGATGGTCGTTGCAAGAATTTTTGATGCCCCACGCGAGCTGGTTTGGAAGTCGTGGACAGACCCGAAGTACGTGATGCAGTGGTGGGGACCGAAGGGCTTTACTGCGCCCGTCTGTAAGATGGATTTTCGCGTTGGGGGAAAACTTCTCTGCTGCATGAAAGCGCCGGATGGGCAGGAGTTCTGGAATGCGGTTGAATACCACGAAATTGTTCTGCACGAGAAGATCGTTTCCCTCATGTACTTTTCCGACGCGGAGGGAAACAAAGATTGACCCTGCGCAATTGGGAATAGAACATGAGGCCATCGAGGGTGCTTACGACGTGACTCTTTTTGAGGATATTGGAAACGGCCAGACGAAACTCACTTTCATTGGAAATGAACCCATGGAGAGCGCAAAAAATAGCGGTCAAATGGAAGGCTGGAATCAGATACTCGATAAGATTGCTGCGGTTATTGCGGGGCTAGCGCAGGCGAAATAAGAAGTTGGAGTTTTGATGATCGTCATGCGCGAGATATAGCTAAGGCAGACGGCGGAGGCTTGGTTAGAACGAGCCTCTCGCCGCCTGGCCGCCTCCAGCTAAGTGGCCTTGGTCAACTGTTGACTTCAGGGCAATGCACTCATTGAGCACTGCTTCCACGATTAGACCGGCGTTCTCGCAAAGTCGGGTTTATCGGCAACTGCGACTAACTTCGCAGTTAGATTGCTATCGATCCTTCGGCACTACTGGCACTGTTCTTTCCACTTCGGGGCGGCCTTTGTGAAGGATGCGGGTGTTGATTTCTTTGGCGGTGGATTTTGCGGCTTCGCGGTTGGTTTCGGCCATGGGTTTGGGGTCGCCGAGTGCCATGCGGGCTGCTCCGCGGAGGATGCGGCGGATGGGCCAGGTGCTGTCGTCGTTGGGAAGGAAGATTTCTCCGGTACGTTGTTTTTCGGGGCGGTAGTACCAGCGGCGGAGGAGAGAGAGATGATCGCTGAGGAGGGCGAGGTCGTTTGGTTTGGCGGCCTTTTGTTCGAGGGTGGCGATGGCCTGGGTGGCTCGGTCCTCGGGCGAGCTGGTGGGTGACGTTGGGCTGATTGCTGCGCTGGACTCCCTGCTGGATTCCGGGCTTGATGGAGTTCGGGGTTCTGCTTCGAGCGGGACTGCCTGCAGCATTAATGATTGGGCGAAGAGGGAGCTGCCTACGCTCGTTTGCTCGCGGACGGCGCGGACGCCGAGGGTGGAGAGGCGCTGGGGGCCAATGAGACAGCCGCCTTCGAGGAGGAAGAGCGCGGCTTCTTCGGTGTGGGCTTCCGGATTGTCTTCGTTGGGTGCGGGCTTTTGGATGATGATGGCGCGAAGTTGGGGGATGGGGCGGACGATCTCGTCGGCGAGGGACTGGACGGATTTTACTTTTTGCCACTGCGCGTGGAGGGCGGCGGCTTCTTCGAAGCGCATGCCGGAGGAGGCTTCTTCGCGGGCCAGGCCGATTTCGATGATCATGCTTTCGCCGCGGGTGTCGAAGAATTTTTTTACGGCAGTGGTTTCGGCGGCGTACTGCTCGGCGGTGCAGGCCTGTTTGCAGGGCTCGATGCATTTGTTCATCTCGCCGTAGATGCAGCCGGGATGTTCGGGATAGGGTTGGAGGTCTTCGTGGCAGCGGCGGAGTTTGAAGAGGTCGAGGGCGGCGTCGCAGAAGCGCTCGGCGGCTAGGCGCGAGGGGAAGGGGCCGTACATCTGCGCGAGGTCGCGTTTGGAGAGCTTGTTAGTGGCGTAGACACGGGGGAATTCGTTGTCGAGGGTGAAACGGAGGAAGTAGGGGGTGTGGAGTTTGAGGCGGCGGCGGGCTTCGGCGTATCCGAAGAGAGCGGCGGTGGCGTCGTAGAGGACGAGGGAGGATTCGAAGCGGGAGCCGGTGAGGGTGTACTCGATGCGGGCTACTTTTTCGCGGAGGTTGAGGCGTTTGGATTGGGACTCGGGCGGGTCGAGGAGGCGCCGCATGCGACGGCGGAGGTCGGTGGTCTGGGTGAGGTAAGGTGCGTCTTCGGCGCGAGGGCCGCGGAGGGCGAAGACTCCGGGTTGGGCGGGGATTTGCTTGAGGGTCTCTTCGGCGGTTAGCGGCTCGAAGGGGAGGGTGTGATCGAAGTGGAAGGTTGTTGCCACAGGAGAAATTGTAGACGTGTCTGTGGGGGAGGAAGCTGTGGCGATGGTTTGGGGAGCTAAAGGCTTAACACCGATTTACACCGATGACACCGATTAGAAACGGGCAACTGCAACGGCAACTGCTTGGGTAAAGGCAACTTCAACTGCAACTGCAACTGCGGGGATTCTTCGCTTCGCTCAGAATGGCGGCGTTTTTTTAGTGGGGTGAGGGGTTATGCGCCGGCTATGGTCATGCCTTCTATGCGGATGGTGGGGGTGGCTGTGGCGCCGTGGAAGACGAAGTCGTTGCCGATGACAGCGATGTTTCGGTACATGTCTTTCAGGTTGCCGGCGATGGTGATTTCTTCGACGGGGTAGGCGATTTCGCCGTTTTCGATCCAGAGGCCGCTGGCTCCGTGGGAGTAGTCGCCGGTGACGAGGTTGACGCCGTGGCCCATGGTTTCGGTGACGTAGAGGCCGGATTTGATGTCGGCGATGATTTCGGCGGGAGTGAGGGTGCCGGGCTCGAGGAAGAAGTTGCCGGCGCCGATGCCTGGGTTGCCGGCGAGTCCGCGTGAGGCGTTGCCGGTGGACTTCATGTTGAGCTTGCGCGCGGTGTAGGTGTTCATCACGTAGTTTTTGAGAATGCCGCGCTCGACGAGGACGGTGCGGCGAGTGGGAAGCCCTTCGCCGTCGAAGGGACGGGTGCCGAAGCCTGCGATCTGCATTGGGTTGCCGTCGGCCTGGTGATCGAAGATGAGGGTGCCGTCGTCGATGACGGTGATGTTTTCGCCGGCGACCTGCTCGCCTAGCATGCCGCTGAAGAAAGAGGCGTTGCGGTAGATGGCGTCACCGTTGGCGGCGTCGAAGATGTTGCCGATGACGGATTGCGCGATCTCAGGGGAGAAGACGATGGGTGCTCTCTGGGTTTTGATCTGGCGTGCGCCCAGACGCTGGATGGCACGTTGCGCAGCTATGCGGCCGATCTCTTCGGGTGGGTCAAGTTTTTTGACGGTGCGCGCGTTTGAGAACCAGTAGTCGCGCTGCATGCGTCCCTCTGCATCCTGCGCGATGGGGGAGACAGAGAAGCCGCAGTAGCTGCGGCGGTACTCGCCGAAGAAGCCGCGGGAGTTGAGCATGATCTTGTGCGAGGTGGCGGTGTCGAAGTCTCCGCCGCGGGAGTTCTGGATGCGGGTGTCGTAGGCGAGAGCGGCGGCTTCGGTGCGACGGGCGATCTCGATGCGTTCGGAGGGAGGCATCTTGTTGACGTCGTCGAAGTAGAGAGGAAGGTCGCCTGCGAGTTGGCAGAATTCTTCCGGTTCGGGAAGGCCTGCGAAGGGATCTTCGCTTGTGATGCGCGCGAGAGAGAGGGCTCCATCGATGAGGCGGGTGAGGCCGTCGGGGGAGAGATCGGAGGAGGAGGTGCTGGCGACTCGCTTTCCGTTTGCGGAGTGGAGGAAGACGCGGAGGCCGATAGCGCGGGAGCCGGACTCTTTGAGCTGGTCGACCTGGCCGAGGTGCACGAGCGCGGAGAACTCGTCACCTTCATAGATGACTGCTTCGGCGTCGGTGGCCCCGGCTTTGAGGGCGCGGGTGAGTACGTCCGAGGCTATGGATTTCAGATCAATGGTCGTTTGGGTCGGCATCCTTTTCAGGATATCGTTGAATGGGTTCGGAGGGATGAGCTTTTGCAGCGATGAAGCGACGCGTTGCGATTCTGGTGGATGTTTGGCTCCCGGTCTGGTTTCGGTTCCGTGAATTTTGATTCGACCTGAGGATAACGGGATGCGCGGAGTGAGACGGCGGGAACTCGTGATTGCCCTTGGTCTGATTTGTTCTTCTTTGCCTGCGATGGCGCAGGGAGACCAGTTTTTGCCTGAGGTTGATTTCTATACGAAGGTGCGTGATGGGATTCGATTCCAATTTCAGGCAAAGCAGACCCGCGAAGGAGGCGAACCGGTGCAGGCTGAGATTGGACCGAGCGTGGATATCTATACTCGTCCGTTGATCCGATCGAAAGAGGTGACGAAGTTTGATTTGGACAATACGAAGTCCCGGCCGCTGGTGGTGGCCGTGGGATATCGGTACCTGCCGCAGGCTAACGGCGGTGCGGCAACCAACCGGATGGAGACGGTTGCGACCGCTCGCTTTCCGGTGACGGCGAAGATTCTGCTAACGGACGGAAGCAGATTCGATCTGGACTGGACGAGCAGCGGATTTACCTGGCGGTATCGCAATCGATTTCAGATGGAGGGTCCGGTGGCGATTGGTTCTTATCACTTGATGCCGTATGTGAGTGCGGAGCCGTTCTATGAGAGCAAGTATGCGAAGTGGAGTGAAACGGCCTTGTATGCCGGATGTATTTTTCCGATTGGCAGACACGCGCAGCTCAACTCTTACTACGAACACCAGAACCAGACGGGTAAGAGGCCGAATGAGCAGCTGAACCAGTTTGGGCTGATGCTTGGTCTTTATTTTTAGGGATGGCCACTCATGAACCACATGAATGGTTACCCAGCTGCTAGCGTACCGGAGTTGCTGAGAGGCGGGGCTGGCGGCCGTCGGTGGCTTTGAGAAAGTACATGCCGGCGGAGCAGTATTCGGAGTCAGTTCTGAGCTTGTGCTCGATGTGCGAAGCAGGGCCGTCTTCCGAGCGACGCTTGAAGACTTTGACTGCGCCCGCGCAGCTCATGCAGCGGAACTCGGTGTCGTTGTCTTCCAGCGCTACGGCGATGGGCTTTACTTTCCAGAACGGCTCGTAACCGCCAGCTGCGCGGATGCGGCGACGCTTGACTTCACACTCGTAGAATTTTTCACGTTCGATTGCCATGAGGAACCTCGTTTGCATGATTCGGTAGGTTGTGACGTTGAGTAGAGCTTTCCGGTGTCATGCGGGAGCGAAGTTGGTTACTCGACTGGGTGCTGGGATTGCCTGGGCTCGCGGCCGTCGGTGGCTCTCTTGAACAACATGCCGTTGGCGCAGTACTCGGAGTCGGCTGGGGATTTGTGCTCGACGTAGGGCACGCTGCCTGCTTTTCCGTTGCGGCCGAGGAGCTTTACGGTTCCGAAGCAATCTTTGCAGCGGAACTCGGTGTCGCTGTCGGCGAGTGCGTCGGCGACGGGTTTTACCTTCCAGAAGGGCTCGTAGCCTCCGCCTGCCTTGATGCGGCGGCGTTTTACTTCACACTCGTATATCTTTTCGCGATCGACTGCCATTAGTGTTCCGTTCCCCCGACCGTCATACGGTCGAGTTTGACTGTGGGCATGCCTACGCCGACTGGTACGCTTTGGCCGGATTTTCCACAGGTTCCGATGCCCTCGTCCAGAGCAAGATCGTTTCCAACCATGGAAACGTACTTGAGCGCCTCTGGGCCGTTTCCAATGAGGGTGGCGCCTTTAACGGGGCTGGTAATTCTACCGTCTTCTATAAGATAAGCTTCGCTGGCCGAAAATACGAATTTTCCGCTGGTGATATCGACCGATCCGCCACCGAAGTTGACGGCGTAAAGACCACGCTGGACAGACTTTATGATGTCTTCGGGCATGTCGTCGCCGTTGAGCATATAAGTGTTGGTCATGCGGGGCATGGGGATGTGGTGGTAGCTTTCGCGGCGGCCGCTGCCGGTGCTGGGCATGTTCATGAGGCGGGCGGAGAGCTTGTCGGAGAGATAGCCCTTGAGGATGCCGTTCTCGATGAGGGTGGTCTCCTGGGTGGGGTTGCCCTCGTCGTCCATGTTGATCGACCCGCGGCGTCCGGGCATGAGGCCGTTGTCGACGACGGTGACTTTTTCGCTGGCTACTTTTTGTCCGATGAGGCCGGCGAAGGCTGAGGTTTTCTTGCGGTTGAAGTCGGCTTCGAGGCCGTGGCCTACGGCTTCGTGAAGGAGGACTCCGGGCCAGCCGGGGCCGAGGACGACGGGCATCTCTCCGGCGGGGGCGTTGATGGCTCCGAGTTGGAGGATGGCCGTGCGGGCTGCTTCGCGCGCGTGGTGTTCGGGGGATTTTGTGCCTTCGAAGAAGTCGAGGGTGACGCGGCCTCCACCGCCGCTGCTGCCTCGGGCGGTGCTGCCAGAGCCTCCGTTTCCGCTGGCATCTTTGGCGATGACGAAGACGCTGAGGCGCGCGAGGGGCTGCGTGTCAGAGGCGAAGGTGCCGTCGGATGCGGCGACGAGGATGCGGCGGAGCTCATCGTTGAATCCGGCGCGGACCTGTGTGATGCGGGAATCGTAGGCGCGGGCGGCCCTGTCGGCGCGCTGGATGAGCTCGAGTTTGGCGGAGATTTCGGCGTCGGCGGTAGCTCCGGCGACGGGGTAGAGTGCGGGAGTCTCGGTGTGGCGGAAGCCGCTCATTAGCTCTTTGGCGGGGCCACTGGCGATGAGGGCGGCGGTGCGTGCGGCGCGGAGGAGGCAGTCGGAGGAGAGGTCGTCGGTGTAGGCGTAGCCGGTGCGCTCGCCGGAGAGGACACGGATGCCGCAGCCGAGGCTGATGCCCTGGGAGGCTGATTTGATGAGGGATTCGTCGATGCCGAGGGAGGTGGAGGTGACGGACTCGAAGTAGAGATCGGCGTAGTCGCCGCCAGCGGAGAGAGCTTCGCCGAGGCAGCGTTCCATGAGGCGTTCGGAGATTCCCAGCTTGTCGATGAAGTAGCGCTTGTGATCAGGGGGTGGGAGGGTCATCTTCTTTTGATGATATGGGTGTGGGGGGGATGCGGCAAGGATTTAGGTTGTTAGCTGTTATTCTGTTATCTGTTAGCTGTTAGCTGTTAGCTTGTCAGCAGATTGGTGTCGGCCGAGCTTAGTGAGCGTTACATTCAGCGGCCGTGGGAGGGGTCGGGGGTGGTGGCTACGCTTAGGTCGAGGGTGAAGTTGGGGAGGCTGGGGGCGTAGCAGTTGTTGTCTTTGGCGTAGGTTTTGGCGCAGGCAGCGGTGATCTCTTTGCGGCGTGGGGATTGGGCGTATTGCCAGGCGGCGACGTCCGGGGTTCCGCTGGATGCGATTGGTGGAGGTTGCATCGTGCAGCCGTTGGCGGGGGGGCAGGCGTCTTGGTAGGCCCAGAAGGCGATCTCGTGGAGGTGCTGTGCGGCGACCAGTTCGCGAATGTTCTGGATGGTGGTGATGGTTTTTCCGGGGCCGTCATCTACGGGCTGGCCGCTGGCGTAGACGCCGGGGAGATATCCCGAGTGTGCGATAGCTTCCGTCCACGCAAGCAGGTAGGTGGATTGGTTTGTGTTGAGGCGGCCGCCTTCTTCCTGATCGAGGAAGAGGATGGTGTGGGCGGGGAAGTGTTCGCGCTGGGCTGCTGCGATGGCGGTTGCGGCGTCTTTGGCTCCGAGTGCGGAGGGTGTCGTGCCGTTGCGTTTGGCGCGGGAGATCTGGGCGTCGGTCTTGCCGTTGGCGAGGACGAGAAAGCCGAAGCCGTTACGGAGGAGGATGTCGCGTTTGCCGAGCCAGGGGTTGTGGTGTGCGCCGGGAGGGTTGGTGAGCCAGTATCCGGCGAAGGCGAAGTGACGGCGGAGGGCGGAAAGGGCTGCGTCGCCCGGGTATTCGTTGCTGTCGAAGCCGATGGGGGCTGGTGAGGTGGTTGCGGGTGCCGGGCTTGCGGGTTTTTGTGCGTGGACGTTTATCGCGAGAAAGAGAAGAGCGACGAGTGAGGAGGGATGGGGCCGCATTCGATGAATTTTGACTGCAGCTAGAAGGTTACACAATGCGGTGTGCTACGGTGCATTAAAAGAGGAGTGGGAGCTTATGTCGATGAACGAAGAAGATGCGAAGTATCCAGTCGGCCGTTTCGCGGCACCCGCAACGATTTCATCCGACGAACGGAATGCGGCGATTGTGACGCTGGCTGAGCTGCCGGAGGAGTTGCGGAATGCTGTGGAGGGGTTGAGCTCGGCGCAGCTTGGTACGCCTTATCGCGAGGGCGGCTGGACGGTGCGGCAGGTGGTGCACCATGTTGCGGACAGCCATATGAACGCGCTGATTCGAGTGAAGCTTGCGCTAACGGAGGACTGGCCGACGGTCAAGCCGTATGACGAAGCGGCGTGGGCGAAGCTGCATGATGTAGCGGCTCCGGTTGAGTGGTCTCTGGAGTTGATCGAGAGTCTCCATGCGCGCTGGGTCATGTTGCTGCAATCGCTGGATGAAGAGCAGTGGAAGCGTGGATTCAATCATCCTGAGATGGGACCGGCTACGGTGGAGAAGACGACGCTGGTTTATGCGTGGCATTCGCTGCACCATGTTGCGCATATTACGAGGCTGCGCTCGAAAGAACGCTGGTAGGACAAGGAGAGGGATGCGGACGATTCAGATTGCAACAACGCTAGATGAGATCAACAGGTGCTTTCCGGTGATGAGCCAGCTTCGCCCGATGCTGGTGGCAGGGGAGTTTGTGGGGCGTGTTCAAGCGCAGCAGGCTGAGGGGTATCAACTGGTTTACCTGGAGAGCGATGGGGTGATTCTTTCGGTCGCGGGGTTCCGGGTGCAGATGATGCTGTCGAGCGGAAAGACGTTTTATGTCGATGACCTGGTGACCGATTCGGCGGCGCGTTCGCAGGGACACGGCGAGGCGATGCTGCAGTGGTTGATTTCGCTGGCGCGGGAGGCTGGATGTGATTCGTTCAGCCTGGACTCGGGCACGCAACGGCAGGATGCGCATGCTTTTTATCTGCGGCAGCGGATGAGAATTACTTCGTTTCATTTTAATCTTCCGCTGTAACTGCGTGAGGCTTTGCGGCTTCGTCGAGTTAGCTGCTTGTGTTAGGGTTCGGCTATGCCGCCCAGAGCAACTTCCGCGGAGAAGGCGCAGGACCCCGCACAGACGACAGAGCAGATTGCTGCAGCGATTGAAGAGTTTCTTGCTGCGCATGAGGGAGCGGTGGCTCTCGAAGACGGCAAGGTGTTGTTCGACATGCGCGCGGCGAAGTACAGGCTGGCGACCGAGCATGGGCGCTGTTCGCTGCATCTTTGGAGTGAGGAGCGGAATGTTGTTCGCAGGGTGAGCGCGGCGACTGTGCGGAACGGCTCGTTGAGGCTAAGTACGCATCGCTTTGGGCAGGCGAAGGCGCAGACGCTGGAGCTGGTGGTTGATCGTGACCGGCGGACGCCTTCAACGCGTGAGGCTACTCGGGTTAAATATTTGCGGGTGCTGGAGCGGGTGTTGCTGCGGAGCTTTCCGGAGTTCAAGGCTGAGGCTTTTCGTACGGCGATGGATCTGGAGAAGAGTTTTGGGCCGGCGTATGCGCGGGGTTCACTGGTGAAGGGATCGCAGGCGTGGGGCGTGATCGGGGTGAATGAGGAGGAGACGCAGGCCACAGTTGATGGGATTTTGACGCTGGGGATTCTGTGGTTGCAGCATTGCCGCGAATCGGGCGATGGTCGGCGGGTGTATCAGGGATTGAAGCTGATTGTGCCACGTGGGATGGCGGTGCTGACGCTGTCGCGGATGGCGTGGCTGAATGAGAAGGTTGCGCGATGGGAGTTGTGGGAGCTGGACGAGAAGACTGAAGAGTTGGAGCAGCGGGATGCGGCGGATCATGGGAATCTGACGACAAGGTTGATGCATGCGCCGAATGAGCGGGCTGCGGAGGAGCGGTTTGCGGAGGCAAAAGCGCAGGTGATGGCGGTGGTGCCGGAGACGATGCGCGAGGTCGTGGAGCAGCGGATTCGTGGCGGCTCGGAGATGGCTTTTTTGCTGCATGGGCTGGAGTTTGCGCGGGTGCGGATGGGGTACGCTGGGAATTCATTCAATAGGGCGCAGGAGATTACGTTTGGCGCTGGGGCGAAGGAGACTTCGTTGACTGAGGAGAATGAGGCGGAGTTGAGAGCGCTGGTTGGGCGGTTGTTTGAGCGACGGGCGGCTGGTGGGGATAAGCGCGACCCGCTCTACAGGATGCAGCCGGAGCGTTGGCTGGAGAGCATGCTGCGGCGGGATGTGGAACCGATTGATGCGCATCTTGATTCGGCGCATGTTTATACGCAGGTTCCGGCGTTTGCCGCAGCGGATCGGGGTATGCTCGACCTGCTGGGCGTCACGGACGATGGACAGCTGGCGGTGATTGAGCTGAAGGCGGATGAGGATCTGCATCTGGCGTTGCAGGGGCTTGATTACTGGGTTCGGGTGCGGTGGCATCATTTGCAGAATGCGGATCATGTGACGGGGTTAGGTGAGTTTCAGCGGCATGGATATTTTGGTGGGTTGCGATTGTCGGGAGAGGCACCACGGTTGTACCTGGTTGCGCCGGCATTGCGGGTTCATCCGGCGACGGAGGTGGTGTTGCGTTATCTGTCACCGCGAGTAGAGTGGATTCTGGTTGCTCTGGATGAACGGTGGCGGGTGAAGGTGAAGGCGGTTTGGCGGAAGAGGAGTGGGGCCTAGTTTTTGCGGGTTGGATTTTTGAATTGAATTCAAGAGGCCTGGGGGGCGTCGATGATTTTTCGACGGGTGTTGATAGTGATCGGGTTTGGTTTCGTGCTGAGCTTTCGCTGCGATGGTTCAAGCGAAGACGGTGACGCTGGGGTCAGCGGATAACAGGACGGATGTTTCGTTGAACCTGGGCGATACGCTGGTGGTGGAGTTGTCTTCGGGCGATGTGAATGGCTTTGGATGGGTTTTGCATCTGCCGAAGGAATCGGGATTGTCGGCGTTGAATGGCGATGTTGCGCCTGCGGACAAGAAGGCTGCGGTGCCGGTGAAGATCAGCCGGTTCCGTTTCAATGCGGCGAAGGTGGGAGATTCGGCGCTGGCGTTTGGGTTTGAGACGGAGGAGAAGGTTGCGGGAGCGGCGCCGCAGGATACGTCGGCTTACTCGGTGCGTGTGCATATTGCTGCGGGGGCGCCGCGGGTGGGGACTGCGATTTTGCTTGGGGTTTATAGGGGGACGCTTCCTTGCGCGGATTGCGAGGGGTTGGATACGGTGCTTCGGCTGTATGCGAAGGGTAAGTTCGATACGACGTATGCGTTTTATGTTCGGACGCAGACTTATCGTGGTGCGCCGAAGGGGGATGTCACGTTCTCTGATCGAGGGGATTGGGCGGTGCTGCGGGGAGATGCAGAGGACGATAATGCGACGGTGTATCAGCTGAATCCGGATGATGAGCAGCACTCGGAGGCGCTGCTGGTACAGGATGGCGGAGCGTCGCTGGTGCAGTTGGGCAGGGATCTGGAGGCGATCGATACGACGATGAATGTGACGCTGAAGCGGGTGCCGTGATCAGGGGCGCGTTTCTGGCTGCGGTGTTTGGGTGGGCTTCGATGCTGGGAGCGATGCTGGGAGCGCAGTCGCTGCCGGGTGTGCGCAATGCGATGGGCGTGGGGCTCGTCGTTGCCGAGGAGGATACGCAGCCGGCGCTGCATGTTGTTCTGCCGGATGATCCTGCCGGGTACGCGATTAAGGTTTTGCTTCCTGAGCATGTCACGGTCAAGAGCCTCGGTAGTAGCGAGGGGGATCATCTGTATCTGTTTCGTCCGGGAGTGAGTCGGGCAAGACCGGCGTGGCGGCAGATGGGACAGGCGATCGAGTATGAGAGCGATTTGAAGCGGGGCATCCATATGCTTGCGCGAGCAACGCTGGAGGATGATGGTGTGCTCTTTCATTATGAGTTTGAGAATGCTTCGGATGTGGATTATGCGATGGTGACCGCGGTTACCGATCCAAGGATGATTTCGGTTCTGCATGATGTCCGTTTGGAGCGGACGTATGTGCATCGTGCTGGTGGGTTCGATCTGCTTGCTGCGGAGACGCCGGAGCGGCTAACGATGCCTCTTAGCCAGTGGCTGCCGGCGCGTTATCTGGATTCTTATACGTGGCCGGTGCCTGCTCAGCTGGTTGAGAAGCGCGCTGATGGAATTATGTACTACAACGCGTTAAGGCCTGTCGATGAGCCGGTGATTGCAACGGTCTCCAGCGATCGCAAGTGGGTGGTTGCGAGTTTTACGAAGGCGACGGGTAATGTGTGGAGTAATCCGGAGCTTACTTGTCAGCATGTGGATCCGGAGAAGCCGCTGCCGGCGGGTGGGAAGGCGGTAGTTGAGGTAAAGATTCTGATCTTCAAGGGGACGCTGGATCAGGTTTTGGAGAAGGTGAAGTCGCAGCGTGCTCTGCTGAATTAGGCGGACACTTAGTCGCAGTAGGCAGAGGCGGCGGCGAGGAGTTGCTCGTCCGGCTCGGGCTCGGTGTGCTCTGAGTGCGCGGTCTCTGCGCGGGTGGTGAAGAAACGGTCGATTGCATCGAGGACGTGGTCGCCGTTTTTTGATTCGAAGATTTGTTTGCGGAGGGCGCCGCCGCCGGGGACACCGTGAGTGAACCAGCTGGCGAACTGCTTCATCTTGCCGACGCAGTCGCGGTGACGCTGTTCGCGGGCGATCTGGCCGGAGGCGATGATGGCTGAGGCGCGAGCGGCTTCGGCTTGCTCTTCGATCTCGATCTCGTGGACGAGCATGCCGAAGTAGTCGCGGATCATGCGGTAGCGGTCCTGATCGGTGGGTTCGTCGTAGGTGCCGACGCCGGTGGCTTCCTTGGAGGCGGTGTACTGGGCAATCTGACGGAATATCCAGGGATTCGCGGGGGCGGTGCGGCCGATCATGACTGCGTCGCAGTGGGTCTTGTCGACCATGGCTGCGGCGTCTTCGGGAGTGCGGATGTCGCCGTTGCCGATGACTGGAATGTTGACGGCGTCTTTGACGGCTGCGATGTACTCCCAGCGGGCCTGGCCGGTGTAGCCGTCTTCGCGGGTGCGAGCGTGGAGAGCGACGGCATTGAGGCCGCAGTCTTCAGCGATGCGGGCGAGATCGACGCAGACGATGTGCTTGTCGTTCCAGCCCATGCGGAACTTGACGGTGAAGGGAATGGTGACGGCGGCGCGGATGGCCTTGAAGATGGTCTCGATGAGCGGGAGGTCGCGCAGGAGGCCGGAGCCGCCGTTGCAGGCGACGACGCGCTTGGCTGGGCAGCCAAGGTTGAGGTCGACGAGGTCGAAGCCGGCGTCCTGGACGATGCGGGCGGAGTCGGCGAGGGTGACGGGGTTCGAGCCGAAGAGTTGCGCGGAGATGGGGTGCTCGTCGTCGTAGTAGGTGAGGTAGCGCTTGCGCTTGACCTCGCGCATGCGAGAGAGACCGTCGGCGGAGGTGAACTCCGTCATGATGAGGCCGCAGCCGGATTGCTGGTTGGTGGTTTTTTCGGTTACGTCTGTGGTGCTGGCAGTGCTGGTGAACTGGCTGGCGTTTTTGATGAAGCGGCGGAAGACCGTGTCGGTGACGCCGGCCATTGGGGCCAGGACGGTCGCGGGTGCGATCCTGACGTTGCCGATGGTGAAGCTGGCGGGGACGCGGGTGTGCTCGGGCATGGCGTGCTCGACTGGTTCGTCCCAGCGTTTCTGCTCGAGGGTGTAACGTCTCTTCATTGTTTAGCGAGTCAGCTAGTTAGCTTGTCAGCATGTTAGCGGTTGGTGTGGTTACAGTGAAAAGGCCTCCGTTTTTGGCGGAGGCCTTTTATGGTTTGGGCTTCCCGCTTACTTGGTTGCGGCTTCTGCTTTGCCGGCGTCTGACTTGGCGAACTTGCGGCGGAAGCGCTCGACGCGACCTGCGGTGTCGACCAGCTTCTGCTTACCGGTGAAGTAAGGGTGGCAGGCGGAGCAGATTTCGACGACGATGTCGCCCTTGTGCGTGGAGCGGGTCTCAAAGGTGGTTCCGCAGGCGCACTTGACGTGGATGTTTTCGTACTTCGGGTGAATTCCCTGTTTCGGCATGGTGATTATCCTTTTTCTGATCTTTATGCCTGCCGGCGTGCGGATCGCTTGCAACGGTAGAGTTCACGTCACATCGAAGTGCCTGTCGCGCCGCCGCTTACGCCCCGGTGAGGGAGCGCTCAAGCAGTTGAGTTAATTTTATCTGATTTCCCAGATATATCCAAGATTCGCACAGGGGGTATTTGGATTCAGGTGCTGCGATACTGGAGGAACGGCTATGAATGAAGTTTGTTCGATTTGCGGTGGATCGGGCCTGCGGGTAGTGCAGGACGGCGGACGGCAGTTTGCCCAGGATTGCGTGTGCCGGGTTGAGCGAAGGGCTTCGCGAATGTTGCAGCGGGCGCAGATTCCGCGGCGGTATGAGCATTGTGCGCTGGAGAACTACGATACGGACCTGCCCTACTCGCACCGGACGCAGGCACTGGCGTTGGTTACTGCGAGAAAGTTTATCGACGGGTATCCGCTCGACACGGCAGGAAAAGGTTTGTTGCTAACAGGCACAATCGGGGTGGGAAAAACGCATCTGGCGGTCGGGATTCTGCAGGCACTGATGGCGGAACGCGGCGCTACGGGGCTTTTTTACGATTATCGGGACCTGTTGAAGCAGGTGCAGAACAGCTACAACGCGCAGGTTCGGGAGACCGAGCTTGAGGTGCTGAGGCCGGTGTTTGATGCGGAGGTTCTGGTGCTGGACGAGCTTGGTGCGTCGAAGCCTACGGACTGGGTTTGGGATACGGTCGCGCATATTTTGAATACACGCTACAACGACAGGCGGACGACGATCATTACGACGAACTACTCGAATGCGGGCCCGTTGGGAACGGAGTCCGGTGTTCGGGCGGCGATGCGTGAGGAGACGCTGGGTGACCGGATCGGCGAGCGAATGCGGTCGAGGCTGCAGGAGATGTGTGTTGTGGTGGAGATGCAGGGAGAGGATTTCCGGCAGAAGGTGAAACGGGCGAGCTTCGCCTGAGGCTGGCTCGCTGAGACGCTAGAGCATCGTTCCGAGGAGAAAGAGACCAGCGCCCAAGGCAGCAAGCTGGTAGATGCGATCTGAGGCAGCCGACTTCGCGGGTGCTTCGATAGCAGCCTGAGCGATTCCGTGGAGAACGTACGGTGGTTCGAGTGGGGAATTGGGCGGTCTTGCGATCTGAGAGTTCATAACGGCCTTCTTGTGCTTCGGGGAGGATGCCTTACAAAACATATAGATGTTCGTTAACGCGATTTTGTACCAGGAAGTTCTGATCTTTGATGAAAAAGCCGCGAAGTTTTTTGGAGGGGACACTGCGGTGGTTCCTCTGGCGAACTGTTTGCGGGAAGAGAGGCAGGATCGACATAAAGGATCGACGGTATAGAAATACAAGATCGACGGTATAGAATTTCGGCTTATGAGCGAGAAGAAGGGCGAGATATTTGCGAGCAAGCCGGCTGAGAGCGGCGGAATTCCTGTGATGGCGTGGGCGGTGGCTGGGTTCGTCGTGCTGGTCGTGTTTGGCGTGCTGGCGATGATGGGGCGGCACAAGGTCCTGGCTCCGACTACGGTTCAGGAGCTGGCGGGGTATGCCGGGAGTTTGCCGCTGTCGCAGTTGGCGATGAGCGAGTCGACGAGCCTTTCGGGGGGCAAGTCGACTTTTGTGGATGGGCATATCCAGAACACGGGGAGCCAGACGGTCACCGGGATTACGGTGCAGGTGATCTTTCGCAACGAGGAAGCGATGCCGCCGCAGATCGAGACGCTGCCACTGGCTTTGATCCGGACGCGGGAACCTTATATCGACACCCAGCCGGTGGGTGTGTCTCCCCTGAGGCCGGGGGATGAGCGAGACTTTCGCCTTATCTTCGAGTCGATTGCGACGAACTGGAATGGACAGATGCCGGAGATCCGGGTGATCCGGGTCGAGACGAAGTAGAGGGTTCCGGGGTGGTAGTGGTCCGATGACTTATCAGTAATAGTTACCGAGCGACCCGGAAGATTTTGCGGGAGTTGATGCTAATCTGCCGCTGGCCGGTATCCGGCCATTTCTTGTAAGTATCTAATTTTCAGTTGTTTGATGGCTCATTTTGGTTTGGCACGCTACCTGCTCTAGTGATTGCGTGTTGACGTCTGGAACACAGGCGCAACGTTGATCCAAGTTGATCTAAAGGAGAGCGAACCATGATGAAATCTGGAAACACTTTTGGCCTCCCAGTCCTGGTATTAGGAAGTGCGCTGGGCCTCACCGCATTCGCACAGACCAGCACCGCTCCGACGCAGACGACCGATCAGAGCACGAGTAGTTCGGCCGGCACGATGAATCCGAGCGACAATTCAACCTACGCAACGGGCAAGCCGCTGCAGGGCGAGTCGAAGGAAGGTTTCTGGGGTCACATGAACCCATTCGCCCGCAAGAAGTGGGTGAATCGGCAGGTAACTCCGATCAAGGATCAGGTGAATGAGCTTGATCAGCTGCAGGCCAAGAACGCGAACGATATCAAGGATGTGGATTCGCGGGCGCAGGCAGGCATCAAGAATGCGATGAATTCGGCGAATACCGCCGATCAGCATGCGCAGGATGCAGCAAATCGCGCGAATTCGGCGAATCAACTCGCAAGTAATGCCAGCACCCGGACGGATTCGCTGAATACGACCGTCGGAAATCTGGATCAGTACCAGACGGTGTCTTCGACCTCGGTGAAGTTTGCTGCGGGACGGACGACGCTTGGACCGACTGGCAAGTCTGATCTCGACGCGCTGGCGACGACACTTTCGGGCGAGAAGGGCTACATCATTGAGGTGCAAGGGTACAGCCGGTCGGGTGTGCAGACCTCGCAGGCAATGGCTGACTCTGTGGTCCGCTACCTCGTCACCGAACATCAGGTTCCGGTATACCGGATCTACAAGACAGGTCTTGGCAAGAACACGGCCGAGACGACAGATGGAGAGCAGGCCATCGTAAACGGAGTTCGCGTGACCCTGCTGCACAACAGCCTGGCTTCGATGGGTACTACGGCATCGAACGGAGCTGCTCCAAAGGCCTCCCACGCGGGAGCTAGTTCACCTCAAGAGGTGAGCAACCAGTAGCCCTCCCCCAGGGCGGTATGGCTTTGCTGTACCGCCCACAAGTTTGCAGAGATAGCGGCTTAGATCGCACTCGCAAAAACCTCTCCTAACCAGAGAGAACCAAGGCAGATTGGCCCCTCAATGAGGGGCCGCTTTTTTTAAGCTGCTTCGTGGCGCGTTATAGCTTATCAAGGTGTGAAGTGCCAGGTTCGTGCTGCTATCTTGCGGCGGCGTGGATGGCGAGCAATTGCTCCAGGACTGCCTTCAGCTTATTTAGATGAAGCGCATTGGCTCCGTCCGACTTCGCTTCGGCTGGGTTGTCGTGGACTTCGAGGAAGACTCCGTCGACACCGGCGGCGACTGCAGCGCGGGTGAGCACGGGAATGAACTCGGGTTGGCCGCCGCTGACCCCATTTCCTGTCGATGGTGTCTGGACGGAGTGGGTGCCGTCGAAGACTACGGGCGCGAAGGCGCGCATGATGGGAAGGGAACGCATGTCGACGATGAGATTGTTGTAACCGAAGCTCGCGCCGCGCTCGGTGAGCGAGACGCGTGGGTTGCCGCTCTCGCGGATCTTCTCGACAGCGTGGCGCATGTCCCAGGGAGCGACGAACTGGCCCTTCTTTACGTTAACGGCGCCGCCGGTGCTGGCTGTGGCCTCGGCTGCGGCGATCAGGAGATCGGTTTGGCGGCAGAGGAAGGCGGGAATCTGAAGAACGTTGACCGCTTCGGCGACAGGGGCGCAGTCGGCGGCGGTGTGGACGTCAGTGAGAACGGGCAGGCCGGTGCTTTCGCCGACAGCCCGGAGGATGCGACAGCCTTCGACGAGGCCGGGACCGCGAAAGCTTTTGATGGAGGTGCGGTTCGCCTTGTCGTAGCTGGCCTTGAAGATGTATGGCACGCCGAGGTCGGAGGTGATGCGCTGGATGGCGTCGGCCATGAAGCGAACGTGCTGCTCGGATTCGATGACGCAGGGGCCGGCGATGAGGAAGAACTCGCCGTGACCGATGGGAACGTTGCCGATGTGGAAGGTGTGGCTCACATGGATTATTTGACCATACTCATGCGGCTAAGCTGATTCTGGAGGAGGTTCGGGTTAGTGTCCCCTGCTTCCCTCGCTTTTGAGGGATTTGCCGAGACCAGCAAGGATCAACGTCATGAAAGAGAGTCCGCGGCGGCCATCTTCACTGGTGGCTCGTTTGGCGAGCTGGAAGAGGCTGGGTGGCGTTTGTTCGCGTTTGTGTTCTTCGCTGGCGCTCGCCATGACCCTGGAGATGTGATCGAGGACCTGGGGATCGAGTTCGGTGAGGATTTTGGCGGCGGTGAGGAGGTTGCGAATGCCGGCGATGCCCTCAGGTTGATTCGCGTAGTGGGAGAGGGTGGTGATGATGGTGTCCTTGGAGGCGATCATGCCGTGGAGGATGTCGAGCAAGCCCTGGTCGTAGGCGGCTTCGAGAACATCGTAGGCGGCGAGCAAGGCTGCGGCGTGTTCGTCGGGGGCCTTTTCGAGGCGGCGGTGAAGATCGGCCTTGAAATCGACGGTGATGGGTTTGAATGCGATGGGCTTGGCCATGGAGAACTCCTTACAGCGTGAAGGTTAGACGGTGGTTGAGGTGATCTGGACGAGTTTGTCGCCCTTTTCGGTGCCGGGCAGATGGTAGTCCTTGCGCGCCCACTTGCGTTCGATCTCGAGGCCGGACTGCGGGGTGCGGGTGCCATTGCGAAAGTTTCTGCGTGGCAGAGGGGATTCGCCCTGCTCTGGCAACACCGTCATTTTGACCGGCGTCTCTTTGAAGGCGGGAGTGTGGGTGTTGCGGTCGGTGAAGCTGCCGGTGAGGCGGTTGACGGGCTCTGTGATGGAGTTGAGGGGCATATAGAGTTGCTTGCCCTGAACGCGGTCGGTGACGAGGACCTGCACGCGGACGATACCGTGAGGGCTCATGAGTTGGACGTGACGGCCGGTTGTGATGCCGCGCTCGGCGGCGAGTTCGTGTGAGATTTCGAGGAAGGTGGAGGGTGTCATGGCCTTGATGCCGGCGGTGCGATCGGTCATGCTGCCCTGCTCGAAGTGCTCGAGCAGGCGGCCGTTGTTGAGGTGGAGGTCGAACTGTTCGCTGACCTCTTCGCAGGGCGGAATCCATTCGACCGGGTAGAACTTCGCCTTTCCGTCGGGGAAAGGGAACTTCTCGGTGAAGAGAAGGGGCGAGTCGGTGCCGTCGGCGTGTACGGGCCATTGCAGGCTGTTGAAACCTTCGAGCCGGTTGTAGCTTACGCCGGCGAAGAGCGGAGTCAGCCGCGCTACCTCGTCCATGATCTCGGAGGGATGGGTGTAGTTCCAGTTCGCGCCCATGCGGTTGGCGATGAGTTGAATGATCTCCCAGTCGGCCTTTGAGTCGCCGAGTGGCTCGATTGCTTTGTAGATGCGCTGGATGCGCCGTTCTGTGCTGGTGAAGGTGCCGTCCTTTTCAAGTGAGGGGCAGGCGGGCAAGACCAGATCGGCGTAGGCGGCAGTCTCGGAGAAGTTGATGTCCTGCACGATGAGGAACTCGCACATGGTGAGAGCGTCGCCGACGTCGCCCGCGTTGGCATCGGAGGTGATGGTGTCCTCGCCCTTGATGTAAAGGCTCTTGAGAGAGCCGTCCTGGATGGCGCGGATCATCTCGTGGTTGTCGAGGCCGACTGAGGTTGGAAGGGTGACGCCCCAGTCGGCTTCAAACTTTGCGCGAATGTCGGCGTCGTCAACCTTCTGGTAGCCTGAGAAGACGTTGGGCATGGAGCCGAAGTCGCTGGCGCCCTGCACGTTGTTGTGGCCGCGCAGAGGATAGGCTCCGGCACCGGGGCGCATGTAGTTGCCGGTGACAAGCAGAAGGTTCGAAAGTGTCGTTGCCGTGTCGGAGCCGCCGCAGTGTTGGGTCACTCCCATTGCGAAGAGGATGCAGACGCCGTCGGCTGCGGCGATTTCGTGAGCCACGGTTATCAGCGTGCCTGGAGGGACGCCGGTGATCTTTTCGGCGTACTCCATTGTGAACGGTTCGAGCGATTTTTTGTATGCGTCGAAGTTGTTGACCCACTTGTTGACGAAGTCCATCTTCGCGAGGCCGCTGTCGATGATGTATTTCGCGATCGCACTCATCCAGACCATGTCGGTCGATGGATTCGGGCGGAAGAAGATGTCGGCGCGTTCGGCCATCTCATGCTTGCGCAGGTCGGCGACGATGAGGCGCTGGCCACGATGTTTGTGCGAACGCTTGACCCGAGTGGCGAGGACGGGGTGGTTTTCGGCTGGGTTCGCTCCAACGATGAAGACCAGGCCGGCCTTCTCGATGTCGGAGATGGAGCCTGAGTCTCCTCCGTAGCCTACAGTGCGCTGAAGGCCCATGGTTGCCGGGTTCTGGCAGTAGCGGGCGCAGTTGTCGACGTTGTTAGTGCCGATGACGGCGCGCGAGAGCTTCTGCATGAGGAAGCTCTCTTCATTGGTGCACTTCGACGAGGCGATGAAGGCTAAGGCGTCGGGTCCGTGCTCGTTGCGAATGCGTTTGAAGGTGCGCTCGATGACGTCGAGCGCCTCGTTCCACTCGATCTCGCGGAAGCTGTCGCCGTCGCGTAGCAGAGGCTTCACGAGGCGATCGTTGGAGTTGATGTGGCCCCAGGCGAACTTCCCCTTGACGCAGGTGGAGATTCCGTTGGCGGGGCCGTGGGTGGGTTCGATCTTCAGGATGTGACGGTCACGAGTCCAGACTTCGAAGGTGCAACCGACGGCGCAGTAGGTGCACACGGTCTTGGTTTTCTTTGTGCGTTTGGTGCGCATCTCGGCTTCCATCTCAGAGAGAGCAAGGATGGGCCCGTAGCCGATGGGGGGCTCGACTCCTTTGACGACGTCTATCATGTTGTTCAGTGCGTTGGGGGGAGTATCGGTGAGATAGCCTGCTTCACCGAGCATGGATTTTTCCATGAGCGCGTTGCATGGGCATACTGTGACGCAGTGGCCGCAGGAGACGCAACTGGAGCCGTCGATCTTAGTGCCACCGTCCCAGAGTACGCGTGGATGATCGCTCTCCCAGTCGATTGAGAGGGTTTCGTTGACCTGAACGTTCTGGCACGATTCGACGCAGCGCCCGCAGAGGATGCACTGATCCGGATCGTAGCGGTAGAAGGGGTTCGACATATCCTTCTCGTATGGCTTCGGCGTGAAGGGGCGCGCCTGGTGTTTTACGTCGAGCTCTTTGGTTGTGTTATGGATGGTGCAGTTTTGGTTGTTGTTGTCGCAGACAGTGCAGTAGAGCAAGTGGTTTTGCAGGATGCGGTCAAAGGCTTCGCGCTGGGCGATGTCGACGGCTTCGCCAGCGGTTTCGACGTTCATCCCTGTGGCGACTTTGGTCGCGCACGCACGGACGAGTTCTCCGTTGACCCTGACGATGCAGGTATCACAGCTTTGGATCGGTCCCATCTGCGGGACGTAGCAGACCTGCGGCACAGCCTTCTGGGCTCCAACAGCGGTGCGGCTGTTGAGGAGGTCGATCAACAACTCGCCTGAGTGACCGGGAACCTGGAGCCCGTCGATGGTCAGTTGCGTGTTCGGCGTGTGGTCGGCGGGAGTGTTGAGCAGTGATTTTGTGACGGCCATAAGCTCCTTGCAGAGACGATGACAGGTATCCTGCCAAAACGTTCTGTCCATTCACATTACACCCAAATTGCGTTGACGGAATATTGACAAAAAGTGCATCCGGAAGGGGTTGTGGAGGCATCCAAGGAGATCTGCCAATGGTACTTCTATGTTGCGATGTGCGCACATTTAGGCGCGTAAGCGCAGGGCCGTTATGTTGCGGTGTCTCCGGCAAGAATCTGCTCTGCGGCTCTTAGTCCGGAGCGCATTGCAGCGTGGACTGTTCCCCAGTGTCCTGTCGTGTCGGTGTGTTCGCCGGCGAAGAAGAGGGTTTGAGCCACCGGCTCCGTCATCTTTTTCGGAGCGTCCAGTCCTCCGCTTGCGACGTAGCTGTAGGCGCCCAGCGTACGCCGGTCCTGTTGCCAGTCGTGGGTGTAGCAACCTTGCATCATTCCGTGAACTCTTTCCTTCTTCAATCCGAAGATCCGCGCGAGCGTGGTGCAGGCTTTGCGGCCGAGCGCTGTTGCGTCCAAGCCTGTCAGGGCCACTGAACGCGGCCCGCCTACCCATCCTGTGATTGTGTGGCCTTTTTCGGGATGCGACGTCCACCAGACTGGCGGCGTCTCCTCGAACGAGAAGAGAAAACTCATCTCGCTTAATGATGGTTGTGGCGGGAGGTTCTTCCAGAATGGTTCTGAAAACAACAGGGTGAAGCGCCGGGCTTGTCCCATCCGCATTAGTTTGGCGGCCTCGAGAACCTGGCCCGGCGGCGGTGTCATCTTCACTTTGCCGCTTTGCAAGACTGCCAGTGGCATAGTGATCACGGCCTTCTGCGCGCCGAAGTCCCAGAGATCGGAGACGATCTCGACCCTGCCTTCTTCCCAGCGAATCTCCTTGACGGGGGTTCCTGTCAGTACTTTGCCGCCGTGCTCTGCGATTTTTTCGGAGAGGTATCGCGGCAACTGGTCGTAGCCGCCGCGGAGCCGGTAGTTGTGGTCGCTTCCAGTTGCGTCTTCAGCCTTCTGCTGTACGCCTAGCGAGGTTGCGCTGATCTCGCGGTAATCGGCGGCGTTGAAACCTTCGACGTAGCCTATGACTTGCCCCCGCTCGTGCTGTGGAATCTTTTCGCGATCGAGATATTCGGCGAAGGTGAGGTCAGGACCGGTGAAGTGTTCGAGTTTTTCGAGCGGAGCGAAGACCTCGTCCATTTCACCGCTGCAATCGCTCAGGTTGCCATCTTCAAAGCAGAGCTGCGCGCCATCGCGCTCGTAGGTCTCCAGACCAGCTTCTTCGATGAGCGCCCAGAGCTCCGGTGGGCGGCCATGGATGAACTCGGCGCCGAGTTCGATTGCCTCGTCGCCGATATGGCGGGTCCAGATGCGGCCGCCGATGCGGTCCTGCGCTTCGATCACCAGTACTCTTCTACCGGCCTCAGCCAGTGCGCGAGCGGCTGTCAGGCCAGCCATTCCGGCACCGATTACTAAAATTTCATGGGTGTTATCCATTATGAGTGATTCGATGCGCGGTCAGGGCCTTCCGCTGCTGCCGCGGTTTTTGCTCCATGTGGCGAAGGCATCGAGCGCCTGCTGCGGGCCTGAACTGTACCATGCATAGCCGTTGCGGCGCTCCGCCGATAGCTCGCTGACGTCGTCGTGAATCGTCTTGTCGCGGTCGCCGAAGACGGGTTTTCCGGTGGTGATGCTGTAGTAGCGTGCCCAGATCGGCGGCGCTCCTGGTTTTGCTTCGAGATGACGTCCGGCGGCTGTGGCGCGGCCGCCGACCCATTCCTGTCCGGTGATGGCTGCGTTTTTGAGCCATGCTGCGCCTGCGTTCACTGCGGCATTGACTGCGGGAGATGGGTGCGGGAGTTGCATAAGGTAGATGAGCACGTCGGCGCTTTCACCGGAGGAGAGGGCTGCTGGTTCGTAGTTGCGGCCGGGGACCGGAGCCAGCGTGAGAGCGTCGTGCTGCTGGGCCCAGACGGTGCGTTGCCCGTTGACCACAACCTGCGTTGCGAGGATGCATTGGAGTGCATGATCTGCGGCCGGCTTTGCCTGGCGTCGTAGACCGGAAGGGACGAAGCTGTAGTTGCCTGCACCCTCTGCGACGGCGGTAAGGGTTTCGGCGGACTCGGTTACGGCGTTGTCGTTGAAGGTGATGGCGTCGTGATAGCCGCCTTCGAGAGGCCATACCTGAGGCCAGCCGCCGTTGGGAAACTGTGCGGCGAGGAGGTACTTTATGCCGCGAAGAAAACTGGTTCGGTAGGCTTCGCCGTCAGGGCCCGGAGTCGCGGCGAAGACGAGAGCCAGGAAATGAAGCTCGGTGTTGGTGGCGTCGTTGTCGAGGGTGCCGACGTAGTTCCAGTGCGGATCTTTGGGCGTGTCGAAGTCGTCGGCGCTGGGATGCTTCGAGAGATTGTCGGGGGTGTAGCTTTGGCCTCGCTGGCGAGGGGCGCCGCTCATGTCGAGGTTCTTGCTCCATCCTCCGGCGGGCGTCTGGAAACTAACGATGATGTCGGCTACGTGCCGCGCTTCTGGTGTGCCATACCACGAGGCTTCGCGGTTGAGTGGCATGGTGCGGGCGCTGAAGCCTTCTTTGGGAAGAGGAGGCTCCGGAGCTCCCGGTTGGCGTTCCGCGGCGAGGGCGGCCTTGTCGGCTTGCATCTGTTTTTGGGAGCGTTCGAGATACGCGATCCACGCGACGCGATCTTTCTTCGGGAGTGTTGCGATGCGTTCGGCGGTGATTGACTCCGCTGGCTTGCTGATGCCGATGACTACGGAAGAGAGTGGCGTGGCGACGAGGAGACTCAGTACAAAAAGCTGCGAAACAGGAGACAGAGAAGCCATAGATAGGAAGATCCTAAAGGGTGAGACGGATAGTGCTACGGCAAAGACTCGGCTTATACGGGTGGGGGGCCGAACTGCTTTCGGATTAAGGCCAGTCCCTCTTCGGCGGTTGTCGTCGTGCCTTCCAACTGAGCGTCTTCCGCGGCGTCGATCATCGCTTTGAAGTCAGGTCCTGGAGGATAGCCGGCGTCGATCAGGTCTTTTCCTGTGACGAGCAGCTTTGGTCGGAATGTTTCTGTGGGGGCTGCTTCGAACTGCTGCTTCGCGAATTCGTATAGGCTCAGATCGCCGTGGGCAGAGCTTGCGTCCATCCAATGCAGTGCGAGGTGTTCTTCGAATTTGGGTAGGCGAAGAAATCGCTTCAGGGTCGACTCGCGCATGTGGAGGATGTCTCCGAAGCGCATGTGGTTTTTTACGAGGGCGATGATTTGTTCGGTGTCTTCGTTGGAGAATCGGAGGCGCGAGAGGATTGCCTGCGCGATGCGTACGCCGACTTCGACGTGGCCGTCGAAGCGGATGCGATCGCCGGGTTTGTTGGGGTCGGGTGGGCGAAAGGTTGCGGGTTTGCCGATGTCGTGCAGGAGTGCGCCCCATGCGAGGGTTGGGGAGGCTCCGGCAGGGAGTTTTTCGAGCAGGAGCATGGTGTGGATCCAGACGTCGCCTTCGGGATGAAACTGCGGCGGCTGTGCGACACCGTGCATCTTTACTGCTTCGGGTAAGACCTCTGCGAGCAGTCCCGTTTCGTCGAGGAGTTCGAAGGCTCTTCGTGCTCGGCCTTCGGTGAGCATGAGGGTGAGTTCGTCGCGGATTCGTTCCTGGCTTACCTGGCCGATCTCGCCAGCTGCGGCGCGTATTGCGGTCATTGTATGGGGCTCGATCTCGTAGCCTAGCCGCGCTGCGAAGCGTACGCCTCGCAGCATGCGCAGCTTGTCCTCGGCGAAGCGCAAGGCCGGATCGCCGATTGCGCGGAGTATGTGCGCCTTCAGATCTTCGCGTCCATTGACGAAGTCGAGCGTTGCTGCGCCGGCGTCGCCTGTCTCTTCGAAGATCACTGGATCGAGCAGCATGCCGTTGATGGTGAAGTCGCGGCGGAGGACATCTTCGCGTGGTTCAGCTTGAGAAGCGTACTGCGTCTGGCCTGCGACCGTCGCTGTAGGCTCCGTCGTGGCGAAAGGTTGCGACTTCGGTTGCGATTTCGTCGCTGTCTTCGGACTGGGCGCAGACCAGTACTACTCCGAAGTGCGCGCCTACCGAGTAGGTCTTCGGAAATATTGCCATTACTGTGTCTGGCGTTGCGCTTGTGGCTACGTCGAAGTCCTTCGGTTCGATTTCGAGTAAGAGATCGCGTACGCATCCTCCGGCGAAGTAGGCTTGATGGCCCTTCGCCCGCAGTGCGATGACGATCTGCTTCGCTGCGGCGTACTTCGGGTTGTCCGTCCATCGGTTCACGGGCGCTATCCTTGTTGTCCCCTATCATAGAGAGATGCGCGACAGCAGTGGTACCGGCTTGATTCTCGGCATTGAGAGCTCCTGCGATGAGACTGCGGCTGCGGTCGTTCGCGCAGGTAGCGAAGCGCTGTCGAATGTTGTTGCTTCGCAGATGTCGCTGCATGCGAACTATGGTGGTGTTGTTCCGGAGCTGGCTTCACGGGAGCATCTGCGCAACGTCGTTCCTGTGGTTCGTGAGGCGATGCGGCGCGCCGGGGTTACTTTTGCGGATCTCGACGCAGTGGCTGTGACAGAAGGGCCGGGGCTTGCGGGGGCTCTGCTGGTGGGCATTACTTATGCCAAGGCGCTCAGCTTTGGGCTGGATAAGCCGCTGATCTCGGTGAATCATCTTGAGGGCCACATCCACGCGGTGCTGATGGAGACGCACGGTCCCGACGGTGCCCGGATGGAATTGCCACTGCTTGCGTTGGTTGTTTCCGGCGGACATACGCATCTGTATGTTGCGAGGCAGAGGAAGGACAGTGAGGCGTGGAGCTATCGCAATGTGGGCCGCACGGTGGATGATGCGACAGGTGAGGCTTACGACAAGGTGGCCAAACTGCTAGGCCTCGGCTATCCCGGTGGCCCGTGGATCGATGCTCTTGCTCCGCATGGGAATCCTCGCGCGGTGCCGTTTACGTTTGGCCCGATCAAGACGCGTCCACCACGTGCGGGCGTTACGAATAAGAAGGCGCCTGCGGCGACGGAAGAGCCGCACTTTGATTTCTCCTTCAGTGGGATCAAGACTGCCGTTTTGCGTTATGTGGAAACGCATGGAATGCGTGAGGGCATCGAGGCTCGCCGTGCTGCTCTGGCGGCAAACCCTGGCCTCGGTCCGAAGTCTGCGGGGAGTCTCGAACTCTGCGACCGGCAGACGCTGGATCTGATCGCTTCGTTTCAGTATGCGGTTGTGGGCAATCTTCTGCGGCAGACCTATGCTGCTGCTGAGGCTCTCGGCGCGCATAGCGTCGTGGTTTCGGGGGGAGTGGCGGCGAACAGTGAGCTACGGCGTCGGTTTCAGGCTGAGGCGGACCGCAGGGGGCTGCCTATCGCCTTTCCTTCGCTTGCGCTGTCGACTGATAACGCGGCGATGATTGCGGCGGCTGCGTGGTCCAAGTTGATTGCGGAGGATTTCGCTTCGGAGGACCTGGGTGCGACCCCGCAGCTCCGTCTGGGTCAGCAATAGACGAGTTGTCGACAAATAATTCTGGCCGATCGGCTAAAATCGACATGGAATCTCAAGCTTAGAGCAGTCTGCACCGCGCCACGCGCCCGGCTGCGGCGGGAACTGAGAGTACGTGGCAACCATCGAAGTATTCAATACCTTAGGCGGAAAGATCGAACCGCTCGCCCCGGTCGACGGCCGTGCGCTGCGCATGTACTGCTGCGGCCCTACGGTCTACGACTATGGCCACATCGGAAACTTTCGTACGTTTCTGCATGTGGACGTGCTGCGTCGCTTTGTTCGTCAGCAGGGGATTGCTGTCGATCATGTGATGAACATTACGGACGTGGATGACAAGATCATTCGCAATGCGGCTGCTGTTGGGTTGCCCATCGCAGAGTACACGGCAAAGTATGAGAAGGCGTTCTTCGAGGATCTTGACGCGTTGAAGATCGAACACCCGGAGCATTTCTCTCGTGCGACGGAGTCGATTCCGGAGATGGTGTCGATGATCGAAGCGCTTGCGGCGAAGGATATTGCGTATCGCGCGGAGGATGGAAGCTGGTATTTCCGTATTGCGCGGTTTCCGGAGTACGGGAAGCTGTCACGCAAGGATTTTGCCGGCATCGAAGACGGCGCGCGGGTTGATGTGGATGAGTATGAGAAAGATGCTGCGCGCGATTTTGCTTTGTGGAAGGCGTCGAAGCCACGTGAGCAGAGTTGGGAGACGCCGCTGGGACCGGGGCGTCCGGGGTGGCATATCGAGTGCTCAGCGATGGCGAGGAAGCTTCTGGGCGACAACATTGACCTGCATGCGGGCGGCGAGGACCTGATGTTCCCGCACCACGAGAATGAGATCGCGCAGTCGGAGTCGGCTTCGGGCGAGACCTTTGTGCGGCACTGGATGCATGTCCGCTTCCTGCTGGTCGAAGGAAAGAAGATGTCGAAGTCCGAGGGCAACTTCTACACGCTTCGGGATTTGCTGCTGAAGGGGTATCGGGCTTCGGCGATTCGGTTTCTGCTGATCTCGGTGCCGTATCGCAACCAGATGAACTTCACCTTCGACAGCCTGACGGAGTCGACGAATGCGGTGGACCGTCTGCGTACGTTTCATCAGAGGATGGTGAAGGGTGGGTTTTCTGAGGGGCTCGATGCGGAGATTGCCGCGGCGACTGGGAAGGCGGAGCATGATTACACGGCGGCGCTTGCCAACGATTTGAATACGGCCGAGGCGAGGGCGGCGATCTTCGATCTGGTGAGGGCTGCGAATACTGCTGCGGATGCAGGAACGCTGCGTGCAGAGAATGCCAGCCAGATTCTGAAGGTTCTTGCTCTTTTCGATGGGGTCTTCGCGGTTCTTGAAGATACGGATGCGGCGACTACGCGCGCTGCACTGGTGTGGGCGGAGAGGGAGGGGCGCATTGGCGAGGCTTCGGCCGAGATTGTTGCTACGCTTTCGTTTTCCGATGCTGATATTGACGCGCTTGTCGCTGAGCGTACGCAGGCTAAGAAGACACGAAATTTTGCGCGCGCCGACGCGATTCGCAACGATCTTCTCGCAAAAGGCATCGTAATAGAAGATTCGAAGGATGGCGTGCGCTGGAAGCGCAAATAGATGAGTGTTCGTAACAGGATTCGCGTTGGCACTGCGGTACTCTTCGTGGCGATCTTTTCGTTGGCTTGCCGGGCGCAGACGCCGGCGCCCAATACTACGGAGTGGGAGAACGAAGGGCTGAAACTGCGGCTGTTCTACCCATTGGATTTAACGAAGACGGATACGGAGCAGGTGATGCGGGACGGTCGGCTTGCCCTTGCCGGCGTTTCCGGGGTGGCAGATCAGAAGATTGCCGAGGCGGCACGGTGTCTGCGACCTGAGCTTCTGCTTCGCCTTCCTCAGTCCGGTGCGCCGGTAGTAACGGCGAAGACCGAGTCGGTTTCAGGTGAAGAGAAGATCAACGTTGCAGCGACTGTGACGGCGACTCTGCTGCTTGCTGAACTCAACATTGACTGCCTGAATGCACAGCACGAGAGCGGCAGTACGACGCTGCTCAACGACATGGCCGAGGTGGTTGCCAAGGCGCCGGGTATGCGGTCGATCTCGCAGCCTTCGACTTATACCATTGGCTGGCAGAAGATCCATATGGCCGCGGGACAGGGGCAGCCACAGACTGAGGCAAGCGGAACATCTTCGCAGGTTTACACGATGGGGCTGTCGACTAACTGGAACAACCATCTGCTGGTGTGGTATTTCACGTCGAACAGCATCGAGATGCTCAATCGCATTACGAAGACCACCGTGCGCTTTGGCAGGGACCAGGCTGCTCCGCTTTACCCACTGACGATTAACAACGCGAGCCGTTAAGCCTGCTGCCTTACTGCCAGGTCTTCGTCGATTACATTCGGCTTGCCGCTCTGCATCTTCGATCCGGTTACGAGAAATACTGCTATCAGAATAGCGGCCATTCCCAAGTACTCGATGGACGAGAGGCGTTCGTGTACGACGATCGCGCCTAGTATCACTGCGATCAACGGATTGACGAAGGCGTAGGTGGCGACTTTTGATACTGCAACGTTGTCCAGAAGGTATAGATAGGCAGTGTAGGTGATCAGGGATCCGAAGATGACGAGGTATCCGATCGATGCCCAGGCCTTTGTTCCCCAATGCGCTTCGCGATAGCCGCCTGTCGCCAGCATGAGGAACGTGTTGAACAGGCCGCCGACGAGCACCTGCCATCCTGCAGAGGCGAGAGGGCTGATGTGAACTGCCGATCTGCGCGAGATGATGGAGGCGCAGGTCCAGCACAAGGAACCTGCCAGGGTGACGACTGCAGCGATGATCTGTTTTGAGTCTCCGTGCAGACCCTCGCGAATTCCGGGCCACAGGAGAAATGCGAGCCCGGCAAATCCTATGAAGATGCCGATCCATCCGCGGATGGGAAGGCCTTCGTCGTGCGGGAGGATCAATTCGATTAGTGCTGCGTAAAGGGGTATGGACGCCACGAGGAGAGCAGCGAGCCCGCTGGGGATGTACTGCTCGGCCCAGATGACAGCGGTGTTGCCGCAGCCGAGCATCAGGACTCCGATGATTGCGAGTGTTCCGAACTCTTTCAGTGTCGGCCGCATCCTGAGCCGGAAGATGGCGCTGAGACCCAGAAAGAGCGGCGCAGCGATGAGATACCGTGCAGCGCCAAGGACGAATGGAGAGAGCACTTCGACACCGAAGCGCATTGCCAGGAACGTGCCTCCCCAGAAGACGTAAACGCAAACGAATGAGGCGAGAATCCGCATTCGATTGGGGGAGGTGGCGGTGGGCATCTTTTCATGTTACCTGCTTTCTGCGCGGGCTTTCTGTGTGGTCCCGAGGCCCGGTCGCGGTGCTACGATAAGGGGATGGTGCTTCGTTTCCCGGCTTTGTTTCTGCTCGTTTTCCTTGTCTGTGTCTGTGCGACGGTTCCGGCTCAAACCTCCGACCAAGCGACTTCCAACTTGCCTAAGAGCTTTCACGACTCGGCTCTGAGCATCACCTACTTTTACCCGGGCCGCTTTGTGCCGGACGCTGCCAGTCTTGCGCCGAAGCCGAACGCCGACGCCAGTCCGAAGTGCGCTCATTCGACACTTTTCGCCAACTCGTCGAATGCAGCGGATAGCGCCTCTTTTGTTCTCTCGACCATCGACAACACCTGTCCTAACGTCCTGCGCGGGGCGACTTTGCTTGGACCATTTGTCCGCGAGCAGATTCTGCGGCAGTTGAAGCAGTATGGGGAGCCCACGGTCACCCAGGAGCCAACGAACTACACCATCGACGGTCATCCAGCCACGATTGTGTTGGCTTCGGTTCCCATGGCGCCGACTCCGGAGAATAAGCTCCCCCGGATAACCTATGCTGCGAAGGCTTGTGTGCTGGGGAATATTCCGGTAAAGCAGAAGAAGAAGTCCGATCCGGTTGAACCGACGCGGCATGTTCTCTGCTTCGACTTCACCACGCTGCACAGCGATTTATATACGCTGATGTTTGCGTTTACGATGCAATTCGACAATGACGCTCCGCTGCCGATGGTTCCGGGGAGCGTCATCCGGTAACCGCTTTTCTACTGGGGATGCATTCCGAGATGGAACCTGCCCTGTTGACCGATCCGAGTTTGCTCGGCGTTCTTGAGGAGTTGAAGGAACGCGAGCCCATCTTCCACCGGCCTGAGTTGGGTACGACGCGGGCTGATTTCGAAAGGATGATGGCTGGGGACTTCTGGGAGATCGGCGCTTCGGGCCAGCCTTACTCCAGGGAGTGTGTGCTGGACGAATTGGAACGGCGGCATCTGAATCCCCGTGAGGATGTGTGGGAGACGAGTGGCTTCCACTGTCGCGCGGTTGGTTCCGAAGTCTATCTTTTGACGTACACGCTGATTCAAAACAAGATACGTAAGAGTCGTCGCTTGACTGTCTGGCAGCGAACGGAAGTGGGATGGAAGATTCTGTTCCATCAGGGAACGATCGTTCAGGATGGCAGTCAGGACGAATGATTGTGGGTGTCCCGTTACGGTATACTCAGCGCCAAAGGCAAGGCTTATGAATCTCCTCGTCATCGCCACAGCCCGGATCAACCGAACCGCCGGCTCGCAGTGTCGCTCTCAGCGGCACCAGATGCCGCGCAGGCACCTGCGCGTTCTTCCGAGCCTCACGCGACCTAGTCTCTTCGCCGGCGACTAGTGGCATTTCCTCCAGCCGCTCCAGCGCTTACTGCCGTTCCTCCTGAACACAGACCGTCGATCCGTCGAGCTATCTCCGGCGCCAGGAAGGAGCGAACGTATTAACCGTTTCGCTACCAAGGAGAGACCATGAGCACACTGACGCAGGACCATACCCAGAGCTACAGCAGTACGGCAAGCTACGCGCAGTTCGGCCCAAAACTGAAGACCGCGTTACCCGGTCCGAATGCGAAGAAGATCGTTGCGGATGACGAACGGCTTATTTCTCCCAGCTATACGCGCAGCTATCCCATGGTGGCGAAGTCCGGGCGCGGGATTCGCGTGACTGATGTGGATGGCAACGAGTTCCTCGATTTTGCGGCTGGTATTGCTGTGAATTCTACTGGACATTGTCATCCTGAGGTCGTCAAGGCTATTCAAGATCAGGCCGCAGAGCTGATTCACATATCAGGCACTGATTTCTACTACGAGCACATGACGAAGTTTGCGGAGCGACTGTCGGGCATTGCGCCGATGGCTGGCCCGCATCGCTTCTATTACGGGAACTCTGGCGCCGAGGCTGTGGAGTGCGCTCTGAAGCTGGCTCGCTATCATACGGGACGCCAGAACATCATCAGCTTCTTCGGCGGATTTCATGGACGAACGATGGGAGCGTTGTCGCTTACTGGGTCCAAGCCGCAGCAGAAGCGCCGGTTTGCGCCGTTCGTTCCGGGTGTGACTCACGTGCGCTATCCCTATGCGTATCGCGGTTGCAGTGGCGGGCCGCAGGAGGAGGAAGCGTTCGCGTTGGGTTGTGCGCGCTACATCGAAGAGAAGCTCTTCAAGACGATTCTTCCGCCTGAAGAAGTGGCTGCGATTATTCTCGAGCCGATTCAAGGTGAGGGCGGCTACGTTGTTGCGCCGAACAATTTTCTTCAGGAGATTCGGCGTATCTGCGACCGGCATGGGATTCTGCTGATTGCGGATGAGGTGCAATCTGGTGCCGGAAGGACAGGGAAGTGGTGGGCGATCGAGCACTCTGGTGTGCAGCCCGATATCGTTTGTATTGCCAAGGGGATTGCCAGCGGCATGCCTCTCGGCATTTGCATGACGAAAGCCGATGTCATGAACTGGGTTCCCGGTTCGCACGCCAGCACGTTTGGCGGCAACCCGGTTGCGATTGCTGCGGCGTTGGCGACGATGGATATTCTTGAGCGGGAAGGTATTTCAAATGCCGGGGTTGTCGGCGAGGCGATGCTCCAGCGGCTTCGTCCCTGGGTTGCGAAACATGCGCATGTGGGAGATGTCCGCGGGCGCGGGTTGATGATCGGGATCGAGATTGTCCAGGATAAGGCTTCGCGCACTCCCGTTGGAACGATGCGCGATAAGATCGTCGACCTGGCCTTCGAGCGTGGGTTGCTGATTCTGGGTTGCGGCGAGACGAGTGTTCGGCTTTGCCCACCGCTTATTGTGAACCAGCAGGAGGCCGATATCGCACTCGACATTCTTGAAGAGTGCATTGGCGTGGCCGCAAAGTAAGGTTCGCGTTTGCTGAAGAGCCGGCTTCTGAGTTGCTCAGAGGACGGCTTTTTGTTGCGAAGTCAGCGTTGCAAGATTAGTGCGACAGAAGTCCAAAGACGGCTATGCCGTTCTGCGTTCCTACATAGACTTTCCCGTTGACTACAAGCGGAGTGATGAACTTGTTTCCGTTGCCGAAGCTGTCGCGCGCGTTGGGCGCCTGAGTGCTGTTGTAGAGTTCATGGGCGAGGTTGGCGGGGTCGTAGGCGTGCAGGATGCCGGGGCTGCTGAGATTGGAGTCGAGCGCCCATACGATCCCGTTTTGATTGCCGCTGGCTGATACGGTCGGTGTTGGCCCGGGGTGTTGGAATTTGGTTGGTGAAACGCTGGATGGGCTTTGCGCCAGTTGGGCGTTTACGAGGGGGAAGGCCTTGAGGGAGTCTCCGTCGGCGGAGTAGTAGAGGACACCGTTGAAGTAAGCCGGAGAGGAATAGACGAGTCCTGCCATGACTCCTGTGAGTTGCTGGTAGATGTTGCTGTCAAACGGGGCGGTGGCAGGATTGAATTTGCCGAGGTTGTCGCGGTCGGCGAGATAGATGTTCTTGTCTTTGCCGGCGCCCACGATCAGGTGATGCACTTTTCCGTTCGTGTCGGTCTGATCGGGAAGGAGGAGCGGACCGCCCGATCCAAGATCGAGATCTTCGCTCGATTCGGATGGACCGTTGTACATCTCGAAGTAATCGGCTACGGCGAGCTTGCCGGTTGCGGTGGAGAGCTTCAGCATGGCGTTGCCGTAGTCGCCGCCGGTTGGAAAGCCGTTGATGTCCAGTGTTGTGTCGAAGGCGCCGTTGGCGGCGAGAACGTAGATGAAGCCATTGCTGTCGGCGGCCAGTCCGCCACCGCTCATCCAGATGGATCCTTCGTAGCCGTTGGGTGTGATGTTGAGCAGTTGTGTCTGCTGCAGCGTCGTCTCGCTGTATCCCATGATCCAGCCGGTGTAGGGGCTGGCGTCGCAGTGAGAGGTCCAGCCGGTATAGATCGTTCCGTTCAGGAGCAGGAGCGCCGCCCGTTCGGCATATTGCGAGGGATCAAAGACAACGATGCCGTTCTTTGAGTTGTCTCCTGTTCCCGGATAGGTTGCGGTGATTTCGGTTGGGCCGCCGCTGATCTCTGCGCCGGTTGTGATGTCGAGGGCATGCAGGCGTTGATGGTAGTTTCTGTTGGCGTCCTTGCTCATTCCGATAGTGAAGAGGGTGCCGTTCGGTCCCTGGCTACGGTCGATGACCGGGGTGGAGGTGATTCCAATCTCCGGGGTGATCTGTGAGCAGCCGTGATCGTCGCTTGTTGTCTCGCTGGTGCCGAGGATGGAGGTCTTCCATAACTGGGTTCCGCTGTCGGCGTCGAAGGCATAGACGCTGTCGTGTTCGGTGGCGACGTAGAGGACGTTGTGAAACTGACCTCCGATGATGACGTTGGCGAGGAAGAGGGGTTGGGCGTCGACCTTGCTGTCGACGGGGTAGAAACCGATCTTGCCGAATTGAGTTGAGCTCACGTTGTTCGGGGTGAGGATCGTCTCTTTTGCGTTGAGACCGTCGCGCGCTACGTTGTAGTGGAAGGTGGTTACGTCTGGCGCGTTCGTCGTTGGCGCAGGTTGGACTGTCAGGGCAAGCTGCGCCGAGTGGGAGAGGCTGCCTGAGACTCCAGTGATTGTGACCGTCGACGTTGCCGCGGCCGCCGTGAGCGCGGCTGAAAGGGTTGTGTTCTGTGCTGTGCCCGGGGTTAGAGTGAGCGTCGCTGGGCTTGCTGTCACACCGGGCGGAAGGCCGGTGATCGCAACGGCAACTGTGCTGGCGAAGGCGTTCGTCGCCGCGGCTGTGACGCTCAGAGGGGACCCCACTGTTCCGGCTGTTATCGTCATGGCTGCCGGAGATACTCCGAGGGTGAAATCCGGAATGGGACCGATCGTCAGGGAGACGGCGGCGGAGTGAACTAGTGTTCCCGAGGCGGCGGTCAGGGTCAGCGTGGTGGTTCCTGATGTTGCACTCGCTGTGGCGCTAATTGTGATGTTCTGTGCTGTGCCGGGCGTGAGATTGAGCGTCGCTGGATTTGCAGTCACTCCCGGCGGGAGGCCGGTGATCGCAACTGCGATTGTGCCGGTGAACGCATTTAAAGCTGTGGCTGTGACGCTCAGCTGTGAACCAGCCGCTCCTGCCATAAGGGGCAGGGTGGATGGGGAGACTGCGAGGGTGAAATCCGGTGCTGGAGCGATGGTCAGGGAGATGGTTACGGAGTGAGTCAGGGTGCCCGAGGTGCCGGTCAGAGTCAGTGTGGCCGTGCCGGGCGTAGCGCTTGCCGCGACATTGAGAGTGACGTTTTGGGCCGACCCTGCGGTTAGGGTAAGTGTCGCCGGTTGCGTGACGACGCCTGCGGGTAGTCCGGTGATGGCGATTGCAACTGTTCCGGAGAATCCGTTGGATGGCGAAGCGGTTATGGCGATCTGCTGCGTCGTACCGGGGACGAGAGTGACGGTAGCTGGTGTTGAGATCAGACTGAAATCGGCCGCGAGCTGCGTTACTTGCGGGGTGGAGTTACTGCCACCGCAGGAGAGGAGCGCGAGAGATGCAAAAAAAGCTGAACACCGCAGCAGCGTCTTCGACAGAGAATGCATATTGGCCCCTTGGTTGGTTTTGGGGAGACCTGTTCGCTCGCGGTCTGCCAAGTGCAAACTACGCTATACCTACAATTACCGAGAGTTGTCAAAAAACTGTCTCGAATCAATCGAAATCGGCCGGGTTTCAGAGGTGCGGGTTTCAGAGGTTCGGGTTGCGCGTCTAAACTGTAGATCACAGTAGATCAATGATGAACCGCAGATTCTACATTTCGATGATTCTCGCTGCCGCGCTTCTGCCGGCATTTGCTTGTGTTCCTGCGCTGTATTCGCAGCACACTGCGGCGCTGCAGCCCGATGCGTCTGCGCCTCATCGTACGCGGCTCATCCTCAAAGATGGCAGCTATCAGATTGTGATGAGCTATCGCGTGGTGGGGAGTGTTGTGCGTTACGTCAGCGCGGAGCGTGGCGGTGCGGAGGAGGAGATTCCACTGTCCCTCGTGGACCTGGATGCCACTCACCGCTGGGAGACGCAGCACGCGCAGCCCGACCCTGACAATCCTCACCCTCCGGCGATTGATCCGGAGCTGCTTAAGGAGGAGGCCGACCGTGCTGCTCTCACACCGGAGGTCGCCAAGGACCTGCGGCTTCCTGAAGAGAACAGTACGCTCGCTCTCGATACGTATCGCGGCACTCCTGAGCTGGTTCCGCTCGCTCAGACTGATAGCGACCTTAACCGGAACACTGCGCATAACGTCCTGAAGGCATCGGTCAATCCGCTCTCTGCCGCTCACCCGATCGTTCAGCTGAAAGGCGAGACGTCGCCGGTTCAGCTCCATGTAAAGGATCCGGTTCTTTATCTCCGCATTGGCGATGAGACTGTGGGTAGCACGGCGGGGGCGCCGATGACTGTCGATACGCATGGCGCTACAAGCCGCATTCCGAATGATCCGACAGGCGGTTCCCCGAACAGCCGCTATGTGGTCGTTCGTGCCGACGTTCGAACGGGGGTACGCGTGATTGCCAGCTTCCGGATCGGCATCCTGGGCACGGGGCAGCGTCAGGAGGATGTTGTCGAGACAACGACGGAGCTTCTTCCGGGCGGCCACTGGCTTAAGATCACTCCGAAGGAGCCGCTCGACTTCGGCGAGTTTGCGCTGATGGAGGTTGTTTCGAACAAGGCGGTGAATCTTGGTGTCTGGGACTTCGGGGTACATCCTGTGTCGCCTGAAAATCGTGACGTTATTAAGCCTGAACCGAGACGACGAACTACGCTCGACCGCCGGGGGCCCAGCTAGGGCCATTCTTCAAATGTTTGTGGTTGGGGCGGGATCAACGATTGTCGAGCTTGAACGCGGCGGCGACCGCCTGACGCGAACCACTGCCATGTCCCGTCATCGTCGCAATCTTTTCGAGTAGTCCTTTGCCCGCGATGGCGACATTGTCGCGCGTGATCTTGGCCTCGTACATCATGGTGTCGGCTGCGCGGAGGATCGTCGGCACAGTGTTGCCGTCCTCTGGATAAGTTGCCAAACCGAAGCTTCCGGAGACGGTGAGCGAAAGACCGGCACCCTCGAGAAAACGCGCCGCACGCAGGTCATCGCGTAAAGCGATGGTGGTTCCGCTTGCCGCCGACTTACCCATGCCAGGCAGCAGAGCGACAAATTCATCGCCGCCATAACGGAAGGCTGCATTGTTCGGTCCGAGGCTACGCCGCAGCAGTCCGCCGATCTCGGCCAACAGGCGGCTTCCAATCAGGTGTCCGTGCGTGTCGTTGACTGACTTGAAATGATCGAGATCGACGAACATCAAACTGAATACTTTCCCCGCGGTTACCAGTTCCTCGAGCAGAGTGTACAGGTGGCGTGCATTGAAGAGGCCGGTTACGTCGTCGGTGATGGTTAGTTCCTGGATCAGCGTCATCGAGCGCGCGTTCTGAATTGCGATTGCGGCATAGTCGCATAGGATGCGGAGAAAGGAGATGGAGTATTCCGATAAGAGATCGAGTTTGCTGTTCAGAAGCTGGATTACGCCGAGCGTTTTGTTCCCCGAGCGCACGGGTACGCAGGCGATCGACTTAATCTTGAGGTCAGGATGCTTGCTGGCAAACGCCGACCAGTGCGGGTCCAGAGCGACGTCAGGCACCACGAGGGGGTTGCCGGTCGAGGCTACCCATCCTGCAACACCTTCTCCCATCGGAACGCGCAGGCCCTTGAGACTTTCGGAGTTTTCTCCGACTGCGATGGCGTAATACAGTTCGTTACATTTGTCGTCCACCATCAGCATGGACCATTTTTCCGGTCCGAAGAACTGAGCCATCTTGTCCATGATGGCACCGAGGATCTCTTCCAACTCCAGACTTGAGGTGAGCGCGCGCGCGACGTCATGGAACACCCGGAGGTGGTCCATCTGACGGCTTTCGATCACCTCAAATTGTCGTCGTTCTTTCAATTGCGGTCCTCGCAGATCATGGACATATCAGATATCAGTCGAGCCTATCAGACGGATTCAATCCAAAAAGAGTTTCAAAATTTTGCGCGCAACGGTAAAGGACTCAGCCGCCGATGTGGACCATGTTGCGCGATGGTTTTTCAAAGCCCGGCTCGCCAATATGATGCCTGGCTTCCTTACGCATGACGATATTGCGAATATACGCAGTAAGCTCTGCATCGGTTCCTGCGTACATCATCTTGCCGTAGAGATCGTGATCGCTTTGTGAGAAGAGGCAGGTGCGTATCTTGCCATCGGAGGTCAACCGAACGCGGCTGCAGTGTCCGCAGAAAGGCCGCGACACCGGTGCAATGATTCCGATCTCTCCTACTCCATCGTCGAACGTAAATCGCTTTGCGGTCTCACTGGCAACGTGGGGCGGCAGCTCCACCAGAGGCCGATAGGCGTTTAGTCGCCGCACGATCTCATCCATCGAGATCACGGTCTCTCTCTTCCAACTGCGGTCTTCTTCGAGCGGCATCCACTCGATGAATCGGACGATAACGCCTTCGTTACGCGAGAACTCGGCGAACTGCTCGATCTGTCCGTCGTTGAACCCGCGCAGAAGCACACAGTTTACTTTGACCGGCCCGAGTCCTATCGCGTGTGCCTTGCGAACGCCTGCCAGCACCTTGTCGAAGCTTCGAGGGACGCGCGTGATGTTCGCGAAGGTGGCCGCGTCCACGGCATCCATACTGACGGTGACGCGGTTTAGCCCGGCATCCTTCAGCGGCTGCGCGAGGTCCTCGAGGAGATGTCCATTTGTGGTGAGTGCGATATCGAGAGGCTGACCCTTCCATGGCATGTCACCGACGAAGGTTCCGTCGTGCAGGTAGGAGGTTCGCATGGTCGCCAGTTCACGCACCATGTCTACGAGGCCTGAGCGCAGCAGCGGCTCTCCTCCGGTCAGGCGAACCTTTTCGACGCCCAGGGAGACAAACAATCGCGTCATGCGAAGGTAGTGCGGCGATGGGAAGCTCGGTGTATTGGGCGCCTTCGTTGCCCGTCCTGCAGTAGACGCACTTGTAATTGCAGCGGTCGGTTACGGAGACGCGCAGGTCGGTGATGGCCCGGTCGAACTTGTCGCGCAGTCTGCCGGGAGCATGCGGAGGGTCTTCCTCCGGCGTCAGGACTGCCTTGCTTCGAATCATCGAGGATCTGAGAGAAAAAGTGCATCGTCGCGGCCATCTGCTTCAATTTCTGTACTGATGCGTCGGCTCGGAAAGAAAATCAGACCTGCAGAGATTCAAGTATAGCTGCCGTTGCCAAACTATTGGCTCTTTGCCAGACGGAGCATACGAACTCCGCGTGATAGTCCGGATTGAAATGATCTGCTCGACCGGCCCAACCGCCGGATGACACCACAGAAGTGTCGTGCAGCCGACTCTTGCTTACCCCTTCTGGCTGGCAGGTTTTGGCGCTAATAGCTGATGAACTCGTTGCTGCCGCGCTTCAGGCGCACACCCAGGACGCCGAAGATGAGCGAGAGGGTAAACATGGTGACGTCCCAGTACACCATAGGGTGCGTCCATCCTGGCGAGAGTGTCCAGTCCTGCCCGGCCCACAGGGTGACCAGTGTCCCTATGATGAAGGTCTGAAAGCAGATCACAAGAAAGAGCTGGCCGCGCCGCCGGCGCTTGTCGAGCAGTTCCACCTGGTCCGGCGTCAGGGTGCGTTCTTCGATTGGAATCAGTGTGTTCGCCATGTCTATCTGGTCTCCGCGTCGTTCTTTGGTGTCAGCTTCTCTCGATTGGAACGGATGGGCCCCTTTTGGGAGGGTTCACTCGCTCACAAGTGTATTAAATCACAGCCGGTTCGGCCAAACCACCTTCTATCGGTCCACCGCAAAAAGAAGTCTTGTCCCTAATCGCGGCGGGACGGACGCAAAGCATATTCTGCCCACGTTTCTGCTAGATAAACGCAACCGACTGAATTCCGACGACATCGAAGCGTTTCCGGCATCGAACGTTCTTGCATCCCATGGGGTCATCGCGCCGCACCATGTAGCTTTGCGCTTTGGCGAAGCGGGCCCGGTCGCGGTCGTCGGCTCCCCGGGGAAGCTGTGCTTTCTTTCTGCGGACGATCCAGTCGATCTGGTACTCTCCCTGTTGCCCGCAGTGCGGACAGGTCATGACATGCGTTCGTTGCTCTGACTTTTCGTCAAAAAAATCGCGCTCTTCCATGACACACCTCATCCGGCCGACGGCCGCTTACTGGCCGACGCCCCTCTGCCATCCTGCATCACATCACCCCTTAGAGGCAAGAGTCATGCATAATCACGCATGGGGTTCGTAACCCTCAAGGAACGACGATGAGCAAGGCGAAGAAGCAGGTTTTTTCGAAGGTCAAAGCCGTTAAGGCGAATGCCCGTGAACGGGTGGGCGCGCCACGGCCTGAGCGAGTGCTGCCTGACCCGAAACAGAAGCTCGCCGCCAATCCCAAGCATAAATCCACCTTCGCCGATTTGCTCGACTCCACAGGGGATGACCAATGAACAGACTCCGCCTCTCTGTTGCGGCTATCTCGCCTTTTGTCTTTGCCAGCATGTTTTTGAATGCTCAGACGATCCAGGTGAGCAAAGACAACCGCACAATCGCGATTACTGCTACTGACAGCGTTATCACCATGGCAGACACCGCCACGGTTCATATCGGCTTTATCGCGTATGGTCCCGACAAGGATGCGGCCTACGCGGCCGGCTCCGGAGTTTCCAATGCGATTATTAAAGCTTTGACGACTGCTGGTGTGCCGAGTGACGCTATCGAGAGCGAGAATCAGAATGTCGCTCCGGTGCAGGAGTATCAGATCGAGAAGCTCACTCCTGCGGAGAAGGCGCTGCGAAAGTTCCAGGTTACGCAGAGCTGGACCGTCCGGGCCAATGCGAGCGACGCCGCGCGAGTGCTCGACCTTGCGGTTAAGGCTGGAGCCAACCAAGCTGGCCAAATTGAGTGGAGTCTCAAGGATGCGAATACTCCGCAGGCCGAGGCAGCGGGTAAGGCTCTGCAACGTGCTCGAACTGTGGCTGGAGAGATGGCTAAGGGGATGAACGTCAAGCTTGGGGCGCTGATTTATGCCAGTAATGAGACGCAGGCCGAGCCGCCGCGGCCGTTGATGAAAGTCATGAATGGTGCCATGGCCATGGCACCTGCGCCCCCACCGCCACTCGCTATCAATCCGCGCCAGATCGAAAAAACCGCAACCGTATATGCTGTCTTCGCCATCGAATAGTCACGATTCCAAGAGGGAGCACCATGGCTGTCCACGAGTACCGCGAACTAAAGCCCACGTCCGAAGCCGAAGCCATCTACCGCCGCTGGCTTGCCCGCCTTAATGATGATTTCACCCGTCACCAGAACGCCGATACACGGTCCCAGATTGTGCGGGATGAGCTGGTTCAGCTCTACATGGGGCATGCCTACCGTGGCCCGGCTAAGGCTACGCTCAACACTGAACTTGCCATGCACGCGCTGATTGAGAACCTTGATCCGCGCAATGCGACGCTGGAGCCTGAGTATTATGGCGATGTTGACGCGGAAAAATACGCTGTGCGCAAGCCGCTTATCTGGTTCTGGCAGATGTTCGACCGCTCGCCTGTTGGGTTGAACCACTGGCTGGGATTTCGTTTTCGCTGCATGCTTGGGCGCCATATCTTCCGTCATCTGGGGAAGCACGTGAAGATCTTTCATAACGTCGAGTTCACGTATGGATACAACCTCACGATTGAGGACGGGTGCACGATCCACAAGAATGTCATGCTCGATGATCGGGGGGAGATCATTTTGCATGAGGGAACGAGCGTTTCTGATTATGCGAACGTCTACTCGCACACCCACAACATCAATCACCAGGCTGACGTGACGAACAAGGTGACCGAGCTTGGGCCGCACGCTCGCGTGACGTATCACGCGACGGTTCTTGCCGGGGCCAGCATTGGGGAAAACTCCATGCTCGGGGCCTTCGGTCTTGCGACCAAGCCGGTTCCTCCCGGCAGCGTGGCTGTCGGGATTCCTGCGCAGGTGAAGGTTCGCAAGGACCCGGCTCTGCATCAGCCGAACAAGCCGTAGACGATCTTTACGGTGTCATTACGCGAAATTCAGTAGACTGAATCCTTATGCCTCTGAACGTTGTCGTAATTTTCTTTGAGATTGTCGTTTTAATTCTGGCTTTCAGCGTGCACGAGTGCGCTCATGCGTGGGCTGCCATGCGACTGGGCGATCCCACGGCTATGATGCTGGGCCGCGTTACTCTGAATCCGCTGAAGCATCTCGACCCGGTTGGTTCGGTTCTGTTTCCGCTGATCTCTCTTGTGTATGGAGGGTTTCTCGTGGGCTGGGCCAAGCCTACGCCAGTGACCGGGCGAAATTTTAAGAACTACAAGCGTGATGACATCCTGGTCACGCTGGCCGGACCTGCCAGCAATCTGCTTTCTGCGACGATCGCTCTTATCCTGTTGATTGTTCTCAAGCATCTGCTGCCCGCGGGCGATCTTTCGATCGCTACTGCGGTTGCGATTGCGCAGCACATTCCGGGTGTTACGACGGAAGGACTGCCGGCGCTGTTTCCGATTGCGCTCTTTCTTTACTTTGTGATCTTCATCAATTTGCTGCTCTTTGTGTTCAACCTGATTCCGCTGCCACCGCTCGATGGAAGCCACATCCTGCGCCATTTTTTGCCATATAAGCTGGCTCAGCTTTATGACCGTATGGGGATGTTTGCGCTGCTGATTCTCTTTCTTGTCGGCGGCAGGTTTATTTCGGCGCTGTTTTATCCGATCTACAACGTCTTCAATCACATTTTGTTTTCGGTATAGCGCCGAGGTTAATGTGCGTGGCTGGCGGGTGGCCAGATGCGAAAGTTGCCGCTGCAGTGCATGAGGCTCATAAGGTAGAGCAAGCCGTCGTAGTAACGTTGCTCGCCGGATGGGATGGGTGTGTTCCAGAGAGCGTCGACGAAGGCTTTCTCCGTGGCGCCGGGTGTGGCGGCGAGGCTGCCGACGGCGGTGGTGGAGAGCATGCCGGTGGAGTGGCGTTCGGAGAGCGGCTTGCCTTCGAGGGTGTAGCGGTCGACGAACTTGTCTATGCCCTGGCCTTCGAGGAATTTCTGGATGCGGTCGCTGAGGATGGTTTCGCGCGGGTCTTTGTGCCACCAGGAGTAGTCGACTGACCAGTTGCTGGCGGAGCGCCATGAGTCGTAGCCGAAGGTGGTTGGGTTGCCGCTGCGGTCGAGGACAGGCGTCATGTCGAAGTTGGAGCGCTCGGGGGTGAGTGCGGTGTCGGGGCCGGTGACGGTGGGGAAGAGCTGGCGGCTTACGTCGGCGGCTTTGGCCCAGAAGGCGCGGTCTTCGGCGGGTCCCCAACGTGCCCAAAGCTCGTAGAAGGCCGGGAGGTGGTAGGAGGCGTCGGTGAAGCCTTCGCTGGTGCCATCGCCTTCGGGGACGAAGCGGATCATGGTGTGAGCCTCTTCGGTCATGGCGCCTGAGGTGATGGTGCGGGTGCGGATGCGCTCGAGCATGGCTGGGGTGATCGCGGGCGGCGTGATGCCGCGGGCGACCATCTCTTTTTGCCGGGCGTCGTTGTTGGGGCTGGGCCATGGGCCGCCGGTCGGCAGGAATAGCGGCCCGTCGGGATGGATGCGGAATGGGCCGGCGCCGGTGAGGACGGGGTGATGGCGCATGCCGCGGAGGATTTTGTCGGCTTCGGCTTGATAGTTGTAGATGCCCTTGCCGTTGCCCCAGCGATGCGCGGCGAAGTAGAGACTCATGACGAAGTACTCTTCGCCGTCGGGCGCGGGTCCGGCGGAGCGGGGGCTGCTGTCGGTGGCCATGGACCATGCGAAGTAGCCGACGGTGGGGTTCTTCGGGTCGGTGACGAGCATGTAGGTGCTGGCCCAGTTCCAGAGGGCGTCGAACTCGCGTTTGTGGTCGAGCTGGACGGCGATCATCATGCCGTAGGACATGCCTTCGGTGCGGGCGTCGTTGTTTGCCCAGTCGGTCATGTAGGCGAGGGGGCCGTCGGCGTTGGCTCCCGTCTCGAAGTAGAGACGTTCGTACTGGCCGTCGCCGTGGAAGAGTTGCTGGAATGTTTTTTCGATTTTGGCGGCGGACTCGGCGGGCCTGTGGCCGGTTTCGGCGAAGAGGTCGCGGTAGTGGTTGGTCTTGTAGGCTCCGTCGCCGTCTCCGGGCATGTGGGGGATCTCACCCTGTGGGGCGTTTTTGTGCGGCGCTGGTGGCTGGTATTGGGGCGGGGGCGCGCTGGGTTGCGGCGCTGGGGTTTGAGCTGCGGCGGTCGAGAGCAACGAGAGGAGGATAAGTTGGCGGCGTAGGGTCATGGTTTGGGCCTGCTGGTGTTACCAGTCGGTGAGGGTGCCGTCGAGTTTTCGTGCGATGGGGAGATAGGCTCGCTGATAGGGATATTTGGCGGCGAGGGCTTCGTCGATTTCTACGCCGAGACCTGGCGCGTCGCCGGGATGCATGTAGCCGGCGTTGAAGGTGTAGTGGTGAGGGAAGACTTCGTCGGTGAGTTTGGAGTGGTGCATGTGCTCCTGGATGCCGAAGTTGTGGATGGCGAGGCCGAGGTGGAGCGCAGCGGCCATGGTGACGGGAGAGACGTCGGTGGGGCCGTGATAGCCGGTGCGTACGTTGTAGAGAGCAGCGAAGTCGGCAGTTTTTTTGGCGTGGGTGATGCCGCCGCCGTGGACGATGGTCATGCGGATGTAATCGATGAGTTGATGGCGGATGAGGTCGTGGGCGTCCCAGATGGAGTTGAAGACTTCGCCTACAGCTATGGGTGTGGTGGTGTGCTTGCGGATGAGCTCGAAGCTGGCCTGGAGTTCTGCGGGGCATGGGTCTTCGAGCCAAAAGAGGTGGTAGGGCTCTAGGGCTTTGCCGAGACGTGCGGCTTCGATGGGGGTGAGGCGGTGGTGGACGTCGTGGAGGAGATGGAGGTCGGGGCCTAGTTCGACGCGGAGTTTTTCGAAGAGGCTGGGGACGAAGTTGAGATAGCGCTCGCTGGACCAGAGGTTCTCGGTGGGGAGACCCCGCTCGGCTGGCTCGTAAGGCTTGCCGGCTTTCGGGACTCCGTAGCTGCCGGCTACACCGGGGACCCCCGCCTGCGCGCGGACGGCGAGGTAGCCTTCGTCCATGTGCTTGCGGACAGAGTCGAGGGCTTCGGGGATGTCGGCTCCGTTGGCGTGGGTGTACACGAGGCAGCCCTGGCGGGACTGGCCGCCGAGGAGGTTGTAGACGGGAGTGTTGAGGGCCTTGCCCTTGATGTCCCATAGGGCGACGTCGACGGCAGCGATGGCGGACATGGTGATGGGGCCGCGCCGCCAGTAGGCTCCGCGATAGAGATACTGCCAGATGTCTTCGGTCTGGAAGGGGTCGCGGCCGATGATGCAGGGGAGGATGTGGTCTTCGAGGTAAGAGGCGACGGCTAGCTCGCGGCCGTTGAGGGTGGCGTCGCCGAGTCCGTAGATGCCTTCGTCGGTGTCGATGCGGAGGGTGACGAAGTTGCGGTCGGGGGAGCAGATGATGAGTTTGGCGGCGGTGATTTTCATTTTGTCTGAGTCTACTGTTTTGTGATTTCGATGTAGTCGACTGGTGCCGGTTCGGTGTTGTCGGGAGTGCCGTGGATGGTTAGGATGTCACCGGGTTTAAGGGTGATGTTGGGGAAGGTGATGCGGGTGCTGGTGTCGCCGTTTGGTTGGTTTTCGGCGCGTACGGGTGGGAGCGTGTCGTCGGCGATCCAGTTGCCGATGGGTTGGTGATTGAGGTTCAGGGTGAAGTGGGATTTGCCGGACCAGTAGTCGTAATACTGGACGGTGATGTTGTAGGTGCCTGCGGGTTTGTCGAGGGTGGTGGTTAGGGTGCACCCGGTGGGTTGGTTGCAGACTGCGGCTTTGCTGTTGGAGGCGGTCTCCCAGGGTTGGACGTCGATTGGGATGTAGCCTTCGGCAGTCATGTCTTCGGCTTCGATGCGGTTGGGGTAGTTGCCTACGCGGCCTTCTTTGTCGGGGATGCTGGACTCTTTCTGGAACCAGCGGGTGACGGCGTCGCGCCAGACGATGGCGTGTCCGGCCTGGTAGGTGAAGAGTTTTAGGGTTTGCTCATAGCGGTCATCGTCTACGAGGCCTTTGAGGGTCTGCCAGCGGGGGACGTAGGTTTGCGCGGCGGCGGCGCCTTCGTAGTGGGCGTCGTAGACGTATTGGACTACGGTTTTGCCGTCGTGGAGGATGTAGGTGTAGGGGACGTGGTGCATGAAGAGGAGGAGGTCAGTCGGGGCAGGTGTTGACGTCTTCGTAGACTTTGGCGAGTTCGGGTGGGTATTGGCCGATGTAGCCGGTACCGGTGGCAACGGTGCGGTCCATTCCGATGCCGTTCGCGTCCGCGCGGAACCACTGGCCCCAGCCGTTGCGCTCGGCGGACTCGATGCCGGGGCCGAAGTGGTAGCTGAGGATGTTGGTGAGCGTGCCGATGCCGAGGTTGCCGGTGTACTGCTCGTAGGTGTGCCAGGAGTTGGACTGGAGGTCGTTGATGGTGGAGACAACTTTGGGATTATTGCCCCATGTGAGGCGCGTCCACGTATCGATGATCTGTTGCGTGGTGAGGTTGGGATTCCAGGCGAGGCGGCCGAAGCCGTAGAGGTTGGCCATGGCCATGGGGTGATGGAGCCAGTTGGCGTCGAGTCCGACGTTGGCTACGCCGACGAATCCGCCGAGAGGTTGATGGAAGGATTTGCCTTCGACGATCTCTTTGACTGGGGTGCTGCGGTTGTCTGCGCGGAGGTCGGTGTCGAGGGTGGTCTTCCACATGGGGACGAGGAAGACCATGTGGCGCTGCTGACCCGTGTACTCCTGCGTGATCTGGAGTTCGATGGCCTGGCTGGTGTGCTCGAGGGCGGCGAAGAGCGGCGAGACGGGTTCGCGGACCTGGAAGTCGATGGGGCCGTGTTTGATTTGGATGACGACGTTCGGATTCGAACTTGCCATCGAGGGCCTGGAAGTTGTCGTAGCCGGCGCGGGCGCGGTCGGCTTTGAGGTCGTTGTAATCGAGGTGGTTGTTGTAGACGAAGCCGCGGTAGAGGACGATGCCGCCGTGAGGTTTGAGGGCGCGGGCTACGGCGTTGGCGGCCTCGGCTGGGGTGCGGTGATATTGTGAGGGGCCTACGCGGCCTTCGGAGTCGGCCTTGATGACGAAGCCTGCGAAGTCGGGGATGGCTTTGTAGATCTCGTCGACTTTGGCCTGCCACCAAGCGATGACGTTAGGGTCGACCGGGTCGAAGGTGGGGAGATGGCCTACGACTTGTGGACTGGAGAGATCGATCGAGAGCGACATTCGTACGCCCCAGGGACGAAGCTGGTCGGCGATGCGGGCGAACTCGAGGATCATGTCGGGTTGGAGGGTGCGAAGGTCGGAGTTGACGTTGTTGACAGTGACGCCGTTGAGGCCGATTGAGGCCAGCAAGCGGCCGTATTCATGGACCCGGGTCAGGTCGTGGCGGACATGGCCGTTGTCGAAGAAGATGCTGCGGCCGGCGTAGCCGCGTTCGATGGTGCCGTCGAGGTTGTCCCATTGATTAAGCCAGCGGACGGGCGATGCGGGGGACTGTCTTTCATCGGCGGGAACGGGTTTTTGTGAAGCGATCTCTTCGAGGAGATGAAAGACGGCGTACAACTCCGACTGGGGTGTACCGCCGAGTAGAAGCAAGTGCATATGGCCGTTTTCTTGTGCGGAGCGGATTTGGAAATCCTCGCCGACAACGGGGCGCTCGCTTTGGTCAACTGTGGCCATGCGGTTAAGAGTTGCAATAGAAGTGAGGAAGATTACGTCTCGACGATCCTCATCAGAGAGCGAACTCGGGTTGCTGATGGTGAAGGGGCGGCCGAGCATGGAGGTTAGGCCTCGCTGAAGCTCATTGGCGGCTGCCCGATCAGTTGGTGTGTTGCCGAGAACTACGATCCGGCCAGGAAGAGCGGCGTAGTTGGCGGCTTCTGTCTTGTTGAGAGGTGCGTATCGGAGCCACCCCTCTCTTCCTGTTTCGGCGCGAACATGCAAGGTTGCGGCGAAGGACAGAAACAGGAGGCCGAGGTTGCGGGAGGGTCGCATGGAGTCCTTGAACAAGTTGCTGTGATCGAAAGGAGAGCGTACCTCAGCGGCTAAAGCCGCGATTTCCTGGCAAGATTTTATGGCACGGCTGAAGCCGTTCCCTTAAGGAATACCTTTTGAGTTACAAATTACCCCCGGTTGACGTGCTGGGGGACGCGTCATCTATTTTTGGTCACAAATTGAATTGTTAGCGAGGCATCTCTTTCGTGCCTTCTATTGTGAAGTTGGCGGTCTGGGTGTTGGTGGTTTTCGTGGGTTGGGTGCTGCCTACGGCGATGGTGTAGCTGCCCGGGGTTACTGCGCGGATGCCTTTGTCATCGACCTGTGAGAGCGTGCGCGGATCGAGGGTGAAGGTGACGTGTTTTGTCTCGCCGGGGGCCAGTTGAACGCGGGAGAATCCGTCGAGAGCCAGGGCGGGAGAGACATCGGTGTGAGGTGGCGTGAGGTAGAGCTCAGCTACCTCATCTCCGGCACGGCTGCCTGTGTTCTTGACGTCGGCTTCAACGGTGAGGGTGTCGCCCGCGTGGAGGTTCGTGGTGGACAGCTTCAGGTTGGAGTAGGCGAAGGTGGTGTAGCTGAGGCCGTAGCCGAATTCGTAGAGCGGTTTGCCCTTGAAGTAGCGGTAGGTGCGCGTGGCCATTGCGTAGTCTTCGAAGGGCGGGAGCTGATCGATGCCGGTGTAGAAGGTGACGGGAAGACGGCCGGCGGGGTTGTTGGTTCCGGCGAGGGTTTCGGCGATGGCTTGCGCGCCGCCGTCGCCGGGATACCAGGCTTCGAGGATGGCGTCGGCGTTCTGCTGCGCCCAGTTGACGGCAAGTGCGGAGCCGTTCATCAGGACCACGACGAGGGGCTTGCCGGCGGATTTGGCGGCTTCCAGGAGCTGTTGCTGAGCGGCGGGGAGAGTGATGTCGGTGCGGTCGCCACCGGAGAAGCCTGGGATGTGTACGGGCATCTCTTCGCCTTCGAGATTGGGCGAGAGGCCTACGAAGGCGATGACTACGTCAGATTGCTTGATGATGTCGAGGGCCTGGTTGCGTAACGGTTCGACGGGTGGGGTCCACTGAAGCGAGAGGCCCGCACCAAAGAGACGGGCTCGGTGGGCGTAGGTGACCTCGAAGGTGTGTGGCTTGGTGTCGGCGAAGTGGAGTTTGACGGCGGTTGTCGTTGAGCCGTGCTGGGCCTTGTCCTCGCTGACCTGGAAGGCGAGCATGTCTTTGCCGTCGAAGCGGATGGTGTAGTGCTCGGAGTTGTTGCAGGGATAGCAGTGGGCAAGCATGCCGGTAACTTCAATGTCGCCGGGTGCCGGGGCCTGGATGGTGCCGGTCCAGCGCACGGAGAAGGCTTTGGGATCGAGTCGGGTTGGGTCAGGAGAGGTGGAGTTCCAGTCGAAGTCGATTTGCTTATCGACGCGGACGAGTGAGGGAGTACCGGTGAGCGAATCGTTGTTGAAGTACTCGCCCTTGAGACCCTCGACCTCGGAGTCTGGTGCCATCCTAAATTGCGTACGAGGGACGACGATTGAGGCGTTCTCGGCGTAGGGTGAGCCCTGCGCGTAGAGCACTGTCGCGGCAGGGAAATGTTTGACGATGCCGTCGATTGGAAGGACAGGGTCTTTGGGCACGGCGTTGTAGTTGCCTTCGATGGCGGAGAGTTCGGCGGCGTTGGGGCCAATAACGGCTATGGTCCTAATCTTCTCTCGCGAAAGCGGAAGCGTGTTGTTGCCGTTCTTGAGCAACACCATCGACTCGCGTGCAGCCTTGAGGGCGAGTATCGCGTGAGCCGGGGAACAGACTTCCGAGAACGGGATCTTCGACCAGAGCATTTTCTCCGGCGGGTCGAAGAGGCCGAGTTTGAAGCGGGCGAGGTAGAGGCGCTTGAGCGAGACGTCGAGCTGGGCTTCGGTGATGAGGCCTCTCTTTACGGCGTCGGTGAGCGCGAGGTAGGTGCGACCGCAGTTAGTGTCGGTTCCCGCCACAACGCCGGCGACGGCGGCGGAGTCTTTGTCGGGCGAGGTGTGGTGGGCCTTGGCTTCGAAGAAATCATCGACGGCGCCGCAGTCGGAGGTAACGAAGCCCTGAAAGTTCCAGTCGCCGCGGAGGATGGTCTCGAGAAGCATCTTGTTGGCGCAGGCTGGGTATTTATCGATTGCGTTGTAGGCGCACATTATGGAGTACGCTTTGGCTTCGGTGATGGTGGCGCGGAAGGCGGGGAGGTAGGTGTCCCAGAGATCGTGGGGGGTGGGGTCGATGTTTGCAGAGTGGCGTGTGGATTCCGGACCGCTATGGACGGCGTAGTGCTTCGGCGTGGCGATCGTTTTGAAGTAGGTGGAATCGTCGCCCTGAAGGCCTTTGACGAAGGCTACGCCGAGGCGGCCGGTGAGATAGGGGTCTTCGCCGTAGGTCTCCTGGCCGCGGCCCCAGCGTGGATCGCGGAAGATGTTGATGTTAGGCGACCAGATGGTCAGGCCGTAGTAGATGGAGTGGACATCGTGGCGGACGGCCTCGTTGTATTTGGCGCGAGCCTCGGTGGAGATGACGGTCGAGATCTGGTTGACGAGCGGCGCGTCCCAGGTAGCAGCCATGCCGATGGCCTGCGGGAACATCGTGGCGTAGCCAGAGCGGGCGATGCCGTGAAGGCCCTCGCTCCAATAGTCGTAGGCGGGGACGTTGAGGCGAGGGATCGCCGGGGTGGTGTTGATGAGCTGTGCGACCTTTTCGTCGAGGGTCATGCGGGAGACGAGGTCGTCGACGCGCTGCTGAACTGGAAGGGATGAGTCCTGATAGGGCAATTGCTTTTGCGGCTGGGCTGAGGCTCCGGAGGAGAAGATACCAAACGTGAGTAGAAGAGCAGCAAATCGTTGAAGCTGCATGATAAGTAAATCCTCCCGGAGGCTAACGTAATCGGTTTTGGAGAGAAGGCGGGTTAGTGGTTTGTTTAGGGAACCGGTCTTTCGCGATTTTGTACGTGTCGCGAACTTTATCGAACCAGAAACTGCACTGTCAAGTTGACCTCGACAGTGTGAATGAACTGCGTAATCGGACCATATCTCTACCTGCTGGCGAGTGCGCTGCGTCGGCTTCGCTTGCCCAAAGCTGCCAGGTGAGTGGAAGTGTGGTAACCGGAGTGTCGCTGCAGGACGACCGCTGCTGCACCACGTAGACGCGACAGTTCGCCATCCTTTGTGATGCCGAGGTCGGGAGGCGTGCCGGCGAGCATGGTGCCGACCATCTCCTGTTGAATGATGGGACCAAAGCGTGCCCAGGAGGTGGTGAGGTCTCCGGTGATCAGAACGACTTCGGGGGAGAGCGAGGCGGTGACAAGACGGAGACCGCGGCCTAGATGCGTTGCCTGGCGCGTGACAGCAGCGATGGCGGTGGCATCGCCTTCTTCTGTTAGGCGAAGGAGGTCGTGAATGGTGACGGCGCGATTCTTTGGGTCGAGTTCTGCGTGGTAGCGCAGAGCGGCGGTGGAGGAGGCGAAGACCTCCCAGCAACCACGCTGCCCGCAGCCGCAGATGGGGCCTGTGGGGTCGATGGGGCTGTGGCCGAACTCGCCGGCGAGGCCGCTGCGGCTGGTGATGATCTGTCCGTTGGCGAGGATGGCGCCGCCGATGCCTTCGGAGACGGTGATGAGCACGGCGTTGCGAATGCCGTCGAGACGGCCGGACCACAGTTCGGAGAGGAGACAGGCGTTGGCGGCGTTGGCAAGCTCAACCTGGAGCTGCATCTGTTCTTCTATTACGCCTTTGATGTCGTAGTCGTCCCACTTGAGGTTGGGAGCGAGGATGAGGCGCTGGGACTCGGGGTCGACACGGCCCGGCATGCTGATGCCGATGCCCTCGAAGGAGCGATCGCTGTGGGCGGTTCGCATGGATTGCATGCATTGCACGATCTTGGCGACGGAGCGTGCCGGTTCGGAGACCAGAGGAACTGCTTCCCGAGCAAGAAAACGTCCGTTGAGATCAACGAGGGCGACGATGGCCTGATGGGGGCGAACATCGGCGACGAGAATCACCATTGCGTCGTTGAGCGAGAGCAGGGTTGAGGGGCGACCGCGGGGGCGGCGAGCCATTGCACCTTCGGAGACCCATTTTTCATTGATCAACTGCTCGACGATGGCCGAGATGGTGCTGGGCTGCAGTCCGGAGGAGCGAGCGAGATCGGCACGTGCTACGGGCTGCTGGGAACGGATGATCTCGAGGACGATGTCGCGATTGATGTCGCGGGCATTTTCGCTCGATGCGAGTTCGACATAGGCGAGGTCGATGCGCTTGATGCCGCGTGTTCCGTTCTTCGAGCGTGCATTCGACTTCATGGCTACTGGTTGACTCCGCTGGCGAGAAGGCCGCCGTCGACTGCGATGATCTGTCCGGTTGTAAAGGCGCTTTCGTCGGAGGCGAGAAAGACTGCCGTGCCGACCACTTCGTCAACAGTACCAAAGCGTGCCATGGGAGTTCTCGTAATCAGCTCTTTGCCGCGCGGAGAGTCGAGCAGATCACGGTTGAGATCGGTGGGGAAGATACCGGGTGCAATGGCGTTGACGCAGACGCCGTAGGGGGCCCATTCGACAGCGAGAGAACGCGTGAGTGCACCGACGGCGGCTTTGCTTGCGCCGTAAGCGGCAACCTCGTGGAAGGCGACAAAGGTAGAGAGCGACGCGATGTTGATGATCCTTCCCTTCTGCTGTTTAAGCATGGTTGCGCCGAAGATCTGGCAACTCCTGAGCGTGCCATTGAGATTTACATTCATTATGCTTTGCCACAGCTCTTCCGAACAGTCCAGTGTTGGCACTCGCTTCGTTATTCCTGCCGAGTTGACGAGAATGTCGATGCGGCCAAAGGAAGAAAGAACTGCGTCGTGGAGATGTTGCAGGGAGCTTCGGTCGAGGACGTCTGACGCGATGCGAAGCGTCTTGCGACCGCATGCCTCCAGAGCGTCAGCAACGGCATCGACCGCTTCCCTGGATCGTGAAGAGGCGACGACGTCCGCGCCAGCGGTCGCCAGGCCGATAGAAATGGCCTTCCCGATGCCCGAGGTTCCACCGATAACAACGGCGCATTTTCCGGCAAGACTAAACATAAGTACCGACGGCCTTCCGAACTTATTTTGGGTTCTTCTTATGCCATTAGGACTTTTACTACAATTAAATCGAGCTGTCACGAAGATTGATCATTCGAGCAGGGGTTTTGAGCTTGATTTATTTGTTTATCATATTTATTTTGTTTAGCTTGTCGCCGATTGCGATTTCAAGATTTTGTCGGAGGCTGAGTCCTCTTCTCTGCCGGTGATATCGCAGTTTGATCTATTTTATTCAGAGCCACAAAAAAGAAGAATCCGTCCTCCACTGAAGATTTGGAGGCAGCATTCCCAGGCGGAGTCGCAGGGTTTCATCGATTCCACTTTGAAGAAAGTTATCCCTTGACCCAGGCTCCGTTGATTGACCGCCACGTGTTGGGATTTGCGATAGTGTCCTTCAGGATGGCGGGCAGGCGCTCTGGGCGGACTGCGTCGTAGCATTCGAGTTTGGCGAAGCGAGCGATGGCGGTGGGGATTCCTACAGAGGTCGAGCCGGGGTGCGAGGTGGAGGGGTAAGGGCCTCCGTGATTCATCGCCGGACTGACAGCTACGCCGGTGGGCATTTTGTCGTTAAGGAGACGGCCAACCTTCTCGCGGAGGATTGGGGAGACGGCGTTGTAGGCACTGTCGTCGGCGCCCGATTTGGCCGAATAGATTGTGCCGGTGAGGTTGCCCTCGAGGAGACGAAGGATGGATTGGAGTTCGCTGGGGTTGTCGACTGTGACGGCGAGTGTGGCGTTGCCGAAGATCTCGCGCTGGAGATCGCGCGGTGCCGCGAGAAACTGTTCCCCGGTGGCGAGGAGAAGGGTGTTGGCGTAGCGATAGCCTTCGCCAGCGGCTGAATCTCCGCCGGTGACGAGTTGGGCGCCGGCAGCTGTGAGTGCAGTGACTCCCTGATGGAGTTGCTTGCGTCCGCTGGCTGAGAGAAGAGGCTGCGGAGTGCGTTCGCTGAAGGACTTCGCGATTTGATCGAGAAAGGCTTCGGTCTGGGGGGTCCGGGAGACAAGCAGGAGGTTGGGGCTGGTGCAGAATTGACCGGAACCTGCGAGGCAGCTGTCGACCAGCTCCTGGGCCAGTTGTTCGTGGCGCTCGGCGAGAGCTTCGGGGAGAAAGATGACCGGATTGATGCTGGACATCTCGAGGTAGATGGGAATGCCCGCGTCTTCGGCGGCGCGCTTAAGGTGAAGGCCTGCATTGCGACTGCCGGTAAAGCCGACGGCGCCGACGCGAGGATCGCTGACGAGTTTCAGGCCGGTTTCATTGCTGACGTTGTAGATCATTTGAACCGTGGCGGCGGGAAGGTGGGTTGCTTCGACGGCTTTGAGTGCCTGTTCGGCGAGCAAGCGTGTTGTGTTGGGGTGAAGTGGATGTGCTTTCGCAATGACCGGGTTGCCGGCGGCGATGGCGGCGGCGAAGTCGCCTCCGCTGACGCCGTTGAAGGCGAAGGGAAAGTTATTGGGGCCGAAGACGATCACGGGTCCAATGGGAGCAAAGCAGGAGCGGATATTTTTTTCGAGGTCGAGCGTGGCGTTGCGCCAGGACTCTTCGCGGACTGCGGCTGCGGCTTGGCGAAGCTGATTTGTAGTGCGGGGGAGTTCAACGTCTTTGAGTCGAGGTGCGACGGGAAGAGCCGTCTCTTCGGCCGCTGCCTCGACGAGGGTGGCTGCGGAGGCTTCGATGTTGTTCGCGTACGCGTCGAGAAAGTCGGCGATCTTCGCAGACTTGATGGAGCGGAGTTCGGATGCGGCTTTGGTTGCCGCGGCGAGGGCTGCGTCGCAGTCGGACCATCGGCTGATAGGAAAAGTGGCGGGGAGTGCTTCGCCTTTGGCAGGGTTTTCTGCGTGAAAGGTTCCCTCTGCGTTCGCTGCGCGCCATTTGCCGTCGATCAATATCTGAGCTACATCCACCTGAGCTACATCCATTGCTTTGTCCTTTCCAACGATTGCTGATGATTGAGTCGTGTTTGGTTCTATTGCACGGTGTTTTTCAACGTGCCGATGCCTTCGATCGTGATTTGTATCTCGTCTCCGCTAAGGAGTGTAAAAGAGTCCGGAGGGACGATGCCGGTGCCCGTGAGCAAGAAGCAACCATAGGGGAAGGTGTGATCGCGAAAAAGATACTCCACCAGTGTGGCAGGATCGCGTTTGAGTTCGGCTAATGTGGTTGTGCCGGAAAACTCTGTGTGGTTGGCACGTCTGATGTCGAGGTTGATCCGCGTGGTGATGGGCATTGGCTCTTTGCGGATGAGGAGGCCGGGCCCAAGGGCACAGCTGCGGTCGTAGACCTTGGCTTGCGGGAGGTAGAGCGGATTGGTTCCTTCGATATCGCGGGAGCTCATGTCGTTGCCGATGGTGTAGCCGATGATCTGGCCGCGAGGATTGATCAAGAGCGTGAGCTCGGGTTCGGGCACGGACCAGGTGGCGTCGCGCCGAATCTTGACGTGGCTTTCGGGTGCTGCGACTTTGTGGGCAACCGCTTTGAAGAAGAGCTCAGGGCGCTCGGCGGTGTAGACGCGGTCGTAAAAGTCGCCGCCGCCTGCGTCTTTTGATTCGGCTATGCGCGCACGGCGGCTGCTGTAGTAGGTGACGCCAGAGGCCCAGACCTCTTGATTGCCGATGGGGGCTTCGAGCTTTGCTGCGAGGAGGCCATTTGTCGGCGCGGACTTTGCGATGTGCGCTGAGAGGTGACCATGCAGATCGGCGTGCATGATAAGTGCGTCGAGCGAGGTTTCGAAAAGGGGGTAGGCGTTGCCGTCTTGTTCGACAAACAGTGCATCTGCGGTGCGGTAGAGTATCAAGGGTTTCAAACCTTTCCTAGTGAGTTGATGCGGTGGACTGTGCGATGGGTTCGGAGGAGGTGGCGGCTTCGCGGCCAAGGATTGAGGTGATGGCGTCGACGTCGTAGACGCATCCACCCCAGATGCCTCCGCTGGCATGAACGAGCGCGGCCCAGAGGCGCGTATCGTCGGGAAGATCGGGGTGTGGCGCGAGATCGTGGCGGGGGCCTCGCTCGGCGAGAAGCTGGGCGGCGATCTCAGGGCTCATCGTGCCGTTCAAGGTGCCGACAAAGTCGATACTGCCGGTCAGATTTTTGCGGTCGATGAGGATTTCGATCTGGTCGCCGTCGTGAAGTTTGCCCAATGCGCCTCCGGCTAGGGCTTCGGGTGAGATATGGCCGATGCAGGCTCCGGTGGAGACGCCGCTGAAGCGCGCATCGGTGAGCACGGCGACGTGTTTGCCGAAGGGGAGAGCCTTGAGGGCAGCGGTTATCTGATAGATCTCCTGCATACCAGCCCCAGCGGGACCGCAGCAGGTGAGGACCATGACGTCATTTTCTTTGATCTGTCCTGTCTTGATGGCGTGGATGGCGGCGGCTTCGGTAGTGAAGACCTTCGCGGGGCCGAGGTGACGGTATTTCTCGTCGGCTCCAACGAGGGTTGGGTCAATGGCCGTGCTCTTGATGACGGAGCCTTCAGGGGCGAGGTTGCCGACAGGGAAGCAGACGGTTGAGGTGAGTCCGCGGGAACGGGCGCGGTCAGGAGACATGATGACGTCGTCCGGGTCGATGCCATCCTGATCGAGAAGATTTTTGCGGAGGGTATGACGCCGCTCGCTGTCCTGCCACCAGTCCAGAGTTGTGTTGAGGTCTTCTCCGGTGACGGTTTTGGCGGTGGTGTCGAGAAGTCCGGCGCGGCGGAGGTGCAGCATCACCTCGGGGGTGCCTCCGGCAAGAAAAACCTGAACGGTGGCGTAGTTTCCGGGGCCGTTGGGAAGGGCGTCGACGAGGCGCGGGACCTGGCGGTTGATGCGCGCCCAGTCTTCCGACCGAGGACGGCGGAGCTTTGCGGCGTGCGCGATGGCTGGGACATGGAGGAGGAGGTTCGTTGATCCGCCGAACGCTGCATGCACGACCATGGCGTTGTTGATGGAGGCGTCGGTAAGAACGTCGGCGGTTCCCATGTTGAGTTGACGCATGCGAAGGATGGCGCGGGCGGAGCGGCGGGCGGCATCGAGCCAGATGGGCTGGCCGGATGGGCCGAGGGCGGAGTGGGGAAGGGCCAGGCCGAGGGCTTCGGCGATGACCTGCGAGGTGGCGGCGGTGCCGAGGAACTGGCAGCCTCCTCCTGGCGTGGCGCAAGCGCGACAGCCGATCTCGGCGGCGTATTCGAGCGTGATCTGGTGTTGGGCGAAACGCGCGCCGATGGCCTGGATCTTGCCGGCGTCTTCCCCATTCTCTGGAAGCAGTGTGACACCTCCGGGAATGAGGACGCTGGGAAGCGGACCGGAGGAGGCGAGGGCCATCATCATGGCGGGCAGTCCCTTGTCGCAGGTGGCTACGCCGATGACGCCGACGCGCGTGGGGAGCGATCGCATCAGACGGCGGAGGACGATGGCGGCGTCGTTGCGGTAAGGGAGTGAGTCCAGCATGCCTGTTGTGCCCTGGGTGCGGCCGTCGCAGGGGTCGGTGCAAGCTCCTGCGAAGGGGACGGCGCGGAGAACTTTCAGTTCGCGGGCCGCTTCGGCTACGAGGGCGCCGACCTCCCAGTGACCGGTGTGGAAGCCGAGCGCGATGGGGGTGCCGTCTTCGGCGCGGAGGCCGCCGTGCGTGCTGAGGATGAGGACTTCTGGATCGAGGACGTGGGCCGGGTTCCAGCCCATGCCGACGTTCATGCTGAGACCGAAGAGATTGCCGGACGGCTGGGTGAGGAGCATCTCAGCGGTGATCGGAAGAGCGCCCGATGGGCCCGGGGCGTGCGTCGCGACTGCGGAGAGCTTGAAGTCGGCGGTTTCGAGTACGGAGGTGAGGGAGATTTCTAGAATGGCGAGCACTCCTAAAGCTTTGCGACGTTAGATTGGCTCCACTGGGTCAGGGAGAGTAGCGAGGGTGTCGTTGGAGGGCCCACGCAGACAGAGGACGATGAGACCTGAGAGGAAGACGGAGACGGACATCAGCAGGAAGCTGGCGCGAGGAGAGCCTGTGTATCCCTGAAGGATGCCGACGAGATAAGTTCCTACGAAGGCGCCGAGTCCACCGCAACTGTTGACGAGAGCAGTGACCTGGCCAGAGACGTTCTTGGGCAGCATCTCGGGCATGATGGCGAAGAATGGCCCGTAGGGAGCGTACATGCAGCTTCCAGCGAGGATGAGAAAGCCGTAGGACCACCAGAAGGTGTTGTTGACTGTTAGAAACGAGCCCAGCAGAGCGATGCCGGCCACAAGCAGAAAGGGCCAGACGAAGCGGCGGCGGCGAAAGCTGCGGTCGGAGTAGTGTGCGACGAACAGCATGAGAATGATGGCGAGAAGGTAGGGTGCCGCGCTGAGCAGACCGACGATCTCGATGCCATTGGTCGCGCCGTTGCGGATGATGGTGGGGAGCCAGAGCACGAAGCCGTAGACGCCCAGGCTCCAACAGAAGTATTGGACGCAGAGCAGGACTACGTTGCGGCTAAGGAAGGCTGACTTGAGATTGGTGACCTGCGGAAGAAGCCATTGCTCACGCTCGATTTGCTGATTGAGATGTGCGCTTGTCGCTGGATCCATCCACGAGACGTCCTGCGGGCGGTCACGGATGATGTAGAGCCAGCAGAACGCCCATAGAACGGCTGGAAGGCCCTCGAGGACGAAGGTCATCTGCCAGCCGAAGCTACGGATGAGATAGCCGGTTGCGGCGGACATCCAGAGTACGGTGACGGGATTTCCGAGAAGGAGAATTGTGTTGGTGCGGGAGCGTTCGGCGCGGGTGAACCAGTTTGTAAGCAGGATGAGCATGGCCGGGAAGACGAAGCTTTCGGCTACGCCTAGCAGCGTTCGGTCGAGGGCGAGGAGCCAGAAGTTACGTATGATCCCGGTGAGCGAGGCGAGGATGCCCCAGGCGATGAGGGCGACGAAGATGAGGATGCGTGTGCTGCTTCGCTTGGCATAGGCTACCCCGGGGACCTGGAAGAGAAAGTATCCGAAGAAGAAGAGTGCTCCGAGGAGGGCGGAGCGGGAGTTGCTGATGTTCAGGGTCTGGGCGAGACCAGCGGCGGCGCCGAAGCCGTAGTTGGCGCGGTCGACGTAGGCGAGACTGTAGGTGACGAAGACGGCAGGGAGAATGTAGAGCCAACGTTTCCGCATTTCACTGTTCAGGCGCACCGTTTCTTCCGGTGAATCATTGACAGGAGTCTGCGGAATCGTTTTCATCGTGGGATGATCATAAGGTCCTTAAGGGGAGATATCCATGCGCTACGCGAAGATGTTGCAGGGTGGTGTGTTGTTGGCTGTGCTGGTTCAGAGTCTTTCCGTGATGGATGCGGGTGCGGCGGGCGCCGTGGTTGATCCTGCTGTTCCGGTGAAGGTCGACCGGATGGACTCGGGGATGGATGCGATTGTTCCAGCGGATGCGACGGTCGAGCGCGTTGCCACGGGGTTTACGTGGGTGGAGGGGCCGGTGTGGATTCCTGCCGGATATCTGCTGTTTGCGGAGATCACAAGCAACAGCATTCGCAAACTGATGCCGAATGGAACGTTGAGCACCTTCCTGCAGCCCAGTGGATATAAGGGTTCTACTCCGTATGGTGGCAAGGAGCCGGGTTCGAACGGCATGACGCTCGATGGTAAAGGGCGTTTGACTGTGGCTGGGCATGCGCAGCGTAACGTCTGGCGGCTGGAGACTTTGGATCCGAAGGGCCAGGTGACGGTGCTGGCGGACTCGTATCAGGGGAAGAAGCTGAATAGTCCGAATGATCTGGTTTATAAGTCGGATGGGTCGCTTTACTTTACCGATCCGCCTTATGGATTGCCTACGCAGGGGGATAGCGATCCGATAAAAGAGCTTGCGTTCAGTGGGGTTTATCGCATTCCTAACGCGTTGAATCAAAAGGCCGGATCGCCTCCGGCACTAGATCAGTTGCAGTTGGTGGCGAAGGATTTGCCGCGTCCGAATGGGATTGCGTTTTCGCCGGATGAGAAATATCTGTACGTCGATAACTCCGGGGATCAGAAGGTGTGGATGCGGTATCAGGTTGAGAACGACGGGTCGCTGAGCAATGGGAAGGTTTTTTATGATGCGAGTTCGGATAAACGGCCGGGTGGGCCGGATGGTATGAAGGTGGATCGCCTTGGGAATGTGTACAGTACGGGGCCTGGAGGGATTTGGGTGTTCTCGCCTGCGGGGAAGGCCCTGGGGGTGATTCTGATGCCGGAGAGGACGGCCAATTTGAACTGGGCGGGGGCGGATCGGAAGACGCTTTACATCACAGCTACCAGCAGCGTGTACCGGATCACGCTTAAGGTGCCTGGGATTTAATTTTTTCTGCGGTGAAGAGTGCTTTTTTACAGGGGGATCGGCGATTTCCACAGGGTAAAATCGTGGTTTTTATGTGGTTGTTATGTGCATTTTCGTGGTCATAGCGTGGTTCTTATGTAACGTCTGTCCGGCTTCGAAAAATATGCCAACTTTTTGAGATTTATTTTTTGGCTGGGCCAACGACAATCGCAGAGACAACGACACCGAAGATCTTCCGCTTCGCGAAGGATGACAACTAAAAGGCAAACGCAAAGGCAAAGGCAAAGGCAACGCTAAGGCTAAGGCAACAGCTAAGACAGCTCTGGCGGTTAGGTTTCGATGTAGGGGTAGCGTTGGGGGCGAGAGAGCATGGAGTTGGCTTCGTCGTCGTTCTGGAAGCGCTCGAGGACCGGGTCCCAGTGGAGGTGGCGCGGGAGCTTCATGGCGATGTGGTGCAGGAGGCAGGTGGAGCAGGCGCGGTGGCCCAGCTCGACTGGGGCGGTTGGGGGCTTGCGGGTGTGGATGCACTCGATCCAGTTGGCGTGCTGCTCGGTGGCGGTGTAGAGGTGGATCTCGTCGGGGCCGATGACGGAGTCGAGGATCTTCGGGTCGCTTGCCATGAGGGGTTCGATCTTTACGGCTGGCGCGCCGTTTGCGGTGGGAGTGGTCATCTCGTCGCGGGTGACGAAGAGCCAGCCCTTGGTGCCGATCCACTTGATGCCGTTGGGGAAGTCGCCGGAGATGTCCATGGTCATGCCGTTGGCGTAGCGGGCGTGGGTGAGGAATTTTCCATGGACGTTCCAGAGGCCGTGGGTGGGGAACTCGGCGGTGCCCCAGATTTCGACGGGGCCGGTGTACTCGGTATTCATGCCCCAGTGGGCGGTGTCGACGTGGTGGGCTCCCCAGCCGGTGATCATGCCGGCGCCGAACTGCTCCATGCGAAGCCAGCCGGGGCGGTCGAAGCCTTTGAGGGGCATGACGCGGTCGAGCGTGTAGTAGACGTCGGGGGTCGAGCCGAGCCATGCGTCGTACTGAAAGCCTGCGGGGACGGACATTGGCGTGGGGTCGCCGCCTGCGGGGTCGCCGGGGAGCCCGATCTCGACGTGCTGGACTTCGCCGATGCGGCCGTTGCGGACCAGCTCGCAGGCGCGGTGGAACTGCTTCCAGCTGCGCTGCTGGCTGCCGATCTGGAGGATGCGGCCGGTGGATTGGACGACGTCGGAGAGGTAGCGGCCTTCGGCGATGGTGAGGGAGGCGGGCTTTTGCAGGTAGACGTCTTTGCCTGCGCGTACGGCGTCGGCGCCTACGCGGGCGTGCTGGTGATCGGGTGTGGAGATGACGACGGCGTCGATGTCTTTGTTGGCGAGGAGTTCGTGGTAGTTGGCGTATCCGGTGGTGCCGTCGTAGGGCTTGCCGTTTTTCTTTGTGTAGAAGTCGTTGACGTATTGCTTGCCCTGAGTGACACGGTCGGCGGAGAGATCGCAGACGGCGACGATGCGCGCGGTGTCGACTTTGAGGATGGCGGGCATGTCGTGGCCGCGGGAGATGCGTCCTACGCCGATGGCTCCGATGTTGATTTGTTTGCTGGGGGCGAATTGGCCGAAGACGCGCGGAGGGGATGATGGTGGGGAAGCCTGCGGCGGCGGCGGTGGTTGCGGCGGTTTTGAGGAATTTGCGGCGGGAGATCATGGTGGTGCTCCTGAAGAACGGCAAAAGCAATTGATCAGTCGCTCCGGCTTCGCCTTCGCTCCGGCCTTCGGCAGAGCGGTAGGCGCCTTCGGCGCGGCTTGATAGCCCAAGGCTGAAGCCTTGGGTTATCTAGAGGCAACGGCAACTTCAAAGGCAAACGCAACTTCAACTTCAAAGGCAACAGAAGCAACTTCAAAGGCAAACGCAGATCCTCCGCCTGCGGCGAAGGATGACAACTAAAAAAGCGGCGACGGATGACAACTAAAAAGCGGCGAAGGATGACAACTAAACAAACTGCAAACGCGTGGATGGCGCGGGTAGTTCATTGCTTAGCCTTCGAGGTGGACTAGCTTTGCGTTTTTCTGGGCTTTGATTACCAGTTCGGCGGCGAGGAGGCATTGGGTCTGGTCCTGCGCGATGTGGGTGCGGTTGACGATGTCGGCTACGAACTGCGGGCCGAAGGGCAGGGTGAGGTTGTTGCAGTCGATGTAGCGGGCTTCCTTCTGGTCGACGATGAAGAGGTTGTTGCCTTGTTTGGCGACGGCGACGTTGGTGTATTTGCGGAGTTCGATGTATCCGTCTGTGCCGAGGATAAAGAGGCGTCCGTCGCCCCAGGTGCCGAGGCCATCGGGAGTGAACCAGTCGAGGCGGACGTATCCGAGGCCGCGGTTGCCACGGAGGACCATGTCGCCGAAGTCCTGAAACTGTGGGCGCTTAGGATGGCGGACGTTGGCGATCTGGGATTCGGCGATTTCGGCTTCGGTTGAGCCGGTGTAGTAGAGGAACTGATCGACCTGGTGGGAGCCGATGTCGCAGAGGATGCCGCCGTACTGGACGGGATTCCAGAACCAGTCGGGGCGTCCGCCTGAGCCGCCTGCGTCGCCGCCGTGCCCCTGAACGATCTGATGTGGAGCGATGTTGATGGTCTGGATGACTTTGCCGATGGCTCCGGCCTGGACGAGCTCGCCTGCTTTGACGGCGGCCTTCACTTCGAGTCGTTCGCTGTAGAGGATGGCGTAGATTTTTTTGGTTTCGGCGATGGTCTTGCGGATTGCGGCGAGGTCTTCGAGGGTGGTGACGCCGGGTTTGTCGCTGAGGAAGTCTTTGCCGTGCTTCATGGCGCGGATGCCGATGGCGGCGCGCTCGTTGGCGATCTGCGAGCTGAGAATGAGCTGGGTGGAGGGGTCGTTGATGATCTCGTCCTGCGTGGCTGACGATTTTGACGTCGGGGTATCGCTTTTTGAAGGCGGCGAGCTTGTCCTGTTCGCCTCCCCAGGCTGCGACGAGGGTGCCGCCGCCGCGCTGGATGGCGCCGATCATTCCGTAGATGTGGTCGTGGCTCATGCCGCAGACGGCGAACTTGATGGAGTGCTTCGGTTTGGCGTCGGCGTCCTGAGAGGGTTCGGCGATTTCATGGAGGATACGGCCTTCGGGGAAGGCTGCGCCCGGCATGGCGGCGAACATTCCCGCGGAACTCATTGTTTTGAGAAAGGCGCGCCGATTGACGGCATCATTGTGCATTAGGTTCGCTCCCTGATAGATGTGATGCGTGAGTTCCTGAATTTGTTGTCGTAGCGAACTTTATCGAAATTTTCATTCCCCAACAATTTAGGACAAACGGATGGATGTGGCAAATCCTTGTTGCGGTCATGCGGTTTAGCAGGTGACGGGGCGGGCTTTCAGCCCTTGGTCCCGAGTTCGGGATGATTCCTGGGCGTTGCCCCAGGCTGGTATGGATCGCGCCATCGGCGCATATTTTGGCAGCATTTTTTTGAGTGAAGTAAATTTTGCGAAATGCTACCAACTCCCTCGTTCGCCAAAGACGTCGATGACTCGGGCGAGACGTTTGCAGCCGTTGGTCCAGTTGGTCTGGAGGCCTTGTTCGACGCGATCGGGGTCGCCGTCTGCCAGAGCGCGAATGATCTCGTTGTGTTCGGCGATAGAGAGCTGGAGATCGCTGATGATGGAGCTGGCGTAGAGACGCCAGTAGCGCTCGGCCTGCGGCTCGATGGCTTTATGCCACGCGCTGAGGCGGGGGCCAGAGCAGGAGACGACAAGCCGGTGGAAGTCGCGATCGATCTCGAAGATGCTGCCTTGTTTTCGGTGGTCGCCTTTGATGTCCGCAAGCCTCTGGTTCAGGGCTTTGAGTTGTTGCACGATCTTCATTCGCTCTGCCTTGGGCAGGGCGGCGGTGCTGCGTGCGGCGAGGCCTTCGAGACGGCCGATGACGGAGTAGAGCTCTGCGGAGTCCTCTTTGTTAAGGGAGCAACGATCATGCGGCTCTTATTCGCCATCCGGTGCTCGCGAACGTAGCCTTCCTGCTGGAGCTTGTTGAGCGCGGCTCGGATGGGGGTTCGGCTGATGTGCAGCCGTTTGGCGAGGTCGCCTTCGACGATCCAGGTTCCGGGCGAGAGTTTGCCGTGCACGATGAGTTCGCGCAACTGCTGGAAGGCCGTGTGGACGCTTGTTCCATGGACTAGTTTGGGTGGACGGTCCTTGAGTTGAGTGGCGGGCTTATTATTGGCAAGCGGTTTATGGGCAGCGGGCATAGAAGAGATATCTCGGATGAAGCAGGAAGTCACTTGGATTGTACGATCACTGTTGCAGCGCTGCCCATGTCGGCGGAACAATATTAAGAAAGTGCGGAATTGTATACAATTATAAACATGCCTATTTTCTCTCCCGTTCAAGTTATTGATTCCCACACCGCGGGCGAGCCGACCCGTGTCGTGGTTGCCGGAGGTCCGGACCTGGGGCGTGGATCTCTTCCGGAGAGGCTTATCTGCTTTCGTGACAAGTACGACTATTTTCGGTCGGGCGTGGTGAATGAGCCGCGAGGATCGGATGTGGTGGTGGGTGCGATTCTGCTGGAGCCCTTTCGACCCCACATGCGAGGCGGCGGTGATCTATTTCAATAATGTCGGCTACCTGGGGATGTGCGGTCATGGCACGATTGGCCTGGTGAGGACGCTGGAGCATATGGGCAGGATCGGACCGGGAGTGCACCGGATCGAGACGCCGTCGGGAGTGGTGAGGACGACGCTGCATGAGTCGGGACAGGTGACGGTGGAGAATGTTACGTCGTATCGGCTGCATCATGACGTTGCGGTGGAGGTGCCGGGGTATGGAGTGGTTCGAGGAGATGTGGCGTGGGGCGGGAACTGGTTTTTTCTGGCGCAGGTACCGGGGATTTCGCTCGCGATTGCGAACGTAGCGGAGTTGTCGGAGTGTGCGCGGGCAATTAAGGCGGCTCTTGTGAGTGGCGGGATCACTGGAACTGATGGAAGCGAGGTTGACCACATCGAGTTGTTTGGAGCGCCTGAGTCAGCGGAGGCCAGCAGTCGTAATTTTGTACTGTGTCCGGGCAATGCGTATGACCGCTCTCCTTGCGGAACGGGGACGAGCGCGAAGATGGCGTGTCTTTATGCGGACGGGCATCTCTCTCCGGGGAAGATTTGGCGGCAGGAGGGAATCCTGGGGACTTATTTTGACGGGAGCATCGCTGTGGATGCGGGTCAGGTGATTCCTTCGATCACGGGAGAGGCTTACGTGACTGCAGAGGCGAGGCTTTACTTTGCGGAGAAGGACCCGTTTCGGTGGGGGATCGCGTGAATCGTTCGGAGTCGACCTACGATGTGGTGGTGGTTGGAGCGGGGATCGTGGGGGCGGCGTGCGCTTATTTTCTGGCGGCGGAGGGGCTTCGTGTCGCTGTGGTGGAGAAGGGGATTGTCGGTGGCGGAGCGACGGCGGCAGGGATGGGGCATCTGGTTGTGATGGACGATTCGCCGGCGCAACTTGCTCTGACGAAGCTGTCGCTGGAGTTGTGGAGCGAGTTGCGAGGGGAGCTGCCGGCTTCGGTGGAGTATCGGCAGACGGGAACGTTGTGGATTGCGACGGATGAGGAAGAGATGGCCGAGGTGCGGCGGAAGTATGCGCTGTATCGCGGTTTGGGACTGGCGTGCGAGATGCTCGATGGGGAGGGGCTCGCCGAGGCTGAGCCGAATTTACGGCGGCCGCTGGCTGGGGCTTTGCGGGTGTCGGGCGATGGCGTGATCTATCCGCCGACGGCTGCGCAGTTTTTATTGCAGCGTGGGACGGCGCGGGGCGCGCTGTTTACGGATTGCGGCGTGAGCTCGATTGAGGGGAGTGCGGTTTTGCTGGGAGATGGGCGGCGGATCTCGGCGGGATGGGTGGTTAATGCTGCGGGGTGTTCGGCGGGGGAGTTGGCGGCCGGGGTGGTGATGCGCAGGCGTAAAGGGCACTTGATTATCACGGATCGGTATCCGGGATTTCTTCGGCACCAGGTGGTGGAACTGGGCTATTTGAAGAGCGCTCACTCGGTGACGGCGGATTCGGTTGCATTCAATCTGCAGCCGCGGGCGACGGGGCAGATTCTGATTGGGTCGTCGAGGCAATATGACGACGAGAGTACGACGGTGGATCAGGGGATGGTTCGCAGGATGATTGAGCGGGCGTGTGAGTATATGCCGGGGGTGGCGGGGTTGTCGGCGCTGCGAGTATGGACGGGTTTTCGGGCGGCGACACCGGACAAGCTGCCGCTGATCGGACCTTCGCCGGAGAATGCGAAGATGCTGCTCGCGACCGGGCATGAGGGCCTGGGGATTACGACATCGATGGCGACGGGGCGGCTGATAACGGATATGGTGCTCGGGCGGAGGTCGGCGATTGCACAGGAGCCCTATCTTCCTTCGCGGATGATTTGTGAGGTAACCCATGCCTGATTCGATTGTGGTGATGGTGAACGGGGAGGCGGTGCGTGTTCCGAAGGGAAGTAGCGTGGCTGTGGCGCTTCTGATTGCGGGCGTTGCTTCACGGCGATCGGTGAGTGGTGAGGCGCGATCGGTTCTGTGCGGGATGGGTGTGTGCATGGAGTGTCGCGCTGAGGTGGATTCGGTGTTGCATAGCCGCACGTGTCAGATTGTGTGCGAGTCGAATATGCGGGTGCGGACACAATGACGCGCGAGTTTGAGGTTCTGGTCGTGGGCGGCGGCCCGGCGGGCATTGCTGCGGCGGTTCGCGCTGCGGAAGAGGGCTGTACGGTCGCGATGGTTGATGAGAATCTTCATCCGGGCGGGCAGATTTGGCGCGGGGCTTCTGACTCTTCGGCCGGAGACAAGGGTGACAAGGGAGCGGGTGATGGTTCGGGGTGGATGGGGCGGCTCAAGGGGGCCTCGGTGCAGTTTTTTCCTGGGTGGCACATCTTCGATGCTCCGGCGCATAACACTCTGTGGGCCGCGAATGGTTCTGAGACTGTTGAGTTGCGATTTCGATCGTTGGTGATTGCGACAGGAGCGCGGGAGCGGTTTCTGCCATTTCCTGGATGGACTTTGCCGAATGTGATGGGTGCCGGGGCGCTGCAGGCGATGGTCAAGATGGGATTGCCGGTTCGCGGGAAGCGGGTTGTGGTTGCCGGGACTGGTCCGTTGTTGATTGCGGTTGCCGCATATTTGAAAAAGAGTGGCGCGGATGTTGTCGCACTGTGCGAACAGACATCTGCGGGGAGATTGGCGAGGTTTGGGTTTGGGCTGGCGCGTCAGCCTGCGAAGCTGGTGGATGCGTTGCGGTATGGGTGGCAGATGCGTGGTGTGCGGCTGAGGACGAGTTGCTGGCCTGTCGAGGCAATTGGCTGGGACCGGCTTGAGGCTGTGATTCTCAACGACAATGGCAGGCGTGTAAGTTTCGAGGCAGACTACCTCGCATGCGGTTTTCACCTGATGCCGAACTGCGAACTTGCGTCGTTGCTGGGATGTGCGCTCGATGGCGGGTTTGTGAGGGTCGATGAGTTTCAGGAGACCTCGGTGGAGGATTTGTACTGTGCGGGGGAGACGACTGGAATTGGCGGCGTCGAGGCGGCTTTAGTTGAAGGGCAGATTGCGGGACTCGCTGCTGCTGGTGCGCGCGAGAAGGCGGGTTTGCTGACTAAGCAGCGCGAGTCGACCGGGCGGTTTACTCGACTGCTCGACCGGACCTACGCTCTTGATGAGAGGCTGCGAAGGCTGGCGTCACCTCAGACGATCGTATGCAGGTGTGAGGATGTGACGATGGAGGCGGTTCAGGCGCATGCGTCGTGGCGGGCTGCCAAGCTACAGTCCCGAGTGGGCATGGGGGCATGCCAGGGGCGGATCTGTGGCGGGGCGTGCGAGTTTCTGTTTGGCTGGGGAATGGAATCAGTAAGGCCGCCGATTCAGCCGGTAGCGGTGGAAAGTTTGATTGGGGCTCAGGCTCGCGATTGATGAGGATGGAATTAAAAGGAGATGACTATGAACTGGAACGGCGTAATGCCCGCAATGACGACGGCTTTTGACGAGAAAGAACGAGTGGACGCAGAGTTTATGTCTCGGCATGCCATGTGGATGGTCGAGAACGGATGCACGGCGGTGATTATGCTGGGGTCGCTTGGCGAGGCGGCGACGCTCAGCTCTGAGGAGAAGTCGGCGATTCTGAAGAACATGGTGGCAACGGTGAAGGGGCGAGTGCCGGTGGTTGCGGCGATCTCTTCGCTGTCAACGCGAGATGCCGTGGCGCAGGCCAAAGCGGCGGAGGATGCGGGCTGCTCCGGATTGATGATTCTGCCGCCCTACGTTTATCGCGGCGACTGGCGTGAGATGAAACATCACATTGGGTCTGTGCTTGAAGCGTCTGGGCTTTCGAGCATGCTTTACAACAATCCAGTGGCGTACGGGACGGACTTTGAGGCGAGTCATATTGCAGAGCTTGCTTCGGAGTATGGACACCTGCATGCGGTGAAGGAGTCGAGCACCGATGTGCGGCGGGTTACGGCAATCCGGGCGATAACCGGGAGCCGCCTGACGACCTGTGTGGGGGTCGACGATGCGATTGTTGAGGGGATCGCAGCGGGGGCGACTGGTTGGGTCGCCGGACTGGTTAATGCTTTTCCGCGTGAGTCGGTTGTGCTGTTCGAGGCAGCGATGGAAGGGAATGCGAAGCTGGCGTTTGATCTCTACCGGTGGTTTTTGCCGTTGCTGCGGATGGATACGGTGCCGAAGTTCGTTCAACTGATCAAGCTGGTGCAGCAGGAGGTTGGAGTTGGGAGCGCTCGCGTGAGGGCTCCACGAATGGAAGTGGTTGGCGGTGAGCTTGATGAGGTTCGCCGTGTGCTGAAAGACGCGATGGCAAATCGACCTGAATGCGGCGCAATTGAGTTTTCGGCTGCCGTTCGGGCTTAGCCGACTCTTCGGGAGTGTTGTGGGGCATTAAATCCATTGTTGGAATCAATTGGCTGCGCCGCTGCCCCTCGGGAGGGACAGCGGCGCATCGTTTTTGGCCAACCTAATTCCGCGAATCGGGTTTCTGAACGAGCCAAGGCCGAAGGAATGCTCTAAATGAGTGGTTTGATGGTGGTATTAGGCCCTCCGAGCCACTGCTCCTGAGTTTCTATAGTTTGATTTTAGTGATTCTCCCAACAAAAATCCTTGACAATTGTTCATTCAGCGAACTATCGTTCGGCGTCGATCAAAAAAACCATAAGACAAACGCTTAACTATGAGGCCGGTATGACTATGACTATACGTTCCATCAACTTTAAGCTCCTCGTTGCGCTCGTTTTATCTGTCCTGTTTTCTGCAATAGGAAGAGCGCAGATCAGCACCGCGACGCTGTATGGCGTCATTACTGATTCTTCAGGTGCCGTGATTCCCAACGCGACAATCAAGCTGACTCAGACCGAGACAAACTTCACACGCACGACGACGACAAAGGGAGACGGCTCCTATCGCGAAGAGTTTCTCCCCGTGGGACCCTACAAGATTTCTGTTACTGCTGCTGGATTCAGGTCGCTGACACGTTCTGGCGTTGTCCTGTCGGTGATGCAGAGTGCTGAACTTGCTCTTGTTCTCGAGACCGGCACTGCAAATGAGACGGTTACGGTCACCAGCGATGTTCCGCTGGTCAATTTGGGCAATTCCACGCTGGGGGATACGGTCTCGAATGTTGAGATCGATAACCTGCCTCTCGTCAACCGTGATGTCTCCCGTCTTCTGCAACTTGTGCCGGGAGTCCAATCGGTTCAGACGATCAATAACCTCGGCTACCAGGAGATCAAGGTCCTGGTGAACGGTTCGACGGACGGATTTGTCGGTCAGGTGTCGTACTACCTGGATGGCGGTCTCAACATGACGGGCCTGCGCAACAGCGGCAACCAGGTTCCCAACCCGGATGCAGTCAGCCAGTTCAACGTGGTGACGAACAACTACAGCGCCCAGATCGGCCGTTACTCTGCTGCCGTAGTCAGCGTGGTCACCAAGAGCGGCACGAACAGCTTCCATGGGTCAGTCTTCGAGTTTTTCCGCGATCGAAACTTCAATGCGGCCGGATTTAACGCCGGAACCGGAAGCACCCCGACTCCCTACAACCAGCATCGCTTCGGCGGCACTGTCGGCGGCCCGATCCGTCATGATAAGGACTTCTTCTTCGGCAGCTTTGGCGGCTTCCGCTATACGACCGGTGTCGACCATAGCGGCAGCATGCCGAGTGCCGCGCAGATAGCCGGTGATTTTTCGGAAAATATGCCCACGGACGTTACCAGTTGCAAGCAGGCCCTGACCGCTGCAGATACGACAAATTCGTCAGGGGATCCCCACTTCATACCTAAGTTTCTCGTTTGTAATCCGACAACGCTTCTACCCTATGCGGGGAACAAATTGCCGGCTACCGATCCTACTGCCGTCAACATCCTTAACTACCTGAAAAAGGTTCTCCCGGCCCAGCAACCGACTCGGGCAGGCGATATCAATTACACATACAGGACGCGTTCCTCGGCTCCGCAGTCGAATGAAGAGTACCTGATCAAGACTGACCACCAGATCACGCCAGCCCATCGTCTGACCCTGAGCTACTTCCTGCTGAACTACAAAACTCTTATCGACCTCGGCGGGTTTACTCAGGCATGGTCGTACTCGAATTATGCGAACAAGCAGCAGAACGCCAATATCAGCGAAGTATGGACTATTAGTCCCCGCACCATAAACCAGTTCTGGGCCAACTATACCCGTCAGAATGGCGGTCGTATCCCAGTGACTCCCGACCCCACGAAGAAGACTCTGGCGGACTTTGGTTCCGACTTCGGAGTTGTCGGAACACCTTCTCTTCCCAACATCAGTGTGGGTGGATCGATCGGCTTCACCCTGTCGCAAGCGATCACCGGACCTAAAGCGGGTGCCAATGTCTACGGCATTCGCGATGTCTTGAGCACGACGCGGGGCAGCCATTCGCTGTACCTAGGTGGTGAAGCGGGTCTGGAGAAGGATTTCCAGTTGACTTCGCTCACCAACTACGGCAACTTCAGCTTCAATACAACTAACGGTACGAGTGCTGCTCGCACGACCAATGGTCTTTCGGATTTTGTAGCCGGCATCCCGGTCAGCATGGACCAGGATACCGGTCTGTATGCCAATGCAAACTGGTATTCGTTTGGTCTCTTTGCGCAGGATGATTGGCGTATTCGTCCTAACCTGACTCTCAACCTCGGCCTCCGTTACGACTGGCAACAGGCTCCCACCGATCCCCAGAGTATGCAGACGAACTTCACGCCGGGTGCGCAGTCTCACGCGTTCCAAACAGTGAACATCGTCGGCAAGACAGGTCCGCAGCTTGCTCCGGTTGGATTGCTTTTTCCGGGAGACCCGGGAGTGCCCCGCGGCGGTGCGTTCACGCCGCTGAACCACGTCTCGCCTCGCGTAGGCTTTGCCTATGATCCCTACGGGAACGGCAAAACGGTAGTGCATGGCGCAGCAGGTCTTTTCTTTGGCGGCATCTCCGGCAATCAGTGGGAGTTCCCGTCGAACTTCGCGCCTTACGCGGTCCGTAACAGCTATAGCAAAGTCGTGTCGCTCACCCATCCCTATACCGGTGACCCGACGGAGTTTCCGACAGGAAGCAACCCTTATCCGGGGCTTTCGTTCAATCGCGCCTCCAACTCGGCGACTTTCCTTCCTTTGAACTCGATCGTGGCGTTCGATCCCAACTATCGATGGCCGTACTCCGTACAACTCAACTTTGGACTCCAGCAGCAGTTCACCAAGGGCCTTGCGGTAAGCATCTATTATGTGGGTGCGCTCAATCGCAAGACACCGCTTTACAACGATATCAACGGCCCGCAATTCAACATCACCGCTGCCGGCACCCAGCGGTGCAAGCCTGCACCGATCTGACTAAAGCCTGTGGCTATGACAATACCTCCTCTACCGTCAACAATCGCCGGCCGCTCAACGCCCAGTTCGGCGCCTCTGCGGCCAACCCGCTCTATAGCCAGGTGTACATCATTCGCTCGAACCAGAACTCCAACTACCATGGACTTCAGATTACGGTGGAACAACGCATCACTCACCACGTCAGTGCCAAGGGGTATTACAGCTGGAGCAAGACGCTGCAGAGCAATGCTCTCGACAGCACTGGCGGCCTCAACGGTGTCTTCGTCGACGCCAACTACCCGCAACTCGAGTATCGGCAGCGTTCGGATCAGGATCGTCGCCACATGATGACGATGTCCTTCGTCTGGACAGCCGGACTACTTCGACAACTTCAACCGCTTCGTGAAGTTCGCTCTGAACGGCTGGACGGTGTCGGGCATCTGGACGGCAAACAGCGGCCAGCCCTTTACGGTCACGACGGGCAACGACAACTACTTCTCAGGTAATGGCAACAATCGTCCCAGCATTGTCGCCGGGAAAGTTCCTCACACGCTGCCGCAGCATTCGCGTGTAGGCGAGAGGAAGCAGTGGTTCGATACATCGGCTTACTGCATAGCTGGCTCTGCTGGCTGCTCCGGTATCGGTCCGCTGAATCTGCTCGGAAACGAGCGTCCTGCACAGCTCGACGTCCCTGGTTATCGCAATGTGGACGCTTCTCTGTTCCGGACGTTTGATATCCACGAGTCGTTCCGCTTCCAGCTTCGCGGAGAGGTGCAGAACGTCTTCAACCTGGTCAACCTTGGCGGACCATCCGCAACGATGAACTCTTCCACCTACGGCCAGATCACAGGCTCAGGCGGCGGCGCTCGTATTATCCAGGTTGGAGGGCGCATCCTGTTCTAAGACTGTCGGATTAACTTCGATCGGGCGACACATAATGTGTCGCCCGATTTTTTGTTGGCTGAATTGAGTTGGTTAGTTTGATGAGGCCGGTTGAGGCTTGACTTCTTTCTTGCCTGCGTCGAGGTGGTCCCAGTTGAGGATGGTGTTGAAGCCGAGGGCGTAGGTGCCTTGCGTCTGCCAACGCCAGAAGGGGCGCAGGGCAAACATCACGACGTGTCCCTGGCCGAGGGGTTGATCGAGCGCGAGGGCGTGGTTGGTGAGGGCCTGACCTCCGGCGAGTTCTCCGGAGAGGAGAATCTCGTCGGCTTTGGCGGGGAACTGGAGGACGACGCGGGGAGTTGCCGCTGCGTCCTCCGTGACGCCGAATTGACGCATGGCTTGGCGGAGTGCGTCCGCATCGCTGATCTGCGAGGGCAGGCCCTTGGTGTCGACCTTGTCGTCCGCGTCGTATGGTGACAGAGCGATGGGGACGGCGTTGGGGGTGATGTCGACTCCGACGCCGGGAACTGCGGCTCCGCCACGAAGTCCGCCGCCTGCGCGAGTGTTCAGGACGGGCTCCTGGCTGAAGTAGACGGGCATCTCGATTTCCGGTGTAGCCGTAGACGATGGGGCTCAACTTGTCGGCGATGATGCCGCGCATGAGTGCGCCTTTGGCGTAGAGGGTACCGGGATGCTCGACTGTGACTGCGGGTGGTGATGCCGTAGTCGGGGAGGATGCGTTGCGGTGGATCCTTCGGTGATGAGAGTGCCGCCGGCTTCGACGAACTTTACGAGTTCGGCGAGGCCTTCGATGCCCATGCCGCCGCGGATGTCATCGCTGGAGTCCTCGACGCCGAGGTTGGGAGTGAGCGTGGATCTTTTTGTAGGGGATGGGATCGGGGCCGGTCTTGGGGATTCCGTTGACCTGCGAGACGGAGGTGCCGCCGATGGTGGGGAAGATGATGACGTCATACTTCGCGCGGAGATTGCCGTCGCGGAGTTTCTGGTCGGCGAAGTAGGTGTAGGGAACGCCGTAGTGATCGAGCGCGGCGCGCACCCAGCCTTCGTCCTGCGTTCTCTGCCAGGAGTGAACGTAGCCGATGCGCGGGACGGTGAGTGGGTGGGTTTTTACTGTCGGGGCTGCGGTGGCGTATGCGGTGAGGCCGAGTTCGTTGGATGGAGGCTCGGATTTTGGCGTCGGCGGCGTTGGAACGATGAAGGCGCCGGCGCGGAGATGGTGGCCATCGACGTCGAAGTCTTCTTCGGCGGCTTCCATCTTGGCGTCGGCGTTTTTGAAGCGGAAGGTGGTGAGGACGTTGTCGGTGGTGTTTTCGACGACGAGGGTGTCGCCGGTGCCCTGGATCATGCCGGGGACGACGATGTCTTTGGCGATTGCGGTCATCGGGCTGATCGAGTAAGGATTTGTCGGTGATGTTTTTGACGATGACGTTGCGCATGAGGGGCATGGTCCAGCCGGTGTCGTCGTAGGGGAGCGGGTTGGCGACGGGGTAGTTCTGGAGGCTGAAGTAGATGTCGACGAGGGTGCGGTAGGGTTGGTCGGCGCGGATGATGTAGTCGCCCGGCGCGACCTTCAGCGTGCCGAAGGTGGCGTCTTTGGCGGCGATGTTGATCTCTACGCCTTGATGACGGAGGTCATTGATCATCTCGGCGATGTTGACGCGCTGGGGCTGCTGCGGCGGGGATGGCCCATCCGTAGACAGGGCCGTCCTTTCCTTTCTGGACCGAGCGCTTGTTCTTCATCCAGTAGTTTTCGAGGTAGAGCTCGCTGGTCTTTAGCGACCTTGTTGAGCGCGATGAGGATTGCGGATTCCTGAATGTTGGTGTTGTTGCGTGGTCCCCACTTGACTGTGGGGAGCGGTGGGTTGGGGCGGTACCATTCGCGGCTGGTGGCGGTTGCGGGGAGTTGGAGTTTTTCGGTGACGTCGGGGCCGTAGGATTGCACTTCGTAGAAGCGGCCGAAGGAGTTGTGGGTCTCGGCGATCCAGAAGAGGTAGTTGGGGACCCAGCCGTCGTAGTAGCCGTAGGTCCAGACGCCGGGGACTCCGCGCTTGGCCATCTCCATGATCTCGGTTTCGCCGAGCATCCACCATTCGTCGACGGCGATGGGATCGAGTGAGGGGTTGTAGGGGCCGGTTCCGGTGGAGACGTAGAGGTAGGACTGGGCTTCGTGGAGATCGTGGAGGACAGTGGGATGCCACTCGAGGACGCCGCCGGTGATGTTTTGCGTGAGATGGAGGTACTGGCCCATGCCGTCGCGGTTGTTGTCATGCGCGACGTACTTGCCCCAGTACATTAGCGGGGGCTTCGGCTTCTTGGTCTCTTTGCCGTAGTAGTAGGTGTCGACCTGTTTGTCGCGGCCGTCGGTTTCGACGACTGGAGTAATGAAGACGATGGCGTTGTTGCGGATCTTCTGGATGAAGGGGGAGTCTTCGACGATGAGGCGGTAGGCGAGCTCGACGAGCATCTGCGGGCCGCCGGTTTCGGGGGAGTGGATGCCGCTGGTGATCCAGTAGATGGGCTTGCTGGTGTGGATGAGTTTCTGCGCCTGCTCTTCGGTGGTCTTGCGGGGATCGGTGAGGGCGGCGAGATCGGCTTTGTACTTGTCGAGGTTCTTGATGGCCTCTTCATTGCCAATGGCGAGCACGACCATGTCGCGGCCCTCTTCGGACTTCAGAGGAAGCTTCCAGAATTTGGCGCGGGGCGAGTCTTTGGCGAGTTCTTCGTAGTAGCGGTTGATGTCGGCGTTGTAGTAGAGCTCGCCGGGCTGTCCGGGCATCTTGCCGAGGAACTTCAGAGGAGTTGGGACTTTGGTGGAGGCGGGGAGATGGTCGACCAGTTCGGTGGAGAATCTCGGATCGGAGAGGTATTCCTTGATCTTTTTTGTGTATTCTTCATCGTTGGCCTGTTTAGGGGCGTTTGTCTGGGCAGACGAAACTAAGGTCGCTGCCAGCAGAACGGAACAGGTCAGAAGACGCGCTAGGGAGGCGAGGGAAGGCGAAGATATCCCGGGGTCTTGGAAGCAGTGGTGGACTGTTTTCATGGAAATAAAGCTACAACAACTTCGGGGCAGGCCCCTAACGGTATTTGGCTGGCGGGTAATGGACCGGACTTGAAGGGGGTTGGTTAAGAGAAAACTATTCCCGCGGGTTGCTCCCCAGTGGTGAAGTTAGTGCCGGGTTTTGCCTGAGATCGGGCGATGGAAATAAGTGATGGTGTCCGGCCTCTTATCCCACGCTGGGGAGTGAGTTACGGGGGTGGGGACGAATTTGTCCCGGGCGGTGTCAGCGAGTTCAGACAGGAGATCTGGTCCTGCCTTTTTTGACTATTGAGGAACGGGAGACAGATTTTTATACAAATCTATTGACTATTGAGATTTGCCCCTGATACCGTTCGTTCGCTCTTCAAACAATAGATTTGCGGGGCCTGAAATTGATTCATTTCTGGAGGTTTCACGTGAACAGCCTAAAACGTTTTAGATGGATACTCGCGTTCGTTCTCATCCTGAGCGGTTTATCTTTATCATCCCATGCGCAGCAGACTACCGGTTCCATCGCAGGTACGGTGAAGGATGAGAGCGGCGCGGTCGTCCCTGCGGCCAGCGTTAAGGCAACTAACGTGGAAACCGGGTTCTCCCGGTCGGCGCCGAGCAATGGTTACGGGCAGTACCGCATCGATTACCTGCCCGTAGGCAAGTACAAACTCGAGTTGGAGGCGGCTGGCTTTCAGACGCTTCGTACAAGAGAATATCGCCCTCAATGTAGACCAGACCCAGACGGTTGAGATCACACTGTCCGTGGGTGCTTCGACTGAGACCATCACGGTCACGTCTGCTCCCCCGCTGGTCAATACGACCGACGCGGTATTGGGTAGAACCGTTGAGGGGTCAGAGATCATTGGCCTGCCCCTGGTCAATCGCAACGCATATTCTGAAATTTCCCTCACGCCGGGCGTGATGGCCAATAACAACAGCCCTACCTCGAACCCCAGCGGCTCCCCCAATTTCACCGTTGGGCTACCCTCCGCGGATGTCCAGATCAATGGCTCCATCGACGGCGGTAATCCCGAAGTCGCCTTTTACCTGGATGGCGGCAACAACATAACCGGTATGCGCAACTACGGAAACCCGGCGCCCAACCCCGACGCACTCGAAGAGTTTCGCGTAGAGACGAGCGCATTCGGTGCGCAATATGGCCAATTCTCCGCTGCGGTCATTACGGTTATCACAAAGTCGGGAACGAACAAGTTTCATGGCGGGTTATTTGAGTTCAACCGCAACACCGACTTCAACGCCTACCCCTGGGCCGCGAGCCGATCAAGTTGCCTTATCACCGCAACCAGTTTGGCGGTAACATCGGCGGTCCCATCATCCACGACAAGGCTTTCTTCTTCTTCAGCTATGGCGGCCTGCGTCAAACAGTCGGATCACTGCTCACGGGCGCCATCGTGCCCACGGCTAACGAGCGTCTGGGCGACTTTACCGCGGACACCGCTTCACCGTAAACATGCCTGGCACCAAGACGCCGGTGAATGGGAACGTAAACACCAGCCCGAATTGCCAGGTTGCTACAAAGAACTGCATACCCCCAAGCCCTCTTGGATACGACCATTGCAAACTTCGACAACGTAGGCAACAAATTTGGCTCGTCCATCGCGCTGCCCAATGGCGCTCCGAAGCCCGCGACCGGAGGCGCGGGTTACACGGGCGCTTACACCACCCCGACAACGAATAACGAATACCTGGGCAAGTATGACCAGCTATTCGGCGCCAACGACCATGCGACGGCGACCTTCTTCTTTATCAGGACCGTGGCCGGCCCCAACGGAGGCGGAAACATTCCGTGGACCATCAATCAGTCCGCTGCGAATCAGTACAACATCAACATCAGCGACGTTCACACCTTCAGCCCCAGCACGGCGAATCAGTTCTGGCTTACGTTCACGCGGGCAGCGGGCGGACGTGTCAACCTGCCACAGTTCGGGCCATCGACGCAAAACCTCTCCACTTACGGCTCCAACTTCCAAATCCAGGGGCCGAATGCGCTGCCCAATTTCGTCCCATCCGGGGCCTTTAATGCGGGCACGACGAACGCCGGTCCTTTCACGGGTTCAAACAACTATGAGTTACGCGACATGGTCAGCCTGGTCAGGGGTAAACACACCCTTTCCATTGGCGGTGAGTTCGCTCTCGATAAGACGATGTTCTGGGCTGATCTGTTGAACTTTGGCGTGATCAACTTTGCGACCTCCGCACCAACGTCCACGGGCAATGTGTTTTCGGACTGGGTTACTGGTCAAGCCTCCTCATTCGAGCAGGACACGCCTTACACAACGCTGCTGAGCTATTGGCACACTGCGATGTTCGTGCAGGACAACTACCGGATCACACCGCGGTTTACAGCAAACCTCGGAATCCGGTGGGACATCGATACGCCTCCCGTCGAATCCCTGAACAGGACGGCATCCTTCGTTCCCGGCGTGCAATCCACCGTGACTCCTGCCGCGCCGAAGGGCTTGTTGTTCCCCGGCGACCCGGGTGTCGGTCGCGGCATCATCAGCACGAGATTCCATCATATTGCGCCGCGTGTCGGCTTCGCATGGGATCCATATGGAGACGGCAAAACGGCATTTCGCGGCGCAGCCGGCATCTTCTACGGCACTACCAGCGGCAACGAGTGGAACCAGCCCGGCAACGGCGCACCGTTCGCCATACGTCAGACCTTCGGTCCTCTTAATTCAATCACCAATATCTACTCGACGCCGGGGGACTTCCCTTCCACCGCGCCTGGTGGAGGCATCTTCCCGTACGTCTATTCGCCAAGCGCGCCGAAATTCTTCCCGTCGGCCGCCGTCGAGAGCATCGACAAGAACGCGCAATATCCTTACATCTACCAGTTCAATGCGTCCGTGCAGCGACAATTGCCCGGCCAGATAAGCATGACGGTGGCGTATGTCGGTACGCTCTCGCATAACGTGCCCACCATGATCGACGGCAACTACGCTCCTTATTCGACGGCGTTCGGTACGCCGAGCACTTCAGCGACCAGCGTCGCCAACCGGCGTCAGTACGATCCCTGTGTCGGGCCTTGTCCAGTTGGTCCGTCCGGCATCAACACAGGCACCATGGGACAGAACATCTATCTGATTACCAACCAGCACGCCAATTACAACGCCCTTCAAGTCTCGGCGAAGAAGCAGATGTCGCATGGCCTCACTATCAGCGGTTTCTATGTCTGGAGCCGCGCGCTACAAAGCTCGAACGAGTCGGCGATTGGACAGATGACCGCGCAGAATTACGGTCATTTAGGTGATCCCTTTACGCTCACCAATAATAGTTTGGGCGCCATCGGCGGCGGCCTCGCGGAGGAAAAAGGCCCCATGGATGCGAACCGAACCAACAACGCGGCGATCTCCGCCATATGGAACATCGACTACTTCCACGGATCGAACGGGTTCCTGAAGCAGGCGTTAAACGGTTGGCAGATCTCGCCGATTGTCTATCTGACCAGCGGCGCGCCGTTTACGATAACCACAGGAACCAACAATAGCTTCGACAGCTCGAATGCTCAACGCCCCAACGCGGTTCCCGGCGTTAGCTCCAAACTCGATCCCCACCGCTGCCGTGTTTGCGCCACCAACAGCGTACTGACGTCGTGGTTCAATACGGCAGCGTTCACTGCCAACGGACCAGGCAAACCCGGGGGCATCGGCCCCGGCGGCGCCGATGGCAATGTGACTCGCGACTCGTTGATCGGGCCGGGGCTCCGCGATATCGACCTTGGAATCTTCCGCACCATTACCTTCGAGCATGGAATCGCGTTCCAGTTCCGTGCTGAAGCCACCAACGCCTTCAACATGGTGAGTCTCGCCAACCCCACAGCAGCCCTCAACTCGGGCAACAACGGCAAGATCACCTCGGCACAGGGAACCCAACGCGTCATCCAACTTGGAGGACGGCTGACATTCTAGATAGAAAACACGCAGACTCCGCGGCGTTTTGCTTAGGTTGGTTTCATTTGGCCGGTCACCCCCTGTGGGGTGACCGGCTCTTACGTAAGTGAAACTAAACCTGATGCTGGACTATTCCCGCGTGTGTTTGAGTTATCAGGAGTTTAGGTGGTCCTGCCTCTTTGACTGTTGAGGAACGGGAGATTTTTATACAAATCTATTGACTAATGAGATTGGCCCCTGATACGGTTCGTTCGCTCTTCAAACAATAGAGTTTCCGGGCCCGAAACTGATTCATTTCTGGAGGTTTCACGTGCACAGCCTAAAACGTTTTAGATGGATACTCACGATCCTTCTCCTAAGTCTCACACCATCACTCTTTGGCCAGGCGGTGAACGCTACACTGCTTGGTACGATTACGGACACCACCGGAGCAACTGTCGCCGGCGCGAGAGTCACGGCTACAGAGACGGCAACCGGTTTGATTCACGAATCGGTGACCAACGACAGCGGAAACTTTACGTTTCCCGATATGCCTCCGGGTACTTACAGTGTGACTGCAGAGGCGAAGGGGTTCAAGAAAGAGATACATCAGAACATTACGCTTCTCACCAATTCGTCTACTCGCGTTGACGTTTCCATGGTCACGGGCAGCGTTTCGGAAGAGATTCTGGTAACGACGGCGCCGGCGTTACTACAGACGGACCGTGCCGACATCAGTATGAAGCTCGAAACAAGGCAAGTTGCCGAGATGCCGCTTGGCACCAATCGCAACTTCCAGTCGCTGCTCAATCTGGTTCCCGGCATGGCGCCAGGAGTCTTCCAGCACTCCCAGTTCTTCAATGCCGCGAGTTCGATCCAGACGGAGGCGAACGGTTTGCCTCGTCAGGGCAATCTTTACCAGATTGAAGGTATCGACGACGACGAGCGCACTGGTCTCTTGCAGATCATCATTCCTCCAGCGGAAGCGATTCAGTCAGTCGACATCTCCACGAATAACTTCGAAGCGGAACTGGGCCGGGCCACCGGCGCAGTCACCAATGTCATTCTCAAGTCGGGAACGAACGCATTTCATGGTTCGGCCTTCGAGTACATCCAAAATAGTGCGGTCAATGCTCGCTCCTACTTTGGCGGCCCGCTGGGTCATCTGTCGTACAACTACTACGGCGCCACCTTCGGCGGACCAATTATCAAGGATAAGCTGTTCATCTTCGGTGACTATCTCGGGACCTCGGATCATGAGAGGATTGCGAACACCTTCACTATTCCCGATGCGCGCTATTACACGCCGAACGCCTCGGGTAATATCGATTTGAGCGCGGCGCTCTCAGGCACCACTGGTCAAATCTATGACCCAAATACGGGAGACGGCAATGGAACCGGGGCTGGTCATCAGCGCACGCCGTTCGTGAACAATCAGCTTCCGTTCAACCGCGTCAATCCTGTCTCGCTCAAGATCCTGCAGATGGTGAATGCGGCTGCTGCAACCAACGGAACTCTGAACTCGACTGCTCCTTTGGGCAATCCGGCGAATAACTACACCTCCAAACTTCCGTTTACGAAGGGCACGAACAGCTTCGACATCAAGAGTGACTGGTCGATCAATGAGAAGAACCATCTCTCCGGCCGCTATAGCTGGCAGAAGGTCGACACCTTCCAAGCACCCGCGTTCGGATCGTTTTTGGGCGGCCCGGCGGGCGGTGGCTTTCAAGGCACAGGCATTCAGACGTCGTACAGTGTGGGCGGAAACTACGATCACATCTTCTCGCCTACTTTTTTTACCGAAGCACGAGTCGGCGTCGCTCACCTGCGTAACGATGCGCAACCGAATGACTACGGTTCCAACGATGCAACCACGCTGGGTATCCCAGGCGTGAATATCCCTGGCCAACCGTTCACGAGCGGACAGGTTGGTATCACCATCAACGGCGGCTTCACAGGCACGATGATCGGATATTCGGCGTCTGTGCCCTGGATCAGGGGCGAGTCGAACATCGACTTCGACAATATCTGGACCAAGGTTATTCGCAACCACACGCTGAAGTTCGGTGGCGACCTTCGCCGAGTTCGAGATGATCTACTGCAGGACCAGACCTTCAGTCCGCGCGGTGTGTTCAACTTCTCGGACGTTCAGACCTCGCAGAGTGGGGCAAAGACTAACATCGCGAATGACATCGCCAGCTTCCTGCTGGATCTGCCCAGCCAGACCGGGCGCGACCTGAATACCTTCTTCCCGGCGTACCGGCAGTGGTGGTTCTTTGCCTTTGCCAGCGATAAGTGGCAGGCGACGCCGAAGTTGACGCTCGACCTGGGAGTTCGATGGGAGTTTTATCCGCCGGCGACTCCCAAGAGTGGCGGCAGCTTCTCGAACTATGATCCGACGACGAACAACATTGTCCTTGCCGGCGTAGGGGGCAACCCATCCAATCTTGGCATGAAGACGCGATATGGTTACTTCGCGCCGCGTACCGGCTTCGCTTACCGAGTTACCGATGACACAGTGGTTCGTGGAGGATTCGGTATAAGCTATACGCCTTTCCCTGATAACACGTACGCGTACAACTACCCGATTCGTGCCAACAACAGCTATCAGCCGGGCGGCAGCTCTCCGTTCACTCCTGCTGTGCTTGCTGATGGGGCGACCGTAGCTACCTTCCAAGCCGGCTTCCCAGCGCCCGTCCCGATCGTGATTCCTTCCAACGGAATCATTCCTGCCAATACGCCGCTGCTGAAGAGTCAGGTTTATACCTACATTCCCCTGAACTATAAAAATCCCTACGCGGAGTCCTGGAACCTTGCAGTCCAGCAGGGATTCCGCGGCAACCTCTCCCTGCAACTTGCCTATGTTGCCAACCATGGTGTCGATATTTCAGGCGCTCCGAACATCAATGTTCCCAGCGTCTACGGTGGTGGTGCGGCGTCTGAGCCGGAAAATATCGCATTCGGGCGCACGGCGGCGACTAACCAGTTCTTCGTACCTTATTCCTCCAACTACCAATCGCTCCAGGCTCAGCTCACCAAACGGTTTTCGAGTAGTTTTGCATTTACATCCGCATTTACCTGGGGCAAAGGGATGGGTTACATCCAAGGCGACGATGGCGGGCTTCTGTTCTGGATCAACCAGCGCAGAAACTATGCTCCGTTGGACTTTGATCGCACTCTGAACTTTGAGCAGAGCTTTATCTACGAGCTTCCGTTCGGTCATGGTCACTCGATGCTGAGCTCTGGAGTTGGCGCTGCCGTCCTTGGAGGTTGGCAAGTATCTGGAATTATCTCGATAGTCTCAGGGTTGCCGTTTACGGTTCAAACCAACGGGACAAACCTCAATACTCCGGGAACGACACAGACTGGAACCTTGTCTGGGGCGTACCATGTCACGCATGCTGTGGGATCGAGCGCGCACTGGTTTGATCCGACTGCGTTTACGACTCCAGCCGGATGCCCGGCAGGATGCACGGCGCAGAACGTTGATGTGGGCAATACGGGAAGGAATGCGTTCCGTGGGCCTGGATACATTCAGAACAATTTCTCCATCTTCAAGACCTTCGCTCTGTACCGTGAGGATTCCCTGAAGTTGGGCTTCGACGCCTTCCAGTTGAGCAATACTCCGCAGTTCGCCAACCCGACGAGCAACAACTGCTGTACAGCGACCAGCTTCGGTCAAGTCACGGGTACCCTGGGCAGCGGCCAGGGGAGCGTGAACGGCATCGGAGGCGGCCGTACGTTGCAGGCATCGGTGAAGCTAATGTTCTAAGGGTTGTCTGCTTCATGTTTGCTTCATTTGGCCGGTCACTGCCTGTGTGGGGTGACCGGCATCTAACGTAAGTGAAACTAAATCTCACGCTGGACCGTTATCAAAGAATTGGAGAGACATGGAAGGCGTTTCGAGACGAGCTTTTCTCGCGGGAGCAAGCGTTACCGCTGCGGCCTGCGCAACACGTTCGGTTTTCGCGATGGGAGCGGCGCAGTCGCCGTTCAAGGTTTCTGTGATCTCGGATGAGATTTCGCAGGACTTCGATCATGCCTGCTCGGTGATTGCGAATGACTTTGGTTTGAAGTGGGTGGAGATTCGCGAGATGTGGGGCAAGAATCTGCAGGCCTCCTCGGATGCGGAGATTGCCGAGGCGCAGAAGATTCTGGCGAAGTATGGCCTGCAGGTGACGGATATTGCGAGCCCGTTGTTCAAGGTGGATTGGCCGGGAGCGCCTAAGTCGCAGTATGGGTCGAAGGATGACATGCATGGGGCTGCCGAGGTGGCTTACAAGCATCAGGATGAGGTTGTCGAACGAAGCATTTCTCTGGCGAAGCAGTTCAAGACGAACAAGATTCGTTGCTTCGATTTCTGGCGACTGGATGATGTGGCTCCGTATCGCGCGGCGATCGACGAAAAGCTTCGCGCTACTGCGGAGACGGTTGGAAAGCAGGGGTTGCTGCTGGTTCTTGAGAATGAGTTTGCCTGCAATACGGCGACGGGCCGTGAAGCGGCGAAGGTGCTTGCGGCGGTTCAGTCTCCCTACCTCGCTCTGAATTGGGATCCTGGCAATGCCGTGATGCGGGGTGAGATGGACGCGTTCCCCGGAGGCTGGGAGAGTCTGCCGAAGAATCGCATTCATCATTGCCATTGCAAGAACGCGGTGAAGGATGCTTCGGGCAAGATTGTCTGGTCGCCTGTGGACAAGGGCTATATCGATTGGGCGGCGCAGTATCGGGCGCTGAAGGCTGCGGGCTATCGGGATTCGGTATGCCTGGAGACACATTGGCGCGGCGCGGGTACGCCAGAGGCCTCGACTCGGATCAGCTGGGCGGGGATGAAGAAGTGCCTGGAAGATGCCGGAGCGTTTTAAACGTTTTAAACATATTGAATTGAAGTTTTGAAGGAGAGTGGAATGGTTACCCGACGGGAGTTTCTGGATACGCTTGCAGTAGGAGCTGCAGGTTTGGCGATTGGATCGACGGCAAAGAGTTATGGGCAGATCATGGGCTCGAATGACCGACTGAACTTCGCGGTGATTGGCCTGAATTCGCGTGCCTATGCGCATCTATCGGCATTGAAGGCGAATAAGAAAGATGCGCGGATTGCTTATGTCTGCGATGTGGATAGCAATATTCTGAAGAAGTTTGCCGACGGCACCGAGAAGGAGATGGGTGAGGCTCCGGCGACCGAGAAGGACTTCCGTATTGTTCTGCAGAAGAAGGACGTGGACGCGATCACGATTGCGACTCCTGACCACTGGCATGCTCCGATGGCGATTGCAGGGTTGCAGGCAGGGAAGCATGTTTATGTCGAGAAGCCTTGCAGCCACAATCCTGCTGAGGGCGCGATGCTCGTGCAGGCGCAGCAGAAGTATCAGAAGCTGGTGCAGATGGGGACGCAGCAGCGATCGTCTCCGCATACGATCGAGATCGTCGATAAGATTCACAATGGGCTGATTGGCCACGCTTACTTTGGGAAGGCCTGGTACAGCAACGTGAGGAAGTCGATCGGTGTCGGCAAGGAAGCGCCTGTGCCTGCGGCGCTGGATTGGGATCTGTGGCAGGGGCCGGCTCCGCGGCAGCCTTATAAGGACAACGTGCAGCCGTACAACTGGCACTGGTTCAAGATCTGGGGGACGGGCGAGACGCTCAACAATGGCACACATGAGATTGATGTTTGCCGCTGGGCGCTTGGAGTGGATTATCCGCAGCGTATTACGTCTTCGGGCGGGCGGTATCACTTCAAGGATGACTGGCAGTTCTACGACACGCTGATGACGAGCTATACCTACGCGGACAAGATGATCTCGTGGGAGTGCAAGTGCTGCAACGGGATGAAGTTTTATGGCCGGGATCGCGGGTCAACGATTGTAGGCACAACTGGTTCGGTGCTGGTCGATCGTGATGGCTATGAGGTTTACGATCTGAAGGGAAATAAGACGGACGAGTTCAAGACGGGCAAGGAGAAGACCTCGTCGTCTGACCTTACGGGTCGCGATTCAATGACCGATATGCACTTTGCGAACTTTATTGCAGGGATTCGCAAGGGCACGAAGCTGAATGCGCCTATCGCCGTTGGGAATGTTGCGGTGACGATGCTGCAGCTTTCGAATGTTGCCTGGGAGACGAACCGTGAGTTGCAGCTTGATACGGCGGACGGGAAGATTCAGAACGATTCGGCTGCCATGAAGATGTGGGGCCGCGAGTACGAGAAGGGTTGGGCGCCTCACTTGTAAGGTGTCCGAAGGATTCCAACGAAAGACTGATTTTGCAACAAACTAAATTTGAAGAACAGGGTCTTATGAAAAAAATACTCTCTCGTCGTAACTTCGTTCAGTCCGGTGCTCTGCTTGCGGCAGCGGGTGTCACTTCGCGTGCTGTTCCTGTGCTGGCGCAGCCGTCACCGGCGAGCGGTAAGCCTTCGCCGATTCGTCTTGGGCTGGCTAGCTATACGTTTCGCAACTTCACGCGGGCGCAGATGATCGGCTTTATGAAGCAGTTGAATTTGAGCGATCTGAATGCGAAGGATGTGAAGGATCATTTGCCGACTGATCCGGCGGCGGAGGCGAAGGCGATGGAGGATTATGCTGCGGCGGGTATCAAGCTGCATGCTGCAGGGACCATCTATTTTCCGAAGGACGAGGACGAGGATATTCGCAGCAAGTTCGAGTACTGCAAGCGAGCGGGTATCAAGGTGATTGTGTCGGGCGATCCTGCTCCAGAGACGCTTCCGCGGATTGAAAAGTTTGTGAAGGAGTATGACATCAAGGTCGCGATTCATAATCATGGGCCGGAAGACAAGCTCTGGAAGTCGCCGCTGGAGGTTTTGAAGCAGGTGGAGAAGTACGATCAGCGGATTGGTTGCTGCATCGACATTGGACACACGGTGCGTGCCGGCACGGATGTGGTCAAGGCAATCCATGCGGCGGGACCTCGGTTGTATAACATGCATGCGAAAGATCTGACTGACTTCACGAGCAAGGAGAGCCAGGTCTCAGTGGGCGACGGGATTATGCCGATGCGCGAGATCTTTGAGGCGTTGATCAAGATCAACTATCCTGGGTTCGTTGATCTGGAGTATGAGGTTCATGGGGATGATCCGATGCCTGGCGCGACGGCCAGTTTTGCTTATATGCGCGGGGTGTTGTCGGGCATGGGCTATAAGAGCCACTAATCGCTGCGTCGAGCTACGAAGAATTCGCCATTGCGCTGCTCAGATTTTTGAGCAGCGCAATGTTTTTTGGGCGACGTTGCAAGAACCGTCGAGATTATTTTGAGGCGGACTCAGCTTCTGGCGGCAGGCTGGCCTGGCTTGACTGCAGGAGACGGTAACCTGCGCGAGTGCGTATGTGGTATTTCTGCAGGTTCTTGCCTACGAGTTTGACAGAGATGGCGCGCCATCCGTGGTTGGGGTTTGGCTGAGGGTAGTAGCTGATGGCGTAGAGGTGGGCGAGGTCGTCGCGGATGGAGTTGAAGGCCTGTTTTTCATCCTGCCAGTCCTTGGAGAAGTAGGCTTTGCCTCCGGTGGCCTTCGTCATGCGTTCGAAGACGGCCGTTGAGATGGGCTCCGACTCGGCCTGTTGCGTGCTGATCATGTAGATGATGGTTCCTGTCGATTGGGCGAGTTCGGCTACGTCTTCTGGCGGCACTAGGCTGGCGTTGTCGGGGCCGTTGGAGAAGACCACGATCGCTTTCCGTCCCGTGAGCCGTGCGGCATCTTTTACCGTGAGCAGGAGGCAGTTATAAAGGGCAGCGTCGTCTCCCGCGACTGTGTTGCGAACCCCGCGCAGGACCTGGGAGCGGTCGGGGGTGAGGGCCGTGACGCGGGAAAGATCGCGGCTATAGGAGTAGAGGGCTACCTGACTGACGCCTTCGAGGGAGCGGATGAAGTCGGCGATGGCGTCCTGGGCGAAGACGAATCCGCGGTACATGTAGTTGCTGGTGTCGAAGAGGATAAAGACGTTGGCTCCGGCGAAGCGCTTGGCTGGCTCGAGGGTGGTGTTAGGGTCTCCAGCGGGGCCGGCGACTTCGGTCAGGGTTTTGCCATCTGGTCCGGTGACATCCACGACCCTGCGGGTTGGGCCGTTGCCTTCTTCGAAGGTCGCCGTCTTCTCCGCGATCTTGTCCTCAGTGATGACGAAGTCCTCAGGTCCGAGGCCGCTGACGTAGTTACCCTTGTTGTCGGTGACGGCAACGTTGAGCTGCACGAGGACGACGCTGACGCGAATGCGCGACCCATCATTCTGCGCCGCCGCACCAACGCCGGCGGAGAAAGGAATTGCAAGCAAGCAGAGCAACAGAAAATATCTCTTCATTGTCATTTCTCCTATGGGGTGTTGCCGTCCGGAACAGTCTGGTTCTGGCGAGAAGCCGTGGTTGTGGGTGGAGGGAAGGAGGCGATCTTACCCTGCCTGAAGTCTTCTCCTGTCTCCCGCATTGCGCGCAGCATCGCAGGCCAATCCTCGAGGTCAGTTGCAAAGATCTTAGCGGTCATGTGGCGTGTCAGCTCAGGAACGAGCCTGTTCAGCATGACGGGCGAATAGCCCATCTCGTCGGCGAGGCGGGCCCAGTAGAGGTTGTTGGACTCCCACGACTCGCCGAACAAGCGGCTGGAGTATCCGCCGAAGAAGGGGAAGGGTTTTACGTTGAGGAGTTCGCGTCCGTTGGTGCGGGCGAGCGTCGGATGAGGAACACCGAAGTCCTTCGAGATTCGCTCCCAGCTGACGTCGTTGGGATGCTGACGGGAGAGATCATCCAACTGCCGTCCTGCCGGCCCTGACGAGGCGGCATCGCCAGGGAATTTTGTGCGGAACTCCGCGGCGAGATAGAAGGTATCTACCGGCATCATGCGGGGAAGGATTGCAGTGAGGTCCTCGTCGCGAGCGAGCGCCTTTTGGACACGTTCGAGGCGTTGCGGCGTCATGCGATCGGAGAGGATGCTGATGAGCTTGGCGCGAAGCTGCTCGTCTTTGACGGAGCCTGCCAGCAGCTCTTCTCCGGAGCGTTGATAGAGCGCGACGGCGTGAAGTTCGGCGGGGCTAATGTTCCACCAGCGAGGGAGAGTCGCACTGACCAGGAGATCAGGCACGAGCTCTTTCCAGATGAGTGCCTGAACGTTTTCGGGCGCGATGAAATCCTCTTCTGTCATTGCCAGCGCATAGGAGAGGTCGGTCAACGATCCCATGAGATAGGCGCCGCCACCGGCGGGCGAGCCTACGCCGAGGAGCATTGGAGTCTGCCAGAACTGCTCTGTGCCTACGACGGAGATCTCGGTGAAGTCGTGCGAGCGCACGAAGAGTGGATTGTTGTGGAGGATCTGCGCGCCGGGTGGCTCGTAGTAGGCGTAGTTCAGTCCGACCAGCGTGTCGCGGAAGAAGGGAGCGAGCTGGCCACGGGCTGCTTCCAGCTGTTGGTGGGATCCGGGCGTCTTGATGACCTTGGTCAGGTCGGTTTGTACCTGAAGCTCGGCGTGGTGGGTGGTGTAGACCCTGGGCGCCCAGTCGATTTTTTCGCTTGCGGTGAAGATGGGCCGAGGCATCTCAAACTCGCGGAGCTCTCCGGCGAGCGAGAGCATGGAACTGTTCGCGGGTTTGCCCTGAGCCATTTCGCTGAAGCCATCGCTGAGGGCGAAGAGGGTGTCGAGGGCGACGAGATGCTGGTCTTCGAGCACGGCGCTAATTCTGCGTGCGAGCTCCTGATGCACTCTCTGGCCGTCGGGAGTGTCCTGCCGCGGGCCTGCGAGCAGCTCAACGATGGCCGTCGGCGAATCGGTTGCTTTACCGCCTGCCGCTACGAGGAGCTCTCCCAACGAGTTGCGGGCGGCGTCGAAGAGTTGAGGCGAGGAGGAGATCTTAGCGAAAGGCTCGACCATCTTCTGCCATGAGGAGTTCAGATCCTGCTTTGGAATCTCTCCCTGACGGGCGAGGATCTGCCAGAGGCCGATGTTGGCCTGAAAGGCTCCGAGAGTATTTCCGCGAAGGGTCTCGTTGGAGATTTTGTCGATCGACTCAGCCACGGTGATAAAGCGAGTGGCGGATTCGCCGCTAAGCTCGGGAAACTCGGAGAAGACGAGGTACCAGTTGTTGAACTGGGAGAATTTGCTGGCCATCAAGGTGACCGTCTCGGGAGAGAGGCGATTTTCCGGGGCGCGTTCTTTATCCAGTTGGCACATCGTGAGGTAGATTTGCAGTGGGCCGACATCGGTCACGTCGCGGGAAAAGGTGATCATCGCATCCAGCAGCTGTTCCGGCTGGTCCAGCGTATGGGTGTGCTTGTTCCATTCACGGACTGCCTTCGAGTCGCTCTTCTGATGGAGGATCTGTTTCCAGATGGCCAGGTTGCCGGGGACGTGCGGCGCGCCGTTCGGGTCCCATTCGACGCGAGTGAATAAAACCAGAAGATCGGGGCCCTGGCGAAAGACTCCGCGGGTTGCAGGGGGCTCAAGATCGGCTCCGCGAAGGTCATCGTAGAAGCGCTTGAGTCTGCCGTTTTCGGTGAGGTGCTCGCGCTGCGACTCGTTGACGCGGGTTAGAACATCGAAGTAGGCTGCCAGCCAGCCGTTGTCCTTGGCGAGGAGCCGTGGGACGAACTCTGCGGGATTATCGGGGCTGACTCCTACCAGATCCTTCCACGCAACTGATGTCCATGCTTCTCCGGGGACGATGACGCGACCGGAGCGAATGGATATCTGGCTTCCGTAGAAGTCCATGGTCGCGGCGTAAGGCAGGAGTCTCCTAAGGCCGGGGGCATGCAGAAGCGCTTCTCTGGTTTCGGCGTCGTTCTTGGTCAGCGCCCAGTAGAGACGGGCCGTCTGTGGTTCATTGATCAACTGGTCAATGACATTGACGTACCCTTTCTTTGTTCCCACACTCAGAGAGGTCCAATCGGTCTCTTTGAACAGCACCGGAACCTTTGAAGGAGCATAGGGATAGACAAACGGCACCCCTTTCTGGAGGGCCTCTTCGAGTTCGGTGAGAGGGAAGCCTGAGTCGATGGTGAGAAAAGCCCGCTCAGGATTTGCGGTTTCGAGGAAGAAGTTCTTTGTGCCGCAGCCTTCGCGGACGCGATAGCCGAGGATCTGCACCAAGGTGCCGGCGTCATCACAGTTGGCGACACGAATCTCATCTTTGCTTCCGGCGAGGATCTGAAGCTCCCTGGCTTGCTGGACATAACGATTGAGCAAGAGCAGAAACTCGGTGGGACTGCCTCGCTGATAGCCCTGCATGAAGACGTTGCGGGAGAGCAGAGGCAACACGTCTTCGGGGGAGACCTTCTGGCTGATGGCCGCCATCCGCATGAACGAGCGTAATGGCCCGGGGATGGTAACCGTGTCCGCTGGAGGAGGCGGTTGTGTCGGGACGCCTGCGAGTTCAGCGCCGGGCGAATTGGACGCGACGATTGCGGCGACGGACTGGGCGGGAGAAGCGGCCAATAAACCCAAAGAAACCGCTGTAAAGATGGCTACTGTACGAAGAGGGCGCTTCATCAATAGGTACCTCTCGAGAAACCTTCAAGCCTCGCGAAAAATCCGTACGGAAGTATGGAACCCCGCGTCTTGCGTTGACCTCGCGGGAGGGAAACGGGGACTGCAAATCCCGCACGGCTAAAAAACTTAGGCCACGCTTTTGTTGTTTCTACCGGTTCTTACTTTCGTCGGACGATTTCAGCTCTTCCAAAATAAGAAGACTAACGGCGTCTGTTTAACTGAACGGATGTACTTTACTCCCGTCCTGCGAAGATTTACTAGAGAGCGCGTTATTTAATCCTAAATATTTCATAGTCTGGCTTAAGTGGGGCGAGAATGTTTGCTCGTAGTGGGAGGGAGGTGCCGGACAGAGTGAATACTCCGGTTTTTTTGACAGGATCGAGCGGTGGGATCGTAGGGTCCGCGGGCTTTTCTTCGAGGCGAAAGGCGCGATAGCAGAACCTCTCCTCAGACTGGCAGCAGCCTGGGAGAGAATCGGGTGGGTTTCAAGGGAAAAGCCGGCGCCTGATCTTCGCGCCGATAGGGGAAATCAGAGTGCGGACAAGGCTGCGGCTTCGTCGCTGTAGAGTGTGGCGTACTTGGTAATGCCGACCATGGTGAAGACTTTGGTGAAGTGAGGGGTGAGACCGCAGATAGCAACGGTCTGGCTGGCCTTGTTGGCCTCGATCAGAACCTGGATGACGAGAGCGATACCGGAGGAGTTAAGGTATTCAACTCCTTTGAACTCAAGCAGAATCTTCTGGTGGGCGGTTTTGTCGAGCGCCTGGTAGGTTCCGACGACGGCCTCCTTCGAGGCGGAAGAGATGTCTCCGGAGAAGCGGAGGCAGGTGACCTGCTCGCCGCTGGCGCCCGTAAGTTGCTGCTGTGAGACCTTATTCGCCGTTTGCACTTTATTCACTCTCCTTATTCATCCGGATGACGAGCCGCACAAAACTTTGCTCATCGCCCCCTGTTCCCGATACCCATTCTGCTTCGTCCACAAGGGCCTGGATGAGAAACATACCCATTCCGCGGGCGTCTTCTTCGCCACTTATTTTGCGATCGATATCGGGAGCCGGGGTGGGGGTCACAATACCAGTGCCGTTATCCATCACTTTGACTTCGAGCTCGTCGGACTTCATCGAAAGCACGACACTGACCGGAATGGAGGCATTCATCTGGTTGCCATGCTCCATTGCATTGATGCACGCCTCGGCGACGGCGGTTTTCAGGTCTTCAATGCGGTCTTCGCTGAATCCCATAAGCTTGGCCATTCCTGCGGCAGTGCTCATGGCGACCTTTTCGAAGCCGAGACGCGACGGAAGCCGCACCTCGACCCTGCTGCCGCTGGCTACGGTCATAACGATCCCTTCTCCTTGGACTTGCCCGTAAGACGGCAAAGTGCGATTGCACTCATATCATCCTGCTGCGGACCACCTTCTGAGAAGGTATCAAGAGTGGTCCACAGGTTAGCGAGGGCGTCTTCGGCCGATTGATTCGAGTCGGAAAGCGGGGATGCGTCCATATCGCGGAAGGCATCCATAAGACGTTCCTGGCCGAACTCTTCTTCGCCGCGGAAGATCTCGGTTAAGCCGTCTGTATAGAGCAGGATGCGCGCTCCAAGCTCAATGGGGACGCGCTCGATGGAATAGCGGGAGCCAGGGAGCATGCCGAGAGGGGTTCCGCTGGCTTCAATGAGACGCACCGGGGTGTCGCCGCCAGTCACCAAAAATGCTGGATTATGCCCCGCGTTGACAAGCTCCATCTCGGCAGATGCCGGGTCAAGACGCAGGAAGATGGCAGTGACGTATCGACGGCGTGCCTCGGCGCCCTCTTCCCAGTGCTGCTGCGAGAGCCGCCCGGCGAGTTCCCTCAGGGTGAGGGATTGGCGGGCAAGAGCGCGAAAGGCGGAGCGAAAGGCAGTACAGACAAGGGCCGAAGCGAGCCCTTTGCCTGCGACATCGGCGACCACCATCAGATGAGAGCCATCGGGCTCTGTAACCACATCGAGATAGTCTCCACCGACTTGGTAGCAGGCCCGCGAGCGCGCCGCGACGGAGAATCCTGGAATTGACGGCATGGCCTGAGGGAGGAGGCTCTGCTGAATCGCGCGGGCCGCGTCGAGGTCCTGCGCTAGACGGGCATACTCGAGGTGGCGCTTATGGTTGATGGCATTCTCGAGAGCCACGGCGGTCTGTAGAACCAGACCCTCCAGAAAGTCACGTTCGTAGAAACTTAGCTCGCGTCCGCCTGGCGTGGCGACTACCAGCTCTGAGAGCATCTTCCCTTCACGGGAGAGCAGTTCGAACCGCGCACAACCATCGCATGGGGATGCAACAGCTTCAGGCGGAACGTGGCCATAGAAGATAGCCTGCGGGGTGAAGAATGCCCCATCGAGTTCGAGCTCGCGCACAGCGAGAATGGCTGATTGCTGAAGGACGTCGGTCAGTTCAATGGTTGAATGGACGGTCCGGGAGGCCTCAAGGAGCGCCTGGAGGCGCACAACCTGCTCGGCGAGTGGAAGGCTGCTTTGATCGAGTGCGTCGGACTGTTCAAGAGGGGACATGGTTCGAGTGATTTCGAGTCTATCGTGTAGCTGCTATTAAGGCACGATACAAATTGCGTCTTTCTCCGCTTTTCGCGGGCTTTGAGGGTGCGGATGAGTGCGCGTAGCTGTGAGAAAAGATTCGAGCGAAGAACATGAAGATTCTGCGCGTGTTTCTGGAGTGAGGCAAAAAAGCAGACTTCGCTTCCCATTAAAGTGCAATGTTTTGCCTATTAACTATTTCGATATCGCGAGAAGCTTGGATTTTGGCCGTTTTCTTTTGGCCAGTGACGTGCTTTCAATATTTCCGTTCATGCTCAAGCAGCCGACGGGTTTCAACTCACGACCCAACCAATGACTTTCTTTGGCCCAAACGACTTTTGTGACATCGCGCCCTATCTTCGGAGGAATACAGAAATGAAGTATCTTTTTCGCGTTTTATTTGTAGCAGCTTTGTTCTTCGGTTTCAGCTCCCATGCTAAGGCCGTGGACTTCCATGTGCAGGTTCTCGATCCGAACATCTGCGTCGCTGGAAATACATTTTGCGTGGTCCTGGATCCCTCTGCTCCGATCTCGGTCAGCCTGAGCGCCGGTATCTGTCAGTTCGCAGGGGTGCCCGGCCTTCCCTCGAATCCCAACACATACGGCTGTGCGGTTTTGTTAGACCTGGATCCTTTCGAGCCGATTACTGAGCTGAGCTTGACGTTTTCCGGACTCGGCGATCTCAGCTTCGCGTGCGATACGTCTGGGATAGCGGGACCAGGGGGAGGATCGGGGGGAGTCCCGAGCGTATTTGGCCAAGCGAGTTGCGGCCAGACAGGACCAGGAACCGATACCTTCTCCTTCTTTCAAGGAGCGCTTCACTTCGGCGACGAAGCCATCATTTATGAGAATGGTGTTGATCCCGATCTTTTCAAAAACGGAACCGGTTCGGTCAACGTGGCACCGCTTCTTGTTACCACTTCTGTTCCCGAGCCCGATTCCCTCCTGTTGCTTTCGACGGGAGTGGCGATGACCGGTTTGTACTTCGCCGGACGCCGTCGCGTTTTCGCTCTGGCAAAGAAGTAGAAGCAGTTCGGATTTACCCGGAGACGGGCGTATTGGTGTCCAATCAGGAAGAGAAGCCCACGCCAGCTGGCATGGGCTTCTTTTTTGCCTTTCGTAAGGTTAAATTGTTACGTCTTCAGGTGTTCCGTCGATGCATGCAGGAGCAAAAGGCTACTCCGGTCGTGTAGTCTCTAATCTCCGGATATTTCACCGCGAGAGTGCCTATGCTTCGCGTTCGTTTACACTTGCTCCTTTTGTTGCTGCTACCTGCCTTTGCTGCGGTAGCGCTCGGCCAGCCTCAGAGTGGCAGTGCGTCTCCAGTGGGCGACTCGCCTCGGGTCAGGTTGGGCGAATCATCGGTGGAACTCGCAGGTCCCTGGAAGTTTCACGTGGGCGACGATCCCTCGTGGGCGAAGCCCGAGTTCGACGATTCCTCGTGGGAAGAGGTGGACCTGACTCCGGGCAAGAGTGGGCTTGCCGCTGGGTGGACCGCACGCGGGCACGCCGGTTACTCCGGCTATGCCTGGTACAGGATGAAGGTCGATGTGGAGGGAGCTAATCGTTCGCTGGCGCTGAGAATGCCGGACAGCTTCGACGATGCCTATCAGGTCTTCGTCAACGGCCAGCAGCTTGGTGAGTTCGGAAGGTTTTCGCCCCGGGGAGTGACGGCATACAGTGGCCTGCCTACGGCTTTTCGCCTTCCAAAGGGTGTTCGCAATGGCAAGGTGTCGATTGCCATTCGCATGTGGATGGACAGCGCAACTCCGTTCAACAGCCCCGATGCGGGCGGCCTGCACGAACCACCCGAGGTGGGCTTTGCCTCGGCGATCTCAACGGAGGTCCGCCTGGATTGGGACGAGATCGGTCACCTTGTCGGCAGCGGCTTTCTGGAGATGTTGTTTCTACTGATGGCGCTGCTGATGTCGTTCGCGTTGTTCTGGCTCGACCGGCAGGAGAAGTCTTATCTCTGGCTTGGACTGGTTTGTGAGGCGACTCTTCTTAGCAACGCGGTTGTGCTGCTCGACAACTTCACGACGTGGATCGGGTTGACGACGAGCGTTCTTCTCATCGATGTTGTTGCGATTCCGCTGCGAATTGCGCTGTGGGTACTTTTCTGGGGCTACTGGTTTCGCCTGGAGCGGATCCGTCTTCTGCATCAGTTCGTGTGGTCTCTTGCTGCGATTCTTGCCATTGGAACCGCAATGCTCCGGCCGCCCCTTTACGGAACGCATGTGCCCGTGCACATGGCGGTCTACCTGAATCCATTTCTGTTGATCGTCAAGCTGGCCCTCGGTGTTCTGTTGTTGCTGGTCGCTTATCGGGGTTTCAAGAGGAATCGAGAGGAAGGAGTCATGGCGGCGGTCGCAGTTCTTCTTACCTTCGTCGCGAACTATAGCCATGAGTTACGCGTCGTTCTCGGTAAGGTGACCTTTACCATACTTGGCTTTGCCATCAATCTTGGGTCGCTATCCACGATTCTGTCGCTGGTCATCATTACGGTGATGCTGTTGCGGCGGTTCATCACGGCACAGCGCGTGAAGGAGCAGTGGAAGCTGGAGATTGCGCAGGCGAGGCATGTTCAGCAGGTGCTGATTCCGAATGAGCTGCCGCAACTGAATGATCTTGACGTCGAAAGCGTGTACCGGCCCGCGCGTGAGGTAGGCGGCGACTTCTTTCAAATCGTGCCTGACGATGAGGACGGCACCTCTCTGATCGCTTTCGGTGATGTGACGGGCAAAGGACTGCAAGCTGGAATGCTGGTTGCGCTAATCATCGGCGCTATCCGCTCTGCGGCGCAGCACGATAAAAGCCCTCGACGCATGCTCGAGGTGCTGAACGACCAGCTTTGTGAACGCGAGTCGGCGAGCGCGACGTGTATGATCATGCGCTTTTCACGGGATGGAGAGGTCGAACTGGCGAATGCAGGGCAGCTTCCTCCTTACCTCAATGGCGCTGAGATGCGGATTGAAGGCGCACTCCCGCTGGGGATTGTGTCAGGTCTGGATTTTCCTGTTACGTCGTTCCGGCTTGAACCGGGGGACTCGCTTCTGATCATGTCCGACGGCATCGCTGAAGCTCAAAACGAGCAGGGAGAGCTCTTCGGATTTGCGCGGATTGAGCAGATGCTGCGCAGCGCGTCGACCACTGCGGAGATCGCTTCGGCCGCGCAGAAGTTCGGTCAGACAGACGATATTCTGGTTCTGCGAGTGCAACGGCATGCGGCAAAGACGGCGCTGCACGCTCAACCGGAAGAGGTCTACAGCTAAAGGGAATTATTGGAAAGGCTTTTCGAATTGACATGGCAGGGCTGCACCCAATAGAACTTTCTGGGCGGCTGTTCTTTGTGTTTTAGGGGCTGCATATAGGTGCTGGAAGAGTGAGCTCATTTCGCCTGGACAACAAAGTCACCGTGGTTACGGGTGGGGCCAGCGGTATCGGTCAAGCGATAGCCCTTTGCTTCGCCGAACATGGCGCCAATATCCGGATTGTAGATCTCAATAGCGAAGCTGCACAGCAGATGGCGGAACGGATTGCCGAGATTGGCGGAACGGCGACGGCACATTTGTGCGATGTTACTGACGCGGCTCAGACAAAGAAGATGTTCGGGGAGATTCTGGCGCTTTCACGGGTCGACATCTTGATCAACAGCGCAGGGATAGCGCATGTGGGGCGGCTTGATAACACCAACGATGAGGATTTCGAACGCGTCTTTCGCGTGAATGTGCTGGGAACTCATCATGCTTTGCGGGAGACTGTTCCGGCGATGGTGAAGCAGGGCGGCGGGGTGATTCTCAATATGGCATCCATTGCAGGAAGTGCAGGCCTTGAGGACCGATATGCCTATTCCATGAGCAAAGGTGCCGTACTGAGTATGACGTACTCCGTTGCGCGGGACTATCTAAGCAATAACATTCGTTGCAACGCCATTTCGCCAGCGCGAGTGCATACGCCGTTTGTCGATGGGTTTATCAAGAAGAATTATCCAGGCAAAGAGGCAGAGGCTTTTGCAAAGTTGTCTACTTCACAACCCATAGGGCGCATGGCGCAGCCGCGCGAGGTTGCGATGCTCGCACTTTATCTCTGCTCGGACGAGGCGTCTTTTATTACGGGAACGGATTACCCGCTGGACGGCGGATTCTTCAATTTACGTGGTTAACGCAGGGAGAGACTGACGATGCAAAACATTAAGCTTAACCGACGGCAGATGCTGCTTGGAACCGGGGCGTCTCTTGCCGGATTGGCTATGCCCGGGACAACGTCTGCTGCCTCGAGCGCGCAGGCGGTGGAAAGCTCAATTGCTGCTACAGCTGACCAGATGCGGCGCATGCAGTGGTGGCATGCAGCGAAGTTCGGAATGTTTATCCACTTCGGCGTGTATAGCACGATAGGCCGGCATGAGTGGGTGATGGAAGATGAGGCAATTCCTGTCAGTGAGTATGCTCCGCATGCGGCTACGTTCAATCCGGTGAAGAACTCTGCGCGCGCGTGGGCCAAACTGGCTAAGGCTGCAGGGATGAAGTACATGGTGATGACGTCGAAACATCATGAAGGGTTCTGCAACTTTGACAGCAAGCTTACTGATTATTGTGCGGGCAAGCAGGGACCGGGACGTGATCTGGCACGCGAATATGTTGAGGCGGCGCGAGCGGAAGGTCTTCGTGTCGGTTTCTACTATTCTCTGATGGATTGGCACCATCCGGACGGTGCACGGTGCGCTGAGGACGAGGAAGCGCGGAAACGGTTTGTGGAATATACGCATGGGTTGATCCGCGAGATTCTTACGAACTATGGAAAGATCGATGTGCTTTGGTATGACGTTGCGTGGCCGCTCGATGCGAAGGGGTGGGAGTCCGAGCGAATGAACAAGATGGTGTTCGAACTCCAGCCGGACATTATTGTGAACAATCGCAATAAGCTGCCTGGTGACTTCTCGACACCCGAGCAGAGGATCGTTGCGGAGACTGGCGGGCGCGCCTGGGAGAGTTGCATGACGCTGAATGATAGCTGGGGCTATCAGCGTGCAGATGATAACTGGAAGTCGTCGAAGACCGTAATCCGCAATCTGATCTCATGCGCACGCGATGGCGGCAACTATCTTTTGAATATTGGGCCGAAGCAGGACGGATCGATTCCTGAAGATTCAGTGAGGGTTCTGACAGAGGTTGGCGAGTGGATGAAGATCAATGGCCATACGATCTATGAATCCGATCTGTGCCAGGTGCGGCGTTCGAACTATGCGAGCTTCACCCGTATTGGCAACACTCTTTATATGCATGTGCACTTCTGGCCGGGGGAGTATGTGGCGATCTCCGGCCTGAAGACGAAGGTAAAGTCCGCCAAGCTGGTAAAGACTGGCGCTGCGTTGAAGTTTACGCAGGACGATTTTCGGGTTCGGGTACTTGATCTTCCAATGAAAGCTCCGGATTTCCCGGTAACCACGATCGCGCTGGAGTGCGACTCCGAGCCGACGCAGGACACCGATTATGTGCGCAAGAACAACCCGCGCATGGGGGTGTAGTCTTTTGATTTGTCTGACGAGCGCACTATGAGCGATGATCCATCAAGTTCCAGAGCGCCATGTGCTATTGCGAGACTCGCAACAAGATGACTCCGTGGCCCGGGATCTTCGCAGTGTAAGTGGGGCCGAGGTTGCCGAGATCTTTCTTTTGCCATAGATCGCGGGCCTTCACTGAGCCTTTGAAGCCAAGTTGCCTGAAGTCGACGGTCGCGTTCATTGGGCCGGGGTGGCGGTTGAAGATGCCAACTGCCTTCGAGCCATCGGCCAGTGGACGCATCCATATCTCAACTGGACCCACAGTGCTGACGCGATCGCCTTGGCGGCCTGCTCGGTCCTGATCGATGGCGACGACCTCTTTGTTTGTGAGCAGAGCAATCGTCTCGGGGGTCATGGTGGTGAGATCGTTTCCAGCGAGGAGGGGGGCGGCGAGGATGGCCCAAAGGCTCATGTGCGTCCTGTACTCTTCCGTGTTCATTCCGCCATTGCCGACTTCGAGCATGTCAGGATCGTTCCAGTGTCCAGGGCTTGCGAAGCGTGCTAATCCCGCCTGGCCGAAGCCGATGGTTTCCATTCGGACGTAGTGATCATTGATGTCGCCGGTCGTGCGCCAGAGATTGCCGCCAACGGTGGGTCCCCATTCCCACACCGCGTCGTCGCCGTACTGGCAAAGGCTGTAGACGATTGGGCGGCCCGTGCTTTTGAGGGCGTCCCGCATTTTGATGTAGGAATCGACCATCATCTTGTGCGCGGATTCAGGAGAGTCGGCTGCCTTCATCTGCTCGCGCAATCCGCAGAGATCGTACTTGAGGTAGTCGATGCCCCAGGCAGCGTAGGCCTGAGCATCCTGAAGCTCATGGCCGTAGCTGCCTTCGTATTTCGCGCAGGTCTTCGGTCCGGGCGAGGAGTATATGCCGATCTTCAAGCCCTTGCTGTGAACGAAATCGGCAAGCGCTTTCATGTCTGGAAATTTCTTGTTGGTGTGGAGGACGCCGCTAGCTGTCGCGCTCGCCTTCCCATGTGTCGTCGATGTTGATATAGATATATCCTGCGTCGCGCATACCGCTCGATACCATGGCTTCCGCTTGTGCGCGGATCGTTGCATCGTCAACTTTATCGTGGAAGTGATTCCAGCTGTTCCAGCCCATCGGAGGAGTAGGGGCGAGATCCGTGGCCTGTGCGTGTAGAAGGGATGCAGGTAGGAGACAGAAGACAGCGGATAGAAAAAAGTTGAATGTGCGCAGGTGCTTCATGAGCTTGGTTATCTCCCGACCGAATAAGTTCGTCCAAAAAATACAGATATACACTACAGCAACGATGGTTCCATCGTCTGCGGCCCACCAAAAAACTGAGGGTATTGAAGTGGTTCGTCCGGGAGCTACCAGCGTCAAAGCTGAGGTGGAAGATCCTTCTGTTGAACTCCGAAGGTCGTCAGCGTATTGGACCGTCTCCGCTGATTCAGCGCTTTCGAGTCAGCGAACGCGGTTGCGGCGAGTTCCTTTTCTCCGGCTTTTTGGTAGAGTCGGCCCAGCTGGAAGTGCACCGATCCATCGTCGTCGCTCGGCAGCCCCAATTTGTATTCGTCGATGGCACGTTTTGTGTCGCCCTGACTGGCATAGACCTGGCCGAGAAGTGCGTGGACGCGCGGCAGCAACTCGCTGTTCGCAGAAAGGCCCGTGCGCAGGTAGGACTCGGCCTCGGGATACTTGTGTTCCGCAATCAAGACTTCTCCGATGATGTAGTTGGCTTCGGGGTCAGCGGGATTTTCGGTCAGAGCTCGCTGAATCATGTCGCGGGCGAGGTCGATCCTGAGTTCCTGCAGATAGTTGGTTGCAGCGCCAATGAGTGCGACGAACTCTTTCGGGTTGATGCTGAGAGCGACTTTGTATTCAGCTTCTGCTTCAGCGTACCTCTCGCGGTCGCGGTAGCTTTCAGCCAACAGTTCATGGAGACGAATGGAGTTCGGTTCGACCTCTCCGGCATAGGCCAATGCCAAGAGAGCCAGGCGCTGCTCCGCGAAAATCGACCAGTAAAGGCCCTCCTCTTTGACCGGGGCTAATGCACGAAGTTTCTTCGCTGCTACGAGCGTCGTCTTGAAATCACCGGTGTAGAAGGAGCAGGTCGCGAGCAAGGATATCTTTTGAAGAGAAAGAGAAACCAGCTGTGGAAGGAGGCTCTTTGTGCATTCTTCATACTTGCCCTGTGTGTAAAGATTTTGCGCGAGATTCGGAACGGCTGGCTTCTTCGATGCACGATCTTCGATTGGCTCGGCTTGTGTGGATAGGGTTCGTCCGCCGCGGAGAGACTGCCGCAGGACTGAGATCGCTTCGGGAGGAAGGCTTATCTGGCTCTTCGCCAGAGCACTGTCGAAGGCTTTGCTTTGGTCGGCCGTCATTCCGCGTGTCAGTTCAGCCGCATGGGCCCTTATGAATCCGGAATCGAGTGTCCAAAGCGCTGCGAGCGAGTTAAACGCTTCCTCGGTTCTGCTCTCTTCGAGTTCAAGGCGAATCATCCCTAACTTTGCAGGTAAACATCCCCCTGATGTCTGGTCCTTGAGAAATTCGGGTTGAGCTTCGGAGGACTTGCCGCTTCGTATGAGCACTAGTCCATAGGAGGATCGTGTGCATGGAGGAGATGATGGGCCGGAGAGTAGCTTGCGGAAGATCTCTGCAGACTCTGCCAGCTTGTCCTGATCGCTTAGCGAGTCTGCATCGAGCCGCTGGAAGAATGATGACTGACGATTCAACCGGGCAAATTCTCCCGATGCAGCCTCCGACATCTCCAGATAAGTGATGCCGAGCCGATACCAGCCCTCTCCGTTCTTGACATCCAGTTCGGTGGCTCGGCGATATGCGATTGATGCGTTTTCGAACTGTCTTAGGCCGAAGTATGCCCGACCCAGATTCATATAGACCTCTCGGTCGTTTGGGTGCTGCTGTCGAGCGAGCGAGAGGTAACGAATCGCCTCAGGTCTGTTTTCCAGTTGAAGGTTTTCTATCCCGAGGAACAGAAGCGGCACGAATAGCTTTGGTTGCAGCTGATTGGCGGTTTTGAAACTCTGCAGTGCTCCTGCGGTATCTCCGGCTTGATGTTGCATCAGGCCAAGATTTGCCCAGACCTCAGGCACGTCGCGACGAACGGCCAGTGCACTTTGATAGGCGGCGATGGCCGCGGGCAGATCGCCCGCAGACTGCGCATTGACTGCATCCGTCAGATGGGACTCAAAGCTGCTTTGACCGAGTACGGCGTGTTCGAGAGATAGCAGAAGAAAGAGGAGCCCGAGAACGGCCTGAATAGCCGGGCGACAAGTTGATCTTCGCAACGTGGGCTGTTTCGGGCAGTTCATAACGATCCTAGTGGGCCCACTCAATCTGCAAGTCAGAGCCTGCACCATTATCCGGGATTAGGACAGTGGTTGCGTGACGAAGTGCATTGAATGATGGGGCGACCTTTTCCGCAGAGCCGGCGATTGAAGCGGTTGAAGGAGAGGTAGCGCTCCCGTAAATCTCCACCTGAAGATTTTTCCACCACGGAACGAAGCTTCCCTGACGAGGGCCGATGTGGACGCGAATTCCATTCGAGGTTTCTGTGCAGCTAAACTCCATGCGAAGAAAGTCCCCGCGCTTATACGCGAACGAGTGGCCGTCATCCATATATAAGGAGCCGTTGCACGCCTTGCCGGGGTAGACGCGGAGCGTAAGAGGGCCGCTCGGCGTTTCTCTTGTGCTCTGGACGAGGGGTTGAAGAGGGATGATCGACCCCTCGCGGACGAAGACGGGAAGAACATCCAGTTCCGGCTTGATCGTAATTCGCCTGCCGATGAAGCCCGGAACGTTCAGTGCGGGTACGCCATCGGAGACTTCTCCTCCTTCTACTTTTTCGCCCGTCCAGTAGTTGTACCAATTCACCAGTGGGAGCTCGACTGAATAAGCATCGGGTTTTTCAGGATAGAGCGCTGGGGCGACGAGAAGATTGCCGCCGAACAGGAACTCGTTACCAACGTCCAGATCCATGGGATGTTTGTCCATGGTGGCGTCGGGGAACTCGAGGAAGAGAGGTCGCACGATGGGCATTCCCGTACGCGACATCTCCTCTGCCGCGGTGTAGAGATAGGGCATCAGTTTGTATCGCTCTTCGATGTAGCGTCGACGGATGGCCTCCTGCTCAGGGCCATGGACCCATATCTCCTGATTTGCCGAGATGTCGCAGGCGTGGTCGCGATCGATTGGCTGAAAGGCGCCAAGTTCGAACCATTTCGTCAACAACTCCGGTCCCGGGCTGCCAACGAAGCCGCCGACGTCCGCTCCGCTCATGCCGAAGCCGCTGAGACCAAGGTTCAGCAGCATTGGGGTGGTCAGGCGGAGGTGATTCCAGGTGCTGCTGTTGTCGCCGGTCCAAGTGACAGCATAGCGTTGGCCGCCGGCGTAACTTGCGCGGGTTAGAACGAAGGGCCGTTGGTCCGGAGAGAGCTTCAGTAGACCGTCGTAGGTAGCGCGAGCGTTCTCCATTCCGTAGACATTGTGAATCTCAAGGTGGTTTGTTGTGCGGGTTTGGAAGCCAGGCTCTTCGATCCGATGCTTCACGCTGCCGGGCATCGTCCCCTTTGGCCCGTCAAATACGGATGGCTCGTTCATATCATTCCAGAAGCCGGCGACTCCGTCGTGAACAAACTTTGCGTAGAGGGAGCCCCACCATTCGCGTGTGCTCTGCCGTGTGAAGTCCGGAAACACAGAAGCTCCCGGCCACACTTTTCCGACGTACATTGAACCGTCGGGATTTTTGACGAAGTGGTCGCTGGCCACGCCACTGTCGTAAGGAGCATAGTGAGCGTTGGGAAGATCCGCGATGTGCAGATCGGTGATGGCTACGACCTGAAAGTCTTTCTTCTTGAGGTCTTCAATCATCTGCGGGAAGTGCGGGAATTGAATCGGGTCGACGGTAAAGGGGCGATGCTGATCCTGAAAGTCGATGTCCAAATAGATCGCGTCTACCGGAACCTTGTCTTTGCGAAGCCGATCCGCGATCGCCATGACCTGCGACTCCGGATGATAGGTGAATCGAGACTGCTGAAAGCCAAGCGACCATAGCGGCGGGAGAGGAGCGGGTCCGGTGAGCCAGGCATAATTGGACAGCACTTGCCGGGCATCAGGTCCATAGAGAAGGTAGTAGTCCAGCGGGCCGCCCTCCGAGCCAAAGGAATAGGCGTCGGGAGATTCCTTGCCAAAGTCGAAGCTTGTTCGCCAGGTGTTGTCTAACAATACGCCGGTGGTGATACCTCTCAGCGAGGTCAAGAAAAAAGGGATCGCTTTATAAATAGGGTCGGTCGATTCCTGAAAGGCATAACTGTCGGTGTTCCAAAGGCTGTAGGCGTGATCTCTCCGGTCGAGAGGGCCCGGCTTGTCCCCGAGTCCAAAGTAGTGTTCGTCGGGGGGCATGGATTTGTAGACGCGAAAGGCCGGACCATGAAACTCAATTGGGCGATTGGCAAGATCTTCCTGAACGATGTTGCCGTTGAGATCGCTCACTCGCAGGTGCATGGTTGCGAGGTCTACCCGGACGCGCAAAGCCGTAGTATGAAAGCCAACCGAGGTTGAATCCGTTTCGGCGGAGACTGGAGCTGTGTTAGCGCGAGATTCCGGAAGCACAGCCCACGATGCATCCTCTGGCAGGTATCCGGCCGGCCCCACTCTGACCCGGAGGACGTTTTCCCGGAGGGCTGTAATTTGCATCACTGCGCTTCCGCTGTGAAGCTCGATGCCATTGGCAAGAGGTTTGCTACCGGAGACGGACTGGAGCGCAGTAAGCTGTCCCGATCCGGAGAGCGGCTCGGCGTGGTTTCCCGGACGCGCTGTCTCTTCACCGAAGGTCGAACCACACAAGGTGAAGGCGAAGAAGGCAAGCGTTGGAAGTAACCGATATTGCATCATTTGATCGCTGATTTCCTGGGCGGGCGTTATATTGAACAATCAGAGTAGGTTGAGCGACCAGAATCGTAACAGTGGGCGTTCAGAAAAAGCTTCTTCGAAGCCTGATGTTTTGCCGAAGTTTAGTCTAGGAACATCCGATGCATAGCCGCAAATTGCAACAGGCTTTAGTTTGCACCCTGCTATGAAATCGTGTCTTGTCTTTAATATTGATGTGGACGGTATAATCGTTTGCGATCAGCAGCCGTTGCCGACGGTAGGATAGAGCGTTTGGCTCATGGAGCCAATCAGTTCTGCGGTACGATGTTGAGTCAATGTTTCGTTCACTTGGTGAGGTAGAACTGGTGCAAGGGGATTTTCGCATCGATGAGTGGTTGATCCAGCCTCAGATCAATTCTGTAGAGAAAAACGGTAAGACGTGGCATCTTGAGCCCAAGGTGATGCAAGTTTTGGTGCATCTGGCTTCGCATCCAAATGAGGTGCTCTCCAAGGATCGGCTGCTTGAGGCTGTCTGGCATAACACCTTCGTGGGCGACGACGTTCTTGTTCGCTGTATCTCAGAGATTCGATATGTGTTTGGGGACGATCCGAAATCGTCTCGCGTGATTCAGACGATTCCTAAAGGTGGATACCGTCTCATTGCAAGTGTTCATGCTGAGAGCCCTGCGGAGCTTCAAACTGCAAAGTCCGTCGCCGGCTCGAGTCCAGAAGCTGTGTTTCGTTATAAACTTGAGGGCCATCACGAAAAGGATTCGCCCGTTGCTGTTGTTGAGCCTCCGCCTGTACATAATAATGAGTGGGCCGCAGCTCCAGCTGAAGGCCAGGGTGCGCAAGTTGCAGTTGCTGCCGCTGAACCGCACTTAAGTCCAGCGCCGACTGCGCTGCAACCTCATCCCTCCACCAACCGGCACTTTTGGTCCGTCGTTGCCGGGGCTGGGCTGATTGTTTTGCTTGGCTGTTTGGCTGCAGCCTATGCTTGGAAGTCGACGCACCGGTCTGCGGTGGATTTTTTCTGGGGTCCGGTCTTCAGCGCGAATGAACCGGTGCTTATCTGCATTGCCGATCAGAATCAATATGGAGCGGTGGCGCTGCGTGATTCTGCCGATCCGACTCGGCAGGTTCTGCTTAAAGACAATCTGACTGCGGTCGTTATTGACGATCTTAACGCCGTGATTCAGATTACCGGGCTTCTTAAGTCAAACGAAAAGCAATACAGTCTGAAAGGGGAAGGCGCAACAAATCTTACGGATCTGCGAAACGGGCCGACTCTATTTGTCGGAGCTTTCGATAATGCCTGGACTCTTCGATTGACTAATCCACTTCGCTTTCACTTTGCCAATAATCCGGAGATGACGGAGTTTCGTATCGTCGATACGGAATCTCCATCGCAAGCGAGCTGGCGGATCGATCGGCTTGAGCAGATGGCGAAGAATAACTACAGGGACTATGCGATTGTCGCTCGTTTTACGGACAGTAATACCGGAAAGCTTGCCGTGATTATCGCGGGTGTAGGTCGAGGTGGAACTATAGCGGCGGGCGAACTGGTTACCAACCCGGCATATCTGGCTCAGCTCTCGAGCGCAGCCCGTGTGGCGGGAAACAAGAAAAATATGGAGATAGTCGTGAGTACACAGATTATCGACGGGGAACCCGGATCTCCAAAGATAGAAGCGACTTATTTTTGGTAGAGGCCGGAGCTTTGAGCCTGGCGGGTGGACGGCAGGTATCTCCGGGGATCAGTTTCATTCTGTTCGAAGCAAAGCTAATCCTTGATTTTCATATTCGAGGCGATGAGTCATCTTCGCCGATGCTCATGATTAAAGAACGCCTGACGCGCATCTCTTTGAAAATAGGATGCTTGCTCCATCGGAGAAACCTCGGATGTCCGGTCGCTAAAACATCAGTAAACAATCTGTGATTCTCCACGACACAACTCTCTCTCGCTAACTAGGGTGGTCATCGCTTCCAGCACAGGACAAATTCAGCGGCTGAAGGCAAAACCATTTCCAGAAGAGCAAATCATTTGAGAGAGGCACATCCGATGCAACCCAATCGAGCCACCCGATCGAAAATAGTCGAAACGATAACGATGGTGATGTGCGCCTTGGTCATATTTTGCGGGAGCCCCCGTCTATTGGCCCAGTCGCAGGCATTTACAGCCACAATCAACGGGACGGTGACAGACCGTTCGGGGAGCCTGGTGTCCGGCGCCAAGGTGACCCTCTCCAGTGCAGAGCGAGGCATCACGAGAACCTTCACCACCAAAGAATCGGGTACATACACGATTACGCTTCTGCCTCCGGCCGACTACAGTCTCAAAGTAGAGCAGGCTGGTTTCCAGACGTATGAGCAGCGCGGTATCTCCCTTGCCGCAGGGGCAAGCGCCACGCAAGATATCGTCATGTCGGTCGGGTCTGTGACCCAGGAAGTGGTGGTGTCGGACTCGTCTCCGCTACTCAACACGGAAAACGCCAATATCTCCGCGGACATCTCTCAGAAGCAGGTCGTCGAACTCCCGCTCAACCTCCGCAACGTCTTCGGGCTCGCCTCTCTGAACTCGTCCGTCAATAATTCGACACAGGCGCAGATGGTGAACTCCAACGGGATCTCGGGCAGCGCCGATCAGGACATCTCCTTCCTCAACTTTGGTGGAACACACTTCGGCACCGCCGCCTATCTTCTGGATGGAACCTGGAACACGGCGCAGGACTGGGGTGGTGTCGTGTACGTCCCTTCGGTTGAAAGCGTCCAGGAGTTCAAGATCCAGACCAATGCGTTTACAGCACAATACGGCTGGAGCAGCGGTAACGTCGTCAACGTCGTCTCAAAGTCCGGAACGAACCGGTTTCATGGCGACCTGTTCGAGTTTTATCGCAACAGTTCTCTCGATGCCAACAATTACTTCAATAATCGCAATGGCGTAGCGCGGCCCGACTTCAGCCGTAATCAGTACGGAGCCTCCGCGGGAGGGCCTCTATACATACCCGGCATCTATAAGCAGAAGGAAAAGACATTCATCTTTGGCGTCTACGAAAGACTTCGCCAGTCAACCCCTGCATCTCTTACCGCTACGGTACCTACGCCGACGCTGATCGGCGGTGACTTCAGCGCCCTTCTTACGACGACGGTGATTGGCCACGATGCTCTCGGAAGGAACATCTACCAAGGTGCGATCTACGATCCTTTCACCACGCGCCAGATCACTCAGGGTCAGGTTGATCCGCGGAGCGGTCTTGTCGCCAGCGCAACCGGATACATCCGCGATCCGATCGCGGGCAATAATCTCAGCCACTCCGTCAAAGGCATTGACCCGGTAGCCAAGACGATTTCTGCCGGTAAATACTGGCCTACACCGACGACCAGCGGACTTGCTAACAATTTCTTCGCCTCTGTTCCTGCCAGCGCGCAATCCGATGAGTACTCGATTCGCGTTGATCACAACTTCAGCGACCTCTCTCGAATCTATGCGCGCTACTCGCATAAGTCAGAACAGAAGACGAACTCGCCGGACTTTTTCGGCAGTAGCAATCCAGGTGGTCCCGGAGTCTACAACCCGAACAACCGCTGGAGTTTCGATCTGGGCTACAGCCATATCTTCACTCAATCGCTCATTCTCAGCGCTAATGCCGGCATGAATCGTTGGATTGAGCAGTCGGCGACGCAGGGAGATGGATTCAAGCCCTCGACGCTCGGTCTTCCCACGAGCCTTGATCCGATTGCGAATCAGTTCCCACAGATCAAGATCGATGGCTACTCCGGGCTTGGGCCGGGTGCTATCAATGGCCAGGACTCCTACGCTGTTCCACGTAACTACATTACTTACTCGGTTGACCTGACCAAAAGCTTGAACAAGCACACAATTTCCTTTGGTTATATGGGCGTCGTCAACCAGATCCTCGGCGGACATGTCTTTGGATCGAAGTTCAACTTTCCCATCGACTCTACCGCCGGACCGGATCCAGCCAACGAGACACAGGGAACCGGGCAGGGTTTCGCTTCGTTTCTCCTCGGCGTTCCTGACAACGGCGGAGCTACCGGCATCAATGCCCAGCTTGCGACCCAGAAGAACTATATCGGCTGGTATGTGCAGGACGATTGGAAGGTCGCTCCGCGTCTGACCGTCAACGCCGGCATCCGCTACGAGATTCAGACGCCTCTCACGGAGAGGCATGACAAGCAGCAATACTTTGATTTCAATGCAGCCAATCCGATTGGAGCGGGAACCAGCCTTAGCACTCCTGGTCAACTGGTCTTCAACGGGGGAGGTAATCGCAGAGGACTGTACAACACCTCGTACACGAACTTCGGACCGCGTCTCGGAGTCAGCTACCGTGTCACGGATAAAGTAGTGGTAAGGAGCGGGTACGGGATCTTCTTCATCCCGTCGTATACAGGCAACGGACCTGCCGATGGCTACACGCAAACGACGCCAATTCGCGGAACGCAGAACTTCATCCCCTTTGATACGTTGAGCAATCCAGTGCCGGGTGGAATTCTTCAGCCGCAGGGGAGCGCTCTCGGAGCCTTGCAGGATGTTGGGCAGGGTGTTCCGGCCGTCAGGAGTGCGCGTGCATCAACTTATCTTCAGCAATGGATGCTGGGGGTGCAGTATTCGGTTCGCACCAACGACCTGATCGATATTGCGTACGTCGGCAACCGCGGTATCAAACTTTCGGCGGGCGGCTACGAAAGAGACATGCTCAATCCGCAGTATTTCTCACTTGGAACTGCTGCCCTCAATCAACTGGTTCCGAATCCTTTGGCTGGAAAGCTCAGTTCGAGTGGTTGCCAGCTGCAAAATGCCATGGTGCCTCGCCAGCAGCTTCTCCGGCCTTTCCCTGAGTACTGCAGTGTTCAGGACCAGGCGGCTCCGGTTGGCGACTCGTACTACGACGCTCTGCAGCTTACCTATACGCATCGGTTCCATGCGGGCTTCAGTGTGTTGGCTTCTTACACGTTCTCGAAGTTCATCGATGACGTCGAAGGGAACAATGGCTGGGCTAACTCTGGGCCAACCAGCATCCGTAACTACTACAACCTTGCCGCTGAGAAATCGGTCGACGGCGCTGACATTCCGCACAGTCTCGTAGTCAGCTACATCTACGAGCTTCCTTTCGGAAAGGGCAAGGCTGTTGGCTCTCACATGAGCACTGCTGCCGATGCTGTTGTCGGCGGGTGGCAGCTCACGGGGATCTCCACCTTCAAACAAGGGTTCCCACTATCAATCGCGCCTGCGAATAATACGCTCGGTCAATACGGCGGAAACCGGCGTCCTAACATCGTCGGCAATGTGCACGTCGCTCATCCTACGATCAACGGATGGTTCAACACCGCTGCCTTCCAAGATCCAAGCAACCCGTTTGATTTTGGAAATTCTGCTCGCTATATCTCAACGCTCCGCGCACCGGGCTATCAGAACTGGGATCTTTCGCTGCAGAAGTACTGGAAGCTTGGGGAGGTCGCTCGGCTGCAGTTTCGAGCTGAGATGTACAACGCCTTCAATCGCGCTAACTTCTATGCCCCCAATCAGTACTCGGGAGCAGGGTCGGCATTCGGCACAATCGGCGGCGCATTCCCAGCCAGAGATACCCAGTTCGGGTTCAAGTTCCTCTGGTGACGAAGCGCATTCAATAATGATTTGTAACTTTTTCGAGAAGCTCCTGGCGCGTTTGGAAATGCCAGGAGCCTCTTGCATTTTTGCGATGTCATCGCATCAGCATGATCGAACCCTGCCAAAACGCGACTCGATGTTCGGCCGGATCGAGAACGCTTACCTGGCACTCGTACCTCCCGGGCGAGAGTCCGCCAAGACTGATCGTGAAGCTGAGAGGCACCGTCCCCAGGCGGCTTCCCTGGCTCGGTTTGACGGCGATTGGCGCTGTCTCAAAGGCTTTTTTCTGATCCCTATACAAGCTCACGAAAGCGACCATCGGCGTTGTCGACTTATCCGTCGTAGCAGGGGTAGTAGCTCCTGCGTAAGCCTGCAGATACACGAAGAGATTCCGGTCTGTGCTGAAGACGCGCGTGACACTCGGAATCAGCTTGAGGCCATTTGAGACAAGTGGATTCGCCGCATCGTTTTTCGCTGCGTCCTTTCCTTTCGCCGCGGTATACAGTGCGTCCTTCAGGTCTATATGCTGGCCGCTCAACACCACTGAGCTGATGGGTACGCGTCTCGTCTCCTTGTTCAGGTTCGGAATGACAAACGATGTTTGATAGGTTCCGATCCTTCCCGTCTCATCATCGCGCGCAAGAAATTTGATGGAATACCTGCCTGGAGTCAGGGTGAAGCCTGAGTCGTATTCGATGGGGCGCCGCGCCAACTCGGTGGCTGTGGCATCGCTTAGCTTGATGTTGACATCGTCTCTTACGTTGCTCACAGTGGCCCCGGTGACTTCGTCTTTGATCTCACATACGAAATCGATCAGTGTATGTTCGGCTCCGAACTTTTTGGCCAGCACTAGTTCGTGGCCCGGTATCTTCACCACGATTGGGACATAGTACTCAGCGCGATTGAGCTGGAAGTAATTAATCTCCATTGCAATCGTAAGATCTGTGACTGGATCGCCAAGCATCAGCGCATCTTCAAGCTGTCTCTCTTTATCCGCAGCTGTGAATTTCGCGAACTCCTTGTTTGCGTAATAACCCTGGCGATACTCAAGAGACGCAGACTGCGAGGGCTCCATCGTGATCTTGACCTTGCGGAAGCGCCCGTTCTGAGCCGTGTTCGTCGTGTAGTAGCCGACGATGTAGTAGTCGGAGATCGATCGTTGCGCCTGAATAATTCCGCGTGTCAGGTCATTGTTATCGAAGAGCGCCTTGCCGCCCGTGTCGGCGGCAAGCGAATACATCGTGTCCTGCGACTGCTGGAATCTGTCTGTTACTGCCTGTGCCGCTGCTCCGGAGTACAAGCCCACGTTGCCCGGCGAAGCTTGAGATGCATCTCCGAGCGGAGCCTGCGCAACCAGCCCGCGCGCATCGACTGGCCAGAACGAGACACCTGCTCGTACTGCCGCATCAATGGTTGCGTGCAATTGTGCCAGGTTGTCCACTCCATTAAGTCGCATTCCACTGGCGAAGTAGATCAGCGATTTTTTCTCGTTCATCTGCGCCAGCATCTTTGCGGTGGTTTGCAATGCCGAGAGTTGGCGATCCGTATTGAAGATGTTGAACTCGCTGTCGTCCTGCCCGAAGGCGGCTCCTGTGTCGGCGCTGCTCGCATCATCGATGGAGTCTGCCGACCCTTGCCCTTCGCCTACGATAATTGTCTGCAAGATGCTGAGCAGGCGGTTGCGATCCGCGGTAAAGTCCTGCAGCACGTCGACTGCGCCACCCGAAAAGCGCAGGATTGAGATCAGGTCCGCGGCTGTCATCTGCGTCCGAACAAACTTCTCCGCCGCGGTCAGCGCGCGCAGTTGATCGTCAGGCCGCATCGCAGTCATATCGAAGTACAGTGCCAGGAGGCGATGTCCTTTGTAACGGGCATGGTCCGGATCTTCGGGAGCGAGTTGCGTGCGTGTCAGCCGCTTGTAGATCGTGATCTGTTCGTCGTCTGATGGCGTGACGGGCAGAGGATCCGCAGTCACCGGCAGCTCCTCATGCTCAAAGATGCGGATCGTCTGAGGTACGCCGTCCTCCGTTACAGTGAAGTCTTTCGCACTCAGGCCGCCGATAAACTTGCCTTGCTTGTCCTTTACGACAACGGTTTCGACCACTAACTGTGATTTCACCGACAGCGTATAGGTGTTTGTCTGCCCCTGTGCCGCGTTTGTGCCGATCTGCTGCGCGTGGACGTGCATTGTCGAACTCAGGATTGCGAAGAGGAGCAATGTAGGTGGCCAGCGCATGATCAGAACCTCAGCCTCCCCGTCAGTTGCAGACTGCGCATGGCGTTCGTTGTGGCTGGCAATCCGAAGGTCGTACTATTCACCATGGCATTCCACGCACTGAAGACAACATGATTGAGGAGGTTCGTAGCATCCAGGCGAATGTCGAGGTTGAGCGGGTCACGCAAACGAAATGTTCTCGCCAAGGAGCCGTCCAGGCCGAACTGATTGGGGCCGGTGATCGAATTTCTAAGCGCATTGCCCCACGCGCCGCTGGCCGGTGCGGTAAACGCTGCTGCGTTCAGGAAGTAGCCTGACGATGCGCGGTAGATCGGCTGGCCGGTAAGGTCAGGCCGAATCGTTCCGGTAACTCCTGTGTTCGGCACCGCTGCGAGATAGACCGGTGTCTCCGGCAAGCCGCTTCCTGCTGTGATTTGAGTGAGAACTGTCCACTGCTTTAGCAGCCGTCCCCTCCATCCGCTTAGAAGCGTTCCGCCGCCAAGCCCCATTCCGGTTGTGTACTGGAGCTGAGCTTTCAGAAGATGCCGCTGGTCAAACGTCGAAAGCCCGTGCTCTGCGCTGAGATTGAGCCAATCCTGCGCGATGGATGGCGCACTGCCCGATTGGTTTTCTGTACTGGCTGCCGTTGTAGCCGCGGTGTGCCCCTGAGCTCCTACCTGCGCGTCGTCATCCAGAGCCTTCGCGTAGGTGTACTGCAGTGTGGCCGTAAATCCACTGCGCAATCTCCTGCGCAACTGGAGCTGTACGGCCTCGCGAGTGGAGTTGCCGTTCGAAGTACGATAGACAAATCCAGACTGGCATAGAGTGCAGGGATCTGAGGCGCCAATCGGATTGGTGTTGGGCAAAAACTGCTGCATCCCGCGCGTTCCCTTGATTCCGAGGTAGGTTGCCGTTACTACCATCGCGCCGGGAAAATCTCGCTGCAGAGCCAACTGCCAGGTCTGCGCGTAGCCCACGCGCAGATTCGGATCGATTGCAAAAGTATTCGGCGTAGTTCCGATGCAATTAACGAATCCGTTTGCTAACGTTAGCGGGCACGTGGGGCTGTTTGCTACGCTTACGCTTTTCGAGAGCGGGAATTGCTGTGCCATCGACTCCGCTCCCGAAAGATAGACCGACGTATCGTCGTAGATACCGTAGCCAGCACGCACGACCAGCGTCGAAGCAGGCAGCGGACGCCAGGAGATGCCGATACGCGGTTGGAAGCCACGCATGTCCGGTCGCACTAACGAAGCCGGATAATGCTGGCCAGTCAACCGGCCAACCGGGTTGCTTCCGAGCACAGGAACCACCGCCGAAAACCCAGACGCGACGTCAAGATTTACCAACCTACCGTAGAGCTCACTTAAGGGCTGCCCATAATCCCAGCGCAGGCCCGCACTGATCGACAACTCCGGCCGCATGCGGAAATCATCCGTAATGAAGGCGTCGTACACTGACTGGCGGAAGTATTTATCCGCATTGCCAAAGGCGACCGCGCTGGCGTCGGGAACCCCAAGCAGAAAGTCGGCAAGATCCGACCCGCTCGTCGAACTGTTTCCGCTTCCTTGGGTCGCTGCACCGGTGAACGTAAACGTTCCCCGGGGATTCTGCTGCGATAGCTGATTGAATTCCTGTCTGCGGAAGTCGCCGCCGAAGGTGACAGTATGGCGGCGATGAGTTGTCGTCACATTGAGTGACAATGCGTCGGTACGATTGCGGTTGAAGACGCTAACCCCATCGCTGAGCGAAGCAATTCCGCTTGAAAACACAAGTGCCGGTGGCCCCCAGTCTGCCGGAGCCTGACTGTTCCCGGTGATTCCTGCGTTGCCGGAGATGTTCTCCTGGTTCGCAAACTCGGGCTGGACTTCTGTGCGCAGCCGCGTAAAGTGGTATCCCCATGTGGCAAGGAGCTGATGTCTAAAATGGTGAGACCAGTTCACATTAGTGTCGATGCCCAACGTGTTCGTTGTATCGCGAAAGTTGAAGAGATTCGCATTGTCCGCCCGCGAGCTGCGAAACCCGAATCCACCATAGAGCTGATCTTTGTGGCCAATCGACTTGTCCAGCCGCGACTGCAGTGCATCGGCATGGGTGTTGCCCAAAACCTGCGTCTGGTAGTTGTAGCGGCTGTTCCCAGCAAGATTCGGCAATGGATACAACTCAAGCAAAGACTTCGCCTGCGAGCTGACTGGGATCGGTCCTGGGAAGGGCAGTCCCGTTGCGGGGTTGTAGATTGTTACCGGCTGCCCAACTGGGTTCAGCAAGCCGGAGAGATCGCCGTTCCGCTGCATCGCATCCGGTACCAGTCCGGACTGCGTGGTGGCATTGCTGTTGCGTGTCCATTGATACGTTACGAAAAAGTTTGGGCCGTGATACATGAGGTGAGGGATGTTCAGTGGGCCGCCCAGCGTGACAACTGTCGTGACCGTGCTGAAGGAGGCCTTCGGCAACTCGAGTCCAGTCAGCGAATAAGGGCGGGCATCGAAGACCGAGTTGCCTACAATCGCGCCGATGCCGCCCGTGTAGAGACTCTTCGCCCCTGGCCGCCGGTTGCCGAAGGCCGGAGTCATCGTGAACGGGGACGTTGCCGCATTGCTCTCACTGCCATTGATCAGAAGGCCGTCATTCGATCGATCCGATTCTTCAGGTCGTTGCGCCTCCGGAACATTTCCGGCCTCCTTGTCTGGCGGAGACATCTTTTGCGTCGCTTCGGACGAGTCACGAGTCTGCAGTGACTTATTCTCAGGCTCAATCACCTTCGTTTGAGCGAGCATCTGGTCCAGGCCGAGGAGCTTTAGTTCCCAGGTGCCCTGCGGTGCGGTCGGAGCAACCGTTATCTCTCCATCGACGGTGGTGAAGCCGCGCATCTCGATCCGAATCTTCCAAACTCCGTCCGCAATGTTGCCGAATTCATAGAGGCCCTGGCGGTCGGTGACGGTCTCGATCTTTTTGTCGCCCTGAGAGACGGTTACGGTGACGCCTGGAACCGGGACGCCACCGAAGAAGACCTGCCCGTGATTCTCCGAGGCCCACGCGATTGCGGCGATCTGGAGCACCGCCAGACTGCAAATAAATCGCAGCCATCGTGACCATCGTAGCCGCAGCCTCAGTCCTCGTCGCTCCATCGCTCTAGTTCTCGGAAGGTTTTTCGACGTGGTCAAGCGCAAGCACTTCAACGGACGCCTTTCCTGCGTCCAATTTCAAGCCGATCTGCTCCTGAATGGCGGTGAACAACGGAGGCGGTGCATCTGCGGCGTCGCCTGGTGGTGGCACCTTCACACCCATTCCGCTGAACTGCGACTCGTCGGGGGTCCACTTCAAGACAAAGTCCCATTTGCCTTGCAGTCCGGTTTGATCAACAACCGGGCGATCCAGAACAGCCGATTGCATCAATCGGGTGAAATCTGCCATTGTGGCGTTTTGTACCGTTAGAAAACCCAGCTGCCGAAAGAATAATCCGGGTAGTCCGTTTGGATTGCCGTCGTTCTGTTTCATCTTCGGCCCATTCTTCCCAGCCGACAGCACATACGCCGAAAGCTCCTTTTTATCCCGGTGGAACTTGAGCTGGAAGCGATCAGCGAGTAGTTTTTGCAGCATCGATTTCAACTGCTTCCCGCTCGGCGTACCTGGCAGGTCGGGTTGTGCGGCGATATCGAACTTGTCCGTAGTGATCCAATCCGGAGCTCCGACGATCTGCTTTTGCTGCACATCATAAGCAAAGCAGATCAGATCGCTCAGGGTGGTATTGATCGTAGAGAACCGGTTCCCGCGCACCATCAGGGCCTTGCCTGGCTGATCGGGTTTGCTCGGTTTGACCGTCGCTACTTCGAAGGTAGGGTCGGCGTCCACAGCCATCGGCGGAAGTCGCGGCGGAGGCTCCGGAATTGCCCAGGCTGTCTCCGGAGTGGCCCTCTCGAATACGAGCGCCAAAGGATTGTTGCCCTGCTTCCAGGTTCCCGTAATCGACTTTCCGTCGGAGGATATCTTGCCTTCGTAGGTACCGTCGATCATCTCGAGTCCGTACTTCAGCACGCCGTCAGTAAAGCTTGAGGACGACGCGGTCATGCCGCCCGCTCCCTGGTCGATGCTGTACATCATCACCTTCAGAGCGCCTGAATCCGTTTTTGTGATCTTCAATACTGTCCGCAGATCTTTCTGGGGAGCGTGCAACGTTCCCTGCCACGTATCTTCGATTCCAGTTTTTGCTGTTGCCGGTTGGGTCTGACCGTCTGTGGCATGCGTAAGACCAAACGCCGACGCTCCGAACATAACTAAGCTCGCCAGGCATAACATCAGCTTTCTACCAAAACCCAGCTTATGGGCCACGTGTCTTGCCGCGAAACGAACCGCCTGCTTTTTGCGATCCGCTTCCGTCACTTCCGATACACAGTTCAAAGTTGCCTCCATGTGGACCTTACGCAAATGCTTCGACTTAGGTTCAGAGTTGTCCTGATTTAGTGGAATCTACGCGAATCTTATCAGCATCAATGCGCGAAGCTCCGAAAGATCAGTCTCTGCGCACCGACACGACCGTGTGCGTTTTTGGACACTAGCGTGCATCGGTGCCATCCGTCCCTAAACCAGTTCGAAGTATGAAAGCGTGTTGTCAAAATGACGAATTCGATTCAAAAAGGGAAGCAATTAGAGTTGCCTGAAGGGGTGTTTTGCGATTCGATTAAGCCCACCCCGGTTCGACGATCGAACTAACATAACTCCGGTTCAGCTTTCCACGCTTCACTTCCGTGTAGATACTGTGGGGATGACTTCCCCTACAGCGGAGGCGCTCGGTGAGTTAGGATTGCCAGCCCCTATTCGTGAACTGGCCACTCGCAACTGGGACGTGATCGTCGTTGGAGCGGGCCACAACGGTCTTGCGTGTGCGACGTACGTGGCGAGGGCTGGCAAGCGCGTCCTTGTTCTGGAGAGTCGCGTACGTGTGGGCGGCGCCTGCACCATTGAGGAGCCTTTTCCCGGTGTTCGCATGTCTCCGTGCGCCTATCTGGCCGGTTTGCTGCACCCGTTGGTTGTCTCTGAGTTGGACCTGCCAGGGCGCGGCTTTCAATGGAGTCCGGCCGTCAACGGGCTCTTCGTTCCGTTTCTTGACGAATCCAGCGTTCAACTGTGGGACGACGATGAGCGGTGCGAGGAGGAGATTCGCAACTTCGCGCCGCGTGATGTCGAAGGCTGGCGAGCTATGAACGATGTGATTCGCAGGTTGCGCGATGCTGTGCGGCCTGCGGGTGATCGAGACATGTGGATCGGTGAACCCCCGACTCGCGAGCAGATTGAAGAACGGCTCAAGGGAGATGAAGAGGCGAAGCATGTGCTGTTCGACTGGTCGATGGCTGAATTCGTCGAACGGTATCTGACCGATGAGCGTTTGCAAACGGCCTACCTTGGGCAGGGAGTGATCGGCACGAATGCGAGCCCATTTACCCCGGGGACGGCTTCCATCCGATTTCATCATTCTTCCGGCCGACTTGGCGGAATGCCGGGGATGTGGGGCTACGTCAAAGGCGGCATGGGGATGGTTTCGTTTTATTTCTGCGATGCCGCACGTGAAGCGGGGGCGGTTGTCGCCACGGGAGTTCCTGTTGCGCGAATACTGCCGGGAGAAGGCGTCGTCCTCGAGGGAGGCGAACGCCTCTCGGCTCCGGTTGTGATCTCAAATGCCGATCCGCGGCAGACACAGCGATTGCTCGGAGCTGCGGCAGACCCTGTCTGGAGCGCGCGTGTCGAAGAGATTCCCATTGAGGGATGCACGGTGAAGCTGAATGTGCTGCTTCGTGAACTTCCCGACTTTAGGGCGCGCCCGGGAAGGAATCAGGCGCATCATTATGGGCAGATCAATGCGCCTCTTAGTAAGGCTGAGTGGAAGGCCGGCTTTGCCGCTGCAAAACAAGGCGACCTACCGGAACACCTGTGGTGCGAGTTGTACTTCCAAAGCGTCCATGATGCGACGGTTGCTCCAGCGGGCCTGCATACGATGAGCGTTTTTGCGCAATATGTTCCCTATGCGTTTTCGCAGGGTACGTGGGACGAACGACGAGATGAGGTGGGCCAACTTGCGATTCGATCTCTGGCACGTTTCTGTTCCAATCTGGACGATGCCGTGTTGGACACGCAGGTGCTGGGGCCGCCCGACATTGAGCGGAAGGTGGGCCTTACGGGTGGGCATATCTTTCAGGGCGAATGTCTGCCTGCCTATATGTGGTCCAATCGCCTGTCTGCACGTACGCCGATGCAGGGCGTCTATCTTTGCGGAGCGTGCACGCATCCCGGCGGCAGCGTGATAGGCATCAATGGCCGCAACGCTGCGATGGCCGTGTTGAAGGACTTCGCGGCACGCTAACTTGAAAATTCACATCGCGTCGGTAGTGCGGGGTTTTATGTCGAGGCTCTTGTAGTTGAGGATGGTGTTGAACATCATGCGGAATTCGCCAATGTTCTGCCAGCGCCAGATGGGGTTGGTGGTGAACATGACGACTTCGCCCTGGCCTATCGAGGTTTTGACTACGGCTGCGCGTCCTTTGATCTCGTCGGGGCCGTTCATGAGTCCGCTGAGGACGGATTTTTCGCCGCCGGGGTAGCGCATGAGGACGTCAGATTTGTTCTGATCGGGGTCCATGCGGAAGAGCGGGCCGTTAGCGTAACGGACAGGGATGGTGGTTCCGGTGTAGCCGTAGAAGATGGGGTTGGCTGGTTTGGTGATCTCGGCTTCGACGATGGGGCCGGGGGCGTAGAAGCGCGGGGTGGTGGTTCCGGTGTCGATGCGTGGGGTGATGCCGAAGTCGGGCGGGAAGAAGCTGGAGGTTCCGAGGGTGACGAGGAGGCCGCCTTGCTCGGCGAACTTTTGCAGCTCGGCTACGCCCTGTGTGCCCATGCCCCCGGTGATGTCTTCCGAGGAGCCGTAGTCGCCGAGGAATTTGAACTGGTCGGTCTTGGTGTAGGCGAGGGGGGTCTTGCCTTTGGGGATATCGGTGACGAGTGCTTTGGCCGAGCGGGCCTGGTTGGGGATGAGGATGAGGTCGTATGAGGAGTGGAGATCGCCTTTGAGGACGCGCTCTTTGAAGATGAGGTCGTAGGGGACCTGATACTGATCGAAGGCGTAGCGGACCCAGCCTACGTCCTGCGTGCCGCCCCAAGTGCTGAAGATGGCTACTCGTGGGAGTGCGGCTTCGTGGGAGGCTACGGTGGGTTGCGCGGTGAGCGCCACTGCGTCGAGGCCTAGCTTGGTGGCTGCGGTCTTCAGATCGCTTAGCGCGGAGACTGGGATGATGAAGGAGCCTGCGGGGATAGTGGTTGCGCCGGATTTGAAGGAGGCTTCCGCGATTTTTATGTTCACGTCTTTGAGTTGATAGCGGAGCGTAATCATGTTGGGAGAGCCGTGGTCGGGAACGGCGTAGGCTACGGCGGTTGATTGAGTGTCAATTTTCGACGGCGGAGTGTATTCGTTGACTGGTTCGACTGCGGCTTTGAGGACGGCGTCGTCGGTGGTGGGTTTGATGGTGGTGCGAGTCATGAGGCCCATGGTCCAGGCGCTGTCGTCGTAGGTGGTGAGCTCGGGTTCGGGATCGACTTGTTTGCCGAGGAGGGTTTTGGCGAGGCGGCCGTAGGGTTGGTTGCACTTCACTACGAGTGAGCCTGCGGGATAGGTGCCGTCCTTGAGTTTGATCTCGGTGGTGGCGCGGCCTACTTCGATGCCTTGCATGCGAAGAATCTTGATGACGAAGGCTACGCGGGTCATGTCCTCCTGATCGCCGGGTAGGACGAAGGCGTAGGGAGGGTCGGTTTCTCCGGCGTGGATGGAGTTTTTGCTTTTGGTGTAGAAGTTTTCGAGGATAGTCTGGGGGAAGGCGGATGTCATCTGAAGTGCGGTGAGGACTCCGGTCTCGGCGTAGTTGGTGTTGTTACGCATGGACCACATGACGTCTTTGTAGGGCGGGTTGGGGCGGTACCACTGGCGCTTGGTGACATCACCGCCGGGGCCTCCACCGCCGCCTTTGAGTTCAGGTTTTGACTCCGGGATGAAGCGGTGCATCGTAGTGGCTCCGCCGTTGCCCATGATCTCGTACATGCGCATCATGCCGTTGTGGTTGGCCGACATGATGGCGACGTAGCCGGGAGACCAGCCGTCGACGTAGCCGTGGGTCCATACGCCGGGCATGCCGTACTTGGTGAGCTGGGCCATCTCGAAGTTGGAGAACCAGGGGAGCTCAGCCCAGAGGATGGGGTCGAAGAGAGTGTTCTGCGGGGCCTGCCCGCTGTAGGTATAGAGGAACCACACAGACTCATGGAGGTCGTGCATGATGGGCGGGTGCCAGTCGAGGTACCACTTGAGGAGGTTCTGGTTGGCGAGGCCGGCGTAGTTGATGTCGCGGTTGTCGTCGTGCTTGGTGTACTTGCCCCAGTAGGGGACCCCGCCTTCGAATGCTGCGTTGTCGTCGGTGACGTCGATGAGGTAACGGTTGTACCAGTCTATGCTGCGGTCGCGGCCGTCGGGGTCGGCTACAGGCATGATGGCTACGACTACTTCGGAACGAATTTTTTGGACGAGCGGGGAGTCTTCGGTTGCCAGGCGGAAGGCCAACTCCATGAGCATTTCGGGTGGCCCTAGCTCAGCGCTGTGCAGGCCCCCGGAGAGGGTGTAGATGGGTTTTGTGTTTGCGATGATTTGTTTGGCTTGCTCATCCGTTAGGCCGCGTGGGTCGGCTAGCCGAGCGAGATTCTTCTTGTAGGTGTCAAGGTTTTTGATGGAGTCTTCGGAGCCTACGAAGACGATGATGGACTCGCGACCCTCCTCGGTCTTGCCGATGTCAATGACCTTGATGCGCGGCGAGTTCTCAGCCAGCGTGCGGTAGTACTTCGTGACGTCGGCGTAGTAGGTTAGTTTTTTGGGCGCGCCGATGTAGTAGCCGAGAACGTCTTTGGGAGAAGGTACAGTTGTCGATGTGGGAAGGTGATCGACCAGGGGGCTTAGGAATTCGGGCTTTGTGGTCCACTCTTTGACCTTGGCTGCGTAGTCAGGGTCAGGAGCCTGTGTGTGGGCAAGAGGTGCTAGAAAAAAAACCGAAAACAAAGCCAACGGCAGGCACTTCGCAAGCATGGATAGAACTCCTGGGCAATGCGGACGGAGTCGTATCGCCTCGTTCGAGGGGAGACGCTCAGATATCGACTGGAACTATTCCGTAAAATTACCACACCAGGTTGATGGTCATCGCTACAAGAGACTAAAGGCCGGATCGAACCGCCAAGGCCGATCTCGGTGAATAGAAACTTGCATTTGCAGTAACTTAGGGGAGAAATAAGCCATCAAGGCGCGTCCGGCGCGTTCAAGGGAATAGATCTGTAGCCAGATCGTTATTCTTCTGCACTCCCAATCCGGCAGGAGTCAGCTGTTGCTTATCGTCTACCGCCACCGCTGGTCGAGTGCACTATCGCCCAGAATGCTAGAATCCTGTCACTGGAACTGCCATGGTCGAGATTGAAGTAGAAGACGGCCCAAAAGTCGAGATAAGCACTGGAAAAATCCGTGAACAACTTGATCTGTTAGTGCGTGACCAGGCGTTTCGGTCGAGCAAAAGGTCGGTTGCTTTTCTCAGATTTGTGGTGGAACAGACCCTTAATGGCTCTGCCGATTCGATTAAGGAACGTACGATCGGCGTTGAAGTTTTTGAGAGGGAGCCGTCGTACGACACGAATCTGGATCACGTTGTGCGCACGGCAGCGACCGAACTTCGGAAGCGACTCGCGATCTACTATGGCGAGGAGAAGCACCGTTCCGAACTTCGCATTGGCCTGACTCCGGGTTCCTACATCCCTCGGTTCACCCTTCCAGCGCCAGCCCACTTTACCGGGACCGATATTGCGCCGGAGCGAGGAGTCGTCACACATCCACCCGATGGTTCGCATATTGAGGTTTACCACGAGCCGCTTCAGGAGAGTCCCGTTGGGCGGAACGCCGCTGGCCGAAGTTCAAGGTTCAAACTTGCATTCGCTCTAAGTGCAGCCCTCCTGGTTGGAGGAGCGCTCGGATATGGCTGGCAGCATCGAGAGACCGCGCAGGGGCTCTTTTGGAGGCCGGTTCTGGATACTCCGGGCTCCGTTCTGCTGGCGGTGGGCGATGTCCCAAATGGGCCGCCAATCCCCTCTAATGGGAGTGCTGATGGAGATCTTCCGACGCCGATCCTTCACAACACCAGCTCACCCACCGTGCCTTTCGCCGATGCAGTCACGATAGCTCGTGTTGTTGGCGCGTTAGAAGCTGGCGGAAAGAATGTCCTGATCCGAAGAGAGAGCGCGAGCTCGTTTTCTGATCTCAGAGAGGGGCCGGTGGTCCTGATTGGCGCCTTTAATAATGAGTGGAGTCTGCGTCTGACGCGTTCTTTGCGCTACAGCCTGGCGCTGGATGCCGAAAAGCACCTTATCTATATCAAGGATGTTAGAAATCCGTCCTCGAGGACCTGGAGTTGGAGAACTGATCAGCCGACGAATCATCCTGTGGGCCCCGGCGGTCCGATTTTGAAGGATTATGCGTTGATCTCTCGCATTCGAAACTCGGAGACCGGCCATGTCGTTGTCGTGATTGGCGGCCTTTATACCTATGGGACCCAGGCAGCAGGTGAGTTTCTCACGGATCCACAGCTTATCCAGGCGGTCACCAAGGCGACCCAGCATGATTCGGCCCGTCAAAATCTGCAGATCGTTCTTGAAACCACGGTGACGGACGATACACCGGGTCCTCCTAAAGTCGTTGCCGTATCGGAAGAGCCGTTTTAATCATCCGAAACTACTGGCTCTGCGACGCCTTCTAGTAACTACCTAAGTGTCTAAAAATAAACGGAATAAACGCAATTCCTGACTGTCACGGACGGTATCTGTCTATCGTCCTGTCTCTTTGCCCTTATACAACCCTGTCCGATCCGCGAAATCAGATTTTGGCGTAGTGAAATTGAACGAATATCGACGGTCGCCCAAGAGAAATGACAGAGATAAAGTGGCGGTCTGGGCTAACTCAGAAACTTCAGGAGACCACAGTGAATTCCTTTCTTAGGCAAATCCGCGGGATTATCGTAGTTTGCGCGACGCTTTTTTGTATCGCTCCGGTCGTATTCGCTCAAGGATTGGGAACGATTTCGGGAACAGTTGTTGATCCTTCTGGTGCCTCTGTCGCTTCCGCAAGCGTGATTTTGACGAGGGTGAAGACCGGCGAGATCGTGACAGTCCAGACACATTCCGACGGCCTTTATATCTTTCCCTCAGTCTCCCCGGCTGATTATCGGCTCGATATCACTGCCCAGGGGTTCAAGAAATATGAGCAGGGTGGCGTTACGCTGCAGGCAGATCAAAGCCTCACCGTCAATGTGACTATGCAGGTTGGGTCGGAACAAGTCACGGTCAACGTGGAAGCCAGTGCGCCCCAGGTGAACGCCACGACCGGCACACTGTCCCAGGTCATCGGTCAGCAGCAGGTGAACGAACTTCCGCTCAACGGCCGAAATGGAGCAGCGCTGACAACATTGGTGGCTGGCGTGGTGATCGCGCCAAATGCGCAGGCCGATCAGGGAGCGACCAAGACGTTTCCTGTGGCCGTCACCATCGCGGCCAATGGCACTCGGGTTGGACAGACGAACTATCTGCTCGATGGCGGAAACAACGTAGACGAATACACCAACGTGAACGCGCCGTTCCCTATGCCGGATGCGCTACAGGAGTTCAGCGTACAGACGAGCAACTATAGCGCGGAGTATGGCCAAAACGCCGGTGGCGTGGTCAACCTTATTACCCGGAGCGGAGGCAGCAGGTTTCATGGCGATCTGTTCGAGTATCTCCGCAATCGAGTCTTCAATGCCGCGAACTATTTTGCCTATGTCAATGGCGTAAAGACGGTCGATCCACTCAAAAGGAATCAGTTTGGCGGGACGGTTGGAGGACCAGTAATGATTCCCGGCCTTTTCCATACTGATCACTCCTTCTTCTTCGTCGGCTATCAAAAGACGATAGTCCATACGTCCAGCACGAGCGCCACGGCTTCGGTATTGCCAACGGCAGCCCAGTTGGCTGGCAACTTCAACTTTACGTCCAGCGCAGTTCCTGGAAGCGCAGCCTTCAACGCCGCCTGCATTGCGAATCCATTGCTCGCAACGAGCCCGGCGAATTCTGGACAGTGCTATCCGTACGTTGCCAACGGAGGGACTTCCTATACATCGCATATCCCGACAACCTCCTATAATTCCGCGTCGCTTGCCTTGTTGAAGTATCTTCCAACGGGAGATGCGAACGGAAACTACACCTATGTCAAGCCCAGCTTCACAAACTACGGCGAAGTTACTGCAAGATTCGATCAGGATTTTGGGACGAAAGACAGACTTACTGCGCGCTACTTCTCCGATGGCTATCATCTGGATGGCGTGCTCAACTTGCAGGATTTACTGACCTACCAGGACCAGGCGGACATTCACTATTACAACTCGCTCATCTCGGAGACTCACACCTTCAACAGCAATCTCCTGAATAACCTGGTCCTCAGCTACCAAATTGAAAATGCAAACCGCGGCCCACTCCCGGGAAGCATTAGCGTTGCGGATCTAGGCGTTAACATCTGGCAACCAGCATTCAAGCAGATCAACCAGATTGCTGTGTCGGGCTTCTTCACCATTGGTGACAATCCGCAAGGGGCCTTCCGCCGAGCTAACTACACCCTCGGTGACGATGTACATGTCCTCGTCGGCAGCCACAGCCTTACTTTTGGCCTCCATGGTGAGAACGCAAAGGTGGATGTCAATAATCTCTTTCAACAGCCGGGGCTTTTCACGTTCAATGCGAACATAACTAACAACGCCATAGCAAGTTTCCTGACGGGCTACGTACAGAATTTTGCCCAGGCCTCGGGCCAGTTCCTGAATCTGCGTGGTCATTTCTGGGGCTTCTACGGCCAGGACAGCTGGAAGATGACTCGGCGCTTTACGCTCAACTACGGCGTGCGTTATGAACCTTTCCTCCCATGGCATGAAAAGGCAGGGCGTATGGGAAGCTTCTTCCCAGCGCTCTATGCAGCGGGAACGCATTCGACGGTTTATCCACTTGCCCCCGCCGGCCTGGTGTTCGCAGGTGACAAGGGGTTTAATCCCAACGGCGTAGCCAACATCTATACGCACTTCATGCCGCGCCTCGGGTTTGCGTGGGACGTCTTTGGCACTGGCAAAACGAGCATACGCGGCGGCGCGGGCGACTTCTACGACAGCCGCATAAGCAGCGTCTTCTACAACATCTACTCGAACACATCGCCGTTCATCACCAACGTTAATATTTCCTCAGCTCTGGGCGGTCCCTCCATCAACTTCACCAATCCGTATACGAGCTTCGGGACACCAAATCCATTCCCTGCACCGCAGCCTCCGCCGAATACGTCACCCATTCCACCCCAGGCGTTTCTTACCTACGATCCGTTCCGGGCTTTCAAAACCCCGATCACGTATTCCTGGAATCTCGCGCTCGAACAACAACTGACAGACACGCTTCTTATGCGAGTCGCCTATGTGGCATCGCATAGCAGCCACCAGTGGTTGCCGGTAGAACTCAATCCAACATTCAACGCCGATGCCCTGCCAACGACGAGCCCGAACTATGGCAAGCGCGTCTACGGGCAGGTAGGTTGCACCAGTTGCTATACCCAGCCCATCACTGAATTCAATATGGGCGGCAATGCGCAATATAACTCGCTGCAAATGTCCGCAGAACAGCGCGTGCGTACCGGGCTGACGTTGCTGGCGAACTATACCTGGTCGAAGGCGTTGGATAACCTTCCCTACAACGCTGCGGCGACTTCGATCGGCGCCGGCAATTCCTACGTCTATCCGATCTATGACACGAACTTCAAGAGATTGGATCACGGTCCGTCGGACTTCGATCACAGGAATGTCATTGCAATCTCCTACGTGTACCTACTTCCCACCGTGAAGGATGCACCGGGAGCGGTGCGGTTTCTTGTCAACGGCTGGCAGACCTCGGGTATTCTTGCGTCTCGCAGCGGTGATCCTTTGACGATTGGTTCGAACTCAAACAACGCCTCTGGTGCTGGACAGAACCGAGATCGAGCTGTGCTGGTGGGGCTCCCGTATGGTGGAAATGCATGCGCTGGCGTAACCACTCCGTGTAAATCATGGCTGAACCCGGCCAGCTTCCAGAACAACCCGGCAGGAACCTACGGCAACATCGTGAAAGGCTCCTTTGTCGGACCACGCTATACCGGTTGGGATATGAGCCTGGCACGCAACTTCAGCCTTGCCGAAAAGGCGTTTCTGCAGTTTCGTGTTGAGTACTTCAACATCTTCAACCACACTAATTTCGGCGATCCCGGCACCACAAATAACTCATCCATCGGCCGTATCACCGGAACGACTCCGCAAAACGGAGCCGCTGCGAACGATCCTCGCATCGCGCAGTTTTCACTCAAGCTGATCTTTTAGAACATGACACCAAAACAACCGCTGTAGTCTCCTTGCGCGGTTATAGACATCGAAGCTGAAACCTACGATGTTTATGGCCGCGTCTTTATCAAGTAATGAGCAAAAGGGCGACCGGAGATGCCTGGAGGATGGTTTATACAAGATGCTGACGCGTCCATCTGCAACAGCATTGGCCCGGCAGACCCAACTTCTTCTTGTCGCGCTCTGGCCGTTTCGACGAGACGCAGTTCTTTTCTTTTTGTTGTCCTCAGCGTTCCCAATGCTGGCTCAAGGGCCGCAGAAGGTTGATCCATACCTTAGCCTGGATCTGCCATTGGCTATGCGTGTCGACGACCTCGTTAGCCGCATGACCCTCTCGGAAAAGGTATCGCAGATGCAAAACGAGGCGCCCGCGATTCCGCGTCTTCACGTCGCGGAGTATGACTGGTGGAACGAGGGACTCCACGGTGTCGCACGTTCTGGATATGCCACTGTCTTCCCGCAGGCGATCGGCCTCGCAGCTACCTGGGATACAGCGCTTATTCGACGTGTTGGGGATACGATCTCCACCGAAGCGCGAGCCAAATACAACGGTGCGATACGAAACGAAAACCATTCGATTTATTACGGCCTCACTCTCTGGTCTCCAAACATCAACATCGTTCGCGATCCGCGTTGGGGCCGCGGGCAGGAGACTTACGGAGAAGACCCTTTCCTTACCGGTCAGATCGGGGCCGCCTTCGTCCGTGGTCTGCAAGGTACTGACCCCAAATATCTCAAAGTCGTGGCGACCGCGAAACACTATGCTGTTCACAGCGGTCCGGAGTCCACGCGCCACACCTTCGATGCGGCCGTGTCTCCGTACGATCTTGACGACACCTATCTGCCAGCCTTTCGCGAACTGGTGGTCAATGCTCAGGTCGACAGCGTCATGTGCGCCTATAACTCGATTGACGGCTCGCCTGCGTGTGCCAGCCAGATGCTATTGCAGGAAAGACTTAAACGAGACTGGCGCTTTCAAGGCTTTGTTGTTTCAGATTGTGCTGCTATCACCGATGTTGCTGTGGGCCACAAATTTGCCTCCGACATGGCGCACGCTGTCGCCCTTTCCGTAAGGGCGGGCACCGATCTCAGCTGCGGCAAGGAATACGCAGGACTCGTGGATGCTGTTCGTCAGGGGCTTATCAGCGAGGCCGAAATCGACGCAGCAGTACGGCGTCTCTTCACCGCGCGCTTTCGTTTAGGGATGTTCGATCCAGAACCGACGGTTCAGTACAACAGCATTCCATCCTCTGAAATTGACTCGGCGGCACACGGCGCTCTCTCATTGCAAGCCGCACGTTCTTCCATAGTTCTTCTCAAGAACGAGCACGACACACTCCCACTCAATAGCTCACTCCAATCAATTGCGATCATCGGCCCAAATGCCGACGCGTTGCCGGCCCTCGAGGGCAATTACAACGCTGTCGCTTCGCATCCAGTTGTGCCCCTCGTCGCATTTGAGCAGCGTCTCCCGGGACATATTCGCTACGCTCAGGGGTCTCCTTACGTTGATGGAGTCCCCTTGCCCGTTCCCGAAACGGTTTTGTCTCCAGCGAGCAACGGGCCTGGTGAGCATGGCCTCAAGGGCGAATACTTCAATGGATCCAGCCTGAGCGGCAAACCCATTCACACCCGAATCGATCGCCACATTGACTTCGACTGGAACGGCGCTCCACCCGTTGAAGGCGTATCCGATAAGAGCTTCTCCGTGGTCTGGACTGGTTTTATCTCTGCACCTGCTGCGGGCACAATCGATTTTGGATTTTCTCTGGCACACTGCAGCACCTGCAACGACGCCGAAACCGTGAAGGTGTGGCTCGATGGAAAGCTCGTCGAGAACTTCATCCACTCTCCGACCCCCGGGCGCCGAGCCCCCACGACGCGCTTTGAAGCCACGTTCAACGATGTCAACCCACATCCTATTCGTATCGAATACACGCATGACGCTCCACATTTCGGTGCCGGCCTTACCTTCAACTGGAAGCCTCCTATTGCAGCACTGCGGGAACAAGCCGTTGCAACTGCCACTAGATCCGATGTGATTCTCGCCTTTCTCGGCCTCAGCCCCGAAATCGAAGGCGAAGAGATGCCTGTGCATGTGCAGGGCTTCAATGGTGGCGATCGCGAAACGATCGAGCTTCCTGCTGTACAGCAACAACTTGTTGCGGCGTTAGCGGCCACTGGCAAGCCGCTTGTTCTCGTTCTCATGAACGGCGGCGCGCTCGCTCTACAAAAAGCCGCCCAAACTGCAGACGCTATCATTGAAGCCTGGTATCCGGGTCAAAATGGAGGCATCGCAATCGCCGAAACACTCTTTGGGGAAAATAATCCCTCAGGCCGACTGCCGATTACCTTCTACGCAAGCACCGATCAGCTTCCTCCCTTCGATGACTATTCGATGAAAAATCGCACCTATCGCTACTTCACTGGAGCGCCTCTTTATCCATTCGGCTTTGGCCTCAGTTACACAAAGTTTCAGTACACCTCGGCAAAACTCTCCACCCCGACGCTGCAAGCTGGAGACGCGCTCACAATCAGCGCGCAAGTAAAAAATATCGGCGACCGAGATGGCGATGAGACGGCGGAGATTTATCTGGTTCCGAAGGGGATCTCCGAAGCGCCTCTTCGGATCCTGGTTGGCTTTGAAAAACTCCATCTTCGGAAGGGGGAAACGAGAGATCTCGAGATCACTCTGCCTCCACGCCAGCTCAGCCTGGTCGCACCTGATGGAAGCCGGAGTGTGCAACCCGGCGACTATGAGCTCTACCTCGGCGGCGGCCAGCCCTCACGCGATAATACTGGAGTCTTCCTGCCCATTCGTATCGAAGGTTCCTTCACTCTCGAGCCTTAGTCGAGTAACCAACGCAAGACGGTTATGATTTCGCGACCGCAAGCGGTTGTGTCAGGGTTCTCGGGTGGTGATTTGTTTCGTGGTTTTGTTGGGTGGGCGGATGGCAGGCGCAGGATGCAAGTGAGTCGCCCGAAGGGCAATGCGGGCGTCCTGAGCTTGCCGGGTGCATCCTCGTGTTTACTCCACATCGGCAGAGCTATAGACCGTTAATTTTTCAATCACTTAGGTTCCTCGAGTGGCGAGAGTAGATTTCTTCCCTGCGTCTTCGCGACTAGCAATCTGTTGATAACTCCATTTGACAGTCTCATATGCCGTATGGCATAAACACGCATTCAGAAGTTGGGCTTGTCGTCTGCAGGTTCCTTACACCTGACGACGCTGGGATACCGGGCCGAGTTTTTACGGGTGTCGCAGCAGCTTCACCTTTCAACAACAAACGAAGTGCCCGGCTCGATTGAGTTAGCCACCGTCGTAGCGGCGGTGTGCGGTGCGAATCCCGCGCTGTATGCGGAATTTGCAAAGGGATGGCTCCACTTTAATCCAGGAGAAAAAATGAAAATCCTAGATTAACGCAACTCCCCGTTGTGGGGACGGTAACAGATCAACATCGACAACCGATGGTGAACAGGAGACGCAAATGGCAGACAACGAAGTAGATCTGACGAAACGGCTACCGCGCGGCGCGATTCCTTCTCCTCGTTCCGCACTTGCGGCAGCAATGCCGCATGTCCCGGACCCGCAAGTATCGGTTCCCCCAAGCTTCCTGATGTGGCCGGTTCAAATGTCGTCCTGGAATAACTACATCTACGGTGACTGTGTTTCGGCAGAGGAGGCTTTCGCCAAAGCCACCGCCGCACCGCAGACATTCATTCCGGAGGCGACGGTGGTTGCGTGGGCAACGGCACATGGTTATCTCAATGGAGCTTACTTAAGCGCCGTTCTAACGACGATGCAAACGCAGGGTTTCCCGTACAACAAAAAGACGTACGATGACGGTCCTCATCTCTCAGTGAACTGGACGAGCCCGGCGATATTGCAGAGTGCCATCTACACCCACGGGCCGGTGAAGATTGGCGTCGCGGCAGAGGATTTCCAAACGAATCCTCATGGCAAGGTTACGCCGGGAACAAGTGGTTGGGCGATGTTCAACTACCCGAAGAACCAAGCGGAGGATCACTGCACGAGCCTTTGCGGTTACGGAACTTTGGCGCAACTGGTCAGTCTATTCGCGCAGCATAAGGTAACCGTGCATCCGCCGCAGGGGATGCCCACTGGCCTCTGCTATGCGATGTTCACCTGGAATTCTATTGGAATCATCGATCAGCAGTCGATGCTGAACATGACCCATGAGGCCTGGATTCGTAGCCCGGTGACAATCATCAAGTAAAGCCGCGACTGGTCATGTTTACTCGCGGGACCGCGAATAGCGTCGTGGTCCTGCGAGGTCTCCTCATAACAGTGCTGGTACTTCTGCGAAATCGAGATTATCCTCGGCATGAAACGAAACGTGATCATGCCACGTAATCGTTTTGTACCCGCGTTTTTCGAGGGAGGGGAAGATGATTCCCAAAATGCCACGCGGCGCGCTACCTGTATCCCGAAGCCAACTCGCCGCTTCGGAGCCCTATCGGCTTGAGGGCGGTGCCGAGATCTTTGTTCCAAGCGAGTTTCCGGCGCCCAATCAGGAGCTTGCGACCGCCCAACCCTATAGAACGGGCGGAGGTGCGTCCGAAAGCTTTCTCGCCTGGCCGATAGAAATTGGCTTTTGGGGAAACGACAAGGAGAGCAATTCGATTTGGGCAGAGGAAGGCTTTGCCAAGGCTTGTGCCGAACCCAAGGTGTTGATCCCGACCGACTTGGTCTTGTCCACTGCGCGCGAGTGCGGTTCGTCGAATTTCTCCGAGTTCCTTCAAACGCACGGGTTTCAAATGGAACGTAAGGCTTATTTGGATGGGCCGTTCCATTCGGTCGACTGGACGAACGCGGTGATTTTGAACGACGCCATCGCCAATGTCGGCCCGGTGAAGATCGGCGTCGCCTCAGCGAATTTTGCTGCAGGCCCTAACGGCCATGTCACACCTGGGACGAGCGGTTGGGCGATGTATGGTCTTCCGACGGGCCAGCCTGAAGATCACTGCGCGAGCCTGTGCGGCTACGGGTCCCTGGCGGCGTTGGTCGATCTCTTCGAGCGGCGCGGGGTCAAAGTCAAAGTCTCTTCGGACATGCCTACGGGACTTTACTACGCTATGTTCAGCCGAGGCTCCATCGGTATCGTCGATCAGCAATCGCTGATGAACATCACGGGCGAAGCCTGGGTTCGAACTCCGACGACGATCGTCAAGGATCTCAGCTAATAACTTTCGTGCACGGCGGTCGGAGCGATGCGCTGTCGCCTGGATCTCACCACGCGCTGGTCGTCAACCTCTGTTGATCCTTGATGGCTCGGGACCACCCCGCAGAATGCCACCGCCGCGAACGTTTAACGCATCATTTCCAGCCGTGGTATCTCTTTGAAGTTTCAATGTCTAGTCTTATCTTCAGGTCAACTTAAGCATTTATCGTTGATACTTTCCACATGCGCATTTTGCTTGTCGAAGATGAGTCTCGGTTGGCGGAGAATGTTGCCACCGCTCTTCGCGAGCGTCTGGGCTTTGCGGTCGACTGCGCTTTCGATGGCAGGGAGGGCGCATTGCTAACAGAAAGCCGTTGTTATGACCTCATCATCCTGGATCTGATGCTTCCTGAACTCGGTGGCCAGGGCGTACTCAAGAAGCTTCGCGGTGACCGTGATCTCACTCCGGTATTGATCCTTACGGCCCGCAGCGAAACGACCTCCATTGTTGAACTTCTCAATGCCGGCGCGGACGACTATCTCGCCAAGCCCTTTGATCTCGGGGAGTTGATCGCTCGAGCCAAGGCATTAATTCGGAGAGGCAAAGGTGTCGCGCATCCTGTCATACGACTCTCCGGCATTGAGCTCGATACCCTTCAACAATCAGTTCACCGCGCCGGCGTTTTGATTGATCTGACACCCATGGAGTACCACATCCTTGAATACTTGATGCACAGACCGCGAGTCATTGTGTCCAAGCGGGAACTGCTCGAACATCTCTACGACTACAACTGGGAGCACCACTCCAATGTCATCGAGGCGCACGTCTCGAATCTGCGCCGTAAACTTGATGCCGATGCCGTAGATAGTATCGAGACATTGCGGGGGCGAGGGTATCGTTTATCTCTCCAGGAGCGGTTCGACGAATGAAACTTCGCTCCATCAAGATGCAACTGATCGCGTCCGTGCTCCTCGTTGAGCTGGCGTCGGCTCTTTGCATAACTGGCCTCGCGTTGGTGTATGAGCGACACACTCACTTTCGCGCCTTCGATGTCATGCTGCACGGTCGTGCGGATTCGCTCCTGGGCGCCGTTCAGGATGCAGGAGACGCACAGGATAACGTCATGCTCGACGGCTCCCAGACAAGCCTGCCACACAGAGACATCTATGCGGTATGGGACGAGAACCGTCGCGTCCTGGGGCACTCGCCCGCGTGGATGGTGCCGACAACCGAAGAGAGGCAGGCCGCATCATCCATACCGTTTCAAGAGATTGACGTGGCAGGGAGGCAATATCGAACCATTCGAACCACAGGGATGCGCATCGTTGATCCGGGGGAGAAAGGCGGCGTCCTACATAGGATCACAATCGTCTACGGCGCTCCAACAAAACCAGTCTGGGAAGCGATCTGGGGTGCCGTTGCGTTTTATGGACTGATGAGTCTTCTCGTCGTTCTACTTACTGGGCTATGCATGTTTTGGTTCCTACGAAGAGGTCTCGCACCGCTTGATGAATTGGCGGTGCAAGCGGCCGGTGTCTCGGTCTCCTCATGGCATTTCGCGCCGTCTGACCAAATACGGGAAACAACCGAGCTCGCGCCACTCGCGTTGGCATTGGAAACTGCATTACAGGGACTTGAGCGATCTTTCACTCAGCAGCATCGATTCGTCAGCGATGCCGCACATGAACTGAAGACGGCCGTTGCAGTGGTCAAGTCGTCCCTACAACTCCTTACGATAAAGCCGAGAACAGTTAGTGAATATCATGCCGGACTTGCTCGTTGTCAGGTCGACTGCGAACGGATGGAAGAGATCGTCGCAAAGATGCTCACCCTCGCTCGCGTCGAAAACAAAGCGATACATCCTGAGGGGCTCGTCGTGTACTCCACCGATCTCACGCGAGTCGTCAGGAAGGTTGTGTCGCAACTCACCTCCTTCGCCGACCTCAACCGCGTGCGTATTCATATCGCCACTCCCGAAGCCATTATTCTGGACATCGCGACAGAAGATCTGGAGCTACTTGTCTCCAACCTCCTGATGAATGCGCTGCAACACAGTAAACCGGACGATGCCGTGGAGGTCACAGCAAACTCACTGGGAAGATGGGTGGAACTCCGCATCGCCGATCAGGGCAGTGGAATTGAGCAGGAGTCTCTTCCCTATATCTTCGATCGCTTCTATCGCAGTGATCCTTCCCGCAGCCGGCACACCGGTGGTACCGGTTTAGGTCTCGCCATCTGCAAAGCCATCACGCTTAAATCTCGCGGCACAATTGAGATCAAAAGCAAACTCGGTGAGGGCACAACAGCGATAGTGCGCCTGCCTCTCGAACGCTCCTCCGTTGGTTGGTCTGATCCAGCAAACATCATGGTCCCAGACACAGCAAAAACTCCTTGAGCCCTTGCGCTTTCTTCAGTTTGCCTTAAGCTATACCTGCGATAGTAAGGAAGGCCGGCCTGAGCTAACCGCCGAGCTAACTCTGGAGGTTTCATGACGAACAAGCGCTTCTTTGTGTCGCTCGGTCAAGCCACTCTTGCTATGGCAACTTTTGTTTCCCTTACACCCACTCCGGCGAAAGCCCAAAAACCTTTCAGCATTCAGACCAAATGGGCTGTCGGTGGCGAAGGCGGATGGGATTACCTCGCCGTAGATCCAGCAATGCCTCGCCTCTACGTCACACACGGAACACGTGTCGAAGTTCTGGACACGGGCACAGGCAAGGTCACAGGTAGCATCTCCGGTCTGAAGGGGACGCACGGCGTTACCTTCGATAGCGATGGCAAGTTTGGCTACATCTCCGATGGTGGTGCCAATGCTGTCATCGTCTTTGACCGCACCTCACTCGAAAAGGTAGCTCTATCGCCGCTGGCACGAATCCCGATGGCCTTATTTTCGAGCCTCACACGAAGACGGTCTGGGCCTTCAATGGCCGCAGTCAAAATGTAACCGTCATTGATACAGCTAAGCGCGCCGTCGTGGCTACAATTGCGCTCCCGGGTAAACCGGAGTTCCCGACCGTCGATGGCACCGGTACGGTCTTCGTCAACATCGAAGACAAAAATGAGATCGTACGATTGGATGCAACGACAAACAAAGCGACAGCAACCTGGCCGCTTACAGGCTGTGAGTCTCCCTCGGGAATGGCAATCGACTTAGCTGGCCACCGCCTTTTTTCGGTTTGCGATGGTAAAAAAATGGCAGTCACCGATTCGAAGTCAGGCAAGAGTCTCGCGACTCCCACAATTGGCAGCGGTCCGGATGCAACAGGCTACGACAGTGCTCACAAGCTTGCATTTTCGTCGAATGGCGAAGGAACCCTGACCATCATTGATGCCGGTAAGAGTGACTACCCGGTGGTGCAGTCGCTTGCCACTCAACGAGGAGCGAGGACGATGGCATTTGATCCCAGCAACGGCCGTGTCTATCTCGTTACAGCGGAGTTTGGTCCTGCCCCTGCTGCAACGCCCGACCGCCCGCATCCAAGACCCTCTGTCCTGCCTGGATCTTTCAGCGTATTAGTGGTCGGTCGTGAATAATGATGTTTGATCGTTGCAGAGCAGGTCGTACTTTTGGAAGTCGCCCTGGCAGCAGGCAGTGGCTGTCAGTTGCGGTCTTCACACTACTCTTCTCTGCGCACGCTTCACTCAGCGCGCAGGGGGTGACGGGTGCAACCAACGCCATCCCCTGCGGCACCACCGTCGGACACCGGTCCCGTCGCGATTACACTCGACGAGGCAATCTCCCGCGCCCGCGCCAACGAACCCGGATTCGCCGCAGCAGTTGCCGCAAGTCGCGTCAACGATCTTGACCGTTCGATTGCGCGCGCAGCCCTTCTGCCGAGCGTCACCTACCACAATCAATTCATCTATACGCAGCCCGCTGAGGGAGCCACCGGATCCGGCAATGCAAGCGCCGGATCGGCCACTGTCGGCTCAGCGCCTCGTTTTATCGCCAATAACGCCGTGCACGAATACGCCAGCCAGGGTATTGCCACCGAAACCATCGGGCTTCAGCAGATCACTGCTGTCTCTCGCGCCTCCGCAGCCGCCGCAGTCGCTTCGGCGGAGATGGAGATCGCCCGCCGCGGCCTCGTCGCCACAGTGGTTGGGCTCTTCTACGGGTCCTTCGCCGCCGACCGTAAGTTGGCCGTTGCTCAACGTGCCTCGCAGGAAGCAGCAAGTTTTACTGCACTTACGCAGCAGCGAGAGTCTGCCGGCGAAGCGGCCCATGCTGACGTCGTCAAAGCGCAATTGCAGCAGCAGCAGCGGGAAAGAGACCTTGCCGACGCAACCCTGCAGGTTCAGAAGTCACAGCTCGAACTTGGGGTTCTTCTTTTCCCAGATCCGCGATCCCCCTTTACCCTGGTGCCTTCCGGAACGCCGCAGCCGCTCGCCAACCGGGCGGAGGTCGAAGCTGCCGCGGGCCGTTCGAACCCTGAACTACAAAGTGCGATGAACTCACTCCGCGTCAGCAGCCTCGATGTGAGCTCAGCGCGAGCTGCCTACTTGCCCGATCTCGGCCTCAGCTTTGCTTACGGCATCGACGCCACACAGTTCGCCGTGCATGGCATCGACGGTACACGCAACCTGGGATATTCGGCCACAGCCACCCTCGATATCCCCGTCTGGGACTGGCTCTCGACGCAGCACAAGGTCCGGCAGGCTGAAATCCTACGCGACGCAGCCAAGACCACTCTAACGGCAACGCAACGTCGCCTCATCGCCCAACTCGACGAATCCTACGCCGAAGCTTCCGTCGCCCGAGACCAGATGCAATCCCTGGAACTCAGCGCTCAGACGGCACAAGAGAGCCTTCGGCTTACTCGGCTGCGATACACCGCTGGCGAGGCCACGGTGCTTGAAGTCGTTGACGCACAAAACTCACTCACCAGTGCGGAACTCGCACGAGAAGACGGAATGGTTCGCTACCAGACTGCGCTCGCCAATCTACAGATACTGACAGGAACGATCTAACCATGGCACGTATCCATACCACTCGACTGTTGACCGTCTTTCTGTTTGTCACTTCTCTTTTGCTCGCGAGCGGATGCAAAAAAGCCGACGAGACTCCTGCGACCCAAGTCACCGTGCAGGCTGCTCATCCGGAGATGGGCAGCATCTCCGAACAGATCGCTGCGGACGCAACACTCGCACCACTAGCCCAGGCAGCAATCTCGCCTAAGGTGACAGCTCCGGTTCGAAAATTTTACGTGCAGCGCGGATCTAAGGTCAAAGCTGGACAACTGCTGGCGACCCTCGAAAACAGCGATCTCGAAGCTGCAGCGCTCGATAACGAAGGCAGCTACAAGGCCGCTCAGGCCGCCTATGATACCGCGACTCGCGCTACCGCACCTGACGATTTGACGAAGGCGCAACTGGATCTGGCCGAGTCCAAGGCGACGCTCGATCTTAACCAAAGCATCGTGACAGCCCGGAGCCAACTCCTCGCGCAGGGCGCAATCCCTGGCCGCGACCTCGATACTGCCAAAGCCGCGCTCGTTCAGGCGCAGGCCGCGTACGATATCGCGAAGCAGCGCTTTGAGGAAGTTCAGCAGGTAAGCCACAAGGCCGCTTTAGATAACGCTCAAGGACAACTTGCGTCTGCCAAAGGCAAGTATCTCGGCGCTCAGGCTCAACTGAGCTACACCGAAATCCGCAGTCCCATCAACGGCGTTGTCACAGACCGTTCTCTGTTCGCAGGCGAGACCGCTCCGGCGGGAACCCCCGTCATTACCGTCATGGATACCTCCGCGCTGCTGGCCAAGCTACACATCGCGCAGATTCAGGCACAGCAACTCAGCCTGGGCGCTGCTGCCAGTGTCACAATCCCCGGCGTTCCCGATCCCGTTGCCGCCAAGGTATCGCTTATCAGCCCCGCACTCGATCCAGGCAGCACAACCGTCGAGGTCTGGCTTCGGGTTGAAAACCCGAAGGGACTGTTCAAGGCCGGTACTGCTGTACATGCTGTTATTACCGGCCGTACTGAGTCTTCAGCTTTGCTGATCCCGACAGAATCCGTTCAGACGGCAAGCGACGGAGTAACTAAATCCGTCATGGTCATCGCAGCAGACGGCACGGCACACAAGCATCCCATTACACTAGGCATCCAGACGAGCGAGTCCGTTCAAGTACTCAGCGGCCTCACTAATGCCGATAACGTCATTACGACGGGGGCGTACGGACTTGACGATGGCACTAAGGTCAAGGTGGGCGCCCCTGATGCCGACAAACCTGACGCTTCCGAGTCGGAAGGAAAGCCCGACGCCGGGAAGAAGGACGATCAGTGACGCCTATGATAGACGCCACTCCGGCTCGTCCTGTATCAAAGGAGATTCTGGCTCTCTTACGCTTCGAAGCCGATCTTTTTCTTCCTGATTGTCCTCACGCTCGCAGGCATCTACGGCGCGCTGCAGGTTCCGATCTCCGTATTTCCTGATACCAACTTTCCCCGCGTCGTCATCGGCGTCGACAACGGCGTGATGCCTGTCGAACAGATGCAGGTCACGATCACCAAGCCGATCGAAGACGCCATCAACAGCGTTCCGGGATTGGTCACCGTTCGCAGCACCACCAGCCGCGGCTCGGCCGAGATCAGCCTCTTCTTCGACTGGAACGCCGATATGTCTCGCACACTCCAGCTCACCGACGCGGCTCTGTCCAAAGTGCAGCAGTCCCTGCCTGCAACGGCTCGAATCACCACCAACCGCCTCACCTTCGCGACCTTTCCAATCCTTGGTTACGCACTTATCACGGATACAGATGCCAGCGGCAGAGACCTTGTCTCACAGACTCATCTCTGGGAGATTGCCACCTACGATCTCAAGCCATCCTTGAATCGTGTCAACGGAGTCAGCACGGTCGTTGTTCAGGGCGGCAAGATCCCCGAATTCCACGTCATTCCCAACCTTGCCCGTTTGCAAGCTTCGGGAGTGACGCTGCTTGATCTCGTAAACGGGATTCAGGCATCGAACATCATCGACTCCCCGGGTCTCTATGAGGCAAACCATCAACTGATCCTTGGCCTCGTCGGCGCGCAGGTCCACGATAGCTCCGAACTTGCAAGTCTCGTCATCAAGACCACGCCCAACGGCGCACCTATACGCGTCGCGGACGTCGCAGCCGTCCAACCCGCGACCATGCCGGTCTACACCATGGTCACGTCGAACGGTAAACCTGCAGTGCTCCTAAATATCGCCCGGCAGCCCTCGTCCAATACCGTTCAGGTCGCCAACGCAGTCGCCGATGAGATCGTGCAACTGCAGTCCAAACTTCCCTCGGGCGTTCATCTTGTTCCGTTCTACGATCAATCCGAACTTGTTCGGGAAGCTATCGCCAGTGTCCGCGATGCGATCCTTATCGGGCTGATCCTTGCCTGCGTCATCCTCTTTCTCTTCCTGCGCGACTGGAGCTCTTCGCTCATCGCCGGCCTCGTCATTCCGGTCACGATCGCCGTAACTATCCTCTTCCTTTGGCTCATCGGACAGTCGTTCAATCTCATGACCCTCGGGGGCCTGGCCGCCGCCATCGGCCTCGTAATTGATGATGCGATCGTCGTCGTCGAAAACATCGTCGTTCATCGCGATCGCGGAGAGTCCCGCATCGACTCCATCCAAAAAGCTCTTCACGAGATCACGACCCCTCTCGTCTTCTCCACCATCACACCCGTAGTGGTCTTTCTTCCTCTTATCGCCGTCACCGGAGTTACCGGCAGCTTCTTCCGCGCTCTTGCCGTCACCATGACCGCAGCTCTGCTCACTTCTCTTGCGCTGGCTCTTACATGGACTCCCGCTCTCTCACTCCATCTCCTCCACGACAAAAAAAGCTCCAGTTCTGCTAAAGCAGACACATCGACTATAGAGGCTGAAGCCAAGGACCACGAAGGCGGCGCCCTCATGCAGCGGATCCTTCGTCTCCACGCTCAAATATTGACCTGGGGACTCCGGCGTCCATCCGTTCTTGGCTTGGGCTGTCTTCTTCTTATCGTCGCCGGGTATCTCAGTTATCGCGCACTCGGCACAGATCTACTGCCTGAGATGGATGAAGGCGCCTTCGTCCTCGACTACCTCACTCCTGCCGGCACCTCGCTCTCCGAAACAAACCGCATCCTCCTCCACGTTGAGCAGATCCTGCATGACACGCCCGAAGTTGAGATCACCTCTCGCCGTACAGGCCTACAGATGGGACTCGCCGCGGTTACCGAAGCGAACTCCGGCGACTTCACCGTCCGACTTAAAACCAAACGCTCGCGTCCCATCGATGACGTCATCGCCGATGTCCGCGCAGAGATCAAAAAGACAGAACCTGCTCTCGACGTTGAGTTCATCCAGGTCCTCCAGGATATGATCGGCGATCTCTCCAACTCGCCCGAACCCATCCAAATCAAGCTCTTCTCCTCGGACGCCAGACTCCTCCATGAGTTGGGCCCAAAGGTCGCCGAAGCGATAGCCAAAATCCCGGGCGTCGTCGATATTCAGAACGGCGTTGAGAACACAATCTCCGGCCCTGCGACCAGTTTTCAGGTCGATCCGGCACTTGCCGCGCGTCTTGGCTTCACTCCGACGGAGGTCGCAGAGGATGCGACTGCCATCCTCGATGGACTTCCAACCAACGACCCTATTATCGTCAACGGCCGTCCCTACACCATTCGCATCAGACTTCCCGAGGATTCGCGCGCTTCGCTCGATTCCATTCAGAACACGGTCTTCAACTCCAGCACCGGCCACACCGCAACCCTTGGTTCGCTTGCTCAGATCACCCAGCTCCCACCGCAAAATGAGATTCGCCGCGAGAACCTGCAGCAGGTCGTCCTGGTCAGCGGCCGTCTCGAGGGATCGGACCTCGGGTCTGCAATGGAGCGCGTCCGTTCCGCCGTCAGCTCGCTGAACCTTCCCTCAAGTGTTCGCGTCGAATACGGTGGAACCTATCAGGAGCAACAGAAGTCTTTCAGCGATCTCGCCCGCGTGCTGATCCTCGCCCTCGCGCTCGTCTTCGGAGTTCTCGTCACGGAATTTCGCAACTTCTCCGCTCCCATCGCCATCCTGACAAGCTCGATTCTCTCTATCATCGGCGTCGTTGCGGCGCTTCTCGTTACCGGAACCGGCTTCAACGTGGCCAGCTTCATGGGCCTCATTATGGTTATTGGCATCGTCGCTAAGAACGGCATTCTGCTGCTCGACGCGGACGAGAAGTTTCGCGCTCAAGCGGAACACGCACAGGATGCGATGCACTCTGCTCCCTTAGCTTCGATCTCGGTCAATTCCAAAGATCGAACCGGTGACGACATCGCCCGGGCAGCGATGCTGCATGCAGCACAACGACGTCTACGGCCGATCTTCATGACCGCCATCGCCGCCATCTGCGGTATGCTTCCGCTTGCCTTCGCGCTTGGAGCCGGCTCGCAAATGCTCCAACCCTTGGCGATCGCGGTAATCGGCGGCCTGACGATCTCAATTTTCTTAAGCCTGATCGTAACTCCGGTGATTTATTTCAATCTTTCGCGAAAGCGTCACGGTAGCCGTTACTCTGCCTGATCATTCCCGCGTTTCTTTGAGTCTGCGGCTTCGGAAATTCGCAAGCTCCAATCGCACTGACTTGCCATTGGAACGAATCCTTGCGATATGTTGATCTACTGCACCTTCAGTGTGGATTTACCTTTCACATCGCCGGAGGTGGCATAAATCGTGACGTGCCGAGGCGATATTCCGGTTGCCAGCCTCTAACGACGACTCACAGTTGCGCTTGTGTTATCGCTGGTCCAGAGCGCAGAGCCTGCGATAACACTCGTGGTCCCGTTCGAGTAGATCCCAGTTGCCGTGAGCTGTTGCTTCTGCCCAGCCTGCGATGTGGCATTGACCGGAGTAACCGTGATGGAAAGTAGGGCGGCGGCGGTCGCTTGACTGCTGACTGTTAAGGTTGTTTGGGCCCCGTAACATTGGCAGGAACCTGAAATCATCACCGTGCCAAGTTTATTTCCTCTAGCCAGGCCCGTTTTGTCGATCGACACAATGGAAGAATCGGACGAATTCCAAGTTGTCATTAGTGTGACATTGCCAGTGGTACCGTTCCCATCGCTAGTGGTGCCGCTCCCACCGAAGGTTCCAGTGGCCGTGAATTGTTGAGTCGCCCCAGGAAGAATGCTGGTGTTGACCGGGCTGATCGTGACTCCAACGACATCGTCAGGTCCTCTAAAGAACTGACCGCAAAAGCAGCCCGTGAGTGAGAGGAGTGGCAAGACATTCAGGGCAATCTTCAACACATTGACCAAATGACTTTTCATCGCAATGACCTCGCAAAACCTCTCAGATTCCTCGTACACAGTTGCTCGAACTCCGAGCGTTCTCTGGCGCTTTCTTCCAACTTGTATCCGATCACTGGTTACACCGTGAAATATATTTTGTCCCGCCAGAGTACGTCAGCTAGGAAAATCCCTAGCGCGAGACTGCTGTAATTTCGATGATTTCCATACGATTCGTTGAAGGGGCGTGGATGGTTAGAAGGTGCGACAATCCGAAAAAAGAATCATGCCACTGCAATGGTCGTCCTACCGTACCTGAAACGTTGGACCAGCCCGAATATTGTGTTCACGATAAGCCCCGGTCCAATGTTCACTGAGCGATTTTGCGGGCTTGGGGCCACAGCTGCCTCGGCGAACGATAAGCCTGTTGGCAATGGCGGAAGGAGCCCCTGAAATACAAGGGTTTTCCCTAGTACCGATTCTTTTCACCCTCAGGTAGCCTCCCTGACAATCACAAACTTGCGATTCCGGGAGAGCGGAAACGCGAGCAAGCGGGACACGCTCTGGGACCCGAAGGGGATTCCAAGAAGAGTGGAAGACGGAGGGAAGTAACCCATGAATCCGAAGCCAGAAGCATTCGCAGCAGGACTTCGACGTTTGCTGGCAGTACTCTGCGTCATTGTTATTGTGCCTGGTGACACAGTGGCGGCGATGCAGTCCCCCCTCCGCAGAAAACGGCGACGACATCGCCTGCACCGGCGGCCAAGATTCCTTCGGATCAATTGGACTCACTTGTTGCACCCATAGCACTCTTTCCAGATCCGATGTTGGCCCAAACCCTTGCCGCCTCCACGTATCCCCTTGAGGTTATTCAACTCCAACAGTGGCTTGCTAAGAATCCGGGGTTGAAAGATAAAGCCCTTGCTGATGCTGTAGCTAAGCAGCCGTGGGATCCAAGCGTTCAGGCTCTGGCCGGACTGCCCGACTTAGTCAAACGGCTGGCAGACGATATTCAGTGGACAACTGATCTCGGCAACGCGTTTCTGGCACAGCAAGCCGATGTGATGGATGCAGTCCAGCGTATGCGTAAGAAGGCTCAGGATACCGGCAATTTGAAGTCGAGTGAGCAGCAAAAAGTAGAGACAAAGGTCATCGAAACTAAGAGCACGATCATCATCGAACAGGCGAATCCTCAAGTGGTGTACGTGCCTTCTTACAATCCAGTGGTGGTGTACGGACCACCGGTATATCCGTATCCTCCCATTTACTATCCTCCACCGGGATACTACGCGGCTGGGATGGCGATATCTTTCGGCATTGGTATCGCGATGGGCGCAATGTGGGGTGGCGGGTGGGGCTGGGGATGCGGTTGGGGTGGAGGCAGCGTCAACGTCAACGTCAACAATAATTTCAATCGCAATACGAACATCGGCGGCGGCAACCGACCTTCCCAATTGCCTAGTCGGGGTGGTGCGGGTGGTGTAGGTGGTGTTGGCGGCGTTGGAGGAGCCGGCGGTGTTGGAGGAGTTGGCGGTGTTGGCGGTGCAGGAGGTGCTGGCCGTCCAGGTGGTGTTGGCGGCGCAGGTGGCGTTGGTAGTGCAGGTGGTGTAGGTGGTGTAGGTGGTGCTGGCCGTCCAGGAGGAGTTGGCGGTGTAGGGGGGGCGGGCGCGTCGCAACTGCCTGCCGGCGGCGGTAACTGGCAGCACAACCCACAGCATCGTGGTGGGACTCCCTATGGGGATCGTGGAACGGCGGACCGCTTTGGTGGTTCAGCTCGGGGAGATTCGCTGTCCAATCGTCAGGCGGGCGCCAGGCAACAGGTTGGCCGACAGGGCGGCAATCTAGCCAGCAGTCGGAACGGAGGAGGAGGCGGTCTTGGGGATCGATCGGGAGGAGCAGGCGGAGGCAATCGATCGGGAGGGGTTGGTGGGGGCAATCGCGGAGGCTCAGCAGGCGGTGGGAACCGAAGTGCATTTGGGGGTGGATCCGGAGGGTTTAGCGGATCAAACGCACGCTCCAGCAGCAGCCGAGGTTCCTCCAGCATGGGATCTCGAGGTGGCGGCGGCGGCGGCAGCCGTGGCGGCGGCGGCAGCCGTGGCGGTGGTGGCGGACGGCGGAGGTAGGCATGGAAAGCAAATATAGGAGCACTGCAATGAAACCAACGTCTACGAAGAGAAATCTCTCCTTATGTGCCTGGGCTATGAGTGTCGTGGCTTTGGCATGTATGTTCGTGCCGACGCTTTTCGCTGCTCAGAAGCCACCGGCAACGGCTGCGGCTGCAGGGGGCATTCCGGTAGGGACAAAAACCTTTGATACCTCCCAGCAGGCTGCTGATGCTCTGGTCCGTGCAGCCGGCCAATTCGACGAGACTGCACTCGCGCAGATTTTTGGCCCGGATGGCGACGGCATTGCGTTCACCGGAGATGTCGTGCAGGACCGGCAGCGTGCCGCTGATTTCGCAGCGGAGGCCCGCGAAAAGACGAAAGTTTCCGTTGAGCCGAAAAACGGGCAACGTGCCTACGTCCTTGTGGGAAACGAAGACTGGCCGTTCCCGGTGCCGATTGTGAAGAAAGGCAGCAAATGGTTCTTCGACAGCAAGGAGGGTAGGCAGGAGCTCTTAAACCGCCGCATCGGCTCAAATGAAATCGATGCCATCAACATCTGCCATGGCTACGTAGAGGCGCAGAACGAATACGCTTTGCAAAAGCGCGAAGGTTACGATGTGAATCAATATGCCCAACGTGTTATCAGCACCCCTGGCAAGCAGGATGGCTTGGCGTGGCAGAACTCCGATGGAACGTGGGGCGGCCCCGTCGGCGAAAACATCGCTCAAGCGATTGCACAGGGGTATACCAGCAAAGAGGAGCCCTATCATGGCTACTTCTTCAAAGTTCTAAAGGGGCAGGGGCCCGCCGCACCGTTGGGGGAGTTGGACTATGTGATTAAAGGCGTGATGATCGGGGGCTTCGCCCTTGTAGCTTCCCCAGCCGAGTACCGCGTCACCGGAGTGAAAACGTTCATCGTGAGCAACGACGGTGTTGTGTTCGAAAAAGATTTAGGGCCGTCCACGCTTGAGGAATTCAAAAAGATGGACCGTTTCAATCCAGATAAAACCTGGACTCCAGTGGAAGAAGACTAGAAAAGGTCAGCAACGATTTGCAGTCGGCACAACCAAGAGATTCGCTAGGGGAAATTCACCTAGTTCTGGTCTCCGTGTCTATCGCAGTCTGTGATCTTCTGAGGAGATGATATGGCAACTCAAGCGGACGCACCTGAGAAGGAAATTGATTCGACCAAACCCCAGGCGATGGCCATTCCAAAAGAGGGATATTTCAATCTCAAGAACGGAAGATACGGACCACTCCATCCTCGAACGCCAGCTTGTTATGGCTTTACGATCATTGCGAAGGTAAAGCCTGGACGAGAGGACGTTATCCGTGAATATGGCCAGACAATCGAGAAGACAATAGCAGGGTTGCCTGAAGCACTTGCAACGCTGAAACTTCATTACTTGCGATGGGTTCTTTTCGACATTGGGAAAGATACATATTTCATGTATCAGGGAATATTTGACACCGATTTTGATAAGTACACCGAAGACGCAGTAGCGTTGTTCTCCCAGTATGGCTTGAACACTGTCTTTGAGAACCTGGAAGGATTTCCGGAGGACTGGAAGACAAATGCTCCAGCATTCGTTCGGTTCGTCCGTGAGCATCAACGCCCGAGCTTTCTGGAATACGGGGAATATCCGTATGTCTCCGCTGATGAGATCAAGAAGGCACTGAAACTTAAGGCGGCCTTTTCCGGGATGCTCGACCTAATGCAATAGCAGCACTCTTGGTGCCTGAGTTTTGGTTCGCAGAGCGCAGCCTCGAGATTGTTAATTGAGGAGGGCACATGAGGCTTGAAACCGAAGATATTCAACACTTCCTGATTTCGCGGCCACGCGCTCTTGCAGCGAGATATGAATTCCTGACGTTTCGACAGGGTGCGGGAGCGCGCGATTGGCTTAAGGGAATTTTAGAAAAGGTCGGCACTGCAAAAGCTATCGCATCCAACGACTCGTACACCAGATGGGTGAGTGTGGCCTTTACCTGGAACGGCTTGCGAGCTCTCGGCGTCGATGAAGCGTCTCTTACCACATTTCCTGAGGAGTTTCGCCAGGGTATGGCTGCCCGCGCGGAGATTGTCGGCACTACAGGCGACAACCACCCAAAGAACTGGTTAGGGGGGCTAGCGCGCCCTGATCTTCATGCCATTGTCGTATTGTTTGCCCGAGATGTCGCGGAACGCGAACGATGCAGGCGGGAGCATCGGGAATACCTTCTCCAATGCGATGGAGTGAAGGTTTTATCCTCGCTCGATCTGGAAGCGATTCCTCCTTTTACACATGCTCATGACCATTTTGGGTATCGCGACCGCCTGTCGCAACCTTATATCAAGGGAGTTGATGGTGAACCCACTCCGGGCTCAGGTCCAGCGGTTAATGCGGGGGAATTTTTTCTCGGCTATCCGGATGAAAACGGACCGCCTGCCGGGCTGCCGCAACCGGAGATTCTTTCGCACAACGGCAGCTATCTCGCGTACCTCAGGTTCGAGGAGCACGTTGGGGCATTTCGCGACTTTCTGCAACAACATGGCGAGACGCCGGAGCAGCAGGAATTGATTGCTGCGAAGCTGATGGGCCGATGGCGCAGCGGCGCACCACTGGTGCTGACGCCTGACAAGGATGATCCGGAACTCGGCGGAGATATGCAGCGTACTAACGATTTCAACTACGCCAAGATGGACCCGTACGGTTATGGCTGCCCGCTCGGCGCGCATATTCGGCGCATGAACCCGAGAGATACAGCGGCGAACATGCAGCGGAGGAGGATGATTCGGCGCGGGGGGACGTATGGTCCACCGTTGCCGGAGGGCACGCCTGACGATGGGGTCGAGAGAGGAGTTGCTGCCTTCGTCGGTTGTGCAAGTCTCGTTAGGCAGTTTGAGTTTGCGATGAACGTATGGGCGAACGATCCCAACTTTCACGAGCTGGGCAACGAACACGATCCAATTTTTGGCACGCAGGATGGTACGTATGACATGACCATCCCAAAACGGCCCATTCGGAAGAAGATCACTGGCCTGCCGTCCTTTACGACCGTGCGAGGCGGTGCTTACTTCTTCCTGCCGGGCATCAGGGCGTTGCGATACCTTGCGGCACTCTCGGACCTGAGCCAAGCCCATTCCGCCATGAATCATGGAGAAAGGGCATTGAGATGAGTAATTCAAAATCTGGACCACGTACATATAACCAGATCCAGCTACCGAGAAAGTATGCTTCGGGGAAGCGGCGATTCAGCATTTATTGGACTTGGAGTTACCCATGGGAAGCGAATCGAGATGTGACAGAACTGGATAATCGCTTTTCGACCATCACCGAAGTTCGCCGCGTGGCGTGGCCGAATTACGAGACCCCGGAGTTTTCAGAACGGATGTTTCTGCAAGGAATCTCCGGGACGCTTGAGTTGTTCCACCTATCGACGTTAGCGTTTCAGCAAGTAGTAGGTGAGGCAACCGGTCAACCGGTCGCGGTTTATCAGAGGATCGATCAGGCGGGGCAGAGATGCCCTATAGACGCGGGTGTGCTCGCAGACACGGACACTTTGATGGTGTTTGGTCTTGACCATATGGTTACGGAGCAGGAGGCCACCCTGGAAGAGATCGAATCGCTTCGACAGTTTCTCACGCGGGAGGGGACATGTCTGATCCTTGGTCCACATCACGATGTGGGTGTCTCGTCCGACCTAAAGGAACGGGCGATGGAGTATGCCCACCACGGTGATCCTTTGGTGCCGCGTCAGCAACGCTTCGGAAAGTACACGCGCTCCCTGATGAAAGGCCTGGGGGTGCCTGTTGAAAATCGTTACGGTCTTCGCCCCGCCGTCGTCAATGGAACGAATCAAATTGCTCCACTAACAGCATCGAAAGATCTGGATTCCCGGGGCTTGCTCAAAGGGGTTACCACATTCAACTTCCATCCGCATCTGCCACACTACGCGTTGACCACAGACGATACGAAGTCGATTCGCATTTTGGCTACGCAGCCGATCGATCTGTCCAGGCCGCATCCCTTCACAGAAGCAGGAAATACCGAGTTCAACAATTTCCTTTGGATGCCGCCCGCCGGAAATCGCGCCGGGGACATTCTGTTGGCGGATTCCACGATCTTCACCACGCTTTTTGGTGGTGTCGAGTCCCTGGAGACATTTTGGAAAAACCTTGCGATGACTCCCCTGCACTCGTAGTCGCGCCGCTCCAATTCTTAGATGAAAAATCGGATTAGGGATGGTTTCATGGAATTGCTGAACAGAGCGATCTCGCCGACAATGATTGCCTTTGTCGTTTCCTGCATGCTTGCCGTGGGTTTAAGGCTCACTGTGAGCCAGGTCATTGCGCCATTGCGAAATGTCAGGCTAGTCACCTTTGCACTGCTCGCAAATTTTGTCCTTATGCCATTAGTGGCAATAGCTATCGCAACGGGGTTGCAACTCGACGAACCATTGAGCGCCGGTCTGTTGTTGCTCGGAACAGCGGCCGGTGCTCCATTCCTTCCTCTTCTCGCAGGAATCGCCAAGGGCCATCTTGCATTTTCTGTCGGCCTGACCGTGCTGTTGATGGTCTTGTCGGTCGTTTACATGCCACTTGTGCTGCCCCTTCTGGTTAGCGGGGTTTCTGTCGATCCCTTGAAGATCGCCACTTCGCTCCTCCTCCTCATGTTGCTTCCGTTAGGAGTTGGACTGGCAGTGAAATCAGGCCTCGAAAGGGTTGCGGTCCGGCTCGAGCCTTTACTTAGCAAAGTGTCAAACCTTACTCTGGTGTTGCTGATAGTGCTGATCTTTGTGACGAATATCCAAAACATCCTGGGCTTGTTTGGATCTCGAGGGGTACTTGCCAGCATTCTCTTCCTTGTGGCTGGTTCGATTATTGGGTGGTTTCTTGGAGGGCCTCCAGCCGAGATAAGAAGCGTCATGTCACTAGGGACTGCGCAGCGCAATATCGCTGCCGCATTGGTAGTGGCTAAACAAAACTTCAGTGACCCACAGGTGGTCGTGATGGTTGTTGTGATTGCGATTGTTGGCCTCATTCTCCTCTTCCCCTTTGCACGTTGGCTAGCGAAGCACAGCAAGGAGCAAGGGGCCAGTCATTAATTTGCCGGCTCTTGAAGGCATGCACGACAAATCTGGGGAGTCTGAGGTTGCAGAAAGACCGCGCTCCTTCGTCGTTCGCCGTATTTTTTCTGGCCATCTGGACGATGAGTGTACCCGGTAACGCTCAGGTCAGAGGGGTCTCTCCCTGAGAATGAGCGCTACCAACTCTGAGATCGGTGATGACGACCTGGACAATGGAGCTTTTTGGACAGCCAGATTTGCGCTTGCGAGAAACCCAGACTTAGTGCGGATACCAGAAGGGCCGCAAGTAGTTAAATCATCATTTTGTTTTTCGTCAGTCGAGTCCTTCTGAAGTGATAAATTCTTCTGCGTCGTAACTGGATTGCGATATCTGCGAGATCCGAACTGCAGCGGGGGCATGTGGTGTCTTCGCCGTCGACAGGCTTTCGGAGTTTCTAATACCCGCTCTTATGGGCTGCCTCCCACGCTCTCACCTTGGGGTGTGCTTCATCGAAGAGACGCGCAAAGTTCCCTTTACGAACCTTCTCGCTGGCCTCTGGACTGAGCAGTTTCCACAACGGCTCATACTGGTAGAAAACCTTCAGGTAGCTCTGCTGGCTGGTGGGTGCGACTTCGTCGGTACCGAACAGAAAGCGATCCGGGAACCGATTGATCAAATCTGCTGTGATCTTTGTCGCTTCAGGGCTCGCAACAACGTATTTGGCTACCTCATCCCACGAGATGTCAAAATAGACGTTCTTCATCGCGGGATCGTTCAAAATGACCGCAAGATTGCCTGCATGATCTTTTATCGGTTGAACGACACGGCCCACGCCTGTGTGCGCCCAGATGATTGTCGTGTTAGGGTGCCGCTTCAAAAGTGCCTTCATCTGGTCCAAATACGCCGGCGCCGCGCCTGGTTTCGGGAACGGGACATCCATGTCGTTGTGAATGATTGCGACCAGCCCAACCTCCGCCGAGAAGTCGAGAAGCCGATCAAGCGCACGATTCTGAAGATCCGCCGTCTCCCCGGCAATCTTGGCCGAGACGAACTCCTTATGAATGGAGAATTCCCCGATTCCCGAGAACACACCCGGAAATGTCTGTAGCACTCGCCGGATATGATCCGCAGCGTACATATCCGTAGGATTGAACCCCGTAATCATCGGTTCAAAGCGCGCCTGCTCTTCCTTTGAAAGTGATCGGTATGCCATCGCGATGTACGCGTCTGTGAATGAGTAGTAGTAGAGGGGCGAATCGGTCTGCAGGTAGTAGGTGGGAGCAGAGTCACCCGAGTTCTCGTGCGACCATTGCTGCTGCAACGGAATCCCGAAAAGCGCAACCCGCCCCACCTTGTTCCCATGATCTTCAAAAACGCATGGATGTCTGTGCCTTCCTGGATATAGTTCGTCAGGTGGAAATGAGAATCGTTTGCGACGGGGTCTTCCATCGGCGCCCCAGCCTGTGCCATCGCCAACCCGCACGAGCACCACAATATACTCGCAACCAGCTAACGCCACGCTTCTCTTCCTTCGGCACAACATTGAAAGACCTCTCACGGCGACCTCAATTCTCCGAGCCACTCGTCGACTCAGCTACACTCACAATTAGCGGCTACCGCAGGAAAGAAACTCGCATCACTGCGGATGCAACACCTAAGCACCGCAAATGGACCCACGAGCCTCTCGTACCGCCCGCGTCAACTCGCATATATCGGTTCATCGTTCATGTTTAGAAGGCCAGTTCTAGCGTCGTATGGAACACCAGGCCTTTGCTGCCCAGCGCAAACGGTACCGACGTATAGCCCACAGGCGACCGGAACAGATACAAAGCCTCGGTATTCCATCGCAGCACACGGTTCTTATACGGGAACCAATTCGCTCCAAAACGCGCATCATATGGATTGCCGTACTGACCGAAGATGTGCGAGCCCCCAGAGTACAACTGCAACTTCTTTTGGATTGGCATCATCGAGAGCTGGAACTGGTAGCCCGTATCGTATTTTTCATGAATCGCCGATGTCCCCGGACCTACAAAGTCGCTGAGCCACCGCCAAAAACCCTCACTCTCGAACGCCCACCCGTGATATTTGAAACCGCCATCAAGGGAAGACATTTGGTAGCGCAGCGTATTCACCCTGATCCCCGGCCCGAAGAGGTTTGGCGTAAAAACTACACTGCCGTCAGAGAGTCGAATCTGAGTATTTTCAAACGAGTCCTGGCCCGGCTGTTCTTGCGCGCTCTCTGTGCTGGTCGTGTAGTGAAATCCAAGCCGCGTCGCAAGTTTCTGATGATTCTCAAAGTCGCCAAAGCCCGTTCCAAACTCACCCGTTGTCGGTTGCCACACCAGTGCGGAGGAAACCGTATTTAATCTGCCGTCCAGTTGAGCTGCACTTACACCAAGCGTACTCAGGTTATTCCCCACCATTGTGAAGTAACTCAGTTTATCCGTGAGATTGCCGCGCGCCCAAATTCCCGATGTATAGGAAGGCCGGAAAAACTCGTCGGTGATGAGCCGCGAATCAACTCCTAACCAGAACGGAAAGTTCCCCTCAGTACTTCGCGTTCCCGGCAAAGCGGTAATTCCGCCGGCGAGGTTGAAATATTTGTTGAATGTGAAATTCACATTGCCGGCAAGCACCACCTGCGCGCCCAGGCCCTGACTCGCGTTCGAGCTCCACGCATAAAGGAAGTACCGCAGCTTCTGGTTCAGCACCCAGCCCAGAAACTTGATCTGCACCTTGGTAATCTGTACATCCTGGCGTTGCTGCAGAGTGCTGGTCACGCCAAAGTAATTCGTATATGTTGGCGCGAGGTTCTTCTGGTTCAGATAGCGAATATAGCTGTAGATACTAATACTTATATCTCCCAGCTCTGTGTTCGCCACCTTGTAGCCAAGGTTGGGAGTGTACGTTCCCCACGTCGTTGGCACTTCCTGCCCGCCATAGTTCTCAAACGGAGTCTTGATCGTCGCGCGACCTGTACTCAGCGTGCCGCTCACTCCTGCATGAAACGTTGGCACCGCAAGGGTCGCCTCACCACCAGTTCGCGGCAGCGAAACAATCGAAGCCGCCAGCAGCTTAGCCTGTGAACTGCCTGCATAGTCCCCCCGCGTCGCAGGCTGCACCTCGGCGTCGGAGTCATCCCTAGCTTCTAGGCGTGCGACACGTTCCTGGAGGGTCTTGATGAGTCGCAACATCTCCTCTTCGCGTGCAGTAAGGGGAGGACTGTCCTTTAGAGGAGCTGACGAACCCTCGCTTGCGTTTTGCTGCGGCTCATTCTTTAGTGTTGTCGTTTCCTGCCCATAACTCTGAACCGCGGGGAATAGGCTTACTGCAAGGCCAACTCCGACAAAAAATCTGCGACACTTGCGCAATCTTCGAAAAATTGAATTTGCGTAACTCATCGCTTCCCAACCTAGTGGAAACTCAGATTTTCTATCGCCCGAGGGCCTCATCAGCACTACTTCAAGCCCACAGAGCCAGGAGAGTATAGGTTGTAGTGAAGTTTATCGGCGACGTATCGGATAACCTCCTGCGCCTTCACGCTGTTTCCCGCCTCATCCAGCGGCGGAGCGAAGACCGCAATCGCACCTTTGCCGGGAGCTATCGCGACAATCCCGCCGCCAACGCCGCTCTTCGCCGGCAAACCTACATTCCACGCCCAGGTGCCCGACCCGTCATACAGTCCAGCCTCCATCATCGTGCTGAGAATGTGCGGAATGTGGTCCGCCTTAATCACTCGCTCGCCAGTAGCCGGGTTAACTCCGTTGTTCGCCAGCGTCGCTCCCATCCTTGCCAACTGGGTTGCATTCACGCCAACCGAGCACTGCTTCGTGTACACATCCACTGACTCAAACGGGTCCGCATAGATCCGGTCATACTTCGCCAGCAGGTATGACAGCGCTTTATTTCCGGTGTTCGTCGCGGCCTCAGACTTATAAACCTCGTCAATCAGAACCAACTTCTCTCCCGCAGCCTTGCTGTAGAAATTGAGAATCTTGTTCCACTTCTCATCCGCCGTACTGCCGGAGATCAAACTCACCGTCGCAATTGCACCAGCATTAACGAACGGATTTCCGCTATGCGTCGCCATATCGACTACAGCGTTTGGAGAATTGAAAGGACGTCCGGTCGGCTCAGACCCGATTTTTTGAAGCACCTTATCCGGGCCCTGTTCTTCCATCGCCAATGCCAGCGAATAGACCTTCGAGATCGACTGGATAGAGAACGAATAGGTTACATCCCCCATCGTCAAAATCTGGTTGTCCGTAGTAACGATGGCAATTCCAAAGAGCTTCGAATCGACCTTTGCGAGATACGGAATGTAATCCGCATTCTTTCCGTTCGTCTCGTTCTTGAATTTCTCATAGGCTTCTTTGACTACCGCCTCAACCTCCGCCCTTCGTGGAGCGACCGGGCTGACGTTCGTGCTACTTTGAGCTACGACAGGAATCGGGCAAAAGTACTGAGGAACAAGCGCAGCTGCCATTAAAACCAAAATCGAAATTCGGCGAGCGGTCATAGTGGATCTCCTTCGCATCTCGGTTACCTGGATCTTGCGGACTCACAAAATCAGCTGGTGAAGTTTCGTCAGAACGCAAACGTCTTGCCATACGAATACTTAAAGGAAAATTGCATGCGAAAATCGTTGTAGTTATAGCCGTTTGCTAAATTCACTCGCCGGCCAAACTGAAACTCGCCGCCTGCCATGACGTTCTTAACTGGGGAGTACAGCAGGTTGGTCAGCGCGTAGTATCCCTGGTGATAGTCGCTCGCCGACTCAGCATTGGAGTTCCAGATATTCACCATCGACCCTCCGATCGTGCTGGTGAACTTTGGGTTCCAGTTATGATCAACAAACGCAACCGCGCCAAGAACCGGAAGAGGAACGCCCTTGATAGGGGTAATCGGATTCGAAAAGTTATTCTGGACGCCAATATCGATCGGTGCGTCATTCATGTAGTTCTGAATGCCGTGGCCATAGACCAGACTGAGTCTTCCGGTCGTTTTCTCTCCGAACTTGAGGTTCGAACTTGCATTAATACCCCAGCCAAACGCTGATCCGCCGAGATTCAGCTTCGACGTCGCATTGTTGTCTACCCACGCAATTCTCCGGAACATGCTCGCAATCTGAAAATATCCCCACTTCCGGTTGAAGTGACCCTGCATCGAGAGATCGGGAAGAATGAACTGCGGCGTGATGTTCGATAGCTCAATGCGACCGCCGTAAACTCCCTGATCTCCGCTGGCTCCGGGACGCTCAGCTGCAATCATGAAGATGTTTCTGTCTGTCTTGATAGGCGTCCATCGAACCTGCAGATTTCTAAAGAACACCATTCCACTGGGACCCCAATATTCGATCGAGTTCGGGAAGACATTGATATCCATGAACGGGCTCCACGTCTGCCCCGCACCGAAGTGACCCATTTCGCCCCACGCATGACGCAACCGGAAGGTGGTCTGCCCGGCATCCACACCAGTGCCGAAAAGTTCAAACTCAAAGATCGTCTTCAGATCACCAAACGAGGTTGGGGTGGACGACTTAACTCCAAATCTCGTCTGTCGTACGCTGAAAAAAGTCTGCCCGTCTGGCCCGAACTGATTCTTGAACGCCGGCAATTTCGTCGGCCGCACCACGTCATACCAGTTCGGATCTATCGTTCCGAAGTTATAACCCGAATCCGTCATGGCGTACCCATAGATGTCCAGCGTGCTCTCGGATCCTGGCTTCTTCTGGTCAGCCTGAGCAGCATGAGCGCCAACTGTCGGTAATGCCGAAGTATGCGTCCCGGGATAGTGATCGACCGAATTGACGACTGAGCTGAGAAGGGTATCGTTCGGCCCGCTCTTGCTCTTTCCGACGCCAGCCTCTGGGTTTTGGGTGCCAGACTGACCCTCCAGTGCTGTGAGCTGTCCCTTCACCTCTCCCATCATTTGTTCCAATTGCTGAAGCTTGTCCTTGAGCTGCTGTATATCCTGCTTCTGGGTATCCTGGGATTGCGCTTGAGTTGGCTGGGCCCAGACAATGGAAATGAAGAATACCGCGAGAAGAGAGGCGGTATTCCGAGTATTCTTCAAATTCGGTTTCATAAGTCTGTTTCCTCCTAGGAGCCCAACAAGTCGCTGCCAATAGGGTTGCGTTACTTGTATGCAATTGGAGCAGTGACAACAACTAGGGGAATCCCTAGGCGCTTGTTCACTTTCGTGCTGCGGAGAGAACACGGTGAAAATGAACTTGTTCGTGAACTTCATGTCGGCTACACAGTCGCGAGCCTTCTGAGGAAGGAGCATCCACCTAGGCTTTTCCCCAGTTGCTAAGGAACATCGCACACTCTACGTTATGTTTTTGGCGACTTGTGCCAGATCGAATTTTAAATACATCAGGCGCACGTATGAAAACCACCGTCTTGTTGGCTGATGATCATCCCCCGTTACTCGATGCTGCTACCGCCATCTTGAAGCCCTACTTCGATGTAGTGGGGACCGCAACTGACGGCGCAATGCTTGTGTCGGAGGCTCTTCGCCTTCGTCCGGACGTAATTGTGACTGACATCACTATGCCTGTTTTGAACGGCATCGAGGCTGTCAATCAACTGCGTGACGCCAATTTCTTCGCTACGCTTGTGTTCTTAACAGTTCATGCGAATGGGGAGTTCCTTAAGGCATGCCGTGCTGAGGGGGCGTTAGGATATGTCGTCAAGTCTCACATGAAAACCCACCTCGTTGCTGCGATTCAGGCGGCGCTCAAAGGTCAAGCGTACGTTTCTCCATTTGTCGGTTCTTGATATTTCGTTCGTGAGGGACTGTCAAGGAATCCCAGTTTTGTCCCTTCGGCACAATTTCCAAACTCATTGTTGGCGTGAGCGCGCTGAATGGAGCAAGGCTACTCGCTGGCTCGAGTGGCACCTACAACGAATCAGCCCCTTTGATTTTTCTTAGGAGTGGCCGTGAGATGCTTGCTATCCCTGGCCCGGAACTTGCAATCATACAGTTCTTGCCCTGACAGATCTTACAGTTGGCCTCCTTCTAAGGCATTGTTAGCATTGTCCCGGCTCCGACAATGCTTGGGCTTCAATGTTGGGAAGCCACTGGAGGCCCCTTGTCCATTTCAATGGACAACCCGATCCCGGACCGGCAGAGCCCTGTGCAAGATCTTCAGGGGAGCTATGTACACGGTAGAAGGCAGGCTCGCGCCTTAATTGCTGCCGCAATCCTTTTTTTTTCACAATTGCTTTCGGCGAGGGCCGATAAACCTGTTCGACGCGTCCTCATTTTCAATGACTTCAGTTATGTTTCTTCGCCGGGTATCGCAAACATAGATCAGGCCATTGCCACCGGTTTAATGAACTCCACGTACCAGGTTGAGTTGTACAACGAGACCCTCGAGTCGACTCTGTTTTCGGATGACGCTACCCAACGTCGTTTTCGCGATTGGTATATTCACAAGTATTTGGACCGCAAACCAGACCTGATTATTACTGTGGGCCCGGCTTCTCTCGCGTTTATGATCGAATCGCACGAGAGCTCATTTCCGAACATTCCGATTATTTTCTGTGGAACCACCGAGAAAATGCTGGAGCCGTTGAAGCCCTCTGCTCAATTTACTGGTGCCTGGGCAGCTGCGGATCCAGAAAAGACCCTGATCGCGGCACTGCGAATGCGACCCGACACCAAGCATGTGATCGTCGTAGGGGGCGTCGGGAAGTTTGACCAAGCGGTTGTAGCAGCAGCCAGAGCAAGCTTCCATGACTTCGAGTCGAGGTACGAGTTCACCTATCTTACTGACCTGGATATGCCGTCGCTGCTTGAGCGTCTGAAACATCTGCCCAGTAACAGTATCATTTATCACACTTCAATGATGCTGGACGCCGCGGGGAATCACTTCATTGACGCGTCTCAATCAGTTCCCCTGATCGTTAGCGCTGCGAACGCTCCAATATTTGTTGTGGATGATGTGGATCTGGGTCAGGGTACGGTGGGCGGGTACCTGGTTAGTTGGGTCGCGGACGGCCGGGTTGCAGCCGCCATGGCTTTGAGGGTTCTCAACGGTGAGCGACCGCAGGACATCCCCATTATTAATAACAACAGTAGCTACCTCTTCGATTGGCGAGCTCTGAATCGCTGGGGGATCAAACAAAAGGATCTTCCGCCCGGCAGTACGGTGCTTTTCCGTGAGCCGTCCGCTTGGGCACGCACAAGGAGCGTCTGGCTCACGGCACTGCCAATCATTTTCGGTCTCTCTATACTTGCTGCTTACTTGCACTTCAGCCGAAAACAAATCAAACTCGCAAAAGATGCGCAGCTGCACCTCAGTGGATTATTGATCAATGCTCAGGAGAAAGAACGAAGCCGGATTGCAACGGAACTCCATGACGATTTTGGCCAGCGCCTTGCTCTACTCTCACTCGGATTGGAAAATGCCGCAGATGAATTGCCGGAATCCTCAGTGATTGTGAAGCGGCAGTTACAAAAACTGTACGATTCGGCTAGCGAGCTTGGGGCCGACATTCATACCGTCTCCCATCGCCTTCATTCATCGACCCTTGAGAGCCTTGGACTTGTGCCGGGGGTGAGTGCTTTGTGCAAAGAGTTTACGAATTGGTATGGAATCGAAATCGATTTCTCTGCCGACAACATTCCGCGCCGTATTCGTCAGGATGTGGCTCTTTGTTTATTTCGGGTCATCCAGGAAGGGCTTCAAAATTTAAAAAAACATAGTGGAATTGCAAAAGCTCAAGTCAAATTGTGGACGGCCGGGGACAAAATACTCATCTCCGTGCGTGATAAAGGAAGAGGATTCGATCCTAAGGAAATCACCAATAAAGCGGGACTCGGAATTCGAAGCATGGAAGAACGCGTACGACTTCTGGGTGGACAGTTCGAGATTTATTCAGAACCCGCGAGGGGAACCAGAATCGAGGCCCGTGTTCCCCTCCAACCGGTTACCGGAATGTTGAAGGGTTGAGACATTTATCCATCTTGGGCGCTATAGAAAGAACGGGCTAAATAGTTCTTTAATAGAGTTTTAGTCGCCGTGGCCGTTAGAAGACACTACACATCAGTTAGTAGCTAGAAAACCGGATGAAGCAAAATCGCATCAAATAGGTACACACTATTATCGGGCTCTTAGACCGTCGAAAGGTTGACCTGCCATGGAGAAGATTCCAACGAAACGGGCCCGTCCGCGTTGCTTGATCGCAGATGACCATGTGATTTTTTCTGATGCCTTGCGGCTTTATTTGGGTACGGCCCTCGAAATCGTAGGAGTGGTTTCGGATGGCCGCGCTCTCGTCGATGAAGCAATCAGTCTGAGACCGGAAATAATTATTGCCGATGTAGGAATGCCGCTATTGAATGGATTAGACGCGGCACGCAGAATCAAGGAACGGGCTCCCAAGATTAAGTTCATCTTCTTGACGATGCGGGACGACCCGAATCTTGCAGCGGCGGCGCTCGAACTCGGCCCAATCGCATTTGTTCTCAAACATTCGGCCGGTTCAGAGCTGCTACAAGCGATTGAACAGGTATTGCGTGGCCAATCCTATCTGACCCCTAAACTGAGGTCTAACGATTGGGTTGAGGCGAAGGCCAGGGCGAGGCAGTTCTCGACGGAAATGACGTCGAGACAGAAAGACATCGTTCAATTGCTCGCCGAGGGCAAGTGCATGAAAGAGATCGCCGGACTTCTCCAGTTAAGCCAGAAAACTGTGGAGTTCCACAAGCACCACATCATGGTGTCGTTCAACTTCAAGAGCAACGCTGACCTGGTCCTGTTCGCGCTGAATCGCGGCCTGATCGCCCCAATTCCCGATCCGCAAATTAGAGAGCAGACAATCGCTTCCTCGCGTTACTAATACTCAAGCTTACGAAACAATCTAACCTTAACGGCGCACCGGGGATAGACTGTCCCCTTATGTGGTAGGCGCGGACAGAGGAATAGTGGGGCAGCGTTGAATGACAACAACATTCGAATGGATCAGAGATGCTCTGCGAGATCATGCTGACCTGGCTCTCTTTCTGACTCTTGCTGCTGGTTATCTCATCGGGCGTCTTCGGATTGGATCCTTCAAACTCGGTCCGGTTGTTGGATGCCTTCTGGCGGGCCTCGCTGTTGGGCAGTTCGGTATCGTAATCCCAAGCGTTCTTGGCGGCACGTTCTTTCTCTTATTTCTATTTGCTGTCGGCTACAAGACAGGGCCTCAATTTTTCAGAGGCTTTGGACGGAATGCACTTCCGCAAGTGATCCTTACCGTCTTTTTTGCTGTAACCGGATTGCTCACAGCCTATTCGATAGCGCGTGTCCTTGAATTCGACGCTGGGACGGCAGCGGGACTCCTCGCTGGAGGGATTCATGCGTCAGGGGCAGTAGGAACGGGAAGGGATGCTATCGAAAAACTTGCTCTAGACGAGAGTGTGCGTCGCGTACTTACTATCAATGTAACCATCGCGTTTACGGTGACGTATATGCTCGCAATATTTATAGGAATCTTCATCCTTGTTCGAATTGGTCCTTGGCTGATGAGGGTTGATCTTCGCGCTGAATGTCAAAAGCTGGAAAAGGAATTAGGCATGAAGGACGAACTCGGAGTTGTTTCTGCCTACAAGCAATTTGTCATGCGGGCCTACAAGGTACCAGAAAACATGAACGATACGTCTGTGGCCGAATTGGAGGACTTCTTTTCACCGGAACGGGTGTTCGTAGAAAGAGTGAAGAACAATCAGCGAGTTATGGATGCCGATCCAAATCTTCGGCTCTTTTCCGGCGATCTCATAGTTCTCTCAGGACGTCCCAAGATGCTTGGCGGATCCAATAATCCGTTGCATCCGTATGAGGTTGAAGACCCATCACTATTGGACGTTCCCGCTATAGCGGTCGACTACATCTTAGAGCGGAAAGATCTGCGCCATAGAACCCTTGCCGAGATAGTTGAAACTTTAGGAGGTGAAGTAGCTACCAGAGGAGTCTACGTTCGTAAAGTATTGCGAGCAGGAGAAGAACTACCGCTAGGTTCGAAGGTAGTACTTGAACGCGGCGATATGTTGACGCTTATTGGGGCCAAACGACATGTCGACCGAGTGGCAGCCCAACTGGGTTCCGTCGAACGAGCATCGAATGCGACTGACCTAGTACCGATTTGTTTGGCCATTGGAATTGGCGGACTCATCGGTTTGCCTGCTCTGCATCTCTCAAGACTTAGCATCGGGCTTGGCCTTCCCGTCGGCGTCCTACTCGCTTCACTTGTGATCGGTTGGATGCATTCGATCAGGCCTGCCTTCGGCAAAGTGCCTGAGCCCGTAGTCTGGTTGCTGAATTCAATGGGCCTCGCCGCATTCTTAGCCACAATCGGCATAAATGCTGGCCCTAGTTTTGTGCATGGAGTCCGCTCAGCCGGCCTTACTCTCCTTATTACGGGCGTTATCGTATGCGCAGTACCGTATTTACTCACTATCCTTGTGGGTCGCTACATCTTCAAATTGCATCCGGGAATTCTGCTCGGCATCTGTGCGGGAAGCGGCCTATCTTCTCCTGGATTGGCCGCCCTGCTGGAGAAGGCGGAGAGTCGCGTGCCAGTTTTGGGTTATGGCTTGAGTTATGCAATAAATGCAGTGCTATATGCACTTTGGGGATCGCTAATTGTGGCGTTGGTGCATCAGGGCTAGCGACGACTACTCAGGATACGCGCTACACACACTTTGAACAATCTGCTTATCTCCAACCTTTTCCGCACCAATTACCTGGCTTCTGAGCCTAGGGAAAGCCCTAGTTGTTGTTGACTGTAAGCGGCTGGTACGTTGAAGCTATAGTCGGCTAAGTGACGCCTGTACAAAGACCTGCCCAGAAATGAACGATCTGTTCTGGCAGGTTATTTTTTCTGGTCCACGATCAAACCTATCGGTGGGCTATGACTGGCAAGTGTAGTCGACCGGGGAGGGGCGGATGCGAGGAGCTCGTTTACGAATCTTACGGCCTGCAACTGCATTGGCGCTCGCCATGTTCTTTACTGGCAACGCGCTATTGTCTCAGCAATCTACTCAATCCTCGGCTGGTAAGACGCGAACTGAAAAGGACCTTCTGGGAGAGAAACAAGTTCCGTTTGACGCTTACTACGGCGTACAGACAGCAAGGGCACTTGAGAACTTCCAACTCTCAGGCATTCCGATCAATCACTACCCGGAGTTCATTCAGGCGTGGGCCATCGTCAAGCTTGCGGCAGCGCAGGCAAACACTGACGTAGGGGCGATGAAGCCAGAAAAGCTGGCGGCGATCGAAAAGGCCGTCCAAGCTGTGCGGGAAGGAAAATATCAGGACCAATTCATGGTGGATTGGTATCAAGGTGGTGCTGGAACTTCCACCAACATGAATGCCAATGAGGTACTCGCGAACGTTGGTCTCGAATTGACGGGTCACAAAAAAGGCGAGTATCAGTTCCTGGAGCCGCATGACGATCTGAACATGTCGCAATCCACCAATGATTCCTATCCGACAGCGATCAAGGTTGCCCTCATTCTCCGCAATGACAAACTGATTGATGAATTGCAAAAGCTATCGGTGTCATTCCGAACGAAGGGCAACGCCTATCTCAAGGTCGTCAAGATGGGTCGCACCGAATTGCAAGATGCCGTGCCAATGACAGTTGGCCAGGAATTCAATGCCTTCGCAGCGTCTCTGGATGGTGAAATTGCAGAACTCAGACAAGCCGAGAAATCGCTCTACGTAGTAAACATGGGGGCTACCGCTATCGGTACAGGCATGAATGCGCCAAAAGGATATGCAGAAAAGTGCGCGGCGCACATGGCGATGCTCATGGGCAAACCGATCGTACCGGCCGACGATATGCTTGCCGCTACATGGGACCAGCAAGGATTTGTGGTCTATTCCGCTGCTCTTAAGAGCGTGGCGATCAAGCTTTCCAAGATTGCCGGCGATTTGATTCTTCTGTCTTCTGGGCCACGGGCTGGATTGAATGAGATCGATCTACCCGCGCTGCAACCTGGTTCCTCCATCATGCCGGGCAAGGTCAACCCCGTCGTGCCTGAAGTCGTGAATCTTGTCGCCTTCCGGGTGATGGGCAATGACTTTGTGACGACAATTGCGGCCCACTCGGGACAGCTCCAACTCAATGCTTACGAGCCGGTAGAAGGTCTATCGATGATGGAATCACAGGAGCTGCTGGATAACGTCTCAAAGCTGTTCCGAACGAGATGTGTCGACGGAATCACAGTGGATGAGAAGGTGCTGGCACACTACATGGAAACAACTGTGGGCATCGTTACAGCGCTGAATCCCATTGTGGGTTATGAAAAGGCCACTGAATTGGCGCAAGAAGCCTATGACAGCGGAAAGGGAATCCTCGAAATCATCAGAGAGAAGCACGTCCTGACGGAGGCGCAGATCAAAGATCTCCTTGATCCGGTCAAGCTTACAAATCTGGACAGAAGTAAATACGCAAACAAATAAATACGTCATCACACGGTTGGAAAGAGGAGTTATGAAACACGCATACAGAATGATCTTAGTTCTGACATTCGTCACTGCCTGCCAGTACTCGCTTGCGCAAACCAAACCGAACATCGTGATTCTCGCCACCGGTGGTACGATCGCGGGCGCGGCGGCAAGCGGTACACAGTCCGCTTATACGTCCGGGGCCGTGACGATTGACGCCATGTTGAAAGCCGTTCCCGGCATAGAGAAGCTCGCGAACATCAAGGGAGAGCAGATATCGAATGTCGGCTCGCAGGACATGTCGTTTGAGATTTTGCTGAAGCTGGCGAAGCGCATCAATGAATTGCTCTCGACCTCGGCCGTTGATGGCATCGTGATCACGCATGGCACCGACACGATGGAAGAGTCAGCATTCTTCCTCAATTTGACCGTGAAGAGCGACAAGCCGGTGGTGATGGTCGGGTCAATGCGGCCCTCGACAGCGGTGAGTGCAGACGGCCCCTTGAACCTCTATAACGCCGTAGCGGTTGCAGGCGACCCGCAGGCAAAAGACCGAGGTGTCCTGGTTGTGATGAATGACCAGATCCACGCTGCACACTCGCTCACGAAGACAAGCACGACCTCCGTTCAAACGTTCATGTCACCCATACGGGGGGTAGTTGGCGTCACCGCCTACGGCAAGGACGACTGGTACAATTCACCACCGTGGAAGCACACCTCGCAAAGTGAATTTGACATCTCGAACGTGACGAAGCTCCCCCGTGTCGATATCGTCTTCGCGGACGAGGACATGGAGCCGGACCTGATCGACGCGAGTGTCAGCGCTGGGGCGAAAGGAATTGTCATTGCTGGTGTAGGCAACGGCAACATGAACAAAGCCTCGGTCGAAACGGCAGCACGCGCCGTCAAGAAGGGTGTGGTCGTGGTTCGCAGCAGCCGCGTCACGACGGGAATGGTCGACCGCAACGTGGAAGTGAACGATGATGAGCTCGGATTCATCGCTTCCGATGAGCTGAACCCGCAGAAATCGCGCATCCTTCTGTCACTGGCGCTGCTGAAGCCAGGATCGCCCTCACAGATTCAACAGTTATTCAGGACCTACTGAATTAACCATTGGCGTCGAAGGATCACCTGTGAAGGTGCTGTTATTACTACTGCTGGCGGTCTCGTTAGTTGGATTCCTATACCGATCTCGACAGCAAAGGCGTGCATCTTCGGGAGAATCACGCCGATGGTAACTGGTATCTCACTTCAGTTCTGAAGGCAGTTTGCATGATCGATTATTCTGCGGCTGCAGGTCAGCCGTCGTGTCACTTTCCTGCCAATAACGCACGACAGTTTCTTCAGGCCCTCACTTGCTTTCCAAAATGACACGGCCATAGACCGGCTGTGTCGGACGCGCGTCGTTCCTGTACAGTTTCGAGAACTGCTCGATCTCTGCAGCTGAGACGGACACAGGATGCTTAAGCACCAACCACGTCACGTCTTCACTGCAAGGTGGAGTTGTAAGAGAGCCAAAAAAGGTGTAGTAGCTCCGATCGGGGGGCAGCAACCCATCTGCGTTGATCTGGACATCCTTCTCGGATTCTACTTTTTCCTTTTCCTTGGGTAGGTCATTCCATAATGTGTGGACCAGAGCGTTGTCCTCCCCCTTCTTCAGAAGAACTGCCACTACTGCCACATTGCCTTTCTCATCGGCGTGCACCAGATGCACCGTCATCTCATAGCCCTTGCCGTTGATCTTCTCCTCGCTTGGCCTGTGAAAGTGGAATTGCTTGAGTTCGTATCGCTTATCACCCACTGTGATGAAACTCCCGGGGCTGTAATTGATCATGATCGTGTGGCCGTTATCGACGATACTCAACGACGAGGGCTTGTAATCGAACAGGATGGCCGGAAGGTCGGCCTTTTGTGCATTGCGGATATCAATAGGGGATTGGCGATGCCCATTCTTGCACGGAGCAAACTCCGGCTTAAGCTCACCCCAATGAGTAGGCCCGTGCGACACACCATAATCCCATGTGTGTTCAGGACTCGGATGCTCCTGCGCTCCACCCCCCGCTGTTAACGCCAGCGCACAACTGACGATCGTAAGGAGACAATGGCTCCGGCTACACATATCAACCCCCAACAGCGAGAATGCTAGAATGTCGCAGCTCCGGTGCTTGTGACAATGAGGGGTTTCCCTAATATCCATTATGGATAAACGGCCGGTCATCATCTGCCTAGCTCTAGCCGTCCTGCACACCCACGCCTGCGCCCAATTCACCGACCCGCGAACGTACCAGAACGCTCCCGTGGGGATCAATCAGCTCGAGCTGGCCTACGCCTATGCTCACTCCAATACTTCGATCGATACTTCCTTCATCGTCTCAGGAGCAAAATTCAATCTTAACCAGGGTTTCATCGACTATACGCGCTATTTCGCATTTCTTCATCACATGGCCTGGGTTGAAGCAGACATCCCAATCGCCAACCTCAAAGGCTCCATCACTGGTACCGATATCACTGGATCAAACACCGGCACAGGAGACTCCGGCTACACTGCGGCCATTCTCCTCAAAGGAGGCCCGGCGCTCACCCCGGAGCAATTTGCAAACGCCAAGACCGCCACTTCCATCGGCCTGAGTCTCTCCACCACCGCACCTACCGGCCAATACGATCACAACAAGCTTCTCAATCTTGGTTCCGATCGATGGTCGTTCAAGCCCGAACTGGCCATCTCCAGGCCATTCGGGCCCGACCAGCGTTGGGTGTTCGACGCGTACGCCAACACCTACCTCTACACAGACAACGCCTCGTATCGTGGCACACAAATTTTGCGACAGCAAGCGCTCCTCGGCATCGAGGGACATATCAGTTACACCTTCAACAACACCATATGGGCCTCTCTCGATACCCGGTACTCCTTTCTAGGCGACACCACGATCAGCGGCGTCAATCAAGACAATCCGCAGCGAAATTTCGTCTTAGGCAGCGAGTTTGTGGTCTCACCAAACTCCCGAAACTCATTCACCTTCGAATTCGCCAAAGCATCCGTCCATAAAAATGGCCCATCCCTCACCGGTTTCGCCGTGAGGTACGACTACACCTGGGGAAAGGGCTACAGATAAAAGAATTGCGATTCGCGAATTAGCGTCTCTGTAGTTACAAGTGACTTACTCGAACCTACACTGTTAGAACTGACAGTTCGTAAACTTTTGGTCGGCGTAGATCATCAAGTCTGCATAGACTTTGAGGTTGCCATGACCCCAATACCGAACGATGTGAGGGAGGGTTCGCCCACGTCAACAATGACGAAGGAAGCCTTTCAAGAGAAGGCGACCGACTTCTCTCTGGTTTTGGGAGGTCCGATCTTCCAATTGTTTCGGAAGGCACATCTCACCGGAGAGAACCTGGAGCTTCTGCACCGGCGCCTACTTACAATCGTCTCAATCGCGTGGCTGCCGATGTTGGTCCTAGATCTTGTTACTTCTCGGCACGGTATCCCGGGTCGGTTGACCTTTCTTCATGATATTGAGGTCCAGGCCCGTTTTCTTATTGCTCTTCCTGTCCTCATTCTGGCTGAGTTGATTGTTCATTCGCGCCTCCGCCCTCTTGTGCAGCGATTCGTCCAGCGGGGAATTGTCAGGGGAGAAGACCTGCCGCGTTTTGACGCGGCGATCGAGTCGGCAGTCAGACTGCGAAATTCCATCCCTGTCGAACTGGTGCTTCTTATCTCGGTTTACACGCTTGGACTGTCGCTCTGGAATAGCCGATTCGCGATCGAGTCTCCAACCTGGTATGCGAACCCAGGCGGCCGATGGCATCTGACCCCCGCCGGTTACTGGTACGTGTTTGTCAGCATCCCGATCGTACAGTTTGTCCTCCTGCGCTGGTATTTAAGATTCTTCATCTGGTATCGCTTTCTCTGGCGGGTGTCGAAACTGAACCTGCATCTCGTTCCAGTCCATCCCGACCGTAGTGCAGGCCTCGCTTTTCTGGGTAAAAGCGCCTACTCCTTTGGTCCAATTCTCTTTGCTCAGGGCGCTATGCTGGCGGGCCTGGTGGCGAGCCGTGTCCTATACAGAGGGGAGAGCCTGCTGTCGTTCAAGTTTCAGATGGGAGGCTTTGTCGTCTTTTTCGTCCTGGCGGTTCTCGGGCCGCTTCTGATGTTTACCCCCAGGATGGCAGCCGTAAAACGAAAGGGACTGGCCGATTACGCCCAGGTCGCGCAAGGTTACGTCGACAGGTTTGAAGAGAAGTGGGTTCTTAATACACCACCCTCGGAAGAGGTCCTGGGATCTGGCGACATTCAGTCTCTCGCTGATCTGAATAACAGCTACGACATTGTGCGCGATATGCGCGCCGTTCCGTTCGGACTTGATGACATCGCCCGCTTAGCCGCGGCGACCGCTGCTCCCCTTGCACCACTCCTGTTAACAATCTTCTCTCCGGAAGAGCTCATCATGCGGCTCGTCAAGATTGTCTTTTGAGACATCGTGGGTCCCGGCCAGCACCCCAGAGAGCCTTTGAACGGGTTCTACCATCTGTGATTGCTAGGGTTTTCCCTAATTGACCTGCTCGAGCGACCAGCCTACGCTTAGTTGCGATCCGGAACCAAGTCATCTTCGCGGACACTTTGTCCGGCTTCTCAACGTTACGGCGATCCCACCCGCCAGATGATTTTCTAAAGACCATATTAGTGTCAAGTGCATTCGTTGCAAAAATCGCCGAACGCGAAATCTTCAAACCCAAGCAGAAGACAAGAACGGAGACGATATGAGCCAAGGCAACAAATATAGCCGCCTCGCATTTTTCGGAATCCTCCCGCTGCTCGCGCTCCTCCTAATAAACACGACACTCAATGCCCAGGGCGTAAAGTTGGAAGGTGTCATAAAAGGGCGCAGCGGCGAAACCCTCATCGTGCAGACATCTGACTCTCCAAAAGTCATTGTTCTTCTGACCGAGAGCACCGACGTTGGCCAGTTACAGGGAGCACTCAAGGCGCGCAACAAGAAAATGTCGATGGCTGCTCTGATCCCCGGTCTTCCCATTCGAGTGGAGGGGAGCTACGACGCTCAAAACCAACTCGTGGCGAAGACCATTCGATTCAAAGGCAATGATTTCGAACAGGCCCAGGCCATCGAGGCCGGTGTGCATGAAACAGCGAAGCAATCGGCTGCGAACCAAAGCGAGCTTGAGAAACAGAATGCCTTGCTTCAGGAGCAGAACGAAGCTTTGAAAAAACAGCAGGCGCAGCTGACAGAACAGGAGAAAAAGCTGGCCGAGCAAAAGGCTTTGATTGCAGCCAATACCGCCCGCTTCGGCCAACTCGACGACTACTACATCTATGATGAAGTGACAGTTCTGTTCGCCAACGGCAAAGTGAAGGTTGATCCCCAGTACAACGCCGCGCTGCAGGCCTTGGCAGACAAAGCAAAGACCGTAAATGGCTACATGATCCAGGTGAAAGGCTATGCCTCTGCCAGTGGCAGCGTTGCCACGAATCAGAAGCTCAGCGAACAACGTGCTGACAACGTCGCCAACTTCCTGCAGCAGCAGGGGCACATTCCTTTAACAAACATGATGGCCCCTGGCGCGATGGGTGAAAGCCGCCAGGTCCCAACCGATAAGGCAGTTGAAGGAGAGGCGCAGAACAGGCGTGTCGTTGTCCGGGTGCTCCAGAACAAAGGAATTGCGGGAATCAGCTAAGCCCCTCAGGGGTCAGTTTCAGAGAGTAGCTGTTAGCACATAACTAGGAATATCCCTGGCTCTAATGGCGAATCTAACAATTCGAACTAAGCTGCTTCTTGCAGGACTTCCGCTGGTCCTGATGGTGATCCTCGCGACGCTGTATTCATCGATCACGAGTAAGAGGATCGACGCCAGATACAGCGACATGATCGACCATGATGTCAAGACGTTGCAGCGTCTCTCAGTGGCACGGGCACATTCGAATCGAATTGGTCTTTTTCTCTACGAGGAGATCGTCGAGCCCGACCCAGATAAGAAAGTGCAGATTGATGGGGACTTAGATAAGATCTACGCCGATTTCCAAGCAATCATCGCGGAAGCATTGGCTCACAGTCCCGACCACGCCAGGCAAATCAAGACCACTGCAGCCCTCTTCGATAAAGCGATGTCGGACGCACGTCCTATTCGTGCCGCAGCCTTGGCGAACAACGGCGAAAAAGCACTGAGTCTAATGCGTGGCGAAGCGGGCGTGGAACTGCAACAGGCGCGGCAGGCGGCCATCGATTCGGTGGACGAACTGCGAATGTCCGTGGACCAGCGATCTGACGATCTCACGAGACAAAGTCACAGCACCATTTTGATCACATGGCTGGTCGTGTGTCTCGGTCTTACGGTAACTCTAGCCTTCACCCTTTATATCGTCCAGACTCAAGTCATTGATGAGTTGTTGGCCGTGCGAGGCAGCGTGCAAGCCATCGCCGATGGACAGTTGGATGAAAAGATCCCCTATCGAGACCAGAAGAACGAAATCGGCGCAATCAGCCGCGCGCTGAGCACTCTTCAACGCAGTGCTCAGGAGCGCGAAATTCAGCACTGGGTGAAGGCCGAGGTTTCGAACATCACTGAGGAACTGCAATCCTCTGAGAGTTTTGATGCGGTTGGGAGATGTTTATTCTCACGCCTTTCGAAGTCCATCCCGCTGCTCTACGGAGCTCTTTATGTCGTCGACGAGGGTCGTACTCGTCTGATTCGCGTTGGTGGCTTTGCGCTCGAAGGTCCCGACCAGCCCCGGGAGATTGCTCTCGGCGAAGGGCTCGTTGGACAGGCCGCGATCGAGCGGCGGCCCTTAGTAGTTCCTGCAACCGAGGGCGATCACGTCCTCGTTTCGACCGGGATTGGAACTCTTAAACCGCATACTCTCTTGTTTATGCCGGTGGTTAGTCAGGAAGTTGCCGTGGGAGTGCTGGAGATGGCACCGGTTTCATCGCTATCGGAGCGCCAGCAGTCATTGCTTGATGCACTGCTGCCCGCTCTGGCTGTGAACGCGGAGATCTTATCCGCAAATATTCGGACTAGAAAGCTTCTCGAACAGACACAAGCCCAGGCTGAAAAACTCGCCATCTCCGAACGTCAGATCATTGCCCGCAAGGAAGAACTGGAGGCCGGCAACCGAGCCTTGGAGGAATCCGAGATAGAGTTGCGTCGTGCCAAAGAAGTGGCAGAAGAAGCCACAAGGATCAAATCAGACTTCCTGGCCAATATGAGCCACGAGATCCGGACACCGATGAACGCCATCATCGGGATGGCGCATCTGGCACTGAAGACTGAACTCAAACCTCGCCAGAGCGGATATATCCGAAAGATCCAGCAGTCCGGCCAGCACCTTTTGGGCATCATCAACGACATTCTGGATTTTTCGAAGATCGAGGCAGGCAAATTATCCATCGAAAATATCGACTTCGATATTGAAAAAGTACTGGAGAACGTCGGCAATCTGATCTCCGAGAAGGCCTCGGCCAAAGGCCTGGAGTTGATCTTCGACATCGACCATGGAGTTTCGACCCACCCCAAAGGCGATCCGCTTCGCCTCGGGCAAATCCTCATCAACTACTGCAACAATGCTGTCAAATTTACAGAGCGTGGCGAAATCGTCATCAAAACTCGTGTTAAGGAAGAGGACGAAGAAGGCCAACTGGTTTACTTCTCCGTCAGCGACACTGGTATCGGCCTGACCGAAGAGCAAATGGGCCGTCTCTTCCAGGCCTTTGAACAGGCAGATGCCTCAACCACGCGCCAGCACGGCGGAACAGGGCTGGGACTTGCAATCTCCAAAAAACTGGCACAACTAATGGGCGGTGACGTCGGAGTCACCAGCGAGGTGGGAAAGGGCAGCACATTTTGGTTTACCGCTTATCTCGCCAAGGGCCACGCCACAGCGATTCGTCTTGCCCAGCCCGACCTTCGTGGCCGACGCGCCCTGATCATCGACGACAATGCGCAGGCACGTGAAATCGAGTCGAGCATGCTGACAAGCATGACGTTCAAGGTGGATGAAGCGCCCTCCGGCGCGGAAGGCATCGAGATGGTCCAGCAAGCGGCTAATCGTAATGATCCCTACGACATCGTCTTTGTCGATTGGCAGATGCCCGGCCTCGATGGCATCGAAACCGGAAAACGGATTCGTGCACTGCCGGGGCTCGCGGTACTACCGCACCTGGTGATGGTGACAGCGTATGGCCGCGAAGAGGTGTTGAAGCAGGCTGAGGACGCCGCATTCGACAACGTGCTCATCAAACCTCTAACTCCTTCAATGCTCTTTGACGCAGTCGTTCAGGCCCTGAGTGGTAATTATGAGCCGGTATCCGAAGTCGCGAGCAGTCCGACCCTCAACCTCGACCCACTACGCGGGGCGCGGGTGTTGCTGGTAGAGGACAACGAACTCAACCAAGAGGTCGCAATGGGGCTGCTCGAGCCCGCACACATGTCTATCGACCTCGCAGAGAATGGTGAGCGCGCAGTCCAAATGGTTGGCAACCATGATTACGACCTGGTGCTGATGGATATGCAGATGCCGGTAATGGATGGTATCGCAGCGACAATGGCAATCAGGTCTAACCCACGCTTTCGCGAGCTGCCCATCATCGCCATGACCGCCAACGCGATGGACGCAGAACGCGAAATGTGTCGGCAAGCGGGCATGAACGACCATGTGAGCAAGCCTATCGATCCCGATGCCTTGTTTGCCACAGTGATGAGGTGGGTAAAGCCGCGCCGCAGTCGGCCCTCCGAACCTCCCGTTCAGAAGGTCGAGGCTGTCCCACATGATCTTCCCGACGTGCCCGAAATTGACGGTATCGATATCAAGGACGGTCTCAAGCGAGTGGGAGGAAACAGCAGCTTGTACCGGGACCTGCTTATGAAGTTCGCTGCGAAACATGTTAACGCGGGTCTGCAGATCGCAGACGCTCTGCAGATAGGTGACCGCAACGCCGCCGAGCGAATCGCTCACACAATAAAGGGAGTTGCTGGCAACATCGGCATCAAACCAGTTCAGTTGGCAGCCGAGAAGTTGGAGAAGGCGATTCGCGAGAGCGATTCGGCGGTCGAAACGATCCTTTACGATTTCAACTCAATCTTGCGTGCTCAGATCGACGCCATTGAGCAGGCCCTGCCATTGGAAACACCCGTACCCGAAGTCGAATCGAGAAAAAGCTTCGACTCCCTCGCTGTCTCGCATGGAATCACACGACTGCGGAGCCAACTCGAGGCCAGCGACGGCGATTCAGAGGAGACGTTTCGTACTTTACAAAGCGTCCTCGCGGGTCAGGTCGAGAAGGCCCGATTGGACGCACTTGGTGCAGATATAAGCGATTTCAACTTCACTAAGGCATTGTCGAAGCTGGACGAAATCGCTAAAGGGCACAACCTAAGCCGCGAAGAGGTAAAAGAATGAACTCCGAGGCGAAAACCGTATTAATCGTCGACGACGAACCCGCAAACATCCAGATCGTGAACTCGATTCTCAAAGACGTCTACAAGACTCGCGTCGCGACCAGTGGTGCGAAAGCCTTGGACCTCGCTAATCAAGTTCCAGCCCCGGACCTGATTCTCTTGGATGTCATGATGCCGGAGATGAATGGGTATGAAGTTTGCTCTCATCTGAAATCGGCCGACCATACGCGGGACATCCCCGTGATTTTTCTGACGGGCCAAACTGATATTGATGATGAAACGAAGGGTTTCGAAGTCGGCGCGGTCGACTACATCCATAAGCCGTTCTCTCCGGCCGTCGTTCAAGCTAGGGTACGCACACACCTTGTGCTGCGCGGCATACGCGAACAACTAGCGAGCCAATTGCAAGCTATCCAAAGCGAAATGGACACCGCCCGAAAGATTCAGTTGTCTATTTTGCCGCGTGAAATCCCAGCAATCAAGGGTTTGGACATTGCCGCCCGTTATGTTCCCATGACGGCGGTGGCGGGCGATTTCTACGACTTCATTCCGATCGACGAGAAGCGCGTTGGCATTTTGGTGGCAGATGTATCCGGCCACGGCATGCCCGCAGCGCTCATATCTTCTATGCTCAAGATTGCGTTGGACAGTCAAACTGCACATGCCTCGGAGCCTGCGCAGGTGTTGGCTGGGCTGAATCGTGTGCTGTGTGGCAAATTCCAGGGACACTTCGTCACCGCCGTATATGTAGTGGTAGACACGGAGAAGAGAAAGCTCCTCTATGCGGGTGCGGGGCATCCGCCCCTCATTCTCCGGGACCATTCGGCGGGAGAGACTCACGATTTTGTCGAGAACGGCCTATTCCTGGGTCTGTTTCCAGAAGCCACATACACTTCGATCGAACTCCCATTTAATGTGGGCGACTGGGGCTTGCTCTACACCGACGGGATTCTCGAAATGAACAATTCTTCGGAAGAAGAATTCGGGGTGGGTCGCTGCAAAGAATTTCTCCAGGACAATTACGGTTTGTCAGCGGGGAAATTCGTGGATGCGCTGCTTGACAGGCTATCTCAATGGTCCGAACTTGCATCCGGGCGCGAACCGGAGGACGACGTCACGCTTTTGGCTTTCCATTTCGAAGACCCCACCGGTCTCGCAGCATCCAAGCCATGACGCTCACTTACTTATTTCCGAATGTATAGGAAATTCCTGAACTAGTGCCGTAGTCGCTCCCGGAGAAATGCGCCGGGGGCTTGTTGTCCCAGTTGCCATAGAACGAAATATTCCAGTCGATAGCTCCGAACAGTTTTATGTAATAAGCGACATCTGTGTTGAAATAGACCCGTCCAGGCTGAGACAGCGCCGGAAAGGCATACGCGTCTACAGTCAGGTTCGTTTTCTTGAACTTGAAAAATTGCACATGGGCAGAGGTCATCGCTGCAGCGACATTTTGCGGTGTCGTGGATTGTACGGTTTGAGAATATCTTGTGTTTTGCCAGCCGATCCCGCCTGTAACCCATATGGTCGCGCGGTTTGTATCCTTAAGATATCGTCCAACACCACCACCGATGTTTGACTGTAGGCTAATGTCCTGTGTCGAACTCTGCAGGAAGTTACTGACCCCCGTGTAAAACCAGTTGTTGCTCCAGCGCGTTAGGTGAAAACCTCCCAGACTTAAGGAATTTCGTGTTGAAACGGCCGCACCTGTGTTGGACGACAACGTAGATGAGACAGCTCCCCTGACAGCCCATCGCTCTCGAGGGTATTCGACCAGCGAGCTAAGTTGATACTGCGTGGATTGATTGCCTTTGGAATAGATGAGGCCCGAATTGAAACTTCCATTGAATCGATGCCAGAAGTCGTTTGAGGTTGGAGTCATCTGGACAACCTTAGGCTTTTCGATAATAACGGGCTCCTTCGGCGCCTCCATCACCTCAATGTGAATCGGCCGTCCTTCAGCCCCATTGGTGCTCTTGAGGGTCCCGCTGTAAACAGATCCATCTTCGGATTTCACGAGAAACATCTGGCTACTTTCTATGTGATTCACCCTTGCCCACTGGATTGCGCTCGTGCTCACCATGTAATCGAGACTGATATAAATCACCCCGGCGTCGAGACCTTTTATCTCGCCCGTCAGGCGGTCGCCATTGTTCATGACAATGACGTCCGTCTTGTCTCGAGCGAAAAGAGGAAGGGAGATGAGGAGTGTAATCGATAAGATAACGACCTTGAATTTCGCAGCGAACCTCGGTTTGATACTACGTCCATTTCGGTCGTCGCCATCGTCGCCGCTGATTCTGTGTAATGTCATCTTTTCGGCCAATCACGAATGAGCGCCGCGAGGCGATCAATTAAGGGATGTCGAATGTCCTTCTACTGGCAGGAAAGTGTTTGAATTCCATCCTGTCTGCATAAGCCTGACATCTGTTTCCCAATGATCGTCCGCGGCGACTGGCTAGTAGCGAGGGGCGCTTGAAAAGCGCTCCCTATAGACCGCCGGAGATACCCTTGTTCACCAGGACTTTAACCTCAACCCGACGGTTTTCTGCCCGTCCGGCTTTAGTCTCGTTGGGGGCCGCCGGTCCGTATTCGCCCATTGCGCCCGGCGCTATGATGTGTCGTACCGGAACGCCACCCTGCTGCATCAAAGCCGTGACCACCGCTTTAGCGCGGTCCTCGCTCAGTTTGGTGTTCATCTCAGCGGTGCCCGTCGCGTCGGCATATCCCGTCACCTCAACGATGTATCCGGTAAGGCCTTTTGCGGTTTGCGCCAACTGTTTGAGTTGTTCCAGGTCTGCCGCAGAGATCTTGGAGCTGCCGATACCGAATTTTACGGTAGCTTCGCCCTTCGTGTCGTAGTCGGCCAGCGCGGAAAAGCGCTGAGTGTTCGACTGAATATCACTCATATTCTTATCGATACTCTGTTTATGACTCGCAATATACCCCTGGGTGGTTCCGAGATGTGCTTCGATGGCCGTGATGCTCTCCTTGTTGGCCCCGATAGCCTTCTGGTGAGCCAGGAGCTGCTTCTCATGCTCAACGACTTGATCCGCGGTAGGCTGCAAACCGGCCTCGATCATCTGGGACGATTCGAGGTCATCGCCGTCGACGGTGATCGTCTTCGCCATGACTCGGCCCCCGCTTCCGCTCGTACCCTCGACTGAGACCTTGAGTCCCGGTATCAGCACTGTCGGGGCCATTTCCTGTCTGTCCAGGCCGAACATCCCCGTATTATCTTTAACTCTCGTGTCACCCGCCAGAACCACAGTCACCTTTCCCTGCGAGGTGTTCACGATCAACGTCTCTCCAGTGCGCCCGCTGATCATTCCCTCGACCTTCCCTTGGGCAAAAGCTGAAACCGATGTAAGTAAGCACAACGCCGCTAAGCTCGCCAAATTTGTTTTCCAGTTCCTTTGCATAATCCTCACACTCTCTCTCTTTCTATTTTTCGCTTCAAGTGAAACTTGTCCCCGCTGTGTTTCCCGAACATGCCAGTCTTCTTCAAACGTGCCGAGTGTATTGGGTATTGACCCGCACGAACCCTGGACGAGGCGTCGGGTTGTACACGAATAGTCGCGACGTTCATCCGTCACCAAGTGCGCGACCCGAAATGAAATCGCTTTGTCGGCTAGGAATGAGGTCAGCAATTGGCCCTAAACACCGTTGATCGATATATTCCACCCACGACGTGCAAACCGCACCTAGGGAAACCCCTAGCAAGGGGCCGCGTCGAGTCTCGCTGGGGCGATTCCTGTCTGGCTGGCATGGCTGATGGCCCTGCCACACTCAACGCCGCCGCCGTAAGGTCTTGTCTTGCAGGATTTATATCGGGAAACGCAAGCCAGCTTTCGCTATTCGTTCTGAAGAGCTGTTACTCCCATGACGTTAGGGGCAATTGGGCCCATAGCATGTTGGCTCGATTGTTCTTAGAATTGTTAGCGTACACAGACAATCTCAAGGAAATCTCCAGATGTCAGGAACAATTCAGACCCTCCTTCGATCTTCGATGTACCTCTTTCTCAGCGCACTTCTGACTGCCGTGCCTGTTGCCGCGCAGAAGCCGACTGCCAAGCCCATCTCGGATTACACGCATAATGTCGATCCGTTTATCGGCGTGGATTGGGGAGGCAACACCTTCGTCGGCGCCACGATTCCCTACGGCCTGGTCAAAGTTGGTCCCGACATGGAGACTTTCGATGGACAGCGCTCCGGCTTCGGTTACTCGAGCAATGGCGTCATCCTCGGCTTCTCGCATCTGCACCTTAGCGGCGCGCAGGGAAAATACGGCAACATTCTTGTTGCTCCCGTCACCGGCTCACTCGATCTGAGCGACATCAAGACGCCACGTACCGATGAGATTAACCAAGTGGGATACTACTCCGCAAAGCTCAGTCGCTATAACGTCAAAGCAGAGCTCACGAGCAGTCGTCGAGTCGGCTTTCATCGCTACACTTTCCTCAAATCGCAGCAGGCGCACATTACCATCAACGTCGCTTCGGCGCTAAGTCTGGGTACTGACTGGCAGGCGCAGAAATTCCTTGGCGCGGAGATTCATCTAACTTCGAACCGTGAGGCACAAGGGGTGGCTCGCTTCACCGGTGGATGGAACAGAGGGGGCGAATACAAGGTCTACTACTACATGGTGTTGGACACGCCCTCCGTAATTACACAGACGTGGACAGGAAAGACGTTGACCGGAGCTAAGGACGCGACTGTCGGTGCTGATACACCGATCGGAGCCTCTTTCGACTTCGCCGCGAAAGCCGGTCAGGTTATCCAGGCAAAGGTCGGCATATCGTTTATCAGTGCCGAAGAGGCAAAGCAGAATGTACAGCAAGAGGTGCCTGCGTGGAACTTTGCTGCGGTACATGCTGCATCCATTGCATTGTGGAATGCCGAACTGGCAAAGTTGACTCTTTCAGGGGAATCCGACTCGCAGCGTCGTCAACTCTACACCGCGATGTACCACATGATGCTGATGCCGACGGACCGGACCGGCGAGAATCCCGGCTGGCAATCCCGTGAGCCTTATTACGATGACTACTACTGCATCTGGGATACCTATCGCAGTTCCAGCCCATTGCTCACGTTGATCTCACCTGACCGTCAGCGCGATATCATCCGTTCGCTCGTCGACATCTATCGTCATACCGGTTACATGCCCGACGCTCGAAGTGGTAACGACAACGGACGCACTCAGGGCGGCTCCAACGCGAACGTCGTATTGGCAGACGCCTGGGTAAAAGGCTTGAAGGGTATCGATTATGAGACGGCCTTTGCAGCAATGGTCCACGATGCCGAGGTGCCCCCGGCGGACCCACAGAAAGAAGGTCGAGGGGGTTTGAAGGACTATAACGAAAAAGGCTACGTGACGCTTGCTGACGAGCGCTCCGGCTCTCGAACTGCCGAGTACAGCTACGATGACTTCGCTATCTCCGAGGTCGCCTGCGGACTAGGTAAAACGAAAGAGGCGGCACTCTACTCCAGTCGCACGCATAACTTTGAGCACCTCTGGGATAAGGACATGACCGCCGAAGGCTTCAAGGGCTTTATGCGCCCACGCAATCCGGATGGCAGCTGGGCGCCACCATATCTGGTAGTCCGCGGCACCTGGCCCGATTTCTTTTATGAAGGCGATATCTGGACGTACTCAATCTATGCGCCCCAGGATATGCGTCGACTGATCGAGATGGCAGGCGGTAATGAAGCCTTTGTCCGGCGCCTTGACTGGACCTTCCTTCGAAGACACTTCGATGTGACGAACGAACCAGGTTTTTTGCTTCCCGTCCTTTATAACTACGCGGGCCGTCCGGATAAGACTGCCGACATCGTTCATATGACTCTCGAAAAAGCCTTCACGGACAACCGTGCAGGCATCCCCGGCAACGACGACTCCGGCGCGATGTCGAGTTGGCTGATCTTCTCCACCCTCGGCTTCTTCCCAGTTGCCGGGCAGGATGTCTATCTCATCAGTACGCCCAGCATCCCTGACGCTTCGCTTGACTTGGGGAACGGCAAAAAGTTTCGCATCCTCGCAAAGGGCCTTGATGGACAGGGGCTGAATCGCTATGTTCAATCGGCCACATTGAACGGTCTTGATCTTACCAACGCCTGGTTCCGCCATGCGCAGATCAAGGATGGGGCAACGCTGGTTCTAACGATGGGCTCTGCGCCATCAACCTGGGGAAGGGGAGTCCCGCCGCCCTCCATGAGCGATGCCAACTTCCATCTCTGCTCCAGCGAATCTCAAACCGCCCGTTCGACCAACTGATGCGCTTATTCGAAACGACAGTGAGCTTCACACTCGCTGTCACAACTCTCCGTTCCACGCGTCTTGCCTTGCAGGCCAGGACCCCGACGAAGAGCAATTGCAGCGGCTATGGCTTTATGAAACGAAGCTATCGAGTCGCTGCGTGGTAGCAGAATTGCAGGCCAATCACCATGAGCCAGAGTGAAAGCGCGAAACGGAGTTTGCGGTTGGGTATCCTGGGGGCGGCGCCGCAGCCTACAATTCCGCCGAGGACGCCGCCGATTGCGAGTTTGGTGAGCAACAAGCTGTCGTAGCTGCCGCCGATCATGTGGACACCTGTACCAACGAGCGCAATCGCGAGTCCGAAGGCAAGGTCAGTGCCAACGACCTGCGCGGCGGTCAAAGACGTGAGGCTCAGCAGAGAAAGCGTGCCTAGCGCGCCCGCGCCTGAGGAAGAGAAGCCGACCTCCGCGCCGATGGGGAACATGATTGCAGCGATCCACCTGGAGTTGGCTCCGGAAGGGCGCGCAATACCAGCGGGTCGGAAATGGCGGAAAAGATGCCACCCCGAGGTGAAGATGATGATTGCGCCAAGTGCGAAGTAAAGTGTCGTCTTCGGGCCGTGCGTGGCGACATGCCTGAACAGGATCGACCCGAGGACGACGCCGGGTAGGCCGCCGATCAGCATGACACTGAGCACTCGATAGTTGACTTGTTTGCGAATGACCTGCACCGGGACGACGATGAGCTTGACGATGGCCGAGTAGGCGAGCGCCGTGCTGACTGCAATCTCGACGGGTACATGCAGGAACAGGATCAACAGAGGAGCGGTGATGACTCCAGCACCAACGCCGCTCAGTGCGATGACAACGGCGATGCAAAATCCGATGACGAAATCCATTTCGACACGCTTTCCAATTGCGTTTTACGACTGCAGGTGGATGCCGCACTCCTGTTTCTGGCCACCCCAACGTCCGGAGCGTGGGTCGTTGGGGTCAAGGGGTAGGCTGGTGCAGGGCTCGCAGCCGATGCTGGAGTAGCCCTTGTCATAGAGTGAGAGCAGCTGAATATCGTGCTGCCGTGCGTAGTCCCAGACATCCTTCGAAGTCCAATCGGTGAGCGGGCTGATCTTTCGAATGGTTCTGGCCGTGGGCAGCGCAAAGTTCTCTACAGGCTGCAGCGCAGCACGGCTTTTGGCCTGTTCGCGACGGAGGCCGGTGAACCAGAGTTCGTAGCGATCGAGCGCGGCAAAGAGCGGTTTCACCTTCCGCAGGCCACAACAACGATTGGGATCGGTCTGGTTGAGAATGCCGAACTGAGCCTCCTGCTCGGGCACAGTCAGCTCAGGCAGAAGGTTGATGAGATTCATCGACCAGGCTTGCGCCATGCGGTCGCGATACTCGTAGACCTCGGCGAAATGGTATCCCGTGTCGAGAAAAATGACAGGAACATCAGGCAGAGTCTGCTGGACCATGTGAAGCACTACCATATCCTCAGCCTGGAAGCTATTGGTGACGCACGCATCGTGCGGGTCCTGCGCAAGCTCACGTCGGACGAATTGCTCAGCGGCGAAAATCTTTTCGTCGGTACTTTGGTGTGCGGATGCTGCTGTCAGGTTCAAGACGTCGCTCACGGTTGGCTTCCTTTCTGTGGAGGCAAAATACCTTTTATCCGAAGCTCCCGGAGCAACGCTTCTGGTGAATTATTGGAAAAGTCGAAGTCTTCAATGCGAAGTTCTTTCGCCAGTTCATGCGCGGCTTTGGGTGCGAGCCCTTCCAGGAGAACGACAACGCCGATCCGGAGGAGTCCCTCCCAGACACGTTTGGACCTCACTCGAGTGCGCACGACAGCGAAGCCCTCGGTTAACAGAAGCTGTTCGACCTCGCCCGCTCGCACAGAGTCCGGCACAAGCAGAATGGTGCCGTTTTGCTTCGGCTCCGCGGAGGTAGCTTCGTCGTTGAGGCCACGGCGGATTATCCCGGCAGCAGCAGTGGCATTGGTCGCTGGGTCGATGAGAATAAAGCTGCCCGTGGCACGGTTGTCTGCGTAAGGATCGAAGAGGATGGAACGCGTGGTTGCTATCTCAACGACCCCGATGTCGTTCATCCCGAGCGTGTGAACCGCCTCCTCTTCAAACGTCTGGATGTTGGTGCGATAGAGAACGCGGGTGATGCGGGCATTGAACGTCTGTGCGCCGTGCTTCAGCAGATAGGGCTTGTGATCTTCAAGCCGAGAGCTGTCGAACCATACGAGTGTTGCCTCAAGCGCTTTGGCGGACTGCGGAGCGCGAGCAGGATCAGCGATGATGTCGCCGCGGCTGATGTCTAGTTCTTGGTCGAGAGTAAGCGCAATGGATTGCGGTGCACTGGCCTCGTCCAGATCACCATCGAAGGTAGTGATGGAGGCGACGCGGCTGGTGCGGCCGGAGGGAAGAGCGACGATCGTATCGCCCTTGCGGATTGTGCCGGCGGCAATCTGTCCGGCGAAGCCGCGGTAGTTGTGGTCGGGACGGATGACTCGCTGGACCGGAAGACGAAAGGGTTTGTTGCTGTCGAGAACGTCAACAGGAACCTGTTCAAGGTGTTCGAGTAACGTAGGCCCGGTGTACCAGGGGATGCGTAGGCTGGGTTCGACGACGTTGTCGCCATGGAGTGCGCTGACGGGGATGGTGACGAGACTAGCGAGTCCAAACTGCTTGACCAATCCGGTTAGCTCGGTCTCGATCTGTCGATAGACGTCCTCTGAGAAATCGACGAGGTCCATCTTGTTGATCGCGGCGACGAGATGGCGAATGCCAAGAAGAGAGGCAATGTAGGCGTGGCGTCGGGACTGGGTAAGGACTCCCTTGCGCGCATCGATCAGGATGATAGCGAGATCTGCGGTTGAGGCGCCGGTGGCCATGTTGCGTGTGTACTGTTCATGCCCCGGAGTATCGGCAATGATGAACTTGCGATATTGGGTGGAGAAGTAGCGGTAGGCGACGTCGATGGTGATGCCCTGTTCACGCTCGGCGCGAAGGCCGTCGGTCAGCTGCGCAAAGTCGATGGCGGGTTGCTTCTGACCCGGGATTGCGATGGTGCTGGTGACCGCGCGTACATGGTCTTCATAGACGTTGCGAGAGTCGTAGAGCAGGCGGCCGATCAACGTAGATTTTCCGTCATCAACGCTGCCCGCGGTGCTGAAGCGGAGGAGATCCTTAGTCTCTTCCGAGGCGAGAAACTCCTCGATGGTAAAGAGTGTCTCGTCGGGCGGAAGGCTTTCGGGCGATTCAGCCACGACTGCCGCACCCCCCGCATTTGTGGGATCGAAGCTGGCCATTAGAAGTATCCCTCGCGTTTCTTCAGCTCCATGGAGCCATCCTGATCGTGGTCGATGACGCGGTTAGCGCGCTCGGAGGAACGGAAGCTGACGAGTTCGGCGATGATCTTCGGAATGGTGTCGGCATCGGAGCGGATGGCGCCAGTGCACGGGCTGCATCCGAGCGAACGCAAACGGGAACGGACCCACTGTACTTCGCCGGGCAGGGTGTGGACGAAGGATTGTTCGACAGGAATGAGGTTGTCGCCACGAACGATCATCCGGCGATCCTTAGCGAAATAGAGCGGGACGATGGGAATCTCTTCGAGCAGGATGTAATGCCAGATATCGAGCTCGGTCCAGTTGGAGAGGGGGAAAACGCGAATGCTTTCGCCTGGCGAGATGCGACTGTTGTAGAGGTTCCATATCTCGGGGCGCTGATTTTTTGGATCCCATTGGCCGGCGTGGTCGCGGAAGGAAAAGATGCGTTCCTTGGCACGCGACTTTTCTTCGTCGCGGCGTGCTCCTCCGAAGGCTGCATCGAAGCCGTGCTCACGAAGGCCGTCAAGCAATGCGGTAGTCTTCAGAAGGCCGCAGCAGCGCTGCGTGCCGAGGCGGACAGGGTTAGCACCGTCGGCCAGTGCCTGCTCGTTGCGCCACACCTTCAGGTCAAGTCCAAGTTCGCGTGCGATGTTGTCGCGGAACTCGATCATCTCGTGGAATTTGTAGCCGGTATCGACGTGCAGCAAAGGGAACGGAATTGGACCGGGAAAGAAAGCCTTCTGCGCCAGGCGAAGCATGACTGAGGAGTCCTTGCCGATGGAGTACAGCATGACGGGCTTCTGGAACTCGGCGGCGACCTCGCGGAAGATGTGGATGCTCTCCGCTTCGAGCCGCTGAAGATGGCTCAGCCGCAGTGCTGAGGGGGTTGGTAGCTCAGACTTTTCGATCGTTGAAATCGTGGAAGAGAATGCCATTCAGTTTCCCCGTTTGTAAGGGCTGATTTTGAGAGTGAAAGAGAAAGCCCACAGACTGAAGTTCAGAGTGTGGGCGCTTTTGCTGAAAAGGATGTCGAGATAAAGTAGAAGTTATCTACAACACAAGCACACACACGGACAGGCCATACAGCAACAGAAGTTGCTGGAAAGGCGACAAGCCGTGTTGGCTGTGGAGAAATGCATCTTCAATAAGCCTGAACGAGGTCGGGCCATTTGTCAACGTATAGCCATATTGCCGCGCCCGCTGCCGCGTGAAATTACCGCAATCTTCCGTCGGCCTTACTTGACTCATTCGGGGGTTAGGGTTAAAGTTTGCACATAGCAATGAAGATTTTCACCAGTCACGCCGGACACGCCTGTTGCCTTTGTTGCGACACCACGGCTGCTGCGTTGGCGGGTCAACCTTCTGTAACGCTTCGCTGATTTCCGCGAAGATTCGCTTTAGGATTTCTCGAAACCCACGCAGTCGCCTTCCGAACCCTCAGGCGCCGCGTGGGTTTTCTCATTGAGCTGCATCCAAACAGGACACGTTTTTACCCGACAATGGGCACCCACTCCATCACGACCTCTCGACGCACGGCCTGTTGTGCCGCGCGTGTGGGTTGTTGTCGCTGATGACTCGCTGATTAGTCAGATCGACTTCGCTCACACCGAAGAGCCCTGAACCTTCTCTTTTCCTCGACGAAACTCTCATTCCAGATTTGTGGCTGCTGCGACGGCACCGTGCAGTTATCTCGCTGCTACCTACAGGAGACTACCTTGACTTCCTTCGTTCGCACCTTATCTTCCGCGACCTTTCGTTCAGTCTTTTTGCTGCTTTTTCTTATCGGCCCAGTCGCTGTGTGGGCACAGGTGGTTGGCGGATCCATCAGCGGCACCGTCACCGATAGCACGAGCAGCCGCATCGCGGGCGCGATCGTAGTGGTACGCAACGTCGAGACTGGAACGGAGCGAAAGCTCATCACCGATAGCGAAGGCCGCTACGGGGCGCCATCGCTCACTGTGGGGAGCTACGACCTGATAGTGAAACGCGACGGCTTCACCCCCGAACGGCGCAGCGGTGTCTCGCTGACAGTCGGGCAGAGCGTTCAAGTGGACCTGACGCTCAAGATTGGCGCAGTATCCGAGCAGGTCAACGTGGTCGATACGCCGGCGACGGTAAACCTTACCACACAGCAGACCTCAGGCCTGGTCGATGAACGGCAGGTGAAACAACTGCCGCTAAACGGCCGGAGCTATGACCAACTCATCACACTGAACCCCGCTACTGTGAGTTACACGAGTCAGCGTTCGGGCGGCATCGGTACGTCGAACTCGTCGGTTGGCAATATGTTTGCAATTGCGGGGCGACGTCCCCAGGACAATCTCTTTTTGCTGAACGGAGTCGAGTACACCGGGGCGTCGCTGATCAATGTGACGCCCGGCGGAACCAGCGGGCAGCTACTGGGCGTCGATGCAGTGCGCGAGTTCAACGTAGTCTCGGATACCTACTCGGCGAGCTATGGCAAACGGCAGGGAGCGCAGATCTCGATCGTGACAGCGAGCGGGACGAACAGGCTGCATGGTGCGGCATACGAGTTCCTGCGCAACTCGGCGCTGGATGCGCGAAATTACTTTGACCAGCAGAAGATTCCTGAGTTTCAGCGCAACAACTTTGGTCTGTCGCTGGGCGGTCCGATAAGGCAGAACAAGCTCTTCCTCTTCGGCAATTATGAAGGCTACCGGCAAAATCTGGGCCTCTCGGACGTAACGCTGGTGCCAGACACCCAGGCGCGGCTGGGCTACCTTCCAAATGTAAAGACAGGTGCGCTGACGAAGGTTGGACTGGCAAGTGGCGTGGCGCCGCTGTTCAATCTATGGCCGGTGCAGAATGGGCCGGAACTACTCGATCCAACGACGGGCTTCAATACCGGCATCGCCGAGGCCTTCTCAAACCCGGTACAGCATATCCGCGAGGACTTTGGAACAGCGCGCTTCGATGCAAACCTGAGCGCGAACGATCTGCTGTTCGCTGTGTATACGGTGGATGATTCGACGGCGAGCACACCTACGCAGAACCCTTTGTCGATCATCGACGAGAGTTTGCGCGAACAGGTTGCGAGCGCGCAGGAACAGCATGTCTTCTCTGCGAGGCTGTTGAATACGGCGCGTGCGGGCTACTCGCGAGCGAGCTTCTTTTTTCGCGGATCATCGACACCGCTGCCAGGCGCAGACATCGCCAGCTGGGTCTCAGGGCAGCCAATCGGGGCAATCGTTATTGCCGGCAGTACGGCGTCTAATGGTGCATCGCAGGTCACTGGCGCAGGTGGCAACGTGGGCTCGAACAACGCAACCACACGCAATCTGTTTACGTTTGACGATCACATCTACTACACACGTGGGCGTCACCAGATTGAGGCTGGAGGCTGGGTGCAACGGCTGCAATCGAACGATAACCTCGCGCAGAACCAGTGGGGACAGGCGTCGTTTGCAAGCCTGACAACGTTCCTGCAAGGCACGGTGAAGACCTTCACGGTGGTGCCGAACCCGACGGAACTGGGATGGCGCTCGACTATAGGCGCGGGTTACGTTGAAGACACCATGCGTTTACGGCCAAATCTGGAGCTGCGCGCAGGCATTCGGTTTGAATCGACAAACGGATTCAATGAATCGCAAGGGCGTGTCGGCGTCTATGGCCTCACAAACGGTGTGATCAACACGACACCCACGGTCGGTTCATCGGGCCTGACGGATAACCAGGCGAAGTTCCTCCCGGAGCCGCGCATTGGTGTTGCCTGGGATCCGTTCGGCGACGGCCAGACGGCGATCCGCGCGAGCTTCGGGCTGCATCACTCGCTGCTCGACAATCTCGACTACCGCTTTGATCAGGCAGCACCGTTCAACACTACGCTCGCTCAAAGCAATGTGGCTGTCTCGAGTTTGAACATCACTCCAGCGACGCAGGCCAGCGCGGGTAGCCTTATCTCGCCCTCGAATGTGCAGCCGGATATCGCAACGCCGGCTGTTCTCTCATGGAACTTCAAGGTAGAGCAGCAACTGGCGCGGAATACCTCGCTCACGATCGGATACGTGGGTTCACACGGTTATCATCAGATCCTCTCCGAAGACCAGAACGAGCCCGCGACGGTAACCTGCCCAAACGCTGCTTGCCCTGCGAACTTAGCGGCGGGAACGATCTTCTACCCGACGACCACGAAGGCCAATCCACTGGTCGCAAACACGACGTCGTGGGTCTCGCAGGGGATCAGCAACTACAACGCGCTCGAAGTGGACCTCCGCCGAAGCTTTGCCAACGGCCTGCAGTTCCGCGCAGCTTATACGTGGTCAAAGAACCTGGACAATGGCTCGGCGTGGAACACGAGCGTCTCGGCAAACACACCCGCGTTCGTCTCTGTGCCGAGCAAATTGAATCTGGACTACGGACCGGCTGCGACGGACGTACGCCACATTGCTGCTTTCAACGGAACCTACGACCTGCCAGTGGGGCGCAATCGACGTTTCGCTTCCGGATTGAACCCCTTTGCTGAAGGGGTCGTTAGCGGTTGGAGCCTGAGCGCAATCGCGAATCTGCAGTCCGGGTTTCCTTTCTCGCCTCAACTCGGATATAACCCGACCGGCTCTGGCGATACGCGAAACCCCGTGCGCCCGGACGTCAACCCTTCCTTTCATGGCAATCTCTATCCCCATAAGGTTGCACAGTGGTTCAATCCAAACGCGTTCTCGGAGCCATTCTCCGCACTATCAAGCAGCGGAGCTATCACCGGTGGAGCGGTTGGCAATCTTGGACGGGACACGTTGATCGGCCCCGGATTAAACGAACTCGACCTCGCGGTCTTGAAGAACACGTACCTGCGAGAAGGGTTAAACCTGCAGTTCCGCTTTGAGTTCTTCAACGTCCTAAACCACGCGAACTTTAGCACACCGAACGCGATTACCTATGCCTCGGCACCGACCATAGCTGCGGGCGTCTATACGCAATCCAATATCTCCTCAACCGCTGGCGTGATCACAGCGACCTCGTCCAGTTCTAGGCAGATCCAGCTCGGGGTAAAGCTCGTCTTCTAATTAGCGTTCAAAATGCGCCGAAGTGGCTAGGGGAGGGCGAAAGCAACATACGCCACACCTTGCGGCCCCTTCGAATCTCTCGCGCCGCTGGTGGCGATTACGATATATTGTCGACCGTCGATCATGTATGTACTTGGAGTGGCCGTTCCGGCGTAGGGGAGGTCACCCTGCCAAAGAAGCTGACCTGTCTTGGCGTCGAAGGCACGCACCTTGCGGTCATAGATCGTCGCACCAATGAAAAGAACACCGCCAGCTGTCAGAATGGGGCCGCCGTAGTTCTCGGAGCCTGTATTAGGCATTCCCTTCGCGACGAACTCAGGATACTCGCCAAGAGGCACCTTCCAGAGATATTTGCCGGTGTTCAGGTCGATCGCATTTAGGGTCCCCCATGGAGGAACGACTGCTGGGTAGCCGTCGGGATCAAGGAATTTTCGATAGCCGGTGAAATGGTATTTGGGAGTGGTCGGTGGGACGTTTCCGGAGAGTTCCCTGGCGATGCTTCTGGTCGAAGGTGAGAGAGGGCTCGCCGCCACCCCCGTCGGAAGGTCGAGGAAATCGACCAACTGCTTGAAGCTGCTCCTCCCGGAGGTTTGGAAAACCAGACATACGTCCCTTACCGTTGCGGATGATCTCATTGATCTGAGGGCGCAAGAGTCTTGTGTGAAGGTTGACCAACGAAGGAAAAGCAGGTGGATTGCCTCGAAGGTCGTTCGCATGACAGAGGGCGCACTGGGTTTGGTATAGGATCTCTCCGGGGCTGCCCTCTTTGTTTGCCGTCAGGCCGCCCGTCCAGGGCAGATCGTTTGAGTTGATATAAATAATTCCCGCATGCGCGTCCACTGCGGGACCGCCCCATTCGGCGCCACCATCGAATCCCGGAAAAACAACGGTCTGCTTATCGAGCGTCAAAGGGACGAAAAGGCCATCGCTGCGGAAGGTCCTAAATTGGTCGACGGCCCAGGCATGCGCGGCAGCGGTCCGCGTCGTCAGCATATCTGCGGTCAGGCGCTGGCGAGCGAAGGGCGCAGGTGCAAGAGGGATCGGCTGAGTGCGAGAAGTCACCTCGCCGGGAACGTCGGAGGCAGGAAACGGACGCTCCTCAATTGGGAAGAGCGGCTTGCCGGAGACTCGGTCGAAGACGAAGACAAATCCCTGCTTAGTCGTTTGGGCCACTCCGTCGATCATCTTGCCGTTGTGTCGGACGGTCACCATTGCAGGCTGAGACGGAAAATCCCGATCCCAAATGTCGTGATGCACACCTTGGAAGTGCCAGAGCATCTTCCCAGTTCTGGCGTCAAGGGCGAGCAATGTGTCAGCAAACAGATCATCCCCAACTCGATCCGCACCGAAAAAGTCTGACACAGCAGAGCCCGTCGGCACGTAGACGATCCCTCGCGGCTCGTCGACCGCCATGCCCGCCCAATTGTTGGCCGCACCCGCAGTCTTCCACGCGCCATCAGGCCAGGTCTTATAGCCCGATTCCCCCGGGTGTGGAATCGTATGAAAGCTCCAGACGAGTTTTCCGGTATGGACGTCATAGGCGCGAATATCACCGCGCGGAGCCGGTTTAGTTTCAGGGGCACGAAAGCCAAGAATCAGGAGGTTCTTGTAGAGAACGCCCGGCGTGGTCAACGCAACCGTGTTCTGGGTGTAGTCCGAACCCAGATACTTTCGCATGTCCAGCCGGCCATTCTCGCCGAAGGCCCTGATCGGTTTACCCGTGCTCGGATCGAGCGCATAGAGGAAGTTCATGATGTAGGCGAATAATCTGGCCTCTTTGCCGTCGCTCCAGTACGTGAACCCACGGCTCGGTTGCCGCCCAATGATCGCGGATTTGAACCGCCAAAGCTGCTTCCCGGTAGCTCCATCAAGCGCTATGACCTGCAACATGGGGTCGTAAACGTAAAGCATGCGGCCTACGACCAGCGGGTTCGTTTGTACCCCGCCATCGGTGCCGGCATCGAATCGCCAGACCTCCTTCAATTGCCGCACATTGGTCGTGGTGATCTGGTTCAGCGGAGAATAGTGGTCACCTGTGACCCCGCCGTTATAGCTAGACCAACCAGTTCGCACCGCATAATTTTCTGAGTTATCTGTATAGGCGGCTTCGGCCCGACGACCTCGACAAAGCCATCCGCAAAGTGAAAACGCGCTTGCCGTGACGACCGCGAGTACCACCATTCTGTGGCCGCGATCTGATCGATTGAGATTACTTTGCATCGATATGGAACATTGAGCCCTTTCGGTGAATTAGGCGAGACCGTGAACGCTGGTATCCTCCGTTGATTGGGACAACGCTGGAAAGACAGTTGCTGTCCGCTGGCAGGGCCATTACGCTTCTCCGGCTCGATATCTGGTGATGCGAAGAAGTGTGCCCTAACCCAGGTTACGGACGTTCTGTCGTAATGCAACTCAATCAATGCCAGCGTATTCTTCCAGAACTTCGGCGACCGTCTTGAAGAGCAGTTCTGGCCCTCCTATTTTGCTAACAAACCGGTCTGCACAACCAGCGTCCAGAGGAATTTCGTTGACTCCAGAGATCAGAATCACTGGCATCCCAGGCCAATTGGCTTTCACCGATTTTGTGAGTTGGGAGCCAGTCATACCAGGCATCATTTGATCGGTGAGAACAAGGTTGACGTTAGCTCGATTAAGCACCTCTAATGCTTCGGCACCGGAAGCCGCCGGTATCACCTGATAGCCCTGTTTTTGCAAGACCAGTTTTCGAAGGGTTCTAGGCGTTTCCTCGTCATCCACACATAGGATCGTTATGTTATTGGCGGACATTGAGACCCCCAATTACCTCTACCTCTTCCGGCGCTGCGATGTTTGACGGAGGTAACCCCTGGACATCCGCATCAGGCAAGCGAACCTGGAAACACGTAATGTTGCCGCTGGTGAACGACACACTTCTGAAGCGAATCGTCCCTCCATATTTCTGAATAATTCCTCTGCTAATCCAGAGACCCAAACCAGTTCCTTTGATGGATTTCGTCGTGAAAAACGGTTCGAACAGATGCTTCGCGTGTTCCGGATCAATGCCCGTCCCTGTGTCACAAATGGAGATGCAGACCTCTGGACGTCGATTACGTCGCCATGAAGATTGGAAGACATGTAGGCGCAGCGTGCCGCCTTCAGGCATAGCCTGGACCGCGTTTCCAATGAGATTGAGAAATACCTGTCTCAACTCAACCGGAAAACCTAATATTGTTCCCTTGCTGTTGTATTGCTTCTTTAGGGATATGTTATTGAACTCCATTCGTCGCGCTTGCAACTCGAGAATTTCGTCAAGAACTGACGAGATGGAAACCTCGACCGGCTGCTCTGACTCTCGATAGAAAGCCAGCGTTTGCCGCGTAATATGAGAAACGCGAACTAGTTCTTCGTCGCCAAGCTTTGCAAGATAGCGGGCTTCTTCATCGAGAGAGGGATGATCGCGAAGCAAATAAAACGTATTGGTTATGGCTTCCAGAGGATTATTGATCTCGTGCGCGATTATTCCGGCCACCCTTCCCATCGCGGCGAGCCTCTCTGTTTTGCGCAGAGCATCCTCGGCCTTCAATTGAGCTGTAATATCCCTATTAATCTCCAATACTGCGTTGCCACCCACTTTAAGGGCCTTTCGACATGCGACAGTGACCTCTTCGCCGTCACGGGTGAATTGAGTGAGGTTTCCATTCCACTTACCGGTTTGCGCGAGTGTCTGCACGACGTCACTGAACCCTTTGGGGAACCTGGTTTTCAGAATCTGATGAACCGGTTTTCCCAATACTTCATCGCGCTTCCAACCATAGAGTGCTTCCGCACCCGAATTCCAGAAGAGGACCATTCCATTCATATCTCGCACAATGATCGCCTCTGTCGCCAGTTCGAGCAGATCCGCTCTCTCGCGGAGAAGATCTTCGCTTCCCTGTAACTGCTTCGTGCGTTCCTCAACACGCTGCTCCAGTTCACGATTCAGACGCTCCAGTTGACGGTTCTTACGATGCAATTCAGCGAAGACGCTCACCTTCGCGCGAAGCAACTCCGGAATGACCGGAACAGAGATGTAATCGACTGCGCCACTCCGATATCCCTTGATGCGGTCCAAATCAGTCAGGTGAACGGCAGAGATAAAGATAATGGCGGTCTTATGGAATCTAGGATGTTGACGCATCATGTCGGCGAGTTCAAATCCGTCGATCTCGGGCATGCTCACGTCCATCAACACGACTGCAACATCGTGACGCAAAAGATGATCGAGCGCTTCTCTGGCAGATCGCGCCTGAATCAGGTTCTCGCCTAACTCTCTGAGTATGACTTCGTAGCTCATCAGCTTACCGGGCTGATCATCTACCATGAGTATGTTTGCTTGATCGTAATCGCTCATTTTGTCCATTGAGAAACGCAAGTCAGAAGTCTTCCATCAATTTTCCCGCAACGTTACTTCCAAATTACCGATGAAGCCACATACGGCAAGCCGACAATAGCTGCTCAGTGTTGACCGGCTTCGCCAAATATTCCGAAGCACCTGCTTCCAGACACTTTTCGCGATCACCTTTCATTGCCTTCGCTGTCAATGCAATGATTGGCAGACGTCGAAATTGTGGATTCTGTCGAATGAGCTGCATGGTTTCGTATCCATCCATCTCCGGCATCATGATGTCCATAAGAACGATGGAGAGATCGCTTGTCGATTCGACGGTGGCAATTGCTTCGCGTCCTGTTCCCGCTGTAAGCACGCTCATGCCACGGCGCTCTAACACACTGCTAAGCGCAAAGATGTTCCGTACGTCGTCGTCGACGATCAACACCTTTCTACCCACCATCGCCTCGTCGGAACGGTGCAGACGGTCCAGCATTTTGCGCTTTTCGTCGGGAAGATCAGCTACAACCCGATGAAGGAAGAGGGCAGTTTCATCGAGAAGCCGTTCGGGAGACTCGACATCCTTGACGATTACACTGCGTGCCAGCATGTGTAACCGAGCGTCTTCTTCGGGCGAAAGATCCTTCCCAGTGAAGACGACCACGGGCAACTCACTTTCGGGCTTGGATTGAGCTAATTGTTCTAAGAGTTCGAATCCCGTCATGTCCGGCAAACGAAGGTCCAGCACAACGCAGTCAAATTGTTCGCTCCTCACCGCTTTGAGAGCGTCCGAGCCTGTAGAAACCACAGTGACGTCGATATCATCATGACCCAGGAGTGCCTGGATGCTGATCTGTTGCGCAGGTTCGTCTTCTACCACCAGAAGGCGCTTACGTCGGGGCATGGAGTATTCGCGTATCCGTGCGATTGCCGTGCTCAGGCCTTCGGTCGTTGTTGGCTTAGTAACAAAAGCGAATGCTCCATGAGAAAGGCCGTGGTGCCAATCCTCATCCACAGTCAACATTTGAACTGGGATGTGGCGAGTCATGGGATCTTGTTTCAGATGGTTCAAAACAGTCCATCCGAGCATGTCAGGAAGCGAGACATCCAGCGAAACTGCAGTGGGACGGAACTCTCGCGCCAAGGCGAGCGCCTCCGCCCCTCGTTGTGCGACCAGAACCTTAAAGCCCTTTTCTCGCGATAAGTCGCAAAGTATACGCGCGTAGTGGACATCGTCCTCAACGACTAGCAGAACAGTATCCCCGGTCTGGATATTATTACGGTCATCCTCGACTATCTCAACAGAATCCTCTACGGAACCGATAACAGAAGTTGAGAGCTCAATGCGCGGTCCATGATGCGGAAGGCTGCTGCTGGTGCTGACAATGGGAGTAGCGGGCCCGACATAAGTCTGAGGCAGGTAAAGAATGAAAGTGCTGCCCTTACCTGGCGTGCTTCTCAGCTGGATTTCGCCGCCCAGGAGACTAGCTAATTCGCGGCTAATTGCGAGACCAAGGCCTGTGCCGCCATATTTCCGGCTGGTCCCGGCGTCGGCCTGCTGGAAGGCCTCGAAGATAATTCTTTGTTTCTCTGCAGGAATACCGATGCCACTGTCTGAGACTTCAAAAGCCACAACAGACGCTACCCCACTCAGGATCGGATGACGAGGTGTCCATCCGCTCGTGACCGCCGAAACGGAAAGACGCACCCCTCCCTGCTCTGTGAATTTGAATGCGTTCGACAAGAGATTCTTGAGTACCTGCTGGAGACGCTTGGAGTCCGTTACCAGGCTGCGTGCAAGGTGTGCATCTGTATCCACCTCAAACGCAAGCTTGCGATTCTCCGCCTCGTGCCGGAATGGGCGGGCTACCATTTCAATCAAGCTACCAAAAAATACTTCTTCGGCCTCTACTGAGACAGTCCCGGACTCGATCTTTGAGAGGTCGAGAATATCGCTGATGAGATTGAGAAGATCAGTCCCAGCGCCGTGAATCGTACGGGCAAACTCGACTTGTTTGGGGGTGAGATTGGTTTCGGGATTCTCAGCAAGCTGCTGGCCTAGCACGAGGATGCTGTTGAGCGGCGTCCGCAACTCGTGCGACATGTTCGCCAGGAACTCCGACTTATACTTCGAAGTCAGAGCAAGTTCTTTTGCCTTTTCTTCCAAAGCCCCACGGGCCTGCTCAATCTCCTGATTCTTCCGTTCTACTTCGGCATTCTGCTCTGCAAGTTGCTTCGCCTTCTGGGCCAGTTGCTCATTGGTCTGTTGCAATTCTTTCTGCTGCGTCTGCAATTCGACTGCCAGCTGTTGAGACTGTTTCAACAAGCCTTCGGTCTGCATAGTGGCTTCAATACTGTTCAGAACGATGCCAATGCTCGATGTCAATTGTTCAAGAAATGCAAGGTGAGAAGTAGTAAAGGCACTCAGACTTGCAAGCTCTATCACGGCCTTAACGCGATCTTCGAAGAGAATTGGCAGGACGATAACGTTTTGTGGAACCGCTTTGAACAGTCCTGAACGAACTGGAATGGTATCCTTTGGCAGGTCGGAGATCAGCATTCGGCGTTTTTCCGAAGCACATTGTCCGACCAGACCTTCCCCCACCCTTATCTTTTCCTGATGCCCTTCCGGCGAGTCCGCGAACGAGGAGAGAAGTACCATGCTCCCTGGCATGTCGGCATCCATTTGGTAGAGAACGCCTTGTTGGGCACTGACGAGCGGAGCAAGCTCTGACAACAAGAGACGCCCCACGGTGGTCAGTTCACGCTGACCTTGCAACATACCTGTGAAACGGGCAAGATTTGTTTTCAGCCAATCTTGTTCAGTGTTGCGGTCCGTAGTCAACCGCAAGTTGTCGATCATGGTGTTGATGTTGTCTTTTAGTTCAGCCACTTCTCCGCTGGCGTCCACCTGAATCGAACGGGTTAAATCTCCCTTCGTGACGGCGGTGGCCACTTCAGCAATAGCGCGCACTTGATTGGTCAGGTTGTCCGCGAGAAGATTGACGTTTCCAGTGAGATCTTTCCACGTCCCTGCAGCGCCGGGGACATTCGCCTGGCCTCCGAGTCTGCCTTCTACGCCTACTTCGCGGGCAACAGTTGTTACCTGGTCGGCAAACGTAGCCAACGTATTCGTCATGTTGTTGATGGTTTCTGCAAGAGCCGCAACCTCTCCCTTCGCGTTCACAGTCAACTTTTGCGTGAGTTCGCCATTGGCAACAGCGGTCACCACTTTCACGATGCCGCGTACCTGTTCGGTAAGGTTCACTGCCATGACGTTGACGTTATCGGTAAGGTCCTTCCAGGTACCCGCAACGTCGGGAACCTGAGCTTGCCCACCCAACTTTCCTTCCGTGCCCACTTCTCGAGCGACGCGTGTCACCTCCGCCGCAAACGCATTCAGCTGATCCACCATCGTGTTAATGGTGTTCTTCAACTCGAGAATCTCGCCTTTCACGTCGACAGTGATCTTGCGCGACAAGTCTCCGCGAGCCACGGCGGTTGTGACCTCTGCGATATTACGAACTTGCCCGGTAAGATTTCCCGCCATGGAATTGACCGAGTCTGTGAGGTCCTTCCATGTGCCAGCTACTCCGGGAACGTTCGCTTGCCCTCCGAGTCTTCCTTCCGTACCCACCTCACGCGCTACTCGCGTTACTTCTCCGGCAAAAGCGTTGAGTTGGTCGACCATCGTGTTGATGGTGTCTTTCAGCAAGAGAATTTCGCCGCTGACGTTTACAGTGATTTTCTTTGAAAGATCGCCACTGGCAATAGCGGTTGCGACCTCTGCGATATTTCGAACCTGAGCTGTTAGGTTGCCAGCCATGAAGTTAACGTTGTCGGTAAGGTCTTTCCACGTTCCAGCAACGCCGGGCACCTGGGCCTGTCCGCCAAGCTTGCCGTCGGTACCGACCTCACGGGCAACACGCGTAACCTCGCCAGCAAAGGAGCGAAGTTGATCCACCATTGTATTAAGGGTGTCTTTCAGCTCGAGGATTTCGCCACGAACGTCGACGGTGATCTTACGAGACAAGTCTCCACGTGCTACAGCAGTCGCGACCTCTGCGATGTTTCGAACTTGCGCCGTGAGGTTCCCGGCCATGAAATTGACTGAATCGGTAAGATCTTTCCACGTTCCGGCGACACCGGAAACCTGCGCCTGACCTCCCAGCTTTCCTTCAGTTCCTACTTCGCGCGCAACGCGTGTCACCTCACCAGCAAAAGCGTTGAGCTGATCGACCATCGTATTGATGGTGTTCTTTAGCTCAAGAATTTCACCCTTCACGTCGACAGTAATCTTTCGTGAAAGGTCGCCACGCGCAACGGCCGTGGTGACCTCGGCAATATTACGCACCTGACCAGTAAGATTTCCGGCCATCGAGTTAACCGAGTCGGTCAAATCCTTCCACGTACCTGCGACCCCGGGCACGTTTGCCTGTCCGCCCAACCGACCTTCGGTCCCGACCTCGCGTGCCACGCGAGTTACCTCGCCGGCAAACCGGTTGAGTTGATCGACCATCGTGTTGAGAGTTTCTTTCAGCTGTAGGATTTCACCACGCACATCCACCGTGATCTTGCGGGAAAGATCTCCGTTTGCGATTGCGGTTGCCACCTCTGCGATGTTGCGGACCTGACCAGTGAGATTGCTGGCCATGAAATTTACATTTTCAGTCAAATCTTTCCAGGTTCCACCCACGCCTAGTACCTGTGCTTGACCGCCGAGTTTGCCTTCCGTTCCCACCTCTCGAGCGACTCGAGTGACCTCACCAGCGAAGGCATTCAACTGGTCGACCATCGTATTGATGGTGTCTTTCAATTCGAGGATTTCGCCTTTGACGTCAACAGTAATTTTGCGCGATAGGTCGCCCCGGGCCACCGCCGTCGTAACTTCGGCAATGTTGCGGACCTGTGCGGTCAGATTGCCCGCCATAGCGTTTACAGAATCGGTAAGGTCTTTCCACGTACCAGCGACTCCAGGAACTACGGCCTGCCCGCCAAGTTTGCCGTCCGTGCCCACCTCCCGAGCCACCCGTGTTACTTCAGAAGCGAAGGATCGCAACTGATCGACCATCGTGTTGATGGCTTCCTTGAGCTGAAGAATCTCTCCACGAACGTCGACGGTAATCTTGCGAGAAAGGTCGCCGCTCGCTACAGCCGTGGCAACCTCCGCAATGTTGCGAACCTGACCGGTTAAATTACTAGCCATGGAGTTAACTGAATCGGTCAGATCCTTCCAGGTCCCGGCAACTCCCGGGACCTGAGCTTGCCCGCCCAGTTTGCCGTCGGTGCCGACCTCGCGAGCGACTCGAGTGACCTCAGCGGTGAAGACACCCAACTGTTGGATCATGGTGTTGACGATGTTGGCAGAACGTAAAAACTCACCCTCGAGGGGTCGCCCGCCCACATCCAAACGCACCGACTGCGCCAAATTTCCCTGAGCGACGGCGGCGATCGCTCGAGTTACTTCGGTTGTCGGCCTCAGTAGATCTTCAACCAGGGTGTTGACTGAGACTTCCATCTTGCCCCAAGAGCCTCGGGATTGCTGAAAGCGAGTGCGCTCTCGCGTCTTTCCTTCTTTCCCCACTGCCTGTCCGACCCGATTAAGTTCGCCAGCCATCTGTTCGTTCGCTGCGGCTATGTCGTTGAAGGTGTCAGCGATCTTGCCTTCCAGGCCAATCCACGCAACCGGCAGGCGAACAGAAAAATCGCCGTCTCGCATGGTTTGAAGGCTTGCAAGGATGAGGGCAAGACTGTCCGATTGAAGTGGTGGGTGGTGGTCTATTGTCGGGATGCCATCCTGGCCGTTTTCTGGAGACCTTGCTTTTTTATTTCCTCTTACCGTGGCAGTGGCGGTCGTCGCCATAAATCAGAATCTCCAATCGGGAGTACTTCCCAAATTCAACATTTTCGCCCCTTTACCGATCCGATTATCCAACAGAAGTGACGGTTTATCTACGCTATTGTTTTGGACAGGAACAGGGCACGGAGTGATCGAGATATTCGATGCGCCCTATCGGAGTTGGAGATGCCCATTCGAACTGAGTAAAATCGCGTTCTCAACATGAACATGGTAGATCGAAGTGATCAGATGACTCCGCGGCCCAGCTACCGAATCGCTCAAATGGACTCAGACGTAATCTTGAGCATCGAATCAATCCATGAGCGAGCAAAAACCTACAAGAAGTGATCCTACCCCTGAGGAACGTGTAGGGGACTCGTCTATTAAACCAGTGGTGATTGCCTTCATGGTCACAATAGTCCTGATTCTCCTGGCAGCCCTGATCTTCATCAAAGCACGGCAAAGTAAAGCCGTCCCAAAGGTGAATGAAGCGAGCCCGACTTCCCAGATTAGGCCGGCTAGACCACTCTTGCAGAAGAGGGCATTTTCCCAATTTTCATAATCCAAATGGCATAAAGCTGAAAGATACGACGAGGCGTTTCATCCCTGCATCCTATTCTCGAGAGTTCAAGGAGGAACTATGGATGCTGTTCACGAGAAGACGACGGGGATCACCGAGACTGATTCCAAGGTCATCAAGATTGACCGTAACGCGCCTGCAGGGAGTAAGAACTCGCTGGGAGCGGAAAGTGTGCGCGATGGGCGCCCCACTACCGATGACAGCGTAGTTGAAGCCATAGACGAAGAAGGGCCGGAGATTACCAAGGACTGATACTGATCGCCGTTATTTTTGAGGCACTTTCCGGACCCGGTGAAGTTGAGGGTGAAAGCCAGATCTCTATGGTCAACTGTTGCCGGCAGCAAATCTGATGGAAGGCCAAGAGATGTTCTTTCCCGATGGCGGCCCCGCGCAGGCCTGATCCGTCTCCATCCCGACATACTGCTTCTTCCGGCGATAGAAGGTCTGCTCACTGATCCCAGCCTCTGCCACTGCCACGCCCAAACTTCGCCAACAAGCCGGCCTACACGCCTGAGCCTTCGGATCTGGCACGTACATATTAAAACAGGCTGCGTAACACGAACAGTTTTCGAGGTATGCCATTTCATGGTCCGGCCGAGTACCTCTGCTCTTTTTTTACGGGGGCCCTTCTTTTGGCCCAAATTCCTGCATAACCTGAGGGGTGATGGCAGCGATTATTTACGGAATTACCAATACTTGCAAATATTCTGCAAGCTTGGAGAATTTTTCACTTTCTTGATGCATAAAGTCATTTGCCACAGATATGGATACTTAGGCGAATAAGTATCGCGTGCAAATCCCCTTATCCGCTCTCCACAGTGACTGAAAGGCTGGCGTCGCGATTCTTTGGCAACCGCATGTTGCGCATTCCAAAAAATTGTAAGAGCCTTTCGAATCCACAACGCAGTTCGCGACCAATCTCCGGAAAGTGATATGTCATTCAAGGCAGGGTATTTAAACAAAAACATGCGAAAGCCTCCCGATCGGAAGGCTATTCTATCGTTGGAGGTGGATTGGATATTGCTGTCTCCAAACACATCTGGATACGTGCTGTTCAAGCCGACTACTTTTACTCCGAACTGCGCAACCTACAAGGGAACCGCCAGAATCAGGTGCGGCTGGGCGCGGGGGTCGTCTTTAGAGGTGGCGGAAAATGATCCATCACCTCCGTAAGGCCATTACTCAGCACTTTGCCTTGTTGTTCGCGACGCGTTTCTAGTCATTTGCACGGCAGCGCGTCCCCACGGCTGACAGCGTGCGATGTTGAGGCTGCGGCGCGCACTGTCCAAGAGCTTTCGGAGAACTGCCGTGAAAGACGTGTGCACCATAGAATCGCGAGGGCCGAGCGGCCACGCTGTATGTGCAAAACAATGGCTATTCCTCTTTCTATCGGCTGCGTGTTTTATTCTGCCTCGACCTATTTTGTACGCAGCCACAAACACGAGGACAACTCTGGCCGTATCGCCTGGTGGATGGGCGTTGACCCATATTTCTATCCATAAGTGATAACGCTCTAGCTTGCAGCAGAACGAAGTCTAGTCAAATCTGCTTTCAGCGGACTTTTCTATTTGGCGGGAACAATACGGGAACACTTGTGAATCTAGCGTTTTCAATTGTTTACCGGATGCGGAAAAAAATGATCTTGGAGGTAAGTCAGGAGGCTAAAGATAAGTTGTTGATTCTAAATGGTGGCCAGAGACGGGATCGAACCGCCGACGCCGGCCTTTTCAGGGCCGCGCTCTACCACTGAGCTATCTGGCCTTGGCATAACGCTTATTGTCGGGGATCGCCAAGAACCACCGTGCGCTAACTCTACATCTGCCGTCCCGGTCGTTTCAGGGGAGCTGTCGCTGGCTGGGAACCAGCAACGCAAACGCATTTCAAGTATAACAATCTCGCGCCATTACCGCCAACTCACCCCTCTCGCGCTATCCTTTCTCATCACTTGCACCGCAAGGACGCCTATGCTCTCTAGCATCCGCACCGCCGCACCTGTTTCGCTTCTGCTCTCTCTTGCCATCGTTGCGTTCGCCCAGCCATCGCCCCACCCCCAGGCCCCATCCACTTCGAGAAGTTCTGTTCCGGTTGCGACAGCGAACGAACAACGTGCCATCCGCGCCTTCAACACAGCCAGGCAAAGCCCCCTCGAACTTCATGCCTTTCTCACCCGCATGCCGAAGGGCGGCGATCTGCACATGCACCTCTCCGGCGCCGTCTACGCCGAGACATTCATTAAGGACGCCGCCGCCGACCTCCTTTGCGTCGACCCGAAAACAATGAGTTTCCTCAAACCCGCCGCCACTACGAGAAGTCTTCCGCCGCAACCCGTCTGCGGTGAAGGCAACGTCCGCGCCGAGAGCGCCTTCAAGGACCAGAAGCTCTACGACGCCCTGATCGATTCCTTCTCCATGCGTAGCTTCGTCCCCAGCGCCGGAATCAGTGGGCACGACCAGTTCTTCGCCACTTTCGCTCGCTTCGGTGGCATCGACAAGTCCCACACAGGCGAATGGCTCGACGAAGTCGCTACCCGTGCCGCGTCGCAAAACGAGCAGTATCTCGAAATCATGGAAACCCCCATCTTCACCGACGTCGCCAACATCAGCTCTCGCATCGGATGGCCCACAACGCCCGCCGATCCTTCCCTGAACCGCACCGGCGACGCAACCGGAACCACGCGCGAAGATCTCAGCCATCTCCGCGACGCTCTCCTCGCCGCGGGCCTTCGTGACGAGGTCGCCATCGACCGCAAAGAACTGGATGACGCCCTTGACGAACGCAACCGAATTGAAAGCTGTGGCGAGCCCAGCGCCCGCGCTGCCTGCTCCGTCAAGATCCGCTTTCTCTATCAGGTCCTCCGCGCATTCCCTCCGCAACAGGTCTTCGCGCAGACGCTGCTGGCATTCGAGGTTGCCTCAGCGGATCCCCGTGTCGTCGGTCTTAACTTCGTGCAGCCCGAAGACGCTTACATGGCCATGTCCGAGTACCACCGGCAGATGCTCATGCTCGACTACCTGCACAGCGTCTATCCCAGCGTCCACATCAGTCTTCATGCCGGCGAAATCGCTCCTGGACTCGTCCCACCCAACGGCCTAACCTTCCACATTCGTGAGGCCGTCGACCTCGGCCACGCCGAGCGCATCGGCCACGGAGTCGACGTCATGTATGAGCGAGAACCTCAGTCTCTATTAAAGGAGATGGCCGCCCGTCACATCATGGTCGAGATCAACCTCACCTCCAACGATGTCATTCTCGGCGTCACCACGCCCTGGCATCCGCTACCCAACTACCGCGCCGCCGGTGTTCCCATCGCACTCTCCACCGACGACGAGGGCGTCTCCCGCATCGATCTCACCAACGAGTACACCCGCGCCGCTCTGGACTTCAACCTCTCCTACCTCGATCTCAAAACCTCCGCCCGCGCCAGCATCGAGCACAGTTTTCTCCCCGGCGCCAGCCTCTGGCAGAAGCCTGACGTCTTCACTCAAACCGTTCCAGCATGTGCAGGGCAGCCGTTAGGCACAGCCAATCCCACTCCCAAATGCCTCAGCTTCCTGCAATCCAGCGAAAAGGCCGCCGAACAGTGGCAGCTGGAGCACCGCTACGATCAGTTCGAGTCCGGCCAGCCCTGAGCATTCGAAGTAACGCGAATCTGCTGCCGCAATTTCCTCGCACCGCGCTAAACTCATCACGAGAGTCGTCATGAAAAAAGTCCTCCTCGCGATCGTTCAGTTCGTCCTTTTCCTCCTTGTCTTCTTCATCGGCTCCATACTGCCTCCGTTCCACATCGAGCACATCATCCTCGCTACCCCCGGCTCCACTCGCATCTTCGTAGAAGACGGCCTCCTGTTCACAATCGCGCTCTACGTCCTCATCGTCATCGTCCAGATCCTCCGAAAACGACTGCGAACCGCAACCCCCTGGACTACCGTCGCCTTTATCCTCGCAATCGTCTTTGGGCTTATGATGAAGTTCGGCTTCCTCACGCGTTCGGCGTTCTAACGCCGCCAGGCGATCCATGTCGCAATCCACGTTCGACGAATTCCTCAAGCTCCTCGACGAATCCCAGCGCACCTTGGACGAAGCCTTCGCCCATCTGCCACCCAACCCCGAAACACCGCTCGGCGAATCAGCGTCGGCCATCCTCCAGCAGGTAGCGACCCGCCTCCACGACAACTACCCTTACGGCCATCCTCTCTACGCTGGTCAGATGTTGAAGCCGCCTCATCCCATCGCCCGTGCCGCCTACACTCTGGCGATGTCGCTCAACCCCAACAATCATGCGCTCGACGGCGGTCGCGCCAGTTCCGCTATGGAGATTGAAGCCGTAGCCGCGCTCGCAAAGATGTTCGCCCTGCCTCAGCACCTCGGCCATCTCACCAGTGGAGGAACCTTCGCCAACCTCGAAGCCCTCTGGGTCGCCGGACAGTACGCCCCCGAGAAAGCGATCGCCGCCTCCGATCAGGCCCACTACACCCACAGCCGTATCACCGGCGTCCTCGACCTGCCCTTCATCTCTGTTCCGTCTGACGAGCGCGGCCGCATGGATCTCGACGTCCTCGAATCCCTTCTCAAAACCGACAATATCGGAACAGTAGTCGTCACGCTGGGCACCACCGCCATCGGATCCGTCGATCCACTCGATCAGATCGTCGCCCTGCGGCAAAGGTACAGCTTCCGCATTCACGTCGACGCCGCATACGGCGGCTACTTCACTCTCGCCTCAAATCTATCTGCCGAGACTCGCGCCGCCTTCGACGCCATCTCCCACGCCGACTCGATCGTCATCGATCCGCACAAGCACGGCCTTCAGCCCTACGGTTGCGGCTGCATCCTCTTCCGCGACCCCGCCGTCGGCCGCCTCTACAAACACGACTCCCCCTACACCTATTTCTCGTCAAAGGATCTTCACCTCGGCGAGATCTCGCTCGAGTGCTCCCGCGCCGGAGCCTCCGCAGTCGCTCTCTGGGCCACGCAGCAACTGCTCCCCTACACGCCGGGCGGAGCCTTCGCGAAAGGCCTCGAATCCGGCCACACCGCCGCGCTCAAACTCCATCAGCGTATATGCGAATCCGATCACTTTGTCGTCCCTGCATTTCCGCCCGAACTCGACATCATCTTCTGGGCCGTCCACGCATCCACGCCGGAGGCATCCTCCGCGCTCGCCCACCAGGTCTTTGACGAAGCTGCCAGGCGCGACCTGCACTTAGCCCTCGCTTCGCTCCCGATCCGCTTTTTTCCACAAAATCATTGGAAAAATCTTCACCCACAGAATGACCCTCCAAACACGGTCACCTGCCTTCGTTCCGTTCTCATGAAACCGGAACATCTCCTTTGGTTAGACCACTTGGCCCAACGCCTTGATGCCGCTGCGCTTGCAACTATCCCGTCAATACCCCGATAGAATCAGCGCAGGTAACCATAGGTTCTATCTAAATCGTTTAAACGGTTTGCTAAAATTCAGCCAGATTCGATGCTCTGGTCCCTCTTCTCTCTGAGTATCACGTGGCTTATCTTCTCAGCCGATAGAGAGTTCGTGCATCGGGTCCATACCACGCTCTTCACGCAGCACTGGCTCGGATGAGAAAAGGACGTATCATCGCATGACTTTCGCCTCTACTCTCACCCCTTCTTCGCCGTCCGAACTATCCTTACGAAGCGTCGCTTACTTCTCCATGGAGATTGCACTCTCCCCGGCGCTGCCCACCTACTCCGGTGGTCTCGGCATGCTGGCCGGCGACACCCTTCGTTCTGCGGCAGATACCGCCGCCCCGATGGTTGCCATCTCGCTCGTTCATCGCCGCGGTTACTTCCGGCAGAAGCTCTCCGACGTCGGCCAGCAAACCGAAGCTGACGTTCCCTGGTCGCCCGAGACAACACTTCCCAGCGCCAACCAACTCATCGCACTCACCATGCAGGGCCGTCAGATCCTCGTCCGCGCCTGGCGCTTCGACGTCGTCGGTATCACCGGCCACGTCATCCCCGTCTTCCTGCTCGACACCGATGTCGAAGGCAACGACCCCTGGGACCGCCGCCTCACCGATCATCTCTATGGCGGCGACACCTACTACCGCCTCTGTCAGGAGACCGTACTCGGACTCGGCGGCGTCGCCCTGCTCGACGCTCTCGCCTGTAAACCGAAGGTCTACCACATGAACGAGGGCCACGCTGCCCTCCTCGCCATCGGCCTCCTCGAAGATCGCCTCGCCGGCAAGCCTCTCCGCGACGCGACCGAAGAAGACATCGAAGCCGTCCGCCAGCAATGCGTCTTCACCACCCACACGCCCGTCCCCGCAGGTCACGACCAGTTCGGCATCGATCAGATGTACCAGATCCTCGGCCACGACCGCGCCTCCGCCATCGATCAGTTCGGCTGTCTTCACAACGGCCTCATGAACATGACCTACATCGCCTTGCGCTTCTCACGCTTCGTCAACGGCGTCGCGATGCAGCACGGCAAGGTCTCGCAGAAGATGTTCCCCGAGTACAAAGTAGACTCCATCACCAACGGCGTCCATGCGGCCACATGGCTCTCCCCGCAGTTTCAGGACCTCCTCGATGAGGAGATCCCTCACTGGCGAACCGACAACCAGTACTTCCGCTCGGTCTACGGCATCGACCCCGCCCGCATCGCCGCTGCTCACAACAAGGGCAAGCTTCGTCTCTTCGCCACCATCGCCAAACGCACCGGACACCACTTCAACCCCAACGTTCTCACCCTCGGCTTCGCCCGTCGCGTCGCAACCTACAAACGCGCCAGCCTGCTGCTGCACGATCCCGAACGCCTCGTTGCAATCGCCCAGAAGATCGGCGGCCTCCAGATCCTCTACGCCGGCAAGGCCCATCCCGCTGACAACGCCGGCAAGGGCCTCATCCGCGACGTCTACTCCGCCGCGGCCAAGCTCAACTCCTCCGCCCTCAAGATCTACTACGTCGAAAACTACGACTGGGAGCTCGGCGCGCTCCTCACCCAGGGCGTCGACGTCTGGGTCAACACACCTCGCCGCCCCTACGAGGCCTCTGGCACCTCCGGCATGAAGGCCGCGCTCAACGGCGTCCCCTCACTCTCCATCCTCGACGGCTGGTGGATCGAAGGCTGCGCCGAGAACACTACCGGATGGGCCATCGAAGACGGCGAATCTGAAGCCGCCGAAGCCAACAGCCTCTACAACAAGCTCGAAAAATCCATCGCCCCCATGTACGCCAACCCTCAAGCCTGGTCGCACATGCAGCAGCACTGCATCGCCATCAACGGCAGCTTCTTCAACACCCACCGCATGTTGGCCCAGTACTTCGAAAACTCCTACTTTCCCCACAGCCAGGTAGGCAAAACCCCAGGCAGCCCGCTCGAACGCCGCCGCTCCGGCGACATCCTCGTCCCCGAACCAGCCCTCGTCTAGCTTTATCTAGAGGCAATCGCTATTGTCTTTGGGATTAAGCTCGGGGCTTGCCAGCTCTAATCCCCAGCCACAACCTGAGGCACTCCCGCTTTCCGCCGCGAACCCGCACGCTCAAACCGTCCCCGCACTCGATCAAAAAACAAATAAACCACCGGCGTAGTAAACAGCGTCAGAGCCTGCGACACAATTAATCCGCCCACAATCGTGATCCCCAGCGGTCGCCGCATCTCGCTTCCGGCCCCATGCCCTAACGCCAGCGGCAACCCACCCAGCAGCGCTGCCATCGTCGTCATCATGATCGGCCGGAACCGCAGCACACAAGCCTCATAGATCGCCTCCTCCGGCGACTTCCCATGCTGCCTCTCTGCCACCAGTGCAAAGTCGATCATCATAATCGCGTTCTTCTTCACAATCCCGATCAGCAAAATAATCCCGATCATCGCGATCACGCTCAAATCCACCTTGAACAGCAGCAGCGCCACAATCGCGCCCACGCCCGCCGAAGGAAGCGTCGACAGAATCGTCAAAGGATGGATAAAGCTTTCATACAAAATCCCCAACACAAGATAGACCGCAACCAGGGCCAGCAGAATCAGCCAGGGCTCGCTCGAAAGCGAATCCTTGAACGCTTGCGCCGACCCTGCAAATCCGCCATGAATCGAAGCCGGCACTCCGATTTCAACCCGCGCCTGTTGAATCGCCTCCGTCGCCTCGCTTAGCGAGGCCCCCGGCGCCAGATTGAACGACAGCGTCGTCGCCGGAGACTGCGACTGATGATTCACCGCCAGCGGAATCCGCTGCGTCTCAAAGTGCGTCATCGCCGACAGCGGAATCATCGACCCTGTCGTGCTCTTCACATAAATATTCTTCAACGCATCCGGGTCGCGCTGGTACTCATCCGCAACCTCCATCACCACGTGATATTGGTTCAGCGGCATATACGTCGTCGAAACCTGCGTCTGCGCAAACGCATCCGCCAGCGTTGCATCGATCGTCAGCGGCGACACTCCCAGCCGGCTCGCCGTAGCCCGGTCGATCACCAGTTGGCCGCGCAACCCCTGCTGCTGCTGATCCGTAGCCACATCTTTGATCTGGGTCAGCTTGTCCATCGCGTCTTTCAGCTTCGGACCCCACTCATTCAACTCCTTCAGGTTGTCGTCCGTCAGCGTGTATTGATACTCCGTCGGTGTATTCCTTCCGCCGATCCGCAGATCTTGAAACGCCTGCAGATATAACATCGCGCCCGGAATATTACTCACCTGCGGCCGCAGCCGGTTCACGATCACCTGCGCCGTGTCGCCCTTCTTGAGTCGCTCCGCATCCGGCTTCAGCGACATGAACATAAAGCCCGAATTCGTATTGCCTCGTCCACCTGCAAACGCCGTCACATCCTGCACCCCGGGATCCTTCCCGACGATCGCCGCCAGCGCCTGCACCTTCTTCTTCATCTCCGGGAACGATACATCCTGCTGCCCCTGCACCTGCCCGCCAATGCGCCCGGCATCCTGCTCCGGAAAGAATCCCTTCGGCACCAGAATGTACAGATACACATTCAGCCCAAACGTCAGCACCGTAATTGTCAGAACCAACCGCTGATGTTGCAGCACCCATCGCAATCCGAGCTCATACTCATCCGCCAGCCACTTCAGCGCACGCTCTCCAGCACGATAAAACCATCCATGCCGCCGCTTGTTATGCGCCTCCAGAAACTTCGCGCTCAACATCGGCGTTGTCGTCAACGAAACCACCAGCGACACCAGGATCGCCACCGACAACGTCACCGCAAACTCGCGAAACAGCCTGCCCACAATTCCGCCCATCAGCAGAATCGGAATGAACACCGCAATCAGCGACGTGCTCATCGACAACACCGTAAACCCAATCTCCTTCGACCCCACCATCGCCGCCTCGTACGGCGTCATCCCTTCTTCCAGGTGTCGGCTGATGTTTTCGATCACAACAATCGCATCGTCCACCACAAACCCGGTCGAGATCGTCAGCGCCATCAGCGAAAGATTGTCCAGCGTATAGCCCAGCAGATACATCACTGCAAACGTTCCCAGCAGGCTCAACGGAACCGCCACCGTGGGGATCAGCGTCGACCGCACCTCTCGCAGGAACAGGAACACCACCAGGATCACCAGCAGGATCGAGATCACCAGCGTACGCGTCACATCTCGCACGGAAGCGCGAATCGTCGTCGTTCTGTCCAGCGCCACATGTACCTGGATCGCCGGCGGTATCGAAGCCTCCAGCATCGGCAGCATCTTTTTCACGTTGTCCACGGTCTCGATCACATTTGCCGTCGACGTCTTGAACACCAGCACAACAATCGCAGGCTTTCCGTTGTGCAGGCCCGCGGCATGGACATCCTCGACGCTGTCAGTGACCTTCGCGACATCCTGAACCCGCACAATTCCATGCGCTGCGCCCGCACCCGTTGCGGTCTTAGCAGGACCACTCGAGGCAGCCGCTGGACTTGAGGAACCAGTGCCAGTTGCAGCAGGTACATTCGCCACCGCGCTCGCCACCGAAGCCGGAAGCCCTGTGCGTGCCGCAGCATTGCTCACCGGCCCACGATCCGTCGCTACGATCAGGGGAGCATACGCCGCCGCCCCAAACAACTGATCCGTAGCTGTAACGCTCCACCGCCGCTCATCGTCCTGCAGATATCCCTTCGGCTGATTCACATTCACGGTGCCGATCGCGGCCCGCAAAGCCTCCAGCCCAATCCCGTAATGTGCCAGCTGCATCGGGTTAGCATCGATCCGCACCCCTGGCTTCGCGCTGCCTCCGCAGAACGTCTGACCTACACCCGGCACCTGCGCAATCTTCTGCGCCAGAATGCTGTCGCACGCGTCGTACAACTGCGGAATGTTCATCGTGTCCGACGTCAGCGCGAGAATCATGATCGGCGAATCGCCGGGATTCACCTTGTAATACCCGGGATTGCTCGGAAGATTCGCCGGCAACTGGCTTCGTGCGGCATTGATCGCCGCCTGTACATCGCGTGCCGCGCCATTGATGTCACGCGACAGATCGAACTGCAGCACAATGCCGGTCGCCCCCGTAGAAGACGACGACGTCATCTCATTAATTCCAGCAATCTTCGCAAACTGACGCTCCAGAGGAGTCGCCACCGACGAAGCCATCGTCTCCGGATCAGCTCCCGGCAGACTCGCACCTACCGAGATCACAGGAAACTCCACCTGCGGCAGGCTGGCCACCGGCAGCAGCGTATACGCCACCGCACCTGCCAGAATCACCGCGATCGACATCAAAAATGTCGCCACCGGCCGCCGAATAAATGGTGCTGAAAAATGCATAGACTCTCTGTCTCAATCCGCCGAAATCGCATGGGCATGCAGCTCAGCATCCACGGATCTCGTCTTCCGCCCCAGCCGGTCGAAAAACAGATAAACCACCGGCGTAGTAAACAGCGTCAAAACCTGCGACACAATCAATCCGCCCACGATCGTGATGCCCAGCGGCCGTCGCAGTTCACTTCCTGTGCCTGTACCCAGAGCCAGCGGCAAACCGCCCAGCAGCGCCGCCATCGTCGTCATCATGATCGGCCGGAACCGCAGCAAACAAGCCTGATAAATCGCCTCCGTCGGCGTCAGCCCCTGCTCGCGCTCAGCCTCCAGCGCAAAGTCGATCATCATGATCGCGTTCTTCTTCACAATGCCGATCAGCAAAATAATTCCGATTAACGCAATCACACTCAAATCCACATGAAACAGCAGCAAAGCCAGAATCGCGCCGACACCGGCCGAAGGCAGCGTCGACAAAATCGTGATCGGGTGAATGTAGCTCTCATACAAAACACCCAGCACAATATAAACGACGATCAATGCAGCCAGAATCAGCAGAGGCTCATTCTCTAGCGAAGCCTCAAACGCCCTCGCCGAGCCCTGGAACTCCGCATTCACGCTCGGCGGCATCGCCAACTCGTCCTTGGCCTTGTTCACCGCATCCACCGCATCGCCGATCGACTTCCCCGGAGCCAGGTTGAACGAGATCGTCACAGCAGGGAACTGCCCCTGATGACTGATCACCAGCGGCGTCCTCTTCTCCTCGAAGTGCGTAAACGCCGACAAAGGCACCTGCGTCCCGTTCGAGCTCTTCACATAAATATTGCCCAGCGACTCCGGATTCCGCTGAAACTTCGGCGCAACCTCCAGCACCACGTGGTACTGGTTCTGCTGCGTAAAGATCGTCGACACCTGCCGCTGCGCAAACGCATCATCCAGCGTGTCGTCGATGTTCTGCGGCGTAATCCCCAGCCTCGAAGCCGTATCCCGGTCGATCACCAGGCTGGCCTCCAGCCCGCCAATCTGCTCATCGCTCGCAACATCGCTCAGGATCGGAATCGTCTTCAGCTTCGCCACCATCTTGTCGGTCCAAACCGCAAGCTCATCGACATTCGCATCTTCCAGCGAGTACTGATACTGCGTCCGGCTCACCCGGTCCTCGACCGTCAGGTCCTGCAACGGCTGCAGAAAGCACTGGATCCCATCCACCTTCGCGACCTCAGGCTCCAGCCGCTGAATCACCTCCAGCGCCGACGACTTCCTCAGCTCGCGGTCCTTCAAATTAATCTGAATGCGCCCACTGTTCAGCGTCGAGTTCGTTCCATCGATCCCGATGAACGACGAAACACTCTCCACATCCTTATCCTGCAAAATAATCCGCGCCAATGCCTGCTGCCGCGAGCTCATCGCCCCAAAGCTCACCGTCTGCGGAGCCTCCGTAATCCCAAGCAGCACACCCGTATCCTGCACCGGGAAGAACCCCTTCGGGACAATCCAGAACAGGTACACCGTCAGCAAAAACGTACCCAGGGTCACCAGCAGCGTGATCGTCTGATGCCGCAGCACCCACCGCACGCCGATCGCATACTTCGCAATCACATACTCAAAGAAATCTTCGCTCTTCCGGTAGAAGGTGCTCTGCTTATTCGCGGGAGTATGCCGCAGCAGCTTCGCAGCCATCATCGGCGTCAGCGTCAGCGAAACCAGCGCCGAAACCAGAATTGTAACCGCCAGCGTTACAGCAAACTCGCGGAACAGCCGCCCCACAATATCGCCCATGAACAGCAGCGGAATCAGCACCGCGATCAGACTCACCGTCAGCGAAACAATCGTGAACCCAATCTGCTCCGAGCCCTTCAGCGCAGCATTCAGCGGTGAATCGCCCTCTTCCAGGTACCGCGCGATGTTCTCGATCATCACAATCGCGTCGTCGACAACAAATCCCGTCGAGATCGTCAGTGCCATCAGCGACAGGTTATTTAGGCTGTACCCAAGCAGGTACATCACCCCAAACGTCCCCACAATCGACAGCGGCACAGCGACCGAAGGAATCACCGTCGCCGCAAACGACCGCAGGAACAGGAAGATCACCATCACGACCAGCCCGATCGTCAGAATCAGCGAGAACTTCACGTCCGCCACCGACGCCCGGATCGTATTCGTCCTGTCCGTCAACACCTGCAGCTCAACCGTCGCAGGCATCGAAGACCGCAGCCGCGGCATAATCTTCGTAACCTCATCCACCACGCCAATGATGTTCGCTCCCGGCTGCCGCTGGATGTTCACAATCACCGCCGGCTTCAGCGCCGCAGGCCGCGCCGGCTGTCCATTCTCAGGCTCCCGCGCCGAAGTCCCCATCCAGGCTGCCTGAAACAGATTCTCCGCGCTGTCCACTGCATTCGCCACATCCGACAGCCGCACCGGCGACCCGTTCCGGTAGGCGATAATCACATTGTTGTAGCCTGCGCTCGTAGGAATCTGATCGTTCGCGCCAATCGTGTACGACTGTGTCGCTCCATTCAGATTTCCCTTCGCCTGGTCGACATTCGCCGTACCCACCGCAGTCCGAATATCCTCAAGGCTCAGTCCATAGTTCGCCAGCGCCGTTGGATTCGCCTGAATCCGTACCGCCGGCTTCTGCCCGCCATTGATCGAAACCAACCCCACACCCGAAAGCTGCGAGATCTTCTGTGCGATCACCGTATCCGCAAGATCCTCCACCTGCGACAGCGGCAGCGTATCGCTCGTCAGCGCCAGCGTCATAATCGGCGCATCTGCTGGATTCACCTTGCTGTACGTCGGAGGATTCGGCAGGTCCTTCGGCAGATAACTGAACGCTGCATTGATCGCCGCCTGCACATCCTGCTGTGCCACATCGATGTTCTCCGTCAGCGAGAACTGCAGCGTAATCACGCTCCCGCCACCCGAACTCGTCGACGTCATCTGGCTCAGCCCTGGTATCTGTCCGAACTGCCGCTCCAGCGGAGCCGTCACCGACGAAGCCATCACCTCCGGGCTCGCCCCCGGATAGAACGTCTGCACCTGGATCGTCGGATAGTCCACCTGCGGCAGCGCCGAAACCGGCAGTTGCAGATACGCCACTGCGCCCGCAAGCAAAATGGCCACCATCAGAAGCGCGGTGGCCACCGGACGAAGAATGAAGGGCCGCGAAGGACTAAAAGAAACCGGACTCATCGAAGCCGGGCTCTCGGAATCTGCCCTGTTCGAAGAACTCATGAACCCTGCCCCGTCCTGTCATACGCCTTCCCGGCAGCTGTCCGAGGAAACACCTTGCTGCCGTTCTTCACCTTCTCCTGCCCGTCCACTACAATCTGGTCGCCCGGCTTCACGCCGCCATTCAGGATCACCTGTGTGCCCTCGGTCAGAGCCACAGTCACCGGCTGCACCTCAACGTAGTAGTTCGTCTGGTTCTCCTGCAGCTGCAGCACCGGCATATCGGAGTTCTTCTTCTCCACCAGATTCGCGGGAGGTTGTCCCTCCTTCAGCAGATAAACAAAATTCCCCTGCGAGCCGGTCTGTAACGCCGCCGCTGGAATCACAATCGCATTCTGCTTCTCCTGCAGGATCAAACGCACATTGACAAACTGATTAGGAAACAGCGACCCGTCTTTATTTTCGAAGACTGCCTTAGCCTTCACCGTTCCGGTCGCCGTATCGATCTGGTTGTCGACCGTCAAAAGATTTCCTGTCGCCAGATGCGTCTGTGCAGCCCGATCGAAAGCCTCCACTGCCAGCCTGCTCCCTCCGCGTGTCCGCTTCAACACCTCAGGCAGCTGGTCTTCAGGCAGCGTAAAGATCACACTGATCGGCTGCAACTGCGTAACCACCAGCAGACCATTAGTGTCCGAAGCGTGAACTATATTGCCCGGATCAACCTGTCGCAGGCCCACCACTCCACTGATAGGAGACAGTATCTTCGTATACCCAAGGTTCACCTTCGCCGCCTGAATCGCCGCCTCGTCCGCAGCGATCGAACCCTCAGCCTGCCCCGCGTTCGAAGCCTGCAACTGCTGGCTCTCCTTAGAAACCACACCGGCCTGCAGCAGAGCGTTATAACGCGAAGCCTCTGCCCGCGCATTCACCGCATTCGCCTGATCCTTCACCAACTGCCCCTGCGCCTGCTCCAGCGCCGCCTGAAAAGGCTTCGGATCAATCTCGGCCAGCACCTGTCCCTGCCGCACCGCCTGACCCTCCGTCACCGGAACCTGCATCAACTGCCCATCCACGCGGCTCTTGATCGTCACCGTGTTGTAGGCCGTCACCGTTCCCAGTGCGGTCAGAAAAATCGGCATCGTCTTCTGTTGCACCGCGGACACCTGCACCGGTGTCGGCCGGTCGGCCTGGGCCGCCATGATCTGTTGAATCGAGCCCTGCTCCTTCGCATTCTTGCGAATCTTCCACACCGCCGCACCAACCACAGCCAAAATCACCAGCAGCACGATCCACTTCCGTGCAGCCGACCCCTTCGGCCTCTCGGGCGCCGGCTGACGCGAGGAAAAATTCGGCTGTGGCTCCAAAGTCGTTTTATCGGCGTGCGACTCCTCGTCGCTCATCTGTGCTGACAGCATGGGTTACTCTCTGTTTTCTTGAAATTCAAATCTCTGCTTGGATTGTTGCGCCTGGATACTCCAGAATACTTGATAATGGCCTTGGCTGTTTGCGCTTGAAGTCATCGCAATCGCCGCCGTTCCGCGCTATCTTTTAGCAGTCACTGGTTTAGACATCTTTAACTACCCTTTGGTTTCGTCCGAGGAAGAACAATTTTGCCCATTCCGGCCCCTGCTCCCGATATCGCGGCTCTGCCAGTGCTCTGTGTCGACCTCGACGGAACCCTCGTCAAATCCGACACCCTCCACGACTCCGCGCTCGCCGTCGCTCGCAAACGCCCCGTCGATCTCCTCAAGATTCCCTCCTGGCTCGTAGACGGCAAAGCCTCTCTCAAGCGTCACTTAGCCGAAACCGTTCAGCTCGACATCGCCCATCTTCCCTACAACCGCGAACTCCTCCAGTACCTCGAGCAACAGCGCGCCAACGGCCGCCAGATCTACCTCGCCACGGCCGCCGACGCCGACACTGCCAACCGCATCGCCGACCATCTCGGTCTCTTCACCGGCGTCCTCGCCTCAGACGGCCAGACCAACCTCGCCGGAAAGAACAAGCTGGCCGCGTTCCAGGCCCAATTCGGTGACAACTTCTCCTACATCGGCAACGCCCTCCCCGATCTCCCGCTCCTCCAGCACTGTCAGGAGCCCATGGTCGCCAATCCAACCCCTGGCCTCCGTGCCGCCCTCCGCAAGGCCCGCATCACCCCCGTCCGAGCCTTCAACGAGCGCGTCTCCCCACTCAAATCCTGGCTCAAGGCCATCCGCCTCCACCAGTGGGCCAAAAACGTTCTCATCTTCGTCATCCCTCTGCTGGCCCATGAATGGGGGAGGGGAATCATCGCAGCTACGACCATTGCCTTCTTCAGCTTCGGCTTCTGCGCCTCGGCTACCTACATCGTCAACGACCTCCTCGACCTCGAAGCCGATCGCCTGCATCCCCGCAAGCGCCGCCGCCCCTTCGCCTCAGGCGATCTCTCCGCCCTCTCCGGAATCGTCGTCGTCGTCCTCTTCCTTGCCATCGCTCTGGCGTTGGCGCTGCTTGTCCCTAAAGCGATGGAGCTGTCACCTCAGCATCTGGCCTTTATTCGCCCTCACTACTTCCTTCTGTGGCTCGGCATTTACCTCGTCACCACACTCGCCTACTCACTACGTCTGAAACGCTCCGTTCTGGTCGACGTCATCGTCCTCTCAGGCCTCTACACCATTCGCATCATCGCCGGCTCAGCCGCCTCTGGAATCGCCGTTTCCACCTGGCTAGGCAGCTTCAGCATCTTTTTCTTCCTCTCTCTCGCCTTCGTCAAGCGCTTCGCTGAACTCGAAAACCTCCGCGAACGCGGCGGCGTCTCCGCCGGAGGCCGCGGCTACCACATCGCCGACATCGAACAACTCCGCAGCTTCGGCACGGCCAGCGGCTACGCCTCCGTCGTCGTTCTCACCCTCTACATCTTCACCCTCGACGCAGCCCAGCTCTATGGTCACACCCGCCGCCTATGGCTCATCGTCCCCATCTTTCTCCTCTGGATCAGCCGCCTCTGGCTCCAGGCCTCCCGCGGCCAACTCGACGAAGACCCCGTCGTCTACGCCATCACCGACCGCCGTAGCCTCTTCCTCGGCCTGCTCGTCGTCCTGGTCGTCCTCTCCGCCCTCTAGTCGGCTCCCAACGCCATTCCCAACCACAACTCCTGCGCAGTCGTTTACTCTAAACACTGCCGCCATGAACGAAGCCATCCCTCAGCTCCACACCTTCGACGAACCCTCCCTCGACGCAGCCTTCGCAACCCTCGCCGAAGAGGTCCGCACCGCCGACACCACCGACGTCGAAGCCTTCCGCCTCCACTGGCTAGGCCGCAAGCAAGGCCGTCTCAAGCTCATCAGCGAAGCCTGGCTCAAAGCCGCCCCATCCGAAGCAAAAAAAGCCCTTGGCATCCGCTTCAACCAACTCAAGCAGCAAATCGAAGCCGCGCTCGAAGCCCCAGCCGCGCCAAAACAAGCAGCAGTGCAGGGAATCGACATCACTCTCCCCGGCACCGTCCGCGCCCCGGGCATCCCCCATCCACTCCTCGAAACCATGCACGAGGTGGTCCGAGTCTTCCACCATCTCGGCTACTCCACAAACCTCGGCCCGCAGGTCGAATCCGACTTCTACAACTTCGAAGCCCTCAACTTCCCCCCAAACCACCCCGCCCGCGACACCCAGGACACCCTCCAGATCGCCGCGCAACAAGCGCGCCCATCACGCGACCGACTCCTGATGCGCACTCACACCAGCCCGGTCCAGATCCGCACCATGATCGTGCAGGCCCCACCCATCCGCATCGTCATTCCTGGCAAGGTCCATCGCAACGACGCCGCCGACGCCACCCACTCCCCCATCTTCCATCAGATCGAAGGCCTCTGCGTCGACACCAACATCACCTTCTCCGATCTCAAAGGCACGCTCGATCACGCCATGAAGGCGCTCTTCGGCAACGACGTCAAAACTCGTTTCTTCCCCAGCTTCTTTCCCTTCACCGAACCCTCAGCCGACGTCCAGATCTCCTGCATCTTCTGCGGAGGCAAGGGCTGCCGCAAGTGCAAACACTCTGGCTGGATTGAACTCCTCGGTTGTGGCATGGTCGACCCCGCCGTCTTCGCCGCTGTCACCGAAGAACGCAGAAGGCTCGATCCGGCAGACGACGCGTACAACCCCGAAAAGATCTCCGGTTTCGCCTTCGGCATGGGAGTAGAGCGCATAGCCATGATGCTCCACGGCGTCTCCGACATAGGCCACTTCTACTCCGGAGACATGCGCTTCCTGGAACAATTCGCCTAGTAAGGAATTTTTCGCCATCACATTCCACGCGCGTCATTCTGAGCGAAACGCAGCGAAGTCGAAGACCCCCCGCATTTCGTTCGCAGCGCCACACTGTCTTAGGTGAACTGATCCACCTACTTCAACCCAGCCTGCAGCCTCAACAAATTCTGCGGCACGACTCGAATCACCCCGCCTCGCGGGCTATCAATATCCGCAATCAGGAAAAACGCTACCGCCACTACCAGCGGGAGCACGATAAACATCTTTATGTCCTGCTTCTTCGCCCCGAACCCCACCATCCAGTTGGCGAACAGCGCCATCGCGGCCATCAGGCACCACGCACCGATCGGAATCCGGTTCCACCACGCCGCCTGCGTATATCCCTCCGAATTCAGCACATCGTTCATCCCCGAAACCGCCAGCGACCGTGAAACCGTGGGCTGAGCATTCGCCGTCGCTGAGACCGCGTTCCATAGCTCATCCTGCACCTTGGCCGTATCCGCCAGTATCTGGTCAATATCGTCCCAGTTCCTCGCCGTATAGAACCGCAAGCGTTGCGCCGTATACTCCCGTAGCAACGCCTTCACACGCGGACCTTCCTCCACCGGCAGCAGCAGATCCGCCCGCACATACTCGGTCCCAATCGCGTTCGCCTCGGCCTCCTCGTAGCTCTTCCTCAGGTCATACCGACCCGTCGCCATCGAGAAGCTGAACCCGATAATCAGAGCCAGCATCGTCAGCGTCGCTGTCTGCACCACACTGAAGTCTGTCCGAATGTCCTCGGAGTTCAGCGCATGCGCCCGCCGGCTCATCCGCGCTCCCACCTCTGTCGCCAGCCAAAGCGCTAGAAGAGTTATCACGAAGATAGCCGCTGGATAATTGAAAAGATTCACCATTTCACCCTTTTCCTATGCCATCATCGGTTCTTATTCGTCGCGGCAACCCCAAAGAACCCAAACAGCATATGAATCACCGCCAAAGCCAGCGCCCCAAGAATCGCCGCCTTGAACGTCGTCACCGCAAACCCCGGCACAAATTTACTCGAAAACCACAGAACCACCGCATTGATCACAAGGAAAAATAGACCAAACGTCAAAATCCCCAGCGGCAGCGTAATGATCTTCAGTAGCAATCCCAGCGTCGCATTCAGCAGCCCGATCACAACCACTGCAATCAGCGCCGAAACAAAGCTACTAACAATAAAGCCATCAACAAAGTGCGCAACCAACAGCAAAGCCACGGCATTCAAAATCCAATGCAGTAACAAACGCATATCTCTTCTCCTTACTGGATATTCACGGCGTTAAATCTTTACCAGTTCCACACGTCTGTTCTTTGCCCGGCCCTCTTCTGTTGAATTGTCTTCTACCGGCTTCGTGTCTGCAAACCCTTGCGCCGTCAGCCGGTCCTTAGCGATTCCATGCGTCACCAGCCACGCTACCACCGCCGCTGCTCGCTGCTCCGACAACCGCTGATTCATCGCCCGCGCGCCAACATTGTCCGTATGCCCCTCCACTCGCAGCTTCAAGCCGGCATTGTCCTTCAGCAGGATTAACATCTGTTGCAATGGCCCGTCAGCCGCTGGCAAAAGATCCGCCTTGCCTGTAGCAAACTCAATCCCATAAACCGCCACATGCCCAGCCGAATCCAGCGCATCGTTCATCGACTTCGCATCCGCCGTCACCACCTGCGCCATCGCCTGCTCTTTCACAAACGTCAGAACAGTCGAGCCGCCTCCCTCCTGCAACGAAATATATTGGCCGCCCTTCTTCGCTGTAAATTTGTACGGCGACTCCTCATAAAGAAAGCTGTATCCCGCGCCCGCTAGCGCATTGTGCATATTGCGATAGATCGCCAGGTCGCTCACGCCCTCGGGAATCGTGTAATAGATGATCGTGGTGTCCCCTTCGATCCCCTTCTGCTCCCCACCCTTGTTGATCTCCATATTCGCCGAGTCGAACTCTTTGTGGTCGCAGCTTCCGATAAAAGCCTTCGGATACCGCGTCATCAACGGCGAATCCTTGCATCCCTCCGAATCCGAATCCTGCGCCCTCGCCGCGCCGCCAAACGCGGCCATCAGAACTGCAGTCATCACTACCAGGCCGCACCCGCGGCTGGCCTCTGTAAAACTTGAAAAAGAAAATTTGCCCATGGCGAAAAAGCATACCTCACCCATCTGTTCCGTCAAGCAAAATTGATCCCCCTATCATTCGGAACTGCAACTACTTCGCCGGACCATGGTCATAGCTGATCGCCCGCGTCAGCTTCCAAACCCCATTCTTGTACTGCCACAGTGTGATGAACTTTCCTTCGCCCACCACGCCATGGTCCTGCGTCCAGGGATGCAGAAACCGGTGCGTCCCCATCTCCATCGCCCCGTATCCTTTCAGCGGATGCACCTCCAGCGTCCCCGGCACCAACTCCCGCGTCACCTTCCCGCAGATGTTGTTCTTGATCGCATCGAGAAACGTCTGCTTGCCCGTCGCAAGTCCGCTCAGGTCGTGATAAAACTCCAGATCGTCCGCCACCAAACTTCCCAGCTTCTCCAGATTGCACGTGTTGTACGCGTCGAACAGCTCCTTATCCAGCTCCGTAATCGCCTTCGTAAGCTCCTCCTGGCTCTTGATGCTGTCCAATGAAGGAACCGCCTGAGCATTCGCCACAGCAAACGCCCCCGACAACAAAATCCCCGCCATCAACGCACAGAACTTCCTCATGATCTTCCGCCTCTCGATTGGGAACACTCACGCCAATACGCAGCGGCCGGCAGAAGGGTTCCATAGGTAGACTAGGGAACTCGCAATCTCGAGCAAAATCCTGCCGTGGTCACCGCCAACTCAAATTGGACCTGTGAAACATTTAGACTAGAAGCCGTCCATCATGAATATCCTCACCAAGTGGCTCCGCCACTATCTTCCTGCACTTCCCGTCGATGACCGGCAACTAGCCGACGACCTCACCCTCCGCGGCATCGCCGTCGAAGGCGTCCACTCCCTCAGCCCCTTCGCCTCTGGTGAACCAGTCGGCCACCTCTTCGAGATGGACATCACCACCAACCGCGTCGACGCGATGAACCACTACGGCATAGCCCGCGAAGCCGCCACCATCTACAACCTCCCACTGCTGCCACTGTTCCCTGACAAGGATGGCAACCAGGATAATGCCGTCATCCTGAGCGCAGCGAAGGATCCCCGCATTTCGCCCGGAGTACCACAACACTCCAAAGACGCCGCCTATCCCATCTCTGTCGAAGAAAAAGCGCTGTGCGGCCGCTTCACCGCCCAGGTCCTCCGCAACGTAACCATAGCCCCAGGCACCGGTCAGGTAGCCGAATACTTCGCGCTCCTCAACCAAAAACAAATCTCGAACGCAGTCGACGCCAGCAACTTCACCCTTATGGGCATGGGGCATCCCACCCACGCCTTCGACCTCGACAAACTCGAAGGCGGCATCATCGTCCGCCTCGCCCACAAAGGAGAAAAGCTAAAACTCCTCGACGGAACCGAACGCACCCTCGAACCCGACGACCTCGTAGTAGCCGACGAAAAGAAGGCCCTCGCCTTAGCCGGAGTCATGGGCGGCTGGGACTCCATGATCACCGCCGAAACAAAAAACATCCTCGTCGAAGCCGCATGGTTCGATCCCGCCAGCGTCCGCCGCAGCTCCCGCCGTCACGGCCTGCACACCGACGCCTCCCATCGCTTCGAACGCGGCGCCGACTTCAACGCCGCCCCCATCGCCAACGCGTTAGTCTCGAAATTGATCCTCCAACACGGAGGCCACGCCGAAGGCGCACTCATCGACGTCCTCATCCCCGAGGTCGAAGCAAAAACCGCAAAACGCCCTCCCATCCACCTCTCCGTTCAACAAGTCCAGCGCCACCTCGGCACCACCGTCGCGCCCGAAGGCATCACGTCACAGATCGTCCAGCAATATCTCACCGCTCTCGGCTGCGTTCTAACTCCGGAGACCGCCGACACCTTCTCCGTCAAACTCCCCTCCTGGCGTCTTGACCTCGAACGCGAGATCGACCTCATCGAAGAGATAGCCCGCGTCTACGGCTACAACCGTTTCGCCAACACCCTCCCCACCGCACTCCCCGTCATAGCTCACCCCACCGCGCAAAAAGAATCGGCGATCCGCGCCCGCCTCTTCGCCCTCGGCTACAGCGAAGCCATCTCCAGCACATTCGCCAGCCAACGCGACGCAATCCTGTTCGCCGAAGCAGGGAAGAGAACCGTCCCCATGGAGAACCCCCTCTCCGAAGAGGCCTCTCTCCTCCGCCCTTCCCTCATCCCGGGCATGCTCACCATGCTCGCCCACAACCTCAACCGCGACGTAAAAAACGTCCGCCTCTTCGAGCAGGGTCAGATCTTCACCGGCACAATCCCTCCAGACGGCACATTCATCTCCGAAGTTCACGAGACCCCGCAACTCTCCCTCGGCCTCACCGGCGACGCAGCCCAAACCAATCTCTATCCCGCCGAAGACGCCCCAATCTTTGAACTAAAAGGCGCAATCGAATCCCTTCTCGCACTCTTCACTCCGCTCGGTAGCTCCACAGCCCTGACCTTCACCTCCGAATCGCCCTCCTGGCTCGAACCTGGCCGCTCCGCCACCGCCCTCCTCAACAAACGACCCATCGCCCACTTCGGCCAACTAGCCACCACACAACTCGAAGCCCGCAAGCTCCGCCAGTCCGTCTTCCTTGCCCAAATCGACTTGGCACGCCTCTACGAACTCCCGCTCAAACGAGTCACCGCCCACGAAATCTCTCGCTTCCAGGCCGTCGAACGCGACTTCTCCTTCGTCTTCCCCAACGCGATCCAATGGCACACCATCGCCGCCGCTATCCAGGCCCTGGCCATCCCCGAACTCCAATCCCTCAAGCCCATCGAAGTCTGGCGCAACGAGCAGAAATACCCCGGCGTCTACTCTCACCTCATTCGCACCGTCTTCCAGCCCCACGACCGCACCCTCCGCGACGAAGAGCTGGCCCAATGGTCGACGCAAATTATCGAAACCCTCACCGCCCTCGGAGGCACTCTCCGCGCCTGACCGATTTATCCACAGAAATATTTTGAAAAGTTGGCGCATTCTTCAAGTACCAAAAAACCGCCAGCGAAGAACCACGAATTTGCACCTAACCACCACGTTGTGACCACAAAAACCATCTAAAAAACACGCACTTTTTGCAAAACCCCCTTTGAAAAACGCTCATATCCTCACCGAAAAAAATAACCCGCAAAAGCCGCACCCAGATAGATTCCACCCACGTTTTCCGCAGGTAGAATCCAGGCTTCAGCCGTCTATACTCATAGAAATATGAGCACCTCCACAATCAGCTCCGGCATCAGCGCAGACGAGTTCCAGGCGCTCGAGCAAAAAGTCCTCCGCGCCGTCGAAATCGTCAAGCGCGAACGCGAAGCCCGCGCCGTCGCCGAGGCTGAAGTCGCCTCCCTCCGCGAAGAACTCGCCGCCTACAAAAGCAACACCCGCGCCATCGAAACCGAACTCACCACCCTCAATAAAGAACGCGACCAGGTACGCCTCCGCGTCGAAAAGATGCTCCACCAGATCGACGAGCTTCTCTAACCCAGCCCAGGAGAACCGATGGACCAGACCCTCGAAGCACGGCCCCAATCCCCCGAAAGTCAGTCCGTCGCCCAATCCGTCGCAGTCGATATCTACGACCAGGTCTACAATCTCCGCGGCACCGATCCCGCCTACATCGAGCGCCTCGCCGCCATCGTCGACGCCAAGATGCGCGCCGTCTCCGCCCACGGAAACACAGTCGATTCGCTCCGCGTAGCCGTCCTCGCCGCCCTCAACATCGCCGACGAGCTCTGCACTGCACGTCAGCGCCTCGACTCACTGGCCGGCAGCATCCAGAACTCACAGCACTCCACCCGCACCCGTGCCACCACCCTCGCCCACATGCTCGACGAGGTCCTCGAAGACCGCAAGGTCGGCTAACAGCCGCCCGTCGGCAGCCTTCAGCAAATCGAGCGGATAGCGAAGCGTCTCTCGCGCAATTTGCGGATTCGGCCGCTCACCGATAGCATCCCTCAAAACAAAGCTTCGCGATGCTGACTCAACAAACGCAGGAACCTCCATGGACGACAAGCGAGCTCTTCTCAAGCACTTTCTCGCCGCCCTCGCCTACCGCACTCAGAAGGCCCTTCGCGACGCCCCGCCCGGGTTCGCCGACTTCCGAGCTGCGCCGCAAGTGCGCACTCCACACGAACTCATCAGCCACATGGACAGCGTCCTCGGCTACTCCCGAACCTACTTCCTCGGTGGCGCCTACCGCCCGCCAATATTTCCGGAGTTCTCCAACGCCATCGCGCACTTTCACGAGATCCTCGCCGACGTCGCTCGCCACATCGAGCTCGGCACCAAGATGCACGACATCACACCCGAAATACTCCTCCAGGGCCCCTTCTCCGACGTGATGACCCACGCTGGCCAACTTGCCATGCTGCGCCGTCTCTCAGGCAGTCCCGTTCCGCCGGAGAATTTTATCTTTGCCGACATTACCGTCGAAAATCTCGGCCCCAACCAATCCCTGCCCCGCAGTCCCGACAAAGACTGGCCTGAAAGGCCCTGATTCTGAGCAACTCCGCGAGCCACGGCTTCATCCAGTGGTAAGCCGTTACAGCCCTCAACTTGCAAAGCAGGACTCGCACGTTTAGCATCCAACCTAAGAAAGCCGGCCTGCTAAGCAGGTACTAGAATAACGCTGGTTGAACCAACATTCATTGAACAGGGGCCCGACTCGTAGACATGGTTCGGTGTGCAGTCCTCCAGTCAGGAACGCCTAAAGAACCACGGTTAGGTCCCGCCGTCTTAGGACGGGTTCACCAGCGCTTCGATGTACGGCCACGTGGGTCGGTCTTCTTGCTTTTACCGTTACTGTTCCCTTTTTCTCTCATCCCGTAGGGATTCATGTTGTCTTTGCCCATCCCATCCCTGCCAAGAGCCCTCGCCATCTGACCGAAGCTCAAAGCTAAAGAGCTCAAACCCTCTCATGCATCCCTACCTCATCCACTCCGGCCATCTTCTGCTTCCGACCTTCGGTGTCCTCGCTGCCGTTGGATTCATGACCGCCCTTACCCTCAGCCTCCGCACCGCCCCCATCGTTGACCTCGACCCCGAAAAGCTCTGGAACGCCGGTCTCTTCACCCTCCTCTCCGCGTTCGTGCTCTCCCGTCTCCTGCTCATCGCCGTCAATCCGCGCAGCTTCCTCGACTACCCAATCCTCCTGCTGACGGTCCCTTCGCTGAACGCCATCGGCATCCTGCTAACGGTCATTGCCACCGCGATCTACCTCCGCGTCAAACACCTTCCTCTCCTCGACACCCTTGATGCCTGGTCCCCATGCGCCACCCTCACTTGGGGCTTCCTCGCTCTCGGACACTTCGCCGAAGGCAGCGATGCCGGTCTCCCCACCACTCTCCCCTGGGGTCTCCGCATCCCGCCCGACCGCATGCGACTCCACCCGGTCGCTCTCTACGCAGCCATCGTCGCGGCGCTCCTCACCCAGCTTCTCTTCCGTCAACTTCTCCGGCGCCAGCATCCCGGCGACACCTTCGCCCTCGCCCTCGCCGCCTCGGGTACAGTGCAGTTCCTCCTCACCTTCTTCCGCCAGCCCTTTTCCGACTCGAGCTTCCTCGATCCAATCCAGTGGATAGCTCTCGCCATGATCGTCCTTGCTGGTTTCGTCCTTCTCCTCCAACCCAAAAAGCTGGTCACCCATGCCGTCTAAGAACATGCTCCCCAAGGGCCAGCGCCGACGCACCGTAAAGCCCGAGTATCGCGCCACCCGCGGCGTCGAAGAGACCCTCCCGCCGCCAGTGCCGATCATCGACTTCGACGAACTCGAAGAAGACACTGACGCCACCAGCGAAACCACCACCCGCACCTTCACCGCCGACCCTGCCGCCGCCTCCCTCCGCCTCGATCAGTACCTTGCCCAGGCTCTCCCCGACATCTCACGCGCCCGCGTCCAACTCCTCATCGAAGCCGGTCAGGTCCGCGTCGACGGCAATCCCGCCAAGCCCAAGCAAAAGCTCCGCGGCGGCGAATCCATCGAGATCGAAGGGAGCCCGCAACCCCCGCCACTCCACGCCACACCCGAAGACATCCCACTCCACATCCTCCACGAAGACAAATACCTCGCCGTCATCGACAAACCCGCCGGCATGATGGTCCACGCCGGAGCCGGCAGCACCGACAACGAGCGCAACCAGGGCACCCTCGTCAACGCCCTCCTCTTCCACTTCAACAAACTCTCCGACATAGGCGGCGACCTCCGCCCCGGTATCGTCCACCGCCTCGACAAACAGACCAGCGGCCTCATCCTCGTTGCCAAAGACGACAGCACCCACCGCAAACTCGGCGAGATGTTCTCCCAGCGCCAGGTCGCCAAAACCTATCTCGCCCTGCTCCACGGCCACCTCAAAAAGGATGAAACCACCGTTACGCTCCCCATCGCGCGCGACCTAAGCCGCCGAACCCGCATGACTACTCGTCGGGCAGATGGCCGCACCGCCGTCTCACACTTCCACGTCGTCGAACGTCTAAATACTCCCTATGGCCCCTTCACGTTCGTCGAGGTCCGCATCGAAACTGGTCGCACCCACCAGATTCGTGTCCACGCCCAATCCCTCGGCCACCCTGTCGCCGGGGACACGCTCTATGGTGCCCCAGGCCTCATCCCCAACCTCGCTGCGGACCTTCAACTCAACCGCAACTTTCTCCACGCCGCCAATCTCTCCCTCGTCCACCCTCAGACTCACAAGCGCCTCGACATCCACGTCCCCCTCCCTGTCGAACTGGAGTCGTTGCTTAAAGCAATTCGCGCGAATTAGCCCGCGACTCCGGTAGAATGACTCAAGTGATCGTTTTGGACCGAACCAACCGTGCTGTGGGCCATATCGGCTCCCTTTTTCTTCTCTGCCTGGTCGTCGCCGTCGCACCTCTCCGTGCGCAGACAACATCGTCGCCTGCCAATACTCCCGCAGCCGTCGCGCAGACGACCCAGCCAGCCGCAGACCCGCCGGCCCAGGCTCCGGGGACGGTCCCGGCCCTGGCACCCGCCCCCACACAGACGCCCAGCCAATCTCAGCCCGGTCCCCCACCCTCTGGTGGCGCCGACATCGTCGTCCGTGTCAACGAAGTGAATCTCATCTTCACCGTCACTGACAAAAAGGGCAAATTCATCACCGGCCTCAAGCGAGAAAACTTCGGCCTCCTCGACGATGGCCGTCCTCCCGTCGCGGTCCTTCGCTTCCAGCAGCAGACCAATCTCCCCCTGCGCGTCGGCATCATGCTCGACACCTCGAGCTCCATCCGTCAGCGCTTCCAGTTCGAGCAGGACTCCGCCGTCGAATTCTTCCTGCAGATCCTCCATCTCAACGACCGCGCCTTCGTCGAAGGCTTCGACATCCAGACAGATCTCGCCCAGGACTTCACCAACAACGTCGACCTCCTCAACCAGGGCATTCGCAAGCTGCGTCCCGGTGGAGGCACCGCCCTCTTCGACGCGCTCTATAAAACCTGCCGCGACCAGATGCTTCCTCTGCAGGAGACAGGCGCCGTTCGCCGCGCCATCGTCCTCGTCTCCGACGGCGACGACAACTACAGCCGTGTCGAAGAGTCCGACGCCATCAAGATGTGCCAGCGCGCCGACACCATCGTCTATTCCATCAGCACCAACATCAGTCCCAGCAAAGATAAGGGCGACGATGTCCTCCGGCAGATCTCAGAGGCAACCGGCGGCCAGGCCTTCTACCCAATCAAGCTCGAAGACGTAGCCATCGGTTTCCGCAACGTCGAGGAAGAGCTGCGCAGTCAGTATCACCTTGTCTATCGCCCCGCAAACCTGAAGATGGACGGCTCCTTCCGAACCATCTATCTCCAGGCAAACGATCCCCGCTATAAAGTCCGCGCCCAGAAGGGTTACTTCTCCCCGCGCCCGGCCCAGTAGGGCTGATTTTTGTTCAAACAGAGACAGTGACGCGCAGGAATGTGGCAGGGATAGAAGTGCCGCCACCCGTGTTCTTATTCTCGGCATAAGCCAGTTCCACGAGTTGGCTGTGAAGCTCCTCTGTCCTTCCGCTTTTTTCAGCGGCGTCATAGGCATTCATCGTCGGGCCATAGAATCGCCGGAACAGGTCGATGAAGTTCGCCGGGTTTTTGTTGGGCGATCCAAACTGAAACGTGTCTTTGACCATCGAGATCTTCTCTTTGGGCACTCCAGCTTGGCCAAATCGTTCGATCACATGACTGCCCACTCCCCACGTCATCGGGCTCACGAACCCCTCCGGAGGAGGAGGCGTAAACGCCGAACTCACCTTCAAAAGCTGCGAGACAAAGGATGTTGGATCGTTCGGAATCCAGTTGCCCATAACGATCCTGCCGCCAGGCTTGGTCACTCGCACCATCTCTCTCGCCACATCAAACGGGTTGGGCGCGAACATCGCGCCGAAGACCGAAAGCGTCAGATCAAACGAATGGTCCGAGACCCCTTCCAGATGGCACGCATCTCCTTCATAAAACTTCAGCCGTTCAAGACCTGCCGCTGCCGCCCGTCTGTTCCCAGCCTCCACAAGATTTCCAGCGATATCGATTCCAGTTACGTCGGCCCCCAGAAGAGCCATTGGTATCGCCGTAGTGCCATCTCCGCAGCCAAGGTCCAAAACTCTCAGCCCTGGCGTTATCCCGATTGACTTTACAACCTCTTCTCCGGATTCACGCATGAACGCGGCAATCTCGGTAAAGTCACCCTTCTCCCACAACGCTTTATTCGGATTCATCGTACCCTCGCGATATCAATTTTGGGGAGGTCGCCAATCCTACCTCATAACAATCAGTTAGGTCGATTCCGGACCCCAATGAATCGACCTCGCTCGCCCCTCCCCTCGCGACGAACCGCCCCGTTGCCACCGCCAGTCCGAGAGGAAAATAATGCCCCCCAGTGGGAGAAACCCCCCGTCAGAATCCGTGTCTAAGCAAGCAGGGAGAAATCCATGAAACTGCGTCCCGCCCTCTTCATTCTGGCGCTCTCAGCCGCTGTCGCCATCGCTCAGCCCCCTGGCAACTTCGATCTCCACAGCTCGCTGATGAACCTGGCGGACCAGCCCGCCAGCCATACCGCCTTCAGCTTCGACCGCTCTGAGCTCCAGATCGCCCAGAACCTCCTCGCCTCGGGCGGCCTCGACCCCAACCATGCCGCCGCGGCCCTCACCGGCATCGCCGTCGACAACTACCACTATCCCCGCCCGGCCTTCTACACGCCAGAGACCATGGCCTCCATCATCGCCAGCTACCACGCCGCAGGCTGGAAACACCTCGTCAACGCCAACCAGACTCCAGCGAACACGGCCCAGCCGCATTCGACCGTCACCGATCTCTGGCTGCGTTTCGCAGGCCCCGACATCACCGGCATCACTGTCCTCACCCGCTCCCGGCAGGACATGAGCATCGTTCAGGTCACCTGCGAACTACGCCCCCTCGACCTCGTTCATCTCAGCGGCCACTTCGGCATCCCCAAAGTCGACCCCAACGCCGTCATGGTCCCCGCGCCCGACGGCAGGTAGCTATTGTTGAAGCAGTCCGCCGTCCTCGATCTCCTCTCCAGATGGCGTCGGCGCCGCGGGGGTTGAGCTTGTCCGCACGGTCGGATAGTGAATCCCCAGCTGTTCCAGATAAGTCGGGTACTTGCTCGCATCGTAGTAGTACTTCTGCATCTCAGGGCGATACTTATCCATCGTTGCCTTGTTCAGCCAGATCGACGGCTTGTCCGTCGGACGAAGGAACGGTTGGTACTTCACCTCCTTCGTCTGCACATCGTTAAAGTAAGCCTTCGCCTTCACCCGCAGATCCGCCTTCACCATCAGATCGAACAACGTAAGAGCCTGGACCTTCGCTCCCGCAATCGCGCCCTTATGCGCAATCGGAGTAGCCATCGCAATTCCGTTAGCCCAGTTATGCCCTGGAAGATTGGGAATGTTCGACGGATAGCGAAGCACGATCGTGGGAACGACCCACGAAATATCACCGATATCGTCCGAGCCGCCGCCGTAATACTTCTCCGGATCGTTCGGCGTCTTCAATTCGTCAAGTTTCGATGCCAGCCCCTTTTCAGGAACCTTCAGCTCGTGCTGCAGGCCTTTCGCAAGCGTCTGGTCATCGTTGGACCACGTTGGTAGCCCGACGAGCTTTGCGTTCTCAGTGACCTCCTCCGCAATCGGCTTATTAAAAAAGCCCGGCCACGCCGTACCGATCAAAGTCGAGTCCCACTTGGTGTTGGTCATCAGAGCTGCGCCATTCGCCATGTTGTCGCCGATCTCCCACAGATCTCTAATGTGCTGGTAGTCCGCCTCGCGGAAGTAGTACCAGACCGATGCGTTCTGCGGAACCACGTTCGGCTGGTCGCCGCCATTCGGAATCACGTAATGGGAGCGCTGCTGCAAACGAAGATGTTCCCGGCGAAAGTTCCACCCCACATCCATCAGCTCCACAGCATCCAGCGCGCTGCGTCCGCGCCACGGAGCAGCCGCCGAGTGCGCGCTCTCCCCATGAAAGTTGTACTGAACCGACACCAGGCCATTAGTGGAGTACCCGCCATACGAAGCTCCAAGGTTATCGCCAACATGCGAGAACAGCACCGCATCAATTCCCTTGAAGTAGCCATCGCGAACGTAATAAGCCTTACTTCCCAGCAGCTCTTCCGCCACCCCCGGCCATATCTTGATCGTGCCCGGAATATGATTCTTGGCCATCACATCCTTCACAGCCAGCGCCGCCACGATGTTCACCGCCTGCCCGGAGTTATGCCCTTCTCCATGTCCAGGTGCGCCCGGAATAATCGGATCGTGATAAGCCACACCCGGCTTCTGCGATGCCTGCGGAATGCAGTCGAGATCCGAGCCGAGAGCAATCACTGGTTCTCCGCTTCCCCACGTCGCCATCCACGCCGTCGGGATCCCCGCGATCCCGCGTTCGACCGTGAAGCCATTGCTCTCGAGCAGCCCCGTAAGGTACTTCGACGTCTCGAACTCCTGGAAACCCAGCTCGCCAAAGCTGTACATCGTATCCACCATCACCTGGACCAGCTTCGCGTTGCCTTCGACCTCTTTCAAAATCTGCTGCTTCAACGCAGCACTCTGTTCCGGCGTGATCGAAGAGCTCTGGCTCAAAGCCTGTCCGACAACCGCCGCCAAAAGCCCGAAAAGAAAGCAAACCTTACGAGTAAGCATGCACAACTCCTTAAGTGTTCGTGTGTCCTTCGCAGGAACGGGAAAGAGGGAGAAGCAAACTTCAAAAATCAGTTTTTTGCGTTGTGAGTCGCAGTGTATCGCAATCGAAACGCAAATCAAGCTGGAGATTTTGAAGTTTCACGCAGCTTATCAGTGACGTCAACCCTGATGATCGACGCGAATTCCGATCACGCCGCGTTGAAGACTAGTCATCTGCGAAAAGCGGAGCTCTTCTTCGCTAAACTAGAGCTTCCCCAAGGGGAAGCCGCATGCCAGCCGAAATCATCCTTCAGCAAACCCCGGACGACGACGCGCTCCTCGCCAAGTGTGAAGCGAGGCGCGAGCAACTTGCCACTGTTCGCACCACGCTCGCCGAGCGCGAATCCGAGCTCGCCCAAATCCGCGCCCAACTCAAGACCTTCGAAGGCCGTTACCTTCGCCAGGTCGGCATCCTCTACGCCGAGCTCGACGACCTGGAAGCGCGCATCGCCGAGCGCGAAGTTGACCTCTATGACTCCGACTCCGCCCGCCGCAGAGCGGAGGAGACCCGCCAGCGCGCGCGGGAGACCCATGATGCCGCATTCGGCGAGGCCCACGAAGCCGAAGAGTTCGACCCACCGCCCAGCCTCAAGACCCTCTTCCGCGACGTCGCCAAGCGCATCCATCCCGACTTCGCGCGCGACGATGCCGAGCAGAAGCACTTCACCCTGCTGATGGCCCGCGCCAATCAGGCTTACAGCCGCGGAGACACAGAAACCCTGCAGCGTCTCCTTGACGACCACCGCGAAATCAGCGCCTCCATCGCCGGCGAAGACAGCGCAACCGAGCTTCTCCGCATCACCCGCCAGATACAGCACGCCGAGCGCGACATCGCCACCCTCGACGCCGAGCGCCACACCCTGCTCGCCAGCGAACTCTCCCAACTACACCTCGACGCCGAAGCCGCTGCTCGCGAACACCGCGACCTCCTCACCGAGGTTGCCACCAGCCTCCGCGAGCAGATCGCCGATGCACAGCGCCGCTTCGAGCTGATCGATCGCCAGATCAGCGGGCTTGGAAAATAGAGATGGAAGATAAAGCCAGAACCGGCCTGCAGCACATCCCCACCGGAGCCGCGCTGTCGCTCCATTCCACGCGATCCAGCATCATCGCCCGCGGCCGCCGCGACGCCGCCAACGCAGCCTCCAACCCGCACTACCGGCAGGCAGTTGCCGACTACAACGCCCGCAACTTCACCGAAGCCGCAGCCGGCTTCCGACTCGCCGCCGAGCAAGGCCACGCCGAGTCGCAGTACCTCCTTAGCACCATGTACGACGCAGGTCAGGGCCTTCCTCAAGACGACACCCAGGCCGCCCACTGGGAGCGCAAGGCCGCCGAGCAGGGTCACGCCTACGCGCAGGCCAACCTCAGCTTCCGTTACTACGCAGCCAACGACTTCGCTGAAGCCTTCGCATGGTGCCAGCAAGCCGCGCACAGTAACCTCGCCTGGGCGCAGTACAACCTCGGCCTCATGTATCGCAAAGGGGAGGGGGTTCCGCAAAGCGACACCGAAGCCGCCCACTGGTATCGTCTCGCCGCCGCCCAGAACTTTCCCGAAGCTCAGCAGAAGCTGGCCGACCTCTACAACACGGGCCAGGGCGTCTCTCTCAGCTATACGCAGGCCGCTGCGTGGTATCGCAAAGCCGCGGACCACGGCAACGCCGAAGCACAGTTCCAGCTCGGCCACCTCTACGCCATCGGCCACGGAGTCGAACACGACTACACCCAGTCTCGCCACTGGACTCGTCAGGCCGCGCAACAGGGCCACGAACAGGCACGCCGCGACCTCAAGCGCCGCGAATACCGCGACCCATAGCTGCGCGTCCAAAGCGAGGGTCTTTTTGCCATTTTCTGCCCGAAAATTGCATGTCAAGTCCCAAAATACCTAACCCCATAGAAAATCAATAACATCCAGTTGGAATTTTAGTTAGGCTCAACTAGCTATACTGAATAGAGAGCTTAAAACAAGCCGCCAGCCAGCCTCAGGTGCTAACTCGTTCATTTGGAATATTTTGGACGCAAATCGTTTGTTATGAATATTTTGCACATCGTTAGCGTTCTAAATTATCGAAGATAGACGGTTTACACACGGGCAAGGGGGTGCCCCTCCTTAAATGTCTGCATCTCCGGACTTCCCCACAGGTTGCATCTCCAACGAATCATTTACCCTTACACTTGATTGCCAATGACTGAAAACGCTCTCATCTCATCACGCCCGCGAGTCCTGTCGGGCATGCGCCCCACCGGACGCCTCCATCTGGGCAACTACATGGGTGCTCTCTTCAACTGGGTCCGCCTCCAAGACCAGTACGACTGCTACTTCTTCATCGCAGACCTGCACGCCCTGACGACCGACTACGCCGACCCCAAGACCCTCCGCGAGAACATCCGCGACGTGGCCCTCGACTTCCTCTCTGCTGGCCTCGACCCCGAGCGTTCGACCATCTTCATCCAGTCGCACGTCCCCCAGCACGCTGAGCTGCACACCCTCTTCAGCATGTTCACTCCGCTCCCATGGCTCGAGCGCGTCCCCACCTACAAGGACCAGCAGGAGCAGCTTCGCGAGAAAGACCTGAACACCTACGGCTTCCTCGGCTACCCGCTCCTCCAGTCAGCCGACATCCTCCTCTACCAACCCGACTTTGTCCCCGTGGGCCAGGATCAGGTCGCCCACGTCGAACTCACCCGCGAGGTCGCCCGCCGCTTCAACGCCCTTTACTGTTCCGCGTCCACACCAGCCATCGAGAAGGCCCGCGCCGACCACTCCGACAAAGAGATCATCGAGGCCGAGATCGCAGCTAACAACGTCACTGAAGGAATCCTGCCCGAGCCAAAAGTTCTCCTTACTCCATCACCTAAGCTTCCTGGTCTCGACGGCCGCAAGATGTCCAAGAGCTACGGCAACACCATCATGCTGTCGGAGCCCGAGGCTGACCTCCGCGCCAAGATCAAGACCATGGTCACCGATCCGGCGCGCGTCCGCCGCACCGACAAAGGAAACCCCGACGTCTGTCCCGTCTACGACCTGCACAAGGTCTTCTCCACATCCGACACGCAGTCCGAAGCCGCAGAAGGTTGCCGCACCGCCGGAATTGGCTGCATTCAGTGCAAGGGTTGGCTCGCCGACTCCATCGTGCGCGAGATCACTCCCATTCAGGAGCGCCGCCGTGTCCTCGAAGCCGATCCCGGCAACGTCGACGCCATCCTCTGGGACGGCTCCGCCCGAGCACGCCGCCGCGCCATCCAGACCCTCCAGCACGTACGCCAAGCCATGGGCCTCGAATAAAGAACTAGCCGAAAGCTTTGAGTAAATCGATGTCCGAAGAAACACAAAATCCCGAAACCGCAGCAGCCGAGCCGCAAACTCCGGAAGCCAGCCAGGCCTTCGCGCTCCAGCACCCGCCCGTCCCGCCCGCACCCGAACCCAAGCGTGCTGCTGCGTCGAAAGAGAAAAAGGACAAAGAAAAAGAAGAGGCCTCACAGTCGCCCTTCTCCGTCACCGTCGGACAGGTCTATGACGGCCCCCTCGACCTCCTGCTCGACCTCATCCGCAAGCAGAACATCGACATCTACGACATCCCGATCGCTCGCATCACCAGCCAGTTTCTCGAGTACACCCATCACCTTAAGCAGGTCGACGTCGACGCAGCAGGCGAGTTCATCTATATGGCCTCGCTCCTGATCCACATCAAGTCGAAGACCCTTCTTCCGCGCGATCCTGGCGATGTTCCGGGCGGCGAATCAGAGGACCCGCGCCGCGAACTGGTCGAGCGCCTCCTCGAACACGAGCGTTTCAAGGCCGCCGCGCAGATGCTTCTTCAGAAGCAGCAGATCGAAGAAGCCACCTGGAGCAATCCGGGAATGAAGAACTTTCGTCGCGACGTGATGGAAACCGGCGCAGACGAGTCAGCTCTTGAACAGGAGATAGCCGCCGACACCGTCGATCTCGTCCGTGTCTTTCAGGACATCCTCAACCGCATGCGCGAACGCCCCGTTCTCGACGTTGACGAGGATTCAGTCACAGTCGCCCAGATGATCGACTACGTCAAACGCCGTCTAGTGATGGATGACAAGCCAGTCAGTTTACGGCGCCTGCTCCACAACACCCACACACAGCGTTCGCTTATCTGTATGTTCCTGGCGATGCTCGAACTGGTGCGTCTGCAAGCAGTCTTGCTGTACCAGCCGGTCATGCAGGGCGACATCGTCATCAAGAAGGCCGAAGCCTTCGATCAGGTGTTCGCCGATCAGGCCCAGGCCCGCGACGACTGGCGGTAGACCCAAAGAACGAAGCGCGAAATCTTCGATTGCTAGCTGTGACCCTTCACGCGAATCGCGGCCGTCATCCCGATCAGGCCCGTCGCCAAAAGCAAAAGACTTAACGGCTCCGGAACCGGGTCGGCAGGTACAGAGTCGCCCTTCAGCGAAAACGCTGCAAACTCTTCGATAGGCGGTGCATTCTGGATCGCAACATAGATCTGGTCATCCATACCGTTTACCCACGCGAAATCGCCTGAGGAGTTCAGAAAGACATGATCGGCCGAGCCGCTACTCAGGAAATCAATGTCCGACCCGGAGCCCAGGTAAACGCCATTCGGATCTCCATTCGAATTGTAGAGAGAGCCAAACCCAATCCACCCGTTGTTGCAAACGTCCTTCGAAATATTGAAGCCCGCAGGCCCGGAAGCGCAAGCCGACCCGTTGTCGTAAGCCAACACCGGAGCGGCCCCACCATCATTCGTCGCCATGCCATTCTCGTAGGTCGTATAGCAATAAGAAGAGGTTGGGGCACACCCAGTAGTCCCCCAGATCACAACATCACCCGCTGCATCAATTCCATAAATGCCGCGCGAGTTGTCGTTGCCGAGATTGTAGATGGTGTAGCTATCGGCCACGGCAGCGCGGGTGGCGCACATCGACACTGCCGCGAAGACAACCATCGTATAGCCAAGCCACGATGCAAAACGTTTCATAGCACGACCCCCGAAAATCTGAATTATAGCCGTCGATTCGACACAGACAAACGAACGAAAGTTGCAGATTCTTCAATATTTCCAAGCGAAAGTGATGATTTTCCCTTTGATGCTCGACCACCTCCGCGTCGACGGAACGGTCACCCCGGGTCGACCAGACGCAAAGATCTGCAGGTTGACACACGCAAGTTTTAACCAAATATAGCGGGCCTCGAGTAGCCGTTTGGAGACCGAAAGAACACATCTTTCACCCTCCTGTAACACATTGTTCTCATTTCGGGCCTATCGTCATCCCACGCAAACAATCCTTATCTCAAGGTGCACGCATCGATGGCCACTCCTGTGATCAATCCTCCGGGCTCTCTGTTAGAAGAAAAACTCAAAAAGTCTTCCCCCGGGAAGATTGGCGTAATCGTCTTCGCCGTCATGCTGGTTGGAGGACTGATCTATATCGGAACGAAGCTCTCGTCCGATCTTTCGGTCGTTCACTCCGCCTCCGTATTCCCCTTCATCCTGCTTGGCGTCGCGCTCTTTATCGCGCTTGGCTTCGAATTCGTCAACGGTTTCCACGACACCGCCAACGCCGTCGCCACCTGCATTTACACCCACTCGCTCGAGCCGCACATCGCCGTCGTCTACTCCGGCATCATGAACTTCATTGGAGTGCTCATGAGCTCGGGCGCAGTCGCGTACTCGATCATCACCCTGCTACCCGTCGAATTGATCCTCAAGGTCAGCAGGGGCTCAGGGTTCTCCATGGTCTTTGCCCTTCTGGTCGCGGCCATTCTCTGGAACCTTGCAACCTGGTGGAAAGGCCTTCCGGCCTCCAGTTCGCACACCATGATCGGTTCGATCATTGGTGTCGGTATCGCCAATCAGCTGATGCAAGGTAACTCCGGCACGGCCGGCGTGGATTGGGACCAGGTCGCCAAAGTCTTCAAGGCCCTGTTGATCTCGCCAATTATCGGATTCATTCTTGCCGCTCTGGTCTTCCTGCTGTTCAAACTGGTCGCCCGCGATCCGCGTCTCTACGAGGCTCCAAAAGGCGCTGCGCCGCCGCCTTTCTACATTCGTATTCTGCTTATCCTCACGTGCGGCGGCGTTAGCTATGCGCACGGTTCCAATGACGGACAGAAGGGTATGGGCCTAATCATGCTCATCCTCGTCGGTACAGTCCCAACAGCCTACGCACTCAACCATGCCGTTGGTGTCAGGGACGTTCAGGACTTCACTGCTGTCTCGACGCAGGTAGCTGGCGCACTCAACAGCTACGTCCAGCCCGGCACAGTTCTTCAGGATGCCGACGCCCAGCTTCAGCAATACATAAGTACTAAAAAGTATGAGCCAAACGTCATGCTTGCTATCGAACAGCAAGTCGTTGACATCCGCAACGCGGCGGCCTCTTATGGCTCGCTGGGCAATGTTCCCCCCGAAATGCAGGCCAACGTACGCAATCAGATGTACCTTGCCAGCGAGGCATTGCGAATACTGTTAAAGTCAGGGCCCAAGATGAGCGCGAACGACACCAAGGTCATCACCAACTACAGAGGCTGGCTCGACAGATCGACACGATTCATTCCCACCTGGGTCAAGGTCGCCGTCGCTCTCGCCCTCGGACTGGGAACGATGGTCGGCTGGAAGCGCATCGTCGTTACAGTAGGCGAAAAGATCGGCAAGACTCACCTTACCTACGCTCAGGGAGCGTCAGCCGAACTCGTTGCCATGGCCACAATCTGGGGTGCGGACCACCTTGGCCTTCCGGTAAGTACAACACACGTTCTCTCCTCTGGTGTTGCCGGCACGATGGCAGCAAACAGAAGTGGCCTCCAGATGTCCACCCTCCGCAGCATTGCGGCTGCCTGGGTCTTCACTCTTCCAGTGGCCGCTCTGCTGTCGGGTGGCCTTTTCTGGCTCTTCAACACGATCGCTCAATAATTTTTTGGACTCACAACTCAAGTGAGCTGCCTCGTTGGCAGCTCCCTTTTTCGCGTTCAATCAATTCTGACCAATCACACGCACCGGCCTATCCAGCCTCCACAGGCTGGATAGGCTCACATTCACATCTATCTGCACGCTTCGCCTACGACTCGCCAAAAGACCATTCAGCCCTAATATCACCCTCCGCTCAAACGGCATTGCAGCAGCGGCAGTTAGGCCCGCGGCCCGCCTCAACCACTCCCTGCGTGTCAACATCTCTATTTCTCCTGCCTCGGTTGCAAGCAATCTTGCTCAGCATTGGTATGCTTAGAAGTACACCAACGAAACCATGAGCCTTAAAGCAAAGATCGAAGCAGTCATTTACGCATCCGAAGAACCTGTCACCCTGGCCCAACTCACTGGTCTTCTTGGCCACGAGGCCCAGGCCGAACTCGACCACCTCGACTCCGCCCAGCACGCCCTCGCACTCGAAGAAGGCGCTTCCGACGAGGACGACCTCAACAGATCAGTCCTCACTGATTCCGGAACAGAGTATGAGGCTCAGCACACCGAAGAGATCAAGCGTCACCTCCACGATGCGGCAGCCGAAGAAGCCGCCCACTCCCGGGCCGTTCGCCTGCACACCGCAGCAGCAGCAGCAGCGATGAGCTCCGCTGACTCAGTCGAGCCATTTCTGGAGGCCTTCAAACCTGAAACTGAGACAGCAGAGCAGGGGAGCGAAGTCTCTGTCGCAGTTCGATCCGAAGACGAAGGAAAGAAGATCGTCCGCGAGACGAAAGAGAAAGAGCGTCGTCTCCGCGACTACTTCCGTAAAATTCTCGACGAACTCATTGCTGACTTTGCCACCTCCGATCGTGGCCTCGAAATTCGCGAGGTTGCCGGCGGTTATCGCTTCGCCACCAAGCCCGAGTACCACGACGCGGTCCGCGGCTTCGTAAAATCACTGAAACCGCCGCTCAAGCTCTCTCTCCAGTCACTTGAGACTCTCGCGGTCGTCGCCTACAAGCAACCCGTTACAGCGCCCGAGATCTCTGAGATCCGCGGCGTCGACTCCGGCGGAGTGCTGGGCAGCCTCATGGCGCGCAAACTCATCACCACGGCCGGACGGAAACAGGTCATCGGCCGTCCCATTCTCTATAAGACCACCAAGGACTTCCTCCTCCGCTTCGGCCTGAAAGACATCAACGAGCTTCCCAGCATCGAAGAGTTTGAGAAGATGGCGGGCGAACTCGCCGAGCAGGAGGAAATTCCCATGGAACACCACGCACCTGAAACTCCCAGGGACATCGAGCGAGAGAAGGACCAGATCGAGCCGCAGGCTGACGGCGATAATTCCGAGATCGGCGAGACCGTTGCAGACGAAGCTATCGTCGACGGACGCATCTCCGGTCTAGCGCACAACTATGACACTGATCAAATCGTGGAAGACGAAGACTCCCCCGCGCTCGACGCCGAGATTCAAAGCGACCAGCGCCGCAATTCCGAGGAGGGTTGATGACAGAATCAAACCTCGATGTCGAACCTGACCCACGCGACTCTCCCGACACTCCGGAGGACGACGAGTCCGACACCTTGCGCACACCGGAGGGCGACGGCGAGGGTCCTCCTGATGCTCCTCTCAAGCCTGCTCCGGGTGGCTTCTAGTCCACTCCGCAGGTCTCTTTTATCGTGCGTCTTTACAATACGGAGTGATCACACCTCCTTGAAACAGGCGATAATAGAGGTTGAAGTACCGACAGCGACGAGCGACTCCGCAGTCAGAAGGCCATACATGACGAAATCCCCCTCCACTGCCAAACCTGAGCAGGAAGAACCCAAAGGCGATCGCCTCCAGAAGATTCTCGCTCAAGCTGGCATTGCCAGCCGCCGCAAAGCCGAGGAGATCATCCTTGAAGGGCGCGTCCAGGTTAACGGAACCGTAGTCAATACGTTGGGCACCCGCCACGACGCAACTCGCGACCACATCCGCGTCGATGGCAAACTCCTCCACGGTCCCGAGCAGCAGCGCTACTACATGCTCAACAAGCCCCGCGGTTACGTCACCACCCTCGATGACCCCGAGAAGCGCCCCACCGTCATGCAGCTTATGACCAAGCAGAAGTCGGGGCCCCACGGAGACAACGTCCGCCTCTACCCGGTAGGCCGCCTTGACTACCTGAGCGAAGGTTTGCTTCTGATGACCAACGACGGCAACCTCGCCAATGCGCTTTCCAAAGCTGCGGCTGGCGTCGAAAAGACTTACCTCGTCAAGGTTAGCGGCGTTCCACCGGCCTCAGGTCTCGAGCAAATACGTCGCGGCATCATGATCGACCGTGGACGACTCGACGAGGTCCGCAGCGGTCGGCGCGACCGCATTATCACCTCCCCGGCGAAGATCGAGCTTGTCCGGGGTGGCGACAACCCGTGGTTCGAACTAACCCTCACCGAAGGGCGCAACCGCCAGATCAGAAAAATGTTTGAAGAGATCGGACACCACGTCGAAAAGATTCGGCGCATCGGCTACGGTGCCCTTCGACTTGACGTCCCACCCGGAGAATTCCGTGAACTAACCCTGGGCGAGGTCATGGCACTCGACCGTGCGGCTAAGGGAAAGAAAGTTGTTCCCAAGAAGAAGACCCCGGAGTTCGCGCAACTTAAATCTCCCGTGAAAAAAAAGCCAACTGGAACTCGCCGTCAACCAGCCGGAACCCGGGCCGGAGGCCATCCCCGCTGATCGAGCTAGCTTGCGAGCATTTACCCTATTATCAGCCAGGTCCCTGACGGAGGAAAAACGCTTTTTTTCATCGTTTTCTGCGCATTATTGCAACTCGTTTACTCTCCCACAAAAGTTCGATAAACCCCATTGACACATCTCCCTCTGCGCGCCCAAAATACTCCCGCTATTAACCTTGTGGCTGATGACAATCACAGCCCTCGAGCATCCAATTAGGAGCAGTGAAGGAGTAATTGAGTGGCAATCGAAAAGGCAACATTTGGTGCAGGATGTTTTTGGGGAGTAGAAACCCGATTTGGTGAAATCTCAGGTGTTATCGATACAGCCGTAGGATACACAGGCGGCAACCTCGAACATCCAACCTATAAAGAAGTCTGTACCGACCGCACCGGCCATGCGGAAGTCGTCGAAGTCACCTTCGATCCGTCCCGTTTATCGTATGAAGCCCTTTTGGATGCCTTCTTCGCGATGCATGATCCCACCCAGGTGAATCGCCAGGGTCCGGATTGGGGCACCCAATACCGCAGCGTCATCTTTACCCATAATGACAAGCAGGTAACCCAGGCGTGTGGAAGAATCGCTGAACTCAACGCGGCCGGCTCCTACCGCAAGCCCATCGCAACCCAGGTTGTTCCAGCCACTACTTTCTGGAAGGCCGAAGAGTACCACCAGAAATACCTCGAAAAGCGTGGCATGGTGAGCTGTCACATCTAGCCTAAGCTGAACCGAAGAAAGAAAAGCGACCACCCGTCTGTGCCAGTCGATGAGAACGACTGGTTGGACAGTGGTCGCTTTTATCTTCAGGGAAACGAGATTCCAGCTGCGCCCCTCTGTTCTGGCGGAGCCAGTAGCCATATCGCACTGATGCTTCCGTAAGACGCTGCAACTCATCCGCCAGGCGCGCCTTGGCGAACGCCAGCTCCGGTGTTATTCATTACGAAGCGCGGTGTTCGGATCAACCGATGAGGCACGCCGTGCGGGCACGATAGACGCAACAAAAGCCACAACCGCGATCACCAGGACAACGGCTCCCAGCGTGAAGGGGTCGGCGGCGGACACGCCAAAGAGCTGGCTCCGCAACAATCGTCCCAGCAGCACTGAGCACGGATAGCGACGGCAACGCCGACTCCCGGCATCTCCACGTCGTAGTCATCGTCAGGAGGTGGGGTATAGCCTTTCACCGTTACATTGACGCCATGGTTAGTGTCCGCCAACTCCGGATCATCGGTCGCCCCTACGGCTTGTACTCCGGGTAGTGTTGCCATCGCATTCGTCACGGTCCGGTGCAATTGGGGAATCTTCTCCTTCGCATAGCCGGAGAGCAGAGGATCGATGCGAAACGTAATCAGGTGCGAAGTATTAAACCCGGTATCGACGTGCCGCAGGTTCTGCATCGTTCGAACGAACAAACCCGAGCCCACCAACAGCAAAACACTCAGTCCCACCTGTAGAGAGACGATCAGACGTCGAAAGCTCAGCGAGCTGCCTGCAACAGTCGTTGTCTGTTGCTTCAGCGCGTTCACAATATCTGGCCTTAGCAGTTGCACCGCCGGCGCGAGGCTGAACAAACACTCACTACAACATTAGCAACCAGCCCATCAAATGCCATTCCACGATCGCGCAGGTCGCGGTACATCGGATACGAGAAGGACTTTTCGAACCCAGCGCCATTATTGCCGATATGCCCTCCCCACATCTTGCCGGGAGAACTCAGAATCACCAGTTGCTCCGGAGCGCGCACTGGAAGCGAGCGCAGTAGCGCCTGGTCCAGCAGAGAAAAGATCGCGGTGTTCGCACCTACCCCGAGCGCAAGCGTGAGAACTGCAGTCACCATAAATCCCGGTGACCGCCGAATCTGGCGAAAGGAGAAGCGAAGATCCTGGATCAGTGCGCGCATCTTGCTCGTTACCTCGATAAATTTTCCAATCCGCACGGTGCAGTTGGAATGCCAACGCTTAGTCGCGCTATCTCATTGCAAATCAATCCCTGTCCAATCGGAATTGTCCGCCGAAGTGTTCATGCGCGGATATTCATGTCCGTTTGCGGACGCCAATCACAAAACCGTCGGTCTGGTCAGCGCCGCCCTCAGTTATCTTGAACTCACACTTTTTATCCCTCCATCGCTCGTGGAACCTCGTCTGTGCTATGATGTATATGTACTCTGGTTAAAAAGAGTATGGGCATCGCAGGCAAAAACTCTTCGTGGACTTCGGAGTTTGGCCAGAGACTGCGATTCGCCTCTTCCCACCGCATATCTTCCCCGACGATCGGAAGCCGCGCTGGTTGCTCTGGCTGGAAGACACGTCAACGGACGAGTCTCGCCGTGCAGCAGCAGCGCTTCGATAACCGATAGCAATGCTGACGAACTGAATCCATGGTGCCGCGTGGCACCCCTGCATACCTATGCCGCTTGATAACTGCCCAGGACGGGCTACCAGACAGGAAGAAATTTTGAACTCTGCAACTTTGGAACAAAACCAGCAGGACACACAAAACCAGCCACACTCAGTACCAGTCAACCCTCCCCAGTTCAACCAGGAAACCGCGAACCGAACCGGAATCTCCCTTGTTGACGACGTTCGTTTCACCGACTTCAACATCTCTGACTCGCTAAAGAACCGCCTCACCAACGCCGGCTTCATCATGCCGACGCCGGTGCAGGCCAAGGCGATTCCGCCGGCTCTCGACGGCAAAGACATTCTCGCCACCGCCTCGACCGGCACCGGCAAGACTCTCAGCTTCCTCATCCCGATGATCCAGCGCATGGATGCCGTCTCGGTGCCCAGCACCAAGGGCAAACGCGGTCCTATCCGCGCTCTCATCCTGTTGCCCACGCGCGAGCTCGCAATGCAGGTTCTCGAGGTTTATTGGAAGCTCGTTCCCGGCGCGAAGAGCGACGCTGTGCTCGTATGCGGTGGTCTCTCCGAAAACAATCAGCTGGATCAGCTCGACCGCGGTCCACGCCTTGTCGTCGCCACTCCCGGCCGCCTCGAAGACTTCCTCCGCCGCCGCGAGATCAACATCAACTCAGTCGAAATGCTTGTCCTCGATGAAGTGGACCGCATGCTCGACATGGGCTTCCTTCCCGCCATCCGCCGTATCGTCGGCGCGTTGCCCCGCACTCGCCAGACCATGTGCTACTCCGCAACACTGGACGCCAATATTCGCGAGATCGTTCGTGACTACGTCAGGGAGCCCGTACGTATCGAGATCGGCCAGACCTCCAAGCCCTCCGACCGCGTCGAACTTCGCGTCTACACCGTCATGCAGGACCAGAAGCTCGGTCTTCTCGACCAGATGCTCAAAGAGGAGCAGGGAACCTTCCTCGTCTTCTCGCGTACCAAGCACGGTGCGGATCGCATCAGCAAGAAGCTCGAAAAGCTCGGCCACGATGCCGATGTCATTCACGGCGACCGCAGCCAGTCCCAGCGAACCGCTGCTCTCAAGGGTTTCGCCAATGGACGCCATCGCATCCTGGTTGCCACCGACGTCGCCGCGCGCGGTATCGACGTTCAGGACATCGCACACGTCGTCAACTACGACCTGCCCAATGCATCCGACGACTTCGTCCACCGCATTGGCCGCACCGGCCGTGCGGGAGCCAAAGGAGTCGCCACCACCTTCGTCATGCCTCAGGAAAAGCATGACGCCCGCAAACTCGAGCGCGAACTCAAGATAAAGTTTGACTGGCGCGAGGCCGATAAGAACCTCGAGAAGGAAGTTCGCAACCAGCCCCTCGACATAACAGCTCCGGGGATGGACCTTCTGCAACTCGAGACTCGTTCCTGGAAAGGCAACGACCCGGTCGCTCCGATGTCGACGCCGAACAACAACTACGGCGGCAACCGAAACGGCTTTCGCGGCCGCAATGGTGGCGGTGGCTTCTCCGGCGGACGCAACTCCGGCGGACGCGGCAACAGTCGCCCCGGTGGACGCCCAGGCAGCCGCTCTGGCCCGGCCCGCCGCGGCCAATAAACCGGTCACGCAATAAGAGACAGACACGCTCCGCTCTGCCCGCCAACCAGCCGCAGAGCGGAGCGTTTATCCTTTCAACAACTCATGTCCGAAAACCTTCCTAACCTCGGCGAATTTAACAAACTGATCAACGACGATAAGAGCTTCGTCCTGCGCATCGTCCAGCCAGGTCTCGCCGGCCTTATGGATGGCTCCGTCTCTACCCTGGCCCCAATCTTCGCAACCGCCTTCGCCACGCACAACTCGCGCACCGTCTTCCTCATCGGTGCGGCCTCAGCCGTTGGCGCCGGCATCTCGATGGCATTCTCCGAGGGCCTCTCCGACGACGGCGAGCTTACTGGTCGTGGCAATCCCATCTTCCGCGGCCTTGTCACCGGCCTGATGACGTTCATCGGCGGTTTTCTCCACACGCTCCCGTTCCTCATCTCGAACGTCCACGCCGCGCTCACATGGGCCTACGGTGTCGTCGGCGTCGAGCTTGTAGTCATCGCTCTCATCCGTCATCGTTACTTCAAGACAAGCTTTGCTCTCTCTTGTCTTCAGGTCATCGTCGGTGGAGGCCTGGTCTTCGCAGCCGGTGTACTCATAGGTCAATCCTGATCCCGCACCCCAACTAACTCGGACGTCGGCTCACACCGGAACACCTTTTTCTTGACCCCCCTTCCGACAGTCCCTACCATCACCAAAGATGCCTTCCAAACGGCCCTTAATTCTTCTCCTGTTCATCACCTGCCTCGCGAGCATCGTCATCGGGCTCAGAGTCAACGTCACCTATCCCATGCCTGGCTATCAGACCGATACAGTTGAGTGGGCCGCCAACGGATACATCGCCGAGACCTTCACGCCCCTCGCCTACCCGCTCTTCGCGGGGCCCGCCTACCGTCTCGCAGGCAACCGCGGTATCGTCATTTTGCAGATACTTCTTCAACTTGCTCTCGCCGCAACCTGCTACCTGTTGCTCCGCGAACTGCGCCTTCCACCCACCTGGAGCGCGTACGGTTCACTCCCCGTTGCACTCTTTCCCGATCTCATCCTCTCTGTAACCAAGCTGTGGGATCTTACGCTCAGCACGTTTCTCTTCCTTCTTTTCATCCTCGCATGCCTACGTATCGCTCACAGCGTAACCTCGCCAAGTCTCAAGCTGACAGGCCTTGCCGGCATCATCTTCGCTGCTGCCATCTTCTGCCGCCCCAATTTGATTCTTCTGTTCCCCCTAGTCGTGATTCTGTTTCTGCTCCGCCGCGCCAACCTCTCGCCTGCTCGCTCCACAGTACATATAGCGAGTTTTTGCGTCATAGCAGTAGCCGGATTTTCTCTACTGGGCATCTTCAGTCACGGCTCCGCCTACTTTCCACGTAACGGTCCCTACAACCTCTACGCTGGCCACAACCACCAGACCAGCGCGGCTCTGCTCCATCACCTCAACGCCGAATACTCCCTGATCCCCGACTTCTCCTCCTCGCACCCCGGCGAGCCCATCCCCGACTTCTACTCGTCCGAGATGGGAGCGACCTACACTCAGCAGGCCGTACGCTTCGCCCTCCACCACCCCGGCGAGGAACTCAGGATCTTCGCCCTGAAAGTCTTCACCTTCTTTCGCCCCGACACCAAGCTGCACGCTCTCCTCTCTCCCTTTGGCCTAGTCAAGTTCTTTCTTGCGCTTCCCGCCTTCCTCTTTGTTGCCGCGCTCCTCCTTCCAGGACGCCCCCGTTTCAACTTCGACGACAAGCTCCTCGTTGCTTTAGAGCTTGCCTACATCGTCCCGTTTCTCATCACCAACTCCGACCCCCGGTTCCGGACTCCGCTTGACGCTCTTCTCCTGCTTCATTTAGTAACGCTTCTTTACCGTCGCCGTCACCCGCATCCTGCGTTCCCCTCGTCATCCCTGTCGTAAAACATGTAAAATCAAAGAGGAGCCGTTGGCGCGGGGACGCGCCGCCCTCATTCACCATCGCATCTTCACGATCAACCTCGTTGCTTCGGCCCGGTAGAACCCGGACCTCGGTCGACCCGTTGCCCTCGATGCATTGGACGGCTTGTTACTGAAGCACGCCGAACCTTGAAACACGATTTCCATTCACGGTGTTTCAATGTGTCGGCCTATAAAATAGAAGGAAACCCATGATCTCTGTCTCCAATGTCACCATGCGCTACGGCTCGAAGCTTCTCTTCGAAGACGTTTCCGTCACCTTCACTACCGGCCGCCGTTACGGCCTCACCGGTCCCAACGGCGCCGGCAAATCCACCTTTATGAAGGTTCTCACCGGCGAGATCGACGCCCAGAAGGGCACTGTCGTCCGGCCCAAAAAAGTCGGCGTCCTCAAGCAGGACCAGTACGAGTTCGACGCCTACCGCGTCATCGACACCGTCATCATGGGTAACAAAGCCCTCTGGGCCGCCCTCGAAGAGCGCGAAATCATCTACGCCAAACCCGAGATGACCGATGAAGACGGCTCACGCCTCGGCGAACTCGAAGGCATCGTCGGCGACGAAGACGGCTACGAAGCCGAGTCCAACGCTGCTGTTCTTCTCCAAGGGCTCGATATCCCCGACGAACTCCACGAGCGCAAGATGTCCGAGCTTCAAGGCGGCCAGAAGGTTCGCATCCTCCTCGCCCAGGCTCTCTTCGGCAATCCCGAAGCTCTCCTCCTCGACGAGCCCACCAACTACCTCGATCTCGAGTCCATTCACTGGCTCGAAGACTTCCTCAACCGTTACAACGGCACCGTCATCACCATCTCGCATGACCGCCACTTCCTCAACAACGTCTGCACCCATACCGCCGACATCGACTACGAGACCATCATCACTTACAACGGCGGCTACGACGACATGGTCCTCCAGAAGACCAGCATTCGCACCCGCATCGAGAGCCAGAACGAGCAGCGCGAAAAGAAGATCGCGCAATTGAACGACTTCATCGCCCGCTTCTCTGCCGGCACGCGCTCCTCGCAGGTCAACTCCCGCAAAAAGGAAGTGGAACGCCTCGCCACCAGCGAACTAGCCCGTTCCAACATCGCTCGCCCCTTCATCGCCTTCAAGATGGAGCGTCCCTCCGGCAAAAACGTTCTGGAGTTCGAAGGCGTCAACAAGTCTTACACTCAGAAAGACGGCAAGGTCGAACACGTCATCAACAACTTCTCTGCCACCGTCCAACGTGGAGACAAAGTCGTCCTCATCGGACGTAACGGGCAAGGGAAGACCACTCTTCTCAAGGCGCTTCTTGCCAACGGCCCCGGCATCGAAGAGAAAGACGTCTCTATCGACTCAGGCAGCGTCAAGTGGGGACACGAGGTCTCCATCGGCTACTTCGCACAGGACCACACCGGCTCCATCGCCAAAGGCACTACCGTAGCTGAGTGGTTGCACACCTTCGACCCACAGGCAACGAAGGAGGACATTCGCGGCATCCTCGGCCAGATGCTCTTCCGCGGCGAAGAAGGCCTCAAGAAGACCGATGCTCTCTCAGGAGGCGAAGCCGCGCGTCTGCTCTTCTGCAAGATCATGCTGCAGAAGCCAAACGTTCTCGTCTTCGACGAACCCACCAACCACCTTGACCTTGAGAGTATCAACGCACTCAACCAGGCAATCCAGAAGTACGAGGGCACAGTCTTCCTGGTCACGCACGACGAAGACCTCATCGAGGAGGCGGGCACCCGCATCTGGCACTTCGAAGGCGGCCCCACTAACTTCCGCATCACTGACCACAAAGGACCATACGAGGAGTACCAACAGCAACTCGCTCTGGCGGCGAAGTGACGAACTGCCTGCGTATCGAGTAAGAAGCGCGTTTTTTGTGTCTTGAACACGAACAGCATCTCGTAAGTCCCTTCCAAGTGGATAGGATAGGAGAACGCAGCAGATCGTACGAGGAGACAGCTTGATGAAAGCAGCGCCGCTGCCGGCAGTATCGTTTGGAGAACGTCTAAAAGCCCATCTGCAGATAGCCCGGCTGGACCATTCGATCAAGAATCTGTTTGTACTACCCGGCATTATCGTGCCACTGAGCGTTTACCCGGCGCTTCTCACCTGGCCATTGGTGGGACACATTGCGTTGGCATTCGTGGCTATTACGCTGGTGGCATGCAGCAATTACGTCATTAACGAAGTTCTCGACGCGCCGTTTGACCGCCTCCATCCAATCAAGAAAGACAGGCCCACCGCACGCGGTGTTGTTTTGATCCCCATCGCATACGCGCAATGGGTGGTCATGATGCTCCTTGGCGTAGGGATAGGCTTATACATAGGAAAGTTGTTCGCGTTCACCTGCATCGCGCTATGGGTAATGGGCTGTGCCTACAACATCCCCCCCTTGCGCACCAAGGACGTTCCCTACCTCGACGTGCTCACGGAATCCGTGAACAATCCATTACGGATGCTGCTGGGCTGGTATGCGGTAACCAGTTCGCTGATTCCCCCTGTTTCTCTACTCCTTTGCTATTGGATGATTGGCTGCTACTTCATGGCCCTGAAGCGGTTCAGTGAACTCTCTGAAATTGGCGATAGAACGGTAGCAGGTGCCTACCGGGCCTCGTTCAAGCGATACACGCCGGAGTCTCTGCTCGTATCGGTCGTCTTCTATGCCTCCACCGCGATGTTATTCTTCGGTGCGTTTGCTATCCGCTATCGAATCGAACTGATTCTTGGCTTTCCATTGGTGGCTCTCACCATGGCCATCTACTTCAAGTTGTCATTTAAAAAAGGCAGTTCCGTGCAGAACCCGGAGAAACTGTATCGCGAGCCAATGTTGATGGCATCCTTCCTCGCGACGGTCTTGGTCTTGGTTTTTCTTCTTTTTGTGCGTCTGCCGCGACTGGAAGAGTTCTTCCTGCCTACCCTGCCGCAGACGAGCGGCCTGGCGGTTCCAACGCCAACCCAGAACAATCTTTCACGCCTTCGCTCTTCTTTAAACTGAGTCCGCTACGTCCGGAGAGATAAGTGTGCCTATGAGCTATAGCCTACGAAAAGGCGGAGATGGAGCCAACTTCCTAGCGCCGCTACTCTTCTTCATGGTTTTGCTTTTGCTCGCCACCTGGAAACACACCTTCTGGCGCGACGAGTCGGAGGTATGGCTTGTGGCGCGAATCAGCCCCAGCATCCGTGCCCTGCTGCACAATTCCCGTTACGAGGGTCATCCTCCACTGTGGTATCTCGTGGTGTATTTCTTCACCCGCTTTAGCTGGAATCCCGAATGGATGAAGGTTCCAAACTATCTCTGTGCCGTCGCATCTGCCGCACTGATTCTCTCCGCTGACAGATTGCGCCTGTGGATACGCCTGGGGATGGCATTCTCCTATTACCTGCTCTTCGAATACGGCCTCATCGCGCGAAACTACATGATCGGCATCGTTTTCTTATTCGCCGCCGCCATCCTGATGAGGCGCAAAGATCCGAAGCATGCCGCCATCCCGATTCTCTTATCGCTAGCCGCTCTTACATCGCTGCCTGCCTTGATCGTCGCGACGAGTCTCGGCCTTCTCTATCTCTGGTTTGTCTTTCAAAGCATCAAAGATCGGACCGTGAGCGGACTGTTTTCGGCGCTCAGCCTCAAGGGTTTACTGGGAATTGCGGTCTACGTTGTCTCCGCGCTCATTTCCGCTGCCACGATTCGACCACCTGCCGACTCCTCGCTCTTTCTCGAATCGTCAGTTCGCCCGTCGGGGCTCATCGCAAAGCTCGCATACAGCATTCATCTGTTCACTCAGGCCTATCTCCCTATTCCGCAGTGGTCTCGCTCTTTCTGGAACTCCAGCCTCATCAATCATCTTCCCGTTCACCTGGAGCAGATCCTCGGCGCAGCGCTAATCTTGGGCTTCCTCTGCTACTTTCGAGACTCCGCCGTCCGCTACTTTTTTATAGCTGTCAGCGCGATTGAGCTCCTTCAACTAGCAGTCTCGGGGCGCGACACCCAGCGTCACATAGGCTGGCTCTTTATTGTCCTGATGCTGGGGCTTCTTCTTGATCGATCCTCTCTCCTGGACAGCAACGATGATCGCGGGGAGGATCGGATCCCCGGCCGCTCAACCTGGCGCACCGCACTGTTAGCAGTTGTTTTGGCAACTCAGGTCATAACGGGTCTCTTCGCGATTGCAGTCAGTATCAAATTTCCATTCTCCCGAAGCAAAGAGGTCGCCGCTTATCTTCGTCAGCAGCATCTCGATCAGGCGCCACTGGCGTTTGAGCCCTTCTATGTCGGGGAATCCGTGCTCGCCTATCTGCAACGCGAGTCAGCCTATAGCCCGGATCAGCATCAGGAAATATCCTTCGTCCTTTGGGATAAGGACGAATACTTCAGCCGACGCCCTTCTCCCATTCCAGAGGAGTTTCACGCAATAGCTCGAGGCGGCGCGCCACCGGTCCTGATAACCGACAAACCTCTAAGCCCTGCGCAAATGGCAACGCTCAATGTCAGGCTTCTCGCTTCCTTTGACGATGCCATCTCCTCTATGGACCGATACTTCATCTATCGTTAGTCTTGGAGATGGCTCAACTGGTCGTCAAAGTCGTCCACCCTTCTCACCAATCGCGGTGAATGATTTGATTGAATCGAACCAAGGACGGAATTCAACTATGCCCACCCCTGAACCCATCAAAGACCGCGGTAAAAACGTCCTTGGTCAGCCACTCGACATCTGCGGCTGCGAGCCCATGACTGGTTTCTACCGCACGGGGTGCTGCGAAACTGGCCCTGACGACCACGGCGTCCACACCATCTGCTGCATCGTTGACCAGCCGTTTCTAGAAACCTCACGCGCACTCGGCAACGACCTCATCACCCCCATGCTCCAGTTCGGCTTCCCCGGCCTGAAACCCGGCGACCGCTGGTGTGTCTGCGCCGCGCGCTGGCTCCAGGTCCAGCAAGCCGGAGCCGCCTGCCCCATCGTCCTCGAAGCCACCCACGAGAACACCCTCAGGATCGTTCCCTTTGAGCTTCTCATTCAATACGCGGTCATCCCCAGTAAACTTCACTAGCCGCATCACTTAATCACAAGGCCCTTAGGAAGAGCATCGGCAGCAACTCGGAGTTTGGAGTGATCGAGCAGGTTCACGATCATGGATTCTAGGTTCCAGCGGCTAATAGACGACTATAAGATTGACGAACGATGGGGGCCACGCAATCGAACTCTGAAGATGTGTATTTGGCCAAGCGGGGCGATATCCCGCTTCTGCACAAACACATGGCGGAACTGGATGTTCTTCGGGGCTTGGCCATTCTAATGGTGGTGGCGTTTCACGGTTTGTACTGGTCAGGCGCTACAAGCACAATTCACGTCGTTAGTCTCCTTATGCGGGCGACTGTCGTCGGTTGGCTCGGTGTCAATCTGTTCTTTGTCCTCTCGGGATTCTTAATCACTGGAATTTTGCTCGATACAAAGGGCAAACCTTCCTACTTCCGGCAGTTTTATCTTCGCCGCGTTCTGCGGATTCTCCCCGCTTACTTCGCAACCCTCGTTGCCCTCATCTTGGTTCGCTACATCCAACTGCTACAGACCGTTGTGGCTCTGCTCTTTCTAGCAAATTACATGAGCGCCCTGGGCGTTCCGGGCGGCTACGGTCCTTTGTGGTCGCTTTCGGTCGAAGAACAGTTCTATCTTCTCTGGCCGGCACTCGTAGCCAAAGTGAGCGTTCGGGCTCTCATTGTTATTTCCATTGCCTTATGCGTTATCGAACCGTTCCTCCGCTGGCTCACCGCCTCTGGGCGTCTCCCGCTCGGGGATGTCAGAGGCGCAACCTACCTGATTGCGGACAATCTCGCTCTCGGAGCCTTGGCGGCAATCTTCGCCCGTTCGCGTTTTGGCACGCTCCGCAACGGCGTTCGACTCGGAACCGCCCTATGCGCTCTTGGTCTCGCGGTCTTCGCTGCAGGATATCCGTTCGGAATCCTTCACAGGACCAATGTTGTGGGCAATACCTTACAAACTGTCCCATGGAACCTCTTCTTTACAGGGATGCTGTTGTTCATGCTCGGCCTGCGCAGTTCGTTCTTTAGTGGCATCTGGACAAAGCCGCTTCGTTTTTTGGGATATATCAGTTACGGTCTCTATCTTATCCATATCCTGGTCTTCAGTTGGTACGACAGCGCCTTGCCCCGTATCTCAAATCCCTCGCTGCATCAACTCATGCAGTCGTCTTCAATTCGTTTCGCCGTCTCCTTAGGATTCGCCATCCTGATCGCCTGGGTATCGCGGCGGTTCTATGAAGAGCCGTTCTTACGTATTGGAAAAAAACTGCACTCCTCCGAACCTGCCGCAGCGAGTATCTTGACGACTTCTTGATCCGATCACCTCGACGGGTTTTAGCCAACTGCATTTCGCAATAAGTTAGCAGTCGTCCCCAGCCAGCTTTCTGGCGCTTCGATCCTCGCTCTGTCTTCGCCTCAACAGATATATGTAGAAATGCTTCCCGAGTCCTACTGAAAATCGGCGACATATCTCATGGAAATAAGTCTTTAACATAAGTGCTTGACAGCAACCACTCTAAGCCTGAATCTAAAAGTACTTCAATAAATCAAATTTCGGCCGAATTGAATATTTTGGCAGACAGTTAAAGCCACGCCCTGACATTCGGAAAACCGTTCACACACCGCTTTTTTAAAACGGTGTCTTTTAGGAGGCAGTTTCATATGAAATTTTCTAACGCATCCCAGCGTCTTTTCCTATTCGCAGTACTAGCTCTCGGTGTGGTGTTAGCAGGTCTCCCCCTCGCGGCCCAGACCTCCGGTTCTGGCAACATTATCGGGACCGTCACCGACTCCAGCGGAGCAATCGTGCCCAACGCCACAGTCGTCGTCCTCAATACCGACACTGGCGTCTCCCGCACCCTCACCACCAACTCCGACGGCTATTACACGGCCAATTTCCTCCTGCCAGGTCACTATGAGGTCACGCTTGGCGGGGGTGCATACGGGAAAGTAGATCGCAAGAACCTCGTTCTTACCGTTGGTCAGGTTCTGACTATGGACGCATCTCTTCCTGCCGCCTCTGTCACCACCGAAGTCGTTGTCACCAGTGAATCGCCCTTGATCGACAACGACAAGACCGAGGTCTCCCAGACCATCGATCAGGCCTTGATCTCAAATCTTCCCGTCAACGGCCGCAACTGGAGCAACTTCGTTCTCGCCTCACCCAACGTCGTCCCCGATGGCGGCAGCGGGCTCGTCAGCTTCCGCGGAATCTCCGGTCTCTACAACCAGAACTACGTCGACGGTGCCAACAACAATCAGATGCTCTTCTCTGAGGCTCGTGGCCGCGCCTCGGGTGCCCCCTACGTCTACTCCCTCGACTCCATCAAGGAGTTCCAGGCCGAGACCTCCAACTACTCCGTCGAGTTCGGTCAGGCCGCCGGTGGTCAGGTCAACGCAATCACCAAGTCCGGTACCAACGCCATCCACGGCGATCTCTTCTACTACCTCCGTTATCCCAGCCTCAACGCGCTCGACCCTCAGACCAAGTGGACCGCGAAGTTCAACACCTCCAATCCTCAGGCTGCAGCCTTCCTACTTACCCAGCCAATTCACCAGCAGCAGCAGTTCGGTGGTTCTGTTGGTGGTCCAATCATCAAGGATCGCCTCTTCTACTTCTTCACGTATGACGGCTTCCGGCGCGTCGGCAAGGCTCTCTACTACAACAACAACACCATCACCCTGACGCCAACTCTCAGCAACACCGCCGGAACCATCATCTCGCCTCAGCAGTGTCCGAGCACGATCACCGGAGGTCCAAAGACCGCCTCGGGGGTCCTCGATCCAACAGCTGGTGCACCAGGCACACAGTGCGCCGCAGCCGTCAACTTCGTCAATACGAACGCGTTCGGAGCCCCAACGCGCTTCTCCAAACAGGATCTCTTCTTCCCCCGCCTCGACTGGCACGTCAGCAGCCACAACGATGCCTTTGTGAACTTCAACTTTGCAAACTTCAGCTCCAGCTATGGCTACAATGGGTCCAACGTTTTTAGTGGCAGCTCGCCGACCACCAACGGTCCCACCACCTACCACGAGCGCTTTCTCGTTGGAGGCCTCACAACCCAGATCTCGGGTCGTTCCATCAATCAAATCCACTTTCAATGGGGCCGTGACCTCGAAACCGCGGGTGCCAACGCAGCAGCCCCGAGCGTAGCCATCGGTACATTCACCTATGGCATGCCCAACGCGCTGCCGCGAACCGCAGAGCCGGATGAGCATCGTATTCAGTTCACCGATGTCTTCTCCACGACGCGTGGACACCACACCTTCAAGTTCGGCGGAGATGTCAATATTGTTCACGAGGTCATGATCAACCTCTTCCAGGGGGGTGGTATCTACAGCTACGGCGGTACCACCAACGCGATCAACTTTGCTAACTGGGCGGCCGACTCCTTCCACGGTACTGCTGGTAACACGGATCCTTACGCCGGATATCATTTCACCAGCTTCGTTCAGACCATCGACATCCTGAACCCCGCCGCTAAGGCTGGTCTCGACGATTTCTGGATGAAGATGTTCGACGGCTTTGCCGAAGACTCCTGGAAGCTTCGTCCGAACCTCACCATTACTGCGGGGTTGCGGTACGATATCCAGATCACCCCCGCTCCGATCAAAATCAACAATAACTTCCCGCCGCTGTCCACCCTCTATAGCAGCACCATCAAGAACACCAACCGCTACCAGCCCCGCGTCGCCCTCGCCTGGTCGCCGTTTGCCGGTACCGTGGTCCGTGCAGGCTATGGCCTCTTCTCCGGCCTTAACCAGGGCAGCACCTACTACGCCATGCGTGTAGAAAACGGTGTCATCCAGGTCAACTACAACTTCACTGGCTGCGCCTCCGCCTGCACTGCGGCCAACGCGCCGCTGCAGGACTGCAGTTTCCCAATGTTCCATTCCTTCCCCTGGGCCAGCTCTCTCTTCGGCTATCGTGCCAACGGTGCTCCTGAACCCGTGGTCTCCGGCTCAGGCGCCCTCGGCGCGCAGAGCTTCCACGGTCTGGATCCCAATTTCGTCCCGCCTTACGCACACGAAGCTGAGCTTGGCGTAGAGCAGGCTCTCCCGGGCAAGATGTCGCTGTCGGTTGGCTACGTCGGCACGCGCGGTATGCGTCTGCCCGTCTTCCTCGACGCGAACCTCGTCGGCCAGACTCCGCACGGAAGCCGGTCGTACAACGTAATCGATACCAGCGCCAAACTCATCAACCAGATCACGGTGCCGGTCTATCTGATCTCGGATCGGCGCATTCCCACCCTGCAGTCGTACAACACCGGCTTCTCGATCGCCAACACCTGGTACAACTCCTTGGCGGTCAGCGTCCGCCGTCCCTTCCAGAACGGGCTTGAGGTCTTGGGCAACTACACATGGTCTCATGCAACCGACACCGGACAGGTGCAGGGAACCAACGGAACGTTCTATGGTGGCGATACCCCGCTTGATCCCAACAACATCAAGCGCGATAACGGAAACTCCGACATCGATATCCGCAACCGCTTCGTCATGAGCTTTGTCTACCAGCCGAAGATCATGGAGGGCAACGTGTGGGTAAAGCACATCCTTGATGACTTCCTCTTCTCGGGTGGCTTCACAGCTTCTGGCGGCCAGCCCATCTTTCTCGGAATGACCGGTACGATCTACAGTGGCGGAGCCGGCAGCTACGGCTCCGGCGGCGGTATCTACGGCGGTGCCATCAGCTCGGGCTCCGGCCTCGCCAGCACCACCCGCCCCCCGCAAATCGGTCGCAATAGTATCTACGCGCCCGGTTACAACAACTTCGACTTCCGTATCTCACGTGATGTTCCAATTCACGAAAGCATCAAGCTCCAGTTCACAGGGGAAGCCTTCAATCTGCTCAACCGCCGGATCATCACCGGGGTCAACTCGACGTATTCGCAATACAGCGCTGCGGCTGCTCCTACAACGTCAACGCCCAGTCCAGCTTGTAACCTCAACACCCAGACCCCCGGACCGTCGGGCTCGCCGCTGCAGGGCTGTATCGCTCCCAATACAGCAACAGGTGGCTCGGCCTTTGGTGCTCCATCCACCACAGCCAATACACTCTACGGCGCGCGCCAACTGCAAATCTCCGCCAAGCTGTTCTTCTAACTGCAACCACTCCAATCCATGCGGCCCCGGATATTCCGGGGCCGCTTCTCGTTTCCCCCTAACCCACCAGAGTCGGATCGGAAATGAATCGCAACGCGGAGGATTCTCTTCTAAAAGAAACATGAGCGATCTGCCAGAGAGCCCGTTTGCCAACCCGGTCTGGCATGCGCTTCAAACAAAGCATCGCCACTTAGCCCAATCAGCTGGGGACGCCTCGCGATATCCTGCTGACGTCGCCCCGTTCGCAGCGGTTGTTGAACCCACCGCTCGCCGCACTCCAATCGCTTCAATCCCTGCTTGTGCCCGGAGAGTACGTCTGGCTTATAGGCGAGAGCTATCCGCGCACGCCTGGGCTTTCCTTTACCGAAACGCTCGAGTGTCTCCAGATGGTGCTACCCGAAAACATAACTCCTACCATTCCGAACTTCGAAATCGTTCCACTCTCCTGCGCAAACGCCCCTGAGATGGTAGCCCTGACAGATCTCGCCTTCCCCGGCTTTTTTCGCACCAGAACCTGCGAAATGGGCTCTTACTACGGCGTACGAACTGGCGGCGAGCTTATCGCAATGGCAGGCGAACGATTGATCCCAGCCGGATATCCCGAAATTAGCGGCGTCTGCACTCACCCAGCGCATCGCGGCAAAGGTCTTTCCTCGGGCCTCATCTGGCATCTTGTGCGAACTCATCGCCGCGACGGACTGGTGTCATGGCTCCATGTCAGCGCTACAAACCATCATGCGATCGAACTTTATCTGAGAATGGGATTCGAGGTAGCTCGCAAGGTGACTCTTCATCGCACTTGTCGTAGGGATTAAGGGATTGAAGAGATGTGGAGGGATTTTCGGGAGAAGTGCTACTGCGGCTAATAGTGGACGTAGGGCTTGAAGGGGATGCGATAGACGACTCCGAAGCTGAGGGCGCGGGGGTTGAAGGTGTTGCCGGGCAAGATGGTCCAATGTTCAAACTGATAGTCGGCGCGGACGGCCCACCGGGGAGTGAGGTAATAGTCAAGGCCGAGACCGGGCGAGCGCACATAGGCGTCGTCTCTCGTGTAGTTGGGATCGGTTGGGTGGGTGAATGTGACGATGCCGTAGCTCACTATGTAATCGACGTAGGGGATGAGACGTTTGATTCGGTATTCGAAGCGGAAGCCTCCACCGAAGGTTCTTTCGCCGACGGTGTCGCCGGGAGCGAATTTGATGCGGGGCTCGACGGAGAGGGCAAAGTTGCCAAACATGTGGGTGTAGTCGGCGCCGAAGGTAACACCACTGTTGAGCGTCGCTTTGCGGTTGTCGGGGGAGACCAGGGAGTATGCGCCGAAGACGGAATACTGAGTGTTCTTGGAGGCGGTGGGGCTTGCCTGCGAGTGCAGTCTGCCTGTGCAGAAGGTCAGAAGGGAGAGTAAGAGCAGCGAAATCCGGTAGCGGGTAGGAAAACTCTGCATCTGCAATCCCTACAGAAATCGGGGTAGCTCCTGAAGGACCGGGAGCTTCACCGGAGTTTTATCGGCTAGGAATTGGATGCGAGATTCTTGAAACTGGCTGTCTATAAGTATTTATAGGGGCTATTACCCGCAAACGGGTTATCGGAAGCTGACAGATCCATGGAGTTCTAAACCGCTGGAAGGGTGTGTTCACTAAGTGATTCAACACAGAGACGTCTGAAGAATGGTGCGCCCGAGAAGATTCGAACTTCTGACCTACAGCTTCGGAGGCTGCCGCTCTATCCAGCTGAGCTACGGGCGCGTCCTTTAAGCTAGCATGATCGCCGCTAGTTGACAGCCCACGCCGCTCCCATTGAGCATCAGGACGGACGCCCAATCCTGCTTTCGAAGTCGTCCGTACCGCCGAATCGTTTAAGCGCAATCCATCCAGAAAGAGAGACTCATTCATGTTCCTTCGTTCCCTGGCAACCGCCGCCTTTTGTACCCTGCTCGTCACCGCAAGCCTCGCCCAGCAGCCGCTGGCCAGCCCCGCCGCTTCTGCGGACGCCACCCTCAACGGCAAAGCTGTCACCATCAAGTACAACTCCCCCCGCCTCAAAGGCCGCACGATTGGCTCCGACATCGTCCCCTACGGCCAGGTTTGGCGCACCGGAGCCAACCCGGCCACCACCCTCGTCACCGCAACCAGCCTGAAGATCGGGACGCTCGATGTTCCCGCCGGAACCTATACCATCTACACCCTACCCAGTGCCGACAAGTGGATGCTCATCGTTAACAAGCAGACCGGCCAGTGGGGCACCGAGTACAACCAGCCTCAGGACCTCGGTCGCACGCCCATGACCAACAAGGCGGCCCCATCCTCGCAGGAAAATATGTCCATCTCCTTCGAGAACACCAAAGGCAGCGCCACGGAACTCCACGTCAAATGGGGCACCACCGACGAATACGTAGCCGTCAAGGCTCAGTAATCGGATACGTTCGGCGTTTTCACATCGCGGAAGATGCGAGGACGCCGAAACCCCTTCTAGTTGACTTCGCTGTGTCCGGAGTTTGCGTTCTTGATCTGTGTCTGCTTCGCCTTCATAAGACAGCTGTCCTTTCGAAAGACGGGTTGACTTAATCACGAAGCCTAACAGCCGTCGACCGAGAGAACACCTATCAAAACTTGTTACTTTTCCGCCGCTTCTTTCTCCTGCCGCAGCTTCTCCATCACCGAAGCCACCAGCTCCTTCGCCCCCGTGATGTCCCTCACCACCGCCTGCAGATCAAGCGCCGGAACCTTAGGATTCCGCGCGCTCGTGCAATACACCCCATGTTGCCCCACTAGGATGAGCGCGTCGGTCAGCACGTCTAGCGTCACTGCCAGGCGTCCTCGCGCCTCACCCATCATGAACTCATGCTTTTCCAGCTCATTCTGCCGGTCATAAAAGACAGACACGGCTCACCACTCCTTCGCGGCCGTATCGACCACGACCGGCTCCGCAGCAGCCGGAGCCTTCCATCGCAGCACAGGCTTCCGCGCCGCCGTCGTCTCATCCAGCCTCTGCACCCGAGTTGTATGCGGAGCCGTCTGCACTAGTTCTGGGTTCTCCTCAGCCTCCCGAGCAATTTGCTTCAACGCATCCACCAGCAGATCGAGTTCCTCGCGGCTCTCGCTCTCCGTCGGCTCAATCATCATCGCGCCCTGCACCACCAGCGGAAACGAAACCGTATACGCATGGAAGCCATAGTCGATCAGCCGCTTGCCCATGTCGCCGGTCTTCACGCCATTCTTGGCCTGCCGCTTATCCGAGAACACCACCTCATGCAGCGAAGGAGCCTTATACGGCAGCTCAAACGTATCCTGCAGCTTCGCGCGAAGATAATTTGCATTCAGCACAGCATCCTCGGTCGTCTGCCGCAGACCATCCGGCCCATTTGCCAAAATATAAGCCAGCGCCCGCACAAACATTCCGAAGTTCCCATAAAACATCCGCACCCGTCCGACACTCTGTGCCCTGTTGTAGTCCAAAGCCAGCTTCCCACCGCGCTCAACCAGCACGGGCGTAGGCAGAAACGGCTCCAGAATCTTCTTGCAAGCCACCGGCCCCGACCCCGGACCGCCGCCACCATGCGGCGTAGAGAAGGTCTTGTGCAGATTCAAATGCATCACATCCACGCCAAAATCGCCGGGCCGCGTCTTGCCCACCAGCGCATTCATATTCGCGCCGTCCATATACAACAGCGCGCCCTTCGCATGCAGAATGTCGGCAATCTTGTGAATCTCGCTCTCAAACACACCAATCGTCGAAGGATTTGTCAGCATCAGGGCAGCAGTATCTCCGTCGACCAGCTTCTCCAACTCTGCCAGATCCACCATGCCCTCGGCATTCGACTTCAGATTCTGCACCTGATACCCCACCACCGCAGCCGTCGCCGGATTCGTCCCATGCGCCGAGTCAGGAATCAGCACCTTCTTTCGCGCATTCCCCAGGCTCTCGTGATACGCCCGAGCCAGCAGAATCCCCGTAAACTCTCCATGCGCGCCAGCTGCCGGCTGCAGCGTAATCGCATCCATCCCGCAGATATCGATCAGGCAGTCGCTCAGCATCTTCATAATCTCGAGCACGCCCTGCGACAGCGACTCCGGCTGATAAGGATGCGCCTCCGCAATCCCCTCCAGCCGCGCAACCAGCTCATTCACCCGCCCGTTGTACTTCATCGTGCAACTTCCCAGCGGGAACATTCCGAGGTCAATCGCATAGTTCCACGTCGAAAGCCGCGTGAAGTGCCGCACAATCTCAATCTCTGAAAGCTCCGGCATTACTCCCAGATCTGTCCGTACCGCATCGCCCAGCAGGGAAGCGGCATCCACCGCGGGAACATCCAACTCACTCAGTCGATAAGCCTTCTTCCCGGGCGAAGATTTCTCAAAAATCAAATCTTCATTCTGATTAACATGCGTCGTAGCCTTCTTCGGCGTACCCACAAACTTTTCTGCCATAATGCTCTCTCCCAAATCTTTCGCCAATATTTTGCTTTCGCACTTCGAGGCGTGACGATAATGACGCCACGGAAGTGACCGCCATTCATGACAATCAGTACGATCATCGCGACCCGCACCATGGGTATAGTGTGGAAGTAAAGCGATACTGTAAACTTCCCGAAAAGGAACAACTCAAAGCCGAAACGCCACCAGCAAGAACGCGGCGATTTTTTCGAATCCTCAGAACTCCTCCGCTTCTTCACGACTACCGTCCGCCGAGAACTTCCAGCCTCCGGCCCATCCAAATCCTCTTCCCGCAACGACAAACCAAACACTGTGCCGTTCTCAAACTCAATCGTCAGCGCGTCGCCTTCCTCCAACGAAGCCTGACAACCTTCTCCCCGATCTGTGCGCAAAGAGCATTCCTGTACTCCGGTTCCCCAAACGCCACCGAAAAATCCGACAGCAAAACATGCGGCCAGACATACAGCGTAAAAAGCGGGCCATCAAATCGCAGCTGCAAAAAATCATCAACAAACTCAACCGCCTTCAACTCCTCGCCGATGACCGCCGAAATATCCATCGCTAAGCCTTGCCAGCAATCGCCGCGGCGGCCGCATCGATCTGCGCCTTCTATTTAGCTCTGTCGCGCACCACAAACTCGCGCCCGCGCCCAACTCCGGATACCACTTTGCCAACGGCAGACCGCCAATAATCTTCTTCCCAAGCAGCGAAGCATTTATCTGCTCAGCATCTTTACCCAAATCCAGAACAAACTCATTGAACCGGGGAGCCCCGCCAAACAAAACCCTGCCGCTCTTCCCCAGTGTCTGTGCCGCATAGTGAGCCTTGGCCAGGTTCTGCTCACCAAGTTCTTTCAATCCCTTGCCATACACCGTCAAAAACACTGTTACCATCAGCGCAACCAGCGACTGGTTCGTACAGATATTTGAAGTCGCCTTCTCCCGCCGAATATGCTGCTCCCGCGTCGACAGCGTCAGCACAAATCCTCGCTTGCCGCTCATATCCTTCGTCTCCCCGGCAAGCCGCCCTGGCATCTGCCGCAGGAACTTCTCCTTCGACGCAATCACGCCGCAATATGGCCCGCCAAAACCCACCGGAACGCCAAACGCCTGTGCCTCCATCGCTACAATGTCCGCTTCTTTCGGAGGCTTCACAATCCCCAGCGATACCGCCTCTGCGATCGCGACAATCAGCAGTGCGCCCTTCTTGTGCGCGATCTCCGCAATCGCAGCAACATCCTCAATCGTCCCGAAAAAATTCGGCGATTGAATCAGCACACAAGCCGTATCGTCCGTAATCGTTGCATCCAGCGTCGCCAGATCCAGGCGGCCATTGGCGGCGTAATCCAACAGCGTCACCGGAATCTCCTGGTGCAGTGCATACGTCGCCAGTACCTCGCGATACTCCGGATGAACCGTCTTTGCCACAACTGCACCGTTGCGGCCCGTCACGCGCACCGCCATCATCACGGCCTCAGCCACGCCCGTCGACCCGTCGTACATCGACGCGTTCGCGATCTCCATCCCGGTAAGTTCGCAGATCATCGTCTGGAATTCGAACAGTGCCTGCAGCGTGCCCTGCGCAATCTCCGGCTGGTAAGGTGTATAGCTCGTCAAAAACTCGCCGCGCGATACCACTGTATCGATCAACACCGGCCGATAGTGCCGATAAGCGCCCGCGCCCAAAAAACTCGCATAGCCAATAGCATTCTGCTCGGCAAACGCCTTGAAGTGCTCGATCACCTCCTGCTCGCCATGCTGTCGCGGAACATGCAGATCGCGAGTCAGACGATACTCAGCCGGAATCGAGGAAAACAAATCATCAATCGACGCCACGCCAATCTCGGCGAGCATCTTCTTACGGTCCGCAGGGGACTTCGGCAAATAGCGCATCTCGTTAGTGTCCGGTCTCTTCGCTTATAAATTTTTCGTAGTCTTCCGCAGTCAGCAATCCGTCAGCCTGTTTCGCGTCGCTCAACTCCACCTTCAGCATCCAGGTCGTATTCGCGTCCGTATTGATCTTCTCCGGAGCATCCTTCAGCGCATCGTTCACGGCCGTCACCTTGCCCGAAACAGGCGCAAACAGATCAGAGACCGCCTTCACCGACTCCACCGATCCAAAGCTCTTGCCGGCTTCAATCGAATCGCCCACTTTCGGCAGATCAACAAACACAATATCGCCCAGCGAATTCTGCGCGTAGTCTGTAATCCCGACGGTGCCGACGCCACCGTCAATCTGAATCCATTCATGTTCCTTCGTATATTTGTAATTCTCGGGATAGCTCATTCTTCTCTCCGGCTTCTAAAGGTCAACACTAATTGTAGTGGTAGACAGGCTCGCAGTGGAAAAGCGAACGGCTTCTCTCATGTCGCCACGGTTGAGCGGGGCCTATGAGATCGGAACGTAAAGCTCTGCAGGGTTCTGCATGGTTTTCTTAGGCCGCTTATAGAACGGTGTTGGCACTACCCTCGCCTTCACCATCTGCCCGCGAATCTCCACCCCAACCTCTGTATCCAACACGCTATTTGCTACCGGAACATAAGCCAGCGCGATATTTTTCTTCAAAAACGGCGAAGGCGACCCGCTCGTTATCTCCCCCAGCCGCGTCCCATCCAGTGCGAATACCGGATACCCGTCCCGCCCAATCCCACGCTCAATCATCTCGAGGCCCACGAGCTTCCTCTTCGGCCCGCCCTCTTCCTGCACCTTCAACAAGGCATCGCGCCCAACGAAATCCCCCTTGTCGAGCTTCGCATACCGCCCCAGCCCTGCCTCAAACACGTTGATCGTGTCCGAGATCTCATGCCCATACAGCGCCATCCCTGCTTCCAGTCGAAGCGTATTCCGTGCCCCCAGGCCACAAGTCAGAATCCCAAACTCCGCGCCCGCATCCAGTACCTCCTGCCACACACGTGCACTGGTCGCTTCATCCGACGGGATATAAATCTCAAACCCATCCTCACCCGTATACCCCGTCCGTGCGATCAGCACATTGTGCAGTCCGCAGACCTGGCCCCACGTAAACCAGTAGTTCTTGATCGTGCTCAAATCCGTCGTCGTCAACTTCTGCAGCGTCTCCGCCGCCCTCGGCCCCTGGATCGCGATCTGCGTGTAGTAGTCGCTGAAGTCGTTCACATGCACGCCCGGCATCTGTCCAACGGTCTGCCGCACCCACTGAACATCCTTCTCCCGAGTCCCCGCATTAATCACAATCAGATAGTCGTTATCCGAAAGCTTATGCACGATCACGTCGTCGACAAACGTCCCGTTCGGATAGAGCATCGCCGAATAATGCGCCTGCCCCACCGCCAGTTTCGAAGCATCATTCATCGAAAGCCGCTGCACCGCCGCCAGCGATCCAGGCCCCCGCAACTGAATATCGCCCATATGCGACACATCGAACACTCCCACCGCGGTCCGCACCGCCATATGTTCCGCGATCAAACCACAGCAGTCCACCGGCATATCCCATCCGCCAAAGTCGACCATCTTGGCCTTAGCCGCCCGGTGTACCGCGTTCAATGCTGTCTTGCGAAGTGGAGTCATCGGCTCTGTCATACGTATTCCCTCAATAAAAACGATAGCACTGGTCACCGCTTCCTATCTTTGAACATCCACAATTTAGGTGATTGTCAATGATGCCTGCCTCAGTTACATTGCACCTATCCAACTAAAGCGGGTGAAAATTTTTCATGAAAGTTCGTGTACTCGGTTCTACTTTTCTGTCTCTTTTTCTTGCCTTTTCGACACAAAATCTTCAGGCTGAAAAGGCTCCGCCAAAGCTCGATTCCGTCGAGCAGGCACGCATGGAAGACATGCTCAGAGAAATATGGAAATCGGTCAAAAAGAATTACTACGATCCAAACTTCCGTGGCATCGACATCGACGCCCGGTATCACGAGTACAACGCTCAGCTCGCGAAGGCAGGCACACCCAGCGCTGCGTTTCATGTCATAGCGGCCTTCCTCAGCGGTTTCCACGACTCCCATCTCTTCTTCGTGCCGCCCAACCGCAACCTGCGGTTCGATTCCGGCTACCGTATGGGAATGGTTGGCGACCGCTGTTTCGTCACCATGGTCAAGCCCAAGACTGACGCCTATGAGAAGCTTCATCCTGGTGATGAAATAGCTCACTTTCAGGGCTATCCGGTGACTCGTGACGATTTCCACGATGTGGATTATTTCTTTCATCGCCTCTCCCCATTGCCGGTGGAGCAGTTGGATATCTTTTCTCCCGATGGTGAGCGCAGGACAGTCGACGTAAAAAGCTCGTATCGTGAAGTCAAACAATCTCTCGTGGTCGGCGATGATCAAGACGCTGATCTCTGGGACGAGCTGAGAGAATCCGAGAAGGACGAACGCCGCTTCGAAGAGCGCACCGTTGAAACCGACAAGGTGTTCTACTGGAAGATGGCCATGTTTCATGCCGATCCAATGACCTTGGATGCAATCTTTAACAAGGTAAAGAACCATGCAACCCTTATTCTCGACCTCCGTGATAATGGCGGAGGCAGCGTCGATACACTCGAACATCTCATTGGCCACCTGTTCGATCACGACGTTAAGATCGCAGAGCTGGTCTCCCGCAAGCCCGAAAAACCCCTGATCGGCAAAGCCAACTCAAAGCCTTATACCGGGAAGGTCATCGTTCTCATTAACAGCGGTTCTGCTTCCGCGTCCGAATTGCTTGCGCGAGTAATTCAGTTGGAACACCGAGGAACCGTAGTCGGCGATAGGTCTGCAGGAGCCGTCATGGAGTCGCGCATCTATCACGACTCCGTGGGTATCGATACAAAAGTCTTTTACGCGACATCGATCACCTTCGCCAATCTCCTCATGGCAGATGGGAAAAGCCTCGAAAACGTCGGTGTCGTTCCGGATGAAAAAGTGCTCCCGTCCGCGAACGACTTGGCCAACCATCTCGATCCGGCCATGTCGCGCGCAGCCGAGCTTGCCGATGTCAAGCTGACCTCCGCCGAAGCTGGAAAGCTCTTCCCGTATCTGTGGGCAGACCTCTAGAGCAGCGTCTGAGCACCGGCCCGTGCTCCCGCCCCTCACTTTGTGGGCGGAGTCCCTGACTTTATTCGCAGCGCCTCCACCTGGTCTCTCAAAGCGCCAAACCACGCGTCCGTGACCTTTCCCGAGGTCTGCCACCGCACTTTGCCATACCCATCAACGACTAGAACATACGCATCATCAGCGTTTGCATACGACACAATCTTCTTCCACTCCGCCTCATCGGTGAACGTGGGCATAAAATGCGCCTGCTCCGTCTCGGGCACTCCCGACTTCATCGATCTCAACACCATTCCGCGAATCAGCTTCGGGACCGACTCGAGTACGGGTACCTGGTAATACATCACCTCATGAGAATTCCGATAACTCTCCGCCAATCGCTGTCCCCACCCTTTGCAAACATCGCCGGAGCTCTTGGAAAATCCGAGCACAAGCACGCCAACCTTGCCCTTAAAATCATCCGGTAGTGTCACCTCTGTGCCCGCGAAAGAAGTTCCGTGCGTCGTGGGTATCCGTGCGCTCTGCACCTCGGCCGTAGCAAAACCCACGGTCAATAGGGCCAAAACCAAAACGATGTATCTCCAAAAAGTTCGCATCAACAAGCCTTCGCGAAACCGGTCTTCCGCCCGAAGCTAGACTACAACCGTCTCCCGATACTCCCCAAACACCGTCCGCAAAATATTCGCAATCTCACCCACCGTTGCATAGCTCTCCGCCGCATGCAGAATTCGCGGCATCAAATTCTCCCCACTCCGAGCCGCAACTTCCACTCCGCGCAAAGCCGCAGCATGCACCCCCGCATCTCGCCGCGCGCGCATCGCTCGCACCCGCTCCACCTGTCGTCCTTCCAGCGTCTCATCAATCCGCTGAATCGGTACTGCAGCATCCTCCCCAGTAAACTCATTCACCCCAACAACGACGGCCTCTTTCGCATCCACGGCCCGCTGATACTCATAAGCCGCATTCTGAATCTCCCGCTGCACATACCCCTGCTCGATCGCACGAAGCATCCCATACTTGCTCCCCTTGTCGTTTGAAGTAACGCCGAACCCGGCAATCGTCGCCAAATACTCATCCGCCCGCCGCTCAATCTGATTCGTCAGAGACTCCACATAAAACGACCCGGCAAGCGGGTCAACGGTCTGCGCCACGCCGCTCTCATGCGCCAGAATCTGCTGCGTTCTCAAAGCAATCCGAGCCGCACTCTCCGTAGGCAGCGCCAGCGCTTCATCGAATCCATTCGTATGCAGACTCTGCGTCCCACCCAACACCGCCGCCAGCCCCTGCAGCGTCGTCCGCACAATATTGTTCTCCGGCTGCTGCGCCGTCAGCGTCGACCCCGCAGTCTGCGTATGAAACCGCAGCATCCAACTCCGCTCCTTCTTCGCGCCAAAGTGTTCCCGCATAATCCGCGCCCACATCCGCCGAGCCGCACGAAACTTCGCAACCTCCTCCAGCAGATTATTGTGCGAATTAAAGAAAAAACTCAGCCGCGGAGCAAACGCATCCACATCCAGACCCGCGTCAATCGCGGCTTGTACATACGTCATACCATTCGCCAGCGTAAACGCCACCTCCTGCACCGCCGTACATCCAGCCTCGCGCATGTGATACCCGGAGATCGAAATCGTATTCCACTCCGGAACCTCCTCCGCCGCCCACGCAAAGATATCAGTCACCAGCCGCATCGCATGGTTCACCGGATAGATGTAAGTCCCCCGTGCAATGTACTCTTTCAAAATATCGTTCTGAGTCGTCCCGCTCAGCTTCTTCGTATCCGCGCCTTGCCGCTTCGCCACCGCAACATACAGCGCCAGCAGAATCGAAGCCGTAGCGTTGATCGTCATCGAAGTCGAAATCGTATCGAGCGCAATCCCATCAAACAGCCGCTCCATATCCTCAATCGAATCGATCGCTACTCCAACCTTCCCCACCTCACCCAGCGCCAGCGGCGAATCCGAGTCATACCCAATCTGCGTAGGTAGATCGAACGCCACGCTCAAACCTTTTGTGCCATGAGCCAGTAAAAATTTATAGCGCCGATTCGACTCCTCCGCATCCCCCATCCCCGCATACTGACGCATCGTCCACAGCCGCCCGCGATACATCGTCGGCTGAATCCCTCGCGTAAACGGAAACTGCCCTGGCTCACCCGCCGCAGCCGCACCATCGAAGCCCTCAAGATCCTCGGCCCGATAAACGACCTCCACCGGAATCCCAGAACTGGTCTTCACCGCCCCCGAACCTGTTTTTTTTGTCTCAGACATGCCGCTCAAGTGTACCCGGTGACTCCGAGGGCTAGTGCCTGCGGCTCATTCGGTTCGCCTTCACAAAACTACTCACGCAGAAGTACCCAAAGACCGCCGCCATCACCACGGAGATCAAAAAACGCACATGCGCGTCATGGTTTCCCGCAGTCTCATGCAGAGCAGCATGCATCCTCCACGAACCGGCAGCCGCAGAGAACGCAAAAATCCCAAAGAAAACCCCCGTCAGTTCCAGCCACAGTGCCCCGGAGAGTCTCACAACTCTCCCGCCCATCGCCTCGCCAAACCGCTTGCCGCCTTCCTTCAGGCCTTGCCCCGCCTGTCGCATCTGGGAAGTCGTCTGCGGCGTTCGCGCCTCCGGACGAACCCCGGAAACCTTAGCGTTACCTGCGGTAGCCGAACCGACAGCAGGCGTCTCCTTCGTCGCGGCAGTAGGATTCGGAGTAGTCGCCGCATCCGCGGCAGTTACCAGCGTCTTAGCCGCCGCACGCACTCCGAAGCCAAGCGCACGGCCAAATCGAACCGAATCCATACCCGAAGTGTAGCTGGTCCCATCACCCCAGCAAAGCCTCGCATTTGTCAGGTGACCAAAAAGCACTACGACTTCGCCGCAAGAAACAACGCATCGTATTTCAGGCGCACTGCATCACACACGAAAGAGAGGCTACGCAATGAAAAATCTTCTATGGATCGTCGGCGGCTTCTGTGCCGCAATCGCCGGATTTCTGGTCTGGAGTCCCGGTCGTACCCAGCCTGTCGAACTCCTCGCCCACCGCCTCGAACAGGCCTGGGCCGACCACCACACCGTCGTCGAAACCACCTAAGTCCCATCGTTTTATACACAAACAAAAGTCATTGCAGCCGCAGCTGACATGGGCGTATTCTTTAAATCGAAATCAAGGTACGACTGATGTACCCGCAATGCCGTTCCCGCCGGGCATCTTCGCCGGGAATACCCGATGCGTGGTGAGGATTCGAACCATAGGGCAGCCCGGAGGTGGCATTGAACCAGAAGGTCAAAAACCTTATCCAAAAACTTGGCGAAGCAATTCACGAGTCCGTCTCGGAGTCCGAGGACATCGCAGGCGTCGTCAAAAACATCCGCGAACAGGGTTTTGATGTTCTCCTCATGCTTGAGGCCACCATCGGCCTCAATGAGGTCGAGGCAGAACCCGAAGAGCACGCCGAACCGGCAGTCGAAGACGCAGACGGGCCATTCACCAGGAACGATCTGACCTTCTTGAAATCGTTGCGCATCAGCCTCACCGAGGACGCGGCACCGGACGCCCAGTCCCCTCCGGGCAGCGCATAGGCCTAAGCGGTAAGCCTACCCAGCCCAGCGCCTCGCCGGGCATCATTTGTTCGTCTCTTGACACCCCAGGATTACCAACGTCGACCGCACATGGTAGACTCGCGTTTCTCTGTTGCATCTGAACCACTTGATGCATCAGACTCACGAGGTTCGTTTTTTTCGCCATTTGCCGTCCGGAGCCTAAGAGATATATGAGAGATACGTTGGGTGTTTTACTCGCTGGTGGTGCCGGAGAACGGCTTTTTCCCCTTACCCGAGATCGCGCCAAGCCGGCTGTTCCCTTCGCTGGCCAGTACCGAATCATCGACATCACCCTCTCAAACTGCATCAACTCAGACCTGCGGCACGTCTACATCCTCACCCAGTACAAAGCCCTCTCGCTGAACCGCCACATCCGCGAGGGCTGGGGTCCCGTCGTTGCAAACGAACTTGGCGAGTTCATTGAGATCCTCCCCCCCATGCAGCGCGTCTCCAAGTCCTGGTACCAGGGCACAGCCGACGCCGTCTACCAGAACATCTACTCCATCGGCTCCGAAGAACCAAAGCACGTCATCATCCTCTCCGGCGATCACATCTACAAGATGAATTACTCGCTAATGCTCGAGCAGCACACCGAATCCGGCGCCGACGTCACCCTCGCCACACTGCCCATATCACCCTCCGAGGTCTCCGCCTTCGGAGTCGTCGAGGTCGCCCCCAACGGTGAGGTTACCGGCTTTGAAGAAAAGCCGAAGGAAACAAAGATCCGTTCCCCATTCAACCCCGACATGGTCGATGTCTCCATGGGTATCTACATCTTCAACACCGACGTCCTTCTGCCCGAACTCATCAAGGACGCCGAAGATCCCAACTCCAAACACGACTTCGGCCACGATATCCTGCCCAACATCCTCGGCCGTTTCAAAATGCACGCCTACAATTTCGTCGACGAGAATCGCCAGAAGGCCCTCTACTGGCGCGACGTCGGCACCCTCGATGCCTATTACGAGGCCAACATGGACGTCGCCGGCGTCACCCCCACCTTCAACCTCTATGACAAGTCCTGGCCCATGCGCACCCGCTCCTACCAGTACCCACCGGCCAAGTTCGTCTTCGGAGAACCCGGACGCACCGGCATGGCCATTAACTCCATCGTCTGTGCAGGCTCCATCGTCTCCGGAGCCGTCGTTCGCAACTCCGTCCTCTCCCAGGATGTTCGCGTCAACTCCTACGCCGATGTAGACTCCAGCATCGTCTTCTCTCACGTAAACATCGGCCGCCACTGCCGCATCCGCCGCTCCATCATCGACCGCGACGTCCACATCCCAGACGGCACCGTCATCGGCTACGACCCCAACGAAGACAAGAAGAACTATTTCGTCTCACCCAACGGCCTCACCGTCGTCACCCGAGACTACAGCGTCTACGAGAACCCCGTCTCGCCCGAATTCCTCCAGCAAGGCAATACCTGGTAGAAAAAACGAACCCACCACGGATCAAAACAGAACGGATCGAAAGACTCAATGGTCTTCCAATCCGCTCTTATCCATCTAATCCGTTTTTTCCATGTTACGCCTTTACCTCTTCCCAAACCGGTAAATCGCTCCACCCGACACCGCAACAAACTCCCGCGTCTCCGTTCCGAAGTGTTCCAGGATCAGATCCGGCGAAATCCTTATCGCCCACTTTTTCGACAGATTGAAATCAACGCTCGCACCCAAAGCCGCAAACGGCTTCGTGCGATTCGTATAGAGCCCCGTCGCCGTAAACGGGTTCACATTCGAATTTACATTTCGAAAGCTCTTATCGAACGTCCCATGCGACACGCCGAAGTACCCGTGATAGCTCAGCGCCGCATACTGGTTCTTTGGCCCGCGATACTGTGCCCCCAGCATGCCCGTATTCAGCCACACCAGCGGCCGGTTATTGATTCCAGTCCCATTCGTCGTAGGAGAGAATGACGTCGTTCCACCATTCGCCAGCACCGGCGTAGTTCCCGCATCGAAGCGATAGTCCGCACCCACTCCCAGCTTCTTAATCCAACCGCTCCCCGGCAACCAGTAGGTAAACAATACCTCGCCGCCTCCCAGGTTCATCCGGTTTGGCAGACTCTGTCCTGCCTGAAAGTTCTGGTAGTTAAACCCGGCGAAGAGCTCGTACTTATTGTCATAGGTCACTGGAGCAGCCACCGCAATCTTCGACGACGCAATCGGAATCGACGTCTTTGTCTGTCCCGCCGCCACTGTGCCCTGCGCCATCCCCTGCATCGTACCTGCCGTCAGCAAGCCAACTGCAAAAACTGCTGCCACTGCGCGAGATCCTGTCCTGCGCGCCCCGGTTACTCTTGCCTTACCAATCATCTTCAATCGCAACATCCGTCTCCACGTCTATTCCAGCATCCGGCCTCGTTCAACGTCCAGCCTCTTCCAGAACCTGTCCCGCAAATTTCCCTACTAACCAAGATATAACGTTCAGCCCACATCTGCTGCATCCTGTTGGACGTATCTGTTAGTGACGGCCTTGTGCGACAATAGACGGTGGCAGCAGCGCGTACCGCATGGCTGTAGGGAGAAACACTATGGGCGAACTATTTACACCATCACACCTCATGATCCTCGCTGTCGTCGTCCTGGTCCTTTTCGGCGGCAAGAAGCTGCCCGAACTTGGCAAAGGCCTCGGCGAAGGCTACAGGGGCTTCAAAGACGGTCTCAAGGGCGTCTCCGACGACATCAACAAGCCGGGGGAAACCGCACACACCGTTACCCCCAAGCCTGAAGAATCAACCAAGTAAGCCGCGAGGCATCAGCGGGTTTTTGGAAGTGCGGTCTCGGCCGCGCGTCGCCCTTGCTTTAGCTTTGGGTCTCCCGAGAGAATCTCTCCCAGATACCATCACACTTCAGGTGGCGCCGCCTCATGAAAATCAAATCGTCTTATCTGGTCAAACCGCATTCCAAAGTGCGGCTCTCTAAGATCTCTTCCTCCGATACCGGCGATTTCAAATCCGAAGAAGCTGCAAAAGTAGTTCTCGCCAAACATCGCGACCAACTCGAAGTTCTGCAAGACGTCTTCTACGCCAGCCAGTCCAAAGCCCTCCTCATAGTCCTTCAGGGAATGGACACCGCTGGCAAGGACGGCACCATCAGCCACATCTTCTCCGGCGTCAACCCTCAGGGCTGCGACGTCTCCCAGTTCAAGGTCCCCACGCCAATCGAAGCTCGTCACGATTTCCTCTGGCGCGTCCATTCCCAGGTCCCCCCACGCGGCATGATCCAGATCTTCAACCGTTCACACTACGAGGACGTCCTCGTCCCCAGCGTCCACAAACTCATCTCCCCCGACACCGTCCGAAAACGTCTCGAAGACATCAACAAGTTCGAGAGCTTCCTCGTCGACAACGACGTCCTCATCCTAAAATTCTTCCTCCACATCTCACATGCCGAGCAGACTCGTCGCCTGAAATCCCGTCTCGACGACAAAGACAAGCACTGGAAGCTCTCCGACGCCGACCTCAAAGAACGCAAATTCTGGCCCCAGTACGTCGACGCCTACAACGATATTCTCTCCACTACCAGCCACAAACACGCCCCGTGGTTCGTCATCCCCGCCGACAACAAGTGGTATCGCAACGTCGCCATCTCCGCGATCATCGTCGACCTGTTGCAAAGCCTCAAACTAAAATTCCCCCAACCTACCGTCGACGTCTCCAAAATCAAGCTCTAACCGTCGTCCCCGTTTTCAGCTTGCTTCAATTCCATCCCATGAACTCCTGCCCCTCACACGGAGTCGCCCTCAAATCGTGATCATCACGACCGCTGCCACAGCCACCACCATCCCCAAAGCTTGCCGCGCCGTGGGCCTCTCATGCAGAGTCCATGCAGCCAACAGAATCGTCGAAGCCGGATAAAGCGAAGCCAGCACCGCCGCCACATCCAGCCGCCCCGCACGAGTCGCTGCAACGAACAACAGATTCCCGGAAGTATCCAACAATACCGCAATCAAAGCCCACACCACTGCCGCCTGCGTTAGCCGGAGCGTCTCGTCCCGCGCAGCAGAGTGCAAAGACATTCCACCCACCAGCAGCGAGCACACCGTCAAACTCCCCATCCTCGCCGTAGCCAGCGGCCAGATCAACCCCGCGCGCCCGGCAAACTTCAGTGCCACAAAATAAATCCCAAACCCCACACCACCCGCGATGGCCAGCCACATCGTCCCACGATCCGCCGGCGTAGCCTCAGGATTTGGCCCGGCCGCAATCAACCAGATCGCCGCCCCTGCAACCAGAAAACCCACCAGCCGAAGCACCCCAGGCGATCCTTCCGACACACCCGACACCGCCGCCGGAATCGCGGCAGCCAGCAACCCGCTCAGCGCTGCCGAAGCCCCCATCGCCCCCCGCGACAGCGCCACATAAAAGCATGCCAGCGCAATTCCCGCCGTTGCTCCAGCCACCAAACCCCATACCAGCGGAGCCCCATGCGGAAAAGCGTCCCCACGCAACCGCACTACTACCAGCAGAATCCCCAGGCTCACCGCATGGCTCAGTAGAATCACCCGCAGCGCAGCCTCCATCGTGCCGCCTGCGCGCTTCACGCTCATCCCGCCTGAAAAATCCCCACCGCCCCAAAGCAACGCCGCAGCCAGCGCCAGCAGCGCATTTCCGTGCAACAGCATCTCCATGAAAATTCCGTTCCGGTTTCAGCAGGAAATCGAAGGCTTACTTGGCTGCTGGTGTAATCGCCGACGCCTTCGAGTCCTCAGCCGTCGGAGAATAGCCCTTCTTCGCAAGAACCGTCAGGTTAGGTCGCAGCACCTTCACCTCGATCTGCCTGTACTTGCCATCGATAAACGGCTCATGGGTGTAGTAGCCCACCGTATATTGCGTCCGCACCTCTTCCGCGATCTTCGCAAAGCTCTGCTCGATCCCGCCCTGCCTGAACTCTCCCATGAAGTTCCCACCCGTGGCAGTCGCATACGCGGGCAGAATATTGTCACGCATCATCAGCGGCAAGTGCATCCGGTCCAGGAAGCCGATTCCCCACAGCGCCGAATCTCCCACCAGCGTGCCGAACACCGCAATCTTATTCGTGTTCAGATACGTCACCACCTCGGAGAACTTTGCCTTGCTTCCATACTCTTTCCCGTCACTGATGATGTAAACGATCCTGCGCCGCCCGGGGCCGGTCTTCGCCAACGCCGTTGCGGCAGCCAGAACCGCATCGTTCAGCGTATGCACTTCCTTCGGAACGTTCGGCATGCTCAATTGGCTGGTTCCGTGAGACGGATTGGTATTCGGATCAGTGAATCGATCCGCACCGCCATTGATGTTGATGTTTTGCGACAGAGGCCCGGAGCTGTACATCATCGGCTCGCGCCCGCTAGTCTTCGATCTCCGCAATCCCTCAGCGACCAATGGACTCGGTCCCGCCGAAAAATTAGTCACCTGCTTGGGGCCGTTGCTATATGTAAACACCGCAACTTCGTCGTACGGGGTAAACGCGCCCTGTACAGCTTCAAGCGCATTATTCACCTTCGCCATATTGTCGGCCGTCAGGCTCTGGTCGATCACAAGAGCCACGGACAGCGGAAACGGATCCACTGTAAACACCGCCAGCTGCTGCCGCAGGTTATTCTCATACACCCGGACATCGCGCCAGGTCAGTCCAGCCACCGGATTACCTTTGTTGTCTTTCACCGTAAACGGAATTTCAACAAAGTTTGTCTGCACACGCAGCGTAAACTGCCTTCGGTCCTTCGCCGCCGGTAGCGACATCCGGGGGAGGCCCTTCCTCTTCCTTTTGGGCCGCCTGCTGCTTGCCTGGCGTCGCATCCTCGGAGGTTGAACTTGCTCCATTCGAATCGAGCGTCGTGCCCTTGCCAGGTGTTATCGGACCAACCTGCAGGGGCTGTGGCTTTGGGGCATCAGGAATCGCCTGTGGCTTCGGTCCATCAGGCACTTGTTGTTGCTGCGGCGCACCCGGCTGGGCCGGTGCGAGTCCCGGCTGTCCAACCATCATGCATACCAAAGCCCCTGCCAATACGTTCTTACTAACCACGAATCCCCCAATTTTTCCGCCAAACCTGGCGGCCTGAAGCTGCACTTATCAGACTATCAGCGCACCAACGCTGCCGCCATCACTCTATCCCAAACTGTTATCTCTTTTGGACGCACCGCAACCCCCTGTCGTTGTGCCCGGTTCGGCTTCGCGCCCAAATTTTTTCCCAAACTCGAGTCCGACTTTGTCGTCTAATGCAGTATGCGCCTTCTCTGCTTCGCCGCCGTCGCTGCTCTCACCATCGGCCTCCCCGCCGTCCTCCACGCGCAGGAGGCACCTTCTCCTGGCGGCCCACCGCCCGCCAGCAAAGCTGAGCCACAGCCCGTCGACATCGGCGACGTCCAGACGCTCAAAGTCAACGTCAACCTCGTCAACGTCTACTTCTCCGTCCGCGATAAAAACGGCTTTATCACCAACCTCCACAAGGATGACTGCGGCATCTACGAAGACAAGACTCTCCAGAAGACCAAAAACTTCACTCAGGAAAAGAACCTCCCCCTTACTATCGGCATCCTCCTCGACACCAGCGGCAGTCAGACGAATGTCCTCCCCCTCGAACAGACCGCTGGAGCTGAGTTCCTCAAAGACGTCCTCACTCCCAAGGACGAAGCCTTCCTCATCTCCTTTGACATCAACGTCAATCTCCTCGCCGACTACACCAACAGCCCCCGCGAAATTAGGCGCTCCATCGACTCCGCCGTCATCAACACCGGCGCTGGCACCGGGTCCGTCACCGGAAACGGCGACCCGCGCGGGACTCTCCTCTACGATGCCGTCTACCTGGGTGCCCACGACAAGCTCCGTCAGGAGGCCGGTCGCAAGATCCTCATTCTCCTCACCGACGGCGGCGACCAAGGCTCCCAGGAGAACCTCAAAACCGCTACTGAGGCTGCCCAGAAAGCCAACGCCATTATCTATGTCATCCTCATCGCCGACCGCGGCTTTTACTCAGGCGGAGGCTTTGGCATCAACCTCGCCGACACCGGCGCCGCAGCCATGGAGCGCCTCGCGAAAGACACCGGCGGCCGCGTTATCAACGTAGGGAACAATGGCAAAAAGCTCCAGGAAGCCTTCGACCAGATCCAGGACGAGCTCCGCACCCAATATCTCGCCAGCTACACTTCCACCAACCCCAAAGTCAATGACGGGACCTTCCGCACCCTCAACATCACCTGCGGCAAAGACCAAAAAGTCCAGGCCCGCAAAGGTTATTACGCCACGCCCGACTCCGACCCTAACAACTAATCGTTAGAACCGTCGTCCCTCCGCAACAATTAGGAGTAGCACCCTCGCGATCCTCAAGAAGGTCATCTCGATCGGGGCGAGGGAACGCTTACGCAACCGAAGTCGGTGCCGAACAGTCCCAGCTTTTCGCGGTCCTGTTTCGCCTTAGGCCGCTGGCAGACTCGTGGAATGCCAAATGTTGTAGCTCCGCGCAGAAAAAGCCCTCTCCGCAGAGAGGGCTCTTGTTCTTCTCAAAGGGGTTAGTTTATGAGGTGGCCTTCCGCGGCTTCTGCACCAGCAGGTTCGGCGCGACGATATTGTTAGGGTTGTTCACATCCGGTAGCTTTGGAGCAATTGGCGTCGAAACGTCTTTGTACGAGCCGTCAGCCTGCTTCGTAATCAGGTGAACCGCATTGTCGCCGGAAGTTCCAGCGAAGAACGTCTGGTTATCTGCGCTCACCACGCCTGTAACCGGAGCAACCGGCGTCCCTGCCGCAGTCGACAACGGAATCGTGGCCAGCGTACCCGCGCCTGTGGTCTGTGGTGTATACGTCGGCACCACTCCACCGGTACCCGTATACGTCACAAACGCAACCTTTGAATCCGAGGTCGGAAATACTCCTGTGATCGCAGTCGCTGCAACAGGCAGGGCACCGGTAAACGCAACGCTCGTCGCGAAATTCACAGGTGTCGAGTCGGCAAGCGGGCAGTTGCCGATCGGAAGACCTGAGGGAATCGCCAGATCCGTAAACGTCGACGCCGTCGCTCCGAGCACATGGAGGCCATCGTTGGTCGTTGCAATCCGGTCAACCGGCAGCGCGATCACTCCAGCGTCGGGATAAAACAAATTGGTGGTTGTCGACGAGGTCGTTGGCGGTCCGCCCAAAGTGGTGGTCACCGGGCAGTACGAGCGCGCCGTCGTCGGGTTGCCGGCGAAGAACGCTCCAACACTCGGTACGCCAAGCGCTACGTCGGTCGTCGGTTGAGAGGATGTCGTCTGGTACCAGCCTGTGAAACTCGAGTGCACCAAGAGCTGATTGTTTGGAGTAATTGCACCTGTCGCAGGATTGTAGTCACCCAAAGTGATGTACACCGTCTGGCTGTCAGGAGAAAACGCCGCGTGGGTTCCCACCCCACCAGACTGGGGAATCAGTTGAACCGCAGTACCCCCGCTGGCCGGGTACAAATACACCGCCTGGCGTATCGGATCCGTAACAACCAGGGTAGAGCCATCGGGCGAGACAGCAAGCACTGTTCCTGTTACTGAAGGATCTTCCTTGGTCACAGAGTTTGAAAGAGCGCTAAACGTCATGATCTCGTATGCGCTGCCCATGTAGATCGAGCTGCCATCGTTGCTGATGACCATTGAGTTAGGCAGGTAAGGCAACAGGACCTGCCGCACAGTCTGTGGTTGCGTAAAGTCGATCGGCACAACGTACCGCGAGTTCGTGCTCGCAATATAAAGATTCGTGCTGTTGATGCCCGGCGCCGTCACCGTGATGGCATTCGACGTCACCGGCTTCCCGTTGCCGAACAAGCCAATCTGATTGAACGGAGAAGGATTGCAGCTTGGGGGCTGACATACAGCCGTAATCGCTGCTGCACCAGGAAACGTTGGCGTCACGGTGCCAGACGAGGCCACAGGAATCGTCGTCGGCGTCGTCGATTCAAATTCGAGCGTCAGCCCCGTCAGGATGGTCCCGTTCTTATCCTTAACCAAGGATGTGAAGGGCTGGGTATTGTTTGGATTCACGACGATGCTGCTTGTGCCACTGCCCGTACCTGACGGAATGCTCAATGCAATTGAGGTCGGCGGACAAGTCGAAAAGAATCCGGCCGAGCTTCCTGCGTTAGAAATATTCGCGGTGATAACCGTGGAACCGGGCTGTTGCGCCGTCGCCACGCCGTTTTGATCGATGGATACCACCGACGGCGTCTGGGCCACATAGGAGAGATGGCCCACCCTGCAGCTGACATTGTTCGCCAGCGTCGTCGACGCGTTCTGATAGACGCGCGCTGCCAGTTGTCCCGTTGTCGCCTGCGACTGGCAGCTGTTCGTTGAGGCAAAAGCCGCGGCCGTAGTCACAGGAGTCGTGCAGCATCCTGTCCCTGCATCGATTTTGCAGCTCACCTGCTGAGTAGCGAACGCAGCAGGGCTGCAGTTTGTCGCAGGATCATTGATACAGTCCGTCGACAACGGTCCCAGCACCACGCTCGTTACCACCGGATGAATATAAATCGGCAAAGGATTGCTGCTGGCACCGTCGCCGCTGGCAACCACAAAGACCGTTCCGCTCTTGTTCGTCGGATTGCAGGTCGTAAAGTCCGGTATGCCGCCGCCTGTGTTCCGGTTCCACGTCCCGGCGCAGAGGCGTCCGTTCGTCGGCTCAACATCGGCAATCGTCATGTCCGGCGTTCCGTCTGCAAGGAACGTCGCATAGGTGTATTTGGTGATCGTCTCGTTCGTGCCTTTGCAGTCGGTGGCCACGGGACTGCTCACCTGACCTATCTGCGCGAAGCCCAACGAGATACCAGTGATCGCCGGACTCAGCGTGATCGTCGTCACCTGGCCCACGGGGATACCGGAGTCAGAGCCATTACAAAAAATCGTTGGGGATTTCTTCGAACAGCCCGAGATCGAGACGCCAAAAGGAACCGTGAAAAGTAACAGAACTGCTAACGTGACAAACCGACGCATTGAACCTCCCCGTCCAACCGGAACCCAAGCTGAACGGTCACACCGCAACCGCTGAATAGCCGAAACCCTAGTGTAAAAGCTGCGAACACCGGAAGCAAATCGTCTTGCTCTCCGTTGGACGACCCGAACAACAATTTCGCATCCTCGAAGAGACGTTTAAGAAGCGCTTTCCCCCCGCGAAGATACCACTCCGCGTCAAGCGGCCTCTCTCTACTTCGCCGGCATCTCCGTCTCAAACCAGCCCAATGCGCGCTCCAGGACATCCCTGCGATGGGCCGGATCACGGAAACCGTGTCCTTCATTTGGGTACACCACCAACTGCGTCTTCACTCCCTCTGCACGCAACGCATGCCAGAACTCAAAGCTCTGGGGAGCAGGGCACTCGCCATCGCGATCCCCAACTACCACCAGCGTCGGCGTCTTCACATTCTGGATGTACTCGATCGCCGAACTCTTGGCATACACTGCAGCGTCGTCATAAACCGTCTTACCGAAGAACGGCACCATCCACTGGTCGATCGAGTTCTCCCCGTAATAGCTCTTCCAGTCGCTGATACCCGCGCCAGCGACTGCGGCCTTGAACCGTGTCGTCTGGGTCACACCGAACATCGTCATGAATCCGCCATAACTCCAACCCGTCAAGCCTTCACGATTCTTGTCGATAGGAAATCTCTTCTCCAGTACATCCATTCCCGCCAGAATGTCCCGCAAATCGCCATAGCCGAAGTCTTTGATGTTCGCCTGAGTAAACTTCTCCCCCTGTCCATAACTGCCTCGCGGATTCGGCATAAACACGAAGTATCCCAGCGCCGAAAACGGCACTCCACCATAACCGACTCCAGGCCAACGCGGAGTCACCGCGCTCGAAGGCCCGCCATGCACGCTCACAATCAGCGGATACTTCTTCGACGGATCATAATGCGCGGGGTAGAGAAGCCATCCTTGCACCTTGAACCCGTCGTTGGTCCACTCAACACTCTCCGTCTTCCCCCAGGCGGCCTTCATGCCATCATTCAGATGCGTAATCTGCTTCATATCATTCGCAGCGCCGGCCCATACCTCAGGAGGCATCGCGAAGGAACTGCGTATCAGCGCAACCGTGTGCTTCTTCGAGAGCGAGATGCTCATCACCAGCCCGCCCGCGCCAATCGACTCGGGAAATGTTGCATCGATCTCCGAAAGATCTTTGCCCGAACTCAGGTTCAGGGCAGTGAGATGGCTGTTTCCGCCCACGTGTTCCGCAATGCCGAGCACTCCTGAGCTGACCCACCCAATAAACGCGACCGAGGCGGCACGTCCCGGAGTCATGTTGATCGGCTCCCCACCGCTTGATGGAATCACATAAACGTCACCGCCGGTCGAACCTTGATCGCTCATGATCCCGCCGATAAAAGCGATTCGGCTGCCATCGGGCGACCAGCGCGGTACGGCGATCTGCAGACCGTGCAGCGATCCCGCAACCTTCGATGGGTCAAGGACTGACTTTGGCTGCGCCCCAATCTCTTCGGTGTAAAGTTGCGCAACCCACCAGTTATTCTCGCCGGGAGGATTTGCCGCCACGAATACCAACCGTTTCGAATCCGGCGACCAGCCAAACTCATACACATGCGAATTCGCTGGAGTGACCTGGGAGAACGAGCCGTCCGTCACGTTCACCACGCCTACTCGTTGAATCTCCACTCCATCTTCGCCAATCACGCCCGCCCACGGCTTCATCGCAGCCAGAGCTCCAGCGCTGCGCGTTGCATTCTCAACAAACAGGAAGCCTATCGTCTTTCCGTCAGGTGACCACGTCAGCGAATCGATCCCCCCGATTACATGCGTTAGTTGCTTCGACTCCTCTGTTTTCTTTGACCACACAAACACCTGATCCTGCGAAGCCTTATCTCTGTTCGCCGTGCAATCGGAGACAAAGGCCAGCCACTCTCCATCCGGCGACCACTTCGGCTCCGAGCTCCCGCAATCAATCAAGCCGAGCCCAGTCCCGACCGACTTCTCCTTTGTCGGATCTGCCACATCCGTCAGATGAATCTGGGATCCCTCCCGCGTCCGGACTGCCCAGGCCACCGTCGTCCCATCTGGTGAAATCGCAGCAGAACTCGGTGTTCTGGTCTTGCCAAGTGCCTCAATCAACGACCCAATGCGGGCATCTTTAGCCGGGGAAGAGGCAGTTTGCGCCTGTCCTTCAGCAGGATTTCCAAAAGCGAATAAGGAAGAAATGATAGCGAGAGCAGGGATCAAAGAGCACTTACGAAGATCGGCAAAGGTCATTCGAAAAGCCTAGCATGGTCAATCTGCTGGCAGCTTCGACAGGGAACTGCAACTCCCCCAGTGCAAATCTGCAAAACATGAGCAAAATTAGGCCTAAAAGTTGACGTACAGCGCCAAGATTGCTATTGTTAGAAGGTTCCGCGAGTATCCAGACCGTATTGTCGGGAAGCCGGCACACGGTAGGGCGGAGAAAAGCCCACGCAATCTGACTCCCTACCCTGCTGTGAAGCAGGAATCGGCAGTTTGCGCTATACTGGATACAAGAGATTCACCGCAGAACATTCTGGATCATTGCTCTTTGTCCCCCGATCTGAATGTTGTAAGTCTGCGGCCCATCGCAATCGTGCCTGCGACACCCTCCACCTTGGATGGGCTATGCGGGCCGGGACAGCGAAACGGAGTCGGCTCATCCTTTGAATTAGGGAAAGACGCTCGGCCACCGTCGACTGTTTACGTCTGGCTTGTTGTACCGATTTACAGACGCAACAGCAGGGAAAGATCTTCGTCCTGTTCTAGGGGCTGGTCTTTCGGTAGAAGAGGCGCTTCAGCGTTCTCAATCTTTTTGCGTGTACGGCAAAAAGCGAAGCCCTCACCTGCTAAAGCGTCTCGCACGGGTTTGGTTTTAAGGTTTTGCGCGCATTTACTAAGGAGTTCTAGTGCCTACGTTCCATCAGCTCGTCAAGCAGGGCCGCACGCCCACACGTTATAAGACCGCCAGCCCCGCGCTCCAGGGTTCGCCCCAACGCCGTGGCGTCTGCACTCGCGTTTACACTCAGACCCCCAAGAAGCCGAACTCGGCTCTCCGTAAGGTCGCTCGTGTTCGCCTCACCAACGGCATCGAAGTGACGACTTATATCCCGGGCATCGGCCACAACCTGCAGGAGCACTCGATCGTGCTCATCCGCGGTGGTCGTGTGAAGGACCTCCCGGGCGTTCGTTATCACGTTGTTCGTGGCACGCTCGACTCGGTCGGCGTCGCCAACCGCAAGCAGAGCCGCTCCAAGTACGGTGCGAAGCGTCCGAAGGCAGCCGCTAAGTAGATTTTATTTCAGCAACCCCAATTTTTGGGTAACCAAGTCCAGATGCTTGAGAAATCGACGGCGCTGGAGGAAGAAGAGAAGAGAGAAGAATGCCAAGAAAAGGCTATATCGCGAAGCGGGAAGTTGCTCCGGACCCGGTCTATAACTCTACCCTGGTCACGAAGTTTGTTAACTCAATGATGTGGGGCGGCAAGAAGTCGACCGCGCAGGGCATCTTCTACACCGCCATGACCAATCTTGAGCAGAAGGGTGGCGACGAGGCCCTCAAGCTCTTCAAGAAGGCGATTGAGAACTGCAAGCCGCTTCTGGAAGTGAAGTCCCGCCGTGTTGGTGGAGCGAACTACCAGGTTCCCATTGAAGTTCTCCCCGAGCGTCGTACCTCGCTCGCCATCCGCTGGCTCGTAACCTATGGCCGCGCTCGTGGCGAGAAAGGCATGGTCGAGAAGTTGACCGCAGAGCTCCTCGATGCCGCCAACGGCCGGGGCGCCGCGATGAAGAAGAAGGAAGACGTTCATCGTATGGCCGAAGCCAACAAGGCCTTCGCGCACTACCGATGGTAAAGAAAAGTTTTTTATAGCAAAGTCTTTGTCTTTGCTCTGGTTCTCAGTTTCAACGTATTTTACCGCGGGCGGATGCCCGCAGATGAGAGATAGATCGTGGCACGCACTACACCTCTGAATCGTTGCCGGAACATCGGGATCATGGCGCACATCGACGCCGGCAAGACGACGACGACCGAGCGCATCCTCTTCTATACGGGCATCACACACCGTATCGGTGAGGTGCACGAGGGCACTGCGACCATGGACTGGATGGAGCAGGAGCAGGAGCGCGGCATCACAATTACCTCCGCTGCGACGACTTGCACTTGGAAGAACATCCGCATCAACATCATCGACACGCCCGGCCACGTGGACTTTACCGCCGAGGTTGAGCGTTCGCTCCGTGTCCTCGACGGTGCCGTCGCCTGCTTCGATGCGGTTGCTGGTGTGCAGCCTCAGTCCGAGACGGTGTGGCGTCAGGCTGACAAGTACAAGGTTCCGCGTATCTGCTTCATCAACAAGATGGATAAGGCCGGTGCGGACGCTGTATACGCAACCTCAACCATCGTCGATCGTCTCGGCGCGCGCGCTGTTCCCATCAATATTCAGATTGGTGCCGAAGCGAAGTTTCTTGGCGTCGTCGATCTGGTCACGATGAAGGCAATCTATTGGCACGATGAGACAATGGGCGCCGAGTATTCGGTCGAAGAGATTCCTGTCGACCTGCTCGACAAAGCCAAGGAAGCGCGCCACTTTTTGATCGAGGCTGTCGCCGACTCCGACGATGAGATCCTCCATATGTTCCTCGAGGGCCAGGAGCCCACGGAAGCGCAGCTCAAGGCTGGTATTCGCAAGGCCACTATCGCGATGAACATCTTTCCGGTGCTCTGCGGCTCGTCCTTCAAGAACAAGGGCGTCCAGACGCTGCTCGACGCTGTAGTTGATTATCTTCCCAGCCCGCTCGATATTCCTCCCATGATTGGCTCAAATCCGGAGAACATGGAAGAGAAGATCATCCGCAAGGCTGACGACAACGAGCCGTTCTCTGCGCTCGGCTTCAAGATCATGACCGATCCGTTTGTCGGCCAGCTCATCTTCATCCGGGTCTACTCGGGTCAGTTGAAGACCGGCGATTCGGTTTTGAATCCGCGCACTGAAAAGACTGAGCGTATCGGCCGCCTGTTGAAGATGCACGCCAACAAGCGTGAAGAGATTACCGAGATCCTCGCCGGCGATATCTGTGCCGCGGTCGGTCTCAAGAACCTCGTCACCGGCGACACGATTTGCACCGACAAGCACCCGATCGTGCTCGAGTCGATCGACTTCCCGAAGCCGGTTATCGCGGTTGCCGTTGAACCGAAGACCAAGGCTGACCAGGAAAAAATGGGCATGGCGCTGGCCAAGCTCGCGCAAGAGGATCCAACCTTCCGCGTTCACACGGATCCTGACTCCGGCCAGACCATCATCTCCGGTATGGGCGAGCTGCATCTTGAGATCATCGTCGACCGCATGATGCGCGAGTACAAGGTCGAGGCCAACGTCGGTAAGCCGCAGGTTGCCTACCGCGAGACCATCCGCTCGAACTCCGAGGCGGAAGGCAAGTATATTCGTCAGACTGGTGGTTCAGGCAACTACGGCCACGCCAAGATCCGCATCAGCCCCAACGAACCGGGCAAGGGCTACGAGTTCTCGAACGACACCAAGGGCGGCACAATTCCCAAGGAGTACATCAAGCCGATCGATCAGGGCATTCAGGACGCCATGCAGCGCGGTGTCCTCGCCGGCTACGAGATGGTCGATATCAAGGTCTCGCTCTACGACGGCAGCTACCACGACGTAGACTCGAACGAAATGGCATTCAAGATCGCCGGCTCGATGGCCTTCAAGGAGGCCGCTCGCAAAGCGAAGCCTGTTCTTCTTGAACCGGTGATGTCGGTCGAAGTTACCGTTCCCGAAGAGTACATGGGCACAATCATCGGCGACCTGAACAGCCGCCGCGGAAGAATCGAAGGCATGGAGATGGTTGGCACCACGCAGGCCATCCGAGCCACGGTGCCGCTCAGTACCATGTTCGGTTACGCCACGCACATGCGGTCGTCCACGCAGGGTCGCGCTAACTATTCGATGCAGTTCAAGCAGTACGAAGAAGCGCCGCGATCAGTCTCGGAAGAGATCATTGCCAAGGTTCAGGGCAAAGACGGTAAAGACAAGTAAGCCGGTGCCGCATAGCGCGTCACCTTTGGAAGTTGAATTTTAGAAGCAGGAAACACGGAGAGAGTCATGGCGAAGGAAAAGTTTGACCGGTCAAAGCCGCACGTAAACATTGGAACGATCGGGCACATCGATCACGGCAAGACGACGCTGACGGCGGCGATCACGAAGGTGTTGTCGAAGCACAACCCGAACAACAAGTTCCGTTCGTTCGACACGATCGACAACGCACCGGAAGAGCGTGAGCGCGGTATTACGATTGCGACGTCGCACGTTGAGTACGAGACGCCGAACCGCCACTACGCGCACGTCGACTGCCCGGGCCACGCCGACTACATCAAGAACATGATCACCGGAGCGGCGCAGATGGACGGCGCAATCCTGGTGGTTGCCGCGACCGACGGCCCGATGCCCCAGACCAAGGAGCACGTTCTGCTTGCCCGCCAGGTTGGCGTGCCGTACATCGTTGTGTTCCTGAACAAGTGCGATGCGGTTGAGGACGAAGAGCTGATCGAGCTGGTTGAGATGGAAGTTCGCGAGCTGCTGTCGAAGTACGACTACCCCGGCGACGACACCCCGATCATCCGCGGCTCTGCCCTTGGCGCGCTGAACGGCGAAGCCAAGTGGGAGGCCAAGATCGACGAGCTGATGGATGCGGTGGACAAGTATGTTCCGCAGCCTGAGCGCGCGATCGACCAGCCGTTCCTGATGCCGATCGAAGACATCTTCTCGATCTCGGGCCGCGGCACCGTAGTCACGGGCCGCATCGAGCGCGGCAAGGTGAAGGTTGGCGAGGAGTCCGAGATCGTCGGCTTCCGCGAGACCCGCAAGACGGTTGTCACCGGCGTCGAGATGTTCAAGAAGCAGCTGGACGAAGGTCTGGCAGGCGACAACGCTGGTCTTCTTCTGCGCGGCATTGCGAAGGAAGACGTGGAGCGCGGCATGGTGTTGGCCAAGACCGGATCGATCAAGCCGCACACCGACTTCAAGGGCGAGGTCTACGTGCTCTCGAAGGAAGAGGGCGGCCGTCACACACCGTTCTTCAACGGCTACCGTCCCCAGTTCTACTTCCGCACGACGGACGTGACTGGTTCGGCGAAGCTTCCTGCCGGCACCGAGATGTGCATGCCCGGCGACAACATCCAGCTGGAGATCACGCTGCACACCCCAGTGGCCATGGAGAAGGGCCTCCGCTTCGCTATCCGCGAAGGCGGACGCACCGTAGGCGCTGGAACCATCTCCGAGATCATCAAGTAAAGAAGATTTTGTTGAAGTTTTTAGTTTTGAGATAACCGAGGACTGCCGGCCCATTGAAGAAGTGAGAAAGAAATGACCGGTAGCTACTCCAACAGTTCTTTGAAGCAGAAAAGAGAAAACAATGGCTGGACAGAGAATCAGAATTCGTTTGAAGGCATATGACTACCGCGTACTGGACACGTCAACCGGCGAGATTGTTGAGACGGCCAAGCGTACCGGAGCCCAGGTTGCGGGCCCCATTCCGCTGCCGACCATGAAGAACAAGTACTGCGTTCTTCGCTCGCCCCACGTCGACAAGAAGTCGCGCGAGGCCTTTGAGATTCGCACGCACAAGCGGCTGATCGACATCCTTGAGCCAACCCAGCAGACGGTTGACGCGCTTATGAAGCTTGATCTTCCAGCAGGCGTCGACGTTGAGATTAAGACGGTTCAGAAATAGCAGCATCAACCCGGCAGTGCTGAGCCATTGAGCCAGCATGATGAGGAAAGGAAACAGCAATGTCAGTAACAGGAATTCTCGGTAAAAAAATCGGCATGACCCAGATCTTTGACGATCGTGGCGACATTCATCCGGTCACCGTGCTCAAGGCTGGTCCGTGCGTTATTACCCAGCTCAAGACCTTGGCCAAAGACGGCTATGACGCCGCCCAGATCGGCTACGTCGATTTCGTCAAAGCATCGAAGATCAACAAGGCCATGACCGGCCACTTCGCCAAGTCGAATGTTCCTCCGGTCAAGATGATCAAAGAAGTCGCTCTCGAAGCGGTCAAGCCTGTTGAAGGCGAAGAGGCAGCCACCGTCAAGGCTGGCGACCGTATTCTGGTCGACATCTTCAACGACGAAAAATTCGTCGATGTCATCGGAACCTCCAAGGGTCGCGGTTTTGCTGGCGTTATTCGCCGCCACGGCTTCGGCGGTGGTCCCAAGTCGCACGGCCACATGTTCCAGGTACAGGGTTCGATCGGAGCCTCGTCCTTCCCGTCGCGAGTATTTCCTGGTCAGCGCATGCCCGGGCACATGGGTCACGAGCAGGTCACCGTCCGCAACCTCCGTATCCGCGGCATCGATCTTGAAGACAATCTCCTCATGGTCGAAGGCGCAGTACCCGGTCCTCGCGATGGCTTCGTGCTCATCTCCAAGGCGAAGGCCCCACCGAGAGAGCGTCGTGGATTTGCTGGTGCGGCAACGAAGGACGCACTGAAGGCTTCGAAGAAGGCAGCACCGAAGAAAAAGTAAGGAAAGATAACCAGAGCGGCTTATGTTTCTTTGAGACTCAAGCCGCCTGACAAACAAAGTTTTTGCTCGCCGCATCGATGGCGAGCGCAAAGAGAGAAGAACGATGGCAAACATCAACATAGTCAATCTCGCGGGAAAGAAAGTCGGTGACTTTGAACTCGCCGACGACGTCTTCGCAGACGAGATCAACGACGGCCTCCTTTGGGAGTCGGTCAAGCACTATCGCGCCGCCCTTCGTCAGGGAACTGCTTCCACCAAGAGCCGTAACCAGGTCTCCGGTGCCGGCAAAAAGCTCTGGAAACAGAAGGGAACTGGCCGCGCTCGCGTCGGATCCATCCGCACCCCGCTCTGGCGTGGCGGCGGTACGGTCCACGGACCGAAGCCTCGCAGCTACGAGTACGCCTTTCCTCAGAAGAAGTTGATGGGCGCGCTCCGCTCGGCCATCGCCGCAAAGATTGCGGATGGCAAGTTCACCGTCGTCGACTCCTTCGAGGTCCCCGAGGCTAAGACTAAACTCTTCCGTACTGCCCTCGACAAACTCGAGGCGGGCAAGACCACTCTGCTGGTGGAGAGCAGCCGCAAACTCAACGAAAAGCTCTACCTCGGCTCGCGTAATCTCGCAGGTGTCGAACTCGTTCTTAGCTCCGAGGTTCACCCCTACGATCTGCTCCGCTACGAGCATGCCATCTTCTCTAAGGACGCCATCGAGGCCCTGCAGGAGACCCTCAAGAAGTTTGTATCCAAGCGCAAGACCACCGCGCAGAAGGAGGTTGCGTAATGCCAACCCTCTATACCGTCATTCGCCGCCCCCTCATCACTGAGAAGGGTATGACCGTCAAGGAGACCCAGAACACCTTGGTGTTCGAAGTCGCCCTCAAGGCCACCAAGACCGAAGTGAAGCAAGCTGTTGAATCCCTCTTCAAGGTCAAAGTCGATGGTGTTCGCACAACCACCGTCGAGGGAAAGGAACGTCGCCGGGGCAAGTTCTCCGGCTACCGTCCCGATTGGAAGAAGGCCTACGTTCGCCTCAAAGATGGCGAGAAGATGCCGGAATACCTCAACAGTCTCTAAGCGAAAATTTTTCGCCGTAACAGAATTCAGGAACCGAAGTGCTGCTGAGCAATCAGTAGCGCAGGCAAGGGAATAAAGACGATGCCGATCAAATCATTTCGACCGATTACCCCATCTCTCCGCTTCGCGACGAAGCTTGTCAACGACGACATCACGACGGATAAGCCGCACAAGCCGTTGCTCGGAGTCAAGCAGCGCACCGGCGGCCGCAACAGTACCGGCTCGCTCAGTGTGCGCCACCACGGCGGTGGTCACAAGCAGAAGCTCCGCATCATCGACTTCAAGCGTGACAAGTACGGCATCCCGGGCACAGTGGCGACGGTCGAGTACGATCCGAACCGCAGCTCTCGCATCGCGCTGATCCACTACGCGGACGGCGAGAAGCGTTACATCATTCAGCCCATCGGTCTCACGGTCGGACAGTCGATCATGAGCGGTCCTGATGCCGATATTCTTGTCGGCAACGCTCTGCCGTTGAAGTTCATCCCGACCGGAACGATTGTGCATAACATCGAGCTTCGTCCGGGCAAGGGCGCGCAGATGGCTCGCTCGGCTGGTGCTCAGGTCAATCTGATCGCCAAGGAAGGCGACTACGCTCTCCTCAAGCTGCCCTCAGGCGAAACCCGCAAGGTTCTCGTCGAATGCATGGCGACCATCGGTCAGGTCGGCAACACCGACCACGAGAACGTCACCGTCGGCAAGGCCGGACGCAATCGCTGGAAGGGTATTCGTCCTTCCAATCGCGGCGTCTCGATGAATCCCGTTGACCACCCGCATGGTGGTGGTGAAGGTAAGACCTCGGGCGGCCGTCACCCTGTTACCCCATGGGGCCAGCCGACTCGCGGATACAAAACTCGCAACAACAAGCGGACCGATGTCTTCATTGTGAAGCGGCGTACCAAGTAAAGAAAGTTTTCAATAGATAGGGTTTTTTAGTTCCGCAGCAAAGGCAACACCAAGTCTCGCAAGCAAGAGATTCGTCGTATCCAGCATCGCAACAAAGAAAGTCGGAGCTCAGCAAAATGTCACGTTCAGCGAAAAAAGGTCCTTTCATCGACGGCCACCTTACAAAGAAGATTGACGCGATGAATCAGGTTAACGACAAGAAGGTGGTGCGCACCTGGTCTCGCCGGTCCACCATTCACCCGGACTTCGTCGGCCACACCATCGCCGTGCACAATGGCCGTAAGTTCATCCCCGTCTACGTGACGGAGAACATGGTTGGCCACAAGCTCGGTGAATTCGCGGCCACGCGCACCTTCAAGGGCCACTCCGCGCGCGCTGCTGAGACCTCAGCGAAGCCTAAATAAGCCGGGCAGATTGCTATAAGTTGCACACACCGTTTCGCGAAGAAGTTTTGAAGGACGAAGATTATGGCTAACGCAGTAGAAAAAATCAGAGAGTTCCGTGCCGAGGCGAAGTTCCAGCGCACCAGCCCCCAGAAGGCGAAGCTGGTTCTGGATCTCATCAAGGGCCTTCGCGTCGAACAGGCGCTCAACACCGTTCACTTCAGCACCAAACGCATGGCACCTGTGATCGAAAAGGTTCTGCGTTCGGCGATTCAGAACGCAACCTACGTCTCCCAAGAGCAGGGGCTCGACGTGGATGTCGACAACCTCTACGTCCGCACCGCCGTCGCGAACGAAGGCCCGCGCATGAAGCGCATCCGCCCCGCCCCAATGGGCCGCGCGTTCCGCTACCAGCGCAGACTCGCCCATATCATTGTTACCGTCGCCGAGAAGAAGCCGGTCACTGCCATCAACGCAGCCGCCGATTCAACTCCAGCTCCGGCAGCGAAGAAGACCACGAAGAAGGCAGCCACCAAGACTGCGGCGAAGCCCGTGGTTAAGAAAGCAGCCGCCAAGAAGACTGCAACCAAAAAGGCCGCGAAGTAGGCAGTTTCTTGTAAACTTAAAGTTTTGCACTACCGCCCACCGGCTCAACCGGAGAGGGCACAGAGTAAAGGGAAGCTATGGGACAGAAAGTCCATCCGTATGGATTGCGCCTCGGCATCAATAAGCCGTGGAAGTCACGCTGGTTCGTCGAACGCGGCTATGACAAGCTGCTGGTTGAAGACGTCAAGCTCAAGGCAGAGTTGCGCGAAAAGCTGAAGGCCGCCGGTGTCAGCTCGGTTGAAGTCGAGCGCCCAGGCAACAAGCTGCGCCTGATCATCCGCACCGCGCGTCCGGGCATCATCATCGGCCGCAAGGGCGCCGAGATTGACAAGCTCAAGGCTGACATCCAGAAGCGCACCAGCCGCGAGGTCTTCATCGATATCCTCGAGGTCAACAAGCCTGAGCTTGACGCTCAGCTTGTCGCCGAGAACATCGCGCTGCAGCTTGAGAAGCGTGTCAGCTTCCGTCGCGCGATGCGCAAGTCGGTTGACTCCGCGCTCCGCTTCGGCTGCAAGGGCATCAAGGTCCGCGTCTCCGGCCGTCTCAACGGAAACGAGATCGCCCGCTCCGAGTGGTACCTCCAGGGCCGTCTGCCGCTGCACACGCTGCGCGCCGACATCGACTACGGTTTTGCCGAAGCGCACACCACCTACGGCATCATCGGCGTCAAGACCTGGGTTTACCGTGGCGACATCTACGAGCAGAAGAAGCGCCGCGATCAGGGCGTCACGACTGGTGCATTCGCGTCCTAAAGTTTTCCCCGGCACAGCCGGAGTTTCAGGGGAGTCTCTCCCCGAAAGAGTGAAGAGGGTTTTCTTATGTTGATGCCAAAGAAGGTCAAGTATCGCAAGCAGCAGCGCGGCCGCATGACAGGCAAAGCGTGGCGCGGCTCCGATCTTTCGTTCGGCGACTACGGCCTCAAGGTTATGGAGTGCGGTTACATCACCGACCGCCAGATCGAAGCCAGCCGTATCGCAATGACGCGTTTCATCAAGCGTGGCGGCAAGGTGTGGCTCCGTCTGTTCCCGGACAAGCCCATCACCAAGAAACCTGCCGAAACCCGTATGGGTAAGGGCAAGGGCGCTCCCGATCACTGGGTCTGCGTCGTTCGCCCCGGCCGCATCCTCTTCGAGATGGAAGGCGTCACCCCGGAGCTCGCCAAAGAGGCCATGCGTCTCGCGGCCCACAAGCTTCCGCTCAAGACGAGCTTCGTTCAGCGTCACGACGTTAAGGTAACGGTCGCCGCGAAGTAACTCTGCGTCATCAGTTTTGGTAGTCAAGGAAAAGACAATGGAATTCGAAAAGATTCGCAACCTCAGTGACGAAGAACTCAAGAGCGAGCAGGTTAAGGCCGCTGAGCAGCTCTTCCGCATCCGCTTCCAGAAGAGCCTCGGCAACAACGAAGGCATCAAGAAGCTGCGGACACTCAAGCTGGACATCGCCCGTATCAAGACCGTCGAGCGCCAGCGCACTCTCGCAGCCGAGAAGGCCGCCAACCCCGCCGTCGCCAACGTCGCGCCGGCCAAGAGCACTCGCACCGCCCGCAAGAAAGCGAAGAAGGATTAATCATGGCAGACACAACCAACACTACCGCGACTCCCGAAGCTCAGGCCTCCCGCCGCAATGAAAAGGTCGGCCTCGTCGTGTCGACCAAGATGCAGAAGACCATCGTCGTCGAGATTGAAATGCGCAAGGCGCATCCCAAGTACAAGCGCGTGATGAAGTCGAACAAGAAGTTCTACGCGCACGACGAGCAGAACTCGGCACGTGTCGGCGACGTCGTCCGCATCCGTGAGGCTCGCCCCCTGTCCAAACTCAAGCGCTGGTCGCTCGAGGAGATCGTTCGGCGCTCCTCTCTCGCTCTCGCAGACGACAAGCAGGCCGCAGTCGCAGAAGCCAAGTAATTCAAGCCTGGGGCATGAGCCCCGGCCGTATCACCGCCGTAGATAGCCAGGAGAAGAACGATGTCAGTACAAATGAGAACAATGCTTGACGTGGCCGATAACTCGGGCGCGCGCAAGTTGCAGGTGATCCTGCCCCTCGGTGGCGGTCTCGGCAAGAAGGCCGGCCTCGGCGATGTCGTTACCGCAGCCGTCAAAGAAGCCTCACCCGATGGCACCGTCAAGAAGGGCAAAGTGGTCAAGGCTGTGATCGTCCGCACGCGGAAAGAGTATCGCCGCAAGGACGGCACCTATATTCGCTTTGACCAGAACGCAGCCGTCGTTATCAATGACGCAATGGAGCCGGTTGGCACACGCGTCTTCGGCCCCGTAGCTCGAGAACTCCGCGAGAAGAAGTTCCTCAAGATCGTTTCGCTCGCGCCCGAGGTCATTTAGTAGCAATGGGCTTTGCGCTCTGAGCTATAAGGTTGCAACCCAAATTTATCGGAGTCCGGCTCCGCGGCAGTATGGATCGTCGAGATAAGAGAGAGTGTGATGGCAGGCATCAAGATTAAGCGTAACGATAAGGTCGAAGTGATCGCAGGAAAAGACAAGGGCAAGCAGGGCCGTGTCCTACGCGTTATCGCCGACAAGAATCGCGTCCTTGTCGAGGGCGTCATGATGGTGAAGAAGCACGTCAAGCCCAACCCCCAGCGCAACATCAAGGGCGGCATCGCCGAGCAGGAGTCCACCATCCACGTCTCGAATGTCATGCTGGTCGACGCCGAGGGTAACAAGACCCGCATTGGTTCGCGCCTGGAAGGCGACACCAGAATTCGCTTCTCAAAGGCAAGTGGTAACGCGATTCCTGAGAAGAAAAGCAAAAAGTAAATCTGTTTGAAGCAAGCGCAGTCTAAATCCTTGTAACAACGGTTCACCCCACGCATCGGTACACGGTCAAAAACCAATCCGGCAACCGTGGAGAAAGAGAAGAACAATCATGGCAGCACGACTGAAGCAGAAGTACGAGACCGATATCAAGCAGGCGCTGGGCAAAGAGCTCAACATCACCAACGCCATGGCCATCCCTAAGCTCGAGAAGATCGTCATCAACATGGGCCTCGGTGAAGCCACCCAGAACGTCAAGATCATGGATCCCCTCGTGGCCGACCTCGCCGCCATCGCCGGGCAGAAGCCTGTTACCACCAAGGCCAAGAAGTCCATCGCCGCCTTCAAGGTGCGTGAGGGCATGCCCATCGGCGCCATGGTTACCCTGCGCGGCGACACCATGTACGAGTTCCTCGACCGCCTCATCTCCATTGCTCTACCGCGTGTCCGCGACTTCCGCGGCGTCTCCTCGAAGAGCTTCGACGGCCGCGGTAACTACACCCTTGGCCTCCGCGACCAGCTCATCTTCGCTGAGATCGACTACGCCAAGGTCGACAAGCTCAAGGGCATGAACGTCACCATCGTCACGACGGCGAAGGATGACAACGGTGCCCGCGCTCTCCTGAAGGGCTTTGGAATGCCCTTCCGCGTTGGAGCGTAATTACGAAGCCAGGCCCATTGGCCTCGAACACGTTTGCAGCAAAGATAGAGAGTAAAAACATGGCAACTACAGCAAAACGCGTCAAAGACGCAAGGAAACCGAAGTTCAAGTCTCGCCAGCACAACCGCTGCCAGCTCTGCGGTCGTCCCCGCGCGTTCCTTCGCAAGTTCGGCGTATGCCGTCTCTGCTTCCGTTCGCTCGCCCTCAAAGGAGAAATTCCGGGTGTCGTCAAGTCGAGCTGGTAGAATAAAAGAATCCGTGCGCGGCTAGAAGTCGCGCATTTACTCCAGAGACCTCATCAGGGCGTCAGCTTATGGTGCAGAAGTCTGGACGTATCACCCGAAACAAACATCCCCGCAGGTTCTCGTGAGAGACACTCGTGAGCGAACGGGGGATGAAGGAGAATGAATGAACCTCACTGATCCAGTAGCCGACTTCCTGACCCGCATCCGCAACTCCATCCGTGCTCGTCACCAGAAGCTCGACGTCCCCGCATCCAAGCTCAAGGCCGAGATCGCCCGCATCCTCAAGGAAGAGGGCTACATCGCCAACTACAAGCCCACCGAAGAAGATGGACAGAAGATTCTTCGTGTCTATCTCAAGTATGGCCCGAACAATGAAGCCGTCATCCGCGACCTTCAGCGTGTCTCCCGTCCCGGTTGCCGCGTTTACCTCGGCCGCGACGAGATCCGCCGCGTCCAGGGTGGCCTCGGCATCTCAATCATGACCACCCCCAAGGGTGTTATGACCGGTCGTCAGGCTCGCCGCGAAGGTGTCGGCGGAGAGATTCTCTGCGAAGTCTGGTAAAGAAAAGCTGAACCAGGTCTTTGTGGTTTTTGAACTTTAGATTCACCCGGCTGCAGTGGAACGGTCAGCAACGCTGCTCGCGACTCGCAAGCCACCAAAGGAATTAGTTATGTCACGTATTGGTAAGAAGCCGATCGCTCTGCCTGCCGGCGTCAAGTACACGGTCAGCGAGAACGGTCACTCCGTCCTGGTCGAAGGTCCCAAGGGCAAGGTCAACGCTCTCCTGCCTGGCGGCATCACGCTAGTCCAGAAGGATGGCCATCTCGTCACCGAGCGTCAGAACGACAAGCAGGCAGCCTTTCACGGTCTCGCTCGCGCCCTTGTCTTCAACGCCGTCACCGGCGTCACCACCGGCTGGACCAAGGACATCGACATCGTCGGCATCGGATATCGCGCTGAGATGAAGGGCAAGGGCATGGTCGTCTTTACCCTCGGCTACTCTCACCCCATCGAGTTTCCCTTGCCGACTGGTATTGAGGTTGCGATCGACCCCAAGCAGACCCACCTCATCATCTCCGGCATCGACCGGCAGAAGGTAGGCCAGGTAGCCGCTGACATGCGCTCGCTCCGCAAGCCCGACCCTTACAAGAACAAGGGCGTCCGCTACACAGGCGAGAAGCTGAAGAAGAAGGTTGGCAAGACAGGCGCCAAGTAAATTGGCGGCCCGGCACGAAATAATTCCGTGAGGAGTGGCTGGCATCATCGATCACTCCTCACCCAACAAGTTCTAACAACCGAACGTCCTCAGTACTCTGAGTACGCCATTAGGAAGGAAAGCCACTATGATCAATCCTCGCCAACGCAACGTCATCCGCCAGCGCGTCCACACGCGTATCCGCGAGAAGATGTCCGGTACTGCCGAGCGCCCACGCCTCAACGTCTATCGCTCGCTCAACCACATCTACACCCAACTCATCGACGACCTCAACGGCGTTACCATTGCCGCCGCCTCGTCCTTCGGGAAGAAGTCGGACGACAAGAAGTACGGTGGCAACGTCGCTGCCGCTGCTGAAGTTGGTAAGCTCATCGCCGAGCGCGCCAAAGAGAAGGGCATCAAGAAGGTGGTCTTCGATCGTGGCGGTTACCTCTACCACGGCCGTGTGAAGGCCCTCGCCGACGCAGCCCGCGAAGCCGGACTCGATTTCTAAGGTTCCCAAGGCGCCCTCATTTGGCCGCCAGAAAGCTGGATAAGACATTATGGTAATGAAGAAAAAAATCGATGCGAACCGCCTCAACCTCAAGGACGAGGTCGTTTCGATCAACCGCGTCACTAAAGTGGTCAAGGGTGGTAAGAACATGTCCTTCGCAGCACTCGTCGTCATCGGCGATCCCGGTGAAGGCGTAGTTGGCTACGGCTCCGGCAAGGCGAAGGAAGTCCCCCAGGCCATCCGCAAGGGGATCGAGTCCGCCAAGAAGAACCTGCACAAGGTCAACCTCACCGCGAGCACGATTCCTCACCAGGTCCTCGGCCACTACGGCGCCGGCCAGGTTATGCTCAAGCCCGCTCCCGAAGGTACCGGCGTCATCGCCGGCAAGACGGTTCGCGCTGTTATGACTGCCGCCGGTGTGCAGAACGTGCTCACCAAGAGCCTCGGCTCCGCGAACCCCCACAACGTCATCAAGGCCACCTTCGACGCTCTCATCCAGCTTCGCAACAAGGCCGAAGTCGCCGCCCTGCGCGGCAAGGCAGAGGACGAGCTCTAAGCTCGGCTCTGCTCCAACAAGATTCCCAGGAGCTCTTTCATGGCAACCAAGAACGCAACCGCCAAAATCAAGCTGCAGTACTTCCGTTCCAAGATCTGCACCCCGGTCAAGCACAAGCTCGTCGTCAAGGGCCTCGGCTTTACTCGTCTCAACCAGATCGTCGAGCGCGAAGACACCCCATCCATTCGTGGCATGGTCGCCAAGATCCCCCATCTCGTCCGCGTCGTCGAATAGTCCACGGCTTTTAGCCGTTAGCTATGAGCTTCTAGTTTTAACCTCTGTGCCGCAGATTTATTCCGGCCAACCACATGCGAGTCGGCGAAGAGCTAAATGGCTGAAAGCTAAGAGCTGCTTCACCGGCGTTAAGCGAGGAAACAATGGCAATCCGCAATCTCTCTAATCTCCGCGCCCCCAAGAAGGCAAACGAAAACAAGAAGCGTATCGGCCGCGGTATGGGTTCGGGCATGGGTAAGACCTCCACCCGCGGACACAAGGGTCAGGGCTCGCGCTCCGGCTCATCCCTCATGCGCGGCTTCGAAGGCGGCCAGATGCCCCTTCACCGCCGTCTGCCCAAGCGCGGCTTCACCAACATCTTCCGCGTCGAATACCAGGTGCTTGGCCTCGACCGCGTCGCCGAGATCGCCGCCGCCGAAAACATCTCCGAGTTCACCCTCGACAAGATCGTCGGCCTTGGCCTCCTCCGGAAGAAGAACGGCCTCATCAAGGTCCTCAATAACGGAGAGATCAAGACCGCCGTCACCGTTCACGCGCACAAGTTCTCCAAATCCGCCCAGGAAGCGATCGAGAAGGCCGGCGGCAAGGCCATCCTGATTGGCTAGGCACCATTTAGAATAAAGTGGCAGGCGAGGGCATAAGCCCTCGCATTGCCGTTTCACAGATCACCAGTTTCACCCCGAGGTTCCAAGCACCCGATGTTCGAGAAAATCGCAAACATCTTCAAAATTCCCGACCTCCGCAAGCGCGTCCTCTTCACGCTTGGCATGCTGGCCGTCTACCGCCTCGGCGGGCACATTCCCACCCCCGGTATCAACGCCGACATGCTCGCCCAGTTCTTCAATCAGAACTCCGGCTCAGCCCTCGGCCTTGTCGATCTTTTCTCCGGCGGAAACCTTCGCAAGCTCACCGTCTTCGCCCTTGGCATCATGCCGTATATTACGGCGTCGATCATCTTCCAGCTGCTCACCGTCATCTACGAGCCGCTCGCGAAGCTCCAGAAGGAAGGCGAACTCGGCCGCCGCAAGATCACCCAGTGGACCCGCTACGTCACGGTCCTTCTCGGCATCGTGCAGTCCTTCGCCATTGCCCTCACGCTGACCAACACCAGCACCGGCCAGTCGATGGTCACCATCTCGCGCGGTGCGTTCATCCCGCTGTGCGTCATCACTCTCACCGCCGGCACTGCCTTCATCATGTGGCTGGGTGAGCAGATCACCGAGCGCGGCATCGGCAACGGCATGAGTCTGCTCATCTTCGCCGGCATCGTTGTAGGCCTCCCCCGAGGCGTTGAAAACCTCTACGAGAAGGTCCGCGACAGCGCATGGGGAGCACTCACACCCATCGCCGTCATCGCCCTCGTCGCCGGCATGATCGCAGTTGTCGCCTTCATCGTCTTCGTCGAGCGCTCTGAGCGACGCATCCCCGTCCAGTACGCAAAACGTATCGTCGGTCGCAAGATGATGGGTGGCCAGTCCACGTTCCTTCCCCTCAAGGTCAACTCCGGCGGCGTCATGCCGGTGATCTTCGCGAGCTCCATCCTGTCCGCCCCGCTGCTCTTCTCCGGCGCTCACATCTTCGGCTACTCTCTACAGGACTCCGCCTTCTTTGGTCCGATCTTCCGCGCCATCGCCCCCGGCGAACCGTGGTACGAGATCCTGCAAGTCGCCGCCATCATCTTCTTCGCCTACTTCTATATCTCCATTGTCTTCCGTCCCGACGACATCGCCGATAACATGCGGAAATACGGTGGCTTTATCCCCGGTATCCGTCCCGGCAAGCGCACCGCCGACTTCATCAACGACGTGCTCACCCGCATCACCCTGGTTGGCGCACTCTACCTCATCATCATCACCATCATCCCGACCTTCCTCATTAGCGGAATCCACTTCAACCATCTCTGGCTCATCGGCCCGATCTTTGATCACTTCCCCTCATGGGTGACCAACGGCCTCGGCGTAAACTTCTACTTCGGCGGCACCTCGCTGCTCATCGTCGTTGGCGTAGCTATGGACACTGTTCAGCAGGTCGAATCGCAGCTCATCATGCGCCACTACGACGGCTTCACTCCCAAGAGTGGCCGCATCCGTGGACGCAAGAGCTGGTAGGAAGCTCAGCCCTTGACCACAAGCACAAGCACTGCATCGACAGCGGCCCCGGCAGAGAAGGACTTTCTGCCCGGGCCGGTTCTTCTTTTGGGAGCTCCCGGCGTCGGCAAAGGCACGCAGGCCAAAGCCCTCATGGCAGCCTACGGCATCCCTCAGATCTCCACCGGCGACATCCTTCGCGCCAACATTGCGAACGCCACTGCACTCGGCAAAGAGGCCAAGGCCCTCATGGACAAAGGGCAACTCGTTCCTGATGGTCTTGTCAACCAGATGGTCTGGCACTCAATCCTGGTCAAGGACACCTACAAGGGTTTTATCCTCGACGGTTATCCACGGACTTTGGCGCAAGCAAAGTACATAGACCATCACATTAGCGACCCGGATTCCCCCGTAAGGATGCCGCTAGTCGCGATCAGCATCGTCGTCGATTACGAGCAACTTCTCCACCGCATCACGGGCCGCCGCATCTCACCCGCTGGCCGCATCTACAACACCTACTCGAATCCGCCGGTAGTTCCAGGCATCTGTGATGTAGACGGTTCTGTCCTGGTTCAACGCCCGGACGACTCCGAAGCCGTCTTCACCGAACGCATGAAGACCTTTGCAACCCAGACAGCTCCCGTCATTGAGCACTACCGCAGGCAAGGCCGGTTCGAAGAGATTGACGGGGACCACACAGTCGAGCAGGTCACCACTGCCATCGAAGCTGCCCTCAAGCGCCTAAGAACATCGAAACAGTAGAAGCACCTAAAAGATTATGGCCATCATGATCAAAACGCCGCAGGAGATCGAGAAGATGCGGATCTCCGGAAAGGCCCTTCGCCAGGTCCACAACGCCATCGCGCCCCATGTCGTTCCCGGCGCATCGACGATGGACCTCGAAGAGATCGCTATTAAAAAGATCGCCGAAGTGGGTGCCATCCCCGCCTTTAAGGGCTACCACGGCTATCCCGCCGCCCTTTGCACCTCGGTCAACGACGAGGTCGTCCACGGAATCCCCAACGCCAAACGCATCCTCAAAGAGGGCGACATCCTCTCGATCGACTGCGGAGTCATTATCGACGGCTACTACGCCGACGCCGCCGTAACCTACCCCATTGGCCAGGTCTCCCCCAAAACCGTCAGGCTCCTCGAGATCACCAAGACCTCCCTCGAAAAGGCCATCCAGCAGTGCCAGGTCGGTGGCCGCCTCGGTGACATCTCCGCCGCCGTCCAGGAGCTCTGCGAGGCCGAAGGCTTCGGGGTCGTCCGCGAGTTCGTCGGCCATGGCATCGGCCGCGCCATGCACGAAGACCCCCAGGTCCCCAATTTTGGCCAGGCCGGCAAAGGTCCCCGTCTCAAAGCCGGCATGGTCCTGGCCATCGAGCCCATGATCAACGCCGGAGGCCCCGAAGTCCGAGTTCTCAAAGATGGCTGGACAGCCATAACCGTCGACGGCAGCTACAGTGCCCACTTCGAGCACACCGTTGCTATAACGAAAGATGGCCCCCAGGTGCTGACCCGCTAGAAAATAGAGCGGATTTGGGTTATTATAAGAGATGCTGTGTGCGCAAGTGTGCATTGCGGCACCCATGGTTGTGGTTACAAGCTCCAGCCCATACAGAAGTAGTGGAAACAAAGAGGCTTAGCCTCCTGCCTTTCCAAAGGAGATAGTTTGTCGAAGGAAGATGCAATTGAAGTGATGGCTACGGTCGTTGAGACCCTGCCCAATGCGATGTTCAAGGTCGAGCTTGAAAATAAGCATCAGGCCCTTGCTCACGTCTCCGGACGCATGCGCAAAAACTTCATCCGCATCCTCCCGGGCGACCGCGTCGCGATTGAGCTCAGCCCGTACGACCTCAACCGCGGCCGCATTGTCTACCGCTACAAGTAGACAAGGAAACACTGTTCCACGTCCCGGATCGCCAGGTCTTCATTTTGGCTTCTAGGCAAGCCGAGATTTTGCTCGGCGCTCAGGTCATGCCCGAACCAGTATGGCCGCTGTTTATTGGCTCCACGTTGTAATAAAAGAAGGGAATCATCATGAAGGTCCGTGCTTCAGTAAAGAAAATCTGTGACAAATGCAAGGTCATTCACCGCCGTGGCGTCGTTCGCGTCATCTGCGAGAATGCCAAGCACAAGCAGCGTCAAGGCTAGTAGCTAGCTGCTTCCCCCGGCCCCGGCGGGCTAGTTAGCCGAAGTCAAGGCTTGCGTTGAACCCGCCGGAACAACCGAAAACCTCAACCCGCTGCTGTGACCAGTTCGCAGAGCCTAACCGAAAAGGAACCCCATGGCACGTATTGCTGGAGTCGATGTCCCGAGCAACAAACAGGCGCGCATCGGTCTCACTTACATCTTCGGAATCGGCAACTCTCGCGCTGCCAAGATCCTCGCAAAGGCTGAAGTCGATCCCTTCGCGAAGCTCGGCACGCTCGACGAGGACGCGCTGAACCGCATCCGTCACGTCATTGAAGCTGAGGGCCAGATCGAAGGCGATCTCCGCAAGGACATCTCACTCAACATCAAGCGTCTCATCGAAATTCAGTCCTACCGTGGTCTCCGCCACCGCCGTTCGCTCCCCGTTCGCGGACAGCGCACCCACACCAACGCTCGTACCCGCAAAGGTCCTCGCAAGGGCACCGTCGCCGGTAAGAAGAAAGCGACGAAATAAGCCATGGCGAAGACACAGAACACCAAGGGCGCAGCAGCAAAGCCCGGCAAGAACAAGAAGTTCAAGAAGCGCGAACGCAAGAACGTTCCATTCGGCCTCGTCTTCATTCAGGCGTCGTTCAACAACACCATCGTCACCATCACCGACCAGGTGGGCAACACGCTCAGCTGGAAATCGTCCGGTTCGCTCGGCTTCCGCGGCTCCCGCAAGGGAACTCCGTTTGCCGCGCAGCAGGCCGCCGTCGGTGCAGCCAATGCAGCCCGCGACCACGGCGTACGCTCGGTCGATGTGCGCGTCTCCGGTCCCGGCTCCGGCCGTGAGTCCGCGATTCGTGCCCTCGCCACCACCGGCATCGAGGTGCGCAGCATCCGCGACGTTACGCCGATGCCGCACAACGGCTGCCGTCCGCCCAAGCGTCGCCGCGTCTGACGCCATGGCGCTCTTGATGAAGCCCTCCTGCGAGCGTTGCAACACTGCACTCGCTGTCAACGGGGAAGCTTTCATCTGCTCTTACGAATGCACCTTCTGCGCTCTATGCGCACAAGTCATGCATTCCATCTGTCCCAACTGTGGCGGGGAACTGGTTTCCAGGCCCCGCCGCAAGGTGGAAAACAAGTAACCGGATCGTGAAGAAGCGCTGCCCGCGCGTAAAGCGATCGTCACCCGAAGTCAGGAGTTATAAAAATGGCACGTTACACAGGACCCGTCTGCCGCCTCTGCCGCCGCGACGGAACCAAACTCTTCCTCAAGGGAGCCAAGTGCTTCTCCGAGAAATGCCCCGTTGAGAAGCGCAACTTCCCCCCAGGCCAGCACGGCCAGTCCCGCAAGGTCAAGAAGGTCGTCGGCTACGGTCTGCAACTCCGCGAGAAGCAGAAGGCCAAGCGCATCTACTTCACCCTGGAGACCCAGTTCCGCGCTTACTACCAGAAGGCCTCCAACAAGACTGGCGTCACCGGCGAACTTCTGCTCCAGCAGCTTGAGACTCGTCTCGACAACGTCGCCTACCGTCTCGGCTTCGCTATGAGCCGCCGCCAGGCCCGTCAGGTCGTCCGTCACGGCCACCTTCAGGTGAACGGCCGCAAGGTCAACATCCCTTCCTTCCAGGTCAAGGTCGGCGACGAGATCGCCATCCGCGAAGGCTCGAAGACCCTGCCCCAGTTTGAAGAGGCCAAGAACTTCGCCGCTGGTCAGAACCAAGTCCAGTGGATCGACATCAACCGCGACACTCTCTCCGGCAAGATCATTGCCTTGCCGAAGCGCGAAGACGTCAACCTGCCCGTGAACGAGCAGCTCATCGTCGAACTCTACTCGAAATAAAGTGCCCCTGGTTTTGGAGTTGACCCTAAGTCCAGACCTAAGCGCATTATTTTGAAGACTTTGACACACTTTACCGGGGTGGGGTAGCAAGCCTCACCCCGCCCTCTGCATCACCACAACTCAACCCGCAACCGCACCACCCGCCGGTCCGCAGAATGCATCGCGGCCAGGACGGATAAAGGAGAAACACATGCTTTGGAGAGGTTTTCAAAAACCCAAGCGTCTCGCAGTCGACACAGAAACACTCACCGATAAATACGGCAAGTTTTCCGCGCAGCCCTTTGAGCGCGGTTTCGGCACCACCATCGGCAACGCCCTTCGCCGCACTCTGCTTTCGTCCATCGAAGGCGCCGCTGTCACCGCGGTTCGCATCGAAGGCGTCCTGCACGAGTTCCAGTCCATCACCGGCGTCGTCGAAGATGCGACCGACATCATTCTGAACCTCAAGCAGATCCCCTTCAAGCTCGCAGGCGAAGGCCCCAAGGCACTCTACCTCCGTTCCGAGGCAGCAGGCGTCATTACCTCCGGCATGATCGAAGCCGACGGCGACGTCGAGATCCTCGACAAGGACGTCTATATCTGCACCGTCAGCGAAGGCGGCAAGATCGACATGGAGATGCGCCTCAAGCGAGGCCGTGGCTACATCTCGGCGGACAAGAACTTCGACGGCGACCTTGGCCTCGGCTTCATTCCGGTCGACTCCGTCCACTCGCCCGTCCGCAAGGTCAACTACCTCGTCGAAGCAGCCCGTCTCGGTCAGATCACCGACTACGACAAGCTCACCCTCGAGATCTGGACCAACGGCACCGTGCTTCCCGCAGACGCCCTCGGCCTCTCCGCCAAGCTGCTCAAGGACCACATGACCATCTTCATCAACTTTGAAGAGGAGATGGAAGCTGGTCACGACGGCGGCCACGACGGTCCCGCCCTGCGCAACGAGAACCTCAACCGCTCCGTCGAAGAGCTCGAGCTCTCCGTCCGTAGCTACAACTGCCTCAAGAACGCCAACATCGCCACCATCGGCGAGCTCATCCAGAAGACCGAAGCCGAGATGCTGAAGACCAAGAACTTCGGCCGCAAGTCCCTGAATGAGATCAAGGAAATCCTCGCGCAGATGGGCCTCTCCTTGGGCATGAAGATCGACGAGAACGGCAACCCGCAGCCCGGTCCCACCTCCGTCCTGCCCGCAGCCACTCTCGCCGCCAGCTTCGGCAACTTCGACGACGAAGACGATGAGGACGAAGACGACGACCTCGAGCTCCCCAACGAGCCCGAGAACTTCTAACCGTTTCAACCCTGAGGAGCAGGGAACAAAATCCCTGCTCCTTGATTCACCGCAACACCCGCAAGCCGATCAACGGCCCTAACGCCGGATCGAAGGAGATTCCACCATGCGTCACCGCAATGCAGGATACAAACTAGGCCGCAACACCAGCCATCGCCGCGCCATGCTGCGCAACCTCGTCACCTCCGTCATCTTGATGGATCGCGTCGAGACCACGATCACCAAGTGCAAGGCCACCCGTCCTCTCATCGAGAAGATGATCACCCTCGGCAAGCAGGGAACCGTCCACGCCCGCCGTCAGGCCGCCGCCTACCTCATGACGCCTGAGTCGGTCGATCGCCTCTTCGCCACCGTAGCTCCGCGCTACGCTGCACGCCAGGGCGGATACCTCCGCATCACGCGCCTCGGAGCCCGCAAGGGTGACGCAGCCGAGATGGCGTACATTGAGCTTCTCGGTGCCGAGCATGAGCTCAACGAGAAGGCTCAGAAGCGCGCCGAAGCCCGCACCAAGAAGCGCGAAGAGCTAGCTAAGCAATTAGAAGAGCGCGGCGAAGGCGAAGCCGGCGATCCCAACGCAGAAGCCTAAACTTCAGCACACAGCATCAAAAAGGCGCACCCAAAAAGGTGCGCCTTTTTTCTCATCACAAAAAATGAACACCGGCCAACGGCTGGGCTACGTCCGGCAGGACTTAACCGCTATGCACCATCACGCGGTTCTTACCCGCTCGCTTTGCCGCATACAGAGCCTCATCCGCCAGCTCCACCAACTGAAATCCACTCTCAAGAGACTCATTCATCGCCGCCATCCCCACGCTGATCGTCAGCGGCTCGTTATCCCAATCTTCCGCACCCACCCGTTGCATCACACGCCGAGCCAGCCCCATGGCGCTCTCTTCACCGCTCTCCGGCAGCAGCACCACAAACTCCTCCCCACCATATCTAGCAGGCAGATCCGGCAGCCGCACCGTCGTCCGCAGAATCGTTCCCAACCGCCGCAGCACCTCATCCCCTGCCGCATGACCCCACCGGTCATTGATTGTCTTGAAGTTGTCCACGTCGATCAACAGCACTGAAAGCTCCCGCTTCCTCCGCCGCGCCATCGAGAACTCCATGACCAGCCGCTCTTCGAACGACCGGCGATTCCGCAGACCAGTTAGCTCATCCGTCACAGCTAGCTTTCGCAGTTGATCGTTCGCCTCCTCCAACTCGCGGTGATACCGTTCCAACTCGATCTGGTGCGCCACCTCTTCCGAAACATCAACCGCCACCCCAGCCAACAACACATTCCCCGCAGAATCATGGCAAGGAAACTTAAACGATCGCAGCGAACTCACCGTTCCATCCGAATTCCGGATATGTTCTTCGGTCTCCACCATCCGGCCGCCCGCCATCACCTCCAGGTCGTGCGTCCTCACCGATTTCGTCAACTTCCGCGACCACAACTGCTCATCCGTTCGTCCCAGCCACGCATATTCGCTTACCCCGAACCGCTGCGCGAAGCTACGGTTATAAAACAGAAGCCGCCCCGCCGCATCTTTGATGTAACTCAAAAACGGGCTTGCATTCATAAACGCCCGAAATAGCTCTTCACTCACCCGCAGGTTGGCTGCGACTCTATCTTTCTCCGCCATTGCCTCAGCCAGGACCTTGCGCTGCACGATCGACTCCAGCCGCACAGCAACCTGTCGCCCCAGCACCTCAAGGGCGTTAGCCTGCTCCGGCCCCAGGATCTTCGGCGACATATCCACCACGCTCAACGTCCCCATCGGCTCGCCATCCGACGTAAACAGCCCCACCCCTGCAAAAAAACGGATCGCCGGATCACTCGTGACCAGCGGATTGTTTCCAAACCGCGCATCCATCAGCGAATCCTTCACCAGAAACAGCCCAGTCTCCCGGATCGCGTGCGCGCAAAACGCAACCTCCCGCGGCGTCTCCCCCATCTTTAGGTGTTCGGATACACGAAACCACTGATGTCTCTCATCCAGCAGAGTCACTAGGCCAAGCGGAGTCCCACAGATAGCAGCTGCAAGCTGCACCAGTTCCTCGCACTCAAGCTCTGGATCGGAGTCCAGTAAATCGCGTGTCCAAATAGCCCTGAGACTAGCGGCTTCGGCTTCTGTTCGACGCACGTTCATCTCTCACCGTCAATGTAACGCTAGAATAGTCGGGGCAACTTTCATAAGCCAGAAGGATTTTCAATAGCTTACGAAGGTAACCTATACTTCCGTCTCTAACGTGGTATATGCCTCTAACCTGTTATCTGTGTGGACCCTCGGGGAATAGAGCAAAAATCCGGTAGTAACCCAGCCTTGCTCATACTCCTGCACTCCTTTAAGCTGGAACCAATCATGTATGAAGACTTCAGAGTGACTGACCGCTGGACCGGCGAAGACCTCCACTGCGAGTGGAAAGGAACTGTCGTCGCTATCGCCACGCGCCACGCCGACGCCACCGATATCCGCTTCGCCGTCAATGGCCGCCCCGTCTGGATCGCCATGCCCAACCTCGCTTGGACTGAGATGAAGCGCCGCACCGGCTACGTCATCACCGACTATCTCGCCGCCCAGGCCGCCGGCCGCTATCTCCAGCACGCCATCCAGTCCGGATACGACAACGGACGCGAGATGTATACCATAACCGTCGAAGAGGTTCTCGAACACGCGAACGCCGTCGTCAAAGAGGCTGGCCGTACCGACAACCTCCCCAGTCTTCCCGTCATCAACCCAGACATCCGGCCCGAAGACGAGATGGGGATCCACCTTCCAGGCGAACCAGCATAAAATCTCCCGAGGAGATTTGGTCCATGTTCACCCGCCGTCGATTCCTCTACCTCTTTCCTGCCTTCGCTGCGGCGGCGCATGCCGAAACCACCTGGCAATTCCGCAAGAAAAAGCCCGTTGCGCCCCCACCTCCGCTTACCGTCTACATCGGTACGGACACCTCCAAGGGCGTCAGCAAAGGCATCTACCAATCGCTCTTCGACACCACGACTGGCAACCTGGCCCCGCCGGTCCTGGCAGCCGCCACCGCACGTCCTTCTTTTCTCGCCATCACTCCGGTCGGGCAGGGAAAGCGCTGCCTGTATGCCGTCAACGCCATCAACGACCCAGCAGCCACGACGACAGCCTTCGCCATGAATGCAAAGACTGGAGGCCTCAGCCAGCTAGGCCAGGTCTCCTCTGGCGGAGCTGGCCCTGCCTACATCTCCGTAGACGATACCGGCCACTCCGCCTTCGTCGCCAACTACTTCGGAGCCTCAGTTGCCTCCTACCGCATCCAGGCCGACGGGACCCTCAGCCAGCCCGTCGACCACATCGACTTCCGGGACCATCAAAAATTCGGCTCCCTTGGCCCCAACGCCACTCGTCAGGACCAACCCCACCCCCATTGCACCACCATCTCGCCCGACAATCGCTTCCTCCTCGTATGCGATCTCGGCACCGATCACATCACAGTCTTCGTCATTGACCCTGAGACCGCCCAACTCTCCGACCCGAAGACTTTCACAAGCGGCCGCTCCGGCTCCGGTCCGCGTCATGTTGTCTTCCACCCCAACGGACGCTGGGTCTACGGCATCAACGAGGTCGATTCCACCCTCGATCACTATCTCTGGACCGCTACGCGTTTCATTGACATGCCTCAGGGGCTCCTCGTCAACACCAACACTCCAGTCAAGACCACAGCGCTGGACTTTCCCTCCGAAAAAAACACCGCAGCTGAACTCGCCATCTCCGCCGACGGTCTCTTTCTCTACGCCAGCAATCGCGGCGAAGACTCCCTGGCCGTCTTCGCCCTGGACACAAAGGGCCGTCTCAGCCTCATCCAGCGCATCTCATGCGGAGGCAAGACTCCTCGCCACTTTACCCTCGACCCCACAAACGAGTGGCTTCTCTGCGGCAATCAGGATTCAGCCTCGATCACCATCTTCCGTCGCGACCCCGCGACCGGAAAGCTCACCGGTCCCACCAAGACCGTACCGCTCGACTCGCCCCTCTACACCCTCTTCGTCTAGAGCAAGATCATCTTTCAGGTGTCTGTCTTCTAAGTCGTCATCCTGAACGAGGTGAAGGATCCCCGCATCTGTCTTTGCCTATTCTCGTTTCTTTGGATACAGGAATGTCGATTCCACTCTAACTAGTCTTCAGACTAGACATATCGATCACAAACCGATACTTCACATCACCCTTCACCACTCGCTCATACGCCTCGTCCAGCTTGTCGATCGAGGTCATCTCAATCTCTGACACGATCCCATGATCCGCGCAGTAGTCCAGCATTCCCTGCGTCTCCGGCATCCCGCCGATCATCGAACCCGAAAACGAACGCCGGTTCGTAATAATCGAAAACGGAGAGATCGCCACCGGAGCATCCGGCAACCCCACTAAGCACATCGTCCCATTGAGCCGCAACAGGTCGAGATACTGATTCACATCATGCGGAGCCGAGACGCAGTCCAGAATAAAATCAAACGTCCCTTTATGCTTCGCAACGGCCGCAGCGTCCTTCGTCACCACAACTTCGTCAGCTCCCAGTTTCTTCGCATCGTCAATTTTGCTCGAAGAGGTCGTAAACTGCACCACCTCCGCGCCCATCGAGTGAGCAAACTTCAACCCCATGTGCCCCAGCCCACCCAAACCCACGACCCCGACCTTCTTACCCTTGCCCACCTTCCAAAACCGCAACGGCGAGTAAGTCGTAATCCCCGCACAGAGCAGCGGAGCAACCGCCGCAAGATTCAGCTTCGGCGAGATCGAATGAACATACCGCTCATCCACCACAATGTTGTTCGAGTACCCACCAAACGTAAGTTGCCCGTTGTAATCCCGGGCGTTGTAAGTCCCCACCATACCCTTCTCGCAATAGGCCTCTTCCCCAGCCATGCAATTTGCACATGTACGGCACGAATCCACCATTACGCCGACGCCCGCGAGATCACCTTCCTTGAACTTCTTTACCCCAGAGCCAGCCTGCGTCACGCGCCCGACAATCTCATGCCCCGGCACCATCGGATAGATCGCATTCTTCCACTCATCCCGTACCTGATGAATATCCGAGTGGCAGATCCCGCAATACGCAATCTCAACCACCACATCATTTGCCCCGGGGTCTCTCCGCTCAAACCGAAACGGCGCTAACGGCGCAACCTTATCGTGTGCAGCATATCCAACCGATTTCATCGCTTGTCTCCTTTGGTGTTTATGCCTAATCAGGGCGACATATTAAAGTTCACAGTAATCTGCGTTTCTATTTCAACCGGTTTGCCATTCAACAGAAAAGATTTGTAGGTCCATTGCCGCACCGCAGAGAGCGAGGCAATCGCCAGGTCTGCATCCGGCGTCGAAACAATCTTCAAACCATGGATTCGTCCGTCCCGTCCAAGTCGCGCGTGGAGGATGACGGATCCAGTGGTGTGATTTGCTTTGGATTGTGCGGGGTAGACCGGTGCGACGTTACTGAGACGTAGACCTTGCACCACACCCGAAGCAACCCTCACAGGATTTGGGTCAACTTTTTCGAGATCCTCAGACGTCACGAATATGCTGTCGTTCAAAGGCATCGAACTCAACATCTCTACATGAGCGGTGATCGCGGTTACAGAGTCCAGACTCGCCGTTTGATCGATAACGACCTGCCGTCCTTGAAATTCGCCCATTTTGTTTCTTGCAATCAATTGCGAACCGAAATCGTAACTGATACGCAACGAATCCTTGCCGTGATCAAAACAGTAAGTGGGGAATAGGCCGAGAGGAGGATAGGGGACGGTCTTGATCTCTTGGGCAAGCATGATGCAATCCATCGGTATTTTGGCGAAGGTTTCCGTCCGTAAATCGGGCTTGGACTCATCGATTTCCTGTTTACTCGGCATGGGGTGCATAACCTGCTTAAGAACCAGTTCAAGAAGACTCGGCGCCGACGGGGATCCTTTGATACGGTAGAAGCCATCCTTCGTCTGAATCTCCGTACTCGTAAACGAAGGGCTGGTGTAAACCGTTTTGTGCAACGACGAAGCCGCCCACCACTCTTCGATCGCTCCCTGCTCCGCCGGCTTACCTTTAGCGTCAAATAGCTGAAAGCTCAACTTCAAATGCCAAGGCTTTAATTGTGGATTGTCGATCGAGTTGAGATCCATAGCTCGATGGAGTCGTTCCGTCGCTGTGGCCGTATCCTGCGGACGTGCCTGTCCCGTAAGTGCCACTATAAATACTGCAAAACACACAAATTTCATTTTGGGTCCCGGCCTACTCGTCATAATGTAGCAAGCTCAGCACATCGTACTCTTGAAACTTCTCCCGCCCCTTCAGAAAATCTAGTTCGATAGCAAATCCAATTCCAGCAATAACCCCGCCCAACTGCCGCACGAGCTGCACAGTAGCCTGCATTGTGCCGCCGGTCGCTAGCAGATCGTCCACAATCACCACACGCTGCCCTGGCTCGATCGCGTCCATATGGATCTCCAGCGAGTCCGTTCCGTACTCGAGGTCGTAGTTCACCCGAGCTACCGCAGCCGGCAGCTTCTTCGGCTTACGCACCGGCACAAACCCAGCGTTCAACCGGTAAGCCAGTGCGGGCCCAAAGATGAACCCGCGCGCCTCGATCCCCAGTACCAGGTCAATCTCTTTCCCGATGTAGTACTGCGCAAACGCATCGATCAGCGTCGCAAACCCCGCCTTATCCTTCAGAACGGTCGTAATGTCATAGAACAAAATCCCAGGCTTCGGAAAATCCGGTACCGTACGGATCAACGTCTTCAGTGGTTCACAACTAATCGGCAGTGTCATCAGTTCTTACCAGGCTCCTTCAATCTCAAACGGCCCAAGCTTGGCGTCTTCGCTCTCGGCCAGTTCATGTTCCACAACAGAATCCACACGGCTGCCCCGCGACCCCTTATGCAGCGCAATCTTCAACTCGGCCAGGTCCTCAGAACTCCCTGCCGCAACAATTTCCACATGCCCATCCTCGGTATTCCGAACCCGACCGCGCAACCCAATCTCCGCCGCCTCCCGCTGCACAAACCAGCGAAACCCGACGCCCTGTACGCGTCCTTTAACAAGGTAATGGCACACCATGGAGCCTCCAGTGTCGCAGAGCCATCACGCCCACGCAACAACCGTCAGACGAAAAAAGAGGCAGAGTCAATCGACACTGCCTCTTCGTTCACAAACATAACTTACGCGCGGCTCATATAAGCGCCTTCAGCCGTATCCACGCGAATCTTCTCGCCCTCATTGATGAACGGAGGCACCTGCACCACCAGCCCGGTCTCCAGCTTTGCAGGCTTTGTCACCGAAGAAGCAGTCGCTGACTTGATCCCCGGCTCCGTCTCCACCACGGTCATCTCCACTACGTTCGGCAGCTCGATACCGACCGCCTTGCCATCATGGAAGCTTACACTGATCGACAGATTCGGCATCAGATACTCCACCGCATCCCCCAGCGTATCGCGCTTCAGCATCGTCTGCTCGAACTTCTCGTCCATGAAGTAGTACTCGTCCCCGTCGTTGTACAGGAACTCCATCTTCACCTCGTCGACGTAAACCCGCTCAATCGGATCGGGCGAGCGGAAACGCTCAATAAACATCGCGCCGGTACGAACATTGCGCAGCTTCGCCTGAATAAAAGCCCGAAGATTACCCGGCGTGCGGTGCTCCACCGAAAACACCAGGTGAAGGTCGTCCTTGTACTTGATAATCATGCCCGGGCGCATCTGCGTTGCGGGAATCGACATAAAAAACCCCTAATCTGTGCTGAATTCAGCTGTGTCTTGAGAATGTGTCAGCGAGCGCACCGGCGTCCTGGCAATCAGCTCGCAACCCTTTCATTGTAGCTCAAACGACATCCGCCACGCTCGTTCGAGCTGGCCACGCAAACGCCTATCCGCCGCCAAAAATGCGCTTGAAAAACCGCCCTACCGCGCGAAATGGATTGTTCGAAGTCTTCGTCGCTGCGGGCGTTGCCTGCCCGGTCGAATTCGTAGCAGAGCTCTTCGCCGCAACCGTGCTCGCATCCTCAGAGGCCTTCATCGCTGCCAACGTATCCCCTCCATCACCCGAGTTCAACGCCGCCGTAACCTGCGTATGCGTCGTACCCGAAGAAGCCGATGGAACCGTTGCCGGCGTCAGCCCGGCACTCACAGCAGCAGGAAAAGGATGCTGCTCAGCCGCAGTCTTCGCCGCGTCCCCTCTACCCGCATTGACCAGCGCATCTGCAACCGACATTGTCGGCTCCGGTGGGCACCCGCACGCCGAGCTCTCATGGTCCACCACCTCCTTCAGGCTGCCATGTTCGAACAGCACATGCTGCCCCGCCCTCAGCTCATACGCCGCCTCGCCAAACTGATCCGCAACATTCAGCACAGGAGCCGTCGCTCCACGATTCTCGACACACGTATCGCCATTCCGTGTCACGCGAAGCTGCAGATCAAGCGGACCATTCGCCCGCATCGTGAACCGCAGATCTGGCGTTGTCACCACATCCCGCGTCGTCGTCGGCATCTGCACTTCAATCGCCCCGCGATCGAGCGCCAGCATCAACGGCGCCGAACCTTCAGCGCCTGCCCCGGCCGTCACATGCAACCCTGTCGTCGCACACACACGCACCGTCCCGCCGCGCTTCAACTCAATCTCCGCAGTATGGTCTCGCGCCGTCACCGTCGAATTTCCTACCAACACCGCGCGCCCGTTGCTCACCTCCAGCGCGCCTGCGACCGTCGCATTCTGTATCCCCACCGTCCCAATTGGCTGTTCCTGAGCTTGCGCTATCGACAACCCGACGAAGAGAAACGAGAGCCGCCAAATCCTGAATTGTCGAAACCTCATTCTGCCCTCGATATCGATCGCACGTGCTGACGAACACGCTCTGCGCAGCCAAATCCCGCTGACGAAACCGCCATCTACGCTATGTAATAATACGGCCTATGGATCACAAGTACGTGCAGTTTGGGTGCGGTATGTGTGCTCCTGAAGCCTGGCAAAACTTCGACGCCGGTCCCGCATTCTGGCTGCAAAGCCGCTTTCCTTTCCTCACTCCGCTGCTCGTAAAAAAAGGTTTCCCCCCTTACCCGAAAAACATCCGCTACGGCGATGTCATCAAAGGCCTTCCCATCCCGCCGCAATTCGCTGAGGCCGTCTATTGCTCTCATGTCCTCGAGCACATGAGCCTCGACGAGTTCCGCGCTACCCTGCGCAATGTCTTCACCTACCTCCGCCCCGGCGGCACCTTTCGCTTCGTCCTCCCCGACCTCGAGCAACTCATCGGCATATACACCAGCGACCCAACCCCCGCCGCCTGCTCTCGCTTCATGCAGGAGAGCTGGCTAGGCGAAACCTCCACGCCACGCGGAATCAAAGCCATCCCCGCCGCTGTCTTCGGACGAGCCCGTCACTTCTGGATGTGGGACTACAAAGGCATGGCCGAGCAACTCGCCGAAGCCGGCTTCACCGATATCCGCCGTGCCCAGATGGGCGACTCTCCTGACCCTCGCTTCAAAGAAGTCGAATCCGACTACCGCTGGAAAGACTGCCTCGGCGTCGACTGCAAGCGCCCTTAGTCACGGCCTGATCGATGCTGCCCGAGTCTATTTGAAGCCGTCATCCTGAACGAAGTGAAGGATCCACGCTAAATCCGCGCCTACATCTTCAAAAAATTCTCAATCAGCTTCTTCCCATTCGCCGTCAACACGCTCTCCGGATGGAACTGCACACCCTCAATCGGCAGCTTGCGATGCCGCAGAGCCATAATCGTCTCGCCATCCGCCGTCCGAGCCGAAACCTCCAACTCCTCCGGCAACCCTTCCTCCGACACAATCAGCGAGTGATACCGCGTACAGGTCATCCCCGAAGGAATCCCAGCAAAGATCGTCTTGCCATCATGCTCAACCTCGCTCGTCTTGCCATGCATCAGCTTCGCCGCGCGCACCACGTTCCCGCCAAACGCCGCCCCGATCGCCTGATGCCCCAGGCAAACCCCAAGAATCGGCACCCGCCGCATCGCCTTCGCAAAATGCCTGATCAACTCAATCGAGATCCCCGCATCCTGCGGCGTACAAGGTCCCGGCGAGATCACAATCCTCTCCGGCCGCAGAGCCTCCACCTCAGCGGGCGTCAGCTCATCGTTGCGCCGCACCACCATCTCAGCACCCAGCTCACCCATGTACTGCACGAGGTTGTAGGTAAACGAATCGTAATTATCGAGAACAAAGACCATATCAATCTCAATTCTAGCCCGCGACAGAGAGACCGCCACTTTCCATGGGGCAGAGGCGCAATAACGAGGATCGGTTCGGCCTGAACGCTATTGCAGAACGCGTCCGGTCTTATCATGCTGAGACTTGTAGATAAAATCGGCACGACCAAGTACGTCTTGTCGAGCAACAAAACCAAACTCAGTAGATCTGCTGTCTAAACTTAGGTCGCGATTGTCCCCAAGGACAAAAAGATGGCCTGTTGGAATCTTGATTGGGTCGAACGTATTCATTTCGTCGGAAGCACCGCCAGCGTGCGTCGCATATGGTTCATCCAAAAGGACTCCATTGACTTTGATTCGCCCGTCCTCACTTGATACCGTCTCTCCACCCGTCGCGATCAGCCGCTTCATCAGAATGATGTCTCCATGCCGGAAGACAACAATATCCTTTGCGAGCGGCTCACGGCGCTGATAGAACCGCATGTCGCACATTACTCCGTCGTCAATGAAAATAGTAGACTCCATCGAACTGCTCTTCATCTGAAAGGGATGCATCCCAGAAGCGAGCGTTGCCGGGTTAACGGCGATACACCCAACGAGCAGAGCTAAAGGCACCACAGCCATAAGCCACATCGGAGAGGGACGCGTAGCCCCCAGTTGGTTCCTCGCAAGCAGGGTATAGGCCGCGCTTACCATATAGACAAGGGGCAGGATAGCGGAGCAAACGATCCACATTGCATAATTTTGCGTGAGCCTCATCGGCCAGAAAAAGCCTAAAACGACCAGAAACAGAGCAAAAATAACGATGGCCTTCGCTCTCACTCCTATAACCCAAAGGCCCGCTCCAGGTACTATCGCTGACAAGAAAGAACTGAGCGATTGCTTTCTTGACGAGGATTTAATCTCTTCGCCTTCGTTCGAACTATCGCCATCGCTAAGAAGTCGTGTATCGCTCATCCCCGTGCCCGCTCAATCGCCCGCACCACTGCCCGAGCCTTATTAACCGACTCCTCAAACTCCTTCTCCGGCACCGAGTCCGCTACAATCCCCGCCCCCGCCTGAAAGTGTCCCTGCTCGCCATTCATATACAGCGTCCGAATCGCAATACACGAATCCAGATTCCCGCTGAAGTCCGCATACAGCACACTCCCCCCATAAACCCCACGCCGAGCCGGCTCCAGCTCCTCAATAATCTCCATCGCCCGAATCTTCGGAGCCCCACTCAGCGTCCCCGCCGGAAAACAAGCTCGAAACGCATCGATCGCATTCAACCCCGCGCGCAGCTTCCCCTCAAGTGAACTCACCATGTGCATCACGTGGCTATACCGCTCCACCACCATCAGCTCTTTTACCTTCACCGACCCGAACTCGCTCACCCGCCCAACATCATTCCGCCCCAGATCGACCAGCATCACATGCTCGGCGACCTCTTTTTCATCGCTGCGCATATCCGCCTCAAAGGCCTTGTCCTCCGCCTCATCCGCACTCCGAGGCCGAGTCCCCGCAATCGGCCGATACTCAACATCTCGCCCATGCACTCTTACTAGGAGTTCAGGAGAAGACCCGACAATATGCGCCGCAGTCTTCTTTTTCTTCGAAACATTCTCCAACCCGAATCGCAAAAAATACATATAAGGCGAGGGGTTCACAATACGCAGCGCACGATAAATCTCAAACGCATCCACTCCCGGCACGCAATCGAACCGCTGTGACAAAACACACTGAAACACATCCCCCGAAGCGATGTACTCCTTCGTCTTCGCCACCGCCTTCAAAAACGCTGTCTTCGAAGTCCTCGCCGAAACCTTCAACTTCCCCAGCGCCTTCTTCTTCCGCCGCACCGGCAAAGCCGCCGCCAGCCGCTTCTCCAGACGATTCAGCCGCCGCACCGACCGCTCATACGCCCCCTCGCGCCCCTCCCGTGCAAGATCCGCCATCACCATCAGGTAGATCTCTTTCTTCACATGGTCGAACGCCAGCACCTGGTCGAAAAACATCAAACAAGCATCCGGCACTCCCAGCTCATCCTTCGCCAGTGAAGGCAGCCGTTCAATCTGCCGCACCACATCATAAGCAAAGAACCCCACCGCACCCGCCGTAAATGGAGGCAGCCCCGGCAACCGCGCCGGAGTATGCCCACTCAAAGCCTTCTTCAACTCTTCAAAAATATCCCCATCAAAAGCACTCTCGCGCCGTCCCTCTCGAACCGTAATTCTTCGCCCCCGCGCCACCATCTTCTTGTAAGGCTGTACTCCAATAAACGTGTACCGCCCCACATGCTCGCCGCCCTCTACCGACTCCAGCAGAAAAGCCTCCGGCTCCTCTGCTGCAATCCGCAGAAACGCCGACACCGGTGTCTCCAGGTCCGCAGTCACTGTCCGATAAACGGGCACCAGCGAATGTTTTCGGCTTAAAGCCAAAAATTCACGCGCAGAAGGGAGGGAGTTGGAATCAAAGGAAGGCATGGTTGTATTCATCATAACTCTTGGCGGTGGAACGTTTTCAGTCACTTACCGGACGGTCAGAAAAGGGGGTTAACCTACCCCATTCGTTCGATTGCGCATCCCTTGTCCGCCAGCCTATACTCCTCGCGTTTGGCCACAGACCGGTCTGGCTCAAGCGTATCCTTGCTTCCAGTGGAGGCAAACGATGGCCGGAGAAACGCTGGTACCAGCACTAGAAAAAAGGGAACACAAAATGCAGACTCTTACCCTCGAGCAGGAAACTAACCCCTGGGAAGCCCAGGCCGCTCGATTTGACTTTGCCGCAACAAAACTCAACCTCGATCAAGGCATCTGGAAGGTTCTTCGCTATCCCTCCCGCGAACTCATCGTTCACATTCCCGTAGGCATGGACGACGGCTCCATCGAAGTCTTCACCGGTTACCGGGTCCAGCACTCCGTCGCCCGCGGGCCCGCCAAAGGCGGCATCCGCTACGCCCCAGATGTCACTCTCGATGAAGTTCGCGCCCTCGCCTCCTGGATGACCTGGAAGTGCGCCGTCGTCAACATTCCCTTTGGCGGAGCCAAGGGCGGAGTCATCTGCGACCCCAAAAAGATGTCTCAGGGCGAACTCGAGCGCATGACTCGCCGCTACACCGCCGAGCTCATCGAGTTCATCGGCCCGGAAAAGGACGTCCCCGCCCCCGATATGGGCACAGACGAACAAACAATGGCCTGGATCATGGATACCTACTCCATGCATATGCGCCAAACCGTCAACGCCGTCGTCACCGGCAAGCCCGTCAACCTCGGTGGCTCGCGCGGACGCAAAGAGGCCACCGGCCGCGGCATCTCCGTCGTCTGCGACGAAGCCATCAAGCACCTCGGCATGTCCATCGAAGGCACCCGCGTCATCGTGCAGGGCTTCGGCAACGTCGGCTCCAACTCAGCCAAGCTCCTCCACGAAAAGGGATACACCATCATCGGCATCGCCGAGTACGACGGCGGCCTTTACAACAAGAACGGCATCGACATCCACGCCCTCATCGAGCACCGGAAAAAAGCCGGCACCATCAACGGTTTTACCGAAGCCGAAGCCGCTGACAAGCACGACCTCCTCTCCTACAACTGCGAAATTCTCATCCCCGCGGCCACTGAAAACGTCATCACCAGCCGCAATGCCGACCGCCTCCGCTGCAAGATTCTCTGCGAAGGAGCCAACGGCCCCACCACCACCATCGCCGACGAGATCCTCGCCGACAAGCGTGTCTTCATCATCCCCGACATCCTGGCGAATGCCGGTGGCGTCACTACCAGCTACTTCGAGTGGGTCCAGGACCGTATGGGCTACTTCTGGACCGAAGCCGAAGTCAACCAACGCCTCGACAACATCATGACCGAGAGCTTCCACGACGTCGTCACCTATGCCAGAACTCACAACGTCAACAACCGCATCGCAGCCTACATGCTAGCCATCGACCGGGTAGCTTACACCACCAAGCAGCGCGGCATCTACGCCTGACAACTTCAAAAGCAAAGAGGCAGCCGATCAGGCTGCCTCTTTGCTTTTGCTTCTTCCACTTCTCGCTACGGCATTACCGTAACCTGTACCTTCGTCGTAACCACAGCCGAAGCCGCGCTCCCGATCACTCGAATCGTATAACCCCCCGGCTTCGTCCCCAGATCCGTACAAGCTCCGCACCCACTCAACGTAACCATCCCGCAGAGCGCGATCAACGCAACAATCAAGCCCTTGATCGGCCGTCGTCGCCACGTCGGAATAAAAAGCACAACCAAGGCCGCAACCATGTTTCGGGCAAACGACAAGCCTGCCGATTGCGACTCAGCGTCCGCCACAGCGCAGGATCTTGGAGCCATCGTGCTCAACTCCAGAGTGGACGTCCCGCCGCCCGCCGGAATCGTCTTTGCCCCAAACGTACAAGTCGCCTCAGCCGGCAAGTCAGCACAGGACAACTGCACTGGCTGTCCAAAACCCATCTGCGAAGCCACCACCACCCGCAGAGTAGCCGTCCCCCCTGCAACCATCTTCGCGTCCCCCGATGCTGAAACGCTAAACCCATTCACGCCTGTGTTCGTGCTGCTCACCGTCTCCGCCAAAACCGCCGAAACGCTCGCACCCGAATTCGTATCTCCCGCATAACTCGCCGTAACAGCATGGCTCCCTGAACTCAGCGAAGACGTACTGAAACTCGCCACACCTGCCCCGACCAGCGCCTTCGTCCCCAGCACCGTGCTTCCATCGAAAAACGTCACCGCACCCGTCGGAATCGCACTCGAACCCGCCGCTGCCACATTCGCGGTAAAAGTGACGCTCTGTCCCGTAATCGCCGGGTCCAGGCTCGACGTCAGAATCGTCACCGTCTGCGCCTTGGCCGCCGCCATCACAACCACAGTCACCGCCGCCGAAGTCGAAGGTAGATGCATCGCATCCCCCGAATAAGCCGCTGTCAGGACATGCGTCCCCACGGTAAAACCAGCCCCCGCATTCGCCGGACAACTCGCCGTCGCCGCCACTGCAACCTTGCAGATATTCGTCGTACCGTCGTAAAAACTAATCGTTCCCGTGAGCCCGCTTCCATCGCTGGAGGTCACCTGTGCGGTCCCATTGACCACCTGCCCCGGGGTAATCGTCAGCGGCGGCGCAATCGTCAATACCGTCGTCGTCGCCACCGGAGCCTTTGCGCCAGTGTTCAACAGCACAGTAATTCCCCCGGTGTTCACATCTCGCGGCGGCGTCACTTTCTGATTAGCCAACGGATTCGAAAGAACTGCCCCCCCATTCGCAATGACCAGGTCCGTGAATCCGTCCTTGTTCACATCTCCCGGCGAGATGGAATTGATCCCCATTCCCGCCAGCGAGTGCTGTTCTGGCCCCCACATCCGTCCGCCCAGGTTTGCCTGCAAACTCACCACATAGCCATCACTCATCACCAGATCAGGCCGCCCATCACCATTCAGATCGATCGCAACAATCTGATAAAAATTTCGCGATGGCGTCATCAACACCGGCTCGCCAAAAGTCCCATTGCTCCTGCCATACCAGATATAAATCGCATTTGCGGTCGCAGCGGCAGGATGAGCATGATCCGCGCTCGCATTGTCGTACGCGATGATCACATCACCATTTCCATCTCCATCCAGGTCCGCCGTCACCACCGCCGCCTGCACCATACCCGGAATCTGCACAACCCCAGGAAAACTTCCTGCTGGTATCCCCGCTGCCACGGAACTCCCCGGCGAAGTTGTCGGCGTTGCAACCGACGCAAACGTCCCATCGCCGTTCCCCTGCAGCAACAAAGCCTGCGCCGCCCCGACACTCACCACTTCATCCAGATTTCCCGATCCGGTGAAATCTCCCAGCGTCCCGCTAAGCGCCGGCTTACCCGCAGCAAACGCCTTCGAGCCTCCCATGCTTCCATCCGCGCCGCCCAGTAGAATCGCAATTCCCTCAGGAGAATCCACCGCAATATCCAGCACTCCATCTCCGTTGAAATCCCCAACCGCAAAGCTCGTCCGCCCCGGCCCTGCGTTGTAAATCCCTCGCAGACTCAAACTCAAATCGCGCTGTTCCGTCAGCACACTCAATCCTGCGGGTGTCGCGGTATAAAAACTATGCCCTCCGCCGGCATCGGTCACCGCAACAAGACGTCCACCGAGCCCAGTAGTTGCGTCAGCGCTCCCACTCCCGCCCTCCGCCGCAGCCGCGAAGCTGCCATCCCGGTTCCCATGCAAAATCTCAATTCGTCCATCTACTCCTTCGACCACCAGATCCGGATGCCCATCGCCATCGACATCATGCAGTAGCATGCTCTGCACTGCACTCGAGCCCGCATACGCCCCAGCCGGTGTCAGCAACCCATCCGCCGATCCTAAAAACACATTCGCCGTTCCGCTCAACGTGGACTGAATCACCAGATCCGTAAGTCCATCTCCATTCAAATCCGCAGCCACCATCGGCCCGGTACCGCTCCCAAGCCTCGTCGCCACAATCCGCACTAAAGTGCCGCTGCTATCCGTCGTCAGCGTGATCACCGAGGGGTTCGCCACATCCTCCACCAGCAGATCCAGATACCCTGTATCGTGCAGTTGCGCGCCAATCACATACGTAAAGGCCGGCGAGTTCGTCCCCACAATCGCAAACGTCCCCAACTTCTGCGTCGCAGCAAACGTCCCATCCCCGTTCCCTCGAGCCAGAAAGACCTGTCCTTCGCCAATCGCACCCGACACCCACGCAAGGTCGACATGCCCGTCATGGTCGAAGTCCGCCGCCACAATCGCCGACCCCGCTGTGGCAAGCGTCTGTCCTGTGCGAAAGGTCCCATCGCCGTTACTCAGAAAAACATGCGAGGTTGAAGCGGTCGCCGTACTGCCATAGTCCGTGGAAACAAGATCGGCTTTGCCATCCCCATTCAGATCTGCCGCGACGACCCCAGTCGGCCAACCCCCCGTTGGAACCACCAGGGGCTGTTTAAACTGCTGCGCCGCAGCCGCTAGTGAAAGCAGGCTCAGCCAACACAAAGCGACCGTCTTGATGAAGTTTCGAATGGGCATCTCGAACGCTTGCGAAGGTCTCACGGACCCACTCTCTCTATCGGCGTTCCTGGCAAAAGGGAGAAGGCACAACAAAAAAGCAGGAGAATAACTTGTTCCAGGCCCGGAAAGCGCGTTACCCTCAAGCTAAATTTGTGCAAACATTTGCGACATTCCCCGAACGAGGCATGACCCTCCCCAAAGGGCCCACCACCCTTGCATTGTCAGCTGAACTGACACCCAGCATCAGAGAACCAGAAGGGAACGAGAACGGACAAACGGCAACGGCAAGCTCCGCTCGTGCTTTTATATCCCCGCCCGTCTCACTATGGCAGAATGCTAGTGTCGGCACCGTGCTCTTCCAACCACGTCTTTGCCACATAAGAATCACCAATGAACCTGCCAAACTCCATCACGATGAGCCGAATTGCGGCCATTCCGCTGCTAATTTGGATACTCTCGCCCATCTTCCCCTGGCAGGGTCACAACGTCCCCGGTCTACGCGGTGGCGAGCAGGAGATCATCGCCTCGCTCGTCTTCATTCTCGCCAGCATCACCGATGGCCTTGACGGCTATCTCGCTCGTCGCCGCAACCAGATCACCACCATGGGCATGCTTCTCGACCCTCTCGCCGACAAGCTCATGGTCACTGCCGCCTACATCATCCTCGTCGCTTACACTCCCAGCATTGTAAAGCCCTGGATCGCCATCCTGGTCATCGGCCGCGAGTTCCTCGTCTCCGGCCTTCGCAGCATCGCCGCCGCCGAAGGCTTCACCATCGAAGCCAGTGAGATCGGCAAGCTTAAAACCGTCATTCAGATCGTCTCCGTCGTCGCCGCCATCCTCGCCCACCGCTGGGACTACTGGCTCTGGTTCCCCGGCTTCCACGGCGGATTCGTCATTGGCGTCCACTTCATCGCCGTCACCGCCATCTACTGGATGACCATCGTCTCCATCATCTCCGCCGTCGACTACTTCATCGGCTTCTGGAAAAAAATCGACCACGCCTCCGACAAGCGCCGCAAACGCCGCAGCTTCGTCCTAAGCCGCAAGCCAAAACCCACCCCTGCCGCAGAGCACCCCTCCCGCATCTCCTGAGCCGATCGTCTCAGTTGAAACTCCGCATAGAGCCGCGAGCGGACTTAAACTGAATGCGGAGAATGCTGGCGCGTGGCGGAGCTCGCCAGTTGTAGGGAGCAATGGCGATAGTTTGAGCACCATGAAATGGTCTCCCGCATAGGGGGACGTAAAACCTGCGGTGGCCTCTTTGTCAAAGCCGAATCGTTCATAGTAGTTCGGATCGCCCAGAACGAAGATAGCGGCCCAGCCTTCACTGCGAGCGAGGTTCACCGCTCTCTTAACAAGAGCTGATCCAATACCGCTGCGTTGTTTTGCGGGAATGACCGATACAGGAGCGAGTGCTAACGCCGGGAATGGAGCGCCCATTCTGGATAGCAGAACATGACCGACAATTTGGCCGTCTTCCTCGGCCACCAGAGAGACAACACTGTCGCCGCCTCGCAGTTTTTCAACAAGCTCAGCCTCAGCCAATTGACCGAAGGCAGACGACACGACCTGGTAAACAGCTTTCCAGTCGCTTGGGTTTTCATCGCGGACATCAATCACATCCCGATTTGAGCACGGAGTGGTACGCCAATGCGTCCCAAAGAAAATTTCTTCAAAACAGCCCAAAAATCGCATGTCAAGCCCCAAAACCACCTAAATCACTAAAACCAAACAAGATCCGCGTGGCATGTTTCCCTCTGCCAAACAGCTATACTTAAAATAGTGGGAAAACAGCCCAGCTTCTATCGAGACTGCAAGCTAACTGATTTATTTGCAATAATTTGGAGATAAACCCTTTGCTGCCAAATTTTTACTGGCATTGACCTCGCATAAGTTATTGAAAAGACAAAATTTACAGCCGGGTAATAAGGGGAACTCCCACCCTGCCCGTGACCAGTAAAATCAACTGCAGGGGAAGGCAATGGCCACCATCAATCAGGACGACTTCATCCGCAGCGTAGCGGACGCGCTCCAGTACATCAGCTTCTACCACCCAGTCGACTACATCACCAATCTGGCACGCGCCTACGAGCTCGAGCAGTCCCACGCCGCCAAAGATGCCATCGCCCAGATCCTCATCAACTCCCGCATGTGCGCCGAAGGTCATCGCCCCATCTGCCAGGACACCGGCATCGTCACCGCCTTCGTCAAGGTAGGCATGGAAGTGAAGTGGCAGCCCGGCATCGCCGGAATGATGACCATGCAGGAGATGGTTGACGAAGGTGTTCGCGAAGCCTGGCGTAACGCCGACAATGTCCTCCGCCCCAGCATCCTCGAAGACCCGGCCTTCACACGCCGCAACACCGGCGACAACACGCCAGCCATGGTCGTTGTCGAACTCGTCGAAGGCGGCGAAGTCGACGTCACCGTAGCCTCCAAAGGCGGAGGCTCCGAAGCCAAGAGCCGCTTCGCTATGCTCAACCCCTCGGACTCGGTCGTTGAGTGGGTGTTGAAAACCGTCCCCGGCATGGGCGCAGGCTGGTGTCCCCCCGGAATGTTAGGTATCGGCATAGGTGGCACCGCCGAAAAAGCCATGGTCATGGCCAAAGAATCGCTGATGGACCCAATCGACATGCAGGAGCTCATCGCCCGCGGCCCCAAGACCAAGATCGAAGAGTTGCGCATCGACATCTACAACAAGGTCAACCGCCTCGGCATCGGCGCACAGGGCCTCGGCGGCCTCACCACCGTTCTCGACGTAAAGATCATGGATTTCCCAACCCACGCGGCAAACCTTCCGGTTGCGATGATTCCCAACTGCGCCGCGACCCGTCATCTGCATTTCAAACTCGATGGCTCCGGCCCAGTCATGGTCGATCCGCCGTCACTCGACGCATGGCCGAAGCTCGAGTACGACGTCCATACCGCGAAGAAGGTAAACCTCGACACGATCACCCACGAAGAAATCAAGACCTGGAAACCAGGCGAGGTTCTTCTCCTCTCCGGCAAGCTCATCACCGGCCGCGACGCCGCCCACAAGCGCATGACCGACATGCTCACCCGCGGCGAGAAGCTCCCCGTCGATCTCAAAGGCCGCTTCATCTACTACGTCGGCCCTGTCGAAGCCGTCAGGGACGAGGCCGTCGGCCCCGCTGGCCCCACCACTGCCACCCGCATGGACAAGTTCACTCGCCAGATGCTCGCCGACACGGGCCTCATCGGCATGATCGGCAAAGCAGAGCGCGGCCCGGCAGCCATCGCCGCCATCCGCGAGTTTGAAGCCGTCTATCTCATCGCCATCGGCGGCGCAGCCTACCTTGTCTCAAAGGCCATCAAGAACTCCCGGGTCCTCGCATTCGCAGACCTCGGCATGGAAGCTATCTACGAGTTCGAGGTCAAGGACATGCCCGTCACGGTAGCCGTAGACAGCAAAGGTACCAGCGTCCACAACACCGGCCCGGAGGAATGGTCACGTCGCATCGCCGGCATCCCTATCCTCCAATAACCTGCAATCAGGGCGTGGGCGAATCAAGAATCTGCAACACCGGCAAAGGCATTTCCTTGTCCGCATTCTTCAACAGCAGGCTTACCTGCCACATCTGTGTCTCGGACAAAACATGAGCATATCCAGGCATACCAGAGAGGCGGATCCCATTCGCCACCTTCCAATAAGTCTCGCCCGCCTCATCATCGCTAACCCCAACCACTCCGTGGCTGCCATGTTTCTTCCACAACTCCGGAGCTGACGGAAACATATGCTTCGCAAACGCAACCTCATGCCCGGGGGTACCATGACAACTCGCACACTGCGCCCGATAAACATGTGCACCGGACTCGAAAACATCTTCGCTGATGCCGAAAGGAGCATTTTTCGACTCACGTTCGATGCGGGCATTCAGGGGCAGCTTGACGATCTGCTTCTCGAAGGGCAGGGGAGCGTCAGCCACCGCAACCGGCAAGGGCCCGAATTTGAGGTAGGCAAACAGCCACGCAGCAAGCGCAACGATGCCAAGCAGAAACCCGAGAAATACCTTGCCAAAACCGCCACTGCTGCTTTTTTTCGCCATCGGGAGTCTCTCCTTTAGGGGGTAAAGCCGCGATTAGGCGCGGCGGATGTTCTAATAAGGACTGGCCCCGTTGTTCTCACCCCGGAGGCCTTCGAGTTCCACCATAGCAAAGCCAGGTTTATGCAGGAGTAAATCGTTGATGTTCGGTTTCAGATTGAGTGTGAAGTGTGTCACAGGAGTAATCCTGGCAGGATTCGTCGCCAGCGGAGCAGTCGCCGCCCAGGCGCAGCAGCAGCCAACCCATCATACCCGCCGCGAGTCCAGCGCCAACCGAAAGTCGCGTATTGCAAGGACGATCGCCGAAACCTACGGCCATCGCTTCGAGGTCGCCGGTGGCGGCGGATTTCTCCGGTTCCAATCCGGCGCACCGCAGCGGAACAACGAAGTAACCTTCTTCATGACGGGAACCTACTTCCTGAATCCTAAGCTCGGTATCATCGGCGACGTCCGCGGAGCCTACGGCAACGCCAAGATCGGCAATACCGCCTGCACAGTCGTCGGGTGCATCCCCGTCAATCTGGGCTTCAATCCGCAGATCTCGCAGTATCCATTTCTCGGCGGCGTGGCCTATCGGCTTTACGCCAAGGAGAAGATCGCTGTGACCGCCACCGGCGAAGGTGGAGTGGCGCTGGGTAAATTCGACGGTGCTGCCAAGGCACTTCCGTCTGCCGTGCTCGGCGTTTGGGAGTCAAAGACCAAGCCCGCCTTCAGCTTGGGTTTGAACGTTGATTACAACTTCTATCCCAATCTCGCCTTCCGGTTGTCCCCTACCTACCTTGGAACCTTCTACCGACGAGACCCCGCCGACGTAAACCATGGACCAGACGGCACAATTCAGAACAACTGGGGATTCAACGCCGGCATCGTCTACCGGTTTGGCAAAATCAAATAGCTGTTCGGGAAATGCTCCCTCAGACACAAAGTGGCTCCGACGATACGTCGGAGCCACTTTGTGTCTACTTCAAGGTATAGAGAATGCCCGTTATAAATTGCAGACTGTTGCTCTTGTAGCCCACAGCAGGCTGGTTCAAATAATTGTCCAGAAGATTGATATTCAGGCTGAACCGCTTATAGGCCGGTATCTGTAAGCCAGCCCCAAAAATAGCGGAGTATGCGTCGAAGTTATTCCACGCAGGAATAAACGTTCCCGTCTCGGTAAAGATGATCTTTGCCGGCAGATTCCGGCGATAAAGCTCCGTAAAGCTCGATCCGACCAGATCTTTGCCGGGCGTTGGTGGCTGGAAGTTTTGCCGTTCATAATGCACATCCGCCTTCAGATCAAACTCCTGGACCGGCGTCTCAACCACCGTCCAGCCAAGACCGATCCCATAGATCTGCCCCAGGTTCAGACCCTGAGAGTAGTTGTGATCCAACGATGCCACCGACCAGCCCATAGAACCGCGGCGTGAAAGTACTTGTCGTGCTCTGCGTCCGCATGGAAAATGTTCGTCTTCGTCACTGAAGCAAGAATGGGAGGATTCGACGGAACAAATGGCTGATCGATCTTGCCGTAGGTCTCGAGAATGTTGATGGTTGATCGAGTCCTCGGAGGTAGAAAGTCCACGCTAGGAACTAGCCGAACCAGGTTGACTGCAGCATTATAGTTTTGGCCCGGTCTGCGTGGACTCGATCAGCGTGATTCCTCCTGAAATCGCGCCATGCCATCCGTACCAGATCCCCGGGTTGCTGGTTACCTCCCGGTTATAGGTGGCGTCATCAATCAAATGAGGCAAGATCCTTAACCGGCACCACTTCGGGCGCACCCGCAGGGGTAGCCACAGTGATAGCATTGTCCCCGTACGTTATCAAGCCCGGCTGCTTCGAGGTTCGTGTGATCTTCTCGGCCTTCTTCAAGGCAACAAATTTGCCTTGCGCACGAAGCTCTTTGATCTTGTCCGCTGAAATTGTTACTTCGCCCACGACGTCGCTCTTGAAGACAAACGAATCGCCAGTCGCCCGTTCAAGCGTTCCGGTCAACTGATCGCCGTTAGTAAAAACAACCACATCGGGCGCTGGCTTAGCCGCATCAGTCTGCGCCAACGCCGTAATCGCCGGTTGAAACATCACGCCTGATACGAGGCTCAAAACGATCAGGCTGTACCACTTACCAGCCCTGCGGATAAGGGTCGATGTCCGGTTGATGCTCATTGGTTAAAAATAGCGTAGCTTCAGGGAGGTTTGAGTCAGGTCGGCATTCCGTTATTCGTGGGATGGCAAACTTGTTCGTGTCATTGCAAAAGGGGTTGCGTTCTCGTGGATGTTTTACGGAGTGAAAATCCTCTGTTGACCGCATTTGCGGCCTCGGAGCAGTTAAGTCCGGCATCCCCCGATAGTTGAAGTCTCTGGTCGCCGAATCGGAACGCGGGCAATGGTACGCTTGAAGGTGGCTATGCGACTACGAGCATCTCAGTTTGGCCCGATTTGGCTGGCTTTGGCCGTCATGGCGTGCGTGTGCCCCTCTGCTCTGGCAGTCGAGCACGTAACGTTGAAGAACGGCTTTGAACTGGATTGCGTTCGCCGCGAAGCGGTGGGAGACAAGGTTCGGCTCTACCTCGCAGGCTCCGCTGCGCCTTCCGCAGATGATTAGACTCAAACTATCTTGAAGTCGCTGCAGACGCGATAGTTCGCGTGGATACCATCGCAGAAATAACGCCACACGGCTGCGACAGTGAAGACGACCACCCCAACGACCGCGGCGGGCATGACTCCGACGAAGGAAGAGATGCACCAGATGCTGGCCCATGCTGGAGCAGCGCATAACATCGACGAGGATCTCCTCGCCAGCGTGGTTCGCGCCGAGAGCGGCGGACAGGTCAGAGCGGTCTCGCGGACCGGAGCACGTGGGCTGATGCAGTTGATGCCGGCTACCGCAAGCGCAATGGGGGTCGATGACGCTTTCCAGGCCGAGCAAAATATCGCCGGAGGCACAGCTTATCTGGACGCTCTGCTGACTCGCTACCACGATAACGTGGCGCTCGCACTTGCCGCCTACAACGCGGGACCTGGCGCGGTCGACAAGTATCACGGCATGCCCCCCTACAGAGAGACGCGTGAGTATGTCGCCCGTGTGATCCGTGAGTTCAACCGGAGAAAACAGACAGCTCTGATCGCGCAGACCAAATAACAGCTCCGATGAGCCAACGAAAAGAGAGCCATGACGAAGCGTAATGCAGTTCTGTGGTCGGTTGTTGTCGTAGCGTTGGCCGTGCTTGTTTTCTTGTTCCGCGACAGAGTTCACTTTGACTGGAAGACGTTCTGGCAGCAGCTGCGCTACGTCAGCATCGGACACATCCTGGCCGCGATTGCGTTGATCTATGCGACGTACATCATGCGAGCTGTCCGTTGGGCTGTGTTTGTGTCGCCGACAAAGAAGGTTCCACCTTCCTCTTTACTCGGATCGCAGTTCATCGGCTTCACGGCAGTGGCGTTGTTTGGACGCCTGGCGGACCTTACGCGTCCATACCTGGTGGCTCGCCGCATTGGGTTGTCACTAAGCTCCCAGATCGCCGTGTACACCATTGAGCGCATGTTCGATCTCGGAGCCGCAGCTGTGATCTTTTCGTGCGCATTGGCGTTCACGCCAAAGAATCTTCCGCATCACGATCAGTTTGTGAAGGCTGGCGAGGTCAGTTTGGCTGCGACGCTTGCAATTGCTGTCTTTGCGGGCACAGTTCGTGTTGCTGGAGGTGCGGTCGCCGCGTTTGCACGAAGGACGGTTGGGCTTCTCTCGAAGTCCGCAGGCGACAGCATTGCAACGAAGATCGACGGATTTCGCCATGGTCTGAATGCGCTGTCGTCAGTGCGCGATTTCGGCGTTGTCGCTGTGCTTTCCCTTGCGATGTGGGCGATGATCGGGCTTGCGTATCTCGAGACGGCACACGCATTTGTCCAGACTCCCGAACTGAGCACCCTGACCTACTCGCGAGCGATGTTGTTGATGGCAGCCAGTATTGGCGGGTCTCTGCTGCAGCTTCCCATCATTGGATGGTTTACGCAGATTGCAGTTACGGCGGCGGCGATGCATACGTTCTACGGAGCGCCTATCGAGGCAGCTACCGCTTGCGGTGCGCTTTTGCTGGTGGTTACTTTTCTGTGCATCATCCCGACCGGGTTCATCTACTCGCAGGTTGAGCATGTGAGTCTTAAGCGAGTTGCGCAGGAGAGTGAGGCGGCGGGAAAAGATACTGAAGTGGCCTAACCGACGGCTTTAGAGGGGAATTTTTTTGTTTGTGGCAGAGGGCGCGTTTTTACAGGGGGTTTGGCGATTTCCACAGGAAAAATGCGTGGTTTTTTGATGGTGTTTTGTGGTTCTTAGGTGGACGTAGCGTGGTTCTTATGTGCATGGGTTGGGGCGCGGAAAAAGTGCCAACTGTTTGAGATTTATTTTTCAGGGCTGGCTTAGTGGCTCGCGGTGGAGTCCTTAGCTCAAAACTTTGTCAGGCCAAACGTGCGACAGGTGGCGTTGCGGACGTTTGGGTCGAGGGAAGTTGCTTTCTGCACTGCTAAAATCGTTAGATACCGATGAAGTGCCCCTACTGTGGTTTTAGCCAGGATCGAGTCGTAGATTCCCGCGAGAGTAAAGAGGCCGATTCGATTCGTCGGCGCCGCGAATGTGAAGGCTGTAATAAGCGGTTCACGACTTACGAGCGGATCGACGAGATTCCCTACATGGTGGTCAAGAAAGACGGCCGGAGGGAGAAGTTTGACCGGCAGAAGGTGCTGAGCGGGCTTCTGCATGCCTGCGAGAAGCGGCCCGTTGCAGCGACGAAGCTTGAGCAGATTGTGGATGAGACGGAGGCTTACGTCGTCGACTCGCCCGAGCGCGAGCGGTCAACGAGCGAGGTTGGCGAGCTGATTATGAGCAGGCTTAAGGATATCGACACTGTCGCCTATATCCGGTTTGCCAGTGTGTATCGGGACTTCAAGGACGTCCGCGAGTTCAAGGCGGAGCTGGAAGAGTTGCTGAGCGGAAAAGACCCGAAAAAAAGGCGGTAGCTTATGACGGCAGCGAAGACAACGCACAAGATCACCTTGATTCCCGGCGATGGTATCGGCACGGAGGTCTCTGCGGCAGCGGTGAGCATTCTCGAGGCAGCCGGCGCTGCGACAGGAGTGGCCTTCGAGTGGCATCGTCACGAAGCGGGCGCTGATGCCTTTGCGAAGACCGGAGAGTACATCCCCAAGGTTTTGTACGAGTCGATCGAAGAGAATCGCGTAGCCCTCAAAGGGCCAGTCACGACGCCTGTCGGCGAAGGCTTTGCTTCGATCAATGTAACGCTGAGGCAGAAGTTCGAGCTGTTCGCAAACTTCAGGCCGGTTAAGAATCTGCCTGGGTTGAAGACCCGTTATCCCGGCCTCGACCTGATCATCGTTCGCGAAAATATGGAGGACCTGTATGCCGGACTCGAGCACGTCGTTGTGCCGGGTGTGGTTCAGGCCCTGAAGATCATCACGGAGAAGGGTTCTACCCGTATCGCCAAGTTTGCCTTCGACTATGCGCGAAAGCACGATCGCAAGAAGGTCCATGCAATCCACAAAGCAAACATCATGAAGCTGTCCGACGGCCTCTTTCTCCGATGTTGCCGTACGGTCGCCGAGGGCTTTCCAGAGGTGGAATACAAAGAGCACATCGTCGACAACACCTGCATGCAACTGGTGATGAATCCCTACCAGTACGACATACTTCTTACTGAAAATCTGTATGGCGACATCCTTAGCGATCTCTGTAGTGCATTCGTTGGGGGTCTCGGCCTGGTCCCCGGTGCAAACCTCGGAACGGAGTGCGCGATCTTCGAGGCGGTGCATGGTTCGGCCCCGGATATCGCCGGCAAAGATATGGCCAATCCCACGGCCCTGGTGCAGAGCGCGGTGCTGATGCTTCATCACATCAATGAAGGTGCGACGGCGGAGCGCATTCAGAATGGATTGGAGCAGGTCTATCGCGAGGGTAAGACGCTGACCAGGGACGTTGGCGGCACAAGCGGAACGAAGGCGTTTGCCGATGCGGTGCTGCAGGCGATGGAAACACCGGTGAGTCAGTCGTAGGTGAGGCGGACAGATTCGTCCATGGTTCTCAAACAAGTAGAGCGAGGTGACATGAAGAGGATGTTCGGTTCATTGTCGGCGGCGGTTGTAACGATTGCGTTGCTGAGCACGTTGTGGGGATGCAAGCCAAATGACGCAGGCAAGCAGGGTAACGAGGAAGGCAAAAAGGCGAGTCCTGTGGTTGCAGTTGCACCGCTGGATCCTGCGACGCTGGGGACGGTTAGCGGAACCATCCACTTCTCCGGCAAGCCGCCTGCTCCGCTGAAGATCGACATGAGTCAGGATCCGGTGTGCTCGATGACGGGCGGTGACAATTTTGCCGAGCAGTACGCCGTGCATGACGGGAAGCTCGCGAATGTTTATCTCTACATTAAGAGCGGTCCGCCGCAGGCGATGTCTGCCTCTGGACCGCAAAACGCCGTCGTTCCAGTTATCGACCAGGTCGGCTGCAAGTATGTGCCGCACGTGGTTGCCCTGATGCGCGGCGGCTCGGTCGAGTTTCGCAACTCCGATGGAACGATGCACAACATCCACACCCTGCCGACGGCTGACGGCAGCCAGCCCATCGACCTATCGCAGGGAGCGAAGGGCACACCGCAGACAAAGCAGTTCAACCAGCCGGAGGTTATGATTCCGGTACGATGCAACAACCATCCGTGGATGAACGCGTTTATCAACGTGTCGGCGACACCTTTTTTTGCGGTCACCGGCGCAGATGGCCACTTCACCATCAGCGGACTACCCGCAGGCACTTACACGCTGGCAGCAGTGCATGAAAAGCTGGCGGAGCAGACGATGACCGTGACGGTCGAGCCGAAGGGAACTGCCAGCGCGGACTTTAGCTTCAGCATCAAGTGATATGCCCAGAGCCGGAGGCTCAATGAGTGCAGAACTGACAGTGTTAGCGAGCGCGATGCAGCAACATTCCACGCAACTTAACTTCAACCTGGCCTTTGTCGTGAACCAGTTGCCTCTGTGGTTCCTGGTGTTTGCGCTTTTTTTACCTCGCCTGGCGATGGCGGTGGCCTGGTTTCAGGGCGTGCTGGCGCCCTTCCATCTACAGGGGATCATCCCGCCTATCTTCTGGCTGCTGCTGCCCCGGATCCTCGTGCTGTATCTGATTTATGTCGACCAAGGGCTTACGTTGTGGTTCCTGGTTCACCTGCTCGCAGCTCTGCTGGTATGGGGCGGCGGGAGCCATCGGATGAGCCGGAGGCGACGCCCCTACTAGCGTGCCAATACCAGCGTTCAGGAGATCAAAGAGAGATCAAGATGACTGTCCTGTAATGGCGCGTTATTCTTAGAGGATATGGAACGACGCAGGGTTGGCATTCTTGGCGCGACTGGAATGGTCGGGCAGCGATTCATTCAGTTGTTGAGCAATCATCCGTGGTTTGAGATTGCGTGGCTGGCGGCGAGCGATCGCAGCGCCGGCAAGATGTATGCCGAGGCATGCCGGTGGAAACTGGACACGCCGTTGCCGTCGCGGATTGCGGCGATGACACTGCAGCCCAACGTCCCCGAGGGCTCCGCGATCGAACTCCCGAAGATTATCTTTGCGGCTCTCGATGCTGAGATAGCTCGCGAACTGGAGCCGAAGTTCGCCGCTGCGGGTTGCGCGGTGATCTCGAACTCATCAGCATTCCGTATGGCGCCTGATGTGCCGCTGGTCGTGCCCGAGGTAAACTCCGACCATCTTTCGCTGATCGAAGCACAGAGCTGGCGCAAGGAAAGCGGCGGTTATATCGTCACCAATCCGAACTGCAGCGCGATTGGGCTCGTTCTCGCACTTAAGCCGTTGGAGGAGCGATTCGGCATTGAAAGCCTGTTCGTTAGCACGATGCAGGCGGTTAGCGGCGCGGGATATCCGGGGGTAGCTTCGCTCGACATTCTCGGAAATGTTGTGCCCTTCATCAAAAATGAAGAGGAAAAGCTGCAGGAAGAGGTCGGCAAGTTGTTAGGCCGACTGAACGGCGGGAAGATCGAACTGCTCGATGCGAAGGTAAGTGCACATTGCAACCGCGTTGCCGTCGAGGATGGCCACACTGAATGCGTCAGCGTGAAGTTCAGCAGGAAAGCTAACCGTGAGCAGATTCTCGCGGCATGGAACGAGTTTCTGCCGCTGAGGGGATCGCACCTTCCGACTGCTCCAGACCCGCCGGTTGAATATGATGCTGGGGTCGATCGGCCACAGCCACGGTTGGACAGGATGCGCGGGCATGGCATGGCCGCAACAGTGGGCCGGCTGCGTGAGTGCACCCTGCTGGACTGGAAGTTCGTCGTGCTGTCCCACAACACCATTCGCGGCGCGGCTGGGGCGGCGGTGTTGAACGCTGAGGTGCTTGCGTTGCTTGGCAAACTCGACAAGCTTGGAGTGCCAAAGCAGGTTTCGGCGAAGGCCGTGGCGGTGACGGCTTGAGCGTTGTAAGAGAAAAATTGGTTGTGATGAAGTTTGGCGGGACCTCGGTTGAAGATGCGCAGGCCATGAAGCGGACGGCCGGTATTGTTCGTGGACGCCGGGAGCGCGGCCTTGAGACCGTCGTTGTCGTCTCCGCGATGGCGAAGGTTACGGATCTGCTGTTGTCTGCAGCGTCTGCCGCTGGTCGTGGAGACAAGGCGGGAGCTCTTGCCATTGGGGCCAGGCTGCGGCATCGTCATGTTGATACTTCCAGGGCTTTGCTCGATGCGGAACGGTTTACGCGCCTCGATCACGTGGTGCAACAGGAGTTTGATGCGCTGGACGATCTGCTGCGAGGCATAGCTGCGGTGGGCGAACTGACTCCGCGTACCAACGATCTGGTGGTGAGTTTCGGCGAGAGGCTTTCGAGCAGAATCATTGCTGAAGCGTTCGACCAGTACGGATTGAATGGGGCTCATGTGGACGCTCGAAGCTGCATCATCACAGATGCGAGCTACGGGAGGGCTGTACCGGAGGAGGAGGCGATTGAAGCCAAACTCGCGGAGGTTGTTTTCCCGCTTATCAAGGCCGGAAAAACCCCGGTGATGGGCGGATTTATCGGAGCCACGACGGATGGTATTACGACTACGCTGGGTCGTGGTGGCAGTGACTTTACCGCAGCTCTGGTTGGCGGCGGCATGCATGCCGGTGCAATCGAGATATGGACCGACGTCAATGGGATCATGACGACCGATCCGAGAATCTGCCCCGATGCGCTCAGAGTCAAGACGATCAGTTTTGAGGAAGCGGCCGAACTTGCTTACTTCGGGGCGAAGGTTCTGCATCCGGCTACCATTCTGCCCGCTGTCCAGAAGAGCATCCCGGTCTGGGTGCTGAACTCGCGAAACCCGGAGAACGAAGGCACAAAGATCACCGCAATGGCCGCGAAGTGCGCCAGTCCCTTCAAAAGCATTGCGGCCAAGAAGAAGCTGACGATTATCGATGTGGTCGCAAGCCGCATGCTGATGTCGCACGGCTATCTGAAGGCTGTCTTCGACGTCTTTGACAAGTACAAGTGCGTGATTGATATGGTCTCGACCAGCGAGGTCAGCATCTCGGTGTCGGTTGACAGCAATCAGCAGTTGCCGGAGATCTGCGCGGATCTGGCCAAGATCGCCGATGTCAAGATGGAGGGACACAAGGCGCTCGTCTGCCTTGTGGGTGAGGACATTCGCGGCCATAACGGAATCGCAGGACAGGTCTTCGGCGCCATCAGCCACGTTAATGTGCGGATGATCTCGCAGGGCGCGAGCGAGATCAACATGAGCTTCATGATCGACGAGGAAGACGTAGAAGAAGCTGTGCGCAGCCTTCATGCGTATTTCTTCAGGGACCCCGACGAGACGGTCTTCGATGTTGCGAATCGCGTTCAGCTTAAGAATTAGGCTAAGGAAGGCACACGATGCGGGTATTGGTCTTAGGGATGGGCAAGACGGGCAAGCTGGTTGCGGAGATCGCGGCCGAGCGTGGCCACAGCGTCCACGTACTCGACGCGAAGGAGAACGCCAATGCGTCTTCCTTGACGGCGCCCTTTGTTGCGGGGTTCGACGTTGTCATCGACTTCACTACTCCTGACGCCGCTATTCAAAATATGCGGGCGTGTCTGGCTACAGGGGCAAAGATGGTGATCGGAACTACCGGGTGGTACGACAAACTGGCGGATATGCGGGGTCTGGCTGAACGCAAGCAGGCGGGGTTGCTCTATGGAACCAACTTTTCGGTTGGGGTTCAGGTCATGTTTCAGGTCGCCGCGACCATGGGCAAGGCATTGAAGAATGCGGGTTACGAGTTCTCGATCAAAGAGACTCACCACGCCGGTAAGCTCGATTCGCCGTCGGGGACTGCAATCAGCCTGGCGAAGGCAGTTGGAGGCGCGTCCGGTGTTGGCGTACCTATCGAAGCTACCCGCGAAGGCGATGTGATGGGATTGCACATCCTCGTGGCGCGCAGTGCTGCCGATCAACTCGTGCTGACCCATGAGGCATTCTCACGCAGAGGATTCGCGGAAGGTGCGGTACGCGCTGCGGAATGGTTATCATCGCGGACTGGATGTTACGACTTCCAGGACGTTTACTCCCAGATGTAGTTCGAACAAAGAGGATCTTATGAGCGTGATGGAAGCAGCCTTGAAGACGAATTTCGCCAGCCTGACATTCGATGAAAAACTTGATCGGCTCGCTGAGGTTGCCGTGAAGGTTGGCCTTGGTCTCCGTGCGGGACAGGAGTTGATTATGTCCGCTCCTATGGAGGCGCTTCCGCTCGTGCGCAGAATCACGGAGCATGCTTACAAGGCTGGTGCGTTGATCGTGACGACGTTTTACTCCGACGATCCCAGCGTCCTGGCCCGGTTTCAGTATGCGCAGGATGCAAGCTTCGACGCTGCTCCGGTGTGGCTGCAGGATGGAATTGCTGCAGGGTTTCGCAGTGGCGCTGCCCGGCTTGCGATTGCCGGTGCGAACCCTGCTCTTCTCGCCAAGCAGGACCCCGCCAAGGTGGCGCGCGCTAACGTCGCTGCGTCGAAGGCAGGCAAACCCGCCATGGAGTTGATTACGCGACACGAGATCAACTGGACGATCGTGGCTTGTGCAACGCCGGAGTGGGCGAAGCTAGTTTACCCTGGGGAACCGGAACACGTTGCGATCGCGAAGTTGTGGGAGGCGATCTTTGTTGCCTCGCGAATCGCTGTCGACGATCCTGTCCTCGAGTGGCAACAGCACGGCGCGAGACTGAAGCAGCGCATGGAGATGTTGAATACGAAACGATTCTCTGCATTGCACTTCAAGGGACCGGGGACCGATTTGACCGTCGGTCTTGCAGACGATCATCTCTGGGCCGCCGGCGGAACAAAGGCTGGCAATGGAATCTTCTGCCAACCGAATATTCCGACCGAAGAGTGCTTTACGACTCCGCATAAAGACCGTGTCAGCGGGACAGTGCGCGCCTCGAAGCCACTCTCGCACCAGGGCACGTTGATCGAAGACATTGCGGTCCGCTTCGAGAACGGCAGGATCGTCGAAGCCACCGCGACCGCTGGCGAGGATGTCCTTAACCGGTTGATCAGTACCGATGATGGAGCCCGCAGGCTGGGCGAAGTCGCACTCGTGCCGCACTCTTCTCCCATCGCGCAGAGTGGTGTGCTGTTCTGGAACACGCTGTTCGACGAAAACGCTGCGAGCCACATCGCACTTGGTCAGGCTTATTCGACCTGCCTCATTGGTGGCGAGAAGATGGATGCGGAGCAGCTGGCCGCGTTGGGTGCCAATGCCAGTCTGATCCATGTCGACTGGATGATCGGGTCGGGCGATATGGATGTGGATGGTGTGGCCGCTGATGGAACGGCTGAACCGTTGATGCGAAAAGGGGAGTGGGTTTAGCTGCGAGGCCGCGACGGAAAATCGGGCTGGCGCGGTCGCGGAAGCGCGCAGGGGCTTGCAGCAGGCGACTTTAGAGGCTTTTTATCCACATCCTTAAGAATTTCTCTGGTATTTACAGGAAATTCGCGGTAAATTGAATCTCAATCGGGCTACGGTCCGTTTCATCCAAAAGTTCCCAAAGAATAGTGACTGCCGAATCAGGCGGTTTTGCAGGAAGTTTTACCTGATCTGATCCTCAGTTGGTGATGTCCATCTGTCGCAGCAGTGCCGTATTCCTACAACCGAACTTTCCAGGAGAACTTCTATGAATTCGAATATGACGCAAGGTGTTTCCCGCAGATCGTTCATGCGGATCCTTGGTGCTGCTTCTGCGGCGGCCACATCGATGCCGGCTTTTGCTGCGCTGCAGCAGCCGGCGGCTCCGGCACCATCGGCTGGACGCGGCGGCGGCATGCGAGGCCTGCAGCTTTCACCCGACACGGTCATCATCAGCTCAAACGAAAATCCGCTTGGTCCGGCGCAATCCGCGCTCGCCACGATTAATACAACCGCGCCCCTGGGCGGCCGGTATCACTTCGACGAGTACATGAAGACGGTTACCGTATTCAACGAGCAATTCGGCCTGAAGAAGGATTACTCGGCTTTGTTCCCCGGCTCTGGCGGCCCGCTGGATCTGGCGCTGATGTCGAACATTGGACCGGACAAGCCGCTGGTCTTCGGCGACCCGAGTTATGAGCAGGGACCGCGTGCGGCTGACGTGATGAAGGCGCCAAAGTATCCGGTGCCACTGACCGCAACGTATGCGCATGACGTCAAGGCGATGCTGAAGGCGCATCCCTCGCCCGGCGCTTACTACATCGTGAACCCGAACAATCCGACGGGGACGATGACTCCCAAGGAAGATATCGTCTGGCTGGTCAACAACAAGCCAAAGGGCTCGGTTGTGATCATCGACGAGGCTTATCATCACTTCTCGAACGACGAGTCCTGCATCGATCTGGTCACGCAGGACAAAGATGTCATCGTTATGCGGACGTTCTCGAAGATTTACGGCATGGCTGGTCTGCGTGCAGGCTTTGCGATCGCCAGACCCGATCTGCTTGAGCGGTTCAACACTGTTCCGGGGCCGAGCCGGAGCCTGGCGAGCATTTCCATCACCAGCGCTGCTGCGGCACGTGCCAGTTTGCAGGATAAAGACCTGGTGTCTCTGCGGAAGAAGATCAACACGGACATCCGGGCGGAGACGCTGGAGTTTCTCACCAAGCATGGGTACAAGATCGTCCCCGGCTCCCAGGGCAACATGTTCATGGTGGATGTGAAGCGTCCGGGCAGGGAGTTCCAGAACGCGATGTTGAAGGAGAACGTGGCAATTGGCCGCACCTGGTCCGCAATGCCGAACTACGTACGTGTCACTGTTGGAACTAAGGCCGAGATGGAGAAGTTCCAGACGGCCTTCGTGAAGTGTATGGATATGCCGCCGGGCGCCGCAAATGGTGCCGCCGCACTCCACCTTCCCGAGTTTCACGTGCCGTCGGAGCTGTATCGCGGCTAATAACGCAGGAAAACCACAGCCCCGGCACGAGATGCCGGGGCTTTTCTTGTCTTTTGAGCGGTAAAAGGGTTCGTCCGCGAAATCGGCACGCGAAATCAACAATGCTGACGCGGTAAACTTACATTCATTATGGAATTGATGGGTTGTGGAACGGCGCTGGTGACTCCCTTCCGGCGGGATGGCGGAGTGGACGAGCCGGCGCTGCATGCGTTGGTGAATTGGCAGATTGAAAGTGGGATCGACTTTCTTATCCCGTGTGGGACTACAGGCGAGGCCTCAACGCTGACCGAAGCTGAGTGGTTGCGCGTGATTAAAGTTGTGGTTGCATCCGCTTCCGGGCGCGTCCCCGTCTTTGCCGGATGCACGCATAACGCAACCCACGAGACCGTGGCGCGCGTGCGTAAGCTATCGCAGATAGATGGATTGACGGGAGTTCTGACCGCGAATCCCTACTACAACCGCCCGGGGCAGGAAGGCCAATACCAGCACTTCCGCGCAATCGCCGAGGCGATCGATCTACCGGTGCTTCTCTACAACATTCCCTCGCGAACGGGTGCCAACCTCGAGCCCGCAACGGTGCTTCGGCTCGCGGAGTTGAAGAACGTAATTGGCATCAAAGAATCCAGCGGAAATCTGACACAGATCACTGAGCTTCTGACAACCGCGCCGCGAAACTTCAGAGTCTTTGCGGGCGACGATGGGTTGGCTCTGCCGATCCTGGCGGTGGGCGGTGCAGGATTGGTCTCGGTGGCGTCGAATGTCATTCCTGGCCAGATGGCGCGGATGGTTCGCGCTGCGCTGGAGAACGATTGGCTTGATGCACGGCGCATCAATCGCCGGTTCTATCGCCTGATGCAGGCTCACTTCTGGGAGGCCAGCCCTGCTCCTGTGAAGGCCGTGCTGCAGATGCTTGGCCGTGGCGAGGATGTTCTTCGCCTGCCCATGGTCCCGGTGTTGGACGCGACACGCCGCAAGCTGGAGCGAATGGTTGGTGAACTGGGCATGCTCGCCGGGGTTCCCGCAACTGGTGAAGATCTACGAATGTTTTGAAAGGAATCTGCCGGTACGGCTCGCGTGCCAAGTCGTGCTGACCGGCCGCTACAATTCTCTTATCCATGAAGACTCTCGAACAGCAGATTGAGCATTATTTCGCCTCCGGCACATCGGCCATTGGCAATGACGACGCCCTGACGGCGTTTCTCGAACTCCGCAAAGCGTTGGAAGCAGGCGAGCTGCGCTCCGCAGAGCCGGACCCGTCCTTGCCTCTTGGCTGGCGCGTCAATGCGTGGGTGAAACGCGGCATTCTGCTGGGTTTTCGCATTGGGACCATGGCGGAGATGGGCGGAGACACGCTTCGCTTTATTGACAGGAACACCTATCCGGTTCGACGGTTCACCGTCGCCGACGGCGTGCGCGTGGTGCCTGGCGGCGCCAGCGTGCGCACCGGAGCCTATGTCGCCAAAGGTGTTGCCGTCATTCCTCCCTCCTACATCAACGTTGGAGCGTACGTCGACGAGGGCACGATGGTTGACTCGCATGCTCTCGTCGGGAGCTGTGCGCAAATTGGCAAGCGCGTGCATCTCAGCGCCGCCGCGCAGATCGGCGGAGTGTTGGAGCCGGTGAATGCAAGCCCCGTCATCATTGAAGACGATGTGCTGGTCGGTGGGAATACCGGAGTCTATGAGGGCACCGTGGTGCGCAAGCGCGCTGTCATCGCAGCGGGAACCGTTCTTACGCGCGGAACTCCCGTGTATGACCTGGTGAAGGGCGAGATTTATAAAGCTACGGCTGAGATGCCGCTGGTGATTCCGGAGGGAGCGGTGGTTGTGCCGGGGGCGCGAAGTGTGACGAAAGGCAAGGGTGCGGAGTGGGGGTTGAGTCTGGCCGCTCCGGTGATTGTTAAATATCGGGACGAGAAAACGGAGCTTTCGTTGGTGTTAGAAGAGATTTTGCGCTGAGGTTGTGTTTTTTATTTGGTCAATGGCTCGTGGTGAGGGACTGCCTGACGTCCGTGGTGGGATCGGCGTTTAATCACTGGTTATCAAGGGATTGAACGATGGATGGTAAGCTTAAAGATTGATGGCACAAGATAAATTGAAGTTGATTCCGATGGGTGGCCTCGGCGAGTTCGGTATGAACTGCATGGCCATCCGCTGGCAGGATGACATTATTGTCATCGACGCCGGCCTGATGTTTCCTGAAGAAGAGTTGCTCGGCGTCGATATTGTCGTGCCCGACATCAGCTACCTGACGGAAAACCGCGCCAAGGTCCGCGCGATCCTCCTAACCCATGGGCACGAAGACCACATCGGAGGCCTGCCGTGGATACTCTCCGAGCTGAAGGTCCCCGTCTACGGAACCGAGTTCACGCTGGCCCTCGCGGAAGGGAAGCTCGAAGAACACAATCTGCTGGATGATGCCGATCTGGTCGAGATGATTCCGGGACACCGCATCACACTTGGACCGTTCTCGATCATGCCGATTCGCGTGACTCACTCGCTGGTCGATTGTGTGGCGCTGGCAGTTCACACTCCGGTCGGCGTAATCCTGCATACGGGCGACTTCAAGATCGACCTGTCCCCACCGGATAACAAGCCTTTCGACCTGCATGCGTTTGCCGAGTTGGGCAAGCAGGGCGTGCTTGCATTGCTGCAGGACTCGACCAACGTCGACCGCAGCGGCTATACGCCGAGCGAACGCGCGGTGCGCCCAAAGCTGGATGAGATCTTCGCCCAGGCGAAGAAGAAGCTCTTCTTCAGCTGTTTCTCTTCTTCGATTCACAGAATTCGCCTCGCCATGGAGCTGGCGCATAACCATGGCCGCAAGGTTGCGATCATCGGAAGGTCGATGGACAACGCGACCGAGATCGCCCAGGACCTTGGATATCTCGATCCGCCGCCGGGTCTGGTGATCAACCCAAGTCAGATCCGCGATACTCCAGCGAATAAGCTGGTGATCCTGATCAGTGGAACCCAGGGCGAGCCGATGAGTGCGCTGAGCCGGGCTGCTGTGAACAACCACAAGTTTGCCAAGATCGACGCCGACGATACTGTGCTGTTGAGCTCGCGAGTGATTCCCGGTAACGAAAAAGCGATCTATCGCGTGATCGACCACCTTGAGCGGCGCGACGCCAATGTGATCTACGATGACGGACACTCCGGCCTGATCCATGTAAGCGGACACGCAAGTCAGGAAGAACTGCGATTGATGATTAATCTCGTTCGGCCAAAGTTCTTTATTCCGATCCACGGAGACTATCGTCACCTGAAGCGTCACGCTGAGTTGGCAGGTTCGATGGGCATCGTGGAGAAAACGATCCTGCTCGAGGATGGCGACGTCCTGGAGCTCGATAGGGAATCGGCCACGAAGACCGGTAAAGTCACGGTTGGCCGTGTGTGTATCGACTCGGGTGGCGCTTCCACGGATGTTGTGGAAGACCTTGTCATTCGCGACCGGAAACATCTCAGCGAGGACGGGATCGTCCTGCCGATTATTCAGATCAATAAGCGGACGGGCCGGTTGGAAAATGCTCCCGAGATCGTGATGCGCGGAACTGCAATTGCGGACGAAAGCCTGATTGCTGAGTCCCGGCAGGTGGTGCAGCGGACGCTGGATGGCTCTTCGGCAGAAGAGAAGGCCGACTACGGCGTGATCAAGGAAAAGATTCGCACCGACCTGAAGCGATACATCCAGAAGAGCACGAGCCGGCGGCCGTTGATTATGCCGGTGATTCTCGAGATTTAACGAGATCTAAAGGCTGCGGCCCCCAAAAACAGAAAACGGCGCCATTCGAGGCGCCTTTTCCTGGGCTTAAAAGTGCTAACTCTCAGCATGCCGCGCGGATTCTAAACCTATCTGCGACGAAGCACAACTGTCGATTCTGCGCGGTGACGACTGTCATGGGATTGATTAGGCTTGGGATACGACAGGCTGGGTGCGATCAATTAAGCTCGGGCTGTCGTGGGAATTAAGGACCCGATTGCGGGTGAGGCCTTCGCCATGAATGGTTATGCGGTTATCTCCTCTCGAATGTGCCTCGGAATTCGTTCGATTGCCGCGTTGCTTGCGGCTTTGCTGATCCTGCTGCCTGCTGAAGCTCAGGAGCCGGAGACGAAGCCTGCATCACGTCCAAAAGTGGCACTTGTCTTTGAGGGGGGCGGAGCGCTGGGTTTCGCCCATATCGGTGTGATCCAGTGGCTTGAAGACCACCATATCCCCGTAGACAATGTTGCGGGAACCAGTATGGGCGGATTGGTTGGCGGCCTGTATGCCTCCGGCATGAGTCCGCAGGAGATTGTCGACTTCGTCGAGGGTATCAACTGGAATGCTGTACTGAGCGGTCAGGTGCCGTTTCCGGCGCTGAGCTATCGACGGAAAGAGGACAGGCTGGCCTTTCCCAACCGTCTTGAGTTCGGACTGAAGAATGGATTCAGCCTGCCGAACGGGTTGAACTCCGGTGCGGCCGTGGGGCTTTTACTGGATGAGAAGATGCTGCCGTACTACGACCTGAAGAGCTTCGATGATCTGCCGATTCCGTTCCGCTGCGTCGCAACTGATATGGTCTCGGGACAGGAGCATGTGTTCAAAGATGGCTCGCTGGCGCAGGCCATGCGCTCAACGATGTCGATTCCTGGGGTCTTTGCGCCGGTGGAACACGGCGACCAGGTCTACTCCGATGGCGGCGCAGTGAACAATCTGCCGGTGGATGTTGCGCGGACGATGGGCCCCGATATCGTAATCGCGGTTTACCTGGATAGCGGAAAATTTGATCGCAAGGGCCTCGACTCGCTCGTGGGAGTAGCCGGAAGGAATGTGTCGCTGATGGTTTCGGCGAACGAGCTGAAGAACATGAAGGACGCCAATATTTTGCTGAAGGCCGACCTGAGTAAATATGGTTCAGGCGACTTCGAGAAGAGCGCGGAGATTATTCCGCTGGGTGTGAAGGCAGCGGAGGCACATGCGGAGGAGCTGGAGAAATATGCTGTAAGCGACACCGAATGGGAGGCCTATCTGGCGAGACGGAACTCCCGGAGGAGAACGAACCTGCCGGAGCCAAAGTTCATCGAGGTTTACGGAATGCACGGAGCGATGAAATCTCAGGTCGAGAAGGCAATGGCGAAGTATTTGAACAAACCTATCGACACGGAGAAGATTGAGAATTCGATCACTGATCTTCAGGGGACGGGACTCTACTCAAGCATCAGCTATAACCTGATTGATAAAGATGACGAGACCGGACTGCTGGTGCGGCCGCGGCCCAAGAATTACGGGCCACCCTTTTTGAATCTGGGCGTCTTCCTCTCGTCGAACGATTCCAATGAGATCCAGTTTGGATTCGGGGGACGAGCGACGTTTTACGGGCTGGTGGGAGCCGGGTCGGAAGCCCATGTGGACGCTTTCGTAGGACAGGTAGCAGGGATCTCCGGGGAGCTCTACAAACCGATCATCCCTGGGAAACGGTTCTTCGTCGCTCCGCGGGCATATTACGCGCACACCGTAGTGCCATTTTTCTCCGGGAGCCAGCAACTGTCGCAGTATACGGAAGAGAAAAATGGGTTCGGCCTCGATCTGGGATATCAGTTCAGCTCGAAGGTTGAACTACGCGTGGGGGAGGATTACCAGTGGTATGGCTACGATCTGCGAATCGGTGAGCCGGTCGAACAGGCATTTCATATCACACCATTTGTGACGAATGTGAAATTTCAATACCTGGGGCAGGATAGCATCCAAGTGCCTACGAAAGGCACGGAGATCGTGTCGCAATACAACTACTCAACAAAGAGTCCGTTCAGTTCGGCCGGATATTCGCAATGGTATGCGACGATCGACCACTTTATTCCGGTGAAGAGCCGCGGAATCATTTTTGGGGCCGGTTCGGGCGGAACCAGCTTTGGAACGACGAACCTGGGGCTGGCAGGGTTTTCGCTGGGGGGGCCGTTGCGGTTAAGCGCATACAACCGGGGCGAGTTGTTGGGAAGCGACTATTTCCTGGCTCAGACGGGATATCTGTATCGGCTGTTGAAGTTAAATCCGGTGATTGGAGACGCGATCTATGCCACCGGATTCTATGAGATCGGTAAGGTTTGGAACGCAGCTCCCGGCACGCCAACGCTGCCGAATGATTTCGCAGCAGGGGCGGTGATCAAGTCGCTGATTGGCCCGATCTATGGGGGAGTGAGCATCGGCGACAGCGATCATCGTAAGTGGTTCTTCGGGCTGGGGCGCATCTTCTAGTGACGTTTTTGTCCTCGTGATAGATTGCACGAATGCTGCAAAGGAGACGGCGCTGGTCGGGACGGGCAACTGGTGCGATTGCTGTGTGCTCGCTGATCATCCTTGGTGCGATCGCGTGGCCGTTCGCAAAGGCGCACCTTCAGGCTGTGGCTTTACTACGGATCGTCAGCGGACAGCCGGTCCCGGGAATCATCAAAAAATTAGTGACCGGGCCCGTTCGGACGCAGGATGTGAACTTCGCAACCGGCGCCGGCGTGGTGCGAGGGCGGCTTTATCTTCCGATCGGGCATCCGGACGTCCCGGGATTGGTCGTCCTCCATGGAGTCCATCATCTTGGCATCGACGAGCCCAGGCTGGAGAGTTTTGCGACGGCGATGGCGGGCTGCGGACTGCGGGTGCTGACTCCGGAGCTGCCGGGAATCAAGGACTATCACGTCAGTCCTGGTTCAGTCCGCGTGATCGGGGAGTCGGCGAAGTGGTTTGCTGGCCAGACTCGCGGCTCCGTGGGAGTGTTAGGGCTCAGCTTCAGCGGAGGGCTGGCGCTGGTCGCTGCTGCCGACCCGGTATACGCGCCGGACTTCAAGTTCGTCTTGGCCGTCGGCTCGCAGGATGAGATGGCGCACGTAGCGAACTACTACCTCACCGGGCAGGAGGCGCGGCCCGACGGGACGATCGAACTGTTGAAGCCTCATGAATACGGTCCACTCGTGCTTGAGTACGAACATCTTGAAGACTTTATTCCTGCCGAAGACGAAGACGCCATTCGGCCGGTATTGCGAGAGCACCTGTATGAGAACAAAGATGCTGAGGCTTTGGCGCGGGCGAAGCTGGATGAACGCCAGAGAGCAGAGGCGCAGGAACTAATGGATTCGAGCGCGGCTGCCACGAAGAGACTGCTTGCGGCTTCCGATCTAAAGCATGCCCAGGAGATGCAGGAGCTGTCTCCGCATGAAAAACTGAGGGCGATGACCACACCGGTCTACCTGTTGCATGGCCAGGCGGATAATATTATTCCAGCGGCCGAAACATTGTGGATGCAGAACGAACTCCCCGCAACTACTCTGCAGGCGGCGCTGGTTAGCCCCGTGCTTTCTCATGTCAATCTGGATGGAGAGAAGCCCGGAGCCAGTGATATGTGGCGGCTAGTCCATTTTTTTGGGCTGGTAATGCATGCAGCAGAGACAAAGTAGAGGAGATTTCGATGAGCGAGTTTGTGACATTAGACGAGATACGAGCGGCGAAGGAGCGAATCGCTGGAGTTGCCGTGAGAACACCGCTTTATCGCGTGGAGCGAGCCCGGCTGCGGGCAGGGAACTTTCCCGAGCCTGACTTCGATCTCTACATCAAGGCAGAGAGTGAGCAGCCCATTGGCAGCTTCAAGCTGCGAGGCGCTTACAACATGGTGTCGCAACTGTCGCCGGAGGCGCTGAGCCGCGGCGTCATCACCTACTCAAGCGGTAATCATGCACAGGGTGTGTCGTATGCTGCGCGAGCACTTGGAGCAAAGGCTGTCATCGTGATGCCGAACAACGCTCCGGAGGTCAAGAAGGCGGCGACGCGTGCGCTGGGCGCGGAGATTGTCGAGGTTGGGCCGGCCTCCTCAGAGAGAAGGTTGAAGGCGGAGGAGCTTGTGGCTAAGCACGGCTATGCGATGATACCGCCGTACGATGCGCCGCAGATCATCGCAGGACAAGCAACGTGCGGTCTCGAGATCATTGAACAGTTGCCCGGCGTTGAACTCGTCCTCTCGCCTGTCAGTGGTGGTGGACTGTTGAGCGGCACCGCAACCGCGGTGAAGCTCGCAGCGCAGGCCGGCCTTGCAGATCCAAATGTGCAGGTGTGGGGAGCGGAGCCGGAGCTGGCTGCTGACGCCAAGGAGAGCTTTTACTCGAAGAAGCTTGTGGAGTGGCCTGCCACTATGACGACTCGCACCATCGGCGATGGGTTGCGCACGCAGAGTCTCGGAGAACTGAACTTCACCCATATTCTGAAGTTCGTCGATGGCATCGTCAGTGTGACCGAGGACGAGATACTTGCGGCCATGCGTGTGATGCTTGGCGCGACGAACCTGGTGCCAGAGCCAAGCGGCGCGGTAACGCTGGCCGCTGCCTTGTTTCACGCTGAGGAGTTGCCCAAGGCGAGGAAGGTTGCAGTCATATTGAGCGGAGGAAACCTGGAGCCCGCATTGCGCGAGCAGTTGGAGTCAGAGTTGGCGACCGCTCGCGTCTGACAGCCTACGTCTAGTGGCTGCGTTCTCTCTGCTGATAGCGGTCGAGAATGTCCTGCAGCGAGACGACGCTTTCGAGTGACCCTCGCATCGCGCGATTGGTGACAGGCAACATCGGCCACCGCTGAAAGTGCGGTAACGCGCTTGAAGAGGAAGATCGGGAAAGAGCACCGGCGTTCGCTCCGGCCCTGAGACGTTCTGCGAGCGTGGTGGCGTTCTCGACTTTCGCTCCAGCGAGATCGCTTGCAACTGCGGGTGTCGTCTGCGAAAAGAGCGCCTCTAACCTCGTCTCTCTTCGCTGCATACCAAAGACCATCCCCACACTGGACGAGCACCACCGAAGCTCTCTTGTCGTCTTCGTATCGCGCGAGAGATTGCCGGGCATCTAATATAGTCTCCGAGCCTTGTATCACCGGAACGATAACCGGCTGGAGCGCGTCTTCCAGATGCAGACCGCTCTCTTCACGCTGCTCCTCCATCGACGGCAGATCCAGCCCGTCCTGATGGGTGAAGACCTCGAAGATCGGCACCGGTTGCAGTGCACGCGAATCAGATACGCTATGGTGTTGGCAAGAATCACCGGAAGCACAATCGAGTAGTTCTGGCTCACCTCCATCGCCATAAAGATGGACGTCAGCGGCGCGCGCAAAACGCCGCAAACAGCACCCCCATCCCTACCAGCGCATAGGAGCCAATCGAGCCGGTCAGGTGCGGAAAGAAGTGTGCTCAAACGATCCTACCGCCGCGCCAAGCATCGCCCCGATAAACAGCGTTGGCGCAAACATCCCGCCCGGCGTGCCACTGGAAAACGACAAAGTAGTCGCAATGATCTTGAACAGCGCGAGCACCAGCAGCACCTTCCACGCAAACTGCGATGCATCGCCGCGTCGATCGCCTCGTAACCCGCGCCCATCACCTGCGTCAGCCCGAAGTATCCGATCCCGCCCACCAGCAGTCCCGCCAGCCGCAGGCTGAACCAGCTGCCACCACGCAGGCTGCCGCCGCAGCGCCGGCCGAAGCCAGCCAACGGCGTGTGAACAATAGCGACGCCAAACCGCCCGCCACGCCCAGCACGGCATAGGCCATAAGTTCGCGCGAATCCTCCAGATTCACCGCAGGGATGCGGAACATCGGCTCCGCGCCCCAGAAACAGCGCGCAACCACAACGCTGGAGATCGCCGACAGCACGATCGAGCCCAGACAGGGCGCTCCATTGCCGATCACTTCTTCAATCACAAACAGGATCGCCGAGATCGGCGCGTTGAACGCCGCCGCCAGCCCTGCCGCCGCGCCGATCGGCGCAAAGAGCCGCATCTTCGCCGCGACAGCCCGAAGCCGGCGACTGATCTGCGACGCGACGCCCGGCGCCGATCTGCAGTGACGGGTCTTCGGGCCCAGACGAGAGGCCTGCTTCCAATCGCCAGCGCCACAACAGAAACTTCCCAATCACGGTCCGGAAGGAAATATAACCGTTGTGGATATAGAGCGCCGCCTTCGTCTGGTTGATTCCGCTGCCTCGACAGTGGGAAACACAAATCGCGTCAGCACCGCGATCACCAGCCCGGCGATCGCCGGAACAAGGATCAGCCGCAGCTGATGCGGCTGGGAGAGGATCCCAGTAGCAGCAGGCTCATCCAGTCGAACGCCATACGGAAGACACCACCAGCAGCCCGGAGATCACCCCGACAAAGATCGAGAGCACAGCAACAGCCGCTCCTCGCGCGCCAGTGCGAGTTGAGCGACCATCTCCTCGACCGACACGCGACCCGTTTGCGCTTCTCCCTCGGCGTTGGGAGGTTTTTCCATCTCGATCACGGTTCCACCGCCTTCGGGGATTTGGCCGAGCAAAAAAGCGTGGCATCGTCGCCCGTGGGCGTGCCGCAGATCTGACTGGTTTGTACTTCAGTGTCGTAGATCAGCTTCACGACAGCATCCTGCGCGATAGAGTCGTTGAGCAGCGATGATCCGTTGATGACGGCATCTTTGCTCATCCATCGTGCGCCAAGATCCTGGAAAGGGGAGACTTTACCGCTCGTCGCCGCAATCTGCGAGTTGCAGCCTTCGAAGCGTTTCTTCGCCAGATCCCGCCCATGCAGAATTCGCGCCACGCGCTCTCTCGGCGGAAGCTCCTTAATGGTGCAAGCGCGAGCATCTTCGACGAATCTTCAAGCATGGTGGCCGTCTCAGGAGACAGAGCATGCCCACGGGCTGCTCGCTCCAACAGGGTGTGCGCCTGATCGAATCTGCCGAATCCATACTGCAGGCGTCCTGCGTTTTCGAGTGCCGTATGATTATCCGGCTCTCGTGCAAGCACCTTCTCGTAGCTGTTCAGAGCATCGTGCGAAGCGTCTGCCTGTTCCAGCAAGGGAGCAAGCGTCAACGCAAGATTGATATCGTCAGGCGCATTGCCGCCTGCAATCAGCAGTTCAGTGTGCGCTGCGCTCAAGATCGTGACGTGCAATCAGGTAGCGCGATAGTTCAAGTCGCACATCGCGTCGGCGGATCGCCCCATCGCCTTCCCATGTGCCATAGATTGAGGCGCGATAGTAGTTGGTGGCGGCCTGCGTATCCTTTTCGCGCCGCGGCAAGACGTGCAAGCCGAAGATCGATAAACCCGTCGCCGGGTTCAGTCTCCCATAGTCCCAGGAAGTAGGTATAAGACTCGTCCGTATCGCCAGCATCGCCAAGCGCCTGCGCGAGCAGCAGCTCATAGGAACGTTCTCCCGGCGCATACCTGAGTGCTGTGCGCAGAGCGAGTACGGCCTCGCGAGGATTCCCCGCCGACATCGCCGCCTGCCCAGCTGCCGACCAGTTCTCGGCCAGCTCTTCGCGACGGGATGCAAAACTGCGAAAGAGAAACAGGGTGATCGCAAACAGCACCACTGTGATCGTCATCAGGCTGAGGATAGTCAACGCATCGCGCAGGATCAGTCTTCGCTTAGCGGTCGATTCAGTTTCCGTTGCCAATGCCATAGTCGATTGGAGAAATCATACTTCTTCAGAGAAGACATTCACCCTTAAGATTGGATGCTGACACGGTGCTCGGCGAAGATCCTGCCCAGGTTTAGACTGGATCCTGTCTCGCTATCCTATGGATTCAGATGTACGTCTAATTGAGGGTCTATGCAGTGTTCTTATCTTTGGCGATCTTCGGCAATCAGCATTGCAGCGATTCTGCTCATCGCTTCGGCGGCTGTTGGGCAGACCAAAGCCCAGAAGCAAGCCCAGAACTACGACAAGGCGGCGCGAGCCACAATCCTGCACGATGCCAACGTGTATGTCGCACCCGATACGGATGCACAGAAAGTTTCGCTGGTGACACCGGGCCACGAGGTCGTCGTGATCGAACGTAACGGGCCGTGGGTCAAGGTGTTTGCCAACACCGACATCAACGACGATGCGAACGAAGATGACCGTAATAAGCCTGAGTTCAGTGAGGACGCCAATGTCACTCCAGCTTCCGGCTGGATTCACGACAAAGGAATCGTCGGGCCGACGACAGGAGGAGGCGATGCGATCCTCTTCGGCTCTGCGGCAAACTTTGAGGATGAGGCCGAGCACCCTCACGCGCCCAAAGGAGCTGCTGGCGCGGCGCATCTCCTCTACAAGCGTGTCGCGGAGTACTTTCCCGACTCGTCACTCGCGCCTGAGGCGGCGTGGCGAGCGGCCGACATTCGCTGGCAACTGGATAAGCTCGATATCAGCACGTTGCCAAGCGCGAAGGAGCAGGAGGCCTATCTTCGTCCACAGCTCTATGACGGTGAGATGAAAAAGGTGATGAAGACTTTTCCGGGCGGCGGTGTCGCAGCGCTCGCAGCCTACGATCTGCTCGACAACAAACTCTGCGGTGACTGGCAGGGCCTGCCTAAGTGTCCAGAGATGGAGACAAACCTTTACGTCAAATACGCGCAGCAATATCCCGACAGCCCCAAGGCTCCTGAGGCCCTGTACAACGCGGTGTACCGTCAGGGTGTTGCTGTGACCATGTATCTCGTGCAGGAGGACCGCAAGCGGTCTCAGGAAGCGGCAAAGCGGACCCAGGCGTTGGCACAGGAGCTCAAGGAACGGTATCCAAAGACGGACTATGCCATCCGAGGGCAGAGCATCGCATTTCGCGTGGCGCAGGGCATCCCCATCTATGGAAGCGACCGCGACTGAGCCCAAAGGTGACTTCCTCGGGTCGTGTCCTCTTTCGATTCACGGTTTACACATGCTGACGCTTTAGGATGAAAGCATGTCGATCTTCAAAGTAATCATTCTGGCCCTTGTGCAGGGATTTGCAGAGTTGTTGCCTGTCTCCAGTTCGGCCCACGTGGTCGTTGCTGAAAAGCTCATGGGACTGGACGCTTCGTCCCCGCAGATGACGCTTCTGCTGGTCATGCTTCACACTGGCACCATGTTCGCTGTCATTGTTTACTTCTGGAATCAGTGGAAGAAGACCTATTTTTCGAGCGGCGATGCGTTCAAACGGTTTCTGATCCGCCTTATCTGGGCCTCCGCGCTGACGGCTGTCATCGGCGAAGTCATCATCAAGGCAATCGAGAAGACCGCGTTCAAGGGAGCTTCGAAGGGTGAGATTGAGCTGTTATTCGGGCGTTTGGACCTCATCGCTCCCGCGTTAGCCGCGGCTGGCCTGTTGATTCTGCTCGCCGGATTGATGGAGAAGCGGCGCATGGGTGCGCACCCCAATGTGTACGGAGACAGCGTGACCATGCGGCAGGCGGGCTGGATCGGGGCCATCCAGGGACTTTGCCTCCCGTTCCGCGGATTTTCGCGATCCGGAGCCACCATCTCGACCGGCATGTTGACCGGCGCGAGCAAAGAGCGTGCCGAGCGATTCAGCTTCGCCCTGGCCGTCGTGCTTACGCCACCAGCGGTCGGACGCGAAGTCCTGCGACTGATCAAAGCGTCTCATGAAGCCGCTGCGGCTGGTACCCCGATCGACCTGCACGGAAGCATGGTCACTGGACTACTTGGAGCCTTCTTTGCCTTCTTCGCGGGCCTCGTAGCGCTGAAGTGGTTGAGCAGCTGGCTCGAAGAGGGTCGCTGGTACCTCTTCGGAATCTATTGCCTCATAGCCTCGGGGGTTGTCTTCGGGTTGTACCGCGCCGGCTATTGAGCTTCTGCGATTCCTCGCTAGACAAGGCAGGGCGACGGGTTGAATCCCGTCGCCCTGCAACCTTCTAACTGTGTAAACTCGATTGCGTCTCTTATGTTTGCCGCGAACGCGCTTACTTTGCCGCGAGCGCGTCTCGATGGCTGCGAACAAAATCGTGGGCCATCAGAATGTGAGCCTGCTGCTCTGCCACCAACTGTCGAAGCGGCAGCGGGAGATCCTGATCCAGGACATCGGCGTACGCCTTCTTCGCCGCGTCTTCACCTTGCTCCGCCGTTTCCAGAAGCGTGTGATCGCCTCCGCCGAGCTTCGCCTTCAGATCACCCCAAACGCGGTGCATCGTTCCCACCGTAGTGCCCGACTCCTTGATGTCGTGTACTCCGTTCTGGTGGAGAACCTCTTCAAGATCACCGCGAAAGCTTGCTCGTTTCAGCGATTCAGCCAGGAAGTAGCGCTTGAGTGTCTGATCCTTCAGATGTTCGCCGATATCGGCAAATCCCTTTTGGCTGTCCAGGAGGGTGCTGATCAATTCGTTGAGAGCGAGTTGCATCTCGTTCTGTCTGCCTGCGTCTGTAGACATGAAAAACCTCAATTATTGGTATGGATTGGATGTGCGGTTGGAGCAGGGTCCGCCGGCTGTGCGCGATTCTCCTCCGCCGGCGGCAAGCAGGAGAAATCGCGAAAATCCCACGCCCCTGCCAACCGGTTACAAGGTCCGCCAGGCAAATGCGCCTGGCGGCGAGTCTGGATAGATAGATGCCTGAACCGCCCCTAGGTTTGCATTCGGATACCCCGAGGGAGGATTTCCAAGTTTAACTCATCCCCGCGTCAACGTCCTCTGGAATAATCGAAGATGCTCTGGAGGTTCGCGGACTCTGTTTGCATCACCCGGCATGCGGCTATCTTCCGCGCCGGGGCGAGTGAGACCGTGCGCACCCCTCAATGAAGGGCCCCCAATGAAATCCATTCGACTCGTATCGACCCCCACGCGCAACCGCCGCCTGAATGAGATCATCGGGATGGTCGTTCTCGTGTCTGCGGCCCTCCTCTTCCTCGCGCTGGCAAGCTACACCCCGACTGACCCTTCCTTCAACACGGTAGGCCGCTACGTTACAGGACGGCCCGCGCACAACTGGACCGGCATGGTGGGAGCCTTCGCCGCCGATGCAATGCTGCAGCTTATCGGGGTTGCCGCATTCTTTCTTCCTCTTGTGCTCGGCCGGCTCGGTATCTGTTGGATGCGCTCTCGGCCGGCTGGCTCGCCGCTGGCGAAGACCATCGGCCTCGGGATGTGGATCGTCTTCGCTCCTGCGGCGATTGCATTGTTACCGGGGCGAATGTTGTGGCGACACGCGCTTCCTGTTGAAGGTACCGCAGGCCGCCTCCTCGCAGACTTCATGGTCCGCTATCTGAACCTGCCGGGCGCTGCCATCGTCCTTACCTTGATGGTCGCGGTTTCCCTCTACCTGGCAACTACCTTCACCTTCAACACCGCGAGGGAATGGGCAACGATCAGGTTTGGTTTCGTGCAGCGCTTGTGGGATTGGTGGGTTCAGCGTCGCAACCGACGAGCGACCTCTGACGTTGCTATTGAAGAGTCTTACGGAAGCAAGCGGGAACAAGCCGAAGCCAAAGCACGCCGCGCGCGCGAACTCTCCGAGCAGGCCGAGCGCGCCAGGCCTGAGCGTGAATCCACGACGCTGCTCGGTGGTCTTTTCGGCTGGTTGAGCAGAAAGAAGAAGGTCGAGCCCATCGCGATGGCTCCCGAAGAGACTCCAGCCTTAGCGCAACCATCCTCGATGTGGCAGGGAATGCCGCGAACTCTGGTGGACGCTCCTCCGGTAACTGCCTACAGCACGGCTGCCGCTGCTGCTGCACCCTACGCCGAAGTGCTTGCCAAGGCAGCCGCGCCAAAGCACGCCCTCGAAGACGAATCGAACTTCACCGATCCCACATTTCGCCTTGGAGATAATGCGGGCAAAGACGACCTTTTGCCGCTGAGGACCCAACCTCCCGTCCGAACTGCGAAGAAGGTTGCAGAAGAGCCGAAGACTACCTTTACAGCGCCCCCACCGTCCGATGGAATCTCGTTCGGAAGACGTGCGGATGCCGATATCAAACCCGTAACCATCGTTCCCAAGAGTGTGCGCGGTTACAAGCTGCCATCGTCCTCGCTCTTGTATCGAAACGAGGAGCACTCCATCGTTCGCGAGGAGGCGTTGCGTGAAGAGGCGCGTGTGCTCGTCGAGAAATCAGCCGAGTTCGGCGTCGACGGCCAGGTAACGCAGATCAATCCCGGACCCGTCGTCACCACGTTTGAGTTCAAGCCGGAGGCCGGCGTTAAAGTCGCTCGCATTACCGGTCTCGCCGACGATCTTTGCCTCGCGATGGCTGCTGAATCCATCCTGATCGAGCGGATGCCCGGAAAAAGCACAGTGGGGATTCAGGTGCCCAATCATGAGCGAGAGACCATCTGGCTCCGCGATGTCGTCGAGTGCGAGAGCTTTGCCCAGTCCAAGAGCCGCCTCGCGATCGCTCTCGGCAAGGACATCAATGGCCGTATCGTCACCGCTGATCTGGCCAGCATGCCGCACGTCCTCATCGCCGGTTCAACCGGTTCGGGTAAATCGGTCGCGATCAACGCGATGATCATGAGCGTTCTGTTTAAGAGCACGCCAGAGCAGGTGCGCATGATCCTGGTTGATCCCAAGCGCGTAGAGCTTGGAATGTACGAAGGGATTCCGCACCTCTTCACGCCGATCATCACCGAGGCGAAGCTCGCCGCAAATGCACTGCGCAACGCCGTTCGCGAGATGGAGCGGCGGTTGAAACTGCTCGCTGCCAATCATGTCCGCAACATCGATCAGTTCAACAAACTCTTCGAGCACGGCAGCGAATATCTCTTCGAGGACGTCGACCAGGAGCCGCTGCCCTACATCATCATCATCATCGATGAGCTCGCTGACTTGATGATGCTCGATCGCGCCAACGTCGAAGAGTCCATCACCCGCCTGGCGCAGATGGCCCGCGCCGTCGGAATTCACCTCGTTCTCGCGACCCAGCGTCCCTCTGTGGATGTCATCACCGGACTGATCAAAGCCAATGTGCCGACACGTATGAGCTTCCGGCTCGCCACGAAGGTGGACTCGCGCACCATCATCGACTCCAACGGCGCGGAAAGCCTGCTCGGGCGCGGCGACATGCTCTATCTGCCGCCGGGCACCAGCCGCGTGCAACGTGTCCATGCTCCCTTCGTCACGGAGAAAGAGATCTCTGAGGTTGTGAAGTTCTGGAAGGCGCAAGGCGAGGCCGAGTATGTGCACGGCTTCCTCGAGGGTCCGAAAGAAGACACTGGCAAAGAAAATGACGGAGGCGGAGTCGAGGGCGACAACAACGACCCGATGTATGACGATGCCGTACGTCTCGTCTTCGAGTTCGGCAAAGCGAGCACCTCCCTCCTGCAGCGCCGTCTGCGAATCGGCTACGGGCGCGCTGCCCATCTGATTGACCTGATGTATAACGACGGCCTGGTCGGTCCGGCCGACGGATCCAAACCGCGCGAACTCCTCAAATCACCCAACTGGATCAACGAGGTAGACGCCGCTCTTCGATAGAAGCGAAAGTCGAAACTACTGGTGGACCGTCTTCGACGAGCGAATTGCAACGATCGCAAGTAGGCAGATCACGGCCAGCAGCACAATCCAAAGCAGATGAGGGTGACGGTCGGTGAATGGCCGCGCGTCCGGGCGGTCGTGATAGCTGGGGTTCAGCTGCTCCGGGCTTAACTGGGCCTCACGCACTCTCTCGGATACTGCGAAGAGGCGGGCATAGTCGTACTGCGGGGCGGAAAGCGCGGTGTCTCCGTAGAACAGCGTCAGTGGCTCCACGCCGGCATCAAAACATATCTTCCGCTGGCGCATCTCAAGCCGGATCGCAGTCAGCGGAAGCGGTGTATCGTCGCCGTTGTCGACTGCGACATCGACTTTGGCGCTGCTCTGCATGTTGGAGCCAAGAATCGCGGGGACACTCAACTGCTCCTGATGAATCTCGCGGCCTGCCTGATTTAGATGCACTCGAAGAATCGTGCCGGCAACGCTTTCGATCGCAGAGTCTGAACTGCCGTCGGGGCGGTCCGTGATTCGAACATCGCGGCTGAAATTGGCCTTATAGCCCGGCGCAAGCTCAAACGTGACACGCTCTACCGGAATGCGCTCTGCCAGAGCAAAGGTGGCAACGCTCTGCCTTCCGCGTCGCTCGATGGTCGTGGCAGTTGCCACCGCCGTATAGAGAGACTGCGTCTCGCGACTGGGCGGAACCATAACCCCTCGAACCATCCCAGGTGTCGCAACGAAGTTGCGATTGCCCGCAGCCGCCGCGACAGACAGTTCGATATGCAGGTAGGGAAGGCTCGTCTCCTGCAGGTGAAGCGTCGTGTTGCGCGAGAGATGCTGCGAAGTGAGGTCGAAGAGTGTGAACTCGCCGATCCGGGTCTGATTCGAATAGTTCGGATCGCGCGTGCCCGAGACGGTCGCCGTCGCCAGAAAATCCTGTCCGCCCAAGTCGAGCGTAATCTCCGTGTAAGAGCGGTTGGGCATCTCCACGTCGAAGACGATGTTGCGGCCGCGCAGACCCAGGTTGAGAACGCGGGCCATGTCGCTGTCGGGTTGCTGCGGCACGCTCAGCGTAATCGCGTAAGGAACCTCGTAACCGTTCTGGTAAAGACGCAGATCCTTCAGCGAAGGGGCGGCATGCGGAAACACCTGCGGATCGAGAACAGCGCAGCTTTGACCAGAACCCGCGGCCACCGTCACAGTCCGCTGATAGCGCAGGTATTGCGGATCTGCCGTCACAGGTTCAGAGCCCGGGGTGGCCTGCCACAACCAAAGTGCAAAAAGAACCGCAGCTCTCACCCATCAACTCCCTTGTCTTGTGCGTGCTGCGGCTCTGTATGAGGTTCGCGTAGCGACAGCCAGTCCTTCTGGTAAGCAAAGCTGATCGTCATCAGCAGTGCTCCCAAACCCAAGAAGCTGAGGACGCGATAACCCTGGCTCAGATTCCGCGTGTCGTAAAGGAACGTCTTGCCGATCGTAAACACGAGCAGGATCAACGCCTGCCAGCGGATAAATTCAGAGCGCTTCCAGAATCCGACCGCCAGCAACCCTCCGCCATACAGCATGAGAAACGCAGACACAGCAAGGGATTTCTGTAGATCGGCCTCAGGATCGCCGGACGTACGGCGCCAGGTGGCGTCAAGCTCACGCACGCACGCCAGCACCGCGACAAGATTAAGTGCCACGATCGACCCGCCGGCAATCTGCATCCAGCTCGGAGAAGCCTCATCGTCATGATGGTGCGCATGAAGCGCAATTGCAGTGGCAACTGCAAGGGCGGCAATTCCGAACAGCGCAGTGGCGAAGCGGCTATTCAGGAAGGCTGTGTCAATCCCGTCGTACAACCAGAAAGGCTGAATCAATAGCCCGCAAAAGCCGAGCGCCAGCGCAGCAATAGCCAGCCGGCGCAGGATGCGGTGGATACTGACCCCCGCAGGCTCCTGTGCCTGACCTGCAAGCCGCGCCGAAACCCAGAGCAGAGCGACGCCCTCCGCCAGCCACCCGACTGTTATCCAGTGTCCACTCGCCTTCAGTGGTATGGCGATCGTAAGGAACACCACCGCCAGCGACAGATGAACAGCCGCCGCTACGCGAGTTTGTGGCAGGCGCATCAGGCCAAGGTAAATCGCACCGAAGAGAACGGCCATCCAGGGCAGCAGATCGTGATAATGGGCGTCCTCGAGAACCGAATAGAGCGCGAGCGCTACGAATGTGGCGTTAGCGAGGGGAAGCAAAACGTCCGTGATCGCCTTTCCTGTCCGCTCTTCGTCTTGAGCCGGGAGAACCGTCGGAAGAACAAAGACGATAAAGAACAGGATGATAAAGGTCGTCGTAATGCCGACCGGCTGGCCCACGTTAAACGCGCCATAGAACTTGGCATACCAGCCGATGAAGAAAGCGATAGTCGCAGGAAATGTTCCCAGCAAAAGCCTTGGCCAGGATTTCAGGCGTACCAGCGCCACCGTGGCGATATCGATGGCGAGAACATAGATGAAGAGAAAGATCTCATGATTGCCGCCCGTCGACAGCAGCAATGGCGACGCAAAGCCGCCAGCCAGGGCATAAGCCGCAAGAATCTCGCTGTTCTGCGACCATGCCATGTAGGCGTTCCACGCGGTCACCAGGATCATCGCGCCAAGAGCCGCGCCTGCGGGCAGCAGATGATAGAGCTGGAACGCGGCCCACAGGGAGAGATAAAGAGCGCCGCTTCCAACGGCCTTCAGCGAGTAGGAAAACGCGCCAAAGCCCTTCCGCCGAAAGCGCTCCGACCACACGATGATGGCTGCGCCCGCGACAAGACCTGCCAGAACCCGCCCGAGCGGCCCGATCCAATGGTTGTCGATCGCCCACTTCAGAAACAGAGTTGTCGCAACCAGCAACGCCACGATGCCGATGCGGCTGAAGAGCTGCGAACCGATCCGGTCCTCGAGCGACCCTTTTGTCTCAGGAAAATGTTTCGCAAAGTTGGGCGGCGACGGGTTGTCTGCGGCGGCACTCGCAGCAGGAATCGGTTCTGCAATGAAGCTCACGGGCGACGGGGTGTCGATTTTTGGCGACTCGGCAGCGGATCGTCCATGCAGTTCAACCAGTTGGCGCTCAAGCCAGTCGACACGAGCGGACAGGGCGGCCAGGTCCGCGGTAAGTCGAGCTTCCTGGTTGGACTGCTTCTGCTCGTCGTCCGGGGCCATGGCAACTACTTTACCGCTATCCCTCCCAGAGTGGTACAGAACTCTCTCAATTGATACTCTTTGCGCTGAGGAAGAATTCTCGATGGCGCTGCGGGTCCTGGTGATCGACGACGATGATTTAAGCCGCGAGGTATTTGCGCTGATGTTGAACAGCGCAGGATACGCGGTCGAAACCGCCGATTCCGGGGATGCGGCTCTCTCCCACTTGCAGGCCGGGGGCCTTAAGCCGGAGGTGGTTCTGACAGACCTGCAAATGCCCGGGACCACCGGGAGCGAGTTGGCGAGGCGGCTCCGCGCTCTGTGCGGCCTCGCAACAAAGGTGTTCGCAATGAGTGCAAGCGTGCCGGACGAGGAGACGGACGATGCCTTCGATTGTCTCCTCCTGAAACCGTTCACGGCGGAGATATTCGCTGCAGCGGTCGCCCGCGCTTCACCCCCCGCCACTAAGAAATCTGCCGCTCCAACAGGGAACGCGCTGCATCAAACCAGTCTGGATCAAACCAGCCTGGATCACACCATCTACGATAAGCTTGCTGCGTCAATGAAGCCGGCCCAGCTTAATAAGCTCTATGATCTCTGCCTTGCGGACACAGACAAGCGGCTCGCCGTCATGCGTCAGGCAGCCTCGGACGGCGACGATCCAACTTACAAGAGAGAGGCGCACGCCATCAAAGGAAGCTGTGGAATGGTGGGGGCTGTCGAACTGCAAACACTTGCAACTTCAATGGAAAAGCATGGTCTGAGTGGTGACCATGTAGCTTCGCTCAAGGAATTCCTAGTGGCGTGCGAACGGCTGCAGGGTATGCTGATCGCACGCGAAATCATCAATTAGCGGGCCAGCTGAGTGTCAGGAGAACATGTGTGATGAAGGATGCAATAAAGAAGTCTGAGGATACCGGGACCATGGCAGCGCCAATCCGTATCGTGGTCGCTGACGATCATCCTGTTGTGCGTTTCGGCGTCAAGAACATGCTGGAGAACGAGCCCGGCTTTGAGGTCGTTGGCGAGGCCGAAGATGGCGACGTCGCCATAACCCAGACTCTTGAACTGGAGCCCGACATTCTTCTGCTTGATCTCGCCGATGCCTCGCCTTCCTGGCCTCGAAGCCTTGCGCGCCATCATGAACAAGTCGCCACGGGTCAAGATCATCATGCTGACCAGCACGATCTCGACCCAGCAGATCATCGAAGCGTTGCAGATCGGCGCGCGCGGAATCGTCTTGAAGGATGCAGTCGCCGGCGATCTGTCGAGGTCGTTGCGTGCCGTGCTCTCCGGCGACTACTGGATTGGCGGAGAGCGTGTCGCCAACCTCGTCACCGCGCTCAATGCCCTGATGAAGCAGGCCGCCGCAGTCCCTGAGCGCAAGACTTACGGTCTCACGCCGCGCGAACTCGAGGTCGTCACCTGCATCGTCGAAGGCTGCAGCAACAAGGACGTCGCCAAGCAGTTCGCCATCAGCGAGGAGACGGTGAAGCGCCATCTCTCGAACATCTTCGACAAGACCGGTGTCTCAACCCGCCTGGAACTGGCACTGTTCGCCATAGCCCACAAGCTCGTCACGCTCGACAACTAGCAACCGGCGGCATCGGAATTCGACCGCCTTCAGTAAGATGAAGGGATGGGCGAGGTTGCGGCTTCTGAAATAGTTGAATTACTTGTGATCGGCGCGGGCCCTACAGGCCTGGCCTGCGCGATCGAGGCGCAACGGGCGGGCTTCACTGCCGTGCTCGTGGACAAGGGTTGCCTTTGCAACTCTCTCTTCCACTACCCCTCGAACATGACGTTCTTTACCACGCCGGAGCTTCTGGAGATCGGCAACATGCCCTTCTCCAGCCCCAACCAGAAGCCGAACCGCAACGAGGCCCTGGAGTACTACCGCAAGGTAGCCGAGCACTACCGACTCGACGTGCGGCAGTACGAAAACGTCGATCGGGTCGACGGCGCCGACGGCAACTTCACCGTCCACACGACGGATCGCTTCGGCCGCTCGCTCCAACATCGTGCGCGCAAGCTCGTCGATCGCAACCGGATACTACGATCTGCCGAACTATCTCGGCATTCCCGGCGAAGATCTCAACAAAGTCAACCACTACTACCACGAGCCGCATCCCTTCTACGGTCTCGATGTGCTGGTCATCGGCGGAAAGAACTCTGCTGCCATCGCGGCGCTCGATCTTTGGCGCCACGGAGCAAGGGTCACGCTCGTGCATCGCGGCTCCGAGATGCACCGCCACGTGAAGTACTGGATCCTCCCCGACATCAACAACCGCATCAAGAACGGCGAGATCAAAGCCTACTTCGACAGCAACGTGACCAGCATCACGGAAGACGACGTGACGCTGGCCACGCCGCAGGGCCCCATCACCATCGCCAATCAGTTTGTCTTCGCGCTCACCGGATATCATCCTGACTTCGCTTTCATCGAAGCCTTGGCGTCACGCTGGACGAGGCAAACGACCGCTGTCCGGTGTGCGATCCGGCAACGCTCGAAAGCAACGTCCCGGGCATCTATCTTGCTGGCGTGGTCGTCGCGGGTGAGCGCACCAATGAAATCTTCATCGAAAATGGACGCTTCCACGGCCAACTGATAGCGCAGGCGCTGCGCGAAAGGTTCGCTGCGATTCCATCTAGCCGATGACGCGGCGCAGGAAACCCCTGATGCCAAGCCACGTGAGCAGTCCCAGAAAGAAGGTCAGCATGATGAGGATAAGGGCATTTGGCATGTGCGGCAGCGCCGGGGTGAGCGCTGAACGCAGGCCCTCGCTCATGTAGACGATGGGATTGACGAGCACGCCGATCTGCAGCCATGGAATGTGCTTCAGCGCCGCCCACGGATAGTAGACACACCCCAGAAACGTGATCGGCATGACGACGACGCCGAAGATGAGGCCTATCTGCTGCGGCTTCACGCTGGTGCCAATCGTGAGGCCAAGCGCACCCGAGGTGAGACTGGCGAGAACCAGCACAGCAATCAGGAATGGCCAGTTGCTGACATGGGCCACGACCGGCGTCGATGGGATGTAGTACGCCAGAGGGAAGACCACAGCTGCGGCGATCATGCTCTGCACCGCAGAAAAGCAAATCTTTTCGATGGCGACAGCGGCTACTGGCAGCGGACACATCACGCGATCGTCGATCTCGCGCGTGATGCCGAACTCCTGAGCCAGCGGAAGCGCAACCGCCGCAATGCCGCTGAACATAATTGCGACAGCCATCAGGCCGGGCAGCAGCACCGTGCTGAAGTTCATGCCGCTCATCGCCGCGGTAGGGTTCATCGCCGCGCCGCCGCTCATATGCGGCATGATGAAGGTGAACACAAACAGAAACAGCAGCGGATTCATGCAGACGCGAATGACAAAAGGAAACAGCTCTCGGCGCAGGACATGCAGGTCCCGCAGAAAAAGCCCGCCAAAGGCGCGGGCATACTGCATCAACTTCGAGTGTCGCCGGAGAGTACCTGCGCGTTGCTTGTGTCGAGTTCGGCCAGTTGCGTCATAGACAAAATCCCGTTGCTAACAGACTACTCGCGAAGATCTCGTCCCGGTAAGCCGGATGAAGACCGTCTCGAGACTGGTTTCAGTAATCGTAAGATCGCGCAGACCATAAGGGTTCGCCTCCTGAACCACGTCGGAGAGCAAGCCCTCCGCACCATCGGCGAGGATCCGAACACCCTTCGGCGTCGACTCCACGCTGGCAACTCCTGCCATCAGCTGAAGCCGTTGCATCAGCGTAGGAACATCGTCCTTGCTGCGCAGATCAAGCTCATACACCTTCTGCGCTCCAACCGATCCCTTCAGCGCAGCGGGCGTGTCCTCCACCAGAATCTTTCCATGATCGATGATGGCAACGCGGTCGCACAGCTCGTCGGCCTCTTCCATGTAGTGCGTCGTCAGCACAACCGTGATGCCCTCCTCGCGCAGTCCGCGAACCGCCTCCCACATCGCGATCCGGCTCTGCGGATCGAGCCCCGCACTCGGCTCATCGAGAAACAGCACCTTCGGCCGATGTGCGATCGCCCGCGCAATCTGCACCCGCTGCGCCAGGCCGCCCGAGAGCTGCGCCGGATAAGCCTCCGCCCGTTCCGTCAGATGAAATTGCGCGAGCAACTGGTTCGTTCGCTGCTTCGCCTCGGTCCGCGAAAAACCAAAATACAGGCAATGGAAGTGAATGTTCTCAAAGATGGTGCACGCCCGATCCAGCGTGTTGTACTGCGGCACCACGCCGATGCACCGCCGCGCCAACGCAGGCGACTTCACCACATCGATCCCCGCAATTCGGACCTTGCCTGCAGTCGGCAAAGCGCGCGTCGTGCAGATACTGATCGTCGTCGTCTTGCCCGCGCCATTCGGTCCCAACAGGCCATATAGCTCTCCCTCGTTTACGTTGAGATCGATACCGTCGACGGCCACGACCCTCTGCTTGCCGTCATAGATCTTTTGCAGACCTTCAATCTCTACGATCACTGCGGATTCATCTCCCCGAGCCCACTCGATTATAGGCATCCTCTTCCTACCCAGCCATCCGTATCACGATCTTGCTGAAGTGCGATCCCGACTGCATATGTTGGAACGCCTCGCTCACCTCATCCACGCTAAACACCCGGTCGACCACCGGGCGTAGTCTCGCCTTGGCGATCACTGCGTTCATCTCTTCGAACATTGTGCGCGACCCGACATAAATCCCTTGCACGCGCAGCTGCTTATGGAGAATCGACGTCAACGCCACCGGCTCGGACGTCGCCGATCCCGACAGGACGCCGATCTGCGTAATCGTGCCGCCGACCCGCGCCGCGCGCAGCGATTGACCAAACGTGCCCGCGCCTCCGACCTCGATGATGCGGTCCGCACCTTGTCCCGCGGTCATCTCCGCAACCCACTTCGACCAGTCCGGGCGCTTCCTGTAATTGCATCCCGCGTCCAAACCTAAGCCAACAGCTCGAGCCAGCTTTTCATCGCTCGACGACGTTCCAATCACCCTGGCTCCGAGGAGTCGCGCAAACTGCAGCGCAAAGATCGAAACGCCCCCCGTACCTTGGATCAGAATCGTCTCGTGCGGACGGGCAGGACTCTCAGGCTCCCCGGCATGATGCAGCGCATTCCACGCTGTCACTCCAGCACACGGAAGCGTCGCAGCCTCTTCATAACTCAGGTGCTCCGGAAAGCGAACAATCCCATCCTCCGCGAGCAGGACATACTCAGCCAGCATCCCATCAACATCGCCGCCCAGCGCCCCCTTCGATTTTTCCGCGGTCAGTGGCCCTTCGAGCCACCGCTGCATAAAAATTCCGCACACACGATCCCCGACGCGCACCCGGCTGACACCCTCTCCAATCGCAACCACCTCTCCCGCGCCATCCGAGCAGGGAATTCGCGGCAGCGCCATCTTTGGGTTGTATCGTCCTTCGACCATCATCAGGTCGCGGTAGTTCAGCGATACAGCATGCACCCGGATCAGCGCCATTCCAATGGCAATTTGTAACGTTGGCAGTTCCACGCTTTTCAAATGGGCTGCCCCGAACTGTTGTATCGGATAACCGATCATCCCGACTCCATCATCATCAACGCTTGTCTTGCAAAGAATGCTTAATCGATCGAGTGTTTGCAAAGCGTTGTTTCTTTATTGATTTGCCCCAGCGTAGAATGAGGCATGTCACGAGGATGGGAGAGCAAATCCGTGGAAGAACAGCAAAACCAGGCTGCTGACCCAAAACCGTCTGCCAAAGCGAATCAAGCGAATCAAGCGGAGCAGGCGGAACAGAAACGCAAACGGCAGGCGCTCGAGCTGCAGCGCGAGCGTATCTTGTCGGAACGCACCTCAAGCCCGCATCGGCGGTCCGCGCTCAGCACCGCGCTTGCCGATATCGAAGAGAAGCTCACCGAGCTTGGCTGGACCATTCATCTCTAGCTAAAGGCTCCTCTTCCTCGCCTCATCAGCCGCGACGGTGAAACACTGTCGAGTTGGCCTGATCGATCGTGGTCATCACGACGGTATGGATATTGACGTGAGCAGGTCGGCTCGCCGCCCATACAATCGCGTCCGCAACGTCCTCCGGCTGCAATGGCGTGATGTTCTGGTAGACCTTCGTGGCTCTCTCGGTATCGCCTCGAAAACGCACATTGCTGAAGTTGGTCTCCACCATTCCCGCGTCAATGGAAGTCACCCGCACAGGCGTTCCCATTAAATCAATCTTGAGCCCTTCGCTGATCGATTTCTCCGCAGCCTTGCTCGCACAGTAGACAGCGCCATTCGCATAGGTAATATAGGCCGCGGTCGAGCCCAGGTTGATCACATGCCCGCGCCCACGCGCTACCATGCCAGGAACGACACTCCGCGTGACATACAGCAACCCCTTCACGTTGGTATCGATCATTTCCTCCCAGTTCTGCGGGTCGTCTTCATAAAGTTTAGCCAAGCCCCGGCTCAAGCCGGCGTTGTTGACCAGCACGTCGATCTCGCTCCAGGTTGCAGGAAGGCTGGCTATCGCCGCCTCTACGGCACTGCGATCCTGCACATCGAGTTGAAAGGCGCGCACCTCAGGCGCCCCGGCAGACGCGAGTGTTTGCTTCAACTCCTCCAGTGCTTCGAGGCCGCGCGCACAAACAAGCAAACGGCAGCCCTCGCGGGCAAACGCGATTGCTGTCGATCGTCCAATACCAGAGCTGGCTCCGGTAACAAATACTGTCTTTCCGTGTAGAGATGCCATGACCTTCTTATATCCAAAAAAATGAAAGGCTGCACCGGGCAGCCTTTCATTTTGCGAATAAATAAATTACTGCGGAGTCGTAGCTGCTGAATTGGGGCTGCTCTGCGCGACTCCAATCGCATCTCCCGAAACCACCAGCTGGACGCGACGGTTCTGCGCGCGACCCTGCGCTGTGGCATTGTCCGCTACCGGCTTCGCCTCGCCGTAGCCAGTCGAGGTGATATTGTCTTGCTGGACTCCCTGCCCGAGCAGAAAATTTCGAACCGCGTCCGCCCGATTCTCCGAGAGCTTCTGGTTGTAATCCTCGCTCCCGACGCTGTCCGTGTAGCCCTCGACCTGCAGTTTCAGTCCCGGATAGGCCTGCAAAATTCCGGAGACCTTCGCCAGGCTGAGCTGCGTGTTCGGCTTCAGCGTGTACTTTCCCGTGTCGAACAACACATCCGACATATTCACGATCAGTCCACGCGCGGATTCGCTGGTTGCAAGCACGCTGTTCAGCTGCGCCCGAAGCTTTTCCCGAACAGCATTGGCATTGTCTGCGCTCTTATTCGCCGCGGCTGCCCTGGCCTGTGCCTCTGCGGCTGCCGCTTCAGCGCGTGCCCGGTCAGCATCGGCTTCGGCCTGCGATGCTCTCGCGCGTTCTGCCGCCAACTGCGACTGTTGCGCCTGGTTCTGAGCATCGCGTTTCGCAGTGTCCGAGGCCAACTGCCGTTCCGCTGCCTGCCTGCGCAAAGTCACCAGCCGCGCATCCTCCGCACGCTGCACTGACTGCCGTGCGTACGTGATCTCCATCTTTCGGTCGGCCTTTTTGCTCTGGTCGATGGCTGTCGCGTTCGTCAGATCCTGCATTGCTTCTTTCATGATCTCCGGAGCATATTGATCCGCTCCTGCCGCCTGTGCAATCCGAACTGCATTGTTGGCCTGGTAAAGCTCCAGCGGAGACTTTTCATCGCGTGTAATCGGGTTCAAGACACTCTTGGACCCTTCGGTCTGGGCATAAGTGCCGCGGGGCAGCAGCAGATAATGTGCATTCACCTTCTCCAGTACGCCCATGGTCTTGTCGTTCAGAATCACGTTCTGCAGCACCACCACGTCGCTTGGTTGTGTGACCGAGAAGTAGGGCTCGGCCGTCACGATCATCCCAAAAGACTGCAGCGCAGTCGTGACATCGATGTTGTTCTTGGTTCCCGCCGGCAGCACCTCGCCAAGATTGTTCGGCCGTCCATCCGGCGTAATCGCCCACAGCACATAGGTCAGGTACTCCGGTCCGAATCCGTTCGCCGGGGTAAGCCCCTGAAATCTCGCTTCGATATGAATACCGCCACGCTCGCTGGTAACCTTCGCAGTACCCTTCGCCAGCGGCAGCAGGGTACTGCCCTGGAAGCCGATATTTGTCGATCCACTTCGGTGCAGATAATTCACGGCGTCAAGGTCGCGTTGCACCACTTTAACCCGGTAAAGATAGATTCCGTTGTCCTGCTTCTCAATCTTCTGCTGGTCCATTTGGGACGTTGGATTCGGCTCCTGGCCGTCAAACGCGGTGGCTCCACAAACTCCCAAAAGCCCCGCAGCTAATATCACGCCCTTGAAAAACCTGCTATGACGATTCATCCACGTTCTCCTTGCAAACTCAGATAGTCGCCCCGAACATATTGATTCTGTCATGTCTCGCAGCTACCTTGTCCGATGCGGAGATGGCTGTAAAAGCTGTCTGAACAGACAGGGCTTCGTCACAAACCGCGCACAAAAAAAACTCCCCTCCACGCGGTTCAACCGTGGGGAGGGGAGTTTTTTGTTGGCGTTAGGCGCTGTGCTGATGCTGAGGAGTATTGCGGTGCACAAAGTGATACGGAGGCCAGGGCCCGGACAGCTGCATCCGGCAATCCTTCAGCTCCAACGTAGCCGAGGTGTACTTGTTCTGGTACCGCTCAACCGTCTTGTTGTCGATCAGGTGTGCGATATCCAGCAGCATCTTGCCTGTATCCATACGCTTGCAGGTAATCTCTTCGGCAAGCGGCAGAAACATGCGATGCATCTGGATCGAAAGAGCGCGCGCCTTCGACTGGCGCTCCCGCTGACGGCTCGCGCTCTCTCGCAGACTGGTCAGATATTGTTGTCCGACCGTCATATCGCGTGTTGAATTGCCAGGGCAGATATCGTCCACCAGCACCTTCAGATGCATCTCCGCCTTACCGCGCAGACGCTCGACGTTCGCCTGAAAGTGACGCTGATTCGATCGCACCGAGCGCCGCAGCGCATCGTCATCCTGAAACGTGGTGCCAAAACGGAAGGGAAGTACTGTGGAAAGCTTGAAGCAGTCGGCAACAACCCGGGCGTGATCTTTGGCGGCCTGCTGATCCATCCGCGTTCCGTCCTCCGCACTATGCTCGGAGACGATCACGGCCAGATCGCTGGCGGGAAAGAGGAAAGTTTGGTTACCGAACATACCCGTTACCCCGGTTAGGGGCATTGGGCGGCGATGCCGGCAAAGTTCCGGAAATGCCTGACGTTCTGCAATGCAATAGGCGTACCATGCCATATCGTTGTCTCTCCAAAGCGCGCTGAGGGGTCTAACCGCCCCCATCAGGTAGTGGTTGTTAAAGCTCAATCCGAAACGTAAATTGTCGGGTAGCTCTTCATGTAAGGGTCATAATTCTCTGAAATGCACCAGATTCGGTGAACTTCATCGAACCGACAGGGATACTATGCCTATTGCACAACGATTGGCAACCCCTTCTTTAACGGACGCTTCCAACCACCCTTCCCCTCGGTGTCCGTTGTTGGATTCCGACGTAACCCCAGGTCCTGTCCCGTTTCGACACGGCGCCCGGTTTCTGCCCAATTTCTGAGACGAGGCTGTTACCTCCGCTCGAAATTCCGGTAGCATCTAATATATGGCCGTTATTGCTTCCCTAGAGTGTTCCCGCTGCCACCATCACATCTCTGCCGAAACGCCACAAACCGTTTGCCCCCTTTGCGCTGGCTCCCTTTATGTTCGCTACGACATGGACCAGCTGAAGAAGACCGCGAAGCGTGATGAAATCGCCGCCCGCGCAGCAGCTTCGCCAGCCAGCCTGGGTATGTGGCGTTACTCGAGCGTCCTACCTGACGTCACTCCCGTTACCCTCGGCGAAGGCTGGACTCCGCTCATTCCCAGCCAGCGCTACCCCGGCCTTTACATCAAGGAAGAAGGGGCTAATCCGACCGGCACCTTCAAGGCCCGCGGCCTCGGACTCGCGGTCACGATGGCCAAACACTATGGCCTCCAGCACCTGGCCGTCCCCAGTGCGGGCAATGCAGCCGGGGCTCTAGCCGCGTACGCCGCCGCCGCTGGCATCACCGCCCACATCTTCATGCCGCAGGACGTTCCCCTCGCCAACTACCTCGAAGGCATCGTCTACGGAGCCGACGTCACCATGGTCGACGGCCTCATCTCCGACTGTGCTCGCATGGTCGGCGAGAAAATGAAGGCACAGAAGGCCGCCAACACCTCCACCAGCCAGGCCTGGTTCGACATCTCCAGCCTCAAGGAGCCCTTCCGGGTCGAAGGCAAGAAGACAATGGGCTACGAGCTCGTCGAACAGCTCGGCTGGACCTACCCCGACGCTGTCTTCTACCCCACCGGCGGAGGCGTCGGTCTCATCGGCATGTGGAAGGCATTCGACGAGATGGAGCAGCTAGGCTGGGTCTCCGGTAAGCGCCCCAAAATGTATGCCCTGCAATCCAGCGGCTGCGCGCCAATAGCCAAAGCATATGCCGAGCACAAACCCGCCAGCGAGTTCTTCCAGAACGCCGCGACCTTCGCTGCTGGCCTTCGTGTCCCCAAGCCTTACGCCGACACGATCATCCTGGACATCGTTCGCGAATCCGGCGGCGCGGCCATCGCTCATTCCGATGCAGAGATTCTGACGAGCGTCCTCGACTGGGCCAAGCACGAAGGCATCTTCCTCTCTCCTGAGGGCGCAGCCGCCACCGCAGCCTACGATGGCCTCATCGCTTCAGGCGACCTCAAACCCACCGACAAAGTCGTTCTCTTCAACACCGGTTCCGGCCTCAAGTACACCGACATGATCGCCGAAGCCATGCACCTCCGCCGCCCTGACCAGAAGCAGAAGATAGCCGCCTTGCCCACCAGCATGCCCGTCGGCGGAATCATTACGCCGCAATAGTCTCCTCTCGAGTTTCGTCTGCAACATCCAATGCGGGCGAAGGAGTGCCTCTCTGTCAGTTCTCCCAGTTCCTGAGAAGGAAGCCATCGACGGAAGCTGGATGCCCGGGATTTCGAAGAGGTCAAATGAAATTCGACGTCTGGGCTGGTTTAATGGCAAGTGAAAGTTCCCGAAGACCCAGCTTGTCTCGTCGGGAGTCGAAGCACTAAGCTCTTACAGACTCGCCTCGGCCGCCTCTACCGTAGGAAACACCGGCAGCACACCACTCACCTTCGTCATCTCGAACAGAGCTTTAATCCGCTCATTTACAGCCGCCAGCAGCAGCTTTCTTTCATGATCCTGCGCAGACACGTAGGAGTTCATGATCAATCCGAGCCCGGCCGAATCCATGTACGGCGTCTCGCTCAGATCGATGATCAGCACCTCAGGCGTCATCGCCCTCAGCTCATTCTGAAATCCAAACATCGTCGAAATCGTTAGTGGTCCCGCGAGCTTCAGGATCATCGTCCCATCCCGTTGCCCGGCCGTAAAGCTATGTGTCATAGGTTCATCACGCATGTTTGAAAGTGTATGGTTTTTGCGCGCCCTCAAAGATTACAAATAGATGAATGTCGCGATTGGCCGGATATCCCTTCCTGCCCGCCGGCAGGGAACTTCTGTACTATCAAACCTATTCCACTCGCCCCGCCCAAGGACCCAATGCGAACACTCAGCGCTCTCCTCGCGTTCTCTCTCGCCACCGCCTCCGCTCTTGTCGTTCCGGCTAATGCCCAGCCCGAAGCAGCCCGCACCGCTGCTTATCTCAAATCCTTGCCTAACATAGCGCCACCGGTCATCGACGCCGCCCAGACCGTAACGCTGGCGGCACTTCCGCTCTCCTGCGTCGACCACCCCCAGGACGCCCCCGACCATCCCCACGATTACCTCTGGGTCCACGACTCCAAGCGTCGCACCGTCGACGACTACGACAAGACGCGCGCCTTCTACGGCTGTTTCGACTGGCACTCCGCCGTCAACTCTACCTGGACCCTCATCTACCTGCTCAAGCAAAACCCGAAGATGGCCCTCGCGCCCATCATCCGCCAGCGCCTTACCGAGCACCTCGCCAAAACCAACGTCGCAGGCGAGGTCGCCTTCTTCGCCGATGCCAAAGATACCGAGGGCAAAAACTTCGAGCGCCCCTACGGCTACACCTGGCTCTTCAAGGTGTACGGCGAACTCGCCTCATGGGACGACGCTGACGCCAAAAAACTCGCTGCGAATCTGGAGCCGCTCAACAAGCAACTCACCGACAAATACATCGAATACCTCAAGCGACTGCCCTATCCCGTCCGCGTCGGAACCCATCCCAGCACCGTCCTCACCATGAACTTCGCGCTCGACTCCACCGATCTCGCACCGAACCCCGTCCTCAAATCTGCAATCGACGAGACCGCTCTCCGCTTCTTTGCCAAAGATAAAAACTGCGCCACCGCCTATGAGCCCGGCAACGGCGACTTCCTCTCTCCGTGCCTGACCGAAGCTATGCTCATGTCCCGCGTCATGGACCAGAAGACATTTGTAACCTGGCTCGATACATTTCTTCCCGCGGTCGACTCACCCGAGTTTCAGGTCTACGCCGCCGACATCGACACCTCCCGCACCGCAGCCGCCGGTTCCAACGCCGACGCTGAAGACAAGGATGGCCTCCTTGGCTCCAAATCTCATCTCATCGGCCTTGCCTTCCAGCGCGCCGCTGCGCTTCTGCGCATCGCCTCCGCTCTTCCACCCGGCGATCCACGAGTTCCCGTCTACCGGCGCCTCGCCTCCATCAACGCCCAGAACGGCTTCCGCAAGATCGGCGACGCCGGTTATCTCGGGCAGCACTGGCTCGCAACCTACGCCGTTCTCTACATGCAACAGGCTAGTCTCGCGAAATAATCACCAGTCATTCCGCGCAGCTATACTGGTAATCAAGATCAGGACCCGGCCCAAGACCGGGTCTTTTCATTTACGGCAAATTAGCCGAAAACCATGTCGATCCGCAGTCAAATCCGACCCGTGCTCACGCTCGCCCTGCCCCTCATCCTCGCCGAACTCGGCTGGATGTCGATGGGCATCGTCGACACCATCATGGTCGGCCACACGGCCAACCCGGCCCTCGCCATCTCAGCCGTAGCCCTGGGTCAGGTTCTCTACAACACCATCGCCTTCGGTATCGCAGGCGTCCTCCTCGGCCTCGACACCTACCTTGCCCAGTCCCACGGCGCAGGCCGCTTCGACGAGGCCAACCGCTGGCTCCTCCACGGACTTATCCTCGCCGCCGGCCTTGCAGCCACCCTCATCCTCATCATCGTCTGCGCGCCCGTCGTCATGCTCCGTCTCCCCATCGACCATGATGTGCTCACCACGTCCGTCTCCTTCCTCGGCTCGCTGAACTACGGTACTCCCGCGCTCTTCCTCTACTTCACCCTCCGTCGCTACCTGCAGGCCTTCAACCATGTCCGTCCCATCGCCTGGGCGCTGCGTCACCTCCAACCTAATCAACGTCGCCGGCAACTGGCTGCTCATCTTCGGCCATAGCTGGGGCTTCCTCAAAATTCCCGCACTGGGAGTCACGGGAGCGGGTCTCGCCACCTCCGTCTCCCGCTGCTACCTCGCCCTGTTCCTCCTCATCGCGCTGTGGGGCATCGAGCGTCGCCACCACTACGGCCTCGCCAGCATGGCTCGCCACTTCGAGCCCACCCGCGTCCGCCGCCTCGCCCTCCTCGGAGCCCCCGCCGGCGGGCAGATCTTCGTCGAGATCGCCATCTTTGGCTTGGTCACCTTCCTCATCGGAACCATGGGCCGCCTGCCACTCGCCGGCCACGAGATAGCCCTCAACTGCGCCAGCTTCACCTTCATGGTGCCCTTCGCCATCTCTGCCGCCGCAGCCGTTCGCGTCGGTCAGGCAATCGGCCGCAACGCCCCGCACGAAGCCGCCTCCGCCGGATGGGCCGCCATCGCTCTCGGAGCCGGAGCCATGGCATGCTTCTCCGCCATCCTCCTCGCTCTTCCTTACACCATCGCCCACTCCTTCACCGAAGACCCAGCCGTCATAGCCGCCACCATCCCGCTACTCTTCGTAGCCGCCATCTTCCAGTTTTTCGACGGCCTTCAGATCACCGCCACCGGAGCCCTTCGGGGAGCAGGCAACACCCACGCCGGCCTCGTCGTACAGATCGTCGGCTACTGGATCATCGGCCTTCCCATCGGCTATCTCATCGCCTTCCGCCATCACCGCGGAGCCGTCGGCCTATGGCTGGGTCTTTGCGCAGGCCTCATCGTCGCAGGCATAGCCCTCACCACGATCTGGCACAACACCACCAAAAAGCTGAAAACCAGTTCGCAGTTAGTTTCGAGCTAGTTCTTCGACAAGCGATACATCAGCAACGCCATCCGCTTAGACTGCCTCGGAATCGAGTCCAAAAATACCGTTTCGCCCTCAGCATGGGCCCCTTCTCCCATCACGCCTGTTCCCACCAGCCCCGGAACATAAGGCGCAACGAAAGCGATGTCTCCCGCACCACGAAGCATCGGATCCATCTCTTCCATCACAGGCAGTCCCAGCGCAGCATTAACTTCATTCAATTGTTTAACCAGCGCGTGTCCGCCTTCTGTAGGTGGCATCGCCGGATAACTCTCTTCAAATGTAATCATCGCCCCCGTCCTCGGAAGATGATCCGCCACAATCGCCCGCATCTTCGCCTCGACGCGCGTCGTCTGATCATTGTCCATGGTGCGTATATCACCCAGCGCCAGAGCCACTGGCGGAACGACGTTCGTCTTCCCCATTGCCTCGCCGCCGGTTCCATTTGCATTCATCGTCGCGGTCGCCCCGCCCAACACGAGCCCAACGTTGTACGTCAGCCCCGGCTCTCGCAGCTCCTTCCGAAACTCATCCAGAATCCGTGTCAGCTCGTACACCGCTCCATCGCCCATTCGCTCACTGAACACCTGCGACGAGTGACCCGTCCTGCCCGACGTCTCCAGCCGCCAGCTTCCCGCACTCCGCCTGCTGATGCTCTGCACATCCTTGCCGCTAACCATCCCACCAGCCTCAAACTCCATGGCCACCTCACTCCGCTTCGCCGCATCGATCATGTCTTTCCTCGATACGCTCAGCGGCTCCCCATGCCGTTCCTCGTCGCCGCTCAACACAATCCTGATCTCGGTGTTATCCAGCGTCCCCGCGACCTTCATCGCCTTCAGGGCCGTGAGCATCACCACGAGTCCGCCCTTCATATCGTTTACCCCAGGGCCCGTCGCCACATTGCCATTTGTTCCGGGCACAATCGAATATTTTTGAAAACTGCTGCTCGGCTCAAACACCGTATCCATGTGGCCAATCAACAGCAGCCGCTTTCCGCATTTTCCTGTCCCCGCCGGACAAACATGCTCTGCCACCAGGTCTCCGGCGCGTCCATCGAGGCTCTGCATCGGCATCCACTGCACCTTGAATCCAAGCGCCTCAATCTCCGGCGCCACCACATCCTTCACGGCAACCACCCCGGCAAGATTCATCGTCCCGCTGTTGATATTCACCAGTTTTTCCAGCAGACCAATCGCTGCATACGTCTCCGCATCGACAGACTTCACCATCGCACTCTCGGCTGGAGCCAACGTCGAACTCTGCGGACGTTGGGCCGAAGCCGTCGGTCCAAAACACACGCTCGCCAGAGCGACAAAAGAAAGCACCTGAATCGTTTTCATAGTGACGGGAGAATATCACGCGAGGTCTCCGTGCACGTCTCATTGCAAACGCGCGCTAAGTCAGCGGCAACTGCTCGCGGACCCTCGTCTTCGACTGCGTAGTCAGCGTCACCGCCGAAGCGAGAATCAAACCGCCGCCCACCCAGGCACTCGGCCCCAGCCGCTCTCCCAGCACCAGCACCCCCAGCAAACTCCCGATCAGCGGCTCCATGTTCAACAACACTCCCGCCTGCGAAGCCGGAACCTGCGTCATCCCCCAATTCCAAAGCAGCGTCGTCGTCGCCGTACACAAAACACCACTCCCCGCCAAAGCCAGCCACGCCTTCAACGAAATCCCCGTCACCGGAGGCATCCCATATTTCACGGGAACCCAAACCATCAGCATTGCCGTTCCAATCAGCAGCCCATACGCCGTCACGACCACATGCGAGTGACGCCCCACCAGCTCCTTATTGATCAAAAGCCAGAACAGCGCGATCAGCAGCGACACCACAACCAGCAAATCCCCCGCCAGAGTCGCACCGCTCTCATGCGAACCGCCACCGAGCGCGATCAACCCTGCACCGCACGTCGAGCCTATGAGCGCCGTCCAACCCACGCCATCCATGCGCTCATGCGCAAAGAACGTTGCCCCTACCGCCAGAATCACCGGCATCGTTCCCACCATCAGGGCAGCATGGCTCACCGTCGTAATCGACAGCGCATAAAACTGGATCAAAAACTGCAGCGGTACGCCAAGGAACGAAGCCAGCGCCAGCCATCCCCACTCCCGCCTATTCAACCCCGGCCGGTGCGTCACCAGCAACGGCAGCAACACCGGCATGGCAAACAGAAACCGATACAGCACCATATGCGCGAAGCTCATCTCAGCCAGCGCAATCTTGCCAAAGAAAAATCCGCACCCCCAAAAGCAACTGGCGGCCGCACACGCAGCAAACCCCAGCGCTCGTCTCTTCTGTAAAACAGCCATACCTCCACTCTCGCACACTCAAGAATTAGTGGGTTGGTGTCAGCCGCTAGTCGGTAATGATGACGACGCCTGATGGCGCGCCCAGCAGCTCCACCGTACGCTCGGCGGCACGGTCGATCTGGACGCGAGGCTCCGCTGGGATTCGCCTCTTCGTGATAGGTGCCGAACCCGTAGAACTGCCCATAGCTCAACACAACGCCGCCCTCGGAGAGAACGGAACGCTCCAACTCGGCAACAGCCCGAGCACCGGGCCCATCGGGCAACTTCCAGGCGACTGTTTGGGCCAGGATCTTGGGCGATCCGCTCTGCCTTGCGGCGTCGATCAAATTCTGGTTGCCCTCGGTCCGGATGCGAGCGTTCAGCTCCGCGTAATCGCCGATCTTCTCCACCTCGTCCGGCAGATCGGTCAGCTCGTTCAGAATGACGTCCGGTTTGAAGTCACGAACCGCCTGGATCAAGGCATCACGATCGAAGACATCACACAGAATCGGTTCCGCACCGAGTTGAGTCAGCAACTCCATCTTGCTGGATGAGCGCGTCATGCCACCGACCACGTGCCCTGCCTGAACCAGCAGCGGAATCAGCCGCTGTCCAATCACGCCGGAAGCACCTGCAAGAAATACCCTCATGATCTTTCCCAGCGATACGGTAGCCTTCTTCCGTCTCGCGCCAGCTTTAAGCTAGTAGTGGTGCAGCTTCAAACTGCACCACTACCTTTAGACCAGGCTCCTTACCAGACCCGGCAGCTATTCGCCGGGACCATCGGCGCGCCCTTCTTGCATCCAAACGCCGCCGCAAATCCCGGCTGATTCACAATCGCGCCATTCGCCCTGAAGTGGTCCGGCGAATGCGGATCGGTCAGCACCTGGTTTCGCACCGCCTCCGGCCTCGAGTTCTCGCAGTAGTTCTGCGCAAACCCGATGTAGAACCGCTGCGGCGCCGTATAACCATCCTTCTTCGCCATCAGGTCCACGCCATTCTTCTTCGCGCGATCCAGATAAGCCATATAAGCCAGCAGCAAGCCACCGTTGTCTGCCGTGTTCTCGCCCAGCGTCAGCTTGCCGTTAACCTTCACATCATCGACCGCGACGAAGTTGCCATACTCGCTGACTACGCAATCCGTCCGCGCCTCAAACTTCTTCGTGTCGTCCGCGGTCCACCAGTCAGCAAGATTGCCTTTGGCGTCGAACTTCTTGCCCTCATCGTCGAACCCGTGCGTCAGTTCGTGCCCAATCACCGCGCCGATGTGCCCGTAGTTCACCGCATCATCCTGCTTCGGGTCATAGAACGATGGCTGCAAAATTCCGGCAGGGAAGTTGATATCGTTCATGCTCGGATCGTAGTAAGCGTTCACAGTCGGCGGTGTCATGCCCCACTCACTGTGGTCCACAGGCTTGCCGATCTTGTTCAACTGCCGGTCATTCTCAAAAGCATTCGCGCGTTGCTGATTGCCTAGCGCATCATCCGGCTTCACCTCAAGCTTCGAATAGTCCCGCCATTTATCCGGATATCCGATCTTGTTCGCAACCGCATGCAGCTTCTCTTTCGCCCGCACCTTGGTCGTCGCCGACATCCAGTCCAGCTGGTCGATATCGCGGTCCATCGCCGCTTCGATATCGCTCACCATCTGCACCATCTTCGCTTTGCTGTCCCCGGCAAAGTACTGCTCGACATAAACCTTGCCCAGCGCCTCGCCCAGCGCGCCATTGACCGAGTTCGAGCAGCGCTTCCACCGCGCTGCCTGTTCCGGCTGCCCATTCAGCTTGCGTCCATAGAAGTCGAAGTTCTCCGCGTCGAAAGCATGCGGCAACCGCCCGGCAAACGTCGTCAGCAGCTGGTACCGCATGTATGCCTTCAAGGTCGCCAAATCAGTCGCATGGATCGTCTTCGTCATAGAAGGGAAGAACGTCCGGACTTACATTGTTGATCTCCTTCACACGCGGCGAATAGATCGATTCTGAAACGTCCCAAAGTCGAAGCCCGGAAACGTCGCCTCAAAGGTCGCGATAGGCTGCAGATGATAGATCATTCTCCGGCTGCCGTCTCTCCGTCACTCCCATCGAAGCCTTAGCCAACTCCGTCTCGAACGCCATAATGTTCTTCGCATCCTTGGCAGCCTGTTCCGCGGAGTCCCCGCCATCTCCAGCATCTTCGCCACGTGTGCGACATACTGCTTCACGCAACGTCACATCCTTGGCGCCCGTACGCAGGTAGTAGTCCTTCTCAGGAAGTCCAAGTCCACCCTGATCGACTGCCGCAATTTGTTTGCTCGCATCCTTAAGTCCTGCTGCTCTCCATAGCCGAAGAACACATTCACGCCAATCCGCTGCAGCTTCCCAATCAGCGCCGCCAGCTTCGTCCATGCTCTTCAAAGCATCAATCTCTTTTAGCAGCGGCTCAACCGGAGTCAGTCCCTTCGCCATTGATCTCATCCGTATTCATGCAGGCTTTGTAGTAGTCGCCAATCTTCTGCTCATCCGGCGACCGCCCCGCTCCACCCGCCGAAGCCTTGTCCAGAATTCCATTCAGCGACTGCGTATTAACGTTGTAGAGCGCATAAAACTGGTCTACCTCAGGCTGGTCTGCACGGAATCGGATGGTTCGCCGCAAACTTCCCGCACGCAAACTTGTAAAAGTCGTTGCAAGGATCCACCGTCGTGTCGATTGATGTCGTGTCAAACCCCGGAATCGGCGTATAGACTTCGTGTGGCGTTGCATTCTTGCTGGCCGCCTTGCCCTCTTGGGCCGCGGCAGGCAGCAAGCTTCCTGTTGCAAGCAAAGCCGTTGCAACTAATCCTGTAATGACTCCTAAAAATCGCAATTTAACTGACCTCTGTTCATTCCTCATGAATATCTCCTTGCATCAAAAAACTATCCCGCCTTTGTACCATCAGCCTGCTTCAGATCGCCATGCCGCTCGTCACTTTGCACACGTTGCCGCTGCTACTGCGTCTGTGAAACATTACTTCTGTGCTCCCTGAAGATAGGGAGGGATACGCTCCAGGTGTTATGCCGGTTCCCCAAACCTCCATTCCGACACCACTCCGTACCACCAGCCTCTGGCTGGCGTGGCTGCTCCTGCTGGCAACACTGCCCGCTTTCGCCCGTAGCACCGACCCTCAACTGCGTATTCCCCTCGAACCCCTTGGCTTTCAAGCTCTTTCCCCCCAGCTCCTGCTTGGCGGTAGTTCGATGCTCACCCTGCACTATGTCGACGATAAGCACCTCCTCATCACCTTTGTCGTCCACCGCCTCATCCCGCGCCTTCCTGCCGAGCCCGAGGACGACCAGGATCGTGTCGTCGATGCCGTCCTCGTTGAAATTCCCACCGGCAAAGCCCTCGCCCGCACCTCATGGCACCTCCACGACCGTGGCCAGTACCTCTGGAACCTCGGCCACGGTCACTTTCTCCTGCGGATTCGCGACAATCTCAGCACCTTCGCGCCCCTCGTCAACCTCTCCACTGCCCAGCCCTTCACCCAGCGTCCGTTCCTTGACTCATCCGAGCGTCGCCTGGCCGCTCTCATCCTCTCGCCGGACAACGATCTGCTGATCGTCGAGAGCCTCAAGCGCAAACCACCAGCGCCCAAATCCAGGCCTCCCCTCTTCGGACCTGCCCCAGCGCCAACAGAACAGCTAAACGAGAGAGAGACTGCCCAGATCAACTTCTACCGCATCCATGTCACTGAAGCCGACGATGCGATCCAGGCCAGCTTCGCAGGCATGGTCCAGGCGAGAGGTACCGGCGACATCCCTGCTTCTACCGCCGGCTACCTTGCGGTCGTCGACCAGGGCCACCAGCACTGGGCCTTTGACTTCCACTCCTACGCCGGCAAGGTCGCCGAGCTCTCTCCCTTCGACTCCTCCTGCTCCCCAGCGCCTCTCTTCGTCAGCCACGGCGAGTTCATCGCCTTCGGCTGCCGTGGCAGCGGGAGCAGGCAGCAGCTCGGCGGCTTCAACATGCGCGGCGAAGAGATGTGGGAACAAGGCCTCTTCGGCAACTACACCTCGCCCGGCCTGGCCTTCGCCCCCTCAGGCGGACGCTTCGCTCTCAGTCGCGTTCTCCTGCGCAACTCCATCATCCCCGATCAGCCGATCAGTGCCGACGAGATCAGCGCCCAGACTGTCGTCGTCTATCCAGACCGGCAGCGGGAAGCAGCTTCTCCGCGTCGACTGCTCCCCGGTCGAGCGCGCCGGCCAGAACTTCACCCTCTCCCCCGACGGCCTCGCCCTCGCCATCGTCCACGCCGACGCCGTCGAGATCTACAGTCTCCCGCCCCTAACCGACAAAGACCAGACCGCAATCAAACTCGCCCAGACCTCCGCCCCTGCTGAAAACAATCTCCCCATCCGCTTCAACAGCCACGCCGAATCATCTGACGATGCGGCTGGAGACTCCGCTTCAAGCTCCGGCGCCGAATCCAAGAGCGAAACCAAGAACGAATCCCAGACCGCCTCCACCGCTCCGGCCGTGAATGCGCAAGCTGGCTCAAGCCCATCTCAAACGACCAAACCGGCTACACAAGTTGCCATACCGCAGCCCGTTGCCGCTCCACCCGCTCCCGCCACCCAACCCTCTGGTGACCCGGCACCCGAGCAGCATCGCGCTGCGCCCACCCTCTACACCCTGCCCGGCGACAAGCCCGCTAACCCAAAGGAACCGCAGGAATAGAAAAAGGCCGGTCACGGTCTCCCCGCAATCCAGCCTCAAATCTATTTGTTTTCCTTCGGCGCAACGCGGAAGATCTGCGTCTGTCCTGCCGTTGCCGGTTTTATCCGTCCTCAAATCCGCCGATCCGCCGATCCGTGCAAATCCGCGGTCCGATTAAGCCTTCTTCTTGCCTGCAACTGCCTTCACGCGAGCATTCAGTCGGCTCTTGTAGCGGCTAGCGGTGTTCTTATGCAGAACGCCCTTCTGCACGCTCTTATCCAGAATCGAAGCGGTCTCACGGTAGTGAGTCGTCGCCACAGTGTGATCGCCCTGGGCGATTGCCTCGCGCAACTGGCGCAGCGATCCGCGCAGCTTGCTCTTGTTCGAGCGGTTCACCGCCGTCTTGCCAACCGTCTGACGTGCGCGCTTCAACGAAGAAACATGATTTGCCATAAACTCTCTTCTCTCAACCCGTACTTTTGTAGGGGAAAATGGGATGCAGGCAAGCCAGCCCGACTCATAGTCCAGTCGCAGCCCGCAGCAATCCCTGCAATATCTAAGTCTACGGCCTTCCTGGCCTAAGGTCAACTACCCAGGTTCCCCCTCGATCGCCACAATTCATCATTTGCCACTTGACGGCAACCCCATAGCGTTCTACTCTTTGCCCATCTTCGACGAATTGGCAATTCGAGCCATCACGATCGCAGTCACAAGGCGCACCCTCCGCGCTGCAACTAATTCCCCGTTCCATCTCATCCAATCCACATACTCCCCGTCGTTCCGCGAAGTTAACCCAGCAACCCCTGACGGAGGTCAGCACACTAATTGATCAAAAAACTCCTCGAAATCACTCCTGGCATCGAACCCCTCTACGGGACCCACGACGAAAATCTCCGCCTCCTCGAGGACAAGCTTCACGTAACCATCGATCTACGCTCAGACGCCATCCACGTCACCGGCGAAACCGACTCCGTAGCGCGCGTCGAGCAGGTCTTCCTCGACTTCGACCAGCTCCGCAAGTCCGGGATCAATCTCCACAACGGCGAACTCAACGGCATGCTCAAACTCGTCGTCGCCGACCCCGCCATCACCCTCAAGTCCCTCGTCGACGCCGGCAAGCAGCGCTCCGCCGGAGTCAAGCGCATGGTCCAGCCTCGGTCGCCCAACCAGCGCAAATACGTCGAGGCCATCGAGCAATCCGACATGACGTTCGGCCTCGGCCCCGCCGGCACCGGCAAAACCTACCTCGCCGTTGCCATGGCCGTCAGCGCTCTCATGGCGAAGCGCGTCTCCCGCATTATCCTCGTACGCCCTGCGGTCGAAGCCGGCGAACGCCTCGGCTTCCTCCCCGGCTCGCTCCAGGAAAAAGTCGACCCCTATCTCCGCCCGCTCTACGACGCCCTCTACGATCTCCTCGACCCCGTCAAGGTCGACAAGATGCTCGAGTCCAACGTCATTGAAGTAGCCCCGCTCGCCTTCATGCGCGGCCGCACCCTCAACGATGCCTTCGTCATCATGGACGAGGCCCAGAACACCACCAACGAGCAGATGAAGATGTTCGTCACCCGCCTCGGCAACAACTCGAAAGCCGTCATCACCGGCGACCTCACCCAGATCGACCTGCCCAACCCCAAAAAGTCCGGCCTCTTCGAAGCCCTCCACGTCCTCGACGGCGTAGAAGGCATCCGCTTCTGCCACTTCGAAGACGTCGACGTAGTCCGCCATCACCTCGTCCAGCGCATCGTCCGCGCCTACGACAGCTACGGCAAAGCCCAGCAGCAACTCCCGCTCGCCCTCAACGAAGCGGCGTCACCGACAACACTCTTCCTCAACCAATACAAGCGATTCCAAAGACGCAGTAGAGCCGGACCAATTCACGATGATCAACAACAGAGGGCGATCCAGCCCTCTGTTGTTTTTAGAGTTGGTTAGGTTTTCCGGCCCTTTGCAGCTCTGCGTACGTTCTTTCTCTTCTGAAGGAAAGCCCAACCCAAGGTACATTAGAGAAATCCACATCATCCAGCTTCTTCCGGAGCGCCTTCATGTCCTTGTCTCTCCGCACCGCCCTAGCTGCCTCCATCCTTATCGCGACCACCGCGAACGCCCAGCCCACCCCCGCGGACCGCACCCAAATCATCAAACTGGTCGACGCCAACGCCCCCGAGTACAAACAAGTCTCCAAAGAAATCTGGGGCTTCGCCGAACTCGGCTACCACGAGAACAAAAGCTCCACGCTCCTCCAGGACCAGCTCAAAAAAGCCGGCTTCACCATCCAGGCCGGAGTAGCCGATGAGCCCACCGCCTTCGTAGCCTCCTACGGCTCAGGCAAACCCGTCATCGCCATCCTCGGCGAGTTCGACGCACTCCCCGGCCTCTCCCAGCAGGCCGTCGCCACCCGCGAGCCTGTCGTCAACGGAGCACCCGGCCATGGCTGCGGACACAATCTCCTTGGCTCCGGTGCCGCCCTCGCCGCCGTCGCCACAAAAGAGTTCATGGCCGAGCATCACATCACCGGCACTCTCCGCTACTACGGCACGCCCGCCGAAGAAGGCGGCTCCGGCAAAATCTATATGGTCCGCGCGGGCCTCTTCAAAGACGTAGACGTCGTCCTCCAGTGGCATCCCGGCCGACCGCAACGCCGTCGAACAACGGAGGCGCGCTCGCCGTCACCTCTGCCCGCTTCACCTTCCATGGAGTTGCCGCCCACGCCGCTATGGCGCCCGACCGCGGCCGCTCCGCGCTCGACGCGTCATGCTCATGGGCAACGGCATCGAGTTCCTCCGCGAGCACGTCCCCGCCAACACGCGCATCCACTACGTCATCACCAAAGGCGGCGTAGCTCCTAACGTAGTCCCCGATCTCGCCGAGATGGAAATCATGGCCCGCAATCCCTATAACGAGACCCTCGACAAATTTGGGCCCGCATCGTCAAGATCGCCAACGGCGCCGCCATGATGACCGAGACCACCATCGAAATCCGCAACATCGGCAGCGACGCCAACATCATCCCCAACGACGCTCTCGCGCCAGTCGCCCAGAAGAACCTCGAGTTGGTCGGCGGCTACAAGATGGATGCCTGCGCAGATCGAATTCGCCCTTGCTCTCCAGAAGACCCTCCCTCCCGGCGGAGCGCTCAACCTCAACCAGACCAACATCATCCAACCTCTTCGCCCCTTTGACCCCAATGCCCCCTCGGCCTCCACCGACGTTGGCGACGTAAGCTGGAACGTCCCGACCATCGGCTTCGGCACCGCCACCTTCGTCCCCGGAGTCGCCGCTCACACCTGGCAGGCCGCCGCCTCCGCCGGCACAACCATCGGCCAGGACGGTATGGTCATCGCCTCTAAAGCCCTCGCCCTCACCGCCATCGATCTCTTCCTGACACCGAGCCTCGTCACAGCCGCTCAGGCGGACTTCCACAAACAACTCGAAGGCAAGACTTACGAGTCCGCCATCCCACTAACCCAGAAGCCCCTCATCGGTTACCGCGACAACGACTAGCGCATGAGATCTGATCAAAATCACCAAGCGCAGGGAGCAGTTACAGCGTTTAGAATCAGAACACGCCGCCCGGTCCCTTCTCGCGGCTGCATTCGCGATGACCATCATCGAACCCCCAAGTACCATCTCCAACCCCGCGCGCTCCACCTCACACGCGAAGCGCCTCACGAGCCGTGCCTTTCTCGCACTTCTCCTTGCGTCTGTCCTCACAGCCCAGGCGCAGCCCTCAAGAAACTGGCAGCTAATCTGGGCTGACGAGTTCAACGCTCCCGACGGTACTCCACCCGACCCGGCCAAGTGGAACATCGTCACCGGCGGCAAAGGCTTCGGCAACAACGAGCTCGAAACCTACACCACAAACCCCGCCAACGCACAGCAGCAGAATGGGAACCTCGTCATCACTGCGCGCAAAGAAGACGTAACCGGCCCGGACGGCATCCTGCGCCACTACACCTCCGGCCGCCTCAATACGCAAAATCACTTCATGCAAAAGTTCGGCCGCTTCGAAGCCCGCATCCAGCTCCCCACTGGCAAGGGCATCTGGCCCGCCTTCTGGCTCCTCGGCGAAGATCACGACACTAACCATTGGCCCGACTGCGGCGAGATCGACATTCTCGAAACCATCGGCGCGCCCGACACGATGTACAGCACTCTCCACGGCCCCGGCTACAGCGGAGACAAAGGGATCTCGCAAAAATTCCCATTCCCCGCCGGAGAATCAGTCGCTACCTTCCACCTCTACGCAGTCGAGTGGAGCCCCAACGACATTAAGTTCTTCCTCGACAATCATCTCGTCGCCCACCGAACCCCGACCGATCTTCCCCCAAACACAAAGTGGGTCTACGACCACCCCTTCTACATCCTTCTCAACTTCGCTGTAGGCGGAAACTGGCCCGGCAATCCCGACGACACCACCGTCTTCCCGCAGCAGATACTCGTCGATTATGTCCGCGTCTACAAACCAAACGAGCCACAAAAAGCATCTCACCCAACTCAAACCCAATTGAAGCCCGGCCAATGATCACCATCGAACCTACCCGCTTCGAAGCCGAGCTCTCCGCGCCCACCCTGACGCGCTTCCTCAACCGCGCCCGCGCTGCCATTGGCCTTCGCGGAGCAGTCGACGTCCTCGTCACCACGGATAAGACCCTCCGCCAACTCAACCGCAGCTTCCGCGGCAAGGATAAACCCACCGACGTCCTCAGTTCCCCGCACCCGAAGCCTTCGCAAAAAAACACGCCGGCGACCTCGCCATCTCCCTCGAAACCGCCGCCCGCCAGGCCAAAGCCTTCGCCCACCCCGTCGCCGACGAGATCAAGATTCTCATCCTCCATGGCCTCCTCCACCTCGCCGGCGAAGATCACGAAACTGACAAAGGCGAAATGGCAACCCGCGAAGCCGCTCTCCGCCGCGAACTTCGCCTCCCCGTAACCCTCATCGAGCGCACCACGCTAACGACCACGAAAAAACGCATATCCACCAAGCTTCGGCCACCTAAAACCACGCAAAAGCCTCCGAAATCTGCCAGGAATTTAGCATCCCGAGGCGGCAAATGAACGCCACCTACGCGTACGCCCTGACCCTCCTTGTCCTGCTGGCGATCCTCACCATCGCCGCCTACATCGACCGTATCTACTTCGAGATGGGCAAATTCCTCTCCCGCGAATATCAGGACAACATCGACGCCTGGGAGCAGGTCGCCGAACCGCGCCTCCGTCTCGGCCGCGAATCCATCGCTCTCTCTGCTTCTGTCCTGCGCCAACTCACCCTCATCACCCTTGCGCTGCTCTCCGGCCTTCGTCTCTACACCCACACCACCCTTGTTCCTTCGCTCTCCCGCACCCCCAGCACCGGAGAAGTCGTTCGCGCCGCCTGCGAACTCGTCCTTCTCATTCTCATCTTCGACCGCCTTGTCCCACAGTTCCTCTTCGCGCGCACCCGAGGTGTCTGGATCGCCCGCATCCTGCCTATCCTGCAGGCCCTCTTCTATCTCATCCTCCCCGTAACCATGCTCCTGCAGCTTCTGCTTTCGATCGCCGCTCTCGCAGAACCTGAGGACACCACCCAGGACGCTCCTTCCGAAGCCATGGATGCGCTTCTCGAAGCCGGTGAAGAAGAAGGCATCCTCGAAGAATCCGATCGCGAGCTCGTCCGCTCCGCCGTCGAGTTCGGCGACAAAATCGTCCTCGAGGTCATGACTCCACGCCCCGAGATCTTCGCCGTTCCCGGCGACTCTACTCTTCGTCAGTTCACCGCCGAAATTAACGAGCACAACTTCTCCCGTGTCCCTGTCTACTCCGGCTCGCTCGACACCATCACCGGCATTGCCTTCGCCCATGACCTTCTCAAGATCGACGACGCTGTCGCGGACATCCGAACTGTCGCCCACATCCAGCGCCCTGCTGCCTTCGTGCCGGAGACCAAAAAAGTGGCTGAACTGCTCCGCGAGATGCAGCGCGAAAAACAGCACATGCGCATCGTCATCGACGAGTACGGTTCCGTGGCCGGCCTTGTCACCATCGAAGACCTCCTCGAAGCCATCGTGGGCAACATTGCCGACGAACACGACGAGCCAGAAGCCGACGACGCCCCGATCCGCGAGGCCAACGGCGCCTATGTCGTCTCCGGCTCGTACGAACTCTCCCGCCTACGCGACCTCTTCGCCGACCAGCTCGAACCCGTCATCCGTCGCCCTGACGAGCCCGCTCTTGAATTAAGCGAAGGCGTGCTGCCCCATCCGTCTGACTCTCCGGAGACGTACGATCTCCGTGAAAGCCGGGAAGAGGTTTCTCCACGCGAAGAAGCGACCATACTCCGACTCTCTGCTGGATATGAATCCACCACGCTGGGCGGCCTGGTCTCCGAAATCGCAGGCCACATCCCTCTGCCTGGTGAAGTCGTTGAGGAAGACGGCCTGCGCCTTGAGGTCCTTGCAAGCACCGACCGCCGCATCGACCGAATCCGCGTCAGCCTCGTCAATCCTCCGGCCAACGACTAGAGAGAGAATGAAGCGAAGCTGAGTCTTCGCGAAGCAACGCCTCAATTGACTCATTGGGAGGCCGCTCGTACCATCAGGCATTCTCCCAAGGCGTCCAACGCATGATTGCCACGACGGTCTCGCACTATCGCATCCTCGAGAAGGTGGGCGGCGGCGGGATGGGTGTGGTCTATAAGGCCGAGGACATCAACCTTGGCCGATTCGTCGCCCTGAAGTTCCTCCCCGATGAGCTCGCTCAGGATCCGCAGGCGCTCGAGCGCTTCCGCCGCGAGGCTCGTGCCGCGTCGGCACTCAATCACCCCAACATCTGCACGATCTACGAGATCGGCACACACGATCATCACTCATTCATCGCCATGGAATTCCTCGACGGGATGAATCTGAACCATCGAATCGGCGGAAAGCCCGTCGAGATCCAGGTACTGCTCAACCTGGCCATTGAGATCGCCGATGCCCTGGCTGCCGCTCACAGCAAGGGCATCGTCCACCGCGACATCAAACCGGCCAACCTCTTCGTAACGAAACGGGGCCACGCCAAGGTTCTCGATTTCGGCTTGGCCAAGATTGCCAAGAGCAGTTCAACCGGGCCGATCGAGTCCCCATGGTATTGCATCGACGACGGAACCCGAGCACCTGACCAGTTCAGGCGCAACCCTCGGCACCGTCTCCTACATGTCTCCCGAACAGGCTATGGGTAAGCCAGTGGACACTCGAACCGATCTCTTCTCCTTTGGTGCAGTCCTGTACGAGACAGCGACGGGAACCATGCCTTTCCGGGGCGACAGTACCGCTGTCATCTTTAGAGCCATTCTCGACGGGAAGCCCACGCCGGTAGTACGGCTGAACCCCGACGTGCCTGTCGAACTGGAGCGGATCATCGAGAAGGCGCTGGAGAAGGACCGCGACCTTCGCTATCAGAGCGCAGCCGAGATGCGAACCGATCTGCGGCGGCTGAAGCGGGCCACAGACTCGCGACGTACCCCAGCCGCCACACGAGCCGCGCCCTGGGTCAACCGAAAGCGGAACATCTGGTTTGGAGTCGCAGCACTCCTCCTTGTTGTGGCCGGTGCGCTGATCGCACGTTTCTATGCCTACCTCAAGCCTAAGGCGGCGCCATTTCAGAAGATTGAAATCTCGCAACTTACAAGTACGGGAAAGGAAAACCTGGCTGCAATCTCACAGGATGGGAGATACGTAGCATACGCAAGTGGCGGCAGTTATGCATTGAATTATAACCAGAGCAAAAATGGCCTTTGGCTCAGCCAGGTCCGCGGTGGCACAGTGCAGAGAATCCCACTCGCCGAAGTCTATTACGTGGGGCTCACGTTTTCTCGAGATGGCGATTTCATCTATTTTGTGCAAACCCAAAACGATGATCCCCTCGTCACGGGCGTTCTCTACAAGATTCCGTTACTCGAAGGCCGCGCACAACGCCTGATCACCGATATCGACAGTCCGGTGTCGCTGTCGCCGGACGGGAAACGTGTGGCCTTCCTGCGGCATGCGCCGGCCAAAAATCAGTCGACGTTGTTTGTTGCAAATGAGGATGGCACGGGCGAAAAACCTCTGGCAGTTCATAAGTACGAGAACGCAATCTGGGCCTGCGCCTGGTCCCCCAACGGAAAAACTATTGCGGCTGTCTATCGCGAAGCGCAGGGCAGAGCGGTTTTGATGGAGATATCTGTCGAGGGAGGACCGGAACGACCTTTGTCGAAGCACCCATGGATCAGGCTTGAGGGTTTGAGTTGGGTTCCGGATGGCCGGGGACTGATCGTCAGTGCCCAGGAGATTCCCGATGAACCGATTCAACTCGCCTACGTCCCCTATCCCAAGGGCGAAGCACGCAAGATTACCAGCGGCTTCAATTATTACTTCGGCGTCAGTCTTGCCGCGGACTCCAGCATACTCACAACAGTGCAAGACGAATACGCGTCAGATATCTGGGTCGGACCTCTCGCCAACCCGGATAGCGCCCAGCCCGTCACATCCAGCGCTCGCGCTCAACAGCCATCGTGGAGTGCGGATGGCAAGATCGTCTATCTCACAGAAGAGACTCCAAGGAAAAACATCTGGGTGATGAACTCGGATGGAAGCAACCCGAAACGGTTGACGGACAGTAGTCAGCAGGTGGCGAATACCACGCCGCGAGTCTCCGCTGACGGTCGTTACATCGTCTATGGATCCGACCGCACCGGAAGCTTTCAGATCTGGCGAATGGATATCGACGGCAACAATCCAAAACAGTTGACGAACGAACCAAACCAGTCTCTGCCATCTGTGGAGTCTCACCCGACAGCAAATGGGTCATCTACCGCAAGTCAGGAGAGCAGAAGGGCATCTGGAAGGTTCCCATAGAGGGAGGCAAGTCCGTACAGCTAACCGATCGATCCGTAAACTCTGGCTTAACTGTCTCACCGGACGGGAAGATGATTGCTTATACCTACGAGGATTCAACAATGTCACCGCCACGTGGAGGGGTCATCATGCCGATTGCCGGAGGTCCCCCCATCAGCGTCTTCGATATCCCCCAGTCACTGTTGCGCTGGACCGCCGATAGCCGTGCCGTTCTCTATCTCAAGCCCGAAGACGGGGTTTCGAACCTCTGGATTCAGCCCATTGCAGGAGGGCCTCCAAAGCAACTCTCTCATTTTCACGGCGGCGTAATTCACGGATTCGACCTGTCAAAGGATGGCAAGCAATTGGCTATCGAGCACGTTACCGAAAGCGATCATGTCGTGCTGATCCGTGACGTCAAGTGACCAGCTGGCATCGACTCACGCGATAAAAAATAATCTCCGTTTTCTTCCCTCCGAGGCGAACTTATTGAAGCGAAGTATTTTGCATGTAAACCCAATGCAATGAGTAGTTTACAGGCTTACCAGCCGCAAACCGTTGCATCCACGTATTTCTACGTCCAAAATACCTCGCCCACAAAAAGTAAAAGGCCCCAAATCATCGGGGCCTTCACTTGAAAAACCAGGAAACTAATCGATCGAGATCTTCCGCAGCAGCTTGAAGTCCGAGAGCATAGCGCCCGTACCCAGAACCACCGAAGCAAGCGGATCGTCGGCAATCGACACCGGCAGTCCAGTCTCCTCGCGAATCCGCTTGTCGAGATTCTTGATCAGCGCGCCGCCCCCGGTCAGCACAATGCCGCGGTCGGAGATGTCGGCTGAAAGTTCCGGCGGTGTCCGCTCCAGCGCCACCCGGATGGCATTGATGATCGTCGCAATGCACTCGCTCAGAGCCTCGCGAATCTCGGAGTCTTCGATGGTGATGGTTTTCGGCACGCCCTCAATCAGGTTGCGGCCCTTGACCTCCATCGTGATGGGCTTGTCCAGTGGATAAGCCGAACCGAGAGAGATCTTGATCTGCTCCGCCGTCCGCTCCCCGACCAGAAGGTTGTACTTCCGCTTCAGGTACGTCATCACGGCCTCGTCCATCTGGTTTCCGGCCATGCGCACGGAACGCGAGTAGACGATGCCTGCCAGCGAGATTACTGCGATGTCAGTGGTTCCACCGCCGATATCGACCACCATGTTTCCGCCGGGCTCCGTAATCGGCAGACCAGCGCCAATCGCAGCCACCATGGCTTGCTCGACGAGGTGCACTTCCGATGCCTTGGCCCGATAAGCCGAGTCCATGACGGCACGCTTTTCAACCTGCGTGATTTCAGAAGGAACTCCGATGACGATTCGGGGGTGCACCATCATCTTCCGGTTGTGAGCCTTCTGAATGAAGTAGTTCAACATCTTCTCGGTGTGCCGGAAGTCGGCGATAACGCCGTCCTTCATTGGCTTGATCGCGACGATGTTGCCCGGGGTGCGGCCAAGCATCTCCTTGGCCTCCTTGCCCACCGCCTCAACCTCGTTGGTGAGTTTGTTCACCGCGATAATCGAGGGCTCGTTGACGATAATGCCCTTGCCATGGGCAAACACAAGCGTATTTGCCGTGCCAAGATCGATGGCCAGGTCACTTGAAAAGAGGCTGAAGAGTGACCGCATATTGTGAATGCGGGAGTAACGCATCTGAAAACTATTCGAAGACATAGGTATTTGCTGTATTTCCTGAAAAGAGACTCACACTAGTGTATCTCTTTCGCAAGTGCCATTTCGTGCACCCACCGAATCAGTAGTATCACTCGTTGGTTGTACGACTTCGGTCCGTTCGCAAACGATGCGGCAGCAGAACAGTGCTGAAGGGTAGATCAGGATGCTCACATGCCGCGTATAAGCAAAACCGGCAAGGAAGGGAAGCGTGCTCGCCACCACCACGCCAAGAAAAACGCCCGCAGCCACGCGCAATGATCTCTGGTGAGGTTTTCCGGCGTGAAACAGCAGGTAGATCGCGCCCGCAACTGCCGACCACAGCATCAGCCTGAACACCATCAGGCCTAAGTCCTCAATCACTCTTCTGAGTCCGGAGCTAAAGGTTCCACCGTATTTCTGAACGGAGAAGAAGAGAACATCCGCCTTACGCATGTCGCCCTCGAGTGTCTCGCGCGGATGTGCTCGCAGATAGCTCAAGGCAGCTTTGAGGTGATAGTCGTTGAAACTCCACTCGTCGTCGAAGCGCAGGCCGTGGTTCAGCTCGAAGTCATACCAGTCCATCGAGTCCCCGCGCTGCGGCGGATAATGCTCCAGAAACCCCGCATTGTTGCCCTTGTGCAGATTGATCCCATCGAGGCTGGTGCCGACACTGTACCGCCCGCTGGCGTGATGCTGATGCATGGCCCAGCCGCCGGGCGCAGCAGCCACCATGATGACAACCAGCCACCGCAGGACGACACGTTGTTCCATCTGCAGAAATCCGGCCGTGAGCACAACCACCACCGGCAGCATCCCGCTCTTCGAGAGGAAGAGCCCGGCCAGACAGAGTGCAAACAGCAACGCACGGCCCAAGCCATCTCTCGCCGGCCTCGGTTGCGGGGCGAAGAACAGCAGATGCGACCGCACCGGCGAGGAAACTGTACGAGTACCCTTCATCCACCAGCAGATTGGTCACATCGTGCAAGAAAGGCCGTCATCGCGAACGGAGCCAGAAGCACAAGCGCACAGAGCAGCCTGCGGTCTCGAGAGCGCGGCAGCCTCCTCCATGCCAGATAGATCGCGAACTGAACCGGAAGCAACAGCAGTAACGTCTTGAAGCACGCCACCCAAAGGTAGCGATCACCAAAGAGTCGCATGCCGACGGCTACCACCCAGGCGGACACGGGCATACGCGCCGCATGGAAGCAGATGGGGTTCCCTCTTGTGCCCATGTCCTCGGTGCAAACAGTTAATCCTCCACCGGCCAGAAGACTCTGCACCGTTGGGCCAATAAGATTCGTCACAGAGAACAGCGGCTTACGTATCTTGTCGTGATCCAGAACCCACAATGCAGCCAGCGACATTACCAAAGGCACGATGATCAGCAACGATAGAAGACGGCGTTCTTGACTCTCAAACGGCTCGTGCGACCCAGCGGAAACTGCATCCATCAGCCCAATTTACTGCAAGAAGTGACTAAATGCCGGGTTTACCTCTTCTGCCCGGCGAATAGATACAATCTGAATCAGCTTTGTTTGTCTGGAGATAATGATGATTATCGGCGTGCCCAAGGAAGTAAAAGACCATGAGAGCCGGGTAGGCGTAACTCCTGCGGGCGTTAAGGCCTTGGTAGAGGCGGGACACAAGGTTCTCGTGGAGCAGAAGGCCGGCGCGCTTTCGGCCATGCCCGATGACGAATACCAGGCTGCGGGCGCGGAGATCGTTGGGTCTGCGCACGATGTCTGGCGTCTCTCTGAGATGGTGGTCAAGGTCAAAGAGCCGGTCGAAAAGGAGTACAAGCACTTCCGCGAAGACCTGGTTCTCTTTACTTATCTTCATCTCGCGCCGCTTGCCGAACTCACAGACGCTTTGCTCGCCTACAGGGTCACGGGCATCGCTTATGAGACTGTTCGCGACCGTTTCGGCGCTCTCCCGCTGCTGACTCCGATGAGCGAGGTCGCCGGGCGTATGAGCGTTCAGGTAGGAGCGGCCTATCTTGAGAAGGAGCATGGCGGACGAGGAGTGCTGCTGGGCGGGGTCCCGGGAGTTCCTCCAGGCAACGTGTGCATCATCGGCGGTGGCATCGTCGGCACGAATGCGGCGAAGATAGCACTTGGCATGGGTGCGAAGGTTACGCTGATCGACCTCAACCTCAATCGCCTGCGCGAGCTCGACGACATCTTCGGCGGGCGCATCTACACCGTTGCTTCCAACAGCTATAACATTGAGCGTGCGGTTCGCGAGGCTGACCTGGTGATCGGCGGGGTTTTGATTCCCGGCGCTGCGGCTCCGAAGATCGTGACCAAGGCAATGGTGAGCAAGATGAAGAAGGGCGCCGTGATCGTCGATGTGGCGATCGATCAAGGCGGATGCATCGAAACAGCGCATCCCACTACACACTCGAATCCGTCGTATGAAGTGGACGGCGTGGTTCACTACTGCGTCACTAACATGCCTGCCGCCGTGCCCAATACGTCGACTCTTGCGCTGACGAACGCAACCTTCCCCTACGTGTTGAAGTTGGCACGCCTGGGAGCTAACGCGGCCATCGCTGAAGACAAAGGCATCGCCGAAGGGGTCAATACCTTCAACGG
>CAVTVC010000006.1:0-9770 GCA_963738085.1 uncultured Acidobacteriaceae bacterium
CTCTTCATCACTCAACTCGTCGCACGCGTCTCGGCACCAAAAGCCGCTTCACCCTAAGCCGCGCTTGAGGAGCCGGTCGCCTGCGCCGAGCTTCCTGTCCGGTATAGCTCCAGCAGCTGCGCCAGAAGCTTTCGCCGCAAAACTTCTTCCTCATCAATCCACAGCTTGCGCGGATGGTCAGCATCAGGCGGAGGGCCAAGAATCGTCCTTTGTGCATTAATATGCTCAACCCAGTTCTGAATGGGCCTGTTCAGACGGCCATAACTCACCTGCTTTACCTTCTCCAGGGCTGACGTGACCGCGCTTAAGTAATGGGAGAATGAAGTCGAGTCTTCACTCATCGGAGCTGCCTCCAGCAGACGCCGCTTTTCCGTCACCTTGGCTACATCCCGTATGGCATCCACAAATTCGCTCCCTCGTGTCCCCGACGTTGCCTCACCTGTGTAGATGTAGTCATCCAGATTCGTCACGTTAAGCAACGCCGCACCGGGATTCGGCACAGTGACATAAGTAAGAAATGAATCCGGAACTCCTGCAAACAAAGGATCAAGATCGACAATCGCCGTCTTGTTTCCGCTCAATTGCGCTTCAACCGCATCGAGAAAAACATCACGGTGAGTCAGAATCGCTTCCCACACAATCTTCCAGTCCGGACGGAACCTCAGCGTCTGCAGTGCGAGAACGACATCCTTATTCGGATCCTGCTTGATCTTGATAACCAGCGTATATGCGTTAATAAACCGCTTGATCTCGCGTGGATTGATCGTCGACTCGCTAATCAGAAATCGCAGATGGGGTTTAACCACATATTCGAGATCACTCTTCTGATCTTCCCCCAGCTCTCCCTCTTCATAGATCGCCGACAGAAATTCCTCCAGTTGATTCACCGCCACAGGAGCAACCGCGTACGGCAACTGAAATATCTTCTTGATGTAGTCGGCGCCGCGAATCTGGTAGTTCACGCTGCCTTCCTTTCCATCAACCTGCAGCCTCTGATCGATGTACTTCAGATCGATCATTCGCTCAACAACAGTCTGGTCGAGACCAACCACAAAGACAAATCCCGGCAGGTCGAAGAACAACTTCATCGCCTCCAGCACCTCAAGGGCGCCCTGCGGTAGACACCGGTCGAGATCATCGATGAACACTACAATTCTTCTATTGGTTCCGGTTGCGAGAAAGGAAGAGAACGTCTCCGACAACGCCTTAAACGTAGCGTGGTAGAAGGACCGTGGGGTCGCCGCATCTTTATTCTCCTTGTCGAACTTCTCCGCTCGGTCCAAAGCCTTGTTGGCATCAAACGAGATCTCAAGCGCCTTCGGCAGTCCGAACTTTAGATTCATCCCCGCGAGCAGCGAATAGATCGCTTTGCCAACCGTCGCGGCAGTCTTTACGCCTTCTTCTTTAAAGGTCGTGTTCTCCTTCTCGTTCGACCATCTCAAAAGATCCTCGCGAATCGTGTCGAGAAGCGGAACTATCAGATGCGGCTCCTTCTCATAACGCCACGCGCTGAAATCCACAGCAATCGTCTTCGTCTTATCGAGCCTCCCCTCGATTGCATTCATCAGCGTGGTCTTCCCCGAGCCCCATGCGCCAAAAATTCCGATAGCAAACTGCGGCCGGCTGCCCTCGACAATATCCTTCAGCGCCTCCGCAACATTGTCGAATCCCAACGCGGGTTTAGTCGCAGGCAGGTCGAGAATGATCTTGTAATCTGCGTTTGCCATAAAAATGGACCGATCAAAAAAGGGGCCGCTACGAAGGGAGTGAAGTATACACCCGTCCCGTGCCGCTGCTGATCAACGTCTTGCAAGCACTTGCCAGTCCGGAATTCGAATAGAATTCTGTTTGCCGAAGCATTGCACCTTGATTCGCACTCTTCATCGATGAAAATACTTCCCTCCATCGCGCTGCTTCTCCTGTTCGCGAAACCGCACGCCCAGGCCCAGACCGCGCCAGCCGCACCCGCATGGGCTCAGCCCGGATCCGCAACCCACACTCAGGTCGCCCCACCAACAGACTTCCATCGCCCCACAAAAACCTTCGACACCCCCATCGGCATCTTCGAAGGACAATCCGACGTCGGAGGCCCACTCCTCCCTGGCAGCGCCAGCTACGATCCTGCCACAAAGCAATACACCATCAACTCCGCTGGCTACAACGTCTGGTACAACCGCGACGAGTTCCGCTATCTCTGGAAAAAAACCTCCGGCGACGTTTCTCTCGCTGCTGACATCGCCTTCCCCGACCCCAACGGTTACGGCGACCGCAAAGCCTTCCTCATCATCCGCCAAAGCCTCGACGACGACTCCAAAGAAGTCATCGTCGCCCTCCACGGAGCGGGCATGGCACATCTGGCCTGGCGTCCTGAAAAAAACACCCGCGTCAAAGACATGGAGTTCCGCATGGGAGGCCGAGGCCGCCCCGGCGGCTCCAGTCCCGACTCGTTAGTCACCATCATCCCCAAACGCATCGGCCTCGAAAAACAAGGCGACAATTTCGCCATCTTCCTCAGCCTCGAAGGCGAACCCATGCATCAGTTCGGCCCACCCATCCCGCTCCACCTCGACGAGCCCTTCTACGTAGGCATCGGCTTCTGCTCCCACCTCCCCGACAAATCCGACACCGCAGTCCTCTCCAACGTCACCCTCGAAAACTCCGCCGGCAAAGTCCACTAGACATCGAATCACATTTGTAACTGTAGCTGTTTCTCATTCATTTCTCAGCACCTCCCCGCTTCGCCCGGACCTGGCTCTTCTTTGCCGTAGCCTTCTTCTTCACCACCTTCTTCCCAGTCTCCTTCAAAGACTGCACCAGCTGCTTCCAGTCCACCTCTGTCTGGTCCGCATACGCCTGCGCAAACGCCCCCACCGCCTCATCGAACCGCGTCGACCTCCCCAGATACCCGGAGATCATCGACGAATCCCCGGCCCGCGCATGTCCCCGAGCCAGCATCTCACCGCAGACCGCGGCATAATCCAACAACCCAGCAGCCCGTAAGCTCTCCAGCTGAATCGAAGCCTTGTGATCGTTCAACTGCCGCACCAGGTAATCCCGCCCATTCAACGTGGTCCACCCCAGAAACGGATCCGACTGCAACTGCATCGCGCGCTCCCCGTACACAACCCTCCGGCCGTTATGTTGCCGCGTCACGCGATTCTTCGAGGCCACATAAGGCGCATACCCCGACTCTGTCTCCTCTTTGATCTGCAGAAACAGCGGGTCCTTCGCCCCATTTCCCTCCAGCATCACCACATAATCTCGCAGCCCAACCGAGCCCGTCCCAACCACCTTGAACGCCACATCCACCGGCCTGTACTGCGCCAGAAAATGCCTCCGCTCCGGCTGCAGACTCTCCGCATACCTCGTCAGCGACTCCACCACTTGCTCAGCCAACTCCCCTCTCACCCTCGTCTGCGTCGGACGCAGCGTCTTGAACACCCGCGGCTGCATCGGCGCCGCACTCGCCTTCGTCTTTACGGCCGTCTTCACACCCTTCCCCGCCACCGGAGCCGCTCCTTCCACCTCCGTCAGCGTTAACAGCGTATGCATCGGAGTCGCCCGCTCCGCCATCCGCAAAATCCCCTCCACCGACGTCACATTCTGCAATCGATGCACCTGATACCGCGCCACCTCCAGCACCGGCATCCGCGCGAACACTGCCATCGTCGTCCGGTAACGCTCAAGAAACACCGCCGCAGCCTCCCGGCAATGCAGATTCCGCACCCCGGCCCCGCGTCCCGCCAGCACCAGGCTCGTCGCCATCCGCTTCACATCCCACTCGAACGGCCCCACAATCGTCTCGTCAAAATCATTAATGTCAAAAACCAGCCGTCCATCCGGAGCCGCAAATGCCCCCAGGTTCCGTACATGCGCATCCCCGCAAAGCTGGTTGCAGATCCCTGTATTCGCAATCAGCGACAGGTCATACGCCATCACCGGAACGGCCCCGCGAAAATACGCAAACGGCGACCCCGCCATCAACTGATTCTTCAGCGCCACCAGCTCCGGCACCCGCCCTCGCGTCGACGCATCCAGCAACTTCAGCGGACTCTCACGGCGATCCTTCACATTGCAAATCTTGTGGTCCATGCGCCTCATCTGTTTTCGGCACTCCTGCCCGAGCGCAACGCGTTCCTTTGCATCAAACAGTTTCGTTGTAGCCATCAATCCTCCAAACAGAGTTGCAGCGAAATCTATAGCCTACGCTCTTCTCCCACTGCCAGACACCCCTCATCCAGTACCGCTACTAAAACGCTTGCACGACGCGCCACTCCAATTATGGGTGTAAATCTCAACCTTTTGGCCGAAGACGATTGTGAAGTTGCACCAGTAGAGTGGTGGCTCATTCGTTAGCACTTTTTTTGCACCACGCAGGTGGTTTTCGAGACCAGTATCGCGAGGATCGTTCATGAGACACAGACTGCTATTCATCACATTCGCAGCAACAACATTCGCAGCGACAATCACGCTCGCCAACAACGCATTCGCTCAGGGATGCGTCGCCGCACACTCCAACCAGCGCCCCATGGACCAACTGATCAAGTCTGACGGCGGAGGCGCCTGGAACGGCTTCTCCATGCACAACCTCACCGTCGACATTGGCTATCGTGTCTTCAACTCCAACAAATATTTCATCGGTGATGAAGAGATCGCCCGGCCCACTGCCGTCGAGAACCACCAGAACATCTTCGATGTCGGCGTGGAATACCGCGTCTCACCGCGCTGGAGTGTCATCGCAGACATCCCTGTCTACGATGGCACCCGCAACCAGATCTATCCTCCCTCCGGCATCTTTCAGGTCAGCGGCATCGGCGACATGACCATCGGAGCGCAAGCCTGGATCTTCCGCCCACCCACTGAGAACGGCGGCAACGTCGCCGTCAGCCTCTCGCTCAAAATCCCTACTGGCATCGAAAATGCCACCGGCTCCGCACTCTATAAGGGACAGATCGTCAAAGCTACCGCAGACCCCTCCATGCAGCCCGGCGACGGGGGCTGGGGATTCGTCATCGCCTCTCAGGGCTACAAAACCCTCTGGCGCGGCGCAGACGCCTACGCTCAGGGACAGTACCTCTTCAATCCCCTGAATACCAACGGCGTCGCCAGCTTTCGCTCCCAGCCGGGACAAAGCGTCATCTCCGTCACCGACCAATATCTCTTTCGCACCGGCATAGCCCAGGCGCTACCCAGAGTGCGCAGCCTCGCCTTTAGCCTGGGCGTCCGCGCCGAAGGCGTTCCCGTACGCGATCTCATCGGCGACAGCGACGGCTTCCGCCGGCCCGGCGCCATCATCTCGCTCGATCCGGGGGTCATGTTTAACTTTCGCCGAACCGTCCTCACAGTCAACGGGCCCTGGGCCCTCTATCGCAACCGGCCGCCCAGCGTCCCCGAGCTGGAAAACAACACGAAGAACGGTGACGCTTTCTTTGCCGACTACACCGTCATCGCCTCCATCTCGCATCAGTTCTAAGCCCCAGACTCTTCCCTCTCCAAACGGCGGCCTGAGTCGCGCACCTCCGCGCACCTCAGGCCGCCGTTTGACCCCTCACCCGGACTCCGCGTTCTCCCGCCCCTCAATCGTTTTTTTACTTGATGTATCCTTGCCGCTAACAAGACTGTATTGATTAGTGTTCGCGAGGGCTTTATGTCTGGTAATCGAACCACCGAGCTTTCAAGGATAGGCCCATTTCTTGTGCTCGGGGTCATCATCCTCGTCCTTTATTTCGCCCGCGATCTCATCGTCCCCTTCGCCTTCGCTCTCACGCTTGCCTTTTTGCTCGCTCCAGCCGTCACCCGCCTTGAATCGCGCCGCTTTCCTCGCATCGTCTCCGTAGCGATCATCGGCGTGCTCGCCTCCACCATCGTCTGCGGCGTCGGATACATCGTCGTCCGCCAGCTCCTCGACGTAGCCCGCAACCTTCCCGCCTACCGCCTCGACATCCAGCAGAAGATAGCCTCCGTCCACCTCCCCGTCGAAAAGTCCCTCTCCAACGCTGTCACCGCGGTCGAGGACATCAGCAGTGACCTCGCCTCGACCACCGGCGCCACCACTCCCTCGCCCCAGGTGGCTCACGTCGAAGCCCAACCCGTCCGCGTCGTCGACCCCAACCGCACCCAGATCCAGGCCACCGCCGAACTCCTCATGCGCTTTCTCCACCCCATCGGAGTCGTCGGTGTCGTCATCGTCTTCACCATCTACCTCCTCATGAAGCGCGAGGATCTCCGCCACCGCATCCTCCTGCTCGCCGGCATGGGCCGCATCAGTCTCATGACCCAGGCCCTCCAGGACGCCGCCACTCGGATCAGTCAGTACCTCCTCTTCCAGGCCGCCGTAAACGCAGCCTACGGAATCTCCTTCGGCTTCGGACTCTTCCTCATCGGCGTCCCCAACGCCACTCTGTGGGGAGTCCTGGCCGCCATCCTGCGCGTCGTCCCCTACGTCGGAACAGCCACCAGCCTCATCGTGCCCCTCCTCGTCTCCGTCGCCATCTCCTCCTCATGGTGGCCACCGCTGCTCATCGTCGGCCTCTTCCTCACCTTGGAGCTCACCTGCACCAACTTCGTCGAACCGTGGCTCTTCAGCTCCCGCACCGGAATCTCCTCCCTCGCGCTCCTCGCCATGGCCATCTTCTGGGCCTTGCTCTGGGGATGGCCCGGTCTCATCCTCTCCACTCCGCTCACCGTCTGCATTGTCGTCATGGGACGCTACGTCCCCCAGCTCTCCTTCCTCCACACCCTCCTCGGCACCGATGCAGAACTCTCCGCCGAAGCTCTCTACTACGAGCGCCTCCTCGCCATGGACCAGCAAGAGGCCCACAGCGTCGCCACCCGATTCCTCAAATCAAAATCCCTCGTCGAGCTCTACGACTCCGTCCTCATCCCTGCCCTCTTCCTCGTCGAACAGGACCGCCACCAGGGACTCCTCGACGACGTCCGCTGCAACTTCTTCTTCCTCTCCATCGGCGAACTCATCGCCGAGCTCACCGACTATCGCGAACCCAGCGCCGATTCCGAATCATCCCTCCATCTCTCATCCTCCACCCGCAACGAGTTCGCCGTCGTCTGCATCTCCGCCAACGATCAGGCCGACGAGCTCACCTCCCTCATGCTCGGCCAGCTCGTCGAGCGCACCTCCCACCAGACCCTCCTTCTCCCCGCCGCCTCTGTCTCCAGCGAAATTCTTGACACCCTCGCCCACGAGCCCAACACCGTCATCTTCATCAACGCCCTGCCGCCCTTCGCCTTCTCGCAGGCCCGATCCATCTGCCAGCGAGTCCGCACCCATCTCCCCTACAACCGCATCGTCATCGGCCTCTGGAACCCCGGCGAAGACCCCGACCAGGCCTCCGAGCTAACCATCGAGCGCTTCGGCTCAGGCAAACCCACTGTAGTCGTCAACTCGCTCGCCCAGGCCCTCCGCCAGGTCACCCACTGGTCCCAGCAACCCACCACCCAGTTCATCCACAAACCCTCGGCCCCCGACAGAAGAAAAAGCCAGACTCCTGTAAACGAGCCCACCAGCCAAAGTGGGCTTTAGCCCCGGGCCTTGCGTTCACAAGCCACAATCGTCCCGCATCACAATCGAAAACCCAAAAGGCAAACGAAAACGGGTCAGGCAATCCCTCCCCTGACCCGTTTTCGTTGAAAAATATTTCAATCGCAAAATCAAAATGTAGGGCGGCAATCGTCACCGCGCGAACAGAGCTTAGTTCACAGCCAACCGCAGCCGCTCTACACCATCCAGAGCAACCCAAAGCGCCTTAGCCGCCTTCTCGCCCGCGACCAACGCAGCCTCCGTCGCCTCAGGCGAAGCTTCCAGCTCTTTATCGATCAGCTCGCGCCACACACTCGCATGAGCGACATCCGCCGTCTGATGTAGCGTGAAATACCGCGCCGCCACGCCCTCTGTCCCATAATGCGCAGCCAGCCCATCCGCCTTGGTCGCAGCAATCGCCGGCACCTTCGACTCATATGCATACAGCGCCGCCATTGCCGACGAAGCCTTCCCCGCCTGCATCAACTCACGAAACGCCGCTATCAGAGCCGCCATCTCCGGCTGCACCGTTCGCCCCTCGACCGCCTCGCGCGAACCTCCCATCCCCACCGCAAAGTCCATCCAAAGATCGCTATGCGGACGCCCCATCCCCGAATCCACACCCTCCTCCTCCGCGAGATTCCGCAAAACCTCACGACGCATCTCCCCATCCGGCAGCCGCGAGTGCAGCGAACTCAAATAGGTCGGAAACGCCGACACATGATGCCAATACTCCGCCGCATACTCCCGCAGGTCCTCACGCGTCAGCTCGCCCTTCGACCACGCCTGATAAAACGGGTGCTGTAACAGGTTGTACCGCGCAACGCGCTGCTCAAAACGGCTCCAGAATCCAGCATTCATCGACATCATCAAACTCCATTCAGAAATTTCTCTACGAATCGCAACCACGCCATCGCGCTGCATCGAGTTTATCGTTCTTTGCGGTTGAAGAGCGAGAAGGGCAAGGACCCCTCAATAAGGCGTCATTCTGAGCGAAGCGCAGCGTATTCGAAGAATCCCCGCATTCCTCCCCACAGCGGCAAAAATCCACCCAACCGCCCGGTGCCAGGAGACAATCGAACCCAACGGAAAGCGAAACTTGGAATCTGCGCTGAGATATCTGCAAAGCATACCTGCTCCATTCGATTCAAGCAGGAACGTGCTAGCGCATTTCGATGAGACGATGATTATCGCCTTTACGCAAGGTGGTGCTGCTTGAGACACTTGCGGCTATGTGGTTTTACATTCTCACAACTTTTGGGTGCTGCTGTCTGTCCTCTGGTTCTTGCGGGATATGGAGGCCGCTTGGCAACTTTAGCGCTCCCTTCAAAACCGCGAGAAAAAAGAGTCGCACTCCTAATTGTGTGGAGTTTGGCGATTGTCGGAATTGTATTTTTCGGAATCTCCCAATGGGTTGCCTACGAATCGGATGGACTAAAAGACAAAAAAGATGAACAGTTCAAAGCAACAGTTCTGGAGGGACTAAAGAAAATTATTGAAGAGCCTGATAGGTCAAAACAGAAGCAGGCAGCCACGGAACTTAGGGACATAATCGAAAAACCGAAGCTCGGCCCAAGCATTTCCGGAGCCGTTACTCCTGCTAGTGTCCCATCATCCAGCGAATCTACGGAGGTGGCAGATTCGCTTCCTAGTTATAAAGACGAACAAAATGGAGGGGTTTACCCCGATAATTTTTACACTTTTGTGCCGCTCGCTTGGGGATTTCCAACGCAAAATACGGGGGGACTTCAACGCGAAATGATCGGAAAATATCAACTGCAATTCAGATCGAACCCGCCCAAGCCAATAAAGATTTCGTATTTACAAGGCGATCCAAGCAGCTATTCTCTTGCATTGCTGCTAGAGCGAGTTTATGGAAATGCTGGTTGGATAATCAGCTTATTACCCCGAACCGATATCGGCCACGTAACAGGTTTATATGTGTTCCAAGACTCAATTGAAAACAATATTTGGGCGTAAGTGAACTTCGTAAATTTGCTAAGGACAATAAGATACCTTGGCTGTTTGAAGAACAGCCAGGTACCGATCCTGGGACATTTCAGATTTGGGTTGGTAAACGTCCGACTGTAAGGAAATCCCAGCCAAGAAACTAAGCAGCTGTGAGCTTCTTGTTCTCCAGCACGGGAGCTTCAATAAGCTTGAGCATCGTATCCCGAAACAGAAATGGATTATCGCGATTGTTGAATCGGAACGTCATTTCGACAGGAGGGGC
>CAVTVC010000007.1:0-147302 GCA_963738085.1 uncultured Acidobacteriaceae bacterium
TTTCCGGGAACATGCAGTGTAGCTGTTCCTAATCACCGTTCAGAAGAAGCCCGTTGCCCTGGACTGTCCCAAATCGTATGGTGACCCACTTTGGGCGTGCCTTCGAAAAGGAGTCGCCTCGTGGTGAAACACATCATTTTCCATCTCTAGCTCGAATTACGGGAATAATTTGACGATTTCCAAGTTATCAGTGGAGCGGGAGCATCGTAGTCGGCGTTTTGCAACTTAACCGACTCTGCCGCATCCGCCAACACCACCTGACTCAGCATCAATTGCCCAGATGTTCTCCATGTCAAAGACTCTTGGCCTGGAGGCAAGCCTGGGCAAATCAGAAAGGAACAATTCGAGAATCGCTCAATGCACTTGTTTACCCCGTCCGTACTTAGCCTCCCTTGCAACACTCACCCTCGCCGTTTGGTCATTCACGCGCTAATCGCTAATTTGTAGTATCTAATATCTCAAAATAGGAGTTTTTATGAAACAGCTTCACATCGCGCTTGGGGCACTGGCTCTGGCAGCGACTCTTTCTACACAGACCGCAAAAGCGGATTCCTTCAGCTTCGTCTTTGGTCCCTCATCAATTCCTGGTGACCACGGTACGGGGACATTGACTGGATCGGAGGTCACAGCGGGGCCGTTCCAGGATCCCGGGGAGTTCCGGATCACCGGGGCTCAGGGAACCATCATCGGGTCGGCTATCACCGGGATTCGTGCTGTAAACAGCTTCGGTGGCAACGATAACCTTCTCATCTTTCTGCCTGGAAGCGGAGAAGGCATAACTGACTCGGATGGTATCGCCATCTCTTTAGCGAATGGTGACACTGTAACCTTGTTGAATGGTGTCGAGACCATTACAGATAAGAATTTCCATGTAACTGACTTTAATGAACCTGTAACCATCTTCGACAACACCAACTCCGTTCCTAACCCCCTGCCCCCAGACCCCAACCCTACTCCGACGCCAGACCCCAACCCTACCCCCACACCAACTCCCAACCCAACCCCCTCACCGGTTCCTGAGCCGAGCTCGATCTGTCTGCTTGGCACTGGCGTTCTTGGAGCTGCGGGTATGGTTCGCCGCCGTCTGTCTCGCTAACCATTCCTGCCACCTTGCAACTCCGTGCGGGACTGCCTTCACCGGGCAGTCCTATTTTTAAGGACAGCGCTTGATGGAACCGATGGATGATGGAACCGATGGATCCAGGTAGGCGGTTCGGCGTGGAAGTAGCTAGAGAACGCCCGACCTTTGTTCTGCATTGGCATGCCCGCAAAGTGGGGTGGTCTCAACCGGTGGATGCAACACCATCTGATATGGAGGTGGTGTTTATGAGACTGGGAAGACGGTACGGTCTTTCTGCGGAGCAGAAGGCTGACCTCTGGCATCGTTGGAAGGTTGGAGAGTCGTTGCATGAGATTGGTCGTGCCTTCGGCAAGGACCATGGCTCGATTCAGTTCCTATTGTCGCAGCACGGCGGGATAGCTCCAGCCATTCGTCACCGCTCGCAGCGAACGCTCACGCTTGCCGAACGGGAAGACATCTCACGCGGCATTGCTTCGGGTTCATCGATTCGGGAGATAGCGAGAGGGTTGCAACGGGCAGCGTCGACGGTGAGCCGGGAGGTGGCGCGTCATGGCGGACGCCCGGTATATCGAGCCAGTGAGGCCGATCATCAGGCTTGGAAGTCAGCTCTGCGACCTAAGACGTGCCTTCTCGCTACCCATGTAAAGCTGCGGACGGTCGTGGCCCGTAAACTGATCCTGGACTGGTCGCCGGAGCAGATTTCCGGTTGGTTGGAGAGACGGTATCCCCGCAACGAGAGCATGCGCGTGTCCCACGAGACAATCTACCGCAGCTTATTCATCCAGGCTCGAGGAGTGCTGAAAAAGGAGCTGATGCAGCACCTGCGATCCAAACAGCTTATCCGTCGCTCAGTGCATGCTCGCGCTGGCGGACAGTCTCGAGGTCAGATCGTCGATGCCATCTCCATCAGCGAGAGGCCCGCAGAGATTGAAGATCGTGCCATTCCTGGTCATTGGGAGGGAGATCTGCTCAGCGGCACCGGCAACAGTCACATCGCAACCTTGGTGGAACGACATTCGCGTTTCACCATTCTGGTCAAAGTGCCCAGCAAGGACACAGCGACCGTTGTCGGTGCGTTGACCCGGCAGGTTCGTAAACTCCCCGCGTCCCTGAGGCGCTCGTTGACCTGGGACCGGGGGCTGGAGATGGCCAAACACAAGAGCTTCACCGTGGCCACAAAGGTGAACGTCTACTTCTGTGATCCGCAGAGCCCTTGGCAGCGAGGCACCAACGAGAATACCAACGGTCTGCTGCGACAGTACTTTCCTAGGAAGAGTGACCTATCCGGTTATTCCCAAGCCGATCTAGACAAAGTGGCCCAGCGCCTCAATCAACGACCACGGAAAACTTTGGACTTTGAAACCCCGGCTAGTAAACTCCAAGCCAGTGTTGCATCCACCGGTTGAGCTCGCACGCGTTTTCGGAAACTACGTTTCAGGCTAGGCGAATTGCGAAGTCCAGCCAATCCTCATAGTGTGGTGCTCGGAAGCGAGTCAGATTCAAGCCACCACTTCTCGGAATGGCAGCACCCTAGCCCCCCTCTGAGTCTGCTCCAGGAAGTCGGCCCACTCCTGCATCATCTTTGTGCGTCCTTTCAAATGCTGGGCGTGGTTATAGGCGGCGCTTACGGCATTCCGCGGGGCATGGGCGAGCTGCAATTCTATATGCTCATGCGGGTACTCTTTCTCGTGCAGAATGGTTGACGCCAGTCCGCGGAAACCGTGTCCGGTCATCTTCCCTTTGTAGCCCATGCGTTCCAGTCCCTAAAGCAGGGTGTTGTTGCTCATCGTGCGCTCGCCGCTTCGCTCTCCAGGAAAGACCCATTCACTGTCGCCATTCAATTCGCGTAGCAGATCGAGTATTTCCAGCGACTGTCTGGAGAGCGGCACGATGTGCGGGGTGCGCATCTTCATACGTTCAGCGGGAATGTTCCAGCGGGCCGCCTCCAAGTCAAACTCGGACCACCTCGCACCAATCAGTTCGCTCGTCCGCAAAAAGGTGAGCGCCATCAGCTTGAGTGCTAGCCGGGTGAGAGGGGTTCCCCGATAGACTTCAATCTCCTTCAGAAGATGAGGCAGCTCCTTCTCATCGATACGCGCATAGTTGGTCTTCCGAGTCGCCTTGAGAACATCGCCAGGACGGAAATCTCCTACTGGATTGCGCCTTACCTTACCGTTCGCGATGACATAGCGGAAGATTTGACCCGTGGTCTCCATCGCCCGCTTAGCAATGTCCCTCGCCCCGCGAGCTTCGATGGACCTCACCATGGCCACGATATCCGGCGCCTCGATCTCCGTAATTTGGAGAGGCCCCAAACTCGGCAGAATGTTTGAATCGAGTCGCCTCCGCGTCGAGTCGACATGGCGACCACTTTTTCCGTCTTGCCAGTGCAGGAGCCACTCCACGGCGATACTCGCAAAAGAGGTCGAGCGGTTCCACTCCGTCAAGCAGGTCATCAGCTACTGCGGTCTGTGCAGCGGAGAGAAGACCTCGGCCGACAGTTCCAGGCGGATGCCCATCTCCAAGCAGCGCAATCGACACTTGCAGACGGTACTGTTGGAAGCCGCGCATCTGGCTCCGAGACTCAACCCGGAGCTGGCCGTTCTCTACGAGCGCGAAGCCGCGCAGAGCAACCGCAACCAGGCTACCATCGCCGTCGCCCGCAAGCTGGCCGCTTACCTTCTGGCCATCGATCGTGGAGAACGTGCCTTCGTAACTCACCAGGTTCACAGCAGCGTCGCAGCATAACTGCTGCTGTCATATTCAGGGCTTTTCAAGCGCACTCTGCCAGGTCTCACAACTTTTCGGCTGAGCGACGGAGCATCCGCTCCCAAGGCTCCAACCCACTTGTTTCGAGACTGGCAGAGAACCTCAACTCAAACATCTGTGACGGCTACGGCCCGAGACAGCAAATGGATGTCTGGTTCTGCGTTCCACCGCAGGAACCAAAAACAAAAGCGCTATGAAAGGAACTGCAAAAACATACATCCCCCCGCGCACTCCGAGCGCGGCACGAAGATTCTCGCTTTTCCCTTGACTTTACTTATCATGGATGTCCGATATGCCGACTTTCGGCCAAGTGAGGACAAGCGCGTTTCCGAGGATCTATCCTGTAATTGGTAAGTAATCCACGGCCACCGAGCAGTTTGGGAACTTTCCGAGCATTCCGCGAGCTCCGCGCTCCAGGAGTCTGTGCAGGTGAGATCCTAACCAGTTTCAAAAGGGTTCTCGAAATTAGCCTTCCTAAACTCCGTCAAATCAAGGCTCCAATCCGGAGAGTCGGGCCGTTTCAAAAGGTGTGCGTTAGGAAACAATAGCCCGTCTACCGGAACTAACCAAATGTCTCGTTGTTCAAACCAGATTGCCGTTGGCCAAACGCAGATAAGCTTCTTTGATGAGCGCAGTCGGATGTAGGGTATGGTCCAGTCGTTCCCTCCGCATGTACGAGGATACGAGACGATGGAGTTTAGCGTAGACCAGTGGCAGCAAACGCTCTGCCGCGGACGGATCTCGGCTGTTCATCCTTTTAGAAGTTGCGTCACCTCGCCATCATTCGTTTGTCATAGCTAGTGGAACAACGCTACTACCAATCCTAGGCCCGCCACAATGCAAATTATTGCACCTCGCAAATTCCAGCATGCTAAACCAGTTCATAAGCAAACGCTCGGGAGCGATGAAACGATGTGCACTTTCACCGACAAGCTAAGCTTTAGTAAATGGGAAGAGCAGTGAGTCCTGATTCAATGTGGCTTATTAGTGGAAATTCCCTGAGCGTTGTGTAACTATTGGCGCCAAGGGGGAGAACAGTTGCATATCTTCCGTTGTGCGTCAGCGGCTTGCTTCCGCTCCTCTCGCCTCAACTCGGCGACATGGATGCGGGTACTACATATCCAGACGTTCGAACTGTAGCGTGCCTATTTGTGTCCCTTAGTCCTTCGGATGGGAGTCATGGCCAGTCAAGAACAAGCCGTCGAGCAATTGTTCGGTGCTGCGCTCGATCGCCGACCGGAGGACCGTCGCGCTTTCCTGGATCAGGTCTGTGCAGGCGCGCCAGAACTTAGGCAACGTATCGAGGAACTATTACTTGCGGACGAGCGCGCCGGCAGCTTCCTTGAGAGGCAGCTGCTAGTCTCCACTCCAGGTCCGTCCGACAGTGCTAGATCCACTTTGGCGACAACTGGCTCTACATATTCCCATCTTTTCGTTTCCAGTGGGGCCGGCCGCTTCGAGACTGGAGAGATCATAGCCGGCCGGTTCGCTATCGTTCGTTTCATCGCTCGAGGCGGAATGGGAGAGGTTTACGAGGTTGAAGACCACTTTCTTCAGGGCGTCCACGTCGCACTGAAAGTGATTCTCCCTCGCATGGCAGGTGATGCGGGATTGTCCCGCCGTTTTGAGCGGGAAGTTCTTCTTGCACGGAAAGTTGTACACCCCAATCTTTGTCCTATCTACGACATATCTCGCTGTGAGGAACCGGCGCCCCCGTTCCTCTTTCTAACGATGAAGCTTCTCTCAGGCGAAACTCTGGCCTCGCGGTTACAGAGACTTCCCCTCCTCTCTCGCACCGAAACCATTTCGATTTTTCGCCAAATGATCGCGGGCATAAGAGCTATACATGCGGTCGGAGTAATTCACGGAGACATCAAACCAAATAATGTAATGCTTGACCAGTCGGGGTCGTACTTGTGCCTTTCGATTATGGATTTCGGCTTGGCGCGCCTCTACGCGTCTGAAACTACTGTGCTGACGCAGGGCTTTATCGCCGGAACCCCCGGCTACATTGCTCCAGAACTCCTTAGAGGAGCCCCTCCCTCACAGGCAACTGACATCTTCGCCCTCGGTGTTCTTTTTCAGGAGGTTCTGACTGCTGGACATCCAGACTTCGACGGCTTCGGTCTCTCGATCAAACCATCGCCGGCACTCGAGGCCGCCGATGTTCCTACTACTTTCATCCATTCCGTCAAAGAGTTCCTTTCGGATGATCCAGCACGCCGATGTGACGCCTTCAATCTAATCCAATCGACCTCTGAGTCCGGTGGCTCCGTCATAGAGCGGGAACTCATAGGACCCTCCCGATGACTCTCACCGTCGTATTCTGACTCGTCGTAACTTCGTCATTGGATCTGCGGTCACAGCCTGCGTCGCAACCGGGGGTGCCCTCTGGAAGCACGAGCGCATCTATGAATTTCTTCATCCCCTCCCGCCCAAACGCTTTGTTGCAATTCTGAGTTGGCCCCCCCCAGACCCCCGCGTCAAGCCCATGCTGATGGTCCTGATTGACACTATGGCGAACGAACTCGCCCGTGCCGAGGTCTTCGATCACAATCTCTTCATTACAGCTCCAAGAACAATTACCGAGATGAAAACCCCAGCCGAGCTCAACGAGATCCGCGAGTCCCTTGGCGCAAATCTTGTTTTAGCAACCTCCAGCGTTCCGTCGTCGAAGGAACTCCACGTGTTTCTTAACGTCCTCGTTCCATCCTCGGCCATTCCGCTTCGCACAAAGCTCATTCGCGTGCCTCTCAACGAGCAGATCTCGCTGCCCGGGATGGTTGTTCGTGCCGCAGCCGAGCTCCTTGACATTAGTCACTATCAACCTCATGACAAACGCCTCCAGGTCGGAACCGACAATCGTGAGGCCCTGGACGCTTTCCAATCCGCCGAGGCGTTGATGAAGCAACCGAATTTCACGGGGGTGGAAAGTGCTATCGCTCAGTATAAGCAAGCAGTTGAATCTGACCCCCACTACGCGCTGGCTTACGCACGGCTTGCCCTGGCGTATCTCCGTTTCTATGATATGCGCCGCGATCCAAGTTCAATGGTTCTCGCTAAAGCCAACGCAGAAACTTCGCTCTCGCTAGATCGCGATCTGGTCGAAGGTCATGTGGCATTGGCGTCTGTCTTTGAAGGAACAGGTGATGAGACGAGTGCCTTGCACGAAATGGAAGCGCCCTCGCGCTCGACCCTTCTAATCCGAAGACTCTTACTTATCAGGGCCAGATATTTGCCCGTCTGAATCGATGGGATGACGCCGAAAGAGATTTCCTCAGAGTCCTGAAAGAACGGCCTAACTATTGGCTGGCTTATAACGAATTGGGGATGAACTATAACTCACAAGGAGATTATCCTAAAGCACTCCAAGCCTTTCGTGCCGCGAGCATGGCCGCTCCCAAAAATGCGTTGGCGGTGAGCAATGTGGCATCTCTTTGTTTTCAACTCGGGAAATTCGACGAAGCCATCCAAGCTTCGAAGAAAAGCATGGCCATTGAGCCGAACGACATTGCAGCGGTAACGATGGCTGACGTGCTACGCGCACAAAAAAAGTACGCAGAGGCTCTTCAGTGGGCACTCCTCGCCGTGAAGTTGAATCCCTTTGAAGGCACCAACCTGCTTGAATTAGGAGACTGCTATTCAAAGGTCCGCGGTCATTCTGCGGATGCAGAAAGCACATATAAGAGCGCTGCACAGCTACAGGAGGAGCAAATGAAGACGGATCCCATTAATGGTCCTGGATGGATGCTCCTTGCACTCTACCGAATCAAGTCCGGTAAGCCGGAGAGTGCCTCTGCATTAGTGAAAAAAGCTGAATCGCTGAACGCTGCTGACCTCTACTCTCAATTATTCAAAGTGAGAATTCTAGAACTCCTTGGTGATCGCGATGAAGCACTCGCGACACTGAATACCTGTATGCAAAGAGGGGCTAGTTCATTCCAGATGGATGCATCGGTAGATCTCGATTCGCTACAGAGAGATCCGCGTTACACCAACATTGTGAACTCTCATCGCTTGGACAATGTAATATAGCTTGCCACTTCAGATGTGTCGGAGATTCTCAATGCGCATTCGATTATTCACATCTATTGCAATTTTCGTTCTGGCTTTGGGGCTGACTGGATGCCGCGTTCAGTCAGTGCTGGTCATGCCTTCCTTAACTCCTTATTCCTATGCCGCTCCAGGGCAGACGCTAGAATGGATTCCTTATGATCCAAAGGCAGCCCCTATCTACGTCGTTTTTGATGGTGCCCCGCCATGTGAAAAGCCGTACTACCAAGTGGGACCTAAGCCCGCACAATGCAAGGTCCTCAAGGGACACAACGGCTACTTTACCTATCACTTCGATACCCAGCCTCCGCCACCCGGGGGCGATAAAACAATTCTCCAAGCGAGGAGTTGCCCATACTGCCAGATTGCGATAGACCCAGGGGACAATAATCGCGCGGTGTTGCCCAAGGTCATCAAGAGCAAAGATGCAACCGGCTATAGCCTCAACGTAGGTTGTGACAAATCAGGAGGTGCAGTGGTTACCAACCCACCCGTGGGCGTTATAGATAAGGATCTGATCTCGTGGGTTCCGTTATATCCAAACACTGGGCTGAAGGTCACAACATCAAATATCTGCTCTGGCAGTGGAGTATTTGCTGCCAACGAGGTTTGCACTGTAACAGGGCAACCCTCAGCTGCAGGACAACCATCAGTGTCTTACACATACAACCTGCATCTGGATCAATGCGATGGGTCCAGTAATATCACCATCAATCCACCACCCGCTCCTTAGACCTAGCAGAGGAGCAAGTCTGAGTGTCTGTCAGGTCTGGTACGGCTGAACAGTGAGCACTTGGGGCTGTTGTTTCCTAACGCACACCTTGTGGAACACTCGGGGTGATCGGCCCCGGCAATTTTGGACCAGTTGAAATGTTAGTCTTCGGCAAAATCTGAGGAGGATTTTGCCATGAAGAAGAAGCGATTTTCTGTGGAGCAGATTGTGTCTGTGCTGAAGCAGGCGGAGCTGGGTGTCCCTGTGGCGGAGGTGATCCGCAAGGTTGGGATAAGTGAGCAGACCTTTTATCGATGGAAGAAGCAGTACGTTGGTATGGAGACCGACCAGGCCCGTCAGATGAAACAACTCCAGGAAGAGAACAGCCGGCTGAAACAGTTGGTCGCCGACCTGAGCCTGGATAAGACGATGCTTCAGGATGTGCTCAGAAAAAAGTTCTGAAGCCCTCGGAGCGCCGTCCGATGGTTGATCATTTGCGCGATCAATATCGGGCGAGCGAGCGGCATGCTTGCCAGGTTCTTCTGATGGTACGAGGTACCTATCGCTACCAGAGCCATCAGGAACCATGGACGGAGCTACGGATGCGGATACGAGAGATCGCACAGAGCAGGGTGCGCTACGGGTATCGCAAGATCCGCGTGCTGCTCAACCGCGAGGGCTGGAACGTGGGCAAGTACCTGGTGTACCGGTTGTACAAGGAAGAAGGTCTGGCCTTGAAGAAACGGCCAAAACGCAAGAGGAAAGCGGTGCGGCATCGGGAAGAGCGCTTCATCGCGACGGCACCGAACCAGGCCTGGAGCACCGACTTCGTTGCCGATCAGCTTCAGGATGGAACGCGCTTCCGCGCGTTAACGATGCTCGACGTTTACACGCGAGAAGCGGTTGCGATCGAAGTTCGGCAGAGCTTGAAGGGAGACGATGTGGTGCGGACGCTGAACCGGATGAAACAGGAACGTGGAGTGCCGAAGGTGTTGTTCTGTGACAATGGCAGCGAGTTCACCAGTCAGGCGATGGATCTATGGGCCTACCAGAATGGAATGAAGATCGACTTCTCCCGTCCTGGCAAACCAACCGACAACGCCTTCGTGGAGAGCTTCAACGGGACCTTCCGAAGCGAATGCCTGAACGTTCACTGGTTCATGAACCTAAAGGAGGCAAAGCAGCTGATCGAAGCCTGGAGGCAGGAATATAATGAGAGTCGTCCTCACCGATCTCTCAGTGACCGGACGCCGAACGAGTTCGCCAGTGAGTATGCGGCTAGCCGCATACTCACTGGCACCTAAACCAGCCGAAAACTAACTCTAGGCTTGGTACAAGAAAACTGGTCCGATCAACTCAGAAATAGCTGCGTTACACTAACTCATCCAACGGCACAGAAGATCGGGCACTCCACAACTTGTGGTCGGTTCTGCGAGTCAGAGTGAGGCCCGAAACCGTCCAAAGAGATGCACGGATCTGTACTTGGGGAGTGTACCAAGCTCCCACCCATATTTCCTATTGAAACGGTCAGGCCAATCCATCCCAGTGAAGTGGATAGAATAGAATGTGGCCAAGACGCAGCCCTTCGAGCAAGGTGACCAAGTCCTGCGGATCAGGGCGATCCCCAGGCAGGCCCAGGATTCTCTCCAATCGACCCACCCGGAGATATCCGCCCACGCAGGCCAGATGATTACTCCCCAACCCTCATTGGAGATCGAGTCTCAGCGGAAGAAAGCTCCATTTACGGGGATTTCCGCGAATTTCTGCCGAAGCTAATCGCTACTCAAAGACCGGACAGACGAAATGGCGGAGAGTGAGGGATTCGAACCCCCGATAGACTTACGCCTATGTCTGATTTCGAGTCAGGTGCATTCAACCGGGCTCTGCCAACTCTCCGCGCTTCTCTATTTTATCTCAGGATTAGAACTTTCGCCTCATGCGCCAAGGCCAGCCAACATAAGCCTTTACAATCCGATAGAGACCACGACAGGCCGATTGACACGCCAATCGACATACGGATCGATTTATTCTGAAGACACCCGAACGCGCATGAGCCGCAGGGTCGAAGGTGAAGCATCCTGTGAATGGCGAGGAAATTGGCGGATGGACTCCCGACCTCAAGCTCTGGTTGCATGAGCAAGCTCTGCAGGCAGGCTTCGTCACTGTCGGCATCGCTGGCGTCGACACCGAAGACTCCACATGCGCCGCGCACGACATTGACGCTCAGCGTTTTGCCGCGTGGGTCGAAGCCGGCCACGCCGGCGAGATGGAGTACCTGAAACGTCGCGACGAACAAGGAGTGCTCCTCCGCAGTGGCGTGCAGGTGGCCATACCCTGGGCGCGTTCGGTCATCGTCTGCTCTCTCAACTACAACACCTCCGCGCCTCGCTCGATCGACCCCGCACCCTCCGACACAGGTTGGATCGCCCGCTATGCATGGAGCGGCCGCACGCCGGAAAACGCAGCACCAGAAAACGCAGCAGAGGAGCCAGGCGACTTAATCCCCACCGACTATCACGACCAGCTTCTCGCTCGCCTGCGCCACATCGAAGCCGCAGTGCAACAACGCTTCGCCTGCGAGACCCGCTGTTACGTTGACACCGGGCCCATCGTCGAACGCGTCGTTGCCGCGAAGGCCGGCGTCGGCTGGATCGGAAAAAATACCTGCGTCATCAACCAGGGCCTCGGTTCCTGGCTCCTGCTCGGTGTCGTCATTACCTCGATCCCCATCGAGTCCGGCGTCCGCTTCGACATCGCGGCAGACCGTTGCGGAACCTGCACCCGCTGCATCGATGCCTGTCCTACTGACGCACTCGTCGCGCCGCATCAGATGGACGCCTCGCGCTGCATCGCCTATCTGACGATCGAGAAGAAGGGCCCACTCGCGGAAGAACTACGCGAACCGATGGGCCGTCAGGTCTTCGGGTGCGATATCTGCCAGGACGTATGCCCATGGAACCGTCGCGCTGTAGTTTCGGTCAACGAAGGCATGCTCGCGCGCCCACAGATGGTGAATCCACCGCTGGACTGGCTCGCCGGCATGGACGCGGCCGAGTTCAAGCGCTGGTTCAAAGGCTCTCCGGTCGAGCGAACTCGCCGCAAACGCCTGCAGCGCAACGTAGCCATCGCCATGGGAAACAGTGGCGAGCGGAGATTCCTCACGCAACTTGAGACCTGGGCCACGGCGGAAGACCCGGTCCTGGCCGACGCTGCGCAATGGGCGATCCGCCGAATCCGGAACCTCGAAGCGAGGCAGGTTGAGGCCGCAGTGAGGTCATGACCGGCTAAAACAAAATGGGCGACCACATCGGTCGCTTCGCCTAAGCTTAAAGGTGAGGGCCGCTCTGCTAGCATCGGAGTGACCCGCCACGTTTTCGTGCAGTGCCGATCTCCTATGTCTCTTATCGTTCCCGATCAAACCGAAAAACCGAAAGAACCGAAGCCGAACGAGCCAGAGCTGCCGCCGAAGCCGATCGAGGACGTCCAGCCGATGGTGCGCGAGGAGGGCCTTTGGGCGGATATCTCCGCGCTCGCCCGCTACATGACCCGCACCGACGTCCATACCTACGCCTTCAGTGTCGCCGCCAACTCCATTCTTTCGCTCTTTCCCTTCATCGTCCTTCTGCTCACTATCAGCCGCAATATCTTCCACTCCCACGAGATGGAGCAGGTTGTTGCCGACATGATGAAGAATCTTCTGCCTGTCGGCCAGGACTTCGTCATGCGCAACATGCAGCTCCTTGCCCATCCGCACAAAAACACGCAGGTCTTTTCGGTAGTCATGCTCCTCATCAGCTCCACCGGTGTCTTTCTGCCGCTTGAGGTCGCCCTCAACGGCGTGTGGGGCGTCCGACAAAACCGCAGCTATCTCCACAATCAGGCTGTCTCGCTTGGTCTGGCGTTGGCCGTCGGCATTCTTGCAATGGTGGCGGTCGCATCCACGGCAAGCCAGCAGACCATTCTCTCGTGGATCTTTGTCGGCCATACCGATAACGTCGTCTTTCAGTTCATCTCTTTCGGTTTTTTGCGGATCTGTGCCGCTCTTGCCAGCATTCTGCTCTTCTTCCTCATCTATTGGGTGCTGCCTTACAGAAAGATTCCGCCACGCGCGGTGCTGCCCACGGCCATCGTTATCGGCCTCCTTTGGCAACTGGCGAAGATGCTCTATATCAGGGCGTTGCCGTGGCTGGACTTTCAGTCGGTGTACGGGCCGTTTTATATTTCGGTAGGCTTAATGATGTGGGCATTTCTAACTGGCCTGCTGCTGCTCGCCGGTGCGCACTTTTCAGCAACACGCTATACATTGAAGCTGGCCCGGCAGGCGGAGGCGGAGGAGGCGGCAAAAGATGCAAAATCCGAGTAGCCAGGCCACTTCGTGGCTGAGACAACGGCTGCCGACAGGGCTGGCCGGGGCTGCCTTCTGGCTCGGAATCTGGTTTTGCGTGCTCTTCCTCCGGCGCTGGATCCCGGGAGGCTTCGGAGCGTTTCTCGCCATTCTCCAGATTTTTGTCGGTATCGCCCTGGTCTGCGTAGCCCTCCCGTTGTTCTGGCGGCTTGTGCGTCAGCGTATGCTCTGGAGCCTGCGGAACAAGCTGATCCTTACCTATCTTCTGATCGGCCTCGCCCCTGCCATTCTCTTTGTCACATTGGTCTTCATCACTGCCTACATCGCAGCCGGACAGTTTGCGATCCATCTCACCGACTCTCGCGTCCAGGCAGAGCTCACGCAGATGCGAGGTGAAAACGAACGCCGCGCCGACCAGATCGCGCGTGCTTATCAAATGGTGCCGCGCGGCCAGACGCCGGCCTTCATCCCCGGTGTTACCGATGCCGAACGAGCCAGTACTCTCGATCTCCCGCGCTTGAAGCTCCGCCGCGACTCTGTTGCCTTCATCGACGGAGCTGCTGTTCCCATCAACTTCGGTCCCCACGGCAAATTACCGCTCGGCCTTCCTCCGTGGGCGACCGAACTGTCCAATGGAAGCTTCTCCGGCATCGTCCTCGACGGATCCGACCTCTATCTTGTCACCATTCATCAACGGAAATGGGACAATGGACGCCTCTTCACGCTCCTGAACAGCCTTCCCCTCGACAGCGCTGTTCTCAACATCGTATCCGAAGGTTTAGGACAGGCAAGCCTTCTTCCCGAGCAGGCCAATGCCGAGGCAAACGATGGCAGGCAGCGCAGTTCAGCTGCACCCGTCAGCCAAAACACAACTCCGGCCACCGCTCCTCCGCCACAACAGGAGGACAAAATCGCCATCGGTCCCACTGTGGTATCTGGCAGGTCCTGGATCAAAGGGGGCGCCGAACCGCCCCCGGTCAACCTGGCCGACGTCCGCGTTAGCTTTACCTCCACCGAACCCATCATCGACTGGGGTACAGGAGAGCATAAAAACATTCTCATCGCAGTTGCATCGCGTCCCTCGCTGCTCTATAACCAGCTCTTCGGCTCCTCCCTCGGCGGCATCATTACCAGCGTCCTCCGAATAGCGCTCATCGTTCTCTTTATCCTCTTCGTCGTCATCTGGCTTCTCGCCTTGTGGATGGCCATCCGGCTCAGCCGAACCATTACAACCTCGGTGCACGATCTTTACAACGCCACCCAGCACATCGACCGTGGCGATCTGCACCATCGCATCCGCGTCACCCGCACCGACCAGCTCGCCGAACTCAGCCGCTCCTTCAACACCATGACAGGATCGCTGCAGCGGCTGCTCATAGAACAAAAAGAAAAGGAACGCCTCCAGAACGAGATCTCCATCGCGCAGGAGGTGCAGGCAAACCTGTTTCCTCTGCACGCCCGGGGAATCGCCAGCCTCGATCTCCACGGCGTCTGCCGTCCGGCCCGCTCGGTCAGCGGCGACTACTACGACTTTCTCGTCTTTCACGAAGAAGCGCACAACGGCGTCGCCAACCACAAAGAGACCGGAGTCGGCATCGCCATCGGCGACATCAGCGGAAAGGGAATCTCAGCTGCGCTGTTGATGGCAACTCTGCACTCAGCCGTCCGCGCCTACCGCTTCGCCAGCGAGGAACTCGTCTACAGCGAGTCCACCGTCGCGGGCCTCACGGCCAGCCGCGAAGGCCGCGGTGGAGAAGGCGACGAGCTCTTCCAGTCGCCCGGCCGAATCCTTTCTCTGCTCAACCGTCATCTTTACCGCAGTACCCAGCCGGAGAAGTACGCGACCTTGTTTCTCGCTCACTACGACGCGGCCTCCACCAGGCTGACTTACTCGAACGCCGGACAGCTTCCTCCTCTCGTCCTCAGCAGAGACGGCAGCGTTCGCAGGCTGGACCAGGGTGGAACCGTCGTAGGTCTCATTGACGGCATGCATTACGACGAAGACAGCTTCCACATGCAGCCCGGCGATATTCTCGTCGCCTACTCCGACGGTGTCACCGAACCCGAGAACGACTTCGGCGAATTTGGCGAAGAGCGCATGATGGAGGTCGTCCGCCGCTACCGCGACCAGCCCCTGCATGTCATCTCTACTCAGGTCATGCTCGCCCTCGATGCCTGGATCGGCGCCGACGAGCAACCCGACGACATCACCCTCGTCCTCGCCCGCCAAGGCTGAGTAGCCAGTTCCATTTTGGGAATTGACTAAAAATAAGGTTCAAAAAGAGTGCGTTTTTTCGGAGCCGAATCAGGTGCCGCTAACAACCGCGCTTTTGCACATAAGAACCACGCTATGGCCACTTAAAACCACGTTTAAGTACGCACTTTTTCCAGGCCCCCCCTCAAAAATCCCAGCAAAATGCTCTAAATTCGCCGTAATCAGGCCGATATTTTTTTTGTAAAACTAAGGCTTTTTCTCAATCACCTTAACCGCGATCGCGTTAGGCGAAACCCCGGCAGGAAGGATAGTAAAGAGCGCAGGACGCCCTTCGTTGGTCTCCGTACGAACGAGGGCAACATCCCCGGAATGAGCGTCAGCAGCCAGCAACAGATGCTCATCCTGCGAAAACGCAAGCGCATCTGGTGCCGAACCCGCGCGAACGCTCCAGGTCAGCCGGCCATCGTCGATACTGTACATTGCAAGCGAATCTGCCCCGAAATTAGCCACCCACAGCCGGCCGTTATCCCCGGTGACAATGCCGCGAACCGGCCTGTTTCCTATGGCATACGTGCCCCCAACTTCATTCGTCCAGGTGGAGATTTCAGAGATACTGTCCGAGTCGTAGTTCGAGACAAAGATCTCGCCGCCATCCGGCTTCATCGCCAGATGAACCGGCGTCTTGCCCACATCAAGAAACGCAAGCAAATGATCTTTCATCGACAATGGATTCTGCTGCGCCGCCCACGATCCCGGCACCGACGCAAGCCCGATCGCCATCACCCGATGACCTCCTGAGCAAGCGACAAAAACCTTCGAGGAATCAGGCAAAATCACCGCATCGCCGGCTCCCGGACAGCCCGGAAACGCCGCGCGCAGGCGCGGAGCCCGCTCCGTTTTTGCAGCCGCATCGTAAGGCTGAACTTCAAAGATTGAAACGCTGCCGCTGCCGCGATTGGTCACAACTAAACTCCGACCATCAGGGGAGATATGGGTGACCCCCGGCTGTTCTCCGGTCCCGGCGACTGCCATCTCGCGCCGCCGGTCAAGATCAAGAACGCTGACGGTATTGGAGCCGGAGTTGGTGACGTAAGCGCGATGTCCCGTAGGGTCGACGGACAGAAATGAGGGCAGACGGTGGACCGGGATCGTCGCCGCGACGCGGTTCGCCTCAGCGTCGATTACCGAGACAGAGCCGGACTGTGTATTGACGACGTAGACCTCATTGCGAACCGGGTTCGCGGCCAGATTCGTTGGATTAATCCCAACCTGTAAAGTCCTGTCCTGCCGCATATAGACCAGGTCGAGTACCGTTACGGTGTTGGATCCGCCATTGCTGACATAGGCGAACTCGCGGTACCCGTCGGGGACGTCGGGAAAGCCGCTCCGCCGGCAGCCTGAAGCGGTGAGAACAACCGCGCAGACAACCGCTGAGAGGGACTGCACTAGAGACGGTCGGAGAGACGTTGGCACTGTTCGGAGTCTATCGAGGTGGTTAGGGAGCGGCAAGCTAAAGATACGACACAGATTTTTGAAGTAAGCGAAACTTTTTTTCCGAAAAGGGTGTCTATGTCATCGATGCGGAACGTTGACCCCTTCGGATCTATCGCGTCATTTGCACTTTATTCTCGGACAACGAAGCCGCGACCCTGTGGCTTCGTTGATTTTTTTAATGCCGAGGGTCTTTGGTACGGGCCCAATTCCAGGCGATCCATGCCAGATAGCCGCCTTGAACGAGCCAGACGCCGGTGTACACAAAGACAAGATGCCGATGCGCCATCGTACTGAAGTTGAAGAAAGACTGCCAGGTCATCGCGGAATCTCCAGGGAAGCTTCGATGGCGACTAGAGCTGCCTCTTGTTCAGCCAGTTGGCGCCGCCGTTCCAGGGCGAAGCGGAAGAGCATGATCAGGACGCCCCACAGCAACCATCCAGCGATGTTCCAGAGAACCGGGGGCCAGAACTGACGATCAATCCCCCCGCCATTGGGACCGAAGACGGGCGCAGGATGCTGGGTGCGCCACCACTGAATGGACATGTAGACGATTGGAACATCGATAGCGGCGAACACAGAGAGGACAGCGCCCAGGGTTCCCGCCTGGCCGCTGGGTGAGAAGCGGCGAAGGAGCAGGTAGCTGACATAAAGCAACCAAAGAATGAGTTCTGACGTTAACCGGGCATCCCATGCCCACCAGATACCCCAGGCCGGTTTGCCCCAGAGCATTCCGGTCACCAGACAGATGCCGGCATAAAGAACAGTGACCTCGGCTGCAGCTACCGCGAGTGCGTCGGCTGTCAGAGCTTTGAGAGGGTCACGTCGACGCCAAAAGAGGAAGGCGAGCGATGCAACGAGATTCACATAAGGAAAGATCAATCCCAAAATAGCGTGAGGAAGATGGTAGTAGAAAATGCGATAGAGATCGCCCATCGTGGCTTCGGCCGGAGTGAGAAGGATAGCTTGTCGAAAACCGACAACGAGGACGGCAACTGTGATGCCAAACCAGAGCCAGGCGACGCTGCGGAGAGTGGGGGTGCGCTGCTCCATCCTGCTAGTTTATCGCGAATGCTGCCTATTCGGCGTTGACCACGGTCTCAAAAAGCAGGATGCAGACGGTGGTGAAGATGATGTCATAACCGGCCAGCTGCTTAATCCACGTCCCGATCTGGATGGAGTCAAGGTCGGCGGTGAGAACGCCTGTGGTCCCCTGGACCATCGCAAGAAGGGCCGGCAGCGAGATGGGCAAGAGAAGCAAAGGAAGAAGTAGTTCACGGTTACGGGAGCGCAGTCCGAGAGCGGCGAAGAAGGTGCCGTTGACGACTAATGCCCAGGTGCCCAGAGGAAGGATGAGGGCCAACAGCCAGATATTGCCGAGGACGTGAAGATTGAAGAAGACGATAAAGACCGGGGCGAGAACTGCTTCGACGGCGAGGACGAAGAGCATGTTCGCAAGGGCTTTGCCTAGAAACAGAGCAGAGGGAGGGGAGGGAGCCATGCGTTGGGCTTCCAATACCTGGTTGCGCAACTCACGGGCCCAGGAATGATTGAGTGCAGTCATGGATGCGAAGAGGAGTGCCACCCAGAGGATGCCGCCCGAGATCTGGCGGGTCGTGGTCGGGTAACCAGTGGGATCAAATGTGAGACCGAAGACGACGACAACCAGAAGCGCGAAGAAGAGCATGCCGTTGATGGAGTCGCGAGAGCGCCACTCCAGGCGCAGATCCTTGCGGAGATGGTCGAGAACGTGGTGGAGATAGTTCATGCGGAGCCCTTGGTGAGGTCCGCGAGGGTGGCATCGGCTGCGCGGAGATAGTCGGCGGGGGAAAGAATGAGCTGGAGGCCACGCTGACCTGCGGAGACCGAGATGATGTCGAAGAGCTCGATGGTTTCGTCGGCGAACGCGGGGAAGGGTTTCTTTGCGCCGAAGACAGTGACTCCTCCGCGGATGTATCCGGTGAGGGGTTCGACTTCTTTGAGCGAAGCAAGTTCGACCTTCTTTACACTTGCCGCGTGGGCTAGTTTCTTGAGGTCAAGTTCGGTGTCTCCGGGGATGACCGCGAAGAGATGATCGCCGGTGCTGGAGTGGGTGAGAAGGGTCTTGAAGACCTGCTCTGGAGGCAGACCGATCTTTCGGGCTACCGAGATCGCGGTAAGGTCGTCGGGATCAACCTCGTAAGGGCGAAGTTCATAGGGTATGCCAAGGGAGTCAAGGAGGCGGGCGGCGTTGGTTTTGGCGGGTTGCGGGATCTTCACCTGGCGGCCTCGGGTTCGCCCAGAGAATCTTTGCCAGCTGAACTCACGATCTGGCCGTTGCGCATGGTCAGCGTCGTGTCGGCGAGGGGGCTGGCGAGTGCTGCCTGGTGCGTGGTGATGAGGATGGTGCGGTTGCCACCGCCGGGGACAGGCCAGGTGCGGAAGTCGGCGAGCAGTTCGATCATGTGGTTGGCGGAGGCAGCATCGAGATTGGAGAAGGGCTCATCAAGAAGGAGAATCTCCGGGTCGCTCTGAAGGACTCGCGCGAGCGAAGTGCGCTGGCGCATTCCCTGCGAGTATTGGCCGACAGGGCGATTCAGGCCTGGATCGAGGCCGACAGCGCGGAGGGCCATCTCTGGGTTGCCGACGCAGGCGCAACCGCCATCGCGGTGCAGCGAGGCGAAGTAATTGAGGTTCTCAATTGCGGTGAGCTCGTCGTAGAGCATGGGCGCGTGGCTCATGTAGGCCATGCGGCGACGTTGATTGTGCGGAGCTTCGCTGAAGACAGTCACGGCGCCACGCGTGGGCTTGATAAGGCCGGCGATGACGCGGAGCAGAGTGGATTTTCCGGCTCCGTTTTCCCCGAGGATGACGGTGCAGGAGCCTGCGTCGAAGCTGGTTGAGACCTTACGAAGGGCAGCAAAACTGCCATAAATTTTGGAGACGGAGTCGAGTTCAATTGCTGTAATGATTGGTGAGCGAGTTGTGGTTGCGGGTGACATTTCGGTGTGTGGAGCGATTCTGGCCTGCTCATGCGAGTATATGGCTAGCGGCTGCCGGATTGCAGCGTGGCCGATTTGAGGAGATTCCATACTTTGAAACTGTGCGCTGTTCTCTCTGCCGGACTGATTGCTACGACTCTTCACGCTCAACAGGTGCCGACGCTGGACGCGGCTTCGCGACAGTTGGCACACGATGTCTTCAAGCAGTTGATCGAGATCAACACGACCGACTCGGTCGGAAGTACGACGGTTGCGGCGGAGGCGATGCGGAAGCGCTTGCTGGATGCGGGATTTCCCGCAGAGGACGTAGTTGTCCTTGGGCCAAATGAACGAAAGGGCAACATGGTGGCGCGGTATCGCGGCAGGGCTGGGAGCGGGAAGAAGCCGGTGCTGATTATCGGGCATATTGACGTCGTAGAGGCGAAACGAGAGGACTGGACGACGGATCCTTTCGTGTTTACGGAGAAGGATGGGTACTTCTACGGACGCGGGACACAGGATATGAAAGAGTCGGATGCGGCTTCCGTGACGACTTTTGTTCGGCTGAAGCGGGAAGGGTTTGTTCCTGATCGCGACGTTATTCTGGCGCTGACTGCAGATGAGGAAGGTGGCAAATCGAACGGTGTGGATTGGCTGGTGAAGAATCATCGCGAACTTGTGGATGCGGAGTTTGTGCTGAATGCGGATGCAGGCGGACTGAATACGGAGAAGGGGAAACCGGTGAACCTCGGCGTGGAGGCGACTGAAAAGCTGTATGCGGACTATCAGCTATCGGTGACGAATCCTGGCGGGCACAGCTCGCTTCCGAAGAAGGACAATGCGATTTATCACCTGGCGAATGCGTTGGGCCGGCTGGGGGAGTATCAGTTTCCGTTTGAGTTGAATGCTGTGACGCGCGGATATTTCGAGGCGATGGCGAAGATTGAGACGGGGCAGGTGGGGAGCGATATGTTGGGGGTGTTGAAGACGCCGGCCGATGTGGGGGCGGTGGGCCGGCTCTCGGAGAATGCTCTGTACAACTCTACGATGCGGACGACCTGTGTTGCGACGATGGTGCAGGCGGGGCATGCGCGGAATGCACTGCCGCAGCGGGCAGAGGCGAATGTGAACTGCCGGATTCTGCCGGGACATACTCCGGCGGAGGTGCGGGCGGAACTGACGAAGGTCTTTGCTGATCCTAAAATCGAGGTGAAGCTGGTGAACGATGCAGGTGCACTGAGTGACCGGGATGAAAATGAGGTTTCGGTTACGCCTCCGCCTTTGAATCAGGAGGTCTTTGGTGCTCTGCGGACGGTGGTGGGCCAGATGTGGCCGGGGCTGACGATTGTACCGGAGATGGAGACCGGGGCTTCGGACAGCAAGATTACGATGTCGGCGGGGATGCCCAGCTATGGATTTTCAGGAATGGGAATCGATGGAGACGATGTGCGCGCGCATGGCAGGGATGAACGCATCGGTGTGGAGTCTTTTTATACCGGCGTGAACTTCGACTATCGATTTCTGAAGGCGCTTACTGGAAAGTAGCTACCGGGTGGCGGGGAGAGCTGCTGCTGTGGTTGTCGGGGCAGGAGCTGCTGCCGGGGCGTACTTGGAGGCGCATTTGGCCTGGAGTTCGGTGGCGTGGAAGACGCCGTCGCGGCCGTAGGTGCCTACAGCGAGAGCCTGAGCGTCATCCTTGAAGGTGTCGGGCGGGGGTTCGGAGCCCTGGTAGACGACGGAGATTTTGCGGCCCTGTTCGAGGAGGTCGAAGGTGGCGTTGGCTCCGGTGCGATGGATGCTCCCGGGAGCTACGTTGCCGGCGACGCGGAGGTGACGGACGTAGGCCTTGTCGCCCATGCCCTGAAGCTCGCCGATGGTGACGTAGTAGCTCTTGTTGTCGCGGCCTCCGGTGAAGGCGAGGTAGCCGACAGTGGCCAGGATAACCACAGAGGCGACGATGATCTTGAGCGGGCTTCTTCGAGCTTCGGTGGCCATGCTTCTCCGTTCCAACTTAGTTTACTCCAGCTGAAACTGAGGTGCCCCCTCTCCTAACTTTTTTGCGCAAAGTTTAATAAATATGAGACTTAGGTCCGGACTTCGAGAATGGTATTCTTCCCGACAACGAAAATCGAGGTCCGGCAGATCAAAGATGCAACCCACTTGGATGGCGTGGGTTTGTCAAGTTGCTTTTCTCTTTGGAATCTCTCTCTCTCCGGGGGGAGAAATTCATCTAGATTTCGTCCGCACTTCGGAAAGCAGGCGTAATTTTCAGCTCCGACCCCCGATAGACGACTACCTTGTCTGCCTTTTCTTCCACGGTGCCACCAACTCCGCGACCAGGTCTGACCCAAATGATGTTGAAGGTGATCTCTGGCGTTATGCCGGGATAATGCCCGGCACGCGCGCCGAGGGTCAACGTGTTTCCTGATTGCGACCACTTGATAGGAATGACAGCGTGCTGTCCTTGTTCGTAGTCGTAGTTGTCGCCTTCGTCCTGGTAGAGATTGAAGCTGCCATCTGCGCCAGTGTAGACGCGCAACTCGATGGGGCCGTTAACGTGTTCCTCAGCGTATTGCTCCGGTGGTCCGAGGGGAAGGATCGACCCGGCACGAACGTAGAGTGGGATTCGATCAAGAGGTGCGGGGGCCTGCAGGTGAATTCCGCCTTGAAGTTTCTGTCCGCTCCAGAAGTCGTACCAGATGGTGTCGTTCGGGAGATAGACTCGACGCTCTGTTGCTTTGGCTTCTATAACAGGGCTAACGAGGAGTGCGGGCCCGAACATGAACTGGTCGCCGATGTTCCAAGTGAGCGGATCGTGTCTGAAGTCCATGACGAGTGGACGCTGGATTGTGTAGTCCTCGCTTGAGACTTTCCATGCGAGTGAGTAAATGTACGGCATCATGCGGTAGCGGAGGTTGTCGTACGCGATGAGAGAGGTCTCGACGTTGGGATAACTCCACATCTCGTTGTGCGGGCGGTGGCCGTGGGAGCGAAAGATGGGGCAGAAGACGCCGAACTGGAACCATCGCAGATAGAGTTCCTCGTAACCGGGATCGTCGGGCTGGCCTGGGTAGGTCGGCCAGTATCCACCGATGTCCGTTGTCCAGTAGGGCATGCCGGAGATGGCGTAGTTGAGGCCGCCCGCGATCTGATGAGAAAGTCCCCAGAAGCTACTGAACACGTCGCCTGACCATACGGTCGCGCCAACGCGTTGCTGACCCAGGAAAGCTGATCGGGTGAGGATGAAGGTACGTTTGCGGTCGGTCGCCTTTCTCCAGTTCCGTTGGATGCCTTCGTTATGGAGGAGGGGATAGATGTTGGTGTACATGGCTCCGCTGCCGATTGCGAGTTTTTTGTCGCGAAGGATGGCATCGCCGACGTGCGGCCAGAATTCTTCGGGTTCGGCACTGTCGAGCCAGAAGGAGTCCCAGCCCATGGCGAAGAGTTTGCCGGGCAGGCTGTCCCAGTAGATATCGCGTGCTCTGGAACTGGTGGCGTCGTACACGCGAGCGTTGGGGACGAAGAGGCCATCGAGTTTTTTCCAGGTTTCGGAGGCGGGGTCGATGAGTCCCCAGGTGGAGATCATTGTGTGGACGTGCTGGTCGTGGAGGGTTTTGAGGTCAGCGGGAACGTCGTGGTAGTTGTCGTTGAAGATGGGGTCGCCTTCGTGCTTCCACCAGAACCAGTCCTGCACCATGACGTCCATGGGGATGTGTTCTGTACGGTATCGCTTGGCGATGGAGATGATCTCGTCGAGGGAAGTGTAGCGATCCTTCGATTGGATGAAGCCGTAGGACCAGCGCGGCAGCATGGGGGCATGGCCGGTGAGGGTGCGGTACTGGTGGATGATGTCGTCGATCTCGGGACCGTAAAGGACAAAGTAGTCGATGCCGTCGCCGGCCATGGAGTCGAAGGAGAGCTCGAGGGGGAAGCGGTTGTCGACGTAGGTGAAGGCGGCGGTGTTCCAGATGATGCCATAGCCCTTGGTGGAGACAAGAAATGGGATGGCAACGTCTGTATTGTTCTGGCCGAGTTCGACGGTAGCGCCGCGATAGTTAAACATGCCGCTCTGGTGCTGGCCGAGGCCGTAGATGGCTTCGGAGAAGTCGGGTGAGAAGCGATCGACGACGTGGTAGGTGGACTCACCGTTGATGGTGACGGGGCCGTACGTGCGGGGAACGCTGTCGCGTTCGCGAATTAGGGGCGTCCCGTCGAAGGTGGTGAAGGTGAGGTTCCCGCGAGCGAGCGAGATGGAGGCGGTGAGGTTAGTGGTTTTAAGCGTCGCGGATTTTTCGTCTTTGCTGAATTGAAAGGGCACTCCTTTGCAGGATTGGTCCTCAGGTAAGAGCCAGGGTTGCGGATGATCGACGGCTGACTGGTCTGGGCGGGTGGTTACGTGGAGGATGGAGTCGGAACAGACGACGAGGTGCAGTGTTTCTTTGCCGATGATGGCATCGAATCCCTGCGGCGACTGCGTGACGACGGCGGTGGGTTGGGTGGGAATGGATTGGCCGGGAATCTGTGCACATGCGAGAGTGGGAGCGCTGAAGCTGAGAAGCAAGAAGATGCAAGTGCGGGCATGACGAAAGAGAGGCCTGCCGGGAGTCATGGGGTCCTTTCGGGGCTTCTGTTTGGCGGCCTTTGTCGACCGTCCGAATCATCTTACTTCTACTTTTGTTGTGGCGTGGGAAGGAAACGCAGAATGGCTGAAAGCACCGATATGCTCTTTTGCGCGCACGTGTGCATCGTATACTTACTCGATAACGTGCAATGAAGGCGGGGTACAGGATGAGCGAAAACGGGAATGGCGCAGCTTCGAACGGCAATGGGCATTCACACGGCAACGGCTACAAGGTGCCGACCGGGCGGGCGGAGTGGATCGTCAAGCGGAAGGCTGAGGCGGAGCGGACTGGCGACTGGAATATGTCGCAGATGCACTTTGCGCGCAAGGGGATGATTACCGAGGAGATGGCTTATGTCGCTCAGCGGGAGAAGATTGCGGCGGAGCTGGTGCGGAGCGAGGTGGCCAAGGGAACGATGATTATCCCTGCGAATATCAATCATCCGGAGCTGGAGCCGATGGCGATTGGGGTGGAATCGCTGTGCAAGATCAATGCGAATATCGGGAACTCGGCGATTGTGTCGAATGTGGATGAGGAGTTGCGAAAGCTGCATACGGCGGTGCACTTTGGGGCCGATACGGTGATGGATCTTTCGACCGGCGGGGATATTCCGATGATTCGTGAGCAGATTCTGCGGCATTCGCCGGTGCCGATTGGGACTGTGCCGCTGTATGAGGCGCTGAGCCGGGTGAAGAAAGTTGAGGATCTGAATATCGATCTTTATCTTGAGGTGATTGAAGAGCAGGCGCAGCAGGGTGTGGATTACTTCACGATCCATGCAGGTGTGCTGATTCAGTATGTGCCGCTGGTGGCGAAGAGGATTACGGGGATCGTGAGCCGGGGTGGCGCGATTCTGGCCCAGTGGATGACTTCGAACCACAAGCAGAACTTTTTGTATGAGAATTTTGACCGGATCACGAAGGTGATGGCGAAGTATGACGTGAGCTATTCGCTGGGCGATGGTCTACGGCCCGGTTGTTTGGCGGATGCCAGTGATGAGGCCCAGTTTGCGGAGTTGAAGACGTTGGGTGAGCTGACGCGCGTGGCGTGGAAGAGCGATGTCCAGGTGATGATCGAAGGGCCGGGGCATATTCCGATGGACCAGATCAAACTGCAGGTGGATAAGGAAGTGGAGCTTTGCGATGGGGCTCCGTTCTATGTGCTGGGGCCTCTGGTGACGGATATCGCTCCGGGATATGACCACATTACGAGTGCGATTGGCGCGGCGATGATCGGCTGGCATGGTGCTGCGATGCTTTGCTATGTGACTCCGAAGGAGCACCTGGGGCTGCCGAATGAGAAGGATGTGAAGGACGGGATTATCGCATACAAGATTGCGGCTCATGCGGCGGATGTAGCTCGGCATCGTCCGGGGGCACGGGATCGGGATGATGCGATCTCGCATGCCCGGTATACGTTTGATTGGGATAAGCAGTTTGCGTTGTCGCTTGATCCGGAGACTGCTCGCGGGATGCATGATGAGACGTTGCCGGATGACTATTACAAGGAAGCGGCTTTCTGCAGCATGTGCGGGCCGAAGTTCTGCAGCATGAACTGGTCGAGCAAGGTGGATGAGTTCAATGCGCGGGAGCACGGGTTGAAGAAACCCGACCTGACTCAGATTATGACGGAGCAGATGGCTCTGCGAGGATAGGGCTGGGATTGATTCAGGGGATTAAAGAAAGGTGCCGCACCCGTGGACGGATGCGGCATCTTTTTTTCAGCAGAAGACTATCTTGCTGCTGACTCGGAGTGGAGGCTACGAGTGTGGGGTGCGGAGCGCCTCGATTGAGGAGGCGTCTTTCCGCAGAGGTTAATCGAGGATGTTGTTCTCTTCTTTTTCCGAGCGCATGGCGAGGAGTGCAGGCGCGATGATCATTGCGAGAAATACCAATGCAAGGACTAGATCGTGGACCATTGGGGGAGTCTCCTTTGGGCGGCTTTGGCCGTCTTCGAGTAATCATGTGCCAGACGCTGGAGAGGAGACATCCCACTTCGGGGTGTGATGGTGCCACTTAAGTTGCAAGGGTTCTTACGGGTTTGACATCAGCTGTGAGAGCGGCTTCCGGTTGCTGGAAGGAGATTCGAGAACGGCGGCGGCCCGGTTGAGGGCTTCGGCGAGCGAGGTGAGCTGGGCCTGGGCGCGGGTGGCGTCGGCGGCTTCGACGGCTTCGTTGACGCCAGGAATGACGACGGCGGCGTAGCCGGTGAACTCGCCCGGGGCGTAGATGGTGTGGCGGTACCAAGAGCGTTTGGGCAGGCCTGCGGGGTTGAGGAGGGCTTCTTCCGCTTCGCGCAGGGATTGGTTGAGAGGTGCCGGGTCTGCGGGCGGCGCAGATTGCGTGGTGCGGATGGCTGTGCCGGCGGCAGCGAAGCGTTTGGCTGCGGCGAGGGCGATGGTGAAGTCGAGGGTGAGCTTCTGCTCTGTGGCGTGTTTCTGGGCGGCTTCAAGGTACCCTACGATCTCTTTTCCGTAGAGTTCGTCGTCGTAGGGGAGGACTTCGGTCGAGGCCATGTGGAGGATTTCGAGGCCGAGGACGCGGGCTTGCTGCTGCTCATAGGCGAAGGTGGGGTCGGCGAATTTCGTGAACCAGGCGTAGTCGTCGAAGGTGGAGTGGTAGACGCCGTAGGCTCCATCGGAACCGATGTCGGTGGAGGGGACGCCGAGGTGCTGGATGAAGGGAGTGTAGTCGGAGCCCGAGCCGAGGGTGCCGATGCGGACATCGGGGTCGGCGGCAGAGTGCTGACGGCGGCGATTGGTATTGTTGGCGGCTGCAGCCTGTTGGGACTTCCACTGTTCGTAGACGGTGCCGCCTTTAGGGCTGGGGACTTCTTTGGTGACTTCGCGGACGAACTGTTTGAGGGATGGGACGGCGGCAGCGGTGAAGTCGGGGCCGCTGACGGCGACGTCGGTGTTGAAATAGGCGACGGCGTGGGAGAGGATCTTTTCGTTCTGCTCGGCCCACTCGGTTGAGCCCATGAGGCCTTCTTCTTCGGCGTCCCAACTGCCCATGACGATGGTTCGCTGGGGATGCCAGCCCTGTTTGAGGAGTTCGCCGAAGCCGTGGACGGTCTCCAGCATTGCGGCGGTTCCGGAGTTGGGATCGACGGCTCCGTAGACCCAGGCGTCGCGATGGTTGCCAGCGACAACCCAATCGTCTTTTTGCGTTGGGCTGATGCCGGGGATGGTGCCGATGACGTCCCAGATCGTGCGGAGGGCAATGTCCTGTTCGAGGTGCATGTGGACGGTGATTTTGGGGGCGTCGTTGCTTTTTGCGCTGGCACCGATGTGATAGGTGAAGGGAAGTGCGCCCTGCCACTCGCGGGGGGACTCGTCGCCGCTGAGGGCTTTGAGGATTGGGGCTGCGTCTTTGTATGAGAGCGGGTTGGTGGGAATACTGGGCTGGTTGTTCTGAAGCTTGTCGGCGGGGATGCGCCTGGAGTTGGGAAGAGTGGGAGTTGCGGCGATGCCCGGGGTAGTTGGGTCACCTGGGTAGATGGGAAGGAACTGGATGGAGCCGCGCTGAACGGCGGTGTCGGGACGCCAGGGGCCTTTGGGATAGACGTCGCCGCGGAAGTAGCCGTCGTCGGCAGGGTCGGAATAGATGAGGACGCCTTTGGCTCCGTAGTGCTGGGCGATGTAGGTCTTGATGCCGCGGAAGTTTTCGCCGTAGCGGACAATGACGATCTTGTCTTTGACGCTGATGCCGAGCCTGGCGAGTTGCTGGAAGTCCGCGAGGGTCCCGTAGTTGGCGTAGATGACCTCGGCGGTGACGTCACCGGACGGAGACGAGCCGTTGAACGCGGGGAGGATGCGTGGGTCGTCCTGAAAAGGATCGCCGCCGTTCTTGCGGGGGTCGACGTGCTCGGGTGTAGGGCCAGACATGAGCTTGTTGCCCGATGCGTCGAAGGCTTCGATGAGGATCTTTACTGGTTTGTTGAGGAGGACTTTGTAGGGGACGATCTCGGTCTGTAGTCCGGCGGCTTTGAACTTGTCGGCGACGTAGACGGCGGTGGCGTAGTCCTCGGGAGAGCTGGCCCAGTGGGGGGCGGAGGTGAGGGTCTTGAGGTGTTCGCCGGCGAGTTTGGGGTCGGGTACGGCGAGGAAGGCTTCGTCCCATTTGGCCTGCTGGGTGAAGTCGCGGTAGCCGAAGACTTGTGGGGCGGGGGACTGAGCTGAGGCGATGAGGGCGAGGGAGAGAAGACAAGAGAGCGACTGGAATCGGGTCAAGCAAGGCCTCGCGCGTTTTAATGCTGATGAGACTCAGGGTATCGCAGATGTGGGTTCGAGGAAGGCAGAATATGCACGGCCGCGCAGCAGATGGTGATTGTGCGAGGGCGGTGAGGCGAGCGGGTTGGATCGTTTGAATCCGATTCGCCTACACGGACTGGGTGCAGAACTTGCAGCGGGTGGCGGCGAGGGGAATGTCGCTGAGGCATTGCGGGCAGGGTTTGGTGGTGGGCTCGGCCACGGCGGGATGAAATTTCTTGAGCAGATATTGCGTGGGCAGAACGAGGAAGAAGTAGACGACGGCGGCGATGATGAGGAAATTGACGATGGCGGTGAAGAACTTACCGTATTCGATGGCGCCGCCATTGATATGGCCGACGAGATAGTCGAAGTTAGGCTTGCCAATGACGGAGCCGAGGAGAGGGCTGATGATATTGGTGGTGAGTGCTGTGACGATTGCGGTGAAGGCGGCACCGATGATGACAGCGACGGCGAGGTCCATAACGTTGCCACGCAGAATGAAGTCGCGGAATCCCTTGAACATGAGTAAGTCTCCTTGAAAGATTTTTGATCTTGCATGGGGCATACGTGGAACGTGGTAGTCGTGCCTGTTCCGGTTGGGCGAGTATAACGCGGTCAGCGGGACGATGGCGCGGGTGTTTGATGAGGTGAATAGGGACTGGAGGCGAGCCATTGCGGGCGTGTGGGCGCGTTGGCTATGGCGAGGGTGAGAGCTGCATAGAAACGGTTGAATCTTGAGGAGGCATTCCAGTCGATTGGAGTTTTGATGTCGTCCTGAGGCTTGTGATAGCGGCGGGCGTACCAGTCGCGATAGACAACTTCTTCGGGAGAGCCTTTGTCGTAGCCGAAGACAAAGCCGGCGATGGGGACGCCGATGCGGACGAAGTTGTAGTTGTCGGCGCGGCGGAAGAGGTTGCGCTCGGGTTCGAGGTCGGGGCGGATCTCGATTTTGAAGGGCGCGGCTACGGTGCGGACGGTGTCGCCGAGAGTGGAGTCGGCGAGACCTTCCATGGTGAGGATGTTGAGGGGGAAGATGGGGCGGAGCTGGTCGAGGTTGAGGTTAGCGACTATGTTTTCTTTGGGGACGGTGAGGTGTTGGGTGAACCAGGCGGAGCCGAGGAGGCCTTTTTCTTCGCCGGTGAAGATGCAGAAGAGGAGGGAGCGGGCGGGGGCTTTGTGCTGGAGATCTTTGGCGACCTCGATGAGGAGGGCCACGTAGGCAGCGTCGTCGAGGGTGCCGTTGTAGAGGTTGTCGCCGAGGACGGGGGTTCCGTAGCCGTAGCCGTCGAGGTGGGCAGAGAGAGCGACGTACTCGGGGGCTAGCTTTGAATCAGATCCGGGAAGGATGGCGAGGATGTTGGGGGAAGAGATGTCTTTGCTTGTGGAGGTGAGGCGGATGCGGAGTGAAAGGTTGAGAGGAAAGGTTGCGAGTTCGGCGCCTTTGCCGCCGGTGGTGATGATCTCCTGCGCGTTGTGGCCCGATGCGGCGAAGATGGTTTGGAGTGAGGCTGGGTTGAGGCGGATGGTTATGGGGCCGCTCGTGTTTGGAGGCGGCGTTCCGGCCAGGGTGACGCTGCGGGCGTATGCGGCAGGCCAGTGGAATGGCTCGGTGGCAGAGGGATTGTCGATGGAGAGGATGGCGGCGGCTCCGGTCTGGGTAAGGGTGCGGACGCGGCGAGCGGTGAAGGTTTCACGCTCGCCGGTTGGAAGGATGGCAGGTGTGTTGTTGAAGATGACGGCGATTTTGCCTTTGACGTCCGTGTCCGCGGAGGGCATGCCGTAGCCAAGGAAGATTGCAGGTGCTTCGACGTTGAGTGGGGCTTCACGAGGTACGGTGGTGACGTCGGTGGTGAAGTGGAGCGTTGCGGTGGTTTTGCCTCCGGGGCCGAGGATTTCGACTGCGGATTTGTCCGCGGCGAGGTCTACCTGGTGCATGGGTACGCGCTGAAAGAAGGTGCCGTTGTCGCCGGCGGGTTTGAGATTTGCGGATTTGAACTGATCGGCGACGTATTTTGCGGCTCGCTCGTAGGCCTCGGAGCCAGTGTCGCGGCCTTCCATCGAATCATTCGAGAGGGCTACAGTCTGGGCCCACCAAGCGGCGGTGGCTGCATCGGGCTTTTGTGGGGATTGTGCGGTGGAGGCAAGCGTAAGCGTGATGGCGAGGGATACGGGAGTGCAGAGCTTAAGGGCAAAGCGCATGTGGGTTGGTTGTCTCCGGTTGGATGAGGTGATTCTAGCGGGTTTTTTCCGAGGCGCGTCGCAATTGTTATCGAGCGGAGGTGATCCATCCAGCGTACGGATAGAGGAGAAGGAAGAGGATCATGCAGAGAGCCATGAGGTCCATGTAGATGAGGAGCAGGACGCCTCCGTGGTAGAGGCTCCAACGGCGCTGCATGCATCGGACGGTGTCGGCGGTGCCGACGATCGCGGTGAGAGTGGGCAGGATGAGAAGCGGGGTGGCGCGGTTGCGTGGGAAGTCTGAGAGGTAGATGGCGATGGCAAGGCTGCCCAGAACGAGGAAATTGCCGCGTAGCAGGGATCGCTGGCGCGGGTTGAAAGGTCTGGGGAGCACGCGATCCTGGGTAACTTCCGAATCGATTTTATGCTTCGCGAATTATTTGGGAGCAGCGGGATCGGCAGCCGGAGCTGCGGCTGCCGAGGGGGATGGCGTTACTGGTGGCTGAGGAGCGGCCGGAGGAGGAAGATTTTTCACTTCCGAGGTGGCTACTTCGACGGCTCCAAAGCGATTGCGAGGGATGTCGTGGACGACGATACGGAGGAAGTATTCGCCTTTGGCGGGAGCGCTGATCTCCTGCTGGTACCGAATCCCCTGGGCTACGTTCTTTTTGATCTCCTCGAGTGTGGAAGTGGTGTGGAGACTTGTGCTGGTGCTGTTGACGAGGAGACCCTCAGGGTTGAAGACGAAGATGGCGAGCTCGAAGTTGGAGTGGATTTTGCCGTCGGCGCTGCGCATAAACGTGATGTCGGATGGGTTGATGGCATAGCCAACACTGTAGCGGCGAAAGGGGCCGTGCATCTTATCAGCAAGGATGTTGCCTGGGGCCGGCGCGTCCTCGGTCTGAGTTGGAAGTCCGGCAGGAAGGACGGCGACCTTGATGAGGATCTCGGTAGGAGTCGGCGAGCCTCGCATGATGGCTTCGCGGAGAGTTTGTACTGCAGTCGGCGACGCGGCGGTGACGGCGGCGTCGGCGACTGTGGACTTCGGAGGCTGACCATTGAGAGAGGGAGGACGTTTGTTGGGATCGTCGGCGTAGTAGCCGTGACGGTAGGCGAGATGAACGCCTTGAGTCGCCAACTGAACCTTGATCTTGCGGAGCTTCCCGTTACGCTCGGAGTCGGTGGGGGTGTAGCTGAGAGTGTAGAAGTTCGAGCCTTCGGCGATGGCAGTGGCGACAGCCTGAGCCAGGCCATTGGTGTTGAGGAAGGCGTGGCCTCCGGTGGCGTCCGCCATCTCCAGCATGGTGCTGTGCTCGGATGCTGTATCGGAGGTGAACTTGTTGAGATCCTGTTGCATGCGTGAAGGATTTCGCGAGTAGTTGCGGCTGGTCGCGGCATCGAAGATGGGGGAGTTGTAGAGTCCACGCGCGTCGATGGGATAGACGGCGACCTGGGCGCGAGCGAGGAGGTTGACCGTATCGCGAAATTCCTCTTCGGAGTCGGCCATGACGGCGAAGGGATCTGTGAGGGTCCCCGATGGTATCGGGAAGAATGTTGATGGGAAAGGAGCCCGAGAACCAGATGAGATTTTTGCGCCCGGGAATGCTGGAGAGATATCGGGCGAGTTGGCTCATCGCGTCGAGTGTGTACTTTGCGCGTAGCTGAAGTTGGAAGGACTGCTGCTCGGCGTCGAACTGCCTGAGGTTGGCGACGATGTTTGCGTCGGCTCCCATGTCTTCGAGGTCGTCGCCCAGGCTGTTCTGGATGCCTCCACCGCCAACCGCGTCCTGAAGGAGAGGAGAGGTGTTTTTTCCGATCTTCGCGGAGGCTGCGGCTTTGAGCCGGGCGGGATCGCTGGTGAAGCCCTGCAGGATGAGGAGTCTGGTGGTTAGGCCGAAGATTGCGATTCTGGTTCCGGGGGGCGTTGCGTTCAGAAAGGTGAGAAGCTGCTGACGGACGAACATCTGGTCTTTGAGCGGCGTATTGAGGGTGTCGAGGAGCAGGACGTTGACTGCTCCGTTGACCGGCTCGGGGACGAAGTTTGTAAAGACGCCCGGCGGCATGGTCGGCATCGCTGGAAATTTAGTGGCGTCGGCGGGAGTGAGAGCGGTGTGCTCTTCAAAGTGCTTGATGACCTGCGGAGCGTTCTCTTCGGTAAGAGTAAAGTCTGACTGCTTGAGGCCGTGAATGGGCTTCTGATTCTTGTCGGTGACGACGACATCCACGACGACAAGCTGCGTGCCGGCGTGAAGGGTTGGAACGTTGGACTGGGAAGAGCCGGACTGGGGAGACGGTGGGGTGGCGGTTGGTTGGGGATTTTGAGGGGATGCAAACGAGGCCGAGTAGATGAGAGTCAGGAAGGCAAGGCAGGGCAGGAGCCTTATCGAACGCAACATGGTTTCTCCAGTGGGACGGGTTTAGTCGAACACAAGAGAAGAAGAATATCTTGTTTTTTCTTGGCTTGTTGTTCTGCGGCCAACGGTGCTCGCGGATTGTCTCTTTACTTCAGCGTTTCAGACGAAGCTGTGAGAGGAGAGAGATTGCGAATGGTTGTAACAGGGATTTCGACTGCCCCAACGCGATTGGAAGCCAGGTCATGAATGCCTACGCGGAGATAGTATGTGCCTTTGATGGGAACACTAATGGGTTGTTTGTACTGCACGCCAATCGTGAGCAATTTATCGAAGGCCTCGGTTGACAGGTTTGCCTTGATGACGGAGGTTGCCGAATTAACGAGTACCCCATCCTGGTTGTAAATCAGGACGATGAATCCGATGGCGCCCTGGTGAGTGCCGTCGGCTCCGTTTTCAAAGGCGATGCTGTTGCGGCTGACAGCGTACTGCACGGTGAAGAGATGAAATGGGCCTTTTGCTTTCGTGGGTGATATGTTTTCCGGCGCCAGCGCGCCCTGTTCTTCAGGGTCGCGAGCTACTGCGACCTTGAACATGATTTGCGTGGCGACTGGAGCGCCAAAGAGCATGGCGGTTCGCATCGGATCGTAGTGATTTGGGGCGGCAGCGATGTTGCCTGTTCGATAAGGAATGTTGGGATTGCCGGCATAGTAGCCGTGCCTGTAAGCGAGGTTGTAGTTCTGTTGCGCCACCTTAACCTGAATCTTTCGGTATCTTCCGTCTGCGGTACGGTTCGAAGGAGAATACGTGAGGGTGTAGTAATTCGAACCAAGGGCGATGGCCTGAGCGACGGCCGTTGCCAGACCGTTGGTGTTGACGAAGGCGTGTCCACCGGTGTCGGATGCCATACGGTACATGGTTTGCTGAGAGTCCGTCTTCGCCTCTGTCGCTACTTGTTGATCCTGACTAAAGGTTGGGAGAGGCATAGGCTTGCTGGCATCGAGCGGGCCCGACCCGGCCTGGTATGGCGGTCTTGTGTATTGGCCTCCAACATTGGAGACGTCCGCCACGGACTTCATGGTCGGGCTGTAGAGTCCGGTAGCGTCGATGGGATAGACGGCGACCTGGCTCCGCGTAAAGAGGTTCGTAGTCTCGCGAAACTCCTTTTCTGAAGAGCCTATTGCAATGAATGGATCTTGAAGCTGACCGGTGACGTCGGGCAAGATGTTGATGGGGAAGGAGCCCGAGAACCAGAGGAGATTTTTGCGGCCAGGAATGCCTGAGAGATAAAGAGCAAGCTGGTTCATTGCATCGAGGGTGTACTGTGTCCGGAGCTCTATTCGAGAGGTATTTTGCACTGCCTCGAGTTCTTTGATGTGTTCGATGACCTGGGGAGGAAGAGCTCCGTTGGATTGAGATTCATCGATCAGCGTTTGCGAGAATTTCTTGGGGCCTGGGGCTCCCGCGATTGGGTCGTCGAGAAGCGGCGACGTACCGTTCAATACGGGTTTTTCGAGGGCAGCTTCAAGAATCTCCGGATCGGAGGTAAAACTTTGAAGCATTAAGAGGTGAGTGGTGAGGCCGAAGATGGCGATTCGGCTTCCATGGCCGGTGGTTTTTAAAAACTTGAGCAGTTGTTGGCGGACGAAGTCCTGGTCCTGGAGTGGGGTATTGAGTTCGTCGAGAAGCAGGATGTTGAGAGGGCCGCTGGAGGGCGCGGGGGAATAGTTCGTAAAGACACCGGAGGGCATTTTGATCGGGGAGACAGGCGCCGCTAACTGGGCGGGCGTCGGGGCGACGTGCTCTTCAAAGTGGGAGATGGGCTCGCGCTTGCCGTTTTCGGTGAGGATAAAATCACCGGCTTTCAGGTCGTGAACGGGATTACCGTCCTTTCCTGTGACGATGACGTCGACGATGACGATCTGCGAGGAGGTTTTGAGGGTGATACCGCTGGATTGGGAGTCTGGCCCCGAGCAACCGATACGAGTGCAAAGACGGAGAGAAGAACGAGAGAGTTCTGGATCCGCAGCATTGAGGCCTCCACCTGCAGCCATGAGTTTAGCTGAATGAGGAATGTGCCGATACTACCGAAACCCTGGCTTTTTTGTGGAGGACCCAAAGAACGACTGCCGGAATCTAGATCGTCGTTAAAGTCGGCTCGAGCGCCGCCATCTGAGCCATTGAGCGGATCGAGTCTTCGTAGGGGCCGTGGAGAACGCCGCGTTCTGTGATGATGGCGGTGATGTACTTTGCCGGGGTAACGTCGAAGGCGGGGTTCTCGATGGCTACGCCGTTGGGGGTCATCTGTTTGCCGTTGGCGTGGGTGACCTCGCGGGCGTCGCGCTGCTCGATAGGGATGAGGTCTCCGGTCGGCGTGTTGAGGTCGAGGGTGGACCAGGGCGCGGCGACGTAGAAGGGAATGCCATGCTCCCTGGCGAGAATGGCAACACCGTAGGTGCCGATCTTGTTGGCGACATCGCCGTTGGCGGCGATGCGATCTGCGCCGACGATGACAGCCTGGATGCGGCCTTTGCTCATGAGGTGGGCGGCCATGTTGTCGCAGAGGACGGTGGTGGGAATGTTGTCCTTCATCAGTTCCCAGGCGGTGAGGCGAGCGCCCTGGAGGAAGGGTCGGGTCTCGTCGGCGAAGACGTCGATCTTGTGGCCGCGCTCGATGGCAGCGCGGATGACGCCAAGGGCGGAACCGTAGCCACAGGTGGCGAGAGCGCCGGCGTTGCAGTGGGTGAGAACAGTCCCATTTTTCGGAAGAAGGTATGCTCCATTTGCGCCCATTTGCTTACATGCCGCGATGTCCTCGTCATACATGTGGCGGGCCTTGGCGACGACTGCGGATTTGATCTCGGGTATTTGGGTGTTTTTCGCGGTGAGTCCGTTATAGAGGTTGCGAATCTCGTCGATGCCCCAGAAGAGATTAACGGCGGTGGGGCGCGTCTCGGCGAGAGTCTTCGCGATGACGGCTACCTCGGCGGTGAGGGACTGGAGATTCGTGGCGGTGCTGCGGTCGATGCCGATGGCCATGCCCATGGCAGCAGAGACGCCGATGGCAGGAGCGCCGCGGACGATCATGTCGCGGATGACGGTGGCGACCTGTTTGTAATCGGTCGCGAGGACGTAGGTCTCCTCGAGGGGGAGCTTGGTTTGATCGAGAAAGTTAACGCCGGTGGGAAGCCATTCGAGGGTGGGAATCATGTCTTAACTATTTTAGACGACGCAGGCCGATTTGTAGGGCGTAGAGCATTGATGGACGCGTAGAAACGACGGTAACAGCAAATGCAACGCATTGCGCGGATGCGGAGTATACGGAACAACCAATCCCTGGCTGGGCGATGCGAATAGTGGAGTGATTCGGTGTTGCAGGCAGGGCAGATCTTTCCGTTCGAAAACAAACGGTTCAGAAACATGGGTACCTTTCGGCTCAATCTGTCCCAAGTTTAGGGTTGGAGCGAACAGTTTTGAGAGTGGTTGCCTTATTTGTTTTCGGTGCTCGCCCAAAATGGGAATTTGGCTAAAGCCACGTTGAAATTGATTGCCTTTACGGCGGGACTAAAGTCCCGCCCTTTCAAAACAATTGCTTTCGCCACCCTCCAACTATTTGTTATCTGTGATGGTTGCGGTGGTTTCGTTGGATTTGAGGTAGTTTCCGTAGCCGACTACAACGGTTGAGCTGACCAGTAGGAAGAGTCCTGTAGCTACGAGGAGCTTTGTGCGGCGGCTTGTGCCCCGCCATTCTTTGAGGAAGAGACCCCACAAGGTGGCGAAGATGATGATGCTGGCCATGTGGAGGGTCCAGCTGGAGAAGTCGTACTTGCCCATCTTGGTCTGACCCATGGAATAGAAGAAGAACTGAAAGTACCAGACGATTCCGGCCAGAGCGGCGAAGAGGTAGTTTGCGATAAGGGTCTTCGGCGCGAGGCGGTCGTAGGTGGAGGGGTCGAGGGGATCGAAGTCGACTAGAGTGGTGCCGGAAGCGTGGGTGGCGCGCATCGGATTGTTGCCAGGTTCGCCAGCAAACTGACGGACTGAGCCGTTCTGGAAGATGAGGATGGCGGACCAGATAAAGTTGGTTACGAAGCCTCCCCAGAGGACGACGACGAGGACGGGGAGATTCTGCCAAAGATCAAGCCTTCCGGCGGCGAGAAGATGGGCTTTAGCGAGGTTGCCGATGGGCTTTCCGGCATCGAGGCCAAAGGCGAAGAAGGAACTCATGAATCCGGCGAGGATGGCGATGGCGATGCCTCTGCCGAAGTTGTAGTCGGTTTCGCCGGCTTCGGCCTTTTCTTCGGGAGTGATCTCGTGTTCTTTCGAGACGCCGGCGGCGCCGTTGATGGCTACGCCGATGACGCAGACGAGAACGCCGAGCAGGATGATCTGACCCGCGGTTGAATGGAGGATAGTTCCGAACTCGTGGTGAGCGATGGGCGGAACGATGGTACCGAATGCCGCGCAGAGGCCAAGCGCGATGGCGTAACCGAGCGCGATGCCGAGGTAGCGGATGGCGAGACCGAAGGTGATGCCGCCGACTCCCCAGAGAACTCCGAAGAGGAAAGCGAGCCAGACGTTTTTAGGGTCGGTGACGTAGACCTGGTGGATAATGCCGAAGAGGTTGGGGACGAAGATGGAGCCGAGAAGAGTGGGCGCGACGATCCATGCGGCGAAACCCTGGATGAGCCAGTAGATCTCCCATGACCAGCGCTTGATGCCGCGGAAGGGGATGAAGTTGGTGGCGGAGGCAAAGCCTCCAATCCAGTGAAAGATGACGCCAAGAAACGGATTTGGTCCCACGCTGCCTCGTTCTATTGCAGGATAATGGTTTTCTTTGTAAGCAGTAGTATCGTACCTGACGCGAGTTGCGTTGGGGAAATATACTCTCTATTGAATTTGGTTCTGAACGCTGTTTTTTTGCCGGAGGTTGATCTGCGAGTCTCGCTGTTTATCACCTGCTATAACGATACGTTGTTTCCTGAGACAGGGAAGGCCGTGGTGCGGGTGCTGGAGCGGCTGGGGCATACGGTGGAGTTTCCTGCGGGGCAGACTTGTTGCGGGCAGATGCATTACAACACCGGGTATCAGGCAGAGGCCATGCCTTTGCTTTCGCGGTTTGTCGAGCAATTTCGCGGGGCTGAGGCAGTGGTAGTGCCATCGTCATCTTGTGTTGCGATGATGCGAGATCATTATCCGAAGATGGCGGCTAAGGTTGGGGACGCGCGGTTGATTGCGGATGTTGAGACGCTGCTGCCGAATGTGTTTGAGTTTTCGGAGTTTCTGACGAAGCGGTTGGGGTTGGAGGATGTAGGGGCTTACTATCCGCATCGAGTGACGTATCACGCTAGTTGCCATGGACTGCGGAACCTGGGGCTTGGGAATGGGCCGATGCGACTGCTGAAAGCTGTCCGTGGGATTGACCTGGTGGAGTTGAACGGATTGGAGCAGTGCTGCGGGTTCGGCGGGACGTTTGCGGTGAAGAATGCGGATGTCTCGTGTGCGATGCTGGCAGACAAGATGGCGGCGGTTCTTGAGACGAGGGCGGAGGCTTGTACGGCTTGTGATAACAGCTGCCTGATGCATATTCAGGGTGCTCTTCATCGGCAAGAGACTGGCGTGAAGACGGTTCATCTAGCGGAGATTCTGGCCGGGGATGAGGTGGCGAAGTGAGTGAGATTGGGTTGGATCCGAAGACTGCACCGATCTTTCCAATGGCGGCGAAGACTGCTCTGGGCAATGCGCAGTTGCGGAAGAACGTTCGGCATGCGACGGACGTGATTCAGGCGAAGCGTGCTCGCGTGGTGGGCGAGATGCCGGACTGGCAGGAGCTGCGGGAAGCAGGGAAGCAGATTCGTCAGCACACAATGGAGAATCTGGATTTTTATTTGGAAGAGTTTGAGGCGAACTGCACGCGGGCGGGCGGAGTAGTGCACTGGGCTCGCGATGCGGCGGAGGCGCGAAGGATTGTTGTCGAGTTGGTGAAGGCTTCGGGGTCGGATGAGGTTATCAAGATCAAGTCGATGACGACGGAGGAGATTCAGTTGAACTCCGCGCTGGAGGCGGCGGGGATTCACCCGTTTGAGACGGATCTTGCGGAGCTGATTATTCAGCTTGGCGAGGACAGGCCTTCGCATATTGTGGTTCCGGCGCTGCATAAGAACCGGCATGAGATTCGCGAGATCTTCCGGCGAGAGATGAATCTTCCGGAGTTGGGAGATCAGCCGGAGGATTTGGCTGACGCGGCGCGGATTTTTTTGCGGGAGAAGTTTCTGCGGGTGAAGACAGGGCTCAGCGGAGCGAATTTTTTGATCGCGGAGACGGGAGGGGTTTGCATCGTCGAGAGCGAGGGGAATGGGCGAATGTGCCTGACGTTGCCGGAGACACTGATTGCTGTGGCTGGGATTGATAAGGTTATTCCCCGGTTCCAGGATCTTGAGGTGCTGTTGCAGTTGTTGCCGCGTTCGGCGACAGGCGAGCGGATGAATCCTTACACCTCGGTGTGGACCGGGGTGGATGCTGCTGACGGGCCTCGAACGTTTCATGTGGTGCTGATGGACAATGCGCGGACAGAGATTCTGGCGGATGAAGAGGCGCGGCAGACGCTGAACTGCATTCGCTGCGCGGCTTGTCAGAATGCTTGTCCGGTGTATCGGCAGACGGGAGGACATGCGTATGGGAGCGTGTATGCAGGGCCGATCGGTGCGATCCTGACCCCTCAGTTGCAGGAGATGCACCATGCGCAATCGCTGCCCTATGCTTCATCGTTGTGTGGGGCTTGTTATGAAGTTTGTCCGGTGAAGATCAATATTCCGGAGGTGCTGATCCATCTGCGAAATAAGGTGGTGAAGCAGAATACGGCCGGAGTTGCTGGTTTTTTTGATGTTGAGGCCGGGGCGATGAAGGCGATGGCGGCGATCTTTCGGAGCGAGCGGAGGTTTCGTGCGGCGCAGCGACTGGGGCGTGTGGCTGAGTCGTCGATAGCCGGTAAGGATGGGTGGATTCGGTGGCTGCCCGGGATGCTCGGCGGATGGACTCAGGTGAGGGATCTGCAGGAGATGCCGAAGGAGACGTTTCGCGACTGGTGGGAGAGGCGAGGCCATAATGGCAACTGATATGGATACAAATTCCTCTCGTGCAGAGGTACTTCGACGGATACGCGCTGCGATTGGTGGGGTCTCGAATGCTGAAGCGGCACACGCTGGATGGAACGCGGTGGAGCGCAAGTATCGGTGTGGCGCGACACGGTCCCGAGACGCGGTACTGGAACTTCTCGAGGACCGTTTGCGGGACTATGATGCGCGTGTGGCGCGGGCTGGACATGCTGACGTGGCGTCGAGGGCGGCGGCGATGCTACGAGAGCGCGAGGTTCACGCATGGTTGTGCCGACAGGGCTTACTGGGGCATGGTTGCCGGCTGGCTTTGAGTTTGTTATTGACCAGGGGTTGCCTGCCGAAGTGTTGGATCGGGTCGATGGCGTGATGACCGGAGCGACTCTTGCGATTGCGGAGACAGGCACTGTCGTGCTGCAAAATGTTGCTGGGCAGGGAAGACGGGCGGTGACGCTCGTGCCGGACTATCACCTCTGCGTGGTGCGGGTGGAGGATGTCGTGGAGACGGTGCCGGAGGCGGTTGAGCGGCTGCAGGCGACTGCTGGATTGGCGACGACGTTTGTTTCGGGGCCTTCGGCTACGGCTGATATTGAAATGACGCGGATCAAGGGAGTGCACGGGCCGCGATTTCTGGATGTCATTCTGGCGGGGTGAAGGGCCGAGGAGAATATCTTTGACAATTGCGTAGAAAAGGTAGATTCTGCTGAGTGTTTCAATAGAGAGTATATTTCTGCTTCGTAAAAACTGATGGAATGAGGGGATCAGGCGATGGCGATCAACGGCGCAGGTGTGGCAGAGCGGGAAGCGCAGAAGGTCTGGCAGGCTCTGGACGGCTTTCGGATTGAGGTCCCGTCGTGGGGCTTTGCCAATACCGGGACGCGGTTTGGGAAGTTCGTGCAGGGTGGGGCGGCGACAACGATTGAGGAGAAGTTCAGCGATGCTTCGCAGGTGAATGCGTTGACGGGGGCCAGTCCTACGGTGGCGCTGCATGTGTTGTGGGACCTGCCGGGGGGGAAGGCGGATGTGCCGGCGATTCAGGGGTTGGAGAAGAAGTATGGAGTGAAGTCGGGATCGATCAATCCGAATCTGTTCCAGGATACCGAGTATAAGTACGGGTCGATTGCTAATCCGAGCGCGGAGATTCGCGGTAATGCGCTGGCACACCTGCTGGACTCAGTGGAGATCGGACGAGAGCTGGGGTCGAAGGACGTTTCACTGTGGATTGCGGATGGGTCGAACTATCCGGGGACGCAGAGTATCCGCAAGCGGATCGGATTTATGGAAGAGGTCCTTGCTGCTACTCATGCTGCGTTGGGAGACAACCAGCGGATGCTGGTGGAGTATAAGCCGTTTGAGCCAGCTTTTTATCATACGGACATCGCGGATTGGGGAATGGCGCTGGAACTGGCGCGGCGGGCGGGTCCGAAGGCTAAGGTTCTGGTGGATACGGGTCATCATGCACAGGGCACTAACATTGAGCAGATTGTGGCCTGGCTGCTGCGTTTGGGACAGCTGGGTGGATTTCATTTCAACGACCGGAAGTATGCTGATGACGACCTGACGCTGGGGTCGATCGATCCGTATCAGGTGTTCCGGATCTTCCATGAGATTTTGAGCGTGGCGGAGGGGGAGCGTTCGGGGGTCGCGTTCATGATCGACCAGAGCCACAACCTGAAAGGGAAGATGGAAGCGATGGTGCAGACCGTGGTGACGGCGCAGGAGCTTTTTGCGAAGGCGGTCCTGGTTGATCAGGCGAGGCTTGCGGAGTTGCAGCAGGAGTGCCGGCTGGTGGAGGCGGAGGAATGTTTCCGTGGTGCATTCTGGACGGACGTGCGACCGGTGGTGCGGGAGTGGAGAGTGGCTCGCGGGTTGCCGGCGGAGCCTTTGAAGGCGCTGGCGGAGAGTGGTTATGTGGAGAAGATCACGCGGGAGCGCGGGAGTAAGAACGCTCACAGCGTTTCGAGTTATGCGTAACCGGTGATGCATGGTGCCCTTCTCTCCGGGAGGCCCCCATTGCCGCCAATAAGCCAAATATTTTCATTGATTTACGTGTGGCTGTAGCGCAGAGCTGTTTAGGCTGTCGCCGGAAGTGAATTGGGTTGGGATTGGGGCTTCTTGCGAAGGGTGGCTGCGGAGATCAGAGTAATGAGGAGGCCGACGGGGAAGGGTTCTATGAAGGTGTAGAGGGCGTTGACGAAGGGGTTCTCGTAGAGCTGCTGCGAGTGGCGGATGGCGGCTACTTTGGCCTGGATGGCTTCGGGAGTGCCGGGTGACGATTGAATCTTTTGGATCTGGTGGGCGAAGTAGCTGTCCATGAAGCCGTGGAGGAAGTTGAAGTAGATGATCTCCCACGTGACGACGTAGAAGACGCAGGAGATGAGGGTGATGCCAATGCCGATGGTGAAGGCGCGACCGAAGGTGATGGCGCCGTTGGCGAGATTGTCCCGGTAGGAGCGGATGCCGAAGAAGACAAGGAGGAACGAAAGGACGATGGCGGTGTAGCCGAGGTAATAGCCTTTGTTGCCGTGGTTGAGGTCGCGGAGAAAGGGAATGGTGCCGCACATCATGACAGAGGAAAGAACGCCAGAGATTAGGCCGAAGGTGAGGATGGTCTTCTTCAATGTGGGACTCCTGCGGAGGTGGAATTGAAGACATTTTGCCGGGCGGAGGCGGGGTTTGTCGTCATGCTTTTGGGTGATTTTGGGGATGGGTGGGGGAAATCATGCTTTGGGGTGAGGGTTTAGAGCGGTTTCACTGTCACTGCGCCCAATCCTACGGTATGTGAGTGCCGTTTTGATTGGGAAAAACGGATAGTTGGTCAGTAGCTATGAACTACGGAAGTAGCTCCGCGCGAGATACAGGCGAAATCGCAGCGCAGTGGTGACGCGCCGTCGAACGCAATATAAAGCAGCCCGGATAAAGCGGAGTACCATGTTTGTCGGCCGATAAATTTCAAACCCGGAGGTTGCTATGCGCCAGTGCGAGTGTTTGACAGTTGTCCTGATCTCGGTCCTGATGAGTGGTTGCCACGAGCGGAAAAATGCCGGGACCGGCCGCGTGCTCCGCGTAAACTTTGCCGAAGCGGCAAAGTCGCCGGACGCCAGAACATTACCGGCGAACCACGAGGTTTTCGATCCTGGAACCGAGCCGACGGTGACCTCTCGACCGACCACCGGTACCCGCAAGCAGGCTGCGACAGTCCCAGTCGCGACTCCACAGGCATTGGTCATTCACCCATGTGATATTGCCATCTTGCCCTGCCCGTTCGATGGCGTCGCTCAAGGCAGTTTCGGTTCGCCACCGGACCCAAATGCTGCTGTCGGCGCCGGCGACATCGTCGAAGTTGTCAACGACCAGATCCAAGTCACAAACCGGAGGGGTGCTGTGCTGTGTAATGGCTCGATCACTCTGCAGAAACTTCTGAGTACGAGCGACAATCTGACCGATCCGCGGGTGCAGTTTGACAACGTGAATCAGCGCTTTAGTCTGTCGGTTACCGTCAGCAATCCAAGCAGCTCAGACACCCCCGCTATGCATGTGGCGGCCACCGAGACTGCGGACCCATGTGGCAGCTGGTTCAGCTACCGCCTGACGTTTCACGGAGATGCCTACCCGACGGGTGCGTTTCTGGACTTTCCAATGCTGGGCCAGGACCAAAACGCCCTGTTGCTCTCGCTCCGGAGCTGCCCTAAGAACAACTGCTCCAACGCAATCTTCACCGTTTTCGGACTGCCCAAATCCACCATCTACTCTGGCCAGCATGTGGATTTCAACGCCTTCCAGGTCGATTCGCTCACCGCGCCCGTCACGAATGCCGGGCAGCCCACGATCGCCAGCCCGGTCAGCTTCTTCCTGGCCGCGGTACCCGGAACCGGATACAAGCTGTACCGGCTGACGAATAGCGGCGGCACCAACGCAAGCTTGTCGACGACGACCATCAGCGATTCATTCTCGAAACCATCGCGGAGGGTCAATCAGCCCGGCACCAGCGCCACAATCGATCCCTCCGACGGCAACATCACCAGCTTTCCCTACTTCGACGGCACTTTCATTTGGTTCGCCCATGACGCTGACGATGATGGCTTTCCCACCGTGCGATACGGAAAGGTAGAACCCAGCAAAAACACCGTGGAGACGACCTTCGCGTTTCACAGCGGCAGCAGCGACGATTTCAATCCTTCTATCGCGGTGGGGTTCATTCCAAGCGGAGAGAAGGTGTTTCTCAACTGGGCGTTTACCGATACTCCTGCCGGGACGGCGACCACAAACGTGTTCGCCGAAGGGAATGCCAGTCAGCCGCTGGTACAGATCGCCGGCCCGGGCACGGTCGGCGCCACTGGAGGCGTCGTGACCCAGTGCGGTAGCAACAACCAATGCAGGTTCGGTGACTTTTCGTCGGTGTCCGTGGATCCGGGTGCCGCCGGCTGTGCTTTCGCGACGCAGCAATATTTTGCTAACGATGGAAGTTGGAAGACGCGCATCACGCCCATCGGTCAGTGCGAAAATATTGTGGTAGGAACTCGAAGCAGACGCACTACCAAAGACGGCCATAGCACCTGAAGCTTCGGGTAGACCTACAGTGAAACTGCTCTAGGGCAGCAAGCCTAGTTGTTTGCCTAGCTGGACGGCCTGGGTGCGGCGGCGGGCGCCGAGCTTGTCGAAGGCGCGGCTGCAGTGGGTTTTGACGGTGTTCTCGCTGACGAAGAGGCGATCGGCGATCTCGCGGTTGCTGAGGCCCTGGGCGATGAGTGTGAGGATTTCGAGCTCGCGAGGGGTGATGCCGAGGGCGTCGAGCTGGGTCTGGTTGAGGGTGAAGGTGGTCGCCGGATCGGTTGGGATGAGGACCTCGCGGAGGATGATTTTTTCGCGGGGTTTGGTGAGCTTGATGCCGAGCCAGATGCCGAAGACGACGAAGATGATGGCAACGATGGCGCCATAGATTTCGAGGGAGTGTTCGATGACCAGAAACTGGTACTCGGACCAGCGGAGGACGGCGATGAGGACGCCGCCGACGAGGCCGAGAAGCAGGACGTGGCTGAGGACGGAGCGCTTCATGTCTGTTGGGTGGATTTTACTTCGGTGCCCGATGTCAGGGCTAAAGCCTACGCTCCCTCCGAAGAACAAGCATCTTTAGGGGTGATTCTTCGGAGAGCGATTTGGGGCGGTTCTCTACTGAATTCTAATTTCATTAACGAAACATGGCCGATTTGCCGCATAATGGAGCGGCTGAGTGAGTGGGCCTCGACAGGAGACTATGGCGGTTCGTAAAACGACGAAGAGACTTTATCTGATTCCGGTGCTGTCGAAGGCGCTGGATATTCTTGAGTTGCTGCAGGCGGAGAATCAGCCGATGACGCTGGAGGCAATCCATCGTCAGACGCGGATCTCAAAGACGACGGTGTATAGGGTGCTGAAGACATTTGTGCACCGCGGATATCTTTCGCAGTCGCCGGATGGGCTGTACCGGCAGGTGACACGGCCGAAGAAGCTGCGGTTTGGGTTTGGCGGGCAGAGCGCGGATATGCCGTTCTCGGTTGAGGTGACGGAGAGCCTGAAGGATGCGGCGGCTTCGGTGGGCGTTGATCTGCTGATTCTGGACAATCGGTACGATTCCTCGACGGCGTTGAAAAATGCGGAGGAGTTTGTTCGCAGCAAAGTGGATCTGGTGATTGAGTTTCAGGTGGAGCAGGAGGTTGCTCCGATGATTGGGGACAAGATCGCGGGGGCGGGGATTCCGCTGATCGCGATTGATATTCCGCATCCGCATGCGACGTATTTTGGAGTGGATAACTACAGGGTTGGGATTGAGGCTGGCGCGGCGCTGGCTGCTCACGCGACGGCGAACTGGGAGGGCCAGGTGGACTGGGTGATCGGGCTCGATCTACCGGAGGCGGGACAGTTGGTGCAGAGCAGAATTACTGGAGCGTTCGAGGGCGTGCGTGCGGGGCATCCGGAGTTGCCGGTGGAGACGTTTGTGCGGATCGATGGGCGTGGGATGAGGGACCGGAGCAAGAAACTGGTCTCGGATTTTCTGCAACGGCATCCTAAGGACAAACATATTTTGATTGCGGCGGCGACTGACTCGAGTGGCCTGGGCGCGGTGGATGCGGTGCGGGAGCAGAAGCGGGAGAAGCATGTGGCGATCGTTGGGCAGGACTGTATTGCCGAGGCAATTCTGGAGATGCGCAAGGAGAAGTCACCTCTGATCGGTTCGGTCTCGCACGAGACGAGTTCGTATGGGCCGAGCCTGATTCATCTGGGGCTGTCGTTATTGAAAGGGCAGACAGTGCCGCCGTATAACTATGTGGCTCACCGGATGGTGACGCGAGAGTCGCTGCAGTAGCGAGATGCCAAGGCCTGGGCTGGGTGGTCGATTTATCTGGAGTTATTTTCACATTGGAAATAGTTGCCGTATTGGTGTTTGCTGTGGAATGATAGTCGGGGCCGGATTTTGGCGGGCACGATAGAGGTCAACACACATGACAGCACAGAGCAGGCTGCGGTTTCTGGAAGATCGTTGGGATGAGGCGGTTGCGGCGAAGCTGGATGCACCGGAATTGTTGCGGTACAGGTCGAACCTGCTGGGTTCGGATTTGCGGATTACGAACTTTGGCGGCGGCAATACGAGCTCGAAGCTGGAGCAGGTCGATCCGCTGGATGGAAAGACGAAGCAGATTCTGTGGGTGAAGGGGAGTGGGGGCGACCTGGGGAGCATCAAGCGAGCGGGTTTCGCGACGCTCTATATGGATAAGCTGCTGGCGCTGGAGAACGCGTATCGAGGGGTGGATCTCGAAGACGAGATGGTGGAGATGTATCCGCTATGTACGTTTGGGAATAACCCGGTTGCGGCTTCGATTGATACGCCGCTGCATGGTTTTTTGCCTTTTCCGCATGTGGATCATCTGCACCCGGACTGGGGGATCGCGCTGGCGGCCTCGGCGAACGGGAAGATCAAGATGGAAGAGTTCAATCGGGAGTTTGGGCACAAGCTGGCCTGGCTGCCGTGGCAGCGGCCCGGGTTTGAACTGGGCATGATGCTGAAGAAGATTGTTGCAGAGACTTCTGGGTGCGATGGCGTGGTGCTGGGTGGACATGGGCTGTTCACGTGGGGGAATACGCAGCGTGAGAGCTATTTGAATACGATCACGATCATCGATCAACTCGGGCAATTTATTGAGCGACATGCGGCTGATGGATATAAGGTCTTCGGCGGCGGGGCAGTGAAGGGGCGGGAGGATCGTGCAGCGATTGCGGCTTCGATCATGCCTTATCTGCGTGGGGCGGTGTCGCGGAAGCACCGGTGGATTGGGAGTTTTTCGGATTCGCGGGCGGTGCTGGAGTTTGTGAACTCGGCGCAGGCGGAGAAGCTGGCGCATCTTGGTACGAGTTGCCCCGATCACTTTATCCGGACGAAGATTCGCCCGATGTTCCTCAAGTGGAACCCGGCTGGGGAGCCTGCGGAGTTGAAGGAACTGATCGAGACAGGGCTTGAAACTTATCGCGCGGAGTATGCGGAGTATTACAAGAAGCATGCGCTGAAGGATTCGCCTGCAGTGCGCGATGCTAGTCCGACTGTGGTGCTGGTGCCGGGTGTGGGGATGTTCAGCTTTGGGAAGAACAAGACGGAGTCGCGGATTACCGGAGAGTTCTATATCAATGCGATTGGCGTGATGCAGGGGGCTGGCGCGCTTGGTGCCGGTGTGGACTGCAAGGAGATCCCGCAAGCTGGACCGGCGGCCACGGCCGATCAGTTCACGGTGCATACGAACTATGTTGCGCTGCCGCCAAGTGAGGCATTTCGGATTGAGTACTGGAAGCTGGAGGAGGCGAAGATTCGCAGGCAGCCTCCTGAGAAGGAGTTGAGCCGGCGGGTTGCGCTGATTGTCGGCGGTGGCAGCGGGATTGGGCGCGAGGTCGCGCTGTTGGCTGCTGAGCGTGGCGCGCACGTAATGATCGCGGACCGTGATGTGAAGGGCGCGGAGGCGGTTGCTGAAGAGACGAAGACGATTGCCGGGAAAGAGGCTGTTGGTTGGACAAGTATTGACATTCGAGACCGCAAGACGATCAGGGCTGCTCTGGATGCGACGATCAAGCAGTTTGGCGGGATCGATATTTTGATTAATACGGCCGCGCTGTTTCCTTCTTCGCCGGATGGCGTGATCAGCGATGCCCAGTGGGCGTTGACGCTTGAGGTCAACGTGACGGCGAACTACCTGTTGACGGACGAGGCAGCGAAGATCTTTGCTGAGCAGGGAATTGACGCCAGTGTTGTGCTGACGAGCTCTGCAAATGCTGTTGTTGCGAAACGCGGAACGGAGGCATACGACGTGAGCAAAGCGGCGCTGAGTCACCTGGTGCGAGAGTTGGCGGTATCGATGGCTCCGAAGGTAAGGGTCAACGGGATCTCGCCAGCGACGGTGGTGAAGGGATCGACGATGTTTCCGCGAGACCGCGTCATGGCCTCTCTGAAGAAGTACAAGCTGCCGTTTGAGGAGAAGATGACCGACGACGAACTGCGGAACGAGCTGGCGAAGTTTTACGCGACGCGGACTTTGACACATCAGCCGATCGATCCGAAGGATTGTGCGCAGGCGATTATGTTTTTGGCCGGCCCGCTGGCGCGATGCACGACCGGGCACCTGATTCCAGTCGATGGCGGTCTGACTGAGGCCTATTTACGATGAAGAGAGACGCGCGATGAGGAAGCGGATGCCCGACATGGCGCTTCTGCCTGCTGATACGCGGGCGTCGATTGCTGTGGACCTGGGTGCCGAGAGTTGCCGGATCTCGTTGCTGAGATGGATAGAAGGGAAACCAGAGATCAAGCTGGTGCACCGGTTTGCGAATGCGCCGCGCGAGGTGAACGGCGGCCTGCACTGGGACATCGAGATGATCGAGGCGGGACTCGAGCACGGGCTTCGCCAGTGCGCGGCGATTGCAACGGAAGGGGTTCGCTCGATTGCTGTGGATGGGTGGGCTGTGGATTACGTGCGGGTGGGCGCTGACGGCAAGGCATTGAGTGATCCGTTCTGTTACCGCGATGAACGAACTGTTAAGGCGGAACGCGTCTTGCATCGCAAGATAAGCCCCGAGAGGCTGCGCGAGTTGACGGGAGTTCAGTTGCTCCGAATCAACACGCTTTATCAGTTGTATGCAGATGAGATGCAGGGGCTTCCCGAGGGCAGTCAATGGCTGAATCTGCCGGAGTACATTTTGTCGCGATGGGGTGGGGCGCGGGTGGCCGAGCATACGAACGCTACTCACTCGCAGTTGGTCGAGTTGTATCAGCGGCAGTGGTGCAGGGAGATTTTTAGTGCGCTGCATCTGGACCTGGCTGAGGCGCCGAAACTGGTTCCTCCGGGAACAGAGCTCGGCAGACTGAGTGGGTCGTTGGCGGAGTTGCCGGCGCTGCGCGATGCTGTCCTGATCGCTCCTGCGTGCCACGATACTGCCTCCGCGATTGCGGGGATTCCTGCGACGGGAAATGACTGGGCGTACATCAGCTCGGGGACGTGGTCTCTCGTTGGGACATTGCTGGAGCAGCCGAGAAATGGCGAGGCAGCGGCGGAGGAGAATTTTACGAATCTTGGCGCGGTTGGGGGGAGGATATGCTTTCACAAAAATGTGAATGGGATGTGGTTGATTCGGCAGTGCATCGAAAAGTGGTCGACAGACGGAAGAGTATGGACCGTACCGGAGTTGGTTGTGAAGGCTGAGAAGATTGCGAAGCCACATGGTTTGCTGGATGTGGATGATCCTGACCTGTTGCTTTCGGGGCGAATGCCACAGCGTATTAATGCGCAGCGTTCGCGCAAAGGATTGGAGCCACTCGATGAGAGACCAGAGAATGCTCCGGTGTTTGCGAGCCTGATCTTTCATAGCCTGGCGGCGCGCTATGCGAAGGTGTTGGACCGGGTGGCGTTTCATAGCGGCAAGAAGTTGAAACGGTTGTTTATTGTGGGTGGTGGGAGCCAAAACGATTATCTGAACCGGCTGACACGAGAGGCGACGGGGCTGGAGTTGTTTCGCGGTGCGGCAGAGAGCTCGACGGTGGGGAACTTTGCTGTGCAGATGGCGGTGCTGGAAGGAAGCCGCGACGCCGTCACTGGTGCGTATGCCGAACAGGTGTCGCGATGGGCCGGGTTGTTTGTGGTTGCGCTGGAACCGATAGCGGCGAAGCAAACGGGCGCGTGATAGGCTTTGCCTTGCATGTCTACAACCTTTGATCTTGTCGCTTCTGCCTCCGCGGAGATGATCCGTGAGGGCTTCCACCTTAACTTTTCGAATGACTGTGTTGCGCAGGTCGCGCAGATTCGCGCCTCTTTGGGTGCAGCACAGGATAAAGATGCGCGGGATACGCGTACGCTGCTTTGGTCGTCGATCGATAACGATACTTCGCGGGATTTAGACCAGATTGAAGTGGCGGAGCGAGTGGAGGGAGGTATCCGCGTGATGGTTGCCATTGCGGATGTTTCGGCAGCGGTAATGAAAGGCACTCCGATCGATCGGCATGCAGCCGAGCAGACGCAAACGGTGTATACGGCTGTGCGGAATTTTTCGATGCTGCCAACGGAGTTGTCGACTGACATGACGTCGCTGAACGTGAATGAAGATCGTGCGGCGCACGTGCTGGAGTTTGTGGTGAACGCTGAAGGCAACTTAGGGCAGACGAGTATTTACAGAGCTGTAGTTCGGAACAAGGCGCAGCTGGCCTATAGCCATGTGGGGCCCTGGCTGGAGGGATCGGCTGGGCCTGATGCGAAGGTTGCTGCTTCTGCAGAGTTGCAGGCGCAGTTGAAGCTTCAGGACGAGGCGGCGGTCGCGTTGCGAGCGCAACGGGTACGGCAGGGTGCGCTGGAGTTCAGCCGGGCGGAGGCCGATCCGGTGGTGGTCGATGGTAAGGTGCAGTCGATCGGGACGGTGTTTCATAATCGTGCAAGTGATCTGATTGAAGAGTTGATGATTGCTTCCAACGAGACGATGGCGAAGACGCTGAGGGCGGCGAAGCGGTCAGGTATTCGGAGGGTGGTGCGGTCTCCCGAGCGATGGACGAGGATTGTGGAGCTGGTTCGGCGCCATGGCACTACGCTGCCGCCGGAGCCAGATTCGGGAGCACTGAATGCGTTTCTGCAGGCGCAGCGTGCGGCGGATTCAGTGCACTATCCGGATTTGTCCTTGGCGATTATCAAGTTGATGGGGCCGGGGGAGTATGTGCTGGCGAGGGGCGATGGGGAGGAGTTGCAGGGTCACTTCGGATTGGCGACGCAGGACTATGCGCATTCGACGGCGCCGAACCGGAGGTTTCCGGATCTCGTGACGCAGCGCGTGGTAACGGCGTGGTTAAAGGGAGAGGCTCCGCCGTATTCGGATGACGAGCTGGCAGCGATTGCGACGCACTGCAATGAGCGCGAGTCGGCCGCACGCAAGGTGGAGCGGGCGATGGTGAAGCGAATTGCAGCGGTGGCACTCGCCGGAAGCATTGGAAAGACTTTCCACGGAGTGATTACCGGAGCAAACGACAAGGGGACGTATGTGCGGGTGTTCGATCCTCCCGTGGAGGGGAAGATTGTGCGTGGAGCGAATGGCCTGGATGTTGGCGATACCGTGGATGTGACGCTGGTGCACACCGATCCGCAGCATGCGTTTATTGATTTCGCGCACGGGTGATTGGTTGGATGAGAGCCGGATTCGGAATTTAGACGAAGCCTAGATTGATTGTGGGGAAGCTGCCGATGTTCGGAAAGATTGTGGCCATTTGCGATGCGCTAACGCCGAACCAGCTTGCCAAAGTTGCAGCATATTGGACGCTTCCTGTTGTCGGCACCCAACGTCCGTTGGTTCCCGAGTCGTCGGGGCCGTTGAGGGCCAACGTTGGGAAGGTGCCATACATTTGTCCGCCTTTAACGGCGCCACCCAGGACGATGTGGTGAGAGCCCCAGGCATGGTCGGTGCCGGTGTTCGAGTTTGGCTGGAAGGTGCGGGAGAAGTCCGACATAGTGAACGTAGTGACGTTGGTTGAGACGCCTAGTTCCTGTGTGGCCGCGTAGAACGCTGCGAGCGCTGGAGAGATCGATGCAAGAAGCTGCCCCTGGAGATTCAGCTGATCAGAGTGCGTATCAAAGTTTCCGATGCCGGCGAAGAAGATCTGGCGTGAGACGCCGAGGGCGCTGCGGGCCTGGATGATCTGCGCGATCTGTTTCAACTGTGATGCCAGACCGTTGTTCGCTGGGAAGACCGTCTGCAACGCGGGTAAAGAAGCGGTTGCCGCAGTGAGAATTTTGGCGTAGCTATATGCGTTGCTGGTGATCGTATTGTCCGCCTGGACCAGCGAAAGTCCGGAATCGAATTGAAGGAGCGCTTGTGCGGTCGCCTGCTGGGCTGCACACTCTGTCGTACCTTCGCTGCATGATGCGCCACCGAGGTTTCCTGGGCTCACTGAGACGGGTGTGCTGGCTGATCCATTGCAGAAGAGAGTGTCGCCGGCAACCGAGGTGATCATCGGCACCGTTCCTCCTGGGTTGTAGCTGGTGTTCAGAGTGTCAGCGATGCGCCCGGCCCATCCTGTTTGCGTCGATCCGTTCTGAGAGGCATTTTGCCACTCCAGTTGCTGGTCGGGATGTGAGAAGAGGTTCGTGGGCACGACCGCGCCGTGTTGGTATGTTGTCTTCGTCGTAGGAGCGACGAGTGTGCCGACGTTGGTTACAATCGCCGCCGCTTTGCTATCGAACAGCCTGGCGATATCGGGCAGGTTGGGATTGAGAGAAAAGTTCGGTGCCTGCGCTAACTGAATTAAGGAGCCTGTGCCAGTCTGCGGGAGAGCGAGCGGGCCACGAATCGAGGCATAGTTAGCATAGCCGGTCGTGTCGAAGGGGACGAGCGTATTGTTCGCGTCGTTGCCGCCAAAGAGGAACACACACACAAGCGCCTTATAGTCTGCAGAGCTTTGCGCCAGTGAGTTCAATGCGCCGAAGGGCCGTAGTCCGGCGGCGCTGCCTACTGCCGTCAACGCTGCGTACCTGATAAAACTGCGCCGATTCACGCCCATTGAAGTCCCTCATTTCCGACAACTAATAGCTCAGAAATTCTCTTAGTGCTCGATTTTGTAGAAAGAAGATGTGATCACAAGGTAGGTTGCAACCCGCACTCTTTGGGCGGGATCGGTTAGTGTCGCAATGTGGTTAACTATCGCCGTGCGCATCTGGGTGGGCATTTGTCCGTGCAGGAAGATGACGCCCAGCGCATCCACCAGATTGCCACTGTCCGTCATAGCATTGCCGGTGGCGGAAGCGGTGATTCCGAGGGCGCTCGTTTTGCTAAGGTCTACGGTGAATCCGCTGATGCCGTTGTAGACGATCGTGTTCGCCAGGGTGAGCCGCAGCACTGCTGAGGCTGTGTTCTCCTGCCCGAACTCAGGCGCGTTCTTTATCGAGCCAGGGATTACGTACTCCGGGGGAAAGAAGTTGAAGACGCTGCCTGAGGTGTATGGCTTTTCCCCAAGAGGTGAAGTGTAGTTTCCCACGGTGTTGTAGGAGGCGTTGGCTATGACATCGTTGCCCGCAGCGGCATCCTTATTGACGAAGCTTAGCGCGCGCATGATGTTGGTGATATAGAGCATCGACTCTCGCAGATGGCCTCCGTCGAAGCTTGGGCTCGTGTCTCCAGCGCGTGCATCCGCGTCGGTGAGTATGGCGGTGATCACTGCTTTCATGTCGCCGCGCGTGTGCTTGCTGTCTCCGGCATCTGAGAAGACAGCAGCTACGCGCGAGACATACGCTGGACCAGGATCGCTTGCGACAAGGTGCTGGATGAGCTGCCTACAGATGAAGGGGCCGACGTTCGGATGATTGAAGATGTTGGTCAGCGCTCCGGTGAGGTCCTGCGACGAGGATTGTCCGGCCGGCAGGGTCGTCCCGTTTAGCAAAGTCTTCGCCGTCATATCGTGCTGGCTTTCCAGCGCTGCCATCGGAGCGGTGTAGTTCGCTGCTTGCGGAAATTTTGTGGCTGCGCCGGTGCCGGATGCATTGCCATACGTCCATCCGGTGTAGGCGCGCGCAAATGCCTGAACCTGCGCTTCGGTATACACCGGAATCGTGTTGCCGCTTCCATCAAGTTGCGGCGTTCCGTCCTGATTGAGCATGAAAAGGCCAGTTGAGAACAACTGCATCAGCTCGCGCGAGTAGTTTTCATTTGCGATCTGCGGAACGCCGTTGATGGTTCCGGGCTTGGCGCTGTTGAGCATGTTGAGATAGGCCCCCATTGCAGGGGAGAGCGTCACGTCCTGCATTATGGTGTAGAAGTTGGTGAAGGCGTCGTTCGCCAGGGTGTTCTGGTAGGTCGTTACGGCTCTCGCGTTGATTGAGTTTGTGGACACGACAAAGATTTCGCTGAGGGCGAACGCTACACGCTGCCGGAGTTGGTCGGGTCCGGTGAGCATGGTCTGCCACCACTCGCTCTGTTCGCATGGCAGCAGGGTGTTGACGCATATCGTTGGGGGTGTTGCGGCGATATTCGGGAGGAGGGTGGTGGGTAGGGCAAACTGTTCGGTCAGATAGGGAGTGATGCCAACCTGCTGGACGTGCTCGATGTCGTTGAGCGTAGGGCCGAAGGTCGCCTGATCGAGCAATCTCGCTGACGCAGTGAGGCTGGTCTTTGCGACGGTGGTCTGCGCGATCGCGGAAGCCGAGCCGCCTGGATCCGGATTTGTTACCGATACCGCTACACTCGTCGCATTCGCCGCTACTGTAATCGTTGCGCTCAGTTGCGTTGTGGAGACAAATGTTGTGGCGACCGAGATGCCTGCTATTTGAATCTGCGACGTTGAGACGAACCCGGTTCCGTTTACGAGCAGGTTGTAGGTGGTGGCCGAGGTAGTTTGCGCTGTTGTTGCGGTGGTGAGGACGGGTAGGGGGTTGAGGAGTGATTCGGTGATGGGGGTGGCGGTGGCAGCTGGAGTCGCCTGCGTGACGGCGGAGATTGTCACGGTGTTGGGGGAGGGGAGCGTTGTTGGTGGGGTGTAGAGGCCGGTGGGGGAGATGGTTCCGGTTGCGGTGCTTCCTCCGGCGATGCTGTTGACCTGCCAGGCAACGGCCGTATTCGTTGTGTTCGTGACGGTAGCGGTGAACTGGACTGTGGATCCGAGGCGAGTCTGGTTTGCTCCGCTGATGGTGATTGCGGGATTGGGAGGAGTTGGCGTTGGCGTGGGCGCAGTGGGTGCGGTGCTACTGGAGCAGCCGGCTATGAGAGCGGTCAGGGTAAAGCTTAGTAAAGCGGCTGCTTTATTCACGCACAGTTTACTGCGCGAGTTTGTGGGTCCAGGGCCGTTCGCGGTCATCGCTCGCTCCTCTCAACCAATTCGTCATCTTGAATGACACAGGGTTCAACCGAACCTATTGGTTAAAGTTGCTTGCCGCAAGAGAAAACGTTGATTTTTTTGAGTCGGCTGAAACTTTCTACAAAATTACTCGTCTTTGCGCCGATCTGGCTGGTGGTCCGACATCTCTCGTTATGCGTTGGTGAGGTTATTTGGGTTCGCCGTACGGGACGTCTTTGGGGTTGGCTTCGCCTGTTGAGTCGGTGAAGGTGACCTTGCTGCCATCTGTGGTGGTGATGATGTTGTCGGTCATGCTCCAGTTTTTTGCGTTGGCGATGGTGCCGGCAGACGCGGCTTCGATGTTGAGGTGGTCGAGCTTGAAGTCGACCAGAAGAGCATTTGGGTAAGCGGCTACGTTGAAAGCTTGTTTTGCGCCCGTGGCTTTGATGTTCCAGATGTGGACGTCGGAGAAGTGGGGGAGGCCCTTGTCTTCGGGGACCTTGGTGGTGAGGGTGATGTAGTAGGGAGGGGGGTCTTTCAGGTCGGGTGGAAGGGCAGCGTAACTGTAGCTGGGGTTCCAGTTCATGGTGATGTGGATGGGAATGGCTACACCTTCGAGGGTAAGGTCGTGGATGCGGATGTCTTTGGCCCAGCCGCCGCGGACGTGGGCAGATTTGAAGAGGACTCCTGAGGGAACGCCGGAGAGTGCGGTGATGTTGTAGGCCTCGATGTTGCGGAAGCCGCCGGAGGTCTCGGAGCCGATGGTGATGGCAGCGGCTCCATGGCGGATGATGGAGTCGCGGATGACGACGTCTTCGGTGGGGCGGTTGACGCGGAGGCCGTCGGAATCGCGGCCGGCTTTGAGGCAGAGTGCGTCGTCATTGACGTCGATGTCAGCGTGGGCGACGAGGACTTGCTTAGAGGAGTCAATGTCGATGCCGTCGGTGGAGGGGCCTTTGCCGCCTTCGTTATTGCGGATGATGACGCCGTCGATGGTGACGTCGTGGGAGTAGAGGACCTGAACGGTCCAGAAGCCGGAGCGTTTGAGGTTGATGCCGTTGCCGAGGTGGATGTTCGAGGAGTTTTGGAAGAGGATGAGGCGGGGGCGTCGGGCGTCGTAGTCGGAGGCCCAGCGGAGGCCTTTGGGCTCGTAGGTGGCGCGGAGGTCCCAATAGGACTTCCACCAGATGGGGCCGTCGCCGTCTATGGTTCCTTTGCCGGTGATTGTGACGTCTTTTTGATCGCGGACGTTGAGGAGCGCGGCAGGCCAGGTCATCTCGATTCCGGCGATACGGGTGGGGAGCATGGGGTAATCTTCGAGCTTCTGGGAACCGATGAGAGTCACGCCTTCACGGACGTCAAGCGTCATGCCGGATTTGAGGAAGAGGGAGCCGGTGAGGTAGGTGCCACGTTTGAAGGCGACGGTCCCTTTGGTCTGGGATGCGAGGGCGATGGCCTTCTGAATGGCTGCGGTATTGAGAGTGGTGCCGTCGCCCTTTGCTCCGTAGTCGTCGGCGAGAAAAATATTTTGGGCGTGGGCTTGAGCATGGGTCGCCAGAGTGAGAGCGAGGGAGAGTGCGAGGCTTGAGGTGGATCTAGCGAGGCGATTGATTGCGGTGTTCATGTTACCTCCCCCTACCGGGTTAAAGTGTGCAAAGTCTTCGAAGGAGAGACTTTAAGTCTGGACTTTGAACGGTCTTAGTACGGCGTTAAATGGTGCAGTCCGGCTTGCGCCGGACTGTTTGGCTCTGGTTCTATTTTATCGCGGGTGTCAAGGACCGAAGTGTGGATTGGAAGTTGGATTGCGTTTTTGTTCCTGCTCTGGTCTGCGATGTGGAGCAGCGCCGGCGGTTCATCGTCCCAATCTGCGATTAGCTCCTGGGGGTGATTCTCTCTAGAAGGCCGCGTTGACGGTATATGCAAATGACTGCAGGGAGACATTTTGCTTGCCCAAGTGCGAGAATGAGGACCTTCATACAAACAGGAGGGATACCTTATGCGACATGGGCCACTCTGTTTTGTTTTTCCGGGAATGCTTGCTGTGGTTCTGAGTCTTCAATCAACCGCGGTACTCAGCGCGACAACCCCGCCCGGCGCGGGTATGGGCCAGGGTAGTGGATACAAGGTTGGCGATAAGGTTCAGGTGAATACGGGTTTTGGCTGGGTTGCTGCTCAAATTTTGAAGGTCGACGGAAACAGATACTACGTTCATACGGGAGCGGGCGATGTCTGGAAGTACTATCCCGCTGAGGTACGCAGTGCCGGAGCGCCGTCGGCGCGGGACAGGGCCAATGGACACTATCAACTCCACGACAAGGTGCAGGTGCATGTTGACGGTCACTGGGAGACGGGCGAGATCGTTACGACGATGGGACAGGAGTACCAGATCAAGCTGGCGGGGAATCGCGAGACGTGGGCTGGTCCTGAAAACATGAAGTATGCCGGTGCGGCGGCTGCGGCTCCGGCTGCGGCGCAGGGAGGCGTTCCTCCGCAGCCGGGAATGACGAGTTGTGCGGGGAAGATCGAGGGCAGGTATTCGAACTCGGGAGGGCTGGGCAGTCTGACAATCGTGTTTCGTTCGGGCAAGGCGACGCTGGCTGATCCGGGTGGTCAGGGTGAGGTGCTGGAGTGTTGGACGAAGGGCGACAAGATCATTCTGCACAAGCCGGGCCAGTCGAATCTGGATATGCCGATCAGCATTAACAACGATGGAACGCTGGATACTCCTTTGGGGGAGATCAAGAAGAAAGGGAATTGATCACTTCTTCCGGATTCGTGAATGTCATTGGGCATTCTGGGTGACGAGGTGGATGGTGCCGAGGATGCCGGAGGGGATGGGTTGGACTTTGTCGAGGTCCTGCATCTGGAAGCGGTCGCCGTATTTTTCGATGAGGGGTTTGTAGTCGTGCGGGGGAAGTGCGGACCAGGCGTTTAGTGCGGTGTTGTAGACGTGGATCTCGATGTGGTTCTGGCCGGGTTTTAGGAGTTTTGTGATTTCGAGGCGATAGGGCGGGTGCCAGAGAGAGCCGGCTCGCTGTCCGTTGATGAAGACAATGGCGGCTTCGCGGATGGGTGGGTCGAAGTAAGCGTGCATGCCGGGGCCGGGGCGGGTAATGCGTGGGTCGGGGAGGCCGTCACGGCCTAAGATGCCGGGTTGCGGGCCGTGTTCGGGTGGGGAGTTAGGTGCTCCGGGCAAGGGTTTGCCGCCGTCTACTTTGAGAAGAATTTGCGCGGAGGCCGGGATTGGCTCCTGCGTGAAGTCGCGGGAGTAGACGGCTTCACCGGAGTAGTAGAGGCTGGCTGGGTTTGTGGTCCAGTCGGTGAGGGTAGGTTCTGTTTCGGTTTCTTTGGTTGAGGTGAAGGTGACGCTCCAGTCGATGCTGAGGTCGGCCATATTCTTCGTGCTGGTGCAATTACACAATGGCGCACTGCTTGTTTCGGGGGTCTTACTAAAGACGTAGACTGCAGATTCGTATGGAGTGAGTTCCAGTGGCTCTAAGTCTGGGGAGACGCCGGTTTTGATTGCTAGTCCGGTTTCAGGATCCCATCGCGAACCTGTTTTGTAGGCTGTGGCGAAGAACGCTCCTGCGCCAACGGCTTCGTTCGACGTATTCACGACGAAGTAAATATCCGCTTCGGGTAGTTTGCGATGGATGAAGCCTACGACTTCTTTGGTGTGTTCATCCGTTTTTGTCAGGCTGAGGTCTGGGTGTCCCTCGTTGTTGAGGGCTTCGGTTAGGTGGGACTCGTCCGCAACCAAGGTTGAAAACGACTTAAAGACGATTGGATTTAATGGTTTGCCGTCTGAGGTTAGTGATGGTGCATGACCTACGACGATAACTTTGCCACCATTCGCGGCGAATAGGGATATTTTGTTGACCGTGTCGTATGGGATGCGGTCGGTGGGTGGGAGGACAAGAATTTGATGGGTGCCGAGGCCGACCTTGTTGATGGCTTCGGCGTCGATGAAGTCGACGTTGTAGCCGGCGGAGAGGATGGCGGACATGAGTTGTGGGGTGATGAGCTTTTGCATGGCTCCGGTAACGGTGACGTGGGCTGGGGCGAAGCTGGTCCAAGCGTCGTCGGTGGGGAGGAGGATGGCGACTTGATTTGCTGGTTCACCTTGTCGCAGTAAGTAGCTGATGCGTTGAATGTAGCGGGCGACATCTGGCATGACCGGATGCCATGGGTTGTGGTCGTTGAAGACGGCGGCGGCGTAGAGGCTCCAGCCGGGTTCTGGAACTTTTCCTGCGGGTGGGGAGTAGGGCCAGCCGTGGAAGATGAGCTGGTTCTCGCCCATGATGAAGTCGATGTCGGCTTCGGCCTTCATGTCGAGCGGGGTGGCTCGGAAGACGGGGGAGTGGAGCCAGGTGAAGGTTTCGCCGGATGTGACATTGTTGTGGAAAACGTGGTTGGCGGAGGAGGCCCAGCGGAGGGTGGAAAAGGCTCGCCACTGTGGACCTTCGCCTTCGGGTAGTGCTACGAGTTTCTGACTGGAGAAACTAACAGCTGGTTCTCCATATGTTTGCGAGCGAAATCTCGTGTGATGCGCGATGGCCCAGTTGTTGATTTGGCTCATATAGTTTTCGTTGACGAGTTCGGTGAGTGTCTGGCCCCAGTCGTGCCTTATCTTCTCGGCGGAGGGGGTGCCTCCGGCTACGAGTTCGGGAAGGTGTGGGAGTAGATCGTAGCCGCGACGCTTTTGAAACTCGGCGGGAAGGGTGGGGGTCCAGTCGGCTCCGTAGGCTTCGAGGGAGTCGGAGAAGATGGCGTAGGGTGGGGTGGGACCGAAGGCTTTGAGGAGAGGTTCCCCTACTGCTTTAAGGTGTGTGGCTACGGCTTGGTGGCTAAAGGGATCGAGGACGTAGCCTTCGGCTCCTACGGCGGCTCGCTTGACGACCTGTTTGGTGTGGCTGGCTATGAAGAAGAGGGCGATGCGTGGTTGGTCAGAGGGGGTGAGGGGGTTGCCAGTCATTGGAAGTGGCTGGGCTGACTTTGGATCCCAGGTGATTTGCGGCGGGACGTTCCGGCTTTTTGGGGTGGGTATGGCGGGGCCACCGCAGACGTTGCCGTAGGCGAAGCCGCAGGGTTCGGACTTGCTTACGGGGAGGAGGTCGACGAGTGCTGCGGAGATGAAGGTTTCGCCTTCTTCGAGCGACGGGGGAACGACGGAGATGGCTTTTGGCGGGAGGGGGACCTCGATGGTGCGGATGCGGGTGACGGCTTCGGCGAGCGTGGTGGCGGGGCCTCCGTAGGGCCAACCGCTGCCGAGGGTGACGTCGATGCGGAGGCCAAGCTTGCGTCCTTCGGCCTGGGCGTAGCGGACGTTGTCGAGCATGGCGGGGCCGACGAAGGGCTCGTTGATGAGGTTTTTGGCGGGGTCGTTGAGAACCTGGGGATAGACGAAGGCGAGTTCGGCTCCGCCGATGCCGTCGGCTTTCATCTGCTGGAGCTCGCGGAGGATCTCGGGTTTTTCCACAGCGGTGCCGAACCACCACCAGCGGACCATCGGCTTAGAGTCGGCAGGTGGATTTTTAAAGTTTTGCTTTAAGATTTCAATGGAATTTTGAGCGTAGACGGTGGATGAGCCGATTGCCAACGAGAGAGCTACGAGAGAGAGTGTCTGTGGAAATCTTGAGGATAAGAGGCACATGGTGAAGATTACTCCGGGATGCCGACGGGGCTATTGTCTGTGACCGGGCCGTCAAGGATTGGTGTGGCAACGCCCACTACGTGAGGCTGGGATGATGAGGGTTGCAGGTCAAAGATGACGATTTCGTTGGTGCCTTCGCGGAGCCAGGGACCGGGGACGTAGAGGGTCTGTTGGGGGCCGATGTTCCAGAAACGGCCGAGAGGGTGACCGTTGATCCAGAGGGCTCCTTTGCCGAGGGCGCGGACGTCGAGGAAGGTGTCGCCGGTGTGGGTGAGGGCGAAGTTGGCGCGGTAGAAAGTGGGGACTCCGGGAGGTGGCTGTGGTGATTCAGACGAAATATGAGGATTCTTCGCTTCGCTCAGAATGACGATTTTTGACGTGGAGAAGGGTGGCAGGGTGGTCATGGGTAGGGGATAGACTTGCCAGCCGGTGAGGGGGACGCCGGCGAGGGTGACGGATTTTGTGATGCCCTTGATCTCGCCGCGCATGGCCGGGGAGAAGTTGATGCGGTCGGAGTTTTCGACGAGGATGTCGAGGCGGGCGGGGCCGGTGGTGTCGATGGGGAGGGTAGATTGCTTACTGCGGCGGTCGAGGGTGCCGATGAGTTTTCCGTCGAGGTAGATCTGGGCGTAGTCGTGGAGTTCGTCCAGGACTAAGTTGCCCTGGACTGCGGCGGGGAGTTGGTGGCGGTAGAGGATGTAGCCGTAGGCCTGATCGAACTGCTCCATCGGTCTGGGTGTGTCAGAGTGGATGGGCTTGGGGAGATTGGTCCAGAGATGGGTGGATTCAGTGAGGGAGATTGTGGGGATGGTGATAACTAAGGGCGGCTCGGGAATGGGTGGCAGGCAGGCTTCGCCCGTGCCGCTGACGCAGGTGGCATATTTGGCGAAGATTTTTCTGAAAGCGAGGAACTTTGGGGTGGGGTGGCCTGCTTCGTCGAGAGGGGCGCCGTAGTCGTAGCTGGTGACCTGGGGGAGATAGTTGCCGTTGTTGAGATTGGCTCCGGACATGAAGCCGAAGCTGGTGCCTCCGTGAAACATGTAGAGGTTGATCCCAGCGCCGCGACTGAGGATGTAGTCGACGTCTTCGATCTGGGCCTGGAGAGGGCGGGTCTGGTGGGGGTGTCCCCAGTAGTCGAACCAACCGGGCCAGTATTCGGTGACCAGGAGAGGCTTGCCGGGTTGGAAGGCGGCGAGTTTGTCCATCTCGGGCTTGTGCTCGCCGGTGCCGAAGTTGACGCCGGTGAAGACACCGGGGACGCCGCCGGCAGGGAGCTCGTCGCCGCCGTCGACGGTGTCGAGCAGGGAGGCGGTGAATCCGGCGCGGACGAAGATGTCGCGCATGTGGGTCATGTAGGCGTGGGTTGGATCGGGCGGGTTTTTCTCTGCTTGGGCGAAGCTGCCGTACTCGTTTTCGACCTGGGTGATGAGAATGGGGCCGCCGTGGCCGATTTGAAGGGGGGCGACCTCTTTTGCCAGGCGGGTGATCCAGCGCTCGACAGGGACCATGAAGGCGGGGTCGTTGGTGCGGAGGGCGGTGGACATGCGCGGGTCTTTAAGGAGCCAGGCGGGGTAGCCTCCGAACTCCCACTCGGCGCAGGAGTAGGGGCCGGCACGGAGGATGACGTAGAGGCCTTCTTCCTGCGCGGCTTTAATGAAGGCGACGAGGTCGGCGTTACCGGAGAAGTCGAAGTGGTTGGGGGTGGGCTCGTGAACGTTCCAGAAGACGTAGGTGGCGATGGTGTTGAGGCCCATCGCGCGGGCCATTTTCAGGCGGGCGTGCCAGTACTCGCGTGGAATGCGGGCGTAGTGGAGTTCGCCGGAGAGGACTTTGAAGGGCTTGCCGTCGAGTGTGAAGTGATCACCCTCGATGGTGAAGGCCGCGGGGGGCGCGGTCTGCTGAAAGGAGCGGCCGAAGGCTGGGAACGCGGCGAGTGCGAGGATGCTTAGAAAGATTCTGGTAGGTGGCTTCATCGATGGAGAATTATAGCGACGGAGCCACGGTAGTTCATTTGGGAGAATGTTTCAAGGGAAGAACAATGTTGTCTTTAGGCGACGGCGGAGTCGCTGTAATTCCTGGATCGCTTTCGCCTGAATTTAGCCGGAAGTCGATTGGCCCTGCAGTTATGATTGGGCTTTCGCCCATCCTTCTCATGCGGAGCATTTATGACAATCAATCGGAAACAGCTTAGAGCCTATTCAGCAACCAAACCATCCGGCAAAGCGAGCGTCCCGGCGATCAGCGGGACCTGGCAAAACGAGCTCGGGTCGACGATGATCATTACGAGCTTCGACGGTAAGAACTTCAGCGGGAGTTATACAAGCGCAGTCAGTGGGGGAAGCGGCCCTGTGACCGGGACTCTGACAGGCACGTTGTCGGGAGATGCGATTGGGTTTACCGTCAACTGGTCGCCGACATACTCTTCCGTCACGAGTTGGAATGGGTTGGTGCTTACGTGGGGAGAGGGGCTCGCGATCTATGCGCTCTGGCACCTGGCGGCCACTCCGGAATCCGCGACGGATGTCTGGGAGTCAATCCTGGCTGGAGCGGATCTGTTCGTCCAAACGACCTAAGAGGGCAGGACCCATCTTCGGGGTCTTAAGAACGCACGCGAGGGGACCCGGATTCGTCCCCTTGCATGCATCTGCGCTGTCGGCGCTAAAGTGCGCCTTGGTCTCCGACGTTACGGAAGGTGAAAGACGACGCCGGTGCTAAACGTTTGGGGATTGTAGAGTTGGCGGAGTCCGTAGTACTGCATGTAGCTGTAATCGAAGATGCGCCAGTCAAAATGTTTCGCGACGGAACGGTCGACCCCGCCGATGAATTGGAGCTGGGAGTCGGTTGAGGAGCTGGCCACCTGATTGAGGCCGTTGTTATAACGGGCAAATCCGACCATGAACTCGGCGTAGGGTTTCAGCTTAAGGAATTTGATGTCTCGTTCGAAGCGTGGTCCGACAACAATGCCATCGAGCCGCACTCCGCTGGAGCCGGTGAAGGTCGCTCGCAGATCGCCGGAGAGCTTAACGATCTTTAGATCAGCTATGTTAACGAAGGCGCCAATGGTGGGGCCGTACAGGACGCTGGTGTTTGACTGGTAAGTTAGTTTGCTGGCACTGAAATCGCCGTAAAAACTGACCTGAGAGTGTGCCACGTTCGGCGCCAGAACTACGGCCATCAGCGCGATGAACAGGCAGACAAAATTCTTCATAAATTCCTCCGCGAAGAAGCATACATGCCGCAATAGTGGTTTGACCAATTTCTCCTTTTTTGAGAGAAGCCATCTCGGGCGAGATCTTTCGTTTGGAATTGCTGGCGTCCCGTTAGTAATGACAGGTGTCTCGTCCGACGACAACGTCTAACCTCAAATTCCATGATCGCCGCAGCGAATCGGCGTCGCAGGCGTTTGATTTGGGTAGCCCCAGCAGACGGGCTGGAAGTGTACGCCAGTTTTTGCGCACGCGGGATACCGGCAATATCACACAGCACCTGTACTGGAGAGTAACTTGCGAATTCTTCTGAGAGTGGTAACCCTAGTCTTCCTTTTGATCATGGGCGTTATCTCTATTCGCGCGCAGCAGAAGGGGCAGTATGTCCCGGGACAGCAAGGGCTTAACGCGGGTGTTCTGCCAGATCCTGGATTCACATACGCCAACATGGCGCTCAACTATTATGCGGATGCGCTGAAGAATGCGAACGGGAGTGCCCTTCCTCTCAGCACCGACTACAACATATGGGCGGACGAAAACATATTCTTTTACGTTCCGAAGGGCAAATTTCTAGGCGCAAAGTTCGCACCCTATATCGTCGCACCGGTAATCGCGAATGGTTCACTTACGTTGGGCGCCATCAACTTTCCGAACCTTACGGTGGCGGGCGGAGGAGGCGGAATCGCCGACACGTGGGTGCAGCCTATCAATCTGGGCTGGAGTCTGAAGCGTGCTGATGTCAATGTGGGATATGCTTTCATGGCTCCAACGGGCCGCTACACTCCGGGCGCTACCGACAATGTCGGTTCGGGCTATTGGGGAAATAACATTACGACGGGCAGCACGGTTTACCTGACAAAGAACAAGGGCACGACCGCCAACCTGTTTACGAACTGGGAGGCTCATGGAAGTAAGACGTCAGGTTTCGGAACAAGACTTACGCCTGGCCAGGCGTTCACGATGGAATGGGGACTCGGGCAGACGCTTCCGCTGAAGAAGGACTTCAGCCTGCTCGGGCAGCTGGGTCTTATTGGATATGACCAGTGGCAGGTGAGCAGCAACGGGGGACTGGTGGCACCCAATGTTCCGGCTAATACGTTTCCGTACTACTCGGTGCATGCGATCGGCTTTCAAACTAACTTCATCGTTCCAGCAAAAGCACTGAATTTCTTTTTCAAGTTTGAGAGTGAGTATCGCGCCATTGCACGTCCACAGGGACGAACAATCGTCTTCGGCGGCTCGTGGACATTGCGGATACCCAAGCCGCAACTACCAGCGAAGCCGTGATCCCGATGAAATGAAGTTCAATCGAAGAGAGGCGGTTGCGGATCCTCTGCGTCTCTAAAGTTGCTTAAGCCTACGCCGATTAAACGAAAACGCTGAGTTGGTCCAAGGTCGATGCGATCTCGCAGAGAAAGAGCGATCGCGGTGAGTTCCTCACAGGATTTCGGTGGGACCGCTGGCGTGTGACTGCGGGTGAGGATGTTGAATTGACTCGTCTTCAGTTTGAGGATGACGGTTCGGGCCTCGCGTCCTTCTTTTCGAGAGGCGGCCCATACCTTTTCCGCGAGTCGCCGGATTAGAGCTTCAGTCTCTGAGAGAGGGATGTCTCGCTCGAAGGTGTCTTCAGCGGAGATTGATTTGGTTGGCCTGTCTGGAACTACTTTGCTGTGATCGATACCGCGAGCGAGCTCGTAGAGGCGAACTCCGTAGCGGCCGAAGTTTGCTTCGAGGGTTTGTTGCTCCATCGATTGCAGATCGCCGACGGTTGAGATGCTCAACTGTTTTAAGCGTGCTTCGGTGACTTTGCCGACGCCGGGGATGCGCCCGACGGGGAGGGGCGGAAGGAAGGTCTGGATGTCGCCGGGTTGAATGATGAAGAGGCCGTCAGGTTTGCGCCAGTCCGAGGCGATCTTGGCGAGGAACTTGTTCGGCGCGACTCCGGCGGATGCGGTGAGATGAAGCTCGTCGCGAATCTGCTGGCGGATGGTCGTGGCTACCCGGGTTGCAGTGGGCAGATTTGTTTTGTTCTCGGTGACGTCGAGATACGCTTCATCGAGCGCGAGGGGCTCGATGAGATCGGTGTGGCGTTGAAAGATTTCGCGGGCGGCGAGAGAGACGACGCGATAACGGGTGAAGTCGGGCGGGACGAAGACAGCTTCAGGGCAGAGACGTTCGGCGCTGATGGCGGGCATGGCGGAACGGACGCCGAAGCGTCTTGCCTCGTAGGAGGCAGCACAGACGACGGAGCGTTTGCCTCGCCAAGCCACTACGACCGGCCTGCCGCGTAACGCCGGATCGTCGCGCTGCTCGACCGAGGCATAGAACGCGTCCATATCCACATGAACGATCTTGCGAACCATAGGGCTGGCTATCATGATAGGCCTCCAGGTCGAAGAGATATCAAATTGCGACAGTTTCGGCTGAATATGAGGCGCCTGAGTTCTCCGTCGATGCTCCGACGATGGAAGAAATAAGAGTGGTCGAAATAATTGTGCGTTTTATTGTTACATTTTTATTCCGTTTTTTACGTGCGTTGACAAAACCCTCTATTTTGCTGCAGGTGGCACTACTTTCGTACCGTTTACAGTGTCAAAGTGACGACCTATATTCCTCGATGTTGTGTCGTCCGCAACCCTGTTCTTAAACCAGTCATTGATCTTACCGGAGGTTATTTTGAATTTTCTTTTGCAAGCTTTTAGATCTCTGCCTCTCACGTTACGTCCGTCTCGCAGAGCCCATTCAATCGCAGTCAATGCGTTAAGGATTTGCTCATCGAACAATAGTCGACGCGACTGGGCTGCCTCACTCTATGCAGTGCTGATTGTCGTTTCCAGTCTGGGCGGCATGGCCATTGCCCAGACCCGTCAATTTGTCATCACGAACAACTGCGCGGAAACCGTATGGGTCGCCGGCGCCGGCAATCCTACCCCGGTCTTCAACGGATCATCGGGAGGCCTGGAGCTTCCCTCAGGCGCGACCGTCACCACCTCACTGCCGACACCCTGGGTTGGTGGTCGATTCTGGGGGCGTCGCCAATGCACCTTTGACGCCAACGGAAAGGGCTCCTGCCAGACCGGCGACTGCGGCGGCCTCCAGTGCCAGCACGCAGGAGCGGGCAACACAAGCCTCGCTGAGTTCACTCTTACTGGTTCTGCAACGGGAGCTGACAACTACGACATCAGTCTGGTCGATGGCTTCGACTTTCCCCTCTCCGTCCAACTCAACGATGTGAACCCTGGCCATGCAATCAATGCTGCGTGCCAAGTGGATCTGCGCAGTTCCTGCCCCGCTGGCCAGCAGCAGCTCAACAGTGCTGGACAGGTCGTCGGGTGCAAGAGTCTCTGCAGCCAATATGGAACAGCGAACTACTGCTGCGCGGGGCCCTATGCCTCGCCGCAGGCCTGCAACAATGTGAATTGGGATACGAACTACCGGGGAGCTGTACTCAAGCAGTCCTGTCCGTCGGTCTATGGCTATGCCTTTGATGACCCGTCCAGCGACTTCAATGTCGTTCCTCTGCCCTCTTCGGGTTACCAGATTACGTTCTGCCCAGCAAAGACTGTTCCCAACTCGGACCCTGCGACGGTTCCGACCTTTACCATCACCTCGCAGCAACAGAGCCAGACGGTCACTCCCGGCGCCTCCGTCGCGTACAACCTGAATGTAACCGCAAGCAGCACATTTAGCGGCACCGTCAAGCTCTCTGCAGCGCACCTGCCGGGCAGCTGCACCTGGACGACAGCCGGCAAGGTGTCCTGCAGCAACAAGGGATCCTCTGCCTCTTTCAGCTCATCCAGCGTCAGTTTGACACCGGGAGCAACTGTCCCCGTTACCCTGACTGTCAAGACGACGACCGCTCCCGCCCCTCTGCTGAGCACAGGCAATATCGAAGTCATTGGTCAGAGTGGCGCACTTGAGAACGTCTGGGAAGGTTCGTTGACGGTAGCCAATCCTACTGCCCCAGATTATGCGTTCAGCGTTACGCCAGCATCTGCACAGACCGTTCTTCCCGGAACACCGGTGGTGTACACCGTCACGGTTACTCCAGTGAACGGCTTCACCGGCGTCGTCTCGATGAGTACCTCTGGTCTTCCTGCAACGTCCACAGCACCCGCGCTGCCACAGTTCACTTTTACCGGTGATCCTACGCCGCAGTCGGCAACTATCACGATCGCTACGTCAGCCTCTGCCGCAAAGCGAGCCTACTTTCCTTTATTCACCAGCTTCAGCGCAAACAACCTCCACGACGCTCAGGTTACTCTGACTGTCTCATCCACCCCGGCCCCCAGCCCAGCCCCCAGCCCGGATTTCACTGTCTCTGCGACCCCTGCAATGAGCTCGCAAGCATAGCTGCGCCCGCTGCGGTGTATGCGGATGCTCATCAAGGTGGGGTCACCTACACCATTCCCAACCTGTCAGCAGGGAACACCTACACTGTGGTTCTGCATTTCGCTGAACTGTTCTTCAGTGCACCAAACTCTCGCATGTTCAACGTGTCGATCAATGGAACGCAGGTGCTGACGAACTTCGATATCGTCGCGGAGGCCGGAAAAGCTAACCTTACGGCGGCTGTTCAGACCATTCCCAACATCACTCCGATGAACGGTCGGATTGTCATCACCTTCAACAATGGCACAAAGGATCAGCCTATGGTGAATGGCATTGAGATTCAGACAGGAGGACCAACCATACCGTCCGCGCCAACAGCCCTGACCGCTACAACTGGCTCCTCAAGCGGGAGCAACCTGGGTTGGACAGCGAGCGTCAGTGCGGGAGTCACGTACTCGGTATTCCGGAGCACCACTGCAGGCTTCGTGCCGTCCGCGGCTACACAGATTGCAACTAATCTCACAACGACCAGCTACTCTGATACGGGTCTTACGCCCTCGACCATGTTCTACTACAAAGTCGAAGCGGCCGACAGCACCGGCGTGCTTTCACCACCTTCACAGCAGGTTTCCACCTCAACTGCCGCGGGATCGAACGATGTGATTGCGATCAATGCAGGCAGCTCAACGGTTGTGGGCAGCTTCATCGGTGATACCGACTTTGTCGGTGGCAACGATGATGCTCCCGGTCATGCCATCACCATCCCAGCAGCGATTGCAACTATAGCTGCGCCCGCTGCGGTGTATGCAGATGCTCACCAGGGCGGCGTCACTTACACGATTCCCAACCTGTCGGCGGCCAGAACCTACACGGTGGTGCTCCACTTCGCCGAACTTTTCTTCACAACGGCGAATTCCCGGCAGTTCAATGTAAAAATCAACGGAACCCAGGTGCTGACGAACTTTGATATCGTTGCGGCTGCCGGAAATGCCAGTTTCACGGCAGTTGTTCAGAGCTTCGCCAACATCACACCTGTCAACGGCAATATTGTGATTGCTTTCACCAACGGCGCGCACGACCAGCCGATGGTGAACGGCATTGAGATCCAATAACTATTCACCGACTTCCAAGGGCCTGTACGGAAATATCGTTGCAGGCTCTTGGTTTAACTTCGCTGCAGATTACTAAAGAGGAATTGATGTTCTGTTTCCATGATCGACCACGGCAACGAGGGGTGCTCCAAACCTGTGTCTTGACACTCTCTCTATTTCTGGCGAGCGGTGTGATTTCGGCCCAGACCATCTCCAACAGCAGGGAAGGATCGCCGGCTGGCCGTGCCTATGTGGATTATCTTCAGGCGCTGGGATTGGCCAATGACGGGAGCAAACCGGAAGCCTTGAGATTGCTGGCAGACAGCCTTCGTCTGCAGCCCCAGGACAATCCGGCCTCGGCCTTGATCTTTGAACTTTTGACAGAACATCGCGCGAATACTCCACTGCAACTGCAAGGGCACACAGAGACGATCATCTTCGCAGGCTACAGCAGCGATGGAACGAAGATCCTCACAGCTTCAGCCGACCATACCGCGCGGTTGTGGGATGCGCGCACAGGCTCGCAACTCACTCCACCACTTCAACATGACGATGAAGTCATCTCGGCTGCGTTCAGTGCTGATGGCAAAAAGGTCGTTACCGGTAGCTCCGAGAGTGAGGTAAGGATATGGGACGCTCTCAGCGGAAGGCAGATTACTGGCCCTCTGGAAGTGCCTGGATCAGTGCTCTGTGTCAGCTTTAGCCATGACGGCAGGATGATCGCAGCCGGGACTGACGACGGCAAGCTGCGTTCGTGGGATGCGGTCACCGGCCAACCCCTTTCTCCAGTTGTTCTTTATCACGAGGAAGTTTATGGAATCAGCTTTAGCCACGACGATTCCCAGTTGTTGGTCGCGACAGGCGACAATAAGGCCGATCTTGTGGACCCCCACACGGGCTCACATCTGAAGCTGCTAAGACATAAAAACATCGTCTTAAGCGCTCGGTTTAGCCCCGACGGTAAGAAGATCCTTACGGCGTCCGGTGACGAGACGGGGCAGATATGGGATGCAGAGACTGGCGCACCCTCAGGCGTGATTCTCCGTCACGGCTTCGCCGTAGAGTCGGCAGCCTTCAGTCCCGACGGTTCGCATGTTGTCACCGCGTCCCTGGACCATACGGCACGGGTATGGGACGCAAAGACCGGTCAGCCGATCACGCCTCCGCTGGAACATCCCGGACCGGTCGAAAGAGCATCGTTCAGCGCCGACGGCCGGATCGTCGCAACGGTGTCGGCAGATGGAGCGATACGAGTGTGGGATGCGCGAACAGGAGACACGCTCCACCTTCCGATTCGCGGTAGAGGGAAGGAGCATTTTGCTGTGTTCAGCATGGATGGGCATTCTCTGCTTGCGGTCGATGGATCGTCACTTGAGATAGAGGATATGCCGCCGCATGAAGTGCCTCCATCCTGGGTGGCTGATCTCGCGGATTTTGCCGCAACGCAAACGAATTATGACCAGAGCCGATTGCCCGATCTTCCGAAGATCCATGCTCTCAGCGCGCAGCTTCTCAGTTCGAGTAGCAATGATCCGTGGACTCTCTTTGGCAAGTGGTACTTCGCAGACAGCGGACGGCGAACGCTTTCGCCATGGAGTCAGATTAGCCTGGAAAGCTACGTCAGCCTCTTGATTGAAAGAGGGGATAGAAAATCCCTCGAGTACGCAAGATCCTTATCTCACGATCATCCTTCGTGGATGGCAAAGATCGCTCCCCTTCTGGCAAAGCTGCCGTCCCAATCAATTGCATCGAAATGAACTGAGGTTATCAAGGCGCTTTCCTCTCTGCCGGCACCGGGGCAAACGCAAAGGAGAATGCGGGGTCGAACACTGCGCCGATTCCCCATTATCGAAGGAGGAAAAGACGGAAAAGAATCATTCGGGCCTCCCCACTTCAGTTGGAAGATTGCTCGAAGAATGAAATGGGTCAAAGAAGCGGGGGGAGGCTACGCGGTGGACAAATCACGTAGAAAAATGGCTGTTCGATGGCCAGAATTGGTCAGTGCTTGATAAATAAGCTATTTAGAAATGGTGGAGGCGGTGGGAGTCGAACCCACGTCCGAAAAAACTTCCAACAGAGAGCTTTCATGCTTTTTCCGGTTCATTTTTGTCTCGTCATCGCCACTTAGAACGGACAAAGATGCGGCGACGACCAGTCTGATCAGTCTCGTCCGACCCGCGCAGACGGAGCAGGGAAGACCAGCCTACTGTGCGACGATCGGTACAGGCCCGTAGGCGAAGCTTGAGCGATCGGCTACTTAATTAATTAAGCAGCAAGAGCCAGGTTGTTGTTGGCACTTATGGTTTTGTGAGCGATTACGGGTGTCCACACCCCGGCATGCCTCTCTGCCACAAGCAATCCCGTCGAAGCCGTGACGCCCCCATCTGGAGCTGGCACCAACCTTGCGTTGGGCACTCAAAGAACTATCGCTATTATACCTGTTGCGCTATACCGGCTTTTGCTTAGGCAAAAGCGAGAATAACTGCGCCAATTGTGATCAGCGACGCGCCGCCGATCTTCATGGGGGTCAGTTGCTCCCCTAAGAATAACCACGCTCCGAGGATGACCAGGACTACGCTCAATTTATCGACAGGCGCGACACTTGAGGCAGGCCCCATCTGCAGTGCGCGGAAATAACACAGCCACGACAGGCCAGTACAGATTCCCGATAGAGAAAGAAACAGCCAGCTGCGCGGTTCGATCTGGGTGATCGCGCGATGCTTTTCGAAACCAATAGCGATGGCCCACGCAAAGACGAGGACCACCGAAGTTCGGATCGCCGTGGCCAGATTAGAGTCGATGCCCGAGACCCCGACCTTGGCGAGCAGCGCGGTTGCAGCGGCGAAGACGGCAGAGAGAATAGCCCAAAAAAGCCAGGTCATGGTTCTGAGAATACGCGTTCGGCTGAACTTGACGAGGCGGAGCAAGCAAGTGTAAACAGTTTCCATGTTGAAACTCACCTCTTCGCGAGTTCTGTGGCATGCGGTTTTGCGCTTGTCGTTTGCAGTTTTCTTTCTTGGTCTCGTCTGCGCTGGATTGTCTGCACAGGACCCGTCCAAAGCTGTTCCGATGGAGGGTTCAACTACCGATCCTACCTCGCACGCGAAGATCGGGCTCAAGCCTCCCGCGGATCCTAAGCTACCTACGCTTTTCCTGGTTGGCGATTCTACGGTGCGCAACGGCCATGCCGATGGAGCAGGTGGTCAATGGGGATGGGGCGAACCATTGGTTGATCTCTTCGATACGACGAAGATCAACGTGGACAATCGAGCTATTGGTGGGCGCAGCAGCCGATCGTACATCATGGAAGATCAATGGGCGGAGACGCTGGCTTTTGTTAAACCAGGCGACATCATCCTCTTTCAGTGGGGTCACAATGACGACGGGCCGCTTGATGATCCTGCGCGTGCCCGCGGTACCCTGCATGGCGTGGGCGAGGAGACGAAGGAGATCGAGAATCCGATCCTGAAGATTCACGAGACGGTTCATACCTACGGGTGGTATCTGCGCAAGTATGTTGCGGAGACAAAGGCGAAGGGAGCGATCCCTATCCTCTGCTCGCCGATTCCTCGCAAGACCTGGAAAGACGGAAAGGTTGTCCGCAATGCCGCGAACTATGGCGGGTGGGCGCGCCAGGTCGCCGAGCAGGAACAAGTTGGCTTCATCGACCTCAACGAGATCATCGCGCGTAAATACGACGCCATGGGAGAAGAGAAGGTCGAAGGAATGTTTGCCGACCCGCATACCCACACCAGCCGTGTTGGCGCGGAACTCAATGCGCAGTGCGTCGTGGCCGGATTGAAAGCGCTTCCACGTGATCCGGTGGCCGCATACTTTTCAGCTAAAGGGAAGGTTGTGGCGGCTTACGTCGAATAGTGACGTTTAGAGCGCAGCCTTTGCGAGGTCGACATTCTGCCACTCTCCACGTTCGATGCCTGCGCGAATCTGTGCCGGCGTCTGACCCTTCTTCGTCTGCTCGTAGGAATAAACCGCTTCCTTCATGCAGGTTGTGCAGGTCGCTCCGTGGGTTGCTTCAAAGCAGCTATGCAGACTATTGTGCCGTAACTCACGGTCACAGTGGCAGTAACAGGGCTGCTGGTGCAGCACTGCTGGGATGGCCGCGGCCATCTTGTAGGCGGTTACCTGATAGGCATGGGTGAAATAGATTCCAGTCAGTTGGTTGCCGCTGAGGACGGGGGGCAGAGGCTTGACCGGGGCAGCCGCGTTATAGGCGGGGACGTCGTCCGAAGGGTTCGTCCACTGTGCCGAGGCCGCTAAGGTGACCAGTCCTAAAGCTATGCATCCGAGTAGTCGCTTCATGGAGATATCCTAAATCCTTCCTGAATCCCTCTGGGATGGATCGTAGATTTCGAGGAGTGAATGGCTGTCTGCCACGTATAGATTGGACGATCAAAGGCTCCAAAAAGCAAAAAAAAGGCGGCACGAACGGTGAATTGCTCGTGCCGGGAGGCCAGTGACGCAACTTGTGTCAGCCGTATCGATGAAGCAGGCTGAAAACTTTCACGGGGCGGGGACTCACGCTCACCGTTGAATCAAAATATACCACAATATGGATGGAGTTTAAGAAAAAATATGTTCCATCATAGAAATTGACCGATTTATAGGGTGTTTTTCCAACGGAAATTGATGTAAATTGCTTACAAATAGATTATTTTCAACAAGTTACGTTAACAACCATTAGATATGATGTATTACGTTATTATTTTCCGGATAACTCAGCGTCGATCCTACTTGCCATAGCAGTGTCCCGGGCGGTGATGCCCCCGGCATCGTGGGAAACCAGTCCCAAAAGCACCTGGTTATACCGAATATCTATGTCGGGATGGTGCCCCGCAGCTTCGGCTAAGGTCGCCACCCGGTTTACAAAGGCCATCGCTTCAAGAAAATCCTTGAATGTCCATTCACGGATGAGCTTGCCGTCTTTTAACTTCCAGGCTGGATAATTCTTGAGCGCGTTTTCTATCTCGGCTGTGCTGAGAGCTTTCGTCATGAACAACACCTCGCGTCTGCGATCGTAGCTTCCTTATTTGCGCGGCGCAACCAGGCGGTGCCCGAGGCCGATCGGCCTGGCGGAGGGGGACAAACTGCCGACGTCCGAACGCAGAGCGGGCCACGTCTCGGGCGGTATAGCCAGGAAGACGTTGACGATCTGTGGGTCAAACTGTGTGCCGGCACATTGGACGATCTCCTCGGCAGCTTTGGCGAAGGTAGTTCCCTTGCGGTAGGGGCGGTCGGAGGTCATGGCGTCGAGTGAATCTGCAATGGCAAAGACGCGTGCTCCGAGGGGGATCTCTTCAGCGCGCAGACCTCGCGGATAGCCTGTGCCGTCGAACCGTTCCTGGTGGGCGTAGACGATCTCTGCTGCGTCGCGGAGGAAGGGAATCTTGCGCACCATCTCATAGCCGCGTTCGCAATGGAGTTTCATGATGGTCATTTCTTCGGCGCTTAGCCTGCCGGGTTTGAGCAGGATATTGTCGGGCGTTGCTATCTTTCCGATGTCGTGCAGAAAGGCGCCACGAGCGATGGTTCGCAACTCTTCGGACTCGACTCCCATGGCCTGCGCGAGTGCGGTGGTGTAGGCGGTGACGCGCTTGGAATGGCCTTCGGTCTCTTCGTCACGCAGGTCGAGCGCCGCTCCCATGGCTTCAAGGGTGATGTCATAACTGCGTTCGAGGTCCTGCATGGTTGAGCGCAGGCGGCCCGTGCGTTTGGAGACGATCGATTCGAGGTTTTGCCGGTAGATTGTGTTTTGCTTACGCAGACGGCTGTGCTCCACGCCGCGCATGACGATGCTCTCTAACTCTGCGCGGTCAAAGGGTTTTAGCAGATAGTCGATGGCCCCGCGGCGGAAGGCGTTGGTGACGACGTGGAAGTCGTCGATGGCGGAGAGCATAACGACAGGCATTCCCGGGTGATCGGAGCCGATGCGATCGAGGAGGGTGAGGCCGTCGATGCCGGGCATCATGATGTCGGATAAGATGAGGTCGTAGTCGGGGTCCTGCTGGAGGCGGTCCATTGCCTCTTCTGCGCTGGCGGTTGTGGTGACGGAGTATCCGCTTTGTTCGAGAAGGGCTGCAGCTATATCTCTTGCGGCTTCTTCGTCGTCGACGATCAGGACTCGCGCCGGTGGCATGGTGGAGTTTATATCGGCGGGGTGGCGAATAATTTGAGCGCAAATTTTGGGATACTTGAGATTTGTTAGCTAAAGCGGGGTTATTTGAGATTTTCGAGGACTGCGCGAGCTTGCGGGTTGGCCGGGTCGATTCGAAGGGCGGCTTCGGCTTCAGCCCGCGCTTCGTCGTAGCGCTTTGCGGCGCCAAAGACATTGGCGAGATTGGCGTGGTATTCGGGGTTTTCCGGAGCGATTTCGATAGCGAGGCGGAACTGTTCCGCGGCGGAGTTGTAATCGCCGAGTTCGCCATAGACGCTGCCGAGATTGTTGCGGAGGGATGCGCTGAATTCGTCTGGTTCGGAATGGACGGCGAGGGCCTTGAGGAAAAGTTTTGCCGCTTGACTCCGGTCGTTGTGGTATTGCCATGTGAGCAGGCCAAGGGAGGACAGAGCGTTTTCGTTCTCAGGGTGTGCCGCAAGTGTCTTTTTGAGGAGTGGCTCGGCTTCGCTCCAGTGGCCGGTTCGAACGAGGATGAGGCCTTCTTCGGAGTCTGTCTCGGGGTTCGAGGGGTCGATCTCTCTGGCGTCGGAGAGCGCCTGCAGGGCTCGCTGGTTGTCGGCGCGATCGGCGTAGAGCGAGGCCAGGCCCTGATAGGCAGTGACCAGATCGAGTCTGTCAGGGGGCGTCTGTTGTTTTGCTAGAACGACCGCCCTCTGGAAGGTTCTCTCCGCCGTAAGAGATCCTGGAGATACGTCGCTTTCGCCGATCGCGACCATGTTATTGACAAATGCAGCGTCAGGAGAGCGGCGGAGGGTTTCGGCGAAGAGAGTCTTATCGTCCTTCCAGTCGGAGTTGCGCTGGATGGTTTCGACGGCAAACCCTAAGACGAGGGAGACGAGGAGCAGGATCGCCACCGGCTTGCGCAACCTTACTGGAATGCGGCGGATGAGAAAAGCCGCGAAGAGTGTCAGTAGAAGACAGAATCCGACGGATGGAAGGTAGAGGTATCTCTCGGCGAATGCGTTGCGGCCGAGGGCGTAGATGTTCATTGCAGGAAGCAGGGTAAGGAAGACCCATAGCGCCGCGAACGCAGCGAGGGGAGCCCGGCGCACAAGGTAGACCGATGCGGCGATGGCGACTGGGACGAGGACGATAGTCGCGATGGCACGAGGATCCGACAGAGAACGGATGGGCGAGAAGAGATAGTACGCATTCAATTGGAAGGGCAAAGCGAGTTTTTGCCCGTACGACAGCATAAGGTGCGCGGCGGTGAGAGTGAATTGAACCGGAGAGAGGTCCCAGATTCTCTGGCCTGTTGCCAGCCCGCCGAGTACTCGGAAACGGAGGACTAGGTAGGTGGCGAGTACGACCCAATACGAAGCGCTGGCTTTGAGGGCAGCGCGGAGGCGGCTTGCGGTGGGTTTTTCCACGACCAGGACGTAGACACCGACGAGAACGGGGAAGACGACTGCTGTCTCTTTCCAGAGCATCGAGATAGCGTAGGCCGCTATGGAGAGGAACGGCAGGAGCCAGTGGCCTGGATTTGGATGAGTTCGGCGGGCTCCGAGAAATAAGGCGAAGGCCAGCAGGAAGAAAAGGGCGCATCCGAGATCGGGAGAGGCAGCGATCCAGTCCACTGCTTCCGTGTGAATGGGATATACGGCAAACAAGGAGGCGGCTGCGAAGGCCATGAAAGTATCTTCCATGAGAAGCAGGAAGACAGCGAACGTTGCGAGAACGCAGACGATGGCAAGAGCGATGTTGCACAGATGAAAAGGTGTGGGGCCGAATCCGAAGGTCGCGGCAACCATGCGGTAGGTGAGCATCTGAAGAGGGCGGTAGGTGTGGTTCTGAACCCCCAGATCCTGATGGGCGAATCTTATGTCGGACGAGAAGATGTCGCTGAGCGGTGTGGCGGGTCTGAGTTCCGGATTAAGAACGATCTGTTGGTGATCGTCCCAGACGAAACCGTTGGCGATGGCGTTGAGATAGACGATGACGGTGAGAGCCGCGAGTGTGAAGGTTGCGAGTGCAACTGCCGCCCGAAGAGAGCTTTTGGTTGTGGCGAGAGGTTTTTCTTTTGTCTTTTGGCCGACCGCATCGTGGCACCAGAGTTTTTCATGGTAAGGCAGTCAGCAATTTTTGTTTGGGGTTTTCGTTTGCGCGGCTTTTTTTGCAGCGGCCCAGCCGGGTTTGGTGACCTGCCGGCTGCGGCCCAGGGCTAGTGCGCCTTCGGGGACGTCTTCGGTGATGGTACTGCCAGCGGCGACGTAGGCTCCGTTCGCCGATAGTGATGGGGGCGACGAGGTTGGAGTCGGAGCCGATGAAGGCGCCGTCGCCGATGGTGGTGGGGTGTTTGTGGACGCCGTCGTAGTTACAGGTGATGGTTCCTGCGCCGATATTGACGCGCTCTCCGATGATGGCGTCCCCGAGGTAGCTGAGATGGTTGGCCTTGGAGCCTTTGCCGATGGTGGTTTTTTTGGTTTCGACAAAGTTGCCAAGGTGGACTGCCTCGCCGATGCGGCTTTCGGGACGGAGGCGCGCGTAAGGGCCGAGGACGGCGTTGTCGGCGACTTCGGAGTTGTCGAAGATACAGCCGTTGAGGACGATGACGCCGTCGCCGATGGTGGTGTTGGTGATGACGGAGTAGGAGCGGATGCGGGAGTCGGAGCCGATGGTGGTTCGGCCAAGGAGTTGGACGTAGGGCTCGATGACGGTGTCGGGGCCGACGTTGACTTCGGCGTCGATAACGCAGGTCTCGGGGCGGAAGATGGTGACGCCGTTCTGCCATGAGGCGGCGGGCGTTGGCGAGGCGCATGGCGGCGTCAAGGTGCATCATCTCGGCGATGGTGTTCGCTCCGAGGACTTCGTCGACGCTAGTCGGCCCTGATGGCGACGACGCGTTTGCCTTCGTCGACGAGCATGGCGGCCACATCGGTGAGGTAGAACTCGCCGTGTGCGTTATTGGTGTCGAGGGCGTCGAGTTTTCTGAAGAGGGCTTCGGTCTCGAAGCAGTAGATTCCGGAGTTGATCTCGGGTGTCGCGAATTGCTCGGGCTTCAGGGATTTCTGTTCGATGATTGCTGTGACTTCGGGGCCGTTAGGTGTCAGGCGCAGGACTCGGCCGTAGCCGGTGGGATTTTCGGGGACGGCGGTGAGGATGGTCATGGCGGCACGCTCGCTGAGGTGCGTGTCGCGGACGGCGGCGATGGTTTCGGGGCGGATGAGTGGGACGTCGCCGGAGAGGACTAAGAAGATGCTTTGGGAGCGGAGCCTCGTTGAGGGTAAAGAAAGCCTTGAGCATCTGCATGGCGTGGCCGGTGCCGCGCTGCTCGGCCTGGAGGACGAACTGGACGCCGGTGTGTTCGACGGCGGACTTTACGCGATCGGATTCGTGGCCGATGATGCAGAAGATGTGGTCGGCTGGGACGACGGTTTTGGCGGCGGCGATGACGTGGAGAAGGAGGGCGCGGCCTCCGATTTCGTGGAGTACCTTGGGGCGCTTGCTCTTGAGGCGGGTGCCTTTGCCGGCGGCCATGATGGCGATGGCGAAATCTGCGGTAGTTGTGGTGTCCATGAGGATATCGTCTCACGGCAGAGGGCCAGTCGATTTTGACGACATATTTCGCTCATTATTTTGATTTTGGATAAGAGGCGCTTGAAACGATGTCGCGGCGTTCTTCATCGGTGCGCACAAGTATCCGCAAAGCGAAGGGGCGAGATCCCTTTCGAGACCCCGCCCCTTACTTCCGATTTTTCGAAGATCTGGTCCGGCTTCCAGATCACAAGCTATCGTTACTTTCAGAATCGTCCGGGACCTACGAGCGGAGCCCGCGTTTCCCGTACCATTCCGTCAGTCCATTCGCCGTAAGAGCTTTCTCGCGCCATCCGCTGCGTCGGTTTCCCGAGTGCTGCGTGAGTTTCATCTCCGATTCCCTTGCGAGTCTCGGTTCGGATCCCCTTGCGGTTCTCGTCTCCGTTGCTCTTCCGAGTTCCGTTGCCGGCTCTCTTCCGAACCTCGTTGCTGATCCTCTTCCGGAGTTCCTTCCCCGGTTCCCTTGCGGGCTCCGCTTCCGGTTCCCCTGGAGTTCCTTTCCCGGATCTCTTGCGAGTTCCGTTACCGGTTCTCCGATGGCTCTTGTCTGCTCTCTCCTTCTGGAGAATTGCTCCTCCGTTGATTCGAAAGATACTCGCAAAAAGGCATGAAGCGCACATGTATTTATGCGCTATTTTTGTGGAAATTAGGCGGTTTTTGTGGAAATGCGACCTACGTGACGGCGCTGCAATAGATAGAGGATAGTCGATGAGTTTCAAATGATCATCGACGGTTACAGAACCTTCGTCGGGATTCAGATGTCTTTCTCGAGGACTACAAAGTGGAGATCGTCGCGGAGTGGGCGGCCGAAGCGTTCGTCGCCATAGGGGAACGGTCTTGTTTTGTCGGTGATGGTGTAGCCTCGGCGCTGGTACCAGGAGATCAGAGTGTCGCGAAGGTTGACAACTGTCATCTCCATGCGGCGTGCGCCATGTTGCTTTGCGAACTCTTCTGCGGCCGCTAGGAGCGTGCGGCCTAGACGCCTCTTTTGCAGATCGGGATGGATGGTAAGGAGTCCGAGGTACCAGATGCCGTCATGTTTGAGGATCGAGTAGGACCGTTCCGAGGAGCGGGCCGTTCGGGTCGTCGCGGTACGTGAGCAGATGCGCATTGGGTTTGGCGGCGAGGTCTTCACGGAGGAGAGAGTCGTTGAGACGCTGCCCCTCGATGAAGTCTTCGATGTTCCAACTCGCCGACGGGCCGGTGCCTCGATAAGCGAGGTTCGCCAACTCGATGATCGCTGGGTAGTCGGCTTCGACGGCTGGAAGGAGCATGGTCGTTGTGCGAGTGTTTAGCGTGATGCTTTGCGCGTGGCTTCAAACTCGTCGCCAGGATTCCATTCGATGGGCGGTTGCGTGACGGAGAGCCATCCGAGTTCGATACCGAGACGGCAGAGGGTGGCGTTGCCGGTGAAGTCCCAGTCCTCGTGGAAGTTGTCGGAGACGTTGTGGTAGTCGTTCTTGCCGTAGCTGGCGCCCTGGGCACGAGACCATGCTTCGTCGTGCCCTTTGTAGGTGCCGCCCTGGCCCAGCGAGAAGGCCGGGACGCCCGCGTGGGCGAAGGAGAAGTGGTCGGAGCGGTAGTAGCCTCCGGCGGTATCGGGGCGCGGGGCGGCGAGTTTGTAGTCGAACTGTTTCGCGACGGCTTCGATGGTGGGGTAGAAGGTGGTGCGGCGGGCCCCGCCTGCGTTGAGGAAGTCGCCCTGGCCGAAGGGAAGGATCTCGTCGAAGTTGAGGTCGAGGTTGAGCTGGCGGATGGGGACGGGCGGATGCTGTGCGAGATACGACGAGCCAAGCAGACCCTGCTCTTCGGCAGTGACAGCGGCGAAGATGATGGAGTGAGGTGGTTGGACTTTAGCGGTGGTGAAGGCGCGGGCCATCTCCATGATCATTGCGGTGCCGGTGCCGTTGTCGCCTGCGCCGTTGAAGATGTTGTCTTCACCGGCCTTGGCGTCTGTCTTGATGCCGAGGTGGTCGTAGTGTGCGGTGTAAATGACAGCTTGGTCGGGCTCAGATTCTGAGCTGTAGGCCTGGCACCTCCGGTTTGCGTATGCCGGGGAGTATGCCGATGACGTTCGGGGACTGGAAGTTGCGTACGGTGCTGACGACGGTGGCGTCGAGGCGGATGGGAAACTCGCGGGATTTGAAGCCGGGTTTGCCGGCGGCGGCGAACTCGGTGTCGAAGTCGGTGCCAGCAGCAGTGAAGATCTGTTTCGCTACGTCGAGCTGGATCCAACTCGCGGCCTGAAGGCGCGGGTTTTCATCGTGCGCGAGGAAGGTCTTCTCGGAGATGTTGGAGTTGCGGACGACGTCCCAGCCATAGGCAGCGAGATCGGTGCGGTGGATGATGAGCGCGCCGATCGCCCCTTTGCGTGCAGCTTGCTCGAACTTGTATGTCCAGCGGCCGTAGTAGGTGAGGGATTTGCCGCCAAAGAAGTTGGGATCGTCGGAGGGCGGGTCGTTGACGAGACAGAGGATGACTTTGCCTTTGACGTCGATGTTGGCGAAGTCGTCCCAGTGGAACTCGGGTGCAGTGATGCCGTAGCCTACCCAGACGATGGGGGCGTTGAGGACGGTGGAGGGAGTGAGCTTCTCGTTGAAGACGACGAAGTCATCGGCGAATTTGAGTTTGATGGGTGCGCCGGATTTGGGGATGAGCGTGAAGGTGGTTTTCACGGGATCGGCTTTGACGCTGGTGAAGTCGACCTGCTGGAAATAGGTGCCTTTGTCGCCGCCGGGTTTGAGGCCGTAGCTCTCGAACTGGGTGGCGATGAACTTTGCGGCTAGCTCACCCCCGCGCTGGCCGGGATAGCGCCCTTCGAGGAGATCGTCGGAGAGATACTTGTCGTAGGCGCGGATTGAGCCTGCACTGACCGCGGCCTGGGCGGCGGTTACGGCGGGTGGCAGGCGGTTTGCGCAGCGAGAGGAAGCGAGAGGGCGAGCAGGGTCGTGGCAAAAAGAGGACGAGGCATGGGTCTCCGTGTGTAGGAAAAGTCTACCTGAAAGAGACAGGCGCAGTCAGAGTTGAGCTGCTCAGCTTACATGAAGGCGGCTCTGGAGCTGTTTGCGATAGCTTCGGCTGAGGCGAAGATGAGTCTTGTCCTCGAGCTCGACTTCGTAGTCGCCGTCTGTGCTGAGAGTCAGACCGCGGACGCGATTGAGGTTGACGATGGTGGAGCGGTGGATTCGGCAGAAGCTTGCTGGATCGAGATCCTGCTCGAGTTCCGCGATGCTGCGGCGCAACATGTGCGTTCGCGGGCCGACGTGCAGACATGCGTAGTAGTCGGCAGCCTCGATCCAGTCGATCTCGGAGATTTTGAGGAATTCGACGTGGCCTGCGTTCTTGATGACGAGGCGTTCGGATCTTGCCGGCCTGGTCTTTGCGAGTGCAACTCTTTCTATGGCGCGGTTGAGGGCGAGATCGAATCTCGCGTCGTCGAACGGTTTGAGCAAGTAGTCAAGGGCGCCGGCCTCGAAGGCACGCAGGGCGTACCGGTCGTAGGCCGTCACGAAGACAATTGCAGGAGGGACGTCACGGCCGAGAAGTTCAAGCACGTCGAAGCCGTCGCACTCGGGCATCTGGACGTCGAGGAAGAGAAGGTCTGGTTTGGCGCGGCGGATGAGCTCCGTGGCTTCTACGCCTGAGCCGCATTCGGCTGAGAATTTCGATCGCGGGATGGCGGCGAAGAAGAACGGTGAGGTTGCTTCGCGCGAGCGGCTCATCGTCCACGACGATCGCGGTTATCTTGCCCGGCTCGACTGGAGACACGCGAATCTACTCCCTGAAGGGCATGGAGACCGAGACTTCCACGCCACGGTCCTGATTGTGCATGTTGAGTTCGAAGGCGTCGCCGTAGAGGCTCTTGAGGCGGGTGCGCATGTTCGAGATTCCGATTCCCGAATGAGTCTTGTCGGCGGTTGCAGACAGGCCGGGACCGTCGTTGTAGACGCTGAGGGTGAGTGTGCCGTTGGATCGGGAGGCAAGGATGCGAACTGCGCCGCCTTGATCGCGCTTTGCGATGCCGTGTTTGATCGCGTTCTCGACCATGGGCTGCAGGATGAGCAAAGGTACCTGCGCTGTCAGGAGTTCGCTGGGGACATCGACAGTGCATTGCAGCCGCTCGACCAGCCGGACCTTCTGAATATCGAGATACTTTCGCGTGAACTCGAGTTCTTCGGCGAGGGGCACCTCCTGACGGCTGGAGTCGTCGAGGAGATGGCGCATGAAGTCGCTCAGGCCAACGATCATGTTGACGGCTGCGTCATTTCTCTTTTCGCGAACCAGGCCGGCGATTGAGTTCAGCGTGTTGAACAGGAAGTGGGGCTCGATTTGCCGGCGAAGCGCGCTGAGTTGTGCTTTGACGAGTTGTTCGTTGAGGCGCGCTGTTTCGGTCTGCTGCGTGGCCAGGCGTTCACGAGAGTCGAGCAGGTGCCTGACCAGCAAGACGGCGGTGTAGAGGATAAAGGAGGAGAGAAGTCCGTTGTAGAACTTCACCGCGGCAAGATGCCGGAAGGTCATTGAGCGTCGCGGTTCGGCAAATGGGTTCAGCAGGACCTCAAGTGTGGTGCTCCAGAGGGAGAACGCAAGGTCAATGGCGAGACACGCGGCAAGATGCCGGAGCCAATTGGAGATTGGTTTTAGCCGGATGGGAGGGTAGCGGCGTCCAAGGTCGAGCACGAAAGGGGTTGCAAGCACCCATGGCAGCCATTCGAACAGTGAGGTAAAGAAGAGACGGCCCCACGCATGGTGCATCCCTTCCGAGCGCATGACGAAGACCGTCTGCGTTGCGTCGAATAGTCCGACGGCGGACCAGATCGCTGCACTCAACAACCACTGGGATGATGCGGCGCTTGTGCGAGCTGTCTTCATAAGGAGATCGTATTCTACGACGTATGCATTGCGACAAGGAATGCAGCGAACGGACAGTCAAATGCAGCGAGCGGTATCGCCAAAGGAAGAGCCTCGCGCGATACTGCCAGCATGATAGCCAAAATGATTGTCGCTTTGATGAGCCTGGTATACCTCGGACCTCCAGTCTTCGTCTTCGAATATGAGGCGTCGACACCACCACCGCCTGCTGTGCCGGAGTACACCGCCGACGGACAGATGAAGCTGCCAGAGCACTATCGCGAATGGGTGTATCTGACTACAGGGTTTGATATGAGCTACAGCCCCAATGCAATGGAGATGGGGCATCACATGTTCGACAACGTCTTTGTGAACCCCGAGGCCTACAGGGTCTTCGTGGCGACGGGCACGTGGCCGGATAAGACGATATTCATGTTGGAAGGGCGTCGTGCCGAGGGCAAAGGCTCAATCAATCAGAGCGGCAACTATCAAAGCACGGACGTAATGGGACGCGAGGTGCACGTGAAGGATTCGCGCTTCCCCGGTGGGTGGGCGTTCTTTGCCTTCGGTGACAGCAAGACCGCGAAGATGATTCCGACGACCGCGGGCTGCTATAGCTGCCATCAGAATCATGCAGCAGTGGATACTACCTTCGTTCAGTTCTATCCAACCTTACTGCCGGTTGCGAAGAGCAAAGGCACGCTGGCGGCCACGTATCTCAAGGAGATCGCAGAGCCAGCCCATGAATGAATGCGGGTTGAGTGGCAGCGTTGCGGCCCGGCTCACTCTAATCTCCGTGTTTGCCGGGTGGAGGCGGAATGGTGATGTCGATTGGCGTGACCTTGCCGAGGGTGTCGACTTTGGGAACGATCTGGGATTGATTGCCGACGACGAGGATGGCTAGTTTCGATGCGTCAATGTACTTGTTGGCAACGCGGGATACGTCGGCTGCGGTGACCTTTTCGATGCCCGATTTGTACTTCTCCAGGGTGTCGGCCGGATAGTTGTAGAAGGCGAGGACGACCTGCTCGTTGAGGGTCTTGTCGGGCGAGTCGTAGTGGAAGATGAAGGAGTTGAGGAGCTGGTCTTTGGCTTTCGCAAGCTCGGAGGCAGTGGGTGGATCGGTTTTAAGGCGGTTGATCTCTTCGAGCATGGCCTTGGTCGCCGCGACAGTGGAGGCGCTCTTGGTGGCTGCCGCGACGTAGAAGAGGCCGGGGTGATCGTAATTGGCAGTGAAGCTGCCTTCGACCGAGTAGGCGAGGCCGAGTTTCGTGCGCACGTTCTGGACGACGCGTGAGTCGAAGCCGCCGGAGAAGACCTCGTTCATGATCGAGAGAGCGTAATAGTCGGGGTTGCTGCGCTCGGTGCCGAGGCCGACGATGAGGACGTTGGATTGGTTCACGTCGGATTTTTCGACGAAGTTGACGGTCTGCCGCGGGTCCGTGAAGGCGATCTTTGCGGACTCGAAGCGCTGGCCGCGGGGCAAAGGCTCGAAGGCCGTACGGAGTTTTGCTTCCATGGCCGCTGGATCGAAGTCGCCGGAGACCGCGACGATGATGTTGTTGGGGACGACGGTCCTGTCGTGCCAGGCCTTGAGATCGTCAAGGGTGATAGCGCCGACGGTGGCGTATTCGGACTGGCGGGCGTAGGGATTTTTGGCTCCGTAGGCCAGTTTGATTGCCTCACGGAAGGCGATGCCAGAAGCGTCGTCGTTGCGGCGGGCGATCCCGGTTTCCAATTGGCCTTTTGCCAACTGGAGTTTCTCCGCTTTGAAGGTGGGATGAAGGAGGAGATCCAGCGCGTCCGCGAAGACGGTGTCGAAGTCACCCTTGAGGCTGGACCATGCCATCGAGGTTGAGGCGACGCCGCCTGCGGTTTCAATGGAAGCTGCCTTGGCTTCGAGTTGATCGTCGAGCTTGTCGCCGTCGATGGTTGCGGTGCCGCTGGTTCGCCAGGTCTCGCCGTAGAGGGAGGTGAGGCCAACTTTTGCGGCGGGCACGTCGCGGCTGCCCCCGCGGATGAGGATGTTGCCGCTGATGAAGGGGAGTTCGTGGTCTTCCTGAAGAAAGATGGTGAGGCCGTTGGCGAGCTCGATGCGGCGCGGTTGTGCGGGTTTAAACGCGTGAAGCGGTGGAATGGGGATCTGCTTCCACGGCTGAACTTGCTCTGCGGCGGGGCTTGATGCGGATTGCGAGGTGACCGATCCGCTTTGGGCAGTCGAGGTTGATCGTCGCGAACAGAAGCGGGAGTGCGAGAGTTATCGTGCAAGTTTTGTTCATCGCGCACCCCCGGCGTTCTCGGTTGAAGGTGTTGTCAGCGCGGCATTGCCGGGCGGGGGTTGGTGGGGTGGGACGAACTCGATGCGCGCACTGGTGCGGTTGCTGTCGGTGAAGACCTGGTTGGCCACGCGCCGTATGTCAGCCTTGGTGACGGCGTCGATCTTGCTGAGCTGGCGGAAGAGCTCTCTCCAGTCGCCGAAGCGGGTCTGGTACTCGGCTAGCTGGTGGGCGAGGCCTTCGTTGTTGCCGAGGCCGCGCAGGAGATCGGCGCGGGAGCGGGTCTTGAAGCGGGCGAGCTCTTCGTCGGAGACGTCCTGAGATTTGAGGCGGTCGAGCTCTTTATGGATGGAGGAGCGCATCTCGTCAGGTGTGTGGCCGGGCAGCGGCACGGCGTAGAAGGCAAAGAGGCCGGGAAATTTGTATCCGGGAAATCCGCTAAAACCCTGTGCCTCGGCTGCTATCGACTGGTCGCGTACGAGACTGCGATAGAGGCGTGCGGTGCGGCCATTAGAGAAGATGTCGGCGATGGCGTCGTAGACGGAGTCGTCGGGGTCGCGATAGTCGGGGCGGTGGTAGCCCTCAATGTAGAAGGGCTGCGTGGCTTCGCGGATGGTGACGGATTTTTCTGCGACCTGTGGCGGTTCGACCGTGGTCATGGGTTCGGGCTTGGGCCCGGCGGGGATCGGGGCGAAGTAGCGCTCAAGGATGGGCATTGCCTCAGAAGCTTTGACGTCGCCGACGACAGCAACCACGATGTTTGCAGGCACGTAGTACTTTGCGTGGAATTCGGTGGCTTCGGTGGCGGAGACCTGGCTGATCTCACTCTCCCAGCCGACACTGGGGCGTCTATAGGGGTGCGCGACGTAGGCGGTGGCGAGGAACTGCTCAATCATGCGTCCGACCGGATCGGAGTCGACTCGCATGCGCCGCTCTTCCTGCACGACGTTGCGTTCTTTGTAGAACTCGCGTTCGACGGGCTGGCCGATGCGCTGGCTTTCGAGGTAGGCCCAGAGCTCCAAACGGTTGGACGGCATGCTCCAGAAGTATTGCGTGGAGTCTTCTCCGGTAGATGCGTTGATGCCAACTGCGCCGTTTCCTTCCGCGATGGCGGAGAACTGGTTGGGGATCACATACTTTTGCGCTTCCGCCTGCGCATCCTGAAAGGCTTTCTGAAGCTCGGCGAGCCTCTCGGGGTTTTGGCCGACGCGCTTGCGGTATTCGGCGTCATAGGCTGCGTAGGCGACTTCGACTTTGGCGAGGGCGATTTTTTCGGCGGCGTAGTCTGTGGTGCCGATCTGCGTTGAGCCTTTGAATGCCATGTGCTCGAACATGTGGGCGAGGCCGCTTGCGCCCTGAGGATCGTCGGCTGAGCCGGCGTCGACGAGCGTGAAGAAGCTGAACACTGGAGCTTCTGGTCGCTCACACACGATTAGGGTCAGGCCATTGGGCAGAGTTTTTACACTGATGCGCTTTTCGAAGCTGGCAAGGTCCTGCGCTTTCGCAGACCAACTGAGGGCAATCACACAGAGCGCGACTGCGGCAAGTCTAGTTTTTACGTGCACCCAAGGTCCTCCGAGACTTTCCGTCAAGAAACCAACTATACCGAAGCAGGGAGTCAGGCTCCAACGCTGCGGGTGGAATTGCTGCTCGATATTTGACGTATTGTTGTGGCGAACGGCTTTTAAGATTGCGGCTCGAGTTCGGGTTATGCCCGTTGAAATTAATTCCGGCCGTGCGGGTTGGAGATAGTTTGTTCCGTGAATCATCTGTTGACTAAATAAGCCTTCGCGAGCGAAAACGCTTACATGCGCCTGCCTACGATAGGACCGAAGTCGTGCTCATTGAGGTAACAGTAAGAGTGCGGGCAGACGCACTCGTCGTGAGAAAGTTGCAACGAGAGTACATTTTTTTTCTGCTCTTGATTTAGTTCGCGCCGGACAGGCGGGGTCTACCCCTATGGGTCGTGTTTAAAACAATAATTCAAAGTATCTACAAAATGCCGTGCCTCCGGTGGTATAAAGACACGTTGTTAAAAAGTGTCTAGCGGCAATCGGCTGAAATGGCAATTTGAATGCAATACCCAGGTAGAGACTCACACTGACGTTTTTGGAACCGGAAAGATAAAACATGCCTACTGCTCAATCGGCTCGGTTTACGTTTACTCGCAGGCAGAGCGCGTCGAATAAGACCCCTCGCCAGATAAACCGTAACCTTGTCTTTAACCTGGTACGGACGCGGCAGCCGTTGTCGCGGGCGGATCTGGCTCGTGTCTCTGGCCTGCAGCGGAGCACGGTTTCGCTGATCGTTGAGGACCTGATTAAGGAGAAGTGGATCCTTGAGGGTTCGACCGGGCGGCCGCCTCGGGGGCGCAGGCCTACCTTTCTCGAACTGAATCATCAACGAGCGGTAATCGCGCTTGATATTCATCCGTCGCAGACGACGGTTGCAGTGACCGACCTTGGCGGCAAGATTGTTGCGCAGAATGTTGTGGCGCTGCCGGCCGATCCGAACAAGGCGATTCAGACCATCATTACGGCGATCCGGAAGTTGATGGGGGCGCACAGCGACAAGTCCTTCGACGGAATCGGCATCAGCCTTCCGGGCCGCGCGGATCCGCGCCTGGAGAAGTTGATCTTCGCGCCGAACCTGAACTGGCCCGTATCGAGCATTAAGTCTCGGATTCAGCGGGCAACTGGGCTGAACGTGGAGATGGACAACGTTGCGAACGCCTGCGCGCTCTCGGAGGTGTGGTTCGGCGATAGTGATGGAGTGCACGATCTGGTTGTTGTGAATGTTTCGGAAGGAATCGGCACCGGAATCTTCGCAAACGGGCAGTTGCTGCGCGGCGCGAATGGCATGGCCGGCGAGTTTGGCCACGTTCAGATGGAGGCCGATGGCCCGCGCTGCGGTTGCGGTGGACGCGGATGCTGGGAGACGCTTAGCTCGAACCGAGCGGGGCTTCGCTACTACGAAGAACTGAGTGGAGTGGCTGCTCCGCCGACCTTTGCCGCGCTGGTGAAGATGGCGCAGGCTGACGATGCGCACGCGGTGAAGGCTTTGCAGAAGATGTCGGCATCGCTGGGCCGTGGACTGCGGATGATCGCGTCCGCGCTGGCACCGAGCGAGATTGTGATCGTCGGGGATATTACTTCGGCGTGGTACATGTTCGGGCCGATTGTCGAGGCGGAACTGAAGCAGAATGCAATTTCGAAAGAGCCGAAGCTGCGCCCCTCGTTTGAAGGGAACACGGCGCGGCTACGGAGCGCAGTTGCGCTGGTGATGAACGGAAGCCTGGTCTGAGAATTTGAAAGACAAAGCCAGGATTTTTAAAAACTAAGGAATAGGAAGAGAAGATGACGGTGGTTTTTCGCAACACAGCTTCGTTTCAAAGTGTCATTTTGAGCGCGTTTCTTTGCGCCGCAACTTTCAACGCATTTGCTCAGACTGCTCCGACGCCCGCTTCGGTCGAGCGCGAGCATGTGGGCGATGCGCCGGACGATCCGGGGCCGCTGGCGACCGGGCTCTCCGCTGAGTTGAAGCCGAAAGCGATCGATGCGGCGATGAAGAAGGTTGGCGACTGGCAGGTCAGCGTTGCCGAGCAGCACTTCAACAAGCAGTGGACGTTCGCTGCGCTCTATGACGGCCTGCTGGCAGCTTCGAAGACGACCGGCGATGCGAAATATCACGATGCGGTGCTGCATTTTGCCGAGCGCTCCGGCTGGACATTGCTCGACAACAGATTTCCGCACGCGGACGATCAGGCCTTCGGGCAGGCCTATCTCGATCTTTACCTCGAGAACCACGAGCCGGTGCGCATGGCCAATACCAAGGCAAATCTGGATCGCCTTATCGTTCGGCAGGATGATCCTGACAAGTTGCTGTGGTGGTGGTGCGATGCTCTGTTCATGTCGCCGCCAGCGCTGCTGCGCATGTACGAGATTACGCATGACAAAAAGTATCTCGACTACATGGACCATGAGTGGTGGCTGACGTCGGACAGTCTCTACAACAAGGACTACCATCTTTATTTTCGTGATAGCCGCTACTTTACGCAGAAGCAGGCGAATGGGAAACCGGTCTTCTGGTCGCGCGGCAACGGCTGGGTGATGGGTGCGCTGGTGAATGTGTTGCAGATTCTGCCCAAGGACTATCCTTCACGGCCGAAGTACGTTGCGCAATTCAAGGAGATGGCGGCTGAGATTGCTGCGATACAGAGCGTCGATGGATTGTGGCGTACGGGTTTGCTTGATCCGGATGCTTACGATCTGCCCGAAGTCTCAGGCTCGGCGTTCTTTACGTACGGGATTGCGTATGGGATCAACGAGAAGATTCTTGATCGCAAGACTTATCTGCCTGTTGTAGAGAAGTCATGGAAGGGAATGCTTGGGCACGTCTACGCGGACGGAAGACTAGGATCGATTCAGCCGATTGATGCTCAGCCGGGGAAGTTCAAGCCATCGGCCAGTTACGTCTACGGAGTGGGAGGCTTTCTTCTGGCGGGTTCTGAGATGCACCGGTTGGCGGCAAAGAATTAGTTTTCTTGCGGTCTTCCGGTTTTGGAATCCAGAGCAGAGGCTGCCGGATCGGGAAGTTGCGAATGACCTCGGGGACGGCGGGGTCGGGATTCAGCGTTTTCCCATTCCAAAGCGCAATATAGTCGTTTTGCGCGTACGCGATGCCAGCAAAGAGCAGGCCAGGCTGACGATTGGGGAAGTCATCCCAGTGCTCGACGTCGTGCTTGTAGGGCCACGCGTTCTTATCCTTGAGGTACGGATAGAGGAAGGCGATGAGTTTCCGCATGCTGCGTCCGTCGGAAGTGACGAAGGTCCAGAGATTGTCGGTCGCGGTTGAAAGTGTCTGGCAGATGCCGCACAGGACGTCGAGATCGAAGAGGCAGTAGCTGTAGGGTTTGGTGCGGGCGAGTTCGAGCGGCAGGGAGCCATCGGGCGCGATCTGCTCGGGGAGCGAGTGCGGTTTTGAAGCGGTTCGCTGCACCAAGCCATGACTTCGGAGTTGCCAGTGAAACGGGCGAACTCGGCGGCTTGCAGGACCCAGCAGCTTCCGTGATTGTTTTTGGCGTCGCGTTCTTCCTGGCCGTTCTTTGAGGTGCGCATCCAGTCGAGATATTGGGCGAACCAGGCTCTGATCTCGGAAGCACCTTCGAGCGCGCCGCCGTTTGCCAGAACTGTCGCGGCGCGGGCAGGTTCGACGAGATGAAGAGTGTCGATGATGCCGATACCTCGGCCATTGTTCAGATTGAAGATGGCCTGGGCGTACTCGAGGTTGGCGTTCATCTTCGTCGCGGGATCGACGAACCAGGCTTTGAGGTGACGCGCGGCGTGGTTGGCGTATCTCTTTTCGCCGGTCAGCTCCCAGGCGGCAGCGAGCGTCGGGACGATGAGACTAAGTCGCACCATGGCCTTGCGGTGATCGTCGAAGTTGGCGGGATTGGTGAAGCCGTCGCGGCGGACGTAGGGGCCGTTGGGATTTTTTTCGTCGGGCCACCAGTAGTCGCCCTCGGAGAAGTAGTCATGCGGGCCGCCCTTACTTCGTTCACTGTGCGAGGCGGTGACGGTAACCGGTTGCTCTGAGAGGTAGCGGTCTGCGGCCGTAAGGATTCGCGTACGGTCGGTGTTCGCTACCATGTTGTAGGGCTGCATGACCTCCGCCCCGAGGCACCGCGAAGAGTGATGTTGCCAACCGTTCCGACGGCCAGGGCAAGGAACTCGCGTCGCGTTGTCATGGCTATCCTGATTATTGCCATCCTGGACTACTGCCTATGTTCGTTCAAACTTCGCTTCGGTTATGATACTCACTTCATGGTGTGAGTTATGGGTTTTCGGCTGTAGAATGAAGAGGTTGAAAAATTGAACGGACGTTCACTTGACGAAATGAATGGTCATTCAGTATGCTTCGCATCGTTCGGGTAAATTACCCGCCGGAGTCCGCTACATGCCCCCCAGCACCGCCGCTGTACCCTCGACCAGGCTTCGACAGATCAGCAAAGTGGCCGTTCTTGGAGCCGGAACGATGGGTTCGCGTATTGCTGCGCACATCACCAACGCCGGCCTTCCTGTCGTTCTGCTCGATGTCGTTCCTCCGGGTACGGATGCGAGTGCGCCGAAGCCGGAGCGAAACAAGATCGTCCTCGCGGCGCTGGATGGGCTGAAGAAGTCGAAGCCCGCGGCGTTTTATTCGGCCGACAGTGCGCGCCTGATCACGATTGGAAACTTTGACGACGATCTCGCTCTGATCGCCGACTGCGACTGGATCATCGAAGTCGTTGCGGAGAACATGGAGATCAAACGGGGGCTACTCAATAAGGTACAGCAGCATCGCCGTCCGAACTCGATCATCACCAGCAACACAAGCGGACTGCCTATCCACGAGATCGTTGAAGGCATGCCGATGGAGCTGCGGCGTCACTGGTTCGGCACGCACTTCTTCAATCCGCCGCGGTATATGCGACTGCTTGAGGTGATCGCGACGCCGGATTCCGATCCTGCAGACATGGCTGCGGTGGAGCAGTTCTGCGATCTGCGGTTAGGCAAGGCGATCGTTCATGCGCACGATACGCCGAACTTTATTGCGAATCGTATCGGAACCTTCACAATGGGTAATGCAATCCACCTGATGCAGAAGCAGGGGCTCGACGATTGAAGAGATCGACACGTTGACCGGTGCGGCGCTGGGTTGGCCGAAGACCGGAACGTTCCGGCTGGGTGATATGGTCGGGGTCGATGTGTTGGCTCATGTGGCGAAGAACTTCTCGGCACAGGCGGAACGGATTAAGGACGAGCGCGCTGATATTGGGCTCGCAACGTTTATCGGGACGATGCTGGAGCGGAAGTGGCTCGGCGACAAGACGAAGCAGGGATTCTACAAAAAAGAGGGCAAAGACGCGGAGGGGCGCGACCTGCGCCATGTTCTCGACTGGCAGACGCTCGACTACAAGCCGAGCATGCGGCCGAAGATTCCCGCGATTGAGATGGCGAAGAACGTGGAGTCAACACATGCTCGTATCGCGCAGCTGCTCCACGCCGACGCCGACAAAGATAAAGCTGCTGCGTTCTACTGGCCGTTTCTGACGGAGCTTTTTACTTACAGCGCGAACCGTGTGCCTGAGATTGCAGACAATCTGGTTGAGATCGATCAGGCTATGAAGGCCGGGTACAACTGGGAGCTGGGGCCGTTTGAGATGTTCGACGCAGCGGGCGTGCGGGCGACGACGGAGAAGATGCGCGCCGCGGGAGCGCCTGTTTCGGCCAATGTCGAGAAGCTGCTGGCTTATGCGGAGAAGCATGGCGATGCGAATCCTGCCTGGTACAAGGATGATGCTTCGATTCCCTCAGGCAGGCTCTTCTTCGATCCGGTTTCGGGAGCGTATCAGCCCGTTGTGACTGCGGAGGGAGTGACTTCGCTGGCGGTGACCAGGAAGGCGAAGGGTGTGGTGAAGAAGAACCCCGGTGCTTCGGTGGTCGATCTGGGCGATGGAGTGGCAGCGATTGAGCTGCACTCGAAGATGAATGCGCTCGGCGGGGATATCGTCAGCCTGATCACGCAGACGCTGAAGCCTTCGAGCGAGATCGTGGGCAACTTCGAGGCATTTGTGATTACGGGTGATTCGGTTAACTTTTCGGTTGGCGCGAACCTGATGCAGCTCCTGCTCGGAGTGCAGGAAGAAGACTGGGACGAGGTCGAAATGGCGATTCGCGCGTTCCAGAATATGACGCAGGCTATCAAATTCTGTCCTCGGCCTGTCGTGGTTGCGCCTTATGGGATGTGCCTCGGAGGCGGCGTAGAGATCTCGCTGCATGCGGCGGCGCGGCAACCTCATGCGGAGCTGTATATGGGGCTGGTCGAGGCTGGAGTTGGGTTGATTCCAGGCGGCGGCGGATGCAAGGAGATGGTGATTCGCAGCGTTGAGGCCGGTTCGAGCATTCGTCCGGATGCTCGTGGCGAGGGCGTGGAGATCTTCGAAGCGCTGAAGAAGAACTTCGAGACAATTGCGATGGCGAAGGTTTCGACTTCAGCTGCGGAGGCGCGTGGGCTGGGTTTCATGCGGCCATCCGACAATGTGACGATGAACCGCGAGCGGCTGTTGACAGATGCGAAGTTGAGGGCTCGTGCGCTGGCTGATGCCGGTTATAGCGCGCCAGCTCCGCGGACGGATATTCCTGCTCCGGGGGAGAGTGTGCTGGCTACGCTGAAGCTTGCGGTATGGACGATGCGTGAGGGGCAGTACATCTCCGACCATGATGTGAAGATTGCGAACTGGGTTGCGTATGCTCTGTGCGGCGGGAAGGTCACGCCCGGGACGTTGGTGAGTGAGCAGTATCTGCTGGACTTGGAGCGCGAGGCATTTTTGAGTTTGTGCGGCGAGAAGAAGACGCAGGAGCGAATTGCGTTTACGTTGAAGACGGGCAAGCCGTTGAGGAATTGATGAAGGCTTTTAGCTATTAGCTCCTAGCGTTTAGCTAAACGAGGAACGATTAATCAGGTGCAGGTTGCTTCCAGCTAGGAGCTGGAAGCTAAGAGCTAGGAGCTGGTTTTATGAAGGAAGTCATTATTGCATCGGCCGTTCGGACGGCTGTCGGGAAGGCACCGCGCGGCACGCTTCGTACTACTCGGCCCGACGACCTCGCGGCGTTCGCGATCAATGGGGCGCTGGATCGTGTGCCGCAGCTGGATAAGTCGGAGATTGAGGATGTGATTCTCGGCTGCGCGATGCCTGAGGCGGAGCAAGGGATGAATGTCGCGCGTGTGGCGAGCTTTCGGGCGGGGTTGCCGATTACGACTTCGGCGATGACGATCAATCGTTACTGCGCGTCGGGGCTGCAGTCGATTGCTTTGGCTGCGGATAGGATTCGCGGCGGGTCGGCGGACGTGATTGTGGCGGGTGGCACGGAGAGCATGTCGTATGTGCCGTTCGGCGGGAACAAGATCTCGGTGAATCCGTGGCTGGTGGACAACTATCCGGGGTCGTATATGTCGATGGGGCTTACGGCGGAGCGCGTGGCGAAGCATTATGGGATCTCGCGCGAGGAGATGGACCAGTTTTCGCTCGCGAGCCACCAGAAGGCGCTTGCGGCGATTGCTGCGGGGAAGTTTGAGGATGAGATTGTGCCTGTTACGGTTACGAATTCGACGCCGAACGGGAAGGGTAAGGCGAAGCCGGTGGAGTCGACGTTCAAGCAGGATGAGGGGCCGCGTGCGGATACTTCGCTGGAGGCACTGGCGAAGCTGAAGCCAGTGTTTCATGCAAGTGGGACGGTGACGGCAGGGAACTCGTCGCAGACTTCGGACGGTGCGGCGGCTGCCGTGGTGATGTCGGCGGAGCGCGCAGCGCAGTTGGGGATCGCGCCGCTAGCGCGGTTTATCGCGTTTGCGTATGCGGGATGCGATCCAGAGGAGATGGGGATTGGGCCGATCTATGCGATTCCGAAGGTGCTGAAGCTGGCTGGATTGTCGCTCGATCAGATTGATGTGATTGAGTTGAACGAGGCGTTTGCGGCGCAGTCGCTGGCGGTGGTGAAGGTACTCGGGATTGATCCGGCGAAGCTGAATGTGAACGGAGGTGCTATTGCTCTGGGGCATCCGCTGGGTTGTACTGGAGCGAAACTGACGGCGACGATTCTGCGGGAGATGGCTCGGCGGAAGGCAAAGTACGGGATGGTGACGATGTGTGTTGGCGGTGGGATGGGAGCGGCTGGGATATTTGAGGCGGTGAATTAGCAGATGAAAAGGCTTTTAGGAAGCTCGTCATTAGAATCTATCCGATAGGCCTGATTTGTTGTCTGCTAGCGGCTGCCTTCTTTGATATTTGGATATTTGCAATGCTGATGTATGCAGGAGGCAGGGATATCTTTGTCGATGTCATGGCATTTCTTGCCCTCCTGGGTACGATCGGTTTGCTGTTCGGACTTGTGAAACGGAGTACGGCAAGTTACTTCGTCATATCGGTAACCTTTATGAGTTGCTTATCGGTTCCCCTCATTGCATTGTGCATTATCAAAATCCAAACACCACCGGCTGGCGTTCCGAGCAATGCTTCGTTGGGAGAAATTTTGTTCTTTGGCGCATTTACGTTTCAACTGGTTTTATTCATTCCAAAGTTGCTTTCAAAAAGAGCGATTCGGTAATTCCCTAAAGCTCAAGAGCGCTATCGGCAGCAGATTTAGATTGAGAGGTAACACCATGGCTACAATGACTACGCCTATCCCTACCGATCAGAAGATCATTCCCGGCGGAAGTTTTCTCATCACTGATCCGACTCCTGCGGATTGTTTTTTCCCTGAGGACTTCACCGATGAGCAGAAGCAGATTGCGGAGACGACAGCGAACTTCGCTGTCAACGAGATCATGCCTGTTACGGAGCAGATTGAGGCGAAGGATTTTGCGGTGACGAAGCGGCTGCTGAAAGAGGCGGCAGAGCTTGGGTTGACGGCGATCGATATTCCCGAGGAGTACGGCGGGCTTGAGTTGGATAAGGTCACCTCGGCGATTGTGGCGGAGAATATTGCGAAGCAGGCCAGCTTTTCGGTTACTTTTTCGGCGCATGTGGGGATTGGGACGCTGCCGCTGGTGTGGTACGGCACGCCGGAACAGAAGAAGAAGTATCTGCCGGGGATCGCTTCGGGGAAGATCGTCTCGGCGTATGCCTTGTCGGAGTCGACCAGCGGCTCGGATGCGGTGAATGCGAAGACGAAGGCGGTGCTCTCAGCCGACGGAAAGACGTACACGCTGAACGGCGAGAAGATGTGGATCTCGAATGCGGGATTTGCCGATCTGTTTACGGTGTTTGCGAAGTGCGCGATTCCGGATGGACCGGATGCGGGCAAGGAGAAGCTGACGGCGTTTCTGATTGAGCGCGACACGCCGGGATTCTCGGTGGGCAAGGAGGAGCACAAGCTGGGGATTCGCGGCAGCTCGACGTGTCCGCTGATTCTGAATGACTGCGTGATTCCTGCGGGAAATCTGCTGGGTGAGGTGGGGAAGGGGCATCATATTGCGTTCAACATCTTGAATGTAGGGCGGTACAAGCTGGGGAATGCGGCGGTCGGCGGCGCTCGGATGACGCTGAACAACGGAGTTCGCTATGCGATCGAGCGCAAGGCGTTCGGCAAGTCGATCTCGGAGTTTGGCCTGATCCAGGAGAAGATTGCGAACTGTGCTGTGGGAGTTTTTGTAGGTGGCGCGGTGTGCTATCGCACGGTGGGAATGATCGATCGTGCGCTGGCGGGAGTGGATAAGAACAACACGAAGGAGATTCAGAAGCGGATTGAGGATTATGCAGTCGAGTGCTCGATTGTGAAGGTGTGGGCGAGCGAGATGGTCGACATGGTGGTGGACGAGGTGCTGCAGATCTTTGCGGGATACGGCTATGTGGAGGAGTATCCGGCCGAGCGGGCGTATCGCGATGCACGAATCAACCGCATCTTTGAGGGAACGAACGAAATCAACCGGCTGATTATCACCGGATGGCTGATGAAGTCGGCGATGAGCGGCAAGCTTGCACTAATGCCGGCGATCAAGAAGTTGATGGATGAGGTGATGTCCGGGCCAGGCGAGAAGGTGGAGCGCGAGGGACCACTAGCCGATGAACTCGGTCTGCTGGCGAATGCGAAGAAGCTGGCTCTCTTCGTCGCCGGTGCAGCCACACAAAAATATATGCAGCAGATCGCCGACGAGCAGGAAGTAATGGGCGCGATCTCCGACATGATTATTGAAGTCTTCGCAATGGAGTCGGCGATTCTGCGTGCGGAGAAGATCGCGGCGAGTCAGGGCGGCGAGGCCGCGGCGATTCCGGTCGCGATGGCGGGCATTTATGCGGATAAGGCGATGTCGGTGATTGAGCTGGCGGCGCGCAAGGTGATCGCCGCAGTGGCTGAGGGCGACATGCTGAGGACACAGCTTACAATCCTGCGGCGGCTTGCCAAGCATGACTCGGCCGACACGATTGGTCTGCGGCGTCAGGTGGCGCGGCACGTCATCCACGCGGGCAAGTACAGCATTTAGGGCCTGGATTTACTCATTGGATCTCTTATGACGTGCCTGCTCTGGTTTGGGAGAGCAGGCACGTCGTAACGTCTTTATTTCTCTTTGCGGGCGCGCCATAGGTTGTTCCCGGAATGAACCGGCGACAGAAGCCAAACAATCTCTTTACACGTGTAGGCGCAACATTTCCATTTATCGTCTGTCTAAGCATGTTGAAAGCCGGGCATGTTGCCGGCCGGCCCCTCGTTTGGAGCAGCGACCCTTGTGCGGACTCGGTAGACGTCCGCGATTCTCAGCAGGTATTTTCAGGTAGTAAGGTAAAAACTATCCATGCGCAGCCGTCTTATCTCTTCGCTTCTTCTCTCCGCCGCCACTCTTTTCACCACAATCGCCCCAAATGCGCAGGCAGCCGTGCAGAACCGCGTCACGAACGGCGCCAACGGCGGCCGGGTGGCCCTGCCGGGGATGGTCAACGGCCATGCGAAGCACTCGGTCGACCTGGGCCTTGCGCCCAGTGACCGCAAGCTGGAGTCGCTCTCGCTGCGGTTCAGCATGACGGATGCGCAACAGGCTGATCTGAACCAGCTTCTTGCCGCGCAGCTCGATCCCAGCTCGACCAGTTACCACCAGTGGCTTACCCCGGAGCAGTTTGGTGCCCGGTTTGGCCTCAGCAGCGACGATATCGCGAAGGTCTCGGCGTGGCTGAGGAGCCAGGGCTTTACCGTTACGGAAATTGCCCGCAGCTCGACGTTCATCTCCTTTAGCGGCACGGTCGGGCAGGTCGAGCAGGCGTTCGGCACTTCCATCCATTCCTTGTCGCTCAACGGCGAGCAGCATATCTCCAACCTGACTGATCCGGCGCTTCCTTCAGGAATTGCGGGTGTGGTCGGCGCCGTTCTCGGCCTGGATGACTTCAAGCTGAAATCACGTGTCCGGAGGCAGTCTGTCTCTGTCGATTCGACGCAGCCGCTCTTCACTCAGACGGTGAGCGGTGTGACGAGCCACTATCTTTCACCGGCGGACTTGTACAAGATCTACGATTTTCCAACCAGTGTTACCGGAGCGGGCATCACGATTGCAGTCATGGGGCAGACCCAGCTCGTTCCTGCGCAGGTTACTGCATTCCGAACGGCTGCAGGCTTCTCTTCAACAGTCGCGCCTACGCAGACGCTGGTGGGCAGCTCCAACCCTGGCGTCAGCTCGTGGGACATCGATGAAGCCCAGCTCGATGTGGAATGGTCGGGAGCGGCTGCTCCGGGCGCCACGATTGCCTACTACTATGCCTCGCCCAACACGGGCGGCTTGACCGGCGGTGTCTTCGCGGCGCTCAACTATGCGATCACGCACAGTGTCGCGCCGATTATCACGATCAGCTATGGTCTCTGCGAGGCCGGATGGGGCGCATCCGTGATGGCGAGCCAGAATATGCTGCTGGCGCAAGCGAATGCCCAGGGCCAGACGGTGATGTCGGCAGCTGGTGATGCTGGTGGCACGGATTGTGATGTATCGGGCGTTGCCACAGAGGGACTTGCGGTTGATTTTCCGGCAAGCTCTCCATATGTAGTTGCCGCGGGTGGGACGATGTTCAGCGGCGATGTGAGCACCCCGGCGACTTACTGGGCCACGACGAATGGAGCTAACGGACTTTCGGTGCTTTCGTACATTCCTGAGCAGCCTTGGAACGAGACGACGATCTCAGGAGGTCTAGATGCGGGTGGTGCAGCCGGTGGCGGGGCGAGCGCCTACTTTGCCAAGCCTTCCTGGCAGACCGCATCGGGCGTTCCCAATGACTCTTCACGCGATCTTCCGGATATTTCGCTGAATGCGGCAGCTATCCATGACGGCTATCTTGTCTGCAGTCAGAACGCTGCTGCAGGGGAGGCGGGTTGCGCCAACAATACCTTCCTCACCACCACTAATGTAGCGAATGTCTTTGGCGGCACCTCGTTTGTAGCGCCCAGCTTCGCCGGTATTCTGGCGCTGGTGGAACAGAAGCTGGGTGTGGGGACCTCGGCCGCGACGGGACTGGGCAATATCGGGCCGACGCTCTACGGCCTCGCGAATGTCGCAAACGTCTACCACGACATCACCAACGGCAATAACTCCGTTCCATGCACTCAAGGGACGTTGAACTGCTACAGCGGAGGATCCATCGGTTACAACGCCGGTGTCGGGTACGATCAGGCAACGGGTTTGGGCACGATTGATGTATCGAATCTGGTCAATAACTGGAGTTCGGCCGTTCCGACAAGTAGTTCAGTCGTGGGAGGATGTAATCAGGCCCCCAACTCAACAACAACCGGGAACTGCGGTGTCACAACGACGTCTCTAACCACAACGGGCGCGATCTGTGCCGTTGTCTCTCCAACCGCTCTTGCCCTCAGCGTTACCATAAGCGGCTCCATCTCGGGTACGACGCCTACCGGCACGGTGCAGTTCCTGGTCGATAACGTAGCAGTCAGCGGCGGCTCCGTGACTTTATCCGGAGGTACGGCGACTTACTCCCTGAACACGACGACAGTGTCCTCTGGCGGTCATGTTATCAGCGCGGTCTACTCGGGCGACAGCAACTATGCCGGCTCGAAGGGTACGCTGCGCGGGCCCGCGGTGAATGCCTCGATCTATCCCAACGGTTCAATCGCTTCGGTCGACATCGTCTCCGGTAAGGACTTCGGCTTTACGCCATGCACAGGCACCGCAACGTCGGTAACGGTGCAGTCGGGCGCGACCTCGTCAGGTATCAGCTTAACAATTACGCCAGCCGGCGGTTTCACCGGCACGGTCAATTTCACCGCGACCAATAACGACGGAATGACGGCGACCACGTCCTTCAGTCCGACGACAGTCAACATCACCTCCGGCGCTTTGTCGACCTCGTTCGTCGTCAAGGCTTCCCAAACCACAACGAAACTGGATCGGCCAGGTCTGCTCCCACACTCTCAGCCTTCGGGCAAGGGTCCCTGGTACGTCGCCGGGTCGGGCGCGACCCTCGCATGCATGCTTCTGCTGACGTTCCCGCGGCGCCGTCGCTGGGGAGCTCTGCTCGCTGTTCTGATCTCGGTGGCTGCCATCTCTGCTATCGGTTGCGGAGGCAGCAGCTCAAGCACAGGTGGAAGCGGCGGCGGTGGCGGTGGCGGCAGTACGACGACCAACGCAGCTTCGGGCACCTACACCTTCACGATCACAGCCGTCTCCGGCACGCTGGTTCACAGTACACAGGTGACTGTCACCGTCCCGTAAACCAATCTCCATCAGGGGTTGCTCCGTCCCGGCGTGGCCCCTCGCTGGATCGGGAGGGCTTCGAGTAAACTGTGCATTTTTTTGCATAATCTCCTTGACTCCCCCGCTGGTTCACGAAAGAATCGTTCTGCCATCAAAAGTCTCAATTTGCCTGCTAAGAGTGCCTCGACCTCCCCCGTCTGAGCAGCAGGAATCGGTCGAATGCCTCGAATCTCGAGAGTTTTGCTGTGTGTCGTGACGCTTGCGGTCCTGCACTTCGCCCTTTCGAGTCCGGCGTCTTCGCAGTCCCGGCCTCCCTCGGCCCGTTCCCGCGTCCTTCAGGCTGTTGACGACTCCCACATAACCGCCATCTCCGGCAATACTCATCCGCTGGCGCGGCCCGAGTTCGACCGTGGCGCCCTGGCCGATACCACGCCACTGCGCGGCATGGTCCTCGTTCTCCAGCGCAGCCCGGAGCAAGAGGCCGCACTGCAACAGTTAGTCGATCAGCAGCAGGACAAGACGACATCTGCCTACCACCAGTGGCTTACGCCGGAGACCTTCGGCGCAGCGTACGGTCCGACCGACCGCGACCTCTCGGCCGTGACGACGTGGCTCTCAGGACATGGCTTCAGCGGCATCCACATCAACGCTGCCCGCACTTTCATTCAGTTCGACGGAACTGCAGGCATGGTGCGCACCGCCTTCCGCACGACGATGCATAGCTATGCGGTGCGCGGCCAGCAACACTTCGCCAACGCCTCGGACCCCTCTGTCCCGGTTGCGTTGTCGCCCGTAATTGCAGGCATCGCCTCGCTCAACAACTTTCCCCGCCGGGCCGCGAGCCACAAGACCGGAAACTTTCGTCACGATACCGCAACCAACCGCACGAGCCGGCTCTTCTCGCAGGCGGACCAAACCGCCGACCCCGCCTTCACAATCAATCAGAGCGGCCAGACCTCCTACGGCGTGACTCCTTACGACTTTGCCACGATCTACAACGTACTCCCTTTGTGGAATGCCTCGACTCCCATCGACGGCACCGGACAGACGATCGCCATCGTCGGGCAGAGCGACATCAACCCTGCTGACTTCGTCAATTTCCGCAAGCTCTTCAACCTGCCCCTCGGCAATACAGCGACCCCGACGGGCACCCAGTATCTGAACATCATCTACAACGGTCCGAACCCCGGGGTTACGGGAGACGAGGGCGAGGCCGACATCGACACACAATGGTCAGCGGCCGTTGCCAGGGGCGCGACGATCGACTACGTCGTCTCGCAGGGCACAGAGGTGACGCAGGGCACCGACCTCTCCGCTATCTATATTGTCGATAACAATCTTGCTCCGGTGATGAGTTACAGCTACGGACAGTGCGAGCTCTTCCTCGGCACCTCCGGCAACGCCTTCTATAAAGCCCTGTGGCAGCAGGCTGCCGCGCAGGGCATTACGGTGCTCGTTGCCTCGGGAGACTCGGGATCTGCAGGCTGCGACGGCGCTGGCGATCAGGGCGCGACGAACGGCCTCGCAGTCAATGGGCTGGGCAGCACGCCGTACAACATCTCTGTCGGCGGTACGGACTTCTACATGCCCAACGGAGGCACAGCGTTTTTTAACGCCACGAACAGCTCCACGACCGAGGCGTCGGCGAAGGGTTATATTCCCGAAGCTCCCTGGAATGAGACCTGCACCAACTCCGTCTTCGGCAGCGTGGGAACCTTCGCAGGGCAGACGCCTGAGCAGGTCTGCAACAACGGAACCGCAGCTAACTTTGGTCTTCTCTCAATCGTCGGCGCCGGAGGAGGTCCAAGCACCTGCATCCAGTCCAACGGTTCTTCGTCTTCCAGTTGCCACGGAGGGTATGCCAAGCCCTCGTGGCAGACCGGCACAGGCGTCCCGTCGGATAATGTTCGCGATGTCCCCGATGTCTCCTTGTTTGCCAGCGCGGGTTTCTTCGGCGCGTTCTACGTCGTCTGCCAGCAGAGCACCAATGCCGATGGTCAGCCCTGCAGCCTGAACGCTCCTGCATTTAACTTCGCCGGTTACGGGGGCACCTCGGTCTCGACGCCTGCGCTCGCCGGCATTCTCTCGCTGGTCAATCAGAAGACCGGCAGCCGCCAGGGCAACGCAAATTACGTCCTCTACAATCTCGCGAGCCAGCAGAGCAAGGCCGGCACCGCATGCAGCGCAATCGGCGGAGCTCCCGCAGCGGGTTGCGTCTTCAACGACGTCACAACCGACACGATCGCGATGCCCTGCGTGAAGGGCACGGCCAACTGCACCGTCACAAACTCGAGCGACCGCTACGGAGTCCTCTCCGGCTACGGCGGCACTGTGGGCTACGATCTGGCTACGGGCCTGGGCAGCGTCAATGCGGCGAACCTTGTCAACAACTGGTCGAACGCCAACTTCGTGGCCAGCGCCACTACGCTCTCACTTTCTCCGTCCACGATCACCCACGGCAGCCAGATCTCAGCGACCGTCAAGGTGACGTCCACATCAGGGACGCCCGCCGGCAACGTGTCCATCAACGCCCTTGTAGCGAATGGCTCCGTTCAGACCGGCACGCTGCAGAATGGCAGCTACAGCGGCTCGCTTGCCAGCTTTCCCGGCGGCGCCTATTCGGTCCAGGCGCATTACGCCGGCGACGGCATCTACGCTCCGAGCGACTCGAACTCCGTCACACTGACGGTCAGCCCGGAGTCAAGTGCCACAACGCTGGGGGCGACGCTCTACAATCCATCCGCGGGCACCACGACGAGCGTCGGCAACGGCACATCGCTGGCCTACGGTGGTGTGCTTCTCATTCGCGCAAATGTGGCTGGCGCTTCGGGGCAGGGGGCTGCCACAGGCAACGTCACGCTGACCGACTCCGGCGCCCCTCTTGATGACGGAATCTTCCGGCTGAACTCGACATCGAACACGGAAGACCAGGCCCGTGGCCTCAGTCCAGGCACTCATGTGATTGCAGCAGCCTATGCGGGCGATGCAAGCTTCAACCCCAGCAACTCATCAACCTTCACCATCAACATCACGAAGGCCCAGACAATCAGCACCCTTCAGGTCAGCGAGCCGGTTCTCTCTGAGGCGGGAACGCTCACGCTCACTGCGCAGATCGCAGCTCGTGGCTTCGGTACCGGCAGCCAGCAGGGCTTTGGCGCTGCGGCTCCGAGCGGCACCGTAACGTTTAGCTCAGGCGGCACGGTTCTCGGAACGGCGGTGCTCACGCAGCAGACCTACCCGAAGTACTTTTCCGACAAGGGTGCGGTTGCCTTCACGCTTCCTGCGAATCAACTGCCGATCGGCGACAACGCAATCACGGTCAGCTATGGCGGCGATGTGAACTATGCTTCTTCGATCTCTGCCGCCACGACGGTTACAGTTACCGGCGCAACACAGAGCGTAAGTACGACGGCGCTCAGCCTCTCGGCGGCTTCGGTAGTCCAAGGCGCCGGCTTCACCTTCACTGCAGCCGTCTCGCCGCAAAGCCCGCAACCCACAGGCACCATTGCCTTCCTGAGCGACGGCCAGCCTTCAGGTTCGTCCGTGAACCTCGTCAGCGGTGTTGCCAGCGCCTCCAACATCAATCTGGCGATCACTCCCGGCACCCACCTCATCACTGCGGTCTATTCGGGAGACGCCAATTACAAGTCCTCCGTCTCGGCTCCGGCCTCCTTTACCCTTGGCACCGTTGCGCTTTCCAGCACGACGACCGTCACGCTCACGCCATCGACCGCGGTGCAGGGAACAGCCGTCAGCGTATCGGCTGCCATCTCGCCGGCGGTCCCGGTTCCCACAGGCACGGCACAGCTGATGCTCGACGGCAACCTTTACGGCTCTTCGGTCGCGCTTACTGGCCCTTCCACCAATCTCTCGCTTCTCACCGGCACGCTCCAGGCTGGCTCGCATGTCGTTCGCGTATCGTACTCGGGTGACAGCAGCCATCAATCCAGCATCTCGGCTTCGGTCGCTTTGAGTATCCTCAATCCAGTCGGATCTTTCGCACTGTCTCCTGCCACAACATCAGCGACGGCGGTTCTGGGCAAAGCTTCCAACCCGATCACTCTCACCGTGACTCCATCCGGAGGTTTCCATTCCAACATTATCTTTGCCTGCACCGGCGGACTTCCCTCGGGCACGGTCTGTCTCTTCAGCCCGTCGTCCATCGTACCCAGCGGAGCAGCCACGCAGACGACCGTTCTGACGATCTCGCCTGTCGCAGCCGGCGTTCTGTCCGCCAAAGGCGCGAACTCTTTCAAGTCCAGCTCTCCTGTGGCAATCACATTTGCCGGTCTGCTGTTCTTCGTTGTCCCATTTGCCACATTCGCGCCGCGCCGCGCCCGCCGCTTGAGCCTTCTCACCCTGCTTCTGGCGCTCTCCACACTCGGTGTGTTCACTGGATGCGGCAGTGGCGTGACCGTAGCGAACGTCCCCAGTGCAGGCAGCTTGTCGACCGGGTCCTACGCCGTCACCTTGACTGCGACCGGCGGCTCCACGATCCAGACCGCGACCGTCAATCTCACCATCCAGTAGAGGTACAGTTAGGCCTTCGGTACTTCGGGAACCTTTTCCTCTGCGCCTTCGGCCAACCCCACCATGTAATCCTGCGCGCTGAAAGGCGCACCCACCTTTGGCGCACGGATATACTCGCCGTCCTGCTGCAGTAACCGGGCCTTGGTATTGTCCGCCAGGTACGCTGTCAGAATCTCTTCGCGCAGCCGCTTATGCAGATCGGGTTGGTTCACCGGAAACACCACCTCGCAGCGCTCCACAAGATTGCGCGGCATCCAGTCTGCGCTGCCGCAGAACATCTCCTCTTTGCCGCCGTTGGCAAAGGCGAAGATGCGGCTATGCTCAAGGAACCGGCCGATGACGCTCCTGACGCGAATCCGCTCGCTCCAGCCCTTCACTCCCGGCCGCAGAGAACACATTCCCCGAACGATCAGGTCGATCTCGACACCAGCCTGCGATGCGGCATAAAGCGCCTCTACAGTTCGCCGATCGATAAGCCCGTTCATCTTCGCAATAATCGCAGCCGGCCTTCCAGCCTTGGCGTGGGCGGCCTCGCGTTCGATCAGCGTAATCAGCCCATCGGCCAGCGTCAACGGCGCCACCAGCAGCGGAGCGTACGAGTCCGATTCCGTCTCCGCGGTCAGATAGTTAAATACCTTCTGAATCGCATTGGTCATGTCAGGCTTTGAGGTCAGCATGCTGATATCCGTGTAGAACCGCGCTGTGACAGGGTTGTAGTTTCCCGTCCCCAGATGCGCATACCGTCGCACCACGCCATCAGGATCGCGCCTTACCAGCAGCGCAAGCTTGCAGTGGGTCTTGAAGCCGAAGATGCCGTGAAATACGCCCACTCCGGCATCCTCAAGCTCACGCGCCCAACGAATGTTCGAATCTTCATCGAACCGCGCCATCAACTCGATGACAACGGTCACTTCCTTGTTTTGTCCCGCTTCAGTCAGGGCCTTAAAGATTGAGGAGTCCTGGCTGGTCCGGTACAGCGTCTGCTTCATGGAGATGACGCTGGGATCGTGAGCCCCTGCCCCGATAAACTGCTCGACCGTCTTGTAGGAATCGAACGGATGATGCAGCATCACGTCGTGCTTGCGCAGTTCCTCGAAGATATCGGTGGACTTCGCGCTTAGCTTGAAGTCCTTCGCAACGAACGCCGAATACTTCAGCTTCGGCTCCTTGACCTCGGTGTACAGGTTCATCAATCGCGACAGGTTCACCGGCCCATCGGTGCGGAAAACCTGCCAGGGTTCCAACTCGAAGTTGACCCGCAGCCGCTCGATGATCTCTTCGCTGGCGGAGCTCTCGATCTCCATCCGGACAGCATCGCCTTTGCGGCGATTATGCAACTCCGTGCGAACGCTCTCCAGTACGGAGCGCGACTCTTCCTCCTGCATATAGAGGTTGCTGTTGCGCGTCACTCGGAACGCCGACCGCGACAGGATCTCGTATCCGCGAAACATCCCTTCGACCTGCGACTCCACCAGTTCATGCAGCAGAATGAAGTCGCAATAGCCCTTTTCGCAGAGCAGCGGCACCAGGCGAGGCAGAGCACGCGGCACCGTGACCACGCCCAGAGACGTAGGAGTCACCGTCCCACGTCGTTTACGCCGCAACAGGAGCCCGAGACAAAGCGCTTTGTTCAGCACTCGCGGAAAGGGATGCGATGGATCAATCGTTACCGGTGTCAGCAGCGGATCGACCTCGGAGTTATAGAACTCAAGCGCGTGCTCGCGTGCCTTATCGCTCAGCTCGCTCCACCGCAGAACGCGAATCTTCGCCGCCTGAAGCGCGGGAAGCAACTGTTCATTCAGGCACCGGTACTGAGCCTGGACGAAGCTTTGAATCCGCTCCATCAATCCATCCAGCCTCTGTTGCGGAGTAAGGCCGCCTTCATCCGGAGGCTGCGCGAGATTGTAACCATCTTCGATCCGCTGCAGGAAACCGGCGACGCGGATCTCCACAAACTCATCCAGGTTACTGGCCGTAATCGCCAGAAATTTCACTCGCTCCAGCAGTGGATTTGTCTCATCCTGTGCCTCCTCCAGCACCCGCTGGTTGAAGCGCATCCACGATTCGTCGCGACTGAAAAACATATTCTCAACGATCTTGCTCGTTGTCTTCTTCGCAGCGGCCGATCTTCCCGTAGCTTTTCTGGCAACAGTCATATGAGGTCTAAAAGCTTATCGCACTCTGTCGACCCACAAATATGAACAGCCGGCGAAAATCCCGTGGCACGTCACAGACGCGCCACGGGATTCAGCTAATTGGCCTGCTTCCGGTTACTTTCTCGCCGTTTACTTCCCAGCTACTTTCCATTAATCGTTGCGGTTGCGCCCTTCAACATCGTGGCCTCCCGCTCCACGGCGGCGGCGGTTCGTGCAATCTCGGCGTCGGCATCCTTCCATTGCTTCTGCTCAATCGTCTCGCGTGCCGCAGGGAGGGTCTTTACCCCATAACCCGTGTAAAAGCCCGGAGCGTACATCATGTTCTGGAACCACGGACGATTGGGCAGCCCTGCGGGGTCCAGAAAGACCCGCTCGCTCTGAATAAGCTGCAGGTTCAACCCAGCGGGAGCCTTGAGGGCGTTTGCCGTGAAGGCTTTGTCGTAGTCCGCTGCCGCCGTTGTCAGATCGTCCATCGCCTGATCAAGCGGCGCGAAGTTCAGATACGGCGGAAGAGCTTCAACCTCAGGCGCGACCCGCTTCTTCTTCGGATCCTCCAGCGCCTTGTACACTCCATCGGTTATCTCGGTGTTGCGCTCCTTGATCTCGGCACGCATGGTGTCGGTCAGTCTCTTGACTCCGGTGACATAGGTGCGAACCGTGTCGGCCAGATCGCCGAACTGAAAGGGAATTACATCGGCATCGGCCAGGCGCATCATCATCGTGCCGGCAGTCTGAGCCAACGCGCGCCCATAGACGAAATCGGTGTCCTGAAAATGCGAGTACCAATAGAAGTCGTCGTAGACCGAATGATACTGGCCACCGCCCTGATCTTCACCACCATAGCCGAGGTTTACACTGGCGATTCCAAGGTGGTGAATGAAGGCCGTGTAGTCCGAGCCCGAACCAAGTGCCTCCATGCGAAGGTCCGGACGGTTGCGAAGCTCGGCGCGCATCTCGGCGGGGGCCCGCGAGATCGAGACCAGGCGTTCACGTTTCCACACTGGCATCTTCGTTTCGGGATCTTCGATATCCTTCACCACGCTGTTGATAAAGTTTTCGAGTTCGCTCGAACCCTCTGCGCGGAAGTACCCGCGACCGTTGCCATCCGAGTTGAAATAAGCAACAGCATGCGCGGTCAGCTCTGGCGCATGCGCCTCAACCCACTCGGTCGAGCCGAGCAGCGCCGGCTCTTCGCCATCCCAGAAGCAGTAGATTATCGTGCGTTGCGGATGCCAGCCCTGCTTGAGTAATTCGCCCAGTCCGCGTGCCTCTTCGAGCTCTGCGCTCGCCCCCGAAAGGGGATCGCCTGCACCGTTGACCCACGCATCATGGTGGTTGCCGCGAATAACCCATTGATCAGGCAGCGTGGAACCGGGAATCGTCGCGATCACGTCGTAGAGCGGCTTCCGGTCCCAGTTGAAGCTGACCGCCAGATGTGCCATCGCCACGCTGGGGCCGACTTTATAAGCGAACGGCAAGCCGCCGCGCCAGCTCTCCGGCACAAGCTCGCCGTGCAGCGCCTTCAAAAACGGAGTCGCATCCGCATACGAGATAGGCAGCACAGGAATCTTCGTAATCGTCTGCACCTGGTCGAGCGGAATCAGCTTCGCCCCCGCCACAGCGCCGATGCCTGGAGTCTGCGGATCGCCCGGATAGACTGGCATATCCATCACGCTGCCACGCTGCGCGCCCTCTGCGGGCCGCATCGGACCTTCGGGGTAAGTGTCGCCGCGAAAGTAGCCGTCGTCGCGAGGATCGGAGTAGATGATGCAACCCACCGCGCCGTGCTCTGCCGCGACCTTGGGCTTGATGCCGCGCCAGGTCTGGCCGTACCGAGCAATCACGATCGCGCCTTTCACCGAGATGCCCATCGCCTTCAACTCGTCGTAATCGGCCGGCGCGCCGTAGTTCACATAGACCAGCGGAGCCGTCACATCGCCATCACGCGAGTAGGCGTTGTAGGTAGGAAGCTGTTCTTTCTTCTGATCCGAAGTGGGATCGACCTTAACCACCGGCTCGTCGAGCGTCGCCTCGAACTTTTCTGGTCCCAGCAGCTCGAGCTTGCGCGACTTGGGCGTCGGAAACAGCGCCTCAAACTGCTCAATCTTCGCATCCAGTCCGTACGATTTCAGTTGCGCCACGAGCCACTCGGCATTGTCCTTGTCGTACGGCGAACCCACATGGTGCGGCCGTGCTGCCATCCGGCGCATATTCTCGCGAACCTTGGCCGGGTCCGGGAGTTCACGAAACTTCTGCTCCCACTGGACCTCGGCTACGGCGTGCTCGGAGGTGTAGCCACGAAGCGAAACGTCCCCGGTATTGACGGCGTAAGCAGTGCTGGCAAGCAGGGTAAAGCAGGCGATGGCCTTTCGCATGGCGGTGGGCTCCTCAAGAATGAAGGTTTTGAGAAATCCTATCATCATCGTGGCAGATGGCTGACCAAAATCGTCAAACCGGCCTGTTGGTCCTGGCTCGCCTTTTCTGCAAAATAAATGATTGGCATAAAATATTTCCGCCCGCCGCCCGTCTACAACTGCAGATGAACCAAATTCCGGGTAGTTGGACGATTGTCGAACAAGACCAGCTCATCTCCGAAGCATTGGAGAGAGACGAGTCCCGGCTGCGCAACTTCATTCGCAAGCATGTCCCCGACACCGGCGAAGCGGAAGACATTTTGCAGGACGTCTTCTACGAACTTATTGAAGCCTACCGCCTCACGAAACCGATAGAACACGTAACCGCGTGGCTGTTTCGCGTGGCCCGCAATCGAATGGTCGATCTCTTCCGCAGGAAGAAGCCCAGTTCGCTCAACAATCCGGTATCTGCCGAAGAAGGTAGTGAGACGCTCGAAGATCTTCTTCCCTCGGCAGATGACGGTCCCGAAGCAGCTTATGCGAGGAGCCTGCTACTCGACGCGATGGACGAAGCGCTGGATGAGCTCCCCGAAGCGCAACGTGAGGTCTTTATCGCCCATGAGTTGATGGGGCGAAGTTTCAAGGAGATATCCGCGGAGACTGGCCTGAGCGTCAACACTCTGCTCTCACGAAAGCACTACGCCGTAACGCATCTGCGCCAGAGGCTGCAATCGATCTACAAAGATTTTGAAAAAAGATAAAGAGCTTGAAAGAAATAAGGAGTCAGATTATGAATCACGCAACGAAAGCAATAAAAATCGCACTCTGCGTCACCGCTGCTGTCCTTGTGTTCGGCTTTATCGTGAGAGGCCTGTGGAACGTTCTTATCCCGCCAATCTTTGGGTGGCACGCGATTACCTTCTGGCAGGCGCTCGGTCTGCTGTTGCTCAGCAAAATTCTCTTCGGCGGCTTCCATCGCCACGGCGGCCGAGGCCGTGACCGCTGGAAGCAAAGTTGGAAAGACCGGTGGGAGACGATGACACCCGAGGAGCGCGATAAGCTTCGCAAAGGAATGCGTTGCGGCCGCGCTCCCTTCGCCCCACCCGCGGAGCCTCAGGTATGAAAAACCTCTCTTCCGCAATCGACGCTGGGAATGCAGAGTCCGGAGGCTATCGAGACTCGTCATCCCCGAGTGAGTACCGGCCGCCTGCTGCGAACTGCAACGACCGCATCGTCGAACTCGAGATCGAGAACGCCCGGCTGCATCGGTTGGTCTCAGAGCTCCTGATCAAGAATCAGCAGCTACGCAAGCCGGACTAAGCCGTCACGACCTCGTTCTACCGGTGCCAGTGCATCTTCCAGCCGAGATACTTCGTCGCGGCCTCATGGACAGGCGCAGCGGTCGTCGAGAAGTTCGCCGCGACATGATGCTCAAAGCCGTTCTCGCAGATATAGCGCAGCAGCTCCTGCATCTTCGGAATCTCAACCACGCCAGCGCCGCCAAACGTATGCAGAGGATCGTTGGTGAACGCACCCTCGCCAACATAGCCGCTGATTTGTCCACCAAAGTCATCTGTGGAGAAGCGCGCAAAGCTCATCGCACCTGCCTTCACCGTGCCATCCAGTGTGCCATGCGTATTTTCTTTGCCGACGGTCCCAGCAATGATCTGCTGGAAATCCATCTTCACGCCTTCGTTGAAGAAGTGCTTCGGCAGGTTGGAGCAGTGGAAGCAGACCGCCTTGTCCGGGTTGTCGCCGTAGTTGTTGTTCCAGTCCAGCAAAGCGCTCGGAGTCTCGCTGGCCAGCGTCAGCGCATACATGCTCAGTGTGCCGAGAATGTCGACCTCGCAAGCCGAGGGGATCAGGTTCTCACTCATCATGCTCATCACGGTGCAGGGAACGATGCCTAGGAACTCTTCGATCGACGTCCAGCATTGCACTGCGCTGACCGTTAGTTCGCTCGCGGCCATCCAATGGTCGATCACCGCGCCCAACTTCGCCATCTTGAGCAACGCAGCGTCGGGGGTCTCACCAACGGGGATGTACTTCCTGATCGCAGCGAGCTTTGCCTGTGCTGCATCGTCGTTGTCCTTCATGCGACCAATGCGCCCCATCACCTCGCTCAGGTCCAGCGTCTCAACAGTGATGCCGGAGCGCTCCAGCAGCTTCTCGGAGTAGCGGACAGTATTAAAAGCGGTAGGCCGTGCGCCGATCGCACCGAAGCGCACGTTCTTCAACCCACGCACGATGCGGCAGATCCCTGAAAACCACTCCAGGTCGGCCTTGAACTCCGTCGAATCAGGCGCCTCGGTATGCATGCGCGTTAGCGAATAGGGAATTCCGTACTGCTTCAGGTTGTTGCAGATCGACATCTTGCCGCAGAAGCTGTCGCGCCGGAACGCGATCGTCATCTTGCCGGCATGGTCGGGCGTCGCCTGAATGAGCACCGGCACCTGAAGGTTTGCGAGCCGCAACGTATCAGCCAGCCCGCGTTCTTCGCCGAAGTTCGGCAGAGTGATGATGATGCCGTCGATCTCCGCCGCATGTTTTTTAAATAACGTAGCGCACTTCTTCGCGTCCTCGTAGGTCTCGACTGCGCCGTGGGCCGTCTCCTCCGGGGTCAGCACAACCGGCTTGATTCCCGCAGCCTCGAGCGCGGCAATCATCTCCAACCTGCCGCTCGTGGCCAGGTGGCTGGGGAAGAATCCCCGATTGCCGACAATCACGCCCATCGTCATTTGCTTTGCCATACTGCTCCTCATCTCAGGCTCGTACCTGGTGCTGGCAGCGCAGCCCTCACATCGGGCGCACCGTCGAAGATCGTTTAGCGCTTGCCGGGACGAAACCGGGCGGAATAGAACCCGCCCAGCACGGTCAGCAGCACTCCCCACCACAACGTGGGATGCAGTGTCTGAAGCCACGGCAGCAGCACCTCATTGGGTGGAGGGTCATGCAATTCGAGGATTCCTGTGACAACCAGCACCAGGCCATAGGCCAGCATCAGGATGCCGCAGAAAAACCAGATCGATATCTCTGTCGAAGCCACTTCATGCTCACGATGTTCCATCACAACCCACCTCTACCAGAAGATCAGATTCAAAATAAAGAACACGACGATCACGACGATCGCCCAGAAGATTGGCTTCTGCCAGAGGGTCTCTGCCCCATCGTCCGGAATCGGCGTGACGCCGTAGACCAGCCCGGAGAGCTGCTCGTCGGGCACCGGCTTCGTCATCAAACTCACGACTACCGTGACGACAACGCAGATGACCCAGCTCCACAACGCGCGGTACAGATTTTCAGCCATTGGCTTGGCATCCGGACTCATCGCGATATACCGCAAGGCTCCCGGAATCTTGTACACCCAGAGGAACATTCCAATGGAAGCTCCCGTTCCCGCAAGCAGCCCGAGAAAGCCACCCAGGTGCGTCGCGCGTTTCCACAGCATTCCCAGGATTACCGTGCCGAACAGCGGCGCGATAAAGAAACTGAACAGCGCCTGAACATAGTCCATGATGCTCGCTGCGTTCATTACCAGATACGCCGTGGCAATTGACACCAGCATTCCGATTCCCGTCGACCAGCGGCCCATCGCGACATAGTGTTTATCGCTGGCCTTCTTGTTGATAAACGCGCCATAGATGTCGTAGGTCCACACCGTTGAAAACGCGCTCACATTACCGGCCATGCCGCTCATGAATCCGGCCACCAGAGCCGTGATTCCAAGGCCAAGCAGGCCTGGTCCACAGTAGCGAATCAACATCAGCGGCAGCACTTCATTGTAAGTATGCTGACCCACTGCAGCCGTGCCTTCCGGCACCAGGTGCATCATGCTGCCATCCGGGTTCTTCAGGACTGCCAGCGCAAGCAGTCCCGGCAGGATCACGATGAACGGCACCGCCATCTTGAACGCCGCTCCGATCACCGGAGCCATCTTCGCCGCTCGCAGGTTATGCGCGCTCAGAACGCGCTGCACCACCAGAAAGTCCGTCGTCCAATAACCGAAGCTGATCACAAAGCCCAGCCCGAAGACGATTCCCGTCCAGTGCACCCCCATCGGGTTGTCGCTGAAGCTGCCGACCGTACTCCAAAGATGGGTGTAATCACTCCTGCCGACATTCGCCGCGATCTGCGCCTTGAGATTGGTCCAGCCGCCCGCCTCGATCAGCCCAAGAATCGGAATCATCGCCGCGCCTGCCCAGATCAGAACAAACTGCAAGACCTCGTTGATGATCGCCGAACGCAGACCTCCAAGCATCACATACAGCGCCACCGTAGCCGCACCTACCCAGATGCTGAAGTTGAGGTCCCAGCCCAGCACCGTCCTCATCACCAGCGCCATGGCGAACATATTCACGCCGCTCATCAAAATGGTCATCAGCGCAAACGAGATCGCCGACAGGCCGCGCGCTGCATCACCGAATCGCAGGTGCAGATACCCCGGCACCGAGTGCGTCTTCGAGATGTAATAGAACGGCATCATGACGATGCCCAGGAACAGCATCGCGGGGATCGCGCCGATCCAGTACCAGTGGGTCGCCAGAACTCCGTACTGATAAGCCGCTCCGGCCCATCCCATCAACTCGAGCGATCCCAGGTTCGCGGAAACAAAGCTGAGTCCCGCGATCCAAGCAGTCATCTCACGCCCGGCGAGGAAGAAATCTTCGCTGGTATTGGCTTTTCCCTTCGCATAGAAGCCGATAAATACGACCAGAGCGAAGTAAAGCACCAGAATCAAAACGTCCACTGGCGATAATTTCGTCAGCTGCTGGCTCATCAACAAAAGTGCGGCAAAAACGTGCATCGGCCAACCCAAAAGTAAACGTTATCCGTCCGGCATTCAAGGACGTAACGCGTTTACTCCCTCTCCCTCAAGTCTATTTTTGATACCACAAATAATACCGCCGTAAGGCTGCCAGGAAACAAGGTGGCCAAGCCCGCAAACTGGTTACTCCCGAACGTTGCAACTATACAACAATGACTTTCTCACAGGACAGTAACAAAATCCGCCGCCGATCCCCAATATTAAAAAATGGCTACTTTCGACGGATAGAGTCGCCGTCGCATAATTTTGCGGTTTTATTGCAACGCTTCCGCGTAGAGTCGGCTCTATATATCATGTCCTCGTTTTCAACCCAAGGAGTTTTTTATGCAGCTTCGCAAAACAGAAACAATCCTCTTCGCACTAGCCTTCGCAGTGTGTCTCTCAGCCGGTCCCGTTGTCGCCCAGGACAGCCCGAAGCAGGATCTGAAGACCGCCGGAACAGACACCAAGAACGCTGCGAAGAGTACCGGCCACGCCGTATCCAACGGAACGAAGAAGACCTACGACGCAACCGCAAATGGCACGAAAACCGCAGCTGACAAAACAGTCAGCGGCACCAAGACCGCTACCCATAAAACAGTCAGCGGCACCAAGACCGCGACGGATAAGACGGTCAGCGGCACCAAAACCGTCGGCAAAGATGTAGGACATGGAACCAAGGTGGCCGCAGACGATACCGCAAACGGAGCCAAGAAGGTTGGCGACAAGATCGCCGGCAAGCCAACTCCGCAGTGAAGTATTTCAGCGCATTCAGGCTGTGCGAAGACGGTCATCGCCGCTCGGCCAGATGACCGTCGAAGCAAGCCCTACGAGGGCGACCCAATACAGATCCGCTCCCAGTAGATGGAGAATCTGCATCCATACGGGCGCCAGCAAAAGCACATCGGCCAGCCCAAGCGCGAACTGGAAGCCAAGCAGCACAACGACCAACCCAGCCAGCGGCCCTGAGCCTGCGCGCCTTGCCTGCCCCACCAGCCAAAGCACAAAGATCGCTGCCACCACAGCGCTTACGGGATGTATGCCTCGCAATCGCAACAGCCACGGCGACCCTTCAGCAAAGTCCTGGGCAAACGCCACACGCAGCGAGGAAGCAGGGAACAGCGTATCTCCCAACGCCGCCAGCGATCCGCTCACTCCCACCACGAGCGTCGCCGCCAAACCCAAAAAAGCCCACAGCTTCCTCGCCCCGCCGATCCCCAACTCACCCCACATCTGTCCTGTCCCCAGCAGCTTTGCCGTAAGGGTCAGCGCGGCCAGCAGGAGCAGTGTATTGCTTAGATGAATCGACAGCACCACCACCCGCCCCATCGACTGATTGCCCGTCACATACCCAAGCTTCACCAGCAGCGCTCCGAGAAACGCCTCGTTGACCAGCAGCACGGTAGAAGCCACCGCAAACACCCGCGCAGCCTGCCGCTTGACCGTTCCGCGAAACGTCCACACCAGCAGACCGATCACAAAGAAGATCGACCCGCCAGTCATCATCCTGTGCGTAAACTCGATCACGGTATCGACCCGTGGCGAAAGAGGGATGACCTGCCCATTGCACAGCGGCCAGTGGTTGCCGCACCCAGCTCCCGACCCCGTAGCCCGCACCAGCGCGCCCCACAGGATCACGAGCACGTTATATCCGACAACCACCCAGGCAAATCGCGTCAGCTCCCGCGAAGTCTTCCTCACCGTCACCGCAGAAACTGTAGCCATGCCCTTATTCTACGCGGGATAAGAACGGCTTCTATCGATAGCGGCGTCTAAGGTGGCCTTCGAATTATCCCTGAGCCAGTTCCTTCGCCCGCTGCGTAGCTCTCTTCACAGCCTTGATCAACGTCACCCGCAGTCCACCCTCTTCCAACTCCAGAATCCCATCTACAGTACACCCCGCGGGAGTCGTCACGGCATCCTTCAGCAACGCCGGATGATACCCCGTCTCCAGCACCATCCGTGCCGACCCCAGCGTTGTCTGCGCGGCCAGCAGTGTAGCTACATCACGCGGCAGGCCGACATTCACCCCTGCCTCCGCCAGCGCTTCAATGATGATGTACAAAAACGCCGGCCCCGATCCCGACAATCCGGTCACCGCATCCATGTGCTTCTCATCGACGACGACGGTCTTGCCGACGGTCTGAAAGATCTTCTGCGCCACGGCCATCTGTTCGGCCGAAACAAAGCGTCCGCTGCAAAGAGCCGTAATCCCCGCAGCCAGCATCGCCGGAGTGTTCGGCATCGCGCGCACAACCGCCAACTCACAGCCCGCGCCGTCCTCAATCGTCTTCGTCTTCACCGACGCGGCAAACGACAGCACCATCTTCTGCGGCGTCAGCGCTGCTTTGATCTCCTCGATCAACGCCGGAACCTGAATCGGCTTCACGCCCAGCAAAATTACGTCGGCCTGCTGCGCTGCGGCCAGATTATCTGTAGTGACCTCAACGCCAAACTGCGCCGACAGCGCGCGCGCCCGCTCGGCATGCTGCACGGTGGCAAAGATCTGCTCCGGCGCCAGCAGGTTGTTCTTCAAAAACGCCTGCAGCAGAATGCCGCCCATCTTGCCTGCGCCCAGCACCGCCACTCGCAACCCAGGCATCACCGGAGTTGCCGCTGCGACCGGAATTTCAAAGCTTTCACTCATGCCCACAGGCTATCAGACTACTGTTTCTGCGCCCCAATCCACGCATCCACACGCTTCTCCAGCACATCCATCGGCAGCGCGCCGGAGTCCAGAACCTCATCATGAAACGCCTTCAGATCGAACTTCGGACCCAGTGCCGTCTTCGCCTTGTCGAGCAGTTCGAGAATCTTCAACTGACCCATCTTGTATCCCAGCGCCTGCGCCGGCCATGAAATATAGCGGTCAACCTCGGACTGAATATTCGTCTCATCGAGCGCCGAGTGATCGTGAAAGAAATCCACCATCTGTTGCCGTGTCCAGTGCTTCGAGTGAACACCCGTATCCACGACCAGCCGTATCGCCCGCCACATATCGTTATCCAGGCGGCCATAGTCGCTGTACGGGTCTTTGTAAAATCCGATCTCCTTGCCCAGTCGCTCGCTATACAAGGCCCAACCCTCGACAAACGCGGTGTACTCCTCGTATTTGCGAAACTCCGGCAGCCCTGTCAACTCCTGCGCAATCGAGATCTGCAGATGATGCCCCGGCACGCCCTCGTGATACGCCACACTCTCCACCGTGGTCAGCGAGCGTTCACCGAAGTTGTACAGGTTGACGTCGACGCGACCCGGCCGGCTTCCATCCGCCGTACCCTCGTTGTAATACGCCATCGGCGAATCCTTCTGGGCAAACGTCGGCATCGCAGCCACGATCGAGCGGAGCCTTCGGCAGGCGGCCAAAAAGCTCCGGTAACCGCGGCTGCATCTGTGCGATGTAGCCTTTGTACGTATCCAGCAGGGCTTCCTTCGACTGCGGATGCTCCTTCGGATTCGCCGCAAGCGCTGCGCGGAAGCTCTTTAGATCCGCAAATCCAAGCTGATGCACAATCGCCAGCATCTCGGTCTCGTCGCGCTTCACCTCATCGAGCCCGATCTGATGAATCTGCGCCGCCGTCTTATCCAGCGTCGTAATCTGCCGGATACGAAACGCGTAGTACGCATCGCCATCAGGCATCGCCCATATGCCGGGATCTGTTCTCCCCTTCGGCAGATACTGCACCGCCAGGAACTTGGCGAAACGTTGATACGACGTCAGCACCTGGGTCTGAATCGCAGAGATCAGATCTGTCGAAATGCGCTTCTGATCTGCCGCCGGAATCGTCTTCGGAAACTTCTTCAGCGGCAGAGCGAATACGCTCTCCTCCGCCTTCTGACCGGCGATTCCCTGAGTCTGCGCCAGCGCCTTTTCAAGCGAGTCCTTTGGCGGCATACGCCCTTCGTCCTCGCCCAGTTGCATGTTTGTCATCACCTGCGAGAACGCCACGGGCAGCTTCTTCAAACGCTCAATGTAGTCGTCATAGTCCTTCACCGAATCGAACGAGAGTTGCGCCACCAGGTTGGGCATGCTCGTCTGAAACCCATAGATCGGGTTGATCGGCATCTCCCACTCTTTGAACTTCGCGCCCTGTTGCATCTCGATCAGCGAGCGCATCATCAACTCCGAAGATAGCTTCTCCTGATCGCTCAGACCCGTCGTGTCGATCGCGCCCAGCCGCTGGATATAGTCCACACCCCGCTGGAGTTCATCGTTGACCTCCTTCGCCGAATAGTCGCTCAGTTGATCGTTATAGCGTTTGTCGCCGATCGACGAAGCGAACTCCGGCGAATGCTTGAGGCGGTCCTGCCATATCTCCGCGAACAGAGAAGCGAGCGCCTTGCTCCGCGCTGCAGCCTCCGGCGCTGGAGTCTGCGCTCCCAATCCCAGACAGCCAACCAACACGAAACTACCCATCCGACACAAAGAAAACCGCATCCTCGAAGCCCTCGATCCACATGCCAGTCTACCGCGAGAAGGATTCGCGGGTTCAGGCATCCTGCTCCGGAGAGGTCCCTTCCTCCAGCATCCGGTACAGCGTCGAACGACTGATCCCAAGCATCCCTGCCGCGCGCAGTTTGTTTCCGCCGCACTCCTTCAACACGCGGAACACATGCTGCTCCACTACATCCTGCAACCGCACACTCCTGTACGAACACATCGTTGAATGCACATCGTTTCTCTCCGCGAGCACAGGAAGATGGCGCGCCTCAAGCACTCCGCCCTCGCTCGCAAGCACACCGCGGCGCAGCAGGTTCTCCAGTTCACCCACATTTCCCGGCCAGCGATATTGCCTCATGAGCTCCATCGCTTCTTCAGCGATCTCGCGGACGTCTCTTCCGTAGAGCAACGCAAACCGCTTCACAAAACACCGCGCCAGCTCCGGAAGATCGTCCATATGCTCACGCAGAGGCGGCACGGCGATCTCCACTACGGCGAACCGCTGATAGAGTTCCTGCCGAAACCGTCCCGTAGAGACCAAAGCCCGCAAGTCCTCTTTCGTCGAAGCAATTATCCGCAGATTCATTTGCACATCGACCCTCTGCGAGACTCCTGACTCGCCCTGGGGAGGTTCATGTTTCTTCAGCGCGAGCAGCAATCTGTCCTGCGCCCGCGGGCCCATCTCGCTGACTTCATCGAGAAACAACGTTCGTCGCCCGGCCATCTTCGTCAGCCAGCCGAATGCATCCGCAGATCCTGCGGTCACGTCGCATCCTGCAGGAGAATCTTCCGCACGACACTCCACGAACTCCCCACCCGCACCGTGTGTCATCGCATGAAGGGCTCGAGCCACCACTTCCTTGCGGGTGCCGGCCTCTCCACTCACCAACACCGACCGGAAGTGCGGTCCAATCCGCCGCACCTGCAGCCGCAGCCGCTGCATCGCGGCACTGCCGCCCACAAGTTCGATCGGGTCCGTCTCAGCACAAAGTGTCGAAGGCGGAACAACCGCGAAGCGGCTCGCAGCTAAGGGAGAAATTGACATGGCTTCTCTCTCCATCGGCAAAACACTCCCGCCAGATGAGCCTCAAGACGCGAAAAAGCCGGAGACCCGCAAAAATTGCGGCAGATCTCCGGCTTCAATCGAAAGGTAGTTCTTAAAGCTAAGCGGTCGTGGGCGCGCAGTAGGTATCGAAGGCACGCGTCAGCTCCTGGGCAATTGCCGGAGCGGTCGAGGTCTCGATCGCCGAGCGCTGCATCAGGTACACAAGCTGGCCATCGCGCAGAATCGCAATCGCCGGCGAGGTCGGCGGATGACCGCCAAAGTAGCTTCGCGCCTTCTCGGTCGCGTCACGATCCTGTCCAGCAAACACCGTCACCGAGTGGTCAGGCTTCGCGCCATGCTGCATCGCCAGGCGAACCCCGGGACGCATCTTGCCTGCCGCACAACCGCAGATCGAGTTCACCACCACCATCGTCGTTCCCGGTTGAGCCAGCGCCGCATCGACATCCGCGGCGGTACGGGCCTCGGCTATGCCAGCGCGGGTCAACTCTTCGCGCATCGGAATCACCATAATCTCTGGATACATCTTCACTCTCCTCGGCAGCGGATGAAGGCCGCGCCTGTAACGATTGTACGGTCTTGCCCGCTGCCGCGCTACCGTGTCTTTTCAGCCGCCGGTGTTACCCTCTAACCCGTGCTCACCTTGAAGATTCATGAGGAAGTTCCGCTCGCGCCTCACACCACTCTTGGCATCGGCGGTCCCGCGCGCTTCTTCTGCGACGCCACAACCGAGGCCGAAATCGCTGAAGCCACGCAGTTTGCCAACGACCGCAACCTCGCCCTGTTCATCCTGGGCGGCGGAAGCAATCTGCTGGTGAGCGACGCGGGCTTTGACGGACTGGTGATCCGCGTCAATCTGAAGGCCTCAAAGCATGAACGCAGGGAAGGCAGCTCTATCCTGCTCGACGTAGGCGCGGGAGAGAACTGGGACGATATTGTGCTCTATGCCGTCGACCGCGGATACGCTGGAATCGAGTGTCTCGCGGGTATCCCCGGCGATGCAGGCGGCACTCCCGTCCAGAACGTCGGCGCCTACGGGCAGGAGGTCGCGGAGACCATCGTCAAGGTCCGAGCCTACGATCTCGAAACAAAAAAAATCGTCACTCTCAACCACGAGGCCTGCCGCTTCGGCTACCGGCGAAGTCTCTTCAACCACGACGCACGCGGGCGATACATCGTCACCGCCGTGACCTACAAGCTTCACCCTGCAGGAGAACCGGCGCTCCGGTATGCCGACGTCAAAAATTACTTTGCCGTTCAAATCGAACGCGGCGAGAAGCCCACCGTGCGTCAGGTGTATGACGCGGTCCGTTCCATCCGCGAACAAAAAGGAATGCTTGCTGGCCAGGGCGGCCCGGACGGACGTAGCGCCGGATCGTTCTTCAAAAATCCCGTCATTCCCTCAACGATGATCCCCGAAATCGCGCAAGCAGCCAGCTGCCGGCCCGAAGACGTTCCGCAATATCGAGCAGGAGAAGGCAAAGTAAAGCTCGCAGCCGCGTGGCTGGTCGAGCAGTCCGGCTTTCACAAGGGCCTCACGATGGGCCGAGCCGCCATATCCTCGCGCCACACCCTCGCGCTCGTGAATCTAGGCGATGCCACCGCTGCCGAACTGATTGCTCTGCGCGACGCCGTGATGACCGCAGTAAAAAACAAATTCACGATTCAACTCGAGCAGGAGCCCGTCATGCTCGGCTTTCCGCCCCAGCTTTAAGCTGCTCAAGCAGCCTCGCCCGCTCCGCAGCAAGCACTTCGCCCACCGGTCCCTGCTGCACAACGCGGCCATCGGCAATCTTCACGACCTCCGCGCCCAGCAGAAAAGCCTCTCCCACATCATGCGTTACCGACAACACGGGAGTTCGCATCGGCACAAGCCAGCCTCGCAGCTCATCGATCAACTCATCTCGCAACGGAACATCCTGCCCGGTAAAGGGTTCGTCGAGCAGCAGAACGCATCCGCTGCCCGCGCTAACCGCAGCCGTGGCTGCTCGCGCAATCGCGACTCTCTGCCGTTCGCCGCCCGAGAGCATCGACGGAACCTTCTCCGTCAGCTCCTGCAGCCGAAATCTCTCAATCGCCTCGTCAACAATCGCCGCTGTGCTCGATCCATTCGTCCGCGCTTGAGCACCGAACGCAATATTGCGCCGCACCGACAGGTGAGGGAAGAGAGCCGCGCCCTGGCCCGCCGTACGAACCATTCGCTCATGCGGCTTCAAAAAAACTCCTGTCGCAGTATCCGTCATCACAAGCTCGCCTTCGGCAAAACGCGAAGCAATCCGCCCCGCATCCGGCTGCACAAAGCCTGCGATCACGCGCAGCACCGTCGTCTTGCCGCTGCCCGAAGGGCCGAAGAGCACCGTCCATGGCTCCCGCAGCGCGAACGCAACATTCAGCTCCAGCGCGCCGACGCGATGCCGAAACTGCACCTCGAGATGATCCGTGGGCTCAGACAAGCTCACCTCGTGCTCTCTCGCCGCGCCGCGAATAGATCACAAGCAGCGCCGCAAGCGATACCGCAACCAGAACCAGTGCGGTCCGGTTTGCAGCCGCATAGTTGAACTCCTGCACCTTGTCATACAGCGAGATCGAAAGCGTCTGCGTCGCTCCCGGTATATTTCCCCCGAGCATCAGCACCACGCCAAACTCACCCACAGTATGGGTGAACGTCAGCACTGAACTCGTCAGCAGCGACCCACCCGTCAACGGCAGCACCACAGCGCGAAACGTCCGCCATGGCGACGCTCCCAACCCCGCGGCAGTCTCGACATATCCGCGCTCCACAGCGGAAAACCCAGCCACCAGAGGCTGGACCGCAAACGGCAAACTATAAATCACCGACCCCACCAACAACCCGGCAAAACTAAACGCGAGAGGATGTCCAATCACACGGATTAGCAGCCGTCCAGGCGCACTCAACGGCCCAAGCGCAACCAGCAGATAAAACCCCAACACGGTAGGCGGCAGTACCAACGGCAGCGCAACCACCGCCTGCACCAAAGCCCGCCCTGCACTACGGCCGGAGGCGATCCACCACGCCAGAGGCAGCGCAATCACCAGCAGGATCGCCGTCGTTCCCACCGCAAGCTGCAAAGTTAGCCACAGCGCCTCAAAATCCATACTGGCCAGTCTATGACACGAAGGGTACTCGACGACTCAAACCGCGCAAATACGACTACTTCACCGCCGCCAACCCCAGCTTCGCCCAGTTCGCCTGTACCTCAGGTGTCAGCAGCCAGTCCAGAAAAGCACGTGCCTCGGCCTTGCGATCCGAATTCTTCATCACCACCGCACACTGCCGAATCTCCGGATACTGCGAAGTCGGCACCAGCACATACTCGCCGATCTCGCGAAAATGCGCCGTATTCGCGGTCGTCAGGGAGATCAACCCCAACTGCGCATTGCCCGACTCGACATACTGTGCTGTCTGCGCGATGTTCTCGCCCACCACAAAATGAGGCGAGACCTGATCGTAGATCTTCATCTTCCGCAGCGCGCTGAGCAGCCGCAAATCCATACGGAGCATGCAGCTCATTCGCAATCGCCACCGTCTTCACGCGCGGGTCAGTCAGACTCTCAATGCTTAGCGGCAGCAGCCCCGAATCCTTCCGCGCCCACAGCACCAGCGTTCCCTTCGCATACGCGGTCGGATGCCCATCCGCTAGTCCCGCAGCCACAACCTTCTCCGGATAGGTAAAGTCCGCCCCGAGAAAGATATCCATCGGCGCGCCATCAAGTATCTGCGCAGCCAGCATTGATGACGAGCCGAAGCTGATCACCAGCTTCACTCCCGTTGCATGTTCATAAGCCTGTGCCAGCACGGGCATCACCGGCTGCAGATCCGCTGCCGCGGCCACGCGCAGCTTCTTCTGCTGTGCACACGCGCAACCTGCTCCGAAAAGGGGAACCAACGCAAGACACATCACGAAGGCGCATACAGCACGCCCTTTACGATAGGCTAGAGAAGACCATGAAAGTCGCGACACACAACCTTAGATGCACAGAATGCGCCGCCGTCATCAGCAAAGAGGACGTCAGCAGCGACTTTCGCTGCCCGCAGTGCAATGGACTCTATGAAGTTGTCTACCCATGGTCGTCCGCTTCTGCGGCCAATGCCTCCGGCTCGAACAGTCTGCTTCCCAACCCGAGCGCACTCCGCTGGCTCTGGGAGGAGCGCCGTTCCTCCACAATGCCGGTCGATCAATCCGGCGTCTGGCGCTTCCGCGACCTCCTTCCCATCGTCGACGACCTCGAAAAAGTCGTCACCCTCCGCGAAGGCAACACACCGCTCTACGACCTGCCGCGCTGCGCCAAATCCGCAGGCATCGACTGGCTCCTCGCCAAACATCAGGGCATGAACCCCACCGGCTCCTTTAAGGACACCGGCATGACCGCCGCACTCTCCGTCGCCGCCCAGCGCGGCTTCGAGTGGGTCGCCTGCGCCTCCACCGGAAACACCTCAGCCGCAATGGCCGCCTACGCCGCCCGTGCCGGACTCCGCAGTATCGTCTTCATCCCCGAAGGCAAGATCGCCTGGGGCAAGCTCTCACAGGCGATGGACTACGGTGCCCTCACCATTCAGCTCAAGACCGACTTCGATGGCTGCGTCCGCATCCTCGGCGACCTCGTCCGCAAGTTCCCCATCTACCTCCTCAACTCCGTCAACCCCTACCGCCTCGAAGGCCAGAAGACCCCCGCCTTTGAGATGGTCGAGCAGATGGACTGGCAGGTTCCCGAGCACATCGTCGTCCCCGGCGGCAACCTCGCCAACTCAGCCGCGCTCGGCAAGGGCTTCATGGAGATGCACCAGCTCGGTCTCATCTCGCGATTGCCGAAGATCAGCGTCATCCAGGCCGAGGGCGCCAATCCGCTCTACCGCTGGTTCATCGACTCCAACCGGGTCATGAAGCCCGTCACCGCCGAGACCCGCGCCACTGCCATCCGAATCGGCAATCCCGCCTCCTGGCGCAAGGCCGCCGCTGTCATCGACGACCTGGGCGGTTGGTGCGAGCAGGTCTCCGAGCAGGAGATCGCTCTCGCCAAGGCCGAGATCGGCGCCGAAGGTGTCGGCTGCGAACCAGCCTCTGCCGTCACGCTCGCAGGCCTCAGAAAACTCATCGCGCTCGGCAAGATCAACCGGGAGGAGCGCGCTGTCCTCATCCTCACCGGCCACACCCTCAAAGACTCGCAGTACACCATCGACTACCACCGCAACGAGCTCTTCACCGACGCAGAGAAGGCGCAACTCACTCCAGCCGATCAGGCACGTCATGCCGCACTGCGCAAACCGCCGGTCGTGCTCGAAGCCGACACCGAGGTCGTCCTCCGCACCCTCGAATCGCACATGAACGCCGCGCATCTCAACCAGCCTCAACCCGCATGACGAAAACAAGTCAGGACAAGGCGCTTCACCTCCGTCTTCCCGCGACCTCCGCCAACCTCGGCCCGGGCTTTGACGCCCTCGGTCTCGCGATGGCGCTCTACCTCACCATCGACGCGACCCCCGCAGGGGAGTTCCACATCGACGCCACCGGCCGCAACGCCGATCTCTGTGCGCGCCTCGACGACAACCTCATCCTCACCACCTACCTCGATGTCCTGGCCAACGCCGGAGTCTTCGCCAGCCGACTCCACCTGAAACTCCACAATGAGATTCCCCTGGGAATGGGTTGCGGCTCCTCGGCCGCTGCGCTGGTAGCCGGAGTCCTTCTGGCGAATCACTTCGGCAACTTAAAATTGGACGGACCAGCAGATCCTCGAAGAAGCCTGCCGTCGCGAGGGACATCCGGACAACGTCGCCGCCTGCTATCTAGGCGGAATGACCGCCTCATGCGTCACGAAAGATGGTGTAGTTACAGCCACTTGCGGCCACGATCTCGACTGGAATCTGCTCTTGGCGCTACCCTCCGCCAGCCTCTCCACAAAGAAAGCCCGCGCGCTCCTTCCCGAACGCTACTCCCGCGAGGACGCAGTAGCCAACATTCAGGCCACCGCACTCCTGGTAGCGGCCTTCGCGCAAAATCGCGGATATCTGCTCCACACCGCAATGCGCGACCGTCTTCACCAGCCCTACCGTGCTAAAGCTTGTCCTTTATTGCAGTTACTACTTCCTTTGACGGGCAGCGACAACGTTTTGGGTGTGGCGCTCAGCGGCGCCGGACCCTCCGTCCTGCTCATTACCGCAAACCCCGCCCCATCCGCACTTGACGATGCGATACGCCGTGCGGTTAACGATCCCACAGTCGAGGTAATCCACACCACCATCTCTCGAGGGGTCGTTAAGGTCTAACCTATTAGTTTTCATAAATATAAATGACTATTGCTCAAGTAGTAACGCGGTAACTTTTCTCCAGATTACCTAAGATTGCTTTACGCCACCAACAATTGTTCGTACCTTATCTTTCGTGGGCAGTTCTGGGGAGGGCTGCTACGCCGCCCGTTGACCTCTACCAAGAGGTCCGGGCGTTTGCTCTTAAAGCTACAACTTTGGTTCCTGAAACTCCTGCCCCGGCTAAGCATCTATTATTCTGGTGACTGCGTTATTCCGCATGGGTGGTTCAAGGCGAGCGCAATCTGGAGGAAGTTAAATGGCAGGTCAGCACGTAACAGAGATTTAACGATGCAAACTTTGAAAAAGATGTTCTACAGTCGGCTGAGCCCGTACTCGTAGATTTTTGGGCCGCATGGTGCGGTCCTTGTCGCGCCTTGGCCCCGGTCGTCGATGAAGTGGCCAACCAGTATCATGGCAAGCTCAAAGTCATGAAGATGGACGTCGACTCCAACACTGCAACTCCGATGCGCTACGGCATCCGCGGCATCCCGGCCCTCCTGCTCTTCAAGGATGGCAAGGTAGCCGATCAGATCGTCGGTTTCGTCCCCAAAGACACAATCGATAAATCTGTCATTAAAGTTCTGGCGTAAACCCGCGCCACCAGCACCGACAAGGGTCCGGCAACTTAAACGTTGCTGGACCTTTTGTTTTTCACCCCTTCAGTTCTCAGAAGTTACGCTGACTTACAGCACCGTCTTTTCAAAGACCACAGATGTCTTCACCTTGTGGTACCCGTCCCGAAGATAAAATCGGTGAGCATCTTCCCGCATAATCTGCGACCGCACACGAACCAGTGGGATGGATCGTTCTCTTGCCCAATCCTCGACCTCAAGACAGAGTCGTTTGCCGATACCCATGCCGCGCACTGTATCGCGAACGACAATACCGGCGATGACGACACTCGCAGACCCTTGAAGATGCTGCTCAATGAAGGCATCGATCCAGCCCACGACCTGCCCGTCGAGAACCGCGGCGAAAACCACGCTGTCGGTCGTGCGTGATCTCTCTTCGATACGTTTGCGAAGCTCGTCAGGCGAGGTCGGATACCCAAGCTGGCTGCAGAGTTCCGCCGCCGCTCCCGCATCGTCGACCGTCAGCCGGCGGATGGAGAGCAGGGAACCGTTCCATTCAGAGGCGTTATCCATACCGGTATTATTGCGCGTTCGGTTTGGAGCGGCCATAGAAGTCTCGGTATGATATGTTTCTATCGTTTCCATCCTCTAGGACGAAACAACAGGGACGAACCCCCATGGGATTTCTGAGTCACTTTTTCTATCCGTGGGGCCTGATCCTTCAGGGATTAGCGATCGTCCATTTCATCCGCCGGCGTCCCGACAACTATTGGATTTTCATCATCCTGTTTCTCGGCCCGCTCGGCGCGGCGATCTATCTCATCGCCGAAGCAGTTCCCGACATCGGGCTCCTCGGCCAGACCGCCAGGGGTTTCTCCCGCCGCAAGCGCATCGGCCAACTCGAAGTTGCGATTCGCGACAATCCATCGGCAGGGAACTACGAAGAGCTAGGCGACCTGTACATGGACAGCGGCAAGCTTCAACCGGCACGCGACGCCTACAACAAAGCCATCGCCGCCCGCGCCAGTACGATCGATCCCTTTTACCGGCGCGGCGTCTGCGCCATCCTGTTAGGTGATGCAGCAGCCGCATTGCCAGACCTGGAACGCACAGTCAACGAAGACCCTGATCACGACTTCTATCGCGCCGCCGGACTGCTCGCCCACGCCTACGCCCAGACAGGACAAAACGACAAAGCAGAAGCTCTCTTCCGTCGCGCCACCGCAGCCTCAACCTTGTCCGAAACATACCTCAACTTTGCCACTCTGCTCGTCTCCGAGGGACACAACGCCGAAGCCCGCGAATGGGTCCAGAAAGTCCTCGACAAGAAGCCTAGCCTCCCCGCCTTCCAGCGCCGTCGCGAACGCCCATGGTTTCGCAGCGCAGCCGCCATGCTCAAGCGAATCCCCACGTAAGAATTACGCATCCTCCTCATCTGTGCTCCCGTTACACTGACATGAATGCTTGAATGGATGCTCTTCCGCGTGCTCATGGTGGCCTTCTTTATCCTGGCCACAAGCTTCTTCGTGGCCGCGGAGTTCGCCCTCGTCAGCGTTCGCGAGACGCGCATTCAGCAACTCATCGCCCTCGGCCGCCCAGGTGCACGCACCGCCCTCAAGCTCAAGCACTCCATCGACGAGTTCCTTCCCGCCGTCCAACTCGGCGTCACCGTCGCAGGCCTCGCCCTCGGCTGGGTCGGCGAGCCAGCCATCGCCGAAATCATCCTCAACTTCGAGTCCTCCTGGCTCCACGCACTCCCCGAGCACGCCGTCCTCTACTCTCATACCATCGCAGTCATCCTCGCCTTCGCCATCATCACCTACTTTGAAGTGCTCCTCGGCGAACTCGTCCCCAAGTCCCTCGCACTCCAGCGCGCCGAACGCATCGCCCTCGCCGTCGCCGGGCCCATGGACGTCTTCATCCGAATCACCCGCCCCGTCGTCAAGCTTCTGAACACCTCGGCCAGCGTAGTCCTCCGGCTCTTCCGCGCACCCTTGCGAGGCGAAGGCGCTGTCCACTCACCCGAAGAATTAAAACTCATCGCCACCGCCACCCGCCGCATGGGCCTGCTCCCCGTCTTCCAGGAAGAGATCATCCACCGCGCCATCGAACTGAACCACGTCACCGTCCGCGAGATCATGACCCCGCGCGGCAAGATCTTCTCTCTCCCCGCCGACATGCCCCTCCAGCAAGCCTCGGCCCGCATCGTCGAAGAGCAGCACTCCCGCATCCCCGTTTACGATCCCGCCACCGGCTCCGAGTACATCATCGGCATCGTCTACTCCAAAGACGTCTCGCGCCTCATGCACTTCCGCACCGTCGCGCTCTCTATGGGCGGCCAGGGCGAGTCCGGCATCACGCTCACCCAGGTCATGCACGAGATCACTGTCGTCCCTGAGACTAAGCTCGCCATCGAGCTCCTCCAGGAGTTTCAGGAGCGCCGCCGCCACATCGCCATCGTCGTCGACGAGTTCGGCAGCACAGTCGGCCTGGTCACAGCAGAAGACATCCTCGAGCAAGTTGTAGGCGAGCTGGAAGACGAGTTCGACATCAGCCGCACACCCCTCCTCAGCACCACCGGAGCCATAATGCTCGACGGCAGCACGCCGCTCCGCGACCTCGGCAACCAGCTCCACTGGACCTTCCCCCGCGAAGCCGGAGTCGAAACCATCGCCGGCTTCCTCCTCGCACAGCTAGGCCATATCCCCACCCCAGGCGAGACCGTCGACTACGAAGGCCGTCGCTTCCAGGTAGCCGAGATGACCGGCCACCGCATCAGCCGCGTCGTCGTCGAAGACATCGTCCCACCGACTGCAGACACCGTTAACCAACCCAAAAGCACGGAAGCCGCCGAATGAGTCGAACGGCAGTCTGGAAGCCTCTCCGCCGCATCCTTCTCACCCTGCCGGTCCTTTGGGTAGTCGTCTCCGTCGTCTTCCTCTTAATCCACCTCGTCCCCGGCGATCCCATCGTTCAGATGCTCGGCGAAGGCGCCACTGCCTCCGACATCTCAGCGCTCCGCCACGCCTACGGTCTCGACGCCCCGCTCAGCCAGCAATACACCCACTATTGGCACGGCATCCTCCACGCCGACCTCGGACAATCCCTCCGCCTCCGCGACTCCGTCACCCACCTCATCCTCGAGCGATACCCTTACACACTGGCCCTCACCCTCGCCGCGCTGCTCATCGGCATTGCGATCTCCATCCCCGCAGGCATCTGGTCCGCGCTCCATCGCAACCGCTGGGAGGACCGCACCCTCGGCGTTGTCTCCCTCGTCGGTCTCTCGTTCCCTAACTTTGCCCTCGGCCCCATCCTCATCCTCCTCTTCTCGATCCAACTCGGATGGCTCCCGGTATCCGGAGCAGGAACCGGCACAACCATAAGCTTTCTCCTGCACCTGATCCTCCCAGCGATCACACTGGGCCTCGGTCTTGCCGCGATCCTCACCCGCATGGTCCGCACTGCCATGCTCGAAGAGCTCAACCAGGACTACATCCGCACCGCCAGAGCCAAAGGCCTCACTGAAAACCAGGTCGTCTATCGCCACGCCCTCCGCAACGCCTTAATTCCGGTTCTGACCGTCATCGGCCTCCAGTTTGGCAGCCTGCTTGCAGGAGCAATCGTGACCGAAACCATCTTCAGTTGGCCTGGGATCGGCCGTCTTACCTTGTCCGCTATCTCTAACCGAGACTATGCTTTAGTGCAAGGCTGCATTCTCGCCGTAGGGCTAACTTATGTGGGAGTGAATCTCCTTACCGACATCGCCTACACTGTAGCCAATCCGCGTATGCGCGGCCAGTAGTCCCACCAGAAGGAAAGTATGAGACTCATCCCCCATCTCTCCCGCCTCGCCATTGTCCTGCTGGCAATGATCTCGGCCGCTCCACCCGTTCGAGCGCAGGACGCACCCAAGCCCATCCTCGGCAAACCAGAGCCTGTACCTCCGTTTCTGCGAGGCAAACCGCCCGCACCCGAGCCGACTACCCCGCCCGCCCGGCCCTTCCATGACTCCCGCTACGGCGTCTCCTTCACCATCCCTCCCGCCTGGAACATCGACCGCAGGGACGGCGACGTCAGCACCTTCCGCTTCGACGCCCGCAACGCAGCCCACACCGCCCAGATGCGCGCCGTCGCCACCATCAGCTTCAACCCGCACCCCTACTCCACCTTCAGCGGAGCGTTGTTTTACTTCAGCATCACCCCCAACGTGACGGCGAACCAGTGCGCCGCGCAAGCTATCGCCCGCGCCCCCCACACCGTCGGCACAACCAAGGTTGCCGGTGTCCCCTTCACCCACGGCTACGACGAGCACGGCAGCATCTGCACCGAATCCCGCGACGAGATCTACACCACCCAACGCAACGATGCCTGCTACCGCTTCGACGCCGTCATCAACAGCTTCTGCGGCGGCGACGTCAGCGGCGTTCAGGACATCACCGATCGCGAACTCGACGACGTCCGCAAGCGCATGCAATCCATCCTCAACACCATCCGCTTCGACAACTAGCGAGATATCTTCTCTCCGGGTAGGTCAGCAACATCAACAGCGGATCAGCCCTTATTCTGTCTTCAGTTCCATCACACTGGCCTCCACCCCATCCTCCACCGTCACAAACCCCACCGTCACCGGCAGCGAAAACCGCCGCGGCCCCGCGCTCCCCGGATTAAAAAACACCACATCCCCGCGCACAGCAACCGAAGCCTTATGCGAGTGCCCACTCACCACCATCGCCACCCCTGCAACCGCCGGATTAATATCCAGATCCTCCACCGAGTGCACCAGGTAAAACAGCTTCCCCCCCAACTCCACCACATCAGTAGCGGGCAAGTCTGCACAGGGCCCCGAAACATCCACATTCCCACGAATCGCCGTTACCGGAGCGATCTCACGCAGCTTCTCCAGAATCGCAATATCCCCCACATCTCCCGCATGCAGAATATGCTCCACCCCTCGCATCGCCGCCAAAGCCTCCGGCCGCAATAGCCCATGCGTATCCGAGATCACCCCAATCAACATGTCCGTTTTACGCCAGCTTTAAACTCTGCAGCGAAGCATAGTGTTGGCTTTGCTTCGGATCATGGCTTCGGTCCGGATCGATCCTGATCTCCAGCGTCGTAATCCCGCTCAGGCTCACCGTGTAATCTTCGATCTCATCCGTCGAGCCATGCGGCGAAAACGCCCACTGTTGCCGCACCACCTCTTTCAGCTCCGCCCCAGAGCCCGCATACACCGCAAACTCCTGAGACCGTTCCGCCGCGCGCTCCACAAAATGCAGATGCAGCCGCTTGATGTTCAATGGCTCATCAAAGTGCAGCCGAATCACCTGCGGCCCCGTCCCCGCCGCTCTCCATCCGGTCGTCCCCTTCCTGCCCAGCGCATGTTCAATCGGGAACAACTCATCCTCGGAGCTGATCTCCACCCGAGCAATTCGTTCCAGCTCACGCCATTGCTCGTTGGTTGGCACAGCCGCTGCTGCCGAAGGCGAAATAATACTCTTACGCATCGAAATTGCCTTTCTAATCCAAGCCAAGCATATCCCATCCGCCGTAGGGTCTGAATCCCAACGGTATATGCTTTCATGGACGTAAGCTCTCAATCGGAAGAAGGCCAATCAATAGGAGGGCAAACTGATGGGATGCGAAGCGCTCTGCCAATGCACTCATCCCTTGCAAAAGGAAGCTACAACTTGGTCCATGTAGAACCATTCGACCAGCCAATCGTCTTAGGAGCTTGAAGCTTCGCAGTATAGGTGTTGTCGTCTGGAAACGTCACCGTAATGTCGGAGCTATCAGAGACAAAACCAATAGCAGTGGGCCGTTTATAGGCAGACATATCAATCGAGATAGCATTGCCGTGTACAGCGATGACCGGCCCCGCAACACCGCTGCTCGCCCATTTGCCGTTCAGATTAATCACCGTCGTGATCGGCGTCGTGACGAGATTCTTCCACGATTGCAGAATCTGTTGGAACCCCGGAATACCGATAAAAGCCAGTTCAGCAGTAACACCCTGACTTCGCGATAGCTGAGCCGCCGCCAGCGCGCCTTTTTCAAGGCCGGAGGGCTGTTCACACGGGGGGTTCCCCTTCTGCGCATCGAAGAACGCCAGAGTCGCCCCGTGCTCATCATGGGAATAACCATCAATCACAGTAACGGTCTTGTGCTTTACCCCAGCCGCAGGTGCACCCTCCCCTTGAACCGGTTGAATCACCGGACAAGGAACAGTATGGCTCTTCTCACTGACGGTATGGGCCGCATTAACCGTATTAATGCTGGAGTTAATCATGCTGGCGAGCAGCGTCACCATCGCGTTGACGTTATCAAGGATGACGCCTTGAGGCTCTCGCAGGCTCACCGGCTCCGAAGCGATCACAAAGATCCTCATCGTTCCCGCTTTCACGAACCCAGGAAGAAAGAACGCCAGATCGGCAGCCGAGCTCAGATTGAGTTCGATAAAGAATTGAACTCCTGCAATCGATTCGCTCTTGGCCGTGTCCAACGCCGCTTTGTCTTTGCTGCTAAGAAAGTCCTGAACCCTCGCCGTCGCGACATCCGAGCTGGCAAGCGCCGCCGCCATAGCATCCCTGTTCACAGTATCGACAACAATCTGGGTCTGCTGCGCGATCAGATTCCCCAACTGCGTAAAATCGCTCTCCAGAGTCTGCTGCAAATCCTGAATAGCGTTCAAGAGGTCCTGTGCGGAAGGCTGTCCCAAATCCTCAATAAAAGAATAGATCGCCAGTCCGCTCGAGATCACCCCGGATATATTCGCCGCCACTCCAATGATCTGCAGTGAGTCGCTATCTTGAATAAACTTCGCAAACGTTCCCTGATCGTCCTCTGCCATAGAATCTCCTTGAGTTGTCCTGTGTATTCCGTGGCCCGCGGCGGTTATCGCAAAAGAAAGTTCGCTTGCCCACACCAGCAACATCGGGCGCCGCATTCGAACCTTTCCTGAGTGGCGATGATCTTACTCTTTTCCGGAAGCAACGGAAAACCCCAAACAACACAGCCTCGCTGGCCCTACATCCCCACGCTCATCCGAGTTCGAGGGTCTAGCCAATCCCGAAGCGCATCCCCAATAAAATTGAACGCCAGTACGCAAAGCATCACCGCCATCGCCGGAAAGAACACCAGATGCGGCGAGTCGAACAGATGCGACCGCGCATCATTCAGCATCGATCCCCAACTCGCCGTCGGCGGCGGCACACCCAGCCCAAGAAAACTCAGCGTCGCCTCCGCGAGCACTGCTCCCGCCATGCCAATCGCCGCCTGCACAATCAGCGGCTGCAGAATATTCGGAAGAATATGCCGCCCCATGATCCTCAGATCCGAAGCCCCCAGCGCTCGTGCCGCCTCCACAAACTCTCGCTCCTTCACCGCCATCACCTGCGCCCGCACCAGTCGCGCATACCCCACCCAACCCGAGATAGCCAACGCAAGAATCACATTCCCCAACCCCGGCCCCATAAACGCGACAAACGCAATCGCCAGCAAAATGCCCGGCAGCGCCATAAACGCATTCGTCACGTATACATTCACCACCGTATCGGTCCAGCCCCCATAGAAACCCGCGAGTCCACCCGCAACCAACCCCACCGCCAGCGAAAGTCCCACTACGCTGACCGACACAACCAGCGAAATCCTCGCGCCAAATAAAGTGCGCGACAAAATATCCCGCCCCAACTCATCCGTCCCAAACCAATGGCCCCACGAAGGCGCCATCAAACGCCCGGTCAGGTCCAGCTTCGCCGGATCGTCGGGCGCGAGCCATGGCGCAAACACCGCGCACACCGCAAACAGCGCCAACAGCGCAACACCCACTGCGGCTAACGGCTGTCGCTTGACCAGCGATGCAACCGACCGTCGCGAAATCCCCATCTCGTCCCTGGAACTCTCCACGCACCAATCCTAAATGCCGAAGTCTCCGTGGGAGTTCCCAAAGCGAATCGAAACTAGGAACTAAACAGGTCAGTCAGGTGAGTCACCCGAAGCAGTTCCTGCACTCTCGGAGTCAGATTCACCAACGTCAACGTGCAATATCCTTCACTTATCGCCGAAACCTTCAAGCTAACCAGAGTGCCCAGACCCAGACTGTCCATATGGTGGACGTCCGTAAGATCGATCACAATCGTTCCCCCTTGAGAGATCAGAGGTTTAACGGTCTCCCTCAGCTCCCCCGCAGTCTGATGGCCCAGCCTGCCGTGGCATCGCACCATTGTCTCCTTAGGTTCGCCCGATGAGCTTTCAACTTCGCAGTGAAACGGTTTCTCTGTGGTATCCACGTAAATCTCCTCTGGATGGATTCGGTTCTGCAGACACTAACCCGCACTTGCAACAAGAGTTGTTAACATTCCGTTAAGCGTCCCTGCTTTTCCATTTTCCCCCTTGGAAGCGCTCCAGAATTCCCCCCCACCTTTCTTTTGAACCCGCACTCGTTATGCATCTAAGGTAGAAGAATGAAGTTTCTCCGTCGGCTCTCTATCGCAGTTCCAGCAGCACTCCTCATCCTCTGTCTCTTTGCCGTCTGGTGGACTCGTGGCTCCATGTCTCACATGCCCTTCCGCCAGGGCAGAGGTAGTGCCGCGTCCCGAAACAATCTCGTCGACCAGCGTCCCTGGCAAACCATCGAGTCTCTCGCTCCGCTGGCCGTCTCCGCCGAAGAGCAGTCCCTCGCCCGCGAAGCTGAGCGTCTCGCCGACCACAGCATCGACCAAGCCTTTGCTCTTGCTCTCCGCCAGGCCTCTCTTCAGAGTCACACCCTGACCGGTGACGCTCTCGCAGCCCAGCAAAAAGTAGCGGAGCTTCAAGCTCTCGTCAAAGAAGATCAGGCAAAGGTCGACGACCTCACCTCAAAACTGAAGCAGCCCAACGGCACGATCGCCGCATCCGACGATCTCGACATCATCAAGGCTCAGCTCCAGCTCGACAACGACGAACTCGCCGACGCCAACGAACAGCTCGCCCGCGTCAGCGGCGACAAGCGTCCCCGCATCCAGCAGGAGCTCGCCGCCCGCCAGGCCGTGATGAAGAAGTACGACTCCCAGGCCAACGGCGGTCAGATCGCCATCCTCGTCTCCACGCGCCGCGGCACCCTCGCAGGCCGTGTCTCGTCGTGGTTCGATCAGCGCACCCGCATGTCTCTTCTCCAGCAGGCAAAAGCCGACACCGACGCAGATGTCGCCCAGCTCGCTGCAAAACACGACGACTTCGAAAAGCAAGCCATCACCGCAACCGCAGCAGTAGCATCACCAGCGGCCTCCCACGGCGACCGAGCATCCGATGCCGTTAAAACCCGGGTAGCTCGCATGGCCCAGGCCCATTCTCTCGCGCAGATGCACAACATCGTCGAGGACCAGCTCGAGACCGAGCAGCAGCTTGTTGCCGTCTACGCAAAATGGTTCGCTCAGGTGCAACTCCAGCACGCCATCGTTGCGCACCTCGCGCTCCAATCCTTCGCGTGGATCGCCTTCATCGTTCTCTGCAGCGTCCTTTTCACCGCTGCTGCCCGCGCGCTTATCGACCGCTCAACCAAAGACCGTCGCCGCCTCCACACCTTGCGCACCATCGCCACGCTCGCCATCCAGATCGTCACCCTCGCGCTTGTACTCCTTATCGTCTTCGGCGCGCCTAACCAGGTCCCTACCATCCTCGGCCTCGGAGCAGCTGGCCTCACCGTCGTCTTTCAGGACTTCATCCTCGCCTTCTTCGGCTGGTTCATCCTCATGGGCAAAAACGGCATCCGTATTGGCGACTGGGTTGAGATCAACGGCGTCGGCGGCGAAGTCGTCGAGATCGGCCTCTTCCGCACCGCACTCCTCGAAACCGGCAACTGGACCGACAAGGGCCATCCCACCGGCCGCCGCGTCACCTTCATCAACAACTTCGCCATCACCGGGCAATACTTCAATTTTTCCACCGCCGGCCAGTGGATGTGGGACGAGATCACCGTCAACATACCGCCCGACGTCGACTCAGGAAAGACCATCGAAGCCATCCACAACGCCGTCGTCAAAGAAACAGAAAAAGATGCTGGCATTGCCGAAAGCGAGTGGCAGAGCAGCACGCATCAGTACGGCCTCAGTCAGTTTAAGGCTACGCCCTCCGTCGACATGCGCCCCGCGGCCTCCGGCGTCGATATCGTCGTCCGCTACGTCACCCGCGCCAACGACCGCTTCGAAATGCGCAACCGCCTCTACCAATCCGTCATCGATCTCTTGCACAAACAGCCAGCGAGTACTTCGCCGACCAGTTCCTGAACAAAGCCTCCTAGACCTGCTCGTCGAATTCAACCTCAGACTCGCTGAACAGGCGCAATCGTTCTGTCTCTCGCACCACCGCCTTGCTTCGTCCTTTAACAAAGCCTGAATCGTAAGGGTTCCTGTGATGCGTCGCGTACCCCGATCAACCACCGGAAGACTCGCGACCCCTTCCGTTGCCATCAACTCAGCCGCACTCCGGCTGGTGTCATCCGAATAGATAAAGAACTCCGGTAACGCAGTCTTTACAGCCGGGCCTGTCTCAGGTTCAATCGGCAACATCAGATCTCTGACGATGACGATCTCAAGCGGATCGATGCCATACTCACGCGTCAGATGATATCCCCGGCGGCTCAATCTCTCCGTCAGGATCGAGCGAGGCATCAGAAGCGCCGTCACCAGATACGCCGTCACGCAGCCCAGCGCCAGAGGCACCAGCGCAGGCAGACAATGCGTCACCTCAAGGCTGAAGAGGATCGCCGTCAACGGAACGCCGAGCGAACCCGCCAGCATCGCTCCCATCCCGATCAACGCCCAGAACGCCTGCATCTCAGCCGAAGCGTGACTGACGTGTCCCGCCATCGCGCCGACCGCGCCGCCGATCATCAGCAGCGGAGCCAGCACGCCGCCCGAGGTTCCTGACCCCAGCGAGAACGCCCACATCAGCGACTTCGCCGCCAGAATCCCCACGATCAGCGCCAGCGGAGCATTCCCGCGCAGCAGTTGGGCAATATTGTCATACCCCACGCCCAGCCCTCGCGGAAAGAAGAGCCCTCCAACCCCGATGCCGATCCCTCCAATCGCCGGCCACCACATCCAGTGAACCGGTAAATGCTCGAACAAGTCCTCGAACGCATACATCATGCGGCTCATCCCCGCTGCGACAAGGCCCACGAACGCGCCCAGCAAAATAGCGCCCACTGCAAATGGAATCCGTTCCACATCGCCCAGTTCCGGCATGGTAAAGAGCGGGCCATGACCCAGCAGGTATCCCCGCAGTATGGCCGCTGTGGCGCTCGCGATCGCAACCGGCACTAGGCTTCGCGGCCTCAACTCGAAAAGCAGCAGTTCAACCGCCAGAAGAATCGCAGCAATTGGACTTGCAAACGTAGCCGACATACCCGCTGCAGCGCCGGCAACCAGCAGCGTCGTACGCTCCGCATCCGTCAGCTTCACCCACTGCGCGATCAGCGAGCCAAAGGCTCCGCCCGTCATAATGATCGGGCCTTCCGCGCCGAACGGTCCGCCCGAACCAATCGCAATCGCCGCCGAGATCGGCTTCAGGATCGCAATCTTTGGCGCCACCCGCGCTCGGTTCAGCAGAATCGCCTCAATCGCCTCCGGAATCCCATGTCCTCTGATCTTGTCCGAGCCAAAACGCGCCATGATTCCGACGATGGTCCCGCCAAGCACTGGAACCAGGACCATCCAGTATCCCAGCGAACTGCCAGCGGGAGACGCCGATGCAAAGCTCAGCCGGTGATAGTAGAAGATGTTCGTCGACAGCGCGATCATTCGAAGCAGGATGACCGCGAGAAAAGTCGCGCCAACCCCAATCATCAGAGCGAGGCCCGAGAGCAGCCACACCCTTCGGTCCACCGTAAAGTCGCGAAGCGCTGAAGATTCAGATTGCACGTTTCTCCGCTCTCCGCTCGCTTTCCCAATTTTTTGTTAACTGCTCTCAACGTCGTCAGTGTGCGGATAAGCTGCGGAGCAAGCTCGTTCAACTCGCGCGCATGGTCAATCGAAAGAGCCTCAATCATCTGCCGTCCTTTCTCCGAGAGTTCGAGAAGAACCCGCCGTCGATCCGACTCAGCCGGCTTGCGTACAACCAGACCTGCCTCCTCGCATCGATTACTGAGTTCTACAACCGTGTGATGCCGCAGGCCCAGGCGTTCGGCCGCATAGCCGATCGTTGCCTCGTCTCCATTGGAAACGCCGGCAATCTGAAGTAAAAGTTGATGTTGTTGCGGATGCAGCCCATGTCTTTGCGCCGCCTCCTCACTAAAGTGAAGAAACAACCGCAGCTGGTGGCGAAATTCAGCCAGTATCTGAAGCCGGGCCACCGCTGCAGAGGGCTTTTTCGCAGTCGTCGTCATTTTCTAATTATATCGTAAAACGATATAATTAGATCTGCGTGAAGCCTCGCACCGGGTGACCCAGTGCGTCAGTACCGGGTCACCCAACCACCTGGCAAGCGGAGGCTCGCAGCCCAATGCTTTAGCTTTGGGTTTTCTTTTTGGAGTATGCTTCTCGTCCGATGGTTCACAAATCATGCGTTCGGCATCGGTCGCTGGATGCAGAATCATCCACGAAGTCCCAAACCGATCCCGCAGCATGCCGAACCGGAACGCAAAGAACGTCTCGGCCATCGCCATAACCACCACGGCGCCGTCGCTCAGCAACTTGAAGATGCTTTCTGCCTCTTCGCTGCTATCGACGGCCAGCGAAAGATACACACTGCGCATCGGCTCAAACTGTCCCGGCGGCACATCGCTGCCCATCAGCTCCGTCCCGCCGATCGACATATTCGCATACAGAATGAAATTCTCCGTACCCGGCGGAGCATTCTTCGGATCAGGCTGATCCCCATACCGCATCATGAAAGTAATCTTGCCGCCGAGGTTCTTCTCATAAAACTGAAACGCCTCAGCGCAGTTCCCGCCATAGTTGAGATAAGTATTTAGCTTCATCCGACTCCTCCTCCTTTGGGGACGTACTCAAGACCACCCCAGTCTAATCGCATCTAAATAAAAATACGTGCTGTCGAGCCAGAAACAAACAAGGCAGACGGAGCATTCCGCCTGCCTTGCCGGTTCACCGAATCGACTTTATTTTTATCTCCCTTGTATCCTGAGATCCACGATCGTCTCAAAACTCCCCGTGTGATACACAGCCGAACTCCACGGCACACTCAACAAGAACACGGCATCAGCACGACACCCGGCGATGCCGACCGTAAACGAAGCGCTCGCTGTGCCACTCATCGGAATATCGCCAAGCGCGAGCGGCACACTTCCCGGCGCTGTAACCTGCGGGTTGCACCTCGGCCCGAAGATCTGAGTAAGTTTGAAGCTGCTGATTTGCGTCGTATACGCCGGTCCAACATTGCCGTTGGTCGCCGTAATGGTAACCGTGCGTGTATCGCGATCGACAGAACCAACCGACGACGAGAACCTCAACCCGAAGCCCGGCAACCGCGTCGGATCAACAATCCCCCAATAAGCCGGCTTGGCCTGCAGCCCCATGTCGAACGGCAGCGGATAATCCGTGCGAGCGACCGGGAAGCCGTCCAACCAGGTATCGTCGTCCGCCATACCCCAGAACGTCACCGAAGTGATCTTCCGGTGTAGCAGCCGCAGCGCATCAAAGTAGTTCGCATACAACCAGCCCTGCTCGGCCAGAACTGCCGGAGGAATATTGCTGCCATAGTTCGACTTCGTATCCCCGCCGTTGTACACGCTCATATCCATCTCAGTGATCTGCTGCTCGACGCCCCGCACCTTCGCGGCAACGGTCTCAATCGCAGTCACAATCGACGCAGTAGACGGGAAGTTAATCGCGTTGTGCATCTCATGACCAATGCCGTCGAGCGGAATGCCCCGGCCGCGCAGATCGTTAGCCACCTGCACCAGGCACGCCAGCTTGTTAGGATCAGTCGTGCTGTAGTCATTAATGAACAGCTTCGTGCCTGCTGGAGCATACTGTCTCGCCGCCTGCAGCGCGACATCGAGATAGCTCTTGCCCAGCACGTTGTAGAACGGCCCATGCGCGAGACAGTCAGGCTGCGAGGGATCGAGCGGTTCATTCACCACATCCCATGCATACACAGCCGTGCCGAAGTGCTGCACTTCATTCTGAATATGCTCCTGAATATTCGCAGTCACCACAGCCTGATTGGAAGGCGAATTCGTCCCATCGCCTGCAGCATACGCAGGAGTCTGAGCCCCCGTCGCCCACACCAGATTATGTCCGCGTATCTTCATGCCATTGCATACCGCGAGTCCAACCTCGCTATCGGCAGTCCCGTACGTAAACATCCCCTTCGTGTTCTCCACTGAGCTCCACTTCATATCGTTCCCTGAAGTGATGCTGTTGAAATGCATCCCCAGCAACTGCGCATGCGGACCCGAGAGATCGGTCGTATCGATCTCCGCACCCACAGTGAAGTCCTGAGAGAATGTCTTGAAGATCGAAGGAATATTCGTCTGAATCATCGGCGGCGAAACATACGTCAGTTGGAAGTCGTCGACATAGAACGAAACCAGATCGGTCCCCGAAGGCGGCACAGTCTGCAGATACAAAAACGCCGTCCCCGCATCGTAGCTGCTCGCCATGTTGTATCCATTGACGCTGATCTGGTGCCAGTTCCCATCCGCCGGCACAGTAATCCCCGGATAAGCCGTTATGCTCGGGAAGCTCGTATTGCTTCCCAGCTTCGTCTGCAGGCTCATGTTGATCACGTGGTTGGAGCCGTCCGTCGGAACCAGCATCACCCACGCGCTCAGGTTGTACTTCGAGCCGTTGTACATCTTGTTGCTGACATTAATCTGCGGCCCGTCGAAGTTCGCCGTCCGCCCCGTCGTCAGCAGACTGTGCGTCCCTCCGTGGGCTGCCGCTGTCGAGTTGGTCAGCGTAGAACTGCCCGAACGCGAGCTCCATCCATCTACCCCGCCATCCTCAAACGTCGACGCAAGTCCCGAATTGTCCTGCTGGCTCGGATCCGGCGGTGGAGGCGCGAGTTCGCCGATCACAACATCGCCGATGTAGAACGAGTCCGTCGCGCTGCTCGACTGGAAATAAAGCGTCAGGCTCGTAGGTGGCCCCGGCAGATTGCTGAAGCTGAAAGTCCCCTGTACCTTGGTCCACACCGTACTCGAGAGCGCCCCTGACGTCGCAATAGTGCTGAACGCCCCGGCGCTCGCGCAGTCCGTCGTCTTCGTTGAAATCATCGCCGTTGGATTGCTGCTGTCCGGCGCGGCGAGCAACACATAGGCACTCACCTGATACGTCGCGCCCGCCACCACATTCGGCACCGTCAGCAGATTCAGGCTCGGCCCCATGAAGCCGGACGTCCGGTTCATCGTCAGCAGCGCACGTGCATCGCCATTTGGATCAAGCACCGGCGGCGCAGCATTGCTCAGCGTCGGAGAACCAAAAGGAGCCCAGCCGTCCACTCCGCCATCCACGAAGGTGTAGCTGGCAATCGGCGTCCCGCCAGGAGGAGGCGCCGTCTCAGTGATCACAACATTGTCCAGATAAAACGACTGTGCAGTCGTCGGCCCCACCAGTTGCGCGTAGAGTTGCAAACCCGTCTCGGTCGCACTCACCGTGTACGTTCCGCCAATCTGCGCCCACCCCGAACTCGACACAGCCACTTGAAATCCGCCAACCGTGTCGAAGCAGGTCCCACCTGAGCAACTCGGGTCAGTGCGCCGTATTGTGAAGTTCGCGTTGGTTGCCGTTTCGCCCGGAGTAAGCTGCACAAACGCAGTGATCGTATACTTCGCCCCTGCCAGAAGAGTGCTGTTCAGCGAAAGCGACGGCCCGCTGCTGGCTCCGCTGGAATTCGTCGTCGTCAGCAAACTGAACGATCCAGCCTGCGCCGCAGCATTAGTCGCCACAGGCGCTGTCGCGCCATTAAAAGAACTCCAGCCATCGGCCGTTCCATCTTCAAAACTGTAACTCGCTACAACCTGAGCACTTATTTGGCTCGTACAAAGAACGATGAGTAAAGAGATAAAGCAGAAAAGCCAAGCGCTCCGGCTTCGAAAGGCACTCTCAGCGTATTTAATCGTTGTACCTAACATAATGACTCTCCATTTATATGGCTGTAACAAATGCTGCTCTTTTGCGCCGAACGTGTGTCACGATGACGATAAATTATCAAATAATACGGCGCTGAAAACCTAAGACATCATCCCCCCGGATGTCAACACTTCTTTGCATTTTCCCGTCTTGCATTTAATAAATTGCAGAAGCCCAATTATTTAATTAGGAATACGAACAATATCTTGAGAGGGAAATAGCCAACCCATCACTGCTCTTTGTGGCGGGTCGCACGAACCATACCGGGCATCCTGGATCAGGACCTTATTTGCCCCCGCGGCAATCCATTATGAAAAAATAGTCTCAGCATGATTCAGGAATCACCTACCCAGACCCACCGTATCCTCGGCGTTGACTTCTTCGACGGCTCCGCAGCCGAGGCGATCGACATCATGCGCAAAGGCGGCCTCCTGGTCGTCCCCTCCGCCCCCACGCTCAAAGATCTCGACACCAACCCTGACTATCGCGACTCCATCCTCAACGCCGATCTAGCCATCACCGACTCTGCCTTCATGGTCCTCATCTGGAACCGCATGCAATCCAGATCCATCAAGCGGCTCTCCGGCCTCGAATACATCCGCGAACTCATCCTGCAACCCGATGTCCGGCAAGCAGGCAACACCCTCTGGATCATGGCTAGCCCCGTCAGCGCACAACGCAACCGGGACTGGCTCGCAGGGCAGGGAATCGAAATTCCCGACGACAACATCTACCTCGCTCCGATGTACAGCGCCCACGGTCCCATAGTCGACGCGTCCTTACTCGAACGTCTCAGCCGTCTTCGCCCGCATCACGTGGTCGTCACAGTAGGCGGAGGTACTCAGGAGCGTCTAGGCCTCTACCTCAAACGCAACCTCAACTATCTCCCCGCGATCCACTGCATCGGCGCTGCCATCGCCTTCCTCTCGGGCGATCAGGTCAACATCCCCGTCTGGGCCGACAAGTTCTATCTCGGCTGGCTAATCCGGTCCCTCTCCGAACCAAAGCGTTACATCCCCCGCTACTGGGACGCCCGCGCTCTCTACAGTCTCATGCGCCGCTACCGAGACCGCCTCCCCGACCTTCGAACCTAAAACCTCCGAAACCCATCGACCTCGGAACCGGTCGAAGCCCCGAAGCGGATCGAACTCACGAAGTTCTGTATCAGGGCACGACTTCAGTCGTGCCGCAGAGTGCTTGTATGCAGTGGGCTTCAGCCCCTGGCTTTCCTAACCCCTCCCATTAGGACATCCGTCGGACCCAATTCCCAAAATGGGAATAGTCAAAATAAAGTCGAAAAGTTGGCACATTTTTAGCGGCACAAGACCATGACCATAAGAACCACGCTTTGTCCAGCATCCACCACAAAAACACCACGTTTTTACCACCACAAAACACACAAAAATCGCAAAATACCCCACAAAAAACAACCCTATCCCTCGTAAAAAAAATCTCCTCTCGGAACGAAAACAATCTCAACTTTTTCCTGCAGGTCGCGTTAACAACAGGGAGAGTCTAACCTGAAAGTTGTATTACCTTGTTGGCACCTCAAACCTAGAATCACCACCATGGCGCCCTCCCTCACCCTCGGCCAGAAACCTCTGATTTCATTGATGAAACCGCTCGCCATCTTCGCTCTGGTACTACTCTCTGCAGCCTCCGCTCGGCCTGAAAACACCCTCTCGATATCGGAGCAATATCTCCTCGCCGCAGCCAACGAAGCCCGCGCCAGTCAAGGACTTCCGCCCGTCCATCTCGACCCCGTCCTCGCCGAAGCCGCTGTAGCTCACGCTCGCGAGATGGCCAGCCACGCTGCTATCTCCCATCAATTCAATGGTGAATCGGAACTAGCCGAGCGCGCGGCCACCGCCGGAGTGCGCTTCAGCTTCATCAGCGAAAACGTAGCCGAAGCTCCGACCTCCGTCATCATCCACGATCTCTGGATGCACTCTCCGCATCACCGAGCTAACTTGTTGGATCCAAAGGTAAATTCCATCGGCATCGCGGTTGTCGCGCGCAACCACCAGCTCTTTGCAGTCGAAGATTTCGCCAGCAGCGTTCAGACCTTAACTCTCAACCAGCAGGAGAGAACCGTCGCCGGTATCCTCGCTAGATCAGGCCTGAAAGTAGCACAAACGACAGAGGATGCGCGCCAGACCTGCATCATGGACACAGGCTACGCCGGCTCCCGTCAACCTTGGTTTGTCATGCGCTACACAGCCGCGAGTTTGGACGAAATTCCAAGCCAGCTCAAAACCTACCTCAACTCCGGAAAATACCATCAGGCAGCAGTAGCGGCATGCTCAAACTCCCACAAAACACCCTTTACATCCTACAACATAGCGGTTCTTCTCTACCCCTAGTGAATCCCTAGAGAATCACCGGACAACAGCAACCCCTGCGGTCGCCAACTCCTCCGCATCCGCAGGTTGCGTAGGCTCCATCTGCAGCAAATCATTGAATCGATTGAAGTAATTAAACAACCCAATCGAAGCCATCAACTCGACAACCTCACCTTCGCTATAAAAGCTGCGCAGCCGTGCAAACTCAGCATCGCTGTATCCATGCGGGTTCAGCGTCATCATCTCGGCAAGATGGATCGCCACCTTCTCCCGCTCAGTGAATTCTGCGCTGTGCGCCGCATCGTGCAGTTCTTCAATCTGCAACTCACTCCACCCCAGTTTCTTTGCAATCGTCGTATGCGAAGCCAGGCAATACGGCGTGCGATTCAACTGAGAAGTCCGCACAATCACAAGTTCCTTCAGGGCTTTGGGCAGCGTCCCTGTGTTCAGAACGGCTTCCATATGGGCAATGATGGTCTCAAAGATCTCCGGACGGTGAGCCATCGTTCTAAACATATTCGGCACATTACCTCGGTCGCGCAAATAGCGATCAAAGATTGCGACGGCGCCCGGAAGAACCTCATCGCGCTTAAGTCGGGAGATGCGTGGCATAGCTGGACAAGCTCCTTTGTGGGAATCCTCTTCGCATCATAACGCCGCCTTCAGCGTTTATGCCTGCGATGCATTCGTCTTTGACCCCTCCGTCCGTATTTTGTTATAACAATAGAAGCGCAGCGCGTAAGTCTCTCGCGTTCCAAACACTCCTGAGTAGCTCAATGGCAGAGCATTCGGCTGTTAACCGAAGGGTTGTAGGTTCGAGTCCTACCTCAGGAGCC
>CAVTVC010000008.1:0-130231 GCA_963738085.1 uncultured Acidobacteriaceae bacterium
CCTTACCCCATTCCCCGACCGAGTCATAATCGGCTTCTGCGAATTGAATTTTGGCGCACCAAAATACAACCCGAAGATCGGGGCGACGTAGATAGTGGGTGGCCGCTCGGCCGGCGGAGCCTCGTGTGAACCAGGCCCACCGTTTTGGCGACTCGGACTACATTACGCACGAGCGGCGACCGAGTCAAGCTCGGCCGCCGCTCAAACGTGAATTTCCGGCCGCCTCAGGCCAGTTCGACCGCGCCGAGGTTCCGCTTGCCCCGGCGCAGGACCAGCCAGCGGCCGTGCATCAGGTCCTTCGTGTCGGCGCGGCGTCCTCGGCCGCGACCTTGGCGTTGTTGAGGTACGCGCCGCCCTCCTTGATGGTGCGGCGGGCCGCGGACGGCTGGGGGCCAGGCCCGATGTCGGCCAACAGGTCGGCGACCGGTGCCAGTTCGCTGACCTGTGGCGTGCGGCAGCTCGGCGAGCGCGGCGCGAGGGTGCGCTCGTCGAGCTCGGTGAGGTCGCCCTGGCCGAACAGCGCCTTGGACGCGGCGACCACGGCCGCGCACTGGTCGGCGCCGTGCACCAGGGTGGTCAACTCCTCGGCCAGCGCCCGCTGGGCCGCGCGGGCCTGCGGCCGCTCGGCCGTCAGCCGCTCCAGCTCCTCGATCTCCTCGCGGGTCCGGAAGCTGAAGATCCGCAGGTAGCGTGGCGACGTCGCGGTCGTCGGCGTTCAGCCAGAACTGGTAGAAGGCGTACGGCGTGGTCAGCTCGGGGTCGAGCCAGATGGCGCCGCCCTCGGTCTTGCCGAACTTGGTGCCGTCCGCCTTGGTGATCAGCGGGGTGGCCAGGGCGTGCACCGAGGCGCCCTCGACCCTGCGGATCAGGTCGATGCCGGCGGTGAGGTTGCCCCACTGGTCGCTGCCGCCGGTCTGCAGGGTGCAGCCGTAGCGCCGGTACAGCTCCAGGAAGTCCATCCCCTGGAGCATCTGGTAGCTGAACTCGGTGTAGCTGATGCCGGCTTCGGAGTTGAGGCGGCGGGCTCACCGCCTCCTTGGCGAGCATCTTGTTGACGCGGAAGTGCTTGCCGATGTCGCGCAGGAAGTCGATCGCGGACAGCCGCGCGGTCCAGTCGAGGTTGTTGACCATGACGCGCGGCGTTCGGCCCCTCGAAGGCGAGGAAGCGCGCGATCTGGCCGCGGACGCGGTCCACCCACTCGGCGACGGTCTCCGTGTCGTTCAGCGTGCGCTCGGCGGTCGGCTTGGGGTCGCCGATCAGGCCGGTGGCGCCGCCGACCAGGCCGAGCGGCCGGTGGCCGGCCTGCTGGAGGCGGCGCATGGTGAGGATCTGGACGAGGTTGCCGAGGTGCAGGCTGGGCGCGGTCGGGTCGAAGCCGCAATAGAACGTGACGGGGCCGTCCGCGAACGCCTTGCGCAGTGCGTCCTCGTCAGTGGACAGGGCGATCAGCCCGCGCCACTGCAGCTCGTCGACGATGTCCGTCACGGTTCCGTGTCTCCTCGGTTGGTCTGGGGTCTGTGGGTTCCAGCGTGTCCGCCGACGGGGTCGGGGCGTTCCCGCGCGCCCGGGCGCCGATCAACCGCGCTTGCGCGGGGCGTGGGCGCGGTAGGGGCTGACGGTGGGGTCGGCGTCGATCCAGTAGCGCCAGGGGTGGGCGGCGCCCTCGCCGCCGACGCCGGTACGCGGGCCGCTGCGGATCGCGGCGGCCTGGGGCGGGGCACCGGTGAGGACGCGGAACGGTCCGCTGCCGTCGGAGCAGGCGTCGGCGCCGTTGAGGGAGCGGTCGACGCCGAGCGCGGTGGCGAGCCGGGCCGGGCCCTGGGCGAGGTCGCTCTCCTTGCGGGAGGTGGGCCGCCGGGTGCGCGCGAGGTCGGCGCCGGCTGTGATCCGCCCGGCCCGGAGCAGCACCCCGCTGGGCCTGCCGACCGGACCGCACACCAGGTTCAGGCAGTGCCACATGCCGTAGGTGAAGTAGACGTAGGTGTGGCCGGGCGGGCCGAACATGACGGCGTTGCGGTCGGTGCGGCCCCGGTAGGCGTGGGAGCCGGGGTCGTTGGGGCCGTCGTACGCCTCGACCTCGGTGAGCCGCAGTTCGATGGGGCCGTCGTCGGTGGCCCGGACCAGGGTGCGGCCGAGCAGGTCGGTGGCGATCTCCAGGACGGGCCGGTCGAAGAACGAGCGCTCCAGCGGAATCCGTTCGGGTGGCGTGATCACGAGGCAGGAGCGTAGTGGACGCGACGGCGGCGGCGGAGCGGAGGCGCTCGCGGCGTCGGTCAGGGCCTAGGCTCGGTCCAGCTTCCGGGTCGACCAGGAGGTGTCGAGGTGACCGAGCAAGCGCGACGGCCGCTCCCCCATGACTTCCACCCGCCGGTACCGGCGTTCACGGTGGTCAGTGACGATGTGACGCAGAATGCGCCGCTCAAGGCCGACCAGGTGTTCGCGGCGGGCAACCGCTCGCCGCACCTGCGCTGGGAGGGGTTCCCGGCGGGGACCGGGAGTTTCGCCGTCACCTGCTACGACCCGGACGCGCCGACCGGCAGCGGGTTCTGGCACTGGAGCTGTTCGACATCCCGGCGTCGGTGACGGAGCTGCCCGCGGTGCCGGGCTCCGGGGACTTCGCCGGGCTGCCCGCGGGCGCCGTACACGTGCGCAACGACTAGGGCACGCAGTGACTTCGGCGGCGCCGCGCCGCCGCCGGGAGACGGCCCGCACCGGTACGTGTTCACCGTGTACGCGGTCGATCAGGAGAAGCTGGGCCCGGACGCGGACGCGACGCCGGCGGTCGTCGGTTTCAACCTGCGTTCCACACGCTGGCACGGGCGCAGCTGGTCGGCGTCCACGAGACGCCCGCCGACGCCGGCTGAGGGCGGCCGACGCCAGCTGCGTGGAGCCGTCGGAGAACTCTCCCGTCGGCCGTGCCCGCGGCCCGCGCCGGGCCGGAAACCCCGTTGTCCGGCGCGGGCGCCGGGGGCACAGTGGTCCCACTTGAAAGACCCCGGGAGGTGGGCGGAAATGCGTGAGACGCTGGTGCTGAATGCGAGTTTCGAGCCGCTGTCGACGGTGTCGCTGCGGCGTGCGGTCGTGCTGGTGATGCAGGACAAGGCGGTCGTCGAGCAGGCCCACCCGGGGCTTCGGGTCCGCGCGGCGCGGGTGGACGTTCCCATGCCGCAGGTGATCAGGCTGTGCCGGTACGTAAGGGTGCCGTTCCGACAACGGGCGCCGTGGTCGCGGCGGGGGGTGCTGGTGCGTGACCGGCACCGCTGCGCGTACTGCGGGCGGCGGGCGACGACCGTCGACCACGTACAGCCGCGTTCGCGCGGTGGTGGTGACACCTGGCTGAACACCGTGGCGGCGTGCGCGAGGACAACCAGCGCAAGGCGGACCGTACGCCGGAGCAGGCCGGGATGCGGCTGCTGGTGCGGCCGTTCGAGCCGACACCGGCCGACGCGCTGCTGCTGGCGCTGGGCGGCCGGGACGTGCGGGACCTGCCGGAGTGGCTGGCGGTTCCGGCCTGAGTGGCCGGCCTGATCCGGCCGATCCGGCCGGTGGCGGTTATTTGAGCAGCAGTTGGGCGATCGCCGCGATGCCGACGACGACGATGAGGCCGCGCAGTGCCATCGGCGGGAGGCGGCGCCCGACCCGGGCGCCGATCAGCCCGCCGATGGTGGCGCCGGCCGCGATGAGCGCCGACGGCGGCCCAGTCCATGTGGGCGATGACGATGAAGAAGAGCGCGGCGATGCCGTTGACCATCGCGGCGAGCACGTTCTTCAGGCCGTTGATCCGCTGGAGGGTCTCGTCGAGCAGCAGTCCCATCAGGGACAGGTAGAGGACTCCCTGCGCCGCGCCGAAGTAGCCGCCGTACACGCTGGCGAGCAGGATGCCGAGCAGGAGGACGGGGCCGCCGTGCACGGGGGCGGCGGACCCGCTGCGCTGCCGGCGCGCCTGGAGGTGCGGGCCAGGCGGGGTTGGAGCACGACCATGACCAGGGCGAGTCCGATGAGGACGGGCACGATCGCGTGGAACGCCTTGGAGGGCAGGTTGACCAGGAGGACGGCGCCGGACGCGCCCCCGATCAGGCAGGCGGTGCCCAGGCGCAGCAACCGGCTCGCGCTGGCCGACAGTTCGTGCCGGTAGCCGATGGCGCCGGCTGACGGAGCCGGGCACGAGGCCGAGGGTGTTGGAGACGTTCGCGGTGACCGGCGGCAGGCCGACGGCGAGCAGGACCGGGAAGGTGATCAGGGTGCCGGAGCCGACGATGGTGTTGATCGTGCCCGCGCCGATTCCGGCGGCGAGGACGGCGACGGCTTCTGCTGGCGACATCGGCTCTCCATGATCTGTGCGCGTCCTCCCCGCCGCTGACGGTCGAGCGGGTGCGCAGCGATCATGTCACACCGACGGGCGCCGGCCCAGGGGTCCCGCTCCCTGGCGGGAGCGGGTCCGCCCGGTGCCTTCCCCCGCCGGGCGGGGTCAGTCCTTGTCGAAGGGCGCGGCCTCGCGGCGCGGCGCGGGGGTGGCGGCGGGCCGGGGGGCGGGGCTGGAACCGCCGCCGTTGCCGCCGTTCCCGGCCATGCCGGGGAGGTTGACCATGCCGCCGAGGCCCTTGAGCGCGTCGTTGAGTTCGCTGGGGATGATCCAGAGCTTGTTGGCGTCGCCCTCGGCGATCTTCGGGAGCATCTGGAGGTACTGGTAGGCGAGCAGCTTCTGGTCCGGGTCGCCGGCGTGGATCGACTCGAAGACGGTGCGGATCGCCTGGGCCTCGCCCTCGGCGCGCAGCGCGGCGGCCTTGGCGTCACCTTCGGCGCGCAGGATCGAGGACTGCTTCTCGCCCTCGGCGGTGAGGATCTGGGACTGCCGGATGCCCTCGGCGGTGAGGATCGCGGCGCGCTTGTCACGGTCGGCGCGCATCTGCTTCTCCATCGAGTCCTGGATGGAGGTGGGCGGTTCGATCGCCTTGAGCTCGACGCGGTTGACGCGGATGCCCCACTTGCCGGTGGCCTCGTCCAGGACGCCGCGCAGTGCCGCGTTGATCTCCTCGCGGGAGGTGAGGGTCCGCTCCAGGTCCATGCCGCCGATGATGTTGCGCAGGGTGGTGACGGTGAGCTGCTCGATCGCCTGGATGTAGCTGGCGACCTCGTAGGTGGCGGCCCGGGCGTCGGTGACCTGGTAGTAGATGACGGTGTCGATGTTCACCACCAGGTTGTCCTGGGTGATCACCGGCTGCGGCGGGAACGGCACGACCTGTTCGCGCAGGTCGATGCGGTTGCGGATGGTGTCGATGAACGGGACGACGATGTTCAGCCCGGCGCTGAGGGTGCGGGTGTAGCGGCCGAAGCGCTCGACGATGGCCGCGCTGGCCTGCGGGATGACCTGGACCGTCCTGATCAGCGCGATGAAGACGAGCACCACCAGGATGATGAGGACGATGATGATGGGCTGCATGGTCACTCCCGGCGCCGGTCGAGTGCGATGAGCAGGGCCTACGACGTACTACGACATGATCAATTGTCGCAGACAGTAGGCGCGCCGCGTGCGCGGGGTTCGGTGAATTACCGGCCGTACGGCGGTCCGTTGGTGCTGCGTGTGCTCTTCTTTTCGTCTCTTCCCCCCGAGCGGTCTAGATGACGACCGCGTCGCTCCGTCGATCTCCACCACGTCCACCTGCTGGCCGGGGTCGAAGACGCGGTCGTGTTCCAGGGCGCGGGCCGACCAGACCTCGCCGGCGAGCTTGATCCGGCCGCCGGCGCCGCCGTCGACGCGTTCGAGCACCACGGCCTGCTTGCCCTTGAGCGCGTCGACACCGCTGCGCTGCTCGGGGCGTTGCCGGTTGCGGTAGGCGATCGGCCGGACGAAGACGAGCAGCGCGACGGAGACCACCACGAAGACGACGACCTGGGCGACGATCCCGCCGCCGAGTCCGGCGGCGGCGGCTCCGGCGACGCGCGCCGACCGCGAACATCCCGAATTCGGGCATCGCCGTGATCACCAGCGGGATGCCCAGTCCCACCGCGGCCACCAACCACCACACCCATGCGTCCACACGCCAATCGTAGGCGTACGCACCCCGGTTGCGGCAGGGCGCCGGAGACGCCGCAACGGGTCGGGCGGCGCGGGTTCAGCCTCAGCGGGAGCCCGGCGGCGGTCCAGCGGTCGCCCCGGCGCTCGACGACGAGCGGGAGCCCGAAGCAGCGGGACAGGTTGCGGGAGCTGAGTTCGAGGTCCATCGGACCGGCGGCGACCACCCTGCCCTGACGGATCATCAGCACGTGGGTGAAGCCGGGGGCGATCTCCTCGACATGGTGGGTGACCATGATCATGGAGGGGGCGATCGGGTCGCGGGCCAGCCGGCCGAGCCGCCGGACCAGGTCCTCGCGGCCGCCGAGGTCGAGTCCGGCCGCGGGCTCGTCGAGCAGCAGCAGTTCGGGGTCGGCCATCATCGCGCGGGCGATCAGGGTGCGCTTGCGCTCGCCCTCGGAGAGGGTGCCGAACTTGCGGTCGAGGAACTCGGTCATGCCCAGCCGGTCGAGGAAGGCGCGGGCCCGCTCCTCGTCGACCCGCTCGTAGCCCTCGTGCCAGGTGGCGGTCATGCCGTAGGCCGCGGTGAGCACGGTCTGCAGGACGGTCTGGCGGCGCGGCATCTTCTCCGCCATGGCGGCGCCGGCCATGCCGATCCGCGGGCGCAGGTCGAAGACGTCGACGCCGCCGAGCTTCTCGCCGAGGATCTGCACGGTGCCGGTGGTGGGGAAGAGGTAGCTGGAGGCGACGCTCAGCAGCGTGGTCTTGCCGGCGCCGTTCGGGCCGAGGATGACCCAGCGCTCACCTTCGGCGACCGACCAGGAGACCTCCTCGACCAGAGCCCGTCCGTCGCGGACCACGGATACGTCCACCAGCTCCAGCACATCGCTCATGAGCGCGTTGTCTCCCATTGCATCTCGGCAGTCTCGGCATGTCGGTGTGCCGGGTCGGCACGGGCCGGAAGGAACAACCCCCGGGGAAAACTTACGCCACCACGCGACCGGCCCAGTCCATAGGCTGGGGGCATGCTTGATGAACCTCGTTCAGGACGGCTGGCGGCATGGGGAAATGCCCTGCTTGCCGGACTTGCCGCCCCTGATGACGTCGCACAGCGGATCTCGGCCGGCGACGCGGTGCACCGGGTCGTGGGCCTGCCGGGCGAGTCGGCCCCGGTCGGCCTCACGCTGGGCCTGGGCCGGCTGCGGGCGCTGGGCGTCACCGGACTGCGGCTGGCGCTGCCGGTGTCGGGCCACCCGCTGGGGCTGAGCGGCCCGCCCGAGTTCAACGCCCGCGCGCTCGCGGCCGGTGAGGCGGTGCTGACGGTGGGCGCGGTCGCGCTCGGCCTGGTGCCGGAGGTCTACGAGGCCGGGCCCGCCGGCGACCTGCACGTGGACGTGGAGTGGCAGTGCCTGCCGGTCCGGGACGCGCCGCCGGCCGACGTGCCGTCGCTCGGCGAGGCGGAGCGGGAGCTGGCCGAGGCGCTGCGGGACGCCACCGCGGCGCTGGCCCAGCTCGACGTGGCCGGCGCGGGCCGGCGTCCCAGGCGGCGCTGGACGCGTACCGGGCGCGGGCCGAGCGGGGGCCGGGAGGTGCTGGCGCCGGGATACCCGCCGCGCGCGGTGCGGGTGTGGAGCTGGCCCGGCGGGTCGCGGCGCTGGTGTCGATCGCGTCCGACGGGCCCGGCGGCGCGGTGAGCGCCTCGCAGATCTCGACGCGGGCGCAGTTGCTGCGGCCGGTGGAGCGCACCGCCCGGCGCGCGCAGGTCGCGGCGTACAACGCGTACGTGGAGGAGTCGCAGCGGCGCCGGCCGTAGCGGGACCCGGCCGGTCCCGGCGCGGCGCCGGTCGTGGCAGCGCGCGAGCCCCGCGGTGACGTGGGAATACGTCGGCCGCGGGGCCCGCGCGTCAGGCGCCGCCCGGGTTCAGGCGGCAGCGGGTGTCACAGGTTGGCACCGGTGTTGCCGAAGGCCGGGTTGAGCAGGCCGATCACGTTGACGCGAGTCGCCGACCACGTTGACCGGGACGTGCACCGGAACCTGCACGAGGTTGCCGGAAGCGACGCCCGGGGACTTCACGGCCGCACCGTGGGCGCCCGCGTCGGCCGAAGCCGCACCGGCGCCGGCGGCGACGAGGCCACCCGCCACGAGGCTGATGGTCACGGCCTTCTTGAGGTTCTTCACTTCGAGCTTCCTCCTTGCGAGACGCGCCACGGCATTGCGTCGTGGCACGCCATGCGCAACGGCTCGCCGCCGTATCGGATGCGCGAGCCGGGAGACATACACCCGACGGTATGAATCTCACTCCGCCAAGCGCGGGTGTGCGGGGGTGGCGCGCGGTGTCCCCGACCGGCGTGCGCTCAGCCGCCCACGCCGTTGCGGACCGCCCACAGCGCCGCCTGGGTGCGGTCGGCGACGTCGAGCTTCATCAGGATGTTCGAGACGTGGGTCTTCACGGTCTTCTCGGAGAGCACCAGCGCCCGGGCGATCTCGCGGTTGGAGCGGCCGTCGGCGATCAGGCCGAGCACCTCGCGCTCGCGGTCGGTCAGCGCGCCGCCGCGGCCCGGTGCCGCGCGGGCTGGCTCCTGGGCGAGCAGCGCGCCGGCGACCTCGGGCTGGAGCAGGACGTGGCCGGCGTGCACCGAGCGGATCGCGCCGGCCAGCGCGTCCGGGTCGACGTCCTTGTAGACGTAGCCGGCGGCGCCCGCCCGCAGCGCCGGGGACCACGGTGCGCTGCTCGGTGAAGCTGGTGACGACCAGGACCCGGGCCGGGCTGCTGTGCTCGCGCAGCAGCCGCAGCGCCTCGATGCCGTCGATGCCCGGCATCTTGACGTCCATCAGGATCACGTCGGGCCGCAGCTCCACGGCGCGGGCCGACGCCCTCGTCGCCGTCGGCGGCCTCGCCGACGACCTCGATGTCGTCCTGGACCTCCAGGAAGGTCCGCAGGCCCCGCGGACCACCTGGTGGTCGTCGACGAGCAGGACCCGGATCGCCTGGACTCTCGGCTCGTCAGCCACCGGGCACCTCCATCTCGATCGACGGTGCCCTCGCCGGGCGCCGACTCGACTGCTGAGCGCTGCCGCCGACGGCGTCGGCGCGGTCCCGCATGGAGACCAGGCCGAGGTGGCGGCCGGCCCGGCGGACCGCGGCGGGGTCGAAGCCGCGGCCGTCGTCGCGTGACGCGCAGCACCGGCGCCCCGGCCCGTGCCCGTCAGGGTCGACCGCGACGGTGCGTCGGGGCCGGCGTGCCGCAGCGCGTTGTGCAGGGCCTCCTGGGCGACCCGCAGCAGCGCCTCCTCCTGGGCGGCGGGCAGGGCGCGCACCTGGCGGCCGGTGAAGGTGACGCTGCGCGGTGTGCGCCCGGTCCAGGACCTCGGACCTGGGTGCGCAGCGTCGGCGACCAGGCCGTCCTCGTCCAGGGCGGCGGGGCGCAGCTCGACGACGACGGCGCGCAGCTCGTCGGCGGCCTCGGCGGCGAGCGCGGCGACCTGCTGGAGCTCGCCCTTGGCCCGGCCGGGGTCGCGGTCGACCAGGGCGGCGGCGGCCTGGGCGGTCAGCCGCAGCGAGAAGAGCTTCTGGGAGACGGCGTCGTGCAGCTCGTGGGCGATGCGGGCGCGCTCGCCGGCGATGGTCAGCTCGCGGCTGCGCTCGTAGAGGCGGGCGTTGGTGAGGGCGATGGCGGCGTGCGTCGGCGAGGATGCGCAGCAGGTCCTCGTCTCCTCGGTGAAGCCGCGCGGCCGGCTCGGCTCGCCGCCCTGGCGCGGCAGTCGCTTGTTGGCGAGGAAGATCGCGCCGAGGACCTCGTCGCCGTCGCGGACCGGCAGGCCGAGGAAGTCCGTCATCTCGGGGTGGGCGCGCGGGCCAGCCCTCGAAGCGCGGGTGCTCGCGGACGTCGGCGAGCCGCTGCGGGGTCGGCCTCGTGCAGCATCGCGGCGAGCATGCCGTGCTGGCGCGGGCAGCGGGCCGATCGCCTTCCACTGCTCGTCGCTGACGCCGTCGACCACGAACTGGGCGAAGCCGCCGTGGTCGTCGGGCACGCCGAGGGCGGCGTACTCGCGCGCCGAGCAGTTCGCGGGCGGAGGCGACGATGGTCTGCAGGACCTCGCGACCTCCAGGTGCCGGCTCATCGCGAGCACCGCGGCGCTCACCGCGTCGATACCGCCTCGCGGCGTCCGTGGCTCATGCCTCCACCGTACCGGCGCGGGTGACGGCGCCGTATCGGGCGTCCGGGACGGGCCGTCCTCGGTCCCTGCGGGCCTAGGCCGAAGGGCCCGCGTGCGGCTGCGGCCCGCGGCCGAGGCGGCGGGCGGCGGCGTTCCTACGGTGGGGCACGCCGGTCCGGCTGGCCGTGCCGGGCATGACGGAGGCGCGGACCATGCCGGTGGCGATCATCACGGGGCGTCGCGGGGACTGGGCCGGGCGCTGGCCGCGGGCCTGGCGGAGCGGGGCTGGGACCTGGTGCTGGACGCGCGGACGGCCGGAGGCGCTGGCGGCGGCGGCCGGCGAGCTGGCGCGGGGACGGCGCGCCGCGGTGACGCCGCGGTGGCGGTGCGGTCGCCGGCGACGTGACCGACGCGGCCACCGGGCCGAGCTGGTCGCGGCGGCCCGGCGGCTGGGCGGGGTCGACCTGCTGGTCAACAACGCGAGCGCGCTGGGCGCGGAGCCGCTGGTGCCGCTGGCGGAGCTGGCCGCTGGACGGGGCTGCGGCAGGCGCTGGAGGTCGAACGTGGTCGCGCCGCTGGCGCTGGTGCAGGCGGCGCTGCCGCTGCTGCGGGCGCGCCGGCGGGCGCGGTGCTGAACATCAGCTCCGACGCGGCGGTGGAGGCGTACGAGACCTGGGGCGGCTACGGGGCGAGCAAGGCGGCGCTGGACCACCTGTCGGCGGTGCTGGCGGCGGAGGAGCCCGGCGCTGCGGGTGTGGTGGGTGGACCCGGGCGACATGCGCACCGAGCTGTACGCCGCGGCGGTCCGGACGACCGCGACCGCGGGCGGCCGCTGCCCGAGGCGGTGGCGCCGGCGCTGCTGCGGCTGCTGGACGGCGGCCGCGGCCAGCGGGCGCTACACGGCGCGGGCCTGGCCGCAGCCGGAGGGGCCGGTGAGCACGGCGGACGTGGGCGCGAGCCTGCGACGCCGGAGGCGGACCGGCCGGACGGCAGGCCGGGTCCTGGCGGACCTGCGGCTCGCCGCCCGAGCTGGCGGCGCGGGGCCCGCGGCGCGGCGCCGGGACGCCGTCCGGCTGCTGGTCGGCGCGCGGTCCGGCGGCGGGTGGCGCACCACGCGTTCCGGGAGCTGCCCGGGCTGCTGCGGGCCGGGTGACGTGCTGGTGGTGAACACCTCGGCGACGCTGCCCGCGGCGGTGGACGGGCGGTCTGGGCAGGGCGCGCCGGTGGTGGTGCACTTCTCCACCCGGCTGCGACGACGGCGCTGGGCGGTGGAGCTGCGGACTCCGGACGGGCGCGGAACGACCGTGCGCGGGCGGCGGCCCGGCCGGGGCGGCGGTGACGCTGGCCGGGGGGGCGGCTGGTGCTGGAGGGCCGCTGGCCGCGGGGCGACCGGCTGTGGGTGGCGGCGGTTCGGTGCCGGACCTGCTGGCGCTACCTGCGCCGGCACGGGCGGCCGATCCGCTACGCCTACACCGAGCGGGACCGGCCGCTGTCGGCCTACCAGACGGTGTTCGCGTGCCGTCGGCGGACGGGCCGGGTCGGCGGAGATGCCGAGCGCGGCCCGGCCGTTCACCGCGCGCGCTGGTGACGGAGCTGGTCAGCCGGGGCGTGCAGATCGCGCCGATCACGCTGCACACCGGGGTGGCGTCGGCCGGAGGCGCACGAGCCGCCGTATGCGGAGCGGTTCGACGGTGCCGGCGAGCGACGGCGCGGCTGGTCGAACGCGGCGCGGGCGCGCGGGCGGGCGGGTGGTCGCGGTGGGGACGACGGCGGTCCGGGCGCTGGAGTCGGCGGTGGACGCGGCCGGGCTGGTGCGGGCGGCGAGCGGCTGGACCGACCTGGTGGTCACCCCGGAGCGCGGGGTGCGGGCGGTGGACGGGCTGCTGACCGGGCTGCACGAGCCGGAGGCGTCGCACCTGCTGATGCTGGAGGCGATCGCCGGGCGGCCGCTGCTGGACCGCGGTTACGCCGAGGCGCTGCGCGGCCGCTACCTCTGGCACGAGTTCGGGGACGTGAACCTGATCCTGCCGTAGGCGGTCCTCGAGCAGCGACTAGCGTCACATCAAGTCAGCCTGCATCTGCCGGCGACGTCGAGGAGGGTGCCCCCATGTGACCTCACGCTATAGGACCGGCGTCACATACTAAGCGGCATAGTCGAATCCAGGCCCCGATCGTCCCGGGGCAACCCCGGGACGATCGGTCCGGATCACGATTTGCCCGCTACGAGTTCCGTGTCGTAGCGGGACTCATTGACCGCCGATCTTCGCGACCCGGGAAGAATTCGCAGGTCCCAGTCGGACGAGGTAATCCCGCATGCAGCGTCCCCAGGCATGCCCGAAGATCCGGACCGACTGTCCGGACGCACAAGATCCACGCATGGCCGATGTAGCTGCACGCCGCGGCCGTCGCACTGACAGTCACCGGTCACCAGGCGACCGCGGTCAGTCGGCCGTCGCCGCCGGCGACCGCGGCATGGGTTCTCGCGTCTCCAGCCGCGCGACCATGGCTGCGAAGAACGTCGAGCCCCAAGTCCGGCATGGCCGTCCCCGTGAAGGCGATCGTCCGACCAGGTCCGTCGCGGCGAAGAACAAGGCCGCGGCCGAGGCTGCGGCGAAGAAGCAGGCGGCGGCCGACGCCGCCGCCGAGAAGAAGAAGGCCACCGCCGAGGCGGCGGCCCGAAGAAGAAGGCGGCCGCCGCGACCGCCGAGCGCGCCAGGGCAGGCGGCCAGCCGCTCCACCAAGCGCGTCGTCAGCAAGCTCCGCGCCGGTGACGAAGGCCGCCCAGCCCAAGGCGCGTCACCGCAGTGTCACCAAGCCGGTCGCCGGATGGCCGTACGCCGAACAACCTGGACGGCTGGATCCGCGAGGCGCTCGCCAGCCTGGCGGCGAACGGCATCCCGGGCACGTACAAGGGCCTGTACCGGAACGTCATGCGCGAGTCCTCGCGGCAACCCGAAGGCGATCAACCTGCTGGGACTCGAACGCCGTCAACGGGCATGCCGTCGAAGGGCCTGCTCCAGATGAGCCACCCGACGTTCAACGCCGTACCACGTGCTCCGGTACCTCGTGTGAACATCTACGACCCGGTCGCCAACATCGCCGCCGCCTGCGAACTGACGCGTGCCGACGGTGTACGGCCGGCATGGACAACGTGTTCATCGGCGTACTGATGCCGGCTCACCGGCCTGACGGAAACGATGTCGGCGGTCCGCAAATACGCCGGAAGGGCGGTGGGCGATCGCCCACCGCTTGCCGCTGTCCGGCGTCCCCGCGAACGGGTCCGCAGCCGCTACTTCCGCATGACCTCGGGCTCGTGCCGGCGCAGCAGCCGGGCCACGAGGAAGCCGCAGAGCACGCCGAGAGCACCAGCAGCGCCGATGTCGAGGCCAGGCGCCGGGGTGTGCTTCCACAGCGGGTCGTGGTCGTCGGCTCGGGTCCCCGGCACGATGCGTGTTCAGGTCGATGGTGGCGCGCCACCGCGGCGACCGCCCAGCGGGAGGGCACCAGCCAGGACAGCTGCTCCACGCCGGGCGTGCCGTCAGCTGGACAGAGCACGCCGCAGAAGACCACCTGGACGATCGCGAGCAGCACCAGCAGCGGCATGGTCTTCTCCGCCGTCTTCACCAGCGGCGGAGACGACCAGGCCGAGCATCATCGAGGTGAAGCCGAGCAGCGATGACGACGAGCGTCATCTCGAGCAGCGGCGGCATGAGGATCAGCCGCCGGCTCGGGCAGCTTGCGCGGCGGCGAAGCCGATGCACCGAGAGCACGACCGCTGCAGCGCGGTGATCAGGCCGAGCACGATGACCTTGGACATCAGGTACGCCGAGCGGGACAGGCCGACCGCGCGTTCCCGCTCGTAGATGACCCGTTCCTTGATCAGTTCGCGGACCGAGTTGGCCGCGCCGGTGAAGCACGCGCCGACCGCGAGGATCAGCAGACGGTGCCGGCGTCCGTGTTGCGGTGTGCGGCGGCTTGCCGGTGCCCAGGCCGAGTCGGCCGGGATCGAGCGCAGGCTCATCGCGCCCAGCACGGCCGGCAGGATCGATCATCAGCGCCGAGGAAGCCCCGGTCGGCGCCGATGACCGCGACGTAGCGGCGGACCAGGGTGCACAGCTGGGAGCCCCAGCTCTGCGGCTTCGGCGGCTTGGTGCCTGCTGCGGGCTGCATCTGCGCGGACTGCGCGTGCCGCACGGCGTCGATGTCGGCGGCGTACATCTGGTAGTGCTGCGAGCCGCGCCAGCGGCCGGCCCAGTCGTGGTCCGCGGTAGTTCTCGAAGGCTGAGAAGACGTCGGCCCAGGTGTCGTAGCCGAAGAAGGTCAGCGCCTCCTCGGGCGGGCCGAAGTAGGCGACCGCGCCGCCGGGCGCCATCACCAGGAGCCGGTCGCAGAGCGCCAGCTCGGCCACGGAGTGGGTGACCACGAGGACGGTGCGGCCGTCGTCGGCGAGGCCGCGCAGCATCTGCATGACGTCGCGGTCCATGCCCGGGTCGAGACCCGAGGTGGGCTCGTCCAGGAAGATCAGCGACGGCTTGGTCAGCAGCTCCAGGGCGACGGAGACGCGCTTGCGCTGGCCGCCGGAGAGTGAGGTGATCTTCTTGTCGGCGGGATGTCCAGGCTTCAGCTCGCCCAGCACCTCGTCGACCGGCGCCTCGCGCTCGGCGGCGTCGGTGTCGCCGGGGAAGCGCAGCTCGGCCGCGTACTTCAGCGCGCGTGCGGACGGTCAGCTGGGCGTGCAGGATGTCGTCCTGCGGGACCAGGCCGATGCGCTGGCGCAGCTCGGCGAACTGCTTTCCCGGCCGTGGATCTCTTCAGTTGGGTTCTCAGTGGGTGGCGGAAGATCTCGAAACTGAGGGATAGGAGGATCGTGATGGCGAGGACGACGATGACAACGGCCAGCGACGTGATCGGGCCAATTTCGATCCAGTGAGCGGAGAGCATCTTGAGGGCGGCGAAAGCGAGCACAACGGCGAGGCCATAGTGCAGGAAGCGCAGTTTGGAGAGCAGGTGGGCCAGGAGGAAGTAGAACGAGCGCAAGCTCATCACCGCCATGATGTTCGAGGTATAAGCCAGGAACGGGTTGCGCGTGATTGAGAGAACGGCAGGGATGGAGTCGAGTGTGAAGACGACATCCGTGAGTTCGATGGCAAGCAGGGTGAGGAAGAGGACGGTGATCATGCGATGACCGTCTTCGCGGACGAAGAATCGATCCTGACGTAGGCTGACCGGGTGAACGCGGGCGAGCCAGGTGATCCATCGAGGCGTCTCGGTCTTTTGGGCGGAGGGTAGAACGAGGCGGATAGCGGCGATAAGCAGGATGGCGGCGAAGACGTAGCTGACCCATTCAAAACGGGCCAAAAGGCCGAGGCCCACGGCGATGAAGGCCCCGCGCATCAGGATCGCCCCAGTGACTCCCCAGAAGAGGACCTTGGGCTGACGGTTGGGTTCGATGTTGAAGACTTGAAAGAGGATGAGGAAGACAAAGAGGTTATCGATCGAGAGGGATTGCTCGATGGCGTAACCGGCCAGGTATTGCGTCGTGCTTTGGCTCCCCAGGGTGTAGAAGACAAAGACAGCGAAGGAGAGCGCAGCGGCGACCCAGAGGATGCTGGCGGCGATGGAGGTGGAGTGAGTTTTTGCGGGGCCCTGACGGCGCACGTAGATAAGCTCCATCCCAAGAAGAGCGAGGATGAAGACGTGAAAGCCTATCCAGTAGTTGATCGGAGTTGCGCCGGGCATCTTCTTTGGATGCTATAGCGTGGAGGGAGAGCGTGCACGGGGGATGCGATTTTACGTTGGGAGAGGACTGGGGAGGTTGTCCTCTCGAACGGTTGCCAGTACGAGGCGAGGGTTAGACCGTGCCGACGATGACCGAATAGACGCCGTAAAGGGCGATTGCGAGCATCAGCCACAGAAGCGAGGAGAAGAAGAGGCTGCGCGCTACATTGCTAATAGGGTGGTTCTGAAAGAAACCGGCGGAAGAGGTCTGATTCCACCTCCGGCTGGTAAAGCTGCGGTATCTCGATTGCAAAGCTGGGAACGCCGGCATATTCATTTTTCCTACCCCTCGTTTCAAAAGAGTAGGTTGTCGGGTTATCCACAGGAATCCCTCAAAGGCAGCAAGGGGTGACTCATTTGGGTGATCGAAGCGGCGGCTGTTCGCGTGGTGAAGCCCTTGGCGCACAAGAAATGACATGGGTTGGCGGTAAGGCGTAGGATTTGGCTGTAACCGGACTTCTCCCGGGCTGCGTGGCTCTCGTAATATCCAAATCTAATTGGGGGAGTTTATGAAGACAGCGATTCGTTGGATGGCAGTTGCAACGGGGCTTTTTGCAGTGCAGATGGCAGCGGCCCAGGCCCCTGCCGGGTCTACAGGACAGTGTAAAGATGGGACTTACTCGACGGCAGCCAGCAAACAGGGTGCTTGCCGAGGGCATCAGGGAGTGAAGGAGTGGTACGCGGCGGCTGCTCCTGCAGCTGCGGCAGCGCCTGCGTCCGCCGCTCCGGCGGCGCCCAAGGCGGCTCCGCCTGCGCCTGCTACTCCTGCTCCGGCGGCGGCCGCACCTGCCGCGGCGAGCTCCGCCACGAAGACTGCCAGGACCGTGGCGGCTGGCGGTGGTCCGGGTCTGGTCTGGCTGAATACCTCGAGCAATGTCTATCACTGCTATGGCGGTCAGGACTACGGCACGACCAAGGCTGGGGCCTATATGTCTGAAGCCGACGCTAAGGCCAAGGGCGGGCGTCCTGACCATGGAAAGCCCTGCACAAAGTAGAAATTAAACAAGCTTGGCAATTGGATTACGGCAGCGCCTCTGAGTCCCTGCGGACTTTCAGGGGCGCTGGTCGATTAAGCGGATCATCTCCAAAAACAGATCGCCTGAAATCTGGAGTGATTTAGCGCTGATCTTGTCGAGCGTGTCCTGTGCGGTGTGGTGGTAGCCATCGGGAGCTGCATCGGTCGACGGGCCGTAGTGGGCGTCGATCACATCGAGCACGGGAACGCCGCGCTGCGCAAACGGCAGATGGTCGTCCTCTTCCGCCTCACTGTATTTGAAGATGTAGGCGGAGTGGCCGGTGTTTTTTGCGGCCGTTTTGAGAATATCGTTCAGCCAGGGCGCAGAGTTGTCGCTGTGATCGATGTTGAGGTCCTTGTCGGCGATCATGTCGGCGACGAGGAGGGCTTTGATCTTCTGAATTGTGCCATCGTTGCTCCACTTGGCGGCAAGATGGCGAGTGCCATAGGTGTTGTCTTTCCCATTGTTGCCGAACCACTCCTTGACAGCCTCTTCCCCATCATCAAAGACGAGCCAGACGGAGTACCCTTCAGGCGGATGTGCCCGGAGGACATTGCCGATCTCGATGAGGAGTGCCGTCGTGGCCGCGCCGTCGTTCGCTCCGTAGAACTCGATGTCGCGCAGCGGGTAGTTGGTCTCGTAGTGGCTTACGAGGACGATGATTCCGTCCTTCTTGCCGGGATACTTGACGATATAGTTGCGCATCGTCTGCAGACCGGCGGGTGTGCTGGCGGTGAAGGAGTCGGTTTCGAAGTTGCCTTTGGCGGCCTCGGCGGTGAAGTGCTGCTTGAGGAACTCCTCGGCTTTGCTATGCCCGGGCGAGCCGTTGAATCGCTTTGGAGCAACCTGGAGAAGCTGTGCCGTGAGGGTATAGGCAGTCTGACCGTTGAAATGGTTTACGGCCGCAGCCTTCTGGGCAGGCGCATTTGCGGCGGTCAGGAGAAGCAGAGGCAACGGCAGGAGCAACCGCAGGCTAATGGTGCGAGGAGCTCGAACAACATTGCGGAGGGTCATGCGGGTTTCTTCGCCTCTTTGGGTTTGCGGCGGGCCGGGTGAACGAGGAACGCGACGCCTACGCCGATCATATAGAGGACCAGCATCGGCGTGGCAAAGAGACACATGCCGATGGGATCGGGCGTCGGACAGATGATGGCCGCGATGAGAAAGATCGCAAGGATGGCGTAGCGAATGTGCTTGATGAGGAACTTGGCGTCGACGATGCCGAACAGCGACAGGAAGAAGATGAGGATCGGCAGCTCAAAGGTGATGCCCAGGCCCAGAATGACAGCGAGAAAGAAGCCTGTGTAGTCCTCGATGGTGAGGATGGGGTTGAAGGCCTTGCCGAAGTCGAGGACGAGAACCTTGATCGCACCGGGAAGTACCCATCTGTAGCCAAACCACGCTCCGGTAAGGAAGAGAGTAATCGTTGCGGACATGAACGGCCAGACGTACTTCTTTTCATTGGCGTACATGCCGGGCGAGATGAAGAGCCAGATCTGATAGAGGATAAACGGCGAGGCGAGAATGGCGCCCCCAACGAACGATGTCTTGAGGTAAAGGTTGAGCCCATCCGTGGGGTGAGTAAAGTTCAGCCTGAGACCCAGATCGGTGACCGGGCGCTGCACATAGTTGTAGAGGCGGACGTGAAACGCATAGGCAACGATGAAGCCGCCGATGAGGTAGTAGACGGAGTGGATGAGCCGTTTGCGGAGCTCGGTGAGATGCTCCATCAGGCTCATGCCGGGAAGTTCAGCGCGATCCGTAACCGCTTTCCGTGCCTTGTCGATAGCGTCGAGATCAACCACGCTGGGGGACCTCGCTGGTCGCGACTTCCACCGCTGTCATCGCAGGTTCGGGATCGTGGGGGATGGAATCGAGCATCGGCGAGAGCGCAGAGTTGCTGATCGGAAGCCCGGTCGAAGGTGGCATCAAATTAAGATCGCCTGAAGTAGCAATAGGTAACGGATGGGGCGCTCCTTCAGCGGCTGTTGATTCAGCACGGGATCGATCAGGCATTTCCTCGAGCGCTGGATCAAGCGACAGATCAGGCGACAGATCAGCTGACAGATCAGGCGCTGGATCAGACTGGGGCTGCTCATGCGGATGGCCGACGAGGAACTCTTCGGTGGCGGGTGGCGCGATAATGTTCTCGGTGCCGTCGGAGATCGCTGGCGTTACCGGAGCGGCTGCCTCCATCGCGGCAATCTTCTTTCGCTGCTCCTCCTGGTCGGCGAGGCGAAGCTCCTCGTCCATCTGCATGCGGAACTCGTTGGAGGCACGGCGGAACTCCGCCATGAGCTTACCCAGCTGGCGGGCGAGTTCAGGCAGCTTCTTCGGCCCGAAAAGCAGAAGGGCGAGAAAGAGGAGGATGGCGCTGTCCTGAAAGCTAGGCATAAGTCAGTCCCATGATACGGCTTACGTGGTAGCGGAACAAATGGATGCAGGCGCAGGGACTGTTGTAGAATTTTTAGAGCGGGTCAACCTGAAGTATGGACGAAAAAAAGGTATCACTCAGCATGTGATTTACGTCCTATAGGTGGATCCGACGCTCACGGCTAACGCAGCCGTGAGGACAACAGGAGTTGCAACATCCCCGCGGGTTGGGTAATGGCTCATTGAGCCGGCACAGTGAACTCGCTGCAACTTGAGCAGTGCATGCTTTCAACATCCCCGTCTCAGAGGCACAACGACAGTGCAGGCGATGTCGCCGGCGCGAGTCGGCCTCGGTGAGACTGAAGGCGGAGTACTTTGAACGGACTATTAGAGATCGCCCCGGCTGATGGCCGTGGCCGAAGATAATGCAGCAGCGTGTTCCTCCTTAGACAACTATCTTGCGCAGCCGGACGACACCATGGACGACCGCATCGCTGCGGCGCGCGCCAAACTTGGAACCGATGTCGTTCTGCTGGGTCACCACTACCAGCGCGACGAAGTGATCCGGTTTGCCGACTTTACCGGCGACAGCTACAAGCTCTCGAAGATCGCCTCCCAGACCGACGCGAAGTACATGCTGTTCTGCGGCGTGCACTTCATGGCCGAGACCGCCGATGTGCTGGGCCGCCCATGGCAGCAGGTGATTCTGCCGGATCTGAACGCAGGCTGCTCGATGGCCGATATGGCGGAGATCGGGCAGGTGGAAGACTGCTGGGATTCGCTCGTTCGCGCAGGACTGACCGATGCGGCTTCCGGCGGGCTAATTCCCCTGACGTATATGAACTCGGCAGCGGCGATCAAGGGATTTTGCGGCAAGCATGGGGGACTGGTCTGCACCTCATCGAATGCACGGGCTGCGTTTGAGTGGGCGTTTGCACGCGGAGAAAAGATCCTGTTTCTCCCGGATCAGCATCTCGGGCGAAATACTGCCTTTGCCATGGGGATCGACCGCGAGCGAGATGGTGGTGTGGGACCCGTACCAGATCAACGGTGGCCTGAGCCCCGATCGGCTCAAAGCTGCAAAGGTGATTTTGTGGAAGGGACACTGCTCGGTGCATCAGCGGTTTCTGCCGGAGCACGTCGATCGCGTGCGCCGCGAGCATCCGGAGATGCAGGTGATCGTGCATCCGGAGTGCCGCTGGGAGGTTTGCCAGAAGGCCGACGCGATCGGCTCGACGGAGCGGATCATTGAAGTGATTGAAAAAGCTCCGGAGGGCGCAAGCTTCGCTGTAGGCACGGAGATTCACCTGGTGAACCGGTTGACGAAGCGGTTTGCTCCGCTGGGCAAACGGGTGATGACGCTGGACGACGCCGGTTGCCTGTGCACGACCATGTATCGCATCTCGCCGCAGCACCTGGCGTGGGCTCTGGAAAACCTTGTCGAAGGGCGGGTTGTGAATCGCATCAAGGTGGACGATGATGTCAAGCAGTGGGCGCGTGTGGCGCTCGATCGGATGCTGGAGATCAAGGCTTGAGCAAGATTTTTACGTTAAGCGAGGCGCAGACGTTGTTGCCGGTGGTGGAGGCTCTGGTGCGCAGGGCGCAAGGTGCGGGGGCTCGAGCGGACGAGTTGGAACGCGAGATGCAGCTCTTGAGTCAGCGTATCTTTCTCTCCGGCGGCATGCATGTCGATGTAAGCGCTGCTGCACGGCGCCGTGCGGAGCGCGATAAGGCCGGACAGGAGACCAAGGACACGCTGGCCGAGATCGACGCGATCGGCGTGCAAGTGAAAGACCTGGAGCAGGGGCTGCTCGACTTTCCTTCGATGATGGACGGCAAGGCGGTTCTGTTGTGCTGGAAGCTGGGGGAACCTGCGATTACACACTGGCATACGGAAGAAGAGGGATTTGCCGGCCGAAAGCCTCTTGATGCCCGGTTTGGCAAGAACGAGCGTTTGAACTGACGCGTGCTCCTCGACGGCTATTCAAGCAAACTGCAAATTGTGGATAACTAAATTTACTGAACGATAATATTTATCGTCTATACTTGGCTGGTGCTGGTGAATCGGTCCAAGTCGTTTCGCGAGCTTTGCCAGGAGAACGGCATTGCCGTCACGCATCAGCGGCAGATATTGTTTGAAGTGATGCAGACCATGCATGGCCATCCGAGTCCGGAGGAGGTCTATGCGCGGGTGAAGAAGAAGATCCCGGCAATCTCGTTGGCGACGGTCTACAAGAACATCCATTTATTTATTGAAAGCGGCCTCTTCAGCAAGGTGAGCATGCATCACGGCTCACTGCGCGTGGAGATGAATGACGAAGCGCATCACCACATGGTGTGCTCGAAGTGCAAAGCGATTACCGACATCGGAGAACAGGAGCTGGGGCTGGTATCAAAAAAGAACAAGCTTCCCGGCGGATTTCTGGTGGAGCGGTACGCAGTCGATGTGATTGGCATTTGTTCGAAGTGCCAGTAAAAGCGCGGTATAACTGCAACAAAAATTTTTCGAGGTGAACGATGTCAAGCGAAGCAAAATGCCCGGTCGCGCATGGCACAGACCATGGCGCAGTTACGACCTCACACGGTGCAGCCCGAAGGAATCCCGATTGGTGGCCCGACCAGCTGAGTCTGAAGCCGTTGAATCAGCACTCCCCACTGAACAATCCCATGGCCGAGGAGTTCAACTACGCTGAGGAGTTCAAGAGCCTGGATCTGAATGCGGTGATTAAGGACCTGCATGCCTTGATGACGACCTCCCAGGCCTGGTGGCCAGCGGACTACGGTCACTATGGGCCTTTGTTCATCCGTATGGCATGGCACAGCGCCGGCACCTACCGCATCGCCGACGGACGAGGTGGCGCGGGCGCAGGCATGCAGCGGTTTGCTCCGCTGAACAGCTGGCCGGACAACGTCAGCCTGGATAAGGCGCGTCGGCTGCTATGGCCTATCAAGCAGAAATACGGCCGCAAGATCTCCTGGGCAGACCTGATGATCCTTACGGGCAACGTTGCGCTGGAGTCGATGGGGTTCAAGACCTACGGCTTCGCGGGTGGACGGGCGGATGTATGGGAGCCAGACGAGACCTACTGGGGACCGGAGGCTACCTGGCTGGGTGACAAGCGCTACAGCGGTGATCGCCAGCTCGAGAGCCCGCTTGCCGCTGTGCAGATGGGTTTGATCTACGTCAATCCGGAGGGGCCGAACGGCAATCCGGATCCTGTCGCTTCCGCGCGGGACATTCGCGAGACGTTTGCGCGAATGGCGATGAACGACGAGGAGACGGTTGCGCTGATTGCTGGCGGACACGCCTTCGGCAAGACGCATGGAGCCGGTAATCCTGATACGTATGTTGGCCGCGAGCCAGAGGGTGCGTCGATTGAGGAACAGGGTCTTGGGTGGAAGAACAGCCTTGGCAACGGCGTCGGTGTGAATACGATCTCAAGCGGCCTGGAAGGCGCATGGACGACGAGCCCGGCCAGATGGGACGTTGAATACCTGGAGAACCTGTTCAAATACGAATGGGAGCTGACGAAGAGCCCGGCAGGAGCTCAGCAGTGGAAGCCCAGGAACGGAGCTTCGGCGGGCACAGTGCCGGATGCACACGATCCTTCGAGAAAGCACTCGCTCACGATGTTGACGTCGGACCTCGCGCTGCGATTTGACGCGAGCTACGAGAAGATTTCGCGGCACTACCTTGCGAACCCGCAGGAGTTTGCGGATGCGTTCGCCAAGGCCTGGTACAAGCTGACGCATCGCGATATGGGGCCCATCGAGCGGTATCTCGGCCCGCTGGTTCCTGCGGAGCAGCTGATCTGGCAAGACCCGGTGCCTAAGCTAGATCATGAACTGATCGGTGAGGCGGAGATTACAGCCCTCAAGGCAAAGATCCTCGCCTCCGGTTTCTCCGTCTCTCAACTTGTCTCGACTGCCTGGGCGTCGGCTTCAACCTTCCGCGGCAGCGACAAGCGCGGCGGGGCCAACGGAGCGCGCATTCGCCTTGCACCGCAGAGGTTCTGGCAGGTGAACCAGCCAACCGAACTTGGGAAGGTCCTCGATACGCTTGAGACGATTCAGAAGGACTTCAACGCCGGTGGGAAGAAGGTCTCGCTCGCTGACCTGATCGTCCTGGGCGGCTGCGCAGCCGTTGAAGAGGCTGCGAAGAAGGCCGGCCAAGACGTGAAGGTTCCTTTTACGCCGGGTCGCACGGACGCGTCGCAGGAACAAACCGATGTTCACTCGTTCGCCGTGCTCGAGCCCATCGCAGATGGCTTCCGCAACTATCTGCGTCCGGGACACGAGGCGTTCGCAGCCGAGCTGCTGGTAGATAAGGCAAACCTTCTGACCCTCACCGCTCCTGAGATGACAGTTCTGATCGGTGGCCTTCGCGCGCTGAATGCAAACTTCGGACAGTCTTCATACGGAGTCTTCACCAGGCAGCCCGGAACGCTGACCAATGACTACTTCGTGAATCTTCTCGACATGAATACGAAGTGGCAGAAGTCCGCTACAGAGGGAGTGTTGGAGGGACTCGATCGGGCCACCGGCGATCCGAAGTGGACAGGAACCATCGTCGATCTGGTCTTCGGCTCTAACTCTCAGCTCCGAGCCCTCGCCGAAGTGTATGCGTCCAGTGACTCGCAGCAGGTCTTTGCGCGTGACTTTGTCGCGGCCTGGGGCAAGGTGATGAACCTCGGGCGCTTCGACCTCGCGTGACGTCAAAGAAAGGCAAGAGCGGTCCAGCGATGGGCCGCTCTTTCTGTTTGTGGAGATCTAATTTGGTCGCGGAGTGACTTCGGGTTTGCCGCCGGGGTTCCACTCAGGCTTCCATGTTGAGTTCGCCAGCCAGCGAATGGGGCCGAGCATTGACTCGATTGCATTCGTCATGTGGTTGAAGTCGATCGTGCTGATCTCGTCGCTGGGTTGGTGGTAGTCCTTATGCAATCCGTAGCTGGAGACGGTGTGGGCGACGATCCCTTGAGTGGCAAGCGCGTAGTTGTCTGAGCGCCGGAAGAAGTTCTGATCGGGATGAGGATCCTTGACCAGGTGAGCGCCATGCTTTGCCAACTCAGCGCCCAGGTCAGAGCGCTCGAAGCCGGTTAGCCACAGCGTTCCGGCGGGAACCGCCGAATCGGGGCGGCCGATCATCTCGAACTCGAGGTTAGCCACGATGCTGGTCAGGGGGACGGGAGGATGCGCGAGGAAGGCGCGATTGCCGAAGCCGCCAAGCTCCTCGGAGCCGAAGCATGCAAAGACGATGGTGCGCTTCGGCCGCGGGCCTGTGGCTAAAATGTGCGCGAGCGTAAGCACGGCTGTGGTTCCAGATGCGTCATCATCCGCGCCGTTATAGATCGTGTCGCCCGTAGTCGCCGCGCTCACTCCCAAATGGTCGAGGTGCGCCGTGAGCAGGATCACTTCGTTAGGCGAGGTGCTGCCGCGCAGAATGCCGACGGCATTCCACGTCTCTTTGCGCGGGACATTCTGAAACTTTGAGAGGCGCTGTTGAACTCTCTCCGGCAAAGGATCGGGCAGCGCAGTCTTCTGCAGGAAGGTGCCGTTCTCGCCGCCGGGTTCGAGTCCAAGCGCCTGAAGCTGCTCCGCGACGAAGAGGGCAGCGATGTGTTCGTCGCGTGTGGCAGAACCGCGCCCGTGCAACTCATCATCCGCGAGAAAGTTCATGTCTGCGTGAACTTCGCGTTCGAGCGTTGCCTTTTGTGCGGGTGTTGCGTCGAATGATTGAGTTCGTTGCCCAGGTGCTTCAAGAGCGACAGTCAGTGTGCCTGCAAGCGCGATTGCGCCGAGGCCGAGGAGCCGGAGTTTCGATGCGTGCATTGTGCAGATTATAAAGGAACGCTGCTTGAATTAGTCTTGTAGGGCAGGGCGGTTGCACGGAGAGGACCAAGGCGTGAGCGGGACGAAGCGAAGAGCCGGGCAGAGTTGGGTGGCAATCGCAATCGCGATCGTTTTGTCGGCCGTTGTGGGTTGTGCCGGCTTCTTTCCTCCGATCACTGGTACCGGTGGCAGCGGTGGAGGCGGTGGCAGCCCGACCGGAAATCAAGTTTATGTAGCGAACCAGGCAACGAGCTCGATCGGCGGATTTGTCATTGGCACAGGAACCCTCACCGCAGTGAGCGGTTTGCCCTTGGCAGCCGGATACAAGCCGATATCAATGGTCGTCACGCCAGGCGATGGTCTGCTCTATGTCGGAGCAGCGAATGGCATCTTCGTCTATTTCATCAACAGCAACGGAGCCCTGACCGCGCCAACCACCGGCTCTCAACCTGCGGGAGTCTTTGCCACTGCGATGGCGGTTTCGCCGGATGGCCAATGGCTCATCGCGCTCGACGGCACGACGCAGCAACTCGATATCTTTCAGATCAACTATACGACCGGTGCTTTGACGTCCGTCACGGCACCGGCAACCTACGCCATCCAGTCGGGAACGTGGCAGCCGAGCGACCTGCGTATCTCCGCCGATGGAACACTGATCTTCGCTGCACTTGGAACCGGCGGCGATTTTGTATTTACCTTCAACACAGCGACAGGCGTCGCAGTAAGCAGCCAGTATCTTCAGACAGGCAATGTCGCGACGGGCGACTACGGGCTGGCCATCAACGCGACAGCGACCTATCTCTATGTGGCGCGTAGCGGCACGAATGGAGGAGTGGCGGTCTTCAGCATCGGTTCAGCCGGAGTGCTGACCCCGGTTACCGGAACACCCTTTGCCGCAGGAACCGGCACCTTCTCCGTTTTGCTGGACCCGACCGGAACCTATGTCTATGCAGCGAATCGCAGCGATGGGACGATCTCCGGTTATACCATTGTGCCCGGAGCCACTACTGCGGCGTTATCGCTCAAGCCGTTGACCGGATCGCCTTATACAAGCGGGGCGGCCGTCCAATCGCTCGCAATCGACAAGACGGGCAAATACCTGCTGGCCGCAGCGACCGGTGGCGATCCCGATCTGACGATGTACAGCTTCGATACTGCTGTCCCCGGAAAGCTCGACACGGCCACCAGCGTCGCAACGGGTGTCGATCCTGCTGGCGCCGTCGCAATCGCCGCGACGCACTGACGATACTCATTGCATGAGAGATGCGTCGAATTGACGGGCGCGTCAACGGAATTTCCTCATCGCCGTTAGTATGGGAATAGTGGTTTGTTTTGTGCTGGGGAGTCATTCCGTTATCTTTTCGCTTTCTCAAATCGATCGACAAGTCGAACTGCGGCGTACGATCCGGCGGTATGCAATTCCGGCAGTGTTGTCCTTGGCTGCTGCCATCGGACTTGGCGGTTGCTCCAGGCTCCGACCAAAGCCTGCGGCGCAGTATGTCTATGTCGCGTCGAAGCAGACTTATCTGCGGGATCGCGTAGCCGCAGTCTCCAACCGCACCGCTACGGTCGCAAATGGCGATAAGCTCCAGGTCCTCGAACATGGCAAGCGCTACACGCGCGTGCAGACGGAAAAGGGCGAACAAGGCTGGATCGACGACAAAGCCATCGCGACGCAGGACATCTTCGACCAGTTCGAGGCATTGAAGCAGGGGCACAAGGCCGACCCAACGGTGGCCTCGGGCGTCGTGCGCGACGAAGTCTACATGCACGTCAAACCTGGCCGCGAGTCGGAAAAGTTTTTTCTCCTGAAAGAGGGCGAGAAGCTGAAGCTCCTGATGCGTGCCACGCTGCCCAAGCCCACTCCGCCGGGGACGAGACCTCCGGCGAAGCCCGTTACTCCGGCTGCAGGAAGCGGCGGCAAAGCTCAGCCCACATTGCCTGACGCGACACCGCCTGCGATGGAAGACTGGTGGCTGGTCAGCGATGCCCGAGGCAACACGGGCTGGCTCTACAGCCGCATGATGGACGTCGATGCTCCCGACGCGATCACAAAGTACGCGGAGGGACAACGAGTCATCGGAGCCTATGTTCTGACCACGGTGCACGATCCCGAAGCGGAGCAGGAAGACAAAAATATTCCCATCTACGTCACCGTGATGGGCCCATACAAGGCAGGGCTGCCCTACGACTTCGACCAGGTGCGCGTCTTTACCTGGAGCATCAAGAAGCATCGCTACGAGACAGGTTTCCGCGACAAAAACATCGAAGGCTATCTACCGGTAACGGTGAAGGTGGCAGCCGATCCCAACGGAAAATCCGTGACTGCGACAGCACCAGTGCCGACCTTCAGTTATCGTGTTCTGGCGGACGACGCAGGACCAGTCATCCCCGACCCAGTCACCGGAGCCATCGTGCCCGGAAAGACGATCGTGAAGACGTACCGTCTCGAAAACAACTTCGTCAGGCGAATCGTTCCGCCCGGAACGTCAGCCGGCGGCGAGGCGCATCCTGAGCGGATTGAAAAGAAGAAAGAAGCCAAACAGTCTGGCAAAGCAAAGAAGCGATGACGCAAGCCCGGATCCGTCAGGCGTAGAAACTCGCAACAGCCTCAACAACAGTCTGCTGCTCGTCTTCTCTCAACTCCGCATACATCGGCAGCGCCAGAACCTCGTGAGCCGCCGCTTCACTCAGCGGAAAATCGCCGGTTTTATACCCGAGGCTCGTCAGGCTGGTTTGTTGATGTAGAGGAACCGGATAGTAGATCTCACTGCCAATCTGATGTTCCGTGAGGTACTCCCGCAGCGCATCGCGGCGAGGCGCACGGATGACGTACTGATGAAAGACGTGTCCTGCGCGCGGGTTGGTGAATGGAAGCACAACGCCCTCCTTCACCGCCGCAGCATCTAGTTTCGCGTTCCGGAATAACTGATCGTAGCGCGCCGCCAGTTCCTGACGCCTCCGGTTCCACTCAGGCAGATAGCGAAGCTTAACCTCGAGAATCGCAGCCTGCAGGCTGTCCAGGCGCGAGTTCCAGCCGACCTCGTCGTGATAGTAGCGGCGTCGCATGCCATGAGCGCGAAGCACACGTGCATGGTCGTCGATCGCCGCGGAAGCAGTCGTCACCAGCCCGGCATCGCCCATCGCACTCAGATTTTTCGTCGGATAAAAGCTGAAGGCGGCAGCATCCCCAAGCGCACCGGCTGGAACGCCGTTCCATGTAGCTCCGAACGCCTGTGCGGCATCTTCGATCAGCAGTATGCCATGTTGTAGTTTCAATGCGGTGAAGGCGTCCCAGTCCGCGCACTGGCCGTAGAGATGAACAGGCAGAATGGCTTTCACGTTCTTGCCCCGGGGCGATCGCAGAATCTTTTCCACCGATGCGGCAGAAAGGTTGAACGTTGACTGTTCGATATCGGCCAGCAACGGCTGAGCGCCGCAGCGAAGAATGGCGCTGACGCTGGCAAAAAAACTGAACGGTGTTGTAACTACAGCGTCGCCGGGGCCGACATTCGCAGCAGCCAGCGCAAGCCAGATTGCATCCGTTCCGCTTGCGCATCCAATGGCAGAGGGCACTGCGCAAGCTGTTGCTGCGGCACGCTCAAAACTCTCCACATGGGGGCCCAGAATGAATTTTTGCGAGACGCAGACGGCTTCGATCGCGTGGAGCAGCTCCTGCCGGATGCTCGAAAACTGTCGCGAAAAGTCAAGCATCGGAACGGGTTGTAGGCTTCCGGTAGGCACATCTGTGATGGTATATCGCGGCGGGACGAAATGCAGACTCTCGTTATGCGTTCCCGGGCGTCTAACCAGCCTGGGATTGTCTCGATAGGCACGTGTAGCTGAGTTTCTGTCAGGCGAGGTTGATAATTGCTGTGGATGCTCGTATCGTTGACATTCTTGGCTCCGGACTCGGCGACGCGCCGAGCTTAATTCTGGGGTTGATGGGTCGCAACAGAACCTTATGGCACGGTAAACAAAATTGAGCTAAGGAGATCGGCACCATGGAATCAAAGCCGGCACAGAACATTCAGGATACTTTTCTCAACACAGTGCGAAAAGATAAGAGTCCGATCACGATCTACCTGGTCAGCGGCGTCAAGCTGACGGGAAAGATCCGGTCGTTCGATAAATATTCGGTGTTGCTCGAAAACAACAGCCAGGAGCAACTGATCTTCAAGCACGCGATCTCAACGGTGGTGAGCGGACGTGCCGGTGCGCATGGAGATATGCGACTCGACGCTAAGCCCGAGATTCGCGCGGCGGTAAGTTCAGCGCCCGCCGCTCCGGTGCAAGAGGCCAACGGGACACAAGGCCGTTAGCCATTGACAACAGAGGGTCTGACGGCAAGGACGGTTAAGCGAAGTCTCGTCGCAGCACAGGAAGAGGCCGCGCGTTCCGCTCGAGGAGGCGTGTCTCATGCCGAGCGCGCCGTTCTGGTTGCCGTGGAGTTTACCGGCGAGCGGCGTAAGCTGACCGCAGCCGCGCGCCTGGCCAGGACCGCCGCAGCAGTCTCGGCGGCATCCATGCACGATGGGGACTCCTCAGATTCTTCGCCAGTGACGGAGCCGGCCACACCGGCCACCGATCTCGATTTCGGCGCGTCGTTGGCCGAGTTCGAAGAACTGGCACGCAGCGCCGGAGCTGAGGTGGCAGCGACCCTGGTGCAGCGGCGCCCGCGACCAGATCCGGCGACTCTCGTTGGCGGCGGTAAACTCGAGGAGATCGAAGGCGTAATCGCGTCAACAGGCGCCGATCTGGTGCTCTTCGACCACGACCTGTCGCCCTCGCAGCTGCGAAATCTCGAAGCCAGGCTGCCATGCCGCGTCATCGACCGGACACAGTTGATTCTCGATATCTTCGCCCGCCACGCACGGACCCGCGAAGGTCAGCTCCAGGTGGAACTCGCCCAGTTGGAGTATCAGCTGCCACGGCTGGCTGGACGAGGCAAGACGATGTCGCAGCTGGGCGGCGGTATCGGTACCCGCGGACCCGGTGAAACGCAGCTCGAAACCGATCGCCGCAAGATCAATCTCCGCATCGACCACGTGAAGGAACAACTGGAGTCGGTCCGGCGGATCAGGCGCCAGCAGCGCCAGCGTCGCGAGGCTGTGCCCGTGCCGGTTGTCGCGTTGGTCGGCTATACCAACGCAGGCAAGAGCACGCTGTTCAACGCACTGACCGAGGCAGGTGTGCTCGAATCATCGCGAATGTTCGCTACGCTCGACCCCAAGCTGCGGCAGTTGCAACTGCCTTCGCGACGAAAGATTCTGCTGTCGGACACGGTCGGATTCATTCGCAACCTGCCCCACACGCTGGTGACCAGCTTCCGCGCAACCCTCGAAGAGGTGGAGCGCGCCGAACTACTGCTGCACGTGCGCGACGCGTCCAGCCCGATAGTCGATGAACAGAAGACTCAGGTGCAGAAGGTGCTCGCCGAGCTGGATGTCTCGAAGAAGCCGGTCATTGAGGTGTTGAACAAGATCGATCTCGTGCCGCAAAACGAGCAAACGCCGATGGGAGCGCCAGGAAGCGTAGCCGTCTCCGGCCTGAAAAAGCTGGGTCTTGAGAATCTGCTGCAGGCAATCGATCGCGCGCTCGTAGCAGATCCGGTGATCGAGATGCAGTTTCGCCTGCCTCAATCCGAAGGGGCAGTTCTTGCAGCGCTCGAAGCCGGCTCAATCGTAGAAGGGAAGCGCTTCGAGGGCAACTTGGCCTACATCAAAGCGAAAGGGCCGGCGTCTCTCCTCAACCGATACAGAAGGTTTCGCGAAAGAACCTGACCGTGCAGGAAAATTTTGTTTCCAACTCAAAGCTCACGAACTCAAAAGTCGCCGCTTAACTAGCATAGGCCGCCTGAAGGGGAGCGGAGGTGGTGTCCCCAATCACGCGACCTATGTGACCCAGATAGTGGGTCCAGGTAGTACTCAACAGTCTAGCCCTTTTTAGGGGAAAGTCAAAGAAAAATGGGCTTTTTTGCGGGTAAAATTGCATCGCCGTCGAATCGTGCGAAGATCGACGCATCCGTTCGATTATCGATGCCACCTTTGTTGACACTGTCGTAAACGCTTTGCTAAAACTAGATGTACTTCGTACTCCCTTTTTGACCGTCTTCTCAGCGCCCAAGTAACACAATTCAGCTGTGCGAGACGGCGGATGACAGCACTGCCAAGCGGCTAAGGCCGACCCCTTCATGGACCAGATACTGAATCAACTCGGTGAACTTGTGCTCGGCGCAGTGCCGACGATGATCCTGTTTATTTTGTTAGTGGCAGCGTACGGTTTCCTGGTTCGCCGCCCTCTCGATCGTGTGCTCGCAGAACGCCGCGCACGCACCTCCGGCGCCGTGGAACATGCTCGCGGAGCCATCTCCAAAGCCGAATCCGAGACCGCCGCCTACGAAGAGAAGTTGCGCGCCGCCAAGGCCGAGATATTTCACGCCCGTGATCTGAAGCTGAAGCAATGGAATGCCGAGCGCGAGGCCGCCCTCGCGCAGGTTCGCCAACACACCCAGGAGCGCGTCCGTGGAGCACGTCAGGAGATCGAGCAGAGCGCCCACGACGCCCGCCTCCAGATCGTTGGAATGGGCGACGAACTCAGCGCACGAGTCCTCAAAGCTGTTCTTCCAGCAGGCATCGCATCGACGGAGGTTGCTCAGTGAACCTCTCAGGCGTGATCTCCAACGTGACCTCCAGGATGAAGAAGTTTTTCCCGAGCCTCATGATCGCCGCGCTGCTCTTCGCGCCAATCCATCACGCCAGAGCGCAGGAACCCACCCCAACTAGCCCTGGCGGTGGCGGCCTTAGTGAGCCCGAGGCGCACTCTCCCGAAGCGAACAAAAAGGAAGTGGACGAGAAAGACGCATACCTCCACTCGCCCTCGGTCCGCAAGTTGGGAGCCATGATCGGACTTAATCCGGAGCAGGCGGCCACAGCGTTCACCGTCGCAAACTTCCTCGTTCTTGCCGTGCTCGTAGGCTGGTTCTTACTGAAGACCCTCCCAAAAACCTTTCGCAACCGCAACACAACGATTCAGAAGGAACTCGTCGACGCACGTACAGCAACCGAGGAGGCCAGTGCCCGGTTAGGTGTCGTCGAAGAGCGCCTGAGCAAGCTCGATGAGCAGATCGCCGCAATGCGTGACCAGGCAGAGAAAGACACGGCGCACGATGAGCAGCGCATCAAGGCCAGCGTGGAAGAGGACAAACAAAAGATCCTCGCCGCAGCCGAGCAGGAGATCGCCGCCGCAACCTCGCTCGCGCAGCGACAGATCCAGCTGTACGCCGCCGAACTAGCCATCGATCAGGCAGCGCGTAAGCTCGTGGTCTCCGCCGAGACTGACCGCCTTCTGGTCCAGAACTTTGCACGCCGGCTGATGGGCGACGACTCGAAGGAGGGCCACAACTAATGTCGGTCGTCTCTCTTCGCTACGCCCACGCCTTCGCCTCTGTTGCCACTTCGTCGCACCTGGATACTACTGCGGCGCAACAGCAACTCAACGACTTCGCTGGCACTCTCGCCGGAAGCCATCAACTCCGCCAGGTCCTCATGAATCCGTCGATCACGACTGACCAGAAGCTGAAGGTCCTTGACGCGATCGCCGGTCGCATCAGCATGTTCCCGCAGGTGCGCAACTTCATCGCCGTCATCATGGATCACCAGCGCCTTGAAGACCTGAACGAGATCCTCACCGAATATCATGTGGTCGCCGACGAGCAAGCCAACACGGCCGAGGCCGAGATCACTAGTGCCCACCCACTCAACGACCAGGACCGAGCCGAGCTTCAAGCGCAGGTCGCCAAATTAGCCGGTGGGCGTGTTCGCGCTACCTATCATCAGGATGCAACCCTGCTAGGCGGTGCTGTCGTCCGTATCGGATCAACCATTTACGACGGGTCCATCCGCGCCCAGCTCCAGCAGTTGAAGCAGAAGCTAGTGAATGCGTAAGATTCTTGGCTGGAAACGGCGCTAAGTTATTACAGATTTGACACGAATCAAGTAGAAGGAAGACATGGCACAGATCAGGGCGGACGAAATAACAGAACTGCTTCGCCAGCAGATTGAAAACTTCGAGCAGCGCATCCAGGTCGACGAGGTCGGCACTGTCATCTCCCTCGGCGACGGCATCGCGCGCGTCCACGGCCTCGACAAGGTCATGGCTGGCGAGCTCATCGAATTCCCCCACGGCATAGCCGGTCTCGCCATGAACCTCGACGAAGACCAGGTGGGCGCCGTACTCCTCGGCGACTACACCGAGATCAAGGAAGGCGACACCGTCAAGCGCACCGGCAAGATCATGTCCGTGCCGGTCGGCGAAGCGATGATCGGCCGCGTCGTCAACGCGCTCGGCCAGCCCATCGACGACAAGGGCCCCATCAATACCGACAAGTTCCTGCCCGTTGAGCGCCTCGCCCCCGGCGTCATCGATCGTCAGTCCGTCCGCGAGCCCATGGCCACCGGCATCAAGGCCATCGACACGATGATCCCCATCGGCCGCGGTCAGCGCGAGCTCCTCATCGGCGACCGCCAGACCGGCAAGACCGCCATCGCGCTCGACACCATCATCAACTCGGCGAAGAACAACCTCATCTGCATCTACTGTGCCGTCGGGCAAAAACGTTCGTCGGTCGCGCAGGTTGTCCAGACTCTCGAAGAGCACGGCGCCATGGCCTACACCATCGTCGTCGCCGCAACAGCATCCGAGCCCGCGCCGATGCAGTACCTCGCTCCCTTCGCCGCAACCGCAATGGGCGAGTATTTCCGCGACAAAGGCAAGCATGCGCTGGTCATCTACGACGACCTCTCCAAGCACGCCGCTTCCTACCGTGAAATCTCTCTCCTCCTCCGCCGCCCGCCAGGCCGCGAAGCATACCCCGGCGACGTCTTCTATCTTCACTCGCGCCTGCTCGAGCGCAGTTCCAAGGTCTCCGATAAACTCGGCGGCGGCTCGCTCACCGCACTCCCGATCATCGAGACGCAGGCGGGCGACGTATCCGCGTACATCCCGACCAACGTCATCTCCATCACCGATGGACAGATCTTCCTCGAGACCGATCTCTTCAACTCGGGCGTCCGTCCCGCCGTCAACGTCGGCCTCTCGGTCTCGCGCGTAGGCTTCTCCGCTGCAATCAAAGCGACCAAGCAGGTCGGCGCAACCCTCAAGCTCGACCTTGCGCAGTACCGCGAACTCGCCGCCTTCTCGCAGTTCGGCTCCGATCTCGACAAGGTCACGCAGCAGCAGCTCAACCGCGGCCAGCGCCTCACCGAACTGCTCAAGCAGCCCCAGTTCCAGCCGCTCACTGCAGAGAAGCAGGTTGCCATCCTGTTCGCCGGCGTCAACGGTCTCCTCGACGACGTCGAAGTCAAGGACCTGCGCGCATTCGAAGACGGCTACTATCCCTACCTCGAGTCGTCCCACACATCCATCCTCACCGACATCGCCACCAAAAAGGCGCTCGACGACGACATCAAGAAGCGTCTGACGGACGCCATCAAGGAATACAAATCAGCTTTCCTCGCAGGTATTAAGGACAAGAAAGAGACGGCCGCGGCTAAGTAAATGGCAAACGTACTCGATCTTCGGCGACGCATCCGCAGTGTCAAGAACACGCGGCAGATCACCAAGGCCATGAAGATGGTCTCGGCCGCCAAGCTGCGCCGCGCGCAGGAGCGCGCCATTCAGGCCAGGCCCTACGCGAAGATGCTCACCAACGTCCTCGAATCGCTCGTCCGCCGCACCGACGCGTACAGCGATGAGACCGGTGAAATCCTTCACCCGCTGCTCGAGGAGCGCGAGGAAAAGAACGTACTCGTCGTCTTCGTCTCGGGCGACAAAGGCTTCGCGGGCGCGTTCAACTCAAACATCGTCAAGGCAGGTCAGGCTTTCATCGGTAGTCGAATCGCCGAGGGAAAGACAGTCGACATGGAGCTCATCGGCCGCAAGGCCGTCGCGCACGTGGGTAAGAGATTCCCGATGGCCGTCTACGAGAAGAAGACGGAGCACTACGACAATGAGCTGGCGACGCACCATGAGATTATCCGTCACCGTTCGCAGCCTATCGAAGTCGCAGCAACCCACGCGGATCTCCTCCATAGCCTCGACTTCGACAGAGTCAGCGACATCGCCCGCTCCATCATTGATCGCTACTCGCGCAAGGAGATCGACTCGGTCTACCTGGTCTACAACGAATTCAAGTCCGTCATCGCGCAACGCGTGGTCGTCGAAAAGCTCTTGCCTATCCGCAAGCTCGGCGCGCACGAGATCAGCGCAGCCGAAGAGATGACCGGAGAGCAGAAAGAAGCTGTAGCGCATGCGGCAGCGTCTTCCGGCATCAGCGCCAACGTGCCGGAGGAGTCGGTCATCGAATCGGAAGCGAAGAAGTTCGGTACCGCTGAGGTCGACTACATCTTCGATCAGTCGCCGCAGCGTTTATTGCGTCATCTCATGCCGCGCTACGTCACGACGGAGCTCTTCCACGCGTTTCTGGAAAGCGTCGCTGCAGAGCATGCGGCTCGTATGACCGCGATGGATTCGGCGACAACCAATGCTGGAGAGATGATCGACGCGCTCTCGCTCAAGATGAACCGTGTACGGCAGGCAGCAATTACCAAGGAAATTATTGAGATTGTGAGCGGCGCCGCCGCTTTGTAGGATTGTTTGAGTAAGCAGGTTTGTTTTGTTAAGGGCACGGCTTTAGCCGTGCCGTAAGAGCACAAAGATTAAAAGGGCTTTTAGCCCTTGGGGTATGCAGTCGAGGCCGTCAGAATGACAATTCGTGAGCTTTTGCAGAAAGAGATCTGGAGCAAAAGAGATGAGTCAGATTCTTTTCGAGCACTCATTGCACCAAGCGTTGGATTAGTGAAGGATCAGGATTAGAGAAAAGTTATGGCAGAGAACATTGGCAAAGTAATTTCGATCAGCGGTCCGGCCGTTGATATTCAATTCGAAGAGTCGAAGATGCCTCCCATCTTCCAGGCCATTCGCATCGTCAGCGAAGGCTTCAACGTTCCCGCCCCGCTCGACATCATCGTCGAGGTGCAGCAGCACCTTGGCGAAGGTCGCGTGCGCTGCATCGCGATGGTCGCGACTGAAGGCATGGTTCGCGGCATGAAGGCGATCGACACCGGCGCGGGAATCACTGTTCCGGTAGGCCGTGAGACCTTGGGTCGTGTGCTCAACGTTCTCGGTGAGCCAGTTGACGAGCTCGGCCCGGTCAATGCCAAGGTGCATCTGCCCATCCACCGGCAGGCCCCTGCGTTCGACGAGCAGTCGACTTCCGAAGAGATGTTCGAGACCGGCATCAAGGTCATCGACCTCATCCAGCCCTTCTTGAAGGGTGGCAAGATCGGCCTGTTCGGGGGCGCCGGCGTCGGCAAGACCGTCATCATTCAGGAGCTCATCAACAACGTCGCCAGCCAGCACGGCGGATTCTCCGTCTTCGCCGGCGTCGGCGAGCGCACCCGCGAGGGCAACGACCTCTGGATGGAGTTCCAGGAGTCCGGCGTTATCGACCTTAAGGATCTTCCCAAGAGCAAAGCCACACTTGTCTACGGACAGATGACGGAGCCGCCGGGGGCACGTCTGCGCGTCGCTCTCACCGGCCTCACCGTCGCCGAACACTTCCGCGACGAAGAGGGTGCCGACACGCTGCTCTTCATCGACAACATCTTCCGCTTCACGCAGGCAGGTTCTGAAGTCTCCACGCTGCTCGGCCGTATGCCGTCCGCCGTAGGCTACCAGCCGAATCTTGCCACCGAGATGGGCGAACTACAGGAGCGCATCACCTCCACCAAGAAGGGCTCGATCACGTCCGTGCAGGCCGTCTACGTTCCCGCCGACGACTTGACCGACCCCGCGCCGGCCACGACGTTCGCTCACCTCGACGCAACCACCGTGCTCTCGCGTCCACTGTCGGAACTCGGCATCTACCCCGCCGTCGATCCTCTGGCCTCCACCTCGCGCATTCTCGCTCCGCGCGTTGTCGGCCAGGAGCACTACGACGTCGCCCAAGGCGTGAAGAAGATCCTGCAACGCTATAAAGACCTGCAGGACATCATCGCCATCCTCGGCATTGACGAGCTCTCGGAAGACGACAAGATCACCGTAGCCCGCGCCCGTAAAGTCCAGCGCTTCCTCTCGCAGCCCTTCCACGTAGCGGAGATCTTCACCGGAATCCCCGGAGCCTACGTCAAGGTCGCAGACACGGTCCGCAGCTTCAAGGAGATCATCGAAGGCAAGCACGACGACATCCCCGAGCAGGCCTTCTACCTCAAGGGCGGCATCGAAGACGTCATCGCAGCAGCAGAGAAGATGAAGCAAACGGTATAACCGCAGCTCCTGGCTTTTAGCCTGGCTCTTAGCCGGGAGCCGCATAACGTAAGCAACAATCACCAAACCTCTAGCTAAAAGCTAAAGGCGAAGAGCTAAAAGCTAAATGGCCGAAACACCACAATCCGGACAACTGGTAGTCCGCCTCGTCACGCCGGACCGCATCCTTCTGGACGCAACGGCAGACGCAGTCGAGCTGCCGGCCATGTCGGGCTATATTGAAGCCCTCTACGGCGCGGCTCCGCTGCTCGCAGAGCTAGGTGCAGGCGAAGTTCGCCTGCACGGCGGCACCTCCGGCGACCAGAAGTTCTTCGTTGCCTGGGGCTTCGTCGAGGTCCTCCCTGAGCGCGTAACCATCTTGGCCGAGACAGCCCTCCACCCCAACGAGATCGACCGCGCTGAGGCCCAGAAAGAGCTTCAGGAGGGCGAGAAGCTCTGGCAGGAGGCCGGCGACGACGGCAACAAGTACGACGAAGCCAACGCCCTCACCCGTCAGGCCGAAGAAAAGATCGCCTCAGCCGAAGGCAAGAGCACCTAGAACAATCTTTAGCTAAAGAAAAATGCCGCCCAGAAGGGCGGCATTTCTTCCCTGTGGAAGAAATCCAAAAAATAGTTGAAACAAGTGGCGTATTTTTCGGCGCTGAAAAACGATCATCTAAGAACCACGTTTTTGCACCTAACCACCACGCTATGGCCACAAAAAACCACGTTTTTGCACCCGCTTTTTCCCGAACCCCCTTCAAAAACGTCAGCAAAAACACAAAACCCCGGCTCGCACCGGGGTCTTATTTTTTTTCTGAGATAAACCTCGCCTAAGAAGCTTTCTTCGCCTTCGCCGCAGGAGCTTTCTTGGCGGCAGGAGCCTTCGGAGCAGGTTCAGGATGTTCCGCGGCTGCCGTCTCAGCCTGCTGCTTCAAAGAGTGGATGACGACCCGCAGCATCTCCTCTTCTGGCGCGGGTTTGCCCGTAAATATCTCGAACTGTCGCGCACCCTGCTGCACAAACATCTCGATGCCCGTAATGATCGGAATACTCTTCTGCCGTGCCATACGCAGCAGCGGCGTCTCCAGCGGGTTATAGACCAGATCGAAGACAAGCTTCGTATTAAGATCCTTCGCTTCAAGCAGCTGCGGAGCCTTGATTCCAGCCATTCCAATCGGCGTCGCGTTGATGATCACGTCGAAGCCGGTCTTCGCGACCGCATCCTTCTTGATCGTCTTTGCACCAGACTGACGCGCCAGCTTTTGCGCGGTTTCAGCAGTGCGATTGAGAATAAAGACTTCAGCACCTTTGTCCCGCAGACCAAACACTGCGGCTCGTGCTGCCCCACCAGCGCCCAGCACAAGCACCTTGGCTCCGCGAAGAGAAATGCGCTTCTCGAGCGGTCCCGTGATGCCTGCAACGTCTGTATTGAAGCCGTAAAGCTTACCGTCCTGAGCGCGTAGAACCGTGTTGCAGGCGCCAATCTTTGCAGAGAGAGGGTCGGTCTTCTCGAGGTGCTCCATGATCTCCTGCTTCAGCGGCATGGTGACACTGAAGCCCTGAATAGGAATCTCCTGCACGAGTTTAAGCAGATCGGAGAGCTTGTTCGCCTGCAGCGCGAGGTAGACGGCGTTGACTGTCTCACGGCGAAAGGCGGTGTTCATCATGATTGGCGAGAGCGAGCTACGGATGGGGTTTCCGGCAACTCCGTAGACCTTTGTTGCTGCGTCCACCTGATCGATGCGATACGTTTCGATCAATGTACGCGCCGCGATCTGACCGGGGCCAGTCTCTTCGCCGATGCTGGCCGCTGCAAAGGTGAAGGCGCTGCCGGCGCGAACTCCCAGCACTCGGGAGATGATCCCTGCGTCGCCCATGCAGATGCCGATAATGTTGGAGTGGTCGTCCATACGCTCGATGAAGCGCATCAGCGTGACGTTGTCGACGAGCGACTTGGCTGTGGGCACAATCTTGATGAAATCAGGCTGGAAGGGCACGATGCGCTTGTAGATGCCTTCGAGGTCCTTGGTCGCGTTGAAGTCGTGGTGGCTGATGATGAGAGCGACGCCAGTGTCACGGAGCTTCTGGAGTTCACCCTTCTTCATCGCCGCAGCGGATTCGAGCTCAACATCGACGATGTGGAAGCCAGCAGCCCCGGCCTTGGATAGAATTTCGATCTCGCCAGCGACTGATCCGGAAAATTTTCCACCGTTAGCGGTGCGGCGACAAGTGGCGATACCAGTCGCTGCGGTATTATCCGCAAAAAACTGCTTGAGCTTCGGCAGAGCGAGAAGTGGCTTCTCGAGGTAGTCGAGTCTGAACTCAAGGAAAGGCGTCTCTTTGACGACGGAGCTGGCTTTTTCAAGCATCTCGGCAGCCGTGGAGCCGATGATGGCGACACAGATTTTGCCGATACGGGATCGCAGGTGTTGTGGAGCTACATTAAGCACATTCATTGTCATATCTACAATCGCGGTATCTTACAGATACCCGCACAAGGATGCAAATTTCTATTGAAACAAAAGGAGGTTAGCAGGAGTGTCTGACCCTGAGTTGCATTATATTTCTTTCGATGCCCTGACTTCACCGAAAGCACCAAGAGTAGACGCTAACAGTCGAAGAATGTTGCAGCTCGACCCTTCTGGTTGGCGCACTACATCAGGCTCTAAAATGAGATTACCATGGGCAAGCAAAGCGGCAGCCGTGGTCGAACTCCTCAAAATGAAGGAGTTAGCGAGGATAGAGTGAGCCTGGATGTCGTAAGAATTCCTGAATGGGAACAGTATGGATGGTTGCGGCATGGGTTCAGCACACGGCCGGGTGGCGTTTCCCTGGCCTATGGAGGACAAACGCTGAATTTGGGATGGACCAAGGAGGATAATGCTGCCTCGGTGACGGAAAATCGGAGGCGGTTCCTGGCGGAGGTCAATGGGCAACATGGTGGTTCCAAGCTGGTAGGAGTAAGGCAGATTCACTCGGGTGTGGTTCGGTTAGTCAGGAAGAGTGACGGAGCACTGGAAGGCCGGCTCCAGACGGCGGATGGAAAGGCGGTTTTGGAGGGTGATGGGCTGATGACGAATGTGCCGGGAGTTCTGCTTGGAATTGGGACCGCGGATTGCGTGCCGGTACTGGTGGTGGATGTGGAGAAGAGAGCGGTAGCAGCGTTCCACGCTGGGTGGCGAGGGACGGTAGCGAAAATTGTGATGAGCGGCATCGCGAAGATGAGGGAGGAATATGGGACTCGGCTGGAGGATCTGGTGGCGGCGGTAGGGCCCAGCATTGGGGTTTGTTGTTACGCGGTCGGGGAAGAGGTGAGGTCGAAGTTTGAAGGACAGTTTGACTATGCGGATGGGTTGTTCAGTCGAACGGATGACGAGATGCGTTTGGATCTCTGGGAGGCAAATCGACAGCAGTTAGTGGATGCGGGTTTGGACGAAGTGAGGATTTCGGTAGTGGGAGAGTGTACGGCTTGTACGCGCGATGAGAGTGGGGCGTTGCGATACTTTTCGCATCGGGGAGAGAAGGGAGTTGCGGGCCGCATGTTGAATGTGGTGGGTATAGTTAAGCCTTGCGAAGTCAATTCGTTGTGATGGCCAGAGAACTACGACAAAGCCGCCTCATTGTTGAGGCGGCTTCGTGTTTTTACCGTACTTTTGCGTCATTTGCGGATTAATCCATCAGCTTGCGCGTCAGGTAGGTGTACTGCTCGGCCCAGGTCTTTGCCTGTTCTTTGAGGTTGGCTCCGGCGGCGTGACCGCCTTCCACGATTTCATCGTAGTAGAAGGGCTTGTGGAACTCTTCCATCTTTGCGGCGAACTTGCGGGCGTGGACAGGGCCCACCCGGTCGTCTTTGGTGGTGGTGAAGATGAGTGGTTCTGGATAGTTCACATCGGGCTTGAGCTGGTTGTAGGGGGAGATGGAGGCGAGGAACTGGTGCTCGTCCGGTTTGGTAACGGTGCCATATTCGCCGACCCACGACGCTCCGGCGGCGATGTGCTCGAAGCGGAGCATATCGAGGAGCGGGACCTGGATCACGACTGCGGTCCACATCTCCGGATGCTGTGTGAACTCGACTCCCATGAGGAGGCCACCATTGGAGCCGCCGACGATTCCCATACGGCGGGGCGATGTGATCTTACGGGTGAACATGTCTTTGGCGACAGAGGCAAAGTCGTCGTAGATGATCTGGCGGTGGGTCTTGAGGCCGGCCTCGTGCCATGCAGGGCCAAACTCGCCGCCTCCGCGAATGTTGGCGAGGACGTAGACGCCGCCGCGCTCAAGCCAGAGTTTGCCGACGATCCCAGAGTAGCGAGGGGTTTCAGAGACCTGGAAGCCGCCGTAGGCGCCCATCAGGGTTGGATTGTTCCCGTCGTACTTGATGTCCTTGCGGTGAACGACGAAGTACGGGACCTTGGTGCCGTCGGTGGAAGTGGCCCGAAGCTGTTCGACGACCAGGTTCGAGGCGTCGAACTGCGGGGGTAGAGATTTGGCGGGCTTGAGAGTTGCCGTGGCTGCATCGCCGAGAAGAAGCGACGTGGGCGTGAGAAAACCAGTGGTCTGGAGGAAGAAGCGATCGTCGGAGATGTTGACGCTCTCGATACTGACGCTGAGGTTGTCGGGAATGTCGAGCTTTTTTGCGGTCCAGACATTCTTCGGGCTGCGGGTGTAGATGTAGGCCCGGCCCTGCACGTGGTCGAGGGTGGTGAGGACCAGGTGGTTCTTCGTTACTGCTGCCTCCTGACCAAACTCCTGCGTGGTGGGCGAGAAGATGACCGTTGGCTTGAGGTGAACTGGGTCTTTCTTAACCGCCTCAAGATCGAGAGCAACGAAAGAACCTTGCTTGAATGTGGCCGAGCTTCCTTCAGGCTTCCAATCTTCGTTCAGTTCGAGGATGATCTGACCGTCGAGCATGCCGTGGATGTCGGATTTGCCGGGGACGGAGATCTTCTTTGCGCCGTCCTGCGTGTAGAGGGAGACTTCGCGATTGAAGAAATCGACGCCTCGCTCGAGGATGATGGCTGTGTGGCCCTGGGGGTCATGCAGGGCTCCCGGGCCGGCACTGACGTCGGAGGGCGTGCCGCGGTAGACCTCTTTGGCCTGATCGAGCGGGGTGCCGCGCTTCCAGAGCTTGACGACGAAGGGGTAGCCGGACTGCGTCATGGTGTCGGGGCCCCAGTCGCGGGCTACGAGGAGGGTGTCCTTATCGACCCAGGAGACGTTCTGCTTGGAGTGGGGAAGGACGAAGCCGCCTTCGACGAACTTGCCGGTGCGTAGGTCGAACTCGCGGAGAGTGTCGGCGTCTTCGCCGCCGGCGGAGAGGGTGACGAGGCAGAGGCCGTCGCCGGGGTATAGGCAGTTGAGACCGTGGGCTACCCACTTCTCGTTGTCCTTCTGCGCGAGGGCGTCGTAGTCGAGGACGGTTTGCCAGTCAGGCTTGTCAGTGAGATAGCTATCGAGGGTGGTGCGGCGGAGGATGCCGCGAACGTGCTGCGCGTCCTGCCAGGTGTTGTAGATGGTGCCGACGATGAAGTTGGGGTTGGGCAGGCGGGTGGGGGACTCCAGAACCTTGAGTGCGGTTTCGGCGAGGACGTCGTAGTGGGGATCGGCCTGGAGGACTTTGGCGGAGCGGGCATTTTCAGCGTTGACCCAAGCCATGGAGCGTTCGCCGTTGACGTCTTCTAGCCACTGATATTTGTCTGGCTGGTCCGTGATGTTCTGAGCATGGAGGGGGACGCAGGCCAGGGTGGTTCCGGCGATCAGTAGAGATAGAATTGCGATGCTACGGCTTCGACGCGACATTTCATCTTCCCCTTTAATTAGGACGGACATTTGTATCGGAGGGGTCAGTTTAGCGCAGATGAATGACAGCTGGCTCTGGCGCATGATTGAGAGCACCCCTCCCCTCCCCTGATATATTGCAAAGTCTTCGAATCAGGGACTTTAGGTCTGGACTTCTAAATGGACGTAGACAGCCGGTCTGCTAGTGTTTTCTTCAGGCTTGCAGTGTCAAGTGCCGGCGGTTGGATTCAGGCTTTGCAGAGCTCTTCCGTGAGGGTCTCGCGGTGGGTGAGGGCGAGGGTGTCGAGACGGTTGAGCACCTGCAGGTAGACGATGAAGGCGGCGATCGCAAGAGCGAGGAATATCGGGATCATGAGCCAGGGGCGGTTGAGGTAGCTGCAGAGAAACAGGACCGCCGCGCCGAGGGCTGCGCAGGCGACGATTACAGCGAGTGCGAGCAAGGCGCTGAACTGCGAGATCTGTTTGCGGCTGGCCTTCATGAGATCGACTCGGCGCGGGGCGATGATGGAGCGGAGATTGCCGATGGCCGCGTTCGCAAAGGTGGTGAAGAGGAGCCAGCAGATCGTCGCCAACAGAACAACCACCGAAGGAGCCTGCGAAACGAACACAATGACAATGAAGATCAGGACTAGCTCTGCGAGGGTGAGGGAGAAGATGGTGAGGTTTTTTGCGAGAAAGACATCGCGCAGGCGAGTTGGGCTGAGGAGATAGAACTGGACGCCGCCGGTATCGATGCCAAGGGCGTTGTAGGAGAGCGTGGAGACGCCGAGGGTCGAGTAGGCGATGGCGATGGGGAAGACAAGACCGCCAAAGCGACCCACGGCGCTCATACGGCTGGCGAAGAGGAAGACCATGAAGAGAGGCGCGATGAAGCCGTAGAGCTGATTGAGATTGCGCTGGAGGTAAATGAATTCTTTTTGAAGGCAGGCGATGACCGTGTTGTTGAGAAAAGGGGTTTGGGTAGGTGCGGCATTCTGCGCGACGCCCGGTGTGAGCGCTGGACGGAGTGGCGCGACGGGGATGGTTCGGCGAACCGCCTGGTGGTTCGTTTGGGTTGTCTCGCTAAGGTCTTCGCCGAGGAACTCGCGGTGCATGCGCCAGGCGTAGACGCCGAAGAACAGTGCGGTGAAGGCAATAAGACCAAGAAGGTTGGCACCAGCCGAGAGGATGCGGCCCTGGCTGAAGCTGACGATTGAAGATGCGGCGAGTCCTGGTGGAAGCAAGCCGGCGACGGGCTTGATGTGGTGGTAGATGTTGAGGATCACCGGAAGAGCGGCGGAGGTGTGATGATGACGACCGTGCTGGAAGCCCGGGTTGAAGTTGATATTGAGGTACTGGAAACCTAGCGAGGCGAAGAGTATGAAGGCGGTAAAGATTTCGCGAGCGCGGCGGGTGGAGAGCCAGCGCTCGACCCAGACGAGCATCATGCGGGTGAAGAAGATGTTGGACAGAGCGAAGATGGCGAGGAGGATTGTGGACCATACGGCGAGTGACGGGCGGGCGATGGTGATGCCGATCGCGGCGGAGATGAGAGCGAGGGTTCCTATAACGTTGGCGGCGCTGAGAAGGCCGAAGAAGACCCGCGCGGTGAGGTAGCGGCGGAAGCTAAGCGGAAAGCGAAGGATGGTGTTGATATCGAAGCTGAGACCGGGGGGCGAGATGTTGAGCAGGACGAACAGCCAGAGAGCAAAGAGGCCCCAGGTTAGAAATGCCAGCATGAACATGCGATCGCTGGCGACGAAGAGATGAGCTGCGAAGCCCGCGCCGACAATGGGGCCGAAGGCGAAGAAGCCAATGATGGGAAGAAAGATGATGCGGGCTGCTACCTCGCCTGCACCTCCTTTGCGGCGGAAGGCGTTGCGAAAGATGCACCAGCGGAGCCTGGCAAGGGCGGCGAACTGGGCGCGGCTTTGGGCAGCGGTCCATGCAGGGGCTTGATTCTCAGTTGGGGTTAGCCCAGCCATGAAAGCTCCTGCTCGGGTTGCTGTGCACCCGCTTCGCTGCCGACGATGCTGAGGAAGATCTCTTCGAGGGTAAGGGTCTGAGTGCCGGTGTTGTCAGGGTTGCGTGCGTGGACTCCGGCGCGGAGCTCTTCGAGCGAGCCGTTGGCGATGAGATGGCCGCGATCGATGATGGCGATATGGGTGCAGAGGCGCTCGACGATCTCGAGGACGTGCGAGGTGAGGAAGATAGTCGAGCCACGGGCGATCATGCCCTGAAGCATGGCCTTGAGAGTGCCGGAGGCGATGGCGTCGACGCCCTCGAAGGGCTCGTCAAGGAAGAGGATTTTAGGGCCATGGATGACGGCGGCGGCAAGTGCAAGCTTTTTCTGCATGCCGTGAGAGAAGTCGGTGATGAGTTTTTTTGTTTCGTTGGCAAGGCTCATGAAGTCGAGTAGCTCTTCGGTTCGAGCGGCGGTGGTTGCGGCGTCGAGGCCGTACATGCGGCCGACGAAGCGGAGATATTCAGCTGCGGTGAGACGGCCGAAGAGGGCAAGGCCTTCGGGAACGACACCGATCTGCCGCTTGACTTCGATTGGGTTGCTAGCGGCGTCGAGGCCGAGGATCTGGATACTGCCGGAGGTGGGTGCAAGCAGGCCCGTGAGCATCTTGATAGTAGTGGATTTACCTGCGCCGTTGGGTCCGAGGAAACCGAAGAACTGGCCGGAGGCGACGGTAAGGTTGACGTCCTGAACAGCGGTGAATTCTCCAAACCGACGGGTGAGATTGGTGGTAACGACAGCAGGGGTCATTTGGGTGAAGGATATCGTATGGGTCGGCAATGGTACTGAAGAAAAGTGGAGGTAGACGCGTGACTCGGCGATGCGTCTATCTAAGGAGGAGCTAAAGAGACAGCCTGAGACGCAACTCAGAGTGCAGTCGCGGGTTGATATACTAAAAGACTGGCCCCATTCGCTGATTTGGTCGTGCGTGGGTGTCTTTTGGGCAGGGACAACCTGCAGACAGGGTTTGATGAGCAACATTCTTGAGTCAATTAATTCTCCCGCTGATGTAAAGAAGCTGACGATTCCCGAGTTGATTCAGCTTGCGGAAGAGATTCGTGAGCGACTGATCATTAGTGTGTCGAAGACGGGTGGGCATATTGGACCTAATCTTGGCGTCGTGGAACTGACGATTGCGATGCATTATGTCTTCGATACGCCGAAGGATAGCTTTGTTTTCGATGTGAGCCACCAGGCTTATGTGCACAAGCTGCTGACGGGACGAGAGAAGTTGTTTCACACGATTCGTCAACCGGATGGATTGAACGGATTCATGCTGCGCACGGAGAGCGAGCACGATAGCTATGGTGCGGGGCATGCCGGGACGGCTCTGAGCGCTGCGCTGGGGATGGCTGTGGGGCGGGATATGTCGGGCGGCAAGGAACATATTGTCGCGCTGGCTGGCGATGCGGCGTTTACGAACGGGATTTCGTTTGAGGCTCTGAACAATATTGCGGCGCAGACGAAGCGGATGATCGTTGTGTTGAACGACAATGCGTGGTCGATCGATAAGAATGTAGGCGCGATTGCGGAGTACTTCCACAAGATTGTGACGAATCCGACGATATCGAGCTTGCATGGCAAGGCTGCGGAGCTGGTTGAGCGATTCGGCGGCAAGACGGTGGCACATCTGGCGCGCAAGGCTGAGGAAGCGGCGAAGGGACTGATTGGGCCGGGCATGCTGTTTGAGGAGTTCGGGCTAAATTACTTTGGACCGATCGACGGGCATAATCTGCCGCTGCTGATTGAGACGTTTAAATTTCTGAAGACGCAGAACCGTCCAGTTGTGCTGCATGCGATTACGCAGAAGGGTCGAGGCTTTCAGCCGGCGATCGAGAAGCAGAAGAAGTTTCATGGGTTGGGACCGTATGATGCGGAGACCGGCGAGACGAAGTCAGCGGGGCAGAAGACTTACTCTGAGATATTCGCGGAGTCGTTGACGAAGCTGGCGGATAAGAATGATAAGGTTGTCGCGATTACAGCGGCGATGCCGAACGGAACCGCGCTCGATTTATTCCGGCCACATCATCCGAAGCGGTACTTCGATGTGGGGATCGCGGAAGAGCATGCGGTGATCTTTGCCGCTGGAATGGCGACGAAGGGGTATAAGCCGTTTTGCGCGATCTACTCTACGTTTTTACAACGGGCTTTCGATCAGGTGGTGCATGATGTGTGCCTGCAGAATCTGCCGGTCGTGTTTTGTATGGACCGTGGCGGGTTGAGTGGGGACGATGGGCCGACGCATCACGGTTTGTTCGATATCAGCTATCTGCGGAGCGTGCCAAACCTGGTGCACATGGTACCGAAGGATGAGGACGAACTGCAGGACATGATGTATACCGCAATGCTGCATGATGGGCCCAGCGCGATTCGGTATCCGCGTGGGACTGGGCCGGGAGTTGCCGTGAAGAAGCAGCCGGTGGCGCTGGAGATTGGCAAAGCCGAGGTGATTCAGAAGGGCGAGGAGATCGCGATCTTTGGCCTGGGAGCGATGTTGCCTGAGGCAGAGCGGTTGGCGGAGATTCTCAGGCTGGAAGGGTTTTCGGCGGCGGTGATTAATCCGCGATTTGCCAAGCCAGTGGATCGCGAGTGCGTTGCAAAGTTTGGAGGAACATGCGGGCTGGTGGTGACGATGGAAGATCATGTGCTCGCCGGTGGCTTCGGCTCAGCCGTGATGGAGACGCTCAACGAGCTTGAATTGCAGGTGCCAGTGGTGCGAGTGGGTTGGCCGGATGCGTTTATCGAGCATGGCAAGGTTGATTCGCTGCGTGAAAAGTATGGTCTGACGGCGGAGGCTGCGCTGGAGAAGGCGAGGCCTTATCTGACCAGGATGATGGATCATGTGCTGGCGAAGCACTAAGCGTGGTGGATGATGTTTAGGAGAAGAACGCCACCGCAGATCCCCTTCGGGGATGACAACCAAAAAAACAAGAACAAGCGCCTCATGGGAAGAGGCGCCTGCTCTTGAGGGAAGGCAACTTTTAGTTGGGCATGAGTACGGTGTCGACGACGTGGATAACGCCGTTCGACTGGAAGACATCGGCTGTGGTGACTGTTGCCATGCCGCCCTTGGCGTCGGTGAGCATGATTTTGCTGCCTGACATGGTGGCGGTGAGGTCTTCACCCTGGACGGTCTTGAGAGTGGCTTTGCCGCCGTCCTTCTTGATCATGGCTGCGAGTTGTTTGGAGCTGATCTTGCCGGCGACGACATGGTAGGTGAGGATCTTGTCGAGCGTCTCTTTATTCTCGGGCTTGACGAGAGTGTCGACGGTGCCGGCGGGGAGCTTGGCGAAGGCGTCGTCGGTTGGGGCGAAGACCGTGAAGGGGCCGGCGCTGTTAAGGGTGTCGACCAGACCGCCGGCTTTGACTGCTGCGACGAGGGTCTTGTGAATCGGCGAGTTGACTGCGTTCTCGACGATGGTCTTGGTGGGGTACATGTCGGCGCCGCCGACGGTGGGGTTCTTCTGGGCGTGCGCGGTGAAAGAGGTGATTGCCAGAGCGGCTACAGCCAGTGTTGAGAGAAATGATTTCTTCATTGTCGTTATCCTTTATCGTTCTTGAACTTCTGCCCCAGCTTCAGGGGGGTTCATAAGCATCTACGTCAGCCTGCGAGGACTGGATTGCCTGTATCTGTGCGATGCGGTGGAATTTTTTCTGAAGGCGTTGGGTGTGAGAGTGCTTGCCTTGGCATATTCCGTACGGAAGTTATCGATGTGGTAGTTAGGTTGCAGAAGGGTGCCGTTGACAATTCCGTTGGTCCACCGTCAACTGAAGGTCAGGGCAGATGCTAAAAGAATCGACCAAAGGTTACGAGACGATGCCGACGGACGGATCCGAGAACTCGCACAAGGGTTCGCACGACCGGGGGCTGTTGCTGATCGGCCTGTTCAAGCTTGCCAAGGCGATCTTTTTTTTCTGCATGGGGATAGGCGCGATCCATTTGCTGCATAAGGATCTTCAGGATGAGGTGACGCGGCTTGCCCTGAGATTCAAATTCGATCCGGAGAGCAGGTTTGTCGCGCTGTTGCTGGATAAGGTGGATCTGATTGATGCTCACCGGTTGCGAGAGATCAGCGCGGCTACCTTTGCCTACTCTGCCCTGGCGTTGACGGAGGGGATTGGGCTGCTGCGGGAGAAGGTTTGGGCGGAGTATCTGACGTTGATTCTGACGATATCGTTCTTGCCGTGGGAGCTGTATGAGTTGGCTCGGCGGCCGGACTGGTTCCGGTTCAGCCTTCTGCTGATCAATCTTGCGGTGCTTTGGTACCTGGTCTGGCTGCTGCGGCGAAAGAAGCTATTGGGAGCGGAGTAGGTTTCGCTTTTATTTCGCTTACCAGATGAATTTTGGCTCCGCAAGTAGCTATCCAGGTATGAACCACGGACGCTAACACTATATGTTGTGGGTATCCGCCTAGATTCCGCAAGGCGATGAGTTTTCCACAATTCAATATGGGAATTCCAGAGATTGGCTCGAAATAACCCTTTACAGGGGATGGGCTCTCGGCGATGCTGGTGGAGCGAAGTAGAGGATTTTGGAGTTTAGTGGGCCAAATCAAACTCTTTCTGAACAGATTGTACGGTGCAGAGCTGGTTTTGAACCAAGTTGAGCTGGACAGGTATCGAGGAAGCCATGTTTCGGGGAAATCACCCAACGCGCGTTGATGAGAAGGGGCGTCTTAAGCTTCCTGCCGAATTCAAGCGCCGAGTGGATGAGTTGTACGGACCCCAGTTCTACATCACGAGCATGGATGGGAAGCGGGCGCAGGTTTACCCGCTGAAGGAGTGGGAGCAGATCGAGGCGTCGCTGACGAAGATGTCTCCGATGGATCCGGTTCGGAAGAAGTTTCAGGATGTAACGAACTTCTACGGACAGATGGCTGAGATGGATGCTCAGGGTCGGTTGCTGATTCCGCAGAAGCTGCGAGACCTGGCAAAGGTGACGGGCGAGGTCAATGTTCTGGGGTCGCAGACGCTGCTGGAGGTTGTGAATGCAGAGCTGTTCGACGCCGAGATGAAGAAGGCAAGTGGAGCGGTTGAACTCACGGATGCTGATCTGATGGCGTTCGCGGAGAAAACCAAGGTTGGCAGTTAGCAGTTGCAGATGGCCCCCAGGGGCAGCGCAGAGGCGGTGAGATGAAGAATCCGCGACATGTGCCGGTTCTTTTAGAGGAAGTTCTGGAGTATTTGAATGTGCGTCCGGGCGGCGTGATCTGTGATGCGACGCTGGGGCTTGCGGGGCACTCTTCGGAGATTGCGAAGAGGCTGGGCGGCAAGGGCAAGCTGATTGCTTTTGACCGCGATCCGGAGGCGATGGAGATGGCGCGGGTTCGGTTGGAGGAAGTGAAGGCCGAGCTGGGAGGCGAGATGCCGGAGGTGGTGTATGTCGCCAAGGCGTTCTCCGAAGCGGCCAGCGAGATTGAGCCGGAAAGCCTGGATGGTCTGCTTGCTGATTTTGGCGTGAGCAGCCTGCAACTGGATGAGGCGCACAGAGGATTTAGTTTTCGGTCGGATGGACCTCTCGATATGCGGCAGGATACGCGCAGCGGAGAGACGGCCGAGCAAGTGGTAAATCAGGAAGACGAAAACGAACTCGCCGATCTGATTTACGAATTCGGAGAGGAAAGGAGGTCGCGGAGAATCGCCAGAGCCATTGTTAGGGCCCGGCCGATTACGACTACAGCAGAATTGGCTCAAATCGTATCGGCCGCGGCCCCATCAATGAAAGGCGACAAGATTCATCCGGCGACACGAACCTTTCAGGCACTTCGGATTCGAGTGAATAACGAGTTGGGAGAGATCCAATCGCTGCTAAAGAGCGCGGGGTCTCTGTTGAAACCGGGAGGAAGGCTGGTGTTGATCAGCTTCCACTCGTTGGAGGACCGGCTGGTAAAGGATGCGTTCCGTGAGTTTGGCCGGGAGAAAAAGTTTGAAGTTTTGACGAAGAAGCCGGTTGTGGCTGGTGAAGAAGAAGAGAGACGGAATCCGCGATCGAGAAGCGCAAAGATGCGTGCAGCGGAAAAGATTGAGTAACAGGTTTGGTTGCTTATTGCGGAGATGCAAGACCAATAGGCAATGACAAAGTAATCGGGCCGGGGTTGTCCCACCTTCTTTCAGGCGAAAGACAACTCTGCAATACCAATCCCTCCTCCAATAGCGATCCCGGCCCGGTTCGTACGTTTTGGGGAGAGCGGTACAGGATTTGCTCAGGGGACGTTCTGAGCGGCAAGACAAATGAGGTGCGCGATGGCAGCTTCGGCGATGGCAGGACAACAGATGGAGATGATGGGCTCACGGACGCAGCGGCAAGGCCGCGCAGAATCCCTGACGGCCCGGAATCGCGCGCTCTACGAGACGCAGCGGCGCGCACGTCGTGGACCTACGCCTGAAGTCTTCTTTACGAAGCACATCGATAATAGCCGCATTGTGACTGCGGACGATCCGGAGCGGCGGCGCGAGATGCGCACGTTTACCGCAGTGATGAGCGTGCTATTTCTGCTGGTGATGGTGTATGTGTGGCAGCATTTTTCGGCGATTGAGATTGGATATCACGTTGAGGCACAGAAGCTGCAGGTAGGGCAGTTGCAGGAGGAGAACCGGCAGTTACGGTTGTCTGAGGCGCAACTGACTGATCCGGGCCGGATTGACAGGGTTGCCAGGCAGTTGGGGCTGAACGAGCCTCAGCCCGGACAGGTAGTGCGGCCAGAGGGTGGAGATCCGAATGCAGCGGTGCTGGCGGAAGCGAATGTTCTCGGGGCACAAATCGTTCGGTAGCAAATTAATCGAGTTGAGACAAAGAAGCAGGGATGGGAATGGACAAGGCGCCAAGGCAGACGTTGACCGCTCCGATACGGAGGATCCGGTTTGCCTACGTGGCGCTTTTCTTTTGTGCGTGGACTGGGTTGATTGCGTTGCGGCTTGGGTGGCTGCAGGTGGTGCGGCACTCTGATTTTGTGAAACGCGCTGCCCTGCAGCAACAGAGGACCTTCGAGGTCGCTCCGCGGCGAGGGATGATGTACGACCGCAACCTTCGTGAGCTTGCCGTGACGGTGCAGGTAGACAGCGTTTTCGCAGTTCCATCAGAGCTGGGGGACAATCGTGCCAGCGCGTCGGAGATTCTGGCGGAGATCGTTCACGCTGATCCTCACGACAACTTTACTTCGAAGCAGCAGATGCTGGCACGGTTCAACTCGTCGAGAAACTTTGCGTGGGTTGCGCGGCGAGTCGATGCCAATACGGCGGAGCGAGTACGCGAACTCAATCTCAAGGGCATCTATTTTCAGAAGGAGTTTAAGCGGTTCTATCCGAATAATGACCTGGCTGCGCACGTACTGGGATATGTAGGCACGGACGATTCGGGGTTGGGTGGGCTGGAACAGAAGTTTGACGGCGAGATGCACGGTGAGCCTGGACATATGTTGACGGCAGTCGATGCAAAGAGGCACGTGCTGGGCAGCGACGCAACGCAGCCGATGCCGGGTGAAAACCTTGTGCTGTCGATCGACGCGAACATTCAGTACATGGCCGAGCGGGCGTTGGATGCGCAGGTGGATAAGGTGAAGGCGCTGCACGGAACCGTTGTGGTGCAGGATCCGCATACTGGGCAGGTTCTGGCACTGGCGGTGTCGCCGCGGTTCAATCCGAATGATTCCCGGCATATGGATGCTGATTTGTTGACGAACCTGGCGGTGAGCGACGTGTATGAGCCGGGGTCGACGTTCAAGTTAGTGGCGTACTCGGCGGCGTTGGACGCGGCTGGCGTGCAGCCGACGGACATGGTGGATTGTCAGGGCGGTACGCTGACGATGTACGGCCGCACGCTGCATGACGACAAGTCCGATGGTCACCTGGGGCGGGTGACGGTGCAGTATGCTCTTGAGCGCTCAAGCGACGTGGGTGCCGCGAAGATGGCGCTGAAGCTGGGAAACCAGAAGTTTTACGACTATATGCGGAGCTTCGGCTTTGGCGACCGGTCGGGAATTGAGTTGCCGAGCGAGACGCGCGGGTTGTTGCGTAATCCTCGGAAGTGGGGCTCGACCAGCATCCTGTCGATGGCGATCGGGCAGGAGATTGGCGTGACTCCGGTGCAACTTGTAACGATGGTGAGCACAATTGCAAATGGCGGAGTGTATATGCCGCCACATGTTCTGCTGCAGTCGACCGATGAGATGAAAGGCGATGCTCGACTGAAGCCTGCGGCGTTCCGGCCGGTGAACCAGTTGCCTGCGACGCTGCCGGATGGGGCGCACCGGGTGATCTCGGAGATGACCTCGGCCAAGATGCGGATGATGATGCAGGGAATTGTGGTGGAAGGAACGGGTAAGGAGGCCGCTCTTAACGGATATAGCTCGGCCGGCAAGACGGGGACAGCACAGAAGATCGATGTCGCGACTCATACGTATTCGCATACGAAGCTGGTGGCGAGCTTTGCAGGTTTTGCTCCTGTGAGTAGTCCGGCGATCTCGGTTGCTGTGGTGATCGATACACCCACCGTTGGGGCCAGCAAGTATGGAGGCGCGGTGAGCGCGCCGGTCTTTGCGAGCGTGGCGCAGCAGGTGCTGGAGTACCTCGGAGTGCCGCACGATCAGCCGCTGAAGACGAAGAAAGAGATGGTTGCGCAGCGAGAAGCGCAGAACGATGCTCCTTCGGAGAACGTTGGGGATCTGAATGCAATGTTTGACGATGTTAATAGCCTGCCGGCAGACGATCCGTTGCGGACCGCCCCCAAGGCGCTTGCAACTGCTGAAGGTAACGACAAGCCTGCGGTTGTGGCATCCAGATCGGCAGAAAAGGCTTCGGACGCTTTGAATACTTTGGCGCCGAAGACGGCGGTTGCATCTCGAACGGAGAATGGCGCCAGCGCGATTCCACCCCGTTCAGAAGCGATTCCGTTGCCGAAGACTGTGCAGGTTGCGGAGGCGAAAGGGAAGGGCGCGGTTGTGGTGAACGCGGGACTGCGGGTGCCGGTGCCGTCGTTTGAAGGGGCGGCGCTGCGGAGTGTTGTCGAGCGAGCGGGTTCAGTGGGGCTGAGAGTGCAGGCGGTGGGAAGTGGGCTGGCTCGTGAGCAGGTGCCTGCGGCGGGGACGATGGTTCCGTCGGGGACCGAGATCGTGGTGCGGTTCTCCCGGTAGGTGCCGCTATGATGACAATGCATCTGTGGCGGTCGAATAGAATCCGATCATGCTGATCAATGACGCACTGCGCGATGTTGAGATGATCGAAGGTGCGCGCTCTGCGACGGAAGTATGTGGCCTGCAATATGACTCGCGGCAGGTAACGGCGGGCGATGTCTTTGTTGCGATGCGTGGAGAGACGACCGACGGCAATCGATATATTCAGGCAGCGGTTGAGCGCGGTGCGGGGGCGGTTGTCACAGATGCGCGGGAGGTCTGGGAGCGGGAGCAGATTGGATATCCCGGTGTTCCTTTTTACCTTGTGGCGAGTGGGAGACGTGCTCTTGCGGGGATAGCCGCAAGTCTGTTTGGGCATCCCGAGCGCAAGCTTGCGCTGAGCGCGGTGACGGGGACGAATGGGAAGACGACGACGGCGTTTCTGCTGGAGTCGATGCTGCGAAGTGTGGGGCGTAGATGTGTGCTGATCGGGACGATTGAGACGCATGTGGGAGATGAGATAAGGGTTTCGACGCATACGACTCCGGAGGCCTCGGATACGCTGCGTGTGTTTGCCGATGGGGTCAAAGCGGGAGCGACGGAGGCGGTGATGGAGATGTCGTCGCATGCCCTGGAGCAGGAGCGGGTTTGGGGCCTGCCGGTGGATGTGGCGATGTTTACGAATCTGACGCAGGACCATCTGGATTATCACGGGACGATGGAGAGGTATTTTGCGGCGAAGGCGAGGTTGTTTGAGGGAGTCGGGGCTGAACCACCGCGGGTGGCTGTGATTAATGGTGATGACTGGTGGGGTGGCGGACCGTTGGCGCATGGATCGGCGTCACGTTCGCAGATCATGCGTTATGGTGTGGAGGGTGGTGAGTATCGGGCTGAAGACGTCGTGTTACGAGCGGGGGAGACACGGTTTCTGTTCAAGACGCCGAAGGGCGATGTAGCGATGCGCTCTTCCCTGACAGGGCGAGTGAATGTGTACAACCTGCTTGCTGCGTCCTGCGGGGCGCTGGCTCGCGGGTTGACGCTGGAGCAGGTTGGTGCCGGCGCTGCCGCTGGGGCGCAAGTTCCGGGGCGGTTTGAGGTGGTGCCTTCCTTGAATGATGTGACGGTGGTAGTGGATTATGCGCATACGGATGATGCTTTGCGGAATTTGATTTCGCTCGCTCGTGAGTTGGTGAAGGAGAGCGGTGGCCGCGTGATTACTTTGTTCGGGTGTGGCGGGGATCGCGATAGAACAAAGCGTCCGCGGATGGGCAGGGCTGCGGGCGAAGGTAGCGATCTTGTGGTGTTGACGAGTGATAATCCGCGGAGTGAGGAGCCGATGGAGATTATTACGGAGGCTTTAGTAGGAGTGATGGAGACCGGGACTGAGTGCATTGTGCGGGAAGATCGCGCTGAGGCGATTGGCGATGCGATTCGTGCGGCGCGTGTGGGGGATATTGTTTTGATTGCGGGTAAGGGGCATGAGAAGGTGCAGATATTCAAAGACGAGATCGTGCCATTTGACGACGTGGCCGTGGCGGCTGGTGTGTTGAAGGAGATTTCGTGAAGTTGATGCTGGGACAAGTTGCGGATTGGATTCATGCGGATGGTGAGTTCGATACGTTGGCGGAGGCGATGGGTTACGGGATCGACTCGCGGACGATTGGGGCGGGAGAGCTGTTCTTTGCGGTTCGCGGTGAGCGGCTGGATGGGCATGAGTATGTGCAGGCGGCGCTTGCGAATGGAGCGGTTGCCGCGGTGGTGAGCAATCGGTGGGTTGTGCCGTCGGAGGTGAATGAAAGGCGCTTGCTGCGGGTGGCGGATTGTGATAATTGCGTGTTGTCGGCGTTGCAGCAGCTTGCTCATGCGGTGAGGAGGGAGTGGGGTGGGCGCGTGATTGGGGTGACAGGGTCGGCTGGGAAGACGACGACGAAGGAGGCCATCGCGCAGGTATTGTCGGCGAAGTTCAGAGTGTTGAAGTCGGCGGGAAATCTGAATAATGCCTTTGGACTGCCTCTGCAGTTGCTCAAGCTGGAGAACGAGCATGAGGTTGCCGTGATCGAGATGGGAATGAACCATGCGGGGGAGATTGCGGCGCTCGCGAAGATTGCTGAACCTGACTGGGCTGTGGTTTCAAATGTCGGGCCGGTGCACCTGGAGTTTTTTCCGGATGGAATTGAGGGGATTGCGAGAGCGAAGTATGAGTTGATCGAGGCGCTACCGGCGGATGGGGTAGCCGTTTTGAACTTTGATGATCCTTTTGTCGGTGGTTTTGGAAGGGGGCTCGGCTCGCGTGCATTTTTTTACGGCATGAAGGAGGGCGCCGATGTTCGCGCCGTGCATGTGGCTGAACTAGGAGCGGAGGGCGTGGTCTTTACGGTGCAAGCGAACGGGGAACGCGCGAGCGTGCAGTTGAAGATGCTGGGGAGGCACAATGTTCCCAATGCGCTGGCGGCTATTGCGACCGGATTGCGAAGCGGGATGGGGCTTGCCGAGTGTGCAGCGGCGGTGGGAGAGATGCGTGCGGGAGACAAGCGCGGTGAGGTGCTGGTGTGGCGCGGGGCGACGCTGATCAATGATTGCTATAACTCGAACCCAGCGGCGCTGACTGCTATGGTGGATGCGCTGATGGCGATTCCGGGGGAGCGGCATATCGTGGTGGCGGGGGAGATGTTGGAGCTTGGGAATGAGGCGGAGGAGTTGCATGCCGCTTGCGGAGTCAGGATGGCTGAGCATGGGGTGGATTTTGTCCTTGGGGTGCGCGGCATGGCTGAGGCGATGGTCGTCGCAGCGAAGAGAATGGGAGGCGAGGCTCTGTTTGTTGCCAGTCCCGAGGAGGCTGGTGAGTGGCTGCTTGCGAATTTGCGTGCAGGAGACGTAGTGTTGTTGAAGGCTTCTCGGGGCGTAAAGCTGGAGAAGGCTTTGGCGGTTGTCGGTGCAGACGTTCGATAAGATAGTTCGGCAGGAGGCATCCGATTGGCTATCGCAAACCAGATTGTGCGTCGCGGAGCGGTGAAGTCAGGTGGCAGCGCCAAGGTAAAGACTGTTTCTTCGCGTAAGAAAGATGCTAAGAAGGTGGTCAAGCCTGTCGCCAGAAAACAGACGGAGAGACCGGCCAAGATGGTCACCCCGCGTGTTGTCTATGCGGCCGATCACGGATTAATGACAGCCTTCCATCATATGCAGCGGGCTGCGGTGGTGATGTCGCTGATGGAAAAGGGGACAGGCAAAGATCTGCAGAGGCTCCTGAAGCGGGGAGTGAAGCTCTATCGCAAGGCGATGGAAGATGAGACCGACGATAAGATTGTGCTGCGCGCGATTGGGGTTTTAAGGGCGGTCGAACATCTTTCGATGGCAGGTCTTTACGCGGCACGAAGGAAGCATCGACAGAAGGTAACGGCGCCTACACCGGATTGGCTGGCCAAGGTTATTGCAGAAGCAGATCACCGCCTGGCTGAGATTGCGCATCAGGAGCGTGGCAAGGGGACCGATCTCTTGCCTGTGACGATGGAATTGCTGAGACAGGCGGAGGACGGCGAGATCGACGCTCATCTGGCGTTTGAGCTTGCCATGGCTGCGGATGCGCTTTGCTTTGCGCTCGAAAACGGGCTTTGATCCGAAGCTGCCTGAAGTTAGGCGGCATTTGGGTTGGTTCATGCTGTTGGTTCCTTTGATGAGATAACCACAGGGGTTCCATGTACCGGGCTGTTAAGATAGCCGTGGCTCGCAGCGCAAACTGGGCATAAGCTGCGGGCAAAGGCGGATATTTTGCTTTATTGGCTGCTGTATCAAAAGCTGTTTCCCTACTTCCGGCTGTTCCGAATCTTTCGCTATCTCACGTTTCGCACCGTGTTTGCGAGTTTGACGGCGCTGCTGATCGGCTTGCTGATCGGGCCGTATGTGATTGATCGACTGCGTGAGTTTCAGATCGGGCAGTACATACGGGAGGAGGGACCGCAGTCACACCAGAAGAAGAGCGGGACGCCGACGATGGGCGGGGTGCTGATTTGTATCTCGATCCTGGTGCCGACGCTGCTATGGGCTGATTTGTCGAATCCTTATGTGTGGCTGGTGATGTTGTCGACGCTGGCTTTTGGGGCCATCGGGTTCACGGATGACTACATCAAGGTGGTGCACCGGCGGAACAAGGGGTTGACTGCACGAGCGAAGCTTGGGCTGCAGTTTTTGGCTAGTGCGGGGGTTGCGGCCGCACTGGTTGTTATGGAGACGCGAGGGGCTTATTCGACGCGATTGATGGTGCCGTTTTCGAAGCGGTTTCGGCCGGATCTGGTGTGGGAGTGGATGGGACATATCCCACATATGCATTGGCTGGTGTTTGTGCCGTTCGTGATCTTTGTGATGATTGTGATCTCGGGCGCGAGCAACGCTGTGAATCTGACCGATGGGCTGGATGGGCTGGCGATCGGGTGCACGATCATCGCAGCGGGTGCGCTGACTGTGCTGACTTATGTGAGTGGGCATGTCGTATTTTCGGACTATCTGGAGTTGCAGAGAATGCCGATGGTGAGCGAGTTGACCGTCTTCTGCGGGTCGATGGTGGGGGCCAGTATCGGGTTTCTTTGGTATAACGCACATCCTGCTGAGATTTTTATGGGGGATGTGGGGAGTCTGGCGCTGGGTGGGGCGATTGGAACGGTGGCGGTTGTGATCAAACAGGAGTTGTTACTGCCGTTTATTGGTGGGGTGTTTATTCTTGAGGCGGTCAGCGTGATGTTGCAGGTGGGGAGCTACAAATTGCGGAATGGGAAGCGGATCTTCAAGATGGCTCCGCTGCATCATCACTTCGAGTTGATGGGGTGGTCGGAGTCGAAGGTGATTGCGCGGTTTTGGATTCTGGCGCTGGTGTTTGCGCTGTTTGCGTTGACTACGTTGAAGCTGCGATGAGAACGTGAAAGCATGATGGATTTGAAAAACAAGCGGGTATTGGTGGTGGGGCTGGGTAAATCCGGCTTATCGGCGGCGATGTTTCTGCGAGCCCAGGGTGCTCGCGTGACGGTGAGCGATACGCGGAGTGCGGTGGCTTTGGCTAAGGAGATTCCGGCGTTGTTGGAGGCCGGGATTATGGTGGAGTCGGGTGGGCATGGGTTGCTGACGTTTCGGCGGCAGGATTTGATTGTGGTTTCGCCGGGCGTGCCTATGGATACGCCTGAGGTGAAGCAGGTGATTGCGTTCGGGCTACCGGTGATTGGGGAGTTGGAGTTGGCGAGCCGGTATCTGCAGGGGCGGGTGGTTGCGATTACCGGGTCGAATGGGAAGACGACGACTACCACGCTTGTGGGGAAGATATTTTCCGACGCTGGCGTGTCGACTCTGGTGGGCGGGAATATCGGGCTGCCGGTGATTGATCTGGTGGGAAAGAGTACCACTGAGAGTGTGAGTGTGCTGGAGGTGTCCAGCTTCCAGTTGGAGACGGTGGAGGAGTTTCATCCGTGGCTTGCTGTAATTCTGAACATTACGCCGGATCATCTGGATCGGCATGGAAGCTTTGAGAGTTATGCGGCGGCGAAGGAGCGGATTTTCGCGCGGCAGGATGCGAATGACTTCCTGGTGTTGAATGGGGATGATCGCGTAGCGCAGATGAGCGCGGGCCGGGCGAAGAGTGGGGTGTTCTGGTTTAGTGTGACTAAGGCAGTGCGACGCGGCGCGTTTGTGCGGGATGGGGTGATTGTCTGGGTGGAGAAGGAGGGAGGAGTGACAGAGCCGGTGATGCCGGTGTCGGAGATTCCTCTCAAGGGAGCGCACAACATCGAGAATGTGCTGGCTGCGGTTTGTACGGCGCGGCTGGCGAAGATTTCCGCGGAGAGTGTTCGGGCTTCGGTGGCTTCGTTCCGTGCCGTTGAACACCGGCTGGAGTTGGTGAGGAAGTTGAACGAGGTCGAGTACTACAACGATTCGAAGGCGACCAACGTGGATGCAGCGATGAAGGCAGTGGCTTCGTTCGCAGGAGGAGTTCACCTGATTCTGGGAGGCAAGGATAAGGATTCCGACTACACAGCGATGGCCGAACTGCTGAAGGAGCGGGTGAAGGTTGTTTATACGGTTGGTTCAGCCGCGGAAAAGATTGAGCATCAACTGCATGGAGTCGTGAAGATGGTTTCAGCGCAGACGATTGAGGCGGCTGTGGCCGAGGCGGCGAAGGCTGCGGTGCCCGGCGATGTCGTGTTGCTGTCGCCGGCCTGTTCGAGCTTCGACCAGTTTGAAAACTATGAGCATCGGGGCCGTGTGTTTCGGCAGTCGGTGATTGATCTTGATTAAGCACAAAGCAGGGAAGTGACGGCATGGCGAAGAGAGTAGGGGTAGACAAGTGGCTCTTCGGAGTGGTGCTGCTGCTGGTGCTGTTTGGGCTGGTGACGGTGTTTTCGGCTTCGGCTGTGATGGCACAGGCGAGTCTGGGGTCTCCGTACTCTTATGTGTTGAGACAGGCGTTATGGGCGGTGCTTGGCCTGATCACGATGGTCGGATTGATGAGGGTGGACTATCGTCATTACAACAATCCAAAGGTGGTGTTTACTGCGGTTGCGGCTACCACGTTGATGTTGATCGGCGTGTTTGCGATGAGTGGCATGAATGGCGCTCATCGGTGGATTCGAGTGGCGGGGACGACGCTGCAACCGTCGGAGTTGGCCAAGCCTGTGCTGGTGCTGTTCCTGGCTTACTTTCTGCAGACTCGCATTCACCAGATGGACGATGTGAAGGGGACGATTCTGCGGGCGATTGCTGTGCCACTGGTGTTTACGGCTTTGATTTTGAAGGAGCCGGACCTCGGCACGGCGCTGGTTTGTATGGCGGTGACTGCGTTAATGCTGTATTTGGCAGGGGCGCGAGCGCGATATTTTGCGATTGGAGCGGCACTGGCTTCGCCGGTGTTGTACTTCATGCTGTTTCATGTGGCGTTTCGGCGGGCGCGCATGCTGGCGTTTATCAATCCTGAGGCCGATCCAAAGGGGACCGGGTTTCATATTCTGCAGTCGCTGATTGCTGTGGGGACTGGTGGGATTCGTGGGTTGGGGTTGATGGAGGGGCGGCAAAAGCTGTTTTACCTGCCTGAGGTGCAGACAGACTTTATCTTCGCCAATATCTGTGAAGAGCTGGGGTTGATTGGGGCGTTGCTGATTGTCGGATTGTTTGTGGCGCTCGGCTATCGCGGGTTTCGCGCGGCTTTTCTGTCGACCGATCCGTTCGCACGGTTTCTTGCATTCGGGCTGACGTCGGCGATTTTGATCCAGGCATTCTTCAACATGAGCGTGGTGTTGGCGCTGCTGCCGACGAAGGGAATTCCGCTGCCATTTATCTCTTCAGGTGGAACTTCGATTTTTATTACGCTGGCGGGCATGGGTGCACTGCTGAATATTACGCGCGAGATCGATTAGTGTGACAGAGAGCAGGCCAGTTAGCGAGTCGGCGAACCAGCAATTGCGGGTGTTGATTGCAGGTGGCGGGACGGGTGGGCATGTCATTCCGGCGCTGGCGATTGCGCGGGAGTTGCGGGATGTCTATGGGGCCAGGGTGCGATTTGTAGGGACTGCTCGCGGGCTTGAGACGAGGCTGGTTCCGGAGGCTGGGTTTCCGCTGGAGCTAATCCGAGTGGGGCAGTTGAAGAATGTGAGTTTGTTGACGCGAGTGCGGACGGTGGCAGACCTTCCGCTGGGTGCGATGCGTTGTCTAAGACTGTTGCGTCGCTTCCGCCCCGATGTCGTGGTTGGTGTGGGCGGTTATGCTTCGGGACCGGCGATGATGGCGGCGATTTTGCTTCGGATACCGACGCTGGCGTTTGAGCCGAATGCGGTGCCGGGACTGGCGAACCGGTTGGTGGGGAGGTGGGTTTCGGCGGCTGCGGTGAATTTTGAGGAGAGTAAGCGATATTTTCGCGGAGCGCGTGTGACGGGAATTCCGGTGCGTAAGGAGTTTTTCGAGATTGCGCCTGTGCCGGAGAGTGCAGGCGAGGATGCCGATGATCGGCGAGGCTTTTTGCCTCACCTGCTTGTTTTTGGCGGAAGCCAGGGAGCGCGTGTCTTCAATGAAGTTATGCCGAAAATCGCGCGCGGACTGTTGGAGTTAGTGCCGGAATTGACGATTCTGCACCAGACCGGGCCGAAGCAGGCCTTTTCGACTGAGGAGGCATATCGGTTGACCGGTGCAGATCCTTCTCGTTGGAAGGTGGCTGCGTATCTTGACGATATGCCGAATAGATTCGCGGATGCGGATCTGATTCTTTGTCGCAGCGGCGCAAGCACCGTTGCAGAACTTGCGGCGGCTGGCAGGCCTGCGGTGCTGGTTCCCTTTCCTGGGGCAGCGGACGATCATCAGATGAAGAACGCGGAGGTCTTTGCTCGTGCCGGCGCTGCCGAGCTGCGGGTACAGGGCGCAGATGACGTAATGCAAGGTATTTTGATGAGCGATCTGTCGAGGCTCTTGCTGAATCGCGAGATGTTGGTGGAGATGGGGCGACGGGCACGTGAGTTGGGGCATCCGGACGCCGTGCAGGTGATCGGCGGGATGGTCATCGAGTTGAGGAGACGGTGAAGGTTGCGGAGTGAATGAGTAGAAAAGGGGAAGGGCTGAGAGTGTTCTCTCAGCCCTTTTGGTATTTGTAACTGTAGTTGTTACCGATGACCACCGCCGCCGTGTGATCCACCGCCACCACCGCCGCCGTGGAAGCCTCCACCGCCGCCGCTGGGTGCGCCGCCACCGTGGTAGCTGCCTCCTGAGGGTGCGGAGTAACCGCCGCGAGCGCCGCTGGAGTAGTTCTGGCTTGGCTGGGCGTAGCTGCGTCCGGCTGAATAGTTCTGGCTAGGTTGGGCGTAATTGCGTCCGGCTGAGTAGTTCTGACTCGGCTGGGCGTAATTGCGTGCGCCCGTCGAGTAGTTGCTGGACGGAGTGTAGGACCGCGCTCCGTTAGCCGAACCGGTGTAGTTCGAGCGGCTCTGAGGAGAGGTTGTGGTGCGGCCGTTGATGCTGGACCCGCGGAAACCGGCAGTTGTGCCTGTGCCGCGGTTGCCAGCAACCGAGTTGCTGTGGACGAAGCTGGTGCCTCCTGCGTGTCCTGAGTATCCGCTGTAGCTGTGGGTGTAGGTGTGATAGCCGTAGCCGTGGCCGATGTTGCAGTAGGCGCGGTTATACCAGTAGTGGCCTCCGTACCAATAGCCACCGTAGAAGCCTATGCCGAAGAAGCCGAAGCCGTAGTTGATGCCGCCGTAGTACCCAACATAGGGTCCCCAGTAACCGGCATACCAGGAGTAGCCACCGTAGCCGTAGCCCCAGTAGCCAGGTGTCCAAAGAGCACCGCTGTAAGGAGGCGCAACCCATGTGCCGTTGACCCACTCGTAGCCGATGCCGTTCCAGGCCCAGTAACCGGGAGTCCAGATGTAGCCGTCACCGGGGGCTTGAGGCTGTTCGTAGTCGGGAATGGCAGGAGGCGCCTGCTGCACGTTGGTGATGGTCGCGTCTGCCTGCTGCTGTGGCGTGGGGCCCTGCTGCTGATTGGGATCCTGCGCGTAGCCTTGCTGGTACTGACCCGGATCGCCGGGTTGATTGTATGGCTGCTGGGCGCTCTGCTGTTGCATGTCGGGGGGAGGACCAGCGGGGCCGTAAGGATCACTGGCAGGGGCCTGGGCGAAAGAACCGGTCGAAATGAGTCCGGCCAGTAAGGTGGCGCCAATCGAGTTTCTAAAGAGGGACGTCATGTCTCTACCTGCCTGCTCAACCTTCGTTTTTCCGGCAATGCGTCATGCGACCGGACTTCGCGGAGAGCAAGGACGAGTTCCAGCCGGGCCATTTCGCCTCGGTCAAGTGCTCAGTTGATTAGACACAAGTTCACAGCTTTTGTTGCTAAAACGCAAGGGATAACAGAGACCGGGCGCACCTAGTGCGAGATTGCCGTGGAGGTGAAGAGAGCCTTGGGACACATAACGTGGACACCGCTCTTAGTATCAACGAGTTGGGTGATATCGACATCGCAGGAGGTGGAGATGAGGCCGTAGGCGTCGTCGCGGGTGAGATGGGTGCCGGGGAGCTGTTCGGAGAGGAAGATGATCATGTTGCGGATGGCCATCTCCGTGGCGGTTTTGAGGTCCTCGTCGAAGCCCATGGCGATGTACTGGGTGGGAGTTTCGGCACGGGGCCAGAGGAGGCGATGGGGGTCGTCGGGGAATGTGGCTTTGTGGACGATGAACTGGAAGGTTCCGGTGAGCTGGGTTTCGAGTGCGGTGATGTCGACTTCACCGTTTCCCTGGCCGGCGTGGCCATCGCCTACTTCAAAGAGAGCGCCCTTGGCGTGAACGGGGATATATAAGGTTGTACCCGCGACGAGTTCCTTGTTATCCATGTTGCCGCCGTGCATCCAGGGTGGAGCGGAGTTGTAGCGCCCGGCGGATTCGGGCGGAGCGATCCCCATGCTGCCGAAGAAGGGGTGCAGGGGAATGTCGACGCCGGGGGCGAAGTGGCCGATCATCTTTTCGCGGTCAAGGGGGATGATGCGGGAGTGGCTGTAGGGGAAGTCGTTGGGCAGGAAGCCCCGGCCGACGCCGAAGGAGTTGCAGGCCCAGGGGACGTCGATGTCGACTTTCTGGATGCGGATCTCGAGGACGTCGCCGGGTGTGGCTTCTTCGATGGCGACGGGGCCAGTGAGTATGTGGCCGCCGGGGCCTTTGTCGGCTGCGGCGACCTTGGTGTAGATATCGCTGACGTACGAAGGAATATCAGCTTCGGCGACGCCGAGGGTCTTGAGGCGCTCAGGAGAGCCGCAGGTGGAGAGGGTCTGGATCTTGACGGTATCGCCGGATTTGATGGTGAGGACGGGCTTGGCTCTGGCGGAGTAGTAGCCCCAGGCTACGGTGCTGGGGGTGGCGAGGAGGGTTTGCGTGGGCTGCTGTGCGTGAGCGGTAGGGATGACCAGGAGAGCAGCGGCGCTGAGAGCGGCTGAGCGGGCGAGGTTGATGGGCATGGATGTTATATATCACGAAAGTTTGAGGCCGAATGCCTTCATCGTTGCGGTGCGACGTTCGGCCTCGTGAGTGCGGCGATGCTTGAGTCAGGTTAGCAGGTGAGGCGACGGCGAACGGCGCCTGCCAGCCCAACAAGACCGGTGCCAAACATGGCGAGGGTGTTGGGTTCGGGGACAGGGGAATTCGTGGGAGTGGGAGTAGTGGTGATGCCCTCAGTAGTGATCGCGAAATGCAGGGCGGAGTCGATGTTGTTAATGTCGACGAAGAAGACCTCGATGGAGTGATCCCCAGCCGGGACTACGTCTCCAGTTGTGCACGGGATGGTGGAGTCATTATGAACTCCGCCATCACTGCAGACGAGCATTCCGTCGAGGTAAGCGAAGGCCATGTCATCGGAGCCGATCGAAAACATGATGCTCTCCGATGTCGGTGCGTTAAGAGTCCCACCCAGGATGGCAGCCTGGAATCCGTTGCCGTCATTCGATCCGGTGCCGTTCGGAGGGAAGAAAGCGTCCTTCCTGTAGGGAAGCGTGACGACATCAGTCCCGGTTTGGGTAACGTCGGAGGCCCCTTTGGCTCCGCCGTTGTTGAGCGCCGGGCTCCAATAGGTGATTTCGCCGTCGGCCAAGACATCCGTCGGGGGGGTGAGAAGGTTGTAGCAATTTGAAACGCAGCCATAGGCTGGGGTATTCAGAATCGGCAGGCCATTGATGCCGAGTGTGCTTTGCACCTCGGTGTTGGTCAAGCCGTAACCAGGCTTGTCAGCGTCCTTGTCGGTTTCTGCGATGGTGAAGTAGGTGATGGTCAAGCTGTCGGCTGCGGCGGGTTTTGCGGCAGCTAAAAGGCCGGCCACGAGAGCAATGGCTGTAAAATTTGCCAAACGAATGGAGATAGCCACAGTGAATGCCTCAATTTCCGGCGGTCGCCGGGGAATTTGAATACGTTCAAAGGGGGCCCGACTGGAGTAACTGCACGTGTAAGGCCAAGGCGATGTACTGCTTTACAACAGATTAGACAAGATTCCGGTTGCATAACTGCAAGTTTTTGCAATCGCATGAGTCGCTGCATTCCCATATGAGGGAATAGGTTGGGCGCTGCTAGAGTTGAAGAATGTTTGTACCTGGGCATTTTTTGTTTGCGCCATCGCAGCGGATTCACTTTATTGGGATCGGCGGGATTGGGATGAGTGGGATCGCGGAGATCCTGCTAACGATGGGATATTCGGTTTCAGGGTCGGATCTGAAGCGCTCGGCGGTGACCGACCGCCTTTTGGGGATGGGCGCGCGGATCTTTGAGGGGCATGCGGCAAGTAATGCTGCGGCGAGCGATGTGGTGGTGACGAGCTCGGCGGTGGCGAAGAACAATCCTGAGGTGGTGGAGGCGAGGGAGCGGAAGATTCCGGTGATCCAGCGGGCGGAGATGCTGGCGGAGCTTATGCGGCTGAAGTACGGAATCGCGGTGGCCGGGATGCACGGGAAGACGACGACGACTTCGATGGTTGCGGCGGTGCTGGCCGGAGGCGGGCTCGATCCTACGGTGGTGGTCGGCGGGCGCGTGAATGCGTTGGGATCGAATGCGCGGCTGGGGAACTCACAGTACCTGGTGGCCGAGGCAGATGAGAGCGACCGGAGTTTTTTGAAACTGTCGCCAGTGCTGGCCGTGGTGACGAATCTCGATCGCGAACATATGGACTGCTACCGGGATATGCAGGATGTCGAGGGAGCCTTTGTCGAGTTTATGGATAGGCTGCCGTTTTATGGGGCAACGACGGCCTGTATCGATAATGCGCTGTTGAAGGCTGCCTTGCCGCGGGTGCGACGCCGTGTCTACACCTATGGCGAGAGTGCGGAGGCCGATTTTCGAGTGGAGATGCTGCCGAAGGAAGAGGACTGCCACTCGTGTTTCGAGGTGAACTACAAGGGTCTGGTTCTGGGGAAGTTTCGGTTGCATGTACCGGGGCGGCACAATGTGCTGAATGCTACTGCTGCGGTCGCGGTTGGGGTTCAACTGGGTGTGGCGCCGGATCAGATAGCGGTGGGATTGGAGAGTTTTCGCGGAGTTGATCGGCGGTTTCAGGTGAAGGGCGTAGTGCAGGGTGTGACGGTAGTGGATGACTATGGACACCATCCGACGGAGATTGTAGCTACGCTAAAGGCGGCGCGGGAGTGTGGGTATAAGAGGGTGCATGTTTTGTTTCAACCTCACCGGTATACGCGGACGCGTGATTTGATGGGGGAGTTTGGCGCGGCTTTCAAGGATGCCGATACAGTGGCGGTGCTGGATATTTATGCCGCGAGCGAGGAGCCGATCGCGGGAGTGGATGCAAAGGCTCTTGTGAACGCGATTCGTGGCATGAGTGGACGCGAAGTGGGGTATGCGCCCTCGGTGTCGGAGGCGGTAACTGTGCTGGTGGATAAGGCGAAGCCGGGGGATGTGATTTTGACGTTGGGGGCGGGGAGCGTCTCGCAAGCCGGGGCGGTGTTGCTGGAGAGCATGGCGGCGAGGGTGAGTTCCTGAAAGGGTACATGCAGAAGAAGTTGGGCCGCAGACTGAATGTCGCGGGTTATTCTCGAAGAGGCGATTCTCGCGGCCTTGCTCAGGCTTGCGACAAAGCGATGTATTTTCGAAGCGCGGGACAGCGGTGCTAGATGCGCCTGGGGAGATGTATGCTTCGGAGCCGGTGGGGTCGCGGCGGAAGACTGCGTCGCCTAACAAGAGGCTGCGGCGCGATCTGAGTGAAGATTTCGCGGACGATTTGTATGACGACGATGATGCGCCTGTGGGACGCCGACGGACGGGAGTGCGGTTCCAGCTTCGCGGGCTTCCGACGACGAAGTGGGGACGTATCTTCGCAGGGTTCGGGTTGGTGCTTTGTCTGGGTGTGGCGGCAGCAGCTTATTGGATGGCGAGAGATTACTTATTGCACGATGAGCGCTTTGTGATTGCGTCGTCTTCCTCGCTTGAGTTCGAAGGGAATGCGCACGTGACGCGGGCGCAGCTTCTGGGCATCTTTGGCGCGGACGTGGAGCGAAATATTTTTACGGTTTCGCTGGATCAGCGGCGAGTGGAGTTGGAGAGGCTGCCGTGGGTGTCGCATGCTACGGTGATGCGGTTGCTGCCGAACCGAATGAGGGTTTTGGTTGAAGAACGGACGCCAGTGGCCTTTGTGCGGCAAGGAAACCGCATCGGGCTCGTGGATGCCAGCGGTGTGCTACTCGATATGCCCGTGGATGCGAGGGCGACGGAACATTATTCGTTTCCGGTGGTGACTGGGATCTCGGCTGGGGAGCCGTTGTCGACGCGGGCAGCGCGGATGAAAATCTTTAGACGGTTTACGTCGGAGCTAGATGGATCGGGAGAGAAGATATCGCAGGAGCTGAGTGAGGTCGATCTTTCGGATCCCGAGGATGTGAAGGCGCTGATTCCGGATCACTCGGCGGAGGTGCTGGTGCACTTTGGTGATGAGGATTTTCTCAATCGCTATAGGCGATTCAAGGAGCATCTGGCGGAGTGGCGGACGGTCTATCCGAGGTTGTCGTCGGTGGATATGCGGTATGAACGTCAGGTGGTGCTGGAGATGCCGCCTGGGTCGGCGGGCGCTCTCAGCGCGGCCCCTGCAGCTTCAACTGATTCGAATGCCGCTGACAAGAGCACTTCGGTGGGAACGGCTCACACCGATAAGGCGCAGAGTAAGCCGACCGTCGCTTCCAAGGACAAGGTCGCGGTCAAGACACCGCCCAAGGCGCAACCTATCGCCGTAAAGCATGTGGCCCCGCAACCAGTGGTGAAGCCTCCAGTGCATGTGGTCGCTCAGAGCGAGGTTGCGTTTGATGTTCCGGCGAAGAAGAGTGTGCCTAAGGCGAAGAAGCCGGCGGTAGTGGTGAAACATCCTGCCAGCACCGGGAAGGCTTCTGCTCCACGCGCGGCAGTAACTGGAACACCGACCCCGGGGACGCAATCTCATCCTATCCAGGTGGTTCATCCATGAATCAGAAGCAGGACAATCTGATCACTGTGCTCGATGCTGGGAGCACGATGAGTCGTGTGCTGGTTGCGGAGCTGCAAGATGGTGTTCTGCGGTACCGCGGGCATGGTGTTGAGCCGTCGCTCGGGATGCGTAAGGGTTTAATTGCGGAGCTGGGTCCGGCGGCGGAGGCGATCAATCGCGCGGCGTTGACAGCGGAGCGCACGGCGAAGCTTGGGATTGAGACCGCAGTGGTAGGGATTGGCGGGACGCATGTGCGCGGAGTGAACTCGCGCGGCGGCATCAGCATGGGCAGTCGGATGCGTGAGATTACGCGGGAAGAGGTGAAGGCAGCGGTGGATAGGGCCCGATCGGTGGCGCTGCCGCCGGATCGCGAGGTGCTGCATCTGTTGCCGCAGGAGTTCATCCTGGATGATCAGGCAGGGATTCATGATCCGGTTGGGATGGTGGGGAACAAGCTGGAGGTGAATCTTCATCTTTCGACTTGTTCGGGCGGTGTCGCGCAAAGTGTGATCACGTGCGCGAACCGTGCTGGGCTCGAAGTGCAGGACACGGTGTATGAAGGAATCGCTGCGGCCGAGGCTGTGTTGAGCGCGGATGAGCGCGAACTGGGCGTTTGCATGGCGGATATCGGCTCGAGCACGACGGAACTGGCGGTGTATTTTGAGGGATCGATCGCGCATACGGCTGTCTTACCGATTGGCGGCGATCACTTTACGAATGATCTTGCGGTAGGGCTGCATGTCACAGTCGAAGAGGCGGAGTACCTGAAGAAGATTTATGGGCACTGCGTGGTCACCTCGGTGCCGCAGTTGAATGAGATTGAAGTAGGCGGCAATCTGGCAATTTCGGGCGGTCAGCCTGCGCGGCTGGTGCGGCAACGGTTTCTCGCGGAGATTCTGGAGCCTCGCGCTCGCGAGTTGTTTACGATGCTGCGCGACAATCTTCGCAATGGTGGTGTGCTGGAGGCGCTGGGCGCGGGTTGCGTGTTGACCGGTGGCGGAGCGACGATGGCGGGGTTGCTGGATAACGCGGAGAGTCTGCTGCGGGTTCCGGCTCGGGTTGGCTATCCGGTGCCTTTGTCGAGGATGCCGGCGGAGTTGGCTACGCCGGAGTTCTCTGTTGCGATCGGCATGTTGTTGTATACGCACCGCACCCAGGTGCGAAAGGCGAGTGAAGAGCAGGGACTTCGGGCGAAGCTGAAGGCGATCTTCGCGGGAAGTTTTTAGCATCCGGCAGCTTTGACTTACTTCAAGAGCATGGCGCGGCTCATATCCCAGTGCATCGTGAAGACAGCGAGTCTTCAGGATTGAGTGATCGAGTTTCTGTCAGCAAAACAATTAGCAACAAATTTGCAGTGTCGCCTTGACAGATTTTATATTTAACAATATGGTTATTTAACCAAGGAGTTGAATACGATTATGCAAGACCACATCAGCTCGACGTTTTCAGCTTTGGCGGATCCTACGCGGCGAGCGATTCTTGCACGGCTTGCGCTGGGAGAGACTTCGGTGACGGAGTTGGCGTCGCCGTTTGAGATGAGCATGCCCGCGATTTCACGGCATTTGAAGGTGCTGGAGAAGGCAGGGTTGATCGCACGTGGACGGGAGGCGCAGTGGCGGCCTTGCAAGTTGAAGGCAGCGCCGTTGAAACAGGCGGCGGATTGGCTGGATGATTACCGCCGGTTCTGGGAGGAGAGTTTCGATCGCTTAGACGCGTATCTGCAGGAAATTCAGGCGAAGGAGAAAAAACGTGGCAGGAAAAACAATGGAAATAAGTGAGACGGTTGACCGCGAGATTGTGTTGACGCGTGTCTTTGATGCTCCGCGCAAGATGGTGTGGGAGGCGTGGATCGATCCGAAGCAGGTTGCGTTGTGGTGGGGGCCGACGGGCTTTTCGACCACGATCGAAAAGATGGATGTGAGAGTCGGCGGTGAGTGGAGGCAGGTGATGCATGGGCCGGATGGCACGGACTATCCGAACACGAGCATCTTTACGGACGTGATGCCGTATGAACGGCTCGGCTACCGTTTGACCTGCGGTAAGAGAGGCGCGCCGACGGTGACATTTGAATCGATAGTCACCTTTGCAGACGAAGGCGGCAAGACACGGCTTACGTTGCGGATGGTGTTCCCGTCGGCAGAGGCGCGCGACCAGAATGTGAGAGAGTATCGCTCGATTGAGGGCGGAGAACAGACGCTGGGGAGGCTGGCGGATTATTTGTCGACCGGGCTTGCGGCGAAAGCGAATGGAGGATTGCGATGAGTACAGCGACGGTGTCTTCTGCGGCGATAGCGCAACATGAGCTTCACATTACGCGAGTGTTCGATGCTCCGCGTGAACTGGTGTGGAAGGTGTGGACGGATCCGGAACATATGAAGCACTGGGCAGGACCGCGTCAGTTTGAAGCGAGGCATATTGAAAATGATCCCCGGCCTGGAGGGAAGTGGAGGCTTTGCCTTCACACCGACGGATTCGACACGGGCGATGGCGTTGTGCGGCTGTTTGATGTGTGGCAGGGCGGGATCAATCGCGAGGTGATCGAGCCAGAGCGTCTGGTCTATACGTTCAAGTGGGACGAAAACCCTGGCTTGTCCGCGAACGTGGAGACGGTGGTTACGGTTACGTTTGAGGAAAACGATGGGAAGACCACGATGAACTTTCATCAGGCTTTTTTCGTAACATCAGGAGACCGCGATGGGCACATGCGCGGATGGAACAGCAGCATCGACAAGTTCGAAGATTATCTTCGCGAGGTGAAGGAGCGACGGCATGGCCAACGGTAGGAGTGTGGTGGCGGATGGGTTGCTGGAGTTAAGCCTGACACGAAGAGTTTCGGCTCCGCCTGAGGTCGTGTTTCGCGCGTGGACGGATGCGAAGCAGTTGGCGGAGTGGTGGGGGCCGAAGGGATTTACGAATCCAGTGTGCGAGGCGGATGCGCGTGTTGGCGGAGCGATTCGGATCCATATGCGCTCGCCTGACGGTGTGGTGTATCCGATGACGGGCCGGTTCTGCGAGATCGACCGGCCACACCGGCTGGTGTTTGTGACGGCAGCGCTCGACGGAGAAGGCAAGCCGATGTTCGAGGTGTTGAATACCGTTGTATTTACCCGAATCGCCAGTGGAACTGAGATTGCACTGGTTGCCGAGGTGACGAGTACGACGCCTGCTGCGCCGCAGTTCCTTGCGGGAATGTCCCAGGGCTGGGGTCAGACTTTGGACCGGCTTGCGGCGTTTGTTGCACGGCCGTGAACGCCGGCGCTGGCGGGCTAAGACGCCAGCGCGGCTTCGAGGTTTGTGTCGATGGCGAGGATGGAATCGGTGTGGGTTAGTTTGAGGACGTCAAGGACTTTTGTCCCGGGCGCGACAACGCGGAGCTGGCCGCCGCGGACTTTCATGTTGCCGTAGAGGATCATGAGGACGCCGAGGCCAGCACTATCGAGGAACTCAATGCCGGAGAGATCGAGGATGAGTTTGTTGATGCCATCTCCGGCGGTGTCGCTGATCTTGGATTCGATCTCACGCAGCCGCATGCCTAGGGTCATACGGCCAGTCAAACGAAAGACAGCAGTGGCTGCGTCGACGCGTTCCAGTTCCGCTTCGAGGATCATAGTTAAAGGTTTCTCCTAGTGCCTCAAAGCATATCGCAGATTTTGTTGTGGCTTGCTGCCGTTGTTATTGGAAGGCAAAGATTTTATTCCAGTCGTCTTTCATGCTGACGACAGTCCAGCCTTTGGCGTTGGCTTCGTCGAGCGCCTTATCAAGCTTACCTACCGCGGACGTGCGGTCGTAGGCGTACTCGCGTGCGGCATCGGTGTGGTGCACAAGAAGCATGAAGCGGGGGCCGGCGCCGGTTGCCGTCCACTCGAGCATCTGCTGGTCACCGTCGGAGTTGCCGAAGGCGGCGATAGGACGTTTGCCGATGTAATTGTCGATGCCGACGGGCTTGCCGGGGCCGTCGTCGAGGAAGTTGAGCTGAGGCAGACGCATGATGACTGGTGCTCCATTTTGCGATTGCAATTGGGTCTTCATACTTGTTCCGACGACCTGTTCGGCGGGGATGCCGTATGCTTTGTCGGTCCAGGGACGCATGAAGTCGATGTCGCCGCCGGAGACAATGTAGGTCTTGAAACCGTTGGCCCGAAGATAGGCGAGGAGCTCGACCATGGGTTGGTAGGCGAGCTCGGTGTAGGTGCGGTTGAAGCGACGGTCATGCGCCTGCGCGATCCAATCCGAGATGGACTGATGGAATTCCTGATTGGACATGCCTGTACTGGCTGCAATGGTGACGGCGACGAGACCTTTTTCTCCAGTTGCGAGGACCGACTTCATGTCCCCATCGAGGATGCCTTTGAAAGGCTGCTTGTTTTTCCACTCGGGATGTTGCGGTGCCATTCGTTTGACCTGATCGAAAGCAAAGACGACCTGAGTGTAGACGGGAGCTTCGACCCAGAGAGTGCCGTCATTGTCGAAGGTGGCGATGCGGTCGGCGGGGGCGACGAAGTCAGGGCTACCTTCTTTGGAGACTTTTTCTACGAAGGCGAGGATATTTTTTTTGGGTGCGGTGTCGTTCCAGGAAGGGAGTGGGTCCTTAGGAACTTGTTGTACCGTTTGAGGACTACTCTGATCCCGGCATCCAATCGGGGTTAGCAAAAAAACGAAGCTAACAAGGATGAGGCCGATGTTGCGGGTTGATTGTCCGCAGGTTTGCTCTGGTGTCATGGGTTCTCCTTGTCGGAATTGCAATGCACCGGTTGCCATGCTTCGATCCAAACGATATCCGCTGAATGCCATCTCCCAAACTGTCAAAGGTTACAGCACGGCCTGTGCCGGAAAAGTTCTCCCGAATGTTGAACCAATGATGGTACGGGGAGGTGGAAAACGAGGGTCTTGAAGGAGGCGCTTCGATGGGAGAATTAAACGACTTAAGGAGTAACTGCCACCATGCCGAATCTGCCGAATGACGATCTTCGTATCCATTATCACGATGAGATTCCACACGGTGCCCGGATCAAGGTGATTGGCGTGGGCGGTGGAGGAAACAACGCCGTGAACCGCATGATTGCGGCGAACGTCGCAGGGGTCGAGTTTATTGCGGCGAATACGGATGTGCAGGCGCTGCAGGTATCGAATGCACCAGTGAAGCTGCAGCTCGGAGTGAAGTTGACGAGCGGCCTGGGTGCAGGCGCGAATCCAGATGTGGGGCGGAGGGCGGCGCTCGAAGATTCGGACAAGATTATCGAGGCGCTGGAAGGCGCGGATATGGTGTTTGTGACGGCGGGACTCGGTGGCGGGACCGGGACGGGGGCTGCTCCGGTGATTGCGAGCCTGGCGAGTGAGATGGGCGCGCTAACAGTGGCGGTAGTGACACGTCCGTTTGCGTTCGAAGGCAAGCGCCGGATGATGCAGGCCGAACGAGGGATGCAGGAGCTGCTGGAGTCGGTCGATACGGTGATTGTGATCCCGAATGAAAAGCTGCTGGCGGTGGCTAAGGATGCCGGTTTTTTTGAGAGCTTCCGGATTGCGGATGACGTGCTGCGCCAGGGTGTGCAGGGGATCTCGGACATCATTACGATTCCTGGTGTGATTAATCGCGACTTCGCCGACGTGAAAACGACGATGGCAGGGATGGGTTATGCCGTAATGGGGACGGCGATGCGGACCGGTGCAAACCGTGCTGTGGAAGCCGCCATGGCTGCGATGGCTTCGCCGCTTCTGGAGGCGGGTGCTATCGACGGCGCACGCGGGATTCTGATCAACATTACTGGTTCGAGCAGCCTGAAGCTGAGCGAGGTGAACGAGGCCTCGACGATCATTCAGAACGCGGCGCATGAAGACGCCAATATTATCTTCGGCGCGGTGCAGGATGAGACGATGGGCGATGAGGTGAAGATCACCGTGATTGCGACGGGCTTCAAGCAGCAGCAGATGCCGCAGCGCCGTGAACGGATGCTGGCGGAGTCGACGTTGCCGACGGTCCGATACGATGTGCCGATTCAGCCGCGAGTTGCGACCTCGAGACCAAGTGCACGGTTTGCGAGCGAGACGGGGGCGGAGCCGGCCGGTGCGCCGTCTGGCGAGTGGACAGAGAAGCCCGCGAGCACAGGGGTTGGTGTACCGCCGGAGTTGATTCCTGTGAAGGCGTCGGTATTTGACGATGATTTCTTTCGATCCGAGACTCGGTTGGAGATGATTCTCGAGGAAGAGCCAACTCACTTTTCGGGTTCTTCGCCAGTCCAAAAGGAAGAGTTTTACAGTGTGATGGAAGAGGTTTCAACTGTGGAAGCCTTGGTACGGGTGCCGTCGCTGGGTGCTTCGGCGCCTGAGATGGTGAACCACGCGGAGCCAGATGAACTTGATATTCCAGCATTTTTGCGACGTGGAAACTGAGGGATTAATTGCTCTTTAGGGGACCTTCCCTCGAAAGTGGGAGGGCATTTTCCTGCTTTTTAGTGTTAAATAGAGCGTACTAAGACGGTTTTTGCCGTTGATGGCATTTTGATTGCTTGTATATCAACCAGAGGGACCGCCTGTGTCGAGATTATTTGAAGTTTCTAGTGCAATCCTTTTCGGCCTTGTGTTCTGTGCTGGAGCGGGTGCAAGCGGAACAACGACCACGACTACGGTCAAAGCCAAGCAGCACTCTGCTGGGACGACGCATGTCGTGGCGAAGGGTACGACGCACGTCGGTGCCAGGCATACGAGCGTGAAGAGTGTTGTAACGAAGCAGAGCACTGGAACGACGCATACTGCGGGGACGAGTAGAGTCGTGGCGCATGGACGCACCTCCCATGGAGCACGTCCGATGCTGGCAGTGCGGCGTACGAGGTATCATGAGCACTTTTCGGCAAGCTCATTTACAGACACGTTGACGCTGGGCGATGTTGTTGAAGGCGAAGATCCTGTGGTTCGCGCAGCGGCGATTGAAGCGCTGGGCAACATGAATGGGACGGCGATTGCCATCGATCCTGCGACTGGCCGGATTCTGGCCATGGTGAATCAGAAACTGGCGCTGTCGCGTGGAGCCGAGCCATGTTCGACGATCAAGCTGACGGTGGCGCTCGCGGCGCTCGAAGAGGGAATTGTACGGCGAGACACTCCGGTTAATCTTGGCGGACACTTTCACATGACGATGACCGAGGCGCTGGCTCACTCTAACAATCTTTATTTTGAGACGCTTGGGCGGCAGTTGGGATTTGAGCGCGTGAAGCACTACGCGAATGAATTTGGCCTGGGTGAACTGGCGGGATATCACATCGCCGGGGAGCAGTTGGGGACGTATCCGGATGAGGAGTTGCCGGCATCGCTGGGGGGCGTGGGGAGAATGTGCTCGTTTGGAGAGAGCGTTTCGATGACGCCTTTGCAACTGGGTGCTTTGGTGTCGGCAATTGCGAATGGCGGGACTCTTTACTATCTGCAGCATCCTGAAAGTCAGCTTGATCTGGCGACGTTTGAGCCTAAGGTGAAACGGTCGCTGGAGATTGCTCCTTTGATTCCGGAGATATCGGTCGGTATGGAAGGGGCAGTGATGTATGGGACTGCACGCTCCTTACGGGTCAACTTCAACCAGTTTCCCGTGATGGGGAAGACAGGGACTTGCTCGAACAATGGAACGCGTTTCGGCTGGTTTGGTTCGTACGCGGATACACCGAATGGGCGGATCGTGACCGTGTTCTTTCTCGAGGGCGGACGGCCGACGTTTGGACCGAAGGCGGCTGAACTGACGGGCGAGTTCTACCGGGCACTGTGGGATAAGAGCTATTTTCTACCGAAGACAACTGTTGCAGCGGATGGGGTTGTGAGCAGCTCCAACTAGAGGACGCGTTGGCTCTCTTGCTTGAGAGACTACTGCGTTTGCTGGTTCATGGAAGCGGCGTGTCTGCCGACGGTGGGTAGGGTTGGCGTGCTAGGTGCTGACCATGTGGGTACATTGTGCGAGTCGTGCCTGCACTGACGGTTGGGGGGCGGGATAATCAACTTCTATGCGCGAAGAGGGCCAGTCAAACGGGAATGCGCGGACGGTTCGCGAGTTTGTGGCGTATCTGCGGGTGGAGAAAGGGTTGAGGCCAGCGAGTTGTGAGGCTTACCGCCGAGATTTGGAACAGTTTGCCGAGCATGTCGAGGGCAGGGATGGACTGCTGGTGGGAGCGACCCAAGCGGATGTGAGCGGGTTCATGGAACGGCTCCGAGGGCATGCAGTGGAGTCGCGTTCGATTGCACGGAAGCTAAGTTGCCTGCGGGGCTTTTACCGGTGGCTGTTGATGGATAAGCGGATTGCGCATGATCCGACGGTGAATGTGGAGACGCCTTCGAGCTGGAAGGTGTTGCCGAAGTCTCTGGCTGAGGGCGAGGTGGCGGAGATGTTGGAGCGGTCGGGCGCGGCCGCTCGAAGCGCAGATGCGGATGGGTTGTCGTTGCGGGACCACGCGATTCTCGAGTTGCTCTATGGCGGAGGCTTGCGTGTCGGTGAGATTGTCGCCTTGCGGGTCGAGGACGTTCATCTCGATCAAGGACGCGCGCAGGTGAGGGGTAAAGGGGATAAAGAGCGGATCGTTCCGTTGGGCAGGAGCGCGATCGAATCGTTGGAGAGATATTTGACGCTCGGACGTCCCGGATTGGTTCGCGGCGGTTTGCAGCGGGCGCTGTTTCTAAGCGTGAGGGGGAATGGGCTGACGCGGCAGTGGGTCTGGGAGATGGTGAGGAGTGCGACGGCGAGTGGGAGCAAAGCCAGTCCTCATATGTTGCGGCATAGCTGTGCGACGCACATGGTTGAGCATGGAGCGGATTTGAGGAGTGTGCAGACGCTGCTGGGGCACGCTGACATCGCGACGACGCAGGTCTATACGCATGTGGCGTTGGGGCACTTGAAAAGAGTGCATCGGGAGCATCATCCGCGGGGGAAGAGACGGCAGGCGGTGGCGCATGGGTAACGCGAACGAGATTGAAAGCCTGGCGGAGGGTTTTCTGGCGATGCTCGCGAATGAGCGCGGAGCGTCCGGGCATACGGTGAGGGCGTATGCCCGCGAGGTGCGGAACTTCGCGGCTTATCTTGCGGAGACGCTGGGTGATGGAGCTTCGGTGCGAGGGGTGGAGCACCTGCATATACGCGCTTACCTGGGCGTTCTGTATGAGCGAGGGCTGGCGAAGGCCAGTGCGGCTCGAGCGCTGGCGGCGATACGGAGCTGGTTCAAGTGGCTCGCGAAAGAGGGGAACGTGGAGCAGAATCCGGCGCTTCTGGTGAGTACGCCGAAGCTGCCGAAACATCTGCCGCGAGTGCCGAGTATGGAGGAGGTCAACCGGGTTCTGAATTCCCTGGATAGTCAAGGGTCGGGCGAGGCAAAGAAAGAAGACGGCGAGGCTGCAGCGTGGCCGGAGAGAGACCGCGTGATCTTTGAGTTGTTGTATGGGTGTGGGATCCGGAACTCGGAGCTGGTGGGTTTGGATATGGGGAGTGTGAAGTGGCGCGAGGATGCCGTGCTGGTGCGGGGCAAGGGGCGGAAGGAGCGTCTGGTTCCGTTGGGAGATGAGGCGGCGTTAGCGTTAAAGGCTTATCTGCCGCAGCGGGAGGCGAGACTTTTGGCTGCGGGGAAAGGTGGTTTGGTGGCGAGTGGGCCACTCGTGACGAATCTTCGGATGCGGGGCGGTTGCCGGTTGACGACGCGAAGTGTTGGGCGGATCGTGAAGGCGATTGCTTTGTCGCGTGGGCTCGCGGCGGATGTGCATCCGCACACGCTACGGCATGCTTTCGGAACCCACATGCTGGAGGAGGGTGCGGATCTGCGTGCGATTCAGGAGATGCTGGGGCATGAACGGCTGTCGACGACGCAGCGATATACGCAGCTCACGGTGGGGCAGGTGCAGAAGGTGTATGACGAGACGCATCCGCGCGCGAAGTAGAGCAACACGGTGGGAGCTACGTTGATGAGTTTTGCGCGGGATGACGGTAAGTCAGAGGATGGCCGGGGTGTCGCCATTATGCTGAGGCAGGAATGTAGTGAAGATGGTTCCGCTGGCTCCAGGATGTGTGTTGCTTTTTACCCGGATGTTGCCGCCGTGACGGGTGACGATGCCCTGGGTGACCCATAAACCGAGGCCGTTGCCGACGTCCTGTTTCGTGGTGAAGAATGGGTCGAAGATTTTGCTCAGAGATTCCTGCGAGATCCCGGAGCCGGTATCTACCATGCTGACTGCTGTTCCAGAACGTTCGGTCTTCGTGTTCCAGTTTTTTGATCTGCGGATTCTTATCGTGAGGCGGCCATTCTTCGGCATGGCGTAGATGGCATTGGCGATCTGGTTTGCGAAGACCTGCCGCAACTCACCCTCGAGGCCCCAGACTTCAAATTCACCGCGGTACTGTCTTTTAACGGAGATGTCTTTCGCTTGAAGTTTTCGGCTGTACAAGTTGAGGATCTCATCGAGAAGAGCCGAAACGTTGACGATGCCCGGGGATGCGGTCTCCCGATAGAAGCCGAGAGTCTGTTTCGTGATCTGTGCGACCCGGGCGAGTTCCTGGTCCGCCATCTGAAGGTACGTCGCGACCTCCTCCGGAGAGGATGACCGTGCGAGGAAGATCGCGTTGGAGATGGCTTCGAGCGGATTGTTGATCTCGTGCGCGATGCTCGCAGCGAGGCGTCCGGTTGTGGCGAGCTTTTCGGAGTGGCGAAGCGCTTCTTCGGCACGTAAACGTCCGGCCGCTTCGGTCTCTGCGGCCAGGGCCCGCTGCTGCAACAGAGAGACATGACGGAGTTGGTCGTCTTCAGTTCCGAGGGAGGTGTACTTTTCCGTCGGAATAACGTGAGAGTGCTCGGCGCAGATATTGAGGAATGCCTGGCTCTGTCCCTCGCGATGGAAGTCCTTCATCGGATAGGCACAATGGAGGTCGAAGGGGTAGGTGCGGGAGAGATCGTTCCAAAGTTGCTCGAGTTTGAGAGCGGCTTCCAGCTTTCCTTCCGACCATAGGAGCCTGACCATCTCTCCGAAGATGACTATGCGCTGCGACTTGGCTTCGGCAGCGGCAGAGCGGACTGCGGTGAGAAATTGCCCTGTGAAGGCGTTGAACAAAGCTTCGTCGAGGGCGTCGTCAACCCGGAAGGTCGACAGAGTTTCTGCGGCATCCAAGGTCCAATATCTGCCTTGTCTCGCGATCATTTCCAGATCGAGGCCCCGGGCCTGAAGACGCTCCGCCAGCCCTTCGCGATGCGCCCCAGTTGCGACAACGATCGCCGTGTCGCCTGCCATCAGGGATCTACCTATTAATTTTGAGAGGGAGTCGAGGAGGAACGAATCGTCATCGTAGAACTGGACGGAATGTTTATTGAGGTGCAACCCCGGCGTATATTGAGGCGGACGGATTGATCCAATGGCGGGTACGCCAGTACTCACACTCATGGTTCAGACTCCCCGGGATTACCAGACCAAGACAGGAAATAAGGCAATAGGTACAAAGTAAATCCAAACAGTGCAAGATACCAACTGACTGAGATGCGAAGTTTACTTGAGAGGTTCGATGGGGCCAAAACGTTTGGGCGCTTCTTTACCCTAAACTGAATTTGTTGGGCTAAATAGCTAGTAGAGAGGGACTTCAGGATCGACGGAGCGAGACCAGGCGTCGATGCCCCCGGCGAGGGACTGAGCATGGGTAAAGCCCTGATCACGCAACCACATGGTGACGCTAAGGGATCGGGCTCCGTGGTGGCACATGACGACGATTGGCGCGTCGGGGTCGAGTTCGGTGTGGGCGCGGGAGGTGACCTCGCCCATTGGCATGAGGAGGGAGTTGGGGAGGCTGGCGGTCTGGTGCTCCCAGGGCTCACGGACGTCTAACAGAAGGGGGGCGTCGGGTTGTTGACGTTGCTGGGAGTAGGCTTGGACAGAGATTTCAGGTTCTAGCATGAATTCAAGGATATCCTTTTAAGAGCGTCGAATGTTGAGCCGGACGCTGCGGGGAGCTTGGAAGGAAGACGACTCAGTTGACCGACTTGCATCTTACTTTGTAAGCGTAAATTAATTGAATGAGTTGAAGAGGGATGGACTGTCTTGGAGACTGTGTTGGAGAAAGTTCTGATTGTTGAAGACGAAGTGCATGCCCGGACCGGGTTGACCGAGCTCATCGAGAGTTGGGGCTACCGGGCCGAGTCTGCAGCCGATGGGATGGAAGGGCTGGAGAAGGCGATTGCGTGGGCTCCGGCGATTGTTGTGACCGACCTGAAGATGCCGCGGATGGACGGCATGGAATTGCTGGACCGCATTGGCGAGTTGCCGCAGCGGATTGCCGTCGTGATGCTCACGGCTCAGGGGTCGATCGAGTCGGCTGTGGAAGCGATGCGGATGGGGGCGTATGACTATATTCCGAAGCCGGTCGATCCGATCCGGCTGAAGACGATCCTGCATAATGCGAGCCGGCAGCGCGAGGCAGATGTTGAGCTGGAGGCAACACGGCGGCAACTGAGAGATACAGGAGTGCTGGGCGAACTGGTGGGCTCGTCACCGCAGATGAAGGATATTTTCACCATGATCGAGCGGGTGGCGCCGTCAAACGTGTCGGTGCTGGTGACGGGCGAGAGCGGGACAGGGAAGGAGCTGGTCGCCAGGGCGTTGCATGATTTGAGCGCGAGGCGGTTGAAGCCGTTTGTTGCGGTGAACTGTGCGGCGATTCCAGAGACGCTGATCGAGAGTGAGATCTTCGGGCACGAGAAAGGCGCGTTTACCGGAGCGCTGGAGCGGCGTGCCGGCTGCTTCGAGTTGGCGGAAGAGGGAACACTGCTGCTCGATGAGATCGGCGAGATGCCGATGGCGACACAGGCGAAGCTATTGCGGGTGCTGGAGGACAGGCGGCTGCGACGGCTGGGAAGCAAGATTGAGACACCGGTGGATGTGAGAGTGGTGGCGGCGACGAATAAAGATCCGGAGAAGGCGGTGGCGAGTGGAGAGTTGCGTGGGGATCTCTACTACCGTCTGAATGTCTTTAATATTCAGATGCCACCGTTGCGCGACCATTTGATGGACGTCTCGGCGATTGCAGAGAAGATGATCGACGATATGAATGAGCGACACCACTGTACCGTGGCCGGACTGAAGGACTCCCTGATGACGCGGTTGGAGACGTACAAGTGGCCGGGGAACGTCCGTGAGTTGCGCAATACCATCGAACGCGCGGTGATTCTTGCAGGTTCGGGAATGCTGGGGGAAGAGCACCTGCCTCCGCACTTTGGAGAGCCGGGGTTTGCTCCTCCGCCGAGCCGCGGTGGAGCGATGATTGAGACGGCTGGCTTGCAGCATGGAGTACATTCGGGCGAGGTGCAGCGCTATCTGGACGAGTCCAACACCGTGCGGGTTGAGGTGGGCACCACGGTGGACGAAGCGGAGCGACAGCTGATTCTGAAGACGCTGGTTGCGACGCACAACAATAAGACAAAGGCCGCGGAGATCCTGGGGATCAGTTCGAAGACGCTGCAGAACAAGCTAAAGGAATACTCGAACGCGGCTGCTGCAACGGAGTAAGAATGCGGCTGAAGACAAAGCTAATACTGTCGGCAACGGGATTGACGTTCGCGATCGTGCTGACACTGTCGGCTTTGTTTCTCAGCGAGCTGATGCGGCAGAGGATCGAGCAGACAGTCGCGGCCAACGATGTGCTGGTGCGTCAGGTCTTTCTGACGACCCGCCAGGCGGTGGAAGATGGGCTGCGGGCGAATCCTCCGGTGGACGGAAGCGACGAGGCGCTGCATGCCGCTGTCGTGGATGCATTGCGAAACCGCCCGGCACTCGCGGCGCTAATGAATTCGATTGTGCGCTACTCCCCTACAGTGCAGGACGCGAGCGTGACCGATGCTCGCGGAATGACGCTGGTAAGCACCGATCCCGATGCGCTGGATCAGCCAGCGGCCTTTCGGTTCAGCCTGGAGAGTTTGAACAATGGGAGCATCGCGCACCAGATGAAGGTTGTGTTCGGCAAGCCGCGCTTGCTGGATGTCTCGGAGTCGCTTGAGCGGAACGGGGCGCCGTTTCTGGTGGTGCATCTCGGTGTGCAGTCGACGTTTTTGAAGAACTCGTACGAGCCCTGGCTTCGGGCGGCGCTGATCTTCGCGCTGGTGTCGGCTGTTGGAGCGATGGTGGCGGCGGGACTACTGGCGACGGTTGCGCTGCGGCCGCTGGAGGTGATCAGCGCGCGACTTGAGAGCTTGACGCGGGCTGGCCGCGATGCGAGCAACGAGTCATCGGCGGGAATGCTGGCTGTAGGGTCGGGGAGCGACACCGTGGTTCGAGTGACGAAGACGCTCGACCGGCTGGGTGAACAGATGCGCAGTCAGGAGGCCGGATACACGGCGCTTCAGGCGAATCTGAACCAGATGCTGGATACGCTAAGGGACGGTGTACTGCTGTTTACAGCTGACCGGCGCGCGGCGATAGTGTCGGATGCGGTGGATTATTTTTTGCCATCGATGGGACAGCTGAGGCATGACGAGATGGTGGGGAAGCGCTTAGAGGAGATCTTTCGGCGAGACAGTGCGCTGGGAGCGGCAGTTCTGGAGGCGTTCGCCGAGGGAGGGCAGGTAAGTGCTCAAGGAGTGACACTTGAGGATGGTCGGCAGGTGCAGATCTCGCTGGATCGAATTGACGATGGTTTAAAAGGCGGAAACATGGGAACGCTGCTAACGCTGCGCGATATCGAATCGGCCGCGCAACTGGGGCAGGAACTGGAGGTATCGCGGAGGCTGGCGGCGATCGGCAAGCTGACATCGGGCGTGGGGCACGAGGTGAAGAACCCGATCAACGCGATGGTGGTGCATCTGGAGTTGTTGCGGGGTAAGCTGACGCCCGGAGGGGCCGAATTATTTGCAGGAGCTCAAAGGCACGTCGATATTCTGGCGGGTGAGATGCAGCGGTTGGACCGGGTTGTGCAGACGCTCGCGGATTTTTCACGGCCCATGGAACTGCATCTGCGCGAGCAGGATTTGCGGCAGGTGATCGGTATGGTGATGGAGTTGACTGCGGCCGAGATGGAGGAGAATGGCGTACACGTGTCGGTGGAGGCTCCGCACGAGCCGCTGATGGTGCGGGTGGACGCTGAGCTAATGCAGCAGGCCGTGCTGAACATTCTGCTGAATGGGATGCAGGCCATGCCCGAAGGCGGGCCCCTTCGGGTAAGAATGCGCCGGGAGAATCAATTTGCAACCGTCGAAGTAATTGATGAGGGTGAGGGTATACCGCAGCACCTGTTACCGCGTATCTTCGAGTTGTACTTCACAACGAAACCAAAGGGCAGCGGAATCGGACTGGCCATGACGTACCGAATTCTGCAGATGCATGGCGGAGCGATGGATGTGCGGTCGAACGCCGACCCCAATTCACCGGATCGGGGGACTGTGTTTACGTTCCGGTTGCCGATAGCTGTTGGAGTTGAGGGGCGCAAGGTTGCGGTCGCGACCCATAAAGAGATTGAGGAGCGAGTTTGAACGGACGGGGCGACATGACGGGAAGGCTGGCCAATGCGATGCTCTGCTTTGGGCTGACGATTGTGCTGGGAGGATGCCGGCATAAACCGCAGGTTGCTCCCTTGCCTCAGGTATCGGCACCGGTCGTGTTGGAGGATGTTCCGATACCCGACAATCTGCCGTTGGTTGAGGCTCCGCAGGTGAAGCTGCCGCCTGTGCCGGTTGCGTCGAACGCAAAACCGAAGAGGGAAAAGAAGAAACCAAAGGCCACTCCCGTGCCTGAGCCAGTGCAGGTTGCGAGCGCACCACCCCCGCCGCCGTTGGGGGAGACTGCGATCGGGGCGTTGACGGCGGGCGGAGAGGCGAATCCACAGACGAAACAGGACGCAGCCGACTTGCTCGCATCGATCGAAAAACGGTTGAATGCGCTGTCCCCGCAGAAGGCTGAGGAGCAGAAGACGCAGGTCAGCAAAGTCAGGAACTTCTGGAAGGATGCTCAGGACGCGTTGAAGTCGGGTGACGCCGAGGGCGCGAAGACCCTGGCAACGAAGGCGAAGCTGCTGCTGGATGATCTGGAGAAGTGAAGCGAGTTAGCGGGTCAGCTAGTTAGCTTTTAGCTTGCTAGCCAGTCAGCAGAGTTAGACATGTACAGCTTGTCGGTTTGTGGCCTGACACGCTGACTCGCTAACCAGCCAGCTCGCTATCTAGCTCTCTGCGCCGTGGCACTTCTTGTATTTTTTTCCGGAACCGCAGGGGCAAAGGTCGTTGCGTCCTACCTTTTCGCCGGTCCGGCGCGGTGCAGAGCCGTTGCTCTCAGCTGTGGCCGTGCTGACTGAGCGGGCCTGTTCGAGTTCACGCTGCTTTTTCTTCTGGAACTCGCGTTCGAGGGCGTCGATCGTTGTTGCGGGAGCGCGGTTCGAAGTTGGCGCGGGCTGACGCGCTGATGGGGGCGCGTTCTGTGATGGGGGAGTTAGGTGAAGTGTACTGGACGCATCGGCTGGCGGGGCTTGTTGCTGGGATTGAAGAGCGGCGGCATGAACCTGTGCGATGGCGAGTTGTTCTGCGGATTCGATAGGGGTTCCGTCGGGGCCGATGATCTGCATGCGGAAGAGGTGGCGGGCGGTATCTTCCTGGAACCGGAGCATCATGCCTTCGAACATCTCGAAAGATTCGCGCTTGTAGGCGACGAGCGGATCCTGCTGGGCGTAGCCGCGGAGGCCGATGCCTTCCTTGAGATGGTCCATGGCGAGGAGGTGATCTTTCCATAGGCCGTCAAGGACAGAGAGCATGACGATGCGCTCGTGGTAGCGCATCTGCGGAGCGCCGAGGATCTGCTCTTTCACGTCGTAGCGGGCGCGGAGTTTTTCGAAGATTGCCTCGCCAAGTTCGTGGCGGTTAAGTTGAGTGGCGTCGATTTCTTTTTCCAGATGGGCGCCGAAGAGGTCGTAGAGCTGGGAGAAGAGGGGATCGAGCTTCCACTCGTCAGCGTGGACCTTCTCCGGGGCATTTTCGTCGAGAACGTTGGAGAGGATCGTGGAGAGGTAGTCGTCGGTGATGAGCAGCTTCTGGTCGACGCCTTCCATGAGCTGACGGCGAAGGCCATAGACGGCTTCGCGCTGCTTGTTCATGACGTCGTCGTACTCAAGGACGTGTTTGCGGGATTCGAAGTTCTGAGTTTCTACTGCCTTCTGTGCGGCCTCGATGCGGCGGGAGATCATGCCGGATTCGATAGGGACACCCTCTTCCATGCCGAGGCGCTGCAGGAGCGTAGAGACCCACTCGCGGGCGAAGATGCGCATGAGGTCGTCTTCGAGGGAGAGGAAGAAGCGCGAGGAGCCGGGGTCGCCCTGACGGCCGGCGCGGCCGCGGAGCTGGTTGTCGACGCGGCGTGATTCATGGCGCTCTGTGCCGAGGATGTGGAGACCGCCTGCTTCGATGACTTTGTCATGTTCGGCCTTGGCCGCACTCTCATGTGAGGAGATGGCGGCGTCCCAGGCGGCTTGCGTCGTCTCAAACTCCTGGCCGGTGTAGTAGAAGCGGACCATGCCGGGACCGGCTACGGGCGAGATGGCGCCTTCCGCTGCAGAGACAGCGCGTGCCTGCTGCTTCCGAACGAGGTCCTGGCGGGCCATGAACTCGGAGTTGCCTCCGAGGAGGATGTCGGTACCGCGGCCTGCCATGTTGGTGGCGATGGTGACCATGCCGAGGCGTCCGGCCTGAGCGACGATCTCAGCTTCCTTCTCGTGGAACTTAGCATTGAGGACGACGTGACGGACGCCCTTGCGCTTGAGAATCTCGGAGAGCAGCTCGGATTTCTCGATGCTGGTGGTACCGACAAGAACGGGTTGCTTTTCCGCGTGAAGACGGGTGATCTCGTCGGCGACGGCGAAGTATTTCTCCTGCGCGGTGCGATAGACGACGTCAGCATTTTCGATGCGGAGCATCTTGCGGTTGGTGGGGATGACGACGATGTCGAGCTTGTAGATCTTGTCGAACTCGGCGGCTTCGGTCTCGGCGGTTCCCGTCATGCCACTGAGTTTCTTGTACATGCGGAAGTAGTTCTGGAAGGTGATGGTGGCGAGCGTCTGATCTTCCTTGCGGATGGCGACGCCTTCCTTGGCTTCGACGGCCTGATGGAGACCGTCGGACCAGCGGCGGCCGGGCATGAGGCGGCCGGTGAACTCATCGACGATGATGACTTCGCCGTCTTTGACGACGTACTCGACGTCACGCTTATAGAGAGAGTTCGCTTTGATGGCGGTTTCGACGTGGTGCTTGAGGTCCCAGTTTTCGGGGTCGGCGATGTTGCCGATGCCGAGGAGCTTTTCGATCTTCTCCCAGCCCTCGTCGGTGACGGTGATGGAACGGGTCTTTTCGTCGACGACGTAATCGCCGGACCAGGTTTTGGTCTCGAGAGTCTCGATGAGTTCGCCGAGTTCGAGCTTGGGAATGATGACGTTGACGCGGGCGTACTTGTCCGTGGTCTGGTCGGTGGGGCCTGAGATGATGAGCGGGGTACGTGCCTCGTCGATGAGGATGGAGTCGACTTCGTCGACGATGCAGTAGTAGTGTGCGCGCTGGACCTGATCCTTGAGCTCGAACTTCATGTTGTCGCGGAGATAGTCGAAGCCGAACTCGTTGTTAGTGCCGTAGGTGATGTCCGAGGCATAGGCGTCGCGGCGCTGCTGGTCGTCGAGATCGTGGACGATGACGCCAACCGTAAGGCCGAGGAAACCGTAGATCTTGCCCATCCACTCTGCGTCACGTTTGGCGAGGTAGTCGTTAACGGTGACGACGTGGACGCCGTGGCCGGCGAGGGCGTTGAGGTAGCAAGGGAGCGTGGCGACGAGGGTCTTGCCTTCGCCGGTCTTCATCTCGGAGATCTTGCCTGAGTGAAGGACCATGCCACCGATGAGCTGAACGTCGAAGTGACGCATTCCGACGGCGCGCTTGCCGGCCTCGCGAACAACGGCGAAGGCCTCGGGCAGGATGGCGTTGAGGGCCTCCTTTTCGGCGGCGATGCGCTCCTCTTTATTTTCGGGGGTGTCCTCGATGCCAGCGAGCGCGGCGGCGATGCGCTCACGGAACTCGACGGTTTTGGCGCGCAGTTGGTCGTCTGAGAGCGCCTGAATGGAGGGCTCGAGGTCATTGATCTGTCCGACCGTGGGCATGAGGCGCTTGACGGCGCGTTCGTTACTGGTGCCAAAGACTTTCGCTATAGCTTTGTTGAGCAAAACAGGTGTCCTTCTTGAGTGCCTGGGCGCGGAATCAACCCAATAATTAGTGTAAATGGTATGGCGGATCGGCGGGCGATGCCCCTATCTCAGACGCGATCAGTAGAACAATCGAATCGAGATACTCCGCACAAACAGTCAGCGGTTGGCATTAGCAAGAAGGCGTCAGGATGCCCAAGCGCGGGAGGTGCCTCTCCATCGCATGCTCTCCCAGATGCTATCTTTCATTTCCAAGACGGGGAGGGTGTCTCCGCCGAAACTGAGGCCGCGGCGATGCCCGACGCTAAAAGCTACGGGAGAGAGGACGCTATGGGCCGAGTTGGGATAGTGCTCCGCTAAGGCCTTCCAAATTTCGTCGGTGCTGCCGGTCTTGGCCTCGATGAGGAGACGGCGAGCATGCGCTACCCTCAGGGTCCAATCGGTTGGGAGAAGCGACTCGTAGACTTTGTAGGCTTCGGCGTCGTTGTAGGGAGTGGATGTTAGAGAGTTAGGCCTGGTCTGCGCATGGAGCATGAGGCACACGAAAAACAGAGTCGAACTCGCGACTGTAATCGTATGGCGGCGACGAGGCATCACTAGCTCCCTCAACTAAGTTTACCGCAGGTCGATGCCTATTTTCACGGTCGTTGAGTGGTTTTGGCGCGACTGATGCTGTCCGGATAGGCACGAGATGAATTGTTGGCCGCAGAAGGTGAGGTTAGACTGCTGGAATGCTCAGGGTTGCGGTTGCTCAGGTTGGAAGCGTGTTATTCGATACGGCGGCTACTTTGCTGCGAGTGAAGGCTCTTTGTGAGGAGGCCGCGGCGGCCGGGGTGCGGTTGGTAGTGTTTCCTGAGGCTCTGCTGGGCGCGTATCCGCAGGGGTTGGACTTTGGAGCAGTGGTGGGACATCGGAGCGAAGCCGGGAAGGCGATGTTTGTGCGGTACTTCAAAGGGGCGGTGTCGTGTCCGGGGGCGGAGACAGAGATGCTCACGGAGTGGGCCAAGCGGTTGGCATTGCATATCGTGATCGGCGTGATCGAGCGGGATGGCGGGACGCTTTATTGCACAAGCCTGCTGTTTTCGCCGGAAGGGTTGGTTGGGAAGCATCGGAAGCTGATGCCGACGGCGATGGAGCGGCTGATTTGGGGGATTGGCGACAGCTCGACGATGCGTGTGGTGGAGACGGAGATCGGACGGATCGGGATGGCGATCTGTTGGGAGAACTATATGCCGTTGTACCGGCAGCATCTGTATGAGCAGGGAGTGCAACTGTGGTGTGCGCCGACGGTGGATACGCGAGAGATGTGGCGGACGAGTATGCGGCATATCGCGTATGAAGGGCGATGCTTTGTGTTGAGTGCTTGCCAAAAGGTGACGAAGGAGGATTGGCCGGAGGACTTGCGTGGGGTCGGCGGAGTGATTGAAGGCCGGAGTTTGATTGTTTCTCCGTTCGGCAATGTTTTGGCTGGGCCAGTGGAGACGACGGGATTAGCGGTGGCCGAGATCGATATGGATGAGATCGCTCGGGGGAAGTTCGATCTGGATGTGGCGGGTCACTACAACCGGAAAGATGTCTTTGCGTTCCACACAAAGCCGTGAACGCGAAATCCCAGGTTGCGAGCGGCGCCGTTTCAGGCAATGGAATGTTTTCGGTGGGACAGGATGGATGTTGTTGAGGTTAGACTCGAAGGCATGCCCTTTTCTTTGCGTCAGACCAGCATTCTGGCTTCGTTTGCTTGTGTCATAGCTTCATCCACATACGGTCAGGATAAGGCTTTGACGTTTCCGACCAATGAGCAGATGCGGCACTACAGGGCGATCGGGGAGCCGCAACTCTCACCCGATGGGCAACATGTGCTGGTACGGATTACCGACGCGACTGCCGATGGGGGCAAGAGCCATTTGTGGCTTGTGAATGTAAATGATGGCGGGTCGCGGCAGTTGACCTATTCGCCGGAGGCGGACAAACGCGGCGAACGAGGCGGTCAATGGAGGCCGGATGGGAAAGCCATCTTCTTTTTGGCCAAGCGCGGCGAGCATACCCAACTCTTCCAGTTGCCGATGAATGGCGGGGAGGCCAAGGCGCTGGATTTGAAGGTGCAGCCGGAGGTGGACCAGTCGAAACGGGAGGATGCGCTTCCTCCGGTGACTGCAACAAAGAAGGACGAAGCGAAGATCGAGCCGATTGCGATTGACGTGGCAAACTTCCGGATTGCGCCGGACGGAAAAACGATCGCACTGATCGCTCACGATCCGCAGACACCGGGTGAAAAGAAACAGAAGGATGCCAAGGCGGATGCGGCATGGGTCGATCACGAACTGCACGGAGACAGACTTTACTTATTGGACCTGCCAACGGAGAAAGTAACGGCGACTGGCGTACCGATTGATATTCGAGGAGCTTCGTGGAGCGCCGATTCCACGAAGCTGATTGTGCAATCTGACGCGCCCAATGGTGCGTCGGAGTTAGGGCCTGCGAACAGTCTATGGAACGTCATGGTAAGCGACGCAATGCATCCCACGAAGATTGCGGAGATCCCACCAACAGCCGGTCAAGCTGTGTGGTCGCGTGATGGGGGAGCGATTTTCTATCAGGCACAGGCGAAGCGGGATGCGCCGCCGGGATACGACGATTTGTACGAGTACACTTTTGCGACGAAGACGGTGCGGAACCTGACGGATGGCAGCGAAGGATCGCTGGGGCGCGGCGAGTTGATCGCGACTGAGGATGGCGGTGTGCTGGCGGCGTTTGAGCATGGCGTCGACTCGGGAGTGACGCGATATATCGCTGGGAAGAGCGAGCCGGTGAAGTTGCCGGTTTCGACTTTAGCAGGCGCGGGGACGAACGTAACACAGAGCGGGTGGGTTTTTATTGGAAGCGGTGGAGGCAAGGAGCCAACTCTGCTCTACAGCGCGAACCTGAACGCGCAGCCTCGCGTGCTGGAGATTCCGCCGTTGGCGCCGCAGGGTGTGAAGACGGGGGCGCCGAAGCGCATCTCGTGGAAGAGCGACGGATTGTCGATCGATGGATTGCTTTATCTGCCGCCTGAGGCTGCTACCGGCAAAGTTCCCTTGGTAGTGGAGGTGCATGGCGGGCCTCTGGGCGCGTATCTGGACGGCCATCAGCCGTTCGTGGATTTTCTTCTCGGGCACGGGTGGGCCGTGTTGAGGACGAATCCTCGGGGAAGCACCGGTCGAGGTGCGGAGTTTGCCGCGGCGAACCACAACGATCTGGGTGGCGGTGATTACCGCGACATTATGGCTGGCGTTGATTATGTGTTGAAGACCGCACCGATCGACGGCGACAGGATGGCGTTGATGGGCTACAGCTATGGTGGAGAAATGGCTGCGTTTGTCGAGACGAAGACGACTCGGTTCAAGGCGATTGTGAGTGCGGCGCCGGTGATCGACCAGAACAGCGAGTATGGGACCGAGAAGGGCTCATGGTATGACCAGTGGTACTACGGCAAGCCGTGGGAGCATGAGGCGGATGCGTGGCGGCAGAGTCCCTTGTCTGGGGTCGCGAACTCGAAGACGCCATTTCTTCTGCTGCAGGGCGAAGACGATTCGACTGATCCTCTGGGGCAGTCGCTGGAGATGTACCATGCGTTGCGACAGATGCATGTGCCAGTAGATCTGGTGACCTATCCGCGAGTGGATCACGGGCCGTTGGGCCAGGCGATCTATGGGAGTCCGAGCAATGAACCGTGGCATGGGTTCGATGCGAGGCAGAGGATTGTGGCCTTTTTTACGAAGGCCTTCGGGGTCTAGCGTAAGTCACGGATGAGGTAGGCAGCGATCGGAGAATTGGCGTTGCGCAGAGCGATGACGACGGACTCGGCGTTGCGTTCGGCCCCTTCGGCGCTGGTGTGGGTGTGATCGACGGGGAAGAGGAGTGCACTTTTTTCCTCGCCAAGGGCTTCGAGACGGTCGGCTTCGACGGTGGCCATATCGACGAGGGAGACTTGCTCGGATGCGGCGAGTTGGGTCTCGTAATCGCGGAGGCCCATGTCGCGTTCGATGCGGAGATTGCCGTCAGCGTCGTTGACCCAGATGTTGCGGACGGTGACGGTGAGGAGGATTGGCGTGGCCTTCTTCGCGCGAGTGTCGGCGATGTACTTGCGGATGTACCAGCCGTAGGTGTGGATGGTTTCGGTGGTTTGGCCAGCGAGGGGGCCGGTCGTGAAGGGCTTCGGAAGAGTGTATTCGACGGTCTCGTCGCCGATACCTTTGATGCTCGCGCGGGCCTTGGTGTCGGTTTCGGGATGGCTGTTGCCGCCGTCGTTGTGTCCCATCTGGATGAGCACGAAGTCGCCCGGTTTCATCTCAGCGAGGACGTTAGCCCAGCGGCCTTCGTTGTAATAACTGCGGGAGCTACGGCCGGCCATTGCGCGATTCGCGATGTTGATCTTCGTGGTGTCGAAGTAGTGGGCAAAGTGGTCTCCCCAGCCGAGGTCGGCCTGGTTGCGGGCGGTGGAGTCACCGACAAGGAAGAGGGTGGGGAGAGCGGGGTTGAGAGGCGCGTCCTGGGCGACTTTGACCTGAGGTGGGGCATCAGGCGCGGGAGGAGTCTGGGCGAGGGCTGACGCGGTGAAGAAAAGGCTGAGAATGAGATAAAGAGGCTTAGAGTACTGCATGAACAGGGGCTTAAACAGGCTCATGGGCGATAGGTTAGCACTGATGTAGTCTGGCTGTCGGTTGATGGTTCGAACGGGGGAGCTATCTATGCTGAGTTACGTGCAAAGCGGTTTTCTTATCTTTGTGGCGCTGATGGTTTCGGTTGTGATGGTGTTGGTGCTCAATCGGGTGTGGCCGATTTCCAAGCGCAAGCTGATCAACGATGTTACGGGCTGGCAGTTGGGAATACTGGGGACGACCTATGGGGTAATTCTCGGGTTCATGCTCTATACGGTTTGGAATGATTTTCGTGCGGCTGATATCAACACTAACCTTGAGGCAGCGTCGCTGCTTACGGTGTCGCGCATTGCGGCCGGGCTGCCTTCTCCGCAGCGCGAGGCATTTCATACGCTGGGATTGAAGTATGCGGAGGTAGCGATTGATGAGGAGTGGCCTGCGATGCGGGCGCAGCAGGACAGTCATGCGAGCGAGATGGTGTTGGGAGATATGTGGCGCCTGCTGGTCGACGTGAAAACTGAGAACGGTACGAGCAACAGCATCGACCATTTGACCAGCGCGCTGAGCAATCTAGCGGAGAGGCGGAGCTTGAGAGAGCAGGAGTTGCAGGCCCGGTTGCCCGAGATTTTGTGGCTTCTGTTGGTAGCGGGGGCGGGGGCGACGGTGGGATCGGCTTGTCTGCTGGGGAACGACAATAAGTGGCTGCACTATTGCCAGGTGTTGGCGCTGACGTTTGTGGTGGCGGTGACGCTGGCGGCGATTGCGGATTTGGCGAGGCCGTTTGAAGGCGGGGTTTCGGTTGGGCCGGTTGCTTTTGCACGGGCTCAGACAATGATGCATTAGCACTCATGACGAGGCGCTGTTGGCTGGCTGTTAGTGGCCGACGAGAGCTTCTGGATCGGGTTTCATCGCCTTGTTGGGGAGCCGCATGATGAACGGCAGCGGAGACAGGAACAGGATGACGACCGAGAGAATGAAGAAAGCGTTCTTATACCCGAGCATGGAGGCCTGGCGGAGCATCTGCTGATACGCCTGACCGACAGCCATCTGCGACGCCTGTGCAGCGGACATGCCTCGGGAGATGAGGATCTCCTTCATCTGATCCATGTAGAGGCGGTAGGGGACACTACCGGGAACGGAGTGGGTTGCGAGGTTAGCCTGGTGGACCTGAGCGCTGCGGGCGAGGTAGGTAGTGAGAAGCGCGGTGCCGGCGCTGCCGCCAAGATTGCGGGCGAAGTTGGAGAGTGAGGAAATCTGATTCATCTTGTTGCTGGGAACGCCGACGTAGTTGAGCGTGCTGATGGGGATGAAGATGAATGGCAGGCCAATGACCTGGAGCATTCGCCAGAGCGTGACGGTTCCGAAGGCGGTGTTGAGATCGAGGCGGGTGAGGTTGTAGATGCCAGCGGCGGTGGCGATGTAACCGAGACAGACCATGATGCGCGGGTCGAATTTACCTAGGGAACGCCCGGCTACGGCCATCATGATCATCATCATGAAGCCCGCAGGAGACAAGACCATGCCGGCGCGCTCGGCGGTGTAGCCGAGGAGAACCTGCAGGTATTGGGGGATGAGAACGGTCGATCCGAAGAGCACCATGCCGAGGATGAGCTGAAGGAAGACAGCGGTGCCGAAGTTGCGGTTCTTAAGGAGCTTGAGGTCGACGATGGGGTCGGGGTGACGCCACTCCCACCAGGCGAAGAAGATGAGGGTGGCGGCGGCGAGGATGGCGAAGGTGCAGATCATGGGATCGCCGAACCAGTCTTTCTCCTGGCCCTTGTCGAGGGTGAACTCGAGGCAGCCGACGCCGAGGGAGATGAGGCCCAGACCCATGAAGTCGACTCTGAGGTGCTTGGCTTGCTCGCGGCGGCGCTTGAGATGCGGTGGATCTTCCACCATCCTGTTGGAGAGCCAGAGCGAGAGCAGGCCAACAGGAATGTTGATGAAGAATATCCAGTGCCAGTTGAAGTTGTCGGTGATCCAGCCGCCCAGTGTGGGACCGATGGCTGGTGCGATGACGACGGCCATGCCGTAGACGGCGAAGGCCTGGCCGCGTTTTTCGACCGGGAAGGTGTCGGCGAGGATGGCCTGCTCGCTGGGTGCGAGGCCTCCGCCGCCTGCTCCCTGCAAGATGCGCGCGATGATGAGCAGCGGGAGTGTGTTGGCGATGCCGCAAAGGAAAGAGCAAATCGTGAAGACGACGACGCAGGTCATATAGAAGCGCTTGCGCCCGAAGCGGTCGGAGAGCCAACCGGAGATTGGCAGGACGATAGCCGAGGAGACGAGATAGCTGGTGAGAACCCAGGTGGCTTCTTCCTGACTGGCGCCAAGGGTTCCGGCAATGTGGGGAAGAGCAACGTTGGCGATGGAGGTGTCGAGAACCTCCATGAAAGTGGCAAGGGTGACGGTAAGAGCAATCGCCCACTTATTGTGGTGGGGTTTCCAGATGGCTGGTATAGCCGGTGCGGTCATGGTTGCGGTTGCCATCTATCAGCCTCCTGATATGATATCAGGAGACTGATATGTGCGCCGCGGCAAGAAACGAAAAAAACGAACAGGATGGAATGCGGCTGGCCACACAGAGGATGAAGTGGATCCTGCTTAACTTCCGCGGCCAGATGGACGAGCGTCTGCGTCCTGAAGGGGTGACGACAGCGCAGCTTGTGCTGTTGAAGGCAATTCGCAACGAGCCGGGTGCTTCCGGAGCGCAACTGGCTAGAGCCAGCCATGTGACGCCGCAGTCGGCTCAGGCTCTGTTGAAAAGTCTGGAAGATGGCGGGTGGATCACTCGAACCAAAGATCGTGTGAATGACAGGATTTTGACCGCGAAGCTGACTCCAGGCGGGATGAAGTTGCTGGACACGGGAGAGAAGTTGATCCGGGCGATCGAGAATAAGCTGTGGGAGGGAATTCCGGAGAGTGCGGTCGAAGCGTTGAATCGCACCTTGATCCGGTGTCTCGCGAATCTTGAGGGCTGATGGACTAGGTTGCTCTCGTGGCGTGAAAGCGTAGGCGAACGTAGTCGGCGGTCCAGTTGCCGTCCGCGTCGCAGAGGGTGGGTTGAAGTAAAGCAATTGTGTTTGCGACTGCAGTCGCGCGGTCGGCGAGATTGAGCTGATCCAGGACTCCGTTGCGGAAGGTGTTGAGCCAGGACTCCATGCCGTTGGGCAGAGGAGTGGGACGCGGGATGAGCTCCACCGACTGCACGGTGAAGTTGGCTCCTTCAAGAAGACGCCGGTAGATGGCCTGCGAGGGGTAAAAGCTGGCGGCGGTGGCCTCCGCGTCGATATGGAAGGGCGCGAGGGTAGCCTGCAGTGCAGTTCGGATGGCAGCGATGTTGCCGTGGCCGCCCATCTCAGCGACAAAACGGCCGCCAGGACGAAGGGCGCGATGGACGCCGGCCAGCACTGCTTGATGGCCGGAAACTCCGGCGATCCAGTGGAGCGCAGCGTTCGAAAAGACGGCATCGAATTGTTGTTCGTAGGGCAGTGCGGTTGCGTCGTGGTGCTCGACGTGGAGATTACGCTGGCGGGCTGCGTCGAGCATGGCGAGTGAGGCGTCGACGCCGGTGACGATGGCTCCTGTGGCGGCGAGTTGTTCGGTGAGGGCGCCGTCGCCGCATCCGAGGTCGAGGATCTCTTCTCCGGGTTTGGAATTGAGGAGTGCGACGACGCCAGAGGCGAGAGTGGCGACGAAACGTCCGTTGGCAGCGTAGGCTTCTGTGTTCCAGGTCTGACCGGTCTTGGCAGTGGAGGTCATAGAGGCATTGTCCTCTTGTCGAAAGCCAAGCGCGAGGAAGATAAGAATTTACAAAAGATGGATAAGCGGCAGGCATGGAAACGGATGGCGGAATAGTAAAATCGCGTCATCATGAAAAAGCTGATTGTTCCGCTCTCTATAGCGTTCTCGCTTGTGTGTCTTTCTTCCGCGTGGGGACTCGAAACGCCGGTGCGGCATGAGTTCGTGATCAAGAACTTCAAGACCGAGAGTGGTGTGGTGCTGCCCGAAGCGCACGTAGTGTACGGAACGTATGGGCATCTGAACGCAGCGAAGGATAATGCGGTTCTGCTGCCATCGCATTACATGGCGAAGCTAAATGGTTATGAGTGGTTGATGGGGCCGGATAAGGCGCTCGATCCGGACAAACTGTTTCTGGTAACGACAGAGCTGTTCGGCAATGGAAGCTCGTCTTCGCCGAGCAATACGCCGGAGCCTTTCCACGGTCCACGGTTTCCTGTGATGACGATTCGCGACAACATTGAGGCGGTGCATCGTCTGCTGACGGAAGAACTGCATGTGACCCATCTGAAGGCTGTGATCGGATTTTCGATGGGGGCGCAGCAGGCGTTTCAATGGGCGGTGAGCTATCCGGATTTCATGGATCGTGCGGTGGCCACTTCGGGGACGGCGAAGACGTATGGGCATGGGATTGTGCGACTCGAGGGAGAGATCGCGGCGATTACGGCGGATGAGAAGTTTGCAGGCGGGGACTATAAAGAAGAGCCGCAGACCGGGATCAATGCGTTTGGAATGGTGTGGGCGGCGTGGCTCTATTCGCCGCAATGGTGGCGGGATGAGCTGTGGCGTACTAATGCGAAGCCGGGGACTACGTTTGAAGACGTTGTGAACCGGTTTCGGACGAGGTTTATCCCAGGGGCTGACGCAAACAATTTGATTCTGCAGATGCGGACGTGGGAGAAGCATGATGTGGGGACAACACCCGGGTTTGGAGGCGACGAGAAGAAGGCGCTGGCATCGATCAGGGTGCCGTTCTTATATATGCCGTCGATGACGGATCAGTATTTCCCTGTCGGCGATGCGCGGTACGAGGCGCAGTTTATGAAGACGGTGACGTTGCTGCCAATTCCTTCGCTCTGGGGACATCCTGCGGGTGCGGCGGCAGATCCCGCGGATGCGAAGTTTTTGAATGAGAATATTGCGAAGTTTCTCGCGGGCGAACCTGTCGCTGGGGAGAAGGTTGTTCCGGTGAACTGACGAGCACGAACTACGTAGATACGCTTGAGTCTGATGGCCAGAGCGATCTCCTTTGTGTGGAATCAGGAGCCGTAGCCGCGGTGCTTCATTGCGGCGAGTTCTTCGTCGCTCGGCCAGGAGATTGTGAGTAGAAAGACGGAGTCGCTTTTGGCTTCGACGTCGTGCCGGATGGAGTGGCCTAGAGTAAACAGGGAGCCGCCGGGGAGATCGTACAGCTTGCCGTTGACGGAGACGCGGATCTGGCCCTTGAGGACCTGGATAGATAGGGTCCCGTCGGCGTGATGCTCTTTCATGTGAGCGGCGTTTTGCATAGAGATGAGAACGACGCGGAGGTCATGCTTCTTGAAAAGGGTCTTTGCGTAGATGCCCGATGGCCAAGGCTTCTTTCGTTCGGCGTCAGCCATCTCTTTGGGTAGATCGAACTGCGCGATTTATCGACCATGGTTCCGTCTTGCAGGGAGGTTGTCATGTTCTCGCCTTTATCGGCAGATAAATTTACTCTTTCTCGCCGTTAGATGCGACCAGGACGGGAAGTGGTGATGAATATTGGAAGACTGGGTTTGCGGGCGAATGTTTCATATACTTGTGGTTCGCCTGGGCAATAAGCTGTGCCTGACGGAAGAATGTTTTCGGGAGAGTGGATCAGTGGGAACGGAGATGAAGGCGGTAGTTGCATTTGCGCAGGAGAATAAGGGGCGATTTGTCGACGAACTGAAGGCGCTGTTGAGGATTCCTTCGATTTCGACGCTGCCGGAGCATGCGAAGGACGTGAGGGCTGCTGCAGAGTTTGTAGCAGCTGAGTTGCGACGCGTTGGGATGGAGAACGTGCGGTTGATCGAAACGGTTACCGACAAGCATCCGGGTGGGCATCCGCTGGTGTATGCGGACTGGTTGCATGCGAAAGGGAAACCGACGGTGCTTTGTTATGGGCACTACGATGTACAGCCCGCGGAGCCGCTGGATGAGTGGAAGTCGCCGCCGTTTGAGCCGACAGAGCGGAACGGGAATCTCTATGCGCGTGGTGCGGTCGACGACAAAGGGCAGATGTGGATGCATATGAAGGCTCTGGAGTCGCTGATGGTGGCGGGTGGCGGGAAGTTGCCGGTGAACGTGAGAGTGATCGTTGAAGGCGAGGAAGAGGTTGGCGGTGAGGGGATTGCCGCTTTCGTGCGGCAGCACGGCGACCAGCTAAAGGCTGATGTGGCGTTGGTTTCGGATACGGAGATGTTCGCTCCAGAGTTGCCAACGCTTTGTGTTGGGCTGCGCGGAATGATCTATACGGAGATCGAGGCGCGTGGTGCGCGGACGGATCTGCACTCCGGCATGTATGGCGGGGCGGCGCCGAATCCGTTTGTTGCGCTGGCTCAGGTGATTGCGAAGCTGAAGGATGAGAATGGAAAGATTTTGATCCCTGGTTTTTACGACAAGGTGGAGAAGCCAACGGATGCAGAGTTGAAGGCATGGAAGGCGTTGCCATTTGATGAGGAGCACTACCGCGAGACGGAGGTTGGCAGCGTGTCGCTGACAGGCGAGCCAGGCTTGAGCGTGCTGGAGCGGACATGGGCGCGGCCCACGCTCGATGTGCATGGGATGCCTGGTGGATTTATTGGAGCCGGCGCGAAGACGGTGATTCCGGCAAAGGCTGTGGCGAAGGTGAGTATGCGGCTCGTTCCGGATATGACGCCGGCCGAGAGCTTTGCAAAGTACAAGGCGTATGTGGACTTGTTAACGCCGAAGGGAATTGTGCTGGAGGTGCGACTCATTCACTCGGGCGATCCGATTGTGGTGAGCACCGACAACCAATATGTGAAGGCCGCGACCGAAGCGATGCATGAGGTGTTTGGCAAGGAGACGGTGTTTGTGCGCGGGGGTGGGTCGATTCCGATCGTGGGCGATTTCGTGCGGGAACTGAAGACGCCGACGGTGATGATGGGCTTTGGACTGCCGGATGACAATCTTCACGCTCCGAACGAAAAGTTTCATCTGGCGAACTTTCATCGGGGCATTGAGTCGATCATTCGGTTTTTGAGTGGTGTGGGTGCCTGATGGATTCACTCCTCGACTTCAATTGGCGAAGAAGAGTTACGCCGAATGAAGGCGAGCGCGCGTTGGCTGCGGGATTCGTATTGGCCGGAGGGCGAAGCTCCCGGATGGGGCAGGACAAGGCGCTTCTGATGCTCGACGGCGAGCCGCTCATTGCAAAAGGAGTCCGCAAGCTGAATCGGGTTTGCGTCGAGGTAGCGATCGCCGGTGGTTCAGAGAATCTCGCGCCGTTCGGCCGTGTAATTTCTGATAAGAACCCAGGCTGTGGGCCATTGAGCGGCATCGTTGCAGCGCTGGGGCAAAGCTCGTTTAAGTGGAATCTGTTTCTCCCTGTGGATGCGCCATTTGTGCCAGTCTCTGTGCTGAAGGCGATGCTTGCACAAGCCGCGGATCATCCCGGTGTGTGTGTCATGGCTCGAACTCAAGGTGTGATGCAACCCTTATGTGGCGTGTACTCCAGAGACGCGCTAGGGGTTTTAGAGCGGGAGCTTGCGGCTGGACGGTGGAAGGTCACCCAGGCGATTGAGGCGGCGGGGATGGTCAAATTGATAGACTTTGGCGATTCAGGCTGGTTTGCGAACCTTAATACGCCAGAGGAATTTGCTGAGGCGGAGCGGCGAATCGATTCGCTGGATACTTAGACAGCGCGATGGGTTAGGCTAGATTGAAAATCGGACTCTAGGGGCGAAGTTGCTGCTATGGCTGAATCGGACGACAAGGTAAACGCAGAACAAGTCGAAGTAACTGCAGAAACTCCGCTGATCGAGAGCGTCTCCGAGGACGTGTCGGCTGAAGTCGGGGAGTTCATGGAGCAGGCCGCACAGCAGAACGAAGCTGCGGCAGAGGCCGTTCCGGACATAAAGAACAAACCCGGCCCCTATATTTCGTTCGAACACGTTTACAAGTCCTTCGGCAGTTTTGTGGTGCTGGAGGATGTGAGCTTTTACGTGTACCCGGGCGAGACGCTCTGCATTCTCGGGCGAAGCGGCGTGGGGAAATCGGTGTCGCTGCAGATGCTACTGGGTTTTCTGAAACCGGATAAAGGAGTGATCAAAGTCGCAGGCGAGGATATCTGTACGTTTAATGAGCGTGAATTGCAGACGGTCCGGCGAAAGGTAACGATGGTCTTTCAGAACGGAGCGTTGTTTGACTCGATCACGGTAGGGGAGAATGTTGCGTTTCCGATGCGTGAGCGGGGGGAGATGGCGGAGGACCAGATCCTGCAAGTGGTGAAGGGCTTGCTCGAGATGGTGGGAGTCGCTGGGATGGAGAACCTGCTGCCCTCGGACCTATCGACTGGGATGAAGCGGTCGGTCGCAATCGCACGTGCTCTGGCGGCTCAGCCGGAAGCAGTGCTATACGACGAGCCTACGACGATGGTGGACCCGTTGATGGCGCATCTACTGGGCAACCTGATTGAGCGCCTGAAGCAGCAGTTGCACCTGACAAGCATCGTGGTCACGCATGATATGCGGTTGGCGAAGCAACTGGCTGATCGTGTGGTGTTCCTGAACGCAGGAAAGGCAATCTTTTTTGGAACAATGAAAGAGATGGAGCGAAGTCAGGATCCGATTCTGCAGGAATTTCTGGAACTCGACGAGCTCGTAGCTCCTGCTTAAGTGAGCGTAGAGCCGCACTAATAACCATCCCCCGAAAGATGTACGTAAAACGTTTATATGGTGATGCGGAGACCCCCATCGCTGTATTGCCAAGCACCGGACTGCATCGTATGCTGCAAAAAGTGTGCAGCTGCAGAAAGTATTCTGATTTATTTTTCGACGAATTCTTGGAGCCGAAATGATAAGAAGTCCGGGGAAATTCTAGCTTTCCAGTTTGTGTTTGTAGTGATCAGAATTTTGCAATTTTTTGAAATCGGACGCGAAAGATTTTGAGTTTCTTACCGATTTCTAGGTCGAGGGCCCACAAAGTTGAAAGGCGTTCGCTATGGCGACACCGGACTATCTGCAACAAGTCATCATTTCAGGAAGAAAACATTCAGATAGCGGTCGGCGTGCTTTCGGTGCAACTACCGGCGTATTTCGCAGGCCTTCGGTAACCAGTTCTGTCTGGGCTTCGCTGGATATATCGACAGTGATCGTTGCAGCAATGCTGGCGCTGCGGTTCAGAGTGGAAACTCCATCTGATGTTTCTGCGCTGCACGTTTTGCCCCATCTGATCCGGTCTTCCCCCAGCCTTCTATTTTTCTATATCGGCTGGTTTGCGATATGCGTTGTCTTCTTTACCCGGTCCTACGGTCTCTACGGGCCAATTCAGCATCGCAGCGGCTTGCATGAACAGAGGATGACTGTTCAGGCGTCGCTCACTTCTGGATTACTTCTTTGCGGCACGCTGTACCTCTCGAACGGTGAGGCGATCTCCCGGATCGTAGTTGCGTTGATGGTGGTTTTTTCGACCACCCTGCTTTGCCTGCGCCGGGCGCTATGGCGACGGATGGTCTATGAGCGTTTCCGGGCAGGTGTCGAGACGCGGAATGTGCTGATTGTCGGGGCAGGGCGAGTGGGTCACGCGCTGCGGAACCACATCGAGTCGCTCCAACATCTGGGATTTCGTTTCAAAGGCTTTGTGGCGCTAAGCGAGCGTGAGGCGGAGTCAGGCGATGCGGATGTGATCGGTGATGTGCGGAATTGCCTCTCGCTCGCGCGGGCTCTGTTCGTGGACGAGATATTTTTCTCAGTACCAGCAGATAAGCAGGTCGTAATTGGCATGGTTGAGGAAGCCCGCATCGCCGGCATTGACGTGCGGGTGGTGCCTGATATGTACGACGGGCTGGCATGGAACGCCAGGGTGGAGTACATCGGACAGTTTCCGACGATTCCTTTGCACCGCAGAGATTTTCCCATCGGCGGAATCCTCCTGAAACGTATTTTGGATATTACGGTTTCCTTACTTGCGCTGGTCGCCGGGCTGCCTGTAATGCTGGCGATTGCGATTGCGGTGCAGATCGACTCGCATGGAAGCCCCTTCTATAAAGCGCAGAGGATCGGACGGAAGGGCCGCGCCTTTCCCTGCTATAAGTTTCGCACGATGGTTCGTGATGCCGACAAGCTAAAAGCGGATCTCGAACATATGAATGAGAGGGACGGTGTCCTTTTCAAGATCGCCAAGGATCCGCGGATTACCAAGGTTGGCAGAGTGCTGCGGAAGTATTCCCTCGACGAACTCCCGCAGTTTTACAACGTCCTGAAGGGCGATATGAGCCTGGTCGGACCCCGGCCACCGATGGCGTCGGAGGTGGAGCGATACGATCTGGCGCATCTACGCCGCCTGGACGTTTTGCCCGGCATTACCGGCCTATGGCAGGTAGAGGCGCGACAGGATCCGTCATTCGACAGTTATATCTCTCTGGATACTGCGTATGTCGAGAACTGGAACCTGATGATGGATCTGAGAATTCTGGCGCGCACGGTTGGCGTGGTATTAAGCGGGACAGGCTCCTAAGCGGTAGACTTAATGGGTGAAGATAGCGCTCGCCCAGATCAACCCGACGGTTGGGGACTTCGCCGGGAATACGAAGAAAATCATTGAATATGCAGGCCAGGCTGGCGATATTGGCGCCCATCTGGTGGTGTTTCCCGAACTCGCCATATGCGGGTATCCGCCTGCGGATCTGCTGGAGAAAGCTGCTTTCGTTGTTCGGGCCGAGCAGGCTGTCACTGAAGTTGCCGGATGGACGTCCGGGCCAGGACGTCCTGCGATCTTGTGTGGGACGGTGATGGCTGCCGCATCCAAGGTGGGGAAACAGGTCAGGAACGTCGCCGTATTGCTGGAAGAAGGGAAGGTGCGGTTCATTCAGCAAAAGATGCTGCTGCCTTTCTATGACGTATTCGACGAGCAGCGCTATTTTGAGGCTGGAACAGAGCAGACACTTACGTGCGTGAACGGTCAGCCACTGGCGATTACGATCTGCGAGGACGCCTGGAACGATAAGGGTTTCTGGCCGCGGCAGATGTATCCGGTTGATCCGGTCGAGGGCCTGATGTCTCAGTGGGAAGCCCGTCGGAACGAGTTGGCGGGGCAGCCGCGAATGATCCTGAATATCTCCGCATCGCCGTACTGGCAGGGAAAACCACAGGTTCGGCAAAGCATGCTGACGGCGATCGCGATGCGGCACAAAGCCTATGTGGCGATGGTGAACCAAGTGGGTGGCAACGATAGCCTGGTCTTCGATGGGTCGTCGGTGGTGATTCGTCCTGACGGCGAGGTCGCCGTAAGGGCGGCGTCATTTGCCGAGGATCTGGTTGTCTTTGATACGCAGGAGCAGAAGACTCTTCCTGCGGATGCCGATCCGGACGGGGTTGCAGAGTTGTGGAATGCACTGGTCCTGGGGACGCGGGATTATGTGAGGAAGTGCGGGTTCAGCAAGGCGCTGGTGGGCTTAAGCGGAGGCATCGATTCGGCGCTTGTTGCTGCAATTGCAGTTGAGGCTCTGGGGCCAGAAAACGTAGTGGGAGTTGGAATGCCGACGGAGTACTCGTCGCTCGGGTCGATCGAAGACGCGCGCAAACTGGCGAAGAACCTTGGAGTAAGGTTCGAGCTACTGCCGATCCATGACGTCTTCGCGCAATTTCAGCAAGTTTTAAGCCCTCTATTTGCAGGCACGCTGTTTGGATTGGCGGAGGAAAACCTGCAGCCGCGAATTCGCGGGGCGCTGCTGATGGCGTTATCGAATAAGTTCGGCGCACTGGTTCTTACAACTGGAAACAAGAGCGAGATGTCCACGGGATATTGCACGTTGTATGGCGACATGGTTGGGGCGCTGGCTGTAATCGGCGATGTAATGAAGACTCGGGTCTACAAGTTAAGCAGGTACGTGAACCGAGCGAAGGAGGTCATCCCCTGGGCCACGGTCGAGAAACCTCCGTCGGCAGAGTTGCGTCCTGAGCAACTCGATACGGATTCGCTACCTCCGTACGAAGTTCTTGATCCGATCCTCGAGGCATATGTGGAGCGGTATTTTTCCGCGGAGCAAATCGCTGAGGAGCAGGGAGTTGACGTTCAGCTGGTCAGATCTGTCTTACAACTGGTGGAGCGGAGCGAATATAAGCGGCAGCAGGCTGCTCCCGTGTTGAAGGTAACGAAAAAGTCATTCGGAATGGGGCGACGATTTCCCATTGCGGTCAAGGTTCAGGTGTAATAGGAGTGCCACGCGCGGATAAGCGGTGGCGGAGGATGGATTCTTGAAGATTTCACATTTGATGTTGGCGGGATTGGCAACGGCCCTGAGTCTTACAGCAATAGCAGGAGCCCAAGCAGCAGCGGCTCCACAAGCGACACAGCCGGCCCCAGCAGCAGCGCCTGCGCAGTCCACTGCTCCGCTGCAGTTGCACAATATGGGGGAGACGCCCAAAGCTGATCCGTTTCCTCCGGCGAACCCGAAGAACTTTACGGCCGACGCGCCCAGCATAGATACAGTGAATGCATTTTTGAAGTCGCTGTGGGGATACGACTCGAATCGCATCTGGCGGGTTGAAGCGATCCAGAAGACGCTGGCGCCGAACGTAAGCAGAGTAGTGGTGTATGTGTCGGACAAAACGGGTGCCAAGGTGCAGCCGACGGCATTCATTGTGACTCCGGACGGAAAGCATGCCATTGCAGGGGAGACCGTGATTCCTTTCGGCGCAAAGCCGTTTGCGGATGTGCGGAAGATGATGCAGGATCGCGCGGATGGGGCGTCGCGTGGCGTAACGGGGAAAGATCTGATGCTGGTCGAGTTCGCCGACCTGCAGTGCCCGCACTGCAAAGACGCGCAGGGCACGATGGACCAGTTGGTGAAGGACTTCCCGAATGCTCGCGTGGTCTACCAAAGCTACCCGCTTGTCGATCTGCATCCTTACGCTTTCAAAGCTGCTGCGTACGGGTACTGCGTTCAGAAACAGAAGAACGATGCTTTCTTCGTCTATGCTGCCGCGGTGTTCGATTTGCAGGGCGCTTTAATCCCGGAGACCGCAGACGAGACATTGAAAGGCGCCGTAACCAAGGCTGGCCTGAATCCCGCGACAGTAGATGCCTGTGCAGCGACCCAGGCGACTAAGGATCAGGTCGAGGCATCGATCAAGCTGGCGCAGGATGCTGGTGTCGACCAGACGCCGATGTTGGCAGTCAACGGACATTTGTTGCCGCTGAGCGGGGTTCCGTACGAGACGCTGAAGAAGATCATTGCGTACCAGGCGGAATCGGACGGCGTGAGCTCAGGAGCAACAATTCCGGCGGTGGGAAGCTCCAATCCACCGACGTTGGGCAAGTAAGGGCGGTCATCCAGAGCGTATTCCAAAGCAGAGAACAGCAGCCAGGTTGAGTATCGCTCCGTAGTTCTCCCGTTAAGTAGGAGAGAACCACGACAGGAGCGAATCGGGCTACTGCTTCGCCTGGACTCGAAACTGCGCGCTCTTCGCCTGAAGGGTAAAGCCTTTCTCTCCCTGTCGAGAGACAACGTGGAGTGACGCCGGTTCTTTCTCTGCAATGAGATCCGCGACTGCATTTGTCGCGTCGAGAATGACCGTGGCGGCGCCTGTCTTTTGCATCATGTGGCTTTCGTGAATGATGCCGAAGGAGCCCAGCTGCATCTTGCGATCCGCACGCACGGCTACGATATCGAAGTTTCCAGAGACACCGGCGGGGACGGTTACGCCCTGTAGGACGAGTGCGATCCCGCTCTTGCTGCGAGCCGCGGCCAGCAGAGATTCGCGGACCTGCACCGTCACTTCCAGGAAGGGGCCGGGATCGGGACCCGGACCGCAGCAAAGTAATCTGCATTCGTAGATGAGCCGGAACGGGGGAATTTGAAGGCGATACGGCTGGTAGGTATAGCGCAGATTATTTTGATGATCCAATACGTCGCCACTGCTGATGGATACGACGTTCTTGTTCTCATCGTAGAAAGACCATCGCGTGTTGAGGAATGCCGGAGTTGTGGGGTTCGTAAATGCCCCCGGCATCGCGGCGCTGGCCTGCGCATTCCATCGACTCCAGAGCTTATCGATGTTGCAGTGATGTGCGAAAAAGATCGGATCCCGGGCGGCATATCCCAGGTCGCCCATGTCCTGATAGACAGGACTCGGTGTGCCGACATCGTTGTGAATGATGCCATGAGGGTCGTACTCCCAACCGCCAGATCCGCCAGCGGTGCCGCCAAAGGTCGCAAAGTCTGTGATGGCATCCAGGGTGTTGAGTCGACCCTGTGTCCCATCATTGACCGGCAGATTGCCGCCCCCTGCAAGCCCCGAGTTTCTTTTCTGATCCCAAAGCGGATTCGTGCTGTTGCCTGGCGTGGTGTAGGCCGCGGGCAGTGTTCGGATATTTTCCCAGTCCCAGTAAGGGAGGCGAAATCCGTTAAGATTGCTCACCAGCGAGCCAAGGATGCGCTCGTAGTAGTACAGATAAGCACGATGCCATGGAAAGAAGTTCCACGAGTAGTGAATTTGCGTATTGTCATTGCTGCACTGTTGACAGTAGAGCGCGTGAATATCGGCTTGCAGTACCCATGTTCGCGGGTCGTTCGCAGGCAGAGCACGAAGAGCCGCAAAAGCATTTCGCAACTGCGTTAGTTCCGCGGTCGAAAAAGAGTTGATCGACTTCCGCAGTGTGATCGGGCGTTTGTCCTGTCCGGGAGCGAAAGGAGTGCCTCCACTGGGTGGCGTGGGACAGCCAGCGGGAGGGTTCTGCGCGAAGCCAGCGAAGGAATTGACGAACCCGCTGGAGGAGAGGAAGGCAGTGCCGCCCACAATTGTGGCGGCTTGCCGCAAGAAAGAACGCCGCTGCGTAATAGCTGCAGTTTCTTTTGCCATGGTGGACTCCGTCGATCTAGCGCCGATGGACCTCAAGGCTGCTGATTGAAACGATTGCGGGCCCCTTTGTATATCCCGCTTGAAGCTTTGTCAATTTAACGGACGGAGTGCGGAGGCTGATGTTCCGAATCGCTGCTCGAACCGTAGCTTACTTCTTGACAATGTAGATGAAGCGGAGAAGGAAGAGGGTGGCGAGAACGTAGAGCATCCAGTCTTTTCGAAACCTATGACGCGCGCGACCCGTAAGGATCTGGATGAGTGCGTAGCTCGTAAGGCCGAAGCTAAGACCATCGGCAATCGACCACGAGAGCGGAATGGTGGCGACGGTGAGGAAAGCGGGAATGCCAATTTGCGGGTCGTCCCACTCAATGCGCGCGAGGCCGGAGGCCATGAGAGCCCCGACAAGGATGAGCGCGGGTGCGGTGGCGAAGGTGGGGATCGCTCCGACAACGGGAGTGATGAAGAGAGCGAGAAAGAACAGTAGCCCCGTGACGATTGCTGTGACGCCCGTGCGGCCACCCGCGGCAACTCCGGCAGAGGACTCGATGTAACTGGTGACCGTGCTGGTGCCGGCAAGCGAGCCGAGAATCGTGGAGGTAGCGTCAGCGAAGAAGATCCGGTTCAGGCGCGGGATGGTGTGGTCTTCGGCGATCAGTCCAGCGCGTTGGGTAACAGCTACAAGCGTGCCGATGTTATCGAAGAGATCAACGAAGAGGAAGACGAAGATGATCTCAAACGCCCCGACACGGAGCGCGGCGGGAATATCGAGGTGAAAGGCTGTAGCCTTGATCGCTGACAGGTTGTAGGGTGCCGGCTGCCAGTGAACCTGATGGCAGAGGACGCCGAGCAGGGTGATGGTGAGCACTCCGATCAGCATTGAGGCGCGAATTCGAAGAACCTGCAGAGTCGCAATCAGCAGAAGGCCAACGATTGCAAGGATCGTAGATGGAGCGTGAAGGTTGCCGAGAGTGACCGTGGTGGAGGAACTGGCAACGATGATGCCAGCGTTGCGAAACCCGATGAACGCGATAAAGAGACCGATGCCCCCGCCAACTGCGGCGTGGAGTTGGTGGGGTATGGCGGCTACAAGACGCTGGCGAATGCCGGAAAACGTCAGTGCAAGGAAGATGACACCGGATAGGAACACAGCTCCGAGAGCGGTTTGCCAGGGGACGCCCATTCCTTTGACGACGGTGTAGGTAAAGTAGGCGTTGAGGCCCATGCCGGGCGCAAGCGCCAGCGGATAGTTGGCGAGCGCTCCCATGAGAATGCTTCCAAAGGCTGCACACAGACAGGTGGCCGCCGTCACCGCGGCAAGAGGCATCCCTGTCTCCGAGAGAATGCCCGGATTGACGAAGATGATGTAAGCCATCGTGATAAACGTGGTGATGCCGGCGAGAATTTCGGTGCGCCAGGTCGTGGCGTGACTGGCGAAGCCGAAGTAGCTCTCGAGACGGGTGCGAATGGACATCAGAGACAGGCTCCTGTTTCGGCTTGGAATTTCCGGACTCTAAAATGAGTTGAGTTTGTACAGCATAACGTGTGAGGGCTTCGATGACTGCTGAGGATGTAAAGAAATTGCTTGGGCTGCAACCGCATCCGCGAGAGGGCGGATGGTACGTGCGTACCTACGAGTCTGCGGAGTTTGTAAGCCCCGCGGCATTTGTCGACGGACGCTATGCCGGAGAGCGAAGGACAGGTACTGCGATCTACTACCTGCTTGAAAAGGGAACCTTCAGCGAGATGCATCGTCTGAAGTCGGATGAGGTCTTTCACTTCTACGCGGGAGACCCGGTTGAGATGTTGCAACTGAGAGAAGGCAAGGAAGGGAGAGTAGTGGTCATCGGAAATGATCTGGTGAGAGGACACAGACCGCAAGCGACAGTTGAGCGCGGGGTCTGGCAGGGAACTCGGTTGATTGAGGGGGGAGACTGGGCGTTGCTGGGTTGCTCAGTGAGTCCGGGATTCGAGTTTGAGGACTACGAATCGGGGACGCGGGAACAGTTGTGCGAGGAGTGGCCGACGTTTTCTGAGCAGATTGTGGCACTGACTCACGTCACTTCGCCATCCGGCGAGGGGCTACGGTAACTTGACAACGACCATCGTGGACAACCGGCAAAAAATCTGTTGACCGTATACTTCGGAACGACAAGTCCAGACCTAAACTCTCTTTTTGCTAGACTTTGCACGTTTTCGGCAGGGGAGGGGGAGGTGCCGTTAGTGGAAGCGATAGGCAACTCCAACGCTCAGCATCTGAGGCGTCAACCCGCTCGGTGGAAAGCTGAACCACTGTTGGTATTCATACTCGACCCGGGCATTCAGGCCGGGCAATATACGGTAATCCAGGCCGGCTCCGAGTGCTCCGATGTTGTAAGCGAGTGTCGCGGTAGGGACTAGTTTGCCGCTGGAATCAGCCATAAGCGGATATTGAAAGACTCCGCGGCCATACATGAGTTTGGCGTAGGGATTGTAGCGGCCGTGGTGCAGGACATAGCGTGGGCCGATCTCATAAGTGCGCTCAAAGATATCGTCTTTCGGATCCGGGTCGTTGATCTGATGAAACTCGCCTTCAACTCCGACGTGGTAATTGAAATCGAACGTGGCGTAAAAACCATAGCCATTGAATTTGTTCGGCCGGTAGTCGGTATCGGCGTAGTTATACATTGCGCCGATCTGCAAGTCGCCGCCACTCGATGCCGTTGGGATCGCCTGGGCATAAAGACGGGTGGAACTCATGCACAGGAAACAAAGGAGCAAAAGAGCGCCGTGTATCGCCAGGATGCTGCGTGGCCGGTTTACGTGTTTTCCAAAGCTAAAGTATTTCGTCATGCTCATCGTCTTTCTTGAACTCCCGATTTCTACTGTGGCGACTGATCGATTTGGTAGTCGACGCTGACGGTGTGCTGGATGCCGTTGCTCGTCGCCGTGATGGTGATTGGGTAGTTGTGCGCGTCGTATCCCGTGCCGCAACCGGTCATAGTGCCGATGGCTCCGAGAGACAGCAAGAGAAGAGCCGAGTAGGTGATGAGCCGCGTAAGCTTCTTCTGCGAGCGGCGAGAGTAGCGCAGGCCGAGCAGCGGCAGAAGGAACAAGCCGAGCGCGACGGGAGACACTCTGCTTCTCCAGTCTTTCGGCGCCTCAGACGAGGCGAGCTTCCTCGTTGCAACTGTCAGGGTGATGTCCATCGGACCGGCGTACTTGTCGATGCTCGAAGGAGAGAAGGTGTAGGTCGCTAGGATTGGACCGGTGGGGCTCGCCTGTAGCTGTACGACGCCCGGATAGGATCCTCCGATTGGAATGAGGTGGAAGCTGAACTGGCGGCTGCTGCCGTACGTTCCCTCGACCGTTGCCTGGCTGGTGAGCTGGATGGAGAAGTCGAGAGGTGTGATGAGCACTGTGCTCGAGCCCGTGCTCCCGACAGCGGAGCTTGGAGAGAAGTTGACGTCGCCACTATAGACAGCGGTGATAACGTTCGTTCCGACGGGAAGCGTGCTGGAGGAATAGGTCGCAGCACCATTCGAGAGCGTGCTGGTTCCAATCTTCGTTCCGTTATCGAAGAAGTTGACGGTACCGGTTGGTGTTCCCGTTGTTGTGGAGGCGACTGTGGCGGTGAGGGTCACGTTCAACCCGAAGGGCAGTGTGGCTGAACTCAAGGTTGTCGTTGTCGTCGCCGGTGCTTTGGTGACCGACAGCGTTCCGTTCTGGACGACCTGAGTGTAGTCGGCGAGGTGGGTGCCGGTAACAGAGGGGATGATCGGGTACTGGCCCACAGTTGATAGTGTGGAGGCGGTGTTGGCGAAGGACTCGGTGAAGGTATCGCCGTTTTGCGCGCCGGTTACGGTACCTGTGAAGGTGGGGTTTGGCGTGCCGTAGAGGCGGGTGATGCTGTTGGCCTGAATTGTGAGGACAGCCTGCGTGACGTTGAGCGCCAAGGTCTTGGTCGCATTCGTGTAGTCCGCCGTGTCGGTTGGAGTGAAGGTTACGGACAGCTGGTTGGAGCCAATCATCAGAACGGTTCCAGCCGCTGGTGTGTACTGGAAAGTGCCAGCGGTGGAGGCGGTGGCATCAAGCTGGCTTGTGGACAACGGTGTGCCGTAGGTGATGCCAGCTGGCGGTGCCCATGTGATGACGGGTGTCGCCTGGCTTACCGAGATCTGGACCGTCTTAGTTACGGTTGTGTAGTTGCTGGTGTCGGTGGGGGTGAAGGTGACGGAGAGGCTGTCGGTTCCGGCCGAAAGGATACTGCCTAATGCTGGAGTGAAGATGAAGGTTCCGGGAACGGAAGCTATCGGATCGAGTTGCACGGTAGAGAGCGAAGTGCCGTAAACAATACCTGCTGGAGGCGCCCACGTGATGACGGGTGTTGCGTGGCTTACCGAGATCTGGACCGTCTTGGTTGCTGTGGTGTAGTTGCTCGTATCGGTGGGAGTGAAGGTGACGGAGAGCGTGGCGGTGCCTGCGGGCAGAACTGCTCCTACAGCGGGCGAGTAAACCAGCGATCCAGGAACAGAACTGGTCGCATCGAGCTGTGCGCCGGAGAGTGCAGTTCCGTAGGTGATGCTAATGGGGTTAGTCCATGTAATGACTGGTGTGGCCTGGCTTACCGAGATCTGGACCGTCTTGGTTGCGGTTGTGTAGTTGCTGGTGTCGGTGGGAGTGAAGATGACGGAGAGCGTGTCGGTGCCAGCGGCCGGGATCGTACCTGCTAGCGGAGTGTAGACGAAGGTGCCGGGGACGGAAGCGGTCGCATCGAGTTGGACGCCAGAGAGCGCGGCGCCGTAGGTGATGCCGGCTGGCGGTGCCCACGTGATGACAGGAGTTGCCTGGCTCACCGAGATCTGGACCGTTTTGGTTGCGGTTGTGTAGTTGCTGGTGTCTGTAGGAGTGAAGGTGACGGACAGCGTGTCGGTGCCAGCGGCTGGGATCGTTCCTGCTGCCGGAGTGTAGACCAAGGTGCCTGGAACGGAAGCTATCGCGTCGAGTTGGACGCCAGAGAGCGCGGCGCCGTAGGTGATGCCGGCTGGCGGTGCCCACGTGATGACAGGAGTTGCCTGACTTACCGAGATCTGGACCGTCTTGGTTGCGGTTGTGTAGTTGCTGGTGTCCGTAGGAGTGAAGGTGACGGAGAGCGTGTTTGTGCCAGCGGCTGGGATCGTTCCTGCGGCTGGAGTGTAGACGAAGGTGCCCGGGACGGAAGTTGTCGCGTCAAGCTGAGTCGTCGAGAGCGGCGTGCCGTAGGTGATGCCAGCTGGCGGCGCCCATGTGACGACTGGGGTGGCCTGGCTTACCGAGATCTGGACGGTTTTGGTTGCTGTAGCGTAGTTGCTGGTATCGGTTGGGGTGAAGGTGGCGGACAGCGTGTCGGTGCCAGCGGCTGGGATCGTACCTGCCGCCGGAGTGTAGACGAAGGTGCCGGGCACCGAAGCAGTCGCGTCAAGCTGAGCACCGGAGAGGGCCGTGCCATAAGTGATGCCTGCTGGCGGCGCCCACGTGATGATGGGAGTTGCCTGACTTACCGAGATCTGGACCGTTTTGGTTGCTGTTGTGTAGTTGCTGGTGTCTGTAGGAGTGAAGGTGACAGAGAGTGTGTCGGTGCCCGCAGCCGGGACCGTTCCGGTCACCGGATTGTAGGTGAAGGTGCCAGGGACAGAAGCGGTCGCATCAAGCTGAGTAGCTGAAAGCGCGGTGCCATAGGTAATGCCTGCCGGCGGGGCCCAGGTAATGACTGGGGTTGCCTGGCTTACTGAGATCTGGACCGTCTTCGTTGCTGTTGTGTAGTTGCTGGTGTCGGTTGGGGTGAAGGTAACGGAGAGTGCGTCGGTGCCTGCGGCCGGGATTGATCCTGCAGCCGGAGTGTAGACGAAGCTACCAGGGACAGAGGCGGTCGCATCGAGTTGGGCACCTGAGAGCGCAGTGCCGTAGGTGATGCCAGCCGGCGGCACCCATGTGATGATAGGGGTTGCCTGACTTACCAAGATCTGGACGGTTTTGGTTGCGGTCGTGTAGTTGCTGGTGTCGGTTGGGGTGAAGGTGACGGAGAGCGTGTCGGTGCCTGCGGCCGGGGTCGTTCCTGCAGCCGGAGTGTAGATAAAGGTGCCAGGAACCGAAGCGGTCGCATCGAGTTGGGCACCTGAAAGCGCGGTGCCGTAGGTGATGCCAGCTGGTGGCACCCATGTGATGATTGGGGTTGCCTGGCTTACCGAGATCTGGACAGTTTTGGTTGCGGTTGTGTAGTTGCTGGTGTCTGTAGGAGTGAAGGTGACGGACAGTGTGTCGGTGCCAGCGGCCGGGGTCGTTCCTGCGGCTGGGGTGTAAACGAAGGTGCCTGGGACGGAAGCTGTCGCGTCGAGTTGGACACCAGAGAGAGTAGCGCCGTAGATAATGCCTGCTGGCGGTGCCCAGGTAATGACTGGGGTTGCCTGGCTTACCGAGATCTGGACAGTTTTGGTTGCGGTTGTGTAGTTGGTCGTGTCTGTAGGAGTGAAGGTGACGGAGAGCGTGTCGGTGCCTGCAGCTGGGATCGTTCCTGCGGCTGGAGTGTAGACCAAGCTGCCGGGGACGGAAGCTGTCGCGTCAAGCTGAGTTGTCGAGAGGGCCGTGCCGTAGGTGATGCCTGCTGGCGGCACCCACGTGATAACGGGCGTGGCCTGATTGACGGTGAGTTGAACGGTAGCGGTGGCGGTCTTGTAGTCGGCGGAATCGGTTGGGGTGAAGGTGACGGAGAGGGTCTGGGATCCAGCGGGGAGGATGGTGCCGGCGGCGGGGGTGTAGGCGAAGGTGCCTGGAACGGAAGCTGTCGCATTAAGCTGAGTGTTGGAGAGTGCGGTGCCGTAAGTGATGCTTGCCGGTGCGGCCCATGTAATAACGGGTACAGACTGATTGACCGTGATCTGAACAGTTCGAGAGGCGGTGGTGTAGTTGCTGGTATCAGTGGGGGTGAAGGTGACGGACAGTGCGTCGGTACCTGCAGCTGGGACCGTTCCGGCCACCGGATTGTAGGTGAAGGTGCCAGGGACAGAAGCGGTCGCATCAAGCTGAGTAGCTGAAAGCGCGGTGCCATAGGTGATGCTTGCAGGTGGCGCCCACGTGATAACGGGTGTGGCCTTATTGACGGTGAGGATGGCGGTGACGGTGGCGGGGGTGTAGTCGGCGGTATCGGTGGGGGTGAAGGTGACGGAGAGGGTCTGGGATCCAGCGGGGAGGATGGTTCCGGCGGCGGGGGTGTAGGCGAAGGTTCCGGGGAGGGTGGAGGAGGCGTTGAGCTGGGGGGCGCCGAGGCCGGTCCCGTAGGTCAGCGCAGCCGGGCTCCAGGTGATGGTGGAGGCGGTGGCGGCGGCGGAGGCGGCGGTGATGGTGAGGGTTCCCGGGGTGGCGCTGACGGTGTAGTTGGCGAGGTTGGCGCCGGTTGCACTGGGGGTGATGGGGTAGGTGCCTGCGATCGAGGCCAACACTGCGGTGGTGGCGAAGCTCTCGGTGAAGGTGTCGCCGTTGACCTGGCCGGAGAGGGTTCCGGTGAAGGTGGGGTTGGCGGTGTTGTAGGGCCGGGAGGCGTTGGCGGCGGTGAGGGTGAGGGTGGCCTTATTGACGGTGAGGATGGCGGTGACGGTGGCGGGGGTGTAGTCGGCGGTATCGGTGGGGGTGAAGGTGACCGAGAGGGTCTGGGAGCCTGCGGGGAGGATGGCGCCGGCGGCGGGGGTGTAGGCGAAGGTTCCGGGGAGGGTGGAGGAGGCGTTGAGCTGGGGGGCGCCGAGGCCGGTCCCGTAGGTGAGCGCAGCCGGGCTCCAGGTGATGGTCGAGGCGGTGGCGGCGGCGGAGGCGGCGGTGATGGTGAGGGTTCCCGGGGTGGCGCTGACGGTGTAGTTGGCGAGGTTGGCGCCGGTTGCACTGGGGGTGATGGGGTAGGTGCCGGCGATCGAGGCCAACACTGCGGTGGTGGCGAAGCTCTCGGTGAAGGTGTCGCCGTTGACCTGGCCGGAGAGGGTTCCGGTGAAGGTGGGGTTGGCGGTGTTGTAGGGCCTGGAGGCGTTGGCGGCGGTGAGGGTGAGGGTGGCCTTATTGACGGTGAGGATGGCGGTGACGGTGGCGGGGGTGTAGTCGGCGGTATCGGTGGGGGTGAAGGTGACGGAGAGGGTCTGGGATCCAGCGGGGAGGATGGCGCCGGCGGCGGGGGTGTAGGCGAAGGTTCCGGGGAGGGTGGAGGAGGCGTTGAGCTGGGGGGCGCCGAGTCCGGTCCCGTAGGTCAGCGCAGCCGGGCTCCAGGTGATGGTCGAGGCGGTGGCGGCGGCGGAGGCGGCGGTGATGGTGAGGGTTCCCGGGGTGGCGCTGACGGTGTAGTTGGCGAGGTTGGCGCCGGTTGCACTGGGGGTGATGGGGTAGGTGCCGGCGATCGAGGCCAACACTGCGGTGGTGGCGAAGCTCTCGGTGAAGGTGTCGCCGTTGACCTGGCCGGAGAGGGTTCCGGTGAAGGTGGGGTTGGCGGTGTTGTAGGGCCTGGAGGCGTTGGCGGCGGTGAGGGTGAGGGTGGCCTTATTGACGGTGAGGATGGCGGTGACGGTGGCGGGGGTGTAGTCGGCGGTATCGGTGGGGGTGAAGGTGACCGAAAGGGTCTGGGATCCTGCGGGGAGGATGGCGCCGGCGGCGGGGGTGTAGGCGAAGGTTCCGGGGAGGGTGGAGGAGGCGTTGAGCTGGGGGGCGCCGAGGCCGGTCCCGTAGGTGAGCGCAGCCGGGCTCCAGGTGATGGTCGAGGCGGTGGCGGCGGCGGAGGCGGCGGTGATGGTGAGGGTTCCCGGGGTGGCGCTGACGGTGTAGTTGGCGAGGTTGGCGCCGGTTGCACTGGGGGTGATGGGGTAGGTGCCGGCGATCGAGGCCAACACTGCGGTGGTGGCGAAGCTCTCGGTGAAGGTGTCGCCGTTGACCTGGCCGGAGAGGGTTCCGGTGAAGGTGGGGTTGGCGGTGTTGTAGGGCCTGGAGGCGTTGGCGGCGGTGAGGGTGAGGGTGGCCTTATTGACGGTGAGGATGGCGGTGACGGTGGCGGGGGTGTAGTCGGCGGTATCGGTGGGGGTGAAGGTGACCGAAAGGGTCTGGGATCCTGCGGGGAGGATGGTTCCGGCGGCGGGGGTGTAGGCGAAGGTTCCGGGGAGGGTGGAGGAGGCGTTGAGCTGGGGGGCGCCGAGGCCGGTCCCGTAGGTGAGCGCAGCCGGGCTCCAGGTGATGGTGGAGGCGGTGGCGGCGGCGGAGGCGGCGGTGATGGTGAGGGTTCCCGGGGTGGCGCTGACGGTGTAGTTGGCGAGGTTGGCGCCGGTTGCACTGGGGGTGATGGGGTAGGTGCCGGCGATCGAGGCCAACACTGCGGTGGTGGCGAAGCTCTCGGTGAAGGTGTCGCCGTTGACCTGGCCGGAGAGGGTTCCGGTGAAGGTGGGGTTGGCGGTGTTGTAGGGCCTGGAGGCGTTGGCGGCGGTGAGGGTGAGGGTGGCCTTATTGACGGTGAGGATGGCGGTGACGGTGGCGGGGGTGTAGTCGGCGGTATCGGTGGGGGTGAAGGTGACGGAAAGGGTCTGGGATCCTGCGGGGAGGATGGCGCCGGCGGCGGGGGTGTAGGCGAAGGTTCCGGGGAGGGTGGAGGAGGCGTTGAGCTGGGGGGCGCCGAGGCCGGTCCCGTAGGTCAGCGCAGCCGGGCTCCAGGTGATGGTCGAGGCGGTGGCGGCGGCGGAGGCGGCGGTGATGGTGAGGGTTCCCGGGGTGGCGCTGACGGTGTAGTTGGCGAGGTTGGCGCCGGTTGCACTGGGGGTGATGGGGTAGGTGCCGGCGATCGAGGCCAACACTGCGGTGGTGGCGAAGCTCTCGGTGAAGGTGTCGCCGTTGACCTGGCCGGAGAGGGTTCCGGTGAAGGTGGGGTTGGCGGTGTTGTAGGGCCTGGAGGCGTTGGCGGCGGTGAGGGTGAGGGTGGCCTTATTGACGGTGAGGGTGGCGGTGACGGTGGCGGGGGTGTAGTCGGCGGTATCGGTGGGGGTGAAGGTGACCGAAAGGGTCTGGGATCCTGCGGGGAGGATGGCGCCGGCGGCGGGGGTGTAGGCGAAGGTTCCGGGGAGGGTGGAGGAGGCGTTGAGCTGGGGGGCGCCGAGTCCGGTCCCGTAGGTCAGCGCAGCGGGGCTCCAGGTGATGGTCGAGGCGGTGGCGGCGGCGGAGGCGGCGGTGATGGTGAGGGTTCCCTGGGTGGCGCTGACGGTGTAGTTGGCGAGGTTAGCGCCGGTTGCACTGGGGGTGATGGGGTAGGTGCCTGCGATCGAGGCCAACACTGCGGTGGTGGCGAAGCTCTCGGTGAAGGTGTCGCCGTTGACCTGGCCGGAGAGGGTTCCGGTGAAGGTGGGGTTGGCGGTGTTGTAGGGCCGGGAGGCGTTGGCGGCGGTGAGGGTGAGGGTGGCCTTATTGACGGTGAGGGTTGCGGTGACGGTGGCGGGGGTGTAGTCGGCGGTATCGGTGGGGGTGAAGGTGACGGAGAGGGTCTGGGATCCTGCGGGGAGGATGGCGCCGGCGGCGGGGGTGTAGGCGAAGGTTCCGGGGAGGGTGGAGGAGGCGTTGAGCTGGGCGGCGCCGAGGCCGGTCCCGTAGGTGAGCGCAGCGGGGCTCCAGGTGATGGTCGAGGCGGTGGCGGCGGCGGAGGCGGCGGTGATGGTGAGGGTTCCCGGGGTGGCGCTGACGGTGTAGTTGGCGAGGTTGGCGCCGGTTGCACTGGGGGTGATGGGGTAGGTGCCGGCGATCGAGGCCAACACGGCGGTGGTGGCGAAGCTCTCGGTGAAGGTGTCGCCGTTGACCTGGCCGGAGAGGGTTCCGGTGAAGGTGGGGTTGGCGGTGTTGTAGGGCCTGGAGGCGTTGGCGGCGGTGAGGGTGAGGGTGGCCTTATTGACGGTGAGGATTGCGGTGACGGTGGCGGGGGTGTAGTCGGCGGTATCGGTGGGGGTGAAGGTGACCGAAAGGGTCTGGGATCCTGCGGGGAGGATGGCGCCGGCGGCGGGGGTGTAGGCGAAGGTTCCGGGGAGGGTGGAGGAGGCGTTGAGCTGGGGGGCGCCGAGTCCGGTCCCGTAGGTCAGCGCAGCCGGGCTCCAGGTGATGGTCGAGGCGGTGGCGGCGGCGGAGGCGGCGGTGATGGTGAGGGTTCCCGGGGTGGCGCTGACGGTGTAGTTGGCGAGGTTAGCGCCGGTTGCACTGGGGGTGATGGGGTAGGTGCCGGCGATCGAGGCCAACACTGCGGTGGTGGCGAAGCTCTCGGTGAAGGTGTCGCCGTTGACCTGGCCGGAGAGGGTTCCGGTGAAGGTGGGGTTGGCGGTGTTGTAGGGCCGGGAGGCGTTGGCGGCGGTGAGGGTGAGGGTGGCCTTATTGACGGTGAGGGTTGCGGTGACGGTGGCGGGGGTGTAGTCGGCGGTATCGGTGGGGGTGAAGGTGACGGAGAGGGTCTGGGATCCTGCGGGGAGGATGGCGCCGGCGGCGGGGGTGTAGGCGAAGGTTCCGGGGAGGGTGGAGGAGGCGTTGAGCTGGGGGGCGCCGAGTCCGGTCCCGTAGGTCAGCGCAGCCGGGCTCCAGGTGATGGTGGAGGCGGTGGCGGCGGCGGAGGCGGCGGTGATGGTGAGGGTTCCCGGGGTGGCGCTGACGGTGTAGTTGGCGAGGTTAGCGCCGGTTGCACTGGGGGTGATGGGGTAGGTGCCGGCGATCGAGGCCAACACTGCGGTGGTGGCGAAGCTCTCGGTGAAGGTGTCGCCGTTGACCTGGCCGGAGAGGGTTCCGGTGAAGGTGGGGTTGGCGGTGTTGTAGGGCCTGGAGGCGTTGGCGGCGGTGAGGGTGAGGGTGGCCTTATTGACGGTGAGGGTTGCGGTGACGGTGGCGGGGGTGTAGTCGGCGGTATCGGTGGGGGTGAAGGTGACGGAAAGGGTCTGGGATCCAGCGGGGAGGATGGCGCCGGCGGCGGGGGTGTAGGCGAAGGTTCCGGGGAGGGTGGAGGAGGCGTTGAGCTGGGGGGCGCCGAGTCCTGTCCCGTAGGTCAGCGCAGCCGGGCTCCAGGTGATGGTGGAGGCGGTGGCGGCGGCGGAGGCGGCGGTGATGGTGAGGGTTCCCGGGGTGGCGCTGACGGTGTAGTTGGCGAGGTTGGCGCCGGTGGCACTGGGGGTGATGGGGTAGGTGCCGGCGATCGAGGCCAACACTGCGGTGGTGGCGAAGCTCTCGGTGAAGGTGTCGCCGTTGACCTGGCCGGAGAGGGTTCCGGTGAAGGTGGGGTTGGCGGTGTTGTAGGGCCTGGAGGCGTTGGCGGCGGTGAGGGTGAGGGTGGCCTTATTGACGGTGAGGATGGCGGTGACGGTGGCGGGGGTGTAGTCGGCGGTATCGGTGGGGGTGAAGGTGACCGAAAGGGTCTGGGATCCAGCGGGGAGGATGGCGCCGGCGGCGGGGGTGTAGGCGAAGGTTCCGGGGAGGGTGGAGGAGGCGTTGAGCTGGGGGGCGCCGAGGCCGGTCCCGTAGGTGAGCGCAGCCGGGCTCCAGGTGATGGTCGAGGCGGTGGCGGCGGCGGAGGCGGCGGTGATGGTGAGGGTTCCCGGGGTGGCGCTGACGGTGTAGTTGGCGAGGTTGGCGCCGGTTGCACTGGGGGTGATGGGGTAGGTGCCGGCGATCGAGGCCAACACTGCGGTGGTGGCGAAGCTCTCGGTGAAGGTGTCGCCGTTGACCTGGCCGGAGAGGGTTCCGGTGAAGGTGGGGTTGGCGGTGTTGTAGGGCCTGGAGGCGTTGGCGGCGGTGAGGGTGAGGGTGGCCTTATTGACGGTGAGGGTGGCGGTGACGGTGGCGGGGGTGTAGTCGGCGGTATCGGTGGGGGTGAAGGTGACCGAAAGGGTCTGGGATCCTGCGGGGAGGATGGCGCCGGCGGCGGGGGTGTAGGCGAAGGTTCCGGGGAGGGTGGAGGAGGCGTTGAGCTGGGGGGCGCCGAGGCCGGTCCCGTAGGTCAGCGCAGCCGGGCTCCAGGTGATGGTCGAGGCGGTGGCGGCGGCGGAGGCGGCGGTGATGGTGAGGGTTCCCGGGGTGGCGCTGACGGTGTAGTTGGCGAGGTTAGCGCCGGTGGCACTGGGGGTGATGGGGTAGGTGCCGGCGATCGAGGCCAACACTGCGGTGGTGGCGAAGCTCTCGGTGAAGGTGTCGCCGTTGACCTGGCCGGAGAGGGTTCCGGTGAAGGTGGGGTTGGCGGTGTTGTAGGGCCTGGAGGCGTTGGCGGCGGTGAGGGTGAGGGTGGCCTTATTGACGGTGAGGATGGCGGTGACGGTGGCGGGGGTGTAGTCGGCGGTATCGGTGGGGGTGAAGGTGACCGAAAGGGTCTGGGATCCAGCGGGGAGGATGGCGCCGGCGGCGGGGGTGTAGGCGAAGGTTCCGGGGAGGGTGGAGGAGGCGTTGAGCTGGGCGGCGCCGAGGCCTGTCCCGTAGGTCAGCGCAGCCGGGCTCCAGGTGATGGTGGAGGCGGTGGCGGCGGCGGAGGCGGCGGTGATGGTGAGGGTTCCCGGGGTGGCGCTGACGGTGTAGTTGGCGAGGTTCGCGCCGGTTGCACTGGGGGTGATGGGGTAGGTGCCGGCGATCGAGGCCAACACTGCGGTGGTGGCGAAGCTCTCGGTGAAGGTGTCGCCGTTGACCTGGCCGGCGAGGGTTCCGGTGAAGGTGGGGTTGGCGGTGTTGTAGGGCCTGGAGGCGTTGGCGGCGGTGAGGGTGAGGGTGGCCTTATTGACGGTGAGGGTGGCGGTGACGGTGGCGGGGGTGTAGTCGGCGGTATCGGTGGGGGTGAAGGTGACCGAAAGGGTCTGGGATCCAGCGGGGAGGATGGCGCCGGCGGCGGGGGTGTAGGCGAAGGTTCCGGGGAGGGTGGAGGAGGCGTTGAGCTGGGCGGCGCCGAGGCCGGTCCCGTAGGTGAGCGCAGCCGGGCTCCAGGTGATGGTGGAGGCGGTGGCGGCGGCGGAGGCGGCGGTGATGGTGAGGGTTCCCGGGGTGGCGCTGACGGTGTAGTTGGCGAGGTTGGCGCCGGTTGCACTGGGGGTGATGGGGTAGGTGCCGGCGATCGAGGCCAACACTGCGGTGGTGGTGAAGCTCTCGGTGAAGGTGTCGCCGTTGACCTGGCCGGCGAGGGTTCCGGTGAAGGTGGGGTTGGCGGTGTTGTAGGGCCTGGAGGCGTTGGCGGCGGTGAGGGTGAGGGTGGCCTTATTGACGGTGAGGATGGCGGTGACGGTGGCGGGGGTGTAGTCGGCGGTATCGGTGGGGGTGAAGGTGACCGAAAGGGTCTGGGATCCAGCGGGGAGGATGGCGCCGGCGGCGGGGGTGTAGGCGAAGGTTCCGGGGAGGGTGGAGGAGGCGTTGAGCTGGGCGGCGCCGAGGCCTGTCCCGTAGGTGAGCGCAGCCGGGCTCCAGGTGATGGTGGAGGCGGTGGCGGCGGCGGAGGCGGCGGTGATGGTGAGGGTTCCCGGGGTGGCGCTGACGGTGTAGTTGGCGAGGTTGGCGCCGGTTGCACTGGGGGTGATGGGGTAGGTGCCGGCGATCGAGGCCAACACTGCGGTGGTGGCGAAGCTCTCGGTGAAGGTGTCGCCGTTGACCTGGCCGGCGAGGGTTCCGGTGAAGGTGGGGTTGGCGGTGTTGTAGGGCCTGGAGGCGTTGGCGGCGGTGAGGGTGAGGGTGGCCTTATTGACGGTGAGGATGGCGGTGACGGTGGCGGGGGTGTAGTCGGCGGTATCGGTTGGGGTGAAGGTGACGGAGAGGGTCTGGGATCCAGCGGGGAGGATGGCGCCGGCGGCGGGGGTGTAGGCGAAGGTTCCGGGGAGGGTGGAGGAGGCGTTGAGCTGGGCGGCGCCGAGGCCTGTCCCGTAGGTGAGCGCAGCCGGGCTCCAGGTGATGGTGGAGGCGGTGGCGGCGGCGGAGGCGGCGGTGATGGTGAGGGTTCCCGGGGTGGCGCTGACGGTGTAGTTGGCGAGGTTGGCGCCGGTTGCACTGGGGGTGATGGGGTAGGTGCCTGCGATCGAGGCCAACACTGCGGTGGTGGTGAAGCTCTCGGTGAAGGTGTCGCCGTTGACCTGGCCGGCGAGGGTTCCGGTGAAGGTGGGGTTGGCGGTGTTGTAGGGCCTGGAGGCGTTGGCGGCGGTGAGGGTGAGGGTGGCTTTATTGACGGTGAGGATGGCGGTGACGGTGGCGGGGGTGTAGTCGGCGGTATCGGTTGGGGTGAAGGTGACCGAAAGGGTCTGGGATCCAGCGGGGAGGATGGCGCCGGCGGCGGGGGTGTAGGCGAAGGTTCCGGGGAGGGTGGAGGAGGCGTTGAGCTGGGCGGCGCCGAGGCCTGTCCCGTAGGTGAGCGCAGCCGGGCTCCAGGTGATGGTGGAGGCGGTGGCGGCGGCGGAGGCGGCGGTGATGGTGAGGGTTCCCGGGGTGGCGCTGACGGTGTAGTTGGCGAGGTTGGCGCCGGTTGCACTGGGGGTGATGGGATAGGTGCCTGCGATCGAGGCCAACACTGCGGTGGTGGTGAAGCTCTCGGTGAAGGTGTCGCCGTTGACCTGGCCGGCGAGGGTTCCGGTGAAGGTGGGGTTGGCGGTGTTGTAGGGCCTGGAGGCGTTGGCGGCGGTGAGGGTGAGGGTGGCTTTATTGACGGTGAGGGCAGCGGTGACGGTGGCGGGGGTGTAGTCGGCGGTATCGGTTGGGGTGAAGGTGACCGAAAGGGTCTGGGATCCAGCGGGGAGGATGGCGCCGGCGGCGGGGGTGTAGGCGAAGGTTCCGGGGAGGGTGGAGGAGGCGTTGAGCTGGGGGGCGCCGAGGCCTGTCCCGTAGGTGAGCGCAGCCGGGCTCCAGGTGATGGTGGAGGCGGTGGCGGCGGCGGAGGCGGCGGTGATGGTGAGGGTTCCCGGGGTGGCGCTGACGGTGTAGTTGGCGAGGTTCGCGCCGGTTGCACTGGGGGTGATGGGATAGGTGCCTGCGATCGAGGCCAACACTGCGGTGGTGGTGAAGCTCTCGGTGAAGGTGTCGCCGTTGACCTGGCCGGCGAGGGTTCCGGTGAAGGTGGGGTTGGCGGTGTTGTAGGGCCTGGAGGCGTTGGCGGCGGTGAGGGTGAGGGTGGCTTTATTGACGGTGAGGATGGCGGTGACGGTGGCGGGGGTGTAGTCGGCGGTATCGGTGGGGGTGAAGGTGACCGAAAGGGTCTGGGATCCAGCGGGGAGGATGGCGCCGGCGGCGGGGGTGTAGGCGAAGGTTCCGGGGAGGGTGGAGGAGGCGTTGAGCTGGGGGGCGCCGAGGCCTGTCCCGTAGGTGAGCGCAGCCGGGCTCCAGGTGATGGTGGAGGCGGTGGCGGCGGCGGAGGCGGCGGTGATGGTGAGGGTTCCCGGGGTGGCGCTGACGGTGTAGTTGGCGAGGTTGGCGCCGGTTGCACTGGGGGTGATGGGGTAGGTGCCGGCGATCGAGGCCAACACTGCGGTGGTGGTGAAGCTCTCGGTGAAGGTGTCGCCGTTGACCTGGCCGGCGAGGGTTCCGGTGAAGGTGGGGTTGGCGGTGTTGTAGGGCCTGGAGGCGTTGGCGGCGGTGAGGGTGAGGGTGGCTTTATTGACGGTGAGGATGGCGGTGACGGTGGCGGGGGTGTAGTCGGCGGTATCGGTTGGGGTGAAGGTGACCGAAAGGGTCTGGGATCCAGCGGGGAGGATGGCGCCGGCGGCGGGGGTGTAGGCGAAGGTTCCGGGGAGGGTGGAGGAGGCGTTGAGCTGGGGGGCGCCGAGGCCTGTCCCGTAGGTGAGCGCAGCCGGGCTCCAGGTGATGGTGGAGGCGGTGGCGGCGGCGGAGGCGGCGGTGATGGTGAGGGTTCCCGGGGTGGCGCTGACGGTGTAGTTGGCGAGGTTCGCGCCGGTTGCACTGGGGGTGATGGGGTAGGTGCCTGCGATCGAGGCCAACACTGCGGTGGTGGTGAAGCTCTCGGTGAAGGTGTCGCCGTTGACCTGGCCGGCGAGGGTTCCGGTGAAGGTGGGGTTGGCGGTGTTGTAGGGCCTGGAGGCGTTGGCGGCGGTGAGGGTGAGGGTGGCCTTATTGACGGTGAGGATGGCGGTGACGGTGGCGGGGGTGTAGTCGGCGGTATCGGTTGGGGTGAAGGTGACGGAGAGGGTCTGGGATCCAGCGGGGAGGATGGCGCCGGCGGCGGGGGTGTAGGCGAAGGTTCCGGGGAGGGTGGAGGAGGCGTTGAGCTGGGCGGCGCCGAGGCCTGTCCCGTAGGTGAGCGCAGCCGGGCTCCAGGTGATGGTGGAGGCGGTGGCGGCGGCGGAGGCGGCGGTGATGGTGAGGGTTCCCGGGGTGGCGCTGACGGTGTAGTTGGCGAGGTTCGCGCCGGTTGCACTGGGGGTGATGGGATAGGTGCCTGCGATCGAGGCCAACACTGCGGTGGTGGTGAAGCTCTCGGTGAAGGTGTCGCCGTTGACCTGGCCGGCGAGGGTTCCGGTGAAGGTGGGGTTGGCGGTGTTGTAGGGCCTGGAGGCGTTGGCGGCGGTGAGGGTGAGGGTGGCTTTATTGACGGTGAGGGCGGCGGTGACGGTGGCGGGGGTGTAGTCGGCGGTATCGGTTGGGGTGAAGGTGACCGAAAGGGTCTGGGATCCAGCGGGGAGGATGGCGCCGGCGGCGGGGGTGTAGGCGAAGGTTCCGGGGAGGGTGGAGGAGGCGTTGAGCTGGGGGGCGCCGAGGCCTGTCCCGTAGGTCAGCGCAGCCGGGCTCCAGGTGATGGTGGAGGCGGTGGCGGCGGCGGAGGCGGCGGTGATGGTGAGGGTTCCCGGGGTGGCGCTGACGGTGTAGTTGGCGAGGTTCGCGCCGGTTGCACTGGGGGTGATGGGGTAGGTGCCGGCGATCGAGGCCAACACTGCGGTGGTGGTGAAGCTCTCGGTGAAGGTGTCGCCGTTGACCTGGCCGGCGAGGGTTCCGGTGAAGGTGGGGTTGGCGGTGTTGTAGGGCCTGGAGGCGTTGGCGGCGGTGAGGGTGAGGGTGGCTTTATTGACGGTGAGGATAGCGGTGACGGTGGCGGGGGTGTAGTCGGCGGTATCGGTGGGGGTGAAGGTGACCGAAAGGGTCTGGGATCCAGCGGGGAGGATGGCGCCGGCGGCGGGGGTGTAGGCGAAGGTTCCGGGGAGGGTGGAGGAGGCGTTGAGCTGGGCGGCGCCGAGGCCGGTCCCGTAGGTGAGCGCAGCCGGGCTCCAGGTGATGGTGGAGGCGGTGGCGGCGGCGGAGGCGGCGGTGATGGTGAGGGTTCCCGGGGTGGCGCTGACGGTGTAGTTGGCGAGGTTCGCGCCGGTTGCACTGGGGGTGATGGGGTAGGTGCCGGCGATCGAGGCCAACACTGCGGTGGTGGTGAAGCTCTCGGTGAAGGTGTCGCCGTTGACCTGGCCGGCGAGGGTTCCGGTGAAGGTGGGGTTGGCGGTGTTGTAGGGCCTGGAGGCGTTGGCGGCGGTGAGGGTGAGGGTGGCTTTATTGACGGTGAGGATGGCGGTGACGGTGGCGGGGGTGTAGTCGGCGGTATCGGTTGGGGTGAAGGTGACCGAAAGGGTCTGGGATCCAGCGGGGAGGATGGCGCCGGCGGCGGGGGTGTAGGCGAAGGTTCCGGGGAGGGTGGAGGAGGCGTTGAGCTGGGGGGCGCCGAGTCCGGTCCCGTAGGTGAGCGCAGCCGGGCTCCAGGTGATGGTGGAGGCGGTGGCGGCGGCGGAGGCGGCGGTGATGGTGAGGGTTCCCGGGGTGGCGCTGACGGTGTAGTTGGCGAGGTTAGTTCCCGTGGCACTGGGGGTGATGGGATAGGTGCCTGCGATCGAGGCCAACACTGCGGTGGTGGTGAAGCTCTCGGTGAAGGTGTCGCCGTTGACCTGGCCGGCGAGGGTTCCGGTGAAGGTGGGGTTGGCGGTGTTGTAGGGCCTGGAGGCGTTGGCGGCGGTGAGGGTGAGGGTGGCTTTATTGACGGTGAGGGCAGCGGTGACGGTGGCGGGGGTGTAGTCGGCGGTATCGGTTGGGGTGAAGGTGACCGAAAGGGTCTGGGATCCAGCGGGGAGGATGGCGCCGGCGGCGGGGGTGTAGGCGAAGGTTCCGGGGAGGGTGGAGGAGGCGTTGAGCTGGGCGGCGCCGAGGCCTGTCCCGTAGGTCAGCGCAGCCGGGCTCCAGGTGATGGTGGAGGCGGTGGCGGCGGCGGAGGCGGCGGTGATGGTGAGGGTTCCCGGGGTGGCGCTGACGGTGTAGTTGGCGAGGTTCGCGCCGGTTGCACTGGGGGTGATGGGATAGGTGCCTGCGATCGAGGCCAACACTGCGGTGGTGGTGAAGCTCTCGGTGAAGGTGTCGCCGTTGACCTGGCCGGCGAGGGTTCCGGTGAAGGTGGGGTTGGCGGTGTTGTAGGGCCTGGAGGCGTTGGCGGCGGTGAGGGTGAGGGTGGCTTTATTGACGGTGAGGGCAGCGGTGACGGTGGCGGGGGTGTAGTCGGCGGTATCGGTTGGGGTGAAGGTGACCGAAAGGGTCTGGGATCCAGCGGGGAGGATGGCGCCGGCGGCGGGGGTGTAGGCGAAGGTTCCGGGGAGGGTGGAGGAGGCGTTGAGCTGGGGGGCGCCGAGGCCTGTCCCGTAGGTGAGCGCAGCCGGGCTCCAGGTGATGGTGGAGGCGGTGGCGGCGGCGGAGGCGGCGGTGATGGTGAGGGTTCCCGGGGTGGTGCTGACGGTGTAGTTGGCGAGGTTGGCGCCGGTTGCACTGGGGGTGATGGGGTAGGTGCCGGCGATCGAGGCCAACACTGCGGTGGTGGTGAAGCTCTCGGTGAAGGTGTCGCCGTTGACCTGGCCGGCGAGGGTTCCGGTGAAGGTGGGGTTGGCGGTGTTGTAGGGCCTGGAGGCGTTGGCGGCGGTGAGGGTGAGGGTGGCTTTATTGACGGTGAGGGCAGCGGTGACGGTGGCGGGGGTGTAGTCGGCGGTATCGGTTGGGGTGAAGGTGACCGAAAGGGTCTGGGATCCAGCGGGGAGGATGGTGCCGGCGGCGGGGGTGTAGGCGAAGGTTCCGGGGAGGGTGGAGGAGGCGTTGAGCTGGGGGGCGCCGAGGCCTGTCCCGTAGGTCAGCGCAGCCGGGCTCCAGGTGATGGTGGAGGCGGTGGCGGCGGCGGAGGCGGCGGTGATGGTGAGGGTTCCCGGGGTGGCGCTGACGGTGTAGTTGGCGAGGTTGGCGCCGGTTGCACTGGGGGTGATGGGGTAGGTGCCTGCGATCGAGGCCAACACTGCGGTGGTGGTGAAGCTCTCGGTGAAGGTGTCGCCGTTGACCTGGCCGGCGAGGGTTCCGGTGAAGGTGGGGTTGGCGGTGTTGTAGGGCCTGGAGGCGTTGGCGGCGGTGAGGGTGAGGGTGGCCTTATTGACGGTGAGGATGGCGGTGACGGTGGCGGGGGTGTAGTCGGCGGTATCGGTTGGGGTGAAGGTGACCGAAAGGGTCTGGGATCCAGCGGGGAGGATGGCGCCGGCGGCGGGGGTGTAGGCGAAGGTTCCGGGGAGGGTGGAGGAGGCGTTGAGCTGGGGGGCGCCGAGGCCTGTCCCGTAGGTGAGCGCAGCCGGGCTCCAGGTGATGGTGGAGGCGGTGGCGGCGGCGGAGGCGGCGGTGATGGTGAGGGTTCCCGGGGTGGCGCTGACGGTGTAGTTGGCGAGGTTCGCGCCGGTTGCACTGGGGGTGATGGGATAGGTGCCTGCGATCGAGGCCAACACTGCGGTGGTGGTGAAGCTCTCGGTGAAGGTGTCGCCGTTGACCTGGCCGGCGAGGGTTCCGGTGAAGGTGGGGTTGGCGGTGTTGTAGGGCCTGGAGGCGTTGGCGGCGGTGAGGGTGAGGGTGGCTTTATTGACGGTGAGGGCAGCGGTGACGGTGGCGGGGGTGTAGTCGGCGGTATCGGTTGGGGTGAAGGTGACCGAAAGGGTCTGGGATCCAGCGGGGAGGATGGCGCCGGCGGCGGGGGTGTAGGCGAAGGTTCCGGGGAGGGTGGAGGAGGCGTTGAGCTGGGGGGCGCCGAGGCCTGTCCCGTAGGTCAGCGCAGCCGGGCTCCAGGTGATGGTCGAGGCGGTGGCGGCGGCGGAGGCGGCGGTGATGGTGAGGGTTCCCGGGGTGGCGCTGACGGTGTAGTTGGCGAGGTTGGCGCCGGTTGCACTGGGGGTGATGGGGTAGGTGCCGGCGATCGAGGCCAACACTGCGGTGGTGGTGAAGCTCTCGGTGAAGGTGTCGCCGTTGACCTGGCCGGCGAGGGTTCCGGTGAAGGTGGGGTTGGCGGTGTTGTAGGGCCTGGAGGCGTTGGCGGCGGTGAGGGTGAGGGTGGCCTTATTGACGGTGAGGATGGCGGTGACGGTGGCGGGGGTGTAGTCGGCGGTATCGGTTGGGGTGAAGGTGACCGAAAGGGTCTGGGATCCAGCGGGGAGGATGGCGCCGGCGGCGGGGGTGTAGGCGAAGGTTCCGGGGAGGGTGGAGGAGGCGTTGAGCTGGGCGGCGCCGAGGCCTGTCCCGTAGGTCAGCGCAGCCGGGCTCCAGGTGATGGTGGAGGCGGTGGCGGCGGCGGAGGCGGCGGTGATGGTGAGGGTTCCCGGGGTGGTGCTGACGGTGTAGTTGGCGAGGTTCGCGCCGGTTGCACTGGGGGTGATGGGGTAGGTGCCGGCGATCGAGGCCAACACTGCGGTGGTGGTGAAGCTCTCGGTGAAGGTGTCGCCGTTGACCTGGCCGGCGAGGGTTCCGGTGAAGGTGGGGTTGGCGGTGTTGTAGGGCCTGGAGGCGTTGGCGGCGGTGAGGGTGAGGGTGGCTTTATTGACGGTGAGGGCGGCGGTGACGGTGGCGGGGGTGTAGTCGGCGGTATCGGTTGGGGTGAAGGTGACCGAAAGGGTCTGGGAGCCTGCGGGGAGGATGGCGCCGGCGGCGGGGGTGTAGGCGAAGGTTCCGGGGAGGGTGGAGGAGGCGTTGAGCTGGGCGGCGCCGAGTCCGGTCCCGTAGGTCAGCGCAGCCGGGCTCCAGGTGATGGTGGAGGCGGTGGCGGCGGCGGAGGCGGCGGTGATGGTGAGGGTTCCCGGGGTGGCGCTGACGGTGTAGTTGGCGAGGTTAGTTCCCGTTGCACTGGGGGTGATGGGATAGGTGCCTGCGATCGAGGCCGACACTGCGGTGGTGGTGAAGCTCTCGGTGAAGGTGTCGCCGTTGACCTGGCCGGTGAGGGTTCCGGTGAAGGTGGGGTTGGCGGTGTTGTAGGGCCTGGAGGCGTTGGCGGCGGTGAGGGTGAGGGTGGCC
>CAVTVC010000009.1:0-139783 GCA_963738085.1 uncultured Acidobacteriaceae bacterium
GGTGAAGCTGTAGTTGCCGGAGGCCAGGGTTCCGACCGCGGTGGTGATGGGGTAGGAGCCGACGTTGACCGGCGTGGCGGGGGTGGTGGTGAGGGAAGGTGCGCCGGTGGTGGCGGTGGCCTGGGTGTCGCCGTTGACGAAGCCGGTGATGGCATAGCCGTAGGGCGCCAGCGTGGTCCCGTAGGTGACGGTCTGGCTGGCCGCGGTCACGGTGAGGACGGCCTTGGTGACCACTAGAGTAACCGAGGCCGTTTGGGGGCTGTAGTCAGTAGTGTCGGTGGGGGTAAACGTGACAGAGAGGAGGTGGCTTCCGACGCTCATGACTGTGCCGACAGCCGCCGAATATGAGAAGCTTCCAGGGACTGATGCTGTGGCGTTCAACTGACCGGCGGGTCCACCGGTGAGCGCGGTCCCATACGTAATCGACGCCGGAGTGTTCCATGTAATTGTCGGAGCGCCTTTTGTAATAGTGAGGGTACCGGGGACAAAGGCGAAGCTGTAGTTAGCTGCGGCCACAGTACCTTGTGCTGCGGTGATGGGATAGGTATTTACAGCGGTAGGGTTGGCAGGCGTAGTAGTCAGAGAGGCTGAGCCTGTCACCACGCTCAGGGTGTCCCCGTGGACGAAGCCGGTGATGGTGTCAGTGTAGGGTGGAATTGAGGCGCCGAAGAGGACGGTCTCGTTGTTGGCGGTAACAGTTAGCGGAGCCTTGTTGACAACGAGATTGACCGTCGCCGTTGACGTTCCATAGCGAATATCGGTCGGGGTGAACTTGACGTTGAGCGGATCGGTGCCTGCTGCGGGAACTGTGCCGGCGGGTGGAGTGTAGACGTACGTGCCTGGGATGGGGAGTGGAGCTGCCGAAGTGCTGAGCGACATCGCGACAATAACAATGTTCCGATTGTTTGGGAGCGTGAGGCTTTGCACAACCTTCGACCCGTCAATGTTGATCTGATATCCGTACAGATAGGTATTGCCAGTCGTACGGCCTCCGCCGCCGGTATTTCGATAAGCCGTCGTTGAAACGATTGTCTCGCCAGAGTAGCTAGCAGACTGCGTCCAGCTGCTCATATTCCAACATCCGGTCGAACTAGTGCCATCGGTAAAATTGAGAGTGAAGCACTGCCCAGTTTGCCCGGTTGTGGTTGCTGCACCGATCAGTGTCATCACATAAAAATTGCCCTGAGGCAGCCCGATCGTTGTGCTTGTGACTGCGCTCGGAAGATTCGCCGGACCTAGCGGATATGTTTGCCCATTCCAAACAAGGGAAGAACCCAGGAGGTTTGACGAGAAGGCATTTGCGCTATTGTCGAAACCACCGGTCGAAAAGACCGACCCGTCGCTCTGGAAGGCATTGACACGGTAGTAAGGTGCGAGCGAAACAGCTGTCGTTCCTGGAACTGTCTGAGCACTTGCATTGAGTTGTGTGGAGCTGAGTGCAGTTCCATAGGTGATAGGTGCGGGCGTAGGCCAGACAATGGATGTTGCTACTGCCGGATTTACAAGTTCCTGCACACTCGCGGTGGCGTTTGCAAAGTCGGTCTGGTCAGTTGGGGTGAATGCAGCGGTCAGCGTATTTGTGCCGGTAGGAAGAATGGTTCCAGAAGGTGGTGTATATACGAGTGTGCCCGGGATTGGCGGAGAAACGAGCGCCATGGCGAGCATCACTACATTCCGTGTCGTGGGAAGCTGGATGCTTTGGGCTACTTTTGTGCTGTCAAGCGGAATTTGATAGCCATAAACGCACGTTAAGTGAGCATCCTGACCGCCGCCGGAAGTATCGCGGTATGGGACGCAGGTTACTCCTGTCTCGCCGGAATAGTTCAACGGATAGACCCAATCACTCAGGCTTTGCGTGACGGTCGCCGTTGTTCCATCAGTGTAGGTGACAACAAAGTTGTTCCCGGCTGCAGCATTGTTAACAAGAGCACCAAGCATGTTAAGACTGGCATAATGTCCAGCTGGCAGGCTGATGGTTGTATTGCTGACGGCATCTGGCGCGTTGGCAGGCCCCAACGGGAAGGTTATGTTATTCCATTTAACCGAAGTCCCAAGCAAATTCGAGGAGTAGGCGGAACCTCCTCCATCAAATCCCCCACTGCCGAAACTCGCGCCATCGGTATAAATGCCGCTGACGTTATAGAAGGAAGAGAGCGGAACTATGTTGTAAACAGAAACAGTAGCATTGAGTTGAATACCGCTCAACGGTGTGCCGAAAGAGATTGGCGCCGGTGCCGGCCAATTGATCTGAGGGCTCGCGATATTTACGACGAGGGTTACGCTGGCCGTGGCGATCGTATAGTCGGTCGAATCGGTGGGAGTGAAAGTAGTACTCAGGGTGTATGTGCCAACCGATAGCAAAGTAGATGCTGGCTTGTTGTAGGCAAATGTACCTGGAACAGTTGTCGCTGCATTCAGCTGAGTTCCCGACAACACGGTTCCGTAAGTGATTGGAGTTGGATTGGCCCAGGTGATTACCGGTGTCGCCTTGCTAACCGTTACACCGAGTGCTGGCGATGTGCTGGTGATGAAATTAGAATCGCCAGCGTATGTGGCAGTGATGCTATCAACGCCGACAGGGAGAGAAGTAACGTTGAGAGTTGCCACTCCACCAGAGACAGCTGCTGTACCGAGAGTTGTGCCTCCGTTTTTAAAGGTAACGTTGCCGGATGGCGTCAGGGCACCTACGAGCGACGGAACCAGCGTCGCGGTAAAGACTACCTGCTGACCGAAAGTGGAGGAAGTCGTGCTTGAGCTGAGAAGAGTCGATGTCGATATCTTGGTCGACTGTAGCGACACGGTCCCGGAGGTGCTTGCATTGAAGTTGGTATCACCTGGATAAGTGGCTTCAATGTTGTGACCAATGGTAGTGCTGCCATTTCCCGGGATATCGATACCGGTAAACGATGCGGTCGCCGTATCGGTCAGTTGATTTAACAGGATGCTGACGTTATTGCTGGTACTGTTGGCAACCGCGACATCCGCAGTGCCGTCTCCGTTGAAGTCTCCTGATGTAATCGAAAAGGGATTTGTTCCTGCAGGGGCTGTCGACTGAGTCTGAAATGTGAAATCACCGTTGCCGAGCAATATGCTTGCAGTTGCCGAATTGAAATTTGCGACTGCGAGGTCGATATTGCCATCGGTATTAAAGTCGCCAGGAACGATCGACATTGGCGAGTTCCCGGTTGCGAGTGTTCTTTGCAGAGTGAAGGTGCCGTCGCCATTCCCTTTGTAGATATCGACTCTGTTGTTATTACTTTCGGCGATGACCAGATCCAAACGCCCGTCGCCGTTGAGGTCAGTGGCAGCGATTGCAGTCGGGCTCGATCCACTGGTAACGGTGAAGGTGGAAGAAGCGAAAGTCGAGCCGCTGCCATTCCCGCTGAGGACGCTGACCGAGTTGCTGGTCTGATTGACGACAGCGAGGTCAAGATTTCCATCCAGGTTGAAATCGCCGACAGCAATTGAAGAAGGTGCACTACCAACGGTAATTCCAGAGGTCGTTACGTCGGTGAAGACGCCACTACCATTGTTCTGCATGATGACGACAGCGCCGCCCGTGGAGGGATTTCCGGCCACGGCCATATCAGGAATGCCATCGCTGTTAAAGTCCCCTATGGCGATTGCGGCGATGGAATTGAGCGGAGTCGCGGTATAGGAAACCTGCGTCTTAAAGGTGCCGTCCCCATTTCCGATGAAAATACTAATGTTTTTGTCAGTGGAGTTTGCAATTGCCAAATCAAGCTTGCCATCCCCGTCGAAATCTCCTGTAACAACGGCTACTGGACCATTGCCAGTTGTTGGCTTGGTGGTCAACGCTGTAAAGGTGCCTGTGCCAGAGCCTTTCAAAATGGTAATAGTTTGATCGGTCGTGTTTAGTACCGCGAGATCGATAAAACCATCGCCGTCGAAGTCGCCTGCAGCGACACTTTGTGGCTTATTGCCAACGGCAATTGGAGAGCCGCTCGCTGCTGCGGTCTTACGACCTGCCGTTCCTGCACCGAGCGCTCCTGTGCCTAAGAGTAGGTTTGCGTTGCTTGTGTCCAGAAGGGAGATAGTGCCGGTCGGAGAAATTGTTGCAGTGCCGGTGCCAATGATTGTTGCTGTCAGCGACCAATTTCCCGCGGAGCCTCCTGTCTTCACGAGGCTTGCTGTTGACTGATAGAGTCCTGTCACAGTTACATTTGCGGCAGAGGATGAGCTGCCGGAAAATGTTTTCGGTGCGCTGTATGAAGCTACAATCGAATGCGTGCCGATTCCGCCAAGCTGCTGCATTAGAACTGCGTTACCCGCCGTGCCATGAGCTGATTGCACTTGAACGGTACCAAGCAGCTGGCTAATGCCGTTATAGGTATCACGAAAAGAGACTGTACCGCCGGTCATCTGTGTGGCGCTGGCCGTCACGGTCGCGGTCATGGTGAATACGGACCCGTTGCCAGCGCTCGTGGGAGATACTGTGAGTGCGGTGGTCGTCGCAGTCTGGGCGCCAGCCACGACACCGGACATTGCAAACAATAGAACTGCGCCAAAAGAAGCTAGAGGATTATTCGAGAGAGTTAGTCTCCTCGACATTCTCGAATAGTTAGAACTGTCTAATATTCTGTCGGCTTTGCCGGAAATTTGTGGCACAACGATTGCTGTCTTATGTGCTGCCATGAGGAGGCCATGCAGGAGCGATTCCTTGGCGGCGGTCAAGATGGACCGACCTGAAAGCAACGCCGTTTTAGCGGATAATCCAGACTGGCAGAAGCGGAGTGTCGACTCGACACTCCTATTAATCTTCATAAATGCAGGCATTTCTAAACCTTTCGACTGATGCAGCGAATGAAAATCCGTCTTATGAAAGAAGCCTTCGTGTCGTTCGTGACAGAGAAATCTTCTCTGCAAGGCCTGTGGTTACGTACATGCGAGCGATGCTTTTTGAACTAGTGGAGGCTTGCGAATGTCGAAGATCTCCCGAAGAGTGCGGAAGAGTCGAACAATGGACACATTTGAGTTGTCCTCAAAATGTCTTCCGCAGATCTGCTAGTAATGCACTGGTTCAAGGCTTCATGTTCTTTGGGCAGAGGCTCTTTCCATTTTGGGAAAATGTTCCTTACCAAAAGCATCATGACTTGGCGCGTAATTCCGGGGTATGGCACGTCGTGTGCATGGACCCCCCAGAAAGTGGTAGGAGAGGCTATAAGAATGGTGAGCCAGGTGCCCTTTGGTGAAGCTAGTGCCACGTCTTTCTCAGGAGCACAGAAGAGTGAAAGGCTGGTCGTCGTAGAGTGGGTAAGAAGTCGATCGCGAGTCGGCGCGATCTAGAGAAAAGTTTGGCCCAGCATTACAGAAGCCCTCCATGTAGGAGGGCTTTTGGTGGCTGAATGTCTTGTGGCGCGGGTCAGGATCGAACGAACCGCCGATAAAGGTTTTGCAACTCCCGGCAGGGCCAGAGAGCTAAAGATTAGTTCAACGTCCCACGACAATTACTGAGAACGTCCCCGGGATGGGGGTAGGACGAAACTGTAACTCCTCGGATACCGAACTGGTATTTTGGCCAAATTGGGAGGTCACAAGATAGGCTTTGGACTCGTTACGGTTAACGATCATAGTTCTGGCGCCCTGCTGAGTTTTTACTTGCTGGATACAGGAATATCTGAGAGAAGAAGAATCGCGCCGATAGATCGAGAGCGTGCCAATCGCATCGGCGACGAAGAGCAATTTATGAGTAGGATCGTAGTCAATGTCGCCGGAGTTAGACGAAACGTCCGCGACTGCAGTGACATGGCCTGTTTCAACGTTGACGGTGACTAATTTACGGTTCTCGCACGTTGTAAAGAGTTGATGGTCAGCGTTGTCGAGGGCAAGACTTCGTGGGCCGGTGCAGGGGGCAAGCTGCCATGACATTGCAACTTTCCTGACAGCTGCATCGATGCGAAGTATCTCTCCTGTGGCGGGCAGCGATACAAAGACGGTGCCGTTTCCATCTGCCACGGCAGAGCCTGGACGTCCGGAGAGAGGTATCGTAGCGGTGACCTGGTTGGTCGCGGTATCGATGATAGTTGCACTGCGGCCGCGCGAGTTGAAGGCCACGACAGATTTGGTGAATGAGTCGAAGACGATCGCGGCTGGAACTCCCCCGGTGGGGATGGAAGCGACGATTTTAAGTGTGTCCCGGTCAAACACACGGACAAAGCCTTCGCTTCCATCGGTCGGATCGGTTACGTAGCCGTATTTACCAGAGTCATCGAGAGCGATGTCGCGAATGTTCTTCATCTCTTCGACTTCGCCAATTACCTTGCCGGTACCAGTGTCAACGACCATCACTCGATTGGTACGGGGAATGTAAAGACGATGCGCTGGGGCGTCGAGAACGAGGAAGCCCCAGCCACCTTTGCCGCCGATGTTCCACTGGTCCTTCACGTGAAACTGCGGCTGGATTGTTCCTGTTGCGGCTTGAAGAAGGCGTGAAGATGAGATATCTCCCAGTCCGAGCGCAAGAAGGATAGTGAGAAAAATCTTCGATTTCACCTTGAATTGAGAGCGAGAAAGGATATTCATTGTCACCATGGTTTGAATTGCTTCTGGAAAGATTCACTTTGACGGCCTGCGTTAGCAGGCCGTCAAAGTGTGAAATCAACTTACAAACTTGCTGCTAATTGGAAGGGAACTGGAATTCACCCGTAAGATCGCCAAGAGCAGGGCTGTTGGTCGGAACATACGGATTACCGTCCTTTTGAACTGGGTTTGGGAGATTGTCGCGGCTACGTGTGCTGACCGGCGGCAAACTCCAGTTCTTTTCGATGAATTTGATGAGCGAGACATGGTCGCCATACTCATGCGACACGCGACCGCCCTTGGAGTATTTCGAAACAATGATCAACGGAATGCGTGTGCCATCGCCGAAGAAATCTACAGGCTGGATGTAACCCGAGTCATAGTATCCGCCGCCTTCGTCGAAGGTGATGAAGATGGCGGTGTCGTTCCAGAGTGTTGGGTTGGATTTGACTCCGTTGACGATCTTCTTTACGAAGCCTTCAAAGAGATCGAGTTTGGAGGAGGCGGGGTGCCCGTCGTTCATGCCGCTGGGCTTGACGATGGAGACTGGCGGTAGATTACCGGTGTCGATATCTTCGTAGAGTTCCGTGGTGTCGGCGATATACGTCTGACGCGCGGCCTGAGTGCCCATGAACTGGGTCTGGTACTGGAACGGGTTGCAGATGTTGCAGTATTCGTCGAAGCTGTTCGACTCGGTGGGGTCTGTTACGTAAAGATCCCAGTTTTCACCGAAGTATTTGAAGGGAACATTGTGTGCGACGAGATCGTCGCCGATACTCTTTTGGGTGGTGGGAGGAATTGTGAACGGGGAGTACTGCGAGGTGAGAGTGCCGTCACCGTTGTAGCCCGGATTGTAGTTGTTGACGAGGTAGTAATTTCCCTTGACACAGTTCGGTTTAACCGGCCGCTTCAGCGACTGAAGGTAGTTCGTCACGGCGGGAACACCGGGTTGTCCGATGTCGCCGCAGTTGACATAGCTGCCACCACCGTAGCCGTCTTGGTCGTAAAAGTTGTCAGTTGAGGCTTGTGGGTCGGGGTTTTCAATCTGATTAGTGGGAGGCTTAGCGGCAACACCACTGGGGTTGGTGTAGTAGATAGCGTCGCCGAAACCGAACATGATGTGGTTGGCACCGGTGCCCCCCATGACGGACTGGTGGAAGTTGTCGTTGATAGTGTACTTATCGGCAAGTTCCTTGAAATAAGGAGCATCCCCCTGGGCCATGTTGTAGAAGGCCATGGCAGTCGAGCCTTCGCCGGTTGTGGTGTTGGTGAAGTTGCTGGGTTGGGGGGCGCCGTTACTCCCGGTGCCGACGGTGGTTTCGACCCATGGGAAGAGATCGTTCAAGCAGCCACTCGGATTGTCTTTAGTGGCATAGCCAACGTTGCAATCTACCTGTTGCCACATCTGGAAGAAACGATGCACGGGGCTGTTGGTGTAGGCATCGTAAGGCATTTTGTCCCCGCTGAGTTGAAAGACACCTTCACGCAGATTGTTTGCATTGGTTATGCGAGTATCCAACTGGCCGGAGGGAATTCCTGTAGCGCCAGTGAGGAGAAACTGATCATATCCGGCGGCGAGGCCGGTATCCGCGAGTTTCGCAATTTTCAAAGTGGTAAAGGGAGGAGGACCAGAAACGGTCGGCGTTTCAGGTCCGCCGGCCAGGGCTGGAGGCAGTGTGCTGTAGATGCTCTTGGACTGGGGACTGGTGGTGTACACTCCGCCAGAAGCAGTGTTGTCCAGCGCTGAGAACTGTGCAGACAAAGAGTAGTTCGGTCCGGGCTTACCGTTTTCTTTGACGATGCCTTTTGAGAGCAAGTTAGAGACGGTTTCGCCATCCTTTGGCTTGTAGGTCGCGTAGACATGGTCGAAGGTACGATTTTCGCCGATGATGACGATGACGTGCTTGATGGGCGTCGTGGTTGCCGGTGCAGCGGTTTGGGCGTAGGCGGATTGTGGCAGTCCCGCAAACACTTGCAGCGCAATCAACATTATTGCGCCGCACTTCAAAGTCCCGTTAGGGGCATTGACAGTACATTTCAAGGTGATACCTCCAGAACACTGAGGGACGGCCGTGAACCGTTGGGGAGTTTATCCTCAGTGGGACAACCGTAGAGGCAGAGAGACCTTCGGCGTGTAACGCAATAATGAAATGATTAATAATTACGATTACGTTATTGGCAGGAATTCGTCGCAGAGAAAAGATTTGTGATGACAATAACTTTTTAGATGAATAGATGTGTCGAATCACGTGTCCGTCATTAAATAGAGCTACTTTGAAAAGTTGCACTTACACAATAACTTTGTACGGCCTCATCATCTCGTTGTCTTCATGCTCGAGGATGTGGCAGTGCCACACGTAGAGAAGTTCTTGTCCAGGGAGTACCGGCGCTCCATGTGGTAGATCAAAGCGCATGATGACGCGAGTAACGTAGCCGGGATAAGACTTGATTGTGTCCTTGCGCGCCGGACGTTCGTTGCTTTCGGGAGCCATAGGCCTACTGGTAAAGACAAGCTTGCCAGTTTGTTGGTAGATAGGGACATCGAAGGTCTGGCGATTCAACACGTGAAATTGCACGAGGTGAACGTGCAGGGGATGGACGTCCCCTGTGGTGTTAATAAAAGACCATATTTCGGTGCTGCCCGCCTTGGGGTCTTCCGTGATTGGCTCGTGCCAGCGAGCGTTGCCTAACAGACCGATGATGACGTAGCCATCGGACGGTCGTTCCTTCTCCGATACCAAGAGGAGACGTTCGCGCGTAGCATACGTCGGGTTGAGCGGTTCGAACGGAACCAAGGTATCCGGGAGAGATGAGGTGTCTTTAACGGAGAGGGGCTTCGTCACCTTGAAGAGCATCACGTCTTCCGCTAAATACTGGCCCCCCATCGTGTAAGGTGCGGGAGCATCATTAATGAGGGAGAATGATTTGCCTTCGAATCCGGAGAAGTCGACGATGACATCAAAGCGTTCGGCTGGCCCGATCAAAAGATATCGTAGTTCCAGCGAAGCAGGCAGCAGACCTCCATCTGTCCCGATCTGCTGAAATGAAGGCACGTCGAATGCCTCGTTCTGGATTTTGCCTGTCACATCCGCATTGAAGAGACGCAGATGGTAAAAGCGAGAGTTGGCTGCATTAAGGATTCGGAAACGATATTTGCGTGGTTCGACCTCAAGGAACGGTGTGACCTTGCCATTAACACAGTTGTAATCGCCGAAGAGCTCCTGGATCCAGATGGGGTGCTCCTGTGGGCCGTTGATGACTTTAGGGTAGTACAGCGATCCGTCATGATGAAAGAGTCGGTCCTGTAGCATCAGCGGGACCTCAAACTCGCCTTGCGGAAGGTTTAGGGCTTTTTCCGCCTCGTCTCGAATGAGATAGAAGCCGGTCAGACCCGTGTAGACGTTCAAACGTGTAATGCCGAGGCAGTGGTCGTGGTACCAGAGGGTAGTGGAAGGTTGGCAGTTGGGATAAGAGGAGGGCCGTCGGATGAATTTTGGTCCGTGAGGACCATGCTCCCCCTGAGCGGTAAACCAGGCTTCGGGATGGCCATCGTCATCGGGGAGCACGCAGGCACCGTGAACGTGGGTTACGTTTCGCACTGCTGGCAGTGAAGATTCTGCGCCGTGAATAGAGTGGTCGATGGGTAGCAGGTGCGTCGCGGGCAATCTGCTGATCCAATTAATATTGAGGGGCTCGCCGCTTTGCGCTTCAATTGTGGGACCGGGCCAGGAACCGTTATATCCCCAAAGAGTGGTAGGCGGAAGGTCACGATGGACTTTGGCCTGGAACTGGTTCATTTCTATATCAATGATTTCACCCGGCTTGTCCGTCGAACGAATAATTGGTGGGATTGGGAGGGGATCGACGTAGCGAATCAGTTTGACCGCGCTTCGAATAGGAGTGGGGGAAGCCATCACCTGACCAAGGGCGGGCATGCTTTTTTGAAGTGTAAGCCCTGCAGCTGTATAGAAACTTCGGCTGAGAAGCCGCCGTCTGCTCAACATAGTTGCTAATCCAGACCCTTGCTGATTCTTGATGAGGGAGCTGTCATTACGCCTGTTTTCAAATATCGCAACGCTAGATGACTCATCAGAACTCTAGCTTGCGCTCATTACGAATACATGAATGGATAGCGAAAAGCTATCAAGCGAAGGCTGTGGCACAAACCCGCAAACGACACACGCAATTCAGTAGCTAAGGGACGGGACAGAGAGCCAAAAAAGCGCGGTAGTCGCTACATTTTTCGCTACAGTACCGTTTCGGTAGGATCGCTGGTCTGCTGTAAGTTATTGAAGAATTTGGAGGCGCGGGTCGGGATCGAACCGACGCATAAAGGTTTTGCAGACCTCTCCCTTACCACTTGGGTACCGCGCCTTAATGGGCCTACTTCTGCCCTGATGATTGTAGGAGAAGTGTACCTTAGGCAGGACTTATCTGGAGCGGGAGACCGGGGTCGAACCGGCGACATCTTCCTTGGCAAGGAAGCACTCTACCACTGAGCTACTCCCGCTCTTACATGTCCAAGTATAGCCGCCCGGTTCCATGCGGTCAACGCGGTTGGCGCGTCATGGTGACTATCTCAATGCAGTTTATCGAACGCGGACGGTCTTGGTGATCGACTTGAGATTCGGCAGTGGGGAGTTCTAATTCGATGGCTTTGGTAAATTGATTCGGATACGTGGGCCGGCCGAGACATTTGAGCGACGCCGAGTGACGTGTGGTGTGATCAGAAGGATGAGGTTGCTCGAGTCGATTGCGGTGGTCTTGTCTGCTGTAGCAGTTTGAAATCCTGGCAACTCTCCAAGTCCGGGTAGTCCACCGATGCTTGCAGCGTCGCTCTTGGAGAGACTGCTAACCATCATTGTCGTGTCCCCGTCATCAACGGTCACGTCGGAGGCGAATTGTTGGTTATTGAGGATGGGGATGTTGTTCACAGCACCGCCTGTCAATGCTTCAATCTTGAGGTCGATGTGCAGTTTAACGGCGCCGGATTTTTGTATAGTGGGTGTTGCTTTCAACGTAAGACCAAGATCCTCGTATTGGATCTGCGGAATAGTGACGGGCGTGCCGACAGCTGCGTTGAGCAGGCTGGCCGCGCTGACCCCATTGATGGAAACTCCGGAGAGCGCGGAGGAGACGGTGGACAAGCCGCTGGAATAGGTAGCGGTAGTGATCGGGTAGCGCTCGCCGATGCGAAAGGTGGCTGCTTGGCGGTCGCCAACCCTAATCTTGATGTCGTTCAACGCGCGGGTGTCACTGGAGGTCAGTGAGAGATTGAATGTTGGATTCTGATTTGTCGTAACGCCGGTTAGGGTAAGACCGCCACCGAAGAAGCCAATGGTGTTGGAGAGAAGTGTGCTCTGGACTAGACCGGAAGCAATGAGCGCAAGGGCAATCGTGATATTGCTTGAACCTGCGGGAATGAGGCCTTGGGCGATGGCCTGGTTCACAATGGTCTGATTAGCGATTACAAGGTTATGCGCTGCCGAAGCTACGTTGTAGATGCCGACCTGCTGTGGAAGCTGGGTGCCAATGTTGCGCTGGTTGGTCTTGTCGACAGCATAGAGCTGAAGTTCGATCATGACCTCGCTGCCACCGTCGATGAGGTCAGCAAGGGTGAGATTAATATAAGTCAGAGTTTCCTGCGGAGCACGGATAACCAGTTCGCCCGTGCTCTTATCAACACCTATCTGTTTCTGACTGACGTCGAAGACGTTTTTTACCACGTTACTGAGCTCGTCCATCTGCTCGTTGGTCATGCCGGGGATATAGATTGTCTCCTGCAATAGATGTTCGAATTTCTGCCGATTGTCGGGAGTGTCTTTCGCGATGAGTACACTTTTGGCGTCTAGTGGTACGGCGAAGAGGTGGGCCATGTTGAGCAGAATGGGTACGGCTTGCTGATACGCGGAGTCGTCAAGGTCAAAGCGCAGGTCCTGTCGTTGCACGGATTCATCGAAGCTGGCTCGGATGCCGTATCCAGAGAGAACCTGACGGATGACATCCTGCTCATTGGCGTGAAGATGGAAACTCTTTGCGCTGGGATTGGGTGTCAAAGTGATAGGCCCCGCGACAGTTGAAGCGTCGCGTATCCAGGGCTCGATCTCTGGACGAAAGACTTTGGGAAGCGCACCGGGGTCGGCGGTCTGGCCAACGATTGTGTTCTGTGGATCGAGGAGACGTGCCTCGGCGAGTAAGGTCTCGGCCTTTTCGTTCTGACCTAGAAGCAGAGCTTTGCTGGACTCTCGCACAAGCTCAGTGATATGTCGTTGATGAGTCACCGAGTACGCGAGTACGTAGTCGTTGTTTGAGGGATCCAGTTTGGCAGCCTTGGCAAACTGGATCTCAGCTTCCGTAAGATCCTTGCGTTCCAACATACGAGCGCCTGCCAGGTAGGCATCTTCCGCTGCCTGAGACTGGTGCTTTGTAGACGCTCCTGAAGCGGAGGGAGTGGGAGGTTGAGCGAAAGAGGAACTGCAAAGCACAACTGTGGCTGCCCATTGGGCAATAACGGAGACGCGGTGCTGGAAGATAACTTTCATCAACTGCCGGTTAGACGGAGCCGGTGGCTAACGGGCACTGGCGATGTTTTGGATACGAGGGCGTTCGCTGCTGGGTGGCCTGCGCATGCCGTTGCGAATCTGGGCAGTGTTCATATCAAGTTCGGCCAAGGTGCGGCTGAGTGTGTTGCGATGCATGCCAAGTTCTTCGGCGGCCTTACACTGATTTCCCTTATGCTGCGCCAGCACTTCGAGGATGTAGCGTCTTTTGAATTGGCGAACGGCCTCCGAGTAAGGGATGCCGGCACTATGCATCTGCGTGATCAGACCATCTATTTCGCGCTTCAAGGTTATTCCTCGCTGGTGGTCCCTTTCTGGAACCACTCTCTCATTGTGCCTCTACGGGAGCGGTTTGATCCAATTGGGCGCGCTGTGCTTGAGTTGTTCGGCGCCGTTCAGAATCTGCTGCTGAAGATCGTGAGGTACAACGAAGGATACCGCATGAGCCCCTGCAAGGAAATAGGGAGATAACCGGGAATCTGCAATCCAGGCGGAATGTGGCCGAAAGGCCAAGATGGCCATCAGAATGGCGACCCCAAAGAGGCAGCCCCGGGCAAATCCAAAGACCGCGCCCAAAAGCCTGTCGAAGAAGGCGAGTCCGATGGCGTGTGCGGTGCGGGTAAGGGCCTTTCCAAGGATGGCACTGAGGACCATTACTCCGATGACAATGAGGAAAAAGGCAATGATCTGGGCGATTGAAGGGGCGGTGATGAGGTGTTCGAGAAGCACTGCAATGCGGTTATAGTTCCAGCTAGCGATCAGGATGCCGGCTATTAAGCCACCAAAGGAGAAAAGCTCAAGGATGAGGCCGCGCATGAAAGCCGCAATGATTGAGTAAGCGAGAATGGAGACAAGAAACCAATCAAAGAGCGTCATATCTTTAGTTATGGTTGATGTCTTTACGTCCCGTGATCAGGCGGAAGGCTTCGAGATATTTTTCGCGGGTTTGGAAGACGACCTCGTCAGGGAGGGTGGGCGCCGGCGCCTGTTTGTTCCAACTGATGGATTCCAGATAGTCGCGAACGTATTGTTTGTCGAAGGAGGGTTGTGCTCCGCCGGGGTTGTAGCTCGCTGCTGGCCAGTAGCGTGAGGAGTCGGGGGTTAGTACTTCGTCGGCAAGAATGATCGTACCGTCGATCAAGCCAAATTCGAACTTCGTATCAGCAAGGATCAGGCCTTTACTGGCTGCATGTTTCGCGGCCTTGTCGTAGATGTCGAGGGTGAGCGTGCGGAGTGCCTTGGTATGAGCTGCACCTATGGTCTGCTCGACGGCCTGATAGGAGATGTTTTCATCGTGTCCGCCGGTGTTGATTTTGGCAGCAGGCGTAAATATGGGTTCGGGCAAAGGATCAGATTCGCGGAGTCCAGTAGGGAGATTAATGCCACAGATGGCTCCTGTTTGCTGATAATCTTTCCACCCCGAACCCGAGAGATAGCCGCGGGCGACGCATTCTACTGGGAACATCTTGGCTCGCCGGACGAGCATGCTTCGACCATCTAATTGGCTCAAGAACGGGTGCAGTTCCGTGGGGAATAACGAGGTATCTGCGGTAATGACGTGATTTGGGACGGAGGATTTTAGAAAATCAAACCAGAAAAGCGAGAGTTGGGTAAGAATCTTGCCTTTGTCGGGAATTCCGCTGCCAAGAACGTGATCAAAAGCAGAGATTCGGTCGCTGGCGATAAAGAGGAGTCTGTCGCCAGAGAGGGCGTAGATGTCACGAACCTTGCCGCGGGCGGTCAGGGCGATATCACCTAGGTCGGTTTGTATAAGAGCAGTTGGCATCACGTTGAAGTTAGCACCTCGTTGCGGGAACTGTTGGTGTTTAACGGGCTGGAAAAACCTTGTCGAGGGTACCGGTTGCCTGGGCCGGCCAGTAAGGACAGCGCCCTATGTATTGGGCAGTTGCCGGAAGCGATATTGCAAATGCTTGAGAGGCGTTGCACTCCTGATTATTGAATGGAATGACCTGAAGTTGATGCCGAAGATAGGGGACTATGGGGGAACGGCGATAAACGAAAATCTCCACGCCGGAGTTGCCGCCTCCTGGATTCGCCCAAGGGAAGACCTCATAGAAGAGAGAATCACCCATCGGTGCGACGGGTTGCGAATCTGGCTGGAAGAGTTGGGAAAGAGGGAGCAGAACGCTGGCTGAAATCAGAGGTGCGAGCAGAATAACCGCACATGGAAGCGTCAACCACTTGGGAGACACTCGGGCGAAAAGCAGAACGAGAAGCTCGTAACCGGCAATAGCGCACCACTTGAGCAATACGTTCAAGTGGTCGGAGGTAGTACTCCATTTGGTTGCCGCAAACAGCATGTGGAGGATGATCATGGCAGCGGACCCACAGATGAGGAACCATCTCAATCGCGGGGGGATACGCAACCAAAAGCTACTCATAAAAATCATCGCTACCGTCAGAAATGCGAGCGCGGTGATTGTGATCGGTATATCCATGTTTCTCGATTGGCGGTGTTCAAAGAAATGCTAGCAGCATAACTGATGCCCGTCAGATCATAAGGCTTGTAGAAGTCGCTAGCTAAAGAAAAATGCTGGAGCGAGTGCTGATCGCTCCAGCTGCGCAAAAGGACAGTCGATGTGGGGACAGCATCAGGCTACAGCTCGGCGATTGTCTCCAGAGTCTCGGCGGTTGAGGTTAACACTGACGATCTTCGAGATACCCGGTTCCTGCATGGTTACTCCGTAGATAACGTCGGCCTGTGCCATCGTGCGTTTACTGTGAGTTATAACAACGAACTGAGTTGAGGCGCTCATCTCGTGAATGAGTTTGGCAAAGCGGCCCACGTTGGTTTCATCGAGTGGAGCGTCGACTTCGTCGAGAATACAGAAAGGTGCGGGCTGGAATTGGAAGATACCGACCAGAAGAGAGAGTGCTGTCAGCGCCTTTTCTCCGCCGGAGAGAAGAAGGATGTTCTGGAGCTTTTTGCCCGGTGGGGAAGCGACGATATCAATGCCGCTTTCGCTGGTATTCTCAGCGTCGGTAAGCTTCATGAAGGCCTGGCCGCCACCGAAGAGCTTGGCGAAGGTCACCGAGAAATTTTCGTTGATGACTTTGAATGCCTCATCAAACTTCGTGCGCGAGACGTCGTCGATCTCCTTAATGGAAGCTTGAGTGTTTTCGATGGAATCTAGCAAATCTTTGCGCTGAGCTTCGAGAAAGCCGTGACGCGTGACAGTCTCGTTGTACTCTTCAAGGGCCATCATATTGACTGGACCCATAGCTTCGAGGCGCTGCTTCAGCGCGCGGGATTCCTCTTCTTCAGTGTGGAGGGCGTCGCCTTCGATGCGTGTGATGGCAAGGTCTTCGCGAAGGATACTGGCCTCAATGCCGAGGTCGTTGAGACATGTGGCATCGATGTGCTCAATGTCGGATGTAAGTTTGGCTACGCGAGCTGTATAAGTTGCGCGTTGCTCGCGTAGAGCCTCGGTCTCATGGCGAAGTGCTCGGAGGCGTTGGTCAAGATCTTCCATCGCAGTACGAAGGCCGGAGGCTTCCTTGGTGAGACTAGTCCTTTCCCCTATTGCGGTGGTGCGAAGTTCGGAGAGTTCAGCCTGCTGGACTGTGAGAGCAGTCGTCTCTTCTTCACGGCGAAGCTTTTCAGACTGAGCAGCAACAAGCTGTTGGTTGAGTTGTTCGATTCGCTGCTTCTGCGTGTTGTAGATTCGGTTGGTTTGCTCAAAGTTCGCAGCAGCGTTGCGACGACGTTCTTCGAGACCGGCTAGAGCAGCTGATGCGGTCGCCGCAGCATGCTGGAGCTCTTCGCGACGGTTGCGAAGCTGGTCGAGTTGCTCCTGAATGGCTAGTAGGCTCGTTTCGAGAGTGGCGCGCTCGTTCTCGAACGCCGCTGCCTCTTGCTGACGGCGGGCGATGAGGTCTGCTTTCTGGTTGCGTGCATCACGGTTGCGCTCGCTGGTGAGAGCCCAGTCCTGAAGGCGACGTTCAATGCGGGCGACCTCAGATTCCATCTGGCGAAGGGCAGCGCCGGAGTTGGCGGACTCGCGTTCGGCATCACGGCGCTCGTGTGTCTTGCCATCGATAGCGGTGGTCAGAGCCGCGATCTGATGTTGAAGTTCGGCGGTGTGGAGATCGGTCTGGGCCAGTTCCTGCTCCGTGCTCTCCACTTTCTGCTGGATCTCAGCGAGTTCGCGCTTGAGGGCAAGCGGACCCTGCGCTCGCGGACGACCGCCAGTCACGGTTACGTTGTGGAATGTCTCACCGGAAGGGGAAAGGAAGAACGCATGTGGATTGGAAAGGGCAAGCGAGCGTGCGGTATAAGAGTCAGGCGCAACGAAGCCTTCGCGAAGTTTGGGCAAAATGACTTCGAGGGATTTGCCGAATCCGTCGAGGACTCGAACGCACTCCTTGAGAGGGACTACGCCTTCGATACCTTCCATGTTGGTTTGGGCGATACTTTGCATGCCCTCAGCGAAGGTGAAGTTGGCCTGCGCATCGTTTGGATGGACGAGAAAAGTTGCGCGCCCGCTTACATCAGTCTGAAGAAGGTGCATTCCAGCGTCGGCAGCGTCCCATGACTTGACGACGATGTAGTTGAGTTCGTCGCGGAGGAACTCGTCGACGACGTTCTCGTATTTACCCTCGACCTCGAGGAAATCTGCCAGCGTACCAACGGCGGCCATGCCGTTGGTGTTTTGCTTGTAGGTATCAGTTTTGAAGATGTTGCGAACAGTATCGGTGGAGTAGCTATGCTCTTTAATTAGAGATTCGAGCGAGTTTCGACGTCCCCTGAGGGTTGCGACCTCGCCACGTAGTTGGTCGCCACGACGCTTGGATTGCGATTCCTCGGCTCGGCTCGCTTCGATCTTGAGCTGGAGTTCAGCAATCTCGGTTTCGAGTCGTTTCAAGCGCTGGGTAACCGTCTCAAAGGACAGGGCAACTTGGCCTCGCTGAAGACCGAGGGTTTCAAGTTCCTGTCGTGCAATGTCAGACTCCGAGACGAGACGTTCGGCCTCGCGCTCGAGGCTGGATAGGGCGGCGGTAGCCTGGGCCTCTTCGTTGCGGGTTTGACCGAGACGTTGCATCAGCTGCATTGAGCTGCGGCGATTTTGTTCGACCTGCTGCTCGGCAGAGGAGACAGCTCGAACAGCCTCCTGGGCCTGAGACTGATGGTTTCGCGCAGCTTCACGCGAATTATCGGATTCGGACGTAGCCTGCTCGAGGAAGGTGCGATGTTGCTCGAGTTCGCTGGCGAGGCTCTCGGATTGTTCACGGGCCTGAATGAGGTCGTCGTTGCCGGTGGAGAGACGACTGGTGAGTTCAATGATGCGATCAGCATTTGCCGACGTACGAGCTGTAATGCGCTCGAGGTCGACGGCTGATTGATTGGCCCGGGCTTCTGCTTCGCGGATTCGCTGGTCGAGGGCGTAGCCGTTGCGTATGCCTTCTGCGTGCTCGGTATCCATCGAGTCCACGGTAGCGGACTGGGCATCGATCTGGGTGGCAAGCGCCGCGATTTTTTCGGCGGTTGCGGCTTGTTCGACGTCAAGCTGGGACATGCGGCTGGCAAGGACAACACGCAGACGGTTGCGGAGTTCGTCGCGAAGGGTGCCGTACCGTTCTGCCTTTGCTGCCTGACGCTTCAGTGTTGTCATCTGACGGGTGACCTCGTCGAAGATGTCGTTGACGCGAGATAGATTCTGACGGGCCGCCTCGAGACGGAGTTCAGCGAGACGCTTCTTGGTCTTGAAGCGAGTGATACCCGCGGCCTCTTCAAGAATGGCGCGGCGATCGAGCGGTTTGGAACTAAGGAGCTGGCCGATGCGCTCCTGGCCGATGATGGCGTAGGTTTCGCCACCGAGGCCGGTGCCCATGAAGATGTCCTGAATATCGCGAAGGCGGCAGATCTTGCCGTTGAGAAGGTACTCACTGTCTCCGGAGCGGAAGAGGCGACGCGTAATAGTGATTTCGCCGGCACGGACTGGGGTGCGCCCGAACTTGCGACGACGGATCTTGAGGACAACATTGTTCGCCGTTGCATGCGCCTCAGGCATTTCCGGTGTACTTTGGGGTTCGCCGAGGTCGCTTTCAACGACGGTGCCGGGTTGGGCTTCGGCGACGGCTTCTTCAGTGTCAGCGGCGCTTTGCTCGCGGAGTCTTGCCTCGTCCCAGTCCGTGGGCACTGCGTCATCGATGACGATCTCTGGACCGGCGTCAAGGCTCGCGTTGTCGTAGACTTCCGGATCGACGAGAGTCAGTGAGACCTCTGCCATGCCGGTTGGCTTGCGGTCGCGGGTACCGGCGAAGATGACATCTTCCATCTTGATGCCGCGCAGGGACTTGGCGGATTGCTCTCCAAGAACCCAGGTGATTGCGTCTGAGATGTTGGATTTGCCGCAGCCGTTAGGCCCAACTATCGCTGCGATGCCTTCGCCGGAGAGTTGGACCTCGGTGCGATCACAGAAGGATTTGAAGCCGAGTATCTGGACCTTCTTTAGCTTGAGCAAATGCTACCTCTTCGGGCAAGATTGGCGCTCCTTGCCTGTTGATTATGACTAGAACAACTTTAGTCGGGTTTGGGAGTGGAATCAACGGGGACAACACCACAGATTGTGGATAAGAAGTACATAACACTATTAATGGGCAGGTGCTGCGACAATGCCGCAGATGTTGTTGATATTTTCTGTACACAGCTTACCGGGATCGGGGTTATAAGACGCGCGCAAAGAAAATCTACGCTAGATATTAACCCGGCGAAGATATCTCTCCAGAGCACAGAATAGAGCCTCGGAACAATCTACGGTGCATACATGGTCACTCCGTGGGAGTTCGGAAGGCGAAGAGGCGAAGACCAGGAGGCTGCGGTTCCTTCTCTTCATCTGAATGTCCTACAGAAGGCGATTTGCGGTTATAAATCATGGGTTGCTGGATCAAAACCAGATGCAGACTTGCGTTTGAGCAACAGCATTTCTATAATCCGCATCATCATCCGAGATGCCAGGAACACTTCAATCTTCCGGCCGCAAGGCCAGGCGCGGCGGGGACAATAGTCGGATGCACTATGATCAGGCTGTAGTTCGCCTTAAGTACGAGTGAACCCCGAAACATCGGTGACACATTTGAAAGAGAAGATTTATTGAGGAGTGTGGAATGAAGAAGGCAGTCGTTGCGTCTCTCCTGGCCGTTGCTGGCATGGCATGTGTTGCACGTTCGGCAATAGCACAAACCCAGGTCAATCTTGGTTCCAACCAGTCGACAAATGGCGGCGTCCAGATGTCTCCGGCTGAATATAACGCGTACAACAGCGCGATTACGCAGGCAACCGCGCAGACCAAGGCACCGGCCCTGGAAGCTTATCTAACGGCTTATCCGCAGTCGGCTGTGAAGGCGTCCGTGCTCCAGCAGCTGATGCAGGCGTACAGTTCGATCCCCGATATGGCAAAGACCCTGGATGCTGCGGACCGGCTTATTCAGGTTGACCCAAACAATCCGCTGGGGTTGTTCTTTGAGGCCTATTGCCGACTGGCGAGTGCAGACGCGATCACCGATCCCGCGGCCAAGCAGGCTGCGCTGGACAAGGCCTCCGACTACGCCCAGAAGGGTCTGGCAGCGCCGAAGCCTGCAGAAATGAGCGCGGCTGACTTCGCTACGCTTCAGGCACAAATTAAACCCGTTTTCTATCGGGCGATTGCGACTGCCGCTCTGAACAAGAAGGACGGGGCGACCGCAGTGACGGACTTCAAGCAGGAACTCGAGGGCGCCCCTCCGGCGGATACCGCGAAACCGGGTCCGCTTCTGCAGGATACCTACACGCTCGGCTTTGCGTACTACCAGAGCAGCCCGCCAGATTATGTGAACTGCACCTGGTATGCATCGCGCGCCGCAGCTCTGGCGCCGGAGCCGTACAAGACGCAGATGCTGCCGCTCGCGAAGTTCTGCTACAAGAAGTACCACGGTGGCGATGACGGCTACGATGCGGTATTGACTGCCGCGGCGAAGACTCTTGATCCTCCCGCCGACTTCAAGATCAAGCCCGCGCCGAAGCCGGAAGATATGGCCCACGATCTGATCACGTCGACCCCCGAAGCCGATCTGCCGAAGTTGGCGATGAGCGACCGGGAGTTCGTCCTTGCCAACGGCAAGACTGAGGACGCCGGGAAGATGTGGGATTCGATGAAGGGCAAATCGGTGCAAATTCCGGACGCGCTCGTGATTGAATCCTCACCTACTGTACTTAAGGTTGCGATCTCCGATGATGCAGTGCAGTCGAAGACCGCGGATTTCACCTTCAATATGGCCGCTCCAGCGGATGCGGACAAGAAGTTGACGCCGGCACAAGCTGCGGCAGCGAAAAAAGCTGCCGATGATATTGCGGCGGCGACCACGGTTGGATCCAAGGTCACTCTGAGTGGCACCTTCACTTCCTACACCCCAAGCCCAGTCATGATCGTGATGAGCGACGGTGCGGTGGTGTTGGCTAAGAAGACGCCGGCCAAGCCTACTCCTGTGCACCATCCCGCACCGCATCACTAAACCAATGTTTAACTGTAGAAAGAGGCAGCCGATGTAGGCTGCCTCTTCTGCTTTAAGATATCTCAGCCTGTACCCCTCCCCTATTTGCCCTGGTGTAAAGCTCCTCGATTCAGTAGTTTGCCGTGTGCGTTTTCCAGTAAAATATTGCTGGCGAAGAGGTTGCGTCCAAAATATTGCAATCAAGAGAGTTAGCTCCGGAGGACTCCTTGCGGGCTCATTCGTTTCTGACTTGTATATCCAGAATAGCAGTTTGAGTCTAACTAAAATGCAAAGCGGATATTGTTGCAGGGCAATGATTTAGGTGGTTATGGAACTTGATGTTCGATTTTTGGGCTGATGTTAAAGAAAAAGTTGCAAGTGATAGCAAATGTGATGGATAGGGATACCTCTTTTCAGGTGGTGAGCCAGATCAGGGCGTTGGCCAGGAAGCGTTGCTGGAGGACCGGGTGAAGGTCAGGAACGCGGTGATAGATGCATTTTGTGGTTCCTAACCTGGTCGTAAAGGTACCCGCTCCTATGTTGCGGTCGTGGTCGCGGCTGTAGGCGGCGATGATTTCTACGTTTGGGCCTTCGACTAAGAGGCCGTTGGCCTGGCGGCCCTTGGTCTGGTAGTGGATGCCCATGGCCTGGTTGACGGGAGGCCGGCGTAGATGGGGTGGTCGCGGACGAAGTACCAGTTGCCCATCCAGGGGGCTCGGTAGTCGCCTACGGTTCCGTTGTAGGTAAAGGCTCCGGCGGCGGCGAGTTGTTTGGCGACTCCTTCGGAGAGTGTGTCGGCCTGGGGGATGGCGAGGAGGGGTGTGCCGGCGTGAACGGCTTCGAGGACTGCGGTGTCGATTTGGCCACTCTGCGTGGTGGTTTGAATTCCGCCTGTATCGCCTGCTGGTTGGGCTTCGAGGCCGGTGGTGTCGCCCGAGTTTTGCGTGGCTGAGGTACTAGCGGTTAGGCCGGAGGTGATGATGGCCGCGTACTTTGTGCCGGGGGTGAAATCTGAGAAAATCGATCTCAAGCTTTTTCCCTACGCTTTCAAGCTGTTTGCGTAGTGCGGGTGTGATGCCGGAGACTGCCATCTTCATTTGTGTTCGCCGCGTGATCACTGGTGTCCCGGTGACCCAGATCTCTTTGGTTTGGGTGGAGAGTGGTGCGGAGGAGAGAGAAAATTTGAAGCGGTAGAGGCCTTCTTCGGTGAGGGGTGGGGTTTGGAAGGCTTCTTTGATGAGGTAGCTGAACTGGTCGGTGACGTGTTGCGGGGCGGAGAACTCTGCGAACTTGATTAGTTTATTTGAGGGTGTGACAGCGGTGAATTCCAGTTTGCCTGTGGTGGGTTGTGACGTGTCGTTGAGGAGGTAGAGGTCGAAGGTGGCAGATTCGCCGCGGGCTACGCTGGCGGTGCGTTGTTTGGCTACTGGGCGGATGGGTGTGAGCGTGCCGCTGATTGGGTGCGGGGTCGGATTTGAAGTTGCGGAGGTTGTCGACGATGCCGGAGTGGTTCTCGATGGCGGTGGACTCCCAGCCGGAGATGACGGCGAAGTCGAGTTCGTCGGAGATGCGGGCGTTTTCGAGGTAGTTCTGCCAGGTGTCGTAGCACTTTTTGCCGAGGGCGTTGAAGAGATGCTCGGCGGTGGGGAAGGCACTGCGGAATTTCCAACGGTCGAGGAAGTTGTCGTAGGCGGCGAGGATCTCTTGGTGGTCGGTGAGGTCGTAGCTGTTGCCGCCGTACATGAGATAGGTCTGGGTGATCTGGTGGACCATGAGGGCGTGGTTGTCGGGTGTGGCGCAGCCTTCCATCTCGCCGAACTCGGTGAGGACGTTTTTGAAGGGGGCTTTGTAGGTGAAGTCGGTAGGGGATGTGTAGAACTCGTCGTACCATTGGTCGCCTGCACCCTGGTGTTGATTCCACCAGTCGCCCCATTCTTCTTCGTCGGAGCGATGGAGCTTTTCATTCCATGGCTCGTACCATGCCTGTGCGGCTTTGCGTGGCGGGGCGACGAAGCCGTCGTTGAGGACGATGCAGCGGCTGGGATCTTCGGCGCGCATGGCGGCGAGAATGGCGATGGTGTCGGGGTTTTTTAGATCGGCGCCGATCTCGTTTTGCAGGCAGTAGATGATGACGCTGGGATGCGAGCGGTAGGCCTTCACCATCTCGACGCATTTGACGAACATGAAACGCTGGGCGAATTTGTCGGCGTCTTCGGTGGGTTTTTCCATGACGATGTTGGCTGCGTTCGCCTGGACGTTGGTGGGGAGTTTGCCGATGGCCATCTTGCCTGCGCCGGGCTCCATGTAGCGGAGGAGGCCGAGGCGGTCGTGGGCGCGAAGAACTTCTTCTTTGGCGAGGTTGCGGTGGAAGTTGAGGCAGTTGAGGTTTAACTTTTTGGCTTGGGTGACTTCTTTTTCGGCGAGCTCGGGAGTGGGGAAGAGGCCGTTGAGTCCCCAGAAACCCCAGGAGATGGAGCTGTAGAGCTTGATGCGGCGATTGTTGAGGCGGAAGGTGGCGTTGGTGCCGATGCCGGTGGGGGCGAAGGAGCGGAAGCCGAAGGGGATGGTGCGGGTGTCGGTCTGGCCATCATCGGTTTCGAACGTGAGTTTTGAGGTGATAGAGATTTGGGCGTTTGGAGATCCCAGAGTTTCGCCAATGGACAGGTCAGCTTGGCGGAATGGATCTGATTGCTTGCCGGTTGCACATGCATGACATGGTGAGATATTTACTTCTTTAGTTCGACTCCTGTCTCTGCGATCTGTTATCGAGAATGCTGTATGTCGAGGTCGCAATTTTGCGTTGCCGGATCTTGCTCGCAGACGAGGTTGCCATCGGTTTGAAGGACTTTGAGCTGAAGAGATTCCGATATCCAGGGAGATACGTTCGCGGGTCGGTCTGTTGAGGGTCGATACTTCTTTGATTCGCATATCCACGGAGCAGGTGCAATCGTCATGCCGCGGTCGAGGCCGGCGAAGCCATGGGAGCGGTAGAGTTTGACGGCTCCCCACTGGGCGTTGAGGCCGTCGACCCAGTCGTAGCGGCCGAAGGGGTTGGTGAGGCGGATGGCGATGAGGTTGAGGCCGCCGGGGTCTGCGGCGTGGGTTAGGTCGCACTCGAAGGGCAGCTCTTCCATGATGGAGTAGCCGACGAGTTTTCTGTTGAGGAAGACCTCGGCACGGAGGCGGGCTCCGCGGATGTGGAGGAAGATGCGCTTGCCCTTCCATTCTGCGGGGATATGGATCTGCTTGCCCCACCAGGAAACTCCGAGGTAGGCGCCGTTCTGGGGGATGGGGTCGTCGGCGGCATAGCGGTATTCTTCCGGTGTGTAGGGGCGGGTTCCGAATTTTCCCCAGTGGTGCTGCTCGACTGTGGTGGGGAGGGTGACGTTTATGCCGGTGAGGTGGTCGAGGAGGCCCCAGCCGCTGGTGGGCTCGTTGACGGGGAGTGGGGAACCTTTGCCGAGGAGGTTGCCGTGGGTGTCGACGGTGATGTCTTCGGGGAGGAAGAGATGGTCGTTCTTCCATTCGGCTTTTTCGTCGAGCCAGAGACGCCATGCATCGTCGGGGATGAGGGTGCCGTTTTCGGGGTAGGGGATTGCGGTCTGGCTCTGCGCGGGGGCGGATTTGAGTTGTGTGGCCAGGGTCGCTGCGGTTGCGGTTTGGAGGAAGGTGCGGCGGGTGAATTTTCGGCAGCTCATGGATGGTGGAATTTTAGCTTAGTGATTGATTGAGAAGACAACGGTTCGCGCTTTTGCGCGAACGCCCCACATCTCAGAATCGAGATATGGGGCACCCGATTTTGTGGCTTCAATTTACATGTGAAATGCGGTTCTAACGTCTGGGGATTGGAAGGGGTTTAGCACCGAGATGACCCGTTTGGGGGAGTGTGTGGTTACTGGTGGGGGAGGATGATTCTGAAATGGAGAAGACGCGGGAGTTCTGGCTTCGGTTGGGTGTGATCGGAAGTGCGATGGTGCTGAGTTCTGCTCTGGCAGCGTTTTTCGGTTAGGCAAATCGGAATTGGCATAGGACGAAAAAGCAAACAACAACTGCAAAAGCGAAATACGGAGATTCTGAGCGAAGCTCAGAATGACGGCTAAGAAACTGTGTGGTTGCATGGCAACCGAGAAACAATGGGCTGTGTGACAACCATGAATGCGGTCGCGATTAAGGTTATTCGCCGAGCATGATGCGCTGGATGCGGTGGGCGCGGCCGGTGGCTCCGTCGCAGGAGATGAGTGCGGCACACATTTTGGGGTTGCCTTTTGCGGCTTCGAATTTGCCGGGCATTCCTGTTAGGAAACGCGCGAGGACTAATTCTTTTTCTACTCCGATGACGGAGTCGTAGGGGCCGGACATGCCTACGTCGGTTTGATAGGCGGTGCCGTTGGGAAGGACGCGCTCGTCTGCGGTGGGGATGTGGGTGTGAGTGCCGAGGACGGCGGTGAGGCGGCCGTCGAGATACCAGCCGATGGCGACCTTTTCGCTGGTGGCCTCGCCGTGGAGGTCGAGGAGGATGACTTTGGCTCCAGACTCGCGCTGGATCTGGGCGAGGAGTTCGTCAGCTTTGCGGAACGGGTCGTCGCAGGAGGACATGAAGACGCGGCCCTGGAGATTGATAACTGCGTAGGTCTGTCCGGTGGGGAGCTCGCCCTGGTAGATGCCGAAGCCGGGGGTTCCGACGGCGTAGTTGGCGGGACGGATGATGCGGCGGCCGCGGGTGTGCGATTCGGCGGGGACGGTCATGTAGTCGAAGATCTCTTTTTTGTCCCAGATGTGATTGCCGGTGGTGATGACGTGGGCGCCGAGGTCGAAGAGCTCGTCGGCGATGGAGGGGGTGAGGCCGAAGCCGCCGGCAGCGTTTTCTCCATTGATGACAAGGAGATCGACGGCATTGGTTTCAAGTACATGGGGAAGGTGTTCGCGGACGATGTGGCGGCCGGCGGAGCCAAAGACGTCGCCGACAAAGAGGATATTCACTGGAAGAGTTTACACGGAGCGAGCGATGACGGGGCGATTGTGGATTGCGCTGATTGAGATGGATAAAGCTGATAAAAGCAGAACGCGGATGAGATGGGTGTGGTAGTTTTTTTGCATGGCACAGAGTGGGCGTTTTCAACTGAGCGTGCGGGTTTTGGCGGTCCTGGCGAGTGAGCCGGATGCGATGCATACGTCGTCGGCAATTGCAGAGAAGCTGAAAGAGAGCGCGGTGATGGTGCGGCGGACGTTTCTGCTGCTGCATAAGGCCGGGTTGATCGTTCAGCGGAAGGGTCCGCACGGGGGTGCGAAGCTGAAGGTGCCGGCGAAACAGATTGGGTTGGGGGATGTGTTTGAGGCGGCGGCAGGGGATTGGCTGAGCCTTGAGGACAAGGCGGTCAGCGCTTGGATTAAGAAGGTCCGTGGCGACGCGGTGAATGCGATGAATGAACACTCGCTGGCGGGGGTGGTGAAGCGGATGAAAAAGGGGAAATAGCTTTCCCGGAGTGATTTCTGAGTGGATTTGTTGCAGTTATGGCTGGAGTTATTCCTTGGATCGGCGGCGAACTTTGATGCGGGCGCGGGCCGAAGCCAGGAACGCTCCCGCAGAACCAACGACAGCCAGGATCGCGGTCGGATTTTCCGGCGAATTCTCGCAACCGTTCTGCGCGTGGAGCGAGTGAGCGGCGAAGAGGAAGAGTGCGAGGCCGAGAAACAGGAGTGTAGATTTCTTCATTGATGGGTCTCCATCTGGCAGCAAGGGCCACGATTACGATTTATCGACGCGGTGTTTATTGGTCGTACCAATCGACCAGGAATCAGGCAGTAATTTGCGAACTGATTAGAGACGCTGAGTTTTGATCCTTTCAATGGGTACAGAATCAATAAAAGGCGGTTTTTGGGATCTTGTAAAAAAGATGCTTCCCAAATACGAGATCGTATCCTCAGAATTGCGACGCAAATCAGAGGTCGTACACGAACGGTCAAAAGTCGACGTACGACCACTGAGAAGTAGAACCCCAGGAGAGTCGCTTTCTATGTTTGGCCAAAAAGCTAGAGTTCTCAATACCACTTCTGTTGCATTGAGCCCAATGTGCGTTCTGTCCTGGCGGTTGCGGCCAGCGCGCCGTGGCATTTCGAACGGGCGAAACCCTGGACTGGGTTCGAACAATAGCTCGATCGAGCCTCTTTTGAGCTCCACTTAAGTCATTCGGTTCAAGATGGCGAATCGAATCCGAGATGCTTTTAAGGTTTGGGACGGAGGTTTTTTAGGAAGGATTCGGCGGTGGGTTCGGTGTTGAGGATGTCGGCGGGGGTGAGCCAGGCTCGGCGGAGCTGGGTGATGCCGTAACGCATCTGGTCGAGCTCTTCGGTGGCGTGGGCGTCGGTGTCGACTACGATCTTGCAGCCGTATTGTTTGGCGATGCGGAGGTTGAGGTCGTTGAGGTCGGCTCGGGCGGGGCTAGCGTTGTGCTCGACGGCTACGCCTAGTTCGGCAGCGCGTTTGAGGATGGTGTCAATGTAAATTTGGTAGCCTTCGCGACCCAGAACTTTGCGGCCGGTGGGGTGGCCGAGGATGCGGACGTGCGGGTTTTCGATGGCGCGGAGGACGCGGGCGGTCATCTCTTCGATGGGCTGGCTGAAGAGTGAGTGGACACTGGCGACGACGATGTCCATCTGGGCGAGGGTGGAGTCTTCGAGATCGAGGGCGCCGTCGGCGAGGATGTCGACTTCGATGCCGGGGAGGACGCGGATTTTGCCTTCCATTTCTTCCTGTAGTTCGGCGTCAACTTTGCGGATGGCTTCGATGTGGGCCAGGGCGCGGGCGTCGTCGAGGCCGTTGGTCATGGCGAGGTTTTTGCTGTGGTCGGTGATGGCGATGTATTTGAGGCCACGGGCGAGGGCGGCTTCGGCCATCTGGCGGATGGTGTCGCGGCCGTCGGTGGCGTTAGTGTGCATGTGGAGGTCGCCGCGGATGTCGGCGAGGGTAATGAGGTGCGGGAGGGTGTGGGTGGCGGCGGCTTCGAGCTCGCCGGAGTTTTCACGGAGCTCGGGTGGGATGTAATCAAGGTCGAGGGCGTTGTAGATCTCAGCTTCGCTGGCGGCGGCGACGATGGTGTTGTCTTCGACGCGGAGGAGAGCGTACTCGTTGAGGGTGAGGCCGCGCTTGATGGCTCGCTGACGGAGGGCCACGTTGTGCATCTTGCTGCCCGTGAAGTATTGGAGGGCCGCTCCGTAGCCGCTGCGGGGGAGAAGGCGGACGTCAACCTGGAGATTGTTGCGTAGGGTGAAGCTGACTTTGTTCTGGCCTTTGGCGATGAGTTTGTCGATGAGGGGGAGTGCGGCGACGTGCTCGACTGCGGCTGCGACGACGTCGGGTTCGCAGGCGGGGCCGGTGACCAGGAGGTCGAGGTCGCCGACGGTCTCGCGGCCTCGGCGAAGAGAGCCGGCGGGTGTGATCTCGTCGATGCCGGGGAACTCGCGTATGAGGTTGCTGATGATGTCGGCGTGTTGCTGGGCCTTGTCGATGCGGAAGCGACTTGAGTTTTTGCGGTGGTCCTCGATGCCTTTGAGGAGCTTGGTTACAAATTTCTCGCCCATGCGTGGGAGCTTGGTGAGCTGGCCGGCTTTGGCGGCGGCTTCGAGCGAGTCGATGTCGCAGACCTGGCAGGAGGACCATACCAGGGCGACAGTTTTGGGGCCCATGCCAGGGAGGCGAAGGAGGTCGAGCATGGAGGGTTTGTATTTTTGCAGGAGCTCTTCGCGGAGGGGCATGGTGCCGGTGGTGAGGAGGGCCTGGATGTTGGCGGCCATGGCTTTGCCGATTCCGGAGATGGCGAGGAGAGCTTTGGGATCTTCGGCGATGGTGGAGAGCTGGGTGGTCTGCTGCTCGACGGCTTCGGCGGCTCGACGGTAAGAGCGGACGCGGAAGGGGTCGGCGGCGTCGATCTCGAGGAGGGAGGCGGTTTCGTCGAGAAGCCGGGCGATCGAGATATTGTCCATGAGGGTACGTTCAGAGTCCGCGGGTGGGGTGCGGTCACTGAGTCAGTATGCTACAGGTGGGGTTTGTGCTCAAGGCAGACGAACAGAGAGAGTGCGGTGGGAGAGCCGCATAGCGTAGAGGTGCTTATGGATTCGGTTGATTTGATTCGTGATTGAGTTCTTTGAGCCGAGAGACTTGATCGGCCTGGGGACCTTTGGTTCCCTGGATGATGTCGAATTCAACCTCATCCCCCTCTTTAAGGCTCTTGTAGCCCTCGCGCTGGATGGAGCTGTAGTGAACGAAGACGTCTGCCCCGCCATCCCGGCCAAGGAAGCCGTAGCCCTTTGCATTGTTGAACCACTTCACGGTGCCTTTATATTGTGCCAATGGAGCAACTCCCTTATTTTCGTGTCTTGAGTGGCGACTACCGGGAAGTGAGACTCCTTCAACGGTAAACGCCGCTCAACAAACTGTGACGCAAAAGGAGGTGAGGGAGTTTTCCGGAGATTGCAGAGTGTGTCTTTTTTTCGTTGAGTGGCTGATTTGGTTACTTACGTAAGAATAGGTGTTTTAGATTGGAGCAAACCATGATTTTTGCAGGCGCGCGAAGAGGCTCGCGATAACGTGAGAGCGTTTCTATCGACGATTGCTGAATGACGAATGTTAGAGGCGGCCGGCGCGGCGGGCGGCGTCGTAGAGCATGAGGCCGATGAGGGTTTTGCCGTCGTGGATTTTTCCCGCGGAGATGAGGGCGAGGGCTTCGGACAGGGTGAGGCGGAAGACCTCGATGTGTTCGTCGGGCTCGGGTGCGGAGGCGCCTTCGCGGATGTCGCGGGCGAGGTAGAGTTGCATAAATTCGCCGAGGAAGCCTGGGCTGGCGAAGTATTTTGTGAGGAGAGTCCAGCGTTTTGCGCGGTATCCGGTCTCTTCGATGAGCTCACGTTTCGCGGCGGCGAGGGGAGCCTCGTGGGGTTCGCAACGGCCTGCGGGGAGTTCGATGAGAGTGCGGCCTGCGGCGTGGCGATACTGACGCTCGAAGATGATGTCGGGATCGCTGGGATTTTTTGATTCGTCGACAGCGAGGATGACGACGGAGCCGTGATGACGGATGACGTCGCGGGTGTTGATGAGGCCGCCGGGCTCCTGGACCTTGTCAGTGACGACGGAGAAGACTTTGCCTTTGTAAGCGAGTTTCGAGGAGATGAGGCGCGGTTTTGCAAGCTGCCTTTTCCTGTCAGGGGAAGGGGGAGCGGCGGGTGTCTTTATTTGGGCGGCCATAGGCTAAGGTATCATCCTGCATCTAGACTTAGGTGGTGGGCATCCAAACGGGTGTACAGAGATTAGTGCTGCGTGGCTGCGGCTTGCGGCGAGTGAGATTGAGGATAGATCTGCAATGAGTTCTGAGTGTTTTCCCATGACGGTGCTGCCGCATATGTCGCGGATTAATCTTGATTATCTTGCGATGGCCGAGAGCGCAGACGATGCAGGCGTGCGGCGGTGGTTTGGCGCAGAGCCGTTTGCGGGGAAGTGGATGGGGAAGGGGTCTGCGGAGATAGATACCGAGGCGCTGGCAGATCTGCTGGAGCGGCAGGCGGTGGAGTTCCGCGCGAGCGATGCGGCGAAGGCGAATATTGCAAAGCTGAGGGCCGGAGCTCGCGCGGTGGTGACGGGGCAGCAGGTTGTGTTGTTCGGTGGGCCGCTTCTAACGATTTTGAAAGCCGCGACTGCGGTGGCTCGGGCTAGCGAGGCTACGAAGGCTACCGGCGTTGAGCATGTTCCGGTGTTCTGGCTGGCTACGGAGGACCATGATCTGGAAGAGGTGGACCAGGTTTCGTTTCTGACGAAGAGTTCGGTGGAGACACTGCGGTTTGGGTTGAAGGTGCCGCATGCGGTGCCGGTGGGTGGGGTAGTGCCAGGCGCTGAGTTGGAGGCTGTGCTGGCGCGGGCGAGTGAGTTGTTGGAATTTGCTCCGGTGGGTGATTGGTTGCGGGAGTGCTATGCGCCAAAGCATGAGGAGAAGCCGACGCTTGCGATGGCGTTTGGGCGGTTGATGGCGCGGATCTTTGCAGAGCAGGGCTTGGTTGTGATGGACGCGGCTTCGCGTGGGTTTCATGCGCTGGGGGCACGGACGCTGCGATATGCGATTGAGTATGCGGCTGAGTTGCAGCAGGTGTTGATTACCCGTGGCGATGAGCTGGTGAAGGCTGGGTACCATGCTCAGGTGCTGGTTGCTGAGGGCGGTTCGATGCTGTTTCTGCTGGATGAGGCGACGGGGGAGCGGCTGGCTCTGCGGCGTGTGACTTCGGCTGAGGGTGCGGCGCAGTGGAAGGCTGGTGGACGTGGTTATTCGACTGCGGAGTTGGTTGCGATTCTGGAGGGGGCGCCCGAGCGGTTGAGTCCGAATGCGCTGCTGCGGCCTGTGTTTCAGGATACGGTGCTGCCTACAGCAGCTTATATTGGCGGGCCGGCGGAGATTGCATACTTTGCGCAGAGTGCGGTCTTGTATGAGGCGATATTGGGGCGGATCACTCCGGTGCTGCCGCGGTTGAGCGCGACGCTGCTGGAACCTGCGATTGCTGCCGTGATGAATAAGGATGAGGTGCAACTACCGGATGCGATGACTACGGCGGAGGCTCTGGCGCAACGGCTGGGTGCGCGGGCAATGCCGATTGAGGGCAAGCGAAAGCTGGCGGCGGTGGGGAATGCGATGGATGCGGAGTTGGAGGCTCTGACGGACTATCTTGCGGGCATGGATGCTTCGCTTGGGCGCGCGGCGGAGGTGTCGGCGTCGAAGATGCAGTATCAGATGAACCGGCTGCGGAGGATGGCGGCTACGTTTGAATTGCAGAAAGAGGCTAGTCTGCGGAAGCATGCTGAGGCGATTACGCTGAATGTGTTTCCAGATGGGCATCTTCAGGAGCGGGTGGTGGCTGGGGTCTGGTTTATGGCGAAGTATGGAGATGGGCTGGTGGAACGGCTGGTGAGGGTGGCGGCGAATCAGTGTCCGGGGCATGTGGTGGTGCGGCTGTGAGCTTTGGGCTCTGAGCTTTGAGTGGGTGGGTTTTAGAATGGCTGATGAGGTGAGTTATGGGTTTGAGCGATCAGCCGTTCGAGGTAATGTGTCCGGATTGTGGGGCGATGTTAAAGGTGGACCCGGTGACGCGGGCGATTATTTCGCATAAGTCTGCGCCGAAAAAGAAGATGTTTGAAGATTTTGGCGAGGCGGCTAAGGCGCTGCGTGAGGCGGATGCTCGGCGGGATTCGATTTTTGCCCAGAGTGTGGATGCGCAGAAGAACAAGGATGATGTGTTGGCGAAGAAGTTTGCCGAGGCAGTGAAGAAGGCTAAGGAGACTCCGCTGACGGATCGGCCGTTACGGGATTTTGATCTGGATTGAGGCACTCGTGGCAGTAACGGCGCTTCCAGGTGTGTGGGCGTTGATTGCCTGGATTGGGATCTGAGTTGCGGGACATAAGCTCGATTGACCCTGACGGTCAATTTAGAAGTCTTCCTAGTAGACTGAAGAGATGCCGCCGATCTTAAATGCCCAGGGTTTGACCAAGGCCTTTGGCGCTACTGCTTTGTTTCGTGAGATTAGTTTTACTGTGAGTGATGGGGACCGCATTGGGCTGATTGGGCCGAATGGGGTGGGGAAGAGCACGTTGCTGAAGGTGCTCGCGGGGGATGAGGACGCAGACGCCGGGGATGTTGCAGTAAGGAAGCGTGCGCGAGTGGGATATGTGACGCAGGAGTCGACCTTTGCGCAGGGGATGACTGTGCGCGCGGTGCTCGAGGCTGCGCTGGTGCGGGCCAAAGTGGCCGACGGTGAGCATGAGGGTCGGTTGCGGGAGACGTCGGGGCGGACGGGGTTTCCGGATTTGAGTGCAGAGGCCGCGACGCTGAGTGGTGGGTGGAGAAAGCGGCTGGCGATTGCGGAGGCGGTGGTGACGCATCCCGATGTGCTGCTGCTCGATGAGCCGACGAACCATCTGGATTTAGCCGGGATTGTGTGGCTGGAGGAGTTGCTGAATGAGGGTAGTTTTGCTTGCGTGCTTGTTAGCCATGATCGTTATTTTCTTGAGAATGTTGCGACGGAGATAGTGGAGTTGAACCGCGTGTATGCGGATGGGTTGCTGCGCGTGAAGGGCAGCTACTCGAAGTTTCTCGAGGGCAAGGAAGCGTATATGGAGGCGCAGTCGAAGCTGCAGGATGCGCTGAAGAATCGCGTTAAGATCGAGGTGGAGTGGCTGCGGAGAGGGCCCAAGGCGAGGAGTACGAAGGCGAAGGCTCGGATTGATAATGCGCAGGATTTGATTGGGCAGTTGCGGGATGTGAATGCACGGGTGCAGACGGCTACCGCGGGGATTGATTTTTCGGCGACGGACCGGCAGACGAAGCGACTGGTGGAGTTGGAGGACGTCTCGGTTGTGCTGGGTGAGCGGAAGATTGTGGAGGGGTTGAATTTTCTGGTGACCTCCGGGATGCGTGTGGGGCTGGTGGGACCGAATGGGAGTGGGAAGACTACCCTACTGCGGTTGTTGACTGGGGAACTGGAGCCTTCGGCAGGGACGATCAAACGAGCGGCTGCGTTGAAGATTGTTTACTTCAGCCAGATGCGGGAGCTGGAGGAGGGTGTGACGCTGCGGCGGGCGCTGGCTCCGGATTCGGACTCGGTGGTGTACCAGGGGCGCGTGGTGCATGTGGCGAGTTATGCGACAAAGTTTTTGTTTACGAGCGAGCAGCTGAATCAGCCGGTGGAGAGGTTGAGTGGTGGCGAGCGGGCTCGGGTTTTGATTGCGAAGCTGATGCTGGAACCGGCGGATTTGTTGCTGCTCGACGAGCCGACGAACGATCTGGATATTGCGACGCTGGAGATTCTGGAGGAGAGCTTGCTGGAGTTTTCGGGTGCGCTGGTGCTGGTAACGCATGATCGTTACATGCTGGATCGCGTGTCGACTGTGGTGTTGGGGTTGGATGGGCGCGGTGGAGCTGAGATGTTTGCGGATTACTCGCAGTGGGAGCAGTGGCGCGGGGTGAAGGTGGAGGACGCGATTACTCCGGGGATGACGGGGAAGTCGGTGGCTTCGGTTTCGTTTGCGACTTTGCCGAGTACGGAAAAGAAGAAGAAGCTTTCTTATCTTGAGGCGCGGGAGTTTGCTGGGATTGAGGCTGCGGTGGAGGCGGCTGAGGATCGGCTGCAGGCGGCGCGGCACACGATTGAGAATCCCGCAGTGGCAATCGATGCCGCGCGGTTGACGGCGGCGCTGGCTGAGATGGAGGCGGCTCAGGAGGAGGCGGATCGGCTTTATTCACGGTGGGCGGAGTTGACTGAGAAGGCGGGATAGCTGCCGGGTCCGTTGCGTGGGGGACTGTTGGGCGATGGATTCAATTTTGGGTGGCGGTGTGTTGCGATGAGAGGCGCTTTGGCTTCGTTTCGCGGTATGCTGCTTGGACTATGAAAAATTTTGTTTGTGGGTTGGTGGTTTGGGTGGCGGCGGTGTCTTGTCTGGGGCAGGGACCTGGTGCGCCTAAGAACGTTATTGTGTTGCATGCGGCGCGAATGCTGGATGTTGCGGGTGGGAAGGTTGTGACGCCGGGTGAGGTTCTAGTGGAGGGCCAACGGATTGTGGCGGCGGGAGCGCATGTGGATCGGCCGGCGGGAGCGGAGGTGATCGACCTGGGAGATACGACGCTGATGCCGGGGATGATTGATGCGCATGTGCATCTGTTTCTGCATGTGGGGGCGGAGGATCTGCAGACGATTCAGGAGAGCGTGCCGGAGAGGACACTGATTGCTGCGGGGGCCGCAAAGGCGGATTTGATGGCGGGGTTTATTGCTGAACGAGACATGGGGACCGAGGGTGCGGGTTGCGCGGATGTCGCGGTGCGGAATGCGATCAACAATGGGTCGATACCAGGGCCGCGGATGCGAATGAGTTGCAATGCAATCGATCTGACGGGTGGGCATGAGGATGCGATTGGATATAACCCGGCGCAGAAGGTGTTGTCGAATGCGGATTATGCGGATTCCAGCGACGAGATTGTGAAGGTGATGCGCGAGCAGCGGAAGGGCGGGGCGGACTTTACGAAGATCTATGAGACGGGGCGCGATTCTTTTCGCGATGGTGTGTTCAAAACTCCGTATCAGTACACGGAGGCGGAGTTGGCGACTGCGGTGAAGGAGGCGGAGAGGTTTGGGGGTGGCGTGGGTTCAGGGCGTGGGGTGGCGGTGCATGCTACCGGGGAGCCGGGGACTGGGTATGCAGTGGCGGCTGGTGTGGCTTCGGTGGATCATGCGTATCAGCTGAGCGAGGCTACGATGCGGGGGATGAAGGAGAAGGGGATCTACGCTGTGCCTACGTTCGCGATTGCTGAGTACTTTGCGGATCATGCGGCTACGCCGGAACGGGCTGAGCGTGGGCGGGCGGAGCAGACTTATCATGCGGCGGAATTCAGGAAGCAGCTAGCGGCTGGGGTGCCGATGGCCATGGGAAGCGATGTGGGGCCTTTTCCGCACGGAACACAAGCTCGTGAGCTGGAGTTAATGGTGAAGTATGGGATGAAGCCGACGGAGGCGCTGCAGGCGGACATGATCAATGGAGCGAAGCTGCTGGGTTGGGGCGGACAGATTGGGGAGTTGAAGGCCGGGTATTTTGCGGATGTGATCGCGGTGCCGGGGAATCCTCTGGAGGATATTTCAGTGACGACTAAGGTTTCATTTGTGATGAAGAATGGAGTGGTTTACAAGCGGCCTTAAGAAGAAGGCGGTCTCGCTTCCGCTCGATAAACCAACCTTTGCGATGAGACTGCAAAGGTTGGGCCACCCGGTTTCGTTTCTCCGTTTTACTTCGGGGACCATTGTTCGTCGGCGGAGGGGCCGTAGAGACCTGGGACGGGGATGTCGTTGAGGCGGAGATAGACACCTAGTTGTGCGGTGTGGTGGACAAGGTGGTTGAAGCACATTTGGCGGAAGCTGAGCGAGCGTGGGTTGTTGGAGATGAGTTGCTCGCCGTAGCTGAACTTCCAGGGGGCAGACAGGCGCTCGTCGCTGGCGGCTGCAAGGGCGGCCCGGCACCTGGCGGAGGTTTCGTCGAGTTGTTTGAGGGCGTTCTCGCGGGTGGTGAACTCGAGGGACATGTGAGGGCGAGTGGAGTTGGCCATGTCCATGCCGTCGTCTTCGAGGATGTAGTAGCCGAACATGAGGATAGTGGCGCAGTGCATGGCGAGTTTGCCGAAAGGCATGGATTTGTCGTGACATTTCCAGTCGTTCTTGCCTTCGGGGACTCGCTCGAGCGTGCGACGGGTGTTGGAGATCTCGATGTCGTAGTCCTGGAGCAGGATTTCTGCGATGGTCATTGGATTCCTTTCCTGTGCGATTGGCGATGAATGCTCGTTCTCTAGCACGAAGACTACTGAAATCCTACTGACACCGTCCTGTCAGTAGGATTTTAATATTTAGAGCCCTGTGACGTTGTAGCCGGCGTCGACGTAAGTGATTTCGCCGGTGATGCCGCTGGCGAGAGGGCTTGAGAGGAAGAGCGCGGCCCCGCCTACTTCAAGCTGGTCGACGTTGCGGTGGAGGGGGGCGCGTTCTTCGACGGCGGTAAGGATCTTGGTGAAATCGCCTATGCCGCGGGCAGCGAGGGTTTTGATTGGGCCTGCGGAGATGGCATTTACTCTGATATTTTTCGAGCCTAGTGATGCCGCGAGATAGCGGACGGTGGCTTCGAGCCCAGCTTTCGCTACGCCCATGACGTTGTAGTTGGGGAAGACTTTGGTGGAGCCGTAATAGGTGAGGGTGAGGATAGAGCCGCCGTCGGTCATGAGCGGGACAGCGGCTCGGCTGACGGCGATGAGCGAGTAGACGCTGACGTCGTGGGCGATGCGGAAGTCGTCGCGGGTGGTGAGGAGGAAGTCGTTTTTGATGGCGTCGGCGGGGGCGAAGGCTACGGCGTGGACGAGGATGTGGAGGGTGCCGTAGGTTTCTTTGAGGACGGCGAAGAGAGCTTCGATCTCGGCGTCGCTGGAGACATCGCACTGGTGGGTTTTAGCGGCGGGAAGAGAGGCGGCGAGCTCGTCGGCGTCGCGCTTAAGGCGCTCGTTCTGGTAGCAGATGGCGAGACTGGCGCCGGCTTCGGAGAGCTTCTGGGCGATGCCCCAGGCGATGCTGCGCTTGTTGGCGAGGCCGAAGACGACGGCGACTTTGCCTTTGAGATCGATCATGATGGAGCTGATTCCTTTCAGATACGGTTTGCGACCTCAAGGATAGCAGTGTGGGTTTGTTAACTGCTATTGCTGCAGTAGATCGCTTCGGCTTGCGGGAGGAAAAAGTTCGAGGGCCGATGCTGTGTCTTCCTCGTGAAGGAGGACGCGGCAGCAGTTTCGGCCTGCGTTTTTAGCGGAGTAGAGGGCCTTGTCGGCGCGAGCGAGCAGAGGTCCGGCGATTTCGCCTGACGCTGCCTGAGTGAGGCCGGTGCTGATGGTAAGGGGCCGGCCGTCGCCCGGTATCGAAAGTTCCCGTACCGACTGCTCGATCTTCGATGAGACGTTAAAGGCGTCTGAACAGGAGGTGCGCGGAAAGATCAGGAGGAATTCGTCTCCGCCGAAACGGCCAAGGAGGTCGTGTGGCCGAAGACGTTCGGAGATGGCCGAGACTACGTCGCGAAGGGCGGTGTCACCGGCTGCGTGTCCGGCGTAGTCGTTGATGGCTTTGAAGTGATCGATGTCGATGAGGGCGATGGAGAGACCATGTCCCGTGCGGGTGGCGCGCTTGAGTTCGGTTTCGAGCTTCTGCTCGATGCCGCGGCGGTTGAGGACGCCGGAGAGCAGGTCTCGCTCCGACTCGTCTTTGACGAGGGTGAGCAGGTCGCTGCAGAGCATGAGCAGGAAGGAAAGACCAATGAGGAAGGCAAAGGAGACACTGAGTAGAACGGAGACTGTCTGGAGGAAACTCCGTTGTGCCTGATTTGGCGCAGTACCGTAGACGAGCGAGAAGATGATGCGGTTCAGGGCGAAGACGGCATAGCCTGCCATAAGCCAGGCGAAGATCTTCAGGAATATTCGGTCCGCTGCCTGACGGAAGATCTCGACTGCAATGACAACGCGGACGAGAAAGAAACTGATGGCAATGACGTAGGTGAGGGCACGGGTGTTGTCGTTCGTAAGGACGAGGTAGACGGTCAGGGCGGTGGCGACGACGGTGAGGGCCCAGGCGTAGCCGATTTTGCGCTGGCTTTTGAAGAAGTGAAGAACGCCTGTGTAGAAGAGGACGAAGGCGGAGAGGAGTAGGCAGTGGGCGACGACGATCGAGAGAAAGGGAGAGACCGAACCTGAGAGCAGCAGAAGGATGTTGGCGATGGTTGCGGCAAAGAAAGCAAGGGCGACGGAGCCGGCCCCGCGCAGATACGGGTAGATGGCCTTCATGCAGCAGAAGACGATCGCATAGACCAGCGTCAGAACTATCTGACAGCCGAGAAGAGTGCCGATATCAACCGAAGCAATGAGATGCATTGGCCAGCCTGTGTCGGGAATTCTATGTATAAGAACGCAGAAAACAACAAGAGAATCCGATGGTTTGTGAAGCAGTTATGGGTCGCGACTCAAACTAGGTAAGGGTGAGCCAGTCGTATTGCGCGTCGGTAAGGGGGACGACGGATAGGCGGAACTGCCGGAAGAGGATCGAGTCTTTGAAGACGGGAGCTTCGCGCATTTCGGCGAGTGTGCGTGGTGTTTTGATTGCCTTGCCGGCTTTGATCCTGACCTTGGGGTCCCTGGGGTTGGAGTCGTCGACCGAGACGACCGTGGCGGTACCGACGGCGTCTTTGCCTGTGTTGGAGTGGTAGATGACGAGCTTTTCGCCTTTTTTCATGCTGCGGAGGTTGAGGAGGGCCTGGGGATTTGAGATGCCGTCCCAGATGGTTTCGCCGTCGTTCAGGAGGTCGTCGAAGGAGTAGGTGGAGGGTTCGGTCTTCAGCAGGTAAGACATCTGGTCCGGCTCCGTTCCGGGAGGGTCCCCCTCCCTGGGTAAATTGTCTAAAGTCCCAGAAAAAAAAGGCTTAGGTTTGGACTTTGAGCGTGCCTGAGGCAAAAAGTCCCTGTTTTCGATTGCGTTGTGCGCAAAGTCTTCGAAGGAAATGACTTAGTGCGTTGCGTTGAGCGATACTTTCATCGTCGAGCGTGATTTCCCCCTATTAACAGTATAGTGCGTGGGCGCTAAGAATACGCCAGTTGTATGTTTCTGTGGGTGTTGGGGTTAGATGGTTTGGGGGCTTGACATGCGATTTTTGGGCGGAAAATGAAGATTAAATTTTTAGGGTTGGGAGAGACAGGGCGGGCTTTCAGCCCTTGGACTTTTAGGGCCTTCCTGATGCGTTGTTCAGACTGGTATGGGTTCGCGCTTTTGGCGCTCTCAGGAGAGCCTGGAGCAAAGAATTGCTTTGTGTCAACCGCCTAGATCGACGTGGCGGACTCCGGTTACGGGTTGGCCAAGGAAGGCTGAGCCCAGGCGTTCGAATTTTTCGATGGAGTCGGTTGCGTAGAAGGTGGATTCGGAGGTTTGGGGTTTGGGGCTTGAGTGGTACGTGCTGAGTGCCGGGTGAGCTGCTACGGCCTGGGCTGTGGCCTGTGCTGAGTCGATGATGGTTAGAGGGTGGTTGAAGGCGGCGAGGGTGCGGCGGATCGCTGGTTCGAGCAGGGGGTAGTGGGTGCAGCCGAGGAGGACGGTTTTTGCGTTGGGGGCCTCGGTGAGGGCTTCTGTGAGGTAGATGCGGAGGACTTCGTCAGTGACGGGGTGGTTCGTCCAGCCTTCTTCTACAAGTGGGACCAGAAGGGGGCAGGCTTTTTCGTAGGCTTTGAGGCCGAGAGTGTTCAGGGCCCGGGTGTAGGCGTGGGATTGGACCGTGGCGGCGGTGGCCAGGACCAGGACTTCACCATCTGGTGAGATTTTTGTTGATTCGGGCAAAGTGCGGGGATTCTTCGCTCCGCTCAGAATGACGACCTCTTGCTTTTGTTCGACCGGTCTCGAATGAGTGGTGATCGAAGCGGCTCGGGCTCCGGGTTCTACTACGCCTATGACGGGAATAGGCAGGGCCTGGCGGATGTCTTCGAAGGCCAGGGCGGTGGCGGTGTTGCAGGCTATGACGAGGAGGTCAGCTCCTTGCTCGTGGAGGAATTTTGCGCTGGAGACGGCGTAGCGGGCGATCGTCTCATGGGATTTGGAACCGTAGGGGAGACGGGCGGTGTCGCCGAGGTAGATGTAGTGGGCGCCGGGGATGAGTGGAAGGAGGGCTCGGAGGACGGTGAGGCCGCCGAAGCCTGAGTCGAAGACGCCGATAGTGGGTGGGGTCAGTTCCGTTCTCCGTTCTGCTAAAAGCTATTGGATTTCGATCGGGGGTGTGGGTTTGGCGGTGGTGTCGGTGGCGGGATAGGTGCGTAGGAGGTCGGCGTGGCCGGCGAGGGTGTCGTGGGGCTGGCCGTCGACGAGGAAGCGGATGCCGGTGATTTGGGGAAGCGCGGCGTGGAGGGTGCCGATGATGGAGGCGATGGTGAGAGCTTCGACCTGGATGCCGGAGGGATGGTTGTTGACGAAGGCTCCGCGTAGGTTGATGACGGCCAACTGACCGGGTTGATTGTCTGCGGCGGACTCGGGATCGGGAAGGAGGAAGACGTCGTCTACGGCCGGGCCTCCTTGGAGTGAGTGGCCGGAGTCGGCGGCGGCGTAGGTGGCCAGGAGGTGCTCGACGATGGCGCGGGCGCGGAGGGTGGGGGGTTGTGGGAGAGAGACGGATTCGGTGGTGGGGGTGATGGAGGCGTCGGCGTCGTTGGCGATGTAGAGGGTGACGTCTTCGGTGCTGGCGGTAGTGGGTGCGGCGATGGGGCTTGGATCGTCAGGTGCGGCGAGGCGTTTTTGGGCTTGCTGGCAGCCGTGGATGAGGAACGCGGACATGAGGAGGATGCCGGCGAGGAGGCTCCAGAAGAGGACGCGCTGGTAGCGAGGGATCACTTCTGGGCTCCTGTGGCTGTGGCTGCCGGTTGGCGGATGCGCCAGCTGGTAAGAGCGGCGGTGATGGCTTTGGCGATGTTTTGCTGGTAGGTGGCGTTGGTGATTGGGGTCTGGTCGTCGCCGGTGCCGAGTGGGGCGATCTCTATTGCAATGGCTGCGCAGATGAGGTTATCGACGGGACGGATGGAGGCGCGGCTGAGGATGACAGGGAGTTTGGCTTGCTTGAGGGCAACGCCGATCTTATTGGCCAGGGCGAGGCTTTGAGGGACGGAGGCTGCCTGGGCGGTGTTCCAGGGGGTGGGGTCGCGAGGGTCGGCGAAGGTGTCGGGTGGGAGTGCGGAGGTGATGATGTGGACGCCGGTGCCGCTATCGGTGGCGTGGAGGATGAGGCAGGCGGCGGGGTGGGCGTGGTTGGCGATCTCGGCGCGTTGGTCGGTGGTGAAGGGGACCGTGGGGTCGGTGTCGCGGGTGGAGATGACGGCGAAGTTGGCGGCGGAGAGTTGGGCGCGGAGGCGGGTGGCGAAGGCGAGGGTTAGATCTTTTTCGGAGAGGTTGTTGGGGAGATGGGCGCCAGGATCGGGACCTCCATGGGCGGGATCGAGGAAGATGATGGTGCGGGGTTGCTGGGCCTGCGTGGCGATGGACAGGAGACCCGCGAGGAGGGCGAGGGGCAGGCGTGTTGCGATTTGGATAGGGGAGCAGGTCAAGAGAATGAGTTGTTGCGGGTTTGATTGTAAATGGATGGATTTGGGATTTTGGTCAGCTGTAACATGTCTAGCTGCCCCTCGTGGGTGGTTTCGGAGAACCATTTCAGGCCACCTGGCAGCGACACGGCGGCATAGTCGATGTGAACTACGCGGCGATGTTCCGGAACGTTGGATGGAGAGGACGCATGTAGCAAGAGTGGGCGCATTAGCAAGACCCCGCCCATTTTAACGGTGCAAACATGTTCCTGAGATACGTCCCGAATGGGCTGGATTTGATGTTCAGGAATTCGACCCTTCCTATGGGAGCCTGGAAGGACACGCAAGGCGCCGTTCTCCTCGCCACAGTCGTCGAGGTGAAGTCTGACTGAGAGCATTTGTTCCAGAATTGAGGCTGGTGGTTGAACATGAAGGACGTCAGCTTTTATTGACCAAGGGCCGAACCCTTCAGACTCGACTTTGTTCTGAACAGCGATCGTTACGTCCTGATGCCACGGTACTTTCCAATTTGCATCCGGAATTTTATCGAAGAGTATGCCTCTTACAGGAAAAAATTCAGGCCCCAAGACCGATTCGACGAGGTCGCGAATAAAGCTCGAAGACGCAAGCCCTCGGACGTCCGGCGATACATCCAGCAGGTTTCGGATTGCGAAGATCCCTCCTCGTTTCCTGACTGATCCGTCTTCGCCGATTTTTTCTAATGAGAGGAGTAACGCGTTCACGTTTTCTGGGGAGAGAACTGCCTCGCAGATGAAAAAACCTTTATCTCGAACTTCTATCTTGATGTCAATTTGGGTCATTACATTTATCTTTCCACTGACTGGGTGGGGAAGCAGTCTTGCTTTTGCTCGATAGCCCACGCTTCGCAAAGACACGAAGGATGGGCAACCCTGATTTTTGCTCGGATTGTTGTATCAGGTTTAGTCGAGGGCGTAGATGGCCAGGCCACTTAGGAGTTTGGGGTAGAAGTCGGTGGATTTTTGCGGCATGACTTCGCCGGAGAGAGAGACGTCTTTGAGCTGGTTGAGAGTGATGGGTTTGATGAGGAAGGCGATGTTGGCTTCGCCGGATTCGACGAGGGAGACGGCTTCGGTGGCTTCGCGGAGGTACTGGATGTTGCCGAGTGCGCGGATCTTCTCTTCGTTGAGGTCCAGGAGCTGGTCGAGGACTATGGTGTGGAGTTGAGCTACGCCTAGCTGGCGCTGCTTTGAGGGCAGGTTGGCGAGGAGTGGGGCGATGGCCTCGGGTTTCGGGGTGAGGAGGTAGTTTCCGTCGCCTGTGACGGCGAGGAAGGAGTCGCCCGGGGATTTAGTGAGGGTATCGATCAGGCTAGAGGCCGGGAGGTCGGAGGCTAACTCTTCGTCGTCGAGTTCGGTGATGGTGTAGAAGGCGCTGGCTCTGGTGATGAAGTCGGGTGAGGAGAAGTTTTCGATACCCTGAACGACGCGGTGGGTGGGAAGGATGGTGATGCCGGGGGCGTCCATGTTGACGAAGGTCATCATCATGGCTGCTTCGGGGAAAGTTGGGACGGGAAGGTGCGCGGGGTTGACGCGTTCGTCTTCGTCGAGGGGTTGGTTGAGGGGGAGTTTGAGCTGTGCGGAACGCTCTTTGGCGTAGGCGACGGAGGTCTCATAGCGATGGTGTCCGTCGGCAATGATGAGCTTCTTGTCGGCCATGGCGGTGAGGAGGAGATTGATGAGGTTAGGGTCGGTTAGCTTCCACAGTTTGTGGACGACGCCGTACTCGTCGGTGATGGCGAGGTCGGCTGGGTTGTCGTCGAAGCCGTTCGGAAATGCGCCTTCAAAGATAAGTTTTTCGGCGGTGAACGCGGGGTCGGAGTAGAGCATGTAGATCTGCTCGCAGTAGGCGCGGGTGGCTTTGAAGAGGGCCATGCGGTCGGATTTGTGTTTTGGGAAGGTCTGCTCGTGGCGGTAGACGACCTTGTCGGCGTAGTCGTAGAGGTGGCCCAGGGCGATGAAGCCGCGGCGCTCGCGGGTCTCCGATGTGCCTGGAACGACGTAGGTTTGGGAGTAGCCGTAGATTGCGGGCTCGTGTTCTTCGGCGAGGATGTGCTCGCGGCGCCAGTCGCGGAGGTACTGGGCGGCGCGGGTGTAGACATTGTTCTGGTCGTCGTCGCCGGGCTCGTGCTTGCCGAGGATGATGCGGATGAGGTTGTAGGGGCTGGTCTCGTAGTAGCGCTGCTGCATTGCGGGAGTAATTTTGTCGTAGGGCTGGGTTACGACGGCCTCCAGGTTGACGCGAGCGGGATCGTAACGGAGGGCGCGGAAGGGATAGAGACGGGCCATGCTTTTTCTGTTCTCCAGACGTCTTAGTATGTAGCGATTGTACGGGTGAGTTGTGAAAAGAGAGTAAGGGGCCGGGTGGAACCAATGGGCCAGAGGCGACGTAAGCAAGTATTGGAAACAGGGGGTTGAGATAAAACTATGACAAATGGTGAAGACCCAAGGTCTATTATTTTCTTGAAGAAAGCATCTGATGGGTTATAGGCTACCTGCTCTGTTCCGTGCATGATTGGCAGACAGAGATTGGGTTGTCGGTGCGGCTCAGCAGAAGATACTGAGGCCGCGGAATGGCATAGGTGGTCGATATGCGAAGCAAGGAAAAGGCTGAGGAACGAGGTAGCGGATTGCGGCGGCCGGGGTTGGGGCTTGCCGCGATGATTTTGGTTGTGCTGTTTTGGAGTGCGGCGGGGAGTCTGACCTGTTGGGGACAGGAGAATCCGCTGAGTAATGTGCATACTCCACCGCCACCGCCTCCGCCGAAGACGCCGGAGGACGCGAAGCCGTTGATCGAGGGCGCGGATAATGCGGCGAAGACGGCGACGTCGCGACGGGATGCGAAGATTCGTGTGGATGTGAACCTGGTTCTGGTGCCGGCGACGGTGACTGATCCGATGAACCGGCTGGTGACTGGGCTCGAGAAGGAGAATTTTGAGGTCTACGACAACAACATCGGACAGACTATTAAAAGCTTCTCCACGGAAGATGCGCCGGTAACGATTGGGATTATTTTCGATCTGAGCGGGAGCATGTCGTCGAAGTTTATGCGGGCGCGGAAGGCGTTGAGCGAGTTTTTGAGGACGTCGAATCCGCTGGATGAGTTTTTTGTGGTGGGATTCAATGACCGGCCTGCGGTGATTGTGGATTACACGTCGGACGTAGATGATGTTGAGGCGCGGATGGTGATGCTGAAGCCGGAGAACCGGACAGCGCTGATCGATGCGATTTATCTGGGCGTGGATAAGCTGAAGCAGGCGAAGTATGAGCGGAAGGCGCTGCTGATTATCTCGGACGGCGGGGACAACCGAAGCCGTTATACGGAGGGGGAGTTGCGGCGAGTGGTGCGGGAGAGCGATGTGCAGATTTACTCGATCGGGATATTCGATCAGTATGCGCCGACGACCGAAGAGCAACTGGGGCCGATTCTGCTGAATGATATCTGCGACATGACCGGAGGGCGAATGTTCCGGGTGTCGGATATCAACGATTTGGGAGACATTGCATCGCGAATCAGCGCTGAATTGCGGAACGAGTATGTGATCGGGTACCGGCCCTCGGATGTGAAGCAGGACGGGAACTGGCGTAAATTGAAGATACGACTCGTGCCGCCGCCCGGACTTCCTTCCCTGACGGTGCACAATCGCCAGGGGTACTATGCACCTTCGCAGTAAAAGTCAGCTTCCGTGGATGACCGCGGCGGCATGTGGGATAACGATGTCTTGCGGGTTGAGCGGGTGGGCTCAGCAGCCTGCGGCTGCGCAGGCTCCGGCCAAACAACGACCAGTTGTGAAAGAGCCTTCGCTGACGGTGGATCGCGATCCTGTGGCTTCGCCTGATCCCGATCCTCCGGCACAGAGCCAGACTGGAGCGCCGCAAGGTATCGGGCAGAATCCGATTGGGCGTGAGGGCGGGAAGTATACGCTGCACGAGGATGCGTATGAGGTTCGGCTGAACGCGACGGTTCTGGACAGTAGCGGCAGGTCGATTCAGACGCTGGATCGAAGCGCGTTTACGGTTTATGAGGATGGAGTGCAGCAGACGATCGCCTCGTTTCGGCATGAGGACCTGCCGGTGTCGCTGGGGCTGCTGATCGACAGCTCGGGTTCGATGTATGACAAGCGGGTGGCGGTGGACAAGGCTTCGGTGGATTTTGTGAAGCTGTCGAACCCTGCGGATGAAGAGTTCCTGGTGGACTTCTCGTGGGAGGCTTTCATCGACCAGGACTTTACGAACGACATTTCGAAGCTGCAGCAGGGGCTGGGGTATATCAAGTCGAGCGGCGGGACGGCAATTTACGATGCGTTGGTGGCCTCGGCGGATTATCTGAGCAAGAATGCGAAGCATCCGAAGCAGGTTCTGCTGGTGATTACGGATGGGGAGGACAATGCCTCGACGGCAACGCTGGAGCAGACGATTCGACGGATTCAGGACCTGGATGGGCCCGTGATTTATTGTGTTGGGTTGCTGTTTGGCGAGGATACCGATAAACGCGAGTCGCGTCATGCGCGGAGGGTGCTGGAGACGCTGGCGGAGCAGACGGGCGGAGCGGCTTATTTTCCGAAGTCGGTAAACCAGGTGGACGAGATTGCGGCGGAGGTGGCGCAGGATATCCGGACGCAGTACACGATCTCGTACCACTCGACGAAGTCGCCTACGCTGGGCGGGTACCGTGAGGTGCATGTGGAGGCGAAGGCTAAGAGCATGGGCAGACTTTCGGTGCGGACGCGGAGTGGGTATTATCCGAGGGTGGTGGGAGCTGGGGCGAAGGGTAGGGATGTGGGGTTGAACGATCAGGCCACGCAGCCCTGAAGTGGGTGGAATCAGGAGAAGGAGCGGTTTCAGAGGGATTGATGAAAGGCAGTTCGCAGGTCCGTTAAGAGAAGGCCAGGGGTTGAAACCCGCTGCATACAAGGCGCCTTTCGACACGACTGAAGTCGTGCCCCGATACAAAACAGTGGCTTTCCCGCAGCGTATTCAGCCATCGCTCTTTTGGTTGCCAGAATAAGAGCCTTCGATTTTTGATGCGGAGCCAGTTCTGTTGTGATTGATGTACAAAGGCAGGGTGTGTCTTTGTATCCTCGTGTCCTCGTGGGGACGAATTTGTGTGTGAGGTTGAGTGGATGAGGGTTGTGGAGAACGTCCTGGAGCTGGTGGGGCAGACGCCTATGTTGCGGTTGCGTCGGCTGGAAGAGGCGAGCGGGTCTGGATCTTGCGCTGAGATCTGGGTGAAGCTGGAGTTTTTGAATCCGGGTGGGAGTGTGAAGGACCGGGCTGCGTTGGGGCTGGTGCTCGATGCAGAGCGGCGTGGGGTGCTGCGGCCGGGAGGCACGATTGTCGAGGCTACGGCGGGCAATACTGGCGTGGGATTGGCGCTGATCGGCGTGAATCGCGGGTACAAGGTGATGTTGTATGTGCCGGAGCAGTTTGCGGAGGAGAAGGTGAAGCTGATGCGGGGGCTGGGCGCGACGGTGGTGCGGACTCCTGAGGCGGAGGGCATGGCTGGAGCGATCGGGCGAGCGTTGGAGTTTGAGAGAAAAACGTCGGGAGCGTTTGCGGCGCTGCAGTTTGAGAATCCGGCGAATCCCGACTTTCATGAGGAGACGACGGCGGTGGAGATCTGGGAGCAGATGGATGAGCGCGTGGACGGGTGGGTTTCGGGTGTTGGGTCGGCTGGGACGTTCACCGGTGTGGCGCGGTTTTTGAAGAAGAAGCAGGCGAGGATTTTGACGGTGGCGGTGGAGCCTCAGGGGAGCGTGCTTGAGGGTGGCGAGCCGGGGCCGCATAAGGTGGAGGGGATTGGGGTTTCGTTTATTCCGGCTACATTTGATCGTTCGGTTTGCGATCGCGTGATGAAGGTGATGGATGATCCGGCGCTGGCGATGGTGAAGAGGCTGGCGGTGGAGGAAGGCGTGTTCGCGGGATCGAGCGCGGGGGCGGTGGTTTGTGCGGCGTTAGATGTGGCTCGGGAGCTGGGGGCAGGGAAGCGAGTGGTGACGGTGATTCCGGATTCGGCGGAGCGGTATTTGTCCAAGGGTTTGTTTGATTAAGTAGCGTGGCGTAGGTTTGAGTGGTGAGAGGGCTGGCGATGAAGAAGGCGGAGACGGAGAGTCCTGAAGCGCAACTTGATCGCTTTCTCGATGCGTTCACGCCGGAGATTGCTGCGTTGGCCAGGAGCGCTCTTACTACGTTGCGTAAGCGTCTGCCTCACGCGATTGAGCTGGTGTATGACAACTACAACGCTTTGGCTTGCGGATTTGCGCCGAACGAGCGAGCCTCCGATGGGATTTTTTCGATCGCGGTGTATCCGAAAAATATCAATTTGTTCTTTCTTCAGGGAGCGAAGCTTCCCGATCTCGACGGTATGTTGCATGGGGCTGGTTCCCTTGTGCGGTATGTTCCTTTGGAGGATGAGAAGACACTGGATCGCACTGATGTGAAGGCGATGATGGCGAAGGCGATCGAGATGGCCAAGGTGCCGTTCGATAAGAAGACTACGTACAGGTTGGTGATTAAGTCGGTTTCGGCGAAGCAAAGGCCGCGGCGGCCCGCTCCGGCGAAGGCGAAGAGCACGAAGTAACGATTACACAGGGGACGAGGAAACGATGGAAGCGACGAAGAGGATGGGATTTGCGACGCGGGCGATTCATGATGGGCAGGCTCCCGATGAGTTGACGGGCGCGGTGAATGTGCCGATTTACCTGACGTCGACGTATCAGCAGGAAGCGATTGGGAAGAACAAGGGGCATGAGTACGCGCGGCTGACGAATCCTACGCGGGACGCGCTGGAGGAGAGTCTGTGTTCACTGGAGGGCGGGACGAGTGCGCATGCTTTTGCCAGCGGGATGGCTGCGATCACGGCGATGTGCACGATGATGAAGTCGGGCGACCATGTGGTCTGCACGGACAATATGTATGGGGGGACTGGGCGACTGTTCGACAACGTGCTGGCCAACTATGGGCTGACGTTTACGTACGTTGATACGAGTGTGGCGGAGAATGTTGCGCGGGCGATCACGCAGCAGACGAAGCTAGTGCATATCGAGACGCCGACGAATCCGATGATGTCGATTACGGATATTCGTGCGGTGGCGGATATCTGCCATGCGCGTGGGGTGGAGTTGAGTGTTGATAACACTTTCTTATCACCCTATTTACAGCAACCTATCGCGCTGGGTGCGGATATTGTGATGCACTCGACTACAAAATTTTTGAATGGGCACTCGGATGGGCTGGGTGGGGTGCTGGTGTGCACGAAGCCGGAGCAGGCGGAGAGGTTTCGGTATGTGCAGAAGTGTACCGGGGGGATTCTTTCGCCGTTTGAGAGCTATCTGCTGCTGCGCGGCGTGAAGACGCTGGCGGTGCGGATGAAGCAGCATGATGCGAATGGAATGGTGGTTGCAGATTTTCTGAAGAACCATGCGAAAGTGCAGAAGGTTTTTTATCCGGGGCTGGCGGAGCATCCGCATCATGAGCTGGCGAAGCGGCAGCAGCGTGGGTTCGGGTCGATGATCTCGATGGAGCTTGGGTCGCTCGAAAATGCGAACCGTTTTGCCAGTTCGCTTCGGCTGGGGTTTCTGGCGGAGTCGCTGGGCGGGGTGGAGACGCTGATCTGCCATCCGGCGACGATGACGCATGCTGCGGTGGGTGCGGAGGGCCGGGCCCGGCTGGGGATTACGGATGGGTTGATGCGGGTGTCGGTCGGGATTGAGGATGTGGAGGATATCGTGGCGGATCTGGGGCAGGCTTTGGATCGGATTTAAAAGGCTTGTCCTGCCGACGGGCCGCCTGAGTGGCGAGTGCCCACTTCGTGGCGTGTATACCTTCGTTTTGGTGATGTGAGCAGCTTTGGGCCTCGCTTTGCTCGGCGGTTGCGGCTGCCAGAGTATGCGTTTTTGTGATAGATGTATAAGTGTTGATTATGTGAACGGAGGGTCAGAAATGTTTGGATTGACTGAAGAGCAGAGACAGTTGCAAAGCGCGGTGCGGGCGTTTGCGGAGGGCGAGATCGCTCCGCATGTGAGCGAGTGGGATGAGAAGAGTGAGTTTCCTCATGCGGTGGTGAAGAAGCTGGGTGAGATGGGATTGCTGGGCGTGATCTTTCCTGAGGAGTTGGGCGGCGCGGGGATGGGTTATGTCGAGTACGTGATTGCGGTGGAGGAGCTTTCGCGGGTCGATGGCAGCGTGGGGATTATTGTGGCGGCGCATAATTCGCTTTGCACGAATCACATTATGCTGGCCGGGAATGATGCGCAGAGGAAGCGGTGGATTCCGAAGCTGGCCAGCGGCGAGTGGCTTGGGGCATGGGGATTGACGGAGCCGGGGTCGGGTTCGGATGCGGGCGGAGCGCGGACTTCGGCGGTGAAGAAGGCCGATACGTGGGTGCTGAATGGGTCGAAGACTTTTATTACGAATGGAAGCTATGCGGGCTGCGCGGTTGTGCTGGCGGTGACGGACAAGTCTAAGGGCGCGAGTGGGGGGATATCGGCGTTTGTGGTGGAGAAGGGGACCAAAGGTTTCCGGCCGGGGCGTAAGGAGAACAAGCTTGGGCTGCGGGCGAGCGATACTTCGGAGTTGATCTTTGAGGATTGCGAGATTCCGGCGGAGAATATGGTGGGCAAGGAGGGGGAGGGGTTCAAGGATGCGATGCGGGTGCTCGATGGGGGAAGGATTTCGATTGCGGCGCTGAGTCTGGGGATAGGACGTGGTGCTCTGGATGCAGCGATGAAGTATGCGCAGGAGAGGCGGCAGTTTGGGAAGGCGATCAGTGAGTTTCAGGCGATCCAGTTCAAGCTGGCGGATATGGCGACGGAGCTGGATGCGGCTTGGTTGTTGACGATGCGCGCGGCCCAGATGAAGGATGCGGGGTTGAAGGTGACGAAGGAGTCCGCGATGGCGAAGCTGTTTGCGAGCGAGGCGGCTTGCCGGATCTGCGATGAGGGCGTGCAGATTCATGGAGGGTATGGGTTTATTAAGGACTATCCGGCGGAGAAGTTTTATCGCGATGTGCGGCTGTGCCCGATTGGGGAGGGGACGAGCGAGATTCAGCGGATGGTGATTGCGCGGGAATTGCTGGGGAGCAAGCCTAGCCGAGGATAAATCCGGCGAGGTGGCGGAGTTGGTCTGAGGTTCCGTTGAAGCTGTTGACGTCGGTTTTGACGGAGATTCCGGCGACCGGGGTCTGGCCGTACTGCCAGATGGTGTAGTCGGGCCAGCCTCCGATTTTTGCGGGGACTGCGGCGCTATACTGGGCGATCCAGAGCGGGTAGTTGGAAAGCTCGGTGGGGTTGTGCAGGGTGTCGCGCCAGAAGCTGGTGTAAGTGTAGAGGAGCGGTCTGCGGCCTGTGGCGAGGCCTACCATCTCGAGCCATTTGGTGACGCCGGAGAGAATGACGTCGGGCGAGCAGCCTCCGGTTGTTTCGAGGTCGAGAGCGGCGGGAAGATCTCCGGGGCAGTGGAGGATGGAGCCGTTGGCGATGGTGAGTCTTTCGATGAAGAAGGCAGCCTGGGCGAAGGCGTCCTGATCGGGATGGAAAAAGTGGTATGCGCCGCGAAATAGACCGGCGGATTTGATGCCGGCCCAGTTGTCGTGAAAGTAGGGATCCACGATGGATGTGCCCTCGGTGGCTTTGGCGTAGACGAACTGCTCGCCGGAGCTGGCTTTGAGGGCTGCCCAGTCAACTACGCCCTGGTAGTGAGAGATGTCTATGCCTGGGATTCCATTGGCGGGAAAGCTCATGGTTCTTCCTCCGGATGATCGGGGGCCCAAGTCCGCAAACCGCGATTGTTGTCCGTTTGAGGAAGGAAGTAAAGGGAATTTTGCCCGAGATCAAAAACTCCGCGCCGGGGATGGTTCGGCGTGTGCTGTTTTCAAGGTGATGGTGGCGGGTGGAAGGCCTTCGGTTTGGGCTGTGAGGGTGATGTTGCCTGTGGGTGCTGTCGCACGGAGGATGGCGATGGCGTGGCCTTCGAAGAGCTTGCGGTCTTTCTCCGGTGTGGGGGCCTGGAAGGGATCGTGATCGAGGAGGTTGCCATTGTCTACGGCGATGATTTTGGCTGGGCCGGAGGTGATGAAGCGGATGTGGGTTTCGCTGTCTGGTATGACAGTATTGTTGGCGTCGACGAGAGTCGCGGTGATGTAGGTTACGTCGTTCCAGTCGGAGGCGAGGGTGGGGTTGGTTTCGGATGCGGGTGAGTTGGTAAGTTGCGCGGCGGTCAGGCCGGTGTTCAGGAGCAGGTGGGAGGGCTTGCCTGCAGTTCGGAGTTCGTCCTTTGCGACGACTTTGTTATTGGTGCGGGCGATGGCTTTCAGGGTGCCGGGTTCGTAGGGGACTTGATAGGTGATGGGGGTGGCGTCGGGGTGGAGTTTTTGCGTGCCGAGGGATTTGTCGTTGAGGAAGAGTTCGACCTCTTCCGTGTTGATGTAGATTTCTATGTTTTCGGTGTGGGGAGATTGGTCTTTGGGAGTCCAGTCAAGCAGAAGGGGTTGGCCGAAGCGCGTGATGGGGTCGAGTGGGGCGTTGGGTGCAGCGGTAGCGGCCTGGTTGTTGGAGGTGGGTGAGGTGTAGCCGGGATCTACGGGACCGCGGCGTGCGGCCTGGACGCGCCGGGCTATGCGGACCATTGGGGCTGTGATTGGGTCAGCCCACCAGGATTGGCGCTCGAAGGCTCTTGCTCGCGGGAGCGAAGTTGTGAGGAGCAGGCCGCTGCCTGCACCGATGCCGGGCCAGCGTCCGGCTTCGCCGAGGTAGTCGATGCCAGACCAAAGGAATTGGCCGGAGTACTCGGAGTGGTCGCGCATCGCAACCCATTGGTTTCGGTCGTGGGTGTTTTCGGTGCCGATGATTTTGCGGGTGGGCTTGTCGGCGTGGGCCTTGAGTATCTCCTGTTCGCGGTAGTTCTGGCCTACTACGTCGAGGAGGTCGGCGAGGCCGTTGTCGTAGTCGTGGGAGACGTTGGGGCGGAAGAGCGCTTGTGTCACCGGGCGGGTTGGGTCGTACAGGTGGAAGGTGTCGACGAGGGATTTGAGGATGGGGATGGCAATGTCGGGCTTGGGTGTGTCGTGGATCTCGTTGCCGGCGGACCAGAGGATGATGCTGGGGTGGTTACGGTCGCGGCGGACGGTGTCGGCGGTGTCGCGGAGGAACCACTCCTTGAAGTAGAGGTGGTAGTCGTAGGGGTTCTTGGCGACGGTCCAGGCATCGAACATCTCGTCCATTACAAGGAAGCCCATGCGGTCGCAGAGATCGAGGAACTCGGGTGCGGGTGGGTTGTGCGCGGTGCGGATGGCATTGACGCCGAGGAGACGGAGGGCTTCGAGGCGACGATGCCATGCGGCCAGCGGGACGGCGGTGCCGAGGGCTCCGGCGTCGTTGTGGAGAGCTGCGCCGAAGATTTTGTAGTGGACTCCGTTGAGGAAGAAGCCGTGGTTGGGGTCGAAGTGGAACTCGCGTATGCCGAAAGGGACGGATTCGTCGTCGATGGGTTTGTTGTTGCTGAGCAGAGTGATGTGCGCGGTGTAGAGTGCGCCATGGGCGAGGTCCCAGCGATCGGGGTTGGTGACGTGAAGGGATTCTTCGAGGTCGGCGGTGCTGTGCGCGGCAATCACTTTGGCGATACGGCCTATCGAAGAGGCGGTCTCGATGTTGCGGGGTGTGTCGATGGTGATGGCCAGGGTGAATTCCGCAGTGGTGTCGGAGTCGTTGAGGATAGTGGCGTGTACTTTGACAGTGGCTTCCGAATTCTGTACGTCAGGCGTTGTGACGAAGGTGCCCCATGGTGCAATGTGGATGGCGTTGGTGGTGATGAGGCGGACGTGGCGATTAATGCCTGCGCCGGGATACCAGCGTGAGGCAGGTTGCTGGGAGTTGTCGGCACGGACGGCGATGATATTTTTTCCGGCGTGGAGGTGCGGGGTCAGATCGTAGTTGAAGCTTACGTAGCCGTAGGGGCGGTGCCCGAGGAGTTCGCCGTTGCAATAGACGTCGGAGTTGGCCATGATGCCGTCGAAGGCGATGTAGGTGCGCTTGGCTGGGTCGAGCTTTGTGAGCGTGAGGGTGTGGCGGTACCAGCCGATGCCTGTGGGGAAGAAACCTCCGGCGGCTCGGCTGGGGGCGTTTTCATCGACGGGGCCGACGATGCTCCAGTCATGGGGGAGGGTGATGGGTTTCCACGCGGAGTCGTCGAAGATTGGGGATTGGGCGTTGGGGGCGTCGGATTGGAGGAAGCGCCAGTCTGAGTCGAAGGATTGGATTTGGCGGGGTTCTGATAAGTGCAGAGCGGGGAGGGCAGGAGTGGTGAGGAGGGCGAGGATGAGGAAGATCGTGCGACGCATGGTGTTCCTGATTTTGATTGGAAAGGTGAAAGTAAAAAGCAGATCTCCGCCTGCGGCGAAGGATAACAACTAAAAAAACAGAAGCAACGGCTGACAAGCTGCAAGCAACGACCACTAGCAAATGGCAACCACAACTGCAACCACAACTGCAACCACAACTGCAACCACAACTGCAACCACAACTGCAACCACAACTGCAACCACAACTGTAACCCTTACAATGTTTCTTCTGCGTTAGAGCGGCGTAACGCTTACTTCGGCGTGGTGGTGGGAGTGGGTTTGCCGGGGTTGAATGTGGCTGCCAGCGCGGGTGTGGATTGGATGTCGGCTGCGGGTGGGTTCTCGGATTTTTTGACTTCGACGCCGAAGACGTAGCTGGGGCCAAACATGTTGCTGGTGAAGATGACGAGAGATTTGTCGGGGGAGAAGCGGACGTTGGGCTCTTCGCGATAGTTGTGGTGCGCCATGTTGACGAGGCGCTCGGATTGGAAGACTCCGGGCTGCCAGAAGGTGGGTTCGTTGAGGACGCCTTCGCCGAGCGGGAGCGTGTGCGGGTAGAAGAGCTCGATCCATTCGCCGTCGGGCGCTTTGGCGACCTGACCGGGGTCGCCGCCATCGCCGGTGAAGAGGTCGAGGTCTTTGGTGAGGTTGAAGTGAATCGACCACTCGTTGCGCTGCATGTGGAAGGCGGTGCGCTTGCCGGTCTCGAGATCGTAGCTGGCGAGGAAGAAGTCTTCGCCTTTTGGATATTGCCAGTCGTACCAGATGGTTTTACCGTCGAGGCCCCAGAACTCGTGGCCGGCGATCTCCATGGCCATGGTGCGTTTGTGGATGAGGGTGTTGTGGGTGCCGTCGGTGTGGATCATCCAGATGCGATCCACCTTTTGCCATGGGCCTTCGTGGCAGTACATGAGGAGGGTGGGGTCGGTTGGCGAGAAGAGGAGGTGGTTGACCCAGTCGGTGGAGTGGAGGAGGGTCTTCATCTCGCCGGGCTTTTCGCCGTTGGGGCCGGGTTCGAGGCGGAGGGTGAAGAGAACGAGGGGAAGGCGCGCGGCGAGACGGCGCTCCATCATCTGACCCTTGTTGTCAGGCTGGTAGTGCGGGCCCTGAGCGGCGCTGGCGGTGCGGTTGTCGGGAGCGTTGTTTGGGGACGGCGGGAGATTGGAGCCGAATTCTTTGCCTGTGGCATCGACTTCGATGTAGGTTCCGGCGGCGAGGGTCTCGTCAGCGTTGACGCTCACGATGCTGATTCTGGGCGGGAGATCGGTGAGTTTGCGGATGGCTCCGGTGTTGGTGTCGGCCTTGTAGACGGCTGCGGTGTGGGTAGCGGGATCTTGTTGGGTGAAGAAGACACTGTTGGTTTTGCTGCCGGCGACGAGTGCATGCGGATTGCGGGAGGCGCCTGCTCCGCGGACCGCGCTGGGGTCGGCTGCGGCGTTGGTGCCTGGGGAAGGATTGGGGACGAGCAGGCGGGTCTTGCGCGTGTCCATGTCCATGACGTGGATGCCGTCGGGAGCGGTGTAGATCATCTGCTTGTGATCGGGGGTGTAGGCGTTGACGTTAAAGTAGAAGCCGCCGGAGTTTGGTTCGTCGCTGAGACGCCAGACGCGATGGCCGGTGTCCTTGTCGACCCAGGTTTTTGGAGGCTGCTGGGAAGGGGCGACAGGAGAGAGTGCCGCGAGGAGAGCGAGCGAGGATGTTGCGAGGCGAATCGGGGAAACCATGGGCTGAGCTCTCCAGGTGCAGTGCCGATAGCGGCAGTGACGCGACGGGGCGCGATAGATTTATACACTGTGACGGATGCTAATGGGAAATAGTTTCTTACGGGGAATATGTGGTTAGGTGTGAGTTTAACGGGTGGGCGTGAGTTTGATTTCGAGGCGAACTACACTAGAACGTATGACCCCTTCGTCTGCGTCGCTTGATGTGTCGTTTTGCGGAATTGCCGCGAAGGTTGCGCAGGGCCAGCGGATTGGACGGGACGAGGCGCGGTGGCTTTGGGAGAATGCTTCGGACGCTGAGTTGCGTGCGCTTGCGGGTAGTGTGCGGGACCGTTTTCATGAGCTGCAATCGTGCACTTACATGGTGATGCGGATTATTAACTACACCAATGTGTGTGTGGCGCAGTGCGACTATTGCGCGTTCTACAAACTGCCTTCGGAGGATGGCGGTTACGTTCTGAGCCATGACGAGGTGTTTGCCAAACTTGATGAGTTGCTGGCCCTGGGGGGGGACCTGGCGGCGTTCAATGGCGGATTTAATCCGCATCTCCCGCTGAGTTACTACTGCGAGTTGTTTGCGGCCATTCGTGAGCGATATGGAGACCGGCTGGAGTTTTATGCGCTGACGATTGCGGAGTTTATGTACCTTGCCGATCATGCGAAGCTGAGCTATGCGGAGGCGGCTGCGCAGTTGAAGGCCGCAGGAGTGCGATGGATTACGGGGGGTGGGTCGGAGATTCTGACGGAGGAGTTTCGTGCGCGGCACTCGAAGTTCAAGTACACGGTGGCGGAGTATTTTGAGGCGCAGCGAGCGATTGTTGAGGCGGAGTTGAAGACGACGGCGACGATGGTGATCGGGTTTGACGAGAGCCTCGAGGAACGGCTGGAGCATTTGGAGCGGACGCGGCAGTTTCAGGACCAGCTTTTGTCTACAAACGAACAACCTGGGAAAAACCAGACGGGTGGGTTGGCGAGTTTTTTGTGCTGGACGTTCAAGCCTTACTTCACGCAGATTGGCGGGATCGAGATTTCGACGGCGGAGTATCTGCGGCATCTGGCTCTGTGCCGGGTTTATCTGGACAATATTCCACGGATTCGGACGTCCGTGTTGACGCAGAATCAGCGGGCGCTGGAGGGGTTGAATTATGGCGCGGATGATTTCGACCTGCCGATTGAAGATGAGGTTACGCAGAAGGCAGGGGCGACGATCAGCCTCGACTTTGAGCGGATACTGAACTACGCACGTGAGCTTGGGTTTGAGCCGGAGTACCGGCATGTGTCGCTTGGGCAGCCGCCGTGGGGGTGATGTCTGGGCCCTACGAGGAGAGAGCCAGGGGCTGAAGCCCTCTGTTTATACCGTGCTTTTTGGCACGACTGAAGTCGTGCCCTGATACAAAGCAGAGTTGTGGAAGTTATGCGTTGTGGAAGTTATCGGTTGAGATGGAGGTCGCGGGGGCGAGTGGTGGAGCGATGGGCGGCGTAGTGCCGGTTGTGGCGGTTGATGGGGATTTGTGCTTCGGTGAAGAGGTTCAGGCCTGGGCTAGTGAAGGCCGGGACGTGAGAGCGAGCAGAGCGGGTTCCGGCTTGCGAGGAGCGGGGTGGTTAAGTTGTGGGTGTTCGCGAAGATTTTGCAGCGAGAAGGTCTGGAGGTCGGTTAGTTTGATGGGGCGGGAGTAGAAGTAGCCCTGAGCCTGATCGCAGCGCATCTGGCGAAGCATCTGGACGTGTTCTTCGGATTCGACGCCTTCTGCTATGACCTCGATCTGAAGGCCGTGGGCGAGAGCGATGATGGCTGCGGTGACGGCGCGGCTGTTTTCGTCGACGTCGCAGCGCGAGATGAAGGAGCGATCGATCTTGATGCGGTCGACGGCGAAGCGGGTGATGTAACCCATGTTGGAGAAGCCGGTGCCGAAGTCGTCGATGGCAAAGCTGACGCCAAGCGTGCGGACGCGCCGCATGATCTCGAGCGATTCTTCAGAGTCGACCATGAGAAGATGCTCGGTGATCTCTAGCTCGAGCTGTTCGGGTTTGAGGCCGCTGATCTCAAGGGCGTGCTCGACGGTGGCAGGGAAGTCTCGTTGCTGAAACTGACGTGGTGAAATGTTGATGGCGACGGTGAACTCGACTCCGAGGCGACGTTGAAGCGCGGCGATCTCTTTGCAAGACTGGAGCAGAACCCACTCGCCGATGGAGACGATAAGGCCGGTCTCCTCGGCGAGCGGGATGAACGTGTTTGGGCCGACGAGGCCGAACTCAGAGCTGTTCCAGCGAAGCAGGGATTCGACGCCGAGGATGCGACCGTCGACGAAGGAGATTTGAGGCTGATAGAGAATTTCGAACTCGCGATTTTCGAGGGCGGTACGGAGGGCTGACTCCATCTGCAACTGCTGGAGGCCCTGCATGGAGAGTCCCGGGGTGTAGATCTGGGAACCGTTCCGTCCGCTGTTTTTGACGCGGTACATGGCGAAGTCGGCGTTTTTGAAGAGGCTTTCGACGTCCTCGCAGATAGGAAAGAGGCTGATTCCGATGCTGGCGGTGACGATGATCTCGTGTTTGCCGATGCGGATTGGCTGGGCGACGGTGGAGAGGAGTTTCTGACAGATTTCCTCTGCGTCTGCGTCGGAGCGGAGATCGGGGAGCAGGACAACGAACTCGTCGCCGCCCATGCGGCCGACGGTATCGGATTTGCGGACGCAGGATTTCAGGCGTTTGGAGATTTCGCAGAGAACGGTGTCTCCGGCCTGATGGCCGAGGGAGTCGTTGACGCGTTTGAAGTTGTCGAGGTCGACCATGAGGACTGCGAGCTTGTCCTGCGAGCGCGTGGCTCGTTCAATTGCGACTTCGAGCCGGTCGCGGAGCAGAGTGCGGGTGGGCAGGCCTGTGAGGTGATCGTGATGCGCGACGTGATAGATGTACTCTTCGGCGCGTTTGCGCTCGGTGAGATCGTAGGAGATTCCGACGAAGCCTGTGATGCATTCTTCGCTGTCGCGAAGGGCAGTGACAACGAGCTGAACAGGGATGCGCGAACCATCCTTGCGAATGTAGGTCCACTCTCTTTCGTCGATGAGGCCACGTTCTGGCCCGAGGCGGAAGACGTGATGATCGGGTTCGACTTCTGTGTCGAACTGCACGGAGAGATCGAGGGCACGCTGGCGGAGCTCTTCGGCGTCGTGGAGTTCCATGCTGTCGCGGCCGAGTAGATCGCTCTCCTGATAGGTGAGCATCCTCTCCGCGGCTGGATTGACGGAGGTGATGACTCCGGCTTTGTCGGTGACGATGATGCTGAACGGGGAGCTCGCGATGATGGATTTATTGAAGCTGAGGGCCTGCTTGAGTTCCTCTTTGTGCTGATAGGCGTCGGTAACGTCGCTGATCGTTGTAGCAATGCCATTGGAGAGCTGGACGACCTGAATCTGATAACGCCCGGGCTGGCCTTTGGCGTCGAAGATCGAGCTGGTGATTTCGATGAGGGCAGGCTCTCCGGTTTCGGCTACGCGTTTTTGCGGACCGAAGAGATCTTCTGAGCGCAGGTTGGGGAAGACCTCGAGAAGGGTTTTGCCGAGTAACTGATCGCGGTCTTTGCCGATCATGCGTTCGGCGTTGCTGTTGAGGAAGATGAACTTGAAATCGCAGATCTCGTCTGCGGCGTCGTGGACGCTGTCGTAGAGGATGACGGAGTCGGCGCTGGATTCTGCGGCTGCGATGAGTCGGAGCTCGTTGTCGCGGGAGCGAGTGGAGTCGCGGACGATGAGGGTGAGACGGCGAACGCAGATGGGGAGTCCGGCGATGAAGACGGTTGCGGCAATAGAGCCTGCGGCTGCGCAGAGCCTGACTATCCAGGGGTATTGGTTGGAGAGAGCGCTCAGCGCGAGTTCGCGGTCGAGGAGATCGGCGATGAGGAAGACGAGAAAGGCGCCGGCGACCCAGCGGATGAGCTTGTCTTTGCGGCACTCATAGACGAGGAGAGCCAGAGAGACACCCAGCGCGAACCAGGCGACCCAGATGATTTTTTCGAAGGCGAGGCTCGAGGTCAGCCTTGTTGTGAGGACCAGACCTGGGTAGTGCGACGCACCCAGACGTGACTGGAGATAAAGTGCGATGCAGCCAACGAGAGCGATGAGAGTGGCCGATGTTACTACGATTCCTGAGCCTGCGTGTCTGTATCTTTGAATCAATTCGGTCATGGAGGCCTCAAACCGCCGGCAAGGAATTTCACACGATAACGATCGCCTAAAATCTGATCGATACCTTGCCATGAATAACTGTAGGGTCGGGAGTGGGAGCGGCCAATACCACCTATGTGTCAGCAGGGTCGAGGATTATGGGGCAAATTTCGCTTGCGTGCGCGGCTTTTTTAACGTTTGGCGAGGCGACGAGGGCAAATAGAATAGGCAAGACATGCCGCGATCGACACTTTCCGTTGCCATCATTGCGCTCAATGAAGAAGAGAATCTTGCGCGCACGCTGAAGAGCGTCCGGTTTGCGGATGAGATTGTTGTTGTCGACTCCGGCTCGAAGGATCGCACGGTGGAGATTGCAGAGTCGTTTGGGGCGAAGGTCTTCACGGAACCGTGGAAGGGATTTGCGCGGCAGAAGAACTCCGCGATCGATCGCTGCGTGGGGACGTGGGTATTGTCACTCGATGCTGATGAAGAGTTGACGGAGGAACTGGGGGCGGAGATTCGGAGCATGCTGGAGACGGATGGGCAGGCTGCGCCGCCGGTGGATGGGTACCGGCTTCGGCTGCGGCATGTCTTTCTCGGACGATGGGTGCGCCATGGGGGCTACTATCCGGATTTGAAGCTGAGGCTGTTTCGGCGGATTAGTGCTGCGGGCCCGACGCAGTTCACGGAGAGAGCGGTGCATGAGTCTGTGCGGGTTGAGGGCAGAGTGGAGACGATGCAGAACGATTTTCTGCATCACGGGTATCCGGATCTGGAGATCTATCTTGAGCACATGAACCGATACAGCACGCTGGGTGGGCAGCTGGCTGCGGCCAAGGGGAAGGTCGGCCAATCCCTGGCGGCGTTCTGCTGGAATGTTTTGCTCGTTCCGACGCTGACTTTTGTTTGGAACTATGGTTTTCGGCTTGGTTTTCTTGATGGACGCGAGGGTTTGCTGCTGCATCTTTATCACTCGGGTTATGTGAGCTGGAAGTATGCGAAGGCCTGGCGGATGGGGCGGACGAAGGCTTAGGTTCTATGTCAGCGGGTCAAAATTCAGATCCTTCGACTGCGCCTGACAATTCATTCGATGGGATTAGGAATACGCTAGCGGCGTGTTTTGGTTAGGAGAACCACTTCAGCATGCGGATGATGCCCATGGATGTGGGGCGTGAGTGAGCTGAGACGTCGGTTCGGGCGTGAATCTCCTTGCGGTTTTCAGAGTAGTAGCGATAGGCGTGGACCATCATCTCTTCGTTGGTGACGGTTGGGCTCCAGCCGAGGTGAGTGCGAATGCGTGTCGTGTCGAAGACGAAGCTTTCGGCGATCATGCGGTAGTGGTAGGGGCCGAGCGGGGAGAGGTTGAGCTTGTGTGCGAGCTGCATTGCGGCGATGGTGGGGGCTTTGGGCAGTGAGGCTACGCGGGAGCGGCTGCCTGCGGCGCGGATAATGGCTTCGTAGACTTCGCGGAGAGAGACTACGTTTTCGGAGCCGATGTGGAAGAGGTTGGAGCCCTGGTAGGTAAGGGCCTGCAGACACGCGGTGGCGAGATCCTGCGCGTAGATGAACTGGTATCGGTTGCTGCCGTCGCCGACGACCCAGACTTTTTTGCCGTCGTCGATGAACTCGAAGAGGATGGCGAGGAGGCCGAGGCGTCCGCTGTCGATGATGGTTGGGCAGCGGATGGTGATGATGTCGAGGTCGCTCGCGTATTCGGCAAGGACCTGTTCTCCTGCGAGTTTGGAGCGGCCGTAGAGTTCGATGGGGTTGGGCGGTTCGTCTTCAGCAACGTCGTGGCCGAGGTTGGCGCCCCATAGGCAGTTCGAGGAGATGAAGACGAATTTTTTTATGCCGAATTGTTTGGCCGCTTCGGCGAGGTTGCGGGTGCCGTCGACGTTGGAGGTCCAGAGGAGATTGTCGTCGATGGCGTCGTGGGCCAGCTGAGCAGCGCAGTGAAGGACGGCGGCGAATTTTTGCGGGGCAAAGGTCTGTTGGAGGATTGCTTTGTCGCGTATGTCGCCCTGGATGCTGGTGAGGCCTGGATGGGTGTCGGGATCGGCTACGAGGTCGATGTTGGTGCAGGCGTAGCCTTCGGCGAGAAGTCTGCGTTTGAGAATGCCTCCGAAGAAGCCGGATCCTCCCGTGATGAGGACGTGGGTCATTGTTACGTTAATGATACGTTTTTTGCGGCTTTGTCGCTGACTGGAAGAGGAAGACGGCGAGGATGGTCATGAGGGGTTCGAGCGGATGACGGAAACGTGCCTGCACGGTGATGAAGTAGTAGGTGAGGGGCACTAAGGCGAAGGCCCAGGCGAAGAGGATGGCTCCGGGAATGCGTTGTTTGAGCGCGAGAGCGAGGCCGAGGAGACTGGCCAGGCTGAGGAAGAAGTAGTTGGACTCGCGGGCAGCTTCGATGAGGACGCCTTTTTCGACAGGCTTGGGGAGGCTGACCCAGAAGAAGTAGAAGCGCTTGAGGCTGTAATCGACGAAGCGCTGTTTGTGGGAACGGATCTCCTGTTTGGCGATCTCGCCTTCGCGGCGTACGTAGGAGGCTTCGCCCATCTGGCGATATTGCTGGAAGACGGGACAGACCTCGCAGACAGGGATGGTCGCTCCCCAAGGGAAGCCTTGATGTTCTTCAAGGATGGATTGATGGAGCTCGGCGCCGAGATTGCCGCGCAGGGGGATGAAGGTGTGGAAGACGGAGAAGTTGCGGACTGTCCACGGGGCGATGCAGGCGAGGGCGAGTACGCAGGCAAGCATGCTGCGAAGAAGCGCGGAGAGGATTGGGGATTTGGCTTTGATTGTTCCGAGGAGCATCCATAGGCCGCAGACCGGGATGAAGAGAAGGAGAGTGGAGTTGAGAAGGACGACGAGTCCGGAGAGAAGACCGAAGGCGGCCCAACGGGCGGTTGTGCCGGTTTGTGGTGCGGGGTCGGTAGGTGGCGTACCTTCTCCGATGCCCCGGACGCGCAGAGCGATGGCGATAATTTTGGAGAAGAGAAAGGCGGTGAGGCACATGTCCCATATCCAACGAACAGCGAACTGCATGGCGGCGGGATAGAGGGCCCAGAGCCATCCGGACCAGATGGCGATCTTTTTGGCGCGGCCAGTGTGCTGGAAGCAGCGGGCGGCGATCTCGTAGATGACGGAGGAGGTCGCGGCGGAGAAGACGCTGTTGATGACGAGGAGCACCCAGGCGGATGCTGCGGTGTAGACGCCGAAAATTTTGAAGACGCCGGCGATCAGGAGGGGATAGAGCGGCGGCGACCATGCTGTGGGGCCGGAGTGGCCGGTGAAGGGGTCTGCGAAGCCAAAGCCGGTGGCGAGGGCTCGTGCGATGCGGCCCATCTCCCAGCCGAACTGCAGGTGATCTTCTTCGGGGCGGATGCGATAGGTGTGGATGATGGTGATGTAGAGGACGCGGATGAGGAAGCCGGCCCAGAACATCGAGGAGGGCGCGCGGAAGAGAGAGGATTTTTCTGGTGGGCGGGAGGCTTCTATGCGTTGCATCGCCGTTAGCTGCGGCCGGCGCGGGGTTGGGCGATGACGAGGCCGCGCGGGGTTGGCAGGAAGACGACGGAGAGAAGTCCCTCGGACTCCATAGAGCGCGCGGCCTCGCGGACGACTTTGTGGTGAGAGCTGGCGTCGTGGATGAGGATGATGCCGTTGGGGTTGATCTGCGGGAGGAAACGTCTGACTTCCTTCTCGCGGAGGTCAGGGTCTGAGTCGGAGAAGAAGAGGTCGATGGTGCCGTCGATCTTCATTTCCAGGCTGGACTGGTTGCGGAGTTCGATGAAGCTGCTGAGCGGCGAGGAGGCGAGGCGTTCTTTGGCTCGGACATAGACGACGGGGTCAAACTCGCAGCTGATGACTTTGCCGAAGCCGTTGCGCTCGAGGCCGCGGGCGATCCATTCGGTTGAGATACCGAGGAAGGAACCAGTTTCGACGACGAGACGAGGCTTGATGGTGGTGACGAGGGTAGCGATGAATTCCAGGACCTCGACCTCGGCGGTCATGGAGTCGATCATGCCCCAGTGTTGAGGCTCGGGGCACTCGGGGGTAGGGCGATGCATCTCCGGCTGGAGTTTGCCGGCGGCGCGATCATGCTGGAGCATGATTTTGTGTTCCTGTTTCAACTTCTTACGGAATAGGCCCATGCGTGCTCCCGCTATCCATTATGCGGGAATAGGAAATTTCTGGCTGGACAGTCTTTGCGAAATAGGGTCAGCTATCAGAGCGGCGGAAGTGAGTGGAACAGGCGAAGGGAATCGGGATTCATGACGAAGACTTATGTGGGGCAACTGATATCAGAGATGATGGCGATGTTCATTATTATTGCGTTCGGCGACTCAGTCGCTGCGATGTATACCCTTTACACCCCAAGCCCTTACCAGCAGGCCTATTGGGGCGTGTGCATTGCGTGGGGATTGGCGGTTACGCTCGCGATTTATACGACGGGTTCGGTGAGCGGGTGCCATGGAAATCCGGCGGTGACACTGGCGCTGGCGATCTATCGGCAATTCTCGTGGCGCAAGGTCATTCCTTACTGTGTGGCCCAGGTTGTGGGCGCGTTTCTTGGTGCGGGCGTTGTGTATGTGCTCTTTTCGCCGGTGATCGACCATTTCAATATGGTCAACAATTTTTCGCGGGCGACGGGTGGGGCGGCTGGTGTCTTCTTCACCCATCCGGGGCTGGCGATTACACCGATGCATGCTTTTGGCGACGAGATTATTTTGACGGCGTTCCTTATTCTCGGCATCTTCGCGATTACGGAGCAGTATAACGAGATGGCTCCGGGGGCGAATGGAGGGGCGGTGATGATTGGGTTGCTGGTGGCGTTGATCGGGGCGTCGATGGGCTACCTGGAGGCGTGGGCGCTCAATCCGGCGCGCGATTTCGGGCCGAGGTTATTTTGTTTTCTGATGGGTTGGGGTGGGTCGGCGTTTCCTTCGCCGGATAGTTACTGGTGGATACCTATTGTCGCTCCGTTGATCGGTGGGGTTGTGGGTGGTGGGGCGTATCAAATACTGATTCGGCCCTTTCTGCCTGCGAGAGAGCGAGCCATGCTGGGTGGGGCGAAGGTTTAGGAAGGTTTAGGAAGGTTTAGAAACGAGGAGACGAGATGACGTATGTACTTTCGCTCGACCAGGGGACGACGAGCTCGCGCGCGATTCTTTTTGATCATGATGGCAAGATTGCGGGAACGGCCGCGCATGAGTTTCCGCAGATCTATCCGAATAGTGGATGGGTAGAGCATGATCCGTTTGAGATCCTCACGTCGCAGTTGAGCTCTGCCGTCGAGGTGATGGGCAAGACGGGAACGCGTCCTCGAGATGTTGTGGCACTGGGGATTACCAACCAGCGAGAGACGACGATCGTGTGGGATCGCGAGACGGGCAGGCCTATCTATAACGCGATCGTGTGGCAGGACAGCCGGACTGCCGCGTTTATGAAGCGCCTGTTCGATGAGGGTGCGGAGGAGATGGTTCGGCAGAAGACGGGACTGCTGCTGAGTCCGTATTTTTCTGCCAGCAAGATTGCGTGGATACTCGACAACGTGAACGGAGCGCGGGCGCGTGCGGAGGCCGGCAAACTTGCATTTGGCACGGTCGATAGCTGGCTGGTGTGGAACCTGACGAGCGGGCGGCGGCATATTACGGATCGCACGAACGTGTCTCGTACGCTGCTTTACAACGTTGTTGAGGACAAGTGGGACGAGGACCTTTTGAAGCTGTTCAAGGTTCCGATGAGTATGCTGCCCGAGGTTGTGTGGTCGAGCGAACGGGTGGGGCAGGTGACGACGACGCTGGGATTGGGCGAAGTTGAGATTTCGGGGATTGCGGGGGACCAGCAGTCGGCGCTGTTTGGGCAACTGTGCGTGTCTCCGGGCGATGCGAAAAATACTTATGGGACGGGTTGTTTCCTGCTGCAGCATATTGGCGACCGGTTCACGCTGTCGGAGGAGCGGCTGATCACGACACTTGCATGCAGCGTGGAAAATAAGGCTGCTTATGCGCTTGAGGGCAGCGTCTTTGTTGGCGGAGCGGTGGTGCAGTGGCTGAGAGATAACATGAAGTTTTTCCGTAGATCGTCTGAGGTTGAGGGGATTGCGGATTCTGTGCCGGATTCCGGGGGGGTAGTCTTTGTGCCTGCGTTCACCGGTCTCGGGGCCCCGTACTGGGATGCGCAGGCCAGAGGGTTGATTATTGGCCTTGAGCGCGGGACTCAGATTGGGCATATTGCGCGCGCAGCGGTTGAGAGCATTGCATTTCAGGTTGCGGATGTTTTGCGTGCGATGGATAAGAGTTCAAAGAGTCCGTTGACGGAGCTTCGTGTGGATGGAGGGGCTGCGGCGAATGATGCGCTGATGCAGTTTCAGGCTGACCTGCTTGGCGTGCCGGTGCATCGGCCTGCGGTTCTGGAGACGACGGCGCTGGGAGCCGCTTATCTCGCGGGGCTTGCTACAGGGTTCTGGAGTAGTGTGGACGAGTTGAAGAAGCATCGTGCCGCGGACATCGTCTTTTCTCCAAAGGCAGACAAGAAGCAGATGGAGCGGTTGCAGGGAAACTGGCAAGAGGCTGTCGCGCGCTCCCGCGGATGGAGCAAGGAGAGCTGATGAATCGTGATGAGATGGTGGCACGGGTCCGGGACCGGAAGGAGCCGTGGGACATTGTGGTGATCGGTGGCGGGGCTACAGGGGCTGGGGTTGCCGTCGATGCAGCGACGCGGGGCTACGATGTGCTCCTGCTGGAGCGCGAGGATTTCGGAAAGGGCACGTCGAGTCGCGCGACCAAGCTGGTGCATGGGGGAGTTCGTTATCTGGAGCAGGGAAATCTCTCGCTGGTGATGGAGGCTTTGAAGGAACGCGGACTGCTTTTGCGGAATGCTCCGCATATCGTTCGCAACCTGCAGTTTGTTGTGCCGAATTATTCGTGGTGGGAGGCTCCGTTTTATGGGATCGGGATGAAGGTCTACGATCTTCTGGCGGGCAAGTACAGCTTCGGCTCTTCAAAGACGCTTTCGCTTGAGGAGACGCTTCGGCTGCTGCCTACGATACGGCAGGACGGGCTGCGCGGCGGGGTGATGTATCACGATGGGCAGTTCGACGACACGCGGTTGCTGATTCATTTGATGATGACGGCTGCGGAACACGGGGCTACGGTGTTGAACTATGCGGGTGTCGTTGAATTGACGAAGGATGAGGATGGGTTTGTGCGTGGCGTGGTTGCTGTGGACGGCGAGAGCAGCGAGCGATATTCGATTGCAGCGCGTGCGGTGGTGAATGCGACTGGGATCTTTACCGACGAGACGCGGCGTCTGGCTGAGGCCTCCGCTGAACCGATGATGGTGCCGAGCCAGGGAATTCACCTGGTGTTCGATCGTTCTTTTCTGACGGGCGACACAGCTCTGCTTGTTCCCCATACCGACGATGGACGGGTTTTGTTTGCTGTTCCATGGCACAATCGCACGCTGGTGGGCACGACGGATACGCCAATTGAGACGATCTCGTATGAGCCGCTGCCTTTTGAAGAAGAGATTGAGTTTGTTCTCGAAACGGCGGGGCGGTACCTGGCGCACAAACCTACGCGCGAGGATATTCTGAGCGTCTTTGTAGGAATACGGCCGCTGACGAAGGCTCTTGGCGCGGGCGAAGGCAAGACTTCAGCGATTTCGCGCGACTATACGATTCATATCGATCACACCGGGTTGCTGACGATCGCGGGTGGAAAGTGGACTACTTATCGGCACATGGCCGAGGACTGCGTGGACCATGCGGTCACTCTGGGGGGACTCGACGAGCGTCCATGTGTGACTGCTACGACGCACATTCATGGCTATTTTCAGCACTCCGGTGAGTTTGAGGGATTGTCGGTGTATGGATCGGATGCGGCGGCAATACTTGAATTGACGAAAGAGAATCCTGAGCTTGCTGAGAGGCTGCATCCTGATTTGCCGTATATCGCGGCGGAGGTGGTGTGGGCTGCCCGGCATGAGATGTCGCGCACTGTGGACGATGCTTTATCGCGTCGGACGCGTGCGCTGTTGTTGAATGCGCGTGCAGCGGTTGCGGTGTCTCCTGCAGTTGCGTCGCTGCTTGCCAAAGAGCTGGGCAAGGATTCTTCCTGGGTTGAGGAGCAGGTGGCAGCGTTTGGTGCTTTGGCGGCGCAGTACATCGCTCAGAGTGGCAAGTATCCGGCGATGTCTGTGTCTTCTTAGAAAGTGGAGGTTCGGTACGGGAGTTATCCGATTCTCATCCGTTGAGAAGGGCGAGGAGAAATGCGATGATTCCCCGGATTGTGGCCATCGGGAGCGGAAAGAGGCGTACGGGATTGCATTGCATCGGCACTTCCAATCACCTTGAAATGAGGCATGCTTTCCAGACCCTCAGCGCTCCAATGTTTCAGCAAAGCTTGGTTCAAGGTTAGCGGTTCTATCTCTGCCGGCCACTCACCCTTTCGGATTGGCTGCTTTCCCAAAAGTTGTATTGCCTCGGCTGTAGACGGAACCGTTGGAGCGGATCGAGCGTAATCCACTCATCACAACGGCCCGGAGAAACCCTATGCAGGATATTGTTGTTGCTTTTCGTCAGTTTTTTAAGTCCCCCGGGTATGCAATCACGGTTGTGCTGACGCTGGCGCTGGGGATTGGAGCGAACACGGCGATCTTTACGCTGGTTCACGGTGTTCTGATGAAGTCGCTGCCGGTGGCCGATCCGAAGTCGCTTTACCGGGTGGGAGACCTGGACGATTGCTGCGTGAATGGTGGGTTCATCAACGAGAACGGGGACTTCGATCTCTACTCCTGGGATCTGTATAAGCATTTGCAGGAGACGACGCCGGAGTTTGAGCGGTTGGCGGCGATGCAGTCGGGTGGAGCGTCGATGACGACGCGGCGGGGTTCGGAGCCGGCGAAGACGGAGCGCACGCAGTATGTTTCGGGGAATTTTTTTACTACGTTCGGGGTTGGGTCTTTCGCAGGGCGTGTGTTGACGGATGAGGATGACCGGCCGGGGGCGACTCCGTCGGCGGTGATGAGCTACCAGGCGTGGCAGTCGGACTATGGCAGCGATCCGAAGGTGGTGGGAGCCACGTTTTATATGGAAGGGCAGCCGGTGACGATTGTGGGGATCGCTCCGCCGGGGTTCTTTGGCGACCGCATCAGGAATAATCCGCCCGCGTTCTGGATTCCGCTGGCGGTCGAGCCAGGGATCGCAGGGAAGAATTCGCTTCTTCATGTGCGGGAGAGTAACTGGCTTTATGCGGTGGGACGGCTGAAGCCAAGGGTAAGCATGCAGGCGCTCGAGGGGAAGATGTCGGCGAGTCTCCGGCAGTGGCTTTCGACGCAGACGGGATATACGCGCAATGGCGGAGACACGATTATTCCTAAGCAGCATGTAGTGATTGTTCCGGGAGGAGCGGGTATTCAGAGTCTTCAGCAGAGGACGGGCAAGGGGCTGCATCTGCTGATGACGATCTCCGGCCTGGTGTTGCTTGTGGCGTGCGCGAATGTAGCGAATTTGCTGCTGGCACGCGGGGCTACGAGGAAGGCGGAGATTTCGGTACGGATGGCGCTGGGAGCGGCACGAAGCAGGCTGATTCGACAGATGCTGACGGAGAGCATCCTGCTGGCCTGCATGGGAGGGTTGGCTGGGCTGGCTGTGGCGTATGCGGGGACACGGATGATCCTGGCGCTGGCGTTTCCGGATGCGACGAACCTGCCAATTTCGTCGAGTCCTTCGTTGCCGGTTCTGGGGTTTGCGTTTCTGCTATCGCTGCTGACGGGGGTGGTGTTTGGGATTGTGCCAGCGTGGATTACGTCGCACTCGGACCCGGCGGAGGCGTTGCGGGGAGCGAATCGGACGACGCGGGACAGCTCTTCCCTGCCGCAGAAGTCGCTGATTGTGATTCAGGCAGCACTTTCACTTGTGCTGCTGGTAGGCGCAGGACTGCTGACGAAGAGTCTGCGAAATGCGGAGCATCAGGACTTTGGACTGCAGACGGAGAACCGGTATGTGATGCATCTGAATCCGGCGGGCGCTGGGTATACGGAGGAGAAACTGCCGGCGCTTTATCAGCAGTTGGAGGAGCAGTTTGGCGCGCTGCCGGGAGTGCAGAGTGTGGGGCTTGCTCTATACAGCACGCTGGAGGGCAATAACTGGGGTGAGGCTGTGTTTGTAGATGGGCGGCCGACGCCAGGACCAAATGCACATATTGGCTCGTCGTGGGACAGAGTGAGTCCGCGATTCTTTGAGACCGTGGGGCAACCGGTGATTCGAGGAAGAGGGTTCACGGATAGTGATACGGCTACTTCGCAGAAGGCGGCGGTGGTGAATCAGGCGTTTGTGAGGAAGTTCTTTCCGAAGGAGGATCCTATCGGACGGCACTTTGGGATCTTCGACCAGAGGTATTCGGCTTCCTTCGAGATTGTCGGGATTGTGGCTGATGCGAAATATAACAGTCCGCGCGAGGAAGTGCGCACGATGTACTTCCGTCCGTTGACACAAGAGATGAGCGGCCTGACGGAGGCGAATCTTCTGAGAGCGGAGGGCTCGTCGATGTACATCAATTCGGTGACGCTGCACTTTAAGAGTCCACCGGAGAACCTGGATGCGATGATGCGAAGGACCCTGCAGAGTATCAATCCAAACCTGACGGTAATCGATCTTCACTCGCTGGATTACCAGGTTGCTGGAAACTTTACTCAGGAGCGGATGATTGCGCGGTTGACCACGCTGTTCGGGGTGTTGGCGCTGGTGTTGGCTTCGGTGGGGTTGTACGGAATTACGTCGTACCAGGTGGCCCGGAGGACGAGCGAGATTGGGTTAAGGATGGCTCTGGGAGCGGACCGGGCGAATGTAGTCAGAATGGTGATGCGCGGGGCGTTTCTGCAGGCTGGACTGGGGCTGGTGATCGGGATTCCGATTGCGATAGTCGGGGCGCGATACATGGCGGACCAGCTTTATAAAGTGCGGTCGTATGATCCGGTGAGTCTGGGGATTGCGGTGGTGGTGCTGCTGGCTTCGGCTACGGTGGCGGGATTTATTCCAGCGCTGCGAGCGGCCAATATTGAACCAATGCTGGCGCTGCGGACGGAGTGAGGGCTGCTGTGGATTGATCTCGGTTATCCTTTGCATCTAGGCTGATTGGCGAGGATGTGAAGAATGATGACGAAGACGATTGCAGTGGAACGAGTCACGTTTGTGTCGAAGAGAGCGTTTGATGAGGTTCTGGGACTGCTGGATCACGGAATAGGTCGTCCGAACTTCAGTGAACTGGGTCGGCGGATGAACGAGGCGGCGACGTTTTCGGAGTATGAGGCGGTTATTCGAGGGGTAGTGGGGAGCGCGGACCTGATGGAGTTTATGCGTTTGGATCTGGGATCAGCGCTGCGCAAGGATCCTGCAGTTGCGGCTTATAACATCGTGAGGATTATTGCAGGGAATCCGCTGATCATGAAACAGATGACAGAGTTTGTGCCGGATGCGGGCTCCTACGCTCCGGTGACGATTCTGGTTTATGAGCGGGAAGATGGGGTGCACGTGTCGTATGACACGATGGCCAGTCATCTGGCGGATTGCGGGAGCGAGAAGGCACTGCAAGTGGCGAGGGATCTGGATGCGAAGGTGCTTCGACTGCTGAGTGAAGCTACGGGTTGATTTGTCTGGCAACCGACGATTCTTCGACTGCGCAGCACATTGATGTGATGCTTAGTGTGGAGTGAGGGTGAGGGTGTAGGTGGTGGCGGCATCGACGGCTGAATTTGAGAAAGGCAGGGGGAAGGTCGTTCCGTTGTACCAGGCGTGCCACTGATCCATGAACCAGGGACTGGCCGGGTTAGAGGATTCGCCGAGGACCAGGTTGAGAGTGCTGTGATCGAGATCGGCAAGGTCGGCGGTGAAGCGCTCGGATGGGCCGAAGGAGCGACCGACTTGTTTGACGGTGGCGTCGTCGCCGCTTTGGGGTTGGATTCCGGTGCCGGTGGGGAGGCCGATGAGTCTCTGGAGAAGTTCGGACTGGGAGTAGATGGGGTGCTCGATCTCGAGGGGCCGGAACTGCCCGTAGCGCCATTTGCTGAGGTCTGCGGGGGCGTTGGCAAGGCGAAGGCTTTGGGCGACGGCGGTGGCGAGCAGGTCATCCCAAGAGGCGTAGGCTTTGGGTAGCCAGCGCGCGGGAGTGTGCATGATGAGCCACTCTTCGGCGTAGGCTTTGTTGCCCCATGAGTAAAGCGAGGCTGCGGTGATGGGTTGATTTTTGCCTTCGAGCTTTGTTGCGGGATTGGTTTGAGAGACAGGCGGGGTGGTGACCTGGGGGTTGATGAGCATCGGCCAGATTGCGGCGCGGGCGGCTACGACGATGGCGGGAGCTGCGGCGTCGGCGTCGACGCTGCCGTTCCAGTCGCGGAGGAGGTCGGCGGCCTGATGGAGGCGTTTGGCTGCCAGCTTGTCGTTCGTCAGCTCGGGCCGCGTGGCGTGGTCGATGGCGTAGGCTAGGCGCTGGGCGATGACGTGGTCGAGGTCGGAGTAGACGTCGGTCTGAAGGGCGAGCATATCGGCTGGGGTGAGCTGTTTTTTTGCGGATTTGTCGGTGAGGAACTTCCAGATGCGCTGATTGCGGTAGGGTGCTGCCCAGTTGAGGGTGATGGGGTAGGGGTAATCGTCGGGGGTGATGCGGGCGTTGGCGGTGGCGAGGATGCCGTTGGGTGGGTCAAGGGCCTGGGGGAGGCGGTCATAGGGGATGGCACCGACCCACTCCTGCGTGGCGTCGAGTGCGTCGGTGGGGACCGGGCTGATGGGGCTGGGTGTCATGACGCTGCCGCGGAGGGGGATGCGGCCAATGGCGTGATAGCCGATGTGTCCCTGATCGTCGGCGTAGACGAGGTTCTGGGAGGGGCCGCCGAAGGTGGAGAAGGCCGAGACGAGACTGACGCCGTCTGTGGCGGAATTGATGGCGAGAAAGGAGACGTTTTGTATGGTGGCGGGGTCGTAGATGGTCCAGCGAAGGGAGAGCGCTCGTTTTTCCGAGGGCAGGATGCCGGAGATGATTGGAGTGATGGTTGTGCCGTGTTGTGTGCCGGGGATTTCTAGGATGACGTCTTTTCCGCCTTTGACGTGAATGACCTCGCGATCAAGGAAGACAGGCTTCCAGTCGCCGTTCTGGGCCTGGTACTGTGCGGTGTTGTTGTTGGTGCGAACGTGCTCGATGTAGACATCCTGGACTTCGGCTCCGAGGTTGGTGAAGCCCCAGGCGACATGCTCGTTGTGGCCGACGACGATGAAGGGCACGCCGGGAAGCGAGACTCCGGTGACATGGAGATTGCCGGATGGTGTAGGGGTCTGGAGGTCGGCCTGATACCAGATGCCCGGGACGCTGTGAGAGAGGTGCATGTCGTTGGAGAGGAGCGGCTTTCCGGTGGCGGTGTGGGCTCCGGAGACGACCCAGTTACCGGAACCGGCAAAGCAGCCTTCGCAGATGGGGTTGCGGAGAGTTTGCTGGAGGGCAAGGAGATCGGTGGTGGAGGCGGTTTGGGGCGAGGACTTGTTTAGTTTGGTTTGCGACTCGTCGAGGGGAACGTTGGGGATGTCTTTTTGCGGTGCGGTAAGGTCGACGATGGCTTGGGCGGGTGGGTGGTCGCGCCAGGTGACGGTCGGATAGAGGTCGCCGAGGAGGTGTTCTGGGAGTTTGGCGGTGAGAGCTTCGCGGGAGAGTTCGGAGGAGAAGCTGGTCGTGAGGTCCTGGAACATGACGAGGCCGATGAGGAGAGTGTCGCGGGGAGTCCAGGGGGCTGGCTCGTACCGGAGTAGACGGAATTCGAGGGGCAGATGCGCGTGCTGGATGGCGATGGAGGCGTTGACGCCGGCGGCGTAGCGCTCGAGCTGGTGAAGCTGGTCGGGCGGGAGAGTGCTGAGAGCGCGGTCGGCGGAGTTCCGGAGCTGGAGAGTGCGCTGCAGACGGTCGTGCGGGAGGAGCGATGAGCCGAGGATCTCGGCGAGGTTGCCGGCTGCGTGGCGACGGAGAGAATCCATCTGCCAGAGGCGATCCTGAGCGGTGACGAAGCCCTGGGCGAAGAGGAGGTCGTCGAGTGAGGCCGCGCGGATGTAGGGGACGCCATGGTTGTCGCGCTGGATGGTGACGGGAGCGGCGAGGCTCGGAAGGGTGATGGAGCCGTCGAGTTGCGGAAGGGAGGCGTGCAGGGTCTGCTTGAGCCAGCGGCGCGCGGTGAAGAAGCCGATGACTGAGACAAGAATGACCAAGGTGCCGAGAATGACGACGATGCGGCGGAAGATGCGCCGGCGTTTGGCTTGCAGCGCGAGCTCTTCTGGGGTGAGGGGCTCGTCGGGAACGACGTCGGTGTTGGTGAGATGGGGGAGGCTCATGGCTTGATGGCAAGTGTAAATGGTGGGCGAGGGGTGGGTGGAACGGGATTGCGAATATGCTCCGGCGGCAGGTGATTTAATTTGCTTTACTGGAGTTGGTTGCAGAGTCTCAGATCGGGTTGGCGACGGAGGCCGGGATATATGGGGTCGGGTGAGAGCTTGCATGCGGTCGAGACGGTGCTTCTGCTTCTGCTGGTGCTGGTGGCAGTGTTTGCTGTGTTGGCGCGGCGACTGAAGGTGCCATATCCGATTGTGCTGGTGCTGGCGGGGCTAGTGATCAGTTTTGTGCCGCGGATACCTCGTGTTCCGCTGGATGCGAATGTTGTGTTCGTGGTTTTTCTTCCGCCTCTGCTGTATGCGTCGGCGTGGACGCTGTCGTGGCGGGAGTTTCGACGGAACGGGATGGTGATCGGGCTGCTCGCGGTGGGGCTGGTGGGATTTACGGTGTGGGGAGTGACGGAGTTTTCAGACCGGTTTATTACAGCACTGTACTGGAAGCCTGGTTTTCTGCTAGGGGCGGTGGTGTCAACGACGGATGCGATTGCGGCGACGTCGATTGCGAAGAGCCTTGGGTTGCCAAGGAGGATCGTCGACATCCTGGAAGGGGAGAGTTTGCTGAACGATGCAACGGGATTGCTGGCGCTGGAGATCGGACTGTCGATCATGGTTCGCGGACAGATGCCGACCGTGGGGGGCGGGTTGGCGCGGCTGGTCTATCTGGTCGTGGGTGGTTTGGCGATCGGGCTGTTGATTGGGGTTGTAGTGGGGTGGATGGAGAAGTTCATCGAGGACGGGCCGGTGGAACTGGTGGTGACTTTGGTGGTGCCGTACGCGGCTTATTTGGCGGGTGAGCGGGCACATGCTTCGGGTGTGCTGGCCGTGGTGGCTTGTGGAATTTATATGAGCCGGAAGAGCACGCAGTTTTTTTCAGCAGCGGTGCGGCTGCAGGTGAATGGTGCGTGGGAGTCGCTGACGTTCATACTGAACGGCCTGGTTTTTGTGTTGATTGGGTTGCAGCTGCCCTACGTGCTGGCGGGGATTCACGGGAAGTATGGTACGGGGACGCTGATTTTTTATGGAGCGGTGTTCAGCGCGGTGCTGATTTTGCTGCGGATGATTTGGGTGTTTCCGGCAGTGAAGATTGCATCGTTCGTACAGCGCAGATGGCGGGGGCATAAAGATGCAGTGGAGTTGAAACCGCGTGAGGTGTTTGTTGTGGGGTGGACAGGGATGCGTGGGGTGCTGGCGTTGGCGGCGGCGATCTCGATTCCGGAGACGCAGTGGAATGGGCAGCCGTTTGAGGAGAGAAATTTGATTGTGTTTCTGGCATTTTGCGTGATCTTCGTGACGCTGGTGCTGCAGGGGTTGACGCTTCCTGCACTGATTCGAGGATTGGGTCTGGCCGGGACAGAAGAGATGGATCCGGAGGAGATTGAGGCACGGGGGATCGTGTTGAAGTCGGCGATCCGCTATCTGGAAGAGGAGCGGAAGAGCAGCAGTGGTCCGGTTGTGCATCTCTATGACGATCTTGTGCACCGCTACCGGCATAAGCTTGCCCAAGTGAGTGGGGGTGCGGAGGAGAGTGTCGATGGCCTGGATAAGGAGGCTTATTCGCGGCTGCGGACGATTGCAGAAGGAGCGCTCCATGCAGAGCGGCGCACACTGATCGGGCTGCGGGACAGAGGGCGGATCAGCGACGATGTGTTGCGGACGTTGGAGAGGGAGCTGGATCTTGCGGAGAGTCAGTATCAGGGGATTCCGCTGTCGTGATGCACGCGGATGCGAGGTGTGCGCGTCGTCTTGACGGTGACTGTTATTCCCTGAAGAATGAATCCGACTTAAACGTGGCTTTGCCGAACGCGCGCTAAGGCTGGATCGATGACGGATACTTCTAAAAACTTGAAAGATGGTGATGGCATGAAACGAGGGCGGCGGGATTTTCTCAAGGCAGGCGGCGTTTCTGTTGCGGCGGCTGTGGCTCAGGCGGCGATGGTGTCTCAGGCTCGCGCCGATGGTGGAGCTGTGCCTTCGGTGACGGATGCGCATGCGGTGCAGGAGATGATGCCTACACGCAACCTGGGCAAGACGGGTTTTCGTGCAGGAATTTTTGGGCTTGGCGGACAGGGGGCGCTGGAGCGAGGCAACAACGAGGTTGTGGCGCTGCCGTTGATTGAAAGGGCGCTGGAATTGGGCGTGAACTACTACGACACTTCTGCGATCTATGGTGGGCCAGAGCGTTGGAGTGAACAGTACCTTGGCAAAGCGTTGAAGGGACATCGCGGTGAGGTTTTTATCGCTAGCAAAACGAAGGAACGTACGCGGGATGCGGCGCTTCGCAATCTGGAGGTGTCGCTAAAGCTGTTGAATACGGACCATCTGGATACGTGGCAGCTTCACGATGTGGGCGTGAGCGAGGACGTGGAGGCGATCTTCGGCAAAGGCGGGGCGATCGAGGCTTTCACGCAGGCGCGCGAGCAGAAGATGGTGCGATTTCTTGGCGTGACTGGACGGTTTCGACCTGAGGCGTTGATGGAGTGTATTCGGAGGTTTCCGTTCGATACGGTGCTGATGGGTTTGAATGCCGCAGATCAGTATCAGTACAGCTTCGCCAAGGAACTGCTGCCGATGGCGGTGGAGAAGCAGATGGGTGTGATTGGAATGAAGGTGATGGCTCGGGGGAGGATTCTTTCGAGCTGGACGCCCCCGCCGGTTGAGGAACAGAAGCGCTCGTGGGAGGGGACGGGTGCGATTGCGACGACTCCGGGGACACTGACGAAGAAGGAGACGACGTTCTATACGCTTTCGTTGCCGATCAGTACGGCTATTATCGGGTGTGACTCGGTGGCGCAGGTGGAAGAGTGCGTGCAGCTTGCGCGGGAGTTTACGCCGCTGAGCGAGAGGCAGATGGCGGAGCTGGCGCAGAAGACCGAGCCTATCGCCAAGCAGGCGTTGTTCTTTCGCATGATGCCGCGTTGACCGGAGTGCGCTATGCTGAAAGCTTCGCGCTGGCAAGGTGATCGCGAACCTGGGAGATGGCGAACTTGGAATGCAGGATTTTTTATCACGATAAGTGCTTTGATGGGGCCTGCTCGGCTTCATTGTTTATGCGGTTTCATCGGGAGTGCGTGAAGACTGCGGATAAGTTTTCGTTTCATGGGTTGGTGCATCGGGCAGGGGCGCTGTTCGATCACGGGGCATTCGTTGCTGGGGAGAATGCGATCGTTGATTTCAAGTATTCGGCTTCGCCGAAGGTGACGTGGTGGTTCGATCATCACCAGAGTGCGTTTTTGAATGCGGAGGACCAGAAGAATTTTGAGGCGGGGCAGGCGGACGGTTCGCAACGGATGCGGAAGTTCTTCAATCCTGACTATGTCTCGTGTACGAGTTTGATTGCGGATATTGCGCAGGTGAATTTTGGGTTTGATACGGCTCCTGTGCTGGAGTTGATCAAGTGGGCGGATATTGTGGATGGGGCTCGGTACGAGAGCGCGAAGGCCGCCGTGGAGATGGCTGCGCCGGCGATGAAGTTGACGATGGTGATTGAGAGCGCAGCTGATCATTCTTTGGTGCCGCGGCTGATTCCACTACTGACCGAGATGAGCTTGCAGCATGTGCTGGATCAGAATTTTGTGCAGGTGTTGCTGGGGCCTTTGATGGAGCGGCACTGGGCTGCGCTGGAGCTAATTCGGCAGCGGGCTACAGTGGAGCGCGGCGTGATTACGTTCGATATTACGGATCAGCCTACGGAGGGGTACAACAAATTTATTCCGTATTATCTGCATCCCGACGCTACTTATAACGTGGGGTTGAGTAAGTCGAGCTTTCGGACGAAGGTGTCGGTTGGGACGAATCCGTGGACGAAGAAGGCTCCGTCGGAATTGGTGAATCTGGCGGAGATTTGTGAGCGGTATGGCGGTGGAGGCCACGCTCGCGTGGGGGCGATCAGTTTTCCGCCGGATCGGGAGGATGAGGCTCGCAAGGCGGTGGGGGAGATCGTGGGGGAGTTGCGCGCGACGGATGGCACGGATTAAGACGGATTAACGACGAAAGACGGGTTAGAAGCAAAAGAAATACGGATTAGAGCAAAGACAACGACCACGGATTCTTTCGGATAGCTGTTTTTATCTGTTTTAATCCGCGAAGATCCGTGGTCAATTGTCTAGGGTTTTAGTTTGGTGAAGAGGTTGAGGCGGGTGAGGTCGTTGAAGATGACGAAGGCGAAGAAGGCCAGGATGCATACGAAGGCGACCTGGTAGACGCGCTCCTTGATCTGCTGGTTGACGTCGCGGCGCATGATGGTTTCGATGATGAGGAAGAGGATCATGCCACCGTCGAGGATGGGGATCGGCATCAGGTTCAGGATGCCGAGATTGAGCGAGATGATGGCCATGGTGCCGATGAGGGGCATCCAGCCTGGCATCTGGACGGCCTGATGGATGGCCTGGCCGATTCCGATGGGGCTTTGCAACTGCTTGACTGAGACCTGACGCGTGAAGAGGCGCTTGATGACCTCGACGATGAGCATGGAGTTCTTCTTGTTGAACTGCCAGGAGGCGACGATGGCTTTGCCAAGCGGAAGACGCTCAACTTTGACTGGAGGCGGAAGGTACCCGAAGCCGAGGCGGTAGTCCTTGGTGCCGTCACCCATGTCGGTGAGTTGCGGCGTGATCTGGAGGGGCACGGTTGTGCCGTTGCGAAGGATGGTGAGATTGGCGGGCTTGCCGGCCTGGTCCTGCAGATAAGCGAGGATGGCGGGGACGGAGTGGAGTTGATGGCCGTCGATGGTGGCGATTTTATCTTTCACCTGGAGGCCTGCGTGAGCGGCGGGCATGGTCGGCTCGAGGCTCGCGACCTCTACAGAGGTGTCCTGCATTTTGGGGATGAGGCCCAGCTTGGTGAGGGAGAAGTCGTCTGCCTGACCTTTGTTTTCGACGAAGAGTTTGCCGTCGATGCGTTCTCCGTTGTGAATGAAGGAGAATGGAACGGTCTGATTGAGGTTGAGGAGGGAACGATCGATGACGTCGTGCCAGGTCGGATTCTCGATGGTATCGAAGTGGGCGATGGTGTCGCCGCTCTGGATGCCGGTCTTCGCGACGGACGTGTTGGCGGGGATGTAGTCGGCGTGGGCGGGGCCGTCGAAGAACTCTTCGACCTCGTTGTGGAGCATGGAGACGCCGGTCATGAGGCCGAGAGCGAGAAGGAAGTTGGCAACCGGGCCGGCGACGGCGACGAGCATACGCTGCCAGCGCGGGTGGGCGTTGAAGTCACCGGGATCGGTCGGGGCGACGGAGCCAGAGGTTAGTTCGTTGCCGGAGAAGCCCATCTCGCCAGCCATCTTGACGTAGCCGCCGAGAGGAATGGCTGCGATCTGATATTCGGTGTCGCCGCGACGGAAGCCGAGGAGGCGTTTGCCGAAGCCGATAGAGAATACCTCGACGCGGATGCCGCAGAGCTTGGCGACGGCGAAGTGGCCGAACTCATGGACCAGAACCATGATGCCAAGGACGATGAGAAGCTCGATGAATGTCGACATGAAGTTGGGGAAGACCTCGTTACCTGACCTGTTTTTTTTTACTGTCCCACGCCTGCGGACTGCCTGGCAATCACTTCGCGCGCACGTTCACGCGCGGTAAGATCTGCTTCGAGCACTTCGGCGATAGACGCCGGCGGTTGACCGGATGTTAGCTGCAGCACTGTTTCTATTGTACGTGGAATGCCAAGAAATGGTATGTCTCCGGCGAGGAAGGCAGCAACGGCGATCTCGTCGGCGGCGTTGAGGGCGATGCAGGTTTTCCCTCCCGCTTCTGCCGCCTCGTAGGCGAGGCGGAGGCAGGGGAAGCGAGTGAGATCGGGTGTGGAGAAGTCGAGTTGGCTGAGGGTTTTGAGGTCGAAGGTCAGGTCGGACGTTACGCGCTCAGGGTAGGCGAGGGCGTAGAGGATGGGGAGGCGCATGTCGGTGACGGAGATCTGCGCGAGGATGCTGCCGTCGACGAATTCGACGAGGGAGTGGACGGTGGACTGAGGGTGGATGGTGACCTGGACTTGTGCCGGAGGAAGGCCGAAGAGACGGCAGGCTTCGATAACCTCGAAGCCTTTGTTCATCATGGTGGCGGAGTCGATGGTGATGCGCTGGCCCATGACCCAGGTAGGGTGCTTGAGAGCCTGCTTCGGAGTGATGCGGTCGAAGTCGGCCAAGGGCGTGTTGCGGAAGGGGCCGCCTGACGCGGTGAGCCAGATTTGTTTTACTTCGGCGGCGGTTCCACCGCGCATGCACTGGTGGACGGCGTTGTGTTCAGAGTCGATGGGGAGGAGAGCGACGTTGTGTTTTTTAGCAGCTGCGATGATGAGTTCGCCGGCGGCAACGAGGCATTCCTTGTTGGCGAGGCCGATGGTTTTTCCGGCGCAGACTGCGGCGTAAGTGGCTTCGAGACCGGCCACTCCAACGATGGCGGAGACGACGAAGTTGACTTCAGGCAGGGTCGCGACGTGGATAGCGCCTGCGGTACCGTGGAGGACTTCAATGGTGATGCCTTCGGCCTTGAGACGGGTTTTGAGGGTTTCTGCAAGTTTTTCTGTGGCGAGGGAGATGACTTTAGGGCGCCAGCGAAGGCATTGCGTGTAAGCGGCGTCAATGTTGCTGCCTGCCGCCAGGGCGACGACCTGGTAGCGATCGGGGAAGGATTCGCAGATGGAAAGGGTGCTGTTGCCGATGGAGCCGGTCGAGCCGAGGATTGCTAATTTCTTCACGTTCTTTATTTTCGCAGACTCGAGAGTAAGACGCGGGGAGGGCTGACTTTTATCGAGTCTGCGAAGGGGTTGGACTTTCAGCCGGCCCTCGTTTGTGTTCGAGGGCCGGTGCGGTCATTATGGTGCGTTGACGACGACGTATGTGGTGTTGCTGCCTGACATTTGAGGCTGGTACCAGGTGCCGTTGCAGTTCTGGTAGGCCAGTCCATTGACGATTTGCGTTGCGCAGCCAGCGGGCGGCTGGTTGACGATCGAACCGATGACAGCAGCGGTTACCATCGCCGTGGCTGTGACCGCAGCTGCAGCTGCAACGGGATGGTAGCAGCAGCCGCCGCCGCCATAGTAGCCGCCGCCACCGTAGCCGCCATTGACGTTCACGTTCACGTCGCGGTTAACGTTGACGTTGTTGTTGACGTTGGTGTTTCTATTCACGTTCTGATTTACGTTGGTGTTTCTATTTGCGTTCTGATTTACGTTGGCGTTGCCGTTGCGATTGGCACCCTGATTGGCGTTGGCGCCGCGATTGGCGCCTTGGTTGCCGTTGGCGCGATTGGCACCCTGGTTGCCACCGCGATTGCCGCCCTGGGCAGGAGTCGAGTTGACGCTGGTTCGAGCGCTGCTGCGGGTACCGCCGCCTGCTGCGCCGCCGCCGCCACCGCGAGATGCGGCCCCACCACCACCACCACCGCCGCGGCCGCCGCCGCGTTGGGCGAAGAGGGTCATTCCGGATATCAGGATTGCGATGGCGAATAGGGCGAAGATCTGAGTTGATCGCTTCATAGCAGTCACCTTATTTCCCTTTCTTGGTGTCGTCGGCGGTTTGCCCTTCGAAGAGAATGCGCTTGGCATCGGGCGGCGGATCGAAGACGAAGGCAGCGTCGTTGAAGGAGGGCGCGAGGTTCCACGTTAGAGTCATGGTGTGCTGCGGCCTGGCCTCGTCGGTGAGGGTGGTAATGACCAGCCTGCGCGGCAGAGGATAGTCTCCGAGCTGAATCCAAATCTGCCAGTCGACGCCTTCCTGGTGGAAGACATACTGCTCGCAGGTGACGCCCTCGACGGTTGTGGGGCCGGCGTCAATGGCGGTCTGGATCTTATTGATATCGTCCTCGTTTGTTCCCCATTTGAAGAGGTCGATGAGTGGCAGTTCGATGTCGAATTTTTCCTGGACTTGCTTGAATAATTCGCCGATAGTTGGCGGTGCAGCAACGGTTGCGTAGTAGTTATTCAGCTTTCCCCAAGCGGAGAAGGTTTTTCCGTCGTAGAGATAAAGTCTGTGCTTGTCATCGCTGGTGACCTCGGCGCGCATGCGGTTGGGCTTAACGGCGAGCATGTCGATTTTGGTCCTGGATTGAACGATCAGCCCGTCCTCGAGGACATCATCGTGTGTGACGTCTCCCTGCACCTGGAAGACCTTGAGGGTGCGAAGATAGGCGCCCATTTTTTTTACTGTGTCGATGGCGGCGGGATCGATGTTGGAATCTTCTTTCGCTTCTTTTGCTTCCAGCGTCGCTTGAGGCGGTTGACCGATCTTCGCAAGAATGCTCGATCCAAAGGACGCCCACAGAATGATTCCCGCGATGAGAACGGATATTGCTGCTAAGGTCAGTTGTTTTGGAGAGAAGCGCTTTAAGAAGTTCATATCGTTCTACCTCGCGAATCATTTCCGGTGAAGTCCCTGACAGGTCGGTTCCACGGCCAATCTGCGGAGATGGGCCTGCCTGGTCAGATAACGGGCCAATCTGATGCTGGGGAGCGCTCCCGAGTGAGCAATAAGGCCTGGTCCTACATACGGGGTAAGTAGCGGTGCTTCAGAATGACCCAAAACATTCGCAGCAGACCCGGCTGCGTTGCGTATAAAAGTAGCCCTTAGGCGTCTTTCGCGTAACTGGGAAAAACCCTAGTTTTTTACGATCTGTGAGGTCAGAAGCGGCCGAGGCCGAAGTAGTCCTTTAGGAGGAGGGCGAACCAGAGGACTGGCGAGGCAAGGAGGAGGGCGTCGATGCGGTCGAGGATGCCTCCGTGGCCGGGGAGCATGGTGCCGGAGTCTTTGACTCCAGCGCCTCGCTTGATGGCGGATTCGAGGAGATCTCCCATCTGGGCTGCGATGTTGAGGATGGCAGCGAGAAGGAGGGATTGCCAGAGCGGCTCGGAGATGTGGAGGCTGGTGTTACCGCGGGCGGTGAGGGCGTTGGAGATGGCGATGACGAATCCTGCGGCGAGCATGCTGCCAATGATGGAGGCAATGGAGCCGACCCAGGTCTTGCCTGGACTTAGACGTGGCGCGAGTTTGCTCTTGCCGAAGGCGCGGCCGAAGTAGAGGGCGGCGATGTCTCCGGCCCAGACGCAGACCATCAGAAAGAGGAGGAGCGCGGGGCCATCCTCTTGCTTCCAAAGCATGGGAACCAGTGTGAGCGGGTAGGCGATGTAGATGAGGCCGAAGAGTCCCTGTGCGGTGTCGGGGAGGACCTGGTTGAGCGGGGAGCGGAAGCCGTTCCAGGCGAAGAGAGCAAGAGTGAGGGCGCTGAGAACGGGGAGTTGGGCTTCGACAGGGAAGTTTGGCAGGGTGACGACGAACGCGAGAGCGGTGCCGATGGCCATCCACCAGATGGGGATGCGGAGTTTGGCGTTGTGGGCCTCGGCACCTTTTGCGGCGAGCTGGAGAAATTCATAGGCAGCCAGCTCGGCGACGATTGCTGAGAAGAGAGTAATCATCCAGAGCTTGCCGAAAAAGATAAGAGCAAAGACGGCGAGGATGAGGACCGAGGCAGTGAGGATTCGTTTCATTGGGCTTAGACAGGATAAATGGGATGCGGTTAGGCGAAGGAATATTACTTGACGTATCAAGATATATCTTGATACTGTTTTAAACATGAGAAACCTACATGAACACTTACACGAACACTTTCGAGGTTTCCGCGGCAGAGAAGGAAGCCGTGGAGAGAGACAAAGGGAAGATAGACATTGCGGCGGTCGAGGAGAATTTGGCGGACGACATGGATTTGGATCCCGTGGTGGCCGAGGAGGGCCGATGCGGTTCTTTGGGGCCGGCGATCTGCGCTACGTTATTTTGCAGATGATCGCAGAGAAGCCGAGCCACGGTTACGAGATCATCAAGTCGATCCAGGAGCGGCTGGGAGGCACGTATGCACCGAGTCCGGGTGTGGTTTATCCGATGTTGACCATGCTGGAGGAGATGGGACATGCAACGGTGGTGACCGAGGGCGCGCGCAAACTTTATACGATCACCGAGGAGGGATTGAAGGCGCTGGCGGAGAACAAGGCGCTGGTGGATGCGCTGTTCGCCAGGATGGACCACGTGCGGGGGGAGCAGGGTGGGGAGCGAGCACAACAGATTGAGAGGGCGGTCGCGAACTTTCGTATGGCGCTGCGGATGAAGCAGGGATCGTTGACGACAGAACAGATCCACGCGATCACCGACATCATCGATGCGGCGGCGAAGCAGATCGAACGTGCGTGAGCTGAGCTGAGCTCTTACCCTTACAAATTAGGAAGCTATTTCGTTTTCAGAAGCTCGGCCTTGTCTAATCGAATGACGAGGAATAGACGTTAGGTTTCGCGAGAAGACAAATTCGGAAGTTTGCCTCCTGCGCGACTTACGGGGAGACTCCCGTGGTGAAGGTTAGCGGCGGGTGAGAACTTGGTCGGATTTGGTCTCCGGCTTTGTTTCGGACTTGATCTCTGGCTTGGGGATGAGATGGTCTTTGATCTCGGCGGCAATCTGTTCTGCGGGTTCGAGGTTGTTGAGGTCTTCGTCGGTGAAGGTCTCGCCGAGGCCGCCGAAACGTCGTTCGCGACGTTGGTAGGCCGCGATGGCTTCGAGGAGATGGAGGCCGTGGAAGTCGGGCCAGAGACGGTCGGTGACGAAGATCTCGGAGTAGGCGATCTGCCAGAGCAGGAAGTTGGAGATGCGCTGCTCGCCGGAGGTGCGGATGACGAGGTCGGGATCGGGCATGTGGCGCGTGTAGAGGGCGCGGGAGATGGAGGACTCGTCGAGGGCTTCGAGGGCACCGGCTCCGAGGAGGTCGTCGACGGAGCAGCCGCGGGTGTGAGCCTCGGTGGTGAGGTCGGTGAGGATGCTGCGGACAGCATCGACGATTTCGGAGCGGGCTCCGTAGTTGAGGGCGAGGGTGAGGGTGGTGCCGGTGTTCTTTGCGGTGGCTTCGCTGGCCCACTGCATAGTGTCCTGGACCTCCTGCGGGAGGTCGTGCGTGCGGCCGATATAGGCCATGCGGACGTTGTTGTCGTTCATGCGCTTGACGTTGCCGACGAGGTAGCTTTTGAGGAGCTTCATGAGGAAGCTGACCTCTGACTTGGGGCGGCGGAGATTGTTTTCAAGCGAGAAGGCGTAGAGGGTCAGCCAGGGAAGGTTGATGCGGGAGGCGGTTTCGACGACGTACTGGACAGACTCAGCGCCTTTTTGATGGCCAAGGAAGCGTTTGAGAGCGCGTTTTCCGGCCCAGCGGCCGTTGCCGTCCATGATGATGGCAACGTGTTGAGGAATTTTGGCGGGGTCGAGCTGCCTGTAGAGGCTTAGTTCCGCGGGGGCGAGTTCGTGGCTGCGATTGGAGACGCGGCTGGGCGTTAAGGGGGAGTCGGTGGGGGTGTTGATGCGCGCAAAAGCAACCTCGCAGATATTGACGCTAGCACACCGATGGGGGGTGTGCAATGAACGTCTTTTAATCCGGAGTTAGTTGGTGAGGAGGTTGGAAGATGGATTGGCTCTAGCTGCTTATTTTTCTTCTTCCGGAACCTGATTCTTTCCACTTGTCTGCCTGCTGGAGGGCGATTAGCGGCTACCAGCTACCCGCGCTGAAGACGCTTCAAAGAAGAGGCAAAAATCTTCGGCGGAAAATCTCTCGCGTGTCTGTAGCGAATAAGTTACGGAGGGGAGAGCGTCACATGTTGTGGCGCTCTCCTTTGGAGAGGACAATCCGGCATTACGAGAGCCGCTTAGGCTGTGCGACGACGTCCGGCGGCGAGTTCGCGAACGTGGTTGAGGAAGATGGAGCGCTGGAGGTCGTCGAGCTGAGAGGTGTACATGGCGATCTCGGCGAGGAAGGGGTCGGTCATAAGGACCGCAGTCTCGTCGCGATGGCGTGTGTTGGAGTCGCGCAGCAGGGTGGAGATATCTACCTGCAGTGCTTTGGCAAGCCGGTCGAGCGAAGACAAGGTCGGCATGGCTTTGCCGTTTTCGATCTTCGAGATATAGGTGCGGGGCACGCCCATGCGGGTGGCGAGCTGCCGCTGCGAGAGATTGCGCACGTGGCGCAGATCGCGAACGGCTGTTGCTACCTGCAATCCGCCTTCAACAGCGACGGGTGTGGGCACGAGAGCCAGAGGAGCAGGAGCCGGTTCGGGCTCTTCAACCTCTAAGCATTTGTGGCAGCGACGGCAGAGAGCGTTCGCTGTCCGAAACTGCACCAAGCTGCAATGATCACAGCGCAAGACCTCACGTTGTTCAACGGGTGCCATCATAGTTGCCATAAGTTGTCTGTGCGGGCGGACCCAGAGCAAGGACCGCAGCACATGTCCGATAACGGATCGTGCGATGTGCCTAGAGTGACACTGGTACTTACGGTAGTCAAGAGAAAAGCCGCCGATTAATCCACAAATGCCTAAAAAACACGGAAAGGAACCAAGGTGGTAACTTTCATGGCGGGTAAGTCGTGGTTAGTGCGTTGCGGTTAGATTGGAAGGAAGGAGTCTTCAAAAATGAGCGAAGGGTTAGGACGCGCGCAGGCGCTTGCGACGCTGGAGGAGTGGACGAAGGGCGAGAGTCTGCGGAAGCATGGGATGGCTGTTTCGGTTTGCGTCGAAGCGTATGGGGTGATGGAGGCGGAGAGGCTTGGGCTTGCGGGTGTGGAGGCTGCGAAGTTAGTGGAGCTGTATGCGAGCGCCGGGCTGCTGCATGACATGGACTATGAGCGGCATCCAACCCTAGAGGAGCATCCGTTTGTTGGGGTGAAGCATCTTCGCGAGGCGGGATGGCCGGAGGATGTTCTGCATGCGATTCTGGCGCATGCGGATTATTCAGGAGTGGCGCGGGAGTCGCATCTGGATAAGGCGCTGTTTGCCTGCGATGAACTCGCCGGATTTTTGACTGCTTGTGCGTTGGTGAAGCCTAGCAAATCGATTATGGAAGTTGAGGTGACGGGCGTGAAGAAGAAGATGAAGGATAAGGCGTTCGCGCGGGCGGTGAAGCGGGAGGATATTACGGGTGGTGCGGAGTTGCTGGGGTTGAGTGTGGAGGACCATGTGGGGAATTGTTTGAATGCGATGCAGGCGCGGGCGGGGGAGCTGGGATTGAAGGGTATAGCGACCGCGGATTTCGGAAGGGTAAACACGGATCGAATTTGATTAGGCGATTTCGCTGGAGTGGATGCGCCTGATGTTTGCGTAGGCGAGGGCTTCGTCGGTTTCGATTATGGTGTTGGGGAGATTGACGGGGCGGGTGGCGTCTTCGATGACGATGGGTTCGAAGCCGAGGTTTTTGCCGTCGATGGCGGAGTAGCGAACACAGAAGTCGTAGGCGAGGCCGCAAAGGAAGAGGCGTTGCAGGTTGCGTTCGCGGAGATAGCCAGCTAGGCCGGTGGGAGTGGTGTGATCGTTTTCGAGGAAGGCGGAGTAGCTGTCGATGTGGCGGCGGAAGCCTTTGCGGAGGATGAGTTCGGCGTGGGGGATGTGGAGGGCTGGGTGGAAGGCTGCGCCTTCGGTGTGCTGGATGACGTGATCGGGCCAGAGGGTCTGGGGGCCGTAAGCGGCTTCGATGGTTTCGTAGGGTTGTTTGTTGTGGGTGGAGGCGAAGGAGATGTGCTGGGGTGGGTGCCAGTCCTGGGTGAGGATGACGTGGTCGAATTTTCTGGCGAGGGTGTTGATCGAGGGGACGATGGCGTCACCGTCTGGGACCGCCAGATTGCCGCCGGGCATGAAGTCATTTTGGACGTCGATGACGAGCAGGGCGTCGGTGGGTTGGAGTTGCATGGTGATTCAATGGTAGTGCAACGGGTGCGGAGTGCGGTCGTGCATCGCACGATGCCCACATCTCAGAATCGAGATATGCGCACCCAGCGCCCGGCGAAGATGGGGCACCCGATTCCGCGGCTACGGCTTTAGGTTTTTCGTGTCCTGGATGGTGCCGATTTTGATGTCGGATTGTTTGCAGGATTTGTCGCGGCAGAAGCCGGTGATCCAAACCTCGCCGTCGCCGATCATGGCACCCTGGGAGTTGACGAAGAGATTTTCGTATTTTTGTTTCAAGATTGCGTCTTCTATGTCGTGCGTGAGGATACGGTCGTAGTCTTTTATGAACTCTTTCTGATTTTTGACGGTAAAGGGCTTTTTGCCGGGATTGACCTTGATGGGGTAGTGGACGAGGGAGGCTACTGTGGAGGCGTCATGTTTCGCGACGGCCTGTTGGAGTTGGGTGAGGATTGTATGGACCTTGGTGTGGTCGCCTACGGAGAGGTCAATGGATTTGTCGAGGTCGGTGAGGGCGGTTTGGGTGCGGCCCGGCAGGGCGATGAGCGCAAAGATGGCGACGAGTGCGAGGTGGGTGCGGATGGTCATTCCGTCTCCATAGAGGTGTATTTAGCCCTGGTGGGATAGGCTACACGTCTTCGAGAAAAGACGATAGACGCGTTGTGTGGCTAAGATGCTAGTCGAAGCGATTTGGTGGATCGAAGGCGGAGGAATTGTTTTGGAGAATGCTTTGGTGTCGAAGGTGGATGGGAAAGCGGCGCGGTTTGGGGCGAATCGTGAGGCGCTGCGGGTATTGATGGCGGCGTTGCGGGTGGAGGAGGACGAGATTCGGCTAGGTGGCGGGGCGAAGGCGGCGGAGGCTCAGCGGGCCAAGGGGAGGCTGACGGTTCGGGAGCGGTTGAAGCTGCTGCTGGATGAGGGGGCGGAGTTTCTGGAGCTGGGGCTGTGGGCGGCGTATGGGATGTATGAGGAGTATGGCGGTGCTCCGGCGGCTGGGGTGGTGACCGGGCTGGGGAGGGTGAGCGGGCGGCTGTGCATGGTCATTGCGAATGATGCGACGGTGAAGGCGGGGGCGTTTTTTCCGATGACGGCGAAGAAGGTGTTGCGGGCGCAGACGATTGCGCTGGAGAATCGGATTCCTACGCTTTATCTGGTGGATTCGGCGGGGGTGTTTCTGCCGCTGCAGGAGGATGTGTTTCCGGATACGGATGATTTTGGGCGGGTGTTTCGGAATAACGCGGTGATGAGCTCGCTGGGGGTGCCGCAGATTACGGCGATTATGGGGATGTGCGTGGCGGGTGGGGCGTATCTGCCGGTGATGACGGATACGGTGCTGATGACGGAGGGGTCGGGGTTGTTTCTGGCGGGGCCTTCGCTGGTGCAGGCGGCGATTGGGCAGAAGACCGGGGCGGAGGAGCTGGGTGGGGCTTCGATGCATAGCGAGATTTCGGGGACGGTGGATTTTAAGGAGCCGAATGATCATCTGTGTCTGGCGCGGTTGCGGTCTTTGGTGGGGAAGATTGGGGAGCGGGCTGGGCGCTCCGTTTTCGCGGGTGGCTTTTGATGCGGTGAAGGATGCTCCGAAGTATGCGGCGGAGGATTTGTATGGGTTGATTGATCCTGATCCGGCGAAGGCGGCTACGAATGTTTATGACATGCATGAGGTGATTGCGCGGATCGTCGACCGCAGCGAGTTTGATGAGTACAAGGCGGAGTTTGGGCGGACGGTGTTGTGCGGGTATGCGCGGATTGGCGGGCGGGCGGTGGGGATTGTTGCGAATCAGAAGATGAATCAGTCGCAGACGGCGCTGGACGGAAGCAAGCGGACGGAGTTTGGCGGGGTGATCTATACGGAGAGTGCGCAGAAGGCGGCGCGGTTCATTATGGATTGCAACCAGAGCCTGGTGCCGCTGATTTTTCTGCATGACGTGAATGGGTTCATGGTGGGGAAGGATGCGGAGTGGAGCGGGATTATTCGTGCGGGGGCGAAGATGGTTTCGGCGGTGAGTACGAGTCGTGGTGCCGAAGATTACGGTGATTGTGGGCGGGAGTTTTGGCGCGGGGCACTATGCGATGTGCGGGAAGGCTTATGATCCGCGGTTTTTGTTTGCGTGGCCTACGGCGCGGTATGCGGTGATGAGTGGGGCTTCGGCGGCGAATACTCTGGTGGAGGTTCGGGTGAAGCAGATGGAGCGTGGCGGCAAGACGATCTCCGAGGAAGAACGGAAGGGGATTTATGACGAGATCAAGGCGACTTATGATGCTCAGGCTGATCCGAGGTATGGGGCGGCGCGGCTCTGGATCGATGCGATCATTGATCCGGCGAAGACGCGGGAGGTGCTGATGACGGCGCTGGAGGCGGCTAGTTTGAATCCTGAGGTGGCGAGGTTTAATCTGGGGGTTTTGCAGACGTGATTTCGCGGCGGACTATCGTGATACTTGGACTCGCGGTTTTTTTGTTTGCGATTCCTCAAGCCTTCTACGCAGGAGAGCATACTGATTGCCATGTCATTCATGTAGCGTCGCTAAAAGGTCCGACGCTGCTGAGCGAAGCCGAAGTGACGTTCGATGTGTGTTCCATGGTCGACTTTGGAATGTATCCATGGATGCGCTATTCATTTCTCGCGGGCTTTGTAGCTCTGATCGCAACAGCGATTTCATATCGTTTGGATAGAAGAATGCACACAGTTTGACTAACCAGAGAGAAAAAATGAGTGACTTGGTGAAGATTATTGAATGTCCGCGGGATGCATGGCAGGGGTTGCCGAAGAATATGCCGGCGGAGGTGAAGGCGGACTATCTGCGGGTGTTGATTGCTGCAGGGTTCAAGCATATCGATGCGGTGAGTTTTGTTTCGCGGACTGCGGTGCCGCAGATGGCGGACTCGGAGATGGTGTTGGAGTATTTGGATCCGCCGGATGATGTGGAGATTATCGGGATTGTCGTGAACGCGAAGGGAGCTGAGCGCGCGGTGAAGACGGGGAGCGTGCAGACGCTGGGGTTTCCTTATTCGATCTCGCCGGAGTTTTTGAAGAGGAACCAGGAGCAGACACCGGAGGAGTCTCTGGAGGAGTTGGAGAAGGTTGGGACGCTGGCGTACAAGGCGGGGATGGATGTGGTGGCGTATATCTCGATGGCGTTTGGGAATCCTTATGGTGAGGCGTGGGATATCGATGAGGTCGTGGCGGCTTGCGATCTGCTGGCGGATAACGGGCGTGACGCAGATTTCTCTGGCGGATACAGTGGGGTTGGCGACGCCGAAACTGGTCGCCGATGTGGTGAGCGATGTGATGGCGGTGCATGACAATGTCGAGATTGGGGTGCATCTGCATGCTCGGTCCGACAATGCGGCGGCGAAGGTGCGGGCAGCTTATGAGGCTGGGTGCAGGCGGTTCGATGCGGCGATCGGCGGGTTGGGCGGATGTCCGTTTGCGCAGGATGCGCTGGTGGGGAATATGGCGACGGAGACTTTGCTGGCGGAGTTGAAGGCGCTGGGTGCGGAGTTGCCGCCGCTGAGGCCACTGGATGGCTTGATTGCGGCTAGCGCGGAGATTTCGCGGAAGTATGGGGCGCAGGTGCAGTGAGGGCAGCTAGACAGCGGTTAGCGAGTTAGCAGGTTTTGGAGGGTTTATGAGTTATGCGACGATTCTGGTTACAGAAGAAGATGGGGTTCGGACGGATCACGCTGAATCGTCCGGAGCGGCGGAATGCGATGACGCCGGAGATGCAGGAGGAGTTGATTGCCGCGATTGAGGAGGCTGCGGCGGGCGATTGTCGCGTGGTGGTGTTTGCGGGAGCGGGTGAGGCGTTTTGTGCGGGGCTGGATCTGAGTGCGTCTGCAGGGGATGAATGATAAATCTGCAGACGAGCACACGGCGGATGCGACTCGAGTTGGCGCGGTTGTTTCGGACGCTTTATGAGTTGCCGAAGCCGACGATCGCGGTGGTGCAGGGGGCGGCGATTGCCGGTGGCACGGGGCTGGCGACGATGTGCGACTTTACGCTGGCGGTGCCGGGGGCGAAGTTTGGATATACGGAGGTGAGGATCGGATTTGTGCCGGCGGTGGTGTCGGCGTTTTTGACGCTGCAGATCGGGGAGAAGCGGGCTCGGGATCTGTTGTTGACGGCGCGGTTGTTTTCTGTCGGACGAGGCGTTGCGGTTGGGGCTGGTGAATGAGGTGGTCGAGGCGGAGAAGCTGGAGTCTCGGTGCGCAGAGCTGGCTGGGATGTTGAAGGCGAACAGTCCGGAGGCATGGCGGCTACGAAGACGACTGCTGGCGGCGCAGAACAAAGCGTGGCTGGATGACGGCGGTGGCAGTCGCGTTGGCGGCGAATGCTGAGGCGAGGTCGACGCATGATTTTCGCGAGGGCGTCACGGCGTTCCTGGAGAAGAGAAAGCCGGTATGGGGGAAGTCTTAACGCCGACTTACATCGATGACACCGATTCGAAATGGATTTAAGTCGGTAGACTGTTGGGATGAGTGACGTTCAAGGGTTGAGGCCTCGAGTGAAGCGCGGGTGCGGGTGCGGTATGCCGAGACGGATCAGATGGGGGTGGTGTATCACTCGAATTACCTGATCTGGTTCGAGGTTGGACGGGTGGAGTTCATCCGGCAGATGGGGTTGGACTACAAGACCATGGAAGAGGAAGGTTGCGGGATTGCCGTGGTGGATGCGCAGTGCGGTATCGAAGCTCCTGCGCGATATGACGATGAGTTGGTGGTGGAGACGACGGCTGCTTGCTGCGCGGGGGGCGGTGGTGAGGTTTGGGTACAGGATTGTGCGGGTTGTAGATGGCGTGCAGTTGTGCGAGGGAGAGACGGTGCATGTGTTGTGTTGGCAAGGATATGAAGAAGACGTTTGCCGCCGAAATATGCGAAACGTTTTGCTGCAGTAGCTCATCTCATAACGTATTCGCTGTTCAGATTGAAGACGAGGTGAGATACGATGAGCGCTGATAAGAAGGTTGCGCTGATTACAGGTCGCGAACAAAGGAATTGGGCTGGAGACGGCGCGGCAGCTTGGGAAGCTTGGGATTACGGTGCTGGTGGGAGCACGTGATCTGCTAAGGGCGAGGCTGCGGAGCTGAGTTGAAGAAGGATGGCGTCGATGCCCGCGCAGTGAAGCTGGATGTTGATAATTCGGCGGACTATGAAGCTGTGAAGAAGTTGATCGAGAAGGACTTTGGAGAGCTCGATATTCTGATCAACAACGCAGGCATCATGCTCGATGGCCGCAAGGGCAACGAGACGAGCAAGACCTCGCAAGATGTTTTGCGGAAGACGTTTGATACGAACTTCTTTGCGGTGGTGGGTTTGACGCAGGCGCTGTTGCCATTACTGAAGAAGAGCCTGGGTGGGCGGATCGTGAATCTGTCGAGCATCCTGGGTTCCACACACTGCACGCAACGCCAGGATCTCCGATCTACGATGCCAAGACATTTGCTTATGATGCTTCGAAGGCCGCGTTGAACTCGTTCACGATTCATCTGGCGCATGAGCTGAAGGGGACGAAGATCAAGGTGAATTCGGCGCATCCGGGATGGGTAAAGACGGATATGGGCGGCGAGGTGCACAGCTCGACGTGGAGACGGGCGCGAAGACCTCGGTGGAGCTGGCTACGTTGCAGGATGCGGGCCGACAGGTGGGTACTTCCATCTTGGGAAACCGTTGCCCTGGTAGGGAAGGCGGCTCTGACTTTGGTGATTACCGGATGAGTAGGGTGCGGGGTTTTACGTTTTCGCGGATGAAGGTGATGGTGGATTCGAGCGGCGTTCCCGGTCCGAAGATGGCCGAGACGCCGTTTTCTTTTAGTTTGGGCTGGTCTTCGTCGGGGATGGTGCCGCCGAGGACGAGGAGGATGTCTTCGGCCTTTTGTTTGCGGAGAAGTTGTACGATGCGCGGGACGATGACGTTGTGGGCGCCGGAGAGGATGGAGAGGCCGATGCAGTCGACATCTTCCTGGATGGCGGCGGAGACGATCATCTCCGGGGTTTGGCGGAGGCCGGTGTAGATGACCTCCATGCCGGCGTCGCGGAGGGCGCGGGCGATGATCTTTGCGCCGCGGTCGTGGCCGTCGAGGCCGGGTTTGGCGACGAGGACGCGGATTGGAGTCTTCCCAGGCATCGAGGGTGAGTATACCCGGGCCCCCTGAGAGTTGGCATCTTCTTCGATCAGGGCAACGCGTAATAGCCGTCGCGGGCCGTGATAACTCCACCACGGTTGGGGCTGTCAAGCCTGATGCGATGGAAGGAGCCGTCGCGTTTGAAGTGCTGCGGCTTGTATACGAGACGATACTGGCTGCGCAGGTTGGCGTCGATGACGCGGAGGTCGTGCGAAATCGTTTCACGTGTTTGGTCGAAGAAGAGGACGCCACCGGTCCGGGACGTTAGTTTGCTGAGGGTCTTTTGCCCGTCGGAGAAGATAGATTTAGGCTCAATGCTGAAGACGTAGATTGCTGTGTTTGCCTTCTGGCAGATGTCGGTGTCGTCTTCGAGACGGGCGTGGCTGGCGTTGTCGATGCCGTCGGTGAAGAGCAGGATGAAGTTTCCTGCGAGTGGGTTCGTTGTTCCGAATTGATCTCGGCAAGCTTTGTAGATTGCGTCGAAGAGAGCGGTGCCGCCTAAGCGGCTGGCGCGGTCGGCGGCTACGTTATTAAGGCTTGCCGTTAGTGCATCGCTGTCGCCTGTCCAGTTTTGCAGGACCTTCGACTCCGAATCGAAGCGCATCAAAAACGCACGATCGGTCTGCTTACGAAGAAGTTGGGTGAGGTATTCGGTTAGCTATTGCCTGGTTGCGACGGAGATATCCGAGCATCGATCTGCTGGTGTCCATGAGAATGCCAAACCGGACGGGCAGATTTTGGTGCGCCTTAAAGGAGACGATCTGACGGGGCCGCTTACCGTTGTCGAGAACGCGCAGGTCGTTGAGCTTGAGATCGTCCATTGGAATTCCATGGAAGTCGGCGGCGTGAAAGGTGAGGCTAACCTCGTCGACATCGATGTTGAGAGTGAATGGAGTGGCTTCAGTTGAGTTTTTCGTGGTTTGAGGAAATGCGAGGGCGAGAACGCTTGTTACGAAGAGCATCATGCCTAGACGGATGGAGCACTTGCGCCGGTGACGGGGCATGGATATCGAGTATAGCTTTAGAGAATGACGATGGACCGTGTCGAGGCGCACCGGTTGTTCTTTGCGAAGTTGATAGCGGCTAATGCCGGTATCGCTCCGGGAAGTGAGATTGAGGCTGCGCTGGCGTCAATTCCGCGTGAGCGATTTGTTGGGCCACCGCCGTGGAAGATCTTTACCCGCTCGGGGTATGTGGAATCTCCTGCCGATGATCCGGCGCTGCTGTATCAGGACCTTGTTGTTTCGCTTGGAGGTGAAGGTCCTTTCAACAATGGGCAGCCTACGTTGCATGCTTTCTGCCTTGCGGCGATGGAGCTGAAGAAGGGCGACCGGGTCGTTCATGTTGGTGCCGGTACGGGATATTACACGACGTTGCTGGCGAAGCTCGTGGGAGAGACAGGGACGGTGGATGCCTACGAGGTTGAGCAGGAGTTTGTGCGGCGTGCGGTGCGCAATCTGGCTGAATTTCCTAACGTCGCGGTGCACGCGAGATCCGGTGCGGAGAGGCCGCTTCCGGATTGTGATGTCCTTTACGTCAACGCCGGGGCGACCGGCCCGCTGGATGTTTGGCTTGACGTTTTACGTCCGGGAGGGCGGCTTCTATTCCCGATGACGCCCTCGGAAGGGGCAGGGGCTATGCTGCTGATCACAAAGCAGAGGGATGAAGCGTTCACTGCCAGGTTTCTGTTGCAGGTCCAGTTTGTTGCGTGCATAGGCGCTCGGGATGAGACGGTGGAGCAAAAGCTTTCCGAGGCATTTCGCAATGGTGGATGGGCAAAGGTGAAGGTGCTGCATCGAAATGATTCGCCAGATGAGAGCTGCTGGTTTACTGGGAATGGATGGTGGCTTTCCACCAAGGAAACCGATGCCTCATGAAGGAATAGCTGATGCCTGTCAAAGAGTCCTCTGCATTGCAAAAGCGCAATGCAGAGGATTCTGGTTTGTACGACTAGTAATCTTCATCGTCGCCGATGGGCATGCCGGGTGGGGCTTCGATGGGTTTGGAGGGTACGAATTTGGCTGGGTCGCGTTCGAAGTCGTTGATGCGGTTGATGAGCGCGGCGCGGTGGATCGCTTCGGCAGTGTCGGTGGGTGATGGGGTGGTGGTGAATTCTTTGAGCAAGTCTGCGACGTGCGAACGAGCGATCGCGCGGGCTTGGCTGGAGGTGGCTGGGTTCACGGCTAGTGCGAGCGTTGCTTCGAGCGCACGGAACTCGACGGCGCGCTCGACCTCGGACGACATGGTGTGGCCGCCTTCAGGGCGCTCGGCGACTGCTTTCGAGATGGCTTCGAGGACTCCACGGAGCGAGGGTGAATCGGGGACACGCATGTGGTATTCGATGAGGCGTGAGGCGCGTGCTGGGTCGAGGAGCAGGGCGAGGGTCAGGTCGGCGGAGGCTTCGGCAGTGGCGATTGGGTCGAAGGTGAGACCAGTATGCGAGGGGAATGACTCGCGTGTGCGCTCGAGGCCAGGCGGACGGGGCGGGAGGATTTGGAGGAGGGACTCTGGGAGGGTGAGGGTCTCGGGGGAGAGGGTTTTCAGGACAGCCGCGAGGGCTTTTTTCTGCTCTTCAGGGGAGACGATTTTGGTGATGAGTTGGCCGTCGCCGCGGAGGGCATAACGGTAGTCAAGGCCGCCGATTTCTTTGGAGGCGGCTTCAGTCTGATAGCGTTCGAGCAGGTAGAGGGGGACGAGAGTGTCTTCGAGTTGAGCGAGTGGGGTGCCGGTGGTGATGGCGTTTTCGCCGAAGCGCTTAAGAGCGGCGGATCGTACAGTCATGATGCGGGTGAGCTCGTCGGCGGGGTCAGTGCCGTTGTCCCAGAGGTGTGAGTGCGGGTGTGCGCCGCCGAGGGGGCGAGAGTCTTCATCGGTAATGAAGATCATGCCGGTCTTCTCGCTTGCGGCAAGGATGGCGTTGAGGGCCGTGGGGTCTTCAGTGGGCTTATTGGATTTATCGAATTCGCGGTAGCCGTAGTCGATGGCGACCTTGTCCCAGATGCCGATGTTGACGCCATACGTTTGGGAGAGGTTCGGAATGCCGTTTTTGCCGAGCGTGATCCAGGGATGCGGGTAGTCCATAACGGAGACGGACTCTTCGGGGGCATGGGGGAAGCTGCTTGCTGCGAAGTTGTGGGCGAGGCCTAGAGTGTGACCAGTTTCGTGTGCGGCTAGCTGGCGAGTGCGGGCGAGGACCATTGCGAGCATCGGATCAGAGGCGGATGGGAGAGGTTTGCCGTCAAGGTAGGGACTGAGGAGAGCTTCGTCAATGAGGTAGTCCTGGCGGCTACGGAGGGAGCCGAGGGTGACGTTACCTTTGATGATCTCGCCTGTTCGGGGATCGACGACGGCGGCGCCATAGCTCCAGCCGCGGGTGTAGCGGTGGACCCACTGGATCATGTTGTAGCGGATGTCCATGGGGTCAGCGCCGGCGGGAAGGATGTCGGCGCGGAAGGTGCCTTTCGCCCAGCCGGCGGCCTGGAAGGCCTGATCCCACCAACGTGCGCCTTCGAGTAGAGCGGTGCGGATTGGTTCGGCTGCGCCGCTATCGACGTAGTACTGGATTGGAGCGACTGCTTCACAGTTGGCCTTGCAGGATGGGTCTTTCTTGAGCAGGCGGTGACGGATGATGAACTGCTGGTCGAGGGTCTCGCTAACAGGGACGTTATAGTCGCGGTAAGAGGTGGGAAAGTAGCCGGCACGGGGGTCGAAGTGGCGTGGAGTGAAGCCGGGGTCGGGTAGTTGGATGAAGGACTGGTGCTCGCGGACGGTGAGCGCATGGGCGTCGGGAGTGACGTCGCGGACGAACTCACCGCGAGCTGGACCGTCGGTGGTGAAGGTGAGAATGGCTTCGACCTCGGTGTTCCGGGGGAAGGCTTTGGTGGCGTCGAGGGCGATGGTGGAGCGTGTGGCATCGAGCTTGTAGGTGCCCTGCTGAGCGCGGGTGAGTGAGCCAACGACGTCATGCGCGTCGCGGAGGAAGAAGTCGGTGGCGTCTACTAGGACTGTTCCGTTGGTATCTTCGGCGTCGACCTTAAAGCCGTAGAGAACGGACTCGGGGAAGGATTGGCGGACTGCGAGGACTTCGTTGGGATCGGAGGAGGTGGAGCGGAAGCGCTGGTTGGGTTCGACGAGGAGGACTTTGGGGCCGGACCGCTCGAAGTGGACGAGTTGGCCGCGGGAGATCTGGCCGCGGTCAAGGCCGAGGTCATTAGAGCCTGTGCCGTAAGGCAATGAGTGAGTGTAGAGGAAGTCCGGGCTCTTACTGTCGGGGCCGAGGCGCGGGATTTCGAGGTAGAGCTTGCCGGTCTTCGCGTCCCAGTCGAGCGGAAGGTAGCCGTCGATATGCTTCATGCCTGCGGTTTTGGTGGAGATGGTTTGTGCAGACAGCGTGGCGGAGACCGCAAGAAGGGCCAAGGCAAGATGTTTGGGCATGCGTCTGTTTTAGCACAGGGGTCCATACTTGCTTGCAATTTTCTAGAGAGTCGAATGCCTTCGGCTCGAAACAGCGCGCAAAGACAGGTCAGGAAAGGGTGATGTCAGGGTTGTCGAGATGTTCGCGGAGGAGGCGCTGGGTGAGGGTTTTGAGGTCTTCGCCGGTTTTGGGAAGGGCGAAAGCGTTGGCCGGTTCGGACCAATCGAGTTTGTAGCTGGTGGACTGGGCGGAGATCCAGACCTGGCGGATGGGGGTGTTGGGGGTGATGACGAATTTGGCAGAGCCGTTTTCGAAGATGATGTTCATGACGCCGTTGTTGTCTTCGAACTCGAAGCCGTGTCCGTCGTCTTCAGCGGCGATGAGGGATTGCTTGAGAGACTCGAGGGCGCGGTCGGACTCGCGGCGGAAGGTGGCTTCGTCAATCATGGGTCTAGTTTAGCTGGTCGAGAGCGGCGAGGACGTCGGTGGGTTCGGGGCGGACACGGGAGTCGGCGTGGGCTTCGGAAAATATGACGGTGCCTTTGCTGTCGATGACGAAGACGCCGGGGAGCGGGAGACGCCAGCTTGCTTCGGTGGCGTTGTGGTAGCCGAGGCCAGCGTTGTTGAAGGGGATGTTGATGAGGATGGATTGGAAGTAGCGGCGGTGTTCCGACGGGATGGTGTAGGCGATGCCGAATTTTTCGGCGATGGTGGCGCCGGGGTCGGAGAGCAGCGGATACGGTAGCGCGTGTTGCTGGAGGGTGAAGTTGTTCTGGCGGGTGGTCTGGGGGGAGATGGCGATGAAGAGTGAACCGCGCTCGCGGAGTTGCGGGTGGAGGTTGCGCCAGGCTTCCAGTTCGGTGATGCAGTAGGGGTCCCAGCGGCCGCGGAAGAAGTTGATGACGAGTGGGCCGAGGGCGAGGAGGTCGGCCGAACTGACTGGTTTGTGGGTGCGTGCGTCTTCGAGGGTGAATGAGGGAGCCTCCGCTCCGGTCTTCAGGATGTGATTCTCAATACCGGTGTTGAAGAGGTCCGCGGTCGCCTTTTCGGAGATGGCGAGACGCTCGGGCTGGACGAGTTTTCGGGTCTTGGCAGTGATGGCGTCCAACTGGTCCTGCAATGGTTCTTTTGTACTCACAGACATAGCCCCCCTCCTACCTTAAATGTGTCAAAGTATTCGAACGAAAGACTTTAAGCCTGGACTTCCGGCGCAATACTGCTGAGTTAAATATCGCAGTCCGGCCGGAGCCGGACTGTTTGATGGCTGAGTTAATTATATCGGGGGTATCAAGAGAATCGATGGGTTGATTGTGGATAAAGCTTGCGTCACATCAACGCGGACTGCTCTAACAGCTGCTGATCCCCCTCCACACATTTTCGCTACATGGAGCCTGCCATTTTCATCGATGCGTCGTGGCATTGGGTGGCCGGTGCTGTGGATTTTTTAGCAGCTACGGTCTTGTTGTGGGTTGCATTGCTGGCCATTGGAGCGGGCTTCATCTCTTTGACGAGTGTGACGATGCGTATGAAGGCCTGGTCGCGTGCGGCCTTGTTGGCGGGGCTGGCGTCTGGCGCTTCGCCTGCGCGCATGAAGCCGTGGCCGGCTCCGTCGTAGCTGACGGGATCATACTTTTTGCCTGCTGCTTTCATGGCGTCGGTGGTGGCAGGAACGGTCGCTCCGACGCGGGCGTCGTTGCCGGCGTAGAAGCCATAGACCGGAGCGGTGATGGTGGTTACATCAGCGGGGCCAGTGCCATAGAAGACGAAGGCAGCGGAGAGGTCTTTGCGGTGAGCGGCGAAGGCGAAGGATTTGCTGCCGCCCCAGCAGAATCCGGCGACCGCGATCTTGCCGTTAGCTGCGGGGATTGTTTTGGCGTAGTCGGCTGCCGCATCGAGGTCTGCGTTGACAACGGCTGCATCGAGGCCGGAGACGGCTTTGGTCCTATCGTCCCCCGTGCTGGGGAAGGCGTCGGTGCCGCCGCCGTTGGGACCGAAGCCAGTGAGGAGGTCGGGTGCGACGACGATGAAGCCTTGTCCGGCTAGTTCGTCGGCCATCTCTTTGGCCCAGTCGCTGAGACCGAAGATTTCGTGGATAAGGATGATAACGGGTGCCTTGGTTTTGACCTCGGGGTAGACGACGAAGGCTTGCACGGTGCGCTCTCCGTGCTTGAGGGGGACGTACTCGTGGTGGCGAGGCGAGGCATCGAGGCGCGCTTTGGCCCAATCCTGCGCGTGGATGGGAGCGGCGGCAAGAGGGAGAAGCAGAGCGGCGGCGAGAAGTTTGAGGGTGCTGGGCATTGATATCGTCATGGGGGGAGTCTATTACCGAGCGCGCGAGGGGGACAAGACGTGGGTGCAATTTTACGTGGAGAATGTGGAGTGCATCGTATTGAGGAGAAGTTTGGGCAGCAGTTATGCGATGAACAAGTTGAAGGGGTTGGCATGAAAGGAATGGGTCGGCTGTGGTTGAGAATTGTTGTGCCGTTGGTGCTGGTTGCTGCGTTCGCTCATGCGCAGGAGCCCGTTGATACAGATCACGACGGGATGAGTGATATGCAGGAGCAGGCGTTGCTGGAGCGGTTTGTGCCGCGATTTCAGGTGAGCAGGACAGACTGTGCGGTGAAGCCCGCACTGTTCGAAGAGGGAGTAGTGAAGCCGACGGTGAAAGACCGGGATGGGACGATCTACGGGCAAGTAACTCCGCGCGAGGGAATCAAGGGTGGGAGCGCGGTGGTGGAGATTCACTTCTACGATTTGTGGAGCCTGGATTGTGGGCGGATGGGGCATCCACTGGATGCGGAGCATGTGTCGGTACTGCTGCGTGCGACGACGATGGCTAGCCCGGCGGAGGATTGGAGGGCGGTGTATTGGTTTGCCGCGGCGCATGAGGGGACTATGTGCGATGCGAGTGAAATGGCTGTGGCGAAGGTTGTGGATGCGGAGACGCAGGGTGCCACTGTCTGGCTTTCTGCGGGTAAGCATGGTGCGTTCCTGAACGAGACGATGTGCACGCAAGGATGTGGCGGCGACCGGTGCACAGAGATGACTCCGCTGATAGTGGCCCGGATTGTCAATCTGGGGGAGCCGGGTTCTGCGATGCATGGGGCGATATGGGTGGGGTCGCCGATGTGGCCGCTGGCGCTGAAGATGCGGAGTGATTTTTCGGCGGAGGTGATTGCGAAGCTGGAGCAGGGAGGAGACGTTCCGGTGGAGGTGAATGGAGCGCATGGATCGGTGAAGGGAACGATCTATGTGGCGAACTCGGTTGCGAATGGTGTGGGAACGAGTGGGACGAATACCGGCTCTGCGCTGAATGCCGCCGATGTAAAGACGGAGAATGCTCTGACCAAGAGTGCCAACGCTACGGGTGGGGCGCTCAAGAAGTCGGCAAAGGCGGTAGGGCGATTTTTACATTTGACCGAAGATCCGAAGATCGTTGAGGGCGCACCGCGCTGAGAGGCTTTTATACTGCGCCAATGAGCCAATTTCATCTGCGAGTAGCGACGGAGGAGGATGTGTCTGGTATTCGGAGGTTGATTGATGCTTCTGTGCGGGGTTTGCAGGCGAAGGATTATTCCGCTGCGCAGATTGAAGGGGCTCTGGCTACGGTGTTTACGGTGGATAGCCAGTTGGTTGCTGATGGAACTTATTTTGTGGCGTTCACTGAGAGTGGGGAGTTGGCTGGGTGTGGCGGGTGGAGTTTTCGGAAGACGCTTTACGGCGGGGATCACCAGATGGAGAGGATTGTTCTGGAGCGGATGAATCCGATGGTGGATGCGGCTAAGGTTCGGGCGATCTTTGTGCATCCGAAGTTTGCGAGGATGGGGTTGGGGAGTTTGATTTTATCGGCTGCTGAAAATGCTGCTTCGGAGCAAGGATTTTCGCGGTTCGAGATGGGGAGTACGTTGACCGGAGTGGCGCTCTACACGTTGAAGGGGTATCGGGAGGTGAGTAGGGTTTTAGTTCCGGTGGGTGGTGGGGAGGAGATTGAGGTGGTGAGGATGGTGAAGGAGAGTGAACATTCTTGATGGTGTGCAAGCCACCCGCTCCGGAAGGGTTACTCTGTTTGTTTTTCCAGTCGCAAGAATAACTACAAATCCTTCGACTTCGCGGCGCGCAAAGTGCGCGAGTACTTAACTCAGGATGACAATCAGATACTGGTTCGGAGCCTATGATGTGGTGAGTTTGAGAGTGATGCCGATGTCGGCTGTGGGTGGGCGGCTGGAGGGAAGAGTGACGTTGAGGGCAGTTGGGTCTTGAGCGAACTTCAGGTTTTGACCGTGGCCTAACATTGTGGCACTGGTGATTTTTGGTGGGTTCTGCGGGCTGCTGGTGCCCAGGGACGGGATGACGGCTGTGCCTTCCGGCCAGCCTTGAATGAAGGCGTAGATGGTTGAGCCTTTTGCGGTGAAGCGGATGTCGGTGGCCGAGAGATCGGGCTTTTTGCCTTCGTTGGGGTCGAACTCCTGGCCGTTTTTGGCGATGACTACTTTAGTTGATGGGCCTTCGCCGTAGATCTTCCAGGGGCGGGTGGCGTAGATGCCTTCGCCGTTGACGGCCATCCATGCAGTGATGCCGGCGAGTACCTCGCGTTCGGCGAAGTCGAGTTCGCCGCTGTTGGGGAGTGGGAAGTTGAGGAGCAGGTTGCCGTTTTTGCTGACGATGTCGACGAGAAGGTCGATAACTTTTTTCGGAGTTTTGTAGGCAACGCCGCGCTTGTAGTGCCAGTCTCCGATGCATGTGTCGGTCTGCCATGGGGCAGGAGAGATGCCGTCGAGGACGCCGCGTTCGCGATCGAGTGCGCAGGTGCCGATGGCGCAGTTCTCGGCGGTCTTGCTGAAGTAGACGGACTCGACTTTGCCGTTGTGTTTTGCTGCGCTGACGTTGTAGATCTCGGCGACGGTGGAGTAACCGTACTCGTCGAAGGGGATGCCGCCGTCGGTGTAGAGGAGATCGGGCTGGTACTGGTCGATGAGGTCTTTGATGCGGCGAAAATACTGGAGCTTCCAACGGTCTGGCGCGATGCGGCCCATGGCCTCTGCGGTCCTGGCGAAGTTGGTTGGCTGGCCAGTGTAGTCGTGGTAGAGATCGGCGAAAGCGGGATCGATGCCGTCGTAGGGAACGCCTGCGAATGGGCCCTTTGTGTCGCTGGTGTGCGCGGGGGCCAGCCAGTCGTAGGAGTTGGAGAGATGTTCGCTGACGCCGAAGCGGAGGCCGCGCTTGCGGGCGGCGGTGGCCCATTCGCCGACGACGTCGCGTTTGGGGCCGGATGCGGCAGCGTTCCAGCGCGGTTGATATTTGGAGTTCCACATGTCGAAGTTGTCGTGGTGGACGCCCATGGAGAAGAAGTATTTTGCGCCGGCTTTGACATAGAGATCCATGAGGTGGTCAGGATCCCAACTTGCGGCTTTGAATTTGGGGATGAGGTCTTTGTAGCCGACCCTGGAGGGGTGGCCGTAGGTTTCAACGTGGTAGTTGTACTGGCCTGAGCCCTGGATGTACATGTTGCGGGCGTACCAGTCGCCGTATTCGACGCTGGATTGCGGTCCCCAGTGGGCCCAGATACCAAACTTGGCATCGTTGAACCAGGCGGGAAAGCGGTAGGCCTGCAGGGATGCAGGTGTTCCGGTGAAAGGGCCGGGAGCGATGGTGATCTGGTTTTGCTGGGCGTAAGCAGATCTTAGGGCGGGCGCTGCGGTTGCGAGGAGAGCAAGCGCCCGGCGGCGAGTGATTTTCATTCGAGCCACTCTAGTGATTATGGTGGCTCGATGCAAGTTAGGAGTTAATGTTCGATTGCTGGATATCCCACTCTTCGCGGGCGCGAAGAATGGGATATCGATGGCATATTTAGACGACTTTGAGCAGAAGAAGAATGAGGACGATGAGGAGGATGAGGGAAATGCCGCCACCGCCGTAGTAGCCGAGCCCTGGTCCCATGCGGTATCCACCGAAGCCAAACACGAGTATCAAGACGATCAAAAGAATGAGCATTTTTTATTTCTCCGTTCGGCGAAGATTCGCCACTGGAGGTGTGATGCAAATTCTGTTTGGAGTGCGAAAAGATTTGTGTTTCGGAGGGTTGCCTGATCGCGGAGTTTATTTTTGGAAGAGGTCGCTCTCGGCTTGGCGGCGTTGGTGGAGGCCGTCGATGACGATACCTTTGGCATGGTCCCATAGGAGAAACTGCTGGGCGGCAGATGCGAAGTTGCCAGCGTTGACCTCGCGCAGCAGAGTTGAGGAGAGCAGAGCGGCGCAACCGAGATTGAAGACGAAGTCTACTAAGGCGTCGAACTGGTTCTGGTTGATTGGGGCGGTGACGGCTCGATTGACGCATGCGACAGAGGCGGCGATGTCGCTGTGAAGGAGGTGGTCGGCCTGATCCTGGGTGATGATGAGGCCTGCGTGGATGGTGGGGCCGGTGTGTCCGTAGCCTATCGTCCAGACACCGACCTGATCCTGGTAGGCGTTTAGTTTGAGGCCTTCAAATTTTTGGGTCAGGGCGAGGCCCGTGCTGCTGTAGGTAAAGTTGGCCATTTGTTGCTCCGCGTGGCTGGGATTTCTCTATGGTATGGGTGGAGGGCGCGGGATTTCAATGCCGCGTATCTGGTCTTCGCGCACGAACACCTGCTTTACAGGCTTGGATGTGGAGTGCTGTTCTATTTTTCTTTTTCGAGTTCGACGACCATGACTTCCATTGGCTTGTCGCCTGCGTTGACGTCGGAGTGGAGGGTGTTGGGGGGCATGGCGGGGAGCCAGTAGGCTTTGCCGGTCTCCCATACGTGGGGTTCGACGTTGCCGGCGGGGTCGACGATGTTCATGGTGCCGCCGGTGAGGGCGATGATGACGCGGGGGTGATCGTGGTGGTGCATGGCGAGAGGCTGGTGCGGGAGCACGACGGTCTTCCAGACTTTGACTGCTTCGTTTTCGAATTGCGGCAACCGTTGTGTCTGTTGGGACTTCTGTTCGACCTGTGAGATGAGGACGGTGGTGCTGAGCGCGGCAGCTGCGAGGGCTGCGCGGATAGCGTGCTTCATGGGTGTCTCCTTTTGGCGTGAGTGTAGCACCCCCTCCCCCGTCAAAAGTGTGCAAAGTCTTCGAAGGAGGGACTTTAGGCTTGGACTAGCGGGTGAACTGCGGAGGGGCACAACGTTTTCGTTGGCATGAAGCCCTTTTTGGGAGTTCGCTTATGTCAAGTTTTAGGGCTGCGTCAGCGAAGCGGTTTGCCGATCTCCCAGTGGTGGCCGAAGGGGTCGAGGAGGCGGCCTATGCGCCAGGCGTGTTCGATCCGGATGGGGCAGACGATGGTGGCTCCGGCGGCGATGGCTCGGTCGAAGGCTGCTTCGGGGTCTTCGGTGGTGAGGATCATTCGGACGGTGCCACCGTTGAGGGTTTCGGGGCTGAAGTTCTGGTGCTCGGGGGATTCGTCGGCGACCCAGAAGCTGTAGCTGTTGATGGAGAGATTGCAGACTACGGCGCCGGATGGGTCTTCGTGGCGGAAGAGCTCTTCGGCTCCAAAGGCGGATTTGTAGAAGTCGACGGCTTTGGCTCCGTTGCGGACGGAGAGGAAAGCGGCGAGGGTGGTGGAGGTCATGGAGACTCCTTTCGGATGGGTGGGAGTAGTTTACGGTTGGGAGCGACGACAGTTCGCGCCTTCGCGCGAATTCCCACTCATGCGATGAGACTGCATGAATGGGGCACCCATGGTCTCGGCTACATTTCATGTGCGGGCCACGCAGCCATGATGAATCAGGAATCGGGGGTGTGCTATGCTGTGTCGCATCCAGCAGCCCAAAATCGGAATCCTCGTTAAGAAGGAATCAGCCATGAACCGCAAAAGCAAGCTCACGATTGCGAGAGCCACGGCAGCGCTCGTCCTCCTCGGCGCCTCGGCCGTTTACCCGCAGGAAAAGTACTCCCTGATATCGCCGGGCGGGATTGCGTTCTCCGACTTCAAGGGATATGAGGACTGGTCGGTGGTCTCTTCGGCCCGGACCGACGAAGTGCTCAAGGTGATCGTCGCCAATCCAATCATGATCAAGGCGTTCAAGGCGGGCATTCCGGGTAACGGCCAGCCTTTCCCGGATGGTGCCAAGATCGCGAAGCTCCAGTGGAAGCCGAAGAAGAGCACGGAGGCCCCTTTCGTCGTGGATGTGCCAGACATCTTCAAGCAGGCTTTCGTTATGGAAAAGGACAGCAAGAGGTTTCTGAAAGACGACGGCGGATGGGGATACGCGGTGTTCAACTATGAAGCCGCATCGGGCAAGTTCACGGCGGATTCCAGTCCCGTAAATTGCGGGACCACGTGCCATAAGGCCGTGAAGGCGAAGGACTACATCTTCCACCCGTACCAGAAGCGTTGAAGCGGATCTGCCCGGCGTCGAGTACCCGGGCAGATCCGCCGAATGGTGCGTGTCGGTTCAGGCGTTGGTTCCACCATCAACGGTGAGATTGGCCCCTGTGATGTACGAGGACTCGGGGCTGGCGACGAAGGACACCAGGGCGGCGACCTCGTCTGGTGTACCGTAGCGTTTGAGTGCTGTAACGGCTATTTGGGGAGCTGCCCAGTCGCCTGCGGCGGGATTGAGGTCGGTGTCGATAGGGCCGGGCTGGACGTTGTTGACGGTGATGCCGCGGCTGCCGACCTCCCGGGACAAGCCCTGGGTGAACATCTTTACCGCTCCCTTGGTGGCTCCATAGGCTGCCAGTCCGGGAGTCATGTTTTTCTCCCCGACGCAGGAGCCAATCATGATGATGCGGCCGTTGTCGTTCATGTTCTTGAGAGCCGCCTGGGTCGCGACCATTACGCCGCGGAAGTTGAGGTCGATCATGTGGTCCATCTCCTCGAGCGTCGTCTGCTCGAATGGCTTGGGGATGGCGGTGCCTGCGTTATTTACGAGGACGTCCAACTTGCCCAAAGTCGCGACGATTTTTTCGACTGCGGCATTGATCGCTTTGGGATCGGCGGCGTCCGCCTGGATGGCGAGTGCCTTTCCGCCGCTGCCTTCGATTGCTTTGACCACGGCGGAGGCTGCGTTGGCGTCCTTCGCGTAGGTGATGGCCACGCTCGCTCCATCTGTGGCCAGACGCTTTGCGATCGCGGCGCCGATTCCTCGGGAACCGCCGGTAACAAGTGCCACTTTATTGGCTAGCTTCGACATACACTCTCCTTTGGTTTTCTGTAATTTTTTTAGGGCGCTGATTTTCTAGCTGATGAGGATGCTGCTGGGAGCTTTCGGTTCATATCTGATGCGCTGCTCGTATGGGTGGATGCGTCAGTTTGAGGGAGACAAGCTATTGGATAAGAAATGCGGAGATCGTAGGGAGGAGAAAGCGGTTCGCCGCTTTGCGCGAAGACCCACATCTGAGAATCGAGATATGGGACACCCGACTTCTGTGGCTCAATTTAGATATGGGCCACCCGGCATTCAGGAGGAGAGACCCTTTTCGACCATAAGGATGAGGCATTCGCTGAGGGTTGAGATCTCGGCGGGCGTAGCGGTGTGGAGCGGGCCGTCGATGACTAGGAAGGCGAGGCCATGGACGGCGGACCAGGCGAGATACTCGGCGCGGGGGCGGCGGTTGCGGGGGAGGAGGCGGTGCAGGACCATCAGGTCGAGGGCGTGGCCGAGGAGTTGGAAGGGGTTGAGGCCGCTGGCGCCGGTCTTTGCCTTGTCGTCGTCGCCGATGACTGGCTGTGTGTTCGAGAAGGCGGTGCGGAAGAGGCCGGGCTGGTGGAGCGCGAAGGTGAGGTAGCCGATGCCGACGGCACGGAGGCGGGCGCGGGCGAGCGCGGCACCGCGGCGACGGGGCGGGATGGCGGCGATCTCGGCCTCGATGGTGCGGGCGAGCTGCGAGAGGGCGTGGGCGCGGACGGCGGCGAGCAGCTCGGCGTGGCTGGAGAAGTGGCGGTAGGCGGCGTTGGGGACGACGCCGGCGCGGCGGGTGGCCTCGCGGAGAACGACGGCTGCGGGGCCACCTGTGCGGGCGAGCTCGACTCCGGCGGCCAGCAGGGTGCGTGGGAGATCGCCGTGGCGGAAGGTGGTCCTTGCAGGGGTGGGTGGCGCGGGAGTCTTCTTCGGCTTCGTCATCATTGCTTGTGGACAGTGTACAGATTGTTCGCATAGCATCGCTGCATGTGAACAATGTCCACATTTTGGACGACCGAAGCAAGTGAAGATGCTTTTTCAAGGAGGCTATGCAGATGGCGAATCGGATGGTTGGAGCGATCATGTCTGGCGTGGTGTATGGAACGATCCTTCTCGGTGTGGCTGGGGTGGGGTGGGCGCAGGGAGCGAAGGCGCCGTATCCTGCGATGGCCCCGGTGGAGCAGTACCGCGTGGCGAGCGTGGCGGAGGAGATTGCGTTGGCGCGTAGTGCGGCAAATGAGGCTGTGAGCCGCGATGCGGAGGTACTGGTGCTCGGAGGGCACGGCTACGAGACGGAGGCGAAGGGGACGAACGGCTTCGTCTGCCTGGTCGTGCGGTCGTGGGCGACCGGCTTCGATGACCCGGAGTTCTGGAACCCGAAGGCACGTGCGCCGCACTGCTTCAACGCCGTCGCGGCGCGCTCGGTGTTGCCGGCGTACCTGAAGCGGACGGAGTGGGTGCTCGCCGGGTTGACGAAGGAGCAGGTGAAGGAGCGCATGAAGGAGGCGGTGGCGAAGAAGGTCTTCACGGCGCCAGAGGAGGGATCGATGTGCTACATGCTGTCGAAGCAGGGCTACCTGAACGATCACGATGGCCATTGGCATCCGCACCTGATGTTCTTCCTTCCCCCGACGGAGGCGGCGAGCTGGGGCGCGAATCTCAAGGGCTCGCCGGTCTTCGCCGCGCCGGGAGACGTCGAGCCAGTGACGACTTTCTTTGTTCCGGTGACGAAGTGGTCGGATGGGACGATGGAGGAGATGAAGTGACGATTTGAGTTTGTTGCGGGTTAGGATTTCATAATCAGGAATGGGGATGGTTCGTTCAGGAGATAGTGGCGATAGGTGGACAAAGGCCAGTCTTCCGTGTTTTTGACGAGGCCGCGGGTGACTGGGGTTGCGGTGCATGTACTCCAGCTTTTCGACGCGCTGTTGTGGGTGAAGACATTGAAGTCGTAGTAGCGGGGTTGCCAGAAAGGGCGTTCGGCGAGGCGTCTGGAGGCGGAGATTTTCAGAGCCTGTAGAGCTTTTGAGAGAGGGGCTTCGGGAGGTTCGCTCATGAGGATGTGCACGTGCTCTGGCATGACGACGTAGCCGAGGATTTCGAATTGATAATGGCTTCGTGTGCGTTCGAGAGAGTCGAGGAAGATGTCTCTTGAGTTTGCGTGTTGAGGTAAGGTTTGCGGTTGTGACAACTAAAGGTGATGAAATGATCGTCGCCTTCTTAGTGGTATCGCTTGAGCCCAAACGGCATGGGTTGATTTTAGAGCATCGGGTTCGCGCGTGGCGCGAATGCCCACATCTCAGAATCGAGATGTGGGGCACCCAGTTTTTGTGGCTTCAATTTAGATGTGGGCCACCCGCCCTAGTTCTTGACGGTCATCGCGTCGGAGTCCACGGCTTTCTTGCCGGTGATGCCTTCCAGAGCCATGAGAATTCCGCGGTAGTCGTTCTTATCGCACTGCATGACGAAACCGCCCTTCTGATCGCCATTGGCATAGGTGATGCCAATGAAGTGTTTCTTGGACTTGCTCAAGGCCATGAGGGCCCCAATTCCGAAGGAGACTACGGCAAGCCCGATGGCGGCACCGACCCGCCGGTGGACATCCTGTCCGTAAGAAATCTCGGTAATTGCGGAAGCGGGAACGGTGACTAGATCCTTCTTGTTTTTAGCCAAGCGCACCTGCGTCTGTTCGATTGCAAACTCGGCGGAAGAGCCGGATTTGACGGATTGAATCGATCCGCCGTCGTAGGCGACCTTGTAGCTGTTATCCGCCGCAAAGGCGACCGTGGGAACTAATAGGCAGAGAATTGCTGCAATAAAACTTTTCAATTTAAATCCTTTGTAGTGGAATGTCAGAATTATGCTGCTATCGCGCATCTAGCAATCCAAGACTCCGCGCGAATGCCCACATCTCAAAATCGAGATATGGTGCACCTGATTCTGTGGGCTCGGATACCGAAGTAGGACTTCGGGGAATCCATTCTCTAATTCTAAGAAGTAATAAACTTTTCGTCATTGCGTCAAAGCAATCTAACTCAGGCCACAGACGCGTTTGAAGCCCCTAGACGAGAGATGGCCAGATTTTTAGTGTGCGATTGCAGGAGCATTTTTGATCTTTATCGGCCGAACTTTTGGCGGCCTTGCATTTGGCTCATCATGCGTTGCTGGGCTTTGATGCCGCCGCCTGAGCCCATGGACTTGAACATCTTGCGCATCTGGGCGTATTGGCGGAGTAGGTTGTTTACGTCCTGGACTGTGGTTCCGCTACCGCGGGCGATGCGCTTGCGGCGATTGCCGTTGATGATCTCGTGGTCGAGGCGTTCTTTTTGCGTCATCGAGTTGATGATGGATTCGACTCGGGTGAACTGGCCTTCGTCTACGTTTTCTACCGCTTGCTGCATGCCTGCGAAGGGGCCTACCGAGGGGAGCATTTTGAGGATTGATTTCATGCTGCCCATCTTTTTGATCTGACGGAGCTGGTCGCGGAAGTCTTCGAGGGAGAAGCCGTCGCCGGAGAGGGCTTTTTTGGCGAACTGCTCGGCTTTACCGCGGTCGAGGCGCTCTTCGGCGCGTTCGAGGAGGGTGGCGATGTCGCCGTGGCCCATGATGCGGGAGACGATGCGGTCGGGGTGGAAGGGCTCGAAGGCGTCGGGCTTTTCGCCAGTTCCCAAAAACTTTATCGGCGCTCCCGTCACGTGGCGGATGGAGAGGGCCGCGCCGCCGCGGGCGTCGCCGTCCATCTTGGTGAGGATGGCTCCGGTGATGGTGAGGAGATCGTTGAAGGCCTTGGCGGAGTTGACGGCGTCCTGGCCGGTCATGGCGTCGGCGACGAAGAGGATCTCGGAGGGGTTGAGGAGTTTTTTGAGTTGGGCCATCTCGTCCATGAGAGAGGCGTCGATCTGGTTGCGGCCGGCGGTGTCGACGATGAGCATGTCGCAGCCGTAGTTGGCGGCTTCGCGTTTGGCTTCCTTGGCGAGGCGGAGGACGGCGTCGGTGCCGGGTTTTTCTTCGGTGAGCTTGCCTTCGTAGAGTTGGGCGTTGATGCTCGTTGCTACGATTTTGAGTTGCTCGCGGGCTGCGGGACGGTAGACGTCGACGGAGACGAGCATGGGGCGGTGGCCAGCTTTTTTGAGCCACTGGGCGAACTTGCCGCTGGTGGTGGTTTTACCGGAGCCTTGGAGGCCGGCCATCAGGATGACTGATGGTGGCTGGGAGGATTTTTGGAAGCGGGCGGTGTCTTTGCCCAGAACGTTGACCAACTCGTCGTGGACGATTTTTACGATTTGCTCGGAAGGCGAGAGCGCTGTGGCTACTTTTTCGCCGATAGCGCGGGTGCGGATGTGCTCGACGAGGTCGTTGACGACGGTGAGGTTGACGTCGGACTCGAGGAGGGCGAGGCGGATCTCGCGGACGGCGTCGGAGATGTTCTCGTCGGAGATGGTGCCCTGGCCGCGGAGGGTCTTGAAGGAACGCTGGAGTTTGTCGCTTAGGTTTTCAAACATACTGTCTTAAGTTTAGCAGCGGGTGGGCGAGTCAGCGGTTTTGCAGTTGTTTTGGGTGGGAGTGCTGTGAAGTGGCTTGGCTTGGCGTGCTGAATCGCGTAGAACGGAACGATGAAGATATTGACGGCAGAGGAGATGGGGACGGTTGATCGACGGACGGTCGAGGAGTTCGGCGTGCCGCTGGACGACCTGATGGAACGGGCGGGTTCGGCGGTAGCTGAGTTTTGCCTGCGACGGTATCCGAGGGTGGGTCGGGCCACTGTGTTGTGCGGGAGAGGGAATAACGGCGGAGACGGGTTCGTTGCTGCTCGTGTGCTGGCACGCACCGGAATGATGGTGCGTGTGGTTTTGCTGGGAAGAATGGATGAGGTCAAGGGGGAGGCCGCGAAGGCTTTGAAACAAATGCGGGAGGAGGCTTCCTCGGCGATTGTGGACGAAGTGGTGGGTGAGACTGGGCTCGAAGGGATTCGCGATGCTGTGGGTGATGCGGAGGTGTTGATCGATGCAGTGACGGGGACGGGGTTCAAGCCCCCGCTGCGGGGAGTTGCGGTTTTGTTGCGGGAGATGGTGGAGAGGCTTGAGGTGCCGGTGGTGGCGGTGGATCTTCCGTCGGGGTGGGATGCGAATTCAATGGAGCAGACGGCTGCGGGATCGTTTCGGGCGGATGCGGTGGTGACGTTTACGGCTCCGAAGCTGGCGCATGTTTTTGGGCATCTGACGCGGAATGAGAGGACAGGTGGGACGTTTGGGCCGGTGGTGGTGGCGGCGATCGGGTCTCCGGAGGAGGCGGTGACGTCGGCTAGCGGGTTGACGTGGACCGGTGGGTCAAAGTGGTTGGCGGAGAAGGCTCGGAATGTGAATTCGAATAAGGGCAGGTTTGGGCATGTTCTGGTGGTTGGGGGGAGTTACGGGAAGGGGGGAGCTCCGGCGATGGCTTCGCTGGCTTGTCTTCGGAGCGGGGCGGGGCTGGTGACGGCGGCAGTGCCAAAGAGCATTGTGGATACGGTGGCTCGGATTACGCCGGAGCTGATGATGGTTCCGCTGGCCGAGGGGAACAAAGGCGCGGTGTCGTTCAAGAGTCTGGATGGCGCGAAGCTGGATGCTCTGATGGAGAAGATTACGGTGGCGGCGGTGGGGCCAGGGCTGTCGACGGAGGGGGATGCTCCCGCGTTTGCACGGCAGATTGTTGAGAAGGCGACGGTGCCCGTGGTGATTGACGCTGATGCGCTGAATGCGTTTGAGGGGAAGGCTCATTTGTTGGATGGGGCTGGGAGGGTAATGGTTTTGACGCCGCATCCTGGGGAGATGGCTCGCCTGGCCGGGTTGACGGTGAAGGAGGTTGAGGCAGATAGGGTGGGGTTGGCGCGGCGGTTTGCGACGGAGCACAACTTGACGCTGGTGTTGAAGGGGTGGCGGACGCTGGTGGCGCATCCGGATGGAGCGATTGCGGTGAATACGACGTGGGAATCCGGCGATGGCTAAGGGCGGGAGCGGGGATATTCTGACGGGAATTGTTGCGGCAATGCTGGCGCAGTTTCCCGGTGATGTGGAGCGGGCGGTGGAGACGGCGGTTTATCTGCATGGGCTCGCTGGGGACTTTGCGGCAACGGTGATGGATGAGCATACGGTACTTGCAACCGATACGGTTACACATCTTTCGGATGCTTTCCGGTACAGGGTGATGGATGAGCATGGGTTGACCTGGATCTGTGGGCTTCGAGCGGATGAAAGAGAAAGGTTCAAGACGCGGAGTGAGGCGGGGACTCTTGCAATGGGGGAGCGGGTTTGGGAGATGTTGCTGCCTGCTCCGAAGCTGATTGGTGCTGCGGGGGGAGCTGGGGGCGGGGAAGACGACTCTGGTGAAGGGGATTGCGGCGGCGTTGGGTGCGGCTGAGGCGGAGGATGTGACGAGTCCTACGTTCACGCTGGTGCATGAGTACGTGGGGCCTAAGGTGCAGCTGTACCATCTGGATCTGTACCGGTTGGAGACGGAGGGGAGATTCTGATCTGGGGTTGGAGGAGATGGCGGATGCGCCGAATGCGTTGGTGCTGGTGGAGTGGGGTGAGAAGTTTCCGAGTGTGGTGGCGCGGGCGGAGGGCGAGATCTCTATTGAGCACGCCGGTGGGGATGAGCGACTGTTTGTGGTGCGGTTGGAGGGGTAAGGCTGGTGCTGCGCTATTGTCCGCGGCCGATGTAGCGGTAGATGGCGCACTCTTCGTCGCCGGTTGACCCGTACTCTTTTTGTTGGGCTATAGCGGCGAGGTCGGCGATGTGGTCTTCGGGGGACATGGCGATCTGGCCGAGGAAGAGGCGTTGGAATGCAGGGTGCTTGTCGAGTATGTCGCGGCACTCGGAGTTGACGTAGAGGAGGTCGAAGGGGTACCGGGGCGGCGTGGCGTATTGGGCTTCGATGCGGCGAAGAAGGTTTTTGAGGACAGGGCCTTCGAAGGGGTGGTAGAGGAAGGCGAGGGTGGGTGTTTGGGGCAGATCGAAGGCAAGCGCGTCCTGCTGGTGGAGAAAGATTGGCGCGATTGGCGGAGCGGTGTCATCTGCGGCGTGGTCTGTTTGCCAGACTTCGAGATTGTTCTGCGCGATGTCGGCGATCTCGGGGTTGAGTTCGATACCGACGACCTGGCGAAAGGAGAATTCGCTGGCGATGAGCATGGCGCGGCCTTTGCCGGCGCCGATGTCGAGGAAGGTGTAGCTGTGGATGGGATGGGGTGGGATGGTCTCGCGCCACCGGTCGATGAGGGTGCGGAGGATGCTGGGGGCGATGCCGTAGTAGGCGGTGACGAAGGCGTCGTTGGGGTGGCCGGTGACGAGGTTGCCGGCAGGGATCAGGCCGCTGGTGTCGACGTTGTGGGCCAGGTCGAAGGGATGGATGGGGGTGGTAGCGAGTTTGAGGAGATCCTGCGGGCGTTTGGGTTTGGGAGGCTTGGGCATAGTCAGCGGATCTGGATGAGGTTGGGGTTGCCATCGAGGCCAAGGGTTTTGCGGCCTGCGGGTGTGATGCTGAGGGGTGACCATGCGGGCTCGTGAACGAGGACGACTTCAGTTTGGCTTACGGCTTCGAGGCCAGCGAGGCGGTTGACGATCTGCGCTGTGAGTTGGGCTTCGGATGCTTCACTGGATTGCGTGGGGGTGATTTCGATTTTGATGGTGTGCTTTTGCGGAACGCCGGGGATGTGGGTGCCGGGGGCGTCGAGATCGCGGGCGATGGCGATGGAGCGGATGAGACCGAGGTCGACTATGTTGCAGGGGAGGACCGGGTCGTAGCAGTCGCGCAGGGCTGTGATGACGTCGGTTTCCGTGAGCATTGCTGACTTGATGATATCCGTTGTTGCAAGTGGCGGTGGAGAAGGCCCGGGCTGGAGGCCCTCGCAAAACAGAAAGCAAGCGGTGCGGCTGAAGTCGCACGCTTGCAAAAGCCGGTTAGTGGCCGCCTGCCGCGGAGGTCGAGGAGATGTTCGACCAGGCGAGGCCGTCGGCGGTGTTTCCAGCGTCGATGAGGGACTGGACCTTCCATGTCTTAATGTCGATGGCGGCGACTTTGTTTTCTGTGTTGCAGGAGACGTAGGCGACGAGGCCGTCGGGGCGGATGAGGACCTCTTGCGGCTGGGCGGGAACGTCGATGGTCTTGACGACGGTGAGGGTCTGGAGATCGATGACGGCAACTTTGGAGGATTTGGAGAGGCAGAGGATGAGGAAGCGGCCGTCGTGTGTAGACGCGCTGCCGTAGCCAGTGCCTGGGAGAGGAATCCATGTTTTGAGTTTGCGGGTGGCGGTTTCGATGACCGCGAGACGGGGCTTGTCCCAGTCGGACGTGAAGAGGAGCTTGTCGTCGTTGCTGATGGAGATGCGCTGGACTTTTACGGCTCCGGCTTCGCCGAGGGGGATGATGGCAATGGTTTTGTGCGTGTCGAGGTCGAGGACGGAGACGCTACTGGCTCCTACGTTGGTGGTGTAGGCGAAGCGGCCGTCGTGGGAGAGGGCGAACATGTGGGACTCGGGTGCGCCGGTGGGGATTTTGTAAAGGATCTTGAGGGTTTTCGGATCGATTGCGGTGATGGCCTGATCGAGTTCGGTGGAGACGTAGAGGATGTTGCGATGGGTGTCGTAGACGGGGAGATGGGGGCGGACGCCGTGGCCGAAGTCGACCGTACTGGTGATTTTGTGCGAGGGGACGTCGATGACGAGCATCTCGTGGCCGTCGGTACCGGCGCGGCCTACGCCGGCGTTACCGTAGATGGGGACGTAGGCGGTGTGGCCGTCGGGCGAGGTAGTGACTTCGTGGCCGGTGATGCGATCTTCCTGGAGAGCGAAGGTTTGTTTTGCGGTGGCCGCGTCGATGAAGGAGAGAGTGTGGTCCTTTTGATTGGCTACGAGGAGGGTGCCTTGCGCGTGGGCTGAAGGAATGGCGATGGCGAGGGACAATGCGAACAGGCAACCGGTGACGGGAAAAATCTTCATAGGTCGCGAGTTTACATGGTTGCGATTGCGAGGGTGAAGAGAGTTGCCGTTTAGTTTTTTCGTTCGACGAGGTATTGGGCGAGGGATTTTAGGGGTGTGGCGGCTTCGCCGAAGGGTTCGAGGGCGGCGAAGGCGTCGGCGATTAGTTCTTCGGCGTCTTTGAGGGATTTTTCTATGCCGTAGACGGCGGGCCAGGTGGCTTTGGTGGTGGCGGTGTCTTTGCCTGCGGTCTTGCCCAGCTCTTCGGAGCTTTGCGTCATGTCGAGGACGTCGTCGACGATCTGGAAGGCGAGGCCGGCTTTTTCGCCGAAGGTGCGGAGGCGGGCGATGGTGTCGACAGAGACTGCGTGGTGCTCTTCGAGGCCCTTCTGCAGCGCGTCGAGGCGAGCTTTGGCGGCTGCGACGGTTTCGCCGCCGCGGCGATCGGCGGCTCCTGCGAGCCCCATGGAGCCGCGCATCTGGCGAATACCGAAGAGGCCGCCGGAGACGATGCTGGTGGTGATGAGGGCTCCGGTCTTGGCGCGGTGGATGGATTCGACGAGCTCGGCAGTGGGCGCTTTGCCTTCGGATTCGATATCGACTACCTGGCCGCCGATCATGCCGGGAGGAAGTGCGGTTTGGAGGTCGCCGACGCGGCCTACTCCGGTGCCGATGGCGAGAGAGACGTCTTTGAGGATGGCGACTACGGTTGCGGATGGGGCGGGGAGCTGGGCGATGGTTTGGAAGGCGAGGGTCTGGAGCGCGTCGCCGGCGAGGATGGCGATGGCTTCGCCGAAGACGACGTGGCAGGTGGGGTGGCCACGGCGGAGGTCGTCGTTGTCGAGGGCGGGGAGATCGTCGTGGATGAGGGAGTAGGTGTGGATCATCTCAAGGGCTGCGCCGAGATTGGCGGCGCCTTCGGGGATTGCTCCGGTTCCGGCGACCATCCGTGCGGCCTCCATGCAGAGGATGGGACGGAGACGCTTGCCGCCGGCGAAGACGCTGTGGCGCATGGCTCGGTGGATGGAGTGAGGGAGGGTGTCAGGTGAGGGCAGGAGACGTTCGAGGGCGCGGTCTGTGAGTTCGGCGCCGGAGACGAGCAGGGTTTTTACTGTGGAGTCCATCTGGTGTTGATGATAAATGAGCTTGTACGACCGCGGATTTTTGCGGCAGTGAAGGGAGGGCAAAAGCAAATGCAGGTCCTTCGACTGCGCAGCTCGCAAAGGCGCGAGTTGCTTCGCTCAGGGGGACAATTTATGGGCGGGTTTTACGTAACGCAAAGACGGAGAGGAGTGCGAGGGAGATTACGGAGATGAAGTCGCCGAGGGTTTGGTCGAGGGTTTGCATGTAAGTGATGTTGATTTTGTAGTCCGCGGCGTAGATGGGAAGAGCGACGAGACCGTCATCACGGTGAATATGTCTTGGGTGGTCGAGGCTCAGGCTGTTGGAGTCTGTGCTTGTGATGTCCCAGGATGGGTAGTCGCGCAGGTTAAGTATGAGATACCCCGGTTGGGCCGCTTTGAAGGAGAAGTGGGTGGGTGCGGGACCGGGCCGCGCGTTGATTGGGGCTTTTCCGTTGGGATCCGATGAGATCCAATACGAAGGGTTCGTTTGGGCGAGGGAGTCGTTATCGGCGGTTGTGGGGGTGTATTCGTCGGTGGGGTCGGTGCCTTGATTGGAGTGGAAGACGGCGAGGCGGGCTTGCACGGTGTCACTGGGGTCGCAGGTTTGATGGAAGACGGTATAGGCCGGGTAGATCAAAGCTGCGACTATGACTGCCGCGAAGGCAGCTGTTGAGAGGGGGGTGAGTTGGATCGGTTTGAGGACGAGGGCCAGCGTTAGTGCGAAGACTGCGGCGAGGATCGCGAGGAGACGCCAGGGGAATTGGAGGAAGGCTAGTTCGGGGGCGTGGTTCCAGATGAAAGCAGTTAAGGGGGTGAGTAGGAGAGCGATCGCGATAGTTAGAACAGCGAGGGCATAGAGGAGTGGACGCTTGGGGGAAGCGGTCGCGCTTTCGCTCGAGGCCCACGTTAGGCGCAGAAGATGCGTCGAAGATGGGGCCCCCGAGTTTGTGGATGGAGTGCTCTTGTTTGTGGCTGCCAGATAAGTTAGCGCTAGAGCGGTTAGGGTGATCAGGGCGATGGCGATGAGTGAGGCGGTGTGGAGGACCTGGTCGTGGGCGGCGTCGTCGGTGTGGTGGAAGAGGAAGTTGTCATGGATGCGGTAGAAGGGGATGATCGCCATGGCGATCTGAACGAAGCGGCGTTCGTAGGCGGCGGGGAGGATGTAGAAGGCAGCCAAGGTGAGGCCGAGGATGGTTCCCGCTGCTGCGTTGATGGCTAGTTGGAGCGGTGTCTGGGATTGGGGGGGGCTGGTATTGGAATGGGTTTGAGCGTTCGCGCTTTCGCGCGATACCCACATCTCAGAATCGAGATATGGGGCACCCGGATTTGTTGCGCTTCGGTTATTCGAAGCCACAGGGATGAATCGGCTTGAAGAGTTGGTGGCCAGCCGAATGACGGTTAAGAGGGCGAGGGCGTAGCAGCTCATGACGGCGGCGGGGGCGTTGGTGAGCCAGAGGAGTGCGACGGGGATGGCGATGCGGGGGATGGTGATTTTGCTGCTCAGGATGGCGTGGAGGAGGAGCGGGATGAAGGCAGCGGCGAGGAGTTCGGCGTAGGCTGTGCGCTCGTAGGCGGTGAAGAGCATGTACGGGTTGACTGTGTATACGATTGCGGCGATGAGTGCGGCTTTGGAATTGGTGAAATCGCGGGCGAGATAGTTGAGACTGAGGCCGGCCGCGGAGAGGGCCAGCCATGTGTAGAGGATCGGAGTCCACTGCCAAGGAAATATGAGGCCGAGGATGGCTCCGATGGTCCAGGAGAGCGGCGGGTAGAAGACGAAGCGGGGTTCTCCGGCGTTGTATGCGGGAGAGAAGGCCCAGTGCGGGTGGAGATTGCCGTGAGTGAATTGGCGTGCGGCTTCCATCCAGTTGAGGAGGTGGAAGTCGAAGTCGTGGCCGCAGGAGCAGCCGTTGATGAGAAGTGGCAGGATGGCGACGAGCGCGGCTAAGGGGATGAGGATGTATGATAGCCGATCGCGGTGCATGGAGAGAGTATCGCAGACGCAGTTTCACAAGAGGGGTTTGGCCATCTCGTATTCGAAGATGGTGGGGTCGTTGGGGTAGGGCTCGGTGCGGCCTGTTTTGGAAAAACCGAGGCGTTCATAAAAAGAGATGGCTGCAAGATTGCCACTGGTAACCATGAGCTGAAATGTGTGGGCTCCGCCGGTGCGTGCCCAGGATTCGATTGCGTTGACCAGGAGGTGGCCGGTGCCGGTGCGGCGCTGCTCGGGCGCGACCCACATGGACATGAGTTGCGCTTGTTGCGGGTTTTGTTCGTTGAGGAAGGAGACGGCGATGCCGCAGAAGTTGTCTTCGTGATGAGCCAGGTAGCCGATGGAACGTGGAGTGCAGAGATTGAGTGCGCGTTGTTGCCAGTCGGCGTCGGTGAATTGAGATTCGCGGGCGTAGGTGCTGCCGAACGCGGAGGGCGCGTCCTGAAGGGCGCGGAGGCGGACTGCTTTGTAGGTGGAGGCCAGAGCGGGGGTGATCGGGTGGAGGGCGACCATGTGGATGAATGGGATTGGTGGAGTGCTAATGCGCTCCGGCGGGGCCTTTGCCGGGTTTTACTTTTTTGAAGAGCCAGACTATGGCTACGCAGGCGAAGCAGAGGAGAGAGAGCCAGCGGAAGACGTCGACGAAGGCCCAGTTTGAGGCCTGGCGCTGGAGTTCGGAGTACATCGTCGCCTGAGCGGGGGCGGTGGCGTTGGATGGGCCGAAAAGGCCGCTGCCTCCTCCTCCAGCGAAGAAGCCCTGGAGATTGTTGAAGTGATTCTGAAATTGCTGGCCGGTGATTGGTACCGAGTTGATGATCTGATTCTGGTGGACGGCGCTGCGGCGGGTGAGCAGGGTGGAGGCGATGGAGATACCGATGGAACCGCCGACGTTGCGCATGAGATTGAAGAGACCGCTCGCGTTGCCGATTTGTTTGTTGTCGAGAGTGCCGTAGGCGGCGGTGCTGATGGGGACGAAGACGAAGCTGAGGCCGAATCCGGTGATGAGGATCGGAAGAAGGAGTGTGGTGGGGGAGAGATCGAGGGTGACGTTGCCGAAGTAGAGAGTGGTGAGGCCGAAGGTGAAGAAGCCGAAGGTGAGGAGCCAGCGCGGATCGACCTTATTTGATAGGTAGCCGATGATGGGCATGCCGCAGATGGCTCCGATGCCGCGGGGAGCGACGACGAGGCCGGCGGAAAAGGCGGTGTAGCCGAGGAGCTCCTGGTAAAAGAGCGGGAGGACGGTGACGGTGGAGTAGATACCGATGCCGAACATGAAGATGAGAACGCAACCGATGAGGAAGTTGCGATCCTTTAGTACTTTGAGGTCGACGATGGTGTTTTTGTCGCGCCAGCAGTGCCAGCAGAAGTAGATGAAGGAGACGACGAGGAAGACGAAGGCCCAGCGGATCCAGGTGGCGCCGAACCAGTCGTCTTCCTGGCCCTTGTCGAGGATGACCTGCAGGCAGCCGGTCCAGATGACCAGAGCAGCGAAGCCGTAGCGGTCGAGCGGAGCAACCTTGGCTTTGCTGATGTAGGCGGGGTCGTGGATGAAACGGTTGATCATGAAGAGGGCCAGGAGGCCGATGGGGATGTTGATGTAGAAGGCGTATCGCCATGAGTAGGTGTCCGTGAGCCAGCCGCCGAGGGTGGGACCGAGAACGGGCGCGACAACGACTCCGAAGGCGAAGACTGCCATGGCGGCTCCGCGTTTGGCGGGCGGGAAGGACTCGAGGAGGATTGCCTGGGAGAGGGGTTGGAGGGCTCCGCCACCGGCTCCCTGGATGACGCGAGCGAGAAGCATGAGGGGGAGGGTGGGGGCGGCTCCGCAGGCAAAGCTAGCGGCAGTGAAGATGGCGACGCAGGACATAAGGAAGCGCTTGCGGCCGAAGCGGAGGGAGAACCAGTTGCTGGCGGGGAGGACGATGGCGTTGGCGACGAGATAGCTGGTGAGGACCCATGTGGCTTCGTCGGTAGAGGCTGAGAGGGAGCCGGCGATGTAGGGGAGGGCGACCGAGGCGATGGCGGTGTCGAGCACCTCCATGAAGGTGGCGAGCATGACCGAAGCTGCGATGAGCCAGGGGTTCACGCCTCGGGCGGCTTCAGCGGATTGATCTGGAGGTGCGACTGCGGCTGAGGCCATGGTCTCGGGAGGAATCCATCCGATGGGAGTGATTGTCTCCTATGTAGAGGGGAGAAAGAGAGGCGGGGATGCTTTTTCGAGCGTGATTTCTCGGAGAATGACGAAAAGCGGCAGTCCTTGGCTGAGGGCTGCCGCATTGTTAGAGGTTCGTGATTCGTTTGTTGCGATGGATCAGGAGCGATTGCGGCCGTTCGGGACTACTCCCTGGGAGACGGGGTGCACTGAGCCGTAGTGGAGACGACGGGCCGACGGTGGATGCCGGAGGGCGGGGATTTGGGTGGCTTCGATGCTGCTGGGAAGCTGGGAAGGCTGGACACCTGAGCTGGATACCGTGTCGCTGGCGATCTGAGGTTTTGAGGTGCGGACGGAGGCGTCGGCGGAGTTGCAGCCGGAGAGCAGTCCTGCGATAAGGCCAGCGAGGCCCAAGGAGGCAACTTTGAGGAGGCGGCGTCTGGTACGCGAGGCGGGGAGGAAAGGCATGAGCTAGGCTCCAAGGCGGTACATAGAAGCATCAAGAATTGAGGCAAGAGTAGCGGGGGGCATCAAGGGCGACAATGACACCTTTGGGGGAGTTTCGGAGCTGGGGTTTGGTGGCTGGCTTCGCGGGGATTATTGATAATAAAGAGCTTGCTGGAGATTTGAGTGGACGCTTCGATTTGGGCTATCTTGAGCGGCATCAAACGATTAGAAGGTGAGGTGTTTGCGAATCCTTTAGGGGAAGAGGAGCATCAGAATACTTGACAGTAAGTGACTCAAGGTGAGATTCTTGGGCTGGTCAAGAAAAAGCTGAGGGGCTGTGTGCCCCGGAATGAGGTTAGGGATGGCAAAGATTATTGGAATCGACTTAGGAACGACGAACTCTTGCGTGGCCGTTATGGAAGGCGGCGAGGCAAAGGTGATTCCGAATGAAGAGGGCGGACGGACTACGCCTTCGGTGGTTGCGTTTACCAAGAGCGGCGAGCGGCTGGTTGGCCAGGTGGCCAAACGGCAGGCGATTACGAACCCGGAGAACACGGTTTACTCAATCAAGCGGTTCATGGGTCGCCGGTTCAATGAAGTGAATGATGAGATGAAGATGGTGCCCTACAAGGTGAAGCAGCAGGGCGATCACATCGCCGTGGTTGCGCAGGGCAAGGAGTACACGCCGCCTGAGATCTCGGCGATGATCCTGCAGAAGCTGAAGAAGGCTGCGGAGGACTACCTGGGGACCTCGGTGACCGAGGCTGTGATTACCGTTCCGGCGTACTTCAACGATGCGCAGCGGCAGGCGACCAAGGATGCCGGCAAGATCGCGGGCCTTGATGTGAAGCGCATTGTGAACGAGCCGACTGCGGCTGCCCTTGCTTACGGGCTTGATAAGAAGAAAGACGAGACGATTGCGGTTTACGACTTCGGCGGCGGTACGTTTGACGTTTCGATCCTTGAGGTTGGCGAAGGCGTGATTGAGGTGAAGTCGACCAATGGGGATACGCACCTTGGCGGCGACAACCTCGACCAGCGGATTGTGGATTGGCTGATCTCGGAGTTCAAGAGCGAGTCGGGTCTTGATCTGACTTCAAAGGGCAACGAGATGGCGCTGCAGCGGCTGAAGGATGGTGCGGAGCGCGCGAAGATTGAGTTGTCGACGGCACAGGAGACTGAGATCAATCTACCGTTTATCACTGCGGATGCCAGCGGGCCGAAGCATCTGGTTCGCAAGCTGACTCGTGCGAAGCTCGAGAGCCTTGTGGATGATCTGCTGCAGAAGTCGGTTGGACCCTGCAAGCAGGCGATGAAGGATGCGGGCGTTGACGCGAGCAAGATCGATGAGGTCGTGCTGGTTGGCGGACAGACTCGCATGCCGAAGATTCAGCAGCTGGTGAAGGAGCTGTTCGGCAAGGAGCCGCATAAGGGTGTGAACCCGGATGAGGTTGTGGCGATCGGCGCTGCGGTTCAGGCTGGCGTGTTGGCGGGCGATGTGAAAGATCTGCTGCTGCTCGACGTGACTCCGCTGACGTTGTCGATTGAGACGATGGGTGGCGTGGCGACGCCGATGATCAACCGGAACACGACGATTCCGACGAAGAAGACGGAGACGTTCTCGACGGCGGCGGACTCGCAGACTGAGGTTGAGGTTCATGTATTACAGGGCGAGCGGCCGATGGCGGCACAGAATCGGACGCTGGGCAAGTTCAAACTGGCGGGGATTCCTCCTGCTCCGCGTGGCGTGCCGCAGATCGAAGTGACGTTCGATATTGATGCGAACGGCATTCTGAATGTGACGGCGAAGGACAATGCGACGGGCAAGGATCAGAAGATCACGATTACGAGCTCTTCGGGTCTGAGCAAGGAAGAGGTCGAGCGGATGGCGAAGGATGCTGAGGCTCATGCGGCTGAGGACAAGGAGCAGCGTGAGGCAGTTGAAGCTCGCAATGGCCTTGACTCGATGGTCTACAACGTCGAGAAGATGCTGAAGGACGCAGGCGATAAGGTTGCGGACTCGGATAAGAGCGAGGTTGAGACTGCGTTGGCTGAGGCGAAGACGACGCTGGCCGGAACTCCGAACGGCGAGTGAACTGAATTCTTCGCGGGAGCGTCTAACTAAAGTGAGCCACAAGCTCGCTGAGGCGATGTACAAGGCGACTGCTGCTTCGGCAACGGCGCCGACGGACGGTGCGGCTGCTTCTGCCGGAACGGCCGACGAACCGAAGAAGGACGAAGGCGTGATTGATGCAGAGTACGTCGACGTGGACGAAAAGAAATAAGAACCGAAGGTGATTTTGCAGCGTATTGAAGAGTGAGGGGCGTTCCTGATTGGGTGCCCCTCCTTTTTATAAGTTTCGAATGGGCCGATTGACGTGTAGAGTGCGACTTATCAGCCGGAAAGGTGTTGAAGTGAATAGCAGTGATGGGATCGATCGGTACGCGGATTTGCTTTGGCTGGAGAACCTGGAACTCAATCGACTGCTTGGAGGTAAGGCGATGACCGAGACGATGTGGAGATGCGACCAGGTACGCGCGGGACAGTTGTACAACCGGATGATGTTCGATACGCGTGAAGAGGCTGAGCAGTTTGTACAGCGGATGCAGCAGATGGAACCGGATCAGATGTTTTCAATTGAAGCGATTGAGGCGCGGCAGGTCTGGAACTAAGGTTTTCTGGTTAGGAAAATTAGTTTGATTTTGTAGACGGTGGCGACGGTAGTTCTGGGTGTATCCAGTGCCGTCGCCATTGTTTTCTGTTTTTGAGGAGACGCGATGCCGGAGGGCAATGAGATTCATCGATGGGCTGAACGGCATTTTGCTGCGTTAGGCGATGCGCCAGTGCGTGTTGATGGCCCGCAGGGGCGGTTTACTGATGCCGACGTGATCGATGGCAGAAAACTGCAGCGGGTGATGGCTGTGGGGAAGCATCTTGGGTATGACTTTGGAAAGGACCGGATTCTGCATGTGCATCTGGGGTTGCAGGGGGATTTTACGGAGGGCTCGGGGCCGCTGCCGGCGGTGCGCGGGGCGCTGCGGTTGCGCATGTGGAATGCAGCCAAAGTGAAGAAGCCTGCCGGGGCTGGTGCAAGCAAGCCGCACCGGTGGTATTCGGAGGATGATGGGACAGATAACCTTGCGCCGGAGGAGATTGCCTGGGTTGAGCTGCGCGGGCCGATGGATTGCTCGATCTATTCGCAGGTGATGTGGGACAAGCTCCTGGCGCGGCTGGGGCCTGATCCGCTGAATGGCGATGGAGCAGAGAGATTTGTGGAGAGAGTGAAGAAGAGCCGGAAGACGATCGGTGAGTTGTTGATGGATCAGTCGGTGGCGGCGGGGATCGGGAATATCTTTCGTGCTGAATTGCTGTTTCGAGCGCGGTTGAATCCGTTTTCGCCGGGTAATGCGTTAGAGGAGAGTGCGCTGCGGTCGATATGGAAGGATGCGGGTGTACTGATGAAGGCGGCGATGGTCGACCGGAGGATCGTGACGACGAAGCCGAAGGACAGGCCGCATAAGACAGGGCCGGTGGAGAAGGAAGAGACACACTATGTGTACCGGCGGCAAGGCAGACCGTGTTTCGTTTGCGGGACTAAGATTTTGACCGAGGTGATGGCAGGGCGGAATCTGTTCTGGTGTCCGGTTGATCAGGCTGCGAAGTAATTTGTAGGTTTTGAAGTGCGGGAGAGCCGCGCTGGTTGCAGAATGGAAGAAGACTATGGCGACGAAGACAAAGGACTACTACGGCGTATTGGGTGTGAAGAAGACGGCGACGGCGGATGATATTCGCAAGGCGTTTCGCAAAGCTGCGCGCAAGTATCACCCGGATGTGAATCCGAACGACAAGAAGGCCGAGGAGAAGTTCAAGGAGATCTCTGAGGCGAATGATGTTTTGAGCGACGACAAGAAGCGAAAGATCTACGACCAACTTGGGTTTTATTCGGACAATATCGATCCGGCTGCCGCGGAGGCTGCGGCGCGCGGGGGGTATGGCGGCGGCGCGGGGCCGGGGTATGGGCGTGCGCAGACCGGAGGACATACCGGGCAGGAGGTTCCGTTCGACTTTGGTGGATTTGATTTCTCGGATTTTCAGAGCGGGGAAGGGGCGCGGCAGGAGTCTGGAGGTTTCAGCGGGAGCTTCAAGGATATTTTCAGCGGCATGTTTAATGGCGGGCGGCAGGCGGCGCGTGGGCCTCAGCCGGGGACGGATCTTGAGTATCAGGTGAACGTGGACTTCTGGACGGCAGTGCGGGGCGGGGTGGCCCGGCTGGAGATTCAGAGGCAGGAGATGTGTCCGACGTGCAAGGGAAAGTCGACTACGGGCGGGAGTGTGGAGTGTCCGGAGTGCCATGGGTCGGGACAGGTGACGCAGATGGGCGGGCGCATGAAGTTCAACATTCAGTGCCCGCGGTGCGGCGGGTCGGGCAAGGTGCAGCATACGTGTCCGACGTGCGATGGCGAGGGCGTGGTGGTGAAGCGTGAGCCGCTGGAGTTCCGGATCAAGGCGGGGACTCGGGGCGGGCAGAGGATTCGGCTGGCCGGGAAGGGAAATGCCGGAACGAACGGCGGGCCGGCAGGGGATCTTTACCTAATTATCAAGGCGGGGACGCATCCGGTGTTTACAAGGGCGGGTGACGATATTTATGTAACGGTTCCGGTTACGATGACGGAGGCAGCGCTGGGAGCGAAGATTGATGTGCCGACGATCGATACGCATCGAGACGGGACGCATGAGGGCGGGGGACGGACGCAGTTGAAGATTCCGCCAGGGACGCAGACGGGGCAGAAGCTGCGTTTGCGGGAGAAGGGTGTGGCTTCTGCTGCGCAGGAGAGCAAGCGCGGGGACCAGATCGTGGAGGTGAAGATCGTAGTGCCGAAGGTGCAGGATGAGCGTAGCAAAGAGATTCTGCGGGAGTTGGCGAAGCTGAATCCAGAGGAGCCGAGAGAAGGTTTGTTCGCGGCGGTGTAGTGAGGGAAGATGTTTTTGAGGGGCGATCAGTTTGAGTGGGAGGAGGAAAAGTCCATCCAAGGCGCGTACTTCTTGCGCCGCTGGTAAGACGTCTGCTTTCATGACCGTTGTCTTATGGGAGAAACTTCAGACTGGATTTGAATGGTCAATCGCATAAGTTTTCAGGCGGCTCGTCGTATTGGCCCTTTATGTCCCCGCGCTTGAACTTACAAGAACTGTTCGACAGTCTATCTATTTGAAAAGACTGGTCGGCCCTCGTAGATGATTTTAGAACTTTGAGGCTTGCGGTCCCCAATGTTCCGAATGAATGACCTGCTAGCGTCAAGGTTTCGGCCAGCCCTGGACAGCCGCAGAATGAGTTGCGTAACTTCCCAATGCCGACGAGACTTGCTACTCATCTCCCGATGAGTGAGTTGCCCTGAAGGCAACAGTTGAGCCAAGGGTCCCTTGCCCGGAAAGGCGACTACACGTCCATGCGGTTCCCTTCTATCGTCGGTGAGCGAATCGGCGATGCTGCACTGTGCGCCGGGATAAACCGGCATGTTGTAGGGGGTGCAAGTCCCCTGCAGGAAAGGAAGTAGCGACTCCATCCTGACCTCTAGTTTTGCATGGGACATCGCGAGGTGTTTCGTGAAGCGTAGGCCGGAGGCATCGGTGGGCGGGGTGATTGAGCTTCGAAAAATCGCAGATCAGGATGCCGACTCCCTAGTGAGCTGGAGGAAGGCAAAACGGCAGTTGCGATATCCGCGAGTAACTGTCCGGTCCTGCGTAGTCGTGAGAGCCCGCGCACGCTGAGAAACAACATGCACGAGAACCGGGAGATCTCCAGTGCGCCTTCGCCTCTTGGCGAAGGCCGGTCCGCGAAGGCCTCAGGCCGAACGGCGGACATGCACGTGCTGGAGAAGTCGGACTGTGCCGTAGTACCTGTGAACCAGCCGAACAAAGCGGCGATAGCCGCGGCGGAGGCGGGGGAGGGAAGGGCGCAGATGAAGGAGAACATCGGTCAGTCACGCATGCTCCCGACGCAGAGCGGGAACCGCATGTCCCAGGGGCTGGACGGTGTGCGAAAGGCAGCAAGGGAAAGGAAGCAGGAACGGTTCACCTCCTTGCTCCACCACGTGACAACATCGCTGTTGCGCGATAGCTTTTACGCTCTCAAGCGTCAGGCTTCGCCGGGAGTCGATGGTGTCCGGTGGCAGGAGTATGAATCTGGACTGGAGGGTCGGCTCGTCGATCTTCACAGCCGGGTTCACCGTGGAACGTTCCGGGCGCAGCCTTCAAGGCGAGTCTATATACCGAAGGCCGATGGGCGGCAACGTCCGTTGGGCGTCGCGGCACTGGAAGACAAAATCGTCCAGCAGGCCGTGGTGACGATCCTCAATCAGATTTATGAGGTCGACTTCAGGGGCTTCTCCTACGGGTTCCGTCCGGGCCGCAGTCCTCATCAAGCGCTCGATGCGCTCGTGGTTGGACTGGAGCGGAAGAAGGTGAACTGGGTGCTGGATGCGGACATCCGTGGCTTCTTCGATAACATGAGCCACGAATGGACGACTAGGTTCATCGAGCATAGGGTGGCCGATCGCCGCATACTTCGCTTGATCCGGAAATGGCTCAAGGCGGGAGTATCGGAGGATGGCCAGTGGTTGGAAACGAAGCAGGGTACACCGCAAGGAGCAGTGGTCTCACCGCTGCTCGCTAATGTGTATCTCTACTACGTGTTCGACCTATGGGCGGATGCCTGGCGCAGGAAAGTGGCAACGGGCGATGTCATCATCGTTCGTTATGCCGACGATCTTGTGATGGGCTTCCAGCATCGAGCCGAAGCAGTGCGGTTCCTTGAAGAGTTCAAGGAACGGCTGGCGAAGTTCGGCTTGGAACTCCACCCGGAAAAGACCCGGCTGATCGAGTTCGGGCGCTATGCGGCCCACAAACGGAAACAGTGGGGCAAAGGGAAACCGGAGACCTTCACGTTCTTGGGCTTCACCCACTACTGCGGGCGACGCCACAAGACCGATACCTTCACCGTCTGGCGGATTACATCGAAACAGCGAATGGTTGCGAAGCTGAAGACCATCAAGGTTGAGCTTCTCCGCCGGAAGCATGATCGTATCAGTCAGGTTGGTGCATGGCTTCGGAAGGTGGTCACTGGCTACTACCAATACCATGCTGTTCCCGGGAATATCGGTCAGTTGCGCACCTTCAGACAGCGCATCAATCGGCTCTGGCGGAACGTTCTGGTCCGTCGCAGCCAACGCGCAAAGAAGAAGTGGGAATCACTGACCCCGGTCTTCAACAGGTGGATACCCATACCCCGAATCTTGCATCCCTACCCTCACGCCCGCTTCAACGCCACTCATGCTTCATAAGAGCCGTATGCGTAGACGCGCACGTACGGATCCGTCCGGGGGGCGCTCAGTGATGAGCGTCCCTACCGGGACCATCGAGAAGCAGATATCAAGGTCTACGAAGGAGTTCTACTTCAAGCGAAGGAAAATGACGACTAGCTCCTCCTGGTTTAGGCATGTCGCCGATACCCAGACGACTTGGTTGTCAGATCCCCCTTTCGGCGAGTTGCGCCGCCTGATGTATGGCTTCAACCATGCTGCGTTCGTCAGCCTTGCCTGTGCCGGCAATGTCAAAAGCAGTGCCATGATCAACGGAGGTTCGGATAACAGGAAGGCCAAGCGTTATATTGACACCGCTCTCGAGGCCGAGGACTTTGATGGGACCGTGGCCCTGGTCGTGGTACATGGCGATAACCACATCGAAGTCGCCCCGCTGAGCCAGGTAAAAAAGTGTGTCAGCGGGTAGGGGTCCGGTGACGTTCCAACCAAGGTGATTGCAAGTGGCGACTGCGGGTTTGATCTTAGAAGCTTCTTCGCCTCGTCCAAAGAGGCCGTTCTCGCCCGCGTGAGGATTGATGGCGCAGACACCTATACGGGGATTGGAGATACCGCTGCGGATGAGTGCAGTATGGGCGCGCGCGATGGTGCGCTGGACAAGCCCAGGCTCGATCTTTTCAATGGCATCCAACAAACCGATGTGGGTGGTAACGTGAACCACGCGCAGATGCGGTGAAGAGAGCATCATCGACACCTCATCGGTATGGGTAAGCGACGCTAGCAGTTCAGTATGGCCAGGGAATTGATGACCTCCGGCATGTAGAGCTTCTTTATTCAGAGGTGCTGTGGAGATTGCGTGCACGGAGCCCTGCATCGCGAGTTGAGCGGCAAGCTTCAGGTAGCGAAACGCAGCGTCGCCAGCGAGTGGAGAGATTTTCCCCCAAGGAAGATCCTGGGGTATGAGAGCGAGATCGATGCAGTCGACAATGCCGGGTTGGTAATTCGTGTGGGTTATTGCCTCAGGCGCAATGGTGTTGATTTCGACATGTGACTTCGTGATGCGCTGAGCCTGTTGCAGACGCTTCGCATCGCCAATGACGACAGGACGGCACTCTTTATACACTTTGGGGTGTGAGAGAGCTTTGACAATTACTTCCGGTCCGATACCGGTTGCGTCGCCCATAGTGATGGCGATGATGGGAGTCATAGGAGATTCCTTGTGCTGTCACAGTTTGAGGTGCGGCGCAAATTGGTGAAGAATCGCCAGCAGGATACCAGCGTGTCTTGATTGCCGAAGGCCCCTGCTTTCGTGAGTATTGGGAGTGGGCGATCGTGGATACGACCATACGAAAAGGGCAAGCCAGGTTCGAGTTCGCCGAGCATATGGAGTGAACTAACGCCCCAACCTTCGAGGACAGCGCGGGCTGTCTCTCCTCCAGTGGCGAAGAGGGAGCCGACGAGAGAAGCGTAGGGAGCGAGAAGAAGGCGGAGAGCGGCGGTGAGGGATCGGCGCCCACCAGAGCCCACTGTCCGGTTCGGGTCGAGAACGATGAGAGTATCGTCTCCCGACTTAAGCGAATCGTGGATACGTCCGGCAAGAACGTTCAGCGCGCTACGAGAGTGGCCTTCCAACAGGATGTCAGCAGGAATTCGGATGGAGGTCACAGGGATAGCATCTTCGAGGACGCGCGCCTGGCGATGCGATACGCTCGACATGCTGCCGACGACGATGAGGGTAGGCCCCGAGGTGAACTGAGGCTGCTGCATGGAGGTAGTGAAGGGCGACAGGCCAGCGGCGTGAGGAAGATGATAAGCAAGACCTGCCGAGCCTACCCAGACAGTATTGCCTCCAAGAGCAACCGATGCGTGGGCGATCGCGCCGAGGTCATCATCTGTTTCAGCGTCGCAGACGATGACATCGGCAGCGGCTGCGAGTCCCTGCATTGAGGAGAGAAGATTTGCAAAATGACTGCGCACGATACTAAGCGAGAGCAAAGCAGTTAAAAGGCCTGCATGACCGAGCATGGTTGGAAGATGTGCCACACCGGAGAGATCGTTGTGGAGCCAAATCTCTGTCTTCTCAAGCGGAATACCGTGAACCAACTGATGACCATCGACAGTTGTGCGCCCGCCTGCAGGAAACGCTGGAGCCACGATGGCGACGACGCGGTTGGGTGAGCTGGCACGGCGTTCGGCGAGCACAGTATGTAGCTCGGAGGCGATGTTGCCTCGGAGAGTGGAGTCAACTTTTTTGAAAAGGATCCGCTCAGACGGACGAAGATGAGAGCTCCGCATGACGCGGGAGATACGGGCTGCAGCCTCCGACGGCGAGAGATGCCGAGTGTCGCAATCTATGGAAAGAACCTCGGTATCAAAGTGGTGATCCATCTCATTGAAGCTAACCAGTGCACTGAGACCGGAACTCATACATGCGTTGGCGCAGTCCGCTGCTCCGGAGAGGTCGTCAGCGAGAATGAGGATCTTTCGCATGAATCGCTCCTTCCGAGTTGAGATGAGGTTGACTGTCCATATTTCTTCGTGCGCGAGACTTCCAGAAAGCAGTGAGAGGTGGCACCAGAAGGCTGCTGATAATGACAGATGCAGCGACAAGAACTGTGGCTGACGCGGCGGCTGGTGCATAACTCGGATTCGCTGCGGCGACAAGAGTTGGAACGGCTGCAGCGTTGCCTGCGGTACTGGAAGCGGCAACTCCGGCAGTGCCATCGCCTCCGGCTAGATGATCGGCAAGGATTAGGGTGATCGCGCTTACAACGACGACAACCAGCCCAAGGCCAACACCAAGCATTCCGGCGCGAACGACCTGATGGAGATCGAGGGTGCAACCGAGGGCGAAGGCGAAGAAAGGAATAAGTACAGGAACGGCGCCAGCGAGGAAGTCTCGCAGTTCGCGGTCGAGGTTGCCAAGAAGCATGCCGAAGGCGAGCGGAAGAGCAGAGCCCACGATTATCTGCCAGGGAAATCCGGAAAGGCCGGTAATGCCAAGAGAGACCATCGTGAGAAAAGGGCCTGACTCCAGAGACATGACAGAATAGGCGGCCGATTCTTCGGGAGTGCCATATTGCTCCATGAGAGCCATATATAGGCCTCCGTTTGTATCGTTGATCGCTGCCACGACTGCAAGCGTGGAAAGTCCCGCAAATAAGCCGGAAGAAACGGGCTGGATCCCGATTAGGTGACCGAGGATAAAGCTCGCCAAAAGGCCAAGAACGATCTTAGTGCCCAGGAGAGCACCACCCTTCTTGAGCAATCGAGGGAGTGCGGTGATGGAAATGCGTGCTCCCATACAGACATAGAAGACAGCCAAGATAGGAAGTGCGCCGTTGTAAAGGGCATTCGTGAACGAACCAAAGAACGGAGCGGCGTGCGGAGCAAAGGTCGTTAGTGCGGCTCCAGCCAATAGCGGGACAGTCATCATACCGCCCGGTACTCGTTCAATTGCTCTCTTTATCTGCATTCTTGAATATTCGATTCAGAACAATAGTAAGTGACAAGGATGGCGACCGTTCGAAGTTGCTTAGAATGTGAACCTAGCTACCCCGCAAGGGATTCGCTTCAAGCAGCGCTGGGTCTCGGGTATCATTGCCGCCATGTTTCCAAGCCTTCCTAAGATGTTTCATCTCTCTCAGCGTTATCCAGCGTCGCGGTCGCTCGATGTTGGAGCCATCCTTCGCGAGGGTTTTGACCGGAAATCGCTTGGAACTGAGATTCTTCCTGGCATGCGTGTGGCAGTGGGAGTCGGAAGCCGGGGCATTACCAATCTCGCTGAGATCGTCCGCTCTGTGATCAATCTCCTTCGAACTTACGGAGCAGAGCCCTTCATTATCCCCGCTATGGGCAGCCATGGAGGGGCCACGCCCTCCGGTCAGCAAAACGTCCTTGCGGGATTCGGCGTCACACCGGAGTCAACTGGCGTTTCCTTTGAAACCAGCATGGCCGTCGACGAGATCGGCATGTTCGGCGACAGCTATCCCGTCGTCTTCAGCCGAGCCGCGCTCCAAGCCGATGCGATTGTCATTGTCAATAGGATCAAGCCACACACGGACTTCTTCGGAAAACTCGGCAGCGGAATCCAGAAGATGCTTGCTATTGGTTTCGGCAAGCACGTCGGCGCCGTGAATGCCCATCGGGCGGCAAGCCAACTCGGGCATGAGGCCGCCATCCGAGAAACCGCACAAGTCATTCTCAGCAAGGTGCCTGTCCTCTTCGCTGTAGCCATTCTTGAGGACCAAAATCACCAGACCAGTGACCTACAAGTTGTCCGTGGGGATGAGATTCTGCAGAAAGAGGATGCTCTCTTCCTCCAGTCGCAGCAACTCCTGCCGCGCCTCCCCTTCTCGAACATAGACCTTCTCATCGTCGACGAGCTTGGTAAGGAGATCAGCGGCACTGGCATGGACACTAACGTCATTGGCCGTGGAGTCTTCGGCTTCATCTCATCTCTGCGCCCGCAGGGCAGCCCAGAGATTCACATCAGCAGAATCTTCGTTCGTGATTTAACTCCTGCGACAAACGGCAATGCCATCGGAATCGGTCTGGCGGATTTCACCACGACACGCGTCGTCAATTCCATTAATCGTGAATATACCTACACCAACGCCATCACCTCGCTCGGCCTCGCCTGCGCAAAAGTTCCACTCTATTTTGATACCGACCGTGAAGCCCTCGAACGCGCCATCGACTCCCTCATCTGTGAAAAAGATAACGATCTACGCATCGTGCGGATCAGAAACACCCTGAGCCTCGCCCACATGCTCGTGTCCGAACGTCTCACCGTAGAGATGACGCCATCGATGCCTGTCGAGATCGACCCAACGCCACAGGCACTTCTGGACGCAGACGGCAACTTTCCTGAACTCTGAATAAGTGACGTATCAAGACCCGAAATCGCCTTGCAGGGCGATGGCGATCTCGATTCGTGAGAACAGGGCGATGCACTCATCGAGCTGTTCAAATCGCCCTATGTCTTCGGCACTTGGCCGATAAATCGGCTATCCGTTGAAGTGCTTGTTACGTAGTGCATGGCTCTCAACTGTACGAGATGCCGACTATTCGCTCAGGTGATGCTAACCTTCGCCGTGACAGGGAGTGCTTTTGAGGTTTTGAAGGCGACTTTGGAAAAGGGTGTAACCGATGGGCTGGATTATTGATTGGAAAGAAGCAGTTTATGCGTGCAAGGACAATGCCGATCAGGTGACATTCGGGTCGATTTAGAATCGCCTTGAAAGAAAGGAAGCAAGGCCGGCGTTCGAAGCGTGTCCCATCGTTGCCGTTGGACAGTCGACTCAGAGTCAGCCTATTTTTGTGAGACCCTACCTGATGACAACCAGCGCTCAAGTCGATCCGCGTAGGTGCGGCTCGAGCGATGCTTCGAGCCGTCCGAGAGCTTCAGCGTGAATTCGCGGTTCTCGATGGATCGTAGTTCCAGTATGCCTTTTGACTGCACAATTCGGGAGCGGTGTATGCGGATAAACTTTGCCGGGTCGAGCCTCTGTTCGAGAGAAGCCATTGTCTCGCGTAACAGGAAAGAACAACCGTTGACATGGAGTTCAACATAGTCACCCGCGGCGCCAATCCACTCAACATCTTCTGCAGCGACAACTTGAATGCGGGACCCAGTTTGCACGGCAAATCGTGAGGCGCATCTATCCGAGGCGCCGTCCAGCATTTTCAAAACTCGCTGTGCCGTGTCGGCCTTTAATTTGGAATCGACCAGAGCACGAGCTCGACCGATCGCTGCCGCGAAGCGTGTGTCGTCCACCGGCTTCAACAGGTAATGCAGCGCATGAACATCGAATGCCCGCAAAACATGTTGCTCATACGCTGTTAGAAAAATGACGGCAGGCAGATTTTCGATAGGCAGTGCACGCAGAACCTCGAAACCGTCCATCCCCGGCATCTGGATGTCGAGGAATACAACATCGGGAGATCGTTCCAGAATTTTCTCCACCGCGGATTGCCCATCTCCGCATTCTCCAACGATCTCAACATCCTTGAATCGATGCAGCCTGAGAACGACGCCACGGCGCGCCAACGGCTCGTCGTCGACGATCAGAGCCCGCACAGCGAAGCCTCCGGCAGGTTCCGAGACCTGCGTAATGGCAATTCCAGCACTACTTCACAGCCGCCCGCTTCAGGCCACCCAAGCGAAAATACAAAATCTGTCCCATAAAGTGTTTTCAGGCGCTCCGCCGTGTTTCCGAGACCGATTCCATTTCCATTCTTCTTCTGCTCGCCCTCACGCCGTCCGGAGTTCCCGACGACAATTCGCAACCTGTCGGCATCGAGCGCGCTCTTGATCGCAATCCACCCACCTTCGATCAATGGCGCCACTCCATAGCGCACTGCGTTCTCAACGAGCGGTTGCAGCAACATGCTCGGCACCAGGGCATCCCGCGTTTCCGATGGAACAGCGATATCGATTCTTAGCCGCTCCCCCAGCCTTGTTTGCTCGATCGCCAAGTACCCTTCGGTAAAGGCCAGTTCCTGCGAAAGCGTCACCTCCGAGGTGACTTCCGAATCCAGGCTTGTGCGCAGAAGATCTCCGATCTGCGCCAGCATTCGTGTGGCCGCAGGGCCATTTCCATCCAGAACAAGAGTGGAGACGGCATTGAGCGAATTGAACAGGAAGTGCGGATTCAACTGATAGCGAAGTGCAAGCAGACGCGCCTCTCTCACCTCCGACTCCACGCGAAGCAGCCGCTCCCTCTCTTCGCTCGATTGCTGCCATTGCTTAATGCTGAAATACAAACTGCACCAGATAAAGAGAATGAAACACGACCACATCGAAACTGCAACCAAAGCGTGCCAGGGTACGTGCTCGAAGGATTCCAAAATGAGGCAGGCTGCGCAGGCTACGGGAATCGATGTGACCATGGCTGCCGCGGCTGCTTTCAATTCAAAAGCGATCCATGACTGCGACTGTCGCAGAAGCCGGCGGCAAAAAGGACGCAGCGCGCAACTTCCCAGGAACATGAAGAAAATAGGCACCGTCTGTTCCACGATCGACACACGCTGAGTCAAGAAGTTATGAATGGACTCCAAAAGGTTGAAGAGATAGAAGCCGCACCACCCAACGATCTGGATCTGCCAGAATGACCGCAAATTCAAACATTCTCTCGATTCATGAATTGCATTTTAGCCTAGGTGGGTATTGGCATTCCGCGTCCTGGCGCACAAAACCCTCGGCTCATCGCATTTTTCAGTCGCCCGGTAGATTCGCTCTGGCCGGTCAACTTCATTGAGCTAAGCTCTGACCACCGCTCGAAGGTCGATGTAGATCGACGCTGCGGAGTTAGCCAACGTGACGCCTAAGCTTGAGCGAACGTGATTCAGGCGCGACTTTACCGGAGGAGAAGATATGAGGATGATTAAACAGTTACGGAATTTCTGGATACCGTGCGTGACGACGATTGTTCTGGGTAGCTTCAGCAATGTGTTCGCTCAACGGAGCTACAAGATTACCGATTTGGGCGTTAACAAGACACGGACAACTTCAACATGGTCATGGGACTCAATAATGAAGGCTGGGCGGAGAACATGGATGGGGTTGTGAACCCGCCCATCAAGTCGACCTCCACGACCATTGCAATGGCCGCGCGAATAAACGCCCACGGACGCAACATCGACCTCGGCACGCTTGGAGGAAAGAACAGCTGGACCAACTATGGCGGGATCAACGATCGCGGGGAAGCCGTCGGTCTGGCCGAAACATCTGTTCCAGATCCAGACGGTGAAGACATGTGCGCCTTTGGCACAAAACTTACGTGTCGTCCGTTTCTTTGTCGAGAAGGCCACATGATGGCTCTCCCGACGACGGGCGGAAATAACGGGCAGGCCAGTGCTATCAATAACCGCAGACAAATAGTAGGCATTTCGGAAACGAGGGTCCAGGACTCCGGATGCCCATCTACCAAGCCTGGAAAGGTTATATCGCCGGCATTATGGGAAAAAGGCGAAGTCCGACCTCTTCCTACGGTGGATGGCGACCAGACGGATTCGTACAAGGCCTCAACAATCGCGGCCAGGCCGTAGGCTCCTCGGGAACCTGCACCAACATAGCGACCCACGCCGTATTGTGGGAAAACGACACTGCCTCCGGCTTCCAAACCTCGGACACGATGGAAATGACGCCTACGCCATTAATGACCACGGCCAAGCTGTTGGGTATGTCTCGACCACCACAACCATCGTTGCCTCTCTTTGGCCGAACGGCGTACACAGCGCAGTCACAAACCTCGGCATTCTGCCGGGAGATGGTGCCGCCTTTGCCACAGGCATCAACAACCGGGGCCAGGGCGTGGGAAGCACCTTCAACTCCGCGGGGTGGTCCCGCGGCTTTATCTGGCAAGACAATGTGATGACCGACCTGAACACGCTCATTGCCGGAGATTCCAACCTCTCCATAATCGCGGCTAGCAATATCAATGAGCGCGGACAAAATCTCAGGCATGGCAACGGTCATGAGCGGGCCGGATGAGGGCAAGATCCACGCCATTCTGTTAACCCCTGTAGACGAAAGATAGGCGAGTCGGTTGAAGATGTCGCACGTACACGCCCGGGATCCTTTTGCCCGCGAATGTTTGCAGCCACCATTTGCAGAGATTCGGACTCGGCCAACCCCAGCGATAAGGGTCATTTTCGGACCTTCCGCACCGCCCAGCTATATGTTACGAAGGCGCAAGGCCGGAGATTATGCGGGACAACATGGGTCACGTCGAATATCGACGTGACCCAGAAATTGCCAGTACCCGAAGGGAGAAACGTTAATCTTCCTCGAAACCCAGCGCTCCAGCTATAACCAGATAACCTCGTGCATCTTTTTCTTGACGAACTTCATTGGCACAATACCTGGCGAACGGTCTCACAATCATGCCCAAGAGCGAGATTTCACGATGACAAGGAATCCGGCGCAAAGCTCCAGAATCGCGGGCCGGAAGAGCGGATTCACGCTCGCGGAGAATTACGGACCGAGGGCCTGGAAATCGTGGGCGGTTTTTGTGGTGGCTACATGCGCCGCCATTCATGGCCAGTCATTGCCCCAGCAGATGGCCGATCCGGCGGTGTCGGCACTAGGAAGCGGATTCGTCTCCGATACCGCACAAGTGAACGGAACAACACTTCACTACGTGCGCGGCGGGGCTGGGCCCGAGGTCATTTTGCTGCACGGTTTTCCGGAAGACTGGTACGCATATCGCCTCATCATGCCGCAGTTGGCGAAGCAATTCACAGTCGTGGTAGTTGACCTGCGCGGCATAGGCGGCTCTGCTGCAACAGCCGGTGGTTAGCCCTAAGACTCGCGGCGCGGAGTCTTCAATCCCCCGGCCGCGCGAACGGTCGTGCCGTACACCTACTTCAGGACAAAATTAGTCTTGGCGGGAAAATCGAAAGCTGAGATCAAGGAAAGTATTAAGACCGCAATGGGGAAAAAAGAATTGCCCCCTCTCGAGGCCGGGGCGATGTGCTACATGATGTCGAAAGATGCATATC
>CAVTVC010000010.1:0-138170 GCA_963738085.1 uncultured Acidobacteriaceae bacterium
TTGCTTTCCATCTTTTCAATAGCCCGTTTGGCACTTCCCATTCTTCAGTTTCATCTCATTGATAAAATCTATTTATAGGCAGAAGAAGTCTTACTCTCCTTGCGGAAGAGCAACGACCTTAAATGCTATCCCCAATAGCATGAGAGTAAGAATCTTCTGAAAGTATCCCTGACTTTTGTCTTTTTCTGTCTGCCTTTTTTCTCCTAAACTCTCATCAAGAGCGTTTCTTATGCCGTGCATTGCCATCGCGTTGATTGCACTGACGGGGTGTACCCAGTTCACGAATTCGCCTGCTCGCCCAACCCTTAGCCCAGGAACCACAGCCGCCACGCCGAGCGGTGGTAGCTCCGACGCAAGCACATCCCCCATCCCCGCCCCGCTCCCGATCGCTTCTTCAGCTCTCTTTGGCCTGACTGTTCTCAATTATCAGAGCGTGACGCCCCAGCTGACCTTCGGAACAACCAGGACATGGGACGCTTATCCTGCCCTGGACTGGGCTGAAGCGAATGCCGCCGCAGGACAGAACAACTTCGCTCCTCTGAATACCTTTATCGCTACGAACCAGAGCAGAGCGACGCAGATTCTCTACACCTTCGGGCGAACGCCTCGATGGGCATCGACAAGTCCTGACGCCACTGGCCCCTACGGACCGGGTCAATGTGCCCCGCCAATCATCTCCGCGTGGGATCAGTATGTCACTGCGGTAGTCACAAATGCTGCAGGACGCATAAAGTACTGGGAGCTTTGGAATGAGCCTGACCAGGCAGCATCGTACTGCGGCGATATTCCATCCATGGTCGCCATGGCTCAGCATGCCTATGCCATCATCAAGCGAATTGACCCTTCGGCCACCGTCCTCTCTCCTGCAGCCACCGGAGAAACCGGAGCAACTTGGCTGAATTCCTTTCTCGCTGCCGGAGGGCTCCATACCTTCGACGTTGTTGCGTTTCACGGATACGGAGGAACACAGGCCGAACAAATCAACAAGATCGTCGACGACTATCGACAGGTGATGAGCCGTAACAATCTAAGCGCCTTGCCATTGTGGGACACCGAGTGCAGTTGGGGAGAAAACAGCATCGGCGATGACGCTCATCGTGCCGCCTTCCTTTCCAAGTATTTTTTCCTGCAGTGGTCCCGGGGAGTGGACCGTGTGCTTTGGTATGCCTACGATGGTGATCCCCAGTGGGGCCGCCTCATCGACGCAACCGGAAAACTTCTCCCCAGCGGCATAGCTTACGGCGAGACCTATAAATGGATCGTCGGCGCGACCCTGACACAGCCCTGCGCCCAGGACCAGAGTGGCACGTGGACCTGCTCTATTTCACGACCCGGGGGCTATCAGGCAGAGATACTCTGGAACTCAACCGTCAGCGCCTCCATCAACGCGAAGGCCCCACCACAAATGACTGACTATCGAGATCTCGCTGGGGACGTCAAGTCAATCGTCCACGGAACGGTCTCGGTTCAGAACCTGCCCATATTGCTGGAAAGCGGTCCAATCCCGCAATAAAGCCGATCCTATCTGAACCAATGGATACTCGTTTCGGCCTGTTTCGCCAGATTCAGGATTGCATTTTGCCGTTGGGCAGCGCTCATCTCAACAGCTTTCTCATCCCTCAGTTTCTTAATATCGCGCATCGGCGGTTGGCCGAAGAAGCGACTGTATTCGCGGTTGAATTGACTGACACTTTCGTATCCGACCTCAAAGGCCACAGTTGACGCGTCCAGCCCATCGACAAGCATTCGCCCTCGCGCTGCCTGCAACCTTAATTGCTTCTGATATTGAAGAGGGCTCATATGGGTCAGCACACGAAAATGATGATGAAGGGTCGATATGCCCATGCCTGCAATTTGGGCCAGGTCGTCCACGCGAACCGGTTTGGCATAGTTGTCCCTGATCCAGGAGATCGCTCTTGCAGTGCGATTACTCTGATCTCCTGAAGTTGCAATTGCTCGGAGGCGAGCCCCCTCGGGTCCGGAGAGAATCCGATAGATGATCTCGCGCTGAATGAGACCACTCAAAAAGGGAATATCTTGCGGGCTCGCCAGCAGGTCAACCAATCGGCAGCATGCGCTCAGCAACTCGATCGTGACCGCGCCGGTGACCATGGCGGATGTGTCAGACGACCCCTCGTGCATGTGAACTTCTTCCCGGCTCAGAAGCTCGCGGATAACCGGCATTTCCAGCTTGAGCGCCAAAGCAAGAAGGGGTTTGGCTTCGCTCGCTTCGACCACCTGACTGACAATCGGCAAATCGATCGAGGTCAACAGAAATCGCGACCGATCGTAGAGGAAGCTCGTCTGGCCAAGGGCGACGCGCTTGCTGCCTTGAGCAACCACAATCACGCTCGGTGTGTAGGTTCCTGAACAAGGGGTGCTGGGTGCAGTCCTGCGCACAAGCAACAGTCCAGGCACCTCAGTGACCTGTCTCTCTGCGGAGCCGATAAACCAGGCAATTTTCTTCGCCAGTTCGTTTCTCACATCCTGTATCGACAGGGTTGCTGGAGGAGCGAGGGAATGCCTGCCATTCTTGTTCATTCTGTTTGCCTCTTCCACCGTAAGAATAGCTTTCGCACCCTTTCCGTGCCAGTCCAAATATTACTTATCAAGAGAATCAGGCAAAAGATCGGCAGGATCGTAGTAGAGACCCATGTTCGGTTTTGCCTAAACTGCAAGTGGAGAGAAATCATGCAAAAGCGAGAGTTGGGAAACTCTGGGCTGGAAGTGTCAGCCCTCGGCTTCGGCTGCATGGGACTAAGCTTCGGTTTAGGTCCCGCAACCGAAAAGAATGAGGCTATCAAAGTAATCCGCGCCGCCTATGACGGCGGTGTGACATTCTTCGATACCGCCGAAGCATATGGTCCATTTACAAACGAAGAACTCGTTGGCGAAGCGCTGGCGCCCATGCGCGACAAGGTCATCATCGCGACGAAGTTCGGCTTCGAAAATGGAATACCGAGTCAAGGCACAAACAGCAAGCCGGAACGAATCAGGGCCGTGGCCGAAGCTGCCTTGAAACGCCTGGACACCGACGCTATCGATCTCTTCTATCAACATCGCGTCGACCCAAATGTGCCGATCGAAGAAGTGGCAGGCACTGTCAAGGACCTCATCAAGGAAGGAAAGGTCAAACATTTCGGCATGTCTGAGGCTGGAGCAGCGACCATTCGTCGCGCTCATGCGGTGCAGCCGGTCGCGGCGCTGCAAAGCGAGTATTCGCTGTGGTGGCGAGAGCCAGAGAAAGACATTCTTCCAACATTGGAGGAACTCGGTATCGGGTTCGTGCCATTCAGCCCACTGGGCAAGGGCTTCTTAACAGGAGCAATCTCCGAGAAGACCGAGTTCGACAAAAGTGACTTTCGCAACATCGTTCCTCGCTTCTCCGCAGAAGCAAGAAAAGCGAATCAGGCACTCGTAGAAGCACTCGGGCGGATCGCTGATCAAAAGAAGGCGACCAAAGCGCAGATTGCGCTGGCCTGGTTGCTTGCGCAGAAGCCGTGGATTGTGCCGATTCCCGGAACGACGAAGCTGCACCGGCTCGAAGAGAATCTTGGCGGCGCGGGTGTAGAGCTGACCGCGGACGATCTGAAGGCGATTTACGACGCTATCTCAGCGATCGATGTGCAGGGAGAGAGATATCCTGCTCAACTTCAGAGCCTGGTGAACCGCTAGGATGGGCGTCGCAGACTCCATGAGTAAAAGGTATCGTGTATCTTTCGTCCCGGTCTCGTTGATGGCGGTTTCTTTTGTCCGCAGCGAAAGCGCAGAAAAGAGGAGAAGACAAAAACATGAAAACAAAACTTCGAATCATCGCCTTCGCGGTGAGCCTTGTATTCATCTTCCAATCCCAGGCACAAACGGCGGACCCAATCTTTCCAAAAGGTGAACTATCCACCGTCAAAAATCACACGGGAGATATTTGGCTCAATGAGCTAAATGTAGGAGACAGTACGTTCGATCCCAGCATTGCTGTCGCAACTTATGGTGTCGGTGCAAAGCTGGATTGGCATATTCATCCAGGTGGCCAGGTTTTGCTGATCACCGAAGGCACTGGCTACTATCAGGAAAGGGGAAAGCCAATACAAATCATTCACAAGGGAGATGTAATAAAGTGTCTTCCGGGCGTAGAGCATTGGCACGGCGCATCACCGAAAAGCGGCTTTGCCTATATAGCGGTCACACCAACTCAAAAGGGAAAAACAATTTGGTTGGAGCCTGTTAGCGATAAAGACTATACCAGCGTGAAGTAAAGAGATCTCCGGCTGACCGCGACATATCGAATCCTTTAAGGGCAGTGACTCTTCGCCAAGCCTGCGACCTATTGCTCCATCTAAAGCTTTGACTTGAGCACCTCTACCCCCGCCTGAGACACCTTCACATCATCCTCTGATTTACCCCCGCTGAACGCGGCGACCACGTATCCTGCTTTGCCACGAAGGATAACTCCGCCAGTCCAGCCAACTTCACCCGTCATAGATGGGCGGACCTTGCTCCCACTGTCTTTCAGCGTGTCCGCCATCTCAGCGGCTTTGGAGTAAGCAATCGCCAGCAGATTCGCCCCTTTGTCTGTCGCCGAAGGATTGTCTTTCATGCGGCCGACAACCAACATCTTCGAACTCCAGGATTGAATGCTGTCACCTTCAAAATAGGCCACGACCGCCACGCCGCTGATATTGAGTTCAGCAGCACGCTTGCGCATCCCCAACAAAGCTGCGTTTGCTACCTTATCGAAATTCTTTACATTAGCAGGGGAAGCGGGCGGCCCCTGGGTCTGTGCCTTCGCCTCCAAACCGAGGGCAGGTGTCAGGAGAAGGAGCGCCAACAAAAGATAGCGCTCACAATGCAGCGACGACGGGAAACGACAGAGAGTGGACATCACGGCAGCATATGCGATAGCACCAACCAATGGAAAGGGCTATTCACCGGCTGTCCGTTTGGGTGTGGAACCCGCGTTAGGGCGTTACAGCCTGAACCGGGTGAGCCGTCCCCTTCGGAGCCTTGCGCTTCGCGTGAAGAAAATCAACCAGGTCCTTGATCTCATCCTGCTGAAGCACCTCTCCAAAAGCAGGCATAGCAGCCCCACCATAATGGATCTGATGTTCGATCTGCGCCTTGTTCAAACGTTTTCCCACCACACTCAGGTTGGGTCCGAGTTCTCCTCCCCGCCCATCAACTCCATGGCAGTGCTCACACCCCTTCTCGTGAAAGAGCGTAGCCCCGGATTTACTCCTGTTCGAAGCCGCATGAACTGCCGGTGTCGACCGCCCCGGCAAACTGCAAAACAAAGCGGTGGCAAAGAGCGCGCAACCAACAATGACCAAAACTCGTGCGGAAGCCCTGAAGCATCTTCCCCGAAAACAAGATATCTTCCTGCAAAAACTCGTCGTAAGTGGAACAGCCATTCTGAAGCCAGACTCCTGGAAGCGATTTGTTTTAACTCGAAGGATGCGCCACTCATCGAAGAAGACGCGGGAGCAACGATTCGGGGCGCAGCGCTTCCAGGCTTCCTCGGAATATCAAGCTCATGCGTGTGCCACAGTACATTTTCGTTAGCAATCTCCAAATGCCGCCGCAGAAACTCCAGAGCGTAAGTGCTCGCGCCAGGATCATCCTTTTGATCCGCAAAGATCGCAGCCTGCTCCTTTGCAGCGTCCTTCATGCCCAGTCTACGGTAAACGATGGAAAGGATATAGTGAGCCGCCAGATCATCCGGGTCGATCGCCTGAACCTTCTCATATTCAACACGCGCCTGCTCATACTTATGAAGCTGGTAGTAAGAGAAGCCCAGTTCGCGATGTGCATCACGCGATTGCGGAAAACTGATCGTGACCTTCTCCAGATCCGCGATTGCCATATCCATATTGCCCAGATTGCGCTCCACCAGAGCCCGATAATAGAGCGCCCGAGGATTGCCCGGCGCAAGCGTCAAAGCCTTCTCAAGGTTCACGCGCGCATCGTCATACCGTTGCCATTGCGTCTCAACGATCCCAAGATTCGTAAAGGCATCGGCATAATCCGGCCGCAGACGTGCCACATGCTCGAAAGCGTCAGTAGACGCCGCATACTGCTGCGCATCAAGCAGCGCAATCCCGTAGTTGTTCCAGCGCATCCACTCCTTGTTCTCGGCAGGCCCCGGAGGAACAGGTTTATTGTCGCCAACTTGAATCGTGCGCGCCTGCGACACCATGTCGACGATCGGCTGCTCAAAGTGCTTGCCCATCCCAAAGTCCATGAAGTGTTGATCGAACCGACGGTACTTCACCGTTGCCGTTATCGTCACCGGGCCGGCCTCCGCAGGAGGCATCACAAAGGTGTAGCGCACAACCTGAGACCGCCCGGATTGGATGGTGTTGTTGTACGCCACGACGCGATTAGTCCACACCTGGTGCAGATCATTAAGCCCGCCATTCACATTCACCAGCCGGTTGGTAAAGCTGTGGGCGCGTTCATCCAGATCGCCGTCCGGTTTGATAAAGCCGCTCTGATGCAGAATCTTGCCGGCCTTGTCCTTCACCGTGAACTCAACCCACGATTCATACATGTCGCGCTGTTCTGGTACGTGGCTATGCGCAATCCCCTTGTTCTGAATCACCACATCGGCAGTAATCGTCTCACCCGCCGCGAGAGAAAAATCCGTCAGCCCCAGCGGAGCAACCACTCCCTTTAGCGAAGCGCTCTCCGACTCCCCGCGCTCAAGTGCGAAGATATCGACGTTGAAGACGTTATCCTGCAAAAACTTTACGACTCGCGCAGCCTGCTCATCAAAGCCGTATATCTTCGGAATCGCTGTATTCGCTCCCAGCCATCGGTGCGAAGCTAGCTGCCCCTTCTTGGCCCCGGAGTCAGTCAACTTCAGATTCTCGCGCTGCATGTGGCAGGTCTGACAGGTTGAAACCGTGTCCTTGACATAAAACGGAAGCGGCGACTGCTTCGCAAAAGAAGAGTTCTGCCACTCGTCGGAAAGAAAGATCGCTCGCTGCCACTTGTAGTCATTCAGCGTGTGCGGCAAAGCTGCCTTATGGCATGACGTGCAGAACTCCGGCGTACGGTAGAGATCCCTCATCACAGCCTTGCTATGACGATCGAGGTGAGCAAGGATCTCACCATCCGTGACCTTCCGCGTAATAGGCTTGCCGTCCTCATCGACCAGTACGGCGGGCACACCCATCACATAGCTCCCCGTGCCTCGCTTGTCCACCTTCGTAATCGAGTGGCAGACCATACAGGTCACACCGTCCTGATCATACGGCCGCTTCTTTGGCCCGGCCTGTGTCAAGGCTCCTGACACCAGCGCGATCGGATCATGACACCCCTCGCAGTGGCGCGAAAACTCAATCCCCTTGGAGTCGTTCAGCAACGCCACATTTTTCAGATAATAAGGCACGCGATTCGCGTTCGAGTGGGCTGACTCTCGCCACTGCTTATGACTCTCCTGATGGCAATGGCCACAATACTCCGCCGTCGGAAAGAGCTTGGGATCAAGAAATTCCCCGTTATCCGTCGTCCCGTTGGACGGCAAAAACGGAAATTCCTTCCCATAGCGATAGTTATACTTCGCAGCCACTTTTTCCGTATATTCGTGCCGCGCGGCAGCCGCCTCATCCGCCTGGCCTCCCGCCTTCACCCCCGGCGCGCGCACCATCACAACCGCCAGCCCAATCCCACAAATCAGGACCAGCGCTCCCACACGGTTTCGATCTCGCATCCTAAGTCTTGGCATTCCAACGGTCCCGCACTGCTGCGCGAACTCACTCCCTTCGCGCTCATCAAACTCCCAGCGAACGAATCATAGTCTTTTCGTACGTTTTACGATTCATCCAAAAGGTTGAGCCGCCCGTTTATTGTCCTATCTCTCACCCACCGCCGGGGATATCTTTGGAGAGACCCCGACGAGGCTCTCCCGAACGCATGCAAACCGGAAATGACAAAGTTATCGACGCCCACCACCACCTCTGGCACTATTCCGCCTCAGAATATGCCTGGATCGACGACAGCATGGCAGCGTTGCGACGCAACTTCCTCCCATCCGACTTCATAGCCGAACTTACAAACGCACGAATAGACGGTGCCGTCACCGTCCAGGCCACGCAAACGCTCGAAGAGACACAGTGGCTACTCGAACTCGCACGAAACTGCCAGCAGATTCGTGGTGTCGTAGGATGGGCACCCATCGCCGCCGCAAACTTTCAAGACCTGGCCCAGAGCCTCTCAGCAGAACTAAAGCTCGTCGGGCTACGCCACGTCGTGCAAGCCGAACCGGAAGGCTTTCTGGACGGCGCAGACTTCAACCGGGGCATCCAGGCCCTCAGTACAACTCGACTAACCTATGATCTGCTCATCGTTCATTCGCAACTCGACGAAGCAATTCGCTTTGTCGACCGCCATCCCCAACAGAGATTCATCCTCGACCACATCGCGAAACCAAAGATCGCCGCCCAACAGCTTGAGCCATGGCGTACAAGCATCCAGGAGTTGAGCAAGCGCAGCAATGTAACCTGCAAAATCTCAGGCCTGGTCACAGAGGACTCATGGGCCCACTGGTCCATCGAGTCTTTGCGCCCCTATCTCGACACCGTTGTCGAAGCATTTGGAGTCCATCGCCTCATGTCCGGCTCCGATTGGCCAGTTTGCCTTGTAGCTACGGGTTACGCTCGATGGTGGCAGCTTCTCCGGCAGTTCTTCGCAAATTTCAGCGAAGACGAGCGCGCAGCGATCTTCGGAACAACAGCAATCAGAACTTATGACCTCAAGTAGGAGAACAAGATGAAGGCTGTCGCCGTACACGAGCCGGGCAAAGCGACTCTGATCGACCTTCCTGAACCATCGCACCGTTCCGAGGAAGCCCTGCTGCAGGTCAGAATGATCGGACTGTGCGGCACGGATCTCAACACCTTCCGCGGCAAAAATCCCCTTGTCACATTTCCGCGTGTTCTGGGCCATGAGGTGGCCGCGACAGTTCTTCACGCAGGCAACGGTTCTCACAATGGCTTGCAGGAAGGAACACCCGTCACTTTGGCGCCCTACACCGCATGTGGCCGATGCGCGAGCTGTCTCCGGGGTCGGCCGAACGCCTGCAAACACAACCAGACACTTGGCGTACAGCGTGACGGAGCCCTGACCGAACGTATCGTATCTCCTGTTGAAAAACTCTACAGTGCCCAACTCTCTCTCAAAGAGCTTTGCCTTGTGGAACCGTTGACAGTCGGCTTCCATGCAGTCGCGCGCGGACGCGTCACAGCAAGTGATACCGTCGCGGTCTTCGGCTGCGGTGGCGTTGGCCTTGGAGCAATCTCCGCCGCTGCATTCCACGGAGCCCGTGTAATCGCAATTGATAGGGACGATGCAAAGCTCGAGATCGCGTGCAAGGCCGGAGCCACCAGTGTCATTCATTCCGGTAAAGAAGACCTGCCCGAACGATTGAACGAGTTCACCGACGGAAAAGGACCGGACTGCATGATCGAGGCCATCGGTCTGCCCCAGACCTTTCGTGCCAGCGTCGAGGAGGTCGCCTTCACCGGCCGTGTCGTCTACATCGGTTATGCAAAAGAACCTGTGCCGTACGAGACCAGCCTCTTCGTGCAGAAAGAGTTGGACATTCTGGGCTCACGCAACGCACTGCCGGAGGACTTCCGGGAAGTAATCCGAATGCTCGAAGAAAAGCGTTTTCCAGTCGACGATGTCATCTCTGCGATCGTGCCGATCGAAGAGGCCCCGGAGATCTTGCGCCAATGGAGCGAAAACCCGTTGGTATTTACCAAAATAATAGTGCAGGTAAGTTAGAAGGCGTGTTCATCGCAAAAAAGACAGCGCGACGCTCGCCTCAAATAATATGGTCCATCAGAAACTCAAGTGCGAGGCCACACAGTGCAACAAAAAGCTGAAGTCCAGACCAAAGACGAAGAGCGTTACAGGCAGGCCGTAGAGTCATCCGGCCCGCCTCTCCCGAAAACCCCGCGCCCAATCGTGATCCTCGGAGCTGGCGGCATCGTTCGAGCAGCTCACTTACCGGCATATGCCAAGGCCGGCTTCCCAGTCATTGCACTCGCCGACACCGCCAGCGGAAAAGCTGCCGAGTTAGCTTCGGCAGAAGGAATCCCACACGGTTTCAGCTCCATCGAAGAAGCTGTACGCTTCGCACCATCCGACGCCGTCTTTGATATCGCGGTCCCGGCGACGCAGATCATGACCATCCTCCCTCACCTTCCGCCGGGAGCCGCCGTTCTGATCCAGAAGCCCATGGGCGAAACGCTCGATGAGGCCACGGCCATCCGAGATCTCTGCCGTCAGCGCGGATTGGCCGCCGCAGTCAACTTTCAGTTGCGATACGCTCCCAACAATCTCGCCGCCGTCGCCCTCCAACAAGCCGGCCTACTCGGCGAGCTGCACGATATGGAGGTGCAGGTCCGAACCTACACTCCCTGGAAGCTCTGGACATTTCTCTCCACCGCACCCCGTCTCGAAATTCTCTATCACAGCATCCACTACCTCGATCTCGTCCGCTCCTGGCTGGGCAATCCCCTCGGCGTTTACGCCAGAACAGTTCGAAACCCGCAAACCCCAACACTGGCCGCCACCAAATCCTCGATCCTGTTGGACTACGGCGAGTGGAAACGAGTCTTCATCGTCACCAATCACGGCCACGACCTCCCATCCGAAACCCATCGCAGCTTCGTGCAGTGGGAAGGAACAAAAGGCGCCATCCGCATGGATATGGGCGTAAATCTCGACTATCCAAAAGGTGTCCCCGACACTGTCTCCTACGCAGAACGCGGCAGCTCACGCAAACAATGGACAACCCTTCCCGTAAAGGGCAATTGGTTCCCCGATGCATTCGTAGGCAGCATGGGCGCGTTGCAGTCGTTCGTCGAAGGATCAGTCCCTGGTCTGCCGATCGGATTCGAATCAGCCTACGAAACCATGGCCCTCGTCGAAGCAGCCTATCGCTCCAGCGCCAGCCAGACTGAACCTTTGCCTCTTTAGATCAGCCCGTCACCACCGTGCACTTCTTCACAAAATCAGGATCGATATTAACGCCGAAGCCCGGCCCCGACGGCACCTGAATCACGCCATTGCTATCGCTCCGAAGGCTCGAAGTCTCGCAATGGTACGGCAGCTCCGTATTGAACTCTTTGAACTCGTGATAAGGTCCCGAGTTCGGAATTGCCGATACGAAGTGCATCATGTAAACATAGCCCAGCCCCGTCGAAGAAATATGCGGAATGCACTGCTTGCCAAACGCATTCGCCATCCTCGCCACCTGCATGCAGCGAATCATCCCGCCGAAATAAAACATATCCTGCTGCACAATCGACAGCCCGCCATTGGCAATCAGCCAGCGGAAGTTATGCGTGCTTGGCTCCTGTTCCCCGCCGGCAATCGGAATCTCAAGCGCATCCGCCACCACCCGGGTGTCTTCGTACCAATCAAACGGTACCGGCTCTTCATAAAAGGCGTACTTATACTCCTGCATCAGCTTGCCGATCGGAATCGACTCAGCCACGGTATAAGAACCGTTCGAGTCAGCCGAAATAATCATCTGGTCGCCAAACGTCTTACGCACCAACGGAATCAGCTTTTCGCTTCGTCCCACAGGACTCTCCGGATGCGACATCCTGCCTCCAAGCTTGAACTTGATCGCCTTCGCATTCGAGATAGCCACATCGCGCTTCAGATGCTCAATCGTCTCCTCAGCTGTGATGTCGCGTTCCCCATTAGCCTGATAAACCGAGATCTTGGTGTTGTAAATCTTGTCGCTGATTAACAGCCCAATCGGTCGCTTCGCCATCTTGCCGAACATGTCCAGAATCGCAAACTCGATCGTCGCAATCGGCACCCAGATCGCAAGTCCCTGTGCCTTGTAATTATTTTCATAAACCGTAGATGCCGGAACCAATTCCTCGATATCGCGCGCATCCTTCCCGATAAAAAACGGCGCAATATGCTTCACGAACATCGGGTACAGCACCTCCATCTGTTGCGCATTCGAAACAGACAGCCCCTCATGCCCATCTTTCGACCGCACCCGGCAGAGATATTGCTTCTTATTGCGAAGCAGTTCGACCGACTCGATAATCACCGGATCAGGAAAGAGATCTCGCTTGAACACACGCTCCTTCAAAATGCCGTCAAGCTTCTCATAACGCTCCTTCAGCGTTCCCGGCAATCCATGCCGTGGCGCACTCAGAAACTGTCCCATAGCAGCGGAAGGAAGAGCCGCGGCAGCAACCCCGCCCGAAAGAGCACTGGTAAGAAAACGGCGGCGGGTCGAATTCATTCTGTATTCTCCTCAAAAAACTCTTGCAACATGCGATGCCAGTCTAACCTGCGCTACCGGTTCGGCGGCGCAACTTCGAGCCGCACAACGTCATAGCAAATACCATTCGCTACGCCACCTGCCGGAACAGTAAGCACGATCGTGTTCGTGCCCGGCCCCAACAAAGAAGCATCAAAACTGAAGTCCTTCTCAATCCACGTCCCTTCAATTCCATCGCGAATCATGGAAGCTCCCGCCCCAAATAAATCCGTCATCATCCCCGCATCTTTACCATTGACCGTAATACCAAGCGTTCGCGTCGAAGCCCCCGCAAGACCGAAGCGCAACGTCGCTTTTCCCGCTGGCTGTTGGCCCGCAGGCATATCAAAGCGAATCGTCCACGGCGTAGCTCGCCCCTGATCACGCCCATCAACCTTGAAATCGGTATCGTGCGGAACCTGATAGATAAACCAGTCCTTCGCCGGATCGGACTTGCCCACCGTAAAGTCCACATCATTCGGGAAGAGCTTCGCATATTCGATATACATCCCCCAATGCCAGTGGTCATCGCCCTTCAAAAACTCCTTGGCCGAGCGATTCGGCGTTCCAATCTGCCAGATCTGCCGCCCATAACGCACCGGATGCCATTCGATCGTCCCCAAGATCAAGCTTCTGCCCCGGCGTTATCGTCACACTCGCAACCGCGTCATAAGCCCCCAGCACCCCATCCGAGATCGCGTGCAGTTGATAAGTCCCCGGACGCACATTTGCAATCGTAAAACTTCCATCGTCCGACCCATGCGTCCAGAACTCGTAATGCTTCGCATCGTTCTGCCATGTAATCGGCTGAGGCGGAAAATTGAAAGCAGGCGCTCCCGCAGCGCGTGGCGGAACATACGTCCCTCGATTAGCACGCTGTCCCTGCGCATTCACCTCGGCCGGATGATCGGCATCAGCAGCACGAGTCGCCGGTGCGGAATCAACCTTCGGTGCAACCGGCTCTGTAGCCTGAGGAGTCGCAGCAGCAGCCTCTGACCTCGAAGGCCGCGGAGCACGCGGCACAGCCGGCTGATCAGGAAACGATAACCCAACCAGTAAATTCGAAAACTTCGCAGTCGTCGCCTGCGAATCAACCAACTTCAAATGGCCCTTCACCGTAGCTCGTTCAGCCGCCAGGGTATAGTCAACGCCTCTCACCCACGAGTAAGGCCACCGCGAAGCCTCCACCGCAGCCTGTCTCTTCGCATCGGCGAATAGTGCATCCGGAGAACCGCCCGTCGGAACATAAATAAAAATAGGCCCCACCACCTTCGTCCACGGCTCGTTATCGGCAAAGTTCAGCACACTGCCGCCGTAGTGCGTACCGCGCCAGTAGTCCAGCAACGTAGGATCCCCACCATCTCCATCATCGAGATGACCCGTCAGTTCAAAATGCAGCGGCCCGCTCGACAGATACTCAAACGATGGATTGATCACATACAACCCAACCTTCTCCTTGGTCGACGACCATCCAAACGCAGGTATCTTCGACTGGTCAGCCGAGTAGTCATACTTATGTTCCGCACGGCCTTTATAAATTCCAGTAGTAAGCCGCCGAGCCTCTTTCATATTCAAATCCGTACCCGCGTCCCAGTCCGCTCCGGTCGGCATCTGCGCATTGCGCTGATCATCGATCGACAACCAGTCGAACACCTTCGCATTCAGCTTGAACCCAAACCGGCTCTCACCCACCGACCCCGCAGGATAACCAGGCTCATGCGTATAGACGGCATATGTATACAAACCGCGATCCCCGCGCCCCAACGCATAGCGTATTTCAAGATCGGCGATCAGTCCGCCTTCCTGGCCCGCAGCCGTCGGGCGCGCACCAAGAATCGACTTGCCGTCAGACCACCCCTTGACCGAAACCTCACCACGCTCACCCTTGTTATCGTTGGGATCGATCGTCACCTTATCTTCCCGCCGCGCAGCCAACGCAGGACTCTGCTCCCAATATCCCGCATGATGCCCTGAAACAAATCCCATCAGCTCAACATTCGGGGTCACTGTCTTCGGCGCCTTCACCGAAACCAGATCACCCGTAACCTTATCCACCTTCACCGTCAAATAGCCATTACCCAGGGTGTACGTGGGTCCATCGTCGGTCACAGTAACCGCAGGCGCAGTACTCGCCCCAAAAATCGACGAAGTCGACAAAGCAAAAATACCGCAGGCAACCAGCGCACTCAGGCGACGAAAAACCGGAACCATCAAAGATCTCCAAATCGGGGGCTATCAAATCAGTTACGCGCAAGCGAATCCGAAAGACGCACCATTCTTGCAAATGAGAAATTGTTTCTGCAAGCGATCCTCAACCCGAACAACCCATTAACAAAAAATGGCCGCCGCGAATCCATCAAACGCGGCGGCCGAAAAAACTTTGGTCTTACTCCCCGTTCTGGCTACTGGAGTCCGTATGCACAACCCGGTAGCTCGCATTGCCCTGCGACCACACCAGCAACAGCAGATCCTTCCCTGCCGGAACAGCATGCGCCTCGTTGGCGAACTGCTCGGCCGATGTAACCGGCTTGCGGTTCACTTCGAGAATCACATCTCCCGAAGCAAGACCCGCATCCTCCGCAGGACTCGCCGGACGAACGCTCTGCACCGCCACGCCGTTCACCTGCGAAGGAATATGCAGTTGCTGCCGCACATCGGGAGTCAGTTCGGCAACTGCCAGGCCAAGCTTGCCCTTCTGCGGACCAGCCGAATCGCCATCGCTGGCGACCTCGACATCCTTGTGGTACTCACCGACCTTCACACTCAGCGTCTGCGCGCTTCCATTGCGCAGAATCCCCAGCTGGATCGTCGTTCCCGGAGCAGTCTCGCTCACGGCAACCTGCAGTGCGCTGCCGTTCTCGATCTTCTGACCGTTCAGCGAATCGATCACGTCGCCATTCTTCAACCCTGCCTTGCTGGCGGGAGAATCAGGCGTAACCTGCGCAGCAATCGCACCGGTCGCCGTCTTCAGATTGAAGAAGCTTGCATTCGCCGGCGTCACATCGTTCAGGCTCACGCCAAGATAACCGTGGTGAACAACTCCGCTCTTGATCAGCTGCTCCGCCGTCGCACGCACAAGCTGCGAAGGAATCGCAAACCCTGCGCCCGCAAACGATCCGCTGTTCGAGATGATGAATGTGTTGATCCCAACCAGCTCGCCATGCGCATTCACCAGCGCGCCACCCGAATTGCCCGGATTGATCGCAGCATCCGTCTGGATATATCCACCCGGCTTCCGCGCATCATCCCGGTAAGGATTCTCCCGGTTCACCGCACTCACAATTCCACGCGTCACCGAGTTCTGGAAGTAGCCGAACGGACTGCCGAATGCAAGCACCGTCTGACCCGGCTTCAGCTTCGCCGAATCGCCCCACGCAACGCTGGGAAGATCATGCGCATCCACCTTCACCACAGCCAGGTCGGTCAGCTTATCGACGCCAACCAGCTTCGCAGTCAGCACGCGTCGGTCATTCAACGTCACGCGCATCTGCATCGCGCCATCAACAACATGATTGTTCGTCACGATATAACCATCGGGAGAGATAATCACGCCGCTCCCGATGCCATGCTCGATCTGCGGTCCCTGCGGCCGTTGCATCCGGCCGCCCAAAGGTCCGTTCGGCCCGAAGAACTGAGCAAACCCCGGAGGCAGGTCTTGAGGATCCACCTGGCCCTCGCCCGGCTCCCCGCCAACCTCACGCTCCGACGACCCCCGCGAGGTCACCTGAATATTCACCACCGCAGGCGACACACGCGAAGCCACCGCCTCGACCGCGTTATCCAGCGAAACCAGCGCAGACACGCTGTTGTCATCCATCGGCTCCGCTGACGGCAACATCGCCGCATGAACGCCATTGTGATGAACAAACATCGTTGCTGCCAGCACCAGTGCCGCAGCAGCTCCAGCGGGAACGCCAAAGCGCCCAATCTTAACTACTAATTTATTAGTTTCAAGAGACATAGTCATACCTCAGCAAAGGGTTGAACAGCTTGGTTAAAGTTGAATAACGAGCCAGCCGCCAGCAGTTCGCACGGCTGCATACGAAGCAGAAATCACACGTTCCTCGGTTACGGCGAAAATCACTCCCGGCCGTTCCGTCACATCCCACGAGGTCAGCACCACCACTCCCCGCGGGCGCCGAAGCTCAGGCATCGCAACTTCGCTCTGCACAAATCGGAGCCACTCTGCGGCGTTTCTTCACAACCTTCTTCACCGGAACCGCCGGTCGCTGGGGCGAATCCGTCAGCGCTGTTCCACGGCTCACCGGCATCGAAGCCTTCAGCAAAGTCTCATGGGGGACTCCGGCCATGCTGCTCTGCCCCCGATTTCTGGCTGCCCGATACGCGGCTGCCTGATATCCCGCTCCAAATCCGTCACCGGCAGCGCCATCAGTGGCAACCGCCACTGGCAAAGCCGTCTGCGAAAACGAAACAAACTGCGGGCACCGCGCCAACTCAACCGAACCACCGACTAGACCCGCTACCAGCACGCCCATCAGCACACGCGCCTGCGTCCGGCCCATAACGTCCCCGCCCCGCAAAATACTCTGTACCCGCCGGGCCAGCTCCGACTGCCTCTCCCACGCACCAAGCGACAATGCAGCCCCCCGTCGTCCCAACCGATGCTCCGCCAGATTTGTCAAACACGTAGCGTAAGCCTTCGGAGCCTTCGTCAACCGCAGCACCTCGTCATCGCAGGCAAGCTCGCGCTCCAGGCACAGCCGACGCTCAATCCACATCAACACCGGATTCAACGGAAAGACCACCAGGCTCAGCTTCTGCAGCAGATTGATCCAGTCATCCGCCCGCCGCAGATGCCCAACCTCGTGCAAAACAATCTGCCCAAACTCCGCCGTGGTCAGCTCAGCAAAAAGCTCTCTCGGTATAAGAATTCGCGGCGAGAAAAATCCAATCACGCTCGGCCGGTCGACTTCGCTCGAAGTGCAGATCTGGACTCCATCGAAGCCGGCAGCGAGCAATACCTCGTCGCACCCCTCAACCACCTCGGCCCGCTTCCAGATCCCACGCAACCGCACAGCGCTCATCGCCAGCTTCACGCCACGCGTCAGAGAAGCAGCCAGCCACACGCCGGCAATAACAAAACTCCAACGCACATCGACATGCACCCACGCAGCACGCCCCGGCCCACCAGCACCAGAATCCAAAGAATACGCATGCACCAGCGGCAACACCGCCAGAACCCCAAACACAGCCGTCCAGATTGCAAACCGCACCGCCGCAGTCGTCTTCGGCACGAGCCGCAGACAAACTCCCACTCCCGCCGCCAGCACAATCCCTTCCCAGATCCCAGCCACGAACGAGTTCGCCACAACACGCGACACGCTCTCAACACCCTGCATGAGGCCCATATCCGGAGTCATCATTCGGCATCCCCCACGCGGTCATCCGCCGCAGCAGCAATCGCCTCTCTCAGACGTTGCAACTCCTCGGGAGTCACCTCATCGTCACCCAGCAGCGAAAGCAGCAGCCGCTCCCGCGAGTTGCCGAAGAACCGCTGCATCATATGCCGAATCTCCGACCGGCTGGCCTCATGCTCCGCCACGCAAGGCACATAAAGAAACGCCCGCCCCTCCTGCCGGTGCTGCACATAGCCTTTTTGTTCGAGAATCCTCACCGTAGTCAGCACGGAGTTGTAAGCCAGAGCCTCACCCTCCGGCATAGCCGCCACCAGCTCACCCACAGCCGATTCCCCACGCGCCCACAGAATCTTCATGAGCCGTAACTCAGCCTCCGTCAATGTGATGGACTTCCTCGGTGGCATACCAATCTCGCGTTCGCCTCCGAAAAACCATCCTCAGGAGGCCGAAACTGTCCATCAGACGAATCAACTAATCGATTAGTTAGCAGCCTCCCCAAAAATAAATCTGGAAAAAGTGCAAAAAATAGAAGCCCGGAAATCTGCACATAAGAACCACGCTATGTCCACCTAACGACCACAAATAACCAGCCAAAAACCACACTTTTCCGCTGTGGAAAACGCGATCCCCCTGTAAAAACATCCCTCCCGCCACAGAATAAAAAAATGCCAATTCTGCTCAGCCAAAAAGTGAATTCGACCTCGTCAGAGCGCCCTACTTCACCAGCTCCCGATAATCCTCACGCACCGGAGTAAACACATCCAGAACCTCCGAAGCCTCCAGCGCCGAAGCCTGATGCTCGACCCCGCCATCGACCACAAAACTATCGCCCGCCCGCACATCAAAGACCCGCCCATCCACATCCACCCGAATCGCCCCACTCACCACATACACCAACTGATGGTGCGGATGGCTATGCCGCGCCCCCACCCATCCGTTCTCAAAATAATGCCGCACCAGCATCAACTGATCACTGTGCGCCAGCACCTGCCGCTTCATCCCCGGCTCCGGTTCAAACGTCCGCGCATCGCCCGTCTTCACAAAACTCATATCAATCACACTCATCGACTCTTCCTCATATAGATCGCTTTTGTCAGATTCAATCTTCAGCACAACATTTACTCTTACACGAGAGCAAGCCCCTGCGCGATGACTCGGTTGCGCGAAGTCCCCTTCTCTCATTGAAAAGCGCGAAGAAAAGCCCGAAATTTTACTGGGTAACTCGGAGTGGCCGTAGTATCGTCACCTTCATGACTGCCGGGGACGCGAATGATCTGCGGAGAGGGCTCGAAAACAACGAGATCATTCCCTATTTTCAACCCCTCGTAGAACTCCGCACCGGCTTGCTCCGTGGCTTTGAAGCCCTCGCCCGCTGGCAGCATCCGAAGCGCGGGCTCGTTCAGCCAAATGACTTCATCCCGCTCGCTGAAGCCTCCGGCCTTCACGGTCTGCTCACCGGCAAGCTCCTCGGCGCTGTCTTCGCCGCAGCCCGGGATATCCCAGGCCACCTCACCCTCTCCGTTAACATCTCCCTCACCCAACTCACCGATCTCACCCTCCCCAGGCACATCTTCTCTGCTGCCCGAAATGCAAACTTTCCATTAAATCGCCTCGTCCTCGAGATCACGGAGAGCGCCCTGGTCGGCAACACCGAGTACGCCGGCCGCATCGCCAACGAGTTGAAGGACCAGGGATCGCGCCTCTCCCTCGATGACTTCGGAACCGGTTACTCCAGCCTCCGCCACCTGCAGTTACTACCCTTCGACGAGCTCAAAATCGACGCCAGCTTCGTCCGCTCCATGACCCACGCCCGTGAGAGCCGAAAGATTGCTGCAGCCGTCGTCGGCCTCGGCAACAGCCTCGGTCTCACTACCATCGCCGAAGGAATCGAAACCCAGACCATCGCCGACATGCTCCTGTGGCTCGGTTGCGATATAGGCCAGGGATGGCTCTACGGACGCCCCGTTCCGCCCGAGCAATTACCCGAGATCCTTGCCGAGCGAATCAACTCGCCCTGTCCACCCTCTTCCGGCGACTATCCCGTTGCGACCACCGACGGGGACCTGCCGCTGCGCCTTGAAGCCCTGCCCACCCAGCGCCTCGCCCAGCTCAACGCTATCTACGACGGCGCTCCTGTTGGCCTCTGTTTCCTCGATCGCAACCTGCGCTTCGTCAGCCTGAACAAGCGTCTCGCCGAGATCCACAACCTCCCCGTCGCTGCGCACCTCGGACGGCCCATCGCCGAAATCATCCCCGACAAATTTCCGCAATGCGAACCCTACCTTCTTCGTGCGCTCCAGGGCGAACCCTACAGCGGCCTCGAGGTTCTCGTTCGCAATCCCCACCAGCCTGGCGAGACGTGTACCCTGCTCCTCTCCTATCAACCCGCGCGCGACGAGGTGGACGAGGTCATTGGGGTCTCCATGTCAGTCGTCGATATCACCACCCGCAAGAAGATCGAAGAGGCACTCGCCGAAAGTGAAGATCACTACCGCCATGCTGTCGAACTCAATCCCCAGGTCCCATGGACCGCAGAACCCGACGGCACGATCCTCGACACTACCCACCGCTGGGAGATGCTCACCGGCTTAACAAAAGAGGAGTCCTTGGGTACAGGCTGGGTCCGCGCCCTCCATCCCGATGATCTTCCACCCAACCCTCAAAGCTTGGGAAGAATCGCTTCGTACCGGAAATCTCCTCGACATTCAGTACCGCGTCCGCCACGCCGGCGGAGTCTGGCGCTGGATGAGAGCGCGCGCCGCGCCTAGACGTGACAACGACGGAAAAATCATCCGCTGGTACGGCACACTCGAGGACATCGACGACCACAGAAAGGCCGAAGAAGCCCTTCGCCGCAGCGAAGCACGTCTCCGCGCTATCTTCGATGCCGTGCCGGTCGGCCTCGTCATTGCCGACGCCCCGGATGGCCGTATCGTCATGAGCAACCCTCGCGCCGAAGAGATCCTTCGCACCGCCGTCACCCCGCCAAGCGTCATCGACGATTACTGTCGGGAGCCGCTCGCGAATGCTCTCGCCGGGAGACAGGAGAGCCCCTTGGCCGACGCCATGATGCAGGGCCGGCCCCATGGCCCTATCGAATGTCTCCGCTACCATCAGGACGGCACAACGACATGGATCAGCCTCAGCCTCAGCCCGGTCTTCGACCACGACGGCCACATCGCCGGCGGAATCGTCGCCGTTCAGGACATCGACGAGGACAAGCGAGAGATCGAACGCCTCTCAGAGCTGGCCACCGCCCTCAAAAACAAGCTGTCCACCCACCGCTAGCCTGTTTCCGCACTGTCTTATCCAATCCCCGATACTTCAACATCGGCTCAATATTCGGATCACCACCCAGCCAAGCCGAATACATCTTTGCCAGGTCCACAGTATTTCCCCGCGACAGCACCATCGCCCTGAATCGGTCTCCATTCGCCCGCGTCAATCCGCCATGGTCCTCGAACCACTGGAACGCATCGTCGTCCAGCATCTCGCTCCAAAGATACGCGTAGTACCCCGCCGCATACCCGCCTCCCCATATATGCGAGAAGTAGCTCGAGCGATAGCGCGGCGGAACGTAGCTCAGCGCCAGCCCCTTCTTCTCAAGCGCAGCCTTTTCGAACTCATCCGGCTTCTGCAACGGCGCGCCTAAAGGCAAAGAGTGCCATTGCATATCCAACTGCGCCGCCGCCAGCAACTCCGTCAACTCATAACCCTGATTGAAATCCGCGGCCTTCTTGATCTTCGCCGCCAACTCCTCTTGCATCGGCGCACCGGTCTTATGGTGCTTTGCATAATGCGCGAAGATCGCCGGATAAGTAGCCCAGTGCTCATTGAACTGCGACGGAAACTCCACAAAATCCCTCGCCACCGCAGTTCCCGAGAGACTCGGATATTCAGCCGCCGCAAATAACCCATGCAGCGCATGCCCAAACTCGTGAAACATCGTGACCACATCGCTGAAGCTGATCAGCGCAGGTTCACCGTCGGCCGGCTTCGGCAGGTTAGCAACGTTATAGACAACAGGCAGAGCCCCCATCAGCTTCGACTGGCGCACAAAGCTGCTCATCCACGCCCCGCCGTTCTTGTTATCGCGCTTGTAGTAGTCGCAGTAAAACAATGCCAGCGGCTTGCCGTCTGCGTCGAACACCTCAAACACCCGAACATCCGGTTGCCACACCGGAATATCCTTCCGCTCTTGGAACGTCACCCCATACAACTGGTTCGCCGCATAGAACACTCCATTCTGCAGTACATTGTTCATCTCAAAGTAAGGCCGCACTTCAGCCTCATCGAGGTCATACTTCGCCTTCCGCACCTGTTCGGAATAAAACTCCCAGTCCCACGGTTCGACGGCAAATCCGCCCTTCTGCGAATCAATCACCGCCTGAATATCCTTTGCCTCCTGCAGCCGCGTTCGCGGTCGTCGTCGGTACCAGCGCATCCATAAACTTCAGCGCACTCTCCGGAGTCTTCGCCATCTGATCTTCCAGCTTCCACGCCGCGTAGCTGTCGAACCCCAACAGCTTTCCCTTCTCCGCCCGAACCTGCGCCAGCCGCGCTATCGTCTCCCGCGTATCGTTCGCATCCCCACGTTCCGTACGCGTCCACGAGTTTTCAAACAGCGCCTGCCGTGTCGAGCGCACACTCAATGAGGAAAGGTAGGGCTGCTGCGTCGTATTCTGCAGCGCAAGCACCCAACCCTCCTTCTGCCTCTGTTTCGCCGCGCGTTCCGCCCCGCTGATCTCCGCCTCTGTCAGTCCCGCCAGCGCTCCTTTGTCCGCGGTAGAGTACGCCGCATCCTTCGTCGCTGCCAGCACCTTGCTCCGAAAAGCATTCGATAGCGTCGACTCCTCTTCATTGATCTTCTTCAGCCTCTCCTTATTCGCGTCCGACAGGTTCGCCCCACTATGCACAAACCGCTGGTAATAAATCTCCACCAGCCGAAGCCCCTCGGGACTAAGCTTCAGCGAAGCCCTCTTCTCATATACCGCCGCCACTCGATCAAACAGCTTCCGATCCAGATAAATCGCATCGCTATGTGCCGCCAGCTTCGGGGCCTCCTCGCGCTGCACCTTCTCCAGCACCGGATTCGTATTCGCGCCCGTCACTCCGCTGAACGCAGCCATCGCCCTCTGAAACAACGCCCCCGTCTTCTCCATCGCAACAAGCGTGTTATCGAACGTAGGCGGAGCCGAATTGTCCGCGATCGCCCGCATCTCCTTCAACTGCTCGGCCATCCCAGCCTCAATCGCAGGCTGATAGTCACTATCCTTGATCTTGTCGAACGGCGGAGCCTGAAACGGCAGCGTGCTCGCCGCATAAAACGGACTCCCTGGGCCAAAGCCCGCTTCAGCGGTCTGGGCAACTACAACACTCGAACTCATCATGATCACACCGGCGAGAACCATCAGCATCCCTGAAAACATGTCTTCATCCTCACGGGTTGCATTGAATCCTTCACCGCTCTCATCTCCTCTGAAACCTCGATTCTAGAGTAAGGGAAAACCACACATCACTCAGCCAGGCCTGCCTGACGAAGAACGTAGCGAAATAATTCCCCCAAAATCTCTCACTCCTCCCACCAGACGAAGTACAATCGCCAAAATCCATGCATACCCCGTCCCAGCCCACCCGAACCCCTCTCGCCACCGTGCTGCCGCCCATTGAGGAACTCGATTTTCACGCCCGCTACTTCTCCTCTCGCACCGGTGGAGACTTTTACGACGCCGTAGCAGCCGGCCCGCACGTCGTCTTCTTCCTCACCGATATCGCCGGTGTGCGCTCCGACGCCCACACTGTCGCGGCCGCAACACAGGATACCTTTCGTCTCCGCGTGCCGCAGCTCTTCAGCACTGAAGTCATCAACATGATGGACACGCTTTCTACTTTGGCCCACGAGATCAATCAAACTCTCTATAGCACTTCAGGTGGGTCACGCTTCGCGCCTACCTTCCTCGGCTGCTACAACCTGCACCTTGGCCTTCTCGCCTACATCAACGCCGGCGGCCAGCCCGCCATCTTTAGTGACAGCGACGGCACCCGCATCCTCGGGCACGTCACTATGCCCCTCGGCCTCTTCACCCATCTCACTTACGAACCCGCCATCCAGGCATTCGAACCAGGCGCCCGCCTCCTCCTCGTCACCAGAGGCATCCTCCTGCGCTCAACGTGGACGCAAACAATTCGGCGTCGAGCGCGCGACCGCAGTACTCGAAAATTTTCCCCGCGGCTCAGCCTCCGATCTCTGCGGCATCGTACTCGATGACGCGAACGAGTTCAGAAAGCCGCCCTGGTACAGCCTCAAACGATTACCCTTCGCCAAACCAAAACGCGTTGATGACCTCACGGCAGTCGCCCTCGTACGCCCTCGATAAGCCATGCCTACCCTGCAACAACAATTTGGTCTGATCGACATCTATCTCTTCGACCACCTCCTCCGTGGCAACATCGTCCCCGGCATGCGCATCCTCGACGCTGGCTGCGGCTCCGGCCGCAATCTCATCTATCTCCTTCGCGAAGGCTACGAGATCTTCGCAGTCGACCAGAACTCCGCCGCAGTGGAGCAAACTCGTGCCCTTGCGGCCGCACTCGCGCCTCATCTCCCTCCCGGCAACATCCGGCTCGAACCGCTGGAATCAACATCCTTCCCCGACGCCTTCTTCGACGTCGTTCACTGCAGCGCCGTCCTCCACTTCAGCCGCGACGAGGCGCACTTCAACGCGATGCTCAACGACCTCTGGCGCGTTCTCAAACCCGGCGGCATTCTCTTCTGCCGTCTTGCTTCTACCATCGGCATGCCACACCAGCACATCGAAGGCCGCCGCTACCTCGCTCCCAGCGGCGTCGAACTCTATTGCGTCGACGAAGCTCTCCTCATGTACCTCACAACCACGCTCAACGCCGATCTGGTCGACCCTATCAAAACCACCGTAGTCCAGAACCAGCGCTGCATGACCACCTGGGTCATCCGCAAACGCGCACGCTAGCGCCAGTCCTGATCCCACTTTCTGATCGCTGTCTTACAATCCTCCACATGGACAAGCCCGCAGAGCAGGATCCCCGAGTCTACTTCGCCGCCGAGCGGACCTTTCTCGCCTGGATCCGCACCGGCCTCGGCCTCATGGGCATCGGCTTCGCAGTCAGCCGATTCGGCCTCTTCCTCCGCCAGCTCGGTGTAGTAGAGGTTCACCAAAGCACCCGCACTACCGGCCTCTCCCTTTGGTCCGGAGTCGCTCTTGTTGGTCTTGGCGTCATTGTCACTCTCAGCTCCGTCCTCCGCCACATTCAGCTGATCCATCAGCTCAGCTCAGGAACCTGGCAACCCGGTCAAGTCTCTCGCGACGCTGTCATCCTCGGCCTTATCCTGGCAGCCATCGGCGTCGGCATGGCCGTCTACCTCATGCTCGTCCGCTGAAAATGCCCATCGCCAAACTCACCATCGAGCTCGAAATACCCCACGCGCAATCCCTCAAGGACCGTCGCCAGGTCGTCCGTTCCATGAAAGACAAGCTCCGCCACGGCTTCAATCTCTCTATCGCCGAGCTCGACGACGGCATCGTTTGGAACCGCGCCACCCTGGGGATCGCGGCCATTTCCTCATCCACCAGCTACCTCACCGGGCAACTCCAGCAGATCGACAACGCAGTCCACCGTATCGCGGCCGCATCCAGCGCGCAAGTCATTGATTCTTACGCCGAAATCCTCTCTGAGTAACTCGAAAATCATCCCCCGTCAACCACTTCAACCAATTTTTCCACTAAAATTCGGCGTTTCGGGTTAGGCGGATCGCTCCAACTTTGATATCCTCAACCGTTCGCCCAAATTGATACGATATGCCCGAGCACAGAGCCAGAACCTACCACCGCAACCGGGTCGCCAACACCTTCTCCGAAGAGATCGGTGCCATGTTGGAAGGGGAGCTATCCGACCCCCGCATCGCCCCCAGCTACGTCACCGATGTCGTCCTCGCCCCCGGCGGTAAATCAGCGCGCATCTTCGTCGCCGTCCATGGAAACGAGGAGGAGGAGGCCTCCACCCTCGAAGGCCTCATGACGGCCCGCGCCTACATCCGCTCTCAGCTTCGCGACCGCATGGGTGTACGCCACGTTCCCGAACTTACCTTCGCCATCGACCGCTCCGAAAAAATGACCGGACGCATGGAGGAACTACTCGAACGCACCCGCAAACGCGACCAGAAACGCATTACGGCCGAGCTCGCTCAGCCCACGACCGCCAAATTGACAGTCAAATCATGACCCCAGAGATAGAGCTCCAGGAACTCCAGACGGCGGACGAAGCTCTCTCTCAGGAGAGCCGGATCGCCGCCATTCTTGCAGCCTTCCGCGCCCATCCCCGCTTCCTCCTCACCTCGCACTCGCGACCCGACGGCGACGCTGTCGGCTCCGTTCTCGCCCTTGCCGAAGTTCTTGAGCAGCTTGGCCGCGAAGTCGACATCATTCTTGTCGACCCCGTCCCCACAACCTACAGCACCTTACCCAACCTCGACCGCATCCACCACGTCCCTTCGGCCGACGCCGTCGACCCCGACAGAACCACGCCCGCCATTCTCCTCGAATGCGACGGGATCGCCCGCACCGGTCTGCTCGGACTCGAGGGCCGCACCCTCATTAACATCGATCACCACGCCAGCGGCCGCAACTTCGCCTCTGTCAACTGGATTGACGAACACGCCTGCGCCGTCGCCGCAATGGTCTATCGCATTGCCGTTGCTGCCAACGTATGCATCACGCCTTCCATGGCCACCTGCCTCTACGCGGCAATCCTCTCCGACACCGGCGCCTTCACCTACTCCAGCACGACAGCCGGCACCTTTGCTCTGGTCCACGATCTCGCCGCCCACGGCGCGAACCCCAGCCAGATCGCACGCGACATCTACTTTTCCAACCCCGCCACGAAGATTCGCCTGCTTGGCATCGCTCTCTCCAACCTTCAAACCGAAGCCGACCTCGCCTGGACATGGGTTACCAGCGAAGATATGGAGCGCATCGGGGCCGTCGCCGAAGACTGCGAAGGCGTCGTCAACTACCTGATCAGCATCGCCGAAGTCGAGGCCGCAGTCTTTCTCCGCGAAGTCCCGGACGAAAGCCACTTTCGCCTCAGCATCCGCAGTAAAGGAAAGATCGACGTCGCCCGCATCGCCGAGCACTTCGGCGGCGGAGGCCACCGCAGCGCCAGCGGCTGCATCATCGAGGGCCCTCTCAAAGTGGCCATTGAGCGCATTCTCTCCCAGCTAAGGACAGGACTCTGTTAGCCTTGTCTCGCTCCGTCTGGAAAAATGACCGATAGCCAACCACCCACCGCATCTGGCGTAAGGAACGAACACCCAGCCGTTCTCTGGCTTCGACAGCAGCTTCCAACTTCGGTCACGGTGCGCGAATTCCTCATCCTTCTCGCCGTAACCACCTTCCTCCTGCTCTACGGCCTCGTTCCCGTCTTCGGCGGCGATCAGCTCGGCCTCGTAGGCGCCGACGAGCCAAGATACGCTCAGATCGCCCGCGAGATGCTCACCGCGCACTCCGACGCCTGCCACTCCGTCAACGCCAAGATGGTGCCCCGCAGCCTCCGTCCTCAGGATCTCCGCAACTCCTTCCACTGCATCGCCGGCGGCACCGTCACCCCCATCCTCTACGGCAAACCGTGGCTCGAAAAACCAGCCCTCTACTACTGGCGCGCCATGAGCTTCTTCAAGGAGTTCGGCGTCTCTGACTGGACTGCCCGTCTTCCATCCTCCTCCGCAACCTTCGCCCTCATCATCCTTGTCTTCCTGCACATGCGTCGCTTTCGCCCCGGAGGCCACCTCGACGCCGCCCTCATCACTGTCTCCTGCGTCGCCATCGTCAGCTTTGCCCGCGGAGCCTCCACCGACATGCAGCTTGCCGCCCCATTCTGCATAGGCATGCTCGGCTGGTACGCGTGGTACGAGACCGGCAAAAAATTCTGGCTCTTCGACCTCTACTTCTTCGGAGCCGCCGCAACCCTCGCCAAAGGCCCGGTTGCCCCCTTCCTCGCACTTACAATCATTCTTCTCTTCGCTGGCCTCCGCCGCGAGTGGTCTCTCCTCCGCCGTACCATCTGGCTTCCCGGAGTCTTTCTCTACCTCCTCATGGTGCTGCCCTGGTATATCGCCGTTCAGAAGCGCAACCCCACCTTCTACCGCCTCTTCTTCCTTGAACACAATCTCGAGCGATTCGCTACCAACCGCTACCAGCACCACCAGCCGTTCTTCTACTACGTCATCGTCCTGCTCATCGGCCTCATGCCATGGACCGTAATGGCCATCCGTTCTCTCGTCGACGCCATCGACGTCTCCATCGCGGAGTGGAAGGTCCGCCACAACCCACTCCGCTACCTCGGCCACTCCCGTGCAGGCGACGCCTTCCCCGAGTTCCTCGTCCTCTGGGCCCTCTTCCCCATCGTCTTCTTCTCCTTCTCCGGATCCAAACTCCCCGGGTACATCCTTCCCTCCATCCCGCCTCTCACTATCCTTACCGCCGACTACCTCAACCGAATTCGCCGCGAAGGCCTCCCAAAATGGCTGCTGTGGTCACACGCAGCCCTCTGCGCCGTTATGGTCTTCGTTCTGGTCCTCGCCCCTCAGCACATGAAGTACGAAACCCTCGTTCCTTCCGTGCAGTGGTTAGCGATTGCCGCCGCGGCCGCGCTCGTCTTCGGCGCCGTCGTCTTCTTCATCATCCGCCGCTGGGGAATCTCTCAGGTATGCAACGCCACCCTGATTCCTGTCCTTGCCACCCTCGTCTTTCTCCTCGGGTTCTACGGCAAAGAACTTGACCTCAACTACTCCTCCCGGCCGCTCGCCCGCATGATCGAACGCGAAGCCCCTGGCGAAAAGATCATCGCCGTCGATGAGGTCAAGCGCGACATGGACTACGGCCTCGCCTTCTATCGCAACACCCCCCTCGTTCACTACTCCGGTTCCGGCGATGGGAACGCATGTGCCGCCTCCGTCCCCGCCCAGCAGCACATCCTTATCATCGCAGCCAACAATACCGCCGGGCTCAACCGCTGTCTCGTCGGACGTGTCTACGAGCCACTCTTCCTTTATGAATCGCAAGGCCTCGAAGTCTATCGCGTCTACGCCAGGCAGTAAGCGACCCGATACTCGCCTCTCTCATCCCTTACCCATCGCCCGAAAATTCCGATAAGCTCAAACGAACACCTCCAGAGGGTATGACCGTCGCGACCCAACTCGAGATCCTGGACCTTCGCCACTTCTCCGCGCGCCAGCTGCGCCCGTTGCTCGAAACCGAGTCGCGCCTCTGGGAACAACGCCTCCGCTGGAACTATCAAAGCTCCACCGAGCTTCTCCTTCAATACCTCGACTCCCGTATCCTGCCCGGCTTCGTCGCGCTCGACCGCGGTCGCATCTGCGGCTTCACCTTCTGTGTCTATGAGGGGCAGAAAGCCGTAGTCGGCGATGCCTTCGCCGTCGCAAACGATCCGGCGCAGATGCTCCAGATCACCCGCCAGCTTCTGCATCAACTCCTCCAGCTCCTGCACCACTCACCAGGCATCCGCCGCGTCGAGTCTCAGCTTCTCCTCTACGACGCCGGCACCATCGACGACACCTTTGTCGCGGCAGGCTTCAACATGTACCCCCGTCTCTTCATGGAGTACGATCTGCCCCTCACCGACGGCCCTGTCGTTACCCACCCCGCGCTGCCGTCTCACATCGAACTCCTCGCCTGGTCAGCCGACCACTACCAGGCCGCCGCCGAGCTCATCCACGAGTCCTACCTCGGACACATTGACGCCCGCATCAACGACCAGTACTGTTCCCTGCACGGCTCCCTGCGCTTCCTTCACAACATCGTCCGATTCCCCGGCTGCGGCGTCTTCGACTCCGAAGCCTCCTGGGTTCTCCGCGACCGGCGCAACGGCGCTCTGATTGGCATGCTCCTATGCTCCCGTGTAGCGCACAACGTCGCACACATCACGCAACTCTGCATCGCAACCTCTTATCGTGGACAACGCCTTGGCATCGCCCTCCTCGAGCATTGCATCCAGCACCTCACCGAATCCCATTTCGCAGCCATCACCCTAACCGTTACCGAAGCGAACCACCAGGCCGTCAAGCTCTACCAGAACGCAGGCTTCTTCATCCGCCACCGCTTCGACGCCATGGTCCTCGACAAATCCTGATCCTTTGAAAATCACCGTGAGTAAAAAGTCTTCATACAGTAAGAAGCCGTCATTCTGAGCGGAGGAAGAATCCCCGCAGTGGTGGGGAGCATCACGATCAAATGAATCATTCGCACCACAAACCGGCCTCGAACGCACCACCTCACCCGTCCTATAATTCACGCATGTGCCGGAACATCAAAAACCTCTTCAACTTCGATCCACCCGTGACCGACGAGGAGATTCGCGACGCCTCCCTCCAGTTCGTCCGGAAGATCAGCGGCTTCAACAAGCCCTCCAAGGCCAACGAAGTCCCCTTCAACGCAGCCATCGACGAGGTCGCTGACATCTGCACCCGTCTTCTTCACGCGCTCGAAACCACAGCCCCACCCAAGAACCGTGAAGAAGAAAAGGCCAAGCTAAAAGCCCGCGCCGCCGAACGCTTCGGTCTCGCCTGACCGATCAAATGAAGCGTCATCCCGAGCGAAACCCCTGAGCGAGCCGAAAGCAAGTCGAACGGGGGAAGTCGAGAAGCCTGCCCTGAGCGAGGTCGGATGGGCCCTGCATTTTGTTCGAAGCAACGAGACTCCAGGCCACTTCGAACGACCTGTCCGCGCGCCGCTTCTGAACCTCTCGCGCCGATGAAATTTAACCTTCACCCCATATACCTTCCCACCACCCCAGTGATAGATTCACTCGATACCCCGGGCCCAACTCCGCGCACTATTTCTCTATCTTTAGGAGAACGTATGTCAGGCAATCGGCAGTCGCTTGTAAATCACTGGCAAAACCGCTTCGAAGGTCCGCTCCTCGCGCTTGACCATCCCGATTACAACGCCGCTCGGCGCATATGGAATGGAATGATCGAGCGCAGCCCTGCTCTCATTGCTCGATGTAAATCTCCCGCCGATGTGGCAAGCGCCATGCAACTTGCACGAGCCGAAGGCCTGCCCATAAGCGTTCGCGGAGGAGGACACGGAGTCGCCGGAAACGCCGTCTGCGAAGGTGGCCTCATGATCGACCTGTCCCAGATGAAGGACATCGTCGTCGATCCCAACAAACGCGAACTCGTCGCCGCGCCAGGTGTTCTTTGGGGAGAACTCGATCGCGCTGCCGAAGCCCATAAACTCGCAACTACAGGAGGACAGATATCTCACACCGGCATCGCGGGTCTTACCCTTGGCGGCGGCTTAGGTTATCTCATGAGCAAGCATGGAGCCGTCTGCGACAATCTTCTCTCCGTGGACATGGTTACGGCTGACGGCGAACTTCTCTCCGCAAGCGAAGCAAGTAACCCCGATCTCTTCTGGGCCGTCCGCGGAGCAGGCGCAAACTTCGGCATCGTCACCTCGTTCCGCTATCGTCTCCATCCGCTCTCCAGGGTCCTTGCCGGACTGCTCCTCTACCCTCGAGATCGCGCCGAAGAACTCGCTGCGTTCCACTCCGAATTTCTGCCCGGCACACCCGACGAACTCAACACCACCCTGGGCTTCCTGTACTCGCCGGACGGCGCGCCGCTCGTCGCCATCGTCGCCGTCTATGCAGGCCCGCCGGAAGAGGGCGAGCGCGTCCTTCAACCCTTGCGCAGCTTTGGACCACCCCTTGTAGACCTGATTCGACCCATGCCCTACACCGAGGCGCAGAGTCTCCTCGATGCCGCGGCTCCCATCGGAAACCGCTACTACTGGAAGTCAAACTTTGTCGATACTCTCGATCCAGCCCTGATCAAAATCCTCCATCAAGGAGCCGATGCGATGCCGTCGCCGCGTTCCATGATCCTCTTCTTCGAACTTAACGGCCAGATCAGGCGAATCCCGAAAGATGCCATGGCGTTCGACCATCGCGACGCAAACTTCGAGCTCTCCATCATCGCCGAGTGGACCGATCCCGCTCAGGACGCCGAGAATATCAGCTGGGCACGCAACCTGTGGACCGCAGTCCAGCCTTTTGTCCTGCCCGCCGCCTACGCCAATCACATGACAGCCGACGAGTCGCCCGATCGCGTTCGGGCAGCTTATGGCGCCTCAAAATTTGCGCGCCTGACTGAGCTGAAAAAGAAATACGACCCGGAAAATATCTTCCGCCTCAACCACAACATTGCACCCCAGCCAAAACCATCAGCCTGAGCCATATTCGCTACAACCTACTCCACGTGATAATTCGGAGCCTCACGCGTGATGATCACATCATGCACATGGCTCTCTCTCAATCCCGCATTCGAGATGCGGATAAACCGCGCATTCTCCTGCAACTCCGCAATCGTCGCACACCCCAGATACCCCATCCCTGACCGCAAACCACCCACCAACTGATAAACCATCCCCTCGAGCGGCCCGCGATGCGGCACACGCCCTTCAATCCCCTCCGGCACAAACTTCGCCAGCCGGTTCGACCCGCCGTTTTCCCGAGCAGTCAGCGAAGGCCGCTCAGTACTCGCTGCATCCTCCATATCAGTCTTGCCCTGGAAGTAGCGCTCCCCTGACCCCTGAGCCATCGCCGACAGCGAACCCATCCCGCGATAAGCCTTGAAGCTGCGCCCCTGATACAAAATAGTCTCTCCCGGAGACTCATCCACACCAGCAAACAGCGACCCCATCATTACCACACTCGCTCCCGCCGCAATCGCCTTCGTCACATCACCTGAATACTTAATCCCGCCATCGGCAATCACCGGAATGTTCCGTTCCTTACCCGCGCGATAAGCCTCTGAAATAGCCGTAATCTGCGGCATCCCCGCTCCAGTCACCATGCGTGTCGTACAAATCGACCCCGGCCCGATCCCCACCTTGATCGCATCCGCCCCGGCATCCATCAACGCAATCGCTCCTTCATACGTAGCGATATTCCCGGCCATCAAATCGATCTCCGGAAACCGCTTCTTAACCAGCGCAACCGCCTCCAGCACACGCGACGAGTGCCCATGCGCCGAGTCGATCGCCAGCGCATCCACCCGAGCCGCAATCAGCGCCGCCGCCCGCTCCAGAAAATCTCCCGTAGCCCCAATGGCTCCCGCAACCCGCAGCCGCCCCTGCGAATCCTTCGAAGCATTCGGATACTTCAACTTCTTCTGAATATCCTTGACCGTTATCAAGCCCTTCAACTCATACTCGTCATTCACCACCAACAGCTTCTCCACCCGGTGCTGATGCAGAATCTGCTCCGCCTGCTCCAGAGTCGTCCCCACCGGAACCGTGATGAGGTTCACCTTCGTCATCACCGAATCGATCGTCAAATCCGTCCGCGAGACAAACCGCAGGTCGCGATTCGTCAGAATCCCCACCAGTTTTTTATTCTTCGTCACCGGCACGCCCGAGATCTTGTACCGCCTCATCACCTCCAGCGCATCGGCGATCGTCTGGTCCGGCACCACGGTCACGGGATCCACAATCATCCCGCTCTCCGACCGCTTCACCTTATCGATCTCCCCTGCCTGCTGTTCGATCGTCAGATTCCGGTGCACCACACCCATCCCACCCTGCTGCGCCATCGCAATCGCCAGCCGGGCCTCGGTCACCGTATCCATGGCCGCCGACATCAGCGGCGTACTCAGCGTGATATTCCGCGTCAACTGCGTCTGCGTGCTCACCTGCGTCGGCACAACTTCGCTATAGGCAGGCACAAGGAGAACGTCATCAAAAGTAAGGGCTTCGGGTACGGGGGAGCTAATCATATTTTTTATAGGTTCCAGTTGTAATGGCTAAAAAGCGAAGGGAAATTCGGCAACAAGCCAGAATTTCGCAGGATTTGATTGATTGTAGAGTCGCGAACAACCCATAGCAACTTCGATGATTCAATTTCCCCAAAGTTTCACACCGGCGCCTCTACTTATCTTGTTGCACCTGCTCGACAAGCCAATCGCTTACTAGTAATTCTGTCAGCTTCATACATCACAACGCGAAAGTATGCTTGCTTCACCAAACAAGGTGCGCAAATCGGGCCATGCAACGAATCGATCCCAAAAAAGAGCCATTCGGAAGCGGTAACCCAAGATGCAGAATCTTTACGAGAACAACGGAAGCCGCACCCAGTCGGGAATCTTTTCGCGGTCTCGCCTTGTGCGTCCTCTTCCTGGGCCTCACCCCTGCATCCTATGCACAGGAACCAGCCGATCTCGTAACTGACGAGACCGACCTGCCCGACGCCCCAAGTTGGACCCCACAATCGCCAAACAGGCAATCCAACGCCAGCATCAGCGGATACGTCTTCGACGTCAATGGAGGCGCGGTCCCCTCCGCCATAATCACTCTCCAGAATCAAGACGGTCTGCCGGACCTGCTTGAAACCGCAGACGCCACCGGCTTCTTCTCCTTCAAGAACCTGTCCACAGGGGCCTTCAAAATCAAGGTCACCGCAACTGACTTTCAACCATACGAATCCTTCGAGTTCCGCCTCCGCGACGGAGAAAACCGCCAACTCCCCATCATCGCGCTTCCCATCGCCACCTCAAACGTCACCGTTCAGGTCTCCGTCACTCAAGTGGAGATCGCCGACGAACAGATCACCGCCCAGATCCAGCAGCGTGTCTTCGGAGTCTTTCCCAACTTCTATACCAGCTTCGTCTGGGACGCCGCCCCGCTCAATCCAAAACAGAAATTCCGGCTCGCCTTTCGCTCTGCCACCGATCCCGTCACCTTCTTCACCACCGGCTTCCTTGCCGGTATCCAGCAAGCGCGCGACACTTACCCCGATTATGGCCAGGGAGCCGAAGGTTATGCCAAACGTTACGGCGCCGACTACGGCGACATCTTCATCGGCCGCATGCTCGGCGCAGCCGTTCTCCCCTCAATCCTCCACCAGGACCCGCGCTACTTCTACCAAGGCAGCGGAAGCATCACGTCGCGGGCCTGGCACGCACTGTCCTCAGCCTTCATCTGCCGAGGGGACAACGGCAAACATCAGTTCAACTTCTCCCACATCCTAGGAAACTTCGCCGCCGGAGGCATCTCCAACCTCTATCGCCCCGATGATGACCGAGGCGTCGTTCTCGCCATCGACAACGCTCTCCTTCACACCGCCGCCAACGCCGCCGGCAATCTCGCACGCGAGTTCGCCCTGAAAAACATCACCACCAAAGTCACCTCCAACGGCAAAACAAGACAAAAACAAGCAGTCGAATCTCCTATCCCCTCTCCTATCCCTTAGAGTGATTCGGTAGGGAGAGCAAATCCTGTTTCATAGGTCCAGTTGTAAAGGTTAAGTGTTGCGGTACCAAGATAAGTTAGGAGAGCGAATGAACAGGTTTCGCAAGATTTTGATCAGCCCCTGCATCTGCTTGCTTCTGATCACCATTTGCCATAATTTCGCGAACGCTCAGACAGGCAATGCCCAAAAGACCGCTGTCTCCTCTGCACTCTCGTCTGAATTGCAGGCAATTGTGGCGAAAGGACAGTTAGGAAATAAACTCAGCTCCGCTGGATATCGAGAGCAGATCAAGACACTTTATGAATCCTCAAACTTTGCGCCTTTGTGGATCAAAAATGATCAGCCAACATCGCAAGCAACATATTTGATTGGGATTCTGCAAGCAAGCCGTCTAAAAGGGCTGAATCCCGGTGACTACGATGCGGAAGGTCTGGCGACCCAATCAAAGTCCCTCAAAGCAGCGTCAGCAACCGCACGGGCATCGTTCGATGCCTCTCTGACATTGGCGACGATGCGTTACATCTCGGATCTGCGGATCGGGCGAATTAATCCCAAACACTTGAAGTTCGGCATCGACGTGCAGTCCAAAAAATACAACCTGCCGGAATTCATTACGCAACAGGTTGTAAGCGCGGGAAACCTTCAAGCGGTCCTCGATCAGATTGAGCCGCCGTATGTCGGCTATCGACGTATCGAAACCACCTTGAAGCAGTACATCGATCTGGCGGCGAAAGGCGACGGCACCAAAGTGCCGGCCGCTCCCAAAACCGTCGCTCCCGGCGATACGTATGCAGGAACGGCTCAACTGGCTGACCGATTGCGCTTGCTTGGAGATCTTCCGCCGGGCGGAAGCTTCGATTCCTATAGCGGAGCCCTCGTGGAGGGGGTCAAACATTTTCAGGCAAGACATGGCCTTGCCCCAGACGGCAAATTAGGCGAGACCACTCTCCGCGAGTTGAACACTCCACTCAGCGAGCGCGTGCAGCAAATCGATGACGCATTAGAGCGCTGGCGATGGATGCCAGCCGAGTTTCAGCAGCCTCCCGTTGTCGTAAACATTCCCGAGTTTCGGCTAAGAGCCTATGCGGAGGATCACCAGCTTGCGCTCGGCATGAACGTCGTTGTGGGAAAGGCCGCGCCCACCCAGACGCCAGTCTTTACCGACGACATTCGCTTTATCATCTTCCGGCCCTATTGGAATGTCCCACCGGGAATTCTTCGCAGATCAGTCATCCCCGGAATTTTGAAGAAGCCCGGATACATAGCGCGGGAGAGATACGAGGTAACCGACTCCAGTGGTCGGTTGGTTTCTGCTTCAAATGACGAATTGGCCGCCGGGCTCCGCTCGGGCAAATACTCAATCCGCCAGAAACCGGGACCGGCAAATGCACTCGGATTGATCAAGTTCATGTTTCCCAATTCGCATTCCGTCTATCTCCACAGCACTCCATCAACCGAGTTGTTTGCCAGATCGCGACGAGACTTCAGCTCAGGTTGCATTCGCGTGGAGAAGCCTGCCGAGTTAGCCGCCTTCTTGTTGCGGAATCAACCTGACGGGGGACAACCATGGACCGCGGCACGGGCACAAACAGCAATGGACTCAGGCAAGGACAATCGCCAGGTTAACCTGACGGCGAAGGTTCCGGTCCTCATTCTGTACGTGACCGCCGTCGCGGAGGAAGACGGTACAGTGCACTTTTTCGATGACATCTATGGTCACGACAAACGGCTGAACGCTCTGCTTGCGAAAGGCCCTCCTTATCCGTAGACCGAGATGCCGCTCAAAATAAGAGCGGCGGCAACTCAAATGAGGGCTAAGGTTTCACCTACCAAAACCTCCCCATCTCCACATAGTCACGCGCAATTTCCGAATAGCAGTGAAGGAACGGGTGATATCATCCGGCTCATCCATTTATTTTTTGGCAGCAGAACGTCGCGGGATTCTTCACTCGAAGCCCACGCCGCCTGCACCAGCCCGGCGCTCAAGAGCGCGCGGACACTTCTGACTCAGTTGCTGCACCACAACCTTGGGGAGACGAAGAATCGATGAGCACAATGAAGAAGCCGAACAAACTGACGCGACGCAGCTTCAACGGCATCCTTGGAACGGCTTTCCTCGCAGAGACATTCGCCTCCGCATGGCCAGCCCTCAGCAAATTCGCGATGGCCGAGGCAACCGCACTCCCCGCCGAAGGCGACAAGCTCACCTCCTTAAGCCTCACCGCGGTCTCGGAGATGATCCACAACCGCTCCGTCACCTCCACGCAGCTCGTCAAGGCATTGCTCGACCGCGTCAACATCTACAACCCCAAAGTCAACTGTTACATCACCGTCATGGGCAAAGAGGCCCTCGCACAAGCCGCCATCCTCGACGAGGAGCAGAAGGCCGGCAAGTTCCGCGGCCCCCTCCACGGCATCCCCATCGGACTCAAGGACAACATCGACACCGCAGGCACCCGCACCACCGCCGCCAGCCCGATGTTCAAAGACCGCGTTCCCACCGAAGACGCTGACATCGTGGTCCGCCTCAAGAAGAACGGTGCCATCATCCTCGGCAAGCTGAACCTGCACGAGTTCGCCCTCGGGTGCACAGGAGACATCTCCTACTTCGGCCCCACTCGTAATCCCTGGTCTCTCGATCGCGTCAGCGGGGGCTCATCGTCTGGCTCCGCCGCAGCCGCCTCCGCGGAACTCGTCTTCGGAGCACTCGGCACCGATACCGGCGGCAGCGTCCGCTGTCCCTCCGCCTGGTGCGGCGTCGTTGGCCTGAAGCCCACCGTCGGCCTCGTCTCCATTCGCGGCATCATCCCCTGCCGCGCCTCACTCGATCACTGTGGCCCCATCGCCCGCACCGTCGAGGACGTCGCCCTCATGCTGGGCCAGATGACCGGCTACGATCCACTCGACATCTACAGCGTCCCCAGCACCCCCGTCGACTACATCAAGGAGATGCATCAACCCGTCAAATCCTTCCGCCTCGGCACGCCCGACTCCTTCTACGACCACGTCGAGCCCGAAATCGACAAGGCCGTCCAGGCCGCGCTCGTCATCCTCACCAGCCTAACCGCCGGCGTCACCTCCCACGCCCCACTCTGGGACGGTCTTCCGGGTTACGGTGTCGGAGACACCGAGGCCTACCACCACGCGCTCATCGAAAAGTACGGCCTCAACTACATGGGCCCCGACCGCCCTCGTTTCGCCCGCATCGACAACCCGCCCGCAGGATCCAAGCCCGCCACCGCCGCCGATGCCGCCCACGACAAAGAACTCCTCGCCACCACTCGCCGCCTCATCGACTCCCACTTCACCGACTTCGACCTCGTCGTCGTCCCCACCACCCGCCTCAATCCTGCCAAGATCAACGAGTCTCTCGCCCGCGAAGCGAAAGCCGCCACCTCCAACACCCCAGGCGGTGACGACAACAAGGTCTACGACTGGTTCGCGCCCGGCGGAGGCTGCGTCAACACCTCGCCCTTCGACGCCTACGGCATCCCTGCCATCACTCTCCCCTGCGGATTCACCTCCAGCGGCTTGCCCATCGGGCTCATGATCGCCGGTCCCCACTTCTCGGAAGGCAAAGTCCTCGCTCTCGCCTACGCCTACCAGCAAGCCACCGACTGGCATAAGCGCAAACCGCCACTGACGGCGGACACCCCAGTCCCACCAATCATCGAAGGAAAACCAGACGCAAAACCGGGAGACGCCAAAGCCTCTGAAGAGAGTAAAGGCGACAAGTAAGCCAGCAAACTCACCTGCGTTGGCGCATCGGCTAGCCTGACAAGCCATCGCAGCAGAGTGCTACAGTGGCTTGCTATGAAAATCGCCCTTGCACTTGTGCTCTCCACTGCACCCCTTGCCCTTGTCGCCCAGCAGAGCCCCTCGACCATGCCAAAGGTCGCCAGCGTCGACCCGCGCTTTCAGTCCTACAACATCGAGATGGTCGAGGTCATCGGCGGACGTTTCTGGAAACCCTACGCCAGCAAGGCTGCAGCTGCTCCGCCAACAACCGCTGCCCCCCTTGGTATCGATCCCTCACTGTTCGAGCAACGCCCACCGATCGACCTCTCTGGTCCCCGTCTACGCAAACTCGCTGCTGCTCTCGGCCCTGCCTACATTCGCGTCTCCGGCAGCTGGGCCAACACGCTTTACTTTCAGGACTCCAACGCAGCTGCTCCGGCCACTCCGCCCGATGGCTTCGCCGGTGTCCTCACCCGGGCCCAGTGGAAAGGCGTCGTCAACTTCTCCAAAGCCGTCGACGGCGAGATCGTCACCTCCTTCTCCACCAGCATGGGAACCCGCGATGCCGCCGGAACCTGGACGCCTGTTGAAGCCAAAAAGTTCATCGATTACACCAACTCCATCGGCGGATCCATCGCTGCTGCGGAGTTCATGAACGAGCCCACCTTTGCCAGCTCCGCCGGCGGCGTCCCCAAAGGCTACGACGGAGCCGCTTACGGCCGCGACTTCGCAGTCTTCCAGCCCTTCTTTCGCAAAGCCGCCCCAAAGACCCTCCTTCTTGGCCCCGGCTCTATCGGCGAGGGCATCGACTTCGTCCCGGTCAAGCTTCTCCCGTCGAAAGAACTGCTCACCGCCATGGGTCCAGACGCCGTCGACGTATTCTCCTATCACTTCTACGGCACCATCTCGGAGCGGTGCAGCGGCCCCATGGGAGGAGGCAAAGTCGGAACCACCCCCAACGCCGCACTCTCCGAAGACTGGCTCACCCGGACCCGCACCGTCGAAGACTTCTACGCTTCATTGCGCGACACCTACGCCCCAGGCAAACCCATCTGGCTTACCGAAACCGGACAGGCAGCTTGCGGAGGCGACCGCTGGGCCGCCACCTACCTCGACACCTTCCGCTACCTCGATCAACTTGGCCGCCTCGCCAGGCGGGGCGTAAAAGTCGTCCTCCACAACACACTCGCGGCCAGCGACTACGGTCTCATCGATGAGAAGACTCTCATCCCTCGGCCCGACTACTGGGCTGCAATCCTGTGGCACAACACCATGGGCACAACCGTCCTCGACGCGGGCACCGTACCCTCAACCTCCGTTCATGTCTACGCGCAATGCATGAAGGGTCAACCTGGTGGCGTCACACTGCTGGCTCTCAACCTCAGTCGAACAGACAAACAGACCCTGAATCTTCCCGGAAAAGCGATAGCCTACACTCTCACCGCAAACGACCTGATGAGCCACACCGTTCAGCTCAATGGGAAAGACCTGACGCTCTCAGCCGATGGAGACGTCCCCACCCCCGCCGGTCTTGAAGCCCGAAAAGGGACCTTCACCCTTCCCCCCGCCAGCATCGCCTTCCTGACCTTTACCTCAGCAAATAACCCAGCGTGCAAATAGCGACGTTTCAATCCAGGTGAGCACCTTACTCCTCCCTTGCAACGCAACAATTTGCATTTTTCTGCCGCCCCCTCCCCACCGTCTTCACCGATAGACACACTGCCGTCAAGCCACCCCATTGAACTACCAGCAAAACCGATGTATCATCAATACTGCAGACGATTTTGTTCCGTCGTAAGAGTATGCCGTGAGCGCACCGGTGATTTGGCGGAAGAGATGAGTGGGCCAAAGCCCACTTTTTATTTGCTCTAAAAAGCGTTCTGTTTTTCGCCGCAAAACGTACCGAAAGCAAGCGCATGGCAGTCCAGTTAGATCAAATTCGAGCAACCGCAGAGCGCGTCGCCGCCTCACACAACCTGGAGCTGGTCGATCTGGAATTTCAGGGCGGCGCAAAGTTTCGCACCCTGCGGGTCTTTGTCGAGAAGAACGCAGCAGAGCGCTCCAACCTGGCTGAGCAGGTCGCAGCCGGAACATCCGAACTTCCGAAGGGCGTCCCCGTCGAGATGCTCTCCGGCGTAACCCACGAAGACTGCGCCCAGTTCGCACAGGACTTCGGCACCGTCCTTGATGTAGAAGACCTCATCCCAGGGGCCGAATACACTCTCGAAGTCTCCTCGCCGGGATTGGAACGCAAGCTCCTCCGGCCCGAAGACTACACCCGGTTTCAAGGCAGTCTGGTCAAACTCCAGACCTTCACTCCGGTCAACAAGAACAGGCAGTGGCAAGGCCGTCTCGCAAAATTCACCGACGGTGTACTCACGATCGACCTCTCCGCCGTTAAGCAGAAGGGCAAGGCAAAAAAGGCGGTAACAGAATCGACCGTCGATATCGCTCTCGCAAACGTCGAAAAGGCCCATCTGGTCGCAGAGATTTAAGAAGATCGCCCTTGTTTTGCAAGGTTGTGGCTTCAGCCACGACGGAGCGCCCAAAAAACAGCGGGGCTTAGCCCCGAGGCAATCTTCGAGCAACACAACGCAACAACATCAGAAATGATGCCCAAACAGGAAACAACCCGATAACTTCGGGGAAACAAAGAAGGACGAGTGAACAAATGGCAAGTGTTCTGTATCAATCAATCGAGACGTTAAGCCGCGATAAAGGAATTGAGCCCGCGGTTGTCGTGGGCGCCGTTGAGGACGCCATTGCCCTTGCCACGCGCAAGTACTACAAGACCCAGGAGAACATGCGCGCCGAGATGGACCGCGAGACCGGCGAGATCCGCGCCTATGTCTTCAAGACCGTCGTCGAAACCCCCGAGCAGGTTGAGGATACCGTCAACCAGCTAACCCTCGACCAGGCCCGCGAACTGGCCCCCGAGGTTGAAGTCGGCGGAGAACTCCGCTTCTACAAGGACACCACACCCCTCGGCCGCATCGCCGCGCAGATGGCCAAGCAGGTCATCTTCCAGAAGGTTCGCGAAGCCGAGCGCGATACCGTCTTCAACGAGTACAACCACCGCGCCGGCGAAGTACTCAACGCTACAGTCAAGCGCCTCGAGCCCATGGACGTCATCTTCGACCTCGGCAAAGCCGAAGCCCGCATGCCCAAGCGTGAGCAGTCCCGCCTCGAGCAGTTCGCCGTAGGCGAGCGCGTCCGCGTCGTCCTCCTTCGCGTCGACCGCGCCGCGAAAGGTCCGCAGGTCATCGTCTCCCGAGCAGCCCCCGGTCTCGTCCAGAACCTCTTCCAGTCCGAGGTCCCCGAGATCTACGACGGCACCGTCAGCATCAAGGCCATCGCCCGCGAGGCCGGCGAGCGCACCAAGATCGCCGTCCAGTCCCGCGACAAGGACGTCGATCCTGTCGGCGCCTGCGTCGGCATGAAGGGCATGCGCGTGCAGTCCATCATTCGCGAGCTGCGCGGCGAAAAAATCGACATCATCGAGTTCTCCGAAGAGATCACCACCTTCGCCGAGAAAGCCCTGCAGCCCGCCAAGGTCAGCCGCGTCTCCATCACCGACCTCGGCGAAAAGCAGATCGAAGTCATCGTCGATGACACCCAGCTCTCGCTCGCCATCGGCAAGAAGGGCCAGAACGTTCGCCTCGCTGCCAAACTCCTGCAGTGGAAGATCGACATCAAGAGCGAAGAGGAGAAGCGTCAGGAGGTCGAGCAGCAGATGCAGGCCATGTCCGGCGGGCCCACCACGCCGATCGAGCAGGTCACCGAGCTCGGCGAAGCCGTCCTCGAAAAACTCATCGCCGCCGGCATCACCACCGTCGAAGCTCTCGCTGACATGACCCCCGAGCAGCTCGAAGAGGTTCCCGGAATCGGAGAGAAGACGGTCGAGAAGATCTCCGTCGCAGTTCGCCACTACTTCGGCCAGTACGAAGAGGGCGAAGAGCGTCCGGAACTTCCGGCCACCGCCAAAATCGCAGAGACGAGCTCCATCGAAAAAACTCCGGAGGCCATTCTCGCCGAAGAGGCAGGCACCGGCACAGCAAAGGAGCTCAGCGATATCTCCACCGAAGATATCGCCGATCTCGAAGAAACCAGCTCCGCCAGCGACGCCCTCAGCGACGCCGACGCACGCGAAGAACAGATTGAACTCGATAACGACACGGTAGACACGCTGGTCAATGACAGCCAGGAGTCCTCCGATGAAGGAATCGACGACGGAAACGATCGTGGCTAGCTCTTTCAGCCGCACAACGAAACCTTCTGCGGGCTTTCACACCGGAAACCCCGCAGAGAACACTTACAATAAGAACTCCTTCCTCGATGAGGCTGATATGAACAGCTAAGGGCGCAGGGAAGCGAAAAGGGACGGATGAGCAAAGTTCGAATCAACGATCTGGCACGAGAACTGGAAGTCAAGAGCAGGCCTATTCTGGATGCGCTGGAAGCAATCGGCGTAACTGGGAAGACGCACTCCAGCTCCATCGAAGCCGACCAGGCCGAAAGGGTCCGGGAGTACTTCAAAAACGGCGGCAAGAGCAGTTCGGCGAGCAAGTCCGCCGTCGAGAGCAAGCCAAGGTTCGACCTCTCCAAGGTCTCCAAACCCGGCGACGCGCTCAAAGCCATCCTTGAGCGCAAGCAGGCCGAAGCCGCCGCCAAGGCCGCGCCACCGCGCCCCGCTGCCGTCGTCGCAGCGCCCGCTGTCGTCGCCGCTGCCCCGCCGAAAGCGGCCGTTGCGCCCCCATCCGCGTGTCGCCCCGGCGACCACGGCCACGCCCGTCCAGCCCCGGCGTATCGTTCCCCTGCCCCGGCCCCAGGCCCCGATCATCGCTCAGCCGTCGGCTCCCGCCATCGCGAGCAAGCCCCCTGTCGGCCCTGTCATCGCGCGGCCGCCAGTGACGCGCTCCGCCGCCGCTGCTCCAGCCGTCGCCACTCCCCCGGTCGCCAAGCCCGCGCCTCATCCGGCTCCGCCAGTAGAGGAAGCCGTAGTCAAAACAGCGCCAGTGGTCCCCGCCCCCGAGCTTAAACCTCCCGCTCCGGCTGTCCCGCCGCCCCCACACGCAGCTCCCGCAGCGGTTGCCCCACCCGTGGAGGCCGCACCAGAGGCCCCCGCGCCCGCCGGCCCTCCTGCCCGCCGCGTCATCATGCCGCAGACCGGCCCGCGCCCCATCTACACCGCGCCTCCATCAGCCCCTGGAGTCCCCCAGCGTGGCCGTCCCATCTTTGAGCGCCCTCGTCCGCAATCTCCGGGCAGTCCTGGCTCTCGCCCGCCATCATCAACCGCACCCGGCGCACGCCGCCCCATGCACCCCACCCGCACCTTCCCGGGAGGCCCCTCCGGCCCTGGCGGAGCACCAGGACGCCCCGGCTTTACTCCCGGCGGCCCTCGTCCGCCCTTCGGTGCGCGCCCCGGTTTCGGTGCCCGTCCCGGAGGAGCGCCCGGCGCCCTTCCAGGCTCAGGCGAGGCCCCACCAACCGGCATGCGCCCTGCCGCACGTCCCGGCCAGCGCCGTGGCGGACAGCGCTACGAAAAGACCAAAGAAGGCCCGATGAAGGGCTTCAATCCGCCACCACGTTTCGGCGGAGCGCCCATCTCGCGAGAGCCCCTTCCCATCACCCGCAACATCACGGTCACCGAAGGCATCAGCGTCAAGGACCTCGCCGAAAAACTCGACGTCCGCGGCAAGGACCTCATCGCGACCCTCCTGATGAAGGGCGTCTTCGTTACCGTCAACCAGACCCTCGACGCCGAGCTCGTCAAAGACGTTTCCCGCCAGTTCGGAGCAGAAGCCCAGGTCATCACCGTCGAAGAGCAGCTCGAAAATGAAGCCATCGAAGGCTTCCTCGAAGACACCACCGGCATGGTCGAGATCGTCCGTTCGCCCGTCGTTACGGTCATGGGCCACGTCGACCACGGCAAAACCTCGCTCCTCGACGCCATCCGCTCCACCGACGTCGCCGGCGGTGAAGCCGGAGGCATCACCCAGCACATCGGTGCCTACAAGGTCAAAATCACCAAGCCCGACTCCCCAGCCTTCGGTCGCGAGATCGTCTTCCTCGACACCCCCGGCCACGAAGCCTTCACCCGCATGCGTGCCCGCGGAGCCAAGGTCACCGACATCGTCGTCATCGTCGTCGCAGCCGACGACGGAGTCATGCCGCAGACCCTCGAGGCCATTGACCACGCCCGCGCCGCCAACGTGCCGATCATCGTCGCCGTCAACAAAATCGACAAACCCGAAGCGAACCCGCAGAAGGTCATCCAGCAGCTCGCCACGCGCGGTCTGCAGCCCTCGAACCAGGGCGGTGACACCGAGTTCGTCGAAGTCTCCGCGAAGAAGCACATCAACCTCGACAAGCTCGAAGAGATGATCTGTCTCGTCGCCGACGTTAACGAGCAAAAATCCCAGCCCGACCGTCCCGCCGTCGGCACCGTCATCGAAGCCAAGCTTGATCGCGGCCGCGGCGCCGTCGCCAGCATCCTCGTACAGAACGGAACCCTCCGCACCGGCGATACCTACATCGTCGGCAACACCTTCGGCAAGATCCGCGCCATGTTCGACGACCGTGGCCGCGCCATCACCGAAGCCGGACCTTCCACCCCGGTCGAAATCCTCGGTCTCGAAGGCATGCCCGACGCAGGCGACACCTTCCTCGTCATGGCAGACCGCGACAAGGCCAAGGGCATCGCTCAGTACCGCAAGATGAAGGAGCGCGAAGCCCAGCTCGCCAAGAGCTCCCGCGTCTCGCTCGAAGGCCTCGCCGAGCAGATCAAGCAGGCCGGAATGAAGGACCTCAACCTCATCCTCAAGGGCGACGTGCAGGGCTCGGTCGAAGTTCTCGCCGACTCGCTCCAGCGCATGTCCACCGAAAAGGTTCGGGTCCGCGTCCTCCACTCCGGTGTCGGCGCAATCACCGAGTCGGACGTTCTCCTCGCCTCCGCCTCGAACGCCGTGGTCATCGGCTTCAACGTCCGGCCCGATCGCAAGGCCGCCGAGGTCGCCGAGCGCGAAAACGTCGAGATCCGCCTCCACTCGATCATCTACGAACTGCAGGACGAGATCACCAAGGCCATGTACGGACTCCTCGAGCCTGTCTTCAAGGAGAACTACGCAGGCCGCGCCGAGGTCCTCAACGTCTTCAAGATCACGAAGGTCGGCCAGATCGCCGGCTGCCGTGTCACCGACGGCCTCATCAAACGCGACCAGCAGGTACGTCTGCTACGCGAAGGAGCCGAGGTCTGGAAGGGCAAGATCGCCTCACTCAAGCGCTTCAAGGACGACGTCAGCGAAGTCCGTCAGGGCGTTGAGTGCGGTATCGACCTGGCCGGCTACAAGGACATTCAGGTGGGCGACGTCATCGAGTCCTTCACCACGGAAAAACTCGCCGCCGAGCTGGGCCAGACCACAGTAGCCGCCAAAAAGGAACGCGAAGCCGCAGCTGCCCGCGACGCAGCTGCCCACGAAAAAGAATCCGGCGGCGACGCAGCCAGCGCTTAACCCTCACCTCACAAATAACAAAAAGGCCGGGAGCAATCCCGGCCTTTTGCTTCTCTCGGCTTTGCCTCCGTTTTGCATAACCCCGATCGACCAGACAACTATGTCTTCTTGTTGAGGTCGTCGTCCTTGTAGTACTTCGTACCCTGCAGGGTCAACTGCAGGGCGAGACCATTCTTGGTAATTTGATAAACCCACACCCCCGGGGAGACCTGGGTCGCTCCTGAGTAGGCTCCGCCCGAGTCACCTGCCTTGGCTGCCGCGTCCGCCTGCGCTGACCCCGCCCAGCCGGAACTCAGAAAATCGTTATAAGCTTTATCGTTTTCGAACACGAAGATCACGCTATAGTCCTTCACTCCAATACCCAGACCGGCGCCAGCAGAGATCATCTTCATGAAGGTCTCCTGCTTGCTGCTGGTGTCGACGGCGAGACCTGAGCCACGCGCCGTGCTCAACACGAAGAGGTTCGTCCCAAAGTTGTCGAATACCGCATATCCAGCTGACTTTTGAATAGCCGCCTGAGCTGTGGGTTTCAATTTGTACAGGTCCTGCAGAGTTTTAGCCGCCATCTTCCGGCTCTTATCCCGCTTCTTGTCGGGGGAATCTTTGGCACTTGCCAAATTGACAGCCACCAGTATCATTGCGAGGACTGTAGCGATTTTTCTAACTCTCATCGGGGTTCTCCTTATCTTTTGAGGAACCTTGCGGCATACCACGATGTCGTCGGGGCTACCCGAAACCGTTCCTGCTTGAATGGAACACGACGCAAGGCGCTTTTCTACTGGGTGAATCCCTAGTTCCAAACCCATTGGCATAGGAGCTTTCCACAGCCAAATCCTTGACACGCCTGATAACCTTAAATTCAGAGGAAAAGCCCGGCAAACAGCCGGGCCTTCGCATTTAAGCGCTATAGACTTGACCAGTAAGTCCGGACTCATGTCTTCTGGTTTGAAGACTTTGCACACTTTTCACCCAGTAGGGGGAGGGCACCATGCAGGACACCATCACCGAGACGAAGAGCAACACCAAATTCGACCTCTCCGCCATCCAGCAGGCCCTCCGCGAAAGTAAAATCGACGGCTGGCTCTTCTACGACCATCACCACCGCGACCCCCTCGCCTACAGCATCCTCGGCCTCGACCCCAGTGCCTTCGTCACCCGACGCTGGTATTACTTCATCCCCGCCACCGGCGAGCCAAAAAAACTTGTGCACCGCATTGAAGCGGGCCGGCTGGACACCCTCCCAGGGAGCAAAACAGCCTACTCCTCCTGGCAGGAGCTCGAATCGAAACTCCAAACCCTCCTCACTGGCGCAACCAAAATCGCCATGCAGTACTCCCCGCGCAACGCCATCATGTACGTCTCCATGGTCGACGCAGGCACCATCGAACTCCTCCGCTCCTTCGGCAAAGAGCCCGTAACTTCTGCCGACCTCGTCAGCCACTTCGAAGCCGTCCTCACCGATGCCCAGCTAGCCACCCACTACATCGCCCAGAAAGCCGTCGACGAAGTCCTGGATGCCGCATGGAAAGAGATGGGCAACCGCGCCCGTAACGGAGGCACCGACGAATTCGCGATGATGCAATATCTCCGTGAAGGGCTCGGGCGCGCCAACCTCGTCTGGGACCACGGCCCCAACGTCTCCGCCGGTCCAAACTCCGCCGACTCGCACTACGATCCTACCGCCGCCAGCTCTCGCCCTATCCGCAAAGGCGACTTCGTCCTCATCGACATCTGGGGCAAACTCGCCAACGACCCCACCGCCGTCTGGTACGACATCACCTGGACCGGCGTCGTCGACCGCGAACCCACCGAGCGCGAGCAATTAATCTTCACCACAGTCTGCAACGCGCGCGACGCCTCCATCAAAGCCGTTCAGGAAGCCTTCGCCGCCGGCAAGCCAATCGCGGGCTGGCAGGCCGATGAAGCTGGACGCAGTCTCATCGTCAAAGCAGGCTTTGGCGACGCCTTCACCCACCGCACCGGACACAACATCGGCCCCGAGATTCACGGCAACGGTGCCCACCTCGATAACCTCGAGACCCACGACGAGCGGCTTATCCTGCCCAACACCTGCTTCTCTGTCGAACCCGGGCTCTACTTCCCCGGCGAGTTCGGAATCCGCAGCGAAATCGACATGATCGCCCGCAAAGGAAAAGCCGAGGTCACCGGCCGCATTCAAACCGAGCTGGTTCGCGCCTGACCAAAGAATTTACTGCAAACTTCGCGTGCACCACAAAGGCTGCGCCGAGGTCGCAAATACCATCGTCAGCCTTTAATCCGTTCCTTCACGCTATGAGCCAGCTTCTCGATCTGCTCGGCCTTCTTAAGCATGTCGACAGGCAAAACATTTTTATCCGTCTCGCTAACTTGCTCTTTAAGTGCCGTCGTCAGCGCCAGCAGTTTATCCGTATCTTCTACCAGCCGTTTCTGCCGCTCAACGACCGCCATCTTCTGCTGTTCGATCCGTTGCTGAGTCTCAGTCTGAGACCGGCTTGGCAGCTCAGTTGTCCACGGAAGGGAAGCTGCCGGAAGGATCTGTCCCCCGCCAATCCCCGTCGAATCTATCCCAACCAGAACCACTCCAATCATCGCAATTTTTAGAATTCGCATATTCGTCTCCGATCAAACCGGGCGTAATAATGCACCCTCTTGGCATAACTGCGCAAGGTGACGAGTCTGATGCCATTTCTCCTTTATTACAAACAGGTTTCTCGGAGAGAACAGCAGAAAAGGCAGGCATTGAAATGGCGGTTTTCCTTCGTCTTCGCGTGCTGTCGACCTCCAGCTCAACCACCCTGTTATCATCAAAACCAGCAATGGCTACCAACGTCTCTGCAGCACGCGCCCAATCCTCATCCTTCCCCACGATGGTTCTCATCGCCGGCTGGCTCGTCCCCGGAGCAGGTCACTTCATGCTCCGCAAATGGATCCGCGGCACGCTCATCATGGTCTCCATCTTCGCCATGTTCTTCATTGGCCTGGCCCTCAAGGGCAAGATCTACACCCCCAACACCGGAGAGATCCTCGACATCCTCAACTTCGTCGGCGACCTCGGCAACGGCATCCTCTATATCCTCGCCCGTCTCCTTGACCTCGGCCAGGCCGCCGTCCAGATAGCCACCGCCGACTACGGCACCAAGTTCATCGTCGTCGCCGGCCTGCTCAACATCATCTCCGCCGTCGACGCCCACTCGCTCGCGACCGGGAGGAAGCGCTCGTGACCATCTCTCACTTTGGAGCAGTCCTCCTCTTCTCGCTCTTCACCTCGGTCGTCTTCGGTATCACACAGCGTTCCGACCCACGCATGATGATCCGCTTCGGCGCGTTCTGCTTCGTTCTCTTCGTCGGTGGAACCATCGCCGCCAGCTGGGTCATGTGGCTCATCAAGCACTAGAAGACCCTTATCGAAGCCATCCCGGCGGCATTGCAATCGGCATCTCTTTGCCATACGCTAGTCGTGGCAGGTGGCTCTTCTCAACAACATCGCCCTTGTTGAAATGAAACCGCGGGAGTGGCGAAATGGCAGACGCACTTGGTTTAGGTCCAAGCGGAGCAATCCGTGGGGGTTCGAGTCCCTTCTCCCGCACCAACGCATCAAACTAATCCGGAAAGAGACGCAATGAGCCAGCAAAACCAACCCGCAGACCAGACAACCCTCAGATTGAGCAATACTGAAGACTACCGCGACGGTTACGCCAACAGCGTTCAGGTCCGCATGAGTGTCTGGGACTTCTTCCTTGTCTTCGGGACCATGGCACAGCAGAATCCTGAGGAGTTGATGGTTAGGAACTTCCAGGGCATCTACCTTAGCCCTCAGCAGGCGAAGGCTCTGTGGAACGTGCTCGGACACAATCTGGCCCAGTACGAGCAAGCCTTCGGGTCCATCACCCTGGAACAACTCCCCCATTCCGGGGGACCCGTCAACTAAAGCGTGTCCCCCCTACCCAGAGCGGGAAACAACGCCCAGCCCTCGACGGGCTACATGACCGGCGATATTCCGCTCTGGATGCTCTACCCGCTCTTCTTCGTTGCCGTCTATCTCACCCACTTCCGTCTCCTCCGCTTGCCCTACTTCTGGGACGAAGCCGGCTACTACATCCCTGCCGCGTGGGACTTCTTCCGCACCGGCTCCCTCATCCCCCAGACAACCCTCACCAATGCCCACCCACCCCTGCCCTCGATCCTCCTGGCTGCGTGGTGGCATCTCTCCGGATACGTCATCAGCGGCACCCGAACTCTGGTGTGCATGGTCGCAGCAGCCGCACTCCTTGGCGTCTTCAAGCTCGCAAAAAATCTAACCACCAATGCAGTAGCCGCAACCACCGTCCTCCTCACCGGAATCTACCCAGTCTGGTTCGCACAAAGCACCCTCGCTCACGCCGATATCTTCGCCGCCGCGTTCACCCTCTGGGGACTCGCCTTTTACCTCGACCAAGCCGATTCAGATACCAATACAAGCGCACTCCTTGCCGCCCTGATGTTCTCTCTTGCCGCTCTCTCAAAAGAGACAGCGATAGTAACTCCCGCCGCGCTTGCCCTCTGGGAGATCGTCCTACTCATCCGCAATCGCAGCATCGCGACAAGACTAAAGCTTCATCTCACGTGGATCATCACCTTAGCCTCGCCGATCCTGCCGCTCGCCGCTTGGTACGCCTATCACTACCACCAGACCGGTTTCGTCTTTGGCAACCCTGAATTCCTCCGCTACAACGCAACGGCAAACCTCGACGCCCACCGCATCGCTCTCTGCCTCTGGCATCGCCTGCTTCACCTTACGACCCACATGAACATGTTCGTCCCCGTCGTCTGCGCGATCGCTGCCCTTTTCATTCCGATAACTCCGGCATCACCACCAAACGTCCCACAACCGCAGCTCAAAGCCATCGCCGTCGTCCTTCTCGCCAACTGGATCGCCTTCTCCGTTCTCGGCGGCGCGCTCCTCACCCGTTATCTGCTCCCGATGTTTCCACTCATCCTTCTTCTCTGCGCAGCGACCTGGCACCGCCATCTGCACCGATGGTGGCTTCTAGCCGCTCTCAGTGCCGCCGCATTCCTCGCAGGCATCTGGATCAACCCGCCCTACGCCTTCGCTCCCGAAGACAATCTCACTTATCGCGATATGGTTATCCTCCACCAACACGCCGTCCGCTACATAGATCTGCACTACCCTCAAGCCACCGTCCTCACCGCTTGGCCGGCCACTGCCGAACTCAACCGCCCCGAACTTGGCTACACGAATCACCCCGTCAAAACTATTCCCATCCAGAACTTCGCCATCGACCAAATCCAGAAGGCCGCAACCGACCCGGGAAGCTACGACACGGCCCTCATCTTCTCCACCAAGTGGGCGCCGCCCGCCGACCAGATCAACATTGCCCGTGGGAACGAAACGACTGACACGAAATTCTTCGATTTCCACCGCGACCTCTCTCCAGCCGAGGTCGCAGCTCTCCTCCATGGAGAAATCGTCTGGCAGGCACAGCGTAAAGGCGAGTGGGCGGCTGTCATTCACTTTCCCCGCATCGTAGAAGCTGCACAGCCACTCCCTGAGCGAAGATAACCTTCTATACTCGTACTGTGACAAGGCGTATCCCACCTCGCGGCCCCCTGCAACGGTTTTTTCTTGTTCTCCTGCTTCTGTGCGGCCTTCCCGCGTTTGCGCAATCACCTTCCGAAGCCTCCGATACCGGAGGCCGCGTCGTACTCGTCCTTCCCTTCGACAACCGTTCCGGCCAGTCCAATCTCGCCTGGATTGGAGATTCCTTTCCCGACACACTCAACCAGCGCCTCACCTCAGTCGGATTCCTGGCCATCTCCCGCGACGATCGCCAGTACGCCCTCGATCACCTCGGTCTGCCCGTAGACTTCAAACCTTCGCGTGCAACGACCATTCGTATCGCCGAGACTCTTGACGCCAACTTCGTCATCGTCGGCAGCTACACTGTGAACAACGGTCGCATCGCCGTGCAGGCGCAGATCCTCGAGATCAACAAGCTTCGGTTATCCCCACCCCTCGAAGACTCCGCCGAACTCCCTCGACTCTTCGACGTCGAAAACGCCATCGCGTGGAAGATCGCCCGCCAGATTGATCCCAGCTTCAAGGTAGCCGAGCAAACCTTCCTCGCAGCCTCCGCCGGAGTCCGCCTCAGTGCCTTTGAGAACTACATTCGCGGCACTGCGGCAACGGCAGCCGAAGAGAGAATCAAGCGTCTTCAGATGGCCGTACAGGACACGCCAGATTACCCGGCTGCGCTCCTCGCCTTGGGCAAGGCCCAATACGCACAGCGCGAGTATGATCAGTCCGCAACAACCCTCACCAAAATTCCCAGGACTGACCGTCGCGCACTCGAAGCCAACTTCTACATCGGACTCGCCCGTTTCAATGCTGCAAAATACTCCGAAGCTGAAGCCGCCTTCGCCTTTGTTGCCAGCCGCCTGCCTCTCCCCGAAGTCGTGAACAATCAGGCAGTCGCCACCAGCCGCCAGGGCCACGATGCTGTCGCTCTCTTTCAGCGCGCCTCGACCGCCGATCCCAACGACGCTGACTACCATTACAACCTTGCCATTGCTCTGCTCCGCCGAGGAGACTTTGCCGGAGCCCAGCGCGAAGTCGACACAACCCTCAATCTCCGCCCCGCCGACACAGAGGCCGTGGAGCTGAGGGCAAATATCAATGCCGGAAAGCATATTGCCCCCGTCACAAAATCAGCCACAACCACCGCGCCCTCATCGGATTTCTCTCCCCTCGAGCGAATCCGCCGGACTTACTCCGAAGCATCGTTCCGTCAGGCTGCGTTCCAACTCGATCAGATGCGTGCAATGCGCATGGCCACACTCCCTCCGACTGAGCAAGCCGCCCAATATACTCAACTCGGCCATGACTACCTCGCCCAGGGGCTCATCCCCGAGGCCGAGCAGGAGTTTCAGGCCGCCATCGCCGCCGATGCCGCCAGCGCCGATGCTCATGCCGGTCTCGCCCAGGTCCGCGAACGCAGTGGAAGTGCGGACGACGCTCGAACCGAGGCTCAAAGATCGATCAACCTCCATCCCAATATCCCCGCCTATCTCGTGCTCGCCCGCCTTGATCTGCAGGCGAATCAGATCGCATCCTCTGCTTCGAATATCAGCAAAGCCCTCCAGCTGAATCCCAAAGACTCCGCTGCCCAAGGGATGAAGCAAGCACTCGAAGCACGCGGACAGAGCCTGCAATGAAGGCCACGCTGAAAGTCGCTCTCGTCATGCTCATGACGCTCGCGTGCTTCCAGCCCGTAACACTCTCCGCCGATGCCGTCCCGCCGAACATCGTCGTCAAACTCACCCTCCACGACACGATCCAGCCCATCACCGCCGACTATCTGCAGCGCGGACTTCAGGAGGCCGCCCGCCAGCACGCCCAGCTTGTTCTCATCTCAATGGGAACGCCCGGCGGCCTGCTGGAATCCACACGCGTCATGGTCCAGGCCATCGAAAACTCCCCTGTGCCGGTCGTCATCTTCATCTCCCCCACCGGCAGCCGGGCAGGCTCTGCCGGCTTCTTTCTTCTTGAAGCCGCCGACATCGCCGCGATGGCCCCCGGGACAAACGCCGGCGCCGCTCACCCCATCGTCGAAGGCACCCAGATGGACCCGGTCCTCAAGGAAAAGATAGAGAATGACGCCGCTGCGTTCCTCCGCTCCTACATCAGCCGCCGCGGACGCAACGTCGAAGCCGCTGAGGACGCCGTCCGTAACTCCAGATCCTACAGCGACCAGGAAGCTCTCAAGCTCAAATTGATCGACCTTGACACCCTCGATGACACCTCCTTGCTCAACGCTCTCGACGGCCGTGAGATCCATCGTTTCTATGGAACAATCCAGACCCTGCATCTGCAGGGAGCAGAGATCGTCACCATCCCCCCATCTTTGCGGGAGCGCTTGCTCAGCAAGCTCACCAACCCTGACATCGCCGTTCTCCTTCTGGTCCTGGGCGGCCTTCTCATCTATCTCGAATTCAACGTCCCGGGCACCGTCGTCCCCGGCTCCCTCGGCACCCTCTTCGTCCTTCTCAGCCTCTTCGGCCTGAACCTTCTCCCCATTCGGCATACGGCAATCGTTCTGCTGCTCGCGGCGTTCGTCCTCATCGTGCTCGAAGCAAAGTTCGGCGGCCACGGAATCCTCGCCCTCGCGGGCATCGTCTCCCTCGTCTTCGGCCTCGCCACGCTCGTCGACGGACCCATCCCTGAACTACGCGTCCACACCGCAACCGCTATCGGCGCAGGCCTTGGCTTTGGCGCAGTGTCCTTCGGCCTCGCCTGGATCGCACTCCGCGCGCGTCGTGGCAAGGTCCTCACCGGACCACAGGCCATGATCGGCGGAACCGCCATCGCGCGGACGCCACTCAACCCCACTGGCCAGGTTGAGATCCGCGGCGAGCTATGGCAAGCCTCCCTGCGCAGCTCCTCTTCGCTCGCAATTGGCTCCGTCGTCTCGGTGCGCAGCGTAGAAGGCCTCGTCTTAATCGTAGAGCCGGCACAGTATACCGTTTCATCGATCCCGCAATAACCGCCAGCGTCCGAGCCAGAGTAGACTAAAAGAACGGTAGTTTTCGAAATAAGGGAGTTTTGTCTTGATGTTGAATGTGCCTCGCCCGTCGTGTGTCCGAAGTGTTTTGTTTTGCCTCCTGCTTACCGCAGCAGGATCAACCGCCAGAGCGCAGGCCACCAGCCCCGGAAACAGCCCCTCGACCGCCAGCTCGCCAGGATCGACCTCGGCGTCCTCGGAGTAGGTGTCTTCAATAAGGATTCCAACGGAACGGCCATCGTCAACTCAAAACCTACCGCGGTCAACCTTAGCCCAGGCAACACCGCAGGGGCCGTAGTCACTCTTCGCTACATCGTCTCTCCGCTGATCGGGTTTGAGGGAAACTACGGCTACGCACGATACGCCAACACCTTCACCCCATTCGGAGCGCAAGCATTCGCTGCCGTTCAGCAAAACGCAAGTGAGTACACCCTGGGCTACGTCGCCCACACCCACAAACAGTATTTCGGGGTTACTCCTTTTGCCTCAGCCGGCTTGGGAACCATCGCCTTCCGGCCAACTCCTGGTGGTGGCGAGGCTCTTCCCAAACAGGCTCGTGCTGCCTATTACTTCTCGGTCGGCGCGGAGACAACCGTACTCTCTCCCCACTTTGGCATTCGCGCGCAGTACCGTCAGCTCTTTTTCAAGGCGCCCGACTTTGAAACGAACTACCTCACCATTCAGAAGCACACGATGACGTTCGAGCCAGGGTTTGGCTTCTTCCTCCGCTTCTAAGCCGTCTCAGTCCAGCCGCTGCGGCCGCATTTCCAGTCGCAGCGGTAGACTTGATTCCGGTACACCGAGGTCTTCCCCATGATGTCTCTCCCGCTCCTCTTCGCCGTCGTCATCGTCGTACTCTACCTGATCAACGCCCTCAACATCCTCAAAGAGTACGAGCGAGGCGTGATCTTCCGTCTGGGACGTGTCAAGGAGACAGCAAAGGGTCCAGGCGTCATCTGGGTCTTCCGTCCACTCGACCAGATCGTCCGCGTCAGCCTGCGTCAGGAGGCGATGGAGGTTCCTGCCCAGGACGTCATCACCCGCGATAACGTCACCTTGAAGGTCAACGCCGTCATTACCCTCCGCGTCGTCGACCCCACCAAGGCCGTCATCGAAGTAGCCAACTACATCTACCAGACCTCGCAGTTTGCCCAGACGACACTGCGTTCCGTCCTTGGCGAGGTCGACCTCGACGGCCTTCTTGCCCATCGCGAAGCCCTGAATCTGCGCATCCAGACCATCATCGATGGCCACACGTCGCCCTTTGGCGTCAAAGTCGTCTCGGTTGAGGTCAAACAGGTGGATATGCCTGAGTCCATGCTCCGGGCCATGGCGAAACAAGCCGAAGCCGAGCGCGAGCGCCGCGCCAAGATCATCCACGCCGAAGGCGAGTTCAATGCCGCCGCAAAATTGGTTGAAGCCGCAGCACTTATGGCAACCCAGCCAATGACCCTCCAACTCCGCTATCTCCAGACCCTGACTGAGATAGGTGTCGAAAAAAATACCACCATCGTCTTTCCTCTCCCCATGGAGCTCATAAACATTTTTAATAAGACATTCACTCCCGAAGTAGCTCCGGAGAAGAAGGTCTAACTTGCAAACCCGATATCAAACCGACCATGACCTGCAGGATCTTCACGGAACTACCGGACAGGATCGCGAGATATCCCTCGGAACCACCACCATCCTCGGCATCTTCTTCGCTCTTGCGCTAATCTGCGCTGTCTTTTTCGGCTTTGGCTATTCCATGGGTAGGCGCTCTGTACAGGCTGCAATCAATGCCTCCGAACCAGCCGTCAGGACGGATGGCAACGGCGGCCTCAAGCCTGCTCCAGGGAGCCTCGCAGGTTCGGCAGGCAAACAATCTGCTGCTGCGCCTCAGTCTGCGATCGTGGCCGCCGAAGCGCCTGACACCACCGCGCCCGAAACGCAGTCTGTCCCCGTCGATGCACCCGTCGACACGACAAAGACTGTCGCCGCAGACCCCCATCCCGGTGCAAATCCCCAAACTCCCGCCAGCGCACCAGCCAGGCCGGCAGTTATACCTGTTTCAAGTTCTGCCCCCTCCGCGGGCTCCCTCGTCATTCAGGTCGCCGCAATGTCACATCAGGAAGATGCAGATGTAGTAGCCGTCGATCTCAAACGCCGCGGCTACACCGTCGCTATTCGGCACGAGCCGCAGGACAAGCTCTTTCATGTCCAGATTGGTTCATTTTCTACCAAAAAGGATGCCGACTCGATGCGCCTGCGTCTCCAGACCGACGGCTACAACAACGCCATCGTCAAATAACCGCAGGCTTCATCTCTTCTGGCAGGGCGTCAGCGATGGCCTTCCTGACAGCAGCCATCAACTCTTCGCGTGTTGCATGGTCGGAAGGCTCAATCACCGGCAGCAGTTGAATCCGCGCCAGCCCGGGCTTGATCGCATGGCTCCCCTTGCGCATCATCGTCTGCGTACCCGAGATTGCAATTGGGACAATCGGCGCCTGCGTCCCCTGCGCGAGAAAAAATGGACCCTTCTTGAACGTCGAAAGCCTTCCATCCACTGAGCGAGTTCCTTCAGGATAAACAAGAATATGCAGCCCGGATCGCAGGGCATCCGCAGCAGCCTCCACGCTGGCCTTGGCTGCATCGCGACGGTTGCCCCGCTCCACCGGAACAAACTGTCCCATGCGCATCGCCCTGCCCAGGATCGGAATGCTCATCAGTTCCTTCTTCAGCAGCACCGAACTGCGGCCCGGCAACATCGCAATCTCAACTGGTGGATCGAGGTTCGAGACGTGGTTGCTCATGAAGATGCAGCTGCGTCCCGCAGGAACATTCTCCAATCCGCTCACGTCAATTTTGATACCAGCAGCCCGGACACCCGCGTTCGTAATCCACATCGCGACGCGATAAAGCAAGTTGATATTTCCCACCATCAGCGAGTAGGGGATACCAACGATCCCCGCCACTGGGCCGAGAGTCAGGTACACGAACAACATCTTTAGCGTGCTGAACATACAACACCAGAATACCGCTTCTGGCTCATCTCAGCTTCACTCACACCACTCTAGGAACGGAGCCGAAGCGCGTGAGGTAGCTTCTCATAGATGCCGCCGAATCCGCCGTTCGAAAGAATCGCCACAACATCTCCATCCCTCAACTGTGGAGCCAGCGCGCTCACAATGGAATCGGCATCTGCATGAAGCTCCGTCGGAATCCCCCGCGCCTGCAGCGCCGCGGTAACATGCTCCGGCTGAAGCCGCTCCGCCAAAGGAATGCTCTCCGATTTAAACACCGCCGCGATCACCACGTGGTCAGCGAGAGCGAGGCTCTCCACAAGCTCGCCCTCGAAGACGTTCCGCCGCAACGTATTCGAGCGGGGTTCCAGAACCGCCCATAGGCGGCCTCCCGGGTAAGACTCACGCAGAGCCCGCAGAGTCTCGCGAATCGCGGTGGGATGATGCGCAAAGTCATCGATAATCCTGATCCCCTCAATAACAGCGCGCACTTCAAGCCTGCGCTTCACACTCTTAAAAGTCGCCAGGGCCTCAACAATAGCTTCCGTCGCCACACCCTCTCCCGCTGCCAGAGCGGCAGCGGCCGTAGCGTTCAATGCGTTGTGCTCCCCAGCCATCGGCAGCGCAAGCTCAGCGAATAACGCACCCGCGCGACTCAGTGTCCATCGCGTCAGCGGACCCTCGTGCCGCAGATCGGAGACGCGCCAGTGGCAATCCGCGCCAACCCCGTACCGCTCCACCGCACAAAACGCCTTCGCAACACACTCCGTCACATTGTCACTGCCGCCAAAGGCAACGATGCGGCCCCGGCGCGGCACTAGATTCACGAGCCGTTTGAAAGCAGTCTTCACCGCACCAAGATCCGCATAAATATCAGCGTGATCGAACTCAACATGCGTCAGGATCAACGCATCAGGAAAGTAGTGAAGAAACTTCGGCCCCTTATCAAAAAAGGCAGTGTCGTACTCATCCCCTTCAAGCAAGAACGGCCGCGCAGACCGCACCATAAAGCTTGTCCCAAAGTTCTCCGCCACCCCTCCGATAAGAAAAGACGGTGAAAGATCAGCATTCTTCCGCGACGCAACCTCATAAATCCACGCCAGCATGCTGGTCGTCGTCGTCTTCCCGTGAGTGCCCGCAACCACCAGCGACTCGCGACCCGCAAGAAACTCGTCATGCAGAATCGACGCCATCGAACAAAATGGAATACGCGTATCCAGCACATACTCCAGTTCAACATTGCCCCGCGAAATCGCATTCCCCACCACAACAAGGTCCGGGCGCGGGTCAAGATTCCTCTCCGAATAGGGTTCAAGCACACGTATCTTCAAACCGGCCAGCAGATCGCTCATCGGCGGATACGCCGCAGTATCTGAACCCGTAACCCGATGCCCCTGAAGCTGCAGCATGCCCGCGAGCGAAGCCATCGCAGTCCCACAGATCCCAATCAGATGAATATGTTTCGAAGTTTCCATAGTTCGGCAACTCAAAGCTAAACCGTAACCGCTGCTTCGAGAAGGTGCATCTGCGGGTTCCCGGCTTCGCTCAGGTCAAGCGACGCCGCGACCCCCAATGGCAGCGTAACGTTCGCAGCCCCTACATGCCCACTACGCAGACCGATGGCAATAGGCCCCTCGAAGTCGCACAGCGCATGAAGAATCGCGCGATCAAGGTAGTCCATCTCGTCGGGACTGACACACTGGCGCATATCACCAAAGACGACACCGGTGACCTTCTCCATCAACCCCGAGTACCTGAGATGAAGAAGCATCCGGTCCCACTGATAAGGCTTCGTGCCGATGTCCTCCAGAAAAAGAATGCTTTCGTTCTCAATCCGCGGAGCATAGGGCGTGCCAAGCGCCTCAACAAAAATCGAGATGCACCCGCCAGTCAATAATCCCTTGGCGATCCCAGTCCGAAGCACACGAAGACCGTCTGCAACTCCGAGCGACCACGAACCATCCCCCTCCAGGCTATGACGCCAACTTGCCATATCCGCACCATCATCACGCGAAAAGTCCGCCGCCACCATCGGTCCATAGAACGTGACAAGGTCAGCTTCATTACGCAACCAGCAGTGCAGCGATGTGTGATCGCTGTATCCCACAAACACCTTTGGATTGGCCCGAATCAATCCAGCATCGAGATGCTGCAACAATTCGGCCGAGCCCCATCCTCCACGCGCACAAACAATTCCGTCGACCGCCGCATCAGCGAACGCAGCGTGCAGATCATGAAGCCTGTCCTCAATCGTCCCTGCATAGTAAAGCGGCCCATTAGCGAGCGCATGGGCGCCAAGAATCGTCTTGTACCCGAGAGAATGCAGATGCGCAATCCCGCGCTCCACAAGGTCAGCCTTCGGCGTGCTCGCCGGAGAAAGAACCGCAAGAGTCGCACCCGCACGCAAAGCGCGTGGCCTAATCGCCGAAGTCAGTGAATTCACAGGGCCGAAACCTCCCCGCGGCAGATTATCTCAGCTGGTCCGGTAAGCTGCATCACCGCATCGCTCGCAGGCCAGACCGTACGCTGTGCCCCTCCCTCCGCCACGGCGGTCAGTTCGCGGTCAACGCCGCGCAACACCATGGCCGCAGCAGACGAAGCACACGTGCCGGTGCCCGACGAAGTCGTAGGTCCACAGCCTCGCTCATAAATCCGAAATGCTATCTTCGACGGCGAAATCACCCGGACAAACTCAACGTTCGTTCCATGGGGAAACAAAGGACTGGCACTGATCTGCGCTCCAAGGTCCTGCCAGCTACGACCGTATGCGCTGAAGTCATCCATATCGACGAAAAGAACAAAATGCGGATTGCCGACGTTGACCATCGCACCGGCGACATTGCCCACGCCAGGCAACTCAATCGTACGCTGCATCACACGCGGAACCCCCATCTCGCTCTCAATCAAATAAAGCGGGTCCGCAGCCTCAACCACGTGACAAGTCCGAAGTCCGCCATGCGTACCCAATCCAACGCTCTGTCTGCCCTCGCTGCTGGCCAGCCACGCAGCGACACACCGTGTCCCATTCCCCGAGAGCTCTGCCTCGCTCCCATCCGCATTGAACAGTCGCAGAAAAAAATCACCATTGGGCCTTCGCTCCAGAAACTCGATCCCATCAGCGCCCACACTGGTATTCCGCATACAGAGCTTACGTGCAAGATCGGCATGACGGCGCCCGGCCAGCGGCTCGTCAATAATCAAAAAATCGTTGCCACAGGCATGCGCTTTGACGAATGGAATCATACTTCTATTGTGCCTCACGTCTCGCTCCGCAAAGGCATTTACATCTTCGGTAACCCAGCCAGTCGACTGGATTGATAAATGCGTGCGCAAGGCTGCCCACTCGTACACAAAATAGCCAGCTCGGTAAGGCCCTCCGGATGTGCCGCAACCGCAGCCGACACTGGATCGCCTGCAATCGCCACAACATAAGCCGCATGCTCCGCAGGCGCAGTAAGAGCAGCTTTAAAGCCGTCGTAATCTCCCTCATTAATCGTCTGCCGCAGCGGGATCGCCGCCGCCTGCAACGCGCCTACATGATCTGAGTTGTACATCAGAATGCTTGATCCTGCGGGAAGAGCGAGCAACCGGCGAGCTAACGCGCTCTCGAAGGCAACCCGCGTCGTCGAGTTAGCCATCGCCTCTTTCAGCACAAGCGGAGTCGAAGACATCATCCCCACCGTATTCAATGCAATCAGCAGTAGAAAAATCGGCTGCATCACCCTCTTCACAAGAGGCTGCGATCGACTCCACCGCCCCTCAAACCACGCGACGGCGACCACACCGAAGAGAGCCAATGCGGGAAGTATCTCCATCCCATAACGCGAGTTGTAATACGAGTGCGGCCACAGCTGCGGGATAAAGATCGGCACCGAGCCATAGGCAATCGAGTAAACATAAAACGGAAGCGGCACCCAGAGCAGCAGCGCCGGCAACGCCAGCCTGCGGCGAATAACAATCGCCAATCCGCCAATCGCGGCCGTCATCACCAGAAAGCCAATCTCCCAGAAAGCGGTATCCACCTGGGCCGCGCGTGTGTAGTAAACAAGCGCCCAGAAAGGACTATGCCATCCGTGATAGTGCTCCGCACCCGGCGCCGTTGTCCTCTTTTCAATTGCAGAAGCGGAGTAGGGTCCACGAATAAAATCCAGCGGATCATGAAAGAAGTGCTGGTTGTACGCCAGCCAGCCAAGCGGCCCCGCAATCACCAGCAAGGTAAATAACAAGAATGCGCCAGCAATCTTTCGCCAAACATCGCGGCGCCGTGCCAGCGTAAACGTGATAACACACCAGACAATAGCGCCAAGAATCCACCCATCGTATCGGGTATAAACGGCAGCAAGAATAAAAAACGCGAGCAGTATCAGGCGTCGCCCAACGAAAGCCGCGCGACTCGCGTGAATAGCAGCAACGCATTCGACGGTAAGCGCCGTCGTCCAGATCAGCAGCGCAAGGAACAGCGGCTCGGTCATTGCGGTCGTCCCGAGGTACAGCAGATTCGGATTCAGCGCGTAAAACAGCGTCGCAGCAACCGCCCACCGCGGAACCAGCAGATAGCGCGCCAGCCGATACATCCCAGTCACACTCGCGATATAGCAAAGCAGCGAAGGCCACGCGCCAGCCAGTCCATTCTGCCACCACTGCAGCTTCTGCACGAACGGCAGCATCAGCAGATGAGGAAGCGGCAGCCACACACCGCCGAGTTGAATTAATCCAGGATTATGCGAGTCCAGAATCCGCCGCGCAATCCCCAGGTGCGCCACCGCATCTCCATACAGCAGAAGATAGCCGCGCGGAAAAGAGATCATCAGCGCGATTAGCGAAAGAAGAACCGATGCCAGCGCAAACGGCAGAATCTCCTCACGCAACGCAGGCCGCACCTCATCAGGATCTGGTGGGGCGGCGGCAGGAACAGTATCGGCTGCTCGTGCGGTCCTGCGCCCTCTCGCCGGTTTAGTCACCCGAATACTCAAGATGAGATATCTCCCGGAATAATTGGAAGCGTTCGTCGATCTCCTGCTGAGACACGTCCTGCAAACGCTCCGTACCGAAACGTTCCACAGCGAAGGAACCCATCACCCCGCCGTAAAACATGGCCGTACGAAAGACCGCCGGCGTCAGTTCAGGCTGCGAGGCAAGATAGCCGTAAAACCCGCCCGCGAAGGAATCACCCGCGCCAGTGGGATCGACAACCTCGGCCAACGGAAGTGCCGGCGCACGGAAGGGTCGCGACGTCTTCGCCCCAGAGAACGAGCGGTTACCAAAGAAGGCCGTAGCACCGTACTCGCCATGCTTGACTACAAGTGTCTTCGGGCCCATGCTCAGCACCTTCTCTGCAGCAACCACAAGGTTGCGCTCGCCCGCCAGCATTCGCACTTCGCCATCATTAATCAGCAGCACATCGAGCTCCCGCAACACCTTCGCGAGATTCGCTGCGTGGTCGGCAATCCAGTAGTTCATCGTGTCGCCGCACACCATGCGGACGTTAGGCATCTGGCTTCTTACCCGCGACTGCAACACCGGATCAATATTGGCAAGAAAAAGATACTCAGTATCTTTATAAGAATCTGGAATCTTCGGTTCGAAGGTCTCGAAGACGTTCAAATCGGTTCCCAGCGTCTTGGCCTCATCCATATTCCCTGAGTAAGAACCGGTCCAGTGAAAGCTGAGCCCGTTCGAGCGCTCAATTCCCTGCGTATCAATACCCCGGCGAGTCAAAACCGCCTCATGCTCAGCAGTGAAATCCTTTCCGACAACCGCGATCACGCGGACGGGGGTAAAGTAACTTGCTGCCAGCGCGAAATGCGTCGCCGCGCCGCCCAGGCAATGGTCAACCTTGCCGTGTGGTGTTTCAATGCTGTCGAATGCTACCGATCCTACAACCAGAATTGCCATAAACTCCTTTGGGTACACAATCATTAAATTTTCAATTTGTAACGTATTTAGCTACATTATGAGCAAAAAAATACGGAGCCTTACTCAAAATACTTATCCAGCAAAATGGAGAGCTTTTTCCTTGTCTCAGCAGGAATCACCTTGCGATCCGTCAGGATCGCATACTTCAGGGCCTCGCCACAGCCGCAGCTCTTTTCTACAGGCATCGCAGCAACGGCAGCGCGCACAACCTTAGCCGCGCTATCGGCATTCTGGTGCACGACAGCGATCACCTGTTCGATCGTGACATCGTCGTGCCCTTCCCGCCAGCAGTCATAGTCGGTCACCATAGCCATCGTGGCATAACAAATCTCAGCCTCACGGGCGAGCTTCGCCTCCTGCAAATTGGTCATGCCGATCACATCGGCTCCCCAGCTGCGATAGAGATTCGACTCCGCGCGCGTCGAGAACTGCGGCCCCTCCATGCATACATAGGTCCCGCCTTGCTTGCCCACAACTCCAACCGCATCGCAGGCCCTCTTGAAGACGCCGGCCACCGTCGCACACACCGGATCGCCAAATCCCACATGCGCCACAATTCCGTCACCAAAAAATGTCGAGACCCTCGCATACGTACGATCAATGAACTGATCGGCAATGACAAAGTCGGTCGGCTTATGCTCCTCCTTGAGCGAACCGACAGCAGAGACCGAAAGAATGCGTTCAACTCCCAGCATCTTCATCGCATAAATGTTGGCACGGAAGTTCAACTCACTCGGAAGAACTCTATGCCCTCTGCCATGCCTCGCAAGAAAGGCGACGCTTCGGCCCTCAAGCTCTCCCAGAACAAACGCATCCGAAGGATCTCCGAATGGAGTGGTCACGCGCTCCTCACGCACATTGGTAAGTCCGGGCATGGCGTACAGACCACTGCCCCCGATGATGCCAATCTCAGCCTTCTTCAACCTCGGTACTCCCTTAGCGGACGTTGTTCGATTCTGTCCCGGCCCCTTTGAACCCGGACCCTTTGAAAGTATATCGTTGCAGCGCGCCAGCGTTCACAACGCCATAAGAAGCAAGCACGTGTGCCATCGACAGCGCCGGCTCATGCAGCGGTATCATCGCCTGACGCATCGGGCCCTCCGGCTGGACGGCGACAATCGTGTCGCGCAGCTTCCGAGCCAGCGCCAGATCAAAACCTTCACTGATGAAAACACCGTTTCCGGACAATGAGATCAGAACATCGCCCTCGTTCGTCGAGTACACCTGCTCTGGCTCCTCCGTCTCCTCCTTCTTCCGCTCGCGAACATCGGAGTACTTCCTCGGAATCTGCGCGGCATAAGTATTAAGGAACGAACGAGCCGAATCGCGATTCTTCCAGCGCGAGTAATAGATCAGCCCAATCGAAGCAGTCGATTCTTTTTCCGCTGCCGTAACCGCTGACTTCCGTTGTGCTGCGTAGTACGCCCCGCCATTCCACGCCGGAGCAAGCGCATCCGCCATCTCGCGGCCACCGAAAAGTTCGATCAGGATGCGAACATCGAGCTCGCCCATTACCCCGATATCGTATGGGGTGTAGTCGGCATCCAGCAGTGGGTGGATATCCGGCAACCGCACCACCGGTACCGCCGCATGCGCCATATACGCATCAGGATGAATGATCTCAAAGCTTGAAGACGGCGGATTGGCCAGCACGCCGGCAAACGCCGCATCCTTGCCCCCCTTCATAAGAATAGCTTGCTCGAAGCTCAACCCGTCGCTATATGGAAATAGCAACGACTCCTGCAGCAACAGCGGTGCCCGCGCCATCACGGGAGAGCCGCTCGTATCGGCAACCTGGTCCTTCAGTTTCTCCATAATCTCAGGCGAATTGGCAAGCGTCTTTCCACTCGCACGCAACGTGTAGTCGACAAAGACGGCCATCGCCTGACCTTCCGCAACCGCACTCCGCGCAGTGTCCGCTTCGTCTACCTGCAAATGGTGGTTGTCCTCCTGCACATTGTGCGATGCCCCATTGAGACTTACCGACGACCATTTCGTAAGCCCTACTCTCTGGTCCTGCAGCGCATGCGTCAACTCATGCGCCAGCACTGGCTTTTGCTCCTCTGGCGCAATCCAGTCAAGCAGATTCACCGTCTTCGTCTTATTGTCGTAAAACCCTGCAATCTGCTCCGTCAGCAGCGAAAGCAGAAACGGCGCCAGATGGAAATCGCGATCGAGCACGCCGAACTTCTTCAGCACAATCTCGGAGCGCTCCATCCGCTTCGCTCCTTCGTCCTCCTCAAACTTCTCTCGAAGGTAATGATTCACCTCATCCCGTGAGATCAGCTTGCGTTTGACTGTGTGTTCAATGGGCAGCTTGGTATCCGTGCTGGCAAAGTTGAGAATCTCGTCAACCGACTGAAACAGTTCCTTCGCCTGCGCCTTCGTCATCGGCGCATGTGCCGCACCTTGGTTCGCTTGAGGCGGCGCAACCTGCCCAGTCTGGGAAACGCAGCCTGCCCAACAAAGACCGTATAACTCACAGCCAGCAGCGCCACCCCGGCAAACCACCGCATCCACCTTCTCTCTCTGCCGACAACTCTCCGCTGCAACATAACCCTCTCGATCCACCGCTATAATCAAGTGTACGAGAGTTTTCCCCCACCGCTCGCTATGAACCTCCCGCACAGTCCGAGATCACCATCGCAACGACATCCAGCCCCGTCACCCAGCTCTTCGCCCTGCTTCACACTGTGGCAGTCTCGCGCCTGGAACAAACAGGATGGATTCGTGTCATCGGAGACGATCGCGTCCGTTGGCTCAACGGCATGGTCACCAACTCAATCCAGCAGTTGAACGACGGGGAGGGCGCCTACAACTTCTTCCTCAATGCCCAGGGACGGATTCAGGGCGACGCCACTGTCTTCGCCGAACCGGAAGCCCTCCTTATCGAGACTGCTTCCTCCCTGATCCCCAGCCTCATCACCTTCCTCGATCGGTTCATCATCATGGATGACGTGGAACTCGCCGATGTCACAAACACGAAGCTGGGCCTGCAAATCGCCGGCCCCAGGGCGGCCTCCGTGCTCGCCAGCGTCGGCTTCAACATCGCAGGTCTCGAACCCCTCGCAGCACGAACGATCTCATGGAACGACGCACCCACCACCATCATCCACGCTTACAGCCCCCTGGTGCCGAAGTTCGAGCTATGGACAGATCCCGAAACCACTCAGAAACTCGCCGAAGAGCTCCAAAATGCCGGCGCAGCATCTTTTGAAGCGGAAAGCCTGGAATGGCTTCGAATCCTCGAAGGAACACCGCTCTACGGAGTCGACATCCGCGACCGCGAACTCCCGCAGGAGACCGGACAAACCCGCGCCTTGCACTTCAACAAGGGCTGCTACCTGGGGCAGGAGATCGTCGAGCGCATCCGCTCCCGCGGCAACGTGCATCGCACCTTCAGCGGCTTCCGTCTTCAGGGACACCTCCCCGTGTCCGGTGCGACGCTGGAGGCAGATGGAAAAAAAATCGGCGAACTGACCACCGTTGCCGCCATCCCTTTGCCGAACAGTCCCGGCGAACCCATACAGATCGCCCTGGGTTATGTTCGCCGCGAAGCCCTGGACCGCGGCACGCCCATCCTCTATCCCGGAGGAACCGCCGTTCCGGTTTCGCTTCCCTTTTCGGACGCCGCACCCTCAACACTGGGCGCCGCATCTCAACCTTCTGAAAGAGTGTAACTATGCCTGAACAAAACAAACCCTTCGTCGTTACCGATCGCCGCAAGTTCACCATGGATGGCGAGCTTCGCCCCGACGCCGACCCGTCCCCCGCCCGCGAAGAGCGTTCCACGCCACCTCCCGCCCCAGTCGCTGTTGCCACCGAAGCACAATCAGCGCCCACTCCACCTCAGGAAACCGCGCAGGAGCCTGACCTTCCACCGCCACCCACCGCAGAGCAAAATGATCAGGCCCGTCGCGCCTATGAGATGACCGCCGACCGCCTCGACACCGCCATTCGCTCCGCCAACCCCGGCATGGATCACCCGCCCGCGATGAGCTTCGACCAACTCGTCCAATCCGTTTACATGACCGCAATCATGCAGCTCGGTGGCACAACGCACGAGGGCCAGCAGCCCCAGGTCGATATCCTCGGCGCGCGTCAGAGCGTCGATATGCTCTCCGTGCTCGAAGAAAAAACCAAAGGCAATCTCTCTCCCGACGAGTCTCGCCTGCTCGAAAGCGCGCTCTTTGAACTGCGAATGGGCTTCCTCGAAGTGACCCAGCTTCTGGCGCGATCCGCAGCCAAAGCGCCCGCCAACGGTCCTGCCGGGCAAGGTCTGGGATCAGGTCCCGGGTCGGGTCCAAGGATCGTCCGCTAATCGATGCAGGCCACCCTCACCTTTCTCGGCACAGGTACTTCCATGGGAGTGCCGACCCTCGGCTGCGACTGCACCGTCTGCAACTCGCCCGACCCCCACAACCGCCGCACGCGGCCCTCAATCCGTCTCGTTTACAACGACCGCACAGTCCTCATCGATACGGGGCCGGATTTCCACGCCCAAGCCCTGCGCGAAGGCATCCGCCGCGTAGATGCAGTGCTCTACACCCACGGCCACGCCGATCACATCATGGGCTTCGACGACCTCCGCCCGCTCAGCTTTCACACCAATGGCGACCTCCCCATCTACGCCGACGACGACACAGCCAGCAGCATCGAGCGCATCTTCGAATACACCTTCCGCAAGGAAGATCGCTACCCAACCAGCGCGCGAGTTCAGATCCATCGCATCAACCCGAAGCCCGGCTCCGGAACCGAGATCTTCGGTGCCTGCTTCCAGCGAGTCCCTGTCACCCACGGACGCCAGGAGATAACCGGCTACCGTTTCGGCACAGCCGCTTACCTCACCGACATGAGCGACATTCCCGACATAAGCCTGCCTCTGCTCAACGATCTCGACCTCCTGATCGTCGATGCCCTGCGTCACCACCCCCACCCTAGTCATTCGCACCTTGAAAATTCCATCGCCATCGTCGAGAAGTTGAAGCCCCGCCGCGCCTTCTTCACCCACATGGGCCACGACCTCGACCACGACGCAACCAACGCCGTCCTCCCTCCGCACATCCGTCTCGCCTACGACGGCCTGCAGACCAACTTTGAGATCGCCTGATGCAGATACTCCGCCAGCTCGCAGAGGTACCCTTGAACTTCGGCCCCTCCGTCGCCACCATCGGCAACTTCGACGGTGTCCACCGCGGCCATCGTTGGGTCATCGCCAAGGTCGTCGCGCGCGCGCGCTCGCTAGGCGTCCAATCTGTCGCCATCACCTTCGATCCCCACCCCGCCCGCGTCATCCGGCCCGAATCCAGCCAGCCGCTCATCACGCCGCTCCCCGAAAAACTTCAGCTCCTCGCCTCAACCGGTATCGACATCGTCCTGATCCTGCCCTTCACCGAAGAGTTCTCGAAGATGTCGGCCCGTACCTTCGCCACCAAAGTCCTTCAGCAGACTCTCCACGTCATCGAACTGCACGAAGGCGAGAACTTCCGTTTCGGCCACCATGCCGAAGCAGGCATCGAAAGCCTCGAAACGCTCGGACGCGAACTCGGCTTCAGTGTCTGCATCTATTCACCGCAAACGATTCGCCGCCAGCCAATTTCATCCAGCACAATCCGGCAACTCATCGCAAAAGGCGACGTCTCCCACGTGCGCGCTCTTCTCGGGGCACCCTTCGCAATCACCAGCACACCCGCCTCAGGTCGCGGCTACGGGACCCGCTACACCGTACCCACTATCAATCTCGCGCCCTACACAGAGCTGCTTCCAGCAAACGGCGTCTACATCACCTCGCTGACGATCGGCGAAGAAACACGCAGCGAGACATTCGACGCCGTCACCAACGTCGGCAACCGACCTACCTTCGGAGCCGACTCCTTCACCGTCGAATCCCACCTGCTCAACTTCCACCCTGTCGCCCTCGACGAGCAGACCCCGCTCACCCTGACATTTCTCCGCCGTCTCCGCGACGAAATCCGCTGGCCCAATCCCGAAGCGCTGCGTGAACAGATCGGCCGCGACGTCGCCACAGCAAAACGCTACTTCACTCTATGTCGGGCGGTGGCTTTGAAACCCCGCTCCGGCCTTTCTCAGCCGGCTTCGCTGGTTCCGTAGCCCCTTTCACGGGGCTCCCAGGCACAGCGTTTGCAGGAGTCGCAACCGCGTGCGGAGCAGGCTTGTCAGCCGGAACCGGCACAGTGGTCGGCGCACCCGAAAGAACATCACCCGCAGGCGCAACCTGCTTCGGTGCGCTCGCCGGCGTATCGGGATCAGTCTCGTCCGGTTTCCCCGCAGGTTGTGCTGCAGGCTTCGGACCACTCAAAGGCACATCCAGCTTCTTCTGCGGAGCGCCCGCCGACGCAAACGCCTCATTCGGCTTGTTCGCTATCGCCGCTCGCATGAAGTCCATCCACATCGGCAACGCCGCCCGCGCACCCGTCTCTTTTTCACCCAACGACTGCCTGTCATCAAAACCAATCCACGTGCCGCAGGTCACTGAAGGTGAAAATCCAATAAACCATGCATCGGTAAAGTCATTCGTCGTGCCTGTCTTCCCGCCCAGCGGATGCTTCAGCTGCGAAGCACTCGCAGCCGTGCCATGCTGCACCACTACCTGCAGAAACTCCATCATCGTCCGAGCCGTCTCGACGGAAATAACCTCCGTAACTTCACTCGAAGTCTCGTCCAGCGGGGACCCATCCGCTTGCGTCACCTTGCGGATATACCGCGGCTCAATCCGTATCCCGTCATTCGGAAACACACTGTAAGCCCCCACTTGCTCAGCCAGCGTAATATCCGCCGCCCCAATCGCCACCGGCAAAAACACTGGCAGATTGCTCGTAATCCCAAAACGATGCGCCGTCTCAATCACCTTGCGAATCCCATACCGGTCCGCCAGCTTCAGCGCCGGAATATTTCTCGATTCGGCAAACGCATTCAGCAGCGTCATCGCTCCCTTGTAATTCGGCTCGTAATTATGAGGCGTATACGGTCCATTCGGAGTCGGAAACGACACCGGCCCGTCGACGATGATGTCCGTCGGCTTCGCTCCACCTTCAACCGCCGTCGTGTACACATACGGCTTGAACGATGACCCCACCTGCCGCTGCGCCTGCGTCGCCCGATTGAACTGCGACAGAGCAAAATCCCGCCCGCCGACCATCGCCAGCACATCGCCGCTCGCATTGTCGACCGCCATCATCGAAGCCTGTGCACCCGAGTCTTGCTGCAAGGAAGCATGCAGCGTCCCATCAGGCGACGCGACCTCGATCCGGACATAAACCAAATCGCCCGTCCGCAAAAAGCTGTCGCCATCCTTGTTCTGCGTCCACTTCCAGTCCTCCGGCGTCAGCACAACCTGCTGCTGGACCCCAACCTTGACCACAACCCTCTTTGCAGCCACCGCCGTGACCACCCCATGAACGTAGCGACCCTTGTCCAGAGGCAGCTCCCAGTCAGGATGGCGATAGCTCTCAACATCTCCTCCCCCGAGCACAACATTCGCCAACCGGCCCTTCCACCCATGCCGCCGCTCATAAGCAGCCGTACCCTCCAGAACCGCCCTGTTGGCGACGATCTGCAAATCCATATCCAGCGTCGTATACACGCGAAGCCCTGCGCCGTGCACCTGCTCTGCCCCGTACTGCTTCTCCAGCTGCCGCCGCACCTCCTCAACAAAGTACGGAGCAACGCTGTTAGCCGGTGCCTCCAGACGCAACCCGAGCGGCGCTGCCTTCGCTGCATTCGCCTCTGCAGCCGTAATCTTGCCATCCTCCAGCATCTCGCTGAGCACAAGGTTCCGCCGCCTCAACGCGCGCTCCGGATACTTCAACGGTGAGTACGCCTCGGGCCCCTTCGGCAGCGCGGCCAGCAGAGCGGCCTCTGACAGCGTCAGATCCTTCACACGTTTGCTGAAGAAATACTCTGACCCCGCCTCAAAACCGTACGTCCCGTGCCCCAGATAAATCTGATTCGCATACAGCTCAAAGATCTGCTGCTTCGTAAATCTCCGCTCAATCTGTACCGAAAGAAAAACCTCCTGGATCTTCCGCCCGTAGGTCTTCTCATTCGAAAGAAACAGATTCCGCGCCAGCTGCATCGTCAGCGTCGAAGCGCCCTGCGCCCTCGCGCTGGAATGTAGATCCCTCCACGCCGCACCCACCGCACGCATCAGGTTCACTCCCCAGTTGCGTTCAAAACTCTTGTCTTCAATCGAAATGATCGCCTGTCGCAGCACCGGCGGAAACTCCGCATAAGGCAACACCACGCGCCGCTCCAGCGCAAACGATCCGAAGACCTTGCCGTGCACATCCAGCAGCTCAGTTGTCGTGTTGGGGTGATACCGTGCCAGATCGTCCATCTGTGGAAGATCGATGGAATAAACCACCATCAACCCGCACAACGCTCCAAAAACCGCCGACAGCCCCAGCAGCGCGAAGAACGTCACTCGCCGTGCAATACGGCGACTTGGGTAATCCGGTCCACTCAGCGTAGCGCGGCGTAGAATCCGTCTCCACCGAGGTATCTCTTCAGGTTCAACTGACCGGTCTTCGCGGCTGTATAGGCTCTGCACGGCCCTTTCACGATAGCACGTGTAGCGATCGCTTCAGGCAGCCAACTGAAACGCGAGAGTAACCATTAAGCAGCCTTGCTCTTCAACAACGCAAGTGCCTTCGAAAGCTGCTCGTCCACCGTTACACTCGGCTTCGCCGGAGCCGTTGCCGACTGGTTATCGGTCGGCTCTGCGTCTTCGTCAACTGCAGCAGCCTGGTCAGAGTTCGACGCCACAATCACACCTGGCGTAACCCCCACATCCTGCAGCTTCTTACCCGACGGCGACTCGTACTTGGCCACTGAAAGAATCAACGCTGCTCCATCCGGCAGCTCAAACGTCTTCTGCTGAGCTCCTTCGCCGAACGTCTTCTCGCCCACCAGATCAGCACGCTTGTTATCCAGCAGAGCCGCGGCAGCCAACTCCGCTGGACCAGCCGTCCCGCGATTCACCAGCACAGCCAAAGGAGCCGTCGTATTAATCGCCTTCGAGGCATCCGCCGTAAAGGTCTGCTTCGGCACCTTCTGCCCTTCCAGCATTCCAATGGTTCCGTCTTTCAAAAAGAAGTTCGCCAGCCGGGTCGCCTCGAACATATCCCCCGCGGCAACATCGCGCAGGTCCAACAGAATCTTCTTATTCCCTGCCTTCTGCATGCCTTTCAGCTTCGTTTCCACCTGCTGCACATGGTCATGGTCCAGAATTCCCGGCTTCAGGTACAGTATCGACGAGTTCTCATACATCGTCTCTTCCAGCGGCGGCAGCGATGCCGTCACCCGCGTCAGCACAATCTTGTCCGGAGCAGACTTCCGGGGCCGCACCACCGAAAGCGTCAACTCGCTCCCCGGCGCGCCATCCAGCAGCAACTGAATCATCGCCAGCGAAATATCACGCGTGTCCGCCGGTCCAATTGCTTCGATAATGTCTCCATCGCTGATACCCGCTTTATCCGCAGGGCTGCCCGGAACCACCGACACCACAGAAGCATACCCATACCGCTTCGAAACGTTGATCCCCACCTGGGCAACCTTCGAGCGCTCCACAAGCCCACCCTTGTCTGCCTTGTATGCCTTGTAGTCCTCAGGCGTTAGATAGCTCGAGTCCGCATCCAGCGACTCCAGCAGACCGCGCAGCGCGCCATTGGTCACCGCCTTGATATTCGGCTGCTCCACATAATCCGTCTGGATATGCCGCAACACCTCGCTATAGACGTTGATCTGGCGGTAGGCGCCATCTTGCGCCTCAGAGGCAGCACTTACCGGGTTGGAGTTCACACCGAGAAAAACCGTCACCACCAGAACAACCGACACAGCCAGCAGCAGAATCTTCGAAATCTTGGGCATAGTTAAAGCGACTCCATCCGAGGGTAATCCCAACCGCACTGGGGTTAGACGTATCCCACCCCTAAAATGATATAGCTGAAATGATACTCTCGAACCACAACAATGCGCTGGCGCGCACGCTAACACTTTTGGTGGCGGTGGACAGAATCGAACTGTCGACCTACGGGTTATGAGTCCGTCGCTCTAACCATCTGAGCTACACCGCCGATATGTGTAAAGGGGTTACGCCGGCACAAAATTCTCTTCGAATGAGAGACATCGCCACGGCACAGCCAGCTTCCATCATACTTGATTCCGGACCCGACGAAAAGTCACCCGCTTTCGTTCTCGGCGTCATCCCCGCGCGCCTCGCCTCCACCCGTCTGCCCCGCAAAGTCCTCCGTACCATAGCCGGAAAACCCATGCTTGCATGGGTCTTCGAGGCCGCCCAGAGCCTGCCCCCAACTCAACCATGTCCTCATCGCCACCGACTCCGAGGAAGTGGCCACACTCTGCCGCGAAAACAACTGGCCCGTCCAACTCACCTCACCCGATCTCCCCAGCGGCACCGACCGCGTCCACGCCGTAGCCCAACAAATCCCCGCCGACATCTACGTCAACATCCAGGGCGACGAACCCCTCCTCCAACCCCAACACCTCACCGCGCTCCTCCGACCCTTCGCCCAGCCGCAAGTCGAAGTCTCCACCCTCAAAGTTCTCTGCACTCCCGAAAACATCAACAACCCAAACGCCGTCAAAGTCGTCACCGCCAACGACGGCCGCGCTCTCTACTTCTCCCGCGCCACCATACCCTTCGACAGAGACCCCGGCCACAACTCTGCACCACAATACTGGAAGCACCTCGGCCTCTACGCCTACCGCAAGTCAGCTCTCGAGCGCTTTCCTACTCTCCCGTTCCGAACCCTCGAACAAGCCGAAAAACTCGAACAGCTGCGCTTCCTCGAAAACAACATTAACATCTACGTCGAACCCACCGACCACGACACCATAGGCGTCGATACCGAAGAAGACCTCCGTCGCGTAGAAATCCTCCTCCGCAACCACTAAGCACTAAGCGTCACATCATTTATGAGAATCGCGATGCGGCGTTAGGATGCCTTCTCGGCGACCAATGGATCCCAGCGAAGATATCCAATCCCAGCCCACCCCTGCTGCTTATCGTCGATTAATTCTCCAGACTCGTATTGAGGTTTGATCTCCGACCAGAAGCGATCCACTTCACAGCCCGTCGATGGCGGATGCACAGCGATATCGTGGAAAGCGATCAGGCCACCTGGAGCAACGAACTGGCTGTAAAACTCGAAGTCCTGTTTCACATCGTCATAAGTATGGCCAGCATCAATGAATAGAAAATCCACTTGCTTTCCATTAAGAAGCTCACCGGTCTTTTCCAGAATCGATGCACTATGGGAATCACCGCGCAGAAGATCGATGTGTTGTCGGCCTCGCGCAAAGGAACGATAGATAGGACTGCGCCATACTCCATAGCCGTCGCCGAAGTTACCAGCAGGCAGATCAATGCTGATCAGATGGGCGTCGTCAGGAATGACCCGAGTCCAGCAGAACAAGGTACCGCCTCTGGCGGTCCCGATCTCCACCACGGTCCGAGGCTTCTTCTCCTGCACAAGCTTCAGCAGAGACGTGAACTCCGAACGCACTTGGATCGGGTAAATCAATCCATGGTAAGCGGTCTTCGTAAAATCCAGGAGGCTATCAATATCTTCAAAGGCCGGATGTCCGTTGAGACCCCGATAGGCTGAAGTCGTTCCCAGAACTTCATTCTTGATTCGCTGGATCACGGGGCCAACGCCGTGCGTCTTCAGCACCCGACGAGCTTTGTGGACGGTGAGCAACATAGTCGCCTAACCGCAGCAGGGTCGAACAGATGAAGACAGCCCTGCCACTCAAAGTAAATTTGAGAACCCAACACCACCTGGATTGTTCAGTTTAGCAGCGAATAAATTTGATAAATTCGTAGATCCCGCGTGGTTGGATAGTACTCCTCGTGGATAGAACCTGTCAAGAAATTTAATGCGTTTTCAGTTTGGCCTCTTCGGTCTCTCACACAGCGGGCGAAAACTGCAACTCCAGTCCTGACGCAGTCTCCCTCACCACCAAATCCTCCAGTGACGCCACCACCCAATCGGCCGCACGCAACTCCTCCGTCGAATCCGTCCCCAGAACCGCCATCACCCGGCAACCCGCTGCCACTCCAGCCCCCACACCCGAAGGTGCATCCTCCACCACCACACACTCCCTCGGCAAAAATCCAAGCAACTCCGCACCCTTCCGGTACGGCTCCGGATCAGGCTTCCCCCGCTCCACCATCTCCCCGCTGATAATCCGCTCCGGAACCGGCAGCCCTGCCGCCGTCAGCCTTGCGAGCAGTAACCGCCGCTGCGCCGAGGTCACAATCGCCCACCGCTCCAACGGCAGACTCTCCAGCAGCCTCTTCACCCCAGGCAGCACCCGAAGATCCGCAACATCCGCCACCTCCAGGTCCTCGATCACCTTCAGCCCGCCTGCGCATCGATATCCGGCCGCAGCAGCCTCACAATATCGATCGCACGCCGCCCATGCGGCACCACATACTCCTCCGCATTCGGCACACCGTATCGCTTCGCCCACAGCCGCCAGTTCCGCTCAGCAGCCCCGATGGAGCTGACCAGCACCCCATCCATATCAAACAAAATTCCCTTCGCGCTTATCGAAATCAGATCGCTCAACCAGCGCTCCCCGCGAGCACAAACACCTGCGCCGCCTCAAGCACCTTCGCAACCGACTCCACCGAACAGCTCTCGCAATACACCCGCAGCAGAGGTTCCGTACCCGAAGCCCGCAGCAACAGCCACGTCTCCGCAGCATTCGCCTTGCCCGCACAGGCAGGATTGTCGAGGAAGAATTTGATGCCATCCAGCGTCTCCACCCGCAAAACCTTCATCCCGGCAAAATCCGCCACACCAGCCTTCGCCCTCGCAATCGCCGATTGCTTCAATGTCTCATCAATATGCATATCGACGCGCCCATACTGGTGTTCGCCGAACTCCTCCTGCAGCGCCGCAACCAGCTGCCCCAGCGTCTTCTTCTCATCGGCCATCACATTCGCCAGCAGCAGAGAGTTCAACAACCCATCCCGCTCCGGCAGATGCCGGCTGATGCCAATGCCACCCGACTCCTCGCCCCCGATCAGAATCTCCTGCGCCAGCATCAGGTCCACGACATACTTGAACCCGATCCCATGCTCATGCAGCCGCCGCCCATACTTCGCCGCAATGCGATCCACCATCTTCGTCGTATTGAACGCCCTCGTCACGTCCCCGGGCCATTTCTTCCGCTCCAGCAGCCACTTCGCCAGCACCGCCAGAATCTTGTGCGCATCGACCACGTTCCCATGCTCGTCCACCGCACCGATCCGGTCAGCATCACCATCCGTAATCAACCCCGCATCACACTTTTCGGCGACCACTGCCACCTGCGTCGCCTTGATATGCGGCAAAATCGGCTCAGGATTGATCCCCGGAAACGCCGGATTGATCTCACTGCGAATCTCCACAAACGGCACACCGGCCTTCGTGAAGATCCCCGCAATCACCCCACGCCCCGCCCCATACATATCGTCGATCAAAAACCTGTACCCCGAGTCGCGAATCGCATCGAGATCGACAAACCGCGCAATCGCCGCAACGTACTCAGGATTAAAGTTCACCTCTTCAATCGACGCAGGCGAAGCAGCCTTCTTCAGAGGCGTATCCAGATAGCTCTCAATCGCCGTCATGATCGAAGGCTTGCCCGACCCACCATAGCTCGCCTTGTACTTCACCCCGTTCCACTCCGCAGGATTGTGGCTTGAAGTAATCATCACCCCACCCGCCGCCTTCCGCTCCCGAACGGCATACGAAAGCGCCGGCGTAGGCGTAATCTCCGCGGCCATAGCCACCGGAATACCCGCTCCAGCCACCACCTCGGCAACCACCTTCGCAAAAGATCGCGACCCAAACCGCGTATCGTAGGCGATACAGACACCAGCCGACGCATCTTCATACGCGAGCACATAATTCGCAATCGCGGCCGCCGCAACGCGCACATTCGCATACGTGAAATCGTCTGCGATGATGCCGCGCCAGCCATCAGTGCCAAACTTAACTACACTCGTCTCTGCCATATTTGTTTTCTAAACCGCTAGATCAAGTCGTCCCGTCCCGCACTCTTCAACTCCGCGACCACCTTGCCCACGTCCTGCGAACGCTCACGAGTCGTAATCAGCAGAGCATCCTTGGTCTGCACCACAACAAGATTAGTAACCCCCACCAACGCAATCACCTTGCCCGGAGCATGAACATAATTCCCCGTGGAATCAATCGAGATACAAAGCGGATCTTCCCCATCGAAGACATTCGCGACCGAAACCTTCTCCGGAGGACAATCCGCCGCATGATCATGCAGCGCGGACCAGCAACCCAGATCATTCCACTCGAAATCTCCCGGCAGACAATAGATCTCCGAGCCAACTTCACCCTTCGCCGAGCGCGGCTCCAGCACCGCATAGTCCACACTGATGTTCTCGCACTCCGGATACAGCTCCGCAAACACCCGGTCAAACTCCGCCTTCGAGATCTCATGTGCCTCGGCGATCCTCTCCAGCAGCGGAGCCATCGCCGGACGATACTCCCGAATTGCATTCGCCAGCGTCCGCGCACTCCACAGAAAGATTCCGCCGTTCCATGCATAATTACCCGAGGCAACAAACTGCTCCGCAACGGCGGCGTTCGGCTTCTCGGTAAATCGCCTCACCCGCCGAACCGCAATCTCCCCAGTCGAGGCCGCCAGCGTCTCCACCTTCGCGCCAACTTCGATGTACCCGTAGCCCGTCTCCGCGTGCGTAGGAGGAACGCCAAACACAACCATCTTGTCGCCACTCGCGGCAAGCGCAACACCAGCGTGCACAACCTCGGCAAAACGCTTCTTGTTCTTCACAACATGATCAGAAGGAAATATCCCGATGACTGTGTCAGGCTCAGTCTTCTCCAGCAAAAACGCAGCCAGAGCACAAGCCGGAGCGGTATTCCTCGCCGCAGGCTCACTCAGAATATTCTTGCGTGGAACATCAGGCAGTTGCTCCGCGATCAGGTCATCGAGCAGATCGTTCGTGATGATCCATACATCCGCCGGATCGGCCAGCGGAGCCAACCGATCAACCGTCTGCTGAATCATGGTGCGCTCGCCATCCAGGGCCAGCACCTGCTTCGCCCGGGCCTTTCGGCTGCGAGGCCAGAACCGTGTCCCACTCCCACCCGCTAGAATCACCGGAGCGAACTTCCGCCCTGCATCTCGGCCTTCAATCGGCATAGCTCTCCATCTCAAGGAAGAGGTCGCACCGAAGTACGCCCTCCCATAAGACCCACAACTAAAAGACCAACAGCTAACTCAACGTCGCGAAGTAATCCCGCATCCGCTTCACGCCCTCATCCACAACATCGTGAGACACCGCATACGACAGCCGGATATGCTCATCCGTTCCAAACGCCTCGCCCGGAACCACAACCACGTGCGCCTCGCTCAACAGCTTCGCAGCCAGGTCGGACGCCGACTTCACGCCGCCCTTGCCAAGAAACGCACTCACATTCGGATAGACATAGAAGGCTCCCTGCGGAACAGTGCACGTCAGTCCGGGAATCGTCTTGAACCCTGCCAGGATCTGGTCGCGCAACTTGATATAGTCGGCGCAAAACTCGGTCACACACTCCTGCGATCCATGAAGCGCCGCAATCGAAGCGCGCTGCACCATGCTCGCCGTATTCGACGTGCTCTGCGACTGCAACTTGCTCATTGCCGCGATCACCGGCTTCGGCCCAAGCGCAAAACCTGCTCTCCAGCCGGTCATCGCGTAGGTCTTCGAGAGCGAGCCGAGCACAACAACATGCTCCTTGCAATCCGTGAACGAACCTCCGCTCACGATCTCGCCGGTAAAGTTCAGATACACATAGCACTCATCCAGCAGCACAAAAATACCGTTCTTATGCGCCAGCCGAACGATCGCCTCCAGATCCTCCGGAGCCACCACCGCGCCCGAAGGATTCGACGGCGTATTCAAAATAATCGCCTTCGTCTTCGGCGTAATCGCCGCTTCGATCATCTTCGCTGTAATTCGGAAATTCTCTTCCTCTTTGCTCTCAACCAGCACAACCTTGCCGCCGGCATACTGAATGATGTCCTTGAACGAAACCCAGTACGGCACCGGCAGAATAACCTCATCGTCATGATCGACCAGCACCTGGATCGCGTTGAACAGCGCCAGCTTCCCGCCTGTCGTAAAGACACACTCGTCCGGCGCATAGTTCGACCCGAAATCGCAGGCATGGCGGTCCACCACAGCCTTCCGCACCTCAGGAATACCGGCCACGTTCGTATAGCGAGTGAAGTTCTTCTCAATCGCTTCGATCGCCGCATCCTTGATGTGTCGCGGAGTCGAAAAGTGCGGCTCACCCGCGCCGAAGTCTGCCAGGTTCACACCCTCGGACTTCAACTTCAGCGCCGCTGCCGTTATCGCCATCGTCGCCGACACTTCGATGCGGCCAATGCGGTCCGCAAAGATCTTCGTTGCCGTTGCTGTCGTCATACCTCTAGTTTGGCAGATTTAGCCAGCGAGATAAAGCGCCCCCGCTTCTACCCTCGATTCAGCTCTCTACGGCTGAACCTTCACCCGGCTCGGCACCTTAGCCTTCAACCGCTCCACCACCAGCGGAGGCACCAGCGCCGAAACATCCCCACCCAGCTGAAAAACCCCCTTGATCAGCCGCGAACTCACGTACGTATACTTCTCCGCCGGCATCATGAACAGAGTCTCAAGCTCCGGATCGAGCTTCCGGTTCATCATCGCCATCTGGAACTCATACTCATAGTCACTGATCGCTCGAATACCTCGCAGAACGGCTTTCGCCCCTTGTTCTCGGGCAAAATCAACCAGCAAGCCATCAAACGTCGCAACCGAGACATTCCCAAATCCGCGAGTCGCCTCAACGAGCATCTCCTCCCGCTCCGGCACCGTAAACAGCGGCGTGCCCTTCTCCGAATTGCGGAGAATCGCGACCACCAGTTCGTCCACAATCTTGGCCCCCCGTGCAATCAGGTCAAGATGCCCATTGGTCAGTGGATCGAAGGTTCCCGGGTAGATCGCTTTGATCGTATGCATGCACCAAAAGCATATCCCTTTTGCTCAAAAAGGAAATAAAATCTATGAATTCCTGTAGTCTTGCGCCCAAGGCCAGCGTCTCTCATAGTGCTCGAGAACTCGACAGACGCTTCACACGCTAACCCAATGTCCTCACGCGCCATCACATCCGACAGCCATTCCATGACGCAAGAAGCGCCAGCGACCCCGCTCGACGATATGGCTTCCATCGTCGCGACCTACGAGCAGAGAATCTTTCGCTTTCACCTCATCTCCATTCGCGATCGCGATGTCGCCCAATCCCTGACCCAGGACACCTTCGTCCGCGCCTGGTCAGCTCGCCACACCTTCCGCGGCGACTGCTCCATCTCCACCTGGCTCATGCGGATTGCTCTCAACCTGATCCGCGACCACACCCGCACCGACCGCTTTCGCTTCTGGAAAAAGGTCTCCGAGACCGCCGTCGACGTCTCCGACATCTCCTCCCACGTCCCGCACCGCGACAGCTCGCTCGAATCGCGCCTCATCGCCAGCGAGCAGATGACCCTCGTGTGGGAGAGCGTCGCCCAGCTCTCTGAGCGCCAGCGCAGCGTCTTTCTCCTCCGCTTCCTCGAAGAGCTGGAGCTATCCGAAATCGCAACCATCACCGGTCTGCCCATCAGCACCGTCAAGACCCATCTCTATCGCGCCCTCGCCACTATCCGAGCCCGCCACAACGCCACGCACGAGGACTCACTATGACAATCCAAACCCTCCACCTGACGCACGAGCAACTCTGCGACCTGATTCTCGCGGACTCGCCCCTTCCTTCGGAAACCGAAGCGCGGACCGACGTCCAGCCCAACTCTGACATCGTGCACGCCCATCTTCGGGCATGTGCTGTCTGCTCTGCCGAACTCGCCACTCTGCGCGACTCTCTCATCCACTTTCGCAACGCGTCGGCCTCCTACGCCCGGCAGGAGTTCGCCCAGGGCTACGCGCGACAGTCAATCGCCCCTCCGCACAGCTTTCTCTCGCAGCCTCTCTATTGGGCAGCAGCCGCTGTCGTCTTTGTCGCGGCTCTGTTCCCGCTCAGCATGCGCCACCAGCCTGTGTCTTCCGTCACCCATGCGGTCTCGTCGACCTCCTCGCAAACGGCAGAGTCCGACGAAGCCCTGCTCGCCGACATCGACCAGGACATCTCCGCCGATGTGCCCGCCTCCATGGAGCCACTTGCCAATCCCACTACCGCCGCAACCACATCGGCCCCCACTCTCAATCAACGGAGCAACTAACATGCGTCCTCTCCACTTCCGTGTCCTGATTGCAGCTTTGCTCGTAGCGCTCTCAGGAACTCTCACCTTCGCTCAGCAACCCGATAACGCCCCTCCGCCGTCTGGACGGCCGCCCGGTCAGATGGGGCAGAGTCGCGGCCCCTGGGGCGATGGATTGCGGGGATTCCGTCTCGGACCTCCGGGCATCTGGTGGCATAACGCCGACCTCGTCCAGAAACTTACGTTGACCCCCGACCAGCAGAAGCGCATGGACGACATCCTCCAGCAGAATCGTTCCCAGTTGATGGACCTGCACGCCAACCTCGATAAGCAGGAACAGCTCATGGGCCCCATGCTGGCCGCCGACCAGCCCGACACCAACAAAATCCTCGCGCAGATCGACCACACCGCCCAGGCTCGCGCCGAACTCGAAAAGGCAAACGCCCGGATGCTCCTCGGAATCCGCAACATCCTCACGCCCGACCAGTGGTCCAAACTTCAGGCTGCAGAACGCGAGAATCACCGCACCCGTATGAGGTTTAACGACACCCCCGGCGGCCAGGGGCCCCCTCACGGACCTCCGCCCCCCCCAGGTGGCGAAGGTCAGTAACTTCCACAGAATTTTTCATGCCAGTTCGATGACTTCTCAGTAAGATGAGTGCGCACACAACGCGCACAATCAGGAGTCGTCAGAACATGGAAAATGAGAGCGTCCCCTCGTTCGCAATCAAAGCCGCCAACCCGGCCCCGCTGGGATTGGCTGGCTTTGGCCTCACCACAGTAGTTCTCAGTTGCGTCAACGCGGGCATTCTCCCACCGGACGCCGCCAACGTCGTCGTGCCTCTCGCCTTCGCCTTCGGAGGAATCGCCCAGCTTATCGCAGGCACATTGGAGTTCAAAACCGGAAATACCTTCGGCATGGTCGCCTTCACCTCCTACGGCCTCTTCTGGTGGTGGTTCGCCTTCCTCAAGTGGACCATCGGAGCCGGCTGGATGAAGGCTCCCCCCTCCTCTGCCGTCGCCGTCACCCTGCTGATGTGGGGCATCTTCACTTTTCTTCTCTGGATCGTAACCTTCCGCTCAAACAAAGCTGTCTGGAGCATCTTCCTTCTGCTCTGGATCACCTTCTTCTTCCTCGCTGGCGGTGACTTCGGCTACCTCATCGGCAGTCTGAGCTGCACTAAAATCGGCGGCGTCTTCGGCCTCCTCACCGGAATCGACGCCCTCCTCGTCGCCTTCATCGAGATCCTCAACGCAACCGCAGGCCGCGCCGTCATCTCACTAGGAGACCCCTTCATCCGCAACTAGAGCAACGTTCGAGTCGCATCGCAACCAGAGCAACATTTCGAGTCGTCATTCTGAGCGCAGCGAAGAATCCCCGTATTTGTCTGTGTTCGTCCTGGATCTTGAACAAAAGGAAAAAGCGCCGACAGTTTGCCTGTCGGCGCTTTTCAGAAACCCAATCCATTACTTCTTGCCGCGCACGACTTCCTTAGCCTGAGACGGCCCATCCGCCGGAACCGGAGGAACATCGTCCGCCGCTTTACCGGAGATACCCAGCTTCTTCCGCAGCTCCGCATCCACGCGAGCAAAGACATCTTTGTTTTCCTTCAGAAACCCACGAACATTCTCACGGCCCTGGCCGATCCGCTCGCCGGCATAGCTGTACCACGCGCCGCTCTTATCGACGATGTTGTGCAGCACCGCCAGATCGAGCACATCGCCCTCGCGCGAGATCCCCTCGCCGTACAAAATGTCGAACTCAGCATCGCGGAACGGCGCCGCCACCTTGTTCTTCACGATCTTGACCTTGGTTCGCGACCCGACGACAGCATCGCCATCCTTCACCGCGCCAATACGCCGAATATCAATTCGAACCGACGAGTAAAACTTCAGCGCCTTGCCGCCCGTCGTCGTCTCAGGATTGCCGAACATCACGCCAATCTTCTCGCGAATCTGGTTGATGAAAATCAGGCACGTCCGCGACTTCGAGACCGTTCCGGTCAGCTTTCTCAGCGCCTGCGACATCAAACGTGCTTGTAGCCCCATATGCGAATCGCCCATCTCGCCATCGAGCTCCGCCTTCGGCACCAGCGCCGCCACCGAGTCCACCACCAGCACATCAATCGCATTCGAGCGAACCAGCGCCTCAACGATCTCCAGCGCCTGCTCTCCGTAATCCGGCTGGCTCACCAGCAGATTGTCGATATCCACCCCAAGCTTCCCTGCGTACGCCGGATCGAGTGCATGCTCCGCATCTACAAACGCCGCCAGACCGCCGGCCTTCTGCGCCTCTGCAATAATCTGCAGCGTAATCGTCGTCTTACCCGAGGACTCCGGTCCAAAGATCTCAATCACGCGCCCCCGCGGAACCCCGCCCACACCCAGCGCCGCGTCAAAAGAGATCGAGCCCGTCGAAATCACCGAAATCGGCACCACATCCTTTGAGCCGAGCCGCATGATCGAACCCTTGCCAAACTGCTTCTCCAGCCCGGAAAGAGCCAGCTCTATTGCTTTGCTACGGTCATCTGCCACGTTATTTCTCTCCTAAACTGGGTAAAAACGGCGATTTACACTTCATTGCGGATTCTAGCATCGAAAAACAAAATAGCAAACAAAAAGCGAAGAAAAGGGCCAGGGAATCCCTCCCCTCCACCTTGACGACGCCGGGGAGACACAAAATTGGCACTCCGAGGATTCTTTTTCCTATCGGCTCGAAGGCGGGACAATCCCGCACATCCTGCCATACACCACCATCTGTCCGTAGTGGTCCATCGTATGCAACGCAATCTCCCCCGCACTGGCCGCCCGAGTCACTGTCTTCTTTGGCCCCAACCCTTCGTAGGCATTTTGAGCCGTAATAGTCGCTGCCGCCTTCTCAGCAGCCGCGAACGACTCCTTCAACGCCTTCAACGCCTCAGCCTTCGTCGCCAGTTTCTCGATGGCCGCAGCATCTTTGTCCTTCTCAAATCCCATCTCCTGCAAAAACACGTAGTTCCATCCCGCGATGTGAGCCACCTGCTGCACGAAGGTCCGCACACCCTTGAACTCCGTAGTCTCGCCCACCTTGAACAAACCCTGCGACGGGGCAAAGTTGTACTTTTCCTCTGGCATCGCCTCCGCCAGGCTCACCGCATCGCTCTCCGCATTCCGAATCATGTTGCCGAGGACCTGCGACGGATTCACCTGAACAGCCGCCGCGCTCGCCTGCGCCAGGACCTTCTGAGCACTCATGCCAATCAACAAAGCCGCAACAAACACACCAGCCCGTCGCCAAAATCCTCTCATCGCACATCCTCCTCGGAAAAATGAACATGCTCCACTGAATCTTCTATCGTCCTACCGCCTCAGCAAATCCACCGGCTCATTCACATCCTCAATCCTGAAGTACCCAGCCAGCGAAGGATGCTTCTTCGCCACCTCTCGATACATCTCCCAGGCCACCCGCCGATAGCTGAAGTGCCCCGCCACCCCCGACCGCAGCTCCGCAATATAAAGCGCCTCGGCAAAGTCCATCTTGAACATCGCCCGGCAGCGCGTAGCCAGCGGCAAACAATACTTCGCCGACTCCGCAGCCTCACCCACCCCGCAATCACGCAGCCGGTGATAAGTCGCATAAGCTGCTTTCATCGCCTCAGCAAAAGCCCCATCCAGCCCAGCTTCAGCCAGCGTAGGCTGCCCCGGGCACACCGGCTCCTCATAGCCATGAACATCCGTATACCCCTGCAGCAGCTGCACACACCGCCGATGCCGATGCATATCGCGGAACCCGCCAATATCCATCAGGATGTCGAACCGCAAACTATGCCCCGCATGGAAGCCGCGCAGCAACTCATCATGCCGCCCGCGATGCTTCGCACCCAGCCCGATCAACTCGTCTCGCCGCACCTCGCTCAAATCCGCGACACTCCGCCGCAACTGCCGGTAAGAGTAATGACAGTACGGATACAGCAGCGACGTCGCCAGCTCCACCTCAAGCGACTCCACATCATCCAGCAGGTCGACCACCGGCGAAGCCTCAATCGCCGCGCCGCCCATCAACTCAGCGGCAACCAAGCTCAAGCTCATCCCGAGTCAACCGCAGATACTCATTCGGGCTCGCATACTTCACCAGCGTCGGAGCCGTCTTGATCGGCCGCAGAAACGCTTCCGCCGCACGCTCCCCGCACTCAACATGCACCGAACTAATCTCGTCGCACAGAACCTTCGCCGCGCTGTACTGCACATTCCAGGCAGGCTCCGTCGCCGCAACTCGCAGCTTCTCGCCCAGCTCCCGAACCTCGGCAAACGGGCTCGTCAGCAGCCGCGACACCTGCGTCTCCAGCGTCCGCGCATTCACAATCTGCCCCAGCGAAGTATTCGTCGCCAGCGGCAACAGATAGCGAGCCACATCGAACGCCCGAGCCTTCAAAGTCCGTTCATAAGCCTCAGGCTTCATCGGCTCCGGCTGCGGAATCGCACGCTTCAGTGCCTCCAGCATGCCCGCGCCCACACCGTCGTAAGCCGTAAACAAAGCCGCAACCGCAGCGGTAAAAGCTGGTGTCTCCGCGCCTAAATCCGGCGTATACCACCCCGATCGCCGAAAGTTCTGATACCGCGTCGACCGCTCCTGCCCATCCCACCGCTGCTCATCTACCAGCTCAATCGCTGCCAGCAGACTCAGGCTCTCAATCGCAAACGGAATATGCGCCAGGTCGGCAATCGACCGATGGCCATACTGAAAATAAAACGTGTTCAGAAACTGCTCCGCACGCTGCGAGCTGATCTCAGCCAGCGACTCCTTCATACTCAGAGACGAGCGCGAATACTTCGCCATCGCATAAGCCAGTACTTCAGGGTCTGCTCCGTGAATTGCATAAACGTCGGTCTCGGTCGGCTTCTTTTCGTTCTCGGACATGGAACATCAGAATACGTGATGCGCTTGAGGATGTTTCGTCCCGAGCCTCCGTATAATCGTGGGGGCATAGTTATCACGGAGGTCCATGAGCACTCTCGCAGGTCGTATCGCATTGGTTACAGGAGCTTCACAGGGAATCGGCCGCGCCTGCGCCCTTGAGCTGGCCCGCCGCGGAGCGTCCGTCGCCCTCGCCGCCCGCAGTCTCGACAAACTCGCCACCGTCGCCGCCGAGATCAATCGAGGCAGGTGGAACCGCCCACACCTTCGCCCTCGACGTCGCCAGCGAGGAGTCCATCCGAGACTGCGCCAAATCGGCCATCGCCCACTTCGGGGCAGTCCATATCCTCGTCAACAACGCCGGAATCACCCGCGACATCCTCGCCATGCGCATGAAACGCAAAGACTGGGACGACGTCCTCACCACCAACCTCACCGGCGCCTTTCTCATGACCCAGGCTGTCATGCCGCAGATGGTCAAAAACCGCTGGGGCCGTATCATCAACATCACCTCGGTCGTCGGCCAGACCGGACAGGCAGGCCAGGCCAACTACGCCGCCTCCAAGGCCGGACTCATCGGCGTCACCAAATCCCTCGCCCGCGAGCTGGCCAGCCGCTCCATCACCGTCAACGCCGTCGCGCCGGGCTACATCGAAACCGCCATGACCTCCGTCCTCACCGACGAGCAGAAAAGCGCCATGACCCAGCACATCCCCCTGGGACGCGTCGGCACCGACGTCGACATCGCCCACGCCGTCGCCTTTCTAGCCTCCGAGGAAGCCGGATACATCACCGGCCACACTCTGGACGTCAACGGCGGCATGTTCATGGCCTAACGACGCCCCCACTCCTGCAACGTTCGTCCGCCCTGATCCCCCATTAGTAACTGGTTCAGTAATGGCCCAGTCGGTTCCTTTTAGGGAGGGGGTTCAAGTAAGGGTTAAGGTTTTTGAGGTAACTGCCTCTGGATGAACCTGGGCTGGTACCAGTCCTTTTTTTCTTCAAGTTAGCCATTGACCGACTCGCCGCCGATGTTTACTTTGTGGCTAATGGCTGACATGCAAACTATCCCCGCAGTCCTGAACGGCGCAGTCGAAGCCGTCTCGATCTCAATGAACATCGGCACCACTATCCGCGGTTACCGGCTGCAAAAGGGCATGTCACAGGGGGACATCGAGAAGCGCACAGGACTTCTCCGTTGCTACCTCTCGCGCGTCGAGAACGGACATACCGTTCCATCGCTCGAAACCCTGCAAAAGATTGCGCGCGCCCTCGATCTCCAGCTCTCCGAATTCTTCGCCGAAGAGGCCGTAGGCAAGGAGATGTCTGGCCTCAACCTCGGCGAGGAGGAGATCCGCTTCCTCACCCAGGTCCAGCGCTACTCCGCCCACCTCTCCGACAGCGACCGCCGCCTGCTGCTCGCCATGGTGCGCAAGTTCGCCCAAACCACCCTCAGCTAAGACACGCATCACATATCTCCGATTCAACGCTTTGGTGACGGGCGTCACAGACCCGGATTGCAACTCGATTTCTAATACCCCAGTGATTCCTAGCCGACTTCGGAATCCTGAAATCGAGGTGCTCCATGCGCGCGCAGTCGAAGATCGTGTCTCCGTCTCGCTCCAGAAAATCCTTCTGCGCCCATTTATTTCCCAGAAGCCCCCGAAAAGGCCTCGGCCTATGCGATGGCCTTGGCTCACCGGTCGGCCGCCATCGCAGATAGCAAGTCTTCGATCCTCCTCGTGACATCGCAGGAGGAAGCCGTCTCTCCCGCAGCAAAGGGCTCCCCAGCGGCCCAGGAGAGACTGGAGATGACAAATGAATTCGCCGCTGCCGGAATTCAAGCGGAAACAGTCCTTGCCAGGGACATCGGCCCTATATCGACCTCCTCAACATTGCGAAAACAAACCGAGCCGATCTGATCATTGCCGGAACACACTCAAAGACCGGACTCGCCCGTCTCATCTTGGGCTCAACTGCCGAGTCGCTGATTCGCAATGCCCCGGTTCCCGTCCTCACGATTGGCCCACAGGCAGAGCTCTCGTTCAAAGGTCCGCTGGTCTTTCGAAATATTGTCTATGCGACCGATTTCTCGACCGAATCCGCCAAGGCATCGCTCCTCGCGCTCTCATTCGCACAGGACAGCGGCGCAAACCTCTACTTCTGTTACGTCCTCGGATACGAGGCTAAAAACTCCGCCACAAAGACTTTCCTGGATAAAGGGTTCGAACGCGCTCTCAACAGAATGGTCCCGCAGGCGGCCTATGACTGGTGCAATCCCGAGTGTGTCGTTGAACATGGCGACGCCACCGAGGCCTCCTCGAGCCGCGAAGCCAGGCAGGCGGACCTTATTGTCCTGGGCGCACGAACCGCATCTTTCTGGCTGACCCACATCGACCACGGCACTTCACCCGATATCCTCGCACAGGCAAAAAGCCCTGTCATGACGATTTGCTGATCCTGACGTCAACGACCATACTAGGAGTGCTACTCGCCCTCACTCCGCAGAGCTCCTCGAAGGCCTAAATCGCAATGACAGGCTCGCTCCTAACTCGCAAAGCACGCGACTGCCGCAACTGCGAGCTTCGTTCTCTGCGTATGTTCTGCAACCTCGATGACAGAGCTCTCGCCGACTTTGAAAAGATTGGACAGCAGCAGCTGCTTCTCAAGGGAGCTAAGCTCTTTCACGAAGACGCGCGAGGCGATGGGGTCTATGTCATCTGCACCGGACAGGTCAAACTCTCCTGTACCTCGCGTCAGGGTAAGACCCTGATTCTCAAAATCGCAGTTCCAGGCGATGTCCTCGGACTCAGCGCTGCCATGTCCGGTTCCAAGTATGAGGTCACTGCGGAGACGGTCGAACCGACGGAGATCAAACACATTCGACGGCCGGAATTTCTGGCCTTCATCGAAAAACACACCGAAGCAGGTCTTCACACCGCCAAAGCTCTCTCCGAGCAATACAAGGCTGCCTTCTTCGACGCGCGTCGCCTCGCTCTCTCCGCCTCCGCCGCCGGACGCCTCGCTGGCATTCTCCTCGAATGGGGCCGCGCCGCCTCCTGCGGAAAACCCGAAATACGCTTCACCATGGCCCTCACTCACGAAGAGCTCGCCAACATGGCAGGCATCTCGCGCGAGACAGCAACCCGAGCCCTGGGACGATTCAAAAGAGAGAAGCTCATTCAGGTCAATGGATCCTCTATCCTGATCCTCGCCCCTGAGAAGTTGGAAGCCATCTCTGCCTGATCCATCCTTTCATCCATCTCCTGTGATCGCCGTCACTGAATCTCTTCGCCAGCAGCGATAGATTTACGTCGTGAGGTGGTTATGACCCATCATTCCATCAATACGCAGCGACCCTTCCTGGCATTGCCGCCGGTCAAAAGAATCATGTGCGCCACCGATTTTTCGGTCGCCTCCGAGTCTGCACTCAGGGAAGCCATTCGCATTGCCCTTATCCTTCGTACGAAACTTCTCATCCTCCATGTCTTCGAATACGGTGAGGTTCCCCCGCCTGCCGCAACCCACTTCGCGGATGTCCAGGAACTCTACCGCAAGGCCGAGATCTCCCTCGATCGGTGCCGTAAGACCGCCGCAGAAGCAGGCATCACAACGGAAACTGAAATAGTCGGCGGCATCTCAGCCACGGCCATTCTTGAGGCGATTCACCGCCGGAAAATTGATCTCGCCGTCCTCGGCACAAACGGAATCCGCGGCCTCGAGCGCCTGATCTTTGGCTCAACCGCAGAAGAGGTTCTTCGTAAAGCGGGCTGCCCGGTACTTACCATCGGACCGCGGTCCCGTCATACGCGCAGTTCGAACAACCTCCGCGGGCCTGTCGTCTTTGCCACCGACTTCCATGAAAAAACTCGCAACGCCGTTCGTTATGCCGCGTTCCTTGCCAATCAGGCGCAACTAAGCCTACATTGCGTCCACGTCCTGCCCCGGACAATCGAGACAGACTCTGACCGTGAGATCGTTCCCCACATCCTGACTGAAGCTCTGCATCGCCTCGCCACCGAAAGCGGCTACGTCATCAACAACCCCGAATATGTCGTCGAATTCAGCAGCGAAATCTCGACCGCAGTAGTGAACTATGCGACTCGGCACAATGCCAGCCTCATCGTTCTCGGTGTGCGTCAGGCATCCATGTTTAAGGCTCACGGTCCCGTTCATATCGCCTACCGGATCATCTCAGAAGCCCCATGTCCGGTTCTCACCGCATCGTTCGCGCCGGTGGCGATGCCAACGCTTGTCGCCATATCCGCCTGATCCGCCTGATCCATGGCACGCCGCCAGAAATGGCAGAAGCTGACCCAGAAAGCCAGGAAGTTTCCCCGGAGACTCTGACACTTTTGCGCACCTCGCACCAACTGATCGGTTGTTACCGGGCCCGGGACCTGGCCTCAGCCAGGCAAGCAAAACGCAGTCGTATTCCTAGCGAAGCTTCGTAATAAAGTACGCGATCAGAACCAGCAGAAACGTCGCTCCCGCAAAAGCCAGCTTCTGCCGCTGCAGATACCTCGTTCTCCCTGAGGTCATGCGAGGCACCAGCGGCACACCCAGCGCAAGGCCGCTCAGAAAGCCGCCAATATGCGCATGGTTATCGATCCGCACGATACTCGTAAAGTTGGCGCCCACTCCAATAATCAGGTTCAACACAGCAAACTGAATCACCGAACGGCGCAGCCGGTTCAGTTCAAACGCAGGAATCGGCAGCTTCTTATTGGACAGCAGCACAATCAGAATGCCCGCAATCCCGAACACCGCGCCCGACGCTCCAGCGCCGACAGAAACGAAGTCGTGAGGCGGAATCACATTCGATAAAAGGCTGAGCAGATTCCCGGCAATCCCTGTAATCAGGTAAACCGCAATCAGCCCCGCAGGCCCCAGCAGCGGCTCACCCAACAGCCCGAGGTTCCACAGGCACCACATATTCGTCGCGATATGCAGCAGCCCCACATGCACAAACGTCGCCGTCACCAGGCGCCACCACTGACCAGCCGCCAGGATCAGGTAAGCATTCGTCGCGCCATAGTGGATCAACTGAGGAGTCGTCGGATCCTTCGCCGAGACACCGTGCACCACCATCCAGCCAAACACCGCGATGTTGATCGCAAGCAGCGTGTACGTACCCGGAGTCGCAAGAATATTCCAGCCCCGCGCGCGCGAGTTCGGCCGCGCCGCCTCGCGTTCGAAGTCCGGCATAGGCGGGCGAGTACCAGATTGCGGCGGAATCACCTCGCCGTCAGGTTGAGGAGACAAAGTCATGGCGTTCTTCTACGCTATCGTGGCAAGTGGAAGATGACAAATCCGTACATAGCCACGCCAGCAAAAATAACCTTGCTGCATGGCCGGTTGGTAGAAGCTGTAAGGTGTCAGGCTGCGTCTTTGCTGAACCGCTCGCGAAGGTCAGCAGGAATCCGCTCCTGAACGATGCCGCCCAGGAACCCAGGCAACGGAGTCGCGATAGCGACCAGTACCCAGAGAAGCATCGAGAAGACCAGACCAGTGATCGCAACCGCTTCCAGCGAGATCGCAATCCCATGCGCCTGGGTCAGGCGAAGATGCATCGTGAAGATGTGCGTAATCAGTTCCACCCGGCGAATCACAACAGCAGCCAGCAGAAACGCAACGATCGACAGCGTACTCACACTGATCAGCAGAACGTCGATGGTGCGTGCAATCCCCTGCCGCCGCCGGCAGTGGCCGCATTCCGTCAGATGGAGTTCATAGTCCGTGCGCATCGCCGGAGAAAGTCCGGAGATGTCGTACCGCCAACCCGAGAGAATGTCCCCCACGATTTGGTCCGTGCAGGAGGCATGACTTCTGCGATTCCCTGGAAATGCTAACGCTGCTTTTTTCATAACCTTATACACACCATCGTACTATCTTTGATAGCGAGAAGAAAGCAAAGGATTCACCGAATAGTAACCTGATTCCCCCTCAAAAAATGCAGTTTCCTGAGGGAAAATAGTTTCAGCTACAGCACCTCCCTGCAACCACTGGACTTACAGCGCTATCGGCTCCAGCGGCATTGCCTGATCCGCCAGCAGAATTCGATTACCCAGCAGCGTCGGATGGTTACTCAGGGCATGCTCCGCCGCCAGCCGCGCCAGCTCAGGAGCGTTGTTCGACTCCGAAAGGTGCCCAAGAATAATCCACGAAGCGCCGCCGTCGTAGTCCTTCTCGAGAAACTCAGCCGTAGCAAAATTCGACAGATGACCCACGCGCGAAAGAACCCGCTGCTTGACGCTCCACGGATACGGTCCGTCGCGTAGCATCTCCAGATCGTGATTCGATTCAAGCATCAGAACATCGATACGCCGCAGCGCCGACTTCACATTCGGAGGCATGTACCCCAGATCGGTTGCCAGCGCCATCCGGATACCCTCCGCCTCAAAAACAAACCCGCAAGGGTCGGCTGCGTCATGCGGAACAGTGAACGGCGTGATATCAATGTCGCCGATCGAAAACTGCGTGCCCGATTGGAAGTACTCCACTGCAGGCAGATACGCCGGATCTCGCCTTTGCGCGGCAACAGACCCTGACTTCACACCGCAGAGCTCCTCTTCCCCGGCAATCTCAGCATCCAACTCAGGATCCACCGGCAGCTCCAGCACAGCATTCGAGCCGTCCCGGCCATCATGCCTCTCCGCCTCAGCCGAGATACCGGCGATCACAAGAGACTCCTCCGCCAGTTGTGCCGCAAGCTCGCTTCCCGGAGCACTGGCAGCAACCGCAGCCGCCCGCGCCTCCTTCTCACGCTGCACATGATCCAGCCACTTCGCATACGTCATCGTCGTACGCGGAGTCACCATACGCATCCAGGCCCGGTGGGTTGGTTCCGTCAGAAAAACAGGAATATTCAGGCGGCGCGCAAGCACCGAAAGCCCGGCAACGTGATCCTGATGCTCATGGGTTATCAGAATTGCGTCCAGCTGCGAAGGATCCTCTCCCGCAATCGACATCCGCTTCAGTAGCTCCCTGCACGAAAGCCCCGCATCCACAAGAACCCGAGTCCGCGAACTGGAGATGATTGTGCTATTGCCTTTGGAACCGGAGGCGAGCACTGTCATACGCATCATTTGCCTAGAATACGCCGTTTAATTGTGAGTAACTGGGTACGGTAACCAGTTTGGTTCACCCGTAGGCAGGCTATCGTTGCCGTGGGCGAACTGCAATGATCTCGGAGAGAAGCACCGAGTGGCCGCTGTTCCCCTCCGGCACAAACTCCCCCTCCGGACCCGCCGCTACCTTCACGTAGAAGACATCCGGAGTCTCTCCCTCATCGAACACGAACAATATCTGCGCGAGATGCCGCCCATCCGCCGCCGTCTCAATCTCGACGATCTCATCCACGCTTGCCTTCAAAAACTCACGCTGCTCGTCCGTCATTGCACTACGCCTTCCTAAGCCTTCGATCGAACCGGCGCCAGAAAATTCACCGTGGAACGCATCACCACTTCATCGCGCTGATTCAGTGCCAAAGTCCGTGTCCGCACAACTCCATACTCCCGGCGCGAGTTCGACTGGCGAACTCCAACCACCTCGATCTCCGTGCGAATCGAATCACCCGGACGCACAGGAAGCGTCCAGCGCATCTCTTCCACGCCCGCTCCGATCATTCCTCCCGCAACCGTAACCGACTGCACACGCAGCCGCATCACAATCGCAGCCGTCAGCCACCCCGAGGCCGCAAGCCCCTTGAAAAACGAGTTCTCGCCCGCGGCCTCATCCAGATGGAACGGCTGCGGATCATACTTCCGCCCGAACTCCTTGATCTCTTCCGCCGTCACCTTGGCCTGGCCCAGTGATTGGAACCGTTGACCAACATAAAAATCCTCGAAATAAAGCTCCTGTGGCATCTTCGCTCCTGTCTCCTTCTGTTGCTCTTTCGATTCACCAATCGTCGTCTTGGCTTCAGTCACTTCGTCGGATAAGTGTAGAACCCGCGCCCCGATTTCCGCCCCAGCCATCCCGCATCCACCATTCGAACCAGCAGCGGACACGGATTGTACTTCGGGCTTCCCAACCCATCCGCAAGCACCCGCATAATGTCCGCGCACACATCGAGCCCGATGAAATCCGCCAGCGTCAGCGGCCCCATCGGGTGCGCCATCCCCAGCACGAACACCCGGTCCACCGCCTCCGCTGTCGCCACGCCCTCCATCACGGAGTAGATCGCCTCATTGATCAGTGGCATCAGCACCCGGTTCGAGACAAATCCCGCCGCATCGTTCACCTCAACAGCCGTCTTGCCCATCGCCACGGCCAGCGCATGCACCGCATCGAACGTAGCCTGCGAGGTCTGCAATCCCCGAATCACTTCTACCAGCTTCATCACCGGCACCGGATTGAAGAAGTGCATCCCGATCACCTGCTCCGGACGCTTCGTCACCGCAGCAATCTTCGTGATCGAGATCGAACTCGTATTCGTCGCAAGAATCGCATCTGCACTCAGAATCTGGTCGAGATCGCGAAACACCCCTGACTTGACCTCAAACCGCTCCGTCGCAGCCTCAATCGCAACCGATGCCGGAGCAAGGTCACCCAACTTCGTCGTCAGCATTATCCGCGAGCGAGCCGCATCCGCCTCTTCCTGCGTTAACTTCGCCTTCGCCACTTCGCGCGCAAAGTTCGTGCGAATCGTATCCAGCCCCCGATAAAGTGCCGTCTGATCGACATCGTAGAGCAGCACCGGAAAGCCCGACCGGGCACACACATGCGCGATGCCGTTTCCCATCGTCCCGGCACCTAGAACTGCAATCGTTTTCGTATTAGTCATAACCCAATTTCGGACGACTTCGCAGTGTAGCAGTTCGCCCCGGAAATCGCCTCAGCGCGGAACCGGCACTAGCTCAGGCGTCACAGCCACCAGCAAAACCGTAATGTTATCGTGTCCGCCGTTCCGGTTCGCCGCCGTAATCAGCGCCTCGCACGCCGCAGTTAACGAATCTTTCGTCGGCGGCTTGGGAATCGCCGAAAGAATCTCGGAGATCTCCGCATCCTCCACCTCATGGCTCAGCCCATCCGATGCCAGCAGATAAACATCGTTCGACTGCGGCCGATGGCTCTGGATCTCTGCGTCTACCGTCGCCTGCGATCCAATCGCCCGCGTGATCAGGTTCCGCATCGGCGACCGCGCAGCCTGCGCCGCCGTAATCTGCCCTGCCCTCACCTGCTCTTCAACCAGCGAGTGGTCATGCGTCAACTGCTCCAGCCGTCCCCGTCGTCGCCGATAGCAGCGGCTGTCCCCAACATGCCCTAGCCACAGCGTCGGCGGATCGGTAACCCGGGAGTTCGTATGATCGGCAGCCGTCCGTTTCTTCCCGATCCCATTCACAATCGGAGAATGCAGCAGTCCAACCAGCGTCGTGCCCATTCCTGCCAGCTTCGCCGAATGCTGCGACTGCTGATACACCGCCTGATTCGCCGCCTGAATCGCCGCATTCAGTCGCGTCTGCGGCTTCCCTGCCGGCTCTTTCCCGCGATCCGTCGGAGCCAGATGCGCAAGAAACGTATCAGCCGCCAGATTGCTTGCTATCTCCCCTGCAGCCGCCCCGCCCATGCCGTCGCATACCACGAACGCCCCAATCTCTGGAGCCGCGGCGCAAGTATCCTCATTTCCCTGGCGAACCCGGCCTCGGTGAGTGAGCATGGCGTAAATAAGATGGTTTGCAGACATTCCTGGCAGATCAACGGCCCGAAGAAAACAATACACGCTCAAAGCGCCCAGTACCAAGGGTACGTTAGTGTTAGAGGGGGAGATTCCCTGCGTGAACCGCATCCTGCACGGCGACAACCTTAGCGTATTGCAGCACATCAAGCCTGCATCCATCGAACTCATCTACGTCGATCCCCCCTTCAACACCGGCCGGCGCCAGACCCGAACCCAGATCAAAACCATTCGCGACGCCTCAGGCGACCGCGTCGGCTTCGGCGGTCAGCGCTACCGCACCGAGCTCGTCGCCACCCAGCACGCTGGCTATCACGACGCCTTCGACGACTTCCTCGGCTTTCTCCGTCCGCGACTCCTCGAAGCCCATCGCATCCTCTCTCCCACCGGCTCGCTCTTCTTCCATATCGACTATCGCGAGGTCCACTACTGCAAAATCCTCCTCGATGAGATCTTCGGCCGCGACTGCTTCCAGAACGAGATCATCTGGGCTTACGACTACGGCGCGCGCTCCACCAAACGCTGGCCTGCCAAACACGACAATATCCTCTGGTACACCAGGGACCCCACAAATTACACATTCAACCTGAACGAAAGCGACCGCATCCCCTACATGGCCCCAGGCCTCGTCGGCGCAGAAAAAGCCGCGCGCGGCAAAACCCCCACCGACGTCTGGTGGCACACCATCGTCTCCCCCACAGGAAAAGAAAAAACCGGCTACGCCACACAGAAGCCTCTAGGCATACTCGAGCGCATCGTGCGAGTCCACTCCAACCCGGGCGAGACTGTCTTGGATTTCTTTGCAGGAAGCGGCACCACAGGCGAAGCCGCCGCCAAACACGGACGCTCGTTCATCCTGGTCGATGAGAGCGAAGCGGCAATCGCCGTCATGGAAAAACGCCTGAAACCGTACCGCCCTCGGAGAGAAGACGTTCCCTCCGAGGGCTCAAAGCTCTAGCTATTCGCCTGCTTCAGCGCGAAGTCACCAATGAACGGTATCTTGTACCACTCGCCCTTGCTGGCCTTCAGAATCGCAAGGATCCAGATGATTAAGAAGCCCAGACCAACGCAAAGGTGAACGATCGAGAACAGGAACCACATCATCGGAATGAAGTGCAGTACCATCTGCAGAATCGTCACCGCGATCCACACCGCAAACCACGCAACGCACAACCCGATCGACTGGAAGCTGTGAAACTTCACAAAAGGCTTCTTGTTATACGGTTCAATCACCAGGAAAATAATCGCCGGGATAATCGTGATGTACGCGATCGCCGCAGCCGCGGTGTCCGACAATCCCGAACTGCCCGCAATCGCAGTTGGCTGCACCGCATACTGCGGTGCCGGGGGAACGCCTGCTCCCGCAGGAGCGGCTCCCGTGGCAGCCGAAAGGGGTGCACCGCAATGATTACAAAAGGAAGTTCCGGGCGCGACTTCATTATGGCAAACAGGACACTGCATGGGCATAACTCCTGGGTCAGAATTTGAGATCTGCGGAAGCTTATGCGGCGAGTGCCGCTCCTCGGATACAACCTCGCCTAAATTCGTTCCAAGCATACCTGAGAGAAACCACAGGTCAAGCCACTTTTTTCAACCCACGACACTTTATCTGAGCAGACGTGGAATCTCAGGTATTTTGCGGCGCAATCGTCTTGAACCCAGTCGTCTCATACCGAGTCGTCAGCTTCCCGTTCGCCACCGTCACCACGGTAAAACCCTCCGGTGTGCCCAGCCGAGTCCCATGCCACCAGTTCCCGCACACCGCCCCGCTCGTGATGTAAGGCACGCCTTTCCAGATCACCGTCTCGTTGACGTGCGTATGCCCCTGCAACACACCCAGCACATTGTGCCCCGCTAGCAGATCCAGCACCTGGTTCGCATTCGCCACGCTCAATCCATGATGTGGCGGAGGAATCGGCGTCTCCGGAACATACGCGCCAAACGCCGTCACCAGCGGAATATGCACCGAAACAATCACCGGAGTCCCCACAGGCAGCCCAGCCAGATCAGCCGCCAGCCACTTCAACTGAGCGTCATCCACCCGCCCTTCATAGGCGCGATCGGCCGTAATCCCGATCGAATCCAGCACCACAAAATGATGCCCCTTGTGATCGAACGAGTAGTACGTCTTGCCGAACCTCTGCTCAAACAGCTTCTTCCCATACAAAGGATCATCCTCGCCCACCCCGCTCGCCGGATAAACCCCGCACACATCATGGTTCCCGATCGTGTGATGCAGCTTCAGCCCCAGATCCTGCTCAGCCTTGTCGTACATGTCAAACAACGCCACAGCCCGCTTCGTAGGCACGGCCAGCGAATCAAACACATGATCTCCGCCATTGATCGCAAAGTCAGCCTTGATCGTCCGCCCTTTCTTGAACGCCATATCTGTGCCGACAACGCCATTCAGCTCAGGCTGCAGATGCGCATCCGTAAGAAACAGAAACGTAAACGTCTCCTGCCCCGGAGCAAGCGCAGCAAACACCGGCGAAGGAATAGCCGAAGCAACACCCGTTGCCCCAAGCAAAGTAAGAAACTGTCTGCGACTAGTCAAGTTCATTGCTCCATCATAATTCTGCAACGCCACCCATCGTTATTGGAAAGACGTAGTGGTAGTGGATAGTTTGACTGGTTTTGCTTAAGGGCACCGCTTTAGCGGTGCCGAAAGCGATGCTAAGTGTGCGCGGCTTTAGCCGCTGAGGTACGTTTTCTCAATTACCCCACTCAATTTCTGCGACGCCCGCCAAACAACTGCAACACCGCCAGAAAAATATTAATCGCATCCAGATAGATCGAAAGCGCCAGCGAAACCGCCGTCCTTCCATCCCCACCCGCGCGAATCCGGGCAAAATCCCCCACCGTCAGCAGAGAAAAGATCCCCAACGTCAGCCACGAATACGTATCCGGCGACAGAAACCGGAAGAACATACCTATCACACCCAGCAAAATCAAACCCAGCAGCGCTGCAAACCCAATCCCCGCGATCCGCCGATAGTTGATCTGGAACAGATAAGCCACGCAGCCCATCGCCGCCATACCCAACCCTGTAGTCGCTGCCGCATTGAACACCACCGAAGGCCCGACCGTCCGCGCATACCGATGAATCAGCGGCCCAATCTCCCACCCCATAAAGTACGTCAGCACTAGAAACATCCCCAGCGCCAGCGTCGGACTAGCTTTCTTCGACAACGTAATCGCAAACACCAGCACCAGCACCGCGATCATCCCCGGTAGCGTAGCCCACTCAGGAGCAGTCGCAACACCAAACGACGTAATCAAAAATCCAAACGACGTAATCCCCAGCACCTTCGCCAACAGCGAAGCCGTCCCCTCACGAGGCACATCGATCACAGTAGGATAGCCATTCATGTTCAGGCGATTCTCAGTCATACACCATCTCCGCGGCCCGATCTCAAAAGGTCCGTACCCCCATGATACGCGTCGCCGAACCGTTATCGTAGCGGCCGCCATCCACCTCGACTCACCCGCGTAGATCGGGAAAGATCGCTACTTTCCTATTTCGAATGCCGTCCAAAGCAGAGTATAAAAAGGTGCAGCAGCCGAAATCTCCCAGGCACGCGACTATTGCCGTAATGTAAATCGGACCTACATGCGCCCAGAGATCGGCCAGACCATCTCGCACTACCGAATCGTCGAAATGCTGGGTAGCGGCGGCATGGGTGTCGTCTACAAAGCCGAGGACTCTTCCCTTGGCAGATTTGTCGCGCTCAAATTTATTCCCGACGAACTCGCCCACCTTCCCGACGCCCTCGAGCGGTTCCGCCGAGAAGCGCGCGCCGCCTCTGCGCTGAACCATCCCCACATCTGCACCATCTACGAGATCGACGAGCAGGACGGTCAGGCTTTCATCGCCATGGAATTCATGGAAGGCTTCACGCTGAAGCATCGCATCGCCGGCAAGCCACTGCCGCTCGACCAGATCCTTCAGTGGGGAATTGAAATAGCAGACGCCCTCGCTGCCGCCCACAACAAGGGAATCATTCATCGCGATATCAAGCCTGCGAACATCTTCATCACGCAGCACGGACACGCCAAAATCCTGGACTTTGGCCTGGCAAAGTTGATGCCGGCCTCATGGGCAGGCAGTCCCTTCGCGATGTCAGGACCAACTCAATCGGATCGGCTCACCCAACCCGGCACCGCAACCGGAACACCCGCGTACATGTCGCCGGAGCAGGTGCGCTGTGAAGACTTGGACGCCCGCAGCGACCTCTTCTCGTTTGGAGTCGTGCTCTACGAGATGGCGACTGGCGTCCTGCCATTCCGCGGCGACACCTTTGGTCTCATCGCAGAAGCAATCCTGAACCGCACGCCCACCGCGCCCGTGCGCCTCAATCCCGACCTGCCCCCAAAACTCGAAGAGACCATTAGCAAAGCCATCGAGAAAGATCCGGCGCTGCGCTCCCAGAACGCCACGGACATTCGAACCGACCTGAGAAGGCTGATGCGAGACAGCGGCCAGCACCCGGGCGATCAATCACAACTGGTGAAGTCGGCGCTGGCGTCGACACCACCGGCGTGGAAACGTTATTCCTATCTCGCGGCTGCAGCTCTCGTTCTCATCGTCGTGGCAGGAGCAATTCTTTTTCATCGCTCATCCCCGGCACCCGTTCCAGCGAGCACCCAATGGGAACAGCTAACCTACTTCACCGACTCGGCAGTCTATCCCTCGCTGTCCTCAGATGGACGAATCCTCGCATTCATTAGGGGAGGCGATCCTTTCATCGGACCGGGAGACATCTACGTCAAGTTGTTGCCGGGCGGCGAACCGGTCCAACTCACCCACGACTTGAGGGCAAAACTAGCGCCATCGTTTTCTCCGGATAACTCGCGTATTACCTATGGCGTCACTGCTCCATTCGACACCTGGGAGGTGCCTGTTCTTGGTGGCGAGCCCCATTTACTCTTGCCCAACTCTTCGTCCCTGACGTGGATTGAAGGAGGCAAGCGATTGCTTTTTTCTGAAATCATCGAAGGGCTTCACTTGAAGATTGTGACCACGGATGAGGCCCGAGGGAATAGCCGCGACGTCTATGTGCCTGTAGGCAATCGAAGCATGGCACATCATTCCTATCTTTCGCCGGATGGCCAATCGGTGCTCATAGTTCAGATGGGCAATGGAGGTGAAATCCTTCCATGCCGCGTTGTCCCATTCCAGGGGCCGGGCGACGTTAAGGTTGTCGGCCCTCCCAACGGCACCTGTCTCGGCGGCGCGTGGTCGCCCGACGGGAATTGGATCTATCTCTCTGCCAGAACCGATGACTTCCACATCTGGCGGCAACGATTTCCCGATGGTAAGCCAGAGCAACTCACCTTTGGTCCAACGTCGCAGGAAGGAATTGCGATGGCACCTGACGGCAAGTCGCTCATTACCTCCGTCGGCTCGCAGGACCACACCGTGTGGCTCCACGACAAAGACGGAGACCATCAGGTCTCCTCGGAAGGGAACGCTGCATCGCCCACCTTTTCTCCGGACGGACGCAGTCTCTATTTCGTGATGGCCGACGGACATACGCCCGGCAAGGAACTTTGGGTCAAAGACTTGAGCAGCGGAAAACTAGATAGGGTCGTACCGGGGTACATGATCCAAAGTGACTCCGTAGAGAGGCCCCGCTACTCCGTATCCCAGGACGGTAAAGAAGTAGCCTTTGCGATGACGGACCAAAGCGGCCATTCCAATCTTTGGATTGCGCCAACCAACCATCGCTCCTCCCCACGACAAATCTCCTCCGCGGCAGTCGAGGATTCTCCGTTTTTCCTGCCGGACGGTGACCTGATCTTCCGCGCATTCGAGGGCGGATCGAATTTTCTCTATCGTATGAAAGCGGACGGCACCGGCCGTCGCAAGATCATCCCGGACCGCATTCTGGCAGTCGGGGCAGTCTCACCGGACGGTCGCTGGTTTGTCGCAGGGTCACAAAACCCCGACGAAGATTACCCAGTTGCGATCAAGGCGTTCGAGGTGAATGGGAGTACGTCCACACCGTTATGTCTCGTTTATTGCACGTTAAACTGGGACCCTACGGGAAAATTTGTCTATCTTAGCCTCCCGGAATTGCAAGAGCGTACTTACATAATCCCGGTGACACGGCCGTCGGCCTGCCGAAGATCACACCCGCCGGAATCAAGTCCGTCGAGGATCTTGCAAATGAGAAAAGCATTCCTGGGCTGGTGGAATCAGCCCAGAACCCCTCCGTTTACGCCTACACTCGTGTGAATAATCGCCGCAACCTCTATCGCATCCAGTTGCCATAGGCCGCTCGTGAACCGGCCCGTAAGTAAAATGAGGAATATGAAGTATCTGATTGCCTTGCTCGCAGTTTTGGGAATCATCGTCTCCACCATGGCGCTGCGCGTCCATTACATGGATCCATCTCAGGCGCCGCCGTGCGCCGTCACCGAAAAGTTCGACTGTGGAGCAGTCAACCACAGCCGCTTCGCCGTCTTCCCGCCCCGCACCTTCGACGAAGACCCCAAAGCCGGTTCGCACATCCCGATCGCCATGTTCGGAATCGTAGGCTACGCTGTCATCGGCGTCCTCGCACTCATGGGCCGCTGGTGGCTAACCTTCGAGTTCGCCCAGATCGCGTTCTTCTTCGCCCTCTTCCTCAGCTACATCGAGGCATACGTCCTGCAGAAATGGTGCATCTACTGCCTGTGGTCTCAAGGCATCATCACCGCCGTCCTCCTGCTCACCATCGGCACGCTGATCGCGAAGCGTCAAAACCGCACAGCATCAAGGCCAGAAGCTTAACCCATTCGCGCGAAACGCCAACCCGGAGCGAGCAGGGGTCTTCAGGCCACTGAAACACAGCCAAAGATAGAGGGGCTTCAGCCCCGGGCCTTCTCTCCATGCGCCACGAATTCCCGAGAGCCACACACGCATAGTCTAGGATGGTTAACCTATGTGGCCCAAAGTCCTTCTCCAACTATTCGAACTGATGCCCCACGTCACCCGCCTCGTCCCGATGGCGGACAAATACTTCTCGTCAAAAACCGCCACTGAAAAAGCGACCGAGGCCGCCATGATCGCCATGGCCGACGGCGTTCGCGGTGATCTCGGCCAGGTAACCAAAGCCCACGCCGGCCTCTACCGCCAGTTACAGGATCAGAGCGCCCAGATCACCGAGGTCGCCGAAGAAGTAAAACGCAGCCGTCTAGCCGCCGAACAACACGAGAACCGCATGGTAGCCCTCGAGTCCACCGTCGCCTCGCTCCAGTTGTGGATCAAGGGTGGAATCTCACTCCTCATTCTCCTTGCCGCCGTCATCATCTACCTCCTCGTCCACATCATGCACGTCCGCTAATCGCACCAACAAAAAATAAACTTCGAAAGTCTGCCAAATCTTTGGCGTCGAAGGGCATGCACATAAGAACCACGCTATGTCCACCTAACACCACAAAAAAGCCGCAAATTGACCACCCAAAAACCCTGTGGAAAATGCAAAACCCCCTCTAAAAACACCCTTTTTCCCTGTCCAAAATCTTTCTGACAAAAAACGTAAAATCAAACCATGGGAATCAGCCGCAAAGAGGCTCTGGACTACTTTCAAAGCAATGATTTGATTGGGATTGGCATGGAAGCGGACGCCGTCCGCCGTCGCCTCCATCCGGAAGGCGTCGTCACCTACACCCTCGACGGCAGAATCGACTACACAACCCAAACAAACGCAACAGGTTACGACCACATCCTGAAATCCGCCTCCCACATCGTCGACCGTGGTGGCACCGCCATTCTCCTCCACGGCAAAGTAACCCCTGCCCACACAATTCCCTGGTTTGACGCGCTCTTTCGCACCATCAAACAGAACTTCCCCACCCTCCACCTCCACAGCCTCTCTGCCACCGAAATCCTTTCCATCGCTCACCATTCCGGATCATCCACGCAAGACACAATCACCCGGCTGCAGGATGCAGGACTCGACTCAATCCCCAGTAACGACGCGGGTATTCTCGACAACGCGGTCCAGCGGCAGGGCACCGTTGAAGACTGGCTAGCCGTCCATCAAGCAGCCCACACGCAAGGCATGCAAACAACCGCAACCATGACCTTCGGCAACGGCGAAACCATCGATCACAGGCTCAATCATCTCGAAAAAATCCGAACACTCCAGGAAAAAACGGGCGGTTTTGCCTCCTTCACGCCATTATGCTTCTCACCGCAAAGCCCGTTGGCAAGAGGGTTTGAAGAAGCAACTGCCGTCGAATACCTGAAAACACTGGCGATCTCACGAATGTACCTCGACAACATCGAAAACATGCAGTCAAACCTGGAAACGCAGGGCCTGAAGGTACTTCAGGTCAGCCTGCGCTTCGGCGCCAACGACGCAGGCAGCGTCCTCCTCGCCACAGGTGCAAATGCAGCGGCTGAAGAGCAGGCACGACAGGTAGTTCGTGATGCTGGCTTCAAACCCGTCCAGCGGGACACACTCTACCGCACAATGTTCCTGAACTAGGCTTCGTTGCCCCTTGAACAAACACCGTAGCCCACCTCTCGGAATCCGCATCCTATCGCGTAGAATCGATTCGATACGGAACCTCTGGCTGGAGCACTGACCTGTCCCCTTTCTTTCATACATCGACGGCGTTACTCCTGTTGTTGCTCGCGCCCAAGGGCTTTCGCCACTACTTAAAATCACACTACCTGGATCAAACGTTCAGGGGTCTCTACCACTGGAATGCCTTCGACACGGCGATGTTGATTCCCTACTTCATCGTCATGATTATCCTGGCGTTCTATGGGGTTCACCGCTACCAACTGGTGTGGCTCTACCTAAAAAACAAGAAGAACGCGGCAAAGTGGGATGAGCCGCCAATGCGGTTTGCTGAAGGACAACTCCCTTTCGTTACGATCCAACTGCCAATCTTCAACGAGCAGTTCGTCATCGACCGGTTGATTGATGCTGTCTGCAAGCTCGACTATCCACGTGACCGGTTTGAAATTCAGGTCCTCGACGATTCGACCGATGAAACGGCGGGGGTGGCCAAAGAGATCGTAGAGCGATATGCGCGCGGATTCGCAGGTATGGCTCCCCAGCCGATCGTGTATCTGCATCGCAGCAACCGGCATGGATACAAGGCCGGGGCCCTTGATAAGGGGCTCGACGTCGCGCGCGGCGAATTTGTCGCGATCTTCGATGCGGACTTCGTGCCGCCGCGACAGTGGGTCATGCAGGTCATTCATCACTTCGCGGAGCCAAAGATTGGGATGGTGCAGACGCGGTGGACGCACCTGAACCGCAACTATAGCTTCCTCACGCAGGTGGAAGCAATTCTGCTCGACGGCCACTTCGTGCTGGAGCATGGAGGAAGAAGCCGCGCTGGCGTCTTCTTCAACTTCAATGGAACCGCGGGAATGTGGAGACGAGAGACGATCACAACCGCGGGTGGATGGCAGCACGACACCCTGACGGAGGACACAGACCTCAGTTACAGAGCACAGTTAGTAGGGTGGCAGTTCAAGTACCTGCAAGACGTCGAGTGTCCTGCGGAACTGCCAATCGAGATGACCGCCTTCAAGACGCAGCAAGCTCGATGGGCTAAGGGTTTGATCCAGACTGGAAAAAAGATCCTTCCACGAGTGCTGAAGAGCGATGCTCCCTGGCACACAAAACTGGAGGCGTGGTATCACCTGACGGCGAACATCAGCTATCCCCTGATGATTATTCTGAGTGTCTTGCTGATGCCGGCGATGATCATCCGCAGCTGGCAGGGGGTCATTCAGATGCTGCTAATCGACTTTCCGCTCTTTATCGCGAGCACAATGTCGGTATCAACTTTCTATATGGTCAGCCAGAAGGAGCTGTATCCGAAGAGCTGGTACATGTCGATCCTCTACGTACCGTTCGTCATGGCACTTGGCGGCGTTGGGTTGACGATTACCAATACCAAAGCCGTAATGGAAGCGCTGTTCGGAGTGAAGAGCGCTTTTGCTCGAACGCCGAAGTACAAGGTAAAGAAAAAGGGCGAGAAGACTCAGGCGAAGGTGTACCGTAAGCGGCTCGGAATTGTCCCATGGATCGAACTGGGGATTGGCTGTTATTTTGCATGGACTGTCTACTATGCGATCACGACCGAAAATTTCTTTACGGTGCCGTTCCTGGTGTTGTTTGTCTTCGGTTACTGGTACACGGGGTTGCTGAGCCTGTTGCAGGGTCGGTTCGAGCGAAGTGGAGATACCGAGCAGCAGATGCACGAGAAGCCATATCCGGTGGGAATCTAATCAGGAGCGTAGGCGCTAAAGAGGGCTGATAGACTGAAGGCGCTCAAGGAGCGAACGTCGCTGAAGGACCTGGACCCATGCAGATCATTACTGCCAGTTTTATTGCACTTGCTCTCTTTCTCGGATATGTGGTGGCGGTAGGTCTGTCGATGGCGGCAACCTTTGGCATGTCGGCGATCTCCAGCAGCTTTGTCTCGAAGAACAATCGCATTACCGCGCAGTACAAGTACGCCCAGGATGCGGTATGGCTCGTATGCGCGATGGCTGCCGGCTACATTGCGTCGCTGGTCAATGGACTCTCGTACCGATGGATCGTTGGCCCCGGACTAGTCGCGATCCTGGTAGGCGTCTTGTGGCTAAATGCTTGGGAGATGCGGCAGCGTGGACTTGGCCACCAATTGATCATGACCGTGCTCTCCGTGGCTGGTGTGGCAATAGGCTTCGCGATCCATCTTTCGAGGCTTCCAATAGTCCCCGCATAAGTATCCTTCTATTCCATTATTTGCCTATATCCCGATGGCTGGCCAAGGCGAACGCCGCCACGCAGCACGAGCAATCGATCAGAAACAAGAAGAGAGCCCTGAGGCTCTCTTCTTGTTGTGCCCTAACCAGGCAGACTGGTGCAACGCAGCGTTAGAAACGGATACCGAATGTAACCGGAAGATATCCGGTCTTCGCGCTGTTTTGGGGAAAGACGTTGAAGTTGTTGCCGTTGGCATCACCAAAGGAGAATGGGCGGGGAGAGTTGAAAGTGTAAACGTACCGACCTTCAACATAAAACTTCTCGGAGGCGAAGCGGGAGAACTTGTAAGTCATCCCAAGACCTGCATTCACGCCGAAGGCGTTGCTGGTGTACTTGTCAATCGACTGATTTGCCTGATAGGTATAGCAACCATAGAACGGATCGCAATACTGGCCTAACGACGGAATCGTGAAATTGGTAGCCTTGTGGTAGTACCCGGCTCCACCGATGAAATAGGCTCCGAAGGTGTCGGAGTTGTAGAAGTTGACGATCGGATCAAGCGCGAAAGACCAGAGGTGGGTGTCGCCGCCGAGTTGCGTGAGGCCGCAACCGCCAACGCAGGTGCTGTTGTAGATGTTCAGCAAATTATTCAAAGTGGAAGTCGGGATGCCGAAGTTAGCCCAGTTGAAGTCGAGCTGGATGCCAAACATCTTACTGAAGTTGCGACCCACGCCGGCCTGAAAGTCATAACTGGTGGTCAGGTAGCTATGCGAGTCGCCGACGGGAATCGTAAACCCTCCGCCTACGAGAAAGCTGTACTTCGCCGAGCCATCGGGGTTGGTGCGGCTGTCGTTATAGTTCGGATGGCCATACCGGCGCCGCGGTGGAGGCTGGTCATCGCTGCTGCCAAAATTGAAGTCTTCGGCGGTCGCCATCTCCGCACTGCCGACACTGCTGCTGTATTTCAGATCGACCGGAGTGGAGATATCCAGGGGGGCAAGTAGACTCGATTTGAGGCTAACCGGAGGAAGTGGCGGCGCTGTGCCTGCCGACTGCTGGGCGTACACCCCAAGTGTGCCGACAGCGGCGAGGAACGTGGCTGCGGCAGTGCGGCCCAGTAAGGGTAGTAGGCGATTGCTGATCGTCATATGCATCTCTGTGTGGCTCCCTTGGTGTTAAGGCTTTTCTTTCTGTTTGAACCCGAGTGTTTTGCCCTTGTTGTGTATGACGCAAGAAATTGAACTTTGGATGACAGGGCAGGTAGTTTTTTGGCCTCTGGCCGATGACAAATTATAGACAATCGGAGAGATACGAGTGATCCGAAGGACGATAAAACAGCCGAACCCTGCAAAAAATGAATACCGGCAAAGACGACAAAGCGTGGGCTGAACCCACGCTTTGTCGGAACGAATGGAGCCGGTTTAGTGGATGTCGAACTGCTCAGGGTGAAGACTCGGGTCAGACTTAACGAGGATAGTCTTTCCGACCATCTCTTCCATCTCCTGAAGCCACTTGGTGCCTGGCGCCTTCAGTTGTTTGACAACGTCCGGATTGACTCGCAGCATGACGTCGCCGCGGTCGAGGTGCTTCTGCATCTTGCGCATCTCGATGTAGATGTCGTTGCAAACCGTGACCGGCGACTTCACCATTCCAGTACCGGCGCAGACATTACAGGTCGTCGACAAGGTCCTCTCCAACGACTGCTTGACGCGTTTACGGGTAATGGCGACAAGGCCAAAATCGTTGAACTGCAGAATCTTCGATGGGGCACGGTCGTTTTTGAGCTCTTCCTCAAGCGCGGCCATGACGCGATTGCGGTTCTTGCGCTCGTCCATGTCGATGAAGTCGATGATGATGATGCCACCAAGGTCGCGGAGCCGAATCTGGCGCACGATCTCGGGGATAGCATCAAGGTTGGTCTTGACAATAGTGTCTTCGAGACGAGCCGTCTTGCCAACAAATTTGCCGGTGTTGATGTCGATGGCAACAAGGGCTTCGGTCTGGTTGATGACGATAGAGCCGCCGGATTTGAGCCACACCTTGGAGCGAAGCGCCTTGTTGATCTCTTCGGTGATGCCGAACTGTTCGAAGAGCGGCGTCTCTTTGGTGTAAAGCTTGACACGGCGAATGAGCGACGGCTGGAAGCGCTGCAGGAATCGCAGAATGCGCTCGTAGTCGGTCTCAGTATCGACCCAGATCGCGGAGAAGTTATCGGTGACCTGGTCGCGGAGGATGCGTTCGACGAGGTTGAGGTCGTGGTAGATGAGTGCGGGCGACTTCGAGGATTCAGAGCGTTGCTTGATGTCGGCCCAGAGGTTCAGAAGGAAGCGGAGGTCGCTGCGAAGCTCTTCTTCGCTCGCTCCCGATGCTGCGGTACGGACAATGAAGCCTCCGGCTGCATCACCCTTTTCGCTCAGCAGTATCTCTTTGAGACGACGGCGCTCGCCGTCGGACTCGATCTTGCGCGAGACACCGGTGTGGTTCACCGTAGGCATAAAGACAAGAAAGCGGCCAGGAAGCGCGATGTGCGAGGTGATACGCGCACCCTTCTTGGCGATAGGCTCTTTCGCGATCTGAACGAGGATCTCCTGCCCCGGCTTCAGCAACTCATTGATGGCCGGAAGATTGGTCGACTGAACCGAACTGCGTCCGCCACGGCGGTCACGACCTCCTCCGGAGCGCTCGCGGTCGCCTGCGCCGCCAGCGTAACGAGGACGATCACCACGGCCAAACCGGTCGCGGCGGCCATCACGACGCCCGTCGCGGCGGCCTCGCCCACGATCGTTGTCGCGGCTGCGATCGCGTGCTGGAGCGGCAGTGTCGACCTGAGGCTGGTCCAAACCATTGGAAGATGTTTCACTGTCTTCCCCAAGCTCTTCGTGGATGACGTCTTCTTCAGTATCGGACTCATCCAGTTCATCCTCGTCTTCCTCGTCGGACTCGTCGATGTCGCCGATAGTCAAGTCGTGGACGGCATCCTCCTCTTCAAAGTCGTCTTCCTCCTCTTCGTCGACGCTGCCGGAACGGGTGATTTGGTCGATCGACATCTCACGCAGCATGGTGCCAAGATCCGCTGCTCCTTCCAGCGTCTCTTCTTCGTCAAAATCGTCCATCTCTTCAATAGAGCTGGCGTGCAGCGTCGTGTTGTAGTCCTCCTCGTCGAGTGTCTCCTCCAGGAGAGCGCCCGCCTCCGGGATGAAGGTCGTCGCAGGAGCTTCGGACGTAATGTCGCCGGTTGCGTGAAGCGTAGTGACCTCATGCTCAATGGAAATGGGCTGCTCGGCTAAGACGGGAATGGGGTCGGGCAGAGTTTGCCAGTCGAATCTCTCAAGGGTCGGATCCGTGTGCACTTGCGCTACAGGTTCTGCAGGGCTCGGAGTAATGGTGTGGGTTGTTGAGGCCTCAGGGTGCTCGTGAGCTTGCTCGAAAATCTCTTCCTGAACCTCTTCTTCGTGGAGTTCGGGAGCGTCGAGGACTGGTGCGCTTTGGCGAAACTCGCTTGGGGCTGCCGGATCGACGCGGTACGAAGCAGATGCGTCGGTCGGTTCGTACTCAAAGGAAGCAGGTGACGCTGTTCGAGGCAGATCGGCTGCACTGATCTCCGGCTGGGCAACGATGGTTTCCGGTGTTGGTTGGAGCGTGGGCCCCGAGATGGACTCCGGAACTGGAGCCGAAACGGCAACTGTCTCCACAGTATTGCGGTAGCTCTGACTGGCGTTCTCCTGGCGGCGGTGGCGGGAGAGCGATTCGCCGGGCAAAACATTACCTCCATCCCAACCTGAAGGGATCGCAAAGCTGGGAGCGGAGGGAACGATGACGTTTTGAATGCTGGGTTGCGACGGGGTCGCTACTGCAGGGGCTTCCGTCTCCTTGCGGTACTTCGACAAAGACTCACCGGGAAGAACGATCGGCTCTGACGTGACCGCACCATACTCCGGTTCGCTGCTGGCAGAAGCCTCTTCTGCTCCATACAACGACGAACGGGGAGCAAAGCCTCGTGGTGCGCGCGAGTCTCGCCCATTACGATCTCCTCGATTGCCACGGTTGCGGTCTCTTCCGCCGCGATTGTTACGGTCGCCGCGGTCACCTCGCTCGCTTCGATCGTTGCGTCCGCGGGTCTCTTCAGTGTTGGTTACTGTCTCACTCGTTGAGTGGGCGGATTCAACAGGTGCTGTCGTGGCAATAAAGGGAGCAGCGGCGCCATCGATATTGAAGGAATCATCGCCATAGGTAGGTTCGATCGCGGTCTCGGAACTCGGCGTTCCGGCGATCTGTGCCGACTCGTCCCGTTGGCCCGGGCCACGGCCACGACGGCGGCCGCGACGGCCACGCCAGCGTCGACTGCCATCGGCTCCAGGAGCGCCTTCGCCGATCTCTGCCGCGTCTTCGCGAGACGGAATGGGTTCGGTTGACTCTTCGGCAAAGTAATCCGCAACCGGTGCGTTGAACGTATCATTCGCATCCGCAGAAACGACAGGGTCCGCAATGGGTTGACGGTCGCGGTTGCCGCCGCGATCACGACGCCCCCGGCCACCTCGGCTACGATCACCACGGTCACCTCGCTCACTGCGTCCGTTGCGATCTCCAGAGTCAGTAGATTGATCCGGGCTGGCAATCGAGCCCTCGATCGTAGTTGCCCCACCGTTGCGGTCGCTACGGCGCCGATTGTGGTCGCCGTTGGTGTCAAAGTCGGCGGAGTCGCCCGCCTCCTCCATGAAGTCGGTAATGTAAAGGAAGGCATCGCGCTCGAGGCCGATGTCCACAAAGGAGGACTGCATTCCCGGAAGGACGCGGGTGACTTTGCCGTTGTAGATGGAACCTGCGAGAGTGTATTCATTCTCGCGCTCGTAGTAGATCTCGGTGAGGGCGTCGTTTTCGACGATGGCGAGACGGGTCTCGTGAGGGGTACTGGAGATGTAAATTTCTTTCGACATTCTGTGCTCTTTCTGCCCGCCTTGGTTAAAGTGCGAGCGGCAGACCGAGACAGAGATCACTCGTGAGTTAGCCTGGCATCAGGGCCAGGGCTGACTCACCGTGGGGCGGACGGGCAGGGGGATGCAGAAGCGCTTGAGCAGAACTCGATAGCCGGTATGAGATTGTGATTCAACTCAGCCGTAAACGCCCTCAGAGAGGCGGCGAATGGGGCGAAACCGGGTAAATCGGGAACACTGGGGGATGCTTCGAGCAACTGCTGGCATGCGGAGTTTGTGACCAGAACAACCTCAAAATCAACGATTTGAGGCGGGGCCGTTCGCCATCCGGATGCGATCATTTCCCTGAAACCTGTCCAGCCAACGGATTGATGTCTCTCGTTCGGCCGGCCTTTTCTTCTAAAAATCTGTTGCCGCTGACCGGCGACCGTGCGCCCGGAGATCAGCGGATCTTGCGCTGAGCGGCATCTACAGCCGAACAGTTGTTAATACAGTATTGCACTAAAGGTGTTACAGATGCCAGTGCCGCCAGGATTTGAGGGTAAGTTAGTTGATTCCACGTAAGGTTATCGGACGCAGTGGTCCGATTCGGACTGGATAAGGTTCTCTCTTCCATTGACGAAATTTAGTTGACGAAGCGGCGCATGCGAACGTTCATCACGATTCCCAGGGCAAGGAAGGTAAACAGGACCGAAGAGCCCCCATAGCTCAGCAAAGGCAGCGGTATCCCGGTGACGGGCATCAGGCCCACGACCATGCCCACATTGACCGCGATCTGGAAGACAATAACCGCGACCACTCCCATGATGATGAAACTACCGGGCAGATCGGATGCCGTTTGGGCATTCTGGATAAGCCGCATCAGGATAAGGAAGTACAGTAATAGGACGCCGACGGCGCCGACGAATCCGTGTTCCTCGCAAAAAGCCGCAAAGATGAAGTCGGTATAGGGGATCGGAGGAAGTCGCCCTGAGTCTGGGTTCCCTTGTTGGCCCCTTTGCCCCAGATTCCCCCCGAGCCCACAGCAATGAGCGATTGGCGGATCTGATAGCCAGAGCCGCGGGGGTCCGAGTCAGGGTTGATAAAGGCGTTGATCCTGGCCTGCTGGTAGGGCTTGAGGTGTTTGCCGCTCTTCCAGGCGATGCCACCGACCAGGATGAGTGCGAGCAAAATGATGCCGACCTGTTTGAAGCGAATCCCGCCAAGGAAGAGCCCGCAGATAAGAATCGGCAGGTAGGTAAGCGAGGTGCCGAGGTCGGGTTGCTTGAGCACAAACAGCATAGGAACGAAGACAAGGGCCGAGACCTTGCCGATTTCAGCCCAGGTCAGTTCCTTTCCGGCGAGGCCCCAGAAGTAGCGGGCAACTGCAATGATAAGAATTAGCTTGATCCATTCCGACGGCTGAAAATGCATTCCATGGAAGCTGATCCATCGCTTTCCGCCAAGCACTTTCGTGCCGAAGAGCGCGACGGCAATCAGGGAGAGGATACCGACGCCGTAGGCCCAGTGGATGGTGTCGATCAGGCGGTGGTAGTCGATCAGCGAGATCAGAAACATCAGGACTAGTCCAAGCGCAAGAACTCGATCTGCTTGTGGTCAAATCCGCGGAACTTGGTGTGCAAGGTGGCGGACTTGATCTCAAGAACCGAGATCAGCGAGAGCAGGAGGACGAAGCCGAGAAGCACCCAGTCGAAGTCGCGATAGGAGGAGAGGCGGGTCATGCTTGCTGTTAGTGTAACCAGTTCCGATAGCGCCGTGCGCGGCGTATTCTGACGCGAATACAAGGAGGCAGCGGGTGTTGGGGAGTCCTTCCAGAACAAGAACGCTGCCCGGGCCGCGCAGTCTGTGGAGGTATTCCTACTTCGACATGATCAAACGAAAACTGTGGCTATTGCCTCTCGCTTTAGCATGGCATACGACGCCCGCTCTCCTAATCGGACAGAATTCTGCGGCAAGCCCGCTGGAAGAAGTCTTGGCCGTCCCCCCGCAACCGATCGATTTCAACAAGAACATCTATTACAGGAACAAGCTGGAGTTTTCCTTGGAAACCGGCGCGCTTCCGATCAACATTCCTTTTGTCTTCGACATCTTCGTAGGCGGCGACTACTCGCAAAGACCTCTTCATTACACCCTGGTTCCCATCTTCCCTTCGCTCCGCTGGCAGATGGGTGACATAAAGGGTCCCGGGATTCTGCGGGGGAACACGGATCTTACGGCCACCATCTCCGTGACTGCGATTCCAAGGGGACCAGAGAAGATATACGGAGCATTCGATCTCGGTGTGCGGCGAATTTTGTTCACCGAAACTGGCGGACTGTGCCCTACTTTGAGTTCCGCCTCGGCGCCGGATTCATTGATGCGAAAGAACCGGATGGCGTGTCCTACGCTCAGGGGCAGGACTTTACTTTCACCCTCATGATGGGCGCAGGTGCACGGTACAACTTCAATCCCCGATACAGCATGTCATTTGGCCCCGAGTACATGCACGTATCCAATTTGTATTTGTCCGAACAACACCTATGTCCTACGGCTGCCATATTGCATCCGTGTTACAACAATGGGATCAATGTGTGGGGCGGAATGGTTGGGTTCAATGTGCGGTTGGGTAAACCCAAAAGGAGACCGTGCACTGAGATCGAACTCCGCCATTCATCAAACTACTCGGTAGTGGGTATCGAAGGCTTTGGGGTAGAAGACGTAGCCGGAGCGGTCCCCGGTTTGGGTGTATCGGCGATACGAATGTTGTTGTCTCGCTCGCGTTGCTTGGTGACAAAGGCGTTGACGACCTTTGCGGCGACCGGGGCAGAGGCTTCGGCGCCCCAGCCTCCATGCTCGCACAGCACGGCAACGACGATGTCTGGATTGCGGCGCGGTGCCATGCCCACAAACCAGGCGTTGGCGCGCGCGGCTCCCTTGCCCAACTGGTGGCGCCAGCGCTATGGCTCACGACCTGGGCGGTGCCGGTCTTGCCGGCGAAGTCGATGCCTTCGAGGTGGACGGCCCGGCGGTGCACGGAGGACGTGGTCTCGGCCATGGCGTCGGTGATGGTCTCCCAGGCCGCGGGGGCGATGGGAACAGTCTTGATGGCGGACCGGGAAAGTTTGCAAATGTCTCGCTCCTAGCCTTCGGGGACCTCGTTGGGAAAGATCACATGCGGCCGCCTCAGGGCGCCGCCGACGCGATGCCGCCAAGAGCGCGGGCGAACTCCAGGGGGCTCACGGTGACCGCGCCCTGGCCAATCCCTACCGAGACGCTCGCTGGGGTACCAGCGCTCGTGCTGGGTCTTGAGCTTCCAGTCGGTGGAAGGCATGATGCCTGAAGTCTCATCGGGGAGATCGATGCCGGTCTTCTGGGAGAGCCCTACTGAGGCGGCGTACTTGGCGATAGTGTCATGCCGAGCCTGTCCGCGAGCGTGTAGTAGAAGGTGTCACAGGACCAGGGAATCGCATTGTCGATGCGACCATGCCGTGATGCTGGTCGCAGGCGTGGAACTGACCGTAGAAGGTCCCACCGCCGTTGCATGCCATGCATGATCTGGGCCACGCCTTCCCGAGCCCGGCGAGGGACATGATGATTTTGAAGGTCGATCCCGGCGCTACTGGGCCTGAATCGCCTTGTTCATCAACGGATGGTCGGGGTCGTTGATGATCTGCGTTCCAGTAGCTCCGCGTCACGCGGATCGCGAACTGGTTGGGATCGAAGGTGGGGCGTGAGACCATCGCGAGAATCTCGCCGGTGTGGGGTCCATGGCGACGATGGCTCCAATCTTGCCCTCGATGGCCTTCTCCGCGACCCTCTGAAGGTCGGGGTCGATGGTGAGCGAGGTCCGTGCCGGGGACGGCGAGCGTCCTGGCGGAGGGCGGGCCGATCTCTTTGCCATGGCTGTTGACGATGACATCGCGGGATCCATCCTTGCCACGGAGGATCGAGTCGTAGGTCTCTTCGACGCCGGATGTGCCGACGACGTCACCGGGCTCGTAGAATGATACTCGAGTCGGTGTTGAGATCTGCTCGGAGATCTCGCCTACGTAGCCGATGAGGTGCGCCGCGAAGCCGTTGCGCGGATAGAGCCGGCGCTGTTCGTCGACCGTCTCGGGCTCAGGTAACTCGTTGCGGTGGGCCGCGATGAAGGCCTGCTCATCGGGGGTGATGTCCTGCTTCAGCGGGATTGGTGATATTCGGCGATATCTGAAGCGGCGTGAGGGTTGCTTCATTTGCTCGACGGGGAGGTGAGGCCCTGAGAGATCAGGGCGATGCAGCTTCGAGGTCCTTGATCTGCTCGCGGAGCAGATAGCAGGAGACGGAGGGATAGTTGTCGACGAGGAGGCGGCCCTCGCGGTCGAAGAGCCGGCCGCGCGGCGCGAGGGCGGGGCGTCTTGCGGATGCGGTTGGCCTCGGCGAGCGACGCGGTAGCCGTCGGAGTTGACCACTTGAAGGCGCCAGAGACCGACCAGCAGAACGGCAAGGATCAAGGCAATGAGGTACTGGACGGAGTGGAGCTTGCCGATAGGCAGCTTCTCCGCCTTGCCATTAGGGCCGGCGTTCTGCGCTTCAGATTGGTGGACCGGTTCCATGTCTCATCTCAGTCTACGGCTGTTTCCGTCAAGTCGCAGATCCGACTGGTGTGTATCAAGGTTGTTCGTTAGACGTGTGAAAACCGGGTTTTACTCGCGTCGCCGGGCGTTATCGAGCAGGAAAAATATGGGAAGTGCCACCACCGTATTGATCGTAGCGCGCAGGAGTTCATGCACCCAGAGAATATGAAAGTCGGCATGGCCCAGGAGACGGCGGTTGATTAGAAAGATAAGAAAGCTGTTGAGAAGGAAGAAGCCGAAGTTGATAAAGATGCGGGTCGTCAGATTTTCTACGTCGACCTGAATGCCGATACTTGCGGCAATATAGCCGATGACGGACTTCGCCATGCCATTGACACCGATAGGGGTATTCGTAAGTGCGTCCTGAAGCAGGCCGATCGAAGCACCCGTTAGAGTTCCCGCAACGGGATTACGGCGAGAAACCGCGAAGAAGATGGTGACAATGAGCGGAAGATCGAGGATAGCGAGGCGCGGAAACGGTCTGGGAAGCAGAGCCTGCAGCAGGATCGCAGTCAGCGGAACAAGCACCGTAACAGCCGGAGGAAAGCTGTGTTGCTCGAGTTCCCGGCGGGATGTGTAACTGTGAGTGGCCATAGGTTACGGTGTGTCTTCCGGTTGTTAGTTCTCAGCTTAGTTTTACTGAGGTTGAAGGTTGGGCGTTTGCGGTTTGTTGACCTTTGCCGGAGGCGGCTGGGGCGAAGTTGAGGGCTGGACCGTGGAGCGCGTTGGGTTTGTGGTGCCGGGATAGGCCTCATTGGGAGCCCCAGGTTTCAGGTCAGCCGCCGGCGGCGTGCTCCCGGATGTGTAGCGATCCGGGTGAACAGTTGGAAGCGGTTTTGGAACAGCTCTGCCAGGCGTCGCGCCGGGAGCGGCGGGATTTGCAGTATCGGCCTCAGGGTGGTCCGGATCGTGAAGACTGGGGAGCCGATCGGCAACGATCTCCGCTGCGGATTTAGCGGCCGCGTCAGCAGCCTGCTGATCGGCAAGTTGTTTGGCCGCCGCAGCCTGTGCCTCGGATGTGGCAACTCCAATCGCGAGATCGTGTTGTGCCGCAGCAGGTATAGTCGACGTTGTATTGGTAATGACCAGAACCTCTTCGAGTTGATTGAGGTTGGCTGCGGGACGAAGTTGGATCAACGTATACGGCTGATGGTCAGGGTCCGGCTTGATGGACTCGATCGTACCCACAGGAAGACCACGCGGATAAACCTGGTCGCCGCCTGAAGTGAGAACCTGCTCGCCAGGCTTGATGCGTGAGTCCGGCGTCAGGTTGTTGATCACAATCTGGCCCGCTGAGCTTCCGCGAAGTATTGCGCGGAGACGAGTCGTGGCAAGGACGACGCCGGCACCGGACGTCTGATCGTTGATAAGCAGCACCTGCGACGTATGGGGGAAGACGTCGCGGAGCTTGCCGATGATGCCGTCCGGCGTAATGACTGCCTGATCGGGCCTCAACCCGTCCTTTGCACCCTTATCGATGTAAAGGACCCGAGCGAGGTCACTGCCGCTGCTGCCGATCACCTGCGCGGCAACCGTAGAGGCAACGTAGTGCTGCTGGAAGTCGAGCATCGCCTGCAGCCTGTGACCTTGAATCGCGTCTTCGGAGAAAGCAGCCTGCTCCAGCCGAAGACGGGCGATCTCCTGCTGAAGATCGTAGTTCTGCTGGCGAGTGTGACGCAGGTCGATGTAGCTGGACCAGCCATGGCGGAGGTTGTAGCCAAGGGCATGAAAGAAACGCTCAAACGGAGAGACGGTCGAAACGGCCCAGTAACGAATCAAAGTAACGCTGGCGCCGTCGGGCGCGCCGGGCTCGACCGGGCGGCGAACCTGGACAGCGAGGCCTATCGTTTGGGCGAGAAGAATCGCTACCAGAACCAGGGCAACATTTTTAAAACGTGTAAAGAATGATTCCATGCGTCTTAAATAATTATCTGCCAATCGGCGCGGGCGCGGAGGTGGCAGGGTGGATGCGGAGAACAACTTTTTTCGGCGTCCACACCGAAACGACATGCTTTGGATGTACACCGTTTGGGCCAAATTGCCTTAGTTACTCCGGTTAGAACAGCGCCAACAGAGCATAATGAAGAACAATGGCATTCCGTTCTGGTTTCGTCTCCATCATCGGCCGTCCTAACGCGGGCAAGTCCACGCTGCTCAATGCCCTGCTCGGCCAGAAGCTCGCGATCGTTACGCACAAGCCACAGACAACGCGAACTCGGATCAACGGGAGTGCTCGAAATTCCGTTGCAAAAGAAGACCAGGTCGAGCCCGGCCCCTCGCGGCCAGATTGTCCTGGTGGACACGCCGGGAGTCCACAAGCCCGATACGCAGCTTGATCGCCGTATGATGCAGGAGGTACACGACGCGCTGGAATCGCGCGATGTCGTGCCTGTTCATCGTCGACGTCACCCATCGGCTGCCTCGAGTGCGAGACCAGAAAGTCGTTACCGCCACAGACGGGCGATATCGGCAGCTGAAGACGACTTTGCTCTCTCGCTGTCAACAAGCTTGCCTGCCCGGTGATCCTGGTGCTGAACAAGATCGACGCAATCCCCAAGAAGGAGTTGCTTACCCGCTGATTGCAGCACTGGTCGAGCTTGCAAATCGTTTGCCGCCGTGATCCCGATCTCCGCGCGCAAAAATCAGGGACTCGATCTTTTGCTTGATCAGGCGTCGTGCCAACTATCCGAGGGTCAACGATACTTTCCTAAGCACCAGCTCACCGATCAGCCGGAGCGGTTTCTCGTCGCGGAAATGATTCGAGAAAAGATTCTGCTGCTCACTGGCGAAGAGGTCCCTTACGCGACAGCGGTGGTCATCGAGAAGTACGAAGAGCCCGCCTCGATGAAGAAAACGGAAGGACGGCAAACTGCCGGTAACCAAAATCTCTGCTGCAATCTATTGCGAACGGACAGGCCAGAAGGCGATCCTGATCGGCAAACAGGGGGAGATGCTAAAGCGGATCGGTACCACCGCACGAAAGGACATCGAATCCCTGCTCGGAACCCGGGTCTTCCTCGAACTGTTCGTGAAGGTGCAGGAGGAATGGCGGTTGAGCCGCGGCTTCGTCGAAGGGCTGGACTGGCGCCGGCAGTTGGAAGAGATCGCGGCGAAGCAGATGGCGGAAGAATAGAAGTTACTCTTTGATGCTGACGCCGAGCGCTTTCATCTTGCGGTAGAGATGACTCCGCTCCAGGCCGAGACCTTCAGCCGCTCGACTCACATTTCCATGAAATTCGTCGAGCTTCTTCAAAATATAGTCGCGTTCGTACGCTTCGCGGGCCTGCAACAGCGAAGTGAACTCTTCGCTGCGACCACTCCCCTTTCCCGGATCCCGAGGAGCATCGCGATAGACAAGCATAGGCAGATGACGGCGTTCAATCCGCTGTGTCTTCGGGTTGAGGATCAGGACGCGCTCGACAAGATTCCGCAGTTCCCGAACATTTCCCGGCCAGTGGTACTGCTTCAGCGCACCAAGAGCGTCCTCGGTCATCTCAACGTGAGGTCGCCCGTACTCCGCCCCGAACTGTTGCAGGAACTCCTTCACCAGAAGAGGAATATCCTCTTTACGATCACGTAGAGGCGGCACGAAAAACGGAATCACATTAAGTCGATAAAAGAGATCCTCGCGAAAATTACCGCGAGCGATCTCGTCTTCAAGATCCTTGTTAGTAGCCGCGATGACACGGACATCGACGTGCACTGGCTGAGAAGCCCCAACGGGGAGGAACCGCTGCTCATCTAAAGCACGCAGAACCTTGGCCTGCGTCTTCAGGCTCATATCGCCGACTTCATCGAGAAAGAGCGTCCCTCCATCGGCGCGCTCGAAGGTCCCACGTTTTTCGGTGGGACCACCAGGCACAGCTCCGTGACGATAGCCGAAGAGTTCGGATTCGATGTAGTCCTCGGGAATTGCAGCTCAGTTGAGTTCGACGAACGGACGGTCTTTGCGAAGACTTTCGGCGTGCATCGCGCGACCCACGAGTTCCTTACCCGCGCCAGATTCGCCATAGATGAGCACCCGGCCATTCGTCGGAGCCATCAGCTTGATCTGTTGCCGGAGAGCCTTCATTGGCACGGAGTTTCCCGTCACGGTCCCCTTGGAGAGTTGGCGAGAGAACTCCTGGTTATCCTCCCGCATCTGCCGTGCTTTCATCGCGTTCTTGAGGACGATCAGGGTCCGGTCGAGCGACAGAGGTTTTTCCAGAAAGTCATAGGCACCGAGTTTGGTGGCGCGCACCGCAGCTTCAATCGTGCCGTGGCCGCTGATAATAATCACTTCGGGAACATTGGCTGACTCAAGCTGGCGAATCTCTGAAAGGGTATCCAGACCGTCGCGATCGGGCAGCCATATGTCGAGCAGGACAACGTCGTAAGCAGCGTCTCGAAGCAACTCCAACGCCTCTGTTGCGGTTGCCGCGGTCGTGACAAAGTAGTTCTCTTCGCGCAGGATGCTCTCGAGCGATTCGCGAATCTCCGCTTCATCGTCGACGATTAGTACGTGGTTCATTCTTGCCCTCGTGCAGTTGTGGATGCCAGATGATCCTCAGCAGGAGTGCTGACAACCTGCGTCTCGCTCGAATCATGTTCAGGGTGACAACCATTCTGCGAAGAGGCGAAGGAAGTAGCGGAGGGCTGCGCTTCGGAGTCGCTGTCGAAGGAAGACGCAGGTCGAAGTTCAACGATGAACTTCGCTCCAGCTGGCTCATTTTTTTCCGCGCGGATCGTCCCTTGGTGTTCCTGAATGATCTTGGCCGCGATTGCAAGGCCAAGCCCCGTTCCTCGCTGCTTGGTGGAGAAATAAGGCAAAAAGAGCCGTTCGCGCATCTCGTCGGTGAGGCCCGATCCTGTGTCCGAAATAGTAAGCTCAGCCATGCCATTTTCAAGAAGGCTGGTTCCAATACGAAGCTCACGAAAGAGGCTCTGTTGCATCGCCTCTGCGGCATTGTCAATCAGATTCCCGATCGCACGCTTGAGCGCCTCGGGGTCAGCCATCACAAGAGGAAGATCGGGGCTCATCTTGCGCACGATGTGGATGGTTTGCATTCGACCCGCGAACAGAGCAAGCGAATTTTCTACAATCGTATTCAGGTCCGCAGGCTTCGGACGCGCCGTTGGAAATTCGGCTAGCGCAGCAAACTGATCGACGAGCGAACGCATGCTCTCCCACATCTGCGCGAGATGAGCCCGGATCTTCCTCTCGTGATGGCTGACCCTGAGGCCTTAAGCGTGCCATCGGCAATCTGATTGACAACGCCGCTGAGGCGATGCAACAGAGCCTCTTTCGTGAGCTTCGTATTGGAACGAGCCTTCTTGAAAATGGCATGGCTGAGCTTACTATTTCGGACACCGGATCGGGCCTCACTGACGAGATGCGCGAACGGCTCTTTTTGCCTTATTTCTCGACCAAGCAGCGAGGAACGGGACTTGGTCTTGCGATCGCCGCGAAGATTATTCAGGAACACCAAGGGACAATCCGTGCGGAAAAAAATGAGCCAGCCGGAGCGAAGTTCATCGTTGAACTTCGGCCTGTGTCTTCCTTCGACAGCGACTCCGAAGCGCAGCCCTCTGGTACTTCCTTCGCCTCTTCGCAGAATGGTTATCACCCTGAACATGATTCGAGCGAGACGCAGGTTGCCAGCACTCCTGCTGAGGATCATCTGGCATCCACAACTGCACGAGGGCAAGAATGAACCACGTACTCATCGTCGACGATGAAGCGGAGATTCGCGAATCGCTCGAGAGCATCCTGCGCGAAGAGAACTACTTTGTCACGACCGCGGCAACCGCGACGGAGGCGTTAGAGTTGCTTCGCGACGCCGCTTACGACGTTGTCCTGCTCGACATATGGCTGCCTGATCGCGACGGTCTGGATACCCTTTCTGAGATTCGCCAGCTTGAGTCGGCCAATGTTCCCGAGGTGATTATTATCAGCGGCCACGGCACGATTGAAGCTGCGGTGCGCGCCACCAAACTCGGTGCTTATGACTTTCTGGAAAAACCTCTGTCGCTCGACCGGACCCTGATCGTCCTCAAGAACGCGATGAAAGCACGGCAGATGCGGGAGGATAATCAGGAGTTCTCTCGCCAACTCTCCAAGGGGACCGTGACGGGAAACTCCGTGCCGATGAAGGCTCTCAGGCAACAGATCAAGCTGATGGCTCCGACGAATGGACGGGTGCTCATCTATGGCGAATCCGGCGCGGGTAAGGAACTTGTCGGTCGTGCGATGCACGCCGAAAGTCTTCGTAAAGACCGCCCGTTCGTCAAACTCAACTGCGCTGCAATTCCCGAGGACTACATCGAATCCGAACTCTTCGGCTATCGCCATGGAGCTATTCCCGGTGGTCCCACCGAAAAACGTGGGACCTTCGAGCGCGCCGATGGTGGAACGCTTTTTCTCGATGAAGTCGGCGATATGAGCCTGAAGACGCAGGCCAAGGTTCTGCGTGCTTTAGATGAGCAGCGGTTCCTCCCCGTTGGGGCTTCTCAGCCAGTGCACGTCGATGTCCGTGTCATCGCGGCTACTAACAAGGATCTTGAAGACGAGATCGCTCGTGGTAATTTTCGCGAGGATCTCTTTTATCGACTTAATGTGATTCCGTTTTTCGTGCCGCCTCTACGTGATCGTAAGGAGGATATTCCTCTTCTGGTGAAGGAGTTCCTGCAGCAGTTCGGGGCGGAGTACGGGAGACCCCACGTTGAGATGACCGAAGACGCTCTTGGTGCGCTGAAGCAGTACCACTGGCCGGGAAATGTTCGGGAACTGCGCAATCTTGTCGAGCGCGTCCTGATCCTCAACCCGAAGACACAGCGGATCGAGCGCCGTCACCTGCCTATGCTTGTCTATCGTGATGCTCCGCGGGATGCGGGAAAGGGGAATGGGCGCAGCGAAGAGTTCACTTCGCTATTGCAGGCTCGCGAAGCGTACGAACGCGACTACATTTTGAAGAAGCTCGACGAATTTCATGGAAATGTGAGTCGAGCGGCTGAAGGCCTCGGCTTGGAGCGGAGTCATCTCTACCGCAAGATGAAAGCGCTCGGCGTCAGCATCAAAGAGTAATTTCTATTCTTCCGCCATCTGCTTCGCCGCGATCTCTTCCAACTGTCGGCGCCAGTCCAGCCCTTCGACGAAGCCGCGGCTCAAGCGCCATTCCTCCTGCACCTTCACGAACAGTTCGAGGAAGACCCGGGTTCCGAGCAGGGATTCGATATCCTTTCGTGCGGTGGTGCCGATCCGCTTTAGCATCTCGCCTTGTTTGCCAATCAGAATCGCCTTCTGGCCTGTCCGTTCGCAATAGATTGCAGCAGAGATTTTGGTTACCGGCAGTTTGCCGTCCTTCCGTTTCTTCATGGAGGGCGGCTCTTCATACTTCTCGATGACGACCGCTGTCGCGTAAGGGACCTCTTCGCCAGTGAGAAGGAGGATCTTTTCGCGGATCAGTTCCGCGACGAGAAACCGCTCCGGCTGGTCGGTCAGTTGGTGCTTCGGAAAGTATCGTTGACCCTCTTTCAGTTGGCCGACGACCTTATCGAGCAAGAGGTCCAGTCCTTCTTTTTTGCGCGCAGAGATGGGAATCACCTCTGCAAACGAGTGCAAGGTCGACCAGTGCTCAATCAGGGGTAACAAGTCCTTCTTGGGGATTGCGTCGATCTTGTTCAGCACCAGGATCACCGGGCATTCAAGTTTTTTGATCAGCGATAGAGCAAAGTCATCCTCTGCTGCGGACATCGCCCGTCGGGAGGCGGTGAACGCCTTTCCGGTCTCGCCTCGAGGCAGACGATGGGTCACGTCGACCAGAAACAAGACGACATCGCGCGACTCCAGCGCGTCGTGAACCTCCTGCATCATGCGGCGGTCAAGCTGGGTATCGGGCTTGTGCACTCCCGGCGTATCCACCAGCACAATCTGAGCCGGAGGGTGGCCGGGTTCGACCTTGGTCTTCTTTTTCAGCGGGATCTCGAGCACTCCCTGGATCCGAGTTCGCGTTGTCTGCGGTTTGTGCGTAACGATCGCGAGCTTCTGTCCGAGCAGGGCATTGAGCAGCGTGGACTTTCCCGCGTTGGGGCGGCCGATGATTGAGACGAAACCTGAGCGGAGAGCCATTCTCTTTATTATGCTCTGTTGGCGCTGTTCTAACCGGAGTAACTAAGGCAATTTGGCCCAAACGGTGTACATCCAAAGCATGTCGTTTCGGTGTGGACGCCGAAAAAAGTTGTTCTCCGCATCCACCCTGCCACCTCCGCGCCCGCGCCGATTGGCAGATAATTATTTAAGACGCATGGAATCATTCTTTACACGTTTTAAAAATGTCCTGGTTCTGGTAGCGATTCTTCTCGCCCAAACGATAGGCCTCGCTGTCCAGGTTCGCCGCCCGGTCGAGCCCGGCGCGCCCGACGGCGCCAGCGTTACTTTGATTCGTTACTGGGCCGTTTCGACCGTCTCTCCGTTTGAGCGTTTCTTTCATGCCCTTGGCTACAACCTCCGCCATGGCTGGTCCAGCTACATCGACCTGCGTCACACTCGCCAGCAGAACTACGATCTTCAGCAGGAGATCGCCCGTCTTCGGCTGGAGCAGGCTGCTTTCTCCGAAGACGCGATTCAAGGTCACAGGCTGCAGGCGATGCTCGACTTCCAGCAGCACTACGTTGCCTCTACGGTTGCCGCGCAGGTGATCGGCAGCAGCGGCAGTGACCTCGCTCGGGTCCTTTACATCGATAAGGGTGCAAAGGACGGGTTGAGGCCCGATCAGGCAGTCATTACGCCGGACGGCATCATCGGCAAGCTCCGCGACGTCTTCCCCCATACGTCGCAGGTGCTGCTTATCAACGATCAGACGTCCGGTGCCGGCGTCGTCCTTGCCACGACTCGTCTCCGCGCAATACTTCGCGGAAGCTCAGCGGGCCAGATTGTGATCAACAACCTGACGCCGGACTCACGCATCAAGCCTGGCGAGCAGGTTCTCACTTCAGGCGGCGACCAGGTTTATCCGCGTGGTCTTCCTGTGGGTACGATCGAGTCCATCAAGCCGGACCCTGACCATCAGCCGTATACGTTGATCCAACTTCGTCCCGCAGCCAACCTCAATCAACTCGAAGAGGTTCTGGTCATTACCAATACAACGTCGACTATACCTGCTGCGGCACAACACGATCTCGCGATTGGAGTTGCCACATCCGAGGCACAGGCTGCGGCGGCCAAACAACTTGCCGATCAGCAGGCTGCTGACGCGGCCGCTAAATCCGCAGCGGAGATCGTTGCCGATCGGCTCCCCAGTCTTCACGATCCGGACCACCCTGAGGCCGATACTGCAAATCCCGCCGCTCCCGGCGCGACGCCTGGCAGAGCTGTTCCAAAACCGCTTCCAACTGTTCACCCGGATCGCTACACATCCGGGAGCACGCCGCCGGCGGCTGACCTGAAACCTGGGGCTCCCAATGAGGCCTATCCCGGCACCACAAACCCAACGCGCTCCACGGTCCAGCCCTCAACTTCGCCCCAGCCGCCTCCGGCAAAGGTCAACAAACCGCAAACGCCCAACCTTCAACCTCAGTAAAACTAAGCTGAGAACTAACAACCGGAAGACACACCGTAACCTATGGCCACTCACAGTTACACATCCCGCCGGGAACTCGAGCAACACAGCTTTCCTCCGGCTGTTACGGTGCTTGTTCCGCTGACTGCGATCCTGCTGCAGGCTCTGCTTCCCAGACCGTTTCCGCGCCTCGCTATCCTCGATCTTCCGCTCATTGTCACCATCTTCTTCGCGGTTTCTCGCCGTAATCCCGTTGCGGGAACTCTAACGGGTGCTTCGATCGGCCTGCTTCAGGACGCACTTACGAATACCCCTATCGGTGTCAATGGCATGGCGAAGTCCGTCATCGGCTATATTGCCGCAAGTATCGGCATTCAGGTCGACGTAGAAAATCTGACGACCCGCATCTTTATCAACTTCGGCTTCTTCCTTCTCAACAGCTTTCTTATCTTTCTAATCAACCGCCGTCTCCTGGGCCATGCCGACTTTCATATTCTCTGGGTGCATGAACTCCTGCGCGCTACGATCAATACGGTGGTGGCACTTCCCATATTTTTCCTGCTCGATAACGCCCGGCGACGCGAGTAAAACCCGGTTTTCACACGTCTAACGAACAACCTTGATACACACCAGTCGGATCTGCGACTTGACGGAAACAGCCGTAGACTGAGATGAGACATGGAACCGGTCCACCAATCTGAAGCGCAGAACGCCGGCCCTAATGGCAAGGCGGAGAAGCTGCCTATCGGCAAGCTCCACTCCGTCCAGTACCTCATTGCCTTGATCCTTGCCGTTCTGCTGGTCGGTCTCTGGCGCCTTCAAGTGGTCAACTCCGACAACTTCCGCTCGCTCGCCGAAGCCAACCGCATCCGCAAGGTGCCCATCCTCGCTCCGCGCGGTAAACTCTTCGACCGCGAGGGGCGCCTCCTCGTTGACAACTACCCCTCGGTTACCTGCTATCTTCTCCGCGAGCAGGTCAAGGATCTCGAAGGGGACCTACCTCTGATCTCTCAGGGGCTTCATATCTCTGTCGAACAGATTCACTCTATCCTTCGCCGTTATCAGATTGCTCCCAACTACCAGCCGATTCCGCTGAAGCAGGACATAAGCCCTGACGAACAGGCATTCATCGCTGCTCATCGCGATGAGCTCCCGGAACTCGAGACGCTCGATGAGCAGCGCCGGCTCTATCCCAGTGATGGCTTCGCAGCCCATCTTATCGGCTACGTGGGCGAGGTCTCAGAGCAGATGCTTGCCAATGATGACAGGTATTCGCTGTACTCTCCTGGCGACGTGGTCGGGCGTTCCGGTGTGGAGGCTACATATGACGCTATTCTGCGCGGTATTGATGGCAGCCGAGATGTCATCGTCAATAGCCACGGCAAAGAACTTGGTCATCTTGGCCAGACCCTTGCGATCCCTGGCAAAGATTTGAAGCTCACCATCGACCTAGACGTCCAGATGGCCGCTGAAAAGGCCATGGAGGGCAAGAACGGTGCGCTAGTCGCGATGGATCCGCACACCGGTGAGATTCTCGCCATGGTCTCCCGCCCAAGCTTCGATCCTAACCAGTTCGCTGTTCGCCTCACCCGGGCCTACTGGAACCAGATCATTACCGACCCGAACCATCCTCTGCTGAACAAGACCATCCAGGCGCAGCTCGCGCCTGGCTCGACGTTCAAGATCATCATGTCGCTCGCGGGACTGGAAGAAGGCGTCGCGCAGGCCATGCACGTAGCGTGCACCGGAGGCGGCACCTTCTTCGGTCACTTCTTCGCCTGTGACAAGCATCACGGCATGGTCGATATCGACCACGCAATCCCGTGGTCCTGCGACACCTTCTACTACACCCTCGCCGAAAAGCTCGGCATCGACACCATCGCCAAGTACGCCACCTCGCTCGGCCTCTCTCAGAAGACCGGCATTGACCTGCCCGACGAGGTCTCCGGCACCATGCCCTCGACCGCCTGGAAGCTGAAGACCCAGCATGAAAAGTGGTACGCAGGCGAGGTGATCTCAGTCGGCATCGGGCAGGGTGCGACCACCGTTACTCCCCTGCAGCTCGCACGCGCGCTCGGCGGAATCGCCTCTGGCGGAGCCCTCAAGCGCCCGCACGTTGTCTTTCCCGACGAGGTCCCCAAGGAGTTCGAAGAAAACATCCTCACCAGCTACCCCGGCTCCGGCGATCGGGTCATCCCCATTACGCCCGCCAACTGGGAGACCATCACCGACGCCATGGCCGCGACGACAACCACCGGCACCGCCGCGGCCGTCCACCTGGAAGGCATCGACTTCGCGGGCAAGACCGGCACCGCCCAGGTCGTGAGCCATAGCGCTGGCGCCACCAGTCTGGGCAAGGGAGCCGAGCGCGCCAACGCCTGGTTTGTGGGCATGGCACCGCGCCGCAATCCAGACATCGTCGTTGCCGTGCTGTGCGAGCATGGAGGCTGGGGCGCCGAAGCCTCTGCCCCGGTCGCCGCGAAGGTCGTCAACGCCTTTGTCACCAAGCAACGCAAGCGAGACAACAACATTCGTATCGCCGACACACCCAAACCGGGGACGGTTCCGGCTACGTCTTCTACCCCAAAGCCTTCGACACCTACCACCGAGTAGGTGTGGAGGAGCGATGCCTCATTGCACCGTGGCCTGTTTGGGCTTGCCCAACCGCACATTGAACCCAACCATTCCGCCCCACACATTGATCCCATTGTTGTAGCACGGATGCAATACGGCAGCCGTAGGACATAGGTGTTGTTCGGACAAATACAAATTGGATACGTGCATGTACTCGGGACCAAGTGACACGCTGTATCGGGAATTGAAGTTGTACCGTGCGCCTGCGCCCATCATGAGCGTGAAAGTGAAGTCCTGTCCCTGCGCATAGGACACGCCATCCGGTTCCTTCGCGTCTATGAACCCAGCGCCGGCGCGAAACTCAAAGTAGGGTGCACTATGCCAATTACGGTAAACAAAGTTACGCCGCACTCCCAGATTGAAGGCCCCGTAAATCTTTTCAGGCCCCCGTGGAATCGCGGTGACGGACAGAGTTGCTGTAAGGTCAGTATTCCCGCGTAGAATTCCAGGACCTTTCACGTCACCCATATGCCAGCGGAGGGAAGGGAAGATGGGAACCAGGGTGTAATGAAGAGGTCTTTGCGAGTAGTCGCCGCCTACGAAGATGTCGAAAACAAAAGGAATATTGATCGGAAGCGCGCCTGTTTCCAGCGAGAATTCGAGCTTGTTTCTGTAATAGATGTCTTTGTTGAAATCGACCGGTTGCGGGGGGACGGCCAAGACTTCTTCCAGGGCGCTTGGCGCAGAATTCTGCCCGATTAAGAGAGCGGGTGTCGTATGCCATGCTAAAGCGAGAGGCAATAACCACAGTTTTCGTTTGATCATGTCGAAGTAGGAATACCTCCACAGACTGCGCGGCTCGGGCAGCGTTCTTGTTCTGGAAGGGCGCCCCAACACCCGCTGCCTCCTTGTATTCGCGTCAGAATACGCTCCGCACGGCGCTGTCGGAACTGGTTACACTAACAGCAAGCATGACCCGCCTCTCCTCCTATCGCGACTTCGACTGGGTGCTTCTCGGCTTCGTCCTCCTGCTCTCGCTGATCTCGGTTCTTGAGATCAAGTCCGCCACCCTGCACACCAAGTTCCGTGGGTTTGACCACAAGCAGATCGAGTTTCTTGCGATTGGCCTAGTCCTGATGTTTCTGATTTCGCTGATCGACTACCATCGCCTGCTCGATACCATCCATTGGGCCTACGGCGTCGGTATCCTCTCCCTGGTTGCCGTCGCGCTCTTCGGCACGAAGGTGCTTGGCGGAAAGCGGTGGATCAGCTTCCATGGAATGCATTTTCAGCCGTCGGAATGGATCAAGCTAATCCTTATCATTGCAGTGGCCCGCTACTTCTGGGGCCTCGCCGGAAAGGAACTGAGCTGGGCTGAAATCGGCAAGGTCTCGGCCCTTGTCTTCGTTCCCATGCTGTTTGTGCTCAAGCAACCCGACCTCGGCACCTCGCTTACCTACCTGCCGATTCTTATCTGCGGGCTCTTCCTTGGCGGGATTCGCTTCAAACAGGTCGGCATCATTTTGCTCGCACTCATCCTGGTCGGTGGCATCGCCTGGAAGAGCGGCAAACACCTCAAGCCCTACCAGCAGGCCAGGATCAACGCCTTTATCAACCCTGACTCGGACCCCCGCGGCTCTGGCTATCAGATCCGCCAATCGCTTATCGCTGTGGGCTCGGGGGGAATCTGGGGCAAAGGGGCCAACAAGGGAACTCAGACTCAGGGTGACTTCCTCCCGATCCCCTATACCGACTTCATCTTTGCGGCTTTTTGCGAGGAACACGGATTCGTCGGCGCCGTCGGCGTCCTGTTACTGTACTTCCTTATCCTGATGCGGCTTATCCAGAATGCCCAGACGGCCTCCGATCTGCCCGGCAGTTTCATCATCATGGGAGTGGTCGCCGTTATTGTCTTCCAGATCGCGGTCAATGTGGGCATGGTCGTGGGCCTGATGCCCGTCACCGGGATACCGCTGCCTTTGCTGAGCTATGGGGGCTCTTCGGTCCTGTTTACCTTCCTTGCCCTGGGAATCGTGATGAACGTTCGCATGCGCCGCTTCGTCAACTAAATTTCGTCAATGGAAGAGAGAACCTTATCCAGTCCGAATCGGACCACTGCGTCCGATAACCTTACGTGGAATCAACTAACTTACCCTCAAATCCTGGCGGCACTGGCATCTGTAACACCTTTAGTGCAATACTGTATTAACAACTGTTCGGCTGTAGATGCCGCTCAGCGCAAGATCCGCTGATCTCCGGGCGCACGGTCGCCGGTCAGCGGCAACAGATTTTTAGAAGAAAAGGCCGGCCGAACGAGAGACATCAATCCGTTGGCTGGACAGGTTTCAGGGAAATGATCGCATCCGGATGGCGAACGGCCCCGCCTCAAATCGTTGATTTTGAGGTTGTTCTGGTCACAAACTCCGCATGCCAGCAGTTGCTCGAAGCATCCCCCAGTGTTCCCGATTTACCCGGTTTCGCCCCATTCGCCGCCTCTCTGAGGGCGTTTACGGCTGAGTTGAATCACAATCTCATACCGGCTATCGAGTTCTGCTCAAGCGCTTCTGCATCCCCCTGCCCGTCCGCCCCACGGTGAGTCAGCCCTGGCCCTGATGCCAGGCTAACTCACGAGTGATCTCTGTCTCGGTCTGCCGCTCGCACTTTAACCAAGGCGGGCAGAAAGAGCACAGAATGTCGAAAGAAATTTACATCTCCAGTACCCCTCACGAGACCCGTCTCGCCATCGTCGAAAACGACGCCCTCACCGAGATCTACTACGAGCGCGAGAATGAATACACTCTCGCAGGTTCCATCTACAACGGCAAAGTCACCCGCGTCCTTCCGGGAATGCAGTCCTCCTTTGTGGACATCGGCCTCGAGCGCGATGCCTTCCTTTACATTACCGACTTCATGGAGGAGGCGGGCGACTCCGCCGACTTTGACACCAACGGCGACCACAATCGGCGCCGTAGCGACCGCAACGGTGGGGCAACTACGATCGAGGGCTCGATTGCCAGCCCGGATCAATCTACTGACTCTGGAGATCGCAACGGACGCAGTGAGCGAGGTGACCGTGGTGATCGTAGCCGAGGTGGCCGGGGGCGTCGTGATCGCGGCGGCAACCGCGACCGTCAACCCATTGCGGACCCTGTCGTTTCTGCGGATGCGAATGATACGTTCAACGCACCGGTTGCGGATTACTTTGCCGAAGAGTCAACCGAACCCATTCCGTCTCGCGAAGACGCGGCAGAGATCGGCGAAGGCGCTCCTGGAGCCGATGGCAGTCGACGCTGGCGTGGCCGTCGCGGCCGCCGTCGTGGCCGTGGCCCGGGCCAACGGGACGAGTCGGCACAGATCGCCGGAACGCCGAGTTCCGAGACCGCGATCGAACCTACCTATGGCGATGATTCCTTCAATATCGATGGCGCCGCTGCTCCCTTTGTTGCCACGACAGCCCCTGTTGAATCCGCCCACTCAACGAGTGAGACAGTAACCAACACTGAAGAGACCCGCGGACGCAACGATCGAAGCGACCGAGGTGACCGCGGCGACCGTAACAATCGCGGCGGAAGAGACCGCAACCGTGGCAATCGAGGAGATCGTAATGGGCGTGACTCGCGCGCACCACGAGGCTTTGCTCCCCGTTCGTCGTTGTATGGAGCGGAAGAGGCTTCTGCCAGCAGCGAACCGGAGTATGGTGCGGTCACGTCAGAGCCGATCGTTCTTCCCGGTGAGTCTTTGTCGAAGTACCGCAAGGAGACGGAAGCTCCTGCAGTAGCGACCCCGTCGCAACCCAGCATTCAAAACGTCATCGTTCCCTCCGCTCCCAGCTTTGCGATCCCTTCAGGTTGGGATGGAGGTAATGTTTTGCCCGGCGAATCGCTCTCCCGCCACCGCCGCCAGGAGAACGCCAGTCAGAGCTACCGCAATACTGTGGAGACAGTTGCCGTTTCGGCTCCAGTTCCGGAGTCCATCTCGGGGCCCACGCTCCAACCAACACCGGAAACCATCGTTGCCCAGCCGGAGATCAGTGCAGCCGATCTGCCTCGAACAGCGTCACCCGCTTCCTTTGAGTACGAACCGACCGACGCATCTGCTTCTTACCGCGTCGATCCGGCAGCCCCAAGCGAGTTTCGCCAAAGCGCACCAGTCCTCGACGCTCCCGAACTCCACGAAGAAGAGGTTCAGGAAGAGATTTTCGAGCAAGCTCACGAGCACCCTGAGGCCTCAACAACCCACACCATTACTCCGAGCCCTGCAGAACCTGTAGCGCAAGTGCACACGGATCCGACCCTTGAGAGATTCGACTGGCAAACTCTGCCCGACCCCATTCCCGTCTTAGCCGAGCAGCCCATTTCCATTGAGCATGAGGTCACTACGCTTCACGCAACCGGCGACATTACGTCCGAAGCTCCTGCGACGACCTTCATCCCGGAGGCGGGCGCTCTCCTGGAGGAGACACTCGACGAGGAGGACTACAACACGACGCTCCACGCCAGCTCTATTGAAGAGATGGACGATTTTGACGAAGAAGAGACGCTGGAAGGAGCAGCGGATCTTGGCACCATGCTGCGTGAGATGTCGATCGACCAAATCACCCGTTCCGGCAGCGTCGACGAAGAGGAGGAAGACGACTTTGAAGAGGAGGATGCCGTCCACGACTTGACTATCGGCGACATCGACGAGTCCGACGAGGAAGACGAGGATGAACTGGATGAGTCCGATACTGAAGAAGACGTCATCCACGAAGAGCTTGGGGAAGACAGTGAAACATCTTCCAATGGTTTGGACCAGCCTCAGGTCGACACTGCCGCTCCAGCACGCGATCGCAGCCGCGACAACGATCGTGGGCGAGGCCGCCGCGACGGGCGTCGTGATGGCCGCCGCGACCGGTTTGGCCGTGGTGATCGTCCTCGTTACGCTGGCGGCGCAGGCGACCGCGAGCGCTCCGGAGGAGGTCGTGACCGCCGTGGCGGACGCAGTTCGGTTCAGTCGACCAATCTTCCGGCCATCAATGAGTTGCTGAAGCCGGGGCAGGAGATCCTCGTTCAGATCGCGAAAGAGCCTATCGCCAAGAAGGGTGCGCGGATCACCTCGCACATCGCGCTTCCTGGCCGCTTTCTTGTCTTTATGCCTACGGTGAACCACACCGGTGTCTCGCGCAAGATCGAGTCCGACGGCGAGCGCCGTCGTCTCAAAGAGATACTGCTGAGCGAAAAGGGTGATGCAGCCGGAGGCTTCATTGTCCGTACCGCAGCATCGGGAGCGAGCGAAGAAGAGCTTCGCAGCGACCTCCGCTTCCTTCTGAACCTCTGGGCCGACATCAAGCAACGCTCTGAATCCTCGAAGTCGCCCGCACTCATCTACCACGACCTCAACCTCGTCGAACGCATCCTCCGCGACCAGGTCACCGATAACTTCTCCGCGATCTGGGTCGATACTGAGACCGACTACGAGCGCATTCTGCGATTCCTGCAGCGCTTCCAGCCGTCGCTCATTCGCCGTGTCAAGCTTTACACCAAAGAGACGCCGCTCTTCGAACAGTTCGGCATCACCGAAGAGATCAACAAGGCGCTTCGCTCCAAGGTGTGGCTCAAATCCGGCGGCTCTATCGTCATCAACCAGACCGAAGCCCTTGTTGCCATCGACATCAACACCGGCAAATTTGTTGGCAAGACGGCTCGTCTCGAAGACACTATTGTCAAGACCAACCTTGATGCTATCCCCGAGATCGTGCGCCAGATTCGGCTCCGCGACCTTGGTGGCATCATCATCATCGACTTCATCGACATGGACGAGCGCAAGAACCGCAATCGCGTCATGGCCGCGCTTGAGGAAGAGCTCAAAAACGACCGTGCCCCATCGAAGATTCTGCAGTTCAACGATTTTGGCCTTGTCGCCATTACCCGTAAACGCGTCAAGCAGTCGTTGGAGAGGACCTTGTCGACGACCTGTAATGTCTGCGCCGGTACTGGAATGGTGAAGTCGCCGGTCACGGTTTGCAACGACATCTACATCGAGATGCGCAAGATGCAGAAGCACCTCGACCGCGGCGACGTCATGCTGCGAGTCAATCCGGACGTTGTCAAACAACTGAAGGCGCCAGGCACCAAGTGGCTTCAGGAGATGGAAGAGATGGTCGGAAAGACTATCCTCGTTAAGTCTGACCCGAGTCTTCACCCTGAGCAGTTCGACATCCACTAAACCGGCTCCATTCGTTCCGACAAAGCGTGGGTTCAGCCCACGCTTTGTCGTCTTTGCCGGTATTCATTTTTTGCAGGGTTCGGCTGTTTTATCGTCCTTCGGATCACTCGTATCTCTCCGATTGTCTATAATTTGTCATCGGCCAGAGGCCAAAAAACTACCTGCCCTGTCATCCAAAGTTCAATTTCTTGCGTCATACACAACAAGGGCAAAACACTCGGGTTCAAACAGAAAGAAAAGCCTTAACACCAAGGGAGCCACACAGAGATGCATATGACGATCAGCAATCGCCTACTACCCTTACTGGGCCGCACTGCCGCAGCCACGTTCCTCGCCGCTGTCGGCACACTTGGGGTGTACGCCCAGCAGTCGGCAGGCACAGCGCCGCCACTTCCTCCGGTTAGCCTCAAATCGAGTCTACTTGCCCCCCTGGATATCTCCACTCCGGTCGATCTGAAATACAGCAGCAGTGTCGGCAGTGCGGAGATGGCGACCGCCGAAGACTTCAATTTTGGCAGCAGCGATGACCAGCCTCCACCGCGGCGCCGGTATGGCCATCCGAACTATAACGACGCCGCACCAACCCCGATGGCTCGGCGAAGTACAGCTTTCTCGTAGGCGGAGGGTTTACGATTCCCGTCGGCGACTCGCATAGCTACCTGACCACCAGTTATGACTTTCAGGCCGGCGTGGGTCGCAACTTCAGTAAGATGTTTGGCATCCAGCTCGACTTCAACTGGGCTAACTTCGGCATCCCGACTTCCACTTTGAATAATTTGCTGAACATCTACAACAGCACCTGCGTTGGCGGTTGCGGCCTCACGCAACTCGGCGGCGACACCCACCTCTGGTCTTTCGCGCTTGATCCGATCGTCAACTTCTACAACTCCGACACCTTCGGAGCCTATTTCATCGGTGGAGCCGGGTACTACCACAAGGCTACCAATTTCACGATTCCGTCGTTAGGCCAGTATTGCGATCCGTTCTATGGTTGCTATACCTATCAGGCAAATCAGTCGATTGACAAGTACACCAGCAACGCCTTCGGCGTGAATGCAGGTCTTGGGATGACTTACAAGTTCTCCCGCTTCGCCTCCGAGAAGTTTTATGTTGAAGGTCGGTACGTTTACACTTTCAACTCTCCCCGCCCATTCTCCTTTGGTGATGCCAACGGCAACAACTTCAACGTCTTTCCCCAAAACAGCGCGAAGACCGGATATCTTCCGGTTACATTCGGTATCCGTTTCTAACGCTGCGTTGCACCAGTCTGCCTGGTTAGGGCACGACAAGAAGAGAGCCTCAGGGCTCTCTTCTTGTTTCTGATCGATTGCTCGTGCTGCGTGGCGGCGTTCGCCTTCGCCAGCCATCGGGATATAGGCAAATAATGGAATAGAAGGATACTTATGCGGGGACTATTGGAAGCCTCGAAAGATGGATCGCGAAGCCTATTGCCACACCAGCCACGGAGAGCACGGTCATGATCAATTGGTGGCCAAGTCCACGCTGCCGCATCTCCCAAGCATTTAGCCACAAGACGCCTACCAGGATCGCATTAGTCCGGGGCCAACGATCCATCGGTACGAGAGTCCATTGACCAGCGACGCAATGTAGCCGGCAGCCATCGCGCATACGAGCCATACCGCATCCTGGGCGTACTTGTACTGCGCGGTAATGCGATTGTTCTTCGAGACAAAGCTGCTGGAGATCGCCGACATGCCAAAGGTTGCCGCCATCGACAGACCTACCGCCACCACATATCCGAGAAAGAGAGCAAGTGCAATAAAACTGGCAGTAATGATCTGCATGGGTCCAGGTCCTTCAGCGACGTTCGCTCCTTGAGCGCCTTCAGTCTATCAGCCCTCTTTAGCGCCTACGCTCCTGATTAGATTCCCACCGGATATGGCTTCTCGTGCATCTGCTGCTCGGTATCTCCACTTCGCTCGAACCGACCCTGCAACAGGCTCAGCAACCCCGTGTACCAGTAACCGAAGACAAACAACACCAGGAACGGCACCGTAAAGAAATTTTCAGTAGTGATCGCATCGTCGAGACAGTCCATGCAAATAACAGCCAATCCCCAGTTCGATCCATGGGACAATTCCGAGCCGCTTACGGTACACCTTCGCCTGAGTCTTCTCGCCCTTTTTCTTTACCTTGTACTTCGGCGTTCAAGCAAAAGCGCTCTTCACTCCGAACAGCGCTTCCATTACGGCTTTGGTATTGGTAATCGTCAACCCAACGCCGCCAAGTGCCATGACGAACGGTACGTAGAGGATCGACATGTACCAGCTCTTCGGATACAGCTCCTTCTGGCTGACCATATAGAAAGTTGATACCGACATTGTGCTCGCGATAAAGAGCGGAAAGTCGATTAGCAGCATCTGAATGACCCCCCTGCCAGCTGCGGATGATCATCGCCGGCATCAGCAAGACACTCAGAATAATCATCAGGGGATAGCTGATGTTCGCCGTCAGGTGATACCACGCCTCCAGTTTTGTGTGCCAGGGAGCATCGCTCTTCAGCACTCGTGGAAGGATCTTTTTTCCAGTCTGGATCAAACCCTTAGCCCATCGAGCTTGCTGCGTCTTGAAGGCGGTCATCTCGATTGGCAGTTCCGCCAGGACGCTCGACGTCTTGCAGGTACTTGAACTGCCACCCTACTAACTGTGCTCTGTAACTGAGGTCTGTGTCCTCCGTCAGGGTGTCGTGCTGCCATCCACCCGCGGTTGTGATCGTCTCTCGTCTCCACATTCCCGCGGTTCCATTGAAGTTGAAGAAGACGCCAGCGCGGCTTCTTCCTCCATGCTCCAGCACGAAGTGGCCGTCGAGCAGAATTGCTTCCACCTGCGTGAGGAAGCTATCGTAGCAGTTCAGGTCCGTCCACCGCGTCTGCACCATCCCAATCTTTGGCTCCGCGAAGTGATGAATGACCTGCATGACCCACTGTCGCGGCGGCACGAAGTCCGCATCGAAGATCGCGACAAATTCGCCGCGCGCGACGTCGAGCCCCTTATCAAGGGCCCCGGCCTTGTATCCATG